>OY970373.1:0-4650000 GCA_963718645.1 uncultured Acidobacteriota bacterium
GCACGCGGCAGATCTCATGGCCGCGGCCGTCCAGCAGCCGGGCGCGGTACGAGGGGAAGGAGCGGTCGACCTGCGGGGCGAGGACGATCTGGCCCGACGCCGGCCGGCGCAGGAGTACGGTCGGAGTCCCGAAGGGTTCGCCGCCGCGCTCCTTGTCGAGGAACCGGACAGGGACATTGGCCTGCGGCTGCTGGAGTTGGGCGATCTGCTGAAGCGCCTGTTGCCGTGCCGCGCGCTCGCCGGCGAGGGCTCGCCGGCTGGCTTCGAGATCCGCGCTCAGGGTCCCGGCCGAGGTGGCACGCTGCCGCTCGTTGACGAGGGCGGCGCGAGTCGTCGCCAACTCTTTTCTGCTCTGGGCCGTCTGCAGACCTAAGCCCGCGGGCAGAAGGATCACCACGAGGAGCGCGGACAGCAGGACCCCTGCCTGGCTCCGGCGGCTGAGACGCGTCAGCCAGGCGAGGATCGCGAGCTGGCGGCCCGCGGCGATCTTCTCGGCGTCCTGCGTGGCCGCCCGCCGGAATCCGCGCTGGACCGATTCGGCGAGGTCGAGGCTGTCGAGGCATTCGGGGCAGGAGAGGTAATGGTTTTCGAAGCGCTCCGCCTCGTCCGCGGGGAGGGTCCCCTGGACGTAGCGGTCGGCGACCTGGTTCTCTTCGATATAGGTGTGATCCATTATTTCAATCCAACGGGTTCAGCCGGTCTGCCTTTTCTGGAAGCGTTCCAGGAGCTCCTTGAAGCGCTGGCGGGCCCGGAAGAGAACGCGGTTGAAGTGGAGGCTCTCGAGCCCGAGGTCGGCGCAGATCTTGTCCTTGTCCTCCTCGGCGACGTAGAAGCGGAGCAGGAGCTGCCGGTCGCGGTCGGTGGGGAGCTCGCCGATCAATTTTCGGACGATTTCGGCCTCCTCGTCCAGGAGGACGGTCTGGAGCTGGCTCGGCGCGGGCGCCACGGCGGCGGCGAGCTCGCCCGAATCCCCCCAGGTCCGCCGGCGCGCCGCCTTGCGCCGCTCGGCGATCAGCAGGTTGCGGGCGGTGCCGCGCAGGAAGGGCGCGAGACCGCCGGGGTCGTCCAGACCGCCGCGGCGCAGCCGTTCGATCACGATGCGGAAGGTCTCCTGCTGCACGTCCTCGGCGAGCTCCGGGAGGGCGCCGAGGCGGCGGAGCAGATAGAGGATGCCCCGCCGGTAGCGCTCGACGAGCGCCCCCTCGGCGGCCTCCTCGCCCGCCGCGATCCGCCGGACGAGCTCGGCGGCGACCGCCGCCTCGTCCGGCTCAGGTACAGCCTCGTTGCTCAGGACGCCCACTGCGCCTCCACCTGGACGGGCCGGCCCCGAAGGCCGTGTCCCAGAGTCTCCGCGAACGACGAACATCATATCGCGGGGACTGGGGCGTGGGGCCGGGGCGGAGGGCATGGGTGGCCTCGGGTAGGGGGTTCAAGTTTTAGAGTTGCCAGAGCCGTCAGGATCATCCGGCGGCGGCTCAATGGTGCCGCCACCTTCATTCCCCATCCAGCTTTCGGTCGGGCCCGGTCCGAGAGATTGACCGGTCAGGCCCACGGGATGCTGCAAAGTGCAGGTCACGTACTTGTTGGCGGAGTCGAACTTGATGAGGAACGGCTTGTGGTCCACCGTTATGCCGGAAAGCCCTGCGCACGAAAGCTGGCAGGACGTCGCCCAAGTTTTCCAGGCTGTCGCGTGGACGCCCTTCTGCTGGATCGTCCCGTCGGCTCGGAGGCGAAGAGTGTCGTTCTTTGTCACTCCCATAGTCTGCGTGGTCATTACCAGCCAGGGAGGGCTCATCCAACCCGGAACTTGAGGGGTGATGATCACAGGTGACGGCACTGCGGTTCTTTCTGATGCGATGCTGGCCATGTCGGGCTCCTTTCAAGCGGGCTCTTCGGGAGCCCGAATCGGTTCATGCATCGGACTGTCGCGAGGACGCCGGTTATCTCACCTCGAGTTTCGGGATCTCTTTCAGTTCCAGTCGCCCTGGAGGACGAAGCCGGCCCAGGAGTAGGGATTCCGATAGCGTGGATCACGCCGGAGCGATCTCTGGGCCGCGCGCAGGGCCGCCGCCGGTGGCAGGTGATCGCGCCACATCGCGCGGTAGAAGGCGGTCATCAGCTCCGCCGTGGCCCGGTCCTGCACCTTCCAGAGGCTGGCGACCACCCTCGGCACGCCCGCATACTGGAAGCCGCGCGTCAGCCCCATCAGCCCCTCGCCGCGAACCTCCTTGCCGACCGCGGTCTTGCAGCCGGAGAGGACCACCAGGTCGGCGTCGAGATCGAGCTCGTAGATGTCCGAAAGGCCCAGGAAGCCCTCGCGGGGCTGTCCCTGGGCGTCCACTTGCGAGAGCATCAGGCCGGAGAGCTCGGGATTCTGCGTGTCGGCGACGGCGTGGGTGGCGAAATGGACGATGCGGTAGTCGCGGAGATCGCGGGCGAGCGCGGCGTCGCGGCTGGCGGCGAGGCCCAGGTCGAGCTTCACCTTGCCGGCGGGCGCGAGGGCGGCCAGGTCTTCCGCCTCACTACGGGTCGCGGGCAGGCGTTCCAGCACCAGCGGACCGCGGGTGTCCGCGCCTCGCAACGTCGATTCCGTCGCCTTTCCCACCGCTTTCCTTTCAGGCCGCGGACGGGCGGCCGCACGATTCAGGCGCGGATCGTCCGCCCCGAACACCGGATCGGCGAAGACCGCCGCCCAATTGGGAGCTTCCGCTCGATGCGCGAAGAGTTGCCGCTGCACGGCGAGAGTGGTGGCCGAAGGAATGGAGACGATTTCCACGTGCTCCACCAGAGGCAGGAGAGGCGCCGACGAGGTCCAGGCCTTGCCTGGAGCGGGGACCGGCAGAGCGGCAAATGGAAGCAGGGCGAGGGCCCCGTCCGGGACCACGACCAGCCGCCGAATCGGTTTCGCCTCGCTGGCGGTCCAGAGGGGACCGAGCAGAAGTCGGGCCAGATCCGCGGCGTCCGATTGGGCGCTCCTGGAACCGACCGTGCTCATGCCCTCATAGACCCGCCGTGCAAGGTCTTCGATCTTCCGTTGGCCGGGAAGGACGAAGGACCGGAGCCCTTCGGAATCGAGGACCCACATAAAGCTGCGATCGTCTCCGAGAGAGTATTCGAGGAGCGCCGTGCCGGGTTCGAGCCCGCGGGAGATCTCGTCCGGAGAGACAGGTTTCGGCGCGCTGAAAGCGGCGAAGCGGTGATCCTGCCGGCGGATCTCGGCTTCCGTCGCATCGACGTCGGCGACGATGGAATCGATCTCTTTTTCCAGAGCCTCCGCCCGCGCGCCGCTCTGCCTCCATCGCTGGTCGACCTTGGCACTCAGGCGGCGGAGGAGAGCGCTCCGCTTCGCCACCAGTTCGGGAGTGGCGGAGCTGGTAGCGCTACCGTTGCTCCCAGCGCGCAGGACGTCGAGGAGCCCACGGGCGCGGGCTCGCTCGCTGATCGCGAAAGCCTCGCGGTCGTGGCCTTTCCCTGGCTCGGCGGTGTTGCGGTCCATCAACAGATCGATCAGGAGCGAAAAGGATTTCCGCCGCGCCGAAAGGAAGGAAGCCCGCAACTCCGGGCTGAAAAAGCCGGTGCGCAGCACCTCCGCGCGGTCGACGGCCTGTTCGGCGTGGGTGAGTGAGTCCGCGGCGAGACCGAGAGTCCGCTCCGCCACGGCCAGCACGTAGAGCGTCTCCGCTTCGCCGGCCCGGTCGCGTAGCTTCTGCCTTCGCACCAGCGCCGCTCGCAGCACCGGCAGGGCCTCCTGGGCTCGGCCGGCTGCCACCAGCGCCTTTCCCTGAAGGTGGCGAGCCTCCATCTCCGTACGGTTCGTTTTCCCCGCCAGAGCCAGGAAAGCGGCATCGAGGTCGTGGAGGGCGGCTGCAGGATCGCCGCCATCGAGATGGACCTCGGCAAGCTGCACCAGGCTCACCGCTTCTTGCGGAAGGTCCCCTTGAGATTTTGCCAGCGCCAGAGCCTGTTGGTGATGATCGAGCGCTTTTTTCAGGTCGCCCAGCTTGCGCCAGGCGATTCCGAGATTGTTCAAGGTCGTGATCTCCTCCGCGCGGTCGCCCATCTCCCGGCGGATCTTGAGAGCCTCGAAGAGATCTTTCAGCGCCCACTGCGGCTCTTCAGCGCCGTTGTAGAGAAAGCCGATGTTGTTGAGCAGAGAGGCTTCGGTGAGGCGGTCGCCGAAGGGCGCCACGACTTCGCGGGCTTCATCGTAGAGCCGCAGGGCCTCCTGCCACTCGCCCAGAAGACGGTGGATGATGGCCATATTGTTCAGGACCATCGCCTCTTTCTTTCGATCGCCGAGAGCGCTCCACAAGGCCAGGGCTTTCTGATAATTGGCCAGCGCGTCGTCCGGTTCACCCTGGTGGTCATAGACGCCGCCCATGCGATTGAGGATCTCTGCTTCCAGTGTCACGATTTTGTGCTCGTGGAAAAACTCGAGGGTTTCCTGGTTGCAGGCGACGGTTGCCGTCAGGTCTCCGCCCTTGAGGAGGAGATTGCACAGATTGGCGTGAGTTTGCGCCTCCTCGAAGGGCTCCGCGAGGGCGCGCCATTGGGAGCGAACGGTCTCCCAGGTCTCGCGGGCCTTCTCAGCTCCTTCGGTTTTAGAGTAGGCGCTTCCCAGCCAGCTCAGGGCATCGGTCTCGCGCCGAGGCTCGCCCAACTCCCGCCAGATTTGTAGCGCCGCCGAGAGATCTCCGCTCGCCGGCAAGAAATCGCTTGCTTCTGCTTCCAGGATACCGATGGAGGTCAGCGCCTCCGCCTTCCAGTCACGGTTCCCCAGCACTCGCCACGCCGCTAGGGCCTGGCGGTAGGTCGCCTCCGCCTGCTTTCTCGATTCCTGAGTGTCGGGCAAAGTCTCGCGGCCCGCCCGGCTCATCAGGACCAGAGCATCATGCCGCGCGCCCGTTCGCTCCGGCAGATCCTCGATCCGAAAGTTGTACCGGCCGGGCCAGGCGGACTTGTCGCGCGAACGGACTTCGATCCTGTTCTCGCCCGCGCGGTCGAGCAGCAGGACCTCGGTACCCCAACTGTCGCGACTGGCGGTGACCGCGTACGGCTCCTTGTCTCCTGGCCCGCGCGCCTCCACCACCAGATCGATGCTCCGCTGCTCGACCGTCACCAGCACGGTCGTATCCGGCGGCACCATAACCTTCCAGGCCTGTGCCTCTCCCGCGGCGATCGATCGCTCGCGGGACTCCCCGACCGGCACGGTCTCCTCCGGCGGAGGGGGCGCGGCCTGCGCTGCGGCGGCGAAGAGCAGGAAGAGGGAAAAGGCCGCCGGCCCACGGCGGCGGCGGCCCAGGACGGCCAGTCGTTGTTTGGACATCCCCGTAATGATACGGGCTTTGGATCGGAAGGTTCGATCAGATCGCTTCGTGCGGTGATTATTCTCTCATCGCAAAAAAGCGATTGGTTCGGACGTTCCACCCAGCCTCTCCCCTTGAGGCTGGGCGGTCCGTCCGATCGGCCTCAGTGCTTTTGCAGGCCGGCCAGAGCGGCGAGCACTTCTTCGCTGTGGACGTCCGGATGGACGCCGACGAACTCCTTCACGATCTTCCCCTGGGGATCGACGATGAAGGTGTTCCGCGCCGAGAGCTTGTGCCCTCCGTATTCCATGATCGAGCCGTACTGGGTGGAGACCTGGGCGTCGGCATCGGAGAGCAGCTTGAAGCTCAGGCCCTCCTTGGCGCAGAAGCTCTTGTGGGATTCGGCCGTATCGACGCTCACGCCGAGGATGACGGCGTGGGCCTGCTCGTACTTGGCCAGGTCGCGCTGGAAGTTGTGCGCTTCGAGGGTGCAGCCGCCGGTGAAGTCCTTCGGATAGAAGTAGAGGACCACCCACTGGCCCTGGTAAGCCTTCAGGCTCGTGGGCTTGCCCTCGTTCGAGGTCAGGGTGAAATCCGGGGCCGGCGCGCCGACCGCCGGGACCGTGGCGGCGCTATCGGCGCGCAGTGCAGGCGCCAGGGCGAACAGGACGGCCAGCACAAAGAGAAAGCTACGTCGGATCGAGGTCATTTTTTATCTCCAGAAATTGGTTGACGACCGTTGAATCCTACCACCGTGGACAGGGGCAGCGCCTGCTGGGCGTCCTCCTCCCAGGCGGCTTCGTCGCCGACACGGATCTCGCCGCCGGCGATCACCTGGGCGCAAGCGCCGGCCCGCCAGTGGGGACGGAGGGCGGCTTTGAGGCCGGAGTGGGCCTGGTCCATCTGGTAGCAGGGGGTGCACTCGGTCCAGATCCGCAGCCGGACGTCGCCGATCCGGAGGATGCGCCCGCGTGTGTTTTCGAGGTCGATCCCGGAGAGGAGGAGGTTGCCGCGGCGGGCGGCGGGATCGAGGTCCACCCCGAGCTCGGCGGTGGCCGCCTGCCACCCCTCCTCGGCGAGGAGGACCACCTGCCGGCGCCCGCCCTGGTTGGCGTTGCCGGCGAGCCCCCGGCCCGCCACCAGCGTGGCCGCCTCGCGCGGGTCCATGGGGCCGTTCTTGCAGCGCTTGACGAAGATGGCGCGGAGGTGAGCGGGGGTAACTTTCGTCATATCGGTCCGTCGAGTGGCGATCCTAATACAATGCCCGCAGCCGGGCACGAAGGGCGTGCCGGGAGGGGAGGATCCAACCGATGAGCAGCGCACACGACACCAGCCGCACCAACCGCCTCGCCGGCGAGAGCAGCCCATACCTTCTGCTGCACCAGCACAACCCGGTCGACTGGTACCCCTGGGGTCCGGAGGCGATCGAGCGGGCCCGCCGGGAGGACAAGCCGATCTTCCTCTCGGTGGGGTACTCCACCTGCTACTGGTGCCATGTGATGGAGCGGGAGTCGTTCTCGGACCCCGCCATCGCTGAGCTGATGAACCGCGAGTTCGTCAATATCAAGCTCGACCGCGAGGAGCGCCCGGACCTCGACGAGATCTACATGACGGCCACCCAGATCCTCACCGAACAGGGGGGGTGGCCGAACTCGGTCTTCCTGACGCCGGGGCTCAAGCCCTTCTACGCCGGCACCTACTTCCCGCCCGAGAACCGCTATGGACGGCCCGGGTTCCGGCAGGTGCTGGAGGACCTCGCCCACGCCTGGAAGTCCCGCAAGAGCGACGTCGAGGAGCAGTCCGAGGAGATGGGGCGGGCGATGGCCCACTACCTGGAAGAGCGCTCGTCGCCTTCGCCGGAGCCGCCGGCCGGTCCGGTGGCGCTGCGGGCGCTCGAATCGCTGGCCCGCCGGTTCGATCCCAAGTGGGGGGGCTTCGGCGGCGCGCCCAAGTTCCCCACGCCTTCGAATCTCTATCTGCTGCTGGAGCTGGCCGGCGAGGGCTCCCACGCGGGCTCCGATCCGGGCCCCAACCCCGGTCAAATGCTCGCGGCGTCCCTCGATCAGATGGCCCGCGGCGGCATCTACGACCAGCTCGGCGGCGGTTTCCACCGCTACGCCACCGATCGCGAGTGGAAGATCCCGCACTTCGAGAAGATGCTCTACGACAACGGCTTCCTGCTGGAGCTCTACGCCCGCGAGCACGCCCGCACCGGCGATCCGCAGGCGGCGCGGATCGTCCGCGAGACCGCGGCTTGGCTGGAGCGCGAGATGACCGCGCCGGAGGGGGCGTTCTGGAGCGCCATCGACGCCGAGACGCACGGCCACGAGGGGGCGTTCTACGTCTGGAGCCGCGAGGAGCTGCAAGAGGCGCTGGGCGAAGAGGATTTCACCTTCCTGGCGCCGCTGCTCGGCTTCGACGGGGCGCCCTTCTTCGAGGGGAGCCACTACGTGCTCCACCTCCCGGAGCGCCTGGAGGAGGTGGCCGCCCGGCGCCGGATGGCCGTCGACGAGCTGCTGCGCGAGGTCGACGCCGGCCGGCGGAAGCTGTTCGCCGCCCGCGCCCTGCGCGAGCGTCCGGCAACCGACGACAAGGTGCTCACCGACTGGAACGGCACCGTCATCAACGGCCTGGCGGTGGCGGGGCGGCTCCTTGGCGATCCCGCCCTGGTGGCCCAGGCGTCGCGGGCCGCGGACTTCATTCTCGGCACGCTGCGTCCGGAGGGCGGAACGCTGCTCCACGCCTGGCGCGGCGGCCAGGGGAAGATCGCCGCCTATCTCGCCGACTACGCCTTTCTGGTGCGCGGCCTGCTCGCCCTCCACCAGGCGACGGGGGAGGCACGCTGGCTGGAAGCCGCCTCCGAGCTCACCGGCGAGCAGATCCGGCGGCTCCGCGATCCGATCGGCGGCTTCTTCACGGCGGCCGAAAGCCCGGATCTCCTCTTCCGCAGCAAGGACGTTTTCGACGGCGCCATGCCCGCCGCCAACGCCGTGGCCGTGCTCAACCTGATCGATCTCGCCGCGCGCACGGGCGAGCTCGGCTGGCGCAAGCAGGCGCGGGCCTCCCTGAGCGCCTTCGCCGAGCTGGTCCAAAACCACCCGGAGGGGGTGCGGATGCTGGCGCTGGCCGTCCGCCGCTATCACGAGACCGGCGGCGGCCCGGATGAAGCTGACGCCGCCGACGCCGACTATGGCGGCGAGCGGGCCGGGCACGAGCGGGACGCCTCGGCGGGCGGCGTGTCGATGCTGGAGCACGAGGCGGAGAGGCTGGTGCGGACTCATTTCGATCTTCAAGAGGAAGCGGACGGCTGGCGCCCTTTCCGCCTGACGCTGGAGATCGCCTCCGGCTGGCACCTGCAGGCGAACCCCGCCTCGGAACCCTACCTGGTGGCGACGGAGGTGCGCGCGGAGAAGGGGGAAGTGAGGAACGTGATCTATCCGGATGGGGAGCGCTTCGAATCGCGGTACTCGAAGGAGGCGATCGCGGTGTATTCAGGAAAAGTGGAGATTACGGGGGAGGTTTCGGGAGGACGGGCGATCTTGATTTATCAGGCTTGCGACGAGGGTCGGTGTCTGCCGCCGGTGACGCGGAAGCTTTAAAAGCAACGAGGCGCCTTCCCGCAAAGGAAGCCCGTCCCGGAGAGGAGACCTCCTGGGACCGCCGGCGTCCCGCCGGCTCTAACTTAAACTAACCCGCTGTTTTCGGTCGAGCCCGAGGCCCCCGGCAAGTTGTCAAAAACGGAAGTTGTCAAAAGCGGAGTTAGAGCCGGCGGGACGCCGGCGGTCCCAGGAGGTTTCCTCTCCGGGACGGGCTTCCTTTCCCGCTCATGAGCTTCAGCTCAGGATGCCCGCGCCGCTCGCAGGATCGCCGCTGCCGACAGGTCCACATCCTCCTCGGTCGTCGACCAGTTCGACACCGAGATCCGCATCGCCGCCTGGCCGTTCCAGGTGGTGCCGCCGAGCCAGCAGGTGCCGTCCTCCTGGACGCGGGCGATGACGTCGCGGGTCTGCTCGTCCGAGGTGAAGCGGACCAGCACCTGGTTCAGCACCACGTCGTTGAGGATCTCGACGCCGGGCTCCTGGCGCAGGATTTCCGCGAAGCGGCGCGCCAGGGCGCAGCAGCGGTCGACGAGATCGGCGGTTCCCGTTCGGCCCAGCGAGCGGAGGGCGGCCCAGATCGTAAAGCCTCGGGCGCGGCGGGAGAATTCGGGAACGTAGTCGAAGGGGTCGCGCTCGCGGCCGCCGGTCTGCACGAGGTAGGGGGCAGCGATGGTCATGGCGGCGCGGTGAGATTCCGGGTCGTTCACGATCACGATGCCGGAGTCGTAGGGGACGTTCAGCCACTTGTGGCCGTCGGTCGCCCAGGAGTCCGCCCGCTCGGCGCCGCGGGCGAGGGGGGCGAGGGCGGGCGAGGCCTTCGCCCAGAGGCCGAAGGCGCCGTCGATGTGGAGCCAGGCGTCTCCCCGGGGTCGCTCCCGGACCGCGTCGGCGATCTCGTCGAGGGGATCGAAGGCGCCGCTGTTCACGTTTCCCGCCTGGGCGCAGACGATCAATGGTCCCGCGCAGCTCTCGAGGACCGCGCGCAGCGCCGCCGCCTCCATCCGTCCCTGATCGTCGCTCGGTACCTTCTTGACCCGCTCGCGGCCGAGGCCGAGCATCTGGAGGGCGGCGTGGATCGTGACGTGCGCCTCGGCGCCGATCACCACGTCGATCTCCGGCGCGCCGAAGAGGCCGCGGGTCTCGACGTCCCATCCCCGTTTCGCGAGGACGGCGTGGCGGGCGGCGGCCAGGGCGGTGAAGCTCGCCATCAGGCAGCCGGTGGTGAACCCCACGCTCGCCGCGCGCGGCAGGTCGAGGACTTCCAGCAGCCAGCCGGCCGCCGCCTCCTCGGCCACCGAGTTGGCGGGGGCGGTGGCGTAGAGGGTGGCGTTCTGGTCCCACGTCGAGGTCAGCCAGTCGGCGGCGAGCGCGGCCGGCAGGTGGCCGCCAATGACGAAGCCGAAATAGCGCGGCCCGGGCATGCCGATCAGCCCCGGGTCCGCCGCCCGGACGAGCCGCTCGACCACCTCCAGGGGCGCCTCGCCCTGCTCCGGGAGCGGTCCGCCGAGGGCCGCCCGCAGCTCCTCGATCGACGCCGTGGCGCCGACGTGGCGGTGGGGGAGACTCTCCAGGAATTCGACCGCGAGGCCGGCGGTCCGCCGCAGCAGATCATCCATCGCCGTGCTCCCGCTCCCCGCTCTTGTCCTTGGCGGGAGCCTGGAGCGGCAGCTCGGCGCGGCTCTCCCAGATCACCCGGGAGATCTCGGAGATCGCGTGGTTCGCCGCCTTCTCGTCGGGATAGCCCTGGGTGAGCACCACCAGGATGTAAGGCTTCGCCCCCGGCGGGAAGACGATCGCGGCGTCGTGGTGGAAACCGGTGATGTCGCCGGTCTTGTGGGCGACCACGGTCCCTTCGGGGAGGCCGGCGGGGATCTTCTCATTGAACTCCTGGGCCTTGAGGAACTCGATCATCTTGGCGGCCGAGGCCGGCTTGAAGGTATCTCCCTTCACCAGGGCGGCCAGCACGATCAGCAGGTCCCCGGCCGAAGCGAGATTGTTGATTCCCGCGGTAAAAGCCTTGTCATCCTCGACGCCGCGCCGGATCTTGATCTGGTAGGCGCCGAGGCTCAGCATCAGGTCCTGGGCTCGCGAGGCGCCGATCTGCTCGATCAGTAGATTGGTCGCGAGGTTCGAGCTGCGGACGATCATCCGCCGGATCAGCTCCTCCAGCGGCCGGGTGGAGCCGATCGCCTGGTAGAGCTCCGGATCGCCGTCCGCCTTGGGATCGAGCGTGTACGTCGAGCCGTCGATCAGGCTCTGGAACTGGTTGCGTACGGCGATCGGCTGATCGAGCCGCAGTTGCCGGTCGTCGATCGCCTGGAACAAGCCCATCATCAGCGGGATCTTCATCGTGCTCGCGGCGTGGAAGGCCGCGTCGTCGTCGTGCACGAAGCCGGCGCCGGTCTCCAGGTTCAGATAGGCGACGCCGATCATGCCTCCCGGCGGATGGAGGTATCTCTCCAGGCGGAGGGCGAGCGGCGAGGTGCCGATCTTCGGGGCCATCGTGGCGCAGGAGAGGAACGGCAAGGTAAGAGCCAGGAGGCCGGTGGAAATCATGGATCGCATAGAGTGCCTTTCGAACCTACAGCAACGACATCTGCTCCGAGTTTTCCCCATATCTTTCCCCATACCTTGCCCCGTAGCGGGCCACGTAGCCGTCCACCTTGAATTTCCGCCGCGTGCTGTCCGAGCTCATGTAGCGGACGACGCCGAAGACCGGACGCTCCGGCGGCCAGGGGCGGTCGTAGCGGCCGAGGGTCCAGAAGATGCCGGTGTAGGAGTTGGGATCGCGCCCGTCGAGCGCGTATTTGTTGTTCAGATCGATCAGGATCTCGAGCGCCTGGCGGGGCGAGGCCGACCACTCCAGAACCTTTTTCCCCCACAGCATCCGGAGATAGTTGTGGATGCGCCCGTCCATCTGGAGCTGCCCTTGCGCGGCGTTCCAGAGCTCGTCGTGGGTGGCGGCGGCCTCGAATTGATCGCGCGAGTAAGTGTGCGGGCGCGGATCACCCGCGTGCTTGTCGAGCGTCGCGCGCGCCCACGGCGGGAGCGATTCGTAGCGCTCGAAGTCCTCGCGGTGAGCGGCCATGTTGTAGCCCACCTCGCGCCAGGTGATCGCTTCGTCGAGGAACTTCTCGGCCGCCGGGCTCATCCCCCACCAACCCTCGCGGGCGCCGGTCGGCCTGGCGGCGAGCCGGTCGGGGGTCCAGCGCTCGCGGGCGGCGACGGCGGCGAACATCTGATGCGCCGAGACGTTGCCGAAATGGAGATAGGGGGAGAGGGTGCTGGTCACGTCCTCGCCGGGATCGTTGCGCCCCTCGCCGTAGCGCTCCAGCCGCTCGTCCAGGAAGCGGTGGAGCGTCCGCTCGGCTGCGGCGCCGCCACCGGGGAGGGCGGCGACCGGCGGCACCGAGTGATCGATCGGTAAGGCCGCGAGCGAGCCGCCGGCCAGCAGCTCCGGGGGGGCCATCGGCCAGCGCCGGAGGATCTCCCCCGGGAGCGCCGGCAGCCGTTTGGGCCACTGCGGGAGCGGCGCGGTGAGGGGATCCTCGGCGGGCGGGCGTTCCAGGTGCCCGGGGAGCACCTTCTGGAGGAAGCGCCGGAAGTGGGCGGCGGTGACGAAGTCCTTGTCCGCGGCGCGCAGGGGGAGGAGGCCGTTCGAATCGACCGCCTCCAGCCGCACCGGTACCTGAGCTGCTGCTGCGGCCACCATGCGCGGCAGGAAGAAAGCCGGGAAGTCGTCCGTCACCACCAGGCAAGCGTGGCGGGCGAGCGCGGCGAGGAGCCCCCGGCCGGCGCCGGGCGCGGGCTCGACGTAGGGGTAGTAGGTGACGTTCGATCCGGCGAGGCGCGAGGCGTGATCGGCCATCCCTTCCAGCACGAAGCGGTGGATGCGATCGTTCGCCCAGCGGTAGCCGCAGCGGAGCGGCTCCAGGATGACGAGAGGCTTCTTCAGGCGCCGGGCCTCGTCCGCGGCCCGCTCCAGGGCGAAGCTCCAGCCCAGGCGGCGGGCGGCGATCATCCAGTAGAGGACGAAGTCGCCATCCTTGACCGGCTCGCTGTTGCAGGCACGGATGCGAATCTCGGGTATCGCGGCCACAGGTCGGCTACGATACCCGATCCCGAACCGAGACCGCCATGATCCGAACCCTCGCCGCCACCTACCGCGACGCCTTCTCTGGCTTGAGCCGGGCCGTCTGGCTGCTGTCGATCACCTCGCTGATCAACCGCGCCGGCACCATGGTGATGCCCTTCCTGCTCCTCTTCCTGGTCGAGAAGCGTGGCTTCACCACCTCGCAGGCCGGGCAGACCCTGGCGCTCTACGGCCTCGGGGCGATGGTCGCCTCCTGGTTCGGCGGCCGGCTGTGCGACCGCTTCGGAGCGATCCGGATCATGAAGGGGAGCCTGCTGGCGATGGGGCTCGCCTTTCTGGCGCTCGGGCACCTCCAGGGGCGGCTGGCGATCTCGGCGATGATCGTCGTGCTCAGCCTGGTGGGGGAGCTGTTCCGGCCGGCCAACCTCTCGGCGCTGGCGGCGGCGAGCGGCCCGGCCGAGCGGGCACGCAGCTTCGCCCTGCTGCGGCTGGCCGTGAACGCTGGCATGTCGGTGGGGCCGACCGTGGGCGGTTTCCTGGCGGCGGTCGACTACGGCTGGCTGTTCATGGTGGACGGCGTCACCTCGATCCTCGCCGCCGGGCTGCTCTTCATCGCCTTCCCCGGCCGGCTCGCCGCCGCGCCGGTCGTCCACTCGGCGGCGACGGTGCGCGCCGGCTCGCCGTTCCGCGACCGGCCGGTGATGGCGATCCTGGGGATGATGTTCATCCTCAACATCGTCACCTTTCAGATCATGGGCACCTTCCCGCTGTCGCTGCGCGACCTCTACGGCTTCTCGAAGGCGTGGATCGGGATCACGCTGGCGGTGAACACGGTGATCATCATCCTTTTCGAGATGGTGCTGATCCATTCGCTGGCGCGCCGCGACCCGTTGAAAATCGCCGGCTTCGGCGCCTTCCTGCTCTGCGGCGGCCTCGCCATCCTCCCGTTCGGCAAGGGGTTCGGCTTCGCGTTCATCTCGGTGGCGATCTGGACCGTGGGAGAGATGCTGACCTTTCCCCTGCTCACCTCCGCCGTCGCCGACCGCGCGCCGGAGGCCACCCGCGGCGCCTACATGGGGCTGCTGAACTTTTCCATCGCCGCCTCCTTCGTGGTGGCGCCGCTGGTGGGCACCTGGGTCTACGAGCGGCTGGGGCCGCGCGCTCTCTGGCTCGGCGGCGGCGGCGTGGGGCTCCTCTGTTGGGCAGGGTTCCAGGCGGTGGCGGTGAGGATCGGGCGGGGGCGGAAGAACACGGACTCACGGACGGCCACGGACTGACACGGACGAACACGGACAGAAAAGCGAGGCTCTCCGCGGTGTTCGTCCGTGGTGGTCCGTGTCAGTCCGTGTTCGTCAGTGTGTCCGTGTTCTTCACGGCTCCCCCGTGAACAGCGACTCCGTGGGCAGCGTCTGCGGGCCGCTCTCCGTGCAGACGGCGAACTTCGCCGGGTAGAGCGAGACTCCCGCGTACTCGCCGCGCGCGTTCAGGATGTAGAACTTGAGATCGAAGTTGGGCTGGCGGCGGTCGTTCAGCAACCTTTTTTCGATCGTGTTGGCGACCACCCGCCGGAGCGCGTCCATGCCGGCGTCCTTGGGGTGGGCGCCGCGCCGCATCGCGTCGACGATGGCGAACGAGGAAAGGTTGTAAAGGTTCGCCTCGCCCCTCCCGGTCGAGCCGGCGGCGCCGATCGCGCCGTCCACGTAAAGGCCGGCGCCGAGGATGGGGGAGTCGCCGACGCGGCCGGGGATCTTCCAGGCGAGGCCGCTGGTGGTGGTGACGCCGCAGATCTCCCCCCTGGCGTTGATGCCGTCGCAATTGATCGTGCCGTAGAGATGATCGCGATCGATCAGTCCCTCGCGGGCCATCTGCAGGCCGGCCTGGAAGCCCGCCTCGGCGCGGTCCTTGGGATCGAGGTAGTGGGAAGGGTCGGTGCGGCGCTTCCATTCGAGCCAGAGGCGGCGGGAGTGCTCGGTGTTGAGATCGTCCTCGATCTTGAATCCGAGGCCGCGGGCGAATTCCTGCGCTCCCTTGCCGACCAGCAGGTGGTGATCGGTCATCTCCATCACCGCCTTGGCGACCAGCGACGGGGTGCGGACCCCTTCGAGGCAGGCCACGCCGCCGGCGCGCCTCTTCGGCCCGTGCATGCAGCAGGAGTCGAGCTGCACCACTCCCTCGGCGTTCGGCAGGCCGCCGTAGCCGACGCTGTCGTCCGCCGGGTCGAGCTCCACGAGGTTGACCCCGGCGATCAGGGCGTCGAGCACGTCCGACCCCTGCGTGATCATCGTGAAGGCCTTCTGCACGCAGGTGACGTCGCCGCCGTTCTTGAACTGGTTGCCGTTGGCGGCGGAGATCACCACCGGCTTGACCCCGCCCTTCGGAGCGAGCACCGCGGGCCCCTCCCCGAACACGCCCTTCGGCAGGGCCGCGGCAACGCCGGCGGCGGCCCCGGCACGGATCAGCTCACGACGGTTCAACTTCGGGCTCATCGGCGGTCCTCCTTGGAGTGGGAAAAGAGTCGAGGAAGTGTATCCCAGGGCTTGACAAACCGATATACTCACATCTAGTATAAGCCCAGGCCGGGCGTTTGTCCGGCCCTTCTTATCGGCCCTATATGCTCAACGAGAGCATTGAGCTCCGATGGGGGATAGCGGGATGAACCTGGAGACTCCTCGGCCGTACGCCTCGCTCGATTACACGCCGGAGGTGGCGCGGGCGACCGCCGCCATCCACGACAAGGTGCGCGCGGTGATCCCGGACCTGGAATGGCCCCTCTTCGCCCCCTACATCGCGGCGATCAACGAGCTGAAGCGGCAGCGTAACGCCGTCGTCATCGCCCACAACTACCAGACGCCCGAGATCTTCCACGGCGTGGCCGATTTTGTCGGCGATTCGCTGGCGATGGCGCAGCAGGGGGCGAAGACGGACGCCGAGGTGATCGTGCTCGCCGGCGTCCACTTCATGGCCGAGACGGCGAAGATCCTCTCGCCCGAGAAGGCGGTGCTGATCCCCGACCCGCTGGCCGGCTGCTCGCTGGCCGCCTCGATCACGGCCGACGACATCCGCCTGCTCCGCCAGCGCTATCCCGGCGTGCCGGTGGTGACCTACGTCAACACCTCGGCGGCGGTGAAGGCCGAATCCGATATCTGCTGCACCTCGGCCAACGCGGTGGCGATCGTCGAGTCGCTGGGGGTCGACCGGGTGATCTTCCTGCCCGACGAGTTCCTCGGCAAATGGGTGGCCTCGCAGACCAAGGTCCAGATCATCCTCTGGAAGGGGCACTGCGAGGTCCACGAGCGCTTCACCGGCCAGGAGCTGCGCGACTACCGCGCGGCGCAGGGCCCGGGCACCGTCATCCTCGCCCATCCGGAGTGCCCGCCGGAGGTGCTCGCCGAGGCCGACTTCGTGGGCTCCACGGCGGCGATGATCCGCGAGGTCGGCGAGACCCGGCCGCGGCGGGTGGTGCTGATCACCGAGTGCTCGATGAGCGACAACGTCGCCGTCGAGTTCCCCGATGTCGAGTTCGTCCGCCCCTGCAATCTCTGTCCGCACATGAAGCGGATCACCCTGCCGAAGATCCTCCGCTCACTGCAGACGATGGAGACTCAAGTCGAGGTCGAGCCCGAGATCGCGGCGCGCGCCCGGGTGGCGGTCGAACGGATGCTGGCGGTCGGACGGAGGGAGGGGAAATGAATCGTCTTCAGGGGATCAAGCTGGGAATCGACGGCGTCTCGCGCTCCGAGGTGCTGGTGGTGGGGAGCGGCGCGGCGGGCCTGACCGCCGCCCTCGGCTGCGCGCCGCTGCGCGCTACCGTGTTGACCAAGGCGCGCCTGGGTACCGGCGGCTCCAGCCCCTGGGCGCAAGGGGGCATTGCCGCCGCGGTGGGACGGGACGACGCGCCGGCCCTGCACGCCGCGGACACCCTCGCCGCCGGAGCCGGCTTGAACGATCCGCACGTGGTCGGCATCCTGACCGCCGAGGGGCCGGAGCGGGTGAAGGCCCTGCTCGCGCTCGGCGCCCACTTCGACCTCGACGACGCCGGCGCGCTCTCGCTCGGCCGCGAGGCCGCCCACAGCCGGCGCCGCATCCTCCATGCGCGAGACGCCACCGGCGCCGAGGTCGTGCGCACCCTGGTCGAAGCGGTGCGCCGCGCCCCGGAGATCCGGGTGGTCGACGAGGCCTTCGCCATCGACCTCGCGCTGGAGGACGGCCGGGTGGTCGGCCTGCTGGCGGTGCACGCCGACGGACGCCGGGTGCTCCATCTGGCCCCCGCCGTGGTGCTGGCGACCGGCGGCCTCGGTCAGCTCTATCTCCATACGACGAACCCCAAAGAGGCCACCGGCGACGGCTTGGCCATGGCGGCGCGCGCCGGCGCCCGGCTGGTGGACCTCGAATTCGTGCAGTTCCACCCCACGGCCCTCGATGTCGGCGCCGATCCCATGCCGCTGCTGACCGAGGCGTTGCGCGGCGAGGGAGCGGTGCTGATCGACGAGCGCGGCGTCCGCTTCATGCCGGGCGAGCATCCGGACGCGGAGCTGGCGCCGCGCGACGTGGTGGCGCGGGCGATCTGGCGGCAGTCGATGGAAGGCCATCGCGTCTTCCTCGACGCCACGCGGGCGGTGGGAGGCGAGCTCCCCGAGCACTTCCCGACCGTTTTCCAGCTCTGCCGGGAGCACGGGCTCGATCCGCGCACCGAGCCGATCCCGGTGGCGCCGGCCGCGCACTACCACATGGGGGGCATCGCCGTGGACGAGAACGGCCGCACCTCGCTCCCTGGGCTCTGGGCCTGCGGCGAGGTCACGGCCACCGGCGCCCACGGCGCCAACCGGCTGGCCAGCAACTCGCTGCTGGAGGCGCTGGTGTTCGGCGCCCGCGTGGCGGACGACCTGCGCGCGGCGCCCCCCACCGCCGGCCGTACCCCGCGCGGCCGGCTCGCCGGCGGCGTCTCCTCCGGCCACCCTGCGGAGGGCGACGCGGAGCTGACCCTGGCGATCCGGACGCTGATGTGGGAGAAGGTCGGCCTGGTGCGCGACGAGGCGGGGCTCGCCGCCGCCCTGGCCGAGCTCGAGCGGCTCGCGAAGGTCCATCCTCAGGCTTCCGGCGAGGCGCGGAACCTCCTATGCGTCGCCCGGCTGCTCACCGCCGCGGCGCTGGAGCGGCGGGAGAGCCGGGGAGGCCACTTCCGCTCGGATTACCCGGAGCCCGATCCGGCCTGGCAGCGGCGGCTGTTCCTCACCGCGGCGCCCGATGGTGGAGCGCTCTTCGAGCCGGCGGAAGGCCCGGCGCCGATCCTGGCGACCGCGGGAGGGCGGCAGTGAGAGAGGGCGAGCCCGCCCCGCTTCTTCCTCAGCTCTATCCTCTCCTCTACGAGCCGCTGGTCCGCCGGGCCCTGGAGGAGGACCTCGGCCGCGCCGGGGACCTGACCAGCGACGCCATCCTGCCGCCGGACCTGCTGGCCGCGGCGAAAGTCGTCGCCCGCGCCGCCGGTAGGGTGGCGGGGCTGGCCGCCTCCCTCGCCGCCTTCAAACTGCTCGATCCCACCGTCGAGATCGAGACCTTCGCCGCGGACGGCGCGGACGTCGCGGCGGGAGCGACGCTCGCCACGGTCCGCGGTCCGGCCCGCTCCATCCTCTCGGCCGAGCGTACCGCGCTCAACCTGCTGGGTCGTCTCTGCGGCATCGCCACCGCCACCCGCGAGATAGTCGCGCTGGTCGCTCCGCACGGCGCCCGGATCGTCTGCACGCGCAAGACGACCCCGGGGCTGCGGGCGCTTGAAAAATATGCAATCCGCTGCGGCGGCGGCCACAACCACCGTTTCGGGCTCGACGACGCCGTTCTGATCAAGGACAATCACGTCGCCCTCGCCGGCGGCATCGGGCCGGCCGTCGAGCGCGTCCGCCGGTCCGTGGGTCACCTGGTGAAGGTCGAGCTGGAAGTGGACTCGCTGGACCAGCTCCGCGAGGCGCTCGACCTCGGGGTGGACGTGGTCCTCCTCGACAACATGCCGCTGGAAACGTTGCGGGAGGCGGTCGCGATGGCCCGCGGGCGGGCGATCCTCGAAGCCTCGGGCGGGATCAATCCGCGGACCGCGGCGGCGATCGCCGCCACCGGGGTGAACCTGCTGTCGATGGGGTGGCTGACTCACAGCGCGCCGGCGTTGGACGTGGCGCTGGACGTGGCGCTGGATGGGGGATAAGGGCGAGCGGCGCCTGATTAGGGAGTATCCGCGAAATCCCTCTGAAGGATCTCACCGATCTGATGCCTGAGCAGCCGAGCCTCCTCCGTGGCGGCGACCCAGACGATGGACCATTCCACTGCGAAGTAGGCATGGACAGCGATATTGCGAAAAGCGGCAATGTCGCGCCAGGGGATCTCGGGATATCGCCCATAGAGCTCTGCGGGAAGCCGGGCGGCAGCCTCGCCGATCACTGTCAGCTTTTGTAACACCGCGCTCTGGATCAGATCGCTCCGCAGGAAGTCCGCCTCTTCGACACCGCTGAGAAACCCCGCGATCGCCTCTGCCGCCTCCGCGATATCGTTGAGATAGAGTCGTTCAGGCCGCAAAGAGCACCCGAGCGTTTGCCAGCACGGAGTTCCGAATTACCGGCTTCAGCCCACCTTTGGGAACCAGATCGACCTTGCGTCCGAACAAGCCCTCAAGCTCGCGTTGCATCCGAGACAGCGTCAGGAAGCCGACGCGAGCTCCAGGTTGGAACGTGACCAGCAAATCCACGTCGCTCTCCTCCCCAAGAGCACCGGTGGCTGCGGAGCCGAATAGCGCCAGCTCCTGAACCTCGTTCCTCCGGCAGAAATCGGCGAGGTGCTCTGGCATCTCAGTCGGCAGGATTTTTTCCATGACTAGTATTTTGACACGCTTTCGGGGCGCCTCTACGGCCCGAAGTTGCACAGGTCGTCGACGCGCAGCGCTTCGTTGCCCGAGCTGAAGCGACCCTCGGCGGTCATCACGACTCCCACCCAGGCCTGGGCATGGGTCGAGTCCTTGTGCCAGAGGTCGAGCATCAGCCAGCCGAAGGGCTTGGAGACCGGGATGGCGGCGCTGCCGACGTGCACCTTCTGCGTGGCCACCGGGAAGGCATTGCTGTTGCCGATCTCCTGCGGGTTCTCCTCCTCGTCGAAGGCCACCAGTTGCATCTCGCCGAGCGGCGCCCAGTCGGGGAGCCTGCCGCAGCCCTGAGTGCCGACGGAGGCGCGGCGGTTGTCCCGCCAGACGAGCAGGTCGGTGCCGCCGGAGAAGCTGCCGCCGTCCACGTAGCGGGCGTAATAGAGGCTCGACAGCGGGATGCGGTTGTCGCGGCCGTCGAAGCTCACGTAGCGTCCGTAGAAGGTGTACATGCCGGCCGTCAGCATGTCGGGGTCGGCGACGATCGACACCGCCGTGCCGCCGTTCGAGGTGTTGCGGTGCGGGTTGATGTAGGTGTAGTCGCCCCAGAGGACGTTGTCGTCGCTCGCCAGCCCTGAGCCGCCGGCGGCGAAATAGGTGCCGTTCGCCGGGGTGTTCACCAGCGTCCCCACGGTGCGCGGGGAGCAGCGGTTGACCGCGTCGACGGTGATGTAGCCGGTGACCATGCTGGGTCCGGCGGTGCCGCTGCCGGCGCACTGCGGAGTGGGCGCCGTGACCACCGGCTGGCCGGTGTGCGCGGCGCGCAGCCAGGTCAGGTCGGCCGCGGAGAGCTGCGGCGAGACGCCGGCGGCGCCGGTGTTGCCACAGTTGGCGAAGATCGTCCCCGAATCCGAGAGGGCGCCGGTGTTGCTCGTGTCCGGCCCGGTGTCCGGGAGGTTCCCCGTGAAGAGGTCGCGGATATTGATCGTCTGCACGTCGTAGCCGGTCAGGTAAACGTCGAAGGCGAGCGTCGGAATCCCCCAGTCGGTCCAGAGGACGACGCGCGAGAGCACCGGCTTGGACGAGGCGTTGTTGATCGAGAGCAGGGTGGTCTGGCCGGTGGGGTTGGCGAGGTCGGCCTCGAAGTAGGGGAAGAGCAGGGTGGCGGCCGGCTGGTTGGCCACGCGGCAGTTGCCTGAAAGGACGCCGGCGGCGGCCGGCAGGGCGGCGGCCAGGCTGCCGAGAAGGAGGAGGCGTGCGATCGGGAAATGTCTCGCGGACATGGGTGTTCTCTCCTGGTGGTGAAGCGTTCGACGTCCGGTCTCCGTGCCGGTCCTCTCCATCCCACGCTTCACGCCTTCTGCGACTTTCATGCCACCCTCCGACCCCTTCGCAGCGGTTACACTAGGAGCCCTATGAGCGAGACTCTAATCCAGATCGGCCGCGCCGCCGGTCCATCCCCCCCCCGCCGCGAGGGGCGGCCGGAGTGGCTGCGCATCCGGCTGGCGACGCCTGCGTCCTACCACCAGGTCCGCTCGCTGGTCGAGCGGCTGAATCTCCATACCGTCTGCCAGGAGGCCCGCTGCCCCAACATCTACGAGTGCTGGGGCGAGCACGGCACGGCGACCTTCATGATCCTCGGCGACGTCTGCACCCGCCGCTGCGGCTTCTGCGCGGTGACCTCGGGGCGCCCGCCGGCCGGCCCCGACGTCCAGGAGCCCGAGCACGTGGCCGAGGCGGTGGCGGTGATGGGGCTGCGCCACGCCGTGCTCACCTCGGTCGACCGCGACGACCTGCCGGACGGCGGCGCGCGCCACTGGGCGCGGGTGATCGCGGCCGTGAAGGCAAGGACCCCCGCCTGCGCCGTCGAGGTGCTGACACCCGACTTCCGTGGCGTTCCTGACGCCCTGGACATTGTCCTCGCCGCCGCCCCGGAGGTCTTCTCCCACAACATGGAGACGGTGCCGCGGCTCTACCGCCAGGCCCGCCCCGGCAGCCGCTACGACCGCAGCCTCGGCCTGCTCGCCGAGGCCGCCCGCCGGCGCGACGCGGGCGAGTTCGCCGGCCGGGTCAAGACCGGCATCATGCTGGGCCTCGGCGAGACGCCGGAGGAAATCTACTCCACGATCGGCGACATCCGGAACGCCGGCGTCGAGATCATGACCCTCGGGCAGTATCTGCAGCCTACCCCGAAGCACCTGCCGGTGGACCGCTGGGTGCACCCCGACGAGTTCGCCGGCTACCGCGGCTTCGCCCTCTCGCTCGGCTTCGCCCACTGCGAGTCCGGCCCGCTGGTGCGCAGCAGCTATCACGCCCACGAGCACGTGAAGCGCTGACACGGACGACCCACACGGACGCACAAGGACGAACACGGACCCACACGGACCCACACGGACGCACAGAATGGCGCCGGTGTCAGTCCGTGCTCGTCCGTGCCGGTCCGTGGGAGTCCCTGTTGTCCGTGCAGGCCGCTTCCCCCCTTTGCGCCGGCCCTCCCGAACCGCTAGAATAGCGGCTTGTGACGGGTATCACAAAGTGCCCGTCCTCCCCTTTCAAGCATTCAAGCCATGACGACTGAGACCACGCCCGACGTCCGCGTCCGCCCTCTCGACGAGATGGACATCTCCGACATCGTCGCCATCGACGAGAAGATCGGCGGTAAGTACAGGCCGGAAGTTTGGGAGCGCCAGATCGGTTATTACCTGCGCCGGGACCCCGACTCGTCCGTGGTCGCCGAGATCGGCGGCAAGGTCGCCGGGTTCATGCTCGGCGAGGTCCGTTCCGGCGAATTCGGCCTCGAGGAGCCGACCGGCTGGATCGAGGTCCTGGGGGTCGATCCGGATCACCAGGGCAAGTCGATCGGCCGCCGCCTGGCCGAGGCGATGCTCGAGCACTTCCGGCAGCGCGGCGCCCACAGCGTCCGCACGCTGGTCGACGAGGAGAAGCAGGCGGACATCCGCCGCTTCTTCGGCTCGCTGGGCTTCGAGCCGTCGTCCCTGCGGCCGTTCGTGAAGGCACTCTAGGAGAAACAGCGGAATGAACGTCAAGTCCACCACTCTGCCGAAGCGCTATCACGAGGCCGTCCTGCGCTGGAAGGACGTGTTCCTTCCCGACTTCGACTTCCTGATCGAGAACTGGGACAAGCACTTCCCGAACGACCAGACCTTCCAGCTCTGCGCCTACCGCGAGATGGGGATGTGCAGCGAGATCGAGTGCGGCGAGATGAAGGGGAAGCCGAAGGCCCTCAAGGCCGCCGAGCTGTCGCCCGAGTCGGCCCACCACCTCTTCAGCGCCATCCGGGCCCAGGCCTCCACCGAGTTCGGCTCGATCCAGCAGCACCGCCTGACGCTCGCCCGCGCCCAGGAGGAGGAGGAACAGTTCTGGATCCTCCGCATGATGGCCGAGGAGCTCCGCCACGGCTACCAGATGCTCCACCTGCTCGCCGACGACGACTGGAGCATCGCCTCCAAGGACTCCACCTCCGACGTCATCGACGACATCCTGTCGATGACCACCGGCTCCCACCTGCTGGGCGCCTTCAACATCGAGTTCGACTCGTTCGTCGACAACGTCGTCTTCTGCGCCCTGATCGACCGCGTCGGCAAGTACCAGCTCCAGATGCAGAAGATCTCGGCCTACAAGCCGATGGCCGAGAGCATGCCGCAGATGCTGCGCGAGGAGGCCTTCCACCTCGCCGCCGGCGTGGTGCCGATGCGCCGCTGGGCCACCGCCGCCGCCAGGGGCGAGACCTTCGTCACCATGGCGGCCCTGCAGAGGGCCCTCAACAAGTGGATCCCGCGCGGCCTCGAGATGTTCGGCGACGAGCGGGGGGGCGCCTCCAACGTCCGCATGGGGCTGAAGCCGATGAAGAACGCCGAGGCCCAGGAGGCGTACTACAAGGAGGTCGAGAAGCTGGTGCGCGACCTCAACTCGCGCTACCTGCGCGCCCGCTTCCCGGACCTCACCCACGGCACCTCCGAGGCCTGCCTCGACCGCATCCTGGCCGGCGAGGCGGTCGACGGCGTGCGCCGCGAGGACCTCGTCCACATGCCGCACGCCGACTTCTTCCGCCGCCGCGGCGTCCCCGCCTTCCGCAAGGTCGGCTTCCAGGGCGAGACCTTCGACTCCCTCCCCGAGTACCTCCAGCACCTGGTGCGCAGCCTCCCCGAGTCCTATCTCGCCAGCCGCGACTACAAGGAGTTCGTGGAGGCGCTCACCGCGGTGGAGCAGGGAACGCTGACGCTGGAGGCCGCCACCAGCCGGATGCCGGCGCTGCGCCGCGTCGCCGGCGCCTGCCCCTGCTCGAAGTCGGTGCGCTGGGTGATCGACGAGCCCGCCCTGGTGGGCTTGCCCGCCGAGCAGGCCGTCTCCTGACCTGATAAGTTTGAGATCCCCACGGCCCGCCATGCCATTGGTTCCCATGTCATCGGGGAGGCGCTGAGATGAGTGTGTTCAATCGCCTGCTGGTCACCGGCCTCCCGCTGGTGCCGAAGCCGATCGTCGGCCGCGTCGCCTCCCGCTACGTTGCCGGCGAGAGCCTCGCCGATGCGATCCGCATCGTCCGCAACCTCAACCAGCAGGGGGCGATGGCGACCGTCGACGTCCTCGGCGAGGAGGTGAGCGAGCGCGCCAAGGCGACCGCCGCCGTCGAGGAGTACCTGCGGGTCTTCGAGACCATCGACCGCGAGAAGGTCGACTCCAACGTCTCGATCAAGCTCACCCTGCTGGGTCTCAAGATCGACGAGGGTTTCTGCCGCGACAACGTGGCGCGCATCGTCGAGACCGCCAAGCGCTTCGGCAACTTCGTCCGCATCGACATGGAGGACAACACGACGACGGATGCCACGCTCCGCATCTACCGCGAGCTGCACGCGCGCTACGGCAACCTCGGCGTCGTCCTCCAGGCCTACATGCGCCGCACCCTGCGCGACATCGGGGAGCTGCCGGCCGAAGGGGCCAGCGTGCGCCTCTGCAAGGGGATCTACGTCGAGCCCCGCACCATCGCCTGGAAGGGGTACGAGACCGTCCGGCACAACTACGTCCAGGCGCTCGACAAGCTCTTCTCGCGCGGCGTTTACGTCGGCATCGCCACCCACGACGAGTTCCTCGCCTGCGCCGCGACCGCGTTGATCGACCGCCACGGGCTGAAGCCGGACCAGTACGAGTTCCAGATGCTCCTGGGGGTCGACGAGGAGCTTCGCCGCATCCTCATCGCCGCCGGCCACCGGCTGCGCGTCTACGTCCCCTACGGCCACGACTGGTACCCCTACTCGATCCGCCGCCTGCGCGAGAACCCCGAGGTCGCCGGCCATGTCCTGAAGGCGATGATGGCGGGGAAGTAATGGCGGGGAAATAGAAGACGGGAAGCGCCTGTTTGACGCTTTAAGAACCGGGTGATACGCTTTTTTGCAACAAGACCTGATATCGGGAGCTATCCTGCCCGGCCCTGATCCCGCGAACCCCATGGACGAACGGCACCGCTCGGATTCCCGCAACATCCTCCAGTCCCGGGGGGACTCCGACACGGACGACATCGACCTGTCGCCGATCCAGGAGAGCGGGATGACGCAGACGTTCGAGGGGGCCTCCCGCGAGCGGGGGTTGATCGCGCTCTCCCAGATCGAGACCGAAGCCGACATCATCCTCATCGCCCACCCCGAGAACCAGCGGCTGGGCTCGCGCTTCCGCCTCTCCCCCGGCACCACCCTGGAGATCGGCCGCTCCGCCGCGGTAGGCATCAGCCTGCCGGAGGTGATGTCGATTTCGCGCAAACACGCGCGCCTGCGCTACCTGGGGCCGGTGGTGACCGTCGAGGACCTGGGGAGCACCAACGGCACCTACATCAACGGCCAGCCGATCCACGGCCGCGCCACGCTGCGCAGCGGCGACCGCTTCCAGACCGCCGCCGTCCACTTCAAGTTCCTCCACGAGCAGGACGTCGAGAGCGCCTACCACCTGGCGATCTACGAGCTGGTGGCCAAGGACGGCCTCACCGAGATCTTCAACAAGCGCAAGTTCGACGAGGAGCTGCAACGCGAGCACGCCCGCGCCGCGCGCCACCACCGGCCGCTGTCGATGATCACCTTCGACCTCGACGAGTTCAAGACGATCAACGACAGCTACGGCCACCTCTGCGGCGACTTCATCCTCAAGCAGGTCGCCTCGCTCGCCCGCGACCTCGTGCGCCCCGAGCAGGTGCTGGCGCGGATGGGAGGCGACGAGTTCGCCATCCTCGCTCCCGAGACCGCTCTCGAAGGGGCCGAGGCGCTCGCCGTGAAGCTCCGCGACCGCATCGCCGGCTTCGAGCACCGCTACGGCGAGATCCGCATCCTCGTCGGCTGCTCCTTCGGCGTCGCCGAGCTCACCCGCGAGATGACCGCCCCGCAGGCCCTCTACCAGGCCGCCGACCAGGCCCTGCTGCTCGCCAAGCGGAGCGGGCGCAACCGGGTGGCGATCTATTCGGGCTCGCAGGGGTAGGCCCTACTTCTCCCCGATCAGGTATTTCCGCAGGAACTCGAACAGCACCGCCCGCTGGTAGTCGGTGTTGGTCTTCTTCCCGAAGCCGTGCCCTTCGTCGCGGGCGACGAGGTACCAGACCGGCACGCCGTTGCCGCGGACGGCGGCGACGATCTGGTCCGACTCGGCGAGCGGCACGCGGGGGTCGTTGGCGCCCTGGCTGACCAGCAGCGGCTTGGTGATCTTCTTCGCGTGGTTCACCGGCGCGATCCCTTCGAGGAAGGCGCGCATCTCCGGGTCGCGCTCGTCGCCGTACTCGGCGCGGCGGAGATCCTGGCGGTACCCCTGCGTGTGCTGGAGGAAGGTCACGAAGTTGCTGATCCCCACCGTGTCCCAGCCGCAGCAGAGGCGGTCGCTGTAGAAGGTCATCGAGGCGAGCGACATGTAGCCGCCGTAGGAGCCGCCGGCGACCATCACCCGCGCCGGATCGAGGTCGGGCTGGGTGGCGATCCAGTCGAGCAGCGCGCCGATGTCCTTCACCGAATCCTCGCGCAGCCGGCCGTTGTCGAGCTTGAGATAGGTCTTGCCGTAGCCCAGCGAGCCGCGGACGTTGGGATAGATCAGCGCGACTCCGAGCTCGTCCGGCAGGTAGTTCATGCTGCCCAGGAAGAGCGGCCGCGCCTGCGCCTCCGGTCCGCCGTGGATGCTGATGTAGACCGGGCGCTTGCCCTTGAAGCGGTCCGCCGCCGGCCGGAAGACGAACGCCGGGATCGACCGGTGGTCGAAGGTGGGATAGTGCACGAGCTCGGGCAGCGGAAAGCCCGCCGGATTGAGGCCGCCGGCCTCGCTGGCGGTCCAGCGCTCGAGCCGTTTCGAATCCGGATCGTAGCTGTAGACGTCCGAGGGCGAGCGGGCCCAGCTCAGGTCGAAGCCCACCTCGTGTGAGCCGGGACGGAACCCGATGCTGCCGGCGACGCCCGCCGGTAGCTCGGGCGCCGGCAGGGGAGAGCCCGTGGTGGTGTCGAGGAAGTGGAGCTTGCTGACGCCGTCCTCGTTGACGAAGAACGCCGCCACCCGCCCGTCGCTGGAGAGATCGAACAGCTCGACGTCCCAATGGACGCCGCCCGAGAGCGGAGTCGAGGCGCCGGTCGCGACGTCGAGCCGCACGACCCGCAGGAACTCGCTGTCGCGGTCCGAGAGCGTGTAGACCGAGCGGCCGTCGGCCGACCAGCGCCCTCCCTGATAGGAGACGGTCAGCGCGTCCGGGCGCGGCGAGCGGGCGCGCGGAGTGATCGTATGGACCTCGCCCCCCGCCGCGTCCACCCAGTGCAGATAGGCCTCGTTGGCGGAAACGAACTCGAAGAGCAGGAGGCGGCGGTTGTCCGGGCTCCAGTCGATCGGCGCCCAGGAGCCCTGCACCTCGGCGATCCGCCGCTCGCTGCCGGGCGCCGCCGGATCGGCGACGTAGATGTCCATGTCCTTGCCGTTGCGGGCGTTGCAGGCGTAGGCGAGGAGCTTGCCGTCGCGCGACCAGAGCGGCGAGACGTAGCGGTGGGTGCCGTCGGAGAAGCGCCGCGCCTTGCCGGTGCGGCGGTCGAGCAGGAAAAACTGAAAGTTTTCGGCGCCCCCCTCGTTGAGCGTGTAGATCACCTGGTCCGGATCGCCCGGTCGGTAGAGGGCCTCGGTGATCGGATCGCGATAGAACGTGAGCTGCGTGCGTGCGCCCATCGGAGCGGCGACCTCGTGGAGCTGCGGGCTCTCGGCGAAGCGGGTGCGGATCAGCAGCCGCCGCTCCTTCGGATGCCAGTCCGCGAAGCTCGCCGTGCGGATGTTCTCGTAAGGGAGGAGGTCCTCGACGCTGCGCGCCGGGATCGGCGGCACCCCCTGCGCCGTGATGCTCTCCGGCACCTGCAGGACCGCCTCCGGGACCGGCGCGGCGCTCCACGCGGCGGGCGCGAGGAGGAGGGCTGCGGTGAGATGGGACGCGACCTTGCCGTTCATGTCGACCTCCGGAGTAGACATTCGCTTCGAAATGGTTAGACTCCCTTGACGGACTTCACCATGGCCAACTTCTTCTGCTGCGACCGCTGTCCCTCCTACTGCTGCTCCTACCCGCGCATCCCCGTGCAGGACTCCGACGTTCGCCGGCTGGCGGCCCATCTGAATCTGCCTCCCGAGCTCGTCGCGCGGAAGTTTACCAAGAAGAGCGAGGAACCTGGAGAAGTCGTGCTGCGGCACCAGCCGGACTCGATCTACGGCACCATCTGCAAGTTCATCGACCGCGAGACCCGCCGCTGCACCGTCTACGAAGCCCGGCCGGACATCTGCCGCACCTACCCCGGCACCAACCGCTGCGGCTACTACGACTTCCTCAGCTTCGAGCGCCGCGCCCAGGAAGACCCCGAGTTCCTGCCTTCGACGTTCAACCGGGCGAAGGAGTAGGAGGCGGCCGGCGTTCCGGAAAGAGCCGAACAAGGGACTTCAGGGACGACAGGGACCTCAGGGACAACAGGAATAGCAAGGCAAGAAACCGGCCTTGGTACAGTCCCTGAGGTCCCTGAAGTCCCTGGGAGTTTGAAAAGGTTTCTATGACCAAGCCCGCCGCCCTCCACCTCTCCGATCTCCAAGGCCTCGCCCGCTTGGCGACCGAGGCGACCACGGGAGTTACGGACCTCGTCGAAGCCGTGCACCGCGGCATCGCCCGACCGCTCGGCCAGCCGAAACGGGGGATCGCGGGCCTGGTCTACGGCAGCGTGCGCGGGGTGACGCGGCTGGTGGGCGGCGGCGCCGAGGCGCTCCTTGCGCCTTTTGCCTCGCGGATCGCCGGCGGAGAGTCGTCACCTCGCCGCGAGGCCCTGCTGGCGGCGCTGAACGGCGTGCTGGGAGATCATCTCGCGGCGAGCGGCAATCCGCTGGCGATCTCCATGTCGCTGCGCGGTCCGCGGCGCGGCGGCAAGATCGTCGTGCTGGCGCACGGCCTATGCCTGAACGATCTGCAGTGGGAGCGCCGCGGCCATGACCACGGCGCGGCGCTGGCCCGCGATTTGGGCTATACGCCGGTGTATCTGCGCTACAACAGCGGTCTTCATGTTTCGATCAACGGCCGCGCGTTCGCCGATCAGCTTGAGGCCTTGATCGGTCAGTGGCCCGTGCCAGTGGAGGAGCTGGCGATCGTCGCTCACAGCATGGGCGGTTTGATCTCGCGCGGTGCCTGCTGGTACGGCGCCACCGGCGGGCATGCGTGGGTGCGGCGCCTGCGGCATCTCGTGTTCCTCGGCACTCCTCACCACGGCGCTCCGCTCGAGCGCGGCGGCAACTGGGTGGACGTGCTGCTGGAGGCGGCGCCCTACGCCGCGCCGTTCGCGCGGCTGGGGAAGGTCCGCAGCGCGGGGATCACCGATCTCCGGCACGGCAACCTGCTCGACGAGGACTGGCAGGGGCGCGACCGGTTCGAGCCCGCGCGCGACGCCCGGCGGCCCGTGCCGCTGCCGGCGGGCGTGCGCTGCTACGCGGTGGCCGCGACCACGGGCAAGATGCCCGGCGACCTCAACGATCGCCTGGTGGGCGACGGCCTCGTGCCCTTGGAGAGCGCTCTGGGCCTTCACGCGGAGCCCGGCCGCTCCCTGGCGTTCCCCGAGTCGCGGCGGTGGATCGGGACCGGCATGAACCATCTCGACCTGCTCAGCCGGCCCGAGGTCTACGACCGCATCCGGGAGTGGCTTGCGCCCTGATGGGCGTCCTTGCCGCCGGGAGTTGACTTGGGCTGGCGGATGGGTATAGTCTTCAGACCTGCTGTGGAGTCAATGGTTGACTCTAGGGTACCCCAAGCCACACATCAACGAAAGGGACCTGGTGCTACGAGGGTCCTTTTTGCGTTTGTGGCGGACCGAAAGAAAGAGAGACAAAAGACATGCGGAACACTGGAAAAGTGAAGTGGTTCAATGACACCAAGGGCTTCGGCTTCATCACGCCGGAGGATGGGGGCAAGGACCTCTTCGTGCATCACTCGGCCATCCAGGGCTCGGGCTTCAAGAGCCTGGCCGAGGGCGACCGGGTCGAGTTCGACGTCGTCCAGGGCAACAAGGGCCCGGCGGCTGAGAACGTCAACAAGATTGCCTGAAATCTAATCTCTTCGCGCCTCCAGGCATCCCTGGGGCGCTCCCTATAAAAAGGAATGAGATGGGGACCATCCGGCTCGGGTGGTCCTTTTTGCTTTGCCCCCGCCCCGAGTCGACGTAGAATCACTCTATGGCGATTCGGGCATGGGTTGAAATGCGGTGTGGCGTAGCTCTCTGCGGGCTGCTCCTCTTTGCCCTCTCCGCGGAGGCCCAGGGTCCGCCATCGGCGGGGCATGGGCCCTATTTTCCCGCCGACTCCCCCTGGTATCAGGACATCTCCGCGGCACCCCTCGACGCCGAGTCGTCGCTGGTGATCAACTGGCTCAACGGCGTGGGCTGGGGCGGCGGCCAGATGCAGATCGATTTCTCGATCGAGGTGCTGGAAGCAGACAGCAGCCCGCCTCGCACCTTCATCCCGACGGGCGACTTCTTCTTTCCCGACTGCGACCCCGTGCCGATGCCCGTGCCCGCAAACGGCGCGTTGGAGGGGGAGACCGGCTACCAGTGCCTCGGCGACGGCGACTGCCACCTGCTCGTCGATGACCGGCCGAACCACAGGCTCTACGAGATGTGGCGGGCCAACATCACCGGCCCCGCCACCAGCCAGTTCCAGGGGGGCTGCCTCGCCGTGTGGGACACGAACATCACCTATCCGCCGGTCGCGCGCGGCCAGGGTTGCACCAGCGCGGACGGCGCCGGCTTTCCCATGGCGCCCCTGCTGTTCAGCGCCGACGAGGTGGCGGCCGGCCACATCGATCACGCGATCCGCTTCATCCTGCCCAACAGCCGGATCCGCCAGCACGTCTACGTCCATCCGGCGACGCACACGACCAACCCCACGAGCGGACCGCCGTCGGCGCCTCCCTATGGCACGCGGCTCCGCCTGCGCGCGGACTATCCTCTCGCGAGCCTGCCCAACGCGGGCGCGCGGGTGGTGGCGCGGGCGATGCAGAAGTACGGCATCCTGCTCGCCGACGGCGGCACCATCGCCCTCACGGCCCAGAACGACACCTTCACCACCGCCAAATGGAGCGGCCTCCTCGGTTCTCACGACCTCGCCGCCCTTCACGTCTCCGACTTCCAGATGGTGGCCGCCGGCGACCGCTACAGCATCGCCGTCGACTGCGTCCGGATCGCGCCGCTGTTCTACGACGGCCTGGAGCTGGGGAGCCTCGCCAAGTGGAGCGGGTCGGTTCCGTAAGGACGGTATTTTGGCGGCGGCGGCTCTGATAGACTTCCAGCCGTCCCATTGGTACCGTCGTCCCGTGACCCGCTTCCTGACCTAGCCGATCCTTCCGACGTGCTGCGCGAGATCCACGTCCGCAACCTGGCCGTCCTGGCCGAAGCCGCCGTCGAATTCGGGGCGGGGTTCAACGTGCTGTCGGGCGAGACGGGCGCGGGCAAGTCGATCGTGGTCGACTCGCTGTCGCTGCTCGCCGGCGCGCGGGCCAGCACGGACCTGGTGCGCACGGGGGCCGAGGCGCTCACCGTCTCCGGCGTCTTCGAGCCGGAAGGGAAGGGGTGGCGGTCGGTCCTGGAGGAGGCCGGGCTCGAGATCGAGGGGGGCGAGGTGCTGGTGCGCCGCGAGATCGGCCGTAGCGGGCGCAACCGCGTCTTCGTCAACGACCAGCCGACGACCCTGCGGCTGCTCGCCGATCTCGCTCCCTACCTGCTGCGCATCCATGGCCAGCGCGACGAGCTCGGCCTGATCGAGCCCGACCTCCAGCGGGCGATGCTCGACCGCAGTGGCGGCGCGGCGGCGGTGCCGCTCCTGGCCCGCGTGGCCGAGGCTTTCGATAGCCATGGGCGTCTCGCCGAGCGGCTGGAGCGCCTGTCCGGAGACGACCGCATGCGGCGCGAGCGGATCGACCTCCTCCGTTTCCACGCCTCCGAGATCGACGACGCCAAGCCGCTCGCCGGCGAGGAGCTGGCGCTGCGGGCGGAGCGCGACGTGCTGCGCAACGCCGAGGCGATCACCGTCGCTCTCGGCACCGCTTTCGCGCTGCTGGTCGAGGAGGAGGACGCGGCGGTCGACCGCATGGCCCGCGCCGGTTCGCTGCTCGCCGATGTCGAAACCTGGGAGCCGGCCGCGGCGGCCTGGCGGCAGGAAGTCGACGAGGCGCGCATCCGCCTGGAGGAGACGGCCCGCTCGCTTCGCCACCGGCTCGACGGCCTGGAGGCCGATCCGGCGCGGCTCGACTTCATCGAGGAACGGCTGGCCACCCTCGAACGCCTGTTCCGCAAGCACGGCGGGGATTCCGCGTCGGTCCTGGCCCGCCGGGCCGAGATCGCTTCCGAGCTCGCCGAGCTCGAAGGGGACGCCGACGACCGCGACGAGCTGGCGGGGAAGGTCGCCGCCGCCCTCGCCGCCTATCGCGAGGCGGCCCAGGCGCTCTCCGCCGCCCGCGAGGAGTGGGGGAGGGCGCTGACCGCGCGGATCGAAGGGGAGCTGAAGGATCTCGGCCTTGCCCGCGCGCGCCTCTCCGTGGCGCTCGAACGCCGCCGCCGCGCCGGCAGCCCGCTGGAAATCGAGGGGGAAGCGATCGATTTCGGCCGCGACGGCATCGACCAGGTCGTCTTCCTCTTCGCGCCCAACCCGGGGGAGCCGCCGCGGCCGCTGGCGCGCATCGCCTCGGGGGGCGAGCTGTCGCGCATCCATCTTGCCCTCCAGCTCGCCTCGCGGGGGGAGACCGAACAGGCGCGTCCCACCCTGGTGTTCGACGAGGTGGACACCGGCATCGGCGGCGCCGAGGCCGCCGCGCTGGGCGCCAAGCTGCAGCGCCTCGCCAAAGGGGGGCAGATCCTCGCCGTCACCCACCTGCCACAGGTGGCGAGCCACGGCGACCTCCACTTCAAGGTCGCCAAGCGGGTAGAGGGCGAACGCACCAGCGTGAGCGTCGAGGCGCTGGACGCTGAGGCGCGCGTCGAGGAGACCGCCCGCATGCTCGCCGGCAAACAGATCACCGAGACCTCCCTCTCCCACGCCCGCGAGCTGATCGCCGGCGCGGCGCGCAAGCGGAAGTGAGCCCTGACCCCCTGGCCCGGCCCTCCGCCTACCCTAGGAGCCTGCGCGGCAGGAATCGCGGCTGATCGAAGGGATCTGTTTTGTAGAGACGTTCCCAGCCCATCCACGATACCTTTTAGGAGTCCACGGGGACGGCGGGACGTCTCCGCCGGAGAGGAACTCTTTCCTTCTTCCACCGCCGGTGAGAAGGCCGCCGCGACGACCGCTGGATTCGAGTGCGGCCTGCCCAGAAGACGTTTGCCGTCGGCGCCGGCCATCCCTCCGCCGGAGACGTCCCGCCGTCCCCGTGGCCTGCACAGGTTGTCGTGGACGGGCTGGGAACGTCTCTACAAAACACTTTGGACAGTGAATTTTCTGGACGGGGAGAGAGGGGCCTCGGCTCCTGCCTGTCTTTGTTCTCGTTTTTCTCCCTCCTCTCCCCGGAAGGGTGGGTGGAGGGCTGGGAGAGGAGGGCCGGGGAGGTGAGGGTCTTCCACTTCGGCGATCCGATCGAGCCCTTGGCTTCGCTCCTGGCGCGCGGCGGCGTGGTGGCGTTCCCCACCGAGTCGAGCTACGGACTGGGGGTCGATCCCTGGAACCAGACGGGGGTCGAGGCGATCTATCGGATCAAGGAGCGCGAGGCGGGCAAGGCGCTGCCGGTGGTGATCGCCGGCCGCGAGCAGCTCGCGGGCTTGGGAATCGACGCCGAGATGCATATAGTGAACCGCTTCCTCGCCGTCTGGCCGGCGCCGCTGACCGTGATCCTGCCGGTCGCGCGCCCGCTGCCGGCTTCGGCCGGAGAGCAGAGTCTGGCCGTGCGGGTGCCGGATCACGCGGAGCTGCGCGGGCTGCTGGCGGCGCTAGGGCACGGCCTCACCGCCACCAGCGCCAACCGGAGCGGCGCCGAGCCGATCCTCGATCCGGCGGCCCTCGGCGAGTTGCTCGCGGGCGAGGACGCGATGGTGGTGGACGGCGGCGTGCTCCCCGGGGGTCCGCCGTCGACGCTGGTGGCAATAGAAGGGGAGGGGCTCGTGGTTCTACGGACAGGGAGATTTCCCGCCGAGCGCCTGGAACGGGATCTCGGCCGATCGACGGCCCGGGGGGAAGCTCCTCCGGCCCGGCCCACGGGAGAGGACGAAGCATGAAGCACCCAGCGTTTGGCGTCTCGATCCGGACGGCGCTCCTGCTCGCCGCGGCGGCCCTGTGCACGGCGCCGCCGACGGCCGCCGAGGCCGCCTCCGCGAAGGCCGAAAAGGCCGTCGAGGCCTCCGCCATCCCGGCGGGCGCGCCGCCGACGATCGCCCTCAACGAGATCCAGCGCGGCCAGCACGGCTACGGCCTCTCCGTCTTCTCCGGCACCGAGCCCGAGCGCTTCGACGTCGAGGTGATCGGCATCATGCGCAACGTCAGCCCGGACGTCAGCTACATCCTCGCCCGCCTCACCGGCAAGGGGCTCGAGAAGAGCGGCGTCGCCGGCGGCATGTCGGGGAGCCCGGTGTTCATCGACGGCCGGCTCGCCGGCGCGGTGGCTTTCAGCTGGCCGTTCACCAACGAGGCGATCGCCGGCATCACCCCGATCGGCTCGATGCGCCAGCTCTCCGGCCTCAAGCCGATCGCGGTGTCGCCGCCGCCCCCCCAGATCAACCTTTCGGACATCCTCACCAACCACCTCCCCAAGAACCTGCTGGCCAGCCAGTTCGCGCGCCTGCTGCCGCGCTTCACCGACGGCGCCGCGCCGGCCGTGCAGTGGACCGCCACCGGCTTCGGCGAGCAGTCGCAGGGGATGCTGCGGCAGGTGCTGGGGAGCGTCGCGTCGGCCGGCAAGGCGGCGGCCGGCACGGTGCCGGACGAGCTCAAGCCGGGCCAGGCGGTGGACGTCGTGCTGGTCGACGGCGACTTCCAGCTCGCCGCGAACGGCACGGTGACCGACCGCTACGGCGACCAGGTGCTCGCCTTCGGCCATCCGTTCCTGGGGCTGGGTCCGGTGAAGGTGCCGATGGCGACCGCCGAGGTGGTCACCGTCCTGTCGAGCGCCAACAGCTCGTTCAAGATCTCGAATACGGGCAAGATCATCGGCGCCTTCGAGCAGGACCGCAAGACGGGCATCCAGGGACGGATCGGCGCCGTGGCGCCGATGGTGCCGATGCTGGTGAAGATCAACAGCGAGCGCCCGCGCGAGTACCACATGCGCCTCGCCGCGCTCCCCGAGTTCATGCCCCTGCTGGTGGGGAGCGGCATGGTCGCCGGGCTCGAGGCGGCGAGCTACACGAGCGGCTCGCAGAGCCTCGATATGACCGCCCGTCTCCGCCTCCGCGGCTACGGTGACCTGGTCGTGCGCCAGAGCTTCGACGGCAACGGCGCGGTCAGCGAGGCCTCGACCTTCCTGATCTCGATCGTCTCCTACCTGGCGCAGAACTCGTTGCAGAAGGTCGACGTCGACAGCGTCGAGGTCGAGGTCGGCCAGACCGACAACCCGACCTTCGCCAATCTGGTGGGCGCCCACGCCAGCCGTACCGTGGTCCATCCGGGCGACCGGGTGACGCTCAACCTCGACTTCGTCCCCTACCGCGGCGCCCGCTTCCGGCGCTCGCTGCCGCTCGACCTCCCCGGCGATTTGCAGGCGGGGACCTACTCGCTGCTGGTGGGCGACGGTGCCAGCGTCGACGCCGCCCGGCTCGCCCTGGAGCCCTCGGATCCGGTGAGCTTCCCGCAGGCGCTCGAGCTGCTGCGCTCCTTCCACTCGCGGCGCGATCTGCTGGTGCTGGGGATCTACAGCGGTCCCGGGCTCTCGGTAGCCGGCGAGGCCATGCCCCGGCTGCCCGGCTCGGTGCGCTCCCTCTGGGGCGCCGCGGCCTCGGGGAGCGCGGTCGCCCTGCGCTCGGCCGTGGTGCAGCAGAAGCGCGAGGCGATGGACGTGCCGATCCAGGGGCTGGTGAGGATCGACCTCGAAGTGCGCCGCCGCGAGCCGGTGGCCGGAGACGACGACACCGGGGAGACGCCGGGCACCGACGTGGCATCCAAAGGCGTATAGGAAACCAAGAAGAGGTGCTTTTAATCCTACTTTGTCAGATTCACCTTGGCTTTGGCGTTGGCCCTCATCACCCCGGCCCTCTTCTCCCGTCCCCTCCCACCCTCCCTCACCGGGAGAAGAGGGAGAAAAGCCTGGATCATGAGGGGCGGGGGAAGGGAGAGGGGCCAGGGGTGAGGGTTCGGGCGGGCGGCTCCGACGGACAAGGCCAATCTGACAAAGTAGACTTAAGGGGAACTATGAGGAGAGCGCGAGTCCAATTCATCGCCGGTCTGCTGCTGGCGGCCGCGGCCCTGCCGGCGCGCGGCACGCAGGTCAAGATCTTCCAGGCGCGCAGCCAGGCCGCCTTCCTCGCCGGCACCCTCGACGGCGTCAGCGTCGACGCGCTCGGCCGCATGCAGCTCGCCCCCAAGGTCGAGCGCGTGGCCTCGATCTCCGAGCCCTTCCTGCTCACCGCCGCCGTCGACCGCGACGGCTGGGTGGTCGGCACCGGCAACGCCGGCAAGGTGCTCAGGATCGACCGCAAGGGCGCCGTCACCGAGCTCTTCGCGGCCCCCGAGCCCGAGGTCTTCGCCGTCTGGGCCGATCCCGACGGCACGGTCTACGCCGGCACCTCGCCGAAAGGGAAGGTCTACAAGATTCCTCCCGGCACTCCCGGCAAGCCGGCGAAGGCCGAGGTCTTCTTCGATCCCGGCGAGACCTACATCTGGGCGCTGGCCCGCGCCGCCGACGGCTCCCTGCTGGTGGGCACCGGCACGCAGGGAAAACTGTTCAAGGTCGATTCCAAGGGCAAGGGGAAGATCCTCTACGACAGCGAGGACACGCACATCCGCACGGTCGCGCCGCTCCCCGGCGGCGATGTCCTGGTCGGCACCTCCGGCGAGGGGCTGATCCTCCGCGTAAGTCCGGACGGCAAGGCGCGCACCCTCTACGACGCCCAGCAGCCCGAGGTCGTCTCCCTGGCCGTGGCGCCGGACGGCACCTGCTACGCCGCGGTGATCGCCTCCGAGGCGAGCCTGGTCGATCAGGCGCGCGACCAGGCCGCTGCGGAGCCACCGGCACGCGCCACGCCGGGACGCGGCAAGGGCGTCACGCAGCCGTCGGTCTCGGTGAGCGTCGAGCCGGTCGAGGCGCCGACGGTGCGGGCCGGCCGCAAGGGGGGAGCCGGCGCGGCCCCGCGCAGCGAGGTGCTCTCGATCTCTCCCGCCGGCGTGGTCGAGAGCCTCTGGACCTTCGCCGACGACACTGTCTACGACCTCCTCTACCAGAACGGCCAGCTCTGGGTGGCCACCGGCCTGGAGGGGAAGCTCTACCGCTGGGCCGATCAGCAAATGCTGCTCGAGAAGGACGTCGACGAGCGGCAGATCGTGTCCGTGCTGCCGGGCGAGCCCGGGCCGGTCTTCGCCACCACCAACGCCGCCGCCCTCTTCCGCGTCACCCGGGGGACCGAGACGTCGGGCACCTACACCAGCCCGGCGCTCGACGCCGAGCAGGTGGCCCGCTTCGGCACCTTCTCCTGGCAGGGCGATCTCCCGGCCGGCGGCGCCGTGCGAGTCTCCTTCCGCAGCGGCGTCAGCGCCGAGCCGGACCGTACCTGGTCCCCCTGGACCGAGCCGCGCGAGGGGCGGGAGGTCTCGCTCTCCGGCGTGCCCCGCGGGCGCTTCGTGCAGTTCCGCGTCGAGCTCAAGGCCGGTGAGCACAATTCTCCCCGCCTCTACGAGACCGAGCTCTCTTACCGGCAGGAGAACCTGACGCCGAAGATCGTGGCGCTCCAGGTGCTCGATCCAGGGCAGATCCTGGTGCCGGCCAGCTTCAATCCCACCAACCAGGTCTACGAGCCGGCCCATCCGAACCGCGAGGGGATCTTCAACAGCCTCACCCCCGCGCCCGACGAGGACAGCAGCGGGCGGACCAAGGTGCTCTGGAAGCTGGGATACCAGACGCTGCGGTGGACGGCGACCGACCCCAACGGCGACGATCTGGTCTACGATCTCTCCTTCCGTCCGGCCTCCGAGGCCGGCGGCAAGGAGGGGGGCTGGCTCCAGGTGGTGAAGGATCTCAAGGAGGACCACTACAGCTTCGACGCCACGTCGCTGCCCGACGGCGTGTTCCGCTTCCGCCTGCGCGCCTCCGACCGGCCGTCGAACGATCCCGACGCCGTCCTGGTGGCCGAGCGGGTGAGCGATCCGGTGGTGATCGACCACACGCCTCCCGAGCTGGTCAAGGTGGAGAAGGAGCACGACGGCAAGCTGCTGCGGGTCACCGTGCGCGACGCCCTGAGCCCGCTGCGCGAGGCCGTGGTCAGCATCAACGCCCAGGAGTGGAAGCCGGTGCGGACGGCCGACGGCCTGCTCGACGCGCGCACCGAAACGCTGCTGATCGAGACGGCCAAGCCCGGCGACCTGCTGCTGCTGCGGGTCACCGACGCCGCCCACAACGTCATCACCTTCAACCTCACCTCGGAGCGATGAGAAGAAAGCGGATCGCCGTCTATCCCGGGTCGTTCGACCCCATGCACAACGGCCACCTCGACATCATCGAGCGTTGTCTCCCGTTGTTCGATGAGGTCGTCGTCGCCGTGCTGCTCAACGAAGGGAAGAAACCGCTCTTCTCCGTCGAGGAGCGGATCGAGATGATCCGCGGCATGGTTGACAGCGACGTGCGGGTGGAGAGCTTCTCGGGGCTCCTGGTCGACTTCATGGACCGCGTGGACGGCCGCGCCGTGGTGCGCGGCCTGCGCGCCGTCTCCGATTTCGAGTACGAGCTCCAGATGGCGCTGATGAACCGCCGGCTCAACCCCAGGGTCGAGACCGTGTTCATGATGCCCCACGTCGAGTACACCTATCTCTCCAGCCGGCTGGTCAAGGAGGTCTTCGCCCTCGGCGGCGACCTCACCGGACTGGTCCCCGAACCCGTGATCGAGCGCCTCCGGCGCCGTCTGCGCCCCCCCGCAGCCGGCATCAAAGGCGCCAAGGAAGCCGACCAGGAAAGAGGCCCCGCGTGAGCATCGACCGGTTCCTGATGAGACTCCCGAAGGTCGAGCTCCACGTCCACCTGGAAGGCGCGATGCGCCCGGCCGTGCTGCTGGAGCTGGCGCGGCGCAACGGCATCGACCTGCCGGCCAGTGACGAGGCGGGGCTCAAGCGCTGGTTCCGCTTCACCGACTTCGAGCACTTCGTCCAGGTCTACCTCGCCTGCTCGCGCGCCCTGCAGAAGCCCGAGGACTTCCAGCTCCTGGCGCTCGACTTCCTCACCGAGCAGGCCTACCAGAACGTCGTCTACACCGAAGCCCACTTCACCATCTCCACCCACCTCGCCAACGGCGTCAACGGCGACAAGGTGCTCGCCGCCCTCACCGAGGCGATCGCGGAGGGAGAGCGGCGCCACGGCGTCACCCTGCGGCTGATCCCGGACATCGTGCGCAACGTCGGCGTCGAGCCGGCCGACCACACGCTCGACTGGGCGCTGGCCGGCTGGCGGCGCGGCGTGGTGGCGGCGCTCGGCCTCTCCGGATCGGAGCGCCTCTATCCCAACGAGCCCTTCCGCGAGCACTTCGCCACCGCCAAGCGCGAGGGTCTCCACCGGGTGGTCCACGCCGGTGAGCACGCAGGCCCCGAGTCGATCCGCTCCGCCCTCCAGGTCTGCGACGCCGAGCGCATCGGCCACGGCGTGCGGGCGGTGGAGGACCCGGCGCTGATTGAGGAGCTGCGCGAGTCGCAGGTGCCGCTGGAGGTCTGCCCGACCTCGAACGTCTGCCTGGGGGTGTCGCCCGACCTGGCGAGCCACCCCTTCGACCGCCTCTACCGGGCGGGCCTGGCGCTCTCGGTCAACTCGGACGATCCGGCCTTCTTCAACACCAACCTCACCATGGAGTTCCTCCGCCTCCACCAGACCTTCGGCTACTCGCCGGCCGAGCTGGTGGGCCTCTCCCGGGCGGCCCTCCGGCAGTCCTTCCTCTCCGAGCCCGACCGCTCGAAGCTGGAGGAGCGCTTCCGCCGCGAGTGCGACGCCCTGGGACAGGAGCTGTTCGGCTCGCCCGTCGAGCCGCCGGTCAATTAGCGCTCCCGCCGGAGAAGGCGCCCGCTTCGCCTCGCGCGGCGGCGTCTTCGCCTCCAGAGGCGGCGCCTTCGCCTCCAGAGGCGGCGCTTTCGCCTCCAGAGGCGGCGTCTTCGCCTCCAGAGGCGGCGCCTTCGCCTCCAGAGGCGAGAGTCCCGCCGCTCCAGGCGAGAGCGCCGCCGCTTCCGGCGCCGGTCTCGCCGCTTCCGGCGGAAGCGTCGCCTCGCCAGGCGGAAGCGCCGCCTTGCGAGGCGAAAGCGCCGCCGCGGGAGGCGAAAGGGGCATCTCTACAGGCGCGAGGGCGATCCGCGCCTCGATCGAAGGGCTTGTAGAGACGATCCCAGCCCGTCCACGACAACCTTCCAAAGTCCACGGGGACGGCGGGACGTCTCCTCGAAGGGCATGTCCTTCCATCTGCCACTCCCCGTGAGAAAGCCGCCAACGGACCCGCGCTGCCCCGGTCGGGCCTTGCCCTCGGCGACGGCATGCGCTCCGGCGGAGACGTCCCGCCGTCCCCGTGGCCTGCACAGATTGTCGTGGACGGGCTGGGAACGTCTCTACAAGCCCTTCGATCAACGAGGAACCACCCTTCTGCCACGTGGGCTCCTAGTCGTCGGGGAGCGCCCAGACCTCCAGCTTCAGAGTGCGCGCCAGATGGAGGAGGTGCGCGAGCTTCTGGAGGACCTCGAGCAGCCCGTTCCAGCCGAGCTCCTCGCCGAGCCGGATGTCGCTCGTCCCCTCCAGCCCAACCCACTCCGGAGGCTCCGGAACCTCGCGCCGCCGCGCCCGCGCCGCCAGCTCCGCCGCCTCCCGCTCTAGCTGCTCCCGCGCCTCGGCGTCGATCCACGTATCCACGTCCCGATCGAGCCCCTGAAGGCCGCGGAACGCCGCGAACTCCTCCAGCCCGCCGAAGTACTCCACCAGCTCGTCGTCCAGGAGCACGAAGGTCTCCTGCAACGCCCGGCCCTCCTCGTCCGTCATCAACATCGTCCAGGCCATGCGGAGAGTCTAACCCGGCCTGGGAATTGACAGATTCAGTCCGAAAGACATATGTTCACTTAGGAGACTTTCCTGTACTTTGGCGTCATTCGCTGTACCTAGGGTCGGATTCCAGGCATCTCGATGTCGCACCCCCTCGCAGCAACCCGTGCTGGGCGTGTGTCTCCCGTTGCCTCTTCAGATGGGTCGATTCCTTACTTGATGGACCAAGACCCCAGCCTCCTCCTGATCGAGAAGATCCAGAACGGGATCGACGTCGAGGAGAGCCAGCGCCAGCTCTACAACCTCCATTACCGGAAGGTCCTCAACTTTTTTCGTCATAAGGGCTTTCCTCATGAAGAAAGCCGCGATCTCACCCAAGATGTGTTCTCCCGTGTCTTTAAAGCTATAGATACCTTTCGACGTGATTCACGATTCGAAAGATGGCTGTTCGAGATTCAGACGAACGTCTTCCGGAACGCGATCCGGGGGAAGAAGGCGGAGAAGCGGGATGCTCCGGAGGTCTCCATCGACCGCTCTCCGGAAAGCGAGAGCGCTCCGGGCTCGGGACTCGTCCTGCCTTCGGGCGAGAAGACCGTGCTGGAGGCGATGATCGACCGGGAGCGCCGTGCCCGCCTTCACGCAGCGCTTCAAAAGCTGCCGCCCCAGATGCGGGCCTGTTGCGAATTGCGGTACGTGCAGGGTCTCAAGTATCATGAAATTGCAACTGTCATGAAAATTTCTATCGAGACCGTCAAAGCCCATCTGCATCAAGCGAGCAAGCGGCTCAAGGAGATACTCCTGTGAGCGACGAGATCCGAGATCTGGATGAGATGCTCGGCTTCCTCTCCGAGGAGGACCGGCGCGACCCCGAAGAGCATCCCAGCCCGGAGACTCTGACCGCCTATCAGGCGAACGAGCTTTCACCGGCCGAGGACGAGAAGATCCAGAGTCACCTCGCCGTCTGTAAACATTGTGCGGAGTTGCTCCTGGATCTCGGCGAGTTCCTCAAGCCGCCCGTCGCGGTGGCTGAGCCCGTCGCCGACTTCGAGGCGGCCGCGGATTGGAGGCGGCTTCGAGAGACGTTGAAACCTTCCGTTGAGGAAAAGTCCCTGGCGCGACCCGTTAGGCGACCCTTTCTCGCGTCTGTGTGGGGAGGCTATGCCACCGCCGCGCTCCTGGTGATTTCGGTTGGACTTGGGATCTGGAATGTGGAGCTTTTTAGAGAGCTCCGGAAACCTCAGGCGACCCGCACCGTACTTACTCTGGAGGCGAAGGGGAGTACCCGCGGAATCGACTCCGGTAAGGGTGAGCCGGTAGTTCTCCCTGCGTACATCACTCTGCCTTTGCCGACAGAAACGCCACGTCAGCTTTATAAAGTCGATTTCGTTCATGACGGTACCCAAAGGTCGGAGTGGTCGCTCGACGTGGCGCAAGCAGGGGGCTACCTCAGCATCCACCTTCCGGCCGAAGCCCTGCCCCCGGGGAATTACACCGTTCAAGTTGCCCCACTTAGCCAGGGACGACCAGGCCCCACTGCCTGGAGCTACCCTCTGAGGATCGTTTCCTCGGCGCGCTGAGTCGCTTTCCCGCACTCGCTACAGTTAGAATAGGAGCTTGTCTCCTGCTCCAAAGTTTTGGAGGTCGCGCGGCGCCTCGATGGCAAAGCCGTGCGCCCTATTGGCATATTGAGGAGAGCTGATGCTCGCCAAGACCAGCCTGATCGCTTTCTGCGCTCTCTCGGCCAGTTATTACCTTTTTGGGGGCTTGAAGTCTCCCGTTCCTACCGCTTCCGCGCGGCCGGCCGATCCCGCGCCGCATCGGGCGGCTCCGTTGAAGGTGCCGTTCGATACCCCGACTCGCAGCGCTGTGGTGAGACAGCTCCAGAAGGGAGCCGTGCATGTCTACCCGTTGCCGCTGAAGGCAGGCGAGTTCGTGACGGTCATCGCCTATCAGGATGGGGTCGATCTCAAGGTCACGGCGTCAGGTGTCGACGGTAAACCCTTCTTGACTGTTAATAGCCCCAATGGGAACATGGGGGAAGAACCGCTACATTTCGTGGCGTCGGTTACCGGCACGTATCGCGTTGAGGTCTCCGGCACATCGGCGCGTGAAGCTGGTCCTTACCGAATATGGCTTGCCGCGGAGCGCACTGCGACAAAGAAAGACAGCGATGATGCCGCAGCCGAGCTGCTCTTCTTTAGGGCTAAGGCGAAAGACTACTCCGCAGAGAAAGAGCTGCAGGAGGCGGCAATCCTCTGGAAGCGGTCGGGAAATAAGGTCCGTAGGGCTGACGCACTTCGTGCCTTGGGGGAGCTATATGCCGATGGAACTGAATGGAAAAGGGCGCTGCCCGTGTTGCGACAGGCCAAGGCCTTGTACCACGATGCTCGTGATTTTGCCAATGAGGGGCGGATCGATATCGCAATCGGGACCGCCTATTTTAAGCACTCACTCGTAGAAGAGGCAAAAGAAAGCTATCAACAAGCTCTTCTTCAAGGCCAGCGAAGCAACAATCGTAGGGTCATTGCTTGGTCTCTCTATTCTCTGGGCATCGTACTACGCATGCAAGGGAAGTCTGTAGAAGCCTTGGAAACGCTGGAGCGGGAAAGAGTCGCTTGGAAAGGTCTTGATTCCTCGCAAGAGGTTAGGACGCTGACGGCGATGGGCGAGATCTTCTCCGATGCGGGTAACTTCAGGCAGGCTAAATCAGAATTCCAGGACGCACTCAGGATCGTAAAGGATCAGGACGACTCCGAGCCTAAGGCCTTCCTCTGGGTTGGGATGGCGAAACTCTATTCGAAGTTGCACGAGCAGGACCAGGCCCGTAAATTCTACCTGGAAGCTCTCCGAATTCAAAGGCGGATAAAGAGCGCTGACGGTATGTCCAGAAGCCTGAACGGGATCGCCTCGACCTTTTTGAACGACAAGCGGCCCCAAGAGGCGCTCGGCCCTTTTCAACAGGCTCTAGCTATTGCCAAAAGCGAGAATAATCCATTGGCAGAAGCCACGGTGTTGACGAACCTGGGGGGGACTTATTTGCTCTTGAGCCAGGAGAAGGATGCCCGGAGAGCCTACGAACAGGCACTGTTGCTGGCGAGGGGACAGGATGCCCAGGTTGAGGCAGCCGCACTCCTTGGACTCACTCGTCTTGAGGTTGCGCGCGGCAACCCAATCGCTGCGCAGAAGCAGGCTGAAGCGGCTGTCAAATGTGTAGAGAACATGCGTGCGGTGGTAGGCCGTGATCTTCAGATACCGTTCTTTGCAACGAAGCAGGACGTCTATGATGAGTTGATTGAGATACTTCTTTGGGAGGATCGGTTACATCCATCCGCGGGATATGACGCGCAAGCCCTTCGGGTCAGCGAGCAAGCACGCTCTCGTAGTCTCTTGGAGAGCGTATCGTCGGTCCAGCCAAGGTTCGATCATAATGCCAGACTTTCGATCCCTACGATACTCTCCTTATCGGGAATCCAAAGCTCTGTTCTGGATGCCGATACGCTTCTCTTGGAATATCACCTTGGAAAGTCGACGAGCTATCTTTGGGTAGTGGGAAATAATTTTCATCAAGTTTTCCAATTGCCGCCCCGGCAGCGGATCGAAGATCTGACCAAGAGGGTTGCCCAACTTCTCGCCGTGAGTGCGCGGCAGGAGAAGTTTCACGAAGCTCGCTTGGCGGCTGAAGAGCTGTCCCGCATTTTGTTGGGACCGGCGGCTTATTGGTTAGGCCAGAAGCGGCTGGTGATTTCGGCGCCCGCCATTTTACAAACCGTGCCTTTCGGAGTTTTGCCGGACCCTCAGGATCCTCCTGCTCCAGGAAATTATGGTCAATGGCCCAGTCCGCTAATTGTCGGGCATGAAATCGTTAGAGTTCCATCGGCATCTGTGGTCGCAGCGATACGGGCCCGATCCACCGGGAGGAAGCCGCCTCCAAACCGTCTTGGGATACTCTCGGATCCAGTTTGCAGTATTCGCGATGAACGCTTGGGTAGGCATTCTGCAATATCGCCTCATAGCCGTTCTGAATTGATGATCAATTCTCTCTATGGTGAGTTCGACCGGCTCGAGCATGCCAAGGAAGAGGCCGATGCGATCTTGATGGAAGCCGGTCCACGGGGTGTCTGGAGCGCAACTGGTTTTGATGCCACTCGTGAACTGGTCCTGAGCGGGCGGCTTAGCAGTTTCCAGAACCTCCACTTTACCATGCACGGCCAGTGGTCTGGAGGTGACGGAAGAAATAGTGCTCTCGTTCTCTCGCTGAGAGATCGCCATGGGCACTACAAGGATGGCTTCTTGCGCGCTTCGGCAATCTACAGCCTGGAACTTCCGGCGAGCTTAGTGGTTTTGAGCGCCTGTAACACCGGACGCGGCGAGAGTGTTCCGGGTGAGGGTGTCGTGGGGTTGCCCCAGGCTTTCCTTGTGGCTGGAGCTACGCAGGTAATGATGAGTCTATGGCCCATCGATGATCTTGCGACTGCCCAATTGATGAAGATATTTTATCATGACTATTTAGCAAAGGGTATTCCTCCTGCCGCCGCACTCCGGGAGGCGCAGAAAGCTATGTTGCGGAACTCGGTTCGAAAGGCCCCATTCTACTGGGGCGGATTCGAGATCCAGGGAGATTGGAATCCTACCTCGGTGCGTCGCTAAACATCCTCTTGCTGGTCGTTTCTTTTCTCGGTGTAACCGCCCGGGGGTGCAACGACAACCAAGCACGGCTTCGTGGTCTTGCGTCTCCTCAGGTCCAAAACACCTTTGAGAAGGAGGGTGCCATGTCGGAAAAGGAGCACGAGCACGACGCGAAGAAGCACCGAGGGGACGGAGGTCGAGATCCAGATGGAGTGCCTCTACCCCCTCCGAACAAAATGGATGTAGTCAATCCTCCCTCGCGCGGGGGAGGCGAAGGTCCTGTGCGCCGAGTAGGCCGCGACCGTTAGACCTGCTCGTCTCAATCGGGAGGCCGGTACAATCTGCCGGCCCCCCTACGAAAGAGAAAAAAACGTGAAAACAGCGTCTAAAATATTGCTAACAATTTCACTGCTCTTAAGCTTGGTTGGGTGTCATGAGGGGCCTCGATCTAATCGCTCCTTCGATGAGATCCAGAGGCTTGTGCAAGGAAAGACGGCCGCTGAAGTCGAGAAGCTTCTTGGCTCTCCTGACACTCGCCAGACTTCCGAGATTGGAACGGAGCGATGGATATGGTGGAATTATACGTATCTCGGAGGGAAGGATTATGCTCCCGAGGTCCGCGACAAGCCCATACATCTGCAAATTACGTTCGAAAATCTAAGCTTCAATGAGGGCAGTAAGGAGCCGTCTTCAAAATGGCAGATCATCGATCCCATGAGCGTGAGCTTCCTGCTGCCGTCGGCAGCCCCTGACGCTACACAATAGCTGCCGAAGAGGGTCTCCCTTCGGGGACCACCCTCGAAAGGAGACCTCTCCGTCATGACTTCCTCCCCCGACGACCGCCAGAAGTGGGCCCTGCTGATCGGTATCAACCGCTATCCCAACTTCGCCCCGCGTGGGCAGCTCAGCGGCTGCATCAACGATATCGAGGTGATACGGCAGGTTCTCGAGAGATCTTTCAATTTTCCCGGGGATCACGTCGTGTCACTCAAGGACGAGCAGGCGACCCGGGAAGGCATCCTCACAGCGATGAAGGAGCTGGTCGCGCGGATCGGGAAGGACGACATCGTGGTGGTCCACTACAGCGGCCACGGCTCGCAGATGACCGATCTCGAAGGGGATGAGCCGGATGGGCTCGACGAGACGATCGTTCCCTACGACAGCGGCCGGGCTCCGCACCCGAACCGCGACATCAAGGACGACGAGATCTATCTCTGGCTCAAGGATCTGACCGCTAAGACCTCCGCGGCGACGCTGATCTTCGACTGCTGCCATTCGGGGACGATCGTCCGCGACGATTTCGGCGGCGCGGTGCGGTGGGTCGAGGCGGATCTGCGCCCCGCGGCGGAGCTCCCGCCGTCGCCGATTCCGCTGGCGTTCCGCGGTGGTCTGGACGGCAGCCGCGACGTGGGACCGAGCGGCTGGCTGCCTCTCGGCGAGCGGTATGTGCTGGTCTCCGGGTGCAGCCGCGACGAGAAGGCGTGCGAGGTGGAGGAGCCGGCGGGGGTCGTCCATGGCGCGCTGACCTTCTTCCTGAGCCAGGAGCTGCTCAAGGCGCAGTCCGGCACGACCTACCGGGATGTCTTCGAGGCGCTGGCGCCGCGGCTGACGTCGCGCTTTACCGATCAGCATCCGCAGCTCGAAGGGGCTCGCGACCTCGAGGTCTTCGGCGTCGACCGGATCGAGCCGATGAAGTTCGTGCCGGTGGTGCAGCGCTCGGCCGACCGCGTGATCTTGGGGGGAGGCGCCGCCTGCGGCCTGACCGAGGGCTCGGAGTGGGCGATCTACCCGGCCTCCACCAAGGCGATCGCGCCGGGCGATCAGCCGCTGGGAGTAGTGTCGCTGACGGCGGTGAAGGCGGTGACCAGCGAGGCGCGCCTGCTGCGCGAGGTGCAGCCGGGCGCGGTCGTGGCCGGTCTGCGCGCGGTGGAGTCCAATCATGCGGTGGAGAGCCGCCTGCCGGTCGAGGTGGTGGCTCCGCCGGGGCAGGACGTCCACGCGCTGCTCGACGGGCTCGACGCTTCGAAGCTGCTGCGGCGAGCCGAGCCCGACGGTTTCGCCAAGGTGCGGGTCTACCTGCTGGCGTCCCGCTGCGGCGTGAGCCCGGACGATCCCGTGCCGATGCTGGGCTGCCTTCGCGAGGAGACCTGGGTGGTGATCGGCGAGAACGGCGAGCTCCTGATGCCCCTGCATCATCGCTATGAGCCCGGGGTGGTGAGGCTGCTGCTGGACAACCTGGAGAAGGTCGCGCGCTACCGCCTGACGGCCGACCTCCGGAACGACGCCAGCGCGCTCAAGGGGAAGGTCGATTTCGAGCTGTTCCGGAAGACCTCGCTCACCCTGGAGACGCCGGAGCTCGACGCCGACAACCGACCGCTCTTCTACGAGGGCGATGAGGTGGCGATGAAGCTCTTCAGCCGGCACGACCAGGAGCTGTTCGTCTACGTCCTGGACCTCGGCCTCACCGGCCGGATCCAGCTCGTCTATCCGGTGTCCGGCGCCGAGGACAGCCTGCTGCCGGGGACGGCTCTGGAGCTCGGGGTGCTGCCGGGGCGTGAGATCAAGCTGTTCATTCCCGACGAGTTCCCCTATCCCGCGGCGGCGAACGGCGGCGAGGTCGAGGGGATCGAGACGCTCAAGCTGCTGGTCACCACGCACCCGGCCGACTTCCAGCCGCTCTTCCAGTCGGGCGTGCGCGCGGGCCGGGGCGCCGCCGGCTCGCTGAGCGATCTGCTCTCGACCACTTTCGGGGGCGGAGGCTATTTCAACCCCGATCGCGACATGAGGCGGTCGGAGATCCTGGTGCCCGAGGACTGGACCGCCGTCGAGCGCTCCTTCCGGGTCCGCCGCCGCGCCTCCGCGCGGGCGGTGGTGGGAGGGAGGAGTTTATAGGGAGCTGTGGAGATGGCTTGAGCAGCCGCCCGAGCCCTCACCCCTGGCCCCTCTCCCTTCCCCTCCCGCCCTCCCTCACAGGGAGAGGGGAACCCCCGCCCCCTCAGGATCCAGGCTTTTCGCTTTGCCTTTGCTTTTCTCCCTCTTCTCCCGGTGAGGGAGGGTGGGTGGGGACGGGAGAAGAGGGCCGGGGTGATGAGGGCCTCCTTGTCATATGCTCCCGGGTTGTCTCGCCGGGGTGGACGTGTCACCCTTGGCGGACGGCGCGTGGGATCGAGCCCGCGCGGAACGAGGAGGCCTGGGAATGAGCAAGCCGTATCAGGCTCCACTCAATTGGTACACGGGTGGAGAGGCGGACAGCGACGTCAAGGAGACCGAGGAGTGGCTGACCGCCTTCGAGCAGGTCGTCGAGATCGAGGGACATGACCGGGCGTGCTTCCTGCTGAAGAAGCTGCTCGAGAAGGGATATGAGAAGGACGTCGTCCTGCCGTTCACCGGCAACACTCCTTACATCAATACGATCCCCAAGAGCGAGGAGCCGGAGTATGGCGGCGACCGCGCCATCGAGCGCCGGATCAAGAGCATCGTGCGCTGGAACGCGATGGCGATGGTGGTGCGGGCGAACAAGAAGTTCTCCGGCCTCGGCGGCCACATCTCGTCCTTCGCCTCGGCGGCCACTCTCTACCAGGTCGGTTTCCACCACTTCTTCAAGGGGCGGGGGGAGAGCGGCTTCGACGGCGACATGGTCTCCTTCCAGGGGCACGCCTCGCCGGGCATCTACGCCAACGCCTTCCTCGAAGGGCGGATCTCGGTCGAGCAGATGGACCACTTCCGGCGCGAGCTGGAGTCGGGCGGCGGCCTCTCCTCGTATCCCCATCCCTGGCTGATGCCGGACTTCTGGGAGTTCCCCACGGTCTCGATGGGCCTGTCGCCGATCTCCGCCATCTATCAGGCCAAGTTCAACCGCTACCTGCGCGACCGCGGCCTGCGCGATCCGCAGAACCGGAAGATCTGGGCCTTCCTGGGCGACGGCGAGACGGATGAGCCGGAGACGCTGGGGGCGATCACGCTCGCCTCGCGCGAGAAGCTGGACAACCTGATCTTCGTCGTCAACTGCAACCTCCAGCGCCTCGACGGCCCGGTGCGCGGCAACGGCAAGATCATCCAGGAGCTGGAGACCGCCTTCCGCGGCGCCGGCTGGAACGTCATCAAGGTGATCTGGTCGAGCGACTGGGATCCGCTGATCGAGGCGGACAACACCGGCCGGCTGATCCAGCGGATGAACGAGACGCTCGACGGCGAGTACCAGAAGTACGTGGTCGAGACCGGCGCCTATCTCCGGCAGAAATTTTTCGGCAAGTACCCCGAGCTGGTGGAGCTGGTGAAGAACATTCCGGACGACCAGCTCCACAGCCTGCGGCGCGGCGGCCACGATCCGGCGAAGGTGTACGCGGCGTACAAGGCCGCGGTCGAGCACGAAGGGTCGCCGACGGTGATCCTGGCCAAGACGGTCAAGGGGTACGGCCTCGGCGAGGCGGGCGAGGGGAAGAACGTCACCCACCAGCAGAAGAAGCTCACCGAGGACGAGCTGCGCATCTTCCGCGACCGCTTCGACATCCCGGTGCGCGACGAGGAGTTCGGCGAGATCCCGTTCTACCGGCCGCCCGAGAACAGCCCGGAGATCCAATATCTCATGGAGCGCCGGCGCGTCCTGGGCGGGCCGCTGCCGATGCGCAGGGTGCGCAAGGAGCCGCTGGCGATCCCCGAGGGGAAGGACGTCTGGGGGCGCTTTTTCGAGGGGATCGACCGCGACGTCTCCACCACCATGGTGTTCGTCCAGATCCTGACCCAGCTCCTCAAGGACAAGGCGATCGGCACCAAGATCGTGCCCATCGTGCCGGACGAGGCGCGCACGTTCGGCATGGAGTCGCTGTTCCGCCAGTTCGGCATCTACTCGCACGTGGGGCAGCTCTACGAGCCGGTCGACAAGTCGATGCTCCTCTACTACCGCGAGGCCACGGACGGGCAGATCCTCGAGGAGGGGATTACCGAGGCGGGCTCGATGGCGTCGTTCATCGCCGCCGGCACCTCGTATGCCACCCACGGCATCGACATGCTGCCGTTCTTCATCTTCTACTCGATGTTCGGCTTTCAGCGGGTGGGCGACCTGATCTGGGCCGCGGCCGACCAGCGCACCCGCGGCTTCCTGCTCGGCGCCACGGCGGGGCGCACGACGCTGAACGGCGAGGGCCTCCAGCACGAGGACGGCCATAGCCACGTGCTGGCGAGCGTCGTGCCCAACCTGGTCGCCTACGATCCCGCCTTCGCCTTCGAGCTGGCGGCGATCCTCCGGGACGGCATGAAGCGGATGTACACGAACCGCGAGGACATCTTCTACTACATCACCCTCTACAACGAGAACTACCCGATGCCGCCGATGCCGGAGGGCGCGGAGGAGGGGATCCTCAAGGGGCTCTACAAGTTCCGTCCGGCGCCGCAGGGCGAGGCGAGCGACCGTCCGCGCGTGCACCTCTTCGGCAGCGGCTCGCTGATGCCGGAGGCGATGCGGGCGCAGCAGATCCTCGCCGAGCGGTTCGCCGTCGCCGCCGACCTGTGGAGCGCTCCGAGCTACAAGGAGCTCCGCCGCGACGCCCTGGCGGTGGAGCGCTGGAACCTGCTGCACCCCGAGCAGGAGCCACGCAAGCCGTACGTGTCCACCCTGTTCGAGGGGGACGACGCGCCGATCATCGCCGTCTCCGACTACATGCGGCTGGTGCCGGACCAGATCGCTCCCTGGCTGCCCAACCAGCTCTACTCGCTCGGCACCGACGGCTTCGGCCGCAGCGACACCCGCGAGGCGCTCCGCCGCTTCTTCGAAGTGGACGCCGAGGGCGTGGTGCTCGCCGCCCTCCACCAGCTCGTCCGCCGGGGGAAGATCGATCCGTCGGTCCTGCGCCGCGCCTTCGGGGAGCTGGGGGTCGATCCGGAGAAGCTGAATCCGTTCGTCAGCTAGGCGTCCGCGGCCTGCGACCTCGGGGACGACTGCGATGCGGCCCCCGTTGGGCCCTCCCTCTCCTTCAGGAGAGGGATCGAGGGTGAGGTCGCAGGCCGCGGACCTCGCCGATTCTTCGAAGGAGGCCGCCGGTGAAGATACGACAGCTCCTGATCCTCTCCCTCCTGCTGCCGGCACTGGCTTCGCCCGAGCCGGCGGCGGTCTCTCCGGCAGTCTATAGGGTGGACGCCGATCACAGCGGGGTGAACTTCAGCATCCGTCACTTCGTCACCAACGTCTCGGGGCGCTTCCGGGACTTCGACGGCGTGATCAAGTACGACCGGCAGAACCCGGCGGCGAGCAGCGTCGAGCTGACGGTGAAGGCGGCTTCGATCGACACCGCCAACAACGACCGGGACGAGGACCTGCGGTCCAAGAAGTTCTTCGACGTCCAGACCTTCCCGACGCTCACCTTCACCAGCACGAAGGTGGTGGCCAAGGACGATAGGAACCTGGAGGTCACCGGCAACCTGACGATGCACGGCGTCGCGCGGCAGATCACGCTGCCGGTGACCGTGCTGGGCTCCATGCAGGCGCCGCGCGGCGAGAAGATGGGCTTCGAGACCAGTTTCAGCGTCGACCGCAAGGAGTTCGGGATCAGTTGGAACAACGTGCTCGACTCCGGCCCGATGCTCGGCGACGAGGTGAGGATCCACATCGACATCGAGGCCAACGGCCCGGTGGCGAAGCCGTCGAAGTGATTTCTACGAATCCGGCGGCTCAATCGCGACCGCTGGAGCACCTTCTTCAGTGGAGCCTCAACTCCGGGGCTCGATCTTGAAGGAGAATCTCATGAGCCGATTCAAGTTGCTGCTCGCCGCCGCCGTCCTGGTGGTCACCGCCACCGCCACGCAGCCCGCGAAGTCGGTCGGTTGCATCAACCAGGGTTCCTGCCAGCCCTGCATCTCGACGCACCCCCAGGCCAAGCCCTGCTTCTTCAATCCCTGTACGGGCGTCCTCATCTGCGGTAGCTGCTCCGACCACTGCGTTCTGCCCCCGGCGTAACCGGCTGCTTGTAGGGGCGGCCCTCTGTGGCCGCCCTGTTCGCGAAGCGGCACCCCCGCCCAGGGCGGCCACAGAGGGCCGCCCCTACATGGGTTGCGCGGCCGGCGGCGCCGCCGCGCCCCCGAGTCGGTGAGCATCAAGTTGTCCGGCTTGAGGTCGCGATGGATGATCCCGGCGCGGTGCGCCTGCGATCCCTTCGAGGGCGGTCGAGAGAATATGGAGCAGGAGGTCCAGAACGTTGCGAAGTGTCTACGGCCGGGTTCGGCGCAGTCGCTCTGCTCACGCTGAAGCGAGGTATGCTCGCGAAGGCGGAGGCACGCTTCAAGATAGAGCTGCGGGACGACGAGCGTGCGCGCTGCCACTGCTTCACCCCGGAAGAGTTCCTCGCCTTTCTCGACGCCGTAGCGCCGCGCGAGCGAACGACAACGGTGGGCGGCTACCAGGTCAAGGTGAACTATCGGGATGGCGAGGCGAGTGCGAAGAAGGGTCGTGCGGCGGCGGAAGTTGTATTGAGAAGCTTGCGGCAGCTAAGGAAGAAGACTTAGACGGGATACGGAAGTCTTTGAATTTTAACAAGAGATCGACACGAGGATGAACGTATGGCTAACCCGTTGCACCTGATTCCATTGATTATAGCTTTGACCGGACATCCTCAGGCCGGGACAATCGCTGGCTACATTGTTACAGCCGTAGGTGAAGAGGAGAGCGACGGTGTCGATCGTCTCGTGGCGATGCATTTTAAGAACGGATTATCTCATCTTAAGAATTATGAGCTGTCCTCGCCAAACAACAAAAATTCCCACGCTGAGCTGGCGCGCCGAGAGTTCATCTCTGCATCGAACGTCGAAAAGGACCATCTTCAGATTGCGAGGGCCGATCTTTATATAAGCAGCACCAGCCAGGTTCTCAACGACCCAGCGCTCGCCACTTATTGGGCTGAGCGTGCCTACCAGGAGCTAACCATTGCCGAAACTCTCGCTTGGCGCCTAGTGTCAGTGGGAAGACCGCCCGTCGAACTGGTGCAGACTTCTGCATTATCGCCATACTACGGCATGTTGTACAAAATGTGTGACATAAGCCATGAAAAAGAGGTCAACTACATCCATACATTTCTTGATCTAGGCAAATTTTCCGATTCATGGCTCTGGAGCACCAGCCATACGCTTCACATAACCGCTCATAAGATAAGGAATGAGAAGTTGACCGAAATTTATGCGTACAAGCCACCTCTCGCGGCCTATCTTAGGGCGCATCGATCCAGCATAAAAGAGCTGCAATATCCAGTCACCGTCCCGCTTGAAGACTACGACCAAGGCGCCCGGGTAGCCGTTCGACTCTCGGATTCTGAATGTAGGCGCTGACGAGCTCTGCTAAGCGATGTCCACTATAAAGCGCGTCGCGCTCTGGATCAGGGTCTCGACTAAAGACTAGGCGAAGGGCGAGAGTCCGGAGCATCACGAGGCTCGCGCTCGCCTCTATGCCGCGGCTAAGGGCTGAGAATTCCAGACCGTTTACCACCTTGAAGGCGTCTCCGGAAAGGCGGTCATGGCGCACCCGGAGACGCGGCGGATGATGGCGGACGTGAGGCGGGGCGCGTCTCGGGCAGCGCGCCGCCAGGGGAGGGCGCCCTCGCCGGTCAGCACCTCCGAGAGGGTGCGGCCGCGCACGAACTCCATGGCGAGGAAGAGCTCACCGCCGTCGTGGAAGAAGCTGTAGATGGTGGCGATCGCCGGGTGGTGGACGCGCGCCAGGATCTTCGCCTCGGCGCGGAAGCGCTCGACGATCTCCGGATCGCGCGCCAGCTCCGGCCGGATGGCCTTGATTGCCACCTCGCGGTCGAGCATCTCGTCGACGGCGCGATACACCGCGCCCATGCCCCCCTCGCCGATCTTCTCCACGATCCGGTAGCTGCCGACGATCCTGCCGAGCATCGATGTCCCCCGTTGATTGTCCGCCTTGAGATCCCAAGTCTATCGCGACGGCGCTCTCAGGGAGTCAGGTATCCTGGCGTCATCATGAAGACTCTCAAGGCCGGCGTCTACGTCCTGATCATCGCCGGCGCCCTCGCCGGCTTCGGCTGGTTCTTCGTCTCGCAACTGGGCGGACGGCCGGCGGAGGGTCCGGCCGGAGTGCTGCTGACGCCGCCGCCCGGCTATGCCCTTGTCGAGCGCGGCGAGATGACGCCGACCGTGGCGGCGGCCGAGCTGGCGGACCAAGTCAAGGCTTCCCGGACGGACAGGGTCGGCCTCAAGTTCCAGCGCAATGGTTCGACCGTGTACTGGCTGGCCGACGTGTCCGGGGATCAGCTCGAAGAGCTGGCGGGAGCGAACGGCACTCGCGTGCAGACCGTATGGCGGGGCGGGCTCCGTCAGCGTTTGGCCTGGGGGCGCGGCCATGGCGACTTCGCCGCTCCCGGCCTCCCCGCGCCCGAGCAGAAGAACCTCTATCACTGAGCGGCTTCTTAGGTCTACTTTGTCAGATTGGCCTTATCCGTTGGAGCCGCCCGCCCGAGCCCTCACCCCCGGCCCCTCTCCCGTCCCCCCGCCCACCCTCCCTCACCGGGAGAGGGGAGAAAGACATTCGTAGGGTGCGCTGTGCGCACCGTGCAACGTTGGAGAATGAGGACCTGTTGAAGGCGCGCGCAGCGCGCCCTAAGCCAACGGTCTCCCTCTTCTCCCGGTGCGGCCGCCCGCCCGAACCCTCACCCCTGGCCCCTCTCCCTTCCCCTCCCACCCTCCCTCACAGGGAGAGGGGAACCCCCGCCCCCTCATACTCGAGGCTTTTCTCTTTGCCTTTGCTTTTCTCCCTCTTCTCCCGGTGAGGGAGGGTGGGAGGGGCCGGGAGAAGAGGGCCGGGGTGATGAGGGCCAACGCCACAGCCAAGGTGAGTCCGACAAAGTAGAGTCAGGGGGACGGTTCCCTACGGCAATAGCACCATCTGCCGGAACAGCTCGTCGAGCGCCTGCTCCGGATGCCCGCAGAGGCCGGCGTGGACCGGCGAGACCTGGATCATCGTGCTGCGGGGCGCCACCAGCCAGCGGAAGCGCTCGCGCAGCGTCAGCTTGGCGATCGGGCCGCCGTCCGGAGCGCCGGCGCAGATCCTGGGGATCGCCTCCAGGTGCTGGCGCACGAGGTCGAGATCGGTCCCCGGCCAGAGCGCGCGCAGCCGCTCCTCGTTCACCTCCACGCGGGCCTGGAGGAAGTCCTTTTCGAGGCAGAAGAGGATCACGCCGGCGTTGATCAGCTCGCCGCGCTCGACGCGGGGCATCACGCGCACGATGGCGTAGTCAAACGAGCTGGGCGCGGGCACGCACCGCCTCCTCGACGAACAGGGACGCCGCCGCCAGCCGGCGCGTCAGGAAGTCCACGTAGCCCGCGCGGCGCCCTTCCGGGGGAGCCGCGGCGGGATCGGGCGACAGCCACTCCTCGGGGATCTGCTCGACGATGCGCGCGAACAGCTCCGTGCTCAGCAGCGGGCGCAGGCGCTGATCGGCCTCCTCGATCCGGCTCGCCCAGGGGAGCAGCACGTGCTCGCGGATGGCGGGGAAGCGGCTGCGCGCGGCAGTCTCCAGCGCCGCCTCCGTCGCCGGCCAACTGTGATGGAAATAGAGCGCGGCGCCGTGATCGATCAGGTAGAGCGTGCGGTGCCAGAGCAGGAGGTTGGGGTTGCGCGGCGTGCGGTCGACGTTGGTGACGAAGGCGTCGAACCAGACGGCGGCCGAGGCGAGGTCGGGCTCGACGGCGTCCTTGGCGGCGGGGTCGAAGGTGATCGATCCCGGCAGGTAGTCGAGCCCCAGGTTCACCCCCACGCTCGCTTTGAGCAGGTCGCGGATCTCCGAGTCCTCCTCGTTGCGGCCGAGCGCCGGATCGACCTCCACCCGCACCAGCTCCGGTACCTTGAGGCCGAGCGCCCTGCCGATCTCACCGGCGATCAGCTCGGCCACCAGCGCCAATGGACCCTGCCCGGCGCCGCGGAACTTGAGCACGTAGAAGCCGAGGTCGTCCGCCTCGACGATCGCCGGCAGCGAGCCCCCCTCGCGCAGGGGCGTCACGTAGCGGGTCGCCGTGACGGTGCGGAGATCGGCGAGAGTCAAGCTCACTTCCGGGCCCGGCGCCAGCCGTTCGCCTCGGCCTCGTCCTCGGTGCAGAACCAGCGCTCGCCGCTCTCGGTCTCGATGGTGACGTCGTTGTAGTGCTTCTGGCCGGGCATGTGGTAGACGCGCTCGCCGGTGCGGATGTTGATGTTCCCCTTGATCACGCACCCCGGCGGCGGCGTGATGCAACCGGTGGGGCACGCTCCGGCCTCGCCCCCGGCGGATTCGCCGCCGGACGCGGTCGAGGTCCCGCCGCCAATGCCGATCCCTGAGATCTCGCCTTTCGCCGTTCCCGTCTTCGAATCGGCCGTCTGACCCTTCGGGTCCGACGCGCAGGCGGCGCAGAGAGCGGCGGCGGCGAGGAGAGCGAGCAGACCTCTCTTCATGGAACCCCTCCTTGAGAGATGGACCGGTGCAGCCTGATCGCCTCCATTGTATGGCAGGCCCGGCCGCGCATGGCCTGGCGTCGCGCTTGCAGTGGTAGCTTGGCGGAATGGAACGCTCGCAATCCCCGGACCGGCCGCGGCGCATCCCGGCGGTCACCCTCGCGCTGATCACGGCCGCGCTCTACTTCGGCCGCGAGGTGCTGATCCCCCTCGCCCTGGCGATCCTGATCAGTTTCATCCTCACCCCCTCCGTCCAGCGTTTGCACAAGCTCCGCCTGGGACGGGTGCCGGCGGTGCTGCTGGTCGTCATCCTGGCCTTCGGCGGGATCGGCGCCCTGACCTGGATGATGGGGACGCAGATCGTCGACTTCGCGGAGACCCTGCCGCGCTACGAGCAGAACATCCGCGCCAAGGCCGCCGCCCTCCACGGTGGGGGAGCCTCGGTGCTCGACCACGCGAAGCAGACCGTGCAGCATCTCCAGGAGGAGATCGGCATCGGCTCGCCCGCCCCGGCCCCCGTGCCGGTGCCGCGCCGCGGCACGCCCCGCGCCAGCCTGTCGTCGCCGCTGCCGGTCACCGTCGTCGAGCCGCCGGACACGCCGCTGACCATTCTGCGGACGACCCTCTTCCCCCTCCTCGGTCCGCTGGGCACCGCCGGCCTGGTCATCATCTTCGTCATTTTCATGCTGATCCAGCGCGAGGACCTGCGCGACCGCCTCCTGCGCCTGTTCGGGCAGGGGCGGCTCAACGCCTCGACCCAGGCGCTCGACGAGGCGGCCGAGCGCGTCAGCCGCTACCTGCTGATGCAGAGCCTGATCAACGGCGGCACCGGCACCGCCGTGGGAGTCGGGCTGTTCTTCATCGGCGTGCCGAACGCCATCCTCTGGGGGCTGTTCGCCGCCGTCCTGCGCTTCATTCCCTACCTCGGACCCTGGATCGCGGCCTCGGTGCCGGTGCTGATCTCGCTGGCGGTCTTCCCCGGCTGGGAGAAGCCGCTGCTGACGCTCGGTCTCTTCCTGCTCATCGAGCTGATCAGCAACAACGTCGTCGAGCCGCTCGTCTACGGCTCCGAGACCGGCATCTCGACCATCGGCATCCTGGTCTCGGCGGTCTTCTGGACCTGGCTCTGGGGACCGGTCGGACTGCTGATGGCGACGCCGTTGACCGTCTGCCTGGTGGTGATCGGCCGCTACGTGCCGCAGCTCCAGTTCCTCGACGTACTGCTCGGCGACCAGCCGCCGCTGCCGATCGAGGCCCAGGTCTACCACCGGCTGCTGGCGATGGACTCCTCCGAGGTCGGCGCGGTCCTCGAGAGCTGCATGAAGGACCGGACGGTCGCCCAGTTCTACGACGGCGTGCTGATCCCCGCCCTGATCCTCGCCGAGCGCGACCGCCACCGCGGCGAGCTCAGCCCGGAGCGCCAGGAGTTCATCGACACCACGATCCGCGACTGGATCGACGAGCTCGCCGGACGCACGGCGGGACAAGGTGGAGCGCTTCCGGTGGGGCGGCTGGTCTGCGTGCCCGCCCACGACGTGGCGGACGAGCTGGCTGGGCACATGTTCGCCCAGCTCGCCGGCCGCGACGCCATGCCGGCGGTGCTGGAATCGGGCCTGGCCCGCACAGAAATGCTGCGCCGGCTGGCCGAGCTCGGCGCCGACCAGGTGTTCATCTCGGCGCTGGCGCCGTTCGCCTACACCCAGGCCCGCGAGGTCTGCCGCGACCTGCGGTCGCATTTCCCCAAGCTGCGCATCGTCGTCGGCCTCTGGGACCTCCGCGCCGAGGCCGACCGCTACCGCCGGCGGCTCACCGCGGCGGGCGCCGACGAGGTCGTCGCCACCCTGGAGGAGGCGGTGCGCGCCATCCGCGTGGCGCCGGCGCGCGACGCCGACCCGGCTGCGGTGACCGCCGACCTGATGCGGGCAATCCATGGCGCCGACCTGCCGCGGGCCACCACCTTGCTCGCCGAGGCCGAACGCAAGCTCGCGGTCGAGAGCCTGGCGGTGGACGTGCTGCAGCCGGCGCTGGAGGAGCTGCGGGACGAAGCCGAGGCGGGGCGCATCCCGGCCGATCTGGCGAAGCAGGGGAGCGATCTCCTGCGCCAGACGCTCTTCGCGCTGGGCGACGCCGCGCCGCAGGGCCAGGGGTACCGGGCGCTCGCCGTCTCCGCCTCCGAAGAGGAGGAGGAGATCGGCCTGATGGTCCTCGCCCTGCTGTTGCGGCGGGCGGGGTGGAGCGTCGTCCTCCTCGGCCAGCGGGCGCCGGACGAAGGGCTGGACGACGCCATCGCCTCCGTGCAGCCGCACGCCATCCTCTTCTCGGCCACCCTGCGGCTGAGCGCCAACCGGCTGCTGGCGCAGGCCGAGGCCCTGCACCGCGACTATCCCGGCCTCTTCTTCATCCTCGACGGCGCCGGCTTCCACTCCTCCTCGATCACCCGGCTCGCCAGCGTCGCCGTCAAGGTCGGCGACGACGCCCGCGACGCCCTGGCCGCCATCGAGCGCCGCATGCCGCCGCTGATCTTCCCCTACGCGATCGAGGACGATCCGGACGCCGCCGATGTGAAGGATCGGGCGGGGGCGTAGGTCGTCTTCGGGGTGTGCGAAAACGCACCCCTGCCGGAACCAATCCTGCTACCCTGATCGCGATGCTCGCGAAAGGGAGACTCTGGGCAAGCCTGCTGGCGCTGGCCCTCAGCTTGAGCGTCGTGGACCTCCACGCGCCCGGGGAGGCTCTCGACTCGCAGGCCAACGCGCGAGACCACACCTACTCTCTCAGCGCGCGGCACCCGGGCCGGCCGGCCCACTTCGAGGCTTCGGCCGAGGCGGCGCACCCGGCCTGCCCTCTCTGCCTGCACCAACTGCGGACCAGCGGCGCCCACCTCTTGGCGGTGGCGGCGCTGGAGCCCCTGGCTCGCGGCCTCGTCAAGCCGGGTGAGCTCGCGCTGCCGGGCGGCCACGACGCTCTCAGCTCGCGCGGCGCCCGCGGTCCCCCTTCCGTCTGACCTCCCGTTCCCTTCGTCGATCCGTCCGCCGGCTGGTCTGAAGCGGCGCGGATCCGCGTTTCCGCGCGGGTCCACGAATGGAATCCGTTCCCGGCCGGACTTGGGTTCGGCGGGGACTGCACAGCTCTGGAGGTCCGATGAGTTTCAAACCGCTTGCGCGCGGCGCATTCGCCGCTCTGTTCCTATTGGCTCTACCCGCCGCCGTCTGGGCGGGCCAGGTGCGCGGCAAGGTGCTGGGCCCGGGCGACGATCCACTCCCCGGCGTCACGGTGACGCTCGCCAACGATGTCACCGGCTCGTCGCAGGCCACCGTGTCGGCCGGCGACGGCACGTTCTTCTTCTACAACGTCCCCGACAACCCCTACCACCTGCGCGCCGTTCTCGACGGCTTCGCCGATTTCCACGCCGACGTCGAGGTCCGCGGCGCCCTGCCGGTCGTTTCGACCGTCCGCCTGACGGCGCAGTTCTCGGGCTCGACCACGGTCACCGCCGAGAAGGAGAACGTCGCCCTGGAGACCGACGACTCCTCGAGCCACGTCGACATCGACAAATCGCTGGTGAGCCGCTTCGCCGCGCCGGTCGCCTCGCGGGCGTTCGAATCGATCGTCCTCTCCTCTCCCGGCTTCAGCCAGGACGAGAACGGCCGCTATCACTTCCAGGGCGGGCACTCGCAGCAGCTCCTGGTGATCGACGGCCAGCCGATCGGCGACCAGGTGGGCATCACCTTCTCCAACTCGCTCAACCCGGGGGTCGCCGAGGGGATCGAGATCGTCACCGGCGGCATCCCCGCCGAGTACGGCGAGAAGGCCAACGGCGTGATCAACCTGACCACCCGCTCGGCCCTTGGGCACAGCGGCTTCCATGGCGACATCGGGGTGGGCGCGGCGCGGTTCTCGACCCTGGAAGGCGCGGCCGCGGTGGGTTGGGGCGGTCCGCGTTCCGGCCTCTTCCTCGACCTCGACGCCTCGAAATCCGATCGCTTCCTCGACCCGGTCTCCTTCGGCAACCTCCACAATCACGGCAACACCCGCCGGATCTTCGGCCGCTACGACAGCATCTCCTCCTCCGAATCCGACTCCTTCCGGCTGACCGGCAACGCCGGCAGGACCGACCGCGACGTGCCGAATCTTCCGTCCCAGGAGGAAGCCGGGCAGAACGAGCGGGTCTCCTCGCAGGATTGGAACCTGAACCTCGGCTACCAGCACGTCGCCGCCGCGGGCTGGGTGCTCGACTCCCAGATCTATGGCCGCGACAACCAGCTAAAGCTGATCGGCTCGCCGGACGACACACCGGTGATCGCGGACCAGAACCGCTCGCTCGCCAACCAGGGGATCAATTTTTCCCTCTCGAAGCTGGCGGGCGACAACGAGATCAAGGTGGGAGCACAGGCCAAGCGCTTCCCGATCCGCGAGTCGTTCCGCTTCGGCATCACCGATCCCGGCCTCAACGATCCCGCATCGGATAGTTACAACCCCAACCTCGCGCCGTACGATCTGACGCGGGGGGGCACGTTCTTCGATTTCCAGGGCGAACGGACGGGCCAGTACTACGCGGGCTACGTGCAGGACACGCTGCGGGTGAGCAACCTGACCGTCAACGCCGGGGTGCGCTACGATCACAACAACCTTTTCGAGACGGAGAGCCTGTTCCAGCCGCGCATCGGCCTCGCCTACTACCTACCGGCCACGAAGACCGTCTTCCGCGCCTCCTACGACCGGATGTTCATCACCCCGGAGTACGAGAACATCCTGCTCTCCTCGTCGGCGGCCGCGGCCTCGATCGTGCCCCCGGCGCTGCAGGACAACAGTCAGCTCGGCCGCGGGCAACTGTTCAACGTCTCCGAGCGCCACAAGGCTTATAACCTCGGCATCCAGCAGGGGCTCGGCTCCGCCTTGCGGCTCGATCTCTCGTATTGGAAACGGACGGTGGTGAACGCCGCCGACCAGGATCAGTTCTTCAATACAGGCATCGTCTTTCCGCTCAACTTCAAGGGCGCCGACCTCAGCGGCTGGAACGCCCGGCTCGACGGCGGGCCGTGGCACGGCCTGCGCGGCTATCTCTCGCTCGGCCACGTCAAGGCGCTGTACCAGAACCCCTTCGTCGGCGGGCTTTTCCTCGACGCGGGAGCGCTGGACACCCTCAGCGGCGGCTCGTTCGTGATTGATCACGATCAGGACCTCCAGGAGCAGGTCGGCCTCTTCTGGGACGTCCCGCAATCCGGCTTCTGGGTTGGCGTGACGCAACGGTACGACTCGGGGCTGGTGACCGACGCGGGCACGATCGAGGAGGTCCTGGCGAGCCCGGACACGGCGTATGCCGCCCCGTACATCCGCTTCAACGAGGACCCGCAGCGCGTCAAGGCGCGCGACATCTGGAATTTCTCCCTGGGCGCCCGGCTCCAACAGTACGGATTGCCGTTCGAGGTTCAACTCGACCTGCTGAACGCTTTCGACGAAAAAGGCCTCTATAACTTCCAGTCGGTCTTCGGCGGCACGCACGTGATCCCACCGCGCACCGTCGCCGGCCGTATCCGGTGGGTGTTCTGACGATGCCCACCGGGATGACGGCCTCCTATCGTTTCGGCGAGCGCATCCCGCTCGGTCCCGACGGCACTCTCCAGGTGATCGAGGGCGTGATCGCGCTGACTGCGATCCACGAGGACGGCACCGAGGTCCTGCTCGGCCTCTGCGGCCCGGGGCAGGTGGTGGCGGGCCACGCCGACGAGGTCTGCTGCCTCCAGCTTCGCGCGCAGACGGCGGCGGTGGTGCGGATCGAGCCCTGGGCGGACGCCACGCGGAATCCGGATTTCGCCGCTCGCCTGCGCGAGAGGCTGCGGTGCGCGGAAGCCTGGGCCGCGATGCAAGCTCTGCCGCACATCGAGCAGCGGCTGCTCGGCATCCTCTCGCTCCTTGCCGGGCAGTTCGGACGCCCATCGGGGGATGGAACGGTGATCGAAGTGCTGATCACTCAAGGCCAGCTCGCGTCGGCGGTGGGCGCCACACGGACGACCGTCAGCCGCCTGCTCGGCCGTCTGCGCAGGCGCGGGCTGCTGGTCGCTCTCCGCGCCGGGCGCGGCGAGCGGTACGGGCTGAAAAAGGGCGCGCGATGTGCGGTTCCGCACGTTCCGTCCGCCGGCCTGTCGGTATATTGATTCGAGGAACCGGGAGCGATCCCGATTCCGGCCATCATCAGACGGGAGCGTTACCACGGACGTCCCGCGCTCCCGTCTGACTTTTCGCTCCGCCTGGCCCCCCTTGCCGCCCGCACCGGTCCGGAGTCCGGATTCGCTTCACCGAATCCGGGCTGTTTGGGAAATTCGGGGACAATTTGGGATATTCCGGGACAACTTGGGATATTCGGGGACAATCCCGGAAATTCGGGGACAATTCTGGAGATTCGGGGACAATTTGGGAAATTCGGGGACAATCCTGGAGATTCGGGGACAATTTGGGAAATTCGGGGACAATTTTGGAGATTCGGGGACATTTCTGGAAAAAACGGGACCGTTTGGGGTAACGGCGATGGGCGAGACGGACTGTCCGGGCTTCCCGGCTCACGAAAGAAGCCCCCTTTTCGCGTAGCATTGAAGGCGAAGCCCGGAGGAGGGGCCTTCCATGAGCGGCATCGTCTGGGTCGTCGCGTTCGTCCTCCTGGTGGCGCTGGCCGTCTGGGCGCAGCGCCGCGTACCGCTGCTGCCGTACCTCTACTTCTGGCGCTTCCCTCTACTGACGGCCCTGGCGCTGGTGGGCGTGGTGCCGTTCGCCCTGGTCGTGGCGCCGGGGCTCCTGCGCAACCTCTTCGTGCTCGCGCCGCGGGAGATCCTGTTCGTCTCCTGGCTCGCCACCCTGACGAGCTGGGTGGTGGAGATCTCGATCGAGGTGATCCTGCGCTACGCCCCGTTCCGCTTCAAGGTCGAGCCCTTTCCTGTGGTGCCCTGGCTCCGGCGGTGGCGGGTGCCGCTGTTTGCCCTGCTCGCCTGGCCGGTGATCGTGACGGCGGTCGCGCTCTCATCGCCTCCGCTGGTCTCGAACCTGCTGATGGCGGTGGGCGGCATTGCGCTCGCGGCTCTCTCCCTGCTGGCCGCGGCGATCATCCGCGTCCTCCTCCGCGACCCCTCCCAGCCGCCGCCGAGCCTGCTGCTGCCGGTGCGGCCGAAATGGCTCGACGCCCTCCCTGCCCTGCGCTCCCCCCGTCCGGTGGCGCCGGCGCCCCTGGCGCCCGCGGCAGTTGCCGCCGCGGGCGATGGCGGGCGTGGCTACGTGAACCCGGCGACGAACCGCGTCCGTCCGGGGCACCTGATGGCCGCTTCCTTCTTTCTGATCACCGCGTTCCTCTATGCCCTGGGTTACTTCCTGCTCCGCCCCGACCGCGGCTCGATGCCGGCGCTCGTCTACGTGCTGCTCATCCTGATCCTGACCGGGTGGGCACTGCCGGGCGTCTCCTTCTTCCTCGACCGCTACCGCGTGCCGGTGCTGCTGCCGCTGCTGCTGTTCTCCTACCTTTCGAGCCAGGTCTTCGATACGGACCACTACTACTCGCTGCTGCCGCTCAAAGCCCAGCCGGCACCAACGGCATCGCCGGCACCGCCGGCCAAGCCGACGATCCCGGTGGTCTCGCCGGTCCAGGCCTTTCAAGCGGCGGAGACGAAGAACCCCGAGCCCCTGCACCCCGTCGTCGTCGTGGCGACGACCGGCGGCGGCATCACGGCGGCGGTGTGGACGACCCAGGTGCTCACCGGGCTGCAGCGACAGATCGGAGCGGACTTCAGCCGCTCCATCCGCCTGATCAGCGCGGTCTCAGGAGGCAGCGTGGGGACGATGTACTTCCTCGACCGCTTCACCCCGAACGGCCCGCCCGCCGCGGCCGATCTCGATCGCATCGTCACCGCCGCCAGCCAGCCGAGCGTCGACGCGGCGGCCTGGGGCCTCGCCTATCCCGACCTCTGGCGGATCTTCTCCGGCTTTCTGGTGCTGTCGAACAAGACCCTCGACCGAGGATGGGCGCTGGAGCGCGCCTGGCGCAGCCATCTGACCCCTGCCAACCGGGACGCGACGCTCGCCGACTGGGGCGCCAGGACGTCCGACGGCTGGCTGCCGGCCGCCGTTCTGAACGCTACCGCGAGCGAGACCGGCGAGCAGTTCCTGCTGACGCCGCTCGGCTGGCCGCACCCCTGGAAAGGCCGCTTCTTCTCTTCGACCTATCCCGGCCGGGACCTCCACGTGACCACCGCCGCTCGCCTCTCGGCCACCTTCCCCTGGGTCAGCCCGATCACCCGCGCCCAGGACGTGGACGGCCAGCCCGCCGCGCCCGGCTTCCACCTGGCGGACGGCGGCTACTACGACAACTTCGGCGTGGTGAGCGTGGTCAACTGGCTGCTGTCGCTGAGCGGCGACGAGTGGAATACGTTCCGGCAGCGAGGCATCCTGCTGGTCCTCATCCGCGCCTTCCCCGACAGCCCGGGCTCCGCCGGCCCGCAGGCGCGCCAGCATGCGGCCTGGCTCTGGGCCTCCGTGGGACCGCTGCTCACCATGTACAACGTCCGCACCTCCTCGCAGGCGGCCAACGGCAACGTCGAGATGGACCTGATCCAGAAGTTCCTCGCCTTCAACGGCGTCGCCAACCGGAAGGTCGTCTTCCAACTCCCCAAGGCCGCCCCCCTCTCCTGGAAGCTGACCGAGGAGGAGCAGGAAGCGATCGTCGGCGACTGGTGCGCCCCCGCGAACCAGCAGGCGCTGGTGGACGCGCGGACGTTCTTTTCGGGTGGGACGGCACCGGCGGCGCCGCCGGGGGTTTGCCAAAAGTAAAATGCAATCTTAGAATTGTCAGGGTGTACCTCCCCCGCGCTCTCGCTTCGACTCTCACGGCGGCTCTCGCGCAGTTCCCCTCCGTCCTGGTCACCGGGCCCCGGCAGTCGGGGAAGACCACCTTCCTTCTCGAGGAGTTCGGACGTGGCGCCCGCTATCTGACTCTGGACGATCCGCTGGAGCGGGGGTTCGCCGCGTCGGACCCCAACGGCTTCCTCGACCGCTTCCCCGAGGACCGCGTCATCCTCGACGAGATCCAGTACGCGCCGGAGCTGCTCCCGTACCTGAAGATCCGCATCGACCGGGACCGTCAGCGGCAGGGTCGGTGGCTGCTGACCGGGTCGCAGCAGTTCCAGCTCATGGCCAACGTCAGCGAGTCGCTGGCGGGCCGGATCGCGCTGCTCGAGCTCCTCCCCTTCAGCCTCCTGGAGACCCGCGGCGCGCGCAGCCCGGAGCTGTCGTCCGTGCTCTGGAACGGCTCCTATCCCGACCCCGCGCTCCACCCCGAGAAGCGGGACCTCTGGATCGCCTCGTATATCCAGACCTACGTGGAGCGGGACGTGCGGCAACTCCTGAAAGTCCTCGATCTGCGCACTTTCGAGATGGTCCTGGCCCTCTGCGCGGCCCGCCATGGCCAGGAGCTCAACGTGGCGGACGTCGCGCGGTCGGCGGGAGTGTCGCAGCCGACGGTAAAGACCTGGGTCAATCTCCTGGAGGCCGCCTACATCGTCCGCCTGCTGCCGCCCTATTTCGAGAATTTCGGCAAGCGGCTGGTCCGTTCGCCGAAGCTCTACTTCCTGGATTCGGCCCTGATCTGCGCGCTGACCCGCCAGCCCGGCGCCGAAGCCGCTCTCGCCGGCGCCATGGGCGGCAGCCTCTTCGAGGGACTGATCGTCAGCGAGGCCTTCAAAGTCTTCGCCCTCCAGGGCAAGCGCCCCGACCTCTACTTCTGGAGGTCGCACGACGGCCTGGAGGTCGACCTCCTGGTCCGCCTCCCCAGAGGCCTGGTGCCGGTGGAGATCAAGCTCACCGCCACCCCCACCCTCAAGCACGCCGAAGTGCTCCGCAAGTTCCGCGACCTGGCCGGCGCCGCCGCCGCTTCGGACGGCGTGCTGGTGTGCAACGTCAGGGAGAGGGTGGTGCTGCCGGGAGGGAGCGTGGCGTTGCCCTGGCAGGAGTTTCCGGCATGGCTGGGGCGGGAGTTGGAAGGGGAATCGTGAATTAGCCTATTTCTGTCAGAATAAGGATAATGAGAATCATTGTAGCTGGGTGATGCCGATGTCGAGCCCCGTCCCCTCGACCACAGTAGAGGAAGCCTGGAGAGCTCATCCGCTGGGCCGTGACCGCAGTGCGGGTGGCCGGCGATCCCTAACAGGGTTTTCATACCAACTTGCTCTAAGCCTCGATCAACTCCTTACCTCGGCGCTCTCCCGCGTAGCACCAGAAGATTTTCTTTTCGATTCGCTCGGTGACTTGACGCGCATCGAGAATGGAACGGCCTATCTCATTCAGGTCAAGGCCACTCTTACTCTGGAGCGAGCTCGGGGAGCCGCTCGTGAGGCCCTTGCCGTCGATGCTTTCTTGGCCGAGCAGTTTCCTGACCTCCGGGAGGCTTTTCGGTTCGGCGTCTGGTGCAGGCGCCGTGACAGTCCTGTCGAGCCCCGCGAGCTACCGGCAAGTGAATTGGGACTGACCGGGGAGGAGGCGATGCGGTGGGAGGAGATTCGAGCCCGTGTCCTTCCCGTTGAAGTTCGAGCCGATCCATATCACGCGATCGTCCTTCGTCTCTTCCCTCTTTCCGAGGATCCATTCGGCTTGGCCGAAGCCCTGCGAGGGACGCTGCTCCGCCTGTTGGCAGAGGATGTGCCGTCCGAACGGATTATGACCGAGCTCCTGCGGCTGGTCAGCGAGAGCCGGCGGCCTTCAGAGGTCTTGACCCCAGGACGGCTTTTGCGACCCGAGGACTTCCTCCGCGCGGGCGTGGGTAGCTCCTATGTCCTTATTGGAGACCGACCGCGGCTGGAAGATCTGGTCGACGGCTGTTTCATGCTGCGCCCTGACCGTCTTCGTGGAGTATTGGACGTACTGGATCCGATTCTGGACGGCGGAACTGGCGGGGAGACCCAGCGGCGAACACTTCCAGTCGTCTGGATTGACGGCACTTCGGGAAGTGGTAAGAGCGTGCTCCTCTTGCAGATCCTGGAGTACCTCGTGCTGGAGCGGGACATCCCCGTCCATCTCCTTCCTCCTTCCTCTTCGCAGCGATTGCCCGAAGCCCTGGAATTCTGGAGTCGAGCGAGCCGCCCCGGGATTATCGCGGTCGATGATGTCTACGCCCCAGAGGGACGGCAGGGAGACACATGGCGGCGGGTTCACGAGTTGAGCTTCGAGGGGAGATGGGTGGCACCGCCTTTGATCCTGACGTGCGGGCCCTCGGAATATCGTGGTGCCTTCGAGGAGGAGGTTCGGCGCGGAGGCGGACTCGAGTTAATACCAATATCTCTCAAATCGCTGGAGGCCGACGAACGGGCTAATTACTCGGAGTGGTTTGCTAGTCGGACAGGTCAATCGATAAAGACAGTTGGTGAGGCCAATTTTGCTAACGCAGCCTTTCTCTATCATTTACAAACGAAAGAGGGGGCGGCGGATCTGGGACAATTCGCTCAACGATTAGGAGATAGGCTAAAGAACCGTGGCGTCCTTGAAGAAGTGCTAACTGTCTTGCGGGCTACGTCACTCGGGTCCTCGTTGCCCACGAGCCTGTTTGTCGGCAAGGAAGACGATCGTGAAGCACTGATTGAAGAAGGGCTCCTTCGGTTGTGGACGACACAGGATGACTCGCAGACGTTCACTTTTTTACATCCCAAGATGGCACGCCAGATCTTTGACCATTTGGTGCCAGCTAAGAAAAGCTATGCGCGTGCCACTTACCTGACGCGCTGCTTTTTAACAATACGGGCGGATGCAGATCGGGCATGCGCTTTCGTTAAGATGTTGTCTAGTTCAGGCATCCTGGAGAGGGAAAGAGCATTGGCTCTAGAGCAGATCTGGATTCAGCTCGCAGAACGAAACCCACCTGATTTAGAAATCGGCATTATTGGGGCTTGGTACAAGGTGGCTAATTCAGCGATTCCCTTATTTATGCACCAAGTCTTGGGCCGGATCAGTCGCTGGCTGGAGTGCCCCTCGCTTGATGCTACTAGTTGGGGTATATTGTGGCAGATACTATGGGATGCATGGTTGCCTTCCCCGCCCGAAATACTCGTTCGGTCAGGCCGAGAATGGTTGCCTAAAGATGTGGACACGCCCCCATGGTGCTACGTTTGGGAACGACTTTGGAAATTTGGCGAGCAGAGTGAAGAAATGTCTGAATCGGCGGAGGTTTGGCTGGAACTACATACTGAACATGCAGGGTGGGGCTATATTTTCCAGGCGCTGGCAGATTCGACTTGGAAGAGGCCAGCGCTAACTAATATCGGGTTAAACGGTCTAAGTAAGGGCAATCCAAATATTGCTGACCCATATCTTTGGCCTAAGATTCTTGCGCTTAGTCCTGACAAAGGAGAATTTATCCAAGCATTGGTTAGCCGCCTTTTCCGGTGCGATATTCCCTCAGTAGTAAGCAAGGGTGCCGCTTTTATCAAGTCGCTTTGTCAAGATGCCGAGGACTTGGAGTTTTTGGATAGGGCCTTAGAAAGCGAGGCCTCACGAGATCTGCCGGCATGGAGCTTGGTCTGGCGGCACCTGATCACCTCGTTTGGGCCTGCCGTTCCTTCTTCCCTGCTCAACAGAGGTCTAAGTTGGCTCTCGAGTAGAGAGGATAGCGCCGGCTGGGCTTCTTCGTGGAGGTGCCTATTGAAAGGCTCCGAAACGGAGACGGAAGAAACATGGTCCATTGGTCGAAGGTGGCTGTCGAACCGCGGAGATCATATGGAGTGGCAGTATGTTTGGAGGGACCTTCTGGATCTAGCCGCTTCAGCTTCGGATCGGAGAGATCTTTGGACTGAAGGTCTAAAGTGGCTACCAGGCCGCGAGGATCGCACTGAGTGGGCGCATGTTTGGCAACGACTGCTTGTGGATTTGGTGGGTTCTAACGCCGAGACCAGACAGCTTTGGATTGCGGGCAGAATCTGGCTTCATGGCCACGAGGATCGCGCCGAGTGGTCGCATGTCTGGAAGAGCCTTCTTGTTGATTCTGCGGGCTCCGAAGCTGAGACGAAAGAACTTTGGACTGTGGGGCGGAACTGGCTGGCCGGCCGCGAGGATCGTGCCGAGTGGAACTATGTCTGGCAGCGCCTTCTGAATTGGGCAGGTTTGGCTTCAGAGCGGAGAGATGATCTCTGGTCCGAAGGCCGGAAGTGGCTGTCTGGCCGCGAGGGCCGCGCTGAGTGGAAACACGTTTGGCAGCACCTTCTGGATATGGCAGCCTTGTCCTCAGAGCGGAGAGATCTTTGTTCCGAAGCCTGGAAGTGGCTGCCGGACCGCGAGGATCGCACCGAGTGGTCTCATGTCTGGCGGCGCCTTCTATTGGAGTTGACCGATTCCGAAAAGGAGATGAAAGAGCTTTGGTCTATAGGACGGATCTGGCTGTCGGGCCGCGAGGACCGCGCTGATTGGAACTATGTTTGGCAGCGCCTTCTGAATCTGGCGAGCTCATCTCTAGAAAGAAAAAGTCTTTGGTCTGAAGGCCGGAACTGGCTATCGGGCCGCGAGGATCGCTCCAACTGGAATTATGTCTGGCAAAGCCTTCTAAACTTGGCAGACCCGGCTCTAGAGATGAGGGACTTGTGGACTGAAGGCCGGAAATGGCTTGCAGGCCGCGAGGATCGTGCCAATTGGTCATATGTCTGGCAGCACCTTTTTGAGATGGCGCAGGACGATGAAGTCTGGAGTCTCTATGAAGTAGGTTTCATTTGGCTGCGACACCGCGAAGCTCGCGCAGACTGGAGATTCGTTTGGCAAGACCTTACTCAATTCAACCCTTCAGATGTTAGGTTGATTGATGTAGCGTCGGTTTGGTTGGGCGAGGAGCGGCCGCTCAAGGCTGCGAGATCTGTTCAGAAGAGGTTGGCCCAACTTAAAGGTCTCGACGGTTCGGCGATTCACCCAAAATAGTGATGACTCTTTGTTCGATTACATTGCCGCTGGCCGCGTCGGATGGCGTGCTGGTGTGCAACGTCAAGGAGAGGGTGGTGCTGCCGGGAGGGAGCGTGGCACTGCCCTGGCAGGAGTTTCCGGCATGGCTGGAGCGGGAGCTGGAGGAGTAGGCAGATCCTCAGTCGTCCCCTTCGCTCTCCTCGCGGTTGAGGATCTGGCCTTCCGGGACCGGTCCGCCTTCCTGGAGCGGACTGGGATTGAGCGGAACCTTCTTTTGCAGGTTCTCCACTTCCGCCGGCCGGCCGGCCTGCTCGGCAAAGTCGAAGTCGCTGGTCTCGGGGGGCACGATCGCCACCCCCTGATTGGTCGGGGAGATGTGTGCCCATTTCGTCGCCCAGAAGTTCGGCTGCGCCGACGCGTACTCCTGGAGAGTCCAGAAGCCCTGGTCATCGTTGGGATCGACCTGCGTGCTGCTGTAGTCCCCCCAGCGGTTCTTCGGCATGTTGAAGGTCTTGTAATAGGGGCTCAGCCCGGGGGCGTGAACGAAGGGTGCCCGCATGAAGCCCAAGGCATCGGTGGCGGCCCGGTAGGCGTAGGCGCCGCTGGCGAACGTATCCGCCGAGAAGCGGGCGAAGCCGAGGAGCACGTCCTCATTCGCATTGACGGCCAGGGTGGGAAAGGCATAGAAGACGAAGCCGCTGGGATCGTCCACCCGCCCTAACTGCCGGACCAACCAGGTTCCCGTGTCGACTTGCAGCCACTGCGCGGCCGTCCTGGAGGCGGCGCCCCCCCCGGGAAGATAGACGGTGTGGGAGAACCAGAGCGAGCCGTTGCGATTGACGACGCTCAGGAGCCGGTCGTCGGCGGTGTCGATGCGCTTGGCGGTTCCCTTCTGAGGGGCGAAGTCGCCGCTCGCGAAGGAGTCCCAGGTCACCCCCCTCGCCTGGATGAAGCCCGTCCGAGCGAGGCTGACGCTGCCGTCCGCGACGCTGCCGTTGATCTCGTAGACCACGTAGGAGCCGCTTCCTTGAACGTTGCCGCTCCATCGCGAGACCAGGTATTGCTTGCTCTCCGCGGGGTCGTACGTGACGGCCGGGACCTGAAAGGCTCCCTGGCCGGTGAGCGGGAAGAAGCGGACCACCGGCACATAGGGCGGATCGTACAGCGAGCGCTTGTCCCAGACGTAGATGCTGGAGCCCTGGAAGGAGTTGTCGCCGATCCTGAACATGTTGACCTGAACGGTGATCTTGTCGGCGGTGAAGCCGATGCTGGGAAAATCGAGCCAGACGTTCCCCTGGATCATCGGGTTGACGCTCACCGAGCTCAACGTCCAGCTCCCTGTGGGGTCGTCGCCCTTGGTCACGCCGATGAGGAGCCGCGAGGTCGGCTTCTCCGCGTTGGCCATGCAGGCGAACAGGAAGCGGCGATCGTAGGGATCGTAGATCGCGCGGGGATCGAAGGTCTCCAGAGGAACGCCCAGGCTCGTCCAGAAGGCATTGAGGGTGGCCACGGAGACGGGGCTGCCCCCGGAAAGGTCCGAGATCCGGATTCCGTTGTTGAGCGGATTGAAGAGATGATCGTGGCCCGCGGTTCCCATCGTGTCCGGAGGGATCGCGGTGCCATTGTCCGCCAGCCCCTCGACCGTACTGGAAGGCGCTGGAGAGGAAGGCGGCGCCAGGGTTGCCGCCAGCAGAGAAGCCACGGACAGGGCCTGCGGCTCGTCGTCGGTATTGAGCACCTGCTCCGGGTCGATCTCCTTGCCGACCGGCGGGCGCTCCTTGCTCCCCCGGAGCGGCTTGCGCTGGAGAGGAGTAGCGACAAGGTCGGCCGACTTGTGAGTCGCGAGATCCTGGAAGGACAGCTCGACGACGTCGGCTTCGACCTCCTGCGCCGCCGGGATCGAAGCCCTGGGATTCATGGGGTGCGCCATGGTTTGGTCCCTGCCTGATTGCGCCGAAGTTTGCCAGAGTTGAAGACGGAGCTTAGAATATTAGCATGAGGTCCCTTCGGGCGACCCTCTCCCTGGTGTTCGTTCTCTTCCTGGGGTGCGGCGGTCAACTTGTCTACAACGCGCCGAACCATCGGGGCGGGCCCTTCGATTTCCAGGTTCCACCCTGCTCGCCGGCGCTCAAGGCCGCGGATCCGCCGGTGGTGGGCGGCGAGGTGGAGGTCCGGTATCTCGGGGCCGCCGGCCTCTATCTGCGCTGGGGCGAGGATGCGATCCTGCTCGGGCCGTACTTTTCGAATCCCAATCTCTTCCGGGCCCTCCTCGGCCGGTGGGGGATGGACCGGGCGGCGATCGATCGCGGGCTGGCGGGGGTGCCGGTCTCCGAGGTCGAGGCGATCTTCGCGGGGCACTCTCATTACGATCACATCGGGGATCTGCCGGCCGTCCTCGGCATGGCGGAACACGCGCGGGTCTTCGCCAACACGTCGGGCATCCACGCTCTCGCCCCCTACGCCGCGAACCGGAGCACGGCGCTGGAGGAGGGAGCCGGCCGGTGGGTCTGGATCACGGGAGCGCACGGCGAGCGGAGGCCGATCCGTTTCTTCGCCGTCCCCTCCGAGCACGCACCCCAGGTGGATCACCACCTCTGGGCGGCCGGGCCGCCGCTGAAGCAGGATTGGCGGCAGCCCTGGGAGGGGCGCCGTTTCCATGAGCTGAAGGCGGGCCAGACGTTCGCGCTGGTGATCGATCTGATGTCGAGCGATCTGAAAGACGTGCGCTACCGCATCTACTACCAGGACGCCGCGAACCGGCAGGGGATCGGCGAGCCTCCCGCCTTCGCCGACGGCCACGGCTACGACCTCGCCGTCCTCTGCATCGCCTCCTACGACAAGGCCCCGGGCCAGCCCGCGGCCATCCTGCGCGCGTTGCGACCCCGCCACGTGATGGTGACCCACTACGACGACTTCTTCCGCCCGCAGGACCGCCCCGTGCGCTTCGTCGGGCTCCTCACGGACGCCAAGGTCGATCGCTACCTGCGGACGATCTGCGCGGAGCTCGGGTGCGAGGGAGTATCCGGCGCGGGACCGACGGGCCAGGTCTGTGGCCCGTCGGGGCCTCGGTGGACGATGCCGCTGCCGGGGGAGTGGATGCGGTTTTCGGTCGGTGGCGCTTAGCTCTACGTTGTCAGATTCACCTTGGCTGTGGCGCTGGCCCTCATCACCCCGGCCCTCATCACCCCGGCCCTCTTCTCCCGTCCCCTCCCGCCCTCCCTCACCGGGAGAAGAGGGAGAAAAGCAAAAGCAAAGAGAAAAGCCTCGATTAGGAGGGGCGGGGGTTCCCCTCTCCCTGTGAGGGAGGGGGGCAGGGGGAAGGGAGAGGGGCCAGGGGTGAGGGCTCGGGCGGGCGGCTCTGACGGATAAGCAGCAGGGACGAAGAAGGCACGATCTCAATCCGCCTTCCGCAGCCCCTCCGGGTCCGATCCCAGCAGTCCCGCTTCGAACGAGCGGGGGTCGAGGAGGGTGAGGCGCTCGATCATGGCGGGGGTGAGGATCTCGACCTTCCGGCTTCTCTCGAGGCCGGTGGCGATGTCCTCCATGGTCTCGTCGCGGGTGGTCCAGCGGAGGCGGTCGAAGCGGGCGAGGTTCAGGGGGAGGGTGTAGCCGCGCAAGGTCTTCTCGCGGTTGAGGTTGAAGTAGACGTCGAAGTAGGACATCACCAGCTCGCGCACGCTGGCGTAGACCGGGTCGCGGTAGCGCAGGCCGACGAAGTTGGACTTGGCGATCGCTCCCCAGCGGCCGTCGATCTTGAAGACGGCGAGGATGTGGTCGTCGTCGTGGCCGATCCAGGGGAGGATCTCGACGATCAGCGGCGGGAAGCCGAGGGCGCGCAGGGCCGCCGCGGCGAGGACGGCGCCGTCGTAGCAGTGCCCCGTGCCGTCGGCCAGCACGGTGCGCGGGCAGCGGTATCGCTCTTCCGGACTATAGGCGATGCCGTCGAGGAATTCCTGGATGGCCGCCGGGCTGTCGAGCCCGGCGGGTAGCGTCAGGTCGGAGTCTTCCAAGCGTGCGCCGCCGTGCCTACCCGGCCTTGGCCTCCAGCACCGCGCGGTCGCGGAGCTTGCCGGCGGCGGGGGAGAGCGGCGCGTCGGTGAGGATCTTGTTGATGCGCTCCATCGCCTTCACCACGTCCCCCACGCTCTGGTAGAGCACGACCTCGCCGTAGAGATTGTCGGCGAGGACGTTCAGGCGCTCGATCACCGGCACGATGAAGGGGCCTTCCGGGTAGCGGCGCAGGTACTCGGCGCCGTTCTTGACGTCGTCGTAGGAGCGGGCGATGGCGGCGAGGCGGTCGCCGGCGATCTTCTTGAGCTCGGGGTCCCGGTCCTGCTCGGCCATCTCCTGCAGGGCGGCGAGCTCCTGGAGGTTGGGGGCGAGGATGCGCAGGCCGGCGCTGGCGCGCTTCCCCTCACCGCTCTGCGGCGCGGCGTCCCAGGCCTTCAGGTACTCGGTGACGGCCTGGGTCCGGTTGCCCAGGCGGCTGTAGGCGTCACCGAGCGCCAGCGCCACCTCGGGGACCTGCGTGGCCTCGGGGAAGTTCGAAAGGAAGCTCTCCAGGAACGAGGTCTCGTAGATGCCGTCGCCCAGCACCTTGACGGCGCGCGGGTAGACGTCCTTGCGCTTGGCCTCCAGGTCGGCGATCTCCCCCTCCAGCGTCGAGGGGAGGTCGCTGTGCGGGTCGACGCTGCGGACCTCGCCCAGCTCCTTGCGGTAGAGGCGGAGCACGGCGCCGTAGTCGCGCGACAGCAGGGGGCGCGCGAGCTGCTGGTCGCGCTGCCTGTGGAGCTTCTCGAGGCGCAGGCCGTCGACGATTTTGCCCTGCGGCCAGGAGGCGACGATGGCCGACTTGACGTAGGCGGCGACCCCTTCGTCGGCCTTCTTGCCGGGACCGAGGTTCGAGGCCAGGTAGTTGGTCAGCGTGGTCTGGGTGCGCTTGCGGTAGTCGTCCGCGGAGTGCCTGGGCTGGATCGCCCAGGTCCCCTTGCGGGCTTCCGCGGCGCGCTGCCGCTCGTCGGAGAAGGGGTGGGTCTGCCAGTAGCCGTACTCCTTGAGCTGCGGCGCGCGGCTGTTCATCAGGTCCCAGAGCCGGCGGGCGCCGTCGGGGCTGTAGCCGGCCGCCGCGGCGAGGTGCTGCCCTTCCTTGTCGGCCTCGTCCTCGTTGTCGCGGCTGTAGCTGCGCAGCAGGAGCTCGCTGACCACCAGGCTGGCCGCCGCGGCGCCCTGGATCATGTTGCCGTTCGGGTCCGCGTAGCCACCGCCGCGTGGATCGTAGGGCGCCTGCGCCGAGGGGAGCCGGTTGCCGCCGCGCGACTCGCCGATCGCCACCCCGGCCACCAGCAGGTTGCCGAGGATCGACATCAGCGTCTGCCGGCGGGCCATGTGGATGGCGTGCTCGTGGACGACGTGGCCGATCTCATGGCCGAGCACGTTGGCCAGCATGTCGTCGTCGAGCCCGAGGTCGAGCATGCCGGTGGTGATGAAGATCTGGCCGCCCGGCAGCGCGAAGGCGTTGGGCTCCGGCATCTTCACGATCTGGAAGCTGAAGGGGTACTTCTGGTAGTCGGACTGCTGGGCGAGCTCGTAGGCGATGCGGTTGACCCGCGACAGCCGGTCGGGATCGTCCGCGGTGCCGTACTGCTTGACAGCCTCGGCGGCCGCCTTCAGGCTCTCGGCGTAGAGCTTGGGATCGGCGATGGTCTCGGCCCGTCCCGGCAGGACCGTGGAGAGGGCCAGCGGAAAGATCAATGCGAAGGCGAGGATGCGGCGGGTTGTCATGGCCTTCCCTTCATATCCCAAAGAGCATTCCACCTTAGAGTACTCCACGTCGGCGGCGTCCTGAGTCGGGAACAAGACTTTGGCGGCGAAAAGTCCCGCGGACTCCTCGCTTCGATCGGCCTCCGTGGCCTGCGACCTCATCCCCGACCCTTCTCCTGAAGGAGAAGGGGGACGACTGCGATGCGGCCCCCGTCGGGCCCTCCCTCTCCTTCAGGAGAGGGACCGAGGGTGAGGTCGCAGGCCATAGAGGCCACCCTACCTCGCTCCGCGCCCGCCTTGTGGTAGCTTTCCGCGCATGAGCGACTTGACCATCCAGGTAGACACCGCGAAGTCGTCCATGGAGGACATCCGGCCGGCGCTCGACGCGGGCTTGAAGGAGGCGTTCCCGGGCGGCATGCTGAAGTGGCGCTGGGAGGGGGACGTGATGCACCTCTCGGGCCCCGGAGCCGCGGCCACCATCGCGCTGGAGGACGGCCGCCTCGTCGGCCGCGCCCAGCTCAAGGCCCCCGCCGTCCTGATGAAGCCGGTGATCGAGCAGAAGATCACCGGAGTGATGAAGAAGGCCGCCGCGGCCTGACGGGGCGGACGCCCTTCACGCTGTGGCCCCGCCGCCGAACCTCCCCGCCGCGCTGCTCCGCCACGCCGCCGCGGACCCCGAGGAGCCCTGGCTCTTCCGGTCCGAGGGGTGGGACTGGCGGTGGCACCCCTGGGGGGAGGCGGCGCACCGGATGACCGCCTGGCGGGAGCGCCTCTCCACGCTTCCGCCGGGAACGCGCGCGGCGTTCCACGATCGCTCCCATCCCGACACTGTCGTGCTCGACCTGGCGATCCAGGCGGCCGGCCTGGTGTCCGTGCCCGTCTCTGGAGAGAGAGGGGATGCCGAGGCTTGGATCGAGATCGAGAACGGCGAGATCAAAATCTCGCCTCCTGCCTCCCCATCTCCTGGAAGCTCCGGCAGTGCCCTGACGAGGATCGCGGAGCTGGTCGCGGCGGGGGAGCGGCTGCGAGGCGAGATCGGAGAAGCCGGCTCCCGCGAGATCGTCGTGCTCGGCGGGGCGCTCGCCGATCCTGTCGAGCGGACGATGATGGCCTGGGCGACGCTCGCCGGCGCGGCGGTGGTCTTGGAGCCCGATCCCGCCCTTCGGCCCGCCGTCGCCGCCTGGGCGCGGCCGACCCTCTTCCACGGCACCCCAGCCGAGATCGCGGACCTGCGGGCGCGGGCGGGGAAGGCGCGCAAGGGAAGGCCGCCGTTCCGGAGGCTGAGGACGCTGCTGATCAACGGTACGGAGCGCTTGGAGGCCGCCGACGAGGCTTTCTGGGAGGAACGTGGCGTGAAAGTCTTGAAACTTCCTTTTTAGCCCTTGAAAGCGCCTTAAACATTGTTTGACGGCTTCAAACAATGTTGTAGGGCTCCAAACAATGTTGTAGGGCTTCAAACATTGTTCTAGCCGGAGAAACAATGTTTGAGCCCGGCAAAGATTGTTTGAAGCCGCCAAACAATGGAAAAACGGAAAAAACAATGTTTGGCGCCAATTTGGCACAAAAAAGACCCGTGGTTCCCCTTTGCCGCAGAGCGGCATAATCGTGGTATATAACCCGGGCGAGGATAAGGAGACCTTCGATGCCCCCGAGCCTTGAGTCTGAGAACGCCGCTCCATCTGCTCCGCCGCCCGCTCCCCTGCGGCCGCCGAACATGGCCTCCGCCCTGGAAGAGATCACCGTGCGGGCCGACACCGTCTGGACCCGCGAGACGAGTGGCGCGCCGGTCAAGGTGCAGGCCGTCGAGCGGAGCGCTCTCAAGGGGGCGCACGGCCGGGTGGCGATCGTCGACGGCTGCCGGACCCCGTTCGCCAAGTCGGGGACCGAGCTCGCCAACATGGACGTCATCGATCTGGCGAGCGTGGCGGCGGCGGAGCTGGTGGCGCGGACGGCGATCGATCCGAACGAGATCGACCTGTCGGTGTTCGGCGTCGTGGTGCCGGCGCTCTTCGCGCCCAACCTGGGTCGCGAGGTCGTGTTCCGCGCCTCGCTGCCGTTCCGCATCCCGGGGGTGACGGTGAACCTCGCCTGCGCCTCGTCGACGCGGGCAATCGCCTTCGGCGCCGGCGCGATCCTCACCGGCGAGGCGAGCGTGGTGCTCGCCGGGGGCGCCGAGTCGCTGACCAATGTCCCGATCCAGTTCTCGCGCAAGGCGGCGCAGACCTTCATGGCCGCCAGCAAGGCCAAGACGCTGCCGCAGAAGATGGGCGCCTTCGGCAAGCTGCGGCCGGCCGACCTGGCGCCGGTGGCGCCGGCGATCGCCGAGTACACCACCGGCCAGTCGATGGGCGAGTCGGCGGAGAAGATGGCGAAGGAGAACGACATCTCCCGCCGGGCGCAGGACGAGATCGCCCTCCTCTCGCACCACCGCGCCGCCGCCGCCACCGCCGACGGCCGGCTGACCGCGCAGATCGCGCCGACCTTCCCGCCGCCGCGCTACGACAAGGCGTCCACGCAGGACAACGGCATCCGCGCCGACAGCTCGCTGGAGGCCCTGGCGAAGCTCCGGCCGGTGTTCGACAAGCGCTACGGCACGCTCACCGCCGGCAACTCGAGCCCGCTGACCGACGGCGGCTCGGCCGTGCTGCTGATGAGCGAGGAGAAGGCGAAGGCGCTGGGCTACACGCCGCTCGGCTACATCCGCTCCTACGCCTTCACGGCGCTCAACCCCGGCGACCAGCTCCTCCAGGGGCCGGCCTACGCGGCGCCGGCGGCGCTCGACGCCGCGGGGGTGAAGCTGGCGGACATCGACCTCGTCGAGATGCACGAGGCGTTCGCGGCGCAGATCCTCTCCAACATGAAGGCCTTCGCCTCGAAGAAGTTCGCCACCCGCGAGCTGAACCGGAGCGAGCCGATGGGGGTCATCGACCTCGACCGCTTCAACGTCACCGGCGGCTCGATCGCCATCGGCCACCCCTTCGGCGCCACCGGCGCCCGGGTGGTCATGCAGCTCCTCGCCGAGCTCCGCCGCCGCGACAAGAACCTCGGGCTGGTCACAGTCTGCGCCGCAGGGGGCGTGGGGTTCTCGATGGTCGTCGAGCGAGAGTAGTGTCCTCTCCTCTCTCCGGCGTCCTCGTCCTCGATCTCTCCCGCCATCTCCCGGGTCCGCTGGCGGCGCGGCTGCTCGCCGACCTCGGGGCGCGGGTGGTGAAGGTGGAGGAGCCGGCGCAGGGCGATCCGATCCGGAATTCGCCGCCGGTCCGCGAGGGGATCGGCGCGCTGGGCGCCATCCTGCTCGCCGGGGTGGAGAGCGTGGCGCTCGACCTCAAGCAGGAGGGGGGGCGCGAGGCGCTGGAGCGGCTGATCGCGAAGGCGGACGTGCTGATCGAGAGCTTCCGCCCGGGGACGCTGGCGCGCCTCGGTTTCCCGCCCGAAGAGCTGCGGGCGCGCCACCCACGGTTGATCGTCGCTTCGATCTCGGGATGGGGGCAGGACGGTCCCTACGCCGCTCGCGCCGGACATGACCTGACGTATCAGGCCCTGGCGGGGGCGCTGGCGCCGACCGCCGCCATGCCGGGCGTCCAGGTAGCGGACCAGATCGGCGCCTGGAGCACCGTCACGGCGATCCTCGCCGCCCTCTTCGAGCGCGAGCGCACGGGAGAGGGGAAGCGGGTCGACGTCGCCCTGCTCGACGCCGGCCTGCACGCCAACCTCACCGCCTGGGCCGCGGAGGCGGAGAGACCGCGAGCCGTGGGGGAGCGGCTGCCGCTGACGGGCGCGTTCCCCTGCTACAACCTCTACGAGACGGCCGACGGGAAGACGCTCGCGCTTGGCGCCCTGGAGCCTCACTTCTGGGAGCGCTTCTGCCGTCTGATCGACCGGAACGATCTGCTGAGCCGCCAGTACAGCTCGTCGCTACGGGTCCGGCGGGAGATGAAGGAGCTGTTCCGCGGTCGGACCCGCCGCGAATGGCTCGCCCTGCTCGGCCGCGAGGACATCCCCGTCGAGCCCGTGCTCTCGGCGGCGGAGGCGCGGAGTCACCCGCAGGTGGCGATGCGCGACATGATTGCCACGGGACCGGACCGCCTGCCGCGCCTCGCCTTTCCCGCCCGCTTCGATGGCGCCCGCCCCGAGGCCGGCGGCGCCGTGCCGGAGCTGGGTGCGCAGACCAAGGCGGTGCTCTCCGAAATTGGAGCGAAGGATCTGGCCGGCGCCAGGGGGGTGGGTCGGCGGTTCAGCTTCAAACGGTGGGTGAAGAAATTGTTGTTCTGAGGGTACATCGGTTGGCCAGAGATGTAGAGACGCTCCCAGCCCGTCCACGACACCCTGTGCAGGCCACGGGGACGGCGGGACGTCTCCGACGGAGGGTTTGCGATTCCATCCGTCACCATCTGTGATGAGGCGACCAACGGCCAATCTGCCCCGGTAGGAATCGGCAGGCTGCGACGGCATGCGCTCCGGCGGAGACGTCCCGCCGTCCCCGTGGCCTGCACAGGGTGTCGTGGACGGGCTGGGAACGTCTCTACACCCTCCGGCCAACCGCAGTTCTTACCCCTGCCCTACTGGTGCTCCGCCCGCAACAGATCCAAAACCGTCTTCACCGGCGCGAACGTCGCGTCCGGCACCTCCACGAAGACCGTGTTCCAACCGGCCATGGCGCCGTTCCAGAGGCCGGGACGCTCCAGGGCCTTGATCGGTCTCCCTTCGAAGGTCTTCTCGGCGATGAAGACGGTCGAGGGGTCCACGAAGCGGTGGAGGTCGTAGGGGCGGCCGTGGCGGTCGCGCAGGCCGCAGGAGATGTCCACCGGGTTGAAGTGGGTGGAGGCCTTGAGCACCGCCTGCTGCTCGGGGTCCTTGGGATCGATCTGCGAGGCCTCGACGATCTGCGGCGAGATCCCGCCCGAGGGGGATTCCACCCAGAACGGTCCGCCTCCGGGCTCACCCTGGTTGCGCACCACGCCGCAGACGCGGATCGGGCGGTCGAGCGCCTCCATGAGGAAGCGCTTGCGCTCCCGCGGATCGGCGGTGGCGAAGCCTTCCGGCAGCGGCCGGCAGAGCTTGGTGGCGAGGAACTCCGCCGCCTCGCGCAGCACCGTCTCGGCCCGCTTGCCGCGCACGCCGTCCAGCGCCTCCAGGCGGTCGAGGTGGCCGAACGCCGCCTCCCGCACCGCCAGCAGGCAGCCGCCCAGCAACCGTTTCCAGAGGTGGACCACCGGCTTGCGGTCGTCGGGCACGACGTTGTCGATGTTCTTCAGCAGCACGATGTCCCAGCCGTCGCGGCCGAGGTCGTTGAGGTTCTCGATCAGCGCGCCATGGCCGCCGGGGCGGAACATCAGCGAGCCGTCGGCGAGGCGGATGGGGCGGTTCTGGAGGTCGACGGCGAGGGTGTCGGTCGCCCGCCGCTGGGTCGAAAAGGAGACCTCGAAGCGGCTGCCGGAGCGCTCCTCCAGCGCCGGGCGCACGCGGTCGAGGAGGCGCTCGAACCCCTCCTGGTGGTCGGGCGAGACGGTGAAGTGGAGGAGGCAGAGGCCGTCGTCGTCGCAGGCGATCCCCGCCGCCTCCACCAGATGCTCCTCGAACGGGGTCCGCGGGCTCTCCGGATAGCGGTGGAAGGGGAGGAGCCCCTTGGGGAGCTCGGCATGGCCGAGCCCGGGGGTCTCCAGCAGCGCGACGGCCACGGTGCGCCAGTCGCCGCTCGTGCCACGGGTCGCGGCCTCGTCGAGGTCGACTCCCTGGGCGCCGAGCGTCGCCGCCAAGTCCTCGTAAAAAGGAAAGCGGCGGAGGTCGGCGAAGAACGCTTTCACTCCGGCGCCGGGCTCGGTGCCCGGCGGAGCGGCGGCGAAGGCGAGCAGGTCGTTGAACATCCGCGTCGCGGCGCCGGAGGCGGGCACCAGCTTGGCGACACGCCCGCGGCGGGCCGCCGCGTCGAAATGGCTCAGCAGGTCGGCGTGCTCGGCCAGCGTCAGCGAGCGGATGCCGTCGCCGGGACGGCAGGGGCGGAGCACGCGGGTGTACGGCGGCGGATTGCGGAAGAGCTCCACCTGCCGCGCGGCTTCCTTGGGCGAGAGGCCCATCTCGGCCATCTGCCGGAGATCGCGCGGCGTGAAGAGATCGCCCTCCGCGGCGGCGGAGGAGATCACTCTGGCCGCCGCCGCAGGGCGCGCCTTCTCAAAGTTGGTCGCCATGTCCCTTCAACTTATGCAGGATTTCCGCCAGCGTTGGAGCGGCCACGTCGCGGGGGCCGAGCAGCGGCGTCGCGGTCGGCCACTCGACGCCGATGGCGGGGTCGTTCCACTGGATGGCGATCTCGTCGTCGCGGTCGTAGAGCGCCGTGCACTTGTACTGCACGTGCGCGCTGTCGGAGGTGACGCAGAAGCCGTGGGCGAAGCCGGGGGGGACCCAGAGCTGGTGGTGGTTCTCGCCCGAGAGCAGGGCGCTCACCCAGTGGCCGCAGGTCGGCGAGTCGAGGCGGATGTCGACCGCCACGTCGAGGATCTCGCCGAGGATGGCGCGGATCAGCTTCCCCTGCGGGTTGCGGACCTGGGCGTGGAGGCCGCGCAGGGTGTCGCGGACGGAGAACGAATGGTTGTCCTGCACGAACTCCGTGGGGAGCCCGGCGTCGCCGTACTTCTTCTGATGGTAGGTCTCGAGAAAGAAGCCGCGGGCATCGCCATGGACGTCCGGCTGCACCAGGACGACCTCGGGGATCGCCGTTGGAAGAAATTTCATCCTGCCTGAACCTCGCTTTCAATCTGTTGTCCCAACCCGAGCCGCTCGCGGCCGTAGCCGGATTCCTTTACCTTCTCGCACCACTCGCGGTGGCCGAGGTACCAGCGGACGGTGGCCCGCAAGCCCTCCTCGAAGCTCTGGCGGGGCGCCCAGCCGAGCTGGCCTGCGATCTTGGCGTCGTCGATCGCGTAGCGGCGGTCGTGGCCGGGGCGGTCGGCGACGAACTTGCGGAGCTCCCGGTAGGAGCCGATGCCGCGGCCGGCGAGGGCGGGGTTGGAAGCCGCTGGGCGCTCGCCCTCCACCAGGTCGCAGATCGTGTCGACGATCTGCAGGTTGGTCCGCTCGCTGCGGCCGCCGAGGTTGTACTTCTCTCCCGGCCGCCCGCGGCGCAGCACCTCCAGCACGCCGCGGCAGTGGTCCTCGACGTGGATCCAGTCGCGGACGTTGCCGCCGTCGCCGTAGATCGGCAGCGGCCGGCCGTCGAGGGCGTTGAGCACCATCAGCGGGATGAGCTTTTCGGGGAACTGGAACGGCCCGTAGTTGTTCGAGCAGTTGGTGAGCAGGGCGGGCAGGCCGTAGGTCTCGTGGTAGGCGCGCACCAAGTGGTCCGCCGCCGCCTTCGAGGCCGAGTAGGGGGAGTTGGGGGCGTAGGCGGTGGTCTCGGTGAAGGCGCCGGTGGGGCCGAGGCTGCCGTAGACCTCGTCGGTGGAGACATGGAGGAAGCGGAAGGCCCGCCGCTCCGCCTCGCCGAGCGCCGCGAGGTGGTGGCGCGACGCTTCCAGCAGCTCGAAGGCGCCGACGATGTTGGTCTGGATGAAGGCGCTGGCGTCGTCGATCGAGCGGTCGACGTGGCTCTCGGCGGCGAAGTTGACGATGCCCGTAGGGCGCTTCTCGGCCAGCAGCCGGCGCACGCCGGCGCGGTCGGCGATATCCCCCTCGACGAACTCCAGGTTGGGATCGCCCAGCACGTCCGCCAGGTTCTCGAGGCTGCCGGCGTAGGTCAATTTGTCGAGCACGACGACGCGGACGCCGCCGCCCGCGAGGGCGAGCCGCACGAAGTTGCAGCCGATGAAACCGGCGCCGCCGGTGACGAGGATGGTTTCCATGGAGTTAGCCCTCAAAGCGCCGCGAGGCGTCAGATGCTGGGGAAGTATATCGCGGGGTATACGGATGGACGGGGCTGGCGTTTGTGAGGGCGCAGCATCGGGACGTTCGTGGCCTGCGACCTCACCCTCGGTCCCTCTCCTGAAGGAGAGGGAGGGCCTGGCACACCCACGCGTGGAATTCGGCCCCCTTCTCCTTCAGGAGAAGGGCAGGGGATGAGGTCGCAGGCCGCTGAGGCTCCGAATGCGGCAAGTCTCGTCTGACGTAGAATCGCGCTTCGCGTTCGCGCCCGTTCCCTTCGCGGTCCAACAGGAGGAAAGTCTTTGAGTCCGTTCCAGGCCATCATCCTCGGCATCGTCCAGGGGCTCACCGAGTTCCTGCCCGTCAGCTCCTCGGGCCACCTGATCCTGGTGCCTTACTTCCTCCACTGGCCCGACCAGGGGCTCGGCTTCGACATCGCGACCAACACGGGGACGCTGATCGCCATCCTCGCCTACTTCCACCGCGACGTCCGCGACCTGATCACCGGCTTCTTCACCAACCCGCCGCGGTCGAGCGACGGCGAGTTCGTCCCCCGGCCCCTGGCCTGGGCGATCGTGGTCGGCACGATCCCCGCGGGCATCGTCGGGCTGCTGGCCAAGCACTGGATCGAGAATCACACCCGCGATCCGCGGCTGATCGCCGGTACCACCTTCTTCTATGCCCTCCTGCTCTTCTGGGCCGACCGGGTCGGCCGCAAGGTGCGGCTGCTCGACCAGGTAACGCTGATCGACGGCCTGATCGTCGGCTGCGCGCAGGCGCTGGCCCTGATCCCCGGCACCTCGCGCTCCGGGATCACCCTCACCGCCGCCCTGCTGCTCGGCTTCGCCCGTCCGGCGGCGGCGCGCTTCATCTTCCTGCTCACCATCCCGATCAGCATCCTGGCCGCCGGCCACGAGGCCAAGGAGCTGCTGGCCGCCGGCGTCGGGCGCGCGGAGCTGGTGCCGATGGCCATCGGCCTGGTGGTATCGGCGGTGGTCGGCTACGTGGTGATCGCCTGGCTGCTGAATTGGCTCCGGCGGCGGGATTTGACGGTCTTCGTGGTTTACCGGGTGCTGCTCGCGGCGGTGATCCTCGCGACCCTCTACTTCCGCTAAGAAGATAGAGAATTCATATTGACAAGTGCGTATGAGTGGGGTACTGTCTCTCTTGCGGGGAGGCAAATCCTCCTCTCATCCCTCCCAAAAAAGGAGCGCAAAGCGCTCCTTCTTTTTTTGTGCGTCGAGCCTGTTCGAGGCCTCCGCCCGCCCGGGCCCTCACCCCCCGGCCCCCTCTCCCGTCCCCCCGCCCCCCCTCCCTCACCGGGAGAGGGGGAGAAGGACAACGGCTCGAAATGGGGGCTCTCGCGCGAAGGGGTCTTTGCTTTTCTCCCTCTTCTCCCGGTGAGGGAGGGGGGGCGGGGACGGGAGAAGAGGGCCGGGGTGATGAGGGCCTACCCGCCGAGCACGGCCTTCTTGAAATCAGCGCCCGGACCCGGGTCGGGACCGATCCAGGTGCCGAGGATGGCGTCCGAGGTGGGCTTGCCCTCGACGGTCCCCTTCGGCTTGCCGTTGACCTCGACCTCGGTCCCCTTGCCGGGGACGTAGGTCAGTACCAACTCGTTCCCCTTGGGGATCGGCTCCATCCAGGCACAGAGCTGCGTGAACGACTTCTTGACGTCAGCCGAGGCTTTCGGGCTGTTCTGCTCCAGCCCCTCCTTCCAGGCGTCGCACATCTGCTCCTTGCTGACGCTGTAGAGGAAGTGCATGACCATGCGCCGCGGGACGTCCTGGGACATCACCTTGGCGGCGGCCTTCTCCTTCTGCGGGAGATAGAGGCCGCCAACGTAGACCTTGATGAAGAACTTCGTGCGCAGGCCCAGACCGTTGAGAACTAGGCTCTGCCCCCCGACCTCGGCCTTGTCGGGGAGGGTGACGCCGGCGAGCGTGCCGGCGCCGGCCGGCAGGGTGAGAGAGAGGGCGAGGAGGGCGGTCGTCGCGAATCGCATTGAGTTCCTCCGGAGCTTAAGATTTGGCGGCAGTCTACCATCCGGTCTCCCGGCGAGGCGCAACTCCAGGGGTGGGGAGCCGTATCTGAGGCGGAATGGGTTCCACGACCGATGAAGACCGATGAAGACTGACGCCGAGCTGGTCACCGCCGCCCTCACGGGCTCGCAGGAGGCTTTCCGCGAGCTGGTGACGCGGTTCGAGCGCCCCATCTACAGCTTGGTGCTGCGCATGGTCCAGGACGCGGGGGTGGCCGAGGACCTTGCGCAGGAGGTCTTCGTCAAGGCGTTCCGCCGTCTCGCCACCTACGACCCGCAGTGGAAGTTCTCGAGCTGGCTGTTCAAGATCGCCCACAATACGACCATCGACCACCTCCGCCGGGGGGCGCCGGAGACGGTGCCGCTGGAGGCGGAGGCCGGCGACGACCGGGGGAGCCTGGCGGCCGTCCTCGCCGACGGCTCGGTCGAGAGCCCGCAGGCGGCGGCGGAGCGGCACGATCTCGCCCGCTCGCTGGAACGGGCCATCTCCCGCCTGCGCCCGGACTACCGGGAGGCGGTGCTGATGTTCTACGTCCACGGCGCCTCGTACCAGGAGATCTGCACGGCGACCGGCCAGCCTTTGGGCACGGTGAAGACCAACCTCCACCGGGCGAAGAAGGAGCTGGCCGAGACCATGACCGGCCTCGGCTGGGGACGCGGTGAAACCGGGCGCGCCGCGGCCTCGTAAGGCGGCTCAGGGGATAACGAATGCGCGACTCTTACCAGGATCGAGACGGCCAAGATGCCCTGGAACGCTGGCTCGCCGCCGAGCGGGACGACCGATCGGCCGAGGCCGAGGCCGCCCTGCTCGAGCTGTTCGCGGCGCTCCCGATGGCGGCGCCGCCGGCCGGCTTCGCCGACCGGGTGCTGCTGCGGGCCGGCCTGCAGACCGCCGGGCGGACCGACCTGTTCGCTTGGCGTCCGCTGCGGGTCGTGCTGGCGCTCTGCCTCGCCGCCACCGGTTTCGGCACCCTCTGGCTGCCGCCGGTGCTCCGCGCCCTGGCAGGGCTGGTGTCGGTGAACGGCCTGGTCCAGGCCGGCGTGCGGGCGGCCGGCGAGGCGGCGCACGGGCTGGCGGCGGCCCTGCGCGCCTGGGACCTGCTGCTGACGGTCGGCCGGGCCGTCGCCCAGCCGCTGTCGGCGACGCCGGTGATGGCTTGCCTGGTGGCGTCCCTGCTCGCTTCGAGCCTGGCGTTCCGTTATCTCCGCGACCATGTGGTCTCCGCGATCCCGCGACCCATCGATGGGTGAGAAAGGCTGATTCTTATGTGGACCTCAAACGACCGTACGCAGCAATTTTCCGGGAAGCCCTCCCCGCGGCTGGCGGCGATGGCTCTCGTTCTCGGCTTCGCCCTCGGCGCCAGCGGGATGGCCTACGCCGCTCCGCAGTCCGCCGACCGTCCTCCGGCCTCCGCCCAGGAGCGCGGCGAGCTGCGCCGGGCGATCGAGAGCCGCTTCGAGGTGCTGCCGGTCAGCGGCGGCGTCCTGCTCAAGCCCCGGCTGCCGAAAGGGGGCGTCAGCTCAGTCGAGGTGACCGGCGGCCGGATCGCCGTCAACGGCGAGGCGGTGAGCTCGCGGACGCTACGCGACTGGCTCGGCGCCGACGCCGAGCCGGTGATCCGCCTGCAGGGGTTGCCCGCCGCCGACCAGCGCCAGCTCTTCGGCCTGGGCGCGGAGAGCGCGGCCAGGCCCCCGGCGGCGGCGGCGGACAGCGCCGAGGAGGCGGCGGCCACCACCGATGCCGACGCGACAGAGACCTCGGTCGAAGAGCCGGCCGCGCCGGAGCCTCCGGCCGCTCCTGACATCCCGGAGCCTCCGCGGACATCGCGCTCGCGGCATCACGACAACAGCCGGGTGAACGTCGGCGGCAGCGTGACGGTGCGCAAGGACGAAGTCGCCGACGACGCGGTGGCGGTCGGCGGCTCGGTCGAGGTGCTGGGCGAGGTGAGCCACGACGTCACGGCCATCGGGGGCCCGGTGCGGATCGAGGGGAGGGCGGGGGGCGACGTGATCAGCGTCGGCAGCAGCGTTTACCTGGGACCGCACGCGGTGGTCGACGGCGACGTCTCCAGCGTCGGCGGCAGCATCGAGCAGGATCCGGGCGCCGTGATCCATGGCTCCAGGTCCGAGGTCGGCATGATGCCCTTCCTCCATCGCGGCGGTTGGCACGTAGGCCCGTTCTGGAGACATCGCGGCCCCTGGAGCCGGGTGTCCGACCTGATGGGGAGCCTGATGAGCCTCATCCTCGCCGGCCTGCTCGTCTGCCTGGTGATGCTGGTGGCGCGCCGGCCGGTGGAACGGGTGGACCGCCAACTCGCGGCCCAGCCCTGGCAGTCGGCGGCGGTGGGCCTCGCGGGCTCCATCTTCTTCTGGCCGCTGCTCGTCGTGCTGACCATCCTGCTGGCGATCACCATCGTCGGCTGCGTGCTCTTCCTGCTCTATCCGTTCCTGCTGCTCTACGCGGCCCTGCTCCTCCTGCTCGGCTACACGGCGGTGGCGTACCGGGTGGGGCGCTGGCTGGAGGTCCGCTTCAACCGCAACTTCGGCGGCCCCTACGCCACGGCGCTGGTGGGCGTGCTCTCGCTGCAGATCTGGCACGTGCTGGGCAACCTCTTCGACCTGGTGCCCGGGCCGTTCGGATTCTTCTCCTTCGTGGTCTCGCTGTTCGGAGCGCTGATCACGATGTCGGCGGTGATCGTGGGCTTCGGCGCCGTGATCCTCTCCCGCCTCGGCCTCGAACCGGGCTACTGGCCGCGCCGCGGAGCCCCGCCGGCGGCCCCGATGCCGCCGATGTCGCCGATGCCGCAGCCCTACCCGGGCGGGCCGGTGCCGCCCCCCACGGCTCCGGTGGAGTCTCTGCCGCTCAGCCAGCCGCGCTGGGAGGAGCCGGGGGTCTACCCCCAGGAACCGAACGAGCCCGAGCCGCCGCGGTAGGTTGAAACCAGGGACCCAAGGGACCTCAGGGACACCAGGGACATCGAGCTGAAGCGGTCTTCCTGGAGTCCCTGCCGTCCCTGCCGTCCCTTTCGTCCCTTTCGTCCCTTTTTCCTTCTTCTTCCCAATAAAAAGGACGCTCTCGTGCGGTCGGTGCCGAGAGCGTCTGACGAGGAGGCCGGTCTGGGGGACCAGCCGCGGGAGGTCGGCCTCGGTGGGCTCTCCTCCTGCTGCTGGTAGACCCGGTTCCTGCCCCTATGGTTTAGACGGCCCTGGATGGAAGATTTCCGCCAGCCGCTCGATTCCGTCCACCAGCCGCGGGCCGGGGCGGCTGAAGCAGCCGTTGGCGTCCACGGGATGAACTTGGCCCCCGCGCACCGCCCGCAGGGCGCGCCACTCGGGGCGGCCGGCGATCGTGGCGGTCTGCGTCGCCGCCCCCGCCGCGTCGAAGCCGCAGGGCATCGCCACGATCACGTCCGGGTCCGCCGCCGCCACCTGCTCCCAGGTCAGACGGGCTGAGTGATCGCCCGGCGCGGCGACGGCGTCGAGGCCTCCCGCCGCCGCGATCATCTCCGGCACCCAGTGGCCGCCGGCGAAGGGGGGATCGAGCCATTCGAGCGCCAGCACCCGCGGCCGGGGGCGGCCGGAGACCGCGGCGCGCACCGCCGCCAGCCTCTGTTCCAGATCCTCCAGGAGCCGCTCGGCCGCGGCCGAGCGGCCGGTGACCTCGCCCACCCGGCGGATGTCCGCGAAGACGTCCGCCAGCGTCCGCGGATCGAGCGACAACAGATCGGGGCAGCGGGGGAGGGGGCGGACGGCGCCGTCGACCTGCGCCGTCGACACCGCGCAGACCGGGCAGAGCTCCTGGGTGACGATCAGGTCCGGCGCCAACTCGGCGATGCGCGCCTCGTCGAGCGTGTAGAGGCTCGCTCCGCTCCCCACCTGGGCGGCGACCGCGGCGTCCACCTCGGCGGCGCTCATGCCTGGGGAGAGGGCGCTGCCGGTGAGGATCGGCCGCGTCCGCGCCGCCGCCGGATAGTCGCACTCGTGGCTGACGCCGACCACCGAATCCCCGGCGCCAAGCGCGAATAGGATCTCCGTGCCGTTGGGGACGAGCGAGATGATCCGCATCGGGCTCACGGCTTCCCGGGGCTCTTTCCGGGACCCTTGCCGAGGTCGATCACCATGTAACCGTCGCCGCCGTATACCGCCTCGACCCCCGGGGTCTGACCGAGCCGGGTCAGGAGCTGCGAAAAGGTCTCGGGGAGGATCGTCACCCACCGCGCCCCGAATTGCTCGCGGATCGTGCGCGCGGGGTCGGGATCCTCGCCGGAGACCACCTTGACGTACTCCGCGAAGCGCCGCGGATCCTTGAGGTAGAAGGCGGTCGGGTCGAGGGCGACCAGCGATTGGAGCTGCGGCGCCGAGTAGAACAGCGGCGCCGAGTCCGCCCACTGCGCCGTGAACACCCGCTCTCCCGGGGCACCGTGCGCCGCCAGCCAGCGCGACATCTCGAGCGGCGGCGAGGCCTCGCCGAAGCCGTAGGCGCGCAGGGCGGTCACCGTCCAGAGCGTCCCCAGGGCGATGGCGGCGGCGGCGGCGAGGCGGCCCCACTCGGGGAACAGCGGCGGCAGGCCTTGCGCGCGCCGCTCGCGCAGCACCAGCGCCAGCGCCAGCAGGGCCAGCGGCGCGCCGAGCTCGAAGAAGCGCCGGATCGCCAAGCCGCCGGCGAGCAGGAAGGCGATCGAGGTGAGCCCGGCGGTGAGGGTCGCCCGGCTGCGCACCCGCGGCTCCCAGAGCAGCGCGAACGCCACCAGGAGGGGCGCGATGAAGGCCGGCCACTGCTCGCGCAGGATGTCGAGGCCGGGAGGCGCGAGCTCCGTGCCGAGCTGCGAGCGTAGGGCTGCGTCGGTGCCGGCAGTGGCCTGGAAGGGGATCACGAAGTTGGCGATCGCGATCAGGTGGAAGTTCGCCGGCACCTCCGGATGCACCAGCTGGCCGAGCAGCCAGCCCCCCGCCGCCGCGGCGACCGGCTGCCAGGGGACGCGGCTCTCCTCCGTTTCGCGCGTTTCGCGTTCTTCGCGGCCGATCAGCAGGCCGCTGAGCGACCAGCAGAGGGCCAGCGGGATCGCGATCCACCCCGCCGTATGGACCAGCCCGAAGAGCGCGCAGACCACGGCCAGCGCCTTCCACCGCCGCTCCACCAGCAGGGCCGTCGCCAGCAGCGCGAAACCGATCAGCCAGACGTGCGGCCGGCACATCTCCAGCCGCTGGGCGAACAGGGTGCCGAGCCCACCGAGCGCCAGCACGAACCACCAGGGGCGCGGCGCGCGCACGATCCAGAGGGCGGAAGCGAAGGCGCCGACCAGGAAGACCTGGCCGAGCAGGGCGCCGAGGACTCCGGCGGTCTTCAGAGGCAGCCCGGCAAACGGCATCAGCAGGAGGTGGAAGAGCGGCTCGCCGTCCGCGAAGCGGTCGTAGAGGATCGAGAATGGCGTCCAGTGGAACGTCTCGATGCGGAAGTGCGAGCGCATCTCGCGGGCGAGCCCCAGGTGGTAGTACTCGTCATACGACCAGGGGAGCGGAGCGGCGATCCGCATCCAGGCGAACAGCGAGATCGCGGCGGCGCACGCGAGGAGCAGCTTGGCGAGGGGCGGCACGCGCTCGGGAGCCGCGGCCACGGATGCCGGCGGCTCGTCGATTCGGTCGGCGCGGCGGGCCTTCCTGGCGCGGGCGAACCGCGCGGGATTCAGGGGGAGCGCTTCAGCCATGGGCGGGAGCATACCCGACGACCAGGGCCCTCATCACCCCGGCCCTCTTCTCCCAGCCCTCCACCCGCCCCGACGGGGAGAAGAGGGGGTGGTTAGTCTAAAAACTTTCAGGGACGTTGTCTTAGCCCCTCTCTCCCCGGAAGGGCGGGTGGAGCGCTGGGAGAGGAGGGGTTGGGGAGTGAGGGCTTCGGCGTGTAGATCCTGACGTAGGGCTCGCCCGCAGCTGGGAGCTGGCCGGTCTGGCGATAGCGGGTCCTGAACTCGGCGCTCTCCCGCAGCGCCTGCATCATCGGGTAGTCGTCCAGCGCCGTCTCGATCAGCACGAAATCGGGGTGCCGTGCCAGCACCGTCCCGGCGAGCTGGACCGCCCGCCGGCGCCGGCCGAGCGCGAGGGCTTCGCGCGGCGAGCGGCCGGCCCTTATGTCGCGCAGCAGGTCCTTCAGCTTGCCGTCGAAGCGGTAGATGTGCGCCACTTGGCGGTCGATCAGGCCGAGAGTGTCGACGAACGTCACCGGGTGCCCGTCATGCGCCAGGAAGTAGGGGATCCGCCCCATCTGGCCGAAAGCGACGACGCTGTGCGGCGGCACGCTGGCCTTCATCCAGCGGGCGATCTGTACTCCCCAGTGGTTTTCGTCGGAGTAGGGGTCGAGCCAGCGCTCGTAGACCTGCCGCCGCCAGTCGCGGATCTGCGGCGGGCTCTGCGCCAGCATGGAGAGCGGCCCGAGAGCGAGGAGGAGAGCGAGGATGCCGCGGGCCACCCTCCGGTGCGCGCCTTTCTTCTCCGCGGCCAGCAGCTCGAAGGAGTACCAGATCGCGGCGATCAGGAGCGGCAGCGTGGGAACGAAATAGCGGAAGCCCGGCCGGTAGTCGCCGCCGGCCACGAAGTTGAAGAAGAATGAGACCATGGCGACCACGGCGACCAGGAATCCCAGGCGCCGCCGCTCGCGCCCCGTCCGGCGGCGGTCGAACAGGGCGAGGAGCGGCAGGACGGGCGGCAGCGCGCCGAGGAAGAGCAGGTACTGGAGGAATTGCCCGCCGGAGCGCTCGAACAGCAGCGGATAGAGCTTGACGCTGGTGTTCGGCACCAGGCTGTGGAAGGTCGCGTACCGCCAGGCCACGTAGGCCCCATAGCCGATCGCCGCCGGTGCCGCATAGCGGAGAGCGCCCCGCCAGTCTTTTTTGTCAGTAAGCCGGTCGGCCGCCAGCACCGCCACGAACATCGCCCCTTCCGGCCTGCCGAGGCAGACAAAGAGCGGCGCCACGGCGGCCAGCCGGCGCAGCCCGCGCCCCGCCGGCGAACCCTCCTCGCCGTATTCGACCGTCAGATAGGCCGCGCAGGCCACCACGAGGGCGAGCGAGTAGAGCGGCGTCTCGAGGCCGCTGCGCGCCCAGACGATGAAGGGGTAGGAGATCGCGAGCGTGGCGACGGTGGCCAGCCGGGCGGAGCGGCCGAGCCCGAGCACCCGCGCCAGCCACCAGGTGGCGATCAGCGTCGCGCCCCCCGCGACGATCCCGAGCGCCGGCGCCGTCCTCGGCAGGTCGAGCCCCGCCCCGGCGACCAGCGCCAGGATCGCCATCCAGAGCGGCCCCGAGAAACCCTCCACCGGATCGCCTGGATTGAACACCAGCCCCTGGCCGTGCGCCCAGTTCCAGGCGTAACGGTAGTAGATGAAAGCGTCCTCCTCGGCCGCCATCACGATCGTCACCGCGATCAGGCCGAAGGCCAGGAGCGCGGCGCCCAGGAGCCAGAGCTCCCCTCGCGAGATCGATTTGGCAGGACTCATGACGAACAGATCGGCGTTCTCCGAGGACGGGGAACCTTACCGCGGTGCGCCCGCAAAGACAACCGAAAGGACACCGCGAAATCGGTGCAGAATAGGCGCATGAAGCTCCTCGCCCTGCCGCTCCTCGCCCTCCTCACCGGCGCCGCGATTCAGCCGCCGCCGCCCCGCGTCGTCGTCCTCGGCATCGCCCAGGACGGCGGCATGCCGCAGACCGGCTGCGACTGCTCCCACTGCTCGGCGGCGCGGCGGAACCCGGCGCTCGCCCGGCACGTGACGAGCCTGGCGATCCACGTTCCGGCGACCGATCACGTTTATCTGATCGACGCCACGCCGGACCTCCCGGCGCAGATCGAGACGATCCATGCCTTCCATCATTTCCCCGCCGGTAAGGTGGACCGCGCGCCGGTGGACGGCATCCTGCTCACCCACGCTCACATCGGCCACTATCTCGGCCTCGCCCATCTCGGTTTCGAAAGCCTGAACACCAAGGGTATCCCGGTCTGGGCCTCGCCGCGGATGGCGGCCTACCTGCGCGCCAACGGCCCGTGGAGCCAGCTCGTGCGGCTGGATAATATCGTGCTGCACGAATTCCAGCCGGGCCGACCGTTCGATCTCGAAGCCGGGATTTCGATCAAGCCGATCCAGGTGCCGCACCGCGATGAGTATTCGGATACCATGGCGTTCATTATCCGCGGTCCGCACAAAACCATTCTTTATGTTCCGGATACGGACTCCTGGAGCGCCTGGCCCAAGCCGCTGATCGACGTGCTCCGCGACGAGAAGGTCGACGTGGCCCTCCTCGACGGCACCTTCTATTCACCCGACGAATTGCCCGACCGCGACGTCACCAGGATCAAGCATCCGCTGATCACGGCGACGATGGACCTGCTGGAGCCGTTGGTGAAGGCCGGCAAAGTCCGCGTGCTCTTCACCCACCTCAACCACTCGAATCCCGCCTTCGAGGCGGAGGGCGCCGCCAGGAAGGCGATCGCGGTGCGGGGGTTCGGGGTGGCGGTGGAGGGCGCGGAGATCGGGCTGTAGGAAGGATCAGATCGCTTCCGCGGCGTCCCGGCACCAGGTGCACGGGCATTCGGGGCGCGGGTTCTCGTCGCCCGGGAAAGCCCCGCGGACGAGCGGGAAGAGGGCGCGCTTCCAGGGGCTCGGCCGGTAGACGCGGCGCAGGTAGCGGTTCGGATCCTTCTGGCCATCCAGCCGCCAGAGGAGCCAGCGGTAGGCCGCCGTCCCCGTCCGTTCGAGGAGGAAGCGGTTCACGAAGCTGGCGCGCAGAGGACGGCCGATCGCCGTCTCCCAGAGCCGGCGGTGGCGGCGGGGATCGGCCGGCGGTCCCAGGGCCGCGAGCTGACCGGAGCGCAGGGCGTAGCGGATGCCGAACCCCCAGAGGGCGTCGAGCAGGCCGCCCGCCTCGCCGGCCCAGGCCACGTGCGGCGAAGCTGCCGGCCCCGGCGGCCGCGTGGTGCCCACGCCCCCGAAGCGCCGGGTCTGCCGCATCGTGAAGCCGACCCGCCGGCGAAAGAAGTCGAGCGTCCGCTCCAGGTACTCGCCCTCATTGTGGAAGTCGCGGAACATGCAGGTCGCCAGGGTCGCCTGGCCGCCGGAGACGATCAGGTAGCCATATCCCTTGGGCGCCAGGCGATCGTCGAGCACCACGAAGGAGCCGTCCGCCAGGTCGGTCTCGAACAGGTAGCCGACGGCGAGGATGTCGGCGCGGCGGGGTCCCCAGGCGGCGACGCCGCCGCCGGGAAGGCGGCGGACCGTTTCGCCGAACCGGATCTCGGCGCCGGCGGCGAGCGCCTGCCGCTTCAGCGACTGATCGAGAGTCCCCGGGCCGGAGCCGCGGCGGACCACATAATAGAAGGGGTTCGGACCGCGGAAGATGTGCTCGCGGCCGTCCGGGCCGAAGCAGACCAACTCGCGGAAAGGGACGGCGTCGAACGTCGTCTCGATCCCCAGGGCGCCGAGCTCGTCGAGCACGTCGTGCTCCGTCGACCAGTTCTCGAGGCCCTGGAAATCGCCGTGGAAGCGCCCGCCGACGTCCTGCCGCCGCTCGTAGACGATCACCCTGCGCCCGGCCCGGCGGCCGAGGATGGCTGCGGTCAGACCGGCCGGCCCGGCACCCACCACCTCCAGGGCTTCCATGCGTGGATGGTAGCACCGGCTGGGCGCGCCTTCGCTCGGAGGAAGAGGAGAGGGGGGAGCTCCGGCTCGCGGAGCGCCGGAGCTCCCTGCCGCGCGGCTACGGGGTCCGGTCGATCCGCCGGACGATCGGGTCCGGAGTCATGGTGCAGACACCGTCGCTGCTGAAGATCACCGTCGAGGAGGCGCCGAAGGAGTTGACGCCGCTGAGATAGCTGCACTCGACGTAGGCGTCCAACCCTCCGGGGTTGGTGGCGGTGCCGCCATAGTTGTAGATCCGTGCGGGGACGCCCAAGACGTCCTGGCCGCCGGGCGAGGTGGTCACCGCCGTGTTGGGGTTGCCGTCCCAGGCCTTGCCCTTGAGCTGCCAGTGGTCCCCCGGGATGCAGCAGTCGGCGACGGTGAAATCGAGGTAGCTCGCCCCCGCGCAGACCACATGGTAGCCGACGACCTCCTCGGGTCCCGCGATGTCGCAGCTCGTCTTCTCTTCATACTTCACGTCGACGGCGACCGACCGGGGGGTCGGCTTCGCGCCGGTCGGTGGGATGGTGTTGGGCGGTGTGGCGCCGGTGCCGACCGTTGCGGCGTGCGCGCCTGCGGTAAGAGCGGCCGCGAGGGCCAGGGTGAGAGTGAGGGAGAGCCATCGGGAGTTGAGCGGTGCCATTGAGCGGTCTCCTTTTAGTTAAGAAACTAATTCAATGTACACCTCTCTCTGTCTCCCCGCAAGCCCCTTCCGCGCTTCTCCTCCCCCTCGAGGAAGGGGGAGGAGCCGGGAGGGAGCCTACGCCTCGGTCTGGTCGTCGATCGGCGCGTCGGGCGCGTTCTTCTTGACCGACTCGATCCCCTTCTCCATGGCGCTGGTGGAGGAGTAGCTCTCGCTCATGCCCACCGTCTGGCCGTTGGCGGCCTTGAGGACGAAGAAGGGCTCGCCCTTCGTGTTCGTCTTGCGCTCGTAGTGGCCGTCGATCGGCGCGTTGCGCTTGACCGACTCGATGCCGCCGAGAGCGCCCCGTTTCTCGGTGTAGAGCTCGCTGGTGAGGATCACCTCGCCGTTGCCCGCCTTGAGATTGAACCGGAACTGCCCGTCCTTCGCCTTCTTCAGATCGAATTTCGCAGCCATCGTCGCTCTCCTTCCATGGATCAGAAGCGTTGGCGAGATCGTATCCTATTCCGGCAACGCTCAATGCACGATCGGGATCTCCAGGGCGCTCGGGTGGCCGGCGTCGTGGAGCACGGTCACGTGGGCCGTGCGGGCGTCCCTGGCGGTCTCGTCGGCCACCACGCCCCCCGAGTTGTAGTTCTTTTCGACTTCCGTCGTGTTGGAGGCCGAGACCACCAGCCGCAGCCGGCTCCCCTTGGCGATCCGCCGGGAGAACCAGGTGAAGCCGGGGAAGTCGTAGCGCACGGCTTCACCCGTGGGCACCGGCGACTCCTTCTGCATCGAATCGCGGTAGCGGGCGCGCAGGAGGTCGCGGGTCAGCAGGACGCTGCCGCCGTCAGGCAGGATCTCGTAGAGGTCGGCCCGGAGGTCGGTGTCGGGGACGTCCATGGCCATCCAGACGCTGAGCTTCACCTGCCCGGAGACCTCGGTCGCCTCGGGGAAGGGCTCGCTGTGGTAGACGACGCCCTCCCCGAACAGATTGAGGGCGGTGAACTGCGTGACGATGTAGCCGCCACGATCCTCGTTCGCCGCCTTCCCCGGGCGGACGTCGAGCGGGTCGTAGACGAAGTGGTCGGGAGCGCTCGCCGATGCCGCCGCCGGCTTGGCCTCCGAGAGCTGGCCGGAGTGGAAGGCGTCCTCCGCTCTGCCGTTGGTCGAGCCGAGATAGAACGTGCGCCGCTCGGCGCCGATCGCCTCCAGGGAATCGGCACGCTTCCAGGCTTCGGCGCCGGGACCGACGACGTAGTAGGACACTCTCTTTTCCAGGAACTTCGGGCGCGAGCCGCCCTTCATCGTCCAGTCGTACCACTCCTTGTGCAGGCCGTTGAGGTCGAGGACGCTGGCGTCGCCGAAGGTCAGCCCCCCCACCTGGGGGTTTGGCGTGCGCGTGCCGGCGTGATCCCAGGGGCCGATGATCAGATAGTGGCGGTCGCGGACGGCCTGCGGGGCGTAGCGCATGTGCTCGCGGTAGTAGGAGAGCGCGCCCGCCTGATCGCCGTCGTAGTGGCCGGTGATGGTGAGGATGGGGAGGTCGATCTTCGCGAACTGCTCCGGGCTCGGCGCCATCCCCTGCCAGTAGTCGTCGCCGGCCGGATGCGAAAGCCAGCGCTGGAAGACCGGGCTCGGATTGCCCACGATGCGGTCGAGCTGGCGGAAGGGAAGATGGGCGAGGTACATCTCGCTGTTCTTCTGCAGCCAGAGCGAGCCCTCGCCGAAGGTCAGTGTGTTCTTCGCCCGGCCGCTGGTGAAGGTCAGCCACTGCATGTCGTAGGAGTAGAAGACGCCGCGCTGGAACGGGAAGTCGACGCCGGGTCGGACCGCGGCGGCGGGGACGATGGTCGTCAGGTGCGGCGGCCGCTCCTTGGCGGTCGCCCACTGGTCGTACCCCGCGTAGGAGCCCCCCCACATCGCCACCTTGCCATTGGCCCACGGCTGCCTGGCGAGCCACTCGACGACGTCGTAGCCGTCCTTCGCCTCCTGGGAGAAGGGATCGAAGGTGCCCCCCGAATCGCCGCGCCCGCGCACGTCGACCAGCGCGTAGACGTAGCCGTGACGGGCGAAGTAGAGCGCCCGGTCCTGGTAGCTGTCCGCGATGTAGGGGGTGAGCGTGAAGATGACCGGCAGCGGCTCCTTCTGCCCGGCCGGCTTATAGATCTGGGCCGCCAGCTCGACGCCGTCGCGCAGGGGGATGTGGACGCTCCACTGGAGATCGATGTCCTGGGAGGTGTCGGGAGCGTCCTGGGGAGGATCGGCCGCGCGCGCGACCGCCGGCGCGAGAAGGGCGAGCAGGGCTACGACGGACAGCACGGGACGGCGGGCTGGTGCAGGCATGGTTCCTCCTGGGAACGAGGTCTGGGGGGATAACGTTGGAACCTGGGTGAAACCCTCACCCAGGCATCCCGATCGATCTAAGGCGTCAGCACCTCTCCCCCCTGCGCCGCGTGCACCACGTCAGCGGGGCGGTAGATGAAGGGGTGATAGTGATCAGTCAGCCAGAGCGGGAGCTGGTCCGGCACGCGGCTGTTCTCGCCGCCGGGGATCACCTCCTCGGCCACCGGGCCGGTGATCAGCAGGGAACCGATGAAGCGCCGGGCCGGGCCGCTGTCGAACATGAAGGCGTTGACGCTCGCCGCCCGGACGTCGTGCGCGGCGGCGTCCACCGTGCCGAAGCCGCCGGCCCGCGCGACGCCGGGGAGGTCGGGCGCCAGGTCGCCGAAGCCGCCGTCGGGGGGCAGGTTGAACGGGCCCCCCAGCGGGTGGGCGAAGACGATGCGGTGGAGCTTCCCCCAGCGGTAGTCGGCCTGGCTGGTCGAGTGGTTGAAGGCGGCCGCGAAGTCATCGCCGGCCAGCAGGTCGAGGGCGCTCTTCAGGCTCTGCAGGAGGGCGAAGTCGCGCGCCGCGTCCGGCGTCGGCTGGCCGGTGCCGGCGAAGAAATCGACCCCCGAGGCGCCATGGCCCTGCTGACCCCGCGCCCCGGAGAAGACCTCCAGCAGGTGGCGGAGGTCGGCGAGCGCCACGTCTCCCGGCGGCGTGTAGGCGGCGAGGCCGATCCCCTTCAGCGTGCCGTCGATGATCCGGATCACCGCCTGCCCCCGCCAGACCGAGTAGATCGTGGCGGCCACGCTGTTGGCGATCTCCTGCGGCGACGGCGCCGGGAGGGCCGCCGGGTTGTCGCCCGGATCCCAACCTTCGGGGATGCCCGTCGGCGTGCTGAAATCCCACGCCTTGAGGCGGCCGATGGCCTCGGCGACGCGGGGATCGGCGGCCAGCGCGGCGAGCTCCGGCGGCGCGTCCGCGGCCTGGGCGTCGGCGAACGCCGCCGTCAGGTAAGGGGTGAAGACCTCCGCGTCCAGGAGCTGGTTGTTGGCCTGGATGCGCTCGAAGTCGGCCACCGAGAAGTTGCCGCTCTTCTTGAGCTGCGCCTGGAGCTGCTTCTCGATCTGGCCGATCCGGAAGCCGCGGTCGTAGCCGGTGCCGAGATAGAGGACACCGCCGTCGTGCCGGCGCTGGTCGACCGGATCGTTGTCGTTGCTCGTGCCGATCGGATCGTTGTTGGCGTTGACGATGAACCCGCGCGGCGGATTCACCACCTGCGGCATCTCCGCGAACGGCAGGATCTGATAGGGGATCGCCTGCCCCGGCTCGACTGTCGTGCCGGCGGGGAGCCACTCGTGCTTCAGCGTGTGGGTGCCGTCGCGGATGAACCAGGGGGGCACGCCGCCGTCCGCGTGGCCGAGCGTCTGGAGGTCCTCGCGCAGGGGGAGCTCGCCGCTGGTGAAGTAGGCGATGTTGCCGTCGACGTCCGCGTACGACCAGTTCTGCGATCCGAAATCGAAATACTGGAGCCCCTGCTTGAACTCGTCGAGGTTGGCCGCGCGGTTCCAGATCCGGAAGGCGTCGAGCTCCCGGGTCGGTCCCCAGCCCGTGTACTGGACGCTCAAGCCGACCGGCATCGACGGATCGGAGAGGTCGACGGCCACGATCGGACCGTGGTTGCGCCGCGGCACCACCAGCGTCAGGCCGCCGTCGAGCGGACCGACCCGGGCGTCCACGAGATCGTCGGCGATGCCGTTCCCCACCTGGTTGACGAGATAGACCTGAGGGATCAGCACCAGCGGCTCGTGCTTCCCCTCGAACGTCGTGGCCACCGGCACGCCGGTTCCCGGATCGAGCGACAGCCGCTCCAGATAGACGTCGGTGACATCCATCGGGTTGGTCGTGGCCCCCCAGCAGATCCGCGGGTTGCAGCCGAGCACGATGCCGGGCACGCCGGGGAAGGTAATGCCGAAGGCGTTCATCGTCGGTCGGCCACCGCCGTTGGGACCCGGGATCACTCGCAGATTCGCTTCGTAGAACGTGCTCGGGTTGCCGAGCGAGAGGTGAGGATCGTTGGCGAGGATCGGCCGGCCGGAGTCGGTGACCTTGCCGCTCGCCACCCACCAGTTGCTGCCGCGCCCACTCTGCCGCCGCTCCAGCGCGTCGCGGAGCAGGGGGACCTGCGCGGCCTGGGCGCGGTAGCGGGACGCCAGCGCCGCCGTGCGCGAGGAGAGCGCCTTGGCGAGCGCCTGCCGCTTGTCGCCGTCCACGGGACCGCCCGGGCCGCTGGGCGAGTTGGCGGGGAGCGAGTGGGTGGGATCGAAGGGGGCGGCGCGATAGACGTCCTCGGAGAACAGCAGCGAGCCGTCGAAGCCGCCGGCATTGCCCGCCGTCTGGAAGGCCGACAGAGCGATGGTCAGGTCGATGTCGCCGAGGTCGAAGGACAGGCCGAAGGCGAGCCCCTTGCCGATCGTCAGGCTGTCGAGCGCGGTCCAGGGGTGGATGCTGGCGCGGGTCAGCTCGAGCGCCGCATACTCGGGGGGCAAGGGGTTGGCGGGATCGAAGATGTAGCTGTTGACGCCGCGGGCATAGGCGTCGAGCCAGACCTGGGTCGTCAGCGAGATCACCGGCAGCGACACCTCGGCCGCCCGCCGCAGCCCGAGCGTGCGGAGCTGGACATCCGACGCCAGCCCCGTCTCGCCGACCATCTCGGCGAGCGTGCCGCTGAACTCATGGCGCAGCACGTCCATCTGGAAGAAGCGGTCGCGGGCATGCGCCCGTCCCAGCGCGTAGAGCACGTCGCGGTCGGTCGACCCGAAGATGTGCGGGATGTCGAGGGAATCCCTGAGCGAGCGGACGGTGGCGATCACGCCGGCCTTGGTGTCCGGCAACACCGGGCTCGCGGGAGGCTCGGCGGCGGCAGCGATCGGCGGCAGAGCGGCGAAGACCAGGAGGGCGGCGAGCTGTCGAACCAGGGGTCTCCTCACGGGCTACTCCTTTCAGCAAACCCGTTAAGGATAACCGATGGGCGGGACCGCCGTCTTCCCGGCCTCGCGTTCAAAGCCGAGGAGCCTCTTGACGGCCATGGAGTCCGCCCTGGAGGTCGGATCCAGCCCAGCCCAGTATTGAGAGGACGTCGCTCCAGGTAATCCCAAAGCCCTCTAGCAGGCCGCGGAGTCGTCGATGGCACTTCTCGAAGCGGGCATAGAGGGCGCGCACTTCCAGATGCAAGGCTGAGGCGACTTCCCGGATGGTGAGCCCATCCTCGTATCGCATCTTCAGGATGAGCCTGTCCTCCGCCGACAAGTCCTGAAGCGCCTTTCTCAGGGCCGCAGCTACGCGCCTCGAAGCTCGGTCGCGTTCTCGATTCTGAACCCGCTCCTCAACATCGTCATCACTGGGGAGTTGTTCCAGCCTCTCTAGGCCCTCTCGGAGACGTCGTTGCCGCTGGGGGAGGCGCTCGGCGAGCGTGACGAGTTCTCCGCGAGTGAGTGAGCCTCCGGAACGGGTGCGGAGAATCTCAACGGCGTTTTCCACGGTCTGCCCATCTCGCGAAAGGAGCCGGTCGAGCTCGATGGCAGCCTTGCCGAGTTGCCGGACCTCCGCGGTCGGACGCCACTTTCCCCACTTCTGGACGCGGTAGTCCAGAAGGAGGCGATGAAGGACGACGGTCAAGAAAGTCTTGAGCCTGCTCCGCCCCTGGAAGCCACGCAGCCTCGCATAGTCGCCCTCGATCAGCTTGAGAAGCGCAAAGGAATTAAAATCCTCAGCGTCCTCGCGGGACAGCCGGTGTCGGCTGCAGATGCGTCGGATCAATTCGCCTGCCATCAGGAGATGCTCTGCGAAGATCTCTTGACGGAGTGGAACGGTCTTCATGCTTCCCCTCCTTGGTATAAGGGAGAAGAGCGGACTTGGTCTCCAGGCGAGCTCCCCTCCTATCTAGCCAACGAGAGAGAGGCCGGAACCGAACACCTCGGCAGGAGATTTTTTGCAATTGGTCTTTTGGGGGGGACAGGCTATGATAGAGAGACCTCCGATATGCGCGAGAGCCTTGGCTCTGCTCGACCCTCCGCTGCCGCGGCCCCAGCCCCGCATCTCCCTGCGGAATCCTCCTCACAGCTCTTGCTGAGAGCGAAGGAAGGGGACGAGCAGGCGTTGGGACTCCTTTACCAGCGCTGCCTGACCCCGCTACGGCAATGGGCTCGCGGCCGGCTGCCACAATGGGCACGGGGTTTGACGGACACGGATGATCTAGTCCAGGACACCCTGCTGCGCTCCTTGCGGGGGGTCGAAGCCTTCGATCCACGCCACAGCGGGGCGTTTCTCGCCTATCTCCGGCAGGGGATTCTCAACCGCATGCGTGATGAGATCCGACGGGTGCGCCGTCTGCCGGAGGCGGAGAGCGCGGTAGGGGACGTTCCGGATGTCAGGCCATCTCCCATCGAGGAGGCGATCGGCCGCGAAAGCCTCGAGCGCTACGAAGCAGCCCTATTGCTCCTCAAGACCGACGATCGGGAGGTGATTCTGGCCCGGCTGGAAATGGGGCTCAGCTACCAACAGATCGCCCAGTCCTTGGGAAGGCCCAGTGCTGACGCCGCGAGAGTCGCCGTCAGCCGTGCCTTGCTGCGACTCGCCCGGGAGATGGCCCATGGACGATGAACGGTTGCAAGAACTGGCGACCTCCGTCGCCGACGGTCGAGCCATCCCTTGGGAGCAGGTTGAAGAGGAAACGGACGACGAGAATCAGAGAAGTATGGTCCGCGCTCTTCGAGAGATTTCCGGGATCGCCGAAGCACACCAGAGTTGGCATCAATCGGTGGGCGCTCCAGTGGACCCGGGGGAGCCCTTACCGGCTCAATTTCAATGGGGAAGTCTCATTCTATTGGAGAAGGTAGGAGAGGGTTCGTTTGGTGAGGTTTTCCGGGCACACGATCCACAACTGGACCGTGAAGTCGCTCTCAAGCTCCTGCGCAAAGAAACCGCTGGTGGAAAGGAAGGGAGCGCAGTCGTCGAGGAGGGGCGTCTGCTCGCTCGAGTGCGCCACCCTAACATAGCCACGGTCTATGGTGCCGACCAGCGAGAGGGTCGGGTCGGGCTTTGGATGGAGTTTCTCCATGGCAAGACGCTTAGCTCCGTAGTTCGCAAGCAGGGTCCATTCGGCGCACGGGAGGCTGTACTGGTGGGGCTGGATCTCTGCCGAGCTCTCGCGGCGGTCCATGCCCAAGGCATCCTCCACCGCGATATCAAAGCGCAGAACGTGATGCGCGAGACGGGAGGTCGGATCGTCCTGATGGACTTCGGGGTTGGCCGGGACCTCCGGAGGGACGATCCCCCGGACCGCTCTTTGTCCGGCACTCCGCTATACCTGGCGCCCGAGGTGCTCGCAGGAGGATCCTCCTCGGTCCGTTCCGATGTCTACAGCCTCGGTGTGTTGCTCTTTTATTTGGCAACGGGCTCGTTCCCAGTCCGGGGGAGCAACCTCGACGAGCTTCGCCAAGCCCATGAGCAGGGCGATGTCAGGCTCTTGCGCGACCTGCGGCCGGATTTGCCCGATTCGTTCGTCCGCGCGATCGACCGGGCATTGGCCAAAGACGCAGAGCGGCGGTATGCCAGCGCGGGGGCCTTTGAGCAGGCGCTACAGGAAGTGCTACAGGCTGAAGCACCTGACGGGCATGCCCGTCCCAAGACAGGGTCCACCTGGTGGCTAGCTGCGGGCATCCTGACGGCCGTCCTGCTGACAGGTATGGGGTTCTGGATGTGGAAGGCTCGGGAGCGTCCCGGCCTGATAACCGGCTCACGGGTCGTCCTGGTCGCCGACTTTGAAAACCGGACCGGGGAGGCCGTTTTCGAGCCGACGGTCCGTCACCTCATGAGCATCGCGCTTTCTCAGTCTCCCAGTTTCCGGGTCTTTCCTTACGAGAATGTCGCCGAAGCGCTGAAGCGAATGAGGAAGTCACTCAGCGTCCGTCTCGCTCCAGAGACGGCACAAGAGCTCTGCCTGCGTGAAGGGATTCCTCTTTGGGTCAGCGGCGAGATCGTACGGTCTGAGTCAGGATTCAGACTCACGGTCAGCGCGGTCAATGCTAAGGACGGCGGGGTTGTCGCCGTTCAGACTGTGTCTCTCCGAAGGCCCTCAGGTCTCATCCAAGCCGTGGGAGAGGCCGCTGTCGGCCTGCGGCGGCATCTCGGCGAGCCCGAGGCTCTGATCCAGCAGAATCAACGGCCCCTCGAGCAGGTCACGACCTCCTCCCTGGAGGCCCTCTCACGCTTCTCTCAGGCTCTCGATCTCCATGCTGCCGGCAATATTGAGCTAGCGATCAAGGCATTGGAGGCGGCGGTACATATGGACCCGCAGTTCGCGATGGCCTACAGCCGGCTGGCTCTCTATACGGGAGGGACTGGGGATTATCAGGAGTCCTTTCAAGCTGCCGAGCGGGCCTATGCCCTCCGCGATCGGGTGAGCGAGAGGGAGTCCTACCGGATCTCGGCGACCTACCACCTCAATTGCATGCAATATGAGGAGGCGCTCAAGGATTATCAGCAGGCGGTCGTTCTCGATCCGGAAGACAGCGACTCCTACCGGCAGATCGCGCTCCTTCATGCCAATCTTGGAGAGCCCCAGGCAGGAATCGAGCCGGCTCGGAAAGCTCGGGATTTGCCTCCTGCTAGTGTCATCAACGCGGGGGTGCTGTCCCTGCTTCTCGCCCAGGCGGGACATCCCGACGAAGCCCTGAGCGAGCTCCAGGCCGCCCGGAAGCGCTTCGGGAAGGACACCTACCTGTACTGGCCTGAAGGGATCGCCTGGCAGGTCAAAGGGGACGGCCAACGAGCGCGAGCGGCCTTCAAGGCTCTTTCGGAGGGTGACACCACTTATGACAGCCATGCGCGGCTCCTGCTCGCCCAGAGCCTGATGTTCGACGGCCAACTTCGCCAAGCCGAATCCCTCCTGGATTCTGGCTCCAGTTTGGACAACCGACTCCACTTCGATAGGAACGAGGCGATGCGGAATCTTCTGCTCGCGAAGATTCACGTCCTCCAAGGTGAGACGGGCAGAGCTGAGCAGGATCTACAGCGGGTGGAGGAGCTAGCAGATTTACCGATGAACCTCAAGATGCTACGGCTGGCCGCAGTGGTCGCCGCCGAGATGGGCAGCCTCCAACGGGCGGAGCGGCTCCTGAGGCGGATAGAGCGCCTGCGCGACCTTTATCCCAGTGCCCTGAGCCGTGGCGCTACCGCCCAGATCGGGGGAGCAATCGAGACAGCTCGCGGAGATTTTGGGAAAGCTCGCCAGAGCCTCGACGAAGCGCGCCGTTCCTGGGAAGACTCTGGTCTACTCCATACACAGGCGCATCTTTGGCTTGAGCAGGGACGGTGTGTTGAGGCAGTGCCGCTTCTTGAGCAAATTGTGGCGCATAAGAGTGGGGCAATGGGAGATTTTTTTTCTCTTTGGGCGGATGGGGCTCAAGCCGACAAAGACCTGAACCGCTGTAGGAAGGCTAACTTGCCGATTAAATAGGCCCTTGTAATTTCTTGTCCGTGTCAGTCTAATTATTGGACGCAGCAGATTCCCTGCTGCGCTAGTTCTCCAAGGAGAATCTCATGATAGAATGTACAGCGGTGCTTGGCCGGATGGTTATCGATCGCTCGTTTCATCGGGCTCTTTTCGCGCTTGCCGACGACACAAAAGAGTACAAAGATCTAGGAGATCTCGATGCATTTTTAAATGAGACACATCAGCTCAGGTTGTGTCGTTGGGAGGTAATGAGAGTCAACATCTTAGCCAGCCAAGAGATATTATATATAGTTGATGCTAATAATGTAGTGATCGAGAAAAGGTTACAGCAATTCAAGGAGGCTAAAGACGACGGTATTGTAAACAAAATGCAAGATGCTTGGGAGGCTTTGAACTCTTCGATGGTGATAGATTTTAAAAATAGAGAGCATGTAGAGTTTTGCGCAGCCCTTGGCCTTGCCTGCATTGATCGTGTGTTCTCTCTGAATTTGGTTGCTGCAAGTGACCCTGATCCTTCGAAGACCGACAATCTGCAAACATTCCTGACGACGAAAAATCCACGCTTCGGTCCTCCTGCAGATCTGAAGCCGATGAACCAGTTCCTACAAGTTGCCGCAGTAGTGTCTGACATGGAAGCCTTCCATGCCGAACGATGGGTGCAACCAGATAACCCATGCGATCTTGGGTATACTCATGATATTGTTAGGCGGTATCATTTCCTCTCTCAAACAGAGATCGAGCTACTCTTGGAGCAGAGCGCGCCTGTAAGAAACGCTATCGACGGATTCCGTGAAGCAAACAAGGATAAATTTGCGCCCTCTTTGTAATACGGGTCAATCTTAAGTCGGATACCGCATCGCGATCTCTCCTCCCTCGGCGTCCACCGTCGCCGTCCCCCCGCTCTCCAGGGCTCCGAAGAGGAGCTCGTCGGTGAGCGGGCGCTTGATCGTCTCCTCGATCACGCGCCCCAGCGGGCGGGCGCCGAAGGTGGGATCGAAACCTTTTTCGGCGAGCAGCTTGCGGGCGGCGGGGGTGAGCTCCACGGTGACGTTCTTCTCGGCAAGCTGGGTGGTGAGCTCGCGGACGAACTTGTCCACAATCTGTTCCATCACCGCCGGCGACAGCGGATTGAAGCGCAGCCGGGCGTCCAGGCGGTTGCGGAACTCGGGGCTGAACAGGCGCTCGACGGCCTTGTCGGAGTCGGTGTCCTTGAAGCTCCGCGGGGCGCCGTCGGCGGTATCGCTGAAGCCGAGGCCGCGGGCCGCCAACTCGCGGGCGCCGACGTTCGAGGTCATCAGCAGGATGACGTGACGGAAATCGGTCGGCTTGCCGTTGGTGTCGGTCAGCGTGCCGTGATCCATCACCTGCAAGAGGATGTTGAAGATGTCCGGGTGCGCCTTCTCGATCTCGTCGAGCAGCAGCACCGCGTGCGGGCTCTTGGCGATCGCCTCGGTCAGCAGGCCGCCGCGGTCGTAGCCGACGTATCCGGGCGGGGCGCCGACCAGCCGCGACACCGTGTGCGCCTCCATGTACTCGCTCATGTCGAAGCGCAGGAAGGTGATCCCCAGCACCTCGGCGAGCCGCTTGGCGACCTCGGTCTTGCCGACGCCGGTGGGGCCGGTGAGCAGGAACGAGCCCACCGGCTTCTGCGGATCGCGCAGGCCGGCGCGCGATACCTTGATCGCCGACACCAGCCGCTCGATCGCCCCCTCCTGGCCGAAGACGTGCCCCTTCAGCTCCTCCTCCAGCTTGCGGAGCTGCTCCTTGTCGTTCCCCTTTACCCGCCGCGGCGGCACCTGCGCCATGGTGGCGAGCACCTCCTCGAGGTCCGCCTCGGTGACCTCGCGCGGCACCGGTACCTCGCCCTCGGCCACCTCCACCGGACCGCGCAACGCCACCGCGGCGCCGGCCTCGTCCAGCAGGTCGATCGCCTTGTCGGGGAGCTTGCGGTCCTTCATGTAGCGCTCGGCGAGCAGGGCCGCCCCCGCAATCGCTTCGTCCGAGTAGGTGACGCCGTGGTGCGTCTCATAGCGGCTCTTGAGGCCGAGCAGGATCTGGGTGGTCTCCGCCGCCGAGGGCTCGGTGACCTCGACCTTCTGGAACCGGCGGGCGAGCGCCTGGTCGCTGGAGAAGGTCTGGCGGTACTCCTCCCAGGTGGTGGCGCCGATGCAGCGCAGGGTGCCGTCCTGGAGGGCGGGCTTGAGCAGGTTCGAGGCGTCCATGGTGCCCCGCCCGGCGCTACCGGCGCCGACCACGGTGTGGATCTCGTCGATGAACAGCACCGGGCTCTCCTGCTCGGCGAGCGCGGTGAGCACCGCCTTCAACCGGTTCTCGAAGTCGCCACGGTAGCGGGTGCCGGCGATCAGCGAGCCCATGTCGAGCCGGTAGACCTTGGTGTCGCGGAACGCCGCCGGCACCTCGCCGCTGGCGATCCGCAGCGCCAGACCCTCGACCAGCGCGGTCTTGCCGACGCCGGGATCGCCGACGTAGATCGGGTTGTTCTTCCGTCGCCGCTGGAGAATGTGGAGGGTGCGCAGGATCTCCTTGTCGCGGCCGATCAGCGGATCGATCCCCCCCTGGCGGGCGAGCTCGGTCAGGTCCTGGGCGAACGCCTTGAGGGGATCGCTCGCCGCCGCGCCGCCGCGCCGGCCGAACCCCTCGTCCTCGTCGTCGTCCTCACCGGCCGGCATCCCCGAGCCCTCGGAATCCCGGCCGCCAAAGTAGGGAGGCTGAATGCGCGAGACGCCGTGGGCGATGAAGCTCACCACGTCGAGCCGGCCCACCCCCGCGCCCTCCAGCACCTGGATGGCGTACGAATCGGCCTCGTCGTACATGGCGACGAGCACGTCCGGACCGTTGATCTCGTCGCGCCCGGAGCTGCCGACGCGCGCCGCGGCCATCGAGAGGATGCGCTGGACGCCGAGCGTCAGGCGGGGCGGCTGGCCGCCGTGGGCCGTCGATTCGAGCTCCTCGGAGAGATACTCGCCGAGGGTCTCGCGGACGCTGGCGAGGTCGGCGCCGGCGTGCTTGAGCACCTCGGCGGTGTCGTCGTCGAAGGTCAGGGCGTAGAGCAGGTGCTCGAGCCCGGCATATTCGTGCCCCATCCGTTCGGCCTCGGAGAGGGCGACGGTGATGGAGATCTGCAGATCGGCGGAGATTTTCATTCGTCCTCGTCTCTTCCTTCTTCCGCGGGCTCGGCGGTCAGCTTCAGCGGCATGCCCTCGGCCCGGGCCTCGTCGGTGACCTCGGCCACCTTGGTCTCGGCCACCTCCCTGGAGTAAACACCGGCGACCCCCACTCCCTTCCTGTGCACCTGGAGCATGATGTGCGTCGCCTCCGCCGGCGGCTTCTGGAAGTGGGTCACCAGCACGTGGACGACGAACTCCATGCTGGTGAACTCGTCGTTGTGGAGCAGCACCTTCCACTTGCGCGGCCGCCGAACCTTCCGCCGCTCCTCGACGCCGAGCTCCTCGTCCCGCTCGGGGTCGTCGTTCCAGGGGGTGGGCATGGCTCAGACCCAATTCTCGGTGCGCAGAGCCGGCACGCGATCGAACTCCCGGAGGTTATTGGTGACCAGGATCAGATCCTGAGCCAGGGCCTGAGCCGCGATCAGACTGTCCAGATCTCCGATCCGCCGGCCCTGGCGTTCCAGGCCCGCGCGGATGCGCGCGGCGATGAGCGCAGCATCTTCTTCGAAAGGGAGCGTCCGTATCGAGGAGAGGAAGAAATCGAGCTTCTGATGGGCTCTCTCCGAATCACGGCTCTTCTCGGCTCCCTGCCGGAGCTCCAGCACGGTAATCACACTGACCGAGACCGCCGAGCGGCTCACCGTTCTGAGCTTCTCCAGGACCTCAGGCGGGCGGCGGTTGAGGGCGTAGACGCAGATGTTGGTGTCGAGCAGATAGATCAAAGGTCGAGATCCTCACGCTCTTGAAGGATCTGGGCCGGCCGCTCGAACCCTTCCGGCATCCCTTCGAAGGCACGCCAGAAGTCCTCGGGCCACTCCTCGGATTTGACTGGCTCGAGGATGATCTGCTCGCCCTCACGCCGGATCGACACTTCCTCGGTTCCGGAGTCGAAACGGAATTCCTTGGGCAGTCGAACGGCTTGGCTGTTGCCACTCCAAAAAATCCTGGCGGTCATACCTCCTCCTCGTGATCAGTATACACCCGTATATACACGAGGAAAAGGGGCCGGGAATCCTTATCCCGGCTCCTTCTACTGTTCGCTCACCGCCCCCGCACCCAATCCAGAATCGCCGTCCACTCCAGCGTGTGCGCGTCCCGACCCAGGAAGATGTCGGCGTGGCCGAAGTCGTTGATCCGCACCGGGTTCAGGCTGACGATGTGCGTCGTCACGTCCGTGCTGCCGAGGAGGCTCAGGGTGTAGAGGCCGAACGGTCCGAAGCCGCCGCCGGCGCCGATGTAGAGGATCGGCACCTTGATCTGCGCCAGGTGATCGGCGAAGGGCAGGTGGGTCTGGCCGCAGGTGAAGGCGTCGGCGTCCGCCAGCTCCTGGTTGGGCTGGAAGGGCGCGGCGGCGCTCGCGAAGTGGAAGAGGTCGGCCTCGTTCGAGTACAGCAGGCCCGTGGGGAGGCCGTTGACGTCGAAGGTGCCGCCGGTGAAGTGGTACGAGGGCACCGGCTCCAGGCCACCGAGGAACGCGAAGGTCCCCTCGCCGAGGAGCAGACCGGCCTGATGGTTGGTGAAGCCGGGGAGGATCGGCGAGGCGCCGTTGGGGTCCGCGACCGCCTCGTCGCCCAGCACCTTGATCAGCTCGCCCGACGTCGCCGCGAAAGTCCCCGCCGCGATCGCCGCCTCCGAGGCCTGCTGCCGCGCGCACGCCTTCGCCTGGAGGTCCGGCACGTCGGTCTTCAGATAGATGTCCACCGGGATGAACGCCTTGACCTGGCGCAACGCGGACGGGACCTGCGTCTCGCCGTTCAGATACGCGTAGCCGATCTGGCCGCCGCGGCTCCAGCCGAGCAGGTCGATCTTCCCCGCGCCGCTGCCGGTGAGCGCCCGGGTGACCCGCGCGGCGCCGATCGCCACCCCGAGGTCATGGGCGTCCTGCTCGATCCCCCAAGTGCGCATGAACGAGACATCGGTCGTGCTCGCCGGCACGAACGTCCAGCGGTAGTCGATCCCCCAGACGTCGATGCCGTTCTGCGCCAGGAACACCGGGATCGGCGTCGCCCCGGTGAGGAACGCCGCGCGGAAGTTCCAGATGTCCCCCGGAGCCATGAACAGCGCCCGCGACGCATGCGCCGGCACGTTCGGAGCGGTCTCCTTGACCACCCGGTGCACGCCGATCTGATCATAGGGACCGGAACCCACGCGGACCGTGAAGTAGTACTCGGCGATCCCCGGCGCGAGCACGTGGCGCTCGATGGGGGAGACCGGGGAGGAAGCCGCGGCGAGCGCGGGCAGGGCGAGAGCGGCGATGAGGAGCAGGATCGAGGTTCTGAGCTTCAGCATAGGTAGAGATCTCCTTGAGGAAGGAACGGCTGAGCGGGTGGAATCCCCTCAAGGAATGTGTGGCGGCGGCGGGAAAGGGTGACGGGGATTTTGTGGCCTGCGACCTCTCCCTCGGTCCCTCTCCTAAAGGAGAGGGAGGGCCCAACGGGGGCCGCATCGCAGTTGTCCCCCTTCTCCTTTAGGAGAAGGGCCGGGGATGAGGTCGCAGGCCACGGAGGCCGATCGAAGCGAAGAAATAGGCCCCCTCTACTGCACCTGCTCCTTCGTCTTCAAAAACTTCAAATCCGGCCACTCCTCGCCCGTCGTCTTCAAATGCCAGGCGTTTCGCGCCAGGAACACCGGCGAGCCGTTGTGGTCCTCGGCCATCGCCGCGTGGTTGGCGTTGGTGAACTTCTTGAGAAGCTGATGGTCGCCCGAGTCCACCCAGCGGGCCGTGAACAGCGTCGTGCCCTCGAAGTGGACCGGGATGTTGTACTCCGTGCGGATGCGGTCCGCCAGCACGTCGAATTGCAGGGCGCCCGCCACCCCCACGATCCACTCGTTGCCGAAGGTCGGCCGGAACACCTGCGCCGCTCCCTCCTCGGCGAGCTGGAGCAGGGCGCGGCCGAGGTGCTTCGAGCGCATCGGGTCCTCGGCGCGGACCTTCTTCAGCAGCTCCGGCGCGAAGCTCGGGATGCCCGTGAAGCGCAGGATCTCCCCCTCGGTCAGTGCGTCGCCAATCCTGAGATTCCCGTGGTTCGGGATGCCCAGGATGTCCCCGGCCCAGGCCTCCTCCGCCAGCTCGCGCTCGCGGGCCAGGAAGAGCACCGGGTTGTGGATCGACATCGTCTTGCCCGAGCGCACATGGAGCAGCTTCATCCCCCGCTCGAAGCGTCCTGAGCAGAGGCGGACGAAGGCGATGCGGTCGCGGTGCTTGGGGTCCATGTTCGCCTGGATCTTGAACACGAAGCCGCTGACCTTCTCCTCGTGCGGATCGACCGTCCGCGTTTCCGTCGGCGCCGGGCGTGGCGGCGGCGCCAGCTCGACCAGCCCCTGGAGCAGCTCGCGGACGCCGAAGTTGTTCACCGCGCTGCCGAAGAAGACCGGCGTCAGGTGCCCCTCGCGGTACGCCTCGACGTCGAGCGGCGGGCAGAGGCCGCGGACCATCTCGATCTCCTCGCGCAGCTTGGCCGTGGCGTAGGCGGGGAGGAGCGCGTCGAGCTTCGGATCGTCCAGCCCCTGCACCACCTCGCCGTCGCGCGCCACGTCGCGGCGCGAGCGGTCCATCAGCACCAGCCGGTCCTGGCGCAGATCGTAGGCGCCGAGGAAGGCCTGCCCCATGCCGATCGGCCAGGCGGCGGGGGTGACGTGGAGCTGGAGGTCCTGCTCGACCTCGCTCATCAGGTCGAAAGGATCGCGCCCCTCGCGGTCGAGCTTGTTGATGAAGGTCACGATCGGCACGTTGCGCAGCCGGCAGACCTCGAACAGCTTGCGCGTCTGCGCCTCGATCCCCTTGGCGGCGTCGATCACCATCACCGCCGAGTCCACGGCGGTCAGCGTGCGGTAGGTGTCCTCGCTGAAGTCCTCGTGGCCGGGAGTGTCCAGCAGGTTGAACGTGCAGCCGCCGTACTCGAACGTCATCACCGACGAGGTCACCGAGATGCCGCGCTCCTGCTCGACCTTCATCCAGTCCGACCGCGCGCGCCGGGCCTCGCCCCGCGCCTTGACCGCGCCGGCCAACTGGATCGCGCCGCCGAACAGCAGCAGCTTCTCCGTCAGCGTGGTCTTGCCCGCGTCAGGATGCGAGATGATGGCGAAGGTCCGCCGTCGGGACACCGGATCGTTCATTCTTTCCATGGATTTACGCGCTCCGCGCTCGGCCGGGCGACGGCCCGGCCCCGGGAGGCTCTCCCTCGTGACTCCCACGAAACAACACGGGACGAGCCCGCGGCCTTCCCTTGCGCGTCCTTCCCTGAGAAAGCGAGAGATCCTAGCACGGCGGCGCCGGCTGAGCGGGCAGCGACCGCCGTCGCGTAGCAACCTTCTGCGTCGCGTTGTATCCATCTGTGACGCGTTGTGCCGGTATGCGTTGCGTAGTAGCCCTCTGCGTCGCATAGTATCGTTACGTCGGGCGTCGTAACCTTCTGTGGCGCATTGCAGTGATCGGCGTCGTGTTCTTATCGTCTGCGTCGCGACGGATCGCTCTGTGGCGCGTAGTTGCGCTCTGTGCCGCGTTGCAGCTATCCGAGAACGCGATGACCAGATACTCGTCGCATAGTATCCTTCTGCGCGGCGTAGTAAGCTTCTGCGTCGCGTTGTAACCATCTGCGTCGCGAAGTGCCGGTCGTTTGCGACGCCGGAAGCCCCTGCGAAGCGGTGACGGCGCTTCGCGGGCTCTCTCGGGATAAGATCGCGACGAATTTTGGAGCATCGCGACGCCGGGCGAACGGTGAGTCGAAAGGAGAAGACCTTTGAGCACAGAGCTTTCCGTGGCGCGGATCCTGGCCAATCTGGAGGCGCAGATGAGATTGCACCAGGAGCGCGAGGCGCATCACGCCGCCCTGGAGGCCTTCCATGGCGAGCAGCGGGCGCTTCACGCGACGGAGTACGAGACCATCGCCCGGCACTACGAGGGATTCAAGGCGTCGGCCGGGAGCGCCGCGGAGATCGCTGCACGTCCGATCGCCCTGGCCGAGCCGGCGCCGGAGGCTCCCGTCAAGAAGGTGTTGCCCAGCCGGCTGGTGGCGCGGGCGGTGGCGGCGATGCCCGCCGGCGAAACCTTCACCCCCACGCGCATCGCCGGCGAGGTGAACCGGAGGTACCGCGACGAGCTGCGCCAGCTCATCGATTCCCGCCTGGCCTCGACGGCCCTGCGCCGCCTCCTGGCCGAAGGCCACCTCCGCCTGATCCAGAAGGGCACCGCGCACCGCGAGGCCGTCTATGCCGCGAAGGGGAATGGATAGGGAGGGGCGGACGTTGAAGCGGCGAAAGCTCAGCCGTTTCGCCCGGAGGATCTACCCTCGCCATGTCCAATCCCAGCATCCCAACCCTCTACGAATGGGTCGGCGGCCTCGATGCCCTGACCCGTCTGACCACGCGCTTCTACGAGCACGTGAAGGACGATCCCCTGCTCGCGCCGATCTTCGCCCACATGGGCCCCGGCCATCCCGCCCACGTCGCCGCCTTCCTCGCCGAGGTCCTCGGCGGCCCGACGACCTATTCCGAGGAGCACGGTGGCCATCCGCACATGATCCGGCAGCACCTCAACCGGCACCTCGCGCACGACCAGAGGCGCCGCTGGGTGACCCTGCTCCTCGAGACCGCCGACGAGCTGAAGCTCCCCGAGGACCCCGAGTTCCGCTCCGCCCTGGTCGGCTACCTGGAATGGGGCTCGCGCCTCGCCGTCATCAACTCCCAACCCGGCGCCGCCGCCGATCCCCACGCGCCGATGCCCAAGTGGGGATGGGGGGAGGTCAAGGGGCCGTATCTCGGCTGAGCGGCGCGCCGTTCTCGTCGTACCCGAGGATCTCGTCGGGAGATCGCGAATCGAGCACAGGTAAGCGCGCGCAATGCAGTGCGATCTCGTCGAGCTTATCGGCGAGGCGCTGCTGGGTGCGCTCCCGTAGCAGTCGAGCCAAGCGCTCCCGGTGCGCCTGCGTCACGGCCTCCGTCTTCGTCTCGCCTGTGAGCTTGGCCAGCGCTTCAGCCAGCTTCTCGGTTTCGGCATTTCTGATGTTCGGAGCCATGACTTCCCCAGTTGAAGACGTAACCTCTTATACGTATTCTGCTCCAACTCGCCTTTCAAAGGTGATCCGAAGCTCGCCCTGAAAGGGCGAAATTTGAATAGCCTGGCGCTTCAGCGCCAGGAAGTCAGTCCCCGAAACCCAATCCGCCCCGAGGGGGCGGTGCCTTTCGGCGCAACACAGGATATATCCGGAGCGCCCGTTCGGAGGCCCTCTTGACCCTCCCCCGGCGAGGGGGACAGAATTCTGTCATGCAGACCACGCTTCGGCTAGACGACGAGCTCTACCGCCGGGCCAAGGCCGCGGCCGCGGAGCAGGGGTTGAGCCTGACAAAGCTCGTCGAAGAGGCGATCCGTGACCGTTTGGATCGAGCGGTACCTTCCTCACGTCGTCGGCGGCTGCGCCTGCCCGTCTCCACCGCAACCGGCGGTCTGGCTCCAGGGTTCTCGGACCTTCAGGAAGCCATCGAGGCCGCGGATCTCACCGCCGATCTGCGCCAGATGCGTTGACCTATGGATCTCTTGGACGCGAACATCCTCATCGGGACTTTTCGCGCCGATGATCCTGACCACGCTCTGCTGAAGCATTGGTTGGAGGGGACTCTGAGTCATGGGCTTGCCGTGACCTTCCCCCCGCTGGTCGAAGTTGCCTTCCTACGGATCGTCACTCATCCACGCATCTTCCGAGATCCCTCGCCTTTTCAGGAGGCTGTTGAATTTCTTCAGGCGATCCAGGAAAGCGGGCTCTTTCGCGAGACACCCTGGACACAGGGAGTGCGTTCGCAGTGGCGGCGCTGGTGTCAGAGCCTGAACCTGCACGGAAACGACGTCAACGACCTATACCTTGCGGCCTCTGCCGCGGGAGCGGGCTGCCGGCTGGTCAGCCGGGATGGCGGCTTCAAGCGCTTCCCCGGGCTCAACTGGTGGAATCCGACCCAGGGTTGAGGTTCGATATTGAGCCAAATGAGGAACAGCAGTATGAAGACCCTGAGACGACCGAAGATCCCGAAACCGGCCTGGCCCCCCTCTTGGTGGTACGCCGCCGGTCTCCTGCTCGGAGCCCTCCTCATCGCTTGCGGGGTGCGGGCGGACGAGTCCTTGCAGTCGTGGCCACGGCCGAGTTGGGAGCCTGGAGGTGAGAAGGCTCTGTTGTTATTCGTGGTCTACGGCGACGTCGATCCCAAGACTCTGACCGCCTCCCCGCGGTACAGCACGGCGGGGATTCCCGATGGATTCAAAGCCAGCCAGTTCGCGCCGACCGCCGATCCCTGCGCGACGTTCCTGGACGGTGACTTCTGGAGCGACCTTCAGAAGCGCCTGCCGGAAACCGCTGCGTCGGTCGCCAAGACGACGCACTGCACCCGTTTGGCCGGGGAGATCGAGGATTCGAAGAACCTCGACTACCTGCGGGACATGATCGGTTTGGTCACCGAAGCCCTCGATCATGGTGGTCTCGCGGTCCTCGATGCTCAGACTTTCCGCTGGTATACCCCTGAGGAGTGGAAACGGAAAGTCTTGGCTTCGAGAGACTCGGCGATCAGAGCCCAGGTGGTGCATTTATACTCGCCGAGCGATTCTTCTCCCGGCACCTTCTGGCACTACACCCACGGCCTGCGCAAGTTCGGTCGGCCCGATCTGAGCGTGCACGGCGCCACGCAGGCCAATGAGAAGGCGATCGGAGCAGCCTTCAAGCGCCTCGCGGAATGGCAGATCGAGGGCAAGGTCTTCCACGACGGGCAAACCCTGCAAGGCTCTGGCATTCCGGCAGGCCTGGTCGTCCACCTGCGAGGCAGCCTCGACGACCCCGAATTCAACAACGTGCATTGGGAGATCGACTGGCCCAAGTAGTGGCCGTCGAGGTTGCTGTTGATGTTCGAGAGCTTTGAAGAGAAGGAACGGAGCCGCGGCTTCAAAGGCTTCCTGGCCGGCCAACTCGGGCCGATCCGCCACGCGGGCCAAAATAGGTTCCAGCCGAATCTACGGCGCCGCCCTTATTTTCATAGCTCACGGACGCCGTGAAGCATCGCACTTTTCGCACGGGAATATCTCTCTTTGGATCTGAATTCGGTTGAACGCTATCACGACCGGCGAGCATCCGGACGACCCGGGACTTCGATCACGAGATCGAGGAGTGCCGACTTTGCCTGCAACTCTTCGGGCCATCGCTCGCGATCCTTCCGCACGAGGTCGCGGTAGGTCTCGACCATGAGCGCCCGGAGATTCATGACCGACTCCTGGCGGGTGTCTCCCGTCGCCGAGAGCTTCACGTCAATGAGCTGTGCCACAAACCCTGGCCCGTCGAATTCAACGAGGACATCCAAAGGACGCTTGGCTCGGAACGTGTTCGGCTGGAGGGTTTGAACTCTCACGACCACGCTTCCCGGATTGTGCCGGAGCCCATGGAAGGCGCTCGTAAGGTCCGAGGCGGCTTCGTTTAGCCGCTGTGTCGCTCTTGCGATCAGATCCGCGGCGTTGTCAGAGGCTGCCTGCTCACGCGTCTTGCGGCGCACCTTTCGGCCCTGCCGGGCCTTGCCCTCCCGGACGATCTCCCGCACTGCCTCAATTGCCCGCGGAGAGAAGAGGCGCCGCCGCCCTTCCTTTTCGGAAGGGATTCGATCGCCATGCTTTTTGAGGAGGACCAGGAGGGTTCCGTAGGAAACACCGGCCTTGCTCGCGACCTCGTCCATGGAGAGTTTCGGATCGTTCATGCGTCGGTTCCTTCCCGAGGAGGGCTCTCCGAGTCAGATTCTTCCAGCAGGAAGCGCATTGTCTCGATGTAGAGCGAGAAGCAGGGCTCGCAGATAGTCAGGTGGAATGTAATGTCAGAACGTTCGAGGCGAGTGAGCCCATCATCGATGAAGGCCGCTAAGTCCTCATGGGAGGGGCATTCATTTGGGCTCATGGCTTTGTATGCGATCCATCTCCGCGCCGGAGTTCTTGAACTTCCTCAAGCACTGCCTGCACTGCGCGCGAGGCACGTGCTGGATGACCACGCCATTTCCTCGCCGTTCCCGGACCAGCCTGAATTTGACCCGAATCTCGCCGCCGCAATCAGGGCAAGGCGGCACCAGACTCTTCACGAACCGCTTCCTTTTTCCCGCGAGGGTAAAGGCCCTCCTCCCAGACTTGACGCTGGAGGCGCGACAGGAGGACGAATACAGCCTCGAATCCGCCAGCAATTCCTTCAGAGAGCCCCGGCAGGGAAGGCAGCTCCACGTCTCGGGGCTTACCGAGAGTCCCGGGCGCTAGAAGTTCTTCTAACCTTTGATCCTGGCCGAGCGTTTGAGCCCTGCGGTCAATGAGGGCGAGGGTTTGAAAGAACTCCACGTAGCCAATTTCGAGCGCAACAAGAACTCTTTCCAGTGAGTCGAGCTTCGGCAGCTCTTTCCCGTTCTCGTACTTCGAGAGTTGGCTCTTTCCGATCCCCGCCTTTCTGGCTACGTCAGCCTGTGATTTATCCCTGAGATCCCTCAGAAGGAAAAGCGTCTTCCCAAGGTTGCCGAAATATGCGCTCGGTGTATCCAATGGAGTTCCCCCGATCGCTATAGAGTTGGACACCGGAAGGAAGGCTTTGCTAGACCTGCCCGGGATCATTCACCGAGGTCTCGAAGGCGAAGGAGTCCTCGAAGAATCAGGGCGAGGCCTAGGCCGAGGTCAGGTGGTAGCGCCGCGAGACTATCGATCCACTTCGTAGGCAATGAGTCCGTCCCCGACGGATCGGAAAAAAGAGCCGCCGGAGCGGCAGCATCGGGCCACTGCTCCGGCGGCGGAACGGCTGTCGGTAGCCGTGAGAGAAGCGCGCCTATGCTCTCCTCCTGCCTCGAAATCTCAACTCTCATCTCGGCGCTATCCGGGAGGCTCCGAAGAACGCCCAGAACAAGGCCTCCCAGAATGTGCGTCTTCTGGATCACGAGAAACCGACGCGCCTCCTCGGCGGTCGGACGTGGAGGAGCGGTACCGCCCTCCTCCAAATAGGCAAGGGCTGAGCGAGCCGCCCCCCTGACCTGCCGGCGGAGAACCCGGCACGCGGCTCTCAACTCGCCCCTTGAGGAGAGCGTGACGGCGTAGAGATGGCTCCTGATTGCCAAACTGCCCATATGCCGAGCCCGCAAGAAGTCAGGGGACATCAAGCCGTGGCTCGATCGAGACGGGACATCGGATGCTCCAGGTAAGCGGTTCGAGCGAGATCCCTACAGACCGGGCATTTGGTCAACAGGTGGCGCACTGCCGATGCTACTTGCGGTCGGGCCAGCTCTCCTCGAAGGAGGGTCTCAAGAATCTCTCGTGACAAGTGGTCCATGGGTTGTCCTCAACCTCCCAGAAGCACACACTTCCTCCTAGATGTCAGGAGAGACAATGGCGTCTCTAATTCGACATCCCCAAAGGGAGAAGCTATGTCTATCCGTTTCTTGTTCCTCTTCCTCTATCTCGCCTACGCTCTTTCCTCCGGCGGTCTCAGTACGCAGGGAAACGGTGTGCCGACAAAGCAGGGCAGTGGGTGGGACCCAAACGGACTCACCTCTGCGCCTCCGCCTCCGGTCCACACTGACCAAGGCAGCGGGTGGGACCCGAATGGCTAGACACCTGCCGGCGTCATTCTTGGGGACCGTCAAACACTGGCGGCCCCCTCTTTTTCATCTATAATACGGACGCTCTACTTAAGCGTATGCTTCCGGATGGCTTATTTACGCCTCTTCTTGAAAGATGCACTAAAATGAAGGATGCGCACGCTTCCGCAGCGGAAATGGCTAGCCTCATTGATGGGGAACCGAGCAGTCAGCTTGCCCAGCATCTTTTTGCCTGTCCCGAGTGCTGGAGGCAGGCAAGTGATGTGCTTTGCAGAATCGAGTCAGGCAACCCTGGCATTGCCTTGAGACAGTCTCTTTCGACTCGTGAGCCCCTGAAGTGGGCGCTCCTGGAGCGGTATCGCTTGGAGCAGACGCGGCTGGAGCAGAACTTGGCCGCTCAAGCCGCCGTGGCGGAAGTGAGGGGGCTGAATCGCAGGCAGAGAAGAGAGTTCGTTGCGCGGACCAAGGACTACCACACACTTTTTGCGGTTGAGGGCCTTCTGACGGAGGCCCGAGCTGCGAATGTTCCCTACGAGGGAGAGGAGTGGGCGGGCTTAGCCATCGTTGCCTGCCATCAGATCCCGCCCTCCGGAATCCGTGAAATCGAAAGAACCGACACACTAGCCGAGTGCTACGCGGAATTGGCTGCCACCCGGCGCAGATCCGCGAGATGGCAACTGGCCCGCGATGCCGTGCGGCAAGGGCGGGAGTGTCTCGCCAAGGGTTCGGGGAATGCCTACGTCGAAGGCCACCTGTTGATGATCGAGGGGTGCATCGAAGGGGACTGCGGGCTTTTAGAGCGAGCCGAGCAGCTCTTGTCACAAGCAACCGCGTGCTTCACCGCGTGCGGAGTTCCCCGCTTAGCAGCCAAATCAACGATCCAGGCCGCCTATGTTTTCCTCGACGTTGCGCCAGCCAAGACCCTTGAGTTCCTCAAGCTGGCTGATCCGATGATCCCCGCGATGGATCGCCGTCTGGCTATGTTTGCGGAAAGCATCCGAGTGGATGCACTTGTCACGCTTGGAGCTGCCCGAGAGGCAATGCGCCGCTTCGAGGACCTTTGTGAGCTTTACGACCAATTCGGCGATCCATTCGTTCAGCTACGAAGGCGGTTCACGGCTGGTCGCCTCTTGGAGGCCGTTGGACGATATGATGAGGCCGACAAACTTTTCAATGAAGTCATCGCGGCCGACCTTGAGCAGAGGTCGAACAAGAGCTTCTTTCTTGACCTTGTTTACCTCGTCCACTCGAACCTTAGGAGGGGTGATATTGCGGGCTCTGTGTCTGCCTGTGAACGGGCGCTGGCTGCGATCTCTCTTCTCGACTTAGACGATGCGTCCCAGACCCAAATGCGCGAGGTTTGGAATGGACTCTTGCGGCACCTTCAGCGTGGAGCTACGGGACTTGAAGTCATCGTGAAGGCGCGGCAGTTCATCAAGACTCAGTGGCGAACCGTTGGTGGCGACGCTCTTCTTATCAAAGAGTCCGCCGTATAGAGCTAGGGCGGAGCGCCTCTCCCTTTACGCCGCCCTGCGGCGGGCGCACCTCGCAGTGGACCCGTGACCGATGAACCAAGTCGGTCTCCCCGAACCGAGCAAGAAAAAGAGCCACCTTGGGGGGTGGCTCATGATGTCCAAATGAGCGGGAGTCGCCTCACCCTGTCGCGAGGAACTCCTCAAACCAAAATAGGTTCCAGCCGAATCTACGGAAGGGCCGAGGAGCCGCCGATTTGAGCCTCTCCCGCGAGGTCAGCTCCGGTTTGGGCGCCGCGGAGCCGTCAGGGAGAAGCCAGAGGACCGATTTCATCGGCCGTCGTAGACGTAGATCAGCTCACCAGGACACACGTCTCCTCAGGCAACCAGCTCACGCCAACATCTGTGGGTCCCCGATAGGTGCCAGCCGAACGGCGAAGCGCGATCTTCGTCGTTGCCTGCACTCATCTATGTAGATCGGCGATTCGCCAACCCTGGAGATCAACCCATGAAGAAGAAGATCCAGAAGTCCCTTAAGCTCAACCGCGAGACCCTCGTCTCTCTCTGCCACGGCGACCTCCGGGAGGCGGTGGGGGCGTTGACCCAGCTCGCCACCGGGTGCCAGCCGAACCCACCGACCGCGTGGACGTGCGCCGTGGTCCACACCCAATGCGTAGGTTACTGAGCTGAAGTGGGGGAGGTACGGTCGCTCCCTTGACAGCCCCCCACCCGCTCCCATCCGGGCCCCGCGGTCAGGGCCCGGACGTCGTCATCGCCAGGTGCCCTGCACGGCCATCGGAGTCGTGGCGATCAGCAGCCTCCAGGATGCCTGGATTCCCGTGCTCTTCAGCCTCGCCGGCTCCGGGCTCCTGCTCTATGCGAGCATTGCGGGTATCTCTCTTGCAGATATCTCTCTTGCAAAACAGCGAGGACGGTCTGCGACAACGGGAGGAGCACACCATGGCACGAAGCAACCAGGAAGCGGGTACCCAGACGTTGGACGAGCAACCGCAGGTGCAAGCCGAGCCGAAACCGCCGTATCCCAAGCAGAAGCTGGAGAAGCCGGGGATCGAGGCGGAGATGAAGCTGAAGCCGCGGTGGCGGGCGCCGCGGTACAAGGCGGCCGGTAAGCTGGAGGGGAAGGTGGCGCTGGTGACCGGCGGCGATAGCGGTATCGGCCGGGCGGTCGCCTATCTCTATGCCCGCGAGGGGGCGGACGTGGCGATTGTCCACCTGCCCGAGGAGCAGCAGGACGCGGACGAGATCCGCCAGGCCATCGAGGGAGAGGGGCGGCGGTGTCTATCCATCTCCGGCGATTTGACCGATTCGAACTTCTGTCGCGAGGTCGTCGAGCAGACGGTGCGCGAGTTGGGCCGCCTGGACGTCCTGGTCTCCAACGCCGCCAGGCAGAACCGGAAGGCGAGCCTCGACGAGGTCAGCGAGGAGGAGTGGCGCCTCACCTTCCGCACCAACGTCGATCCCCTGTTCCTGCTCGCCAAGGCAGCCGTGCCGCACATGCCGCCGGGCAGCGCGATCGTGGTCACCAGCTCGGAGACGGGCGTGATGGGCGCGAAGGAGCTGCTGGACTATTCGGCGACCAAGGGCGCCATCAACGCCTTCATCAAATCGCTGGCGCAGCAGCTGATCGAGAAGGGGATCCGCGTCAACGCGGTCGCCCCCGGCCCGGTCTGGTCGCCGCTGAATCCGGCCGATCAGGGCCTGAGCCCGGACAAGGTGGCGGAGTTCGGCAAGAAGCAGCCGATCGCGCGCGCCGCTCAGCCGGAGGAGATCGCGCCGGCGTACGTGTTCCTGGCGAGCGATGCCGACTCGTCCTACATCACCGGCATCGTGCTCCAGCAGATGGGAGGGGTGACGACCGGCGGCTGATCTGCCGCGAGGCTCTGCGCCAGGCGCCGCCGCCGCGGCTGGTGGGCTTGTCCTCGATCGGATCGGAGAAGAGCAGCGGCCCGATGATCTACACCCGCCCAGATCTTCGCGCAGGCAAGACAAGGTGAGGTGAAGCTTCAGGGCCGACTGGCGCGCTCCGGGGAGCGAAGAAGCGAAAGGTGTGCCACCGAACCTGAGGAGGACCAACACGGACAGGTAGGGACAAGCACGGCCACAGACAGCAGGGACCGGATGGGGCAGCTATCCTGTCGTCTTTCTGTCCATGAAGGTCCGTGTCCGTCCGTGTAAGTCCATGCCCCTAATTTCCAGCTCCCAGGCAAGTTGTTGTTCTAAGAGTAGGGGCGGCCCTATGTGGCCACCCTGCTCGCGGAAAGCACCCCCGCCCAGGGCGGCCACATAGGGCCGCCCCTACAAAGGTCTACCCAAAAATAGGTTCCAAAATAGGTTCCAGCCGAATCCAGGAGGTTCTCAAAAATAGGTTCCAGCCGAATCTACGATCGCCTGGTATCTCCGCGACCAGATCTTGTCGGTCCAGCCATGGAGCCGGCTGATTTCCCGGGCGATTGGTTGGACGCGAACATGTAGCCACAGCAACGGACTTTGTAGCGGCGCTGGGCCCGTCCCAGGGCGCCGACGATGATCTCGTCGAGCGGCCCGCCGGGCCGAAGAAGGAAAAGGCTTTGGAGGGTTCGGCCGGTGACTGAACCGCTTGGGTTTGCAAGGGGGGGCTGGTGGCCGGGTGGGGTTCGGGGTCGGCAGCGTGTGAGCCCAGACTGGCTAAGCGTCATTGCAGTCAGACGGACGGATCGAGACCAGGAAGGCCACCTTCTTGGTGTCGATTGCCTGAGCCTCCAGCCGGGAGCCTGAAACGGTTTCTGCTCACGGGAGCGCCAACCGAAGAGAAAAGGGCTGTATCCTTGCTGGCCAACAAAGGAGACCCTACCCTGATGAAATCCATGCTCACCCTGTCGCTCCTGACCGCCGCCCTTCTGTTCACCCCTTGGGCGAGCCCTGCGGCATCCTTGACCTCCGAGGCACCGGCCTCCTGTGCCGCGAATTCCTCGGTGGCGGCGCTGCCGTTCTCCAACCCGGCCGTTCCCAAGCTCATATTTCCCCGGCCGAAGTGTGGCTCCTGCAGCGTGGCGATCTGCCGGGGGGCTGATGATTTCGCGCAGTGCGGAGTCGCCCCCAATGGCAGACTCATGTTCTGCGACGACTTCGGATCCTGCCCGGCGGACGGTCTCCTGAACTGCACCTGCACGGCCAATCTCTCCTGAGATGACGTCTGAGACGTGACGCCTCGGCGCCACGTCTCAAACACCCTCCTACACTCTTGCGAGGACCCAGCATGGACCCCGGACACCTTTCACCCTTCACCGCATGGGAAAACTTCTACGTCATCGTCGGATCCTCGGCCGCCGCTCTGACGGGTTTGCAGTTCGTCGTGATGGCTCTGGTGGCCGAGGCTCGCAATCCTGGAACGATACAGGAGGTCAACGCGTTCGGAACCCCGACGGTGGTTCATTTCTGCGCGGTCCTCCTGGCGTCGGCCACGCTCAGCGCTCCATGGCAACGGCTCTCCAGCGCGGCTCTCGCCCTGAGTATCTTCGGAGCCGCGGGAATCGTTTACACCCTGGTGGTGATCCGCCGCGCGCGCCGGACATCGGCGTACAAGCCGGTTCTCGAGGACTGGATATGGCACGCCGTCCTTCCCCTGGTCGCGTATATGGTCGCGACCGGAGCTGCGATGGCCCTGCCTCGGAATCCGGAACCGATGCTCTTCGCGGTCGCGGCGATGTCCCTGCTGCTCTTGTTCGTCGGGATTCACAACGCTTGGGATACGGTCACCTGGATCGCGGTCAAGCCGAAGAAAGGCTCCGAGCGCTGACCGGCGGGGGGCTCGAAGAGCGGCTGGCCGAGGTGAGCCTTCAGGAAGGCTTGGCATGGTAATCTCCGGGCCCAACTGGCCAAGAAAGGAGGTTTTGATGAAATCGATGCTAACCCTGGCGCTCGTTAAAACGTCTATCAAAACCTCTGTAGGGGCGGCCACATAGGGCCGCCCCTACGAAAGGCCAAGGTCAGCACCAAGGTTTTGTTAGACGCTCTAAAGAGCTCGGAAGAGGCTGGCACTCCTGGGGCTCCGGCCGGGACTCTCCGCGCTGGCGCAGCCGTCCCATTTGCCCGCAAGCCGCCGCCGGCGGTCCTGATCGAGCTGCCGATTGCCGGCCAGCCTGAGCCGCTTGCCGGGGAGCAGGTCTCCACTGTCCGCCAGATTCCTGCTATTGTCCGCAAGCCGGAGCTGATTTGCTGGCAATTTGCCGGGCTGGCGAACAGCCGCTCTGATTTGTCCGCAAGCCTGTTCCGATTGCCCGTGAGCCGGTGGCGGTTGCCCGCGAATCGGAGCGGGCCGGCCGCGAAATAGCCTCGGCGGAAGCCGCAAAAGAACCGCGAAGCCGCGACTCGGACGTCGTGGCTGCGCGCGAGGAGGAGAGCCGTGGATTCGAATCCGTCCGTGACGCAGATGCTGGCCGGGCTGGAGGAGCAGATCGCTCACAACGCCGAGCGGGAAGCGTTCCACGCCGGCCACGAGGCCTTTCACCGCGACCAGCGGAGCTCCTACGCGGACGAACTCGAGCGGCTCACCCGCTGCCGCGACTCGCTCAAGGCCGCCGCCGCGACGGCGGAGGAGCTGATGGCCCGCGTGTCACCCAAGGTCGCCGCCGCGCCGCCGTCTCCCGAGATTCCAGACATGGGCAGGCGCTTCCGCCTGGCGCGGCTGGTCGAGATCGTGCTGGAGCGGAAGGCACTGCACGAGCCCTTCGGCGCCAAGGCCATCGCCGCCGAGGTGAACCGGACCTTCGGCGACCGCCTCAAGCGCCGCTTTGACGAGCGTCAGGTCTCCGTGGCCCTCGCCTGGCTCACCAGGAGCGGCCGGATCGTCCGCCATGCGAAGGGGCGGCCGTTCCACGAATCGCAGTACTCGCGAGGCGGTTGATCGCCCGGCCCGCCCCGCGGGGCACGGAGTGACGCCGCTCTTGCCGCAGCCCTCGTTCTTCTAGATCTGCTCGCCACCGAAGCCTCCTGCGATGGGGATTGCCCGGCCCCTCCGCGGCCTTCTCGTCCAGCCATTAGAGATATTGACAACTTCAAATATCTAGCTATGATGGCGCCCGGTCCTCAAGGCCGACGCTGGAGAAGGAGGTGTCGAGTTGATGCTCTGGCAGGATCTGCGTTTTGCGGTCAGGATGTTTCGTAAAGACCTGCCGGTCACTCTGGCGGCGGTCGTGTCCCTGGCGCTGGGGATCGGGTTCAATACCTCCCTCTTCACCTTCCTGGACGCCGTGCTCCTGCGGCCGATCCCGGTCCACGACCCCGCCCGGCTGGTCTCGGTGGTGAGCGCGGACAAGGGCGAGAGCCGATACCTGCCCAATTCGCGGCCCAATTATCTGGACCTGCGCGACCAGAGCACCGCCTTCAGCGGTCTGACTTCGTTTCAGGCGCTCCAGGTGCGGTTCTCGGTGGGGGAGCGGTCGGAGCTGATCCTCGGTCAGATCGTCAGCGGAAACTATTTCGATGTCCTGGGGATCAAGCCACTCCTCGGGCGCACCTTCCTGCCCGAGGACGATCAGGTTCCGGACGCGCGGCCCGTCGTGGTGCTCGGGTACTCCCTCTGGAGGAAATCGTTCGGCTCGGATCCGCGGATCATCGGCAAGGATGTGAGGCTCAACGGCCGGCGCTTCACCATCGTCGGGGTGACGCCCAGGGATTTCCGGGGGACCGGCCGGTTCACCGTCTTCAAATTCTGGGTGCCGGTGATGATGAGCCGGGCGGTGTTCCCGCTCGCCGATCACGTGAACGATCGCGATTGGCGACTGTTTCGCATCGTCGGACGTCTCAAGCCGGGGATTACGCCCGCGCGCGCCGAGAGTGAGGTGAAGGCGATCTCCCAGCGGCTCGCCGTCACCTATCCCCGCGAGAATCATGATCAGACCGCGACGATCGTACCGTTCATGCACGAGGCGGTGGGTCCGAACTCGCGAGCCCTGTTCGTGCGCGCCGGTGCCTTCCTGATGACGATCGCCAGCCTGCTCCTGCTGGGCGCGTGCGCGAACGTCGCGAATCTCCTGCTGTCGCGGGCTTCCGCCCGGCGCCAGGAGATGGCCATCCGGATGGCCGCCGGCGCCGGCCGCGCGCGGATTCTCCGGCAACTGCTCACCGAGAGCCTCCTCCTGTCGCTGCTGGGAGGCGGCCTCGGCATGCTGATCGCGCGGGCCAGCCGCGAGGTCTTCCTCAACGTCAAGAACCCCCTGCTCGCGGCCGACGCGCTCGACCTCAGCCTCGATTCCAGAGTTCTTTTCTATGCGCTGGGAATCTCGCTGCTGACCGGCGTTCTCTTCGGCCTGGCGCCGGCCTTCCAGGCGTTCTCGACCGATCCGGGACTGGTGCTCAAGGGCGCCGCGGGGCTGCAGCCGCGGGGCCGGAAGCTCTGGGGGCGCAACGCGCTGGTCGGGATTCAGGTCGCCATCTCGTTCATCTCCCTGGTCGCCGCCGGGTGGTTCCTGCGCAGCGTGAACAACGCCCGCCAAGCGGATCCGGGGCTGGAGGTGGATCGCCTTTTCCTGATCTCTTTTGATCTCACCACGCTGGACGTCCCGCCCGCGCAAGGCTCGCAAATCGTGGAGCACATGCTCGCCACGGCTCTCGGAACGCCGGGCGCGGTCGCGGCCGGCGAAGGTCAGAAGCAACTGTTTTCGGGGATCGGCCTCGCCCAGAGCGTCGCCGTGGAAGGGCGTGCCGCCGAGCGGCAACAGCCGCTGGTCGAGACCAACGGCGTCACCGTCGATTATTTCTCGACGTTGGGCATCCCGCTCCGCGCCGGCCGGACTTTCCAGCCGAGCGACCGTCCGGACTCGCAGAAAGTGGCCGTCATCAACGATTCCATGGCCAAGCGTTACTGGCCCGGCGAGCTTTCCCTGCCGCTGGGAAGGCGCTTCAGGCTCGACGACGGCCCGGAGCCCATCACCGTCGTCGGTATCGTTCACGATACCCGGATCACCAGCGCGACCGAGGATCCCCGGCCGTTCATCTATCTGCCGATGACACAGCACTACGCTCCCGGAGTGACCGTCTTCGTCCGCGTCGACCGCCCGTCGCCGGGGCTGATCTCACTGCTCCGCGGCCGGCTCCAGGCCGTGGACCGTGAGCTGCCGATCGAGCTGGTAGCCGCCAGGACGCAACTCGATCAATCGCTCTGGGCCTCGCACGCGGCCGCGGGCCTCCTCAGCGTGCTCGGCGCCCTGGCGCTCGTGCTCGCGGCGCTCGGCGTCGCCAGCCTCGTCGCCTACGAAGCCAACCGCCGGCGCTTCGAGATCGGTGTCCGGCTGGCGCTCGGAGCGCCGCGGCCGACCATCGCCCGGCTGGTCGCGATGGGTAGCCTGGGCGTGATTCTCCTGGGTGTGATCGTTGGACTGGGAGCCACGAGCGCCCTGGGCGGCGCCGCCTCGAGCCTCCTTTTCCAGGTCTCCCCGACCGACCCCTGGGTGCTGGGGGGAACCGGCGGATTGCTCATCCTGGTCGCCCTCGCCGCCAACATCGTGCCGGTATGGAGAGCGGTGACGATCTCGCCGAGCTCCACTCTGCAAGGACGCTAAAGGAAACGGCAATGGCAAGCATTTCGATCGACCATCCTCCGGGAAGAGCGGGAGGCCTCCCGTGGCTTCCGGAGCGATCATCCCAGACGAAAGGAGGTGATAGCAAATGAAGAAACTGGTGATTCGCGAGGTGGAGACGGTCAAGACCACGGCCGCCGCTTTCTACGGTGGAGCCTGGTGGTGCTAAACGCCTGGTGCAATTGACCTGACGTGCCGTCGGTCTGGGGCCGACCCGGGTAACGGCCCCAGACCCGCGGCTTGAGGAGCTTCCCGTTTTGGTGCGATACGAAGATCAGACTCGCGTCGAAGTCCTGGACCACACGCGGCAACCGGCCGGAGACGAAGTGGTGATCGGCCGTCCCGATCACGGCGTCTTCCTCGCCGTGCCGGTCTCGGCCGTCGACCTGCTCGTCGAGCTCGCCGGCGGCAGGACGTGCGGCGAGGCCCGCGCGCTTTATATCGCGAGACATGGCGACGATCCGGATCTCGAGGATTTTCTTTGCGCTCTGGAAGACAAGGGTTTCGTCCGTCCCCTCCGCGCCTCGACGGAAGGAGTCGGGCCGCGCCCGAGCGGACCGGCGGCGGCCGGCGCCGCGCCGAAAGCCCATCTGAGGAATTTCCCGCCAGGGCTGGCGCGCTTCCTCTTCGGACCCGCGATGCTGACCGTCTACGCGGCCCTCATCGCCTTCGGCATCCTGCGGGCGGTCCGCTGCTCCGTCTGCCTGCCGCCGCCCGATGTCTTCGTGTTCAACCGGCACATGACCAGCCTGAGCCTGCTCCTCCTGGCTCTCGCCCTGCTCTCGACGTTGATCCACGAGCTCGCCCATCTCGTCGCTGCGCGCGCGGAAGGCGTATCCGCCCGGCTGAGCTTCGGGCACCGCCTGTGGATCGTCGTCGCGGAGACCGACCTCTCCGGATTGTGGGCCGTGCCGAAACGCCGCCGCTACCTGCCGATCCTCGCCGGAGCCCTCGTCGACGCGGTCTCCGCGGCGGGGCTCGTCCTGGCGCTCGACTTCGCCGTCCGGCGAGGGCTGGCGGGAACGACCGCCTTCCGCTTCGTCCAGGCGGTGCTGATGGTTTACCTGTTGCGGATCCTCTGGCAGGCCTTCCTCTTCGTCCGCACGGACTTCTATTTCGTTCTCACCATGCTCTTCGAGTGCAAGGACCTGATGCGGGACACGGAGAGATTCCTGAGCAATCGGCTCCACCGCCTCCTGGGATGGGGGCGGACGGTCGATCAATCGAATATCCCACGACGGGAGATGCGTGTCGTGCGCGCCTTCAGCGTGCTGTGGATCGCCGGGCGCCTGGCCGCCGTGGCGATCCTGTTGCGGATCCAACTTCCCACCGGCTGGTTGTACGCGAAAGAGATCGCGAGAGTGTGGCTGGCCCGTAATTCGTTGACACCTTATGCGATCGCCGACCGGATCTCGCTCGCGGTCCTGGCGCTCATTCCGATGGGCCTGGGTCTCTTTCTGTGGGCGAAAACCGTGTGGCGGTCGAGAACGGAGGCTTCATGATCAATCCATCAGGCCGGATGCCGAGCCATCCCGCACAGCATCGCGGCAAAATTCTGTCGATCTCGGGACGGGCGGGCGCGGAGCGCCAGGAGGTTCTGACGAGTTGGCTAGATCGGGCGGCGGCGGACGCCGGCGCCACCTGGTATCTCGACTGCGACATGGATCGCGCTGGGCCGTGGGGGGGCGTGCACGAGCTGTTCGCCGCCCTGCTGCCGGAATTGAGCGAGTCCGCTCCGGACCTCGTTCGCGAGCACGACTATGAATTGCTCAGCGTGCTGCCGGAGCTGCGGCGATCGATGTCCCCGCGCTTTGCCACGCTGACCGATCTGGCGCCACCCTCGGAGCGGGTCCGGCTCTACCCGGCGGACCGCGCCGTCCGGCTGATCCACGGCCTCATCAACCTGTTGGCCGAATGGAAGGCGCGCCGGCCCGGCGGCCCTTGGATCATGCTGTGCGACGACTTCGATCGCGCCAGTCATCTCTCCCGCCGCTTCTTCCTCGAGCTGGCGCGGCGGCGGGGGCAACCCCTGGAGCTCGTCCTCTGCACGGTCGAAAGCGGCGAGGAGAGCTCCGAGCTCTCTTTCGCAAATCTGCCCGCAGATCAGCCCGCAAATCTGCCCGCGGACCTCGTCTCGTGCCGCGTGCGGCTGGAATGCGCGGCCGATCCGGCCGCCGCCTCGATGCCGGAGGACACCGTTCGCCAGACCCTTCTGCTCGAGGAGAAGGTCCGCGGCGGCGAGGCCGATCTCGAGTCCAACCTGCCTCGGCTCATCGAAACCTGGAAGCGCGGCGGCCGTCGCGACCGCTGCCGCGAATGGCAATATGAAGCCCTCTCCCTGGCAACGCAACGAGGTTTCTACGTGGACGCTCTGCGCTATGGCGAGGATCTCATTCCTCATCTCGCCGAATTCTGCGGCGACGACAAGCGCAAGCGCTGGCGGGTAGTCGGCAAGGTGGGCGCCTGCTACTGCGCGGCCAACCGTCCCGAGCAGGCCCTGGCGCTGACCCGCGAGGAAGCGCTCGGCAAATTGACCAGCGGTAAATTGCTGGCGCAAGCCCACTACACGATCGCGATGCTCCACGCCAGGTTTTTGCCGAGAAAGGATTATGCCCTGGCCGAGGAGCATCTCGACCTCGGGCTTGCGGAGCTCCTGCGCGCCGGTCTGCCGGACGACGAGCGCGAGTTCGAAATCGTTTTCAATCGCAATGGGCTGGCTTTCGTGAGGCATCGGCAAGGCGCTCACGACGAGGCGATCGAGCTCTGCCGCGTGGGTCTCGAAAGCCTGGAGACTCATCTCAGCGCGACCCGTCACCGGCTGCACCGGTCGGTCCTGCGCTACAACATCGCCCAGGTCTACGCCGCCACCGGCAGGCTCGAGGAAGCGTTCCTCCAGTACACCAAGGCCATGGAGATGGACGTGAACTATTCCGAATATTACAACGAGCGGGGGAATGTCCTGTTCAGGCTGGGCCGCGTCGGGGAGGCGGTTCAGGACTACGAGCAGGCGAGGCGGCTGAGCCCGCCGTACTCCGAGGTGTTGACCAACCTCGGCCAGTGCTTCCGCGCCGGCCACGACTTCGACCGGGCGATCCACTACTTCGATTCCGCCCTCGACCTCGACCCGAATCAGCCGTTCGTGCACGTCATGCGAGCCGAATGCAAGGAGGCGAAGGGTTTGATCGCCGAGGCCCTCGCCGGGTACGACGCGGCGCTGGCCCTGGACGAGCGTCAGCCCCTGGTGCTCGGCAACCGCGCGTGCCTCCGCTACCAGCTAGGTTCTTTACCGGAGGCCCTGGGGGATCTGAACCGCGCGATCGAGCTGGCGCCGGACACCGCGGACCTCTATAGAAACCGGGCGACCGCCCTGGCCCAGCTCCAGCAGCCCACGGCCGCGGCACGGGATCTGGAGACCTATCTCACCCTGCGGCCCGAGTGTGAGGATCGGAGCGAGGTCCTGGCGGAGCTGGCGGGCCTGGAGGTCTCATCCTGAACCCCGCGGCCGGAGACCTTGCTTCCTAAAAATTTTTACCATATGTTTTGAAGTTGTGGTCAACACTCAGAAAGGAGATCTTTGAATGCAGACGAAAAGGTCTATGCGTGCCCTTGCGGTCGTGGCTGCAGCCGTCGTCGCGATGTTCCTGGGCTCCGTGCGTCCGGGAGTGGCACGTCCGCAATGCCCGAGCGACGGCATCACCCGCACTACGTCGGGCAGCGTCGCAACGGGTTCCACCTGCGATCAAGCAACGATCAACCTCATGTGGAACCAGGAAGCGCCTAAGATCGATTGCCCATACGGTTCCACGGGATTGACGCTCATCAGTAACACTTGTTCCTGGAACGGCTCGGCGTACCAGTTGACCGGGTGGATTCAATACCAGTGCCTGACGGACTGCTATGGCACCGGTGGTGGTGACCCGGCTTAGAACCAGCCTGAGCTTCGGGCCCGGTCAGTTCAGTAGGGCCCGAATCTCAGGGTTGTCCAAATGGGGTGGGGCGAGGCCAAGGGGCCGTGGTGGGGTGAGCGGTGCGGTTTTAGCAGGTGGCTGAGGTCGCAGTGGTATGACCACCGCACCCGGGGCCGACGGAAGTTCCGGCGCGTCGATCCCGTCCCGCCGGCGCCCGACCGTCGTATAATGGCGCCACAATTTCGCAGTCCAGGGATGGTGCCAGGAGGACGGATGACCCTGTCAAGGAACTTCTTCATGCTGGCCACGGCCTTCGTCTCGATGTGCGTGGCTGCGGCGGCCGGTGCCGTCGCTCTCTCGGAAACCGGGATCGAGAACGGATCCGCGGCGCTCAGCCTCGTGGCGCTCGGCGTGGCTCTGGTCTGCCTGTGGCGCGAGTCGAAGAGCGACCTCGATGCCGCGCTGACGCTGGTCGCCGTCTCGCTGCTCCTCGGGGCGATCTGTGTCGGTATCTATCTCTTTTCCGCCGACCACCCGGGCCCGGCTCCCAAAATCGCGTTGGGAGCCTCCCTCCTGGTCAGCGCCGCCTGCGGTTTCATGACCTATCGCAGACAGCACGGCAGCTCGGCCGACTTTCCCAACGTTCTCCTGACGAAAGTGCCTGCGACGAGCATCTTCGAAACCGAAGGAGTGCAGTTCCTCGGCCTTTTGACGCAAGGCGGCGGCGGCAGGCCGCACGCCCTTTCCGTCCTGCTGCAGAACTGTTTCGACGGTCCCCGCACCGTCAGGATCCGGCTCGACGCGGCGGCCTATTCGATCTATATGCGGTTCCAGCCCGAGCACCAGGTCGTGCTCGGCCCGGCACAGGTCGCGAGAGTCGTCTTTCCGATCGTGGCTCCCACCTATCCCGGCTCGTACCGCCTCTATCTGGAGATCGGAGTCAGCGGCCGGGAGGGAAAGCGGGTCCGGCTCTGGCGAGCGCAGGAGGCCACGAATCGAACCTCTTCCGCAGAGACCGTGGCCTCGGCCCTCCTGGGAACGCTGACGGTAGGCGGAGGGCTCTTCTTCACCATCGGACCGCTGCCGGAAGATCTCTGGAGCTCGCGCCTGGCGGCGCCGTCCTTCGAGAGCCTCTGGCAGCCTCGAATCGGGACGGTGCCGCTGGTTCAGAAGGTCTGACGCGCGGGGCTGACGAACGCCGGCGGCCTGCGTGGGGTCATGGCCGAGCCGGTTTCCGAAGACCCCGCTCTGCGCTAGAGATGAATCGGACCCTTCGGTACCAAGCGAAAAGCCGCGGAAACAAGCCAATGATCCTTTCCTCGATTCGTGCGCTGCTCAGCGTTTTTATGGTTGCGGTCGTTTTCGCCATTCTGTTTGCCGGCTCCGTATTCGCTACGGCGTTCCTGCCTCACGGTTTCGGCCGAATGGCTCGGCCGCTCATCCCGGCTCTCGCGGGAGCAACGATCTTGATCCCAGCGCTCGTTGGTTTCCTCCTGGGATGGGCCTTGAAGCGGCGCGGCTGGCTGGATGCGCTCTGGCCCCCCCGCACCTTGGCGCATCGCGCGGCGGCCGCGGCCCTTGTCGTCGGGTATGTCTTGACGGCGGCTGTGGGCGGACCCGCGGTTCAGACGTCGATCACCTCTTGGGAAATCTCTGAGTACAAGCGATTGAAGGCGTCAGGTTCAGTGTATCTGTTTACCGCCCTTTCCGGGGGTTGAAGCACACCCGCCGCCTTGACGACACGCCTGGGAGCGACTTGTTTTTCCCCTGGAGGCATGGTCTAATCTCCTTCGGACATGCCGACTTACGAGGAAATCCTTCAAGAAAACTCTGAGCTCCGAGGCCGGATCAGCGAGCAGGGGCGCCGGATCGCTGAGCAGGAGCAGCGGATCGAGCGGCAAGAGCGCCGGATTGCTCAATTGGAGAAGATCATCGAGGAGTTGCGACGCGGTGGCAAACGCCAAGCCGCCCCGTTCTCGAAGGGGGAGCCGAAGAGCCATCCCCAGAAGCCGGGCCGCAAGCCTGCAGAGCAGTACGGAAAGCGCTCTTGCCGGCCGGTTCCCGAGCAGGTCGATGAGACGATTGAGGTCGCCTGCCCTTCGCGGTGCGAGGTCTGCCAAAGCCCAGTGCACCGGATGGGCCAGGAAAGCCAATACCAGATTGATATTCCGGAGATCCGCCCGTGGACGACCGAATTCATCCTCCACTACGGCGAGTGCTCCCGGTGTGGATGTCGACAGAGCGGACGACATCCTCGTCAGAGCTCGCAGGCGGTGGGAGTGGCCGGTGTTCAGATCGGTCCGGGAGTGGTGTCGCTGGCCACCTATCTGAACAAAGTTGGCGGCTTGAGTTACGGCAAGATCGCCGGTTTGCTGGAGCAGATGGCCGGTCTTCGGGTATCGCGCTCGACGCTGTGCCGGGCCTTGCTGCGGACGGCGAAGAAAGCGCAGCCGATCTATGAGGAGTTGGTGCAAGCGATTCGCAAGTCTGCCGTGGTCTACCCGGATGAGAGCGGCTGGCGCATCGGGGGGCGCGGTGGTTGGCTGTGGGCCTTTACCAATCGCTGCGAGACGGTCTATGCGATTGTGCGGGGCCGCGGGTTCGCGCAAGCGGCGACAGTGCTGGGGGAGAGCTATGGGGGAGTCCTGGTGGCGGATGGGTGGGCGCCATACCGGCGTTTCACCCAAGCGACGCAGCAGACCTGCTTAGCCCATTTGCTGCGGCGTTGTCGGGAGATGCTGGAGACCGCTCAGGGCGGCGCGGCGAGATTTCCCCGCCAGGTCAAGGCGATTCTCCAGGCGGCTTTGTCCGTGCGGGATCGGCGGACGGCTGGAACCCTCAGCCCGCAGGGAGTGCGGATCGCCAAAGGGCGCTTGGCAGCCCAGATGAACCGTCTGCTCGCGGGTCGGATCACCCATACCGGCAATCGGCGCTTGGCCAAGCACTTGCGGCGCCACCAGAACGATCTGTTCGTCTTCCTCGACCGGGAGGATGTCGAGGCCACCAATTGGCCCGCCGAGCAGGCGATTCGGCCTGCCGTCGTCAACCGCAAATCGTGTGGCGGCAACCGCACGTCCGATGGCGCCAAGGCCCAGTCAATCTTGACCAGCCTTCTGCGGACAGGTCAGCAACGCGGCTTCAACTCACTGGCTCTTTTCAGCGCGATTCTTCGCAGCCCCAGACCGCCTTCCTACTATGACCTGATGACGGCTCCGATCCGGTAAACAGATACGCTTCAAGATAAGGCCGCCCCTGCGATCAATGGAATTGCTCGCTTCGCGGAAAGCGATGCCGACCCACACACACGGGCTCGGGCCATTCGTGTCTTGGGGCGTATTGGCCCCTGCAAAGAGACTATATCGTCTCTCATCCGAATCGCGACCCGCCCCACCAATGTAAGACAGGCCGCATTGACCGAGTTGGGGAACATGGGCTCCGCGGCTGCCGCTGCGGTTCCGGCATTAGTCAAGCTATCCGAGGCTGCTGGCCGTCACTTACGGCTGGTCGCGCTCGCCGCCCTTGGAAACGTTGGCATTTGCAACTGTGAAGTGCTTGTTGCCGTGCTCAAAGCTCTCGCAGAAACCGGGCGGCAGGGCATCTCGACATCTCAAATGCACCACAACGCCATGAGCATCATGAACCAGCTCGCGCCCGAAGGTTCCCAATTGGCTCACGCTTTGTTGCCGGCTCGTAGTCAGTCGCCTCGGTTCGCTGAGTGGGTTCGCGAGCAGTTTCCAGAAGCCGATGCCGCAATCTGTGATAATCCTTCAAACGACCACTTAGAACAAGACTTGCTGAGCTGTGCTCGTCAGATCCTGGTTGGCTGTCAGCTATCGGGTGCTAAACGGCCCTTTTGAGCTAGGATAATGGGGAAGAGGGAGGGGGATCACCCTGCAAGGGCGGGCTTGCTCAGGCTGGGGTTTCAACCGGTTTCAATCCCAGGCGGTGAGAGAGAGGCTGGGCCCCTACCCCGCCTCCATCATCGCCGCCAACTCGGCCGGTGACTCGGGCAGCATCGGCTGGTTCCCCTTGCGGCCGCCGCGGGCGATCTTCTCGGGCTCCATCTGCGAGGCCAGCAGGAGCTTCGCGGTGTCGACCGCGCGGCCGGCGAGCTCGCGGGCGGCCTGGTGGAGCGATTCGCTCTGCTGCACGTAGGCGACGTTGCGCTCCATGTCCTCGGCGGACCAGCCGCGCGAGTGCGCGATGTAGGGGAATTGCGGAAACAGGCAGCCGATCTCGCCGAAGAAGCCGAGGAGCTGGCCGGCCACCGCCTGCACGTTGTCCTGGCCGCCGGTGATGATGAACGCCGCCACCTTGTTGCGCAGCAGCACCTTGTTGCGGATCGTCACCTGGTTCTGCACGCAGTTCATCCGCTCGACCATCTTGTAATAGAGCGAGCTCGCCGAGCCCCAGCGGATCGGCGTGCCGACCAGGATCACGTCCGCCCAGTGGACGATCCCCTCGTAGACCTCGGTCATCTCGTCGCCCGGGTCCATCTGCGTGATCGAACAGGGCCAGGTGCAGGCGTGGGCGCTCTTCGAGTAGTACCCCTCGCAGGCGCGGAACTTGAGATCGGAGAGCCGGATGCGGCGAGCCTCCGCGCCCGTGGCCCGGGCCGCCGCGAGCGCCGAGTCGAGCAGCGCCTCGGAGGTGGAATAGCGGGGAAAAGCGGGGTCCATCACCGTCGTCGAGATCCCCAGCACGCGCACCGGCCCCTCCTCGCGCCGCACCGGCCGGGCGAGCGCGTGCGGCGTGTGCGGCAGCTTGTGGCGGCGCGTCACCGGCATCAGATTGACCAGCAGCCGTCCACCCTCCTCTCGCAGCTCGTAGCTCGGCACGCAGTCCTGCTCGAATCCCGGCTCCCCCTCGCCGGTGCGGTGGTGGAACTTCCAGTGGTGCCAGGGGCAGACCACGTACTCGCCGTCGTGGTGCCCCTCTCCGAGAGGTCCACCGACGTGATTGCAGGCCCCGGAGATCGCGCCGAACTGGCCGTCCTTGCAGCTCAGGGCGATCTTCGTGCGGCCGATCGTGATCTGCCGCAGAGGATGTTTCGCCAGCTCCTCGACGGAGCCCAGGTCGTGCCAGCGTGCCTCACTCATGATGGTTCTCCAGAAGGCCGCGGCACGCTGCCACCGCCGAGGTCAAAAACCTTTTGATCCGGTCGCGTTGCGCGCCGTTCGAGCTGCCGCTGGTGAATTCCGACGCTTCGAGGACCGCGCCGGTCCAACCCTCGGTGTGCCAGCGGCCGCCGTCCAGCTTCGGCAGCTCGCCCGCCGGGCGGGGCCAGGGGAGGAGGTAGAAGTAAGGCTCGGCGAACGTGCCGTCCCCCGGGCTCAATCCCACGCCGATCGAGCGCGCCTCCTCGGGGTCCGCCTCGGGATCAAGACGGAGGAGTGTCGCGAGGTCGAAGTGGTGCGGCCAGCAGCGCACCGGCGACGCCTCCGGATTGGCGTCGCGGAGGGCGCGCAGCAGGCGGTCGGCGCCGGCGTAGTAGCGGTCGAGCTCGGCGAGCGCGGGAGACATCGAGAAGGAGAACTGCGCGCCCATCGACACCGGGTGCGCGGGGAGCCCCTCGGAACGCTCCAGAGGCTGCTCGAAGGGTCGGCCGACGAGCGCCTCCACTTCGCGTTCCATCCACTCGTAGGCCTCGTCGAAGGTGTGCCCTTCGAGCTGCATCTCGCAGATCGTCCCGCCGCTCTCATCCAGCAGCATCAGCGCCGGATGCGCCAAGTGGATCGCGGGGCGGAAGGGCCTTGTTCCATCGATGATTCCCTGCGCGAGCGCACGGGGCCCGTCCAGCCATTCCAGGCTCTGCTCGCTGAAATCCGGCTGGTGCGGCAAGAGCTGCTTGCCGACCGCCGCGGCCACCTGCGCCGCCCAATGGAGCTGCAGGCGGGCATCGATCAGAGCGCGGGGGTCCACGGCGCCCAGGGTTTCCCAGTCCGACATGGCAAAGTTCCTCCTCGGCTTGGATGCCTTGGGGTGGGTGGAGGTTTCAGAGGCAGGAGAATATCGCGAAGTGGGGCGGTTCCGTGCTTCGGTCCCCTCACTCCCCCGGCCCCTCTCTCCCAGCCCTCCACCCACCCGTCGGGGAGAGAGGGGAGAAAGACACAAAGCAAGGGCTCAGGAATGGCCACATCGGAGAGCCACCCTCTTCTCCCCGTCAGGGTGGGTGGAGGGCTGGGAGAAGAGGGCCGGGGTGATGAGGGCCCCGAGGCGGCGGAAGCGGTTGGAATAGGAATCAGCGGTTGTCGGGCGCTAAACTCCCACCCGATGCACCTCAAACGCGCCATCCTCCTCCCGCTCCTCCTCCTCACCCTGGCCCTCCCAGCCGCCGCCCAGACCGCCCAATCGCTGCGCGACGACTACGACCGTCTCCAGCACTGGCGCTTCCGCACCGATCCCGTCGCGGTTCCGGCCGGCGGCGTCACCTGGACGGTCGAGGGGGCGACGTGGCGGTTCGAGTCCGGGAAGTTCTGGCTGGAAGAGCCGACCTCTGGCGGCGTAGTGACGGGGCTGGTCTTCGAGGGGAAGGGGCGGTTTCAGATGGCGGTGCCAGACGCCGCCGAGCTCGTTCAGCTCCGGCGGTTCGCCAAGCGGCCCGACCTCGCCGCGGTCGACGAAGGCTTCAGCTCCCTCCTCCTGCGGACCGGTGGGGCTCCGGGCGACCTGCCGATCGATCCGTCCCAGGCGCCGGCGGCGGGCAGTTTCGCGGTGAATAAATTGGCCCGCGACCGCCAGGAGCAGTGGCTCACCCAGCGGACCTACGACGCCGACGCCCGCGTAATCGAGGCGCTCGCCACCCCCGGCGACCGCTATGTCCGGGCCGACATGAAGACCGACGATTTCGGCTGGCTCGCCTTCGACTACGACGCCCAGCGGATCGAGGAGGTGCGGCTGGAGGCGTTCAACACCACGCACCCCGCCGTCGAGGTCTGGGTGAGCCTCGACCGGCCGGCCGAGCGCGACGAGCGCGGCCGCCCCACCAGCCGCTGGAATCCGGCGGTCGACGTCGAGCACTTCGACATCGTCGCCGACCTCACGGAGTCCGGCCGCGACAAGGACTGGATGAAGGGGAAGTTCAAAGTCGGCGTCCGCTTCCTGCCGAAGCGCGACGGCGCGCGGGCCGTGCAGCTCTACCTGCACAATTTCGCCAAAGTGACGGCGGTCAGCGAAGGGGGGAAGCCCGTCCCCTTCCTGCGCGACCACATCGGCGACCGCCGCGCCAACCTCGACGGCCGGCTCTACGACGCCTCGCTGGTGGTGCTGCTCGATCCCCCTCTCGTCAAGGGCGCCGAGCGGCGGATCGATCTCGAGTACGAGCTGGACGTCCTCAACTTCGCCCCCGGCCGCGACTGGTATCCGAGCACCGAAGGGGACGAGACCGTGCTGCGCGACGAGCACACCGCCCGCCTGGAGCTGAAGACGCGCAAGAAGTTCGAGGTGCGCGCCAACGGCCGGAAGGACGAGAGCGGCAGTCGGGAGGAGGGCAACGCCTCGACTACCGTCTGGGTGGTCGATCATCCGATCAAGATGCTCACCTTCACCTACGCCGACTACCTCCACGAGGAGCGGGTGACCCACGACGGCGTGCCGGACGTCATCTGCTTCGGCTCCAAGGTGCCGCTGGCCGGCGGCGGCCGCTTCCGCGAGGTGGGGCAGGACGTGATCGACAGCCTCGCCTTCTATCAAAACCTTTTCGACGCCAAGCTGCCGGACGAGCCGATCTATGTCTCCAGCATCAACGCCGGCCACGGCCAGGCGTTCGACGGCTTCATCCAACTGGCCCACCGGAGCTTCGACCTGCTCGGGCCCGGGATCGGCGAGCTCTTCCGCGCCCACGAGGCGGCGCACCAGTTCTGGGGCGTGATGGTGGGCGCGGCCACCTACCGCGACGCCTGGCTGGGCGAGGCCTTCGCCGAGTACTCCGGGATGATGTTCGTCGAGGCGACGATGAAGGACGGCCCTAAATTCATGGAAGAGATCATCCACGCCTACAACGACGAGCAGAACGGCTCGATCAAATCCGGCTTCAGCAAATTCACCCGCATGAACGTCAACAAGGCGAATCTCCTGCACGGCGACCGCACCGGCCCCATCGGCCACGGCTGGCGCGCCGACACCGGCGAGGTGCCCACCGCCTACGGCTCGCAGGTCTACGGCAAGGGCGCCCTCGTGCTCCACATGCTGCGCGGCCTGCTGCGCGACCAGACCGGCAGCGATCAGGCCTTCCTCGACGTCCTGCGCGACTTCCTCCACACCTACCGCGGTCAGGCGCCCTCCACCGGCGACTTCGAAGCCGTCCTCGCCCGCCACGTCCCCGGCGATTGGAACTGGTTCTTCGACGAGTGGGTGAACGGCATGAGCATCCCCACCTATCGCTGGAGCTACGAAGTGGCCTCTTCGCCCAACGCCGAGAAGAAGTACGTGGCGACGCTCAAGGTCCGCCAGAGCGACGTGCCGGTGGGATTCAAGATGTCCGTGCCGGTCGCGATCGAGTACGCGGATGGCCGCACGGAGCGGCGGCGGGTGATGGTGGATCAAAGCGATCAGAGCTTCCCGCTGGCCTGCGCGGAAAGGCCGAAGAGCTTGACGTTCAACGCGGGGTCGGAGGTTTTGTCGAAGACGAAGCGGGATTGAGGGGGCGGGGACGTTGGTGGCCTGCGACCTCACCCTCGGTCCCTCTCCTAAAGGAGAGGGAGGGCCTGACGGGGGCCGCATCGCAGTCGTCCCCCTTCTCTTTTAGGAGAAGGGGATAGGGGATGAGGTCGCAGGCCACGGACGTCTCGAAAGGCCGCAGGGTCCGAGATTTTTTCAGGAGATACCACCATGGAAACCCGCAAAATCGGCACGCTCGAAGTCTCCACCACCGGCCTCGGCTGCAACAACTTCGGCTGGCGCCTGGACTATGACCACACCGTCGCCGTCGTCGACGCCGCTTTGGAGGCGGGCATCAATTTCCTCGACACGGCGGACATCTACGGACCCCTCCAGAGCGAGGAATACCTCGGCCGCGCGCTGGAGGGACGGCGGAACAAGGTGGTGCTCGCCACCAAGTTCGGCATGAAGGTGGACGACCGGCGCCAGGGCGCCAAGCCCGACTACGTGCGGCAGGCTTGCGAGGACAGCCTGCGCCGGCTGCGCACCGACCACATCGACCTCTACCAGCTCCATCAGCCCGATCCCGAGACGCCGATCGCCGACACCCTCGCCGCGCTCGACGACCTGGTGCGGGCGGGCAAGGTGCGCGAGATCGGCTGCTCGAACTTCTCCGTCGCGCAGCTCCAGGAGGCCGAGGCCGCGGCGGCTTCTGCAGGTCATAGAGCGAAGTTCGTCAGCGTCCAGAACGAATTCAGCCTGCTGCACCGCGATCCCGAGGGCGGCGTCCTCGCCGAGTGCGAGCGCCAGGGGATGGCCTTCCTGCCGTTCTTTCCGCTCGCCGGCGGCATGCTCACCGGCAAGTACCGGCTGGGCCAGCCGCTGCCCGAGAACACCCGCCTGGCGAAGGGGAACGCCCGCTTCCTCAACGACCGCAACCTCGGGATCGCTGAGGAGCTGATCGGCTTCGCGGCCTTCCGCGGCCACTCCCTGCTCGAGCTCGCCTTCTCCTGGCTGCTGAGCCACCCCCAGGTCGCCTCGGTGATCGCCGGCGCCACCAACCCCGAGCAGGTGCAGGCCAACGTCCACGCCACCGGCTGGCACCTCACCCATGCCGATCTCGCCGAGATCGACAAGCTGGCGCCCGCCGCCACTCCGGGGGCTTGATAGAATAGAGAGATGAAGAGGATCGCGATCACCCTCACCCTCGCTCTCGCCGCCGCCCTGCTCGCCGGCTGTGGCTCGATGCTGCCGCCGCCGCGCCTGTCGGCGGCGGAGCAGGCGCACGTCCAGTCGGTCGGCCGGCTCGGCAGCGTGGCGGTCGATCCGGGTGCTCAGCGGCCGAGCACGGCCCTGTTCGAGCGGATGCTGGTGCGCACCGGTCTTTTCACCCAGGTGGTGCGGCTCGATCCCGCCGCGCCTTCGACGCTGCCGCCGACCGACTACGTGGCCGCCCTCGAAGGGCGGTGCAGCTACCACCACGGCGGCTGGATTCCGCTGTTGCCGATCCTTACGCTGGGGATCGTCCCGCAGTTCGGGCGGATGGAGCTCGGTTTTCCCTTCTCTCTGCGCGACACCCGCTCGGGCGAGGTGATCCACGTCCCCTGCGAGATCGACGGTTGGATCGGGGTGGGCTGGATCCCGGCGGTGATGACCGTCCTGCCCGGCTGGACGCAGGACGATCCCGAGTCCAGCCCGCAGTTCGAGAGCCGCCTCGCCTATGGCATCGCCTCGCGGCTGCCGGCGGCCCGGGCACTCGGGCCGCCCAAGTGACAATCTCGCGTCCGCGCTGAACTTCCGTCCCGGAAATCCGTATCCCCTGGAGTTGGTGAAAGGGAGAGTCTCGTTCTCATGATCAAGCGAATGATTCTGATGCTCGTCGTCGTGGCCGCTGCCGTCGGGGCGCTCGCCGCGTTCAAGGTCCACCAGGTGAAGGGCGCCATGGCGAAGGGCGCCGCGTTCAAGCCCCCTCCGGAAGCCGTGACCACGACGGTCGCGCGGCCGGAGGCGTGGTCGGCGACGGTGAAGGCCATCGGCACGGCGACCGCCGTCCAGGGGGTCAACGTCAGCGCGGACCAGCCCGGCATCGTCGAGAAGATCTTCTTCGACTCCGGGCGCGCGGTGCGGGCGGGCGACGTGCTGGTCCATCTCGACACCCGGCAGGAGGAGGCCCAGCTCGCCGCCGCCGAGTCGGCGCGCAATCTCTCGAAGATCAACCTCGACCGCATGAAGGGGCTGAAGGAGAGCGGCATCATCGCGCTGGCCGACTACGACAAGGCCGCCGCCGAAACCACGCAGGACGACGCCAAGGTGGGCGAGATCCGCGCCACCATCGCGCGCAAGACCATCCGGGCGCCCTTCTCGGGGGTCCTGGGCATCCGCCAGGTCAACCTTGGGCAGTATCTGGCCTCCGGCGCGCCGATCGTGTCGCTCCAGACCCTGCAGCCGATCTACGTCGACTTCTCCCTGCCGCAGCAGCAGGTGACGAACCTGCACCCCGGCACCACCGTCCAGTTGACCGCCGACGGCCGCGAGACGCAGGGGAAGATCACCGCCGTCGACTCGGTGGTCGATCCGGCCACCCGCAACATCCAGGTCCGCGCCACGTTCGCCAACACCGACAACCGCCTCCACCCGGGCATGTACGTCGAACCGCGGATCGTCCTCGGCGCCAGCCAGACCGGCCTGGTGCTGCCGGCCTCGGCGATCTCCTACGCTCCCTATGGCGACTCGGTCTTCGTCGTCGAGGACATCACGGGGCCGGACGGCAAGACCTTCCGCGGCGTGCGCCAGCAGTTCGTGAAGCTGGGGGGCACGCGCGGCGATCAGGTGGCGGTGGTCTCCGGCCTCAAGACCGGCGAGGAGGTGGTGACCTCGGGCGTGTTCAAGCTCCGCCCCGGCGCCCCCGTCGTGGTCAACAACAAGATCCAGCCCGCGAACAGCGCCACGCCGCGCCCGGAGGACAGCTAGGTGAAGATCACCGATCTCTTCATCCGCCGGCCCGTGCTCGCCATCGTGGTCAGCCTGGTGATCGTGATCGCCGGACTGCAATCCATCCGTTCGCTCACCATCCGGCAATATCCGCGCAGCGACATCGCGGTGATCAACGTCACCACCGTCTACGTGGGCGCCAACGCGGACCTCGTGCGCGGCTTCATCACCACGCCGCTGGAGCGGGCGCTGGCCAGCGCCGACGGCATCGACTACATGGAGTCGTCGAGCGCGCAGAGCGCCAGCACCATCACGCTCCACCTGAAGCTCAACTTCGACACCAACGCCGCCCTGACCCAAGTGCAGGCGAAGGTGGCGCAGGTGCGCAACACCCTGCCCCCCGAGGCCGAGGCGCCGGTGATCTCGCTGGAGACGGCGGACAGCCAGTTCGCCGGCATGTACCTCAGCTTTTCCTCCAAGGACCTCGATCAGAACCAGATCACCGACTACCTGGTGCGCGTGGTGCAGCCGAAGCTCTCCGCCATCAGCGGCGTGCAGCGGGCCGACATCTTCGGCGACCGCACCTTCGCCATGCGCGTCTGGCTCGATCCCGCCCGCATGGCCGCCCACGGCATCTCCCCCTCCCAGGTGTGGGACGCGCTGGCCGCCAACAACTACCTCTCCGCGCTGGGCCGCACCAAGGGCTCGATGGTGTCCGTGAACCTGGTCGCCAACACCGATCTCAAGACGGCGGACGAGTTCCGCCAGCTCGTGGTGCGGGAGGCCAACGGCGTGGTCGTGCGGCTGGGCGACGTCGCCGACGTCGTGCTCGGCGCCGAGAATTATGATCAGGACGTCCGCTTCAACGGCGAGACCGCCGTCTTCATGGGCATCTGGGTGCTCCCCACGGCCAACACGCTGGACGTGATCAACCGGGTGCGTGAGGCGATGCCCGGCATCCAGGCGCAGCTCCCCGCCGGGATGAAGGGCGGAATTCCTTTCGATTCCTCGATCTACATCCGCGATTCCATCCGCGAAGTGCTCAAGACGCTCACCGAGACCCTGCTGATCGTGGTGCTCGTGATCTATCTCTTCCTGGGCTCGGTGCGGTCGGTGATCATTCCGGTGGTCGCCATCCCCATCTCGCTGATCGGCGCGGTGTTCCTGATGCAGGTGGCCGGCTTCACCATCAACCTGCTGACCCTGCTCGCCATCGTGCTCTCGGTGGGCCTCGTGGTCGACGATGCGATCGTGATGGTGGAGAACGTCGAGCGCCACCTGCACGAGGGCAAATCGCCCTTCCAGGCCGCCCTCGACGCCGCCCGCGAGCTGGTGGGACCGATCATCGCGATGACGATCACGCTGGCGGCGGTCTACACCCCCGTCGCCATCCAGGGCGGCCTCACCGGCTCGCTCTTCCGCGAGTTCGCCTTCACGCTCGCCGGCGCGGTGATCGTTTCCGGCATCGTGGCGCTGACGCTGTCGCCGATGATGGGCTCGAAGCTGCTGCGCGCCGGCGACACCGAGCGCGGTTTCGCCGGTTTCATCAACGGCCGGTTCGAGGCCATCCGGCGCGCCTATACGCGGCTGCTCACCGGCACGCTGCGCTACCGGCCGGTGGTGCTCACCCTCTGGGTGATCGTGATGCTGCTGATCGTGCCGTTCTACATGTTCTCGCAGAAGGAGCTGGCCCCCAACGAGGATCAGGGCGTGGTGTTCGGCATCATCCAGTCCGGCGCCAACGCGACGATCGATCAGACCAAGCTCTTCGCGGACCAGATCTACAAGGTTTTCCACTCCTTCCCCGAAACCGACTCGAGCTTCCAGATCGTGTTCCCGTCCGGAGGCTTCGCGGGCATGGTGGTCAAGCCGTCGGGCGAGCGCAAGAAGAGCACCGTGCAGCTCCAGGGCGAGGTCTCGGCCGAGCTGTCGAAGATCGCGGGCGTGCGGGTGATCCCGATCACGCCGCCGGCGCTCCCCGGCAGCGGCGGCGGCCTGCCGGTCGACTTCGTGATCGTCTCGACGGCGGAGCCGCAACAGCTCGCCGAGCTCGCCGCCGGGATCGTGCAGAAGGCGATGGCCAGCCACCTCTTCATGTTCGTGGATACCGATCTGAAATTCGATCAACCGCAGACCGAGGTCGTCTTCGATCGCGACAAGCTGCGCTCCGAAGGGGTGGACTTGAGCCAGGCCGGGCGCGACCTCTCGACCCTGCTGGGCGGCAACTTCGTCAACCGGTTCAGCATCCAGGGGCGGAGCTACAAGGTCATCCCGCAGGTGCAGCGCAGCGACCGGCTGACGGCCGATCAACTCAAGGACATCTACGTCACCGGCGCCGGTGGCAAGCTGGTGCCGCTCTCCACCTTCGCCACCCTGCGCACCACCACCGAGCCGCGCGAGCTCAAGCGCTTCCAGCAGCTCAACGCCGTGCGCATCCAGGGCGCCATCCCGCCGAACGTCACGCTCGACCAGGCGCTGCGCTTCCTGGAGGACGAGGCGAAGAAGCTGCCGCAAGGGTTTACCGTCGACTATTCCGGCGAATCGCGCCAGCTCCGCATCGAAGGGGGCAAGTTCCTCTCCACTTTCCTGCTCTCCGCGATCCTGATCTATCTCGTGCTGGCGGCGCAGTTCGAGAGCTTCCGCGATCCGTTCATCATCCTCGCCGGCTCGGTGCCGCTGGCGCTGGCCGGGGCCCTGCTCTTCTCCTTCCTGGGCCTGACCTCGCTCAACGTCTACAGCCAGGTGGGATTGATCACCCTGGTCGGCCTGGTGGCGAAGAACGGCATCCTGATCGTCCAGTTCGCCAACCATCTGCAGGAGACCGGGATGGCGAAGCTGAACGCGGTCGTCGAAGCCGCCACCACGCGCCTGCGCCCGATCCTGATGACCACCGCGGCCACCGTGATGGGCCACATGACGCTCGTCTTCGCCCACGGCCCCGGAGCCGGCGCGCGCAACAGCATCGGCATCATGCTGGTGACCGGCATGATCATCGGCACGATGTTCACCCTCTTCGTGGTGCCGTCGATCTACATCCTGGTCGCACGCACGCACCGGGCGGCCGCGATCGAGGAGAACAGGGTGGAGGAGCGGGACGATGAGGACGAGCGGGAGATCGTGGCGGCTGCGGTGTAGGAGGAAGGGGATGGGACGGAAGGGGAGGGATGGTAACGTCGAGGGGCGGGATGGTATCCTGACGCTATGAGACCCCTCCCTGTGACCGAAATCCTTGAGTTGCCCGTCGATGAGCGCATCCGGATCGTCGAGCTCATTTGGGACAGTATTGCCGCCTCACCTGAGGCGGTCCCGGTATCCGACGAGCTCAAAGTCGAGCTTGACCGCCGGCTCGCTGAGTTCGAGGCCGATCCCGAAGCCGGCAGTCCTTGGGAAGAGGTCCGAGAGCGCATCCTTCAGGGCCGATGGCGCACCGGTTAACCCTCTCGGACCGCGCGGTTCGAGAGATCGGTGAGGCTTATGAATGGTACGAAGACCAAGTCCCTGACCTCGGCCGTGGCTTCCTCGCAGCGCTGGAATCCCAGTTCGAGTTAATAGTCCGATCACCCCAGCTTTATCCCGAGACTCAACGCGGCGTTCGCCGTGCCCTTCTCCCACGCTTTCCTTACGGCGTGTTCTACGCATCCAAGGGCGACATCGTGTCCATTCTCGGCGTGGTTCACACCGCCCGTCATCCCCGTCGTTGGCCGCGTCGTCTATAGAGCCCGGTAGGGACAGACGCCGGCGTTTGGCCGAGGGACTTGACTAGAAGACCCGATTGCCTGCCCTTGTCGCGTCTTGAGGCAGAGTAGGACGCTGCGGGGCTTCATAGATTGGGTGGACTTAGTGGCTGAGATCGCGAGAATTTCGTCCTCACCTTAAGGAGAAAAGACATGCGCAGGTTATTGCTGGCTGCCTTGCTGTCTGCGCCCGATCCTGATGACCACAGCGGCCACCGTGATGGGCCACATGACGCTCGTCTTCGCCCACGGCCCGGGAGCCGGCGCGCGCAATAGCATCGGCATCATGCTGGTGACCGGCATGATCATCGGCACGATGTTCACCCTCTTCGTGGTGCCGTCGATCTACATCCTGGTCGCGCGCACGCACCGGGCGGCCGCGATCGAGGAAGGGCGAGTGGAGGAGCGGGACGAGGAGGACGGGCGGGGCGGTTCTCGAGCCGCCCCTCTCACGTGGTCAGCAGAGATAGGTCGCTCCACAGGTCCTCACGAAGGTCGGACAGGTATTGACGCCAGAGTCTCCGCAAATATTGGGGTTATTAGTGAGGCCTCCCGCGACCCACCCGAGCTCTTTTTCAAGATTGACCACCGTCTCCCGGTTGAGCACCAGCTTTTTCATCTGCTTCTTCATGATGTCTCCCCTGGTAGCGCCGGGGACCCGCCCCCGGCCCGTGAATTCTAGATCATCCTGGATTACTTCGATCGCTCCTTGCGGTCTTCGACCCGTGGGTCCAGTGGTTGGACCCGTGGGTCGCGGTCCTTGACCCGTGGGTCGAGTAGTTGGACCCGTGGGTCGCGGTCTTGGACCCGTGGGTCCAGTGGTTGGACCCGTGGGTCGCAGTCCTTGACCCGTGGGTCGCAGTCCTTGACCCGTGGGTCGCAGTCCTTGACCCGTGGGTCGCGGTCTTGGACCCGTGGGTCGAGTAGTTGGACCCGTGGGTCGAGTAGTTGGACCCGTGGGTCCAGTGGTTGGACCCGTGGGTCCAGTGGTTGAACCCGTGGGTCCAGTGGTTGGACCCGTGGGTCGCGGTCCTTGACCCGTGGGTCGAGTAGTTGGACCCGTGGGTCGCAGTCCTTGACCCGTGGGTCGAGTAGTTGGACCCGTGGGTCGCAGTCCTTGACCCGTGGGTCGAGTAGTTGGACCCGTGGGTCGCGGTCCTTGACCCATGGGTCGAGTAGTTGGACCCGTGGGTCGAAGCCGACCCGAGATATCCGATGGAGAGGCGGAGTGCTACCTTCCACGGTATGGAACCCGAATTCGACACCACTGTCAAGCTCCACATCTACCGCACCCTCGCCGCGACCACGCAGGCGCCCTCGGCGTCCGAGGTGGCGCGGGATCTCGGTGTCGGAGATGCCGAAATCGAGGCTGCGTTTGGGCGGCTGCACGGCAAGCGGCTCCTCGTGCCGGAGCCTGGAGGTCTCGGCCGGATTCGCATGGCGCCTCCGTTCTCCGGCGTCGAGACGGCCTTTCCGGTGGAGGTCCAGGGCCGGCGGTACTACGCCAATTGCGTCTGGGACGCCCTGGGCGTGGCTGCGGCTCTGCATGCGGATGCCCTGATCCCCGCCTCCGACGGCTTCAGCGGTGAGCCGATTGCGCTGGAAGTGAAGGGGCAGCGGCCGGTGCCCCAGGAGTGCGTGATCCACTTCGCGGTCCCCGCGGCGCGCTGGTGGAACGACATCGTCTACACCTGAAGCACCATGCTCCTCTTCCGGTCGGAAGAGACGGTCGATAGGTGGTGCGAGGCCCATCAGGTCCCCCGGCGGCCGCTGGTCAGCCTCGAGCAGCTCTGGCATCTGGCCGTGGTCTGGTACGAGAACCGCCTCACGGCCGAGTCCCGGCGGCCGGCGCCGCAGGACATGGTGGAGATCTTCGCGTCGGTCGGCCTGGAGGGTCCGTTCTGGGACCCCGCGGCGGACGGGTGGCAGGCGCTTCCATGACCGCACTCCGCCACATGCTTTCGATCCTCCTTTTGCCAGCGACGGTCACGCTCGTCGCGTCGTACTCCATTCTGTCTTCCCGCACCTCCCACCCGCTGAGTCTCGCCGCGGTGCTCCTCGGCGTCGCGGTGATCGGCTGCGGGTTGATGCTCGTCTTCATCACCATCCACCAGTTCGCAACCGTGGGCCGCGGCACGCTGGCTCCCTGGGACCCGCCCAAGCACCTCGTGGTGGAAGGGGTGTACCGGCACGTGCGCAACCCGATGATCAGCGGGGTGGTGCTGATCCTGCTCGGTGAGGCCCTGGTGTTTCTTTCGCTCGGGTTGTTGGAGTGGGCTCTGGGTTTCATATCGCTGAACGCGATCTACATCCCGCTGCTCGAAGAGCCCATGCTGGAGGGGAGATTCGGCGACGACTACCGGCAGTACAAGCGGTATGTGCCGCGCTGGGTGCCGCGGCGGACCGCGTGGACGCCGCCGGGGTCTTAAGGAGCCTTTTTCCGGAGTGATCAAGAATTCTGCGATCACGTCCGTCTCTTCGAGAAAGGAGAAGCGCATGCCCGGCAAAACGATTGTCCTTGCTCATGGAGTCCTGGGATTTGGAGCCCTGACGGGTCTCTCCCTGGTCGTGAACTACTTCAACGGCGTGGCCGCGCACCTGCGGCGACACGGGCACACCGTGATTGCGCCACAGGTGGACCCAACCGGGTCCATCAAGCAGCGCGGGGATGCGCTCGGCGCGATGATATTGAGTCAGACCTCGGGCCCGGTGCACATCATTGCTCACAGCATGGGTGGGCTGGATGCACGGCATGCGATCACGCATGTCCCGGGGGTAGCTGGGCGGGTCGCGACGCTGGTCACCATCGGTACTCCCCACCGGGGCTCACCTGTCGCCGACGCGATCGAGAATCAAACGGAACCGCTGTTCAGCAAAATTCCTCAAGCCCTTCGTGAAGAACTCCAGCAGAACACCGGTGCGTTGCACGATCTGACGACGGCGGGAGTAGAGACGTTTAACGAAGCCACTCGAGAAGACCCCCGGGTTCGCTACATCGCGGTCGCTGGTGATGCATCGAAGGGTGGCCCCGAGCTATTTCTCCTCACCCTTGCGGCCGAGATAGGTCGCATCAGCGGAGAAATCAATGATGGTGTGGTGACCAGGGACTCTGCGCTCCGCAGTGGGTATGTGGCTCTCGCGGACTGGCCCGTAGACCATCTGGGTGAGGTAGGGTGGAGCGTGCCGCCAGTCCCGAGGGAATTCGAGGTACCCGGCCTGCCGCCGCCGCCACACTTTGCACGATACGACGACATCGTCAGCAGGTTCTAACGTGGCGGAACGCTTCTTGCACCATCCCCCGGCTTCCGCGCTTCCCGGCGCGAGCAGCAAGGGGGATTTCCGTAATGAGGGACGATCGACCGGACGATGACCTGAAGCCCAACCTGGAAGAATCTGCAACCCAAACTCTGGAAAAATCTACAGACCCTCACGACTCCGGGGGAGTCAACCGGCGCGTATTTCTCGCCCTGTCCCTGGCGGCGGTGCCGGCGGTGAGCTTCGCCGCCGCCACGGTCAAGGAGGTCAAGGCGGTGGCCGCCCGGCCGCTCCCGGGGAGCGCGACGATGCCGGTGACGCTGCGGGTCAACGGCACCGACCACCAGCTCCGGATCGATCCGCGCACCAGCCTGCTCGACGCGTTGCGCGAGGACCTGGCGCTGGCGGGCACCAAGAAGGGGTGCGACCACGGCCAGTGCGGCGCCTGCACGGTGCTGATCGACGGCCGCCGCGTGCTCTCCTGCCTGACGCTGGCCGCGATGGCCTCCGGGCGCAAGGTGACCACCGTCGAGGGGCTCGCCCAGGGCGACCAGCTCCACCCGGTGCAGGCGGCGTTCCTCAAGCACGACGGCTTCCAGTGCGGCTATTGCACGCCGGGGCAGATCGTCTCCGCCGTGGGCCTTCTCTCCGAGGGGTGCCCCAACGATCCCGCGGACATCCGCGAGTGCATGAGCGGCAACCTCTGCCGCTGTGGCGCCTATCCGAACATCGTGGCGGCGATCCAGGAAGCGAAGGGGGGGCGGTCATGAACCCGTTCACCTTCGCGCATGTCAGCCAGCCGGCCGAGGCGGTGGCCGCCGTCTCGCGCGATCCGCACGCCAAGTTCGTGGCCGGCGGCACCACGCTGGTCGACCTGCTGCGGCTGGAGGTCGAGACCCCCGACCGCCTCGTCGACATCAACGCGCTGCCGCTGGCGAAGATCGACGTCCTGCCGGGCGGCGGCGTGCGGATCGGCGCCATGGTGCGCAACAGCGACCTCGCCAACGATCCGACGATCCGCAAGCGCTATCCGGTGCTCTCCGAGGCCTTGCTCTCGGGGGCCAGCCCGCAGCTTCGCAACATGGCGAGCGTCGGCGGCAACCTGATGCAGCGCACCCGCTGCTATTACTTCCGCGATACCGAATATCCCTGCAACAAGCGGGTGCCCGGCTCCGGCTGCGCGGCCCTGGAGGGGTTCAACCGCATCCACGCCGTGCTCGGCACCAGCGACAAGTGCATCGCCTCGTTTCCCGGCGACATGCCCGTGGCAATGGTGGCGCTCGACGCCATCGTCCACACCCGGCGGCCGAACGGCTCCGAGCGGACGATCCCGCTCACCGACTTCCACGTTTCCTACGGCGACGATCCGGCGCGCGAGACGGTCCTCGATCACGGCGAATTGATCACCGCCGTCGAGCTGCCGCCGACCTCCTGGTTCGCGCGCTCGCACTACCTCAAGGTCCGCGACCGCGCGAGCTATGAGTTTGCCCTCGCCTCGGCGGCGGTGGCGCTCGACCTCGACGGCGGCCGCATCCGCGCCGCCCGCGTCGCGCTCGGCGGCGTCGGCACCAAGCCCTGGCGTTCGGCCGAGGCCGAGCGGGCGCTCACCGGTCAGAAGGCGGAGGAGGCGTCCTACCGGGCCGCCGCCGAGGCCGCGCTGCAAGGCGCCCGGCCGCAGAAGGACAACGGATTCAAGATCGAGCTCGCCAAGCGCACCCTCGCCCGGGCGCTCGCGGTGGCCGCGGAGAAGAAGGTATGAACGTCACGGGTACGAACGCCATCAATGACACCGACAGTGCCGTGACCCCGCGAGGCGATGCGCGGGACGGACAGAAGAGTGCGATCGGAAAAGGGATCGATCGCGTCGACGGCCGCAAGAAGATCACCGGCAGGGCGGAGTACGCCGCCGAGCACCGGCACGACCGGCTGACCCACGCCGTCCTTTCCTATGCAGTCATGGTACAGAGCACCATCGCCAAGGGGCGGATCACCGGCATCGACAGCGCGGCCGCGAAGCGCTCGCCGGGAGTGATCGCCGTCCTCAGCCATCTGAATTCGCCGAAATTCAAGCAGGGCGAGAAGGGGGCGAAATCCGATCCGTTGCAGAGCGGCAAGACCGGGGAGGACCGGCTGCCGTTCTCCGACGACGTGATCCATTACGCCGGCCAGCACGTGGCCCTGGTGGTGGCGGACACCCTCGACCACGCCCGGCACGCGGCCAAGCTGGTGAAGGTCCACTACGCCGAAGAGAAGCCGATGCTCACGATCGAGGACGCGGAGTCGACCGCCTATTTTCCGAAGGCCTCGTTCGGCCGTCCGCTCCAGCACGAGCGCGGCGATGTCGCGGCGGCGCTGGCGGCTCCGGGGGTGACCAGGATCGAACACACCTACACCACGCCCGTGCTGACCAACAATCCCATGGAGCCCTCCGCCACCGTCGCCTCCTGGGACGGCGACAAGCTCACGGTGGCCGATGCCACGCAGGCGGTGATGGGCACGCGGGGGATCCTCGCGCAGTCGTTCGGCATCCCCAAGGAGAACGTCCACGTGCTCTGCCCGTACACCGGCGGCGGCTTCGGATGTAAAGGTTTTGTCTGGTCGCACACGCTGATCGCGGCGATGGCGGCGAAGGTGACCGGCCGGCCGGTGCAGCTCAATCTGACGCGGCAGCAGATGTTCACCTCGGTGGGGCACCGCCCGCCGACCCGCCAGACGATCGCGCTGGCGGCGCAGAAGGACGGCAAGCTGACCGCCATCCGCCACGAGACGCTGCAGCCGACCTCGACCACCACCGAGTTCATCGAGGCCTGCGGCATGACCACCAGCAAGATGATCTATTCGTGCGAGAACGTGGCCATTCCGCACCGGCTGGTGAAGGTCAACGTCGGACCGCCGACGCCGATGCGGGCCCCCGGCGACTGCCCTGGGAGCTTCGCGATCGAATCGGCGATGGACGAGCTCGCCTACGAATTGGGGATGGACCCCATCGAGCTCCGGCTGCGCAACTACGCGGAGATGGACGAGGGGGAGAAGAAGCCCTGGTCGAGCAAACAGCTCAAGGAGTGCTACCAGCGCGGCGCGGAGATGTTCGGCTGGAAGAAGCGCGATCCCAAGCCGGGCTCGATGAAGGACGGCGACCTGCTCGTGGGCTGGGGGATGGCGACCGCGCTCTATCCCGGCAACCGCCGCCCGGCCTCGGCGAGGGCGCGGCTCACGCCGGACGGCCGCGCGCTGGTGCAAGCGGCCACGCAGGACCTCGGCACCGGCTCCTACACCGTGTTCACGCAGGTGGCGGCGGACGCCCTCGGGCTGCCGGTCGAGTGGGTCACCTTCGAGCTCGGCGATTCCGATTTCCCCCCCGCGCCCGGCTCCGGCGGCTCGAACAGCGCCGCCAGCGTCAGCGAGGCGGTCTACCAGGTGGGAGGCGCGATCAAGACCAAGCTGGCGGCCATCGCCACCTCCGATCCGGAGTCGCCGCTGGCGGGGATGCAGGCCGATCAGCTCACGCTCAGCGGCGGCCGGCTGGTCGTGACCGCCAATCCGTCGCGCGGCATCGCCATCGGCGAGCTGGTGAAGCGTTCGCGGATGCCGGCGGTGGAGGCGGAGGTGCAGGTCAAGCCAGAGGACGAGAAGACCAAGAAATACTCGATCCATTCCTGGGGCGCCCAGTTCTGCGAGGTGAAGATCGATCCGCTGCTGCCGCGCGTGCAGGTGAGCCGGTGGGTGTCGGTGATCGACGTCGGGCGGGTGCTGAACAGCAAGCTGAGCCGCAGCCAGGTGATGGGCGGGGTGACGATGGGCATCGGCATGGCGCTGATGGAGAACACCGTCTACGATCCGAAGACCGGGCGTCCAATCACCGACAACTTCGCCGATTATCTGATCCCGGTCAACGCTGACTTCGGGAGCTTCGAGGTCGAGCTGCTCAACCACCCCGATCCGATCATCAACACGCTCGGCTGCCGCGGCGTCGGCGAGATCGGCATCACCGGCGCCGCCGCCGCGATCGCCAACGCCGTCTACCACGCGACCGGCAAGCGGGTGCGGGACCTGCCGATCACGATCGACAAGCTGGTCTGACAGCCATCAAAAAAAGGGAGCGGCCCGATCAGGCCGCCCCCAAGGGTTACGAAGCCTTTCGATCTTTTATTGGAAGAAGTCGCTGAAGTCGACCGCGCTCGCCGCGGGGGCCGGGGTGGTGACGCCCAGGGCCTCGCAGGCCGAGCGGGTGACCGACGGGTGCTGGTAGTAGACCGACGACTTGTAATTGGCGCTTTTCAGGTCGTCCGCCGCGACGACCACCGCCGTGCGGCCGCCGCCGCCGGTGCAGATGGTGCCGCTGGTGCGGTTGTCCGCGATGTTGGTGCCGCAGGAGTCGGTGAGACCCGAGAGGCTCCCCTCGTCGAACCAGACGATCAGCAGGCCGTCGCCGCCGGGCTGGAAGTAGCTCGAATTGAGCAGGGCGCCGATATTCGTCTGCAGCCAGGTGTCGGTCGAGGAGAAGCTGCAATCGTGGGCGTCGTCGCAGCCGTTGGGGATCACCAGCGAGAAGTTGGGCAGCGCCGTGTTGTTCACGTCGTGCAGGAAGCCGTTGTTGGCGTCGGCGAAATTGACCACGTTGCAGGCCTGCTTGGTCGTGTCGTAGCCGTTGGTCTCGCCGGTGCAGCTCACCGCCTGGTTGGTCGGCGTCCCCTGCCGGACGTCGGAGAGGAAGATCGCCGGCGCGTGGCGCGAGTAGTAGGTGCCGGACGGCGAGCCCGGGATACCGTCCGGCTCCTCGACGATGAAGCCCCGCGAGGGGAGCGATTCCGTGTATTCCTTCCAACTCAGGCCGGCGTTGATCACCTCGCGGACGATCGAATCCGCCGTCGCGACCAGGGTCGTCGGATTGCTCTTGCAGTCGTTCACGTTGCCGTCGCAGTTGTTGGTGCCGTCGAGCATCCACCAGTATTGCGACAGTGAATCGTGGCCGTTGGCATAGTTGTTCGTCGCCAAGCCGTAATCCGCGATCAGCGTGTTGTTGAGGTAGGGGGCCGAGGAGCTGCCGACGACGGTCTCGTAGCTGTGGTTTTCGAGCGCCACCACGACGACGTGATGGTGCCCCGCGAGCGTGCCGCCGGTGCCGCTGCCGGCATGGATCGTCAGCGTCTGGTCGCCGTTGGCGCCGCTCGAATCCCAGGCGCGCACGATCACCGTGTGGGTGCCGGCGGTGGTGGTGACGTTGGTATTGATCGAGCTGGTGGGGCCGCTGGTGCCGAATTTGTCGACGCTGTCCACGTAGATGTGCCAGCCGGTCACCACGGCGCCCGAGACCGTGGTGCTCGCCGAGGCGGTGACGTTGAAGGTGAGCGGCACGTTCGCGTTGTTGGCGGGAGCGCTCACCACGACGAAGACGCCGGCGGTGGCGGTGGCGGTGATCGTCAAGGTCTGGTCGCCGAAGACGCCGGTCGAATCCCAGGCGCGCACCAGCACCGTGTGGGTGCCGGCGGTGGTGGTGATGTTGGTGTTGATCGAGCTGGTGGGTCCTGGGGTGCCGTACTTGTCCACGCTGTCGACATAGATGTGCCAGCCGGTGATGGAAGCGCCGGCGTTCGTGGTGGTCGCCGAGGCGGTGACATTGAAAGTGAGCGGCACCGTGGCATTGTTGGCCGGCTGGCTCACCGTCACGGTGACGCCGGCGGCGAGCAGGGAGGAGGAGAGGAGCAGGCCGGCGACCAGCGCCAGGCCGAGGGTGGGAAGGAAGCACCTTGGAGATGTCTGCATGTTGAATTTCCTTTTCCAGATTTGGAGGGTTACAGCGAGGGGAAATCCGGAGAGGCTTCGTGAGCCCGGATCGGCTGGCCTGGTAGAAGACCAGTCCGTCAGGTTATTCCAATTGATGCATAAATAATGCCATCATCCGAAACCCATCGCTCCGCCGGAGGAGATGAGATGGGCGGCCCGCCGGTCCGGCGGCGCCCGTCCGCGACACCTTCACCAAGACGGGGAGCGCGGCCCTGGAGCACGCCGGCGAGATGTAGATCGAAGGCAAGTGGGTCGCTACCGGCCATGAGACCTGCACGCGGGTGAAAAAGTAAGGTTTCCGCGTTCTTGGGGGCGGCCTTCCAAGGCCGCCCCCAAACCTGCCGCTCCGTCCAGAGCGCTTATTCGAAGAGGTCGTCGACGCGCAGGCTGAAGCCTGGCACGACGTCGGAGAGGTCGAGCGTGCCGCCCTGCCGCACCACTTCGGGTGTTCTGGAATCGCGGAAGACCGACACCGTCTTACGGTTCGAATCGACGATCAGGACGGCCTGCGTTCCCGCCTGGAGCCAGCTCCGCGCGTTCTGCCGGGCGACTGGACCGGAGGTCGACGAGGAGAGGAACTCGGCGACCAGGTCCGGCGAGCCGGCGTTGGCGTGCTCGCGGCTGACGAAGGCGAGCTCGGGCGCCCGCACCTTGCCGAGGCCGTCCGCGAGCAGGAAGCCGGCGCCGGCGGTGGTGACCTCGCCCAGCTTGGACTCCTCCACATGCTGGGTCAGGCGCCAGGTCAAGCGCGCCGCGGCGCGGCCTTGGCGGGCGTCGACCGGCACGACCGCCGGCCGTTCAAGGATCGTACCCAGGAGGGAATCGACCGTGGAGGCCGTCAGGCAACCGCCGCCGCCGCAACCGACGGAGGTCGTGCACGTCCCGATAGCGCCGCAGGTGGTGAGACCCGACGTCCCCACGCAGGCAGCGGCGCAGGACGATGCGCAGGTACAGGCACAGGCGGGATACGCGTGCGCCCGGACGACCCCGAAAAGGGACAGCAAGGAGAGAGCCAATAAGATTTTCGACCGCATTGATCACCTCGACTCGAAACCGGTGGATGAGAGGCCGCCCTGTGCTCCCTGCACATTCGCCCCCGGCGCGCCCGCGAGCGGTTCGACCTCTAAATACCAAGGGGTGCGTGTCGAGGCGCCGCCGTAGCCGCTCTGCTCGACGTCTGGGCGCTGACGCGGCTGAGCTGACGGTGCCGGCTGAAAAGGAGGGGAGCCCTTGAAAGCTTGACCCGTCATGCTATCTTGGAGCGATCCTATCAACGTCCCCACTTCTTCGTGGAGGGTCGTGCATGGCAGCTCTCTCGTTTCTCGACCGGAGCAGGACCGTCGCAAGGCCAGGCTTCAACCGCTGGCTCGTCCCCCCCGCTGCGCTGGCGATTCACCTCTCGATCGGGCAGGCCTACGCGTTCAGCGTCTTCAACCTGCCCCTCAGCCAGGCCCTCGGCATCACCAAGCCGGCGCCCGGCGACTGGAAGCTCAGCACGCTGGGGTGGGTGTTCAGCCTCGCCATCGTCTTCCTCGGTCTGTCGGCCGCCGTCTTCGGGCGCTGGCTCGACCGGGTCGGTCCGCGCCAGGCGATGTTCGCCTCGGCCCTCTGCTTCAGCGGCGGCTTTCTGGTCGGCGCGGCGGGGATCTGGACCCACCAGTTCTGGCTCCTCCTTCTCGGCTACGGAGTCCTCGGCGGCATCGGGCTCGGGCTCGGCTACATCTCGCCGGTGTCGACGCTGATCCGCTGGTTCCCGGACCGGCCCGGGATGGCGACCGGCCTCGCCATCATGGGCTTCGGCGGCGGCGCCATGATCGCCTCGCCGCTCTCGGTCCTGCTGATGGACCGCTTCAAGAGCGCGACCTCGGTGGGCGTCGCCGAGACCTTCGTCTCCCTGGCGGTGATCTACTTCGTCTTCATGATGTTCGGCGTGCTCACCGTGCGCGTGCCCCCCGAGGGGTGGCGGCCGCGCGGCTTCGTCCCCAGACCGGCGGGCTCCCAGAAGCTGGTGACGAGCGCCCAGGTCGAGGTCGGCACGGCGTTCAGGACGCCGCAGTTCTGGCTGCTCTGGATCGTGCTCTGCCTGAACGTCACGGCGGGGATCGGCGTGCTCGGGCAGGCCTCGGCGATGAGCCAGGAGATGTTCCCGGCGCGGATCACGGCGGCGGCGGCGGCCGGCTTCGTCGGGCTGCTCTCGCTCGCCAACATGGCCGGCCGCTTCCTCTGGTCGTCGCTCTCCGACGTGATCGGGCGCAAGTCGACCTATGCGATCTTCTTCACTCTCGGGGCCGTGCTCTACGCGGTCATTCCGACCACCGGGAGGATGGGCAGCATCGCTCTCTTCGTGCTCGGCTACGCGGTCATCCTGTCGATGTACGGCGGCGGCTTCGCCACCATCCCCGCCTATCTCCGCGACCTCTTCGGCACCATGCAGGTGGGAGCGATCCACGGCCGCCTGCTGACCGCCTGGTCGACCGCCGGCGTGCTCGGGCCGGTCCTCGTCAACTACCTCCGCGAGTACCGCATCGCGCAGGGGGTGCCCAAGGCCGAGGCCTACAGCGTGACGATGTACGTCATGGCGGGCCTGCTGGTGGCCGGCTTCATCGCTAACCTGCTCGTCCGGCCGGTCGATCCGAAGCATTACTACAAGGAGAATCCCCATGCCTGATCCGCGCGCGACGGTCTCCAATCCCGGCGACGCTCCGGCCGACCCGCAGGCGGCGGTGAAGCTCCTCGCCGCCTGGCTCGTCGTCGGCCTGCCGGCCGCCTGGGGGGTCTGGCAGGTGTTCGTGAAGTCGCTGGCGCTGTTCAAGTAGGAGAGGAGGGGGGCCTCGCCCCCCTCAATCCAGCTCGTCGAGCTTTCCCAGGGCCGGGATCTTCCAGGCGGTGACGCCGACCACGCCGAGCGTCATCAGGCCGCCGAAGATCACCGAGGTCACCGTTCCCAGCAGCTTCGCGGCGAGCCCGGACTCGAACGAGCCGATCTCGTTGGACGAGCCGATGAAGATCTGGTTCACCGCCGAGACCCGCCCCAGCAGGCTCTCCGGCGTGCGCAGGGTCAGCAGCGTCGAGCGGATCACCACGCTGACGTTGTCCACCATGCCGCTGACGGCGAGCAGGGCCAGCGACAGCCAGAACGAGGTCGACAGCGCGAAGAGGATCCAGCAGAGCCCGAAGGCGGCCACGCACAGATAGAGCGTCCGCCCGGCGCGCCGCAGCTTCTTGTGGGCCAGGACGACCGACATCAGCACGGCGCCGGCGGCGGGAGCGGCGCGCAGCAGGCCGAGCCCCTCGGGTCCCACGCGCAGGATCTCCGAGGTGAAGATGGGGAGCAGGGCGGGGGCGCCGCCGAAGAGCACAGAGAAGAGGTCGAGAAGCTGGGCGCCGAGCAGCTCCGGCTGCTTGAGCAGGAAGCGGATGCCGATCGTGAGGTTGTCGCCGATGCTCCCCTCGCGCGCCGGCCGCGGGCGGTGCGTGTAATCGATCAGGATGTAGAGGAGCCAGCCGGCCGCGCAGAGCACCGTCTCCACGGCATAGGAGAGGCGGGCGCCCGAGAAGCCGTAGAGCACGCCGCCCAGCGCCGGACCCACGACGGCGCCGAACTGCCAGACCGACGAGCGCCAGGCCACCGCGTTGACGTAGATCTCGCGCGGCACGATCTCGGCGCCGAGCGCGGTGCGGGCCGGTTGCAGGAAGCTGCGGGCGACGCCGCTGACGAACACCACCGCGTAGATCGGCCAGACGCGGCCGCCGGCCAGGACCTCCGGCCGGACGGTGTAGGCGAGCAGCACGACGGCGGCGGCCGTCTGGATCCCCATCGAGAGCAGGGAGAGGAGCTTGCGGTCGTGGCGGTCGGCGAGATGCCCGGCGTAGAGGGCGGCGCCGATGAACGGCAGCGCCTCGGCCAGTCCGACCAGGCCGAGCGAGAGCGGGTCGCGGGTGAGCGCGTAGACCTGCCAGGCCACCACCGTCGCCTGGATCATGGTGCCCAGCGTCAGTGCCAGCACGCTGGCCACGTACCAGAGGAAGTTCCGGTTGCGCAGGGCGGCGTAAGGATCGTGGGGATCTTGGGGAGCGGGCATGCGTCGTCCGGGGGTCTGGCGGCGAGGCGGATGATAGCAAACCATTCGCGCACCCCTTTGAACCGCTCGGGCCGGCGGCGGCACTTACGGACATCACCGCCGCGCCCCATCCTCCGGATGAGCCCCGGCGGTCCTATTCAAGGAGGAGGTTCACCATGTCGTACCGACACACCCTGCCGGCCCTCGCGCTCGGCTTCCTGCTCGCCGTCTCCGCGTCGGCGCAGCACAACCATGCCATGGGCAAGGACTACGACGGCGGCGGCGGCAACCCGGGAGGGGGCGACCCCAATCCGTCTCCGGGCTGCACGGGTGTGGCCGCCACGGTCACCATCAGCGGCACGACCTTCACGCCTTCGACGGTGACCGTCGAGGCGGGGCAGCCGGTCTGCTGGACCTGGTCGGCGCCGATGGCGCACAGCGTCTACGCCGACGACAGCAGCTTCACCAGCGGCGCTCCGGACTCCACCGGCACCTTCCAGCGCACCTTCACCACGCCGGGCACCTTCGGCTACTACTGCCAGGTCCACGGCAGCCTCACCGGCGGCATGCGCGGCACGGTGATCGTCACCGCGCCGTCCGGCGGCGGCGGTGACGGCGGCGGCTCGGGTCCCGGCACCCTCGGGTTCAGCTCGACGTCCATGACCGTGGCCGAATCCGACGGCGTGGCCTCGGTGACCGTGGCGCGCACCGGCGGCAGCGACGGCAAGGCGACGGTCAAGTTCGCCACCGCTCCCGGCAGCGCCAAGGCGGGGAAGGACTACACCCCCCGCGCCGGCCTGCTGAGCTGGGCGGCCGGCGACGGCGATCCGAAGACGATCGAGATCCCGATCAAGAAGGACAACGTGCCGGAGCCCGACAAGAGCTTCTCCGTCCGCCTCAGCAAGGCCACCGGCGCGGCGATGGGCGACGCCGTAGCGGTCGTCACCATCCACGACAGCGCTCCGGGCTGCAATTCGACCCTCGCCGGCGATCCCGCGAAGCTCCACGCGGTGGGCACCGTCGAAGGCTCGACGGCGGCCTGCGACGACCGCAACGCCCTCTGCCTCGGCGACGGCCGCTTCGAGGCGACCGTGCTGTGGCACCCCTCGATCGCCGGTGGCGACCGCCTGTCCAAGCGTGCCCTGCTTGCGGAGACGCCGAGCTCGGGCGTCTTCACCTCCTCCTCGCAGGAGGAGCCGCAGCTCCTGCTCACCGTCCTCGACCGCTGCGGCGTCAACGGCCATTACTGGCTCTCGCTGGCGGCGGCGACCGACGTCGAGTTCTCGGTCCGGGTGCGCGACACCCAGACCGGCCGCACGCGCCTCTACCTCAATCCCGCGGGCTCCGCGCCGTCCGTGCTGCGCGACGTGGAAGCCTTCGGCGCTTGCCAGTAGCCCTCCTTCCGGTCAGGGCCGGCTTCCCCCCGGCCCTGCCGCTTTTTTTCTAGGAAGAGCACACGGACGATCACGGACGAACACCGACCTTCACGGACGAACAGGGATCCGTCTTCGGTTTGTCCGTGTCAGTCCGTGCCGGTCCGTGTTCGTCCCCGCCTACCACGTCCGCCGCAGAGGGTGCGCCTCGGTGTTGAACACAACCTTCCCCAGCTCGAGCGTTTTTCCAGGCGAGAAGAGCAGGTAGAGATACTTGAGCGATTCGGCCAGGAAATAGCTCGGCATCAGGTCCCCCTGCTCCATCGTCCGGACGTCCTTGAGCACCGTGAAACCGGCGTCGGTGCGGCAATGGGCGAGCAGCCCGGAGAAGAAGATCCGGCCCATCGCCTGATATTCCGGGTTCTTGGTGTAGTGGAACAGGTAGTAGGCCGATTCGATGATCTCGGGGCGCAGCGGATAGCCGGCGGAGGTGATCTTCATCGAGCGGTAATCGATCTCTTCGGGCTCGATCCCGGTCAGGTTCCACATCGCGTACGCCGACGCCTGGAGCCGCCGCGCCCGGCCGAGGTCGCCGCCGAGAGCCAGGACGGCGGGCAGGAAGGCGTGCAGGGCGCCGAACTCCGCGGCGGTTCGCTTGCCTGTATTCATGTCCGCTTGGCCGTACCAGAAGCCTGAGGGTGTCTTCTCGGCCAGGTATCGGTTGAGCGCCCGGACGCTCTCCTTCCACATCCTTTCGCAATCCTTGTCGCCGAACAGGCGCGAACTTTTCAAAAGGTATTCATAGTAGGAGTCGATGCCGCCGCCAACGTGGCTGGCGGGGCTGGTCCAGGCGCCGGTCTCGACGTCGATCTCCTCGCCGACGAGGCCGATTTTCGAGCGGCGGTTGTAGAGCTGGACGACGGCGTTCTTCGCCTTGTCGTAGAACACCGGCTTGTGGGTGAGCTTGGCCAGGGTGCCGAATTCCAGCAGGAGCGTGCCGATCTCCGCCGGGTTCGAGCGCGCGCCGGAGGTCTTGCCCGTCCTCAGGTTGACGTACATATAGGGCATGCCGGTGGGGGAGTTGAACACCGGCAGCAGGCGCGTTCCGAGGTCCTCGGCGAGATGGAGGAGGCGCGCGTCGCCGGTCATCTGGTACCCCGAAAGCAGGCCGCCCAGCAGGCGGATGGTGACCTCGAAGTTCTTGACCGTGATGTCGCGGTCGAACGAGAGCTTGTCGACGATCAGCGCCTTGGCCTTCGCCGCCTCCTCGTCGAGGCCGAGGAGGAGCAGGGTGTCCAGCGAATCCACCGGGGTCATCAGCAGCGGCTCGCCGTACCAGTCGCGCGGCGCCTTGCTCAGCGGCCGGAGCTCGTCGTGCCCCCAGGCGTAGCGCTCGTAGGCCTGCCAGGAGCGGAGCGCCTCGGCGCGCACCGTGGCCGCCAGCGCGGGGGGATCGTCCGGGACGGTGGCCACCAGGGCTGCGGACGGCAGGAGCAGGGCGAGGAGAGCGAGGATGCGGGCGTTCATGGCGGCGGGATTGTAGCGCTTCTGGCATCGTTCATGAATGAAAGATCGGTTCGAAAGGAGCGCGACACCATGGCCAAACTGGATACCGAAAAGCGCGACGAGATCTCCACCCGGAACTTCGCCTTCCCCAAGCAGCGCAAGGAGCCGCTCGAGGACGCCAGCCACGTGCGCAACGCCATCGCCCGCTTCGACCAGGTCGAGGGAGTGAGTGACGAGGAGCGCAACGAAGCCTGGAAGCGGATCAAGACGGCGGCGAAGAAGTACGACGTCGAGGTCAACGAGGAGAGCTGGCGCGAGTTGGGAAAGAGCAAGGGCACGGCCAAGAGCAAGGGCCACTAGCGCTCCGGGCGGATCGGGGCGGCCCTGGCGAGCCGCCCCGATTGGCGGGCGTAACCCCTACACGCAGTTGTAGGAGGAGGGGCAGGCCTGGGTGAACTGACAGATCTTGCAGGTGTCAACGCAGACGCTGGCGAGGTTCTGGGTAATCGCGCCGCCGAGGGCCTCGGCGAGATTCTCGCCGCTCAGGTGGCGGAGCGTTTCCTTGCTGAGTACGATCTTCCTTACCTGTTGTTTCTTCATGCGGGCTCCTCGAGTTGGCGTCAGCCTTCCTTGGCCGCGCCGGCTATCCGGCTATGGAGTAAAGCAGCTTCGGTGGCTCTGGTCAAAGACCCGCGTCATGGTCCGGGTTTTGCTGCTCGACGTTTCGATGCCGGGGCTCGAATGCGATTCCCCTGGCCGATTCACTTGCGGAGGTGAGCATGAACAGAATTGAGGAGAGCCCCCGAAAGGGAGGCGGCGTCACGAGGCGACAGTTCCTGGAGCTCTCGGCGGCGGCCGCCGCCGCGGTCGCCACCGCCGGCGGTGGCGGCTTCGCCTGGGCCGCCGAGGTGAAGCAGGGAATCCCCTATCGCACCCTGGGGCGGACGGGCGAGAAGGTCTCCCTGGTCGGCCTGGGGGGCTCGCACATCGGCCAGCAGAAGGACGAGCAGGAGAGTATCCGCATCATCCGCGGCGCGCTCGACCGCGGCATCAACTTCCTCGACAACTCCTGGGACTACAACGACGGCAAGAGCGAGGAGCGGATGGGCAAGGCTCTCAAGGACGGCTATCGCCAGAAGGCCTTCCTGATGACCAAGATCGACGGCCGCACCAAGGAGTCGGCCGCCCGGCAGCTCGACGAGTCGCTCAAGCGTCTGCAGACCGACCACGTCGACCTCCTGCAGTTCCACGAGATCATCCGGATGAACGATCCCGACCGCATCTTCGCGCCGGGCGGCGCGCTGGAGGCGGTGCTGGCGGCCAAAAAGGCGGGGAAGGTCCGGTACATCGGCTTCACCGGCCACAAGGATCCGAAGATCCACCTGCACATGATCGAGACCGCCGACGCCCACCAGTTCCAGTTCGACACCGTGCAGATGCCGCTCAACGTGATGGACGCCCACTTCAACAGCTTCGAGAAGCAGGTGCTCCCCGTGGCGCTGAAGCACCAGATCGCCGTGCTCGGCATGAAGCCGATGGGCGACAGCTTCATCCTCGACAGCCGGGCGGTGACCCCGGTCGAATGCCTGCACTACACGATGAACCTGCCGGTCAGCGTGCTGATCACCGGCATCGATTCGCTCAAGATCCTCGACCAGGCGGTGAGCGCGGCGCAGAGCTTCCAGCCGCTGAGCGCCGCTCAGGTCTCGGCGCTGCTGGCGAAGACGGAGAGCTTCGCGCAGGCCGGCAAGCTCGAGCTCTACAAGACCACCCACCACTTCGATACGACGGTGAAAAAGCCGCAGTATCTCGGTTAAAGCGTCGGTTAAAACGCCGGTTGACGGACCCGCATCCTTTACGTCTTCTTAACGACTTCCGGCAGCCCTCTTGCATAGAATTCTCCCTCGGGCGGATACCCTCCGCCCGAGGGTATGGTTTTGGCCGCGGCGCGAGCACGATGAACCAGTATTTTCGATTCCAGAGGTCCCTTCGATGATCTCCGAACCCCCAGAAGCCGAAGTCGGCGACGTCCCGCCGGCCGCGAAGAGAGAGCCCCGGGCTGCCCTCAAGGAGGCTCCCGAGCCGAAGGCGCTGCCGCCGGCCGAGGGCGTTGAGAATGCGGATACGACCGAGCCGCCCCCCCGGCGCCGCCGCTGGCTGCTGATACTCGCGGTGATCGTCGCCGCCCTCGCGGCGTTCCTCTACTTCCACAACCGCGGCAAGGCCGCCGCCGCCCAGGCCGGCACCGACGGCAAGGGAGGGAAGGGGGGCAAGGGGACGCAGGCTCCGGTGCCGGTCCTCGCGGCCGTCGCGGCGACCAAGGACGTCGGCGTCTACCTGACCGGCCTGGGGACGGTGGCGCCGCTGAACACGGTGAACGTCAAGAGCCGCGTCGACGGCCAGCTCCTGCGGATCGACTTCCGCGAAGGGCAGATCGTCCGTGGCGGCGACCTGCTTGCCGAGCTCGATCCGCGCCCCTTCCAGGTCCAGCTCATGCAGGCCGAGGGGCAGAGGTCCAAGGACGAGGCGGTGCTGCACAACGCGCAGGTCGACCTCCAGCGCTACCAGGTGCTCTTCGCCCAGGATTCGATCGCCAAGCAGCAGCTCGACACCCAGGCGGCGACGGTAGCCCAGTCCCAGGCCACCCTGAAGAGCGATCAGGCGCAGATCGAGAGCGCCAGGCTGAACCTCACCTATAGCCGAGTCACGGCACCGACTGGCGGCCGGGTCGGCCTGCGGCAGGTGGACGTCGGCAACATCGTGCACGCCGGCGACGCCAACGGCATCGTGACGATCACCCAGCTCCAGCCGATCGACGTGCTGTTCACCATCCCGGCGGACCACCTGCCGGATGTGCTGCCGCAGATCCATGGCGGACAGGTGCTCGCCGTCGACGCCTACGACCGCGATCTGAAGCAGAAGCTCGCCTCGGGCCAGGTGCTGGCGATCGACAACCAGATCGATCCCACCACCGGCACCGTCCGCATCAAGGCGCAGTTCGCCAACACCAACGAGGCGCTCTTCCCGGCGCAGTTCGTCAACGCCCGCCTGCTGGTCAACGTCCTGCACGGGGCCACCACCGTCCCCGCCGCCGCCATCCAGCGCAGCCCGCAGTCGACGTTCGTCTATGCGATCAAGCCGGACTCCACGGTCGAGTCGCGCAACGTCGCGGTCGGCATCACCGAGGGGGACGACACGGTGGTCCAGAGCGGCGTCGCGCCCGGCGACATGCTGGTCATCGACGGCGTCGACAAGCTGCGTCCGGGCATGAAGGTCGACGTCTCGGTGGCCGGCCCGAACGGCACCCGCACTCACGTCGGCGGTGCTCAGGGAAGCGGCGGCAAGGGTGCGAGCGGCGGCGATAGCACGGGTCAGGCCGGCGGCGGCAAGGGCAAAGGCGGCAAGGGTCACCGGAAGGCGCAGTCATGAGCCCGTCACGGCCGTTCATCCTGCGGCCGATCGCGACGTCGCTGCTGATGGTGGGCGTGCTGCTCGCCGGCGTCGTCGCCTTCCGCAAGCTGCCGGTCTCGGCGTTGCCGGAGGTCGACTACCCGACGATCCAGGTGATCACTTTCTATCCCGGCGCCAGCCCGGACGTCATGGCCTCCGCCGTCACCGCGCCGCTGGAGCGCCAGTTCGGCCAGGTGCCGGGGCTGAACCAGATGACCTCGATCAGCTCCGAGGGGGCCTCGGTCATCACCCTGCAGTTCACCCTCGACCTCGACATCGACGTCGCCGAGCAGCAGGTGCAGGCGGCGATCAACGCCGGCGGCACCTTCCTGCCGAAGGACCTGCCCAACCCGCCGATCTACAGCAAGACCAACCCGGCGGACGCGCCGGTGCTCACCCTGGCGCTGACCTCGAAGACGATGCCGCTGTCGAAGGTGGAGGACCTCGCCGACACCCGCCTGGCGCAGAAGGTCTCGCAGCTCCCCGGCGTCGGCCTGGTGCAGATCAGCGGCGGCCAGAAGCCGGCGGTGCGCATCCAGGCCAACCCCACGGCGCTGTCGGCCTACGACCTCACCCTGGAGGACGTGCGCACCGCCGTCGCGGCCGCCAACGTCAACCAGGCCAAGGGGAGCTTCGACGGCGCGCGGCAGTCCTACACCATCGGCGCCAACGATCAGCTTTTGTCGAGCGATCAGTACCGGCCGCTGATCATCGCCTACAAGAACGGCTCGCCGGTGCGCCTCTCGGACGTCGCCACGGTGATCGATTCGGCCGAGAACGTCAAGCAGGCGGCGTGGATGAACCAGACGCCGGCGGTGATCGTCAACATCCAGCGCCAGCCGGGGGCGAACATCATCAGCGTCGTCGACCGCGTCACCGCGCTGCTGCCGCAGCTCCGCGCCTCGCTGCCGACCTCCGTCGACGTCACCGTGCTCACCGACCGTACCGCCACCATCCGCGCCTCGGTGCGCGACGTCGAGCTCGAGCTGATGCTCACCATCGCGCTGGTGGTGATGGTGATCTTCCTCTTCCTGCGCACGCTGGCCGCCACGGTGATCCCCAGCGTGGCGGTGCCGCTGACCCTGATCGGCACCTTCGGCGCCATGTACCTGCTCGGCTACAGCCTCAACAACCTGACGCTGATGGCGCTCACCATCTCCACCGGCTTCGTGGTGGACGACGCGATCGTGATGATCGAGAACATCTCGCGCTACATCGAGGAGGGGGAGAAACCCTTGCAGGCGGCGCTCAAGGGGGCGGAGCAGATCGGCTTCACCATCCTCTCGCTGACCGTGTCGCTGATCGCCGTGCTGATCCCCCTGCTGTTCATGGGCGACGTCGTCGGCCGCCTGTTCCGCGAGTTCGCCGTTACCCTCAGCGTGACCATCCTGATCTCCGCCGCCGTCTCGCTGACGCTGACGCCGATGATGGCCGCCAAGCTCCTGCGCCACAAGGACGAATCCCAGCAGGGGCGCTTCTACCGCGCCTCCGAGCGGGTGTTCCAGAAGATCCTCGACTTTTATGACCGCACGCTCGTCTGGGTGCTCGACCACCAGCGGCTGACGTTGGGGGTCGCCGTCGGCACCCTGGTGGCGACGGTGCTGCTCTTCCTGATCATCCCCAAGGGGTTCTTCCCGATCCAGGACACCGGCGTCATCCTCGGCATTTCGGAGGGCGCGCAGGACATCTCGTTCCCCGCCATGTCCACGCGGCAGCAGGCGCTGACCCAGGTGATCCTCGCCGACCCCGCGGTCGAGAGCCTGTCGTCGTTCATCGGCGTCGACGGCACCAATACCACGGTCAACACCGGCCGCATCCAGATCAATCTCAAGCCGCTGGCGGACCGCGACCTCAACGCCAGCGACGTCATCCGCCGCCTGACCCCCAAGCTGGCGAAGGTCGCCGGCATCACCCTCTACATGCAGCCGGTGCAGGACCTGTCGGTGGAGGACCGGGTGAGCCGGGCGGAGTTCCAGTACAGCCTCGAGGACGCTGATCCGAACGAGCTGTCGACCTGGGTCCCGCGCTTCGTCGCCAAGCTGCGCCAGCTCCCCGAGCTCGCCGACGTCGGCAGCGATCAGCAGAACAACGGCCTCCAGGCCCACCTGGTGTTCGACCGCACCACGGCCTCGCGGCTCGGCATCACGCCGCAGATGCTCGACGACACGCTCTACGACGCTTTCGGCCAGCGGCAGATCTCGACCATGTTCACCCAGCTCAATCAGTACCGCGTGGTGCTGGAGACCAAGCCGGGGTTCCACCAGGGCCCGCAGGACCTCACCGACGTCTACCTGCGCTCGGCCGCCGGCGGCTCGGTGCCGCTCGCCGCCTTCACCCGCGTCGAGGAGTCGACCACGCCGCTGGCGGTGAACCACCAGGGTCAGTTCCCGGTGGTCACCGTCTCCTTCAACCTGGCGCCCGGCGCCTCGCTGGGAGAGGCGGTGAAGGCGGTCGGCAAGGCCAAAGACGACCTCAAGATGCCGTCGAGCATCCAGGCCGGCTTCCAGGGCACCGCATCGTCGTTCGAGGGGTCGCTGAGCAATACGCCGCTGCTGATCCTGGCGGCGGTGATCACCGTCTACATCCTGCTCGGCGTGCTCTATGAGAGCTACATCCACCCGCTAACGATCCTCTCGACGCTCCCGTCGGCCGGCGTCGGCGCGCTGCTCGCACTGCTGATCTGCCGCAGCGAGTTCAGCATCATCGCGCTGATCGGCATCATCCTGCTGATCGGCATCGTCGAGAAGAACGCGATCATGATGATCGACTTCGCGCTCGACGCCGAACGCAAGGACAAGAAAGCGCCGCACGACGCGATCTATCAGGCCGCGCTCCTCCGCTTCCGGCCGATCATCATGACCACCATGGCGGCCCTGCTCGGCGCCGTCCCCCTGGCGCTCGGCAGCGGCATCGGCGCCGAGCTCCGCCGGCCGCTGGGTATCGCGATCATCGGCGGCCTGATCTTCAGCCAGCTCCTGACGCTCTACACCACGCCGGTCGTCTACCTCGCCTTCGACAACCTGGCGCAGCGGGCCTCGAAGTGGGCCGAGAAGCGGCGGCAGAAGCATGGCGGGCATCACGACCTGCAACCGGAGAAAGCGGGCGCATGAGCGACGAGAAGGGCAAGCCCGAAGAGCGCGACGAGAGTGACGAGCGTGAGGACGCCGGGGAGAAGAGCGGCGGCCTGACCGGCATCTCGGCGCCGTTCATCCGGCGGCCGATCGCCACCACGCTGCTGGTGGTGGCGGTGGCGCTGGCCGGCGGCCTCGCCTTCCGCCTGCTGCCGGTCTCGCCGCTGCCGCAGGTGGAGTTCCCCACCCTGCACGTCTCGGCTGGGCTGCCGGGCGCCAGCCCGGAGACCATGGCCTCGTCGGTGGCGACGCCGCTGGAACGGCAGTTCGGGCGGATCGCCGGGGTCACCGAGATGACCTCCTCGAGCTCGCTCGGCTCGAGCAACATCACCTTGCAGTTCGACCTCAACCGCGACATCGACGCCGCCTCGCGCGACGTCCAGGCGGCGATCAACGCCGCCCGCGGCCAGCTTCCGGCGAACCTGCCGAGCAACCCGAACCTGCGCAAGTCGAACCCGTCCGACGCGCCGATCATGCTGCTCGCCCTCACCTCGGACCAGATCCAGGTGCCGAAGATCTACGACGTCGCCTCGTCCGTGCTGCAACAGAAGATCTCGCAGATCGAAGGGGTGGGGGAGATCACCGTCGGCGGCGGCGCGCTGCCGGCCGTGCGGGTGGAGGTCAATCCGACCCTCCTCAACGGCTACGGGCTCGGCCTGGAGGACGTCCGCACGGCGCTCGCCGCCGCCAACGCCAACCGCCCCAAGGGTGAGCTCGCCAGCGTCGACCGCCTGTGGACGATCAGCACCACCGATCAACTGCTCCAGGCCGCCGAATACCGGCCGCTGATCGTCAGCTACAACAAAGGCGCCGCCGTGCGACTCTCGGATATCGCTACTGTCGACGACTCCGTCGAGAACCTCCGCTCCGGCGGCCTCGCGAACGGCAAGCCCGCCGTCCTGCTGATCATCTTCCGCCAGCCGGGCGCCAACGTCATCGCCACCGTCGACCGCATCCGCGCCGTGCTGCCGCAGCTCAAGGCGTCGATCTCGCCGGCGATCGACATGCAGGTGGTGATGGATTCGACCACCACCATCCGCGCCTCGGTGCACGATGTCGAGATCACCCTCGTCATCTCGATCCTGCTCGTCATCCTGGTCGTCTTCCTCTTCCTGCGCGACCTGCGATCGACCTTCATCCCCAGCGTCGCCGTGCCGGTGTCGCTGATCGGCACCTTCGGCGTCATGTACCTGCTCCACTACAGCATCGACAACCTGTCGCTGATGGCGCTGACGGTCGCCACCGGCTTCGTGGTCGACGATGCCATCGTGGTGATCGAGAACATCACCCGCTACCTGGAGCAGGGGATGAAGCCGGTGGAGGCGGCGCTGAAGGGGGCTCGCGAGATCGGCTTCACGGTGCTGACGATCAGCATCTCGCTGATCGCCGTGTTCATCCCCATCCTGCTGATGGGGGGGATCGTCGGCCGGCTGTTCCGCGAGTTCGCCATCGTCCTCTCGGTGGCCATTGCCGTCTCGATGGTGGTCTCGCTCACCGCCACGCCGATGATGTGCGCCGTGCTCCTGCGTCCGCACGACGAGCAGCGGCACGGCCGCCTCTACCAGGCGAGCGAGCGCGCCTTCGACTGGATCCTGCACAAATACGACGTATCGCTCTCCTGGGTGCTCCGGCACCAGGCGGTGGTGCTCTTCATCACCCTGGCCACCATGGCGGCCAGCGTCTACCTCTACATCATCGTGCCGAAAGGTTTCTTTCCGCAGCAGGACACCGGGCGGATGGGCGGCTCGATCGTGGCCGACCAGTCGAGCTCCTTTCAGGCGATGCAGGCACGGATGAAGCGGCTGGTGGCGATCGTCCAGCGCGATCCGGGGATCGAGAGTGTGACCGCCTTCACCGGCGGCAACAACTCGGCGCGCATGTTCGTCGCGCTCAAGACCAAACGCAAGGAGACGGCCGATCAGATCATCGCGCGCCTGCGGCCGAAGCTCTCGCACGAGCCCGGCGCCAACCTCTTCCTCCAGGCGAATCAGGACCTGCGGGTGGGCGGCCGCCAGGGGAACGCGCAATACCAGTACACCTTGCAGGGGGACGACACCCAGGAGCTGCTCCAATGGGCTCCGAAGGTTCAGCAGAAGCTGCGCACCGTCAAGGAGCTGGTCGACGTCAACTCCGATCAGCAGAACAAGGGGCTCCAGTCCTCGCTGGTGATCGATCGCGCCACCGCCTCGCGGCTGGGGATCACCCCCGCGATGATCGACAACACGCTCTACGACGCCTTCGGCCAGCGCCAAGTGTCGACGATGTACCGGCAGCTCAACCAGTATCACGTCATCATGGAGGTCGAGCCGCAGTATTGGCAGACCCCCGAAGGGCTGCGCTACATCAACGTCAAGACGAATACCGGCCAACTGGTGCCGCTCTCCGCGTTTACCCGCTATGAGAACACCAACACGTCGCTGATCATCAATCACCAGGGGCAGTTCCCTTCGGTCACCTTCTCGTTCAACCTCCCTCCCGGCGTGGCGCTCGGCAGCGCCGTCACCGCCGTCGACCGGGCGGAGGCGGAGATCGGGCTGCCGGAGAGCATCCACGGCAGCTTCGCGGGGACCGCGCAGGCCTTCCAGGACTCGTTGAAGAACGAGCCGCTGCTGATCCTGGCGGCGCTGCTCACCGTCTACATCGTGCTCGGCATGCTCTACGAGAGCACCATCCATCCGATCACCATTCTCTCGACCCTGCCGTCGGCCGGCGTCGGTGCGCTGCTGGCGCTGATCATCTGTAAAACGGAGCTGTCGGTGATCGCGCTGATCGGCATCATCCTGCTGATCGGCATCGTCAAGAAGAACGCCATCCTGATGATCGACTTCGCCATCGAAGCCGAGCGCAAGGAGGGCAAGAGCCCGGCCGACGCCATCTACGAGGCCTGCCTGCTGCGCTTCCGGCCGATCACCATGACCACCATGGCGGCGATGCTGGGCGGCCTGCCGCTCGCCATCGGTCTCGGCACCGGCTCCGAGCTCCGCCGGCCGCTCGGCATCGCGATCGTCGGCGGCCTGCTGTTCAGCCAGCTCCTCACCCTCTACACCACCCCCGTGGTCTATCTCTATCTCGACCGGTTCCGGCTCTGGTGGGAAGGGCGGCGGCAATCGCGGCAATCGCGGAAAGCGCGCCGCCGCACCGTGCCCGCGGGCTCGGAGGCCTGATCCATGAAGTCACGCATCGCTCTCCTGTTGATTTTCGGACTGCTCGCCGCGGCCTGCACCGCCGTCGGGCCGAACTATAAAAAGCCATCCGTCGAGACGCCGGGAGGCTTCAAGGAGGCGCCGCCGGAGGGCTGGAAGCGGGCGCAGCCGAGCGATGCCGCCCTGCGCGGCAAATGGTGGGAGCTGTTCGGCGATCCCGCGCTCAATGCGCTGGAGGAGCAGGTCTCGGTTTCGAACCAGACCCTGGCGCAGTCGGAGGCGCAGTTCCGCGGCGCCCGCGCGGCCGTGGCGCTGGCCCGCGCCGGCCTGTTCCCCACGGTGACCGCAGGAGCCCAGGCCACCACCTCGCGCGGCTCGACCAGTCGGAGCGGCTCTTCTTCCACCGGCAGCTCGACCTCCTCGTCAGGCGGCACGGCGACGATCTACCAAGTGCCGATCGACTTCACCTGGGAGCTCGACCTCTGGGGGAGGGTGCGGCGCGACATCGAATCCAACGTCGCCGCCGCGCAGGCGAGCGCGGCCGATGTCGAGAATGTCCGCCTGAGCTTGCAGGCGGAGCTGGCGGTCGACTACTTCCAACTCCACGGCCTCGACGAACAGAAGCGGCTGCTCGATTCGACCGTCAACGAATACCAGACGGCGCTCAAGATCACCTCCAACCGTCACGACCAGGGGGTGGCCTCGGGAGCCGACCTGGCCGAGGCGCAGACGCAGCTCGAGACCGCGCGGGCGGCGGCGATCGACCTCGGCGTCTCGCGGACCCAACTGGAGCACGCCATCGCCATCCTCACCGGCAAGGCCCCGGCCGACCTGACGATCGCCGAGGCGCCGATCAAGTTCGCGCCGCCGGTGGTGCCGGTGGGTGTCCCTTCGGAGCTGCTGGAGAGGCGGCCCGACATCGCCGGCGCGGAGCGCCGCGTGGCGGCCGCCAACGCGCAGATCGGCGTCGCGCAGGCCGCCTACTATCCCACCCTGAGCCTGAACGCCTCGGGAGGCTTCGCCAGCTCTACCCTCGGCAAGCTCTTCTCGCTGCCGAACCGCTTCTGGTCGCTCGGGCCGCAGCTCCTCGGCACCCTTTTCGACGGCGGCCGGCGGCGGGCGGTGGTGGAGCAGGCGGAAGCCAATTACGACGCCACGGTGGCGGGCTACCGCGAGAGCGTGCTCACCGCCTTCCAGAACGTCGAGGATAACCTGGCCGCCGTGCGCATCCTCGCCGACGAAGCCACCCAGCAGGTGGCCGCCACCGCCGCCGCCGAGCGTTCCCTGCAACTCACCCGCAACCGGTACAACTCGGGCATCGCCACCTACCTGGAAGTGATCACCGCCCAGAACGCCGCCTACTCCAACGAGCGCAACACCGTAGACCTCCGCATCCGTCAGATGACCGCCAGCGTCAACCTGATCAAGGCCCTGGGGGGTGGCTGGACGACCGGGGATCTGCCGGGCGGGCCGGCGGTGGCGGCGCGGTAGAGTATCGAGATCTTCATCTGGTGGCCGTCAGGGAGAGTCGAGCTCAGATCACGGCTTCCAGTCCCTTGCGATCGAGCAAATTGAGCAGCTTGAGAGAAGGGCCGCTCGGATGCTTTTCGCCGATCTCCCACTGGCGAACCGTCGATATGCTGGTGTTGAGTATCGACGCCAGGACGGCCTGGCTGATCCTGTACCTCTCGCGCAGGGCACGAATCGTCGCACTGGAATACTCCGGCACGGGTACAAGGCACAGGGAATCGTATTCCTTCATCCGTCGCTTCGAGATCACTCCGGCAGCGTGAAGGTCACGCGCGGTCTCGTGGACTGCGTCCAGGATGCGGCTGCTTTCTTTCTTGGTCTTGGTGCTCATGGCAAATCTCCTTTAAGGCCTCGCTGTCGACCAAACGGTCGAGCTCTGCCGAAGAGAGCTTCAGTAGATCGGCGGCAAGAGCCTTCAATGCCTCCAGTTCCCGGACGGTCACATTGGCGCGCTCGCTTTTTTCAAAGCCGAACATGAAGAACCAGAGGCTGCCTTTGTTCGTTGCCAGCAAGGTCCGTGTACCACCGCTTTTCCCGCGACCGGGCAGAGGGATGCGCTTCTTGACGACGCGACCGCCAAGCTCGGCGTCAATCAGGCCCTTCTCCATCTCTGAGATCGCTAGGCAAAGCGCCTCCTGGGGCAGCCCGCACTTGCGCAACCAGTGGCTGAAGCGGCGGGTCTCGAAGACTCTCCTCACGGGCAAAGTATATCACTGAGTGTGGGTAGTCAATGTCGCTCGGCCCCGTCGTCTCGGCCTTCAAATCGGCGATGTGGTGGGGCATGTCTCCGATTCCGGAGACTTTGACCGCATCGGCGAGATCTGGCTATACTGCCGCCATGGCCGATCCTCTCCGCAAGATGCCCGCCGACGAGGAGCCGGATCCCTTCCGTTACGGATCGCGGTGGAAGCGTGTCCGCCTTACCGACGGTGAGGTCATCAGCCAGGAGACCCCGCTCACGCCGGACGACCTTCTGGACCCGCAGCCCGGAGACGAAATTCCGGAGTTGGAGCGATTCAAGAAGAGCGGCGGATAGCCTCGCCTTCCGTATGACCGCCAGCGTCAACCTGATCAAAGCTCTGGTAGGCAGGTGGACGGCGGGGGAGCTGCCGGCGGGCGCGGCGGTGGCGGCGGCGCGGTAGCGCACCGTCCGGCTCAAGACTCTGCTACTCTGACCGTATGCGATCGACCGAGGCCCGCGCGACGGCTGCCTGGGCACAACGTCCGCGTCTGGACCCGGAGCTTGAGGCTCGCCTGGATGCGGGTGTCGAAGAGGCGGAGAGATTCTTCATGGGTGAATCCAGGGTTCAGCAGGCCCGCAACAAAGTGGCGCGCCTGCTGGATGAGGACGCCATCCCGTACGCTCTCATCGGTGCGATGGCCCTCAACGCCTATGGCTACGAGCGGGCCACCGTGGATGTGGACCTTCTGCTGACGGCCGAAGGGCTCGCGGATTTCAAAAAGAAGCATCTGGGTCTCGGCTATGTCGAGAAATTTCCCGGGAGCAAAGGCTTTCGGGACACCGAGAACGGCGTGACCATCGACGTCGTCCTGGCTGGAGAGTATCCCGGCGATGGACTCGCCAAACCGGTCGTGTTCCCGGACCCCGCCAGCGCCGCCGTACGAGGCGAGCGCGTGGCCCTCCTACCGCTCCCCCGCCTGATCGAGCTGAAGCTGGCTTCGGGGATCTCCGCTCCGCACCGGTTGAAGGATCTGGCGGACGTCATTGAGGTCATCCGCATCTTGAAGCTCCCCGCCGGCCTCGCGGATGAGCTCGATCCGTACGTTCGCGAGAAGTACAGCGATCTCTGGCAAGCCGCTCAGGCCGCGGAGCGGGAATGAGCAGCGCTGCCTGACACGCAGACTTAGGCCTGGTAAGAGAAACGGCGTCTGCGGCTGCCTAAATTGAGGCGTCTCCATGGGCCCACTTCGGGGGCCACGCCCTCGATCACCGGGAGCTCAGAAGCAGTGCCAGTGGAGCGTTTTCCTGCAGACGCAAACGGACGTCTCGCCCGGCGCGAGCACGCAGGTTGTCGAGGACAACGGCACGGAGCAGGCTGTGCCATCCACCTGCGAACAGAAGGCTTGGCCAGGGCGGAACGGCTCGTTCCCAGCCAGGGCGCCAGGCCTACAAACCCCAAGAGAACGGCAAGCCTCCACAGCTTTCTCATCACAGGCTCCTCTCGATGTTTTGGGGTGCTTCTTCAAGCAATAGGGGTGCGCAAGAAAGGACGAGGCGAGCCACCTTTGCCGTGAAGCGACGGGAGCTTGAGGCGCGGCTCCCGAAGCTTCCCTGAGATGATCAAAGCTTGCCTTACGGCGCTTCAAGCGTCCGTGGAGCGAAAGGACTCTCCTTGGCGGACTGGCGAGCTTCCATGGACCGAGCGGAACTTGGCGTGTGGAGTCGCAAGCTCCGATGATCCGGAGGGATCTTGGCGCATGCCTCGGCAAGCTTCGGCGGGGCGAAATGACTTTGGCCTGCGACGCGGCAAGGCTTCGTGAGTTGAAGGGAGCCCGGCTTGCAACGCCGCGAGCTTCCGTACGCCGAAGGGAGCTTGCCTCGTGGCTCCTCAAGCTTCCAGGGGCCGAAGGGAGCTTGCCTCGCGGCTCGGCAAGCTTCCGCGAGCGGGTCGCTTGGACGTTTCGACGACCTCCATCGTATGTACATTCTCAGCCGTCTGACGCGGGATTCCGGGCAGACGGCCCAGGTTCATTGACAATCGATGTACCGGAGGGAACGGAAACGGGGCCGTTCTCCCTCTGGCCCTCCTTACTTCGGAAGGCCGGAGGTGTGGGGCGGCTCCCTCTGCGGCTCGGCTACCCTCGTGTCGCCCAATGCTCCGAGGTTCGCCATTTGGGTGGCACCTCCTTAGAATGTCCCTTGGCATCTTCACTGTACTTTCCTCGCGTTGCTCTAGAGAGGTCGCAGGCAAGAAGACATATGTTATTCGCCGCCCGACCGCTCTTTCTCGATCGTCAGGCAATGCAGCCTGCTCGAAATGATGATAGCCTGAACCGGCGCCAACTATTGCAGGAAGAGAGGTAAATAATGTCTCAGGGAAGGCGGGTGAGCGACTATTTCGAGCTCGATCGCAAGCAGCCAGAACTGGACTTCGTTGATGTCGACATTCGCGATGACCTGCAGGTTTTTGTGGACCCCCGCGCGCTACGTCTCCTGCCCTCGGAATGGGGCTCCCGGTGTACATCACTGATCCAGGATTTCTTCAGCACTGTTCTTGCCGCCATCCGTGATGGGCAGCATGAATACGCCAAGCATCTTCTGGGCGTTCTCCGCGAGCCCAACGAGGTCCATCTTGGCATGTCGACGGGGGAGGCTCGCGGGAGCGGCATTGGCCCAACGAAGGCGGAGAGGCTTTGGGACGCCCTATCACGGAGCGAGGCAGTACGATCAGGCCTCCTCCGCGACCTGGAAGACTCGATTCTTCTGGTTGAGGGCATAGCAGAGGACAACGTCTCAGATATCGTCATTAACGTCATCCGCGAGCCACTCATCGAGTATACACAAGAGATCTCTGAGCAACTCAGGATTCCCTTGAATGAGGACGTCGCCTCGGGACCGCTTTGGCGGCCATTAGACAGGCAATGGCGTTCGGAATTTGTTCGCCTCCCGGTTACCTCTTTCGGACCCCTCATCCTCGTTCCAAAGGCAATCGTACGCATCCGGCGGATGCACTACAACGTTCAGGAATACTACCGTCACTACCTTCTCGAAGAACTTCGCGCAGTTGAACTTGCAGCAAACACGGAGCTCGTCCACCTTCTTAAGAACGGGTCGCTACGTGTAACGAAGAAGGATCTTACCAAAAAGTATGGAAGCAGTAAGGCCGACATCGTCCGGGCCACTCGAGATCATCCTCAAGCATTAGAAGAATACCGGCGCGACAAGGACGAGACCGAAACACCTCCTCCGACCCATGAGGCGATTGCAGAGGCCGAAGGTTCAGAGCCACCAGACTGGAAAGCTCTCTTAAGGCGCTTGCGCTCAGTAAAGGCGGGCCGAAATGACGCGGCCAACTTTGAAAGGGCAATCACAGACCTCCTCACGGCGCTATGTTACCCAGCGCTAACAAATCCTCGCCCCCAGCATCCAATCCACAGCGGAAGGAAGATCCTAGATCTCACGTTTACAAACGTGGCCACAGCTGGCTTCTTCCATTGGCTGACACTGCACTACTCAGCAGCCAATATCGTAGTGGAGTGCAAGAACTATGTCGGTGAAGTGGGGAATCCGGAACTCGACCAGCTATCGGGACGCTTCAGCCTGACTCGTGGACAGATTGGTATTCTAGTTTGCCGATCCTTCGATGATAGAGAGCGCTTTTTCGAGCGCTGTCGAGACACCGCTAAGGACGGTCGGGGTTGGATCATTCCTATGGATGATTCGGACCTCGCGAACCTTGTGAGCGCGGTTCAGGAGTCAGAGGAACCTCTCGCAGCTTTCAACCTTCTCTGGGAGAGGTTCCAAGGGCTCAACGAGTAGGGCCGCCTCCGATGTTCATCGTTGGGTGGGCGCCTCTCTGGTTCCTTAGCTGGCTTGCTGAACCCGCGATAAGGCCGCCAAGTCCTGACTCTCCGGTCTGCCAACCGCCTCAATCCCGCGCCAGGATCTCGCCGTTGGCGTTGACCAGGACGCGTTTGGGGGCTTTCGGGAGCTTGAGCTTCACGTCGATCGGTACGGTGGCCTCTCCCGTCATTCCAACGGCTCCGATCCGGATGACGTCGTTCTTGCCGAGCTCGACCTGAATCGGGATGAGGGCGCGGAAATTTTTCGGAACTCCTTGCTGGCTGACCTGACCGTGAATCCGGTATTCGTCGCCTTCCGTTTTCTCCGCCTTCAGATCTGAGACGTAGCGCGGTATCTCTGTGCCGTAAACCCACTGGTCGAAGAACCAGTCCATCTTGCCGTCACGGTTGGCGTTCAGGCTCGGCACCATGTGGCGCTCCACAACCTTCTGGAAGTCGGCCGTGGTGGCGGCCTTGCCGCCATAGGTGGTGGCGAAATCCTTCATCAGGGCGATGAAGTTGGCGTCCGGCACCTGGGCCTTGGGATCGAACATCAGGGTGCGCAGCATGTGGAGGACGTATCCACCCTTGGAATAGATCATGGCCTGCGGCGCCGAGGGGGAGTATGCCGTGCCGAGCCGCCAGCCCTGGCTGATCGGTCCCGCCTGATCGTGCGCGATCGCGTTGCCGGGATACTTCCCGAAGATGAACTTGCGCGCGTGGCGCCAGAACTCGGTGTAGCCCTCCCACCCCTGCGTGTGCTGCACGGCGAGTGCCGCTGAAAACTCGGCGAAGCCCTCCTCCAGCCATTCGTCGCGATAGGTGGCGGCGGTCACCAGGTGCCCCCACCACTGGTGGGAGAACTCGTGAAAGCCCACCTGATTGATGAAGTCCTTCATCTGGTAGAGGCCCAGAGCGGCTCGCTGGGTGCCGGTCAGGAAGGAGGCATAGGGGAGGAAGATCAGCGATGGCCAGGATTGTCCGAAGCTCCACTGCGCCTGCTGCGTGATCGCCACGTGATTCTGAGGCAGGGGTCCGAAATAGGTGGAGAAGATCCGCGCCGAATTGAGCCCGTCCACGGCGGCGCTGTCGGCCAGCCGGGACGCGGAGACCAGGCCGACCTCGGGTCCCAGATCGGGGCGGTCCTCGCTGGTGAAGACCTCGACCTGAATGCCGCTGACGTCGTCCTTCCGCACGAGCTTTTCGAACTTGCCATAGTTGAAGCCGGCGACCTGGATCGGAATCTCGGACCGCCAGAGCGAGATCCGCTGCTTCCCTTCATTGTGCTCCTCCACCTTTTGCCCCACGGAGACGACCTCGAGGCCGGCGGGGGTCCGATACGTGAGCTCGAATTTCGCTGGATCGGAGAAGACGCCGAGGTTGGGATACCAGCTCTCGCGGGCGCTGACCACGAAGGTCTTGCCGCCAACGTTCTGCAGCACCTCATCCCCCTGATAGGCGAGCCGGAGCTGGACCGTGGTCCCATTGGCGAGCGGCTCGGGGAACACTACGGCGGCATCGGCGTCCTTGTTCTGATCCTCCTGAATCCAGGGCAAAGGTTTCCATACCGGCTCGGCTCCCGCGGTTTCGACCGCGTAGGACGCTTCGCCGATGCGGAGCTTCGACAGCAGGTTCAGAGGCAGGACGCGGAGGCCGTCCACCTGAGTCTGGAAGCGGATAGTGGTCTTCCCGAGGATGTCCGCATTCCGTTTGACCTCGGTCTCGACCCGATAGTCCAGAGCGTCGACGAGCCGTTTCACCGGCGTCGACCGCCCAAGCGTCGCCTCCCCTTTGCGATCACAGAGATACCAGATCCCTCCCTTGGAGGAATCGGCGACCAGGAAGAGGGTGGTCTCGCCGCCTAGACGCGCAGCGATGCCCAGCCTCTCGGCGCCATCGGGATCCACGGCCGCGAGGGCTGGCGGAATCTTACGGCCGTCCACCAGAGCCAGGAAGACGCCGTGGGGCTTCCCGGAAGCGTTGAGCAGATCCTCGAGAATCCGGAGATGGAAATTGGTCTTGAAATCCTTTTGCTGCCGTTTGAGCCAGCGGTCGTAGACCTCGGCGGCGCGGGGGTCGGGAGCGCCGGTCTGCTCCGGGGCATGGCGCTCGAGCTCGGCCAGGGTGTCGTCAGTGAAAAGGAGGAGGAGGTTGTCGAACGAATCGGTCAGCGCCTCGAAACCCTTGTCGGCCCCGGAGGCGAGCGCGAGCTGCCGCGACTCATTGGGGGTGGCGGGGCTCAGCTTGTAGCTCCCCTGGCCCACGAAGACCGCGCCGATCGTGCGTCCCCCGACCGGAGCCAGCAGGTAGAGGGCTCCGGAGTCGAGCTGAAACCGGAACGCGTCGCGCTCCAGGACCAAGCCGTGAACCGGGATCTTGCGGCCGTCCGGCTTCGCGCCGCGGAGCGCGGCATAGGTGGCGTCGGTGGCAGCCTGGAGAGGCGCGGCCAGCGCGGCGGCCAGGATGAGGATCACGAGAGCGCGGCACCAGCACAGACGCAAAGACCTGGACACTTGGAAGTACCTCCTGGGGAATCGAGACGTTAGCTTGACCGGAAGTGCTTCCAGGTGTCAATTCATTTCGTCACCGCCGAAGGACGACGGAAGCTGAAATGTTTTCGGCGGGCTGTTCACTCCGGGTATCGGGTCGACGGGCCCAGGGAGGATCGAAATTGGAGATCAACGCCGATCAGCTTCGCTCCAGGTATGAGTCGCTGCCAACGGAGGATCTGCTGGCCCTGCTGGCTCAGGGCGGCTTGACGGAAGACGCCGAGCATCTCCTGAGGGTGGCGCTGCGGGATCGCGGTGCGATCGATCGCAACGGAGCCGTCGTCCCCGGCGCGGCAACGGACGAGCGCTCCTTCTCGGAGCCCGATCAGAGGATGCGTTCTCATCCAGCCGCCCGTTTTGCCCTGGTGGGAGTCAGCGTCCTGACTGCCGTAGGACTGGCCTGCGTCTCCTATCTTGCACCCTCTATCTGGCATTCCCCGGCTGACCGCGTATGCCAAGTACATGGCTATTGGTATGCCACGGAGGTTGGCCTGACGAAGATCCAATGCGTTCGCTGGGTGCGGGCCAGGCATTGAAAAATCGTACGCGTCGAATCCACTCTCAGAGATAGCTCAGCCACGCATCCGTCCGCCGGGCCTTGAGCGCCGCGAACCACCGGCAGGCCGGGTACATCGCGACCACGACCACCGCCCACACCAGGTAGACCACCGGCAGCGAATATCCCCAGCCCGGCGGCGCGGTGAACGGGTAGTGCGCGAGGTCCGGCGACTCGACCATCCAGTGGGCTGATCCGTTTCGCACGTAGCAGGCGAGGACGGCGAGCAGGTGGATCAGCGCGAAGTGGAGGATGTAATAGAATAGGGGCACCTTACCGATCACCAGGGCCGGACGCAAGAGTCGTGGCGTACCGCGATCGACGGCGCCGAGAAAGATCAGCGCCGGTCCCAGCGTCATCAGCAGGAAGAGCAGCGACGGCGGGTATTTGGTCGTGCTCAGGAACGAGAGCACGGTGAACAGGGCGGTCTTCTGGTGAGCCCAGCGCGACGGGTCGCCATAGAGGTTCAGCCCACGGATCACCAGGAAGGCCAGGCTCAGGGCCACTCCCAGGCGCAGGAGGAAGGGCCGCCGGCGCTCGGCATCCCAGGAGTAGATCTGCCCGAGGCCATATCCCACCGCGGTCACGCCGATCCAGGGAATGAGCGGATAGGCCACGAACACGACGTGCTCCGGGGTGTTGAGGACGAACCCCGGCGCGTGGAGGATGGACCAGAGCGGGTTCGCCGATCTCACGCCGTCGAAGAGGTTATGCCCCGCGATCAGGAGGACGCCGAAGGCGGTCACCACGGCGGCCGGCAGGCGGACGAGCGCGGCGAGCGTGATCATCGCCCAGCCGAGCGCCCAGAGGACGAGGAGCATGGTGACCCGGTAGTCGAAATTGAACTGGTAGGCGAAACAGCGGAGCACCACGACTTCCAGGAAGATCAGCCAGAGCCCGCGGGTGAGCAGGAATCCCGAGAGCTCGGCACGCGACTTCCGCCGCAGCGAAAGGTACGCGCCCGTGCCGGTGAGCAGGAAGAACACCGGCGCGCAGAAGTACGTGATCCAGCGGGTGAGGAACAGCGCGGCCGAGGCGTTCGCCAGGTCGGTTGGGCTCTGCCCTGGGAGGCCGAAGAAGTCCCGCGTGTGGTCGAGCGCCATGAGGATCATGATCACGCCGCGGACGACGTCGATCGCTTCGAGGCGCGTGCGACGGCTGTCTGGACGCTCGGCGGGGAAGCTCGCGCTCGGCATGGCCTGATAGGATACACGGGTTCGCGCCGCCGGGAATGACCCTGGGATGGCGTCCTCGCTCCACACCTCTATGTCCACCGTGCTGAGCGGCAGACGATGCGACGCGTGATGATCGGCATCCTCGTCGTGGTCCTGGGTGGCTACCTGGGGATCTGCGTCCTGCTGTACGTCTTCCAGCGGTCCCTCATTTACTTTCCACAGCCGCGGACCTATGGAGGCCCAGCCACCACGGCCACGCTGGTGCGGCCGGGCGTGCCGGTCTCCCTGTCGGTGCGGCCTCACCCAGGCCCGAAGGCTCTGATCTACTTTGGCGGCAATGCCGAAGAGGTGTCGCGCAACCTTCCGGGATTATCCGCGGCCTTCCCCGAGCATGCGATCTATTTGCTCCACTACCGGGGCTTCGGCGAGAGCTCCGGAAAGCCTTCTGAAGAGGCGATTCACGCCGACGCGCTGGCTCTGTTCGATCAGGTTCACGCCGAGCACGCCGACGTCACGGTCGTGGGGCGAAGCCTTGGCAGTGGCGTCGCGATCCGATTGGCGAGCGAGCGCCCCGTCAGCCGTCTGGTGCTCGTCACGCCCTACAACAGCCTGCAGGAAATAGCGGCCGGCCAGTTTCGATATTTCCCCGTGAGATGGCTGCCAAGGATAAATTTGAATCGTGGCTCTACGCACCTCGGATCACGGCGCCGACCCTGATCGTCGCGGCCGAAAACGATGAGGTGATCCCTCGCTCGAGCACCGAAGCTCTATTCCATCACTTCGCACCCGGGATCGCCACGATGAAGACTCTGGCCGGCGTAGGCCACAACTCGATCTCCGGCAGCCAGGAGTACATGCCTCTGTTGACGTCTGCATTCTGACCCGCCTACGGCGTGGGCCCCACGCTATCGGCAAAGTAGCCGTAGGTGCCGGAGGTTTCGATCGCCTCCTTGGGATCGCTGGCCGCAAGCCGCATACACTCCGCAGCGTCATGACAAAAATCGAATGTTTGCGCCACGACGGTGTAATGGCTCACTACATCGAGGAGAGTGTCCGCCTTGGAATCTTTTCCTGTGGCTGGGAGTGTCCAGTACAGAGGACAGAAAGAGACGGTATAGGCATCGTCGGGATAGGCGAAGGCCCTCACGGCGATGGGCGGATCGCAGACGTCTTCGGTCTTGTCCGCGCAGTAGAAGAGGAATTCCTGGTTCGCCAGGGCTTCGTAGATGGCCGTGAAATTGGCCGTAACCCGGTCATAGCGCTTCGCGTCATAGGCCCCGAACCAGGTCAGATAGGGAGGGTTCGACGTCGGTGAGCCAACAGCCAGCTCAAGCCAGGCGAAAGCCGCCAACCGTGTGGAGTTATAGAGAGCTTCGTTGAGAGTGTTGATCTCGGAAGGAGTACAGTGACCGAACCTCGGCGCAATCTTCGGGCTGGAGCGGAGGGGCGTCAATCCCCGGGTCTCCGGGGACTGGGCGAGGAGGGGCGACGTAAGGATGAAACCGGACCAGATCAGAAATGCGAGATTTTTCGGGTGCATGGGTTCTCCGGGTTGGGTTGCAAGGGTTGGGCTTCATCGCCCACCAGCCAGGAGAACGGAAACGACGCGGATATTGGCTCAAACGCCGGCTCACGGCGAAAGCGCTAAGGGTGCAGCCCGCTCAAGTCGAGCCCCGAGGCCGTCATCAGGTTGGAGCTGCGGCGGAGGAACGAGACGGTCAGGCGGCCGTCGCGCGCGAAGGCGAAGGATTCCGGGAGCAGGTCCGGAGAGCCGTCGAGCAGCGTGCGGGTCGGCCCGACGAGGCCGCGCCGGGGATCGAATCCGATAGCCAGCAGGCCGACCGATCCCTTGCCGGTCAAGCCGGTGTAGGCGACCTCGCGGCCGCCCGGCAGCCACCGCGCGCGGCCGAGAGTGATGCCGCTGCCGGCCGGCAGACCGGCGGCGTTGAGGCGAGCGCCCTCCGGCAACAGGGCGCCGCTCGCCACGACGACCGCCCGCAACTCCGTCACGTCGTTGATCGATTGGGTGCGGACCACGACGTAGCGCCCATCCGGCGAAACCTCCGGATGCCCTCGGGCGCTCGCGTTGATCAGAAGGTCCCCCTTACCGTCGAGGCGAGCCCGCCGGATCCCGGCGCCCTCGGAGCGGTCGGCACTATAGATCACCCACTTTCCGTCGGCGGTGACGGTGGGGTTCTCCGCGGCCAGATTGCCGCGGGTCAGTTGCCGCGGGTTGCGCCCGTCCGCCTCGGCGACGAAGATCTCGAACTCTCCGTTGCGATTGGAGCTCCAGACCAGCAGGCGGCCGTCCGGGCTGAAGGCGGGGTCCCAGTCGTCGGCCGGATCCTCGGTCAGCCGCTTGAGGGAACCGGTCTCCCGCGACAGCCGCCAGAGGTCGATGTTGCCGCTGCGGTTGGACGAGAAGATCACGGACTTGCCGTCCGGCGAAAAGCTTGGCTGGCGGTCGACGCTGGTGCCGCGGGTGAGCCAGCGCGGACGCGCGAAGACGTTCGCGGACTCCGCGGACGCGGCGGACTCGGCCTCGCCGAGGCTCTGGCTGGCGTCCACGGCGTCGAAGATCAGGCGGTCGGCGCCGAGGGCCTCGATCACCTGAATGGCGTGCGGGAACCAGAACAGCGTCCGGAAGCGTCCGCTGTCCGGCGACAGGGCCACCACGCGGCTGGCGGGGAGATAGCCGGTCACCGAGCCGGTCTGGGCGAAGAGGAGCGTCCGGCCGCCCTCGGCCCAGGCCGGCCGTGAGATCTGGCCGCCGGCCTCCGGAGCCGCCAGGATCCGCTTGCGCCCGCTCCCGACATCCACTTGCAGGAAGTCGTCCGCGGCGCCCACCGCCGAGCGCCGGCGCACCGCCCAGAGCGAGCGGCCGTCCCGAGACCAGCTCAGCGAGGAGATCGGGGCCGATTCGGGCGCGAACAGGTGCTCGCGGCTGCCGTCGATCGCGACCACGCCGATCGACCAGAGGTTGCGCGGCTCAGCCCCGTGCTCGCGGACAAACGCGACGCTGCGGCCGTCGGGCGACCAGGCGCCCTGGCTGCCGGGCGAAACGATCGGCTGGGGCTCGCCGCCGAGCAAGCCGATCCAGTGCAGGCCGGGGCCCGCTTCGCTTTCGCGTGTGAAGAGCAGCCTCTGGCCGTCCGGCGAAAACCGGGGGTGCGAGTCGACGCCTTCCGTCAGTGGCCGTTCGTCACCGGTGGCGATCTGCTTCAGCCAGATCCGCGAGCGTCCGTCCCGCTCGGAGACGAACGCCACGGTGCGGCCGTCGGGCGCCGAGGCCGGTCCGCTGTCGGTCGAGTTGTGGGTCAGAAAGTCGATCCGGGGAGGCGCGGAAAACTTCGAGGAGCGCGCCAGCCAGAGGCCGATACCGGCGCCGGCGAGGCCGACCGCGGCGGCGAGGGCTACTGCGAGCCACGGCAGGCGCCTTGGGCGGCGGCCGGGTGATTCGCCCGGCGGAGGCGCCACCCCCTCGCCGAGGCTCTCCAGATGGAACGCCAGATCGCTCGCCGACTGGAAGCGTCGGGCCGGCTCCTTTTCGAGGCAGCGCCGGACGAGCCGGATCAACTGCGAGCCGGCCGCGGAGCCCAGATTTTCCAGCGGCTCCGGTTCCCGGTCGATGACGGCGAGGAGCGCCGCGATCGGCGACTCGCCGGGGAACGCCGGTCGGCCGGCGAGCATCTCGTACAGCACCGCTCCCAGCGAAAAGAGATCCGAGCGGAGATCGCAGCTCTTGCCCTGGGCCTGCTCGGGGGACATGTAGCCGGCCGTTCCGATCACGGCGTTCTCGGCGGTCAGGCGCGCCGGCTGCGAGCCGGAGACAGCCTGCGGAGCGAACGTCGCGATGCCGAAGTCGAGCACCTTCACCGGCCCGCCGGCGGTCACGAACAGGTTCTCGGGTTTGAGATCGCGATGGACGATCCCCTCCGCGTGGGCGACGGCGAGGCCGCGGGCGACTTGCGCGGCGATCTCGATCGCGGCCGCCACCGGCAGCCTGCCGCGCGCGAGGCGCTCCCGCAAGGTCGCTCCGGTCAGGAGCTCGGTGACGGCGAAGGCGGTGCCGCCGTGTTGCCCGACGTCGAAGATCGTCAGGATGTTGGGGTGCGACAGTGCCGCGAGCACCTTGGTCTCGCGTTCGAAGCGCAGCAGGGCGGCGCTGTCCCGGCTCAGCCGCGCGGGGAGCACCTTGATCGCCACGCGCCGCTCGAGCCGGCCGTCGAACGCCTGATAGACCTCGCCCATGCCCCCTTCGGCGAGCTTCCTCTCGATCTTGTAGGACCCCAGGAGCTCGCCCGCGGCGATGGCCGGGCCTGGAGGGAGCGGCTCGCCGTCCAGGAAGCCTTCGCCGTCGGCGGCGGCGAGGAGGGATTCGAGCTCGCGGCCCAAGGCCGGATCGTCACCGCACCGCAGATCGAGCCAGGCGGCCCTCTGGTCGGAGCTCTGCTCCAGGGCCTCGGCGAGCAGGCCTTTGACCTCCTGCCACTCCGCGGGCGTCAATCCGCCGGCCCCCGATCGCTCAGTCTCCGGTGCAGCCAGGCGCGGGCGGTGGCCCACTCGCGCTTGACGGTGGCGGGCGAGAGGTCCAGGGCCGCCGCCGCCTCTTCGATGCCGAGCCCGGCGAAGAAGCGCAGCTCGACGATCCGCGCCTGACGCTCATCGAGGCGGCCCAATTCCAACAGGGCGTCGTCGAGGTCCGCGAAATCGACGTCCCGGGAGGGCAGGCCGGCGATCTCCTCGTCGAGCGTCACCCGCACGGCGTCGCCGCCCCGCTTGGCGGCATTGTGCGCCCGGGCATGATCGACGAGGAGCTTGCGCATCACCGTCGCCGCCAGCGCGAAGAAGCCGGCGCGATGCGCGAACGAGAGCCCCTGCTGCCCGGCCAGCTTGAGGTACGCCTCGTTGACCAGCGCCGTGGGCTGCAGGGTGTGATCCTGGCGCTGGCGCCGCATCGAGGCCGCCGCCAGCCGGCGAAGCTCGTCGTAGAGCAGCGGCAGCAAGTCTCCCATCGCCTGGGCATCGCCCGCGCCCCAACGCTGGAGCAGCCGCGTCACGTCTCCCGAGGACCTCTCGGTCATCGCGTCTGGATCCTCATCCCGTAAACCCGGTTTGCAGAGATGTCTGAAGCTCCGCGAGTATAGCCCATCGGAAACTGGCTGGCAGAGATACGAAGCGTCTGATCTTTCAGACGGGGCCGAAACCTGATCCGGTCGCGATTTACCTCTGCGAGACGTCTTCCGAGAGCCTGGCACCGTCCTTGCCCTTGGAAGCGGTCGAGCCGGAGATGAGCCTCGGCAGGTCCAAGTCCAAGGGGAGGTGCTCTTCATGCGTGTTGGGTTGAAGGCTTCGATCGGACTTCTGGTCCTGGCATCGATCGCCGCGTGCAGCACGGGAAACGTCAGCACCTACGACTTGGAGGACCGGGAGTCGATCCTTCCTCTCAGCTCCCGCTTCACGAATCTCTCGGAACCTGTCTGCCGGGATTCCTTCTCCGCACAGGTCGCCTCGGTTCTGGTAAAGCAGGGCGAGACCGCGGATGTCGCGAGGATGATGAGCGAGGAGAGCCTCGACGTTCTCCTGAACCGCGGCAAGCCGGGTCCGTTCTATTCCTTCTCGCCCGCCGGCGTCCGCTATGGCTTCATCATGCAGAGCACGGAGTTCGGTTGCGTGATCCGCCTGTACCAGCACGTGAGGACGCTGCGCGGACATCTCAGCGCCGGTGTCACGGACACCCTCAAGTACCTGGACAGCCGGACGGTCCTCTCCTGCTCGTGTCTGGAGAACGAAGACTGGTCGAGGCTGTAATAGAAGCCGGCGGGGCGCGTTCTCCAGTCGAGCACCTACTCGTCGGAGGACAAGCCCACGATGCACCCCCAAGCCAGCCTCGCGATCGAGGCTATCGATCTGGCGCGCTCCCTGCCGCTCGGCGGCGAGCGCGTTCCCATCCTCAGAGGCGTTTCCTTCACGGTCGAGCCCGGCGAGTGGATCGCGCTCACCGGGCCTTCGGGTTCGGGCAAGTCGACCCTGCTCGGCATTCTCGGCGGTCTCGATTCGCCGACGTCCGGGCGCATCCTGATCGGCGGGACCGACGTCACCCGGCTCGGCGAGCGCGCCATGGCGAGGCTGCGCAACGAGAGAATCGGCGTCGTGTTCCAATCGTTCAACCTGATTCCATCGCTCACGGCGCAGGAGAACGTCGAGGCGCCGCTCTATGTGGGGCCGGCACGGTCGCGGGCCCGCGACACGGCGCGGGAGATGCTCGGTCTGGTGGGGCTCTCGGACCGCCTCGGACATCGTCCGCACCAGCTCTCGGGCGGCCAGCAGCAGAGGGTCGCCATCGCCCGCGCGCTGGTCACCCGGCCGGCCCTCCTGATCGCCGACGAGCCGACCGGCAACCTCGACAGCGCCAATGGAACGCAGGTGCTCGAATTGATCGAAACCCTGCGGCGCGACCGGCAGATCACAGTCGTGATCGCGACCCACGATCCGGAGGTCGCGGCGCGCGCCGACCGCACGCTTCACATGGTCGACGGCCTGCTCACGGAAGCGGAACGATGAATCTTTCCTTCGCGTTTCGATATGCGTCGCGCAATCTGCTGCGCGGCGGCCAGCGGACGCTTCTGGCCACGGCCTGCGTGGCCTTCGGCGTCCTGTCGCTGGTCGCCCTTCAGCTCCTCTCGTCGATGATCGGAGCCTCGATCGCCCTCGACTCGCGTGCCGTCCTGGGGGGCGACGCCGCGCTCTCCCGAGCGCATCGCAACCTCGCGGCAGGCGACCTCGCGGCGCTTGAAAGGCTGCGCCAGCAAGGCGCGATTGCGGCCTACACCCTGACCACGCCGGCTCGGGGCGCGCTCCTCAGGCGCGCGGAAGGAGGGCGCGTCCACGTGCTCGGCCGGGCGCTCGGTGTGGATACAGCGACGTACCCGCTCGTCGGGGAGTTGCACCTGAGCGGCGCGGCCCGGTTCGAAAATCTGATCGCAACTCCCGGAGCGGTGGTGATCACACGCGACGTCGCCGACAGCGCGCGGATCAAGCCCGGTGACGAGATCATTCTCGGCACCGGATCGGAAGGCGCGCCGGCCCGCCTGCGAGTGGCGGGTATCGCCGAGCTGACTCCCGACCGCCAGGGCGACACCATGTTCTACAGCCTCGCGACCGCCCGCCGTCTCGCCGGGCGCGAGGATGTCGCCAGCGCCGCGCAGGTGCTCTGGGGATCGGCGCCGCCCGCCCTCGCGACGCTCCGTGCCGAAAGGTGGTCGGTCACCACGTCCGCCGAGGTCGTTCAGGGGCGGGCCCGCGTCGTAAACCTTTTCGGATTGATGCTCAAGGGCGCCGGTATCCTCGGGCTCCTGCTCGGCGGCATCGGCGTGTCCAACACGATGCAGGTGCTGATGGCCCGGCGGCGGCTGGAGATCGCGACGCTCAAGACGCTCGGCTACGAGCGCCATCATCTCGTGCTTCTCTTCGGCCTGGAAACCGGCATGCTCGGTATGATCGGCGGCCTGATCGGAGCCATGGCGGGTGCCGGTCTCGCGTCCTGGCTGCGCGTTTTGCTCGGACGTATGGGACCGATCATGCTCGGCTCTCCGTTCGACGTCCGAGTCCTGGCCGGAGGTGTGGCCGTGGGCGTCGCGACCTCGGTGATCTTCGGTCTTCAGGCGATCGCGAGGGCGAGCGCCGTGCGGCCGTCGACTCTGCTGCGCGACCTGCCCACGCCCATCGTCTGGAAAGAGACAGTCGGGCTGTACGTCGCGCTCGGAACTCTCTTCTCGGCACTCGCCGCGGCAATCCTGCGATCGGTCCTCTACGGCGTCGGCGTGGTCGCCGGAGGGGCCGTCGGGCTGGTCCTCCTCGTCGCGCTGCTCGGCGCCGGCTTCTTCGCGCTCGTCGCGATGCCGATCCCCTTGCCGTACCTCGTCGCGCTCGCTCGCAAGAACCTCCGCCGGCACCCTTTGCACACGCTGGTGGCGCTCGTGGCGCTCTTCTGCGGCGTATTCACGATTGGCTTTGCCGGCGCGACGATCGAAAACGGCCGCGCCCGCTTCGCCGCCAAGAACCTATCGACTCGCGGGGACAACGTCACGATCTACGCATCTCCCGCCACTGAGGGTCCAGTCGCCGCGGCGCTCGCCCGATCGGGCGCCGGGCATTCGCGAATCGTCCGCCAACCCGGACAGGTGAACTTTACCGCCACGGTGGAGGAGAGCCGGCTCGCCGCGCTCACCCAAGACCTCCAGCGCGACATCCCCGAGGTCCTGCTGCTGCGGCGAGCCGACGTGGCCGCGGAGACGAAAGGTGCGATGGAGAACCTCTTCGCCTTCGTCGTCGCCATCGCCGGACTGGCGCTCCTCGCGGGAGGAGTCCTGATCGCGAACTCGGTGGGCCTCGCGATGCTCGAACGGCGGCGCGAGATGGGCATCTTCAAAGCGATCGGATATTCGAGCGCGCGCATTCTGGCGGGGATCGGGGTAGAGTACGCGCTGCTCGGGCTGGTGGCGGGAGCCGCGGGGATGGGTGCGGTCGGCCTCGCCTTCCGGATCATCAACCGCCTGCGGCCGGCGGCACAACTCGCCCTCGATCCCGTCCAGGCGCCGGCGATGATCGCGGCGGCCATCCTCATCGCCTTGGCCAGCGCCGTGGCCGTCGCTTGGCGGCCGACGCACGCGCGGCCGCTCGAGGTGCTCAGACAGGAGTGATCGAAAATGAACGGAGCGTTGAAGAACTGCCTCTGGCAGCAGCAGGGCGCGGCGATCGAGATGCTGGAGAAGGCCATCGGCGCCTGTCCCGACGAGCTCTGGAGCGGCGGCTTGCGGGAGCGCGAATTCTGGTACATCGCCTATCACACCCTCTTCTTCCTCGACCTCTACGCCTCGCCCTCGATCGCCGGATTCGCCCCGCCGGCGCCGTTCGATCTCGACGAGCTGGAGCCGGACGATCGGATGCCGGAGCGGCCTTATACGAAGAGCGAGTTGCAAAGTTACCTCGAATATTGTCGGGCGAAATGCCGGGCCATGATAGAAGCTCTGACCGAGGAGAGCGCGCACCGGCGCTGCGGGATCGAATGGCATGACATCAGCCAAGTGGAGTTGGTTCTGTACAGCCTGCGGCACGTACAGCACCATACCGGCCAGTTGTACCTGATGCTCCGCCAAATGATCGATTCGACACCGGGGTGGGTGGGGAGGGTAACGTGGAGCATTTCTCATCGTCCGCCTACCGACCTCGGCGTCTCGGCAGCCTCACTTCTCGAGGAGGAGCGGGAGCAGCGGGAACGAGACTTGGCTGAGCCGTTGTAAGCGCCCCTTCAGGGCGGGCCCCTCACTCTCCCAACCCTCTCTCTCCCACCGCACTCCCCCCAACCGGGAGAGAGAGGGCTAAGAAGGCAAGTTTTGTTTGCTTTTGACTGTTTGTTTTTGACTAACCCTTCTAACCACTCCCTCTTCTCCCGGTGAAGCGGCCATGCCGATCTCGGGGGGTCTCATGGGGTCTCATCAAGCCTCACAATGCTAGCTAAGTCATTGACTTTTAACGGGCTTCTGGTATCATAGGCGCTGATGATGTCTCACGCTGTCGCACGCCAAGAGGTCGATTCCATTACCTATTTTAAACCCGGACCGCCTTCCCCGAGGACCCGGAACCATGAAACTTCGACTGACGGAAGCCCGCATTCCCTCCCTCCGCACCACCAAGGCCCAAGAGGACATCTTCCATGAGCCTACATCGGGGGCCGGACTGAGGATCACCCGCAAGGGACGGAAGACGTGGTTTCTCCTCTATGCCGCTCCCGGCTCGAAGCAGTTGCGCCGCGTCTACTTCGGCGAGCACCCGAGCGGGCGGCTCGGACAAGCCCGGTACCTTTCGCTTAAGGACTTCGAGCGGGAATACTCCATCGTCCGAGGGGATCTCGCCCGGGGCATTGACCCCCAGCTCAAGACGGTGGCCGTCGATCCCCAGACGGCGAAGCTCATCCCCGTCGCCCTCCTCCCTGAGGAACTCCGCAAGATCTTCCCTGATGGGGTGATCGAGGGAACGGTCGGGGCGCTCCTGGCCGACTACCTCCAGCGGCACGCCGCCTCGCATCTGACGCCCCGGGGATATCTCAACTATCGCCAGCTCACCCGCTCGTATTTAACCCCTGCCTTCAAGGTTCCCGTCCTCCAATTCGGGGAGGAGGACGTGCGCGCGCTGCTCTCCCAGGTCACCCGCAGGGCGCCGCAGGCGGTTCGGCATGCCAAGAACGTGCTGAGCTGCGCCTTTGCGTACGGCAAGGAGCACATCCACGGTGTCCAGGCGAACCCCTGCCAGGGCGTCAAGGTGACGGTCCCGAAGGTCCGGCGCGACCGCTGGCTCACGGATTCCGAGATCGAGACGGTCCTCGGAACGCTCCCCAGGATGAAGGATCAGAGGGCGGCGGATGTCTACCTCCTGATCCTGGCGTCCCTTTGCCGCCCGGGGGAGGCGGCAGCGATCAAGGCGGAGGACGTCATCACCTTGAACGGTGAAAAGGTCTGGAGGGTGGCCGAGCCGAAGAACGGAAAGGACTTCCTGATCCCCTTGGACGGCCCGATCCGGGACGTCATCGAGCGCCGCATTGAGGCGGTGAACGGCACCGGTTGGCTGTTCTGGAAGATCACGCCGGGGGACGACTATCCCCGGCAGCTCAAGGACGCGAACCGCGAACTCCGGAACCTTACCGGCCTGAAGGACATCCGGCCCCACGACTTGCGGCGGACGGGCCGGACCCATGTCTCAGGCCTGGGGATTCGGGATGAGGTTGGAGAGGCCCTCTTGAACCATGCCAAGGAAGCCATCAACGGAACCTATAACCTCTATTCCTACTGGCCGGAAAGAAAGGACGCTCTGAGGCTCTGGCACCGGAAGCTCGCGGCGATCAGTGCCAGCCGCGAGCAAGAGGCCGCGTAGATCGCCAGGGCCGCCCCCACGCGGCCCGCAGGCGCGCGGCCCTCGGTCGCTTCGCTCCCTTGCCAAGCCCTAAGCCCGCTGCCTGCGAAAGTTAGTCTTTCCGAGCCGCTACGCGGCCTGCGACGGCGGCGAAGCCCGCCGCCCGCCGCAGCGGCCCTCGGTCGCTTCGCTCCCTTGCCAAGCCCTGAGCCCGCTGCCGGCGAAGTTAGTCTTTTCCCGAGCCGCTACGCGGCCCGACACCCCGGCGGAAGACCCTGCTCAAAGTCTCCGAGTGCCAGGAGACCACCGGGAGGAGACCACCGCCCAGCCGCAGCGGCCCTCGGTCGCTTTGCTCCACCTCGGAGATTCAACTGAAGAGGTTCGAGTCGGTCGCGACCGGTCGGTGGCGCCGTGAGCCCGTGGCGACGGGGAGGTTGAGACTCCAGTTGTCCACCCAGAACGGGGAGGAGCCTCGGGAACCCGATGCCTTCCCCGCGCCAGGAAGCGCTCTATTTAGACTGCCTACTAAATCCGCGCATCGCACCACTCGTCAATCTCGCGAGCTGTCCAAGCGACTCGGCCTTCCGAGATCGAGACACAAGCGGGGAAAGTCCCTTGCGCCATCTTCCGGTAGATGGTGGCGCGAGACAAGGTGGTAATTGCAACAACTTCGCTAACGGTGTAGAAGCGTTGAATCCGGACTTTCCGCTGCTCGTCTTGCCGCATTGAAGCTCCGAGTTTTTACTGAAACCGAAACAATTAGCGAATGTCGCGCTCTGAGGCTTGAATATAGTGAGCGAGCCACTACATCCTGTCAATCCTTTTTTCCTTCCCGCCTGATCAATCTTCCACGCCCGCAATCGAACTATGCAGTCAGGTTTAGCTTTCGGAGTTGAACTACCCATTCCATACGGTGAGGAGCCAGCCATGTTTTTTGCCCCCTCAAAATTGAGGGGACAAAAAACGGGAGTTGCTCCGACTCCGGTTCTCACGGTGTTCGAACCGGCAGGTGCCCACCCAGTGTCGGTCCACCCAGACCCGAGGTGATCCGCCGTTTCACCCATCTGGAGTTGCTGGAGAGGCTCGAAGACGAACTACACGAACTGGTAAAGGCCGGCGGGGCCGGCTTATCACACCCGAACAAGCTAAGGAGTGTGTGTCAACACACACTTCGGACCGGGAGGCTGGGCAACCAAACCAGCGGACCGAGGGAAGTTTCCCCGCGGGGAAACTCGGTCTGGTACAGCTTGGACACACGCCTACCAGAAAGGGCAGGCGGGATTCCGCCGGCTTGGTCTGCTCGGCCGCCTGCGCTCACCGAGAACGCAGCAGCCTCGATAACCCGAGCCGCCGCAGCGATCCTCGGTCGCTTCGCTCCCTTGCCAAGCCCTAAGCAACGCTGCCGGCGAAAGCATAAGCGGCCTTAGCAAGCTGTGTTTGCAGGGTCACAAAACTCCCCCTGCAAAACAAGCGGGATGCCTCAAGAGGCATGTCCGCTAAGGCGCCTATAAACTTCGCGCAATAATGATATAATGCGCTTGCGAAAAGAAGAGATGATGCCTTGGGCGCGGAAGCGCTAGAGTACGGCGTTGGCGGATGACGGGCATCGTTTCACTCGACTGCGGCACACCGACCAGCGCGCTCGCCAGCAACCCGGCAGCGAAGTCGGGACCGCTCACGCGCCTTCGAGCGCCCTCAAGGCGCGCTCGCCTTTCGCTCAAAGCGGACCTAAAGGGCGCTGGCAGCGCCCGCCAGCGCAGTTGAGGGTCGCTCACAGCAGCCTTCGAGCGCCTCCAAGCCGCTCGCCATTCGGCGCCTCGCGAGGCCCATCGACGTCGAGGACGTCGAGCGCTGGCGGGGCTGTATGGGCCTGCAACCCGCCTCCGCGTCGTTCTTACTCCCAGTCTTCCGCGAGGCGTCTATGCCGCTCGAAGGGGAGCGTGTCACCACGGGAGCGGATGGACGAAGGAACCGGCGGTTTTGGGCGCGGTCTGGCGCCCCTGCTCGGGCTTGTCGGGCGCTCATAGCGGCCTTCGAGAACGATCCTGGAGACTTCGCGCAGGCCGGGAGTCCCGCTCGAACAGCGTTCGCCATCGGGCCGGCCGATTTTCAGCAACCTGCTAGAACTACTGGATGAGGCCGCCGATCACCAGACCTCCAAGTCCTCCAAGAATCAGGATGGGCGGGTACGCTTTGGTGATGATTGCAGACGGCAGACTCAAGAGCAGTCCGAAGAACAAGCCCACTGCCGGCGAGGCGGCCGGGACTCGGCCGGCGCGGAGCCTTCGTGGCGGTTCCCGCTCACCCGTCCCTCCAGCGGTCCGAGTCCGATGGAGGGACGGTGTTTAGTCAGCAGAAGACGCTAGCACAAGGGCATTGGCTGAATTGGGCGCTTGGCGGCGCGAGGCAGGTCGTTGGGAGGGTGCTATATGGACAGCCGACCTGTGTCGCCCCTCCACCCGCGACGTGCCAGGCATCCTGCGAGCTGAGTTGTTGGATGGTTTCACGGTTGACGGCTAACTTCCTGAGCGGTTTTTTCATAAAGTTCTCCTTCGGGTAGTCCTGCTGGCCTGAATGCCATGACAAGATTTTAGCGTAATCGCAGTGATTGTGCTGAGATAGAGGCAGAGGAGACGCCCCCTTTGGGCGAATCGAGCTCCCGGCGGCTTACTGCGGGGCGGCGGGAAGAGCAACCTCTGTCCAGGGAACTATCCTCGAAGGCCGCCTCCAATCGGCGTCGGCGCCCAGGTCAGGAGCGAGAAAGGCGAACGCCGTTCGCGAGCGGGGCGCGGAGCTGGGCCGGCGGAGCGCCACGTCGAGGCGGTCGACCTGGGGGTCGACGGGCTCGGCCTCGGCGAGCCGGTCGGAAGGGGCCGGCCTGGGGCTCGGTGGGCCGGCGGACGCTTCAGCCGGTTAAAAGCCCCGGAGACCGAGGGGCGCGGAACTGCTACTGGGAGCGGTCGCCTCAACCACGCGAACACCTTTCGCCTTGCACCTTTGCCCCCGGCCCCCCGAAGTTAGCTGGAGTAAGTGGGACTACGGGAGCTAGCTGTGTTTTCGTGGGACGAAAACGGCAGGATGCTCCCGCTGGTCGCCCTGCCAGACACCCTGGGCTCGCGCCGCTTGCAACGGTCGCTGTAAAGAGTTGAGACGGTGGGACGGCGCTTCCGGCCGCTGGTCAAGAGGGGAGAGAGGACGGGGCAGCAGACTGGGACGGGCGCGGCCCTAAACTGCCGGCGGCGACATCGAGGTCGTCCCGAGGCCGTAGCACGTTCCTGTCAGGTTGAGCCTGAGGGCTGAGGTGGCTTCCTGGTGCGAGCGGCGCCGGAACGTCGCGAAGAAGCCCACCCCAATCGAAGAGGCGGCGAACAGCCGTAGGAATGGCCGTGGTTCTCCTACTGAGGTGCGCTAGGCTATGAAACAAGAGAGGCTTTAGTGCTTGACCTTGGTTCCCTTCTCAGGAGACGAGCCCGGTGTCATCGGGACCCCGTCGATCTCGCAATTCGCCACGTCCTTCCAAGCCGCTTGATCGAGAGCGTCCCAGGAGATCCGCCAACGGCCTTGCCGGCCGTTCCACGCTGCAAGGTAAAGCCCATCCAAGCCGGCGGCGATTGTGTAGCGGCCCGAGGCCTTCAGGTCCAAGGGAACCCTTTCGAGAAGCAGCAAAGAGGGATCGAAGCGATCCAGCGCGGCATCTCCGGCTTCCGTGCGTACCAAGAGGTAGATCTTCCCATCGCGTCCCTCGGTCAGGTCGAAAGCCGCCTGCTGGCCTGAAAAGGGGGTATACGTCGATTTCTCCTTCAAGGGATTTTGAGCCGCATCGCTCGGATTCTGACCGGGCGTAGAGCGCTTGATCTCGACGGCCGGTTTCTCATTCTTCTGCTTCAGCACCTTCCCTCCGTCCACCACCACCTCCAGGTTTGGGCGGAAGCTCGGGGCGAGCCGCTGCAAGCGATAGCGATACTGCCTAGCGGCCCAGAGGTGCCCCAGGCGGTCGCCTGTCATATAGACGGATCTTTCTGCCACGGCGTCGTTCAATTGAGAGCCCTGGTGTACCAAGCTCGATACAGAAATCCCCTTCGTCTCCGCCTCCGGGTTCCAGCGTTCGCCGTCGAAGACCACGAAGGCGGGAGGGGTGCCTACCTTCTCGATGTCCACCGACTCCCCTCCCATGGGCAACGGGAGGACGGCGGAGGCTGGGTGACTTTCCCCTTGAAGGGTGCGAATGCGGGGCTCCCATCCCAGCGCCGCGTGAGCCTGCTCCCGCCGCCCCAGGCCCGCCGCGACACCTTTCACATGCCGAAGCGCAAACCGGGCTCATGCCGGGCGCGTTCGAGGTAGTCAAGAAGGCGGCGGGCCATTTCCAGCGAAATGGCCTCCCTCTCGGCAGCGTCGCCAAAAAGCTGAAGGGCCGCGAGGGCTTCCCGGTGAATTCCCTGAGCCTGGAAGATGGGCGCCATCTCCCGGGCTAAGGCCTTAACCTCCCGGGTCCATTCCTCTTCAAGGTAGAGGCTTGCCAGCTCAAGAGTCGCTAAGGCAGCGTCGTAGGCCATGCCCCGGGCGGCGAACTCTCGGCGGACTCCATCGAAGCTGAAGATGGCTTCGGTCGTCCGGCCGCGCCCGGTATGGACTCGCGATTCCAGCCAGCGGACGCGCAGGAGGTCCAATTCATTCCCGAGGCTCACCGCCGCCGCTTCTGCCACCGCAAGAAGCTCCTCGGCTTCGTCCATGCGGCCCAGGTGCAACAGGTTGACGGCACTGTTGAAGCGGAGCACGAAAATCAGGCGGGGCTCACCCTGTTCTTCGATCGAAGGAGCGGCTTGCTGCAAGGTTGCTAGGGCTCCCTCGTAATCCCCAAGCTCCTCTTCGACCTTGGCTTTCTTCACCAATCTGTAACCCATGTCCTCCGGTCTGGAAGCGGCCAGAGCGCGATCATGCAACTCTAGGGCTTCGGCGAATCGTCGCTGGTCGCGGCGGAGGGAGGCCTCGAGGTCGAAGAGCCGGGCTTTGGCTTTGTTGAGGACGAAGGGATAGACGGAGAGATCCTCCTCCTTCCAGAGTTGCCAGACCCGGGCGAAAGCGGCCTCGGCCTCCTGCATGTCGTTGGCTACCCGGCGAGCGTTGCTCACGAACCCCCAGGCATAGCCCTGGAGGCTAGAGCGGCACGCAGGTGGGCCAGGGACGAGTCCGGCGATCAGCAGCGCCAACTCGGCGAGCGTCAACGCCACCCCGGCGTCCGACGCTGCGGCTTTCACGCTTTCTTCACAGAGGTGCTCGGCGAGCCCGGGGTCCTGATACTCCAAAACCCCCTTCACCAGAATCCGCCGTTCTTCAGTCGAGAAAAGCTTGAGCCGTTTCCAGAGCGCCTCAACCGTCACGGCCCCCGATTCGCCTTCCGCGCGCTCGGTGTCCCCCCGGCGGCTTGCTAGGAGCTTCAGCTCGGAGCGGGCCTGCGAGAGCGCTCGATCCAGAGCTTCCGCGACGACCGTCTTCGCGGTTGAGCCGGGCGATTCGGCGGCTATTCGCGGTCCCGCATCCTGCGCAGGTCGCCCTTGGCCCGCCATGGCTTGGCGCAGGCGCCCGACAAAGGCGGTGATGGACTCGATCAGAAAGGGCGGCACTCCGGATGCAACCGCGAGCCGTTCGAGAGTCCGGGACGACGGGGCCTCGTGGCCCAACTCGTAGCGGGATATCTGGCTCTTGTCGACGCCGGAGGCCTCCGCGAGCTGTGTCTTGCTCCAAAACCGGAGCCCTCGTAGGAGGGCGACGGTGGGTGCCAACTCTTCCGGATTACGCCGTCTCGTCATAGTGTCCAACTCCTCAAGGGGTCAACGCTGGTGGTCCCGGGGTGAATTTGTTCGACTCCGGACACCCTTTGTCTAGGAGAGGCGCCCTCGTGGCCAACCAAGGCCCCCCGGAGCGACCCTCGAAGGAGTCCCCTATGGCTCGTCTCCTCGTTCCTCGACGTATGACGGTCGTCCTCATCCTCACCGTGCTCCTCGCGCCGACGGCCGCTTGGGCCAAGCCCGGGCCTCGCATGGCGCGGGAACACGGTCGGGCCGCTTCTTCGATCGATTTCCGCGCCGAACTTCGGCATCTCCTGCTCCAATTCCTGTCAAAGGAGGGTTGCAGTATTGACCCCGACGGGGGCAAGGTGGCAATCGGCAGCCCATTTCTGAATGCCAACCAGGCAGCGGATGTGGGCTGCAGCATCGACCCAGATGGACGCTGCAAGTCCGGGCATTGATCCCAGCACGTTTGACGGGCCGGAGACCTTCAGGGCTCCGGCCTTTCGAGAGGCGTCGAAGCGGAGGCTGGGGATCATGTTGGGATCGTCCGGTGGAAGGACTCGACGAGACTCCGGATCATCTCTGCGGTCAGCTCGCGCTTCTCTGCCGCATCGCTGAAGATCCGGAGGGCGGCCAGGGCCTCTCTCGGAATACCCTGGGCCCGGAAGATCCAAACCATCTGTGGTGCCAGCGCCTCGACCTCGCCGATACGCCCATCCTCCAGCAAGAGCGCGGATAGCTCCAGGCTGACTAAGGCGAAGTCATAAGCCATCTCCCGAGTCGCGAAGGCATGGCGTGCCTGCTCGAAGCAAGCGATAGCCTCGTCCCGGCGTCCAGTGGCGGCGGAGAGGCGCGCAGTCAGCCAGAGAACACGCACCAAGTCAAGCTCGTTGCCAAGGCTTACCGCCGCCTCCCTTGCTTCGGTGACAAACGCCTCGGTTTCCGCAACGCGGTCAAGGTGGAGCAAGTTGACGGCCCGGTTGAACTGGAGGACGAACAACAACCGTGGGTTGCACTGCTCCTCGATCCAAGGAGCGGCGAGTTGTAGGGTCGCGAGCGCTTCCTCGTACTCTCCCAACTCCTCTTGAAGCTTAGCCTTCTTCACCAGCCTAACTCCGGCTTCCTCAGGCCTGCCGGACGCCAAGGCGCGGTCATGGAGCGCCAGGGCCTCCCCAAAACGCCGTTGATCTCGGCGGAGCGAGGCTTCGAGATCGCAAAGGCGGCCCTCGTCAAGCACGAAAAGGTCGGTTGAGTCATCCTCCTCCCAAAGCTTCCAGACGCGCGCGAAGTCGGCCTCCGCTGCCGGCATATCGTTGGCGACCCGGCGAGCGCTGGCTACGAACCCCCAGGCATAGCCCTGGAGGCGAGAGCGCCACGCGGCCGAGCCGGGAACGTGTTCGGCGATCAGGAGCGCCAACTCCCCCAGATCGAGGGCCATGCGAGCGTTGGAGGCGGCCGCCTTCGCGCTCTCTTCGCAAAGCAATACGCAGAGGAAGGGGTCCTGGTACTCGGAAGCCCCTCTTACTAGAAGTCGCCGGTCCGAGGCTGAAAAGGCCTTGAGCCGCTGCCAGAGGGCTGCGGCGGCTTTCCGTCTCGCATGGATCTTCCGTTCGCGGATTTCGGCGCTCAGCTCCCGCCGCAGGACTTCCGCCGCTTCGCGGGACACCCACCCCGCCGCCCGGTCGATGATCCGTTGCTCTTCCTCGTCAGGATCCAAGGGAGAAGCGGCACGCTCAGGAGCAGGCGGAGGCAAGAGCCCGAGGCCCAGTAGGGTCTGGTCGACCGACTCTGGTAGCCAGCCAAGAGTTCGGGCCAACGCATCGAGGCGCTCCCTGGTGAGCTCCGTCGTGCCCGTTTCGTACTCCGAGAGCAGGCCCCGGGAAAAGCCCGTGGAATCCGAAAGCTCTTTTTGACTCCATCCCTGTCTGAGGCGCAGGACGGACAGGGTAAGGCCCAGCGGCGGCGGCTTCTTGCGTGGCATTCTCCCTCCCAAGGAGTTGCTTCCGTAAATAGTGTAGTGCTCGCAACCCCTGTTCCGTGACAACCGGCCGGTAGCGTCCCTGCGAAAAAAATATCCTGCGGGTCGCCTTAGTTGATGGTTCGCGCCATCGAGGGTCGTCCCTGGGTTGTCCGGTTGTAGCGTTCCCGTCATGCCATCGAGTGATCGCGTCGAGACGGGGAGTCAAAGTATGGAGAAGAGGTCAGATCTGTCGGAATGTGGACGGAGAGCAGAGCCGGCGTCACTTCATCACGGGCTGGGACCATTCTCGTTAGAGCAGCACCCCGAAAGCAGTTTGCTTCCGCGCTTCATGGCAGGAGGAGTTTCGCGACTAGAGAACTTGGAAGTTGTGCGGCACTTGCTGGCGGGCTGCCCCCAGTGCGTGGCGGTGACGCGGCGGGTTTGGGAACTGGCGGATGAACGCTTGCCTACCCCGCAGGCGGAAAGCTGCTCCTGAAGCATTTGGGATGGCATGCGCAAGGCCCTTAAGACAGCAAGGAGGATCGGAAACTTGGCGCTCAGGGGCATTCTCTACTCCCAGACCCTCAAGCATCCGGAAGACCTTCGCGCCGCCCTTCGGGAACTGAAGAAGCAGGTCCGGCGGGCAGCCCATGCCGCGTCGGTGTATTTGGAGCATGGTGGCCGGGTGGAGCGGCAACCCACGGTCGAGGAGAAGAGGAGATTGCTGCAACTCATACGGGCTCAGCTTGAGGGGCAACTCTCAACGGTGAAACAGCGGGGAGAGACCAGCCGGAGGGTCTCACCAGACCAGCGGGTACCCCCGGCGTTTCCTGGGCGAATTAGTCCGGGGCCGGCTGCGATTTCAGTTGCTGCATTGGCGCGCAAACATGCTCCTTCCCAGCCCCAGGCTGTGGCACCGGGGCGGCGGCTGGAGACATCCGCCGCTCCGGCCCTTTTTCCTACCCCGGCGACTCGTTCGAGCGCCTTGGTCGAGGGCCCTCCCCAGGCTTCCCCTCGCGAACTCCCCCCGCAGCCTCCTTTCCTCAAAGCGGGGCGGGACCAGAGCCTCTCTGTGTCCCGGCCGGCTGCTCCTCAGCCGGCCCCTTCTTCTCCTGACTGGACGGATCTGCTGGAGACTCTTCCGGAAAGCCTCCGGGAGGCCTTGGTGTCGATCCTGAAGGGTCTTTTCCTGTTTCGTAGGATCAGGAGCGCGAGGCTCTCCGGGCGGAAGGGTGCTCCGGGCCGATGACCTCGGCCGAAGAGCGTAGAGTCCTCCTCCGGCCGGTCGCGGCCCCTTGGGAGCGCGGCCCCGTCCGCGAGCCGGGCAAGATCAAGAAACGGCGGGCTGTGAAAGCCCTCCTGGCCTTGGTCGAGGCTCGCTTCGGGGCGCAGAGTTCCTCGTTGGCGGCGGAGGCGGCGACGGCGGCCTCTCCGGAGCTTGTCCAGATATGGGCGCTTCGCGCCCACTACCAATCTTCTTGGGAAGCGGTCCTCGACGGCCGTCCGCTGGTCGGCGTTCGGGTCGTCAGCATCCGCGAGCTGTTCGCCGCCGCCATCGGCAACCCGCTCGGGACGTGGTGCCTCCGTGCCTATTACGCATCGAAGGGGGACGACCTCCGGGATGTAGAGACGATCCGGGGGGCGGCGCCCTGGCTGCGAGACGACATCTATCTCGTGGCCGGACTCCAGGAGGACCTTCGACGCCACCGGGCGGCACTCCTGAGCTGCGAAACCGAGAGCCTCGCCAGAGGCCTCCGGGCCACCGTGACCTCCAAGTGGCTTTCGTTCACCCTCTACAAACCTAACGGCTTCGTCACTAATTGAGGAACCCCCTTGCCCCTCTATCTTCTGACCAGCGATGAGATTTCACCGGAGCTTCTAGCTCTCCTGGGCCCGAGCACTCAAGTCGCCGAGGGCCGTCCTCATGACATTGCCAAATATTTTTTCGCGATCGCCGGGGGCGCCCGGGGCAACGCCGAGACGTGGCGACTCTTCGCTATCGACTCGCCAGACGCACAAATGGTCCCCGTGCTCGTTCAAGCCGTCCGGGAGGGCCTCGACGGGCAAGAGTTTTTCCGCCTCAAGCTCGATGTCCCGGCCGTCACGGCTGCGGCGGTGGCGAAGGCGGCTCAAGCGCTTCTGCGCTTCTCGGCAGAGTACCGTGTGGACCCTGACAAGACGGGAGCGCACTTCGTTTTCCAACCCGATCCCGAGAGCGCCAAGCACTGATGTTCGGCAATCTAGGCAGAGCCCTCGCCCTGCTCCGACAGCTAAGAGGTCGGTCCCAGACCACACTGGCGCGAGAGGCGGGCGTCGGCAAGAGCCAACTCTCCAAATATGAGAGCGGGAAGGAGCTTCCCAGATTGGACTCATTGGGGAAAGTGCTTTCGGCGCTCCAAGTTGGCTACTTCGAGTTCTTTTACACGCTGCATGTCATCGATGAAAGGGCGGGGTCCCTGGGGTCCGATCCGGAACCGGTCATAACCAGCGGACCGTCGGTCCTGCGCCCCTCAACACAAGCAGCCTTCCAGGAAGTCTTAGGGCTGTTTTTCAACCTCTATGGTCAGATCATGCAGCAGACAATTGCAGGAGGACAAAGGCGTGAGGAGGTTGCCGGGCCTGACCGTGGTACTCCTGACGCGGGCAAGGATTCGCGTCGTGAAGAGAAACCTTGACCGGAAGCCAATCGCAACCCTAACTCGGGCACCCTTATGTGGCCTCGGCTGCCCGGGCGACGAGGAGGTGGCGCTCTATATCGAGCGCAAGCTCCCAGGGGGCAGGCACATGGCGATGGACAAGCATCTCTGCTACTGCCCTGCCTGCTTTCGTCTGTACATAGATGTCCTTCGTTTTCTTCTAGAGCAGGAGGTCGCATGACAGCCAAGGCAGAAATCCTCTTCTGGAAGGAACAGGGCCTTTCCGTGCGGGCAAGTAACGCGCTCGGAAGACGGAAGCTGTCTTCCTGGCACGCTCTCGCGCTCCATACCCTTGTGGAGATCGGAAGATTCCCCGGAATTGGCAAAGGGACCCTACGAGAGATCGAAGCCGCCGCCGCCGGGGCGGGCTTCATCCTCAGAGAGGGCGACCCGCCAACAGGAAGTGCGGACCCTGACAAGACGGAGGTGTCGCTTGTTCCAAAATCTCGGTAACACCCTTGCTCTCATCCGGAATCTTCGGCGCAAGAGTCAAGCTCAGGTCGCCCGCGATGCAGGCATCGGGAGAAGCAAGCTTTCGAAATTCGAAAACGGAACGGAGCTTCCTGGACTGGACCCGCTTTGCAGACTCCTCAAGGCCCTGGACATGAGTCCACATGAATTCTTGTTCACGCTTGCGCTCGTCGATGAACGAGCGTCTTTACTCAGCTCTTGCGATGCTTCCACCCAACGGTCGCTGCTGATCATTCCAAGACAGGGTGGCTCCCTGCTACTGCCTCAGGTGGAAGCGACAGTCGTTCAACTCCAGTCCTTCATCCTTAATCTTCACCGGCTCGTCTACACGGAGCTTGTCTTCCGTCAAGTGCCAGAGCCTGAGAGTGGCGAAGTGCCGGCGGAAGGGGGAACGACCGGATAGCCCAGGGAGCGACCGCTGAACAGCCGGCGGTTGCTGCGAGCCCAGCAACCGGAGACTCCAGCCACCACGACACTTGCAGCACCCAGATGCCAAAGCACCGGACCCACGGTGGCCTCACTCGGGAGACTGCCTATCTCTACGACGACGAGGACGCCGCTCTGGAAGAGCGCGCCGAAAAGGAGCGCTGCTCCAAGTCTGAAGTCATCCGCCGAGCCCTCAGGCGGTATCTAGGACTTGAGGGCGCCGAGGATCAGGGGCGAGCGGCCCTCAGAGCCGTAACTGAGACCCGGAATTCTTGAGAGTGACCGAGCAACACGCACCAGGGAAGAGCGTTAGCGCGTTAGCATTCCTTGGGTTGCCGGCTTCAAGGTTTATCAGACGGGCAGAGCAAAGTTCACGCCCCGCCCAGCTCTGGGCTTTCACCGGCGGCCTGAAGCGTCCCGCCTCCGCCATCTCAGCTCTTTTCACCGAGGAGGGAAGGAGCGCGGGCTCGGCGAGCCGGTCGCCCGCCAGGGGCGCCGATCTCGCCGGGCGGGGCTGCCGGCGGAGCGCCTCGGCGAGGCGCGGCGGTCAGGAGGACGGCATCGAGGGCTCGGCCGGCTCGTCGGTTGGCAGGCGGGGCGGGCTTCCCGCATGGGAGCCCGAAAGGGGGCGGACCCTGCAAGGCGATTAGACCAAGCCAGCCGGGCCGGCGGCGGGCAGCGGCAAGGGGCGGGGCGGGAGTGGGGAACCTTCCTCGGACATTCCCCGCTGCTGCTACCCTTAGCGGAAAGGGCGCTCCTGAGAGAAGACCCCGTCCGCCTACCTGATCACTACCTATTTCCGAGCGCACCCTTCCTAAATTATGTTTTTTCAGTCACTTACGAGGCCCTTCCCTCTTCTCCCGGTCGGGGGGAGTGCGATGGGAGAAGAGGGCCGGGGTAATGAGGGGCCTTCTCACTCCTCCGCCAATACCTCCATCGGCGAGATCCGCGCGGCGCGATCGGACGGCAGCATGCAGGCGGCAAGCGTCACCCCGATCAATATGGCGGCGGCGCCGGCGAGGGTGGCGACGTTGAGGGCGGGCACGTGGAAGAGGATGGCCTGCATCGCTTTTCCGGTCAGCCAAGCCCCGAGAAGGCCGAGGGCCAGGCCGGCTGCCAGCAGGCGGAGGGCGAGGGAGAAAAACTGACCGCGGATCTGATCCGGCCGTGCTCCGAGTGCCATGCGCAGGCCGATCTCGCGGCGGCGGTGGGATACGGAATAGCTCAAAACTCCGTAGGTTCCGATCGCGGTGAGCAGCACGGCGATGGCGGAGAAGAGGCCGGCCAGCAGCGCCGGCGAGCGGCGGGCGACGAGGCTGTCGGCGATGCGGGTCTCCATTGATCGGACGTCAGTGACCGGCAGCTCGGGATCGACCGTCCGGACGGCCCTGCGCAACGCGGCCCCAAGCGATTCCGGAGGCAGGCTCGTGCGGACCACCAGCCAAAGGCTATGATCCATCCGGTGCCCGAAGGGGTAGTAGACCGCGCCCTCGGCCTCGTCCTCGACCAGCCCCGCCTGCTTCACCGGGCCGACGACGCCCACGATGGTATAGGCCTCGGCAGGGCTCTCTCCGGCTGAGCCGCCTTCGAAAACTTTCTGGCCGATCGCGCTGTCGTGGGGCCCGCTTTTAGGCCCGCTTTGAGGCCCGCTCTCAGGCCAATACCGGCGGGCGAAATCCTCGTCGACGACGCAGTACCGCTCGGCGCGGCGGGAGTCGTCGGCGGTGAGGAAGCGACCCTCGCGCAGCGAAAAGCCCAGGGCGGAGAAGTAGTCGCCGCCCACGCTGTAGGAGTAGACCGCGTGCGGCGCCTCTCCGGGCTGGGACCGATGCCCCTGGACCGTGGCCGCGCTCTTGTTGCTGATGCCGCTCAGCGGCACGTTGGTCGCGAAGCCCACCGCCTGCACGCCCGGCTGGCGGCCGATCTCCGCGGTGAGCCTCTCGGTGACCGTGAGCAGGTCCTGCCGGCCCGAATAGCTCTTCACCGGCAGCACCAACTGCCCGCTCAGAACGTTGCCGGACCGGAATCCGGGGGAGACGGTCATCACCTTCCGCAGGCTCAAGCCCAGCAGGCCCGCCCCTGCGAGCAGCACGAAGGCCAGGGCGATCTGGGCGACGATAAAGGCGTGGCGCAGCCGTTGCGCGGCCCGGCCGGTCGTGGTGCTCCGGGACTCGGCCTGCAGCCCGGGGGCCGAGGCGTTACGCAGGCTGAGCCAGGCCACCGGCAGCCCGAGGGCGATCCCCACGGTGAGCGAGCCCGCCAGGGCGATCAGCGCCAGGTAGCCGTCGAAGGCCACGTGCGATCCCAGGGGCAGGCGGTCGACCCCCAGAAAGGCCAGGAGGCGAATGCCTCCCGCTCCGGCGGCCAGCCCAAGAAGGCCTCCGGCCAGCGCCAGCAGCGTGCTCTCCACCAGGGCGCCGATCACGAGGTGCCGCCGGCTCGCTCCGAGCGCCTGCCGGACCGCCAGCTCTTTCACCCGGCCGCTGGCGCGGATGAGCAAAAGGTTCACCAGATTGACTCCGCCGATGAGGAGCAGGAAGAGAGCCCCCGCCTGCACCAGCAACAAGGTGGGGCGGACCGCGGCCACGTGATCCGCCCGCAGAGGCACCACGAGCGAGCGGAAGCCCGCGTCGGCCATCATCCTTGCCTGCGGGCCGTTCACCTCCACGGCGGCGTTGCGTGCGTCGATCTGCGCCTGGGCTTCCGCCAGAGTGGCTCCCGGCCGGAGCCGGGCGATCATGCGGGCGGTCCCGGAATGCCGCTGGCGGGGCGCGCGCTCGTCCGGGCTCGACGCGAGCGGCATGTAGATCCGCGCTTGGGAGGAGAGGAAGCTGAAGCGAGGCGTCAAGATTCCCACTACGGTCCTGGAGATGCCGTTGACGCGGATCCGGTGGCCGAGCACGCGTGGGTCGGCGCCTAGCTGCTGTCGCCAGTAGCTGTCCGTGAGGATGGCCGCGTCGTTTTTCCCCTCCGCGGTCTCCGCCTCCGTAAAGGTGCGTCCCTTCACCGGGCCGAGCCCCAGGGTGGAGAAGAAGTCCGGGGAGACCCGCGAGACCGGCATCTGCTCGTTCGTGCCCGTATCGCCCACGACCGCCATGGCGTCGCGGTAGATCGCCAGCCCCGAGAAGGCCGGGATCTGCCCACGGCGTTCGTAATAATTCGCCAGCGAGCAGCCGTCGTTGGGCACGCCGGCCTTGGGATAGGTGTTGTAGACGCTCACCAGCCGGTCGCCGGCGGGGAAGGGGAGCGGCCGCAGGAGGACCGAATCGACGACGGCGAAGATCGTCAGATTGGCTCCCAGGCAGAGCGCCAGCGTCAGCAGGGCGGTCGCCGTAAAGCCTGGGGTCTTGCGCATCAGCCGGACGGCATAGCGCGCGTCCTGATGGATTTCGTCGAACAGGCGCAGGCCGCTCGCCTCGCGGCAGTCCTCCTTGAGGTTGTCGAGGTGGCCGAACTCCCGGCGCGCGCGGCGCGCCGCTTCGTCCGCGGACACGCCGGAGCGCACGAGGTCGTCCGCGTACTGATCGATATGGAAGCGCATCTCCTCGGCCATGCCATCCTCGAACTGGCGCCGGCGGAGGAGCGTCTGGAAGGCGGAGAAGAGGTGTCCCAACACGTCACACCTCCTCCGGCTTGGTGTTCAGGGCCGCCGCGATCGCGGTCGCCAGGCGGTTCCAGTCGGCGGTCTCCTCGCGCAGCCGCCGGCGGCCGGCCGGTGTGAGCGTGTAGAACTTCGCCTTGCGGTTGTTCTCGCTCTGGCCCCATTCGGCGGCGATGAGCTCCTGGTGCTCTAGCCGGTAGAGCGCCGGGTACAGCGAGCCTTGCGGGATCTCCAGAGCCTCGCCCGAAATCTGGCGGATGCGGAGCAGCACACCGTATCCATGCAGAGGTGCCAGGGACACCGCCTTGAGGATCAGCATGTCGAGGGTTCCGGGAAGCAGGTCTGCGGTCTTGGCCATCGCGTCTCTCTCCTCCTAGCTGGACTAGGAGTGTGGCAGCGCTCTCCTAGTCTGTCAAGGAGAGAGAGGAGCGACCTGTGACCTGGCCCTCGCGCCGCCCGAGCCCGGAGGCCCGGGCGGCGCGCTTTTCATGCCGAGGCAGTGCAGATCAGGCAGACGGTATTCGGGCAGAGGGTGTTGGTGGCGCAACCGGGTTTATGGGTGTTGCAGGCGGCGGCCGACGCGCCTCCCCCGATTCCGACGAGCGCCGGGGCCTCCAGAGCGCAGAGGGTTTCGCGGTGCAGCTTCAGACGTTTCGGCAGACGGACCTGTTTCTTCATCGATTCCTCCTGAGGGTCGCGGTCTGAGGTTTCCCGGCAAGGGCGGAGCGAGACGCCACCCGCCGGGGCGGTCCTCCAGACTACATCCGATCGTCCGGGCCGACGCAGTCGTCCCCCTTCTCCTTTAGGAGAAGGGCTGGGGATGAGGTCGCAGGCCACGGAGGCCGATCGAAGCGAGGAGCTTCAATCGCCGTTCTGAAAGTGCGCCAGATAGGGCGCCGTGCGGCTTTCGGGTGACCTCGCCACCTCGGCGGGAGGGCCGGAGGCCACCACGCGCCCTCCCTCCTCGCCCGCGCCGGGACCGATGTCGATCACCCAGTCGCTCCCCGCCACCACCCGCATGTCGTGCTCGACGACGATCACGGTGTTGCCCGCCTCGACCAGACCGTCGAGCTGCGTCATCAGCCGCTCGACGTCGGTGGGGTGGAGACCGGTCGTCGGCTCGTCGAGAATGTAAAGGGTATTGCCGCGCCCAGCGCGTTGCAGCTCGGTCGCCAGCTTGATCCGTTGCGCCTCGCCGCCGGAGAGCTCGGTGGCCGGCTGGCCGAGGCGGATATAGCCAAGACCGACCTCGCGCAGGACCTTGAGCGAGCGGCAGACCTGCGGCTCCTCGGGAAAGAAATCCCAGGCCTCGTCGACCGTCATCGCCAGCACGTCGGCAATGTTCTTATCGTGAAATTTGATCTCCAGCGTTTTCTCGTTGTAGCGCGCGCCATGACAGGTGGGGCAAGGCGCGTAGACGCTGGGGAGGAAGAGCAGCTCGACCATCACGAAGCCCTCCCCCTCACAGGTCGCGCAGCGCCCCTTGCGGACGTTGAACGAGAAACGCCCAGCGTCGTAGTGGCGGGCGCGTGCCATGCGGGTACCGGCGAACAGCTTGCGGACGTGATCGAACAGGCCGGTATAAGTCGCCAGGTTCGAGCGTGGCGTGCGGCCGATCGGTTTCTGATCCACCTGCACCAGGCGCTTGATCGTTTCCATGCCGCTGGCGATCCGGCCGCCGGTGGTGATCACGGCGGTGCGCTCCAGATCCTCGCCCTCCTCTTCCTCGACCTCGATAGTATGCCCGAGCTCCTCGCCGACCAGCTCCACCAGCACCTGGCTGACCAGGCTCGACTTTCCCGAGCCCGAAACGCCGGTGACCGTCGTGAACACTCCCAATGGAAACTCAACGTCGAGCCGGTCGAGATTGTTGCGGGTGACGCCGGTAAGCTTCAGCCAGCCCGCGGGCGTCCGCGGCGTCCGATCGGGAAGCGCTTGCGTCCCGAAAAGGTGCCGCCGGGTCTGTGAAGCTTCCACGTTTTCGAGCCCCGCCGGTGGCCCACTGTAGAGCACGTGACCGCCTTTCTCTCCGGCCGCCGGGCCCACATCCACGATCCAGTCCGCGTGGCGGATCACGTCCAGCTCGTGCTCGACCACGAAGAGCGAATTGCCCGAGGCCTTCAATCCAGCGAGGGCCGTCAGCAGCGCCTCTGTGTCGACCGGATGGAGGCCGGCGGAGGGCTCGTCGAGCACGTAGACCACGCCGAACAGGTTCGAGCGCACCTGCGTCGCCAGCCGCAGCCGCTGAAGCTCGCCGGGGGAGAGCGTGGGCGTGCTCCGCTCCAGCGACAGATAGCCGAGCCCGAGGTCGAGCAGCACGGCGAGCCGTCCCACCAGATCCTCGGCAATCCGGCGGGTCACGATCAGTTTTTCCGGATGATCGATTTCCGCCTTCGTCTTCGCCGTCCCTTCCGCGTGGGGTCGCACCACGGCGGCCAGACGGACGAGCGGCAGGCTGGAGATCTCGGCGATGTCGAAGCCCGCGAATTTTACGGAAAGGGATTCGCGGCGAAGCCGTTTGCCGTGGCAGAGCGGGCAGTCGCTGCTCAGCATGTAGCGCGCCGCCCGCTTTTTCATCAGCGGGCTGTGGGTGTTGGCGAACGTATGCAGCACATGGCGCTGAGCACTGGAGAAGGTCCCCTGATAGCTCGGCTCCTCCTTGCGCTTCAGGGCGCGGCGCGTCTCCTCGGGCGTGTAACCGGCGTAGACCGGCACGGTCGGCTGCTCGTCGGTGAACAGGATCCAGTCGCGATCCTTCCTGGGGAGGTCGCGCCAGGGGCGGTCGACGTCGTAGCCGAGGGTGACCAGGATGTCGCGCAGGTTCTGCCCATGCCATGCCGGCGGCCACGCGGCGACGGCCCGCTCGCGGATCGTCAGTGAGTCGTCCGGCACCATCGAGCGCTCCGTCACCTCGTAGATCCGGCCGAGCCCATGGCAGCGCGGGCAGGCCCCCTCGGGCGTGTTCGGCGAGAACGACTCGGCGTAGAGCAGCGGTTGATTGCGCGGGTAGTCGCCGGCCCGCGAGTAGAGCATCCGCAGGAGGTTGGAGAGCGTGGTGACACTCCCCACCGACGAGCGGGTGGTCGGCGAGCCCCGCTGCTGCTGGAGGGCCACCGCGGGCGGCAGGCCGTCGATCTCGTCGACCTCCGGTACCGCCATCTGGTGGAACAGCCGCCGGGCGTAGGGCGAGACCGATTCGAGGTACCGCCGCTGCGCCTCCGCGTAGAGCGTGCCGAAGGCCAGCGACGACTTTCCCGACCCCGAAACGCCCGTGAACACCACCAGGGCGTCGCGCGGGATCACCAGATCGACGTTCTTCAGGTTGTGCTCGCGGGCGCCGCGGACGCGCACGAAGCCGGGATGCGTTTCGTTTTTCATAAGAGCGGGCGGCCTATTGCCGGGACCGCTCGTATTGCATTGGCAAGATCGGTGCCTGTCCAAGCTCGCGCTCGGCCTTGACCGCCCAGTAGGGCTCGCGCAGCATCTCGCGGGCGAGGAAGACGAGGTCCGCCTCGTCCTGCTGGATGATCTCGTTGGCCTGCTGCGGCTCGGTGATCATCCCCACCGCCGCCGTCGCCATGTTCGCCTCCTTGCGGATACGCCGTGCGAACGGCACCTGGTAGCCCGGACCGACCGGGATGCTCACGCGTGGCAGGGTGCCGCCGGAGGAGGCGTCGATGAGGTCGACGCCGATCAGCTTGAGCCAGCGCGCGAGCTGGATCGACTGATCGAGGTTCCAGCCGTTCTTCACCGGGTCGGGCGCCCAGTCGGTCGCCGAGATCCGCACGAAGAGGGGCAACTCGGCGGGTATGGCGCCGCGCACGCGCTCGGCCACGCGGAGGGTCAGGCGAATCCGGTTCTCCAGGCTGCCACCGTAGCGGTCGTCGCGCTGATTGCTGAACGGCGAGAGGAACTGGTGCAGCAGATAGCCGTGGGCCGCGTGGATCTCGATCACCCGGAAACCCGCGGCGACCGCGCGCCGCGCCGCCGCCTCGAACGCCGCGACCACCTCGTCGATCCCCGCCTCGTCGAGCGCCGCGGGAACCGGGCCGCCCTCGCGGAACGGAATCGGGCTGGGGCCGACGACCGTCCACCCCCCTTCCTCGGGCGTCATCAGCGGACCCCCGCCTTCCCACGGCGCCTTCGTGCTCGCCTTGCGTCCGGCATGGGCGAGCTGGATGCCGGCGACGGCCCCCTGAGACTCCACGAAGCGCGCGATGCGGGCCAGCGGCTCGACGTGCGCGTCGCTCCAGATCCCCATGTCCGCCGGCGAGATCCGGCCGTCGCGAGTGACCGCCGTGGCCTCGACCATCACCAGCGCCGCGCCCCCCACCGCCCGGCTGCCGAGATGGACCAGGTGCCAATCGTTGGCCACCCCCTCCTCGGCGCTGTACTGGCACATCGGGGAGACTACGATGCGGTTGCGGAACGTCACGCCGCGCAGGGTCAGGGGAGTGAGGAGGGGGGGCGTGGGAGTCTCCGAGGGCTGGGCTGGGTCGGTCATGCGTGGATTCTAGACCAGGACGTCCTCTGTCTGTGGGAGCCCCGGCCGCATGATACCGTCCAAGGCGAAACTACCAGGAGACCCCGAATGACCACCTATAAGTTGCGCCTCCACTTCAGTCCAAACGATCTCCGGACGCTGATCTCCAACGGTTTCCATGTCGTCATCGTCAAGGACCTGGGTTTTTTTGATAACCGTACGCCCGTGGCGTGGCTCGCGGTCCGTCCGCGGGCGGACAATGTCGTCACTTGGGAGGAGGAGTATGGGATTTACTCTTCGCTGACGACACCCGAGCGGGGGGCGAGGATCGAGATCCTGTCCATCACCGGGCTTCCCGCTTCCCGGGGAAAATTCTACGAATTGAATTCCTCAGGGAGATTCGATCCTCCGCAGGACGGCGTGCCCGCCGTGCCCGCAAACGTGTATGAAGCCCGCAATCAGTATGACACTCCGAACCATCTCCTGACACTCGGTCTCTATCAAAGGGCCAACGTGGATGGCGCTCCGCTCGACCGGAACGTCGCGTCCGTGGTCCAGGTGCCCTTTCGGGTTCCCGCGCGGCTGGCCGCGTCGCCGTCAGTTTTCCTGATGGTGTCACGGGCGGAGAGCGGCACCGTGGTCTCTTCTCTGGACCGTCGGACCTCGGTGAGCTTCGGCAGCGAAACCGAGGCGTCCTTGACCTACAACCTCAGCGAGGGGTACTTCGAGCGCTCAGGCGGGACGCCCAAGGAAGGCGCAGGCGGGCTCGTCGTCGAGCATCTTCCGCCGGAGCCGTCCAAGTAGGCCGATGTTTTCCACACTCGCTGATGGTTGCGGGCCCGTGTGCTCATGCGAGAGAAGGGCGATGTCACGTGCAGGCTTTGGACATGACTCGGAAGGAACTCTGAGATGAGAGAGAGCTTTCAGTGGAGAATATCGTTGAGGATCAAGGCCTCGCGTGAACGGCTCTGGGCGATCGTCGACGACATATCCCTGATCCCCAAGTACCATGCGGAGGTCGGAAAGGTTGATCTCCTCTCAGGGCAGAGCACGAGGGCGACAGGCATAAAGTACCGATGCACGATACTGGAGGGTCGGAAAGGCAGTTGTGTTGAAGAGGTGGTCGACTACGTCCCCGGCGAAAGATTCTCCACGGCCTTTCCTGAAGACACCTGGGGAATCAGCAAGATGTTGCGGGACTTTGTCGTGGACAGTATCCTCGTGCCGCAGGGGGATTTCGAGACGGATGCGGTCCTCGAAGCTTACTACGAGCCCATTGGGTGGAAGATGCGAGTGTTGAACGCCCTCCTTCTGCGGCGTCTCATGGCCCGCAAGGCATTGCGCACCCTTGAGGGCGTGAAGCGCCTGGCGGAAGCGACGTAGGCGATGCGCGCCAGATCCGACGCCTCCACCGTCGCGGCGGTGGTAAGGAACGCCGAATCTGACCGCCCCCCCGCGGTATAGCTGACTGCCCCGAATAGGTGCTTGGCACCTCTCGCTTGGCAGTACGAGGTTCCGGCCTGATCATCGCGTGATCCCCGCTCCGGGGAGTGGCGGCGCCATCATCTCCACAAGAGGGGGATTCAGCGCGCCTTCCAGGGAGCGGTAGCGACGATTCAGAAGAAGTTTAGCGCTCCGTGACCGTGACCACTATTCAGGACCATGGCGGGCGTGTTGTTCTTTGCGAACCGCCACGGCCTGTTGGGGTCCGGGGCAAGGCTGTCATGCTTGTCGCCGATCGGAGAGGCCGGGCTGAAAGCCCGTGATAATTTAGCCCAGGGCAACGCCCTGGGTATTGTCGCCAGCCACCTCTCCTGCGCCCTGAAGGGGTGCGATAACCGAACCGAGGTGCCGAACCGAGGTGCCAGGCGATTCCGAGCGAGTGAAGCCAAGGGAAATCGTTCTCCCGGCAGGACGAGTGTTCCAGATCCGAAGGCGAAGGGTTCAGAGGAGGGGACGGATGTCCCTATCGACTGGGGGAACGTTCCAACCGGCTAGGGGAACGTCTCAGACGGCGGTCCGAACGTCCCGGAAGGCTTGACGAATGTCCCGGAAGGCTTGACGAATGTCCCGGATGGCTTGACGAATGTCCCGGATGGCTTGACGAATGTCCCGGATGGCTTGACGAATGTCCCGGATAGCGATTCGAACGTCTCAGATGGTCGGAGGAACGTTCGGAAGCTTATCCGGGACATTCCGCTTCTTGGATGAGACTTTCCCCAACGCCAAAAGAGGTTCCAGCCGATTCTACGGATGCCGGCGACGGGCCCTTGAGCCGAGACTGGAGCCTCCGGCGCCCGGGCATTTATGCCCGGGCGTCGGAGGCTCCGCCCGCCCTACGCCGACGCCCCTGTCCCCCCGCGCCGGACCGTCTCCAACCGGCCAGCCAGCTCGCGCACCATCCCCGCCGTGACCTCCTCGCGCTGCGCCGCCTCCTGGAAGAGGAGGACGGCCGCCAGGGCCTCCCGGTGTACGTCCTGCGCCTCGAACAGCGTCACCATCTCCTCCGCGATCGGCAGGACCTCCGCCGTCCGCCCCTCCTTTAGATAGAGGAGCGCGAGATCGAGGGACGCCATCGCGGCGTCGTACCCGTTCTCCTGCCGCACGAAGCCGTCTCGGGTCTCGCGGAAGAAACGCTCGGCCTCCACCGTCTCTCCCAGCCCGGCGGCGATCTTCCCGCGTAGCCAGGAGAGCCGGAGCTGGAGCCACGGTTCCTGGATCTGCCGGTAAAGGTCCTCGTCCGCCGCCACCAGACCGGCCGCCTGCGCAAACCGCCCAGCCTCGGCGAGATAGAGCGCCAGGTTGTGACGGCCGCTGAGGTACAGGCGCGGCTCCTGTTCTGGCGGCAACCTTTCGAGCGCGGCTTCCGTGGTGTCTACCGCCCTCTCGAAAAGGTCTTGCTGGAAAAAGAGCGCTCCCAATTTGAGGAGGACCCGCGCGGTTTCGACGGCGGCGCCGCTGATCCGGAACAGCATCGCGGCGCGAGTCAGCAGCGCCTTGGCCTCCTCGAACCGGCGCTGATCCTTGCGCAACGAGCCCTCCAGATGATCGACCTGGGCCAGCACGAGAGGATCGGTGACCCCCTCATGGCTCACGACATAGCGGACGTACTGAAAATGCTCGCCGGCCCGGCGCAGATCGCCGCCGGCCCGGCAGGCGTTCGCCATCCGGGCGGACGCGAGGGCGAGCAGAGAGAAGGAATCCGGATGATCCGGGGAGCGCTGGACCACGGTGCGAGCCAACTCGGCGAGATCGTAGCCTTCCCGAGGATCGGCCGGAGTCCGCCGGCGGCTCTCCTCGATCAGCCGCTCGGCGAGGACGGTTCCCCGGAAGCGGCCGCGAGCTCGGCCGATCCGCGCGATGCGCTCCGCTGAAGGGATCGCCAGGAGATCCTTCAGGTCCCGCTCGGCCTGCCGGCCCAGCTTCAGGAGATCGGATGCATGCCGTCCGAGCACGGCGGGGAGCGCCTGGAGGGCATATTCATAGCCGGTCGGACCCGTCTGCTCCTCCCGCCATGCCTGGACCTCCCGTCGGCAAACGGGGCAGAGGCTCTCGAGGTGGTGGGCCTCGATCTGGGCGAGGGCGCGCTCGGACAGCTCGCCGCGAGCCACGGCGCGGAGCAGCTCGCGGGTGATGTGAATGTCGCTCAATCGGTCTCGGTCCCTCGAAATCAGGTTCTCTGACTAGATAAGTCTCCCGAGAGCCCCATTTCGTGACACCGGAACAAAAAGATGTGCCGGCGGAACCTCGCAAGCCCGCCGGCACCGGACGTCTACCCGTTGGGGTCCATCCCCGGCCCAAGCTGATCGCACTGGACCGACGACCCCGAGCAGCCGGGCGGGACCGTCCCACCTGTGACGCCATCCGGATCAATCTCCGGCCCCAGCTTCGCCAGCCAATTCGCCGGCACCACCCACCGCACCGCCGCCCGCCACACTGCCGCGAACCCCCGCCCCTCACCGCGCCGTCCGCTCGGCCGCGCCCCCGCCATCGCCGGCACGGAAACCAGCATCAGCATCAAGACCAGGACGACACGACGCCAACCGCTCCGATGCGCCATACACCCTCCTTCCGAAGATCGCCGCCCAGACACGCCCGGAGTTGGGCGGGTGGGGGATCTCCTGTAAGGAAAGGTGCGGGGACCCCGAGGCTGTGGAAGCGCTCTTATAAACATCTGGGCGCCTGTGCCCCGATCCATCCGGGAACCCGCCCTGAAAGGGCAAAATTTGAAGAGCCTGGCGCTTCAGCGCCAGGTAGGCAGTCACCCGGAATCCCATCCGCCCCAAGGGGGCGGTGCCTTTGGGCAGGAGCGGTGCGGGAAACACGGATCGTCGAGCCTGCGACCTGCCACACCCTCCGCCACTCCTTCGCGACCCATCTCCTTCAAGCCGGCTACGATATCCGTAAGGTGCAGGAGTTGCTGGGCCACAGGAGTGTCCAGACGACGATGATCTACACCCACGTTCTGAATCGAGAAGGGCGGGGCGTGCAGAGTCCGGTGGACCGTCTATAGAGTGGCTTACACGACAGCCGACGTCGTATAAGAATGACTTTACGGAGCCGTCGGTGCCGCCAAGATCTTGCTTCTCAGGACTTTATGGGAGATCTCGAGCAAGCCTGAGGGAGATGCATATCGCCATCGACCTGTCGTGTAATACTACGCCGAGCCAATTCCATCCATCCGAGGCATTTTGTCGTATAAGCACCTGTCGTCGACCCCATCCGCACAGTTGCTTATGCGACAGTCTCCATGGCATTGACGAGAATACAGCATCGCGGTAGTCTACCCCCTAAGCTTAACCAATAAAATGAGATACCAGACGGACGCCGCCGCTTGCTATGATCGCCTCAGGCTCAAGAATTCTGTCGTCTTGGCGGTACGTAGAGCAGGGAAAGTAGACGTTGAATCCAAGGTTGGGCGACAAGGCATGATGAGATGATGAGGCAGTAGATGAGCAGTATTGACTGAGATACAGATAAATGCGCAAGAGGACTCCATCAGTCACGAGCGAACTCTTCCTGAGTTGGTGGGGAAGCTATCGAGACTCCTTCTTCTTTGTATTTCTGCCAGTCTTCTTCGGAATGTTGTTTGTGCTTTGGCAAGGGGATCTAAGTCGCCCCAAGGCAGGGTTGTGGGCTTTTGCCTGTCTGGCCGCTGGTAGCCTTGTTGGGTTCATCTTTGGTGTTCCGAGAGCTGTGCAAGAGGGCAATGGCTCTTTAAGCCAAGCCGAGAAGTCCACAAAGCACAGCCTACCCATCATTCGGGCGAACACAAATTTAGAAAGAGTGTCAGACTGGCTAACGAAAGCTATTATTGGAGTGGGTCTCGTTGAGCTCAAGAAGATCCCGGGCTTGGTCGAGAGATGTGCTTCTTATATTGTCGGAACTCAGCCGCAACCAGGGGCTGAATCTACAGCTGCAGCTCTAATTGTGCTTTTCAGTGCGATGGGATTTATCGGCGGCTACGTCAATACACGTCTGTTCTTTTCGGTGGCTTTCTCAAGGGCAGAGAGCCTGTTGAGGAGGGGCTCTAAAGAAGAGGAGGAGCCTGAAGTGGCGACTGAGAAACCGCCGAACACAGCTGCTCATCCGGACGGCTACGCCGCCGGTTAGCAGCATTCCCGTTAGGCGTCCTGAGAAAGGTCAGGGATGATTCGAAAGAGTCCTAGAGTTCTTTTCGCGTGGCTCGCCATCGCATGCCTTGGCGGGGCCATGGTAGCTAAAGCCGAAGAGCCACCTGCACCGCCGGGCTGCCACTGGCAGCCGATACCGAAGGTCAAGGTTTACCTTGCAGTCCCCGATGGGTGGACGTTCCGAACTATAGGAGAAGGCGAGGATGCATCATATGAGGTGTTGCCGGCGGGCCCAGCGTTCAAGGCAACTCCAGAAGCAAGGTTCAGGGGCTTTGTTCAGTCGATCAGTTCGGGATCCTCGGAATCGGCGCCTATCCAAGAGAGCACGGTCAGCGTCATTAGAACGTTTGCAACTGTCGCCCGCTACGCGCCAAGCATTGCAGGCGTGCCCAGGCAGTACGTCGCCGCTTCGGCCGCTGCCAACAACAGCACTGGCGCATTGTATACGATCCGTTTCGACATCCCGGAATCGGAATGGCAATCGGTCTGGGCTCAGGGCGTATTGGTGTTTTCCGGGATGAGGCTAGATGATGAATTCTAGGTTTGTGGCAGGACGCCTAACACAGACGGTCGAGCGGACGGGTACCGCACTATCGTGCGGTACCGCCGCTCACCGCCAAGCGCGTTATGCGGTCTAGGAGCAATCATTGAGAGCACACTCGCGAGCTGTCGCTGCGTTTATCGCTGGCCGTCTGATAACAGGGAAGAACTCAGGGTCGGTCTATGACTTTGACGCAGGCTCTCACCGGAACATTAGCGGCGAAGTCTCCCCGGAGAAAGTAAGGGTCTACGATCATGGTCGCTCATGCCACATCGGTGGCGACTTCAACGGACAGCGATTCTCTTTGTACGACTATGGTGACTCCGCCCATCTTACCCTCGAAGTCAACGACAATACGTTCAAGGGATACGAGTTCGGAACTTCCAGCCACTTTAGCGGGAAGGTAAACGGAAATTCAATTTCACTCTATGATTATGCGACGGGCTCCCATTACAACTACTCGGTCTGATCCGCAGGCTCAAGACAATGCCAGTCACGAATTTCCAAGCAGAGATAGCGCTAAGGCGATTTCTTGTCAGTGCCTCCTATAGCCTCACGGAGCCAAGGAGTCACGGCGAGACCGAATAGGTGCCAGGGTCCTCAGGAAACCACACCCTCAAAGTAGCCCTGCCAGCCTCGAATCCTGGCCGCCTTGGCCGGAATCCAGGTCTCGAAACGAGCTTGGGAGGGTTTTCAGATACACCTTCGACCGGGCGAGGCTCTGCGCTCGTCGAAATCGCCCTCCGGCGGACGCTGAGGCTGTCAAGGAACCCGCCCTACGCGATCAGCTTGGCACGAATGGAAGCGCGGGCGGGAAACTCCCGGCGGGGAAGGAGACGTCCCGGTGGCCGTGGCGGAGGGCCTCGGCCGCGGCCCGAAAGGCACTCACGAATTCCGCGTAGATCCCATAGAACATCTTGCGAGCGGCCTTCGTCGCTGCGTGGACGAGCGGAGCGGGAGAGCGCGCCACCGAGTCGGGCCGGGTCAGGGGATCCTGGGCCAGGATCGCCTTGGCGCCAAGGACGCTGGCTCCTGATTGCCGCCTCGCCCTGGCGGCCTCGGTGTCGACCTGCTCGACCAAGGACTTGATCCGCTCGCGGTAGCGGTCGGCAGGCAGATGCGCCCAGCAGGGGATTGGCGAGAGCAGCACGGACTCGGCGAACACATATTGGTCCTGGCGGAGCTCTTCGCCCTGATTCCTGGCTGCGTACTGTCGGGTACGGTCGAACCAGTGACCCTGGAGAGGCGTACCGTGCATCAGAGCCTCGGCGGAGTGCACACCGGGCCACTCGCAGATCCGCTCCACCAGGTTCTCCTTGACTCCGTTCGCCAGGACGTACTTGAGGCGCTCGACTTGGGCGCCTTCCTCGTTGGTGACGACGGTCATCTCATAACGTCGCTCGAAGACCGGTCCCTTCCAACCGGTCAGCCGGTTGACTTCGCGGGCCACCTTGGACTGAAGGTCGCGCATGAAGTCCGCGACCTCTTTCGCGTCGTCGACGATCAGGAGGAGGTGAAAGTGATTGGACAGGACGGTGGCGGCCGCGATCGCCATTTCGTGGCTCCGTTGGGTCCTTCCCAGGATGCCCAGGAAGAGGTCGTTGAACGAGGTGCCAGGAGTGAGGAGATAGCGCCCCTGGATGGTACGGTTGGTGATGGAGACGAGAGTCCTGGACTGGGGGACGTAGCGTAGCTTTCTCATGCCCCAATAAGACGTAAAAACACCCCCGAATCTTCTTCGCCCTAGAGCCACATGGGTTTGTGAGGGGGCGTACGGGCGCGGAGCCCAATTGACAGACCTGGGAATAAGTGCCAATCTTCGAAGCGGTCTACGGCCTGATGCACGAGGCGAAGCCGGGGAGTTTCCGATCTTTTATCGGTAGGGATGGCGGAAGAGAGGGGGAGAAGGCGGCGTTGTTCGCGACGCGGCCGCCGATCACTGAAACGCCGGCCGCTCGGCCTGAGGCACAAAGGCCCCGCTCTGCGTCACTCAGTCCGCGGTCGCACTCTCTCCTTTCTCCTTTTGAGACACCCGGTCCTCGGACTGCAACGGAAAGACTCCGGGTGGCGAAGCGCCCGTCAAAGTCCGGTATATCCCCACCGTCGCCCGGTCACTCCGACCTCGGTCCCCGCCGTTCCGTTCCCAGTCGTGGTGTTGCGAATCTCGACTTTGGTGTCGCAAGTCACCCCGTGGCGGTGACAGCGCTAGCCGGCCTTCGCTTCGGCCCCGAATGGGTGCCAGGGTCCTCCGAATAGGTGCCGAATAGGTACCAGGGTCCTCAGGAAACCACACCCTCAAAGTAGCCCTGCCAGCCTCGAATCCTGGCCGCCTTGGCCGGAATCCAGGCCTCGGAACGAGCTTGGGAGGGTTTTCAGATACACCTTCGAACGGGCGAGGCTCTGCGCTCGTCGAAATCGCCCTCCGGCGGACGCTGAGGCTGTCAAGGAACCCGCCCTGCGCGATCAGGTTGGCACGAACGGCATTGCGGGTGGGAAACTCCCGGCGGGGAAGGAGACCTCCTGGCGGCCTTGGCGGAGGGCCTCGGCCGCAGCCCGGAAGGCGCTTACGAATTCCGCGTAGATCCCATGGAACAGCTTGCGAGCGGCTTTCGTCGCCGCGTGAACGAGCGGAGCGGGAGAGCGCGCCACCGAGTCGGGCCGGGTCAGGGGATCCTGGGCCAGGATCGCCTTGGCGCCAAGGACGCTGGCTCCTGATTGCCGCCTCGCCCTGGCGGCCTCGGTGTCGACCTGCTCGACCAAGGACTTGATCCGCTCGCGGTAGCGGTCGACAGGCAGATGCGCCCAGCAGGGGATCGGCGAGAGCACCACGGACTCGGCGAACACATATTGGTCCTGGCGGAGCTCTTCGCCCTGGTTCCTGGCTGCGTACTGTCGGGTACGGTCGAACCAGTGACCCTGGAGAGGCGTACCGTGCATCAGAGCCTCGGCGGAGTGCACACCGGGCCACTCGCAGATCCGCTCCACCAGGTTCTCCTTGACTCCGTTCGCCAGGACGTACTTGAGGCGCTCGACTTGGGCGCCTTCCTCGTTGGTGACGACGGTCATCTCATAACGTCGCTCGAAGACCGGTCCCTTCCAACCGGTCAGCCGGTTGACCTCGCGGGCCACCTTGGACTGAAGGTCCCGCATGAAGTCCGCGACCTCTTTCGCGTCGTCGACGATCAGGAGGAGGTGAAAGTGGTTGGACAGGACGGTGGCGGCCGCGATCTCCATTTCGTGGCTCCGTTGGGTCCTTCCCAGGATGCCCAGGAAGAGGTCGTTGAACGAGCTGCCAGGAGTGAGGAGATAGCGCCCCTGGATGGTACGGTTGGTGATGGAGACGAGGGTCCGGGATTGGGGGACGTAGCGTAGCTTTCTCATGCCCAATAAGACGTAAAAACACCCCCGAATCTTCTTCGCCCTAGAGCCACATGGGTTTGTGAGGGGGGCGTACGGGCGCGGAGCCCAATTGACAGACCTGGGAATAAGTGCCAATCTTCGAAGCGGTCTACGGCCTGATGCACGAGGCGAAGCCGGGGAGTTTCCGATCTTTTATCGGTAGGGATGGCGGAAGAGAGGGGGAGAAGGCGGCGTTGTTCGCGACGCGGCCGCCGATCACTGAAACGCCGGCCGCTCGGCCTGAGGCACAAAGGCCCCGCTCTGCGTCACTCAGTCCGCGGTCGCACTCTCTCCTTTCTCCTTTTGAGACACCCGGTCCTCGGACTGCAACGGAAAGACTCCGGGTGGCGAAGCGCCCGTCAAAGTCCGGTATATCCCCACCGTCGCCCGGTCACTCCGACCTCGGTGCCCGCCGTTCCGTTCCCAGTAGTGGTGTTGCGAATCTCGACTTTGGTGTCGCAAGTCACCCCGTGGCGGTGACAGCGCTAGCCGGCCGTCGCTTCGGCCCCGGACGCAGGGTCAGGAGCCGGAACCGGCCTTTCCTGCGACCCCCTTGCGATATCGCGTCGGCCGGGTTCCCCAGCCTGGGAACTCGACCGCGAGCTCCCCGCGGACCTTCAGCTTCTGCAGGACCCGGTACAGCAAGCCGCGGTTCGGCGTGTAGCCGAGCAGACCGCAGACGTGTACGAGAACCTGTTCCGGGCGAATAGAGTGCCGATTCACAGGCCTGTTAAAATCCAAGTAGGTTCCAGCCGATTCTACGAGGTCCTGTCCGGGAGGGTCAAGGAGTGGCCGAGTTGAGCCTTTTGAGCGATGTCAGATGCTGTTTGTACGAGCTCACGCAAACATCTGTGGGTCCATGAATCCCGAGATGAGGTCATCCTCCGACGAAGGGTAAAGCTGGCGGGAAGCTGCCGAGTGGAAACTGCGCGTTGCGGTCTCCCGCGCGGAGCTTGGACGCGAACATGTACCCACAGCAACGGACTTGGTAGCGGCGCTGGGCCCGTCCCAGGACGCCGACGAGGATCTCATCGAGCGCCCCGCCGGGCCAAAGGAGGAAACGTCTCTGGAGGGTTCGGCAGGTGACCTTGCTCGCCCCAGAACCGCTTGGATTTGCGAGGGGGGAAGGGCCCGCCAGGACAGGTTCCAGCCGAATCCAGGAGGTGGCGCTCGCCGGGAGACATCCCTCCCCCGGCAGGCGCGGCGAAAAGGTTCCGGTCAAAAGGGAAAACCTGGCGCGTTCATCAGGGTCAGGTACGTGTTGTGGCTGTGCTGGGCGCGCACCTCGCTGAGGTAGTCCGAGCCCTTCCCCGTGCCGGGAAGTTCGTAGTCCACCGTGGGCGGCTGCACGTAGGTGTACGAGCCCACGCAGGCGATCACGCCGTCGATCCAGAGCTTCAGCAGATCGGGGCACGCATACGTCGGCTCGTAGATCGTCTTCATCCCCGGTAGATCGCTGAATGCCAGCGGCACCACGTCGAGGGTGTTGTACACGCGGTTGTTGATCGATCCCGCCTGCGCCGCCAGCTCCGCGAACGCCGCGTTGCCCGCGGTCGGCGCCGCGAAGGTGTACACGTGCAGCGCCTGAGCAATGGACTGCTCGGCCAGCCAGTTGTACAGGTATGGCGCGAGCATCGACGCGATGCAGCCGCCCAGGCTGTGCCCGGTGACCCAGAGCGCCGCCGTGGGGGTGGTCGGCAGCACCACGTTGGAGATCCAGTCCAGCAACGTGGTACCGTCGCCCGCCGACAGCCCCAGCACGTCGTTCAGAGCCTCGTTCGCGCCCGCGGAGATGCTGGCGTCCCCCATCGGCGGGTACTGCCAGGACACTTGGTTGCACACGTCGAAGATCTCGCGCACGTCGCAGGGATCGGCGCCGCGGACCACCACGGCGTAGCTGTTCGTCGCGGCGCTCCACGCGCCGTACACCATGTTGTCGAGCGACGCTGCCGGGCCCCAGGAAAGGGTCCAAGTCGAGGCATCGTAATCGGAGCTTCCCAGGTACTGACTCACGTTCCCGTCGGGTGCGTAGGCGATCGCGGACAGCGTCATGGCGATCTGCTGCTCGGTGGGCGGCGTGGCGGTGGAAGGGGCGGTGGGGGTCTGGAGGGTTGCTGCCTTGCTCATTGCGATCTCCTTTTTTGGATGAGCCGGGTGCCATACGTTCCGGTGCTCGCTCTTTTGGAGATAACCAGGAGCGAGACATCGAAGCCGGTGGCGTTTTCAATGGTTACGCAGAGATCGTTTCGCAAGGGAGATGCCAGCATGATTGCTCCTCGCCAGGCAGCGAGGAAGAAATCCGAAATGTTAAAAAGTGGACGTCGGACGGTACCGTCCGACGGTCGGGTCAGACCGTCGGGACAGTGCGGCGGGGCGGGCGCCCTACGGTCAGATGCGGTTTGTACGCCGTCGAGCCCTCAAGGAGGGGTCGGAGGAATAGTTTCAGTTGCCATTGGAGCGAGGGGGGGAAGGGGGCCCGTCGTATCGATACGACGGCTTGCAGATCCTTACGGCGAACCGCGGATGATTACGATGGCCGCAGATCCTTACAACGCGCCGCAGAAGGGTGCGACGGCTCGGCGTAGGCTTACGGCGAGCCGCGGACGCCTACGGCGGCTTGCAGAGGGTTGCGACGAGCCACAGATCCTTACGAGAGGCCACAGATGGTTACGACGATCCGCAGATCCTTGCAACGCACAGCAGAAGGCTGCGACGGCTCGTCGCATCGTTACGACGCTCCATAGAGGCTTACGACGGCTCGCAGATCCTTACAGCGAGCCGCGGAAGGTTACGACGGGTCGCAGAACCTTACGACGGCTGGCATTTACGCCTGAGCCTGGGGGCTTGCCGGGTTGAGCAAGCTACGGGGAGCCGTCCGGCCTGGAATCGCCGCGTCGCCGAGGACTGGGCGATTCCAGACCAGGACCCCTGGCGTCCGTGGGGCGATCCTCAGTTGCAGGTCAAGGTGTGCAGCGACGTGCAGACGCACCTTCCCTGGCCACCGTTGGGCAGCCCGCAGGGCTGGGTGCTGAACGGGGGGCTGCACGCCCGGCCGTTGAGGCTCGCGCACGAGCCGAGAGCGAAGGCTGTACGGCTGGCGCCGGTCAGGGACGCTGCCAGGACGACGGCCAACATCGCGGACAGCCTCAGCAGGTTCTTCATCGCGGTTCTCCTTTCGAGGACGGCCCGACGGACCTATCGTCCGGGGACCGGATATTGAGTCCGCAAGATCTCGGATGTGGTTCAAGAAGCCACGAGGCTTGAGGGTCGACCGGTACAACGGGCGTCAGTTCTTTTCGCGAGGATCGGACGGCGGCGGTTCCAACCGTGCTCCGAGCGAACGGGCGGTCACGGGGCGATCCAGGACCGCGCGTTCTTCTTCGCTGAGGAGAGCGGCTAGCTGACCGGCGATCTCCTCGGCCCGGGCGGGTCCGAGGAGGCGGTCGAACGCTTCCGGAGCTGCCTTGCGGATGCCCAGCACGGCCAGTGGGCTGGCCGCCCCGAGATCGGTCAAGCGATCGCGTTCTTCGGGCGTGATCTCGAGGCGGTTCAAATAGTCGCTGTTCATGGCGTCCGGCCGTTCTCCGGGGTTGAGCTCGGTGCCTGGGCTAAGTCAGAGAATACGCCTCCTTCCCGAGCCGGGCAATATAAGAATAGGGAATGGTCCCGTAACCTGCTCCGTGGGTGGAGGCGCTCCCCCAGTTCGACCAACTGTTGCGAATCAGAAAGTGACCGCCGCCAAGACCTGGGTCGGCCTCGGGATCCGCTGCGTCCTGGTAGCCGAAGATCGCCATGGCGTGACCTCCGACTACCGTCTCTCCCGGCAGCGGATTCGTGATGTCGCCGGTGCTCTCGACCACGGGGTTGAGATACCAGGAGTTGAAGACCGGGATCGAGAAGGCGACGCAGTGGCCGTTGGCGAGCTCGCGCTTGATGTCCGCGACGGACGTCGGAGACAGTTGATTGAAGGCGTTGATCCGGTGGGTCGCGGCATCGGCGGCGGCGGTTGGCGGCGGCGGCCCCTGACTTTCATTGCCCACAATGACCTGCGGATCGTAATTCCAGGTGGCCTCGAGGCAGCAGCCGTCGCTCTGGAGCTGTGGGAAGGCGACAGCCAGATAGGTCCCCGGCAGCGTCGGGATGGAATCGTTCTGCTTGCAAAGCCAGTACAGGAACTGTTCGGACATCTGCTGATAGGCGCCGTCATGCGTGTCCCGGTTCTCGACGACGGCGAGCGCGGCGAAGGCGACGCAAGTGGAGCGATCACCCTGATCGAGAGGGGGAGGCATATCCGCAAAAAGATCGGTGGAGGGAGGAAGAGCTACGGGAGCCACGGCGGCGGCCGCCGGCAGCGAGAAGGCGAATTTCGGGGCTGGGATGCTGTCGAGCTGAACGCCGAGTGGGTGCCGGTGGTGCACTGCGACGGCAGCCGGACCTCCGCCCTGCGGTTCCAGGGCCGTGAGAAGCGTGGCGGTGTCGGTGCCCAGATAGCTGGAGAGGGCGGGGCCTGCCGCTCGCGCGACGCCGAGCACCTCTTCCTTGCTCCGATACCCCAGAGCCTTGAGAGCTGTCACATGGGATGTCAGCTCGGGGACTTCTTCAATCCGCAGATTACTCATGAGGGTCTCCTTGCGATTCAACGGTTGATGAGGTGGTGACTTCAAACGGCCGGTATTTTGAGCGTCGTCGCCACGCTCGTCGGCGTGAGCTGCCCAAGCTGCATGCCGGCGGCAGGAATCCCGAATCCCCAGAGCAGGCAGGTAATGAGATCGAGGGGAGTTCCGAACCCGGGCTTATCGACCTGGACGAGATAGCCGACGACGATGGTGAGGACGAGCCATGCGATCCACGCCATCCAATTGACGTGCGAAATGTCGAGGAGCAGACTCTGGGGGCTGGGAGGAGCGCTAGGAGCAACGGCAAGCATTGCCACGGCGGGCGGATTCTGCAGGCTGGCAAGCTGCGTTTGGACTTCGTGGCGGGCCGCGTCGGGCGCGGGCGGCTGAATCCTGGAATCCAGAAGATCGAGAGCCCCGAGGACGCGCTGATACGGATGTGGGTCGGCCGGCGTCGGAGTCGCCGGGATCGCGACGGCCGCGAGCATGCCGTCGACGATCACCTTGAGCATTGAGATGTGCGGTCCCGTCGCGGTCAGGAATGCCTGATACGGCGTGGAGTCTCCCAAGCCCCCGAACAGGGTGGGCAAGAAATTATGTTGATCCAGATTCGTGGGAGTGAACGAAAGCCGCAGATCGGCGATCGCTTGCTTCGTGGCCGTCACGCTGCCGGCCAGAGCTGGCGGTAGAGTCGCCAACTTCTCCTCCATGCTCTTGGCCGCCGCGTCGAAATCCGCGACGGCGAGGAGGGCCCGGTCGCGCGAGATCCGGCTGCGGGCGTAGACCGTCACCAGCCAGCCGAGCGCGACGCCTGCCGCGATCAGAAGAAGGCCGAGGAGTTGCCAGGGCAGGCTGGTGTACGAGAGCTCGAGGGGAAATGACTCAGGATCGGACCGTTCGTCCGCCGAGAGATAGACGCTCCCCTTATACGTTCCCGGTTGAAGGTTGCTCTCGTCGAGTCGGAGGGAAAGGCTGCTCTGTGCCTCCGCGAGGTCAATGTCCTTCTTGCAGCTCTCAGGGGAATCGGTGCAGAGCTGGAGCCGGCTGCAATCGAAGGGCGATTTGCCATCGAGCCGGCAGAAGGCGATATGGACCCGGGATGCGGGGCCTTGGACAATTCCGAGAGGATATTTGAGGCCGGTGCCGCCGCGGACCGGCCAGGTGAGAGCCGACGACTTGACGGCCCAGACGAAGCTCTGGTTGGTCAGGATGTATTTCTTCCTCGCCGACGTATTGACCGCCGAGATCAGGAGTTGCCTCTCCTGCGTGAGCTTCGCTGGGATCTTCCCCAGGGAGAGCTGGAAGTACCAATCGAAGACGTCGGCGCCACTGCGAACTCCTTGGGGAGCGGCTTCCACGTGGACGGAGGGGACGACGGTCGCCGACATCTGGTCGATAACCGTCGGCGCTTTCTCGGCTCCGGTGCCCTCGACGTGGACCTGGAGAATCAGGCTGGCGTCGGCGGCTCCGGCTGGGACGGCCAAGGTGCTCACGGGAAGCGAGATGGGGTCCGCGGCCTCGCCCGCGAGCGGCAGAAGCAGGGCGATGGCGAGCGAGACGATCAGTGCCGAGAGGAACGGGTGGGAAAAAGGCGGGGTGCGTTGCGTGGGTGCTGCCATGGGGGCCCTCCATCGGGTGCACGTTCGCCCCTATGGACGGCCGGAATCTCGGATTTCCTGCGGAGCCGCGCGAGGACCGAAGCGACCTCGCAGCGCGCGAGACGTCCCAGCGCCATCCGGTACAGCGCGCACACTTGCGGTCGCTAGCATGCTATTATTTCATCTAAGTATTGCCTTGGTATTCGAGCGGCTGGCTCGGGCGGTCGAATTCTCGAAGGGCGTCATTTGCTCTTTTTGCGAAGGAGCTCGTAGCCACACATGGATAAACTTCGCTCCCGTCTGAACGCCGGCTGCGTGCTCCTCTTGATGTCTGGCTTTGCTTTGTCTCTGGCATTCAGGCCTATCGATTTTGGCATTCACTGGATCGCGGAAGAGTCGGCCGGTCTCAAGATGGCCCCTGCCGCGTTGGCAACAATCGAGGCGATCGCCTTTCTCATCCTGGGGCCGCTTGCACTCGGGGCGCTGGTCCACATTTTGAACAACGGCTTAGGCCGGACCTTGGCCCGAATCCTGTCCTTTTGGTTAGCGGGCCTGAAGTCTGGAATCGTCTGCCTATTGCTGTTCCTGCCCTTTATCATCATTCAACAGGTTTTCAGTCACACTGCGGGGCCAGACGCAGTTGCTTTGGGTTCTCCTGCCGGGTGGCTGTATCTGATTTTTGCGGCGCTTCTTTGTATCTCGGCACCCTTCTGGGCCTTGCTGTTAATTCGCCGTGTACCCACGGCTGTGCTCCGGGGGACCTTGTTCGAACGATTTAGCCAGAACTAGGCTCCCGTGATCAGCGGCAGCCGTTGGGATCGATCCCGCAGCCGGCTTTGGAGACCGGACGGGGCTTCGAGGTCGGCAGCTTGGCGAACAGCTCGAGGAGCCAGACCCTGGCGGCGGCGGTCAGACCGGCGGGAGCGACGGGACGCGGCGCGCTCGCTGCCCACGAGGGGGAGGCAAGGAGGGCGCCGGCGAGGACCAGGACGGCCATGCGCGAGGAGCGGATCTGGGGCATCGGGTCTTCTCCTTTGGGATCGCTCACGAAGCGGAGCCACTCCAATATCGCGGGCGGTCCCCGGGAAGCCAAGGAGAAAGCCGGAAGAGGGGCGAAGAGAGCAAGATTCCGCCAGAGCACGCCTGGGCGTCCGGTGAAACGCTTTTTCTGCCTCCGACACTTACAGGCAGAGGACGGAACTTTCCTGTACCCTCTCCGTAACTCTAGAAGCTCCCCTGACCCAGACGACTACCCCCGAACCGCCGTCGGCGGGGCGTTTTCCACAGGGGGGAGCCAGGGCCCATCCCAGACAGTCCGACCGCCGATTCCAAGCGAACTCAAATCCAAACACTGGAGACCACCATGTCCCTCATCCTCATCGCCGCCCTTGCCGTGGCGTTTTTCGTTCTCGTCGTGATCCTCCGCTCGATGGTCTACATCCCCAACAACCGGGTGGGGCTGATGGAGAAGCTGGTCAGCGCCAAGGGGTCGGTGCGCTCCGGCCTGATCGCGCTCGAAGGCGAAGCCGGCTTCCAGCCGGACCTGCTGCGCGGCGGCTGGCACTTCCTGAAGCCGTTCCAGTACCGCGTCCACCGCATGCCGCTGGTTACCATCCCGCAGGGCGAGATCGGCTACCTCTTCGCCCGCGACGGCCAGTCGCTGCCGCCCACCCAGTCGCTCGCCTCGAACCTGCGCGCTCACGACTTCCAGGACGCCGGCGCCTTCCTGCGCGCCGGCGGCCAGAAAGGGCCGCAGCGGATGGTCCTGCGCGAGGGCACCTACGCGATCAACCAGGTGCTCTTCGTGGTGCTGACCCGCGATCATCTCTACTACCTCCCGCTCGACCGTAGCGAGGAGGCGGTGTTCGGCAAGATGGGGCAGCTCATCGGCGAGCGCGACGGCTACCACCCGGTGGTCCTGCGCGGCGCCGAGGACCGCATCGCCATCGTCACCGTCCACGACGGTCCGGCGGTGCCCTCCGGCGAGATCATCGCGCCACTGGTGGGCAACGATCCCGCGCAGGCGGCGACCTACCACAACAGCTTCCAGGACGCCGACAAGTTCCTGATCGCCGGCGGCCAGCGCGGCCGCCAGCTCCAGGTGCTGGTCGAGGGCACGTATTACATCAACCGCCTGTTCGCCACCGAGGAGCTGGTGCCCAAGACGACTGTCGAGGTGGGCACCGTGGGCGTGGTCGTCTCCTACACGGGCGACAGCGGGCTCGACCTCTCGGGCAAGGACTACAAGCACGGCGAGATGGTGGCGGTGGGGGAGCGCGGCGTCTGGAGCGAGCCGCTGCTGCCGGGCAAGTACGCGTTCAACACCTACGCCGGCAAGGTGATCATCGTGCCGACGACCAACTTCATCCTGAAGTGGAACCGCACGGAGATCGGCGCCCACAAGTTCGACGAGAACCTGGCCGAGGTGAGCCTGATCACCAAGGACGCCTTCGAGCCGAGCCTGCCGCTGTCGGTGGTGGTGCATATCGACTACCGCAAGGCGCCGCTGGTGATCCAGCGCTTCGGCGACATCAAGAAGCTGGTGGAGCAGACGCTCGATCCGATGGTCAGCGCCTACTTCAAGAACGTCGGCCAGACCCGCACGCTGATCCAGCTCCTGCAGGATCGCTCGGCGATCCAGGACATTTCGGGCGTGCAGATGAAGGAGAAGTTCGCGTTCTACAACCTCGAGCTGCAGGAGGTGCTGATCGGCACCCCGACGTCGGGCGAGGGCGGCGGCCAGATCGAGCAGATCCTGGTGCAGCTCCGTTCGCGGCAGATCGCCGAGGAGCAGGTGGAGACCTACAACCGGCAGGAGCGCGCGGCGGTCAAGGAGCGCGAGCTGCGCGAGGCCGAGAGCCGGGCGCGCCAGCAGCAGGCGCTGACCGAATCGGAGATCGCGATCACGGTGCAGTCCAACCAGGGTAAGGCCGAATATGCCCGCGCCCAGCAGCAGGCGTCGCAGATCCAGGCCCTGGCGACGGCGGAGGCCGAGAAGATACGCATCATGGCCGAGGGCGAGGCGAAGAAGATCCGCCTCATCGGCGAGTCCGAGGCCGACCGCGCCGCGCGCGTCGGCATCGCTCAGGCGCTCGCCCTCGAAGAGCAGGTGCGCGCCTACGGTGGTCCGCAGTTCCAGCTCATCCAGAATGTCATGGGCCGCTTCGCCGAGGCGATCGAGAAGTCGCACGCCGACGTGGTGCCGAAGATCCAGATGAGCAGCGGCGACGGCAAGGGGGGCGGCAGCCTGGTGGAGAACCTGCTCGCCCTGCTCCTCTCCGGCAAGCTCGGCGAGACCGTGGGCGTCATGCCCGAAATGACCATGGACCCGCGCGCCGAGAGCCTGCGTTCGGAGCTGCGGCGCAGCGTGCAGGGCGGGAGCGCGGGGAGCGCTCCGAGCTCGGGCAACGGGGCGGCGGGGGCGGCGTAAGAGCCCTCATCACCCCGGGCCTCTTCTCCAGGCTGGGGCCGGCAGGCTCCGGCCTCGCTTGAGTGATGCTCATGTATCCCCTCGCTACGATCAGACCGCAAGCACTTTGTCATTCAGGCTGAAGAGGCCTGAAGAATTCTCCACCCGCACGCGGAAACGGTTGTACACCGGCAGATCTTCGTCGGCACTTTCCTTGGGGAGGACGTTCGTTCCGAGATCGGTGGCCGCCAGGTCGACGGTGACGCCCTGGTTGGTCTTGAGGCGATAAATGGTCAGCCAATTGCCGGCGCTGCTCATCTTGTCCAGATAGTAGGTGCCGTTGTAGACCGTCGTGGGCCACGACAGAACGACCCCACTCAACACCGCCGGGCTCCCGGAGAGGCCGCCTGAAATGAAGGTGATCTCGGGCGCTTCCGGGTTGATCGTGTCGATCATCGTGGTCAGGAGGACTTTCGAAGGTTGCGAGGGGACCCAATCCGTTCCTCCCCCGGACTTTCTCACTTTGCGGAGCGCCACGAGGCGGTAGAACAGGGGATCGCCATACGGCACGAACCCGCTCTCGAAGTCATCCGGCAACGAGAGGCTCAAGTTGCCAATCTGGTTGGTCGCGTCGAGGTCGACGGTCTTCACCAGTTGCATCGTGCGTACCGAGAGCGCGCCGGCGGGATCGGTGGCCCGATAGATGAGCACGCGCCTTACCTTTTGCGCGGCGGGGTATGCGTTGACCTCGAAATTGACGGCGGGACCGAGGTTGGCGATCAGGTTCGGCTCCTGGACGTACATCCTCTTCACCGCGGGCGCATCGGGTGGGCGCGTGTTGATCAATTGCACCGGCCCGGCAATGGGGCCGGGATCGCCCAGGCGTCCCCGGTTGCCGATCTCGCGGCCGCAGTAGAAAAAAAGGTTGTTGCCGGTTCCGTCGAGCGTGAAGTCCGTAAACTGGATCTCGAATCCGTTGCCGGTCCGCTTCGCCATCGGCGCCATGTCGAATGCCGCATCGTTGGGCGGCAGCAGGTCCCCCTGCGCATTGCGGATGCTCTGCGGCTTCGGGACGGGCACGTAGGCCGGTCCCTTGATGAAGTCGTAAAGCAGCGGCATCTCGGTGAGCGCCGTGAACGCGCCGATGACGGCTGCCCGCAGATCGGGCAGGAAGCCGCCCGGAGCAGCTCCGTTCAATGAGCCTCCTTTATCGGGATTAGGAAACGCATATCCGTTGCCGGCCGGAAACTTTCTGAACGTCCCGTTCGCACTCGCATGGGTGGGATCAAAGTACGGATGATCGGGACCGGGGACGTCGTAGACGTAGTCGAAGCTGAGCAGGTTCCGCCAGCGATCGGCGCCATATGGATCGTCTTCACCGAGGAGCCCGAGCTGCTGCCGGACGGCGTCGTAGGTGTCGTCCTTGTACAAGGCGCGGAGGATGGCCTCGTCGTTGGCGCGATACATCGCCGCGGCGAACGGCTTATGGTTCGGGGCGAAGTCGATCTTGAAGGTATAGGACGACTTGAAATAGAAGTCAGGCCACGTCGCGAGGTCGCCGCCTCCGGGCATGCCAGGCGCGAGCGGCTCGACGAATTCGAGCGCCACGACCGGCGCGGGGATGCCGACCGCCGAGAAGACCTGTTGCGTGGTGTCGCGCGAGCGTGCCCCGAGCCACGTCTTGCGGTTCCCTTCGCCGGCCGCCGGCAGAATCGTGCTCTCCCCGAAGCCGTGCGCCGCGTCCGCGTGCAGGTAGACTTTGTATCCCGGGTAATAATTGACGGTCACCGATGCGCCAGTGGCGATCGGATCGGCCGGGTCGTCGTCAACGGCGTGCAGCACGAGTCGCTGGCCGTCGCCGATGTGCTCCACGAGAAGCACGTCGAGGACCTTCTTCGGGCCGTTCGGGTCGTGAGCTCTCGGGACGCGGACGACGCCCTTGTACCACTCCACCGGATCGGCCTCGTCGATCTGCGGATGGTGGGGCATCACATAGGTTTGGAACTCGATCCGGTAGGCTCCCGATTGCAGTGGCAACCCAGGCTCCGGCGTTGCAATGGCCGCCGACAGCACGCCGCGCAGGCTGACCGTGACCGTGTCCCCATCCTGCACGTACGTCTCCTGGTGCGTCGTCCACGAGCTGTCGCCGATGGCAACCGTTCTCGACAGCGGGTTCTGCATGCCCCAGGAGCCCGCGTCAGCCATGTTCTCCACGGCCATGAAGATCACCTGTGCGTTGGCCGAGCCCAGGTCCGGCTTGACGTACTCCTGCACGGTCACGAAGGCTCCCGAGGAGCCGGGATCGGAAGGGTTTCCTCTCACGTTCTTCTGCACCGTGAAGATGGGGCCTTCGCCCGCCGCGGTCGAGGCGGACACGGCGGTGATCACATAGCTCTCCTGCTGGCAACTGAGCAGGCCGCCCACGAAGTTGGCGAGCAGGGCCGGGGCGAGCGCCGGAGCGAGGGCCGTGCCTTGGCTGTTCACGGTGTAGGCCTCGGTGCGGAGGATGGCGTTGCGGCCGTCGGCCGGATCGTCGACGGCCGATTTGACGGCTCCGACCACGTTGCGCGGCATCTCCGATCGAAAGAACAGCTCCACGGTGTCGGCAAACCCGTAGTTGATGTCGTGCACGTGGAAGTAATCGAACGTGACGCGAACCAGCGTCTTGTCCGGCCCGGCCAGGTTTGCCAGCGCGGCCTGCTCGGCGGCCGTGGTGAGCATGAGCGGTGATTCGGTTTGAATGAGCTGCACGGCAAAATTCGCGGGCGGCGACAGCCGGGCGGCCTTCTTGAGGAGGGTGGCGTCGGTGGCCACGACGTTGCCCATCGGAGACACGCGGGAGAACCAGTTGATGCCATAGCCACCATACTCATGGACGCCGTTCTCCCGCTCTTCATGGCGCAGGATCGGCTTGGTGGAATCGTGGTTGTTCGGCAGCGGCAGCGTTTCGAATTGCGGCGGGCTGTCGAGGTCCTTGTACATGGCGTCGTGCGCGATTTCCGGCTTGCGCCATGCGGCCTCGCCCTGCTTGCGGTACTCGACGCCGTAAAACACGCTGGCGGTCTTGTCGGTCGCATTGAATTCGACCGGCGGGACGAAGAATGGATCGAGAGACGTAATGTCGGTGTCCGGTTGGATGGACAGATTGACGTAGCGCGCGAGACCGTCCGGCGTATACCCCCGCGGATCGGTGAGCAGGGACGGCTGCGGCTCTCCGTTGTCGACGGCCAGGCCGTAGATCACCTCCTCCAGAAGGGGCGCGTCGGGCAGGCGGTGATCGACTGGGCGGGTCGGGATGCCCATGAAATAGTGGCGCACCGGCCGCGCGGCGTTGGAGTCGTCGAGCGCGCCCTCGGTGTCGTATACGGCGAGGTAGATGAGCTCGTCCGAGTCGCTCGCGAGGTCGCGGTCCAGAGCCCCAAGCCCGAGCATGCGGGCGACGTGGAAGTCGAGGGAGACCATGCGCAGGGCGTCCAGCATGCCGACCTGGATGGAGCCGTCCTGCGGCTGGACGTCGCCCGCCAGCGTGTCGACGGCGAGCGGATCGGTGTTGCTCAACGCGATGTAGCGCTGCACGCCCTGCCGCAGGCCGCCGGCGCGCGACCAGCGGTCCTGGTAGTTGGCCGTGTTGAGCAGCGCCTGATCGTTGAATTTCTGCCACTGACCGTTCACCGAGCCGGGCTCCGGCTCCAGACGGCTGAGCACGAGATTGTCGTCGAGGGTCAACGCCAGCTTGCCGAGGTTTTCCCAGAGAACGCCCGCGATGTAGTCGTCATAAATCTCCAACTCTACCTTGCGCGGATACCCCGCCGTCACGTCGAAACGGATGGCGCGCATGTTCTCCGACCGGATGCGCGCCGGACAGTCGTTCTTCTTGCTCCGGCAGAACCAGAGATCGTCGAGGCCGAAGTCGTTGCCACCGCCGGCGATGGACGACGAGAAGATCTCGACCAGGACGATATCGGAGGTTCCCGAATTCCATGCGATCGTAAATGACTCCCATAGATTGATGTCCTTCGGGGTCGCCAGATCGAAAAAATTCTGTACCCCTCCGGCGGATGTGAACCGGACCTGCAGCGGGACGGAAAATTGACCCGGGATCGACGTGTCGATGGAGGCCAGCCAGCCAGTGAAATTGTAGTCGGTCCCTGGGTCGACGGGGAGGCGGAACCGCAACACCGCCTTTTCGGGTACCGTGTCGCCGTCGACGGCGAGAAACTTTGTTCCCGAGTGCGGCAGGCCCCGCCACCACGGCGGATTCACCGTGGAGGCGTCCGCCGTCACGCTGATGCCACCGGGATTGGCCCTCTCCTGGAATACATAATCCGTATTGAACCAGAAAGCAGTGGCGGGGTCCTGCTCGAAACCGCCGTTGCTCAGCAGATTGGGCCCGCCACAGACCGCGGGAGCGCCCTGCGGCACGTCCTGCCGCCCCATCCGCGGCCGGTCCGGCGGGCTCGGGTGGTCGGCGGGAGGACACCACACCTCGTCCGTGAATTTCTTCCGGCAGGACACGAACAGGGGCGAGAGGGGGACGTTCGTCTCGACGCTCAACCCCTCCATCCGCATGACCGTGACCGCGGTGCGCGCCACGTCGAGCTCGGCCGCGAAGAAGAGCTTGTCCTTGAGCTCCACCTCCATCAGGCCTGGACAATATTGCTGGACGAACTGCTGGGGCTGCGCCGCCGGGTTGACGGTAGCGCGCACCACCGCGTATTTCGCCGTGTCGCGAAAATGGACATACACCACCGTCTTCCTGTCCGTGAGTGTATAGATCCAGAACGCCAGTGCGTCGTTGATCGCGCCCGGCGCGACGGAAAAATCCACGGCGACGGGAAACCGTTGGATGTAGGGCGAGCGGAACAGGGTCACGGAATCGTCGGGCCGGTTGAAGCCCACCTTCGTCTCGGCGTAATCCCCTTTTGGCAGATGCGTGTCGCCCAGGTTGCGCAGCAGCATCCAGCGCACGTGAGCGCCGTAGGTGCTGCCGTCGGCGCCGGTCGAGCCCACGGTCTGCAGATAGAGGTAGGGGGACTGCACCTTGTATTCCGTCGCCGGAAACACGATCGGAGCGTTTTTGGCCTCAGGGCTGTCCTTGGTTATAAACATGGTTGCCATCTCAGACGGTGGTGGGAATGATGCCGGTGACGACCACGGAGTGGTCCACGTAGTCGGAGCCATCCCACTCAATGTAGGCGAAGCGGAGCTTCATCTGGGTCACGGGAATCCCCTTCGACGGATGCATCACGAAAGCCTGCGAACGGTCCTTGGAGAACAGGACCTGATAGGCGAGATCGGGGCTGAGCCCCTGCATCACCCGCAGGCTGCGCGGCAGGACGTCGTCCGGCAGCTTGGGATCGTTGAACGGCTCGGGGTTGCGGACCCACACCGCCACGACGGCGTTGGTCGTGCTGTTGCGGACGATGTTGAATTCGGTGCCCGCGGCGGCGTCGAGCGGCGGCCCTGCGAGCACCCCCTCCACCAGCCGATCGAACGGGTCGGCCCAGGTGCCGGCCAGCGCCGCGTTGGGCGCGGACAGGTTCCCCGTCACCACGTCATATATCAAATTGAGGTCCGCCACCGTCAGCGGCACGTCGAGGCGGAAGACGGCGTCACGCTGGTTCCCCTTGCCGTCGTCGAGGCGATAACTGTTCACCTGCGCGGCGAAATCCGGATAGCGCGACGTCTGGAACCCGTAGCGGTGCACCTCCTGGACCCGCCCCTGATACACATTGTTCACGATGGCCGTGTAGAGCTTGAGCGGCTTGAGGTATCGCGGCGTCACCTGGGTGTAGACGCTGGCCGGCTTGATCATATCGCCGCCCGAGGTCCAGCAGGTCCCACCCGCGAAGTTGGGATTGAGGAGCTCGGGATTGCGCAGATGGAGCAGCGTCCGCACGTCCTCGGGGATGCGCGGATCGTCGTCCACCGGCCAGGACACCACGGCCTGGGGGATCACGGTCGTGGTCACGTTCGGTGGCGGCGGATTCGGGATCGCGGTATTCTCCGCCGGGTCCTTGACCACGATCTGCATCTCGTTGCCGGTGAGCGCGGGCAGACCGTTGTAGGCCGGCCACGCGCCGAAGAAATGATAGACGTAACGCTTGGTGAAGAACAGCAGGATGCGCGCGTCCTCATAGAACAGCGGCTTCGCCCGGATGAGCTCGCCGTCGGCGTTCGGATAGGAGCGCCGGTAATCGATATACCCCTTGAGACCGGTGAGCAGGTATTGATCGGGCGTCTTGCCGGGCTTGACGTAGTCGGCGTTGGGATCGGTATGGAAATACCCGAGCGGTCCGGCGGTGCGGAAACCGAAATAGAAGTCCTTCGCCGGGGCCGGCGTGCCGTTCACGGTGTCGCCGACCCGCAGATGCAGGGAATATTGCGTGTCCGGCCGCCATACCGGCGTGAGCCATTTTTCAATCGCCTCGACCGCGTTTCCATAGTCCTCCTCGATCGCCGCCTGGCCCGGCACCGTAAGGTTGAGCTGGTGATCGTTGAGCGAGAGGCCGCAGACCTCGTGGAGCAGGGTCGAGCAGGGGAAGCCCGCCGGCGGCAGCAACGGACCGTGACTGTTGATGAAGCCGAGGAGCTGCTGCGCGGCCGCCAGTTGATCGCTCAGCGCCTGGCAGGCCGCGCTCTGCGTCTCCACCTGCTGCGTCAGCTCCTCGCAGCGGCGCGTCAGCGCGTCGAGCCGGTGCAGATTCTCGGCGTACAGATCGCGGTACAGCTTTTGATATTGCCGGCAATATACGTCGTGCGCGGAGACCACCGAGATGGGATGGCAATCATGGGGGTCCCTCTCCTCGACCACCTCCAGATCGCTCCAACAGTCGAGATGATCGAGACATTGCTTGCAGGGAAGCTTCCCCGCGGTCCGGCGCACGGGCGAGAGGTCCGGTACTGCCTGCAGCGCGGCCCTCGTCTTCTCGGTGAGGACGATGAGCTCGTCCAGCGTGGAGAGCTGCGCCGGGCTGTCGGCGGTGAAGGTGCGCGCGGCGTCCACGATCTGAAAGAAATACTGGCCGGCCCGCGGGCTCATCAGCGCGTACGCCCCGGCGCCCCGCGCGCGAGCGAGCGTATCGATCATCGCCCGCTCCGCCGTCGCGGCATCGGGATAGAGCTGGAGACCGTTCAGCAGCACGGCATCGGCCTGATCGTCATAAACGCTGAACCGGAACCGGGACCGTCCCGCCGCGTCGGGTTCCTCCACCAGGTCATAGCTGAATACCGACGGCACCTGCGGGAAACAGCGGGTGAACCGGATCTGGAAATCGCTCGCCTCCTTGCACGCCTTCGTCTGCGCGGCCTGCAGCGCGGCGAGCTGCCGGTGACATTCATCGACCTGCGCCTGCAAGGCCTGGATCGCCGGCCCCAGCGGGTCCGCCGTGACACCGTTCGGCGAGCATCCGGTGCCCTTGAGGCGCGCCAGGTCCTGCTCGAGCCCCTGGGCTTTCAGCCGCAGCGCGTCGGTCGCGGGACCGGCCGGACCTTCATAGACCTGGCGGTACAGGGCATCGATCTGCACGCTGGAGGCGTAGGCCACGGCCGGGTCGGCATGGAACGGCTCGATCTCCACCTTCGCCACCGGCGCCTCGGGATGTTCGTAGCGGACCGGCGCCAGCAATTGCAATTGCGTCAACGAACGGGTTTCCACCAGCGTGTAGGCGAACGTGGCCCCGGCGGTCTCGCGCTTGTAGAAGCGCAGCGTGGCCCCGGAGGAGAAGGTGGTCAGCTTGAGATCGACCTCCGCGCTCGGCTGATTGAGCACGATCTGCGCGGTGGCCTCGTTGGCGAACATCAAGGAGCGCTGCGCTCCGGCAGGTCCGTTCCAATCGATCACCGTGCCCGGCCCGCCCACGACGCGGTACAGCACAGTGCTCCTCTGCTGCCAGCTTCCATCGGGATAGACGGTCCCCGGCGGCACGGCCGCCCAGGTGATGCAATGCGCGCCGCGAAGCTGATCCTGGCAGAACAGCGTGGCGCTGGTGATGCCCATCTGCTCGGGGACGTACCATCCGGGCTGTCCCTGCTGCATGTAGGAGAGCGACGTCTCGGCCAGCAGGCGGATCTTGTTGAAGCCGGAGCCCGAATTCATCCAGAACCCGTCTTTATAGGCCGCCGGATTGGCGGCCAGAGCAGCCAACGCGGCAGGCGGGCTCATCGCCTGATAGGGGTGGTAGTCGATCCAGGCGCTGCCGTTCCAGGCTTTGATCTCCACCGCCGTGATGGCGTACTCGTGCCTCACCTTGTGCGCCACCTCCGCGGGAGGAATCAGATCGATCGCGTTCGCCGGCGCCTGTCCGGAGAGCCGCCCGATGCTCGCATCCACCGCGGGAGCGGGCAACAGGCCCTTCAGAAACTCGATGTCGACCCAGGTATCGAGCGGCAGGACGACCTTGTCGAGCTGCGCCGCGCCGGCCGGCACGAGCGAGGTGCCGATGAATACGACCTTGAACGTCTCGCCCGAAAGCATGTTGGTCGCGCTGACCGGCGGCAGATCGTTGGGATTCGCCGACAGGTCCTTGAACGGCAGCACGGGCGTGGTGTCGACGTTGGAGTCCCGCTCCCACTTGAATTCGACGTCGAAACACTTCTCGATGTGCTTCTTGAATTTCCAGAAGCCGATGGTGATGCCCACGCACAGGTGCACGCTCCCCCGGATGTAGAACGGCTTCGGCACCTCCACGGAGAGGGAGGTATCGATCACGATATAGAAGCTGAGCCACATCAACGAGACGTCGACGTGGCCGCCCAGCATGGCGAAGCCGCCGATCTGCGGGCGCTCGAAGCTGATGAAGCCGCCCACCTTGATGTAGACGCCGACCGAGGCGTGCACCATGCCGCCGGCGTAGCTCTTGGAGAACCCGTAGCTGACGCCGGCGCCCGCGGCGATCCCGGACGCCGAGAGCATCAGATACGACATCGCGTCGAACAGCGTGAGGACCCGCGCCGTGGTCGGCTTCTGCACCGTGCCGATGTTGAGGTACCACGCGGACGAATTCTGGAAGAAGAAGGCCGCGCGCATCTCGGCGCTCAGGTCGAGGATCTGCCCCTGGTTCGCGCCGTCTTTCGGCAGCTTGTAATTGACGCCGGCGCCCAGCTCCACCGACTGCGGGCTGATGGCGAGCACGGCAAAGAACGGCGGATCGTCGCCGGTGAGGCCCACCCGCGGGCCGAGGATGTTGGCCTTGCCTTCGAGATAGATCAGGTCCGGCAGCGAGAGGAGCAGGAACAGCTTGCAGGAGAACGTCTTGCCGCTGTCTTCCGCGGTGGCGAGCGACACACCGGCGCCGATCGAGTAGGTGCTGTCATAGCTGCCGGTCTGATCCGGGATCTCGAATTTGGAGACCGTCACCCCTTCCTTGCCATCCGGGAGGGTCTTGATTTTGTAGAAGTCGAACCACGTGTCGGTCTCCTGGACGCCGGCCTGGTGCTTGGTCGCGATATAGCGCATGCCGAACAGGCCGCGGAAACCATAGATGCCGAGGCTCGTGGCCCCCAGCGGGATGGGCGTCGAGAGCTCCACGAAGGCGTCGACGAGGAAGGCGGGCTCCTTGGGCCGGTACTTCATGGCGGCACCGCCCGCGATCTTCACCTTGGGCAAGGAGAAACTGACGCCCCCTTCATATTCGGGGTCGCCGCCCGTGCCGCCGACGCTCAGGAATCCCGAGATCAGCAGCGTGGCGGTGTCCTTGCTGGCACTGCCGGGGATGACGAGGTCGATGGCGAGGCTCTTGATCTCCAGATAGCAGAGCGACAGGGGACCGTTCACGGGGAAATAGAACTTGATCCCCTTGCCGCGCACGTCGACGCCCCCGGGATTGATGTCGACGCCGCCGTCGAACCCGAAGTAGCGGAAATTCGTCGTCGTGCCGTCCGCTTCGATCCGCTGGTGCGAGCCGAGATGGATGGCCGAGATCGAGATCTCCGCCGGCCCGATCGGGAAGCGGATGTTCTGCGACAGAGGAAGCGTCCCGCCTTCGATCTCGAAGCGCCCGTCGCTCCAGATGATCAGCTTCTCCACTTCGATCGGGCTCTTGGCGATACCGGCCAGCAGGGGATGCGTGAACTGGATGCTACCGGAGACACCGAGGTAGAAATCGTCGTCCCGTTTGCCGAGGAACACCGTCTTCAAGGTGAGGACGAAGACGCCGGGGAACGTGATCGGCTTGAATCCCTGGTCCTCATGGGCGGTGACGTCGAAGTCGCCATCATGCCGGATCGATACCTTGATGCGGATCTCCGCCGGATTGTTGTTCGCGTCCTTGAACCCGGGAATGACCAGGGTTCCTTCGATTGTCGAGGCGACAATCGCATTCAACTTGAACGTCATACTGAATGCATCGAGGCTGATGCTGAAATTCTGGCCGAAGCGAACCTTTACGACAGGAGAGGGAATGTTTGCCGTGACGGCTTCGAGCGCGAGCGTACCGGATAAACCCCCTGTTCCGATCAGTAGGTTTCGTGCCTTGATCACACCCGTGGAGTTGGCATCCTGATTCCAGGAAGCAGGAAAGCTAATCGTCCCATCCTGCACATAGACGCCTACGAAATCCTCCGGCCGCCCATCAGCGGTAGCCTCGGGGATGTTGGTGGTGCGGCTGAAGTCGATCTTGACGTTGTGAAGATCGAGGATAAGACCGGACTTGAGGATCTCGGACCTTGGGAAGTTGATGTTGAGGTTCTGCGCCAGGTCGAATTCCAGCCCATTTGCAGTGGAGTATTGGAGTGACGCAACGTCTACCATGAGCAGGGCCGGTTTGTCTTCACCGGGGTTCTGCGGGTCGGGGAGGGGCTTGCCCTGGGCATCAACCTCTCGGAGGATAGTGCTGGGAAATCGGAGGCCGACTGTCAGCGAGGGTAGGGTGACCGTGACACTGGGCACGAAAATTGTTCTGAGGTCGTCCGCCGTGATCTCGCCGAGCCAATGGTAGGCGAGAGCCTTCAGTCGATCGAGCGTAGCATTAAAATCGATGCCAGCCGATACATAATCGGTAAATACGATTTCCAGTAAGTCGAAGCTCTCCTGTGCCGCCGCCATTTGTTTGACGAGGAATTCATAGACGTCCTCCCCTGCGGGCGCCTGCACGCTCAGAAGCACCGCCGGGGTGTATTTCGCATTGAAATCGGCGACGAATTTAGCGACTGGGTCGACGTCACCGATAAAGACTGCGATCACCTCCGCCAGCAACTGGTCTTTAGTGGTCCCAATGATTTCCAGGACGAGATCGAAGAAGCTCCGCGCGGTATCGGCGAAACCGTCCATCTTGAAATCGTGGACGTACCGAAGGATCGGCCATGAATATCGGGCCTCCACCGGAATGTAGGCGGAGCCGGTCTCATCACCGGAGGGGTTCAGCAGCAACGCCAAGCCATTCGAGCCGGGCATGGCGAGGCCGACAGACTCGTAAAACACCAGGTCGAACCGGTAATACCCGCTGTCCCCGGAAACCGACTTGTCGATGAAAAGGTTGCGGCAATAGACCCGATCTAGTATATTCGCCAGCGCATCACCAATGAAATCGAGCTCGGACGGAATTCTGTCGAGCGGCAGAAGGAGCGAAAGGGGTGGATAGTACAGTTGCGGCTGCGGCATGATGGCTCCGCTCAAACGAGTCGATCGCTCCAATCAGGGGCAATTGTTGTTGACGATCTTCGTAAACTTGATGAGGTTGAGGTCTGTTTTGAGAACCCCCGGCCCTTGGGGGGTCAGGTTCACTTTGACAGATGGGTCGTTCTTGAAAGCATCGATCTTCGGTGCGACTCTGTTGAACACGGTACTGTCGTCGTCGAACGCTTCCAGCTTGATTCTCTCCAGCAGGGCGTTGAGGAGGCCGCAGCAGCGCAGAGCACTAAGTAACGGGTTATAGGCGTCCCGGACAGTTTCTCCAGGCGCAGGAGGCGCGCCTTTTACGTAGGCCTGCGAGTTGATATTCTGCTTGTAAATCGTCGAATCCGTCAGGCATGTCTGCTGGTTTGGAGTCAACCCGGCCAGGACTGAGCCATCTTCAAACGCTACTGTCCGCGATTCATCGAGCCTGGAAAAGAGTGGGCTTGCATACGATTCGACGCTAATCCTGAGCTCGTTCGAAATAGAGTCGAAGATGATGGATGCATAGCTGTACCGCAACTGGGCATAATCAGTCTCCTGCTGTGACCCGGCCGCTGGTTTCTGCAGATCGTCTTCACGTACCCGTGGCCAAGGGTCATTTGGTGAATTTGACGCAGGTGGAGCAAAGACAAAGTCTGGATCGGTCTCCACTGCTGGCTGCGGGAGCCATTTCGCCGGATCGAACCCGCTGTTTGCCGCTATGTTTTCCAGCGATAGGTAAAATTGCCCGTTATAGGCGACCAGCGTACCTTCTGGGTACCGAGCGCCGGCTGTATAGTTGGCGACAGAGTTGGTCGCCTTCTTTCGCCCGATTCCGCCACCGACCATTCGCTGGAGCTTGAGGGTCGCATTCCCTCCCAACGCCTGGACAATATTCTTCAACGATTCGATCTCGCTAACATCCCAAAGCGCATCCTGCTTGGCCGCGGTGAGCACGAACGCATCGTCCGCAAACAAGTTCTCGAAGCTCTTGGCGAATGGAACGCCGCCGGTGATTCCCGCCGTCTTGTACAACGCGATCGAGAATGTCTGTTCGTCTGTCTTCGAGTCGAGGCTGATCCCGACGGAGCGGTAGCCGTTGCTCATCGGTTTCTCGATGACGAGATCCTTGGTGAAGTTGTTCCAAGACGCAAGGCCGGTGGCTGCTGGTACTTTCGACTTGAACGACTTCGGACTTTCGCCGATAAGTGGAAACGCGTCGACCTTCTCGCCGTCGACAGGATTGATACCTTCAGCCCTTTCGCCGTTACGGTTCAAGATGCTGATGACGTGTTTCACAGTCGACTCATTGTCGATACCGTAAATGCCAAAGTGAACCTCGAATGCGTGGTCGTTACCATCGCTGATAGGTTGCGGGGTAAGAGTGACTCTCCGCAGCGGTTGGGCGGCATCGTCGTAGAAGTAATGAAACAGGAACACTCCCGGTCCAGCGCTGACGTTTCCTCCTTGCCCAAACAAACCCAGAGTCGTTGTGCCATCGCCGATCGCGACGTTCAGCAGCGTATACTCGGTCAGAATCCCGCCGAGGCCTTCGTAGACGCACCGAGTCATGCTGTTGACATATAGCTGCTTGGTAGCATCAAGTGCATCGAGCGCGTCCTTGGCTTTCGCCGCGGAGAGGATTGTGCCGGGTTGATCGTGCGTTTGGACGTAGGTGCGAAGTGCCGCAACGAGCGCCGACGACCCATGGTTATCTCGGAATATGTTTGTGAAGAAAGCCTTCACACTTGTTAGATCGAGCTTTCGCGTCCTGTCAACCTGAATGATCTGGATCGGTGATCGAACGGCCGCAGCCTTCAAACCCTCCACCATGTTGTTGAAAAATGGATACTGTGCGGTCAGAAAATTCAAGACGTCAGTCAACTTATTTACCTTGCCTTCATAGGTATCACTATCAAATAGATGAGTATCGTCAAGTTTCTTTGTGATCCGTTGAAGACCCTGCGTGATCTTCCAGATCGTGAAGTAGTTTGCCGCTTCCAGCAGCATTCCTTGGTGCATCGGGTGGCCGGCTGAGCTGAGAGCACCGCCCGAGAAGGTCAGCTCGATATTATCTGGATCCTCCGGCTCGAAAACTCCCTTTGCGTTGGGCGTTGACTTCGTCTTGATGAACTTTGAGAAAACGTAGCGATAGAGGCGTGCGCTCGCTGCGTCGCCCGAGGAGGCGGCGTAGAGAGCTTTTATGAAGGCCTTCATATCGTCGTTGGAGATGTTGTTCAGCTCCTCACCCAGCGTGGCAGGAGAGGCCGGTGGCGGGTCCGTGACGTTGAAGCTGCAACTGTACGCTTGCAGCGCCGATGTACCCTGCAGAACGGCATCGCCGTCTCGGAGGAAGGTATGGATAGTGAAGCCGGGCTCACGTTTGGCATAGAGGCGGATCTGAGTGTCGACTTCGACCACCTTCACGTTGCCCGAGTCGAGCTTGAATCCACGCAAAAACAGGGAGCACTGGCTGATGCCGATGGCAGGATTTGACATATCGGCGTCATTGCTGTCGTCCTGGTCGCGGTGGCTCTGGCTTTTGATGCAAAGGTACACGTCGAAGCCGGGCGAGAAGGTGCTCGCGGCGTTGGGGCCTTTGATCGCATCGATGACCTTGGTCTGGAAGTTGTTTCTATCGATCGTCAACAAAACTACGCCGGCGAAGTCGTCGTTGCTGAGCCATCTCGGCACGAGCATCGGCTTCCGGTCGTAATAGGCGATCTTGGGATGGAACGGGGGAAGGGTCAGCGATTCGGTGACGAACGGTGGCTTCCTGACATCGGCCGGCGCGCCTGCCGCGCTCAGATGCCGCTCCAGCGTCGCCGCTCGCAACTCCGTATCGATCGTGGGATTGGGCTTGGTGCCGGCATTACGACGGCGCTCGTACACCGGGTAACAGCCAAGAGTTACATTGCTCGCGCCGAGCTCGATCTGCGTGTTGCCGATGTACTCCATTTTGGTGATCTGGTCACCGTTTGTCAGGTCAACATACTGCTCGTTCTCATACGTCGACGGACGAGCACCGCCGGTCTTGTCTCTCAGCAGCGCAGGCGCGAAGAGGTTGTCCAGATATTGGAGGTCAGTCGCGGTGGGCTCCGTGAACAGATCTACGGGAGCTACCCGGCGGATGTACTTCACGAGCGAGTAGGTGGGAATAATGGTGGTTGTGCCAGCATCCTTGTTGTTCGGAATTACCAGCTCAAAGGAGTCGTAGGCCGTGGCAGAGGGCTGAAGGGGCAGGTCGACGAATGCGGGAGAACCGACAGCCGTGCGGAGATCGATGGGTTGGTCGACGCCTCCTTCATTGCGGATTCCCAGAGCGAAAAAAAGAGTCGCGTTCGTATTATTGCCGCTCGGCATACGAACGGAGAGTATGTTCTTCTCCTTCTTGTTGTTCGGAGGAAACCGGCTGTTCTTGACGATCAGGAGAGGCCAACCGCCGGAGTCGTAGTAGTCGGTTGCAGGTGAAGGATTGGTGCCAGCGTCGTTGATGTAGGCCAGGTCGATCTGGTCGGCGTAGATGCTGAAGAGGTTCTTCTTGACCGGATCATCAACGAAGCAGTAGTAGTTGAAGGAGTAGCCGTTCTCGTTACGGATATCGACGTACGCCCGCTCCCGATTGTAGAACTTGGAGACGATCGGATAGAGGGCGTTGCGCTTGGTGGGGTTACTGCCATTGACAGAGACCTTCGTGCCATCGCTTTTTTTCGCGTCGAGACCGGTGAGATAACAGTTGCCATAGAACGCGCAAGGATCCATGAAATGGAGGACATACTCGCGCTTCGCGCGCGCCGTGAATTGGTCGGCGTTCGAAGATGATCCTTGTGGCACGGTACAGATGCAGTCCACATCATGGTTCCGAGAGGCAAGCGTCAGATCGGGCTCGAACCCGAGATCGTCCAGCAGAACCTCGAAGCTAAAACCACTGGGATCGAAACGACCGATGCTTGCGCCAGTGAGGATAGGGGGGAGCGACTTGGCGGAGAACGCATCTACGATGAGATCCGTAGGTGCACCGGAAGTGAGGAAGTTGTCAACAGGCACTTCCGAATTGCCCTTGCCTCGATAGGTGGAGCGAATCGTGTCGATCATGTCGATCGTCCCGGCCGGAACGAACGTCGCGGGGCTCGACCCTACAACGATGAGGGAGGCTTTCAGGACCTGCCGGTAGATAAGGTACTTGATACGCGGCAGGCCGATCCCCTTGTTCTCCGCCGGCTGGTCAATGGGCTTCAGAATGAGGTTGACGTGCGCATCGTCGCCGGGAATCGGGTGGATGAGGACGTGCCCTTTCGCCACAGCGTACGCCTTGGGAGCAACCGCTGAATTCGACTTGTGCTTGCTGTTCAACCGGAATTGCGTGCCGCTCAGCGGGCCATAGGCGTCGCCGGAGATTTGAGCGGCCGACGCACCGTAATCGTCCAAAAGGTCGAGATCGGTGAAAAAGAATGATGCGGTCATACTCGGTAGGCCAATGTTCACACGGTTTGGTTTGTCTATTCGACTTTAGCATGGTTGTTTAAAATCTGTCTAATAATAAATCTTGAATAGCTGCATCTCTGTACGAGATGGGGCAGGCGTGGCAGCACGCGACTTCCGCTATACGAGCCTCTTCCCAGGGCATCGGCCGGCGGCCTCAGCCCTGGGCTCCGGCTCACATGAAGAACGTGGCAAGAACACCGCCGTCCTGCTCCTGTTTTTCTCCGGGCTCTACTCTCCAAGGCGTGTGTGTCGACACACACGCCCTCGCTTGAGCGCGAAGCGTGAGTGCGGGGCGGCCAGACGAGGCCGGCGGAAAAAACCGTCTCCGGTGGTTAGAAGGTTAGTCCCAACAGCGAGATTGGCATAAGATCCCGCCCCATGATGCCGGACACCAGGGAATCGCGTGTCTGGCATCGTTTCGTTCCGTGGCTGGCCGTGGCCCTGCTCTACACGGCCGTCACGCTGATCTACTTCTGGCCGCTCCCGCGGCTCTTCGGGACTCACCTCGGGCCGGATCTCGGCGATCCCCTGTTCAACCTCTGGGTGCTCAAATGGGGCGTCCACCAGATCCGGCTCGGCCTGCCGGACGTCTGGGACGCCAACATCTTCTTCCCGACGCGCGGGGCACTGACGTTCTCCGATCACCTCCTGGGGCCGGCGGCGCTGCTGGTGCCGTTCCTCTGGATCGTCCCCAACGCCATCGCCGGCTACAACTTCCTGTTCGTCTCCTCCTACATCGCGAGCGCTCTCGCCGTCTGCTGGGTCCTGCGCCGGAGCGGGCTGTCGTGGCCGGCCGCGCTGCTGGCGGGGTGGATGTACGCGTTCTCCTCGTTCCGGCTGGCGCAGATGGCCCATCTGCAGATCCTGATCGCGCAGTGGATCCCACTCACCCTCTGGTTCTGGGACCGCCTGCTGGCGCGGCGGACGGCGAAGGACGCCGCGCTGTTCCTCCTCTTCTATCTGCTCAACCTGAGCGGCGGCTGCTATCTCGCGTACATGATCCATTTTCCGCTGCTGGCGATCCTGGTCAGCCGGGCCCTCGCGGAAAAACGGGAGCTGGTCTCCCTCCGTTCGCTGCGCGTGCTGATTCCGGTCGGCCTGGTAGCGGCGGTGGCGGTGGCGGTGTTTTTCCTGCCGTATCTGCGGGTGTCGCGCGCGCAGGGGCTGTCGCGGCCGGCGAGCGAGATCGAGACGTACAGCGCCAAGCTCCCCAGCTATCTCAGCCCGAGCAACGAAAACCTTTACTTCGGCCAGGGAGCGGAGCGCTTCCTGGATGGCCTCTTCGGCGAGTCGGCGGCGCTCTTCCACCGCCCCGAGAACGAGCTGTTCGCGGGATTCCTGCCGACGATCTTCTTTCTGATCGGCGCCCTGGCGAGCGCCGCCGCGGCCTGGCGCGGCTTCCGGAAGGAGCCGGTCGACCCCTGGGTGCGGGGGCTGGCGCTGTCGGGTCTGGTGTGCTTCGCGCTGTCGTTCGCGCGCTTCTACGTGCCGCTCGCCCGGGTGATCCCGGGCCTCTCGGGGATGCGGGTACCGGCGCGCTTCTATGCCTTCACCTCGCTGACGCTGGTCTTCTTCGCCGCCCGCGGCGTCGACCTCCTGCTGCGCCGCCTCCCCGGACCGCGGGCGCGGGCGGCGGTGGCGGTCGGTCTGGCGCTGCTCCTCGCCGTCGAGCTCTGCCCCCGGCGGATCGGCTGGGAGAAGTTGCCGCGCGAGGAGGAGCTGCCGCGCGCCTACGCCTGGCTGCGCGACCAGCCGAGCGTGAAGGCCCTGGTCGAGCTCCCGATGTGGGGGGACAGCCGCGAGAACGCCTATCTCTACGCCTCCACCCTGCACTGGAAGCCGATCGCCAACGGCTACAGCGGTTACATGGCGGACAGCTACACCGAGCTGGCGAGCCACATCCCGTTCGTGCCGCACGCCGACGGCTTCGCGCTGCTGCGCAGGATGGGGATCACCCACATCGTGGTCCACGCCGAGACCCCGCGGCAGCTCAAGATGCTGGCGCGCTGGGAGGAGCGCCTGGGCACCGGGCCGGAGCGCGAGATGGAGCGGGTGTATGCGGAGGAGGACGAGGGGATTTCGATCTACCGGGTGCTGCCGGCGGCGGAACACGGACGAGCAGGGACGAGCGCGGACGAGCACGGACAGGAGGATCCTGGTTCTGGTCGTCCGTGAAGGCTTGGAACTTTCCGCGGCTTTGAACGTTACTAGCTCCCGAAAGGAGCCTTTCATGCCCAAGATTCGCTTCGCTTCCCTGGGATTCGCTCTACTCGCCGCCCTGGCCTCGGCGGCGAGGGCGCAGGGCGGTCCCGCGCCGATCGGCGCGGAAGAGCGGCATGCGGTGGTCGCGGAGCTGGCACAACTGTTCAACGACCACTACGTCCTCCCCGAGGTCGCCCGATCGATGGGAGCGGCGCTCGTCGCCAAGGAGAAGGCGGGCGGCTATGACGCGCTCACCGATCCTGGCGCCTTCGCCGACGCGGTGACGCGCGACTTGAAGGATCTCGGGCACGACCGGCACCTGCGCCTCTCCCTGAAGCCGCCGCCGGATCCGGCGCATCCCGAGGGGCCGCCCGATCCCGCCGCCGAGCGGGAGGAGGCGCGGGTGAACAACTACGGTTTCCGCGAGGTCCGGATGCTGCCCGGAAACATCGGCTACCTGCGCTTCGACGCCTTCCTGCCGACTCCGGTGGCCGGCCGCGCGGCGGTCGCCGCGATGGGCTTCCTGAGCGGCGCGGACGCCATCGTCTTCGATCTGCGCAACAACGGCGGCGGCAGCCCGACGATGATCCAGCTCCTCTCGAGCTACCTGTTCGACAAGCCGACGCACCTCAACGACATCTACTCCCGCGAGGGCGACCGGCGCGATCAGTTCTGGACCCTCCCCTGGATCGAGGGCGAGCGGCGGCCGGAGGTCCCGGTCTACGTGCTGACCAGCGCGCGCACCTTCTCGGCGGCGGAGGAGTTTACCAACAACCTCAAGGTCCTGAAGCGGGCGACGATCGTCGGCGAGACCACCGGCGGCGGCGCCAATCCCGGCCGCACCTATGACGTCGGCCGCCGCTTCGAAACCGTGGTGTCGACGGGCCGGGCGATCAATCCGACCACCGGCACGAACTGGGAGGGCACCGGCGTCGAGCCGGACGTGAAGGTGCCGGCCGCCGAGGCGCTGCTCACCGCGCAGGCCGCCGCCCTTGATGCTCTGGAATCCAGGGCCAAGGGACCGGGCGAGAAGGCGCGCTACCGGTTCGCGCGCCTGACCGCCGACGGCGAGCTCCACCCCTACACCCTGCCGGCCGGCCGCGCCGCCGACTACGCCGGCACCTTCGGGCCGCGCCGCGTCGCCGTCGAGAGCGGCGCCCTCACCTACCAGCGAGAGGGGCGCCCCAAGCTGCGCATGAAGCCGATCGCGGCGGACCTCTTCGCGTTGGAGGGGATCGACGACGCGCTGGTGCGTTTCGACCGCGACGCTTCGGGGCGCGTGACGAAGCTCGTCGTTCTCCGCGACGACGGCGAAGCGGAGGAAAGCGCGCGGACGCCCTGAATCCGGCCTCTCGCGCCTCGCGAGGCGAACCTGCCGCCTCTTCCGGCGGCAGCTTCGCCTCGCGCGGCGGAAGCGCCGCCTTGTCAGGCGGGAGCTTCGCCTCGCCAGGCGAAAGCGCCGCCTTCTCAGGCGAAAGCGCCGCCTTGTCCGGCGAAAGCGCCGCCTCGCCAGGCGGAAGTGCCGCCTTGTCCGGCGAAAGTGCCGCCTCGCCAGGCGGAAGCGCCGCCTTTCAAGGCGGGAGAACGATCCAGTCCCCCTTGAGGTAGGATTTTCCGGTCATGGATCTCAGCGGCGCCGCCTCCATTCCGGACCCGCCGTCGGGCGAGGCGATGTTTTCCCACGCGATCGCTGCCACGCTCCTCGCTCCCGTACCCGCCCGGGCGTCGCTCTTCGAGCGGTTGACCGGCGAGATCGAGGACATCACGACGGCTCCGGACTCGGGCTGGAAGCCGTGGACGCGCACCGTGTACACAGGGACCGACGGCTCGCGGATCTTTCGCGGCGGCGTGGGCTTTTCCGTCGTGGTCGATCCCCAGGGCCGGCTCTGGCGGGGCGCGAACCACGAGGATTTCGCGACGACGTTCACGATCACTCACACGTCCTGTGAGATCGAAACGCTGACGCCGGACTATTCGCGGATGCGGGAGTATCTGCTCTGGCCGTGAGCGAGATGGCAGGCGCCGACGGTCCCGAGGCCCATGAGATCGCCGCGCGCCTGGCCGCCGGCGATCCCGACACGATCGCCTGGCTCTACGACCGAGTCGCTCCCGATCTCTACCGGCGGCTGCGCCGCCGCTACGAATACCCGGGCGGCGCCGATGCCGCCGACCTGTTGCAGGAGACCTTCCTCCTCTGCCTGCGCGACGGGGCGCGCCTGCTGCGGGGCTTCATCGCCAGCCAGCCCGCGGGCTCGCCGGCGCTCCCCGCGCTGCGGCACTACCTGTGGGACCTGGCCTGCGGCGTCGCCTCCAACGTGCGCCGCTCCGTCTGGTCCCGCCGCGTGGGGCCGCTGCCGGAGGCGCCGGTCGCCGGCGGCGAGCAGCCGGTCGAGCGCGCCGTCATCGCCCGGCAGACCCTGGAACGTCTCGACGGCTGCCTGGAGGCTCAGGGGGAGCGGCTCTACCTCTACTTCAAGCTGCGCTACGTCGACGGCCTGGCGCCCGAAGAGATCGCCGCCGGCACGGGCTGGTCCCGGAAGGCCACCTACAAGCTCCGCCAGTCGCTCAACGAGGCGGTGGAGCGCTGCGTCGAGCGGCTGGACCTGCGCGCCGGCAACTGGCTGCCGGCGCTCGCCGTCCTGGCGCTCCTGCTCCTGTCGTCCGCCTGCCGGCGGCCGCCGCCGCGTCTGCCGGTCGCGGTGGTCGCCCGCGGGCACCGGGAGGTCCTGCTGTTGCCCACGGGCAGGCCCCGGCCGCTGTTCATCGGGCGGCGCGACAGGGCGGGCCTCTGCTTCGCCGCGCCGGCCGGGGACGATACCAGCCGCTGGGAAGCGCTGCTCACCTTCGACGGCGAGAGCTCGCCGACGGGCTTCGCCGCCGCCGCCGCGCGGGTCGGCGCCACCCTCTGCTTCGACGGCGAGGTGCCCTCCCGGCTGGGCGCCGCCTCCCGGGTGGCGCTCTGTGGCCGGCTGGTGGATCGTTTCGACGGCAGGGTGCGCCGCCTGCCCTGCCGGGACGTCGCCTATCAGCCGGACGGCGCGCGCTTCGACGAGGTGGACGCGCGCTTCCGCGCGCTGGTGGCCGCGCGGCCTGCGCTGACCCTCGACGAGTTCCTGCGCCGCCTCGACGGCCTCGCGGCGGGCGTCCGTGCCGCCTTTCCGCTGACCGCGGTCCGCTTGCAGCTCATCGCCGCGCACTTTCTTACCCAGGAGGGCACGCCCGGTGCCCTGGCGGCGGCGCGGGAACGGCTCGCCCGGCTGCCGGGGTGGCTCGGCGATGCCGCCGCTCTCTCGCGGTCGGCGCAGGCGGCCTACCAGCGCGGCCGTCTGGCCCTCGCCGGCGGCTCGCGAGGCGCCGCCTGGCTGGCCTTCCGGCAGGCCGAGGAGCAGGGGGTGCGCATCGCCAGCCCGACGCTGCTGGCGGTAGCGCTGCAGCAGGCCGACCTGCTCTCCCAGGCGGGCGTGCCGGACGAGGCGCTGCAGCGGGTGAGCGACGTGCTCGGGGAGTGCGCGAGCCTCGGCTGCGACCCGCAGACGATGCTGGACGCCCGCCAGCAGCTCGCCTGGCTCACCCTGCTCCATGCGGAGGCCACGCCGGAGCAGCTCGAGCGGGCGCGCACGGAGCTACGGTCCTCCCTACCGGACCTGGCGGCCGAGGGGGATCCTTACGCGGCCGCCAACCAGCGGATCAACCTGGCCTACCTGGATCTGCGCACCGGCGGCGATCCCCGATCCCTGCTCGCGGAGGCGCGCCGGCTGGGCTCGGCGCCGGGGATCGGGAGCGCCGGGCGGCAGACCCTGGACGGCTGGAGCGCGCTCATCGCGGGCCTCGCGGCGCTGGCGCGCGGAGAGCCGGCGGCCGCCCTCGCGGAGTGCGGCGCGATCGCCACCGGGGAGGCGCAACTGGCGGCGGCGCGGCTGAGCTGCCAGGGGCGCGCGTACCGGCTGGCCGGAGATCTGCCGGCGGCCGCGCGCGCCTTCGCCGCCGCCCTGTCGCAGCACGGGCGGATCACCGGCGGGCTCGACCAGCGCCTGCCGCTCGGCCCCGGCGAGCGCGCCGAGGACTTCGCGCGGGCCGCCCGCGTCGCCGTCGAGCGGGGCGATCCCGCGGCCGCCTGGCGGCTGCTCCTGCTCCTCGACTCGCTGAGTGCCCAGGAGCGCGAGCGCGCCCGCTGCCGCGAGCTGGCGCGCGGGGCGGAGGCGCGCCGCTGGGACGCCATCGACCGCGAATCCGCGGGTCTGCTCCGCGACCTCGACGCCCTGCCGCGCTTGGCCTCCAGCAGCCGGGAACGGCAGTCCGCCGCGGTCCGCGTGGCGCTCGAGGAGAGGCTGCGCCTGCTCTGGCGGGAGTGGCCGGGCTGCGCCGCGCCCGCGCCGGCCGACGACGGCGGGGTGGATTTCCGCGCCTTCGCGGTCGAGGACGAGGTCGTGCTGTTGCGGCGCGGCGAGACGGGCCAGGTGCGGCTCGAACGCCGGACCCGCTGGCCGCGCCGGGAGCGGCTGGCCGCCCTGCACGCCCTGGCCGCCGAGGTGGAGGCCGGCCGCGGCGACGCGGAGCGGTGGCGCTCCCTGGCCGCGCCCATGGCCCTCGCCGTCCTCCCGCTCCACCCGGAGGCGCTCGGGCCCGTGACGACGTTCGCCCTGCACGGTTCGCTGCAGCTCCTGCCACTGGCCGCCCTGCCGCTGGCCGCCCCGGCGCTCGCCGGCCGCCGCTGGCTGGGCGAGGTGACCTCGGTGGCCCTGCACACGGCGGGGGGGCGCGCGATGGACCGTGACGGCGAGCGGAAGCGCCCCCTGTTCGTGGTCGATCCGACCGGCGATCTGGGGGGCGCCGAGCGCTCGCTCGCGGCGTACCGGCGGCTGTTCCCGGAGGCTCGCATCCTCCACGGCGCGGAGGCCACGGCGGCGGCGGTGCGCGGCGCGCTCGCCGGCGCCGAGTGGCTGCACGTCGACGCGCACGCGAGCTACGATCCGGTCTTCCCGGAGATGTCGCGGCTCCAGCTCGCCGGCGGCGAGCTCAGCCTGATGGAGTGGTCGCGCCTGCCGGCTCCCCGCCGCTTCGCCAACCTCAGCGGCTGCCGGACCGCGAGCTGGCCGACGACGGCGGACAGCGGTCAGTATGGCCTCGGCGGTCTGCTGACGCGGCTCGGGGCCGGCTGGGCGGTGGCGACCCGCGGACCGATTCCCGACGCCGCCGCCGATCGGTACAACCAGGCGTTCTATCGCGCCATCGCCGCCGGGTCCACCGTGCCCGCCGCCCACGCGGCCGGCCTGGCGGCCCTGCGTTCCGGCTTTCCGCCTCAGGTCTGGGGAGCCATCCTGCTCCTTCGCGCGGCCGGCTCCGCGGAGGGGGGGCAAACGCTCCGGCCGCCGACTCCTCCAGGATAGATGGCAGACCAACCGCAGGGCCCCGAGGATGATGGGATGTCGACCGAGGTCGACCGGCTCCTCCGCGCGCTCGCCGAGGGGGATCTGGGCGACGGTGCGCCGGCCCCGGGCGATGAGCGGCTGCGCGCCTATCAGGAAGGCCGGCTGACCCCCGGGGAGACCCGCGAGCTGGAAGGCCTGCTGGCGCACAGCGCCGCCGGCCGGCGGCGTCTGCTCGAGCTCGGCGGCATCGACCAGAGCTTGCCGCTGCGGCGGGTCCGCAAGGCGGTGCTCGCCGCCGCCGGTCCGCGGCGGCGGCTGGTGCCCTGGATCTCCGCCGCGGCGGTGGCCGCTTCGATCCTGCTGGCCCTGTTCACTTTCTTCCCCCATCCGCACGGGCTGCCGGCGGGGCTGGCCTACGACGTCGCCACGCAGGGCCTGGCGGAGTCGCGGTCGGCCGCCCCCGGCGAGATGGCTGGCGCGAGGACCCGCGAGGTGCGCGCCTATCCCGGCACCACCGTACGCATCCTCGTCCGGCCGCGGGGGGAGAGCCCGGCGGGCGTCTCGCTGGCGCTGTTCCGGCGCGAGGGGGAGGCGCTGCGGCGCGTGCGCCAGCCGCAGGAGGTGCGGCTGGCGAGCGACCGCGGCAGCGCCATGTTCGAGGGCACCGCCGCCAGGGTGCTGGCGACCGAGGTGCCCGGCGTCTACCCCCTCTACGTCGTCGCCTACGCCCGCGAGGAGCCCCCCGCGCTGCTGACGCTCGAGCCGGGTCAGGATCCGGCCGGCGCCTTGCGGGCTTCCGGGCGGTTGGTCTATCCGGTGACGGTCACCCTGCTGCGCAATGATCTACCTGAGGAGGATGGAGCGCGATGAGAGCCCCGAGGAGAGTTCCGATCTGGCGGCGAGCCCTGTGTGGAGCGGCGATCTTCCTCGGTGGAGGGTCCGCGGGAGTTACGGGAGCCATCGCGGCGGCGGGGGAGCAGCCGTCGGCGGCCGCTCCGGTCGCCTGGTTCCAGTTCCCGCCGGACTGCCCGATCGTGCCCGCGCAGATCGTGCCCGGCGACGGCGAAGAGCCGCAGACCGTCGACTGCGGCGGCGCCGGCTCCTTCCTCTTCGGCAAGCAGGGCCTGGACTACCATGGGGGCAACTGCGGCGCTCCCCACGGCTCCGAGGTGCCGTCCCTCGTCCAGGCCGAGCCGGTGCCGCCCCTCCCCACGGCGTTCCCCTGCGCGGCAGGCCGTTGCCTCGGCCGCGCCGCGGGCCGGCCGTGGGTTGCCATCCTCGACTGGCCGGCGGAGCACGGCTGGAGCGTGGCGGCCACCGTGCGGGAGGCCTCGGACCAGCGGGTCGACGTCCAGCTCTACGACCTCACCGCCGCCGGTGCGCCCGGCAACTGGGTCCCTCACGTCTCCGATCTCCACGTGCTGATCCAGCTCTGCGCTCTGGCGAAGGACGTGCAGATGGACCCCGGCGAGCGGCCGCTGGCGATCAATCTGAGCTTCGGCCGGCGCGCGGCGGGGGACTGCGCGAGCTCCGGGCTCGGCCTGGGCTGCGCGGTCGGCGGCGTGCTCTCCTATCTGATGGAGAAGGAGGGCATCCCCGTGGTGGCCGCGGCGGGTAACGACGGCGAGCTGCTCTTTCCCGCGGCGAGCCCGGGGGTCATCTCGGCGGGAGCGCTCGACCTCTCGCATTTTCAGCACAGCGGGGAGCCCAGGGCTTCGACGCAGACGCCATCCAAGGCGGCGGCGTTGATGCCGGGCTACGGCCTCTATCTCACGCTGGACGGCGGCAACGCTGAATGGGCGGCGCCGCCGGGAAGCTCCTACGCCGCGGCTCTGCTCAGCGGCTGGCTGGGAGGGACCCTGGCCGCCGCCGACACGTCGCCCGATCCGCTGGTGACGCCGGGAGCGCGCTGGACACCTCTCCCCACGGCGAACGGCCTTGCGCTCGCGCTCGACGGTGTGCCGCTGCCCGGCTCCGAGCTGCAAGGCCCCCGGCTCCTGCTCGACCGCGCGCTGGGAGCGGCCCCGGTCTCCTTGCAGCCGAAGGGGAGCGCCACCGCCATCCTGCGGCTGAAGGGCCCGGCGCCGACCTGGCCAGGCCGCTCGCTGCTGTACGCGGAAGACGGCAACGGTCCGCTGCCCGGGGTGGACCCCTGCGTGCCGTGCCGCGGCAACGGCACAGGGGGAGAGGGATCGGACCCCGCGACTGTGATCGTCGACCTCTCCTCCTCAGGCGTCCTGCCTGCGCAGATGGAGCTGGCCGCGGTGTGGCTGCGCGTCGGCAAGGGGCTCTACGCCTTCGACGGCTCCGAGGATCCACCCCTGCTCGCCGCGCTCGCGGCCGGCGCCCTCGACAGCGTCACCCTCACCGGAGTCCACGGCCTCTTCGCCGACGAGCAGCCCTCTCTCACCCTGGAGATCCGTGTCGGCGGCTTGGTCTACTGGCACGAGATCCCGATCCACCTGCACCCGTGACCGGAGGCGCGGCGGTCACGATCCCTCGCGGGTTCGCCGCCTCTTGCGTCGCGCTCCGTCCTCCTGCCATGCTGGCCGGCGGAGAATCGAGGACAAATCCACGCTTATGAAGAGCTCGAAAAAGAGCACGGAGTACGTTGTCCGTTTCGAGAGGGGAGGAGTTGTCCTCGTTTCCAACCGGGCGGAAGAGCGGTTCGCCATGCCGGCGCGGATCGGCCTGGCGCTTGCGGGCTTCCTCCTCCTGGCCGGCCTCGGCCTCGGTTTGACCATCCTGATCGGCGCGGAGATCCACGACGGAGATTGGGCTTACATCCTGATCGGGTTTCTCGTTGCCGTCCCCGCCCTGCTCGTCGGCGGCGGGTGCGGTGTCGACCTCGTGGGCCGCGGGATCTCGGGCCGCCCCTGGAGCCGCCGGTACTGGCAGGTCGTCGAACGCTGGGCCGCGGCGCACGTCAAGACCTGGCACGGTGGAGTCGTGCTGCTGCTCATCTTTGCCGCCTCCCTTCTCGACGAGCTGGCCACCCGAGGCGTGGCGGGACTTGCGATCCTGATGGTCCCCTTGGCGGCTCTCACGCAGGTGATCCTTCACGAGGCCGGGCATCTGAGCACCGCGGGCGCGGTCGGATACCGGCCCCGCCACCTCGCCGCGGGCCCCCTGATCCTTCACCTCGACGGCCCCAGGCCTCGCATCTCGGTGAGCTTCGCCTGGCAGCGGTTCTTCGGCGGCCTGGCATCCTACGAGCCGGTCGGAAGGACGCGTCAGAAGGATTTTTGGGTCGTCGCCGCTGGTCCACTGGCCAATTTCCTGTTTGCTGCGCTGGCCCTGGACCGCTGGGGGTGGCGCGACGATCCCGACGCCGCGGGGACCTTCGTTCAGGCCTTCATCTGGATGGGAGTCTTGATGGGCCTGGTAAATCTGATCCCCCTGCCTCGCCTGTCGGGTGGCTTTGCCCTGGATGGTCGCGAGCTGCTCGATCTGCTGCGCGAACATTCTCCCCGGCCCGATACGGAATCCTGACGGATGAATCGCGACAAGGCCTCAATCCTCGCCGCCCCCCTCCCCTTCCCGGTCGCTTTCGTGAAGTATTACGAGAAGGGCTCCACGGTCATGGGCGCCGATCAGATCGCGGAGGGGCTGCGGGCGCGCGGCTGGGACGCGCGGTCGGTGCCGGTGGGGAAGGTGGGAAGCGTCGAGCCGGGGATCCTGGTGTTCATCAAGACGTCGCGGCTCGATCACCTGGTGCGGTTCAAGGCGCGGGGGCACAAGCTGGTGCTCGACGTCCAGGACACGGTGGTGTTCAAGCGGCGGATCAAGAACAAGTGGTTCTATGACGCGCTGATTTTCAAGAGCGGCCGCCAGCTCGCCGATTTCGGCCGGCGCGGCAAACCGGACCGCGTGATCTACCACCAGTGGGACCCGCGCTACCGGGCCAATGAGGCGCCGCGCGACCGCCTGGCGCTCGGCTATCTCGGCCTGCCGCGGTCGCTGGCGGCGTGGGGCGAGCTGCCGGACGTCGAGTACGTCCGCGACGACGCGATGTTTGTCGAGGCGCCGCGGTTCAACTGCCATCTGTCGATCCGCGAGCCGGGCCGGGAGTTTCTCTACAAGCCGAACTGCAAGGTGTCGACGGCGGCGGTGTGCGAGGCGAACCTGATCACCACCCGCGACCTGACCACGGTGGAGCTGCTCGGGGAGGACTATCCGTTCTACTGCGAGCCCGACCGGGAGTCGATCCTTGCCACGCTCGAACGGGCGCGCGCCGCGTTCGGCTCGGCGGAGTGGGAGCACGGGCTCGAGCGGATGCGGGCGGTGCGCGAGCTGACGCGGATGGACCGCGTGCTCGAAGGGTACGAGGCGCTCTTCCACGACCTCGCCGGAGCCCGGCCATGACCGACACCGTCTGCTACTTCATCCAGACCCACCGCGATCCCGAGCAGATCTACCGGCTGGTGCGGACGCTGCGGCGGGGGAGCGCGAACGGCCTGATCGTCGTCCAGCACAACCCCGTGGCGCTGGCGCTCGACTGGTCGCCGGTCGCGGACCTCCCCGGCGTCTATCTCATGCCCCCCTGCGCGCCGCAGCTCCGCTCCCACTACTCCTGCCAGGTGCAGCCCTTCGTCGACCTCATCGACTGGCTGGAGGCGCAGGGGTTGGCCTACGACTGGATGGTCAACCTGAGCGCCCAGGACTATCCAGTGACCCCGATCCCGGCGATGGAGGCGTTCCTCTCGGAGGCGACGGCCGACGGCTTCATCCGCTACTGGGACGTGCTGTCGCCGGCCAGCCCGTGGAAGGTGCGCAAGGCGCGGAACCGCTACTGGCACCATCACTGGTGGCTGCCGGCGAGAGCTGAGCCGGCACTGCGGCTGCTGCGGCCGCTGACCAAGATCCTGCCGATCTCGGTCACGCTCAGCTACGGCTCGCTCCTCGGGGTGCGGAAGCTCCGCACGCCGTTCCACGACGGCTTCCGCTGCTATGGCGGGTGGGCTTGGTTCTCGCTGCGGCGCGAGGCGATCCTCTACTTCCGCGAGTTCCTGCGCGAGCATCCGGACGTGGAGCGGCACTACCAGCTCACCCAGACCCCCGAGGAGTCGCTGGTGCAGACGATCCTGGTCAACAGCGGGCGCTTCAAGCTGGTGGACGACGACTTCCGCTACATCGATTACGCCAAGGCCCACAAGGGGTCGCCGCGCACGCTGACGGCGGCCGACGTGCCGCTGCTGGCGTCGGGGAAGTACCACTTCGCGCGGAAGTTCGACCTGGGGGTCGATGCGGCGGTGCTGGACCGGATCGATCGGGAGATCCTGGAGGCCTAGACGCCTCCGCCCCTCTTGCTTCGGCCTTCCTACTGCTGCCATGCTGCCGCCCCAGGCGCGTGAGCGCGGTTTTGGCGGCTTCAGAGGAGGGATGCACGCATGCGAATCATCGTGATCGGAGCGACGGGGACCATCGGCAAGGCGGTCGTCGGCGCATTGTCGGGGCGGCACGAGGTGGTCGAGGTGGGCCATCGCGGCGGGGAGTACCAGGTGGATCTGGCGGCGAAGGAGTCGATCGAGCGCCTGTTCGAGATGGCGGCGCCGTTCGACGCCGTGGTCTGCGCGGCGGGGCTGGCGAAGTTCGGCGCGCTCGACGGCCTGTCGGACGCGGATTTCCAGTTCAGCCAGGCGAACAAGCTGATGGGGCAGGTGAACGTCGTGCGCGCCGGCATGGCGACGATCCGCGACGGCGGCTCATTCACCCTCACCAGCGGCGTGCTGGCGACTGAGCCGATGCGGGGGAGCGCTGCGATCAGCCTGGTCAACGCCGGGCTCGAGGGGTTCGCCCGCGCCGCCGCCCTGGAAATGCCGCGGGGGGTGCGGATCAACGTCATCAGCCCCCCCTGGGTCAGCGAGACGCTGGCGGCCATGGGGCGCGACGCCGACGCCGGCATGCCGGCCGCCCAGGTGGCCCGCGCCTACGTCGAGAGCGTCGAGGGGAGCGAGAACGGCGAGGTGCTGGACGCGCGGGCGTACGCGTACTGAGGCCGCCCCCGCCCGGGAGAGATTGTGGCCTGCGACCTCACCCTCGATCCCTTCTCCTAAAGGAGAGGGAGGGCCCAACGGGGGCCGCATCGCCATAGTCCCCCTTCTCCTTTAGGAGAAGGGTCGGGGATGAGGTCGCAGGCCACGAAGGCCGATCGAAGCGATTCAGATTCGGTGTAGGATGGCCGCGGAGCTAGGGGGGCCGAAAGGCTGAGAGTCCCTCGGGGACGACCCTCATCACCTGACCTGGGTAATGCCAGCGTAGGGAAGCGAGGCGCAGGGAAGCGAGAATAGACGCCGGGCCCTCTCCAGTCTTCCTTTCTGGAACGTTCAACGACGAGAGGAGCCGCACCGTGATCGATCCCGTCTCTCCCCATCCCGCCGGTCCCGGGATCACCACCGATCCCTTCCCCAACGCGGTCAAGATCCACGTCGACGGCACCCTGCCCGGCGTGCGCGTGCCGATGCGCGAGATCCGCGTCTCACCGACCCGGACCTCCAAGGGGCTGACCGTCGAGAACCCGCCGGTCACCGTCTACGACACCTCGGGGCCCTACACCGACCCGGCGGCGGAGATCGACCTGCGGCGGGGCCTGCCGCCGCTGCGGCTGGACTGGATCCGCGGCCGCGGCGACGTCGAGGAGCTGGCGGACGTCTCCTCCGAGTACGGACGGCGGCGGGCGACCGATCCCAAGCTGGACGCGGTGCGCTTTCCCCACCTGCGGCGGCCTCGGGTCGCGCGGGCCGGGGCGAACGTCACGCAGATGCACTACGCGCGGTTGGGGGTCGTGACGCCGGAGATGGAGTTCATCGCCATCCGCGAGAACCAGCGGCGCGAGGCTGCACGCGAGGCGATGGGCGGGCGGGCCTGGGGAGGCGGCGTGGCGCAGCACCCGGGGAACGCGCTCGGCGCGGCGATCCCGGCGGTGATGACGCCTGAATTCGTCCGCGACGAGGTGGCGCGCGGGCGGGCGATCATCCCCTCGAACATCAACCATCCGGAGAGCGAGCCGATGATCATCGGCCGCAACTTCCTGGTGAAGATCAACGCCAACATCGGCAACTCGGCGGTGACCTCCTCGATCGAGGAGGAGGTGGAGAAGCTGGTCTGGGCGATCCGCTGGGGCGCCGACACGGTGATGGACCTGTCGACCGGCAAGAACATCCACGAGACCCGCGAGTGGATCCTCCGCAACTCGCCGGTGCCGATCGGCACGGTGCCGATCTACCAGGCGCTGGAGAAGGTGGGGGGCAAGGCCGAGGAGCTCACCTGGGAGATCTATCGCGACACGCTGATCGAGCAGGCCGAGCAGGGGGTCGACTACTTCACCATCCACGCCGGCGTGCGGCTCGCCTACGTGCCGCTGACGGCACACCGGATGACCGGCATCGTCTCGCGCGGCGGCTCGATCCATGCCAAGTGGTGCCTGGCGCATCACCGCGAGAACTTTACCTACGAGCACTTCGACGAGATCTGCGAGATAATGCGCGCCTATGACGTCGCCTTCAGCCTCGGCGATGGCCTGCGCCCCGGCGCCATCGCCGACGCCAACGACGCCGCGCAGTTCGCGGAGCTGGAGACCCTCGGCGAGCTGACGCAGGTGGCCTGGAAGCAGGACGTGCAGGTGATGATCGAGGGGCCGGGGCACATCCCCATGCACCTGATCAAGGAGAACATGGACCGCCAGCTCGCGGCCTGCGGCGAGGCGCCCTTCTACACGCTGGGGCCCCTGACGATGGACATCGCGCCCGGCTACGACCACCTGACCTCGGCGATCGGCGCCGCGATGATCGGCTGGTTCGGCACCGCAATGCTCTGCTACGTAACGCCCAAGGAGCACCTCGGGCTCCCCAACCGGGACGACGTCAAGCAGGGGGTGATCGCCTACAAGATCGCCGCCCACGCCGCCGACCTCGCCAAGGGGCACCCCGGCGCGCAGATCCGCGACAACGCGGTGTCCAAGGCGCGCTTCGAGTTCCGCTGGGAGGACCAGTTCAACCTCTCCCTCGACCCCGACACCGCCCGCGCCTACCACGACGAGACCCTCCCCCAGGAGGGCGCCAAGGTCGCCCACTTCTGCTCGATGTGCGGCCCGCACTTCTGCTCGATGAAGATCACCGAGGAGGTGCGCGAGTACGCCGCGCAGCTAGGGGTGGAGGAGGAGAAGGCGCTGGCGGAGGGGATGCGCGAGAAGGCGGAGGAGTTCAGGGAGGGCGGGGCGGAGATTTATGCGTAGGAGGCGAGGCTTTCGTATCGGCAAGGCCCCCCACCCCGAAGCCTCACCCCTGGCCCCTCTCCCACCGCACTCCCCCCGACCGGGAGAGGGGGAGCCCGGTTGATGCGATGATTGCTTGTAGGGCGCGCTGTGCGCGCCTTCAACGTTGACGGTGCGCACAGCGGCACCCTACAAGCTCTATCGCCCCAGAAAGGCCCCCCCTCTCCCGGCTGGCGGGAGGGCGGTGGGAGAGGGGCCGGGGGTGAGGCTTCGGGGTGGGGGGCGCCATCAATCTACCGCGCCATCGACCTCGCCATCATCGAAAACACCTCCCCGAACACCGGCTGCAGATCCGCCGCCACCCCGATCTCCAAACGATCCGCAACCACCGCGAGCGCCGCCGCACCGTCGGTCGCCGGCATCGGCGAGCGAAGTGCCAGCCGATTCAATCCTCGCCGCAATCGCCCGCGTCCGATCCTGATCACTCCACACGTCCAACGCTCACCACCCTCGACGATCCCCACCTCCTCGCCGTTCACGGTCACCGCCACCGGACCGCTCCCGAACGGCAGCCGCAGCGTGATCTCGATCTCGATGTCCCGCTCCCCGTCGCAGATCAGGCAGAACGTGGTCTCCGGCCAGGGCGAGCGGAGGGTGGCGCGGCGAGGGAGATCCTCCAAGTCCATCACCTCGGGGAAAAACCTTTCCAAGGGTTCCCAGAGATAGATCGGAGCGAGCAGCTCCGTGCCCTCCTCGCGGACGGCGAGATGCTCCAGGAGGAGATCGTCGATGATCTCTCCGGCGGGTCTCCCCCGGCGCTCCAGGACGGCGCGGATCGCCTCGATCAGGTCGGCGTCGAGGTGGTCCCAGCGCCAGCCGTGCTGGAGAGTGAGACGGTAGGGGGAGGCGAGGTTGCGCTGCTGGGCGGCGGTCAGCACGGCGGGACAGGGGGCGCAGCGGGCGGCGACGAGGTCGAACATCGCCTCCTCGATGCCGGGCGAGGCGTCGAGCGCCGCTTCGCACCAGTGCTCCAGAAGTGGACGCTTGGCGCCGGTCGCCAGCAGGCGATGGGCGGTGTGGATGGCGGCGCCGAAGCGGGCCGTGGCCTCGGCTTCGAGGGAGATCGCGGGAGGGGGGAGGCGGGGGAGAAGGCGGCGCCAGTCCTGCGGCTCGTCGATCATCCCGGAGACGTTCAGCACCTCGGCGGCCACGGCGGCCATGGCGACCTGGATCCCTTCGAGCGTCAGGTGGCAGTAGTCGAGGAAGAGGCGGCGGCCGGGAAGGTCGGGGCCGGCGTGCTTGGCGAAGACGTCCCGCAGGTCGACGGCGAGGAAGCCGTGCCTTCGCGCGGCCTCCCGCAGCAGCTCGCGGGCGGCGATGGTGAGCTGTGGCGCGCTCAGGGTCGCGAGGGTGGCATAGGGCGCGGCGTCGATCTCGGCGCGGCAGGAGCGCCGCGCCGCTTCGGCGTCTCCGAGGCCGATCTCCGCCCGCGCGAGCAGGCGCCAGGTCGAGGAACAGGCGCCGCCATCGAGCTCCCTCAGAGCTTGCGCGGTGGCGAGCGCAGCCTGAAAATCTTCAGCTTCGAGGCGCTCGACGGCCTCCGCGTAGAGGGCGTGCCAGCGGGCGATGCCGTTCCCCTCCAGCCAGACCGGCGGCTGGCGGGTCTCCCAGTCCGCGAGGTTGACCTCGGGGATCAAGACCACGACCGGAATGTGGATCAGACCGGCGATCTCCGCGATCGACCCCAACGCCGCCTTCGCCACCGCGCGGAGCCGCTCCTCGGCGTGCCGAATCGGCCCGGCGAATCCCTCCTGCCGCAATGCCTGGCCGTAGCGCTGGCGGGCGAGGACGGACGGGGCGTAGGGGGAGACCTCGGGCGTTTCCAGCAGGTTCCAGTTGTTGCCGGCGAAGAGCACGAGGACGTCGGGCTGGATCTGCACCGAGGTCCGCACAGTCTCGGCGAGCGAGGCGAGGGTCTCGTTAGTGCGGGCGAGGTCGATGACTTCAAAGTTACCGCTTCCTCCGATCGCGCGGAGCTGATTTTCCAGTACGCGGGCGGGGGTGACGTGCGGCGCGTAGAGGTAGCCCGCCGCCACCGATTCGCCGAAGAAAGCAACCCGCAGTGGTAGCTCGGCTCTCTTGCGGCGAAGGATTTTCTGGGCGGCGAAATGGTCGCCGAGCGGCTGCGGATCGGGGCGAATCCAGACGATCTCCCCCTGGACCTCCCGCGGCTCCCAGATGCTGATCGGCTCGGGCGGGCGTGGCCGTGGACGCGGCGCGGCGGGCTCTGGCGCGCCGAGCAGTCCAGCCCCCTGGAGCAGGCGCGCGGTGCGCAGCCCTTCGGGTGTGGCCAGGAGGTCGGCGAGGTCGTCCGAGGGGGACTTCATACGAAGGTGTAAAGGTTCGCGCTGATTGCGCCGTCCTCCCGCGCGAAGCCGCTGCGGGCGTGCTCGCGCCAGGCGGGAAGGAGGTCGGCCCAGCTCGCCGGCAGGCTGGCGCGGTCGATCAGGAAGTCCTCCAGCACCAGGCTGTCGAAGCCGGCCACGCCCATGCAGGAGAGGGCGTCCACGGGGGAGGCGACGATCGGCTCGCCGCGCACGTTGAACGAAGTGTTCACCAGCAGCGGGCAGCCGGTGCGCCGCCGGAAGGCTTCGAGCAGGGCGGCGAAGCGGGGGGAGACCGCAGGGTCGACCGTCTGCGGGCGGGCCGAGCCGTCGACGTGGGTGATCGCCGGCAGGTCGAGCGGTGAGGTCACCGCGCAGGTCTCCAGCATGTAGGGGGAGGGGTGATCGAGGTCGAAGCACGCGGCGGCGTGGGCGGCCAGCACGCTTGGCGCGAAGGGGCGGAAGGCTTCGCGCTTCTTGACCAGCCGATTGATCCGGTCGCGCATTTGCGGATCGCGCGGATCGGCGAGCAGGCTGCGTCCGCCGAGCGCGCGGGGGCCGATCTCCATCGGGCCGTGGAACCAGCCGACCACCTCGCCGCGCTCCAGCCGGTCCACCACCGCCTCCAACAGCTCGGGCTCGTGGCCGCGGAAGTCCTGGGCGTCGATCCCCGTCGCGGCGAGCAGGCCGGCGATCTCCGTGGAGGTCGAGCGCGGACCGAGGTAGACGTGACGCAGCGGCTCGGGTCTTTGTCCCGTCAGTTTCACATGCGCCAGGGCGGCGGCGCCGAGGCAGCCGCCGGAGTCGCCGGCGGCCGGTTGCACGAACAGGCGCTCGAACGGCCCTTCGCGGAGGATGCGGCCATTGGCGACCACGTTGAGCGCCACGCCGCCGGCCATGCAGAGGTCCGGCAGGCCGGTCCGCTCGTGGAGCCAGGCGGCCTTGGCGAGGAGGATCTCCTCCAGCAGGGCCTGGAGGCTCCTCGCGACGTCCTGGTGGAAACGGGTGATCCCGGCCTCCGGTTTCCTCGGCGGTTCGCCGAGCAGGGCAGGGAGGGCGGGCGAGTACATCCGCCGGCCGCGGATGAAGTCGAAATAGTCGAGATCGAGGCGGAACTGCCCCGCGGGCCCCGGAGTGACCAGCCGGCGCAGGGCGTCGAGATGGCGGGGCTCGCCGTAGGGAGCGAGGCCCATCACCTTGTACTCGCCGTCGTTGACCGCGAAACCCAGGTAGGAGGTGAGGGTGGCGTAAAGGAGCCCCAGGGAGTGGGGGAAGTCGACCTCCTCGAACAGCTCGATTTCGGCGCCCTCACCGCGGCCGTAGCTGGTGGTGGCCCATTCGCCCACGCCGTCGGCGGTGAGCAGCGCCGCCGCCGGGAAGTCCGAGAGGAGGAAGGCGCTGGCGGCGTGGGAGAGGTGGTGATCGAAGAAGAGGATCGGCCCCTCCCAGCCCAGCCCCTCCCGGATCGCCCGCTCGGGCGCGCCCGGATCGAGCCAGGGGAGGTCCGGCGTCGCGCCCTTAGGGGTGCCGGTCCAGAGCTGGCGCGAGAGCTTCTTGCGCGGTGACTCGTAGAAGGCCAGGGTGTCGACGTCGGTGAGGCCGATCCCGCCGGCGCGCAGGCAGAAGCGGAACGCCGACGCCGGCAGCCGTGGATCGTGCTTGACCCGTGAGAACCGCTCCTCCTCGGCCGCCGCCACCACCCGGCCGTCGCGCAGCAGGCAGCAGGCGGATTCGTGGAAGAAGGCGGAAAGGCCGACGATGTTCATGGCGGGGAGTGGAACACGGACGGACACAGACCGGCAAGGACGATCATGGACGAAAAGCGTGTTCGTCCGCGCCAGTCCGTGCTCGTCCGTGTTGCCTTTTTCTACAGCCTGAAATCCCGCCGCACCTGCCCGTTTTCCAGGTCGAGCGCCATCACCCGTCCGCGGTCGTCCGCGAGGGTGAGGTAGTGCGGCGTCAGCCGGAGGCCCACCTTGGTCGCGCGGCCGAGGGTGATCTCGGCGCGGATGGCGGCGGTGGGGAGGTGGACAAGGTAGACGCAGATCGCGTCCGAGACGTGGACGGGGAGGGCCACCCAGTCGCCGGCGATCGCCGGCTCGCCCGCCCGGCCGGAGGCGTCGAGGGGGATCTCGATCGACGCGCCGTCGTGGACCTTGAGGGTGATCTGCCGCCCCGCGGGGAGGCCGGCCGAGGGCTCGGCGACGTCGCCCTCCGCCGACAGCGCGATCCGGCGGCTGCGGCGGGTCATCGGGACGATCGCCACCGGGTCGCGCCGGCGCAGGATCAGCGCGGGGAGCTCGTAGGTCCAGACCTCCGAGGTGTCGCCGGCGACGATCAGCGAGCAGCGGGCGGGGGTGCGGGCGATCGCCAGCGCGGCTCCCGGCAGGCGGACCCCCCAGGCGCCGTCGAGCCGCTTGCCGCCGGTCTCGGCGGCGAGCAGGCCGTCCGGACCGGCGACGAACCAGAGGGCGCCGTCGTAATCGGGGGCGAAGGCGTCGAGCCGCGCCTCGCACCAGGCCTCGGCCCGGCGGAGCGAGAAGTCGAGCCGGGCCAGCCGCCAGGAATCTCCCCGCTTGCCGAGGGCGATGGCGCGGTCGCCGTGATCGGAGACCACCAGACGGTGCGCCGGCTGGTCGAGCTCGGCGACGACCCTCCCGCCGCGCGCCAGCAGCCGGACCCCCGCCTCGCCGAGCGCCACCGCGGTCAGGCCGTTGGGGAGGAACGCGGCGTCGTAGGCCGCCACCGTGCCGGCGTCGCGGGCGGCGATCTCGACCTCCAGCGGCTCGTCGCGCGTGATCCAGACGGCCGGCGCGGGGAGGGGGAGTGCGAGCGCGTCGGCGCGCAGGGCGCCGTCGCCGGCGAAGGCCGCGAGGTGGCGGAAATCGGCGGCTTCCATGCGCGCGCCGAGACGGCCGGAATCGCGCGAGATGGCCCGCACGGCGGCGCGCGCCAGCGGCGCCACCTCAGGTGTCCTGGGGCCGCGGCGCAGAGTGTCCGCGAAGGCGAGGCGGGCCGGGGCCCCCTCGGCGCGCCAGCTTTCGAGCAGCCGGAGGGCGGCGAGGCGCACCTCCTCGAAGGGTTCGGCCACCAGGGCCACCTTGCGCGCCAGCATGCGGCCGGCCGGGGCACCCCCCTGATCGATGGCGCGGTCCATCCATTCGAGCGCCTTGTGCCGCTCCTCCTCCAGCGGCCAGAGGGTGTCCACCGCCGCGGCGTAGTCCCCCGCCGCCGCCAGCTCGGCGGCCCAGAGCCGACGCAACTCGCCGGCCTGCGCCATCTCGCGGCTCCGCTCCAACCGCGCCACGGCGTCGCCGAAGGCGCCGGTGCGGTGGGCGATCCGCAGGCCGCGCTGGCGGTCGCCGGCGAGGAACCACTGGCGCACCACCAGCCCCGGCGCCAGGTCGCGCGCCTCGGCCATCTCGGCGGCCAGCCGCAGCCGGCCGTGGTGCTCCAGGAACGAGACCGCCTCCTCGTGGGCGTGCAACACCTCGGCGAGCAGGAATGCCGCCTCCTCGACGCGATCCTGGGCCTCCAGGCGATGGAAGGCGTCGCGGTAGAGCCGCCGGAGCTCGCCGTGGAGGTCGGGCGAGATCTCGGCCACCGACCAGGGCCGCGAGCGCTCGGGGCGGATATGGAGATCGGCGCGCGGCGTGAAGGCGCGCAGCGGCAGCCGGCGGGGGCCCGCCTCGGCGGCCAGCGGGATGGCGTGGCGCAGGGCGCTGTCGAGGTCGCCGGTCTCGAACATTTCGCGCATCTTGCGGATGTAGGCGGTATGGCGGCGGCCGACGGCGCGCGACAGCCGCGAGGCCAGCGCGGTGCGGCCGGTCAGCCGGTGGAGCGCGGTGCCGAAGCGCGAGCCGGTCGAGGCGCCGCCGCGGGTGCGGTGGGGCTCGGGGAGCGCGGCGGGCTCGGGCTCGGCGGCGGGGGGCGGCTCGTCGCGGGCGAGGTCGCCGGAAGGGGAGAGGGTGGCCGCGGGCTCGGCCGGGTCCGCGCCGCGGACACCGGCGCGCAGCAGGCGCACGCAGACGGCGTCCTCGGGGAGGTCGAGGAGGGCCTCGCCGGCGCCCTCGGCGCGCTTCAGCGTGACTCCCACACGGCGGGCGTCGGCGTCGAGCGCGTCCCAGAGCTGGAGGTGCGTGGCGCGCGGGAAGTCGGGGGGAGAGCCGAGCCGCGGCGCGCCGACCACCCAGACCTCGTCCCACTCCGGCCGCTCCTCCAGTCGCGTGCGCCAAGCCGCGATCTCCGGCCCGGACGCCTCGTGCGGCGTGCGCGCCTTCAGGAGCTGGCGGAGCCCCTCGGCGCCGGCTCCCTGCGAAAGCGCCGCTCCCGGCTGCTGCAGGACGCCCCAGGCGAAGCGAGCCCCCGCCGCCTCGGCGCGCCGGGCGAGGGCGAGCAGGACGGCGATCTGCGCGATCCGCGGCCCGCCGAGCTGGCCGGGACCGGCGTCGAACACCGCCAGGCACGCGGCCCCCGCCGCCGCCGGCACCAGGGGAGCGAAAAGAGCCGAGAACCCCTCCAGCAGCGGCACGAGCGCGGGCGCCGCTTCGGGAGGCAGCGCCTCCAGAGACGACTTCCAGACCGACGGCGAGCCGGCTGACTCCATGAGTCTTTGAATTTCCCCCACTCCACACGGACGGCGGCTGACCACCCTGTCCGACCATAGAACTGGAAAACGATGCGCCTATGGTAAGGGTGCAGCGGGGGCGCCGTCTAGGGACGTTAATTTTTAAAGATCTGGAGATAGGAGCCGGCAGGGGCTCAACCCCGTGGCCTGCGACCTCACCCTCGGTCCCTCTCCTAAAGGAGAGGGAGGGCCCGGCTGGAGACCCATGGCCTTACGGGCAATACGCTTCCGGAGGCGCCCCCCTTCTCCTTCAGGAGAAGGGTCGGGGATGAGGTCGCAGGCCACGGGGGTTGATGGAAGCGAGGAGATGTGTAATAAGCCCGGGCATTGATGCCCGGGCGGGCCCTCTACTTCAGCACCACCTCCGCCACGCCCCCCGGCGTCACCGTGGCCGTGCCGCTCCACGAGCGCCCGTCCGCGGTATGGGCCACCACTTTCCAGACGCCGGCGGGGACGCGGGAGAAGGCGGTGGCGCCGTTGCCGAGCTCCCATTCGGACTTCACGCTGCCGTCCCAGTCGATGGCGCGGTAGGGACCGCCGGGGCCGGTGAGGACGACCTTGGCCGCGGCGGCGTCCTCGGCCAGCGCCGGCACCTGGATCCGCACCTGGCCGACCGGCGGCAGCAGCGCGCGCAGCACCGGCCCGGGCACCGCGGCCTGGAGGGTGACGGGCGCGGACTGGTCCGATTCCACCAGCAGCAGCCAGCTCCCCGGCGGCACCTCCGACACCCGCGTATGGCCGTTCTCGCCGGTGGGATAGGTGCCGGAAGCGACCGTGCGGCCGGCGGCGTCCACCGCCGCCACCCGGATGCGGTCGGGCGGCTGGCCGCTGGCGAGCAGGGCGTCGATCGTGATCCCCTGCGTCGGATCGAGGCGGATCTCGACGTCGTCCACCGCCGAGCCGTCCATCCGCAGCTCGCGCTCGGCCGCCGCGTACCCCTCGTGGATCGCCCGCAGCTTCCAGGCGCCGTCGGCCACCTCCAGCACCCGGAAGGCGCCGCGGGCGTCGGTGGTGATGCTGTTGAACGACGGCGGCCGGTCGGCTCCGGCCTGGAGGGTGATATCGGCGCCGGAGACCGGCGAGCCGTCGGAGGCGTCGATCACCCGGCCGGCGAGGCTCGCCGTGCGCAGCTCGACGCGGATCGTCCGGTCCCCCGCCAGGTCGACGCTCTCGCGGTGCTGCGCGCCCCGCGGCGTGCTGACGTCGAGGTCGTAGTGGCCGTCCTCCAGCCCGCCGAAGCGGAAGCCCCCCTCGTGGTCGGAGATGGCGGACTGGGACTCCGTGGTGGCCGTCCGCGCCAGGTTGAGCGCCGCTCCGGCGAGCGGCTCGCCGTTGCTCAGGACGACGCCGGTCAGCGTGTGGCCATTGCCGAGCTGAAGGTCGAGCTTCGCCTCGGCGGCACCGGGCGCCAGCGTCACGTGCCCCTCGGCGTGGAGCGGCGTGTCGGGCACCACGGCGGTCACCGTGTAGCTCCCCGGCGGCAGGTGCTGGATCTGGTAGTTCCCCTCCGGATCGACACGCCCGTTGTAGAGGAACTGGGCCGACACCCGTACCCGCGAGAGTTGGCTGAATTCGAGCCCGGTCACCCGTCCTGAGACCGTGCCGCCCCCGGAGAGCCGCACCTCCAGGCCGCTCGCCGATGCGCCCGCCAGCGTCACCGGCGTCCCCTTGGGATCGGCCGCGTACCCCTCCTTCGAGGCCCGCAGGGTGTAGCTCCCTTCCTGGAGGCCGGTGAGGCGGAATCCGCCGTCGGCCTCGGAGAGGGTGCGCTGGGCGTTCATGAAGTCGCGGCCGGCGATCAGGATCAACTGCGCTCCCGCCACCGGCGCGCCGCCGTCGTCCACCACCCGGCCGGAGGCTTCCAGGCCGCGGTCCAACTGGAAGTCGATCGCCGGGTTCCGCGCCGCCACCTCGACGTCGCGCACCGCGCGGCGGTACCCCTCGGCGCGCGCCTCCAGCGTGCGCTTGCCCGGCGGTACGCCGTCGATCCGGTACTGGCCGTCGCCGTCCGTCCTCGCCCGCAGCGACGAGTAGCCGAAATCCCCGGCGGACGATTCGACCACCGTCACCTCGGCGTCCGGCATCGGGCCGTCGGGAGACAGGACCCTCCCCTCGATCGTGGCGCCGGCCTTGAGGACGATCTCCAGATGGGAGAGCTCCTGCCCCCCCTTGAGCTCCAGGTTGGCCAGCTCCGCCTCCTGATAGCGCGGCGCCCCGGCGGTGAGCCGCAGGGGGCCGGGCGAGACGCCCTCGAACGCGAAGCCCCCCTCGTCGTCGGTGCTGCCGCGGTGAGCCTGGCCGGTGCCGACGATCGCCGTCTGGCCGCCGAAGCTCACCGGCGTCTCCTCGCTCAGGTAGACCGAGGCGCCTGCGACCGGTCTGCCGTCCGCGTCCACCGTGCGCCCCGCCACCCGGCCGGCCGCCTGGAGCACGACGCGTACCGGCGCCTCCGACGGCACCGCGACGCCCGGCAGCGAGCCGGGACCGTAGCTCGGATGGGTGATCGTCAGGTTCACCGATTCGCCGGGAGCTCGGTCGTCGATCAGGAACGAGCCGTCGTCGGCCGTCACGGCGTCCGCCGGGCCGTTGTCGTGTGGCCTCAGGAGGGCCATGCCTTCCTGCTGCGAAGCTCGCGCGCGCACCTCGGCGCCGGCGATCGGCTCGCCTTTGAGATTCACCACCAGGCCGTGGAGCGCGGCGCCCGGCGCCAGCGCCACCGTGCCGAGGTCGGTCGCTCCCTTGCCCTCCGGCACGGCCAGGGAGGGCACCGTCAGCGGCGCGTAGCCGTGGGCGCGGACGAGCATGTCGAAGGTGCCGGCGGGCAGGTTCCGCAGCTCGAAACGGCCGCCGGCGTCGGTGGGGGAGGCGGTGTAGCGCTCGGGATCGCGCAGCCTCCGCATCCGCGCCTGAAGGCTCGCCGGCAGGGCGACCTGGAGGCCCACCTGCGCCCCGGCCACCGGCTTGCCGCCCGGCAGGGTCACCCGGCCGAACGCGGTGCGCCCGGCGTGCAGCACGATCCGCGTCTCCGTCGCCGGCGAGCCCGCCGCGCGAGCCGGCAGCTCCAGGCGAGCCGGCGCGTAGCCGTCGCGGTCGATCCGCAGGTCGTAGGCCACCCCCGCCGCCAGCTTCGTGAGCTGGAAGCGGCCGGCCGCCGAGCTGCGCGCGAAACCGCCGCTCTGGTAGACCGCGAGGTTGCGGAACGACGGCGATCCCGGTAGGGGAGAGGCCTTGAGCGCGGCACCCGCCACCGGCTTTCCCGCCTCGTCCACCACCACCCCGCTCGCCGTCAGCCGCAGTTTGAGCGCGAGCGTGGGGAGGCGGCCGGTGGTCCGCCCCTCGGCGCCGAAGAAGCCGGGGGCGGCGGCGAACACCGAGATCTCCTCCTCCGGGAGATCCGCGATCTGGACCCTGCCGTCCTTGCCGGACCGCACCACCGCGGCGACGTCGTCGGCCAGCCACACCAGGGCTCCCGCGAGCGGCCGCCCGTCCGCGGTCACGATCCTGCCGCTCGCCGGCGCCGCCGGCTTCAGCACGATCGCCGCCGGCCCCGTCTCCTCCGGCTTCGCGGCCCGCAGCCGGTAGCGCAGCCGCCGCCCGTCCGCCGCCAGGCGGATCTCGACGCCGGCCGCCGGCACCGCCAGCTCGAGCCGCCCGGATTCCCCCGTGCGCCCCGCCAGGAAGGCGCTCTCGGTCAAAGTGACGAAGACGCCTGCGATCCCTTTCCCCTCGCGGTCGCGGACCTCGATCGTCCGCTTCGCGCCGGCTGCGAGATGGACCTCCGCCGAGCCGCCGCGGACATTTTTCTGCGTGCCCTGGAGCGTGCCCGCCGCCGCCGCGTGCACGGTCAGCACCTCGTCGGCAGCCCGGGCGAGGGTCACTGCTCCGTTCGCGTCGGTGAAGGCGGCGCGCCGCAAGGGGGGCTGCCAGGGATCGGACGAGCCGCGGCGGGGCTCCTCGACGCGGACCCAGGCGTGCGCCGCCGGCCTGCCCTGCGGATCGGTCACCTTCGCCCGCAGCCCGGCGTCGGCGATCAACCGCGCGTCCGGCAGCTCGGCGTCCTCGGTGAGGGGCGTCAGCAGGGCCTCCAGCGGCATCCACCCGGCGGCCTCCAACCGGACCCTCCACATCCCCGCGTCCGGAGCCGTGAGATGGAAGATCCCCGCCGCGTCGGTCGCGGCCGCCGCCACGGGATCCACGGCGATCTTGCCCGCGAGTTGCAACGCGTCCATCTCCGTTTCCGGGATCGCCGGGACAAGCACCACCTTCACGTTGGCGGCGGGTTTGCCGTCGGCACCGATCACCCGGCCGGTGACGCCGATCTTGGCCGCGAGAAGGGGCTGGGAGAGGAGCGTGAGGAGCAGGAGGGCGAGAGCCGGGGTTCTCTTCACAGGGGATCTCCGGAAGTGGAAGCTCAACCCTTGAAGGATATCAAAAAGAAAGGGACGGGAAGGGACGGCAGGGACGTCAGGGACAACAAGCCATATGTGAATGATCGATCGCAAGCTGCTTGATAGAACCGACGGCGGCTCCGGTGATATTCTCACGGAAAACTGTTGATCGAGAAGGGAGCCCCATGAGCACCCCACCTGAGCCGGCTGGCGGCGGCTCCTATGTGCGCAAGACGAATTACGCCGTCTCACCACCGACGGCGGCTCCGGCGCCCGAGGCCGCGGTGCGGGCGGCCCTCGCGCCGGCACGGCCTCTCTACGCCATCCTGGCGACCCACGGCATGGGCCAGCAAATCCCTTTCCAGACCCTCGACCAGATCGCCGAAGGGTTGCGGCAGGAGGATGCGAGCCGGCGCCCCAGCGCGCGGGCCGGAAAGATCCATGTCGCCGATGTCGAGATCGGAAAGACAAGCCAGCGGATGCAGCGTATCGAGCTCCAGCTTGGAACCGAGGGCGACGGCGGGTGTGACGTCCACGTTTACGAGGGGTACTGGGCGCCGCTCACCGAGGGGCAGGTGACCCTCCGCAACGTCATGTCGTTCCTGCTCAACGCCGGCACCAACGGCGTCGCCAACGGCACCGGCGAGTTCCGCCGCTGGCTGTTCGGTCAGTACCGCAGCTTCGTCACCCCCTTGCGCACCGTGCTCTACCTGCTGATCGCTCTCGCCGCCACGGTCTCACTGGTGGCCATCAACACTACGATCGTGATGGTCGCCGCCGCCCGCTCACCGCTCGTCCAGACGCCGTCCTGGCTGAGCGATGGTTTCCTCGGTGATCTTTCGACGACGTTCAACGTCCTGCTGCTGTTCGCCGTGCTTTTCGCCGCGAGCCTGATCCTCTCCATTCTCCGGCCTGGCCGGTGGCAGGGGGTCCTGACCGCCGGGCTCTTCGTGCTCACCCTCTTCGCCATCATCGCCACGGCGGTCGCCGTCCCTTGCCTGTTCTTCCTCCACCGCAAGCAGATCGAAACCAATCCGGGGGACTTGGCCACGATCGATCCGGAGATCCTGACTCTCGGCCGCCGCTGGGTCGCCCTTCTGAATGACGGCGTCGAATGGTCGATCCTGGCGCTCGCCGCGCTCGCGCTGATCGCGGGGATCGGATTCCTCCTCTGGCGGCTCGCCGTCAAGCGAAGGGACAAGCTGGCGGAGGCGGGCAACGCGCATATCCTGTCGGGCATCGCGGCGATCGCCTTTACGCTCATCGCCGCCGGGCTGGCCGCCGAGCTCGTCCTGTTCTTCCTTAAGTCCCGCGGCCTGCCGGGCCTCGGCGCCGCTCACATGCTGCGGCGGGGAGTTTCCTGGCCGGTCCTGATAGGCTTGAGCCTGTTCGTCCGCAACTTTCTGATCCAGTTCGTGGGCGACGTCGCCGTCTACGTGACCCCGCACCGCCTCGACCGCTTCAACGAATTGCGGCACCGCATCCAGGAGTGCGTGCTGGACCGGGCGCGCGCGGTCTACGAGGCGGCGGTGGACGGTCGCCCCTACGACAAGGTTTTGATCGCCGGCCATTCTCTGGGATCGGTGATCAGCTACGACGTGCTCAACCGGCTGATCAGCGAGGATCGGCTGGCACAGGAACGAGGGGATCAGCCCCTGGGGGTTGCCGAGCGCACGGGGCTCCTCCTGACCTTCGGCTCGCTGCTCGACAAGACGGCTTTCCTTTTTTCGGTGCAGGGGAACAAGAAGACGGACGAGGCGCGCGAAGCCCTGGCCGCGTCCGTGCAGCCACTGATCTGCGACGAGGCACTGCGTCGGCGCCTGCCCTGGATCAACGTTTATTCACCCTGGGATATCTTCAGCGGTGAGCTCAATTTTTATGATCCCGACGAGACGCCCCCTAACATCTCCCCCGGCGTCGTCAATCACGTCGACGAGGGAGCCCAGACGCTGATCGCGGCGCACACGGAATACTGGCGGAAGGGCGGGTTGATCTATAGCGTCCTCTATGACAATCTCTGTCCCGGCCGTCATGCATGACCGCTGAGAGGGTGTCTCGAAAATCAGTCCCGCAGGGGCGGCGCCAAGTCCGAAACGTACGCCATTCACCCCTGGGTCTGGATCTTTCGCACCGGAGTCTGAGCCTTCCGGACCTCGGTCGGGATGTCCGCCTCGGGGTCGGAGTGTTCGCGACCACGGTCCGCGTCTTCCGCACCGAGGTCTACGTGATGCCGGCCGGGGTCGGCGTCGTTCCGATCCTGGTCGCGGTACCCGGACCCAGGTCTGGCAGGCTCGGGTCGCGGTTTGGATGGCGCGGACCGTGGCGTGGATCGGTCAGGAATTCGGCCGGAAATGTCGACGGCCTCAGTGACCTCTCAGATATTTCATCCCCGTGTCGCACATCACGGTGACGATCGTCGCGTCGGGTCCTAACTGTTCGGCGAGCCGCAGGGCGGCGAGGACGTTGGCGCCGGTCGACGTCCCCGCGAACACGCCGTCCTCGTGAGCCAGACGATGCGTCATTTCGATCGCCTCTTCCGTCGAGACGCGCTCGATCTGGTCGGCGATGCCGTCGTGCCAGAGCGGCACCACGAAACCCGCTCCGATGCCGTCGATCTTGTGGGCGCCCGGCGGGCCGCCCGACAGGACCGCGGATTCGGCGGGCTCCACGGCGACGATGTGGATATCCTCTTTATGGCGCCGCAGGCCCTCGGCCACGCCCCGGACGGACGCGGCGGTGCCGACGCTCTGCACGAAGGCGTCGATCCGCCCGCCGGTCTGACTCCAGATCTCCTCGGCCATCCGGTGATAGGCCACCAACTGATCGGTGTTCTTCAACTGATCGGTCCAGAAGCCGTGCGTCTCCTCGGTGATCACCCGTGCCGCTTCGACCATGTCGCGCGTGAGCTTCTCCGTCATCCGGCCGCTGTCGCTGTGCAGGATCTGCATCTTCGCCCCGAGGATCCTCATGTGGTCCAGCTTCTCCTGGGTGAAGGCGTCGGAGGTCACGATGTAGAGGGGGTAGCGTTTGACGGCGCAGACCAGGGCCAGCGAGACCCCGGTGCTGCCGGCCGTATATTCGACGACGGCGCCGTCCGGCGTGAGGCGCCCGTCCGCCTCCGCCGCCTCGACCATGGCGAGCGCCATCCGGTCCTTCATGCTGCCGGTCGGGTTCTCGTCCTCCAGCTTCAGCAGGATGCGCGCGCCGTTCGCCGGCACGACGTGGCGCAGGGCCAGCAGAGAGGTGTTTCCGATGCACTCCAGGATGTTGGATCGAGCTCCGTTCATCATGCCTCCTGCCCCCATCCTACCAGACGGCGGCCGCGGGCTAGAGCGCCTTCAGCGCCGCGATCAAGGTGGTGATCCCCGTCGTGACCTGCTCCAGGGTCGCCGCCGTATAACAGAGCCGGAAGAACCCGGGAGCTTCGTTGAAGCACTCCTGCCCGCGGATCAGTTGCACCCCGGCGTCCGTGATGTACGTGAGGAGGCGCCGTTCGCGGATGTCGTCGTAGGTATAGAGATTGGAGCACAACGCGGACGAGGGCTTCACCGTGACCGGAACGAGGTCCAGATATTTGCTGAGGTCGAGCCAGAAGAAGAGCGCTCCGGTGTTGCCCTTGGAGTACGGGATACCCCCCTGGTTGAGGAGCTGGGCCGTCGCGTTGTACTGCGTTTGCAGCAGCCCCTTGTACACCGTCATGGCCTGATAGGCCATCGTCGGATCGGGCTTCCCGTTGTTGAAGAAGAGCCTCTGGAGCAGGTAAGGGTTCGACGTCACGAAGGGCGACATCCAGGCCACGCTCGCGTACCAGGAGGGGATCGGACCGCAGATGCTCCCGTTGAGCGCGTCTTGCACGGCCGCCGCGTTCGAGATCAGGAAGCCGGCGCGGAAGCCGGCGAGCCCGAAGTCCTTCGACAGCCCCCAGGTCACGTGAATCTGATTGGGGAACTTCTTGTAGGCCTCCAGTCCGAGGGCGCTCACGAACGCATCGTTGCTTCCCACCTGCGAACCGGCATAGATTTCGTCGGAGATGATGTGCCGGTTCGGATCCGCCAGGAACAGCGCATAGATCTCTTCCAGGAGCGCCTTGGGATAATTGACGCCGAGCGGATTGTTGGGATTGGTCAGCACCAGCAGCTTGGCGTCCGGATTCTGCGCCAGGGCGGCCGCGACGTTCGCCGCGGTCAGGTTGACGCCGCCGTCGATCTGGAACGGAACGAACTGCATGGCAACGGCCTTCATGCTGAGGGACCAGGTAAACCCATACCACATCGGTGCCGGAACGAGGACTTTGTCTCCGGGCTTGAAGAGAGCCAGCGCGATGAGCTCCAGGCCCGCGACCACTCCGGGCGATCCAAACATGTTGTCCGAGCTGACCGGCACATTCCACTGGGTCGTGAGGAAGGACGCCACGCTCTCCAGGATTAGTGATCCGCCGTTAAAGGGGGCCGCCCCCGGAACTTCGGGAGACGGCACCGGATATTTGATGGTCTCCAGGCCGACGGGGCCGAAATTCACGAAGGCGTTCTGCTGCAGGAAGGGCACCAGGAGAAGGTTCTCCGCGGTCGCCAGGTCGACGCTCGCCGGATTGACGAACGTCTTGTAGTAGGCCGCCCGCCGATCCGGATTGATGATCCTGCCGAGTTGTTCGACGTGCTGCTCTCTGCTGAGCTGCATGATTTCGCTGCGTCTCATCATCTCCTCCTTTGAGTGTGCTCGGGTTCAGCCGTCACCGGTCTGGGACAGCAGTTCCTCCGAATCCTCCTCGGACAGGGATTCCAGCTCGCTCAGCAGCGCCTCCAGGTCGGCTTCCTCTTCCCGCGAAGCCTGCCGCTGAATGATCTCCAGCCCCAGGAGCTCGACCGTCGGCCGCTCGAAGACGCGGACCAGCGGCAGATCGAGATCGAAGCGGTCGCGGATCCGCGAGACGAGCTGGGTGGCCGTCAGGGAATGGCCGCCGAGATCGAAGAAGTTGTCGTGGATCGACACCTTCTCGATCTGCAATACGTCGCACCAGCAGTCGGCGAGAAACTGTTCGACCGCCGTGCGCGGCGCGACATACGCCGCCTCGCGGTCGGGCGACGCGCCGGGCTCTTCGGGCTCCGGCAGCCGGAGCCGATCGATCTTGCCGCTGCCGGTCAGCGGAAAGGTTTCCAGGGGAACGAAGTGCGTCGGGATCATGTAGACCGGCAGCTTGTCGGACAGGAAGGTGCGCAGGGCCGCGCGGTCGATCACGGCGCCGGCGTCGACCCGCAGGTAGGCCGCCAACTGATCGTCGCCGTTCTTCGCCTGCCGCTTGACGACGGCGGCGTCCTTCACTCCGGGGAAGCGCTTGAGGGCGATCTCGATCTCTCCCGGCTCGATCCGCATTCCCCGCAGCTTGATCTGCTGGTCGCCGCGGCCGATGAAGAGCACCGCGCCGTCGTCGTCGAAGCGGCAGATGTCGCCGCTGCGATAGAGCCACCCTTCGTCCGCGCGGAAGGGATCGCGGATGAACCGTTTCGCGGTGTCCTCCGGCAGGTTGAGGTAGCCGTGCGCCACGGCCACGCCGCCGATGTAGAGCTCGCCCGGGATCCTGGCCGGCGACGGCTGCCGGTTCTCGTCGAGGATGTAGAAATCGACGTTGTCGATCGGCTTGCCGATCGGGGGGTGGGCCGGCCATGCCGCGGCCGGTCCGTCCAGCCTGTGGGTGGAGACGACGTGGGTCTCCGTCGGCCCGTAATGATTGGCGAGGTGCGCCCGCGACGTCCGGGTGAAGAACGCGCGGACGTTGTCGGTGACCTGGAGCTTGTCGCCGGCGACGAGCACCTCGCGGAGGTCGTCCAGGAACACGTCGCGGGTGCTGGCGGCGTTGGCGAGCTGCTCGAGGGCCACCGGGGGCGCGAACAGCCGGGAGATCCTCTGCCGCTTCATGAAGTCGAGCAGCCGCGGGCTGTCCCGCCGCGTGTTCTCATCGATCAGTTGCAGGCATCCGCCCGCGATCAGCGTCGAGAAGATCTCCTGGCCGGCGACGTCGAAGTTCAGCGACGAGAATTGCAGCGTGGCCGCGCCCGGCGCGGCGTTCGAGGAGCGCACCTGCCACTCGACCAGATTGATTACCGGGCGGCTGGGCATGACCACCCCCTTGGGGCGGCCGGTCGATCCCGAGGTGTGGATGACGTAGAGCGGCCGCTCGATCGAGTATTCGACGTCGAGGTCCTCCGGGCTCAGCGCGGCGAGCGTCTCCGCCTCGTCCTCCAGCAGCACGGCCTCGACGCCTTCGTCGAGGCTCAGCCGGGTCTCCGGAGAGGTGAAGACGAAGCGCGCGGCGACGTCGCTCAGGATGAACCGCAGCCGTTCCTGCGGATGCCCGAGATCGAGGGGGACGTAGGCGGCGCCCGCCTTCACGATCGCCAGCAGAGCGGCGATCTGGTTCACGCCGCGGTGCATGCCGAGGGCCACGCAGTCGCCGGCCCGCACGCCGCGCCCGGCCAGATAGCGGGCGATCCGGTTGGCGTAGGCGTTGAGCTCGGCGTACGTCATCCGCGCGGTCGGCCGGTCGGACACGTGCGACAGCGCGACCGCGCCGGGAGTGCGCCGGCACTGCTCCTCGAACAGGTGATGAAAACCTTTCGTCTGCGAGAAGGGGTGATGGCCGGCGCGGCCGATCTGGAGGCAGCGCTCGCGCTCCGCGGCGTCCATCAGGGGGAACGACGAAACGCTGGCCTGGGGATTTTTCACGATGCCGTCGAGCAGCGCGGCGTAATACCCGCAGATCGCGGCGACGGTGGCGGTCGTGAACAGGTCGGTGTTGAACTCCACCGAGCACTGCAGCCGGTCGCGCACCTCGGAGACGAACAGCGCGAAATCGAACTTCGCGGTGCCGGTGTGCCCGTCGAGGCTCTGGGCCGCTCCCGGGTCGGCCTCCGGGCTCCCCGCCATCAGCGCCTGCAACGGCGGCAGGTTCTGCAGGGTGAACAGGATCTGGATCAGCGGGCTGTGGCTGAGATCGCGCTTCGGATTGAGGTCGAGCACCAGCTTTTCGAACGGCAGGTCCTGGTGCTCGAAGGCCTCGATCGTCGTCTGTTTGATCTCCGCGAGCAGGTCGAGGAACGGCGTCTCCGGCTCCATGCGCGCCCGCAGCACCAGCGTGTTGACGAACAGGCCGATGAGGTTCTCCAGCTCCGCCCCCTTGCGGCCGGCGATCGGCGTCCCGACCAGGATGTCCTGGTGTCCGGTCAGGCGGTACAGCAGGACGGCGAAGGCCGCGAACAGGGTCATGAAGAGCGTCGTTCCCTGGCGGTTGCTCAGCGCCTGGATCTCCGCCACCAGCGGCGGATCGAGGGCGAACTCGAAGATGTCGCCGCTGAACGTCTGCTTCAGGGGGCGCGGGTAATCGCCCGGGATTTCTAGGATGGTACTGGCCCCCGCGAGCTGCCGGGTCCAGTACTGCCGGAGGCGGTCGACGCCGTCGCCCTCGAACTGCTCGATCTGCCAGGCCGCGTAGTCGGCATATTGGATCCGCAGCTCCGGGAGCGCCGCCGGCCGTCCCCCCAGCTCCTCGTGATACAGCGCCGCCAGCTCGCGTTGAAAGACGCCGAGCGACCAGCCGTCCGCGACGATGTGATGGATCGTCGTGATGACGGTCGTCTCGTGCGCCGTGGTGGCGACCTTGATGCGGAACAGGGGTGCCTGCCGGAGATCGAACGGCGTGCTCGTCACCTCGGTGCAGATCGCCTGGAGCCGCTGCGCGGCGGTGCGCGCGTCCAGCCGGCCGAGGTCCTCCCAATCCACCTCGACGGTGAGCTCGGCATGGATCGCCTGCCGCGGCTTGCCGCCGGCTTCGATCACGCAGGTGCGCAGGGACTCGTGCCGGGCGATCAGCCGGTTCACCGCGCGGTTGTAGGCGCCGCGGTGGATCGCGCCCTTGATCGTCCCGATGTACGGAATGTTGTAGATCGCCGTGCCGGGCTCGAGCTGTTCCAGGAACCAGAGCCGTTCCTGCGAATAGGAGGCCGGCGGCGCGAAGACTTCCCCGTTTCCCCTGCTCTCGACTCTCATGATGACTCCATCTCCCAACGGGTAAGCCGCGGCGGCCCCGCGATCAGCGCTCCATTTCGGGCAGTTGCACCCGGTATCTCTCTCTCGAAACGATCTTGAAGTCCGGGCCCTGCTTGAGGCTGGTGGCGTTCGCCGATTCCGCCGCGATCAGTTGCGCCACGGCGCGCGTGCTGGGCTCGCGGAAGAATTTCTGCACCGACAGATCGACGTTGAACTCGTCCAGGATGCGCGCGATCAGCAGCGTCGCCTTCAGCGAATTGCCGCCGCGCGCGAAGAAGCTGTCGTCGTCGGCGACGTCGTCCACTTCCAGGATGTCGAGCCAGATCGCCTTCAGTTGCCGATGGATCTCGTCGGCCGCGACGCTTGAGGCTCCGGCCTCGGGCTGGCGCGAGGCGATGAAGCGCGCGATCAGCGCGTCGCGATCGATGGCGCCCTCGGCGGTGAGCGGGAATTCGTCCAGCACGACGAAACGGTCGGGAATGAGATCGACGTCGCCGCGGAGCACGAGATGCTCGGCCGCCGCCTCGGCGGACAGCCGCTCCGGATCGGCGATGACGAACGCGACCACCCGCGGGCCGGCGGCCGGCTCCGCCTTCACCGCCAGGACCTCCGCGGCGCGGATGTGCTCCTGCCGGCAGAGCGCCGCCTCGATCCCGGTCAGCTCGACGGAGCATCCGTGCTTGAGGAAGGCGTGGTCGTCGCCGCGGAGCCAGGCGATCTGGTTGCCATCGAGCGCCTTCGCCCGCAATCCGGTCCTCAGCGCCGGCGCGGCGGCGGAGAGGAGTCTCCGCAGGTGGAGCTCGCCGCGGGTGTGGAGGGGAGCGGGCTCGCCGTTCTTGTTGAGCACCTGATGCTCGACGCCGGGGATCGCCCGCGCGGTGACGCCGACGTGCGGCTCCGCCGCGTCCTGGCCCAGCGGAAAGAACGTGGTCCAGAGCCCGCCGGCCGGGCTCGCGTAGAGGCCGGTGATCCGCGCCTCCGGAAAGCAGCGCGCCAGCTCCTCGGCGAGGCTCCCACACTGTTTCTCGCCACTCAGCAAAATATTGCGAGGACCCTGCGGATGCGGTTCCCCGGCGCAGCGCGCCAACAGCTCCCCCAACAGGTTCTGCGCCAGCGGGGTGGGCAGGTCCCAGACCGTGACCGCCGGCGCCAGCAGCCGCTCTACCAGGAGGGGGGCGCTCTTCAGGTCCGCCGCGTCGGGGATCTCGACGCCGCCGCCGGCGCTCAGCACGCCGAGCGTGTCGTAGAGCTGCTCGCTCGCGCCGAGGCCGGGCGACAGCAGGCAGCGATCGCCGGGGCCGATCCCGCAAACGCCGTTGAGCCACTGGAAGAGGCTCACCAGCTCCGCGTGGGTCACCAGGGACTGCGATCGCCCCCCCTCGCGGCCGTCGACGAGCACGCAGGCCGTTTCGCCTCCTTCTGGGAGCGGGGGAGAGGACTCCGGCGCCGCGCCGGCCAGGGCGGCCTCGCCCTGGACCGCGATCTGGAAGGACAGGTGATCCACCGTCACGATATGCCGGAGCCCGTCCGGCCCCGCCGTCAGCCGTTGCAGGTCGGCGACGTGCTCCGGCTGGCAAAGGATGCACGGGCTGTCCAGGGCTTCCAGGATGCCGTCGAGGGGGCCGCCGCGGGTCGACAGCAGCTTGAGGGGCGCGAAGGCGGCGCCGGTCTTCAGCACGGCGAGCATGCTGACGATCATTTCGGTGCCCGCGTCCATCAGGATGACGATCGGGCGGCGGGCGTCGAGAGCCAGGCCGGCGAGGGTCTCGGCCAAGCCTTCCGCCGCTCGCTGGAGCGCGCCGCGCGAGGTTTCGCGGCCGCGATCGATCACCGCAATGTTCTCCGGGTTCCTCGCGGCCTGAGATTCGATCAGCTCGTGGAGGCGCACGCCCGCGGCCGGCGGCGGCGGTTGGACCTCCCCGGCTTCGTGGAACGGCTCCGGACGCGGATCCGCGATCCGGGCCGACGGGTTGGCGAGGCCCTGCCGCAGAACGCTTTCGAACAGCTCGGCGAAGTGGCGGATCGTCGCTTCGTCGTACAGGCGCGCGTCGAAGCGGAACGCGGCCTGCACCCGGTCCGCCGTCGCTTCGAAGCGGACGGCGAGGTCGTACGGGGTGTCGGGGATCTCCTCGTGGAACCCCGCCATGGCGGCGATCAGCGGCAACTGCCGGGGGCGGCGCTCGTCGGGGAGGTCGATCAGCAGGCGCGAGAAGGGGTACTGCTGATTCCGGATGGCGCCGGAGAGGAGCTCCTTGGTCGCCAGCAGCACGTCCTTGAAAGCCGCGCCGGTGTCGAGGCCGGTATCGAGCGTGCCGCTGATCGGCAGCAGGGTCCCGGCGGCCCCCGGAGAGGCGGCCGGGCTGAAGATCGTCACCCCGGGCTCGCCCGAGATCCTCTGGCAACAGATCCTCAAGGCGGCAACCAGGGCGGTGTAGGCGAGGAAAGGGTTGCCGCCGCTCAGGCGCCGCAGCAGCGCGTGGACCTCCGGGTCGAGCGTCCGCTCCAGCGTGGCGAGCTGCCGCGGCGCGTCCTTGAGGCGCGGGTGATCGAGCGCGAGGTGTCCGGCGAAGGACATCGCGTCGAGCCGGTCGCGCCAATACTTGCGCGCCTCGTGCATCGCCTTGTCGTAGATCATCGTGGGCTCTCTCACGCGTCTCGGTCCCCGGTTTCCGGCGCAGGCCGCGCGCGCAGGCGCCGGGCGGGGAGCGCCCGTTGCCGGGCACGCCTCGCTCCGGCGCGATCGCGCCTGCTACGCGCCCTTCAGCGGTTCGATCACCTTGTTGTGGCCGAACGTGTCCTCGCCGGCGGCCAGCATTGCCGCGTAGTTGTCGAGGGGAAAGACCTCGCCGAAATGCGTGTACTGCCCCTCGTGATAAGGGTAGACGCGCACGTCGGTCGGCACATAGCGGATCGCCAGGCCCATGCGCGCGCGGTCCTTGGAGGTGTTCGGCTCCGAGGCGTGCAGGCAGCGGGAGGTGAACATCAGCGCCTGGCCGGCCCGCATCTCGAAGTGGAGCGCCTTGGTCTCGTCGGGCTTCCAGTCGGGATCGATCTTCAGCTTTTCGAAATCGTAGCCGTAGAAGCCCGAGTCCGTGCCCTTCATCGAGACGGTGGGGTCGAACGGGATGTTCCGGCGCTCGTCGAAGTACCAGGTGCGGTGGGTGCCGGGAATGACCTTCAGGCAGGCCGTCTCGCGGGTGGCGTCGGTGAAGCCGAACCAGACGGTCACCTCCCAGGAGCCGTCGTGCGGCTGGGTCGGCTCGAGCTTCTTGTCCCCCTCGAAGGCGACGAAGCTCTCCGCCTGGTGCCAGGCCGTGCCCTTGTCGCCCGGGTACTTCGGGAACCACTCGGTGCGCCAGCAGAGGATGTTCGGCCCCAGGATGCTCTGCACCCGGCGGACGATCTCGGGATGGTGGACGATGTCGCTCAGGATCTTGACGTCCAGGTGGCGGTCGTAGTTCATCTTGGTGTGGGGATAGATGGCGTTCTCCTTGTTCAGGAGCTGGACGCGCACCTTCTTCCAGAGCGGTTCCACGTCCTCCGGCGGCATGACCGTGAACGGCCCCAGGTATCCATTGGCGTCGAAAAAGGCCCGATCCGGATCCGCGGCGGCTGAATCCTCTGTGCGTACCTCTTGACTGACTGTAGACATGGTCAATGCCTCCTTTGTGATCGATGGTTAAAGCGCTGCGCGCAGGGTTTCCAGCTCGCTGGCCAGCGCGGACAGCGACGAGCTGTCGTCCTCGAAGAACAGCTCGGCGGGGATCGCGGCGCCGGTGTCCGCCTCGATCCGGTTGAGGATGATGTTGAGGGTCAGCGAGTTGCCGCCGACCTCGACGAACTTGTCCCGCAGCCGGACCGTATCCGGTTCGAGGCCGATGATCTCCACCCAGAGCGCCGCCATGTACTTCTCGTCGCGCGTCCGCGGCTCCTGGTTGCCGGGCTCCTGGTTGCCGGCCTGTGGCGCCGGGACGGACGCCGGTCCTGCCGTTTCGACTTCCTGGTTCGCTTTCATTTCATGACTCCGTCGTGGCCACCGTTAATGTCGGGTCTTGCGCCGGCTGCCCCGCTGGCGCCGGCTCGAGAGGGGCTGCGGCCCGGCTCCGCACCAGCACGTAGTCCTCGGCGAGCAGGCGGCCGGCGATCTCCTCGGCCTGTTTCCTGCCCTGCTCGGCCGGCAGGCCCGCCTCGGCGGCGAAGCGGCCGACGATCGACGACCAGGGGGCCTCGCCGTCCATCAGCGCCAGCAGGTCGCAGGCGCCGTCGTCGAGCGGCACGATGTTGCGTCCCAGCAGCCACGAGCTGGTCGAGGAGAACACCGGCCGCTCGCGGTCGTAGACGATGCCGCGGATCGGCTCCAGGGTGTGGAGCTCGCGGTTGATCCGCGAGGTCGATTCCAGCGTGCCGTTGACGATCGGCACGTCGTCGCCGTGCAGCGCGTCGACGCTCCGGAACCCGCCCTGGACGATCTTGTCGAGGCCGCGCCCCGGCTTGATCTCGTCCAGCGGGTGATCCAGATTTTTCATGAACTGTTGGAACAGCGGGATCTGCTTCGCCAGCGCCGGATGCGGATTGCCGGGAATCGTATTGATGAAGAACGAGAACGCCTGCTGCGCGCCGATGTTCTCGTCGAAGTTCAGAATGCGGCGGGCTTCCCAGAACAGGTCGTTGGGGTGGGCGCTGGCGTTGCCGGCGTAGAAGTAGTGCAGGAAGTCGCGGGTGACCTCGTACATCTGCCGGTAGTTGTTGGAGTAGAACTTCGCCGCCGCCGCCTCGACGCTGGGATCGGCGAGCGCCGTGTGAATGCAGACGGACGCGGAGTACCCGGCGAGCATCGCCAGCGAGACGCCGGTCGACAGCAGCGGATCGAGGAACGCCGCGGCGTCGCCGGCCAGGAAGTAGCCCGGGCCCGCCGTTTCGTCGCAGGTGTACGCCCAGTCGCGGACCACGCGCATCTCGCCGATGCGCTCGGCGTCGGGCCCCAGCAGCTCGCTGATGTACGGCGCCTCGGACCTCGCCTCGTTGTAGAACGCCTCGATCCCCTGGGCCCGGATCTGACTTTCGAACTCGCGGCCGGTGACCAGCCCGAGGCTGACCTCGCCGACGGTCTCGCTGTTCTGCGGGATGAACCAGAACCACCCTTTCGGGCAGCTTTCGATGATGATGTGGCTGCGCCGGAAACCCTCCGCGCCGCGCACCTTCTTGAAATAGCCGTAGAGCGCGACCTGCCGCATCTGATCGTCGTAGCGGCGCTCCGTCACGCGGCGGCCGACGATCGACGCCGAGCCGCTGGCGTCGACGACGAACTTCGCGTGCGCCGTCCTGGTGTCGCCGCTGCCGTCCTCGCGCCAGGTGACGCCGGTCACCCGGCCGCCGTCCAACAGCGGCTCGAGGACCGTCGCGTTCATGTGCACCTCGACGCCGGCGCGGCGGGCGTGGTCGAGCAGGATCTGATCGAAGATCGAACGTTCGACGTGGAAGGCGAAACCGGACGGCAGGAAGGGCGTATCCCCGAACCGGATGTCCCACGGCTCCTTCGAGCGCCCCCAGATGAAGGTGGCGCCGGTCTTCTCGACGAAGCCCGCCTCCCGGCAGGCCTCGACGAGGCCGAAGTCCTCGAGCACCGGCATCATGCTGGGGAGCAGCGACTCGCCGATCCGGTGCCTGGGGAATTCGGTCTTCTCGAGCAGCAGGGTCCGGTGTCCGTGGCGGGCCAGATATCCCGCCGCCGTGCTGCCGGCGGGCCCTCCGCCAACGATGATCGCGTCATAGTGCTCGGCCATGGCAACTTCGCTCCGATGTTTACTGCGTGAAAGGGGTCCCGAGATAGGCGCCGATCTCGGCGAGCGTCGACGAGCCGGCGCGGCAGAAGTCATAGTGATCGCCCTGATCGGCGACGAAGGTCTTCACGGCGCCGATGGCGCCGGCGACCGCCTCGGAGTTCTCCATGCTGGAATGCTCGTCCCGCCGGCCGGTCACCACCAACGCCCGCTGGCGCACCCCGCCGGCGACCTCCAGGGCGTCGAAATCGCGATAGGCCATATAGTTCTTCGCGTAGCGGAAGAGGTGCTCCTCCTTGCTGAACGGCAGGTTGATCTGCCGGTCGAGCTCGGTGGGCTCGCCGCCCGCCCGCTTGGCATTCGAGATCTCGGCCATCTTGGTGAAGATGAAGCCCGCCTGCCGGCGGCTGGTGGCCACCACCGGCAGGAAGCTGTCGATGCTGCGCTGGTAGTCGGTCGAGGCGTGCCCCTTGCGGAACAGTTGATATTCGCCGTTGACCAGGATCAGCTCGCTGAACACCTCGGGGTGGAGGCTCGCCGCCAGCAGGGAGATGCCGGCGCCGGAGCAGTAGCCGATCAGATGGCAGGTATCGATCTCCAGGGCCCGCAGCAGGCAGAGCATGTCCTCGACGTGCTCTGCCGGCGCCAGCCTCTCGTCGCCGGTGAAATCCTGATCGAGATTGAGGACGAAGCGGCTCTCCCAGGTCACGACGTTGAAGCCCGGCGCGAACGCCGAGAACGCGGCGTGCGCCACCGTGGCCGGGACGCCGAAGGGGAGCGCGATCAGCAGGCCCGGCTTGCCGGGATCGATCGGCGTATGGCTGCAATGCAGGATGGCGCCGCTGCTGCCGGCGACCGTTGTCTGAATCATGAGCTGAGCGCCTCCGCCCCGACGAGGTGCCGGAAGGCGCTCTTCGAATCGATGCCGAGGTCCTTCGAAACCTTTTCGACCGCGTCCGTGCAGCGCCGGATGTTGCCCTCGATGTCGGCCCAGAGCGCCGGCGGCGAAAGCGTGTTGCCGGCGGCGATCTGATGGCCGACCAGCGCCGCGCTGGCGCTGTTGGCGACGACGTCCGGCACCACCCGCACCGCCTTCGCGTGCAGCACGCCGCGCGCCGCCGGCAGCAGGGCGAGATTGGCTCCCTCGACCACCAGCGGCGCCTGGACGAGCACGGCGAGGTCGTGATCGACGACGTAGGAGCCGGCCGCCAGCACCAGCACGTCGGCCGCCTGCGCGAGCAGGTCGTCGCGGGCGCCGAGAGAGCAGGCGGCGGGCAGCCGGTCCGCGGCCACCAGGCCGTCCGCGTCCTTCGCCGCGATCAGCGCCGCGACCTCGACGCCGGCGGGAGCGAGGATCGCCTTGTCGCGGTCGCTGACACCGACGATCCGCGCGCCCGCCCGGTCCAGGTGCCAGGCGACTCCCGAGCCGACGACCCCGAAGCCCTGGATCAGCACGCGGGCGCCGCGCAGCCGGCCGTTCATCGCCTGCTCGATCGCCCAGAAGACCCCCTTGCCGGTCATGTTCTCGATGTAGCCGTCGAGGTCGCAGGGGCGTTCGGGGCAGCGGTCCGGCCGCCCTGCCTGCCGCGCCAGCCCCAGTTGCGGCATCTCCAGCGAGCGGTAGATCTCGTCGAGCATCCACTGCTTGGCGCCCATGTCCTTGCCGAGGATGGTGGTGCTGGTCAGCAGCTCCCGGCACTCCTCGGCGAAGCGCTTGAGAAAGGGTTTCAGCCGCGGGTCGTCGGGCGCGGCGCGCAGCCCCGCCTTGGCCCCGCCCACCGGCGAGCCGTGGCCGGCGAGCTTCAGGGACATGTTCTCCGCCAGCTCGACCACCATCTCGCGGGTGACGCAGGTGTCGATCCGCGTGCCGCCGAAGGAGAGATTCCTGTCCGACGCGTCGACCACGAGGTAGGCGCTGAAGCCGCTCCCGTCGTCCTCGACCGCGATTTCCCGATAGCCACGCTGCACGATGTGTCTCTCCTTGCTTTCCCTAGAGGCAGCCGACCAGGGGGATCGAGCCGCAGAACTGCAACAATTGTTCGATATCGCGGCAATCGCGGCCGTCGAGCCAGCCGAGCCGCCGCGCTTCGGCGAACCTCTCCTTGACCAGCAGGCCGAGGTTGCGGACATCGTCCGACTCGGTCCGCGCCAGCGCGCTCCGCAGCTCGACGACGCAGGGCGGGGCATCGGCCCCGGCGAGCGACGCCTGCATCCGGTGGAGGAACTGGGGGAGCAGCAGCAGGTAGGCGCCGACCCGGCGGAAGCTTCCCGCCACGTTCAGCTCCTCCTCGCCGAGGTGGATGAAGCGCGGCCAGCCGGCGAGGCCGTGGTCGGTGATGACGTGCGCGATCCGCTCGCTGACCGCGCCGACGTGGATGGCGTTCAGCCTGTCGCCATATTCGGCGCGGCAATATTCCAGGCGATGTTGCAGGACCTGCCGGTAGAACCCCCGGCTGCGGAACTCGGGCATGATGCAGCACCGTCCGAGCACGGGAAAACCGGCGTGGGGAAAGTCCCGGTTCACCCGGTCGGCGACGGCGCTGGCGGCGACCATCCGCGTGGTGCCCCCGCGCTCCAGGCGGAAGAAGAAGAGCACCGTCGGGCGCCGCTCGTTCTCCCAGTCGAGGAGCTGTTTCACGGTGCCGCCCGGACCGAAATTGCGCCAGCTATGAACGCAATTTTCCTGCCGCAGCGACTCCAGGAGGCGGCGCAGCTCGTCCGGCGAAGCGGTTTCGCTGACCACCAGCTTCTCGACGCCGGCGGGACGCGCCCTCTGGCGTGCGGTCGCGATATTTTCCGACGTGTTCATGTCCGGTCCCTCCGATGGGACGCTTACCATTGGAAGAGAAATGCCCTGTACCCGAGATAATTGCAGGGCCGGTCGACCACCTCGCAGCCGGCCTGCGCTCCCAGCTCCAGCCAGGCCTCGCGGCTGAGGATCCGGCCGTTGCCGATCAGGTGGTGAATGAGAATGTTCGACTGCGAGTAGAGCCAGAGGGTCTCCGCGGTGCTCTCCCGCTCGCTGTGCGGCAGCCGCGGCTGCTCGAACGCCAGCAGCGACCAGCCGGGGAGCGCGCGCTTCAACTTGCACAGCGCCTCGCGGAACCGCTCCTCGCCCGCCGCGATCAATTCATGGAAGTGGAGTGAGAAGATCAGGCCCGGGCGTTCCCCGTCGACCGCCGCGCTCCACCCCTCGACGTCGAAATAATCGCCGCGCAGCCACTGGATGTTGGTGACGTTCCGGGCCGCCGCGCTCGCCGCGTTGCGCTCCAGGGTCTCCGCGCTCCGGTCGAGGCCGTAGAGGCGGTGACCGGGGTACTTCTCGCCCAGCTTTTCCACCAGGCCGGTGGTCAGGCCGACCTCGACGACGCGGTCGACGCCGAGCTCCTCGACGTGCTCGACGAGGCTCCCCCAGAAGCGCATGGCGAGCTTGAAGACGCCGTTCTCGGCGAAGCGCCCCTCGCGCTGGAAGTCCTCGCCGTAGCGGCCGTCGCCGCTCAGCATGCGGCCGAGGTTCTGCCAGACCGGCCCGTAGGCGCCGACGCGGACGTCGAACATGTTGATCGATTCCTTCCCGGCGTCCCCCTTGGCGTCCGAGAAGCGCTCGACGACCTGGCGGCCGAACTCGGAGAGCGAGTAGGTCTCCCGCTCGTCGCGCTCGAGCAGGCGGTCGACCTGGAAGACGTAGTCGAGCAGCGCGTCGGTGGCGGCGGGGTCGAGCCGGAGCGAGCCGGCGATCTCGGGCGCGGTGTGCGCGCCCCCCTGCTTGAGCAGGCCCCAGACTCCCGCCTGGTTGAGGTGGAACAGGATCTGCGCCTCGACGTAGAGCGTGGCGCGATTGTGAAACCAGCTTTCCGGCGATTCCATGGGCATCCCTTCAGTCCGAGCAGACGAACCGCGTCAGGCGGGTGTCGGCGCTCTGCATGCACTCGTTGACCCGGTGGAGGATCTGCTTCTTGTCCGTCTTGCCCGACGGCAGGGTGGGAAATCGGTCGAACAGAAAATAGAGCGACGGCACCATGTAATAGGGGAGCTCGTGCCGGAACACCGAGTGGAGCTGCCCGAACAGCCCGTCGCGGCCAACCTCGCCGACGGGCTCGCCGTCGACGCGGGTGAAGCAGGCCGCGATCACCTTCCCCAGCGCCGGATGGACGGCCACCACCGGGTGGCTCTCGCGGACGCTCGCCGACGCGTCCATCACCCGCTTGATCTCGTTGAGGTTGATCCGGAAGCCGGAGAGCTTGATCTCCTCGTCGTTGCGGCCGGCATAGTGCAGGTTGCCGTCGGGCAGCCACTCGCAGAGGTCGCCCGAGCGGTAGTAGCGCTCGCCGTCGATCACCCGGATGCGCTCGTCCGTCTGCCGCTCGTCGTTCTTGTACCCCCGCATCACCTGCGGCCCGCCGATCAGCAGCTCCCCCTGCACGCCCGGCTCGGTGACGATCCGCTCGCCGTCCAGCAGCACGACCTTGGTGTCGCGCATCGGCTTGCCGATCGGATAGAACGCGGCGCGCCCCGGCTCGATGCGATCGATCAGGTAGGCCGTGCAGATCACGGTCGCCTCGGTGGGGCCGTAGCCGTTGACCAGCGTCAGCCCCGGCACCTTGCGCAGCCATTTCTGCATGGTGTCGACGTTGATGATCTCGGCGCCGGTCATCACCCGTTCGAGCGACGACAGGTCGCTGGGCTCGAAGGCGCTCCCCTCCGAGATCAGCGTCATCAGCGGACCGACCGCGGTGAAATGGGTGATCCGCTGCCGCTCGAGCGTCTGCAGCAGCCGGTTGGCGACCATCGGCGCGAGCGACAGGTGGACGGTGGCGCCGCGGTGGAGCGGGAAGAACAGGTCCATCACATGGACGTCGAAATAGAGCTCGGAGGTGTTCATGCACCGCGAATCGGCGGTGACGGTCATGATCTCGGCCAGCGCGCGGAAGAAGACGTCGACGCTGCCGTGCTCGATCAGCACCCCCTTCGGCCGTCCGGTCGAGCCGGAGGTGTAGATGCAGTAGGCGACGTCCTCATCGGCGATCTCCGGCAGCGCGACGGTATTGTTAGCGTCCGCGAAGTGCTCCGGCAGGCGCTCCTCTTCGATCAACGCGCTCGGCGCGCCGAGGTCGGCCGCCACGGCGTCGTAGAGCGTCCGGCCGGCGACGATGAAGCGGGGCGCCACGTTGTCGAGGATGAACAGCAGCCGGTCCTTCGGCAGCTTGCTGTCCATCGGCACGTAGACGGCGCCGGCCTTGAGGCAGCCGAGGATCGCCACCACCAGGGTGGCGCTCTTCGGCGAGCAGAACGCGATGGCGTCGCCCTTGCGCACGCCGCTCGACAGCAGGAACGCCGCGAAATTCGTGCTCAGGCTGTCCAGCTCGCCGAAGGTGTAGCGCTGCCGGGCGTCGACGAGCGCGTCCTTGCCGGGGTGCGCGGCGGCGGCCGCGGTCAGGATGTTCGCCATGCTCATGCGCTTGCGTCCATCAATGCCGTCAGTCGAAGCTGAAATCCATCTCGATCAGTTGCTCCGGGGCCTGCGAGCGGGCCTCCGGGGCGGGCGCCTCGGCGGACAGCGGAATGTCGATCAGCGCGATCGACGGGTCGCGTACGACCTCCTCCGCGATCCGCTTGTAATGAGCGATCATCCCGGCGATGGTCCCTTCGTCGAACAGGTCGGTGTTGTATTCGAAGCCGCCGCTGACCGTCTGGCCGTTCTGCGTCACCGTCAGGTTGAGGTCGACTTTCGCCGTATTGGAGTGCACGAAGGGGAAGAGCCCCTGGCTGATGGTTTCGCCCTCCGCGCCCGGGTTGTCCGATTCGATCAGCGACGCGTTCTGGAAGTTGAACACTACCTGGTAGAGCGGCGGATATCCCGGCACCCGTTCGACGTTGAGCTCGTCGACCAGCTTCGGGAAGGGGAGGGCCTGATGCTCGAAGGCGGCCAGCGACGTCGCCTGGACGGCGCGCAGGAGCTCCTCGAAAGTCTGGGTGTCCCCGGTCTGCACCCGCAGGATCAGCGTGTTCACGAACAGCCCGACGACGGGCTCGAGCTCGCGCAGCGCGCGGTTGGCGACCGGGGCGCCGACGAGGATGTCCTCCTGCCCGGTGTAGCGGTAGAGGAAGGCGTAGTAGCAGGCCAGCAGCACCATGAAGAGCGTCACCCCCTGCCGGCGGGCGAGCGCGATCAGCGCCGCGCTCAAGCTGTCGTCGAACAGGAAGGCGGACAGCGTGCCGCTGAACGACTGGTCCTCCGGCCGCGGGCGGTCGGTCGGCAGCCTGAGGACATGGGGCGCGCCGGCGAGCTGGGTGGTCCAGTAGCCCAGCAGCTTGCTCAGGCGGAGGCCGCGGAGGTGCGACCGCTGCCACCGCGCGTAGTCGGAGTACTCGACCTGCAAGGGCTCCAGCGGCGCGTTGCGCTCCCCCCGCCGGCAGGCCTGATAGACGCGGTTCAGCTCGGCGACGAAGACGCCCAGCGACCAGGCGTCGGTGACGATGTGATGGAAGGTGGCGCTCAGCAGGTGGTTGGCGGGGTCGAGCTTGTAGAGCCGGTAGCGGCTACAACAGCGGCCCGCGAGGTCGAACGGCTTCTGCGCGTCCTCGTTGAGCAGCCGTCCGAGAGCCTCCTTCGCCTCGCCGGCCGGCAGGCGCGAGAGGTCCTCGACCGGCAGCTCCACGGCGAGCTCCGGCGCGATGATCTGCACCGGCTGGCCGTCGGCGAGGTCGAAGCGGGCGCGCAGCATGTCGTGGCGCTCGGTGAGGGTGGCGAGCGCCTGGCGTAGCGCCGCGGCGTCGAAAGCGCCCTGGAACGGCACGTAGAGCGGGATGTTGTAGACCGGGCTGCCGGGCCGCAGCTTGTCCATGAACCAGAGCTGCTCCTGCGCGAACGAGAGGGGGAACGTCCGCGGGGCGCGGAAAGCGCCGCGCAGCAGCGCGCCCGCGATCTGCCGCTTCTCGGCGAGCCCCAGGCGCAGGATTTCGTTCTTCGCGAGCACGGTTCGGCCTTTCGTCGGTGGTCAGATTGCGGTGATCGCCGCCGCCAGGGCGGAGAGGCTGAGGAGCTGGGAGCACCCCTCCCACAGGTCCGCGGGCGTCATCGGCCCGTGCCCGTTGCCGTTCATCGACAGATGGGTTTTCATCTCCCGCGCGTAGCTCTCGAAGCTCCGGCCGGCCTCGTCGCGCAGCCGCGCGATCTCGTCGCCGTCCCCCGGCCGGTGCCGGCGGGCGTCGTCGATCGCGGCGCCGGCCTGCGCCAGCTCCAGATAGTGCCGCAGGTAGAGCGAGAGGAACGGCGACGATTCGCCTGGCGCGGAGGGAGAGTGCGCGGACGGAGTGGTCGGCGCCGCGGTCGCCGGGCTCGCAACGGCCGCTCCCCGGGCCCAGGCGAGCAGCGGCGGAATGGCGTCGAACCGCTCGATCGCCGGGTCGTCGAGGTGCTGCTTGAGAAACTGATCGATCTCCTCCTCGCTCGCCTGGTCGAGCGCGAGCAGGAGGCGGCGCTGGGAGCTCGCCAGGATCGCCGTGGCCATCGCCGATTCGTCGAGCCACGCCTCGTCCTCGAACTCGCTGAGGGCCCGGGCCAGCCGCTGGACGGTGGGGTTCTCGAACAGGATCCGCACCGGCACGTTGAGGTGATACTGGCCATTGACGCTGTTGATCACCTGGGTGGCGAGGATCGAGTGCCCCCCCAGCGCGAAGAAGTCGTCGTTCACCGTCACCGCGTCGGACTTCAGGAACCTGCGCCAGACGGTGAGCAGCTCGCGCTCGATCTCGCTCGCCGGGATCGCCGCCATCCCCGGCTCGGCGGCCCTGGCCGTGGCGGCGCTGGGCTCGGGAAGGCGCTTGCGGTCGAGCTTGCCGTTCGGCGTCAGCGGCAGCTCCGGGATCACCAGGATGGTCGCCGGCACCATGTAGCTCGGCAGCTTCTTGGCGATGAACGCGCCGATCGCCCGGACGTCCAGGGGCGTCTCCGCGCTCTCGGGAACCACGTAGGCGGCCAGCCGGTCGTCCTGGTCGCCGAAGCGGTGGACGACGACGGTCGCCTCGGCCACTCCCGGCGCCAGGCGCAGCACCGACTCGATCTCGCCCAGCTCGATCCGCGAGCCGCGCAGCTTGACCTGCGAATCGATGCGGCCGATGTACTCGATCTCGCCATCGCTGCGGAAGCGCGCGAGGTCGCCGGTGCGGTAGAGGCGGGCGCCGGGGACGAACGGGCTGGGGACGAACTGCCGGGCGGTCAGCTCCGGCTTGTTCAGGTACCCCTCGGCGAGGTTGTGGCCGCCGATGAGCAGCTCGCCCGGCACGCCGATCGGCACCGGCTGGAGCCGCTCGTTGACGATGTAGATCTGGGTGTTGGCGATCGGCCGGCCGATCGGCACGCTGAGGTAGGGACCGAGGTCCCGCGAGCAGTCCCAGAAAGTGACGTCGACCGCCGCCTCGGTCGGGCCGTACAGGTTGTGCGCGCTCACCCCGGGCAGCGCCTGGAGCCGCCGGCACTGCTCCAGGGGGAGCGCCTCGCCGCTGCAGAAGATCAGGCGCAGCGACTCGCACCCCCGCAGGTCCTCGTGCAGGAACATCTGCAGCATCGAGGGGACGAAGTGCAGGCAGGTCACCCGCTCCCGCGCGATGAGGCCGGCGAGGTAGAGGCTCTCCTTGTGGCGGTCGGGCTCGGCGACCACCAGACAGGCGCCGATCGACAGCGGCCAGAAGAACTCCCACACCGAGACGTCGAAGGTGTACGGCGTCTTCTGCAGCACCCGGTCGTCGGGGCCGAGGCCGTACGCCTCCTGCATCCATTGCAGGCGGTTGTCGATCGCGCCGTGGGGGATCATCACCCCCTTGGGCTGGCCGGTCGAGCCGGAGGTGAAGAGCACGTAGGCGAGATCGTCGGGGCCGGGATCGGCCGCCGTCGCCGCTGCCGCGCCGCCCTGCTCGCTCTCCAGCCGGTCGAAATCCAGCTCGTCGAGCGCGACCGCGTCGACCCCGTGCTTCGCCAGCAGCGGCAGGCACTGGGAGACCGTCAGGACGAGGCCGGCGCGGGCGTCCTTCAGCATGTAGGCGGCGCGCGCCTCGGGGAAGTCCGGCTCGATCGGCATGTAGGCGGCGCCGGCCTTGAGGATCGCGAGCAGGCCGGTGACCATCTCCAGCGACCGCGGCAGGCAGATGCCGACGATCGCGCCGCGGCCGATTCCCCGGCTCCGCAGCAGGCCGGCGACGAGGCCGGCCCGGCGGTCGAGCTCGCCGTAGGTCAGCGCGGCGTCGCGGAACTTCACCGCTTCCGCTGCCGGCGCCTCGCGGGCGCGCCGTTCGAACCGGCGGTGCAGCGGCAGGATTTCCGGCCAGTCGCGGCGGGTGGCGTTCCACTCCTCCAGGATCAGCGCGCGCTCGTCCGCCGGCAGGAAGGAGAACTCCGCCAGCGGCTCGTCCGGATGGCGCAGCACGTGCTCGAGCAGGTGGACGTAGTGCGCCGCCATGCGCTCGATCGTCCCGCTCTCGAACAGGTCGGTGGCGTATTCGAGCACCGCCGACAGCCCCTCCTCGAGCTCGGTCACCGCCAGCGTCAGGTCGAACTTGGAGAACTTGAAGTCGAAGCTCAGCGCGTCCGCGGGCGGTTCGGCCGGCGGCGCCGCCTCCCGGGCGCCCCTGTCGGCGGGAAGGTTCTGAAAGGTGAACATTACCTGGAACAGCGGGTTGTGGCTCAGGCTGCGCTCCGGCTGCAACTCGGAGACCAGCTTTTCGAACGGCAGCTCCTGGTGGTCGTAGGCCCCGAGCGTGGTGGTGCGCACCTGGGCCAGCAGCTCGCGGAAGGTCATCTCCGGCGCCAGGGTGCTACCGAGCACGAGGGTGTTGGTGAAGAAGCCGACCACCCCTTCGAGCTCGGAACGGCTGCGGTTCGCGATCGGCGTGCCGACGACGATCCGGGACTGATTCGTGTAGCGGAAGAGCAGCACCTTGAAGGCGCTCAGCAGGGCCATGAACGGCACCACGCCGCACTCGCGGCAGAGCGCCTTCAGGGGTTGCAGCGACGAGGCCGAGACCCGGAACGGCTGGAGCGCGCCCTTGAACGACTGCCGGGCCGGCCGCGGCCGGTCCAGCGGCAGATTGATCACCGACGGCGCGCCCTCCAACTGTTGCCGCCAGTAGGCGAGGAGCGCCGCCAGCCGCTCCCCCGCCAGCGTCTGCCGCTGGGCGATCGAATAGTCGACGTACTGCTGCGGCTCCGGCAGGGTGGAGGCCTCGCCGCGGTGCGCCGACTCGTAAAGGCTGTAAAACTCTTTGGAGAAGAGGTTGAGCGACCAGCCGTCGGAGACGATGTGGTGCATCACCGCCAGCAGGAAGTTCTCGTTGTTGCGTTGCAGGAACAGGCGGACGCGCAGCAGCGGGCCGGTGGCGAGCTTGAAGGGCACCCAGATCTCGTCGTTGACCGCCTGGGACAAGCGCTCCGCGGTCGCCGGCGCCCCGCCGCCGCGCAGATCGATCGTCGCGAAGTCGAGGGCATCGCGCACGTCGTCGCCGATCACCTGGTACGGGCTGTCGTCCTTGACGACGAAGCGGGTCCGCAGGGCGGAATGGCGGCCGACGATCTGCCGGACGCTCGCCTCGACCAGCTCCGGCTTCACCGGCCCGAGCAGCGGGAGGATCGTCGGCAGGTTGTAAAGGCAATTGTCCGGCTCCATCTGCTCGAGGAACCAGAGGCGCTCCTGAGCGAACGACAGCGGCGCGGGGCCCTGCCGCCGCTCGGCGGGCATGGGTTGCGGCCGGCTCCCGGCGCTGTCCTTCCTGAGCTTCTGCTCCAGCAGCGCCAGCTTCGCCGGCGAGAGCTGAGCGATACGCTTGTCCAGATTCATGATGCCGGGAGTGCGGTCGCTACCCTCACTGACTGACGGCGCTCATGGTGGACATGATGTGCGTGGCGATCACGTTCACCGTCTGTGGATCGAGAGCCTTGATGCTGGACCAGGCCTGCTGCACGTCGGACAGATAGCTCTTGTAGGCGTCCTGGCGCTGGTTGGTGAGCTGCTGGGCGGCGTCGCCGCCGGCGTTGGCGTCGCAGGCCTTCTGGGCGGCGGCCGTCAGCTTGGTCTGGGCGTCGGTATAGATCCGCCGGACCTCGTCTTCATAGTCGAGCTGTGCCTGCGCCCGGGCCGCGAACTGCTGCTCGGGGGCCCCCGACCCCTGCTGCCCGAGCTGGTCGAGCTGCTTGCGGGTCGCCGCCGTCAACGCGCGGTACGCTTCCTGCTCCACGTTGCGCACCTCGTCCTGATAGTCGAGCTCCGCCTTGGCCCGCTGCTTGAACGCGGACTCCTGGGCCGTCAGGTTCGCCTGGAGAAGCTTGGTGGAGGCTTCCTGGAACGGTTTCAGCACGTCGTCGAGGGTGGGTGCATCACTGGGTGCATTACTGGCTGCGTTACTGGTTGTGTTGCCGGTCGTGCTGCCGGTAACGTTGGAAGATGGAACTTCGGGAGCGCCTTGGGAATCCTTCGGCTGGTCTTTCAATGCCATTTTACGTTCCTCCTCATGCGGTTAGCCGATGACCGATGGGACATTTTTTTCCTGCGGTGGGAAACACCGGCGGAAAGGGGAAACAACTCCCCACACCCCGTTCGAAAACGGAGAAAGGATCTGGACGAAGCTCGAAGAAAGGCGCCAGAAATCAGACTGGCCGGCCGCTCTCCGATTTAATATTGCAAGGTAGCGAACCGACAGTAGTTTGTCAACCGCCTTTTCAGAAAGTTTACACCGTTGCCATCGGAAAATAGTTCCATCGTCATAAGTGAATGGTCCCGCGGCGGTTTGGCAGGGCATAGACTCCCTCCCATGCCGCTCGCCCTCGCCGCCGCGCCCGACGTCTCCCGGATCTTCATCGAGCTGGGGGCAGCCACGGTTGGGCTGGCGATCCTGGCGCGGCTGGCCAGCCGGTGGGGGTTCTCGGCGATCCCGCTCTACCTGCTGGCGGGGTTGGCGTTCGGCAACGGCGGGTTGATGCCGCTCAACGTCAGCCAGGACTTCGTCCACCTCGGCGCCGAGATCGGCGTCGTGCTGCTGCTGTTCATGCTCGGCCTCGAGTACACCGGCGAAGAGCTGGGGGCGAGCCTGCGCACCGGGTTGCCGTCCGGGGTGGTCGACTTCGCGCTCAATTTTTCCCCGGGCTTCGCCGCCGGCCTGCTGCTGGGGTGGGGCGCGCTCGCCGCCGTCCTGCTCGGCGGGGTGACCTGGATCTCGTCGTCCGGCGTCATCGCCAAGGTGCTCTCCGAGCTCGGGCGGCTGAACAACCCGGAGACCCCGGCCATCCTCTCCGTCCTGGTCCTGGAGGACCTGGCGATGGCGATCTTTCTGCCGCTGGTCTCCGTGCTGCTCGTCGGCCGAAGCTGGCGGGAGGGTGCGGTCTCGGTGGCCATCGCCCTCGCCACGGTGGGCGCGGTGCTGTTCGTCGCCGTGCGCTTCGGCAAGGGGATCAGCCGCGCCGTCGCCCATCAGTCGGACGAGATCATCCTGCTCAGCACCTTCGGCCTCGTCCTGCTGGTGGCCGGGCTGGCGCAGCGGCTCCAGGTATCCGCGGCGGTGGGGGCGTTCCTGGTCGGCATCGCCGTCTCCGGGCCGATGGTCGAGCAGACCCACCGGATGCTGGCGCCGTTGCGCGACCTCTTCGCGGCGACCTTCTTCTTCTTCTTCGGCTTGGAGATCGATCCCGCCACCCTGCCGCCGGTCCTCCTGCTGGCGGCGGGGCTGGCCGCCGTGACCGCCCTGACCAAGCTGGCCACCGGCTGGTGGGCCGCCCGCCGCGCAGGCGTCGACTCCCCCGGCCGCTGGCGCGCCGGAGCCGCCTTGGTGGCCCGCGGCGAGTTCTCGATCGTCATCGCCGGCCTCGGGGTCGGCGCCGGGCTGGAACCGCGCCTGGGCTCGCTGTCCGCCGCCTACGTGCTGCTGCTCGCCGTGCTTGGGCCGATCCTGGCGCGCTTCATGGGGACGGGACGGCAGCCCCAGCCGCCCCGCGGCGCTTGATCTCTTCGATCGGCCTCCGTGGCCTGCGACCTCTTGGGGACGATTGCGATGCGGCCCCCGTTGGGCCCTCCCTCTCCTTCAGGAGAGGGACCGAGGGTGAAGTCGCAGGCCACAAACGTTCCGCTCGGAATCGCCTGGCACCTCGGTCCGAGGCGGACTGATATCGCGGCCCTTCAGGCCGCAACTGAATATGGATTGGATGTCCGTTACCCAGGGCGTTGCCCTGGGCTGAATAATCCCGGGCCTTCAGCCCGGCAAGACGGTATCGGGGAGGAGATCCGCGACATCACCCCGCGGGACAACATCAGCATCGCAGAAACACGCACCGCCCCGTATAGGCCCTGAAGCCTTTTCCGGGCTGAAGGCCCGGGATTGTTCAGCCCAGGGCAACGCCCTGGGTTCGCAGCACCAGCCTCCGAGGCGGCCTGAAAGGCCGCGATAACCATCCGGTCAAGTTGACCCACCCGCTTCCGGGCACTGTTCGGGAATCGCCTGGCACCTCGGTCGGCACCTCGGTCCGGCACCTCGGTCCGGCCCCAGCCGTCCCGCGGCGCTTGATCTCTTCAATCGGCCTCCGTGGCCTGCGAGCTCTTGGGGACGATTGCGATGCGGCCCCCGTTGGGCCCTCCCTCTCCTTCAGGAGAGGGACCGAGGGTGAGGTCGCAAACGTTCCGCTTGGAATCGCCTGGCACCTCGGTTCTGGCACCTGGGTTCTGCCCCGCGCAATCGGTCGGTCGGCCTGGGCAATTTGTGACTCCGCCCCCCTTGCGGCGTCATTCGCCCGGTCGCGCCGCCCTCCAACCCACCCGATTGGAAGGCTCGCCGCGGTTAAAAGTCCTTCCGCCCACGTAAAAAACTCAACCACCCACTTAGGCGGAAGGACCAACCACGTGGGCGACGCTTCCGCCCACGTAAAAAACTCAACCGCCCACTTGGGCGGAAGGACCAACCACGTAGAAAACTCTTCCGCCCACTTGGGCGAGTCGACCAACCATCGCGGCGGAAGGACCAACCCGGTGGGCGAGAGCTCCGCGGAGCTGGGTGAGACCCCGAATTGTCGGGCGGAAGCTCCGCCTGGGGCTTACGCCCCGCAATGTCGCGAGCCGGCCAAGACAAGGTACGGAGGGGTTGGCAAGATCCTCTGGCCCCCGTCATCACCATCTCCGGCCATCGCGCCATGGTTCCGTAGGGCTTATTTTCTTCCCCCTGAATCGCCGAGCGAAGATGGCTTACGTCCTCCGAGGAGATCGATGATCTTCGTCACCGTCGGCAGGCCGGCGGTGAGGCCTGTCACCAGAACCGTGGTTGTGTCAAGGAGCTCTTGCTGGGTGGCGAAGAAAAAGACAAAACAGGCTCCTAGAGTGGCGAAAAACGGCCATTGAAAGCGGTCCCAGGCGCTAGGCGAGGCGTCGATCTCTAACTCCTGGGTTTTGGAGCGGCAATCGGGAGATAACAGAAATCTTCGGAAGCTTTCGTTCATGAGGCAGAAGTTGGGGCAGCGGCGGATCAGGCGACGAGCCATCAGTCGCCGGACCACCCGGCGATTCTTCGGATTTACCAATCCCTCCTGAGCGAGGTGCTGGAGCACTATCTTCTCGTCATCTGTACAGCGGTCCCAAAGCGCTCGATAATAACCTTCCGCGCGCTCGCCGAGCTCTTCGAGAAGTTGCTCACGTTCCAGGAATCGCCCGGTTTTACTCACCCCTTGGCTGACGCTTATGAGGAAAGGATCGTGCGCACTCTCCTTTAGCAGGATGGCATACATTTCGCGACTCCTGAGACGCCGGAGTAGCTTGTGAAACTTGTGGTGCCGGAGCAGCCTGAAGAGCCCGAAAAGCCTGCGGAATGTTCTATGGATGTGGGCCCGCCCCATCTTTCCCTCTCGGCGGGAGCCCGGGCTCGAGTCGGCAACGGTAAAGCCGTCGAGAACGGAGCGCAAGAGCTCCTCGGCGGGCTGCGATCCGGCCGGCGAAGGGTTGATCGCGGCCCTGCGCCGCTCGCGAGCAAGCAGCCTCTCCGCGGAGATTGCCGACTGTAAGTGGGTAGTTCGCTGCCGCTGGCGGACCAGCTCCTCCAGTAAACTAATCATCCAGGCGCTGAAAGCCGAAGAGGAGGCCCCGTGATCTAGGCCGAGGATCAGCACGTCTCCCTCGCAGCCCAGGGCATCCCGCCGGAGCCGCTCCCAAACCGCTTCGTCAGCGGCATCGACATCCAGCGAGGAGAGGTCGAGGCAGGTCAAGTCCGGATATCCCGCGATTAGCCGCGACTTCCGGAGCGGATCGGCTTCGACGACAAACGTATTGCGTCCGGGAATAAGGGCGGGAAGTGTGTTCTTCGCGGATAGTAGAGGATCCAGCAGGTCGACCAAGAACAGTCGCCGAGCGATGAACAGCATCAGCCGGAAGAGGATGGCGAGAAATACCCCTTTCAGGGCCAGGCTGAGAAGCAAGTCGGCGAAATCCGCGGGTGTGGGAAGCCATGAACGGAATCTTTGTAGCGGAAGTTTCTTTGCCTTCGAGGGTTCCTTTGCCTCCATCAGATAGGTCGCGGCATATGTCGCGGAAATATGGGACCGGAAAAAGCGGTGATCGAGCCGGTTGTGGAGCTCCAGTGCGTCGCCCTCCTGCGGGTGGGCATCCCAACTGCAGTCACCGGATCGTTCGTGCAGCAGCTCCAGCATCTCGGAGGTATAGAGGGAGTAATGGGGGAGGAGCGTTTCGAGAAATTCGGGAATCGGCGAACTTTCGCTTGGAGGGACTTTGGGGCAATCCTCACGATCCTCAATACCCTCCGCGACTTCGGTGGCGAAGAAGGGAAGTCCGTAAAATCTCCGGTCTAGTGTTTTCTTGCCGAGGCTTCGGGCGAGTGTGAGCTGGCCGTGGCGGACATAGCTGGCGAGTTCCATGTCATGGACGGCCTTGAAGACCCCTCGCGTCGGCAATACGACCGCGACGATAAGGAGCGCCAGACCGGCGAGAGGGTAGACGATCGCAAGCGGCGGATGGAGCTCGTTGATCCTTTGTTTCCAGGAGAAGTCCCGCGTGCTGAGAATGCAGGTCAGGACGATCATGGTCGCGGTGCCGGCAACCAGGAGGAAATCCGTCCGGTCTTCCTTATGGTGACGTATGTACAGCGACCAGAATAGGATGCCGAGGAGGAAGGCGTATCCGCCGAGGGTGGCGAGCCATCGCGGGCTTCCCTGGATCGCCTTGCCTTGCAGATGGGCATAGCTGGTGAGCAGAGCGAGCAAGGGGAGACTCCAGGCCAGCACGAGCAGCGAAAGGGTGTTGGAAAGATGATAGATCGCCATGCGGAAAGCTACTATCTGGAGAGACAATAAGACGGTGAGGACGAGGTACTCCGCCGGACGGTCGAGGTCTGGCCAGACCCAGGGCGCGCGATACCCGGGCCGGGCGAGGACGACGGCGAGCGCCAGCACGAACATGGGGCCGGCGGCGAGCAGGAGGAAGAGCGCCGTTGTCACCACCCACTCCATGTTGAGCGCGCGTAGCTCCTCCTCGTTGCGGAGCGCCACGATAGTCAGGGCGGAGTTCCGGATCGGCTGAAGGGAGATCATGTAGTCCTCGCCGAAGTAGCGGATGCTCATCTCTTCCTGGCGGCGCGCGAAGACGGCGGATCGCAGGCGCTCGTTCTGGTCGGCCTCGACGAAGAAATTCTCGACGCCGATCCGGGCCAGGTCCGAGTGGAACAAGACCTTTCCATTGTCGTCGATCACGGCGAACTCGAACGACGGCGGTGTGATCGGATCGATCAGCGATCGCAAGCGAATTCCCAGAGCCGCGACGTCGTAGTCGGGTTTCTCCGAGTGCCCCTGCCGCTCTGGAGGCTCGGAGAGCATCGCCTCGGGATCGTGGGTCGTCCGCGCGGTGACGAATTGAAGGTAATATAAGGGGTTTGCTTTCTTGGGAGCATCGGGAAGGGTCCATAGGGCGTTCCGCACGGGCTCGTGGACATAGTCTGCGACACGCGTGAAGTAGTCACGATCGCCGACGGAAATCCGCCGGCACTGGTCGTCAGAGTCGCCGGAAAGGATCTTGAGCAGTTGCCCCCCTTGGGGGCCGATGAGCTCGAAGTCTCTCCAGGAGTCGTCGCTCGAGTCCTCGCGAGGATGAGCCCGACACTGCGGATCCTTCCCTGGAGAGGTCGTTAATACTGGAAAGCGCGCTTCCTTTCTGTAGCTGTCTTCCAGAGCTTTGAGCTTCGCGTGAGCTTCTTGGATCTCTGCGACAAAGTTTTCCTTCATCAGGAGCGCGAATTTCCTCACCTGGACCTGCGCAAGGCCTCTGAGCTCGGAGTAGGCATAGAAATCGAAAAGAGACAGCGACAGGATGGTCGTGCCGAGCAGGGTACACATGCCGATGAGAAGGACGTCCGCGATCCGGACGCGCTGCCGTTCGCCAATCAGACGCAGGCGGACCATGGGCCAAGAGAGGATCGCCAATAGGAGGGCGGCGAGGAGACCCAGCAGAGAGGAGGAGGGGATGGCCATGGTTTTGTAAGTGAAGTCGTCCGCTGAAACCAGACCTCCGAGAATCCAAGGTTCTACAGTTTGCTCCTGGGGCTTTTCTCCGATCGGCAGGGAGATCGGTTCGAGAAAAAGCCTGTATTTCCGATCCCCGAGCCAGACCGTCTGATGCCGGGCTGAGGTCAGCATGGAATCATTTTCCTTCCCGCCAGTCTGGGCGGGTTTCGCCTTTTCCTCGTTGAGGAGGGGGGCCAGTTGGGTGATGCCGAGCTCGGTGAGGCGATCGGAATAGACGACTTCGCCGCTCTTCCTCGCCAAGAGCATGCCATCGAAAATCGGCTTGGAGCCCGGTCGCGGCGCGGGAAACAGCTTCCGTGGGTCCAGATCAGCGCAGACGCCCTTCGGCTGCGGCGCCGCGATCATGATGTGAGATGTATTCCTGGGCCACCACAGGATGGACTCTCTATTTTGCACAGATTGAGCTCTGGCGTCGCACTGTGTGAGCCGGACGAGCCCGTCGATCTCCAGGCTGCTGCCCGAAGCGAGAAACTGCCCGTACCCGGCTGCGGCGCCCGAAATCTCCTCTCCTAGGGTCTCGAGCAGCCGGAAATTCCTGCCTACAAGGTAGGATTCTTTCTTCTGAATATAGAGAATATAGTAGGCGCCGAGCGCCAGTAGTACGCAGAGAAGGATTGTTCCGGCAAGCCTCGCGATACCCAGAAGCTTGCTCGCCGGAGATCCAACGCGTTTGCCGGGATTAGATTCCATACGAACCCTCCTCAAGAGACGGCCGCGGAAAGTTATTTCCTGGAACACTCCTATAATATACGAATCGATCGAAGCCTCTGTCGGGAAAGAGTGCCGAGGTCTCTTGCGATATGTAGATGTGTCTATGCTGGTCGTCGTGGCCAGCGCAGAAATTCTTCAGGAGTCTCGGAGCACTCCCCTGTAAAGACGCGTGGAGGACGATGCCGGTCCTTGAATCGCCATGGGCGCAGTCTTCGCTTCGGGCAGTGGGAGCCAAGGGCTAGAAGCACGAGAAGCAGGGAGATGATGGGGAGCTTGACTTAGCTCAGCAGCGTGCTGGGCTCCGATCCAGTGCTGACTGGAGTTAGGCTCAAGGTACTTACAGGACGAGACGGCCATCGGAAAATTTTTCCGGCATAGCGGTATCTACGGAGTCGTTGGCGCTTCAGTGGGGCTTCCTTTTACAGAAGGTAGGAGGTTTGAACGCGCCGAGGAGGAGAAGCAGGGACTCATCCGCTGGCTGCGCCCGGAGCTCCAGAATCCCCAGGGCGTCAAGGCCGCGACCCAGGTCTCCCTCGTCGAGGCGGGGCTCGAGGCGGCGGTGCCGGCGAAGCCCGCGAAGGGGAAGAAGGCGGCCAAGCTCGCCTGGCCCAAGGATCTGCCGGCTCGCGTGGTCGCGGCCCGCGACCTTCTGGCCGAGCTCGGCGAGGCGACCGCGGACGATTTCCCGCGGCGGTTCAAAGGCGTCCAGACGGACAAGGCGGAGAAGCTTCTCGAAAGCCTCGCGGCGGTGGGGGTGGCGATCGAGACGACCGCCGGGGAGGGGGCGCGCCGAAGCTGGCGGCTTTTCCGGTAATCGTTTCACTCCCCCAAGGAAGGGGACCCTTCTCCCACGGTGGGAGACCCCTTTCCCCAGTGGGGAAACCCCCTTCCCCAGCGGGGAAACCCCCTTCCCCAGTGGGGAAACCCCCTTCCCCAGTGGGGAGACCCCCTTCCCCAGCGGGGAGACCCCCTTCCCCAGCGGGGAGACCCCTTCCCCAGCGGGGAGACCCCTTTCCCCAGCGGGGAGACCCCTTTCCCCAGCGGGGAGACCCCCTTCCCCAGCGGGGAGACCCCCTTCCCCAGCGGGGGAGACCCCTTTCCCCAGTGGGGAGACCCCTTTCCCCAGCGGGGAGACCCCTCTCCCCAGCGGGGAGATCCCTTTCCCCAGTGGGAAAACCCTCTCCCTCGCAGGGAAACCCTCGTCCTTGTTGGGAGCCCCCTCGGCTTTGTTGGGAGACCCCTCTCCCTCGGTCCCGGACTATCTTAGAACCGGAACGGCCTCCGGGGACCAAGGACGTAAAAGACTGCAAGGACACCAAGGACGAGAGATGGCCGAACCGGCCATCCTCGGTCTTTGCTGTCCTTGTCTCCGCCGGATCAGGCCGTGCAGGTCACTTGGGTGGCGGTCGGCGGGCAGGTGTAGGTCGGATATTGGTCCTGCTTCCGGAAGTTGCCGCCCAGGGGCTGCTTCAGGGCCTCGTCGCTGAGGCGCTGCAGGGTTTCGCGGCTCAGGCTCAGCTTCTTCTTCACGCTCTTGGTCATCGGGGCCTCCTTGGTTAAGGAGTTGCACTTTACCATGGGTGAGTTGCGGTCGGCGGATCCGGAAGTCGCCGACGCGTCGGCGGATCGTTCCGCGGTATATCCCTTGCTATCGCGGGTTGATCGCGGCCACTCAACCTTTGATCGATTCAAAGGATCGAGGAGAGCGCGGCCGGGGCAAACCCCGGCCGCCGCTCCGGGATTCGTCTTAGCAGAAGGGCGTATAGATGTTGCAGCCGCCAGGCACGTCCGAAATGACGATGACGGTGTGGTCCCGGCAGATGACGGCGTTGGAGGCGCCGGCGGCCGTCGACAGGGTCTTCTCGGTCAGATGCTGCAGGGTCTCACGGTTCAAAGCGAGCTTCTTTGCGACTTTCTTCTGCACGAAGCACTCCTTTCAGACGAGGGTGAGCCTGTAAAGTAGAGAAGCGGACTGCTGGAGTCAAGATCGCCCTTTCACTGCCCCGCCGGCTGCAGGACCGCCCAGGCGATGGCCGCGCCGCCGATCAGCAGGGCCACGACCGCCGCCACGATCTGGCGGCGCCGCTCGAACGGCTGCCGACGACCGGCCTCGGGCGCCCGGAGGCCTTCGGCGCTGAGGATCGGGCGGGCCCTCCTCTTGCACTGAATTTCAGGCCGGCCCGCCAAGCGGTGGAGTTTCCCGCTTCTCGGCCCGCGGACTGGCAGGAAAAAAATACAGCATGCGTGTTTTATTCGACCATCAGATCGTCGACGCTCAGCTCTGCGGCGGGATCTCCCGCTACTTTTATGAGCTGACGTCGACGATCCGGGACGGCGGCTGGGCGAGCGTGCGGCTGCCGCCGGTCTGTTCCGAGAACGAGCACTTCGGTCCGGCGCCCCGCGGGGTCCGTTCGCGGATCTACCGCGCCCTGGGGAGGACCGAGCTGCTCCGGAAGGCGATCGGCAGGCCCTGGCGCCAAGCGAATTCCCGGCTCAACGAGCGGGCCAGCGTGCGGGCGCTGCGGGAGCAGGAGTTCGACGTCTTCCATCCCACATACTACCGTCCGTACTTCCTCGATCCCCTGCAGGGGAAGCCCTTCGTGCTGACGATCTACGACATGATCCACGAGCTCCATCCGGAGCACTTCCGGCCGGACGATCCGACGTCGGCGCACAAAGCGGCGCTGGCCGGGTCGGCGGCGCGGATCATCGCGATTTCCGAACGCACCAAGGCCGACATCGTGAGCTGCCTGAACGTCGATCCGGAGCGGATCGAGGTGATCTACCTGGCCAATTCCCTGTCCTGCGAGGAGGCCGTGGCGGTCCCCGAGAGCTACCTTCTGTATGTGGGGGACCGCAACCGCTACAAGAACTTCCCTGCGCTCTTCCTGGCGTTCGCGGCGCTCGCCCGCTCGCGGCCGGACCTCCACCTCGTCTGCGTCAGCCCGAAAAGGTTTCGGCAGGCCGAGCTGGACCTGATCGAGGAGTTCGGGCTGGAGGGGCGCTGCCTCCACCTGCGGGCGAACGACCGCCAACTGGCCTATCTGTACCGGCACGCCGCGCTGTTCGTCTATCCGTCGCTGTATGAGGGTTTCGGCATGCCGATCCTCGAAGCCTTCGCGGCGGGGTGCCCGGTGGCGCTGAGCGACGCCAGTTGCTTCCCGGAGATCGCTGGCGAGGCCGGCCTCTACTTCGACCCGTCCAGCGTGGCCTCGATCGCCGCCGCCCTCGAACGGGGGCTGGCCTGCCGCGAGTCGCGCCGGCGGCTGATCCGGGAGGGGCGGGAGAGGCTCAAGCGGTTCTCCTGGGCCGCGACGGCGGAGCGGACGGCGGCCGTGTATGAGCGGTGCGTGGGGGAGGAGGTGCGTCCAAGGTCAACCCGGCAGTGAAAACGGCTGCGGGAAGATCTCCGCGAGGGTCGTCTCCTCGCGGGTGCCCTGGACGTTGACGACCAGGATGGGGAGATCCTTGGCGAATTCGGAGAGGGTCTGCCGGCAGAGGCCGCAGGGGCGGGCGGGAGGGGCGGCGTCGGTGACCACAGCGACCGCCTGAGGCCGGCGGAGGCCGGCCGAGGCGGCGGCGGACATGGCGTTGCGCTCGGCGCAGATGGAGAGGGCCGGGATGCAGTTCTCGACGTTGGCGGCGGCGTGGATCGAGCCGTCCTCCATCAGCAGCGCGGCACCGACCGCGAAGTGGCTGTACGGAGCGTAGGCGTGGGCGCGGGCGGCCGTGGCGGCGGCGACGAGAGGGTCCCAGTCCATGGGGGAAATTTAGCACGGTGGGGGGAGACCGAGAGAGAGCCCTGGGCGGGAACATCTGAGCCGAAAAGGAACCCCGACCCGAAGAGGAGCCCTCCTGGGACCGCCGGCGTCCCGCCGGCTCTAACTCCGTTTTTAAAAACTTGTCGGTCGCCTCGGGCGTGAACGAAAAACAGCGGAGTTAGAGCCGGCGGGACGCCGGCGGTCCCAGGAGGGCTCCTCTTCGGGTCGAGGTTCCTTTTCGGCTCGGTGGATGCTGACTCGGGACGGGGGGCTTCCTTCTCGCTGGGATCGGTGTGATACCGTTCTGGCCCGCGTCCGGGCTCTCCGCCCGCGGCGCGCACACCCCTTTCATTTTTCACGAGGAGGCCGCCTGTGGCCAGGACATTCAATGGATTGACGCCGCCCGCCGACGGCCAGGAGGTCGTCTGGCACGAGGCGGAGAAGCGTCTGGAAGTGCCGGAGCGGCCGATCATCCCCTTCATCGAGGGGGACGGCACGGGGCCGGACATCTGGCGGGCGACCCGCCGGACGCTCGACGGCGCGGTGGAGAAGGTGTACGGCGGCAAGCGGTCGATCGCCTGGTTCGAGGTGCTGGCCGGGGAGAAGGCGTACAACCAGACCACCAACTGGCTCCCCCAGGACACCGTCGACGCCATCCAGCACTACCGGGTGGCGATCAAGGGACCGCTGACCACGCCGGTCGGCGGCGGCATCCGCAGCCTGAACGTGGCCCTGCGCCAGATCCTCGACCTCTATGCCTGCGTGCGGCCGGTGCGCTACTACGCGGGGGTCCCCTCGCCGGTGAAGGAGCCGGAGAAGGTGAACATGGTCATCTTCCGCGAGAACATCGAGGACGTGTACGCCGGCATCGAGTGGAAGGCGGGCTCGGACGAGGCGAACAAGGTGATCGAGTTCATCGCCGGCCTCGGCAAGAAGATCCGGCCGGGCAGCGGCATCGGCATCAAGCCGATCTCGGAGTTCGGCAGCAAGCGGCTGGTGCGCAAGGCGATCGAGTTCGCCATCGCCCACCAGCGCAAGAGCGTGACGCTGGTCCACAAGGGGAACATCCAGAAGTTCACCGAGGGGGCGTTCAAGGACTGGGGCTATCAGGTGGCGCGCGACGAGTACGGCGCCGCCACGATCTCCGAGGACGACCTCTGGAGCCAGCACAACGGCAAGGCGCCGGCGGGGAAGATCGTGATCAAGGACCGCATCGCCGACTCGATGTTCCAGCAGGCGCTGCTGCGGCCCGACGAGTACGACGTGTTGGCGACCACCAACCTCAACGGCGATTATCTTTCCGACGCGCTGGCGGCGCAGGTGGGCGGGCTCGGCATCGCTCCCGGCAGCAACGAGGGGGACGGCTTCGCGGTGTTCGAGGCGACCCACGGCACGGCGCCCAAGTACGCCGACCAGGACAAGGTCAATCCGGGCTCGCTGATCCTCTCCGGGGTGATGATGCTGCACTGGATGGGGTGGCCCGAGGCCGCCGACGCGATCGAGACCGCGCTCGCCCGCACCATCGAGCAGAAGCGGGTGACCTACGACTTCGAGCGCCAGATGGCGGGGGCGACGCTGCTCAAGACCTCGGAGTTCGCGGAAGCGATCGTCGGGAACATCTAAAACTTATCTGTCTGCAACCGGGGGAGATCCTTCGATGCGTTACAAAGTCACCGTGGTGGGCGCCGGCAACGTGGGCGCCACCTGTGCCCAGTTGATCGCGCAGTCCGACGTGGCCGACGTGGTGATGGTGGACGTGGCCGCCGAGCTGGCGACCGGCAAGGCGCTGGACATGATGGAGTCGGCGCCGGTGCTGGGCTTCAACGCCCGCATCACCGGCGGCGGCGACTACGACGCCACCACCGGCTCGCAGGTCTGCGTGGTCACCGCCGGCCTGGCCCGCAAGCCGGGGATGAGCCGCGACGACCTGCTGGCCAAGAACACCGAGATCGTCACCGAGGTGGTGCGGCAGCTCGTCTCGCGCTCGCCGGAGACCATCCTGATCATCGTCACCAACCCGCTCGACGCCATGTGCGAGGTGGCGCGCCGGGTCTCCGGTTTCCCGCGCGAGCGGGTGCTCGGCATGGCCGGCGTGCTCGACGCCGCCCGCATGCGCTGGTTTATCGCCGAGAAGCTCGGCGTGTCGGTGGAGGACGTCGACGCCTTCGTGCTCGGCGGCCACGGCGACACCATGGTGCCGCTGCCGCGCTACGCGACGGTAAACGGCATCCCGCTGCCGCAGCTCCTCGACGCCGCGGTGATCGACCAGATCAACGACCGCACCCGGAACGGCGGCGCCGAGATCGTCAACTACTACAAGACCGGCTCGGCCTACTACGCGCCCGGCGCCTCCTCCTTCGAGATGGTGAAGGCGATCCTCCAGGACAAGAAGAAGATCCTCCCCTGCGCCGTCTACCTCCAGGGCGAGTACGGCTACGACGGCCTGTTCATCGGCGTCCCTTGCCAGCTCGGCATCGGCGGCATGGAGAAGGTCATCCAGCTCCGCCTGACCACCGAGGAGAAGGCGATGCTCGACCGCTCGGCGCAGTCGGTGAAGGGGCTGGTGGAGGGGTTGCCGAAGGGATAGGGACTTCGGGGAAAACGTCCTCGGGGGCCCCCCACCCCGAAGCCTCACCCCCGGCCCCTCTCCCACCGCACTCCCGCCTGCCGGGAGAGGGGGGGCGTGACGGGGAATCCATCGCTCCTAGGGCGCGCTGTGCGCGCCGTGGACGTTGACGGTGCGCAGAGCGCACCCTACGCGCTCTGGCGGTACGGTAACGCCCTCCCTCTCCACTCGTGGAGAGGGGCCGGGGGTGAGGCTTCGGGGTGGGGGCCCGCGCTTTTTTCCCCCCGAAGCAACCTACAATAGGCGCATCCGTACCTCCATCATGAGGAATCCGCGCTCCATCGCCCTCTGGCTGCTCGCCGGCGTCGCCGGGGTGATGCTGCTGGCGTGGGCGTTTCCGCGGGCGTACCCGCTCCTGCCGCGGCCGCTGTCGGTCTCGCGGGCGCAGGCGACGGCGATCGCGCTGGAGCGGTTCCGGGACCTCGGCGAGCCGGTCAGGAACGCCTACGTGGTGACCCGGCTCGACGCCAACGCCCTGATGGACCGCCGGTTCCAGTGGGTGGCCGATCACCGGGGGCTGGCGAGTCTGCGGGATGCCCGCCTGCCGCCGGCGATGGCCTGGCGGGTGGCGGTCTACGCGCCGGGGGTGCCGCTCTACGAGATCACCTATGGGGCGGAGATCTCGCTCGCCGGCAAGGTGACCAGCCTGACGCTGCGCCTCGATCCGGAAGCCCAGGGGGCGGCGCTCGCTCCCGAGGAGGCGCGGAAGCGGGCCGACGCGTTTCTGATCCACGAGGGGATCGACCTCTCCCGCTACGAGCCGCCGGAGCTGCGTAGCGTCACGCTCGCCCGCCGGGTCGACCTCAGCGTCCGCTACCGCGACCGCTTCAACCCGCTGCCGTCCGGCAACTCCCACGGCGTCGAGGTGAACTTCGCCGGCGACCGCCTGGTGGGCTTCGACCTCTGGCTCGACGATCCGCACGAGAAGGACGTCATCCGCGCCGTCCGCGGCATCGCCTTCCTGTCGCTGTCGCGGTTCATCTGGGTCTTCCTGCTGGCGGGCGGGCTGGCGTTCCCCTTCCTGAAGCGGTACCACGAAGGGGAGATCGGGGCGCGGCGCGGCGTCGAGATCTTCCTGCTGGTGGCGGGCGCGGGGCTCCTCTACATGCTGCTGGCGGGGAGCGCCCAGGCCGAGACGAGCAGCGTCGGCGCCGCCTCCCGGGAGCAGAACACCTGGGTGATCTGGCTGGCCGGGATGGTCCTCTTCTTCGTTCCCGCCGCGGTGGTCGCGTTCTTCTCGTGGTCCGTCGGCGAGTCGATCTGCCGCGAGCGCTGGGGCCACAAGCTGGCGGCCTTCGACGCCTTCTTCCAGCGGGCGTGGAGGAACGGCACGGTGGCGCTCTCCGCCTTCCGCGGCTGGATGGCGGGGCTCGCCATCGCGGGGGGCACGGCGGCCCTGCTGCTCGCCGTCCGCGCCGCCGGCGGCTGGCCGCTCGCCTCCCAGGTGCTGCACGGCAACAGCCCCTGGCCCGGCCTCGAGCTGTTCCTGCTGATCCTGGTGTTCGAGCTCGCCTTCACGCTCGCGGTCGTCCTCTGCCTCCTGCCCATGGCTGCCCGCCGGTGGGGCAAGTGGGGGGGCTCGCTGCTGGCGATCGCGGTGCTCGGCCTGGTCCACCCCTCGGTCGCGACGGTGCTGCCGCTCGGCTGGACGCTGCTCACCGGCGCGGCCTTCGCCACCGCGCTGGTGGTCCTCTTCCTGACCACCGACCTGCTGACGGTGCTGCTCGCGGCCTTCGTCTCGCAGGTCCTGCTGGCGGCCTATCCCCTGCTGACGGCGGCGGAGCCGACCCTTCAGCTCCAGGGGTGGCTCGCGCTGGGACTGCTGGCGGTGCCGCTGCTGGGGAGCCTCCGCTACCTCGGCAGCCCCAAGGAGTTCGTCTACCGCTACGAGGACATCCCGCCGCACGTGCGGCGGATCGCCGACCGCGAGCGCCAGCGGGTGGAGCTGGAGACGGCACGGCGGATCCAGAGCTCGATCCTCCCCGACCTGCCGCCGCGCCTGGCCGGGGTGGACATCGCGCACGCCTACCTGCCGGCGTCCGAGGTGGGGGGCGACTTCTACGACGTGCTGGCGCTGGAGGACGGCCGGCTGGCCGTGGCGGTGGGGGACGTCGCCGGCCACGGCGTCTCCTCCGGGCTGATCATGTCGATGGCGAAGTCGGCGCTGGCGGTGCAGGTGACCTTCGATCCGGAGGTGGCGGCGGTCTTCCAGACCCTCAACCGCACCGTCTTCCAGACCGCCCGCAAGCGGCTGCTCACCACCCTTGTCTACGCGGTCATCGATCCGCGGCGGCTGGAGATGGTCTACGCCAGCGCCGGCCATCTGCACCCCTACCGGATTTCGGCCACCGGGCGGGTCGAGATGATGGAGTCGATCGCCTACCCGCTGGGCGTGCGGGGAAAGCTGTTGATCGACCCCCACACCGCCCGGCTGGCCCCCGGCGACACCCTCTTCCTGTTCAGCGACGGCGTGGTCGAGGCGCGGCGGGAGGGGAGCGAGGACATGTTCGGCTTCGAGCGGCTGGAGGCGAGCCTCGCTCAGCACGCCGGCCGCGGCGTTGAGGGGCTGCGCGACGGCGTCCTCGCCGACGTCACCCGTTTCACCGCCAACGCCCCCCGCGAGGACGACCAGACCCTGCTGGTGCTCCGGCTGCCGTAGCCTTGAAGATACAATTCGTTTACAATTCCTTTCGTCGTATTCGCTGGCCATCCCGACGGACTGATCCGTCGTCCACGATGAAAGGAAAAACGGCATGAAAACGTCCCGGAACCGCATCGTCGTTGCCTGCCTCCTCTGCGTCGTCCTCCTCTCCGGTTTCGTCATGGGTCGCGCCAGCGCCGACCAGCCGCACATGCAGGCCGCTCTCGAGCACCTGCGGGCCGCCCGCGCCGAGCTCGACAAGGCCGATGCGGACAAGGGTGGCCATCGCATGAAGGCTATCGCCCTCGTCAACGACGCCATCTCCCAGGTGGAGAAGGGCGTCGGCTTCGACCGGCACCACTAGACGAAGAAAGACGGGCAAAAGGGACCTAAGGGACAACAGGGACGACAGGGACAACAGGGACAACAGGGACATGGTTGTTCCTGGATGTCACTGCGGTCCCTTAGTCTCTTTCTGCCGCGCAGTCTTACGGCGGCTGCAACCCCACGTCCCCCAGCCCGAGGCAGCGCGCCGCCGCCCCGCCTTCACCCAGCTCCTCGAATTGGATTGTCGTCACCGAGGCCGGCGGCAGGGAGAAACCCGCCCAGACCAGCGGCGGGGGGATGGCCAGCAGGTGGGCCAGCCAGGTCAGCGCCAGGCCGGCATGGCAGAAGACGGCGATCCCCGGGTTGGGGGGCGCTTCCAGCCGGTAGATCGCGCCGTCGCGACGGCAGCCCTGGCGGGCCAGGAAGGCGTCGGTGTCGGCGCACAGTCGCTCGAAGCCCAGGCGCAGGTGCGGCGCGTCTAAGGGAGGATCGGAATACCAGTCCTCTCGTCCCAGGGCGCGGAGGACCGCGGCGTCCACCTGCCAGACGGGGCGCTCACCGACTTCTGGATCGGGGATCCACCAGTCCTCCAACTCGCGGGTCCAGGGCTCGATCTCGACGTCGACGCCCAGCCGCTTCGCCGTGTAGCGCGCCGTCTCCAGGGCCCGGTTCATCGGCGAGCTGTAGACATGGCCGATCCCCAGCGGCTGGAGCCGGCGCGCCAGGGCCCGCGCCTGGCGGTGGCCGCGGGCGGTGAGGGCGTCGAGCGGGTAGGCCGGCTCGGCGTGCCGGACGAGGTAGAGGCGCATGGGCGGGGTTCATCTCCAGGGTTTGGATTAGTCTAGTTCCAGATGTCCAAGGTTCGCCTCTGCCTGGTGTTTCCCCACGTCGTCCTGGGCGGCGGCGAGACCGCCATGATGGAGGTTGCCGAGGGGCTCCGGGAGGCGGTCGACCTCGACGTCTGCGCCCTCGATCAGGTGGAGACCGAGGGTGTCGCGACCATCCGCCGGGAGCTGGTGGAGCGCTTCGGCCGGGCGGCCTTCCTCCGCGAGCGCTGGGAGCTCCGGCCGCGGCTGCGCGCGGCCGACGTGGTGCTCTGGTATGGCGTGTCGAACGCCGTTCCGAAGGCGCTCTCGGCCGGCGTCCGGAGGCCGGGCTCGATCCGTGTGGTCCACACCGACCGCGCCGTCGACGGCCCCGGGTTCGCGCGCCGCTGGCGGCGGGTGATCGACGCCCTGGTCTGCGTGTCGCCCGCGGTGGCGCGGCGGATCCCCGGCGCCAGCTTCATCCCCAACACCTGCTCGCCCGCCCGCCTCGCCGGGCCGCGATGCGAGTTCTTTCCCGAGGAGCCGAGACGGAAGACCCTCGGCTGGGCGGGGCGGCTGGTGCCGTTGAAGAACGTTTCCTGGCTGATCGACCACGTGGAAGAGATCGGCTGCAACCTGCTGCTGCAGGCGCTCGACACGCCGCTGCTCACCGCCGCCGGGCTGATGCGGCGGGCGGAGGAGCGGGGGGTGGGGGAGCGGGTGCGGTTCCTCCCTCCGGGGCGGGATCTGGGGACCCTGCTGCGCAGCGTCGACGCGCTGGCCGTGGTCTCGCGTCACGAGGGCTTCCCCGTGGTGGTGGTGGAGGCCGGCCGGTTGGGCGTGCCGGTGATCTCCGCCCGCGTGGGAGCGCTCCCGGAGCTGTTCGCGGAGGAGATCCTGTTCGTCGACGGCGCCGAGGGGGTTCCCGACGCGCCGTCGCTGCGGCGGGCCCTGGCGGCGGCCGGGCCGGCCTGGGGCGAACGGCTGCGGGCGAAAGTTGGCGAGCTCTGCGATCGGGATGCGGTGGTCGCCCGCTACCTGGACCTCATCGACCGTGTGCACCGGGATCGGCAGCGCGATGCCGCCTGATCCGCCTCCGGATACTACTTTGTCAGATTCACCTTGGCTTTGGCGTTGGCCCTCATCACCCCGGCCCTCTTCTCCCGCCCCCTCCCCCCTCCCACACCGGGAGAAGAGGGGGGCCCTGCGATGCGGCCACTCCTTGAGTCCTTGCGTTGCTTTTCTCCCCTCTCCCGGTGAGGGAGGGTGGGTGGGGGACGGGAGAGGGGCCGGGGGTGAGGGCTCGGGCGGGCGGCTCCGGAGAACAAGGCCAATCTGACAAAGTAGAGCTGATACAGATGCCGCCTGATCCGCCTCCGGGCATCCTGGCCCTCACCCATTCGAGCCGCGCCACCAATTTCGGCCGCTGCTCGGCGGAGTTCCTGGCCCGCCGCTTCGGCGCTCCCGGGCGGCTGCGCGCCCTGCCTCCGCTCGCCAGCCTGCCGCCGGCTGAGGTGCTCTATAGCGGTGGCGTCAGCTTCCATCGCCTGCGGAGAGACGGGGAGCGCGTGCGCCTGGAATCCCTTGGCCAGGTGCGCCACCGGGACCGCCTCCAGCACGTCGTCCCGCTCGGCGCGGACGACCTGCTGGCCGGCTTCGAGCACCGCCTGGAGCGCTGGCGCCTGCGTTCCCCCCTCGGCGGCTCGCGGCGCGTCACCGAGCGGGACGTCGAGGTGACGGGGCGCTTCGAGCATCCCCACCTGGTGGGCCTGCACACCGTCGAGCCGCTGGGGGCGGGGCGGGTGGCCCTCTCCTGCGCGACGGCCGACGCGGTGCTGATCCTCGACCTCGCGAGCGGCGAGGTAGAGCGCACCCTCCGCTTTCCGGCCGCCCTGTACGGGCGGGGCTACGAGCTGACCCCGGAGACCGACCTCCGCCGCCATGCGATCCCGGACGAGGCGCAGACTACCCACGTCAACGCCGCCCATCGCGCCGGGGGATCGAGGCTGGTGGTGTCGGCCTTCATCCCCGGGGCGATCGGCCGCTTCGACCTGGCGACTGGCGGCTACCAGGAGCTCTGCCGGGGCTTCGTGGGCTGTCACGGCGCGCGGGTGAACGCGGAGGGGGAGACCTACTTCGCCGACAGCACCGCCGGCGCGCTGGTCTTCCTCACCCCTGAGGGGACGGTCGCGAGAAGCTTCGCCACCGGCTCGCGCTGGCTCCACGACGCCTTGCAGATCGCCGGCAGCGTCTACGCCTTCGCCCTGGCGGACAGCAACGAATTGCGGGTGTACGACGTCGCGACGGGCGAGATGCTCGCGCGGCGGCGGTTTTTGACTTGGCCGCTGCCGGGACTGTTCGCGGCGGCACGGCTGGTTCCGGGGTGGCTGGGGAACAGCGTGCAGGTGTTGGGGTTCTGGTGGCCTGCGACCTCAACCCCTATCCCCTTCTCCTAGAGGAGAAGGGGGACGACTGCGATGCGGCCCCAGTAGGGCCCTCCCTCTCCTTCAGGAGAGGGATCGAGGGTGAGGTCGCAGGCCGCGGACGCCCCGATCACGCCGAGAGCTCCGCATCCGGCCCCCTATAAGGCGGCGTCAGCCCCAGCAATTGCCGCCGCATCGGCGTCCGCGCCGCCGCGGCCAGCCGCGGGGAGGGCTCGTGGCCGCTCCACATCCGCATCCACTTGTGGCCGTAGTTGTAGAGCAGCACGCGGCGGGTCACCCCGGGGTTGGCGCTCCGGTTGTTGGCGGGGGCGTGGAGGAGGTTGCCGTTGAAGAAGTAGGCGGCGCCGGCCGGGCAGACGAGGGGGATGGCGCCGGGCATCTCTTCGGGGATGGCGACGACCGGGATCGGCGTGTCGTCGGGCTGGCGGTGGGTCCCCGGCAGCACCAGGGTGGCGCCGCCGTCGGCGGCGATGTCGGTCAGCGCGATCATGGCGCGCACCATCATCGTCGAGCCGGCGTGGTGGACGCCGGGCATGCGGGTGCGCACGTCGGTGTGCCAGGCGGTGCCGTCGATCCGGCCGCCGGGCGGGGTGATGTAGTAGGCGTGATCGACGAGGCCGATGCCGGTACCCAGGATCTCGCGGATCGGCGGGAAGATCCTGGGGTGCTCGACGAGGTCGAAGAGGACCGGGTGGTACTCCATGATCGCCGGGATCTCCTCGAACTCCGGGATGCGTGTGCCGGGGAGACCGGGATCGGCCCGCCAGCGCGCCTCGGCCTCGTCCGCGGCGGCGCGGACCGCGGCCAGCTCCGTGGGCGAGAGGGCGTCCGGGATCATCAGGTAGCCCTCGGCGTCGAAGAAGCGCCGCTGGTCCGCAGTCAGCCCCTCGGTCATAGATCCTCCCAGTCGACCGGCGGCCCGTAGGGGTCGGTCAGGCCGAGGAGCTGCCGGCGTCCGGGCGTGGCGGCGCGGGCGGCCAGGGCGGGGGACGGGCGGTACTCGTTCCACATCCGCATCCATTTGTGGCCGTAGGTGTAGATCAGCAGCCGCCGGTAGACGCTCGAGCGGTTGTTGCCGGCGGAGTGGTAGGTGCGGTCGGAGATCAGGTAGGCGCTGCCGGCCGGCAGGGTCATCGGCAGGGCGCCGGGGAGCTCCTCGGGGATCTCGGAGTTGGGGAGCGTCGTGCCGCCGGGGGTGCGGTGCGACGCCGGCAGCACCAGCGTCGCGCCGCCGTCGGCCGGGATGTCCTCCAGAACGTAGAAGACCTTCACCATCAGCCGCGAGCGCGGATGGTCGACCCCGGGGAGATCGAAGTCGAAGTGCCACCCCTGGGGGATGGCGGCTCCCGGCGGGGTCATGAAGTAGTCGTGGTCGAGCATCATCACGTCCGCCCCGAGGAGCCCGCGCACCAGGGGGAAGATCCGCGGGTGCTCCAGGAGGTCGAAGAGCGCCGGGCCGTGCTCCAGGATGCCGAGCACCTGCTCGAGATCGGGCCGGCGCACCCCGGGGAGCGCGGGGTCGGCGCGCCAGCGGGCCTCGGCGGCGTCCGCCTCCCGGCGCAGGGCCGCCAGCTCCCCGGCGGAGAGGGCGCCGGGGATCACCAGATAGCCCTGGGCGTCGAAAAGGCGCCGCTGCTCTTTCGAATCCGGATAAGCCATTGCCCTCGATCTTATAAGCTCGCGCCATGGCCCGACACGAGGTGCGCTGGGAGCGCATGTTCCCCCACGAGCTGGAGGCGGCGTTCGCGGCCTGCCCGGCGGTCTACTTCCCCTACGGCCTCTGCGAGCCGCACGGCCCTCACTGCGCGCTCGGGCTCGACGGCCTGAAGGCTCACGGCCTGCTGGTGCGGACGGCGCGGCGCCACGGCGGCATCGTGGCCCCCGCCGACTTCTGGCACGTCCACGAGCTGGGAGGGTACGCGGTGTGGGCGGAGCGGGAGATCGGCGAGGCACGGCCATGGCTCACCGCGGTGCCGCCGTGGGTCCACTTCAAGAACGTCTGCTACCAGGTCCGCGCCGCCGAGGTGCTGGGCTTCCACGCCGCCATTCTGCTGACCGGCCACTACGGGCCGAACTACCTCGATCTCCGCACCCTGGTCGGATGGCTGCAGCCGCTCACCCGCATGCGGCTCTACGGGCTGCCGGACTTCGAGGCCAACCCCGGCTTCCCCGGCGATCCGCAAGCTAACGGCGACCACGCCGGCAAGGTGGAGACCTCGCAGCTCTGGGCGCTGGAGCCGGCGCTGGTCGATCCCTCGCGGCTCTCGCCAGCGCCGCGCGGGGGGCGCTTCGCGCAGGGGGCGGACGCCGCCGCCGCCGATCCCGCGGCGGGGCGGCGGATGATCGCCGGCCAGGTCGCCTGGCTAGGCGCCAAGATGCGCGAGCTGCTCGCCGCCTGGGATCCCGACCGCCCTTCGCGGCTGCGCACCTTCGACGACGTCGAGGATTTCTGGGAGCGGACCGTCCGCCCGGAGCTGGCGGGGTTCAAGAGCATGCAGCCGAGCTGGTACGAGAAGGGGGCGCCGGACGCCGGCTCGCGCTGGCGGGAGAACTGGCGCGTGCGAGGAAAGGACACAGGGACGAACACGGACTGACACGGACGAGCAGACGGCAAGCAGGGCTGCCGTCCCTGGTCCGTGGGGGTCGGTGTCAGTCCATGCTCGTCCCTGCTCCTGCCAGCCCGAGCTGCCGGGCCAGCGCCGCCGCCACCTCCCCGGCCGGGGTGCCGCCATCGATCATCGCGCAGGGCAGGCGAAGGGTGGCGGCCTCGGCGGCCAGCTTCGTCGCGATCTCGTCGTCGCGGGCCATCCAGTTTTCGAAGGCCTGTTGCGGATCGGGGCAGCGGCCGAGCATCTGCTTCACCCAGGGGCCGCGCTGCGGGTAGAGCCGGCGGCGGAGCTCCGCGGTGGAGATCAGCCAGCAGGCCCGTTGCGGGTCGGCGATGAGTGGGGCCACCAGCCGCGGCAGCAGGCCGACCCCCTCGGCGATCACTGGGCCGCGGATCTCCCGCAGATCCTCGACGACCATCGTGAGCTCGTCCTCGTAGAAGCGGAGGAGATCGTGCGCCTGCTGTGCCGCCGGCCGGGTCCAGAGCTCCTCGGGGGGCAGATCCATCAGGCGGTGGAAGCTCGGGTGGCGCTCCGGGGTGGCCCGCCGGCGGTGATCCTCGAAGTGCTCGTCGCAGGAGTAGAGGGTGATCCCGTGCTCCGCCGCGAGGGTGCGCGCCGCGGTGGTCTTGCCGGCGCAGGCCGAGCCGCCGAGCCAGAGCACGTGGGCCAGGCTCGGATCGCCGCCATCAGTCCGCATGGACCACCCCCTGGCGCACCATCTCCCGCACCGCCCCCAGCGCCTGTACGGTCGTGATGGTTTCCAGGTCGTTATCCCGGCCGTCGTAGAGCGCCCAGCAGTCGGAGCTCCGCGGATGGGAGTGGACGAGCTTCTCGCGCTGCGCGAAGTAGAGCGCCGGCACTCCGAGGGCGGCGGCGAAGTGAAGCGGCGCGCTGTCGTTGGCGACCAGTAGGCGCGCCCGCGCCAGCAGGGCGGCGAAGACCTCCAGCGGGTCCGGGCACGCGAGCACCGACGGGTGCGCGGCGGCGGTGGCGATCCGGTGCAGGAGCGGGGCCTCCTCGGCGCTCCCCTCGATCAGCACCGCGATCCCCAGCTCGCCGGCGAGGGCGGCGGCCAGCTCGGCGAAGCGCTCGGCCGGCCAGCGGGCGGAGGAGAGGCCGCCGGGAGCGAGGATGGCGAAGGGGCGGCCGGCGAGCCCCCGCTCCGCCAGGGCCTCGTCCGCCCGCCGCCGGGCGTCCGCGGAGACCTGGAGGGCCAGGCTGTCGTCCTTCGTCCGCGAGATGCCCACGGGGAGCAAGGGATCGAGGGCGTGAAGCAGCAGCCGCGGGCTGGGCAGCGTCCCCCAGAAGAACCACGCTTCATGGGTCATCGCCTCCCAGGGCCGGCCGGAGTCGAGGAAGGCGCCGTGGTATTCGAGGTTGACGCGCCGCGGCACCCCCGCCGCGGCCATCGCCTGGGCCAGCCAGCGGCTCTCGCGGCGCCGGGCGAAGGCGAAGAGCGCGCTGTCGAAGGAGCGGCCGGCGAGAGCGGCGAGCACGCGCCGGCACCCCTCCTCGCCCTCTCGCGGGTGGTAGGGGATCAGCTCGTCGAGATGGGGGCTGCCGGCCAGCACCGTGGCGGCGACCTGCGGCCCCACTAGGGTGATGTGCGGGCGCAGGAAATGGGCGTGGAGCGCGCGCAGCAGCGGCGTCAGCCAGAGGGTGTCGCCGATGTGGAAGCGGGCTTGGTGGATCAGGAACCGCTCCCCGGCGGCACGGCGGGGGAGCGGCGGGGAGGCGCCGTCCGCCACCCGCCAGAGCGGCGCTTCGCATTGGAGCGCGGCGAGGAAGCGGTCCGCCGCCGCCCTGCAGCGGGCGCCGTCACAGCCGGGGGACTGAAAGTCGAAGGGCGCCGAGTGGAGGGGGCCGGCCTCCACCCGCCGCCAGCCGGCCGGCGGCGCCAGCACCAGGGACGCCGCGCCCGGTCTCCCTTCGCCGGCGAGGCGGCGCAGGTCCGCGGCGAGTGCTCCCGCGCCACTGCGCCCGGCCAGCCGGGTGACGCGAAAGGCGGGCAGCAGCGCGAACGGCGCGCCGTCGCGCAGCGCCGAGCGCAGGTGGAGGTGGACCTCCAGGGCCGGCGACCGCTCGCGGAGCGCGGCGGCGATACGGTACAGCGCCTCGTACTCGAGGACGTGGTGGATCGGCCGCAGGCAGAGGACGTCGAGCCGTCCCGTCCGCGGCAGGCCGGCGAGCGGATCCGGGCCGGCCGGTGCGCCCGCGGCGGCGCCGAAGGTGCCGGCCGGGAGCGAGACCGCCGGATGGCGAGCCGCGTCGAGATGGCTGGGGGTCACGGTGGGAGAGTGTATGCCTCGGGCTCGCCAACTTGCCAAGCGGCCGGTGTTCGGCTAGCTTGAGCGCAGTTGATCGCCGCACCGAGGATCGAACCGTGGTGAAGAAACCGCTCGCCAGCCCATGGGCGTTGATTTTCCATCTCTGCCTGGCGGCCCTGCTGATCGCGGGGCGGGCCGCCGCTCAGGAGGCGACCGCCGCGCCGTCGATCCCTGACGTCGAGCTGACCGATCAGGACGGCAAGCCGGTCCACGTCTATTCCGACCTGATCCGGGGCAAGCGCGTGGTGATGAACTTCGTGTTCACCACCTGCACCACGATCTGCCCGCCGATGGGCGCCAACTTCGAGCGGCTTCAGAAGGAGCTGGCTGGGCGCGCGGACGTGCGGCTGATCTCGGTCAGCGTCGATCCGCAGACCGACACGCCGCAGCGGCTCAAGGAGTGGGGGGCGAAGTTTCACGCCGGGCCGGGATGGACGCTGCTGACCGGGCCCAAGGAGGACGTCGAGCACCTGCTCAAGGCGCTGGGCGTCTTCACTCCCGACCGCGCCGACCACTCGCCGCTCGTGCTGCTGGGCGACGATCCGGCCGGGCGCTGGACCCGCGCCTACGGCCTCGCCTCGCCGGCGAAGATCGTGGAGATCCTCGACGGCCTCGCCCCGGAGACCAAGCCTGCCGCCGCCGACAGCCCCGCGCATCAATACTTCACCGACGTCGAGCTGACCGACCAGGACGGTCGCCCGCGGCGGCTCTACAGCGACCTGCTGGCAGGCAGGACGGTGGTGATCGACGTCTTCTTCGGCGACTGCACGGGGAGCTGTCCGGTGGTGGCGGCGACGCTCGCCAAACTGCAGGCCGCGCTCGGCGACCGGCTCGGTCGCGACCTCTACCTGCTCTCGGTCTCCGTCGATCCGCAGACCGATACGCCGGCCCGCCTCAAAGGTTACGCCGCCCGCTTCAATGCCAGGCCCGGATGGTTCTTCCTCACCGGCAAGAAGGAGAACGTCGACTTCGCCCTGCACAAGCTGGGGCAGTATGTCGAGCAGCGCGAGGCGCACTCCAACCTGCTGATCGTCGGCAACGAGCGCACGGGGCTCTGGAAGAAGGTGTTCGGGCTCAGCAAGCCGGAGGAGATCCTGGCCCTCGTCAAGGGTGTGCTCGACGACCGCGGCGCGCCGGGGCCCTGAAAGAAGAGACCAGGGACGGCAGGGACAACAGGGACGCCAGGAATAGAAAAACCGGGATCGGAATCCTCTTCTCATGTCCCTGAGGTCTCTGATGCTCCTGTTGTCGCTGGTGCTCGCCCTCCCGGGCGCGGCTTCCGGCCTGAGCCCCGAGGAAACCCGCGGCAAGCAGATCTACACCCTCGGCACCAGCGCCTCGGGGGTCGAGATCGAGGCCGTGCTCGGCGAGGAGGGGGCGCCCCTCCCGGCCTCCGCTCTCCCCTGCGCCGGCTGTCACGGCCGCGAGGGGCACGGCGGCAAGGAGGGAGGCGTCCGCCCCTCCGACCTTACCCGCGAGGCTCTCGGGCGTCCGGCCGCCGGAGCCGGCCGCCGGCACCCCCCGTACGACGACCGCCTGCTGATCCGCGCCATCACCCTGGGAGTCGACCCGGCCGGCAACAAGCTGCACGTCGCCATGCCGCGCTACCGGCTGACCCAGAAGGACGCGGCGGACCTGCTCGCTTACCTCAAGCGGCTGGGCCACGAGGACGAGCCCGGGCTCACTCCCGACGCCGTCCATCTCGGGGTGCTGCTGCCCGGCGGAGCGCGCGCGGAGGAGGGGGCGGCGGTGCGGGCGGCGCTCACCGCCCGGGGCGCCGAGATCGACCGCGGCGGCGGGATCTATGGCCGGCGGCTGGCGCTCGATTTCGTCACGCTCCCCGAGCCGCCGGCCGAGCGGGCCGCGAAGCTGCGGGAGCAACTCGCCAGTGGGACCCTCTTCGCCCTGATCGGGACCGATCTCTCCGGCGCGGAGGGCGAGTTGGCGGACGTCGCCGAGGCCGCCGGGGTGCCGCTCCTCTCCACCCTGGCCGCGCGCCCGCGGGAGAGCTCGCCGCCCGACCGGCACGTCTTCTACCTGACCTCCGGCCTCGCCGAGCAGGCGGCGGCGCTGATCGAGGCGGCGGCCCGCCGCCTGCCGCCGGGCGAGCGGTCGTTGATGATCGTGCCCCCCGGGCCGGCGGAGCTGGCGGGGATCGCCACAGCGGCGGCGGAAGCGGCGCGGCGGCGGGGCTTCCGCGTCTCCGAAACCGCCGACGCCATCCTGCTGCTCGACCGCGGCGCCGCCGCGAAAGCGCTGCTGGCGCGGCAACTGGCGCGCGGCCGCCGGCCGCTGATCCTGCTCCCCGGCCTGCTGCCCGGAGAGGACCTGTTCACCCTGGTGCCGGCGTCCCTGAGCGACCGCCTGCTGGTCTCCCTGCCGGTGCTGCCGGGGCGCGCCCTGCCGGCCCAGACCGCCGCCCTGGCCGCGGCCGAGGTGCTGATCGAGGGGCTCAAGCGGGCGGGGCGCGAGGTCGGCCGCGAATCCCTGACCGCGGTGCTGGAGAAGCTTTACCATTTCGACGCCGGCCTCGGCACGCCGGTGAGCTTCGGACCCAACCGGCGGATCGGCGCGCGAGGTGCCTTCGTCGCCGGGGTCGATTTCCCCCGCCGCGCGCCGGGCGGGGCCGCGGTCTGGATCGACCTCGCGGATTGAGGCTCCCTTCGCGCCGATTTGCAGTACCATTGCGAGCGCTTCGTCCCAATTGAGAGTCAGAGGTCGTATCCGTTGCCACCAGGGCCTCCGATGAGACCCCTGGCGCTTGTCCCTTTCAGGGAGGATTTCGTCATGAGAGCGAAGCTCCTGCCGGTCGCTGTGCCATTCCTGGCTGTCTCCTTGCTGGTCTCCGTCGCCGCCACTGCCGCCGTCCCGCCGCAGGCGCCGCTCGCGCAGGCGGCCGGCGAGCCCACCTGTCCCGGAAACGGCGGGTTGGTCAAGGCGGATGTCGTCGCCCTCGATCAGGCCATCGTCCTGAATCGCCTGGGGGCGGCCCTGCCGAACGGCATGATCTTCGCCCTGGCGAGCGACGTCTGCCTCTCGGGCGGACCGGTGGTGAACGGCCAGCCGACCTGTGCCGTTGGTCCGCCGAGCCCGGGCCACGTCATGCTGCGGCCGGACAAGCGCCCGCGCCCGCTGGTGCTGCGGGTCAATCAGGGGCAGTGCCTGGAGGTCACCTTCACCAACCTGCTCAACCCGACGGCGGTGGCCGTCACGTTCCCCTCCTCCGGCGCGGAGACGCAGCCGGCCACCCGCGCCGCCTCGCTGCACGTGCAGGGGATGGAGTGGGTGAAGGACGCGCAGGACGACGGCTCCTGGGTGGGCGCCAACGCCAGCAGCCTGGTGACCGCCGGGACACCGGTGAAGTCCCACATCTACACCCTCTATGCCGCTCACGAGGGGAGCTTCCTGCTCTACAGCACCGCCGACACCTACACCCCCAACGCCGGGGGTGACGGCGGTCAGCTCGCCTTCGGCCTTTTCGGCGCCGTCCACGTCGAGCCGCAGGGGGCGGAGTGGTACCGCAGCCAGGTGAGCGAGGAGGATCTCCGGCTCGCCACCCGCGGCGCCACCGCGGGGGGGCAGCCGATCCTCGATTACCACGCTCTCTATCCGGCGGGCCATCCGCGCGCCGGGCAGCCGATCCTCAACCTGCTCAACTGTCCCAATGAGGCGAAGGCGGGGTGCCCCTTCGGCGGCCGGATCGCGCACGGCGACCTCACGGCGCTGATCACCGGCCGAACCCCCGACGGCCAGCCGGGACCGTTCCCGAGCGACGGCATCCATCCGGCACCGGTGTTCAACCCCGCCTACGCCCTGCCGGACCGCCAGCAGCCCTATCGTGAGTTCACCATCATCTACCATGAGCTGTTCCAGGCGGTGCAGGCGTTCGGCCAGATGTACGCCAACGGCCTCAACGTCGACGGCAACGGCGCCGACAACTTCGCGTTCAACTACGGCGCCGGCGGCATCGGCTCCGAGATCCTGGCCAACCGCCTGGGCGTCGGCCCGATGGGGAGCTGCCCGAGCTGCAAGTACGAGGAGTTCTTCCTCACCTCGTGGGCGGTGGGCGACCCGGCGATAGTGGTCGACAATCCGGCGACCGATTCCTGCAAGCCGAGCGGTCTCTGCGACGACCACAAGACCCCCTGCGATCCCGATCTCACCAACCCGAACCGGTTCTGCCCGAAGACCCTCTCGACGACGGACAAGCCGCTTCAGGTGACGTTCAAGGGCACTTGCAGCTTCACCGGCCAGTATAGCTGCGACAGCGCGCAGAAGGCGACCCGCGCCTTCTATCCGGACGATCCGTCGAACGTCTACCACAGCTACCTGTCGGACCACACCAAGTTCCGCATCCTGCACGCGGGCGTCGACCTCCACCACGTCCATCACCAGCACGCGCACCAGTGGTTCCACTCGCCCGACACGCCCAACGGCTACTACACCGACAGCCAGACCTTCGGCCCGGGCTCGGCGTTCACCCTGGAGATGGTCTACAACGGTTCCGGCAACGTGAACCAGACGGTGGGGGACTCGATCTTCCATTGCCACTTCTACCCTCACTTCGCCGGCGGCATGTGGTCGCTCTGGCGCGTCCACGACGTGCTGGAGACCGGTACGCCGATGCAGAACGGGCGGCCGGTGCCGGGCGCGCGGGCGCTCCCTGACGGCGAGATCGCCGCCGGCACGCCGATCCCCGCCGTGGTGCCGCTGCCGACGCTGGCGATGGCGCCGATGCCGGCCGTGATCCACGTCAGCCCGGACGGCACGCAGTACCAGGTCTGCGACAAGACGGGGGGCCGCTGCGTCTCGCCGTTCTCTACCGCCAAGCTCGACCCGCTGGTGTACAAGAACCCCGGTTATCCCTTCTTCATCCCCGGCATCGGCGGCCAGCGGGCGCCCCACCCGCCGCTCGATTTCGCCCGCGAGAACCCGGACGATCCGAAGTCGGCGGCGCTCGACGGCGGCCTGCCGCGCCATCTGATCCGCGGCTGCGCGCTCAAGGACGGCTGCGTCTCGACGCCGCCGCTCAACGCGGTCGATTTCAGCAAGACGCTCGACAAGGTCGCCGCCTTCGAGCTCCCCGAGGCGGGCACGGGAGTGGAGCAACTCGCCATGCTCACCCACGGCCAGCGCTTCCATGCCACCTACACGCAGTCGCCGAAGCCCGTCCCGGCGCAGTTCATCCTCAACGGCCTGCCGGCGGTCCCCGGCGCGCCCTACGCCGACCCCTGCATCAACTACAGCCGGGCCGGCGGCAAGCCCGCGGGCCTGGTAACCCGCCGCTACAGCGCGGCCGACATCCAGCTCGACGCCGTGTTCAACAAGGAGGGGTGGCACTTCCCGCAGGAGCGCATGCTGGCGCTCTGGGGCGATGTGCAGGACACCCTGGCTGGCAAGCGGGCGCCGGAGCCGCTCTTCTTCCGCGCCAACTCCGGCGAGTGCATCGAGTACACACTCGCCAACCTGGTGCCGAACGTCTACGAGCTCGACGATTTCCAGGTGCGCACGCCGACCGACATCCTCGGCCAGCACATCCACCTGGTGAAGTTCGACGTCACCTCGTCGGACGGCGCCACCAACGGCTTCAACTACGAGGACGGCACCTTCTCGCCCGACGAGGTGACCGAGCGCATCCGCGCCATCAACGCCGGTGGCGGCCTCGCCGCGGGCGCCGACAGCGGCAGCCCGCGGCGCCAGCTCATCGCCAAGACCATCCCCTTCTTCGGCGCCGGTCCCGGCGGCCGCTGGGTGGGCGCGCAGGCCACCATCCAGCGCTGGTACGCCGATCCGCTGTTCGACGGGCCGCGCCACGATCCGCCGGCGGCGCTCGCCGTCGACCGCACGCTGCGCACCGTCTTCACCCACGATCACTTCGGGCCGTCCACCCACCAGCAGGCGGGCCTCTACGCCGGCCTGGTGATCGAGCCGAAGGGCTCGGCCTGGTACAGCAACGAGAGCCCCACCGCGGCGCCGTTCGGCGGCATCGATCCGCGGACCGGCCAACCGATCCCCAGCCGCACGGCCGGCGGCCCTGAGGGCCTGTTTGTGCGCGACGGTGGACCCACGACCTGGCAGGCGGTCATCGAGCCGGCCGACCGGTCCGCCAGCTTCCGCGAGTTCGTGTTCGCCGTGCAGGACACCACGCTCACCTACTCGAAGTTCGCGGATACGGTGGTCAACCCGTTCGAGGGCACCGGGTGGTGCTCGGTGGGGAGCGCCGCCTGCGTGCCGGCCACCATCACCCGCCCCGCCACCGGCTGCAACGCGGGGGTCTGCAACGTCTACGGCTTCTGCTCCAACAATCCGAAGATCAAGTGCAAGCTGGCCACCTGGCAGACTACCGAGGACACCACCGCGTGTGGCTACGCCCAGGCGACCTGCAACACCGTCGCGGGCGTCCCCGGACAGGTGGTGGCCTACCAGCCGCTCAACGTCTTCGCCGGCGGCAAGCCGGCCGTGCTCTCCGACATCGCCACCTGGAAGACGCTGCCGATCGATCCCCCCAACAAGATCGCGGCCGAGGTCATCACCCTAGCCGGCGGCTCCAACAGCTTCTCGATGAACTACCGCAACGAGCCGCTCTACCCGCGCATCATCGACCCGGCGACCCAGCAGCCCTCCACCTCGGGCACCCTGGGCGATCTGGCCTTCGCCTACACCTCGCAGGTGCGCCCCTGGCTCACCTCGGCCGGTCCCTATCCACCGCTGACCCAAGGCGTGAACCCGGGCGACCCGTTCACGCCTCTTCTCCGCTCCTACGCCGGTGACGACGTGCAGGTGCGCACCCTGGTCACCGGCCAGATCAACCCGCACAACCTCGCCATCCACGGCGTCCACTGGCTGTCGCAGCCGGGCTGGGTCGACTCGGGGTGGCGCGGCAGCCAGGTGATGGGGATCTCGGAGCACTTCGAGCAGATCTTCCGCCTCCCCTCCTGGGTGTCGACGCCGACGGTCGGGACGGGCAAGCAGGCCGATTACCTGTTCATGGCGGGCGCCGCGGCGATCGAACAGGCGGGTGGGAACTGGTCGCTCCTGCGCGCCTACGGCAACCCTCGCAACGACCTGCGCCCGCTGCCGCAGAACCAGGATCCGTCACGCGCCGCCACGCTGCCGGTCTGCCCGGTGAAGCCGGTGGCGCCGCACCAGAACCGCGCCTACACCGTGGTGGCGCTGTCGGGGAGCGTGACCTACACCACGCTCGAGGGGGGAATCAGCGACCCAAGCGCCATCCTCTACTTCAAGCTGGAGGACCTCAACTGCTCGACGCCGAGCGCCTCCTGTGCCCCCAGGCGCCCGAATGCGATCGAGCCGCTGGTTCTGCGGGCCAACGCCGGCGACTGCGTGACGGTGACGCTCTACAACTACGTCACCACCGCCAAGCTGCCGGCGGGCGCCCCGGCGCCCAACCTGCCGGCGGTGGCGCAGACCAACCCGCCCACCTTCGGCCAGGCCTGCGGCGCGGGCGCGCCGACGCCCTCCTGCCTGCCGTCGAACACCTCGTCCACGGTGGGCCTGCACCCGCAGCTCCCCACCTTCGACACCTCCGGCAGCGACGGCTTCAACGTCGGCACCAACCCGTACCAGACGGTAGCGGCCAATTCCGGCAAGAGCGTCACCTACACCTGGTACGCCGGCAACATCGACGTGCGCAATCCCGTCAACCCCTACATCCCGATCGAGCTCGGCGTCTCCAACCTGCTGCCGGCCGACGTCTTCAACCACTACCAGCACGGCCTGTTCGGGGCGCTGGTGATCGAGCCGGAGGGGGCGACCGGCTGGCAGGCGGCCGACGGCGTCGAGGCGCGCGTGCAGCCGCGGGGCGGCGCCGCCTTCCACGAGTTCGTGCTCGCCACCCAGGACGGCATCGCGAATCCGCCGACGCCCGCCGCCGGCCTCGGAGTCACTCCCGGCGGCGGTTTCCTCACCGCCACCAACTTCAAGAGCATGGTCGCCAGCTTCAGCGGCGCTCCCTGCCCGACCTTGGCCACGGGCGACGTCTCGTGCCTCTTCTCGAACAGCGCGCAATGCTGTCCCGTGGCACTCAATTCGACCGGCGCCTGCCCGGCCGGCACCGCCACCGTGGCCTGCAACACGGGGAACGTGCCGACCCTCAACGCCTGCGCCGGCGAGCAGGTCCGCTTCCGGCTGGTCCATCCGGGGGGGCTCAACCTCAACCAGGTCTTCGAGCTCTACGGCCACGTGTGGACCGAGACCCCCTACGAGAGCGTCGGTCTGGGCTGCGCGCCGCAGACCACGCACACGAATCTCTACTCCTCGTCGATCGTCTCGAACCAGCGGGGGTGCACGGCGCAGAAGCTGGCGGAGAGTCCGTTGCATCCCGAAGCCCTCGCGGCCGTGTCGTCCGTCCGGGCGTTCCTCCCCTCCTACAACCTCGCGGGACAGGGGAGGGATTCGCTCAGCATCTGGCAGGGCTCGCGGAGCGGCCATGGGCCCGGCAATCACTTCGACGTCCTGATCGAGCGGGCGGGCGGCGCCAACGGCGCGACCGGAGACTACCTGTTCCGCACCTATCCGGCGGACCAGCTCGACCACGGCCTGTGGGGTATCTTCCGCGTCCAGAGCTGCGCCAAGGCGGCGGTCGAGCCGGCGGCTTCGGCCGCGCCCGCGAAGGGGGGCGGCGGCCGGTGACGCGCGCCGCCGTACCATTCCTTCTGGCTCTCCTGGCGCCCTTCGCCGGGCGGGCGGGAGAAGCGCCGTCGCCGCCGGCGCGCACGGTCCAGCAGGGCATCGCCGTCGAGCTCGTGACCGGTCCGGCGGTGGGGGGCAAGACGCCGGCCGGCGGCCTGGTGGAAGGCACGGAGGCGTCGATCCGATTCCGCCTCTCCGACAGCGCCACCGGCACCCCGCTCGCCGGCGCGTCTCCCGCCGCCTGGCTCGACAGCACGGAGGGGCGCGAAGCCCGCGGCTCCTGCACCGAGGCGGTGGAGCAGTACGTCGGCGGCAGCTTCTTCCACCGTCCGACCCTCGACCTCAACGCCTATCGGGTGCTGTCGCTCAACGACGACGCCTCGATCTCCGTGATCGATCCGCTCTCCGGCTTCGGCGGCAGCAAGCTCCTCGCCCAGGCGTCGCTGGCGAGCCCGGGCGACGACTGGACGCTGACTCCGGACGGCGCCCGTCTCTTCGTCTCGCAGCCGGCGGCGGGGAGGGTGGCGGCGATCGACACTGCGGACTGGAAGGTGATCGCCCAGATCGACGCCGGTCCGCGGCCGGGGCGGCTGGTCGTCGAGCCCGACGGCTCCCGCGTCTGGGTGGCCGGGAGCGCCGGCGTCGCCGTCATCGACGCCGCGAGCCTGAAGGTCGCTGGACGCATCGAGATGGGTGCCGACGACCTCGCGCTCTCCGACGACGGCCGCCGCCTGTTCGTCGCCGGCCGGGCGGCTCGGAGGTTGACGGTCGTCGACACCGGGCGGCTCGCCAGGCTCGGCGACGTCGCGCTCCCCGCCGCTCCCACCGCCGTCGCCTGGTCGCCGCTCGCCCACGCGGTCTACGCCGTGGCGGGCGACGAGGGGAAGATCTTCGCGATCGATCCCGAGCGCCTGGCGGTGACGGCGACGGTCGCCGCCGAGCCGGGCCTCGGCGCTCTCCGCTTCGCCCCCGGCGGCCGCTGGGGGGTGGTACCCAATCCGAAGGGGCGCACGGTCCACGTGCTCGACGCGGCGTCGAACCGTATCGTCCAGAGCGGCGAGATGGCCGGCGTCCCGGACCAGGTGACCTTCTCGGACACCCTGGTCTACGTGCGCCAGCGCGAGAGCGACGCCGTCCTGATGATCCCGCTGGCCGGTCTCGGCGAGGAGGGGCGCGGCCTCTCTGTCGCCGACTTCGCGGGCGGCGAGCACCCGCCGTTCGCGGGCGAGCGCGCCGGGGAGCTCGGGGCGCGCGCCGACTCGATCGTCCGCGCGCCGGAGCCCGGGGCGGTGCTGGTCGCCAACCCCGCCGACGGCGCGATCTACTACTACCGCGAGGGGATGGCGGCGCCGATGGGGAGCTTCCAGGGCTATGGGCGGCCGCGCGCCGTTCTGGTGGTCGACCGTTCCTTGAAGGAGCGGTCGCCGGGGAGTTACGAGACTATCGCCCGCCTGCCCGGCCCCGGCCGCTACCGGCTGGCCTTCTTCCTCGACGCGCCGCGCACCGTCCGCTGCTTCGACCTGACGGTGGCCGCCGATCCGGTGCTCGCCGCGAAGCGGCTGCGCGAGCGCCCGGTCAATGTCGCGCCGCAGATCGCCAGCCGCACGGTGACCGCCGGCCAGCCGGCGCGCCTGCGCTTCCGTCTCACCAACCCCTTGGACGACCGGCCGGTGGACGGCCTCGTGGACGTCCAGGTGATGACCTACCTCTCCTCCGGCTCCTGGCAGCAGCGGCAGCCGGCCCGATCCGCTGGGGATGGAGTGTACGAGGTTGACTTCGTGCCGCCCGGAGCGGGGAGCTATCACGTGGCGGTCCAATGCCTCTCGGAGCGGCTCCCCTTCAACCGGTCGCCGCAGGTGGTGTTGCGCGCGGTGGAGGCGAGACCCTGAGAGGCTGATGGGCGTCTCACCCGCCTCTACGGCCTACGATGCCATCGCGGCCGACTACGACGCGGCAGTCGCGCCCTCCTCCTGGGTCCGCGAGCGGCTCTGGGAACGCCTCGGCGGGCTCTTCCCGCCCGGGTCGCGGGTGCTCGACGTCACCGCTGGCACCGGCCTCGACGCCGTCCATCTGGTGGGCCGGGGTGTGGCGGTGACCGCCTGTGATCTCTCATCCGAGATGCTGAGCCGCCTTACAGCCAGAGCGCCGGGCATCCCCATCGCTGTCGCCGACTTCAACCGCCTGGAGGAGGCCGGCCTGGAGGGCCCCTTCGACGGTCTGATCTCCACCTTCGCCGGCCTCAACGCGGCGGCGGACCTCGCCGGCCTCGCCCGCGCCGCGGCCCGGCTGGTGCGCCCGGGGGGCGTCCTCTTCCTGCACGTCCTCAATCCCCGGCGGCGAGGGAAGACCCTCACGGTGAGCATCGCCGGCGTCGAGGTACCGCACCGCCTATGGACCCCGCGTGAGTTGGCGCGGATCTTCGCCGCCGATTTCGTCGTCTCGGGTTTCAGCGGCCAGGGTATCCTCCGTCCTGTGGACGACTCTGGACGCAACGCCTACCGCGATCTTCTGGAACGTGCCCTCACGGCGCTGCCGGTCACCCGCGGCCTGGGGACTTTCTACGCCCTGGAGATGACCCGCCGTGGCTGAGGTCCTGCTCGCTCATTCGTTCTTCCTGCGCAACGATCCCAAGCAGGTCGACAAGATGCGCCCCTACGCCCCGCTGGCGACCCTCTACGCCGCTTCCCACCTGCGGGAGGCGGGTTACGAGGTGGCCCTCTTCGACGCCGTGCTGGCGGCGGGGGAGGAGGAGCTCGCGGCGTCGCTCGATCGCCACCGCCCCCGTTTCCTCGTGCTCTACGAGGACAGCTTCAACTTCCTCAGCAAGATGTGCCTGGGGCACGCGCGCGCCGCCGCCTGCCGGATGGCCGCCCTGGGCCGCGCGGCCGGCGCCACCGTGCTCGCCGCCGGCTCCGACCTTACGGACCGTCCAAAACCGTACTTCGAGGCCGGGGTCGAGTACGCCCTCCTCGGCGAGGCGGACCACACCCTGCGCGAGTTGCTCGATGTCCTCACCGGGCGTTCCGAACGGCCGGTCGACGCCGTGGCCGGGCTGGCGCTCCCCGACGCCGGCGGCGTGCGGCGGACCCCCCCCCGCGAGCCCGAGCGCCGCCCCGACGCCTTCCCCTTCCCGGCCTGGGACCTCCTCGACGTCGAGCGCTATCGCGCCGCCTGGCGGGGGGCCCACGGCCGCTTCAGCCTCAACCTGGTCACCACCCGCGGCTGCCCGTTCCACTGCAACTGGTGTGCGAAGCCGATCTGGGGGCGCCGCTATGCCATGCGCTCGCCGGCCAACGTCGCCGAGGAGATGGCCCTGGTCAAGCGCACTCTCGCCCCGGACCACGTTTGGTTCGCCGACGACATCTTTGGCCTGCAGCCGCGCTGGGTGGCCGACTTCGCCCGCGAGGTCGAGGCGCGCGGCGTCGTGACGCCGTTCACCATCCAGTCGCGGGCCGACCTGATGACGCCCGAGGCTGTGGCCGGGCTCGCCCGCGCCGGCTGCGAGGAGGTCTGGCTGGGCGCCGAGAGCGGCAGCCAGAAGATCCTCGACGCCATGGACAAGGGGACTTGCGTGGAGCAGATCGCGGCGGCCACCCGCCGGCTCCAGGCGGCGGGCATCCGGGCCTGCTGGTTCCTCCAGTTCGGCTATCCTGGCGAGACCTTCGACGACATCCTCGCCACCGTCGCCCTGATGCGCGAGCTACTGCCGGACGACGTCGGCGTCAGCGTCTCCTACCCGCTCCCCGGCACCCGTTTTTTCGATATGGTCCAGGCCGAGTTGGGGGAGCAGACCCACTGGCGGGACAGCGACGACCTCGCCATGATGTTCCAGGGGACCTACCAAACCCCGTTCTACCGCCGGCTGCGGCAGCTCGTGCACCGCGACCTGGAGGCGCGCCACGGGAAGGGAGATCTGGAGGAGCTGGAAGCCGACTGGCGGCTCCTGGAGGAGCAGGAGGCCTCGTCGCGGAGCGCCCTCCCCACGATGGTTCACAAGGCGCAGGGCTCCCTCCCCGCGCCCGACCTCTCGCGGACCTGGAACTGAAGATGCCGGACCTGCTGCTCACCCACGCCTACTTTCTCGCCGACGACGAGAAGGAGCGGGAGATCATGAAGCCCTACCCGACGCTGGGGCTTCTCTACATCTCCTCCTACCTGCGCCGGGCGGGGTTCGACGTCGAGATCTTCGACACCACCTTCGCCACCCGCGAGGAGCTGCTGGCGCGGCTGGCGGCGGAGCCCGGTGGGGTGGTGGGGATCTACACCAACCTGATGACCCGGCGGCCGGTCCTCGAGGTCGTGGCCGCCGCCAAGGCGCGCGGCTGGACGGTGGTGCTGGGGGGGCCGGAGTCGGCCAACTATCCCGAGGAGTACCTGGACCGCGGCACCGACGTGGTGGTGCTAGGGGAGGGGGAGGAGACCCTGGCCGATTTGCTACCGGCGCTCGCCCGTAGCGGCCCTCACCGCCTTCAGGGGGTCGCCGGCACCGTCTTCCGCGACGAGGCGGGGAGCATCGTCCGCAATCCGGAGCGGGCGCAGATCGCCGACCTCGACGCGCTCCCCTGGCCGGACCGCGAGCAAATCGACCAGCAGCGCTACGTGGACATCTGGCGGACCCATCACGGCATGGGAAGCGTGAACCTGATCACCGCCCGCGGCTGCCCCTACAAGTGCCGCTGGTGCTCGCACGCCGTGTTCGGCTATAGCCACCGGCGGCGGAGCGCCCTTGATGTCGCCGCCGAGCTGGAGCTGATCCGCGACCGCTGGCGGCCCGACCAGGTCTGGTACGCCGACGACGTCTTCACCATCAGCCACCGTTGGCTCTTCGACTACGCGGCCGAGCTCGACCGCCGGGGGCTCCGTCTCCCCTTCGAGACCATCTCCCGGGCCGACCGGATGATGCGCGAGGAGGTGCTGGCGACCCTCGCCCGCATGGGGTGCTACCGGATCTGGATCGGCTCGGAGAGCGGCAGCCAGCGCATCCTCGACGCCATGGAGCGGGGGGTGACCACCGAGCAGGTGCGTTGGGCGACGAAGGCCGCCCAGCGCCACGGCATCCAGGTCGGCATGTTCCTGATGTGGGGGTACGAGGGGGAGACCCTGGAGGACATGGAGGCCACCGTCGAGCACGTCAAGGCGGCGAACCCGGACGTCTTCTTCACCACCATCGCCTACCCGATCAAGAACACCGGCTACTTCCAGGCCGCTGCGGGCAAGGTTGTCGCCACCCGCGCCTGGGAAGAGGGGACCGACCGCGATCATGCCATCCGAGGCCGCCACTCCCGCGCGTTCTACAAAGAGGCCGACCGCTGGCTGCGAGCCGAGGTGGCATCGGACCCCGCCACCGCCCTCGCCGCGCGCGAGGCGATGGCTGCCCTGGACACCGAGGTGGAAGCGTGACCACCCCCCTCCTGGGACCGCCGGCGTCCCCGCCGGCTCTAACTCCGCTTTTCCCCTTCGACGCCCTGGCCGCCGGCTACGACCGCCAATTCATCGGCACTCCTCTAGGTGCCCTCCTCCGGAAAAGGGTCCAGAGCCGCCTCGACGCTCGCTTCGCACCGGGCGACCGCGTCCTGGAGCTCGCCTGCGGCACCGGAGAAGACGCCGTCCACCTCGGTCAACGCGGCGTGCGCGTAGTGGCCACCGACGCCTCCGCCGCCATGATCGAACAGGCGCGGGCCAAGATCGCGGCATCGGCCTTGACCGGGATCGTCGAAACCCGGCAACTGGCCATCGAAGATCTCGCCACTCTCGCCGGCCCCTTCGACGGCGCCTTCTCCAACTTCGGCGGCCTCAACTGCGTCGCCGATCCGGCCGCCGTGGCGGTGGTCCTGGCCGACCTCCTCCGCCCTGGCGCACCGCTCCTGCTCTGCGTCATGGGGTCGCTCGTGCCCTGGGAGTGGGCGGGGCTTCAGTTCCGCCGCCTTCGGCGCGGCGGCGTCGCATGGCGGGGGATCACCGTCCGCTATCCGTCGCCCGGATCCCTGCGGCGCGCCTTCGCCCCGGATTTCCGGCCGCTGCGCCTGAGCGCCGTGAACGCCCTGCTGCCGCCCACCGAATGGGAGGCCTGGACGAGCCGCCATCCTCGGCTACTCGCTGCCCTCGCCCGCTGGGAACGGCGGCTGGAGACGGTGCCCCCGCTCCCCTGGCTCGCCGATCACTATCTGCTGGAGTTGGAGCGGCTATGACCGTCCTGGCGCCCGCCCCGCGGCCGGCCACGGTTTCACCCGTACTTCCGAAAACCGATCCGATCGCGCGGCTCCCCATCCTGATCCTCTATCCGCACAGCCGCTGCAACTGCCGCTGCCTGATGTGCGATATCTGGCGCGACGCCCGCCGCGACGAGCTGACGGCTGCCGACGTCGAGAGATGGCTCTCCGGCTGGCGCGAGCTGGGGGTCGAGCGGGTGGTGCTCTCCGGCGGCGAGGCGCTCCTCCACTCCCACCTCTGGGATCTCTGCGGACTGCTGCGCGAGGCCGGGATCGGCATCACCCTGCTCACCACCGGCCTGCTGCTGGCCCGCGACGCCGCGGCGCTCGTCCGCGTCTGCGACGACGTCGTGGTCAGCCTGGACGGCCCGCGCGAGGTACACGATCTGATCCGGAACTTGGCCGGCGCCTACGACAAGCTGGCCGCCGGGGTGGCGGCCGTCCGCGCGGCCGGCCCGGAGGTCGCCCTGAGCGGACGCTGCACGGTGCAGCGCGCCAACCATGGCGACCTGCGCGCCACCGTCCGCGCCGCCCATGAGATCGGCCTCGACCACATCAGCTTCCTCGCCGCCGACGTCAGCAGCGAGGCCTTCAACCGTCCAGGGAGATGGGAGCACGAGCGCGCGGCCGCGATCGCCTTGGGACCTGAGGATCTTTCCGCCCTCGCCGCCGAACTGGCGGCCCTCGAAGACGAGCACGTCGCCGACTTCGCGAGGGGCTTCATCGCCGAGAGCCCCGAGAAGCTCGAGCGCCGGCTGCTGCGCCACTTCGCGGCCCTGCTGGGGCGAGGAGATTTCGCGCCCGTCGAATGCAACGCTCCCTGGGTCTCGGCCGTGGTCGAGACGGACGGAACGGTGCGCCCCTGCTTCTTCCAGCCGCCCCTCGGGAACTTGAAGGAGGCAGGCTTGGCGGCGATCCTCAACTCGAACGCGGCCATCGACTGGCGGCGTGGCCTGGACACCTCGCGCAATGCCATCTGCCGCCGCTGCGTCTGCTCCCTGGCGCTCCGGGAGGGGGCGGCGTGAAACGCCATAGGATCGTCCTCTACAACCCGCGGGCGGTGTTCTTCACCATGCCGCTCGCCCTGGTCGCCGTGGGCTCGCACCTCGACCCCGAACGCTACGAGGTGGTGATCGTCGACGCCCGCTTGGAAAGGGACCCGGACGCCGCCCTCCGAAGCACGCTCGACGGCGCCCTCTGCCTCGGGGTGACGGTGCTCACCGGCGGCCCGATCGCCGACGCCGTCCGCGCCTCGCGCTTCGCCAAGGCCTGCCGCCCCGATCTGCCGGTCGTTTGGGGGGGCTGGCACCCCTCGATGTTCGGCCGCGAGTGCCTGGAGGAGGCGAGCGTCGACGTCACGGTGGCCGCGCAGGGGGAGATCACCTTCCACGAGATCTGCGACCGGCTGGTGGCGGGAGAAAGCATCCACGATCTCGACGGCTGCCTGGGCTGCGCCTACCGCGGCGCGGACGGCGACGTCCATCAGAATCCACCGCGCCCGCTCGCCGACCTCAACGGCCTGCGTCCGCACGACTACCGCCTGCTGCCGGTCGAGCGCTACTACGGCCTCAAAAGGCGGCGGCAGCTCGACTACATCTCCTCGCAGGGGTGCGCCTTCCGCTGCGCCTTCTGCGCCGACCCGTTCGTCTACAACCGCAAATGGGTGGGGCTGGAGCCTCAGCGGATGGGGGAGGAGATCGGCGATCTCTGGCAGCGCTACCGCTTCGACGACCTCTCGTTCCAGGACGAGACCTACTTCACCTACGCGCCGCGGGTGGCGGCGGTGGCGGAGGAGTTCCTGCGCCGGAGACTGCCGATCACCTGGGCGGCGACGATGCGCGCCGACCAGGGAGACCGGCTGGCCGAGGAGGTGTTGGCCACCTGCCGGCGCTCCGGGCTCCGCCGCGTCCTGATCGGCGTCGAGTCCGGGTCGCAGGAGATGATGGACCGCATCCGGAAGGACATCAAAGTCGAACAGGTGGTGCGCAGCGCCGAGAAGATCCGGCGCCACGGCATCAAGGGGATCTTCCCGTTCATCGTCGGCTTCCCCGGCGAATCGGACGCCAGCGTGCGCGCCTCGCTCGATCTCGCCAAGCGGCTGCGCGCGATGTCGCCGGAGTTCGAGACTCCCATCTTTTACTTCAAGCCCTACCCCGGCTCGCCGCTCACCGACGACGCCGTGCGCGACGGCTACCGCCTCCCCGCCGACCTCGACGAATGGTCACGCTTCGACTTTATCGGCTCCGCCGGTCCCTGGGTCAGCCCGCGGAAGCACCGTCTCATCGAGCGCTTCAAGTTCTACCAGGACCTCGCCGCCGGCCCCGGCCGTCGGCGCGCTCCGGCCCGCCTCCTCGCCCGCTGGCGGCTCGCCCACGACGCCTACGGCTGGCCGGTCGAAACGCTCTTCGGCCGCTGGCTCCGCCCACAGCCGCAGCTCTCGTGATCTGACTTACAAACTCTCGCTCTGCGGCTCGCGCACCTTGAACAGTCTGCGGGCGAGTGCCAGCTCCCAGGGCGAGCCGTAGCGGCCGGTGCCGTAGCGCCAGCTCGCGAGGGTGCGCAGCAGCGCCTTCCCCCAGGCCGGAGTCTGGTGGTCCTGAACGGTGGGGAAGCGGCAGCCGAGGACGGTGGCGAAGTCGTTCACCCGCCGGCGGAGGCGGGCGTCGAGCCAGGGGGCGTCACGGTGGCAGACGTAGTCGAGCCAGCGCTGCGTGGCCCATTCCTCGGGGGTCGCCGGCAGCTCGGGCCCCTCCGGACCGTAGCGCGCGAGCACCGGCAGGCGGAGGCCGGCGGCGCGGGTCTGCTCGGAGGCCGGCTCGCGGCGGGGGGTGGGGCTGTAGAAGTAGAGGACCACCTCGCAGTCCGGATGCGCGGCCTTGATCCGGCGGATGAATTGGAAGGTGCGCTCGATCTCCCCCTCCGGATCGTCCGGGCCACCGAGCACGAAGGAGAACTCCGGGGTCACCCCGTGCTCGCGGCAGCGGTGGGCCACCTCCAGCGTGTGCTCGACGCGCGATCCCTTCTTCATCCGCAGCAGCGCCTCGTCGCTCGCCGACTCGGCACCGATGTAGGCCATGGCGAGGCGGCTGCGGCGGATGAGCTGCCAAGTGGCGGCGCTGAAGCCGGCCAGGGTGTCGGCGCGGGCGTAGCACCACCAGGGCATCCCGAGGCCGGCGAGCGCCTCCAGCAGCGGCACGCTCGCCGCCTCGGTGTCGAAGAAGTTGTGGTCGTAGAGCTGCAGCGAGCTCGCGCCCCAGCGGTCGCGCAGGGTGGCGCCGGCGGCGGCGAGACGGGCCGCTCCCTGCAACCGGGTGTGGCCATTCCACATCGAGACCACGCCGCAGAACTCGCAGTGGTAGCGGCACCCTACCGCCGCCTGATGCACGGCGGTGCGGCTCCCCATGAAGCTCGGACGCAGGTACTGGCCGACGTCGCCGAGCCGCTCGTAGGGGAGCGGAGGCAGCTCGTCCGGCGGCCGTGCCGCGCGGTCGGCGGTGTGCCGCACGCCCGCGCCGTCCTTAAAGGTGAGGCCGCGGATAGCCGCCGGCACGGAAGGGTCGCGGGCCGAGGCGAGCGGGCCGGTGGGAGGCCCGGCGTCCGGCAGCGCCGCCAGCAGCTCCAGCAAGGTCTCCTCGCCCTGGCCGCGGACGACGTAATCGACGTATGGCGCGTTGATCGCGGCGGCGGGATAGAGGGTGGGGAAGTACCCCCCCCAGACGATCGGAACCTCCGGGCGGGCGGCGCGGAGTGCCGCCGAGATCGCGATCGCCGGCCCCACCTGCGGCCCCGGCATGACGCTGACTCCGACCACCGCGTCGGGCTCGGCCGAGAGGAAGCGCAGGGCCGCGCCGGCGAGGTCGGCTTCGACGTTGCCGTCGAGGATCCGGTAGCGGTACTCCCCCTCCAACACCGCGCCGAGCGCCAGCAGCGAGAGGGGAAGCCGGATCGAACGTCGCGAGCAGATGCGGGGATTGATCAGCAGGACGGCGGGGCGCCGGGCGGCGGCGGTCACGCTTGCACCAAAAAAACCGTGATCACCTCGTTGCCGAAATCCCGGCGGGAGGCGACCTCGACCGTCAGGCTCCTCGCAAGCGCCCGCAAGAGCGCCGCGCAGTCGCCGTCGGTCGAGAGCACCAGCAGCGCCTGCCCCGCCGGCGTCAGGGCCGCGCTGAGGCCCGCCGCGAAGCGCTCCAGGACGTCGGTGCCCCGCCAGGCGCGGTCGAGGGGGTTCGCCGGCTCGCCGCGGAAGAACGGGGGATTGAACAGCACGAGGTCGAAGCGCTCGCCGGCGACGGTCGCGAAGAGATCCCCCTGCCGCACCTCGATCCTGTCCTCCAGATGATGCAAAAGAGCATTGATGCGAGCGCAGCGCACCGCCTCCGGATTGACGTCCACCGCCACCACCCGGAACCCCCGCCGGGCCGCGAAAAGGGCGCCGACTCCACTCCCCGTTCCCAGGTCGAGCACCCGGATCTCCCCCTCGGGAAGGGGTGGCGCCCACGCGGCCACGGCCCGCGCCAGCAGCGTGCCGGTGCGGAAGACCGCGGGATTGAAGACCTCCGGGAGCACCACCAGGGGCACGCCGTCGATCTCCTCCATCCTCACGCGTCCGAGCCGCCGGCGCAGCAGGGGGCGCCAGAGGCCGTAGCCGAGGGAGGAGACCAGCCGCGTCGCCGCATTCATCGGCGTCGAGGGACTATCCCTTGCCCCCGCCCGCCTTCTTGCCCTTTCCACCGTCCGCCCGTCCGGGAGCGAGCCCCGCGTGCTTCAGGAAGCGTTCGGCGAGTTTGGGCGCCTCGCCCTCGAAGCCATGGCCTCCCGGAACCTCGACGACGGTCGCGACGCCGGGCGCCAGGCTCTTGCAGAGGCTCTTCAGCTCGACCTCGCCGTAGATGCAGAGCACGCTCATCCCCTTGAGCGCGGGGACCTCGGGCGCCACCGGGATCTCGGGGCTCTGCGGCCGATCGGTGATCCACCCTTCCGGGTGATAGTCGAACTGCGCCCCGCCGTCGAGGCCGATGAGGCCCACCACGCTGATCTTGGCGCGCAGGGGGGGAGGCAGGCGGTTGATCATGAACGGGATCACGTCGGCGCCCTGCGAGTAGCCGACGAGGATGGCGCGGCTCTTGTGCCGGGCGGCGAGGTAGTGATCGAGGATCAGGGCGAGGTCCTTCGCCGAGCCGTCGGGCGTCCGCGGCTTCCAGAAGTAGGCGAGCGAGGAGAGGGCCACCACCGGCACGCCGCGCAGGGAAAGCTGGTTGCCCATCTTGCGGTCGAGCCCCACGTAGCCGCCGGAGCCGGTGACGATCACCGCCAGGGCGTCCTTCTCCGGAGCGGTCGCGGGAATCTCGATCAGCGGCAGGTCGCGGAGCGGTCCGCGCGCGTCCAGCTTGGTCTCCTCCTGCCGGTGCTTCTCGGCCACCAGGGTCATCGCCTGCGGCAACTGTTTCTTCCAAGCCTCCTGCGGCGCCACGCCCGCCGGCGCCGGGATCAGCTTGGCGCTGTTGATCGCTTTCAGGAAGTCGGTGGGCGCTCCCGCGGCGCACGCCGCGCCGGGGATCTGCAGGAGCATCCAGGGGTTCTCGACCCCCTCGTTGGGGAGCACGCGGATCGCTGGCTTCGGCCAGTTCGGATCGGTCTTCAGGCCGTTGCCGCGGCGGAACAGGTGATCGGACGCGATGACCGCGCAGAAGCCGTCGCTCACCGCCCCCGCGAAGGTGTGCGGGGGCGCCTCGGCGAGCGCAACGTAGACCAGCGAGGCGCCGCTCCCGGTCCCCACCAGCACCGGCTGCCGGTAGCTCGGCAGCCCCGCCTCGCGCTGGCCGATCTGGCTCAGCGACTCGAAGTCGACGGCGGGGAAGAGCCTCCCCTCGCCCTTGCCGGCGGTGGAGAAGTAGCGCACCGTGTCCACCTCGAAGACGATGGCGCCGGAGGCGACGAGCGCCTTCGCCATCGCGGCTTCGCGCTCGCCGAGCCCCTTGTCGCCCGACACCAGGACCACCACCTGGGAGGGCTCGCCCGCGGGGCGGACGATCGGAATCGTGCCGAAACGGCCGAACTTGAACGAATCCACGGCCGCGTGCGCCATCGCCGGGAGCAGGCCGAGAAGCAGAACCAGACTGGAAAGACGTCGCGTCATCTTGCTGTCACCTCATCGTCGACTGGGGGGCGAGGGGCTGCTGCGAGCCGCTCGTCGAGCGGCGCGGAAAGCCTACCATCTGGCTTCCTCCGCGCAAGGGGCACGGCCATGGCATAATCCAGGCCCATGAGCTACCGCGACCGCATCACTCTCGAACCGGGCAAGCGGGGGGGCCGGCCATGCATTCGCTCGATGCGGATTACCGTCTACGACATTCTGGGCTGGCTGGCCGCCGGCATGTCCCAGGCTGAGATCCTCGCCGATTTCCCTGAGCTCACTCCGGAGGACATCCAGGCCTGCCTCGAGTTCGCGGCGGACCGGGAGCACCTCCTGACCTCCTTCCAAGCCGCTTGAAGCTGCTGCTGGACCAGAACCTTTCCTATCGCCTGCTCGGCAGGCTGGAACCCCTGTTTCCGGGCTCTTCCCAGATTCACCGAGCTGGGATGGAGCACGCCGACGATACGGTCATCTGGCGCTTCGCCCGGGAGAACGGTTTCTCAATCGTGACCAAGGACTCCGATTTCTACGAGCGGAGCATGGTTCATGGTTTTCCTCCCCAGGTCATCTGGCTAAAGTGCGGCAACGTCTCGACGCCGCAAGTCGAAGAGATCCTCCTGCGGAGCCTGGACGCGATCTCCTCGTTCCTTCAGGAAAAAAAGGCGGCCTGTCTGGAGATCTACTGACTACGCTGCCACCTCGGCCGGACCTGGCCTGGGCTTGGTTTGCTCCAGGGAGCCGCTCATCAGGACGGCCACGGGGCGGAGCGGGCCGACGTTCTCGCAGATGATCTTGATCGACGAGGTGATCGGCACCGAGAGGATCATCCCCCAGGGCCCCCAGAGGAACCCCCAGAAGAGCAGGGCGATCAGGACCAGCAGCGGACTGAGGTCGAGGCTCGACCCCATGATGCGCGGCTCCACGGCGTTGCCCATGAAGAACTGCAGGACGCCGTTGAGGATGGCGATCAGCAGCGCCGTGCCGGGCGGGAACTGGAGGAAGAGGAAGATCGTCGGCAGCCCCACCGAGATCACCGCGCCGACGCTCGGGATGTAGTGGGCGAGGAAGGTGAGCAGCCCCCAGAGCAGCGGGAAGTCCACCCCGAATGCCGCCAGCAGGGTGGTGACCAGCGCGCCTGTCGTGAGGTTGAACAGGGTCTTGGTGACGATGTACCGCCGGACCCCCGACTCGATGTTGTGCATCATGTCGCCGAGCCGCCCGGCGTTCTCCGGCATGGCCCGCCGCAGCTTCTCCGGGAACTCCTCGCTGCCGGCGAGCAGGAAGACCAGGAAGAGGAGGACCAGGAAGGCGTCGTTGAAGAACAGCAGGAACGAGCCGACCGTCGCCGCCAGGAAGCCGGTCAGCGTGGACGCCTTGAGCACTTCCTGCCAGTTCCACTGCTGGATCTGCGCCTGGAGGCTGGGAAAGGAGGCGGTGAGCCAGCCGGTGGCCTGACCGACCAGCTCCTTCGAGCGCTCCTGGTAGCGGGGGACGGCGGCGCTGAAGGACTGGGCGCTGGAGTAGACGGCCGAGCCGAAGACGAAGAGGACGCCCGAGACCACGATCAGCACCAGCAGGATCGACAGCGCCGCCGGCACCCGGCGCCGGCGCAGTGCGGCATTGAGAGGGCCGAAGATCCGCGACAGGAAGACCGCTACCACGAACGGCAGCAGGATCGGCTGGAGGATGTGGAGCACGAAGCCGGCCGCGATGAAGACCAGGATGCCCAGGAAGATCAGGACCAGCTTGCCGTCGCGCATGGCGGACCTCGCACGGGAAGGGAAGATGCTCCAGCCAGCGTAGCACAGGCGTGGATTGGCATCCGGCCGCCGACTCGTTGCATAATCTCGCCAAGAATTCACGGAGACCTCAGAGTCTCGGAGATTTGGTCCCTTCGACCTTGAAAGGGGGTACAGCATGGGCAGGCGCCTCGTCCCGCGTCTCGCGCTCGTCGTCGCCGTACTGCTGCTCGCCTTGGCCGCCTTGCCGGCCCTGGCGCAGGAGCAGACTGGAGACCTCTACGGCACGGTATTCGATGAGCAGAAGCAACCGCTCCCCGGAGTGACGGTTACCGTCACCGGCGTGGGAGCCCCGCAGGTGCAGCAGAGCGACGCCCAGGGGAAGTTCCGCTTCCTCAATCTTTACCCCGGCGCCTACGCGCTGAAGGCGGAGCTCGAAGGGTTCTCCACGGTCGAGCGCCCCGATCTCACCATCAAGCTCGGCGGCAAGTCGAGCATCGAGATCACGCTGACCGGAGCGGTCCGGGACGTCATCACCGTCACCGGCGAGAGCCCGATCCTCGACGAGCGCAAGATCGACCAGGGGACCAACGTCTCGACCGTCGAGCTCGACAAGGTGCCGACCGCCCGCGATCCCTGGTCGCTGCTCAGCCAGGCGCCCGGCGTGCTGGTCGACCGCGTCAACGTCGGCGGCAACGAGAGCGGCCAGCAGTCGAGCTTCATCGGCGTCGGCTCCAACGGCCGCGACAACACCTTCACCGTCGACGGCGTCGTGCTCACCGACATGAACGCGGTGGGCGGCTCGGCCACCTACTTCGACTTCGGCGCCTTCGAGGAGGTGCAGTTCACCGTCTCGAGCGCCGACGTCACCGTCCAGACCTCGGGCGTGACGATCAACCAGGTGACCAAGCGCGGCTCCAACGAATGGCGGGGCAACGCGCGCTACCTGGACACCGACGGCAGCTTGCAGGCCAAGCCGCAGCTCCCCGACGGCAACAAGATCGACAAGGTGGAGGAGTACGGTGCCGACATCGGCGGGCCGCTGATCAAGGACCATCTGTGGATTTGGGGCGCTTACGGCGTCAGCGACATCCGCAACATCGTCCAGGGGGGTCAGCTCGACAAGACCAAGCTGGAAGACTACAACTACAAGCTGAACTTCCAGACCGGGCAGAACAACTCGGGCGTCCTGCACTACTGGACCAACAACAAGCTGAAGTTCGGCCGTGACGCCGGCCCCGACCGCGAGCCGGGGACGACCCACGATCAGACCACGCCCCAGGACATCTACAAGGTCGAGGACACCCTGGTGGCGAGCTCGAACTGGACGGTCACCGGCCTCTGGTCGCGCGACACGGGCAAGTTCACCCTGACCCCCGAGGCCGGCGCCGGACCGCCCAACATCATCGACGCCGACGACATCCACCGCGGTACCGACTACTTTTTCAAGCAGGACGCGACGATCGACCAGGAGCGGTTGGACACCAGCTACTTCTTCAACACCGGCTCCGCCGGCAACGAGCTGAAGTTCGGCGCCAGCTTCCGCGAGCAGGCGAACAACTCCGGCACCACCTGGCCACACGGCAACCGCGTCATCTCCGGCGCGCTGAACGGTCTGGATGGCGACCTGGCACTGGTCGAATTTCCCCGGGACCGGAAGAATAAGATCACCTCGGATTACGGCGCGGCCTGGGCCCAGGACACGATCTCGCTCAACCGGCTGACGGCCAACATCGGCGTGCGCTACGACCGCCAGTACATGAAGAACCTGGCGAGCTTCGACGCCGGCAACCCGGACGCTCAAGGGTTGCTGCCGCCGATCAATTTCAAGGGCAACGACGCCGGCGGCTTTAGCTGGAACACCTTCGAGCCCCGCCTCGGCGTCACCTACGCCCTGGGCGAGAAGCGCCAGACGCTGCTGCGCGGCACCTTCTCCCGCTACGCCGAGCAGCTCGGCCAGCTTCCGCTGGCCACCCGGGTGAACCCGATCGGCTACAACTACGCCTACTTCTACTTCGAGGACAGCAACCATAATCTGGTCCTCGATCCCAATGAGGTCGGGTCGCTGCAGTTCGCCTACACTTACAACATCGACCCCAACAATCCCTCAGCCGTTCCCAACATCACCAACCCCAACCTGCGGCCGACGCTGACCAACGAGCTGACCTTCAGCGTCGACCAGGGCTTCGGCACCGACCTGACGGCCGGCGTCACAGTGACCTATCGCGACATCTTCGACGTCCCGGAGCAGCGGACGCTGATCGTCGACGAATCGGGCCAGACGCGCGTCGCCACCCGCGACGACTACGTGCAGGTCGGCACGGTCTCCGGCACCCTTCCGAACGGCCAGACGGTGACCAAGCCCTACTACGACCTGCGCGACGGCCTGACGCCGACCGGTGGGACCTACTACACCAACGGCGACCGCAAGCAGCGCTACCTGGGGGCGACCGCCAGCATCACCAAGCGGCTCGCCAACAACTGGAGCTTCCGGGGGCACGTCACCTACAACGACTGGAAGTGGCAGATCGGCCCCAACTTCAAGAAATACGACGACCCGACGGACACGATCAACGACGGGCTCGGCTTTCCGGACGAGAACAGTACCTTCTTCGAGCACGAGACGGCCAACAAGGCGGACGTCTTCACCGGCTCGCGCTGGTCGTTCAACATGAACGGGATCTACCAGATCGCTCCCGAGCGCCCCTATGGCGTCAACTTCGCCCTCAACTTCACCGGCCGGGAGGGGTACATCACCCCGCCTTACATCAAGAAGGGCGGAGTGGTGGGGAGCCGCAATATTCAACTCGCATCGATCGACAAGTTCCGCAATCCCAACATCTACGTGCTCGACGCGCGGATCGACAAGGAGTTCAAGTTCAGCGACTTCAACCTGACGCTGAGCTTGGATGGCTTCAACCTGACGAACCGGTCCTACATCCTGCAGCGGGAACGCAACGCCGACGCGGGCCGCTTCTACCAGCCCAACGAGGAGCTCAGCCCGCGCATCCTGCGCCTCGGCGCGACCCTCCGCTTCCGGTAGCGGCTCTCCTAAGCGTGGGGGGGAATTTCCCTCCCCCCCTCGCCCGGTTCTCCTTCTCGGCGGGAAGGGCGTAGAATCGAACCGATGCGCCCCAGTCCCTGAAATCCCTGAAACAAGGAGGTGCCAAATGCCCTATAGCGAGATGTTGGTCCGGCCGATGCGTGAGGAGCTGACGAGCGCCGGCGTCAAGGAGCTGCGGACGCCCGCGGATGTGGACGCCTTCATGAACGAGAAGACCGGCACGGCGATGCTGGTCGTGAATTCCGTGTGCGGCTGCGCCGCCGGCATGGCGCGCCCCGGCGTGCGCCTCGCCCTCCAGGGCGACCGCCGCCCCGACCGCGTCGCCTCGGTGTTCGCGGGGCAGGACCTCGAGGCCACCGCCAAGGCCCGGGGCTACATCGCGGACATCCCGCCGAGCAGCCCGTCGATCGCTTTCTTCAAGGACGGCGAGCTGGTCTATTTCATCCCCCGCCACCGGATCGAGGGGCGGAACGCCCACGACGTGGCGGGCGACCTGGAGCAGGTCTTCGCCGAACACTGCGCGGTCACGGCCGGCTAAGATGGGTACCTTCCATCAGAACAAGGGCGAGCTGCACGGCATCACCGTGATCGTCGACACCACCGGCCCCGAGATCGTCGTGGGCCGGTGCGACGACATGGACGACCGCGGCATCTTCCTCCATGAGGCCGACGTCCACCGGGACGGCGACGGCGGGCGCTCCAAGGAGGAGTATGTCCGCCGCGTCTCCCAGCTCGGTTTCTGGAAGAAGCACGATCACCTGATGATCCCGCGCGAGAAGATCGCGTCGGTGCGGCGGCTCGGCGAGGTCGGATAGGACCCCGCTTGATCCCATGAACTGGCTCTTCCTGGGCACTTTGGGCGGCGCCCTCGCCATCGTCGCCGGGGCTTTCGGCGCGCACGCTCTCGCGGCGCGCCTGGAGCCGCACGACCTCCAGCTCTGGGAGACCGCGGCCCGCTACCTCATGTACGGCAGCCTCGCCCTGGTGCTGGTCGGCCTCGGGCGCCTGCACGGTCTCCGGCGTCCGATCGACGGCGCGGGGTGGGGGCTGCTGCTGGGAAGCGTCCTCTTCAGCGGCACCGTCTTCGGGCTCGCCCTCGGTGGTCCGCGCTGGCTCGGCGCGGTCACCCCGATCGGCGGCACGCTGATGATCGCCGGCTTCCTGCTCTTCGCCTGGTCCGCCCGGAAAGCTTGATACGATTCGCGGCGTCCCCGGCCTTTCCAATCTTCCGAAGGAGCCAGCGCGCATGTCCAACTCGATCGTTCCCCTCGCCGTGCCGGTCAACGAGCCGGTGCGGGCCTACGCCCCGGGGTCCCCGGAGAAGAAGTCCTTGAAGCAGCGCCTCGACGCCATGCTCACCGAGCAGATCGAGATCCCGCTCCTGATCGGCGGCAAGGAGGTGCGCACCGGCGACATCGGCCAGGCCGTCTGCCCGCACGACCATGGGCACGTGCTCGCCACCTTCCACAACGCCGGCGCTCCGGAGGTCGATGCGGCCGCCGCGGCGGCCAAGGCGGCCTGGAAAGAGTGGAGCGAGGCGAGCTGGGAGGAGCGCGCCTCGGTGCTGCTGCGCGCCGCCGACCTCCTCGCCGGCCCCTGGCGCGACACTGTCAACGCCGCCACCATGCTCGGCCAGTCGAAGACGGCGTTCCAGGCCGAGATCGACTCCGCCTGCGAGCTGATCGATTTCTGGCGCTTCAACCCCTACTTCATGCGGGTGCTCTACACCGAGCAGCCCTGGTCCCATCCGGGCATCTGGAACCGGGTGGAGTACCGGGCGCTCGAAGGGTTCGTCTTTGCCGTCTCGCCCTTCAACTTCACGGCCATCGGCGGCAACCTGCCGACCGCGCCAGCGCTGATGGGCAACACCGTGGTCTGGAAGCCGGCCTCGACCGCGGTGCTCTCCAACTACTACGTGATGAAGGTCCTGCAGGCGGCGGGGCTCCCCGACGGCGTCATCAACTTCGTCCCCGGCCGGGCGGCCAAGGTGGGGGACCCGGCGCTCGCCCACCCCGACTTCGCGGGCATCCACTTCACCGGCTCCACCCCGGTCTTCCAGACGATGTGGAAGACGATGGGCGAGAACGTGCCCAAGTACCGCTCCTACCCGCGGATCGTGGGGGAGACCGGCGGCAAGAATTTCGTCTTCGCCCACCCCGCGGCCGACGTCGACTCGCTGGTCGCGGCGATCATCCGCGGCGGCTACGAGTACCAGGGGCAGAAGTGCTCGGCCGGCTCGCGCGTCTACATCCCCCGCTCGCTCTGGGACACGGTCCGCGAGCGGCTGGCCGACGAGATGGGGCAGATCAAGATGGGCTCACCCGTGGACTTCCGCAACTTCGTCTCCGCGGTGATCGACGAGCCCTCGTTCGACCGCATCATGCGCTACATCGACTTCGCCAAGTCCTCGCCGGACGCCGAGATTTTGATCGGCGGCAAGGGGGACAAGTCGAGCGGCTACTTCATCGAGCCGACCGTGGTGGTGACCAAGGATCCCCGCTTCAAGCTGATGCAGGAGGAGATCTTCGGCCCGGTGGTGACGGTCTTCGTCTACGAGGATTCGCGGATCGAGGAGACCCTGGAGCTGGTCGACACCACCAGCCCCTACGCGCTCACCGGCGCCGTCTTCTCCCAGGACCGGCAGGCGATCGCGCACCTCACCAAGGTCCTGCGCCACGCCTCCGGCAACTTCTACATCAACGACAAGCCGACCGGCGCGGTGGTGGGGCAGCAGCCCTTCGGCGGCGCCCGCGCCTCGGGCACCAACGACAAGGCGGGCTCAATGGCCAACCTGCTCCGCTGGACCTCGCAACGGGCGATCAAGGAGACCTTCGTGCCGGCGAAGGACTTCCGCTACCCGTTCCTCGGCGAGGAGTAGCTGGAGGGAGCCCGTCAGCCGGCTGGCTGGAGGTCGGCGAGGAGCCGCTGCCAGGAGGCGGTCTCGAACGGCTTCTGGCCTTCGAAGGTGCGTTCCGGCGGGCTGAGCAGGTTGGGCGGCGGCGTCGGCTTGCCCTGCGAGTAGATGGCGTCGGTCCACGCCTTGCCGCCGTTCTTGGTGATGTAGAAGTAGTAGCCGAGCCGCGTCGGGTTGGGGCTGGCGTCCGCGTCGAGGTGGAGGATCAGCGTGCCGTGCCCCTCGTCGTTCATCGAGAAGAGGTCCACCACGGCCGACTTCGAGATCTTCGCGAGAGTGCCGCGGACCTTCCAGGTGCGGCCGCCGTTGGCGGTGGAGACGAACTGGAGGATGCCGGTGCCCCCCTCGGTGATCCCCCACACCTCGTCGCCGGCGCGGCCGACGAAGATCCAGGCCGTGTTGTGCAGCTCGTTCGGCAGCTCCACCAGCCGCCAGGAGCCGTCCCGCGCGCCGACGAAGACCCTGGGGTCCTGCTCCTGGGCCGTGCCGCTGCGGGTGAAGACCATCCCCGGGCGGCTCCCCTGGCTCTGGAAGGCGAAGACCGGAGCCGCCTGCGCCAGGGTCTCCGCGGGGAGACCGGAAGGGGGCGTGGCCTGCGGCCGCGCCGGCAGAGAGAAGATCGCCCAACCCGCCACCGCGAGAGCTGCTGCAAACCTCGTCGATGGAACCATCCGGGGCACCTCCGTAGGAATTCGCTGGGAGCGTCTGCTGGGACCATCCTACATCCATCCGTGCCCTGCCGGCTCACCTTTTTGGCTCGGGGGCAGGGCCTCTATCGGCAGGCCGCCGCAGCCACCTCCGCCAGGTGGCGGGCCCGCCGGCCGCTGAGCTGCGCGATCTGCTCGCGGCAACTGAAGCCGTCCGCGAGGATCAGGGTATCGGCGCCAGCGGCGCGCACGGCCGGGAGGAGCGCCCGCTCGCCGACCGCCCGCGACACCTCATAGTGCTCGGCCTCGAAGCCGAAGGCGCCGGCCATGCCGCAGCACCCGGAGTCCAGGATCTGGAAATCCATGCCGAGCTCTCTCAGTAAGGCGCGGTCGGCGTCCATCCCCATCACCGAGTGATGATGACAGTGGCCGTGCACGATCACCTGGCCGGAAACCCTGGGCGGCGCGAACCCTTCGCGGACGAGGAACTCGGCGAAGGTGAAGGTCTGCGCCGAGAGCCGCCGGGCGGCCTCGTCCTCCGGGAACAGGTTGACCAGCTCGTCGCGGAACACCGCCACGCAGCTCGGCTCCAGACCCACCATCGGCAGGCCCGCGGCGATCTCGGTCTTGAGGCCCGAGAGGATCTGCCGGAGTTGGCGCCGTGCCAGGTCGAGCATGCCGAAGTCGTAGAGCGGCCGGCCGCAGCAGAGGATCTTTGCGGGGATCGCCACCCGGTGCCCGGCAGCCTCCAGAACCTCCACGGCGGCGTGCGCGATCTCCGGCTGGAAGAAGTTGGTGAAGGTGTCCGGCCAGAGCAGGACGGTCGGCTTTCCGCTTCGATCCGCGACGAACCCGTCCCTGAACGTTTTGGCGGCGAAGGAGGGGAGCGTGCGATCGGGATGGATGCCGCCGAGCCGCTTCACGATCCCCGACAGCGGCCCCTGCGTCATCCCATTGGCCAAGCCGGGCATCCACGACACCAGCCGCGCCCACCAGGGGATTAACCCCATCGCGTAGGCCGACCGCGGACGCGGGCGTCCCGCGAAGTGGTGATGGAGGAACTCGGCCTTGTAGGTCGCCATGTCGACGCCGGCCGGGCACTCCGTGCGGCACCCCTTGCAGGCGAGGCAGAGGTCGAGCGCCGCGCGCACCTCCGCGCTCCGCCAGCCGTCGCGCACCACCTCGCCTTCCAGCATCTCGAACAGCAGCCGCGACCGGCCGCGCGTCGAATGCGTCTCGTCGCGGGTGGCGAGATAGCTCGGGCACATGATGCCTGTATTTCCCTCATCGCGCCGGCACTTGCCCACCCCTACGCAACGGGTTACGGCGCGGGCGAAGCTCCCGGAATCTGCGGCATACCGGAAGATCGGCTGCGGATTGGCGAGGCGGAGCGCCGGTCGGAGGTCGGCGTCGAGCCGATAGGGATCGACCTTCTTTCCCGGGTTCATCCGGTTGCCCGGGTCCCAGATCGCCTTGAACTCACGGAAGGCCTGGACTAGCTCGTCGCCGAACATGCGGGGGAGGAGCTCGCCGCGCTGCTGGCCGTCGCCGTGCTCGCCCGAGAGCGAGCCGCCGTGGGACACCACCAGGTCCGCCGCCTCTTCCATGAACGTCCGGTACGTCCGGATCGCCGCCGGCGAGCTGAAATCGAAGTCGATGCGGGCGTGCAGGCACCCCTCGCCGAAGTGGCCGTAGAAGGCCGCGCGGTAGCGGTGGTGGTCGAGCAGGGCGAGGAGATCGCGGAGGTACGCGGCGAAGCGCTCGGGCGCCACCGCCGAGTCCTCCCACCCGGGCCAGCCGTCGCCGAGGCGCGGATCTCGCGACGTCGTCGCCACCGCGGCCTCGCGCACCTGCCAGATCCTCGCCTGCTCATCCGGAGACTCCATCAGCAGCGCGTTCGCGCCCAGCGCCAGGGACCGCGCCCGCTCCGTGGCCTCGTCCAGCGTCTCGCCGCCGAACTCGACCATCAGCCAAGCGTCCCCCGGCGGGAGCTGGGCGAGCGTCTCGCGGTAGGAGCGGCGGGTGAGCTCGTTGTCGACCAGGAAGCGGTCCATCCCCTCCAATCCGATCGGTCCCGCCGCCAGCACCTCGGGCACCGCCTCGGCGGCGCGCACGATGTCCGGATAGCCCAGCACCAGGAGCACGCGGACCTTCGGGGCCGGCGACAGGCGGACGGTGGCTTCCAGGAAGCTGGCGCAGGTCCCCTCCGTGCCGGCGAGGGCGCGGGCGACGTGGAAGCCGCGCTCGGGGAGGAGATCGTCGAGGTTGTAGCCGGAGACCCGTCGCGAGAGCCGCGGGAAGCGCTCGCGGATGAGGCCCGCGTAGCGGTCCCGCAACTCGCGCAGGCGGCGGTAGATCTCGCCCCGCCGCCCTCCCGCGCGCACGATGCGGTCGATCTCCCGCTCAGGCGTCGCGCCCACCCGCAGTCGCAGGCCGTCATAGGTGAGGATCTCCAGCTCCTCGACGTTGTCCGAGGTCCGGCCGGTGGTCAGCGAGTGCACGCCGCACGAGTTGTTGCCGATCATGCCGCCCACCGTGCACCAGGCGTGGGTGGCGGGGTCGGGGCCGAAGGTGAGGCCGTGGCGGAGCGCCGCGCTCCGCAGGTCGTCGAGCACCGTGCCCGGCCGCACCCGCGCCGTCCGCCGCTCGGGATCGATCCCGAGCACCCCGTTGAGATGCCGGGAGGAATCGATCACCACCGCCACGTTGCAGCTCTGGCCGGCCAGGCTGGTGCCGGCGCCGCGGTGGACGATCGGCGCCCCCTGACGCCGGCACGCCGCCACCGCCGCGGCGAGGTCCTCCGCGTCCAGCGGCGTCACAGCGCCGATCGGCACCTGGCGGTAGTTCGAGGCGTCGGTGGAGTAGACGGCGCGCGACCCCGCGTCGAAGCGGACCTCGCCGCGCACGGAGCGGCGGAGGTCGTCCTCCAGGGCGGTGGCGTCGCCGGTCCAGGGAGCTCGCCGGATCATCCGGCAAGGTTATCTCAGGAGATCGGACCGCAGCGGGATCAGAACGCGCGGGGCTGGAAGTCGGAAGGGACCTGGATCTCGAATTCGTCGTCGTGGATCAGCGCCAAGTAGATCCCCTCCTGGAGAACCTTGGCTCGGAGCTCATCGGCGATGTCGACGACCGCAAGGATGCCATAGACCTTTTTGCCCGCATGTCCGGGAAAATAGTTGTGGAGCTCCCGCAAGGCCTTCTTCATCTGGTCGAGGCCTTCTTGCCGGAGATGGCTCTTGACCTCGACGATGTAGACCTCGTTGTTGACCTTGGAATTCGAGTAGGCGAGGACATCCAGCTCCAGGGAGCTCCCGTTCTTTCGAGACAGCGCCCGGACCGTGATCACGTCCATGTGGAAACGCTGTTGCAAGAGCTTCCGCATGGAGGGAAACGCCATCCCTTCCGTGAAGCCGCCGAACTTCTCGCCGAGGCCACCGAGCTGCTGCTTGAGCTCGCGGAGCTGCCGGTCGGTCTCCCGGTTCTCCTCCTTCAGAATCCGCTCGGTCTCCCTGAGGCTCAGGCTCGTCTCCTGGATCTGACGGTCCGTCTCCTGGGCCTGATTTTTCAAGACATTGGCCAATTCGGCATGGCGGACGGCAAGACCGGAGACCAGATCCCGCAGCTCATCGTTGGTCATCGCGTTCATTTTCTCTCCACAGGCGCCAAGATACTCTAACATGGCTCCTGCGTTTTTGGCCCTTCGCCAGCCACGGACCAGGTTATCCCAGCCGAGCCGCGCGGCGTCCATAGTATGATCCCAGGCAAATTCCTGAAGGCTTGGACCTCGAAGGAGGGCGCCATGGATCTGACCCTGCTGGACGTCGCGATCGGGATGGTCCTGATCTATTCGTTGCTCAGCCTGATCTGCTCGACGATCAACGAGGGGCTCTCCTCCTTCTTCTCCCTGCGGGCGGCGACGCTCGAGAAGGGGCTCGAGAACCTGCTCAGCTCCGACCTCGCCAAGAAGGTCTACGATCACCACCTCGTGCAGGGTCTGGTGCAGAAGGACATCGTGCTGCGCGGCACCCGCAAGCCCTCCTACATCCCCACGCGCACCTTCGTGCTGACGCTGCTCGACGCCCTCGGCGGCAGCTTCCCCGCCACCGCCGCCGACGTGCGGCAGGCCGTGCTGCAGGTTCCCGATGCGGGCGTCAAGCGCGCTCTGCTCGCCCTGGTCGACGAGGCGCAGGGGGACCTGGAGAAGATCAAGAAGAATTTCGGCGACTGGTTCGATCACTCCATGGACCGCGTCTCCGGCTGGTACCGGCGCAAGGTCCAGATGATCATCCTGATCCTCGGCATCCTGGTCAGCTTCGGCCTCGGCGTCGACACCGTCGCCACCGTGAAGCTGCTCTGGGGCGATTCCGCCCTCCGCGCCGCCCTGGTCGCCGCCGCCCAGGCCCAGGTCGCGAGCCAGGCCGCGAAGCAGGCCGCGCAGACGCCGCCCGCGGGCGCCGCGACGACCACGCCGAACTTCGATCAGGTGGGCAAGGACCTCAACCAGTTCCAGACGCAGTTCACCGCGCTGGACATCCCCACCTATCCCCTGAAGGACGTCTGCAAGGATTGGGGCAACGTCGAGAAGACCGCGCCCTGCCCGTCGAGCTGGGGGAGCCTGCTCCTGTTCTGGCTGCACCGCCACTGGCTGGGCTTCATCATCACCTCCGCCGCGCTCTCGCTCGGTGCGCCCTTCTGGTTCGACCTGCTCAACAAGCTGGTGAGCATGCGCTCCGCCGGGCAGAAGCCGGCGCCGGGAGGGGCGGTGCTGCCGCCGGCGTGAGAGAGGGCTTGGCCGGCCCCGAACCGTCGGATCGGGGCCGGCCATGGCGCTGAATGGCGCTGGTTAGTGCTTCACTTTGAAGGCGTTGGAGTTGACCTCGGTCGGCCGCAGCCCCGTGTTGTTGAGGATCAGGTCCGAGAGCTTGTAGCTCTCGACTTCCAGGATCTGAGCCGGCGTCAGGACGTTCTCGTACCAGAAGCGGTCCGCGGCCCGGAGATCCTTGATCTGCCGCTGGATGACGGCGGTGATCAGGGGACCGGTGTGGCCCAGGCCCGGATGCGCGGCCTTCTCGCAGATGCCGCCGGCGAAGAGGTCGATCTGGTTGGTGTTCGGGTAGATCGAGCTCAGGCGGCCCGCCGCCTTGGCGTCGAAGGTGTCGGAGAAGTGAGCCGCGGGCGGCAGGCCGAAGCCCGCGCGGGCCTGGTTGTAGGTCGGCAGGCCGAGCTCCCGGCCGCGCTCGATGTTGATCGCCGGCAGGTCGAACAGGACTCCCGCCGTCCCCGGCTCGTCGACGACCAGGGTGTTGCGGACGCCGTCCGCCACGACGCAGTCCAGCTTCTCGTGCGGCTGGCGGGTGAAGCCGCGCATCAGCGCGTCCACGTCCGCCGAGGTCTGGAAGAGGGCGGGCGACTGGAAGAGGGACTCGCCGAGATCGAGCGACGGCAGCGGGCTGTGGCCGCCCGGCGAGCCGTAGCGCTGCAACTCGCGCGGCAGCAGGGTGTGGCCGAGGCGGTAGAGCGAGGCCACGAACTCCAGGGCGAGGCGGCCGTTCACCCACGGCTTGTAGCCGTCGTACGCCGGAACGTTCTCGCCGGTGAGGGTCGGGATGAACTCGTTGACGGTGATCGACTGCATGAGGCTGGCCACCCACCGGCGGCCGAGCTGGAAGAGCTGCTCGTCGGTGAGGGTGGGGTTCCGGGCGGCGTATTCAGCCACCTTCCGGTTGTGCTCGCGGACGAACAGGGTGTGCATCATCGTCAGGCCCGGCGTCTCGTTGCAGCGCGGGAAGAAGTCGCCGCAGACGAACAGCGTGGACGGGAAGAGCGGGGTCGGCAGCACCGTCGGAGTCCGCGGCAGCAGGTTGGTGCCGGGCTCGACGAGCAGACGGCCGCCGGAGAGCTCCCGCAGCACGCCCGGGGTCGGGCCGCCGGCGCCGGGGCCGGGGAGGGTCTGGCCGTAGCCGTAGACCTGGGAGGCGTCGATCCAGCCGCTCTGGGTGTTGATCGAGAGGCGCGGATTCGGGGCATGCCCGACGCCCGTGCCGGGATCGTGGGCCTGGCGGGCGATGGTGAGGTACGGCCGCAGGACCGGGTCGAAGAACGGATCGTCGGGCGGCACGACCAGGTTGAGCGGCTCCGCCGGCACGCCGTCGTTCGTGATGCCGAAATCGTGGTCGAGGAACTGGCCGAACTGCCACAGGAGGTTGTTGGTGTCCAGCGGATTCAGGACCGGATCCCGGTCCTGGGAGAACACGTGGTTCGAGACGTCGCGCGGGCTCGGCCGTTCCTGCCCCGGGAACTTCGACGGATCGCCGCCCAGATGGTCCAGGTAGGTGTCCGGCAGGAACCGCTTCTCCGCGTGCCCGGCCTGGTTGGCGGTGGGATCGGCCAGATTATGGTTGCTGCCGTCGATCGCCGGGATGGCGCCCGGCGGCAGAGGTGGAATGGGATCGTGTCCATAGTCGGACGCGGCGACCGCGCCAGACGCCAGGGTGGCCGACAATGCAACGGCAACTGCTGCGAACCGAAACTTCATGCGTTCTCCTCCAGACTCGGTACCAGTTCTTGAAGTGGGCTTCTTCCTTCAGGGTGCTCGTGCCGACCCAAGAGGGGACAAAAATCGCGTCGAGATATGAATCTCCGGGAGAGGCGGAAGAGAGCAGCCCTGAGCCCCGGCCGCGAGCCCGCCCCTCGGGATGTCTCCGGACGCGCCTTCCGCTATCATCGCGGAGCGAATCTGTCCGTCCGGATCCTCGGGGCCCCCCGGGAATCCGTTAATCGGCGGCAGCATCTACAGTCGAAACTTCGCGGTTGATGGAGGAGGCACCAATGCGACGGCTCCTGTTTCCGATCGTCTTTCTCTGCGGCATTCTCTGCGGCAACACTGCCGCTCTCGCCCAGGGTCCGGGTGGCGATCCCTTTTCCAAGCTGCGGTTCCTGATGGGGGATTGGGTCGCGGACGGCCCCGTGTCGGCGGGTGCCGGCCATTTCGAGTTCACGCCCGACGTCCAGGGCAAGGTCCTGATCCGCCACAATCACGCGGAGATCCCTGCCGCCAAGCCGAAGCCCGCCGTCACGCACGACGACATCATGCTCATCTTCAACGACGGGGTGGTGCGGGCGACCTACGTCGACAGCGAGGGGCACGTGATCCGCTACACGCTGGTGCCCGGGCCTTCGGGCACGGCGACCTTCGTCTCCGAGGCCGTCCACGGGACCCCCCTGTTCCGGCTCTCCTACACGAAGCTGCCGGACGGCCGGCTGGGCGGCAGGTTCGAGCTCGCCCAGCCGGACAAGCCCGAGGACTTCAAGACCTACCTGGAGTGGACGGCGAAGCGGAAGTCCTGAGACCCGTGCCCCCCGCTCCCAACACCCACCGCGCCCTCGATCCCCGCCTCGCCGGCGAGCCCGTGGAGCTCGCCGCGGGCAGTGCCACGGCCGCCCTCGTCGCCCTCCCGGAGATGGCCGCCGACGATCGCGGCCTCGTCCACGGCGGCTTCGTCTTCGGCCTCGCGGACTATGCGGCGATGCTGGCGGTGAACGATCCCAACGTGGTGCTGGGGAGCGCGGACGTCCGCTTCTCGAAGCCGGTCCGCGTCGGGGAAAAGCTCACGGCGCGCGCCGTGATCGAGGAGACCGAGGGGCGCCGATCGAAGGTCCGCGTCGAAGTTGAGCGGGACGGCGAGATAGTAATGACCGGGACGTTCGTCTGCTTCACGCTGGACAAGCATGTTCTCGATCCTGTTCCGAAAAGAGAGGAGCCACGATGAACGGCGGCGATCGGATCGCGTCGGTGCTGGTGGAGCGCGGGGTGCGGTTCCTCTTCACCCTCTGCGGCGGTCACATCTCGCCCATCCTGGTGGGCGCCAAGGCGCGCGGCATCCGGGTGGTGGACGTGCGCCACGAGGTGGACGCCGTGTTCGCCGCCGACGCCGTGTTTCGGCTGACCGGCGTGCCCGGAGTGGCCGCGGTCACCGCCGGGCCGGGCGTCACCAACACGATCACCGCGATCAAGAACGCCCAGCTCGCCCAATCGGCGGTGGTGCTGCTGGGCGGCGCCGCGGCGACGCTGCTCAAGGGGCGGGGCGCGCTGCAGGACATCGAGCAGATGCCGCTGATCCAGCCGCACGTCAAATGGGCCGCCTCGGCCGCCACCGTGCGCGAGCTGGTGCCGCTGCTCGAAAAGGCGTTCGACGTCGCCCGCTCCGGCGTGCCCGGCCCGGTGTTCCTCGAGTGCCCGATCGACCTGCTCTATGACGAGCCCCTGGTGCGCGAATGGTACGGCGCCAGCAGCAAGGGGGGCGGACTGGCGGGGGCCGGCCTGCGCCTCTACCTCCGCCGCCACGCCGCCAAGGTCTTCGCCGGCGCGAACAGGGTCGCCGTCTCGCCGCCGCGCCCCATCCCGCCGCCCGCCCCCGAGCGGGGGGACGCGCGCAAGGCCGTGGACCATCTCCGCGAGGCGAAGCGCCCCGTTCTGGTGCTCGGCGGCCAAGTGCTCCTCTCCTCGCCCACCCGCGAACAGGCGCGGGAGCTGGCGAAGGCCATCGCTGCCATCGGCGCTCCGGTCTACCTGGCCGGAGGCGCCCGCGGCCTCCTCGGCCCCGGCCATCCGCTCCAGCTCCGCCACAAGCGGCGGGAAGCGCTGCGCGAGGCCGACCTCGTCCTCCTCGCCGGCATCCCCAACGACTTCCGGCTCGACTACGGCCGCCACGTCAGCCGCAAAGCCTTTCTGATCTCGGTCAACCGGAGCGAGCAGGATCTGACGATGAACCGCAAGCCGGACCTCGGCGTCCACGCCGATCCCGGGCTCCTGATCCGCCAGATGGCAAAAATCATTTCTGAAGATGATCGGCCGGCGGACTGGCTGTCGACCCTGCGAGCCCGCGACGACGAACGCGAAAAGGAGATCGACCGCCAGGCCGCCGCGGCCGGCGAACGGATCAACCCTCTCCACCTCTGCCGCGAGATCGACCGCGTCCTCGCCCCCGAGAGCGTCATCGTGGCCGACGGCGGCGACTTCGTAGCCACCGCCGCCTACACCCTGAGCCCCCGCGCGCCCCTCTCCTGGCTCGATCCGGGCGTCTTCGGCACGCTGGGAGTGGGAGGCGGCTTCGCCCTCGGCGCCAAGCTCTGCCGGCCGGACGCGGACGTCTGGATCATCTACGGCGACGGCTCCGTGGCCTACAGCCTCGCGGAATTCGACACCTTCATCCGCCATGGGCTGCCCGTGATCGCCGTCGTCGGCAACGACGCCGGCTGGACTCAGATCGCCCGCGAGCAGATCGAGATCCTGAAGGACGACGTCGGCACCGTCCTGGCGAGGACCGACTACCACAAAGTCGCCGAAGGCTACGGCGGCCGCGGCCTCCTGCTCGAAAGAAGAGAGGACGTGCCGGCCGTGCTCCAGGAAGCCCTGCGCCTGTCCCGCAACGGCTCGCCCGTCCTGATCAACGCCCATCTCGACAAGACGGAGTTCCGCAAAGGCTCAATCTCGATGTAGAAGGCAATCCGAGATCCCGAGGCACCCTCCTGGGACCGCCGGCGTCCCGCCGGCTCTAACTCCGCTTTTGATTGGTTTTAGTTAGAGCCGATATCCAAGCCAACGATTTTCTTCCATCGGAGGCGGTAGAGACGTTCCAGGTCATTTACGACACCCTCCCGGAGGCCACGGGGACCGCGGAACGTCTCCGCCGGAGCGCATACCGTCGACAAGGGCACCGCCCGCGTGGGGCAGGCGACCCCTGATCTTCTTGAAGCGTTTATTCCCGCCTCTCCCGATGGTCCCCGAACAGAAAGACATGAATAGACGTTTGATGGTCTCCACGAAGGGAGAAGCCAATGGAGCGCCAAACCCTTCGAGGAGACGTTCCGCGGTCCCCGTGACCTCCGGGAGGTTGTCGTATAGGACCTGGAACGTCTCTACCGCCTCCGATGAAACGATGTCCTTTACCGCGCCGCCGCTCGCCGTGGCGGGAAGAATCGATCGCGCAACTTCCACACCGCCTGCATGTCCAGCCGCTCGCCCTCGAAGACGATCTGCCGGCTCGCCTTGTCCTTCCGGTCCTTGAGATAGCGCGTCACGTTCATCCACCGGATCGTCTCTTCGCCCCTCCGCTCGTCCCTTTGACGGATGACGAGATACACGTCCACAGGCTGGTTGATCCAATACTCCAGATGACGATCGTTCTTCACGTCGAAGATTTCGCGGCCGTCGCGCTGGCGTGTCCGCAGGTAGGAATTGCCGCTCTTGAGTTGAACGTAGATTTTCTTGCCGCTCCCCCGCCCGTCGTCGTTCTTGAACTCCACCTCACCATCGATGCCCTCGTCAAACATTGTCACCGGGCGGAAGATCTGGTTGGCTTCGCCGCAGACGGCCATCACGTGGCCGATCAGGATCTGCTCCAGGGCCTGCGTATCCAGCTCCCGAGTCGCCGTCTCTTCCATGATCAAAATCTGGCGAGCGACCGGATCGCTCTTGAGCCGTTGTTCGATGAAATCGATCAGTTCGACTTCCGTCCGGCACTTCTGGCAAACAATAGTCTTCTCCGAGTCGGCTAGTAACTCTCGAATGAGATCCAGATCTTTGAAAGGGCGTCCACACCCCCCGCAGACGTAACGTCGGTCGCGCGTCACGTCTTTGGCATATTTGGCCAAGTGGCGGTGGACGTACTCGATGAAGATCACCTTGAGGTCATCCGGGGTCTTTACGTCGAAGAACAGGCTGATCGTCGCTTGGCCTTCGCCCTGGCGGTTATCGATCTTCAAGCCCAGCAGATGACCCCGGCTGGATTGGAACTCCGCCGCGTTGCGCCACAGCTCTTTGTGCTCGAACTCCTGGCTGTACCACAGGCGCACCACCAGGGTGGTCCAGACCGTCTGCCACTCGCCGCTGAAGGTGTAGGAGACGAAGACGCCGGGTTCCCATGGGATGTCCTTCTCCCGCCGGTACTGGGAGGGAAACACCAGATGCCGCCCGTGCGGCGTCTCTTCGGCGATACACAGCGAATGGTCGAGGAAGGTTTGAACCAGGGCCCGCAGCAGGAGCTCCTCGTCCGGGCGGTTCAGCCGGTCGACGCCGGTGAAGTCGAAGTCCAACCCGTAGATGTCAGCCTCGGAGACGCTGCCGATTTCGTCCTTGTGGGCACGGGCCGCACGAATGATCGCCCCGGCGTAGCCGTTCAGCAGGTCGGGCCGCAGCAGCACCAAGTCGCCGAACTTCAAGGGCCGGACCAAGCCATGGTTGGCCAATAGGTTAACCGCCGTACGCACGTCTGACTCGCCGAACCGCTCACCCGGCAGCGCCTGCTCTAGCCGCTGCGCGAGTTCGGAGAAGCGCAGCAGGCGGATGTCCGTCTTGTCGCGCATCGTCATCACGGCGTTCTTGAGTTCGGCTAGCAGGCGCGGCGTAGCCGTCCAAGGCAGGGTTGACCACGGAATGTGATCCGCGATCATCTGTTTTAGCTTTGAGGCTTTGCCGCCGTTCTCGGTGTCCGAGCACTGCTCACCTGTCTTGGAGCTGGTGGTCAGCCAACCAGCGAAACCGTGCTCCTCGCGAAACCGTTCGATCTTGGCATTGCCGATCTTCATCCCGCCCACGTCGATCTGGGAGAAGACCAGAAGTCGGGGCACGCGACGTTCCGGCGCGGCAGTCTCCAGGGACTTGAGCCAGTCGCCGGCCTCAGCGAAGGGATCGTCCTTCTGAGGATTGATCAACAGCAGAGCCAGCGCGGTTTCTTCTAGAAACAGTCGGTGGATCAGCCGGTAGTCCTCCTGCCCGGCCAAGTCCCAGAGAAGGGCCTCGCGCTTCAGCGTAGCGTCGGGCGGAAGCGGCAGATCCAGCGGCCACACGTTCATACCGTGCGTGCGGTCTTGGACGACGTAGCGATCTTCGATCAACCGATGCGCCAGCGACGTCTTGCCCACCGTCCCCTCCCCGGTCAGCACGACTTTGGCGTTGACGTACCGGCGCGTCGCCTCGGCTGGCAGGACGCGAATGCCGGTCAGGCGGTAGACATAGATGATTGGTGGATTTGCTGAACCAATGAGGAGTCGAGAATCATTTCGGCTGAAGGTAACAGAGGTAGGTTGGAAACTTTCGTGCTCGATGACCTGCAAGCACGCTCCCGATTCCCAATCCCATAGCCGGACCGTCTGGTCCGTGAACCCTGCGGAAGCGATCAAGGTACCGTCGTAGGAGATAGCCACCGAAAGCACCTGCCTGTGATGACCCTCCAGCGTCCCAGCGCATGTCCCCGCTTCCAGATCCCAGATCTTGACTGTCGTGTCATCCGAGCCGGAAACGGCAAATCTCCCGTCGGGGGTGATCTGAACAGAATTCACGATGTTCGAATGGCCCTTCAAGGTCGCCACGCATTGTCCCGTTTCGAGATCCCAAAGCCGGAGTCGCTTATCGCGATAGCCCAACAGCGCCAGAGTCCCCGCCGGATTGACGGTGGTACTGAAAACGTCGTCGGCATCTTTCGTCCTCCAGTTGATGGCTTTCAGGCACTTGCCCGAGGCGAGGTCCCACAGTCGGAGCGTCCCGTCGAATCCCCCAGAAAGCGCGCGAGCGTTGTCTTGCAACACGACCACCGAACAAACCACCGAGTTCTTGTGGCCCTTCAGCTTTGCCGATTCCCGATCAGAGATCAGGTCCCACACGCGTAAGGATGCGTCGCCCGCCGCCGACAGAATCCGCTTCCCATCTGGTGTGATCGCGACGGAAGTTATACCACCTATGTGCCCCTTTAGCGTTGCCCGGCATGCACCCGTCTCAAGGTCCCAAATTCTGACCGTGCTGTCGTTCGAGCCTGACGCCGCCCATGTCCCGTCCGGGCTGACGGCCACGCTCATGATCCAGTGCTTGTGCCCGGTGAGCTTATGTTCCAGTACGGCCAACGGCTCGTCCTGCTCCGGCGGCTGCGCTGGCCTCTTCGCGGGTTCGATTTTCGGCGCGGGCGGGGCTGTTTCCGTCTCGGACCGGCAGCCGGCCAGCAACTCGGCGAATGCCGCCTTCGTTCTCCGGCGGTAATCCACGTACTTGTAGCGTCGCAAAACGTCTGGGAGATCGCAGTCGGCCAGCAACAAGGGGATGAAGCGTCGGCCAGCATTGGTTGGGTCGCGGAAGAGTACGGTGCTGCGTTCGAGCGTCACCCACTCCGACCCCAACGCCGCCGGCGACAGACACAGCACTTGGGCTCGCGCCGCCTCAAGTCCGCGTTCGATGGCCAGGTAGATGTCGTCGCCCGGCTTGAGGACCCAGTCGTCGAACCACACCCGCAACCCCGCGGCGCGCAGCTCCTCCGCCAACTTCCGCACCCGCGGCTTGTCCTTCGAGTTGTGGCTCAGGAAGACGTCATAGGTGAAGCTATCGGCCATGGTTCAACCTCGGTGTCGCCTATGTAGGGGCGGTCGCCTTGCTTGGTTTCAGTTGACAACATTCTACGCGACGACGGGGGGTGGAGGGGACCGGAGCGATGGCGCCACGGCGGAGAGGCACCGCCGGGCATAACTGACTGAAGTTAGTAGGCCGGCGGGGACGCCGGCGGTCCCAGGGAGTGGCCGTGACGCCTCAATTCTGTTCGTCGGACGTCGGGGGTCCGGCACTCGGCAAAGCCCGCTGGGCGGCGAGCACTTCGTTGAATTCCGCCAGATCCTCAGGGTTCCAGGTCGTGTAGCGAGCCAGCCTTTTGCGGCGCTCGGCGACCTCACCCCCGATGCCTTCCAGGCTCTGCCCGGACTCGTCCGAGACTCCGCGGATCGTCGATCGTTTGGTCATGACAGAAAAGTAGCACGAAAGCTGAGGGCTATGCCTCCGGCGTAAGGAAGGCCCGAGGGAACGGCCCCGCTACCGTTCCCTCAGGTACGTCAATTGTCAATGAACTCGCGCTGCCCGCCGGGAGTCCCGCATCGCGCCTCGACGCCTCTTGCGACGGCGGAGTCCTGCGTCCGCAGGCTTCCTCGCCGGCTTCGACGTCCGGAGAGGGCTTCGCTAGGAAGCCCCCTTGCCAATCGTCTCCGATGTGCATACTATAGAGGAAGACGTGGCGGCTAGTCAAGCGCGGCATCGGGGGTTCCACGGGACCCTGCGAGAAGGAGGAGAGGATTTTTTATGACGTTCCCTCCTTCTCGATGACGTGACGAGTGGGGAACGGCACGTTCCCCATCGTTCGCGTCACGTTCCCCATGGGGAATGCGGCGTTTCCTTGAATGTGCATGACGGTCGAAGGCGTTTACGTGGCGTTCCCCACCATCGACGTCGCATTCTCCCGGGACATGCCCTGTTCCCCGCCCGTCGCGCGACGTGAAGAGTGGGGAATGCCGCACGACGGACCGCTCGCGCCCTGTTACCCCTGGGGAATGCGACGTCGGCGAGGGGAAACGGGGCGTGACGAGTCGTTTTCGGGACGTGAAGGGTAGGGAACGCGACGCGACGGGTAGGGAACGCGGCGCGTGGAGTTCTTTGAAAACTGAATCGAAAGAAACCCCCGCTGGGTCGGGCGGGGCTCCGTGTGCGCGGCGGAGCCTCGCCCTCTTTCCTGCCAGCTACCCGGGGGCTACTGGTTCCATCGCTGGTAGGCGATGGAGTTGCCGGACGTGCCGTTGTCGTTGAAGTTCGTCCAGCCGTAGACGAAGTTCTTCTTGAAGCCGTAGGTCACTCGGCCGGCGCCGTTGAAGGTGGCGCCGCCGGTCGCGGGCTCCACCATCACCGGACCGGCGGGCACGCCGTTGGGGTGGAAGAGCTGGAACCAGGCGGGCGAGGTCCCCTGGTCGTCCCAGGCGACCACGAAGTCACCCTTGGGACCCATGGCGAGCTGGGGGTGGCTGTCCGGAATGTCGGCGTTGGCGACGATCGTGAGCTGGGCTCCCAGCGGCAGGCCGTTGGTGTCGTAGCGCTGCCCGAGGATGTCGGTGGAGTTGCCGTCGTCCTTGGGGTTTCTCCAGATCACCGTGAAGTGGCCGTTGTCGGCCCGCGCCACCTGGGGGGTGAAGTACTGGTTGGCGCTCGGCCGGTCGATCACGGCGGGGACGAAGATGGCGAACGGGCCCCCCTGAGGGCCGGTGGTGAAGCCGAAGCGCTGCCCGTAGACGCCGAGGCCGGTGCCGTCGGTGTCCCGCACCTCCCAGACGACGACGAATTCGCCGGTGGTCGGGTTCATCGCGACGCTCTGCGAGGACTGGCTGTGGCCGGTGCTGTCGGGGATGGTGAACTCCGGCCCCCGGAGGGTGCCGTCGACGTTGTAGCGCTGGCCGAAGATGCGGTAGCCGGCGGGCGTGGGGGAGAGCCAGACGGCGACGAAGTCGCCGGCGCCGTCCACGGCGATGTCCGCTCCTCCCTTGAGGGTGAGGTTCAGCCGCCGCGCGTAGTAGCTGGTCCGGCGGAGGAAGTACTGGAAGGTGGTGCCGGGCAGCCGCCTGCGGCCCCACGTCATGAGGACGTCGCCGCGGGAGTTGGCGACCACCGTGCCGCCGAAGGAATCGAAGCGCAGGTCCTCCAGCGGCGTCGCCGGACCCAGGGCGAGGCCGGTCGAGTTGACGCGCCGGGTGAAGACCTGGGTCTGCGACGCGGTGCCCGCGAAGTGGAGGTTGGTCCAGAGGAAGGTGATGTAGCCATTCGCATCCACCGCCAGCCCGTCGAGGCTCTGGTTGTCCGCGTTGGGCGGGATCGGGTACAGCGGCGGCTGGGCGGGCGTCTGGGCCGATGCCGCCGGAGCGAGCAGCACGGCCGCCAGGAGGAGGGTCGGGAAGAGGTGTCGGTGTGCCATGACTGAAATATATCAAGAACAGTGTCTTCGCGGGTCCGTAAAATATCGAAATCTTGCGGTCCGGCCGCTCCTGAGCCGGCTCGGCGGGCCGCGAGGGAGGTCTGTCGGGCACGAGGCTTGCGACGGAGGACTCCCGACGTGAAGGGGGAGGGTGCGCGATGAGCAAGAGAGATCTGTTGGCCCTGGCCGGATTCGTCGTCCTCAGCTTCGCCGCCGCCGGGCTCGGCGCGCTGTTCACCACGCCGGCCGTGCGGCCGGGGGGCTGGTATTCGCAGATCCAGAAACCGGCGTGGACGCCGCCGTCGTGGCTCTTCGGACCGGTCTGGACGGCCCTCTACCTGATGATGGCGGTCGCCGCCTGGTGGGTGTGGCGGCAGGGGGGATGGAACGCCCATGGCGGCGCGCTCGCCCTGTTCCTGGTGCAGCTCGTGCTCAACGCCGCCTGGTCCTGGTTCTTTTTCGGGCTCCACTCGCCGGCCGCGGGGCTGGCCTGCATCGCCTGCCTCTGGATCGCCATCCTGTTGACGATCGTCGCCTTCTTCCAGGTCGCGCCGCTCGCGGGGTGGTTGATGGTGCCGTATCTCCTCTGGGTGACCTTCGCGTCGGGGCTGAACTTCGCGGTCTGGCGGCTGAACGGGTAGGGCTCCAGAAAGAAAAGCCAAGGACGTAAAGGACGGCAAGGACGGCAAGGACCCATCAATGCCGGAGATCGTGCGGTCTTGGAAAGGGATCATTTCCCCTCGGTTTTCACCGTGACCTGATCGAGTTGGGTCAGGTCGCGCCGGTAGGCCGTCACCTGGACGCTGTCCGGATAGACGTCGGCGAGGCAGAAGTGATTCACCTCTTCGAACACGTCGTTCGGCTTCTTGAGGTCGAGGTGCTGATAGGGATGGAACGGCGCGCCGCCGCCGCCGGTGACGATGTAGGTGATGCCGTCCCGGACGGTGCGGTAATAGATGTGATCGTGCCCTTCGAAGGCCAAGCGGACTCCATATTTCTGGAACAGCGGGTGGAGGATCGGCCGCAGGGCCACGACATCGGCGTCCCTGGCGTGGAAGCCCACCGAGAAGATGGCCTTGTGGAAGAAGGGGATGATGAATTTCTTCGCGGATTGCGCCTGGGCTAGGTCGGCCTCCAGCCAATCCCCCTGCTTGCTCTTCGGTTTGAGATCCTGCTCGGTGTCGAGCGCCACGAAGTGGATGTTGTCCTTTTCGAACGAGTAGTAGAGTTGGTTGCCGGAGCGCACCGGCTGCGTCACGTGCTTTTCGAAGAAGCCGCCGATGTCGTGATTGCCCCGGGCCGGATAGTAGGGAATCTGCTTGCGCATCTCGCCGGTGATCTCGTCGAAGATCTTCCATTCGGCCGCGTCGTCGCCGTGGTGGACCAGGTCGCCGGTCTGGAGGACCAGAGCCGGCTGGAAGCGGAGGACGGACTTGACGATGTCCCGGTGAATGGCGTGGTTGTCGCGGGTGTCGCCGTAAGCGGCGAAGCGGAACTGGAGATTCGCCGGCATCTCCACGGTGCTGGACGCCCGAGGGGAAAAGGGAGCCGCGGCATGGGGCGTCTGCGCGCAGGCGGAGGCCAGCAGCAGGAGGAGGGCGGCGAGGACGAACGAGCGCCTACGGGGCATGGGATCTCCTTGAGCGGTTACCGGTGGCTCTCTTGGACGGCTCCAACGGCATCTTTCCACGTTCCCCGGCTTGCTTCGAGTCTACCGCCGGGGTAGCCTGCCGTCCGTTTTGAGCCCCTTCCGGATTCGACCGTTCCTCGCCGCCGCCTTGCCCTTCCTGGCGGGGGCGGTGTTGCGCCTCTGGAACCTCCGCGATCAGGTCCTCGGCGGGGATGAGACGCACGCGATCCGGGCGGCGCTCAACTTCACGCTGCCCAGGATTCTGGTCACCTATCAGCAGTCCGACAACTGCATCCCGCTGACGGCGCTCTACCGGCTGTTCATGGCCGCGGGGGTGCCGATGACGGAGATGGCGTTCCGCCTGCCGGTGCTGTTCTGCGGCCTGGCGGCGCTGCTGGCTCTGCCGGCGGCTCTCGAAGGGCGGGTGGGGAGCGGGACGGTGATGGCGTATCGGTGGCTGGTGGCGATCTCGCCGGCGCTGGTGCTCTACAGCCGGATCGCGCGGTCGTACATGCCGATGGTGCTCTTCTCGTTCGGCGCGGTGATGGCGTTCGAGGCGTGGTGGCGGACGCGGTCGTGGCGGTCCGGCGGCGCCTATGTGCTGCTGGGGGCTCTCGCGGTCTGGTTCCATCTCGGGGCGGGGCCGATCGTGGCGGCGCCGTTCCTGTTCGCGGCGGGGGAGGCGGTCGCGCGGCGCGAGCATCTCAAGAGGGATCTGCGCGACCTGGTGCTGCTCGGACTGGCGATCTCCGGCGCCTTCGCCCTGTTCCTGGTGCCGGCGCTGGAGTCGCTGCTGGAGGTGGTCACGAGCAAGCGGATCGAGCAGTCGATCCCCTGGCGCGGGGTGATCCCCGGCATCCTGAAGCTCCAGGCGGGGACGGGATCGGGGTGGCTGGCGGGGCTGTTCTGGCTGGCGGCGACGATCGGGCTCGTCCTGCTGGCGCGGCGGGAACGGCGCTTCGCCCTGTTCACGGTGGTGGTGGTGGTGGGGCACGTGGCGGGGCTGCTGTTCCTCTCCCCCTTCGGCCTCGAGAGCCCGGTGATCTTCGGCCGCTATCTGCTGCCGGTTCTGCCGTTCGTGCTGCTCTGGGTGGCGGCGGCGTTCGGGATGGGCGGGACCAAGGGACTTGAGGGACAGCAGGGACTTGAGGGACGGCAGGAAAAGCGCCCTGGGGTCTCTGGAGTCTCTGTCCCTGGTTGGCTTTTCCCGGGACTGGCGGCCTTCCTCTTCGTGGTCGCGCTGGTGGCGCTGGGGCCGTTCGGCGACCCGCTGGACCGGCGGACGTCGTTCCTGCACCACAACGATTTCGTGGGCTTCTACAAGCCGCGGCCGGCGCTGCCGGCGGGGGAGGAGGTGCCGGAGATCTACCGGCAGCTCCATGGTGCGACGGTGGTCGAGTTCCCCTGGCTGTTCATCTGGGAGACCAACCACTCGTTTTACCTCTACCAGGAGATCCACCGCGGGCGGGTGATCGTGGCGACCCCGCAGCACATCCTCTTCCGGCCGCCGCTCGCGCTGCGCAACGTGGTGGCGCCGGAGCCGGGAGCGATCTGCCGGAGCGGCGCGCGCTATCTGATCGTGCACCGCAACGCGGCGCGCGAGGAGGACCGGATCGCGCCCGGCGGCCGGCTGTCCGAAGGGGAGATGGCGCAGCCGCTCCGCAGGATGCTGCGGGAATCGGCGGCGAGTCTCGGAGACAGCCTGAAGGAGACATGGGGGCCCCCCTTCTACGCCGACCGCTGGGTGCGGGCCTGGGACCTGTCGGCGGTCTGCGGCGCCCCCCACGCGGCGACTCCGGTCGCGAGCGCCAGCGCGGCCACGGCGAGCCCGGCCAGAAAACTCCCCGGCCGGTAGAGCAGGTCGACGCGGGCCTCGCCCGGCGGCAGCCAGGCGGCGAGGAAGGGGCCGTTCGCCGTCGTCGGCCGCCGCGCGCCTCCCACCAGCAGCTTCCAGTTGCCATCCTGATAGAGGCTGCTGGCGAGGAGCCGCGCTCCGGTCAGCTTCGCCCCTGCCCGCAGCCACTCGGGCTCCGCTGTTCCAAGGTCCAGAGCATCGGTCTCGGACCCGCCGGCGAGGTGGAGAAGCGACAGGGCATCGGGGTTCTCGTAGATCCAGGCCGTCGCCCGGTGGAAGACCAGCTCGTAGGGGGGGCCGACGCGCGTTCTCGGTTGGGTGATCAGGAAGCGCACGCCGAGCGCGGCGTAGAGGGGGTCCTCGGGCGCGATGAGCCCCTCGGTGGCGCGCGAAGGGAAGCGGTTGATCCGGCGGATCGCCTCCTGGAAGGCGGCCGGCTTCGAGGCGTTGGCGCTGCGGAGGTCGGCGAGCCCGTAGACCGGGCCGAGGTTCGGGCGCAGCAGCGGCCCCAGCCCCGCCATCCGGTGCCAGGGATCCAGATGGTTCTGGAGGAAGGCGACCGGCGGCGTCACCGGCGCGTAGAGGCCGGCCGGCGCGGCGGGATGGGCCGGCGCGTGGAAGGCGATCAGCTCGGCGGCGGCGAGGGCGGTGAGGAGGGCGATGCGCCAAGTCGTCGCGAGGGATCGGGGGCGTTCGTGGCCTGCGACCTCACCCTCGGTCCCTCTCCTGAAGGAGAGGGAGGGCCTGACGGGGGCCGCGTCGCAGTCGCCCCCCTTCTCCTTCAGGAGAAGGGGAGAGGGGATGAGGTCGCAGGCCACGGGGGCCGATCGAAGCGAGGGAATGTTTCCCGGCCAAGCCAGCACCACCAGCGCCGCCGCCAGGGCCGCGAGCTGGAGCGCCAGCGAGCCCCAGCGCAGAGCGCCGAAGTCCGCGGCCTCCGGGCCCGCATGGCCGAGATAGGACCAGACGAGCGCTGCCGCGAGCGCCGCCGCGGCGAGGGCGAGCCGCCGGAAGCGGACCTCCCCCTGGTGCCAGCGCTCCCAGGTGCAGGCGGCGAGATAGATGATGGCGAAGCCGAGCAGCAGCGCCACCCGGCTGTGGAAGGTCTGCGAGTGGCGGAGGACGGGAACTGCCTCGAAGAGGGCCACCAGCCAGGCGGGGCGGGCCACGATCACCAGGCAGAGCAGGGCGGTGCCCAGCATCAGCCGCTCCTGCGGGAAGCGGCGGCCCGCGGCCGGCGGCCAAGCGGCGGCGAGGGCGGCGAGCAGGGCGACCGTGCCGGCGAAGCCGCTGGCGTCCTCGGTGGTGTTGCGCTCCCCCCAATAATCGCCGTAGCGGTCGTTGCCCAGGGCGTTCGGGGCGATGACCGGGATCAGGGTGAGCCAGGGATCGTGATCCCCCGGCGCCGCGGACCCTTCGGCGCTCAGCCGTTCGTGGCGGTCCGCCAGCAGCGCCGCCCGCTGGCTCCGCGGCAGGGCCTCGGCGGCGGGGAGGGCCAGCGGCGCCGCGAGGCCGGCGCCGAGGATGGCGGCCAGGGCCCAGGCGCCGAGAAGGCGCCACCGCCCCTCCGTCCGGTTCAGCAGCCGTGAGAGCGCGAAGACGGCGGCGAAGAGGGCGATGTGGAGGCCGGTCTCGGGGTGTCCCACCAGCAGCAGGCAGGCGGTGGCGAGGGCGAGCAGGGCGCCGTCCCGCCGGGCGCCCCGCTGATCGACCAGGACGATCCCGTAGAGCAGCGCCGGCAGGAAAGCGGCCGAGCCGGCGATCGGCCAGCCAAGCCAGAGCTGGAGGAAGCCGCCGAGGCCGTAGGCGAGGCTCCCGGCCAGCGCCACCGCCTCCGAGATCCCCTGCCGGCGCAGCAGCAGCCAGGTGAACGCGAAAGCCGCGAGCATCCGCAGCGCGGCGGTGACGCCGAAGCCGGCGGCCACCGGGAACGGGAGGGCGAGTGCGGCCAGCGGCTGCAAGGCCTGGGATTGCGGGTTGGCGAGCAGCGGCTCGCCGGCGCCGGAGAGCGGGTTCCAGATCGGCCAGGAGCCGGCGGCGTAGGCCTCCCGCACCTGCTCGAGCCAGGGGGCGGTCTGCAGGAGCAGGTCGCTCTGGAGGTAGTTGCCGTGCGGCGCCTCCGGGACCACGCCGCTGAACGGCGGGATCTCGGCGAGGATGCCGACCGGCAGCAGGGTGCGGCCGGCGAAGAGCGCCCCGCCGAGGAGCAGGACGATCGCGGCGCCCCAGGCCAGCCAGCAGCGCGGCGGGACCGGGTCGTACCACCGGCCCAGCGCGAGGGCGAGCAGCAGCGCGAGGACGGCCACCCAGAGCCCGGGGAGGAAGGGGGGCATGGTACGTGGACGATAGTCGAGGCCCTTTCGGCTGTCGAGTCAAGGCTGTCGAGTCGAGGCTGTCGAGTAGAATGGAGGGAGATCTCGGGTCTGTTGGGAGGATTGTCATGCGCCGTTCCGCCGCGTTCCGTTCCGTCGCCCTGGCGACCCTGTCGCTGGTCTCCATCTCCTGCGTCTCGACCAACCTGGCGCCGATCTCCAGCCAGGGCAAGGCCTTCGAGCCGCTCAACGACGAGCGGCGGCTCTGGCGGGAATCCCGCGCGGAGGAGAAAACGCTCCTTGACAAGGTGCGGCCGTATCACGACCCGGAGCTGGAGGTGTACCTGGAAGGGGTCGTCGAGCGGCTGAACCCCCCGGCCATGGCGGCCAATCCGGACATCCGCTACAAGGTGCGGGTGGTCGAGGATCCCACCCTCAACGCCTTCGCCTATCCGCACGGCTCGATCTACATCCACACCGGCCTGCTGGCGCGGATGGAGAACGAGGACGAGCTGGCGACGGTGCTCGGCCACGAGATGACCCACGTCGAGGACCGCCACATGCTGCGCTACCAGCGGAGCGCCCACAACAAGGAGGTCGGCTTCACCGTCGCCGCGATCGCCGCCTACGTGGCGGTCGCGGTGGTGGCGGGGGACGCCGCCGACCACGGACACTGGGGGGAGGCGGAGGTGCTCGACGCGTTCGGCCAGGTGCTGGTCAACCTCGGGTTGAACCTCGCCTTTCTGGCCTCGGTCAACGGCTACGGCCGCGGGCTGGAGGAGGAGGCGGACCGCGGCGGCTTCGCCAAGCTGGCCGCGGCCGGCTACGACCTCCAACAGGCGCCGAAGGTCTATCAGGTGCTCTACGACGATCGCGGCGACTCGCGGCGGGCCGAGGCGTTCTTCTTCGGCAGCCATCCGCGGCTGAGCGAGCGGATCGAAGTGACCAAGAAATACGTGGCCGCGCACGCCGGCACCGCCCTGGCGGCTAACCGCAGCGACCGCGCGGATCGCGACGCGGCCTTCGCCCGCGCCATCCGGCCGGTGGTGCGCGACGACGCCCGGCTCAACATCGACATAGGGCGGCTGGCCCTCGCCGAGGACGAGCTCCGGCGGGTGCGCGCCTGGATGCCGGAGGACCCCGAGACCCATTTCCTGAAGGGCCGGCTGCGGCTCGCCCAGGTGGCCGGCGAGAAGAGCCCGGAGGCTCAGGGGCGGCTGCGCACCGAGGCCGAGGACGCCTTCCGCGAGTCGATCGAGCTCGACGGCGACCGCCCCGAGCCCCACCGCGAGCTCGGCCTGCTGCTGCGCGACCGCAAGGACTTCCGCGGCGCCTGCGTCCAGCTCCGGAGGTACGCGCAGCTCGATCCGGAGGCGGAGGACGTGGAGGAGGTCGACGGCATGGTGGCGGAGATGGCGAAGGGCGGGGAGTGCGGGTAGGAGGGCCCCTCATCACCCGGCCCTCTTCTCCCAGCCCTCCACCCACCCTGCCGGGGAGAAGAGGGAGTGGTTAGTCTAAAAACCAAGGCAGCTTGAGGCTCGCGGTTGTTTTAGCCCCTCTCTCCCCGGAAGGGTGGGTGGAGGGCTGGGAGAGAGGGGTTGGGGAGTGAGGGGCCCGAAGGGGCGCCGTCTGAAGTAGAGTCTCCCCCGCCAACTCCCTCGGAGGTCTTCGCATGCGCAAGCTGTCTCTCCTCGCCTTCCCGCTTCTCCTGGCGGCGCTCCCCGCCCTGGCGGCCGAGCCGCACCCGTTCAACGTCCACGACCTGGTGACGATGCAGCGGATCTCGGACCCCGAGCCCTCGCCGAAGGGGGACCGCATCGCCTTCGTGGTCCGCGCCACCGATCTCGAGGCCAACCGGGGGCGGACCGACCTCTGGCTGGTCAACGCCGATGGGAGCGGCCTGACCCGGCTGACCGACGATCCGGCCTCGGACGACACCCCGCGCTGGTCGCCGGACGGCAAGAGCCTCTACTTCCTCTCCACCCGCTCGAAATCGAGCCAGGTCTGGAAGCTGGATCTATCCGGAGGAGCCCCGGGCGCGCCCGTGCAGGTGACCCAACTGCCCTTCGACGTGTCGAACCTGACGGTGTCGCCCGACGGCGCGCGGCTCGCCTTCAGCCTGGAGGTCTATCCCGACTGCCCGACGCTCGACTGCACCAAGGACCGGCTCGACGCCAAGGCGAAGACCAAGGCCTCCGGCCAGCTCTTCCCCGACAACGGCGGCTTCGTGCGCCACTGGGACACCTGGTCGACGGGGCTCCGCAACCACCTCTTCGTGATGGCGCTGGTCACCGAGGGCCCCCGTGATCCGGCCGACGTCACGCTGGGGATGAACGCCGACGTCCCCTCGCGCCCCTTCGGCGGCGCCGAGGAGTTCGCCTTCTCGCCGGACGGCAGGACGATCGTCTTCTCCGCCCGCGTCGCCGGCCGCGAGGAGCCCTGGTCGACCAACTTCGACCTCTACAGCGTGCCGGTGGACGGCTCGGCGGCGCCGCAGAACCTGACCAAGGCCAACCTGGCGTGGGACACCCAGCCGGTCTTCTCGCCGGACGGCAAGACCCTGGCTTATCTGGCGATGGCGCGCGCCGGCTTCGAGGCCGACCGCTTCCGCATCCGGCTGCGCGACCTCGCCACCGGCCGCGAGCGGGTGCTGGCGGAGTCCTGGGACCGCTCGTCGACCGGGGTGTTCTTCTCGGCGGACGGCCGCACCCTCTACACCGTCGCCGAGGACATCGGGCAGACGCCGCTGTTCGCCATCGACATCGCCGGCGGCAAGGTGACGAAGCTGGTGGCGCAGGGGCACGTCCACGATCCCAAGCTCGCCGGCGACCGGATCGTCTACGGGCTCGACACGCTGAGCTCGCCGGTCGAGCTCTACACCGTGGGGCGCGACGGCACGGGGGCCGCACAGATCACCCACGTCAACCGCGAGGCCCTGGCGGGCGTCCGGATGGGGGAGTCCGAGCAGTTCTCGTTCAAGGGCGCCAACGGCGACACGGTGTGGGGTTGGATCACCAAGCCGGCCGGCTTCGAGGCCGGCAAGAAATATCCGCTCGCCTTCCTCATCCATGGTGGGCCTCAAGGATCGTTCAACAACGAGTTCCACTACCGCTGGAACCCGCAGCCCTATGCCGGGGCGGGCTACGCGGTGGTCACCGTCGACTTCCACGGCTCGACCGGCTACGGGCAGGGGTTCACCGACGCCATCCGGATGAACTGGGGGGGCTGGCCGCTGATCGACCTCCAGAAGGGGCTCGAGGCGGCGCTCCAGAAGAGCCCGTGGATCGACGGCGACCGCGTCTGCGCCCTCGGCGCCTCCTACGGCGGCTTCATGATCAACTGGATCCAGGGGAACTGGCCGGACCGCTTCAAATGCCTGGTGGATCACGACGGCACCTTCGATCAGCGGATGATGTATTACAGCACCGAGGAGCTCTGGTTCCCGGAATGGGAGTTCGGCGGCCCTTATTGGAAGAACCCGCAGATGTACGAGAAGAACAATCCGGTGGACTTCGTCGAGCGGTGGAAGACGCCGATGCTGGTGGTCCACAGCGCCCTCGACTTCCGGATTCCGGTCACCCAGGGGCTCGCCTCGTTCAATGTCCTGCAACGGAAGGGGATCCCCAGCGAGTTCCTCTACTTCCCCGACGAGAACCACTGGGTGCTCAAGCCCGCCAACAGCATCCTCTGGCACGACACGGTGCTGGCCTGGCTCGACCGCTGGCTGAAGCCGGGGAGCGCGGCGAAATAAAGGGTTTTCGCATTCAGGAGATCGTTCCGCAAACCCCCGGAAAACGGGCTCGCGAAAGAAAGTTGGAGATTTTTGTCCCGAAAAACCGCTCAGCGGAAACGAAGGTAGTAGAGGCGAAACGAACAGGCCGTCCCGGTCACTGTAGAGGTGGGGGAGGGCCGAGCCGTCGCCGGCTTCACCGAACAGGAGGACGAGCCATGTTTCCCATCGCCACCATGCCCATGCCCGGCGCCCTGCGGCTCAGGGCCCTGCACCCCCTGATCGAGGGGGATGGCTCCTGCAGCCTGATCTACGACCTGGAGCGGGCGGCGGTGGTGGAGGTGCCGGACGACCTGCAGTTCTACATCGCGCCGGCGCTGGAGACGGGGGACCTCGACGAGGCGCTGCTCGGCTGGCTGGTCAACGAGGATCTGCTGACCAGCGAGGGGGGCGCGGGGTGGAGCTCCGGCTTCGGCGCCGCCGGCCTGCCCGAGACGGGATGGTGGAGCCTGGGGTCGATCTACCGGATCGACGACGAGCTCCACGTCCGCATCGACCAGGCGCGCGAGGACGCCGCCCTGGAGGTGGTGGGTTTCGTGTTCAAGCAGGGCTTCAGCGCCGGCCGGGTCAAGCTCCATCTCAACTGGGGGGGCGCGTTCCCGGGCCGCGCGCTGCTCGAGCGGATCGCCGTCGAGTCCTCGCGCCTGGCCGCGCTGCTCCGGCAGGAGATCGCCTTCGAGCTGACGGTGGCCGCCGCCGAGGTGACCGCCGACCGCGCCGCCTTCCTGGCCAGCTACGGCTTCCAGGTGCGGCTGCTCTGCGGCAGCTATCCGGCTCCCTGCCAGGGGCTCTACGCCGACCTGCCCGCCGACCACGCGACCTGGGAGGCCGAGGTGGCGGTGCGCCGGCTGCTCGCCGGCTCGGCCGACCGGCTGACCGTCCACTGCGTGCTCGACCGCGGCCGCCTGCTCGACCTCTGGGAGTGGGCGAAGCGGACCGGCGTCCGCCGGGTGGACGCCCTGGTGCTGGAGGACTCGGCGTTCGGCGACGGCGCGCACCGCCCCGGCCGCCGGCTGGAGATTCGCAACGACCTGCTGTCGATCTGCGACGAGATGGCCGACGAGCTCGCCGCCCAGCGGCTGCCGGTCGACTTCAGGCCGCTGACCCGGGTGGTCGACCGCCTGATGCACAGCGAGCCGCTCGACCAGGCCTACGGCGAGCGTGGCGGCTTCGCCGGACTGATGCCGGCGGCCGACGACTATCCGCGCTCGTTCTTCGACCACCTCGACCTGCGCTCGCTGCCGGAAGCTGCGGACGGGACGGGAGAGGAACCGCGGGGGGACCTCGACCTCGCCGACTCCTCCTGCTGGGGGTGCTGGGCCCGCCACGTGTGCAGCCACAGCGCCTACGTGGCCTCGCCGCAGGACGCCGACGACGCGCGGACCGCGGCGGACGACCGCTGCGCGCTCTGGCGCACCGAGGTCGAGGTGGCGCTCCGCTTCTACCACCGCCTCGCCCACATGGACCCGGTCCAGGTCCGCCAGTTCTTCGACGACTCCCTCCGCGGGCCGGCCCTGCCGCTCGGCCGCCGCGAGGACCTCGGACACCTGAGGATGCCGTTCTGAGCTCCGCTCCGGCATCTCTCGCCCTTTCTCCCCTCGGGTAGGGGCGCTCCCTCGGGACGCCCCTGCCCACCCTTTTTTCCGATGCCGTCCAACGCCTGGATCCGCTTCCGCTACTCCTTCTGGGCGCCCCACTACGACCGCGTCACCCGCTTCCCGCGCGAGCGGCGGCGGTCGATCGAGCTGCTGGCCCTGCGGCCGGGGGAGCGGCTGCTGATCATCGGCTGCGGCACCGGCGCCGACCTCCCCTTCGTCCCCACGGAGGTCGAGGTGCTGGCGACCGACCTGACTCCAGCCATGATCCGGCAGGCCGAGGCCCACGCGCGGACGGGGATCGAATACCGGGTGATGGACGGCATGGCGCTCGACCTCCCCGACGGCGGCTTCGACGCCGCCATCCTGCACATGGTGCTGGAGGTCATCCCCGACCCCGTCCGCTGCCTCGCCGAGGCCGCGCGTGTGCTCCGGCTGGGAGGGAGGCTGGCCGTGTTCGACAAGTTCCTCCCCGACGAGGCGAGCGTCGGGCCGCTCCGCCGCGCCGGCCTGGCGCTGCTCGACTTCGTCTTCACCAGCACCAACCGGCGGATGGGCGAGATCCTCGCCCGCTCCGGCGCCCCCTTCGTGGTCGAGCGCGACGAGCCCTCGGTGGCCGCCTACCGGCACCTGCTACTGCGGCGCGTATAGCTGGAAAATGCGAACAAGGGACGAAAGGGACAGCAGGGACCACAGGGACTGCAGGAACAACAAAAACCGCTCTGGCCTTGGTTCTCCCTGCAGTCCCTTTCGTCCCTTGTTTTCCTAGTTCTGCTGCTCTAGAGCCGCCAGAGCAGCATGGCGGCGGCGGCCAGGGCCAGCGAGGCGAGCGTCACCGGCAGGCCGACCTTCAGGTGCTCGCGGAAGCCGAAGCGGATCCCCACCTTCGCCGCCTGCTCGGCGACGATCAGGTTGGCGACGCTCCCCACCAGCACGGCGTTGCCGGCGAAGGTGCTGGAGAGGGCCATGGCGTAGCCCGTCCCCGCCTGGCGCGCCACGAAGGGGAGCAGCAGCATCACCGCCGGCACATTCCCCACCAGCAGGGAGAGCAGCGACACCGCGACCACCAGCACCGCCGGGTGCGAGAGATCGCCGCCCGCGTGGGCGAGGGCGTTGCGGGCCGCCGCGGTCCAGCCCGAGACCTCGAAGCCGCGCCCGACCACGAACAGGCCGACGAACAGGGCGAGCAGCGTCCAGTCCACCTGCGCCAGCAGGTCGCGCGTCGCCATCCGCCGGCTGGTCAGCACGAAGCCGGCGATCCCTAAGGCGGTCAGCGGCGCCGGCACCGGCGAGACGAAGAGGGCGATCGCGGCCACGGTCAGCAGCACCGCCTTCGTCGCCTGCCAGCGATGGAGAGGGATCGCCTCCTCGGCCGCGGCGGGGCTGCCGGAATCGCCCGCGACCGCGCCGGCGCCCGCCTTGCCGAGCCACGGCGCCACGATCGCGTAGAGCACGCCGAGCGAGAGCACGACCGGCGCGGCGCAGGCCGCCACGAAGGGGAGGAACGGGAGGTGGAGCGACTGCGCGATCAGGATGTTCTGCGGGTTGCCGATCGGCGTTAGGGCGCTGCCGAGGTTGGCGGCGCAGGCGAGGGCGAGCAGGTAGGGGAGGGGGGGACGGCGCGAGGCGGCGAGCGCGCTCGCCAGCAGGGGCGTCAGCGCGAAGCAGATCACGTCGTTGGTGAGCACCGCCGAGAGGAGAGCGGTGACCACGATGATTCCCAGCAGCAGCCTTCGGGGGTCCGCCACTTTCGCCAGCCGGCCGCCGATCGCCGAGTAGAGCCCCGACTGCCGGTACTGCGCCGAGAGCAGCATCATGCCGAAGAGCACGGCGAGGGTCGGCGCGTCCACCGCCTCCTTGGCCTGCTGCACCGTGATCGAGCCGGTGGCGAGGAAGGCGACCGCCCCCAGCACGGCGAACCCGGTGCGGTCGAGTGCCAGTCCCGGGATCCTCCCCAGGGCGAGACCGACGTAGGTGAGCGCGAACAGGATCAGGGGGAGGAGCGGGGGCGACGCCATCGCGGGCGGATCATCTCACGGCCCCCTCTCTCCTGTAGCCGCGCTACGAAGCGCCTTTCAGGTACTTGTCGAGGAACTTCAGCGTCGCCGTGTAGGCCTTCTCCTGGGTCTCCTTGCGGGCGAAGCCGTGCCCCTCGTTCGGGAAAAGCAGGAGCTCGACCGGCACCCCCTTCTTCTTGACGGCGTCGACGATCTCCTCCGATTCCGCCTTCAGCACGCGCGGGTCGTTCTCCCCCTGGAGCACGATGAGCGGCCGCTCGATCTGGTCGGCATGGAAGAGCGGCGAGATCTTCTTGAGGTACTCGGCGTCGGTCCTGGGATCGCCCAGCTCTTTGTAGAGGGCGTCGCGCTCCGCCCCCCACCAGGCGGGGATGCTCTCCAGGGTACGCAGCCAGTTGGAGACGCCGAAGAGGTCGACGCCGGCCGCGAATTCCGTGGGCCGGAAGGCGAGGGCGGCGAGCACCATGTAGCCGCCATAGCTGCCGCCGATGATCCCGATCCGGGCCGGATCCACCCAGCCGGTCGCCGCGAACATCTTCTTCGTCGCCACGCAGTCGTCGAGGTCCCCCTCGCCGTGCTTGCGGTCGTCCATGGCGTAGAAGGCCTTGCCGTAGCCGCTGCTGCCCCGGTTGTTGATGGCGAAGATGGCGTAGCCGTGGTTGACCAGGTATTGGGTGAGGCCGCTGTAGCCCAGCCGCGACTGGCCGCCGGGGCCGCCGTGGACCAGCACCAGGCCGGGCACCTTGGCGTCCGGCGAGGCAGCCCAGGGGCGGTAGAGGATGCCGGGGATCTCGGTGCCGTCGAAGGACTTGAAACGCGCCACCCGCGGCGTCACCAGGTCCTTGGGATCGATCGCCGGGTTGAGGGCGTGGGTGAGCTGGCGCAGCACCTTGCCGGTCTTGAGATCGCTCACGTAGAGGTCGCGCGGGCCGGCCGCCTCGGCGTAGAAGGCCATCAGCGAGCCGTGCGGCTGGAAGTTGAGGCCGGTGATGTCCGCCTGGAGGGCCGGCAGTTTCACCGGCTTCATCCCGGCCGCCTCGAAGACGCGCAGCTCGGTCCTGGCGTCGTTGTTGATGGCGACGCTGAACCAGCGGCCGTCGCGGGAGAAGCTGGCTCCCTGCACGTCCCAGTGAGGGCGGGGGCTCAGCACCTCGGTCGATTTCCCGGCCGCGAGGTCGTAGCGCATCAGGTACGCGAACTGCGACCCCTTGTCGGTCGTGTAGTAGAAGCTCTTGCCGTCTGGGCTGAAGCCCTGCGCGGCATTGGCCACCTCGGCGCCGGCCTCCTGATGGGAGACTAGGGGTGTGATCTTGCCGGTGGTACGGTCGAGCAGGTCGATGTCGACCGCGGCGTTGGTGAACGCCTTGTCGAGGGCGAGGTAGCGGCGGTCCGGCGAGACGGTGCCGCCGATGTATCCTCCCTCGTTCTTGTAGAGGAGCTTGCGCTCGTAGCCGTCGACGGCCATCTCGTAGAAGTCGAAGGCGGCGGCGTCGCGCTCGTTGGTGATCAGGAAGAAGCTCTTGCCGTCCGGCGCCCAGCTCGTGAAGTCGGCTTTCAAGTTGTCCCCCGGGGTGAGGTCGCGGACCTTGCCGTCGGGCGACTGCACGTAGAGATGGTCCTTCTCGTTCCCCCCCTGGTCGCTGGTGTAGAGGAAGCGCTCGTCGTGGGGGAAATAGCCGATCGCCTGGATGGCGCTCACCTTCGAGTCGGTGAGCTGGACCGGCTTGCCGCCTTCGACCGGGATGGAGAAGGCGTTGAACACGCCCGTCTGGTTGCTCCCCACCAGGAGCTTGCTGCCGTCCGGCGAGAACGAGGCGCCGCCATAGGCCGTGTTGGCGAGGAACTGATCGATCGTGTAGGCCTTCACCTGCCGCGGCGCGCCGGCGGCCTTCGTCGTTTTCGCAGGCGCCGCCTTGCCCGGCGGACGGGCGCTCGCCGTGGCCGCGCTCGAGACGGCGAGAAGCGCCGCGACGGCCAAGTGGGTCGAAACGACGCGAAATGGAGTCTTCATCGGGGATCTCCCTCAAAAATTTGTTTGGATCATCTCACGGGTCGCGAAAGATCCGGGCCGGGAGCCCGCCGGTGGGACGAGGATGAGGAGGCATTCTCCAACCCACGCGGCGGATCCCGGCCCGGGTACGTCGTGCGGGCGTGAAGGTTGCGCTCGCACAACCTCCCAACGTATGGAGGATGGAGTTCTTACCGGGCTCCGGCGTATCCGGTCAGCTCGACGTAGCCGTAGCCCCGGACCGGCGCGCCGCGGCGGGTGCCGCTGACCTCGACGGCGCCCTCCCAGTAGCGAATGGAGACGTCGAGCTCCTGGTCGGCGAGCAGGGGGCGGACGTCGAGGTCGAGCCCCTCCCCGGGCACGCGGATCCGCCAGCTCTCAGGATAGCGGGCGCCGCTCCGCGGGCTCCGCCAGACGCCGCGGCTCTCGACCTGGAAATCGGCGAGGGCGAGCAGCCGGGAGCTTCCGTCATGAGCGATGGCCGTGCCGCTGCTCGCCGGATCGGCGGAGCCGTCGTTCCGGCGCAGGCGGTAGAGCATGAGGTCCGAGCCGTCCGCGAGTTGGAGGGCGAACCAGTCCCATCCCACCTGGCCCGCGGCGAGAGAGCTGGTGCTCCATTCGCGGTCCATCCAGGCGTCGCCGGTGACCTGAAACTTTTCCCCGCCCACGCGGACCGTGCCGGCGGCCGGCATGCGGGTCAGCGAGTAGTAGTAGGAGGCGTTGCCCGGCTCGGCGCCCTTGCGGCTGAGGCCATGGTCGCCTTGCAGGACAGGGGGCTTTCCCGCCTGGAGCAGGAGATCGATCGCGACGTCCCCTTCCGCCGCCTTGAGGTGCATGGGGAGGACCGGAGCGCCTTCGGCCGTCCAGTCCTTCACCCACACCTTGAAGGGAGCGGCCTGCGCTCCCGCGAGACCGACGGCGCCGCGGCTCCAGCGCTCGAAGGAATGAAACTGTTTCCCGTCGACGTCGCTCACCGTGAAATGGGCCAGCCACGCCTGCCGGGTCGCCCAGGCGGAAGCGCGCTTAAGGCTCTCCGGAGCCAGCGCCGAGCGAAAGAATGTGAGCTGAAACCCGAAGCGCCGCCCCTCCGCCGTCGCCAGGTTGCCCGTGTAATACCACCACTCGGTGCGGAACTCCGGATGCGGCCCATGATCGGCAGGGAAGTGGAACTCGCGTGGCGCCAGCGCCTTGGCGTATCCCCGGTCGTCGGCCGCGCGCAGGGCGCCGTCGAGCGAGAGGGAGGCGCGGGGCTGGGAGGCGGGCTCCTGGCAGGAGGTGAACGCAGCGGCGATCGCGAGGAGCAGGATCGCCGATCGGGGCCGGAACGTCATCCCAACAGCATAGCCGTCTTCATTCAGCCAAGCTCATGGCGCGCGAGAAAGAGCGGGAGATTGAAGCAGAGCTGACGGCAGAGCTCCTCGTAGCTCCGATACTGAAGCCGGAAGAGGCCCTTGAGATCGGACGGCACACTTCCCGTATCCGCGATTTTTTCCCGGCCGCCTACCGTGTCCCCCGCATACTCGCAAACCATCATCGGTTTCCCTAGGGCGTGAGCGATTCCGATCTCGATATAGACGTTCGGCCGGTTCAAAGTCCCCAGGTTATCGAACAGGCAGAGGTCGGCCGCCGCGATGCCGCGGACGATTTCGTCGAAGACGTCTCTCGCGCTCAGGTCGTACCCTGACCAGCGGAGACCGATCCCATAGGGCGATAAGAGGTGTACGAGATTGAACCGAAGCGACTTTTCGATGTTGGGAAAAAACCTGTGACCGACGAAGCATGTCAGTTGCTTCCGATCGGACGGTTCCGTCCTGGCCAAGCCTTGCAGAACGGAAAGCGGCTGCCATCCGGCTCTCGAAGCTCGACGATGCGAAGCTGGCCGTAGCCGTCCAGTTGCACGGGCTCGGGCGCATCCTCGAAGAGGCGACGGCTGAGCGTGACGAACCTCTTGTCCTTGCGGATGGCGGCGAGCCGGTCGTGATACTCGTCGACCGAAACGGCTCCGCTGAGAAGCCGGCTCTCGAAAAAGCTGGAGACAAACTCGCGCAGGAAAGCTGCGGGCTCGACCGGATAGGCCACGCTTAGCCGAGACGCTGGAAATACTTCGCGAACAGGGAGAGGGAATCGAGGGGCCTGTTCTCCTGGAACCACTTCCTTTCCGCCTTCCAGGCGGCATCGCGGAGGATCTGTGCGCTGGGCGACTTAGGCTTTCCCGGCGCCTTGGTTCGGGCTGGTTTCCTTCCAGACATGTCCGCTTTCGTCTTCATAGGCTCTCCCGTCGTCTGATCCTAAGACAGCTAGAGTGCCGAGTCAATCCTCAGGAGGCGATTTCACTCCTCCCGCAGCGCCAGCGCCGGCGACGTCCGCGCCATCTTGAAGGCGGGGTAGAGGCCGGCGAGGAGGGCGGCGGCGAGGGCGAGGAGGAGGGCCTGGAGGAGGACTGAGGGGGCGAGCTCCATGCGGATGGTCCAGCCGAAGGAGCGGCGGTTGATGACGTAGATCATCACCGCCGCCAGCGTCACGCCGACCGGCAGCGAGAGCAGGCCGGCGGCGAGCCCCATCAGGCCGGTCTGCGCGGTCACGAGCTGCCAGACCTGGGCGGGCGTCATGCCGTTGGCCCGCAGCACGCCGAGCTCGCGGGCGCGCTCGAGCTGGAGCGCCATCAGCGAGGAGAGGACGCCGATGAAGGCCACCAGCCCCGCCAGCAGCCGCAGCACCGAGGTGATCAGGAAGGTGCGGTCGAAGATGTCGAGCGAGATCTTCTTCAGCGACCGGTTCGACTGGATCATCAGCGCCCGGCCGGTCCCGATCGTGCCCCGCAGCCGCTCGGCCACGCGGTCCGGATCGGCGCCGGGAGCGAGATCGAGCGCGAAGCCGGTGAGGAAGGGGTCGTTCCAGTGGCGCAGGTAGGTCGCCCGGCTCATCAGGACGACCCCCTGGTCGGAGGCGTAGTCGTAGTAGACGCCCATCACCTGGAAGTCGCGGTCCCCGCGCGCCGTGCGCAGGCGGAGGTGCGCGCCGACGCCGAGGCCGGTGCGGGAGGCGTAGGGCTCGGAGACGAGGACCGCGTCGCGTGCCTGGAACGCCGGCCAGGTCTTGGCCGGGTGCCCCTCCTTGAGCTCGAAGGTGCGGGCGAGGGTCCTCGCGTCGGCGCCGATCGCCACGACGCGGATCGGCCCGGCGGCGGTGGGGAGCTCGACACGGCGAATGGTATGCCCCCCCGCGACCCCCGGCTGCGCCAGCGCCCGGGCGGCTACCGCCGGATCGAGGTCGGTGCCGCTGAAGCCCCCCGCCCGGCTGGCCACGGTGACGTAGACGTCCGACTGCAGCGTCATCTCCAGCCAGCGCACCACCGTCTGCCGGAAGCTGTCGATCATCACGCCGATCCCGACCGTCACCGACACCGCGATCACCAGGGCCGCGATGGCCACCGCCGTGCGCGAGAGCGCGGCGACGACGCCGCCGGCGGCCATCCGGCCGAGGATGCCGAGCGCGGCACCCAGCGGCCGGCGGAGGAGCTGCATCAGGAGGACGGTAGCGACGGGGGTGAGCAGCGCGCAGCCGAGGATCACCGCGAACAGCCCCGCGAAGCTCACCGCCAGGTCGCGCGGCATCAGCAGGGCGCCGCCGGCCGCCAGCAGGCCGACCCCCAGGGCCGCCGTCCGCGGCAGCGAGCGGCGCAGGCGCGCCTCTAGGGTCGAGCGGAGGAGCGCGGCGCGCGGCGGCGCCTGGGTGGCCTCGATCGCCGGCACCAGCGCCGCGGCGAGCGTCGCGCCGATGCCGAGCAGGGCGCCGAGGGCGAGCGTCGAGGGCGATAGGGCCAGGTCGCGCACGGAGACGACGAAATAGAGGTCGTTGATCGTCTGCGTCACCAGCCGCACCAGCCCGCGTCCGAGGAGGATGCCGGCGCCAAGGCCGGCTGTGGTGCCGAGCAGCGCCACCGCCGACGCCTCGCCGAGGATGAGCGCGAGGATCTCGCGGCGCGAGACGCCCAGCGCCCGCAGGGTGCCGATCCATTGCCGCCGCTGCACCACCGAGAAGGTCATCGTGTTGTAGATCAGGAAGGCGCCGCAGACCAGCGCCAGCAGCGACAGCGCGGTGAGGTTGAGGCGGAAGGCTCGCGTCATCTCCTCGGTGGTCCTGGTGCGGCCGGCCGCCGCGAGGATCTGGACGCCGGGCGGCAGCACCGACCGGGCTTGCGCGAGCTGGCGTCTCCCGGCCGCGCCGGCATCGACGATGAGATCGATCCGGTCGATCCGTCCCACTCGCCCGAGCAGCTCCTGGGCGGAGGCGATGTCCATCACCACCAGATCGGCGATCGCCCGGCGAGTGCTCGCGTCCTCGGGCGCCAGGGTGCCGGCGAGCAGGAGCCGCTGCTCGATCCCGCGGGCCCGCACGGTGAACGAGTCTCCAGCGCGCACCCCGATCTCCCGTGCCGTGTCCGCCGTCAGCACGGCCGCGCCGGGCCGCGTCAGGAGGACGCCGAGATCGATTGCGGTCGGTCCCTGCCGCGCCTCGCCTCCCGGGCTGCCCAGGTAGGAACGGAAGGGCGCTTCGGAGAAGGGATCGACGCCGAGCAGGTGGAGGGTGCGGGGGGGCTCGGCGGGCTGGCCGGCAGACCGATCCAGCCTTCGACCACCGGCGCCGCCCGCTCGACGCCAGCCTCCAGCTCCAGGCGGCGGAAGGCGTCGTCGGGGATCCCCACGGGTCCGCCGATCACCTGGTGCGTGGCCCTGCCGGTAACCGCCTCGGTCGAGAGCGTGAAGGCGCGGCTGGCGCTGGCGTTGGCGAGGCCGATGGAGACCACCACCGCGACCCCCAGGGCGACCCCCACCACCGCGAGGCCAAACTGCCAGGGGTGGCGGAGGAGGTAGCGGAAGCTCGATCGCCAGAGGAGATTCATCCGTGCTGCTCCACCAGCCGGCACTCCTCGATGCGGAACACCCGGTCGGCGAGCCCCACCACCTCAGGGCTGTGGGTGACCATGACCATGGTCTTGCCGGCTTGGCGGGTGAGGCGATCGAGGAGGTCGAGCACCTGGAGGCCGGTCTCGAGATCGAGGTTGCCGGTCGGCTCATCGGCGAGGACCAGCAGGGGATCGTGCGCCAGGGCCCGCGCCACCGCCACCCGCTGCTGCTCGCCGCCGGACAGCCGGTCCGGATAGCTCGCCGCCCGGTCGGCGATCCCTACCTCTGCGAGGAGCGCCAGCGCGGCGCGCCGCTGCTCGGGGCCGACGCGCCCTTTCAGCTCCATCGGCAGCAGCAGGTTCTCCTCGACGGTCAGCGTGGGGATGAGGTTGAAGAACTGGAAGACGAAGCCGATCTTGTCGCGGCGGAAGAGCGTGCGGTCGCGCTCGGAGAGGGCGGAGATCGTAACGCCGTCGATCACCACCTCGCCGGAGCTGGGCGGGTCGATCCCGGAGAGCAGGTTGAGCAGCGTCGACTTCCCCGTGCCGCTCCGACCGATCAGGACCGCGAATTCACCGCGCTGGATCGAGAGGTTGGCGTCGCACAGCACCAGCCGCCGTCGGCTCCCCTCCAGGTAGTCCTTGGTGAGGTTTCGCAGCTCGATCAAGGGGGCGGCCATGGCCCGGGGATGGTATCAGGCTCGAGTCGACGCGCAGGCCGCCGAAAGGTGTCCCGCAATTCAGGCCGTGAGGCACTCTTCAGGTAACCCGGCGCTGTCTTGCAGGCTTCGCTGAATATCGACGTATATGAATATTTTTTCGCCGTCTCCCCGACGGCGATCCTTGGGGGGAAAACACCGATGAGCCGTACACTGCCCGAGCCCTGGCGCGTCAAAGTCGTCGAGAAGATCCAACTGCTGCCGCGCGAGGAGCGCGAGCGCCTCCTCGTCGAGGGGGGATTCAGCCTGTTCAAGATCCCGTCCGAGGCGGTCTTCATCGACCTGTTCACCGACTCCGGCACCTCGGCGATGTCCGACTGGCAGTGGGCCGGCATGATGCAGGGGGACGAGGCCTACGCCGGCGCCCGCAACTTCTTTCATCTCCAGGACGCGATCCGCGACGTCTTCGGCTTCCCGGCCTTCCTCCCGGTCCATCAGGGACGGGTGGCTGAGAACCTGCTCTTCTCGACGTTGCTGACCCGGCCGGGCATGGTAATCCCGAACAACAGCCACTTCGACACCACCCGCGCCAACATCGAGGTCAATCACGGCGTGGCGCTCGACCTGGTCATCCCCGAGGGGCGCGATTCGCAGGCCAACCACCCGTTCAAAGGGAACATGGACCTCCTCCGGCTGCGCAAGCTGTTCATGGAAGAGGAGGGGAACATCCCGGTCTGCATGCTCACCCTGACCAACAACTCGGGGGGCGGCCAGCCGGTCTCGCTCGGCAACGTCAAGGCGGTCTCCGAGCTCTGCCGCGAGTTCTCGATCCCCTTCTACATCGATGCCTGCCGCTTCGCCGAGAACGCCTGGTTCATCAAACAGCGCGAGAAGGGCCAGGCCCACAAGTCGGTCGCCGAGATCGTGCGCGAGGTGTTCAGCTACGCGGATGGCTGCACCATGAGCGCCAAGAAGGACGGCCTGGCCAACATCGGCGGCTTCCTGGCCAGCCGCAACGAGGAGCTGCTGGAGACGCTGAAGCAGCGGCTGATCGTGATCGAGGGGTTCCCCACCTACGGCGGCCTCGCCGGGCGGGACCTCGAGGCGGTGGCGCGCGGCCTGCGCGAGGTGCTGGACGAGAGCTACCTGCGCTTCCGCGTCGGGCAGGTGGAGAACTTCGGCGCCCTGCTGACCGCGGCGGGCATCCCGATCATGCAGCCCACCGGCGGCCACGCCGTCTACATCGACGCCAAGAAGCTCCTGCCGCACATCCCACCCCTGGAATTCCCGGCGCAGGCGCTCTCGGTGGCGCTCTACCGCGAGGGGGGGATCCGCGGCGTGGAGATCGGCAGCGTGATGTTCGGCAGCGAGCATCCGGAGACCGGCGAGCCGATCCCGGCGCCGATGGAGCTGATCCGCCTGGCGGTGCCGCGGCGCGTCTTCACCAACTCCCACCTGGAGTACGTCGCCGAGGTGCTCGGGGACATCCGCGACATGCGCCACACGCTGCGCGGCCTGCGGATGACGTTCGCCCCCAAGGTGCTCCGTCACTTCTCGGCCCGCTTCGAGGAGATCGCCGCGGTGGAAGAGCCGCTGGCGGTCGCGGTCTAGACCTTTCGCCGTTCGAGGGCGGCGTGGCCTTCAGCGCCTCGGTGCCCTCATGTCCCGTCCATTCTGATGCAGCACGACCGCCAGCACCTTGCCGGCCGCGTCGCGCTCGAAGGTCAGGCTGGCGACTACGACGTCGTACTCGAACCGGTCCTTGCCGACGCAGAAGACGGGGAACGCCGGCTGACCGGTGAGCATCGCCGCGAGTCCCGAGGACGTGGCGCTCACCGTGATCGTGGCGCCGGGCATAAACTGGCCGAAATCGTACGTTCCCGCGTACTCCGCGAGAGCGGCGGCGTTGGGGAACTCGAAATGCGGGACAGGTCCGGGGTCGCGGACGGCCGTGATATCGCGGCCATTCTGATGCAGCGTCAGGCCGGAGACCTTCCCTTCAGTATCACGATGGAAGCTAAGCTGCGCGTCGATGGCCTTGTAAAAGAATTCATCCCTGGCGCTGGCGAAGACCGGCGCGAAAAGCTGTCCGGTGAGCCGCGCGAGCAGGCCGTCGCCCCGTTGGATCAGCGTAAAGCGCGTCGACTTGTCGATTGTATAGACCCCGGCGTAGTGCTCGAGCGTCGCGGCCGGCAAAGCCACCTCCGCTCGGGTCACCGGCGGGCGTCCTTCCGCCTCCCGTGCCGCTAGCCATCCATCCGGGCCCGCCGTGGCATTGCTCGCCAGCACGACGGCGGCGCGGCCGCTCGCTGGACGGACCTGGATCAGGCTCCGGTAGCCTCCGGTCCCCCCGTCGTGCAGGTAGGACTCCTCGCCGCCGCTCTTCGTGTGAATGAGCGCGAGGCCGATCTTGCCACCCTCCGCCGGCATATCCGTGAAATCGCCGGCGAGCAGTGGCCACGCCTTGGCCAGCGGCCCCTTGGACCCCGCCAGCAGCGCGTCCGCCAGCTTGCTCATGTCGGCGAGGGACGAGCGCAGGGCGCCCGCTCCGGCCAAAGCCATGAAGGTCCAGGGATGGGCGCGCTGATCGCCGTCCCAGGGCTCCGCGAAGCGGGCCTGCTGCGCGGCGGAGAGCTCCTGGACTGTGTCGGTCATGCCCAGCGGGCCGGTGATCTTCTCGGCGACCAGGACAGCCCAGGGTTTGTCATAGGCGATCTCGAGGACGACTCCGAGGATGCCGAAACCGAGGTTGGAGTAGTCCGGCGCGCAGGGCGGCTGTGCCGGGAGCTTCGCGCTCGCGAGATATTCGAACAGGGCCTTCCGGTCATATTGCGCGTAGGGATCGTCGCCGCCGGCGTTCATCATGTTGTCGGGAATCCGCGGCAGGCACGAGCTGTGAGTCGCCAGTTGCTTGAGCGTCACGGTGCCGGTGGCGGCGTACTCGAATTTCGCCGGCAGGCGCTGCGCCAGGGTGTCGTCGAGGCCGAGCTTGCCTTCGGCGATGGCATCGGCGAGCAGAATGCCGGTAAGCACCTTGGTTATGGAGCCGATCTCGAACAGGACGTCTTGGGCCGCCACCTCGGCGTGCCCGGCCGCGAAGGGGTGACCGGCGAGGGCGAACGTCCAGCGTCCGTCTCGCTTCTCCGCGGTCGCCACGGCACCGTGGCCGATAGAGGTTGCCCAGGCGGACACCTGATCGGCGAGGGGGGGAAGCTCGGCGGCCCCGAGGGCCGGGCCGAACGTAAGAAGACCGAGCACGAGACCGAGGCCGACGCGCGTTCGCATGGATGGGATCCTCCCTGGTCTCAGTTTATATCGAGCCGCGGGTTTTTCTTCAGTCGGTCCTATTTCAATCAAACACGAGATGCCGCCGGCCGTCCGGCGCCGCGAGGACCACCGGTTCGACGCCGAAGGCGGTGCGCACGGTCTCCGGCGTCATCACCTCGGCGGGCGTCCCCGCCGCCAGCACGGCGCCCTCATGGATGAGGACGAGCTGATCGGCGAACCGCGCCGCCAGGGCCAGGTCGTGGACCACCCCGACGACCGTGAGGTCCGGCGCCGCGGCGAGCTCGCTCAGCTTCCGCATCAGGTCGATCTGGTGGCCGATGTCGAGGAAGGTGAGCGGCTCGTCGAGGAAGAGGTAGCGGCCGCCGTCCGGCCGCGGCTCCCAGATCTGCGCCAGCACGCGCGCGAAATTGACCCGCTGCTTCTCGCCGCCGCTGAGCGTGGGATAGCTTCGCTCGGCGAGGCCGGCGACGTCGCAGTAGTCCATCACCTCGGCCGCCACGGCCAGGTCCCGCGTCGCCGGACGACCGCTGAAATGGGGGTAGCGCCCCATCATCACCACCTCGTGGACCCAGAGCGGAAAGGCGATCTCGACCGCCTGCGAGAGCACCGCGCGCCGCTCGGCCAGCGCCTGTTCGCTCTGCCCCGCGACGTCGGCGCCGCCGTAGAGCACCTGGCCGGAACCGGGGCGGAGCAGCCGCGCGAGCACCTTCACCAGCGTCGATTTGCCGGCGCCGTTGGGGCCGAGGATCAGGTGCAGCCGCCCGGCCTCGAACGAAGCCGAGACGCCGTGGAGGATCGGGTGGCTGCCCGCCGCGTAGGTGAGGCCGCGCGCCTCGATCATCCGCCCTCCGCCTCAGAACGCATACCGGCCGCGCCGCAGCAGGGAGAGGAACACCGGCACGCCGACCACCGAGGTGACGATGCCGATCGGCAGCTCGGCCGGCCGCAGGGCGACGCGCGCCAGCAGGTCGGCGAGGGTGAGCAGGGTGCCCCCCAGCAGCGCGCTGGCGGGGATCAGGTAGCGGTTGTCGGCGCCGCCGATCATGCGCAGGATGTGCGGCACGATCAATCCCACGAAACCGATCACGCCGGTGAACGCCGTGGCGATCGCCACCATCCCGACGTTGACGGCGAGCACGATCCACTTCAGCCGGCCGACGTTCACGCCGAGGTAGGTGGCCTCGTCGTCGCCGATCAGCAGGGCGTTGAGCGGCTTGGCGTAGCGCATCGCGAGCAGCGTGCCGGCGACGGTCGCGGCGCCCACTACCTCCACCATCTGCCAATTGGCGGCCGAGAGCGTGCCGAGATTCCAGAAGACGATTGAGCGCGCCTGCGGGTCGCGGGCGATGTAGGTGAGGAAGCCGATGCCGCTCAGGAAGAGCGCGTTCACCGCCAGCCCCGTGAGCAGCAGCGCCGCCACCGAGGCGCGCCCGCCGGGCCCCCCCTGCACCAGCGCGAACACGAGTCCGGTGGCGAGCACGCCGCCGGCGCAGGCCGCGAGCGGCAGCGCCCACGGGCTCGCCTCGAAACCGAGCGCCGACCCGAGCACGAAGAAGAGCGCCGCCCCGAACGCCGCGCCGCTGGAGGTGCCGACCAGGCCGGGCTCGACGATCGGATTGCGGAACAGCGCCTGCATCAGCGTGCCGCCCACGCCGAGGCTGGCGCCCACGAACAGGCAGAGCAGCGCGCGGGGGACGCGGAGCTCGGCGAAGATCCGCTCGTCGAGCGTGCCGCCGGTGTGGCCGGAGAGCAGCGCCGCCGTGGCCGACGCCATCTCCCGCCAGGAGAAGTCGAGCGCGCCGTAGCGGATCGAGACCAGCGCCGCGGCGATCATCGCGACCGTGAGCGCCGCGAGCACGGCGCGCGTACGGCTCCTCATTTGCCTTCGTGGATCAGCTTGGCGATCTTGGCGACGGCGGCGCCCGAGTCGGGATTGAGATACATCAGGTCGTGCTCGGCCACTCGATAAATCCGGTTGGTCTTCGCCGCGTTGCTGGTCGCCACTCCCGGCAGCGCCTTGATCTGATCGAGCGAGCCGCCCAGCCTGTCGTAGCCGAACTCGGTCATCAGCAGCACGTCCGGATTGGCCTTCGCCACCACCTCGGGCGAGGCCATGCGCTCCATCCCCTCCTTGTCGATCGCCATCTTGCCGCCGGCCCAGGCGATCATCTTCCCGGCGCCGCCGCCGTCCCCCTTACCGCCGCTGCCGACGATTAGGTAGATGCTGGAGGCGCGGCCGAAATGGATCACCGCCACCCGCGGCTGGTCGGTATAGCGCTTGACCTCCGCCAGCGACGCCGCGAGGTCGGCGTCGAGCTTGCGGCAGATCTCCTCGGCCTTCGCGTCCTTGTGAAAATAAGCGCCGATCTCGCGGATCAGCGCCTTGGTGCCGTCGATCGAATCGTTCTTCGCCTTGAACGTGACGGTGGGGATCTTCAGGCTCTGGATCTGCTGCAGCACCTGCGGCGGTCCGATGTTGCCGTCGTGGATGATCAGCGTCGGCTTGAGCGACAGGATCCCCTCGGCGCTCAAGGCGCGGTGGTAGCCCACCGTCTGCACCTTTTTCACTGCCGGTGGATAGGTGCTGGAGAAGTCGACGCCCACCACGTCCTGCTGGGCGCCGAGATCCCAGATGATCTCGTTGTACTGCTGCCCGATGACGATGATCCGCTGGGCGTGCGAGCCGACCTTGGCCGAATCGGCTTCATTGCCGAACCGTCCGCAGCCGGCGGCCAGAAGAACGAGCAGAGCGAATGCGATGCGTTTCATGGGCCGGGACTATATCCCGGTCCGGTCCCTCAGGGCGCGAATCCGCTCCACGGCAGGGTATCCCCGCTTTCGAAGCCGTCCTTGAAGATGAACATGCCGCTGTGATCGAAATACTGGAAAGCGCCCGCCAGAGTGGAGCTCTGAGTGTCCGGATTGATCACGGTGACGGCGACCGTGCCGGCCGCGTGCGCCGGCGCGATGGCGGTGAGCGAGGTGGCGCTGTTGAAGGTGACCGCGGCCGCTCCGGTGCCTCCGAACAGCACCGTCGCTCCGTTGACGAAAGCGGTGCCGGTCAACGTCACCGCCGTGCCGCCGCCGATCGGGCCGCTGGTGGGGGAGATCGAAGCCAGGGTCGGTGTCGGTAGGCCGTCGTCGGCGAGGATCGTGAAGTTGGCATCCGAGATGTCAAAGAAGATATTGCCCACGCAGGAGACGCGGATGCGCGCCTGGGAGGTCGGCGTGTTGGGGATCGTCACCGTCTCGGTGCCGTCGTTGGCGGTGGAGGCGAGGAGCGAGGAGAAGGTCGTGCCGCCGTCGGTCGAGAGGTCGATCGCGACGTTGGCGCAATTCACCGGCGCGGCCGTGGTGTTGGCCACGTTCCAGGTCACCGTCTGCGTGCTGTTGCCGAACCAGCTCACCGCCGTGTTCGGCTGGGTCACCGCGAACGGCCCGGCGGCGGCGTTCACCGTGATGTTGGTCGAGGCGTAGTTGACCCCACCGCCGCCGGCGCGGTTGTCACGCGCGGTCAGGCGGAAGACCATGGTGCGGTTGCGCGTCGACATCGACTCGCCGAACGTCGGGGTGTTGCTGAGGATGTCCGCCAGGCGTGGGAAGGTGCGGCTCGGCACGGTCAGCGGCACGAACGAGCGGAAGATCGGCCGTATCGCGAGGATGTCGTCGTTGGGGGGCGCCGCGGTGCCGAGGTCGAACTCCTCCCACATATAGGTGAGAGCATCGGAGTCCGCGTCGGTGGCCGAGCCGGTGAGCGCGAACGGCGTCTGCTTCGGGATCGTGAACGCCGCGCCCGCGTTGGCGACAGGCGGGGTGTTGCCGGTCGCGGTTACCACGGCGCAGGAGTTGCCGGTGCCGGTCGAGAACGCCACGATCTCGTCGAAGCTCTTGGTATGGAAAGTGTCGTCGCTGTGCGGCTGGAGGTCGTCGGCGCCGCAGATGCCGGCGTAGGCCATGATCGTCGAGCCGCTCCCCGGCTCGTAGGCGGCCGACGCGGCGCGGTTGCCGCCGCCGCAGTTGCTGGTGGTGCCGTTGAACGTGTGGTTGGCGCCGAACTGGTGTCCCATCTCGTGCGCCACGTAGTCGATGTCGAAGCCGTCGCCGGTCGGGCTGGAGCTGCCGGTGACCCCCTCCGCCTTGTTGGCCGTGCAGGGCACCGCGAGCTGGGCGATGCCGCCGCCGCCGGTCGAGAAGACGTGGCCGATGTCGTAGTTGGCCGACCCGATGACGTTGTTGATGTTGGTCTTGTTCTGCCCCAGCATGGTGGAGCCGCTGTTGTTGGTGTACGGGTCGGTGGTGCCGTCCGTGTAGACGAGCAGGTTGTCGTTGGCGATCAGCACCATGCGGATCGCCACCTCGCGTTCGTAGACGCCGTCGACCCGGTTCATCGACACCACCATCGCGTTCATCCCGCAGGAGACCGCCGCCGGATTCGGCGCGCAGACCGCCGTCGTGTATTCGCCGTCGGCCGCCAGCGCCAGGCGATAGGTGCGGAGCTGAGTGCCCGAGGCGGCGGCCGGCAGCGATCCCGCCTTGCCGCTCGGAAGGATCGACTCCTCGTCCGGGCTCCCGGTCTTGACGTCGCAATGGAAGGGGGCGCCGGCAGCGCGGACCGCGTCGGCCTTGAAATAGGAGAGCGCATAGCGCGCGTCCCATTTCCTGTAGGGATCGATGTAGACGGTGCCCGCCGTCGACAGCACCATGGCGTGGAAGCCGAGCGAAGTCAGGCTCAGGCGCGCGGTCGCCGTGGCATCGTCGATCCCCTGGGCGATGAAGGTGCGGATCTCCGGGAACTTCGCCGCCAGCGCCGGCTCCAGGATCGGCGACTCCTCGACGCGGAAGCGCCGGTCGCTGCCGTCCGGATAGGGGAGGGCGATCACGAGCGGCGAAACCGCGGCGGCCGCCGAGCGCTCGGCCGGCGCGCGGTCGAGCAGGGTCTCCAGCCCCTTGACGTCCACCTCCAGCGCCCGGAAGTGACGCGGCAAGGGAGTCTCCCAGGAGCCGCCGCGCGCCGGAAGGTTCTGGACCGAGTCGAGCGCGAGGTCGCGGAACGGACCGTCCGCGGCGGCCGCGGGTGCGATCACCGCGAGAGCGAGAGCGAAGGAGAGCAGGAATCGGCGATTGAGCATGGCAATCCTCATGGCACGGGCCTCATGACACGGACGAAGACCGAGAGTGTATACCGGACCGGCTGGCCGCCCATTCTCCTCGGGATTCCCTACCACTTCTTGAGGAATTCGTCGTTACGTCCCATCCCGAATTCAGTTATCCTGAAGGCCATGATCCTCCCTCTCCTCGCGACCGCCCTGCTGCTGGCCCCGCCTCCGCCCCGGCCCGCCGAGCTCCCGCGCGGCACCCTTGTCGAGAAGGTGACCTGCGCCGGCCAGCCGGATCAGGCCTATGCCCTCTACCTGCCGTCCAACTACACGCCGGACCGCTCCTGGCCGATCCTCTACGCCTTCGACGCGCGCGCCCAAGGGCGGCGGGTCGCCAAGATCTTCCAGGCGGCGGCCGAAAAGTACGGCTGGATCGTGATCAGCTCTCTGAACTCGGCGAGCGACGGCCCCATGGAGCCCAACTTCACCTCCATGCACGCGATGTGGTCCGACACCCACACCCGCTTCGCCATCGACGACTCGCGGGTCTACGCCGCCGGCTACTCCGGCACCGTGCGCTTCGCCTGCATCCTGGCCCTGACGGTGCCGGGGTCGATCACCGGCATCATCGCCGCCGGCGCCGGTTTTCCGTTCGGCACGCCGCCGAAGAAGGACAATCCCTTTGCCTTCTTCGGCACCGTCGGAGACCGGGACTTCAATTATTACGAGATGAACGACCTCGACGTCGCGATGGGCAACCTCGGCCTGCCGCACCGGATCGAGCACTTCTCCGGCCTCCACGACTGGCCGCCCGTCGAGCTCGCCACCCAGGCGGTCGGCTGGATGGAGCTGCGGGCGATGAAGGACGGCAAGCGCGCGAAGAGCCCGGCGCTGATCGAGGCGGAGTGGAACCGCGACCGCGACCACGCGCGCGCCCTCGCCGCCGGCCATCCCGCCGATGCCCTCCATACCTGGTCGGCGATGGCGAAGGACTACGCCGGCCTCCACGACGTCGCCGAGGCTGAGCGCGAGGCCGCCGCCCTCGCCGCCTCGCCGGCCTGCCAGCAGGAGATCCGCGCGCGCGCCGACCGCGACCGCCGCGACAAGGAGATCCTCGCCAACGGGCCGTCGATCCTGGCGAACATCAATCCGGGTGGTCCGCCGGTGACCGTGGCGCAGATCGCGGCCGCTCTCAAGGTCCCCGAGCTCCGGAAGCGCGCCGCCTCGGCCGATCCCGAGGAGAGCCTGTCGGCCAAGCGCATCCTCAACACCTACCTGGGGCAGACGATGTTCTACCAGCCCCAGTCGTTCCTCGAGAAGAAGGAGTACGACCGCGCGATCCTCATGCTCACCCTCGGCGCCGAGATCAGCCCCGAAGACCCGGGCGTCTGGGTGGACATCGCGGCCGTCCACCTGAGCAAGCCGAAGCCCGACCGGAAAAAGGCCCTGCAAGCCCTGCACACCGCGGTCGACCGGGGGCTGGACGATCCCGCCGATCTGGACCGGAAGGATTTGGCCAGCCTGCGGCAGGATGAGGAGTTCCAGCGTCTTCAGGCGCGGGTGAGCGAGCGGCACCGCGGCGCGGGGGCGTTGCGCTGAGCCTGGAGCCGGGTGGGATAGAATCCGCCCGTGCTGACCAGGCTCACGATCCGGAACTTCAAGCGCTTCGCCGAGGTGTCCGTCGAGCTCGGTAACCCGGTCGTCTTCATCGGCCCCAACAACTCGGGAAAGACCACGGCTCTCCAGGCGCTCGCCCTGTGGGACATCGGCCTGCGGCGCTGGAACGAAAAGCGGCAGGGGCAGGCGCCCGAAAAGCGGCCGGGAGTCACGATCAACCGCCGCGACCTGATCGCTCTGCCCGTTCCGAACGCCAACCTGCTCTGGCGCGATCTCCACGTCCGGGATACCCGGCTGTCCTCCGCGACGAGAAAGAAAGAGACCAAAAACGTCCGGATCGAAATCGTGGTCGAAGGGGTAACGAATTCCACGCGCTGGGAGTGTGGCCTGGAGTTCGATTACGCCAACGAGGAGTCCTTCTATTGCAAGCCCTTGCGTCTGAGCGAAGGCGAGGCTCCAGAGAGGATGGCGATCACTTCCCTGGCCGGCCAGGAAAAGATCGCGTTTCTGCCGCCGATGTCAGGACTGACGGCCAACGAGACACGGCTGGATTGGGGCGCCGTCAATGTCCGGCTCGGAGAAGGGCGGACCGCTGAAGTCTTGCGGAACCTCTGCTATGAAATTGCGCAGTCGGGCGACGGGGGGAAGGGATGGGAACTGCTCCAGACCAGTCTCCGCGATCTCTTCAAAGTCGAGCTCAACGAGCCGAGATACATCGTCGAGCGCGGCGAGATCACCATGTCCTACCAGGATCATGGAATTCATCTCGATCTCTCCGCGGCGGGGCGTGGATTGCAGCAGACTCTCCTCCTTCTGGCCTACCTCCTGCGCAATCCAGGGTCCGTGCTGCTGATCGACGAGCCGGACGCTCACCTCGAGATCCTGCGCCAGCGGCAGATCTATCAGGTTCTGAGCGACGCCGCCCGCAAGTGGGAGAGCCAGGTCATCCTGGCGAGCCATTCCGAGGTGATCCTCAACGAGGCCGCCGACCGCGACGTGGTCGTCGCTTTCGTGGGCAAGCCTCACCGCATCGACGATCGGGGCAGCCAGCTCCTGAAGTCGCTCAAGGAAATCGGTTTCGACCAGTATTACCTGGCGGAGCAGACCGGCTGGGTCCTCTACCTTGAAGGTTCGACGGATCTCGCGATCCTGCAGGCCTTCGCCCGCCTCCTGGATCATCCGGCGCAGACAGCGCTCGAACGTCCGTTCGTCCACTACGTGGAAAACAAGCCGGGCAAGGCGCGGGATCACTTCTATGGCCTGCGGGAAGCCAAGCCCGACCTCCAGGCCTTCGCACTCTTCGACCGGCTGGCCATGGAGCTCGAGAGCAACCCGCACCTGGAGCAGAGGATGTGGAGGCGCCGGGAGATCGAAAGTTATCTCTGCTTTCCCGAGACCCTCCTCGCCTGGGCGCGGCAGGCCGCCGCTCAGCACCTCGGCCCCCTGTTCGGAAGCGCCTGGGAAGACCGCATGATCGCCGCGATCCAGGAGATCGAGAGCGCGATGAGGACCCTGGGCAAGGGCTCGCCCTGGTCTCCCGACACCAAGGTCTCCGACGATTTTCTCGATCCCCTCTTTGAGAACTTCTTCCGCGGCCTCGACCTCCCGAACCTGATGCGGAAGACCGACTACCACACGCTGGCTCCCTTTGTTCCGCTTAGCCTCATCGCTCCGGAGGTGGCAGAAGTTCTCGACCGCATACTGGCGGTGTGTGAGCGGGCACAGGCGGCTGGCGAACCCTGAGGTGAGAGCGTGATCACAGAGATTGAAATCGAGGGCTTCAAGAGCCTGGAGAAGGTCCGCCTGAAGCTGAAAAAGTTCAACCTCTTCGTGGGGGCGAATGCCAGCGGGAAGTCGAACTTCTTCGACGCCTTGAGAGTACTCCAGGGTATCGGATACGGACTCTCCATCGACGAGATATTCAATGGCAAGCCCAAGAGTGCAATTAACGAAGTTTGGGAAGGAATTCGCGGTGGTGGTTCGAGAGCTAGATATGTCAATTTACGTGGCCTACCGGTGGATATCGTTCTGTTTCGTGCTCACATACAGGTTCGTCGCGGAAAATGGCGCGATGTGGTCTATTCAATTGGGATAAACCCCGATCTTGGAATAGTTTGCAATGAAGAATTGGCATCGAGCAAAAAGATTAGTTTCTTGCGAGATGGCGACGCCTTTAAAGCTAGCGAGCGGTTGTTGGCGATAAGCCCTAGGAGGCGGGGAATTCCGTCTCTTTCGAACTATAGGGGCGATAGCACAGCGACTGCTTGCGCGGAATCATTGGCGAACATGCAGAGTCTTTCTCCGAGCGCAACTATGCTGCGTAACTATGGACAACGTTCGTCGGCCGAAAGAATAGGAGAGGCGGGCGAGGATTTTGCGTCGCTAGTGAAGGTGATTTTGCAAGATCCTGGCGATGGTCAGGCCTACCTGTCTTGGTTAAGGCAACTGGTGCCGAATGAAGCGGATGAGATCAAGATTTTGACGGGAGCTCTGGGCGAGCCTCTATTTGCCTTGAAGAGAGGAGCCCAGGAGTTTCCTGCGCCCATCCTTTCCGACGGAACTCTTAGGTTTGCTGCCCTAGCTGCGGCCTTTTTTCAGCCAGACATGCCTGAAATCATAAAGATCGAGGAAATCGAGAACGGAATTCATCCTACTCGTCTCCGCCTGCTGGTGGAGTTGTTGAAGTCTCAATCGGCAGACAACGACCCCCAGGTTTTCGCGACAACTCACTCTCCCGTCGTGCTCGCATGGCTGGACGAGAGCGATTACGAGACGACCTTCTTCTGCAGACGAGACGAGGAAACGGGTGCTTCCATCATTAAGCCTCTCAGCGAGATCCCTCGGCTCGTCGACCTGGTCAAGAAACAGCCGCTCAGCGAGTTGTTCACGGAGGGCTGGATGGAGGGGGCGTTTTGAGCTTCGACGTCCTGGTCATCCCGGAAGATCCCTCCAATAACGGATACATCCTGAAGCCTCTTGTCTCGCGAATTCTCGCGATGTGCGGGAAGCCGAACGCCAGGGTCACGGTATTGACCAATCCGCGGGCTCAAGGATACGAGCACGCAAAGTCTCTTCTGCGCGGTCAGCTCTTCGAGCGCTACCGACACATGAATCTTTTCCTCTTTCTACCGGACGCCGACGGTAAGGATCGAAGCGCGGAGTTTCGGGGATTGGAGGAGGAGGCGGACCGGCAGGGTGTGCGGCTGCTGTGCTGTGCCGCCGAGCAGGAGGTCGAAGTCTGGCTGTTGGCCGGCTATCGGGACCGCCTGGAAGCTCGCTGGCAGGAGGTCCGTAGCGACATCTCGGTCAAGGAGAATGTCTTTTTCCGCTTTCTTGCAGACCACGGAAACGCCAAGGCCCCAGGGGGAGGCAGAGACGTCCTCATGAATCAAGCCCTCAACGGCTACGGTGCCCTGCTCCAGCTCTGCCCGGAATTGGCGGATCTGGAACGGCGCATCCGAGAAGCCTTTAGAGGGAGTTTGGAAGTCAGCCCCGCAGGGGCGCAGGCATAAAGCCTGGGGTTTCAACCCCAGGAAACTGAGCCGCCCAACCATCGTAAGCCCCGAAGGGGCGTAGGCGGCTCGGACCGGGCAATCCGCCTGCGCCCCTTTGGGGCTTTCAGAGGGAGGGAGACGCCCACCTGGGGTTGAAACCCCAGGCTTTATGCCTGCGCCCCTGCGGGGCTGACTTGCGAGCAAGTACCATTGCACCGTGCGACAGGTGCCGCATGAACCCAAAACCATTGAGGAGGACTTGCAGATGCTGAGGAAGCACATATCCCGGACGAGCTTTGCGGGAGCGGTTGTCGTGGCGATCGTCCTCTCCGCCGGGCCGGCGGCTCTCGCGGCAGACACCTCCTGCCAGCCGCTCATCCATGCGGGGGAGAAGCAGATCTCGACTCCGAATCACGCCTACATGACCACGACCCGCGATGGCAAGGCCAGGACCCGCGAAGTCATCTTTGCCGGCGACTCGATCTACGTCATGGTCAACGGCAAATGGAACCGTAGCCCCATGACACCGCAAAAGATGCAAGAGCTGCAGGCAGAAAGCTTGCGCCAAGCCAAGTCGATGACCTGCCACTATCTGCGCGACGAGTCCGTCAACGGGGAAGCCGCCGCGGTCTATGGCACGCAGGGCGATTCCGAATTCGGAAAGACGGAATCGACGATCTGGATCTCCAAGAGCAAGAGTCTCCCGCTGCGGATGGAAATGGACATGAGCCTCGGTGGGAAAATGGGCAAGAGCCACATGTCGGCCCGCTATGAGTACAACCAGGTGAAGCCGCCGGCCGGCGTGCGGTAGGAAAGAGACTCGCGCGGCGGATCTGGAACGGCGCATCCGTGAAGCCCTGGGCTGATCCCCGGGCCCTGGCAGGCAATCTGCAAAACGGCGAGCGGGGGTGTTCGAGCATGGGAGACGTGGCGACGTTGAGCGTTCCAGCAGATCCGAAGCGGCCCGAGGGGGACGATCCCCTCTGGTACAAGGACGCGGTCATCTATGAGATCCACGTGCGGGCGTTCTTCGACTCGGACGGCGACGGGCGGGGGGATTTCCAGGGGCTGACGGCGAAGCTGGACTATCTGCGGGACCTCGGCGTGACGGCGCTCTGGCTGCTGCCGTTCTACCCCTCCCCCTGGCGCGACGACGGCTACGACATCTCCGACTACACGGGGGTCCATCCCGCCTACGGGTCGCTGGAGGACTTCAAGCTCTGCCTCGACGAGGCGCACAAGCGGGGTTTGAAGGTGATCACCGAGCTGGTAATCAACCACACGTCGGACCAGCACCCCTGGTTCCAGCGGGCGCGGCGGTCTCCCAAGGGCTCGCCGGAGCGCGATTTCTACGTCTGGAGCGACACCGACACCCGGTACGCCGGGACGCGCATCATCTTCACCGACACCGAGACCTCCAACTGGACCAAGGACCCGCTGGCGGACGCCTTCTACTGGCACCGCTTCTTCTCGCACCAGCCGGACCTCAACTTCGACAACCGCCAAGTCCAGGAGGAGCTGTTCAAGGCGCTCGACTTCTGGATGGAGATGGGGGTCGACGGTCTGCGGCTCGACGCCATCCCCTACCTCTTCGAGCGCGAGGGGACGAACAACGAGAACCTGCCCGAGACCCACCAGTTCCTGAAGAAGCTGCGCGCCCACGTCGACGCGAAGTTCGCCAACCGCATGCTGCTCGCCGAGGCCAACCAGTGGCCGGAGGATTCGATCGCCTATTTCGGCGATCCGGCGACCGGCGGCGATGAGTGCCACATGTCGTTCCACTTCCCGGTGATGCCGCGCCTGTTCATGGCGGTGCGGATGGAGGACCGCTATCCGATCATCGAGATCCTCCAGCAGACGCCGCCGATCCCGGAGAAGGCGCAGTGGGCGATCTTCCTGCGCAATCACGACGAGCTGACGCTGGAGATGGTGACCGACGAGGAGCGCGATTACATGTACCGCGTCTATGCCGCGGACAAGGACCAGCGGATCAACGTCGGCATCCGCCGCCGCCTGGCGCCGCTGCTGGGCAATGACCGGCGGCGGATCGAGCTGCTCAACGCGCTCCTCTTCTCGCTCCCCGGCACGCCCGTCCTCTACTACGGCGACGAGATCGGCATGGGCGACAATTTCTATCTCGGCGACCGCAACGGCGTGCGCACGCCCATGCAGTGGAGCGCGGACAAGAACGCCGGCTTCTCGCGCGCCAATCCGCAGCGGCTCTATCTGCCGGTGATCGTCGATCCCGAGTACCACTACGAGGCGGTCAACGTCGAGGCGCAGCAGGGCAATCCGCACTCGCTGCTCTGGTGGACGCGGCGGGTGATCGCCCTGCGGAAGCTCCATCCGGCGTTCAGCCGCGGCACCATCGAATTCCTCCAGCCGGACAACCACCGCGTGCTCGCCTTCCTCCGCCGCACCGACGAGGAGACGCTGCTGGTGGCGGCGAACCTGTCACGTTTTTCCCAGCATTTCGAGCTCGACCTCTCGACGCTCGCCGGCCTGACGCCCGTCGAGCTGTTCGGGCGCTCGCCGTTCCCGAAGATCGGTACGAATTGTTACGGATTGACGCTCGGCCCCCACTCGTTCCTCTGGTTCTCGCTGGTTGCCGATCCGGCTCAGTTCGGCCAGGCGCGGCAGGCTCCGAAGAGCGCGCGGCGGGATCTCGAGGGGGCGCTGCTCGAAGCCCTGGGACGGACGGCGCGCTCGGTGGAGATCGTGGAGGAGATCCCGGTCGGCGCCGAAGCCCGGATCGCCCTGCTGGCGGTGGACTCCGCCGAGGGCGAGGCCGAGGTCTACGCGCTGCCGCTCGCCGCCGGCGCGCTCCTGGAGCCGGTGGGGGAGGCCGCTTTCGCGCGCGAGCTGCTGGGGGCGTTCGACGACGGCGAACATCGCGGGCGCTTCCGCGGCCCGTTGAGCGAGCTGGTGGCGATCACCTCGCCGGTCTTCCCGGAGCTGCGCGGCGAGGACGATCTGGAGCCGGCGCCGCTCCCCGGCGGCGCCGCGGTCCGCTACGGCGACCGGCTGGCGCTGAAGCTCTTCCGCAAGGTCGAGGCGGGTATCAATTCCGACCTGGAGATCGGGCGCTTCCTCACCGAGCGCACCGACTTCCGGCACACGCCGCGGGTGGCCGGCTGGCTGGAGCTCCGGCGGCGGGGGAGCGAGCCGGTGACCCTCGGCGTCCTGCGCGAGCTCGTCGCCAACGAGGGGAACGCCTGGAGCTACACCCTCGACGCGCTCGGCCGCTATTTCGACCGCGTGCTCACCGGCTGGCGCCGGGAGGCCGCGCCGGTCCCGCGGGAGGCGCTGATCGATCTGGCGGAGCGCGAGCTCAGCGCCGACGACTTCGAGCGCATCGGCACCTACGTGCCGATGGCGCGGCTGCTCGCCGAGCGCACGGCGGAGCTGCACATCGCCCTCGCCTCGGGGGTGGGGAAGGACTTCGAGCCCGAGCCGTTCTCGGAGCTCTACCAACGCTCGCTGTATGATTCCATGCGCTCGCTCACCAAGAAGAGCCTGCGGCTCCTGCGGCAGCGCCTGGCCGGGCTGCCCGAGGCGGTGCGAGGGGAGGCGGAGTGGGTGCTGGCGGCGGAGGAGCGGATCCTGGAGCGCTTCCGGCGGCTGACGGCGAGGAAGCTCGCCGCCGAGCGCATCCGTACCCACGGGGACTATCATCTCGGCCAGGTGCTCTTCACGGGGCGCGACTTCGCCATCCTCAATTTCGAGGGCGAGCCGTCGCGGCCGCTCTCCGAGCGGCGCCTGAAGCGCTGCCCGTTGCGGGATGTCGCCGCCATGCTCCGCTCGTTCCAGTACGCGGCGTATGGCAAGCTGTTCGAGGAGGTGTCGGCCGGAGTGGCCGCGCCGGAGTCGCTGCCGGCGCTGGAGAGCTGGGCGCTGTATTGGGAGCGGTGGGTCTCCGCGGCTTTCCTCCAGGCCTACCTCCGGCGGGCGCGGGGAGCGGGTTTCCTGCCCCCTTCGCGCGACGAGAGGGAGGTTCTGCTCGACGGTTATCTTCTGGAGAAGGCGCTCCACGAGCTGGCCTACGAGCTCGACAACCGGCCCGACTGGCTGCGGATCCCGCTGCGCGGCATCCGTCAGATCCTGGCGGGAGAGGGGTGAAACGATTTTGGCGAACGAACGCGAAGACCTGTTGACGCTGGCCCGCTCTTACGGGGTTCAGACCGCGTATGACGACGCCCTGGGGAACCATGTCGAGGCGTCTCCCGAATCCCTGGTCGGCGCGCTGCGGGCGCTGCAGGCGTCCGTCGAGACCTTCGCGGACGTGCCCGAAGCGCTGCGGGAGCGGCGGGACGAGCTGGCCCGGCGCCTGATCGAGCCGGTCGTCGTGGCCTGGGACGGCCACGCGCCCGCGATCGAGCTCCGCCCGGGAGCCGGCGGCGGCTCGCTCGCCTACCATCTCGATCTCGAAGGCGGCGAGCGGCGGGCGCAGGTCATGGACCTCCAGAGCCTTCCCGAGACGACCGCCGGCGGCCGGCGCCTGGCGCTGCCGGAGCGGCTGCCATTCGGCTACCACCGGCTGACCGTCGAGCTCGGCGGACGGGTGGGGGAGTCGATGGTGATCTCGGCGCCGGGGCGCTGCTACGTCGGCGACGGCAAGCCGCTCTGGGGCGTCTTCCTGCCGCTCTACGCCCTGCGCACCGCGCGGAGCTGGGGGGCCGGCGACTTCTCGGACCTGGAGACGCTGGCCGAGTGGACCGCGAGTCTGGGCGGCGGCGTAGTGGCGACCCTGCCGCTGCTCGCCGCCTTCCTTGACGAGCCGTTCGAGCCGAGCCCCTACGCGCCGGCGTCCAGGCTGTTCTGGAACGAGCTCTACGTCGATCCCCGCCGCCTGCCGGAGATGGACGACTGCCCGGCCGCCCGCCGGCTGATCGAGACCCCCGAGTTCCTGCGCGAGGTCGAGGCGCTGCGCGCCATGCCGCGGGTCGACTACGCGCGGCTGGCGGCGCTCAAGCGGCGGGTGATGGAGGAGCTGTGCCAGCGCTTCTTCGCGCGCCCCGGCGACGCCCAGGCGGATTTCGACCGCTTCGTGGCCGCCAAGCCGGGGCTGGAGAACTATGCCGCCTTCCGCGCCGTGGGCGACCGCCGCGGGGAGTCCTGGCACTCCTGGCCCGAGCGGCTGCGCGAGGGCAGGCTGGCGCCCGCCGACTATGACGAGGAGGACAAGCGCTACTACCTCTGGACGCAGTGGGCCGCCGATCAACAGATCCGCTCCCTGGCCGCCGAGGCGCGGCGGCGCGGCCCCGGCCTCTACCTCGACCTGCCGGTGGGGGTGAACGGCAGCTCCTACGACGTCTGGTGCCACCGCGACCTCTTCGCCCTGGAGGCTTCGGCGGGCGCGCCGCCGGACGCCTTCTTCACCAAGGGGCAGAACTGGGGGTTCCCGCCGCTGCAGCCCGAGCGCCTGCGCGAGCGCGGCTACGACCATCTGATCGAAACCCTGCGCCACCACCTGGAGCACTCCGGGATCCTGCGGCTCGACCACGTCATGCAGCTCCACCGGCTGTTCTGGATTCCGCGCGGCATGGACGCCTCCGGCGGCGTCTACGTCCGCTATCCCGCCGAGGAGCTCTACGCCGTGCTGTCGGTCGAGAGCCACCGCCACCGCGCGATCGTGGTCGGCGAGAACCTGGGCACGGTGCCGCCCGAGGTCTACGAGGCGATGGAGCGCGAGGACCTGCACGGCATGTACGTGGTGCAGTACGAGATGCAGCCGGGGAAGGCCCTGCGCGAGCCGCCGGCCAAGAGCGTCGCCAGCCTCAACACCCACGACATGCCGACTTTCCAGGGATATCTGCAGTCGCGGGACGTCGAGGATCTCCAGAGCCTCGGCTTCTTCAGCCCTGAGCAGGCGCGCGCCGAGAGGGAGCGCCGCGCCGCGATCCGCCTGGGGCTGGAGCAGACCCTGCCGCCGGAGGAGCGGGGGCGCGGCGCCAAGACCGACGACGCGCTGCTGAGCGGGATGCTGGGGCAACTGGCGCAGAGCCCGGCGCGCATGGTGATCGTGAGCCTGGAAGACCTCTGGCACGAGACCGAGCCGCAGAACGTGCCCGGAACCCATACCGAACGGCCGAACTGGCAGCGCAAAGCAAGGTATTCCTTCGAAGAGCTCTCCACGCGGGCCGACGTGATCGAGACGTTGAAGATGGTGAACGAATTGAGGAAACAGCAGAGTTGAGGGTGACGATCGGAGCGTCCGTGGCCTGCGACCTCACCCTCGGTCCCTCTCCTGAAGGAGAGGGAGGGCCCGTATCGGCAAAATGTTTCGTAGTCGTCCCCCTTCTCCTTTAGGAGAAGGGTCGGGGATGAGGTCGCAGGCCACAGACGTTCCATTGCGAGGTTAAGAACCCCATGCCGAGTCCGATCACCGAGCAAGACCTCTACCTCTTCAACGAGGGTACCCATTTCCGCCTCCACGAAAAGCTGGGCGCTCATCCGGGCACGGACGGCGGCCGCGAGGGCACCTGGTTCGCCGTCTGGGCACCGGAGGCGGAGATGGTGACGTTGATCGGCGATTTCAACCAGTGGGACAAGCGGGCGACGCCGATGGCGCAGCGCGCTCTCTCGGGGATCTGGGAGGCGTTCGTGCCGGACGTCTTGCCCGGCGCGAAATATAAATACCACGTCGTCTCCCGCCACCGCGGCTACCGCGCCGACAAGGCCGATCCCTTCGCCTTCTTCGCCGAGACGCCGCCGCAGCGCGCTTCGGTGGTCTGGGATCTCGAATACGACTGGTGGGACGCCGACTGGCTGCTGTCGCGCGGCGGCAAGCAGTCGCTCACCGCGCCGATGTCGATCTACGAGATCCACCTCGGCTCCTGGCGGCGCGGCGAGGGGGGGCGCTTCCTGACCTATCGCGAGATGGCGGCGCCGCTCGCCGAGCACATGCGGCGCATGGGCTTCACCCATGTCGAGATGCTCCCCGTCATGGAGCACCCGTTCTTCGGCTCCTGGGGCTACCAATCGCTCGGCTATTTCACCCCCTCCAGCCGCTTCGGCACGCCGCAGGATCTGATGTACCTGATCGATTATCTCCACCAGCAGGGGATCGGCGTCATCCTCGACTGGGTGCCCTCGCACTTCCCGGGCGACGAGCACGGCCTCGCCTTCTTCGACGGCACCCACCTCTATGAGCACGCCGATCCGCGCAAGGGCTATCACCCCGACTGGTCGAGCTACATCTTCAACTACGGCCGCAACGAGGTGCGGAGCTTCCTGATCAGCAGCGCCCTCTTCTGGCTGGAGACCTACCACGCCGACGCGCTGCGGGTGGACGCCGTCGCCTCGATGCTCTATCTCGATTACTCGCGCAAGGAGGGGGAGTGGATCCCCAACGAGCACGGCGGCCGCGAGAACCTGGAGGCGATCTCCCTGCTGCGCACGATGAACCAGGAGGTCTACGCCGCCTTTCCCGACGCGCAGACGATCGCCGAGGAGTCGACCGCCTGGCCGATGGTGTCGCGGCCGATCTACGTCGGCGGCCTCGGCTTCGGCTACAAGTGGGACATGGGGTGGATGCACGACACCCTCGACTACCTCGCCAACGATCCGATCCTCCGCAAGTTCAATCACAACAAGATCACCTTCCGGTCGATGTACGCCTTCAACGAGAACTTCGTGCTGCCGCTCTCGCACGACGAGGTGGTGCACCTCAAAGGATCGCTGGTCAACAAGATGCCGGGCGACCCCTGGCACAAGCTCGCCAACCTCCGCCTGCTCTACGGCAACATGTTCGCCCAGCCGGGCAAGAAACTCCTGTTCATGGGGGCCGAGCTGGCGCAGGGCCGCGAGTGGAACCACGACGCCGAACTGAGCTGGGAGCTGCTCGACGATCCCGCCCACGCCGGCATCGCCCGCTGGCTGGCAGACCTCAACCGCCTCTATCGCGATGACCCCGCGATGCACGAGCTCGACTGCAACCCCGGCGGCTTCGAATGGATCGACGGCTCGAACGCCGACCAGAGCATCATCGCCTTCCTGCGCCGCGGCAAGCCGCCGGCCGAACCGATCGCGATCGTTTTCAACTTCACGCCGGTGATCCGCGAGCCCTATGACATCGGCGTCCCCGGCGGCGGCACCTGGCGGGTGGTGCTCAACAGCGACGCGCCCGAGTACGGCGGCAGCGGCAAAGGGAGCGGCGACGTCGAGGCGAGAGCCGTCCCGCTGCATAACAAGACGCACACGATCACCCTCTCGCTGCCGCCGCTCGGCGTGCTCTTCCTGAAGCGCGACGCTCCCGAGGAATATGTGACGGCCCAGCCGGTCGCCGCGACCGAAGAGGAGTCGGCGGCAGCGGACGATCCGGACGAAATTCCTTTCGAATAGTCTACTTTGTCAGCTTGGCCTCCGTGGCGCCCCAGAGCCACGGAGGCCTGCGACCTCACCGTCGATCCCTCTCCTGAAGGAGAGGGAGGGCCCGGCTGGAGACTCGCGCAATACGTTTCCGGAGGCGCCCCCCTTCTCCTTCAGGAGAAGGGTCGGGGGGAGCAGACGGCCGCGACGGCCGCGTTTTTGGGGCAGCGGCTCAGGACGGCACCACGACCCTTGGCAACAGCCCGAGCCGCTTGACCCGGCGGGCGAATTTCTGGTCATCAAACGAGGCCATGCTCTCGCAGTCGCGATAACTCGCATGGTGAAGGGCATCGGCCATATCCAGTCCGGCTTCGCAGCGGGCAAGCGCCTGCGAGAGCGTCTCGCGGTCTTCCACCGTCACATGCGCCATGCCCAGCAGGTGGTGAAAAACCTTCGCGACTTCTTGCGGCGCGAATCCATAATAGCCGCGCATGACCCACTCCAGCTCCAGTACCACCGTCTTGCATACCCTCAATGGCTGTCTGGACTCGATCAAGCGGCGGGCTGCTTCATGCTGCTCCGCGGCTTCGGCGTCCGCCTTGTCCGCAATGTAATAGCGGGCAAGCACATTGGTGTCGAGCCCGATCATAATTTCAGCAGGCTGGCGGGGTCGAAATCCGGGGGCACGGCGCGCTTGCGGCTGGTCAGCATGCCGAACCCGCTGGCCGGCGCCTCGGCGGGCGAGCTACGCACGCGAAGCTCCACATGATCGCCCACCAGGGAAATCTCGAGCCGGCTGCCCTGCCGGATGCCCAGTTGCTGCCGCACCGGCTTGGGGATGGTAATCTGACCCTTGCTGGTGACTGACGTGATTGCCATGCAGGCCTCCTTGGACTACCGGGTAAGAAAATAGCACACCGGGCTCCAGGGCAACCGCCCAGACGGCGTCGTCGGCAGAGATGGCCAGATTGTTGGCGCCGAAGCTCTCGCCGTCCGCGAGCACCAGCGTGGCCCGCCCGTGCTCGATGCGATAGGCCGCACCGTTCGTGCTGCGGGCCCAGAGGATGCCGTCGCCGCCGACGGCATCCCGTTCGGGTAGAGTCTCGGCATGCGATGCGGTCGAGGTCCATGCCGAGCGGCTCTGAGCGCACTCTTCGCTCTGGCGGCTGGGAGCGGGAGCGCCCTAACGCCTCCCCCGGCCGATCTCGCGCCCGGCGCCACGATGGAGCGCGCCGTCGCCGCCGAAGAAACCGAACGGTTCAACAGCACGCTGACCGCCGGCAAGGTCTACCGGCTGACCGTCGAGCTGCGCGGAATCCATCTGGTCGCCGACGTGCGCGGGCCGGACGGCCTGACGGTCGCGGCCGTCGATTCCCCCCTGGATCGCTGGGGGAGCGAGATCGTCCTCCTCCGTCCCGCCGCTTCGGGCCCCTTTCAGATCGAGATCCGCGCCGGGACGAAGGGCGTCGGTCCCGGCCGCTGCGCCCTCCGCCTGGAGGAGATCCCCGAATCCACCTCCGGCCTGTCCGAGATGACCGAGGCCGGTTCGATCCTACGCCGCGAGCCCACCGGCAGCTTCGAGAAAGTCCTGGCGGCGCTCCAGGTGGCGCGCGGCCACTTCCAGGCCGCCGCCGACCGTCCGGACGAGGCGGAGGCGATCAACGACGTCGCCGCGGTCACCCACCGCCTGGGCAAGCAGAAGCAGGCCGTGGAGCTCTATCGCGAGGCGATCGCGCGCTGGCACGAGCTGGATCGTCCCGAGCGCGAGATGGCGGCCTGGAACGACCTCGGGCTCACGGAATGGGAGCTGAGCGAGCCCCCCGCCGCCGGCGAGGCGTTCGGCCGCGCGCTCGACATCGCCCGCCGCCTCGACCTGGCCTATCCGCAAGCCGACCTGCGCAACAATCAGTGCCTGGTCCTCCACGCGAAAGGGGAGATTCAGCCGGCTCTCGCCTGCTACCGCGAGGCCCTGGCGCTCTACCATCAGCTCGGCGAGACGCGCGACGAGGCCACGGCGCTCAACAACCTCGGCTTCGCCGAATTCGGCCTCGGCGAGCCGCGGCCGGCCGAGGAGAGCTACGGCCGGGCGCTGGCGATCCGCCGCGCCACCGGCGACCGGAGCGGCGAGGCGCAGGCGCTCAACAACCTCGCCGTCCTCCACCGCAGCCTGGGCGAGATCGACGAAGCGCTGGCGAATTACGGCGAGGCCCGGGAGATCCTCGCCACCCTGGACGACCGCCGCCAGGAGGCCGCCACCCTGAACAACCTGGGAGTGGCCTACAGCGCCCTCGGCGAAGCGGAGCGGGCGCGGCTCTACCTGAATCAGGCTCTGGCGCTCCGCCGCAAGGTCGAGGATCGGCGGGGCGAGATCGTGACGCTCAACAACCTCGGCTGGCTCGAACGCACGAGCGGCGCGCCGGAGAAGGCGATCCCCCTCCACGAGCAGGCCCTCGCGGTCGCGCTCGTCACCCACGACGCGCGCAACGAGGGGATCACTCGTGGCCACCTCGGAGAGGCCGAGGCCGCGACCGGCCGGTCCACGGAGGCGCTCGACGAGCTCGACCGGGCGCTGGCGCTCGAACGGCAGACCGGCGATCGCATCGACGAGGCGTTGACCCTGCGCTGGAAGGGAGAGGCTCTGGCCGCTCTCGGGCGGCCCGCGGAGGCCCTGTCGCTCTTTCCGCAGGCGCTGGTCGCCGCTCGCGCCGTGGGCGACCGCGTCGACGAAGCCATGATCCTCGCCGCGCGGGCCCGTGCCCTGCGGGACTTGGGGAGGCTCGACGAAGCGGCGGGCGACGCCGCTACGGCGATCGAAACGCTCGAATCGCTCCGCGCCCGCCTGGGGAATCCGGAGCTGCGCGCCGCCTTTCTCGGCTCCCGCGGCGACCTTCCTGAGCTGCGGGTCGAGATCCTGATGCGCCTCGCCGCCGCCCACCCCGGAAAAGGTTTCGAACGCGCCGCCTTCGAAGCGAGCGAGAACGCCCGCGCGCGCTCTCTCCTCGACGTCCTGCGCGAGAGCGGCGCGCGGCTCCGGAGCCGCGTCGATCCGGCGCTGGCGGAGCGGCAGCAAGACCTCGAAAACCGCCTCGCCCTCAAGGAGGACAGGCTCCAGGCCCTCCTCGGCCGCGGCAGGGGGGATTCAACGGAAAGCAAGGCTCTGGCGATCGAAAGCGAGACGATCCGGGCCGATCTCGACGTTCTGGACAGCGAGATCCGCCGGACGAGCCCGCGCTATGCCGATCTCACGCACCCCGGAGCCGCGAGCGCGGAAGAGATCCGGACGCTGCTCGATCCCGGAACGCTCCTCCTTGAGTACTTCCTCGGCCGCGAGCGGAGCTGGCTCTGGCGAATCAGCGATCATGGGATTCAGGCCTTCGCCCTTCCCGGGCGGGACGAGATCGAGCGCGCCGCCCGCGCCTTCCAGCAGGCCCTCAGCACGCCGGGCGGCGACGAGAGACGCCGCCAGCGGCTCGGACGGACGCTCAGCCGGATGCTCCTCGGCCCCATCGCGGATCGGCTCGCCGGCCATCGCCTGGCGATCGTCGCCGACGGCGCTCTGAGCTACATCCCCTTCGACGTCCTCCCCGAGCCGGGGGGGACGGCTCCTCTCCTCGCGAAACACGAGGTCGTCGAGCTGCCGTCGGCCTCCGTCCTCGCGGCCGAGCGGCGGGAGCTCGCGAAGCGGCCACCGGCGCACGAGCTGGCCATCGTCTTCGCCGATCCGGTCTTCCGGCCGGACGATCCGCGCATCCGGCGCCAACTGAGCGGTCCCGCCGCGTCGAGCGATCCGAAAGGGAGAGGCGCGGACGGCCTCCTCCTGGACCGCCTCCGCTTCTCCCGCCAGGAAGCGCTGGGCATCGCCGCGCTGGCGCCGAAGGGCGCAGTCATCACCCCGCTCGACTTCGCGGCGACCCGCGACCTCGCCCTCTCCGGCATCCTGCGCGACTTCCGCTACATCCACTTCGCCACCCACGGCCTCTTCGACGCCGCGCGACCGGAGCTCTCTGGTCTGGTCCTCTCCCGCGTCGGACCGGACGGCCAGCCGAAGGAAGGGTTCCTGGGCCTGCGTGACATCTACGATCTCGACTTGGCAGCCGACCTCGTGGTGCTCTCCGGCTGCCAGACGGCCCTCGGCAAGGAGGTCCGTGGCGAAGGGCTCCTAGGGCTCACCCGCGGCTTCCTCTACGCCGGAGCGCCGCGGGTGGTCGCGAGCCTCTGGTGGATCGACGACCGCGCCACGGCCGCGCTCATGACCTCGTTCTACCACGCCCTCTGGATCGAAGGCCTGCGTCCCGCCGCCGCGCTGCGCAAGGCCCGCCTCGCCCTCTCGCGCCAGCCCCGCTTCCGCGACCCCGCCTACTGGGGAGCCTTCATCCTGCAAGGGGATTGGCGGTGAGGGCTGTCCTGGCTCAAAAAAACTTGAGATCCACGCCGTCCGGGCTTCACCCTGCCTTTGAACGTTCATTCATCATCAGGAGGAATCGATCATGCCCTTTGAAGACTTCGCGGGTCGCGGGAGGAACTGGACCATCAAGCTTTCAGACTCCAAGACTTGTCTGGAGGAACGCCAGGTTGTTTTTACTGGATCGGAGGGTGAGGTGTTGGTCGACTGTGGTGGCGGGGTGCCCTTTCCAATCGGAACCTATGACAAGGCCACCAACAGCATCGATCTGGGCACCCACGAGATCCGGCTTCATCTCGTGTACAGCCTGAAGGCCCAGATTCCGACTCCTGTCGGTGGGTCCTGGACCGCGGAAGATACCGCCGGTGGGATTGGGGGGGACGGGGAGAAAGGCGACTGATCGGTGCGGAAGAGGGCGGGCGTCTCGTTCGGACGCCCGCCCCCTCGCCACCATCAGACCCCGCCAGGGGCGGCGCCGGCCATCAGCCGCCGCAGGTCGGTCGACACGCGTTGCTGCGAGGTGGCCGCCACGAAGTCCGTCGCGGCGGCTTCCCGCAGCTCCGGCGAACGGTGCAGCCGGTCCAGCGCCTCGCGCCTGACCATCCGCTGGGCCAGCTCGGGCAGGCGCTCGAATTCCGGCGTCGTTTCGATCGCCGTGAGCTCGGGTGCCGCCGCGGTCTCCGCCATCGAGAGCTCCGCCTCGCCCGGAACGTGGTCGAGGGCGGCGTTGGCTTTGAGGATGCCGTTCCCGAACATCCACTCCCTGCCGGGACTCTTGTGAGCGGTCGCGAAGAGCGCTCGCCGTGCCGCCTGCGCGCGCCTGGCGCCGGAGTACCGGTGGCCATGTTTCTGGAGCCAGAGCGCGGCGGCCGCCGCGACTTGCGGGGTCGCGTGCGACGTGCCGTCCCCGTTATGGTCGAGGACCGAGGGGCAGCCGTACTTCGCGATCGTGATGTTCGGCACATAGGCGGCGATGGCGTGGCCCATGTCCGACGCGGGGCCGTAGCAACTGCTGTAGTATCGTGCGCTGCAGAGGTAATAGTACGGCTCATGATCGGCCATCGCGCCCGTGACGGCGACGACTGTCGGATAGCGCGCCGGCCACACCATGTCGCCCAGGCCGCAGAAACGGTTTCCCGCCGCCGCCACGACGACGACGCCCCGCCGTTCCACCTCCTGGAGCGCTCTTTCGATCACACCGCCGTCCACCCAGATCCCCCCCGCGCTGATCGATACGACATCGCATTCCCTGAGGAGCGCGTGCTCGACCGCGCGAGCCCAGTGCGCGAGATTCAAATTCGAGATGATCACGCTACCGTCCGCCACGATCGGAACGATTTCCGCCTCCGGAGCCCCGCCCAGATCGTCGTCGAACCCGGGAACGCGGACCCGGTTGCCGGCGAGCACGCTGAGCGTGCGCGTGCCATGGCCTTGAAACAGTCCGCCGTTGTTGTCCGTGGTGTCCGAATTGTTGCGCCAGAAGTTGAATCCGAGGTCGCGCCGCATGTGGCGTGGGCAGGTCATGTGGTCCGGACTGTAGCCCGTGTCGATGTGGCCGATCCGCACCCGCCGGCCGCCGGGCTCGGGGCGGCTCCGCTGCCGCGCCCGCGCGAGCTGGGTGTAGTCGTCTCGCAGATGCCAGGCGACGCCCGAGCCGACCGGCCACGCGGAGTCCTGTGGGGTCGACACGCAGTTGAGGTCCGGCCGCGGCGGACCGCTGCGGCCCTCGAGCCCGTCGGAACCGAGGTCCGGCAGCGCCACCTGCGGCGGAACGGGCACGAGGTTGGGAGCGAGATCGACGATCGCGCCGGAGGCCACGAGGTCCGCGGGCAGGCCGCGCCGCAGGAGATGCGCCCAATCCCACCCCTGAAGCTCGGGATGTCCGGCCTCCGGCTGCGCCAGCAGCCACGTGGTCTCCTGCGTGTCCTCCAGCGCGGCGATCGAAAGCGGCCCGCGGAACACTTCCTCCCATTCGAAGCCGATGCCGCCGGCCACGATCGGACTCTGCATCAGGCGCCGGGCCTCCGACGCCTTCACTTCGACCAGCACTCCCTGGCGATGTCCTTCCGTGCTCATGAGATCTCTCCCTTCCCGTGAATGGTTTCAGTCGTCCCTGGCCGAGCGGCCCGGGGTGCGTCTTCAACCGTGTGAAGGGAGCGGGCGAAAGATCTCAAGAAATTTTGCCTAGGATCCTGCGCGAAAAAAAACGACCAAGGACGTAAAGGACGACAAGGACGGCAAGGACAAGAAACTGCCGGATCAGTCACCTCGAATCTTTCCCTGTTGTCCTTGTCGTCCTTGCAGTCCTTTTCGTCCCTGCTTCTTGGTTTCTGCGGCGTCAGGCTCCTCGCTCTTCGGCTGTTCTGGTCCTACCGCCGCGCCACCCGCAACCCCAGATGCTTCTCGAACGGCTCGTACCCCGGCGAGGAGTGGAGGAGCGCGAAGCCCTGGTCCAGGCAGAAGGTGGCGATGCGGCACTCGGCGGTGTTCACGGGGATGTTGCGGGCCCGCAGGGTGTGGTAGTTCACCGCGGTCTTCTCGGCGAGGTCGAAGCCTGACATCTCGATCAGCCAGAGCTTGCCGAGGGCTTCCCGGGCCTGCTTGCGGTGGATCTCGTCGGGGAGCGCATGGAGGACTTCCATCAGCACGACGTCCGCCACCAGCAGGGGAGAGCGGCCGAGGAGGTCGTGCAGATGGTCGGTCTCGGGCGTGGCGCCGCCCGTGAAGTAGTCGAGCCAGACGGAAGTGTCAACGAGAACCTGCACCCCGCTCCTCCCGGACCTCGGAGAGGTCCCCGTTCCACACCAGCTTGCCGCGCAAGGTCTGCACCTGCGCCTGCTCGCTCAGGCGGACGTACACCCTCAGCACTTCCTCGAACAGCCCCTTCTTGGTCTTGAGGCCGGACAGGGCCCAGGCCTTCATGAACAGATCCTCGTCGATATTCACGCTGGTGAACACGGCCGCTCCTTCCTGGACATTGGTTTGCCGGTGGGAAGTATATACGGAAGAGACCGCGGAGGCATTCCACCAGCGCTCTTCATATGAATCTGTTTGGATTCTATATGGCGAGAGGTGCTAGAACGGGCACTGGGGGGCCGGAATCGATAGTTCCGTGCCCGCAGTATATAACGCGCTGACCGCCACCGGCTTCGCGCGGTGCGGGCCATATAATTCCCGAGGCCATGTATATGGCGGGCACCCGCCGCTATATACTGACGTGAGGCGTCTATATAGACGGTAGCCTCCGCGGAGGATCGAGGACTCCCGTATATATAATGGCCGCTCTCCACTATATGGCGGCCACTGCCCGACCGCTTGCGCGCTCAGCCCGCTATATACACGCGTGCCGGAACTAATGGGGGCCGAAGCCCGGTGGCGGTTCCGCGAACCTCCGAAGACCGGGGCTGTCCCCGCCCTGGCGGCCGCCGGTCCCTGCCGCTTGGTCTTCGGCTCGCTCACCGCTGTCCCCGCTCCATGAGGGAACTCTACCATCCGCGAAGATTTCCTGGGATAAACCGCGCCGGCCTCTCACTACTGAGTCGAAGCGAGCCGCGAGGCACGACCCGAATGGCGGGTGGGCCTCGACGGCGGGCCGATTCACTCAGTTAAAAAAGGAGAGGATGCTATGAGCAGCAACGAGGTGCTGGCGCCGATCACGATCATTCAGGCGGTCTATGGTGCGGTGCAGGGAACGGCGGACGTCAGGTCCAAGGTGCAGGATCTGGTGGACCGAGGGGATATCAACTTCAAGGCCGACAATGCGACCCTCGTCCCCAAGGATCCCGCGAAGGGTCACGACAAGCACTTCGCGATGACCTACAAGGTAGGCTCGAGCACGTATTCCTACGCCTGCAAGGAAAACGACATGGTCCACGTGAAGAACTATGAGTCGCGCGGCGAGTACACGGTCGTCGGCGCGGCCTATGGCGCTTTCGACAAGAACAATCCCACCGCTGGATCGTTCGACGTCACCGGTCGTGTGCAGGCCCTGCTGGATGCCGGGCAGACCGAGTTCAAGCCCACCAATCAACTCTTCGGCGACCCCTCCAAGGGCCCCCGGAAGAACTTCGGCATGACCTACTTCCGCAATGGCACCTCGACCCACAAGGTGATCGCCAGCGACGAGGATCAGACGGTGGTGGTGGCGCCGTAGAGCGGTTTTGGCCGAGCCCTGGGCCTCAGGGCTCGGCACGTCTCAGCCGGGAGGACGCCGGATCTCTCCGAGGTTCGGCTCCTTCCGGCTGTATCCCCATGAGCTTTTGGATCCAAACCGAAAGGAGACCGCATGAAGACCACCGCCAAGCTCGCGATCCCCCTGCTGGCCGCCGTTCTCGCCTTCGCGGCGATCCCTGCGTCGGCCGCCTCGCCCGCCTACAACCGGTCGCAGCAGAAGGGCTCGCACAACACCGAGCAGCGCGACGAGACGCTCCCCCAGGCCCTGACGTTCGATAGGGCCCAGCCCTATCAGGCCGGCGTCCGCAACCTGGAATTCGACCTCGTCCTGTCCAATGTCTTTCTCGGGCCGGACGACGACTGGCCGAGCACGCTCCAGCACGGCGGCACCTACGATTGGAAGCTGGCCACTCTCGAGGACGCCTTGCGGATCGTCCACAACTGGCACCTGGCGAACCCGGGCCACGAGGTGGTCACGATCAGCCTCGATCTCAAGGGTGCGGCCGGCGACGACGCCACGTACACCCGGAAGATCGAGCAGGTTTTCACCCGGACGCTCGGCGCCGCGAACATCTACACTCCGGGCCAGTTGCAGGGCAACGCCGCGACGCTCCTCGCCGGCGCCCGCGCTCAAGGTTGGCCCATGATCGAAGCGCTGAGAAACCGATTCATCCTGGTCTTCACCGGCTCGGACGGCGACGCCGCCGTGGCCCGGCGCCGGGCCTACCTCTCTCGGGACCCGAAGCAGCGCCTGGCCTTCGTCGACATCGACCAGCGGAGGGCAGGCAGCGATCTCGACAAGTCTCCCTACTATACGGATGGCAACCGCGTGTTCATCAATATCGATTTCGGCTCGGCGGGGTGGTGCGAGCTGGCGCTAGCGGCTCCGGGGCGGGGTTTCGCCACCCGTGCCTATACGCTCAACAACCAGAGCGATTGGAACGCCGCGCTGCGGGCGACGGTCGACATCCTGGCCACGGACAAGGTGAGAAATTCTTCGTGGGCCAAGGTGGGCGACGCGCCCATCGTCCCGGCGCCGGTGCCGGGCCATTGCGGATCGTAGGCGCGGCGCTCACTCGATCCGCAGCGCAAACCGGCCGGCCGGCACCGGCGAGCCGTCCGCGCGGAGGCCGGTAAGGTCGAGCCGGTAGGCGCCGGGGGCGAGCGAGGTGGAGTGGACCGTGACGAGCAGGGCGCCGAGATCGTTGAGGGTGAGGCGGGGAGCCTGGAAGACGATCTTGCCCTGCTCGGAACGGAGCGTCGCCCGGTAGGCCGGAAAGTCGGTGTCTCCCGGCTCGACCCAGAAACCGACCCAGCCCGGCTTCGCCGGCAGCTTGAGCGTCCGCACGGGTGCTTCACCGCCGCGGACCGGCGTCAGCCCGAGGACGGGGATGCCGGTCTGCGGCTGGCGGTCCATCGCGATCTCCTGAGCGAGGGCGGCACGCTTCCCGGCCTCGGCGGCGAGGTCGCGCCGGGCTTTCTGGAGATCCTGCTGAACGCTCCGCGTCCCGGTCACGCCGGCGCGCGTGGCGGCGAGGTCGGAGCGCAGGCTCTGAACCTGATTCCATTCCAGCCACGCCGGCACCAGGCCGATCGCGAGCAGGGCCGCCGCGGCCAGGGCCAGCCGCGGCGAGCGGCTCCAGGAGGAGGACGGGCGGACCGCCGACTCCTCGGCCAGCCGCCGGAGCCCGCGCTGGAGCCGCTCGGCGGCCTCGACGCGGGCGCAGCAGGACGGGCAGTCGAGGTAGTGCTCCTCGAAGGCGGCGGCCTCCTCGGGCGCCAGGCGGCCCGTCACGTAGCGCTCGGCGACGTTGCCGGAATCGATGTCTTGATGGTCCATGTCCGTGTCGTGCCCCTATCCGCTCTGTGCGGGATCGCCGCCGATCCTGCCGACAATTCGCTGCGCACCGGCGAAGAAGCGCTGCCGCTTCTCCGCGCGCTCCCAGAGCTCCCGCAGCCGCTCGCGGGCCCGGAACAGGACCTGATGGAAGCGCTCCGGCTCGACTCCCAAGTCCGCGCAGATCTCCTCCTTGGCGTCGTCCGAGAGGTAGAAGCGGAGGAGGAGCTGGCGGTCGCGGTCGTAGCGGAGCTCGTCGAGGAGCCGCCGCACCTGCCGCGCCTCCTCCTGGGCCAGGACGCGGTCGAGCGGCGCCGGGCCCTGATCGGCGAGGGTGGATTCGGGGCGCGCGCCTTCGTCTTCGTCCCGCCCCTCGTCGAGGGAACGGTAGCGCGCCTCCTTGCGGCGGTCGGCGATGAACAGGTTGCGCGCCGTGCCGCGGAGGAAGCCGGCGAGCCGCTCGGGCTCCCGCACCTCCCCCTTGCGGATCTTGGCCAGGACCAGGGCGAACGTCTCCTGATGGAGATCGTCCGCCAGCGCCGGGTTCTGGACGAGGCGGCGGAGCATCAGCAGGAGGCCGCGGCTGAAGCGGGAGACGAGCTCGCTCTCGGCGGCCGGATCGCCCGCCTGGACGCGCCGGACGAGGTCGGCGAGGTCGCCCCGAGGTTCTTCTTCCGGCGCGGCTTCGCGCTCCATCCGCACCGCGAGGACGAATGGAATCAGGGCGAGGGCGGCCTGCAGCCAGCGGGGTGAGAGCATCTCCGGATCGAGCTTTCGCTTTTGGCGGAGGATACACGAAATCGGCGTCCGCGGCCTGCGACCTCATCCCCGGCCCTTCTCCTAAAGGAGAAGGGGGGCGATTTCAAACCGAGCGACCCTACGAGGGCCCTCCCTCTCCTTCAGGAGAGGGACCGAGGGTGAGGTCGCAGGCCACGGATGCCCCCGATCCGGCCGCCCAACGGCCCCCCCGGCCCGTCTGCTACGATCCACCCTCCCATGCGGCGCTATCTCTGTATCCACGGCCACTTCTATCAGCCGCCGCGCGAGAACCCCTGGCTGGAGGCGATCGAGGTCCAGGACTCGGCGCACCCCTACCACGACTGGAACGAGCGGATCACGGCCGAGTGCTACGCGCCGAACGCGGCCTCGCGCATTCTGGACGGCGACCACCGGATCGAGCGGATCGTCAACAATTACGCGCAGATCAGCTTCAACTTCGGTCCGACCCTCCTGGCCTGGATGGAGCAGAAGCGGCCGGAGGTCTACCGCGCCATCCTCGACGCCGACGCCGAGAGCCGCGCGCGCTTCTCGGGGCACGGCTCGGCGCTAGCGCAGGCCTACCACCACTCGATCCTGCCGCTCGCCAACCGGCGCGACAAGCGGACGGAGATCCTCTGGGGGATCGCCGACTTCGAGCGCCGCTTCGGCCGGCGGCCGGAGGGCATGTGGCTCCCGGAGACGGCGGTGGACCTCGAGAGCCTGGACCTGATGAGCGAGGCCGGCATCCTCTTCACCATCCTCGAGCCCCATCAGGCTGCGCGGACGCGCCTGAAGAGCGCCAAGGGGAAGGACGCGTGGCGGGACGTGAGCGGCGGCCGGATCGATCCCTCCGTCCCCTACGAGGTGAAGCTCGAAAGCGGCCGGCGGATCGCCGTCTTCTTCTACGACGGCGCGATCTCGCGGGCGGTCGCCTTCGAGGGGCTGCTGACGAGCGGCGAGCGCTTCGCGGACCGCCTGATGTCCACCGTGCCGGCGGACCCCGAGACGGACCGGCTGGTGCACATCGCGACCGACGGCGAGACCTACGGCCATCATCACCGCTACGGCGAGATGGCGCTCTCCTACGCCCTCCATCACATCGAGGCGAACGGGCTCGCCCGGCTGACCAACTACGGCGAGTACCTGGAAACGCACCCGCCGGAGCACGAGGTGGAGATCGTCGAGAACACGGCCTGGAGCTGCGTCCACGGCGTCGGCCGCTGGCGCGCGGACTGCGGCTGCCACACCGGCGGCCCTCCGGGGTGGAATCAGGCCTGGCGGGCGCCGCTGCGGGAGGCGTTCGACGGCCTGCGCGACGAGCTGGCGCCGCTCTGGGAGCGCGAGGCCGGGAGGCTCTTCGCCGACCCCTGGGCGGCGCGGGACGCCGCCGTCGATCCCGCGGCGGTCACGGCGGGGTTGAGGGGCGAGGATCGCGCCCAGGCGCTGAAGCTCCTCGACCTCCAGCGCCACGCCCTGCTCATGTATACGAGCTGCGGCTGGTTCTTCAACGACCTGGGAGGGATCGAGACGGTCCAGATCCTTCGTTATGCCGGCCGCGTGGTGCAGCTCGCGCGCGAGCTGCTGGACGTCGACGCCGAGCCGGCCCTGCTGCGCCGCCTGGAGAAGGCGAAGAGCAACCTTCCGATCTCCGGCAGCGGGCGCGACCTCTACGAGCGGCTGGTGCGGCCGTCGATGGTCGAGCCCCGGCAAGTGGCGGCGCACTACGCGGTGTCGGCGCTCTTCGAGGACTATCCGAACCCGGCGCCGATCTATTGCTATGCGGTCGAGCGCGACGACGGCCGCACCTTCCGCGCCGGGCGGTCGCGCCTGGCGATCGGCCGGGTGCGCGTCACCTCCGGGCTGACCGGCGAGACGGCGCCCTTCGCGTACGGCGTCCTCCATTTCGGCGATCACAACCTCAACGCCGGGGTGATCCCCTGGACGGAGGATCTGGAGGGCTATCACGCGCTGATCCTGGAGGCGGGAGCCGCCTTCGAGCACGGCGATTTGCCGCAGGTGGTCCGCCTGCTCGACCGCTACTTCGGCGGCATGCCGTTCTCCCTCGGCGCGCTCTTCCGCGACGAGCAGCGGCGCGTCCTCGACCGCATCCTCGCCTCGACCCTGGCGGAGGTGGAGGGCGAATTCCGCCAGATCTACGCCCAGCACGCGCCGCTGATGCGCTTCCTGAAGACCCTCGGAACGCCGCTGCCGAAAGCCTTCGCCGCCGCCGCCGAGCTGGTGCTGAACGCCGATCTGCGGCGCGCCATCCAGGACCTGAACGCCGCCCCGGAGGCCGACCCGGAGGCGATCGAGACCCTCCTGGCATCGCGCGCCGCGCTGGGAGTCGAGCTGGACGTCCAGGATCTCTCCTTCGCCCTCCAGGGAGCCCTGGACGCGCGGATGGACAAGCTGCGCGAAAGCCCGACCGATCCGGACCTCCTGCAACGCGCCGGCGCCACCGTCGCCCTAGCCCGCACACCCCCCTTCGACGTCGATCTCTGGCGGGCCCAGAACGGGTGCTACGAGCTGCTCCGGACGGTCTATCCGGAGCAGTTGGAGAAGGCGGGGGAGGGGGATGTCGAGGCGGCGGAGTGGGTGGGGCGGTTCCGGATGGTGGCGGAGCGGTTGGCGGTGCGGGTGGGGTAGGGTTGGTCCATGGACGAGGACGAATTCGATTTCGAGGACGAGGAAATCTCGTTGTTGGCGGACCAGATTTTCTTGAACTTGGACTACTTCGAAAGCGTTGCCATGGTCGCCCCGTCGGGGCGAACAGGCCGGCCGGGGGGTGTCAAGTCAAGGTCGCCGTCTTCTCGGGCGCCGGCGGCGGCTGAGGAGACGGCGCTTGAGCCGGATCAACGCGAGGAGGCAGACCAAGCCGATTCGACTCTCGCCGGATCTCCCGAGCTTGCGGGCGCGTCCGCTGGCCCACCGACTGTTCTTCCCCGAAATCAGTCCGAGAACGGCTCCGACGATCAGTATCTGTCCTGCTAGTGCCAGTGGCAGTAGCAGCAGACGGCTGCAGCCGCTCGCCCTCCAGTTCCAGAGTGTCAAGGCACCTCCGACAGGCACCGCCAACGCAAACCACGCCAGTCGGCCCGGGAGTCGGTCGAGGCCCAACCATTTACCAATGCGAATCGACCGGGTCATACCGCGGCCATAGCGCATCAGGAGGACAAAGGGCACGGTCAGCCATTTCGGTAGCTGCGGATCATCTAGTTTTGCCGAAGGGGACGGCTTATGGCTGGTGGGGCTCGGCGGGCGGGGTGGCTCAGTCCGGGCGGCGGCGGGCTTCGCCGTGCTCGGCCTGCTTTCCTTGGCAAGTTGGACGCGCTTTGGGGGCAACTTTTGACGAAGAGCCGTCCACATCGCGGACACCTTCAAGAGGAGGAAGAAAGGCACGGGAAGCGCAAAGATGGCCGCAAAAAGGTATGCAAGCAGTCCGAGGAGAGGGAGTCGTCCAAACCAGGTCGCGGTCCAGAGACAGAACCGCCAGACGCCCCAGAGGACGAGGGGTACCAACAACCAAATGGCGGCTTGCGAGAACCTCTCGTCGAGAAGAAAGAGGTACACGAGGACACGCCACCGCTCTCTGCGGGAGGGCAGCGCGCGCCGATCGCGCGCGGCACGCCGCATGAGGGCCAGGGCCTCGGTCCTCCTGTTCGGATCCCTTGCGATCAGCCTGGCTTGGGTAAATCTGTTGCGTACGAGAGCTGCCTGCCACCCGGAGCGCTCAAGAAGGCCGGCTTGGCGTTCCAGCCAAGCGAGCTTCTCGGCGCCCTGATGCTGAGTGGCAAACCCTTCGTAGACGCTCGCGAGGAGACTGGTGTCGTCACGCGCTACGGCATGCTGGCGCAAGGCTTCGAGGGCCCTAAGGGACCCTGCACGGTCTCCTGCCGCCTTGGCGATCGTAAGGTCGGCTCGTAGTGCAAGAGAGCGATGGCGGGTATACCGCAGGCGGCGTACGGCGTCTGTATCGAGCCGCTGCAGCCGTTCGTCGACGGTACGGTTGAACTGTGTGAGGCCCGCCTCGACGCCGGGCACCTGTCCGCCTCCCATGGCACGGACGAAGGAGCCCCCGAGCTCGAGCTTGTCGCGCATTCCGATGTTCCACGCCACGTCCTGCTGGTTTAGCCTGTCTCCCGTTCGGTCCTCCAGATCCTCCAGCCAGAGCACCAGGGCTTCGTTTTGCAGTTGCGCGTCTTGCGTGCTTTCCCGGATGCGTAGAGCGCGGTCACTGATCCACCGGCTGCGGCGGCTGATCTCGGGGCGCGCCGCCCTGACGACCCTCGTCTTTTGCCCGTCGAGGGCCTGCGCGTGGCCACGTAAAGCCCGCAGGAGCTCTCTTGGAAGCTCTGCTCGGGTGGCGTACTCTTCGGCCTCCGTGAACACTTCCTCGGCTGCGTAGGGAGAGCCTGTCGCCAACTCGATTTCCCCGACGGTGAGAAGGGTCTCGAGTTGGCGCCCGGGATCATCCTCGGCCTGTGCCATCTTCATGGCTTGGCGAGCGAGGACCAGAGCGTCAGGCCAATGCCCCAACTCGCGCAGGAGACTCAATGCCGCCGGCTGCAGGTCCGCCGGAAAGGTCTTGGAAGCCTCGGCGGCGCGCCGCGGCGACCGCTCTTCGAGAATTCTCCAGGTCGCGCAGACCTCTTCGGGAGCGAGGTGCCAGGCGATCCGGAAGGCTTCGGCGCGGCTCAGCCATGTCGCAAGCTCGTCCCAGGCGGCCAGCTCCTTTAAATGAAACGGAAGTTCCACCGCGGAGCGGGGGGTGTCGGGGCGCGCGAGAAAGTAATCGGCGAGTCGCCGGTGCAACTCAAGCTCGCGTGCCGGGGGGCCGACATAGCGCTTCCAGGCGACGCGCGCCGGCTCACTCTGGGCGAAGCCGACGACACCGTCGCGGGAGACCAGCATCGCCTGTAAAGAGATTTGGAGCTCGGACCAGGGACGCTGCGGCAACCGTCCATCAGACCCTCCGAGGAGCTCACACAGCTCGACGTCGCTCAAACCGAAACGCGCCACGGCGAGAAGACCGAGAGCGCCTCTGGTGAAATCGGGGGATACGTCGCGCTCGCACCGGCGGAAAACCAGATCGCAGAGATGGAAAACGTCCGGGGCTGCCAGCAGCTCGGAAAGGCGGTGACCGAGCGTCGCGTGCTCGCCATATTGACGCAGGTCGTCGAGCAGCAGCGCGAGATGGAACGGCTTGCCCGTCGCGGGGGTCGTCGCGATCTGCTGGATGCGCTCCGTCGAGAGCTCTTTGCCGGAGACCGCCAAGTATCGCCGCACAAGCTCCGCGCGCGCCCCCTTGGAGAGCTCGGCGATTCGGAGAAGAGGCCAACCGCGGCTTTCGAGCGCGAGCACGGCCTCCAGGCCGGCAGAGGCCACCAGGAGGACTCCTGGCGGCAGCTCGGACGGCAGCCACTCCGCTCCTGCACTCTCGCCGCGCCCCTTGAGGCTATCGGCGCCGTCGATGACCAGCACAACGGGGCGCTCTGCGCCCGCGAGCGCGAGTTGCTCGACGAAAAGATCAGGCCAGTCGTGCTCAATGGCAACGGACGGCGGAGGAAGGTTGCGCGCCGCGGCGAGACCCAGGCAAAGTTGCCGGCAGCAACCGTCTAGGCTTGTCGCTCCTGGATGTGACCCTACGTAGTGCTCGACGACGAGGGTGCCGGGATGGCTCAGGCGCCAAGCGGCAGCCCAGTTGGCGAGAACCGAGGAAAGCCCTACCCCTGGGAGACCTGTCACCAGCACCGCGGAGCTGGCGGACAGCATCTCATCCAAACTCCGTAGCTCCTCCTCTCGACCCACGCAGTTGCGTCGCCGCTGCGCCGCAAACTGGAGATGAGCCGCAGCGACTGGGTCATAGTCTGCGCCGAGCGGAAAGAGCCAGTCGAGGAGAAAGCACAGATCGGCCTCCACCCAAGCACCCAATTCTTCCACATCACGATAGGGCTCACGGACCCGGACGCCGCTCTTTCGAATGCGCTCCTTCAGATCGCGGAGCTTGGAGGCAGCGGTCGCATCCTCGGAGCGGAAGTCCGCTGAATCGGCGCCCTCCGGGAGCCGATCCAGGTAGGAAATGTCACGGAAGTAAAACAGTGCGTGCTCCGCTGCCGTGGGCTCGTTGAGAACGCCGTGAAGGATCTCAAGCTCGGTTAAGGAACACTCCCGACTGGCGAACAGCCAGGGCTGGCGCTCCAAGAGGTCCTCGGAAATGTTGGCCGCAGAGCCGTAGCGTTCTCCCAATAAGCCGATGAAGAAGGGGCGGCAGAGCCGGATCTCCTCCAAACAGGTGGCGAGGACATTGCCTTCCGCTGCCTTCTCGTCGGTGATTCCCCAGCGCAGGTCTACATCAGACCAGACGACGCCGCGCGCCTCACACAGCCGCTGGATCCGAGGAAATGTCTTCTTGATCAGATGTTCGCGTTCAGCATGCATGTCGCGGAACGTCGACGACAGGAAGATACGCATTTGGTGATTGGCGTTCATCCTAGGGCACTCACGTACGAAGAAAAACTGATGATAGGCCCATTCGTCCAGAAAGGCGCGGGTCTGGAACAGACCGACCTGGTGGACGCTGGTCGTTTGTGGCTGCGCGCAAGGGCGAATGGCGTTCGCAGTGGCCAACGGCCACCGGGGGATTCAACCCTTGGAGGCGAGCAAGGGAACGTCTCTCCCGTGCGCCGCCGCCCTTATAGCGGGACCGGAGTCGTCGAGTTAAGGGCAGTTCGCCGGCGGCTTCTCGCTGGTAGCGGTTGAGCGTGGGAGGTCGCCGGTACGCGTCTGACGATGAGACGCCGGCGCTCAGGATGGCGTTCCCGATCTCGACGAGGTGCTCGAAGCATCGAGGCCCGGAGCGGGTCCTGACTTGAGCCGGCTCCCCACAGAACAATCGATAGGGGCTCTGGCCAAGAGATCCAAAGATCAGGCCTCAGGCCTGCGATCCGCTGAGAGCGTCAACACGGGCGCTCCTGGTCCGCCCCTTGCACCCGTTCCACCACCGTGCCCAAGACCCCCCTTTCCACCTATCGCGTCCAGCTCCGCGCTGAATTCGGCTTCGACGCCGCCGCGGCGATCGCCGGCTATCTCTCCGATCTCGGGATCTCCCACCTCTACAGCTCGCCCTACCTGCAGGCGGCGCCGGGGAGCTCGCATGGGTACGACGTGGTCGATCCCACGCGGGTCAGCGAGGATCTGGGGGGCGAGGAGGGGCACGCGCGGCTCTGCCGGACGCTCGGCGAGGCGGGGCTGGGCCAAGTGCTCGACGTCGTTCCCAACCACATGGCGATCAGCGACCGGCGCAACGTCTGGTGGTGGGACGTCCTGGAGAACGGCGCGGCGAGCCGCTACGCCCCCTATTTCGACGTCGACTGGAGCTCGCCGCAGGCCCGGCTGCGCGACACCGTGCTGCTGCCGATCCTGGGCGACCACTATGGGCGCATTCTGGAGGCCGGCGAGCTGGTGCTGGTGCGCCGCGGCGGCCGGTTCGAGATCCACTATCACGAGCACCGGATGCCGGTCGCGCCGCGCTCGCTCGACTCCCTGATCGCCCTGGCGGCGCGGCGGAGCGGCTCGCCGGACCTCGCGTTCATCGCCGACTCGCTGGCCCTGCTCCCCCCCGCCACCGCCACCGACCGCGCCAGCATCGCGCGCCGCCACCGCGACAAGGAGGTGCTCTCCGGCCAGCTCGCCCGCCTCGCCGCCGAGGTCCCCGCGGTGACGCAGGCGCTCGATGAAACGATCGCCGAGGTCAACGCCGATCCCGACCGGCTCGACGAGCTGCTCCAGCGCCAGAACTATCGCCCCGCCTTCTGGCGCACCGCCGGCCAGGAGCTCGACTACCGCCGCTTCTTCGACGTCCACAGCCTGATCGGCCTGCGCATGGAGGACGAGCGGGTTTTCGCGGACACCCACGCCCTCGTCCTCCGCTGGCTGAAGGAGGGGGTGCTCGACGGCCTCCGCATCGATCATCCGGACGGCCTGCGCGATCCGGAGGAGTACTTCGAGCGCCTCCGCGACGAGGCGCCCCAGGCGTGGATCGTCGTCGAGAAGATCCTCGAGCCGGGCGAGTCCCTCCGCGACTCCTGGCCGGTCGAAGGGACGACCGGCTACGACTTCCTCCGCCGGGCCGGCGGCCTGATCGTCGATCCCGCGGGGGAAGAGCCGCTCACCCGTTTGTATAGAGAGCTGACCGGCGAGAGCGCCGAGTGGCCGGCGCTGGTCCACGACAAGAAGCTGCTGGTGCTGGGCGACCTGCTGGCCAGCGACGTCAATCGCCTGGCCGAGGTCTTCCTGGAGGTCTGCGAGCGCCACCGCCGCCACCGCGACTACACCCGCTTCGAGCTGCGCCAGGCGCTACGCGAGGTGGCCGCCTGCTTCCCGGTCTACCGCACCTACGCGCGGGCGGAGTTGGGAGACATCGGCGAGCTCGATCGGCGGTCTCTCGACCGGCATTACGTGGGCGAGGCGATCGCGGCGGCCAAGGAGAGCCGCCCGGACCTCCCCGCCGACCTGTTCGACTTCTTCCGCGACGTGCTGACGCTGGAGGTCCGCGGCGAGGCGGAGATCGAGCTGGTGATGCGCTTCCAGCAGCTCACCGGGCCGGCGATGGCGAAGGGGGTGGAGGACACCGCTTTCTACAACTTCCACCGCCTGGTGGCGCTCAACGAGGTCGGCGGGAGCCCGGGCGAATGGGGGATCTCCATCGAGACCTTCCACCGCCTCGCCGCCGAGGCGCAGCACCTCCGGCCGGCGGCCATGCTCGCCACCTCGACGCACGACACCAAGCGGAGCGAGGACGTGCGGGCGCGGCTCAGCCTGCTCTCCGAGATCCCGGAGCGCTGGGGCGCGGCGGTGCGCGGCTGGTTCGAGCGCAACGCGCGGCATCGGGGAGGGAGCCGCGGCGACTGCCCGGACCGCAACGCCGAGTACCTCCTCTACCAGACCCTGGTCGGCGCCTGGCCGATCTCCGCCGAGCGCGCCGCGGCCTATATGGAGAAGGCCGCCCGCGAGGCCAAGGCGCACACCTCGTGGACGCGCACCAACTCCGAGTACGAGGAGGCGCTGCGCGCCTTCGTCCACGGGGTGCTGGACGATCCGGGGTTCGTGGCCGATCTCGAGGCCTTCGTGGCCCCCCTGGTCGAGCCGGGGCGGATCAATTCCCTCGCCCAGACGCTGCTCAAGATCGCCTCGCCCGGCGTGCCCGATTTCTACCAGGGCTCCGAGCTCTGGGACCTCTCGCTGGTCGATCCCGACAACCGCCGGCCGGTCGACTACGGCCTCCGCCACCGTCTCCTCGCCGAGCTGAAGGAAGGCGATGGAAAGAAAGGCATGCCGCCGGAGGCGATCCTCGCCCGCGCGGACGAGGGGCTGCCGAAGCTCTGGCTGACCCACCAGGGGCTGCAACTGCGCAGGCGCCGGCCCGAGGCGTTCGGTCCCGAGGGGGACTACGAGCCTCTCCCGGTCGCGGGGGAGCGTGCCGATCACGCGGTCGCCTTCGCGCGCGGCGGCGAGGTGGCGGTGGTCGTCCCCCGCCTGCCGCTGCGCCTGGGCGGCGACTGGCGAGGGACCACCGTCGAGCTGCCGCCCGGCTCCTGGCGCGACGAGCTGACGGGCGAGGAGGTCGCGGGGGGGGAGCGGCCGGTGGCCGAGCTGCTGGCGCGTTTTCCGGTGGCTCTCCTGGCGCGGCTGGCAGGCTCCAGGATGTAGAATTCAGCACGCCATGAGAGACGACGAGACCGACGACGCCCGCCAGCCGCCGGACCATCCGGTCACCGCCCTGCTGGAGCGGCTCGAAACCGACGAGCTTTCAGAAGACGACGACGCGGAGGCGCCGGACGCCATCGACCGCCGCGAGGTCGACGCCCTGGTCGATCTGATCGTGGGCGAGGAGCTGGACCGGCTCAACGAGCGGAAGGGGTAGGGATCTCCGCAGGCCCAGACCGTTCGTCGAGGGCTTGTAGAGACGCTCCCAGCCCGTTCACGACACCCTGTGCAGGCCACGGGGACGGCGGGACGTCTCCGCGGGCGCACAACCGGCGCCGTTTTCAAGATCTGACCGGGGCGCACCCCATCTTTGCGTTTTTGCCGCAGGTGGCTGATGGCCTCACCGGCGCCGGTGGTGGGCGGCGCGGTGTGCTCTCCGGCGGAGACGTCCCGCCGTCCCCGTGGCCTGCGCGGGTTGTCGTGGACGGGCTGGGAGCGTCTCTACATCCTGCTTCGCCGAGTCACCTTTACCCGTTGCGTCCTCCGCGTCGCCGCCGGCCGGCTGAGTCGTCTCGCCGCTCGCCGGCGCCGGGGTCGGCGCGACGCCGGAAGCCTCGCGCAGCAGGGTGGCGCGGTCCTGCGAGTAGGCGCAGGATCCGAAGCGACCCGCGATCTCCCCCTTTCCGGCGTCCCCCTGGTACGAGCCGTCGATCTTGCCGCTGAGCATCACTACGGCGCCGCCCCCCGGCGCGGCGCTCTGCCGCACCTCCAGGTGCGCCTCGCCGGTCGAGGTGACCAGGCCCCCCGTGGCCGACCGGCCGGTCACGAACAGCCGCGCCGCGTAGGGGCCGTTGCCGCGATAGTCGTCCACCCGCAGCACTACCGCCGGCGTATCGGCGTCGCCGGTGCGGAAGCCGACCTCCAGCCCGCTCGGGCCGCTCAGCGCGCAGTGAACGGGAGTGGGGCCCTGGAACGCCGGCTGGCCGGTCAGGGTCAGCTCGGTCTCCGCCGGGGGGCCCGCCGGCTCCTGCTGGGGAGTGGAGGTGGAGCGCCGGGGCGCGCTGTCGTTTCCGCAGGCCGCCAGCAGGCCGGCGGCGAGCAGGGGAGCGGCGAGCGTTCGGGCGATACGCAAGAGTCCTCCAAAGATGAGGTTTGCCGGGCCGGACCACCGGGCGGCGGGATTCTATGTCTTCGTCACCGCTCCCCAAAGGAACGCCAGGGCCGCCACCGCCATCAGCAGCCAGCCCCAGGGGCGGCCGGGCATCTCGGCGCGGATCATCACGCCTGCAACCAGCAGGCCCGCGGACAGCATCGTCCAGGAGAGGCGGTGGATCGCGCGCTCCAGCCGCCGCACCATCTTGCGGTCCTCCGGCGCCAGGGCGGTCTGCACGACCAGGGTGCCCCGTTCGGCGCGGGAGAGCACGGCGTCCACCCGGCGTGGCAGGGTCAGCAGGATCTGGAGCTGCGCGGCCCCCTCGCGCAGCAGGCCGCGCCAGTCGCGCCGCAGCTCCTCGGCGGCCAGCCGCTCGGCGAACGGAATAGTCTCCGCCCAGGGATCGAAGTCCGGATCGAGCTGCGTCGACAGCCCCGCCAGCAGCCCCACGGCGCGCGAGGTGAAGAGGAGATCCACCTGCACCTGGAAGGGGAGCTCGTAGAGGATGTCGCGATACTCGCGGAAGAAGAACTCGGCCTCCGAGAACGCCGTCGCCCGCAGGCTGCCGATGCTCACCCCCCAGAAGCGCGCGAACAGCTCCTCGTGCACCTCCTCCAGGCGGCGCAGGTCGGCGCCGGGGAGCAGCACGCCGGCCGCGACATACGAATGGACGAGCCGCGCGGCGTCGCGCGTGCCGAGGCCGATCACGTATTCGCGCAGCGCGCCGCGCAGCCGGTCGGGGATGACCGCCACCATCCCGAAGTCGACGAAGACGATCTGGAACGGCCGCGCCTCGCCGGCCGGCAGGGGAGGCGGCACGGCGCCCGGCGGGAACGGCAGCTCGTCGCCCACCGGCAGCGGGCGGACGAAAAGATTGCCCGGATGCGGATCGGCATGGACGAAGCGGTGCTCGAAGATCTGCTTGAGATAGACCCGGTAGAGCACGCGGGCCACCTCGGCCCGCTGGATGCCGGCGCGTTTGAGGGCCGCCAGGTCGCCGATCTTCAACCAGCCCACGTTCTCCAGCGTCAGCGTGCGGCGGGCGCTCCACTCCCAGTAGACCTTGGGGAGGTAGACCCGCTCGTCGCCCTCGAAGTTCGCCGCGAAGCGCTCGGCGTTCCGCCCCTCGGCCTCGAGGTCGAGCTCGGCCAGCGTGGTGTTGGTGATCTCGGAGCCCAGCCGGCCGAGGTCCACCCGGCGGCGGATCGTCTTCGAGAAGCGGAGCAGGCGGGTGGCGAGCCGCACCGCCGCGAGGTCGGTCTCCACCAGCACGTCGATCCCCGGCCGCAGCACCTTCACGACCACCGCCTCGCCCGAGGGGAGGATCGCGGGGTGGACCTGGGCGAGCGAGGCCGCCCCCACCGGCTCGGGGGAAACCGCGGCGAAGATCTCGCCGAGCGGGCGGCCGAAATCCGCCTCGATCTGGCGCACGATGTCCGCGTAGCGCTCCGGCGGCACCTCGTCCTGCAACCCGGCGAGCTCGTTGGTGATCTCCGGCGGCAGGATGTCGACGCGCGTCGAGAGGAACTGGCCCAGCTTGATGAGAACGCCCCCCATCTCGCCGGCCAGAGCACGGTAGCGCTGCGCGATCCGCTGGTAGCGGACGAGAGGAGCCCGCCGGAACCGCCGCAGCCCGGGGACGTTGAGCACCACGTCCCACCAGACCACCTGGAGGAAGACGCGGGTCACGAAGCGGCGCAGCTTGCGGTAGCGCCTGAAATCGATGCCTGCGGCCATGGGGGCTACGATATACCGGCGGGAGGGTTGACGGTCGGGGCGGTTCCTTGCTGCGACCTCACCCTCGGTCCCTCTCCTAAAGGAGAGGGAGGGCCTGACGGGGGCCGCGTCGCAGTCGTCCCCCTTCTCCTTTAGGAGAAGGGGATAGGGGATGAGGTCGCAGGCCACGGAGGCCGATCGAAGCGCGGAGGGCTGGGAGAAGAGGGTCGGGGTGATGAGGGGCCCGCCGAAGAGGATTCGCCCCGATCTTCGACTTCCCCCCGCCTGTGACAAAATCCACCCCCACGCCATGCCTCCGCCCACCCTCCAGCGAACCGACCGTCGATCCCAGGAGATGGGCATCACCCTCCGCCCCTTCGCGTCGCTCGCCGACTTCGCGGCCTGCGTCGAGCTCCAGCGGGCCACCTGGGGGCGCAATTTCTCGGACGTGGTGCCGCTGAGCATCCTCAAGGTCACCCAGAAGGCTGGGGGGATCGCCGCCGGCGCGTTCTCGGCGGAGGGGCGGCTGCTCGCCTTCGTCTACGGCCTGGCCGGCTGGACGGGGAGCCGCCCCTTCCACTGGTCGCACATGCTGGCGGTGGACGCCTCGGCGCGCGACCTCGGGCTCGGCACCCGCCTCAAGCTCTACCAGCGCGAGATCCTGCTCGCCGCCGGCATCGACGAGGTGCGGTGGACGTTCGATCCGCTGGAGGCGCGCAACGCGCACCTCAACTTCAACCACCTCGGGGCCGAGGTCGCCGAATACGTCGAGGACATGTACGAGGGGGAGGAGGGGAGCGAGCTGTTCGAGGGGATCGGCACCGACCGCTTCATCCTCTCCTGGAAGATCGCGGGCGAGCGGGTGGCGGGCGCCCTCGAGGACCGGCGAGTTGGCGCCTCGCAACCCTTCCTTGACGCGCCGGTGGTCAACCCGGGGGCCGTGATCGAGGGGCTTCCGGACGCGCCGCGCGTGCGGGTCGAGATCCCGCCGAGCATCCAGGATTTCAAGGCGGCGCGCCCCGACGCGGCCCCCGCCTGGCGGGAGACGACGCGGCGGGCGTTCGAGCACTATCTGGCGCGGGAGTACCGCGTCGAGGCGTTCTATCGCGACGCCGATCAAAAATGTTTTTACGGACTGGAGAGGGACTGACCATGCTGCGGATCGAGAGCCTCACCCTGCGGGAGATCGCCATGAACCTCAAGGAGCCGTTCCAGATCTCCTCCGGCACCCAGAGCCAGCGCCGCATCCTGCTCGTCGAGTTGGAGGACACGGACGGCGCCGTGGCCTGGGGCGAGTGCGCGGCCGGCGAGTTTCCCAACTACGGCCCGGAGACGATCGACACCGCCTGGTTCGCCATCCGCGAGTGGGTGGCGCCGCGGGTGCTCGGCCAGACGTTCGCGGGGCCGGAGCTGATCTATCCGGCGCTGGAGGTCAACTTCCGCGGCCATCAGATGGCCAAGGCGGCGGTCGAGATGGGCGCCTGGGCGCTGGCCGCGGCTTCCGACGGGATGCCGCTGTCGAAGAAGCTCGGCGGCACCCGCGACCGCATCCGCGTCGGCATCTCGCTGGGCATCCAGAAGAGCCCGAAGGCGCTGGTGGAGAAAGCCCGCGCGGCGCTCGAGCGGGGCTACCGGAAGATCAAGATCAAGATCAAGCCGGGCGCCGACGTCAAATACGTGCGCGCGGTGCGCGAAGCCCTGGGCTCCGAGGCGCCGCTGATGGCCGACGCCAACAATGCCTACACCCTGGAGGACGCCGACAGCCTGGTGGCGCTCGACGAGCTCGGCCTGATCATGATCGAGCAGCCGCTCGCCTGGGACGACCTGCTCCGCCACGCCGAGCTCCAGAAGCGTCTGGCGACCCCGATCTGCCTCGACGAATCGATCACCAGCTTCGATCGCGCGGCGGACATGATCGCCCTCGGCGCCGGACGGATCGTCAACATCAAGCCCGGCCGCGTCGGCGGCTTCCAGCAATCGATCGCCATTCACGACCTCTGCGCCGCGCACGGCATTCCGGTCTGGTGCGGCGGCATGCTGGAGAGCGGCGTCGGGCGAGCTCACAACGTGGCCCTCGCCTCGCTGCCGAATTTCACCATCCCCGGCGACATCTCGCCCAGCGAGCGCTACTGGGACGAGGACATCGTGATCCCGGAATGGACGATGGATAAAGAAGGGTGGATCGACGTCCCCGTCGATCAGCTCGGCCTGGGCGTGCAGGTCGACCGCGACCGCGTCGAGGAGCTGACGGTGCGCCGCGAGATCCTGCGCATTCAGTGATTGGGGGGCTGGAATCGGGGAAGATCCTCCGGTATACTCGGCACAAGGAAAAAGGGACGCAAAGGGACAACAGGGACAGGAGAGACAACAGGCACGGCCATTCGCCGGATCTAGCCCCAGGTTCCTGCTTTTGCTGTTCCTGCTGTCCCTGAAGTCCCTGCTGTCCCTTGGGTCCCTTGTTGCCCCTTGAAACCATGCACCCACGGTTCATTCCCCCCCACGGTGGCTACAAAAAGCTGCTCTCCTACCAGAGGGCGGAGATCGTCTATGACGGCACGGTCTATTTCTGCGACCACTTCGTCGACCGGCGCAGCCGCACCCATGACCAGATGGTCCAGGCGGCACGATCGGGCAAGCAGAACATCATTGAAGGCAGCATGGCTGCGGCGACCTCCAAGGAGACAGAGCTCAAGCTGACCAACGTGGCGCGTGCCAGTCTTGAAGAGCTGCTGGCCGACTACCGCGATTTCCTGCGTGTGCGCGGTCTCCAGGAGTGGACCCTGGAGCACGTCTATGTGAGCCGCCTGCGCGAGAGGATGACGCGGGCTCGCCTCGAAGAACGAAACAGAAATCAGCGATAGCGAAGCCGATGATCTATCACGTTCTGGCCGGCCTCGTCGTCGTCTTCCACCTCGGCTTCGTTCTCTTCGTCTGCGTCGGCGGGCTGCTCGCGCTGCGCTGGCCGCGCGCCCTCTGGGTGCACCTGCCGGCGGCGCTCTGGGGGATCTGGATTGAATTCTCGTCGACCGTCTGCCCGCTGACGATCCTGGAAAACCATTTCCGCCGGCTCGGCGGCGAGGCCGGCTACTCCGGGGGTTTCATCAAGCATTACATCCTGCCGGTGCTCTACCCGTCGGGATTGACGCGGCCGGTGCAGGTCGTGCTGGGAATTTTCGTCGTGCTGCTGAACCTCTCGGTCTACGCGGTCGTCTGGCGGCGCCGCCGGAGAGCGTAGGCGCCGCCGGCCAACGCTGCGATTACGGCCAGCCCCGCAATCCAGGCCCAGCTCCACCCTTTCCGTCCGCCCGGCAGCGGCACCAGGTCGCCGTCGCCAAGCACCACGAGGCCGGCCCACGCGGCGGCGGGTGCGCCTTTCGCGATCAGCTCGCGCTGGGCGTCCTGGAGGGCGGCGGCCACGCTGGCGCCTTTGCCGAGCCGGCCGTAAAACCGTTCGAAGAGATCGGCGGCCTCGTCGTCGCGCAGGCGCCAGAGGCTGGCGACCACCGTGTGGGCGCCGGCCTGGAAGAAGGCGCGGGCCAGGCTCATCACCCCTTCTCCCCGCAGCAGGGCGCCGGTGCTGCTGCTGCACGCGGAGAGCACCACGACGCGCCCTTGGAGATCGAGATCGACGATCTCGCGGATCTGGAGCAGGCCGTCCTGCCGGGCGGTCCCGGGGGCCAGCAGCACGCCCGAGCGCTCCGGGTTGTTCTCGTCGGTCACCGCGTGAGTGGCGAAATGGAGCACTCCGAACCTGCGTAGCGACTCCGCCTTCAGAAAGGTTTCCGAAGCGTCCGCGCCCAGCCGTTCGACGCTGCCGCCGCCCAGGGCGCGCAGCACGGCGCGGCTCTCGGCGCGGGCGTAGGGGAGCGGCCCGAGGCGGAGGCCCGAGGCGAAGATGGCCACCGCCGCGCGTTCCCGGGCGGCGACCTGTTGTGGACCGGCACCTCCCGGCAGCGGTGGATCGGCGAGGACCAGCGCGGGGATTGGCGCGACGGGGGGGCGCGCTCCCTTCCAGCGCAGCCAGAGGGTGGCCGAGGGGACCTCCATCAGCGCGTAGCGGGTGGCGAGCGGCGGGTCCCCGGGCGCGGAGCGCAGGGCCGCGAACGGGAGCTGGTGGAGGGCGTCGTCCGGCACCAGGACGAGCCGGTGGATACCGGCGGGGAGCTCGCGCAGGGGCCGCTCCAGCAGCCGGCGATAGAGGCCGGCGGCGGGGGCTGCCTCGGAGCCGTCCCGCCGCTCGAAGGTGCCCGCGAAGAGGCGGACCGCCGGCCGCAGCTCGCCGCGCGACGGCAGGCGGTAGACGCGGGTGCCGGCGCGGGTGGTCGCCAGCAGCCAGGAGCCGCCGGAGAAATCTCCCCGTTCGTCCTCCCAGGAGGAGATCTGGAAGGAGAGCAGCGCCTCGTCAGGAGCGAGCGCCTGGCGGATCTTCTCCAGCGAGGCGAGCGCCGGGCGCCGGGAGGCGGCGAGGACGGGAGCCGCGTGGGCGAGCTGGTTGCGCAGATCCCGCTCCTGGATTTCGAGGCGGTCGAGGTCGCGGGTCGCCGCCGCGCGCTCGGCCGCCGGCAGGGCGGGATCGAACAGGCGCCGCTGTACGGCCGAGATCTGTTCGAGCACCGCGCCCCGCTGCTGCCACAGCGGCACCGCGGCGGCGGGCACGGCATGGGCGGCCTCGAGGGCGTCGATCAGCGAGCGGGCCCGCAGCCGCTCCGCGACCTGGAAGGCCTGTTCGAGCCCTTCCGGCCGCCGCTCTTTCAGGGAAGCGTCGATCAGGCGGCCGGAGAGCCAGTAATAGTCCTCGGACCAGGTGGAGAAGGCTTCCGCCTGACCGGACGATCCTGCCTGCTGATCGCGCAGGGCCTCGATGGCGTCGAGGGCGGCGCGCGAGTCCGCGATGGCCCTGTCCCCGCTACCCGCAGCCAGGCTCAACCGCATCTGCTCGCGCCAGGCGTAGGCCATGGACCAGGGGTCCTTGGCCTGACGGGCGAGAGCCAAGGAGCGGTCGATCGTGCTCTGCGCCTGGCTCGGGTTTGTGGCGACCAGGAAGCGGGCGAGCCCGTCGAGGCAATAGCTCTGATCCGGCACTGTGTCCGCGGCGGACAGGCAGGCTGCGAAATGGCTCCGCGCCGTCTCCCCGTGCGACAGGATCCCGAGCATCCAGTGCGCTCTCGTCTGGATGTTCCGGTTCTGCGAGGCCATGGCGGGCCCGAGCGCCTCCTGGGCCAGTCGGGCCGCCTCCTGCCGTCCCTCCTCGCCGGGCAACTCCCCGGTCTGATCCAGCACCGCGCGGGCCATACCGTAACGCGAGTTGGCCTCGGTCCAGGGATCTTTTTTCAGCGCGGCCAGCTCGGCGAGTCGCCGGAGGGCTTCCAGGCCTTCCCGGTAGCGCCCGAGCTCGAGGTCCAGGTTCGCCAGGCCGAGCAGGCACTCCCTCTGGGCAGAATACGAGCCGTTGGGAAACAGCGCGGGCTCCGCCTGGCGCAGCAGGAGGTAGGCCGCTTCCAGATCCTTGCCGGTCTCCCAGAGATGCCGCGCCTTGAGGACCTGGGCGCGGCCGAGAAGGACCGGATCGCGAGACTTTTGCGCGGCCTGCATCGTCCGCTCGACCTGGGCTCCGGCCTCGCTCACCTTACCCGCGTTGAACAGCAGGCGGTAGAGATTGACTCGAGCGGTCACCTCTCCCTGGGCGTTTCTCCGCGCGGCGAAAGTGGCCGCCACGCCGGAGAGCTCCTGCGCAGAGGGATTCCGATAGATCAGGTAGAACCGGGGCCAGGGGCTTCCCGGGTGCTGCCGCAACAGCTCCTGGAGCCGGGCTCGGGCCTTGTCCGCCTGCTGGAGATCCGTGCCGGCCTTGTCGTAGCACTGGGCCGTCGCCTCGCTCTCCGGCTGCCGGGCCGCCAACTGGTCGCAAAGATCGAAGCCGGACGTAGAGGGAGGGGAGCCAGCCAGTGCCGCGAGGAACAGCAGGGCGGGAAGCATCGGGGGGGAGTCTACCGCATCACGGAAAAACAAAACGAGCGGCTCCGCGGAGCCGCTCGTCGCCTGCAAACGCTCTGGATGGTTTAGCCGGTCGGGCCGCCCGGGCCGCCCGGGCCGGGATCGCCGCCTCCGGGGGCCGTGCAGCAATCCGGCTCGACCGGAGTCTTGTCGTTCGAATCGGGGGTGGCGGGGGAGGCCTGGGCGTTCAGCTTATCGTTCATGATGTTCTCCTCAATTTGGATCGGTGTTCGTTATGGGGGTCTGGTTCGTTGTTTCATCCCTACAGTCCAAGGAACGAAGCCGCGACCGCGATCCCCTCACTTGTCTCACCAACGTGTTAGACCCGGGAATGTTTCTCCCGGTTCACGAACGAACGAAAGATCTTCTCTCCGCGTGGCGCGGAGAGAAGATCGCAATGTTAAGGTTATTGAGAAAAAGGTTACTGAAGCGGAGTCGTGAACGTTGGCGAGGTTTCGCGCGTGCCGTCGGGTCTGACGGCAACGACCTGCCAGAGGAGCTTGGCGCCGGGCGGCAGAGAGGCGAGCGCAGCCGCCGGGACGCGCAGCTCGGTGGCGGTCGTGCCCTGGGTTGAGGCGATGGTCTGGAAGAGATCCTCGGTGGTGACCCGCACGTCGTAGGAGGCGGCGCCGGGCAGGGGGGACCAGCGCAGCACGGCCTCCTGCCGCGGCAGCGCCTGGCCGGCGGGGAGGAGCGAGCGGACGGCTTCGTGCCGGGCCTCGCGGTAGATGGGGGCCTGGGGCGCCATCTCCGTGCGCCAGACGCCGACGGCGAGCAGCAGGCCGGCGGCCAGGGCGGCGGCCGCGGCCAGCGGGCGCCAGCGGCCGAAGCGTCCCTGGAGCAGCCGCCCAGGCGTCACGGCGGACTCTCCGGCCTGCTGGCGGTTCAGCTCGGCGGCGAGCCTCCAGTCCTCCGCGCAGGCGGAGCAGAGGGCGACGTGGTCCAGAACCTCGCGCATCGCCTGGGGATCGAGCTCGCCGCGCACCGCCGACCAGAGCGTCTCCGGCGGCGGGCAGCTCCGCGGGTCGGGAGCGAGGTCCGGCACGGCGAAGGCGGCGCGGAGCCGCGCCAGTTGCTGTTCATCCTGGTTCATGAGTACGCCTCTCCTTCCTTCCTCAACTCGACGTCATGGTAGATCAAGGGATGACTCCTCCGGTCCGCGCCTCCCGGCGACTCGTTCAGATTGTCGGGGGGCGCATGGAAGGAACGAGCAGGTTGCCTGAAATCCCTCACTCGAGGCGGAAGTGAGGGGATCGCGCGGCGGCCGTCGTTGCTCCCTCGCGGTTGATGTTCAACTCGCGAGACATGCACCTTCAAAGCCGTCCGGGGTCTCCGCAGTCCCGGGCGGCCTTTTTGCGTCCTCAGCCCTCGATCCCCTTCTCGCCCAGGCAGCCGCGCAGGTCGGACATCCCGCGGTAGACCAGGTTCTCCGCCTTCTTGCCGGTCCAGCCCATCAGCCGGCCGATCTCCGGCACGCTGTGCCCCTGGAGGTTCAGGGTGACGGCGTGGCGGCGGGGCGCCACCAGGCGCCTCAGGCAGTCGCGGATGGCGCGGCCGACCTGGCGCCCGGCCGAGGCGCGCTCCGGGTCCGGATCGCCGGCGGCGGGGTCGTAGGCGACCGGCTCCTCTTCGTCGCCGCCGCCTTCCAGCGAGACCTCCTGGCGGCGCCGCAGCCGGCGGATCTCGTCGATCATCGCGCTGTAGGCCACCTTCTTGAGGTAGAAGCCGGAGAGCTCGGCGGTCCCCTCCCGCTTGCGCTGGACCTCCATCACCCGCATCAGCGCCACCTGCACCAGGTCGTCCGCCCGGTCGACCATCCAGCGCGGGCAGACGCGGTCGACGGCGCGCACCAGGTCGCGGTGGAGCTGAGCGTAGTCCATGGCGGACTCGGGAGGTCTCTTCGGAGTGTCCGTGATCAAGGTCGTATGGCCCAGGGCGCGCATAGCGTACTACGGCCTTATCAAGAAAGGTGTCCCGCTCTCGCGAACCCGCGCCACCTAATATCCGAAGTCGCTTGCGCAGCACTTGATGTTTTTTTCGCCGTACCGATACGGCAATCTCTTTTGGGGGGAACGTCAGATGGACCAGAGCCTCAGCTTCGGCGGGGACGTCAACTACGAATACCTGATCCTCGGCGCCGGCCCGGCGGGCCTGCAGATGGGCCACCACCTCTCCCGCGCCGGCATCAGCTACCTGATCCTCGAGGCCGGCGAAGCGCCTGGCACCTATTTCAGGAAGTTTCCACGCCACCGCACGCTGAACACGGCCAACAAGGTCCACACCGGCTCCACCGACCCCGAGGCCAACCTCCGCTTCGACCTCAACTCGCTGCTCGACGAGGACGGCGGCCCGCGCTTCACCCAGCACAGCCGCCACTACTTCCCGGCGGCCGACGACTTCGTCCGCTACCTCGCCGCCTACGCCGAGCACCACGACCTCAACCTCCGCTGCAACACCCGCATCCTGCGCGTCGAGAAGCCCCACGCCAACCAGTTCCGGCTCACCGACAGCGCGGGGAGCGTCTTCTCCTGCCGGCGGCTGATCGTGGCCACCGGCGCCGGCAAGCCCTACCTGCCCGAGATCCCGGGGATCGACCAGGCGGAGACCTACGCCGACGTCTCGATCGATCCGGAGGATTTCGTCAACCAGCGCGTGCTGATCCTCGGCAAGGGGAACGCGGCGTTCGAGACCGCCGGCAACCTGGTCCCCACCGCGGCGCTGATCCACGTCGCCAGCCCGCACCCGCTGAAGCTGGCCTGGAAGACGCGCTACGCCGGCCACCTGCGGGCGGCGAACAACGCCTTCCTGGACACCTGCCAGCTCAACCAGGGGAACGCGGTGCTCGACTGCGTCGTCGACCGGATCGAGCGGCGGGAGGGGCAGCTCGTGGCCTCGGTGCGCCATACCCGCGCCCACGGCGAGGCCGAGGAGCTGACCTACGACCGGGTGATCGTCTGCACGGGGTTCCGGTTCGACGACTCGATCTTCGCCGCCGAGTGCCGGCCGGAGATGGTGCACAGCCGCCGTTTCCCGGCCCAGACCCCCGAGTGGGAATCGATCAACGTGCCCGGCCTCTACTTCGCCGGCACGCTGACCCAGGCGAACGATTTCCAGAAGCACGCCTCGGCGTTCGTGCACGGCTTCCGCTACAACGTCCGGGCGCTGTTCCGGATGCTCCAGAGCAAGCACCACCGCCGGGAGTGGCCGGCGCGCGAGATCGAGCCGACCCCCGAGGGGCTGGTGGACGCCACGCTGGCGCGCCTCAACCGCGGCTCCGCGGCCTGGCACCAGGGGGGTTTCCTCCACGACGTGATCGTGGTCGACGAGGGGTGGGACCAGGCCCTCTGCTACGAGGAGATGCCGCTCGCCTACATCCACCAGAGCGCGATCGGCGCCAACCCCCACTACTACACGATCACCCTGGAGATGGGCGCGATCGAGGGGGACCCCTTCGCGGTCGTGCGCAACCCCGAGCCGGCGCGGGCGGACGAGAGCGTCTTCCTGCACCCGGTGATCCGCCGGTGGTCCGGCCGCCAGCTCATCTCCGAGCGCCACCTCCTGGAGGACCGCACCGGCGAGTGGCGCAAGCCCGAGGCCCACGTCGCCCCGCTACGCTACTTCTTCATGCAGCAGCTCCTGGAGTGCGCGGAGATGGAGCACGGCATGAGCGCGGAGCCGCGGCTGCTGCGGGCGGTGTAGAGGGCGGGGAGGGGGAGGCAGTGACACGGACGAACACGGACGAGCACAGACCCTACACGGACAGCGTCATTTTTTTCGTCCGTGCAAGTCCGTGGTCGTCCGTGGTCGTCCGTGTTCTTCCTCTACCCGGCCTTCGGTACCACGTCCACCACTAGCCCTGTCTGCAGGCGGCTCTCCATGGCCGGCGTGGGGTTGAGGTGGATCTCGATCAGCACCATCTGCGAGGCGGCGTCGACCTCGGGGGCGATCCTCTGGACGGTGCCGGGGATCCGCAGATCGACCGTGCGCACGGCGACGGCGACCGGGTCCCCCTCCTTCAGCTTGCGGGCCTCCTCGGTGGGCACGGCGGCGCGCACCAGGAGGTCGCCGGCGCTGATCAGGCGGATCACCGCCTGGCCGGGGCCCACCACCGCGCCGGGATCGGCAAAGCGCTCGGCCACGCGCCCCTCGAAGGGGGCGCGGATCTCGTTGCGCGACAGGCTGGTCTCCAACTGCCGCACCTTGGCCCGCTGCTGGGTGACGCGCTCGAGGGCGACCTCGTGCGCCGCCGTCACCGTCTTCGCCTGCAACGAGGCCTGCGCCAGATCCTCCTTGGAGAAGAAGTCCGGGTTCTTCTGCCGCCGGTCGTTGCGCGCCAGCGACTCCGCCATCTCGTCCGCCGCCCGATGCTCGTCCACCTCCGCCGAGCGGAGCTCCGAGCGGGCCATCGAGAGGTCCTGGGCCGCCAAGCTGGTGTCGAGGGTGGCGATCGGGTCCCCCTTCCTCACGTGATCCCCGATCGAGACGCTCACCGTCTGGAGCCGCCCCTGCGAGTCGGCCTTGACGTCCACCGACTGCCGGGAGACGACGACGCCGATCCACCCCTGCCGGGGCGCGGAGGGAGGGGGCGCCGCGGGGACCGGTGCCGCGGGGCGCGCCGGTGCCGACGGGGGGATCTCCGCGGTCTGCTGCCGGCGATCGCAGCCAGCGGAGGCGAGGAGCAAAAGGGCGAGGAGAAAGACGGCGAGGAGAAAGACGGAGCGTCGCACGGCTCCATCTTACCGCGCCCCGGCTTCAGGATGCCGGGGAGGATGCGGGGGCGTGGTTCTCCCTGGCCTGCCGGACCAGCTCTTCGACCTCGGCGACCAGCGCCAGCCGCCGCCGCCCCTCCACGGCGTGAGCGGCGGCGGCCGCTCCGATGTCGGCGCCGCAGTGCGGACAGGTCTCCTCTCCCGGCCAGACGAAGCACTCGCAGGCGTGGCAGACCTCCAGGGTCGGCGGCAGGCGCCCTTCCTGCCCGGCCTGCCCGCCGCCGATCCGCACCAGAGGCTCCGGCCGTGCCGTCGCGGTCGCCGCCGCCGTGGCGAGGCCGGCTTCGGCCTCCCGTCCGGGGATCGGCTCGAGGATCAGCTCGAACTCGCCGGTGGCGAACGACGTCCTCGCCGCCTCCCGCGTCTTGACCACGCGCTCCCGCAAGCCGCGCTTCTCGAGCTCCAGCGTTCGATGGTGGCAGAAGGGGTTGTTCCCCGGACGGCCGAAGAGCGAGTCCGCCGTCCAGGTGCAGCCGCCGCGGCAGACCTCGGCGTAGTAGCAGGTGCGGCAGAACCCCCAGAGGTCGTCGACCGAGCGCAGGCGGCCGAAATGGATCTCCGGGCTGGAATTCCAGATCTCCTCCAGCGAGAGGTCGCGGATGTTGCCGCCGGCATAGCCCACGGTCGCCAGCGACGGGCACCCCTTGACCGTGCCGTCCGACTCCAGGCCGATCACCGTCTGGCCGGCGCTGCAGCCGGTCCAGTGCCCGTGCTCCTGCCCCAGGGTGCGCCAGAAGCGCTCGTACGGGCCGAAGTAGCCGATGTTGTTGCCCGGCACCATCAGCAGGCCGCGGTCCATCCCCTCGTGGTAGAGCCGCGCCAGCAGCGGCATCAGGTCGAGGAGCTGATAGGGCTGGAGCAGCAGCCGGTCGTTGTCCGCCGCGTTGCCCATGGCCACGGTAAGCTGGAGCTGCCAGTGGGTGGCGCCGGCGGCGAGGATCCGGTCCATGATCGCCGGCATCTGACTTACCGTGCGGGCGCCGATCTGGGTGTTGACGCTGGTCCGCAGCCCCGCCGCCTTGGCGGTCTTCAGGGCCTGGATCGCCATCTCGTAGGAACCCGGGACGCCCCGCAGCTCGTCGTGCAGCTCCGGCAGGCCGTCGATCGACACGCCGAGCCCCTGCAGGCCGGCCTCGACCGCCTCCGCGATCCGGGTGGCCGTCAGGTTGCGGGCGCCGCTCTGCATGCCGCAGAAGATGCCGTGGCCGCGGATGGCGCGGACGATCTCCGTCCAGTCCTTCCGCAGGTAGGCCTCGCCGCCGATGAGGCTGATCTCCCGGGTGCCGAGGCGGGCGAGCTGATCGACGACCTCGAGGCACTCCGCGGTGCTCAGCTCGTTGGGCCGCGGCCTGCCGGCGCGCGACCCGCAGTGCTGACACTTGAGATTGCAGGCGAGGGTGATCTCCCAGACCACGTGGACCGGGATGTGCCGCTGGAAGTCTTCGCCGGTGCGGAAACGCGCCGGACGGTGCACGGGCTCGGCCATGATGCCCGCTCTAGCTGGACTTGTAAGCCTTCTTCTCGAGCTTGGAGATCTCGATCTTGAGCGACTCCAGGGCGGCGGGGACATTGCCCCACTCCCGGATGAAGTCCTCGGCCTGCTGGGCCACCGCCTTCATCTTCGCGAGGTCTCCGGAGGCCACGGCCTCGTGGATCGCGGTGCCATAAGGGGGAATGGACATCGGGTCACCTCCTTCGGTTCTCAGGTTTGGATTTTCTTATATACCCGTCAGTCCCGTTTGGCAAGACGCGATCCGAGGAGCGCGATCCCGGCAGGCTGAGATAGGATCAGGCCGCCTTTTTTCCACGCAGACGTCAGGCCGCCCCCCGCCCGATCGGAAGCGGCCTCGGAGATCGCCGATGAGTGTAGAGCCGTCCCAATCCCGTCCCCGGCGCCGGCTGGCCGGGCTCGCCCTGTTCCTGCTGGTCCTCGCGGCGCTCGCGCTCGTCGTGGTGCCAATGTGGCTGATCCGCCCCTTCGTGCCGCAGACGCCGGAGGGGCTCGCGGTGGCCTTCGGGCTGCGGCGGTGGGCGCCGCTGGCGACCGTGCTGATCCTGCTCGCCGGCCTGGCGCTGGCCGTCGGCCTCTGGCGGGGCGGACGGTGGGGGAGCCGGACGCTCGCCGTGGCGGCGCTCGTCCCCCTGCTGGCGGCGGCGGGCCTCGCCCGCTTCAACATCTTCGAGAAGATGTTCTCCCCCCTCGGCCACGCGCGCTTCGCCTCCGCAACCGAGGCGAAGTGGGTGGAGGAGGGGGACCCCGTGCTCGCCGTCACGCAGGGAGGGGAGGCGGCGGCCTACCCGATCCGCCAACTGGCCTATCACCACATCGTCCAGGACGTCGTCGGCGGGGTGCCCGTCGCCGCCACCTACTGAACGCTCTGTCACACCGGTCTGGTGTGGAGAGCGGAGATCGACGGGCGGAGGCTGCGCTTCCACCTCACGGGGATCAACAACCAGAACTTCCTGATGGCCGACGAGCAGACGGGGTCCTGGTGGCAGCAGGCGACGGGCGAGGCGGTCTTCGGGCCGCTCAAGGGGAAACATCTCGACCTCGTCCCCTACGACGAGATCGGCTTCGCGGCGTGGAAGGGCGAGCACCGCCAAGGGCGCGTGCTGCGGCCGGACGACAGCGCGCCCTGGCGGCGCTTCTCGCAGGACTGGGAGGCGCAGACCGCGAAGGCGCCGGTGGTGACGCCGGCGCGGAAGGGCGACCTGTTGCAGCCGCGCGACGTGGTGGTGGGGGTCCGCCTGCTGGGCATGGCCCGGGCCTATCCCCTGGACGCGCTCCAGCGCCAGAGCCCGGTCGAGGACGTGGTGGGAGCGGTGCCCATCCTTCTCGTGGTCGGCGAGGACGGCCGCTCCGTGCGCGGCTTCGAGCGCACGGTCGACGGCCGCGAGCTGCACCTCTTCGCGCGGCCGGGTACCCCCCTCCGCCTGGTCGACGCCGAGACCGCCAGCACCTGGAGCTTCGCGGGCGAGGCGGTCGCCGGTCCGCTGCAAGGGAAGAAGCTCCCCTGGGTCCAGACGCTCAAGGACTATTGGTTCGACTGGCGCACGTACAATCCGGAGACTTCCATCTACCATCCAGGATTGACCAGAACACCAGGATGACTCCGATGCCCCACGCACCGAATCAATTCCTCGATCGCCCGCTGCCGCACCGGGTCTTCGGCCAGCGCCTTCGCGGCGGCCGAGGAGCCCGCGGGGCAGGAGACGTCGTCCGGCAAGGTCCCGTCGACCAGGAACGCCGTGGCGATGTCGTTGGCGCAGCGGTTCGGGGTCGAGGCATAGACCGTATGCCCGCCCTGGTCGACGCTCACCAGCCGCGCCCGCTCCCCGAAAGCGGCGCGCAGGCCGAGCGCTCCCGCGTAGGGTGTGGCGGGATCGCGACGGTTCTGGAGCATCAGGATGTTGGACGGCCCGGCCGGCGTGATCGCGACGGGCGGCTCGATCGGCTGGCTCTGCCAATAGGCGCAGGGCCAGATGTTGGAGCCGAGCGCGCCGAACAGGGGATAGCGCCGGCTGTCGCTGGCGAGCGCGCGCTGGTAGTCCACGACGGAGCGGGACCAGGCGACGTCGTCGCACAGGATGGCGAGCCCGGAAGCGACGTCGTTGTCGAACGGCACGCCGTCCAGCGCGGCGCGGGGACCGAGGGCCTTCAGCACGGCGTTCCCGAGGGCGGCGGTGTCCTTCGCTCCGTTCACCCTCTGTAAGAGCTCCGCCAGGTCTGGGAACAGGCTGTCGGAATAGAGCTCGCTGAAGACCAGATCCTGAAACAGCGGCCCGTTCAGGACCAGACCGTTCTGAAGATGGGCCGGGTGGCCCTGGAGACGGCGGAGGAGACGGAGATAGAGGTTGCGGACCGCGGTGGGCGACTTGCCGAGGTGGTAGGTGCGGTCGTTGGCGGCCGCGAAGCTCGCGAAGTCGGGAAAGCGGATCGTGCCCCCCGAACCCCAGGCGCGGAACTGCTGGCGCCAGACCCAGTCGGGGTCGACCGAGCTGTCCAGGATGATGCGGTCGGTCTGGTCGGGAAACAGCGCGGCATAGACGGCGCCGAGGTAGGTGCCGTAGGAATAGCCGAGGTAGGAGATCTTCGCCTCTCCCAGCGCCTGCCGGATCTGATCCATGTCACGGGCCGTGTTGGCGGTGGTGACGAACGGGAGCACATCGCCCGCCGCGCTCGCACAGGCGTCGGCGACGTCTCGCATGAGCGCCGCCGTGGCGGGGAAGCCGCCGGGCTGCGTCAACGGGGTGTACGCCTGAAACGCCTCGTCCTCCGACAGGCCGCAGGTGATCGGCGTGCTGGTGCCGACGAAGCGGGGATCGAAACCGATCAGGTCGTAGCGGTCGAGCACGCTCTGGGGGAGGAGGGCGGCGAGCACGCGGGGGAAATCGAGCCCCGCGCCGCCCGGGCCGCCGGGGTTGAGGAGGAGCACGCCGCGGCGGCCGGCCGGATTGGCGGCGCGCACGCGCGAGACGGCGACGGTGATCTTTCTCCCGCCCGGGTTGGCGTAGTCGAGGGGGACCTGAAGAGTGGCACACTGCTGGCCGGCGTCGGGAAGCCCGTCCGACGGCGGGCAGGCGCCAAACTGGAGCGCCGCCGCCTGGGCGCCGGCCGGCGCGGCGAAGGGGGTGAGGGAGACCACGGCGAGGAGCAGGGCAAGCATTACCTTTCCGGGCATCGGGCTCTCCTTGCGTTATAGGATCATTGTAACTGTGAAGCCCCTGGCCTTAAGGAAACGAAATCGGTAAGCCCTCTCCCTCAGTCGCTCGCCGGGCGGGCGGGGAGCCGCACACTCCGTGGGAAGTTCCTTGCCAAGCTCCTGGTTTCAAATCACTAAGGATTGATGGAGGGGGTACAATCTACAGGCGAAGCCTTGTGGATTCGCCGGGACGTGAGGAGGTTCGAGATTCGAGAGTCGTTTCCCACCGCGTTGCTGACCGGCTTCGACGGCCCGACCGTCGAGGCGTGCCTGCGTCAGCTCGGGCCCGAGCTCCACCTGCTGGTGGCCGGGTCGGAGGCGGAAGCTCTGCGCCTGCTGGGGGCGCAGCCGGTGGCGGTGCTGGCCCTGGGGGGCGCCATCGCCGGGGACCGCGCGCGGTGGCTGCTCGAGGAGGCGGAGACGGGCCTTGGCGCGGAGAGTGTGGAGACGCGGATCAACATCGTCCTCGGCGCCGGCCCCGATCCCTCCCTGTTCCAGGACCTCATCGACCGCGACCGCATCTTCTATCTCAGCCCGGAGCCGGTGCCGGCCGCCGACCTGATCGCCCTCCTGCGTAGCGGCGCCGAGCGCTGGCGCGCCGCCGAGCGGCGGGAGGACGGCGACGAGAAGCGGCGCACCGTGTTCGCCCGCCGGCTGCTGGCGGCGACCCAGTCGATCGCCTCCCAGCGGCAGCCGGCCAGCGTGGCCCGCGCCGCCGCCCAGGCGGTCGAGGAGGTGGTGGACGCCGAGCGCGGCTACTGCCTGCTCTACGATCCCGCCACCGAGACCCTCTGGGAGCCGCCGCGCGACGCCGACCTGGAGGAGGAACGGCGGGAGAGCGCCTCGGTGGGACTGGTCAGCTTCGTGGTGCGCACCGGACGGCCGCTGGCGATCGAGCGGATCGGCGCCGATCCCCGCTTCGACCGCGAGGCCGACGACCCGCAGGCCCAAGGGGAGGAGCGCTTCGCGGCGGTGCCGGTGCTGGGTCCGGACGGCCGCATCCTCGCCGTGCTCGCCGCCGTCCGCCGCAGCGAGGAGCGGGGGTTCAGCGACGAGGACGTCAAGGGGTTCACCCTGCTGGCCGAGCAGGCGGCGCCGACCTTCGCGCAGCTCCGGCTCGCCGAGGGGGACGCCGAGGGGCTGCCGGTGGCGGCGCTCTTCCGCGAGGAGGCGGTGGAGCACCACAACGTGGGTATGCGCGGCGAGGGGGACGTGCTGCGCGTCGATCCCGGCTGGATGCGCTGGACCTTCCGCCTGCTGGTCACCGTGCTGATCTTCGGCCTGCTGTTCACCGTGCTCGCCAAGGTGCACGACTACGCCTCGGGTCCGGCGGTGGTGCGGCTGGGCGGGCGGAGCGATCTGACCGCGACCGCCGACGGCACGGTGAGCCAGGTCTCTGTGGCGCCGGGCGAGAAGGTGGAGGCGGGACGGCTGCTGGTGCGCTTCTACGGCGCCCGCGAGGCGGCCGAGCTGTCGCGCCTCGATCATGAGTTCGAGCTGCAGCTCATCAACCGCCTGCGCGACCCGGCCGACAACGGCGCCCAGCAGGCGCTGATCTCGTTGCGCGCCGAGCGCGAGCTGGCCCGCTCCAACCTCGCCGAGCGCGAGCTGCGGGCGCCGGCGGCGGGGGTGGTGAGCGACATCCGCGTGCGCATCGGCCAGCACATCGTGCCGGGGCAGTCGCTGCTGTCGATCGGCCGCGGTCAGGAGCGCCCCTCGGTGGTCGCCTTCCTGCCGGGGGAGGATCTGCCTCTGCTCAAGCGCGGCATGCCGTTGCGTCTCGAGGTGCAGGGGTATCGCTACGCCTACCAGCAATTGACGGTCGATTCGGTGGAAGGCCAGGTCGTCGGCCCCGCCGAGGCCCGGCGCTTCCTCGGCGACGAGATCGCCGACGCGGTGACCTTCACCGGGCCGGTGGTGAAGATCGAGGCCCACCTCCCGTCCGGCTCCTTCGAGGCGGAGGGCAAGGTGCGCCAGTTCCACGACGGCATGCTGGGGCAGGCCGAGGTGCGCATCCGTTCCGAGCGCGTGCTGGTGACGTTGATCCCGGCGCTGAAGGCCTTCTTCGAGACCCGGGAGCGCGACCATGTCTGAGAGACTCGAGACCGCCGAGACCTTCGAGGCGCCCGCGCAGGCGCCGCCGCCGAACCCGCTCTACGAAAAGTTCCCGGCCCTGGAGAAGCTCGCCTTCACCAACCGGCGCAAGCGGGTGCCGTTCGTCCAGCAGAACACCGCCAGCGACTGCGGCGCCGCCAGCCTGACGATGGTGCTGGCCTACCACGGCAAGCACCTGCGGCTCGACGATGTGCGCAAGGTCACCGGCTTCGGCCGCGACGGCGCGGACGCCCTGGCGATCCTTTCGGCGGCGCGGGTCTACGGCCTGCGCGGGCGCGGCGTGAAGGTCGACGAGGTCGAGGACCTCAAGTTCGTGCCGCCGGGGTCGATCCTGCACTGGCAGTTCAACCACTTCCTGGTCTTCGAGCGGCTGACCGCCGACGGCGCCGAGCTGGTCGATCCCGCCGGCGGGCGGCGGCGGGTCGGCAAGGACGAGCTGGGGCGCTCCTTCACCGGCGTCGCTCTCACCTTCGAGCCGGGCGAGGACTTCGAGCCGCAAGAGGGGGAGCCGCGGAAGTGGGACCGCTTCCTCAAGCTGCTGCGCGAGCAGTCGGACGTCCTCAAGCGGATCGTCGTCACCTCGGGGATGGTGCAGCTCTTCGCCCTCGCGGTGCCGCTGCTGATCGGCTCGCTGGTCGACCGCGTGATCCCGCGCGGCGACCTCCAGCTCCTGGGTCTCCTGGCGGCGGGCCTGGGAGCGATCGTGGGCTTCAGCTTTCTCTCCTCGCTGCTGCGCTCCTTCCTGCTGCTCTACATGCGCACGCACCTCGACGCACGGATGACCCTCGACTTCCTCGACCACCTGGTCGACCTCCCCTACGCCTTCTTCCAGCAGCGCTCGGCGGGCGACCTGATCATGCGGATGGGGAGCAACGCCACCGTGCGCGAGATCCTCACCTCGGGCGCGCTCTCCGGCGTGCTCGACGGCCTGATGGTCACCCTCTATCTCGTGCTGCTGCTGATCGCCAGCCCGACCATGGGACTGCTGGTGCTGCTGCTCGGCGCCTTCCGGATCGGCCTTTTCCTGTTCACCCGCAAGAAGACGCGCGACCTGATGTCGCGCTCGTTGCAGACCGAGGCGCGCTCGCAGAGCTACCAGGTCAACCTGCTCGCCGGCATCGAGACGCTGAAGGCGGCCGGCGCCGAGCACCGCTCGGTCGAGCAGTGGTCGCACCTCTACGTGGACGTGCTCAACATCTCGCTCGCCCGCGGCCGCTTGCAGGCTTTCGTCGACTCGATCCTCTCGGCCCTGGCGACCGCCTCGCCGCTGGTCGTGCTGGTCTGGGGCGCGGTGCAGGTGCTGCACGGGCAGCTCACGCTCGGCACCATGCTCGCCCTGAACGCCCTCGCCGCCGGCTTCCTGACGCCCCTTTCCACGCTGATCACCAACGCCTTCCAGTTCCAGCTCCTCGGCAGCTACATGGATCGGCTGGAGGACGTGCTGGAGACCCCGCGCGAGCAGGATCCGGCGACCGTCAAGCCGGCGCCCCGCCTCAAGGGGGGGATCCGGCTGGAGAACGTCAGCTTCCGCTACGGCGCGCTGTCGCCGCTCGCCGTCCGCGAGCTCTCGGTCGACATCCCCCCCGGCCGCTTCGTGGCGCTGGTCGGACGGTCGGGAGCGGGCAAGTCGACGCTGGCGAGCCTGCTGGTCGGCCTCTATCCGCCGACCGAGGGTCGGATCCTGTTCGACGGCATCGACCTCGCCGAGTTGGAGTTCCGCTCGGTGCGCCGGCAGGTCGGCGTGGTCCCGCAGCACCCCTACCTCTTCGGCAGCAGCATCCGCGGGAACGTCACCCTCTCCGACCCGTCGCTGCCGCTGTCGCGGGCGGTGGAGGCGGCGAAGCTCGCGCACATCCACGACGACATCGTGGTGATGCCGATGGGCTACGAAACCATCCTGGCCGACGGCGGCGCCTCGCTCTCCGGCGGCCAGCGGCAGCGTCTGGCGCTGGCCCGCGCGCTGGTCCACCGGCCGGCGATCCTGCTCCTCGACGAGGCCACCAGCGCGCTGGACACCCGCACCGAGCGCGAGATCCAGCAGGAGCTCGAAGCCCTGCGCGCCACCCGCATCGTCATCGCCCACCGCCTGAGCACCATCCGCCACGCCGACCTGATCCTGGTGATGGACGACGGCCGCCTCGTCGAGCAGGGGAAGCACGAGGAGCTCATCGCCCTGAACGGCGTCTACGCCAGCCTGGTGGCGGCGCAGATGGAGAAGGAGAAGCTGCACGCGGCGGAGGTGTAGGAAGAGCCCCTCATCACCCCGGCCCTCTTCTCCCATCGCACTCCCCCCGACCGGGAGAAGAGGGAGTCGCTTCGATCGGCCTCCGTGGCCTGCGACCTCACCCTCGATCCCTCTCCTGAAGGAGAGGGAGGGCCCTCGTAGGGCATTCGGTTGAAATCGCGCCCCCCTTCTCCTTTAGGAGAAGGGCCGGGGATGAGGTCGCAGGCCACGAACGCCCCCGGCCTTACCCGCCCCCCGCCAGCCGCTCGAACTCCCCCCGCACCGCCTCCGGCGTCCGGCAGATGCGCCCCGTCGCCGACTCGATCCAGATGTGGTCCGTGGCGCCGGTCACCAGGCGTTCCCCGCCCTTGTGAGCCTCGTAGGCGAAGCGCAGTCCGCGGCTCGCCATCCGCTCGCACCAGCAGGCCACCTGGACCACCTCGCCGTAATGGGCCGGGCGGTGATAGCGGACCTCGACGCCGGTGACCATCAGGAGATAGCCGAGCCGCTCGATGTCGGCGTAGTGGAAGCCGGATTGCGAGCAGAGGCGGGTGCGGGCGAGCTCGAACCAGATCACGTAGTTGGCGTGATGGACGACGCCCATCTGGTCGGTCTCGGCGTAGCGGACCTCGACGTCCGTTACGACGCGGACAGGGGCGCGGACAGGCGGGTGGGCTGCGGTCGGGTTGGATTCTTTGGACACCGGTGGATTTTATGCCATGCTCTGGCGCTCGGCCCGCCGGCCGCTTCCGAAGGATGAGATCATGAAACTCCGCCCTGCCCGTCGATCGATTCTCGCCGCCTCGCTGGCGATGTTCACCCTATCGGCCATACCCGCCCTACCCGCTATGTCTGCGACAGCCCCGAAGCCAGAGCCCAGATTCCACCGCGTCGAGATCAAGCCCGAAAAGGGCGCCGCTCTGCCCTATACCCTCGAAGTCCCGCAGGACTGGCAGGTGCGCCAGGACGCCAACTTCCCCGGCCTCTGGATCGGACCGGCCGACGCCAAGCCTCCCGAGGATCCGCGGCTGATCTGGGTCCGCGGCAGCAAGGTCTCGCTCGCCAAGCCGGCTGAGATCGTGGCCAACATCAAGGCCAACGACGCCGCGCACCCGGAGTGGTCGGCGCCGCGCGTGGAGACGCGGACGGTGGGCGGAGCGAGCTGCGTGCTGATCGAGATGGAGACCGGCACCGGCGACAAGGCCCGCACCAGCCTCACCCTCAAAGTGCCGTTCGAGACCGTTTCGGTCGACCTGATCGCCTCCTCGACCCGGGCTGAGTTCCCGAAGATGCGGCCGCTGTACGAGCGCATCCTCTTCTCGGTGCAGCCGGCCGGGAAGAAGTAGGGGCTCCGCCAATGCCCGTCCATTCTTACCAGGGGCGCTGGCCCACCCTGGGCGCGCGGGTGTTCCTGGCGCCTGGCGCCCACGTCTGCGGCGACGTCGAGCTGGGGGAGGACGTCTCGTTCTGGTTCCACACCGCGGCGCGCGGAGACGTCAACACGATCCGGATCGGCGCGCGCACCAACATCCAGGACGGCACGGTGCTCCACGTCACTCACCTCCGTCATCCGCTGGTGATCGGCGCCGGAGTCGTGGTGGGGCACCAGGCCGTGCTCCACGGCTGCACGGTCGAGGACGGCGCGCTGATCGGCATCGGCGCCCGGGTGCTCGACGGCGCCGTGGTCGAGCGCGGCGCCCAGATCGGAGCCGGCGCGGTGGTGGCGCCCGGGCACCGCATCCAGGCCGGCCATCTGGCGCTGGGCATCCCGGCGCGCGTGACCCGCCCGCTCAACCGAGAAGAGACACAGTGGATCGCGGACACCGTCGACCGCTACGCGGCATTGAAAGAAGAGTACCGGCAGACCCTCGGCTCCGGCACGGAGCGAGTCCAGCGGGAGGAGAAGCGATGAAGCGTCGGGGCGCGGGAACGATCATGATCGGGGACGTGGGGAGCCGCGTGCGGCTCCAGGCCTGGGTACAGCGCCGCCGGGACCTCGGCGGACTGCTCTTCCTCGACCTGCGGGACCGCAGCGGCATCGTCCAGGTCGTGCTGCGCCCCGACGACCACCCCGAGGTCGGTGAGACGCTGACGCAGGTCCGCTCCGAGTGGGTGGTCGAGGTCGAGGGGACCGTCCGGCGCCGCGAGCCGAATCAGATCAACCGCGATCTCGCCACCGGCGAGGTCGAGGTCGCCGCCGAGAGCGCCCTGGTCCTTTCCCGCTCCGAGACGCCGCCGTTCCCGCTCGACGGCAAGATCGAGGCCGCCGAGGAGACCCGGCTGCGCTACCGCTATCTCGACCTGCGCCGCCCCGAGCTGCAGAAGAATTTCGTGCTCCGCGACCGCGTGACGCACGAGATTCGCACCTACTTCCACGAGCAGGGGTTCCTCGACGTCGAGACCCCCATCCTCACCAAGTCGACGCCCGAGGGCGCGCGCGACTATCTGGTCCCCTCGCGCGTCCACCGCGGCAGCTTCTACGCCCTGCCGCAGTCGCCGCAGCTCTTCAAGCAGCTCCTTCAGGTGGCGGGCTTCGAGCGCTACGTCCAGATCGCCCGCTGCTTCCGCGACGAGGACCTGCGCGCCGACCGCCAGCCCGAGTTCACCCAGGTCGACGTCGAGATGTCCTTCCCCACCGAGGAGGACATCTACGAGCTGGTCGAGGGGCTCTTCGCGCGCGTCTTCCCGCTGGCCGGCATTGTGCCTCCGGCCACCTTCCCGCGCCTCACCTACGCCGAGGCCATGGAGCGCTACGGCAGCGACAAGCCCGACCTCCGCTTCGGGCTGCCCATCGCCGACCTCTCGGAACGGCTGAAGGAGAGCGGCTTCCGCGGCTTCAAGGAAACGGTCGCCGCGGGAGGAGTGGTGCGCGGCTTCGCCCTTCCTGGATCGACCGGCGCCGCCGAAGCGAGCCGCAAGGACGTCGACGGCTGGGTCGAGATCGCGCGCCGCCACGGCGCGGCCGGCGTGCTCACCCTCCGCCGTAAGGGTGGAGAAACGATCTTCCAGGTCAAGAACGCCCTGACCGAGTCCGAGCTCCAGAGCGCCGCCGAGGCCCTCGGCCTCGAGGAGGGCGGACTGGCGCTGCTCGTGGCCGCGCCGGCGCCGATCGCCGCCAACGCCCTCGGAACCCTGCGGATCGAGCTCGCGAAGCACTACAAGCTGATCCCCGAGGGAGCGCACGCGTTCCTCTGGGTGACCGATTTTCCTCTCCTCGAATGGGATCAGGAGGCGGATCGCTTCTTCGCCATGCATCACCCGTTCACCAGCCCCGACCCGCGCGATTTCGACCTCCTGGAGAGCGATCCGAAATCGGTCCGCGCCCGCGCCTACGACGTGGTGATGGACGGCACCGAGCTGGGCGGCGGCTCGATCCGCATCCACGATACGGCCATCCAGAGCCGCATGTTCAAGCTCCTGGGGATCGGCGCCGAGGAGGCCGAGGCCCGCTTCGGCTTTTTCCTCGAAGCCCTGCGCTACGGCGCGCCCCCGCACGGCGGCATCGCCCTCGGCCTCGACCGCATGGTGATGCTCCTCGCCGGAGCCCCCTCCCTCCGCGACGTCATCGCCTTCCCCAAGACCGCCTCCGCGGCCGACCTGATGACCGACGCGCCCGGAGTCGTCGACGAAAAACAGCTCCGCGAGCTGGGGATCGCCCTGTCCGGGCCCTCCGGATCGCGGGAAGAGGGAAAAGCGACCTGAGAAGTGGTATTATCAGCTCATGAGCGCGAGAGCTGCCCGCAGGCACGATCCCGAACCGGAGGCTCCGACTCCCGAGTCGTTCCTGGAAGAGATCCGCGCCATCATCAACTCGGGAACCTTGCGGGGCGCCCGCGAGGTCGCCGAGCGCGGACTGGCCCTGTATCCGGATCATCCCGAGCTGAAGCACGTTCATCACGAGCTGAGGCCGTTCGAGGTGAAGGTCAATCCAGATGGCTGGATCCTGGATCCGCTCCCCAACTACAAGTGGCTGGCGAAGAACAAAGACGCCTACCTCGGCAAATGGGTAGGCCTCGATCAAGGGGAGCTCGTGCTCGCTTCCGACAGCTTTGAAGCAGTCCTCAAAGCAGTTCGAGCCCGGCATAGCCGCGGTACTCTCATTCACCACATCATTGGATTCTGATCCTCTCCTCTTCCGGCAGGGCCGTCTCCCGTTTGCCACGGGAGGAGTGCGCTATGTAGATACGCACGAATCCTATTCTGCGTCCGAGGCGTGCATCATCATCCCAGTGACGGTCGATTCGGTAGATGGCCCTGTTCTGTCGGTCGTGGACACGGGCGCCCCTTGGTGTATCTTCGAGCCGATCGTAGCGACAGTCCTGGCTCGAACTTTTGTGCCACTTCAGAGCCGGCTATCTCTGAGTACGCGGTTGGGCTTGATTCATGGAGCGCTTTTCCGAGTGGCGATTACCATTCCAGCCGACGAGGGGAAGTCTCTTGATGTCGAGGCGACCGCGTTCGTCAGTCCGGACTGGCCTGGACCGAACTTCATCGGCTACCAGGGCCTGCTGCAGCGGATCCGCTTCGCCGTCGATCCGGAGACGAACCTGTTCTACTTCGGCTCGATCTAAACTAGCACCACATCCCCGGCCGCGGAGGTGCTTCGTCCCCGCTCGCGGGCCTTCCTGGTTTCTGCCACCAAGCTCCTGATGGATTTTCTCCGGCATGCCTCCAGACGAGCCCACCTACAGGCTGGCCATCGCCGCGGACGCCCTCTGCCTCAGCGTCCTGGCAACCCAGGTCTTTCTCGATACCTACGCCACTCAAGGCATCCGCCCGGCGATCGCGAGGGAAGTCCGGCAGTACCTCTCCGAGGAGGCCTTCGCGGAGATCCTGGCGCAACCCCGGCACTCCGTCCTCCTCGCCGAGATCGAGGGCCACCTGATCGGCTTCGCCCAACTCACCCACGATCGGACCCACGATCTCCTCCCTCCGGAAGCTCCCGCCGCCGAGCTCAACCGCCTCTACGTCCAGCGTCCCTTCCTGGGACAGGGAATCGGCAAGGAACTGCTCGCCCGATCCGAGATCCTGGCCCGCTCGGAAGGCGCCGGTCTCCTCTGGCTCACCGCCTGGACCGGCAATGCGCACGCGCTCCGCTTCTACGAGGCCCAGGACTACCAGGACGTGGGAGCCTCCGTCTACACTTTCGAGAAGGACACCTACGAGACCCGCGTGCTCCTGAAACATCTCTCCCGATAACGCCTCAACTCCCTGGGACCGCCGGCGTCCCGCCGGCCTTCTAACTTACTCCGGCCCGTCCCAGCCCATCCGGACTCGTTTTCAGGCGTCCCAACCCGTTTCGAGCGATCCCAACGCCTTTTTTCCCTTCCCGAGCCCTCGGGAAAGAAACCCGCCGCCGCGGATCGCAACCCGAGCCCGCGGGAAAGAAACCCGGCGGTTCGGATGCTTTCCCGACGCGCAGGATCGTTTCCCGATCCCTCGGGTTGTAAACCCGGGTACCCGGGATGCCATCCGCGGCGTCGGGAAAGAGTTTCAGCCGTGCGGATTCGTTCCCGAGGCGTCGGGTTCGCTCTTTTCGTGCCGGGCTGGGATTCAGGCGGTCAGGGAAGGAACTCAGCCGTCCGGAAGGCAATGGGGAGCGCCGGGATTCTTCCGAGCCTATTTTCCGGCGCTTGGAGTGATTCGGCAAGGTACCGCTTCCGACGGGAGCTGTCAAATCGCAGCGGGCCTTCCACGAAGCTGTCCGGGTGGCTGCCATCGTGAAGCCCGCGACCTGCCACACCCTACGTCACTCCTTCGCCACCCACCTGCTGGTGAACGGCTACGACATCCGGACGGTGCAGGAGCTCCTCGGTCATAAAGAGGGTGAAGACCACCATGATCTACACCCACGTGCTCAATCGTGGAGGCCGGGGCGTGCAGAGCCCGGTGGATCTGTTGTAGGCGCCGGGAGAGCGTGTAAGCATCCACCAGGGGAATGCATATCGTGTCAGGCTGCACGTATAACGCGCTCGCTCCAAAACGGCCAAAAGAAGATCTCGTTCTCTGGCCATGAGATACGGGCGCTTTTCTCCTCCAGGTGGAATGCATATCGTCCCCGTATATCGTTCCAGGCCCTGCCTCTTATACGCGCTTGCGTAAACGGGAATCCTGTTGCTCCCATAAGAGAGCCTCCTCGCGCCGCTTTCTGGACGGATCTGAGGTTACCGGGAGGGGGCGTCCTCTTCTCCGTGGTCCTGTGGAGGCGTTGACGTTGATAAGGAAGGGGCGTAGAATCAAGGAACCTTATAGAATGAACGACATACGGTAACGGAGAGACAAAACCCCTGGGGACCGACTGCGACCACCATAGGCATTCTGGGGGAAAACGGCGAAAGGCTAATCTAGAGGTTCGGCGGCGAGAAGTTCGACTTGAATGAACTACGATTGGTTGAGATGATGGATTGACTTGCAATGAGCGGCTTCTCACAAACTGAGGCCAGCGCTCTCCTGGCGCGCTGTCACCGGCGGTGCTGCATCTGTCACAGATACTGCGGTGTTAAGATTGAACTCGATCACATCATCCCTCGACTGGAGGGTGGCACTGACGAAATCGAGAATGCGATTCCCATATGCTTCGAATGCCACGCGGAGATCCATAGCTACAACGACCAGCATCCGCGCGGCCGCAAATTCCGGCCTGAGGAGCTTCGTCTCCACCGGGACCAATGGCTGAAGCTTGTTGAACAGAATACCGACGTACTCGTACCAACACGAAACCGTGAAGACGTTGGCCCTTTACAAGCCCTAATTGATGAGTTGGACTTCAATCTCTCCGTTTCTATGAAGAGAGAGGGTGGACAGCCAGGGTGTTCATTCCTGGTCACTCAGTTTCAGCGAGCATTGGCGGCTGGTAGCATTTCAATCTTGTCGCCTGAATTGAAAGAGGCTCTACTGGAAACGTACCGAGTACTGATCAAGGCGAACGAGATCATTCCTCATGCAGCAGTCGGATATCCAACGAGTAGCGTGGAGAGGATTCCCCGGCTGCTTGAAGAGGCCGAGGACAAAATTCGGAAAGCTCAAGGTCAGCTAATCGGGTTCCTTCGTCGCGAGGAGGCATAGGAAACATGAACGGACAAACGCCGAACCAGCTGCTCAACCGGACGGTCAACGCACGACGCGCGTCGCCCGCCGGTTAGCAGCAGAAGCGTTATGCGGCCAAATCCCAGGTGATGCCGACTTTTGGAGAGAGTTAATGAGACTAAGAGAGATCTGCATTATGGGGGCGTTCCTGATGGTCTTTGGAAGTGGGCCATCTCGTGCGATTGACGAAAATTTTGCAAATCGTCGTGCGCTTATAGCGAATACTTGTCCTTATGTCGAGCTATCTGCCTTCTCCTTCCAAAATCGGTTCGATGGTCGAAGCAGTACAAGGTTTGAACAGAACTTGTCCTGGAAGAACGTTGGCGCACAGCCAATCATCGCATTCGAGGTTGTAGTTCTTAAGTACGACCCATTCAATCAGCGTCAGATTGGTACCCGCTGGGTTATTACCGGCCATGATAGCGCTGACTGGACACCCTTGGCTCCGGGAGACCACGGCTCAGATGGCACTCGTGGCCTTGGCGAGGAGGAGGTTCTCACTGCAATCGCCTACGTTCGAGCCGCAAGGCTTGCAGATGGTACTGTGTGGATTGTCGATGATCGTCACCTCGTTGACGAGTTGAAGAAGCTGGTGCCTGAATTTAAGGAATTCGGAGACGTGAAACCTGATCCGAGGAAAAAGCAGGAGTGAGGCCTGCATAACCCTACGGTCGAGCGGACGGATACCGCCCTATCGTGCGGTACCGTCGCTCACCTTCTGTGCGTTAGGCGTCACTCGGCAGGTTTTGTTATCTCGGAAAAGGGAGGAAGAACATGGGCTCATCGACCGCTTCGGGTCTCACGCCACAGATCACGTTCACATTGTCTCTCTACACTTTTGGCCTCGGCGCACTCGTAGCGGTCCTCATCATTGCATTTGGCCTTGTTCTTCTCAGAATCCGGCTCCGTTGGTGGCAGAAACGGCCCGATGAGCCTCTCGAGATGTTCTTCCATGAACTCCGACACCTCCTGATGAACGGGAGCTCTCCGAAGGACGTCACGAACCTATTCCTCACTTGGAGCGCAAGCGTCTATGCCGACCACCTCGGTAGGCGCAACGAGTTCTGGGTCGGCTACGGGCAAATCACGGTCGCGGTCCTGCTACTGACTATGGTCACTGTCTTGCTACTAACGAAGACCATCAACCCCGACGCCGGGCTGCCCATCCTCTCGGGTATCGCCGGTTTCACAATTGCAAAGACCACGAGTCCCTCGCGCGGTACAAACCTACCTCGCACCGGAAATGAGGGCTAATCACGGTGACGCCTAACCCCTCGTTGCAGCGGACAACACCCGTGCGTTCGCACGGGTGTTGCCGCTGAACTCATACGCCGTTAGGCGCATTGGAACATAGCTATGGAGAAGGACGTAAGGCGCTTTCTACTTCGCCCCCTTTCCCGGCGCCAACGCGCTGTCGACCAAAGGGCGATCATTGCCGCACTGGACCGCCTTGATCATCGTGCGATCGGGGAGGATCTCGTTTCGCAGCTGCGTGACGTGGTTTCCGAAGCACGGCGCGATGGTAAGGAGTCTTGGAAGAATCCAGAAAAGGCCGGAAAGCAGGTGGCGCTCGCTCGTGCGCTCTACACGTCCAGACGGATCTCCACACAAGAATACGTCTATTTCGCAGTACACCCAGTCGAGGCTGCCCACGAAGCCCGCTGGTTCGATGGCCACTACGAGCTTGATCTCGAACCCATTGATCGAGCGATCAAGGCCATTGAGACGAGTGGCCTCACTCCCTCTGGAGATTGGGTTAGTGATGAGGCCGCTGGGGAATATTTACGTCTTAGCGATCAGTACAGTACGGCCCTTGCCCTACGTTTTGTTGCAACTCTAAGGGAGTTCGGTTTAGACGACATTGCAGACCTTCATGAGCAGAATAGGGTCGAGTTCAAGAGGCTTCGAGAAAGAGGCAGGCGGTCAGTCTTTCACCGAGATGAGCTTGTCCCCTCTCTCCGTGACATCGTTGTTAGGTACGAAGAAGATGCGCGGAAAGCTGCATTTGCCGGAGCTTATTCTGCGGCGGTTACTTTGCTTGGTGCGGGCGTTGAAGGGCTTCTACTACTGCGATGCCTGCGCTCCAAGCAAAAAGCGCTACGGGTCGCGCAAGAGCTCCCGAAGCGCCTACGATCACGACTGCGCAACTCGGAGGATCCAACGGAGTGGACGTTTGAAGTTCTCATAGAAGTTTGTCTAAGGGCCGGCTGGCTTCGGCCAGTATCAACACAAATCGCTGACTACGACACGGCCAGCTTGGCACATCTCCTCAGATTAACGCGAAATCATGTTCATCCAGGAAAGCAAGCACGGGAGAGGCCTTGGCTTGAGACCGACAAGCGCGATTACAAAGATGCTGAGGCCATTTACTTAGCTCTCTTGTCCACCCTTGGCTATATTCGACGGGAGAAGAGCGCCTAACACGGCCCCTGCACACGGACTGCCGGCTTCGCCGTCAGCCGGTGAGGGGCAACACGTTATACGCGCGATGGAGAAAGGATGGAGGTATTCGGAATGGCCGAAAATCAAGTATCCCCCTCAGAAGAAGACATGCTCAAGTTGGTTAAGGGAGATCCTCGCCTCAGCCTTGGTTATCTCGGCCAAATGAACGGCCTCTTCCATTATGACACTATGCGTGCCCTCGAGTTCTGCCAAAGAGGTACCAGGTGATTCTTGAAAGAGTCGCGTAAGGATCTCGCTTTTCGTGCTTCCTCGTGGCTCAGCTCGCGCTTCTGCCGCCTGATTAACCCAGGAAATCATCCTGCGGCACTTGAAGCCCCTTGATTTTTCCCAGATCGGATCGCCTCCGAAACAGAAAACAAGGCCAGCGGACACACCTCTCCCACTCCACGATCTCCACAGGACATCTGTAGATCCCCCAAACCCCGGGACGCTCACCCGCCAACGAAAGGCAACGCTGGCGGAAAGCTGCCAAGAAAGGTGCCAGGTGATTCCTGAAAGAGTCGGGTAAGGAACTAACTTTTCGGTCTCCTTCTTACCCTTCGATTGAGATGTCGTGCGTTTCATCGCCTCGATTTTCACTGAGAAGATGACTGAGACTCCCCGATTTTGTTCTACTTCGGTCGGCTCTAGCGCATAAGAGGAGCTGGGGAGACACACCTCTCCCACTCCACGATCTCAACAGGACATCTGTAGAGCCATTCAATCCCGAAAACTTCACCCGCCGACGAACGGCAAGGCTGGCGGGAAGCTCCCGAGCGGAAACACCGCGTTACGATCTCCTGCCCGGAGCTTGTCGGCGGCATGCCGGAAGGCGGCGACGAAGAGACGGTAGGCTTCCCAGAGCTCGCGGCGGGCGGCGGCGCTGAAGGCATGGAAGAGCGGCGCAGGCGATCTCTTCTGCTTCGGGGGTCGGTGGTGAGGATGACGACCCAGGATCGCTGCGGCTCCCAGGGGCTGACTGCCAGTCCTCGCCAAGTGCGCGGCGGTCTCGTCCTCGATCTCCTGGATGAGGTGGCGAGCCCGCCCTCTCCAGGCGTCCTCGGGCAGGTGCTTCCAGCAGGGGAGGGGTGAGAGATAGAGCGTCTCGGGAGTGGCGAATTGAAGGCGATCGAAGGTCTCTCCCCGGTTTCGGGCGGCGTACTCCTGAGTGCGATCGAACCAATGGCCGGTGAGATCCTCGCCCTGGATCAGCGCCTTGGCGACGTGGACTCCCAAAGAGGTACCAGGTGATTCTTGAAAGAGTCGCGTAAGGATCTCGCTTTTCGTGCTTCCTCGTGGCTCAGCTCGCGCTTCTGCCGCCTGATTCACCCAGGAAATCATCCTGCGGCACTTGAAGCCCCTTGATTTTTCCCAGATCGGATCGCCTCCGAAACAGAAAACAAGGCCAGCGGACACACCTCTCCCACTCCACGATCTCCACAGGACATCTGTAGATCCCCCAAACCCCGGGACGCTCACCCGCCAACGAAAGGCAACGCTGGCGGAAAGCTGCCGAACGGGAACACCGCGTTACGATCGCCCGCCCTGAGTTTGTCGGCGGCCTGCCGGAAGGCGGCGACGAAGAGACGGTAGGCTTCCCAGAGCTCGCGGCGGGCGGCGGCGCTGAAGGCATGGAAGAGCGGCGCAGGCGATCTCTTCTGCTTCGCGGGTCGGTGGTGAGGATGACGACCCAGGATCGCTGCGGCTCCCAGGGGCTGACTGCCAGTCCTCGCCAAGTGCGCGGCGGTCTCGTCCTCGATCTCCTGGATGAGGTGGCGAGCCCGCCCTCTCCAGGCGTCCTCGGGCAGGTGCTTCCAGCAGGGGAGGGGTGAGAGATAGAGCGTCTCGGGAGTGGCGAATTGAAGGCGATCGAAGGTCTCTCCCCGGTTTCGGGCGGCGTACTCCTGAGTGCGATCGAACCAATGGCCGGTGAGATCCTCGCCCTGGATCAGTGCCTTGGCGACGTGGACCCCCGGCCAGTCCTGGGGACGCGCGACGAGCCCTTCCTTGCTGCCGTTCGCGAGGAGGTATTTCATCCTCGCGATCTGGGCCGGTTCCTCGCCGCTGATTACGATCCCCTGGTATCGCCGCGACCAGATCTTCTCCGGCCAGCGGTAGAGGCGACTGATCTCACGGGCGAGGTTGGAATTCACGTACGCCATGAAGAGCGCGAGCTGGCGGGCATTGTCCACGTCGAGCAGGAGGTGGTAGTGCGAGGAGAGGAACAGGTAGCCACAGATGCGGACCTCGTAGAGGCGCTGGGCCCGTCCGAGGACGCCCACGATGATCTCGTCGAGCTCCGGGCTGGAGCGGATGAGGTAGCGGCTGTGGAGGGTGCGGGTGGTGACCTCGACCAGGGCACCGCCGTCCGGGATGAAGCGGAGTCGTCGGCTCATGCCCCAATAAGACGTAAAATGGGGTCCGAAACTTGCTCGCCCTAGAACCGCTTGGGTTTGTGAGGGGGGGGGAGGTCAACCCGCAGGCGCTCATCCTACACTTTATACCGGCCCTCTTTCGTAGGACAATGCCGGGTATGCCGAGCGATGACGAGCTGTTTGAGCTGGTAGAAAGCGCCGACTTGACCGAGCTGCGGCCGCGCCGGCGGCGCAGCGAAGCGGTTAGAATGCGCCGCCTGGCCGGCTGGGCGAATCCCGATCCGCACCCCTTGACGCGGTCGGGACCGAAGCTCAAGGCCCTGCGCGAGAGGTCGGCCTGGACCACCGAGGAGATCGCCGATCGAACCGGCGTGCCTCTTGATGTCCTGACCGATTTCGAAGAGGGCGTGCCGGATGCCGCCGAGGACATTACAGTTGAAGAGCTGGCGCGCTTGGCCGCAGCCTGCTGCGCCTCGCTGGACGAGGTCGTCACGCCCGAGGCGTACCAGGAGGCGAGGTGGAAGGAAAGAAAGAGGAAACAGGCCAGCTCCGGCGGGTGGGGTTTGGATTTCTGATCTCTGGCGTTAGCGCGAGCTTTTTCGTCCGCGTCGGTCCAGCCAGCGGTGGAGAGGAACAGGTAAAAGGTGATTCCCTGGCGCTCCCTACCGCTCCCTAACGCTTCTTCTTCGGCTGCTTCTTCAGAAACTCCTCCACCTCCGCCGCCAGCTTCCGCGCCTTCTCGGCATCCTCGGGATTTGGGGCCGTGGCGGCCAGCTCCTGGAGGATGACGTGCGCCTCCTTCACCTTCTGGGCTTGGAGGAGAGCCCCGGCTTCGTTGTATCGCCGGATGAAGCGATTGTGCTCCACTACCGGGCGGATCTCGGCGAGTTGCCCGGCGGCTTTTTGGGCCCGGTCGGCCGGCGCCCGGCGGGTGATCTCCTCCAGGATCGCCAGCGCTTCCTCTCCCTTCTGCTCGGCCAGGAAGCGATTGGCCTGCTGGCTCATTTCGTCGATCCAGGTGTCCCAGGCGACAGGGCGCAGGCCGGGAGTGAAATCGCTTTCGATCATCCCGGCGGCACGGCCCTTCTGCCCGGAGCGGACATAGGCAATGACCAGGCCGCGGATCGCCCAGGAGTCCTCCGGGCGCAGCCGCCAGGCCTTTTCGAAGATGGGGATCGCTTCCGGCGGCATGGGGTTTTCGTTGATGTATGTCAAGGCCAGCTCCGTCCAGGCCTTGCCGTCGTCCGGTTTCTGGCCCGTCACGCGAGTCAGCGCCTCCCGTCCCTTGAGCGCCGTGGAGGCATCCTGCGGTCCCTTCTCCAGGAGAAGCCGGGCGTACCGGCTCTGGAGGACGGCATCGTTCGGAGCGGCCTTGGCGGCTTTCTCGAAACAGGCGAGAGCCTCGGCCGCGTGCCCCGTTTCCGATTGAATCTGACAGAGGCCGGCCTGGGCCGGACCATATCCGGGCTTTTTCTCCAGGGCCGCCCTGTAATGCTGCTCGGCCTCGGGAAACCGTGCGGCATCGCGTTGGTAGAGCAGGAGATCGCCGAGCCGCGTGAGCGTCTCATGCTGCGGCATGGGCTCCAGGCGGACCGCCACCTCCGCGGCCGGCTTTACCGGGATCTGGACGTAGTTGAACAGATTGCGGCGGACGTAGTCCCTCAGCTCCTTCTCGATCTGCTCCTCCGTCGTCTGGAACGTGCTGCGGAAGGTTTCCAAGGCGGGCGCCCCGTGCGACACGCTCTGGAAGAACTGGAGCGTCTGGGCGCGCCGCGCGGGATTGCTCATCAGCAGATAGTGGACCAGAGCCCAGGACTCCGCGTAGAAGATCCCCTGTCGATAGCCTTCGTTGTAGTCCTTCGAGTCGTAGGTCACCGCGAAGAGCCGGGAGAGGGGGATCATGTTGCCTTCCCGGAGCGTCCGGATGTGGTCCTCCAGGGCCCGGCCGATCTCCGCGTGCTGGTCGGTAGCGTGGAACGTGCTGTAGAACTCGGCCATCCCTTCGCTGAGCCAGAGGGGACGCCGGTCGCTCCCGGCCCCCATCACCGAGTGCAGGAACTCGTGGTAGAGAAGGTGCTCGATGTCGGTCCCCATCTCGGCCTGCAGCACCATGTAGGTCGCATCCTGGCTTCCCAGGAAGTAGCCGGCGACGTTGGCCGGCTTGCCGTCGTGGAGCGGCTTGTAGGGGACCAGGGCCAGATTGTCCGCGAAGACGTAAATATTGAGGGGGCGCCCGGAGTCGACCTCCATGCCTGGATTGAGCTGGACCAGGACATCACGAAGGCGTTCGAGGTTGATGGCGATGCGGCGGCTGCTCCTCTCGCTCGCATTGCTGAAGAAGACGAAATGGGCGCTCTCGACCCGGAGCCAGGAGTCCCGCTCGCGCGGCAGGGCGAAGGACGGCAAGGGAAGGAGGACCAGGAGGAGAGCCGCGAGGGTCCGGGGAAACAGCAGAGGCTTCATCCTGCGATTTTACCATTCCGGCAAGGCAGAGCCCTACCCAAAAGGTGCCGGCTCGCGATCCGCCGCCCTAAAAAGTGCCAGGTGATTCTTGAAAGAGTCGCGTAAGGATCTCGCTTTTCGTGCTTCCTCGTGGCTCCTAAAAAGTGCCAGGTGATTCTTGAAAGAGTCGCGTAAGGATCTCGCCTTTCGTGCTTCCACGTAGCTCAGCTCGCGCTTCTGCCGACTGATTTACTCAGGAAATCCCCTCACGACACTTGCAACCCCTCGATTTTTCCTGCATCGGATCGCCTCCGAAACAGAAAACAAGCCCCGCGGACACACCTCTCCCCCTCCACGATCTCAACACGCCATCTGTAGATCCCCAAAACTCCGAAAAGTTCACCCGCCGACGAACGGCAACGCTGGTGGGAAGCTTCCGAGCGGGAACACCGCGTTACGATCTCCCGCCCGGAGCTTATCGGCGGCCTGCCGGAAGGCGGCGACGAAGAGACGGTAGGCTTCCCAGAGCTCGCGGCGGGCGGCGGCGCTGAAGGCATGGAAGAGGGGCGCAGGAGATCTCTTCTGCTTCGCGGGTCGGTGGTGAGGATGATGGCTGAGGATCGCCGCGGCTCCCAGGGGCTGGCTCCCGGTTCTCGCCAGGCGCGCGGCGGTCTCGTCCTCGATCTCCTGGATGAGGTGGCGAGCCCGGCCTCTCCAGGTTTCCTCGGGCAGGTGCTTCCAGCAGGGGAGGGGTGAGAGATAGAGCGTCTCGGGAGTGGCGTACTGAAGGCGATCGAATTTCTCTCCCCGGTTGCGAGCGGCGTATTCCTGAGTGCGATCGAACCATGTGCCGGTGAGATCCTCGCCTTGGATCAGCGCCTTGGCGACGTGGACTCCTGGCCAGTCCTGGGGACTCGCGACGAGCCCTTCCTTGCTGCCGTTCGCGAGGAGGTATCTCATCCTCGCGATCTGGGCCGGTTCCTCGCCGCTGATCACGATCCCCTGGTATCGCCGCGACCAGATCTTCTCCGGCCAGCGGTAGAGGCGACTGATCTCACGGGCGAGGTTGGAATTCACGTACGCCATGAAGAGCGCGAGCTGGCGGGCATTGTCCACGTCGAGCAGGAGGTGGTAGTGCGAGGAGAGGAAAAGGTAGCCACAGATGCGGACCTCGTAGAGGCGCTGGGCGCGTCCGAGGACGCCCACGATGATCTCGTCGAGCTCCGGGCTGGAGCGGAGGAGGTAGCGGCTGTGGAGGGTGCGGGTGGTGACCTCGACCAGGGCACCGTCGTCCGGGATGAAGCGGAGTCGTCGGCTCATGCCCCAATAAGACGTAAAATGGGGTCCGAAACTTGCTCGCCCTAGAACCGCTTGGGTTTGTGAGAGGGGGCGCGGGCTTATCGATGAATGAGAATGGGTTGGCGGGCTGGGCCTGACCTGCGGTTGACATGCCTTGGACGGGGAGGGAGAATCCCCTGGCACCTCTTGCGGTAGAATACGTCTTTTAGGAGAATTTCATGAAAAAGACTGTGAAGAAACTCATGCTTTCCAAGGAGATCCTTCGGGACCTCGACACCAAGCTGGTCGTTGGAGGCGGTGACGACACTCAAGACACGACACAATGTCTGACCCGCGTAAACTGTGGCGTTCTCGTTGGTGACTGAAGAAACCCAATGACCTCCAGCTCGCAGAGCTCGGAGGGAGAGCAGGTGCCGTCAAAGGTGCCAGATTCTATGAGGGCCCCTTCCTGAGAAGGGGCTCCAAGAAAGGTGCCAGGTGATTCTAGCGGCGCCTCCTGCGCCGGCGCCGGCAGGGCCGGTCAATCTAACCGGGTCAAGGCCAACCGGCCTGTTCCGGCGCCACCGAATCCAGGTATCCTGGAAAGACCATGCGCCATCCGCTCTTCCCAGTCCTCCTGATCGCCTTGGCCTGGGCCCTCCGCCCGGCCTGCGGGCTCGCGGAGCCCGCGCCTCCGGCCAGGCCCGCCGCGCCGCCGCGCGGCGTCCTGGTCGAGAAGGTGGCCTGCGCCGGCCAGCCCGACCAGTCGTATGCCCTCTACCTTCCCTCCAGCTACACGCCGGACCGCCGTTGGCCTGTCCTCTACGCCTTCGACGCCCGCGCGAACGGCAAGCGGGTCGCCGAGCTCTTCCAAGCAGCCGCCGAGGCCCACGGCTGGATCGTGGTCAGCTCCTGGAACTCGGCCAGCGACGGTCCCATAAGGCCTAACATCACCGCCATGCACGCCCTGTGGGCCGACACCCACGCCCGCTTCTCGATCGACGATGCACGGATCTACGCCGCGGGCTACTCCGGCACCGTGCGCTTCGCCTGCGTCCTCGCCCTCACCACGCCGGGATCGATCGCCGGCATTATCGGCGCCGGCGCCGGTTTCCCTTTCAATACCCCGCCGAAGAAGGACACTCCCTTCGCCTTCTTCGGCACGGTGGGGGACCGCGATTTCAACTGGTACGAGATGAATGACCTCGACGCGGCAATGGAGGCCCTCTCCCTGCCACACCGTATCGAGCGTTTCGCCGGACGTCACGACTGGCCGCCCCCCGAGCTTGCGATGAAGGCGGTCGTCTGGATGGAGATCCAGGCCATGAAGACGGGCAAGCGGGAGAAGATTCCCGCGCTCGTCGAGGCGGAGTGGAATCGCGACCGCGAGAAGGCTAGGTCGCAGGCCGCCGCCCATCCCGCGGATGCCCTCCACACCTGGACCGCGATGACCGCCGACTACGCCGGCCTGCGCGATGTCTCGGAAGCCCAGAAAGAGGCTGCCGCCCTCGCCGCCTCGCCGGCCTGTCAGAAGGAGCTTCGCGAGCGGGCCGACCGCGACCGCCGCGACAAGGACCTCCTCGCCCAGGCTTCAAGCGCCCTGGGGCTGGGCAATCCGGTCGACGACTCGGTGACCCCCGCGCAGGTCGCCGCCGCTCTCAAGGTCCCCGAGCTCAAGAAGCGTGCCGCCGGGAGCGACCCCGAGGATAGCCTCTCGGCCGAGCGGATCCTCACCACCTATTCGGGACAGACCTTGTTCTACCTGCCGCAGTCGCTCATCGAGAAGAAGGAGTACGACCGCGCCATCTTCATGATGATGGTCGGCGCCGAGGTCCGTCCCGAGAATCCGAGCGTCTGGGTTTGGATCGCGTCCGCGCAGGCCCGGAAAGGGAAGGCCGGCCAGAAGAAGGCGCTCGAGGCGCTCCACACCGCGGTGGATAAGGGGCTTTCCGATCCCACTGAGCTCGACGAGAAGACCTTCGACGACCTCCGCGAGGACGAGGAATTCCAGCGCATCCTGGCGCAGGTGACCGACCGGAGCCGCGCGGGCAAGTCTTCCTGACACTCCTGAGTCGCTGAGGACCGAATGAACCCAACGTCGCCTGACCCTGCGCTGCAGATGGGACCCGATGAACGAGCTGTCCGCGAGGTGCATTCAGCCTGGATCGATGCCGTCAACGCCGGTGATTTGGCTTGCTTGCTCACCTTGATGGCGGACGATGTCGTGTTCCTCAGTCCAGGCCAAGCGCCGTCCGGCCAGGATGGATTTTCCGCCGGCTTCTCGGCGGCCCACCAACAAGCGCAAATCCATTGCATCAGCGAATTGGAAGAGGTCGTGGTCGTCGGCGACGTCACCTACACACGCAGCCAGGACTCGTTGTCCGTGACCCCGGTCGACAGCGAAGAAGCGAGGCTCGCGGGTCATCGAATCACAATCTATCGCAAACAGCCTGACGGCCGCTGGGTCTTGGCCCGCGATGCTCATACGTTGTCCCCAGAGTCCGGGCAGACGACAAACAGGAGGTCAAACGCGGAATGACGGTCGAAGTGTTCTCGAGATACGTCGCGAAGGAATACGGCTCGCGCGGCATACGGCCAATGAAGCGTGCGCCCCTTCTCTTGCTTCTGCTCTGTGCGTTCATCCCCACGCTGAGGGGATCCGCGTCGTTTGCGGCCGAACCGGAAGCACCCACCCTGTTTGGGATTGTGAAGCTCGTCGTTGGGACCGATTCGATCGAAGTGACGAGGAATGATTCTCTGGAGGGGCTCGAGCTCATCCCTGGCACAAGCTGGTCGACAGACGGCGTGAAGAGCCTGACCGCCAAGCTTGGCGATACCTTCACGGTATTGGACCGGCAGCATGTGAGCGTTGTCTATAAACTGCTTCGAATAACGGACGGCTCGGCGACGATCGAGGAGACCCAGTTTGCCAGTCTTCCTGGCACGCCGGAGCACCGAAACGATCACACGCGGCACATCCGAACCTACGGCACAGCGGCCGTTGACTTCCCGGGAAGGCTGGGCGGACTCGCCGGTTGTCCTTCCTACAGACTGCTAGACGTCGAAAGCGCTACCCTCGGAGATTTCAGTCAACATCGGAGGTCAGAATGCGAAGAGTTACAGGCATCGGCGGCATCTTCATGAGCGCCAAGGATCCCAAGGCGCTATGCGATTGGTATAAGAAGCACCTCGGGATCGACGTTCAGAGCTGGGGTGGAGCAGCCTTCGACTGGACCGACTCCGAAGGCAACCCGACCAAGGGAACTACGGCCTGGTCGATCGGTCCAGCGGACGGCAAGCACTTCGCTCCGAGCAAGTCGACCTTCATGGTCAACTATCGCGTCGAGGATCTGGACGCACTTCTCGAAGCACTGCGCGAGGAAGGTTGCGACGTGCTCGAGAAGGCCGACGACTCGGAGTACGGGAAATTCGGATGGGTCATGGATCCTGAGGGCAACAAGGTTGAGCTCTGGCAACCGCCCCAAGGGCAATGAAGATCCGGAATGGGGTCCGAAACTTGCTCGCCCTGGAACCGCTTGGGTTTGTGACGGGAGTAGGTCGCAGGAGGACTCGATGAGACGCACGTGGACGATCCTTGGCGTTGCCGATGTGCCAGGCAGCTTCAAGTGGTACCAGTCGCTACTGGGCCTGCTGGAGACGGCTCCCGCCCATGACCACTTCGGTCAGATCCTCGACTCGGATGGAACGGTTTTGCTCTGCCTTCACGAGTGGGGTGCCCATGAGCACCCCTCCTTAATGAGCCCCGATCGCGCCCAGCCTGGCAACGGCCTCCTCCTGTTTTTCCGGGTCGATGATTTCGACCTGGCGCTGCCGAGAGCACGCTCCCTCGTCGCCCGGCTCGAGGAGGAGCCCCACGTGAACCCGAACACCGGCACGATGGAGCTCTCGCTCCGCGATCCGGACGGGTATTACGTCACGATCAGTGCGCTCGCCGCGGCCTGACAGGGCCTTGGAGCTGACCGGCCGCCGCCTCGGGACGCTCGTGGCCCTCGGGCCGAGCGGGCGTGCCATATACTGGCTTCCTGCCATGAGAGCGGTCCTCTGCACGCGGTACGGCCCTCCGGAAGTGCTCCGACTCGCGGAGGTCGAGCGCCCAACCCCGCGCCGGAACCAGGTCCGCATTCGGATCTTCGCGACGGCCGTGACGGTGAGCGACTGCGTCATCCGTGGTCTGAGGGCTCCCCGCCGGTATCGGCTCCTGTTGCGGTTGCTGGCGGGCTGGAACGCGCCGCGCCGGCGCATCCTCGGAATGGTGCTCGCCGGAGACGTCGAGGCCGTCGGCCGCAACGTCACGTCATTCAAGGAGGGCGATCCGGTATTCGGCATGAGCCGTTGGGTGGTTGGCGCTTATGCGGAGGAGGTCTGCTGGCCAGCGAGCACCCTCTTGGCGCTCCGGCCGGCGAATCTCAGCTACGAGGAGGCCGCGGCCCTTCCGTATGGGGGCCTGCTGGCGATCCACTGCCTGCGCAAGGCGATGATCCAGCCCGGCCAACGCGTGCTGGTCTATGGCGCTTCAGGCGCCATCGGCACCGCGGCGGTCCAGCTTGCCAGGCATTTCGGGGCCGGAGTGACGGGCGTGTGCAGCACCACGAATCTGAAGCTGGTCGAGTCGCTGGGCGCGGAGGCGGTTCTCGACTACACGCGAGAGGATTTCACCAGCCGGGGAGAGCGCTATGATCTCATCTTCGACGCCGTGGGAAAGAGCAAGAGCGCGGCTGCGATGCGGGATGCCGGACGCGCACTGACGCCGGGCGGTGCCTGCATCTCGATCGATGACGATTTCCCGAGGCTGACCTGCCAGGACCTGGATCTGCTGAAGCGGCTGGCCGAGTCGGGAGCGCTGAAGCCGGTGATCGATCGCCGCTACCAGCTGGAGGAGATCGTCGAGGCCCACAGGTACGTGGAGTTGGGACATAAGAAGGGCAACGTGATCATGACCGTCGGGTCCAAGGAGGGGCAGGTATCATGAAGAAGAGCCAGTCGAAGGGAGACGAGTCCGCATCCGAGCTCATCGACGCGAGAATCGAGGAGCTGGGCGACTGGAGGGGCGAGATGCTCTCGCGGCTCCGCGCCCTGATCAAGGAGGCAGACCCCGAGGTGGTCGAGGAGTGGAAGTGGGGAGGGCCGGTCTGGTCGCACGACGGGCTGATCAGCACCGGCGAGACGTACAAGAAGGCCGTGAAGATGACCTTCGCCAAGGGAGCCTCCCTGGAGGACCCCTCAGGCCTCTTCAATTCCAGCCTCGAAGGCAACGTCCGGCGCGCCATCGACTTCCATGAAGGCGAGACGCTGGACGAGGCGGCTCTGAAGGCTCTCATCCGGGCCGCCGTGGCCTTCAACAAGTCTTCAGCCCGCGGCTAGTCCGCTGAGCCATGAACGAATGACGCTCAGACCCAGCGACGCGCGCCCTCGATCCTCGAACGACCCCGTCCTCGACTGGCTCCTTGACGCCGATCCGTCGATCCGCTGGCAGGTCCTGCGCGACCTCACCGACACGCCCGCGGAGATCGTCGCGGCCGAGCGGTCGCGCGTCGCGTCGGAAGGGTGGGGCCCGCGGCTGCTCGATCAGCAGCGCCCCGACGGGAATTGGGGCGACGGCGTTGCGGCGCCGTTCTGGTGGTCGAACCTCTACACCCTGCTGTTCCTGCGCGACTTAGGGGTCGATCCGGGGAGCACGCGCGCCCGGGCCGCGATCGATCTCGTGCGCGGCAGCGTCACCTGGGGACCCGAATTCGGAGATTCGCCCTTTTTCGAGGGTGAGGTCGAGCCGTGCATCAACGGCCGCGTGGCCGCGCTCGGCGCCTATTTTGGCGAGCGCAGCGACCGGCTCGTCGATCGGCTGTTGAGCGAGCAGCTCGCGGATGGCGGCTGGAACTGCGAGGCGGAGCGCGGCTCGGTCCGCTCGTCGTTCCACACGACGATCTGTGTGCTCGAAGGGCTGCTCGCGTTCGAGGCTGCGTTCGGCGCCACGCCGGCGGTGACGGACGCGCGGCGGCGCGGGGAGGAATATCTCCTTGAGCGCCGTCTGCTCCGCAGGCTGTCGACCGGCGAGCTCATCGATCCGGCGTGGACGCAGCTCGCGTTTCCGCCGCTCTGGCACTACGACGTGCTCCGCGCGCTCGACTATCTGCGCGCGGCGGGCGTGCGGCCGGAGGGCCGAGTCGAGGAGGCCGTCGCGGCCGTGCTCGAACGGCGCCAGGACGATGGGCGCTGGCGGCTCGACGTGCGGCACCGCAACACCCTCTACGAGGAAATGGCCGGCGCCGTCGGAGCGCCGAATCGTTGGATCACACTGCGCGCTCTCCGAGTGCTGGACTGGTCCGCACCGGAGCTCGATAGGGGCGTTGACGTTGCTCAGGAAGAGGCGTAGGATCAAAGATCTTTATAGAATTAGCGAAATACCGAAATACGATAACGCGAGGGGGGATCTGCCATGGTGTCACGCGGTCGGCTTTTGCAAGCCCTGAGGGTCGGATTGCCGCTGCTCATTCTCATGGTGTCGCACGCGCTGCCGGTTCTCGCCGCGCTACCCCGAACCGCAAGAGACCGCAAGGACAGCCGGGATCAGAAAGGCCGACCGCAAATCCACGTCATCTACGCCGTACCCAGGGATGGCGAGGACCGGGCCCTCGATACCAACGGGACCATAGACCGCTCCGTGGAGGCGATCCGGCGATGGTTTCGGGAGCAGAGCGAGGGGCGCGACCTGCGGTTCGACTCGCTGGGAGCCAATCTCGACATCTCGTTTGCGCGCCTCACCAGAACCGATGCCGAGATCAGCGCCCGCGGGCCGTTTGTCCGCGACGAGCTCGAGAGCTTGCTGCGTGCAAAGGGTTTCAACAAACCCGGCAAGATATATCTCGTCTTCTATGACGGCCATAGCACGTACGCCTGCGGCGGCGGCGCATGGCCCCCGGTATTAAAAGGCTCCTATGCGGCTTTGTATCTGCGCGGCGAGGTTCCAGGCTATACACCCTGCGAGGATAATCCGTTTGCCGCGGACGAGGACTCGCCTGGCTACTGGGAATATTCACTCATCCACGAGATCTTTCATACGCTCGGTTTTGTCGCTAGCTGCGCGCCGAATTTCGTGCTCTCGGGCCACGTCGGAGACAGTAACCAGGACCTGATGTACGCGGGTTCCCAACCGTGGTATCCCTCCTTGCTCGATTTCAATTGCGACGACTACTTTGCCGATCCGAAACCCGACTGCCTGGACTTGATCGATAGTGCCTTTCTACTTCCTCCCCCCGCCGCTGGAAGTACCATCCCGAAACGTACGCGGTGGCCTGCCGTGACCGGTCCTCCTCCATGCGGAGCTGAGTGGCCAGGGAAGGAGCCCGCGGAGGGAAGCGTTGCAGGCGGCGGTCGATAGCACGGAATCATTTTGCAACGCCGGCGCGCCGACTGAAGCGCAACGCCGATCAGACCGCCTCCCAGGAGCGCTCCGGCGCTTGGCGAGCTCGTTGTAGAATGGGCCTCTCAACGGGCCGCCCGCGAGGGTCTGTCGCCCAGGAGGTTCGAGCATGCATTGGATGTCACGGAAAGGACGGGCGCTCGCCGGGGGGGTGCTGCTGGCGGTAGTGGCGGCTCCCGCGTTCGCCGCGCCCCAGGGCCCCAAACCGGCCCCCAGTCTGACGCCGCCGGCCGCCGCGCCGGCAGCGCCCCCGGCCACTCAGGAGACGGCCCGCCGGATCTCGGCGGACGAGGCCCGCCAGGCCCTCGCCACGGGGAAGGCCGTGCTGGTCGACGTCCGTTCCAAGGAGGCCTTCGACGCGAGGCACGCCCAGGGCGCCCTCTCGGTCCCGCTCTCCGATCTCGGGACGCGCGCCGGCGAGCTGCCCAAGAACAAGCTGGTCATCACCTACTGCACCTGACCTTCCGAGCATACGAGCGCCCGTGCGGTGCTCGAGCTGCAGGCGAAGGGATTCCCGCAGGTGGCGTGCCTGCTCGGCGGTCTGGACGCCTGGGCCAAGGCCGGAGGGCCGATGGTCAACGCGCAGAAGTAGCGTTCCCCGCGGACTGGGGATCGGGCTGGAAATCTGGAAGCCTCCGTCGCCTTCCGAGGATTGCTGGCCGGGGAAGGATCGCGGGAAAGGGGAAAAAACCGCCTGAGGAGTGGTATTCTCAGTCGATGAGCGCGAGAGCTGCCCTCAGGCACGATCCCGAACCGGAAGCTCCGACCCCCGAGTCGTTCCTGGAGGAGATCAAGGCCATCCTGAATTCGGGAACCTTGACCGGCGCCCGAGAGGTCGCTGAGCGTGGACTGACTCTGTATCCGGACCATCCGGAGCTAAAGCGCCTCCATCATGCCTTTAGGCCGTATACCGTCCGTTCGGTTCCGGGCCCCAAGATCCCGGATCGCCGCGAGACATTTGAGTGGCTCAAGCAAAACGCAGACAAGTACCGCGGACAATGGGTCGCCGTTCTGGGAACCGACCTGATCGCCGCTTCTCCGGACCTCGACACAGTTCAAGAGACTGTCCGATCGAGGACTCTGCCGTACCTCCCTCTCTTCCATCATTTCTTTGACTGAAGGGTCGATTCTGGCGGAGTGGATGCGTCGTCCGTTCGCAACGGGTGTGTCGCGCTATGCCGATCATGCAGACGAGACTTCGGCTTCTGACCCTCGGGTCTACCTGGAAGTCCAGACTGGGTTTCACGAAGGGACCGTTCTCGCCATGGTGGATACGGCCGCTCCTTGGTGTATCTTCGAGCCCGGAATAAGCAGGCTGATCCGCGATAGCTTCTACAGAGTCTCAGAAGACATCTTCTTGAGCACCCGACTCGGTACCTTTCGAGGGGACCTCTATCGGGGCCCCCTCTTCGTCCCTGCGCTGGACGGTGAGCCGCTGGATGTCGAGGCGACCGTCTTCGTCAGCCCGGACTGGCCGGGACCGAGCTTCCTCGGCTACCAGGGTCTGCTTCAGCGGATCCGCTTCGCCGTCGATCCGGAGACGAACCTGTTCTACTTCGGCTCGATCTGAAATGTAGAAGCCTCCGTCGCCTTCCGAGGACGTCCCGTTGCGGCTGCGGCGGGACACTCTTACAGGGAAGACTGAACCGAGGCGAGAAAGTGAACCTATTGGCCGCTGCCATCATGCCCTTGAGGCTCCACCACCCGGACGGCACCACACCCGTCATCGTGGGGGAGGGTGCGATCTCCTCGGTGCTCCCCGAGTTGGAGGACTGGCTCGCGCGGCGCACCGCGTTCCTGGTCACCACCCCGCGGGTGCACGCGCTGCACGGCGACCGGCTCGACGTGCTCCGCCGGGCCGCGGCGAAGTGGGTGATCCTGGAGGTGGAGGAGGGGGAGGGGGCGAAGACGATCGAGTCGGCCGAGCGCCTCTGGAACGAGATGCTGGCGGCCGGCGGCAAGCGCGACAGCCGGGTGGTCGCCCTGGGCGGCGGCAGCGTCGGCGACCTCGCGGGGTTCGCGGCCGGCTGCTTCCTGCGCGGCGTGGAATTCGTCCAGGTTCCCACCACCCTGCTGGCGCAGGTGGACGCCGCGATCGGCGGCAAGACCGGCGTCGACCTCCCCGGCGGCAAGAACACGGTCGGCCTCTTCCATCACCCCTACATGGTGGTCGGCGACACCGCGGTCCTCCCCACGCTGCCGCGCGAGGAGCTGCGCTCGGGGCTGGTCGAGGTGATCAAGATGGCCGCGCTGCTCGACCCCGACCTCCTCGGCCTCGTCGAGGAGCAGTTGAGCCTGCTGCTCGAAGGGGACGCCGAGGCGCTCGGGCCGGTGGTGGCGGCGGCGGCGGCGGCCAAGATCGCGGTCGTGGAGCGGGACCCGACCGAGTTGGGCGACCGCCGGCTGCTCAACTTCGGCCACACCCTGGGCCATGCCATCGAGTCGGCCTGCGGCTACTCAGGGCTACGGCACGGCGAGGCCGTGGGCTATGGGCTCCTCTTCGCGCTCCGCCTGGCCCGCAGCCGCGGGTTGAAGGCGGCGGTGGCCGAGCGGCTGTACGCCCTGATCCTCCGTCTCGGCCTGCCGCCGCTGCCGGAGCTCGATCCCGAGGAGCTGATGGCGGGGATGGCGCGCGACAAGAAGGCGCGCGAGTCCGGCCTGGTCTGGGTCCTTCCGCGCTCCCTCGGCGAGGGCTACATGACCGACGGCATCGCGGCGGGGGAGGTCCGCAGCGAGCTGCGGAGCTTCCTGCGCGACCCCTTCCGCAGACCGGTGTAGGGACCTGTCTGTTTACACATTCGCTTCGATCGGCCTCCGTGGCCTGCGACCTCATCCCCTATCCCCTTCTCCTAAAAGGAGAAGGGGGACGACTGCGAAGCGGCCCCCATTGGGCCCTCCCTCTCCTTCAGGAGAGGGACCGAGGGTGAGGTCGCAGGCCACAAAATAAAGGCTCCGCCGGAGCCTGTTTTAGCGACATCGCGATCGCGTTCGCGAAAATCTCCCGTTGCGCTCCTCGATCGGGATATAATCGGCGGGTAAGCCACCCATACCCGGTCGACATGGAAACTCCGCGAAGCCTCCTGCGCCGTCTCAAGCTACGCACGATCCTCGTCGTGGCGCTCCTGCTGTCCGGCATCATCCCGCTGGGCGTCAGCAGCGTGCGCCTGATCAGGCTCAGCAACCGGACGCTGATGAACAGTGAGCAGGACAACCTGACCGGCGAGACGGGCGCGATCTCGCGCGAGGTCAACACCTCGCTGGTCAACGTCCGGCGCCAGCTCGAGCAGCTCGGCGACGGCATCCTGTCGGCGCCCGGTCCGGCCGATCTGGCGGCGCGGCTCACGCAGCCCTGGGTAGCCGAGCAGCTCCTGAGGTTCCAGCGTGGCAATCCGGACGTGATCTCCCTGCGCATTTTCAGTCTGGAGCGCGCCGGTCTGGAGCCGGGCAATCTCAGCGACAACGTCAAGACGGCGATGAACGCCGCGTTCGACCAGGCCCGGAGCACCAAGGCCCCGGCCTACGGCTTCGTGCCGGCCGGAGTCGTCCGCAAGCCGCAGGCCATCCTCGCCGTGCCGATCTCCGGCGGATCGGCGACGCCACAGCTCATCGTCGAAGCCCAGCTCCGCTTCCTCCCGCTGGAGAAGGTGACGCACGAAGAGGCGAGCAAGGGGGTCGAGGTGTTCCTGGTGGACCGGCAGGGGAAAGTCCTCTGGTCGAACGACAACGGCGGCCACACGGCGGTCCTCGGCAAGGCGACGCTCAAGTCGCTCAGCAAGAACCTCACCCTGACCTCGCGCGACCGCATCCCCACCGCCGACGGCGTGCGCGAGATGTTCGTCCAGGTGAGCGCACTGCCCGAGAGCAACTGGAGCCTGGTGGTGCAGAAGCCGCTCTCCGAGGTGTTCGCCGACGTCGACAAGCTGATCGAGAACGCCGCCGTCTCCACGGCAGTGCTGCTGGCCCTGTCGTTCTTCTTCGCCTATCTCGCGGCGCGCTGGGTGAGCCAGCCGATCCAGCGGCTGACCGAGACCACGCACGAGATCGCCGAGGGGAACTTCGGCGGCCTGATCGAGACCCAGGGTCTGACCTTCGAGATGGCCGACCTCGCGGAGGACTTCAACCGCATGAGCGGCCACGTCGCCAGCCACGTGCAGCAGCTCCGGCAGGCGGCACAGGCGAACCGCGAGCTGTTCATCGGCTCCCTGCGCGCCTTCGTGGCGGCGGTCGACGCCAAGGACCCCTATACCCGCGGCCATTCCGAGCGGGTGGCCGCCTACAGCCGCACCATCGGCCGCTACCTCCAGCTCCCCGAGGAGGTGCAGCACAAGATCTGGATCGGCGCCCTGCTCCACGACGTCGGCAAGATCGGCGTCGAGGACCGCATCCTCCGCAAGGAGGGCGTGCTGCTGCCGGAAGAGTACGAGCAGATGAAGCTGCACACCGTGATGGGCGCGGACATCATGTCCCCCATCGAGCAGCTCCGCGAGATGATCCCGGCCATCCGCTCGCACCACGAGGCGTGGAACGGCCGGGGCTATCCGGACGGGCTGAAGGGCGAGCAGATCCCCCTCTTCGCCCGCATCGTCGGGGTGGCCGACACCTTCGACGCGATCACCACCAACCGTCCGTACCAGCAGGCCTACAGCCTGCAGTTCGCGGTCGAGACCATCACCCGCCTGACCGGCAGCCGCTTCGACGCCAAGATCGTCACCGCGTTCCTCCGCGCCTTCGAGGCGGGAGAGATCCGCTCGGGCGCCGTACGGCCCGTGCGCACCGAGACCCTCGTCGAACCCCGGGCCGCCGGCGCTCAGCGTTGAGGAGCCGCACTCCCTAGCATGATGTTCCAGTACGTCTTGGCGAATCTGCTGGCCAACAACGATCACGCGCTGGGCGCCCTGTTCCTCGACGGGACCGGCGAAACGGTCGACCTCGCCTGCGCCGACTTCAGCCCCTACGAGATGCGCGTCATCGGCGCCTACCTGGGGATCTACCTCCGCCAGCTCGAGCGGGTGCTCGCCAACAACGACCTCGGCGAGCCGCGGATGATCCACATCGAGAAGCGCGCCCTGCATATCTACGTCGTCCCCCTGCCGGACGGCTACCACCTGGCGCTCGTCCAGAGCCACCCTGCCCTGGTCGGCCACGCCCGCGCGAGCCTCAACGAGGCGGTCGAGCAGTTCAAGCGCGAGCTGTTTGTGGATTAGGGCCCTCATCCCGGGCCGGGGGTGAGGGTTCGGCTATCATGGTCCCGCCATGGCTGACGCTACGAACACGCCCAAGGACCTTCTGGAGCTCGCGCCCGAGACCCATCTTCCCGAGGAGGAGAAGACCGGCTTCCTCGGCAAGCTGAAGCGCGGGCTCTTCATGACCCATACGGAGATCATCGACAAGGTCTCCGACGCGATGAAGAACAAGGTCACCCTCGACGAGCGGACGATCGAGTACCTCGAGGAGACCCTGATCGCCGCCGACATGGGGGTGGAGACCTCGCTCGAGCTGGTCGAGCGGGTGCGCAAAAACGCCCTCAAGGAGCAGACCACCAGCGCCGTCAAGCTGCGCAAGCTGCTCTCCGACGAGGTGGCCGACCTGCTGGCCGACATGCCCCGCCCGCGCCTGATGGGCCGCGGACCCACTCTCACCCTGGTAATCGGCGTCAACGGCGTCGGCAAGACCACCTCGATCGCCAAGCTCGCCCGGCGCCACCTGCAGCAGGGGGAGCGGGTGATGCTGGCGGCCGGCGACACCTTCCGCGCCGCCGCCATCGAGCAGCTCGCGCTCTGGGGCGAGCGGCTGGGGGTCGAGGTGATCCGCCAGTCGCAGGGGGCCGATCCGGGCGCGGTGATCTACGACGCCATCCACGCCGCCAAGGCACGCAAGATCGACCAGCTCATCGTCGACACCGCCGGCCGCCTCCACACCAAGGACCACCTGATGGCCGAGCTCAGCAAGGTCCGCCGCGTCATCGACCGCGAGGCGCCCGACTGGCAGAAGCGGACGATCCTCGTGCTCGACGCCACCACCGGCCAGAACGCCCTCGCCCAGGCCCGCACCTTCAAGTCGGTGGTGCCGATCGACGGCGTGCTGCTCGCCAAGATCGACGGTACCGCCAAGGGGGGGATGGTGGTGGCGATCGCCCGCGAGCTCAAGCTTCCCGTGCTCTACCTCGGCGTGGGCGAGAAGCCGGAAGACCTGGTGGATTTCCGCCCCCGGGAGTTCGCCGCTGCCCTCGTCGGCTGACCCTTCCGTCTCCTACCTGCGCCGCGCGCTCCGCCTCGCCGCGCGCGGCCGCTACCGCACCTCGCCCAATCCGCGGGTGGGCGCGGTGCTGGTGCGCGGCGGCGAGGTGGTGGGGAGCGGCTGGCACCGGCAGGTGGGCGGACCGCACGCCGAGGTCGAAGCGCTGCGGGAAGCCGGCGAGCGCGCCCGCGGCGCCACCCTCTACGTCACCCTGGAGCCTTGCTCGCACCACGGCCGCACGCCCCCCTGCGCCGACGCGGTGATCGCCGCCGGAGTCGCCCGCGTGGTCGCCTGTCACCGTGACCCCAATCCGCGGGTCTCCGGCCGTGGCTTCGCCCGTCTGCGAGAAGCCGGGATCGCGGTCGAATCGGGCTTCCTGGTGGAGGAGGCGGTCCGCCTCAACCTCCCCTTCCTGATCGCCAACGTCCTCGGCCGCCCCGAGGTGACGCTGAAGTGGGCGATGAGCCTCGACGGCCGGATCGCCACCGCGACGGGCGAGAGCCAGTGGATCTCCTCGACGAAGGGGCGCCGCTGGGCGCTCGCCCTGCGCGAGGAGCACGACGCGATCCTGGTCGGGAGCGGTACCCTGCTCGCCGACGATCCCCGCCTGGATCGCCGCCTCGGCCTCGCCGCCGGACCCAACGTCAGAATCGTGCTGGACCGCCGCCTGCGGACGCCGCCCGAGGCGCGGCTGTTCACGGTAGCGGGGCCGGTGCTGATCTATACCCAGTCGTCCGATGGCGAGCGGATCGGCGCCTCGAACGCCCGAGGGGCCGAGGTGGTGGTCCTGCCTGCCGTCGAGCCTGGGACGGTCCTTGCCGATCTCCACCGCCGCGGCGTGCAGAGCCTGCTGGTCGAAGGCGGAGCCGAGATCCTGGCGAGCTTCGTGGCCGCCGGATGCTACGACCGAGTCCAGGTCGATTGCGCGCCGCTGCTGATCGGTGGGAAGGATGCGTCGGGGCCGCTCGCGGGTGTGGGATTCGCTGAGCTGTCCTCGGCGGCACGACTGGATGGGTTTGAGACCGGCAGGCAGGGTGGCGATGTGATACTGACCGCCTATCGAAAGGGCATCCTGGCGGACTTGGCGCGGGCGGTCAAAAGCGAGGCCTGCTAGAATCCCGCTCTATGAACGCTGTGACTTTGAAAGATGCCAAGCTCAACCTGGAAGAGTTGGTCGAGCAGGTGATCGCGGACGCCGAGGCGACCATCATCGTCACGGAGAGCGGCGACCGCGTCGTGGTTCTGCCGCTTGACGAGTACAACTCGTGGAAAGAGACCCTCTACCTTCTGTCGAATCCCGCCAACGCGGATCACCTGCGGAAGTCGATCGCTGAAGCGAGACCCGAGAGGCTGTCGGAGCGAAGGCGAGGACGGCCGGCCTCGGGGCTGAGCACCGACGAGATCATGGCGCTGACCCGCGGGGAGTGATCCCAAGAATTTCGCAGCACCTCCGGATAATCTCAATTTGTTCACCGGCCTCATCGTCGAACGCGGCAGGCTGATCGCGGATCCGGTCCCCTCGGGGCAGGGCGGGGTGCTGCTCGCCGTGGGGATGAGCCCCGGGTTGAGCGACCGGCTGGCGATCGGCGACAGCCTCGCCGTGTCGGGCGTCTGCCTGACGGTCACCGAGACGTGCCCAGGGCAGGTCCTGGTCGAGCTCTCTCCGGAGACGCTGGCGCGCACGAATCTGGGCGAGTTGCGCGCCGGCTCCGAGGTCAACCTGGAGCCGGCCCTGCGTATGGGCGATCCGCTCGGCGGCCACATGGTGCAGGGGCACGTCGACGGCACCGCCGAGGTGATGGAACGTCGCGATCTTGAGGGACACTGTGAGCTGGCGTTCTCGATCCCGCGTGAGCTCGCGCCGTTCCTGGTCGAGAAGGGGTCGGTGACGGTCGACGGCGTCAGCCTGACTGTCTCCGTCCTGCGCCAGCACCGTTTCGAGGTCGCCCTGATCCCCCATACGCTGGAGAAGACTACCCTCTCCCTGCGGGTGGCGGGCGACCGCGTCAACGTCGAGATGGATGTGATCGGCAAGTACGTGCACCGCATCCTCGCGGGCCGCGGCCTCGTTCAGCCATTGTCTCCGGCGGGGGAGGAGCGCGGTTGAGCGAGGCGAAGGAGGCGAAGCCGGCCAGCCAGCTCCCGGAGGTGGGACGGTTCTGGATCCGCTACACGCCCAAGGTCTGGGAGGCGGCGGAGCGCCCCTGGATTCACCTCGGCGCCGCGGCCCTCGGCGACTGGGGGCGGGGGAAGCCGCGCGCGGCCGAGGGCGCGGTTCCGGCCGCGCCGCTCGACGACGTCCTCTACTTTCCGCCGGTGCCGCCGCGCCGCGCCGCCGCCCGCGACGAGCTGGCGCGCGACCGGTTGATGGCCGGCACCCCGGTGCTGGTGCAGCTCCTGCCGGGCGAGGAGTCGACCGTGCCGCCGGTGGCCGGCGCGGCCTTCGTCGTCGATCTGCTCCAGGCCCTCCTGGAGCGCGACCTCGGCACTCTCCGGCGGCTTCCCGCGGGATCGACGGCGGCTTGGCCGCTGCTCCCCGGCCTGACCGACGACCCCGCACTCTGGGAGCTCGGCTGCCGCGACCTCGCCGCCGCCGGTGTCCGCTGCGCGCAGGCGGTGGCGCTCACCCTCACCCCCGCCGACCGCCGCCGTCTCGCCGAGCGCTGGGGGGGCGAGGAGGGCGCGTTCGACGCCCTGTTCCACCGCGAGCCCCGCGCCGAGCGCGATTTCGCCCGCGTCGCCCACCGCCACGGACTCGCCCCTTTCCTGCCCCGTCCGCTGCCGCGACCGCCTATCCTGGGAGCGGGAAACCGCCGGATCGGTGGAGTCCTGGCGCTGGCGGCGGAGGTCTGGCTGCGGCTCGGCCGCCCGGTCGAGACCGGCCAGGCGCTCTACCGCGACGCCCGCTGGACCGACCGCTCGACCTACGACCTGGAGGCCCTGGCGCGCGAGGGGAACCTCGGCGTGCTCCCGTTCGATCCGCTGAGCCGTGAGATCGTGGCCGAATGTGAGGAGGAGGGGGAGTCCGATCACCTCGCCCGCCTGCTCGCCGAATACCTGGCGCCGGACGACCCTCCGGCCGCCGCCGACACCCGGAGGACCGCCGATGCCCCGCCGTTTCCGCCCTGAGCTCCTGCTGCTGCTCTCCCTGCTCGCCGCCCTCCCCGCCGCCGCATCCTGGGAGGTGAACGGCAACGCCACCTCCGCCGACTTCCGCGACTTCAGCCGCCGCTTCAGCTCCGACGCCTATTTCTATCCCCGCCATGGCGCCGCGCCGCTCGGCATCCTCGGCTTCGAGGCCTACGCCGACGCCACCTACGACAGGAGCTTCGACGACCAGTCGTTCAACACCACGGCCGTCAAGGGGAGCTACACCGGCGGTTTCCTGTCGATCGCGCGGGTCGGCGTGCGCAAGGGGTTGCCGGGGGGCTTCGACCTCGGCGCCTCGTACGGCGAGGCGCTGGGCGGCGACGTCAAGCTGGTCTCGGCCGAGCTCCAGTACGCGATCTCCAAGGGGGGCCTGGCCACCCCGGCCCTCTCGGTGCGGGTGACCGGCACGCGCTCGATCAACGACAAGGCCTACGCCCTCGACCAGTTCGGCGCCGAGCTGCTCCTCTCGAAGGGGTTCGTGCTCGCCACCCCCTACATCGGCGCCGGCATCGTCTACAGCAAGGGGACCCTCGATTCCCCGCTCGGCTCCTCGCGCGGCGACACCACGACGCGTCCGGTGCTCTACGCCGGGGTCACCCTCAACCTGCTCCTCCCCAAGATCCATATCGAGGTGGAGAAGGGGGAGACCGTGCAGGCCGCGGTGCGGATCGGGATCGGCTTCTGATGAGCAGCCTGATCGACCTGCGGAGCGACACCGTGACCAAGCCCGACGCCGAGATGCGGCGGGCCATGGCGGAAGCGGAGGTGGGGGACGACGTCTTCGGCGAGGACCCCACCGTCAACCGCCTGGAGGAGGAGGGCGCGGCGGCGGCCGGCATGGAAGCGGCGCTCTTCGTCCCCTCGGGCACGATGGGCAATCAGATCGCCCTCCACCTCCACGGCCGGCCGGGCGGCGAGGTGATCTGCGACGCCGGCTGCCACATCGTCAACTACGAGATCGGCGGCATGGCCGCCCTCTCCGGGCTGCTGCCGCGGACGATCGCGGCACCGCAAGGGCTGCTCGACGCCGCCGCTGTCGAGGCGGCCATCGCGCCGGACGCCAGCTACCGCTCGCGCACGGTGCTGATCGAGGTGGAGAATACCCACAACATGGCGGGGGGCACCGTCTACGACCGGCCGCGGCTGGAGGCGATCCTCGACGTCGGCCGCCGCCACCGCCTGCCGGTCCACTTCGACGGCGCCCGCGTTTTCAACGCCGCCGCGGCCCTCGGCGTCTCCGTGCCGTCCCTGGCGGCGGGTTTCGACTCGCTGAATTTCTGCCTCTCGAAGGGGCTGGGGGCGCCGGCCGGCTCGCTGCTCTGCGGGCCGCGTCCCTTCATTGCCGACGCGAGGCGGGTGCGCAAGATGTTCGGCGGCGGCATGCGGCAGATCGGCATCCTCGCCGCCGCCGGCCTGCTCGCCCTGCGGAACGGCCCCGCCCGCCTCCCCGCCGATCACGAGAACGCCGCCCGCCTCGCCCGGGCCCTCGCCGGGATGAAGGGGATCGACCTCGACCCGGCCGCCGTGCGCACCAACATCGTGATCTTCCGCCTCACCCCCGAGCTCTGCGGCGGCTCCTCGGCGGCGTTCCTCGCCCGGATCAAGGAAGCCGGCGTGCTCGGCGTGCCGGTCGGCGCCGACAAGGTCCGCCTGGTCACCCACCGCGACGTCGGCCGCGATCAGATCGACCTAGCGATCGACAGGATCAGCTCGATTCAAGGCACCCCGTGAGCAGGGTACCCCCTCCTGGGACGCCGGCGGTCCCAGGGGAAAAGCCTACGGCATCCGAGCTACCAGGTCGATCTCCACCAACCCGCCTTTCGGCAACGCGGAGACCTGGACGGTGGTGCGGGCGGGGCGGTGGTCGCCCATCGCCTCGGCGTAGAGCTGGTTCATGGTGGGGAAGTTGGCGAAGTCGGTCAGGAAGACCGAGGTCTTCACCACGTTGGCGAAGGTGCAGCCGGCGGCGGCGAGCACCGAGGCCAGGTTCTTCAGCACCGCCCGGGTCTGCGCCTCGAATCCGCCGGGCACCAGGTCGCCGGTCGCCGGATCGAGACCGGTCTGTCCCGAGAGATAGAGCCAGCCGTCGACCTCGATCGCCTGGCAGTAGGGTCCGATGGCCTTGGGCGCGCTGTCGGAGTGGTGGAATTTCATCGTTCCCGGTCCTTTCCTTGTGCAGGCGTCAGGAGGGTGCCGGCCCGGCGGCCGAGTCCTCGGAGTCGAGCACGGCGATGTAGGGGAGGTTGCGGTAGCGCTCGTCGTAGTCGAGGCCGTAGCCGACCACGAACAGCGGGTCGATCGAGAACCCCTTGTAGTCGATCGGCACGTCCACCTCGCGCCCCTGGGCCTTGTCGAGCAGGGCGCAGAGCTTGACGCTGCGGGCGCCCCGGAAGCGCAGCAGGTCGAGGATGGTGCGCAGGGTGTAGCCGGTGTCGACGATGTCCTCGATCAGCAGCACGTCGCGGCCGCGGATCGGCAGGTCGATGTCCTTGCGGATGCGCACCTCGCCGGGGCTGGTGGACGAGCCGTAGCTCGCGGTCTGGAAGAAGTCGATCCGCAGCGGGATGGTCATCCGCTTGAGCAGGTCGGCCATGAAGAAGACCGAGCCCTTGAGGATGCCGATGGCGACCAGCCCGTCGCTGCCGGCGTAATCCCGGTCGAGCTCGGCCGCCAGCTCCGCCACCCGCCGTTCCACCGCTTCCTGGGAGATCAGGATCCGCAAGCCGCTTTCTCCTTTTCCGCCGTCCGGCGGACCTCGAGAGCCTAATTAGCGTACTATTCCGTAGAAATAGCCCGTAGAACTTGGCCCCTATCACTCGACAGGCTGACCCTATGACCACCGTTCAAGAGCTGAGCGTCCTTCACCGCCGTTACGCCGACATCTCGCACCGGTTCCGGGCCGCGTGGACCTTCCACCAGTTCCTGCAGAGCCTGGGGAAGACTCTCCTCCAGCGCGTGGAGGACCTGCACTCCACGGAATTCCAGAACCTCTACAGCGGGCTGAAGGAGATCTCTCAGAGCCTGAACGCTTCGGAGAGCGAACGGGTCCGGCACCGGCTGGAGGCGATCGACCGCCGGCTCACGGAGCTCATCGGCTCGCTCGACGAGGAGGATACCAAAGTCACGCCCGACTTGCTCCGTCAGTTCTTCCGGCGGGTCAAGAATTATGACGAGAAGATCCTCAGCCAGCTCGTCCGCTTCTATCTCTACGCCCACGTCGGCGGCCCCTGGCCCACCGAGCGGCTGGACAAGGTCGACTTCCTGCTCGCCCGCCTGAGCGAGGAGGTCGACGACCGCTCGGGCGAGCTGGTGCTGCGCGACCACAAGCGGCTGAGCGAGATCTTCCAGGGGATCTGGGCGCAGCTCGGCGAGGCGCCCCCCGGCGACCAGCTCATCGAGGAGCGCCGGGCGTCGATCGACGGCGTGCGCCACGAGATGGGGGCGATCGAGAGCCTCGACGCCCTGACCGAGAGCGCGCTGATCCGCCGCTACCGCGAGCTCAAGCACGGCCTCGGGAACTTCTACTTCCACCCCGAGCTGCTGCTCCCCATCCAGGAGACCAACCTGGTATTCAAGAGCCGCATCCAGAAGCTCTACCGCCAGGAGGAGCAGAGGATCGTGGCCGAGTACCAGCGCGTCTTCGAGCTGGAGCGCGAGGTTCCCTTCGACACCAACCTCGACCGTGAGCTGGGCGCCTTCCGCGAGGAGATCGAGCGCTTCGAGAAGCAGCTCCAGAAGGAGGAGTTCCGCCTCGGCGACATCGCCCAGATCCGCCAGAAGGTGCGCGACCTGCTGCCGCGCCTGAACGCCGGCCGCGCCGCCACCGGCGACCGCCCCAGCGTCTCCAAGATGGGCCAGGACACCGGCGAGTACACCCTCTCGCAGGCCGCCGGCGCCGCCGGCGCGCCGATGTCGAGCCACGAGGAGCTGCTGGGGGACTACTACCGCCGCCTGGTCGACACCCTGCGCGACGTCAACCCCCCCGACCTCCCCCCGGAGCGCGTCGTGCTCCGGCCCGAGGTGTTCTCCCTCCGCCTGGAGCCGCGCGAGGTCGAGGCGTACCGCCGGGTCTTTGGCAAGGCCGAGGCCGACCGCGAGCTGGAGCAGTTCCTGCTCGAATCGGCCGCCCTGCGCATCCGCATCAACGAGGAGGCGCACGACATCGGCAGCCTGCTCGACGAGACCTCGGTCACCGGCGACGCCGTCGTCTTCGCCCGCGCCCGCCTGACCTGCCGCTCGGCCGACTCCTACCTCTGGCGCTTCAACCACGTCCTGCAGGACCTGATGATGGCCGGCAACATGTCCGAATGCCGGCAGGTCCAGCTCCTGCGCATGCGCCTGATGCGGGACTACTCCGGGCTCTGGCTCCTGGCCTTCAAGCCGCTCTACAAGCGGCTCCCCTCCGGCACCCTGGCTTGAGCGCGGTCCGGAATGGAACGGGGAGCGCTCGGAACCCATCGATTGAGGTCCACCGAGCTCTCAGAAGTCCTGTTTTCAGGCTCGCCCGTCCCCGAATCTCCAGGATTGTCCCCGAATCTCCAGAATTGTCCCCGAATTTCCAGGATTGTCCCGGAATATCCCAAATTGTCCCCGAATTTCCCAAATTGTCCCCGAATATCCAGGATTGTCCCCGAATATCTGAGATTGTCCCCGAATATCTGAGATTGTCCCCGAATATCCAAAAATGTCCCGGAATGTCCAAAGACGGGGCACTCTCCGGCCGGCAATCGATGCAGGGACTCTACCCTTCCATCAGCGAGAGTTGCCAGTAGCCGACGTCCACCCACCGTCCGCACTTCCAGCCCACGCGCTCGAAGTGGGCGACCTTCTGGAAGCCGAGCTTCTCGTGCAGCCGGACGCTGGCGTCGTTCGGCAGCGCGATGCCGCCGATGACGGTGCGCAGCGGCCGGGTGCGGAGCGCGGCCAGCAGCTCCCCGTAGAGACTCGACCCGTATCCCTTCCCTCCCGCGGACGCCTCCAGGTAGATCGAGCTCTCCACGGCGTAGCGGTACCCCGAGCGCTCCTTCCAGGGGGTCGCGTAGGCGTAGCCGACGAGAGCATCCCCCTCCTCGAGGACGAGCCAGGGGAGATCCGCCGCGGCGACCTTGCCGATCCGCCTCAACATCTCCTCGGGCGTCACCGGCTCCTCCTCAAAGGAGACGACGGTCTGGAGCACATAGTGGTTGTAGATGCGGCAGATCGCCGCCGCGTCCTCGATTCGTGCCGGTCGGATCATGGTGTCCGATTCTAGGGCCTGGAACCGGTGGGATCTCCTGGTTTAGGCTTATGATGTTTCAGGATTTCCCCTGAGGCAGGTCCGTCAGGAGGCTCGCATGCCGAAAGCGTTTCGCAAACTCTGTCTGCTCTCCGTCATGGCCTCGGCCATCGTCTTCGCCGTCCTGTCCGCGCCCCGCAGCGCCGAAGCCACGCAGGCTTGCCTCATCAAGTACCGCCAGTGCCCCGAACCGTTCATCGGTTGCTGCTGCGGAACGAGGGTGACTTGCGTCGGGTCCATCAGCGCGTGCCAGAGCTTCTGTAGCTGACCCGCGGAACGCCGTTCGCCCGGCGCTGCGCTGGTCGGCTGGCACCTCGGGCTGTCGAGCTGGTTCTACGCGGCGCTGGCCGGCCTGTTCCTGGTCTGCATCGCTCAGAAATGGGGGATGGGTTTATGACGGCCAAGCTCCAAAGTCTCATCGGCCTCGCAGGATGGATCGGTCTGACGGCTCTTTCCGGCTGCGCGAGCCTGGGCTCATGCCACATCAGTGCGGACCAATTGGATCAGCGACAGATCACCTATGGTTTATTCGAACCGGAAGGGTCCATCTTTCGCATTCAGGGAATCTATCGGGGAGGCTTCGAGATCTCGAAGCTGGCGATTGCCTATGACGGTTCCCTTGACGATCTGGAGAGTTATTATCTCAAGGATTTTTGCGTCAACGTCAGCCAGGCTTGCTGGAAGAGCCTGGATCGGGCGACGCGGACCCAGGGGCGTTTTCGGGATAGTTTCGACAACTTCGGACTGGTCGACGCGATCGTCCGCTATGACGGCCCCAATCCGGGCGACTGCCCATTCGGCAGCGTGACGATCACCAACCTGGTGAGCGCCCGCAGCATTCCGGCGACGGCAGCCTTCGGAACGCCTCTGCACGTGGACATCCGCCGTGGTGGGGACGATGGATTGACCTTGAGATTTGCCGAGGCGCTGGAAGCGGCTTTTCATGACTCCGAGCTTTTGACGCTGATTGGCGAGAGGAAATCCGGAACATGGATCGTGACCATTCCTACGCATGTGGGGTGGACCCAAATCGGTGATCGCACCCGGATGAGCTACCGGGTCGAGCTGACTGAAACCGGATCGCAGCGCGTCACCGAAAAGAGTGGGCTTTGTTGGGACGATGATCTCGTGGGTTGCGCGAAGCGGCTGGCCAGAGAGGTTGAGTGGACCGCGACGAGTCCACCCGAGGAGCATCCGTGACGAGCGCCTGGTAGCGCTGAAGAGCGGGCAGCGGGTTACCATCAACGGCGGGGACGGTACGGGTAGAAGAAGCCGGCGCCGAATGATCCTGGGACGGAAGGTGGCGATCCTGCCTTGCCGGGCTGAAGGCCCGGGATTATTTAGCCCAGGGCAACGCCCTGGGTACCGGGCATCCAATCGTATCCGGTGCGGCCTGAAGGGCCGCGATAGGTGGCGTTGGTTATCGCGGCCCTTCAGGCCGCACCGAACGGCTACCGATCTCAAACCCAGGGCGTTGCCCTGGGCTGAATAATCCCGGGCTTTCAGCCCGGAGAAACCACGGCTGGACCTGCCTTGTCTTGCCCCCTCTTCTCCCGGTGAGGGAGGGTGGGAGGGGACGGGAGAAGAGGGCCGGGCCAACGGGGATCAGATGAGGGCCAGGGCCACAGCCAAGGCCGATCTGACAAAGTAGAGTTAATCAGATTCATGGAACAATTACCCTACATCGACGAGCACAGTCAGCGGGTCGACTCCCCCGCCGACGTGGTCTGGTCCGCGCTGTTGAAGGTCCTTCGTAGGATGAGCGGAGGGGCGCCGATCGCGCGGATCCTGGGCTGCGATCCCGTGCGGGGCACGGCCGAGTTCGCCGGTCGCCCTGGGGAAGCGGTCCCGGGCTTTCGAGTGGTCGAGGCCGAGCCCGGCCGGCGGCTTGTCCTGGGTGGACGCCACCGCTTCTCCCGGTATATCCTGACTTTCGTCATCGAAGGCGGCTTCTTGCGGGCGCAGACGCACGCGGTGTTCCCCGGCGTGCTGGGCCGGCTCTACCGCGCCGCGGTGATCGGGAGCGGCGCCCACCGGGTGGTGACCCGGCGCCTGCTGCGGCAGGTCATTCGCGGGATATGACCCGCCGAGGTCCGAGCCGTCTGGCCCGAGGGCGGAGGTACTGCCCCATTGCGTGAGCGTTCGGCCCCTCGGCGTGAGGCACCTAACCCAGGGTCTGAATGGTTCCCACCAACGTCTGGGCCGCTCGCACCAGGGTCGGAATATCAGAACTTCGGTCCGGAGTACTCAGACCCTGGTTCGGAAGACTCCGGACCTGCTGCGGAAGTCTCCGACCTTGGTGCGGAGGGCTCAGACCTTGGTGCGGAGGCTCAGACCTTGGTGTGGAAGGCTCAGACCCAGGAGTAGACCTCATGGTTCTGGACGAGGAAAAGGAGCGAGGCATGGCGCGGTTTCTCATCGGAGCACTGGTGCTCTGTCTTTCCGCCTGCAGCACCAACCCGACCACTTCCATGGCCGATCAGACCGTGGCCAAAGCCCTGGCGGGTATCGAGCCGTTCCATGGGGTCAAGCTCGACACCGCGGCGATCGCGGCGGCGGTTCGCGCCGGCCGGACGGTTGGACTTCCTTTTGTCACCCAGGAAAATCGGTTGACCGTCGCGGGTGTGCGGCTCACCCTCCGCGACCTCCGCAACCCGGACCTCGATCGCGTCGACGTGAAGAACGGTGTGAACAAAACCTTTCGCTTCATCCCTCTGCCACCACCCGCTACGTATCAGGGCAGGGTCGAAGGCAAACCGGGCGTCGCCATTTTTACCATCAACGACCGTGTGGTCGAAGGGAACATCCTTCTCGCGCCGGACGGCTGGTCGATCATCGAACCGCTCGAACCGCTGCTGCGATTGCGCGGCGTCGATCCGAAGCAGCGCGAGATGATCTTGAGAGAGTACAACCATATCGTTTATAACGTCAGAAACCAGCACGGGCGCGTCGTCGCCGACGCGGACCTCTTCCCCAATGCGGGGCCGGCCAAGAATGCGGGGCCGGTCAAGCGGGCGCCGGCCGCGGTAAAGACGCCGCTGGTGGTCTCCGCCGTCGCGGACGGCGATGCCGATTTCTACCGCGCCTACCCCCCGGACTCGGTGATGCCCTTCTGGCTGAAGGAGGAGGCGCTCTACAACGTTCTCGACTGGCTGTTCAATTGCGTGGAGCCGGATGCCAATGCCGACAACGCCTACGCGCTCTGCGACAACAAGTTTGACGGCGGCGGTGACGGTTTCCAGGCGCGCGTGCGGCTCGATCGGCTGGAGGCGTGGGAGGCGGGCGGGCCGGGCAGCGGGGACCGCGAGGAGCTTCTGCGCCAGTCGGCTCGCGAGACTCACCAGGCGACCCCGCCGTGCTGTGGCGCGCCGCATACCGCCGGGCGCTCGTCGCTGGTTTTCTTCTTCAGTGGCCGCACCCTCCGGCCGGGCGCCGGCGTTGCCAGCGTGAGCGGCCTGGATATCTACGGCGATAGTTGTTTCGCGGCAGGCCAGGACTTTCTGTGCCATCACGCGCTCACCCAAGTCACGCCGAGTGCGGAATTTCCCGGTAATGCCTTCTTCCAGGAGCTGCTCGTCGCGCACGAGGTAGGCCACATCCTCGGCGGGGCGGAGCAACCGTTTGCCTTCGGCGTCTGCTGGCTCTTCGGCGAACAGTGCGGCACCAACCTCATGGGCTCGATGTCCTTCAGCGGCAATCCTCTCTATCTTTATACGAAAGAAGACACGGAGTTCGTCATGGGGCCGCTGATGCGGGAGCGGTTGGGCGGAAAGCCATAGGATTGCTGCTCCGAACTACCTCCCCGGCTCGAATACAAGTTTCGGCAACAATATACTTGACTCAGTGGCCTTCATGGCGTAGAATTCTCCTATGGACACTCAGAACGCCCCCGCCCGTCTGCCCCGTACGCTGCTGGAAGCCGTCCGCTACTTCGCGGACGCGGACACCTGCCGTAACTTCATGGTGGAACTCCGCTGGCCCAACGGCGTCACCTGCCCCACCTGCGGGCGGACGGACGTGCGGTTCATCGCGACGCGCAACCTCTGGGAGTGCAAGACCAAGCACCCCCGGAAGCAGTTCTCTATCAAGGTGGGGACCATCTTCGAAGATTCCCCCCTGGGAATGGACAAGTGGCTTCCCGTGGTGTGGCTCCTGTCCAACTGCAAGAACGGCATTTCGTCCTATGAGATCGCCCGCGATCTCGGGGTGACTCAGAAGACGGGCTGGTTCATGCTTCAGCGCATCCGCGTTGCCATGGAAACCGGTTCCTTCCACAAGGTGAGCGGCGAGGTCGAGATCGATGAAACGTTCATCGGCGGCCTCGCCCGCAACATGCACAAGAAGGTCCGGGCCGCCAAGATCCACGGGAGCGGCCCCACGGACAAGACTGCCGTCATGGGTGTCTTGGCGCGCAAAGGCGAGGTGCGGGCGTTCGTGGTGAAGGACCGGAAGAAGTCCACCTTGCAGGCCAAGGTCCGCGAGAACGTGGCGCCCGGCGCCGAAGTCTTCACGGATGCGCTCCGCTCCTATGAGGGGCTCGCCCCCGAGTACGCCCATGAGGCGGTTGACCACGCCGAGCACTACGTGCGCGGGAAGGTCCACACGAACGGCCTGGAAAACTTCTGGTCCCTCCTGAAGCGCTCCATTCGCGGCACCTACGTTGCCGTCGCCCCGTTCCACCTTCACCGGTACGTCAATGAGCAGGTTTTCCGGTACAACGCCCGGCAGGGTACGGACGGCGGGCGCTTCCTGTCGGTTGCGGCAAATACGATCGGCCGTCGCCTCACCTACAAAGAGCTGATCGCGGCGGACCCTATGGAGGACTAGTCCCATGGCGGAGTTAGACGTTGAAGAGGCGCCCGATGGCCTCACCGAGGAAGAAGCAGAGGAAACCTTCTCCCGCTTGCGGCAGATAACCTCCGGCCTGCTTCGCGTTCCAAAGGCGGAGTTAGATGCGCGACTCGCGGAGAAGCGGATTAAGTCGCGGCGACGCAGCAAATCCGATTGACCATGGAACGAAAGCATCCTCATCCACCACGCGGGGAAGCAAAGAAGCGACAGGCCAACCTGTCCGAAAATAAACATGGCGAGAGTAAGGAGCACTCCCCGGGCAACCCTTCTCCCTTGATCGATAAGGTAAAGTCCGACCCAACCCGCCCGCCCCGAAATGAGAAGAACGATCAATCCGATAGCTCGGAGACCCAGCGATTTCAGAGGCGATATCTTTGGACTCAATGGCTCCTCGTGTCTATCACTCTCAGTTATTGCTTGGTCTCCTTCGCGCAATGGGTTGAATTGGATAAGAGCAACCAAAACGCTAAGGATTCTCTGGTGGTTTCCCAGCGTGCATGGCTCGCTATTAGCGCTATCGAACATAAACTTCCAGCGGCGGGCGAGATCTTCCAACTCGGCCTTGCTAACGTAGGGCATACGCCAGCCCGTAACGTAACGATTTTCGCGGGCTCGAAGATCGGCGCCGGGGAGCCTAATATGCGAGATATAGGCAATCACGCACCAAAGATCCCATGCAGTGTAACAACGGTCGGCGCTGGGATAACTGATATTCTCCCGGTTGATTTTGTCAATCTTACTCCTGAACAATTCCAAGAAGCCAAACAGGGGAGGCTCGCGGTCTATATCTTCGGCGAGTTTACTTACCGCGATATTTTCCCGGGTAGTCCAACGCGGCACCTTCAGTTCTGCAACTACTTTCAGGCCAGTAGTTCGTCGTGGGCGGCATGTAGCTCCGGAAACGACGCTGATTGAGCCGTCCAGTTTGGATTCTCCAGACTCCCACGGCCAACGCTGGTAAGCAAGAAGGTTAAACGCGAGATGAGTAACAGCCGCGGCCAAAGAAAGCAACAAAAAACCCAGCAGGACGGTGCGGCGTCGCCGGTCGCCAAACCGGAGAAGCGCGATTCCGCCAAAGAACAATCCGTAGGCGATGAGGCCAAGAAGCCCGGCAAGGAAGTACGGCCCTTGCCCACCTCCGCCGATTGGTGGTCTGTCGGAGTTCAAGCCGCCGCCGCCGTAATCCTTGTCTGTTATACCGCCGTCAACTTCGCAATGTTCAAGGCGATGAAGGCTAGTAACGACACGTCCAAGACGATTGCCGATACCAACGCCAAGCTGGTCGAGCTCGCCCAGCGGGCCGAAAGCCCGGCCTTTACCGTTGCTCGTGGCGTTACGACCGTTGTTGAGGGGAAGAATCTGAAGATGGTGGTAACGCTCAAGAACTCCGGAAAGGGCGTAGCCAAAATACGACAAACACGATGGGTGATTGCCAGTGAAACGGCGTACTGGTCTAGGCTTGGCACCAAAGACGCTCCGGATTCTACCCTCCTCGGCCCCGGAGACCTTCACGAAGTCTATGAGATCTTCAATTGGTCCACCCCGGAAAGCCTGAAGGCTGATGCGATAATCGGCGTTCGCGTCTATATCATGATCGATTATGTCGATCCTATGGGTGAGAAACGTACCGATGTAGTCTGCCAGCACTACGACAGTACCGGCGGGACCCATTATTGTTTGCTGGCCGGACCTGACTAGTCCTCGATTCCCAGCAGCGCCTGGCCGGTTCCCCCTTCGTGGATACTGCGGTGTCCGGGGGCTCGACCTACGCCTACCAGGTGCGGGGGACCGACGCCAGCGGCGTCTGCGAGTCGGCGCCGTCGGGCTGCGTGCAGGCGGTGGCGACCGGCGCCTGCCGGACGCCGCCGAGCTTCGCCGGCCTCACCGGCGCGGCCAACCCGGCGTCGGCGTGCGGCATCGCCCTCTCCTGGTCGGCGGCGACGTCGGCGTGCGGCGGCACGATCACCTACAACGTCTATCTGTCGGGGAACCCCGTGTTCACGCCGGGGGATTCCACCCGCCTCGCCAGCGGCGTCACCGGCACGAGCTATCTCGATCTCCTGCCGGTGGGGTCGGACGGTTTTCCTCTCTACTACATCGTGCGGGCGGTGGACAGCGCGAATGGTGTCGAGGATGGAAACCGGGTCACGCGCGGCGCCACGACCTCGGGGCCGGCGACCTATCTCCTGAACGAGACTTTCGAGGGGGCCGGCGGCTTCGACGGGCCCGGCTGGACGCATGCCACGTACACTTTCGAGCCGGGCACCGACTGGGAGTGGTCCACGGCGCAGTCGCACTCCTCCGCACACTCCTGGTTCTCGCCCGGCGTGGACCACGTGGCGCAGAAGGCCCTGATCTCCCCCGCCTTCACGCCCCAGGCGGGCACTCTCCTCTCCTTCTGGCACACCTACTCGTTCGACGACAGCGCCGGCTGCTACGACGCGGGCATCCTCCAGGTTTCGACGAACGGCGGCGCCACTTGGTCGACGATGCCGGACGCCGCCTTCCGGTGGGGGCCCTTCAACGGCACCGTCTCCTATAGCTACTCCAACGGCTACGCGTACAGCCGGGGGTGGTGCCACGGCACGATCGGCACGATGACCCTGGTCTCCGTCGACCTCTCCGCGTACGCCGGAACCGAGATCCGGCTGCGCTGGATTGAAAGCGACGACGCCCTGATCGGCCTCACCGGCTGGTACGTGGACGACGTGACAGTGGCCAACGCCGGGGCCTGTCGTGCCAACCCGCTCTTCGGCGACAACTTCGAGAGCGGCACCCTCGGAGCCTGGAGCGACGCGGCTCCCTGAGAGGCCCTTACCAGAAGAGAGAGGTGCCAGGAACTTCCTTTGGCTGTCGCGCCCCAGAGGGGTACCATGGACGGGGTGACGGGGGGACGGTGCGGGTGGAAGATCGCGGCTCGGAATGATAGAATACCCGTCCGCCGGAACCGACGGCATGGCCAAGGGAAAGACCCATGACGACCGAGAACCTTCAGCAACTGATTGCGAATCTGGCGCAGGAAAGTCGTCGGGAAGCGGCCGAGACGAGCGGGAAGTTTGACGAGACGGGTCAGTTTCTACGGGAGATTGGACGTCAGCTACGTGCTCTGGGAGAAAAGATCGGCGGCCCCACCGAGGGCATGGCGTTCCCCTCGATGCGAAAGCTCCTCGAAGAGCGCTTCCAGATGAACGTCGTCGCACCTCGGCTCCGTGCGAGAAGAAACGGGCGATCGCTGGAGGTGGATGTCCTGGCGTACTCCAACGCCCAGGTCAACGAGGTCTACGTCGTCGAGGTCAAGAGCCATCTGCGCGAGGACGGTCTCGACCAGATGAAGAAGATTCTTCGCGAATTCCGGTTTTTCTTTCCTGAGCACGATGACAAGAAAATCTTCGGCATCCTGGCGGCCGTGGATGCTCCCGAGGACTTGCGGGAAAGGGTCCTGCGGGAGGGAATCTACCTCGCGCGCGTACATGACGAGGAGTTTGAGCTGGATGTCCCCAAGGACTTCAAGCCTCGGGCCTACTGATGAACTTCTTCACCGTGAACGCTGAGTGGAGAGAGCGTCAACGGAAGGCTATCGATGCCCTTCTGGAGCAATCCTCGAAAACACAAGCCGGAAGCGGTGGCCGGAAGTGGACGAGGGATGAGCTTCACGATCGGACTGAGAAACCGGTCCTCAGTGAACGAGATTGCGGTGCGGAGGAATTCAGCTCCGGTTGCTAGTCGAAGGTCTGAGCTCCCTGACATCCCTTACAATCCTAGAACCATCCTCCTGCTCTCTGGATTGCAGCCGATCCATCAGCTTGTCCAGGTCGCCGCCACATTCGGCCAGTAGCTTTTCACGGGTCTCATGGACCTCTTCGATCAGTGGATCATTGAAGAGCGAGTCAGCCATATCGTTTCCTGGTCCTCAATAATTGACCTTGTTGTCCGCCTCGCCCTTCCGCACATCCAGCGTCAGCTCGTTGCAGACCAGGCCGACCGGCTGAAAGCGGTCGCGCGGGCGCGGGGGCTGGGTGCCGTCCTGGATCACGTCCTGGACGCCGCCGGTGACCTTCACCGTATACAGACCGGGCTGCGACATGTCGTAGGCCTGCGAGAGGTCCATGCCGATGATCTGCGATTCGCTGGTGCGGAGCCGCATGTAGTCGCCGGCGATGGGGTCGCCCCGCTTGACCATGGGGCCGCGATAGGGGAGATCCTTGCCCTGGAAGGTCACGGTGAGGATCGTGCCGCGCCATCCCTCGAAGGGCGTGTTCCAGCGCAGGATCGAGAGCGCCTCCGGCATCCGGTTCGTGAACTGGAAGCGGATACCGGTCGGCCCGCCGGCGATCTGGGGGCGCATCGCCTCCATCCGGCATTCCAGCGGGTGCTGGGCGTCGGCGGGAGGGTGGGGTTTCATCCAGCAGCCGATGGAGAGGAGCGCGAGGAGGGGCAGGGCGAAAAGGAGCAGGGCTAGAAGGGTCAGGGATACTGGGGCGGTCTTCCGCATCCGCGCAGTCTATCCCGGACCCTGGAGATTAGCGCGCCTCGGCGAAGTACTCGTGGCTGTCCGCGTTGTGGATGGCCGCGAAGGGGTTCTCCTGCGCCAGGGCCCGGCAGGCCTCCTGGCCGTAGGCGTTGTCGGCGGTGGCGGCGACGACGGTGAAGTGGCTCGCCTCGTGGACCAGCGTGCCGGCCTTGGAGTCGGTGCCGAGCGTCGGGGCAGTCCAGAAGTGGTTGCACAGGTGGACCTTGTAGGGCTGGTCCGCATAGACGTAGGCGTAGTTGCTCTCGTTGCAATCGCAATAGAACGTGAAGCTCTTGGTGGAGAAGGCGCTGGTGAGATTGACGTAATCGCTCGTCACCGAATCGTAGTTCGGCGCGGTGTAGAAACCGAACCAGGTGGTGTAGTCGACGTCGGAGGCGCGGGATTCGACCGGCAGGTTGTTCAGGTAGCCCCGGGATTTCTGCACCAGGATCTGCGCGTTAGAGCGCGCCGTGGCGAGCTGGGTCTTGCGCTTGTTGGTGCAGCCCACGTAGCGCGGTGGCGGCACCCGGGCGGGGCGGGCCTTATCGTCGACGCCGTCGACCCCGGCCAGTTTATCGATCGCCTCCACCGCGCGCTCGTTGCGCTCGACGCCCACGAAGACCCGGTTGGATTCCAAGGTGCGCAGCCTGGCGAAGTCCGAGACCTGGTTCGCGCTGTCCGCCCGCAGGGCGTCCTGGAGCAGGACCCGATAGGCGACCGCGGCCTCGCCCGTGCGGGAGAGGTCGTAGACCTTCGACAGATCGACGTCGACCGAGAGCGAGCCGCCCGCCGGGACGCGGAGGTAGTCCGCGACGGTCGGCCGGGCGCGCTTGTAGAGGCGGCCGGTGTAGGCGACCGGCCGGCCGTCGACGCGCACGTCGAAGAGGTCGCTTTCGATCCCCTGGAGGGGCGTCTGCCAGCGGACGAGGTAGAGGTCCGCCGCCGAATCGTTGCTGTAGGTGATCCGGATTACCACGTCCTCGGACGCGCCGACGAAGCTCTGCCGAGCCTCGAGGGTGGCGGTCAGCCCTCCCGTCGCGGCCTGGGCCAGCGCGGCAAAGGTGAGGAAGGGGGTCAATCCTGCGACGAGGAGCGCGGCGAATTTCTGCGACATCCGAATCCTCCAGGGCATGATCCTGGAGTTTATCGCAAAAAGGGTGGAACCGCAGCGCGGACGGATCGCTCCGTCCGCGCGTGGAAGTCGGGTCAGCCAGGTCAGCGGGGGCTCAGCGGGGCTCGGCGAAGTACTCGTGGCTGTCGGCGTTGTGGATGGCGTGGGTCGGGTTCGAGATCGCCAGGCTCCGGCAGGCGGACTGGCCGTAGACGTAGTCCTGGGTGCCGGCGACCACGGTGAAGTGGCTGGTCTCGTGGATCAGCGTGCCGGCCTTCGAGTCGGTGCCGGTCGCCGGGGCGCTCCAGAAGGCGCCGCAGAGGTGGACCTTGTAGGGCTGGTTCGCATAGACGAAGGCGTAGGAGCTGTCCGTGCAATCGCAATAGAAGACGAACGCCTTGGTGGACATGGCGCTATAGATGTTGACGTAGTCGCTCGTCACCGACGACCAGTTCGACGAGCTGTAGGTGCCGAACCAGGTCTTGTAGTTGGTGTCGGTGGAGCGGGAGGCGGAGGGGACGGCGTTCAGATAGTCGCGCGACCGCTGGGCCAGCCCCTGGGCGTTGTTGAGGGCGGTCACCAGCAGGCTCTGGCGGCTGGAGGAGCAGCTCACGTAGCTCGGCGTCAGGGCCTTGTCGGGACGGGCCGCCTCGTCGATCTGGACCAGCTTCTCGATCGCGTCGGTGGCGCGCTCGTTGCGCTCGGCGGCGAGGAAGACGACGTTGGAATCGAGGCTGCCGGCACCCAGACCGGAGAGCGACTTTGCGCTGTTGCCGCGCAGGCCGTCCTGGAGGGCGACGTGATAGCGGACCGCGTACTCGCCGGTGCGCGACATGTCATAGACGCTCGACAGCTCGACGTCGGCCGAGACGGAGCCGCCGGCCGGGATGCGGACGTAGTCGGCGGCGCTCGGCGTGGCGCGCTTGTAGAGGCGGCCGGTGTAGGCGACCGGCTGGCCGTCGAGGCGGACGTCGAACACGTTTTCCTCGATCCCCTGGAGGGCGGTCTGCCAGCGGACGAGGTAGAGGTCCGCCGCGGAATCGTTGCGGTAGGTGATCTTCACCACCGCGTCGTCCGCCGCGCCCAGAAAGCTTTTCTGCGCTTCGATCGTGGTGGTCAGGCCACGCATCCCGGCCGACGCCGTGGATGAGAACGCCAGGAACGTGGCCACAGCTGCAATCAGGGACAGCAATCCATTTCTTCTCGACATGCGACGAGTCCTCCACACCCACGGACTGCCGCGTCATTGCGGCATCCGAGCCAGCCTCAAGCAGGAAACAGCGAATGAATCAGGCCTTCGAAACTGTAGGTGAGCGGGGAGCGGCGAAGCGCGCCGCTCGCATGTAAAAGTTTTGTAGAGGAGTTGTCGCTAGGGGCCCCGACCTCGAGCTCCCCTCAGACCAGCCCGGGGTCCTTCAGCACGGCCCCCAGCAACGCCCGCAGGTTCCCCGCCGCCGCCTGGCCGGCGGCGAGGACCTCCTCGTGGGTCACCGATCCATCCGAGAGCCCGGCGGCCGGATTGCTCACCATCGAGACGCAGAGGCAGCGCACCCCCATGTGATGGGCGGCGATCACTTCCAGCACGGTCGACATGCCGGTGACGTCGCCGCCGAGGAGCTGGAGCATCCGCACCTCGGCCGGCGTCTCGTAGGTGGGGCCGGCCAGGCCGGCGTAGATCCCCTCGGTCAGGGGGATCTCCAGGCTCGCGGCCGCCCGCAGCGTCAGCTCCCGCAAGCTCCGGTCGTAGGCGCCGCTCATGTCCGGGAAGCGGGGGCCCCATTCGGGCGGGAGCTGACCGCGCAGCGGGTTCAGGCCGGTCAGGTTGAGCTGGTCCTTGATCAGCACCAGGTCGCCGGGGCGATGGTGGGGCTGGAGGCCGCCGGTGGCGTTGGTCATCACCAGCACCTTGGCGCCGAGGAGGGCGGCGAGGCGGACCGGGAACACCGTCTCGTTCGCGTCGTATCCCTGGTAGGAGTGAAGCCGTCCCTTGAAGTAGAGCACCGGGCGCCCCGGCACCGGCTCGAACATCTCGACGGCGTGCGGGTGCCCCGCGATGGCGTGGCTCTCGAAGGGGAGGAGGAACTCCAGTTGGATCGGCCCGTGCGTTCGCTCCCCCAGGTCGACGGACAGGCCGGAGCCGGAGACGAGGGCTACTTCCGGCCGCGGCCAGCCGAGGAGGTCGTAGCGCTCGACGGCGGATTTGTGCTGCTCGATGAGGGACTCCAGCCCCGCGGAAGCCTCTTCCAGCGGCGCGTGGACCAGCCCCTCCAGATCGTCGATCTCGTTCATGGGCGCAGATCCTAGCAGGCGCCCCCGGAATGTCACCCCAATTTCGTCGGTAAATGTGATGACGATAATGCTATATTTAGCATTACGTGGCGGCTTTCTGCGAAACGAGCATCGTTCTAAGAAAGGAGACGGTTATGAAGAAGATTGTGCTTGGGGTTTCTATCAGTCTGGTCGTCTTCGGGTTCCTCGTCTCTCCGGCGGCTGCGGCGAGCGTGCCGCATGGCGGCCCGTCGCTGAGCGCCTTCCTCGCCTCCCTCGGTACGCCGGTTCCTGTGCCCATGGCGAAGCGTCCGCCGATTCAGGGGAAGTCTCTCTGCACCGCCACGGCGAACTGCGTGGGTGGCGGCACCATCAGTTGCAGCAGCAATCTCAGCTCCTCCAATTGTTCGGCTGTGGATTTCAACTGTTCGGTGGGTGAGGTCGGGCACGTCACCTGCGATGGCGTCCCCCACTCGTGCTCTGGGAGCTGCCCCGTCGATTGCGACACGTTGGAGCAAAACTGCGCCGATTCCTGCAATCCCTGCTCGATCAAGACCTTCCAGTGCAGCCCCTACCGCTGCCGCTGCGATTTCGCCACCTGTCCTCCGTAGGATTGGGTAGTGATCGAAATGGGAGCCGCCACGCTTCCCGCCTGCAGCCCGAGATCCTGATCCTGCCATCTCACCCGCGCCGCCCTACGCTCCGCGCCGGAGCGGAGCGGCGGGCGGCCGGCGTGCATGCCGGCCCCGGGATACGCTATCGTTCCCCTCCATTGCGAGGGGGTGCCTGAAGACTCATGTCCGAGCTCGACGATCAGATCCAGAACCGGCGCGACAAGCGTCAGCGTCTCGCGGAGGCGGGGATCGCCCCCTATCCGCACCGTTTCGACTGGGACCTGGAGCCCACGGCGGTCAGGCAGCAGTATGGCGAGAAGACCGCCGAGGAGCTGGAGGCCGCGGCCCTCCATCTGCGGGTGCCGGGGCGGATCCGCTCCGTCCGCCGCCAGGGGAAGCTCATCTTCTCCGACATCCACGACGGCAAGGAGAAGTTGCAGCTCTTCATCCGTCTGGCCGACGTGCCGGAAGCGGCCCGGACGGTGCTTGAGAACCTCGATCTCGGAGACATCGTCGGCGCGTCCGGCACGCTGATGCGCACCCGCGCCGGCGAGCTGTCGCTCAAGGTGGACGACCTGACGCTGCTCTCGAAGTCCGTGCGCCCGCTGCCGGAGAAGTGGCACGGGCTCGCCGACATCGAGACCCGCTACCGCCAGCGCTACCTCGACCTCGCCACCAATGAGGACTCGCGCCAGGTCTTCGAGGCGCGGGCGGCGATCGTCAAGGGGATCCGCGAGTTCCTCGACGCCCGCGGCTTCCTCGAGGTCGAGACGCCGATGATGCAGGTGATCCCGGGCGGCGCCACGGCGCGGCCCTTCAAGACCCATCACAACGCGCTCGACATCGACCTCTACCTGCGCATCGCGCCGGAGCTCTACCTGAAGCGGCTGCTGGTCGGCGGCATCCCGCGGGTCTACGAGATCAACCGGAACTTCCGCAACGAGGGGATCTCCACCCGCCACAACCCCGAGTTCACCATGCTGGAGTTCTACTGGGCCTACGCCGACTACCGGCAGATGATGGACCTCACCGAGGAGCTGCTCTCGGGGCTGGCCGAGCGGGTCCGCGGCGTCCTGCATCGCGAGGAGAGCACCTGGGAGGGGAAGCCGATCGACTTCGCGCGCCCCTGGCAGCGGTTGACGATGCGCGAGGCGATCACCCGCTACGCGGGCGTGCCCCCCGAGCGGCTGGAGACGATGGAGTCGGTGCGCGAGGTGCTGGTGGAGAAGGGGCTGGAGATCCCGCCCGGCGGCACCTACGGCCACCTGCTCATGGGATTGTTCGAGGGCACGGTCGAGGAGCACCTGTTCGCGCCGGTGTTCATCACCGAGCATCCGACCGACGTTTCGCCGCTCTCCAAGCAGCGGCCGGACGATCCCCGCTTCACCGAGCGCTTCGAGCTCTACATCGCCGGCATGGAGGTGGCGAACGCCTTCAGCGAGCTCAACGATCCGGACATCCAGGCCGAGCGCTTCCGCGGGCAGGTGGCGGCGCGCGAGGCGGGCGACGCCGAGGGGCACCTCTACGACGCCGACTACGTCCGCGCCCTGGAGCACGGCATGCCCCCGGCGGCCGGCATCGGCATCGGCATCGACCGCCTCACCATGCTGCTGACCGACCGGCAGTCGATCCGCGATGTGATCCTGTTTCCGCTGATGCGGCCGGAAGCGGGGGAGTAGGGCCGGGTAGTGGCTCAGTTTGGCTCCCGGCGCCTCCGACGCCCGGGCATAAATGCCCCGGCTACGCTGGAACCAAGAAGCCTCCTGAAGGAGGCTCAATCCCTTCGGCCACGAGTTGAGCCGGCTTCAGCCGGCTTTTCGCTTCCACTGTAGCCCGGGCATTTATGCCCGGGCGTCGGAGGCGTCGGGAGCCAAACTGAGCCACTACCTGGGAACGCCTCACCTTGACAGGGCTGGGGCGAGGTTCTATTCTGAACGACGATAAAAGGGCTTGCGACACGAGTACCAAAACGCTCTCCTGTCCCTTGTGGACGGGTAGCCAGCCCACTTTCCCCTTCCCTCAGTAGTACAACGTCGTGCCCTTGGCGAACAGGCCATCTCTGACCTGATCTTGCCGGCGATCCGCCCACGCCGGCGCGCCCTTCCTGATATCGTTTCGGCCGTCCATGGAGGACCGACGATCCGAACCAGACCTTCGAAGCTCTTGCTGCGCAAGCTGCCGTTCCCGGCGTTGATCGCGTTGCGCTATCTGCGCAGCACGCGCCGGGACGCCTTCGCGAGCTTCCTGTCGATCGTGGCGGCGGGGGGGCTGGCGCTGGGGGTGATGGCGATGGTGCTGTCGCTGGCGGTGATCTCCGGCTTCCAGAGCGCGCTGCGGGCCGAGCTGCTCGGCCGCACGCCGCAGATCGAGGTGGAGCTGCCGTCCGGGGCGGACGCGGCGGTCGCCCGGGAGTCGGCGCTGCGGGTCCCCGGAGTGGTTTCGGCGCAGATCCAGGTGCGCGGCGGGGGTTGGATCGTCGACCGCGGCAAGGTGCAGGCGGTGGAGCTCGTGGGTTTCGACGGCCGCGTGCCGCGGACCTTCCCCGGCGCCGCAGGGCTCCCGGAGGGGCTCTATGTGCCCGCCACGCTCGTCTCCCGCTGGGGGCTCAAGGCCGGGGATCTGCTGGAGGTCGTCTCGCCGCGCCCGACGCTCACTCCGCTCGGTCCGCAGCCGCGCCTGCGCAGTATCCCGATGGCCGGCACCTATGAAGGCGCCCGCACCCAGGAGGAGAAGGAGCCGGTCGCCCTGCCGCGGCCGGTGGCCGAATCGCTGCTCGGCACGGCGGACCGCCGGCTGGACGTCGAGGCGGCGGGTCTCGACGCCGCCCTCGACACAGCGGCGCGGCTCCCCTCCGTGCTGCCGCCGGGGAGCCGCGTGCGCACCTGGAAGGACCTCAACCGGCCGCTCCTCTTCGCCCTGCGGCTGGAGAAGCTGGTGATGTTCGTGGCCGTGTCGCTGATCGTCCTGGTGGCCTCGCTGGCGCTGGTGGCGGACCTGGCGCTGATCATCTCCAGCAAGCGGCCGGAGATCGGCATGCTGGGCACCCTGGGGGCCACCCCGGCGGCGCTGCGGCAGGCTTTCGTGCTCCTGGGCGGGCTGGTCGCCGGCTCCGGGGTGGCGCTGGGGACGTTCCTCGGCGTGGGGGGGGCCTGGGTGATCGACCACTACCGGCTGCTGAAGGTGCCGGGGGGGGTCTACTTCCTCGACTACGTGCCCTTCCTGGTGCAGCCGGGGGACCTCGTGCTGGTGCTCCTGCTGACCTTCGCGCTCGCCCTCGCCTCCGCCCTCTACGCGGCGCAGCGGGCGGCGGCGCTCGACCCGGTGGAGGCGATGCGGCGATGAGGGCCCTCATCACCCCGGCCCTCTTCTCCCGTCCCCTCCCGCCCTCCCTCACCGGGAGAAGAGGGAGAAAAGCAAAGAGAAAAGCCTGGATCATAAGGGGGCGGGGGTTCCCCTCTCCCTGTGAGGGAGGGTGGGAGGGGAAGGGAGAGGGGCCAGGGGTGAGGGTCCGATGAGCGTCGCCGTCCGCGCGAACGGCCTCACCAAGACCTACCAGGACGGCGTCCGGCGGGTGGAGGTGCTACGGGGGATCGACCTGGCGGTCAGGCCGGGGGAGATCGTGGCGATCGTCGGCCCTTCGGGCTCGGGCAAGTCGACGCTGCTGCACCTGCTCGGGGCGCTCGACCGGCCGGACGTGGGGACGGTCGAGATCGGCGGCCAGCCGCTCGCTGCTCTCTCGGGAGCCGGCCTGGCGGCGTTCCGCAACCGCACGATCGGTTTCGTCTTCCAGTTCCACCAGCTCCTGCCCGACTTCACGGCGCTGGAGAACGTCATGCTGCCCGGGCGGATCGCCGGCCTCGAGCCGCGGCAGGTGCTGGAGCGCGCCCGCGGGCTCCTTCTGGAGGTGGGACTGGCGGAGCGGCTCGACCACTTCCCCAGCCAGCTCTCCGGCGGCGAGCGGCAGCGGGTGGCCCTCTGCCGGGCGCTGGCGCTGGAGCCGCCGCTGCTGCTGGCGGACGAGCCGACGGGGAACCTCGATCCGGCGAGCGGCGAGACCGTCTTCGAGCTCCTCCTCTCCCTGCAGGCCCGCCACCGCACCACCGGCGTGCTGGTCACCCACAACCCGGAGATCGCCCGCCGCTGCACGCGGACGCTGCGGCTGGATGGTGGAGTGCTACACCCGTATTGAAAAGCGGACAGCCCGCGGCAGGGAGAGGCCGCCCGCCCGCCCGGACGAACACGGACTGACACGGACGAACAGGGACGAAAACAGAGAACACGGACGGGCCGGTCTTTTTGCGTTCGTCCGTGTCTGTCGGTGTTCGTCCGTGTTCGTCGGAAGGGCGGGGGCACTCCCCTGCCCACCGGGAATTTTGCCGCCTTCGGCGGCGCTTCCTCCGGGTAGGAATCGGATGCCCGGCACGCGGCTTCTCCGGGCCAGGTGGCCTTGGCGGCGAGGGGGGCGTGCTAGAATCCGGTTGCTTGAACAAGACGCACCGCCGCTCTCCGATCGCCTCGCCGTCGAGGCCCGATGCAGCGTGCCGGGCGTCGGGAGAGGTCGAACAAAATGTTTGAGAAGTACAACGAGAAGGCCCGCCGAGCTCTCTTCTTCGCCCGCTACGAGGCCAGCAAGCTGGGTAGCCGGGTCATCGAATCCGAGCACATCCTGCTGGGTATTCTGCGTGAGGGGGAGGAGACGGTCAGCGAGATCTTCCGGCGATTCCAGGTCAAGCCGGAGGACATCCGCCGGGAGATCGAAGGCGAGCGCGTCTTCGTCGAGCGGATCTCTTCCACCGCCGAGCTACCTCTTTCAGAAGAGTCGAAAAAGATCCTGGCCTACGCTTCGCATGAGGCGGAGAGCATGCTGCACGCGACGGTCGGTTCCGAGCACCTGTTGATCGGCATTCTGCGAGTCGAGGGGTGCACCGCGATGCGGATCCTCGCCCAGCACGGATTCGACGTCTACACGGTGCGCGAGGAGGTGCTCGCCATCGCCAAGGAGCGCGAGGCGTCGCAGCAGAAGAAGGAGCTCCCCTTCCTCTCCGAGTACGGGCGGGACCTGACGGCGCTCGCCGCCGAGCAGTCCTTCGACCCGCTGATCGGACGCGAGGAGGAGGTCGACCGGATCATCCAGATCCTGTCCCGCCGCACCAAGAACAACCCGATCCTGCTCGGCGAGCCGGGCGTGGGCAAGACCGCCATCGTCGAGGGTCTGGCGCAGCGGATCATCGAGGGGCGGGTGCCGATCTTCCTGGCCAACAAGCGGATCATGGCGCTCGACCTGTCGCTGATCGTCGCCGGCACCAAGTACCGCGGCCAGTTCGAGGAGCGGCTGAAGGGGATCCTGAAGGAGCTCAAGGAGAGTAAGGAGCTGATCGTCTTCATCGACGAGATCCACTCGCTGATCGGCGCCGGCTCGGCCGAGGGGTCGCTCGACGCGGCCAACATCCTGAAGCCGGCGCTGTCGCGGGGCGAGATCTCCTGCATCGGCGCGACGACGCTCAAGGAGTACCGCAAATACATCGAGAAGGACCGCTCCCTGCTGCGCCGCTTCCAGGCGATCCAGGTCAATCCGCCGACGCCGGAGCAGACGCAGGAGATCCTCGAGGGGGTCAAGGACCGCTACGAGTCGTTCCACAAGGTCCGCTACCGCGCCGAGGCGCTGCGCACGGCGATCTACCAGTCGAGCCGGTACATTCCGGACCGCCATCTGCCGGACAAGGCGATCGACGTCATCGACGAGGCGGGCGCGCGGGTCAAGCTGCGTCGGGTGCGCGACACCCAGAACCTGCGCCGGCTGGAGCAGGAGATCCGCCAGGTGGTCAAGGAGATGAAGGTGGCGATCTCCGACAAGGACTTCGAGCGGGCCGTCTACCTGCGCGAGCGCGAGATCGAGCTGCGCGAGGACCTCGAGCGGATGAGTGTCGCGACCGACGAGACCGGCATCCTCGAGGTGACCCGCCACGACATCGAGGAGGTCATCTCCTCCTGGACGGGGATCCCGGTGGCGGCGCTGCAGAGCGAGGAGGCCGAGCGGCTGCTCAAGATGGAGGAGATCCTCCGGTTGCGCGTGGTCGGCCAGGACCGCTCGATCAACGCCATCAGCCGGGCGATCCGCCGCTCGCGGCTGGGGGTCTCCAACCCGCAGCGGCCGGTGGGCTCGTTCATCTTCCTGGGACCCTCGGGCGTAGGCAAGACCGAGGTCGCCCGCCAGCTCGCGGAGTTCCTGTTCGGCGGCCAGCGGATGATGATCCGCTTCGACATGAGCGAGTACATGGAGAAGCACGCGGTCTCCAAGCTCATCGGCTCGCCGCCCGGCTACGTCGGCCACGAGGAGGGGGGGCAGCTCACCGAGCGGGTGCGGCGCTCGCCCTACTCGCTGATCCTCTTCGACGAGATCGAGAAGGCGCACCCGGACGTCGCCAACCTGCTGCTCCAGATCCTGGAGGACGGCCAGCTCACCGACGCCTACGGCAACCTGGTCGACTTCCGCAACACCCTGGTGCTGATGACCTCGAACATCGGCAGCAAGCTGGTGTTGAGGGGGGGGCGGATGGGGTTCGGCGAGGGGAGCGAGGAGGCGAGCTTCCAGCGGATCGAGGAGGAGATCCTCGCCGAGCTGCGGCGCACCTTCAGCCCGGAGTTCATCAACCGCATCGACGAGGTGATCGTCTTCAACCCGCTCGGAGACCGGGAGCTGCGGTCGATCGTGGACATTCTGCTCTCCGATGTGAACAATACCCTCGCGGAGCGGACGCTGCACCTGGAAGTTTCGGACCCCGCGAAGGAGTGGCTGCTGGTCAAGGCGGGCGTCGAGCCGTCGACCGGAGCCCGCCCGCTGCGCCGCGCCATCCAGCGCCATATCCAGGACGCGGTCTCGGAGATCCTCATCAACCAGCATGGCGAGACGATCGAGCGTATCGAAGTGGACCTGGAGGGCGGCGAGCTGACGTTCCACGTCGGCGCGCAGGAGATCGTCATCCCCCGGCGCTGATCCGCCGTCCGGCGGCTCCCGGCGGTTTCCCGGTGATTGTTCCCGGTCAACAGAGAGGGCGGTACTACTCCGGCGGCCTTGTGCCGCCGGGGTCATGAAAGGATGAGATTGATGCCTGATGTCATCGTGGGCCGGCGCAGGCCGCGCCGGTGGAGGGCCGTGCGCCGCCTGATGGCGGCGTCGCTGCTTCCTCTGCTGATCTCCGGCGGCATCCGCGCCGCTCGCGCCCAAGCGCTCCCCCAGCCGTCGGCGAACGGCCGCACCATCGAGGCGATCGAGTTCAAGGGGCTCAAGGCGCTCTCCGAGGAGACGCTGCGCTACTACCTCGGGCTGACGCCGGGCCAGCCGCTCAACGAGGAGGCCCTCAACAAGAACCTCAAGCAGCTCTGGGACCGCAACCTGGTGGACGACGTCCAGGTGGAGAGCGTGCCCACGGCGGGCGGCGTCCGCCTGGTGATCACGGTGGTGGAGCGCCCGATCCTGCGCTCGATCGACTATCAGGGGCTGAAGCGGATCTCGAAGACCGACCTCCAGGACAAGCTGACTACCCAGCGCATCCGCGTCCACGAGGGGGAGCCGCTCTCCCTCGGCGAGCTGCAGCGGGTCAAGGCGCTGATCGAGGAGATGTACGGCGAGAAGGGGTACCGCTTCGCCACCGCGCAGTACGCCGTCACCGAGGTCGCCCCCAACGAGAAGAAGGTGGTGTTCTCGGTCGACGAGGGGGACCGCGTCCGCATCTCGGACATCGAGTTCGAGGGCAACACGGTGTTCAACGACGCCCGCCTGCGGCTGACGATGAAGAACACCAAGGAGAGCGCGTTCATCTCCCGCGTCACCAAGAAGGACCTCTACGACCCGGCCAAGCTGCAGGAGGACCTCGACAAGGTCCGCGACCTCTACCGCGGCGTCGGCTACAAGAACGTGGTGATGGGCGACCCCAAGGTCGAGGTGAAGACGGTCGAGCTCAGGGAGACCGGCTCGTCGGGCCCGAAGCGCCGGATGTTCATCACCATCCCGGTCGAGGAGGGCGAGCGCTGGAAGTTCGGCCAGGTGTCGATCGAGGGGAACAAGATCTACACCGAGAAGAACCTGCTGCGGGCCTTCGAGCGCAAGGCCACCGGCTGGCTGCGCGCCAAGGTGGTCGACGACGCGGTCAAGGAGATCACCGACGCCTACCACAACACCGGCTACATCTTCGCCCGCGTCGAGCCGGAGCTGATCGAGCGCCCCGACCGCGTCGCCGACCTCGTCGTCCACGTCACCGAGGGGGAGCAGTTCAAGGTCGGCCGCATCGAGTTCCAGGGCAACGAGCGCACCAAGGACAAGGTGCTGCGCCGCGAGCTCCGGGTCTACGAGGGGGGCCTGGTCAACGTCACGGCGATCCGCAACAGCGTCACCAAGGTCAACCAGCTCGGCTACTTCAAGCTCAGCGAGGAGAACCCGGTCGACATCGACACCGACTCCGAGAAGAAGAAGGTCAACCTGCTCTTCAAGGGGGAGGAATCGGACCGCACCGAGCTGCAGTTTGGCGGCGGCTGGAGCCAGCTCGACGGCTTCTTCGGCCAGTTCGGCATCAGCACCAAGAACTTCCTCGGCCGCGGCGAGCAGGTCGGCGTCTCGGTGCAGACCGGTAGCCTGCGCAAGTACTTCGACCTCTCCTACTCGATCCCCTGGTTCCTCGACAAGCCGCAGAGCCTCGGCATCCGGGCCTACCAGGAGAACTACGACTACAGCCTGTTCTCGGACCAGGACCGCTACATCCGCGACAGCCGCGGCGCGGTGTTCACCTACGGCCGGAACTTCAAGCTGTTCCAGTCGGCGAGCATCAGCTACAACCTGTCGAAGTACAACGACCAGACTCAGATCGTCGTGCCGGCGCTGGTCCCCGGGCAGACGCCGCCGCCGGCGGGTCAGCCGCAGCCCGGCAGCACCGTCACGACGCCGTACCGCATCCACAACTCGTCGCTGCGGCCGGCCTATCTCTTCGACAGCCGGGACAACCCCTTCGAGCCGACGCGCGGCCAGAAGATCTCGCTCGCCGTCGAGTACGCGGGCGGTCCGCTGGGGGGCGACAACTACTTCCTGCGCCCGGAGATCGGCTACAGCATCTTCCAGCCGGTGAGCAACTATCCGACCAAGATGGTGATCGCGTTCAACGCCGAGGGGGGCCTGATCCATCCGTTCGGCAACCAGCCGATCAACGTCCTCGAGCGCTTCTTCCTGGGCGGCGAGAACAGCATCCGCGGCCATCGCTACCGCTCGATTTTCCTGCGTGACAAGAACGGTCAGCCGCTGCGCGACGCCAACGAGGTCATCCTCGGCGGCAACAGTTACGCCCAGTTCAATTTGGAGTACCATTTCGTGCTCGGCGGTCCCTTCCGGGTGCTGCTGTTCACCGACGCCGGGAACGTCTTCGGCGACGGGCAGAACTTCAGCCTGTCGGACCTGCGGCGTACCGCGGGCGTGGAGCTGCGGGTCTTCCTGCCGGTGTTCGGCGCGCCGCTGCGCTTCATCTATGCCAAGAACCTGAATCCTCAACCCCAGGACAGCTTCGAGAGCTTCCAATTCAGCATCGGTACCAGCTTCTAGCGGCACCAGCTTCCAAGCAACGAAGGAGAAGAGACCATGTCGTTTTTCAATCATTCACTGTCCCGGATCGCCGCCGCCGGTCTCCTCGGGCTCGCGCTCGGGACGGCGGCTCCCGCGGTCGCCCAGGCGGCGGCTCCCGCGCCGGTGCCCGCCGGCACCATCCGGATCGCCGTCATCGACACCGAGAAGATCCTGCTCTCGTCGGTGGCCGGCAAGAAGGCGGTGGCCGACCTCAAGAAGCTCCAGGACCAGCGGGAGAAGGAGCTCGTGGCCAAGGCCCAGGAGCTCAAGGACCTGCAGGCCAAGATGAACGACGGCCGCCTCTCGCTCGCCCAGGACAAGCTCGCCGATCTCTCCAAGCAGTACGAGGAGAAGGAGATCAACCTCAAGCGGGCGCAGGACGACGCCACCCGCGAGCTCAACAAGAAGCGCGACGACATGCTGGCCCAGATCGACGAGCGCGTGATGCCGGTGATCAACCAGGTCGGCAAGGAGCTCGGCTACACGATGATCTTCCGCAAGTTCGAGAGCGGGCTGATCTACGCCGACGACGGGATCGACATCACCAACGTCGTCATTCAGCGGTTGGACACCGCCGCCCAGGGCAAGTAGCGGCGTGGCCTATCGCCTCGCCGAGCTCGCCGAGCTGGTCGGCGGCCGGGTCGAGGGGGACCCGGAGCGTGCCGTCGAGGCGATCCGCTCCCTGGAAGCCGCGGGTCCCCGCGACCTCTCGTTCCTGAAGGACCCCCGCTACCGTGGCCAGGCGGCGGCGAGCGCCGCGGGCGCCCTGCTCGTCGGGACATCCCTGGCGGATGCCTCGTCCCTGGGGCGGGACCTGCTGATCGCCGACGACCCCTCCTGGGCCCTGGCGCGCCTCCTCGCCCACATCCACCCGCCCGAGCACCGGCCGCCGGGGGTCCATCCGACGGCGATCCTCGACCCCGGCTGCACGGTCGACCCGGCGGCCCACGTCGGACCCTATGCGGTGATCGGCGACGGCAGCCGGATCGCCGCCGGCGCCGCCGTCCTCGCCTTCGTGGCCGTGGGGCGCGGTTGCGCGGTGGGGGAGGGGGCCGTGCTCCACCCGCACGCGGTGCTCTATGACGGCACCGAGGTCGGCGCGGGGTGCATCGTCCACGCCGGCGCGGTGCTCGGGGCCGACGGCTTCGGCTACGCTACCCACGGCGGGGTCCATCACAAGGTGCCGCAGGTGGGCCGGGTGGTCCTCGAGGCGGACGTCGAGGTGGGGGCCAACAGCACGATCGACCGCGCCACCCTGGGGGAGACCCGGATCGGGGCGGGCACCAAGATCGACAACCTCGTCCAGGTCGGGCACAACGTGGTGACCGGCCGGCACTGTATTCTTTGCGGCCAGGCGGGGATCGCCGGCAGCGCCAGGCTGGGAAATTACGTCGTACTGGCCGGGCAGAGCGGCGTCGCCGGGCACATCGAGCTCGGGGACGGCGCGCAGGTGGCGGCGAAGTCGGCGGCCCTGACCTCGGTCGAGCCGCGGACGGCGGTCGCCGGTATCCCGGCGGTCGAGATGCGGAAGTGGCGGCGGCAGGCGGTCCTGCTGTCGCGCCTGGACGAGATCGTCCGGCGCCTGCGGGCCGTCGAGAAGCGGATGGAGGGAGAGACACGGTGAGCGAACCGAGCGAGCAGACCCCCGAAGCGGGGAAGTGGGGCATCGAGTGGATCCTCTCGGTGCTCCCCCACCGCTATCCCATCCTGCTGGTCGACCGGGTGCTGGAGATGGAGCCCGGCAAGCGGATCGTGGCGATCAAGAACGTCACGATCAACGAGCCCATCTTCCTCGGCCACTTTCCCGGCCGGCCGGTGCTCCCCGGCGTCTTCATGATCGAGGGGATGGCGCAGGCCGGCGGCCTGCTGCTGCTGAGCGACATCCCCGACCGCGAGAACAAGCTCCTCTTCTTCGCCTCGATCGAGAACGCGAAGTTCCGGCGGCCGGTCGTCCCCGGCGACCAGATCCGCTACGAGATCGAGGTGCTCCGCCTGCGCAGCACCTACTGCAAGCTGGCGGGCAAGGTCCTGGTCGACGGCCAGCTCGCCGCCGAGGCGGTGCTCTCCTCGGCGATGGTGGACCGCTGATGGCGCCCGCGATCCATCCGCTCGCCTCCATCGACCCCGCGGCCCAGCTAGGCGAGGGGGTCCGGGTCGGCCCGTTCGCGGTGATCGGGGCCGGCGTCGAGATCGGCGACGGCACCGAGGTCGGCGCCGGCGCCCAGATCCAGGGCCCCACCCGGATCGGCCGCGAGAACCATATCTACCCCAACGCCGCCATCGGCTTCGACCCCCAGGACCTCAAGTTCGGGGGCGAGGAGGTCTGGCTGGAGATCGGCGACCGCAACCAGTTCCGGGAGTTCTGCACCGTCCACCGCGGTACCGCCAAGGGGGGAGGCATCACCCGGGTGGGGAGCGACAGCCTGTTCATGGCCTACACCCACATCGGCCACGACTGCCAGGTGGGGAGCCGGACCGTCTTCGCCAACAATGCCACCCTGGCCGGGCACGTCGAGGTCCACGACGACGCCAACATCAGCGCCTTCACCTCCGTGCACCAGTTCTGCCGGGTAGGCCGCCACGCCTACCTGGGCGGCTATACCGTCGCCACCATGGACGCCCTGCCGTTCGTCAAGACCGTGGGGCAGAAGCCGGCCTGCTACGGACTGAACTCGATCGGCCTCCGGCGCAAGGGGGTGTCCGACGAGACGATCCGCCGGCTGGAGGCCGCCTACCGCATCCTGGTCCGCTCGCGCCTGCCCACCCCCAAGGCGGTGGAGCAGATCCGCGCCGAGCTCGCCGGCGATCCGGACGTCGACTACCTGATCGCCTTCGTGGAGAGCGCGAAACGGGGAGTCATCAAGTCGCCGCCGCGCGGCGGCGGCCGCGGGGGAGGCGAACCTGAATAATTTGATCCCCAAACCGCTACGCGTCGGCGTCTTCGGCACCGGCGCCATGGGACGCAACCACGTCCGGCTGCTCTCGTCGCTCCCCGGCGCCGAGCTGGTCGGCGTCTACGACCCCCGGCAGGAGACGGCCGAAGCGGTGGCCCGGGAGCACGGCGCGCGCGTCTTCCCGCGCCTCGAGGACCTCGCCGGGGAGATCGAAGCGGCGGTGGTGGCGGCCCCGACGATCGCGCACGTCGAAATGGGGTGCGCGCTGCTCGGCCGTGGCCTCCACCTGCTGATCGAGAAACCGCTCGCGGCCAGCCTGGAGGAGGCCGACCGGCTGCTGGCCCACGCCGGCGACCGCGTGCTCGCCGTCGGCCACATCGAGTTCTTCAACCCGGCGGTCCAGGCCCTGCTGGCGGTCGCCACGGCGCCGCGCTTCGTCGAGGTGCAGCGGCTGGGGGTCTTCTCCCCCCGCAGCCTCGATGTCGACGTGGTGCTCGACCTGATGATCCACGACCTCCAGATCCTGCACGCCCTCGATCCCAGCCCGGTGGCGGAGATCCGCGCCACCGGGATCGCCGTGCTGTCGTCGCGAATCGACATCGCCAACGTCCGCGTCGAGCTCGAATCCGGCGCCGTCGCCAACCTGACCGCCTCGCGGGTCTCGTCGGAACGGGCGCGGCGGCTGCGGCTCTTCCTGCCCAACCGCTACTACTCCCTCGACTACCAGGCGCAGGAGATCAAGGGGTACCGGCTGGAAGGCGAGGGGGCGGACCGCCGCATCCTGCCCGACGACCTGGCCGTCGAGCGGGCCGAGCCGCTGCGGCGCGAGCTCGAGGCCTTCCTGGCCGCCTGCCGGGGTGAATCCGCGCCGCGGGTCACCGGCGAACAGGGGCGCCGCGCCCTGGAGACCGCGCTGGCGGTGGTGGAGGCGATCCGGTAGATGTGTGCCAGCTCACAGGGCGGCCACATAGGGCCGCCCCTACCCCCGATCTCTGTAGGGGCGGCCCTATGTGGCCGCCCTGCTCCCTGGTAGACTCTGCCGGCTCCACGAGCCCGGCATTCTTGAGATTCCATTCGAAGGAGAGTTTCTGATGAGCGACATCCGAATCGGTGTGATCGGCGGCAGCGGCCTGTACGGCATGGAGGGGATGACGGTCCGCGAGGAGCGCCGGATCGAGACGCCGTTCGGCGATCCCTCGGAAGCCTACGTGATCGGCGAGCTGGACGGCCGGATGGTGGCCTTCCTGCCGCGCCATGGCAAGGGCCACCGCCTGCTCCCCACCGAGCTGAACTACCGCGCCAACCTCTACGGCTTCAAGGTGCTCGGCGTCGAGGAGATCGTCTCGGTCTCCGCCGTGGGCTCGCTGAAGATCGAGTACAAGCCGACCGACATCGTCGTCCCCGACCAGTTCTTCGACCGCACCCGGCACCGCCCCGACACCTTCTTCGGCAACGGCTTGGTGGCCCACGTGTCGATGGCCAAGCCGGTCTGCCCGCGGCTGATCGACATCGCGGCGGACGCCGCGCGGGCCGCCGGCGCCACCGTCCACCGCGGCGGCACCTACGTCTGCATGGAGGGGCCGCAGTTCTCCACCCGGGCCGAGTCCGAGGTCTACCGGAGCTGGGGAGCGGACATCATCGGCATGACCAACCTCCAGGAGGCCAAGCTCGCCCGCGAGGCCGAGATGTGCTACGTCTCGCTGTCGATGGTCACCGACTACGACTGCTGGCACGAGGAGGAAGAGGCGGTCTCCGGAGTCTCGGTGATGGAGGTCATCGGCCAGAACGTCAAGATGTCGCAGGAGGTCGTGCGTGAGATGCTGAAGCGGATCGGCGAGCCGCACTCGCGCGGCTGCATCTGCGAGGAGGCGCTCAAGTTCTCGCTGATCACCGAGCGTTCGCTGATCCCGGCCGAGACGGTGAAGGCTCTCGAGCCGATCATCGGCAAATACATCAAGGCCTGAATGACCCGCATCCTGATCACCAACGACGACGGCATCTTCTCCCAGGGGATCCGGCTGCTGGCATCGTCCCTGGCCGCGATCGCGGAGGTGTTCGTCGTCGCGCCCGACCGCGAGCAGAGCGCGACCGGCCACTCCCTCACCCTGTCGCGCCCGCTGCGCATGCAGAAGGTCGAGGAGAACTGGTATGCGGTCGACGGCACGCCGACCGACTGCGTCAACCTCGGCGTGCTGTCGCTGCTCAAGGACCACCCGCCGGACCTCGTCTGCTCCGGGATCAACTTCGGCCTCAACCTCGGGGACGACGTGACCTACTCGGGGACGGTGAGCGCGACCTTCGAGGGGACGCTGCTCGGCATCCCCTCGGTCGCCTTCAGCCAGGAGGTGGGGGAGGGGTTCTCCTTCGAGCCCGCGGCCTCGTTCGCGCGGCGGCTGGTCGAGGTGCTGCTCGCCGGCGAGCTGCCGCGCGATCTGCTGCTCAACGTCAACGTGCCGGCGGGGGCGATTCAGGGGGTGAGCTTCACCCGTCTCGGGCGGCGCGTCTACAAGCAGTCGGTGACCGAGAACCGGGATCCGCGCGGCCGCAAGTACTACTGGATCGCCGGCACGCCGCAGTGGGACAAGGCGAGCGGCACCGACTACGAGGCCGTTTCGACGGGGCGGATCTCGGTGACTCCCCTGCACCTCGACCTCACCTACTATCCCGGCCTCGAGAGCTTCACGCCGCTCTGGGACAAGCTCTCGGCGCTCTCCTTCCCGGCCGGCCCCGTTCCAGGGGAATGATGAGCGACTACACCGTCCAGCGCGAGCGGATGGTCCGCGACCACATCGCCGCCCGCGGCGTCCGCGACGAGCGGGTGCTGGCGGCGTTGCGCAAGATCCCGCGCCATCTGTTCATCAAGGACCACCTGCGCAGCCAGGCCTACGGCGACCACGCCCTGCCGATCGGCTCGGCGCAGACGATCTCGCAGCCCTATATCGTGGCGCGGATGAGCGAGTTGCTGGACGTGAAGGCCGAGCACTCGGTGCTGGAGATCGGCACCGGCTCGGGGTATCAGACCGCCGTCCTCGCTCTGCTGGCGCGCCGCGTCTACAGCCTCGAGCGGGTGCCGGAGCTGGCGCAGGCCGCCATCCCGCGGATCCGCCAGCTCGGCTTCGACAATGTCAAGATTCAGGTCTTTGACGGCACTGTAGGGTGGAGCGAGTGGGCTCCCTACGACCGCATCCTGGTCACCGCCGGCGCGCCGAAGGTGCCGGAGCCGCTGCTCGACCAACTCGCGCCGGGAGGGACCCTGCTGATCCCGGAAGGGCAGCTCAACCTCCAGAAGCTGGTGCTCTACCGCAAGTCGGCGCGCGGCGAGATCCGGCGCAAGGAGGGGGAGGACGTCGCCTTCGTGCCGCTGCTCGGCCGTCACGGCTGGAAGCCGCAGAAATGAGTGGCGACCGGGCTTTCCGGATCTTGGTGAGCGGCCGGGTGCAGGGGGTGGGCTTCCGCTGGTTCGCGCGTCAGGCGGCTCGCGAGGTGGGCGGGCTTACCGGGCGGGTGCGCAACCTGGCGGACGGCCGCGTGGAGGTCGAAATGGCTGGTGAGACTGGAAAGCTCGACGCGCTCCGCGAGCGGCTGCGGCAGGGGCCGCCGGGAGCGCGGGTATCGGGACTGGAGGAGCAGGAGATCTCCCCTGTCCCCGAATGGGACGGATTCATCATCGATCGTTGATAGGAGAGAGGCGCATGGACGACCTGAAGAGACACATCCGCGAGATCCCCGACTTTCCGAAGCCGGGCATCCTGTTCTACGACATCACGACCCTGCTGCAGCACCCGCTGGCGCTGCGCATGACCGTCGACCGCTTCGTCTGGCTGTTCGCGGAGCGCCGCATCCAGAAGGTAGTGGGGATCGAGTCGCGCGGTTTCATGTTCGCCCCGATCGTGGCCTACGACCTGAACGCCGGCTTCGTGCCGGTGCGCAAGCCGGGGAAGCTGCCGGCCGAGAAGGTCCGTGAGACCTACGAGCTGGAGTACGGCAACGACACCCTGGAGATGCACAGCGACGCCATCCAGCCGGGCGAGCAGGTCCTGATCATCGACGACGTGGTGGCCACCGGCGGCACCGCCGCCGCCGCCGCCCGCATGGTCGAGAAGCTCGGCGGCGTCGTCGCCGGCTTCGGTTTCATCATCGAGCTCACCTTCCTCGACGGCCGCAAGAAGCTCGGCGGCTACGAGGTGGCGTCGCTGATCCAGTACTGATTCCCGAGGGGGTATAATCCCCCTCGCCTGCGGCTATAGCTCAGGTGGAAAGAGCAGGAGTTTCCTAAACTCTTGGTCGGGGGTTCGAGTCCTCCTAGCCGCACCATCCGCCTATCCAACACGTATCGGAAAACCTCTGGATACAACGAGGTACGCCTCGCTCGGCCTCGCGTTCGCGGTCCTCGCCCTCGGCGGGGCCTACGCGATCGCGGTGCCGATCGGCGAGGCTCCGGACGAGCCGGCGCACCTCGCCTACGTGAGCTATCTCCTGGAGCGGCACGCCTTGCCGCCGCTCGCCGCGCAGCCGTACGGCGACCGCTACGAGTCCTATCAGGCACCCCTCGATTACCTCGCGATGGCCGCGGCGGCCTCCGTCCTCGGCGTGCGCACCGAGGGAGACCGCTTGCAGCCGAACCCCCGATTCAGCTTCTCTCGGCAGGAGGCGCGGGCCTTCCTTTCCGGAGTGGACCAGGCGCCTTGGAGAGAGCGCGTCCGGCGGCTGCGGATGGCGCGGCTCCTGTGGGCCGCCCTGACCGCGGCTCTGGTCCTGGCGACGGCGTACCGCCTTGCCGGGAGGCGTCTGGACCTGGCGCTCGCCGCCACCCTTCCCTTCGTCCTCTCGCCGCAGTTCCTTTTCGTGAGCGCCACCCTGAACAATGATGGCGCGGTGGTGACCTTCGCCGCCCTGGCTCTCCTCGGCTTCGTGGAGCTCCTCGATGCGCCGTCGCCGGTCATGGCTCTTGTCGCGGGTACCGCCGCCGGGCTGGCCCCCTGGGGCAAGGTCTCGGGTTTACTCCTCGCCGCGCCTCTCGTCCTGGTGGCTTTCGCGCTCGTGAGGCGGCGGTGCCGCCTGGAGGCCGCCCTTCTCGCCGGCGCCTGGGCCACCCTCATGGCGCTCTGGGTCTGCCTTTCGGAGTGGCGTTTCGGGGTGATGTTTCCGCCATCCCCCACCAGCGTCCAGGACGGCCTCGCGCAGGGCGCCCGCCTACTCAATCCCCACTGGCTCGGCTCTCTCTGGATGAGCTTCTGGGGCAAGTTCGGCTGGCTGAACCTCAGGCTGCCGCTGCCCGCCTACCTCTTCTTCGCGCTGCCCACCGCCCTCGTCGCGATCGGCTGTGTCCGGAGAATGGCGGAGCCGTCGTCCCGGTGGCAATGGCTCTGCGCAAGCGCCCTTGGAGCCAACTTCTTCCTCATCGTCCTGTTCCTGCTACGGATCGACTGGCAGCCGCAGGGGCGGTTCCTCTTTCCGTCCCTCCCAGCGATGGCGGGCTGCGCGGCGCTCGGCCTGCGCTCCCTCACGGCGGACCCGCGATGGGGTCGCTACACCGGGAGGGCAACCGTTGTCTTTCTCGCCGCCTCCGCGCTCGGGATGGCCCTCCTGGGGCTCCTAGTCATCCGTCACGCCTATTCCTGACCGGCCCCTGGCCGCGGCAGGGCCGGTCCGCGGAGCGCGGTCACTTCCGGCAGCAGCCCATGCCGGCGCAGAACTTCCAGGACCCTCTCCTCGAACTCGTTCGGCTCCGCGGCGACGGGTGCCTCGACGGGCAGAGCCGCGGCGCCCGGATACGCCCGCCGGAAGAGCTCCAGCCACTCCAGTCCGAGCGCGTCGGCGATCTGGAGGAGATGGCCGAGAGTCATCGTGATCTTGCCGCCGAGAACCTTCTGATAGACGGAGTTCCCCACGCCCATCCGCTGTTCCAGCGAGCGGATGGAGACGCCCTGGTTGCGGATCTCGTCGCGCAGGATGGCGGCCAGACGCCGGGCTTCGGCGGAATAGCGGTCTCGGTCCATGGTGGCAGTATACAGCGCGCCGGGCTGCGCGGCGCCGCCTGAGACGCTGCAACCTCTCCCCGGCCGGCCTCCTTGCCGCACCACGGCCCCGGTGATAGAAATACGTCACGCCTTCAGGCGATCCACCTCAGGATCCGGGCCGGCCACGGAGACTTCATGGAACCCCCATACGTCGAACCCGCTCCACCCCCCGCATCCCCATTCAATCCGGCGGCGCGTCCGGCCGGACCGGGCGGATGTCCCAAACCGCTGATCTTCGGCTGCCTCGGCCTGCTCGTGCTCGCCGGCCTGGGGCTGGTCGGTTTCTTCCTCTACGCCGGGATGCACGTCGGCAAGCTCCTCCAGTTCTCCCTGAACCAGTCCGAGACCACGATCTCCGCCCAGATGCCCAAGGACGTGACGCCGGCGGAGCAGCAGCGGCTCCACGACGCCTTCAAGGCCGCCCGCCAGCGCGCCCTGAAGCCGGGGAACCTCCAGGAGATCGCCGAGAGCAGCCAGCAGCTCCAGTTCAAGATGCTGGCGGTGATGCGGAAGGAGCCGAACCTGACCCGTCAGGACATCCTGGAGCTCACCCGGGTCCTCGAGGAGTTCGCGAAGACCGGCGAAACCCCGCCGGCACGCTAGTTTGCCGTCACCCTAGAAATGTGGGATTTCGTAGGGGCGGCCCTATGTGGCCGCCCCTACGAAGAACGCATCACTTCCGGATTGACGAAGCACTAGGCTCTCCTCTCAGCCCTGCCAACCGCTCAGAACGGCCGTTCCGTCTCCCACCCCGCCGGCAGCGCCGCGCCGGCGAGGAGGTTGCGCAGCACCAGAGGCTCGACCGGCTTCACGAAGTGGTACTGGATGCCGGCCTCCTGCGAGCGGCGGCGGTCTTCGGGCTGGCCGTAGCCGGTCATCGCGACCAGCAGGGCATGGTCGAGGCCGACCTCGTCGCGCAGACGGCGGGCCACCTGATAGCCGTCGAGGCCGGGGAGGCCGATATCGAGCAGGACCACCTCCGGCCTCTGCTCGCGCGCCGCGTCGAGGGCGGCGCAGCCGTCGTGCACCACGTGGACGTCGTGGTTCCAGAGGCGCAGCAGGGTAGCCAGGCTTTCCGCGGCGTCGATGTTGTCCTCCACCACGAGCACCCGCAACGGCCGGGGAGCGGCCGCCTCGGGGGGGATGACCGGTAGCTGGAACTCGCTGGTGGGGAGGGACGGAAGGGCGGGGAGGCGCACCACGAACTCGCTCCCCTGGCCGAGACCGGGGCTGGAGGCCTCCACCCGGCCGCCGTGCATTTCGATCAGGCTGCGCACCAGGGTGAGGCCGACCCCGAGCCCCCCCTGCGTGCGGGCGAGCGAGTCGTCGGACTGCTGCACGAAGGGCTCGAAGACGCGCTCCAGTACGTCGGCGGGAACGCCGATGCCGGTGTCGCGCACCCGCACCACCGCCTCGTTCCCCTCGCGCGCCGCGGTCACCCAGAGGTGGCCGCCCGGCATCGTGTACTTGGCGGCGTTGTGGAGGAGGTTCGAGACCACCTGCTGGAGCCGCGCCGGATCGGCCTCCAGGCGCACCCTCTCCGGCGGGAGCTGGAGCGTGAGCACGTGGGAGCGGCTGTCGACGATCGGACGGGTCGCCTCCACCGCGCGCTGCACCACGTGCCCGAGGTCCACCACCTCCTTGCGCAGGCGGATGCTCCCCTGGTTGATGCGGGAGACGTCGATCAGGTCGTCCACCAGGCGGGCGAGATGCTTGACCTGGCGCTCGACCATCTCGCGCGCCGGCTGGAAGGTGGAATCGTGCGTCTCCACCTGCCGCATCAGCTCGACGGCGTTGCGGATCGGCGCCAGCGGGTTGCGCAGCTCGTGGGCGAGCATGGCGAGGAACTGGTCCTTGCGGCGCTCGGCGCCGGCCAGCTCCTCGGCCCGCTCGTGATCGGTGACGTCGCGCAGCACCAGGAGCGTGCCGCCGCACTCCGGGTCCGCGGCTTCGCCGGCCGCGCAGGGCTCCACGGAGACGTCGAGCCGCCGATCCTTGAGGAGCGCGTGGTGGACCACCGGCTCCGCGGCCGCGAAATCGATCGCGATCGGCTGCCGCGTGTCGGCGTCGAGGAGCGGGAAGAGGTCGCGGAACCGCGCCGCTCCGGCCATCGTGCCGGCCAGCCTCTCGGCGGCGGGGTTCATGAACGTCACCCGGCCGTCGCCGTCCACGGTGACGACGGCGTCTTGTATCTTGTGCAAAGCGATGTGCAACCAATCGCTGGTTCGAGAGCCTGTGGGAGATGCCATCAATTCGATATCCTCTCGGAAGCCCCTGAAAAATATCGGGAGTGCCGTCGGGCATCCCGAAGAGAGATCCGGGAGGATGCACTTTCCTTGCCGTCCACGTCCCCGCTCCTACCGCCAGGGGCGCGTCGCGAGCTTCGGCGCCGTCATCACCCGGAAGTAGGGGAGCAGGCCGACCCGCTCGTCCCAGTAGGGTGTGTGGCGGAACCACCACTGGTAGCGCGCGTTGGAGTCGCCGGCGAGCTTCGGGTCCGCGAGGGCCTTGGCCCAGTCGGCGGCGATCGCGGGGTCCTTGAGCTTCGCGGCCGCGAGCCCTTCGAGCACCCGCGGATCGATGTACTCCTTGCCCTCGAAGATGGACGACAGCAGTCCCCAGGAGAGGAGGGAGTCAACCCCTTCCGGCTCCAGGAGCTGTACGGCCACCTCGAAGTCCGGCTGGTCCGCGGGCACCCAGAGGGCGCCGGCCGGGATCGTCCGCCGCTCGGTGGCGCGCGCGACCTTGGGGGTCACCCGCGTCAGCCCCTGGTAGGAGGCGGGCGCGGCCTTCGGCTCGGAGAGGCGCATCGTTTCGACATCCATTTCGGTGCCCTGCGTCAGCTTCTCGACGCGCAGCCCCTGACCGCGCAGCCGCTGCTCGATCTGCGGCCAGCCGGGGAGCACCAGGTAGCCGCGCGGCCGGGGGAGGGTGAAGGCCGCTTTGGACTTGTGGATCCAGGGCACCTCTTTGGCGTCGAGCTGGCCGCGGTGGAAGAGGAGGAGCGGCTCGCCGGTGACCACCGACGTCCCCATGGTGCCGGCGAAGACGGGGAGGCGGATGCGGTCCGCTTGGTCGCTCGCCTCGAAGTTGACCACCACCTCCGACGGCGGCGCGTCCGGCCTGCCCTTGGCCACCTCCGCCGCCTCCGCCGCGGCCACGGCGCGGGTCAGCTCGGCGGGCTCGCGCGCGATCTCGTCCAGCAGGGCGAAGAGGAAATCGCGGTTTCCCAGCACGCGCTGGCGGTAGGGCTTGTACGAATGCATCTCGACCAGCACGGAGGGCCGGTTGCGCAGCGGGAAATAGCCGGTGGAGTAGCGCGGCTGCCCCACCCAGGAGTTGAACCCCTTGGCGGGATCGTTGCGCTCGATCAGGTCGACGTAGGGTCCCTGCGGCACGCCGGCCTTCTCGGTTGCCGCCAGCACGGCGGGCATGTGGCCGCGCAGCCAGGCGTCCACCGGCGCCGGTGCCTGCGGCGCCTCGGCCCAGGACCAGGTCAGCACCCAGGCCATGTCGATGCCGTCGGTGACGTGGTCGTCCACGTGCAGGTGGGGGCGCCAGTCGTTGACCAGCGCGATCAGCGAGCGCGCCTCCTCGGAGGAGATCTTCAGGTAGTCGCGGTTGAGGTCGAGCCCGTTGGTGGTGGTGCGGAAGCCCATCCCCTGCCGCGGGCCGTCCTGGTTGGGGCGGTTGAAGGGCGAGATCCGCTCGTGGCCGTCGACGTTGTAGATCGGCAGCACCACGAGGGTGACGGCGTCGAGGATCTCCGCGTGCTTCCCCGCCGCCAGGTCGCGCAGGAGGAGCAGGGAGGCGTCCTTGCCCTCGATCTCGCCGGCGTGGATGCCGTTCTGGATCAGGATGATCGGCTTGCCCAGCCGCTGCGCCTTGCGGCCGGTGAACGCCTTCTCGCGCGATACCACCACGAACGGCATCGCCCGCCCCTCGCCCGAGGTGCCGTAGAAGCCGAGATACATCTCGGGGAAGTGCGCCTGGAGGCGATGCAGATAATCCAGGGTCTCCTCGTAATTCGAGGTCGCCTCGAATCCCGAGATCTCGGCGCGGGTGCGTAGCGCCTCGATCGCCGCGATCTCGGCGGGGGAGAGCGCGGCCCGCGGCGCCGCGGCCGCCGGAGCGTCGTCGTCGTCCGGATCGCCCGGCGGTGTCCGCGGTGGTTGCGTCTGGGCGAGCGCTGCCCCTGAAGCCAGACAGAGCAGGAAGATCAACAGGTTACGGAGACTTCGAGACATCGGCGCACCTCCCCGGAATGGAGCGGACTCTAGCAAAATCCCTCCCTGCAAGGGGAGGGTGGAGGGAAGAGCCGCTTCGCTCGGTGCCTCCCTCGCCACTTCCCTCCTCACCTCCCTCATAGTGGCGCTACTGGCACAAGGCGTGCAGTCCCCCGACTTTCGGAGCGACGCTCCATTCAATGCGATGAGGGATGAGGAGATCATTATGACCATCATCACGACCACCCGGACCATCACCCGGAACATCACCTTTGGCGAGAGGGCGTTCGGGAGACGTCTGGCGCTGGCGGTCACGGCGCTGGCGGCCCTTTCGTGCGCTTCGGCGTGGGCGGCGAATCCGCCGTCCGGCACGGTGTCGCAGGCGATTCCCCAGGCGAGCTGGACCGGCGGTCCGCTCACCCCGAGCGCCGCTTCCACCTGCGGCGGCCCCAGCAACACGGCGTGTGACAATTACAAATTGACCATCGTTCCCCCTTCCTATCCCTTCCAGGTCGAGATCGACCTCACCCCCCAGTCGACCGACGACTACGACCTTGAGGTCTACGGTCCGGACGGCAGCCTGGTGGGCAACTCCGGCAACAGCGCCGGCAAGGCGGAGAAGGTGGTTCTCACCAATCCAGTGGCGGGCACCTACACGGTGAGCGCCTCGCCCTTCTCCGAGGTGCAGGCCTACGGCGCGGGTGCCAGGCTCTTCCAGATTCCGCCGCCGCCCGCCCCCTCGACCGCGACGCCGCCGCGGTACGCCAACTACACGCCGCCGGCCGGCATGGGAGCGAGCGCCGGCGAGCCCTCGATCGGCGTCGACCGGGCGACCGGCAAGGTGATGTACGTCGCCGGCACCGAGACGCTGCGGGTCGGCTTCGACGACTGCTCCTCGCCGGCCGCCGCGGCCTGGCAGAGCGTCTCGGCGGTGCAGACCTCGCTGACCACCTTCGACCCCATCCTCTATACCGATCCCAAGCTCGGCCGCACCTACGTCTCGCAGCTCCTGCCGACCAAGCTGAGCCTGATGGCCTATACCGACGACGACGGCGCCACCTGGCTCCCCAGCCAGGGGTCCGGAATCAACTCCGGCGTCGATCACCAGACGCTCGGCTCCGGCCCCTTCGCCCCCGGCGTGCTCAAGACGGCGGCCACTTACCCGCGCATCCTCTACTACTGCTCGCAGGACATCGCCACCGCCCAGTGCGCCACCAGCCTCGACGGCGGCCGGACCTTCGGCGTCGCGGTGCCGATCTACAACATCACCGAGTGCAACGGCATCCACGGCCACGTCAAGGTGGCGCCGGACGGCACTGCCTACGTCCCCAACAAGAGCTGCGGCAACGGGCAGGGGGTCGCGGTGAGCCGCGACAACGGCCTGACCTGGACGGTGAAGACCGTCCCCGGCAGCTCGGCCGGAGCCTGGGACCCCTCGGTGGGCATCGCCGGCGACGGCACGGTCTATTTCGGCTGGACCAACGGCGACGGGCATCCGTACGTCGCGGTCTCCCACGACGAGGGGGACACCTGGAGCAACATCCAGGACGTAGGGACGGTGCTCGGCCTGCAGAACATCGCCTTCCCGGCGGTGGTGGCGGGGGACCCCGACCGCGCCGCCTTCGCCTTCCTCGGCACCACGGCGGCGGGCGCCGTGGGCGGGGACGATCCGAGCTTCCCGGCCGTCTGGCACCTCTACGTCGCCCACACCTACGACGGCGGGGCGACCTGGGTGACCGTCGACGCGACCCCCAACGATCCGGTGCAGCGCGGCACGATCTGCTCGGCCGGCACCACCTGCGGCGGCACCCGCAACCTCCTCGACTTCATCGACGCCACCGTCGACGCCCAGGGGCGGGTGCTCGTGGGCTACGCCGACGGCTGCGTCGGCGGCTGCGTCACCGGCGGCCCCAACAGCGGCACCTCGCTGGCGACGATCGCCCGCGAAACCGCCGGCAAGGGGCTCTACGCCACCTTCGACCAGACCTCGGCCGGCCTGCCGGCGGCTCCCGCCGTGCAGGCGACCGCGGCCAACGGCGTCGTCCACGTCACCTGGTCGACGCCGGACGACCACCTCTCGCCTCTCCTCAGCTATCGCGTCTACCGGCGGGCCAGCGCCGCCGGCGCCACCGCCAAGAAGCTCGCCGAAGTGGCCGCCAGCGTCCAGGCCTACGACGACAGCCCGCCGGCCGGCACCTTCGCCTTCAGCGTCCGGGCGGTGAACGCGATCGGCGAGGGCCCCGCCTGCCACGAGGTGATCCCCAGCGTGGCGCCCTCGCCGACGCAGAGCTGCACCCCTCCGGGCGTCCAGGTGGCGAGCGATCCCACCGGCGACACCCAGGTGGCGGCGCTCGACGTCCAGTCGCTGTCGATCGCCGAGCCGCCGACCACCGACGGCTCGCACAAGATCGTCTTCACCCTCAAGGTGGCCAGCCTGGCGAGCTTCACGCCCGGCAACGCCTGGATGATCCTCTGGAACCGGCCGCTCCCCGACGCCACCTACGACCGCGACTACGTGGTGATGCGGGCGACCGGCCCGGGCACCGCGGCGTTCAAGGTCGGCAAGCTCTCGCCGCCCAACGTCAACCAGGCGACCGACCTCGGCAACGCGGTGGGGAGCTTCGCCGCCAACGGCACGATCACCATCACCATCACGGCCGACCAGGCCGACAACGTGGCGGTCGGCCAGGACCTCGCCGCGCTGGAGGTCCGCACCTTCGTCGCCAACGTCAGCGGCCAGCCGTCGGCGCAGACGACGGCGAGCGATCACACCGACGCGGTCAGCTACACGCTGGCCGGCAGCTCCCAATGCCATTGATTGAATTGATTTGTATGGACCGACCTTCGACTCAGGAGAGGAACAAGGAAATGAGCCTGAACCCTCGGAATTTCCGGATGTTGCTCGGTTTTACCCTGCTGCCCCTCGCCGCGGTGCCCGCCCGGGCCGTCGACCCCACGCCGACCTACGGTGTTTTCGCTCCGCCCGCCGGGGTCGGCGCCAGCGCCGGTGAGCCGTCGATCGGCGTCGACGAGCGGACCGGCGCGGTGATGTACGTCGCCAGCACCGAAACCCTGAAGGTGAGCTTCAACGACGCGGTCACCCCCGCCACCGCCACCTGGCAGAACGTCAGCGCGCTGCAGACCTCGCTGATCACTTTCGATCCGATCCTCTACACCGATCAGAGCCTCGGCCGCACCTATGTCTCGCAGCTCCTGCCGACCACCGTCAGCCTGATGGCCTACACCGACGACGATGGCGCCACCTGGCACCCCAGCCAGGGAGCGGGCATCGCATCGGGGGTGGACCACCAGACCGTGGGCGGCGGCGCCTTCGCGCGCACCGGGCTGCCCGTCTCGCTGCCGTCGCTCTATTCGCACGCCATCTACTACTGCTCGCAGGACATCGCGCTCGCCTCCTGCGCGGTCAGCCTCGACGGCGGCACCACCTTCGGGCCCGCCGTGCCGATCTACAACCTGACCCAGTGCAGCGGCCTCCACGGCCACGTGCGGGTGGCGCCGGATGGCACCGCCTACGTCCCCAACAAGGACTGCAACGGCCTGGCGGGTGTCGCGGTGAGCACCAACAACGGTCTCACCTGGACCGTCCACACCATCCCCGGCAGCACCTCCGGCGCCTCCGATCCGGCGATCGGTATCGGCGCCGACGGCACGGTCTACTACGGCTGGTCCAACGGCGACGGCCACGCCCGGGTGGCGGTGTCGCGCGACCGCGGCGCCACCTGGTCGAACCTCCAGGATGTCGGTGCGCCGCTCGGCATCCAGAACATCGCTTTTCCGGCGATGGTGGCGGGCGACGCCAACCGCGCCGCCTTCGCCTTCCTGGGCACCACGGCGGGAGGGGCTGCCACCGGCGACGATCCGGCGTTCCCGGCGGTCTGGCACCTCTACGTGGCCCATACCTACGACGGCGGGGCGAGCTGGGTGACGGCTGACGTCACGCCCACCGATCCGGTCCAGCGCGGCACGATCTGCACCGCCGGAACCACCTGTGGCACTACGCGCAATCTGCTCGATTTCATCGGCATCGCGGTGGACGGCGAGGGTCGCGTCCTCGTCGGCTATGCGGACGGCTGCGTGGGCACCTGCGTCAGCGGCGGAGCGAATACCTTCGCCGCCGAAGCACGGATCGCCCGCCAGACGGGAGGTAAGCGGCTCTACGCCGCCTTCGATTGAGTTGGGTTTTTTCCCCGCGAACGCGCCGGTCCACTTTGGGCCGGCGCGTTTTTTTATGGGCCCCCCGGCAGCCGGATAGCCCGGCACAAGGGACATCAGGGACTCCAGGGACACCAGGGACGAAAGAGCTCCAGGCTTTTCCTGTTTTCCTGTTTTCCTGCTTTTCCTGCCGTCCCTGTTGTCCCTGCTGTCCCTTGTTTCCCCTACCGCGGCGGCGCCTGCGCCTCCAGCCGCCGGCAACCATCCCCCGAGCAGGCGCCAAGCGCCCGCGCCAGGCTCGACATCCGCGACAGCCAGCCGGGATCGCTGTGGGCCGCGAGGTTGTTCAGCTCGTCGGGATCGCGGCGCAGGTCGTAGACCTCGCGCTCGCCGGTGCCATACTCGACGTACTTCAGGGTCGGCGTCCGCACCCCCAGGTGCGAGGGGTAGGCGGTGACCTTGCCGTCCTGCGGATCGGGGGGCTCCAGCACGCTCGGCGGCACGTCGGTGGCCGGCGTGAACGCGAACTGCTCCAGCAGGATCACCTGCCGCCAGCCGGCCGGCGTCTTGCCGCGCAGCAGGGGCACGAAGGAGCGCCCGTCGACCGGGAACGGCAGCGTCACCCCCGCCAGCTCGGCGATCGTCGGCACGAAGTCGACGCTCGACGTCGGCGCCGAGGTGGCGCTGCCGGCGTGGATGCCCGGCCCGCGCACCAGCAGCGGCATGTGGACATCGGTCTCGTACGGCGTGTATTTGCCCGCCTTCAGCCGGTGCTGCCCCATGTGGAAGCCGTTGTCCGAGGTGAACACGATGTAGGTGTTGCCGAGCTGCCCGCTCGCGTCGAGCTCGTGGACCACCGCCGCCACCGCCTCGTCCACCGCCTGCAAGGACTGCGTCCGCCGGCGGTAGAGGCCGTCGATCGCCGCGATGTCGGCCGCCGAGAGTCGCGGCAGCTTGCGGATGCTCAGCGGCTTGTCGGCCACGTCGGCCTCGTCGAACGACGGCGTGTGCGGCGCATGGAGGGTGGCGAACAGGTTGGCGTGGCGTGGCGCGGGCGTCGCCGGCTTGTGCGGCGCGTAGGGCGCCAGATAGAGGAAGAAGGGCTCGTTCGCCGCCGCCGAGCGCCGGATGAAGTCGGTCGCCTTCGCCGCGATGACGTCCGTCAGGTAGTCCGCGGGGGTGTGCGCGTACTGCACCAGCGAGCCGTTCTCGTTCAAGGTGTAGTTGAACTCCGTGTACGGCGCGCCCGCCGCCGGGCTGGCGAACTCGTCCCACCCCGGCGGCACGTGGGTGAGGTCGTCCTTGCGCGGGTAATTGTTCAGATATTTTCCGAACAGCGCCGTGCGGTAGCCCGCGCCGTGCAGCGCCGTGGCGATCGTCGTCTCCTCGTGCCCCAGCGCCTCGAATTTCGCGAAACCGCCGTCGGGAGCGCGGTTGTTGTAGATCTTGTGGTTGTGCGGATAGAGCCCGGTGAGGATCGTCGAGCGCGACGGGCAGCAGAGCGACAGCGGCACGAAATCCTGCTTGAACGTCATCCCCTTCTGCGCGATCAGCGCCCGCGTCTGCGGCATGTAGGAGAGCGAGTTGAGCAGCAGGTCCTGGTCGTCGGTGAGGATGAAGACGACGTTCGGCCGCGCCGTCACCGGACGGGGCTCGGAGTCCGCGTGGACCGCCGCAAGCAGTAGGAGGAAGGGGATGAGGACGAGATGGCGGACGAGCTTCATGTTCCGGAAATCCTTTGGAGTCGATTCTGGGTCTACTGTGCCTACGGACCAGTATGCGGGAATCGGCCGCCGATCCGGTCATGGGCAAGCTCGCTTCGATCGGCGCCCGTGGGCTGCGACCTCATCCCTTCGGTTTCGGCCTGTCGTTGTACCCCCGCTCCTCAAACGGCGACAGCTTCTCCAGCCAGAGCGCCTCCAGCGCCGCGAGATCGCGGGCCGGATCGTAGGCGGGGCGGTCGGAGGGAGCGAGGGTGTCGAGGATCTCGAGCGCGAAGGCCTCCATGCCGAACGCGTTCCAGTCCTGTTGCAGAGCCTTGTTGCGATGGGAGCCGGCGCGGAGCTGCGCCCGGTGACGGTTGAGGATGGAAGGAAGATCGACGCTCGTGCCGATCCACACCTTGCCGTTGACGGTATTGCGGATCTGGAACACGCCCATCGGGCGCGGGGTCTCCTTGTAGTCGCGCTTCAGAGTCTTCTTGTCCATGGCGAGGGTTGTACCACAGCACATGGACGAGGAGAGACGAACAGGGGCCTGCACGGACCGACTCGGGGACGGTTACGATGCTTCTTAGCCTTCGGTCCGTGCGGGTCCGTGGTTGTCCTCGCTCGTCCCGGAGCACGCTAACATCGTGGGCCGAGACGCTCGACCCAGGGTCCGGCTCACTCATGCGCTCTTCCCGAAGGGCGAGCCGCGCGGAGGCGGCCGACTTGCCGTAGGATAGGGGGCAGTCTCATGCACAGCGCCTTCACTATTCCCGGCCTCCAGACCACCCCGGAAATCGAGACCGAGCTTGCCCGGATGTTCGGGGCCTGGGCAGCTCATTTTCGAGACCGCCTGCAAAGCGAAGGCATGCCCTATCTTCTTTCCGAGTACCGAATCACGGTCGAGTCCCTCGAAACGAAGTCCTGCGGCCACGGCCCTCACGGAACGCGGCTCACAGGTGAGGCCTGGCAATGGTGCTGTGGTGTCAGTTATGAGCTCTCGAACGATCTGGCCAGTCGCGATGCGATCGAGCGTATTCTTGCCCTTTTGTCGTCAGATACCGAGCAAGAGCTCCGCGCTCGTGTGGCGGAGCTGGACGCACGGCTGTACGTCCTCTATGAGCACAAACCCCCACGGGTAGCCGGTTGGTGGCATCAAGGGCTGCCACGCGGGGTCAAGCCATGACAGGCCTCGCCAAGGCTGGCGCCGGCTCCATAGACTAAGCGCTGAGAGGAGCTTTCCCATGCCGCTCCACGTCAACGGCACCGTCACCCTCCTGTATGTGTTCGACATGCCGGCCTCACTGCACTTCTACCGCGATCTCCTGGGTTTCGAGGTCTTCCAGCGATCTCAGCCCGACGACAACTGCGGCTGGGCCTGGCTCCGTCTCGAGGACACCGAGATCATGTTGAACACCGCCTATGATGACGGGGATCGCCCGCCCACCCCGGATGCCCAGCGTCAGAAAGCTCATGGCGACACCTGCCTGTTCTTTGGCTGCTCCGATGTGGACGCGGCCTTCACCTTCCTGCGCGCGCAAGGCATCTCGGCGACCGAGCCCAAGACGGCATGGTACGGAATGCGCCAGGTTTTTTTCCATGATCCGGACGGCTACGGTCTCTGCCTCCAATGGCCTGATCGGGAGAACGCATGAAACCCGCCACGATCTCCCGCCCGAGGTCCAGTCGATCCTGGAAAGGATCAGGGTGACGATCCAGGAGGCCGTGCCGGACGCGGAGGAGACGATCAGCTACGGCATGCCGACCTTCACGTACAAAGGCGGCCCCCTGGTGTACTTCGGCGCCTTCAAGAAGCACATCGGCTTTTACCCTCCGATCCGGGACGAAAAGCTCCGGCGGGAGGCCTCGATCTATGAGGGAGAGAAAGGAAGCTTGAGGTTCCCGCTCGATCAGCCGATCCCGTACGCGTTGATCGGCAGGATTGCGAAGGCGCGGGTGAGGGAGAACGCGGAAGGGGAAGGTGCGAAGAGGAAGAAGCAGCCCGCGTAGCCGTGGACGCAGCCGACGGGGACTACATGCCGAAGTTCGTTACGGGTTTGCTTCCGGTGGGCGAGACGTTCCAGAGGGCGGGGGATCGCCCGGAGGGCGGGCTTTGCCCAGCCTGGCGTTTCAACGCCAGGTGCGCGGATCCCGGAACAGCTTCAAGCCCTGAAAGGGCGGCCGATTCTTCGCTAATCGGCCACCCCTGTGGGGTTTAGGGACCTCGGAGACGCCGGTACCTGCGGTTGAAACCGCAGGCTGTTCAAAGCCCGCCCTCTGGGCGATCCCCCGCCTCGAGATCCGCTACATCCACACTGCCTCATCCCGTCCACGGGACGAAGGGGTGCCCTGGGAGGCGACGTATTGAAGAAATAGGCTGAGTTTATTACTCTAGCCAAATGAAGAGTGACGATCCCGAGAGGCGCCTCGCCCGACTGGAACGGCAGGGGCTGCTGCGTCGTGCTTCGGCTCCGCTCCTGCGTGAGATCCTGATGACGACACCACCCAGGCCCTCTAAAGGTACGAGTGCCCTTGAAGCCCTTCTGGAAGAGAGAAGGACCGGCCGATGAGGAAGCTTCGGGACGCAAGAAGTTCAAGCCCCGTGAGGGGCGTCAGGAATTAGCCCGAACCCTGAGCCCTGCCCGTTATACACATCTCTGAATCAGAGGGAGGGGGACAGCCCGGAGGGCGGGCTTTGTCCAGCCTGGCGTTTCAACGCCAGGTGAACAAGGCCCCAAGTCATCCCAAGCCCTGAAAGGGCGGCCGATTTTTCACCAATCGGCCACCCTTCGGGGTTTGGATTGAACCGGGCGCGCGCGCCTACCCGGACCCGGCCATGGCACTCAAGCGGTGCGCCTCGAAGTACACTCACGCTGTGAGTGAACCTAATCCACCCGAAGTCTGGCTCCGCGGCCCCATCCCGGAGATCCCGCCGCTCCTTCAGCCCGTCGCCCATGCGCTCCTGCAGGCAGCGGAGGAGGTGCGAGCGGTGGTGGGGCCGCTCTCGACTGCCCATCTCTGGGCGCGGCCAAGCGGAGCGGCGTCCGTGGGTTTCCACGTTCGCCACGCGGCGGGGAGCCTTGACCGCCTCTTCACCTATGCCCGCGGGGAGGCGCTCTCCGCGGAGCAGTTAGACTTTCTCGCGGTGGAGGCGACGCCCGGATCGCCGCCGGCTGAAGGGGTGGACCTCGTGGCGGCCTTCGAGCGGCAGGTCGACCGCGCCCTCGATCAGCTCCGCTCCACCCCGGACTCCATGCTGCTGGAAGCGCGGGGAGTCGGACGCCTTCAGCTACCCTCTACAGTGCTTGGACTGCTCTTTCATGCCGCCGAGCACACACAGCGGCACGTGGGGCAGATCGTGACCACCGCGAGGATCGTGCAGTCCGTTGGGGCCGGAGGAGTTTAGAAATGCAGCATAGCGTCGTGATTGCGAAACTCACCTCGGCCTTTGTGGACGTCGAGCGCGACGAATTGTGTACGTTGCACGAAGCACAATTCATGGATCAGCACCATGCGGATTCCACCTCTGTCGCCGAGATCCAGGCCTCCAAGCGCCTCGACATCCATACGGATTGGCGGGAGGTTCCCGCGGAGCACCTCGACGAATGCGACTCCGCGCTCTCTTTCCTGTCGCCCAAGGGCTGGAAGTTCTACCTTCCGGCCTACTTGCGAAGAGCGCTCGATCTGATTCACAAACCAAGCTGGGAGCCGTGGCTTCCTGACGGCGTACTTTTTCACCTGAGTCTGTCGACAGAATACCCACACTCGGCCGCCGAGTCAGCTCGGCTTTTCCAAACGCTGGATGAGGCTCAGGTGCAAGCCGTCGCTGACGTTCTTCGGTTCATCGAGGAGAGCGTTCCTCCGGGGACCTCGCGCCAGCAGTCCGCGCAGAGCGCTTTGCAGCGGTTCTGGGCTCTTCCGCCCGAGCAGCGCCCTGACCCGGATCGCGACCGGAAGCCCCCTGGCAAGTCGCGATCCCGCGCTCGGGCCAAGCGTTAGTCAGTCGCTCGAGGACCAGAGCCTGGAAGGTGCACTGACGCGGCCGAGCACACACAGCCCGAGGATCGTTCGAGCGGATTCCTGCCGCCCTCGCTAGCTGCTAGGCCCTGGTCTGGACCCTATGCCGGAAGTGGCATAGAATAAGCCTAGAGGAGCACGATGCCGACCACCCAGGATAACGCGCCAACCAAGCCGGTCCGTTGGATAGAGAGCAGCAAGGACGATCTGAGAGATTTTCCGGAGGACGTCCGAAGGCGGGTGGGCGGTGCGCTGTGGGATGCGCAACTGGGTCGCAAGGCACTCTACGCTAAACCGCTGAAGGGATTCGGAAGTGCCGGTGTGTTGGAGGTTGTGGATGATTTTGACGGCGACACCTATCGCGCCGTCTATACCGTCCGTTTTTCTGGAGTGGTGTACGTGCTGCATGCCTTCCAGAAAAAATCCAAGCACGGCATCGCCTTTCCAAAGCCAGACCTGGACTTGGTCGAAAAGCGGCTCAAACGCGCCAGAGAGGATTACGAGCAATGGTCAAAAAACAAGAACCCGACATCCCGGTGACTCCGGGCAGCGGCAACGTATTCGCCGATCTGGGCCTTCCGGAGCCGGAGGAAGAGCTGACGAAGGCTCAGTTGGCGAGTCATATCCGGCAGGTCATCCAACGGAGACGGCTGACCCAGGTGGCCGCCGCAGCGCTCATGGGTATCGACCAGCCGAAGGTGTCCGCTCTGCTTAACGGCCGGCTCGCGAATTTCTCCACCGACCGCCTGATGCGTCTCTTGACGGCCCTCGGACAGGATGTGGAGATCGTCGTCAAGGACAAGCCGAGCAGTCTCGACAAGGGGCGAATCCGAGTTATCGGCGAAGCTGCCTGAGAGTATCGACGAGATGGAGATCCCGGCAGCCACGACCTTTTAGGAGATCTGTGAGGCGTGCGTCGCGCCTTTCGCTCCAGCAAATGGAGCGCCCGATCGGTGGGACTCAACGGTCCGGCTCGTTGACGGTCGGCCCATAATCTCCGTCCCGCCTGAGCGGGCGCCTCTCCCGCCGGCTCCGGCGGAGGTGCCGCCTCCCGCGGCAGAAGCGCCGCCTCGTCCGGCGGAAGCCGCGCCTTCTCCGGCGGAAGCGCCGCCTCTGGAGGCGAAGGTGGCGCCTCCAGAGGCGGAAGCGCCGCCTTCTCCGGCGAACGCGCCGCCTCTGGAGGCGAAAGCGCCGCCTCTGGAGGCGAAGGCGGCGCCTCTGGAGGCGAAAGCGGCGCCTCCAGAGTCGGAAGCGGCATTTTCTCAACTGGAAGCCGCGCCGCGCGAGGCGAATGGGGCGCCGCAGAGCCCCAGGCCCAGCCTGTTACATCTCCTCGCTTCGCTCAACCTCCGTGGCCTGCGACCTCATCCCCGACCCTTCTCCTGAAGGAGAAGGGGGGCGCCTCCAGAAGCGTATTGCGCGTAGGGCGCCGGGCTCTCCCTCTCCTTAAGGAGAGGGACCGAGGGTGGGGTCGCAGCCACAAACATCCCCGATCCTGTGCAGACACCCACTGCCCGTGCCCGCCCCGCCACCTTACTCCAGCATATGGTGCGCGATGAGCCACCCGCGCGCCTCCTCGTTGCCGAAGGCGAGGGCCTTGCGCTTCCAGAAGGCGGCTTTCTTCTCGTCGCGGGGGATGCCGTAGGCGCCGGCGTCGTAGAAGTTGCCGAGGTCCACGATCGCCCACGAGTTCCCTTTCGTGCCGGAGCGCTCGAGCCAGGTGTAGCCCGCGACGCTGTCCGCCCGGCCGGCCTGGCCTTTGAACAGCATTTGCGAGTACCACATCATGCAATAGGAGTTGCCCCCTTCGGCGCCGCGGCGCCACCAGCCGGCGGCCTGGGTGGCGTCCATCTCGACCCCCTCGCCCAGGCGATAGGCCCAGCCGAGGACGCGCATCGCCTCGGTCGAGCCGGCTGCGGCGGCGGGGCGGGCGAAGGCCACGGCGCGGGCCGAATCCTGCTTGACACCGTTGCCCATTTGATAGAGCCGCGACACGAGGCCGCCGGCGAAGGCGTCCCCCTTGGCGGCGAGCTGCTCCAGCGTGGCGAGTTCCCGGGCGAAGTAGCGCCGGGCGGCCTCGGTGCTCTCGTCGCCGGCGCCCAGAATCGTGCTCAGATCGTCGTTGCGCGCGAAGGCCGCCTTTTCGATCCACTGTTCGGCGCGCGCCCCGTCGCGCGGCGTGCCCTGGCCCAGGGCCGTCTGCCAGACGAGCTGCCACATGGCGACCGCGTTGCCCTGTTCGGCCGCTTTCTGGAGGAGGGCGACGCCGCGCTTCTCGTCCGCCGCTCCGCCCAGGCCGGCGACCAGCGCCACGCCGAGATCGGTGGTCCCTCGCAGGTCGCCCGCGGCGGCCGCTTTCTCCAGCCACGGACGCGCGCGCGCCGGATCGGCGGGGATCTCCTTCAGGCCGTAAAGCAGGAGCGGTCCATACCAGGAGATGGCCTCCGGCAGCCCTTTCTCCGCAGCCTTGGAAAGCCATTTCAATCCCTCGGTGGACTGGTGAAGCTCGGGCTTCGACGCCATGCGCAGCCAGGCGAGGCTCATCATCGAGTGGACGTTCCCGGCTTCGGCGCCGCGCCGGTACCAGGTCACCGCCTCCTTGAGGTCCAGAGGCGCGCCGTCGCCGTTCTCCGCCATCCAGCCGATGTTGTGGAGGGCCCAGGGCTCGCCCTTCGCCGCGGCCTTGCGCAGCCAGGCGCCCCCCTCTTCCGCCTGTTTGGGAACGGCGATGCCGCGCAGCAGCACGGTGCCCCAGAGATACTCCGCGTAGGGCTCGCCGGCCATCGCCGCGGCGCGGAGAGCGGGGAGGCAGGGCAGCGCGGTGGCCGCGGCCTGGCGGGGGTCCTTGGTGTAGCCCTGGGTGCCGGCCTGCTGCCAGATCGACAGGCGGATGTTCGCGTAGACGTTCCCTTGCGGCGCGAGACGCTTGACGATCGCTCGCCCTTTCGGCTCGTCCATCGGTCCGCCGATCCCCAGCAGCGCGGCCTCGGCTTCGCGCATGGCGCGGAGGTCCTCCGCGGGGGGAGGCGCCACGCCGCCGCCGGCAGGGGCTATCAGGCGGAACGCGGCGAGCGCGTAGGTCCCCTGATGGCCTTGGCTCTGGCCATGAAAAAGCGAGAGGTTCCGCGGCGTCTGCGCCGAGAGGTCCCGGTAGGCCTGCTGGATCTCGTCCTCGCCGACGTAGGGGTTGTTGGGGGAACGCTGGCGCAGGGCGGTGAGGATCTCGATTGCCCGCATCGGCTGCCCCTTCGCGAGGTAGACCCGCGCGAGGCCGAGCACCAAGCCGGGAGGCTGATCGCCGCGCGCCTGCTCTGCCTGGCGCAGGATCGTCTCCATTTCGGCGGGATCGCCGCGGCGTTCCGCCATGCGCCCCAAGCCGGACCAGTAGGTCTCGGACTTGGGATCGACGGCGAGCATCCGCCGGTAGGCCTGCTCGGCACGGTCGAAGGCGCCGGCCCGCTCGGCCGCCATGGCGAAGTTCGTCTGCAGCCGGAGATCCTCGGGGGCGCGCTGCGCGGCGGCTTCGAGGAGCTGGAGGGCCCCCTGGGAGTGGCCGAGCTGGGAGAGGAGGCTGGCGGCGCACTGCGCCGGCGTCTCGTTCGCCGTCTGAAGCGACGGCTTGGCGCAGAGGGCCTCCGCCGCCTGCTCGGCCGCCGGCGCGCCGCGCACTCCGGCGACCACCAGAAGGTACTCGGCGGCCTCCTCGCGCTTGAGGTAGGACGCGCGATCGACGTACGCGCCATAGGCCGCGAGCGCGCCCTCGGGATCCTTGCGCAGCAGCGCGCCGCGAGCCCGCAGCAGGCGAGCGAGGTCGGCGATCCGCGTGTCCGTCGTCTCGCCGGAGGCGGCGGCCGCGTCCAACTCCCCGACCAGGGCGCCGAAGTCGTCCAGCTTGCCGGCGTTCAGAAGCTGCTCGGCGAGCGCGGAGGCGACCGCGGCGTCATGGGTTTTGTGCCAAGCCGCGCGGAGAGTGTCGACGCCCCCCTGCGCATCGCCGTGCACCGCGCGATAGTCCGCCAGCCAGGCCAGGTCCTCGGCGGGCGGTGGCGTCAGCGAGCTGCTCGTCCAGGCCGCGAGATGAGCGGCGCGGCGGTCGTCCCAGCTCGCCAACTGGTAGGCCTCGTCGAGCGCCTGCCAGATTTCGACCTCGGAGGCCTGACGCCCCTTCCGCTCTTCGAGCACCGCGACGACGCGCGGCGCGAGGCCGAAATCCCCATCCTCCAGATAATGGCCGTTCACCTTGGTGAACCAGCGGTACAGGAGGTTGCGGAGATCGCCGGCCGGTCCGCGCGCCAGGGCGTCGAGGAACATTGCGCGGGCCGCCGGAAAGGTTTCGCAACCGTGCAGCGCGCCGAGCCGGTTCGAAGGCGTGCCGGCGGCCTCGCTGCCGTCCCACGGCAGGAGATTCAGGAGGCTCACCTTGCGCGCGCACTCCCCTTCGCCGAGCGCGTAAACGGCATGGAGGATCGCCTCCAGGCGGCGCTCCCGAGGCAGCGCGGCGAGGCTGCGCTCCAGATCCGCCGGGCTGTCGCCGGCGCCGGCGAGGAAGCCGGCCGCGCGCTCGCGGAGCTTGGGGTCCCGCGTCTGCTCGGACAGCGCTGTGAGGCAGCGCACGGCGGCGTCGCGGTAGGCGCCCTGCTCGGCGGTCAGCAGCCAGCCGCAGCGTTCGACGCGCGTCGGGTCGGCGCCGCCGGCGGCGACGAAGCGCTCCACCCGCGCCGCCGACTCCCGGGGATCGCGGCTCGCCGGCGGCAGGCTGAAATAGGCGCTCAGCGCGTTGCCGTCCCCCGGCAGGCGATCGATCCAGGCCACCATCAGCTCGCGCTGGCGGGCCTCGTTGTCGAGCGTGCGATAGAGGCTGAGTGCGACTCCGTAGAGCTCCGACCGCTCCGGATGGCGTTCGAGCGCCGCTTCGACCAGGTCCGTCGCGGCCTTCGCCTGCTCGCGTCGCGAGAGGATCTGCGTGGCGCGGCCGAGCAGGCGCGGATCGTCGGGAAAGCGGGGGAGCAGGCCGAGCACCGCGTCGTCCATCTTCTCCGGCGGCACCGTGCCCTGCATCTCGGCGAGATAGGGCGTCGCGTCGTCCGGCCACGCCGCCTTCCACTCCGCGAAAACGCGATCGCGGATCTTGCGCTGCTCCTCCTGAAGCGAAGCCGGATCGACCGGCCCGCCGCCGGCCGCCTTCTGCGCCTTCATGTTGAGGAGCACCACCTCCGACATCATCAGCGCGCCCCAGGATTCGGGCCGGGCGGTGGCGCGGTCCTTCAGCGAGGCGCGGAGCGTCCTGATCTGTTCCTCGACTTGGGCGATCGTGGGGCCCTGCGGCTCCGGAGCCTGAGGAGCGGCCAGGGACGAGGAAAAGCCGGCGAGGGCGACCGTCAGCAGGACGCAAGCGAACAAGCGGCGGAAGCTCATGGCGGCCACCTCCACGGAATCGATCCCGTCGTCAGAAACTCTTGGGAGACTATTTTATGGCAGTTTTCACGAGCCGCCGTTTCCGAGCACCGCCTCTACCCCCGCCTTGATCGCCGCGGTGAAGCTCGCCTGACTCGCGCGCACGGCGGCCGTGACCTCCGGGGGCGCCTGGCTGGGATCGCCCGACTGGAACGGCGGATTCGGCGCGTACTGCACCGAGAGCTGCGTCGACATGCTCTGGGTCGGCCCCGAGATCGCGTTCACGATCTCCAGCGCCAGATCGATCGACGACGAGATCCCGCCGCCCGAGAAGCGGTCGCCGTGGATGACGAAGCGCGGGTAGCCCGCCGACACCCGCAGGTTGGGGAAGAGCGCCAGGTTCTCGCGCTGGCTCCAGTAGGTCGTCACCTCGACGTCGTCGAACAGGCCGGCGGCCGCCACGATGAAGGCGCCGGTGCAGATCGATCCCGCCATCCGCGCCTGACTGCCGGCCGCGCGCACGAAGTCGACGTAGGTCGAATCCTGCATCACCGTGCCCACCGCGTCGCCGCCGCCCGGCACGAACACGATGTCGAGATCGCCCGCGTCCGCGAACGTGCAGTGGGGGAGCACCTTGACGCTCTCCGTCGTCTCGATCGGGTCCAGGGTCGGCGCCAGCCAGACCACCTCGAAGCCCGGAGCGAACGCGAACACCTGCGTGGCCCCCGCGAAGTCGAGCAGCGTGCAGCCGTTGTACAGCACCATTCCGACTCGTAGAGAAGTCGCCATGTTTCAACTCCTTCGGAAAAACGTTCGTCTTCGTATCTATCGTACAGGCTTCGCGGTAAAATACCGACCAGAAATCCTCGTTTCAGTCCGTCGACTCTGGTGACGACCCAATCCAGAACAGATCGGAGGTTATTCCATGAACCGAAAGCACGTTGGACGCGCCTTTCTCCTGGCCGCCTCCGCCGGCCTGCTGCTGCTCCTGGCCCATAGCGCCGCAAGCTCCGACGACCGGCGGAATGCGACAGTTCCCGTCACCGGCGCGCCGGTGCCCGAGCTCGCGAGCTTCGACCGTACCATCCTCGGCCTGATGGCGAAATGGCAGATCCCCGGCGGTTCCGTGGCCGTGATCAAGGACGGACGGCTGGTCCTGGCGCATGGATACGGCTGGGCCGACCGTGACAGCCGGCAGCCGGTCCGGCCCGGTTCGCTCTTCCGCATCGCCAGCCTGTCGAAATCCCTGACCTCCGCCGCCATCCTCAAGCTCGTGGAGGGAGGCCGATTGCGGCTGGAGGACAAGGCGTTCGATCTGCTCAACGATCTCAAGCCGCGGCCGGGCGCGGCAATCAATCCGGCTCTCCGGACGATCACGATCCGCAATCTCCTGCAACATTCCGGCGGCTGGGACCGCGATCAGAGCTTCGATCCGATGTTCCGCTCGCGCGACATTGCCGCCACGATGGGCGTACCGCCGCCGGCCGACGCCGAGACGATCATCCGCTACATGCTCGATCAACCCTTGCAGTTCACCCCCGGCACTCGTTACGCCTATTCGAATTTCGGCTACTGCGTGCTCGGGCGGATCATCGAGAGAAAGACCGGCCAGCGGTATGAGGACTTTGTCAAAAGCCAGATCCTGCACCCCGCCGGGGTGACCGCCATGCGCCTCGGCCACACGAGGCTCGAGGAGCGCGCGCCGAACGAGGTGCGGTACTACGGATTTCCGGGAATCGGCCTCGGACCCTCCGTCTTTCCTTCGGGTCCCGCCGAGGTTCCCTGGCCTTATGGGGGCTTCTACATCGAGGCGATGGACTCCCACGGCGGCTGGCTCGCCTCGGCCACCGACCTGGCCCGCTTCATCGAAGCGCTGGACGCCAGCAGCCATCATCCGCAGATCCTGAGATCCCAGTCGATCGCGCAGATGATCGCCCGTCCCGCGCCGCCGCTCTGGGTCGGCACCGACTACTGGTACGGCATGGGCTGGTCGGTGCGGACCGCGGAGGGAGGCACCAACTGGTGGCACACCGGCGCTCTGGACGGCACGACCACGCTGATGGTCCGCGCGGGCATCGGGGTCACCTGGGTCGTGCTCCTCAACTCCCGGCCGAAGGACGGCGGGAGCCTGGACGGCGAGCTCGACAGCGGAATGTGGCAGGCGGAGCAGGCCGTCCGGCGCTGGCCGAACCACGACCTGTACAGGGAAGGAGAGCGCTGACCAGGTCATCGTCCCGGTCTCATGTCCCCGTTGCGCCCTGTTTTGCGCATCTCATCAGTAGAAGCCTGCCTTCAACCTGACAAGCCGCACGCGGACGCGATGAGCGCGCCCGCCTTATGCAGAGGGAGTAATGCGATGAATATCCGTAAAGCGAGCTGCTTTCTGATTCTGATGACCGCCGTCGCGATCCAGCCCGTGCTGGCCGCGGGCGCGCCTGCCGCAAAGCCCGCGCCCGCCGCGGATTCGATGCAGCTCGTCGACCATCCGATGAAGGGGGTCGACACCGGCGACACGATCCAGACCACGTCGAAAGACAACGTCGGTTTCGACATCAATGAGCTCTTCGAGGCCAAAGCGTGCCCGACGGGAGGCAATGCGACGTTCACCTGGACGATCATCGACGGTTGCCACGACGGGGAGGGACTCTACGTCCGTTTCTTCGACGAGACGAACGACATCGCCTTTCCGAGCTTCACCCAGGTCTACAGCATCGCCTCGGGCCATTCAGGCGTGGCCCGGCTGAGCGTCAAGCGCGGCGCCAAGGTCTGCTACGGCGCCGAGCCCCCCAGCCAGGATGGCACCTACTGGGGTGTGAGCCTCGACAACAGTCAGGATTGCGCGAGCTGCTGCAACATCGTTCCGAATACCGGGAACCTCGCCCGCACCGTCCACCTGGTCTGCGACTGATCCTTGGGAGCGCCGGCGGCTCGAGACGCCGCCGGCGCCGTTCCCCGGCCAGCTCGCGGCTGCGGTAAGATCTCTCCAAACCTGCACGGAGCAAGGAGAGATCCATGACCCGACGCCTGCCGCTTCTCGCCCTCGCCCTCGGCCTCCTGACCACCAGCCTCGCCAGCCGCCCCGCCGCCACCATGGACTGCGAGGAGTGCGCGAGCTACTGCAACACGATCCCGATGGACCCCAACGACTGCCGGGATCTGTACTGCCCGGGCTGCGCCACCGCCGGCACGGTAACTGGCGTTCACCCGGTGGGGTGAGGTGAGTCTCCTTCACCGCCTGCTGGACTACGAACCGTTCGAGTCCGCCTTCATCTATGTCCTGCTCGTGGGAGCCTTCCACGCTCTGCTGGTGGGCGCGGCAGCCCTCGTGCTCACTCCACGGCTGGCCCTGAGCGGCTGGAAGAAGTATCTGCGAACGCTGCGCCGCTTCCTGCTGTTCAACGCGCTCCTCCTGGCGTTCGGAATCCTCGGCAATCTCCTCTGGATGACGTTCGTCTACAGGCACCGCTACTTCAGCCAGGACACGGTCGTCGATTTCTTTCCCTTCATTCCCTTTGGGCAATGGGCGCTCGATGTCGAGTGGGGCGGCAAGACCGGCTCGCTACTCAACGGGGGAAGCTTGTGGGAGCTCAGGGAGTGGTGGGCGCTCGTGGCGGGACTTGTGTGGTCGGCGACGGTGCTGATCTACCGAGCGATCACGAAAGGGTCCCTTCTGGTGACCCTGCGCCGGATCCTCATGTTCGAAGAATTGGAGGAGTACCCTTGAAGGAAAGAGTTTTGCTATCCCTGCGATTCGCCCTCGTCCCTTCCAACCAACCTTGCTGACAGTCCAGGTCCCGGGCAAGCCCGACTCCACCTATACGCTCGCCCAACTCCAGCGGCTCTCGCAGCGCACGGCAGCAGCACTGTTGTCGCCCTGGCAGTGAGCTCCTGGCACACCCTTCAGAGGCGAATGCCTGTGGAGAGGCACTTATCTTTAAATACGCTAGTTTACATGTAGATATCATATAGTTGCAATCGCTTCTCGTGCCTGCTATAATCCCACTTGTAGCTCTGCTGCAGTTGATATCTTGGGCGGTGTTGGTCAACGTATTTGCATCGCTCAAGTGCGCAGGCTGGTCGAAGGGATTTGCCGAGGCCACAATTAACCTAAACTATCCCAATAAGGAGACCATATGTGCGACCGTAGATTTCGTTCGCTGGTGTTCCTTTTGCTTTCATGGTCAGTCGCAACCAGCATCATTGTGACACCTGCCTATGCTCAAAAATCGGGTGGAGCGTCTGGTCAGGGTCAGGGAGCGGGGCAGGCTGGAGGTCAGGGCGGCGGAAGCAATCCATTCTTCGAGACTGAGATGCTTGCCTATGGGGCCGCAAACGAACTCTCTGAGGCTGTGGCGAGAAAAGTCTGTGAAAACATTCCTGAAGGAAAATCCACTGTGATCATTTTTGATCAGGTGTCGTTCCAGAATCTACAAGCATGGCAGTCATTTGAAGCAAGCGCCAATTTCCTTGCGGCTGCTTACGATAGCCTAAAGGGTAAGGCAAGTAATGCAGAGAGCCACGCGCCAAATGCTGCGCCAACTTCCAGCACTAGTTTCATTCCTGGAGCTACAGATCTTGCTTCTCTGTTGGGTGCTGTTGCAGCAGGCACAACCCAGAATTCTTCCGCCTTTACGATTCAGGATTCTAGCTTGGCAGTGAGCCTTGCGCATCAATTGTCGAAGATCTGTAAAAAAAGGTTAGTGCCGGTCTACTATCCACTTTTTGGTGGATTTGTTGATCCGAAAGTTGCAAGGGCTGATGTGATGGCCGCTATGTTCAAGGTCAACGAAGCGCGAAGGGACATTACGCCAAGTACAACTGGCTGGCCGGAAAAAATCTTCGAAGATCTTAACACCCAGTATGATTTGCTGTTGAAAGTTTTGCTACCCAGTTCGAGCATGGCAGCATCGGGCTCAGGAAATAGTCAGGGCATGAGTCCTCAAGGAAGCGGCCAGAGCTCTAGCACCCCTACCGCTGGCTTTACATCAGTATTGCAGGGAGCGGCTTTACAGCGTCTCATCAGCAGACCACAGACCTACATTCTCTATGCAGATGTTGTCGCGGCAGGTGGAACGCAACAGGTTAGAAAGAATCTGCTCACGTTACTTTTTACCGGAGACCGGATTTCTTACAGTGGCGGCTTGGTCGTGAACGTTGCGCTGACTGATGCGCTCGATAGTTCGTTGGTGTTCTCTGATACCTTGCGATATCGTACCAGATTTTCACGCATAGGGCGTCCCAAGGAAAGTCCGACCGTTGAAAGAACCAATTCAGGGGATAATGTGGAAAGTCTCTATAATGCCGAGGGCCTTCGCTTTTTTTGGCAAGAGAGACAATCTCCCAACGATTGCGAAGCGGCGCCGGCTGCCAGGGTAGCTATCTCGAAGGTGAAGACGGACCTAAGTGAGGTAGCCTCTGGAAGCACTTCGCAGGTTAACGGGGTGGTGACGCTCACTAGTGCGTGCCACGAAGATGTGAGGGTAGAGCTGTCGAGTAGCGTGCCGACGGCTGCTCAAGTGGAGTCGACAGTGTTAGTGAAGTCTGGACAGAAGACGGCTGGATTCACTGTGACGTTGAAGGAAGGTATCTGTTTACCGCCCTTTCCGGGGGTTGAAGCACACCCGCCGCCTTGACGACACGCCTGGGAGCGACTTGTTTTTCCCCTGGAGGCATGGTCTAATCTCCTTCGGACATGCCGACTTACGAGGAAATCCTTCAAGAAAACTCTGAGCTCCGAGGCCGGATCAGCGAGCAGGGGCGCCGGATCGCTGAGCAGGAGCAGCGGATCGAGCGGCAAGAGCGCCGGATTGCTCAATTGGAGAAGATCATCGAGGAGTTGCGACGCGGTGGCAAACGCCAAGCCGCCCCGTTCTCGAAGGGGGAGCCGAAGAGCCATCCCCAGAAGCCGGGCCGCAAGCCTGCAGAGCAGTACGGAAAGCGCTCTTGCCGGCCGGTTCCCGAGCAGGTCGATGAGACGATTGAGGTCGCCTGCCCTTCGCGGTGCGAGGTCTGCCAAAGCCCAGTGCACCGGATGGGCCAGGAAAGCCAATACCAGATTGATATTCCGGAGATCCGCCCGTGGACGACCGAATTCATCCTCCACTACGGCGAGTGCTCCCGGTGTGGATGTCGACAGAGCGGACGACATCCTCGTCAGAGCTCGCAGGCGGTGGGAGTGGCCGGTGTTCAGATCGGTCCGGGAGTGGTGTCGCTGGCCACCTATCTGAACAAAGTTGGCGGCTTGAGTTACGGCAAGATCGCCGGTTTGCTGGAGCAGATGGCCGGTCTTCGGGTATCGCGCTCGACGCTGTGCCGGGCCTTGCTGCGGACGGCGAAGAAAGCGCAGCCGATCTATGAGGAGTTGGTGCAAGCGATTCGCAAGTCTGCCGTGGTCTACCCGGATGAGAGCGGCTGGCGCATCGGGGGGCGCGGTGGTTGGCTGTGGGCCTTTACCAATCGCTGCGAGACGGTCTATGCGATTGTGCGGGGCCGCGGGTTCGCGCAAGCGGCGACAGTGCTGGGGGAGAGCTATGGGGGAGTCCTGGTGGCGGATGGGTGGGCGCCATACCGGCGTTTCACCCAAGCGACGCAGCAGACCTGCTTAGCCCATTTGCTGCGGCGTTGTCGGGAGATGCTGGAGACCGCTCAGGGCGGCGCGGCGAGATTTCCCCGCCAGGTCAAGGCGATTCTCCAGGCGGCTTTGTCCGTGCGGGATCGGCGGACGGCTGGAACCCTCAGCCCGCAGGGAGTGCGGATCGCCAAAGGGCGCTTGGCAGCCCAGATGAACCGTCTGCTCGCGGGTCGGATCACCCATACCGGCAATCGGCGCTTGGCCAAGCACTTGCGGCGCCACCAGAACGATCTGTTCGTCTTCCTCGACCGGGAGGATGTCGAGGCCACCAATTGGCCCGCCGAGCAGGCGATTCGGCCTGCCGTCGTCAACCGCAAATCGTGTGGCGGCAACCGCACGTCCGATGGCGCCAAGGCCCAGTCAATCTTGACCAGCCTTCTGCGGACAGGTCAGCAACGCGGCTTCAACTCACTGGCTCTTTTCAGCGCGATTCTTCGCAGCCCCAGACCGCCTTCCTACTATGACCTGATGACGGCTCCGATCCGGTAAACAGATACGAAGGAAGTTTCTGCTCAAGTTCCAGTCATTATCTCTGGAACCTACAACGGTACGCTTGAAACAATCTTGACAGTTAATCCAGCTAAAAAGTAAGCCCGTAAGGCAGCTTCTCTCAGTCACTACTTGCTTTTCCAGCCGGCCATGACCCGGGCTTCTATCGGACGGAGCCGAAATGAGCACGATTCGCCAGCCCATCTGGCGCCTCCAAACCGGGCCTGCGTTAGACTGCTCGGCCAAGGAGGAAGGCATGCTTCGATCTCTGCGCTCCGCTCTCGTTCCGTTCCTGTTCGCCGCCGCTCTTGCGTCCGCCCAGGCGCCCGCGCCCCAGGCAACCCTGTTGACCGTTCAGGTCCCGGGCAAGCCCGACTCCACCTATACGCTCGCCCAACTCCAGGCGCTCTCGCAACGGAGGGTTAAGGCGCGTGGGCACAACGGTGAGGAGCACTCATACACGGGCGTCAACCTCGGCGACCTGCTGGCCGCCGGCGGGGTTCCGCGCGGCATGGATCTGAAGGGCAAGTATCTCCACAACTACGTCCTCGTCACCGCCGCGGACGAGTACTCCGTGGTCTTCGCCCTGCCGGAGCTCGATCCGGGTTACACGGATAAGACCGTGCTGGTGGTCTGGCAACAGGACGGCAAGCCGCTCCCCGCCGATCGCGGGCCGCTGTCGATCGTGGCGCCGGAGGACAAGCATCCGGCGCGCTGGGTGCGCCAGCTATTGCGGATCGCGGTGAAGGAGGCGGGATAAGGGAGCCTGCCCGGCCGAAGAAACAGCCCGACCAAGAACGCGGGGGGAGAGGGATCGGCGGAGGAAATCATCGCTGATTAAATTCCTGCTGGCGGAATTCCTGTAGGGGCGGCCCTGTGTGGCCGCCCTGGGCGGGGGGAATTGTCGAATCGGGAATGATCTCGCGTGGCATACCCTCCCCCCAGGGCGGCCACATAGGGCCGCCCCTACGAAAATGGTTCTCCGCTCCAAGCACCCTGTTTTTCTGCGGCCCAGTCTTCCAAGGACCGGGGGAGGGGGGAGTCAAGGGGAGTGAAGCTCGTGCCGTCGTCCACCTTCTCGTCCGTTCGGCCGTTTCGGTGGTAGGATTCAAGCAATGGTTGGCGTGGGTCGCCGGGAAGGCGTGATCCTCTGCCAGCTCCTCCTCCCCGGAGGTTGGCGGGTGCCTTTCCGGCAGGTCGATCAACGGATAAGCGAAAGGAGGCTTCCATGAAGCGAATTTTCATCCTCGTCGCCGTCCTGTTCCTCATGAGCGCTCTGTCCTGGGCGCAGACGGCCGGCACCGCGCCGGCTCCGGTGGCGGACCCCCGCACCAGCGGAGGTCATTGCCAGTTGCCCAACCTCGCGGGCCTGACCCCCGAGCAGCGCGCGGTCGCGGCCCTGAACGCGGGGCTGCAGATGACCTACGCGGACATCGTCGTAAGCCCACCCCCGGCCTGTCCGACGGCCTTCAACTGCAACAGCGTCGCCGGCTGCGGCGCCGGGTCGGTCTGCACCGCGACCTTCCTCGGGCGTTGCTGCCGTGACGGGGGTGCCACTCTCTGTTGCCAGGACGGCGGCGACATCGTCGTGACCCGCTGCGGCTGCGTGTGTACAGGCCCGCTGTGCTCATCGGCGTGCGGCACCAAGACCAATGTCTCCGTGAATTGCCTCCTGATTCCTGCGAGTTGAGACCCGCGGGCGACAACAGGGTGGAAGCAACTGAGCCAGGACGGCAAGGAACAGCACCTTGTCGTCCTTGGCTCTTTGCTTTTGAGACCTCGCCACCGCCGGTATTTCAAGAGCCTGAAGATCCTCGGTCCTGCCGCTTGAATCCGCCCTGTTGCCGCTTCTATGCTAAAGTTCGGTCAGTTGACGTGAGATTGCCGGGAGGCATGATCCTCTGCCAGCTCTCCTCTCTGGCGGGCGCCTTGGCCGGCATGTCGATCCACGGCTTGTGAAAGGAGACGTCCCATGAAGCGAGCTCTCGTCCTCTTCGCCGTCCTGCTCCTCTCGAGCACTCTGACCTGGGCGCAGAGGGCCGGCTCTGCGCCGGCTCCGGTGGCTGATCCCCGCGCCGCAGGCGGTAGCTGCCTGTTGCCCGACCTCGCGGGCCTGACGCATGGGCAGATCGCAGCCGCCGCTCTGAATGCCGGGTTTCAGGTGACCTTCGAGGCCGCGCTCGCGTACCCGGCTTGCCCGGTGACCTTCCACTGCAACAGCATGGCCAACTGTGTTATCGGGCCGACGTGCACTGTCACCAACATCGGCGACTGTTGCAGCAATGGGGGCACCAATTTTTGCTGCAAGGACGGCGCTGACATCATGGTCACCGCATGCCCCTGCCGGTGCGCCAGTCCGTCGTGCCCCTCGACTTGTCTCGATGACTCCGAGGTGAGCAGCACCTGTTCCTGAGTCGGGTTCGGGAATGGCCGCGCCGAGCTTCAGTGCCATCTCCGGCGTGAGGCTCGTGCGGCCTAGCGAAAGGAGGCTTCCCATGAAGCGAATTCTCATCCTCGTCGCCGTCCTGCTCTTCGCGAGCACTCTTTCCTGGGCGCAAGCGGCCGGCACCGCGCCGGCTCCGGTGGCGGATCCCCGCACCGGCGGAGGTCATTGTCAGTTGCCCGACCTTGCGGGCCTGACCCCTGAGCAACGCGCGGTCGCGGCGCTGAACGCGGGGCTTCAGATGACCTACGCGGCCACCGTCACCGGCCCCACTCCGGCCTGCCCGACGACCTTCAACTGCAACAGCGTCGGCAACTGCCAAGCCGGGTCGATTTGCAACACCACTGTCCTCGGGCGTTGCTGCCACGACGGGACCGCAGTTCTCTGTTGCCAGGACGGCGGCGACATCGTCGTGAACCGCTGCGGCTGCGTGTGTCCCTTGGGCGTCGTGTGCTCGTCGGCATGCACCACCAAGACCAACGTTTCTGTGAACTGCTTCCTCATTCCTGCGAACTGAGATTCGCCGCGTACAGCGTGGCGGAAGCCACTGAGCGAGGACGGCAAGGACGGCAAGGACGGTTCCTTGTCGTCCTTGGCTCTCTGCTTCTGAGGCCTTGCTTCGGTGTTCTTGACCCAGGAGTGAAGCAGACCTAAGCTTCGGAGATGAAGAGCACCGTCTCCCCCAAGGGCCAGATTACGCTGCCTGTCGAGATTCGCGACCAACTCGGCCTTCGTCCTGGAGCGGTCGTCTCCTTCGAGCCGCGAGAGGGCGGGGTCTTTCTACGCAAAGGGACCGCCGGCGAACATCCGGTGGACCGCGTCTTCGGGCGCCTGCGCCTGGAGAAGCCCGTCGACACCCTCCTGGACGAGATGCGCGGGCCGCTATCCAGGACCGCAATCGAGTAGTTGCGGATTTCCTAATCGGTGCCCACGCCCTAGTCCATGCAGTTTTACCGGCGGTACTTTAGAAGCCTGAAGCTATCAGTCCTGCGAGCCCGACGGATCTATAGATTTCGGAAGCACCTAGAAGCCCAAGCTCGCTGCCGGTAGGTGTCAATTGCAAGTTTCGGGTGGGCCGGGTAGTGCCGGGCAGGTCTTAAGGTAGTGCTCGTCGGCGCCGAGATAGGTTCTCCATTCCTCGCAGGTCAGATTCCGATTGGCCGTGCGGCAGGCCTCCTCCCTGAGATCACCCAAGTTCCAATCCCAGAGGATCACGATGTAGTCCTGACTCGCGGAGGCCAGGCGCTTGCCGTCCGGGCTGAAGGCGACGCTATTGACCGTGCTCTTATGCCCTTCCAATGTCGCGATGGCTTTTCGACTGTCCACGTCCCAGAGGATTACGGTCTTGTCCGCGCTTGCGGAGGCCAGGCGCTTGCCGTCCGGGCTGAAAGCGACGCTATTGACCGTGCTCTTGTGCCCCTCCAATGTCGCGATGGCTTTTCGGCTGTCCACGTCCCAGAGGATCACGGTGTTGTCCGCGCTTGCGGAAGCCAGGCGCTTGCCGTCCGGGCTGAAGGCGACGCTTGAGACCCAACTCTTGTGTCCCTTCAATGGAGTGATGTCCTTTCGGCTGTCCACATCCCAGAGGATTACGGTTTTGTCCCCACTCGCAGAGGCCAGGCGCTTGCCGTCCGGGCTGAAGGCGACGCTATAGACCGCGCCCTTGTGTCCCTTCAATGGAGCGATGGCCTTTCGGCTGTCCACGTCCCAGAGGATCACGGTTTTGTCCTTGCTCGCGGAGGCCAGGCACTTGCCGTCCGGGCTGAAGGCGACGCTATTGACCGCGTCTTTGTGTCCCTCTAATGTAGCGATGGTTTTTCGGCTGTCCACATCCCAGAGGATCACGGTTTTGTCCCGACCAGCGGCCAGACGCTTGCCGTCTGGGCTGAAGGCGACGCTTGGTTTTGAACTCGTGCTCTTGTGCCTCCCTAATGTCGCAATGAGCTTTTGGCTGTCCACGTCCCAGAGGATCGCGGTGTAGTCCCAACTCGTGGAGGCGAGGCGCTTGCCGTCCGGGCTGAAGGCGACGCCGCGCCCCTTCAACATCGCGATGGTCTTTACGCGGTCCGGGTCCCACAGGATCACGGTGTTGTCCTCACTCGCGGAGGCGAGGCGCTTGCCGTCCGGGCTGAAGGCGACGCTAGTGACCACGTTCCCGTGCCCCACCAATGGAGCGATGGCTTTTCGGCTGTCCACGTCCCAGAGGATCACGGTGTTGTCCGCGCTTGCGGAGGCGAGGCGCTTGCCGTCCGGGCTGAAAGCGACGCTAGTGACCACGTTCCTGTGCCCAACCAATGGAGCGATGGTCTGGCTGTCCAGGTCCCAGAGGATCACGGTGTTGTCCCCATTCGCGGAGGCTAGGCGCTTGCCATCCGGGCTGAAGGCGACGCTGGAGACCAAGCCCCTGTGTCCCTTCAATGTCGTGATGATCTTTTGGCTGTCCAGGTCCCAGAGGATCACGGTGTTGTCCCAACTCGCGGAGGCCAAGCGCTTGCCGTCCGGGCTGAAGGCGACGCTAGTGACCACGTTCCTGTGCCCAACTAATGTCGTGATGATCTTTTGACTGTCCACGTCCCAGAGGATCACGTTTTTGTCCCGACTCGCGGAGGCGAGGCGCTTGCCGTCCGGGCTGAAGGCGACGCTAGTGACCACGTTCTTGTGCCCAACCAATGGAGCGATGGTCTTTCGGCTGTCCACGTCCCAGAGGATCACGGTGTTGTCCGCGCTCGCGGAGGCCAGACGCTTGCCGTCCGGGCTGAAGGCGACGCTAGTGACCGCGTCCTTGTGCCCCACCAATTTCGCGATGGTCTTTCGGCTGCCCACGTCCCAGAGGATCACGGTCCTGTCTCCACTCGCGGAGGCTAGGTGCCTGCCGTCCGGGCTGAAGGCGACGCTATAGACACCTTCCTTGTGCCCTGTCAGAAACGCGGATAGATGCTGGTGACTCACGAAGCGTCGCAGCAGCCCCGCCTGGGCATCCAGTATTGGCGTGAAACGAATTGCTTCCAGGTTGACTAAGAGAGATCTATCGTAGTGATCTTCCTGAAGCCGGTCCGCATCGGCCATCAGCCGTGTGCTCTTCGCTTCGCGTAGCAGCCGTTTGGATTCCCACGCGAACCGCTCGGCAAACCCTATGAGAACGATCACGATTAGTGCCCCTGCTGCTACGAGCGCCGCATTGCGCCGATTGCGCCGTTGCTGCGCAAGCGCCGCCTCTTCGACCTCACGGGTTCGCCTACTATCCCGGCTCTCCTTGACCACCTGGGTCAGCACGTCATGGGTCAGCTCCAGCCTGCGTAGGCTCTGCCGATCATCCACTCGCAGCAGCCGACGGCGGATCAGCGTGTCGAGCTCCTCGCGGTTGATGCCGGGCTGAGCCAGGGCATCCTCCAGGGCGCGGCTGTCGCGGTATCCACTCCCAGTGATCAACTCGTCCTCGACGAATGCCCTCACGTGCGGATCGAGGCCGGCCATGCCGCGCTCGTAGAAGCCGGAGAGGATCTCGCGGTCGGCGCCCTCCAGCAGATCGGGAGTGATGCGGTCGAGGGGCGGTTTCGCCTGCTGACGCTTGTGGTTCAGCTCGGTGCAGACCACGCTGAGCAGCGCCGGATCGATCTCGATCTTGGATAAATCGGACGGATCGATCGGTGGGCTGGGCTCGTTCTTCCAGGCGAGCCGGAGAATCCGCCGCGCGACCTCGTCGTCGACCAGTGCCCCGCCGGCGCGTGTGATCACTTCGTAGGCCTGGGCACCACTCATCGCGAGCAGACGGTAGCGGTTGTACATGAGGGAGGGCGTCCGCTCCTTCAGCCCTTCCATGTCGGCCAGGAAATCCTCGCGGAAGCTCAGCACGATCTTCGCCGTGGAGCGCTTAAAGTCGAATCGTCTCGTCGCTGTGGGATCGGCCTCCAACGCGTGCTTGACTGTGTCGGACGGCCGGTTCTCGATCAGATCGCTCAGCTCGGCGAGAAAGGCGGCCGAGCGAGCCCGCGCCGCCTCGCTTTCCTGGCCGAGCGTGAAAATCTCCTCGAACTGATCGAACACGATCACGGGAGTCACTGGACGATTGCGCTCGCTCCAGAACTCCGCGTCGCGCCGATGGAAGAACGACCAGAGGCTTTCGCCGTTCAGGGGAGGAGAGGCCTGGATTCGATTAGCCTCGCACTCCGCCTGCAATCCACGATAGATCTGCTCGCGCAGCGATGGCGCTCCGTCGGCATGGTCGAGGCGCACGTAGACGGGCAGAGCGTCCTCGTTGCGGAGGCGGGGGAATAATCCGGCCTTGAGAAGCGAGGTCTTGCCAAATCCGGAGCGGCCGAACAGAACCGTGAGCGGTTCGCGGCGGACGAGCCGCAGCAGCTCCTCCGACTCCGCCGACCGGCCGTGGAAGAACTCCTGGTCCGCCTCGTCGAAGGGATCGAGGCCGGGCCACGGGTTGTCGCGGCTGAGGGCCTGGCGTTGTGGCTCCGCCATTCGTGGTTCGCTCAAGTCTTATGTCGCTCGGTGCCGGCGGTGGAAGTCACGTACGAGTTCTCGAAGCTTCTCTGCGACATCCGGAGGGACGATGCCGTTAGGCAAGCTCTTGCCCTGTGCGCGTTTGAAAGACTCGGGTAGGATGGCTTGATCAATACGGGTGCCGTCGATCACAATGGGGAAGATAAAAGGATCTCCCTGTGCTATCCGATCGGCTAAGCGGTCCGCTTCCCTCCACTCAGTCCAGAACTCCCTACGCCAGTTCTTTGCGCTGACGGCCTCGCCAGAGATCACAGGCAGGAACAGAGAGCATTCCTTGATGCCAAGTCTGATGCTGAGCGCCCAATCGTCTCCCATCTGGAGAGCGGCCTTGTCGAACCAAACGTCAAGGCCGACTGCGCTCAGGCTTTCGGTCAATCGCCTGGCAGCTTCCAGGTCCTCGCTCGCGTAGCTGACGAAGATTGCTCCGGTTGGAATGGTGTTTCCAGCCTTGCTTGGCTCCGAGGTTGCGGGCTTCGCGCTTGTCGCCGTCAGCGGATGAGCAGCGTGCCAACGCGCTGCGAGCTCGGTAACGAACTGTTCGGCGGTCAACGAGAACACACGAGCTTCGGAGCTGAAGCTCTCGAGAAATACCGCCAGCTTGACGTCTTGTTGGATCTGGTCGCCTACCAACCGATCCCACCGCCTGCGATTCTGAGATAGCTCTAGACTTCGGGCGGTGCGTAGGAAGAAGCGCGCGAGCCAGTCCCCGAAGCTGCAACCAAGGATGAGCAGATGGTTGGTGCGTAGCGCGTCGAACAGGTTCTTGGGTTGTCGCTGCTTATCTTGCAGGCCGAGCACGAACTCAAGCAGATCCTCGTCGCAGATGGCGTAGTCCGGTGACGCCGAGGCGCGCCCCAGGAGGTGGAACACGAGCGGCTGCCGAAGATCGGCCTTCGGGTCGGCGAGGTCGCGGACGGTGCTGGGCGAATAGGCGATCTGGTCCGCGCGGGTGCCGGTCCGCGCGGCGCCGAGAGCGTCGGCGAGCAGCGAATCGAAGGTGAGCGAGACGAACAGGTTGAAGCCTGGAATGCCCGCGAGCGCCAGAAGGGGTTCCGAAGGGGTCAGGGAAGCATTGCGCAGCATCCGGTGAATCCGAGGGTAAAGCTCCTCCCGCTCTCCGCGTCGGCGCAGGTGGAGCGAGACGACCTCGTTCAGGGCAAAGCCCTCGGGAAGCTCGTCGGTGGGAAGGCTGAGGTCGGCCGCGAGCCGCCGCGCCAGCCAGCGGTCGAGGGTGATTTCCTGATCGCCTTCCCGGACGGTGACCAGCTCCGAGCCGATAACGGGCACGACTGTGCCTTCCTGGATCGAGTCCAGGAGGTTGTCCCAGAAGCTCTCTGGCACGTCGGTCATGGCCGCTTACCCCTCGAAGAATCCCCTGCTGACTTGAATCGACCTTCATCATATCCTAAGCGCGAAGCGCAAGGATCTGACAGTGCTGCCCAATCGGTTATGCTAGCGTCGCCTTGAACTCGCAACGCAGGAGACAGTCTTCATGCCGCAAGCTCCGGTTCTTCCCCGTCTTCGTTCTCGCAAGCTTCTCCCGAGGCTGGTCGGCGGAATCCTCCTGCTGACATTCCTGGCTGCCACCGCCGCCTTCGCGGCCGGGCAGGTGGAGCTGGTCTCCAAGGTCTATCCGCGCAAGGCTTCGGATACCGCGTCCGGCTCAGTGGCGAATCAGATCCTCCCCGCGCCCTCGATCAGCGCGGACGGACGATGGGTGGCGTTTCTCAGCTCGGCGAACAACCTGGTTCCGGGGCAGACGCGGACCGATCCGTCGAGCGTGACGCTGGACGTCTATCTCCACGATCGGATCTCCGGCGCCACGACGCTGGTCAGCCACTCCATCGCTTCACCGGCGGCGACCTCCGATCGGGGAGCGGAGCAGGCCGCGCTCAGCGCCGATGGCCGCTGGGTCGCGTTCATCAGCAGGGCGGCGGACCTCACCGCCGATCAGACGGAGCACGGGTTTCAGATCGAGCCTCCGGAGCTTTTCCTGTTCGATTCGACGTCGGGAACGACGATCCGGATCGCCCCTTCGGTCTTCGGCCAGGCCAACAACATCTCCGGTGTCCGCGAGGTCGAGATCAGCGCGGACGGCCGCTTCGTCGCTTTCGCCAGCGACGCTCCCGACATCATCCCCGGCCAGCAGGACACCAACCGGGGCCAGGACGTTTTCCTGTACGACCGGACGACGGCCAACACCTCGCTGGTCAGCCACACCAGCGGTTCGACATCCACGACCGGCAACGCTTCGTCACAGAATCTCTCGCTCAGCGCGGATGGCCGGTTCGTCGCCTTTGCTGGCGCCGCCACCGACCTGGTTCCGGGTCAGATCGGCACGTTCCTGTATGACCGCCTCTCCGGAGCTGTCCGGTGGATCGGCCTGGGCGGCAGCCCCATCATCAGCGCCGACGGCGGCACGATCGTCTTCGTGAGCGACCTCACCAATCTGCTTCCGGGCGAGGTCGATACCAATGATGGCCCGGATCTGTTCCTTTACGAATCCGCGTCGGGGACGACGGTGCTGGTGAGCCATGCCGCCGGCCTGCCCATGACGGCCGCTGACAACGCGTCGTCCTTCAACGATGGCACTGGACCGTTCCTCAGCGCGGACGGCCGTTTTGTCGTCTTCGGCAGCTTGGCCCAGAACCTGGTTCCCGGGCAGTCCGTGCCCCCTTCTCCGAGGCAGGCTCTGTTCCTCTACGACCGGAGCTCCGGCTCCGTGACGCTGGTGAGCCGGGCGAATGGCTCGCCGACGATCCCCGCGAGCTACGGCGGTTCGTCACGGCCCTCGATCAGCGCCGACGGCCGCTTCGTCGCTTTCGAGAGCGAGGCTCAGAACGTCGTGTCAGGTCAGGTTTTCGTCGCGCCTCCCAGCATCTTCCTGTTCGACCGCAGTGGCGGCACGGTGGCCCTGGTGAGCGCCGCGAACGGCTCGCCGTCCAGCACCGGAAACCATTTCTCCTTCGGCCCCTCGATCAGCGCCGACGGCTCGCAGGTCGCCTTTTATACGATGGCGGACAATCTCGTCGCCGGCACCAGGGATTTCAACAACGGCGAGGACGTGATCCTTCACGACGTCGCCGCCGGCACCAATGCCTATGCCACGCTGCACGCGCCGGGTGAGCCCTCGGTTACCCCGGACGCCTCGAGCTCGTTGCGGGGCTTGAGCGCCGACGGACGCTTCGTGCTCTATGAGAGCGCCGCCGCCAATCTGGTGGCCGGGCAGGTGGACGTGAATCAGGGGACGGACGTCTTTCTCCGCGACCGCGCGACCGGCACGAACCTCCTGGTCAGTCACGCGGCGAGCGGACCGGCTCTGGCGGGAAACGATCAATCGTCATCCTCGGCCCTCAGCGCCGACGGTCGCTTCGTGGCCTTCATCAGCGTCGCCACGAACCTGGCGGCGGGAGTGACCGACCGGACCATCCAGGATCCCGTTCCGGGGCTACCGCAAAGTTATCCCGATCTGTTCCTGTTCGACCGGACCACCGGTGCCACGGCGCTGGTGACCCGGTCGGCGGTCGTTCCAGGGCTCAGCGCGTTCGGCCCCTCGGGATCGCCCGCGCTCAGCGCGGATGGCCGCTTCGTGGCCTTCGTCAGCTCCGCGACCGACCTGGTGCCAGGCTTCGACGACGCCGACGGCCTCGGCGTCAATGACGTATTCCTTTACGACCGGGTGGCCAACACGATCACCCTGGTGAGCCGGTCGGTCGCGAGCCCCGTTCGGACGGGGGACGCGGAATCGTTCAATCCCGTGGTGAGCGCGGACGGCAACTTTGTAGTCTATGAGAGCAAGGCCAGCGATCTGGTTCCCGGCCAGGGCGGCGTGCCGCTTTTTGATGGCCGCAACGTCTTTCTCTACGACCGGGTCGCCGGCACCAATCGTCTGGTGAGCCACCTTGCCGGTGCTCCGGCCACAGGCGGCACCGGATCGGTGGGCGGGGCCTCGTCGGTGAGCGCGGACGGGCGGTTCATCGTCTTCTCCAGCGGCAACGGGGGCCTTCTGGGAGACGGCCCGGCCGCGGGATTTGTCAGGTATTTTTATCTGTACGATCGGATGAGCGGAGCTCTGACGCTCGTCGGCGGCGCGGGCACCAACGATCTGGGCGCCCCGGTGTTGAGCGCCAACGGTCGCTGGATCGGCTTCATCGGCAACGTCGAGGCGACGGTGACGGCCGAGCAGGCTTTTTTATATGACCGGATCTCGGCGACGGCGACCTTGGTGTCGTCTTCGATTGCCGATCCCGGTCACGGAGCGCCGCAGGGAGCCGAGAGCGTGGCGATCAGCGCCGACGGCGGCACCCTTGGCTTCGTCAGCAGCTCCACCGAGCTCTCCGGAGAATCCGGAACCGGCCGCCACGTATACCTCTACAACCGGATCGCCGGCTCGCTCACCGTCGTCGCGGGTTCGAAGGACACGCCGGTCGTTTTCGATAACGTGCTGACGCCGCCGCCTCTTTTCCTCAGCACGCACGGCCGCCAGGCCGCCTTCGAAAGCTATTCTCCCGATCTTGTTCCCGCCGATTTCAACGGCCGGAAAGACGTTTTCGTCTTCAGCCTCGATCCCCCTCCCTCGAACGGCCCCGTCACCGTGCCCCCGTGCAACCTGTTGAGCCAAGTCCTGCAATCGAGCGTTCGCAAGGCCGTGCAGGCTACAGGGAGATGCGGCGTGCCGGCCGGCGCCCATCAAGTCCTCACCAAGGTCACCGCGGTCGGAGGAACGGGGAAGGGAACCGTGGAGGTCCTTCAGGGCGACGTCACGACGTCGGTCGCCGGCCTCCTGCTCTTCAGCCGCAGCCATTCCAGCTCCGCCAGCTTTACGGTCCCCCTGTCAGCGCACGGCACGCTCGACGTCCTCCCCTTCGTGCGCGGTAACGGCACCCTGAAGGTCACGGTGGAGGTGGATGGCTACATCCCCTGACGTCGACGGTTGAGGGGAGGGTCCATTGACTTCCGGTCAGTAGTTTAGTTAGATATGGCCAGAAGGTCATATCTATTACGTTGGGAACCAGGAGGTCGGCGGATGAAAAGGCATTTTTGTCTCGGGTTCGTGTTGTGCGGTCTCGTAGCGGCGGGCTTGCCGGCACAGGCGGCGTCGAAGGCCGTGAAGCCCACGGGGTCGGTACCGGTCCTGGATGGGCTGGATCTGAAACATCAGGTGGCGACCGGGATCAACTACAACGATGGCCCGGTCATGGAGAGCTCCCACAACACGTATTTCATCTGGTATGGCAACTGGGCGGGGAACACGGCGACGACGTTCCTGCCGCAGCTCATGACCGGCCTGAACGGTTCGAGCTATTTCAACACCAACGGTTCGTACTTCGACAATAGCCGTCACGTGTCGAACGGCATTTTCATGTCCAACCAGATCTTCGACGCCTACTCCCAGGGCGCGACCCTGAGCGAGACCAGTATCCGTGCGATCGTGTCCCGCGGCCTCGCCAATGGGCTGCCGACCGACCCCAACGGAGTCTATTTCGTCCTGACCTCGGCCGACGTCAACGAGACGAGCCATGGTGGCTTCTGCACGGCCCAGTGCGGGTATCACGGCCATACCGGCCTGAACGGCTTCGACATCAAGTACGCGTTCGTCGGCAACAGCGACCGCTGCCCCGGCGCGTGCTCCGCCCAGACCGTGGGGCCGAACGGCAACGCCGGCGCCGACGCCATGGCGAGCGTCATGGCACACGAGCTGAGCGAGGCGGTGACCGATCCCGACCTCAACGCCTGGTACGACGCCAGCGGCAACGAGAACGCCGACAAGTGCGCCTGGAACTTCGGCGCGACCTTCGTCACCGCGAATGGCGCGCTCGCCAACGTCACCCTCGGCGGCAGAAATTTCCTGCTCCAGCAGATCTGGCTGAACTCCGGGGCCGGCTCCTGCGGCCTGTCGTTCCAGACGCTGCCCCTCTGCTATCAGGCGCACGTGCAGAGCATCGGCTGGCAGCCGCAGACCTGCACCGGGGACGTGGCCGGCACGGTGCACCAGAGCCTGCGGATGGAAGCGATCACCATCACCGCGCCGGGGCGGTCGATCTGCTATCAGGCCTACCTGGAGAACATCGGCTGGCAGGCGGCGGTGTGCGACGGCGCGGTCGCCGGCACCGTCGGCCAGAATCGGCGGATGGAGGCGCTCCGGGTCTGGATCCAGTCCGGCGGCGGCCACGTCGAGTACTTCGGCCAGCTCGAGGCCATCGGCTGGACGGGCCCGGCGAGGGATGGCGCGGTGATCGGGACGACCGGGCAGTCCCGGCGCCTCGAGGCGGTGGTCATCCGCATCCTGCCCTGAGGGCTCCCGCGAGCTCGCGGGTTGGAATCGATCGCCGGTTAGACGCTCGGCGCAGCCTTTCCGTACAAAGGCAAGAAGCATCGTGACGTCGCAGCGGGTTGCGCAGGTCGATTCCAACCCTTGAGGACCGGAAGTCGCGGTCGCGGAGACAAGCCCATGTCCAGGATCGTAGGGATCGTTTCAGTCGTCTCTCTTCTCGCCCTCGGCTCTCACTCCCTCCTTGCCCAGGAGCCCGTCGACACCCGGCGGGTGCTCGCCGAGACCGGCAACGGCATCGGCGCGCTGCAGGGGGATGCGCAGCTCCGCGCCAAGGAGCTGGGGCGGAAGATCGACGTGCTCGTCTACCTGACCGACGCGGCCGACTCGGTGTCGCCGATCTCCATGGGGCAGTCGCTGGGACACGCACGCCAGAAGGCCGAGGAGGCGCGGCGCGAGGCCGCCAAGGAGCCGCCCCTGCCGGAGCCCGTGCTCGCCGTCGTCGACATCGTGAATCAGCTCGTCAACTCGCCCCCCTTCGGCACGCCGGCGGACCGGCTGCGCGCCCGCCTCTTCGTGGAGATCGGCAAGCTCGAGGAGGACATCCTCCGGGACGCCGATAGTTTCCAGAGCGAAGCCAACGCGGTCGATTCGCTGCAGCGGAACCTGGAGAGGATCAGCGCCAGCCTGCGCGGCGGCGCGGTCGCCGCCGGCCGCGCCTCGCTGGCGACGCGCAGGGCCGCGATCAAATCGGGCGGGTAGCAGGAAAGCAGAAGGAAACAAGGGACGCAAGGGACAGCAGGGACGGCAGGGACAAAACACCTAAGCACACCGCCGGAAGGCCATCTCTGTTCGTTCTTGCTCTTGCTTCTTCCTGAAGTCCCTGTTGTCCCTGGTGTCCCTTGGGTCCCTTGTTTTCCTGACCACTACGGCCCCAGCCGAAACGCGATCACGGAATCCCCCAGTGGCGCCATCGGCAGGCCGTGGCCGCCGGCGGCGATCACCACGTATTGCTTTCCATCCGGGCCGCGATAGGTCATCGGCACTGAGCGCGCGCTGGTGGGGAGGTCGGCTTTCCAGAGCTCCTTGCCGGTGGTGACGTCGAAGGCGCGGAGGGCGGAATCGATCGTTCCCGCCATGAAGACGAGGCCGCCGGCGGTGACGATGGGGCCGCCGAGCGCGATCGAGCCGTATTCGGCCGGCGGCGGGTCCGCCGGGCCCATGCGCGGCAGCCGGCCGAGCGGCACGCTCCATTTGAGCGCGCCGCTGTCCGCGTCGACCGCGTTCAGGGTGCCCCAGGGGGGCGGTGTGCAGGGCCAGCCGCCGGGCGCGCGCAGGAAGCGGCGGGCCATGCCGAAGGGGGTGCCGCGCTGGCGGGCGAGCTCCCAGCCGCCGCTCAGGTCGCGGCCGTTGGCCTCCTCCTCCTTGTCGAAATCGGCCCGCGGGATCAACCGCACCTGCGCGGCGAGGTTGTTGGTGGGGATCAGCAGCAGGTGGTTTTCGGGATCGTAGGCGGCGCCCCCCCAGGCGAGGCCGCCGATGTTGCCCGGAAGGATCAGCGATCCGCGCAGGCTCGGCGGCGTGAAAACCCCATCGTTGCGGAGCTTGGCGATCTCCGCGCGGCACCAGGCGCGGTCCGATTCGGAACCCATGATCCTGGCGACGTCCATCGACTGCGGCGCCAGCGGGCGGGGGAGGAGGGGGAAGGGCTGCGTGGGCGACGCGACCTCGCCCGCGACGTCGCTCTTCGGCACCGGCCGCTCCTCGACGCCGAAGACCGGCTCGCCGGTCTCGCGGTTGAGAATGAAATAGTTTCCATCCTTGGAGCCGACGCCGACGGCGGGAATCGTCCTGCCGGCGCGGTGGACGTCGAAGAGCACCGGCGGCGAGGCGATGTCGTAATCCCAGAGATCGTGATGCACGGTCTGGAACGACCAGACGAGCTGGCCGGTCTCGGCGCGCAGGGCGGTGATCGAATTGGCGTAGCGGTTGTCGCCCAGCCGTTCGCCGCCGAAATAGTCGGGACTGGCGCTGCCGGTGGGGATGAAGACGAGCCCGCGCTCGGGGTCGGCGGCGATCACCGACCAGGCGTTGGCGGCGCCGGTGCGCTGCGCGCCGCCGTTCTTCCAGGTGGCGGCACCGGGATCTTGCGGATTTTGCGGGATCGGGTCCCAGGCCCATTTCAGCTTGCCGGTGAGCGCGTCGAAGCCGCGCACCTCGCCGCTCGGCGCGCCGACCAGGTTGTTGTCGGCGATGCCGGAGCCGACCACGATCGTAGAACCGATCACGGCCGGCGGCGAGGTCTCCTCGTAGTCGGCGTAGCGGTCGGACTGCACCGGGATGCGCAGGCCGCGGCGGAGGTCGACGACGCCCTGGTCGCCGAAATCGGCGCACGGCTTGCCGTTGGCGGCGTCGACGGCGATCAGGTGGGCATCGATGGTGGCGAGATAGATCCGCCGCTGCCCCGAGGGCGCCTTCCAGGTGGAGACGCCGCGGCTGGCGTAGTCGCCGTAGCCGGCGTCCTTGTCGATTTTGGCGTCGAAGGCCCAGCGCTGCGCGCCGGTGACCGGATCGAGCGCCAGGATGCGGCCGAGCGGCGTCGACAGGAAGAGCGTGCCGTCGATGTAGATCGGCGTCGCCTCGAAGGCGGTCGGCTTGGACCGCTTCGGCTGGTAAGCGTCGCCGGTGTGGAAGGTCCAGGCGACCTTGAGCGTCCCTACATTGCCGCGGTCGATCGTGGCCAGCGGCGAGAAGCGCTGGCCGCCGGCATCGTGCCCCCACGCCGGCCAGTCGCCGGCGGGCTGCGGCGCCTGGGCGGCCAGGAGGAATGGAGAGAAGACGGCGGCGGCGAGGCCGAGCAGAAAGGTCTTCGCGATCATCGGGGTCCCCCGGAGGGAACGATAGCAGAAGGGGGGCGTTGGTGGCCTGCGACCTCACCCTCGATCCCTCTCCTAAAGGAGAGGGAGGGCCTAGCTGGGGCCGCGTCGCAGTCGTCCCCCTTCTCCTTTAGGAGAAGGGGATAGGGGATGAGGTCGCAGGCCACCAACGTTTCCATTCAACGCCGGTCTCTCCGCCCAGGCGGGTGCCCCCTCTCCACAAATCTGTGGAGAGGGGGGCGTCGGCAGGGATTCGGTAGGCGGGCTGGTACGGCGAGCAGTCTCGAAAAAATCTGCACGCCGCGCCCTCGGTCACGCCAACTCGGTGTCCCCTTCGCCCGAGGATTCTCCCGGCGTGGCCGGCTTCTCGGGGGGAGTGGCGGGATCGTAGGCGCGGCGGATCTTGAGGTTGGGGCGGGTGCCCTCCCCGTCGATGTCGACGACGAGGTAGAGGTGCTTGCGGTCGTTGGAGACGATGTAGGACTCGGTCCGCCGGGGCCCCTTGGCCGGCCTCACCTGCACGATCAGGGTGCCGTCCTTGTCCCATTTCGCCTGGACCTCGGCCGGTCCGCCGGGCGCCTTGTCGTCCTTCACCTTGCTGCCGTCGGTGGTGAGGACACGGGCGTGGCCATCCTTGTCGGTGATCGTCACCTGCCGGCCCTGCTGGCTGATCGTCAGCTCCGACAGCCCCGCGAACGACGGGCGCGGCGTTTCCTCCTCGTGAGCCGGGTTCTCGCCGACGATCTCGGTATTCGGTCCGCCCGGAGGCTCGCCGGGCTCACCCGGCTCTCCGGGCTGGCCGCTGCCGCCGCCGCGCCGTCCACCGCCGCCGCGATGGCCGAAGCCGCCGCCGGCTCCCCGCTTGTCGCCGTGCTGCTGATCGTTCTCCCGCATCCGCGCGGTGAGGTCCTCGTTCAGCGTCCAGGTCCCCTCGAGGCTGGGGGCGTGCGCCGGGCTCGCCGAGTCGGCGGACACCGAGGTCGCGGCGGGGCCGGCGGCCGGCAGGATGGCGGCCGTTCCCGCCAGCGCCAGCAGCCCGAGAGCCATTTTCAGGATTTTTCGATTCTTGCGCGGTCCCGCCATCTCCGGCCTCCTTCTCGTCAAGTTGGAGCCTAGAGGGTAGCAGCGCGGCGAGTCTTCAGGGGCAGGCAAGGAATTTGTAAGTGATGTAAAGTTTCCCAGACCCCCGGAATCCCCTTGGCGGGACGGCTGTTAAACTTTCACCATGAGATCCCGGCGCCTCGCGCAAAAACTTCCTCTCGCTATCCCGGTGATCCTGGTGGTCCTGCTCGCCGTGCTGGCCAGCCTCCAGTACATCTGGAGCGGCGAGGTGAGCGAAATGGAGCGGCATCGCATGCGGACGGGCCTGCGTTCCGCCGGTTCCCGTTTCAGCGAGGATTTCGACCGCGAAGTCACCCGCGCCTTCCTCTTCTTCCACTCGCCGCCGGGGGAGTCCGGGGACGCGCGTCTCGACCGCGTGGCGCATCAGTACGACCGCTGGATGGCCGAGGCGCCCTATCCGCACCTGGTGCGCGACGTCTTCGTGATCCGCCGCGCCGCCGACGGCGGCTCGGAGCTGCAGGTCCTCTGGCCCGCCGAGCACCGCTTTGTCAGTTGCTCCTGGCCGCCCGAGTTGGCCGACCTCCGCCGGCGCCTCGACGAATCTTCCTCCCGTCCGGTGCACGGCGGTTTCGGCTTCGGACCGGCGGTGGCGGCGGAGATTCCGGGCCTGGTGATTCCGTTCGACCTCCTCGAGCGCCACGAACCGGACGTCGGCCCGGCCACCGGCGCGCGCCTGGTGGTGCGGTTCGATCTGAAGACGATCACCGGCGACATCTTCCCGGAGCTGACCCGCCACTATTTCGGCGGCCCCCAATGGGCCGACTATGCCGTCGGCGTGCGGGTCACCGGCGATCCGCGGCGCATCCTCTACCTCTCGGATTCCAGAATGACTCCGGCTTCCTTCGGCTCCGGCGACCTCCAGGTGGGACTGTTCGACGTGCGGCCGTTCGAGGAGTTGCACTCGCTCATCGTCGAGGCCGGCTTGGCCCACCGCCGCCGCGCCTCCGAGCCCGCGCGGTCCCATGACGCCCATGACGTTTCTCACGCCGGAGCGCCGCCGCCCGAGGGACGCCGCCATGACTCCGGACCCTGGGAATTGATGATCAAGCACCGCGACGGCACCCTGGAGGAGGCCGTCGCCGCCATCCGCCGGCGCAACCTCGGGATCAGCCTCGGCATCCTGGCGCTGCTCGGGGCCACAGCCGGGATGATGTTCGTCACCACCCAGCGGGCGCAGCGGCTGGCGCACCAGCAGATCGAATTCGTGGCCGGCGTCACCCACGAGCTGAACACGCCGCTCACCGCCATCCGCTCGGCCGGGCAGAACCTGGCGGACGGCGTCGTGGCCGATCCCGGCCAGGTGCGCCGCTACGGCGCGCTGATCGAGAGCGAGGGGCGCCGCCTCTCCAACATGGTGGGGCAGGCGCTCGAGTTCGCCGGCATCCAGTCGGGGCGCCGCGTCTATCATCCGCGGCCGGTCGAGGTCGGCGAGGCCGTCGACGGCGCCCTCCAGGACTGCCGGTGGCTGCTGCGCGAGAAGCACATCGAGGTCGAGCGCGAGGTCGAGCCCGGGCTGCCGCCGGTGATGGCCGACGGCGCCGCGCTCCGCCGGGCGGTGGCCAACCTGATCGAAAACGCCGTCAAGTACGGCAGCCGCGCCGCCTGGATCGGCGTCAGCGTGCGGCGGGTGGTCGACGGACCGGTGGAGATCACCGTCGCCGACCGCGGCCCGGGCATCCGCCGCGAGGACCTGCCGCACCTCTTCGAACCCTTTTTCCGCGGTCCCGACGCGGCCACCGACGGCATCCCCGGCAGCGGTCTGGGCTTGAGCCTGGTACGCCACATCGCCGAGGCCCACGGCGGCCGGGTGACGGTGACGACGGAAGAGGGGAAGGGGACCGCTTTCACCCTGCGGCTGCCCGCCGCCAGCGCCGCCGAGGAGATGCAGGGCATGGAGGCGCCGGCGTGACCGCCGAGGCTGCACTTTCCTCCTCGCGCCGCATCCTGCTGGTGGAGGACGAGCCGAGCCTGGTGCTCACCCTCACCGACCGGCTGATCAGCGAGGGGTACGACGTCGAGACCGCCGGCGACGGCGAGGAGGGGCTCAGCCGGGCGCTGGAAGGCTCCTTCGACCTCATCCTGCTCGACGTCATGCTGCCGCGGCGGGACGGCTTCGAGGTCTGCCGCGAGCTGCGGACGCGCGGGATCCAGGTGCCGATCGTCATGCTCACCGCCCGTGGCCAGGTGGTGGACCGCGTGGTGGGACTGAAGCTGGGCGCCGACGATTACGTGGCCAAGCCCTTCGAGATGATCGAGCTGCTCGCCCGCATGGAGGCCCTCTTCCGCCGCGCGCGCACGCCGGCCGCGGCCGCCGCGGGCACCTACACCTTCGGCGACGTCCGGGTGGACTTCCGGCGCGCCGAGGTCTTCCGCGGCGGCGAAGCCGTGCCCCTCTCGGCGCTGGAGTTCAAGCTCCTCACCTATTTCATCCAGAACCGGGGCGCGCTGCTCACCCGCGACGAGCTCCTCGACAAAGTCTGGGGGTACGACGCCATGCCCACCACCCGCACGGTGGACGTCCACGTCGCCTCGCTGCGCCAGAAACTGGAGCGCAATCCGTCGCGCCCTGAGCTGATCCTCACCATGCACCGCCGGGGGTACCGCTTCGCCGGTTGACCTATCTTGTGAATCGACGGCTTTACAACGCTTACAAAGAACTTGCGTCCTCCTGAGGACTGGGGCCGCCGGCGCCTCTATCCTGAAGCTCGAAGATACGATGGCGCCGCGAAGGAGCGGCGCTCCTAAAGGAGATAGACAGATGAAAAAGATCATGACGTTCTGCCTCAGCGCCGCGCTGGTTCTCGGCGCCACCTTCGCCGTCCAGGCCCAGATGCACGGCCCGCACGGCCACGGCGACATGGCGGCCCACATGGACCACATGGCCAAGGCCCTCAACCTCACCGCCGACCAGCAGGCCGCCGTCAAGAAGCTCCACGCCGATCTGATGGCCAAGGCCCAGCCGCTGATGGCCCAGCATCACCAGCAGCAGGCCGAGCTCAAGACCCTGATGAACGGCGTCAACCCCAACTCCGACGAGGTCGGCCAGAAGACCATGGCCGCCCACAACACCGAGCTGCAGCTCAAGGCCCTGCACGAGGATTTCAAGACCAAGTTCATGGCGCTGCTGACGCCTGACCAGCAGGCCAAGCTCGCGCAGATCGAGGCGGCGCACCCCCACGGTCCGCACGGCGGCCCCGACGGCGCCCCGCCGGTTGAGAACAACTAAACACCTCGCTTGCTCAGTCCGGGCCGGCGACGCGCAAGCGCCGGCCCCTCTTTTTTCGGAAATCCCCGCTGGAACCCAGGACGCGCCTGTTTTTCACCTCCCCGGCCCTGTTTTAGCCATCCCGACGGCTTTTTTCCCTGAATCGCCCGTTCTGAGCTTCCCGAACGCAAATTTTCCTTGGACGGCGACGTTTTTAGCTTCCCGGGCGCTCCTCTTCCTTGGATGAGCCGTATTGAGCTTCCCGAGCGGCCATCTTGCTTGGACGGGCCCTTGTCCAGCTTCCCGAGCCGCCATCTTTCTTCCCGAGGCGGAATCCTGGAGTTTTACGGCGTATCTTTCTTTCCGAGCGGATATTTTGGCCTCGGAGGGACGGGGGACAGTTCCGAGGGCGGCATCCTGGCGTTTGAGCCGCCATCTTTCTTCCGGGACGGTTATCCTGGCCTCGCGGTACAAATCCCGCTATCCTGCCCCGAAGGGGAGTAGGCGTAGAGCCTGGGATTTCAACCCATCCTCTCCTACGCATCGTCAGAGGGTGGGGGATCGCCCAGAGGGCGAGCTTTGACCAGCCTGCGAACCGCAAGTACGGTTGTCTCCGAGGTTCCCAAACCCCGGCCCATCGGAGCCCCGAAGCACCAGCCGTTGAGACCATCCACACAGTTGCTTATGCGACAGTCTCCATGGCGTTGACGAAAGTACGGCAAAGCGATAATCTGTCTGCTAAGTCCAGCCAGCCAAATGATATACAAGACGGATGCCTCTGCGCGCTCTAAGGTTGTACCAGGCTCGGAGAGATTACTTGGTTCTCGGGCGCAAGAGCGACTTGGCCTGCCATTAGCTCCGAGGCAATGCGACTTGAGCTTGGGACAAACGCGAGGCGGGTGTAGCCGAAGAGTCGCGTATGAAAACGACTAAGAAAAAGCTTGTAGGCCTCGCGATTATAGTTCTAAGCGCTGCCATTCTTCTGCCTGTCATATTGACCAAGGCACGCCCTGTTATTGAACAATTGGTTTGGCGGCGGGCAAAGGCCGCGAATACAATTCGCTCGCTTCGAGCCTACGCAGACGCTTATCCCAACGGTCAGTTTATCGTTGAGGCTAAGGCCAAGCAAGCGAGCTTGCGGGTTAACTATGAGCCCTTTTCAAATGCGGTCCATGAGGGAACTGAGAACGCCCTCAAGGAATTCTTGGCCGAATTTCCCGGACACGCGAAGGAGGCCGAGGCAAGGAGGGTCCTGACAGAGATTACAGAAGGGCGGGACATCGTTGACCTCATGAGTGAGAAGAAAATCGAGATTCAGACTCAGGGCAGTGGGATAGATAGCGTGAGCTTGCGAGTAAGAAGGCTAGTCTCCTACCCTATCACGCTTCGCATTCCAGTTGGCACTTTGTTTGTCGCAGCGAACCCGTCATCGCAGAACATGGTCGCGACCGACATCAGCGAAGTCAGGCTTTCTGACGACGATTGGCAGTCAATTTTGCCATCCACTGCTTGTGCCAATAGGCCGAGAGAAATTCCAAGCAGTAGTGATACTTTTAGCGTTGAGCGTTCTCCTCAACAAGCTGAGTTGGCGAAGTTGATGCCAGTTCTGGCTAAGGCGAGTGTCGGTTATGGTACTAGGCAGGCGGCAGTGTGGATCGTCAGCGATAATGCCGATTACCGGGATCTTGGTATCTTGGTTGCTAATACTTCTGGCTTCGGCAGTTTCGGAGGTTCGAGGGTAATCGCCGAAGCCGAGGCGGCGCATGCCATGATGATTTGCGACGAAGCGGGCATAGATATTACTCGTAAAGCTATTTGGGGTGACGCGCAGCCAATTTATATTGCTTTGAAGGATGGAGATGTTAAGAAATGGCTAGGGCAAAAACGCCGAAATGCGGGTGGATATTTTTTCTAGGCGCCGAGCACAAAGGTGCCGCAAAGGTGCTGGCCACAAAGGCGGCTACAAAGGCAGCCAGCCAGCCACAAAGGTGCCAGGTAATTCTTGAAAAAGTCGCGTAAGGAAGTCGCTCTTCGTGCTTCCTCGTGGCTCAGCCCGCGCTTCTTCGGTCCCATTGAACCGAGGAAATCATCCTGTGACACTTGAAGTCCCTGTTTTTTCCCAAATCGGACGGCCTCTGAAGCAGAAAATAGGCCTAGCAGACACACCTCTCCCGCTCTACGATCTCAAAACGCCATCTGTAGATCTTCAAAGCCCCGGAAAGCTCACCCGCCGACGAAAGGCAAGGCCGGCGGAAAGCTCCCGAGCGGGAACACCGCGTTACGATCTCCTGCCCGGAGCTTTTCAGCCGCCTGCCGGAAGGCGGCGACGAAGAGATGGTAGGCTTCCCAGAGCCCGCGGCGGGCGGCGGCGCTGAAGGCATGGAAGAGCGGCGCGGAAGATCTCTTCTGCTTCGCGGGCCGGTGGTGAGGATGACGTCCGAGGATCGCCGCGACTCCCAGGGGCTGGCTCCCGGTTCTCGCCAAGTGCGCGGCGGTCTCGTCCTCGATCTTCTGGATGAGGTGGAGGGCCCGGCCTCGCCAGACGTCCTCGGGGAGGTGCTTCCAGCAGGGGAGGGGAGAGAGGTGCAGGGTCTCGGGAGTGGCGTACTGAAGGCGGTCGAATTTCTCTCCCCGGTTGCGTGCCGCGTACTCCTGAGTGCGATCGAACCAGGTGCCGGTGAGATCCTCGCCCTGGATCAGCGCCTTGGCGACGTGGACTCCCGGCCAGTCCTGGGGACGCGCGACGAGCCCTTCCTTGCTGCCGTTCGCGAGGAGGTATCTCAGCCTCGCGATCTGGGCCGCTTCCTCGCCGCTGATCACGATGGCCTGATATCGCCTTGACCAGATCTTCTCCGGCCAGCGATAGAGGCGGCTGATCTCGCGGGCGAGGTTGGAGTTCACGTACGCCATGAAGAGCGCGAGCTGGCGGGGATTGTCTACGTCGAGCAGGAGGTGGTAGTGCGTGGAGAGGAACAGGTAGCCACAGATGCGGACCTCGTAGAGGCGCTGGGCCCGTCCGAGGACGCCGACGATGATCTCGTCGAGCTCCGGGCTGGAGCGCAGGAGGTAGCGGCTGTGGAGGGTGCGGGTGGTGACCTCGACCAGGGCACCGCCGTCCGGGATGAAGCGGAGTCGTCGGCTCATGCCCCAATGAGACGTAAAATGGGGTCCGGAACTTGCTCGCCCTAGAACCGCTTGGGTTTGTGAGGGGGGGGCGCGGGCTTATCGATGAATGAGACTGGATTGGTGGGCTGGGCCTGACCTGCGGTTGACGTGCCTTGGACGGGAAGGGAGAATCCCCTGGCACCTCTGCGGCAGCCAGATGGAACACCTGGCACCCAAGCCCGCACCTAAACCCAAGCACCCCAGCCGGCATGAGGTTACGCAATCTGTTGATTGCCGTCGCCTTTGGTGCTATCTTTGGAAGCAATGGGATCGCCAAGGCTATCGAAAATTGAAGCACCGGAGGATAAGGCGATGCGCATCGCAAGCGTGGGGCATGCGGTCTTTGCGGCGACGATGATCGCCCTCGGCATCCTGGGCCTGGTCCAGGGCGATTTCGCCCCGATATGGCAGCCGGTACCCGCGGGTCTACCCGCACGAGAAGCGCTGGCCTACCTCTGCGCCTTCATCTCTCTAGGAGGCGGCATGGGCCTGCTCTGGCGGCGCGCAGCCGCTCCCGCTTCCCGCGTGCTGTTCGTTTACCTTCTGCTATGGATGCTGCTGTTCAAAGGGCGCTTCATCGTCCTCGCGCCCACTGTGGAAGGTTCGTATCAAAGCTGCGGTGAGACGGCGGTGATCGTGGCGGCCGCCTGGGTGCTGTATGCCTGGTTCGCCGGTGACTGGGACCGGCGGTGGCTCGGTTTCGCGATCGGCGACAAGGGCGTGCGCGGCGCGAGAGTGCTCTATGGCCTGGCGCTGATCGCCTTCGGCCTGTCCCATTTCGCCTATGTCAACTTGACCGCGCCGCTGGTTCCCGGCTGGCTGCCGGCGCATACTTTTTGGGCGTATTTCACCGGCGGTACCTTCCTCGCCGCGGGCGCGGCGGTGCTCGTCGGCGTGTATGCACGGCTGGCAGCCGCGCTTTCGGCGTTGCAGATCGGCCTGTTCACGCTGCTGGTCTGGGTACCGATCCTGGCGGCAGGCCACATCAGCGCCCAACATTGGGCTGAGCTCGTCGTCAGTTGGACGCTGACGGCCGCCGGCTGGGTGGTGGCGGATTCATACCGCAACGTGCCCTGGCTCGCCGTGAACAAGCGCTAGCACTCTGCGGCCACCCGCCGCCACCCATCTGCCGCGGCGCCCTCACCGCCCCGACAAATGCGTCTCCGGCCCGCTGGGATGAGCCTTCCGCCCGAGCCGGGCCGCGCACTCGCCGAAAGGATCAAATTTCCCTCCCCACTGTAGAGACGCCCCGTGGGGCGTCTCTGGAGCGGCGGTCTCGGTGCCCGGCGTCGGTCCGTCGGGGCGGCTGAACCGTTTTCTCCGCCTCGGAGACGCCCCACGGGGCGTCTCTACAGTGGGGAGGCGCTTTCCACGCACGCTCTAAGCCGAGGCGTGCCAGAACCTTTTGGCCTTTACGGGAGGCTAAGGTATACTCGCCTCCGCGAAATCGCGGCTAAGGAGTTGAGATGAGGCAAAGGCTTCGAATGTGAATTGGCTCATCAAGGACCGCTCATGGTGAATCCTTATCGAATTTTCTTTTCGCATGGAAGTGACGACACCTTCATTGTCAAAGAATTCTTGAAGCCCAAGGTGGAGACTTCCGGCGCGACGGTGTTTCTCGATGCCGGCCGCATAGATTATGGCGACGATTTTCGCGAGACGATTCTGCTGGAATTGTCGCGAAGTGAAGAGCTCTTGGTTTTGCTCACGCCGTCTTCCCTTCAGCGTCCCTGGGTTATCGCCGAGGTTGGAGCAGCCCTGATTCGTGGCAAGAGAGTGGTTGCCATTAGGTATGGGCCAAGCGAAAGCGAACTGCAGGAGATGGGAATTTTATCCCTCCTTGGAACGAAGTCACTGCTTCGCATGGAAGACTTCGACGAGTATGTACGACAACTTTCTACCCGAGTTGCGGAGTCAAGTCATGAATAGCGTCTTCATTTCCTATGCACGCGAGGACCGCCAAGTTGCGACCGGGATTGCTGAGCGCCTCAGGTTCTTTGGGATCTCCGTATTTCTCGACCACGAAGCATTGGTGGTAGGCATGGCCTATGATCCGCGAATTGAAAAAGAATTAGAAGCCGCGCGAGCCGTTTTCGTCTTGTTGTCGTCAAATTCCCGCCGCTCGAGCTATGTCTCCGAAGAGCTCCAGGGAGTTCTTGATAGTGGAAAGCTTGTTGTCCCGATCCTGCTGGACCGGGGGGCAATGGAAAACTGGCTTTGGCCACTTGTTGCAAAAAAAAGAGACGTGATCTATCTGTATGAGCCTGAAGGGGACGATCAATTGGATCGACTGATAAGGGAATTGGCCAAAGGCTGGGATGTAAGGGAAACTACGCTTCCTGCGCCTAATATGAGCACTCCTCAAGTAAGTACCGAAGACCATTTGCCGGCTCCGGAAAGGCGTTCGCTCTGGGTTACGATTCTGATCGCACTGCTCTCGGCGCTCATCGGAGGCCTTGTCGCTTTGCATTTTCGCTGAGAGGTTGCGCGCCCCGCACTCGCCGCCCATTCCTCCGACATCGCATAAGACGCCTGCCGATGTACGCTGCCAAGGGTCGGCGTACACCGGCGAGGCGTCCTCTGTCGAGGTATCTCCTAAAACTCCGCGAACATGAACAACCCGCTGTAGTTCAGGTTCACGTCCGAGACATTCTCGAACCAGAGCAGGTTCCACTGGCCGTTCCGGTTGAGAAGCGAGCGGCTCGGGGTGGTGGGGTTGAGGGTGAAGAGGGCGTTGTTGCCCGGGTTGTTGTAGCTCAGGGGATTCTGGGTGGGCTTGCTGAAGTCGATCAGGCGGACGTCGTCCTGGGCGCTCGGGGGGGCGTAGGTGCCGACGCTGGTGTACCAGACGGCCAGCCCGTTGTCCGGAAGGTTGTCGTCGTAGCCCTCGCCACCGTCGTAGGCCTTGATCCGGCTCTCGACGATCCAATATTCCAGCGGTGAGGTCAGGAACGAGGTGATCGGCACGATGACCAGGGCCGACGCGGTCAGCTCGGAAGGCACGAATTGCAGGCACTGGCCGAGATGGCCCTGGACGATCTTGGGCTTGATCCAGCCGATCTTGATCTTGTCGTGCATGGGGAAGTGAACCCAGGTGCTGGAGTTGGCCGAGCCCATCATGTCGTACTCGCCCGTGCCGGTGTTCGAGCCGTAACGGTCGGGGAGGTTGAAGAACGCGTGGCCGAGCTCGTGGGCGACGCCGGCCAGCGCGCGGATCGGATTGATGTCGTACTGCGGGTCGAGGAACGACTTGAGGCTGAAGATGACGATGCTGCGGTTGCTGAACGTGAAGGTTCCGGTCGGCGTCGCCACGCTGCCGGCGAGGACGAAGCGCCGGCTCGCGTACCCGGTTCCCGGCAGCGCGTTGGGAACCAGGATGACGATCTGTGCCTCGGGGACGCTGATCGTATGGTCGTGGTTGGTGTCGAGCGCGGCCCAGTTGACGTTCGCGTTCTTCAGAACGTCTTGCAGGAACGTGACGTTGGCCTCGATGCCGTTGTTGTAATCGGTGATCTTCTTGTTCAGCGTGAACCAGTCGGGGACGGCTCCGGAGGTGACGTTGAACTTGCCGTAGGAGTTGGTGTTGTAATAGCCGTGGATGTTCTTCTCGCCCGGCACGGTGCCGAAGAAGATCTCGTTGATATAGGCCGTGGTGGCGGCGGGGTTGATGACGGCATCCTGCAACGCCGCGCGGATGACGACCAGCTTGCCCGACGGGTAGGCCGAGCTGGTATTGCTGATGATCTGTCCGGGGGTGCCGAGGATCTGAGTCTTGAGCGACGACGAAACGCCGCTGTCGTCGAGGTTGCGGACGTCGGTGCCGCTGGCGCAGGGTTGCGCGAGGCCGATCGCGGGAAGAACGATGAAACCGAGGCTCGCAGTGGCGAGCGTGGACAGCGCCGAAACGAAACTTCTCTTATGGGCTCCCATGTGGGAATCCTCCTTGGGGTTTTGGTACGAAAGGTTTTTCGTGAAACCCTTGATACCGGTTCCCTTGCAGATGCGTGCCGGAGGGCCGGCGGGGGACATCGTTCGATCACAGCGCGAAGTTTGTTGCGTCAGGGGCCTTTCCGTCGCCTAACGGAGGGCGGCAGCTCGACTCCGGGCCCTCAATGCCTTGACAAGGGGGGACCCGCGCGCTAGCGTGCCTGCCGAGTGGTGCTCGGTTTTCTCGCGATCAAAAGGGCCCGAAGGAGAGTCTCGATGGAATCGCAATCGCCGCAATCGCCGCAGTTGCCGCCGCAAAGCTCCGACGCCTGGCCTTCGCTGTCCTACGAGGCCTGGAAGGAGACCCGCGAGACGCTCCATCGCTGGACGCAGATCGTGGGCAAGACGCGCATGGGATTCGAGCCGATGTTGAACCACTGGTGGCAGGTGCCGCTCTACGTGAGCGCCCGCGGGCTGACGACGTCGGCGATGCCATGCGGCCCGGGGCGGCTGGTCGAGATGGAGTTCGATTTCATCGATCACGAGCTGGCGATCCGCACCAGCGACGGCGACCGGCGCGCGCTGCCGCTGATCCCCCGCAGCGTCGCCGACTTCCTGGCGGAGTACGAGAGCACTTTGCGCGGTCTGGATATCGAGGCGCGCGTCTGGCCGGTGCCGGTCGAGCTGCCGGACGCGCTGCCGTTCGCCGAAGACCGCGAGCACGCCTCGTACGACGGGGCGATGGCGCACCGGTTCTGGCAGGCGCTGATCCGCGCGGACCGGGTGTTCAAGATCTTTCGCGCGCGGTTCGTTGGCAAGTCGAGCCCGGTGCACTTCTTCTGGGGGAGCTTCGATCACGCCGTGACGCGCTTCTCGGGCCGGCCGGCGCCGCCGCATCCGGGCGGCGCTCCGCACGTCGGCGACTGGGTGATGCGCGAGGCCTATTCGCACGAGGTGTCGAGCGCCGGATTCTGGCCCGGCAACGATCTCTATCCTCAGGCGGCGTTCTACTCCTACGCGTACCCCACGCCGGAGGGGTTCGGCGATGCTCCCCTGCGGCCGGCCGGCGCGTTCTTCTCCAAGGAGATGGGGGAGTTCCTGCTGCCCTACGAAGCGGTGCGGACGGCGGCGGACCCCGAGGCGGCGCTGCTCGATTTCTTGCAGAGCACGTACGAGGCGGCGGCGGATCGCGCGGGGTGGGACCGGGCGGGGTTGGAGCGGGCGGCAGGGTAATTTATCTCCTCGCTTCGATAGGCGTCTGTGGCCTGCGACCTCATCCCCGGCCCTTCTCCTAAAGGAGAAGGGGGTCGACTGCGATGCGCTTCCCGTTGGGCCCTCCCTCTCCTTTAGGAGAGGGATCGAGGGTGAGGTCGCAGGCCACCGATGTCTGAGATCTTTCCCTCGATTTGCCGAATCGCCCGATCTGTGCGATCCTAGGGGCCGTCGGTGTTCTGCCAAGAGCGCCGCATCGAGTCTCACCGGGGCACGAAGCCCCTCAACGGCGGCCTCGCCGGCTTAGTCCTCCGTTCAAGAATCCTGCCGGAATATTCCGTGACGTCGCTGCGACGCGATGTCGGAAAGCACCCTTACACCTGATGAGTTTTTCTTCTTTCGATCTCGACCCCTGTCTGCTCCGTGGCGTCGCCGACCTCGGCTTCACCGAACCGACCCCGATTCAGCGCGACGGCATCCCGCCGGCCCTCGAAGGCCGCGACGTGCTGGCCTGCGCGATGACGGGGAGCGGCAAGACCGCCGCCTTCGCGCTGCCGATCCTGCAGCGGCTGCTCGGGAAACCGCGCGGCACCACGCGAGCGCTGGTCCTCGCCCCGACCCGCGAGCTGGCGGCGCAGATCGTCGAGCACTTCAACGAGCTGGCCAAGCACACGCCGATCCGCGCCGCGGCGGTCTACGGCGGCGTCGGCATGGTGCCGCAGGAGAAGGCGTTCCGCTCCGGCGTGGACGTCATCGTCGCCTGCCCGGGCCGCCTGCTCGACCATTTCCAGTACTCCTACGCGCGTCTCGCCGGCCTCGAGGTGCTCGTGCTCGACGAGGCGGACCGGATGCTCGACATGGGCTTCCTGCCGGACATCCGGCGCGTCCTCAAGCACCTGCCCGCGGCCGACCAGACGCTCTTCTTCTCGGCCACCGTGCCGCCGCCGATCCGCGAGCTGTCGCGGCAGATGCTGAAGAACCCCGTGTCGCTCAACATCGAGCGCGCCTCGGCGCCGGCCACCGGCATCGAGCAGGCGATCTATCCGGTGCGGCAGGACGTCAAGTCCTCGCTGCTGCTGGAGCTGCTGAAGGGGAATGCGATCGAGAACGCGATCGTGTTCACGCGTACCAAGCACCGCGCCAACCGTCTCGCCCAGTTCCTGGAGCGCCACGGCGTCTCCTGTGACCGCGTGCACGGCAACCGCAGCCAGCCGCAGCGCACCCAGGCCCTGGCCGACTTCAAGAGCGGCCGCACGCGGATCCTGGTCGCCACCGACATCGCGGCGCGCGGGATCGACGTCGAAGGACTGTCCCACGTCGTCAACTTCGACGTGCCGAACGTGCCCGAGGACTACATCCACCGCGTCGGCCGCACCGCCCGCGCCGGCCAGACCGGTGACGCCATCACCTTCGTCTCGCCCGAGGAGATGAACGAGCTGCGGGCCATCGAGCGCGCTGTAGCCAAGGTGCTGCCGCGCAAGACGCTCGAAGGGTTCGACTACCAGCCCAAGACCGCCGAGAAGCTGGAGATCCCCCTCGCCGAGCGTCTGGCGGCGATGCGCAGCCAGCGCTCCGGCGAACGGGCGCGGGCGAACGCCAACGCGGCGGCCCGCAACGGCAACGGCAACGCGAATGCCCGCAATGATCGCAACGACCGCAAGCCGCAATCGGCGCCCGCCGGGCGTGGCGACAGCAGCCACGCGCGGCCGTCCACGCCGCGTCCGGCGGCGGCCAGGACTCAGGAGTCGCACCGCCGCGGCACGGAGCCGGCGACGATGAACCCGTGGCCCGGCCGCTCGGCGGCGCCGGGTCCGCAGCGGGCGGCCTCGCCGGGTCCGCAGCGGCGCCGGTTGCGGTAAGAGCCCCTCATCACCCCGACCCTCTTCTCCCGTCGCACTCCCCCCGACCGGGAGAAGAGGGAGTGGTTAGAAGGGTTAGTAGAAAACAAGGCCGACGCTGCTTTAGCCCCTCTCTCCCGGTTGGGGGGAGTGCGGTGGGAGAGAGGGGTTGGGGAGTGAGGGGCCCGACACGGCGCTGAGGCCCCAGTCATCACGAGCCTCCCCGCGTCATCGATACCCTTCACCTATCCGCCCTTCTCTTGCGCCTGCCCTATTTGTTAGCGTCTTGATCTCCTATAATGCCGTGGCCGGCTCCCTCAGGGGAGGAGCCGCGGTTCTGGGGAGAGAGATGCCATGTCGACGCCGGCCCGGCCGATCGCGATTTACCACGAGCATCAGGAGTGGTTCCGGCCGCTCTTCGCCGAGTTGGACCGGCGGGAGACGCCCTATGTGCGCGTCGACGCGCGGCGCCATCACTACGATGCCGGCGCCCGCGAGCGCGAGTACTCTCTGCTGTTCAACCGGATGAGCCCGTCGGCCTATCTGCGCGGCACCAGCCACGGCATCTACCACACGCTCGCCTACCTCGCGCACCTCGAACGGATCGGGACGCGCGTCATCAACGGCACCCCCGGGTTCCGGATCGAGACCTCGAAGGCGCTGCAGCTCTCGCTGTTCGAATCGCTCGGGCTCAAGTATCCGCGGGCGCTGGTGATCAACCATCCGGCGGCGGCGCCTGAAGCGGCGCGGGGACTGCGGTTCCCCGTCGTCGTCAAGGCCAACATCGGCGGCAGCGGCGCGGGGATCGTGCGCTACGACACCCCCGCGCAGCTCGCGGCGGCGGTGGCGGCCGGCACGGTCGACCTCGGCATCGACAGCACGGCGCTGGTGCAGGAGTTCGTCCCGGCGCGCGGCGGCCACATCGTGCGCGTCGAGGTGCTGGGGCGGAAATATCTGTACGCGATCAAGGTCTACAGCCCGGAGGACGTCTTCAACATCTGTCCCGGCGACGCCTGCCAGACCACCGACGGCGCGGCGCTCAGCGGGGCGGCGTGCGCCGTGGACGCAGCTTCACGAGGTATCCGGGTCGAAGGGTACACGCCGCCGCCGGAGGTGATCGCCGACGTCGAGCGGATTTTCGAGGCGGCGGGGATCGACGTCGGCGGCGTCGAGTACATGATCGACGACCGGGACGGAGAAATCCTTTATTACGACGTCAACGCTCTCTCCAACTTCGTCGCCGAAGCGCCGCGGGTGGTCGGCTTCGACCCGTTCGTGCGATTGGTGGACTATTTAGAGGCGGAGGCCGTGCCATGAGATACGGATACTGGATGCCGGTGTTCGGAGGCTGGCTGCGCAACGTCGAGGACGAGGGAATGACGGCGAGCTGGGATTACGTCAGCCGGCTCGCGCGGCGCAGCGAGGAGATCGGTTTCGATCTGACGCTGGTCGCCGAGCTGAACCTCAACGACATTAAAGGGATCGACGCCCCGTCGCTCGACGCCTGGTCGACCGCGGCGGCGCTCGCCGCGGTGACTCATTCGCTGGAGCTGATGGTCGCCGTGCGGCCGACCTTCCATCTCCCGGCGCTGCTGGCCAAGCAGGCCGCCAACATCGATCACATCAGCGGCGGCCGGCTGTCGCTCAACGTCGTCTCGTCCTGGTGGGCCGAGGAGGCGACGCAGTACGGCGTGGCCTTCGATTCGCACGACGACCGCTACGCGCGGACGGCGGAGTGGCTGGAGGTCGTCGACGGCGTGTGGAAAAACGATCGGTTCTCGTTCGCCGGGCGCCATTACCACGTCGATAGCACGGTGCTGTCGCCGAAGCCGGTCTCGCGTCCGCGGCCGACGATCTACGCCGGCGGCGAGTCCGAGGCGGCCAAGGAGCTGATCGCGCGCCGGTGCGACGCCTACGTGATGCATGGCGATCCCGCCGACCGCATCCACGACAAGGTCGTCGACCTCGCGGCGCGGCGCGAGCGCATGGGCCTGCCGCCGATGCGGTACGGCGTCGCCGGCTATGCGATCGTGCGGGATTCGGAAGCCGAGGCAAGGCGCGAGCGCGAGCGCGTCACCAACGTCCAGGAGAACGCCGCCGGCTACGCCAATTATCAGCAATGGCTCGCCGGCACCCAGCTCGAGCGGCGGATGTCGATCGAGGAGTACTCGGTCTCGAACCGCGGCCTCCGCACCGAGCTCGTCGGCACTCCCGAGCAGGTGCGCGAGCGGATCGAGGAGCTGGAGGCGGCGGGAGTGGATCTCCTGCTACTGCAATTCAGCCCACAATACGAAGAGATGGAGCGTTTCGCCGCCCAGGTGATCGACGCGCGGCCGGTGGCGCTGGCGAGCGCGGGGTGAGAGCCGGCGGCCCCGCCACCACCTACATTTGCATTTAGCTCTGAAATGAGATCTCCGTCGCGGTCACTCCAGGCTGACGGAGCGGCTTTCCGCTCCGATTCAACCCAAGGAGACCGCTATGAAGCTCTCGACGATCCTCATCGTCCTGATCGCTTTTGCCACGGCCGGGCTGGCTCCGGCTCCGTCTTCCGCGCAACCGTGCGTGACGGGGGCGCCGATCGTCCTCAACGCCGGGGTGGAGGACACGTTCGCCGCGCCCACCGAGCCCTCGGTGCCCGGCGCCGCGCTCGCCGCCGCGTTACCCACCTTGCAATGGAAGGGTTTCGACGACCCGACGGTCAATCAGTACGTGGGTCACACCTTCATCGGCCTGCCGGCGGGGATTCAGCGAGCTGAGCTCGAGCTGGGCCTCGAGCCTCTCGACGAACTCCCGGAGAACGATACCGTCGGCATGGGCCTGCTGCCGGGCCCCAGCTTTGCGAGGACCTTTCACATCGCCGGCCTGAAGGAAGCTCAGGGAACCTGGAGCTTCCTGAGGAACGGGCCGACGAAGTTCACGATCTCTCTGGGAGCCGCGGAAGCCGACCTCCTCGCCCAGATGTCCACCCAGGGTGTCCTGGACGTCCTGGTGGGAGACGATACCGCGGTCGACTATATGAAGCTGAGCGTCTGGAGCTGCCCTTCCCCCGTGATGGGCGAAGGCCTGTTTCATTTCGGCTTTGGGCCCGCGCAGATTTCCCAATTGACGGCAGGCACGGTCGTTTCCAACCCTGGTTGGGATCCCGGCGGCGTCGGCATCTTCACTGGCGGATTTCCGGGGTTGTACCTGAACCTTCTGCAGCCGGTCTGCCTTGGGCTGGGTACGGCCATGCAGCTCGAGTCCCAGGGAGAGCTCAGCGGCCAGATTTACAAAAACCATTTGACGCTGACCTTCAACTCTCACACGGGTCTGATCGATGTCTCCGCGGACTTCTCTCCCAATTACCACGAAGGTTACGGCCAGGCTGGAGATCCCGGCGTGGGTCCCATCGGGGATTGCGAGCCCAACGGTCAAGTCGTGGCGAGCCTTCCTCCCGACACTTGTATCAAAGAGATCGACTGGCTCGCGTTCAATATCTATCAAGCCGGTTTCTCGCTCCTTTTCGAGCCGGACGCCAACGTCAGCCTGGCGGGTAAAGGAACCCATCTTGCTGACAAGCTCAGGGTCGCTCCTTGTGTTTTCACGACGACGGACGGGCTCGGCAAATTCCGTCTGTCGACCTTCAATCTCCAGACGACCGGTGTGCCCACCTTTACGATCAGCGCCGAGAAGGCGCAGAGCTTCGAGCTTTTCCATAGCGCGCTGGGGAGCGCGACGTTCGAAGGTTCGGACAGCGGGCTCACCCTCGCGACGCCGGGCGCCGGCGACGGTGTCGCGATCGATCTCGCGCACGGCAAGTCCGCGAGCGTCACTTTTGCCCCGTTCGATCCTCTCGGCGTGGCGCCGGACGGTGCCTCCCTTCAAGCCGACCTCACCGGGTCGTTGAACGGCCAGCCGAGCCAGCGGCTGGGCACGGTGAAAGGCGTCCACCAGGTGAAGTTCGGCCTCCATCAGGTCGAGGTGACGCCCGATTTCTCGGCTCTTAGCTCGCCGACGCACCGGGTGGAGATCTACGACCATGGCGTCCAGGTCGCCTCGATCAGCGGCCACAGTGGCCCGGTGGTCCTGGGGATCAACGTCGTCGTCATCTGGCCGGTCTCCCTGGCCGTTCCGGAGGGCGGCGGCTTCTCTCTCACCTGGCCCGCTTCCGGCGTCGTCTCGACGTCCGGCGGGCCGACGGTGATCGGCAACGAGATCCGGTTCGTGCCCGAGCCCAACTCGTTCATCACGATCGACAACCTCTCCGGGCTCGCTCTCCGCGTCGCGGGGCTGCCGGCGATCACGCTGACCGGCGAGCAGACGACCCAATGCCTTCCTCCCGTGATCCTCAACTCACCCGCGAACGTCTCGACCGCCGCCGGCCGGCCGGCCGCCTTCTCGGTCGCCGCCGGTGGCGACGGCCCTCTCACCTATCGCTGGCGTCACAACGGCCTCGACCTCGCCGACGGCAATCGCTACTCGGGGACCGCCACCGCCACGCTCACCCTGCCTTCCACCGTGCTCGCTCAGGCCGGCACCTACGACGTAAAGGTCAGCAATGCGTGCGGATCGGTGGTCAGCGCTTCCGCCACCTATGCTCCAGGGGGCGCTCTGCGCTCGCTTCTGCTCGCCCTGCTCGCGAACGTTCAATCCCTGGCGGGCGCCGGTGGCCTTTCCGTCCAGCAGGAGACCGGTCTCTCGGCGTCGCTCCTCCACGCCCTGATGTTCCTGCACGCTGGCGAGCTTGCGGCAGCCAGCAACCGTATGGACGTTTTCATCGGCCGGGTGACCGCCTTCGTAAACGCCGGAGCGCTCTCGGCGAGCCAGGGGAAGGCGCTCACGGACGCGGCGGTTGCGGTGCGGATGGACCTCGCTCCCTGAGTCTCTGACGACCACCGGCTGGTTGTTGCGAAAAATCGCCTCGCTCTCGCCGGTGAGAGCGAAGCGGACGCGTTCTCTGTGCCGTGCGCGGCCGATGAAGATGGCGAACGCGGGGTAAGCGCGAAATTCTGCCCTCCGAACCTGAGTTTCCACCGCGGAAAACCGCGATTCTGGCGGAGAACCTCAAAATTCCACTCCAGAAGCACGACTTTCTGGGCCAGAAGCACGAGATTCCACCTCGGAAAACCGAGCTTTTCCGTCAAAAGCCCGAGGTTTCGCCCCAGGAACAGAGTTTCGGGCACCCAATCGCAGCCTTCTCGGGTGAAAAAGCCGGTTTTGCGGACAGAAATTCGGGTTTTGTAGATGGAAAGCGAGCTTCTTCCTTGGAAAGCCGAGCTTTTACGCCGGAAAGCCGAGTTTGCGCTTCCAACAGGCAGGCTGAGACTCAGGGTTTGGCGCCGGCGGCGCGCAGGATCGCGGCGATCTCCGTGCGTTTGAGCGCATCGGCCAGGATCAGTGGCGTGCCGCCCCCCTTGGCCTTGGCGTTGACGTCCGCACCGGCGCGGATCATGGCCCGAACGACGTCGGGCCCGCAACTCTCGGCCGCCCAGAGGAGAGCTGTCGCGTGGTTCTGGTCGGCGGCGTTGGGATCGCCCTTCGCCGCGAGCAGGGCGAGAACGATGGCGTCGCGCACCGGCTTGGGATCGTAGGCGCAGAAGCCGGCCGCCGTCACCATGACAGGGTCGTCGCCCTCCTTGGCGTTGGGGGACATGCCACCCTTGAGGAAAAGCTTCACCGCTTCGAGATTGCCGTCCTTGACCGACCGCATGAAGCCGTCGTTATTGAATTCATATCCAAGGCCGCCCAGATTCTTCTTGATGGCGAGGCGGGGATCTCCGACCTCGCCGGGCTGAGGCTCCGGAGAGGGCGCCGCGATCTCCGCCTCCGGCTCGAGCTCCGCCGTACCACCACTATGCAAGGCGGCGCGCACCGTGGCTCTGTAATGCCAGTCCTGGCCGAGCTTGTGGGACTCGATCTTGGCCTCGACCTTCTCGTCGTCGAATTGCTGGAGATCGATCATGCCGAGCCCATAGACGGCCGAGCCACTCTGCGGGATCTCCGAGTGATAGGGAACCACGGCGAGGCCGTCATACCCCACGTGCCACCGCACCTTCAGAGCGTGGATCTGCTCCTGCTTGGCGAGCGCGGTCAGATGGCCCGACAAGCGGTCGCCCTCGGGCAGGGGAGCGTCGCTCAGCAGCAGGACGAGATACTTTCCGTCCGGCCGCTGGGGATCGGTCTCCACGCTGGCATAGACGTGGTTGAACGTCGTCGTCTTGCCATGGACGGTGAAGGTGCCGGCCACGCCGTCCTCGGCGGCCAGGATGGGGGCGGTGAGGAGGAGGAGGGCCAGGGCCAGGAGGGGGCGGTGAAGGGTCATGGTTCTCTCCTCATTCGCGTTGACCCGCATCTCTTGAGTGACGTACGCTTGGGCGAAGCGTGCGTTTTCCAGGGAGAGTTATGAATTTACACGACTGGGCCGACGTCTCGATTATAGTACAGGGAGTCCTCCTGCCGCTGTCGATCCTGATCTTGATCTGGCAGGTCTGGAAGCAGTCCAAGCTGACCCGGGCGGCGAACGCCCAGTCGCTCGTCGAGATCGCCTCTCCCTTCAACCTCGTGCTGGTTCAGGATCCGACGGTGGCGGAGCTGTGGAGAAATGGCGCCTCCAAGTTTCCGGAGATGGAGCCCATTCAGCAAGAAAGATATATGGGCATGCTGAACTGGTGGATCATGCTGCATGAGAATATCCACAATCAGTGGCAGAAAGATCTCATCGACGCTTCGGTTTACAAATCATGGCAGCGCGACCTGGAATATTTTCTTTCCAGACACAGGATCATTGCCGACCGGTGGCCCAAGCTCAGGGAATACTATGAGGCGGCCTTCGCCGATCACGTGGACGTCATCATCCAGCAGCAAGAGAAGAAGAGAGCGGAGCGCGACGCAAGCCCGCCGGCCTCTCAGTAAAGCGTTTCCGGCATCCTGACCTCCGCCTCCGCGTCGTAGGCGGCCGCATCCACCTTGCCGCCGGTGTGGGCGGCCAGGATCGTGCCGATACTGGGCAGGTCGGCGCGGTTGACGTGGAGAGCGGGGTTCCAGAGGTCGGAGCGGACGAGGGCGCGGGCGCATTGCACGAAGGCTTCAAGGACGGTGACGATCAGAACGGATTTCGGCGGCTTGCCGTCCACCGCGAAGCGGGCGAGCAGCGCGGGATCGACGCTGATTTGCGCGCGGCCGTTGATCCGGAACGTCTCGTGGACTCCGGGCACCAGGAAGAGCAGGCCGACCGATGGATTTTCGACGAGGTTGCGGAGGCTGTCGATCCGGTTGTTGCCGCGGCGGTCCGGGAGGAGCAGCGTCTTGTCGTCCTCGACTGTGACGAAGCCGGGGCGGTCGCCGCGCGGCGAGCAGTCCGCGCCGGCGGCGCCGTGGGTCGCCAGGAGTAGGAAGGGAGAGGCGGCGATGAAGGCGCGGCAGTGCTCATCCAGATGATCGATCTGCTTCAGCCGGACGCGCTCGCTGGGGGCGTCGTAGAGGCTCTCCAGGTGATCCAGCGAGATGACGGTGGAGGGGGCGGCCATAAGGGCCTCACTTGAGCACTAATGGGTTCGTCCACTGCAACCCTGGAAAGCGTTTGAAGTCGCCATCGGTAGAACACAACTCGCATTGATGCTCGATAGCGAGGGCCGCCAAGTGGGCATCGGTCGTCAGGTTGCCAGCGGCGCCAGCCCTCTCAAGAAGGTCGAGAACGATCGTGGCATGACGTCGTCCGGGCTCCAAGATGATCACCTGAGGCTGGGCGAGCCAAGAGCGGACTTCATCACAGGCCGCTGAAACCTGCAGTGGCGTTTGAAAGACTCCCCGCTGCGTAGACAGCCGGATGAACCCCAGCATCACCGCCCAGCAAAGTCCCACCGGACGGGGGTCGCTCAGCGTGGTTTCCCACCACCTTTTTGCTGCCGGATGATACGCGGAGCCGCGGTTGTGAGCGTAGATGACGAGATTGAGGTCCGGCAGGATCATTCGCGATGCTTTCGCGCGAATTCCTCGGACTCGATCTCATCCAGGAACTGGTTCATCTTGTCAGGATCGATCCCTGGCTGGAGACCATCGACAAAGGCGCGAATCTTGAATCTCGGAGGCTTGGTGGGCTTCCCGGTGATCCCGAGGCCGATTCTCAGGGCCTCGTTGACCGTGGCCTTCAGACCCTTCCCTCCGCCGCGAACCGCGCGCTCGAGCCGCTCGGCGACGTCCGGGTCGAGAGTGAGGGTCGTACGCATGAGAGCATCTTGATGCTCTCACCCTGTGATGTCAAGATGTTGTCGTAGCCCAACCCATACAGACAGGACATAAAGGGACATCAAGGACTTCAGGGACAAGGAGAATCCCGCTGAGCCGCCCACCGCCACTTCGGGCTATCCTAGACCCGCCATGAAACTCCTCTATTCGTACCTCCGCCGCTACTGGACGCTCGTGCTCCTGGCGCTCGTGCTGGCGGCCGTCAACCAGATCTTCTCGCTCCTCGACCCGCTGATCTTCCGCCACGTCATCGACCAGTACGCGACGCGCTACCGGGAGTACACGACCGGCCAGTTCTTCCGCGGGGTGAGCCTGCTGCTCGCCGCGGCGGTGGGGGTGGCATTCGTGTCGCGGCTGGCCAAGAACTTCCAGGACTACTTCGTCAACGTGGTCACCCAGCGGCTGGGGGCGGACCTCTACTCGGACGGCGTGCGCCATTCGCTCGAGCTCCCCTACGCCCTGTTCGAGGACCAGCGGAGCGGCGAGACGCTCGGCCGGCTCCAGAAGGTGCGCTCGGACGTCGAGAAGCTGATCGCCATCGCGGTCAACACGCTGTTCACGACGCTGGTCGGGGTCGGCTTCGTGATGGTCTACGCCTCCACCGTCAACTGGATGATCGCGCCGGTCTTCCTGCTCACCATCCCGGTCCTCGGAGTGTTGAGCTCGGTGCTGTCGAAACGGATCAAGAAGATCCAGAAAGTGATCGTGGCCGAGACCACGGCGCTGGCCGGCTCGACCACCGAGTCGCTACGCAACATCGAGCTCGTCAAGAGCCTGGGGCTGGCGCGCCAGGAGATCGACCGGCTGAATTCGATCACCGGCAAGATCCTGAAGCTGGAGCTGCGCAAGGTGCGCTCGCTGCGGATGCTGAGCTTCATCCAGGGGACGGCGGTCAACGCGCTGCGCACCTCGATCCTCTTCCTGATGCTCTACCTGATCTTCTCGCAACAGATCACGATCGGGCAGTTCTTCTCGCTCTTCCTCTATTCGTTCTTCATCTTCGGGCCGCTCCAGGACCTGGGGACGGTGATCAACACCTACCGCGAGACCGAGGCGTCGCTGGAGGTCTTCCAGTCGATCCTGGCGACGCCGGTCGAGGCGAAGCCGGCGAACCCCGTCCGTCTGGGCGAGCTCGAATCCCTGACCTTCGACGACGTCACTTTCACCCACCAGACGGCCTCGGCGCCGGCGCTGATCGACGTCTCGTTTACCGTCGCGCGGGGCGAGACCCTGGCGTTCGTGGGCCCTTCGGGCTCGGGGAAGACGACGCTGGTCAAGCTGCTGGTCGGCCTCTATGGCCCGAAGAGCGGGCGGATCCTCTACAACGGCACGCCGGGGACGGAGATCGAGCTCGACGAGCTGCGCGGGCAGATCGGGTTCGTGACGCAGGACACGCAGCTCTTCTCCGGCTCGATCCGCGAGAACCTGCTGTTCGTCAACCCCACGGCCACCGATGCCGAGTGCCTGGAGGCGCTGCGGCGGGCGGCGTGCGACAGCCTGCTGGCGCGGGCGGACCAGGGGCTGGACACGGTGATCGGCGAGGGGGGCGTCAAGGTGTCGGGGGGCGAGAAGCAGCGGCTGTCGATCGCGCGGGCGCTGCTGCGCCGGCCGCGGTTGCTGGTGTTCGACGAGGCGACCTCGTCGCTCGATTCGCTGACCGAGGAGGAGATCACCAGCACCATCCGCGAGGTGGCGTCGAGCCAGGTGATCACGATCCTGATCGCTCACCGGCTTTCGACCGTGCTCCACGCGGACACCATCCACGTCCTGGAGCACGGGCGGATCGTCGAGTCGGGCCGCCACGCCGATCTCCTGGAGCGCAAGGGGCTCTACTACGCGATGTGGCGCCAGCAGGTTGGCGAGCGGCGGCCGGCGGCGCCGGCGGTTCCACCGGTATTACCGGCAGTGGCGCGGCTGGCGGCGACGGCGGGCGGGTAGACGGAGAAGCTCACGCATTCACGCGGGCTCGAAATTGCCGTAATGTAGATCGTCATCTTGGCCCGCTACAGTGGCGGCGCCAGTCGACCGGTACCGACCGAAAGGAGACGATCATGCTCTCGAAGCTCAAGACTCTGTCCCGCCGCACCCTGCTCGTGGCAGGTTTCGCCGTCGCGTTCCTGGGGCTCGCCCCGCTCCCGGGCCATGCCGCCGTCATCAGCATCTCCGCGGCGCGCCATTTGCCGTTGGGGACGGTGGTAACCGTCGAAGGCTCGGTGACCGTTCCCTCGGGCACGTTCGCCTCCAGCTTCTTCGACGAGGGGTTCGCGGTGCAGGACCACACCGGCGGCATCTACGTCAGCATGCCGGACAACCTCGGGCTCACCCTGCGCCAGGAGGCGCGGGTCACCGGCACGCTGACGGACAGCGGCGGCCTGCTGGTGATCGTCCCCGCCAGCGACTCCGGCGTCAGCCTCCACGGCAGAGGCCAGACCGTGGTGCCGCGCTTCTCCTTCACCGGCGGCATCGGCGAGGCGACGGAAGGTCAGATCGTCGTGGTGGCCGGCCGGATCACCCGGCTGGAGGATGACGGAGCCTTCGGCCAGAAGGTGTTCGTCAACGACGGCTCGGGCGAGATCCGGGTCTTCCTCAACGTCGGCACGGGCACCACGGCCGGCATGCACGTCGGCCAGGTCCTCATCGTCACCGGCTTCAGCGGCCAGTTCGAGGACTACGAGATCGATCCCCGCTTCCCCAGCGACATCATCCGCCTCTAAGGCGCTGGGACGAGCACGGACCGACACGGACGAACATGGCAGCAGGGACGTTCCCTTGATGTCCCTGTTGGTCCGTGCTCGTCCGTGTCAGTCCGTGCTCTACTAGACCCATGATTACCGCTCTCGCCCTGACTCTGAGCCTCCTCGCGCCGGCGGCTCCGCCGGAGATCCTTGCTGTGCACGCCGACCGCTTGCTCGACGTGCGGAGCGGGCGGATCGTCCACGACGCCCTGGTGGTGATCGAAGGGGACCGCATCCGCGCCGCGGGGCCGAGCTCCGAGGTGACCGTGCCGGCCGGAGCGCGCCGGATCGAGCTCGGCGACCGCACGCTGCTGCCGGGGCTGATGGACCTCCACGTCCACCTCTCGGGAGGGAGCCCGAAGGCACGGCGGGGCGAGAGCCTGTTCAACGGCCCGATCGACAACGCCTTCATGGCCGCCGACAACGCCCGGCTGACGCTGGACCTCGGCTTCACCACCGTCCGCTCGGCCGGGGAGAACGACTTCATCGACGTCGCGCTCGACAAGGCGATCGAGAAGGGTGTGGCGGTGGGGCCGCGGATCGTTCCCGCCGGCTGCCAGATCAGCATGACCGGCGGCCACGGCGACGACACCGGCTTTCCGCCGGGAGTGTTCGAGTACGGGCCCGAGCAGGGGATCGCGGACGGCCCGGAGAAGCTGCTGCGCGCGGTGCGCTACCAGATCAAGCACGGCGCGCGGGTGATCAAGATGATGGTGAGCGGCGGCGTCACCGGCTTGGAGGCGAAGCTCGACGTGCAGCAGTTCTCGCCGGAGGAGATGCGCACCGTGGTCGAGGAGGCGAAGCGCAACGGGCTCAAGGTGATGGCGCACTCGCACAGCCTCACCGCGACCCTCGCCGCGGTGCGCGCCGGAGTCGCCTCGATCGAGCACGGCACGTCGCTCGACGACGAGGCGGTGCGCCTGATGAAGGAGCGCGGCACCTACCTGGTGCCCACGCCGCTGGCCGGCGAGATCGACCTCTCGGGTTCGCCGCTGATGCAGGCCAAGGCGGCGGAGGCCAACGCCAACCTGCGCGGGAGCCTCGCCAGGGCGATCCGCGGCGGCGTCAAGATCGCCTACGGCACCGATTCCGGCGCGGCGCGCCAGGGGCAGAACGGCCGCCAGTTCGCGATGCTCGTCGCCGCCGGCATGACCCCGCTCGCGGCGATTCAGGCTGCCACCGTCAATGCCGCCGACCTGCTGGGCGTCGCCGACCGCGGCGCGCTGGAGCCCGGCCTGCTCGCCGACGTGATCGCCGTTCCCGGCAATCCGCTGGAGGACGTCCGAGTGCTGGAGCGGGTGGAGATGGTGATGAAGGGGGGCGTGGTCTATAGGGAGCCCGGGAAATAGGAGAAGCTCGGCGTGACGTTTTTCCTCTGGGAAACGTAGAACTCCCTGAAAGGCGGCATTCTCTCTCTTCGAAAGCCGGGGTACGACTCCATGCAAGTCTCAGCAAGGCGACTTCTCGCCAGATCCCTCTCCCTCCTGCTCCTGGCCGCCCTGGCCGGGCCTCTCTCCGCCGCCATGACCGGCTCTCCGGACTCCCTCGGACCACCCGACGGCGGTTGGGTCACCGACCTGGTGCTCGCGCCCAGCCAGCCGCGGACGATGTACGCCGCGACCGGAGCCGACGTCTTCCGGAGCCAGGACGGCGGGGCTTCCTGGGTCGACGTGAGCGCCGGCCTGGGCGTGCCTCCCCAGGTGTCGGTCGTGGCGGTCGATCCGGTCCGTCCGCTGACGGTCTATGCCAACCAGCAGGGCGGCATCTACAAGAGCCTCGACGGCGGTGCGACTTGGACGAAGAAGGCGCCCAACTTCGGGGTTTTCGAGATCGTCACCCCCATCCCCAACCGGGTCTACGTGGCCACCACGAACGGGTTTTTCGAGTCGAAGAACGGCGGTGGCGCCTGGATCCCCCTCACCCGCGGGCTGCCGAACCCCTACCGCGCGGAGTCGCTGGTCGTCGATCCCGCCGATCCGAACCGGCTCTACGCGGTGGCGGTGGGGATCAACACTCACGTCTATGGAGTGTTCAGAAGCGTCGACGGCGGCTTTTCCTGGAAGCGGTCCGACTTCGGGATTCCCGTGGACCAGGGGGTCGGCGCGCTCGCGATCGATCCCGGCTCGCCGCAGATCCTCTACGCCGGTACCTTCGACGACCGCGTCTTCAAGAGCCGGGACGGCGGAGCGAGCTGGAGCCAGGCGGGGCCCGCGCTGGACGATCCCGTCGGCTCCTTGTGGGTGGACCCGAAGCGGAGCAACGTCGTCTTCGCCGCGACGGTCCCGGGCCTGTTCCGCAGTGACGACGGCGGAAGGAGCTGGGTCGACGCCTCGGCGGGCCTGCCCGCGGGAGTCACCGTCAGCTCCCTGGTCTTCCCACCGGGCAATCCGCGGAGGCTGCTGGCGGGCGTGCTCGTCTATGGCGAGCCCGCGGCGGGAGGGATCTTCGTGAGCGTGGACGGCGGCAGCTCCTGGAGGCTGCGCTAGGGGGACTCTCCGCTCAGCGGACGGCGGTGTACTCGGAGAGGATCCCCTGCACGACGTAGCGCTCGGGGCGCTGGAAGCCGGCTTCGTCGAGGGCTTGCAGGATGGTGGCGGGGGGGACGCAGCTCTCGATCGTGTCCCAGTAGTAGGACATCAGCTCGCGGGTGCTCTTGCCGCCGCGGCCGAAGCGGGCCAGCAGCGGCAGGACGCGGCCCATGTAGAAACCCAGCAGGTGGTGGGCGAGGCGCGAGGAGGGGGGGGTGATCTCCAGCAGCAGCACCTTGCCGCCGGGCTTCAGCACGCGGCGGTATTCCTGAAAGGTGGTGCGCAGGTCGACGACGTGGCGCAGCGCGTAGCCCATGCTCAGCAGGTCGAAGCGCTCGTCCGGGAAGGGGAGGGCCTCGGCGAGGCCGCGGACCCGCCGGCGCACGCCCCGCTTCGCGGCATGGCTGAGCATCCCGAGGCTGGGATCGAGGGCGCTCACCGAGCCGCCGCTCCCCACGATGTCGAGCGCCTGCTGGGCGACGCCGCCGGTGCCGGCGCCGGTGTCCAGCACGCTCATCCCCGGCGCGAGGCCGGCGCGCAGCAGGGCCTGCTTGCGGTACCAGGTGCCGGAGCCGAAGCTGAGCGCCTGGTTGATCCAGTCGTAGTCGCAGGCCGCGCGGTTGAACAGCGCGCCGATCTGGCGCCGGCGGTCCGCCTCGTCCTGGTAATAGCGCTTGAGGTGAGGGTGCGGCCGGAGAGGGGCGGGACCGCTGATCGGAGTAGTGTCGGCCATGGCGCGGAGATTATCGCAGAGGGAGGTGGATCTGGGCAGAGCGGACGATGTTCAGCAGTCAACTCAGCGGTCCATGCTATCCTCTTCCGCCCTGTTTATGGTACTTCCGGTACTGGTGCCGCTGTCATGATCGACCTCAGAAAAGCCCCGAACGAGCTGTTCGCCCAGGTCCTGGAAGGGAACCTCCAGGGGATCGGGCCGGCGCGCAAGCTCTACGGCCATTTCGCCGACGCCGTGCTGCTGCGGCTGGGGGCGGAGTGCGCCTGGGTGATGGGCGAGGACGCCGAGGTGCGCGCCGTGCGCGGCGACTACACCCTCTGCGACTTCCCCCGCTCCGTGGCGTTCCTGCGCGACCAGCGGCCGCCGCTCGCCCGCACCGTGGTGCTGGCCCGGGTGACCGTCCACGGCCGGCAGGTGGCGGTGGTGGGGGTGGCGCGGCGGGAGCACGAGCTCGGCCAGTCGGCGCGCCGGACGCTCGACCGCCTGTGCGGCGTGCTCGCCCAGGAGCTCGCCCGCCGCGAGGAGGCCCGGCTGACCAAGGTGCTCGACCGCATCCGCGGCAAGATCGTCTCCGAGCTCCGCCCGCTCGACCTCGCCTATCAGATCCTCGACGGCCTGCACCAGCTCGTCGACTACGACCACTCGTCCGCCTTCCTCACCTATGATCCGGCGGCGGCGGTGCTCCGCATCGAGGCCGAGAAGATGGTCTGGACCAAGGGGAAGAGCGCCTACGTGGGGCACGAGATCCCCGCCGAGCCGCTGGTCGGCGCGCTCGGCGACCGCCCAGGCATCCGCCGGCTCGCCGCCGGCGTCGTCGACCCCGGGGATCCCCTGGGCGCCGGGGACGATCCTTTCTGGGCGGCGCTCACCTACCATCGCGGCCGGGGCATCCCGATGCCGTCGAGCCTGATCAGCGCGCCGCTCTTCTTCGGCGGCGAATTCCTGGGGCTGCTCAAGATCGCCGCCTGGAAGCGCCGGCCGTTCGACTCCTGGGACGTGGCGATCGTCGAGCGTTTCCTGCCGGCGGCGGCGGCGGCGATCCGCAACGCGCGGCTCAACATGTCGCTCGAGCGGCAGGCGATCCAGGCCGAGCTGAAGGCGACGCTGGTGACCCTGGCCAGCGCCGTGGCCCACGACGTCAACAACGCCGTGGGGACCATCCTGCCGCTCGTCCAGCAGGTCCGCGCCGACCTGCGCGCCGGCACCTTCGACGTCGAAACCCTCGACGGCGACCTCGCGCTGGTGGTCGACAAGGCGCGGCTGTGCAAACGCATCTTCGGCAACATGCTGCGGGTGGCCCGCGGCGGCCGGCCGGGGGATGGACCGGTGGACGTCAACCAGGTGGTGCGCGAGACGGTGCCCTTCTTCCAGGGGCAGGCGGCGCGGCAGGGGATCGAGACCGCGCTCGACCTCCAGGACGGGCTGCCGCCGGTGCGCTTCTCGCGCAACGACCTCCACCACATCGTGCTCAACCTGGTGAACAACGCCCTGGAGGCGATGGGGGAGAAGGGGCGCCGCGTCGTCATTTCGACCCGGCGGGGGAGCGGCGGCGTGGCCCGTCTCGCCGTCGAGGACGACGGCCCGGGCATCCCGCCCGACCTGCTCGACAAGGTGGAGGAGCCCTTCTTCTCCACGAAGCACGGCGGCGTGGGGCTCGGCCTCGCCATCTGCCGCTCGCTCGCCTGGCAGAACGGCGGTAGCTTCGCGATCACCAGCGCCGCCGGCCAGGGGACGCGGGTGGAGGTCGAGCTGAGGCTGACCGGCAAGCAGGACGCCGAGGACGCCGGCGAGGCGGAGGCGGTGGCGTGAGCCGGCACGATCGGATCCTGGTGGTCGACGACGATCCCGGCATGCGCCGGGCGATCGAGCGCGTCTTGTCTCCCGCCTACCGGCTCGCCGCCGTCGCCGGCGCCACCGAAGCCATGGGGCTCCTCGAGCGGCAGGACTTCGATCTCGCGCTCGTCGACGTGCGGCTGAAGGACGGCGACGGCTACTCGCTCTGCCAGGCGATCCGCGCCCGGCGGCCGGAGACCGACGTGATCCTGATCACCGGCTCGATCTCCGAGCCGGACGAGAAGCTCTTCCGCTCGCTGGAGGAGGGAGCGTTCTACTTCCTCTTCAAGCCGTTCGACCGCCGGGTGCTGCTGGCGCTGGTGGAGCGCTGTCTGCGCCTGCAAAGGGAACGCGACACCAAGGAGCGCTTCGCGCGGGCGCTCGCCGACGATCTGGAGAAGGCGCGGCTGTTCCAGCACAGCCTGCTGCCGCGGGAACCGGTGGCGGTGGAGGGGTGGCGCGCCGAGGGGCGGCTGCTCTCCTGCGACGCCCTCGGCGGCGATTTCTACCTGACGCAGGCGGTGGACGGCGGCCTCGCCGTCTCGGTGAGCGACGTCGTGGGGCACGGGGTGAGCGCCGCCATGTACGCCGGCATGCTGCGCTCGACCCTCGACGCCGCGCGGCGGCGGAGCGCCGACCCCGACCGGGTCTCCCGCGAGCTGCTCGCCGGCATCGACTTCTTCGCCGGCGCGGCCTGCGCCACGCTGGTCTATGCCCTGCTGCTCCCGGACGGCCGCGCGCGTTACTTCAGCGCCGGCCATCCGCCGCTCCTCTGGCAGCGCGGGGCAGGAGTCGAGCAGCTCCCCTCCACCGGAGTGCTGCTCAACCGCCTCTTCCGCGACCGGCCGCTCCCCGCGCGGGAGATCGCCCTGGCACCGGGCGACCGGCTGCTGATCTCGACCGACGGCGCCTTCGAGGCGCGCAATCCCGCCGACCAGGAGCTCGGCCTCGACCGCCTGGAGGTGGCGCTGGCGGAGACGCGCGGGCTGGCGCTGGGCCCCGCCGTGGACGCGCTGATGGAGCTCGTCCGCGCCTTCTGCGGCGGCCGGCCGGTGATGGACGACGTGACGCTGGTGCTGGTGGAGCGGGACGCTGGTTAGGTGATTAGGGAGGAGCCTTCCGCGCCTTCAGACACAGATTGACCGTCGACCGCCCCGGCGGCTCGTTCATCCGGTTGGCGCGGTCGATCCGGTTCAGAGCTTTAAGCCCCAGGTTGACGGGATGCAGCGGGCTGCCGGCGCTGGCGTCGAAGCTGCCGCGGTCCGCCACACGGCCAAGGCCGCGGCCGAAGATGCCGGATTCCAGGAGCGGCTTGCCGAGGCCGTAGAGCAGGTTGTGGATGAACGGAAAGGCGCGGTGGGTGAAGGAGCGCTCCTCCTCGACGGCGAATCCCGCCGCGAGCGCCGACTCCCGGAGCTGCTCGGGCGTGTAGAGGCGGACGTGGAAGGCCCAGATGCCGGCGAGCGGTCCGCGGCCGATGTGGGTGCCGAAGAGCGTTTCCAGGGTCTTGTTGATCGGGTCCCACCAGAAGGGGTAGTCGGCGTGCGGGACGGTGATCAGCGCGAGCCCGTCCGGTTTCAGCACGCGGCGGACCTCGCGCAGGGCGTCGACGTCGCGGTCGACGTGCTCCAGGATCTCGGAGAGCAGGACGGCGTCGAACGTTTCGTCCGGGAAGGGGAGGTCGTAGATCGACGCGTTGCCCACCAGGATCGCCGGCAGGTGCGCGGTGTTGCGCCGCGCCTTCCGAAGATAGGGGAGCTCGAGGTCGACGCCGAAGAGCCGGGCGTCCCCTAAGTGGCGCAGCATCTTGAGGTAGAACCCGCGCCCGCAGCCGCAGTCGAGGATCGTCCGGCCGTCCGTCGGCCCCAGCCACTCGAAGATCGTCCACGCCCGCCGCTGGAAGGCCATGTCGGCCTCCTTGCGGGTGAGGTAGGCGTAGGGCGCCGGAGCGGGTTGGGCCATGGGGCGGGATCTTACTCGTTGGTGCTAGCATCTGGAGTATGAAGGACGCCTGGGACGACCCGATAAACAAGGCCCATGTCCGGCAGGCTGTTGAAGCAGGGCTTCGGGACAGCAACGCTGGTAGAACAGTGAGCGTGGAGGAGGTCAGGGCGAAATTCGGGCTTTCGGGACCTGTCCCGGAGCTGGCCGCTTGGCACGAAGTCTACGCGGGGCTCTCCGACGACGAGATCGCCGAAGTCGAGGCGATAGCTCTCGGTGGAAGTCCGTTATCCCGTGAAGACACGGAGTGACGGCTCCTACTCTCTGTGGTAGTCTATTTCGGATACTTGGAGATCGCGATGGGTCAAACTCTTGCAGCAATCTTCGAAGACGGCGTCCTGAAGCCTCTGGAGGATCCGGGTCTCGCCGAGCACGAGTTGGTGGAGGTCGAGATCCGGCGGACGACGCCGTTAGGAGAAGCTAAGCCTCGAAGGCAACGTATGCCCGGTAGCGCTAAAGGCCTTTTCAGGATGGCGGACGACTTCGATGAACCGCTTGAAGATTTTCGCGACTATATGTGATGCGCTATCTATCTCGACGGCGACTTTCCTAAGTATCCCATCCAGATCGTCTGGTGATTTCCAACCCCCTCCCCATCCTCGGCCTCATCCCCGCCGTCGGCCGGGCCGAGCGGCTGGGGCCGCTGCCGTACAGCAAGGAGCTGCTGCCGATCGGCTTCCGGCGGATTCCATTCGGGCCGGCAGACCGGGCGAGCTGGCGGAGGCGACCCTCGGGCTAGCGGCGAGGGCCACGGTCGTTCCGCTGGGCCTGCCTTGTTCAGAGGCCCGGACGCATGGTTTCTCGACTGGGTTATATAGAGCTGCCTGTGAGTAACCAAGGAGGAGGGCCTTTCCATATATCCTTGTCTGCGTTATATATGGCCGAAGCCTCGCCCCCGCTGGGGAGACCCTTGGGATATATATCCTTCCGACAAGGATATATAGACAGGCCGCTTTCCCTCCTGGATCGGCGTCTCCCCCAGGGTGCTTGACGGCAGATCCATATATCCGAACGATGCGGCTATATGGAAATGTCCCGCACCCAGCCCCGCGAACCAGGAATCCATATAGAAAAAAGTCGGGGCTATATGTACCGAGGATCCGGCGGCCGATCCGGGGCCTCTGGCTATATCTCCGGGCGGGCGATCTATATAGAGTGGAGGCGCGTCCCCCCTCCCACAGCGCGAGCATTGATGCCCGGGCGGGGTGAGGCTAGCATCAGGGCCGTGAACGAGCCTGGCCATTATATCCTCGGCCTCATCCCCGCCGCCGGCCGGGCCGAGCGGCTGGGTCCGCTGCCGTGCAGCAAGGAGCTGCTGCCGATCGGCTTCCGGGAGACTCCGCGCGGGCCGGCTCCGAAAGTGGCGGGGCACTACCTGCTGGAGCGCTTCCGGGCGGCCGGCATCGGCAAGGCGTTCATGGTGCTCCATGAGTCGAAGCAGGATGTCCCCCGCTATTTCGGGACCGGCGAGATCGCGGACGTGGCCCTCGCCTATCTCTCGATCCCGGGGTCGCGGAGCGTGCCGGAGACTCTCGACCGGGCGTTTCCGTTCGTCGACGGCGCCATCGTCGCCCTCGGCTTTCCGGACGTCCTCTTCGAGCCGGTCGACGCCTACGCGCCGCTGATCGCGCGGCAGGCGGCCACCGGGGCCGACCTGGTGCTCGGGCTGTTTCCCGCCGAACGGCACCAGACGACCGACATGGTCGAGCTGGACGCCGAGGGACGGGTGGTGCGGATCGAGATCCGCCCGGCCAGCACGCAGCTCCGCTTCAACTGGCTGATCGCGGTCTGGAGCCCGGTCTTCACCCGCTTCCTCCATGAGGCGGTGCAGAGCGCGCCGGCGGACGGCCCCGAGTTTCAGATCGGCGCCGTGGTGCGCTCCGCGGTCGAGGCGGGGCTGCGGGTCGAGGGGGTCGAGTTCCCCGCGGGGAGCTACCGGGACGTCGGCACTCCGGGGGAGCTGGCGGCGGCGATCCAGGAGCGGGCCAGGCTCTAAAGAGAACCAGGGACGACAGGGACGACAGGGACAACAGGGACGGCAGAGACAGAAAGGCTCGTTTCCTGGTGTCCTTGCAGTCCCTGCTGTCCCTGGTTTCCGGCTCTGGTAACATACGCCGCCGCTCCTGCGGCCCCGATTCGAGCTTCTCCCAATGACGAAACCGAACACCTCCAAGGTCCGCCTCGCCGTCGTCGGCTGCGGCGCCGTCGCGCAGATCCACCACCTGCCCGCCATCGTGGCGTCCGACCGGGTCGAGGCGGCGGTGCTGGTCGACGCCGACGAGAAGCGCGCCCGCGCGCTCGCCGAGCGCTTCGGGGTGCCCGAGGTGGCGACCGATATCTCGGCGCTCCCGGGGAAGGTCGAGGCCGCCGTCGTCGCGCTGCCGAACAGCCTGCACGCGCCGGTCTCGATCGAGCTGCTGCGGCGGGGGGTTCACGTCCTGGTCGAGAAGCCGATGGCGATGAGTGTGCGGGAGTGCGACGAGATGATCGACGCCGCCCGCGCCGGCCGTGCCGTGCTCGCTGTCGGGCTCGACTTCCGCTTCTTCGACGCGTCGCGGTTCGTCCGCGACCTGCTGCGCGACGGCCTGCTGGGCGAGATCCGCCGCTTCGACCTCCGCCAGGGGGTGGTGCCGCGCTGGCCGTTCGCCACCGATTTCCTGCTCAGGAAGGAGATGGCGGGGGGCGGCGTGCTGGCCGACTTCGGCGTCCACGTGCTCGATCTGCTGCTCTGGTGGCTCGGCGACCTGGACGTGGTGGAGTACCGCGACGACGCCGTGGGCGGCGTCGAGTCGGACTGCGAGATGGTGCTCGCGAAGGCCGAGGCGCCCGAGGTGACGGGGACCGTCGAGATCAGCCGCACCCGCAACTTGCGGAACACCTGCGTCTTCGCGGGGGAGCGGGCGACGCTGGAGGCGGGCATCTGGGATTCCGACCCCACGATCCGCCTGTCGATCGCCGGCAGCGAGGTGGCCCTCAGCGGCCACGCCCGGCGGGACGCCAGCGCCGGTCTCAACTTCGGCGACGTCTTCGTGCGCCAGATCGACGACTTCGCGCGCGCCATCCGGCTGCGCCGCGAGCCGCTGGTCTCCGGGACCGAGGGGCGCCGGTCGCAGGCGCTGATCGAGGCCTGCTACGAGAGGCGCCAGCCGCTGGTGCACCCCTGGTCGATTATTTCGAGGGTGGAAGCGCCGAGGGTGGAAGCGCCGGCGGTGGGAGCGCAGACGTCGTGAGCGGCCTCGAGGCGCTCGCCGGCCGCAGGGCCCTGATCACCGGCGCCGGCGGCTTCATCGGCAGCCGGCTGGCCGAGCGGCTGGTCCTCGAGCACGGCGTCGAGGTGCGGGCGCTGGTGCGCAACCTCGCCGGCGCGGCGCGGCTCGCGCGCTTCCCGGTCACCGTGCTGCGCGGCGACGTCACCAGCGCGCCCGACCTCGCGGTGGCCATTCAGGGGTGCGACATCGTCTTCCACTGCGCCTACGGCACCTCCGGCAGCCAGAAACACCGCTCCTGGGTGAACCGCGAGGGGACGCGGCGGGTGCTGGAGGCGTCGCGGGCCGCCGGCGTCCGCCGCGTCGTCTACCTGAGCACGCTGATGGTCTACGGCCAGACCACCGACGGCGACCTCGACGAGACCGCGCTGCGGCGCCGCTTCGGCAACCCCTACTCGGACAGCAAGCTGGAGGCCGAGCAGATCGCCCTCTCCTCGGGGCTGCCGGTGGCGGTGCTGCAGCCGACCGCCGTCTACGGCCCGTACGGCGGAGTGTGGACGGAGGCGGTGCTGCGCGCTCTCAAGAGCGGCCGGCAGATCCTGGTCAACGGCGGCGACGGCCTCGGGAACGCCGTTTACGTCGACGACCTGGTGAGCGCCATGCTCCTGGCGGCGGTCCGCGACGCGGCGGTGGGGGAGGCGTTCCTGATCTCCGGCGAGGAGCCGGTCACCTGGCGCGAGCTCTACGGACGCTTCGAGCGGATGCTCGGCGGCGAGCGGCGGACGGTCGACATGACCGAGGCCGAGGCGCTCGCCCACTGGCGCCGCTGGAAGCGCTCGCAGCCGCACATGGTGGGCGAGGCCCTCCGCATCCTCAAGGGCGAGCAGCCGATCCGCGAGCGGATCGAGCGCACGCGCGAGGGGGTCTGGCTGCGCGAGATGGCGAGCACGGTCCTGCCGGAGAGCGTGCAGCGGCGGATCAAGGCCGGTCTCGGCGGTGGCGGTCGCGCCGCCACTCCCGCCGCCGAGCTGCCGATCCACCCGCTGACGCCCGAGATGATCGGCTTCCTCCGCCCGCGCACCTACGTCCGCATCGACAAGGCGAAGCGGCTCCTGGGCTACCGGCCGGCCTTCGACTTCGAGACCGGCATGGATCTGACCGAACAATGGGCGCGCTGGGCGAATCTTCTCTAGACGAGCTCTTTCCCCCCTCTCCGGGCGACGGGGGCGAGGGCCCGCGCGGCACCACCGAGCAGCGCGTCCTCCGCTCGACCTTCGCGTCCTATGCCATTCAGCTCGCCCGGCTGGGGATCAACTTCGGCGCCAAGATCGCGCTTGCCCACCTGATCCTCCCCGAGGGGCACGGCGTCTATGAGCTGGCGCTGCGGATCGTGACGATCGCCTCGGCTGTCCGCGATCTCGGCCTGCCCTACCAGCTCGTGCGCGACAAGCGCCGCCCCTACGGCACCGTGCTGGCGATCACCACTGTCCTCGGCGCCCTGATCACCCTGGCGCTGATCGGCGCCGCGCCCCTCTTCGCGCGGCTGTCGCCGGAGCTGCCGTCCGCGCTGCGGGTACTGGCGTTCTGGGTGCTGCTGGACGGCCTGGCGGGGGTGCCGCGGGCCTTCTTCGAGCGCGAGCTGACGATCGGCAACCTGGTGGCTCCCGAGATCGCCCGCGGCGTCGCCATCGCCGCCGTCGCCGTGGGGCTCGCCTGGCTCGGCTGGGGCTACTGGAGCCTGGTGATCGGCGACCTCGCCGGCGCCGCGCTCCTCGCCGGCTATTCTTGGTCGAAGGCCTGGGGGAAGATCCCGCTGAAATTCGAGCCCGATCTGGTGACCGACCTGGTGCGGCGGAGCTTCCTGCTCTGCCTGATCTGGCTGACGCTGCAGCTCGTCACCTACCTCGACATCTACATCATCGATGTGTTCCGCGATCCGGCCACGGTCGGGCTCTATTTTCGCGCCTATGGCATCGCGTTCCTGGTGGCGACGATCGTCTATCCGCGGGCGTTCTTTCCCACCCTGATGGAGTATCTCGACGCCCCGCCGAAGTTCGTCGAGTTCTTCCGCCTCAGCACGGTCCAGCTCCTGGGATGCCAGGTGGTTGCGAGCTACTTCCTGTTCTTCAACTCGGAGCGTGTGGTCGGCATCCTGCTGGGGAAGAACTGGCCGGCCGCGGCGCCCTACCTGCGGGTGCTCGCCTTCGTCCCCTTCTTCGATCAGTTCACCATGCTGGGCGGCGAGATGCTCAAGGCCGACCACCGGGACCGCCGGTGGTTCGGGATCGAGCTGCTCAACCTGGCCTCGCTGATCGGCTTCGGCATCTTCCTCACCCGCCGCTACGGCGCCGCCGGCATGGGCGCCGCGAACTATCTGTTGGTGGGGAACCTGGTCATGGCGTGGGAGGTCGCGCGACGGTTCGGCCCCCGCTTCCGTACACTTCTCGGTGACTTCGCCCTGCTCTACCTGGTGCCGCTGCCGCTCTTCGCCCTCGTGGCCTGGCTGTGCGCGCCGGCGAGCTGGGCGCGTTTCGTCGCCTCTCTGGCGGCCGCCGCGCTCGCCGCCGGCGCGCTCGCAGGGCGCTATTGGCAACCCTTCCGCAGTTTCTTTCATCACGACCGTTTCCATCAAGATCAAGCAAGGACCTAGAATGGATCAGCCTTCTTCCCGGAGCTCCCTTCGTTCCGCCGCCGGTCTGGCCGTCCTGCTGCTCGTCTTCGGGCTCTGGGCCGGCTGGTTCATCCATCGCTCGTCCTTCGACGTCGACGGCCGGCGCTACTTCTGCCTGTTCGACGACGCGATGATCTCGATGACCTACGCCCGCAACCTGGTCGAAGGCCATGGGCTGAACTGGGCCCGCTGGGGAGCGCCGGTCGAGGGTTTCACCCACCCGCTCTGGACCTTCCTGATGATCCCGGTCAACGCGCTGCCGGTGGTGCTGCGGCTGCGCAGCCTGTTCGTCCAGCTCCTCTCGCTGCTCACCCTGGCCGGCACCGTGATCGCCGTCCGCCGGCTGATGCTCGATCATTTCTCACCCGAGCGGGCCCGCTCCGGGCTGCCGGCGGCCGTCCTCACCGCCTTCTACTATCCGCTCGCCTACTGGGCGCTGATGGGGATGGAGACCGGCTTCCAGGCGCTGCTGGCCGTGCTCGCCGTCCAACTCGCGCTTACGACTGCGGACGCCGACGCTGGAGGTACTGGCCGCGACCGCAACTTCGCCCTCTGGATCGTCTGCGCCGCGGCGTTCCTGCTGCGGATGGACATGCTGCTGCTGGTCGTCGCGGTGCAGCTCTACGTGCTGCTGCGGCGCGGCTTCTGGCAGGTGCGGACGCGGGGGTGGCTCGCCGGCTTCGGCGTGTTCTGCGCCATGACGCTCGCCTACGGCCTCTTCCGCTGGTTCTATTTCCACGACCTCCTGCCGAACACCTACTACCTCAAGCTCACCGGCGTGCCGCTCGCCGTGCGGCTGCTGCGCGGGCTCTCGGTGTTCGTCACCTTTCTGCGCGAGCACCTGGCGGTGTTCCTCGTCGCCGCCGTCGGCACCGGCGCCTTCCTGCGGCGCAACCGGCGGCTGCTCCTGCCCGCGGCGGTCGTCCTCCTCTATTGCGCCTACGACATCTACGTGGGCGGCGACGCCTGGGACGGCGACATCCTGATCCGCGCCAACCGCTTCGTGGCCTTCGTCGTGCCGCTCCTCTTCGTGCTGTTCAACGCCACGCTGAACGAGGCGATCGCGGTCTGGCGGCGGCGGCGAGACTGGGACGGCGAGGACGAGCCGAGCGGGCGATTCGTTCTCGGCCTCGCGACGGTGGCCGCGCTGCTGACCGTCAACGGGCTCTGGCTCTCGGACCGGCCGGACGACTACTGGCGCGAGCTGGCGCTGATCGATCGTCCGCCGATGACCGGCCGGCACCAGCGGGTGGCGGGCGAGATCCAGAGCTTCAAGCACTTGATGCAACCCGCGGCGACGGTGGCGACCGCCTGGGCGGGAATCCCGGCGTACTTTTCCGACTACAGGATGATCGACATCCTCGGCTACAACGACCGCACCGTCGCGCACATGGTTCCCGTCGTGCCGCTCGACGAGGACAACTTCGACACCTTCCGCCCCGGCCACACCAAGTGGGACGAGCAGCGGCTGCTCACCGTGCAGCGCCCCGACGCTTTCTTTCAGATCTGGGGGATCAAGCGTGGCATGGGACCGGTGGCGAAGGTGCTGCCGAGCTACGGCTATCGCAAGATCGGCAGGTTCTGGGTGCGCACGGACACTCCTTACCTGAAACCTCAGGCGGCTCCCGCCGCGGCCGAGCCGGACGAGGAGCCGGCCTCAGCGCCAGGGGATCCCGCCGCTCAAGGCCAGTCGCGGCCCCGGCGGCGCGGGCAGGCCGCCGTGGCGCTGGAGGGGCCCCAGTAATCTGATCAGTCGGGCTGATCAGTAGGGCACGCCCATGATCTGGAGGTTGGCGTAGCTCCAGCCGTAGCTCGCCACCTCGGGCCCTTCCTGGTCGGCGTAGTGGCCGAACTCGGCTGTCAGCCCGGTCGCCGGCACGTCGAGCACGCCGTTCGGGGCGGTTCCCGCGAACTGCAGCGTCTTGACCGTCGCGCCGCCGGCGGAGAGCACCACCGTGACGCTCCCGTGCTCGGCGTCATAGGTGTACTTCAGGTGATAGGTCTTGCCCTGCACCCAGGCGACCCCCTGCTCCTCCTGCGTCAGGCTCCCCTGGGGCAGGTTGATGTTCTGGGCCGCCTTCAGCGTCACCTTGGGCGGGCTGAAGGCGTTGACGTTGGCGATCGTGTTGCTGCGGAACTTCCCGCGGTAGAGCCAGAGAATGGCGTGGTTGCCCGGGACCTTCGCATGGTTCCAGGGGCCGGGAACCACGTCCATGTCGACGACCATCCTGCGCAGCGACAGCGCGTTCGGCAGCACGATATTGAAGGTCTTCTTCTCGTTGCCCGGCGTAGCGGTGTGGAACACGCCGGAGGCGCTGAAGAGAATCGAGCCGCCGGTGGAGGGGGGAGGATCCAGGGTGCCGGGCGCGGTCAGCGTCGAGGCTCCGGAGCCGGCCGGCGCGACGACCATCATCTCCTGATTGATCCCGGTATAGATCGTCGCATAGGCGTAGAACGGCTGATCGCAGCTCACCTGGGCGCGCGCGTCCGCCGTCTGCTGCTCGCTGAGGAGGCCGAAGGCGTCGCCGAAGAAGCGCAGCGAGAGCGGCTTGAAGGTCAGCGATGCCGTGGCGCCGATCTGCGTGCCGTCAGCCCGGAAGAAATCGACCTGGCACTGCGCCGCCTTCTGACCCAGATTGACCACTCCGACATCGGTGACGTCGCCATGCGTCAGGTCGCGGCGCAGGCCCAGGAGGACGGCCGTCGAGCCCGCGGCGAACAGGTTGTCCGAGGAGATCACCGGTATCGGGCTCACCGTGGTGGTCTGCGCGTCGGCCGAGGTGCTATACAGGCGGGCCTCGATCGACATCGCGGCGCTGGTGTTGATCTCCAGAATGCCGTTCTTGCCGGCCGTGCTGACGCCGCCGAGCACCGACGTGCGCCCCGCGGCGACCGCGGTCTGGGGCGGCGGCGTGGCGGAGCGCTGCGTGCCGTCGCTCTCGGCCGCCAGGTAGGTCGCCGTATAGGGGCGCGACGCGGTGCCGCCGTTGGTGATCCAGATCTCGACGGCGTGCGTGCTGCCGGTGACGCTGTTGATCGGATCGGGCACCGGCACGTAGACCGCGCCCGCGAACGCCGCCCCGGCGGCGCCCAGGAACGTGATCGTTGCGGCGGCCGCGGCCGTGACCGTGAAACGGGCGGCGAAACGGGCGACGAGCGGCTTCCTCATCGGTTCCATCCTCTTTCGGTCAGGAGTGGAGTGCTGCAATAAATTGAAACATCTGCATGATACCCCCAGGGACGCCGCCGCGCAACCCTCGGGAAAGAAAAGGAATCAAAAATGAATCGAGCCCGTACCGCGCACTTTCGTGCGCGGAGACGGGCTCGGAGCCGGCGCTGCGGAAACCCCGCGTCAGTGCGTGATTTCGACGTGGAAGTTGGCGAACTTCCAGCCCAGGCTGGAGACCTCGGGCAGGCCCTGGTTGTTGTAGTTTCCGAACTCGGCCACCAGGCCGGTCGCCGGAATCGTCAGGATCTGGTGGCTGGCGGTGGCGGAGAAGTGCCCGCCCTTGACCAGTTGGCCGCCCTGGAAGATGCCGAAGTCGACGTTCTTGGTGGTCGCGTTGTACAGCATGGAGATGTGGTAGTTCTGGCCCTGCTGGAACAGGTACCCCAACTGCACGCTGGTGATGTAGTGCGGCGGCAGGTCGATGTTCTGCGCGTCCTTGACCTTGTTGTTGTTGGGGCCGAAGGCGTTGATGTTGGCCAGGGTGTTGCTGCGGAACCGGCCGCGGTGGAAGAAGATCAGGTTGTGGGCGCCCTTCTTGAGCCGCGGGTTCCAGGGTCCGGCGATGACGTCGAACTCGGCGAACACCCTGTTGGCGTTGAACTGCGCCGGCACCGGGATGCGGAGGATCTTCTTGGGGTTGTCCTTGGTGGCGGTGTGGAAGATGCCGGTCTGGTCGAACACGACCGGGTTGGGGATCGTGGTCGCCGGCTTCTGCGCCTTCTCGGCGGCATCGGCCGGATTGACGAAGGCGACCTGCGAGGTCTTCGCGTCGAGGGTCACCGCCATGGCGTAAAACGGCTGGTCGCACGAGACCTTGGCGCTGGCCGCGGCGGCGCCGCGCAGCCCGAAGGCGTCCTCGAACCGGCTCATCGACAGCGCCGGGACCGCGACCGCGCCGGCGTTGCGCAGGAAGGCGCCGTCGCCGTCCACCACGTCCACCTGGCACTGCGCGGCCGTGGGGCCGAGGTTGATCAGGGAGAGCTGGGTGGTGTCGCGGCTGCCGAGCTTGCCCAGGCCGTTGAGATAGGTGACGGCGCCGGCGGCGAGCTGGTTGTCCTGCGAGATCAGCGGCAAGCCGGCATAGAAGGTCTGCTTGCCCTGGCCGCTCTGGACCCAGGCGTTGAGCAGCAGGTCCGAGGCGGCGTCGACCGCCAGCAGGCCCGTCTCACCCTCCGCGGTGACCTTGTCCAGATAGACCGCCCGATCGGCTGGTACGGTGGCTCCAAGCGACTTCGTCTCGGCGGCCGCGCCATCCCCCCGGAGCAGACTGGTGGTGTAGGGGAGCTGCTGCGGACCGAAGTTGGAGATCCAGAGTTGGGTGGCGAGAGCGGCGCCCTTCGCGTTCACGGGCTCGACGACCGGAACGTAGACGGTGGCGGCTCTCATCGGGGCGGCGAGCCCCAGCGCGGTGAGCGCGAGACAGCAAGCGAGCGACTTCTTCATGCGACCGGCCTCCTTGACATGTGAGATGGATTCTTCCTGAATCCCCCTCGGGTGCTTCGAACAGCGATTTGACGAGGATATGCTACTCCGTCAATGCACGAGTTGCAACATGGTATCGCACCATGGATTGTAAAGAAGTGGTTAAACCGGCATCATGCCGCCGATATGTCGCCGATGATTCTCCCTTACGAGACCGAGCTCGCCGCCGGCGCGCCGCGCGCCAGGGAGGCGGTCAAGCGGCTGATCGCCTGGAGCTCGGTGCCGGTGGGGAGCCTGATCCGCGTCGCCACCCGCGAACCGGCGATCGCCCTCACCTTCGACGACGGCCCCGATCCCGAGGAGACCCCGCGCGTCCTCGAGCTGCTCGAGCGCCACGGCGCGCGGGGCACCTTTTTCATGGTCGGCGAGCGCGTGCGCCGCCACCCCGAGGTCGCCGCCCGCGCCGCCGCCGCCGGCCACGCCCTGGCCAACCACTCCTGGGATCACCCCTCGTTCCGGCAGATCCAGGGGGCCTTTCGCCGCGCCCAGATCCGCTGGTGTGCCGAAGCTCTCGCCCCGCACGGCGGCGTCCCCCTGTTCCGGCCGCCGTTCGGCGAGCAGAGTTTGGCTTCGCGGCTTGACGCTCTGCGCAGCGGTCACCGGGTGGTCGCCTGGGACGTCGTCGCCGAGGATTGGCGGGACGATCCGGCGGAGGTGCTGGTGCAGCGCGTGATGCGCCGGCTGCGCCGCGGCAGCATCGTGCTCTTTCACGACAGCCTCTACGCCACCGAGGACGCGCGCTACCGCGACCGCGCCCCGATGCGGCAGGCGCTCGAGATCCTGCTCGGCCGGCTGGCGGGGGACTATCGTTTCGTCACCGTGCCCGAGCTGCTGCGCCTGGGCCGGCCGGTGCGCTGGCCCTCGTTCCACCGGCTGCCGCTCGACTTCCATCGCCGGCTCCTCTGATCCCAACCCATATAATCCGCCCGCCGTGTCCGGAACCCACTCCAAGCCCCTCCTGCGCAGGGCCCACCGCGCCCTGATCGCCGCCGTCAACCGTCTGGGCTGGGTGGTCGCTCCCACCTCCGACTACTACCACCCCCTGCGGCCGGTCGCCGAGCTGGAGCGCCACGCCGGCCGCTGGCACCGCCCCAGCCGCATGGCCGGCATCGGCTTCGACCTCCCCGCCATGATGTCCGATCTGGAAGGGATGCTCGCCGCCCATAGCGCGGAATTCGCCGCTCTCCCCTCCTACGACGAGCTGAAGGCGAGGAAGCACGGCCCCGGCTTCACCCGGGTGGATGCGCTGACGCTCTACCTGATGCTGCGCCGCCACCGGCCGGCGCGCTACCTGGAGGTGGGGTCGGGGCTCTCCACCGACTACGCCCTGCTGGCCGCCGCCAGGAACGCCGCCGAGGGGCGGCCGATGAGGATGACGGTGGTCGATCCGTTCATGACCGAAGCGACGCGCGGCCTGGAGGCGCAGGGGGTCGAGGTGATGCCCAGGGAGGCGCAGGACCTCGCCATCGAGGACTACATCCAGCTCGAAGCGGGGGACGTCCTGTTCATCGACACCACCCACATCGTGCGCATCGACGGCGAGGTGCCCTACCTGATCCTGGAGGTGCTGCCGGCCCTGAAGCCCGGAGTCCTGGTGCACATCCACGACGTTCACTTCCCTTATTACGCGCCGGTCGATCCGAACGCCTATGTATTCGACCGCCGCTGGCCGATGCTGTTCACCGAGGCGATGCTGGTCCAGGCCTTCCTCTGCGACAACCCGCGGGCCGGGATCGTGATGTCCACGCCGCTGCTTCGCTACCATCGCGAAGACTTCCTCCGCCGCATTGTCCCCGGCTATCAGCCGCTCGACCCGCACGACTTCGACACCCACCACGGCTCGCTCTGGTTCCGCGTCCTGGACGGCCCGCCGGTGACGCAGCGGATCGCATGATGGGCGAAGTGATGGGCGAAGTAATAGGCGAAGTAATGCGCGCCCTCGCTCGCCGCGCCTTCAAGCCGGTCTACATCGTCTACTACAAGTTTCTCTTCGGCCGCCGGTTCCCGTACTCCGAGCGTCTCGCGGCGCGCGTCCGCGTTTTCGAGGCGGCGACCGGCCGGGGCGACGCTCCGCTGGACAAGCAGGCCTGGGAAGATCAGTACCGGCAGGGTGATTGGGAGTTCATGCGGCGGCTCGACGAGGTCGCCCGCTACAGCGTGATCGCCGGCTACCTCCACCACCTCAAGCCCGGCGGCTCGGTGCTCGACGTCGGCAGCGGCGAAGGCGTGCTCGCCGACCATCTCCGCCCGCTCGGCTACTCCCGCTACCAGGGCGTCGACCTCGCCGAAACCGCCATCCGCCAAGCCGCCGGCCGGCAGGACGCCACCACCGCCTTCACCGCCGCCGACGCCGAGGCCTACGAACCGCCGGGGCGCTGGGACGCCGTGGTCTTCAACGAGTGCGTCTACTACTTCGACGAGCCCGTCGGCTCCGTCCGCCGCTACGAGGCGTTCCTGGAGCCCGGGGGGATCTTCGTCGTCTCCACCTTCCGCTCGCGCCGGGCGGACGTCATCGTCAAGCGGCTCCTGGAGAGCTGCCGGCTGCTGGAGGAGACCGCGATCACCAACCGCAAGGGGACGTGGGTGGTGCGGGTGCTGGAGCCCTCATCCGGCCCATAGGCCCAGTCAGACGACCTTTTTCAGATACGCGGCCACGGTCTGCTGAACGAGCTCTCCCAGCCGGATGAGTTGCTCATCGGAAGGGTGTGGGGAGCAACTCAGGAAAATGTCTTCGCGCACCCGGAGGCCAAGAGCCTTCGCGACCTCGGTGACACGCGTGAGGTCGGCCGATGCATACTCGGTCGCCTCGTAGCGCTGGATCTGCTGCTCTTTGAGCCTCATCCTCTCCGCGAGCTGTCGTTGGGTCAACCCTGCCGCGATCCGGGCCTGGATCAGCGCCCGGGGGAGCTCCTCCAGAGAATTCAGCGAGATGACAGCCTGCTGTCCGGATTTGAGGGAATCGTATTCGGTGATCTGCTCCCGCAACTCGTCCAGCTGGCTCTGCAACGCATCTCGCTGGGCCTTCTGAATCAGCGGGTGGAGCCCGGCGATTGTCTGCGATGCGCCAAGCTGAGAGAGCGCCTGTTCGAATTTGTTCGCTTGCGCGAGGGTGGTGCGGTACTCACGTTCATTTTTGATCATAGCAACACCTTCCTCAGATCGATGGCGATGATGCCCTTGGCCTCTCCGGTGTTCTTGTCGATCTGGAAAAACTCGAGAAACGTATTGCCGGCGGGGTCCGCGAGGGCTAGAGAAGGGAACAGCTCGCCTCCAGGAGTGGGATCATCGACACAACGATAATGTTGTCTTGTGCCTGCGTCAATCCTGACGCCGCCCTTCCCTCTTATCTAAGCGGGTCTGAGGTCTGTCACCGTGGACTGCCAGCGCAGCGCCCCGTCCAGCCGCCCCTCGCCCTGGAGCTCCTGGATCCGCTTCAGGCGGATGAAGCGGGCGCCGAGGAACTGCTCGGCGGTGAGGCCCGCCTCGCGGTAGGCGTCAAAGAGCTCGCGGGCGCCTTTGCGGGCATCCCAGCGCGGCTGGAAGGCGGGGAGCACGCGCTCGATCTTGCCGCAGTCCACCCGGTAGCAGCGCTTGTCCGGACCGGCGTCGTCGGCGTAGGTGATGGCGCAGCCGGGCACCGTCTCCGCCACGATCTCCGCCAACTCGCGGATGCGGTAGTTCTCCGCCGTGCGGCCGACGTTGAACGCCTGGTCGTGGATCAGCTCGCGCGGCGCGTCCAGCACGGCGAGGAAGGCGCGGCTAATGTCCTCGATATGGACGATCGGCCGCCAGGGGGTGCCGTCGCTCAGCAGGTGGATGCGCCCGGTGGTCACCGCGTAGCCCACGAGGTTGTTGAGCACCAGGTCGACCCGCAGCCGCGGGGAGACGCCGTAGGCGGTGGCGTTGCGCAGATAGGTGGGGGAGAAGCGGTCGTCCGCCAGCTCCGCCAACTGCTGCTCCAGCCGCACCTTGGAAACCCCGTAGGCGGTCACCGGGTTGAAGGCGGCGCTCTCGTCCAGGAAGTCGTCGCCGGCCGCGCCGTAGGTGCTGCACGAGGAGGAGAAGACGAAGCGCCCCACCCCGGCCTCCTTGGCCAGCCGCGCGAAGCGGATCGATGCGGCGTCGTTGATCTTGTGGGTCAGCGAGGAGTCGATGTTCCCCAGCGGATCGTTCGACAGCCCGGCGAGATGGACCACCGCCGCGAATCCCGCGAGGTCCGCGCGCTCGACGTCCCGCAGATCCTTGCGCAGCGCCGGCACCGCGCGGTCCACCTCCTGCCCGGCGAGCAGGCAGGGCTCGAACCAATCGCTGTCCAGCCCCACCACCTCGTGGCCCGCCGCCTGCAGCAGCGGCACCATGACGCTGCCGATGTATCCGGTGTGCCCGGTGACCAGGATTCTCATGACCGCGGGAGACTAGCAGAACCGGCGGGTGCCGGTCAGCGGATCAGCTCTCGGAGCCCTTGAGGCGAGCCAGTTCCTCGCGCAGTCGGGCCACCTCGGCCTCGGCGGCCTTCCGGGCTTCGGCCTCTCGCGAGGCCCGCTCGGACTCGTGAGTGGCTCGCTCAGCCTCCTGAGTGGCCCGCTTGGCTTCCTGCTCTGCCCTACGAGTTTCCTGCTCCGCCCTACGAGTTTCCTGCTTCGCTCTCTGAGCTTCCTGCTCCGCCTTCCGAGCCTCGATGGCAACTCTCTCCAGAGCGGTGAACAACCGCTTTCCTGTCTCCGCCTCGAACACCTCGATGCTCTTGGCATCGGGCGCGAGGCCGAACTCGAGCCCGGTGGTCTCGGAGACGATGCGCCCCTCCGCGTCGGGCTCGATCCGGCGATAGCGTCCAGCTTCGTCCAGACGGTAGCCGATCCACTCGAAGCGCTCGCCGTTGGTCCGTTGGGGAGGATCGAGCGCCAGGTACTCGCGGATCTTCTCCCGCTCATAGAGCTCCACCTTGTCGACTAGGTCGGTCTTCCGGATGTCCGCGTTCGAGAACGAGACCACCTCGATGATCAGACAGGGCCGCAGGCCGGTCTTGCCGACGTTGAAGCTGGAACCCTCCCAGTTGCGGGAATCCGGAACGTCCGGGATCACCGCGATGTCCGGAGCCGGCCGCCGCCACTCGCGATGCCCCCAGAGGAGCTTCTGATCCGAGAGGACCAGCACTTCCCGCCAGCGGGCCTGGACATGGCCGAGGACGATGTCATGGATCTGGCCCGTCACCCGCCAGTGCCGAAACGACTGGACCACCTGATCTCCGATCTGGGGGTCGAGAAAGTACTCCGGAGTCAAGGGAAACTCCTGGAGCTCCATCCGTCCGCTCGGCAGCTCGACCCAGCGGTGGACGAAATCGGTGGTCAGCTCCTCGGTGTGATCCGATTCGCCGCCCGGTTCCGGCTCTCTTCGCGCTGGCTTGGCCATGGACCCAGTATAGGGGTGCCCCCGGTGAAGGGCAAATTTATCGGTTTCCGCGACTCCGGCGCAAGCCAATACCATTCCGCCGCGATGGAACCCGCGAAGTGCTGTACCGTTCCCTCGCTCGCGTCGTCGACGCGGTAGAGTCCCTTCCGCGAGAGTCTTGCCCTGGAGGGTCCTATGAAGCTGGGAGGCATTCCTCAGAGCCCCGTCGAGGTGATGGCGACGATGCTCGGCCTGCTGCCGCAGCCGCTGCTGGAGACGCAGATCGCCATGCTGCTGGCGCGGACGATCATGGAGGGTTCGCGCCTCGGCGTCTTCGCGGCGCTGAAGGACCAGCCGCTCACCGCCGAGGAGATCGCGGCGCGCTGCGGCGCCCAGCCGCGGGCCCTGGCAAAGCTCCTCAACGCGCTCGCCGGCTGCCAATACCTCCATTATGACGTGAATCATGACTCCGGCCGCTACTCCCTGGCCACCGTCGCGCGCAAGTGGCTGATCCCCGACGCTCCCCAGTCGCTGCACGACAAGATGCTGATGCAGTTTTTCGAGTGGGACTTCTTCGCGCAACTGCCCGAATTCCTGCGCACCGGCAAACCGCTCGACCTGCACACCAGCCTCAGCTCCGACGACTGGGGGCTCTACCAGCGGGGGATGCGGGCGACCTCCTCGACTTGGGCCCCAGAGGTGGGGAAGCGGACGCCGGTGCCGAAGGGGGCGAAGGACATGCTCGACATCGGCGGCTCGCACGGCCTGCTCTCCGCCGCCATCTGCCGCCGCCATCCCGATCTGCGCTCGGTGGTGCTCGACCTCCCCGAGGCGCTGGAGCACGCTGCGCCCCTCCTCGCCCGCGAGGACATGGGGGACCGCGTGGTCCACCGCGCCGGCAACGCCCTGACGGACGACCTCGGCACCGAGGCCTGGGACCTCGTCTTCGTCTCCAGCCTCGTCCATCACTTCGACGACGCCACCAACCGCGCCCTGGCGAAGCGCATCGCGCGCGCCCTGCGCCCCGGCGGCATCTTCGTGATCCAGGAGCACTTCCGGCCGGCCACGCCCCAGCAGGCCGGCCAGATCGGCGCCCTCCTCGACCTCTTCTTCGCCCTCACCAGCCAAGCCGGCACCTGGTCCTTCGAAGAGATGGCCGGCTGGCAGCGTGAGGCCGGCCTGACGCCCCGGAAACCGATCAGGTTCGTCACCGCCCCGGGGAACGGCCAGCAGGCCGCCGTGAAGCGGAAATAGCCGCGGACGGAGGCGGAACGCGTTTCAGGTCGACTTCATCTCCGCGATCGCCGAGCTGATGACCTCCTCGGCGACCCCTTGGCGGCGCAGGCTCTCGACGAACCGCTCCAGCCCGGGATTCCGATCGAGCCGTTCGAGATCCTGCCGCAATCCTTGGCCGATGTAGGCGCGGATGAGCGGCTGATATCCCGAGAAGCCCAGCAGGGGCGCGACCCGTTTGAGGTCCTCCACCACGTCTTCCGGCATCCGGATGCTGATGGTGGACATGGGGCGTTCCTTCTGGAGACGCTCACGGAGTTGTTGTGCCTTCATAGACGGTCCTTTCTCCCGCGGTAGCCGGGCGGGCCGAGATGACCCGGATCGCTTCCGCCCGGAAGGTGTAGACGACGACCAGCAGACGCCAGCCCTCCGTCAAGCCGATAGCCGTCTCGCGCTCCTCGCCGCCCAGCATCTCGGACCGGTGGAGGCGGATGAGCGGATCGAAGAAAATTTCGCACGCCGCCTCAAGCTGAACACGGTGCTTCCGGAGGTTGGCTTCCCCCTTGTCCCGGTCCCAGGTGAAGCGGATGCCGTTCCGCTCATGGACGACATCGCCGAGCGAGATCTTACCACGACGTATATACATCGACAATACGTCCCTCCTGAGAATTGAGACGAGGCTGGAGGGCCACCAGGACCCCTCGCAGCTAAAGAGATGTCTGGAATCGGATGTTTGTAGCGGCAGGATGATACCGTAACCGCCGGTCGCTGGGAATCAGGTACGCTCTGGCGCATGACTGCCCCCGGCTTTTTCCTGCGCTCCGAGCGGCTCGGCTTCCGCCCCTGGTCGGCGGACGACTTCGAGCTGGCCTGGGGATTGTGGGGAGATCCGGAGGTGACGCGCCTGATGGGCGGGCCGTTCTCCGAGCAGTACGTCCGGGAGCGGCTGGCGCGTGAGATCGAGACGCTGCGATCGGTGGGCGTCCAGTACTGGCCCTGCTTCCTGCTGACGACCGGCGAGCACGTCGGCTGCTGCGGGCTCCGCCCCTATAAGAATGCCTTCGCGTTCGGCTTCCATCTCCGTCCCGAGCACTGGGGCCATGGGCTGGCCGGCGAGGCCGCGCGGAGGGTCCTGACGCACGCGTTTTCGACCCTGGCGGCGAGCACGCTGTTCGCGGGTCACCATCCGCGGAACGATCCCTCGCGCCGGCTGCTGGGGAAGCTCGGCTTCAAGTTTGCGTACGAGGAGATCTACCCTCCGACCGGTCTTCTGCAACCGTGGTACTCGCTCAACCTCGAGGACTTCGAGAGCGTCCGGCCAAAGACCTGTTGACAGCCCGGACTTCTTGGCGCACAATCGGTCTGTAGAACAAACCGGTTGTCACGGGAGGTCGCGATGGAGAGCCGAGAGCTGGAACGCATCCGTTTCACCACGCAGCACTTCAACGATCTTCAGGGGCTTCGGTACGGAGTGCCCCTGGGGCTGATCGCCCTCGGTGGAGGCCTGGTCCTGCTCGGCTGGGGTGGACCCCAGCTCCTTCGCGTCCTGGGATCGGCCGGAGCGCTCGCCCTGATCTTCGGCGGCCGGCGTTATTACGAGCACACCTTCGGCGCCGTCCAGCAGCCGCCGGTCCAGCCCGACACGGGGGTCTATCCGGTCTCGATCTACAGCCCAGCCGGCCCCATCCCGCGGCTGGCGCTGCACGAGCAGGTGACGCCCATCGCGCGGACGTTCCTGGTCATGGCGATCCTGGTGGCGACCGTCTTCGTGTACTTCCAGGTGCTCCCGCCCAATTTCGTGGTCCAGGGGAACGAAGCGCTGGGTCAGCACCCACGGATCCTGGCCGAAACCGAGATCCTCTACGCGCCGCCTTTCATAAGCCCATGGGCCTACCCGACCGGCGGCCCGATCCGGTCGCCCTCCATGCTGCGCGCCGTCTCCGCGCAGACCCTGTACCTCCTGTTCGGCTGCTTCTTCCTGAGCCTCTGGATCTGGCGCGGGCGCCACCCGTCGCAGAATCATCTTGTGCCGCTGGCGTTCCTGCCGCTGAGCCTCGCCGCTCTCGGAACCTCCCTGGGCTACCTCGCTCGCCGGGATGGAGTGATCCCGCCCTTCCTCGATCGCCTCCTTCCGGCGCTGGTCTATCCCGGGATTGCCCTGCTCCTCTGCGGCGCCGTGACGATCCTGGCGGGCCTTTTCGATCACTGGCATCTCACCCAGGCGCTGCGCCCCGCGGCGTCGCGGATGGAGGATTGATTCATGAGCGTCACCCCCTTCGAGCAGCTCGCGAACCTCGACCGGCGCGTCCACGATCCCGCCCGGCTCGCCATCCTGACGGCGCTTTCGGCCTGCGAACGAGCCGACTTCCTCTACCTGCAACGGATCACCGGCCTCACCAAGGGGAACCTCTCCTCCCATCTTTCGAAGCTGGAGGAGGCCGGGCTGATCGAGATCGAAAAGGGTTTCGTGGGCAAGAAGACGCAGACCCTCGTGCGCCTGAGCGGCGACGGCCGGCGGACGCTCGACAGCTACTGGCAGGAGATGGAGGACCTCCGCGCCAGCGCGGCCCGCTGGCAGACGCAGAAGCTCGTACCGGTACCGACTTAAAACCCTGTCATCGAGAAGCACCGACGGAGGGGCGGTCCCGTTAGGCCGTCTTGGTTTGTAAAAAAAAAAACCGCTCGTCAAAGGAGGCCGAGATGGAGACCCGAGAGCTGGAGCGCATCCATTTCACCACGCGGCACTTCAACGATCTGCAGGGACTGCGGTATGGCGTTCCTCTGGGGCTGATCACCCTCGGCCTGGGAGGTCCGGCGCTTCTCCGGGCCGGTTTCTTCCTCGGAGCGCTCCTCCTGACTCTGGGAGCGAGGAAGTACTATAGAAGCACCTTCGGCGCGGTCGAGAGACAGCAGGTCGATCTCGACGCGGATCTCTATCCGTTTTCAGTCTTCAGCCCGGCCGGTCCTATCCCGCGGCTCGAAGGGATTCAACAGGTGCCGCCGATGATGCGGCGTTTCCTGGTGACCCTGGCATTGGTCGTGGCGCTTTTTTCGATCGCCCAGGCGATGCCGTCGAGCTTCAGGGTCGAAGGAGAGAGGGCGCTGGGCCAGCATCCCCGGATTTCATCTCTTCCCTCGGGCTTTCGCGAGCGGCCCTGGATCATCGGTCGGCAGCCTCAGCCCACCGGAATTTTTCAGCCACCTTGGGTCGCATGGATCTACTCGCTGGCTCCGGCGAGGCCACCGTCGATGCTCAGGGCCGTCTTCGCGCAGGCGGCGTATCTCCCCTTTGGCTCCTTTTTTCTCAGCGTGTGGCTCTGGAGAGAACGTCGCGGGTCCCAGAGTTACCAACTAGCCCTGGCCGTCCTGCTTCTGGGGCTCGCCGTGCTCGGCACCTACCTGGGTTTCCTCGCTCGAACGGATGGGTTGCTCCCGCCGCTCATCGACCGCCTGCTTCCGGCTCTGGTCTATCCCGATGTGGCGCTGCTCGTCTGCGGTTCGGCGATGATCCTGGCGGGACTTCTCGATCATTGGCAGATTTCCCGGGCGTTGGCCGTTGCGGCGCCGGCTTCGTGAAAAAGAAGAGCTGGCAACCGCGGCGCCTCGCGTTGCCGTTGACTTAGAACTGTGTCACAGCGAAGGGTGGATGGAGGGGCGATCCCATCAGGGCGCCCGGAGTGGGGGAGGGTCTGTCCCGGTTGAATAGAAAGTCAAACCGAAAGGAGTCGTCCATGGTCTCTCAGTCCTGGCGTTCCCAAGCCTTGTCACGACATGTTCTCTGCGCGTTCTTTGCGTTCGCTCTATGGATCGCACCGGCGGCCATGGCGGCCGATGCGAACGCCGATCTCGGCCGCTATGCCGATCAGCTCCTCTCCCGGGCCTATCCGGCGGGTGAGCCCGGGGCCGCCGTCCTGATCGCCAAGGACGGCCAGATCGTGCTCCGCAAGGGCTACGGGTTGGCCAACCTCGAGCTCGGCGTGCCCATGCGGCCCGACATGGTGTTCGAGATCGCCTCCGTCACCAAGCAATTCACCGCCGCGGCCATCCTGCTGCTCCAGGAACGCGGCAAGCTGTCGGTGGACGACGACATCACGAAGTACCTGCCCGGCTATCCCACCCACGGCCGGAAGATCACCATCGACCACCTCCTGAACCATACGTCCGGCATTCCCGAGGTCACCGGCCTGCCGGAGTGGTGGCCGCGCAGGCGCGAGGATCTGACGCTCCCGCAACTCATCGATCTGTTCAAGGACAAGCCGTTGGATTTCAAACCGGGTGAGAAGCAGGCCTACAGCAACTCGGGCTACATCCTTCTCGGCGCGATCCTCGAAAAGGCTTCGGGGAAGAGCTATGAGGACTTCGTCGAGCAGGAGATTTTCGCGCCCCTGGGAATGAAGCGGTCCCGCTACGGGCATCAGGACGAGGTGGTGCCGGACCGGGCGTCCGGCTATGACATGGGGGACGGGTACAAGGTCGCCGAATATATCAGCTTGACCCAGGCGTACGCGGCTGGCGGTCTTCTGTCCACAGTGGATGACCTGGCTCTCTGGGCCCAAGCCCTCACCAGCGAGAAGCTGCTGCGAGGCAAATCGCTGGAGCGGATGACCACGCCGCCGAGGCTCACTTCGGGCGAGCCCACCAGTTACGCTTACGGACAGGGGATTCTGAACGAGAACGGGACACGGATCATCGAGCACGGCGGCGGCATCCCTGGATTCAACTCCGAGCTTCTGCGCATTCCGGACCAGCGCCTGCTGGTGATCATCCTCGCGAACACTTTCGGGCATGAGCCGGGGGCGGAATCTCTGGGATTCCGCATCGCCATGAAGGCGCTGGGCAAGGCGGTCGAGGAGAGAAAGGCGATGGAGATCGACCCGGCCACGCTCGATGAGTACGTGGGCGTCTACAACTTCGACGAGGCGACCTCGCGCACGATCTTCCGGGAGGGCAACAAACTCTTCGCCCGCCGCATCAACGGCGACAAGCACGAGATCCTGGCCACCTCCCGGGATGATTTTTTCTATCATCCCGAAGAGTCGGCCAGCCGCATCCATTTCCGGCGGGACGCTCAGGGGAAGATCACCGGTATGGACTTCCTCCAGACCTTCGGTCCCGGTGCGGTGGGAGTGAAGGCTCCGCGGCTGACGGAAGCGGGCGCCCTGGCGGCACTCACCGCCCTTGCCGACGATCTCGCGAAAAACGATCAATTCTCCGGCGCCCTGCTCGTTGCGCGGCACGGCAAGGTTCTGCTGCAGAGGGCCTGGGGCCGCGCCAACCGGGAGACCGGCGCTCCCGTAACACTCGACACGCAGTTCCGCGTCGGATCGATGAACAAGATGTTCACCGCGGTCGCGACGCTACAGCTCGTCGAGGCGGGCAAGCTCGCGCTGGACGATCCCATCGGCAAGATTCTGACCGACTATCCCAATCAGGACCTGGCCGCCAAGGTCACCGTGCGGCAGTTGCTCACCCACACCGGCGGCACCGGCGACATCTTTGGACCGGACTTCATGAAGAATCGCCTGACGCTGCGCGAGCACGGCGACTACCTGAAGCTCTATGGCTCACGCGCTCTCACCCACGAGCCGGGCAAGGAGTTCCACTACTCGAACTATGGCTTCGTCCTGCTCGGCGCGATCCTCGAAAAGGTAAGCGGCATGTCCTATTACGATTACGTCAGCACCCGAATCTTCCAGCCGGCCGGCATGGCGTCCACTGCCTCTCTCCCCGAGAACGAGAACGTGCCGCTCCGAGCCGTCGGCTACAGGACCGGCGAGGCCGGGTGGGTGGCGAATACCGACACTCTCCCCTGGCGGGGCACCTCCGCGGGAGGCGGCTACTCGACGGTCGGCGATTTCCTCCGGTTCGCACAGGCCCTGGAAGCGGGAACCTTGATTTCGAAAGCCATGCTCGCCGAGGCGACCCGGCGACAGAAGGACGACTACGGGTATGGCTTTCAAGTGAACGGTGACGGACGCTCGCGGAGCTACGGCCATGGCGGCGGAGCCCCCGGGATCAACGGCGACCTTCGCGTATTCCCTCAGCTCGGCTATGTGCTGGTGGCCCTCAGCAATCTCGACCCGCCGGTAGCTTCCGGCCTGGTTGATTTCTTCGCGGACCGGATGCCGGAATAAACGCGGGCTCAGTCGCGGGACGTTCCCCGCTCTTCGGATGGCATTTCAGACCCGTCACAAGCCGTTCTCCGTTGCTCTCGTCGGATTCCCAGGAGGGAACGGCTTGCGAAGGACCTGATTCCTGCCGTTCCCTCTTTCTCACGCCTGTCGACGAGCAGTCGATGGATCATTCCCCGTGGGGAACGCCGTTCGCCCGAAAGGGAACGAGGCATCCGCGACCCTTCGCGCCCTTCGAGGCCGCGGGAATGCCGCGCGAAGGGTTCAGCAGGCGTCGTTCGCCGCTCGTTCTGCCGCTCGCTCGCGAGGGAATGAAGCGCGAGGAGTGCTATTCTTCGCCCGGCGAGCCCGTCATGATCCTCTATCTCCTCAGCCTCCTCGGCGTCGCGGTCTTCGCCGCCAGCGGCGCGCTGTCGGCGGGACGCAAAGGGTTCGACCTGATCGGAGTGATCGTCATCTCCGCGGTCACGGCCATCGGCGGCGGGACCCTGCGCGACGTCCTGCTCGACCGCCATCCCATCTTCTGGATCGCCGACCCCCTTCAGCTCGTCGTCATCTTCGCGGCGGCGTTTCTGACGCTGCTCTACGTGCGCTTCCGCAAGCCCCCCTGGACCGCGCTGCTGGTCGCGGACGCCCTCGGCCTCGCGCTGTTCTCGATCAGCGGCGCGCAGGTGGCGGAGCAGCGCGGACTGCCGGGGCTCATCGTCGTCATCATGGGAACGATCACCGGCTCGGCCGGAGGGGTGGTGCGCGACATCCTGAGCGGCGAGGTCCCCCTCCTGCTCCGCCACACCGAGCTCTACGCCACGGCCGCGATCGCGGGAATCACCGTCTACCTGCTCGCCGAGAAAGCCGGCCTCGGCCTCACTCCCTCCGCTCTGGCCGGGATGGTCGTCGTGGCGGCCATCCGCTTCGCCGCCATCCTCTGGCAGCTCCGGCTGCCGGCGTTTCGGCTTCCCGCGGAGGATGGCGAAGCGCGGTAAGGTTTCATCCTCCGGAAGCGGCTTTCACTTCGAGCTGCAAGGTGTTCGAAGGGTCGCCATTCTGCGCCTTGTTATAGACAATCACGGGCACTTTGCCGATGTTCTTGAGGTCCTCGGGATTGAGAGGCACGACCAGCATCGTCGGCGCTGCGGGAGCATTCGGCTTCCGCGGGTCCGAGCTGCCGATTTTCACCTGACAGTCCGGAGCGAAACCGGTTCCATGCAAGGTCAGGGTTTTGAGGTCCTGGCCCACGGTCACAGTGGAAGGATCGAGGCTGACGAGCGTGGGCCCTGATGGTTTTCCGCCGCCGAGAGAGTCCTGCCTCTGGTCACTGCGGGGCGTGAAGAGGGCTTCGAAAACATCCTTCAGCTTGATCGTCGCCAACTCAGAGAAGAGGCCGATCAGGATCGCGAACGCGGAGGACTTTAGGCAGTCGGCTGTGTCGAGGGAGAAGCTCCCAAGACCGAACCCGGCGCGGAAGACCAGAAAGACGGCGAGTGCGACCAGCCCGCCCAGGAAAGGTTTGAAGATATACCACCAGATCCAGCTTGGCTGGAACTCTCGGTTGCCGACGAAGGCGGTGAACGAGGAGATGGCGTGAACGATGGCCCCCAGAGCGCCCATGAGAAAGAGCAGAAAGAGGAGCCCGCCGACGTTGTAGCCGTCCTCATCTTCGCAGACGCCGGTCAGCAGAGCGGCCGGCTTTACGGTGATCCAGGCGCCCGCGGTCCGGTTGGGGTCGTCCGCAATCCGGGCGAGAATCAATAACGTCGTGGGGCGATCGACCGCCGAGGTCGCGACACTGAAGCGGGCGGTCGAGTTGTTGGGGCCGCTCGGTGTGAGGGTTCCGATCGCAGGATTCAGCCAGCTAACCTGTAGCGCTTGGGCTGGCGGGGCCTGGGATGGCAGGGCCTGAACTGCCGGTGGAGGAGGTAGGATCGAAACCGCCGTCAGGTCGATGCTGCCGCCGGTGGTGATCGTTGCCTGCGCGGGTTGCAACGAAAGACCACCTTTGGACGACAGAAAGACTTCGGCCGCTGCGGATGTCTGTCCCTTTGGTTTCGCGACGAATTGGACCTTGCCGACTCCCGAGGCGTCCACGGAAGGTGCTTTGAACAGACCCGCGACGCCTTGGGAAGGTCCCGGGCCGCTCCACGTGACCGGAACGTTGGCGGTGAAGAGTTGTGACTGCGCCGGCATCAGTGTCACGACAGGGGGGATTACCCGAGCCCTTCCTGGCTTGCAGGTGGGACAGAGATTCTCCCATTGCCAGGTTACGATACCAAGTATGATGACAAGGCAGACGAGCAGATAGATCCCCAGGATTTTGGTCCAGAGCGGTTCCAACTCCATGACGGCTGACCCGTAAGCACCACCCTTCTCGGCCCTGACCACCACCCTCTGGGTGCGGAAAATCGACTTCGGGGCAGTGTAGAGCCCCGAGCTTTCGATCGTCCCCGCGCCTTTCGGCTGAAGACTCCATTGCGCGTCCTCCACGGGATTGCCATCTTGAAAAGCCGCGAACTGTTGGACCTGACCCGCGGTGAGTGAGGCGGTCTGCGGACGAATCTCAAGATCGGGCATGGGGCACCTCCTCCGATAGAGACGGACCGGTCTGGGAATTTCAGGTTGAAATTCTCTCCCATTATAACCCCAGATAACGACCTATCGGGCCGGCACGTGTGGCGTCCCATGATTGGCAATAGTATCTATCTCGAAATGGCAAGCGATCTATTGAATCGGCGCTGCCAGCGTCGCCGCGCGAGCGGCGGCCTTAAACCAGAAGGGCTTCTTCTTCAGCTCGTCCCGCGTCATCCGGCGGGCTTGCGCGAAGTCGGCGGCGAGCATCTTCTCGACGTCGGCGGCGACGCCGGGGTCGGCGAAGATGGCGGTGATCTCGAAGTTGAGGCGGAAGGAGCGGTTGTCGAGGTTGGCGGTGCCGACGCCGGCGGCGGTGTCGTCGATCAGAAAGACTTTCTCGTGAAGGAAGCCAGCCTGGTAGCGGTAGATCTGGATGCCGGCGTCGATCATCTCGCCGACGAAGGCGAACGCCGAGAGGTAGACCAGCAGGTGGTCCGGATCGTTCGGGATCAGGATGCGCACCTCGACGCCGCGCAGGGCCGCCAGATGGAGCGCGCCGACCACGGCGGGGTCGGGGACGAAGTAGGGGCTGGTGATCCAGATCCGCCGGCGGGCGGAGTGGATGGCGTCCTGGAACATCAGGCTCGCGGTCTCGAGCCGGTCGGCCGGGCCGGAGGCGAGGAGCAGCGTCGCCACGTCCCCCCGCTCGGAGGGCTGCGCCAGCCAGTCGAGTTGCAGCCGCTCGGCCGTCGCCCAGCGCCAGTCGTCGAAGAAGGATTTCTGCATTCCGAGCACCGCCGGGCCGGTGACGCGGACGTGGGTGTCGCGCCAGGGCCCGAGGCGCGGGCTCAAGCCAAGGTATTCGTTGCCGACGTTGTGACCGCCGATCCAGCCGGAATGGCCGTCGACGACGACCACCTTGCGATGGTTGCGGAAGTTGAGCTGGAAGCGGTTGCCCGGGCCGCGCGTGGTCTGGAACGGGTGCGCCGCGACACCCCCCTCGCGGAGCTCGCGCAGGAAGGTCCGCGGCAGGCCGCGGCTGCCGAACTCGTCGTAGAGGAAATACACCTTGACCCCGGCGGCGGCGCGGCGGAGGAGGCACGATTTCAGCTCTCGTCCGAGCTCGTCGTCATGGACGATGAAGAATTGCACCAGCACGTAGTGCCGGGCCTGCTCGATGCCAGCGAAAATACTGTCGAACGTGGCGCGGCCGTCGATCAGCAGCTCGACGTCGTTCCCTTTCAGAAAGGGAATCGTGGCCAGCGCGACGGCGGCGAGCAGCGAGCCGTGCTCTTCCGGCGGCCGCACGATGAACGGTTGAACGGCCAGCGCGGCGCTCGCCTCGGAGCTCGCCTCCAAGACCTGCCGGGCGATCCGGTAGCCATGGAACTTGGAACGCCCCAGCACGAAGTAGGCAGGCACCGTGAGGTAGGGAAACGCGATCAGCGAGACGACCCAGGCCATCGTGCCCTGGGGGGTGCGCACCCACATCAGGGCATGCAGGGCGCAGATGAAGCCGGCGAAATGACAGGCCAGGAGGACCAGGCCCCACGCCGTCGCGACCTGGCTGGTCATTCCCCGGGCACCACCGCCGTCGCCTCGATCTCGACCTTGGCGCGGTCCTCGATCAGGGCGCTGACCACCACCACGGCCATCGCCGGATAATGTTTTCCAAACACTTCCCGCCAAGCGCGGCCGATGTCGCGCCGGGCGGCGAGGTAGGCGGGTTTGTCGGTGATGTACCAGGTCATGCGCACGACGTGCTCGGGGCCCGCTCCCCCCTCGCGCAGCACGGCGGCGACGTTGCGCAGGGCGGTCTCCGTTTGCGCCGCGAAATCGTCGGTCTCGATCGCGCAGGTTTCAGGGTTCCAGCCGATCTGGCCGGCGACGAAGACCAGCCGGCCGCTCGCGGCGATGCCGTTGGCGTAGCCGCTCGGCTTCGCCCAGCCTTCGGGGAGAAGGATCTCGCTCATCGATTCAGCTCCCGCAGGCGGAAGCGCTGGAGCTTGCCGGTCGCCGTGCGCGGCAGGCTGTCGAGGAATTCGATCGCCCGCGGATATTTGTAGGGCGCGATCTCCTGTTTGACGAAATCCTGCAGCTCCTTGACCCGCTCGGGTCCCGGTTCGACGCCGGAGCGCAGCACCACGTAGGCTTTGACGATGTTGCCACGGATCTCGTCCGGAGCGGCCACCACGCCGCACTCGGCGACCGCCGGATGATCGAGCAACACCGCCTCAACCTCCGGTCCGGAGATGTTGTGGCCGCCGGAAATGATCATGTCGTCGGTCCGCGCCTGGTACCAGAAGTAGCCCTCGGCATCCTGGATGTACGAATCGCCGGGGAGGTTCCAGCCGTTCTGGACGTAGACCCGCTGCCGCTCCAGGTTGTCGAGGTAGCGGCAGCCGGTCGGTCCGCGCACCGCGAGATGGCCGACGGTGCCGGGCGGCACCACGTTGCCTTCGTCGTCGACCACCCGGGCCTCGTAGCCGGGGACGACCTTGCCGGTGGCGCCGGGGCGGATCTCGGCCCCGGACGAGCTGATGAACATGTGAAGCATCTCGGTCGAGCCGATGCCGTCGATGATCTCGAGGCCGGTCGCCTCTTTCCATTTCTCAAACGTGGCCTTGGGCAGCGTTTCGCCGGCCGAGACACATTTGCGCAGGCTGGAGATGTCATGCCCCGTCACCAGCTCGGTCATCGCGCGGTAGGCGGTGGGGGCGGTGAAGACGACCGTGGCGCGGTGCTCCTCGATCCCTTTCAGGAGGTGCGGCGGCGAAGCCTGTTCCAGCAGCAGCGTGGCAGCGCCGATCCGCAGCGGAAAGAGCAGGATGCCGCCGAGCCCGAAGGTGAAGGCGAGCGGCGGCGAGCCGCAGAAGATGTCGTCCGAGTCGGCTTTCAGCACGTAGGCCGGGAAGCAGTCGCAGGCCGCAAGGATATCGCGGTGGAAGTGCATCGTGCCCTTGCCCTGGCCGGTGGTGCCCGAGGTGAAGGCGATCATGGCGGTGTCGTCCGCCGCCGTGTCGACGTTGTCGAAGGCCGCGGGTTTCCCTTCCATCAGGTCTTCGAGCGAATCGGGCTCGGGGCTGTTGAAAAGGATCGCGCGCCCGCCGGCCACTTTCATCGCCTGCTCGCCCTCGGCGGCGACCCGCGCGTCGGTCAAGGCGAGGTGGATCTTCGCCTTGTCCGCGATATAGGTCAGCTCGCGCACGCGCAGCAGCGGCATCGTGGCTACCGCCACGCCGCCGGCCTTGAGCACGGCGAACCAGCAGGCCGCCATCATCGGGTTGTTCGGACCGCGCAGCAGAACGCGATTGCCCGGCACGATCCCGAGATCGTCCACCAGAACGTGAGCGATCCGGTTCGCGGTTTCGAAAAGCTGGCGATAGGTCCAGGTGCCGCCAGGGAAGTGGAAAACCGTGCGGTCGCCGTCGCCGGCCGCGATCCGCCGGTCGAGCAGCTCCGCCGCGGCGTTGAGCCGGCCCGGATACGCGAGCTCCGGCAGCACGCTGTAATCCATGTGCGGCATCAGCTCCGGCGGCGGCAGCGAATCGCGGCAGAAGGTGTCCACATGGGCCGTCGGCCCGGACGGCAGGAGCGCTCCGTTAAGCGCCTGGGGATCGGCCATCGATCATCCCTCCCGGCCCGCGGCGCCGGCGAGGAGCTGGCCGGCGATTACGAGCCGTTGAATTTCGCTGGTTCCTTCGTAGATGCGCAGCGCCCGCACCTCCCGGTAGAGGCGCTCGACCGGCGCGCCCGCCACCACCCCGCGGCCGCCGAGAATCTGCACCGCCTGATCGATCACCCGCTGCGCCGCCTCGGTGGCGAAGAGCTTGGCCATCGCGGCCTCGCGCGTCACCCGCTCCGCTCCGGAATCCCGCGTCCAGGCGGCGCGATAGACGAGCAGCGCCGAGGCGTCGACGTCGACGGCCATATCGGCGAGATGCCCCTGCGTCATCTGGAACTCCGAAAGGTTTTTCCCGAAGGCGCGGCGGCGGGTGCTCCACGCCAGGGCCTCGTCGAGGGCGCGGCGGGCGAACCCCAGGGCCGCGGCGCCGACGGTGGAGCGGAAGACGTCGAGCGTCGCCAGCGCCACCTTCAGCCCCTTGCCCGGCTCACCGATCAGGGCGTCCTGTGGCACTCGGCACTCCTGAAACGTGATCGTTCCCAGCGGATGCGGCGCCAGCACGTCGATCCGCGCCGACACCCGCAGGCCGGGATTGGAGGCTTCGACCAGGAAGGCTCCGAAAGCTTTTTCGCCGCCCTCCGGCAGGCGGCAGAAGACGACGTAGACATCGGCGAGCCCGGCGTTGGAGATCCACGTCTTCTCGCCGTCGATCACCCAGAAATCGCCGTCGCGCCGGGCCGTGGTGGACATCGCGGCGACGTCCGATCCCGCGTCCGCCTCGGAGAGGGCGAAGGCGGGGATCGCCTCGCCCGCGGCCACCCGCGGCAGCCAGCGCTCCCGTTGCGCCGCGGAGCCGAAGAGCGAGAGGGGGCCGCTCCCCAGGCCTTGCAGGGCGAAACAGAAATCGGCGATCCCCGAATGGCGGCCGAGCGTCTCGCGGATCAGGCAGAGAGAGCGGACGTCCAGCGACCGATCACGTTCCGACACCGCGTGCCGCAGCCACCCGCCCGCGCCGAGGCGGCGGACGATCTCGCGGCAGGTGCCGTCGAGATCCTCGTCCTCCCGGCCTTCCAGGGGCGTGATCTCGCGCTCGCACCACGCGTCGAGATCGCGGGCGAGCGCCCGGTGGGCGTCGGTGAAGAAGGGCCAGGAAAGAAAGGAGACGTCCGCCATCGGGTTTTCGATCAGTTGCCTTCGAAGACCGGCTTTTCCTTGGCGGCGAAGGCGCGGTAGGCGCGCGCGAAGTCCTCGGTCTGCATGCAGATCGCCTGCGCCTGCGCTTCGGCCTCGATCGCCTCGTCGACGCCGAGCCCCCACTCGTGGTGAAGCTGCCGCTTGGTCATCGCGTGGGCGAAGGTCGGGCCTTGGGCGATCGATCGCGCGAGCCCGTCCGCTTCCGCCTGCAATCGCTCGGGGGGCACGAGACGATTATAAAAGCCCCAGCGCTCGGCCTCCTCGGATTCCATGAACCGGCCGGTGTAGAGCAGCTCGGAGGCGCGCCCCTGGCCGATGATCCGCGGCAGGATGGCGCAGGCTCCCATGTCCGCGCCGGAGAGGCCGACGCGGGTGAACAGAAAGGCCACGCGGCTGCGCGGCGTGCCGAGCCGCAGGTCGGACGCCATGGCGAGGATCGCCCCGGCGCCCGCGCAGATGCCGTCGATCGCCGCCACGATCGGCTGCGGGCAGCGGCGCATCGAAAGCACCAGCTCGCCGGTGAGGCGGGTGAACTCCAAAAGGTGATCCATCCGCCCCGCCTCGCGCATCCTCACCAGCGGACCGATGATCTCGTGGACATCCCCGCCCGAGCAGAAGTTCTCGCCGGCGCCGGTGAGCACGACCGCCTTGATCTCCTCGACCTGGCGCAGGCGATGGAAGGTGTCGGTCAGCTCGCGGTACGACTCGAACGTCAGCGGATTCTTTCGCTCCGGCCGGTTGATCGTCACCGTCGCGACCCGGCCGTCGACGCTCCAGCCGAAGTGTTGGGGGTGGATGGAGGCGAGGGGGATGGGGTTGTTCAAAGAAGTCCTCCGTCGAGGCGTTGTACGCCTGCGACCTCATCCCCGGCCCTTCTCCTAAAGGAGAAGGGGGACCCGGGCAAAGCCTTACAGCATCGCCCCCCCTCTCCTTTAGGAGAGGGGCCGGGGGTGAGGTCGCAGGCCACGATCGTCGCCATTCTTAGGTCGTCTCCCTCAAATCGAGCTCGTCCCCAACAGTTCCATCTGCCGTTGCCGCTCCAAGGTCCGCTCGAGCTGCTGCTTGCCGGAGAGGTACTGCACCGGCCAGGACTGATCTTTATATCCGAGCTGCGCGGCGGCGCGGAGGGTCCAGTTGGGATCGGCGAGATGGGGGCGCGCCAGGGCGCAGAGGTCGGCGCGGCCGGCGGCGATGATCGAGTTGACCTGATCGGGCTCGGTGATGTTGCCGACGGCGATCGTGGGGATCCCCGTCTCGTTGCGGATGCGGTCCGAGAACGGTGTCTGGAACATGCGGCCGTAGACCGGCTTGGCGTCCGCCGCCGTCTGCCCCGCGGAAACGTGAATGATGTCCGCGCCGGCCTGATGGAACGCCTGCGCCACCTCCACCGCGTGGCTCCCTTCGATCCCCCCCTCGACCCAGTCGGTCGCCGAGATGCGCACCGACATCGGCCGCTCCTGGGGCCAGACCGCGCGCATGGCGCGGAAGACCTCCAGCGGGTAGCGCAGACGGTTTTCGAGGCTGCCGCCGTACTCGTCCGCGCGGCGGTTCGAGATCGGCGTGATGAACCCCGAGAGGAGATAGCCGTGGGCGCAGTGGAGCTCGACCATGTCGAACCCGGCGTCGATCGCCATCCGCGTCGAGCGCACGAACTCCTCGCGCACCCGTTCCATGTCGGCGCGCGTCATCTCGCGGGGCGTCTGCAGCCCGGGCTTGAAGGGAGCGGGGGAGGCCGCCATCACCGGCCAGGCGCCTTCCTCCAGGGGATCGTCCATGCCCTCCCACATCCGCTTGGTCGCGCCCTTGGCGCCGGAGTGGCCGAGCTGAAGGCAGATCTTCGCCCGGCTCTGCGCGTGGACGAAATCGACGATCCGCCGCCAGGCGGCCCGGTGCTCCGGCTCGTACATGCCCGTGCAACCGATCGAGATCCGCGCCTCCGGCGAGACGCAGGTCATTTCGGTCACGATCAACCCCGCGCCGCCCATCGCCCGCGCGCCCAGGTGGACGAGATGGAAATCGTTCGGCGTCCCCTCCTCGGCGCTGTACATGTCCATCGGCGAGACCACGACGCGGTTCTCGACGGTCATCCCGCGCAGCGTGAACGGTGTGAACATGGGAGGCGGCGCTTTGGGCAGCTCCCTGCGGCTCGCCCGGCTGGCGAACCAGCGCTCGACCCCTTCGAGGTAGGCGTGATCGCGCAGGCGGAGGTTCTCGTGGCTGACGCGCTGGCTGCGGGTGAGCAGGCTGTAGGCGAACTGCTCGGGATCGAGCCGCGCGTAGCGCCGCACGTTCTCGAACCACTCCATGGAATTGCGGGCGGCGTTCTGGAGGCGCAGCGCTTCGGTACGCCGCTCGTCCTCGTAGGCCTGGAGGGCGCGAGGCAGATCGGCCGCCTCCGGCCCGTTGAGGATGCGGGAGAGGGCGATCGCGTCCTCCATGGCGAGCTTGGTGCCGGAGCCGATGGAGAAGTGGGCCGTGTGCGCCGCGTCGCCGATCAGCACCAGGTTGCCGATCCACCAGCGCTCGCAGTGGACCCGTGAGAAGTTGAGCCAGGGCGCCGCGCGCAGGTGGGGCGGGATGTTGGCGAGCAGCCGGTGACCGCCGAGCCAGGGGCCGAACATCTCCTCGCAGGCGGCGATCGTGGCGTCGATGTCCATGCGGTCGAAGCCGGCGTTGCGCCAGGACTCCTCGTCGCACTCCACGATGAACGCCGAATGGGTCTCGCTGAAGCGGTAGGCGTGGGCCTGGAAGATCCCCGCTTCGTTCTCGATGAAGATGAACGTGAAGGCGTCGAACCGCCGGGTGGTGCCGAGCCAGACGAACTTGGCCTGCCCCGAGACCACACCCGGCCGGATCTCCGCCGCGTGCCGCCGGCGGACCGCGCTGTTGACGCCGTCGGCCGCCACCACGAGGTCGGCGTCGCCAAGGCCCAGACCGGGGAGGTCGGAATCGTCGCGCAGCTCGCACCCGAACCGGAGGTCGGCGCCGAGCCCGGCGGCGCGCCGCTGGAGGATCTCCAGCAGCTTCATCCGCGCGAGGCCGGCGAAGCCATGGCCGCCGGAGGTGATCGTCCGCCCCTTGAGGTGGATGTCGATGTCGTCCCAGCGCGCGAAGTTGTCGAAGATCGTCTGAAACGACTCCGGATCGGCGGCCTTGAAGTTGCCGAGCGTCTGGTCCGAGAAGACCACGCCCCACCCGAACGTGGCATCCGGAGCGTTGCGCTCCAGCACCACCACCTCGTGCGCCGGATTCGCCTTCTTCATCAACAGCGAAAAATACAACCCCGCCGGCCCGCCGCCGACGATCGCGACCTTCATGGGGACCTCCGTGCGCTCACGGGGGGATGCTAGCACGGGGGGGAGGGGAGGGCGATTCCTGCCAAGGCTCCCTCTGGCCTCCCTCCTTATGGGATAATGCCGGCATGGGTAAGACCGCGGTGAACGTCAAGAGTCTGAGCCGGGATGAGCAGTTCGACCTCCTCGACCAGCTATGGGAGAGCCTGGGCCGTGATCCGGAAGCTTTTCCGATGTCTGACTCTCAACGGGAGGAGTTGGACCGCCGCCTCGATGAGCTGGAGGCGGAGGGACCGACCGGACTCTCGTGGGAGGAAGTTGTAGCGCAGATCCGGGCGAGCGCCCGTTGAAGCTTATCTACAGGGCCGTAGCCGCTACGGACCTGAACCGGGCCTATGCTTGGTATGAACGGGAACGGAAGGGTCTAGGTGAGGAGTTTCTCGAAGAGGTTCGAGCCACCGTGCAATCCGTCCTGGCAATTCCGCAAGCCTATCCGGTATTGACTCGACAGACCCGCAGGGCTCTCGTTCATCGTTTTCCCTATGGGCTTTTCTATCGAATCATCGACCAGACGGTCGTGATCGTGGCCTGCTTCCACACCAGCCGTGATCCGGTCTTGTGGAGGCGGCGCCGCTGATCGATCGAGCCTCCGGCTGACCGGCGGCGTGGACCCGCCCGGGCATAAATGCCCGGGCTACGCTCCAAACGAAAAGCCGGGTAAACCCGGCTCCTGGCGAAACATTCTTGGGAGCCGGCTTCAGTCGGCTTTTCGGTTGAAACGTAGCCCGGGCATTGATGCGGCATGTATGCCCGGGCGGCTTGTCCCGTCGCGCCGGCGGCGGCTCGGGCACCTGTCACACCGTCACTCAGGGCGGTGGCAGAGGAAGGCCCACGGGCGGCGGGGAGGCCGCCCATGGGCATGAGGAGGTTCGGTGCCGGGCGCCCTTACGGCTCGTAATAGAACGTCGTCCAGATCCAATCGGTGCCGACAGGGGTCTGGTAGAGCGCTCCGTCCGCATCCTCCCAACTGGTGAACAGCCTTCGGGTGACGAAGAGCTGGACCAGATAGGTGCATTTGACGAGCACGTTCGGCGGGCTGTTGGGCAGCGCGAGCGCCGGATTCGAGAGCTGCACGAAGGCCGGGTTGGTGTTGCCCGCGAGCGGCAGGTGCAATGGCGGCGGCGGTGGCGGCGGCAGCGGGTCCTCCATGTTGACGCTATAGGCGCCACTGTTGCTCTGGACGCTGATGCTGATCGCCTCCAGGTGCGGATGGTAGCCCGTGTAGGCGACGTGGATGCTCCCGCTCAGGATCGCACAGGGATTCGACGTCAGGTGCTCCGTCATGGCGAGCTTCAGGAACGCCGGATTGTTGTTGACGATCATCGAATTCAAGATCGTGCCGCTCCCAGGAAGCGCTGTGTGGCTCGCCGCGTCCCGGGCCTCGAAACGTATCGCGACCTTCTCGATGGCGATCAGATTGGCGGCGGGGACCGGCTGACCCGGAAGGGCGGCGCCGTCCGGTACGCTCGGCTGATGGGTGAGCGGCCCGGTGTTGAGCAGCGCCAGGCGGCCGGTCGGCACGTAGACGTTGAAGGTCGAGCTGTCCAGAGCCGGGTTCTCGGCGAAGGTACGGGTGATCGCCGCGTTGACGTCGAGCCACCCCTGGGCATCCAGATCGACCGCCTTGGCGAAGATCTTCAGGATCTTGAACGGGGCGAAGCGGTAGTAGTCGCCGATGTGGAACGGGGTGAAAAGGTTGTCGTCGGGAGAGACCCCCACGATCCGGGTGAAGTCGCCGGCGGCCGGCGGCGCCGCGCCGTTGGCCGTCGTGGCATCGCTCACCAGGAAGCGATATTGAGTGTTCTGTGCGGTGGTGCCGGAGAGATGGATGGTGCCGGTGAAACCATATCTGGCGGCGCCCGCGTAGCCGCCGGCGTCGAAGTCGTTCAGTCCCGAAGCGTCGGGGATGGTGAAAGAGCCGACGCTGGTCCACAGGCTGTAGCTGGTCTGCGGGCCGGGGACCGGGACCTTGACGCAGAGCTCGACGCACAGGCAGGGGCCGCTGTCGGCGCGCCCGGGCTTGCGCCCCTCCTGGGGACTCTCCACCAGCAACGGATTTCCGTCGGCATCCTCGATCCGGAAGTAGACATCCGGGCCGCCGAAGAGCTCGACATCGATGAAGGTGCCCTTGCGGTACTTCTCGCCCAGGTAGTCGATCCGAAAGATGCCGGCGCTCGAGGTCGTGGCGGTGCCCAGGTTGTCGTCCTGCAGCCAATCGACGTCGAAAGCCGTCACCTTGACGCCGCCGATCGCTACGCTCCGATCGTCGCAAGCGCTTACGCGGCCGGCGATCGTCCAGACATCGGCCGCTCTCTTGATCCGGCACCAGACCGGCTGGGGAATGACCACGTCGAGGTGGCTGCCGTTCTGGAGATCATAGGTGCCCAGGTAGAGGATCTGCTGATCGCGCAATGCCACCTGGCGAGGCTCCCGGCCGTGGAGCGGGACGCTGGCGATCACCGCGTAGACGTCGAGAAGGCCCCTCTCGTAGCGCCGGTCGACCAGGCAGAACGAGCCATCCTGGCCCGTCCTGCCCCGCATCACGAGGCGCGTGCCGCCGGCCGCGGCCTCGAGCTCTCGCGGCTCCACACGGCGAAGCACGCTCTTCAAATTCTGGGCTTCCTCTCGTCCCGGCAGGCCCTCCGCGGAGGCCTCTTTCCGTTCCGAGAGGACCGCGATGATTTCGGCGTCGGCGACGAAGTCCAGAACATCGAGCCGCGCGCAGATGATGCCGCGCAGCGTTCCTTGCAGGGTACAACGAGTGTCGTTGCCCATAGGTCCTCCATTCCGGTCCGGATGCCGAACAAGCGTTGCGCCGCTTCGGTTCGCAATCCACCCCGGTGTAGGAGTAGGCGCTTGCTTAAATTTTTTGTTACAGGGCTTGCCCGCGACGGAGCAAGGCCGGGCGCCGCCGGACGATTACTGGTAATCGATGTTGAGCCTCGCCATGTAGCAGACGGGTACCGGAGCTCCCTTCAGGCTCCCCGGCGTGAAGATGGTCGTCGTCAGGCTGTCGATCGCTTTTTCATCGAGCCCCATCGGCAACCATTTGACGGCGCGGAAATCCTGCAGGTTCCCCTTCGGATTCACTACCGCCGCGACGGTCACCGAGACGATGGCCGTTCCGGAAACGCCCGTATGGCTGAGGTCGGGCTGGTAACCCCGTAGGAAGGTCGGCGCCGTCACTTTTCCGCCCGGCACGAACGGTGCGTCCGGATCGAGAGCCCGCAGGCGATCGTTCAAGGCGTCGGGCTGCTCGCCTTCGGTGCGCTGCAGGATGTCCGCCGCCTCGCAGAGGTAGGAATGAATCTGACCTTCTCCCACCCGGCTCGTCCGCAGGGACTGGAGCAGCGCGGTCGCCTCCGCGTCGCGGTGGACCCCCACCAGCGCAGCCAGCGATCCCGCCCTGCCGCGCCCATCCTTCGAGCTCTTCATCTCCTCCTGGAAGACGGTGGCGGCTTCGGACCTCGCCGCCGCGTCGGGCTGATGGAGCAGAGCCTCGCCCAGGGCATCCATCGCGTCGTTCCGTTCCTCGGGCTTCACCGCCGCCCCCTGGGCCTTCCGCGCCATCGCCACGGCCTTGTCCCCCTGTTTTAGCTGCGTGTAACAGCGCGACAGTCCGATCCAGCCCGGCACCGAGGCTCCCTTCGAAAGCTCGCTGACCTGGAGGTAGCCCTTGCAAGCGTTTTTGAAATCGCCGCGCAGGAACTGGCCATCGGCCTGATGAAGGGTGGTGACCAGATCGCCGTCCTTCGTGGCGGCGGCGTGGGCCGGCGATCCCAGAAGGATCGGCAGCAGGATCAACAAAAGGGAGTGGAGCCTTCGAAACGGGATTTGTCGCATGGATATTCTCAACGGGTCTGGAAATTGACGGTTAGCAGGTGCCAGACCTTGACCGGCCGGCCGTCGAGGGTCGCCGGACGGAAGGTCCAGGCCTTCACTGGTTCGGCCATGGCGACGGGTGGAAGGGCCCGATCTGATAATTGACCGTCAGGACGTAGAAAACCCTGACCGGCTTGCCGTCGAGGGTCGCCGGTTTGAAGGTCCACTGCTTGACGGAGTCCATGGCCTTCTCGCTGAGCCCAAAGGGCTGGCCTTTGAGGAGCCTGACGTTGGTGACTTTCCCGTCCTTGTCGATGATCGCTTCCACGATCACCGTGCCCGAAAAGCGGTGCTGGAGCGCCTCTTTGGTTGTTTCGGGCTTGACCTGATGGCGGATCTCCGGCCGGCCGACCTTGCCGACGGCCCGCAACGGCGTTTCCGGATCGAGACGGTGCAGACGCTCGTTGAAGTCGTCGAGCTGCTTCGTATCGTCCCCTGGGCTCGGATAAATGACTCTGAAGAGAACCTGCTGCTGGATGTCGTCTTCGTTCTTCCCCTGCTTCCGTAGGGCCGCGAGGATCTCCGCCGCTTCCTGGTCGCGGTGAAGCATGAGAAGCGCGTTGAGGACTCCCGCCTGTCCCTGCGCCCCGCCCGAGCTTGCCACCTGTTCTTTGAACAGGGCGAGGGCCTCGGCCGGGCCCTGCTCGCCGGGTTGCCGAAGGAGGTCGTTCCCCAGCGTCCCGGTGGCGTCGGAGCGCTCCTCGGGGGTGGTTGCGACCGCGAGAGCCTGGCGTTCCGCCGCAATGGCCTTGTCCACCTCCTTGGACCTGTCGTAACACGCCGACGACAACCCGATCCAGGCCGCCGTGGACTGACCCTGGGCGAGCTCGCTGGCGTGCTGATAGGCCTTGCACGCGTTGCGGTAATCCGCATGGGAGGACAGATCTCGCGCCCGCGCGAGCTCCGCCGCGACGTCGGCCTTGGAATCCGCGTAGGACGGCCCCGAAACGAGCGCCGCCGCAAGGGCCAGCGCGAGCATGGAGACGAGCCTGAACCCAATGCTTTTCGTCATCGCAAACCTCCCTTGAGTGTTATTTCTTCGGCTCGCGCACGAAACCCGTCGTCGTCACCGCGCCCGCGCCCTCGACCTGGAAGGGATCGCCGATCACGTACGCCGCGCCCGCCTCGGTGAGGGTGATGGTCTCGATCTCCGAGCTGCCGTCGAGGCTGGCGCCGATGTATTCATCGTCCTCGGAGTAGAAACCGATCCATTGCCCGTGCTTGAAGAGCGGCATCGACCAGATCGATCCGGGGTGGCCGGCGGCGGCGAGATCGCGGGTCTGGATGTCAGAGGAGCCGACCGGCAGCAGGTCGACGCGGATCGGGATGTCGAGCCCGTTGGCGATCTTGAGCGGCGCGTTGATGTCGGCGCGCAGGAGGATAGCGTAGGGCTCCTCGAGGAGGAGCTGGGCCACGGGGGCGCCGGCCGGCAGCTCGGCCTGGGCGAGGAGCTCGCCGCTCTCGAGCAGGAAGTAAGCGATCCAGACGGCGGCCGGAGCCTTCACCGCCCAGGTCTCGTTGAACGCCAGGTTTCTGGTCTCGAGCCCCGCTCCCAGATCGATGGCCACGGTTACCACGAACGGCTGCGGGTTGGAAATCGTCAGGTCTGCCATCTCACACCCCTCCTTGTCTTCAGGCCGGGCAGTATAGCGTCCCGCGGCGCCGCTTCAGCCCAGGTGCGTCCGGTGGCGGTCGGCCCACCAGCCCCAGAGGGGAATGATCCAGGCCACGAGGGCGAACCAGGCGAGCGCCCGGTCATTGGGTGGCGGCGGTCCGAGCAGGCTGGAGAGCCAGACCACGGGAAGGAACACGAGCAGGCCCCAGAGCGCCCAGCGGCCGATGGCGTCGCGAGCCCGGGTGGCGCGCAGGTAGGCCGCGATGCCGAGCCCGTAGAGGACCAGCTCGACGAGCAGCTCGGCGGTGGGGTAGTTCCAGAGGCCGAAACCGACGTAGGGGCCGTGCGGGAGGATCGGCAGGTCGGGGCGGTGGACGACGAGGTCGAGCACCCAGTGGCTGAACACGCCGGCGCCGAGCAGGAGCGCGCCGCGGCGGCGCTCCGCGGGCGCCGACCGCCCGAGGATCAGGTAGCCGGCGGCGAAGGCCACCGACCAGCCGAGCGCGCCGACCAGGCTGTGGGTGATCGGATAGTCGTAGAAGTCCAGCGGGTTCGCCCGCGTGATCCCCGGCGCGATCCGCACGTGCTCCCAGCCGAGCAGCAGGAAGACCGGCCAGAGCAGGTCGAGGAACTGCACCGCCATCAGCCAGGTCCCGAGCGAGATCGCCGGCGTCTTCGCCCGCCCCGCCAGCGCCACCGCCTCGTGCCCGATGAACATCGGAACCTCCTTGCGCGGTAACGAATGCCGCCGCGCCGAGCCTGTTGAGTTGAAGTACTTATATACTGATCGAAGCTTCCAGCCTATGAGCTTCCGGCCTATCGTCAGAGGAGGAGACCGATGAGAGTCGCCACCACGCAGAACGGCCTGACCCTGCGGGTGATCGCAGGGACCACCAACATCATTCTGGGCATCGACCTCGCGGAGAACCGGCGCCAGGGGTGCCTGGGGTTCTCGATCCAGCGCGTCGACCTCGGCCCCGCCGCGGCGCCCTTCGCCGCCGCCCAGCAGACCAGCCGCTGGCTCCCCAACCTGCTGCGCTTCCCCAGCGACACGGACGACTCGGCGATCACCACCGAGCGCGCGCCGCTCCAGAAGTTCCGCTGGGGGGACTATACGACCGCTCCCGCCCATCGCTATCGCTACCGCGTGGTGCCGCGCTACGGGGCACCGGGCAAGCTCACGCCGGAGCTCACGGACGACGCCGGCCTGGCGGTCGAGGTGACGACCGAGGACAACCAGGCGCCGGGGACGGCGGTGTTCTTCAACCGCGCGGCCGCCGCCAGCCAGGCGTTCGAGGACCACTTTCCGCAGATCACCACCGAGGACCAGCTCCTGGGCGATACGCCGCTCGGCCAGCAGGCACGCAAGTGGCTCTCGCGCGGCCTGGAGGAGGCGCTGCTGGCCTACCTCGCCCAGGCCAAGGACGGCACGTTCGCTCTCCACGCGGTGGTCTACGAGTTCCAGAAGCCCAACCTGCTCGCCGGCCTGAAGGCGGCCCTCGACCGCGGCGCCGAGGTCAAGGTCGTCTATCACCACCGGCAGACGCAACTCCACGGCGCGCCGAACCCGGCCGACAAGACCGCCGACAAGAACGCCGCCGCCGCCCACGCGGCCGGCCTGGACGCGGTGTGCGTGCAGCGCAGCGCGGACCCCCAGGGCGCGATCATGCACAACAAGTTCGTGGTTCTGTTGAAGAAGACCGGCGACGCCTTCGTGCCGCAGGCGGTGTGGACCGGCTCGACGAACTGGACCGACGGCGGCATCTACGGCCAGTTGAACGTCGGCCACGCCGTCTACGATCCGGACATCGCGGCCACCTACGAAGCCAATTTCCAGTTGCTTCATGCTGATCCCAAGGCGGCCGATCAGAAGAAGGCGCTGGCGAAGCTCACCCCCGTGCCCACGCCGCTGCCGTCGACCCACCGCGCCTGGGCGATCTTCTCGCCGCAGGCCAACCTCGACATGATCCATCTCTACGCGCAGATCTGTTCCAACGCCACCACGCTGCTGGTCTGCGCGCCGTTCGAGCTGCACCAGGAGATCCGCAAGTCGTTCCTGGCCAAGCCGCAAGGAGCGCTCCACTTCCTCCTCCTCGATCAGAAGAAGAGCCTGGGGAGCGACGAGGAGGTGCAGGTGCAGCAGGGAGATCCGCGCAACACGATCAGCGTCGCCACCACGCTGTCGTCCGCGCTGCACGATTTCCAGGGCAAGCTGCTGGAGGGCAAGGAGAGCTTCCTGCACGCGGGGATCCACATCCATTCCAAGATCATCCTCGCCGATCCCTTCGGCTCGGACCCGATCCTGGTCACCGGCTCGGCGAACTACAGCACCAATTCGACCACCTCGAACGATTCGAATACCTTGCTGTTCCGCGGCGACACCGCCGTCACCGACATCTATGCCACGGAGTTCATGCGGATGTTCGAGCACTACCACTTCCGCGCCTCCGAAGCGGCGGCGCAGGCCGCGGCGAAGAAGGCCGGCAAGCCCGCCGATCCCGAGCCGCTCAACCTCAAGGAGAGCGACGACTGGACCGCGCCCTATTACGTGTCCGGCAGCCTCGAGGAGCTCGACCGCCGGACCTTCGCGGGGACGGTCGCCTGATGGATATCGATCGCGATGGACCGGTGCCGCGCGACACTGGATTCGATCACGTCGTCTGTCCCGAGTGCGGCTCCGAGTTCCAGCCGCACGTGACGCATTGCGTCGACTGCGGCGCCGCCACCGTCGCGCCCGGCTCGCCGATCCGGCTGGTGCCTGCGCCTCTGCCGCCGGTCCGCGATCCGGACGACGTCAGCGTCCGCACCGACGAGCTCGAATGGATCGAGGGCTTGCAGGCGCTCTTCGAGCGGCAGGGCATCGGATCGCGGATCTATCCCGTCGAGGACCTCGCCCGCCGGGGCACTCGCAACAGCACCCGCTACGAGATTGCGGTGGCGCCACGGGACACGAAGCGCGCTTTCGCGCTGGACCGCGAGTTCCTCCAGGGGCGGCTCGGCGACGACGAGATCGAGCTCACCGAGATCCCTCCTGCCGGCGTCTGCCCGTACTGCGGCGCCGAAGCGCCCCCGGAGAGCACCGAATGTCCACGCTGCGGCCTGGTGATCGCCTACGACAACCTGGTGATCGTCCAGGAGCTTTATAAAGCCTTCGCCGAGCAGGACCGCGAGCAGATCCTGGCGATTTTCGATCCCGAGATCGAATGGATCCAGAACGAAGGCTTTCCCGGCGGCGGCCGGTTCGTGGGCGCGCAGGCGGTGTTGGACAACGTGTTCGGCCGGCTCGGCCGCGAGTGGGAAGGATGGGGAGCCGACGTCGACCGCTGGCTGGATGCCGGCGAGTCCATCGTCGCGCTCGGCGCCTACCACGGCACGAACCGTGCGACGGGACGCTCCATGACCGCGGCCTTCGCGCACGTCCTCCGGCTGCAAGGGGGGCGGGTGGTCCGCTTCGAGCAGTACGCGGATACGGCGAAAGTTGTGGCCGCCTGCCCGGGTCCTGGAGCCATGACGACGTGACGCTGAAGGTGACCCGGCGGTAGACGTTTGGTGAAAGTGGAGCGAGGAGCTGGACCCGTGTATTTTCTTTTTCGACCCGCGGGTCCACCTCTCTGACCCACGGAATCACGTCTTTGACCCGTGGTTTCAACAGTTCGACCCGTGGGGCAAGCACCTTGACCCACGGTTTCCAAACTCCGACCCGCGGGTCAACACCTTCGACCCACGAATTGAGTACTTCGACCCATGGGTCCAGGACTCCGACCCACGGGTCGCGGTCGCAAATTCATGGGTCAGCATCGTTGACCCACGGGTCCAGTACTTGGAACCATGAATTGACAACTCCGACCCGCAGGTCGACATCATGAATTCATGGGTCGACAACTCGGACCCGCGGGTCCAGCACTGATATTCGCGGGTCGGTAGGTCGAAACCGCGGGTCCAAGACGTTGGCCCGGAACGTAATCGGCGGATCCCAACGAAGATGGGATCCAGCTCTCTGCGAGAGCCGTCCGCTGCGAGTCTTGGCCTTGGCGCCTGGCTCGGGTCTAGCGCAGTCGCGACGGCCAGACGCCTTGACGCTGAAAGTGACCCAGTGGTGGACGTTCACGAAGATGGTTCGAAGAGGTCACGACGGTGAGCCCACCTGACGGGTGAAGCGTCGCGCAAGCCGCCGCGCGACGGCTGCGGCACGGGTACGCTGAGCTGCGGTAGGCGACCCCACCTCGGCGATCAGATCCGCAACGTACCGGTCGGTTTCGTCGAGCAACTCCAACCGCCGCAATTCGGCGCGCAGAGCCTTCTGAAGCAGCTCTGAGGCTGGTAGACCGCGGGCCTTCACCAGTTTGTACAAGTCGTCGGGGAGATACACTTGCATGCGGGGCATACGCCTAAGTATGCACCCCCAACGCCGGCATGCAAGGGGCGCAGCCGGCTGCGCCCCTACAGATCTTTCAGCGCGTCGAGCAGACCGGCGCCGCCGGCGGCTCCAGGGAGAATACGGGCTGATCCTCCGTGGTCACGGGGGTAGCCCGGCAGTCGCCCGGGATGTCGGGATCTCCCGAGGTGCAGGCGGTGCCGCTGGGTGAGCTGCCGCCGCGGGGGAGGCAGTCGGGCGCGGCGCAGTCGGAGAGGTTGCGGGCGAACCAGTAGGCCCAGGAGCCGCTGAGGTTCATCTGGCAGCTCCAGACGCAGAGGCCGGCGGGGGCCGGCACGGCGAGGGCGGCGAAAGTGCCCGGCAGGACGGCGGCGAACAGGATGGCGGCGATCTTCTTCTTCATGGCGTGGTTGGTTCCTCCTGGTAAGAGAGGTGAGGCTGCCATGGCCGGCCGGGACAGAGCCGGTCCCCTTTTTGCTGAAAAGCTTCACCTATATCTATAGGGACTCCGTCCCTTTCTCGAAAGGAGCACGACATGATCTCGACCTCATCGCCCACCCGCAAGCTGGCCCTCCTGCTCGGCAGCGCAGCCTTGCTCGCCGCGAGCTTCGTGCTCACGGCGCCGCGGGCCGCCTCGGCGGCACCGGCGCAGAGCTGCTTCTGTTCCTACTATGTCAACGGTGTGCAGGTCGGTGAGTACGACGTCTATTGCAGCGGCCACATCGAACACTGGGGGACGCGGACGGGCACCGCGGTCTGCGACTGCGAGGTCTGCTGAGGCAGAGCGGAGAGGGGCCGTCGCCGGCCCCTCTCTTAGAGCGTCTATCAAAGCTTTCGTAGGGGCGGCCCTGCGTGGCCGCCCTGCTCGCGAGGCACCCCACCCAGGGCGGTCACATAGGGCCGCCCCTACGAAGGCAAGGTCAGGACCCAGGTGCTGTCAGCCGGCGGCGCTTGCCGCCCGCGCGTTCCACTTCTCCAGGTTCACGCCTTTCACGAGAAGCCAAAGGCAGAGGGATGCCTCCCCGATAAAGGCGGGAACCAGGATGGCGGGGAAGATCCGATTTGCGAAGGCGGGAGCCAGAATCAGCGCGAAGCTGTCCGTCAGATAGCTCAAACCGGCGATCTGCATCAGAATACCTATCGTTTTTGGCAGATAGCCCGATCTGAAGATCAGGTACCCAAGAAGGAGGCACACACATCCGAAGAAGATCAGGGCAACGCCAAAGCCATAGCCATGCGATTTGATCGACAGGCTCGCCATGGCGTAGAGCTGCTCCGGCTGGAACGCTTTCAGGTATTCCGCTTTGCCCAGCGGAAACAACGCCCCCAGCAGATAGAGCTGAGCTGAGGCTTCGACGGCCAGCGATACCAGATTGAAGAAGACCGCCAGCCAGGCGAGAGATCGGCTGACCGGCCGCAGCAAGAGAAAGAAGATCAGCGTCAAGGTAATGCCGCAGATCAACAGGACGAATTCGGAGGCGATGCCCAAACGCCACAGCGACTCGAACGACCTGATGTTGGCGGCGGTGGCCGTTGCATCGCCCGCTACGATGATCCGGCCCCGGACGGAGATCTCCTCGAAGAGGCCCAGGATGATGATGATCAGGTACAGTACGCCGCCGGTTCTTGCAAGGACTTGCGGCGAGGCTTCGACTTGGAGCTCTTCCATGTCATCCCCCCTTTCGTTATCTCTTCTCAGATACGTCCGGAGGGTGAAAATCTTAACACGGGTACGAGGAACCCAGTCGGAATGCCACTTCCCACCTATTGAAATATGACCACCTTGGTGTTTGACGCGACGACTCGCGCGTGGCATGCTCAAGATTTAGCGAGATGAGGAACGGAACGTCCATCGCGTATTCGGTCGAGGCCGAGAGGAGATGACGACAATGGCGGGAAAGAAGGCGGCAAAGAAAACGGCAAAGAAGCCAGGAACAAAACCGGCTGCTCCAATAGCCCCTACGGCCGGTGACATGACGATTCACACCATCCAGCGTTATGGCTGGATCCCCGATCTGCCGGACGCTCGAGACCACATGTTCTCTGCGCCCCTGCCGGTACTTGGCACTCTTCCGCAGGCCGTCGACCTCCGTCCGCAGTGCCCGCCGCCGTATGATCAGGGCCAGCTCGGTAGCTGCACCGGTAACGCCATCGCCGGCGCGGTGCAGTTCGACCGGCGCAAACAGGGTGTGGGGCCTGATTTCGTCCCCTCTCGCCTTTTCATCTATTACAACGAGCGGGTGATCGAAGGCACGGTCAAGCAGGACGCGGGGGCACAACTCCGGGACGGGATCAAGAGCGTCGCCTCGCAGGGAGTTCCGCCCGAGACCGACTGGCCGTACGACATCAAGAAGTTTGCCCGCAAGCCATCCGCCGCCGCCTTCAAAGACGCGCTGAAGAATCGGGCCGTCAGCTACAGCGCCATAGCCCGTAGCCTCACGCAGATGAAGGGGTGCCTCGCTTCCGGCTACCCATTCGTCTTCGGCTTCACGGTATACGACAGCTTCCAGAGCGACGCGGTCGCCAAGTCCGGCATCGTCCCCATGCCCAACCTTGCCGATGAAAGAGTGCTCGGCGGACACGCTGTGTTGGCTGTCGGTTATGACGACTCGCAGCAGTCCTTCATCGCGCGCAACTCTTGGGGAGCGGCGTGGGGGATGAAGGGCTACTTCATGATGCCCTACTCCTACCTGCTGGACTTGCACCTGTCCAACGACTTCTGGACCGTCCGGCTGGTCGGATAGGGGGAGCGAAAAACTCGGCGGGCTCTACGGGACTCGCCGAAGCTCATTTCGCCACACGAACATGAAGCGTGAAGGTCTGCGCTGGCGCGCCGGCCGCTTCCCAGGAGCGGCAGTAGGCGAGCTGGATGTCGCAGGCCCCAGCGTGCAGTGCCTTGAACCGCCAGGCGTGGACCCCGCCCTGTCCCGGCGTCGGGGCATGTTGCTCGGAGCTGTCGTCGAGGGTAACGCAGGCCGAGTCAGCGAGCGTGAGCTCCCAGCGGAAGCCCGTCGTGCGGTTCTCGTGCAGGCGGACCTCCACGAGCTGGCCGACCGCGAGCTCGATGGTTTTGCCGGAAGATTTTTCGTCGACTGATTCCACACCATCTCCTTTTGGCGACCGGTTCCCCAGCAGAGCCCAATGGCGGCAGGAGCGGAGCAGGGGGCATCTCCGGCCCCCTGCTTCTCGTGCGGAGTTTCTGCTCAGGGTTTTCTGTATACCGGCGGCGTCGGCACCTTGAGATCCTTGTAGCGGTCGCGCAGCTCGAGCTGGCGGCTGGTCATCGGGATCGCCTTGCCGCGGATGAAGACGGCGTCGGCGAAGGTGGTGACTTCGAGGGGGTCGCCGTCCCAGATCACCACGTCGGCGTCCTTGCCGGGCTCGAGGGTGCCGTAGTGATCGGCGATCCCCCAGATTTTGGCGGGGACGGAGGTCATGGCGGCGAGGGCGGCGTCCCAGGGGAGGCCGTAGGCGACGGCGTTGCCGGCGGCCTGCTTGATGTTGCGGCTGTTGTGGGCGTCGCCGCTCATGAAGGCGATGGTCACGCCGGCCTTGTAGAGGCGCGCGGGGTTCTCCAGCGTGGCGCCGAGGCTTTCGAAGCTCTGCGGGAGGTTGCTCAGCGGACTGAGCAGCACCGGCACCTTGGCCTCGGCGATCTCGCGGGCGACCATCCACCCCTCGGCGACGCCGGCGAGGATCAGCTTGAGATGGAAATCCTTCGCCAGCTTCAGGGCGGATTCGATGTCGCTGGCGCGGTCGACGGTGAGCACCAGCGGCAGCTCGCCTTTCACGACCGGGACGAGGGCTTCGAGGTCGAGCCGCGAGAGCGCGTACGCCCGCCGGTTCCCCTGCTCGAAATTCTTTCGATTGGCCGCGAAATCGAGAGCGTCCTGGAACGCCTCGCGCAGCAGGAGCATGGCGGCCTGCCGCGTCCCTCCGGACAGGCCGGCGCCGGCTTCGCCGAGCACGGCGTACATGGCGGTGGGGGAGCGCACGATGGAATCCCCCGGCCGTTCGCCGGGACCGCCGAGATCGATCACCGCGCCCTGGCCGGAGATGATCGTCTTGCCGGTATAAGGCGCGATGACGGCGCGGGTCAGCCCTTCGATGCGGTTGACGGGGATCAGGACCGAACGGGGATTGAACCCGTCCGCGACGCTGAAGGCGGCGGTGATCTGATCGTCCTCGCTGTGCGCGTCCTCGGAGGCTTCGACGGCGTTGACCTCGATGAGACCGATCAGCGAGTAGGAGTCGAACAGGCCCGGCGTCACCACCTTGCCGTGGGCGTCGATGCGGCGGGCCGAGGCCGGCAGAGTCACGACGGCGCCGACGGAACGGATCTTGCCGTTTTCGATCACCAGGGTACCGTTCTTGATCGTACCCTGCGGCCCCATGGTATGGATCGTGGCGTTGGTGATCACGATCGTCTCGGCCGGCAGCGCGGCGGCGAGGGCGAAGCTGAGGGCGGTCAGAGCAAGGATTTTTCCGATTCCCCCTCTCCCCGGCAGGGTGGGAGGAGGGATGGGAGAGGGGGCCAGGGGGTGAGGGATCCTTCTCGTTTTCGTTTTCACGGCTTCACCCCCTGGGCGTCGCGGATGCCCAGCTCGAAGTCGGTCTCGGGCTGGCGGGAGGGATCGTTGCGGTCGAAGACCAGGGCGCCGTCGATATAAACCTTTTCTGGACGGCTGTAGACGCTGAACGGGTTGCCGCTCCAGAGGACGACGTCGGCCATCTTGCCGGCTTCGAGGGAGCCGGTCTGCTTGTCGATCCCGATCGATTTCGCGGGATTGATCGTCAGCCAGCGGATGACGTCCTCCTCGTGGAGGTTCATGCCCATGCGGTTGCCGGCGGCCATCGCCTTGGCGGCCTCCTGGTTGAGGCGCTGGGTCCCCTCGGCGGAGTCGGAATGGATCACCACGCAGGCGCCCGCCTTCTGGATCAGCGCGGCGTTCTCGCGGATGCCGTCGAAGGCTTCCATCTTGAAGCCCCACCAGTCGGCCCAGACGTCGGCGCAGATGTCGTTGGCGGCGAGGACGTCGGCGATCTTGTAGGCCTCCACGGCGTGGTGGAAGGCGGAGACCTTGTAGCCGAACTCCTTCGAGATGTCGATCATGGTGAGCATCTCGTCGGCGCGGTAGCAATGGTTCTGGATCAGGATCGAGCCGTCGAGCACGCCGGCCAGAGTCTCGAGCTGGAGGTCGCGCTCGGGCGGATCGGCGTCCTCGCCGGCCTTGCGCTTGCGCTCGTATTCGGCCCAATCGTCGCGATATTTTTTGGCCTTGATCCAGGCCGCGCGGTAGCCGGCGACGTTGCCCATGCGAGTGGAGGGCGCGCGCCCCTTGCTGCCGTAGACCCGCTTGGGGTTCTCGCCGCAGGCCATCTTGAGGCCGTAGGGGGCGCCGGGGAACTTCATGGCATAGACGCTGGTGGCGGGGATGTTCTTCACCGTCACGCTGCGGCCGCCGAAGAGGTTGGCCGAGCCGGGGAGGATCTGCATGGTGGTGACGCCGCCGGTGGCGAGGGCGAGCGGGAACTGCGGGTCCTGCGGCCAGACCGAGTGCTCGGCCCAGACCTGGGCGGTGTCGGGGTCGGTGGCCTCGTTGCCGTCCGAATTGCCGTCGACGCCCGGCGAGGCGTAGACGCCGAGATGGGAATGGGCGTCGATGATCCCCGGGGTCACCCACTTGCCGCTGCCGTCGACCACCAGGGCGTCGGCGGGGGCCTGGACGGCCGCGCCCACGGCGACGATCTTGCCGTCGCGCATCAGCACCGAGCCGCGCTCGATGCGCTCGCCAGTGGCGGTGAGCAGGGTGGCGTTGGTGAGCAGGACGGTCTGGGAGGGGAGGGGCTTGTAGGTGGAGACGTAGGCGGCCTCGCCGGCCTGCCTCGATTCCGCACCGCTCGCCGGCCCGGAGTAGGGCTTGTGCGAGGGCTTCCCGTCTCGCTTCGTCTCCGCGGGCTTCGTCTCCTCATGCCGCGGAGCCGCGGCGGGAGAGGCGGGAGAGCTGCTGGCGCAGGCGAGAAGGGTGGAACCGAGGAGGAGCGCGAGGGTGCCGAGAGCGATGCGTCGTGGCGTGGCGTTCATAGCCTCCTCAAGGGGTTGGTGCTTCGCAGGGGATCGTAGCATGGGGGAATCCGAGAACTGTGGCGGCACCGCGGCGTCGCCCCCCACCCCGAAGCCTCACCCCCGGCCCCTCTCCCACCGCACTCCCTCCCGACCGGGAGAGGGGGGGCCCGGTTGAAGCGTTGGAGCTTGTAGGATGCGCTTTGCGCACCGGGAAACGGTGATGGTGCGCACAGCGCTCCCTACGAGCCGCGTCCTTCCCGTCACGCCCCCCCTCTCCCGGCTGGCGGGAGGGCGGCGGGAGAGGGGTCGGGGGTGAGGCTTCGGGGTGGGGGGCGCCGCGCAGTCAGGCACCTCTCCCCCGTGCTAGCATTTCCCCCACGGACAGGTCCGGCCGGACGGTCGGATCGCCCCTATCCTGCGGAGATTTCGTATGGCATTTCCCTCGACGGACCGGGACACGTCGTCCCTGCCGGGACCTGGTGGCTCGCAGTTCACCACGGAGAGCATCCTCCGCGACTACCGCATTGCCTTCCAGAGCCGGCAGGCGAGCCTGATCGGCCGCCGGGAGGTGATCACGGGGAAGGCCAAGTTCGGCATCTTCGGGGACGGCAAGGAGGTGGCCCAGGTCGCCCTCGCGCGCGCCTTCCGTCCGGGCGATTTCCGCTCCGGCTACTACCGCGACCAGACGCTGATGATGGCGCTCGGCCTGCTCACCGTCGAGCAGTTCTTCGCCCAGCTCTACGCCGACGCCGATCTCGGGCGCGAGCCCTGCTCGGCGGGGCGCTCGATGACGGCCCACTTCTCGACCTGCCTGCTGAACCCGGACGGCAGCTTCCGCGACGCGGTCGACCTGCTCAACTCCTCGTCGGACGTCTCGCCCACCGGCTCGCAGATGCCGCGGCTGGTCGGCCTCGCCTACGCCTCGCGCCTCTACCGCGAGCTCCCCGAGCTGCGGGGGATGATGGGGCCCTTCTCGAAGAACGGCGACGAGGTCGCCTTCGGCACCATCGGCAACGCGAGTTGCGCCGAGGGGATGTTCTGGGAGGCGGTCAACGCCATCGGCGTGCTCGGCGCGCCGGCGGTGATCTCGATCTGGGACGACGGCTACGGCATCTCCGTCCCCAACGAGCACCAGATCACCAAGGGGGACCTCTCGGCGCTCCTCTCCGGCTTCCGCCGCGCCCCGGGGAGCCGCCAGGGGTACGACGTCTACGCCGTCAAGGGGTGGGACTACGCCGGGCTCTGCGAGACCTATCTCTCGGCCGTGCCGGTGGTCCGCGCCGAGCACGTGCCGGCGCTGGTCCACGTCACCGAGATGACCCAGCCGCAGGGGCATTCGACCTCGGGGAGCCACGAGCGCTACAAGTCCAAGGAGCGGCTGGCCTGGGAGACCGAGTTCGATCCCATCCGCAAGATGCGCGAGTGGATGATCGCGCAGGGGATCGCCACCGCGCAGGAGCTGGAGGCGGTGGAAGCCGAGGACCTGCGGGCGGTCCGCGAGGCGCAGCGCCGCGCCTGGGACGATGCCCGTGCGCCGATCGACGAGGAGCGGCGGACGGCCCTGGGAATGCTCGACGAGCTCGCCGCCCAGGCCGCCGGCGCCGCCAGTGCCGGGGAGATCCGCAAGCTCCGCCAGGAGCTCGAAAGGCAGCCGGCGCCGCAGCGTCGCGAGATCCTCACCGCCCTCCACGGCGCCCTGATCGCGACCGCGGGGGAGGACCCGCCGGCGGCGCGGCGGATCGTGGCCTGGAAACGCGAGCAGAAGCGCGTCAACGCCGATCGCTACGGCTCGGACCTCTACAGCGCCACCGAGCGCTCCGCCCTCAGGATCGCGCCCGTGGCGGCCGTCTACGCGCCGGACGCGCCGGTGGTCAACGGCTTCGAGCTGGTCAACGCCGCCTTCGACGCCGCGCTCGCCCGCATGCCCAACCTGATCGCCTTCGGCGAGGACGTCGGCCAGATCGGCGACGTCAACCAGGGCTTCGCCGGCCTGCAGGCCAAGTACGGGCCGCTGCGGGTGGCCGACACCGGCATCCGCGAGTGCACGATCATGGGGCAGGCGATCGGACTGGCGCTCCGGGGCCTGCGGCCGATCGCGGAGATCCAGTATCTCGACTACGTGCTCTACGGGCTCCAGATCCTCTCGGACGATCTCGCCACCCTGCGCTGGCGCACCAAGGGGCTGCAAAAGGCGCCGGTGATCGTGCGCACGCGCGGCCACCGCCTGGAGGGGATCTGGCACTCGGGATCACCGATGGCGGGACTGCTCAATCTGGTCCGCGGCATCTGGGTCTGCGTGCCGCGCAACATGACGCAGGCGGCGGGGTTCTACAACACCCTGCTGGAGAGCGACGATCCGGCGCTGGTCATCGAGGTGCTCAACGGCTACCGTCTCAAGGAGAGGGTGCCGTCCAACCTCGCGGACTTCCGGTTGCCGCTGGGCGTGCCGGAGGTGCTGCGCGAGGGGACCGACGTCACCGTGGTGACCTACGGCGCCTGCTGCCGGATCGCCCTCGAAGCCGCGGAGAAGCTCGCCGAGGTGGGGATCGAGATCGAGGTGATCGACGTCCAGACCCTGCTGCCGTTCGACCTCCACGGCCGCATCGTCGAATCGCTCAAGAAGACCAGCCGCGTCCTCTTCCTCGACGAGGACGTCCCCGGCGGCGGCACCGCCTACATGATGCAGAAGGTAGTCGAGGAGCAGGGCGGCTACAACTGGCTCGACTCCGAGCCCCGCACCCTCGCCGCCAAGGAGCACCGCCCCTCCTACGGCTCGGACGGCGACTACTTCTCGAAGCCCAACCGGGAGACCATCTTCGAGGCGGTCTACGAGCTGATGCATGAGGCGAAGCCGGGGGAGTTTCCGATTTTTTATCGGTAGGGGGGTGGGGGCCCATACGTCCTTGGTTCCTGGGGCGACCTGCGCTCCGAACCCTCACTCCCCCGGCCCCTCTCTCCCGTCCCCCCGACCCCCTCCCTCACCGGGAGAGAGGGGAGAAAAGCGGATCGGCCACGTTATCGCCTCTCGGGCGCACTACTTATTGCAGGAGGATCGTCCGCGCGGACGGTCCTCGATCCGGGCTCGGCCCGACCCCAATCACCGTCAGGAGGTCCGCCATGAAGAAGAACGTCCGCAAGCTCAAGCTCAACCTCGAATCGCTGCGCATTCTCGACGGGACGAACGTGTCCGGGGGTGGGAGCGGAGTGAAAACCTGCACGCCGTCGTGTCCGGCGACCTGCGGGGCCAATCCGGCGACCACCACCCAACTGGCCGCCGCCTTCACCGGAAACGTGTGCTGCGTGTAGGAGCCGTTGGAGCAAGGTAGCACCCGGTAGCAGCCGGCGCGGGCACGCCTGCGCCGGCTCACCTCTACCCCCACCGCCTGAAACGCCGGCCTCTCGGCCGGAGACACAAAAACCCCGCTCTGCGTCTCGCAACCGCGACCGGTCTCTCTCGTTTCACCTCCTGAGACACCCGGTCCTCGGACTGCAACGGCAAGACTCCGGGCGGAGCGACACCAGCCGAGGTCCGGTACATCCCGCCGCCAGCAGCATCGCTCCGACCTCGGTGCCCGCCGTTCCGTGCCCGGTCGTAGCGTTGCGGATCTCGACTTTGGTGTCGCAGGTCACCCCGTAGCGGTGACAGCGCTAGCCGGCCGTCGCTCCGGCTCGGGACGCAGGGCCAGGAGCCGGAACCGGCCTCTCCCGCGGCGCCCTTGCGATACTGCGCCGGCCGGGTTCCCGAGCCCGGGAGCTCGACCGCGAGATCCCCGCGGATCTTCAGCTTCTGCAGGACCCGGTACAGAGAGCCTCGGTTGGGCATATAGCCGAGCAGACCGCAGACGTCGGAGAAGGTGAACGTCTCGAAGAGCCGGGGAAGCAACGCCTCGAACCGGAGAGGTCGGTCAGAGCCCCATCTCGTCAAGGGATCGCGCGGTCAGGATCTTGTCCGCCAGGCGGTTCAGCCGGGCTCGGGAGGTGATGGACTCGATGCCGAGCCGCTTCTCTTCGGGAAGGGGGCCGAAGCGGCGCTCGATCTGCCGCATCAGGACCTCGCGTACACCCTCCTGCTTCCCTTCTCTCCGGCCCTCTCGCCGTTGCTTCTGGCTCCACTCGCGCATGTTCTCTTCGAGCATCGACGTATCCTCCAGATCGACCGTCTCCGGGATTGTAACGCCAGGGAAGCTCCTGCGCATCACGGAAAGGAGCCAGATGGTTATCGTTCGGCGCAACTCCGGCTCTCCAGGCGGGAGCCGGGCCGCCAGCTCTCGCGTTAGCTGGAGGAACCTTTGGGGCTCTTCCGTGGTTTCGATCCGGAATAGGGAAGCGATCGTATTGCGGGAGAGCTCCGGGCGGTCCAGGTTCAGACGGCTCTCGTCCAGCACCAGATAGCGCAGACGGGGGAGGTGGCGCCGGAGGCTCGCGGGGACGTCGACGAACAGCTCCGTGAGGTCGAGGGGCGCGCGCCAGGGACGCTTGCCGTTGTAGAGCACGACAGGAAGGATCACGGGGACCCTGGAGCCCGGCTTCAGCTTCTCCTTGCGGATGATCTCCTCGAGCAGCAGGCTGACGTAGGTCAGCATCCGCACCGCCATGAAAGGGTAGGAGGTGGACTGGAACTCCAGCAGCAGGTAGAGGTAGAACCAGCCTTCGTCCTCGCCCCGCCAGCGCACTCGCCAGACGACGTCGCTCTGGCGCTCCCGCAGGTCGTCGCTGATGAAGCCGTTCCCGACTCGCTCCAAAGTGTGGAAGTCGAGCCGGTCAATCCAGTCCGGCCGCAGGAAGCCGCGCGCCAGCTCCTCGATCGCCTGGGGATGGGAGAAGAGGCGTTTGTAGCCCTGGTCGTGTCCGGGCAGGGCCTTCCGGGGTGGTCTCGTTCTGGCTCTCATAACCAGAATAAGACGGAAAACCGGGTCCGAAACTTGCTCGCCCTAGAACCATAAGGGTTTGAAGGGGGGGCGGCGAGGAGTCGAGCGGTCTCCGGCCAGGATGGTCGGCGTGGCGAAGGTCAGCCGCGGGTTCTCCATGCCGCCGTAGGGGTAGCTGGCGAGAAGTACCACGATGTCGTAGCGACCCCACTTGTAGGGACCATAAAGGGCCTCGGCGGCGGCGACCGACCACCGACAACCCGCTTACAAGGGGCTTGTCCACCTTGTGTATGATCGCCCCCTATGGGAAAAAAACGAGCTACGGATGGTTGCGGACAGTCCCGAGTCAGGTCATGGGCTGGGCTAGCCTCCCTTGTCTTTGCCGTTTCCCTCCTGACGGCTTGCAACCACGTAGCTGAGGATTTGAATCGCGAGGAGGCGGCACGCCTCCTGAACACCAGCGCGCTGTTTACTCCTGGACAGAGCTACGGCAGAGACCTCCAGGTCATGGCTGGATCGAGCCCCATGGAGGGATGCGTATGGCCAGAAGGCCAGAAGCTCTTTCCTCGAAAGGTGGTGGAAATTTCAGGAATAGCTGAGTTAGGACCGAGCATGCGGCGGGTCGAGTTCACGTGGGATTGGGACTCTCCCGAGGGGTCGGCCTTAAGCAAGTGTCTTCCCAGGCACGTCGAAGGCTTGCCGGGCGTTCCGGGAGGCGTTGCCGAAGTGCAGCGGTATGACGACGGTTGGCGAGTCGTCGCCGTAGACGCGAAGGGGCTCTGAAAGCGGAAAGCCACAGCCGTGTGGAGAGCGGAATGACATTCGCGTAGGCAAGCCAAGCCCGTCGCTCCTTATGCGTGCATCACAATACCTCCCGCCGCTAGAAAGTCTCTTATAGTAACCTGCTGAACCTCAAAGCGGTTGGGCTCAGCAAGGATGGGCGCTCCGTTCTCGTCTGTTTTAGGTATGGTCACCATTTCATTGAGATCGAACCCGGGTAGAACGTAGGTCCTTAGCAAGAAGCCAGCAAAAGAGTCTATAGTAGCAAGTGCGTTCTGGGTCCAAGTAATGAACTCAGGCAAGGTGCACATATAGTTAGGGCTACTGAATTCTCTACGATCAAAGGGACGCCGATAGGCCCGGATGCAGAGTAGAGGAACTCCTGCTTCATTTTGAGCAATAAAGATGGAGGAATAGTGTGTCCACTCGGTTCGAATTTCTCTGATTTTTCGATACCATTGCAGATCGCCTAAAACGCCGGTAGTCGGCCATGAGGGGTCTGTCTCACATTTTTTGCGGATAGAGTTGAATGAGGATGGTATGTGGCCGCGACTGGCTCTGTTCGCAAAATGGGCAGCGACCTCTGCGAGGGAATAAAGTCCATTCGCTGTAGCCTCGCATGCATTGGCGAGTCGGACTGTGGGGATAAGGTCCACCCGAAGAATCTGCGGATTATTAGGATAAGGGGTTTGCAGGCGGTTCCAGTGTGCATGGAGTAGGGCTGGGAAATCGCCCAGTTGAACCACGAGGTTATGCCTTTTAGCTGCCCATTCAAGGACAATCTGGAAGTAGATTGTCTTGCCGTTGACGAGCTTTGTGGCATGAGCCAGTTGGAAAAATTCTGTCTCTGACATTAACGGCCATCGTCTTCATGCATTAACTGCCAACTGCTTTCCCGCGTTCAACCCTAAGCTGAGCGAGGGGTTCGGTCTGGCTGGCGAACCAACTCTGTTCGAGGCGTTTTAGGTGGCCCGCCGCCTTATTTCAGGGAAAAAGCCGCCCTACCCCCGCCACCCCAAAACCTGATCGATCGAGCTCTGCGACACCGAGTGGTATCCCGGCCGCGCCTTCTCGTAGATCCGCAGGGCCATCTCGGCGCCTTCGGGGGTCTTGGCCATGGCGGCGTAGAGGGGCTGGATGTATTTGCGCCGGCCGACGGTGTTGAGGAACTGTTCGAGCGCGGGGTAGGCGGGCGTGTACTTGGTTTCGACCACCTTGAGGAGCCAGGCGTCGAGGATCTCCGAGTTCCCGGACTGGCTGAGGTGGAAGGTGGCGTCGAGGTCGGCCATCTTCGTGGCGTCGAGGGCCTCGGGGAGGTTGCGGAGGAAGTGGAGCCAGTGGTGCGTGGTCCAGCCGGTGGTGGTGAGCCGGGCGGCGGGGGTGCCGGCGGTGAAGGCCTGGACGGCGCGGTCGACGGCGGTGAAGGCGTCCGAGTGGGGCTGGAAGGCGTTGGCGGGGATGCCGGGCTCGAACACCCAGGCGTCGATTTGGAGCTTGGCGATCTGCGCCTCGTCGCCGCCGAGGAGGTTCTGTTTCAGGTAGGCGACGAAGCGGACGGAGTCCATCGACTGGAAGGCGAAGGTGTCGAAATAGGTGCGCAGGAAGCGGTCGAGCCGCTCGCGCCCCACGGAGGCCTCCAGGGTGCGCAGGAAGAGCGCTCCCTTCTCATAGGCGATGTCGCTGGTGCCCTCGTCGGGATCGCGGCCGGCGAGGTCGAGGTGGAGACGGGTATCGGGCTTGTCGAGGCCGCCGGCCTCCTTGACCGCGTCGTCGAGGTCCTGGCGGCCGAGCACGGCGAGCATGTCGAAGTAGGGGCGGCCGTAGACCGCCTCCATGATCCGCCCCTCGAAGTAGGTGGTGAACCCCTCGTTGAGCCAGAAGTCGTTCCAGGTGGCGTTGGTCACCAGGTTGCCCGACCAGGAGTGGGCGAGCTCGTGGGCGACCAGCGACACCAGCGAGCGGTCGCCGGCCAGGATGGTCGGCGTGGCGAAGGTCAGTCGCGGATTCTCCATGCCGCCGTAGGGGTAGCTGGCCGGAAGGACCAGGATGTCGTAGCGGCCCCACTTGTAGGGGCCGTAGAGGGCCCCGGCGGCGGCGATCATCTTCGGCGTGTCGGCCAGCTCCCAGGCGGCGCGCTCGATCACGGTGGGCAGCGCGTAGACGCCGCTGATCGGTCCCAGCGGCTTGAACGCGAGGTCTCCCACCGCCAGCGCCAGCAGGTACGAGGGGATGGCCTGTGGCATCTTGAAGCGGTAGACGCCGTCGGCGCTCTTGGCGGTCGGGTTCTCGGCGCTCATCAGCGCCAGATAGCCGCGCGGGGCGTGGACGGTGGCCTCGTAGGTCATCCGCACGCCGGGGGAATCCTGGCAGGGGACCCAGGTGCGGGCGAGGATCGACTCCGACTGCGTATAGAGGAACGGCGACGGGCTGCCGGCCTGCTCGGGGGTGAGCCACTGGAGGGCCGCCGCCCGCGGGCTGGTGGTGTAGTCGATGTTCACCCAGGTGGTGTTGGGGGCGATCTCGATCTCCAGCGGCCGGCCGAGGAACTTCACCTCGTCGCCGAGCTTGAAGCGGGCCGCGGTCTTGCCGCTGTCCAGGGTGACCCGTCGGATGTCGAGATCGCGCGTGTCGAGCACCAGCCGGGTGGCGACGTTCGGACCGTTCGGACGATGGAGGCGCAGGCTGGCGCGGCCGGTGAGCTGGCGCTGGGTGAAATCGACCGTGAGGTCGAGCTTCAGGTGTTCGACCGAGACCTCCTCGGGGCGCGCGAACGAATGGGGATCCGTCCGCTCGGTCTCGACCTGGACCGCGGGCGCCTCGGGCGTCTCGGGAACGGCCGGCTGGACGGTGACCGGAGGCGGCGCCGGGGCTGCCGCGCGCGGCGCCGCTGGACGGGGAGCGGTCGGAATCGGCCGCGCCGGTCCGCCACCGGCACAGGCGGCGAGGAGGGGGAGGGCGAGGAGGAGGGCGGTCTGGCGGAAGAGCTTCATCGTGGCTTTGACCTCGGCGGTAGAGAACAGCGGAATGGGCGGGGAAAATCCGGGGCGCTCGGACTTTGGTGGCCTGCGACCTCAACCCCTATCCCCTTCTCCTAAAGGAGAAGGGGGACGACTGCGATGCGGCCCCAGCCGGGCCCTCCCTCTCCTTCAGAAGAGGGATCGAGGGTGAGGTCGCAGGCCACAGACGTCCCTGCGGGCCGACCTCCCCTGCTACTCTCTCCCTATGGCCGACCTCCTCATCCTAGCCCACGGCGGCACCTGGGACATGCGGTTCCAGATCTCGGCGCTGGCGGCGAGCACGGCGGCGGCGGGGGAGCGGGTGGACGTGGCGCTCTTCTTCGGCGCCCTGGATGCCTGGGTGCGGGGGCGGTGGGACGAGCTCGATCCGGCGCCGCCGGTGACGGCAGAGCGGCTGGAATCGCTCGCCATGCCCCCCCTCTCCGAGATGCTCGCCGCCGGCCGCGAGGAGGGGCTGATCCGCTTCTACGCCTGCAGCGCCTCGGCCCGCATGCTCGGGCTCGACACGGCCGCCGTGCAGGCCGCCGTCGACGCCTTCCTGGGCTGGCAGAGCTTCTCGCGGATGATCCGCGACGCCGGTCAGGTGGTCACCCTATGAATCAGACCGAAATGCCGCGCGTCGCCTTCGTCGGCTCGGGGGTGATGGCGGAGGTCCTGATCCGCGGGCTCCTGGCGCGCGGGTTGACCTCGCCTTCGCGCGTCTGGGCCGCCGGACCCCGGCCGGAGCGGGCGGCGGAGCTGGCTGGCGCGTATGGCATCCGGACCACCACGGACAACCTGGAGGCGATCGGCGATGCGGACCTCGTCGTGCTCGCGGTCAAGCCGGCGGCGCTCGCTTCGCTGCTGGGGCAGATCCGCGGCGCCCTGCGCTCCGATCACGTCGTGGTCTCGATCGTGGCCGGAGCGCGGATGGCGGCCATCGGCGAGGCGCTCGGCCGGGCGGCCATCGTCCGCTGCGTCCCTAACCTCCCCTGCCGGATCGGCCGCGGCCTGACGGTGTGGACGGCGACGGCGGAGGTCTCCGCGGCGGCCCGCGAGTCGGTGCGCGGGCTGCTGTCGACCATGGGGCGCGAGGTCTTCTTCGCCGACGAGGCGCAGGTGGACCGCGCCACCGCCGCCTACGGCACCGGTCCGGCGCTGCTCGCCCAGTTCGTCAAGGCGCTGGAGGACGCAGCGGTCTATCTCGGGGAGCCGCGGGGGCTCGCCCGCGAGCTTCTTCTGGAAACCTTTTTGGGCACGGCGGAAATGATGCTCGCCTCCGGCCGCCCGCCCACCGAGCTGGTCGACGAGGTGGCCTCTCCGGGCGGGCTCACCTCGCGGGCGCTGCACGAGCTGAACGAAGGACGCTTTGCGGCGGTGCTCAACCGGGCGGTCGAAGCGGCGTATCGCCGCACGCTGGAGATCGGCGATCAGCTCGACGGTCACTTGAGGAACCTCTCGTCGCCCACCACCGCCGGATCGAGCGAGAAGTCGTAGAGCTCCAGTCCGCCGAAGAGCGACCGCACCCGGGTAAAGCCCACTGTCTGGAGCCGCCGCGCGATTCCGGGAGCGATCGTGCCGTCGAGGTCGAACAGCACTACCTCGCTCCCTTCCGGTGGGGTCCACTCCGGTCCTGGCTCAGGGGACAGGGCGCCGGCGAAGGACAGCCGTCCCGGCACGGGCCGCACGTCGATCAGGATCAGCGGACGTCCCGCCTTGAGCCCGCGGAAGAGGGCGATGGGAGAGATTTCGAGCTCGGGATCGAAGCGGATGTCCCCGCCGGCCGGTTTTCGACGCATACCATAGAGTATCTTCTCCGAAACCCAGTCTGAACCTGAACCTGAACCGGGAGGTCTCCCCATGGTGACGGATGTGACCGACGCGGCCGAGACGGAAGTCGAGCGGGCGCGGGCCCCGATCCCGTATCCTGTTCGCGTCGTCCTGACCCTGTTGCTGCTCGCCGCCTATGTTTTCGGGCGCCGGCTCACCCTGCCGGGGGTGGATCACGAGGCGCTGCTCGAGCTACGGCTCGGCACCGACCTGTCGGGGATCCTGATGCTGGGGCTCAACCCCCTGATCACCGGCTTTCTGCTGGTCGAGCTCTTTTCGCTGATGACCTCGCCGGGCCGGCGCCTGCGCCAGCTCGGGATGGCGGGCCGGGCGACGCTCAACCGGGCGGCGCTGATCGCGAGCCTCCTGCTCGCCGGAGTCCAGGCGACGGGGATCGCACGGACTCTGGAGACCATGCCCTCTCCCGGCGGCGCCTCTATCGTGGCGTTTCCAGGGCTCGGGTTCATGCTGATCACCGTGGCGACCCTCACCGCGACCACGGCGGCGCTCTTCGCTCTCGGCCAGGCGATCTCGGCGTACGGCATCGGCAACGGCTTTGCCCTGCTGCTTCTCACCCGCGCGGTCCTGTCGATCGTGCAGGCGGGGAGCCGGAGCCTGACGGTCCTGGACGCCCAGTTTCAGGGCACTATCCTTCTGCTGGCGGTGGGCGCCGCCGTGGGGATCGTGCTCTTCTTTCGCCGCGCCGAGGACGCGTGGCTGCCGGCATTTCCGCAGGGCCTGGTGCCGGCACAGGTGGCGGTCTCCGTCTCGCCGCTGGTCTGGCTGGCGATCGCCTGGCTGGTCCATATCCCTCGCGACGTTCGGCCGCCGGCCTTCACCGGGCCGCTGATGGCTCTCGTCCTGATCCCCCTCCTGTCGTGGGCGACCTTCCATCTCTTCAGCAGCCGCGCCCGTCTGCAAGCGAACCTCACCGATCCGGAGGAATTCCTGGACGGTCTCGCGGTCTCGCTGCGCCGCCGGGCGATCGGAGCGACGGCGCTGCTCGCTCTCGGCACCGCCGCGTTCCTGGCCTGGAGGATCTACCGCCCGAACCCGCTCGCCTTCGCGCTCGATTTCACGGAGCTCGTCTTCCTCCTGGCGATCGTCCTCGACGTCTGGGACCAGTACCGGTTCCAGCGGCGGGTGGGGGCGACGGCCCGGCTGATCCAGCTCGACAACGTCCACTTTTCCTACCGGCTGGAGGAGCGCCTGCAGGAGGCGGGGGTGGCCGCTCTGGCGCGTGGGCACCAGCTCCGCTCGCTCTCCTTCTTCTTCGGCGCCCTGTTCAAGATCGACGTCCTGGTGGACGCCGAACAGCTCGACCGCGCCCGCGAGGTGCTGGCGGAGGTGGGGACGGCGCGGGAGGTGCGGGCGTTTTAGGGGGGGGCTGGCCTTCGGAGGAGAATGTAGAGACGCTCCCAGCCCGTCCACGATACCCTGTGCAGGCCACGGGGACGGCGGGACGTCTCCGCCGGAGAGTTTGTCGCCACAGCCGGGAAGACCTTTCTGGGCCTGCCGGAACGAGATTCAGGCTTCAAAGCGGCATTTAGAGTCAAGGTGGCCTTCTCGCTGTTGGTGAAGCGCGAAGGGGCATGCCCTCCGGCGGAGACGTCCCGCCGTCCCCGTGGTTTGCGTAGGGGTGTCGTGGACGGGCTGGGAACGTCTCTACATCCTTCGATGGGAGGCCTGTTCTGCCGCCTTAGACACCTTCCAGGCCCCCGCCTCCTCCCTGTATGATGGGCTCGCCCGAAGGTCTTCCTATGCGCCGCTCAGCCCGCTTCCTCGCTCTGGCCTGCTTCGCCTGGGGCCTCCTCGCGCTCACCGCCCCCGGCTTTGCGCGGGAGACCGGTGCGGCTGTCGAGCTTGTGGCGCCGCAGGCCGGCGCGACGCTCGCCGCCGGTTCCGTGGCCGAGTTGGCCTGGGCGCCGGGCGCGGGGTTCTCCCGCCTTCCGGACGTCGAGGAGTGGGAGGCGTTCCTCAGCCTCGACGGCGGCGCCAGCTTCCCGGTGCGCATCACGCCGCACCTGGATCAGGACCTGCGGCGCGTCCGCTTCCAGGTGCCCCCCTTCGCTACCGCGGACGCCCGGATCCTCCTGCGCTTCGGCGACGAGCGGCGGGAGACCGCCTTCGAGCTGCCGGCGCGGTTCGCCATTGCGGCGGCTCCCGGCCTGCCGGCGACGGCGCTTCTACTTTCCCGCCAGGCCTTCGCTCTCGGCGAGCCGGCGCGGCCCGGGTCCGCCGGCGTGGTCGCCTGGGTGGAGGGCTCCCGCCGCGGCGGCGGCTTGCGCCAGGTGGTCGCGGCGGAACCTTTCGGCCTGCGGCCGCGGCTCGATCTTCCGACGATGCACGCCGAGGCCGCCATCCTCAGCTCTGCTCCCTCGCCGCCGCAGCCCTCCGGCTCCATCCAGGGCGACGGCGCGGCGGCACCCCCCTCCGACCGCCGGCGCGGCTCCTTGCGGCACGCCGGCACCGGTCCCGATCTCGCTTCCGACATCCTCCTTCTGATCCAGCGGCAGAACGAATAAGCCGGGGCGTTCGACCTCACCCCGGCGACAGGCGGCCGCCCGCGTGGGCGTTCCGCGATTCGATCGTTCATTGCCCTGCGTTGCAGGAGGAGATGTGTCATGACCTGGATCAGGTTCATCCGTTCGAAAGGTTTACTGCCGTTCGCGTTCTGTGCTCTCTGTCTCTCGCTGCTCACCGCCACGGCTCAGGCGCAGACGCCCGGCATCGGCGCGGTCCGCGGCCAGGTGCTGGATTCGGCCGGCGGTCCCGTCGCCGGCGCGGAGGTCACGGTCACCAATGAGGCGACGGGCTTTTCGCGCACGGTGCGGACCGACGCCCGCGGGCTCTATACGATTCCCGAGCTGCCGCTGACGGGCACCTATCGCATCCGCGCCTCCCACGCCGACCTCGCCCCGCAGGAGCAGGGGGGGATCCAGCTCCGCGGCGGCCAGACGGCGGCGATCGACGTCGTGCTCCATCCGGCGGCGGTGGAGGCGGCGATCACGGTCTACGGCACGGCCGCGGGAGTGCAGTCCGATTCGCCGCAGCTCGGCGACCGCTTCGACAACCAGCGCATCCAGTCGACGCCGCTGATCGGCCGCAAGCTCACCTCGCTGCCGCTGCTCGACTCGGCGGTGCGCTCGGCGCGCGGCACCGGCGACCTGTTCCTGGACGAGACGCTGTTCGTGATCGACGGCGGCGGCCGGCGGCAGCAGACCTACACGATCGACGGCAGCACCGCCGACGATTCCTGGGGCCGCCAGACGATCTTCACCAGCGTGCCGCTCGGCGCCGTGCAGGAATTCACCGTGTTGACCAACGCCTTCTCGGCCGAGTACGGGCGCAGCTCCGGCAGCGCCATCAACCTGGTCACCCGCACGGGAACCAACGACTACCGCGGCGATCTGACCGGCCTCTACCGTCCCGGCGGATTGCAGTCGGATGCGCCGGTCACGAAGCAGAAGTCCCACGACGAGCTGAAGCAGGGGAGCGCTTTCCTCTCGGGACCGATCATGCGCGACCGCGCCTACTGGTCGGTGGCGGGCGAGTACAACGATCAGGACCGCGACTCGGTGATCACCTCGCCGCTGGCGCCCGGCGTCTACACCGGCAACTACAAGCAGAGCCTTTTCTTCGCCCGCGCCGACGCCGACCTGAACGCGCAGAACCACCTGTTCGGCCGTTTCGATCTCGATCACTTCACCGACACCAACCCGCAGGATGTGGTGGGCGGCAACACGCTGCCGAGCGCGGGCCGGGACTTCAAGCGCAATACCCAGGGCGCGCAGATCGGCGAGACCGCCGTGCTGAGCGATTCAGCCTACAACGACGCGCGGCTGGTCTGGCAGGACGGCGATCCGATCACCCAGTTCGATCCCCACACTCCCTCCACCCAGTACGTGAGGACCGGCGTTTCGACCGAGGGGGAATCGCGCTTCGCCAAGCTCACCAACACGCAGGAGCAGCTCGCCGACACCGTCTCGCTGGCGTTCGGCGATCAACTGCTCAAGCTCGGCGGCGACTACGAGCACTCGCGCTCGGGCGGCAACGGCCAGGAGTTCGGCGCGCCGTTCGTGCTCGGCCAGTTCACCTTCCGGCCGGGCATCTCGCCGTCGATCCCGACGTCACAGCTCACCATCGCCGACGTCACCCGCTACACGCAGGGGTTCGGGAACGTCCACTATTCGGTCGGCGAGAACCTCTGGTCGCTGTTCGCCCAGGACGACTACCGCCTGCGCAACAACCTGACGGTCAACCTCGGCCTGCGCTACGACCGGCAGAGCCTCACCGACGATACCAACAACGTCTCGCCGCGGCTCGGCTTCACCTGGAATCCAGCGAAAGATCCGAAGACCGTGATCCGTGGCGGCTATGGAATCTATTACTCGGAGATCCAGTCCAACATCGACGCCAGTTGGGTGCTCGCCGGACCGACCGGCTTCTTCAACTTCGGTGTGGCGCCGGGACAGCTCGGCTTTCCGACCTCGCTCTCGCCGCTGTCGGCATTCCCGCCGGGCGCGGTGCTGCCGGCGCGCGACGTCACCATCCGGCCGGGCCGGGCGGGATATTACAACCAGTTTTTCGACACCTCCAAGCTGCCCGGCTATCCCGACAGCTTCCTCAATCCGCGCACCGTCCAGGCGACCCTCGGCGCCGAGCGTGAATTCGGCGTCCACTGGTTCCTGAGCGTCGACGGCGTACACGCGAACAGCACGGACATCGAGCGCACCCTCGACCTCAACGCGCCGTCGGAATTCGCCCGCAACGCGCCGGGACAGGTCCGTTCGGGGAGTGCGGCCGACGCCACCCGTCCGATCACGCCGACGCCCAACGGCTACCGCCGCATCCTGGGGACGATCAACAACGGTGAGGCCAAGTACGACGGCCTGCAGCTCAACCTGCGCAAGGATTTCTCAGGGAGCGGCGGCCTCTGGCTGAGCTACACCTGGTCGCACACCCGCAACAACGTCGAGCCCGACGCGCCGGGGGGCGATCCCAACGACGCCCATGAGCTCGGCAAGGAGTGGGCGGACAGCCTGCTCGACCAGCGCCACCGCGCCGTGCTGAGCGGCTGGGTGCGCCTGCCGCTCGAGCTCCGCTTCGGCGGCATCGCCGAATATGGGACGGGCCGGCCGTACAACATCACCACCGGCGTCGACAACAACGGCGACGGCGCCAACACCGACCGGCCGGTGATCGATGGCCACGTGATCGGCCGCAACGCCGGCCGCGGCGGCGACCTCTACCAACTCACCCTGTTCATCGAGCGCGATTTCGCCGTCGGCTTCGGCACGCTCGGCCTCCGCGGGGAGGTCTTCAACGTCACCAACCACCAGAACGTGGTGGGCTACAACGGCGTCTACGGCAACGACCCCACGGGCAAGCCGCTGGCCACCTTCGGCAAGCCCCTCGGCGGCCTCGCCAACGTCGATCCCGGCCGCCAGTTCCAGTTCGCGGCGCGGCTGCGGTTCTAGGCGGCTGCGGCGGCCTGCGACCTCATCCCCTAACCCCTTCTCGTAAAGGAGAAGGGGGACGACTGCGATGCGGCCCCCGTTGGGCCCTCCCTCTCCTTCAGGAGAGGGATCGAGGGTGAGGTCGCAGGCCACGAATTGCGGCGCCCGGGCGTCGCGGGCCGCCGACGTTCCCTCCTCGCGCGGACCCTATATACTCCCCCGCGGTCCGTCCCGTCGAACCCAATTTCCGCGAGGAGGGGAAGCCGTCATCATGCCGTCCGATATCGAGATCGCACAGCAGGCCAAGCTCGAGCGCATCGTCACCGTCGCCGCCAAGTTGGGAATCCCGGAAGAGCATCTGGAGCCCTACGGCCACACCAAGGCCAAGATCTCCCTCGAATACCTCGCCAGCCTCGGCGACCGGCCGGACGGCAAGCTGATCCTGGTCACCGCGATGACGCCGACGCCGGCCGGCGAGGGCAAGACCACCACCACGGTCGGCCTCGGTGACGCGCTCAACCGGATCGGCAAGAAGGCGGCGATCTGCCTGCGCGAGCCCTCGCTCGGGCCGGTGTTCGGCATGAAGGGGGGCGCGGCCGGCGGCGGCTACGCGCAGGTGGTGCCGATGGAGGACATCAACCTCCACTTCACCGGCGATTTCAACGCCATCGGCCTTGCCAACAACCTGCTGGCGGCGATGCTCGACAACCACATCCACCAGGGGGGCGAGCCGGCGATCGACGTCCGCCGCATTGCCTGGAAGCGCGTGATGGACATGAACGACCGGGCGCTGCGCGAGATCGTGGTCGCGCTCGGCGGCGTCGGCAACGGCTACCCGCGCCAGGACGGCTTCGACATCGTGGTCGCCTCCGAGGTGATGGCGATCCTCTGCCTCTCGACCTCGCTGGCCGACCTCAAGAACCGCCTGGGCAACGTCGTCGCCGCCTACACCCGCGACCGCCAGCCGGTGCGCGCCCGCGACCTCCAGGCCCACGGCGCCATGACCGTGCTGCTCAAGGACGCCATCAAGCCCAACCTGGTGCAGACGCTGGAGAACAATCCCGCCATCCTCCACGGCGGACCGTTCGCCAACATCGCCCACGGCTGCAACTCCGTCATGGCCACCCGGGCGGCGCTCAAGCTCGCCGACTATGTGGTCACCGAGGCCGGCTTCGGCGCCGACCTGGGCGCCGAGAAGTTCGTCGACATCAAGTGCCGCAAGGCCGGCCTCAAGCCGTCCGGCGCCGTCGTCGTGGCCACCATCCGCGCCTTGAAGTACCACGGCGGCGTCGACCTCAAGAGCCTCACCCAGGAGAACGTCGAGGCGGTGGAGAAGGGGATGGCCAACCTGGAGCGCCACGTCGAGAACGTGCAGCAGCACTACGGGCTCCCCTGCGTGGTGGCGGTCAACCGCTTCAGCTCGGACACCGACGCGGAGTTCCAGGCGATTCAATCGCGGCTGGCGAAGCAGAACGTCACCGCCGTCTTCGCCTCCCACTGGGCCGAGGGGGGCAAGGGCGCCGAGGACCTCGCGCGCGCCGTGGTCAAGCTCTGCGACCGCGAGCCCGGCATCCAGTTCGTCTACGAGGACGCCGACACCCTCTGGGAGAAGATGGAGAAGATCGCGAAAAAGATCTACCGCGCATCCGGCATCACCGCCGACTCCAAGGTCCGCGATCAGATCGCCCGTTTGCAGACCGATTACGGTCACTATCCTGTCTGCGTCGCCAAAACCCAATATTCCTTCTCGACCGATCCCAGCAAGCGCGGCGCGCCCACGGATCACACCATCAACGTCCGCGAGGTCCGCCTGTCGGCCGGCGCCGAGTTCGTGGTGATGATCTGCGGCGACGTGATGACCATGCCCGGCTTGCCCAAGGTGCCCTCGGCCTGCAAGATCGACATCGACGACAACGGCAAGATCGTCGGGCTGTTCTGAGCCATGAAACGCGTCCTCTTCGTCTGCGGTCAAAACGAGCTGCGGAGCCCGACGGCCGAGCGGCTCTTCTCCGGGCGGCGGGATCTCGAGGTCGCCTCGGCCGGGCTGAACCATGAGTCGCCGCAGCCAGTGACGGCCGAGATGCTCGAGTGGGCGGACGTCATCTGCGTGATGGAGAAGGCCCACCTGATCCGGATGCGCCGCCGGTTTCGCCAGCATCTCAACCGGCAGCGCCTGATCTGTCTGAACATCCCGGACGTCTACGAATTCATGGACCCTGCCCTGGTCGAGCTGCTGGAGGACAGGGTCCCGCGCTATCTGGGCCTGGCGGCGGCAGGCTAATCTTTTCAGGGCGCCTTGGAAGCCCCGGCCAGTTGGCCGACCAGCGCTTCCAGCTTGCGGATGCGCGCGTCCTGCTCCTGCAACTGGGCCTTCTGCTCCTCGATCGTGCCGTGCTGCTTCTGCACCTCGTTGAGGAGCATGGCGTTGATCATGTGGTAGCGCACGGTGAAGGGCTGGCCCTTGTCGTCGTACTGGACCAGGTCCGGATAGACCTTCGCGACCTCTTCGGCGACGAGCCCGTACTGGAGGAGCCGGGAGCCGTCGTCGACGCCGGCCTTGTAGCGGAAGGTGACCGGCCGGAGCTTCATCAGGCCGTCGGTCGCCTCGCCCATGTCCTCGACGTCGTCCTTGAAGCGGAGCGAGGAGGTGATCGTGCCCAACTGGCCGGCGGCGTTCACGAAGACCTGCGTGCCGCTGGAGCTGGTCGCGCCGTTGACGCCGGCGAGGAACGCCGCGGTATGAACTGCCGTGTTGCCGATGCGGATGGTGTTCGATTCGTTGCCCGGGGGATTGTTGCCGATGTCGATGTTGTTGCTGCCGCTCGTAATGTTGCCGCCGGCCAGGTAGCCGAGGGCGACGTTGCCGGAGCCCGAGGTGTTGGACAGGGAGTTGGAGCCGACCGCCGTGTTGTTGCCGCCGGTCGAGGTTCCGAACAGGGCCTCGAAGCCGACCGCGGTGTTCGCGCTGGCAGTGGTGTTGAGGTCCAGGGCGTCGACGCCGACCGCCGTGTTGGAGCTCCCGGTGGTGTTGGAGGGGAGAGCGCCGGTACCGACCGCCGTGTTGACGTTACCGGTCGTATTGGAGACCAGCGAGAACGTGCCGAGGCACGTGTTCTCGAAGCCGCTCGTATTGGCCGCGCACGAGTCGAAGCCGACGGCCGTGTTGAAGAACCCGGTGGTGTTCGAAGAGAGGGCGTTGTCGCCGAGAGCGGTATTGCCGCTGCCGGTCGACACCCCGGGGTTGCCGGCGCCGGTGCCGAGATAGGGCTGGGCCTGGACGCCGGCGGCGATGAGGGACAGGACGACGAGGAGGAAGAGCGTTTGGCGGCGCATCGTGGGTCTCCTTGGTTATGAAATCAAGGTATTCGCAAGCGTCGATGCCTGTCAAGACCGGCGCGAGCTCGATTCCTCTCCCCGTTTTAGCTTCCGTCGTCCCTTTTTATCCAGAAATGTCCCCGAATCTCCAAAATTGTCCCCGAATCTCCAGGGTTGTCCCGGAATTTCCCAATTTGTCCCCGAATCTCCAGGATTGTCCCCGAATATCCCAATCTGTCCCCGAATCTCCAAAATTGTCCCCGAATATCCAGGATTGTCCCGGAATTTCCCAAATTGTCCCGGAATCTCCAGAATTGTCCCCGAATTCCCAGGATTGTCCCGGAATTTCCAGGACAGCCCTGGGATTCGCGACGCGCTACTCGACCTTCGAGTCGTGATCGGCCCAGACGAGGCCGGACATCACCTTGGGCAGGAAGCGGGTGGACTTCGCCGGGAGCATGTGGCCGCCGGCGATGGCCGCCGCGAAGGCGGCGGGCTGCATCGGCGGCAGCCAGACGCCGGTGCCGAGCTCGCCGGACGCCACCTGGTTCCAGAGCTCGTCGGGGTTCGAGCGGTAGACCACGGTGCCGTTGGTCGAGGCTTCCGGCGGATGGCCGAGCGCGGCAAGGATCGTGTCCTGGAAGATCTCGACCGGCAGCTTCGGCTCGCCGGTCGGCGCCGGATCGGGGACGGTGGTGGGGTTGAGGCGCCAGATCTCGGGCTCGTGATCCTTCACCCAGACGCCGATCGCCGGCTGCCCGGCGGCGGCCACGGCGGCGGCGAAGTCGGAGCCGTTCGTGCCGCGGAATTGCTGCGTGGAATCCGTCACGCCGGCCAGCCTGGAAAGATCGATCGGCTCTTTGAAGGCGCGGTGGATCGGATCGATCGTCAGCGCGGGGGAGTCGAGGCTGGTGATCACGGCGAGCTTGGCGGCGGCGGCGGTATCGGCCGCGGCGCCGTGGGCGGCGGCGTAGCGCTGGCCCACCTTGTAGCGGTGGTGGCCGTCGGCGATCGCGGAGGGCACGTCGAGCGCCTGGCGGTAGAGGGCGATGCGCGCCGGATCGTCGAGCCGGTAGACCACGTGGAAGTGGCCGTCGGAGTCGCGATGTCGCACCAGGGGCGTGGCGTTCCGCAGGTCCTCGTGCAGCAGCTCGTCGAGCCGGCCGCCGTCCTCGGAGAGGAGGAGGGCGGGCTCGAGGTCGGTGCGCGTGGCTTCGAGCAGGGCGGTGCGGTCGGCGATCGCTTTCTCCAGCGTCTGCTCGTGCGGGCGGATGACCGTCGCGTCCTCGTAGCGCACGAGGCCGAGCAGGCCGAGGCGCTCGCCGCCGCCGGCGAGCTCGATGACGTAGGGGTAGATCGCCGGCCGGGGATCGCGCTCGACGACCCCCTCCTTCAGCCAGCGGTGTTGCAGAGCCGCGGCGAAGCGGTAGGGGTCCCCCCCTTCCGGCGCGACCGGGCAGGTCAGATGGACGAACTGGTGCGGAGACCGGCTGTGGAAACGGTCCCGCGCGGCATCGTTGATCTGGTCGTACGGCGGCGCCGCCAGCTCGCCGGCGTCGCCGGCGCCCGGCGCGTAGTGCAGGCCCTCGAAAGCGTAGAGTCTCATCGGTGTCCTCCCTCAGGGCGGGTATTGTAGCCGGCTTGTGTGTACCGCCACCCGCCCGGGCATCAATGCCACCTTCTTACACACATCTCGCAGGATCGGGGATGTTCGTGGCCTGCGACCTCACCCTCGGTCCCTCTCCTAGAGGAGAGGGAGGGCCCAACTGGGGCCGCATCGCAGTCGTCCCCCTTCTCCTTTAGGAGAAGGGGGATAGGGGATGAGGTCGCAGGCCACGGAGGCCGATCGGAGCGAGGAAATGTGTATACGGATTGGCATTTATGCCCGGGCGGCCTCAAATCTCCTGCCACAACCACCGCGCCACCGCCATCCGCCGCTGGGTGTGGCGGACCTCGCGGAGATAGGCTCGGCTGGTGACGCCGGGGTGCCAGCTCTTCGGGCGGGGGAGGCTGGCGGAGAGGGCGGCGGCCTCGCGCTCGCTGAGGCCGGCGGCGGATTTGTGGAAGTAGTGACGGGCCGCGGCCTCGGCGCCGTAGATCCCCTCGCCGAGCTCCGCGATATTCAGGTAGATCTCCAGGATGCGCCGCTTCGAGAGGTTGGTTTCGAGCTGGTGGGTGAGGATCGCCTCCTTCACCTTGCGCAGCGGATTGTAGGAGCCGGAGAGCCAGAGGTTCTTGGCCACCTGCTGGGTGATCGTCGAGGCGCCGCGCGGGATCGATTTCTCGCGCCAGGCGTCCTGGAGGGCGGCCCGGATCTCGGCTTCGTCGAAGCCGTTGTGGGAGAAGAAGCGCATGTCTTCGTTCACCAGCACCGCCCGCTTCAGGCTCGGCGAGATCCGGGAGTAGGGCACCCAGGACCACTCGACCTTCTTCTTCGGCCCGAACAGCCCCCAGCCGCGGTAGTGCTCGATGAAGGCGGTGGTCCTCGGATGCTCGTGGTCCAGCGCGGCGACGTCCGGCCAGTTGACGGCTTCCCAGGCGAACCATCCCAGGAGCAGCAGGAGGATCGCGAAGAGGAGGCGGCGACGGCGCGGTCGCTGCGAGGGGACGGAGGTCAGGTCGGCCATGGATGCCAAGCATCCTATCCAAAGAAGGGCGAGGTCCGGAAATCGGGGGGTGGCTCCGTGTGGCTGATGGCGCCGCCCCGCCCGGGCATCGAAGGCGCCATCAGCCAAACGGAGCCACTACCGGAAATCGCGATAGCCTTCCCCCCATGACGCATTGGAACAGGAGATCGACATCCCTGGCCGTGGCGGCCTGCCTCGGCGCGCTGCTGGCGGCCGGTGCCCTGCGGGCGGAGCCGCCGGAGACGTTCGGGGTCGAGGGGCCTGCCGCCTACAAGGCGTTGAAGTCGGCGCGGCCCACGCCGGCGGAGAGGCTGGGGATCGACTTGGGGAGCGTGCCGGCGATCCGCCTGCCGGCGGTGGACCGGGATGCCTTGCTGCGCGAGGACGCGGCGGCTTCCGGGGAGGGGAAGGCGAAGGGTCTGCGCTACGGCGTCGGCCGCGACCTCCGGCTCTCCGCCGGCGACGGCGAGTGGTTCGACCTCACGGACGGCTCCCGCCTCTGGGTGGGGGAGATCGCCGCCGCCGACGCTCTGGGCATCCGTCTCCATTTCCAGCGCGTCCGCCTGCCGGCCGGCGCCGAGCTGGCGATCCATACCCCCCAGGCGCCTCTCGCCGGCTCCGAGGTCGAGCGCTACGAAGGGTCCCCGGCGCAGCCGCGCGACTTCTGGACCGGCACGTTTTCGGGCGAGAGGGTGCGGATCGAGTACTTGTCTCCGAAGGGTGTCCAAGAGCTGCCTTTCACGGTCGACCGCCTCCAGCATCTCTATCGCGATCCCGTGGCGGAGCTCGCGGAGGGCCTGCCCGGCAAGGCGGCGGGGCCCTGCCACAACGACGTGAGCTGCTATCCCGAATGGGCGCAGACCGCCCGCGCCGTCTCCGGGATCGGCGTCGTCGGCCGCGACTCGCTGTTCTGCACCGGCCAGCTCCTCGACGATCAGGCGGCGGATCTCACCCCCTACTGGCTGACCGCCCATCACTGCGTCGGCACCGCGGCACAGGCGAAGTCGGCCGAGATCTACTGGCTCTACCAGACCGCCCGCTGCGGCGGCCCGCCGCCGAGCCTGCGGAGCGTGCCTCACTCGGTGGGCGCGGCGCTCCTCGCCACCAGCCGCGACGCCGATTTCTCCCTGCTGATGATCGAGGGGGCGCTGCCGGCCGGCCTGTACTGGTCCGGCTGGACCGCCGGCGCGGTTCCCCACGGCACCAAGGCGGCGGTGATTCAGCATCCGCGGGGGGACTTCAAGCGCATCAGCTTCGGCTTCAAGGACGCCGGCACGGCCTGCCAGGGCGGTCAGACGCCGCACCTGATCCGCGTCAGTTGGACCGACGGGCCGACCGAGCCGGGCTCGTCGGGCTCCGGCATCTTCCGCGAGGACACCCACCAGCTCTTCGGCCAGCTCTCCGACGGCCCCTCGGCCTGCGGCCGGGAGACCTACGACTGCTTCGGCGCGTTCGCCGCCACCTACCCGCAGATCCAGAGCTTCCTCCGCCAGGGCTCGGACGACAGCTCGGCGCCGAACAATTCCTGCGCCCAGGCGCGCGCCGTGGGGACCGGTACCTTGCGGGGGCGCATCGTCAAGATCGGCAGCCCGGACTGGTACTCGATCGCCGTGCCCGCCGGCAGGACGGTGACCGTGAAGCTGGCGTTCCGCAACGCCGAAGGAGATGTCGATCTCGCGGGTTTCACAGCGTGCGGCGGGGCTCCCTTCGCGACGTCGCAGGGGAGTGGGGACGGCGAGCAGGTCGCCTTCACCAACCGTCTGGGCCGGGCGGTGACCTTCCTCTGGCGGGTGGATCTCGCCTCGGATACGCGCAACCAGTACGACATGACGGTCGCGCTTCGATAGGTCCGGCTGCGACTCAGTGGTAAAATGCTATACATCGACGGTGGCGGCCGCAACCTTCGCCATTTCTCTGGCGAGAAAAGAAGCGCGGCGCCCTGCAGCATCTCGAAAGGAGATCAGGATGAACAGGTTCTTCGCACCCAGGCGTCAGGCGGGACGGCTCGCGCTGGCGATCGGGCTCGGCGCCCTGCTGGCCTCGAGCGCGACCGGTTGGGCCACGCCGCCGGCTGACGAGACGTTCGGCGTCCAGGGGCCCGCGAGCAAGGTCCAGAAGACCGCGCGCCCCACTCCTTCGGAGGAGCTGGGCGTCACCCTGGGCACCGTGCCGGAGGTCCGCCTCCAGGCGGTGGACAAGGATGCGATCCTCAAGGAGGACGCGCTGTCGCAGCGGCAGGGGCTGGTGAAGGCCCTCCGCTTCGGCGTCGGCCGCGGCGTCCAGATCTCCGCCGGCGACGGCAACTGGTATGACGTCGCCAACGGCCGCCGCCTCTGGGTGGCCGACATCGCCTCCACCGACGCCCTCGGCCTGCGGCTCCACTTCAAGAAGGTCAATCTGCCGGCCGGCGCCCGTCTTGCCGTCTATGCGCCGTACGGCGCGGCCCCGGGAGTCGCCAAGAGCGGCTACGCGCGGTTCGACCCCGAGCGGAACGTCGAGTTCCACTCGGCCTCGGGAGCCACCGCGAGCGAGTTCTGGACCGGCTCGTTCTTCGGCGAGCGCGCGCGCATCGAGTACCTGGCCCCCGCCGGCGCCGGCGCCGTGCTGCCGTTCACGGTGGACAGCCTGCAGCACTACTACCTCGATCCGGTGGACAAGGTCGCCCGCGGCCTGGTAGGGAAGGATGCCGGCTCCTGCGAGAACGACGTGACCTGCTATCCGGAGTGGGCGGACGTCTCCCACGCCGTCGCGGGGATCGATTTCGTCGAGGGCGGCGGCAGCTTCTTCTGCTCCGGCCAGCTCCTCAACGATAACGCGCAGGACTTCACCCCCTACTTCCTCACCGCCAATCACTGCATCAGCTCGCAGAGCGGGGCGGGCTCGGCCGAGTTCTTCTGGTTCTACCAGACCTCGGCGTGCAACGGGAACCCGCCGTCGGCGGATAGCGTGCCGCGGTCGGACGGCGCGGCGCTGGTGTCGACCAGCCCGGTCTCCGATTACTCCTTGCTGATGGTCCTCGGGGCCCTGCCGGACGGCGTTAACTGGGCCGGCTGGACGGGCAAGGCCGTGCCCGACGGCACGGACGCGGTGGCCATCCATCATCCGGCGGGCGACTACAAGCGGATTAGCTTCGGCTTCAAGGACGACAAGTCGGCCTGCTACGACTTCCAGGGCACCAACGGCCTGCAACTGGTGCGGACCACCTGGACCGACGGCGTCACCGAAGGGGGCTCGTCGGGCTCGGGCATCTTCCGCGCGGACACCCAGCAGCTCTACGGCCAGCTCTTCTTCGGTCCCTCGTCCTGCAGCGCGGCGCCGGAAGACCTCTTCGACTGCTACGGCTCGTTCTTCTCCACCTATCCGAAGATCCGGAAGTTCCTGACGGCCGGCTCGGACGACAGCTCGGAGCAGAACGACTCCTGCACCAAGGCGCGCCTCGTGCGGGCGGGCAAGCTGAACAATCGCATCGTCAAGGTGAACGACTCCGACTGGTACCGCCTCCTGGTGCCGGCGCACAAGACCGCCACCGTCACCCTGAGCTTCAGCAACGGCAATGGCGACATCGACCTCGCGGGCTTCGCGAACTGCGCCGGCGGCGATCCGATCACCAGCTCGACCAGTACGGACGACTCCGAGACGATCACGCTGACGAACGACGGGACCAAGCCGGGCTTCGTCTACTGGCAGGTCTATCTGGCCGCCTCGACGCGCAATACGTACAACATGTCGGTTTCGGTCCACTAGATCCGGTAGGGGCGGCCACACAGGGCCGCCCCTACATCTCCTCTCGTGCCGACGATCTCCGTTCCTCTCCGCGCCCCCGAGCTGGCGCCCGGCCTGTGGATTCAGGGGCCGGAGGTTTCGATGCGCTCCCTGCGCGGCCGGGTGGTGCTGGTGGATTTCTGGGAATTCACCTGCGTCAACTGCCTGCGCACGCTGCCTTATCTCAAGGCCTGGCACGAGCGCTACGCCGGGCACGGCCTGGTGATCCTCGGCATCCACACGCCGGAATTCGAGCTGTCGGCCGATCCCGCGCTGGTCGCGGCGGCGGTGCGCGACCTCGGCATCCTCTATCCGGTCCTGCTCGACGCCGGGCGCGCCAACTGGGAGCGCTTCGCCAATCATTACTGGCCGGCCCATTATCTGATCGACGCCCGCGGCTACCTGCGCTACGAGCGGTACGGCGAGGGGGGCTACGGCGAGACCGAAGAGATGATTCAGCGCCTGCTGCGGGAGGCCGGAGAGAGCGGGCCGTTGCCGGAGATCCTGGAGCCGGTGCGCGCCGAGGACCGCCCCGGCGCCGTCTGCCATCCGGCGACGCGCGAGACCTATATCGGCTTCCACCGTGGCCGGCTGCTGGCGGCCGAGGGGTATAGGCCGGAGGAGGAGGTGCGCCACGCCGCGGGAGAGCCGGCGCCGCCGGGGATGTTCAGCGCGCGCGGTCTCTGGCTGCACGAGGCCGAATATCTGGAGGTCCGCGAGCCCGGGGCAGAGCTCGACCTGGTCTGCGACGCGGCCGGAGTGAACCTGGTGCTGGCGCCGGCAGGGGAGCTGGAGATCGAAGTCGACGGCGGTCCGGTCGCGGCGGAGGAGCGCGGGGCCGACGTGGTGGAGCGGGACGGCAGGACGTTCGCCGTCTGGGAGCGGGGCAGGATGGTGCGACTGATCGATTCCGGCACGTTCCGGCGGCGGCGCCTGGTGTTGCGCTTTCCGCGGGTGGGGGTGCGGGCGTACGTGTTCAGCTTTTCGACATGCGTGTAGAGGCGGGCGGTCGCCCCTTCGGGGCTCCCCTCATCACCCCGGCCCTCTTCTCCCATCCCCTCCCCCCTCCCACACTGGGAGAAGAGGGGGGCCCTGCGATGCGGCCACTCCTTGAGTCTTTACGTTGCTTGTCTCCCCTCTCCCGGTGAGGGAGGGCGCGTGGGGGCCGGGGGTGAGGGCTCGGGCGGGCGGCTACGACGGACGAGGCCAATCTGACGAAGTAGAGACTAACTACTCCCTCTTCTCCCCGTCAGGGCGGGTGGAGGGCTGGGAGAAGAGGGCCGGGGTGATGAGGGGCCCTACGTCCCCTCCTGATACCCCGGGTGGCGCTTGAGAAACGATTGGATGTAGGGGCAGGTCGGCTTGAACGTGGCCCCCTGGCTCTTGATCTGATCGAGCGTGCCCTGCACGAGCTGCTCGGCGACTCCCTCGCCGCGGAGCTCCTCGGGGACGAAGGTGTGTTGAAGGTCGTAGACGTCGCCGGTCTTCACGTATTCGATCACCGCCTCGTGGCCGTCCACGGTGACGTAGAACTTTCTCGCCGACTCGTCGTTGCGCACTTCCAGGCTCATCGCTCTCTCCTTCCCGCTCCCAGGGCTGCGAGGCGCTCGCCGGCCAGGCGGTCCGCGGCGGCATGGGGCGGAATCCCCTCCGCGCGGGCGAGCCGGAGCACCGAGGAAAGCGTATCGTAGATCCTCTCGATCCGCTCGCGCGTCTCCTCCTCGCTCCAGCCGAGGATCTCCCGGCAGCCGCCGATGACGCCGCCGGCGTTGGCGACGTAGTCCGGGACGTAGAGGATTCCCCAGTCGCCGAGCCGCCCGCCGTCCTCGTCCTCCCAGAGCTGGTTGTTGGCGGCGCCGGCCACGATCTCCACCCGCAGGCTGGGGATGGTCTCGGCGTTCAGGATGCCGCCGAGAGCGCAGGGTGCGAAGAGGTCCGCCTCGACGCTCTGGATCTCCGCGGGATCGACCGCTTCCGCGCCCGAGGCCTCCACCGTCCGCCGCACCCGCTCGGGATCGAGGTCGGCCACCCGCAGGCGCGCTCCGGCGGCCGCGAGCTCGCGGGCGAGCAGGAAGCCGACGTGGCCGCACCCCTGGATCGCCACCGTCCGTCCGGCCAGATCCTCGGAGCCCCAGCGGTGGAGGGCCGCGGCCCTCATCGCCCGCACCACGCCGTGAGCGGTGTCCGGCGAGGGATCGCCGAGGATGCCTGCCACGTGCGCGGTCTCCGTGCGGAGGATCTCCATGTCCGCCGGGCTGGTGCCCACGTCCTCGCCCGCCGTATAGAGGCCGCCGAGCCGTTCGATCGCCCGGCCGTGCGCGCGGAAGAGCGCCTCGCGGTCTTGGGAGACTTCGCGCAGGACGACCGATTTTCCGCCGCCGAGCGGCAGTCCGGCCATGACGTTCTTGAAGGTCATGCCGCGCGACAGCCGCAAGGCGTCCGTCACCGCCTCCGGCTCGCTGGCGTAGGTCCAGTAGCGCGTGCCGCCCACCGCCGGTCCCGCCGCGGTGCTGTGAATGGCGATCACGGCGCGATAGCCGGCTTCCGGGTCGCGGCAGAAGACCACGCGCTCGTGATCGGTGGCGGTCGCGAGATCCTCCAGGGTGAGGCTCATCGCTGTCCCCCTTTGGCGAATCGCTTGCGGGCGTGCACGGCGGTATCCGGGAAGTCGCTGAACAGGCCGTCGACGCCGAGCGAGAAAAACTGATCGTATTCGCGCTCCGGATCGCCCGCGTAGTCCGGTGCCAGGAAGGTGGCGTCGCTGCGGAAAGTCCAGGGGTGGACGAGAAGGCCGGCGCGATGGGCATCTTCCACGAGCGAGGTCGGATAGAGAAGATGGCCGTCAGAACCCGCGGAAATGATCATGCGTTTGTACGGTCCGATGCCGTCGGCATAGGCGGCGATCCCGGCGAGGCCCGCGGGAGTCGCGAGATCCTGATAGGTCCGTTCGTCGCCTGCTGCGGCGAAGTCCCAGGGCTGTCCATGGTCGTCGAGGAGCTGGATGATCGGAAGATCGGTCGAGTTTCGCAATTCTTTCAGATTCCCCACTTCGAACGACTGGAGGAAGACCGGCGCCGTCCGTCCCTGATAACCCGCCTTCTGTAAGGCGAGCAGCAGAGGCGGTTCCAGCGGCAAGCCGAGCGAGCGGAAATAGGTCGGGTGCTTGGTTTCAGGGTAGACGCCGACGCCCTTCCGGCGCGCCAGCTCCAGCACCTCGGAGAAAGCCGGCACCTCGAAGCGGCCGTTGAAGGATTGATCTCGAAACGGCAGCCGTTCCTTGGCGCGCAGCGTCCTGATCTCGGCAAACGTGAAGTCTTCCGTAAACCAGCCGGTGACCTCGCGGCCGTCGATCCGCTTGGTCGCCTTCCGCGCCGCGAATTCCGGATGTCCTGCAACGTCGGTGGTCTCCGAGATTTCGTTCTCGTGGCGGGCGATCAGAACGCCGTCGCGCGTCGAGACCAGGTCGGGCTCGATGAAATCGGCACCCATCTCGATCGCCAGCTCATAGGACGCCAGCGTGTGCTCGGGCCGGTAGCCGCTGGCGCCGCGGTGGCCGATGACGATGGGGCGGGGCGTTGGGGTCACCTTTGGAGATTCCATCGGGAAATTCGATCTCTGATCGTAGGGCTTGTAGAGACGTTCCCAGCCCGTCCACGACACCGCTCGGCAGGCCACGGGGACGGCGGGACGTCTCCGGCGGAGAGCTGGACGTCGACGACGGCAAATCTCTCCTGGGCAGGCTGAGGCTCGGTCAAGGCGGTCGCCTTGGCTGTCCTCTCGCAGGCAGTGGTAGAGGGAGCTGGATACGCTTCGCCGGAGACGTCCCGCCGTCTCCGTGGCCTGCCGGGCGGTGTCGTGGACGGGCTGGGAACGTCTCTACAAGCCCTACGATCAACTGGAATCCCGAGCAAAAGGTTTCTCAACGCCAGGGCTCTTCGTCCGTCTAGCCTCCTTACTGCCATTTAGCAGGACTCCGCCGCCGCGTAATCCTCCGGCGTATCGATGTCCTGCACCACCCCCGCGTCCTCGACCGCCACCTCCAGCAGGTCGGCCAGGTGGCGGTCCCGGAGCTGCTTCAGGCCCACGCCGGGATCGAGCGTGTCGATCTCGGGGATCAGCGCGGGAGCGATCGCCAGGGGGTGGCCGCGCTGGCCGCGATAGACCGGCAGGGCGAGCGGCGCGGCCGATTCCAGCATCCGCCGGACGAGCAACACCACGGTCTCGGCTTGCAGATTGGGCAGATCGGCGGGGGAGACGAGGAGGATCGTGCCCTGGCGGGACAGCTCGGCGGCACCGCCGAGAGCGGCGATCCCCGCCTGGATGCTGGTGAGCATGCCGCGCGACGGATCGGGATTCACGACGCACTCGACGCCTGCCCGCCGAGCCCACCCCTGCAGATCCTCATCTCCGGGCGAGGCCACCAGCACCACCTCTTCCGCGCCGCCGCCAAGCAGGGCGTTCACCACGGCCGCCACCATCGGACCGCCATGGACGGGGAGGAGGAGCTTGGGGCGGCCCATGCGGCTGGAGGCACCGGCGGCGGGTAGGATGGCGACGATGCGGGCTGTCGGCATGGCGGTCAGGCCTCCAGGCGGCGCGCCAGCACGAGGGTCCGGTCGTCCGCGAAGGGCACTCCGCGGGCGAACTGCTCGAGGTCCCGCGCGACGCTGCCGGCCAGCAGCGCGCAGGGTCCGGCGCGGTCCTTCAGGCAGACCTCGGTGAAGCGCTCCAGCCCGTATTCGTTGCTCTCCGGATCGGTGGCTTCCACCAGGCCGTCCGTATAGAGAACGAGGACGTCTCCGGGGGCGAGGACCGTCTCGCCGGCGCTGTACGGCGCCTGGGCGAGGAGGCCGAGGGGGACTCCGGTCGCACCCAGCTCCTCGGCGGTGCCCGCCGCCCGCAGCACCAGCGGCGGATTGTGGCCGGCGTTCGTATAGCGCAGACGGCCGGTCGCCGTCTCCAGCACGCCGAGGAACGCGGTGGCGTACTTTTCGGGCGGCGTGCGGCGGTAGAGCAGGCGGGAGAGGCGGGCGCAGATCTCGTCGGGGGGCAGGCCGTCCTCGATCGGACCGATGGAGAGCGCCTGGAGGGAGACGGTGAGCAGGGAGGCCGCCATCCCCTTGCCCGAGACGTCGGCCACCATCAGCACGCACTCGCGCCCCTCGCGGCGGGTGACCACCTCGTAGTAGTCGCCTGACACGCCGCGCGACGGGATGTTGCCGCCGTAGAGCTCCCAGCCGGGAATCTCCGGCAACTGGTCGGGGAGGAGGGCCACCTGGATGCGCCGCGCCAGCGCCAGCTCCTCCTGGAGACGGCGGCGCTCCGCGGCGTCCATCGCCAGCGCGAGGTTGCGCAGGTGGAGGGCGGCCACCGCGGCGAGCGAGACCAGCAGCTCCAGATCCTCCTCCGAGAACTGGCGGACGCCGGCGCGCGATTCGAGGACGATCAGGCCGAGCGTTCCCTCGGGATCGAGCAGGGGGGCCGCGATCAGGCTCCGGATACCGGAGAGGAGCATGCTCTCGGCGGCGGAGAAGCGCTCGTCCGCCTGGACGTCGAACACGATTGCCGCCATCCCCTTCTCGGCGACCTCGCGCGTCAGGCTGCGCGAGAAGGTCAGCGCCTCGGTGCCCCCCAGGGAGGAGCGGCTGGCGGCCGCGCGGTAGCTCCCCTCTTTCTCCTTGAGCCCCTCCTTTTCTTTGAGCAAAATGGCGCCGCGGTCGGGGTGGAGGTGGTCGAACGCGCGGTCGAGGATCAGCTCCAGCAGCTCCTCCAGGGTCAGCGAGCGGCCGAGCGCCTGGTGGACCTCGTTGAGGAGCTTGAGGCGATCGGCGTAGCGCCGGAGGTCCGCGGCAGTGGCGGCGGCCGGCGCGCTCTGGCGGTCGAGCAGGTCGGCGGCGCGGCGGAACACCGTCCCATCCAGGAAGTCGTCCTCGGGCTGAGGGGCCTTGGGCGGAACGGGGGCGTCGAGGACGATCTTGATCAGGCTGTTGGAGATCTTGATCACGTCCCCCGGCCGCACCGCCGTCGCCTGCTGGATCGCCTGCCCGTTGACCAGCGTGCCGTTGCGCGATCCGAGGTCCTCGACGAAGAGGTCGGGCCCCGCCCGGAAGAAGCGCGAATGGCGCCGGGAGAGGAAGGGGTCCGCGATCGACAGGCCGGCGTCGAGGGCGCGGCCGACGACGAGGGCGTCGCCGCGCAGGGGGTGATCGAAGGGAGCGCCCTCGGCGGGGGTGATCTGGAGGCGGAGGGGAGGCGTGTCCACGGCTGGCCTTTTGAAACGCAACCCAAGCGTATCAGAGGACCCCCATCTCCTTCAGCAGCGGCTCGGCGGCCTCGCCGTGCAGGCTGGACATCAGCCAGAGCAGGTAGCGCACGTCGACGCTGATGTTCCGCGCCACGTCCGGGTTGTAGCCGAAGTCGTTGGCCACGTTCTCCCAGACGCGATCGAAGTTGACCCCGACCAGCTCGCCGCGGCCGTTGACCACCGGGCTCCCCGAGTTGCCGCCGGTGGTGTCCGCGTCGGCGAGGAAGTCGACCGGTACATCCTTCAGCGTCGGATCCGCCCAGCGGCTCCCAGGGGCCTTGGGCGCCGCCGCCAGCAGCTCGGGGGGAGCGTTGAAAGGCGCTTGGCCGGTGCTCTTCTCGACCACGCCGGCGACCGTCGTCTGCGGGCGCATCCAGACGCCGTCGCGGGGGCTGTAGCCCTTGACGTGAGCGAAGGCGACGCGCAGGGTGCCGTTGGCGTCCGGTGCCACAGGATGACCGGCATGGGCGATCACGGCGCGCTGCCAGCGGGGGCGCAGGCGCGATACCGCCCCGTCGAAACGGTCGTTCTGCTCCTTGAGCGCGCGCAGCTCGCCGTCGAGCCCGAAGGCGAGGTCGAGCAGCGGGTCGTGGCGGGCGTGGAGCTGCTCCGCGCTCTCGGCGAACATCCGCTTGCGCTCGCCCGCATCGGTCACCCTGGTCTGGGTGAGCAGGGCATCCACGCGGCCGCGAATCGCCTGGGGATCGCGGGCGCCGGCGAGGAAGCCGTCGACCGCCGCCACGCGGATCCCCTCCGGCAGGGCGGCGAAGCGGGCCAGGACGTCGGTGAGCAGGACGGCCTCGGTCGGCGGATCGAGACGCTTCTGATCGCGCTCCAGCCGCTCGCCGAGCCGCTCGCGGTTGCGCTCCTGGTAGTCCGGCTCGCGCTCCAGGTCGGGCTTCGCCTTCTCGCCCGCCCAGCGCGCCAGGGTGAGGGCGAGATCGAGCGGCTTGGGGCCGAACTTCGCTTGGCTCAGCAGGAAATCGTGCTCCCACGTCCGCCGCCGTTCGGCGATCAGGCGCGCCAACTCGTCGTGGGCGGCCAGGGCCTCCTTCTGCTCCGGCCGTTTCGCCGCCCAGGCGAGGATCTCCCGTTCCGACTCCGCCTTCTTCTCCAGGATGTGGCCGCGGCGGATGCCGTCCACCTGGCCGCGCGAGTTCTTCTCCTGGTTGGCGAGCCCCTTGATGCGGTCGGCCAGCGCGATGCGCACCGCCTCGTCCTGCTTCGACGCCGCCTCCATCAGGTCGATCCAGGTGCGGAAGAGCGCGGCCCGGCGCGGATAGAAGAGCTCCGCCCGCTCGCGCATCTCGGCCTCGGTGTAGGAGCGAAAGGTGAGGCCGGGATAGCCGGGGACCATCACGAAGGAGTCCGGCTCGATGCCGCGCGGCGACACCGGGAAGAAGTGCTTTGGCCGGTAGGCGGCGTTGGCGTCCGCCTTCGGCGCCGGTTTGCCGTCGGGGCCGGCGTAGACGCGCAGCAGCGCGAAGTCGCCGACGTGGCGGGGCCAGCTCCAGTTGTCGACCTCGCCGCCGAAGTCGCCCACCGCGCCCGGCGGCGCGTAGACCAGCCGCACGTCCGGAAACTCCAGGCTGTCGACCAGCACGTAGCGCAGGCCGCCGTCGAACGCCGCCACCTGGCAGCGGTGGTGCTCGCTCGTCTCGCAGGCGGCGACCATCTCCTTCTGCTTGCGCTCGATCGCGCGGAATCTGACCAGGTCGTCGGCGCCGGCCGGCACCGCGCCCTCGACCTCGCGGGTGACGTCGGTCAGCCGGTGGGGGATCGTGGCGCGGACACCGGCCCCGGCGAGCTCCTCGGCCCTGGTGCGGGCCAGGAAGCCGTGGGTGATGAGGTCGCGCTCGGGCGTCGAGTGCTGCTGGAGGATCGAGAACGCGCAGTGATGGTTGGTGATCAGCAGCCCCTGGGCTGAGATGAACCCCGCCGTGCAGCCGTCGAGCTTCACCGCCGCGTCGAGCAGGCCCGCGCCCTCCTTCGTCCAGAGCGTTCCGGGCGGGATCTCGAGGCCCAGCCCGCGAAGCCACTTCGGATCGTGCTCCAGCACCTGCTCGGGGGTCCACTTTCCTTCCACGGCGAATGCTCCTGCGCAGGCGGCCCAGAGGCCGAGGGTGAAGAGGGCGGCGGCACGGATTTTCATGAGGCGGGAGTCTACCGCAGGCGCGGTGGAGACCGCCGCCGTGACCTCGGTTAGAATTCAGCCGCGGCTGCCTGGACGGGCGGTCGTTTTCTGCCTGAAAGGATTCTATGAACAGCAAGCATCAACTGGCGGCGTTCGGGGTCGTCTTCGCTCTCCTGGCCACGCCTCTCGCCGTGCGGGCCGAAGAGGCGAAGGACAGCATGGTGACGGTCACCACCAAGGACTACGTTCTCACCGCCCATACGCCGGAAGGGTGGCAGGGAGACACCGAGGCCGCCAAGAAGTATCAGGGAGCCGTCATCTTCACTCAGAAGGCGGCCGGTCCCGACGCGGCCAAGATCCTGGTGAGCGTGCACTACAAGTCCGACGAGAACACGGAGCTCCGCCTGCAGGGGGAGATCGCGCAATACCGCAAGAAGTACCCGCACCTGGAGCTGACCGACCTGGACGTCAAGCACCCCCAGTACGCGACCTTCGGCAAGCTGTTTTCCCAGCCCGGCGATTTCTATCAGTACATCGCCTTCCTGAATCCCGGAGCGATCTACTCTCATACGCTCTACGCGGCGATGCTCAAGCAGAAGGCCCCGGCGACGCCCGAGGAGCTCGCGGCCTACAAGGACATCCTGCAGTCGCTGAAGATCGCCCTGGTGACGCCCGTCAAGCCTTGATCGGTTCTCGGAGGGCGGCCCCGCGCCGGAAAGCTGAATCAGGGACCTGAGGGACAACAGGGACGTCAGGGACGGGGACGCGTTCCCGGCAGTATCCTCGGGTTCTTGTCGTCTCTTTCGTCCCTGTTGTCCCTTTCGTCCCTATTATCCTTTTTCTTCCCTCACCCCTGCGTGAGCGTCCGGTAGGTGCGGAGATGCCGGAAGGCGGCCTCGGGCTGGTTCAGCTTCTCGTAGAGCCCGGAGAGGTTGTAGTGGGCGTCGGCGAGGGATCGATCGATCGCCAGGGCGCTCTCGTAGGCCTCGGCGGCCTCTTGCAGCCGGCCGAGATCCTGGAGGGCGACGCCGAGGTTGAAGGCCGCCGTGGTGTCCTCCGGCCGGGCGGCGAGGGCCTGCCGGTAGTGCGCTTCGGCGGCGGCGGCCTCCCCGCGCTCGTGGAGGAGGCATCCGAGGTTCAGGTGGGCCTCGGCGAGGGCGGGATCGATCTCCAGGGCCCGCCGGTAGGCCGCCATCGCCTCCTCGGGCGCGTCCTCTTCCAGCACTTCTCCCTGTTCATACCAGTCCACCGCGCCCGGGGGGCCCGGGGGTTGATCGGCCGGTTCGGCCGGCGGCGTGCGCAGGGGGAGCGTCGCCGCTTCCCGCGCCAGCTCGGCGAGCTCGAAATCGAAGAACGCCTGGCCGGATTCGGGGTTCCAGACGTCGCCGCCGTCGCGCACCACCACGTGATGCCCCTGGGCCGAGATGCGGACGCCGGTGAGCGCGCGGTCGCCCGGAAGCTGCTCGCGGAGGTTCTGAAGGGCGAGGCGCACCCGCCGCCGCGGCACCCGGGCGGCGAGCAGCCCCTTGGCCGTGCGCAGGAGAACGAGGTCCTGGAACGAGAAATAGTACTCGCCGCGCGGCCCCTGTCGGGGTGCGAGGAAACCGGCCCGGACGTAGGAGCGCACCTGCTCGGCGGAAAGGCCGAGCAGCGCGGCGACGTCCTTGGTCGAGTAACCGCTGAGGGGTGCGAGGTGCTCGGGCTCGCCCGACTGCTGGAGAGCGGAAGACCGGTTCATCGCCCTCAGTGTAACTCCGACCGGCTTATCTCTTGGAGCTCTTCCTCTTCGGAGCCTCGGCGGCGGCGGCCGGCACCGCCTCGATCGCGCTGCGCGGCGACCGTTTCGCCGGCTTGCGGTCGGTGATCGAGATCGGCTCGGCGGCGGCGCTCTCCGTGGTGGGCTTGGCGGGCTTGGCGGCGGAGAGGCTCGCCTTCAGCGCCGCCATCAGATCGATCACCTGCGCCTTCGGCGCCACCACCGGCGCGGCGGTGATCTCCTCGCCCTGCACCTTGCGGTCGATCAGCGAGCGCACCTGCTGGCGCTGGGTGTCCTCGTAGGTCTCGGGGCGGAACTCGTCGGTGGCGATCTGCTCGATGAGCTGGACGGCGAGCTTGAGCTCCGGCTCCTTGAGATCGGCGGCGCCGACCGGCACCTCGGAGAACGGCCGCAGCTCGTCCGAGTAGCGGAGCTGCTGCATGATCAATCCGCCGTCGAACGGCCGCAGCAGCACGAACTGATCCTTGCCGCGGGCGACATAGCGCGCCAGCGCCGCGCGGTTCGTCTGCTTCATCGCCTCGGCGAGCAGCCGGTAGGGGCGGTCGCCCCCCTTGTCCGGACCCACGTAGTAAGACTTTTCGTAATAGATCGGATCGACCTGTTCGAGCGGCACGAACTCGGTGATCTCCACCGCGTTCGTCGGCTCCGGGCTCAGCGCCTTGAGCTCGTCTTCCGTGAACAGGACATATTGCCCCTTCGAGTACTCGTAACCTTTTACCATCTCGTCGCGACCGACGACTTCGTTATCGACCGGGCAGACATATTGTTGCTTCAAGCGGGAACGGCATTTCTTGTGAAGCATGTTAAATTGGATGCCGGCCGCGCTCTCTCCCGTGGAATAGAGCTTTACCGGGACGTTGACCAGGCCGAACGAAATCATTCCGGAGGCGAAGGGTCGGGCGCTCATAGGGCGTAATATATCATCGAACTTCAATGGCGGAGCGTATTTAGACAGGAATCGATCACCCCGATCGCAAGCATTCACCGGCCGCCAGTCATTTCACGCTTCCACGCGACATCGCCGCATTGAAACCGATCTCCAGAGCGCGTAGATCCGCAACCGCCGCGGCGCGGGCGATCGGCAAGGAGCTGGCGCGTCTCGGCGCGCCGCGCTCGGGCGTCGATCCGGCGGCCCTGCGGCCGATGAAGCCGGAGACCCGCGAACGCCCGTTCAATCATCCGGGTTGGGTCTTCGAGCTCAAGTACGACGGCTTCCGCATGGTGGCGGCGGGCGGGGAGGGGGAGGCGCGGCTGTTCTACAAGAGCGGCCACGACGCCACCCGCATCTTCCCCGAGCTGGCGGCGGCGGTCGCCGCCCTGCCGTTTCGCGGCGTCGTCCTGGACGGCGAGGCGGTGGTGCTCGACGACGACGGGCGCCCCAACTTCCAACGCCTCCAGCGGCGGGGCCTGCGCACCCGCCTCGCCGACGTCCAGCACGCGGCGTCGGCGTCTCCCGCGACCCTCTTCGTCTTCGACCTGCTGGGCTTCGAGGATTTCGACCTCCGGCCGCTGCCGCTCAGCGACCGCAAGGCGATCCTGCGGCGAGTGGTGGCGCCGGGCGGCGACTGGCTCCGCCTCTCGGAGGAGATCCCGGAGCGCGGCGAGGATCTCTACGCCGCCGTCGTAGGCATGGGGCTCGAGGGGATCGTCGCCAAGCGCTCCGACGCGCCCTACCGCGCGGGATATTCGGCCGACTGGCTGAAAGTGCGGGTCGATCGGAGCTCCGATTTCGTGGTGATCGGCTTCGAGGGCGCCTCGCCCGGTGGTTCAGGCATCCGCCGCCTCCATCTGGCCGTCGTGGGGGAGGAGAGGGGGCTCGTCTATGCCGGCACGGTGGGGACCGGCTTCAGCCGCGAGACCGAGGCCGACCTCCGCGCCCGCCTGGAACCGCTGCGCCGCCCCTCGCCGCCCCTCCCGATGGGTACCATCCGCGGCGCCGTCTGGGTCGAGCCCGAGGCGGTCGTCGAGGTCCGCTACAAGGAGTGGACCGAGGGCGGAAACCTGCGCCACCCCGTGTTCCTGCGGCTGCGCGACGACAAGAGCGCCGCGGAGTGTTTCCGTCCCGGCGAGGAACGTGAGACGGAGGAAGCCGCCGCTGCGCCTCCGGCCCCTGCCCCGGCAACTCCGAGCAAGCCCGCCGCCTTCACCAATCTCGAAAAGGTTTTCTGGCCGGATCAAGGGATCACCAAGGGCGATCTGATCGAATATTACCGCGCCGTCGCCCCCGCGATGCTGCCGTTTTTGCGCGGCCGCCCGCTGGTGCTCGATCGCTATCCGGACGGCATCGCGGGAAAATCGTTCTTTCAGAAGAACGCGCCGGCGAAAGCCTCGGGCCGGCTGCGCACGCTGGTGGTGAGATCGGAAGGATCGGAGAAGGAGATCGAATATCTGCTCTGCGACGACGTCGAGGGGCTGCTCTATCTGGTCAATCTCGGCGCGATCCCGTTCCATATCGGCGCGAGCCGCGTCGGCGCTCTCGACCGGCCGGACTGGTGCATCCTCGATCTCGATCCGAAGACGGCGCCGTTCGCCGACGTCGTCCGCATCGCGCTGGCGATCCGCGATCTCTGCGCGGAGATCGAGATCCCCTGCTTTATCAAAACGAGCGGCGGCAGCGGGCTGCACATCCTGCTGCCGATGGGCGGCAGGCTCGAGCACGAACCGGTCAAGCAGCTCGCCGAGTTCCTCGCCGGAGTGATCGTGGCGCGGCTGCCGGCGATCGCCACCACCGCGCGAGCCATCGCCGCCCGCCGCGGCCGGGTCTATGTCGACGCTCTCCAGAACGGCCGCGGCAAATTGCTGGCGGCCCCCTACTGCGCCCGCCCCGTGCCGGCGGCCTCCGTGTCGACGCCGCTCGACTGGCGCGAGGTGAACGGCCGCCTCGACGTCCGCGCCTTCACCGTGAAAACGGTGCCGCAACGGCTCCGGAAGCGGAAAACCGATCCGCTCCTCCCCGTGCTCACCGAGGAGCCGGACCTCGAGAGGGTGATCGCACGGCTTTCCGAGAAGCTGTAGGACTCCCCACCGAGGGAGAGGTTCTCCAGAAATGGAACGGCGCCCCGAGTGGGGCGCCGTGATCGAACGGAAAGCGATTTGATCCTTACGGCTCGGTGACCGGCGAGGTCCAGATCTCTTCCTTGCCGGAGCTGCGGCGGTCGGTCCAGATCGGGAAGATCTTGGCGGCGTAGATCGACAGGCTGTTGTAGTCGCCGTACTGGTTGCCGGAGTCGGAGCCGGTGACCGTTTCGTCGGTCTGTGAGCTGGTGACCTTGGTCGCCGCGCTCCAGGTGGCGCCGTTGTCGGCCGAGGTCTGGTAATAGACGTCGGTCTTCTTGCGCGAGGTGCCGCCCACGGTGTCGTAATACATCAGCGCCAGGCGGCCGGTCGTGGGATCGACCCCCAGCCACTGGTTGAACTGATCGTTCAGCGAGGACTGGTTGTTGGTCATCACCGGCGCTCCCCAGGTGGTGCCGCCGTCGGTCGAGCGGGCGAACCAGATGCGGGTCTTGCAGGTGGAGGAGACGTTGGTGCCCGGCTCGTTGGCGGGCGCGGTGCAGCCGCTGGCGCCAGTGAGGTCGACCCAGGTGGCGTAGACGTTGTTCACCACGCCGTTGCTGTAGGCGGCGCCGGAGACATAGATCAGGGCGCGGCGGCTGGCCATCGCGGGCACGCCGATGTCATAGGAGTCCTTGCTCGTCGCGATCACCTTCGGCGTCCCCCAGCTCGTGCCGCCGTTGGTGGACTTCGCCACCACGATCTTGCTGTTGCCGGTGGTCGGCCAGAAGACGAAGGCGTCGCCGTTGGCATTGGTCGAGAGGGAGCAGCCGATGGCGGTGCCGGTCGACTCGCCGCCGCTGACCTGGATGGGAGTGGCCAGCCAGGCTCCCGCGGGACCGTTCCGGCGGTTGACGTAGGCCGGGTTGCCGTTGTGCCAGCAGGCGTAGATCGTGTCCTTGAACGCCGACGTGGCGCTGTGATCGATCCAGATCAGCTCTTTGTCGGTGTTCTTCTGGGTTCCCGAGAAAGTGTTGTCGAAGGTCCAGGTGGCGCCGCCGTTGGTGGACTTGTAGGCGCGCATGTGGAGGGCGTTTCCCTTGATGCCGATCGTCGCCGACCAGGCGGTGCCGTCCGAGGTCCAGTCGACGGCGGGGTCGGAGTGGAAGGCGTCGGTGCTGGTGAGCGGCAGGAAGCTCTGCCCCCAGGTGAGGCCGCCGTCGTTCGAGTAGTACTGGGACTGCTGGCCGCTGCCGCCGATGTTGTTGGAAGCGGCGATGACCTGGGTCGGGTTCCAGAAGTTGATCCGCACGTCCGCCTCGCTCCGCGGCACCGTCTGCGCGCCGGAGACCCGGTTGTTGGTTCCTACCGTGGTCTTCTCCGGCAGGCCCTTCTCTTCGGCGTCCGCATCATAGCCGGGAGCGCGCCCTGGATCGCCCTCGCTCGCCACCAGGTCCTGGTGGAGCGTCATCCACTCCGCGATCTCCTTCAGGACGTGGGGATAGCCGCCCGTGGGATCGGCCGCCGAATAGCTCACCTCCGGATGAGCCTTGCGCCAGTACACCCGCAGCCAGAGCGGCACCGGGATCTTGTCGCCGGCCTCCGCGGGCCGCAGCATGCCGAAATCCTGATTGTTCAGGATCAGCTTCTCGAGCGCGGTGCCGGGCTCGACGTGGGCGACCTTGAGCTGCTGGTCGGCCGACGGCCAGGTCTGGTGGAGGGGGGCGGCGCCGGCGGCGCTCGCGGCGAGGGTTACGACGGTTGCTGCGGTGATCCAATTCATTTTAAACATCAAAGCCTCCTGACTGAAGGGGTCCTACAGGAGAGGTGCGGCTCGGGGTTTGAGCCGAGCCGCAAAAAAGGAAAACGCCCCTCCCCCGCGAGGGGAAGGGGCGCCGGTGGTTCGAGGCTTCTATCCTGGCGTTAGTTGACGTTCAGGAGGAAGTCGTCGACCACGAAGGAGGTCTGCAGCGAGGAGTCCTCGGCGCCGACCAGGAAGACCTGGATGGTCTGGCCCTTGAACGAGGTCACGTCGAAGCTCTTCTGCGAGAAGCCCGTGGCCTTGTTCAGGTTGGAGTAGGTGGCGAGGGTCGAGAGGACCGTGCCGGAGGTGTTGCGGATCTGCACCTTCAGGGTATCGAACGCGGTCGTGGTGGTCGTCTCGGCCGTGTCGATGTGGAGCCAGAAGGAGAGGGTCGCGGACACGGCGGTCGACGGGATCGATACCGTCTGCAGGATGCTGTCGGTGTGGGTGGTGCCGTAGCCGTCCATCCACGCCTTCCAGGAACCGGAGTGGGCCGCCTCACCGGTGGAGTTGTCGAGGACGCCAGCGGTCATGGTCCAGGGCGACGCCGTGCCGGTCTCGAAGCCGGGGTTGACGATGAGCTGGAGCGGGCCGCCGCCGGTCACCGTCAGGGTGACGGTGGTGGTGTGGGTGATGGAGGCGCCGGTGCCGGTGACCGTGATGGTCGAGACGCCGGTGGCCGCCGTCGAGGCGACGGTGATGTTCATCGTCGAGCTGCCGGAGCCGGGCGCCGCGATCGAGGCCGGGCTGAAGGAGACGGTCACGCCGGCCGGCTGGCCGGAAGCGGAAAGCGCGATGGCGGAGTTGAAGCCACCGGAAACCGTGGTCGAGATCGTCGAGCTGCCCGCCGCGCCCTTGGCGATCGACACCGCGCTCGGCGAGGCCGAGATGGTGAAGTCCGGGGTCGGGATGCTGGTGATGGTCAGGGTGACGGTGGCGTTGTGGGTGGTGCTGCCGCCGGTGCCCGTGATGGTGACGGTCGAGGTGCCGAGGGTGGCGGTCGAGCTGACGGTGAAGGTCAGCGTCGAGGTGCCGGAGCCGGGCGCCGCGATCGAGGCCGGGCTGAAGGAGGCGGTCACGCCGGACGGCAGGCCGGAGGCGGACAGCGAGATGGCGGAGTTGAAGCCGCCGGAGACCGCGGTGGTGATCGTCGAGGTCCCGGTATTACCCTGCGCGATGGAGACCGCGGTCGGCGCGGCCGCGATGGTGAAGTCAGGGGTCGTGATGACGGCCGGGGTGACCGAGATGCAGGTGGAGGGGAGCGAGGCGCAGGCCTCGTTGCCGCTCGGGAAGGCGGTCACCTGGTAATAGTAGGTGAGGCCGTTGGCGACGTCGGTGCTGGCGAGCGACGTGGCCGACGTGCCGGAAGCGATCTTGGTGAAGCCGGCGTTGCAGCCGGACTCGTTGCGGAACACGTCGTAGACCGACGAGCCGGACGCCGACCAGGTGGCCGTCGCCGCGTTGTTGCCGGCGGCCACGGAGAGCGTCGGGGAGGCCGGCGGGGTGCAGCCGGCGAACGTCGTGGAAGCGCCCGTGTCGGTGGTGCAGGCGATGCTGTGGCGGTTGAACGCCGCGAACAGCGCGCCGCCGTGCGGCGTGCCGTCGTTCAGGTTGCCGTTGTCGTCGTCGATGGCGCGGAACACCTTCCAGAGCGAGCCGGCGCTGCAGCCGTTCGACGTGTAGGTGGTGCCGGCGGTGCAGGAGAACGACTTGGTGGCGGTGTTGCGCGAGAGGTACCACAGACGATCGAGGATCGTCCAGGCGACGCCCGTGCCGGGGCTCGGCAGATCGCGGGCCGCGAGGTCCCACATCGTCTCGGTCGGGACGTACGACTCGCAGTGGACTTCCTTGCCGCAGGGGCCGGCGCCGCCGGAAGCCGCCGGGCAGTGGACGCGGATGAAGTTGTCCGGCGTCGCCGCCGCGTGCGAGCTGTGCTTGTTCCAGTCGGCGTCACGGACGCCGGTGCAAGCCGTGCAAGCGTCGCCGTAACCGGCGCAGTTGCTCGACAGGAAGCCTTCGCCGAGGCAGGAGTCGTGGAGCGCGATCAGCGCCGTGGTGTCGCCGTAGGACTCGCCGGTGGCGCCGTCAGTGGCGGTACCGGTCGCGTCGTTCTGGTCGATGCCGTGGCCGAACTCGTGCAGCGAAACGCCGGCGATCTGGCCGGTGTTGGCGCAGCCGCCGCCCGACTTGAAGAAGTTCAGCGCCGTGCCGTCCCAGTACGCGTTGCAGGTCTGGTTCAGGTTGACGTTGATGTTGAGCTGGGTGTTGATCCAGGTGTTGCTGGGCAGCCAGCCGCGCACCACTTCCTTGATCCGGTTGACCTGGTAGAACTGCTCACGGGAGGAGTGCGTGTTGCCCGCGCCGCCGTGGCCCGGGGTCGTGCAGTCCGTTCCCGTGGAGGTGCCGAAAGCGACGTTGCCCGAGCCGTCGGACGCCTGCGAGATCGCGCCGCAGGTGTCGGTGATCTTGACGTAGGTGCCGGCGAGGGTCGAGGTGACCGCGACGGTGTTGTTGTAGATACCGGCCGAGTTGGTGGCGGTGGACCCCAGGGTGAGGTACGGAGCCGGACGCACGACCTCGGAGCCGGTGGCCGGCGAGTTGAGGTAGGTGCCGCCGGTGGCCTGGGCAGAGACGTACTCGTTGACGTCGTCGAAGCTGAGCATCTCGCCGGTGGCCGCGTCGACCCGCGCCTGCCAGGTGCCCATCACGCCCTCACGCTTGAAGGTGAATTGCCACACCTTGGCGAGGCCGCGGCCGTTGCCGAACTCAAAACCCTCGGAGAACTTGTTGTTGACGATCGCCGAGGTGACCAGGTGGAGGCTGCCGGCGTCGCGGTAGGCGTCGCCGTTCTGGAAGCCGCCGATGTAGCGGGCGACGATCGCCGCCGCCTGCTGCTTGCTCAGCTTGGTCGCGGGAACCTTGGCGCCGGGGACGGGGAGGTTCTCCGTGCCGTACTGGATCAGGTTGCCGTTGTTGACGCGGAAGACGACGCGCGCGCCCTCGACCGTCATGCCGTCGCGGACGACGTCGTAGTCGACGAACCAGACGTGGCCGGCCGGCTGGCCGGAGCGGCCCCGGTTCAGCACGAGCTGAGACGGGTCGATGCCGAGGAAGGACTTCACGCGCGGCATGTAGTCGCGGGCGATGGCGTCCAGGACCTCGAGGTCGATCTTGCTCTTGGACTTGAGGAAACCACCGAGATCCGCGGTGGTCATCTTGTTGCCGCGGCCCGGAACCCAGGCCACGTTGCCGCCCTCGGCGAAGGTGACGAGGCCGGTGCGGCGATCGATGGAAGCCTGCCAGTCGGCGCTGGCGCCGACGCCGATCTTGTAAGCCTCCCAGCCGTTCTGCAGCGACTTGTCCGCGAAGGCGCGGTTGTTGTCGAGCAGCTCGATCTGGTCCGGAGCCTGCAGCTTCTCATGGACGAAAGCCAAGCCGGAGAGTGAATCGTTGCCCTGCTTGGCGATCTGGCCCATGGCCGGAATCGCGACGAGAGCGCAAAGGACGAGAAACAGCGTGAGACGTACCGACAGCGAGACACGAGATTTGGCCATCATGGGAAGTCCCCCCTCCTATAGGGGACGTACGAAACAGGAGGTACCACACCTCCAGATTTCACAGATTTGACAACACGGGAGAGGGGGACGCCCTCCCTCGAATGCAATCTCAGGCCATGCTTCCGCGACTGCTATACTCGCCCCCGCTCAACAAGAAGCCGGGGGTTTCAGACGTCTTTTCAGAGGCCGAAGGGTGACATGCTGATGTCCATCAACACACAAGGTGCAGGCCGGGGGAAAAAGCGCTCCCTCTTTTTCGGCCAATCGTTACCGCTCGCCGGAATCGCCCTCGCCGCCGCTCTGTTCGCCGCCTTCGCAGTGGCCGCGAAAGCGCCCGCGCCCGCGGCCTCTGCGGCGAAACGGACGCCGCCCAACCTGGTCCTGATCACCATGGACACCACCCGTGCCGACCACCTCGGCGCCTGGGGCTACCCCTTCGCCCACACCCCGAATCTCGACGCCCTCGCCGCCCGCGGCACCCGCTTCGTCCGCTGTGACACCGCCGCGCCGATCACCCTGCCGAGTCACGCTTCGATCCTCACCGGCCTCTTCCCGCCACGCCACGGTGTGCGCGACAACGGCACCTTCGTGCTCTCTCCGAAGGTCGAGACCCTCGCCGAGCGCCTGGCCGCCCGCGGCTACGACACGGCGGCGGTGGTCTCGGCGGTCGTGCTGGCGCGCCGCCAGGGACTGGACCAAGGCTTTCGCGTCTACGACGACGACCTCGGCGCGGGCTACACTCAGGGGAGCTTGGTCTCGGAGAGGACGGCGGACGCTACCACGGCCGCGGCCCTGAAAGCAATGGCCGGTCTGAAGGCCCCGTTTTTCCTCTGGGTCCACTACTACGACCCCCACGAGGAGTACCGGCCGCCGACCCGTTTCGCCGACGCCGCGCGCGGCCCCAGCCGCCTCTACGACGGCGAGATCGCCTTCATGGACGAGCAGATCGGCGAGCTGCTCAAGCGGCTCCCCGCCGGCACCGACGTGCTGGCGGTGGGGGACCACGGCGAGATGCTGGGCGAGCACGGCGAGGCCACCCACGGCCTGCTCCTCTACAAGGCGGCCCGCCGGGTGCCCCTGCTGTTCGCCGGTCCCGACGTGCCCGCCGGCCGGGTGAGCGACTGCCTGGTGCGCACGGTCGACATCGCGCCGACCCTCCTCGGCCTGGCCGGCGCGCCGGTGGGGAAGGCGGCGCTCGACGGCCGCGGCCTGCTGCCGCTGGCCGCCGGCAAGGACTGCTCGCGCGAGACCTACACCGAGAGCTTCCTCCCCTTCTTCGCCTACAAGTGGTACCCGCTACGCTCGCTGAGCACCGACCGCGTCCTTTATATGAAGGCGCCGAAGAGCAGCCTCTACGACCTTGCCGCCGATCCCGGCGAAGCGCGCGACGTGGCGCCGAAGCAGGCGAAGGCGGTGCGGGAGTGGGACGCCCGGATGGTCGGCTTCCTGAAGGGGGAGGGGGAGACGCTGGATACCCCGGTCCGCCCCGAGAACGTGCTCTCGGACGAGCAGCGCCGCCAGCTCGCGAGCCTCGGCTATCTCGGCGGCGCCGCCTCGGGGCCGGTCACCGGCCAGTTGCCCGATCCGCGCGCCATGGCCCCCATCGCCGCGGACCTCCACCGCACCACCCAGACGGTCCAGGAGGGACACTGCGACACCGCGCTCCCCGAGCTCCAGGCGATCATCAAGAAGGACCCTCACAACTTCCCGGCCCTCAGCCTCGCCGGCTTCTGCCTGAACAAGATGGGGCGCACCGAATCCGCCCTCAACCTCTTCCAGCGCGCGGAGAAGGAGAACGACATCAACGCCGTGCCGATCGTCGACGCCGCCGGCGCCCTGCTCACGCTCGGCCGCAAGGCCGAAGCCGAGAAGGAGTACCGCCGCGCTCTGGCGCTCGATCCCGCCCAGGCGGTCGGCGCGACCAACCTCGCCCGCCTGCTGCGCGAGAAGGGGGACAAGAATGGCGCGCGGGAGGTGCTGGAGGCTGCCCTGAAGGCCGGCGCCCACGAGCCCGAGATCTTTCTCGAGCGGGGCGTCGACCGCGCCGAGACCGGCAACCTGGAAGGCGCGCTCGCCGACTTCCGCGAGGCCGCCCGGCGCGCCCCGGCCAACCCCGTGCCGCTGGAGAACGCGGCCCGCACGGCCTACGACCTGAAACGCTTCCGGGACGCCTCCCTGCTCTACGAGCAGCTCCTGCGCATCGCCCCCAACCGCGGCGACCTCTGGAAGACCGAGGGCGCCATCTATCTCTACGAGCTGGACGACAAGCCCGCGGCCCTGCGCTGTTTCCGCCGCGCCCTCCTGATGGAGAGCGATCCCGGGGAGCACGCGAAGCTGGAGGCGCTGGTCAAGGAACTGGGCGGATGATCAAGGCCTTCCTCCGCACGATCCCGCTGTTCGCCGACCTCGACGACGGTCAGCTCGACCGGCTGGCGGCGCTCGTGCACGAGGAGCGCCACCCCGCCTACAAGCTGATCTTCCGCGAGGGGGACGGCGTGGACGCCTTCTACATGGTCCGCCAGGGCATGGTCACCGTGTTCCGCGACCAGATCGGGAGCCCGCAGCAGGTGGTGGCCCGCCTGGAGGAGGGGGGGTTCTTCGGCGAGATGGGCCTGCTCAACGACAAGGCCCGCCGCTACGCCTCGGCCCGCACGGCCGCTCCCACCACGCTGCTGCGGATCGAGAAGGCCGACCTGACCCAGCTCCTCGCTAACAACCCCGGTCTGGAGCTGAAGTTCCGCGCCGAGGTCATCCGCCGGCACGGCATGAACATCTCGGCCCTCCTCGGCCTCGCCGGCCAGCGCGACGTGCGCATCCGACTCGGGATCGACGTCGTGCTCCGGCTGCCGGACGGCACCCGCCTCTCGGTGACGCTGGAGAACCTGTCGCTCGGCGGCGTCGGCCTCTCGGGCGTCCCCTCCATCTGGCAGACCGGCCACGCCGTCCAGTTCCAGCTCGGCCTCGCCGGTGAGCCGGACGTCCTCGACGTCGCCGGCTCCGTCACCTGGCGCGAGGGGGACACCGTCGGCATCGCCTTCGGCCCCGAGGACGCCGGCAACGCCCTGGTGGTGCAGCGGGCCCTCCGGCGGTTCCTCGATTCGCGGCGGTAGGGAGGCAGCCTACACGGACGAGCACGGACCAACAGGGACGAACACGGACAAAACACCTCGCTGTCCTTCCTGTCCGTGTTGGTCCTTGTAAAGTCCGTGCTCGTCCGTGTTCCGCCGCCCCGCTACGGCGCCACCACCCGATACTCGAAGCACCCCTCGATCCGCCCGATCCGCCAGCCGAGCTGCCAGAGCCAGCGCGAGCGCCCCTCGCGGGTGAGCAGCATCCAGGGGGTCTTGAGCAGCAGCTTCCCCCAGCGCAGGAGCCCCGGCAGCCAGCCGAGGCGGGGCATGCCGCGGTCTTTGTAGCGGCTGTAGATCAGCACGTTGTGCTTGCCGTAGCTCAAGCCCTGGCGAAAGATGTTGCCCGAGTCGTGCCGGTGGCGGATGTTCACCACGGCGTCCGGCACGAAGTGGAATTCGTGGCCGGCAAGCTGGATGCGCCAGCAGTAGTCGGTGTCCTCCAGGGCGGGGAGCGACTCGTCGAACCCTCCCACCTCCTCGTGAACGGCGCGCCGCACCGCCAGGCCGCCGCCGCCGGCGTGAGGAAGGAAGGGGGGATAGTCGTAGGCCGTCAGGCCGTCCTTCTGCGGGTTGAGATGGGTGCGCCGCACCCAGACCGGGTTGAGCGTCTCGTTGTCGTAGCGGCAGGCGACGAACTCGTGGACCGCCAGGGCGCGGCCGAGCGCCGCCAGCCAGCCGGGGGCGACCTCGTCATCGGCGTCGCAGAACAGGAAGGCGTCGCCGCCGGCCGCCGCCGCGCCGAGGTTCCGCGCGTGGGCCTGCCCGCGGCGGTCCGCGGCGTCGACCCGCTTCAGCCCCGGCAGCCGTCCGCGGTAGCTCTCGACGATCTCCCCCGAGCCGTCCGTCGAGCCGTTGTCGGCCACGATCACCTCCCATTCGCCCTCCCAGCTCTGCCGGGCGAGCGCCTCGAGCTGCACGCCGATCGTCGCCGCCGCGTTCAGGCAGGGGATGACGACGCTCAGCTTCAGCGGCGGGGGAGGGGTGGCCATGGGAGGGAGATCATAAGACAGGGTGGTAGCTGGGGCGCCAAGAGGTATGGACGGGCGAGCCATCTCCCCGCCCGCTGATACCATCCCCTCCGTGACCCCGCCTCGCCGGCCCACCTTCGAAAGCGTCCTCTTCTGGGGCCTCCTCGCGCTCCACCTGCTGCCGATCTGGATCTTCCCCTTCATCCCCACCCAGGACGGCCCCAGCCACCAGGCGCTGACCCTCATCCTGCGTCAGTACGACCACCCCGGGGCCGGGCTGCTGCGCCAGTACTACCTGCCCAACCGCGAGGCGCTGCCGAACTGGTTCATCTTCTTCCTGATGGTGAAGGCCCTGGGGTTCGTGACGGTGCCGGTGGCCGAGAAGATCCTGCTCAGCGTCTACATCTTTCTATTGCCGCTCGGGGCCCGCTACGCCCTGCGGGCGATCGACCCTCGCGCCGGCTTCCTCGCCCTCCTCGCCTTCCCCTTCCTCTACAACTTCACCTTCAACATGGGTTTCTTCAATTTCTGCTTCAGCCTCGCGGCGTTCCTGTTCGCCGTCGGGTATTTCCTGGGAAACGGGCTGAAGCACGCCGAGAGGATGGGCCCCGGGCGGACCGCGATCCTCACGCTGCTGGTCCTCTGGGTCTACTTCTGCCACCCGGTGACGCTGGTGGTGACCGTCGCGGCCCTCTTCACGCTCGCCGGCTGGCGGCTGCTCCTCGACCTCCTGGCCGCGCCGGAGCCGCGCTTCGCACCCTTCGCGCTCTGGCGGGGCTTCCGCCGCCGGCTGCTCGCGCCGACCATCGCCGCCCTCCCCGCGATGATCCTGATGGCCGCCTTCGTCCGTAGCAGGGCCGGCGCCGGTTCCTTCCGGCTGCCGATGGCCGTGAAGGTCAAGCACCTCGCCGGACTCTATTCGCTGGTGTCGCTGACGACCTGGACGATCCCGCTGGCGCTCGCCCTCGCCGTCCTCTTCTATGCGCTCGCCGCGCTCTGCCTGCGCGCGCGGCGGAAGCTGCCGCTTCAGCCGGGGGACGGGCTGCTGCTGGCCGCGGCCGTCCTCGCCGTCACCTTCTTCGCCGCGCCGAGCAACCTCTCCGGCGGCGCCTTCATCAACCACCGCCTCGTGCTCTTCCCCTTCCTTACCTTGATGCTCTGGTTCGCCACCTTCGAGCATCCCGCCCGCCGGCGGCTCGCGGTGCAGGCGCTGGCGGCGGCGCTCTCCCTCGGCTTCCTGGGTCTGATGGCCTGGAAGTACGAAGAGCTCGACGCCGGCATCGCCGAGATCGTGGCTGTGGGCGACCACGTGGCGCCGGACCACACCTTCCTCTTCCTTTCCTACGCGCACCAGGGACTGGACGCGGAGGGCCGGCCGGCCGCCTTCCGGGTCTGGCCCTTCGTCCACGCCGGCGGCTACGTCGGCGCCCGCCGGCGGCTGGTCGACCTCTCGCTCTACGAGGCCAACGAGAATTACTTCCCCCTCCTGTACCGCCCCGCCCTCAACCCCTACGATCATCTGGCGGCCGGGCCGCTGGGGATCGAGGGCGTGCCCCCCTGGGTCGACCTCGCCGCCTATCCGCGGCGCACCGGGGGGACCGTCGACTACGTCCTCCTCTGGGGGTTGCGGGACGAGCAGAAGGTCGACCCCAAAGTCCGCGCCGTCCTCGGCCAGCTCGCCGCAGGGTACGACCTGGTCGCGCGCTCCGCGAGCGGACGGGCGCTGCTGTACCGTCTCCGGCGTTGAGGGCGCTCAGGGGCCTCCGGCGCCCGGGCATCAATGCCCGGGCTACGCGGGAACCGAAAAGCCGGCTGAAGCCGGCTCCAACGGTGATCGGAGGGATTGAGCCTCCTTCAGGAGGCTTTTCGCTTGCATCGTAGCCCGGGCATTCATGCCCGGGCGGGGCGGGGCTCCCTCACCGCCCCGGCTGGATCGCCGCCGTTCGCTCCAGCTCCAGGAGCGGCACCGCCCTTTCGAAGGCGCGTTCGAGCTCAGCCAGGAGAGCGGCGGCGGCGGCGAGCTGGCCCTCCCTCCCGACCTTCTCGAGCCGGGCGCTGACCTCGGCGACCTGCACGACGCCGAGCTGGGCGCTGATCCCCTTCAGGCTGTGGGCCACGAAGGCGAGGTCGGCCGCATCCTCGCGGTCCACCGACTCCCGCATTTGCGCCAGGCGGCGCGACGTTTCGGCCAGATAGGTGTCGACCAGGGTCTGCACGATCGGCTTGCCGGCCGTCTCGCCCAACTGCCGCAGGCTGTCGAGCCGCGCCGCGTCGAGGAGGGGCGAGCCACTGGGTGGCTCGGCGGCCGGGGCCTCCACGGCTTGCGGGGTTTGCGCGGGAGCCGCGCCGCCCGAGGGGCCGGCGCACCGGGAGAGTGCCTCCCGCAGCTCCGCGAGCCCGACCGGCTTCTGCACGAAGTCGTCCATGCCGGCGGCCAGGCACGCCTCCCGCTGCTCGGGCAGCACGTTGGCGGTCAGCGCGACGATGCGCGGCTGGCGCTCCGGCGGGAACTCGGCGCGGATGCGGCGGGTCGCCTCCAGGCCGTCCAGGACCGGCATCTGCACGTCCATCAGGATCAGGTCGTACGGCTGGCGGCGCAGTGCCTCCAGGGCCTCGACCCCGTTCCCGGCCACGTCGGCCCCGTAGCCGATCCGTTCGAGCAGGAGGAGGCCCACCCGCTGGTTGATCGAATTGTCCTCCGCCAGCAGGATGCGCAGCGGGGGGCGCTCCGCCGGCTTGAGGTCCGCGAGGTCGAACACCCCGGTGGGGATGCGGACGGGCACCTCCGTCCCCGGCCGGACGCGCAGAGTGAAGTGGAAGGCCGAGCCGCGCCCCACCTCGCTCTCCACCCACATGCGTCCGCCCAGGCGTTCGGCCAGCCGCTGGCTGATCACCAGACCCAGGCCGGTGCCGCCGTAGAGCCGAGACATCGAGGAGTCGGCCTGGCTGAACGGTTTGAACAGCCGCTCCAGACGGTCGGCGGGGATGCCGATCCCGGTGTCGCGGACGGCGAAGTGGATCTCGACGAGGCCGTCCCGTTCCGGGCCCATCCGGACCTCCAGCCTGACCTCCCCGCGCGGCGTGAACTTGACGGCGTTGTCCAGGAGGTTGACCAGGATCTGGCGCAGCCGGGCGGCATCGCTCTCGATGGCGATCGGGACGTCCTCCGCCACCCGGCTGAGGAACGCCAGCCCCTTCTCCTGCGCCCGCGAAGCCAGGATCCCCATCGCCGCCTCCAACCCCTCGCGCAGGACGAACGGGTTGACCTCGATCTCCAGCTTGCCGGCCTCGATCTTCGAGACATCCAGGATGTCGTTGATGACGGTGAGCAGGGCCGCGCCGCTGCCGCGGGCCGTGGCCACATAGTCCCGCTGGATCGCCGAGAGGGGGGTCTCCAGCAGGAGGCTCATCATCCCCAGCACCGCGTTCAGCGGCGTGCGGATCTCGTGGCTCATATTAGCCAGGAACTCGCTCTTCAAGTGGCTGGCCTCCTCGGCCCGGTCGCGCTGCTCGCGCAGGCCGCGGCTCTGGTGGACGATCGCGACGTTGACCGCCGTGGCGATGGCGAGGATCGCCAGGCGGGTGACCTGATTGTCCCAGCGGAACGTGCCGTAGTTGGCGTTGGCGAGCGGCACTCCGGCCGCCGCGCTCCGCGCCACCACCCATGCCACAAGGGCGCCGTACTGGACCAGGGCCGCGACCCCCGCGGCCACGCACATCCGGACGTCCTGCCGCAGGCAGGTGAACGCCAGGGCGATCAGATAGACGCTGAAGATCGTCCGGCCGTTGGTGACCGCGAGCGGGCTCCCGGAGACGATCAGGGCGAGGTTCACCGCGCTCACGATGCTGACGTCGAGCACGCAGGTGAAGAACCCCAGCCAGGGGGGTGGGGTCGACCGCCGCGCGAACCCCCGTACGGCGACCCCGAGCGCCACGGTCAGCACCGCGCCGCCGATGCCGATCCAGGGCTCGTTATCGGACGGCTTGGCGAGAAGGCTCCCCAGCGGCGCGAGCGCCGCCACCCCGGCGGACCAGATCCGGACCCTCGCCGCCAGCAACTCTCCCTCGCGCCCGACCCGAGCCGACGCCGGATCGGGCCTCGCCCACAGACGGGTACGTCCTGGCAGATGCACGCAGGCCCTTTCTCTCGTGAGAGATGCGAGCCGTATTGTGCCACAGTCGCCGGTGGGCCGGCGGCCCCTCGACCTCGGCCGGCGGCAGGCTCGCCCACGTCGCGCGGGCTTCTACCCCTCGGGGTGGAGGACTCGCCGCGGTCTGCCGGGCTTCCGCCCAGGTGGGCGGAAGGATCACCCACCTTGGCGGCGGGCTCGCCGCGGTGGTTCAGGGTTCCGCCCGGTCGGGCGGCAGGATCGCCCAGGCTGGCGAGGGTTCCAACCACGCCGGCGGGAACGCCATCCAGACCGGCGGTTGGACCTGCGACCTGGGCGGAAGGGCCGGCAGGTCGGGCGGCCTCACTTTTTGCTCTGGCGAGCCGGCGGACGATCCGGGCCCCCCAGCTCGTCGACGCCCTCCAGCTTCTGAACGGCGGGATCGAGATCGTCGGCGAGCAGGCACTCCAACATGCCCAGCAGCTCGCCCTGCCGCGCCGCCTCGGCCCCCTGTTCCTCCTCCGGGCCGGCCGGGAGATCGCGGGCAAACCCCCTCATCCGCTCCGTGAACTCCCGGAGATCCCGCGCCGCCTGCCTCAGCTTGTCGCGAATCGCCCTGGGAGTGTGCAGGGGCCGGATCTCCAGCCGCTCGTCCGAGAAGCGGAGGACCACCGGCGCTTCCAGCCCGAACCCGAACCGTTCCAGCGCCCCAGCCACCGTTTTTCCCAACGGGAAGCAGAGTGCCGTCCCCTGCCTCGTCACCTTCGACGTCAGCTCCGTCGAGTCTTCCGCCATGGCTCTACTCCTCCAACCGGCTTGCCTCTCCGGAATAAGTACCGTGAGGACGTTACCGATCCAGGAATAGGTTCTACAATCGAACTGCTGATCTTGTCAACAGGTCGGCGAGGAGAGTTGCGATGACAGCCCGATCTTTGGTAGAGTACCCGGTATGAGAGCCGAGACCGAACACATGATCCAAGTCCTTCGCTCCGCGATTCGGGTGCTGGGTTTCACCTACAAGGACATCGAAGCGACGATCGGCGTTTCCGGCGGCTATATCACCCGGCTGTTCAATGGCACGCTGGAGCTGCGCTTCGAGCACATCGTCGACATCGGACGAGCCATGGGGCTGGAACCCGAGGAGGTCTTCCAGCTCGCCTACCCGCATCCGCGGAACCCTCCCTCGCAGGCGGCGCAACGGCTGCGGTCGACGTTCCCACAGCCTTCCTACGACTCGGGCGCACCGCCCGCACAGCCTGCCGGAATTTCTGGAGGGGACTCCGCGATCTCCACCGCTTTGGAGCAGGAGATGGAGCGCATGATGAAGAAGGTGTTCTCGCGCTTCTTCCTGGAGTTTATGTCTGACGCTCTTCCTAAGGAAAGGTAGCGCCGCGGTTCAATGGCGGCGGGGGGGGAGCCGCCCCTTGGCCTGCGGAAGGTATGCGGACGGTAGGCTGCTACTCTTCCCACTCCAAAGGAGGGGCAGGCTCTAACTTCGCCATATATTTTGCAACCTTTTCCGCTAGGTCCCGCGTCGCCCTCTTCAACTCGCAAGCCGTTCGTAGCATGAGAACGGTCATAATGCCTTCACGTTGGATATTGAGGGCTGCAAAGATCTTGTAAGCAGATCCGACGATCTCAGTGGCCTCATTAGCCTTCCTCTGCGCGAGGAGCACGGCGGCGAGCTCAAGAGCGACAAGAGCCGAGTTGTAGCCCGAACTAACCTCGATCCAGCTTTCATAGACTCCTCGGAGAGTCTTTTCCGCACGGTCAAATCTGTCCTGGCCTGCTTCGATCCTCCCAGCTAGCCAGCGAAGCCTAATTTCAGTGAGTCTTCCCTCCGAAGGAAAAGCTACCCCTCTCAATTGGAAAAGCTGAATCTCCGCGTCTCTGTACCGCCTGCACCAGACAAGAAACTCTACGCGGTTCTGTTTCGCGATGTGAACTAACTCGGAGTCCTTTTCTTCGTCTATGAGGGTAAGGCTCTCATCGATGAGATGAAGCGCTTTCAAAAATTCGCCGGCGAAGCCTGTATACCGCCCTAACTGAAGTAGAGTGCGTCCAGCGAGGTGAGACATCCCATGGCGCTGATAGTAGCGATAGACTTTCTCTAGTCTGAGGCATGCGCTCCCAAAACGCCTGGAATCAGCATCGAAGGAGGCCTCCAGGTCGAGAAGGCGAACTTCCAAAAGATCGGAGCGGGTTCCGAGCTCGAAAAGCTGACGCGAACGTAATAGGGCCGCTCCAGCTTTGTCGAACTGATCTGATACCCTATAAGCGTTCCCTAATTCGGCAAGAGCACGGCTCTGTAGATCAATAATTTCTTTGTCTCCGTGTTTGCGCGCATCTAGCTGCTCGGCGCAACTCACTGCGAATTGAGCAAAGAACACCATCATCCCAATATCTTCAAATCGCACTGTCCAACTGGCAGCCAGGAGTGCCTCGATCTTGTCGGGCTGCTTCATAGACCTGGGAAGCTTCTCGGGGCCTTGAACTCCGCCCGCGACCAGGATCCTTACCGCCCGCTCCCTTTGTTCCTTTCGCCGACGAAAATCTCGATCCTCGCGTAGAGCAATCGCGAAAGCCCGATCAATAGCCGCCTCGGTAGCGGCCTCCTCCTTGCCTGTGATTTCCCTTTCCACGCCCAGACCAGCGACGAGACCAATGGGAGCAACCGCCAGGCAGACCTCGCAGCCCGCATAGAGATGACGCAGGATCTCGCCCCCGCGCCGGGATGTAAGTCTGCCGCGGACCAGATCCAACAACTCGTCGGCTCTCGGGTGTTCGGTCAAAGCTCAGCCTCCTTTAGGCGCGTTATTCTCTCACAAGCGGAATCGTAGAAACAACCTCAAGATCTCACGCTTACAGAACTGGCACCGCTGGCAGTTTGCTGCCATCCCTTCCAGCGGTGCTATCAGTGCCCACGTGGTTTGCCTAGCCGTTGGGATCGCTGCAATCAGGCTGGCAGGTAGCCGCCAGTGTACCAGTTGAGCCATTGGGATCAATGGCAGCACCACGGTCCGACTTCGATCCCGGAATCGGACCCTTGGACCTGCTGGTGGGATGAGGCACAGCGGCTTGCGGCGTCCAGAGGCTCGCGGCCCACGCCCACGCGGCCTGGACAAGGCCTGTGGCCCCGGAAGCCCCGTGAGACCAGTCCGCCGCGTGGGCGGGAGTCGTGAGGGTGAAGAGGGTGACGAGAGCTCCCGCAGTCGCGACACGCCGGATCAACTTCTGAGTCATGTTCTCTCCTAATGCCCGCGGCACGGTCCGGCACCGCCATGGTGCCGACCTCCGCCGGGCGCAATGCCTTTGCCATGGGCAGACTTCATCATGGTGGGCGGCCACCCGAATCCTAGTTGAGGAGGGCCGAAAAGCCGGTAGAAGTTCTCGTTTAAGCGGACCTGAATCGTATATACGCAACATAGAACCGTAAACTGTCGCCAGAAAGCGCTCCGTAGGCTCATGATTGCGAAAATAGGTTTAAAATTTCTGATTTGGTCGTCAAGGCTCTTGACACGACAGGCTGATCTGGTTTATCTTCTGTCGTAGGAGGCAAAAGAAGCAGGCATTCTCCATCCTGCGCTGCTGGTTTTGTTTGGAGGTCATCGATACCAGCAGGCGGCTGGTCGGAGACGGCTGAAAACGAATTTCGCTCTTCGGGCCACGAAGGCTCGGAGGTACTCAGGAGAGATGCATGAAGATGGAAACCGTAGTGAGAAGGAAAAAGACGGAGCTCACGATCGATCTGCGCCGTGTTCCTCGGCCGGGAGGATCGGGGCTCGCGGCTGAGAGGAACGGGGTGTTCCTCAAGCCGGAGAGGGTGCAGGAATGGCTGCAGGCCTGGCCCGACTGGAGGCTGCGCGAGAACGGCAAGTCCCTCCACCGCGCGAAGGAGTTCCCTTCGCGACAAGTGGCGGAACGGTACGGCTCGTTCGTCGCCGCTCTGGCCGGGGCGCTCGGCCAGCCCATGCGAGTGTGCGTCGTCGACGGCAAAGTCGACCTGTCGCTCTACTCGTTCCGCGAACGGGGGCGCTTCGATCCCCTCACCGAGGACGTCCTCACGGTCGCCGTCCAGCTCGGCTGACCCACTTGAGACAACCGTTACGACAAACGACTGACAAACAAGGAAGAACACAATGCCCAAGATCACTGCCCACGGAAAGATTTTTCGCGACTGGGAGGCGCTGCTCGGCGCGGTCGACACCAACGCCGCCCTCCTGACCGGAGTCGACGACCTCAAGGTCGAGTTGGAGAAGCTCCTGGCGGACGGGAGAGCGACCAAGATCCGGCAGGCGTCGCTGGGGGCCAACCGCCAGGTCGAGACCCAGAACGTCAACAAGATCGTGGTGGACGGCACGGAGGCGGCCCGCAAGCTCCGCGCTCTGGTGTTCAGCCACCTCGGCTCGCGGACCGATCTGGCCAAGCAGTTCGGCTTGCCGATCCGGAGGAAGACGAAGAAGGCGACGACGCCACCGCCGGCGGCCGAGGCGGAGAAGCCCGCCGGCGGAGGCGTCACCTCGACGCCCGCTGCCGGTGCCCCGCAGACGCCCAAGGCGGCGGCCGACAGGGCCGAACCGTAATCGCGAACTGGAATCGACCGACAAGGAGAATTGAAAGATGATCAAGTCGAAAAGCAAAGCGATCTCGCACAGCATCCACGGCTGGGAGCGGCTGCTGTCGGCCGTCGCGGCCCATGCGGACGACCTCCAGCACGTCGCGGAGTACCGGGAGCAGCTCGAGACGGAGTTGGCGGACCTCTGCGCCACCCGTATCCGCAGAAACGCGCTGGTGGTGGAGAAGCAGAAGGCGACCCAGGACCTCTCGCGCCTGCGGGAGAGGGTGGAGGAGCTGGCCTCCCGGCTCCGTTCGGGCCTCCTGCTGCGCTACGGCCTCCACAGCGACATGCTGGGCGAGTTCGGGATCAAGCCGGTCCGCCGGCGAAAGCCGAAAGGGAACCGGTTCAGGACGGGGCCGAAAGTCACCGGGGCCCCGATCGCATCCCACCGCACCGTGAAGTCGTAAGCAGGTCGATCTGACCTGGTAGCACGAACCGCCGGGGGCGTGTGTTCGCACGCCCCCGGCCTTTCCGGCCCCGCCGGGAGCGCTCTTTGAAAACTGATGTACCTATACGTCGTCACCTTGGAAATGCGGGATTTCGTAGGGGCGGCCCTATGGTCCCCCCTCCCAGGGCGGCCACATAGGGCCGCCCCTACGAGTCAACCAGGATCGGTCTTGGCTCCGGGGCTTACGCGACCGGCTGATGCATGGCGCCGTGAACAACCGCTAACAATTGAACGCTTGGCCCTTCCTGTGAGCCTCTATCGCTACTATAATAGCCGTAATTGAGGGGTGACGATCAGGGAGGACGGCACGATGGACGAGCTCTCACTCGAGACGCCCGAGCAGGTCAGCAGGAAGTTGGCCCTGCGGGCCAAAGCGCTACGGCTGGCCAAGGGTTGGAAGCAGATCACTCTGGCCGAGCGGTCCGGGGTCAGCCTGGCCTCGCTGCGGCGCTTCGAGGAATCGGGCAGAGTGTCGCTTCAGAGCCTGCTCGATCTCGCCTTTGCCCTCAACCGGCTGGATGATTTCGACGCCTTGCTTCAACCGCCTCGCGCGGCGTCGCTCGCCGAGCTCGAAGTGGCCGAGCGGCGACCGACGCGCAAAAGAGGCCGGATTTAACTCTACATTGTCAGATTGGCCTCGTCCCTCGAAGCCGCCCGCTGTACGGCCGGGGACATAGGTAACACTCTAGACCGGGGACATGGGTAACACTTTTCAGGGATGGTTGTGAATAGTCCCCGCCAGTCGATAGGGAGCGGCGGCTCCGTAGGGAGCCCGTAGGGCGACCGGAGGAGGCGCCGCCGTGCGACCAGCTAGCCATGGAGTTGTCGATCCCTTTCGTCGAAGCGGGCCAAGAGTAAGGGTCCGAAGTAGAGGGTCCAGATCCCGTCCGCGGTTTCCTCCAGCCCCACCCGTTCTCCCCGGAGGGCTTCACTGAGGTAGAGGAATTGGCCTTGCCACTTGATCCCGCCGTTGGGTCTGACGCTACGCACCTCGAAATGTCCGGGATATTCCAGCGGCAGGACCTTGGCGGGGTAGGGTCGTGGAGAGGGACGATAGAGCTCCTGGGGGGTCCTCTGTCCGAGAGCTTCGTGAGGGCGCTGTTCATTGTAGAGGCTGCGGAACTGGTCGAAGCGTTCCTGCTGGGCCGAGCGGCTTCCGGCCGGAGGACGCGCGGTCTCCTGCTTGAGCGTGCGGTGCATCCGTTCATGCCTGCCATTCTGTTCCGGGTGACCCGGCTTAATGCGCTCCAAGCGAATGCCCAACTTGACCCAGCGCACCGACAGATGAGACAACCGAGCCAACGCTTGAGCGGAGGCAAACGGACTGCCGTTGTCACTGCGGATCGCCTCCGGTAGACCGTACTGGCGAAACAGTCGTTCGAACACCGGCCAGGCCTGAGACTCCCCCACCGAGTCCAACCCCTGGATGGCTAGCAAGAAACGACTGAACCCGTCGGCCACTGTCAGTGGGTAGCACAGCCAACCGTCTCCGACGCGGAACTGACCCTTGAAGTCGCAGCTCCAGACGTGGTTCGCCGCTTCGGCTTCAACCAAGGGATGACTCCCCAGAGGCCAAGCCCGACGAGACTTCCTGCGCGGTTCGACCAAGCCGTGCTGCTTCAAGATCCCGCCCACCGTACTGGCTGCGGGCCAAGCCGTCTCCGGCTCCCGCTTCCTCAACCAAGCCAACAACTTGCGCGGGCCCCAGGTCGGATGGGTCCGACGCAGATCCAACAACTTGTCTGAGATCTCCGCTGACGTGCCATGGGGACAGCTCTGCGGAGCTCGCGAACGGTCCTTCAGCCCCTCAACCCCCTCCTGCCCATATCGCTCGGCCCACTTGTAGCCCGTCTTGCGGCTGATCCCGTAGCCCTCGCAAAGCTCCGTCATCGTGTACTGGCAGCTATCAAACGCCGCAACGAACTGCTCTCGTCGATTCATCCGCGTCGCTTCTTCCCAGGGCATCGAGTTCCTCCCTTCCGGAACTCCATGATCCCTCTTCCCGATATTGCCACCCATCTGCCCGGCCCAATCTGTTACCCATGTACCCGGTCTGTACCCGCCCGAGCCCTCACCCCCGGCCCCTCTCCCGTCCCCCGCCCACCCTCCCTCACCGGGAGAGGGGAGAAAGACAAAGAAGTGTCTGCCCCATTTTTTCTTGTTTTCACTAACTACTCCCTCTTCTCCCGGTGAGGGAGGGTGGGCGGGGGACGGGAGAAGAGGGCCGGGGTGATGAGGGCCAACGCCAAAGCCAAGGTGAATCTGACAAAGTAGAATTAAAGAAGCTGGAGGTGCATCCAGTTTGGCGGTGGCGTCGGCTGTTTCAGGCGGCGGCCGAAATCCCGGCTACCGCGCTACAATGGCCGGCCATGGCTTCTGAGACATCTTCGCCGAGGGTCGCAACCCCACGCGCCGACGATATTCCGGCGGAGTGGCTGGCCGAGTTCGAGGCCGCTGCCCGCCGGCCGCTTTCGACACGCTTTCGCTACGCCTTCATTCACACCTACAAGCCGGTGCTCGATGACGAGCCATTTCGCGCCTTCGACACGACCGCCGACTACCGCCGCTGGTGCGAGGAGAACCTGCCGGACTGGCTGGGCTATGGGCGTCTTTGAGTACCCGCAGGCACGTCGAGGTTGAAGGCTTTTCCGTTTGCCACCCCGACGACATCATCGCCAGCAAGGAAGCGAGCGGCCGCGCGAAGGACTTGGAGTCTCTACCGCGGTTGCGGTCGTTCCGCGAGTACTGGCTGCGGCAGCACGGTCGCTCCTGACCCGGTGCGGCGTCTTCTTCCGTCACGGAAGATCTTTATTAACTACGGTGAGTCGGCCAGCGTCTCCAAGCGCTTCAGCAGCGCCTTGGCGGCGTTCCTTTCCAGCGCCCCGGCGCGTTCGGCGTACCGCGGCAGGACCAGCCGTGCCTGGTCGCGCACCGAAGCCCACATCCAGGGAGCACTGACGCGGAGGTGCAGCGCCTCCAGCTCGCCTTCGATGGAAGACCGCTGGCTTGCGAGCTGGCCGTCTGCGAGCGCCAGGTAGGTCTTCAACTCGGCGCTGCCGGCTTCGCTCCAGAAATCCGGCTCGTCGAGCGCCTTCGTCGCCAGGGCTTCGCGGGCCGCGCTCACCGTCGCGGGATCGAATCCTTTCCAACCGGGCTCGCCGGCGTCGACGATCAGTTGGGCGGCCAGGAGGTTGAGGGCGGGGTAGAAGAGGTCCGCGGAGCCCGCCGCGCGCGCCAGCCTCTCGGCCTCCTGGTAGTGCGTCCGCATGCGCTCGAACGCCCTGGTTTCCGCCTGTGTATTCCCGGTTTCCGCCTCGATCATTGCCAACCGCTTGTACGCCGAGCCGCAGAGGCTTTCGCGCTCGGCCGTCGGCTTCACGGCCACTAGGCGGGCGAGATCCGCGAGCGCCTTTCGGATCGCGGCGCGAGCCTCTTTCAGCGCCTTGAGACGAGCGCCCAGATCACCCTCTCGCGCTTCGACGCCGTCCCAGGCCAGCCTCACCTGCAGGTTGCCGAGTTGCTCGGCGGCCCTGAGCGAGGCGCTGCCGTCATTGGCGGCGAGCGCCCGCCGGTACCATACCATGGCGTTCGCCGGGTCTTTCGCAGCCTTGCAAGCGGTGGCAAACGCCTCCGCCACGTAGCCGAGGTCGCCCCATAGCCTCGCCTGCTCCTCGAGCCGCTGGATTCTGGCCCGCTGGGCTGCCGGTTCGGCCTTCTGGAACTCGCTCTCCACCGCCAGGGTCTTCAGGGCCAGCACCAGCTCCTCCGGTGAGTCCGGGCGTAGCGCATCGGCGCCCTCGCGTGCGAAGCGCCAGTCGGGATCGCCGTAGCACTGGTAGGCGGCCCAGGTGTTGTTGCCGGCGCCGTAGGCCGCCGTGCGGGCGGCGGTGACGGCGTCGATGAAGCGGTTGCCTCGCAGCAGGGCATCGTAGAACGCGGTGGCGAACTGCTTCCCCTCCTTGTCGCGGACCGCCCAGCCGGCGGCAACGACGCAGCGCACGCCCATGTCGATCAGCTCTTCGGCCACGCTGGAGGCGAACCGCGCGCGGTCGTAAAAGGCGACCTCCGGCGTATGAAGGAGCTGGTCCGGAGAGAGCTTGGCGAGGTAGCAGCAGTTGATGAAGACCAGCTCCGGCACCGCCCGCATGCTGCGCAGCTCGCGGGGGCTGAGGAAGGTGCCCTGCGAGAGCACGACGCCGCGCGAGGAGCCGACCTTCTCGCCGGGCTTCAAGGGGGCGGGGGGCGCTCCGTGGCCGGCGATGTGTACGATCCGCCAGGGGCGCTCCAGCAGCGCGTTGATCACGGTCCGCGCATCCGGGCCCGGCTCGGTGTCGGAGCCGACCAGCGCCCGCACCCAGTCGGCGGGTAGCGCGCTGCACGCCCCCAGCCGGCCGGCCACGGCCACCGCTTCGGCACGGGCCTCGGGGAGCCGCGGATAGGGGGGATCACACTGCGGCTCCCCGATCACCAAGGCGTAATCCTCGGCGCCGGCGCCGTCCGGCCGGTCGCGGAAGTTGTCGGTCCGCAGCTTGCGCAGCAGCTTGGTGCGGATGGCCCAGGGGAGCGGGTTTTTTTCGCCGTCCGCGCCGCCGTCGCCGCTCTCGGAATCGAGCAGCTCCCAGGGGATGCCGGCCGTGCCCCGGTCGAGCTCGATGACGAGGTCGGTGGTGCCGCAGAAGAATGCCTCCATCTCGATCGGCACCAGCAGACGGAAGAGCGTGCGGCCGATCAGCGGGTCGCCGTTCGCGTCGTTGGCGGCGCGGATCACCAGCTCGCGCAGCAACCGGTTCTGCAGGGCCTGGGCCCGCACCTCGGAGCGGGCTCGCCGGGTGTCGAGGGTGTAGACGATCTCGCCCTCGCCGTCGGGTGTGGCGTCGGTCGTGGCGCTGATGAAGTCGTAGTCGGCGCCGCGGTATCCCGAGGTGAGGGGGCGGGGGAGCGCTCCGTTCCCCGCTGTCACGGTGGGGGTCAGCCGGTAGTCGCGGGGGGAGACGGCGGCCAGCTCCCGCAGGGTGCGCCAGGCTTCGTAGGCGCGGTCGTGATACAGCTCGACGAGGGAGAGCTGGCTCACCCGCGGCCAGCCGTTGCCGTCCAGGCGCTGGTTGGCGTCGCGCACCCCCTGCGCGATCAGCAGCGCCGACTGCCCCGGTCCGATGCCGGTGCCGCCGCTGCCGATCAGCGTCGCCGCCAGGTCGAAGCGTTCCCCCTTCGGGGTTTCGGCCGCTCGTTGCGACCAGGCGATCACCGCCTGGCGCACCGTCGCGGCGAGGTGGGCGCCCTTCAGCTCCCCCTCCTGGCCGAGACCGACGACGATGACGGCCTCCGGCCGCGGCGGCGACAGCGGGTTGTCGGCGTTGGCGCTGGTGTTGAGGAACACCTGGTGGGTGCCGGGGGCGTCCGGGTAGAGGTCGACCGCCAGCGACGCTTTCATCGTGCCGCCGATCAGCCGGTCGATCACGCGCTCGGTGCCGGTGAGCCGCAGCGAGCGGTAGTGCCCGAGCAGTAGCGGCTCGCGGATGAACGAGAGGTCGCCGTTGATCACCGTGATCCGCAAAGGAGGCTCGTCCGTGGTGGTGGGCTCCCGGCGGTCGGGCGCCATCAGCTTGGGCCGGCTCTCGGGCGGCGGCGCTCCCCCGGGCGTCTGCGCCGGACGGCTGCGCTCGCGCGCCGGCGACTCCTGCGCGGCCGGCGGTTTCAGGAGCTCGGTGACGCCGGTCTCCAGCAGCTCCCGATAAGCGGCGAACGCCTCCCGCCGGCGGGGGAGCTCGCCGTGCTCGCAGTCGGGGACCTGCCAGGCGCGCACGCCGGGTAGCAGGGCGCTCCGGCGGGTGACCCGGCCATCGCCGTCCCCGACGACGTCGAGATAGACCAGCCCTTCGCTGCCGACGTCGTAGCCGTCGGGCGTCTTGAGAGCCTGGCCGACCACCACCGCCAGCTTGCTCCGGAAGCGTTCGAGGTCTCTGTCGCGCTGAGCGTCGAGCCGCCGGCGCAGGGCCACCGCCCGATCGAGCACGTCCTGGGAGGGGAGACCCCACCGGTACACCGCGCGCTGCAGCGCCTCACTGTGCCACGGTCTCTCCTGGCAGAGCCGATCGAAATCCTGGTCGGCCAGAGTCTTCCAGGTCGCCAGGTGGGCGAGACCGTAGAGGTCCGCCTGGAGTTGGAGAAAACCGGGGAAGGCGGCCAGCCGCTCGCGGGCGGAGACGGTCTCCGTCAGGCCGCTGTTCACGACGCCCCCCAGGGTGTCGTCGCCCGAGAGCACCTGCATCGGCGTCCACAGGCCGTCGTTCGGCGTGCCGAGCAAGAGGAGCCGGGCGCCGGGATTCCACATCATCCGGTCCCACACCTGCGGGCTCTCGAGCTGCATCGCGCGGGTGACCAGCCCGCCGGTCGAGTGGGCGAGCAGGCGGACCGGCTGGCCGCTCGTCGCCCGCGCGTCCAGCGCGCCCTCGACCACGGTGGCGAGTCGCTGGGCCGCCTCCTCGATCGGCCGCCGCCAGTCATAGGCAAAGGGGATCACCTCGTGGCTGCCGGCGAGGGATTCGATCAGGTCGTCGAAGACCCCGTCGATCAGCCCGTCGGGCTCGATCCTGTCGGTCGCGCCCTCCATATAGGCGAGCTCCCGCAGGCCGTCGATCACCCCCCAGTCGGGCCAGATCCGCCGGTCGCCGGCTTTGAGGTTGCTCCCCAGGAGGCCCGGCACCACGATCACCGCCGGCTTTTCCGATGCCTGTCTGCCGTCGCCCACCTCCCGCAGGCCTCGCAAGCCGGTGGGCGATTCGCCCGCCCATGACAGCGGGCCCACCGGGAGGAAGCCCGCGGGCGTCTCCTGCGTGACGGCGTCGACCACCGCTCGGGCGGTGAGGTCGTTGCCGAAGTAGCTGAAATGCATCACCTCGCCGCTGCGGTCGAGGAAGTAGCTGGCGCCCGCCTTCCGCGGAGCGCCGCCGTACATCGAGCGCGTCTGCACCACGACGTCGTTGTCGGTCCAGTAGAAGGAGTCGGCCAGTAGCGTCTTGACCCAGGAGATGAGCGAGTCCCCTTTCATCGCCCCGGCCACCACCCGCAGGTCGCCGGGGATCGCCTGCCTCACCGTGTGCAGCCAGCGGACCAGCGGGCTGTTGGGGATCTGGGCGGCGAGGCCGGGGAGCTCCTCCGGCCGGGCCCGCCGCCGCGCCAACTCGGTGAGGAGGTCGACCAGCGCGGGCGCCACAGGGATCTTCGCCAGCGCGAGCGTCCACTTGAGCACCGAGAGATAGGCGTCCAGCCTCCCTGACGCCAGCAGCGTACCGCTGGCCGGGCAGGCAACGCGGACGATCCGTTCGACGTGGAGCCGGCGGTCGCGACAAAGGTCGGCAAGCTGCCGCAGCTCGGTGAGCTGGCCGTGCGTGTCGCCCTGGAAAATCGGCTCCGCTCCGGCGAGATCGGGATCGGCGCACAGATGCGCCAGCACCTCGGCCACCAGTCCGCCGCGCGAATGGGTTACCAAGTGCAGACGGGCGTCCTCGGGGAGCGCCTGTGCCAGCGTCAGCGCATTGGCGATCGGGCTGACGCTGAGCGTCGGGTGGTCGAGGGCATAGACGCGGTTGCCGTAACGTTCGAAGAGCGAACCCACGTCCCTGGAGTGTTGCGCCCACAGCTTGCCGAAGGTGCCGGGAGTGTCGGAGAAGGTACCGTGCAGGAACACCAGCAGTGGGGCGCCGCCGGGCGCGCCGGAGACCTCCTGGCACAGGCTCGGGCTCCCTTTCAGCGCCGGCAGCTCCTCGGCGTTGAGCGCATAGACGCCGGCCTTCACCTGGCCGTCGAAGCGCTGGACTACCGCCGACTCCACGAGGTCGACCGCCGGGTCCTTGAACAGCCCGGTGACTACATAGACCGCCGACAGCGCCACCCCGCCCAGGAGAGCTCCCACCGTTCCCCGGGAGGGTATCGCCTCCTCGAGCCCGCGCCATTGCAGGAGTTCGGGCACACGTACGCCGGCATAGCCGCCCGTGGGGGTGCCGCGGCCGAGCGGCGTCTGCTGCGCCAGCATCAGGTCGCGCGCCACCTCCGGATGCAGCACCAGCTCCGGGCCGTCGGCGATCTGCAATATCACCACGTCGTCGCCGGGTACCGCCGTCAGGGCCACGTCGCCGCCGCCGCCGGCGCCGCGCTGTGCGCCGACGCGGACCGCCGACTTGATCCGCCCCTGCGTCAGGCCCCCCGGCAGCGCTGCCGCGCCGCTGCCGCGAGTGGCGCCGGCGGCCTCCGGCCCCGCCTGACCGGATACGACGAAAGTGATCTCCGCCATGAAGTCTCCTCAGGGCGCCGTCGGTGAAGGATCCAGGGATTGGTCAATTATAGCCTTCAGGACACCGCTGAGGGAAAAGAGGGGAGGTGCGGTCCGTTTTCGTGCCTGCACGAGGTGTCAGCCACCTCCCTGCCGGGCCGACATCCGCTGGCGCGCGGCCTTGACCCCAGCGCGGTGAGCCTTGTAGATTGAACATTGGAAGTTCAATCTGCATGATCCGCCGAGCCCTCGAACCCGTCCTCAAAAAACTGGCACGGCAGTATCCGGTGGTCACTCTTACCGGCCCGCGCCAGTCAGGCAAGACGACGCTCGTCCAAGCGGTGTTCCCCCGCCATGAGTACGCGTCGCTCGAAGAGCCCGATGTCCGGGAGTATGCGCTCGAAGATCCCCGCGGGTTCCTGGCGCAGTTCACGGGGGGTGTCGTCCTCGACGAGGTGCAGCGGGTCCCCGCTCTCTTCTCCTACCTTCAGACGATCGTCGACCGGGAGGACCGCCCCGGGCGGTTCATCCTGAGCGGATCGCAGAACTTCCTCCTCCTGGGCTCCATCAGCCAGTCGCTCGCCGGGAGGAGCGCGATCCTCCACCTGCTCCCCTTTTCGCTCCGTGAGCTCATGGGACGCAAGCCCTTGTCTCTGGAATCGCTGGGACGCGAGCTTCCCCGCGGCCGGGGGCAAAGCCCGCCGGATCTCATGGAGACCCTCTTCCGCGGCTTCTATCCGCGCATTCACGACAAGCACCTCGACCCGGGCACCTGGTACTCGGGCTACTACCAGACCTACGTGGAGAGGGATGTCCGGGAGATCGTCAACGTTGGCGACCTCGAAGCCTTCGGCCGTTTCGTGCGCCTCTGTGCGGGGCGCAACGGGCAGCTCCTCAATCTCAGCTCGCTCGGCAATGACTGTGGGATCACCCATACCACCGCCGGCCGCTGGATCTCGATCCTCGAAGCGAGCTTTCTCGTCCACCTGCTCCGTCCCTACCACGCGAACTTCGGCAAGCGCCTGATCAAGAGCCCGAAGCTCTATTTCCTCGACACCGGGCTCCTCTGCTACCTGCTGCGGATCCAATCCCCAGCGGACCTCCGCCTGCACGCCAGCCGCGGCGCCATCTTCGAAAGCTTCGTGATCTCCGAGCTTATCAAAAGCTTTCTCCACCAAGGGAAGGAGCCGGACCTGTACTTCTGGCGGGATGCCACCGGCCACGAGATCGACGCGGTGGTGGATCAGGGGAGCGAGAGGGTGGCGGTCGAGATCAAATCCGGTGAGACGGTCGCCGCCGACTTCTTCGCCGGGCTCGAGTTCTGGCGCACGCTGGTGGGAGATCCCGAAGCCCCCGCCGCCCTGGTGACCGGCGGGGACCGCAGCTCCAGGCGCCGCGGGTTTCAGGTCTACAGTTGGATGGAATTGTAGTCGCCGTCTTTCCGGGGGAGGATCGGCAAGGCCAGAGCGTGCCTTCCGCGAGCGCGGTGAGGAATTTGGCGAGCGGCCAGACCTCAATTCCCTCCGGTGTACGCAGCTCGCGTGTGCCCGTGTAGACGAGGACTCGCCGTGCGAGCCGCGGCAGGTCGCCGATCGCCGTGAGGCCGGACAGCCAGGGGGGCCTCACGCGACCTGGGCCAGCAGAGCCCGGGTCGCTTGATCGAGGAACGCGTTGACCTGCTCGCGGCGTACGCTGGGGAAGTTGTCCAGAAACCCATCGACGCTATAACCGCCTTCGAGATAGTCGACCAGCGTCTGCACAGGCACCCGGGTGCCTACGAACACAGGCGTCCCACCCAGGATCTCGGCGTCTGAATGGACGACGCGGCCATCGGCAAGGGTGACGGGCGATTTTCAGCCATGGAACATCTCCCGGGGCTTCTCCGCATTGTACAACGCCCGGGCGAGCTGCCCAACGACGAGCCGGTTAGCCGCGGCGTCGTTGTCTCGAGGCCTGTGACTCCGGGGGGAGGGGACCAGGTGATTCTTCGGGCACCGCCGAGGAGCCCTGCTTGCCGGAGGCCCAGGAATCGACCGTCTGCTTGCCCGGCCGGGGCACAGGCTGATCAGGATCGAGGTATAGCCTGCCGTCTTGAAGACGCAGGATTGCGATCGCCTGGGCCAGCGCCATGGCGCCGATGGGTGCCTCAGACCCTCAATAGACCACGCACTCCGGGTCGTATTGTCTGCCCGGGCAGAACAGGAACCCATCCTCGTTGCAGTCGACCCAGCACCCGTCGGAGCTGTTGCAATTCGAGGAATAAGAGACGTGGGGGCACGAGAGGAAGGAGTGGTCGGGGCAGACCGTGGCGGCATAACAAGGCGGCGGAATAACCGCCTTGAAGAAGGGCTTCGGAGTGAGATCGGCTCTCTTGAGGCTAGGCAGACTGCACACGGCAGGCGCGGGCACGGCCGCCGCATGCGTCGTCGAACGGGATGCATCAGCGGCGGCAAGAGACAAAGCATTGAGGAGAGACAGCGTGCAGGCGAGAGCGATCCATTTCATCGTGAGCCTCCTTGGGTGAGCCGGGTGCGCCCGACATGCAATATTTTAGCATACCGTTGCTCTCAAAAAGGGGCGGGCGAGAGTCGAGTCCTACCTGACCGCCTATTGGCCGTCCGCGCTGAGGGTGGCGGTCTTTGCATAGACGTGGACGGGGAAGGCGATCTGCACGGACTGGGGGAGATCGCCTCAATGTCGAGGGCCTGGCCCCCGTTGGCCCCCGGGGGGAGGTGCCAGGTGATTCTTCGGCGGGGCTCTCCGCGCTCCGGTCGCGGCTCTGAGCCGCCGTACCCAAGCTAGTGGGCCACGGTCAGGCGGCGTCCCGTGAAGGTGTCGGTGATGGGCGTCCCGGTGTCGCTGCTGGGATTGAGCGGATCCTCACCGGCCGTGAAGAAGCGCAGCGAGAACGATCCCGCGATGTTCGCGCACCCATGGCCCACCGTGTGAAAGAGAACGTCCACGCGGCCGATGTTGAGCAGTGCGCCGCTGGCGTCGAACGAAAAGTCGAGGAACACGCCCTTGGTGTTCCCACCGCCATCGTTCTGCCACACCCCCTGCTGGTTGCTGAAGTTGAAGACTTTCTGGGTCGAGCTCGTGCCGAGGAACGTGCCATCCTGGCCAAAGGTCCAGATGCTCCTGGCGCCGCTGCCTTCCTGGGTCAGGAAGGTCCCGGCACAGTCTTCCGGGAAGCCGTCGGCCAGCAGGGTCACAGAAGAGCCGAGGAGCAGGAGGGCGAAGAGCAGAATGGAGACGGGCTTGGTTTGCATGGCGGATCTCTCCTTTAGAAATTGCGCCGTTACGTGCTTCCTCAGGATAGCGGCTCGCGACCGCCCTGCATATCCTCTCTAGGGAGGATCTTTTGGGGGCCCGGCATCCTCTCTAGAGAGGATACGGGTGCGATCTCGAACCGCGGTTGGCGGCCTTCTCACGGGGAGTGGCAGGCGGTGCGGCAAGCCCTTCGAGGAGACGTCCCGCGGTCCCCGTGGCCTGCCGAAGGTGTCGTTGATGACCTGGGACGTCTCTACCGCCTCCGTCGGAAGGGCGGTTCTACTGCGTTACAGCCCGGTCACCCGCACCACCTCCTCGAACGTCGTCACCCCCTCGGCCAGCTTGCGGAGGGCGGACTGGCGGAGGAGGTGCCGGGCGAATCGGGCGCGGCATGGAGGCGAGGCTCAGCGTTGAAGCTCATCCAGAACCAGATCGATTTCCCAAGGCCGCACAAAGCGAACCGGGACGCCTTCCTCGACGGTGTCGAGCCGCAGGGAGGCGTTGACTACGCCCAGGCATGCTGGACGATAGGCTTCGAGAAAGCTGTGGGTTCCTCGAGACACTATCGGGCGAGCGAGCTCTGCTGCTTTGACCTCGATCGCCACCATCCGTTCCCCGCGCTGTACCACGAAGTCGACCTCGGCACCACTCTTCGAACGCCAGAATCGGATCTCGTCGAGAAGCTCCAGGCGTTTGGCGAGCTCGTTGAAGACCGCATTTTCCCAGAGAGCGCCGCGATCGGACCTCTCCAGGCTCGCCTTGAAGCCGCCGAAAACTGCGTTGCGCAGGCCGTTGTCGAGGAAGAAGATCTTGGGGGTTCCCGTGACCTCGGAGCGCTTGCCACCGGCGAACGGCGGCACCAGCCGGAGCACGTGGGCTTCCTCCGCGATCTCCAGGTAACGCCCCACCGTGTTGCGGGAGGCTTGGGCCAGAGCTGCCCAGTCGGTGAGGTTCACCAGATTGCCGATGTCTGCCGCCGCCAGTTCCAGCAGCTTGCGGAACACCGACGGTCGCTCAATCTTGTGGAGATCGGAAGTGTCCTTGAGCACGAAGGCTTCCACCAGGTAGCCCAGTGCCGTCGCGGGAGCGGGATCGAACCGGATCCATGGCTCAGAGTAGCCCTGAGCAATGAGCCGGGTCAACCGTCAAGATGCCTGACGTTGAGTAGGGTTAAACGGCAGGCAGCTACCCATTGAGAGGGGCTTTGCCCCTGGAATGCCCGGCGGGGGGTTCCCCTACAACCCCGTCACCCGCACCACCTCCTCGAAGGTGGTCACCCCCTCGGCCAGCTTGCGCAGGGCCGACTGGCGGAGGGTGCGCATGCCGTTCTTGACGGCTTCGCGCTTGATCTCGGGGGCGTCCTTGCCTTCGACGACGAGGTTCTTGATGCCGTCGTCGATCGGCATGATCTCGAAGATGCCGGTGCGGCCGAGATAGCCGGTGTTGCGGCATTCGAAGCACCCTTCGCCCTCCTTCACCTTCACCCGCTTACCCGGAGGGACGGCGAGGCGCAGGGCGCCGATCTCCTCCGTCTCCAGGAAGCGCTCGGTGATGCAGTGCGGGCAGATCTTGCGCACCAGCCGCTGCGCCATGGCGCCCACCACCGTCGAGCTGATCAGGAAACGCTCGACGCCGAGGTCGATCAGGCGCGAGATCGAGGAGGAGGCGTCGTTGGTGTGCAGGGTGGAGAAGACCAGGTGGCCAGTGAGCGCCGCCTGGATCGAGTACTGGGCGGTCTCGTTGTCGCGGATCTCGCCGACCATGATGACGTCGGGGTCCTGGCGCAGGATGTGGCGCAGGGCGGCCGCGAAGGTGATCCCGACCTTGAGCTGCACCTCGGTCTGGTTGAAATCCTGGTAGACCATCTCGATCGGATCCTCGATCGTGGTGACGTTGATCTCGCGGGTGCAGATGGTCTTGAGGGCGGAGTAGAGCGTGGTCGTCTTCCCCGAGCCGGTGGGGCCGGTGACCAGGACGATGCCGTGCGGGCGGGAGATGAAGTCGTTGAAGGTGGAGAGCTCGTCGGCGTAGAAGCCGAGTCCCTCGAGGTCCTGCATCACGACCTGGGGGTCGAAGATGCGCATCACGACCTTCTCGCCGAAGGCCACCGGCAGGGTGGAGACGCGGAGCTCGACCTCCCGGCCGGCGCGGCTCATCTTGACCCGGCCGTCCTGGGGGCGGCGCTTCTCGGCGATGTCGAGGCGGGACATGGTCTTGATCCGCGAGGTGACGGCGGCGTGGACAACCTTTGGCATGCGCTGGATGTCGTGCAGGACGCCGTCGATGCGGAAGCGGATCAGGCTCTCCTCGCGCTTGGGCTCGATGTGGATGTCGCTGGCCCGGCTCTCGAAGGCGTGCTGGAGCATGAACTCGACGGCGTTGACCACGTGCTGGTCGGACGACTCGATCTCGGTCTCGCTCTTCATCCGGCTGAGCTGCTCGAGGTTGCCGAGGTCGATGCCGGAGTTGAGGTCGCGCTCCGCCCGCTTGACGGAGTGGCGGAGGCCGTAGAACTCGGTGAGCGCCTTGAGGATGTCGGGCTCGGAGGCGACGACGAACTGGGCGTCGCGGCCGGCGATGCGGCGGAAGAAGTCGATCCCCTCCATGTCGTAGGGGTTGGCGAGGGCCACCCGCAGCTTGCCGTTGGCCATGTCGAGCGGGATCATGCGGTGGCGCTTGGCGAACGGCCGCGACATCTTGGATTCGATGAGGTCGGCGTTGAGATTGAGGGCGTCGATGCGGATATGGTCGAGCTTGGCGTCGGCGGCGATGGCATGGGAGACGTCGAGCTCGGTCAGCGCGCCGCCGGAGTCCTTCTGGTTGGGCAGCCGGAGCTGGAGGATGAGGTCGTATGCCAGGGCCTTCTGCTCGAAGGCGGCCGAATTGCGCAGCCGGGCCGGCATCGCCTTGGACTCGGCCTTGATGGTGTCGCCCTGCGCGGCGGTGAGGTAGCCCTGGCGGACCAGGATGTCGGAGACCAGCTCGGGAGTGAGATTCATGACGGCGTCCTTCGGAGTGCAGAGAGTGCAGGGGGGAGTTTAGCGGAAGTTGGGCGGGGCGGGGGAAGGGGGGGTGGAGGATGCCGCCCGCCCGGGCGGGGGCGTTCGTCGTCGGCTGACGACCACCGGCCTCCACCTCCGCCTGAATTGTGCCGTCTGCGGTTAGAATACCTTGACCCTATGGCAAAAGAGAAAGAGCAAGCGCAACGGGCGAACAAAGAGCTGCGGCCGGGGCTGCCCCCGGGCGTGAAGCTGCTCCGCGCGCTCGAAGGGCACCAGGGCGCGGTCAATAGCGTGGCGTTTGATCCGCGGGGTGAGATGCTGGCCAGCGGGAGTAATGACAACGAGGTGAAGCTCTGGGAGGCGCGCAGCGGCAAGCTGCTTCGTACGCTCGAAGGGCACCAGGACGCGGTCTTGAGCATAGCGTTTGATCCCCAAGGCGGGACTCTGGCCAGCGGGAGTTCTGACCGGACGGTGAAGCTTTGGGATGTGCAAAACGGTAAGCTGCTCCGTACGCTCAAAGGAGGAGACCATCCTTGGAGCGTGGCCTTTGATCCAAAGGGCGTGAGGCTGACTGCTGGTTATCAAGACAACACCATCAAGCTTTGGCATTCGGAGAGTGGGAAGCTGGTCCGCACAATTGAAGCAGGCACCGGAGTTGCGGTTGCTTGCGTTGCTATTAGTCCCGAGGGCCCGTGGCTTGTAAGCAGCGGTTGGAATAACGATCTCAAGCTCTGGAATTTGGAGAGTGGCAAGCTTCTTAATACACTTAAAGGCCACAAAGAAACGGTTCATAGCGTAGCGTTTGATCCGCGGGGTAAGACGCTGGCCAGCGGAAGTGATGACAATACGGTGAAGCTTTGGGAGGCGCAAAGCGGCAAGCTGCTTCGCACACTCGAAGGGCACACCGGAAGGGTCGATATCGTCGCCTTCTCGCCGAGCGGTCGTCTGCTGACCTCGAGGAGTTGGGATAATACGATCCGCCTCTGGAGCTGCGCGACGTGGGAGACGGTCGCGGTCATCCCGGAGCCGGCACATGATTCTTGGATTCCCGCGCTCGCCCTCCATCCCACGCTGCCCCTGCTGGCCACCGCCGGATCGGAGCCAAGCACGCCGGACGACAAGCGATTTCGTCTGATCCATCTCTACGAGCTGGACTTCGACGTACTACTGGGCCAGCGCGTCGAGGCCGTGGCGGTCGCGCGCGCGGTCCACCATACGACGGGTAAGATTGTATTGGTGGGCGATCACAGCGTGGGCAAATCGGCTTTGGGCCATCGCCTGATACACGGCAGTTTCGAGAAGCAGGAGTCCACCCATGGGCAGCAGTTCTGGGTGTTTCCCGACTTGGGCAAGCGCCGCACGGACGGGACGGACTGCGAGGCGATCCTCTGGGACTTCGCGGGCCAGCCCGACTACCGGCTGGTCCACGCGCTCTTCGTGGACAACGCCGATCTGGCGCTGGTGTTGTTCGACGCCTCGGACCTTCGCGACCCGCTGCATGGCGTGGGCTTCTGGCTCAAGCAACTCCAAACGGGGCAAAGCCGTTGTCCCATCATCCTCGTGGCCGCTCAGACGGATCGCGGGGTCTGTTCGCTGACGCCGGAGGAGCTGAAGGCGTTCTGCCAGAGGCATGGCATCATCGGTCCGATCGAGACAAGCGCCGCCACGGGGCAGGGCTTGGCGGAACTGGTCGAGCGCATGAAGTCCCTGATCCCCTGGGAGGACAAGGCCGCGACGGTCACCACTACGACCTTCAAGCGTATTAAGGACTACGTCCTCGGCCTCAAGGGTGCGGAATCGGACGCCCAGATTATCGTTACGCCCGAGGAGCTCCGCGGCTGCTTGGAGGCGACCGATGCCGGCTGGCGTTTCACCGACGCTGAGATGCTGACCGCCGTTGGCCACCTGGAAAACTATGGCTATGTGAAACGTCTGCGGACCTCGAAAGGCGAGCTGCGCATCTTGCTCCAACCGGAACGGCTCAACAACTTGGCGTCGTCGTTCGTGCTGGAGGCGCGGCGGAATCCGAAGGGTCTGGGTGCGCTGGAGGAGAAACGGCTGCTGGCCGGCGGCTACGAGTTTCCAGAGCTGAAGGACTTGTCCGTGGGTGAGCGCGACGTGCTCCTGGATTCGGCGGCGCTGCTGTTTCTGGAGCACAACGTCTGTTTCCGCGAAACCGACCCACTCCGCCTGGAGCCGTATCTGGTCTTCCCCGAGCTGATCAATCTGAAGAAGCCGCCCGAGGACGAGCAGGCGACCGAGGATGGCGTGGCCTATACGGTGAGCGGCCCGACGGAGAACGTATTCGCCTCGCTGGTGGTGCTGCTTGGCTATACGCACACTTTTACGCGGACGGCCCAGTGGCAGAACAACGCGCGTTACGAGGTGGGCGACGGGTTGGTGTGTGGATTCAAGCAGGAGTCCGAACGCGACGGCGAATTGGACTTTGTGCTCCTCTTCGGCCCTAGCGTCGGCGCGCCGGTGCGCACGCTGTTCCAGGGCTTGTTCGAGAGCTTTCTCGCACGGCGGAACCTGACTGTGCTGCGTTATGAGCCGGTGCTTTGCAGCAAGGGTCATCCACTGAATCGCGCGGTGGTTCGCGACGCCTTGCAGCACGGAGAAGAAAATGCCTTCTGCCCGAAGTGCGGCGAGAAGCTAGCATTGCCGAAAATGGCGGAGCCGATCCAGTTGACCCGGGAAGAGCAGACCCAGGTGGATACGCAGCGCCGCGCCGCCGAGCAACGGACACGCTTCGAGCAGGCCGTCTTCCGCGTGCGCGCCTATGTAGCCGAGCAGAAGATCACGCCGCCGGAGAGCTTCATCAGCTATGCCTGGGGCGTGCCCGAGCATGAACGCTGGGTCGAAAAGCGGCTTGCGCCGGACTTGCAGAAGGCGGGGATCGAGGTGGTGTTGGATCGGTGGCACAACGCGCAGATTGGCGCGAGCGTGCCACGGTTCGTGGAGCGGATCGCGAAGAGCGACCGGATTGTCATGGTCGGCACACCGAACTATCTCCGGAAGTACGAGAACAAGGACTCCAGCACCGGCTACGTCGTGGCGGCAGAGGTCGATCTCATCAACAACCGTCTTTTCGGCACCGAACCGCAGAAGCGAAGCGTGCTCCCTCTGCTGCTGGCTGGGGAGAAAGCCGAGTCTTTACCACCGCTTCTTCAGAGCAGGGTGTATGGTGAGTTCTACGAAGAAGACGCCTACTTCGCGAAGGCTTTCGATCTGATCCTCGATCTGTATGACATCCCGCACCAGCATCCCGCTGTGGCCGATCTGCGCGAGTCGCTCCGCGGACCGGAGATGAGGTAGCGGACGCTCTGCACCGTAGAAACCAGGAAGAAGGAAACAAAGGACTGCAAGGACGACAAGGACAACACGGACAAATGCGCGAGGTGACGAATCCGGCCGTTTTTCGTCCTTGCAGTCCTTGTCGTCCTTTACGTCCTTGTTGGGCTTTTTCTGCAGCGCCGACTGCAAGGCCTGGCGCAACCTCGCGATACACTCCCACTCCCATGTCCATCCCCCTCCCGGCGCTCCTCCTCGTCGTCGCCTGCGGCCTCGGCTGGGCGGGTTTCGACCTGACCCGGAAGATGCTGGTGCGGGAGATTCCGCCGGTGGCGCTGGTGTTCCTGCTGACGATCGGCTCGGTGCCTCTCTTCGGAGTCTGGATGATGGAGCAGATGCTCCAGCAGGGCGCGGCGGGGCCGGGCGGCGGCTACTGGGCGCCGGCGCTCGCGTCGGTGGTGCTCAACTGCGTGGCCAACCTGCTGTTCCTGGGGTCGATGCGGATCGCGCCGCTCTCGATGACGATCCCGCTCCTCTCGCTGACGCCGGTGTTCGCCACCCTGCTGGCCGTTCCGCTGCTGGGCGAGCGGCCGACGCCTTCGCACGCCGCCGGTATCCTGCTGGTGGTCGCCGGGGCGGTCGGCCTCCACTGGCGGCGGTCCGCGGAGGAGGGCAGCGGTCAGCCAGGAGCGGCGAAGGGGGCGCTGATGGTGGCGTTCACGGCGCTGCTCTGGTCGATGACGATCCCCTTCGACAAGCTGGCGGTGGAGCGGAGCAACGCGCCGTTCCACGGCTTCGTCCTCTCTGCCGGGGTGGCGGCGGGGACGCTGCTGGTGCTGGCGGTCCAGAGGCGGATGGGCGATCTCGCCCAGGTGCGGAAGGTTCCGGGCCTCTACGTCTTCGCCCTGGTGATCAGCACCCTCGCCCTTGGCTTCCAGTTCCTGGCGCTGCCGCTGCTCTACGTGGGCACCGTCGAGACGCTGAAGCGGGGGATCGGCAACTTCATGGCCCTCCTCTCCGGCTGGTTCTTCTTCCACGAGCCGGTGACGGCGCGGAAGGTGGTGGCGGTGGGGGTGATGGCGGTGGGAGTGGGGCTGTTGTTGAGTTGAGCCCTCATCACCCCGACCCTCTTCTCCCGTCCCCTCCCCCCTCCCACACCGGGAGAAGAGGGAGAAAACCCCGCGGGATTTTGAGGGCGGGGGTTCCCCTCTCCCGGTGCGGGAGGGGGGAGAGGACGGGAGAGGGGCCAGGGGTGAGGGTTCCGGCTGCACGATTCTTGCGAGCGTTTCGGGGCGACAAGGGAGACTGAGCCTCATGGGACCCAATCCAAAATCCAAAATCCAGAATCTAAAATCGCCCCTCCTCCTCTCCGCCGTCCTCCTCCTCGCCCCCGCCCTCGCCTGCCTGGCGCCGGCGGCTCCGGGGAGCGGCGGGGTGGCGCAGATCAAGCTGCCGCCCGGGTTCTCGATCGCGGTCTATTCGAACCAGGTGCGGGGGGCGCGGTCGATGGCGCTGTCGCCCAAGGGGATCGTCTACGTGGGGACGCTGGGGTCGAGCGTCTACGCGGTGGTCGACCGCAACCACGACGGGGTGGCGGAGGAGATGCACGTCATCGCCTCGGGGCTCAGCTCGCCGAACGGGGTGGCCTGGAAGGACGGGTCGCTCTACGTGGCCGAGGTGTCGCGGGTGCTCCGGTTCGACAACATCGACGAGCACCTGACCGACCCGCCGAAGCCGGTGGTGGTGTCCGACGCGTTCCCCGGCGACCGGCACCACGGCTGGAAGATCCTCCGCGCCGGTCCGGATGGAAATCTTTATATTCCAGAAGGGATGCCCTGCAATATCTGCGAAAAAGAGAACCCGATCTATGGAACGATCACGAAGCTTTCGGCGCAGGGGAAGCCGGAGATCGTCGAGCGGGGGATCCGCAACACGGTGGGCTTCGACTGGCACCCGGTGACCCACGAGCTCTGGTTCACCGACAACGGCCGGGACATGCTGGGCGACGACGTCCCTCCCGACGAGCTGAACTACGCGCCCAGGGCGGGGATGAACTTCGGCTTCCCCTATTGCCACGCCGGGCGGATCTCCGATCCTGAATTCGGCAAGAAGCACGCCTGCTCGGAGTTCACGCCGCCGGCGCGAGAGCTGGGACCGCACGTCGCCGCGCTCGGCATGCGCTTCTACACCGGCACCATGTTTCCCGAAACCTATCGCAATCAGATCTTCATCGCCGAGCACGGCTCCTGGAACCGCTCGACGCCGATCGGCTACCGGGTGACCCTGGTGCGGCTGCAAGGCAACAGAGCGGTTTCCTACGAGCCGTTCGCTTCAGGGTGGCTGCAAGGGCGCGAGTCCTGGGGTCGGCCGGTGGACGTGCAGGTGATGCCGGACGGGGCGCTGCTGGTGTCGGACGACCGGGCGGGAGCGATCTACCGGATCTCGTACGCGAAGCGTTGAAAAAGGCCGGGGCGGTCGACGCCGCTCCGGCCGAGGGAGGAGAAGCTTGCGGCTATTGATCGGCCGGGGATAACCGGCAGCCGGGATCGAAGGGATTGCCCAGACTGGCCGCGCTGTAGATGTTGATCGTCCCCTGCTCGAACCGATCGGCCATTTCCTGGTCGAGGGCTTCCAGGTCGGTTTTGGTGTCGCCGCTGGTGGCGAGGATCTCCTCGCGGCGCGCGCGATATTCCTTGCCGAGGCTTTCCGCCAGCGCGTCCACCTGTTGCTCGATCGTGGGCGGTGACATGGTGCCGTCGGTACCTGCCGAGCTCCCACTGATCGAGGCTTCACGAGAGGGCAGGCACGAGCCGTTGTTCCACTGGTCCGGGTCGGGGGCCGGCTCAGGGGCGGGATTGTCGCCTCCGTCGGGCTCCCCGGGGTTGCCGGGCGAGTCGCCGTCGCAAGTCTCATAGATGGTGATCGTACTCCGCGTCAGGCCGTCATTGGTGGTCTTCACGTCGATATAGATCGTTCGCCGGCTGCCGGTGGTGCAACCCCGATTCAGGCCGGGCACGTTGGTGGTGTAGGTATAGGCTCCCACGTGCGAGGAGAGCGAGTTGTCGAGCCTGGGATCACTGGTAAAGCAGGTGGAGCCGCACCGTTCGATCGCCTTGTACTCGCAACCGGCGGGTGGATTGACCCGGAACTGCACCGGTCCTCCCGCGCCGTTCGTGAAGGTGAGGTCCTCGGGAACGTAGCTGTCGGAAGACCAGCCCTGGGCGCAAGGGTCCGTGGGCGGGGCATAGGTCTGCTGCGTCAGGTTGAAGAGGACGCTCTGTTGTTGGGTGGGGCTGAAATTCAGGGTGCCGGTCCTCTGCGCGCCCGGGTTCGCCAAGACGTCGCACTGCACCGTGGTCTGACCGTTGGCTCCGGTCGTCCCGGCGTAGGTCGATCCGCCACCGGGCAGGGCGAGCCAGTTGCCGCCAGCCGTCCGGGTCACTGTGAAAGGACAGCTCGGAGTGGTCGTGGTCACGATGAGGTCGAGGGAGTGCGCACCCGAGTCGACCATCTGGGAAGAGGGGTTGACGCCGGTGACCTGGCAGGAAGCGACTCCGCTCTGGTATACGGTGAAGGTCCGCGCCGTCTGCCCCATCGACACCTGGATGGTCATTTGGCGGTCTTGGCCGGTGTTGGCTCCCACGCCATAGGTCAGGGAGGCCGCACCGCCCGCGCCGGTGATCCCGTTGAGCCGCCCTTGGGAATCGGCGCCCGCGATCGTGAGCTGGCCGGGGCTCGAGGTCTGTGCGGAGAACGTGCATCCCGCCTGGGTGGCGGTGATGGAGAGGGCCTGATTGCTCTGCGCGCCGGCGTCCACGTTGACGTCGGTCGGCTGGATCGCGATCAGCGAGCAGGGATCGGCGGCCGGGGCGACTGTGAGATCCACGGACGCCTCGCTCGCGAAGCCCGGGTTGTCCTCATACGTGAAGAGGACGGTCTCTCCGGCGCCGGCCTGAAACGTCTCGTTGAACGTCTGGTTGGCGCCCCCGGGGAGATCGCCGCTGATGATCGGGGCCGATCCCTGGTCGATGTACCAGTGCCCGCCTTGACCCCCCTCGTCGTGGATGTTGCCCGCGACGTTGAAATATCCCGCCGCCCCCGGATTGCGCCAGGCGACGGCGGCGCGAGAGTTGAAGCTCGGGGTCAGGAGCAGCCGGGATCCCAGCCCCTCACGGCCGATTCCGACATCGCAGGTATTGGAGGCGGATTTCCAGTACGAGCGGCTTCCGGCGCTGCAATCGCCATCATGGCGGAAGACGGGGAGCGCCCAGACCTGCGATCGGCTGTCCCCGCGATTCGAGGCCATGTACGTCCAGACCTCCGGGTTGCCATGACAATCCGACGAGGGGTTCGACAGCCCCTCCGGCCGGAAGTCAGCCGCGGCATTCCAGTGGGTGGCCGGCCCCAGCCCCCGCTGACTCACGCTCAGCTTTGCCCACGATCCACCGGGAGCGGAATAAGTGATCGATCCGTACCGGCATTCCGCTGCCGTGTTGGCGGCGAGGCTGTAACCCACGGCTCCGCTGCCGGTGCCGCTCGCCGCCTGTGGAGTCAGCCAGGAGGCATTGCTCTGGGCGGTCCAGGTGCAGGACGGCCAAGTGGCGCCGAGCACGCTGCGGCTCTGCTGGGACCCGGCGGAGAATTCGGCCAGCGACGGCAGGATCGTGTGCAGCGCGCAGGGCTCGTGCCACCATTCATCGCCGGGGTAGTACAGGCAGGCCGAGTCCCAGATGCTCTCGAGTTGCGTCTGCCTGATCGCGGGCAGGTTGAAGGTGACGCTGGCGGACAATTGCCCGATGGCCGGCGGATCGAAGAGCCGGGCAATGGCCTCCGCGGCCCCGGTCGGGCCGTAGAGGTCGACACAGGAGACCTCGCTGGTCATGTCTGTTCTCAAAGTCATCCAGCTTCCATTCGCAAGCTTGCGCTCCACGCGAAAGCCTTGCGTCCACCGGTCTTCCCTCAAGCTGATCGTCAGGTTGTGAGCGGCGTCGATGTCGGCTTGCAGATTCGTATCCAGATTCGGAGCGGCGGAGACGAGCGAGCTCGGGATGGCGACGGAGCTGTTGAGCTCGATATGGCCGTCACCGTTGGGGAGGATGGAGTACGTTCCGCGCTGCGCGGAGCTCGCCTGGCCGGCTTCCTCGCAGGAGAAGAAGAGGTCGCCGTGGTGATAGGTGAAGTCGCGATGGGACTCGATGATGTTGTGGAAGAAGTCGACATTGCTGAGCTGGTGACCGTTCCAGGTGAACTCCACCTGGTCGAGAGTCCGCGCGTCGGTAGTACCGTTCAGGCCCGGCCCCGAAAAGGCGCCATCGGGAGCCGGGTCGAAGAGCGCGTGATTGTCCCCCCGTAACCAGGTGAGCGGGCTGATCGTACGGACGGGGCTGTCCACCGCGCCGTCACAGCGATGGCCGGCGCCGTCGAGAGGATCGACGATGTGCGAGGTGGGCAGGATGGCCTTGCTGGTGATGCGGTAGGTCTGGGCGGGGAGCGAGGCCTGCTGAATCGTCACGTTTTGCCCGCCGAACGCCAGCAGGCCAGAGCGCGCGCTGGATCCGTTCGGATCGTAGTCGAAGGCGGTGCTCTGCCCTTGGAAGCGGATCCAGGACGGCTGTTGCGCCGGCTGGTTCGGACATCCACTCTGAGTGTTCACCTGCATCTGGGCGTAGGTGCCGCCCTCTCCAGGCAGCGCTTGCTGGGGCTGTCCCGTGATGCCGTACGTGCAGGGGGGCTGGTTGATGGGGGCGAGCGGCGATTCGTAGCTCGTCCCCGGCTGGTAGACGAGGAGGGAGGTCGAGCGGGCCTGGCCGAGGGTGTTGGGATCGACCGTATAGAAAAAGTGCCCATACCACTGGTTGTTGCGCAGGGTGTTGTAGATGCCGCTGATGTGGATCCACGAGGGGACCGAGACCGCCCATCCCGAACAGTCCGTGTTGGGATACAGAGGCACCAGCGCGCCCCAACCGCCTCCGCCTTCGGGAGGACTGGGATTGTTGAGTTGGGGGTCGCCAAAGCCGGTGCACGCCTGCTGGGAAGACGTCCCCCCCTCCCCTGGCGCGGGCGATGTGTCCTGGGCGGCGCCCCGGGCCGGCGACAGGAGCGGCAACCAGCCGACCAGCACCAGCGTGAGAATGCCATGACGGGCTCGGAATGATGACATCAGAGATCTCCAGGAGAGACGAACCGAGGCGGGCGTCATGCGCCGCCGCGCTCGCTCTTACCTCCTGGGGAGTCGCCGGCCCCGGCCATTGCCCCCCGCGAAGAGCGTCGAGGGCCGGCGGGTTCCCGCAAAAAGCCGGGGCGGTCGGAACCGCCCCGGCTTCCCTGGAGCCCTTCAGGCCAGGATGGTGATCCGCGGTCTACGGCTTCGCGGGCACCTGGTTCGGGGGGGGCAACGGGCAGCCCGGATCGAACGGGCTGGGCAGCTTGGACTGGTCGTAGATGTCGATCGTCCCTTGCTCGAACCGGCCGGCGATCTCCTTTTCGAGCGCGTCAAGGTCGGTTTTGGGATCGCCGCTGGTGGTGAGGATCTCCTCGCGGCGCTGGCGATACTCCTTGCCCAGGCTTTCCGCCAGCGCATCCACCTGCTCCTCGATGGTGGGCGGTGCAACGGTGGTGTCAATGGTCGCGGAGCTTGCGGAGCTCGCGTCGGTCACGGCCTCGCGGGAAGGCAGGCACGAGCCGTTGTCCCACTGGTCCGGATCGGGAGCCGGCTCAGGGGTGGGCTCGCCGCCGTCGGCCGTCGCGGGGTCGCCGGGCGCGTCGCTGGCGCAGGTCTGGAAGATGACGATCGTGTTTCGCGTCTGGCTGTCGCTGGTGGTCTTCACGTCCACATAGGTCGTGCGCGTGGTGCCGCCGCCGCAGCTCAGGCCGGGCACGTGGGTGTTGTACGTATAAGGGCCCGTGTGCGCGGGGAGCGAGCTGTCGAGCCGGGGCGAGTCGGTCGTGCAGTAGGTGCCGCACCGTTCGATCGCCTTGTATTGGCAGCCGGCGGGCGGGTTGACCCGGAACTGTACCGCTCCTCCCGCGCCGCCCACGAAAGTGAGGCCGTCGGGAATGTAGCTGTCGGAGGACCACCCTTGAGCGCAGGGGTCGGCGGGGGGTGAATAGGCCCGCTGCGTCAGGTTGTACTCGACGATGGTCTGCCCCTGGGTGGGGCTGAGATGGAGGGTGCCGGTCCGCTGCGCGCCCTGGTTCGCCGCCACGTTGAGCAGCACCGTGGCCTGACGGTTCGCTCCCGTCATGCCGCTGTAGGTCGCTCCGCCGCCGGGCAGGCCGAGCCAGCTCCCGCCCACCGTCCGGGTCACCGTGAAGGGGCAGCTCGCGCCGGTGGTGGTCACGACGAGGTTGATGTTGTGCGTGCCCGAGTCGACCGTCTGGTAGTAGATGTTGAGGTCGGTGACCTGGCAGGGATCGGCCCCGGTCTGGTGCACGGTGAAGAGCCGGGTCGTCTGTCCCATCGACACCAGGATGGTCATCTCGCGGTACTGGTTGGGGTTGTATCCCACGCCATAGGTCAGGGAGGCCGCGCCGCCCGTGCCGGTGGTCCCGCTCAGCCGCCCTTGGGGATCGGCGCCAGCGATCGTGAGCTGGGTGGGGTTCGATGTCTGCGCGGAGAACGGGCACCCCGCCTGGGTGGCCGTGATGGAGAGCGTCTGATTGGTGTGCGGGTTGGGGTCGAGGTAGACATCGAACGGCTGGATGGTGACTAGAGAGCAGTTGGGAGGAGCGGCCTGGGCGAACGTGAGGTCCACGGACGCCTCGCTGGCATAGCCCTGGTTGTCTTCATAGGTGAGGAGGACGGTTTCCCCCGCGCCGGCCTGGAACGTCGCGTTGAACGGCTGCGTGGCGCCGCCGGCGAGGGTGCCGCTGGCGATCGGGGTCGCTCCCTTGTCGATGTACCAATGCCCGCCGTGGCCCCCTTCATCGTGGATGTCGCCCGCGACATTGAAATAGCCTGCCGCTGCCGGGTTGCGCCAGGCGAGGACGGATCGGTAGTTCCAACTCGGCGTGAGCAACAGACGGGGTGCTTGTCCCACGCGGGCGACTCCGACCTCGCAGTTCGTGCTGTCGGGTTTCCAGTACGAGCGGCTTCCGGCGCTGCAATCGCTGTCATGGCGGAACACGGGAAGTGCCCAGACCTGCGTCCGGTTGTCGGCGCGGTTGGAGGCCATGTATGTCCAGACCTGCGAGCTCCCGTGGCAATCGGCCGCCGGGTTCGACAGACCTTCCGGCCGGAAATCCGCGGCCGCGTTCCAGTGGATGGCCGGCCCCAGGCCCTGCTGGGTCACGCTCAGCTTGACCGGCGACCCGCCGGGGGTGGTGTAGTTGATCGATCCGTACCGGCATTCCGCGGTCGTGTTGGCGGCGAGGTTGTAACCCACGAAAACGCTGCCGGTACCGTTTGCCGCCTGGGGAGTCAGCCAGGAGGAGTCGCTCTGGGCGGTCCAGGGGCAGGACGGCCAGGCGGCGCCAAGCACGCTACGGCTCTGCTGGGACCCCGCGGAGAATTCGGACAGAGATGGGATGAGCGTGTGCAGCGCGCACGGTTCCCGCCACCACTCGTGACCTCCGATACGGTCCACGCAGGCGGCCGGCCAGACATACTCGGGCTGGGTCTGAGTGATCGCGGGCAGGTTGAAGGTGGCGCTGTTGAGCACTTTTCCGAAAGGATAAATGGGGGGATCAAAGAGCCGCTTATACGCCTCTTCGGCGCCGAAGACACCGTAGAGGTCGATGCAGGAGACATCGCTGGTGGTATACGTCTCCAGGGGCATCCAGCTCCCGTTCGGGAGCTTGCGTTCCACGCGGAAAGCCTGCGTCCACGGATCTTCGTTCCAATCCAGCGTCAGGTGGTGAGCGGCGTCGATCGTGACACTCAGGGACGTGTCCAGGTTCGGCGCTCCAGGGACGAGCGAGCTCGGGATGGCGACAGAGCTGTTGAGGTCGATATAGCCGGTGCCGTCGTCCGTATAGGCTCTCCCCAGTTGTGGAACGTTGGCCTGCCCACCCTCGTCGCACGAGAAGAAGAGGTCCCCATGGCGGTACGTGAAGTCGCGGTGGGATTCAATGATGTTATGGAAGAAATTGACGTCGCTGAACTGGTTGCCGTTCCAGGTGAACTCCACCTGATCGAGCGTCCGCGAAGTGGCGAGGCCGTTCAGGCCCTGTCCCGAGAACGCGCCGTCGGGCGCCGGGTCGAACCGGTTGTGGTTGTCCCCCCGTAGCCAGGTGACCAGGTCGGTGCCCCAGACGGCGCTGTCCACTGCGCCGTCACAGTGGTGGCCGATGCCGCCGAGGGGATCGGTGACGTGCGAGGTGGGCAGGATCGCCTTGCTGGTGATGCGGTAGGTCTCGGGGGCGGTGGGGGCCTGTTGAATGGTCACGTTCTGCGTGCCGAACCCCAGAAGGCCGGACCGCGCGCTTGGCCCGTTGCGGTCGTAGTCGAAGGTGGAGCTCTGCCCCTGGAAACGGATCCAGGCCGGTGCCTGCGCCGGCTGGCTCGGACAGCCGGCCTGCGAGGTCACCTGCATCTGCGCGTAGGTACCCCCCTCGCCGGGCAGCGCCTGCTGCGGCTGCCCCGTGATGCCATACGTGCAGGGGGGCTGGTTGACCGAGGCGAGCGGCGATTCGTAAATCGTCCCCGGCTGGTAGACGAGGATGGAGGTGGAGCGCGCCTGGCCGGTGGTGTTGGGATCGACCGTATAGAAGAAGTGCCCATACCACTGGTTGTTGCGCAGGGTGTTGTAGATGCCGGTGACGTGGATCCACGAGGGAGCCGCGACGGCCCACCCCTGGCAGTCCATGTTCGGAGACAGGGGCACCAGCGCGCCCCAGCCGCCTCCGCCTTCCGGGGGATTCGGATCGTTGAGCTGGGGGTCGCCGAACCCGGTGCACCCAGGGGGGACCGGGTCCTGCTCGACCTGGAAGGTGGCGAGCTGGGTATTGCCCGCGGTTCCAGCCAGGATCCTCACCGTCGCCGACCGGTGGGCACCGGTGCCGTTCGAAGCGGCGGCGAATTCGACGGTACGCCAGCTCCAGGAGCCCACGACGACGCCGCTGATCCAGCCCGTGCCGCCCACGACCTCCACGTGCCAAGTGCACCCTTGATTCGGGTCGAGCGTCACCCAGTGCGTCACGTGGGAGTTGCCGCCGGCCGGGACGGTCTCCGCGTTGGTGGCCGCGGCGGTGCAATCGGGCTGCGGAGAGTCCCCGGCGGGTCCGGAATCCACGCCTTGCGCGGCGGCGCGGGCCGGCGACACGAGCGGCAGCCAGCCGATCAGCGCCAGGATGAGCAGAATACTGCGGGCTCGGAATGATGACATCAGAGATCTCCAGGAGAGGCGAAGCAGGGCGGGCGTCATGCGCCGCCGCGCTCGCTCTTGTCTCCTGGGGAGTTACCGGTCCCGGCCATTGCCCCCCGCGAAGCTCTTCGGCTACCCTCTTGCCGTGGCGGACCGCCCCCTTACCGGCGACCGGCTCAAGGCGCGCGCGCGCCGGCTCTGGCGCTGGCTCTTCCCGCCCCGGATCGAGCCGCCGGAGGAGGTGAAGCGCCTGCTTCAGGCCGTGTTTCCGACGCTCGACCTCAGCCCGGTCTCCTTCCATCGCGGCGCTCCGCACCTGGTCCGGCTGCTGAGGGCCGAGGCGATCGTCATTCCCGGGCTGCTGAGGCCGCGCCGCACCTGCATCTACGTCGAACCGGAGGCCTGGGAGCCGGGGAGCGTCGAGGGGCTCGGCACGCTGGTCCACGAGGCCTTCCACGCCCTCCAGGCGCAGGAGGTCCCCCGGGGTTTCGGCCCCTTCCGCCCCTACCTGCTGCTCTACTTCGCTCAAGGGTCGGCGAACGGCTTCCGGTACCACGGCCATCCGATGGAGAACGGCGCCTACGACGTCGCGGGGCTCCCGGGGAGCCGGTTCGAGACCGCCTTCGCGGCGATCGAGGCGGCGGCGATCACGGCGGCCGTCGAGCGTGAGGGGCTCCGCACGCCCTCCAGCGGGTTGCGGTTCTGGTCCGCGCTGGCGGGCAGCCTGCCCTTCGCGCCTCCGCGAGCTCTCGCGCTGCCGCTGGTTCCCCTCTGGCTCCTGCTCTGGACCGCGGCCGTCGCGCTCACCTGGCTCGGGCGTCTGATCGTGGAAGGAACCGGCGCTTGCGTTGTTGCGTTGCTCTGGGGATGCGGAGTTTTTATATCTGCTATCGAGCCGTTTCTATATCGGCACACCTGAAAGCCTGTAACGAATCTCCCTCAAATGAGCCTAAGATAGGTACCAGCGGTAAGCAGGCCTGCTGGATCAACGTTCCTATCGTCTAAAGCACTAGAAAGGGGAGAGTGAGATGAATCAGGACGCCACGGAGGTTCGGGCCAGGATCAAGCAGATTATTGCTCACGTCGCGGGATTGGATCCGGCTCGCATCGGGGACGAGGCGACGCTGCGGGATGAGCTCAAGCTCGATTCGCTCTCACTGCTGGAAATCGGAGTCGACGTGGATCTGGCCTTCAGGCTGGAGCTCCCGGACGAGCGCTACAAGGAGATCGACAGCATCCCCGACATGGTGGCGCTGGTTCAGGGGCGTTTGTCCGAGGCGCCGGCCCAGTCTCAGGCGGTGTAGCCATGGAGCCCCGGATCGCGGTGACCGGCCTCGGCCTGGTCACCCCGATCGGCATCGGGCGGGAGGACGTGTGGAACGGCCTGCTCGCCGGCCGGTCGGGGTTCGCCCCGGTCGAGTCGTTCGATACCCGTCTGTTCAGCGTGCACCTGGGAGCGGAGGTGCGCGGCTTCGAGCCCGGCTCCTACGTGCGCCGGCTCGACCCGGCGGCGCTCGGCCGCGCCTCCCAGATGGCCATCGCCGCCGCCCGGCTCGCGCTGGAGGACGCGGGTCTCGACGTCGACCTGGAAACTGGCGCCGTCGATCCCGAGCGGGCGGGGGTCGCGATGGGCACCACCTCCGGCGAGCCGCGCGAGGTGGAGAAGCTCGACGACCGGATCCTGGCCGGCGAGCTCGATCGGGTGGGGACGGAGTTCCTCTCCCTCTACCCCTGCCACACCATCGCCGCCCACGTCGCCCGCGAGCTCGGCTTCGCGGGGGTCAACACGATGATCCCCACCGCCTGCGCGGCCGGCAACTACGCCCTCGCCCACGCCCTCGACGTGCTGCGCGCCGGCCGCGCCGACCTGATGCTGGCCGGCGGCGCCGACTCCTTCTCGCGCATCACCTACACCGGCTTCGCCCGCCTCGGCGCCATCGCTCCCGAGCGCTGCCAGCCGTTCGACCGCAACCGCAAGGGGATGATCCCCGGCGAGGGGGCCGCCGTGCTGGTGCTCGAGCCGCTGGAGCGGGCGCTCGACCGCGGCACGCGGATCTACGCCGAGCTGGCGGGCTACGGGCTCTCCTGCGACGCCCACCACATGACCGCCGCCCATCCGGAGGCGGACGGCGCCGCCAGGGCCATGGAGCGGGCGCTGGCGGACGTCGGCGCGTCGCCGGAGGAGGTCAGCTACGTCAGCGCCCACGGCACCGGCACGCCGACCAACGACCGCCTCGAGATCCTCGCCGTCAAGCGGGTGTTCGGCGGGGCGGCGGCGCGCATCCCGATGAGCTCGATCAAGTCGATGATCGGCCACACCATGGGCGCCGCCTCCGCCATCGAGGCGGCGGTCTGCGCCCTGGCGATCGCCGAGAACCGCATCCCTCCCACCATGAACCTGGAGGAGCCGGAGGACGGCCTCGACTTCGTCCCCAACGAGGCGCGCGACCATGAGGTGCTGCTGGCGATGAACAACGCCTACGCCTTCGGCGGCAACAACGCCTCGGTGATCCTGCGGAAGGTGGGGCTTTGAGCGCCCGCCGGTCCGTCGTCGTCACCGGGGCCGGAGTGATCTCGCCGCTGGCGGACACGCCGGAGGGACTCCACGCCGCCCTCTGCGCGGGGACGAGCGGCCTGAAATCCATTGAGCTGTTTCCCTTGGACGGCCTGGGGCTGGACGGGCATGGACCCCGGGAGGCCGGCGAGATCCGCCCGTTCGATCCGCGCGAGTACCTGGGCGGCCGCAACCTGCGGCCGGTCGATCGCACCTCGCGGCTGCTGCTGGCGGCGGCTCAAGCCGCCCTCGACGAGAGCGGCTGGACGCCCGAGCTGCGGGCCGAGCGCGAGGTGGGGCTGGTGCTGGGCACCACCTTCTGCAGCGTCAAGACGATCGCCGAGTTCGACCGCCGGGGGATCCAGCTCGGACCCTCGCACGTCAGCCCGCTCGATTTCGCCAACAGCGTGATCAATGCCGCCGCCGGGCAGACCGCCATCTGGCACGGCCTGCGCGGCGTCAACTCGACCATCTCGGCCGGCGAGGCTTCGGGGCTGCTGGCGATCGCGTCCGGCGCCGGCATGATCAGCAGCGGCCACGCCGCGGCCCTGCTCGCCGGCGGCGCCGAGGAGCTCTGCTTCGAGTCCTTCCTCGGGCATCTCCGAGCCCGCCGGCTGTCGCAGTCCGCGCCCCTGCCGCTCGACGCCCGGCGGAGCGGCTTTGCCCTCGCCGAGGGGGCCGCCCTGCTGATGCTCGAAGAGGCAGAGGCGGCGGCGGCGCGGGGGGCAACGGTGCTCGCCGAGGTGCTCGGCCACGGCGCCGCTTTCGATCCCACCGAGAGCGAAGCCGGCGCCGCTCGCGCCATCGCCCGCGCCGTCCGCATCGCTTTCGACGATTCTGCGATAGGCCCTGGTGAGATCGACGCGGTGAGCCTCTCCGCCAACGGCAGCCCGGCCGGCGATCGCGCCGAGGCCGCGGGGATCGCCGCCGCCCTGGGCGAGCGCGCGGCCGGGCTGCCGGTGACGGCGATCAAATCCATGCTGGGCGAGGCTTTGGGAGCCTCCGGCGGCTTCCAGGCGGTGGCCCTGCTCGGCACCTTCCGGGAGGGGAGCCTGCCGGGGGTCCGCGGCCTCGAATCGACCGAAGCGGGCTTCCCGCTGACCGGGGCCGCCGCCGGCACCCGCCGCGTCGCCGTCCGCCGGGCCCTGCTGACCGCGCTCGGCGCCGACGGCCACGCCTGCGCGGTCATCCTGGGAACCCATTGAAAGCGGGGATGAAAAATGGAAGAGAAAACCTTTCGTGAAGTCGACGTCCTGATCGCCGGCGCCGGGCTGGCCGGCTTGACCCTCGCTCGCCAACTGCTGCTCGCCGAGCCCGGGATCAACATCCTGATGGTCGACCGCGGCGCCGAGATCCCCTCGCCCAAGCAGAAGGTGGGGGAGGCCACGGTGCAGGTCAGCGGCTATTACTACTCGCGGGTGCTCGAATTGGAAGAGTACCTGCTGCAGGAGCACTACCTCAAATACAACCTGCGTTTCTATTGGAAGTCGCAGCGCGGCGGTGACGTCTGGGAGGATCTCAGTCAGTCGTTTATCCGCAAGGTTTCGAACATCGCCACCTACCAGCTCGACCGCAACACCTTCGAGGCCGAGGTGCTGCGCCGCAACCGCGAGAGCGCGAGCTACGAGCTGATCCATCCGATCACCGGGCTCGACGTCGAGCTCGGCGAGGAGGGGCCGCACGCCTTTCGTTTCGAGGTGAACGGCGAGGAGATCGCCGGCTGCGCCCGCTGGGTGGTCGACGCCTCGGGAAGAAACCGTTTCCTCGCCCGGCGCCAGAAGCTCGAACGCCCCAGTCCGATCAAGCACGGCTCCTCGTTCCTCTGGGTCGACGGGCTGCTCGATCCCGAGAAGTGCACGAACCTCGACCGCAAGGCGATCCGGCTGCGCCCCGAGCGGTCGGCGCTGGGGCATTTCCCGACCTTCCTCGCGACCAATCACTATTGCGGCGAAGGCTACTGGTTCTGGGAGATCCCGCTGCACGGCAAGACCAGCCTGGGGCTGGTCTACGACTCCGCCGTCGTCAACAGCAAGGACGTGGCCACGGCCGACAAGCTGATCGAATGGATCTGCCGCGAATATCCGCTCTATGCACGCGACCTGCCGCAGCGAAAAGTGCTCCATCACTCGGGGATCACCAGCTTCGCCCTCGACAGCGGCCAGACGATCTCGCCCGCGGGATGGGCGCTCTGCGGCGAGGCCTGCCGGTTCACCGATCCGCTCTACAGCCCGGGTGGCGATCTGATCTCGATCTACAACACGCTGATCGCCGACGCCATCCTGACCCGCGACCGCAAGGAGCTGGAGGCCAAGGTCCGCCTCTACGAGCCGCTGGCGCGGGCGGTCTACGAGGCGTACGTGCCCAGCTTCGCGGTCAGCTACTGCACGCTCGGCGATCAGGAGTGCTTCTCGCTGCGCTACGTCTGGGAGCTGACGATCTATTTCGCGTTCTACGTCTTTCCGTTCATCAACGACCTGCACGTCGACCGCACCTTCCTGCCCGGTTTCCTGCGCCGCTTCGGCCAGCTCGGACCGATCAATCACGGCATGCACCGTGTCCTCGCCGCCTACTACCGGTGGAAGAAGGAAACCGTGATCCTCGAAACCCCCGAGCCGGTCTACTTCGAGTTCATGGACGTGGGCGCGCTGGCCGCGGCCGAGCTGACCTTCTACCGGGTTGGGGTGAGCCTCGACGAGGCCCGCGAGGTGCTCGACGAGCAGCTCGAAAACCTCCGCGATCTCGCGCGCTGGACCTTCGCGGTCGTCACCGCCGCCGTGCTCGACGATTCGCGGGCCCTCACCAACGCCGCCTACATCCGCGGCATCGACCTCGACAACCTCCAGTTCGATCCCGCGGCGATGGCCGGGCGCCTGGAAGCGGCCTGCCGCGAGACGTCCGAGATTTATACCTGGAGGTTCCCGGTCCCCAGCATGGAACGGTTCCGGACCGAGCGGCTGGCGGTGGCGGAGGTGGCGATGGAGGCGGCGGGGTGAGGGGGTGGCTGCGCTCTTATACACATCTCGCAGGATCGGGATGTTTGTGGCCTGCGACCTCACCCTCGGTCCCTCTCCTAAAGGAGAGGGAGGGCCCAACGCGGACCGCATCGCAGTCGTCCCCCTTCTCCTTTAGGAGAAGGGTCGGGGATGAGGTCGCAGGCCACGGAAGCCGATCGAAGCGAGGAGATCGCGGGTGCGCGGCGAGAGGATGTCGAGAATGACCGAGGACCACGCCCCCGGCCTCGAAAAGGCATTCATCGCGCCGGACGAGCAGCGTTGCGAGCCGCGGATCGAGGGTGTGATTCCGGCCTTCCTGCGCGGCACCTACTACCTGAACGGCCCCGCCCGCTTCGAGCGCGGCGGGTTGCAGTACCGGCACTGGCTGGATGGCGACGGCATGGTCTGCGCCCTGCGCTTCGGCGACGGCGGCGCCCGGTTCACCAGCCGCTACGTGCGCGGCACGCGGCTCGCCGAGGAGGAGGCCGCGGGGCGGGCGCTCTACCGCTCGTTCGGCACCGCCTTCCCGGGCGACCGCTTGGTGCGGGGGGTGGCGCTGGAGTCGCCGCTCAACGTCAGCATCTACCCCTGGGAAGGGCGCCTGCTGGCCTTCGGCGAGCAGGGGCTCCCCTGGGAGCTCGATCCGGAAACCTTGGAGACGCGGGGCCCGTTCAACTTCGGCGGCGCCGTGAACCCCGTCAGCCCGTTCGCGGCCCATCCGAAGATCGATCCCGCGACGGGCGAGCTGTTCAACTTCGGCATCAACTTCACCTCCGCCCAGCCGAGCCTCAACCTCTACCGCTTCCACGCCGACGGCCGGCTCGCCTATCGCCGTCGGCTGCCGATCGCGATGCCCGCATCCCTCCACGATTTTTGCCTCTCCGGCAAATATGTGATCTTTCATCTCGGCCCCTACCTGCTGGACATGGCCCGCCTGGGCGCCGGGGAGACACTGATGGACGCGCTGCGCTGGGAGCCGGAGCGGGGGAGCGAGCTGCTGATCGTCCGCCGGGAGGACGGCGAGCCGGTCGCCTCCGTGCCGGTGGGGAACCGCTACGTCCTCCACGGCATCAACGCTTTCGATGAAGAGGACCGGCTGACCGTCGACGTCGTCGAGCTCGACCGCCCGGTCTACGATCAATATCTGCTCCCCGGCCTGTTCGCGGACGTCGGTCCCGGCCGCCCCGTCCGCTTCGTGATCGACCTGCCGACGGCGACGCTCCTGGAGACCCGCGAGATCACCTATGACCGCGCCCCGGATTTCCCGGCGATCGATCCCGCCCTGGCGGGGCGCCCTTACGATGACCTCTGGATGCTGGGGATCTCGCGGACCGGCCGGCCGGGACGGAAGTTCTTCGACCAGGTGGCGCACCTCTCCTGGTCTCAGCCCGACCGCCCCGAGGTCTGGCAGGCTCCGCCGGGGTGGTACCTGGGAGGCGAGCCCGCCTTCGCGGCGAATCCGGAGGGTGGGGGAGCCGTGATCTGCCAGCGCTTCGATGCCGCCACGGGCGAGAGCGCGTTCCTGGTTTTCGATGCTTTCCGCGTGGAGGCGGGGCCGGTGGCGGTGGTGCCGCTGCCGTCGCCGGTGCACCTCGGGTTCCACGCGGTGTTCGCGCCGGTGGGGTGATGACGGGGTTCTCCCGTCCCGGTCTGCCTTCGTGGCGGCACTTAGTCACGGATGGACACTTCTCGCTCGAACCCCGACCAGGAGGATGCCCGCGCCCACGTCGATGCGGCCTGTCGGCAGGCGTCGGCGGAAGGAAAGCGGGTCGCGGTGGTCTTCGGGGCCACTTGGTGCCCCGACTGCGACGCCTTCAAGCGCGCCCTCGGCCATCGCCTGGTGGCGCCGATCGTCGATCCCAGCTTCGTCGTGGTCAAGGTCTCGGTGGGCAACCGCGACCGCAACCTCGACCTGATGGCCGAGTACGGCATGAACGTGGGGAGCGGCATCCCCTCGGTCGCCATCCTGGAGCCTGACGGCTCGCTGGTCATCGCCCAGCGCGACGGCCAGTTCCGCAACTCCAGCGCTCTCCTCTCGGTCGCCGAGATCTCGGCGTTCTTCCAGCGCTGGGTGCCGGTCGCATAAGGGGCACCAGGGACGAAAGGGACAGCAGGGACAACAGGGACGAATCTGCTCCCTGCGGTCCCTGGTGTCCCTTTCGTCCCTGGTTTCCTTGGGTTGGGATAAGCTAAGGCTCCGTTCGAGTCCCGACTCCAACCCTTCCAGAGGAGGCGATCCTCAAATGACCGAGCCGATTCCGCACGCGTCCCCCGGCGATCCGTTGATCCGTATCGAGTGCCAGTGGTGCAAGAGCATGAACGAGGGCACGGCGCTGACCTGCCGGTCGTGCGGCGCGCCGCTCGACGTCAAGGACAAGGTCAGCGATTCGGGGTGGCGCGAGGCGCCGCGCCTGCGCGACATGACCGAGTTCCAGTTCGGCACCAGCTCCTGCCAGGTGGAGGGGGAGATCGTGCCCGTCGCCGAGATCAACCTCGGGACTGGGGACTCGATCTTCTTCGAGCACCACGTGCTGCTCTGGAAGGACGACGCCACCCGGATGAGCGTGCTGCCCACGACCGGCGGCGTCAAGCGCGCCCTGGCGGGCATGCCGTTCATCGTCAGCGTCGCCCATGGACCGGGGCGCGTCGCCTTCTCGCGCGACGCCACCGGCGAGCTGGTGGTGCTGCCGCTCCACCCCGGCATGGAGCTCGACGTCCGCGAGCACGCCTTCCTGCTCTCCTCCCACACCATCGAGTACAGCTTCGTGCGGATCAAGGGTCTGCGCAACATCCTGTTCGGCGGCCAGGGGATGTTCATGGACCGTTTCGTCACCAAGAGCGCGCCCGGCCTGCTGCTGCTGCACGGCTACGGCAACGTCTTCGAGCGGACCCTGAAACCCGGAGAGAGCATCCTGGTCGAGCCCGGCGCCTTCCTGTACAAGGATTCCGCGGTGACCATGGACGTCGAAACGATCAAGCTGACCAGCGGCTTCTTCGGCGGCACCGGCATGAACCTCGCCCGCATGACCGGCCCCGGCCGCGTCGGCATCCAGTCCATGTACGTCCACCACACCACGGAGTAGGGGAGGACCGCGATGGCGAATCTCGATCCGACCTCCCCGGGACGCACCTACACCTGTGCCTGGTGCGGCCTCACCAGCGACGGCGGCAGCCTCTCCTGCCCGGCGTGCGGCGCGGCGGTCGATGTCCGCGCGGTCACCACCCGCTCGGGGTGGTCCGAGCTCCCCGGCCGCCACGACATGGCGAAGATCCAGTTCGGAAACTCCACCTGCCAGATCGAAGGCACCTACGTGCCGGTGGCGGACATGAACCTGGCGGCCAACGACTGGGTCTACTTCTCCCACCACGTCCTGCTCTGGATGGACACCGCGGTGAAGGTCAGCGCGATGTCGCTCAAGGGGGCCTGGAAGCGGATGCTCGCCGGCATGCCGCTGATCATGACCCAGGCGGTGGGCCCGGGGCGGATCGCCTTCTCGCGCGACGCGCCGGGCGAGATGATCGCGCTGCCCCTCCAGCCGGGCCAGGCGGTCGACGTGCGCGAGCACCTGTTCATGGTGGCGACGGGCGGCGTGAGCTACGACTGGTTCAACTCCAACATCTGGTTCACCACCAAGGAGGGGGACGAGACCGAGACCCACTATCCGCTCGGCATGCTCCTCGACCGCTTCCAGGCGCCGGCCTCGCCCGGCCTGCTGCTCCTGCACGCGGCGGGCAACGTCTTCGTGCGCCACCTCCAGCAGGGGCAGACGATCCTGATCAAGCCGACCGCCTTCCTGTTCAAGGATCCGACGGTGCAGATGCAACTCCACATCGAGCGCCCCGCCGGCACCTGGCGCTCCTGGCGCTCGTGGGGGGACCGCTACCTTTGGGTGCGCCTCTGGGGTCCCGGAAGGGTGGCCGTGCAGTCTGCTTTCGAGCCTCTGGAGGACAACGGCCGGACGATGGTCAGTCACTCGCAGGCGACCCAGCACCAGTGGTAGGAAAGGGGGAGAAGGTCTCCTGAGGGATCGGGTTCGAGAGCTCCGGGAAGGGTCGTGGCCGGCGCTGCCGGCGCTAAAGCATGAGACGCCGAACCTTCGTCCTGAGGCGCCGAAACCCCGGTCTCCGTTACTCCGCCTCGGTCGGGCTTTCTCCAGCCACGTTCGGAGACACTCAGCCGTTGGTCTGCAACGGCAGGAGGCCGGGCGGCGAAGCTCCGGCCAAGGTCTGGAGAATCCAGCGGCTCCTCGGAGTCCGCCGACCTCGGTCGGCGTCGTTCCCTTCCCGGCCGGGGTGTCTCAGCTCTCGGCTTTTGCGTTGCACGTCGACCCGTAACGATTGCAACGGTGTCCGGCCGTGGCGCCGCCGTGGGCGATAGCGTCAGGAGCCGGAGTCTTCCTGGTCCGCGGTCGCCTTGCGGTACCGCGTCGGCTGGGTTCCGGAGCCCTCGAAGTCGACCGTGAGCCTCCCGCCAATCCTCAGCTTCTTCAGGACCCGATACAGCGAGCCGCGGTTCGGCGTGTAGCCGAGCAGGCCGCAGATGTCGGCGAAGGTGAACGTCTCGGGGAGCCGTGGAAGGACCGCCTCGACGCCCTCCTCCAACTCGCGAGGCTGCTGCCGCTGCCGCGCGGGAGGCGCCGCCACGGCAGGACGAGCCGCGCTTTGCGCCGCCGCAAGGCCAGGGAACGCGGAGCCCTCGCCGGACAACATCCGCCACACCATGTCCAAAGCCTGGAGCTGCGTCTGATGGGCGGATTCCAGGAGCGCCATGAGGGAGCGGTGCTGTTCCCCGAGACGGCGTTTCTGCTCTTCGTATTGTTCGCGGTTCATGGCAGCGCGGATTGCAGCACAGCGCGGGTTGCAGCGCAAGCAGGGCGGCCGAATGCTCGTCCGTGTTCCTTCTTCCTACCGCGCGCCTCCCGCGCAGACCCGGTTCTTCCCCTCCGCCTTGGCGCGGTAGAGGGCGAGATCGGCCGCCTCGACGAGCCCCTCCGGCGTCTGGCCGGGGGCGGGGCTGAGGGCGACGACGCCGAAGCTGGCGGTGATCCGCTTCAGGGGGGCCACCTCGTTGGGGATCGCCAGCGCCTCGATTCCCGCGCGGAGTTGCTCGGCCACCCGCTGGGCGCCTGCGAGGGTCAATCCCGGAAGGAGCACCGCGAACTCCTCGCCGCCGTAGCGGGCCGCGAGGCCCCCTGCCCGCTGGGCCGCCGCGGCGAGCAGGGACGCCACCGCCTGCAAGGCGAGGTCGCCGGCGAGGTGGCCGCGGGTGTCGTTGAGCAGCTTGAAGGAGTCGAGGTCGAGCAGGATGAAGGCGATCGACTGCCGGGTGTGGCTCCATTCTTCCATCAGCGCCTGTTGCAGGCGCCGCCGGTTGGCGATGCCGGTCAGCTCGTCGCGCAGCGACAGCTCCTCCAGCCGGGAGTTGGCCGCCGCGAGGTCGGTGTGGGCGCGCCGCAGCTCCTCGACCGTGCTGCGCAGCTCGACGGTCTGCTCGTTCACCCGGGTCTCCAGCCGCGCCGCCCGCTGGTGCAGGGCGCGGCCGCGCAGCCGCGCGTAGCTCCAGACCGCGAGCAGTGCCAGGGCGGCCCAGAGAGCCAGCGCCCATGCCGCCTTGTACCAGGGGGGCTGGACGTGGAACGACCAGGAGGTCCCCGGTCCCGTCTCGCCGTTGGGGCCGAGGGTGCGCACGTGGAAGGTGTAGTCCCCCGGCGGCAGCCGGGTCAGCTCGGCGAACGGCTCCGCGGTGGGCTCGCTCCAGCGGGCGTCGAGCGGCTCCAGGCGCGTCTGATAGCGCAGGCCGGCGCGGAAGGAGAGCGGGGCGAACTCGATGCGGAGATGGCGCAGGTAGGGGGGGAGGTCGGCGGCCTTCGGCGACACGCCCGGGGCGCCGCCGAAGAGGACCGTCCCCTCGTCCGCCGTGAGGCTCGACAGGCGCGGCGCCGGCAGGGCCGCCGCCTGCCCGAGGGTCGCCCCCTCGTAGCGGAAGAGCCCCTTGTCGGTCGCCAGCCAGACCACGCCGTCCGGTTCGGCCAGGATCTGTTCGATGTCGTGCGCCGTCACCTCGACGAGCGTGCGCGGCGACGGCGCCCAGCCGGCTCCCTGGCGTAGCGATAGGGTGGGGGGGAGGGTGCTCCGCCAGAGGTTCCCGGCGGCGTCCTCGGCCAGGAGGGAGAAGTCGCCGTGGCCGGCCAGCGCGGCGAGGTCGGGATCTTTCACCAGCCGGCCCCGAGCCTCGTCGAGGCGCAAGGCCTGGCCGCCGCCGGCGACCAGGATGCGGCCGGCGATCGGGAAGGGGCTCATGCCGTCGCTCCCCGCGACCTCGCGCGCCGGCTCCCTGGCCGCGGCGGGTCCGGCAGGAGGAATCCGCAGGCCCGCCACGCTGGCGGCTGTCCGGCCGCACCAGACGACGCCCGCCTCTTCGACGAGGGTGCGGATCTCACCCGAGACCCCCGGGGCCCTCCCCTCGAAGCGCCATTCCGCTCCATCCCGCCGGACGGAGGCGAGGCCCTCTACGGTCCCCAGCCAGACGCGCCGCGGGTCCAGCTTCGACGGCGCCAAGGCGTAGACGGTGCGGAGGTCGTCGGTGCCGGCCACCAGGCGAGCGTCCAGCCCCCGGACCTGGAAGAGCCCGAACGCCGTCCCCACCAGCAGGTCGTCGCCCGCCGACAGCAGGCTCCAGCCGGAGGGGGGGACGCCCGGCACGGCGCGCAGGCGGACCGGACCGGCGCCGGTACCGGTTGCCGCCGGGGGCGCGGTGGTGAACAGCCCCGCCGAGGTCCCCGCCCACAGGTGCCCCTGGTGGCGGGTCAGGGCATAGACGGTACCCTCCAGCCCCGACCGGCGGTCGAGGACGGAGAGCGGCGACGCCACCTGGAGGCGCGCCAGGCCGTTGTTGAGCGCCACCCAGAGGGAGCCCTCGCGGTCGGTCACCAGGCCGGTGACGAAGTTGTCCGGCAGGCCGACGGCGGAGTCGATGATCTGGTCCACGGAGCCGTCCGGGCGCAGGAGGAGCAGGCCGCCGAGCACCGTCCCCAGCGCCCACCGGCCGTCCGGCAGCCGCTGCCCCTCGACCACGTGGCCGGCGACCGCCCACTTCGAGGCCTCGGGCGCGAACGGCGTCGCCTTGCCGTCGCGGAACAGGAACAGCCCTTCGCCGCGCACCGAGACCAGCAGGCCGCCGTCGGCGGGCAGGATCCGGTCCATCCGCCGGCCGCGGAAGATGTCGCCGCCGGGCACCGGCTGCAGCCGAGTCCCGGCCAGCCGCGTCAGCCCCATCTCCCGGGTCCAGACGTAGAGCGTGCCGCCGATCAGGAAGCTCTGCGCGAACGGCCGGCCGCCCGGGAAGGTAGCGGCGGTGACGACGCGGGTACCGTCCCAGACCAGCAGCCGGCCGGTCGTCAGGAAGGCGAACCCCTGGCCCCAGGGGTGGACGTCGAGGATCTGCCCGAGCTCCCGCTGTCCGGCGGGGAGGAGGTTCATCAGGGAGACGTAGCGGAGCCGGCCGCCGGAGTCCGGTCCCAGGTAGCCCATCTCGTCGCTTCCGCCGATCGCCACCCGTCCGGCGGCGTCGCTCGCCAGGGCGTAGGCGGTGAGCGCCTTGCCGATCGGGATCAACTGCCACCAGGCGCCGTCGTAGACCAGGACTCCACCGAGATTGCCGATGTAGAGGACGCCGCGGGGATCGCGGGCGATGTCGAACGACTGCGTCGAGGTCCCCGGCAGGGGGGGCTCGTAGACCTGGATCAGGGGGAAGCCGCGCTCCGACCGTGGGGGCTCCGGCAGGGCTTCCGCGCCCGCCGCGCAGGCGAGCAGGAGGCACCCCGCGAGAACGCGGGGGAGGCGCGGGAGGGAGAGTGGACGCATGGGCGTGGCCGGAGAGTGTAGCGGAGCGCTAGCGGAAAATCAGGAGGGGACGAGCACGGACGACCACGGACCACCACGGACCACCACGGACGGAAGGACGGCCGCTCCCCGCTGTCCGTGAGGGTCCGTGTCAGTCCGTGTTCGTCCGCCCCTAGAACGTGTCGGCCGTCGACACCAGCCACTGCACGCGCTGGGCGGTGCGGGCGCCGTCGAGGGGGAAGGCGACGTCGAGGTGGAGGACGCCGCCGCGCGAGGAGCGGCTGGAGGCGACCCGCAGGCCGAGGCCGATATCCTTCAGCACTTTCCGGTCCTGGCGTAGCGCCTGCTCCTGCAGGGTGAGCGTGTCGACGAACCAGGCCTGGCCGGCGTCGAAGAAGACGGCGGCGCCGAGGTGGGCGAGGTGGAAGATCTCGCGGTCGCTGTAGAAACGCTGCTCGAGCGTCAGCAGGGCGCGGCGGTCGCCGGCCTGGTAGCGGATGGGGTAGCCGCGCAGGCCGCTGTCGCCGCCGAGCAGGAGCTGGTCCTCGCCGTCCAGGCGGTGGGCGAGGTCGGCGCCGAGCGAGGCGAAGAAGACGTTCTCCCCGAAGTCGCGGACATACCAGCGCACGCGCCCTCCGGCCACCAGGTTCTCGGCGTCCCCCTTGGCCCAGCGGGTCGAGCCGCCGAGCTGGAAGAGGAGGATCTGGCCCGGGGCCGGCCGCCAGCCGTCGGTGAGCGCCGCCTGGCCGATCCAGCGCTGGGCGTCGCCGCCGAACCGCGGTGACGAGAGGCCGACGAGCAGGCTGTACTGCCGCCCGAGGTTGAGGTCCTCGGAGCGCTGGATGCGGTCGAGGTCCTTCTCGACCACGTAGCGGTCCTGGACCGACTCGAAGCGGATGAACGGGTAGGCCAGCGTGCGGTCGGGCGGCAGCGGCAGGGTGACCGGGCCGGTGACTGGACCCTTGCCCAGGCCCTTGACCAGATCCTTGATCAGAAAGCTCCGCTGGTCGGAGAGCGAGAAGTCGTCCCGGGAGAAGGTGAACCCCGCCTGCCAGCGGTGCGTGAAGCCGTCGACCAGACCGGGGGAGAAGCCGGCGTAGACCTCGGCGGAATCGGTCAGGTGGCGGAAGGCGGTCTCCACCTTGCCGAGCGAGTAGAGGCTCTCCAGGCGGTCGTCGCGGAAGCTGATCAGCCCGGCGGCCCAGCGGCTGTCGAGCGAGAAGAAGGGGCGCTCGATCTCCAGCCGCTGCCGCCCGCCGTCGCTGTTCCTGGCGTCAGACACGAGGAGGCGGACGCGGCTGCCGAGGAGGTTCGGATCGGTGTAGCGGGCGAGGTCCGAGGTGCGGTCGATGGAGCCGATCCGGGCGATCGTGACCTCCTTGCCGGTACCCAGGAAGTTGGTGTCGGTCAGCGAGAAGCTCGAGCTGTTGCGCCCGCCGGCGCGGCCGAAGGAAGCGCCCCCTTCGAGCGTCCAGACGTCGCGGGTCGTCACCTCCACGTCCACCCGGCCGTCGGCGCGCAGCACCGGGTGGATGTCGACGTCGTAGAGATAGTCGTTGGTGCGCAGTATGCGCGCCGACTCCGCGATCAGCTCGGGAGAGAAGACGTCCCCCGGATGGAACAGGAGCTGGCTCTCGATCACCTTCGCGCGGGTGGTGCGGTGGAGGTGGTTGGCGAGCCGGAAGAGCTTCCGGTTCTCTTCGGGGTTCGCGGTATCGAAGAGGTCCTTGGCGGCTACCCGCACCTCGCCGATGACACTGCCCGGGGGGATCGCCGGGGTCTCGGGTCCGGGCGCCAGCACGGCCGCGGGGGGCTCCGCGGCCGGCCGCGCGAGGGGCTGCGCGAGGAGCCAGAGGCGGAGATTGGGGGAAGGCTGGGCAGCCAAGGGAACGGCGGCGAGCGCGGCGCCGCAGAGGCCGGTGGCCAGGGTGAGCCGGAACCGGCGATCGATGGCTGGCGGGCGGCGGGTGCCGCGACTCGAACCCATGCAGAGACTCCCTAGAGGTTACCCGTCAGAGTGTACGGATCATAGCGCGGGAGCGTCGTGGGATGCACGATTTTCCCGGCTCCAGGGAATTTCTGGCCCGAACTTTGCCTTTTCTTCATTTCAAAGCCGTTGGCTCCAGGGTCTGAAGAAGAGGACAACCAACAGATTCCACAACCGCTTAGGGCTCACGCCGAAGGAATGGCGGGCGACAAGGATTGTAAGTTTCGGGTGACGCAATTTGGCCCACGAGACATATGCGTCAGTTGACATAAGCCCGGGAGCTAACCACAATCGTCCGCAACGCATCCTGGAGGATGGTGAGCCCTGGTGACCTGATGACGGCGACGACGGGTAGCTGCCGCCGCGAGCGGCCGACTGCCAGGAGGACCTGAATGCGTTGGAGCATCAAGAGATGGATGATCGCGACCGGGGTGGCGCTGCTGGCCGCCACCGGTCCGGCGCGGGCGGCGAGTCCTGCGAACGCGGCGGCGGTGCCGTCGATCGACAGCGCGGACTTCGCGCGCACGGCCGCCACGGTGGCGGTCGGCTCGCACCTGCGGCTGGCGAACGCCCAGGTGACGGACACCGGTGAGACGGCGGCGCTCGTGCTGGAGCGCTTCGAGGTGTTCGCGAGCGATGCCAGGATCACCGTGCACGGCGCGGGCGGCGACCAGGTGCTGCCGGCGCCGAAGCACGCCTACTTCCGGGGCGTGGTGGAGGGCAAACCGGACTCGCGCGCCTTCGTGGCGCAACTGGAGGACGGCACCACGCAGGGGGTGGTCAGCGCCGACGGCGGCGTCTACCTGATCGGCGGCGATCCGGCGGAGGCCAAGGCGCTGGGCGGCCCCCTCCAACTGCGCCGGGTCGATCCGGTGCTGCTGAAGTCGGCGCGCAACGAGAGCTTCTCCTGCGCCCAGGACAAGCTGGCGAAGCTGCCCGGTTCCACTCCGGTCCGGGACTTCACCGCCGCCGCTTCCGGTGCCGGTGCCGCCGGCGCGGCGGCGACCCAGGCCCTGGCCGCGCACACGGCGCGGGTGGCGATCGAGAGCGACTTCGAGTTCTACTCGCTCTTCAACAACGCGGCCACCGCCACCACCTACATCGGCAATCTGCTCGGCTACTCCTCGACGATCTACACCGCCGAGCTCAACACCGCTCTCGTCGTGCAATCGGTCAGCCTCTGGCAGACCAGCAACGACCCCTGGACCCAGACGAGCACCCTGTGCGGGCTGATGGAGTTCGGCAAGTACTGGAATCAGAACAAGACGGGTGTCCCGCGGACCATCGCGCACTTCCTCAGCGGCAAGCCCAGCGGCGGCGGCGTCGCCTGGCTCAACGCACTCTGCAGTGGGTCGTTCTCCAGCGGGGCGGCGGCCTCCTGCCCCGGCCTGGGCGCCGAGACCACCAACTGGGGTGGCGGCTACGGCTTCACCGGCAACCTCGCCGGCAACTTCAACGTCAACGCTCCGAGCGTGGTCTGGGACATCCTCGCGGTGACCCACGAGATCGGCCACAACTTCGGCTCTCCTCACAGCCACTGCTACGAGAACATCGGCGGCAACGCCAACCCGATCGACCAGTGCTATTCTGGAGAGAGTGGTTGCTATTCGGGTGCGACGTCTCTGCCAGGTCCGGCGGGCCTCGGCAGCGGTACGATCATGAGCTACTGTCATCTGACTCGCGGCAGCTACAGCGACGTCAGCCTTTCGTTCGGCACCGGTTTCGCCTACGGCGTGCAGCCCGGGCGCGAGTCGGCGCAGATGAACGGCTACGTCTCGTCGGTGGTCTCGGGCAATCCGAGCTGCCTCGCCCCGGTGGCCGTCCCCGGGGTCTTCAGCGACGGTTTCGAGGGGGGGCTGCTGCCCGGCCCCTGGAGTGGGAAAACGCCGTGAACGGTTTCAAGGAGCGATCGATGACGACAGATTCCATGCCACGACTCCGGCGTGCCGCCACGCTCGGCACCGCGCTCGCCCTGGCCGGCGCGCTCGCCGCGGGCGCCAACACCATCCGCGTGCCGAACGGCGGCAGTCCCGAGGGCGCCGTCAAGTGCGCGACCGGCAATCCGAACACGGCGCGCTTCAGCCAGAGCTGCGGCGCCCTCGTCACCCTCGCCTCGGGGGACACCACGGCGTCGTTCGTCCAGGACAACTCGCCCTCGGCCGAGTCGACCTATCGCGCCCGGTTCTACGTCAACCTGCGCGGGCTGCAGATGCTCGACGGCACCGGTTTCGACCTCTTCGCGGCCTACGACGGTGCCGATCCGGCGCCGCCGGCCGTGGCGGGCAACGCGGCGCTCCGCTTGGCCATACAGGCGGCGAGCGGCAAGAAGCAGCTCAACGTCTTCGCCCGCCTGAGCTCGGGCAGCGAATCGGCGATCGCGGCGCCCGTGACGCTCCCCGACGGCTGGCGGTCGATCGAGATCGACTGGGCCAAGGCCACCGCCTCGGGCGCGAACAACGGTCATCTCAACCTCTGGATCGACGGCAAGGCGCAGGCCGGCCTCAGCGGCCTGAACAACGACACCGAGACGATCAACTACTCCCGCTGGGGTGCCGTCGCCGGCCTCGACTCCGGCACCTCCGGCTCGTTCCGGCTCGACGACTTCGCCTCGCAGCGCACCGGTTATATCGGGCCCGCCTTCCCGTTCGCGGACGTCGACTCGACCAGCTCGTTCTTCCCCTTCATCCAGGGGATCTACGCCGCCGAGGTGATCCCGGACTGCGGCGTCGGCTCGTTCTGCCCGAACGGCACGATCACCCGCAAGGAGATGGCCAAGTTCCTGCTGCTGGCCAAGAACGGCGCCGGCTACGTGCCGCCGGCCTGCACCACGCCGCTGTTCTCCGACGTGCCCTGCTCGAACGCCTACGCCGCCTATATCAACGAGATCGCACGCGAAGGGATCACCAGCGGCTGCTCGCCGGGCGTCTTCTGCCCGGACGGCACCGTCACCCGCTCGCAGATGGCGGTCTTCCTGATGGTCGCCCGGGGCTATCCGGCCGCGCCCTGCCCGCCGTCGTCGTTCCTCGACGTCGCCACGACCAGCCCCTTCTGCGGCTGGATCAACCAGGTCGCGGCGAAGGGCATCACCGCCGGTTGCGGCGGCGGCAATTTCTGCCCGGAGTCGCTGGTGCTGCGCGGTCAGATGTCGGTGTTCCTGGAGACCACGTTCGGGATCCCCACGCACATCGTGGGGCCCTGAGGCGGGAACAGAAACAAGGGACGGCAGGGACAACAGGGAAAAAAGGAAAAAAGGGACTCCAGGGGAACCTGGAGTCCCTTTCTTTTTTCTACGGCGTGGCCAGTCTGAAGTTGGTGGCGAGGAAGACCGACATCTGCCCCCGGGTCACCGGGTTTTCCGTGCAGAAGGAGCCGCCGCCGCAGCCGGCGGTGATGCCGCGGCGCGCGATCTCGTTGATCCAGGGGCAGAAGGGGCTGCTCGCCGGCACGTCGTTGAACGAGCTGGGCGTGGGAACGCAGGGCGGGGGGCTGTAGCTCGATCCCTCCAGGGTCGTCAGCAGGAAGACGGCCATCTCGCTCCGCGTCACCTGGGAGCCGGGGCAGTAGTTGCCGCTGCCGCAGCCGGCGGTGATCCCGCGGCGCGCGATCTCGTTGATCCAGGGAGCTTGCGGGTTGCTGCAGGGGACGTCCGCGAACAGCGGCGTGGTGCAGGGGGGCGGCACGTAGGCCGGGCCCTCCTTGGCGTTGAGCAGGAAGACGGCCATCTCGCCGCGGTCGATCAGCCCCTCCGGACAGAAGTTGTCGCCGCCGCAGCCCGGCAGGATCCCCGCTCCGGAGACCGCCTCGACGAACTGCCAGGCGAAGTAGGTGGGCGTCACGTCCGCGAAGGTGTAGGGGGCCAGCCACTGGAGGGTCTGACCGGCCTGGTCGGTGTAGTAGACCCGGCCGGTCTCCCCTTCGCCGAAGCTGGTCACGTTGGTGCCGGTCGAGATCCGCAGCGTCTTGGCCCAGGACGCGCTCTGGCTCGTGGACCAGATTTTGCCCGAGCAATAATCGCTGAAGAAGTAGGAGCCGGTCAGCGCGTGGGCCGGCAGGCCGCGGAACACGAAGCCGCCGGTGATCGAGCACTCGGGGCCATGGGTATACTCCAGCACGGGGTCGACCGAGGTGACCGAGCCGCAGTTCACGTTCATGTCGCCGTTCGTGTCGTTGTAGGCGTGGAAGCCCTCGCGGCAGTCCCAGCCGTAGTTCCGGCCGCCGGCCGCCCCGGCGGCCTGGAAGTCGACCTCCTCATAGAGATCCTGCCCGACGTCCCCGATGTAGAGATCGCCGGTCTGCCGGTCGAAGCTGAAGCGCCAGGGATTGCGCAGACCGTAGGACCAGACCTCGTGAGCGCCGGCGCCGGCGGCGGCCGTGGCGAAGGGGTTGGTGGCTGGGATGGCGTAGGGGGAGCCGTGATCGACGTCGATACGCAGCAGCTTGCCGAGCAGGGCGTTGATGTTCTGCCCGTTCTCGAACGGATCGCCGCCGCCGCCGCCGTCGCCGGTGCCGATGTAGAGATAGCCGTCCGGGCCGAAGGCGAGGTTGCCGCCGTTGTGATTGGCCTGGCTCGGGTGCGGGATCGTCAGCAGGACGAGGGCGCTGGTGCCGTCCGCGACGTTGGGGTTGGCGGAGACGTGATAGCGGGCGATCTGGATGGCGCCGTCGCTCTGCCGCGTGTAGTAGACGTAGAAGAAGCCGTTGGTCGCGTAGCTCGGGTGGAAGGCGAGGCCCAGGAGCCCGCGCTCGCCGCAGCCGCCGGAGCAGGAGGAGCTCACCGCGGAGGTGTCGAGGAACGGGGTCGCCAGCACCTGGGAGCCGTTCCAGATCCGGATCTGGCCGGTCTGCTGCACGATGAACAGCCGTCCCGAGCGGTCTCCGGCATTGGTGACGCCGACGAGGTTGGGCAGGCTGCCGGTGACCTGAACGGTGGTGACGAAAGTGCCGGGCGCCGCCGCCGCGGGGTTCCGGGCCCCGAGGGTGAGCGCGAGGAGGAGGGCCGGGAGCAGAAGGCGGGCGAACCGGGTCTGTTTCATGGAATGAATGTATAGCAAGAATTGAACCCATTACGGGGCAGGAACACGGACGAACAGGGACAAGCACGGACGAACACGGACTTGGGAGACTGTCCGCGTTCGTCGTGGAGGTAGGTCCGTGTGAGTCCCGGCGCGGTTCAGTCCCGCGCTTCGAGCCACCTACACCTGCGGGATGTGGAACATGACCGACAGGAAGATCGCCATCTGCGCCCGGGTGACCGTGGTCTGGGGGCAGTACGTGCCGACGCCGCAGCCCGCCGTCACCCCGAGGGTCACCAGCTTCTTGATGAAGGGCTCGAAGGGGGTGCTGCAGGGGACGTCGGTGAACGGAGCCGGCGGACAGGTCGGGTCCGGGGCGTAGCCGGCGGTGACGATCAGGAAGACGGCCATCTGGTCGCGGGTCACCGCGTTGTTGGGGCAGTAGTTGCCGCCGCCGCAGCCGGCGGTCACCCCGCGGCGCACCAGCTCGTTGATCCAGGGCGCCAGCGGGTTGGAACAGGGCACGTCGGTGAAGGCCGCCGTGGTGCAGGGGGGCGGAACGTAGGAGCCACCCTCCTTGGAGCGGAGCAGGAAGATCGCCATGTCGCCGCGCGTCATCGGGCTGTCGGGGCAGTACATCGGCGGGTTGCTGCCACAGGTGGTGGGAACCCCGGCGGCGCTGAGCCCCTCGATGAAGTGCCACGCCCAGTAGGTGAGCGGCACGTCGGCGAAGGTGTACACCATCACCGTCTTGGTCGTGGTGTCGCAGCCGGTGGCGTTGCAGGCCTTGAGGGTGACCTGGTGGGCGCCCACCGAGAAGGTCACGGTCGGATTCTGCGCCGTCGAGGGCAACTGCGCGTTCGCGGCGCCGACCGCCAGGGAAAGAAGGCCCAGAGACAGCACAAAGGCCCTCCGGAACGCCTGGGAGGGCTGAAGGTGAAACGACATCATCGATTCTTCTCCCGTGCTCCCGCCCTACCGCGGCGGAAGCGTGGATGCAACTTGGCCTGGGATCGCCGCGGCGGGTGCCAACCTTCACCCGCCGCCCGGAGAGCCAGCCCAGCCAACCTACTGTGGAGTCATTCGCACCGAGGTAGAATAGCAAGGGTCATACCCGCTTGGCTATACTGAAAATAAACGACTTACGCCGGATGCCGCGACGCGGCCCGTCAATTAGTGCCCAAGCAGCTCGACAGAAATTGTCAGTCCATGATCCTCAGCTAGTATTCAGCGATCCGATGCGACTCTTCCGCCGCCCCCAGCGCTCCCTTCCGGCTCTGAAGATCACCCTTCTCTCGGGGTCCGGCGACGCGCATCACAACCAGCTCTTCTTCTACAATTTTTTTGACCGGCAAGGCGTGCTCACCTGGAGGACGCTCCTCTACGAGCGCTGCCGGCCGGAGGACCTCGACGGCTGCGGCCTCGCCATCTTCAGCCGTCCCCGCTTCCCCGAGGTGCCGGCGCTGCTCGACCGCTGCCGCGCGGCGGGGGTGCCGGCGCTGGTGATGATCGACGACAACTGGATCGCCGCCGGCGAGGAATTCGCGCGCTTCGAGCGCCTCTTCACCCCGGGCAGGCCGGCCTTCGAGGTCTTCCTCGACAGCCTCCGGCGGGCGGACGCGGTGCTGGTGTTCAATCCGGTCCTGGAGGCGGAGCTGAAGCCCTTCGCGCGGCGGGTGCTGCGGCTGGCTCCCAACGTGGACCTCGCCCGCTTCGCCGTTCCGGCGGCCCCGCGGGAGCCAGGATTCGGGGTGGGGTTCGCCGGCTCGCCGCGCTTCGAATCGTCCGGGTTCCGCGGCCTCGCCCGCTTCCTCGCCGGCCGCCCGGACACCCGGCTGCTGGTGATGGCGCACGAGGTGCCGGAGGAGCTGAGGGGAGTGGCGTCGGAGCGGTCGACCTTCCTCCCCTGGCGGCACGACTACGGCGCCTACGCCCGCGACCTCGCCGCCTGGCGCCCCGACGTGCTGATCGCGCCGCTCGACGCCTCGCGTTTCTCCGCCTCCAAGATCCCGATCAAATTCCTGGAGTCCGCGGCGGCCGGCGCGGCGGGGATCTACTCCAGCGTGCCCCCTTACACACATCACGTGCGGGACGGCGAGACGGGCCTGCTGGTGGAGAACCGCGAGGAGGCCTGGGTGGAGGCTCTGGAGAGGCTCTACGCCGACCCCGGCCTGCGGCGGCGGATCGCCGGAGACGCTCTCGCCGAGGTGCGCGAGCGCTTCGCCACCGAGCGGGTGCTCCCGGATTTCCTCGCCATGCTGCGAGAGGTGGCCGGCAATTGAAGGTCGCCTGTCTGGTTCACCAGTCCGGTGTGGGGAGCGAGAAGGTGGTGGCGAGCCTCCTCTCGGCGCTCGACCGCGAGCGCTTCGAGCCGCTCGTCGTGCTCCCCGTGGACGGTCCGCTGCGGGCCGGGATCGAGGCGCTCGCCGTGCCCGTCCACATCCTGCCCCTCGCCTGGTGGATCCCGGCGACGCACTGGAGCCCGGTCGAGTTCCTCGCCCAGCTCGCCGGCCTCCGCGAGCGGACGGACGCCCTGGCGGCGCTGCTGGAGCGCGAGCGGATCGACCTCGTCCACAGCCACTTCATCGTCACCCTCGAAGGGGCGCTCGCGGCGGCGCGGCTGGGTTTGCCGCACGTCTGGCACAGCCGCGGCTTCTTCGGCGGCGGCTTCCCGCCGGTCTGGTTCGAGGATACGAGGTTCATCTTCTCGGTCGTCGACCTCCTCGCGGACGCGCTCGTCTGCGTCTCGCGCGGGGTCGAGGCCCAGGCCGCCGAGGTCTGCCGGCTCGCCTCCCGGCGGGTGATCTACGACGGCTTCGACCTCGACACCTTCCTCACCCGGCCGGTGGAGGAGCCGGCGGCGCTCCGGGCGCGCTACGGGATCGCGGACGGCGCGCGGGTGGTGGCGTGCGTCGGCGGCATCCAGCGGCGCAAGGGGCAGCTCGACCTCGTGGAGGCCGCCCCGGCGCTGGTGCGCGAGTTTCCCGACCTGGTCTTCGCGCTCGCCGGCACCGCCGGGGATGCTGAATACCTGGCGGCCCTCGAAGCGCGCGTCGCGGCCCTGGGCCTCGAACAGCACGTCCGCCGGATCGGCGTCGAGCCCGACATCCGCAACCTGCTCTCGGTGTCGGAAGCCCTCGTCCACCCTTCCCATTCGGAAGGACTTGGGCTGGCGATCCTGGAGGCGATGGCCTCGGGCCTGCCCGTGGCGGCCACCCGCTGCGGTGGGCCGGAGGAGATCGTGGAGGATGGAGTCTCCGGCCTGCTGGTGCCCGTCGCGGATCCGCCGGCGCTCGGCGCCGCCCTCCGCCGCCTGCTCGCCGACCCCGAGGGGGCGCGGGCGATGGGACGGGCCGCCGCCGTCCGGGCGCGCGCCTTCAATCTGGAGACGACGGCGCGACGCACGGAAGAGGTCTATCTCGGGCTCGCCCGGCCTTCGGAGGAGATCCGCGCGCTCCGGTCACGGCTCGCCGGCTTCGTCGTGGACGAGCTGCTCACCCGGAGCCGGCGGGCCGCCGCGGCAGCGGGCCCTCCAGCAGCGCCGCCACCCGCTCCACGTACTCCTCTTCGCGGTAGTTGGCCCGCACGTCTGCGAAGGCGTTTCGGCGGATCGACCCCCTGAGCCCCGCGTCCGCGGCCAGCTCCAGGATCGCCTCGTACCAGGCCTGCTCGCTCTCCGCCGGGACCACCAGGCCGGTCTCGCGGTGGACCACCGTGGTGCGGTAGATCTCGGCGTCCGAGTAGATGCCGGCGATGCCGGCCGCGGCGTACTCCCGGTACTTCGCGTTGTTCTTGCCGCGGTTGAACTCCAGGTCGCGCAGCGGCGCCAGGCCGATGTCCCAGTCGAGCGCCGCGAGGGTCCGGCGGTACTCGGCGTAGTCCAAGCGCCAGGGGACGTGGGAGACCTCCGGGCGTCCGGCCAGGGCCGCCGGGAGGAAGCCGAGAAACTCGAAGTGGAGCGGGCTCCCTTCGTCGAGAAGGCGGAGGATCGCCCGCACCGCCGGAGCCAGGTCGTCGTCCTTGAAGGCGCTGCCGAGGAAGCCGACGGTGAGCGGCCGGTGCTCGGCGACCGAGTCGGCCGAGTCGAACGGGTCGAGCGCGTCGCGGTCGAGGATCTGGAACGGCCGGATCGCCGTCACCCGCGGATTGAACGGCAGGAGCGCGCGGACGGCGGGCTCGGCGTAGACCTTGACGGCGTCGGCGAGCCGGAGCATCGCCTCGATCTCCGGCCGGGCGGCGCCGAAGATCCGGCGCCAGGGATTCGCGGGATCGGGGAACGCCTGGTCGACGAGCAGCAGGTTGTCGTCGAGGTCGTAGACCGTGCGGGCGCCGGCCCGGGACGCGGCCTGGAGGATCTCCAGGCTCCGCGGCGAGATCCCGCGGACGGAGATCACCGCGTGGTAGCTGTGCAGGTCCTCCGTCTTGACCTCGGAGGCGGGCCGCAGCAGCCAGCTCCGGCGGGTGGCGGATTCGAGCCGGGGGAGGGCGTGGCGCCAGTAGAGGAAGACCGAGGTGGTGTCGTTGTCGAAGGTCACCAGCACGCGCTTGCGCCGCCCCATCGACCAGTAGAGACGGGAGAGCGGGCGGTAGAGCCCAAGCTTGTCGGCCCCCTCGCGCAGGCGGCCGCGCCGGGAGGGAGCCGCGGGTCCGGCCGGCATCGGGAGGGGGACGGCCTCCGGCGCTTTCTGAGCCAGGGCCTGGTTGTAGAGCGCGAAGAGCTCGCTCGCCGCCCGCTGGGGGTGGAAGTCGCCGCGGGCCAGCCGGTAGGCCGCCCGGACGATCCGCGCCTGGTGCTCCGGCTCCAGCGCGAGAGCGGCCTCCAGCGCCGCCGCCAGCTCGGCCGGCGACTCTCCCGTGAAGAGGAGCCCGGTGACGCCGTCGGTCACCAGCTCCCGCGCGCCGGGGGAGTTGGAGAGGACCAGCACGCCCGCCGCGAACGCCTCCCGCACGCCCGCCGGAACCTCCGCGTTGCCACTGGTGTCGAGCAGCAGGTCGGCGCCGTCCAGGATCTCCGCGAAGCCGCCGGACGCCCGGAGCACGCGGGCCTGGGCGCCGAGGCCCAGCTCATGGATGGCGCGGCGGTCGCGGACGGAGCCCCCCCAGACCGTGAGGTCCGCCGGCAGGCCCCGCCGCTGGAGGATGTACAGCGCCTCGACCGCCGCCGTCTGCCGGTCCGCGTCGCTCAGGCCGCCGAGCGGTCCGAGCGTCGCGATCCGGCCCCGGGGGGGCTCCGCTGTCCCCACCGCTGAGAGCACCCGGCGCAGGCCCAGCGCGAAGACCTCCCGCGGCACCCAGGCAGGCCCCGGACCCGCGAAGACCAGGGCCGGCTCGATCCCCTCTTCCCCGAGCCCCTCCACGGCGTCGACGCCATATTCGCGGGCGATCGCCGAGGTCCCGGGGATCACGTGGCGGACCCGCGGGCGTCCCTCTTTCCCCCGGGACTCGCGGGTGGCGGCGTGAAACTCCGTCGCCCCCACCGCCGCCTCGTGGAGGTGGATCTGGGCCCGCTCGGTGTACTCCAGCCGCACGTGCTCCACCGCCCGCCGGCGGAGGAGGTCGAAGCGCTCCGCCGGCATGGTCACCGCCTCGCGGATGGCCTCGTACCAAGCCTCCGGATCGTTGGCCGCCTTCAGGCAGGTCAGGCCGTGGGGGATAGCCCCGTACACGGCGACGTCCGAGAAGATCCCCAGGGCTCCCGCCACCGCCGCGTGGTAGTACTGGCTGGGCGCCTTGGCGAGGCGCGGGCGCGGCGCGGTGAGCAGCGGGATCAGCAGGATGTCGAAGCGGGCGCCGCGCAGCCGGTCGGTGAACTGCGGATAGCTGAAGGTGTACGGCCGCTGCGAAACCGGCGAGGCGAGAGGGGGAAGCCCGGCGGCGTCGATCCCCCAGAGGTCGAACTCCAGCCGGTCGCCGAATTCCTCGGAGACCCTGCGCAGGGCGCTCCAGATCCCCCGGAACTCCTCGATGCGGTAAGGATCGCCGGCGTAGCCGATCCGGATCCGCCCGCCGGCGCCGCGCGGCGGCAGCTCGACGGGGAGCCAGCTCTCCGGCACCGCGCCGTTGTGGGGCACGATGCGCGGGTTCAAGGGGCGCACCGACTCGTCGATCACCGGGTTGGTCAGCCAGACCGCGTCGGCGCCCGCGAGCTGCGCCTCGAGGTCGCCGCGCCGCTCGCCTCCCGGGCCGAGGGCCTCGAAGGGGAAGCCGTACTCGTGCAGGTGGAGGAGGTCGTCGTCCAGGTAGTAGCCGGCCGGAATCCCCGCCGCCCCGGCTTCCGCCAGCACCCGCGTTCCGGGCGCGGTCACCGTGCGCACCAGCAGGAGGAGATCGGCGTCCCGCTCCCAACCCGCGCCGATCTGGAGGACGGGCTGGTAGTGCATCTTGGACACCCCGCGGGCCGCGGAGGGCGCGTCGTACTGCCCGGCGCACATCTCGAACGAGCCGTAGAAGGAGTCCATGGTGACCAGAACGTTGCGCGGTGCCGTGCCAGAGGCAGGCGGCGGCGCCAGGTGCGGAAAGGCGTGGCGGAGCCGCTGCTGCCAGGGCCCGATGGCGTCCTGTTCCAGGCGCCGCCGGAAGTCCCCCGGGACCTCCACGTCGCCGATCCGCGCGCCGTCGACCGCGTAGTCGCGCCAGCGCCCGGGAGTCAGCAGGGCGTCGCGCGGGATCGCGTGCAGGAAGCGGAAGAGGGGGAGCTCGAAGGGGACGGTGGCCCCGAGGGACACGGCGTCGCTCGCCACGGCCACCCGGGAGACCCGCCGCTCGATCCCCAGGAACGGGGCGTGGCGGGCGAGGCGCAGCCAGAGGTCCCAGTCGCAGAGGCGCCGCATCCCCACGTGGCAGTCGTACAGGCCGTGGCGGTCGAACAGCGCGCGCGGGACCAGCACGGAATTGTTGGCGAGCCGGTTCTCGAACGACAGGGTGAGCAGGTGGACCGGCACGTCCGGCAGCTCGCGGCTCCACCCGTCGGCCCGCTCCAGCAGCGCCGCGCCGAAGACCACCGCCTCGTCCCCCGCGTCGTCCGCCCGCGCCCGTTCGACCAGCGCCTCCAGGGCCCCCTCCAGCCACTCGTCGTCGTCGAACTGGAAGGCGACGAAGCGCCCGCGGGCGAGCTCGATCCCCTCGTTGACCCGCAGCGCCGGCAGGCCGCAGTTGAGGTCGTGGCGCACGTAGATCACCCGCGGATCGGCGGCCTGGACGGCGAGGATCAGCTCCCGGCTGCCGTCGGTCGAGCCGTCGTCGACGATGATCAGCTCGAAATCGGCGAAGCTCTGCGCGAGGACGCTCTCCAGCGCGCGCCGCAGCAGGCCGCCGGCATTGCGGTGGTAGGTGGGGAGGACGACCGTGACCTCGGGCGCCTTGGGAGCGCTGTCCCGGCGGAAGACCTGTTGATCGGCGAGGAGGTCGCGGACGTAGAGCATGGCTCAGTTGGTAGACTCTTCACCATGAGCGAGCGCGACTGGGAGAACTGGAACGGCGAAGGCGTCGCGGAGACCATCGAGTCCTACTGGCGGGGGAGCGCCCACGAGAAGGCCCATCGCGAGATCCTGACCGACCTCTGCGCTCCGTATCTGTCCTCTTCGGATCTCGATGTCCTGGAGGTCGGCTGCGGCACCGGGCTGGTCTACGAGCGGCTGGTGCCGCGGCTGATCGCCAACGAGCGCTACACCGGCGTCGACGTCTCGGAGCGGATGCTGGCGATCGGCCGCGCGGCGTTCCCCCAGGCGCGGCTGCTCGCCGGCGACGGCTACGGCCTGCGCTTCGCCGACGGCGCCTTCGACGTCGCGCTCTGCTTCGAGGTCCTGGGCCACCTGCCCGAGATCGGTCCGCTGCTGCGCGAGCTGGTGCGGGTGGCCCGGAGGACGGTGATCTTCACCATCTGGCCCGCCGCCGAGGGGGTGGTCCAGACCACCGAGTCCGTGCGCGGCCAGCGCTTCCTCCACCGCCAGTACTCCCACGCCTACCTCTACCAGCAGATCCTGGAGCTCCTGCCGGACGTCGCGCTGGAGCTGGAGGTCGGCATCCTCAACGAGGGGTGCTGGGCCTACGTGCTGCACCGCCGCGAGGGGGCGGGGCGCCTCGCTTTCACCCGCCTCTTCCCGGTCCCCGGCTACGCCCGGTATCTGGCTCGAGTCGCTCAAGCCTGATTGCTCCGATCCGCCACCGCTTCTCGGAGCGCCGCGGCGACCCGGCGGACCTCCTCGCGTCCCAGCCGCAGGTGCATCGGCAGCGAGATCAGCCGCTCGCTCGCCCGCCGGGCCCGCGGGCAGGTCCCCTCGGCGTAGGCGTACATCCGGTAGAGCGTGTTGTCGCGGTAGTGGACGCCGGGGAAGACCCCGCGCCGGTTCATCCCCACCATGATTTGATCCCGCCGTTCGTCGCGGTCGTCCACCAGCACCTGGTAGAGGTGGCGGGAGGGGGTGGTGCCCGGCGTCATCGGCACCCGCTCGACGCCGGGCGCGCCGGCCAGCTCCTCGTCGTACCAGGCGGCGAGGCGGCGGCGGTGCTCGTTGTCCTCCTCCAGGTAGCGGACGGCCACCAGCCCGAGCGCCGCCATGATCGAGTTGCCGTGGTACTTGTAGCCCACGTGCTCGACGTCGTAGAGCCACTTGTAGGTGCCGCCGTCGAGGGTGCGGGCGTAGGTGTCCTTGTTGATCCCCAGCCAAGTCCACTTGCGGACCTCCTCGTCGAGCCTGGGATCGGCGAAGCAGATCGCCCCCGAGTCGGCGGTGGGGAGGTTCTTCACCGCCTGGAAGGAGAACACCGCCGCGTCGGCGTCCCACCCGGCGTGGCGGTCGCCGATGCGCGTGCCCGCCATGTGCGCCGCGTCGAGAATCAATTTCAAGCCCCGCTCGCGGCAGAGGTCGCGGACCGCCTCGTAGCCGCCGGCGTTCCCCCCCAGGCCGACGAAGCAGACGGCGCGCGTCCGCGGCGTGATCCGCTCGGCGACCGAGCGCGGATCGAGGCAGAGCGACTCGTCGACGTCGGCGAACACCGGTTGCAGATCCTCGTAGAGGATGGCGTGGTTGGTCGAGACGAAGGTCAGCGGCGTGGTGATCACCTCGTCGCCCGCCGCCCAGCCCCCCTCCTCCTTGAGCAGCTTGAACGCCAGGTGGAGGCCGGCGCTCGCCGAGTTCAGGAAATGGGTGTGGGGGAGCCCGGAGTACGCGCACCAGGCGGCCTCGAAGGCGACCGTCTTGAAGCCGAGGCCGGTCCACCCCTTCTCCAGGCACTCCCGGATCTCGGCCAGGGATTCGTCGACGCGGAAGGTGGGGACGAAGAGGTGGATTGGGTCGTCTGCCATCGTTGATCTTTCTTGTCGGCGTTCAGAGGGGCAAGGCGAGTTGGAGGAAACGCCGGCCTTCCTGTTCATAGGAGCCGGTCTCGACGAAGCCGAGCCGGTGGTAGAGCCCTTCCGCCACGGCGTTGCCGGCGAGCACCTCGCAGCGCAGGCGGCCGATTCCGAGCGAGCGGGCGTGGGCGATCAGCAACTGGAGGCTTCGCCGGCCCCACCCTCGCCCCCGCCGTTCGGGGTCGAGCACGAATCGTCCCCACTCGGCCTCGGCGCCGTCGGGCGACAGATCATAGAGCGCGATCGCCCCCACCGGCTCGCCCAAGGCCTCGATCACGAACCAGCGGTCGCTGTTGGCGGGTTCGAAATAGCGGGCCAGATAGGCCTGATGGGCCGCGAACGGTACCTCGGCGGTGCCGCGGAACTGGCCGCGGGTGGCGGGCTCCATGCGCCAGCGGTAGAGCGCCTCGGCGTCCTCGGGGGTGACCTCGCGCAGCCGGATATTGTCGTCTGCAACGCCATCCGCGATCTCCCGGGGTCCCTGATGGATCACGCGGCGGCCTCGCCCACGTCCTTGCCCAGTCGAGCCAGGATGCGCGGCCAGACCGCCGGCCAGGTGTGCTCGGCGAGCACCCGCGCCCGCCCAGCGGCGCGCACCGCCGCGGCCTCGTCCGGGTGGTCGAGGTAGTGGCGGACCTGGCCGAGCAGCTCGTCCGTCGAATCGAAGCCGACGATCTCGCGGCCGTAGGTGAAGTAGCGCTCGACCTCGGCGAAGCGGTTGGTGAACACCAGCGCGCCGGCGGCGGCGAAGTCGAAGAGCCCCACCTTGACCAGGGCGTGGCCGCCGCCGGTGCGGAAGAAGATCACCGTGATCTTCGCCGAGGCGAGGGCCGCCAGCACGTCCTCGCCGTAGATCAGGCCGCGGCCGGCGATTCCCTCCTCCTCCCACCCCTCGCCGTAGACGTGGGTGTCGAAGCGGCCGGCCAGGGCGCGCACCGGCTCCACGCGGTCGGGGTGGGCGCGGCCGAGCACCAGCACCTCGCAGGCGAGCTCCGGGCGCGGCGGCGCCGGGTGGAAGAAGGCCTCGTTGGTGGCGATCGGCAGCAGGCCGGCCCGCGCGCCGAGCGCCCGGTAGCGGGGCACGCACTCGGGCGCGTTGGTGAGGAAAAGGTCGAAGGTGGCCGCGATGTGGCGGGTCGCCGGCAGGAACACGTCCGGATCGGAGAGCGCGATGCCGAGCAGCGCGGCGCTCCGCCGGAGCTCGCGGGCCTCGCCGGGGCGGAAGCTCAGGCCCCCGGCGTTGCAGACGATCAGGTCGGGCGCGAACCGCGCCAGCGGCTCCCGCAGCCGCTCGCCGCGCAGCCAGACCGGCCCGGTGGTGCCGCGGTCGTAGGGGCGCCCCTCGGTGTCGAGAGCCTCGCGGTGCTCGTCGGTGCTGTACTCGCAGACCTCGGCGCCGGCGGCGCGCAGGCCGAGCATCATCTGCCGCACCATGTCGTTCTCGCCGCGCCAGTAGCCGCCGATATGGAAGACGCGCAGGCGGCTGGGATCACGGCTGGGATCAATAACGGGGAGGCGCAAAACCCTCAGATTCTAAACCATCGCCCGCCGCTCAGCTTCTACGGCGGCGCCGGCGGCAGCGTCAGGTGGAAGTTGGTGGCCAGGAAGATCGCCATCTGGTCGCGGTTCACGATGTCGTTGGGGCAATAATTGCCGTTGCCGCAGCCGGCCGTGACGCCGCGCCGGACCAGCTCGTTGATGAAGCGGGCAAAGGGGCTGGAGCAGGGAACGTCGGCGAACACCGGCGTGGTGCAGGCCGGCGGCGAGACGCCCTGGGTCGCCAGCAGGAAGACCGCCATCTGCGCGCGGGTGACGGCGGTACCCGGGCAATAATTGCCGCCGCCACAGCCGGCGGTGACGCCGCGGCGCACCAGCTCGTTGATCCAGGGCGCGTAGGGGTTCGAGCAGGGGACGTCGGCGAACATCGGCGTGGTGCAGGCCGGCGGCGTGTAGGCCGCCCCCTCCTTGGCCTTGAGCAGGAAAGGGGCCATCTCGTCGCGCGTCATCGCGGCGCCCGGGCAGTAGTTGCCGCCGCCGCAGCCGGTGGTCACCCCGGCGTTCTCGATCGCCTCGATCCACCGCCAGGCCCAGTACCGGTAGGGCACGTCGAGGAAGGTGTGGTAGTCGAAGGCGGCGCACTGCTTGTCGACGATGGCGATGGCGGCGCCGCGGCCGTCGTTGTTGAGGACCGCCGACATCGTGGTGTCGGCGCGGTTCGGCGGCGTGTGATGGCCGAAGCCGAGCGAGTGGCCCAGCTCGTGGGTGAGCGCCTCCTTGAAGCCGGTGGCGCCGATGCACTCGGCGCCGTTGTTAACCACCACGAAGGGGGTCGTCAGCGAGTGCCACGACAGGCCGTCGTAAGGCGTCGAGCCGAGGCCGTAGAAAGAGCCGCCGAAGGCGAGCGTGCCGTTGCACCCCGCGAGGTCGGCGATGTCGTTGCAGGGGTCGTTGAACACCACCGCGCCCTGGTCGACGTCGAAGTTGGCGGAGCAGGTGATGTTGCGCGCCCGGGTGCCGCCGTAGGTATAGCGCATCACCGAGTCGGGATCGTTGGTCCACGCCGCGGTCCCCTGCTGCACCGCCGCCGTGCCGCCGTCGGCGAGGCCGGTCTGCCCCGGGGTGGTGGCGGCGATGGAGACCGTCGTGCCGGTCTCGAAACCGAACCAGCGCAGCGGCAGGCCGTCGCCGGGATCGGTCATGTAGACGCAGTAGGACGGGCTGTTGCCGAGCGCCGCGGTCGCCGGCGGCAAAAAGTCCGCTGCGGTTTGGCGGACTACCCGGCTCGGGTTCCAGGGCGCCCCGGCCTTCACCTCCCGCAAGTGCTGGAGGAGGGCGCTCTCATCGTAGCCGGCGACCGGCTCGGCCGGCGGCACGGTGGCGCGGACCTCGATCTCCCGCGCCTCGGCGGTCGGGCGTAGCATTCCCCCTTCCACCTCCTCCAGCAGGCCATAGGCCATCATCTTGGAGCGCCAGCGGTCGCCGGGAGCGCGGTCGAGGAACAGCAGGTAGCGGTGGCCGGCGGCGAAGCGGGCCGCGCCGGCGACCGCCGCGGCCCGGGTCTTCCCCCGGCCGCCGGGCTCCTGGACCTCGAAGACGGTGCCGGTGGCGGCACCGGCGACCGTCTGAATCAGGTTGAAACGGGTGACGGTGACCGGGATCGTCGCGCCGTCCTCGCCCCACGACTCGATGGCCTCCGCGAAGACGACCGCCTGGCTCATCCGGGCCAGCTCGCCGAGGTTGGCGGGGGGGACGACGGTGGTCGCGCCGGCCGGGGAGAGGGAGAGCAGTGACAGAATCGCCAAGGGTAGGAGTGCAAGCAAGCGCGATTTCATGAGAGACCTCCGATCACATTGCGAGATCTCTATATGCGAACCCCGTGCCGAGGCGCTCCGGCTGTTGGCACACATCTCCTCGCTTCGATCGGCCTCCATGGCCTGCGACCTCATCCCCTATCCCCTTCTCCTGAAGGAGAAGGGGGACGACTGCGATTCGGCCCCCATTGGGCCCTCCCTCTCCTTCAGGAGAGGGACCGAGGGTGAGGTCGCAGGCCACAAACATTCGCGGCTGGACGTTGCGGACCGGCGGGGGCTATAGTGCCGCGGACGCCATGGAACGCTCAATCGTGAAGATCCTCGTCGTCTACGGCACCCGTCCGGAGGCGATCAAGATGGCGCCGGTGATCGCGGCGTTGCGCCAGAACGACCTCTTCGCGGTGACCCTCTGCGCCACCGGCCAGCATCGCGAGATGCTCGACCAGGCGCAGGAGCTCTTCGGTCTCCACCCCGACCTCGACCTCCAGCTCATGCGGCGGGACCAGACGCTCAACGGCCTCGCCGCGGCGACGATCGCCGCCCTCGACGAGGTGCTGGCCGCCGCCCCTCCCGACTGGCTGCTGGTGCAGGGGGACACCACCACCGCCATGGCCGCCGCCCTCGCCGCCTTCCACCGCGGCGTCCGCGTCGGCCACGTCGAGGCGGGGCTGCGCACCGGCGACCTCGCGCGCCCCTTCCCGGAGGAGGCCAACCGGCGGATCGTCGACGCCCTGGCGAGTGCCCTCTTCGCCCCCACCGAGCGGGCCGGCCGCGCGCTGCTCGCCGAGGGGTGCGACGCCGGCCGCGTCCACGTCGTGGGCAACACCGTCATCGACGCCCTGCGGCTCCTACCATGCGGCGCCGAGCCATCCCCTGAGCGCCCCGAGGTGCTGATCACCGTCCACCGCCGCGAGAGCTTCGGGGCGCCGCTGGCCGAGATCTTCGCCGCCCTGCGCGCCCTCGCCGAGAGCTTCCCCGGCGTCGACTGGATCTATCCCGTCCACAGCAACCCGCACGTGCGCGAGCCCGCCTACGAGCGGCTCGGCGGCCTGCCGAACCTCCAGCTCCACGACCCCTTCGACTACCGCGAGCTGGTGCGCCGGCTGGCCCGCTGCCGCTTCGTCCTCACCGACAGCGGCGGCCTCCAGGAGGAGGCCCCGAGCTTCGGCCGGCCGGTGCTGGTGCTGCGCGAGACCACCGAGCGCCCGGAGGGGATCGAGGCCGGTGTCGCCCGTCTGGTGGGGACCGGCCGCGAGCGGATCTTCGCCGCGGCGTCCGAGCTGCTCACCTCGCCCGCCGCTTACGAGGCGATGGCGCGGGCGGTCAACCCCTACGGCGACGGCCGCGCCGCGGAGCGCATCGCCGCCATCCTCGCCGGCGCCCCCTGGACCCCCTTCCGCCCGGCCGCCGCCACCTCCCTCCCCGCGCTCGCGGTGCGCTGAAAGCCCGCCTTGACGCCGATGCCGCCGATGCCGGCCGGGGCGCGCAGCATCCTCATCGCCGGCTATTACGGCTTCGGCAACGCCGGCGACGAGGCGATCCTGGCGGCGATGCTCGCTGAGCTGCGCGCCCTGCGGCCGGATCTCGACCTCGCCGTCGCCTCCGGCGATCCGGCGGCGACCGCGGCCCGGCACGGCGTCCGCGCCTTGCCGCGGGACGACCTGACGGCGGTGATCGCGGCGATCCGCGAGAGCGACCTGGTGATCCTCGGCGGCGGCGGCCTGTTCCAGGACTACTGGCCGGTCCCCGCCGAGAGCTTCCTCACCGCCCGCCAGGGGGGGCTCCTCACCTATCTCGCCTTCCCGGCGCTGGCCGCCCTGCTCGGCCGGCCGGCGATGCTCTACGCCGTCGGCGTCGGTCCGCTGGCCACCGAGGAGGGGCGGCGGCTGACCCGGGCCGCCTTCGCGCTCTCGGCCCGCGCCACCGTGCGCGATCCGGAGTCGCTCGCCCTGCTGCGCGAGATCGGGATTCCCGGCGCGGACGGGCCGGAGATCGAGCTGTCGGCCGACCCCGCGTTCCTGCTGCCGCCGGCCGCGGGGGCGGATCTCGACGCCCTGCTGGCCGAGATCGGCGTGGCGGCCGGCGAGGCGCTCACCGGCGTGGCGCTCCGCCCCTGGTCGTTCGGCGCCGATCCGGACGCCTGGGAGGAGGGGATCGCGAAGGGTCTCGACCTCCACCTCGCCGAAACGCCGGGGCGCCTCCTCTTCCTCGCCTTCCAGCCGGACGAGGATCTGGCGGTGAGCCGGCGGGTCGCGGCGATGCTGACTACTCGTGAGCGCGCGCTGGTGGTGTCGCGCCGACTGGAGCCCGCGGAGCTGGCGGGGGTGCTCGGCCGCTGCGGCCGGGTGCTGGCGATGCGCTACCACGCGGCCCTCTTCGCCCTCGCCGCCGGCGTGCCGGTCGCCGGCTTGGCGTACGACCCGAAGGTCTCCTCTCTGCTCGCCGCCGCCGGCCTTGCCGGCCTGGCCCTGCCGCCGGAGCGCTGGCAAGCGGCGGAGGTGGCGGCGGCTCTGCGCCAGGCGGACGGCGCTGAGATCCGCGACCGGCTCGCCCCCTTCGCCATGGAGCAGCGGGCGCTCGCCCGCCGCAGCGCTCCGGCCGCGATAGCCGCGCTGGCGGCAACTCCACCGCCTCGCCCCGAGGCCCGGCGTTTCCTCGACGACCTGACGCTCGCCAAGATCGCGGCGGTGCTCCGTCTGGAGTCCGAGAGGCTGGAGGCGGACCGGCGGGAGACGGCGGGCGCCGCCGAGAGCGCGCGGGAGCTCGAGCGCCTGCTGCGGGAGATCGACGTCCAGCGCCAGACCCGCGACCAGTTGCTGCGCGAGAGGAACGACCTCGACCGCCGGCTCACCGCCTTCGAGCGCACCGTCGTCTATCGTCTCGCCACCCGCTTCTGGCGCCTGATGCGCGCCCTCTTCCCCGAGGGCTCCGGCCGCCGTAAGGTCTACCGGCTGGGCCGCCGCGCCGCCGGCAAGCTGCTGGGGCTGGGCGCCGCCGCGTCCGTCCCCGCGCAGGGAGAGGACGTGCCCGACCCCCGCGCCGACCTCCTCCGTTTCGCCGAGCGGGTGGCCGCCGCCGGCGCGCCCCGGGTGGTGGCGATCTTCTCCGGCACTCAGCTCCTGGAGAGCGAGGGGCAGCGCCCCACCCAGCTCGCCCTGACCCTCGCGCGGCGCGGCGTACCGGTCGTCTTCGTCTACTGGCGCTGGCACGAGGACGAATGGCGCCCGCAGGACCGCCTGGAGGAGGGGATCGTGCAGATCCCCATCGACGCCGTCGTCCGCCACCCCGAGGCGCTCACCGGCGCCTTCGCCGGCCGCGAGCGGATCGCCCTCTTCGAGTTCCCCTACCCCGGCTTCTTCGCCACCCTCTCGGCGGCGAATTCCGCCGGCTGGATCACCGTCTACGACGTCCTCGACGACTGGGAGGAGTTCCACCGCGTCGGCCAGGCGATCTGGTTCGACGACGAATTCGAGCGCCACCTGGTCGGCGCCTGCGACGCCCTGTTCGCCATCAACGGCGAGCTGGCCGGCCGCGTCCGCGCCCTCGGGGCCCCAAGCGTCGAGATCCTGGGCAACGGCCTGAAGAGCGGGATCGCCGAGGTCCGCGAGCCCCGCCCGCTCGCCCGCGGCGAGATCACCGTCGGCTACTTCGGCTACCTCGCCGGCGCCTGGTTCGACTGGGAGCTGATCGCCGCCGCCGCCGCCCGCCGCCCCGCCTGGCGCTTCTACCTGATCGGCTACGGCGGCTCTCCGGAGGGGGTCCCCCTGCCGGCCAACGTCGAGCTTCTCGGCAAGCAGCCGCAGGCCGACCTCGCCGCCTTCGCCGCCAACTGGGACGTCGCCGTCATCCCCTTCAAGCCCGACCGCCTGGCGGCCGGCGCCGATCCGATCAAGACCTACGAGTACCTGGCCATGGGGCTGCCGGTGGTGGTCACCGGCGTCCCCCCACCGGCCGGCGGCGAGGCGTTCGTCGCCCGCGCCGAAGGGGAGGCGGGGTTCCTCGCCGCCGTCGAGGCCGCGGCCCTCCAGGGCACGCCGGAGGAGCGGGAGGCCCGCCGCGCCTTCGCCGCCACCTGCACCTGGGACCACCGGCTGGACGCCCTGCTCGCCGCCCTCGCCGAAGGACGCCAGCGGGTGGCGGAGAAGCGCGCCCTGTTCGAGGGGGGATCTTGAGGGTCCTCTTCGTCTACAAGTACCTGACCCTCGGGGGCGTCGAAGCGGTCCTCCGCGCCCGGCTCGACGGCTTGACGGCTTCAGCCATCGAGGCGCACGCCTGGTTCTTTCATGACTACGGCGGCCGCTCGATCTTCCAGGGGCGCGAGGACCGCCTCCACGTCGGACCGGTGGAGGAGTGCCTGCGCTTCGCCCGCCGCGAGGGGTTCGACCTCCTCGCCTCGATCGACTCCGAGGAGGTCCTCCCCGGCTTCGCGCCGGGCGCGCCGGAGCGCCCGCGGCTGATCATGGAGTGCCATTCCGCCTACCTCGCCAGCATCGAGTACCTCCGCGGCCTCGCCGCCTACCGGCCGGCGGCCGTCTTCACCCCCTCCGAGGGGCAGCGCCGGCGGGTCCGCGAGCGCCTGGCTTCCGGGATCGACGTGCGGGTGGTCCCCAACCCCCTGCGGCGAGAGTTCGTGGCGCCCCCCACGCCCTTCCCCGCGCCGCCGCCGCGACCCGTCGTCGCCTGGATCGGCCGGCTCGACGAGCACAAGAACTGGCGGGGGTTCGTGGAGATCGCCGGCGAGCTCGGGCGGCGCGGCGTGGAGCACGAGGCCTGGATCATCGGCCAGCCGGTCGAGGCGGACGGTGCGGAGCGGCTGCTGGAGGCGGCCCGCGAGGAGCGCGCCCTGCGCCGCCTGCGCTGGTTCGGCGCCCTCCCCTACGGCCGCATCCCCGCCTTCCTCGACGCCGTCCGCGACTCGGGGGGCGTGGTGATCTCGACCTCGCGCGGCGAATCCTTCGGCCTCACCATCGCCGAGGCCATGGCGAGAGGGTGCGCGGTGGCGGCGCCGGACATGAGCCCCTTCCCGGAGTTCGTCCACCCCCGGCGCACCGGCGCCCTCTTCACCCCCGGCTCCACCAACTCCGCCGCCGCCGCCCTCCAGGAGCTGCTCGCCGACCCCGCCCTGCGCGCCGCCCTCGGCCGCCAAGGGCGCCAGTCGATCCTGGAAAAGTTCGCCCCCGAGCCGGCGTTGGCTGTGCTGGCGGCGGAGCTCCGGCGGTTGGTGGGGTAGGAGCCGCGCAGAAAGGCCGAACAAGGGACCCAAGGGACCGCAGGGACAACAGGGACAAGGAAAACAGTACCCAATCTGCTGTTTTGCTGTTTCTGTTGTCCCTGTTGTCCCTGGTGTCCCTGCTGTCCCTGGAGTCCCTTGGGTCCCTCTCAAGCCGCCAGCCGCGCGATCTCCCTGCGATACCTTTCCTGATCGATCCCATAGCGGAGCATCTCGCGCCCAAAGTGATCGATACGCCCCTCCAGCCGTTCGCCGATCCGTTCGGCGACGCGGATGGAAGCCCGATTCTCGGGATGGATCAGGCTGATGACGTGATCCTTTTCGAAGACCTCGAAGGCATGGGCGAGCGCCGCGCGTCCGGCCTCGGTCGCATAGCCCTGCCCCCACCAGCGCCGCGCCAGACTCCCGGCCAGCTCGAAGCCGGGCCATCCATCGGGCGCGGCGAAGCCACCCGCTCCCACAAAGGCTCCGGTCTCCTTGTGCTCCAGCGCCCACATCCCGGTGCCGCCGAGCTGCCAGTGCCCGATCAGGAAAGCCAGATGCCGCCAGGACCGCCCGCGGTCCCACGTCTGCGCTCCGCTGCCGAGGTGGCGCAGGACTTCCGGGTCGGCGTTCAGCGCGGCGTAGTCCTCGAAGTCGCCGCTTCGGAACGGCCGCAGCCAGAGCCGTTCCGTCTCCAGGATCGGGATTGCGATCAGGTTCTCTTGTGTGCTCATGACGCCAAAATAAGTGGAAGAGCGCGCGCCCGAGCGAGTGCTAGCGCCGGCCCGTGAAATTTCCCTGGAAGCGCTACCGGCGGGCGGCTTCCCGGCCGGACCGTTGCGCGCGGGAGGAACGCGTGTAACAGTGTCCGGTGTCACGCTTAAACCCGGAGCCGCACTCCCTTCAGTAGATCCATGCCCCGCAACCTCCGCTCGCTCCTCATTTCGATCCTCGCGCTCTGGCACGACCGCAGCCAGAAGGAGATCGGCGCCGCATCGGGCATCCCGCAGAAGCGGATCTCCCAGCTCCTGCGGGGAGGGGAGATCGAGGACGAAGTCTTCGCGCGTCTGCTGGCGGCGGTGATCGACGAGCCGGCGGAGGTCGCGATCGTCACCTCGTGCCTCCACTCCCTGGCCGCCTTGAAGCAGGACCAGGATCTGACGCCGGCGGAGCGGGCCGAGGTCGAGCAGGGCCTCCTGGAGCTCGGGGACCTGGGCCGAAAGGTGCTGACCGATGCCGTCCGGCGCTCCCGATCCGCCCCGGCGATGGACCGCTACCCGCGGCCCGCCGATCTGGAGCCGGCCCGCTGGCACGCCTCGCTGATGTTCCAGGTCTTGCAGGGCCTTCCCGAGGACGAGCAGTGGGCCGTGGTCCGAGCGGCGAGGGAGTATCAGAGCTGGGCCCTCGTCGAACGGCTCTGCGAGGAGTCGGAGATCCAGGCCTCCCGCGACCTCGAACGCGCGGCCTTCCTGGCGCGGCTCGCCCGGGAGGCCGCCCGGCGGATTCCGGGGCCGAAGCGCTGGGTGCGAAGCGTCAAGGCCTACGCGGCGGCCCACGTCGCGAACGTTCTGCGGGTGGCCGGCAAGCTGAAGGCCTCCGATGCGCTTTTTCAGAAAGCCAAGAGGCTGTGGGCTGCCGGTTCCGACCCGGACGGCGTTCTCGATCCGGGGCGGTTGCTCGATATGGAAGCCTCCCTTTGCCGCGATCAGCGTCGGTTTGAGGAGGCGCTGGCTCTGCTGGACCAAGCCCGAGTGGTGAGCCACTCCCAGGGGCGCGTCCTGATCAAGAAAGGGTTCACGCTGGAGGTCATGGGCGAGTACGAGCAGGCGATCGAAACCCTCCTCGAAGCGGAGGGCCTGCCCGAAGTACAGGCTGATTCGCGGCTCTGCAACATTCTTCACAACAATCTGGCCCTTGACTTCTGCCACGTTGGCCGCTTCGCAGAGGCTTCAGATCTGGTGCGCCAAGTGCGCTTGACCGCTGCCGAGATGGGGGAGGCGATCCTGCTCCTTCGCGTCACCTGGATCGACGCTCTCATCGCCGCCGGGCAGGGCCGGACCGCGGAGGCCCTGACGTTGCTGGCGTACGCGCGGCAAGAGTTCGCGGACCGCAACATGGGGTACGACGTGGCCCTGGCTCTACTGGAAGAGGCTACCCTGCTGCTGGACGAGAGGCGGACGGCCGAGGTCAAGGAACTGACCCGCGATCTGCCCGCCGTCTTCGAAGCGGAGGAAGTCCATCGAGAAGCCCTGGCTGCCCTGCGGCTCTTTCACGAAGCGGTCGAGCGGGAAGTGGTCACGGCCGAGTTCGCCCGCCGTGTCTTGCGTTACCTTTTCCGCGCCCGCTACGACCAGGGCCTCCCCTTCGAGTTAGGAGCCCTTTAGTGAGCGCCCGAGGGATCAGCGCCAGGGCCTGCATCCGCTGTCGACCGCGGCGTGGTGAGGGTTCGACCGTTGGGGTCCGCGCCTGGGCCTTCCTTCGTATTCGGCTGCGGCGCCACGAGACCGCCGCCCCAGGGGTCTATCCCAGGACCCTCCTTGGCGGACGACTCGCCCCAAAGCGAGGACAGGTAGCTCCAGAGCGGATGGAAGAAACCGGAAGGCATGGCGGTCAGCGTCGATGCGGCGAGGGTCAGGGCGATGACAGAGCGGCGCATGGTGCGGTCTCCCGCGCGGCGCCGGCCGCGGGCCTCCCTGGTCCGCGCGGGCCGCGATGGCACATCTTAGGTGCCGCCGGCAGCCCAGTTAGCGAAAATTCTCTCTCTCGTACTAGTGGAGGAGTGGATGAGACCCAGAAATCGCTTAGTGCGCTTGGTTAGAGCTCTCTCCGGGGAGACCCAGAAGGAGCTCGCCGAGAGGACGGGCATCCATCCCGTCCTGCTGGCTCAGTACGAGTTGGACCAGGTCGAGCCCGGTCCTGAGAACCTTGAAGCTGTGACTCAAGCAGGTGGCCTCACGGTCGCGGCCGGCGAGGAGATCCTGCGGTTCGCCGACACGATGCGGCAGCCCAGGGAGCGCGCGGGCCAGGGAGAGGCAAACCTCGTCCAAGAGCTGCTCGCGGGTCTGGTTTCCGGCGTCTACCGGCGCTTGCTGCGCTTGCCGCCTACTGCCGGTCAACCTGCCTCGGAGGACCGACTTCAGGCCGCTGAGCTCTGGTCTCGCTTAAAAGACCTCGCGGAGAGCCAGGCGTTGGCGGTGATCCGGATCGCACGCGAATTCCAGAGTTGGGCCCTGGTCGAGCGGCTCTGCGAGGAGTCGGAGGTGCAAGCCTCCCGTGACATCGAGCGCGCGGGCTTCCTGGCACGGCTCGCGAGAGAGGTCGCAGAACGGATTTCGGGCCCTGAGGATTGGCGCCGCCGAGTTTGGGCTTTCGCCGTCGCGCACATCGCCAATGTACTGCGGGTCGCCGGCAAGCTGAAGGCCGCAGCCACTCTCTTCGAGGAGGCTTGGCGAATGTGGAACGCTGGTGTCGACCCGTACGCTCTCCTCGATCCGGGGAGGCTGCTCGACCTCGAAGCCTCCCTGTGCCGCGATCAGCGCAGGTTCGAGGAGGCCCTGACTTTGCTGGAGCGAGCCAGAAGCGTGGGCCGCTCTCAAGGGCGTATCCTGATCAAGAAAGGGTTCACGCTAGAGGTCATGGGCGAGTACGAGCGGGCGATCGGAACCCTCCTCGTAGCAGAAAGCCTGCCTGACGTTCAGGCCGATTCGCGGCTCTGCAACATCCTTCACAACAATCTGGCCCTTGACTTCTGCCACGTTGGCCGCTTCGCCGAGGCTTCAGATCTGGCGCGGAAGGTGCGCTTGACGGCTACCGAGATGGGGGATGCGATCCTGCTCCTTCGCGTCACCTGGATCGACGCCCTCATCGCCGCCGGGCTGGGCCGGACAGCGGAGGCCCTGACCTTGCTGGCGCACGCCCGACAAGAGTTCGCGGACCGCAACATGGGCTACGACGTGGCCCTGGCCCTGCTGGAGGAGGCCGCCCTCCTGCTGGACGAGGGACGGACGGCCGAGGTCAAAGAGCTGACCCGCGATCTGCCCGCCGTCTTCGAAGCCGAGGAAGTTCACCGCGAGGCCCTGGCCGCCCTGCGCCTCTTCCACGAAGCGGCCGGCCGGGAAGCGGCCACGGCCGAGCTGGCCCGGCGCGTTTTGCGCTACCTTTTCCGGGCACGGCATGATGAGGGTTTCCGGTTCGAGGGGTGAGCCTCTTGGTGGACGCCCCAGGAGCCTGCGCCGCAGAAAGCTAAAAGCAAGGACGTAAAGGACGACAAGGACGACAAGGACAGCAGAAACAGGACGAGGGTGAAAATCCGGCAATCCCTTGTCCTTGTCGTCCTTGCAGTCCTTTACGTCCTTGCTTTTCTTTCTGGCGTACAGGCTCATGATGGCGGGCAACGGCGGGCAGCTCCAGCGCCCGTGGGCCCACTCCCGGGAACAGTGGCCAAGGCTCCGCAGGGCGGAAACAAGCCCGAGGGAAACGGCCCCGCTACCGTTCCCTCGGGCTCAGGTGCTTCGATTGTCAATGAGCCCCTTCGACGCCTGGAGAGCGCTTCGCGAGGAAGCCTCTGGACAGGGCGTCGACGATGTGCATACTATAGAGGTGAGCGGGACGTCTAGTCAAGCCCCCTGTTCCTGATTTCTTGGGTAGGGCTTACCTCTCTGCGCGGAGCTGCGATGAGCTTGGGCCTCCTGAACGGCGTGTTCCCCGAGCGTTGAGCGGCATTCCACAGGGGGAGCGTGACGCGAGGAGCAAGAAATACCCTGTTCTTCTTCCTTCGTGAGGCATTCCCCCGGGGGAACGTCACATTCTCTGGAATGTACATGAGGTGAAGAGGTGCTTGCGTCCTGTTCCCCGCTCGTCGGGCGGCGTTTCGGCGGGGGAACGCCGCGTTCCCCATCGCTCGCGCGACGTGAAGGAGGGGGAACGCGATCCAGCGGGGCGCTCGCGTCACGTCGGCGGGAGACGATGGAGCGTCAGCCGCGGGGAATGCGACGCGACGAGTCCTCGACGCGCCGTGAACGATGGGGAATGAGGCTTGAGGAGCGGGGAATGGCGGGGCTCCTCGCGCTGGAGCCCCGTTCCCTGGCCTTGGGTGCCCGACTTCAGTGGCCGCAGAGGCGGCTGTCCGTGACCGCGGTCAGCACGCCGCTGGCCGAGGAGATCGTCCGGCTGTAGCAGGTCCCGTCGGTGGCGAACGCGCTGTAGGTCTGCGAGCTCGTGCGGTCCTGGAAGCCGGTGACCGCGCCCGAGGCGTCGAAGAGCAGCGTGTCGGCGCTCTTCACGGCGTTCGAGGTCAGGCCGGCGAAGGGGAGGCCGCCGCCCAGCCGGGCTTCCTGGGTGTCGTAGCGCTGATCGACCGTCGTCGTCTGCGCGCCCGAGCCGTCGGGGTTGGCCAGGAACGAATAATTGAGGGTCAGCGGCCAGGAGAAGTGCTTGTCGGTGTGCGCGGTGAGGAAGCCCTGACGGGTGTCCGTCGCAGAGACGATCTGCGTGCTCTGGTTGATCTTCTGGACGTAGTTCGTGCCGACGTCGAACTGCTGCTTGTTGGAGAAGCTCAGCGCCTGGCGCAGCGTGGTCTCCACCCGGCCGTGCGAGGTGTTGACGTAGCCGGCGATGGTGAACTGGCGGTTGGAGCCGGTGTTCACCGTGCCGGTGACGCTGCCGTCCGGTGCCGTCGTCAGGTTCTCCTGAATCGTGGCGGGCTGGGGCGCGGTCAGCGTGTTCTGGGTGACGGCGCCGCTGACGTGGCTGGAATGCGCGTCGAGCTCGAGCAGCAGCGAGGCGGCTACCAGGAAGTAGTTGTTGGCGTTGTACACGCTCACTCCCACCTGGTGCGGATGGCCGTTCGAGAGCACGCCCGCGAAGGGGGTGAGGTCGACCCGGTAGGGGGCGAAGTTCAGCGTCTGCACATCGGGGATCGGCCGCCAGAGGAGGGGATCGATGCCGCCGGTGTAGATCCAGGGGTAGACCGGCGCGACGCCGGCCGGCTGGCCGTCGATGGTGACCTCGGCCTCGCGGAAGGAGGTGCCGCCGCAACTGAACAGCTCGCCGGCGACGTCGTCGGGCACGCAGGTGTACCAGAACTCGTCGCCCGACTGGCTCTGCGCCACGACGTCGAGGTAGGCCGCCTCGATATTGGTGGGCAGCGTGAAGGTCGGCGCCAGCACGCTCGCCGTGTTGGCCAGCAGCGCCGCGCCGCCGGGATCGGTGGAGAGGGGGAGGACGACGTCCGGAGTGCGCGGCGCCGGGGCGGTGGCGCCGGCGGGGTAGAGCAGCACCCGGGCGCTGCCGTAGATGATCCCGGTGTAGGTGGAGTTGACCAGGTTGCCGAGGTTGACGTCGCCGGTCTGCGCGGCGCGGAACAGCGGGCTGTAGTCGGTGAGGTCGCGCTCCACGTGCCAGGAGGGGCTGACGGTGCTGGACGGCTCGGCCGTGGTGCCGTAGTAGATGTTGGTGTGGGCGAGGGCGATCTGCGCCGTGCGGTCGAACTGGCGGCCGGCGGTGACCGAGAAGTCGGCCTCGAGCACGACCTTGGCCCAGGGGCCGGGGCAGCCGGCGGGGGGCGCGTAGGTGAACGGCTTGGGAGAGAAGTCGGCGAACGCCACGTTCGAGAAGAGCTGCACGGCGCAGGGCGTGGTGGCCGGCCGCGACACCGGCGGATCGGCGGTGGCGGTATTGGAGGAACCCACGGTCGGCGCCGCGGTGGCTGCGGTGGCCGGCAGCGCAATGGCGGCGGTGGCGAGGAGAGCGAGCAGGGCTTGCCGCCGGGAGAGCGGGAAGAGTCGGGTCATGGCGAGGCTCCTTTCGACGCGTTCAGAAATCGAGGGCAATTGCTTCAGGCCCAGCATGGTAGCGCGAACGCAAGGGGGAGCCCAAATAAGAAAACGCCCCACCCCCTTGCGGGGATGGGGCGCGTCGGGAACGCTGACGGCCGGGCTAGACCGAGGTCTGGCGGCGGCGGAGCAGCATCAGGGCGGCGAGCATCAGGCCGACGCCGAGGGCGAACAGGCCGACCTCGGAGAGCGTCGGGATGTCGGCCACGGAACCCGGGAGGACCGTGAACGACGTCGGATCGCCGGGGGTGGCGGTGGACGGGTCGTCGGTCATCACGGTGGTCTCGTTGGTGCCGTTGAGGTCGGCGTCGTAGGAGACCGTCCCCTGGTTGCTGATCGTGGTGTTGGCGGTGCCCGCGTTGATCTTCGCGATGATCGTGATGGTCACGCTGCCGCCAGCGGCGATCGAGCCGTCCCAGTTGACGGTGTTGCCGGCGGTCGTCACGGTGCCGGTGGTCGCCGTGGCGCTCTGCAGCGTCAGGCTCGAGGGCAGAGCGTCGGTGAACTCGTGGCCGGCGTTGTCGAGCGAGGCCGAACCGCCGGAGTTGGAGATCACCACCGTGTAGGTCACGGTGCTGCCGGGGGTGAAGGAGGTGCCGGCCACCTTCTTGGTCGCCGTCAGGTGCGCGGCGCCGACGGTGAACGAGGTCGGATTGGCGGCGCCGGCGACGCTCGGATCGTCGGTGAGGACCGAGGACTCGTTGGTGCCGTTGACGTCGGCGTCATAGGCGAACGTGCCCTGGTTGCTGATCGTGGTGCCCTGCGTGCCGCTGTTGATGGTGGCGGTGATGGTGATGGTGACGCTGCCGCCGAGGGGGGCCAGCGAGCCGTCCCAGGTGGCGGTGTTGCCGGACATCGCCGCCGTGCCGCTGGTGGCGGTGGCGCTGACCAGCGTCAGGCCGGCGGGCAGGGTGTCGGTGAACTCATGGCCGGGGTTGTCGGCCTGGTTGCCGGTGCCGTTGTTGGTGAGCGTCACGGTGTAGGTTACCGTGCCGCCGACGGTGAAGGTACCGGAGACCGTCTTGGTCGCCGTCGGGGTGACCGCCGCGACGAAGGCCACGCAGTCGAAGTGGACCGGGGTGACGATGATCGACCAGGCGTTGAAGGTGCCGTTGCCGGCCGGGCAGCCGTTCACAGCGGCGGAGAAGACGTCCGCGGCCAGTGCCGACCAGGTCCCCTTCGTGCTGGTGCCGTCCATGCGGCTCAGGTCGCCGGTGGGGTCCGCCGGGCGGGTCGGGTCGACCAGGGCGGCCCAGGGAGAGTTGTAGACCGGCTGCCACGACTTGGTGTACGGAGCGTTGGCGGAGGTCGCCTCCACCATGTCGTTGGTCGCAATGTTGGGGACGTCGTCGTCGATCACCATGTTGGTGAGGGCGGTGCCGCCGCAGTCGTTCAGGCCGGAGACCAGCGCCACCATGTCCTGGCCGTAGCCGCCGGGCGAGCGCAGCATCACCGTGACGTCGTCGATGGCGCCGGCGGGGGACGACAGGCTGTCGACGCGGAAGTTGATGTCGGCGATCTCGAAGTCGTCGGTGACGGTGATCTGATGGAAGACACCGCGCGGCCGGTTGTCCGTGATGACGAGGTCCGGGTTCGGATCGCCCGTATAGGTGACAGCCGGGTCGGTGCCGTTGCGGTTGCCCAGGCGGACCTTGAAGGTGGTCGAGGTGGTGCCGAGGCTCGACACCGTGGTCAGCGTGAAGTCGATGGCGCTGCCGCAGACGACGTTGGGGGCGACGCCGATGGTGAAGGTGTCGCCGGTCGCCGAGCCCTGCGGCGCGATGGCGCCGTAGGTCGAGCTGTTGTCATAGATGGTGATGCCGGGGGTGGTGGTGCTGAGGGTCGCCGTGGCGCCGGCGACCGCCTTGCCGGCGCCGCGCCAGGGGTTGGTCAGCTTGATCGTGAGCTTGACCGCCTCGCCCGGATCGATGACGCCGTTGTTGTTGTCGGCGCTGTCGTCGACCGTGACGTCGGTGATCGGGTTGACCACGTCGAGGTAGGGCACGCTGAACGACTCGCCGATGCCCTGGTGGCTGCCGACGTAGCGGCCGTTGACCCGGTAGGGGTCGACGGCCTTGTAGCCGAGGCCGCGGTCGGCGAAGCCGGCCCAGATCGAGCCCTCGTTGGCGCAGGCGTTGGTCGCGCAGTCGGCCTGGAAGAAGGCGTCGCGGGCGTCGAGGAAGTTGGGGTTGATCGGCGTCATCTTCATGGCGTCGATGGTGAGCTGCAGCATCGTGTGGTTGCCGGTCGGCACGTTGCCGTTGGCGCCGGCGGGGTCGCCGATGACGCGGGCGCGCACGCCCCAGAGCGTCAGCGCCCAGATCTCGCCGGCGTTGTGGACTTCCATGCCGCCGTTGAGGTTGAAGCCGAGCGGGTCGGGAGCGATGCCGCCGCTGAGGTTGTTGGTGACGTCGTCGACGTCCGCCCAGGTCATCGGGTTGACGCTGTGGTCGGTGGTGTAGGGGAAGCGGCGGATGCCGTAGACGTAGTTGTCGAGCAGGCCGCCGAGCTTGTAGGTGGCGTAGGCGCCGCTGGCGTAGTGGCCGTTGGGGTTGTCGGCGTTGGTGTTGTTGAGCAGCGAGAGGGCGACGAAGTCGCTCCACCCCTCGCCCATGCCGCGCGCCGGGTTCCAGTTGAGGCCGACGGCGTTGCCGATCAGCCGGTTGCTGGTGCCGTGCGTCATCTCGTGCATCGAGATCTCTTGATCGATGCCGCCGTCACGGTCGATGGTCGGACCGGTGAAGCGGTACATCTGCATGCGGCCGGAGGTGCCGTCCGGGAACGTCGCGAAGTTCGCGTTGTTGGTGCCGGAGCCGTCGTCGGCGTCGCCGAGGACGCGGTCGCCGCCCAGACCCATGCCGGAGAAGTTGGTCTGCTGGAAGTTGCCCGAGGCCTCGTCGAAGCCGAGCTCGTAGAGCTTGTCGTGGTACCAGTTGGTGACGTAGAAGAGGTGGGTGAGCAGGCCGCGGCGGAACTGGTCGATCGGCAGCGTGCCGCTGCTGCCGTTGCCGGTGCAGGTCTGCCCCGCTTCCGGGTTGCCCCCCTGCGGCGGCGGCAGGAAGTTGGTCTGGAAGTCGCGCGGCGCGGTGCCGAGGAAGTCGCGGTTGCGGCCGTTCGAGTCCGGGTTGCCGGTGGGCCGGCCGTTGCCGTCGATGACCGTCGCCACCGCCGTGTCGCACATGTTGGCGTCGGCGCCCTGCGCCTGATCGATGCAGGTGACGGTGTTGTTGCCGATCGTCTGGGTCTGGGCCGCGGTGCAGACGCCGCCCGGGCAGTCGTCGATCCAGCCGTTGGGGCTGGCGGTCGGGTCGTAGGCGGCGTGCATGCTGACGATCGTCGGCGCGATCTCCGGGAACTGCGTGCCGGAGCCGGGGGCCACCGTGTTCGGCGATTGCGGCGCCGGGCTGTCCGCGGGGGTGACGCCGTCGGCCTGCACGTAGACGCGGAAGCGGGCGTCCTGGGCGGAGGCGTAGTCGCGGACCCCCTTGCTCCAGAGCAGGGCGCCGGTCTCGGAATCGATCACCGAGTAGTAGTCCTGGTCGCCGGTGGTGAACACCGCCAGCGACCACGCCGGCACCAGCACGCCGGGGGCCAGCGGGAAGAGCATCTTGCGGGCGGTGATCGGCCCGGCCACGAAGTCGTCGGTCTCGGAGAGCTGCAACCGGCCGTCGGCCGTGGAGGAGGTCACCTTGAACGCGCCGGCGGCGGCCGTCCTGCCGAGGGCCGTGAGCAGGTGGACCACCGCCTGCTCCGGCGTCATCAGGCTGGCCGACTTGAGCTCCGGCGCCGACGAGCGCGCGTGCGGCACCATCAGGCCCATGCTCTTCATCAGCCGCCCCTCGCGGTCGAGCAGGAAGCGGGTCTCGCTCTGGAACACCGGCACGCCGTCGATCTGCTGCTCCATCCGCAACATGCGCAGGCCGCTGGTGCCGCCGGGGCTGTCGCCGAGGGCGACGAGGTCGCTCAGGTCCTCGGCCGAGAGGCCGTAGAGGCCGCCGTTCTCGGCCAGGAAGCCGCGCACGATGTCCTCGCTGCGGCCGGGGGCCGCGGCGGTCAGCGCGCCGCGCAGGTTGGCGACGGTCTCCGCCGCGCCGGTGATGTTGGAGATCTTGACGTCGAGCCCCGGGAGGGCCTTCTTGAGCTTGATCACGGCCGCGGCGGTCTCTTTCACCTGGACCCGGGCCTTGGCCAGGCCGGCCTCCACCACCCCGGACCGGGCCGCTGTGGCCTTCTTGTAAGCATCCGGCAGGTTCACCCGGGAGTCCACCATGTTGCCGAGCGGGGGCCGGGCCAGCAAGGGCGGCGCGGCGATGGCCAGGAGAGGGGCCGTACAGGTGAGCAGAGCGAGAGAAGCGATGCAGCCTCGGACGAGGGTCAACACGGGGGGCACCTCCTGAAAGTTACGTCATGTTGCAATTGGCACAGGATCGGCTCACCCTAGCATGATTCCTGAGGAGCGGCCAAGAGATGCATTTGTAATTTCTTGTAAAAATTTTGCGGTGGGGCGGGGCTGCTCCCCTGCGGCTACTCCTCGCGGTCGAGGCGGATGTCCTCCCAGGACGCCGGATCGTCGAGCGATTCGAGGTGGGTGAAGACGTTGGCGCTCGGCAGCACGCCGCGGATCTCGGCTTCGATCCGCTCCAGGAGCTGGTGGCCGTGATGGACCGTCCAGTCGCCGGGGACCAGCACGTGGACCGACACGAAGCGGCGGGCGCCGGACTGCCGGGTGCGCAGGGCGTGGTACTGCACCCCGTCTCCCGCGTAGGCGTCGAGCACCCGGCGCAGGGTGACCATCTCCGCTGCCGGGATCGCGGTATCCATCAAGCCCAGGACCGATTCGCGGACGATCCGGCCGCCGGTCCAGACGATGTTGGCGGCGACCACCAGGGCGATCAGCGGATCGAGCCGCTGCCAGCCGGTGAGCGCCACCGCGCCCACCCCGGCCAGCACGCCGGCCGAGGTCAGGACGTCGGCGAGCAGGTGATTGGCGTTGGCCGTCAGGGAGATCGACCGGCTCAAGGTCCCGGCCCGCCGCAGCACCAGCGCCACGCCGAGGTTGATCAGGGAGGCGGCGACGGAGACGGCGAGGCCGGCGCCGATCTTCTGCAGGGGGTGGGGCGTCCGGAAGTGGCGCACCGCCTCATAGGCGATGGTCGCCGCGGCGCCCAGGATCAGCGTCCCCTCGACGCCGCTGGCGAAGTACTCGGCCTTCGAGTGGCCGTAGGCGTGCTCCTCGTCCTCGGGGCGCGCGGCGATGGTCAGCATGGCGAGGGCCATCAGGGCGCCGGCGAGGTTGACCCCCGACTCCAGGGCGTCGGAGAGCAGGCCCACGGAGCCGGTGAGCAGGTAGGCCGCCGCCTTGAGCCCCATGGTGGCGAGCGCGGCGGCGATCGAGAGCCACGCGAACCGGGTGAGGGCGGAGCGGTCGATGAGCTCGGGAGCCGGCATGGCTCAGCCCCGGCCGGCGGGGCGGCGCTCCATCACCACCGTGCAGTCGCCGGGCAGGTAGCCGGCCTCCGCGCGGGGCTCGCCGCCCAGCGAGCGGCAGAAGGCGAGCACGGTCTGCTGGCGGTGCCAGGTCAGCCAGTCCTCGCCGCACCAGAAGCGGGAGGAGAGGAAGTTGAAGGCCAGCGCCCGCCCCGCCGCCGCCCAGGCCGCCGTCAGCGCGCGGTAGAACTGCGGGCGCGTGAGGGTGTTCAGCGAGCCGCTGAAGATCACCACCTCGGCGCCCACCGCCATCGTCCCGGGATCGCGCACGAAGTCCCCCTCCACGATCCGGCAGCGCTCGAAGCGTCGCCGCCGGGCCGAGCGGATCGCCTCCGGGACCGCCTCCAGGCCGGTGTAGTGGGCCGGCGCGATTCCCTCCGCGAGCAGGTACGCCAGCAGGTCCGCCCGCCCGCAGCCGACGTCGAGGATCGTCCGCCCGGCGAGCGCCACGCCGCGGGCGATCGCCTCGAATCGGAGCCGCTGCCCCTCACGGCTCGACCAGAGGAGCGCGTGGAACCCCTTCACCCCCTGACGGCGGGCCTCCAGGTAGGGGGTCAGATAGAAGGGGATCGGGTCGCCGGGCCTGGCCATGCCGCCGATTCTGGCATCAAAGCGGGGCGTCTCCGAAACGGCGCGCGTTCTTCTCCCGCGCCTTCGCCGCCTCGACCTCCCGATCGCGCGGCTCCGCGTTCGTCACCAGCGACGCGAGAAGCGTATGGGCGGTCGCCGCGACCTCGTCGACCGCCGCCGCGAAGGCGGCCTCGTTGGCCTTCGAGGGCTTGGTGAAGCCGCTGATCTTCCGCACGAACTGGAGCGACGCGGCGCGCACCTCGCCGTCGGTGACCGGGGGCTCGAAATTGAACAGGGGCCTGATGTTCCTGCACATGCCGCGAGTCTAGCCCAGTGCTATTCTTCCGTCATGTCGATACGACCCGTTTCGCGGCTGATCAAGGCCAAGCCCACCCTCGAAGGCGCGGGAGTCCATCTCCGCCGCGCCTTCGGTTTCGACCACACCTCCGACTTCGATCCCTTCCTCCTTCTCGACGACTTCCGCAACGACGTCCCGGAGGACTACCTCGCCGGCTTCCCCTGGCACCCGCACCGGGGGATCGAGACCATCACCTACGTGCTCGCCGGTAGTGTCGAGCACGGCGACAGCCTCGGCAACCATGGCGCCATCGGCGCCGGCGACGTGCAGTGGATGACGGCCGGACGGGGGATCATCCATCAGGAGATGCCGAAGGGGGACGCGGCGGGGCGGATGCACGGCTTCCAGCTCTGGGGGAATCTGCCGTCCTCGCTCAAGATGACCACTCCCCGCTATCAGGAGGTGACGGCGGCCGACATCCCCGAGATCACCGACGACGACGGCACCCATGTCCGCATCGTCTGCGGCGGCTTCTGGGGGCGCACCGGACCGGTGGACGGCATCGCCGCCGATCCGGTCTACCTCGACGTCTCGATCCCTCCCGGCCATCGGAAGAGCCTTCCGGTCGAGACCACCCGCCACGCCTTCGCCTACGTCTTCGCGGGCAGCGGAAAGTTCTGCAACGCCTCCGGCCCTCTCGCCGTGCCGACCGAGGGGCTGGGCTGGGCCGACACCGCGCCCCCCGCCGAGGCGGACGACCGCTCGCTCGTCCTCTTCGACCGCGGCGACGAGGTCACCGTGCAGGCCGGCGAGGAGGGGATCCGCTTCCTGCTCGTCTCCGGCAAGCCGCTCGCCGAGCCCGTGGCCTGGTACGGACCGATCGTAATGAACACGCAAGGCGAGCTCCAGGAGGCCTTCGAGCAGCTCCAGGAAGGCACCTTCCTGCACCCGGAGGACCGGCGGCGGTAGTCCTTCACCATCTTTTCCACGCCCTCGCCATGGCCTTCGCCATGTTCTGGGAGCTTTTCTGGGCGCTCGTCCTGGGCTTCGCGCTCTCCGGCGTCGTGCAGGCGGTGGTGTCGAAGAAGGAGGTCTCGAAGCTCCTGCCCGACGACTCGCCGCGCGCCATCGCCATCGCCTGCGGCCTCGGCGCCGCGTCCTCCTCCTGCTCCTACGCGGCGGTGGCGCTCACCCGCTCCCTCTTCCGCAAGGGCGCCAGCTTCACCGCCGCGATGGCCTTCGAGGTGGCCTCCACCAACCTGGTGGCCGAGCTCGGGATCATCCTGGCGATCCTGATCGGCTGGCAGTTCACCCTGGCGGAATTCGCCGGCGGAGTGCTCCTGGTCGCCGTCCTCGTCCTGCTCTTCCGGCTGTTCCTGACGAAGGAGATGGTCGACGCCGCGCGCGAGCAGGCCGGCAAGGGGCGGAAGGGGAAGATGGAGGGGCATGCGGAGATGGACATGGCGGTCACCGAGGGACCGCTGCTGCGGCGGATCTTCTCAGGCCGGGGGTGGACGGCGATCAGCCACTACTTCGTGATGGACTGGCTCGCCGTCTGGAAGGACATCGCCGTCGGCCTGCTGCTCGCCGGCGCGCTGGGAGCCTGGGTCCCGCAGTCGTTCTGGAACCGCTTCTTCCTGACCGGCCACCCCCTCCTGGCGAAATTCTGGGGACCGCTCGTCGGCCCGGTGGTGGCGATCCTCTCGTTCGTCTGCTCGGTCGGCAACGTGCCTCTCGCGGCGGTGCTCTGGAACGGCGGCAGCAGCTTCGGCGGCGTCATCGCCTTCCTCTACGCCGACCTGATCGTGCTGCCGATCCTCGACATCTACCGGAAGTACTACGGCGGCCGGATGAGCCTGTTCCTCCTCGCCACCCTGTACGCCGCGATGGCGATCACCGCGATGGCCGTCGAGTTCCTCTTTCAGGCGCTCCACCTGATCCCTGCCCAGCGCCACGCGATGGTGATGGAAGCGGCGATCCGCTGGAACTACACGACGGTGCTCAACCTCGCCTTCCTCGCCGTCGCCGGTCTGCTGATCTGGCGGTTCTTCACCACCGGCGGCCCGAAGATGGTCTCCGGGATGGAGTAGGGGATAAATATGCTATAGAATCATGACCGTCACATCGTTGATTTGCCCAAGGGGAGGGAGTGGAAATCATGTGGAAAGCAGCACTCTGTCTTTTCACCGCTGTAGGTCTGGCGGTCTCATCCAGTGGCCGGGCGGAAGTGTTCTGGACCACCGAGGGCTTTTCTCAGCCCAACATGATCGCGTTGCTGGATCCCGGCGCGCCGCCGCAGGGCGGGATCGCCATCACCGGGTTGCAGCCGGCGGAGGTCTCGCGGGGGATCTCCGTTCGCCCGGCCACCGGTGAGCTCTACCTGGTGGGCTCGTCCAGCCGGCTGTACCGGCTGAATCCCGCGACCGGCGTGGCGACGGCGGTCGGCGTGCCCTTCGTTCCGGCGCTCGCCGGCACGGAATTCGGCGTCGGGTTCGACAATGCGGACCGTCTGCACGTGGTCAGCAACACCGGCCAGAACCTCCGGGTCGATCCCGCGACGGCCGCGGTCACGGTGGATACGCCTCTCGCCTTCGCTCCCGGGGATCCGAACGCGGGCAAGACTCCCCAGGTCGGCGCGATCGCCTTCGACCTTCTCCACGGTGGGGCCACCGCTTATGCGATCGACGATCAATTCGGTTTGCTGCGGCTCGGATCGACCACGGCGAGCGATGGGATCCTCACCACGATCGCGGCCGTTCCGGGGCCGTTCGCGGGGTTCGCGATCTCCCGCGAGACCGGTGCGGCGTTCGGCATCGTGCAGGGGTTTTCCTCCTTCCTGGTCTCGCTGAATCTCACGACGGGCGCGACGACCCAGATCGCCTTGGTGGGAGGGCAGTTCGTCGCCTTCCGAGGCCTCGCCCTGGCTCCTGCGAGCGTGAGCGTTCCGGCGCTGAGCTGGGAAGGTCTCGCCGCCTTGGCCCTGGGTCTGGCGTTGAGCGCACTGTTTCTCCAACGGCGGCGGCGGGTCCGGGTCCTCTGAACCCTGGAGACCGGCAGATGAGCAAGACCTGGCAGAAAGGGCGCGGCAAGCTCGGCTTCCTGCAGCCCCTGCTCGGGCGCTGGACGGCGACGGCGGAGGGCGATGTGATGGGCCCGGTGCGCTGTACGCGCGCCTTCACGGCGGTCCTCGAAGGCGCGTATGTCCGCCTCGAAGCCCGCTGGGAGCTCGGCGGCGGCGCGAAGATCTACGAGGAGGAGGCGCTGATCGGCGCCGGCGACGACGGCCAGGTCGGCTTCTGGTCGTTCACCTCGGACGGCAAGCGCTCTCAAGGGGCCGTCGCCGACGTCACCGACCTCCACCCGGAAGCCGTCGGCTTCGAAGCCCACATGCCCGCCGGCCTCGCCCGCATGGCCTACTGGCCGGACGAAGGGGGCGGGTTCGTCTTCGTCGTGGAGTCGAGGAACGCCAAGGGGTGGAAGCGGTTCGTAGAGCACCACTATCGTGCCGCGTGAAGAGCCCTCACCCGCACCGCAGAAGGTAGAAGCAGGGACGAAAGGGACAACAGGGACGGCAAGGACATCAGAAACAGGACGCGGTTACAAATCCGGTAATCCTTTGTCCTTGTGGTCCTTGTCGTCCTTGCAGTCCTTTTCGTCCTTGTCTGTCTCTTTCTGGCGGGTCACGGTTTGCCGCTCGAGGCGCTCGCGGGTCTCGCGCCAAAGGATCCAGCGCTCCTGGGGATTCAGGGCTCCGGCGAACGGGCTCGACTGGCGGAGCTCCTCCGCGAGCTCGCTCCGTTCGGTCAGGAATTCAGCGATCGAGGGGAGGTCGCCGGCGAGGATCTCCGCCCATCTCCGCGCATAGAAAGGGGCTTCGGGGCCGGCCGACAGCCAGGTCTGCACTCGCTGGCGAGCGTTGGCGAGGACCTCCGGCTGGCGTTGCAGGCGCTCGGCAATGGCGCCGTGGTAGGCGATGCTCCTTTCCTTCGCCAGCCGGCGGGGATCCATGACGAAAAACAGTAACACGGCAGGAGGGTAGGGGGGCGGCCGGAGAGGTACGATAGCGGGCTATGACACGGCTACTGCAGCAAGCCTTCGCGGAAATCGAAAGACTGCCCACAGATATCCAGGATGCCGTGGCTGCGCGCATCCTGGCTGACTTGGGAGATGACCGGGCCTGGGCAACGAGCTTTGAATCGACCTCCGCCGACCAGTGGGATCGCCTGGCCGCTCTGGCACGCGAGGAGATCGCGAGAGGAGAGACCATTCCTCTGGAGGATGTTTTTCCTCTTAACTCTACTTTGTAAAATTCCGTTTGCCCGGCGTTGGGCCCTCATCAGCCCGGCCCTCTTCTCCCGTCCCCCCGATCCCCCTCCCTCACCGGGAGAAGAGGGAGACCGTTGGCGTAGGGTGCGCAGAGCGCACCCTACGAACGTCTTTCTCCCCTCTCCCGGTGAGGGAGGGGGAGTGGGGGACGGGAGAGGGGCCGGTGAGGGCATCGGCGGACGAGGTCCGCCGATGAAGTCGAGGGGCAGGGGCAGGGACCGAGCCCTGCCCCTCCTTCCGAGGATCGCCTACGCCGCCATCCGGCGCCGCAGCCGCCACATCGCCAACCCGCCGAGGAGCAGAGCCAGCGCCAGCAGGCCCCAGGTGTCGAGGGTCGGAATCTCCAGGACGCTCAGGACCAGTTGGAACGGCGTCGGGTCGCTGTTGTCGCCGGGGTCTCCATTGTGGTTCGGATCGGGGTCCGTACCGTTCTGGGAGAGGTCGGTGACGGTGACGCCGCCAGGGCTCTGGCCGCTGGCCATGACCTGATTGGTGTAGGGACCCAGATGGCCGCCGCTGTCGACCTTCAGGGTGAGGGTGATCTTGCCGCTCGCCCCCACCGCCAGGGTGTTGCCGGCGGCGAGGAGGTTGGTGTTCCCCGCACCGTTGAAGCCGCCGTTGACCGTGAATTCGGCGCTGGTCACCGAGGTGACGCTGAACGAGGCAGCGGCGGCGAAGGTGGCGGCCAGGTTCTCGGTGACCTGGACGTTCGAGAGCGGCACGTTGCCGAAGTTGACGACGTTGATCTCGAAGACGACGTTGAAGTTCGTCCCGTCCTGGCGCTCGACGTCCTTGAGAAGCTTGGCGGCGCCGATCTTGGGCTGCTCGACGCCGACGGCCACCAGGTGGTCCTCCACCTCGCCGTCGGGCGCCAGGCCCGTCACTCCCAATCCGGCCTGCGAGCTGATCCGGCAGCGCACCGGGGCGTTCCCCTGGGGCGAGCCGACGGGGACGGCGAAGGTCTGGCCGCTCATGACGTTGGCGCCGAGGAGAAGGTCGGTGACCACCTGCTCGCCGGCGTCGGCCCAGTCGCCGTCGCGATTGAAGTCGATCCAGCAGCTCACCCGTCCGCCGGTGGCGCCGGTACGGAGGGTGATGGTGCCGTTGGTGCCGGGGATCAGCGTGGCCGGGAAGGTCACGCCGTCCTCGTCGTCCACGCCGTGGGTGTCGTCGCCGTCGGCTCCCGCGCTGGGCTGGCCGTCGGGCTCGGTGTCCACGAGGGTGCCGAGGGTCGGGTTGTTCGTGGGCAGCACGGCGTGGCGGGCGCCGTTGGCGGCCAGCAGGGTCGGATAGGGGGCGGGGGCATCGCCGAAGTCGAGCCCGGCCACCGTCACCGCGTAGTCCTCCACCTCGCCGTCGGTGGCCGGACCGCCGGGGCCGGCGACCCCCGTCGAGCTGAGCCGGAAGCGGGCGTAGGAGCTCCTCGACTTGGCGTCGCAGGGGACGTTGACGGTCAGGGTATTGGCGCCGGAGACCAGCGCGAGGCCGGTGGCGACGCGGTCGCGGGGGTCGTTGAAGGCGCCGTCGCCGTCGAAGTCGATCCAGGCGTCGAGCTTCGGGGCGGCGATGCCGGCCGTGTTGGTGAGGGTCACCGGCACGTTGACGGTCGAGCAGGCGATCAGCGTAGCCGGGAGGGTGACTCCATCCTCGTCGGCGCCGTCGCCGGTGGCGCCCACGGAGGGCTGACCGTTGGTCTCGCTGTCCTCGGTGGCGCCAAGGGAGAAGCCGGCGACCACCCGATGGTTGGGGCCGTTGCTCGCGAGCAGCGTGCCGTAGCTGTCCGGCGCGTCGCCGAAGTCGACGGCGCCGACGTTGAGGGCGTAGTCCTCGACCTCGCCGTCGGGAGCGGCGCCGGTGGGTCCGAGGCCGCCGGCCGAGGAGAGGCGGAAGCGGGCGTAGGTGGTGCCCGCCACCGCGTTGCAGGGGACGGTGAAGGTGAGCGGGTTGGCGCCGGCGACGAGGGCCCGGCTGGTGAAGATCTGCTCGCCGGCGTCGTTGAAGTCGCCGTCGAGGTTGTAGTCGATCCAGGCGTCCAGCTTGGCCGCGGCGCTGGCGATGACCGTCACCTGCGCGGTCTGGCAGGCGGCGGCGGGGGTGAGGAAGGTAACGCCGTCCTCGTCGTCGAAGCACATGCCGACGCGGCTGGTGCCGGCGTTGTTGTCGTCGCCGTCGGCTCCCACCGAGGGCTGACCGTCGGGCTCGGTGTCGACGCAGCTACCGAGCATCAGCGGCGAGAGGGGATTGACGACGTGGCTCGCGGCGCCCGCTCCCTGCGTGCCGTAGCTCGCCGGCGCGTCGCCGAAGTCGCTGCCGATGACGCCCACCTGGTAGTCCTCGACCTCGCCGTCCGGCGCGATGCCGGTGGGTCCGAGGCCGCCCGCCGAAGAGCAGCGGAAGCGGGCGTAGGTGAGGCCGGGAACGGCGCCCGCCGGCACGGTGGGGGAGAGCACGGTGGGCGCGCCGGTGGGTATGGTGACGTCGGTGGCGATCTGCTCGCCGGCCGAATCGCCGAAGACGCCGTCGTGGTTCCAGTCGACCCAGGCGTCGAGCACGCAGGCCGTGGGGCCCCCCGCCGTCACGGTGAACTGCGCCGTGGCGCCCGGCGTGAAGGGGCCGGTGAAGGTGACGCCGTCCTCGTCGTCGCCGGGGACGGCGCAGGTGCCGACCGTGAAGTCCGAGGTGGTCTGGTCGTCGGCGTTGGCGCCGGTCCCCTGGTGCAGGCCGTCGTCGGCGTCGACGCAGGCGCCGAGATAGGGGGCGTTGGCGACGCCCAGGAGATGGGCGGCGCCGTTGTCGAGCGCCGTGGTGTTGTAGTTCCCCGGGCCGGCGCCGGCGCCGACGTCCGGCGCGTCGCCGTAGTCGTAGCGCGGCTGAGCCTGCGGGCCGGCGCTGGCGATGAACCCGAAGTCTACCGTCAGGTTGGTGTTGGCGTCGCCGTCCTCGGAGGTCGGCTCGCCGCCGTTGGTGAGGGTCACCGGGCGGCTGCCGGTGAGCGCTCCGAGGGTCGTGCCGTTGTCGTCGCCGTTGACGTCGTCGTCGGGATCGGGGGCCGGGTCGTTGCCGGTGCTGGTCACCTTGCCGGCGAGGGCGCCGCCGCCGTTGAAGCTGGTGGGATCGACGATCACGATGTAGTCGCCCGGCGCCAGGTTGCTGAAGCGGTACCGGCCGGAGAAGCCGTTGACGGTGGCGGTGGTGGTGCTGCCGGCGTACTCGTCGACCGTCGGCAGGCCGTCGTGGTTGGCGTCGAGATAGAGGTCGAGGCGGACGCCGTCGATCCCCATCTCGCCGTTCTGCGGCTCGAAGATGCCGTCGTTGTTGGTGTCCATCCAGACCTGGTCGCCGAGGGCGAGGTTGCCCGCGGCGGTCACCAGGCCGGCGTCGATCGTCCGGTTCACCTCGCCCGGCGCGAGCACGACCTCGGCCGTGGCGCCGTCGGTGACGCGGGCGTTGGAATCGATCGTGATGTCGCTCCCCGCCGTCTGGGTGGTGAAGCCGGTCGCCGAGGCGGGCTTCATGAACTGCACGAAGTAGTGGAGCCCGGGGACCAGGCCGTCGAACAGGTAGTAGCCCGGCCGGCCGTAGACGTCGTCGGCGGTGACCGTGGTCGCCACCTGCACGTCGGGGCCTCCCGGCTCGGGGGTGCCGTTGCCGTTGTCGAGGAAGAGCTTGACAGTGACGCCGTTGGCGCCGTCGGTGGGCGACTCGTTCTGGAGGCCGTCGTTGTTGCGGTCGAACCATACGTAGTCGCCGAGCGCGGCGAGCTGGGTGGCGACCAGGCCGGCGTCGACGTCCGGATCGTCCTGGTTCGCCACCAGCGTGACCACCGGCGTGCAGCCCGAGGTGGGATTGGCGTCGGAATCGGTGGCGCCGCCGCCCACGTGCTGCGTCGTGAAGGTGAAGGTCGGCGGCGCCGTGAAGCAGACGAAGTAGCTCCCCGGCGCGAGGCCCGGGAAGCGGTACCAGCCGGGCGCGCCGCCGGGGCCGTTGCTAGTTACCGTGGAGGCGAGCGGGACGTCGTCCGGGGTGCCCGGGACGCCGTCGGGGCCGGGCGTGAAGAGCCGGGTGTAGACGCCGTTGAGGCCGGTCGGGCCGTCGTCCTGGACGCCGTTCTTGTTGACGTCCACCCAGACGAAGTCGCCGAGGGCGGCGGCGTCGCAACTGCCGATCGAGACCCCCACCTTCTGCGGCTCGGCGGCGAGCGATCCGAGGCCGTCCCCGCGGTCCGCCTGGTAGGCGAAGGAGTTGTAGGCGAAGGTCCCCGGCGGCACGGCGCCCGGGGTGACCAGGGAGACGAAGAAGTCGAGCGTGTCCGACGGGCCGACCACGCGGCTGCCGAACTCGACCTTGAACGAGCGGACGCTGGTGATCGGGTCGGGTGCCACGGTGGTCCAGTTCGGCGGATCGCAGCTCGTCGTGGGTCCGCCCACCTCGCCGCGGCAGGGGTTGCCGGAGGTCGAGTAGGAGATGACCGTCCCCGCCGGCGGCGTGATCGGCGCCACCAGCAGCGGCGTCCACTGCGAGCCGCGGGGGCTGGTGTCGCGCACGCCGGTGTCCCCCACGAAGGGGAGGATGTCGATCAGCACGAAGTTCTGCATCGGCACCGATCCCGGGTTCTGCACCCGCAGCCGGTACTTGAGGGCGCCGCCGGTCAGCGTGCCCGCCGAGGTGGAGACGGAGCCGCCGTCGCAGGTCCCCTGGATCGTCTTGTTGGAGACCAGCATGGCGATCGGAGCCACATTGATCGTGCCGGTCGCCCGGCAGATCGTCTCCGCCGTGTCGCCATCGCTGTCGAGGTCGAGCGGATCGGCCTGCGACGCGCCGGAGCAGCGGAGGCCGAGGCCGGGCGCGTCGCTGTCGAGCGTGAAGTCGTTCGACAGCGAGCCGAAGGTGGCGCCGACGCGGATGGTGGTGTTGAGGTTGATGAACACCTGCTGGTTGACGCCGAGGTTGCCGCTGCCGGCGTTCCAGCGCCAGCGCAGCAGCGTGCGGCCGGTGCCGGCGAAGTTCGGGATCTGCTCGAAGGTCTGGGGCGCCGGCAATCCGGTCCCCTGGTCGTCGAACGTCCAGGAGGAGAAGATCAGGTCGACCGGCAGCAGGTCGGTGGCGATCAGGTACTGAATCGGCACCGGATCGCTCGACCGCGAATCGCTCTTCACCACCAGGCGCCAGGAGACCGTCTGGCCGGGGTTGAACGGTCCGCCGCCGGAGAGGTTGGCCTTCGCCGGGCTGAGCTGCACGAACGGACCGCTCAGCGTGAACGTATTGCAGGAGTGGCCGCTGACGTTGGTCGGGCCGGCCGTGTAGACGGCGGTGAGGTCGACGCAGTTCTGGATGCTGGCGCCGAAGGCCACGGGGTTGCCGGCGTTGTCCGGGTTGACGATCTTGCCGGTGATCTGCGGCCGGGAGCTCGGGCTCATGCCGACCGCCGCCTGGCCGTACTCCCACTTGATCCGGGTGACGTACTCGCCGGCGCCCAGGCCCGGTGGGGGCGCCGTCAACATCGTGCTGGTGGTGGCGTTCGGCGAGCTCCCCCAGAGGGTGAAGACGCCCGGCGCGGTGTTCTTCTCATAGCTCACCCGCACGCCGACGCCGGCCGCGAAGTCGGCCAGGTTGTTGTAGGAGCCGGTGGTGACGCTGGCGAGCTGGAACTGGATGGGGAGCGTGTCGATCACCACCATGGTGTCCAGCGGCACGTTGCCGCTGTTGCTCGGCACGAACTCGTAGCTGAAGGTCTGGTTGAGCGTCGGCGGGTTGGGGCTGTTGCCGTTGATGTTCTTCGAGAGGCCGGCGCCGGCGCTGGGCACGAAGGTGGTGACCGGGTGGGTGACCATGCCCACGCCGAGGTTCTGCGAGGGCTGGCCCAGCGGCGTGCCGTCCGCCGTGAAGCTGTTGGTGACGTTGGTGCCGCTGGTGAAGGTGGCGCTGGGGAAGGTGACGTGGACCGTGATGTCGCAATTCTGGCCCGGCTGCAGGGGGACCGTGCAGGGGCTGGTCCAGGTGACGGTCGCCGGGGTGGTGCCGTCGCAGCCGGGCTCGCAATCCGCCGCCGGGCTGGCGCTGTTGAACACCGTTCCTGGCGGGAGGGTGTCGGTGACCGGCCCCACGGCGGTGAGATTCAGCGAGCCGTTGCTGTTGGAGAGGTTCGAGATCCGCAGCCGGTAGCTCTCGGGCATATCGAGGTTAGCCGGAGAGGTCTGAAGCGTCTTCTGGAGGTTCACCTGCAGGCTCGCCTTGGCGGTGACGGTGACCGGCGGCGTGGTGAACGTCCCCGGGGTGGCGCCCAGGTTGATGCCGTCCGCCGTGTTGGTGGCCGTGGTGCCGTCCGGCGTCGAGCCGTTGGGGAAGCGGACGTTGATCAACAGGTCGCCGCTGTTGCCGGCCGGCAGCGGGTTGATCATCACGAACTGCACCCGCGTGCGGCCGCTCCCCATGTAGTTCGGGGTGACGTTGATGGCGGCCACGTCCCCGGTGGGGCTGGCGGGCACGGTCGAGAGCTCCTGCACCTGGATCGGCAGCAGGTCGTCCACCTCGGCGTTCAGGCAGGGCCCGGAGACACTGCTGCAGTTGTAGGTGAGCCGGTAGCCGAAGGTCTGCCCCGTCTGCTTGGTGTTTCCGGGATCGACCTGGATTGCGGACTTGACCAGTGGCTGCGCGCCAGCCGCCAGGGATGTCAGACCGAAGATGAGCAGGGCCGCTCCGGCCACAAGAGCTCGCCGCATGGGGATTCCCTCCTGAAGAAGATCAACCAGCGGCGGCATTATCTACGAGAACGCTTCCGGATGTTTGCCTCCAGGAGGACGATCCTTGCGTTCCGGAGGACGGCGGCGTGGAGGCAAGGGATTGCCGCGGCGACGGACCGGCCCGGCGGCGTCGAGGCGGCTCGCCGGCCCCGAGTTGTCGCACATACAGGTGTAGGAGAGGAGCCGGAGCTCCTGCCGCCGCGGGGCGCGACGAGTCGCCCGCGGCTCTCCTCAAGTCCAGGTTGGAGACATCGAATGAAGAAGTTCGCGCTCGTGCTCGCCCTCGTGCTCCTCGCCACGGTTTCGGCTTCGGCCGCCGAGATCTCCCAGGCCGCTCCCGTCACGCCGGCCCTCGAGCAGATCCTTGGGACGCCTCCCCCTCTGTTCATGGGGCCCCAGCAGATTCCGCCGCGCTGCTCTGCCCTGGATGGCACCACTTGCCCGACCGATGGAGCCACCACGGCCTGCACCGACGTCTGCAACGACAAGCTGAGCTGCACTTGCCACAACTACTATACCGGCTACCCCTTTCACACCACTCTCAGCGGGCGGTACTGGTACTGCAACGAGGAGTGCTGATCGCCCGGGCTCAGAACAGCCCCTCCGCCCGCGCCCGGTACCGCCGGCTCCAGGTCAGCACGGTGCCGTCCCGCATCAGGACGCGGGCGTCGCCGTGGAACCAGGGCTGGAGCTCGCGGATGGCGCCGAGGCGGACGATCTCCGAGCGGTTGAGGCGGACGAACTGAGTGGGATCGAGGCGCTCTTCGAGATCGCGCAGGGTGCCTCGTTTCCGGGTCTCGTCGCCGCCGGCGAAGAAGCGGAGGTAGTTCCCCTCGGCACGGATGAGGTCGATCTCGGCGACCGCCAGCAGCGCCTGCCGCCCCTCGCCGCGCTCGACCAGAATCTGGCGCAAGGCCGCGGCGGGCGGGCGTACGGTCGCCAGCAGCATCCCGATCCGCTCGCCGAGATCGTCGGGCTTCCGCTCGATCCGCTGGCGGAGGCGGGCCAGCAGGCTCTGGAAGCGCGAGGGGGCGAAAGGTTTCAAGAGGTAGTCGAGCGCCTGGACCTCGAAGGCCCGCACGGCGTGCTCGTCGTAGGCGGTGACGAAGACCACCAAGGGCATCGCCTCGACACCCACCTCGGCGATCACCCCGAAGCCGTCGAGCCGCGGCATCTGGATGTCGAGAAAGACGACGTCGGGATCGGCGGCGCGGATCGCCTCGACGGCCGCGAGGCCGTCCTCCGCCTCGCCGACGATCTCGAAGTCGGCCTCGCGGGCGAGGAGGTCGCGGAGCTTGCGCCGGGCCGGCGGCTCGTCGTCGACGAGGAGGGCGCGGATCACGCGGCGGCCCTGCGCAGGGGGAGGGTGGCGCGCGCCAGGAACCCCCCCGCCGCGCCGTCGCCGGCGCTGAACGTCTGCTCGTCGCCGTAGAGGATGCGGAGGCGTTCGGCGGTGGCGGCGAGGCCCACCCCCGATTCCGAGCTATGGCCGGTCCGGTGGCCGTTGCGCCGGGCGTCCCCGGGGCCGTCGTCCTCGACCTCCAGCAGCAGCCGGCCCCCTTCCGTGCGGGCACGCACGGCGATGGCGCCGCGGCCGGCGCGCTCGGCGTTGCCGTGGCGGATGGCGTTCTCCACCAGCGGCTGGAGGATCAGTGAGGGCACCAGGGCGCCCGCGGCGGCGGGGTCGAGGTCGATCGACACCGCCAGCCGTTCGCCGAAGCGGGCCCGCATGAGATCGAGATAGCGGTCGAGGATTGCCAGCTCCTCCTCCAGCGGCACCTCGTCGGACTGGGCGGTGCGCAGCGAGGAGCGGAGGAGCTCGGCGAGAGCCCCCAGCATCTCGTCGGCGGCGGCCGGGTCCTCGTACATCGTGGCCGAAATGGTGTTGAGGGCGTTGAACAGGAAGTGCGGCTGGAGCTGGAGGCGCAGGTTCTGAAGCTGGGCGCGGGCGAGGTTCCCCGCCAGCCGGGCGTCGCGCAGCTCCCGCCGCCGCGCGGCGTCGAGAGCGTTCCAGGCGTGGATGCCCCAGACGGTCAGGGCGAACGCGACCGCCTGGATGGGGAGCTCCATGAAGTACCGCAACGGCATCACGCCGTAGTCGTAGGGCCCCAGTCCGGCGAGGGGATAGATCAGCGTCCGGAGACCCCAGATCACGGTCGTCACCAGCGCCGCCAGGACGAGCATCACGATCAGGTAGACCGGCAGGCGGCGCGGCCAGGTGCCGGCCTTGAGCGGGGTGAGCGGCAGCCGGCCGACCAGCCGCCGGGCGGGGAAGTACATCAGCCCGACGGCGAAGGCGCCCGTCAGCTCGTTGATCAGCGGCCTGAGCGGGGACTCCGTGCCATGGTTCGCCAGCACCTCCAGATGGCGATACGCGAAGAGCAGGAGCCCGAGGAGGACGACCGAGCCGAGCCAGAGGAGGAGGGTGCGCCGCGTCCTCATCCGCTCACCGGTACTTCTTCAGCTCCGGCCAGAAGGTCGCCAGCGGCTGCCGCGGACCGCGGCAGACCCAGACGTCGAAGTGCTCGTAGGGCATCGAATAGGGGTGCTCGACGCGCCCCCCGTAGTCGACGCTGCGGAAGAGCTCCAGGAGCCTGGCGCGGTTGTCGTCCATCACGATCATCACGTCCCCAGTGTAGCCCCGCGGCCCCCAGAGGAAGTAGCTCAGGTGGCCGCTGATCGCCTTCGGCAGGCCGAGCGCCGGCCCGAAGTGGTCGATCGCGCCGGCCTGGCCGTAGTTCTGGCCGAAGATGGCGGCCCGCTTCTGATCCTCCGGCGGCAGGGAGTGGTAGACCCGCGCCACCACCGCTGCCATCTCCGGCCAGCCGAAGCGGTCGGCCATCAGTTGCGGCAGCGGTCCCATCCGGTGATTCTCGAGCTTCGGCTGCGAGATGCCGATGGTCTTCGAATAGCGGATCATCGTCTCCGGCGGCAGCAGCGGCACGAAGAGCGGGGCGATCACCGCTCCCGACAGGGCGAGCGCCGTGGCATAGGCCGGCTTGACGAAGCGCCGGGCGACTGTCCAGCGGTCAAGCCACCGCTCCAGGGCCACGCCGCCGGCCGCGAAGAGCATGGGGTAGGCGGGCGCCGGGTAGTAGATGCGGCCGTCAAAGAGGAACATTTCGATCATCACCGCCAGATAGGCGAAGCCGAGCGCCCGCCAGCGCCGCCCCTCGCGGCCGCCCAGGAACCAGGCCAGGCCGCCGACCCAGAGCGGCAGGGCGAAGAGGTTGAACACCACCGCTTGCTGGAGCATGAACTGCAGCGGGTTGAGCTGCGCGTCCCGGCCGTCGGCCCGGATGTTGGCCAGCATCTCGAAGTGGGGGAAGTGGTGGTAGACGTCCCAGATCAGGTTCGGCAGATAGATCAGCACGGCGAGCAGGCCGCCGAGCCAGAGCCAGCGCGAGCGGAAGGCCCGGCGCGCCGGGGTGAGCAGCAGACCCGCCACGATCGCCACGCCGAAGAAGGCCATGGTGTGCTTGTTGAGCATCCCGAGGCCGCAGAGGGCGCCGAACAGGAGCCACCCCTGCTCCCAATCGTCCCGCTCGATCCGGATCACCACCCAGGCGGCGGCGGTCCAGAAGATCTGATCGAGGGCGTTCATAGTGTGGATGCTGTGCATCAGCATCCACATCGGCGCCACCAGAATACCGAGCGCCGCGATCCCCTGGGCGAAGCGCTTGCCGCCGAGGTCGCGGGCGATCAGGCCGGTCATCAGGACCAGCGCGGCGCCGGAGAGCGCCGGCAGCAGGCGGACGGCGAGCAGCGAGTCGCCGAGCGTGGCGCGGATCAGCGCCGTGACCGCCGGGAAGAGCGGCGGCATGTCCACGAATCCCCAGGAGAGGTGCTCGCTGCAGGCGAGGAAATAGAGCTCGTCGATGAAGAAGCCGTAGCCGAAGAGCCCGGTGGTGGCCAGGTGAAGCGCGATCTTGACGGCGGCCAGGAGCAGCACCACGCCGAGGCCGGCGGCCACGATTTCGCGGCCGGTCAAGAGATCGGCACCGGCACGGACCGGCACGCCGCCTTTGCCGGTGGGGGAGAGCTGAATCGTTGTTTCCATGATCGGGTTCCTCCGAAGGTTCGTCCTGCGCCTTCAGAGTGGCCGATCACGGCAGCCGTCCCAACGGGTCCGGGATGAGCGGGATTTCCGTGGGACGAGAGGGATTCCGCGGGGGACGAGGAAATGAAAGGCCGTCCGGCGACATGGTGGAAGTGAAGGTTCGATGGACTAGGGAGGATCTCCCGAGCCGCAGAAATCTAAAAGCAAGGGACGTAAAGGACAACAAGGACGACAAGGACATCAGAAACAGGACGAGGGTGACAAATCCGGTAGTCTGTTGTCCTTGTCGTCCTTGCAGTCCTTTACGTCCTTGTCTGGCTTTTCTGACGCGCAGATTCCCAGCCGCCCCCGGCCTGCTAACAGGTGTTGATGCTGCAGGCGTACGTGATGTAGCCCTGGATCTTGTAGCCCGTATTTCCGAACGGTGTGCAGGGCATGTCGTGAACCAGGAGATTGCAGGCGCCGTAGGCAGAGTGGGCGTTGACGCAATCGTTGGTCGCGACGGCTGTCAATTGCGAGTCCAGGCTGATCTTGGCGTCCTTGCAAGTCGATCCTGACGCGCTGATCGTGGACGAGGTGTGCATGGCTTGGGTGATGCAGACCACACCGCATTTCAGGGTCGGTTTGGGCATCAGGTCGGCCTGCGGCAGCGACGCTCCCGCGAAGACCGCCGCCAGAGCCGGGTCGGGCGCCGCGGCGACTTGGGCCGAGGCGCTCGATGCCATGACGAAGCCGAGGAGCACGACGGCGAAAACGCAAATCACACCAAGGCTTTTCTTCATGTCAGCTCCTGTCTTGAAGGCTTACGTTGCTGGAGATCGACTAGCAGGTGTTGATGCTGCAGGAGTACGTAGCGTAGCCCTGGATCTGATAGGCCCCGCTCCCAATCAGGGTGCAGGCCGTGGTGTAGTGGATCACGATATTGCAGGTGCCGTCGAAAAGCCGGACGTTGACGCAATCGTTGGACGCGATGTCGTGCAATTGCGCGTTCAGGCTGTTCGTGGCGTTGGTGCAATTCGATCCCGACCCGGAGATGGTGGGCGAGGTGTGCGTTCCACCAAAGCACCTCAGGCCGCACTTCAGGGTCGGTTTGGGCATCATGTCCGCCTGCGGCAGCGAGGACGCTCCGGCGAAGACCGCGGCCATTTCGGGGTCGGGCGTCGGGGACGGCGTCTGCGCCGAGGCGCTGGATACCAGGGTGAATCCGAGGACTACGGCGGCGAAGGCGAAACTGAGACCAGAACTTCTCGTCATATCGGCTCCCTTGTATGGAAGTGGGTTTCGAGATCGTCACGATCTCTTTACCCATAAAGCATGGTGCGCGCGACCGCTGAAAGCGAGTCCCGGCCGCCGGCCTGCATCCCCGCGGTATGCTCCGCCCCGATGCAGCCGGCCGGCGAACCTCCGTCCCCCCGCGGCACGCTGGGCCAAGTGGCCGGGCTGTTCCTCAAGCTCGGCTTCCTTGCCTTCGGCGGTCCGGCGGCGCATATCGCGATCATGGAGGAGGAGGTAGTGCGCCGGCGGCGGTGGCTGACGCGCGAGGCGTTCCTCGACCTGCTCGGCGCCGCGAACCTGATCCCGGGGCCGAGCTCGACCGAGATGGCCATCTTCATCGGCCGCACCCAGGCGGGGTGGCCCGGACTGGTAGCGGGGGGTGTCTGCTTCATCCTGCCGTCGGCGCTGATCGTCACCGCCCTCGCCTGGGCCTACGTGCGGTTCGGCATGCTGCCGGCGGTCGAGGGGGTGCTGTATGGCGTCAAGCCGGTGGTCATCGCGGTGGTGGCCCAGGCGCTCTGGAAACTGGCGCGCCCGGCGGTGAAGAGCTGGACCTTGGCTTTGCTCGGCGCCGCCGCCGTCGCGGCGACCGTTCTGGGCATCAACCAGATGGCCGTGCTGGCCGCCTCCGGTGCCCTCGCGGCCGTGGCCTGGCGCCTCTCCGCCGGCCGACGCCGTCCGCCGTCGACCGCCCCGGCCGGCGCGGCCCTCTCCGTCGGGAAGGCCGCGCCCTCCAAAGCCTTGATGGCGGGAGCCGCCGCCGGCACGACCGCGGCGGCGTTCGGCCTCTGGCCGCTCTTCTGGGTCTTTCTGAAGATCGGCGCCGTGCTCTTCGGCAGCGGCTACGTGCTGCTGGCCTTCCTGCGCGCCGACCTGGTCGACCGCCTCGGCTGGCTGACCGAGCGGCAACTGCTCGACGCCGTGGCCATCGGCCAGGTGACGCCGGGACCGGTGTCCACCACCGCCACCTTCATCGGCTACCTGCTGGGGCGCGGCCCCGGCGCGCTGGTGGCCACCGTGGCGATCTTCCTGCCGGGCTTCCTGCTGGTCGCCGTCAGCGGCCCGCTGATCCCCCGCCTGCGCCGCTCCCCGCTGGCCGGCGCGGCGCTCGACGGCATCGTCGTCGCCTCCCTGGGGCTGATGGCCGTGGTCTGCGTCCAGCTCGCGCGCGCCGCCCTGATCGACCCGCTCACCATCGCCATCGCCGCCGTCGCAGCCGTGGCTCTGATCCGCTTCCGCGTCAACGCCGTCTGGCTGCTGGGCGCCGCCGCGGCGCTCGGCTGGGCGGCGCGGGTGGTGGGGAGGTGAGGGCGCCCCCACCCGAAGCCTCACCCCCGGCCCCTCTCCCACCGCACTCCCGCCCGACCGGGAGAGGGGGGGCCCGGTTGAGGCGTTGGTGCTCGTAGGGTGCGCTTTGCGCACCGTCAACGTTTCAAGGCGCGCACAGCGCGCCCTACGAGCCACGTCCTTCCCGTTACGCCCCCCCTCTCCCGGTGGCGGGAGGGCGATGGGAGAGGGGCCGGGGGTGAGGCTTCGGTGGGGGCGCAGGGACCGAGAGCCGCAGACCACAGACACGCCGATCCTCCATTCCCCGCATCGTCTATACTTTGACCCGCCCGCGCCGGAGGATCGCCCAGGGTCCCGGCCGTGAAAGGAGCTCCGAGCATGGCCGTCAAGGATCAGGAACCGACTCTTCTGAACGAGGCAACCGGCGAGGCGAAGCCCACCGTCGTCTCATCCGCCACATATAAGCCGGATGCCCTGACCTCGCTCGCCGCGGCGCGCCGCCGCTGGGACGCCGCCGCCGCCCAGGCGGAGGCCAAGGCGCCCTTCTGGAAAACGGACTTCACCACCGTCTCCGGCATGGCGGTGCCCCACCTGGTCACCCCCGAGCAGGTGGCGGACGTCGATCCGCTGACCACGATCGGAATCCCCGGCGAGTACCCCTACACGCGCGGCATCCATCCCACCGGCTATCGCGGCAAGCTCTGGACCATGCGCCAGTTCGCCGGCTTCGGCACCGCCGCGGACACCAACCAGCGCTTCAAGTACCTACTCTCCCAGGGGCAGACCGGCCTCTCCGTCGCCTTCCACCTGCCCACCCTCTACGGCTACGACTCGGACCATCCGATGTCCAACGGCGAGGTGGGGAAGTGCGGCGTCACCGTCGACACCCTGGCCGATATGGAGGTCCTGTTCGAAGGGATTCCGCTCGGCGAGGTCACGACCTCGATGACCATCAACTCGACGGCGCCGATCCTCTTCGCCATGTACCTCGCCGTCGCCGAGAAGCAGGGGGTGGACGTCAAGCGCCACGTTTCGGGCACGCTCCAGAACGACATCCTCAAGGAATACATCGCGCAGAAGGAGTACATCTATCCGCCGCGGCCGTCGATGCGGCTGATCACCGATCAGTTCGCCTTCGCGGCCACCGAGGTGCCGCGCTGGAACACGATCTCGATCTCCGGATATCACATCCGCGAGGCGGGCTCGACGGCGCTCCAGGAGCTGGCGTTCACCCTGCGCGACGGCATGGAATACGTGCAATACGGCGTCGACGCCGGCCTCGACATCGACGACTTCGCGCCGCGGCTCTCCTTCTTCTTCAACAGCCACAACGATTTCTTCGAAGAGGTCGCCAAGTTCCGCGCCGCCCGCCAGATCTGGGCCACGGTGATGCGTGAGCGCTACGGCGCCAAGAACCCGCGCTCCTGGATGCTCCGCTTCCACACCCAGACGGCCGGCTGCTCGCTCACCGCGCAGCAGCCCGTCAACAACGTCGTCCGCACGACCATCCAGGCGCTGGCGGCGGTGATGGGGGGCACCCAGTCGCTGCACACCAACTCGCTCGACGAGACGCTCGCCCTGCCGACCGAGGCTAACGCGCGCACCGCTCTCCGGACCCAACAGATCATCGCTCACGAATCGGGCGTGATCCATTCGATCGATCCGCTCGGCGGCAGCTACTTCGTCGAGGAGATGACCCGCCGGATGGTCGACGGCACTTTCGATTACTTCCGCCGCATCGACGAGCTCGGCGGCATGGTCGAGGCGATCGAGGCCGGCTTCCCGCAGCGCGAGATCATGGACGCCGCCTTCGCCTATCAAAGGGCCTTCGAGGAGAAAGAAAAGCTGATCGTCGGCGTCAACGCCTACCAGCTCGAGAACGAGCCGCCGATCGACATCCTTTACATCGGCGACGACCTGGCCGACAAGCAGATCGCCTTCATGAACAGCGTCAAGGATCAGCGCGACGCCGGATCGGTGGCGCGCACGCTCGACGCCCTGAAGGTCGGGGCGGCGGGGACGGCGAACACCATGCCGTTGATCCTCGACTGCGTGAAGGCCTACTGCACCGTCGGCGAGATCAGCGACGCCCTGCGCGACGTCTACGGAACCTACGAAGAGCCGGCGGTTTTCTAGAGAGAAGGGAGAGTGCGAGGATGGGCCTACTGACGCAGACCCGGCAGCTCCTGCTCTACACGCTCTGGGCCGATCGCCTGACCCTGGAGACGGCGCGGGGGATTCCCCACGAGGCGCTGACCCGCGACGCCGGAGTGAGCTTCGGCTCGCTCCTCGGCACGCTGGCGCACATCCTCCGCTCACAACGCCGCTGGCTGGCGCGCCTGACCGGCCAGATGCTCCCCGACGCCGTCGAGTTCCCCGATCTCGAAACCCTCACCGCCGGCTGGGCCGAGACCGCCGCCCAGCTCGAGTTCTTGCTCGCCTCGCTGACCGAGGACCAGCTCGCCGCCGACCTCACCTGGGAAGACACCGCGCTCGGCCCGGTCACCCGCCCCCTCTGGCAGCCGGTCACCCACATGGTGAACCACTCGACCTTCCACCGCGGCCAGGTGGTATCGCTGATACGCCAGCTCGGCTACCAGCCGCCGACGACGGATCTGATCGACTTCTTTTTGAAGTGAGGCCAGGGGCGGGGGCCGGCGCCGCCAAGGCGGATCCGGCGATGCTCGTAAGGCGGTGAAGCACCTACACCAGTCCGGGCAGGGCGTCAGAGCCCGGTGGACAGGTGGTAGCATGACCGACACGACAAACAAGTTGTCGCATATGTATGGCGCCACCGAGCCTTCTGTCCCGCCAAGATCCGGCTTTCCCATTAGGGGGAGATCTCAAGTAAGCTTGAGGAGGTGCTTATCGCCATGGAACTGCCGTGTGACACCGTGCCGAGCCAGTTTCACCCCTCCGAGGCAGTTTGTCGGCCGACCGTTGACCCATCCGCAAAGTTGCTTATGCGACAGTCGTCATGGCATTGACGAGAATACGGCGTCCCGATAGTCTACGGTTTTAAGTCAACCACCAAAACGAGCTACAAACTGATGAAGGTACTCGCTAGGATCGTCCAGACCCCAAGGCTTTGTTGTATTGGCAGGAATTATTAGACGTTGACTCCAAGGTTAGGCCCACAAAGGCATGGATCTATGAAGTACTACATATACATCTCCGACGCTAAGATCGACATGCTGCTTCCGCAGGTGTCCTATGAAGCGAAGGCGAAGATTGCAACAGAGTTCAAGATTGATCTCAAGCTACTTAGCGCCTCTCGCAAGTCTGAGGTTGAGGACCCGAATGACAGAGTCACCCGGCTTGAAGCTCTGCTCACCTTCATTCGAGAATATGGGGCGCTAGGTACAGTCGACGAGCCCGATGAGTATATTGAGGACAGCCTTCTGATGAGTTGGGGACCATATGGGGATTCGACGGATACACCTTTGGTGTATTTTGCAGGATTAACGGAATCGACAGTTGTCGGTTTGGGCGGGTCTTCGAATCACGTGCTTGGAAGCCGCCCTGACAAGTACCCGTTCTCACATTCATCTACACCCATGATTGTTAGGTACTTGGCTGAACAACTGGACCCCCCTCACGAGTCTTGGTCCTCTCGCGATTGGCAGGATTCTACACAGATGCTTGGGTTCATCCACTTTGCATCCGTGCGCATGCCCGGTCCTAAGCAGAAACTGCGATTTCTTGCGAAGCGTCTGCTGCACGGTCCGAGTCCGAGGGACGACTTCGGACCGAAGCCGAATATGATGGTTCTTTTAGCCACGCCGATCTATGTGGCTTTGGATGATTGACACCTGGGCGGGGTAAGTTTTCAAGCGGACAGCGGAGCTGCCGCTAAGGCCCACAGCCGTTACTGCCTCGGACACAAATGACCAAGCCGGAATTCGATCAGGACTTCTGGGAGCAGCTGTGGTCGAAGACACTGCGCGAGCACGCGGACAAAGTCGCGCACCGTCCACCGAACGTGCATCTGACGGCCGAGGCCGCCGACCTTCCGCCGGGGCGCGCCCTCGACGCCGGATGCGGACATGGAGCGGACACGCTCTGGCTGGCTGCGCGGGGTTGGCAGGTCACGGCGGTCGACTTTTCCGCGGCGGCTCTGGCTCACGGGCGGTCTATGGCCGAGGCCGCCGGGGCGGATGTCGCAGTGCGCATCGACTGGATCGAGAGCGATCTCGCGACCTGGACGGCGGAGCCGGGACGTTACGATCTCGTGGTTTGCTTGTACGTCCACGTGGCCGGCTCGGTGGAAGAGATGGTGGGGCGGATGGCGAACTGCCTCGCGCCGGGAGGGACCTTGTTTCTGGTCGGACACCGCCCGATCGATCCCAGCACCGGAGCTGCCACGGCCGCGGCGAGTCAGGTGCAGGTCTCTGTCGAAGGCGCGGTCGCTGCGCTCGATTCCGGTGTGTGGGAGTTGGTCGTCGCGGAAGAGCGTCCGCGCGCCGTCGCCGCCACGGGTGTCGATGCAGTGATCCGCGCGCGCCGCCGAGCCTGAGTCACAGCTCGTCGCAGAATAGCTACAGCAGTTCGCGGGGCTCAGTCTTGAGACGTCCGGCCCACCGTGCCGGGAGAACAGAGCCCAGGGCGTGTGCTACGATCCACGCATGGCGGCGCTTCGGGTCCCAAACGTGCCCACGGAGGTGATCTTGGCCCTCGAACGCCGGGCAGCGCGGCACCAGCGGTCTCTGGAGGGGGAGTTGCGGTACATCCTCACCGTGGTCGCCCGAGAGGAACCGCCGTCTCCACCCCTGCCTCCGATCGAGCTGAAGCTCGCGCAGACCTCGCCGTCCACAAACTGGAGCCGCGAAGAAATCTATGGCGACGACGGACGCTAAGGTAGTCCTCCTCGACACCAACGTCCTGCTTTCCGCGACCGACCCTCTCCGCCCGCTTCATCGCGCGGCCTTGACAGTGCTCAACGAGTGGCCCAATCAAGGACGTGTCCTGGCGGTGAGCAGCCAAATCCTACGGGAGTATCTCGTCGTCGCAACTCGGCCCGCCGAGGTGAACGGTCTGGGCCTCAGCGTTGAGGACGCCTTGGCCAACGTTACGGCTCTTCGCAGCCGAGATCGAGCTGATCGATCTGGCTGCGGTTTAACCCGAAGCTCTCTTCGGAAGACCACCTGACCTCGACGCAAGCCGTTATGCCGCCAGGGGGAAAGGTGCCAGGTCAGCAGTTACAGCACGACCGTCTCGCCGGCCTACTCGCTGAGCTTGAGGAGAAGCACGGTCCGATTGATCCGCGGGTTCTTGAGGAGGTCCGCCAGGAATGGCCCACACCCCAAGAGCGCGTGGCCGGTGACCCCGACGATCTGGGACGGCTCGCAGCATCGCACCCCGAAGTATGGATCCAGCCTCTCTGATCTCAGCCTGGTCTCAACGGGACGTACAACCGTCGTGGGGAAGGTCTCCCCCTGGAAGGGGAATCGCGTTTTCTGGCGGAAGAATCTCCCAGAACCGTGGGGAACCTTCCGGACGGCTAGGGGAACGTCTCGGACCGCCAGGGGAACGTCCTGGACGGTGGGCGGAACGCCGCAGGCGGCCTGGGGAATGTCCCAGACGGCTGGACGAACGTCTCGGAAGGCCAGGGGAACGTCTCGGACAGCTAGGGGAATGTCTCAAATGCCTGGGAGAATGTTCCAGACGCCTGGGGGAATGTCTCAAACGGCCGGGAAAATGTCCCAGATTGCGGAGGGAATGTTCCAAATAGCCGGACGAATGTCCCGGACCGCGGGGAAAATGTTCCAGGCCGCGGGGAGAATGTTCCAATTGCTTAGGGGAACGTTCCAGAAGCTTAGGGGAACGTTCCAGAAGCTTGGGGGAACGTTCCAGAAGCCTGTTGAGACGTTCTCCCCGCTGGGGAAGACATCTTCCCCGTGGGGGGAGACATTTTCCCCGCTGGGGGAGACATTCCCCTTCTTGGTTGAGACATTCCGCTCCGAAGCCGGGCCTCTCTCCCCGCGGTTGAGACCGGAAGCGATGCCGGCGCAGTCGTAAGGCACTGGCGCCGGCTCCCCCGGAGCCGCGGCCGTCAGGCTCGTTTGATGAGCCGCGTCAGCCAGATGAGGATGCAGGCGCCGATAAAGGCCACGATCAGGCTGCCGATCAGGCCGCCTCCGCCGATGCCCAGCAGGCCGAAGATCCAGCCGCCCAGGAGGGCGCCGATGACGCCGACGATGATGTCGCCGAGGACCCCGTAGCCCCCGCCCTTCATCACCTGCCCCGCCAACCATCCCGCTACCAGGCCGATCAGGATGAACCAGATGAAGCTCATAGCCTCTCCTCCTTGGTCGTGAAGAAATTTGTGGGCCGAAGACCGGATGCTACACCCAAACCGGCTCGCGCGACCCCGCCTTATGCACCCGACAGAGGAGGAGGGCTCAAAAAGCCATGCTCGACGGCGGTTCGGGAGTCTCCCGGCACGCCGGGGCGCGCCCCTCTGCTACAATCCCGCCCCATGAGTGAGAGACGGGTTCGCATCCTGATCGCCAAGCCGGGCCTGGATGGGCACGACCGGGGCGCGAAGGTGGTGGCGCGGGCGCTGCGCGATGCCGGGTACGAGGTGATCTACACCGGCCTGCGCCAGACTCCGGAGCAGATCGCCGCCGCCGCCGTCCAGGAGGATGTGGACGCGGTGGGGCTGTCGATCCTCTCGGGGGCGCACAACGTGCTGCTCCCCGAGGTGACCCGTCTGCTCAAGGAGCAGGGGGCCGACGACATCCTGGTGTTCGCCGGCGGCATCGTCCCGGAGCAGGACATCGCGGGGCTGAAGAGCGCGGGCGTCGACGCCATCTTCCTGCCGGGCACCTCCACGAAGGCGATCGTCGAGTACCTGCAGAACCGCTTCGCCGCGGTGCTATCTTAAAGGGATCAGACGGAGGACGAATGAAGAGAAGGATCCTGTTGGCGGACGACAGCGTCACCATCCAGAAGGTCATCGAGCTGACGTTCATGGACGAGGACTACGAGGTTCGTGCCGTCAGCAACGGCGACGATGCGGTGAAGCTCCTGTCGGAGATCAGTCCCGATTTCGTGATCGCCGACGTCCACATGCCGGGCGCCAACGGCTATGAGGTCTGCCGCCGGGCCAAGCAGCTCCGGCCGGACCTCCCCGTGCTCCTGCTGGTGGGCACCTTCGAGCCGTTCGACGAGGGCGAGGCCCGCGCCGCCGGCGCGGACTCGCATCTGAAGAAGCCGTTCGACTCGCAGGAGCTGCTGCAGCGGGTGGAGGAGCTGATCTCCAAGGCGCCCGCGGCTCCGGCGCCTCCCGCGCCGGCCGCCGCCCCTTCGCCGTTTGCCCCGCCTCCGCCGCCGCCGCTTCCGGCCTTCGAACCGGCCGGCTCTCCGGAGCCGCGGCCGCTGGCGGACTGGACGGCGAACGTCACGCCCGACTGGCTCGCCAAGCCGGCGCACGAGTTCTCGGCACCCGAGCCGGCGCCGGCGGCCCAGGCCCCGATCCCGGAATTCTCGGCCGAGCCCTCCTGGGGCAACTTCGAGCTGGAGCCGGAGGCGGCCCCCTCGGCCTTCGCGGCGCCGGCTCCCGCCTCGGCGGGCACCGGAGCGTCGCACCTGGAGCCGTTCGATCACGAGCCCTCCTTCGCCCTGGAGCCGGATCCCGGTTTCCAGGCCGAGTCGGAACCGGTCTTCGAGCTGGAGGAGAGCGTGGAGTCGTTCGGCGTGCGCGAGGACGTCTTCGGCGCCCCCGCCGAGCTCTCGCTCGACGAGGCGCCGCAGGACCACTATCTCGCCGACGAGCCGGCGCCGCCCGCCGCCGCCGGCTTCAACTGGTCGGTCGAGCCCGAACCGGTCCACGCCGAGCCGGTCCACGCCGAGCCGCAGCGCGCGGAGCCGCAGCGCTCCGAGCAGCCGACCGGACCCTGGGAAATCGCGGCGCCGCCGCCGCCGGCTCCCTGGAAGGCGCCGGAGCCCCTCGCCGAGGTGCCGCCCCCGGCGCACGAGGCGTTCGCGGCTCCCGCGCCGGAGCCCGCCTACCCGCCGGGACCGACCGTCGCCGAGCCCGCCGCGGCGCACGCGGCCGGCAACGGCCATCTCTCGGACGACGACGTCGATCGCATCGCCCGCCGGGTGGTGGAGCTGCTCGGCGACCGCACCGTCCGCGACGTCGCCTGGGAGGTGATCCCGGACATGGCCGAGGTGATCATCCGCGACCGCCTGCGCGAGCTGGAGTCCCAGGTCGAATAGAACAGCCTTCGGCCAGACCGGAGGCGAACGGGGAGCGGTGGCTGTTCACCGCTCCCTTCTGTTTGTTGGAGCAGAGTTTGTCGGAGCAGTTTTTCTTGGGCAGGTTTTTTGATCAGATACTGAGGAGACGACGGTGAGCGCCACGAGCCCGGAGACGACGAACACTACGACGTCCGGTACGACATCCAGTACCGAGATGGACAAGCGCTTCGAGCCGGCCCGCTACGAGCAGGCCTGGCAGCGGCGCTGGGCGGAGAAGGGCTATTTCCGCGCCGAGGCCCCCTCGGCGAAGCCCTCCTTCTGCATCATGATCCCGCCCCCCAACGTCACCGGCAAGCTCCACGTCGGCCATGCGCTCCAGACTGCGCTGCAGGACCTGCTCACCCGCTGGCGGCGGATGCAGGGGTTCAACGCCCTCTGGCTCCCCGGCACCGACCACGCCGGCATCGCCACCCAGCTCATGGTGGAGAAGCACCTCGCGACGGAAGGCACCAGCCGCCGCGAGCTCGGCCGCGAGCGCTTCGTGGAGCGGATGTGGGAGTGGAAGGCGCAGTACCACGGCAACATCCGCGAACAGCTCGGCCTGCTCGGCGCCTCCGCCGATTTCACCCGCGAGCGCTTCACCCTCGACGAGGGGCTCAACCGCGCCGTCCGCGAGGCGTTCGTGCGCCTCTACCGCGAAGGGCTGATCACCCGCGGCGAGTACATGGTCAACTGGTCGCCGATCCTCGGCACCGCCGTCTCCGACCTCGAGGTCGAGATGAAGCCGGTGCAGGGCAAGCTCTACCACATCGCTTATCCCGTCGAGGGGAGCGACGAGCGGATCGTGGTGGCCACCACGCGCCCCGAGACCATGCTCGGCGACACCGCCGTCGCCCTCCACCCCTTGGACGAGCGCTACCTCCACCTCCACGGCAAGGCGGCGATCCTGCCGCTGGTGGGCCGGCGGCTGCCGTTCGTGGCGGATGAGGCGGTCGACCGCGAGTTCGGCACCGGCCTCGTGAAGATCACCCCGTTCCACGATCCCAGCGACTTCGAGATGGGGAAGCGGCACGATCTCCCGGGGATCACCGTCATCGGCCTCGACGGCCGGATGACCGCCGAGGCCGGACCCGATTTCGCCGGCCTCGACCGCGCCGAGGCGCGCGAGAAGATCGTCGCCCGCCTTCAGGCGGAGGGGTACCTGGTCAAGATCGAGCCGCACTCCCACAACGTGGGGCACAGCCAGCGCAGCGGCGAGCCGATCGAGCCGCTGGTCTCCACCCAGTGGTTCTGTGACGTGCGGAGCATGGCCGATCAGGCGGTGGAGGCGGTGCGCGACGGCCGCACGAAGCTCTATCCCGACACGTTCGACAAGACCTGGGAGCACTGGCTGCTCAACATCCGCCCCTGGTGCATCTCGCGCCAGCTCTGGTGGGGGCACCAGATCCCCGCCTGGTACACCGAGGACGGCCGCTGCATCGTGGCGCACGACCTCGCGGAGGCGGTCGCCGAGGCGGGCACCGACCGGCTGACCCAGGACCCCGACGTGCTCGACACCTGGTTCTCCTCGGCCCTCTGGCCCTTCTCGACCCTCGGCTGGCCCGACGACACGCCCGATCTCGCGACGTTCTATCCCACCGACGTCCTGATCACCGGCCACGACATCCTCTTCTTCTGGGTGGCGCGGATGGTGATGACCGCCCTCCACTTCACCCACGACGTGCCGTTCCGGGCGGTCCACCTGACCGGCCTGGTGCGCGACGACGAGGGGCAGAAGATGTCAAAGACCAAGGGGAACGTGCTCGATCCTACCGAGCTGGTGGCCGAGTTCGGCGCCGACGCCCTGCGCTTCACCCTCTCCTCGCTCGACAGCCCGGGGCGCGACATCCCGCTCAACCGCGACCAGATCGCGGGCTACAGCGCCTTCGGCAACAAGCTCTGGAACGCCACCCGCTTCGCCCTCTCGCGCATCCCCCCCGAGGCGCGGGTGCAAACGGCGATCGACCCCGCTGGCCTCGCCGCGCCGGAACGCTGGATCCTGTCGCGCCTGTCGCGGGTGGCGGCCGAGGTCGACACCCGGTTCGAGGCGTTCCGCTTCGACGAGGCGTGCAACCGGCTCTACCACTTCTTCTGGGGCGACCTCTGCGACTGGTACATCGAGCTGGCGAAACCGGCACTCTTCGGGGATGCGCCGCGCCCCCGGGTGGGCGACGTGCTGCTCACCGTGCTCGACCGCGCCTTCCGCCTGCTCCATCCGGTGATGCCCTTCCTCACCGAGGAGCTCTGGCAGCGGCTGCCCGGCCACGAGGCGATCCACCCGGAGACCATCTGCCTCGCCCCCTATCCGCGGCGCGAGGAGGCCTGGGAGGACGACGCCGTGGAGGCCGGGATGGACGCCCTGACCCAGGTCGTCACCCGCGTGCGCGCCCTGCGGGCCGAGATGGGGTTGACGCCGAAGGCGAAGCTCGACCTTCACCTCCAGGCGGCGGACGTGGGGATCGGCCGGCTGCTCGCGGAGCAGGCGCCGCTGATCCAGTCTCTCACCCGCGTCGAGTCGATCGCCTTCGGTCCGCCGCCGGAAGGGGCGCGGCGCGACCTGATGGCCGGCGTCGAGATCGGGATCGAGGTAGAGAATCCGGGGATGACGGCCGACGAGCGGGGGAAGCTGGAGAAGGAGCTCGACAAGCTGACCACCGAGATCGGCCGCGCGGCCGAGCGGCTCTCCAATCCCGACTTCCTGGGCAAGGCGCCCGCCCACGTGGTGGAGGGTGGCAAGGCCAAGCTCGCCGAGATGCGCGAGCGCGAGGCCGCCCTGCGCTCCAGCTTAGGGGCCGCCTGAAGAGAGACACCGTGGACTACGACCTCTATGTGCAGGAGCTGATGGAGCGGCGTCGTTGGGCCGGCGCCCCCGAGAACGTCGTGATCCTGCCGGTGGTGGGCTCGACCAACGCGCTCGCCCGCGCCATCGCCACCGAATACCAGACCGAGGACATCCCGATCCATCCGCTCCTCGTGCTCGCCTACGAGCAGTCGGAAGGGCGCGGCCGGCAGGGGCGGACCTGGTCGAGCCCCGCCGGCAAGGGTGCCTATGCCACGCGGGTGGTCGAGGCGGCGGACCCCGCCCTCCTCCAGACCCTCCCCCTGCTCGTCGGCGTCGGGCTCTGCCGGGGTCTCGCCCCGCACCTGCCCACCCCCTGCCGCCTCAAGTGGCCGAACGACCTCGTGGTCGAGGTCGCGGGCGAGCGCCGGAAGATCGGCGGCGTCCTGATCGAGGCGCTGGTGCGGCCGGGCGAGCGCACGCTGGGGCTGATCGGCTTCGGCGTCAATTTCTTCCAGGAGGCCGGCGACCTCCCTGCGACCGCCACCTCCCTCCGGATGCTGGGGGGGCCGCAGGGTCTGGGCGGCGGACGCGCCAGCCTCGCCGACCTTACCTGGGACCTGGTCGCGGCGGTCGAGGCCGAGCTCGCCCACTTGGGCGACGCCGCCTACGCCGTGGAGAGCTACCGGCCGCTGTCGATCCACCAGCCGGGCGAGCGGATCGTCTGCCGCTTCGGCGATTCGTTGATCGAAGGCACCTTCGCCGGTTTCGACGAGACCGGCCGGCTGCTGCTGGACAGCGGCGGGGAGCGGATCCCGGTGGCGTCCGGAGAGGTGATCGAGGGATGAAAAGAGTGACGGGCAAGGCGGGGCCGGCCGGAGCGACGGGAGAGACCGGAGCGCTGGTCCTGGTCGACGTCGGCAACACCAACACCGTCTTCGGCATCTATCGCGGCGACGAGCTGGTCGAGAGCTTCCGCCTGTCCACCGACACCGAGCGCACGGCGGACGAGTACGGGGCGCTCCTGCTCCCCCTGTTCACGCTGAGCGGGATCGATCCCGCCGCCACCGAGGCGGTGGTGATCTCCTCCGTGGTGCCGCCGCTCCACCTGACCCTCGAGCGGCTGGCCCAGCGCTACTTCGGCAAGAAGCCGCTGTTCATCGAGCCCGGCGTGCGCACCGGCATGCCGATCCGCTACGACAACCCGACCGAGGTGGGGGCGGACCGCATCGTCAACGCCGTGGCGGCGCGCGAGCGCTACGGCTCGCCGGTGATCGTGGTCGACTTCGGCACCGCCACCACCTTCGACGTGGTCAACGCGGCGGGGGAGTACATGGGGGGGATCATCACACCGGGGATCGGCATCTCGGCGGAGGCCCTGTTCGCGCACGCCTCGCGCCTCTACCGGGTGGACGTCCGCAAGCCCACCGAGCTGGTCGGCCGCAACACCGCCGCCGCCATGCAGGCCGGCATCTACTACGGCTACATCGGTCTCGTCGACGGCATCCTCGAGCGCCTGCTGGCCGAGATCCCCAACGTCAAGGGGATCGTCGCCACCGGCGGCCAGGCGCCGCTGATCGCCGGCGGCTCGAAGTACATCCGCGAGGTCGATCCCGACCTGACGCTGACCGGCCTGAAGCTGATCTACGAGAGGAACCGGTAGGCACCATTGACAAGAAAGATCTAATTTTGTATATCTCTTATGTGTCCGCTTCACATAGGAGATCAGCCAATGAAGAGACAGCCTGCACTGTGGATCGTCGCCGCCTTCGTAGTCCTCGTCCTGAGTAGCGTCTCGGCCCAGGCCCAGACTTCGACTTTCCAGGGTTCCACCCTTGGGTTCTCCAGGAATGGAGATTACAGGGACAACGGCTCGACGTGTCCTGGTGGCGGCAAGCCGACCGCGTATCTGTGGACCTTCGTCGAGGACGGGACCACTCAGACCGGCAGCGCGGCCACTCATAAGTGGCTCGCGAGCTTCTGCGCCTTCACCGTCCAGCTCCAGATCACCTGCGCTGGCGGCAGCACCGCGACCAGCACCCGCTTCTCCTGCTTCTCCTGCGGCACCCCCGGCTGCATTTTCGCGGACGTCGGCTACAACTGATCCGATCCCCCCTCCCGCCCGGGCCGGGGCGGGAGGGCCGGCTCCGCTGCAAGGCCGGCCATCTTCGCTCGTGCGGCGCCGGGAAGCTGCTGTACAATCGTCTTCTCAATCATGACGCCCCGGGCTCGGAACGCTCTCGTCATCGCCCTTTGTGCGACTCTGCTTTCCGTCGGCGGAGCCATCATCGCGGTGCGGATGATCTCCACTGGTCTCGAGCCGAAGGAAGCCACGGATCCCGGAGAGTATGGAGCCGTGCTGAAGGAGTGGTCGACCTCGAATCTGGTGAGCCAGTTTCCCCGGACGATTCCGCCCCAGGCGAGGAATGTCCGCCTCTCTGCGTTTCCCGGCTTTCTGCAGGGCGGAGCGCACATTCAGCTTCGCATGCGATTGCCGGCCGACGAGATCCGAGAGATCGAGGCCCGGTTGAGGCAGAGCACGAAATATCCCTATACAGGTAGCGGACCGGAGACGGCGTTCTATACAGCCGATCCCGGCCGGAGCCACAAGTTCTCAGAGCGCTACAAGCTGTATGTTCTCCAGGCGGATGAGCACCTGGGCACGACCGGCGAGTCCTGGGATCACGGCCGGTTCTCAGGCGACAGGATCAAGCTCAGCCCGGGCAAGCAGGAGAGATTCTGGAACCACGGCGACTCTTCGGGCGTCGCCGTCGCGTCCGACGCCGGCGAGGTGGTCTATTGGGCCGAGTCGTGGTGAGCATCACGCGGTCCCAGTGACGTGGGTACCCGACGTCGCCATCGTCATCGTAGAAATGCGGGATTTCGTAGGGGCGGCCATGTAGGGCCGCCCCTACGAAGAACGCGTCACTGCTGGATTGGACGCCCCGTAGTACGATCCGGGCGTACGCCATGAGCTCCCCGATCGAAACCGTTGACTCGGATCACGCCTACTTCCAGGCCATCGAAGAGACCTTCGTGGAGCTGCGGGGGGCGCCGCTTCTGCTCTCGCCCGTGGACTGGCAGGTGGCCCGGAGGTGGCACCAGGAGGGAGTGCCGCTCGATCTCGTGCGACAGACCCTCGAGGAGGTCTTCGCCCGCCGGACGGAGCGGAAGGCGAAGGGGAAGATCTCCAGCCTCCGCTACTGCGGTCCCGCGATCGAGGCCGCGTGGGCGAACCTGCGCGAGCTGACCGCTCCCGGCCACCGCGTCGAGGCGCCGGCCTTCGAGGTCGCCCCGCGCCTCGCCGCGCTGGCCGTCGCCCTGCCCGTGGCTCTCGTTGGCCGCGAAGTCCTCGTCGAGCGTCTGGACGCCCTCTTGGGAGAGCCCCAGGAAATCGAAGCGCACCTTTCGGCGCTCGACCGCGAGATGCTCGACCGCGCCTGGGAGGGACTTGACGGCCCGGCCCGGTCCGAGATCGAGGCGGCGGTGGAGAAGACCCTCGCCTCTCTCGGAGGCCGCCTGCCCGCCGCGGAGCTGGAGAGCTCGCGCGAACGGCTGGCCCGTCAGACCCTCCGCCGGCGTCTTGATCTGCCGGTGCTGTCGCTGTTCTCGCCCGAGGCGGAGCGGGGCTGAGGGTCAGGTGATGGCGTGGGCGTACGCCAGGCAGGCGCGGATGTCCTCAACGTCCAGCCCGGGGTAGTCGGCAAGCAGGTTTTCGGGGCTCTCGCCCTGAGCGAGCAGACTCAAGATCAGCTCCACCGAGATGCGCAGGTCTCGGATGATCGGCTTGCCGCCGAAGATCTCGGGATTCGTTCGGATACGTTCCAGTAGGTGCGGATCGGTCATCGAATGCTCCTGACTCCACAGATTGTAGTCGACCACGCTTCCGGCCGCGAGGCTCCGCGCTTCTCCCTTGGCGGTCGCCTCGCTGTTCTCGCCCGAGGCGGAGGTCTCCGGAAGCTCTACCGCTCGGTGAGCTCCGCCGCGCGGGCGAAGGCGCCGTCGAAGTAGACGGGCTCGAGGCCCGAAGCCCAGTAGGCCAGGGCCGTGCGGTTGGGCTGGGTGGTCTCCTGGTCGGTACGCAGGAAGACCCCTTCGCCGTCCAGGGGATGGAATTCGATCCAACCGATCCAGGTCCCGTCCCCTCTCTCCTGACCGTAGCTCCGGGGCACGTAGACCGTCCCCTCGCCGTCCTCGACCCGCGCCCTGTGCTCGTAGATCAGCTCGGGCATTTTTCACCTCCTAAGTGGTTGCCTGCAAAGGCTTTGTCAGCGGAGACCATTTTTTACGTCTTATTGGGGCATGAACCTCCGTAAGATCGCTCTCCCCAAGCCCGACCTGCGCAACAAACCCATGCTCCTTCCGGCCGCGGCTTTCGCGGCCGGCACCCTGCTGGCCTTTCAAGTCTCATACCTGTCCATCCCGCTGCTGGCGGCTCTGGCTCTCGCCGGATTGGCGCTTGGGAGGCGAAGCGGGATCTGCCTCGCCTTCCTGGCTTGTGGCGGCATCGTCGCCACCGTGCGCCTCGGGCTTCCCGGCGATCCGGCGGCGTCGTTCCGTCGGGATCACCCAGTGGAGGCGGTCGTCCAGGTCTCCGGCCACTGGATTCCGGACGATGCGGGGTGGTCTGCCCCGGCTCGCATCGCTCAACTGCGGCAGGGAGACCGGCTGACGGCGCCGCCGATCGAGGTGATCCTCCATCTGCCCGATCCCGAGGAGCTGCCGCCGGCCTTCGGCAGCGCGCTGCGCGTCAAGGGCTACCTCGCACGGTCGCCCGGCCTCGGCAACCGCCTGCCGGCGCCTCCCGGCCCCTGGAGGCTGCGGGTCAAGAGCCGCCAGTTGATGGAAGTCGAGAGGCCGCCGGGGCCGGTCGCCAGCCTTTCGGGTGCCCTCCGGCAGCGGGTGGAGGGCGCTTTCGCCGCTGCCGGTCCGGGGAGCGGGCAGGGGAAGGCGCTGGCGCGTGCCCTGGTGCTCGGGGACGTCTCGGAGCTCCCCCTGGCCTGGAAGCGGGGCCTGCGGATCACCGGCATCTATCACCTGATGTCGGTTTCCGGCGTCCATGTGGCGCTGGTGGCGGGACTGGTCTGGCTGCTCGGCGGCTGGCTGCCGCGGCCGCTCCGCCTGCTGTCGATGCTGGCGTCGATCGTCCTCTACCTGCTGCTGGTGGGCCCGCTCCCCTCGCTCGTTCGGTCGGCGGTGATGGGCGGGCTCGCCGTGATGGCGCTCCTGGCCGAGCGACCCCCCGCCGCCGCCAACGCCCTCGGCTGGGCCGTCATCGTGCTGCTGGTCGATCAGCCCGACCTCGCGCTCTCCCCGGCGTTCCAGCTCACGGTGTCGGCGACGGCCGGGCTCCTGCTGCTGGCGCCGGCGCTGGCCCGCAGATGGCAAGGCCGCTTCCTCCGTCCCCGGATCGCGGAGGGGATCGCGGCCAGCGTGGGAGCCCATCTGGCGACCTTCCCCTGGGCGATCCCCCGCTTCCACCTGCTGTCGCCGCTGGCACCGCTGCTCAACGTCCCGGCCGTGCCTTGGACCGGTCTGGCGCTGATCGCCTCGCTCCTCTGGACCGGGGTGGCCCTGGTGTCCCCCGCGCTGGCCGGCCACCTGCTGCCGGCGCTCGACGTCCTGGCGGCTCCGTTCTCCTGGCCGTCGAGGACTCCGCCCGAGGTCTGGCTGCCCACGCCCCTGGCGCTCTCGATGCCGTGGGCCTGGGGGATCGCCATCGGGATCACGGTGATCCTGCTCCTCCTGCGCCCCCGCAGGGCCTTTGCGCTCCTGGGAATCATCGGGATCGTCGCGGCTCTCGGTTGTGCCGGCCAGAGGTGGCGGGAGCGCGGGACGCTCGATCCCGAGCTGGCGATGATCGACGTCGGCCAGGGCGATTCGATCCTGCTGCGCGACGGCGACCGCGCGATCCTGATCGACGGCGGCGGCTCGCGAGGCGGCGACATCGGCGGCCGGGTGCTCCTGCCGGCGCTGCTGGCAGAGGGCGTGGACCGGCTGGACGCCCTCGTCATGACCCACCCCGATAACGACCATTGCGGCGGGCTGGTCGATATTGCTGCGTATCTGCCGGTGCGAGAGGTCTGGATGGCGCCGGGCTGGGACCGCCAGGGGTGCGCGGGGAAGCTCCTCGATCTCCCGGGCGTCAGGCCGCGCTTCCTCTGGCGGGGGAAGCGGCTGGCGGTGGGGCGCTGGCGCCTCACCGCGCTCCATCCGGCGGCGGACGACGACGGGCCGGTCAACGAACGCTCGCTGGTCCTCCTCGCCGAGGCCAACGGCCGGCGGGCGCTGCTCACCGGCGACATCGAGAGAGGAGCCGAGCGCGAGCTCGCCGACTGCTGCGCCAAGGATCTGCGGGCAGACCTCCTCAAGGTCGCCCATCACGGCAGCCGCACTTCGTCCACCGAGGATTTCCTGGACGCCGTGGCGCCCCGCCTCGCCCTCATCTCGGTGGGAGTCGACAACGTCTACCACCACCCCTCGCCCGAGATCGTCGCGCGTCTCGGCGGCCGCTCCCGCCTGCTGCGCACCGATCGCGCCGGCGAGATCGTGGTCCGCTTCGGCCGCGACCGGCGGCTGCGGATCGAAATGCCGGGGGAGCCGAAATGAGAAATAAGAGCGATCTTCGACCGCGCTCTGAAGGAGCTCTCTTCGACCTGCTGGACAAGAGCGGGCTCAGGATCCAACTCGTCCGCTTGAGTCCTGAAGGCTTCACGGGTAGCGGAAAGGCCGCCACAGGACCCGGCCCCGCCATCTTCCGGGACGCCGGGAGCGGTCTGATCCGGGTGATCGATCGCGAGTTGGTGATCCGGTTCCGATCAGGCTTTTCCGGGAAGCTCCGGAGAAGCCTTCTGAAGGCTTACGGGCTGGTAGTCTGCCGCACGAACGCCTTCATCCCGGATCAGAGGGTTGTCGCTCATCCGGCGGGACGGGTCTCGGGAGAGGATCTGATCGGGATTTCGAACGAGCTGACGCAACTCGACGAGGTGACTCTGGTGACTCCGAACTTCGTCTCCGAGTACCGGCGCCAAGTCCCTCCTGCAGTCCTCCCCTCCGAATGGCACTTGCGCAATATGGGACTGAGAGGAGCCACGAAAGGAGAGGATCTCGGCGTCGACGAAGCCTGGAAGGTGACGACCGGAAGACGAGAGATCGTCGTGGCTGTCCTGGACGACGGGGTCGACGTGGATCATCCGAATCTCGTTGCCAGTCTCTGGAAGAATCCGGATTCAGACGCAAGGGACGCGACCGGCCGGGATTTCTCTCTGCCTGACGACCACCCGGACCACTTCAATCCCCGGCCGAAGAGATTCCGCTTCCCGTTCGACCGGGCGATGGGGAGCGATATCCATGGCACTCCCTGCGCCGGACTGATCGCGGCCGGCGGTCGTCTGGCGAAGGGTTCGGTGGGAGTGGCTCCAGGATGCCGCATTCTGCCGGTCAAGATCTTTCATGGCGACAGCCTGGTCTCGGATGACCGGGTTGCGGATGCCTTCCGCTATGCAGCGACGCATGCGGATCTTCTCAATTGCTCCTGGTCGGGTGGAACCAGCCTGGATGTCGAGCAGGCTCTCGAGGACATCGGCCGGCTGGGGCGCGGAGGGAGAGGCTCGGCGGTCTTCTGCGCCGCCGGGAACGACTCGGCCAGGCGGGTCGTCTTTCCCGCTCGGGACCCTCGTGCCATCGCGGTGGGAGCTTCAACGGACCAAGCGCGGCGGGCGGCGTACTCGAACACCGGCCCCGAGATCGCTTTCGTAGCGCCCTCCAGTGGGGGCATCCACGCGATCTTTACGACGGACGTGTCACTGCCAAAGAGAGGCTTCAATCCGGATGGGCTGCATACAGACCGGTTCGGTGGCACTTCGGCGGCGGCGCCGTTGGCGGCCGGCGTCGCGGCGCTGGTCCTTTCCGTCAACTCCAACTTGAGCCGGGAAGACCTCAAGGATCTCCTCGCGGCGACGGCGGACAAGATCGGAGCCGGCTACGATGCGCGTGGGCACAGCGAGGAGCTGGGCTTCGGGCGGCTCAACGCGGGCAAGGCCGTGGAAGAGGCCCTGAGGCTGGCGAGGTAGATCAGCGGGAGACGAGGCGCTGGTAGCGGCTCAAGGTGTTGGCCCAGACCGCCTTGGCCGCTCCCTGCTTCTCGATTTTCTTGACGACCTCAGGCAGATAACGCGCAGGACCGTCGAGAGGCTGGAAGACCGCTTGCTGGGGTACGAATTCGTTGCGCCGGAGCAGCCGGAGCTCATGGCGAGCGGCAAATCGCCGCAGCTCGTCGTCGCCGAGAGGTTCCCCGAAACGGATCGAGATCTCACCGGTGGGATAGTGAGACTCACCTTCCTCATCGACGAGCACCGGCTGTACGGTGCCGGTTGCTCCCACGATGTCCTGAGCCTGACGCCAGGACTCCTCGCGGTCCGTCGTCAGTGACAGGAGCAGAGCGTCCGTTCCCTCCAACGGCTCGACGCAACCCAGCGCGGCGAGACGCCGGGATACCGAAGGCCGGTCTTTGGGACCGGTACGCACTATGAAGAGGTGGTTGCTAGGAGCCTGTCTCATGAGCCATCCGCTTCTCTTATATGAGATTACCACAGGCGAGGCCCCGACGGAGTACCCTAGTCCCCGCCATGCAACCCGTCCTCGCCATCGTCGGCGCCACCGCCACCGGCAAGAGCGCCTTGGGGATGGCGCTCGCCCAGGAGCTCGGCGGCGAGATCGTCAGCGCCGACGCGCTGCAGGTCTACCGCGGGCTCGACCTCGGGACGGCGAAGCCGGCCGCGGCCGAGCGGGCGCGGGTGCCGCACCATCTGGTCGACATCCTGGAGCCACACGAGCTCTACTCGGCGGGGGAGTTCGCGCGCCGGGGGCGCGAGGCGATCGGCGAGATCCAGGGGCGGGGGAGGGTGCCGGTCGTGGTCGGCGGGAGCGGGCTCTATCTGCGCGCGCTGTTCCAGGGGATGAGCCCGATCCCCGCCGGCGATCCCGAGGTGCGGGACGCCCTCCGCGCGCGGCTGGAGGCCGAGGGTCTCGACGTCTTGCGGACGGAGCTCTCCCGGATCGATCCCCCGACGGAGAGGCGGCTCGCGGCTGGCGACACGCAGCGGGTGCTGCGCGCCCTGGAGGTGGCCGAGGTCACCGGCCGCCCCCTCTCCGCCTGGATCGCGGAGCAACCCTTTGGGACTCAAGCCATTGCGGCCGTGCGCGTTGGATTGACGCTCCCGCGTGCCATCTTATACGATCGAATCGCAGGCCGCGTTGCCTGGATGATGGAAGCGGGGTGGCTGGCGGAAGTCGAAGGGCTTCTCCGGCTAGGTTTGTCTCCCCGGCTTCCGGCTTTCCAGGCGATAGGGTATCGTCAGCTCGTCCGTCACCTGGAGGGGGATGGGTCTCTCGAGCAGGCGGTCGCCGAGATCGTCAGAGAGACTCGGCGTTTCGCCAAACGACAGGAGACCTGGTTTCGGAAAGAGCCGGATGTCACCTGGTTCTCGGCCCAGGAACTCAAACGGCAGATTCCGGGGGTATTAGAACATGCCAAGCACAGGGGTCTCGGGAGGGCGTATGGCTAAGCACAACATCAACATTCAGGATGGGTATCTCTTCCAGAGCCTCAAGGAAGGGCAGACGATGTACCTCGAGCTGGTGACCGGCCGCCATCTCCTCGGGCGACTCAAGCGGTTCGATCGATTCGCGGTGGTCCTCGAGAGTGAAGGCAAGGAAATCCTCATCTACAAGCATGCCATTGCCACCATTTCCGCGGCGCCTCCCGCCGCCTGAGGTCCGGCGCCGCCCAGGGCGCCGGATCGCAGCGGCCGCGATCCTCGGCGTCCTGCTGGCGGCGAGCCTCGCCTGCACCTCGGCGGCGCCGCCGCCGCCGGCCGTCCGGGAGCCCGTTCAGCGGGCTCCCGTGCCTCTCGCGTTGGAGCCGGCCGACCGCCCCTACCTGATCGATCCCTTGGAAGGCTACGCCCGCGCCGGCGAGGCGGACCCGCAGCTACGTGCCCAGCTCGCGGGCGCCTGGCGGAGCTTCCTTGACGCCGGCGACACCGAGGGGGCGGCCAAGGCCGCCGCGGAGATGCTGGAGGCCAGCCCCGACTTCCTGCCGGCCCAGGTCCTCGCCGCCCAGGTGGAGTTCGCCCGGGCCGAGAACACGCACGTGGTCGCCCGCCTGCTGCCGGTCGGCGACGCGCTCCCCACCTACACCGCGAGCCAGTTGCTGATCGGCCGCGCCGCCGAGCGCCTCGGCGACACCGCCCTCGCCTACTCGGCCTACCGCTCCGTGGCCGCGCGCAGCTCGCTCGCCCTCAAGCGGGCCGGCGAGCTCCACCCGCGGGCGATGGAGATCGTCTACAACCGGCTCGGCGAGGCGCTCCGCGCGTCCAAGCTCGACGAGGCCCAGAAGCAACTCGCCCTGCTCCAGGGGTGGGGGCCCTCGGAGACCATCACCCTGGAGGCGGCGCGCAAGGTGGCCCGGGCGCGCAACGACCTCCCCTCCGAGCTCGCGGCGATCAAGGAGATCGCCGCCCGCTCTCCCGGCGACCGGCCGCTGCTGGAGCGCCGCGCCGAGCTGGAGCTGGCGGTGGGGGACCCCAGCGCCGGCCTGCAGATCGTGCAGGACCTCGCCGCCGCCAATCCCAAGGACCCCGTCCTCGCCCAGAAGCTGGACGCGGCCAAGTTCCGCTGGCGCCTCGCGCAGCTCCCCAAGGACATCCAGGACATCGCCGCCAAGCCGGAGCTCAACCGGGGCGACTTCGCCATCCTGCTCTACTGGCTGGTGCCGCAGGTGCGCAACAGCCGCCCCACGGCGGGACGGATCGCCACCGACGTGCTCGACAACTCCCACCGCGAAGAGATCGTCCGCGTGATCAACCTCGGCCTGATGGACGTCGATCCGACCCAGCACCGCTTCTATGCCGGCTCCCCCGTGCGGCGAGGCCAAGCCCTGCGGATCGTCCTCCGCATGCTCGCCCGCTTCGGGGCGGCCTCCTGCGCCAACGGCAACGCCGAGGGAGGGGACGTCTGTGACGTTTCGCAGGGGTGCGACTTGATGCCCCCCGGCGACGACTGCGACGCGTCCGCGGCGCTGTCCGGGAACGGGTGCGTGGAGATCCTCCGCCGCAGCCTCAAGCTGCTGGGCGGTCCATGACCTTCACGATCCCCAACCTCCTCTCCCTGCTCCGCATGGGGCTGATCCCCCTGTTCGTCATCATGATCGTCAACGGCGACCTCCCCAAGGCGCTGCTGGTCTTCGTGGTGGCCGGGGTCACCGACGCCCTCGACGGCTTCATCGCCCGCTTCTGGCACCAGCAGTCCCCCCTCGGCGCCTACCTCGATCCGATGGCTGACAAGCTGCTGCTCACCACGGCCTACGTCATGCTGGCGATCCCGGGCTTCAACCACGGCACGCGCATCCCCTCCTGGGTGACCATCCTGGTCATCGCCCGCGACGTGCTGCTGGTCTCGGTGGCGCTGGTGATGTACTTGGCGCTGGGGGTAAAAAAGTTCCCCCCCTCCATTCTGGGCAAGCTCAACACGGTCGCGCAGGTGCTGGCGGTGGTGCTGGTCCTGGTCTCCGGTACCTTCCCCGCCCTGCGGTCGATCGAGCTGACCGCCGACACCTGCCTCTTCCTGGTCGCCGGCCTCACGGTCGCTTCCGGGCTCGACTACGTCTACCGCGCCAGCCGTCTGGAGAAGAAGCCGGGGGCCTCGGGCGACCCGCCGGTCTGATACCATCGTGGGGAGCCACGATGTCTGATTTCGTTCACCTCCACCTCCACAGCCAGTTCAGCCTGCTCGACGGGGCCAACCGTCTCGACGACGTGATCAAGGCCGCCGGCGAGGCTGGCATGCCGGCCGTGGCACTGACCGACCACGGCAACATGTTCGGGGCGATCGAGGTCTACAACAAGGCGCGCGCCGCCGGCATCAAGCCGATCATCGGCATGGAGGCGTACGTTGCCCTGGGGAGCCGCTTCGACCGCACGCCGGGGCGGGGAAGCAGCAATCACCTCGTACTCCTGGCGAAGAACGAGGCGGGCTACCGCAACCTCCTCAAGCTCACTTCGGCCGCCTTCCTCGAAGGGTTCTACTACAAGCCGCGCGTCGACAAGGAGCTACTGCGCCAGCACAGCGAAGGGCTGATCTGCCTCTCGGCCTGCCTCAAGGGGGAGGTCAACGAGCACATCGTCGCCACCCGCGAGCGGGAAGCGGAGGCCGCGGCCAAGGAGTTCCTGGACATCTTCGGCGAGGGGAACTTCTACCTGGAGATGCAGGACCACGGCATCCCCGAGCAGCGGCTCGCCAACGAGGTCGTGCGCCGGATCGCGGCCCGCAACAACATCCCGCTGGTGGTCACCAACGACTGCCACTATCTGCGCAAGGACGACGCCTTCGCCCACGACGTGCTGCTCTGCATCGGCACCCAGAAGACCTTCTCCGACCCCGACCGCCTGAAGTACGCCTCGGACAACTTCTACATGAAGTCCGCCGAGGAGATGCACAAGATCTTCCCGGACGACCACGCGGCGATCGAGAACACCCTGGCGATCGCCGAGAAGTGCAACCTGGTGATCCCCACCGGCACCTACCACCTGCCCGAGTTCCCGGTGCCGGCCGGCTACACCCTCCAGAGCTATTTCGACCAGGTGGCCCGCGCCGGGCTGGAGGAGCGGCTTGGCGAGCTCCGCCGCCGCCGCGCGCAGGGGAACGTCCGCTACCCCGACGAGGCCTACCGCACCCGGCTCGACTACGAGATCCAGGTGATCAACAAGATGGGCTTCCCCGGCTACTTCCTGGTGGTCTGGGACTTCATCCGCCACGCCCGCGAGCACGACATCCCGGTGGGGCCGGGGCGTGGCTCGGCGGCCGGTTCGGTGGTCGCCTACGCCCTGCGGATCACCAATATCGATCCGCTGCAGTACGACCTGCTGTTCGAGCGCTTCCTCAACCCCGACCGGATCAGCATGCCGGATATCGACATCGACTTCTGCATGCGCCGGCGCGGCGAGGTGATCCATTACGTCGGCGAGAAGTACGGCCGCGACCGGGTCGCCCAGATCATCACCTTCGGGACCCTCGCCGCCAAGGCCGTGATCCGCGACGTCGGCCGGGTGATGGGCGTGCCCTACACCAAGGTCGACCGGATCGCCAAGATGATTCCGGACATGACCAAGTCGCTCGCCGCCGTGGCCAAGGAAGAGCCGCTGGCCGGCGAGGCCGCCCGCGACCCCGAGATCCGGCAGATCATCGACGTCGGCAGCCGCCTGGAGGGGCTCACCCGCCACGCCTCGGTGCACGCCGCCGGCGTCGTCATCACCCCCAGCCGCCTCGACGAGCTCGTCCCCCTCTACAAGGTCACCAAGGGGGACGAAGAGCAGGTCATGACCCAGTGGGACATGAACGTCATCGAGAGCCTCGGGCTCCTGAAGATGGACTTCCTGGGGCTGCGCACCCTGACGGTGATCGACGACGCGGTGAAGATCGTCCGCCAGCTCGGCACGCCGCTCGACCTCGAGGAGATCCCGCTCGACGACCCGGAAACCTTCCGCATCTTCTCCGAGGGGCGCACCAGCGGCATCTTCCAGTTCGAGTCGCGCGGCATGACCGACCTGCTGCGGCGGGTCAAGCCGACCGCCTTCGCCGAGCTGGCGGCTTTGAACGCCCTCTACCGGCCGGGCGCCATGACCCTGATCGACGAATACATCCAGCGCAAGCAGGGTAAGAAATTTTCCTATCCCGCTCCCGAGATGAAGCCGATCCTGGAAGAGACGTACGGCATCATGGTCTATCAGGAGCAGGTGATGCTGATCGGCGTGGAGGTTGCGGGCTTCACCATGGCCGAGGCGGACACCCTCCGCAAGGCCATGGGCAAGAAGAAGGCCGACGTCATGGCCAAGATGAAGGCGAAATTCGTCGACGGCGCAGCCGGCCGCGGCATGCCGCGCGATAAGGCTTCTGGGCTCTGGGACAATATCGAGCCCTTCGCCGGCTACGGCTTCAACAAGAGCCATAGCGTCGCCTACGCCAACCTCGCCTACAAGACCGCCTATCTCAAGGCCCACTTTCCCGTGGCCTTCATGGCGGCGATGCTCAACTCCGAGCTGAGCTCCAGCGACGCGATCGCCAAGTACACGGCCGAGTGCCGCAACATGGGGATCGACCTGCTGCCGCCGGACATCAACGAGAGCGGCTGGTACTTCACCGTGGTCGGCGCGTCGATCCGCTTCGGCCTCGGCGCCGTCAAGGGGGTGGGGGAGGGCGCCATCGAGGCCGTGCTCGCGGCCCGCCGGCCGGTCGGCCGCTTCCGCAGCCTCGCCCATCTGGCGACCGAGGTCGACCTGCGGGGGGTCAACCGCAAGGTCTTCGAGTCGCTGATCAAGGCCGGGGCCTTCGACAGCCTGGGCGTCCACCGCACCGCGCTCTGGAATTCGCTCGATGGCCTCCTGGACTTTGCCCAGCGCCGCCGGCGCGAGCGCGAGGAGGGGCAGCACAGCCTGTTCGGCGCCATGGTCAGCGCCGGCGAGTCGATGGAGCCCACGCCCGACCTCTCCGTCAAGCCCTGGCCCGAGCGCGAGCGGCTGCGCTACGAGAAGGAGGCGCTCGGCTTCTTCCTCACCGGCAACCCGCTCTCCGAATATCAGGAGACCCTGGAGCGGCTGGTCAGCCACACCTCCGGCTCGCTGCGCGAGGCCCCCCCTGACGGCCTGGTCACCCTCGGCGGCATGGTGGCCGGCTTCAACCGCGTGAAGATCAAGAGCGGCGCCAACGCCGGCCGCTTCATGGGCCGCTTCGTGCTGGAAGACCTCGAAGGGGGCCTGCCGGTGACCCTGTTCGCCAACAAGCTCGAGCAGTTCGGCCACCTGCTCGTCGACGAGGCCGTGGTGCTGGTCAAGGGTCAGGTACGCGAGCGCGGTGGCGAGTTCGAGATCACCGTCGAGGAGATCCTCCCCGTCAACAAGCTGGCCGCGAGGCACCTCACCGGCGTCGACCTCCGGCTGACCCCGAAAGTCTCCACCAGCCAGATGCTCAAGCTACGCGACCTCCTCACCGAGCACCCGGGCGAGGTCCCCGTCACCCTCGAAATGCACCTCGCCGACCGCACCGTCCGCATCGCCACGCCGGACAACCTGAAGATCCAACTCGCCCCGGCGCTGGTCACCTCGATCGAGGGGCTGCTGGGGCAGGGGAGTATTCGGGAGCGGTAGCGGGGCGATGGATGGCGGGTTCCCCCGAACGTCGCGGCGGCCGAGGCGCATTGCTCGGGCCGACGGGAGGTTAGACTAGGACCTACGATGAACCAGCAGAGGAAATAGGAATTCGCAATGGACGTCACGTTGACCCCAGAATTCGAGCGTCTGATCCACGACAAGGTCGCCAGTGGTCTCTATACCTCGGAAGATGAGGTGATTCGGGAAGCTCTCCGGTTACTCAAGGACCGGGACGAGCTTCGGCTCCTCGCCGTAGAAGATCTCCGGCGGGAGGTCCAGAAAGGCCTGGATCAATTGGACCGCGGCGAGTCGGTCCTCCTCGACCCCGAGCGTATCAAAGCGGAAGGGCGGCGTCGGCTGGCCGGAGGGTGAGCGATTTTGGCTAAAGCTCGACTGTCACGGCTTGCTGAGCAGGTCTGAAGTGTTACCCATGTTCCCGGCCGTCCATCCGCGGAGGTGGCGCTATCACCGTTCTAACTGAGCATGCAGAGCCTGGTGGCCGAGAGGCGAACGTTCGATGTGAAATAGACAACTCTGATCTGCTACTTGCTTTGATTGAATATTTTTGTTAGACGGCAGAGGTGAGAGTCTAACCAGCCAATCGAGCGGACGGCAAGCCGCTGCTCCTTGGCTACCACGTAACAGTTAAAGGTGGAGCAAGAAAATTGCCGAAAAGGAGCCGGGCGGCAAATCAATGGTTCGGCCGTGGCTCTGACGCATTCAGGTGCTTCGGCCTCGACCTTCCTCCCTATTACGTTTGTCCACTTTGCCTTCACGGCTTCCTTCCTGAGGAGGCTCACGCGTTGACGCGCGAGCATGTTCCTCCTCTGGCGGTAGGCGGCTCAAAACTAGTCCTAACTTGTTGGCGGTGCAATAATCATGCGAGCGGAAAGCAGGGAGTCGACACACATGCCAGTGTTGCGGAAAAAGTTCGTAGATTTGGCGAAGGCACTCTTGGAGAAGCAGTTCGGGCACGGCTAAGCATTGAATCTCTTCACATCAATGTAAATGTACAGACTGAGAATGGAGAGATTTCAATTACTGGTCTGCCGAACCACAATCCCCCTGGCATGACTGATGGTTTGCAGAGAGTTCTGGATGAGTACATGGCGACAGGTTGTAAGGATGTACCTCTCAGTCTGTTTTTTCCGGATTTTGACTGCTCAGAACCAAAGCAGCAGTCTTCATGGTTGCGGGCAGGATACTTGGCTGCCTTTGCTTCGTTCGGCTACAGATTTATTTTTCGACCCCTTTTTGATCCGATCCGTGCTCAGATCAGAGATCCCGATCGTTCGCTATTTTCCTTCTTTCATTTTGTGAGAAAGGAATCCCTTGTACCTTCTCGGTTTTTGATGGTAGTCCAGGATCCGGAATGGATCAAAGGTATCCTTGTTCAGATGGGGCGCCATTATGTGCTACTTCCAATGTCGGACGGAGACCATAATTTTTACGCTAGGCTGGAGAAAGGCGCTCTTCAATCTCCGAAGTTAAATCTATCCGGGAAGCTATTTCCTTGGCCTGCAAGTCCGGAATATCGTCTTGACTGCCAGCCCACCCGACAGACCTCTCCGGCCGCGAATCTTAGCAGCTGAGATAGGAGCAGGGAAATGTGCCAGGGTCCTCAGGAAACCAGAATAGGGCAAGCCAGTGCCTGTCAGCGTTCGCGCCATGGATCTGCAGGAGGTGGACCTCTTGGAGAAGGCCGATGTGGAGGCCATTGAGTGTCTCCATAGGGCTGCGTTCGGGAATGGAGAAAACGTAAAGATAAGGGACCGGGTCGAATAGGTGCTGCTGCTGGCCGGCGATCGGCGGCGCGGCTGTGACGTGGAGCACAGGCAGGCCGACCGCGGTGAGTGCCGTGTGCAGGCTGGTGGCATCGAGATCTTCTCCGACCGCATCCCGCGCCGGGGCGAAGCGGTTTCCTCTGGAAGTGCCCCGGATTTCGGAGAGTCGACACCGGTAGATGGTGCTCGTTAGACTTGCTGAGTGCGGAAGCGAGGGTAATCGAAGAGCCCGGTGCGGGAAAACCGCACGCCGAGATCTGTGCGGGAGGCCCTTCGGCGTCTCTACCGCGTCATAACTATTTTGAACTTAGCCGTTACCTATGTTCTACTGGAGCAGAACAAGGGGGTACCGGGAACGACTATAAGGGGAGGTTATGTCTACAGAAGGCCATTTGATAGGAAAACGCGCGCGGCGTTTATTAGTAACGAGCAATCGCTTCGAGAAGTGCCACCAGATATGCGAGTTCTTCTCATTCCTTGCAATAATTTTCGGCGCCTTTATTGGGCTTATGGACTTGCATGGCCATCTTCAGGAATCTAAATTGAACGCCCAAAAGGAGCGAGCAGCGACCGCCGAGAAGAACTATCAAGAGCGGGTTGATGTTGCACGGAGCACCTACGGTCGAGTTGACGAACGTTTTTTTGAATTCATCAAACTTTGCATGAAGCATCCTCGACTAGATTGCTACAGTATCCCGCGAAATGACATTACCCCTCCGCTCACTCGAGATGAAAGAGCCCAACAGAGAATGGTTTATACTGTTTTGAGCGATGTATTTGAAGTGGCCTATGTTTCCTATCATCAGGAGGTGAGAATTCCGGAGGTAAAAATTATATTTGACGGCCAATGGGCAGGCTGGGCTGTCTACATTAGAAAATTTCTCAAAAGACCTGCCTATCGCAAGACTTGGTTGGAAATAAGGGATGAGTATGATCCGGGATTGGTGGCGTATATGGACGCTATCATTCACCCACGCGGGAAAATTGCAGAATCGGTGCCTGGGATAGGTGCTGCCGAATAGGTGCCAGGGTCCTGAGGAAACCACACCCTCACAGTGGCCCCGGGCCGAATAGGTGCCAGGGTCCTCCAGGAAGCAGGAGCTAGGTGCCAGGGTCCTGAGGAAACCACACCCTCACAGTGGCCCTGCCAGCCTCGAATCTTGGCCACCTTGACCGGAACTCAGGCCAGGGGAACGAGCTTCGGAGGGTTTTCAGATACACCTCCGGCCGGGTGAGACTCTGCGTTCGTCTGAATCGCCCTCCGGCGGACGCTGAGGCTGTCAAGGAACCCGCCCTATGCGATCAGCTTGGCACGAATGGCAGCGCGGGCGGGAAACTCCCGGCGGGGAAGGAGACGTCCCGGCGGCCGTGGCGGAGGGCCTCGGCCGCGGCCCGGAAGGCGCTCACGAATTCCGCGTAGATCCCATAAAACATCTTGCGAGTGGCTTTCGTCGCCGCGTGAACGAGCGGAGCGGGAGAGCGCGCCATCGAGTCGGGCCGGGTCAGGGGATCCTGGGCCAGGATCGCCTTGGCGCCAAGGACGCTGGCTCCTGATTGCCGCCTCGCCCTGGCGGCCTCGGTGTCGACCTGCTCGACCAGGGACTTGATCCGCTCGCGGTAGCGGTCGGCAGGCAGATGCGCCCAGCAGGGGATTGGCGAGAGCAGCACGGACTCGGCGAACACATATTGGTCCTGGCGGAGCTCTTCGCCCTGGTTCCTGGCTGCGTACTGTCGGGTACGGTCGAACCAGTGCCCCTGGAGCGGCGTGCCGTGCATCAGAGCCTCGGCAGAGTGCACGCCGGGCCACTCACAGACCCGCTCCACCAGGTTCTCCTTGGCTCCGTTCGCCAGGACGTACTTCAGACGCTCGACCTGGGCGCCTTCCTCGTTGGTGACGACGGTCATCTCATAGCGGCGCTCGAAGACCGGTCCCTTCCAACCGGTCAGCCGGTTGACCTCGCGGGCCGCCTTGGACTGCAGGTCGCGCATGAAGTCCGCGACCTCTTTCGCGTCGTCGACGATCAGGAGGAGGTGAAAGTGGTTGGACAGGACGGTGGCGGCCGCGATCTCCATTTCGTGGCTTCGTTGGGTCCTTCCCAGGATGCCCAGGAAGAGGTCGTTGAACGAGGTGCCAGGAGTGAGGAGATAGCGCCCCTGGATGGTACGGTTGGTGATGGAGACGAGGGTCCGGGACTGGGGGACGTAGCGTAGCTTTCTCATGCCCCAATAAGACGTAAAAACACCCCCGAATCTTCTTCGCCCTAGAGCCACATGGGTTTGTGAGGGGGGTGTACGGGCGCGGAGCCCAATTGACAGACCCGGGAATAGGTGCCGTTCTGAGATAGGTGCCAAGGTCCTCCTAGGATAGGTGCTGCCGAATAAGTGCCACCGGAATAGGTGCCCGCCGTTCCGTTCCCGGTCGTGGTGTTGCGAATCTCGACTTTGGTGTCGCAGGTCACCCCATGGCGGTGACAGCGCTAGCCGGCCGTCGCTTCGGCCCCGGAGGCAGAGAGAGGGGCGGGAACCGGCCTCTCCCGCGACCCCCTTGCGATATCGCGCCGGTCGGGTCTCACGCCGATCTGTATTCGCGCGCGGTTCCGCAAGCTCGCGTCGATCGGTTGCCGGGCCGCGATCATCAGCTCAATAATGATCTGAGGGAGGTCGGCGCAGCGATCCGCTCTCTTGAAGCTGAACGCTGAGGATCGCCGAGCGCTCGTTAAACTACTGGCATGGGTTCACGATATTCGTATTGCTGACCCAGTTGGAGCTGGTTGCGTCGCACACCCACAGCGGAGGGTCGTACGTCGAAGTATAATGGATGCTGTAGTTTTCATTCCAGGTGATCCTGCAGGCGTTACCGAACTGGTCGATGCAATCTTCGTAGGCAAAAACGGTCGCCGACTCGGTGTGACAGCTTGGAGTCCGGCTCGTGTATTCGTCATCATAGAAGGTACTGCCCGTGCTTCCCTCCGGACCACAGCTCACCGCGCCGGCATGTGCTCTGGAGGCGACCAAGGACAAAGCGATGATGGCAAAGAAGACCGTCTTCCTCATAACATCTCCTTTCCGACGATGCTGACCGTCACGGCTCAGCGTTCGCACGGTACCGCTAGTAACGCAAGAATTCAAGTGCGCATAGCTCTCATGGGCTGGTGACGCGAATAGCGACGTTGGAGTGGGCTTAGGCCTCGGGATGGGCATCAAGGGCCGAACCAGGCCAAGGAGAACCGGGCACCGGCAAGAAGTTGTTCTCCGATGGGTTCGCGGCCGCCAGACTCACTCTGGTCGAGACCCGCGCCCTACGATCCGGAGTCCTGGTCAACACCTACCGTCGTTCCGACGGTGCCAGGGCCTGGGGGCAGAAAGGCAGAACGTGAAAACACAAGAACGTGATGAGCTGCTTGCGACGTTGAAGGCCCGTTTCGAGAAGAACATGAGGCGGCACAAAGGCCTTGACTGGGCCAAAGTGCAGGCAAGATTGGAGGCGAACGGCGAAAAGCTCGCGTCACTCCAGGAAATGGAAAGGACCGGCGGGGAGCCGGATATCGTCGGTCATGATGAAAGGACCGGCGAATACATTTTCTATGATTGCTCCCCGGAGAGCCCTCAGGGCCGCAGAAGCCTTTGTTATGACCGCGAAGCGCTGGAGTCGAGGAAGGAGAACCGGCCGGACAACAGTGCCGTCGACATCGCCGCCGCCATGGGCATCGAGCTCTTGACGGAAGAGCAGTATCGGGAGCTGCAGCAGCTTGGAAAGTTCGATCTAAAAACTTCGAGCTGGGTGAAGACGCCTCCCGGCATCAGGAAGCTCGGCGGCTCTCTCTTCTGTGATCGACGCTATGACACAGTCTTCCTCTATCACAACGGTGCGCAATCCTATTATGCGGCCCGAGGGTTTCGCGGCTCGTTGAGGGTCTGACTCTCCCGCTCCCGTCCGCTCTCGTCGGTGAGCCCCACACCGGTCAGCTCCCGCCGCAAGGCCTCGCGGATCAGCCAGGCGAGCTTCCGGGCGGCGAGGTCGGGCGGCAGACCCTGGGTGCGGATGTTGGAGACGCAGTTGCGCTGGGCGTCCAGGCATCCCACGCGCGGCGCGAAGGTGAGATAGGCGCCGAGGCTGTCGGGCGAGGAGAGCCCGGGGCGCTCCCCCAGGAGGATCAGCGCCAGCCGCGCGCCGAGCAGGGCCCCCACTTCGTCGGCCAGGGCCACACGGCCTTGAGTGGCGAGGACCAGCGGAGCGATCCGCAGCCCCTCGAGAAGCGGCAGCAGGGCCATGATGGTGGGAGCCGCGTGGCGCAGCACGGCGAGCGCGGACAGGCCGTCGGCGATCACCAGGGCAAGGTCGGTCCGATCGGCCCCGGCAAGCTCCTGGGCGCCGGCCGCGGCGAGCTGACGGGCGCTGGTTTCGTCGAGCCGGCGGCCGAGGTCGGGCCGCTGGAGATAGGTGCGGCGATCGGCGGCGCGGCTGGCGACGTGGAGCACCGGCAGGCCCGCCGCAATGAGCTCCGCGCGCAGGCTGGTGGCGTCGAGAGCCTCTCCGACCGCGTCCCGCGCCCGGGCGTGGGCCAGCTCGAAGCGCAGCAACTCGCGGGTGGGCAGGCCGGAGCCGGCGCGCCCCAGGGCCACGCGGGCCGGGGTAAGGCCGGCGAGATAATCCCATGGATCTTTCGGCGCCGGATGACTCACAAAGACTCCGGAGGAAAGCCGGCCAGCAGCCGATGCCCTGTCTGTGAGGGCAACAGACGGCCGGATTCGTCGGTGAGCCGCATCTCGGACAGCCAGGCTTCGAACTCCGGCGCGCGCCGGAGCCCCAGGACGTCACGCAGGAAAAGCTGGTCGTGGAACGAGGTGCTCTGGTAGCCCAGCATGATGTCGTCCGCTCCCGGGACCCCCATGATGAAATTGACCCCGGCCGCCCCCAGCATCACCAGCAGGGAGTCCATGTCGTCCTGGTCGGCTTCGGCGTGATTGGTGTAGCAGATGTCGCACCCCATCGGGAGCCCCAGCAGCTTGCCGCAGAAATGGTCTTCCAGCCCGGCGCGGAGGATCTGCTTGCCGTCATAAAGATATTCCGGGCCGATGAAGCCCACCACCGTATTGACCAACAGGGGCTCGAAATGGCGCGCCACGGCATAGGCTCGCGCTTCACAGGTCTGCTGGTCCACGCCGTGGTGGGCGTCCGCCGACAGCGCGCTCCCCTGGCCGGTTTCGAAATACATCACATTTTGTCCCACCGTGCCGCGGCGCAGGGAGAGCGCCGCGTCGCGGGCCTCGCGCAGAAGATCCAGGCTGATGCCGAAACCCGCGTTGGCGGCCTCGGTGCCGGCCACCGACTGGAACACCAGGTCGATGGGCAGGCCGGCCTCGATGGCGCGGATCTGTTGCGTCACATGGGTAAGGACGCAGCTCTGCGTGGGGATCGCGAAGCGCTGGATGACGTCGTCGAGCAGGCGCCAGAGGGTGGCGAGCACCGGCAGGCTGTCCGAGGCCGGATTAATGCCGATCACCGCGTCGCCGGCGCCGTACATCAGGCCGTCGAGGATGGAGACGGCGATGGCGCGCGGGTCGTCGGTGGGATGGTTGGGCTGCAGCCGCACCGACATCCGTCCGGCCAAGCCGAGGGTGTCGCGAAACGCCGTGACCACGCGGCATTTGCGGGCGACGGCGATCAGGTCCTGATTGCGCATCAGCTTGCTCGCCGCGGCCACCATCTCGGGGGTGAGGCCGGGAGCCACGGCGGCGAGGCTCTCCCCGGTCGCCGCGTCGCCGAGCAGCCATTCGCGGAGCTCGCCGACGGTGAGCGAGGCGAGAGGGGCGAAGGCCGCCGCGTCGTGATGATCGACGATCAGGCGGGTGACCTCGTCGCTTTCATAGGGGATGAGCGCCTCCGTCAGGAAGCGCCGCAACGGCAGATCCGCCAGTACCATTCTGGCCGCCACGCGCTCCGCGGCGCTCCCTGCCGCGATCCCGGCGAGCGCATCGCCCGAGCGGGCCGGGCTCGCCTTGGCGAGCAGATCCTTGAGATCGGCGAAGACATACCGGGTCGAGTCGATGGTCCTGGCGAGCGCCATAGACCCCCGATTGTACCGGGAGGAAGCAGGGTAGAGCGAGGCGGTGCGGATGGCGGCGCAAGAGCGCGGAAACGGCTTGGCGGATTCAGCCCTCCCTGCCATCCTTGTCGACCAGGCGATCGAAGGCCAAACCGCTCGCGGCCTCGCCGCGGCCGGTCTGCTTTTGCACGCGCAGCCAGGTGAAGACCTGGCCTTGCGTCCAGCGGGCTCGTGAGAAGTATTGCGTCACCCGCGCGCCGGCGCGAGGCACCTCTTCCTCGTGGAGGAAATAGGTTTGTGCGGGGGTGAGATCGAGACCCTGGCGCAACAGCGACGTCAAGGGTTGCACTTTCTGGGCAGGATTCGGATCTCCTGTCAGGATGCGCGGCAGGGCGGCGCGCTGGAGCTGGATCTCGCGATTGTTGCCGGGCACATGCACAGGGATGAAGGGGATCCAGTTTTCCGGCACGGAGCTCATGGCCTGATAGCGCACCGCGGCGGCCAGGGCCGGAGGATCTCCGCCACCGGGAATGAGCCCCTGCAAAAAATTGAAGGTCTGCGCGGCGACCTCGCCACCCGGGCGGCTGATTCCACTGGCGAGAGGAACGGTTTTTTCGACGCCCCACGCCATGTTCGCCACCTCGTCGCGGACGAGAAAAACCTCTTCCAGCGCGGGGCCTGCCTGCGCATGGGCCAGGGTCGGAAGCAGAAGGAGCGTCGGGTCCGCGGCGTTGCTGCCCCGCGGGGCGTTGCGAACGTTGATGGTGAACATGCTCCATCGTCCCCAGGCGCTGTCCACCCCCTGATCGGCGGATTCGATCCAGAGACGTTCGCCGAAGACGTTGGTCACCGCGAGGCCCTGGACCCGGGCCAGCGCGCCGGAAGGCAAGGTGCAGGGAATGATGAACCAGTCATTGGAATAGACGAGGGCGAACTCGATGAACAGCAGCTTGGCAAGGTCGGTGGTGCTGGCGTCGATATTGCCAAAATTGGTCGCGTGGTCCTCAAAGGCCCACCAGCGGGTGTTGGGCATGCCCGAGAAGGAAACCGGGACCGGGATGGTCGTGAAGGGCGCATCCGCCGGCAGGCCCGTCGTGCCAGAGCCGGCGACCGCACCCAGCGACGCGATCCCCTGATCGAGATCGAGGCTGTACCAGTCGAGCCGGCCCGACGAGTAGTCGTCCGCGACATAAACCTTTTCGCTGCCGTCGGGCAGCGGCGCGGAGGCGGCGAACTGGTAATCGAGATGCGACGGCACCCAGGCATCGTCGCCGGCCGCGGAGGGCTGCGCCAGGAACCGTTCCGCCCAGGCCAGAAAGCGCTGCGCGCGGTCGTCGAGCGCGGCCTGGTCGGCAGAGGCGATTCCAGCGACGCCGTCATACGCGTGATGGGAGGGGTCGGCGAGCAGATACTCCAGCAATTGGCCGCCGTCCATGGCCCGCCCGGCGAGCGCCTGAAAGGTGTCCCAGGCCTCGGGGTGCGAGCAGACATCCACGTTCTGGCTTTGCGTGGGATCGGGCGTAGCGATCGGGTACGCCGTCTGGAAAGCCGAGCGGTAGTCGGCGATGTCGGCGATCAGAGCGAGCCACTGGCGCGCCATTACCAGGCGAAGGTCGAGGGAGAGGATCCGCTTCTGCCGGTGCAGGGGGACGGGACGGCGCTCGACCTTGGTCTCGAGCGGCGTGGATGCGTCGAACCCTTGGGCCGCGCCGGCTCCCGCCCGGTACTTGGTCAGGGCCGTCGTCGCCAGCAGCAGCTTGGCGAACACCGGCGATCCTGCGTCGCAGCCCCGGAACTCGCCCATCTGCCATTGCCTGGTGAGCATCCACAGAGCATCGCGGACCTCGGCCTGCAACGCGCGCTCGAAGCTCTGGGTGCGCGGGCGGGCCTCCAGCCGGTTCCAGGTGGTGATCGCCGGGAAGAGCCGATCGCGGAGCGCGACCCTGATGTCGCCGACGCTGAGCTCGCTAGCCATCGCGGCCTCCTTGCAGAATTTTGATGACGCCATTGGCGGCAGTGAGCACGGTGGCGATGGTGATGCCGGACGAAGTGCTGGCCGTTACCGTCGCGGGGAGGAACCGGGAATAGACGGTCGGATCGAGGAAGGCCGGCTCCACGGCCCGCTTCTTCGCGAGGTCGAGGGTTTCGTTCAGCGCGCCCACCAGGTCGGCCCACTGCCAGGTGCCGGCATTCGCGGCGGCGGTCACCAGCAGGAGGGTCTGCGGAGGCTCATTGTCCGGACGCGCGTAATTGAAGGTGATCGCGGTCTCGCGCGTCTTCTCGGGGATGACCTCCGTCCATTCATCGACGAGAACGCCACATTGACGGGCCGCTGGGTTGAACGGCTGCGAATAGAGGCAGGTGTAGAGAAGGCGGTCGCTGTCGATCGTATAAGTGTCCGGAAATTGCAGCGCCAGCCAGGGCGCGCCCGCCGCGAAGGGAAGCTGGATGGGAGTGAGCGGCGGCGGGGTCAGGCCGAAGGCCGAAGCGAGCATCAAGGCCGATTCCCAGGAACGGAGCTGGGGGCGGACGCGCGCCGCGCCATAGAACCATTCGTCGACGGGAAAGTCGATCTTGAGCGTCGTCTTGAGATACGTGAACAGGTCGCCCGCGTTGGACGCCGCCACGGCATGGGCCCACTCGGCTCCCTGCGCGGCGGAGACGGTGAATTCCGGAAGGATCTGGAAATCGTCTCCCAGGAGCGCCTTGGCGGCGGCGGTGAGCGCGGTGACCTGATCGGCCGGCGAGGCCGAGGCATCGGCGATCGTCAATTGAGCGTTGACCGCGGCGACGCGAGCCTTGGCGGCCGAGAGCTGGCTGGTGAGGGCGCGCGAGATGTCCTGCGTGACGATGATCGCACGATCGGCGAGCGGCGAAACATCGAAAGGCTGAGAATCGAATTCGGCGGTGGACAGCGCGCCGACGGAAGCGAAAAGGTTGGCGAAGGACGCTCCCCCACCGGTCTGAATCATTTGGAAATCCCCCAGGCGGCTCTGGAAGGCCGCCCCCTTGCCGGTCAACGCCGCGCTGAGGAGCGCGGGGGACGCAGGCAACGGGTCGAGCTGCGAGCTGACGAGCAGCTCGGCGCCCTGCAACGCAGCGAAGCGATCAGCATCGCTGGTGCCCGCGGGCAGCAGAGCGTAGGCGTTCAAGGCGCTGTTGAAGTCGATGAGCTTCCGCGCCCAGCGGGTCACCAGGCCGGTGACCTCGCTGAGCAGGTCCGCGAAGGCCGTATGCAACCAGGCATAGGCGAAACCCCACCCGGAGGAGGGCAGATTGAAGCGCGCCGACCGTTCCAGCAAGGCCACCGCGTCGCCCAGAAAAGTATCGACGCTGGTGAGGATCGCCGCCCGGTTCGTGGCGGTGTCGGCCAGCAAGGGAGCCAGAGTGCCGTTGACGAAACTGTCGAGGTCACCGGCGAGCGACGTGAGACCGGCGAGCGGAGCCGTGATCCGAGCCCGGTCCACGGACACGGTGGAATTGTCCTGCTGGCGGGCGTCGTTGGCACGCAGTACATCGCTGGCGCGCAGCGCCCGGGATTGCGTGAGCAGCGGCCGCAGGCCGCGGAGCAGGGGGCCGCTCTCGAACATGCTGAATTGACCGGCCGGCGCCGTCATGTATTGGATCTGGACGGCGGCGTCGGGGCGCGGGCTCCAGGTCGAGGCGACATGCCGCAGAATGCGGTCATCGAGCTCGGTCATGGCCTGCACGTTGTCGGGCATGAGCAGGTAGAGGGCATCGATGGGGCGCAGACCGAGATCGGCCAGCGTGACCGCGTGCTGTTGCGGCGCCGCGGTGATTGGATCGTTCCAGGCCACGGTACAGGCGATGTGATCGAGCGGAGGCAGCACGCCGCCGAGCCAATCGTCGATGGCCGGCTCGGCCTGGGCGCGCGGCGTGGCGCCGGCGGGCGCGGCGAGACCGGGGCGGAATTGAATGGCGAAACGATGGGTGAGCCCGATGCCTGGCGGGGCGGTGTCGACCACGCCGGGCTCGGGCGGAAAATTGCCCGTCGTGTAGGCCGCGATGGTGCTGGCGACGCGATCGTAGTTGCCCTGCACCGCTTGATACACGCCCTCCGCCAGAGCGAGATCGGCGATGGCGTCATAGGCATCGCGGATGCCCTGAGCCTCGGCATTGAGCGCGGTCTGCTCCGCGGCCGTGGCCGCCGGCAGAGTGGTCAGGCCCCACGGATAGGCGGTGACGCCGCTCTTCGTGATCTGATCGGCCAGCTTCTTGCCGTCCAGGACGTTGCGGGCCTCGATGGCCTCGATGGGCACATCGGGGGCCGTCTGCGTGGAAGCCATGGCGTCGGCGATCAACGGAAAGGCTTTACGCAGCGGATAGATGAACTTGTCGACCTCGGCGAGCGTGTAATCGTCATGCAGGCCGAGCTCGAACTGGTAGCCGAGCAGCGCACCCAGGCTTTGACCATTGCGGATGCCCTCGATGAGAGAGAGGGCGACGCGGACCCGGTCCGAAGAAAGATTGACCGCAAGCTCGCCGGAATTGGTGCCGCTCGCCTGAGCGGCGATAAATCCCGCGCGCAGCACGGCGGCGGCATCGGCGTGCGGGATCGAAGGGGCATGGATATAACCGCCGTTCTTCGCATCGGACATCAACGGTGCGCTGCCCGGAAACTGGGCCGCAAGGCTGGCCGGAAGCTCGACGGGCGTGACCACATCCTTGGTCGGAAGGAGATCTTCGACCCAGGCATAAGCGCCGAGATACAGACCGCTCCCCTGCTGGTTGGCCGCGCCGGCGGCGCGCTGCGCGGCGAGGTGCTGGTGGACGAGCCCGATCAGCCAGGCATCGTAGCGATAAGAACAGAGGTCCACATGCTCGGCGAAAAGGCGTTCGAGCTCGGCGGTCGAGGCCGTCGCCAGGATCTTGAGGGACGCGATCTGGGCGGAGAGCTCGGCGGTTTCCGGAGCGGTCGAAATCTGCTGGCGGATGAAATCGCTCACCAGCAGTGATGGGCTGCCCGTGATCCGGCTCTCGGTCTTGTAGAGCGCGGCGAAGCGGCTTTCGCTGGTTCCGGGCGCTTCGGCGACGTGGACGAAGCTGGGCTCCGTGCGCATCGACAGCAGCTCGGTGGCGGAGAGAATGCCCGTGTTGCGATGGAGGTTGTAGCTGGAGTCGTAGTAGCCGAGCATCAGGGCATGACGCAGGTACAGATAGAGCAGGGCCCGCGGGCTCTGGTTGCCGGTAAATCCGGTTTCCGCGCGCAGGGTATCGAGCGAATTCGTGGCCGCATCGATCAGCCATTGAAGGTAGTTGCGCCCATCGTCGGTGTAGGCGCGGATGGGGCTCGTCTCGGATAGCGCGCGGTCGTCGATGAGGGTGGTGATCCGGGGATTGTCGGTGAGGAAATAGTGGTTGAGCAGATCGGGCAGATCGGTGCCGGTGTAGCCGAGGTGCCGCAGCAGCGTGACGGCCTGCGCTTCGAGCCCGAGGTTGATCAGCGCGGTCAGCCAGGCGGGACCGAGCGTGAACAGGTTCACCATATTGAACAGTTGGGCCAGGCTCTCGGCGTTCCGCGAATAGTACTCGACCGACGAGGGGTGCAGGGCCAGGATGTCCAGCAGGGTCTGATGAGGATCGCCGGCCTTGCCGATCCAGGCGGCGCTCCGGCTCATCGCCGTCCAGTCGGCATCGATCTGGCGCAGCAGATCGTAGAGCGAGGCGAGGAAGGACTGCGGGAGCGAAATACGTGACAGGTTGTCCCCGCGGTACCACTGGATGCGCGAGAACGCCGTGACCGGCAGGATGCCGTAGGGCTGCCCGCCGATGCGAATCGCCGGCAGCGGGCCGCGGCCGGAGACGAAGGAGGTGAAGAACGCACGCGCCTCCTCGACGACGCCATCCGAAAAAATGGAGGCGGTTCCCGGATTGGGCGTGAACAGCGTCTTCATCCAGTACCCCAGCGTCGCGGGCCACAATGCGGTCTGCATGGCGCGGGCCTGCTTCTGATCCATTCCGCCGCTGCCGTGGACACCGCCGACGAAGGCGGGATCGAGGCCGAGAAACTCGGCGAGCCATTGGCCATCCGGCTTTTGCGCCGCGTCGCCGGCCGGCGTGAACAGCGGGCGATTCTTGCGGTCGTCAAAGCTGGCGTCCGCGTCATTCTCGGGCGTGGCGCCGGCGTTGGCACCGGTCGCGTTGTGCGCGGGCGTGCCCTGCGCCACCAGGGAGAAGCCGCTGCGGCTCGCCTGATGATGGGCCAGCAGCTCCTGAAGCGCGGCCGGGCCCTGGCCGGCGGGGGTGCCGAATTGCAAGCCGAGCACCAGCAGGCGATCGAATCCCGCCACGGCCTGAGCGGGAGTCAGGGGGATCGCCAGCGCCATCCCCGCGGCCACGGCGCGGTCGAAGTCGACCATCCATTGCAAGGCATCCGGCACGAAGAGGTCGGGCCCGTCGGGATGAAGGCTGGAGGTGGGATCGATCGTGGGATCCGCCGAGGGATCCGGGCCGGTATAGAGCGGCAACGTCACCGGTCCGCCGACGGCCTCCAGGGTCTGCGCGCCGCCGTTGAATCCGAGAGCCACGAAACGGTCGGGAAACTGGCGAACCTGGGGAGCCTGCGACCACGATTGGAGCGTGGTGTCGGGATCGGCTGGAAAAATGACGAAAGCGACGGCGAGCCCGACGCCCGCCCGGGTCAAGGGGGCCGCGGGAGCGTCCGCGAGGTTGAACGGCGCATAGCCGGAGATCAGCTCGGCGGCGCGCGATGCGCCAACGGCGGTCACCAGAGCCGCGTTCGCCGCCTCGATGTTCGTGGCCTCGCCCGCGGCGAGCCAGACGCTCTGCCAGTAGGCCGAGAGGGGCGCGGCTTCGGCGGCCGCCAGGGGCGTGGTGGTAGGGATGACGAGAATCTGATCGTTGGCGTCCGCCTTCGTTGGCGGGGCCGCGAGGTTGACGGGCTGAAAATTGTCGGCGAGCCAGCCGGCGCGTCCGGAGCCGTGGGCGGCGACCAGATTGCGCCAGGCTCCGCGCTGGCCATTCTCCTGGCCGCCGGCACGCCAGAGGTTCATCCAATAATTCTTGACATTGAGCAGCTCCGACTGCGAGAGCAGGGGCTCGAAGGTGTCGATCGAGCAATCGTCGGGATAGATGCGGACCAAGAGCTGGTGCACGGGGGCCGGGAGGGCGATACCGGGTCCCTGGCCGCCGGGGCGCAACGTCCGGAAGCGCGTCTCGATGCGCACCGGGAACAGCAGGAAGGGCGAGCTGTCGCTCAGCAGGCCCACATTATTCTGCGGCTGGGTAAAGACGGCGAAGTCGGCGGTGGCCTGACCCACCGCGGTCCTCGCCGCGCCGAGCGCGCCGCTCGCCGCCTTCTGTCTCGTCGCGGCGTCTTGCGCCGCCGCCGCGAGCTGGGCGAGGTCCTGTGCGCCGCCGTCCGCGGGGGTTTGACGCGTCGCGAGATCCAGCGCCGACTGCGCCTGGCGGGCGCGGGCGGCCGCCTGCAGAGCGGCCCGTTGCGCGGCATCGTGAGCCGCACGGGCGGCGGCCAACTGGGCTTGAACGGACGCGAAATCTGCCATGGCTAGGGCCTGTTCTCCGCGAGCATCTCGTCGGCGTGGACGGCGACCATGACCGGCTGGCGGAAGAGCGCGTACGCCCAGCGCGCCGAGCTGACGGCGGCGATATCCACTTTCTTGTCGTCGCTCCACTGGTCATGTTTGTCGGGGTTGGTGACGGCGGCAGGCTCGGTGAGCCCGACGTTCGCGAGCCGCGAGGCGGGCAGGAACTGGCCGGGCTTGCCGCCGGGCATGGCATCGTCCCAGGTGACGTCGTCGAAGGTCTCGATGGGGGCCGTGCGCGAGACCTCGAGACCGAAGCGCGCCTCGCCCGGCCGCTCCTGGAGGACGAAATACCAGCCAGGGTCGCCGCCCGTGCCCTTGACCTCGTCGATCGTCAGATCGAAACCGAAGAAGAAGATGTCGTCCTCCGGCTGGGCCGAATACAGCGGCGTACGGGTCTTCGCCCGCGGCGGCAGCGCCTCCTCCGCCGCCGTGAGCCAGTCGGGGGTCCGCAGGCCGTTCACGATCTTCGCGTGCTGGGCGAAGATGACGGTGTTGGGATATTTCTTGAGCAGCTCGCCGCGCACGATCAGCACGGCCCGGGGCGAGAGCGGCTGCCCGGCTTCGGCGCGGTTGTCGTGCTCGCCCAGATTCGACGCCGGCGGCCAGCGGTGGATCTCCGAGATGTCGTAAAGCTTTTCTTTCAGCGCGTCCTCGCTCAGGCCCTCGCTGTCGATGGTGTCGCCCACCGACCAGAACTGCCGGAAATAGCTGCCGCGCTGATCGGTCGGGTACTCGCGCCAGAGCAGCTTGCGCGCGAACTCATGGTTGAGGCCCACCATGTACGCCTCGATGAAGCGCTGATTCGTCTCCATCAGGGTGATGCTGTTCTGCGCGATCTTGTTGATATTGGGCAGCAGGCGCTCGACCGCGCTGCCGCAGAGCGGTTTGTACATCGGCAGATTGATCTTGGGATAAGCCATCACTTCGTTGAAGTCCTCGCCGATCTCGGCCAGGATCCAGGCCGGCAGCGCGATCGTGCCGAGACCGCGGCGCAGGATGGTGATCCTGGGATCGACCGCCTTGACGAGCGTGGCGGCGACCGCGTCGAGATCGATCGCGGCCGGAGCCGGGCGCTGCGCGGCCGTGTTGCCGATGGCGTTCAACTGGAAGGATTGGGCGAGGGCGGCCTTGAATCGCGTGGCCGTGGGACTGTCCGCTCCACCGAGAGCGGGAACGAAGGAAGAGCCGGGAACGCTGAGGACGAAATTGCTGCTGGTGGGATAGGTGGCGACGGCGGCGGACGTCTGGCCGGCCTGCGAAACCGCTTGCGCCACCTGCCCGGCGGCGCTCCAGGAGCGTAGCAGGCGGAAGACGTAGACGCCGGCGCCGGCGATGGCCGCGGCCGCGATCAGACCCGCGACGGGACCGAGGACGAAGAGCAGCAGCAGGGCGAGCGCGATGGCAACGATCAGGATCGCCCAGGGGAGCCAGGGAAAATCCTTCAACCCTTGCAGCACGGTGCCCGGGGCGTTCGTGGGCAGCATGGCATTCACGGCCTGATCGACCGTGGGGACGCCGCTCGGAACGGATTTCGGCGGTGCGCTGGTCACCGCGCCGGCGTTGACGCGCGCGATGAGATTGGTGGCCGTGGCCGTCGCCGTGAAAGGGAGCGAGCGCATGAGACGCCCGTTCGGACGCAGCACCCGGCGGAAGGCCGTGGAGGTCAGAACCGGTGGCACCCGCGTCGAAGCGCGCAGGCTCGCCACGGTCACCCCGGAATGGAGGACGCGGCTGGCGACCGGCGCGGTCAGCGCGAGCACCCGCGCCGGATCGGCAGCCGCGGGGATCAGGTGGCGATCGTACAGGCGCGCCGAGGCGGCGGTGGCGAAATGCAGGCGGCGCAGGGTCTGATTGGCCTTGAGCACATCCCCGATCTGCTCCCACGCATAATTCATGTACTCCTCGGCGTTCGCTTCCACGACTTCGGCGGCGTAATTGGCGGGAACGCGAAACCGGGGATCGAGGTTGAGCCGGTGGACCCAGTTCGTGCGATTGGGCGCGGGCGTGCCGTCCCGGTTCGTCAGCACGCGCTGGGTGAGGGCGTGCCAGCGTCCATACAGCGGCGACGTGATGAGCGGGTCGGGATCGTCGCTGATGCCGGGGCCGATCGCCGTGGCCGCGTTGGCGTCGGCCGCGGCCTGCGCGGCATAGTCGTCGGGCAGATCGATGAATTTGGCCAGCGCGACCTGAAAGCTGTCAGGATAGGGCTGATCCCAGTTTTCATATTTGTCGCGATCGTTCCTGTCGGCGGTGCTGAGATCGGCGTCGGGAACCTCGAGCGCTCCGCCGAGACGCAGGATGCCGTGCAGGCCGGGCGTGGCGATTCCGGGGAGATTGGAGCCGGGATCGGCGACGTCGAAATCGCGCCGGCCCACCGTCTTGTCGACCGGCTGCGGCTTGAGCAGGCTGACCAGATAGCGGAAATCGCCCCGGTCGCCGGTACGAAAGTGCCAGCGGTAATAGTAGGGAAAATTCTGCGGCTCCTGCTGGCCGGCATAGGGCGCCCACGCCGAAGCGGTGGCGGAGGGCGTCCGGGTCGGATCCAGGCCCAGTCCGGCGAGACGGCCGCTCTCGAACACGGGAACGACAAACGCGTCGTAACCGGTGTTGACATCGAGCCGCCGCGGGGCCATCAGACGCGAGTAGGCCAGGTCGGGATTGCCGTCGAGGATCGACTGCACCCGCGGCAGCACGGCGCTCATGTCGGCCGAAACCAGCTCGTGGGCCGGATCGGGCGAAAGGCCTTGATTGAAATGAACGTGCGCCCAGGCCCAGAGCTCGCCGGCGGGCGGCAGAACGCTCGGGTCGGGAATCGTGATGAAAGGGAGCGGACGTTTGGCGATATTCCTCGCGCCGGCAAACTCGGTCGAATTCAGAACGATCAGCGCAATCCAGGGGCTGAGCTGCAAGCCGGAGGCGGGCGCGGGCGTGTAACGCCAGGGGAAATCCTCGTTGTAGAAATCGATCGCCGCCAGATAGTTGGCCTCGAAATTCGTCACTCCGGGCCGGGGCTCGGTGCGGATCACGGCGCGAGGCTCGAACCCCAGAAGGTCGCCCGGCCCGTAGAGAGAGATGTCCTGGGCGATGGACTGGGTGAGCGGAGCTCCCCCCGCGACCGGAGTGCCGGCAAGGCCGAGCTCCACGTGAATGGAAGCGCGGGCGCCCGAGGCCGGAGGCGCCGTGATGGCGTTGGCGACCCCCTGCCGCAGCCAGGGGAGGAACGAATAGGTCGCCAGCAGGTCTTCGGGATCGGCGATCGGCGGGCCGGAGACGGGGTCCGAGCTCATGCTGCCACCTCGAACTGGGGAATGACGTGGAGGGAACCTTCGAGCGATGGATCGGAAGCCACGGCTTTCGTGACGTAATCCTGCGCGCTGGCCTGGCTCAGGAACGCCGTCGCCTCCGGATGAACGGCCTGGTTCGTGGAGCGGAGGGCCACGGCGAACGTCTCGCTGGAGGTCGTGACCGAGCCCGCGTAGGGGCGGGTCTGCGCGCGGTGCCGGGCCGAGAGCGTGGACTGCCCGGCGCTGTTGCCGGCCAGGAAGCTCGTGACCAGGACGCGGGAATGCGCGAAGAATCGATTGCGGACGGGCTCGGACTCCGCGTCGACGATCGTGAGGTCATAGCGCACGGGACGAGTGATCGCGGTGGCCGACGCCAGGCTCGCGCCGCCGGCCAACTCGATGCCGCTGTCCTGCGGCACGAAGGCGGGTTGCGAGAGCTTGGCGGCGTCGTCGAAGTTGCGGAACTGGGAGGGCGCAAAAGGTTCCTGAAGGTCGCGCGTCTTCCTGAGGATGGAACCGGCGACCGAGAAGGAGAACTGATTGGCATCACTGGGCGCCTGGCTGCCGACCTTGTCGAGCTTCAGATCGAGAGGAATCGCGCGCTGGCTGACCTGCAGGGTGCCCGTGGGATGCAGGACGAAGCTGGCCTCGGCGGGATCGAGCTGGCGGAGCACGACCAGCAGCTTGGCGTTCGGCGGCAGCGCGGTCTTCCAGTTCGTCGCCTTTTGCGCCTCGGCCGCCAGGATGGGCATCACCGCGATCGGCGGCAGGAGGGTGTTCGGATTGTCGCCCCAGGTGAAGTCGATGCCGATGTCGATCGAGAAGAAGAAGAACGAGAGAGAGGCGGTGCCGTGGACGTGCCAGGGCGCCGGCCCTTCGAGCGAAACGTCGATGCCGACGCCATACACGCCGATGCCGAACACCTTGACCGAAAACTGCGTGGAGATCTCGGCGATGAAATGGAAGGGTGAAAACTGGATGAGCGCGTCGAAACCCGAGCTGCCCGAAACGGAACAGGCGGAGAAACCGAAGAAGAAGTCGGAATGGGTTCCGAACTGCACCGTGTTGGTGGTGACGGCAAAGTAGCCGTCGGCGTGGATGCGCGCGTACGACTCATTGATCAGATCGATCGCAATGCGCTGTGGCGCGGGGAACGGCAGGGGGGGCGGATTGAACTGAGGGTGAAAGCCGCCCACGGACAACACGAAATTGGCGTCGTCCCCGTAGGCGAACAGCAGGCCCATCTGGCCGGAGAGCGTGATGAACAGGACATGCGAGTCGAACAGCGTGGCAAAGAAGTAGAAGCGCTGCTTGTCGAATTCGAGCACACCCGCGAAGTTGACCTGGAGCACCAGGATGGCCACGTCGTCGGCGGGCAGCGCCAGGCGTAGCACGCCCAGGATGGCGGCGTCCCCGGGAGGAATCTCGATGATGACGCCCAGCGAGAGGCTGATCAGCGTCGGAGTCCCCCAGCCGATCTTGGCCATCGGACCGATCAGGAAAGTGCCTTCCTGCGGCGGAAAGATGGCGCGCAGGTCGCTGAGGATGCGCGGCGCGTTCGCGACCACATCCCGGGGGAACAGGACGCTCTGGAGGGCCCCGGTGCGAACGCCGTCGAGCAGCGGCTGAAAGAGCACCGTGCGGTTCAGGCCGAGCAGGCCGCCGACCGCCAGCAGCGTGAAACCGAAGCTGAGCTGGATCCCGGCGCCGAAATCCGCGGTCAGGATGATCAGCAGCGAGAAGCCCTTGGAGCCGTCCGGCATCCGGGTCGAAATGAGACCGATCGCGGACACCGAGAGAAAGCCGGCGATCTCCAGTTGCAAGGCGCCCGAATACTCGCCGCGGTCGGGATCGATGCCCAGGAAACCGCCGCCGGTGACGACGCCGGCGTTCACGCTCAGGCCCACGCCCGTCGGTGGTTTGAACGCCAGGGCGGCGGCGACGGGACCGAGGTTGCCGCCGGTCTTTGGAAACGACAGGTTCACCGCGAAACCCACGTCTTCGACCACGGCCTGAAGCGGACCGAGATTTCCCTGGAGGGTGGCGCCCAGCGCGATGGGGATGCCACCGCCGCCGGGCTTCACCGACAGGGTGGCCGACTGAATCTCGATGGGGCCGAGCGAAATGTGCGCGGGAATCTCGATCTCTAGCCCGGCCGAGCCGCTGAAGTAGAGGCCGAGACGGGAGTCGAAGCCCACCGTGATGCTGGCGTCGACCGTCAGGCTCGAAGGGAGCAGTTGCGCCAGGAATCCATCGGCATCGGCGCCCGGTGCGATCACGATGGCGCCGTCGGCGAGGGCCGCTTCCGCGTAGAAGCTGGCGGCGGTGGAATCCGTTCGCACGCCCACCGTGAGAGCGAGCGAGCCATATTCCAGGCGGCTGGCATCGGGCGAGCCCAGCAGCACCTGCTTGCTGCCGTCGGCGGACCGGTTCTGCAACGCGATGGAGAATGCCGGCGCCGACCCGGCCGCGCCGCCAAACACGCCGGTGGCGAGCGACAGCGGCTGGTTGGGCCGGAGACTGATCAGCACGCCGCCCGCGAGATCGAAGGCTGCCTTGAAGACGAGCGAGAGCGTGTCGGAGATGCCGAGGGTCGTGCCCGCCGCTCCCGTGACATACGGGAGCAGCGCAATGCCCGGCGCGGCCGAGGCCGTCGGCGGCAAGACATAGAAATCGAGCCCCGCCGTGAGGTCGGCCTCGGACACCACGTTGCCGAGGAACTGGCAGCGGAGCGTGTAATCCTGCAGCTTGGTGACGGACGTCGCGCCTTGCGTGAGCAGAGCCTTCAGCGGCGCGCCGACCGGTACCGAGAAGACGGTTAACCCCAGCGCCCGGCCCAGCGTGGCCATATTGTTGACAAACGACGTCTGGTCGAACGCCGCGCCGCCCCAGGAATAGGCATCCCGGCTGATCCCGAGCGGATCTTTGAACACCTCACCGATCTCATTCCAGACGATGTCGGTGCGGATGTACGCCGGCCGCTTTCCGGCCGCCGGCTTCGGCGTCCTGCGGATCACACCGGCGGCGAGCAGCAGCGCACCGATGGTGGGCCGATCGTTCAGAAAGTAGCGGCCGACCAGATAATCGACCAGTTGTCCCGGAAAGTCGCCGGCAAATTCGCCGGGATCGATCGTGCCGGGAAGCCCTGACGCCGACGACAACTGCGAGACGGCGGAAAAGAAGCTCACCACCTGGCTGATGACGTTGACCGCCTGCGTGGCATCGAGGCCGTCCTCGACCAGATCGAGGACGTTGGTAACGATGGCGCCGAGGTTCTGCACGGCGGCGATGGAACCGGAGGTATCCCAACCCAGTTGCCGCATGAAGGCGGAAAAGTTGGCCTCGGAAGCGACCGCGGTGTCGATGGGCGAAAGCGCCAGGCCAATCTCTTGAGCGATGAGCGCGAGTGTGTCTTTGCCGGCCATGTGATACCTACACGATCCCAAAGAGCGGGTACGGTTGATTGTCGTCGGTGAAGTTGATGGTCGGCGCTCCAGTCGCCGGGTAGTAATTGTAGATCCACTCGTTGGTTCCCGGCTTGGTGACCGGGATCGTCAGCACATAGATATAGCGGCTGCCGGCATATCTGAGCTTGTTGGTCCCCGCCGGAGTGACCGTCCAGTTCCAACCCTTGATGAAATCTTCCAGTAGGTTGAAGTGATACCGCTTGTAGATCGGATACGGATGAGTGCTCTGATAGTTGGGGATTCCGGGCAGCGCGAGCTCGAGGATCTTCCGCTTGGCGGTGTCATCGGCAGGGACCTGGGTGCTGTCGATGGGCTGGAGAAGGACGTGCTGGAGGCGGCACCGCCAGACCCCGGGGGAGACGTCGGAAGGGACGGTGACTGGAGCCCCGGGCGTGGCGACGGGAAAATCGAAATCGAATTTCTGGTCGTTCGCGGGACCCAGATTCAGCTTTGCCGCGGGCGGAACCCACTTTTCCCAGTTCTCCCCGGGGACCTCCGTGCCGTCAAAAGTCTGAAACCCGAAATCGCCGAATTTCCCTACCACGGCGTCCCGGGTCGGCAGGGGCTTGGTTCCGTTCTCCACGCCCACGACCTGATACTCATATCTCATCGACTCGAAGAAGGATTTTCCATCCGTGGTAGAAAACGTATGAAGGAATCGCGGTGCCGTAACACTCTTGGGGTTTCCCAGGGCTTGCTTCAGGAGTTGGAGAAACGGCCTGGTATCATCGGTGCCGAGAAGGCAACTCGCCAGGCGGAAGTTGGTATTGGCGTCGCCTACGCCAGCCGGGACCTGAACCGTCCTGCTGGTGTTCACCTTTTCGAGAGCCTCGTAGACCACCGGAGACGGCGTGGTCGAGTCGAGACCCACCAGCAGCTCGCCCTCGGCCGTGCCATGGGCGCCGAGGATCAGGTCACCGGCATTCGCCAGGCCGAGAGCCGGAATCTCCAGCGCCAAGGCACCCAGGAAGGTCGCCAGATCGGTCGCCGTGGCGAACAGCTTGATCTCCGTGTTGGTCCGCAAGGCGAGCGCGTCGCGCAGGACCTCGAGAACCGGATCCCCGATTCCGGGCACGAATCCGTAGTCCATCGTCTTATCTCCTCGATCCGAGCGATCTCTGGAGTCCCGCCCCTTCCATGCACCAGATTCTATGTCAATCCACGACGTTGCGCCGATCGGGTGGCGCCGGAGCCCATTCCGGCAAGCTCGCCCTCAAGAGCTTCGCCGGCAGGTGCGGCTATCTGACATGGCCGGAGGGCGATGCGGCACGGGGAGATTTGCGAGCGCCTACCCCGCCCGGGCATCAATGCCCGGGCTACGCTTCGACCGAAAAGCCGGGTGAACCCGGCTCCTGGAGGAGCGACTCTGACTTCGGAGCCGGCTTCAGCCGGCTTTTCGTTTTGGGCGTAGAAGCCCGGGCATTGATGCCCGGGCGGGGCAGGACCGAGTAATCTGACAAACCAGGCCTAATCCTTCCCCAGCGTCAACAACCGCGCCTGAATCCGCCGCCGCACCGGCTCCGGGCTCGCCGCCTGCAGGGCCGCTCGGAAACAGTCCGCGGCTCGCTCCTCGTCGCCGGCGCGAGCGTAGAGCTCGCCCAGGGTGACGGGGAGCGGATAGTAGCCGGCGAGGGCGGGGTGGTCGCGGATCTCCTCCGCCGCGGCGATCCCGGCCTCCGGTCCGTTCGCCATGGCCAGGGCCACGGCGCGGTTGAGGGCCACCACCGGTGAGCCTTTGAGCGCCAGGAGGGAATCGTAGAGAGAAAGGATATACGGCCAGTCCGTGGCCTCGTCGGACGGCGCCATCGCGTGGGCGGCGGCGATGCCGGCTTCGAGATGGAAGGTGGACATCTCGGTGCCGCGGGCGGCCTGGTCGAGATGATGGAAGCCGGCGGCGATCTTCGACCGATCCCAGAGATCCCGGTCCTGCTCGGAGAGGAGCAGGAGATTGCCCTCTGGATCGACGCGGGCGGGATTGCGCGCCGCCTGGAGAAGGAGCAGAGCAGCGAGGGCGTGCGCCTTTGGCAGGTCCAGTGATGGATGCTCCGCCACCAGCCGGGCGAGGCGGATTGCCTCGGCGCAGACGTCCTGGCGCACCAGCTCCTCGCCGGCCGAGGCGGCGTACCCCTCGTTGAACATCAGGTAGAGCGCCTCGAGCACCGAATCGAGCGCCGCCGGCAGCTCGGCGGGGGAGGGGACCTCGAAGGGCGGCCGGATCTCCTGGATCTTCCGCTTCGCCCGCACCAGCCGCTGGGCGATCGTGGCCTCCTTGGCGAGATAGGCGCGGGCGATCTCGGGGACGCCGAAGCCGCCGACGATCTTGAGGGTGAGGGCCACCCGGGCGTCGCGCGGCACCGCCGGCTGGCAGCAGATGAAGATCATCCGGAGCTGATCGTCGAGCGATTCGTCCTCGCGTTCGACGGAGGTCAGGGCGGCCGTCCAGCCGCGCAGCTCCTCCTCCTTGCGGGCGAGGTTGATGTCCCGCCGCAGGAGGTCGAGGGCGCGGTTCTTCGCCACCTGCATCAGCCAGCCGCCGGGGTTGTCCGGCACGCCGCGGAAGGGCCAGGTGCGGAGAGCCTTGATCAGCGCCTCCTGGACCACGTCCTCGGCGAGCCCGAGGTGCTCGGTGCCGAGGAGGCGGGTGAGGACCGCGACCATCCGTCCCGCCTCGCGGCGGAACAGATGGTCGACGAGCTGCGGCACCTCGGGAGTGAACTCGGGGATCATGACGGCCGACCCCTACATGGCGTCGATCTGGCGCAGCTCGATCCAGCCGTTGTCGAGGTGCGGGCACCCCTTGGCGATCTCCGCCGCCGCGTCATAGTCGGGCGCCTCGACGATGTAGAGGCCGCCCAGCACCTCCTTGGCCTCGCTGTAGGGGCCGTCCGTGACCTCCACCCGGCCCCCCTGCGACCGCAGGTGCCGCCCCCCCTCGTCCTGGAGCTTGTGGCCGCCGACCATCTGGCCGGCCTCCCGGACGCTCTGGCCCCAGGCCCGGTAGCGCTCGAACATCGCCTGCATCTTCTCCGGCGGCAGGTTCTGGAAATCCTTGGGGTCTTCGTGCAGCAGCAGCAGGTATTTGGCCATCGCGGTCTCCTTTGACGGGTGGATCGCCGGGTGGATCGCCATCCTACCCCGTCGCCTCGGCGGCCGATCCATTCGGCCGCTTTCGAGAGGGTGACGAACGGGGTCGGCGAAAATCGACAGGCTGGCCCGGAACGACCTTCCTTCTCGCGTATGGGGTAACAGGAAATCAATAAAGGAGAGAGTCATGCGAAAAGCGTTATGTCTTTGCGCCCTGGTGTTCCTATTCGTCATCCCGGCCCACGCGAAAGGGAACTGTAGGACTCCGGATGCCTGCCGGCTCGTTCAGCAGTCCGAGGCTCACGTGTTTTCGTTGAATCCGCAGCAACTCGCGGCCTTGCACGCAGCCGTCGATCTGTCGCAGGACCAGGCCACTGCCAAGGCGATCTCCAGGAAAGACCTCACGGACGCCAGTATCACGGGTCCGGTGGTCGCCGTCGGTGACCTCAACTTCCTGGACGATGGTACGCCCTTTCGTGTCCTGATCCTGGAGACGCGCACCTGGCTGGATCAGCTCGTGCCCCTCGTCTGCGTGGGCAACTTTGCGAGCTCCTGCGGAGCGGTCCACGTCAATCAGAGGATCACGACCACGAACAATATCTTTGCCTTCCAGGACGGTGAATTCGAGGCGCTCTCGCTGTTTTACGTCCGGGTCCTCAGGACCCGGTAGACGCCGCGCCGGCCGCCTCTCTCCCTGGAAGAGTGGCGGCCGCTTGCTCCCATCCTCCCCCTTGGCTAAGCTCCCCGGCGTACCGTTCGGTCTTCCGAGGAGCCTCCCCCATGCCCATGCGCGGCCTTCGCCGGTTTCTGATCCCCGCCCTGACCTCGATCCTCGCCGCCTCGCCGGCGCTCGCCGCGCCGCCGAAGCCCCCCACGGGTGGGCCCGCCGCGCCGCCGTCCAGCCTGCAGGAGAGCTCTGAGCTCAAGACCCTGAAGTACCGGCTTCTCGGCCCGGCGTGGGGCGGGCGCGTGGCGCGGGTGACCGGGGTGCCGGGCGATCCCCGCGTCTACTACGCGGCCACCGCCTCGGGGGGCGTCTGGAAGTCGGTCGACGGCGGCCTCGACTGGGCCCCGATCTTCGACGATCAGCCCGTTTCCTCGATCGGCTCGATCGCCGTCGCCCCCTCCGATCCCAACGTGGTCTACGTCGGCTCGGGCGAGGCGAACATCCGCGGCAACGTCGGCGCCGGCAACGGGATCTACAAGTCGCTCGACGCCGGCAAGACCTGGACCCACGTCTGGACCCAGGAGGGGCAGATCGGCCAGATGGCCGTCCACCCGACCAACCCCGACATCGCCTACGCCGCCGTCCTCGGCCACGCCTTCGGCGACAACCCCGAGCGCGGCGTCTACCGCACCACCGACGGCGGCAAGAGCTGGAAGCAGGTGCTGAAGAAGAACCCGCAGACCGGCGCCTCCGCCGTCACCCTCGACCCCTCGAATCCCAACATCGTCTTCGCCGGCTTCTGGGAGGCCCGCCGCTACCCCTGGGACCTGAAGAGCGGCGGCCCGGGGAGCGGCCTCTACGTCTCCCGCGACGGCGGCGACAGCTGGAAACCGATCACCGGCAACGGCCTGCCCGAGGGGATCTGGGGGAAGGTCGGCGTGGCCGTGGCGCCGTCGGACGGCCGCCGGGTCTACGCGCTGATCGAGTCCGAGAAGGGGGGCCTCTTCCGCTCCGACGACGGCGGCGAGAACTGGACCCTCGCCTCGGGGAGTCACGAGCTGCGGCAGCGCGCCTGGTACTACTCGACGCTCACCGTCTCGCCGGCCAATCCCGACGAGGTCTGGTGCCCGCAGGTGCCCCTACTCAAGAGCATCGACGGCGGCAAGACCTTCACGCACGTCGCCGGCGCGCTCCACGGCGACCACCACGACATCTGGATCGATCCCAAGAACGCCAAGCGGATCATCGGCGCCGACGACGGCGGGGTCTACCTGACCACCGACGGCGGCGAGAACTGGCTCGTGCCCCCCCTGCCGCTCGGCCAGTGCTACCACGTGGCCGCCGACAACCGCGTCCCCTTCCAGGTCGCCTGCGCCCTCCAGGACATCGGCACCACCCAGGGGCCGAGCGACACGCTCGACCGCGCCGGCATCCGCAACACCGACTGGCACGGCGTCGGCGGCGGCGAGGCCGGCTGGGTGGTCTCCGATCCCGCGGATCCGAACATCGTCTACGCCGGCGAATACCTGGGCTATCTCTCGCGCTACGACCACCGCACCGGCTCCGAGCGCAACGTCAGCCCCTGGCCCGAGAATCCCTCCGGCCACGGCGGCGAGGACATGCGCTACCGCTTCCAGTGGACCGCCCCGATCGCCGGCTCGCCGCACGATCCGAAAGTGATCTATTACGGCGCCAACGTGATCTTCCGCACCGCCGACGGTGGCCAGAGCTGGGCGGTGATCAGCCCCGACCTCACCCGCAACGACAAATCGAAGCAGAAGTGGGCGGGCGGGCCGATCACCGGCGACAACACCGGCGTCGAGACCTACGACACGGTCTTCGTGATCGCCGAGTCGCCGGTGAAGAAGGACCTCATCTGGGCGGGGAGCGACGACGGCCTGATCCACGTCACCGAGGACGGCGGCAAGAGCTGGCGCGACGTCACCGCCGGCGTCCCCGGCCTGCCCGAGTGGGGGACCGTCGCCATGATCGAGCCCTCGCACTTCGACGCCAAGACCGCCTACCTGGCGGTCGACGCCCACCGGCTCGACGACGACCGCCCCTACCTCTGGCGCACCACCGACCTCGGCCGCACCTGGAAACGGCTCGACGGCGGCCTGCCGCGCGACGTCTATCTCCATTCGGTGAAGGAGGACCCCACCCGCCGCGGCCTGCTCTATCTCGGCACCGAGCGCGGCGTCGTCTTCTCGCGCGACGACGGCGCGACTTGGCGCTCGCTCAAGCTCAACCTTCCCACGGTCGCCGTCCACGACCTGGTGGTGAAGGACGACAAGCTTGCCCTCGCCACCCACGGCCGCTCGATGTGGATCTTCGACGACCTCGGCGCCGTCCGCGATCCCCTGCCGTCCTCCGCCGCCGCCAACGGCCTCTATGTCTTCCCGGTGCCCGATGCCGTCCGCTGGACCTTCCACAGCAGCTACAAGGGGGGCTGGACCACTCCCAATGCGCCCGGCGGCGCGCGCGTCTACTACTGGCTGAAGGACGAGCCCAAGGGAGAGGTCACCCTGGAGGTGCTCGACCCCGCGGGCAAGGTGGTCACCACCCTCTCCAGCAAGGCCAGGGAGCCCACCGGCAGCACCGAGTACGTGAAGGAGGAGAAGGATCTGCTCGACGAGCTCGCCCTGCCCAAGAAGGCCGGCATCCAGCGCGGGAACTGGAACCTCGCCTGGGAAGGGGCCGAGATGATCTCCAACGCCAAGCTCGATTCCGGCTATCCCGGGATCGGACCGGCGGCGGTGCCAGGCACCTATACGCTCCGCCTGACCGTGGACGGCAAGACGGCGACCGCGCCGTTCACCCTTCAGCGCGACCCGCGCGAGACCGTCTCCGACGCCGACCTCGCCGAGCAGCTCCGCTTCACCCTCGGCATCCGCGACACCATCACGCGGCTCACCCACGACGTCCTCCGCCTGCGCGCCGTCCGCCGCCAGCTCGCCGAGCGCAACGATCTGCTCGCCAAGGACGACAAGGCCAAGCCGCTGATCGAGCCCTCGCGCGCCCTGATCGACAAGCTGGACGCCCTCGAGGCGCGCCTGCACAATCCCAAGGCCGAGATCACCTACGACGTCCTCGCCCAGAAGGGCGGCACCCAGCTCTACTCGCGGCTGGCCCCCCTGATGGACTGGTCGACCAACGGCAACGGCGCCCCGACCGACGGCATGCGCCAGGTCTTCGCCGCCCAGGTCCAGGAGCTGGCGGCCGACGAAGCCGAGCTCGCCGCCCTGCTCGACAAGGACCTCGCGGCGCTCAACCAGACCGCGTCGCAGCTCGGGGTGCCGGGGGTGTACGTGCCGCGGAAGTGATGGATCTCCAAGGAGCCTCGGGAATGGATCAATTTTCGATGACGGAAAAGCGGCCCTGGCGGCTCAAGGACTCGATCAGGCTCCTCTGCCTCCTCGCTGCCTGGACGCTCTCCTGGTGGTTGATCTTCGACGGCTTTTCGTACGGCCTCGCGCCGGAGGATCCCGACACCGGCAGGGAGCGGGGTTGCTATACGGCCATCGAAGACTGGATCGGAGTCAAGACGCCCACGCCGATCCGCACGCTCGAGCAGCTTCTCGGGGGCGGTTGCTTCCTGGGGGTGCCGATGGTGCTGGTGATCTGGTACTACTACCGGAAGCCTCTGCCTAGATGGTAATCGCGTCGCCTTCCGACGCATGAAGGAGCTCACCTGGATGGGAACCATAACGAATCCCCGGTCCCGGCCGCCGCGGCATCGGCTGTTCGTAAGGGTCTGACTTGGAACCTGCTCTCTGCAAACGCCGAGACCGGAACCGTCGATGTCGGCTGCAGAGACGGATGCGGCGCCTACAACGGCGATACGTCCTGCGCGACGGCCTTGCCGATTCTCTGTATCAAAAAGAGCGGTCCAGGCTTCCCGCTGCCGCTGCCCTCGAATGTCGACAACTCAAACCAGTACCACAGATGGTCCGGTGGAGTTGTGGGGACGACTAAATTCGTGGTGCCGCCGGCCACCCTCGCTGCCGCGGATGCTCTCTGCAGCGACACCTTCGGTCCGGACTGGCGTGTCGCTGAGTTTCATGATGGATGGGGATGGCACTTCCAGGCCGCCGTTCATGCGGTTGGGGACCTCGAGCAGACCTTCTGGGTTCACATCAACGATCAGCCCAATGCCACGTGCTGGCATTGAAAAGGTGAGGGCGCAAGACGGCGACCGAGCCGTTCACTCTCCGCTCGCCCAGAAGGGCGGCACCCAGCTCTACTCGCGGCTGGCCCCCCTGATGGACTGGTCGACCAACGGCAACGGCGCCCCGACCGACGGCATGCGCGAGGTCTTCGCCGCCCAGGTCCAGGAGCTCGCGGCCGACGAAGGCGAGCTCTCCTCGCTGCTCGACAAAGACCTCGCGGCACTCAACCAGACGGCGGCCCAGCTCGGGGTGCTGGGGGTGTACGTGCCGCGGATGTAGGCCTCGACCGGCCCCCGGTCGTCGCGCCGGACCGGTTTCCCCCACGCGTGGGCGCATTGCGCCCTCGCGAAGGCGCTGTCCCCCCTCGCGTAGGACGGTTCCCCCCTCGCGAGATTTCGTAAGTCCTACGGCTGGGGCGGTTCGCCCTTCGCGTGGGGCGTTCGCCCCTTCGCCTGGGGGCGTCGGGCCCACGCGAGATCTCGTAAGTCCCACGCGTAGGGCCAACCGCCCCACGCGTGGGATCGTCGCCCCCACGCGAGGGGGCACAGCGCCCTCGCGAGGGCGCAACCGCCCGACCCGTGGGCTCATACCCCAGATGCGAAGGCGGAAGGGGCTGATTCGTGGGCCGGAACGCCTCTTTCGTCGGCGCATCCGGCCCGGTCGAAGGCACAAACCCCGGACGCCAAGGCGGCCAGCGCCTTCGCGTGGGGCCAACCGCCCCACGCGAGGGCGCAACCGGCGATCTCGTCCCCGATCAGGGCTCGTCCCTTCGGCAAAAGGCAGCCAGGACACCACATTTTGGCCGCGAGGGTGTCTCCATGAGTGAAGCCGCCGTCAAGGTTCAGGGGTCCGCTCGTCACGGCGGCTCATTCTAACGTAAAGGAGTCATGCCCATGAGCCGTGGACGCCAAGCCATTCTCCTCGCCCTGACGATCGTATCCCTCCTGTTCCTGGCACCGGCGACCGCGCGCGCCGAAGCCGGAAAAACGCTCGACCTCAGCGCTCTTCTGCGCGAACGCGATTCGGAAGCCTTAATCAGCAGTCTGAAGGACGATGCCCTGGAGAAAAAGGCCCGAGAGAGTTGGGATCAGGTGGTTATGCAGGGCTCACAGACCGTGATCCAGCGGAATAGGGAAAGACTTTACCCCAATCCCAGCCTCCAAGCCTATGTTAACCGTTTGGGACAGTCGCTCATCCCCAAGGAGGTTCCGGATAACATCCTCGTTACTTTCAAGATTGTCGAAGATCCTTTCCCTTATGCCGAATCCCTGCCGACAGGCACGATCTACCTCAGTACCGGGATGATCTCGCTCCTCGACAATGAGTCGCAACTGGCTTTCCTGCTCATGCACGAGGCCGGTCACGTCGTGCTCTCGCATCACCTTTACCAGATTGTACAAGAGGGGGTGGCGGAGAAGCGGGCCAACAGGATCCGGTTGATCGGAAGCGTCGTCGGCGCCGTTGTGGGCGGTGCCATGGGCGGCAAGAAAGACGTGCTCATTGGCGGGGCGCTCGGGTATATGGCGGCCGACAAAGCCGTCGTTCCAATGACCGAAAGCTTCTTCCGGTACCGTTTCCAAAAAGAGACCCAGATCGAGTCCGACCAGTTCGCAGCCCAGGTCCTGCTGCAGCACGGATTCGACGCCCGCGAAGTCCCAACTCTCATGGCGAAGGTCGGCAATATCGTCCGCCGCAGCGGCGCCGCCGTCGAGCTGGCCTTCGCCGATGCCGGCGATCTCTCCGAGCGTTCCGCGAAGATAAAAGAGCTGCTCGGCGGTTCCTACCAGCCTGTCATCGCCCGCATCCTTTCCGGCAGCGGCTTCCGAATGTCCTCGCCGCGCTACAGCCAGCTCTTGTCGGAGCTCAAGCGGGACAACGGTCTGCTGGCTTTGAAGATGGACCTTTTCGTCATCGCTCGGGCGAACCTCGAAGAGGCGGCTGCCGTGCGCACGGATGATCCGCTCACCATGTACGGTCTCGGGATGCTTTACCGGACCGTGGGTCGCAGCGACGAAGATGTGGCCCGAGCGGCGAGCTATCTCAAATCGGCGATGGAGTTCGACGAAATACGCCATCGATTCCCAGAGGCCTATCTGCAATATGCCGTCGAGTTGCTGAGCCGCGAGGACCCTCAGCGCTACCCTGAGATCCAGCGGTCGCTCCGAAGCTACGTCGTCCTCTATCAACGGCAGTCCGGCGGCGAGCTGCCCCGGGAAATGCCCTTCGTCTATGACTATCTCGATCTGAGCGGCGACCGGAGCTGGATCGCGTACAAGGTCAGCAACGTGAGCTCCGACGCGCCGTACCAGCTCACCGGTGACGCGAAGGTCGACAGCGTTGCGCCGGTGGAAAAACGCTCGCCCAAAAAGAACGGAGGTTGACTCCCTTGCGAACCGCGGTTTGGATCCTTACGTTGGGAACAGCGCTGACCGGACTGTGGATCTTCACTCCTCCCGGCGAGAGCGTCGAAACGGCTCTCTCGCCAGGAACCATCCAACTCGAGCTGCCGGAGCTCGGCGACCGGAGATATGCGCCCGGCGTGCTGCGAGTTCCCGAGCCCGAGAACCTCCGGCGCCTCCTCCTGCACATCCCGATGACTCGGATTCATCAAGCCTTTCCGAAGATCAACACCATCGGCACCGGACTCGTTCAGACGATCAGATCGCGTCAGGACGAGGTGGTCTGCGAGATCAACCTTTCACTCCACCAGGGACGTTACTACGCCCTGAATGCGGCAGATAACACGGTGGAGATCAAGGTGGTGCCGAAGCCGGGGGTCGATCCATTGTATGCCAAGTGGGTCATCGCGCCACCCAAGGAGCCGCAAGCCTGGAAAAGCCAGCAGCGCCTCGCTGGCGGCGACGGCTCCGTGGCCGGCACGGAAATGGGCAACGAAGGCCTGGTCGTGCTGGAAGAGCTCGAAGACGGCCGGCTGAGCAAGCTCGACAAGGGAGTCACCACCGGCAAGCGGATCTTTCTCCGAGCCCGTTTTCCCCGCCGGGAGGAATCGGTTTCGCTTCGCGTCCATTGGACGGGCGAGGAGGGCGCCGAGAGGACGTTCTCGATCGGCGATTGGAGCGGCGGCTCGTCCGGCAAAGGAGGGAAGGGGGGCACCGACGGGCCGCCAGCCTTGGAAGGCAACGTGGATCTCAAGCTGGGTCAGAACCGGCTGGACGTCGAGGTCATGCACGGTTACACAGCCCTTTCCCGCACCACCTACAGGATCTATCGGCGGGCCCCCAGCACCCCCACGGCGGTGGTCGGCGAAAAGTGGGCGGTCGTCATCGGGATTTCCGACTACAAGGCGGACGGCCTCAATCTGCGCTATGCGGACCGCGACGCCGAAGCGATCCGCGACTTCCTGATCGAAAAGGGTGGCTTCCGCGCAGAACGCGTGCGGTTTCTCAGCGATCAGCGCGCCACCCATGAGGGGGTCCGTACAGCCCTCTTCAGCTTCCTGGCGGCGACGCAGCCGGAGGACATGGTCCTGATCTTCCTCGCCGGCCATGGCGTGCAGGACTCCGTGAATCCCGACAACTACTTTTTTCTGGCCCATGACTCCGAGCCGGGGAACCTGGGAGGAACGGCGATCCCGATGTGGGATCTTGGCAACGTCATGGACTACACCATTCGCGCCCAGCGCATCCTGATCTTCGCCGACACCTGCCACAGCGGCGCGGCGCTCGACCGGGGCGGCCCGAAGGACGGAAAGAATCTCAACTTCTTCAACAAATATCTCGAAGTGCTGGCGGGCAAGAAGGGGCGACTGGTGGTGACGGCGAGCCAGGCCCATGAGAACTCGCTGGAGACGACGAAGCTCGGGCATGGGGTGTTCACCTATTCGCTTCTCGCCGGCCTCGCCGGCGCCGCGGACGACAACCCGGCCGATGGGGTGGTCACCGCCGGCGAGCTGGTCGATTACCTTCAGGCCAAGGTGCCGGAAGAGACGGCGGGGGAGCAGCATCCCTCCTTCAGCGAACAGGCCTTCGACATGAACCTGCCGCTGGCCTATGTGCGGCAAGGGAAGACCTCGAAACACTGAGCCGCATGAAATACGAGACGTTCTCGGTGCGGATCGAGCCCGCGGCAGTGGGCTCATTCGCCGTGTCCGTGCGGTCGCCACAAGGGGAAGGGAAAGGGACGTTTCAACTCCCGCGGATCTTCGATCCCTCGGAGACGAACACTGAATCCGGTCGGACGGGAGCGAGCCGGGACCTCGTCCCGCGATCCGCCGCGCTGAGGGAGGCACCCCTCGATGCGGGAAAGGAGCTGTTCCGGGCGCTGTTCAGAGATGAAGTCTCCAGCCTGTTCCATGCCTGCCTCGGAAGTCTGCGGGGGCGCACTCAGGGTCTGCGGATCGATATTGTGATCGATCCAAGACGCGCTGAATCCGCCGCTCTCCAGAAGCTGCCTTGGGAGCTCCTCTGCCGGCCGGAGACGGAGGATTTTCTCGGCCTTAGCCGGCGTACCCCGATCGTCCGTTCGCTGGAGGCCCATCGGGAACGGCGGCCGGCGATCGCGCGCCCCAGGCGGCTCCGCATCCTTGCCGTGGCCGCCAGTCCGACGGACGGGCCCCCGCTCGCCGTGGAGCGCGAGCGCGCGAACCTCGAAGCGGCCTGGAAAGGCCAGGAGAAAAAGGTCGAAATCGTGTTCCTGCAGCGCGGGGGAGTGGAGGAGATCCGGCATGCGCTCCTGGCAGGACCCTTTCACATCCTCCATTTCATGGGGCACGGGTCGTTCGATGAGCGGAATGGCGAGGGCGGGCTCGTCTTCGAGCGGATCGATGGCACCGGCCAGCCCTTGGAGGGGCGCCGCCTCGCGCAGTTGCTCCATGATTTCGAGTCGCTGCGCCTCGTCGTCCTCAACGCCTGTCATACGGCGCAAGCGGTCGGAGCGGAGGGACCGAATCCGTTCGCCGGCGCGGCCTCGTCCCTGGTGATGGGCGGAGTTCCCGCCGTCGTGGCGATGAGCGGGCCGGTGTCGGACCGTGCGGCGGTGGCCTTCAGCCGCACGTTCTATCAGCGGCTGACCGCCGGAGATCCCATCGAAGCGGCAATGACCGAGGGACGCCTCGCGATCCAGCGGGCCGACCCGGGAGATGGCGCCTGGGCGACGCCGGCCCTCTTTCTCCGTGGCCAGGATGGAGTGCTCTTCGCTCCGCGCTCGACGGTCTGGGCTCGCCGCGCCGCTCTGCTGGTGGGTGCCTGCCTGGCTCTCGCGCTGATCCTGATCCTCGCCGCGGGCTGGCTGCGGGAGAGCCGGGCTTCCGAGGCGACACGCCTCACCAACGAAGGGATCGGCCTCTTGGGGATCGGCAGGATGGTGGAAGCGCGAAAAGCCTTTCGTTCCGCTCTGGACCTTGACCCGGGCAACGCGCCGGCGCTGGGAAACCTCGCGATCGTGGACCAGAAGCTCGGCGACGATGAAGCGGCCCTCGAACATGCCCAGGCGGCCGTGCGAGCCGCCCCGGGTGAAGCTGTCCACCATTTCAATCTCGGATGCCTGCTGGCGCTCAAAAAGCGATACGAGGAATCTATTTCGAGCTTGCGGCGGGCGATCGAAATCGATCCGGACTATGCGAACGCCTACAACGAGCTGGGGAATGTCTATCTGGATCTCGATCGTCCGGCCGAGGCCCGCAAGGCTTTCGAAGCCGGCTTGAAACGTGATCGCACGCTGGCGAAGCTCCACAAGAACCTCGGCAGGACGGCGCTCGCCGAGGGGCATCCGGAGGAAGCGATCCAGCGCCTGGAAAAGGCTCTCTCGCTCTATCCTCCCGCCGATGTAGCAGGGAAGAGCGAGGCCGCGTACTGGCTGGCAGACGCTCAGTCGGCGGCCGGCCATTCTTCCGAGGTCTGCCCGGCATTGCGGAAATTCGAAGGCCTGGATTCAAGTCAGCTCAGCTCGTTCGCGAAGGACGCCACGCTCCTGGCGAAGAAACACGGATGTGTCCCATGGCCGTGATCGATCTCGGACGAATTCGGCTCGGAATCGTCCTCCTCCTGGCGAGTCAAAGCGCCGCACAGAAACCCGTGGAGCTGACCGCCGTTCTCACCCGGATCGAAGGCCAGGTCACCCTCTCCGCGCCAAGCCGGGCGGAGCCTCATTCGATACGCCGTGGGGCGCAACGTCAAGTCCTTAGCAGAGGAGAGATCGTGCACGTGCCCCCCGGCGCCCAGATGACCTTGATCTGCTCGACGGAGAGACTGGTGAGCCTCACGGGACCACAGGATTGGGTCCTCGACGCAACGGCCTGCGGTCAAGGCATTACCCTCCCGGAAAGCTCCTATCGGAACTTGACCTCGTATGCCGGAAGAATCCTTCCCAGGAACGGCGCGCTGTTGCTCGAGCTGGAGACCCGGAATGTGGAAATGGGGTCCGGCCCCATTCTCTTGAGCCCCCGCGACACGGCGGTGCTGGATTCCTATCCTCGCCTCGTCTGGACTCGAGTGGCGGATGCCGTCGAATACGAGATCGAGCTTCGGGGACCGGCCGAGACCTCGATACGACTGTCCGCCGCCGATCTCCCTTGCGGCCCAGGCTCGGGCCCCTGGCGCGGCATCGAAGTCTGCTCCTGGACGAGTTCCGGCAAGTGGCCTGCTCTGGAGCCTGAAAAGCCGCTCTTCCTGAAGCTCGGTTCCCGGCAGACCCTGGCCGCTTCGATGCGGCAGGTCCGTGAGTTCTATAAAATCCAGCTCCTGTCGGCTGCCGATCAGAAAAGCGTACGGGCAAGCTTGGACCGGATCGCCGGGCTCCCCCTGGACAAGGCCAGCCGCCTGCTCCTGACTGCCGCAGCCTACGCCCACTCCGGGCTCGCTGCCGACGCCATCGCCGCCTATAACGAGGCGCTGAGCGATCAGGAGATGCCCGAGGCCCGAGTGACCCTGGGCGACCTCTTCCTCTCCGGCGGTCTGATGTTCCAAGCGGACCGCGAATACCGTCAGGTTCTGGCCTCCGCTCCCGAGTCTGCCGCCCGAGCCGCAGCGGAGCTCGGTCTCGGCCAAGTATCTTGGTGCCGTAAACGCTTCAGCGACGCGCGAGAACACTTCGAGCGCGCCGGCCGGCTCTATACCGACCTCGGCCTCGGGGCCGAAGCGGAGGCGGCGCGAGCGGCGGCCGCAGGTTCCGAAGACGGGAAGAGTCTGGACGCCGGCCAGTAGCGATCTGCTGCCGGGTTGACGCCGGAAACGAAAAAGTCGAGACTCTCTCGTCGAAGCAGAAATGTTCCCAGCCGTCCAGTGAGGTGCCTGCAATGAATCTTCGAGTTGTAGCCATGGCTGCCGCGATGTTGCTCGCCTTGACGCTCTCTCCGGCGCGTGCGGACGATGCCAAGGGGTTCTTTGGCCTGGAGGTCGCTGTCGATGGAGAAGGGTTTTTTCTGAATCCAACCCTGCGGACCATCACGATCCAGAAGGTCGTGCCGAAGTCGCCGGCCGCCCAGGCAGGCATCGCAGCGGGCGATCAGATCATCGAAGTGGAGGGCCGGACGGTCGCCGGCACCAAGGGGAGAGCGTTGGAACCGCTGATGCGCAAGAAAGTGGGCGAGGCGCTCCACCTGCTCCTGAAGCGCCCAAACGGCGGCTCGTTCAAGGCGACCCTCATCGCCATTGCCAAGCCCGCCGAGAAGTAGAGCGAACCGACGTGGGTTCCACTTGACAGTGCCGACGGTAGGGTCCAGTATCGAAAATCCGACACTGATCCCCTCACAAGCCGTGAGCCTCGGATGCAGCGTTCCTGGACGGAGGAATCATGCGGAAGCTCATGACGGGTGCTCTTTTGGTGATGGCGGCGACGATCTGTGCGTGTGGGGTCGACAAACCGGCGCAAGGAGTCACCGACGCCGGTAAGGCCACCCCCGCCGCGGCGGCCGCAACCGGCGGTTCTGCCGGATCGTCGATCAAGGCCTGTGAATTGATGACACAGCCGGAGGCCGAGGCCGCCGTAGGGCAGCCGCTTCCGAAAGTCACGGAGAACGGCGTCCTGGGAATGTGTACGCGCACTGCGGAGGACTTCTCGGCCGGCGCCGATCTCACGGTAGGCGAATGGACCTCGATGAAAACGGCGGCGACCAGCAGAACGGCTCCCGTGTCAATCTCCGGCGTCGGCGATGAGGCGCTCAATCTGAATGGCTCCAACGGCTCTCTCCTGTACGTCCGCAAGGGGAGCAAGGGGTTTCTCCTCGTCTTGAACGGACCCAGGATCGATCACTCGCCGGACCATGGGCTCGCGCAGGAAAAGGAACTGGCGTCGAAGATCGTGTCGAGGCTATAGCCGACAATTCCAGGCTTTGACTCAAAGAGGAGAGATCTCATGCCCACTCAGCCACTTTCAAGCAAGCCAAGCGTCTTCGTGGAAAACCTGCGCGACCCTGTGCGGCGTGGGCGGCTCTCCCTAAGATTGCGCAGGGAATTCTTTTTCTTCATCGGACTCCTTCTCGTTTCGTTGGCTGTCCAGGCCTTCCTGGTGGTTCAAGGAAAGTCAGAGATGAATGATTTCCGGTTTATACTCATCGTTGTTATATGCGGTCTGGCTATATCCGATATCCGTCAGCAAAGACATATGGTTGAGATCTTCGATTTTCTGGTTGCGAAGGACAGAGCCTCTTAGAGGGTGTTTGGAAAGTCAGCCCCGCAGGGGCGCAGGCATAAAGCCTGGGGTTTTAACCCCAGGAACCGAGCTGCCCCACCATCGCAAGCCCCAAAGGGGCGTAGGCGGCCGGGACCGGGCAGTCTGCCTGCGCCCCTTCGGGGCTCTTGGAGGAGTCTCTCGCTCCGACCTGGGGTTGAAACCCCAGGCTCTATGCCTGCGCCCCTGCGGGGCTGACTTTCCAAACACCCTCTTAAGCATGCGGAAGCTCATGGCCGCCGCTTTTTTAGTGCCGGCGGTGACGCTCGGGGCGTGTGGGGTCCACAAGCCGGCGCAAAGAGCTGCGACGACTGGCGGTCCGGCCGTTCCGTCGATCAAGGCCTGCGAATTGATGACTCAGCCGGAAGCTGAGGCCGCGGTGGGGCAGACGCTCCCGAACGTCGCGGAGAACCCCGTCCTGGGCACGTGCTCGCGCACCGCGAAGGACTTCTCGGCCGGCGCCGATCTGACCGTGAGCGACTGGGCATCGATCAAGACGTCGGCGGCGAGCGGCACGGCTCCCCTGCCGGTCTCCGGCGTCGGCGACGAGGCGCTGAACCTGAACGGCTCCAACGGCTCTCTCCTCTACGTCCGGAAGGGGAGCAAGGGTTTTCTCCTCGTGCTGAACGGCTTCAGGATCGATCACTCGCCGGACCACGGGCTCGCGCTGGAAAAAGATCTGGCCGCGAAGATCCTGCCGAAGATCTAGATCTTCGCCGGTCCTTCCAGCGCTGCCACCGGAGTCGTGGCCGTTTCCCATCCGCACAGTTGCCTATGCGCCGGTCTCCATATCATTGACGGAGATCCGGCGTCGCGGTAGTCTGCCCTCAAGCTCTGCAAGCCGGGAGATATATCCTACCGATGGCGCAATGCTGGATTGCGTCGTGGGCGAAATCTATCGAAAGGGGATGTAAGAATGCGAAGGAACATTGGCCTTCTTGGAATCATCTTTGTCTTTGGAGCGAGCTCGATTTATGGAGCTTTCCCCGAGAGCGCGAAGAAGATGAGCGAGCTCGGAAAGCCTGCTTTCCATTGGAAGCACGCCAAGGACGCCGCCAGCGAGTGTACCGCCGACGGCAGCATTATCCGCGACGATGGCTCCTTTGAAAATGCGCTGAGGATTCCGTTTGTTTCCGATGCGCGTTTCGTCCAGCTGTTGACCCCGCAAGCGTTTCCGGCGCTATTGGACCGGGTGTGTGTCTGCTGGGAAGCCAGCGAGGGCTTCGTTTCCATGTCGTACAATCTGCTGGCGTACGACGACACGGGCAATAACGGCCAGCCCGGCACCTTCCTTGGCGGCAAGCAGGTCAGCGCGGTCAATCTTGACGCCTTTACCGATGATTTTTTCGGTTACGAGTGCTCCGATCTGAGCGTGAAGATACCTTCGGGCGGTCTGTACGTGGGTGTGCAATGGAATTCCGCCGCGAACGTGAACTATTTTCTGTGTACTGACGAGAGCTCATCCACTCCAACGGCTGCGATGTACACCTCGAGCAGTGGCGGGACGATATGGACTCCGGTCGGCAACACCTACCCCGGGACCCAGGCTCTTGGAGTCCGTGCCCACCTCACCCAGGTGCTGCCCCCCGCGGATCCGCCGCCTCCTTCCGCTCCGGCTCTTACTACCTCCGAATACCCTAATTTCCGCTTCTGGGTACGGATCGGCGACACCCGATTGGGAACTACTGTCTCTGGCTGCTTGCCCGAAACGGTCTGCGTCGCCGGCTCCATTCCAACCCGCGCCGAGGTGTTCGTCCGGATCGTCGGCCCGAAGTCCAACGGGTACTTGTGGCCCAACATCGTGAAGTTCAACACCACGAAGACGGAAGTCTGGATCCAGCAGATCAGCACGGGCACGATTCAGTATTACCAACTCCCGGCGCTGCCAATCGACTCGGCCACGCTGCCGGGAGTGGTGGACAAGACAGGCTTCCTGCCTTAGTCCATGCTCGGCATCGGAGTTGCAAAAGCTCCTGCCGCGGACTGGGCGTCCGCTCTCCATGGGTATCCCTGGAGATCATCTCTGACGGAGAACGCGGCATGCACAACAGGGCACTCCAGAAGAAGGACTTCCACCGGGGGCGGACGACGGTGATCGCGCGCGACGTCGCCTGTCTCGAGCTTTCGATCGTCAACGTCTACTTCGTGGGCAAGTTGAAGGCGGGGGACCGGGCCTGGGTGCTGGTGGATACGGGGCTTCCGACGTCTCACGCGACGATCGTCCGCGAGGCCGAGCGGCGCTTCGGGCAGGGAGCGCGCCCCTCCGCGATCGTGCTGACCCATGGGCATGTCGATCACGCCGGGTCCGTCCGCGAGCTCGCGGAGCTCTGGGACGTTCCGGTGTATGCGCACCGCCTCGAGGCCCCTTATCTCAACGGCCGGTCCGATTATCCGCCGGGCGATACCACCGTGGGCGGCGGCGCGCTGGCGCGGCTGGGACCCCGGCTGTTCTCGCGGCGCGCGATCGATCTCGGATCGCGGCTCCGGCTCCTTCCTGAAAACGGCACCGTGCCGGGGATGCCGGGCTGGCGGTGGGGGCACACGCCAGGGCATACGCCCGGGCACGTCTCGCTGTTCCGGGAGGAGGACCGCGTCCTGCTCGCCGGCGACGCGTTCGTGACCACGCATCAGGAATCCTTCTGGGCGGTGATGACCCGTCTCCAGGAGGTCTGGCGTCCGCCGGCCTACTTCACGACCGACTGGAACGCGGCCCGCGTTTCGGTCCGCGAGCTGGCGCGCCTGGAGCCGTCGGTGGCGGGGACCGGGCACGGCATCCCGATGTCCGGCGAGCGGCTGCGGCGGGAGCTGCGGGATCTGGCGCGGAATTTCGACGATGTAATGCCGGATGACGGCCGCTACGTGCGCCAGCCGGCTCGGGCCGACAAGGACGGCGTCTACAGCGTGCCGCCGCCCCGGTTCGATCCGCTGCCGGCCCTGCTGGTCGGCGCCGGAGCGCTGGCGCTGATCGGCACGAAGCTGCTGCGGAGCCGGGCGGCCTGAGGGCCCAGGCTGGAGACAGGCTGGAGAGATCGGATGTGGCGTGGTAGAAATCAGGCCATGAAGATCCTCTGCGCCTCGAGCCTCGGTCTTCTCCTCCTCTCCTGCGTGCCGGGACCGTCCCGGCCGGCCGGCGGCGGCCAGCGGCCCACGGACGTTGCGGCCTTCGCCGCGACGCTTGACGAGCTGCGCGTCAAAACGGGCATTCCGGGGCTGTCCGTGGCGATCGTCCGGGATGGGAAAGTGATTCTCGCCCGGGGCTTCGGCTTCGCGGACGTGGAGCAGCGCCGGGCCGCGACGCCGGAGACTCCCTACAACATCGCTTCCGTGACCAAGCCGATCGCGGCCACGGTGGCGCTGAAGCTGGTCGAGCTCGGCAAGCTCGACCTCGACAAGCCGATGACGGCCTATCGCGGCTATTCCGAGTTCTGCGCCGAGTTTCGCCAGGGCGGCGGCATCTTCACTCGCGATCTCCATTGTGACACCGAGCCGCTGACGTTGCGCAACCTGCTCTCGCACACGGTGAGCGGCAAGGCGGGGGAGGTCTTCAGCTACAACCCGCCGATGTACTCCTGGGCCTCGCGCCCGATGGCCGAGGTGGCGGGGGAGCCCTTCTCGGCGCTGGTCGAGCGCTACGTTTTCGTGCCGGCGGGCATGAGCCGGTCCGCCCGCATCCACCGCAATCTCCCTTTGCGCGCCGACCTGGCGCAGGCGCTCGCCCCTCCCTACCACTCGGATGCGAATGGCGCTCCGGCGCGGTCCGAAGATCCACCGCCGCAGGGCGACGGCGCCGCGGGGGGAGTGATCTCGACCGTGATCGACCTGGCGAAGTTCGACGTCGCGCTCGACAGCGGCAAGCTCATCTCCCCGGCCTCCGTCCGCCAGATGATGACTCCCGTTCACAACGCGGCCGGCGCGCCCCTTCCCTACGGCCTCGGCTGGTTCATCGAGGAGCAGCGCGGCCACAAGCTGGTCTGGCACACCGGGCTGTGGGAAGGGAAGTATTCCGCTTTATATCTCAAGGTTCCGGACCGGCGCCTGACCATGATCCTCCTGGCCAACAGCGATGGCTTGCGGTGGGACAATCCGCTCGACAAGGCCCAGGTCGAGAGATCGCCCTTCGCGGCGGCGTTTTTGGCACGGTTTTTAACCGAGTGAGGATGGGTGGTCGCTGAGCTCGGCCAAGAGGAGATTGGCCGAGCCCAGCGCATTTCCGGTCAGAAGCGGAACGACATTCCCGCGGCGACCTGCAGGCCGGAGAGGTCGAGGTGGTTGTTATCCGCGAAAGCGCCCCCGAGATGGGCGTGGGCCTCGGTATAGCGTCCCTCCAGCGTGAGGGCCGCTTTCGCGCCCACCGGTACCTCCAGCCCGGCGAGGGCGTAGTAGCCGAAGGTGGTGAATGAGGAGGTGTTGCTTTCGTTGTATCCGGTCGTGGTCGTGCAGTTTTCGCCGTCCTCGTCGCAGTCGTCCGTGGTGTACGAGCTGCGATAGGATTGCAAGTGGCCCATGTAGAGGCCGATGCCGGCGCCCAGATAGGGGATTACCCGGTCTTCGGTTCCGGCGGGGAAGAGCACATACCCGGCGGAAAGGGTTATGAAGTTGAGATTCAGGTGGTGTTCGAGGGGATTTCCGGATTCATCGAACACGTCGCGAGCCGGTTCGTTGATCGTGGTTTCGTTGAGGCCGGCCGAGAGCATGAGCGCGTCGTGGCGATCGAAATGGTGGACGTAGTCGCCTCCGATCGCGTAGCCGGTGAGCCCGCCGCGACTGCCCTTGAAATTCTTGAAGTTGTCGTCCCAGAAGTCGCTCTTGGCGCTGGGCGCCCATACGCCCAGCCACAGACGGCTCTCGTTGAAACGGCTGGGATCGTGTGCGTCCCGGAGGACGAGAGGCTTTTCGGTTCCCTCGGATTCCTGCGCCAGGGCCGCCGTCGCGCCGCCGAGGATCGTCAGGGTCAACAACAGGCTGCGTATCTGTAGTTTCATTGGGGATCTCCTTTTTATTCGGCCCGCCGGGCGGGACCGATAGGAGAAGGCTACAGGGCGCCGGCGGGGCGCAAAAGAGCATGAACATGCGTCATGGCACCCGAAACCTGAGGTCGATGCCCTGACCGGTTGCGAGGGTTTTCTTGATCGCGGTGAACTCATTGCTGGTCTTGATCACCGACAGGTTGTTGGAGTCGAGGACGTCGACGAAAGCCTCCGGCACGGTGTAGCGGTTGGGGGTCGACGTCTGAGCGACGACCCGGATCGAAAGGGTATGGAGGCCCGAAGCGATGGGACCCGCCATGGTTTCGAACTGCGCGATGTTGCTTCCGCCGGGGGATGACAAGCCGCTTCCGTCCAGGGATGACAAGCCGCTTCCGCCGGGGGATGGCGATTCGGCCACCAGAGCTCCGTCGAGGAAGAGCTTGGCATCGAGGATCGTGGACGCCGTTTCCTGGTTTTGAATCGCGGTGATGATCCGGAGCCGGTACACCGCGCGCGGCGCCGCCGGGCTGGAGCTCGAAGTAACCAGCGCCAGCAGGGCCAGAGAGGCCACGGAGGCCCGGCGCAAGGTCGTTGTTGCCGTTTTCATCTCGGATCTCCTTTCACTGATCTCATTTCGCTGCCGGCGGCAGGCTAACCGGCCGCGGGAAGTGCCGGCAGAGCATGGACATGTGCTGTGCTTCCTGCCTTCGCTATAGACTTGGGCGACATGCCGCGTCGAAAGACAACAGGTTGGCGAAGGTGGATTCCGGCTCTGCTGGCGGGCGCGCTCGCGCTGAGCGGCGCGGCGCGGGCGGAGCGCCTGCCGATCCGGGTCTATACCGTCGACGACGGCCTGGCGGGCGACGAGATCAGCACCATCCTGCAGGATTCCCGCGGCTTCCTCTGGATCGGCACCGACAGCGGCCTCAGCCGCTTCGACGGCTCCCGGTTCGTCGGCTACGACCCGCTGCAGGGGCTGCCGAGCCCGCACGTCACCGCGCTGCTGGAGACTCCGGCGGGAGGCCTGCTGGCGGGCACCACCAGCGGGCTCGCCGCCCTCGACCTCGCGCCGGCCTCGACGAGCCGGATCTTCAAGCCGGAGCCGGACACTCCCGCGGCTCCAGGCGCTGCCAGGCGGCCGGGGCGGATCTCGGCGCTGCTCGCCGACGGGCCGTCCACCTGGCTGGCGGATTCCACCGCGGGCGGCGGCCTCTTCCGGCTCCATCCCGCCGGCGGCCGCCTCGCCATCGAGGAGGTGAAGCGCGAGTCGGGCGCGCCGGTGACGGGGGCCGCGGCGCTGGCCCTCGACGGCGCGGGCGGGCTCTGGGTGGGTACGCAGGCCGGGCTCCTGCACCGGCTCGCCGACGGCCGCTGGGTCGACCCCGACCCCAGGAGTCCACCGGCTCTGCGGACGGCGAGGATCGCCGCGCTGCTCCTCGATTCCGGGCACCGCCTGTGGATCGCCACCGCCGAGGCCCTGTACGCGCTGGCGCCGGGCCCTGCCGGCGAGGTCCGCCGGTTCGATGAGGGCTCGGGATTCTCCGGCGCGCGGCGGTCCGGCGGCCTGCTGCAAACCCGCGACGGCAGGATCTGGGTGGCGGCCAACGCCGGGCTCAGCGTGTTCGACGGCCAGGATCTCCGCACTTACACCCGCCGCAACGGGCTGCCGGCGGACGGGCTCTCTGGGATGGCCGAGGACCGCGACGGCAACCTCTGGGTGGGCACCCAGGCCCATGGCCTGATGCGCATCGCGCACGGCGGATTCCTCTCCTATGGCGCCGGGGAGGAGGCCGGAGGGCCGGGAGTCGGCGAGATCTTCGAGGATGGCCGGGCCAACCTCTACGTCTGGGGCGGCGACCGGCTCCGCCAGAAACTGTTCTATTTCGACGGCGAGCAGTTGCGGGACGTCACCCCGGAGGCGATCGAGCGCGCCGGTGCCTCCGGGCGGGGGCGTCACCAGATCGTGATGCCGGACGCCAGCGGCGAGATCTGGCTGGGCGGCGCGGCAGGGCTCTGGCGCCTGCCCAGGGTCGACGGGCCCGCCGCCCTGAAGCGGGCTCCTGTCACGTTCTGGAAAGCCGCGGAGGAGATGGGGGAGATCTCCCGCCTGTTCGAGGATTCGCGGGGCAGGCTCTGGGTGTCCTCCCTCGGCGGCCCGCAGGCTCCCGGGCCCGCGGCTCGAAAACCCACCTTTCTCTCACTCTGGGATCGGAGCACGGGACGCTTCAGCCCGGTGGCCGCGGTCGAGCGGCTGGGCCGCGGCGCGCCGTCGGCGTTCGCCGAGGACCCCTACGGCAACCTATGGATCGGTTTTTCCGGCGGCGGGCTGGCGCGCCTGCGCGGCGAGGCGGCCGATCTCCCTCTGACCGAGGCGCTGACCGGCGCGGGATCGATCAACGATCTCTACCTCGACAGCGACCATCGCCTCTGGATCGCGACCGCCAACGGCGGCGTGGTCCGCATGGAGGATCTCGATTCGATCAAGCCGCGATCGGTCTCCTATACCGCCGCGCAGGGCCTGTCGAGCGACCGCGTCCTGTGCGTGACGGCGGACCGCCGGGGATTCCTCTATTTCGGCCATGGCCGGGGAATCGATCAGCTCGATCCGCGGACCGGCCGCGTCCGCACCCTGACCGCCATCGACGGGCTGCCCTCGCGGGTCGTCAACGTGGCGTTCCGCGCCCAGGACGGCAGCCTCTGGTTCGGCACCCCCTCGGGCCCCTCGCGCTACCTGCCGGACGTCCCCCGCGTCGAGGCGCCGCCGCCGATCTTCCTGAGCTCCTTGCGGATCGGCGGCGTGCCCAGGCTCCTGCCGCCGCTCGGCCAGCACGACGTCTCGGGGCTCGAGCTGCCGCCCGAGCGCAACCAGGTGGACGTCCGCTTCATCGGCATCAGCTTCGCGTACGGCGCCGGGCTGCGGTATCAATATCAGCAGCAGGGCTCGGCCGCGGGCTGGAGCGAGCCGCGGGCGGACCGCTCGGTGCTGCTGGGCAATCTGGCGCCAGGCAAGTATCGCTTCCTGTTCCGCGCGGTCACTCCCGACGGCGTGGTGAGCCCCGCTCCCGCCTCGCTCGCGTTCACGCTGCTGCCCCCCTACTGGCAGCGCTGGTGGTTCGTCCTCCTCGCCGGCGCGGCGGCCGCCGCCGTGGGCTGGGCTCTCCACCGCGCCCAGGTGTCGCGCCTGCTGGAGCTCGAACGGGTGCGCACCCGCATCGCCGCCGACCTCCACGACGATCTGAGCTCGAGCCTGGCGCGCATCTCGATCCTTTCCGAGCTGGGCCGGCGGCAAATGTCCGGACCCGAGGCGGCCGCGGGAACGATCCTCGATCAGATCGGCGAGACCGCGCGCGAGCTCATCGAGGCGACCGGCGACATCGTCTGGGCGATCGATACCCGCCGCGGCGATCTCGAAAGCCTGCTCGCCCGCATCCGGCGTTTCGCGGGGGATCTGCTGGAGGCGCGCGGCGTCGGCGTCCTGTTCGCCGGTCCGCCGCGGGCCGCCGAGATCGTGCTGCGCCCGGAGATGAAACGTGACCTGTACCTGGTGCTCAAGGAGGCGCTGCACAACGCCTGCAAGCACGCCCAGGCCCGGACGGTATGGATCGAGGTCGCGGCGACCGGCCGCGAGCTGACGGCCGAGGTGCGGGACGACGGCGTCGGGTTCTCCACAAAGAACGGACACGCCGGCAACGGCCTGCGCAATTTACAGGAGCGCGCGGAGAGGCTGGGCGGAACGCTCGCGATCGATTCGACGCCGGGCCAGGGCACCCGTGTCCGCCTGAGCGTAAGGTTGTAACCGGGGGGGCGGGGGCGCATGATCATGTTTGACCTGCGCGGGGGATACGGCGGAAACTAGCCTTGGAGGTAGCGCCATGATCGAACAGGACCGTATCCGCGTGGTGATCGTCGAGGACGACCGGATCACCCGCGAGGGTCTGCGGATGCTGGTGGACGGCACTCCGGGCTACCGCTGCAGCGCGGCCTTCGGCTCGCTCGAGCAGGCGCTGGCCACGCGCGGCGGCGAAACGCCGGACGTGGTGCTCCTCGACATCAAGCTCCCGGGAATGTCGGGCTCCGAGGGCGCCGGATCGCTGCGCGAGCGCTGGCCGGGGGCGGCGATCCTCATGCTGACCTCCCTCACCGACGAAGACAAAGTTTTCGAATCGCTCTGCAATGGCGCCGTCGGCTATCTGCTCAAGTCCACGCCGCCTTCCCGGATACTCGAAGCCGTGCGCGAGGCGCGCGAGGGCGGCGCCCCCATGTCGCCCGAGATCGCGCGGAAAGTGGTGGAGCTGTTCCGCCGCCATCCGCCGCCGGTGGCGCTCGACGAAGCGCTGACGCCGCAGGAGATCCACCTGCTCCGCCTGGTCGCCGAAGGGTGCAGCTATCAGGTTTCCGGCGACCAGCTCGGGATCAGCATCAACACCGTGCGCAACTACATCCGCAGCATTTACGAGAAGCTCCAGGTCCACACCAAGTCCGCGGCCGTCAGCAAGGCCATGCGGGCCGGCCTGCTGTAAAGGGTGACCTATGGATCGAGGTGACCCACTTAGGGCAGCGGGCTTGGCGCGGTTCCTGGCGGAGGACAGGGGATGCAAGCCGAGTCGTGGCTGAGAAAAATCCGTTGGCCCATGGCGGGACTGGGCCTGGGCACACCTGCCAATCTTGCCTCTCTCTCGCCGGCGCAACGGCCCCGGCTCGGTCGCACGATCCTGGCTTCAGTTGTCATCGGGCCCGCGATGGTCCTCGTTGTCCTGGGTCTTGATAATCTCCTCTTTTCCGGCGAAAGCCTTCAACGAATCCGCGCCATCGGCGCGATGCCATGGACCCTTCGCCTCGGGATCGCCGCCTTCTCCTCGATCAGCGAAGAGCTCATCTACCGGCTCGGCCTCTCCACCCTTGTCGCAAGCCTTGCGTTCCTGGCGCTCCGCAGGCGCTCGCGGCGGGCTGCACAAATTTCCGCCGGGCTCGGGATTGTCGTGGCCTCGGTCCTGTTCGGCCTCGCTCACGTGGGCAATGCGCCCACCTCTGCGCATCCGATTCTCCGCGCGCTCACACTGAACGGCCTCGCCGCGCTCGTCCTCGGCTGGCTCTACTGGTATCGCGGCCTCGAAGCCGCCGTCGTAACACACTTCATCGCCGATGCAACCCTGTACCTTGTCATCGCGAGTCTCCTTTGATCGTCTGCACGTATCGCCTTTTTTGACTGGCCTGCTCTGACTAGATCGAGATCTCGTAGACGATGCTCTGGCCGGCCCGGAGGATGGCCGATTGAGCGGGCAGGCTGAGGGTTTTGAGGGGATTGCCCTGGGCGTCGTTCACCTGGAGGGAGAAGGTCATCACGGTGTAGGGCGTGGGCGCGCTCGCCGTTTGCGAGGAGATAAAGAACAGAAGGGTATGCAACCCGGGGCCGATATGGCCTCCGGTGCCGAGGTTGACCGTGGAGGAGGCCGGAGCCTCACAGAAATAGGTGATATTGCCGTCGCCGTCGGTCTGGGGAAATTCGTACTGTTGCGGGCAGGAATCCGCCACGACGACGTTGTCGATGAGGATCTGGGCGTCGACAAGGGTGGGTGTGCCCGTGGAATTGCTCAGATTCGTCGACAGGCTGAACGTGTAGGGTCCCGTCAGCCCGTCGTCCGGCGGCTCGGTCAGAGTGCGCAGGGCGTTGCAGCCCGCAAGGCCGAAGGCGGCCAGAAAGGTCGCCGCGAGGAAAGGCATTTTGCGTCGCATCTCGATCCCTCCAGGGAAGGCCGGCGTGGAGCGGGATCGCGCCAGGCCCGGCACTGGAGACATCCTGTCAACGCCGCGGGGGCGTCGCCAGAGCATGTTCATGCGCCGGCGGAGGAGAGGATTCGGCGGGGGAGCCACCCCGGAGATTCTGGTTTCCGGGGCGGCGGGAGATCTAGCCGTTGACGCCGGGGGGGATCTGCTCGACCGGGCACTGGCGGGAGTAGGTGCAGGCCCGGTTGTCGCTCGAGACGATGGCCACGCCGGACGCAACGCCGCCCTTGACGTCCTGGAGGTACCCGTCGAGGGTCCGGACGGTTTCTCTGGAGAGCGTCAGCTTCTTCGATTCGGTCTTCTTCATGGAGTCTCCTTTGAGAAGCGGGGCTGTGACGGTTCATCCGTCTCCGCACCCGCCTATCTTATGAAGTGTGCCAGGACCGCCCGCCGGGGACAAAGGGAGGGCTGCCCGCTACTCGCAAGTCCGGGAGAAGGTGCAAGCCCGGTTGTCGCTGGAGACCTTGCCGGGGTTGTCCGCGAGCCCGCCCGCGATCTGTCCGGGCTCGATTCCTTCGAGGGTGCGGAGGGTTTCCCGGGTCAGCGTCAGCTTCTTCGATTCCTGCTTTTTCATCGCTCTCTCCCTTGGTAAGGCCGGGGATCCTGCGTCCACCCGGCCCTGAGATTATAATCGCCCTTTCAACGGAGATTCCATGAAAATCTATGTAGTGACGACCGGCATCCTCTTCGGCTTGATCACCGTCGCGCACATCCTGCGGATGATCCGGGAAGACCCCCACCTGGCGACCGACCCCTGGTACCTCGCCCTCACCGTGCTCACGGCGGGCCTTTGTCTGTGGGCGGGCCGTCTGGTCTGGCGGTCCCGAGCCAGGCCGTCGTGATCAGGGATGAGAGACGCCCCGCCGTTGTAGGCCTTTGAAGCGTCGGCGCACATCGTCTGGGCGCTCGATCCCGCCTACGTCGACGCGTTCCTCGGTCCGGCCGGGGTGATACGCTTCCAGCGGGACGCCGGCGAGAAGGTCACCGGCTTCCTCGTCGGCGTCGGGAGGGCCCGTGATGTGCAGTTCACCAAGGGATCGGGTCCTTCATAGAGGGGCACCGGCAGAAATAAGGAGATCCCGTGCTTGACAAACCAGAGATCGTACAGACCGACACCCAGCAAGCCGCCATCATTCACCTTACGATCCCACGGTCGGAAATTCAGAAGGTCATGGGACCGGCCATCGGCGAGCTGAAAACCGCCGTCGCGGCGCAGGGCATAACTCCCACGGGCCCTATTTTCGCCCACCACTTGAAGATGGACACCCAGAGCTTCGATTTCGAGCTCGGCTTGCCGGTCTCGGCGCCGGTCTCCGCCACGGGCCGCGTGAAGCCGGGCTCTTTGGGAGGCGCGAAGGTGGTGCGCGCGGTCTACCATGGCTCTTACGAAAAGCTTTACGCCGCGTGGGCCGAGGTCGGCGCCTGGATGAGCGCCGAGGGGCTCACGGGAGCTCCGGACCTCTGGGAATCCTACGTTACGGGCCCCGAGTCGAGCCCCGATCCGTCGACGTGGCGCACGGAGCTCAACCGGCCGCTGCTTCGCTAAGTGCTCGTCACAGAATAACCGCACCAACTCTCCGGGAGCTCAGCCCTTGAGGCGTTCGGCTCCGTCCGGCCCAACGGGTCGGGAGAATGGAGCCCAGGGCTGAGGCCGAAGGCCGATGCCCTGGGTGAAGGGATGACAACGCTGCGGCCTGAAAGGTCGCGAGAGCTGTCTTGGCGAGCCGGGTTCTCGCGACCTTTCAGGCCGCAACGATTGGAAACGCCTTTTCTTCCCAGGGCATCGGCCTTCGGCCTCAGCCCTGGGCTGGGATCTCCCGACCCGTTGGGCCGGACGCGGAAATGACACAATTACTCCGTGACGAGCCCTAAGGGACGTAAAGGACAACAAGGACAGCAAAGACTAAGGGATGATAACAGGTTCGGTCATTTCTCGTCCTTGTTGTCCTTGCAGTCCTTTACGTCCTTGGTTGTTTTTTTCTGCGGCCCAGACTCCTCGGGCGTTGTACTCCGATACACTGTGCCGATGGACGCTTCCTGCGAACCGTTCGATCTGCGGGACCTCGCGCCGCAGAGGTGGAAGAACGGTGCCGGGCTCACCCGGGAGATCGCCGTCAGCCCGCCCGGAGCGCCGCCCGACACGTTCGACTGGCGGATCAGCATCGCCGAGGTCGAGCAGGACGCGCCGTTCTCGGTCTTCCCCGGGATCGACCGCTGCATCGTCCTTCTTCGAGGATCAGGCATGATCCTTCACGCGGCAAACGGCGAGCTCGTTCACCGGCTCGACCGCCGCCATGAGCCGTTCCGCTTTTCCGGCGACCTGCCGCTCGACGCCACCCTTTTGGGCGGCCCCAGCACCGACTTCAACGTGATGACGCGCCGGGGACGGTTCCGCGCCGAGGTGACGCCGTATAGCGGCGAGGCCCGTCTGCCGGAGGGTGATGCCGGTTTGTTGCTGTGCAGCGAAGGCGATTGGCGGGTCGAAGGCCCCAAGGCTTTGGAGTTGGCTCCGCTGCAAGGATTGCTCTGGCGAGAGGGCCGGCCGGCCCTCTCGGTTAGACCTTTGCGTCCGGGCTCGGAGAGCTGTCTGCTGCTCGTCGGCCTGTTTTCCCACGAGCGATAAAGCCGCCGGCCGTTTTCGTGAGATACTCAGGAGAGCTTTAGCTGCTTGTCCCAGCGGCGAATGGAGAAACTTAAATGCCTTTGAAGAGAATAGTTCTGTTCGGGCTCGTCATCTTCGGGCCGCTGCTGTCAGGAGCGGCGATCGCCGCATCCTCGAGCACGCCCTTGCCGGATGGCAGTACCCTCGATCTTGCAATCCCGTCCACCTGGCAATCGGATCACGAAGTTGCCGGTCCTGGCCTTACCCTCCGTCTGTCCTCAGCCGATTCGGGGCGGTTTGTAGTCCTGATGACGGTGTTGCCTGTCAAAGCGGGGTCCCCGGCCTCGACGCCGGAGGGATTGCGAGCCTCCGTCGTCGAGCAGGGCAATCGCTCTCTTCCGACGTCGCTTCAAGACCGCCTGGAGCTCTCTGAGGTTCGTGGTGAGCAGGGTGTCGGCTACCTGTATCACCTCACCGATCGCAATGAGGAGAAGGGTCCTGGCGATTATCGCGAAGCAACCCAAGGCGCGATGCTCCTGGGCCGGCACCTAGTGACGATCACCATTCTGACCCATACGGGCGATTCGGCGACGGTCGAGCAGGCTCGGCAGGTGGTCGCGTCCGCGAAGATCACTCCGCACCCTTGACGGCGAGCCATCATGAAAATCTACGCCCTGCTGATGTCTGCTTTCCTCGCGCCCCTGGCCGCCGCCGAACCCCCGGGAAACCTGAGCTTTTTCTATTGCATCCACGCGGAGCGAAGCTGCAAGGAGACGACGGGTCCCGCGCCGGTCCGCGCCGGAAACGCGATGGCGGTGGCGCGGCGCGCGCTTCCGACCAAGGACGACTTCATCGGTTTCACCGACGCTCACGATACGACGTTGCAGTTCTACGCGGAGGGGCGTGATTCCATCCTGGTCGACATGCCCGATCCCAAGCTGCAGGGCTCGTACACGACGCACATGACCCGGGATCAGGCGCTGAAGCTGATCGACAAGCTGTCGCCGCCGCTGGCCCGCTACCGTTCGGATTTGAAGCTGAAGTTCGCGAAGTGGTAGTGAGGGGACCCGGTTGGATCCCCTCACGGCGTGCTTGGCGTTACGGCTTCTTCGGCGCCGGCGGGGCAGGGGCGGTCGCTTCCTGCAGCTCGATCGAGCCGATCTTCAACTGGGCCTGCGGCCGGAAGGCCTTGAGCGCGAAGGTCCGCTTCGCTTCGTTCTTGGCCGGATCGGCGGCGACGCGGCCGTCGGTGGCTTCGAGGGTCACCGTCAGGCCCGCGTCGGCCGCGGCGCTGCCCAGGGCCCGCAACTGGTCGGTGACGTCGAACTGGAAAGTGCGCTTCTCGGGCCCGGTGTGGCCATGGTGGCGGAAGGCGCCGAACCACGAGATGGTGCCGGCCAGCTTGCGGGTTGACGGGTCTCCCTTCTTGGCAACGAAGACGTTGAAGAGCACTCCCGGATGGCTCTGCGCGGTCACGTCCTTCAGCACCAGCTCCGTCGTCGAGGCGCTCTCGAGGCGCAGGAACATCCCCTGCAGCTTCGGCTTCGGCACGCTGAGGTCGACGCTGACCTGCGGTTGATTGATCGCGATGCTCTTCACGGAGCCGATCATGGCCATGCTCCTTTTGCCGCTGCCGGGCGCGGCCGGCTTCGCGGCGGTCGAGGCATTGGCCGCGAGGGTCGTGGACGCGCGCGAGCAGTCGCTGTCATTGTCGTAGACATAGCCGAGCGTCGTCGAGTCGAGGAAGTTCTTCACCGGCTTCGTGACCAGGGCCCCCGTCTCGTCGACGAAGCTGAACTGCTGGTCCTGCCAGGTGCCGGCCGGCGTCGGATAGAGCTTCTGCCAGCAGGCCCACAGCCGGTCGATGTTGGCGTGGTGCGAGTAGAAGACCGGATCGTTCCCGGCGACGGGCACGTCGCCCATGTGGGCCACCGGGCAGGTGGGGCCGGTGGTGCAGTGGACGTACCCATGGATGCCCCCCTCGATCCGTCCCTCGTAGGTGAAGTAGTCCGACAAGCGCAGCAGCGCGTTGACGTTCGTGGAATCCGGGTTGAGCGTGGAGGCGCCGGTGTTCATGTCCGGATCGCGCTTGGCGTCGTAGAGGGAGGACGCCGCGTTCTGGAAGCCGCCCGGCAGCGCTACCTGCGAGGGGTCCGTATAGTCCCAGTAGGGCAGGCGAAGGGTGTCGTCGCCCGAGGCCCAGCGGAGAACCCGTTCATAGTAGTAGAGGAGCATGCGGTGCCAGCCGAAGAAGTTCAGCGCCTGCGTCTGGCCCGAGTGCTGGCACGTGGCCCAGGTGGCCTGCGCCGTGGCGTCCGGAGCCGTCTGGTCGACGATGCCCTGGTAATAGGGCACATAGCTCCCCATTCCGTTGTCCTGAAGGTACTGGATCTGCTGCGCCACCGTGCCGTCGGGGCTCTGCGCTCCGTAGTAGCCGTGGATGTTGGCCCAGTACTGCCAGCTTCGCCGGTAGTCGGCTGAGTCCTTCGGACTGCCGTCGAGCGACTTCATTTTCGTGATCGCGGCCTCCAGGCTGGCGAGCCGCTTGGCGCCGTCCGGCCCGCTGATGAAGTCCTGCCAGCGCATGCGGACCTGCGGAGCGGCTCCCTGGGCCGGTGGCGGCGTCGGCTGAGCGTCCAGCCGGACGTTGAACAGAAAGAGACAGATGGCGGCAACCGCCAGGCTTGACGTCCTCGCCAGTAACTTGGTGCCCATGGCACTTCTCCTTTGGACAGCGAAACTTGCGATTGAGGGTGAATCCTAACACGGGGTCTCCCTGGGACCAGTGCAGGCTCCATGCCGTCTCGTCTTCCTGGAAAAAATGATTCATCGCCCTGGGGGCCCGCGTGGGTGACGTGTCCTCCGACACGTCACCGACGCGTCGGCCACCTGCTAGACTCTCCGGATCTCGGAAGTCCCCCAGTCGCCCGAAAGGAGAGAGCCGGATGAGGAAGCGGGTTCTAGTCGCAGTGATGATGCTGATGGTTTCAGGGCTGGCCCTGCCGTTCGCGGGGCCGGCCGCCGGACAGACCCCAGGTGGGTTTCCGGGTACGATCGTGCTCAAGGCCGCGCGCGTCTTCACCTCGACGTCGGAGCGCCCGCTGGCGCCCGGGATGGTCATCGTCGAGGGCGACCACATTACCCAGGTCGGGCAGAACCTGGCCGTGCCGGCGGGCGCGCAGGTCATCGACCTCGGCGACTCGACGCTCCTGCCCGGGTTCATCGACGCCCACGTCCACATGGCGATGGAGGGCTCGGACGACTACTACCGCGACTTCTACCAGTCCTCCCTGCGCTTCCCGGCCGAGCAGGCGCTCTACGCCGCCAAGTACGCCCGGGTGACCCTCGAGGCCGGCTTTACCACTGTGCGCGACCTCGGCTCGCAGGACTACGTGTCCCTCGGCCTGCGGAACGCCATCAACGCCGGCGTGGCGGTGGGCCCCCGCATGCTGATCGCCAACCACGGCGTCGGCTCGACGGGAGGCCACGCCGACAACGCCCCCTTCCCGCCGGACCGGATTAAGCCGTCGGGCACGATCGAGGGGATCTGCAACGGTCCCGAGCAGTGCCGTGAGGCGGTGCGCTTCCAGATCAAGTTCGGCGCCGACGTGATCAAGTGCATGCCCTCGGGCGGCGTGCTCTCGCTCTCCGATCCGGTCGACGTCCCCGAGCTGACGCGGGAGGAGATGGACGCCATCGTCTCCGAGGCGCACGCCTGGCACCGCAAGGTCGCCGCGCACTGCCACGGCGACGCGGCGGCGAAGATCGCCATCGCCGCGGGCGTCGATTCGATCGAGCACGGCTCGTTTATCCAGGACGACACCCTGCGGATGATGAAGGAGAAGGGGGTCTACCTCGTGCCGACGCTCTTCGCCGGCTACTGGGTGGGGCTGAAGGCGGACCATTTCCCGCCGCCCATCGCCGTCAAGGCGCGGGCCGCGGCGGCGGCGATGCAGTCGATGTTCCAGCGCGCGATGAAGATCGGGGTCAAGGTGGCTTTCGGCACCGACTCGGCGGTCGAGCCGCACGGCCTCGACGCGCAGGAGTTCGCCCTGATGGTGAAGAACGGCATGACCCCGGCCCAAGCGCTGATCTCCGCGACCCGCAGCGGCGCGGACCTGCTCGGCCTCACCGACAAGATCGGCACCCTCGAGCCCGGCAAGCTCGCCGACCTCGTGGCGGTCCCCGGCGACCCCTTGCAGGACATCCGCCAGACGGAGAAGGTCAGCTTCGTCATGCAGAATGGAAAGGTTTTCAAGGGGCCGGCCGCGCAGCCCTGAGGAGGAGGGAGATCATGGCCGAAAAAGTGGTGCCGATGATCCACGTGCCCGATGTACGGGCCACAGTCGATTGGTACGAGGCCATCGGTTTTACTCTGATCAGGACGAACGAAGAAGATGGCGAGATGAACTGGGCGCTGCTGTCGTTCGGGAGCAGCGAGGTCATGTTCCAAGCGGGGGGCCGGCCCAGCGCCCAGCACCGCCGCGAGGTCGATCTGTACGTCCACGTGGAGGACGTCGACGGCCTGTACGGACGGCTCAAGGATCGCGTGGAGGTCGTAGAGGGCCTCCACGACACCTTCTACGGAATGCGGGAGTTTATCATCCGCGACCTCAACCGGTTCTGGATCACGTTCGGGCAGCCCCTACCTGTCCGGTAGATTCTCTTCCTCTCTAGGTAACGCCGGTGCGCTCAGGATATGAGCGGAAAACATGCCGCAAATGGGCCGGCGTTTTCCTTCCTGACCCAGGTATATAGCGCAAAATCCTGACTCCGGATAACCTTACCTGGTTTGATGCGGCATAAACCGTGGACTGGGCCCTTCAGACCTCTGAGCTTGTCTCCGGGACTATGGTTTTAGCGGCATCAACCTGGATCGGAGTCACCCCTACCGAGGCATTTGCGGCATGTTTGAGGCATTTGCCGCACACATCTCTGGATATGCGATACAGCTCTCGGCTGAACGGCTGGTCCCAAGGGTTATGCGGCCTAGCTTTGTAGGCGCACGCACGGCCAGTCCCGTCAGGAGCGCCACGGTTGCGTTGGTATCTTTGGCCCTTCGACCCGCGAAGGAAAATCGTCATGAAAGCAGCCGTCGTCGAAAGCTTCGAAGGCCCACCCCGGTACGGCACCTTCGCCGAGCCGGTACCCGGCCCGAACGAGACCGTCGTCACCGTCAGCGCGGCGGCGCGGCGTGGACACCAGCAGCGGCAACGCCATCTACCGCGCCTACTGCCTGCTCTAGGGCGGGTCGTCCGGCAGGGGGAATCCCGCCCCTCCGGCCGGCGTTGCAGGGTAGGGAAGACCGGGCCGCCCCGGCCCGGTCTCCGGCGGTAGCCTGTCGGGTAACCCCTAGAAAACGCTGGCCTTACGAGAGCTTGTGACCGCCAGTCACAAGTGGTAGACTGGGGGGCGCGAGAGGAACTTACCCCATGAACAACATGATCGGAGAAAGCTGGATCACCACCACGTTCGACACGCTGGAGGACTGGTCCGCGCGCAACTCCTTCTGGCCGTTCCCGTTCGGGACGGCGTGCTGCGCCATCGAGTTCATGTCCACGGTGTCCAGCCACTACGACGTGTCGCGCTTCGGTGCCGAGGTGGTGCGCTTCTCGCCCCGGCAGAGCGACGTGCTGCTGGTGGCGGGGACCATCAACGACAAGATGGCACCGGTGTTGAAAAAGATCTACGACCAGATGGCGGACCCCAAGTGGGTCATCTCGATGGGCGCCTGCGCCTGCTCGGGCGGCTTCTACCGCGCCTACCACGTGATGCAGGGGATCGACGAGGTCATCCCGGTGGACGTCTACGTCCCCGGCTGCCCGCCGACGCCGGAGGGGCTGATCTACGGCATCCTCCAGCTCAAGGAGAAGGTCGCCCGCGACCGCGAATTCTCGCGTGAAAAGCGCCGCCAAGAGACCCGGGAAACCAAGGACCAGGAGAAGACCAAGAGTGTCAACGCTGGCGCCCCCACAGCCTAAGCCCTCGACCACCACGCCGGAGCTCGACGCCGTCCGGGCGAAGTTCCCGGCCGGCAGCATCCTGCCGCAGGAGGGTCTGGACCAGCCGGTCTGGATCGTCAGCAAGGACGTCCTCTTCGACGTCGCCCGCGAGCTGAAGGAGAACCCGCAGACGCAGTTCGACATGATGCTCGACCTCTGCGGCGTCGACTTCCCGGACCGCGAGGAGCGCTTCGAGGCGATCTACCACCTCTACTCGATCCAGCGCGGCGCGCGGCTGCGGCTGAAGGTGCCGATGCGCGAGGACGACGTGGTGCTCCCCTCGATGATCCGGCTCTGGAAGGGTCTCGACTGGTTCGAGCGCGAGGCCTACGACATGTTCGGCTTCGGCTTCGACGGGCATCCGAACCTGCGGCGCCTCCTTACCCACGAGGCCTTCCAGGGGCATCCGCTGCGCAAGGACTACGACGCGGCGAAGCGCTGGATCCTCACCGAGGACAAGATCTACAAGCCGAAGTTCGACCTCCCCGACAACGGCGACAAGATGTTCGAGCGGATGACCATCAACATCGGTCCGTCCCACCCGGCCATGCACGGCACCTTCCGCCTGATGGCGGTGCTGGACGGCGAGACCATCGTCGCCTCGGACGTCGAGATCGGCTACCTCCACCGCTGCTTCGAGAAGATGTGCGAGACGCACACCTGGCAGCACGTCATCCCCTACACCGACCGGCTGAACTACTGCTCGGCGTTCATCAACAACGTCGGCTACTGCCGGACGGTGGAGAAGATGCTGAAGGTCGAGGTGCCGCCGAAGGCCGTATGGGCGCGGATGATCCTCTCGGAGTTCTCGCGCATCATGGACCACTGCGTGTGCAACGGCACGACGCTGGTCGACGCCGGCGGCCTGACCAGCTTCTGGTATCTGTTCCAGCCGCGCGAGGAGATCTACGGTCTTCTGGAGTCGGTCTGCGGCGCCCGCCTGACGGTGTCGGCCTGCCGGATCGGCGGCCTGATCCAGGAGTTGCCGCCCGACTTCGAGGCGCGCTGCCGGCGGCTGGTGGAGATGATCCCGCAGTACGTCAACGACGTCGAGACGCTGGTCAACAAGAACCGGATCTGGATCGACCGCTCGGTGGGCGTCGCCGCCATCTCCGGCGAGGACGCGGTGAACTGGAGCTGGACCGGCCCCTGCCTGCGGGCGAGCGGCGTCGGCTACGACGTGCGCCGGGCCCACCCCTACGACCTCTATGACACCCTCGACTTCGAGGTGCCGGTGCTCTACGGCGGCGACGTCTACGACCGCTTCCGCATCCGCATGCTGGAGATCCGCGAGTCGCTGAAGATGATCCGCCAGCTCCTCGACCGCGGCATGCCCTCCGGCCCCTACATCGTCGACGACCCGCACGTGGCGCTCCCCCCCAAGGAGGCGTGCTACAACCAGATGGAGTCGATGATCTACCACTTCAAGCTGATCATGGACGGCATCGTGGTGCCGGAAGGGGAGATCTACAGCATGGTCGAGGGAGCCAACGGCGAGCTCGGCTTCTACGCCATCAGCGACGGCACCGGCAAGCCTTACCGCATTCACTGCCGGCCCCCCTGTTTCCCGATCTTCTCCGCCTTTCCCGGCCTGATCACCGGCGGCTCGGTCTCCGACGCCATCGTCTCGCTGGGCGGCCTGAACGTCATTGCCGGAGAGCTCGAACGATGAGCCAGCCTTTGACTCAATCACTGCAGCAGACCCAGCAGCCCGTCCGGCCGGTCCTGCGGTCGCCCTATCCCACCGAGCCCAAACCCTACAAGCCGGGGTTCGCGGAGCGGCTCTACCTGCCGCTGTTCAGCGGCCTGATGGTGACCCTGCGCCACTTCCTGCAGAACCTCTTCAAGCCGGGCCGGATGTACACCATCCAGTATCCGGAGGAGCGGCGCAACTACAGCCACCGCTTCCGCGGCCATCACATCCTCACCACCCGTCCCGACGGCTCGGTGCGCTGCGTGGCCTGCTTCCTGTGCGCCCAGAACTGCCCGGCCGAGTGCATCCACATCGAGGCGGGCGAGCACCCGGACGTCAATATCGAGAAGTACCCGACGGTCTACGAGATCGACATGCTGCGCTGCGTCTTCTGCGGCTTCTGCGTCGACGCCTGCCCGGAGGAGGCCATCATCATGTCCAACAACTACGACATGGCCTACTTCACCCGCGAGCAGTCGATCGTCGGCAAGTCCGACCTGATGAAGCCGTTCACCTTCGACGAGAACCGCCTCGGCTACCGCCCGAGCTTCCCCGAGGAGGACGTCCAGCGCTCGAAGATGCGGCGCGACGCCTTCAACCTTGTGGACGAGGCCAGGCAGGCCCAGGCGCGCGAGGCGGCCAAGGCCGGGCACGCGTAGGGCGTATTCAGCGGTGTTTTGTAGGGGCGGCCCTGTGTGGCCGCCCTGTTCATTTTCGGCCCATCGTTTCGGGCCCATCTTTGCGGTCTGTCTTTGCGGTCGGGCCCTCGTTCCCCCGCCCAGGGCGGCCACACAGGGCCGCCCCTACAGGCTCAGCAGGTCTTGCAGACGCAGCTCGAAACGCCGGTCGCCTCATTGCAGGTGAACGATTTGATGCCGCAGTGGGAGCACGTGTACCGGAGGCACTCGCACTGTTTGTAGGGGCAGACATCGTTGGTGGGCGGGCTGCACAGGGCGATCTTCGGTTGCGGATCGGCGTTGGGGGAGAAGATCGCCTGATGGAGCGTCTGGAGATCCGGCGCCGCGGTGGCCGGGGACGCCGAGGACTGTGCCAGGGCGATGCTGCAACAGAGGATCAGGGTCAGGGCGAGCAGGAGAAGAGCTTTCCGCATGATGCCTCCTTGGTGTACGGGCCGGCCGGGAAGACCGGCTCTATCTGTAAAGGTGCCTGGAGGGGGAGCTTGGGGGGACTCTTCTTGACAGCCTCGGGCCTGGAACCTAGCCTGTGGTCATGCGCCGAGCGGAAATCCTGCCCGACGGTCTCGAAACCGGGTTCCTCCTGGATCGGCAGTGGCACTGGATGAGGACTGGAATGGAACAGTCGAAGAAGCCTGCGCTGCTGGCGGTCGGCAGGGTCCTGTTCGAGGCCGGAACGCCCTACGCCCTGATCGGCGGCCTTGCGCTCCAGGTGCATCAGGAAGAGCCGCGGACGACCGTGGACATCGATCTCGCCGTCCTGGACCGTGAAGCCATCCCCGAAGCAGCCTTGGAGGCGGTCGGGTTCAGCCGGACGGGCCGGTTCGAGCACTCCGAGAACTGGCGGGGTCCGGAACCGGAAGGAACCCCTGTCCAGTTCACCGACGATCCGGCGCTGGCCGCCGCCGTGGCCCGGGCGGAAGAGATCGAGCTCGACGGGGTACCGTTGCGGGTCATCATCCCATCTGATCTTCTCCACGAGAAGCTGAGGGCGGCCGCCGACCCGGCCCGCCGGCGCTCGAAGAGGCTCCAGGACTTCGCCGACGCCCAGGGGCTCCTCGAGGCCTTTCCGGATCTCGCAGACGGTTTGACCGCCGAAGAGAGAGCCGCCCTGGCGCGGCTGCCTGTTTGACCCCGATAGCCGATCCCTGACAGCCCCCACTCTGCTAAGATCGGGCCGCGAATAAGCACTGGCGTCCGGGGGCCATGCTCCAGAGGGGACCTGGCATGATGGCCGGGTCCTTTTTGTTTTCATCTCCGGAGAGAGACGAACATGATCGTAGAAAAAGAGAAATCCACGGTCGTGCCCGAGAAGATCGACGAGGTGGTCATCCGCTTTGCCGGCGACTCGGGCGACGGCATGCAGCTTACCGGTACCCAGTTCTCCAACACCTCGGCGCTGCTCGGCAACGACTTGTCGACGCTGCCCGACTTTCCGGCCGAGATCCGGGCCCCCGCCGGCACCCTGCCCGGCGTCTCGGCCTTCCAGGTGCGGATCGCCGACTACGACATCCACACCCCCGGCGACGCGCCCGACGTGCTGGTCGCCATGAACCCGGCGGCGTTGAAGAAGGAGATCAAGGATCTCAAGCCCAACGGCATCGTCATCGTCAACACCGATGAGTTCAACGCCCGCAACTTCGCCAAGGCGAACATCACCGTCAACCCCCTGGAGGACGGCAGCCTCGCCAACTACCGGGTGTTCCAGGCGGCGCTGACCACGATGACCCGCCGCACGCTCGAGGGGAGCGGCCTCGACACCAAGTCGATGGACCGCTGCAAGAACATGTTCGCCCTCGGCATGTGCTACTGGCTCTTCTCGCGGCCGCTCGACAACACGGTCGAGTGGCTCAAGAAGCAGTTCGCCAAGAAGCCGAGCCTGGCCGAGGCGAACGTCGCCGTGCTGCGGGCGGGGTGGAACTTCTGCGACATCACCGAGCTCTTCCACGACCGCTACGAGGTGCCGGCGGCGCACATGGCGCCCGGGCTCTACCGGAACATCACCGGCAACATGTCGCTGGCCATGGGGCTGATCGCGGCCAGCCGGCGCAGCGGCCTGCCGCTCTTCCTCGGCGCCTACCCGATCACGCCGGCCTCGGACGTGCTCCACGAGCTGTCGCGCTACAAGAACTTCGGCGTCACCACCTTCCAGGCCGAGGACGAGATCGCCGCCGTCTGCTCGGCGATCGGCGCCTCGTTCGGCGGCGCCCTCGGGGTCACCGTCTCCTCGGGTCCCGGGATCGCCCTCAAGGCCGAGGCGATGAACCTGGCGATCATGACCGAGCTGCCGCTGGTGGTCTGCGACATCCAGCGCGGCGGGCCCTCGACCGGCTTGCCGACCAAGACCGAGCAGGCCGACCTGCTGCAGGTGATGTTCGGCCGCAACGGCGAATCGCCGCTGCCGATCCTCTCCGCCTCGACGCCGAAGGACTGCTTCGACGTCGCCCTGGAGGCGGTGCGCATCGCTACCCGCCACATGGTGCCGGTGGTGCTGCTCTCCGACGGCTACATCGCCAACGGCTCGGAGCCCTGGAAGCTGCCGGAGGTGGCGGACCTGCCCGACCTGCGGATCGAGTTCCGCACCGATCCAGAGGGATTCCACCCCTACGAGCGCGACGAAGTGACGCTCAGCCGCCCCTGGGCCATCCCCGGCACGCCGGGCCTGGAGCACCGGATCGGCGGCCTGGAGAAAGAGAACGTCACCGGCAACGTCTCCTACGACCCGGTCAACCACGAGACCATGATCCATCTGCGAGCCGAGAAGGTGGCGCGGATCGCCAACGAGATCCCGGACGTCGAGGTCTTCGGCGATCCGCAAGGGGGCGAGCTGCTCGTCCTCGGCTGGGGCTCGACGGCGGGCGCGATCACCGGCGCGGTCAACAACGCGCGCAGCCGGGGGCTCAAGGTCAGCCGGGCCCATCTGCGCTACCTGAACCCCTTCCCCAGGAACCTGGGCGATGTGCTCGCGAGGTTCGACAAGGTGCTGCTGCCCGAGATGAACCTCGGCCAGCTCGCGCTGCTGCTGCGGGCCCGTTACCTGAAGGACATCGTCACCCTCAGCAAGGTGCAGGGGAAACCCTTCTCCCGTCAAGAGATCCTGGACGCGATCCAGTCGATCCTGGAGCCGAAGCATGCCGACTGAGACGCCGATCCCGACCCTGACCAAAAAAGATTTCCAGACCGACCAGGAGGTGCGCTGGTGCCCCGGCTGCGGCGACTACGCGATCCTGTCGGCCGTGCAGCAGGTGTTCCCCGAGTTGGGGATCCCGCGCGAGAAGTTCGTCGTCGTCTCCGGGATCGGCTGCTCGAGCCGCTTTCCGTACTACATGAACACCTTCGGCTTCCATACCATCCATGGGCGGGCGCCGGCGGTGGCGACCGGGCTCAAGCTGGCGCGGCCGGAGCTGGAGGTCTGGATCGCCACCGGCGATGGCGACTCGATGTCGATCGGCGGCAACCACCTGATCCACGTGCTGCGGCGCAATGTCGGGGTGAAGATCCTGATGTTCAACAACCGCATCTACGGCCTGACCAAGGGGCAGTACTCGCCGACCAGCGAGCTGGGGAAGAAGACCAAATCGACGCCGGCGGGCTCGGTCGACTACCCGTTCAACCCGCTGTCGCTCGCCATCGGCGCCGGCGCGACCTTCGTGGCCCGCAGCGTCGACATCTTCCAGTCCCACCTGCGCGACACCCTCCGCCGGGCCGCCCAGCACAAGGGGACCGCCTACATCGAGATCTACCAGAACTGCAACATCTTCAACGACAAGGCGTTCGCCGACCTCACCGACAAGGAGACCAAGGACCAGACCGCGCTCTACCTGGAGCACGGCAAGCCGCTGGTCTTCGGCAAGAACCGGGAGCGAGGGATCCGGATGCGGGGCACCCAGATGGAGGTCATCGAGCTGGGCGGCGAGCTCAGCGCCGACGACTGCCTGGTCTGGGATGAGACGCAGGACAACCCCGCCCTCGCCTTCCTGATGGCCCAGCTCCAGCCGCCGCACTTCCCGGTGCCGCTCGGCGTCTTCCGCGACGTCGGCATCCCCTCCTATGAGGAGCGGGTGATCGGGCAGATCCAGACCGAGACCGACCGCCTCGGCGTCGGCAAGCTGGAGGACCTGCTGCGGGCAGGGGATACGTGGGTGGTGGAGGAGGGGGCGGCGAGCTAGGATCGTCGGTAGGGGCGGCCCTATGTGGCCGCCCTGCTTTGCTCAAGGTACCCCCGCCCAGGGCGGCCACACAGGGCCGCCCCTACGGTCTCCTCAACAGACCGCCGGCTCGTTCTGGTCGAGCGCGCGGTTCAGGCGCTGGACGATGGCGTAGACCTCGGGGCGGGTGAGCTTCGAGCCTGGGCCGGCCTGCTCGACGCGGTCGAGGCTGGCGGTGGCGAGGCGGACCGGCAGCGCGTTGAAGGCCACCAGCCCCCGCTCGGCTCCGGCGCTCTGCAGGGCGAGCACGTACTCGCGGGCCGCCTGGAGATCGCCGCGGGCCAGCGCCAGCACTTCGGAGCGGTCGACGCCGTCGGGCAGGTAGCGCCGCCCCTGGGTGGCGTCCGACGCCGAATCCTTGAGGATGTTGACGAGCTGGAGCCCCTCGCCGAAGGCGCGCGAGCGCTCGCGCAGTCGGGCGGCGACCGGCTCAAGGCGCGGGCGGCCGAGCAGGAAGAGCTCGGTGAGCAGCTCGCCGACGATGCCGGCCACCACGTAGCAGTAAGCCTGGAGATCGGGGATGTCGCGCAGCCGGAGCTCGCCGTCGTCAGTGGTGCGGGCGACGAAGCCGGCCATGCCTTGCGAGGTGCGCAGCACGTGCTCGCGGATCAGCGTCACGGCTTCGGGCCGGAGGGCGAAGAAGGAGTCGAGGACGGCGGGGAGCCCGGCGAGCAGGTCCCGGTAGCCGAGCTGCTCGCACGGCACCTCCTCGGCCCAGCGGCGCGAGATCGCTGCGATCCCGTCGCGGTCGGGCGCCGCCAGCAGGGCGTCGAATTCGGCGAGCGCCTCGATGCGCAGGGCGCGCGGCCAGCTCGCCGCGTCCTCGAAGGTGTCGGCGACGCGGAACAGGAGGTAGGAGAGGGTCACCTCCTGGCGCGTCGGCTCGGGGAGCAGCGGAATGGCGAGCGCGAACGTGCGGCTGGTCGCGATCAGGAGCTGCTCCAGATCGGCCATCCCCCCCCCTCGCTGTCCCATCTCCGGCTGCACGCGGAGAGGATAGCAGCCTCGATGCCCGGGATTGAAATCCCGGGCTACCCACGGCCGTCCCTACGGGACTCCCCCAGACCTGCTTTTTAGAGCCCCGGCAGGGGCGACTGTCGGTAGCCCGGGATTTCAATCCCGGGCTCAAAGCACTTCGGTTCCGGGCACCGGCTCGCCGCGTAGCGCCCTCTCCAGCAGGCCGGGGACGAGGCCGTTGGCGAGCCGCGAGGGGACGCCGAGCCGGGCCAGGGCGAGGGCGGATTCGACACGGTGGAGCATGCCGCCGGTGACGTCCGTGCCGGCGGGAGCGCCGATGGCAGTGCGGTCGAAGCTCTCGGCGGTCACGCGATCGACCGTCTCGCCTTCCCTGTCATAGAGGCCGTCGGTCTCGCCCAGCCAGAGGGCGCTCCGGATCGTCCTCCCCTGCTCGCGCAGGGTGGCCGCCAGAGCCTCGAACAGCCTTTCGGTCGAGCAGATCGAGACCCCCCAGGAGCGGTCGGTCACGACGTCGCCGTAGAGCACGGGGAGGAGCCCGCGGTCGAGCGCCAGCAGGAGGGGCTCGGCGGCGAAGGCGGCGGGGCGGCCGGCGTCCGCCACCAGGCAGCTCGACGGCGCGATGGAGAAGGGGAGGGCGCCGGCCTCGATCAGGGCCTGCATCACGATCTGATGCAGGGCGGCGGCCCGCTCCTGCGTCCGCGAGACGCCGGGGAGCTGGTCCGCCGAGCGGAGGCCGGCGGCGATGCCGGACTCGCGGGCGGCGACGTGACCGAAGGAGCCGCTGCCATGGCCGACGATCAGGCGGAACGGGGAGCTCCGGGCGGCGCGGGCGATCTCGGCGGCGAGGCGGGCGATCACCTCGCGGCGCGGCGTTTCCGGCCGCGCCTTCTCGGTGATCAGGCTGCCGCCGAGCTTGAGGAGGAGGAGGTCGGGCATGAGAGAAGGAACTGACAAGGGACATCAGGGACATCAGGGACGGCAGGGACAGCAGAAACCTTTTTCCTGCCGTCCCTGGAGTCCCTCCTAGAACAGGTGCTCCGCCTCCTGGTCCGGCCCGGGTCCGATGCCGTCGCGGATCACGAAGCCGACGGCCGGCAGGTTCTCCAGGCGCTCGGCGACGTCGTCCTCGGAGTCCGCGTCGCAGATCACGTGGACGTTGGCGCCGGCGTCCATGGTGGCCCAGGCGGCGAGACCCTCCTGCCGGAGCTCGCGGACGGCGCGCAGCACGGCGAGGCTGCCGGGGCTCCAATAGAAGATCGGCGGGTGGGACGACATGGTGATCAGGTGGAGGTCGATGGCCTCCTCTTCGATCACCGGCCCCAGGGCGTCGAGGTCGCGGTCGCGGATCGCCCGGCGCACCTTCTCCAGGCGGTCGGGCACCAGCTCGAGCCGCTTGCCGTAGTAGGGGCTGGTGGTGGCGAGGCGGTGCCCCTCGATCGAGGAGACGGTCTTGGGGCCGATCTCGACGACGGCGATGACGTTGCGCAGGTCCCAGTGCTCCTCGTTGGCGATCTGGCGGGCGTAGCTGTCGCTGTCGTCGCCGGCCCCCTCCTTCGGCGCCGGCCACTCGACGAAGCCGCCGTAGACCGAGCGGCAGGCCGAGCCCGAGCCGCTGCGGCGGGCGAGGAGCGAGAGGTCGCGCTGCGAGGCCTTCTTGCCGAAGGCGCCGGCGGCGGCCAGGGTGAGCGCCGCGAACCCCGAGGCCGAGGAGGCGAGCCCGCCCGCCGTGGGGAAGGAGTTGCGCGTCGCCACCCGCACCGGCTCCTTGCGGCCGGCCCAGGAGCGGATGTGGTCGAGCTGGGCCCGCACGCGGCGGGCGAAGTCGGGCGACGGCGTGCCGAAACCGCCATCCGGCTCGGCGAGCCAGACCTCGTCCTCTCCGCCATGGTCCAGGGTCTCGACGGTGCACAGCGTCACGCAGTGCTCCAGGGTCATCGAGATCGAAGAGTTCCTCGGAATCGCCTGATCGAGATCGCGCGCTCCCCAATACTTGACGAAGGCGATGTTGGCCGGCGCGGAAACGGTGGCCTTGCTCATGCGTCGGTCTCCAGACGGAGCCCCTCGGCTCCAAGCTGCACGGGGTGGAAGGGGAAGGGCCGGAGAAAGCTCCAGCCGGAGATCCACTCAGGATCAGGATGATAGACCAGGAGCGAGCCGGCGCCAGGGCCGGAGAGCGCGCCGGCGCCCGAAATCTTCGCCGCGCCGCCGGCCGCCTCGATCCGGCGGATCAGCGCGGCGACCTCGGGCGGGACGACGCCCAGCTCCTCGAGGCAGGCCTCGGCGTCGCGGATCAGCTCCTGGAAGCGCCCCGGGTCCCCGGCCTCGCTCTCCAGCTCGGCGCGGAAACCGCGGGTCGCCGCCTCGATGCGGTGGAGGAGCCGCTCGTGGCGTTCCGGGTCCCGGTCGCGGCGGTGGCGCACGGCCGCTACCACGGCGCCGGTCGTCTCCGCGGGCGCTCCGGTGTCATAGACCCGGAAGCGGGTGAGCAGGGGCGAGCGGAGAGTGACCCGCTCGACCTCCAGCCCGCCGGCCTCCAGCTTGCGCGCCCAGAGCAGCCCGCCGCGGAGCACGGTGGCGCCGTCGATCCCGGAGGGAAGGCCGTGCTGGCGACGCTCGGCTTCCTGGACGATCCGCTCGATCTGTTCCGCCAAGCCACTCTGGGCGAGCCCTTCGCCGCCCCAGGTATTGCGGAAACGCAGGTAGGCCGCCACGACCCCGGTGGCGGTAGCCGCCGAGCTGCCGAAGCCGGAGCCGACCGGCAGCGCCGAGACGATCCGCAGGCTCAAAGGTGGGGGAGACTCCTCGCCGAGCGCCGCCGCCGCTTCGCCGAGGGCGACCTTGACGAGGTGCGCCGGCTCGTCTCCGGGAACGCCGCGCACGGCGTGGAACCGCTCGGGGCTGGGGTCGCGGAAGTACGCCTCCCAGCTCTCGCGCGCGGCCCGGGTGTGGGCCCGCACGGCGCCCCAGGAGGTGGTCTCGGCGTGAGGGAGCCCGGGGAGGTCGAGGACCAGGGCGCCGGCCGGCCCGCGGGCCGGCAGCGGCGAGAGCTGGACGGTGAGCCGGAGGTCGATGGCGGCGGCGAGCGCGGGGCGGCCGTAGACCACCGCGTGCTCGCCCATCAGAATGAGCTTGCCGGGGACCGAGACGGCGATCCTGCCGGTGACTTCGGAAGGAGCAGCCGCGGCCGGTCCGGGTCCGGAGAGCGGTTCGCTGCGGAGCGTGCGGGGGATCGGCCGGGTCTCCGTCAGGTGGTGAGCGGCAGGTTGGGCATCTCGCCGCGTCCGAGCTTCTCGTGGGCGCGCGCCAGATCGTTCGAGGTGAAGGCGGCCATCAGCGACAGCTCGCCGGCGAGCACCAGAGCGCCCAGGATCTCGGCCAGCCGGGCGACCGCGTCGCCGCGTCGCTCGGGGTCGGGGGAGACGCCGAGCACGGCGAGCGCCTCGCGCTGGGTGTCGAGCGCGGTACCGCCGCCGATCGCGCCGAGCGGCACGTCCGGCATGAAGATCGACGCGAACACCGAGTCCGGACCGCGCGACTCGATGCAGGTGATCCCCAGCGAGCTCTCGACGACGTGGGCGGGATCCTGGCCGGTGGCGATGAAGAACGCCGCGCAGACGTTGGCGTAGTGGGCGTTGTAGCCCATCGAGCCGGCAGCGATCGAGCCCAGGAGGTTCTTGCGGTACTGCACCTCGACCAGGCTGCGGGCGTCGGTTTTCAGGATGTGGTGGAGGATCGGCGCTTCGAGCAGGATCTCGGCGTAGATGCGCTTGCCGCGACCCTCGTGCCAGTTGATCGCCGCCGGCTTCTTGTCCACGCAGTAGTTGCCGGAGAGGCCGATGCAGGGGACGCCGGTCGCCGGCTCGATCAGCTCGTTGACGGCGCGGTCGCAGGCGATCGTCGCCATGTTCATCCCCATCGCGTCGCCGGTGTCGAAGCGGAAGCGGAGGAAGACGGTGGTGCCGAAGGCGTAGGGCTTCACGTCGAGGAGCTTGAGGTAGTGGCTGGTCCCCTCGGTCAGCTCGCGGATCTCCTCCTCGTGGTCGACGATCCACTGCAGGAAGCTCTGGGTCTGCACGATCCCCGAGGTGCGGAAGACCGGCGCGCGGGTCATCCCCACGTCCTCCACCCGCACCACGGCGCCGCCGGCCTCGCGCAGGGCGGCGCAGCCGCGGTTGGTGCTGGCGACCAGCGCCGCCTCGGTGGTGGCGAGCGGCACGTAGACGTCGCCGTCGGCGTGCTTGCCGCGCACGCGCAACGGTCCGACCACGCCCATCGGGATCTGCGCCACGCCGATGAAGTTCTCGCAGTTGCGGTGGGAGGCTCGGCTGACGTCCAGCGAGTGGTGGCCGATGTTGGCGAGCGGCGTGCTCGTCATCTCCGCCAGGGCCTGGCGGCGGATCGCGGCCGCCTCCTCTGCCGGGAGGCTCTTGGGGATTTCGTGGAACCGGCGCTCGCCCGCCACCAGCGAGCGGACCAGCTCCTCGCGGGTGAGGGGGTCGGCCGACGCGGCGGCGACTGCGGAACTGGCGATCTTGCTCATCTCACAACCCTCTTACGAGCTTCCTCGTGCGAAGCTCCCCGATCGTTTTCACACCGAGACAGAACATGCAAATCCTGAGCTCGCGCAGGGTGCGCCGCACCTTGTCGGCGACCTGCTCGGCCGAGTCCATGGCCGGCGCGAGGAAGGGGTGGGCGAGGCCCGCGAGGTCGGCGCCGAGGGCGATCGCCTTGGCGGCGTCGAGCCCGTTGCGGACGCCGCCGCTGGCGATCACGGTCAGCCCCTCAACCCGGCGCACCTGGCGGACCGACTCCGGCGTTGGCAGCCCCCAGCCGGCGAACAGCTCGCCGATCTCGAGGTCGCGGGCCCGCGCCGCCTCGATGCGGGCCCAGCTCGTGCCCCCAACTCCCGCCGTGTCGACGATGCGCACCCCCTGAGCCGCCAGGGCGCGCGCGGTCGCCTCGGTGATGCCGCAGCCGATCTCCTTGACCACTACCGGCACCCCGACCCCCCGCACCACCTCGCCGATCTTCGGCAGCAGCCCGGAGAAATTGCCCTGTCCTTCGGGTTGGATCGCTTCCTGGAGCGCGTTGAGATGGAGGATCAGGGCGTCCGCTCCGATCATCTCCACCGCCTGCCGGCACTCGCGCACGCCCATCCCGTAGTTGAGCTGGATGGCGCCGAGGTTGGCCAGCAGGACGACTCCGGGCGCGACCTCGCGGACCCGAAAGGTATCAGCTTTCACTGGATCTTCCAAAGCTTTGCGCTGCGATCCCAGCCCCAGGGCGACGCCCGTCCGCTCGGCGCCGACGGCGAGGTTGCGGTTGATCCGCCCGGCCATCTCCGTGCCGCCGGTCATCGAGGAGATCAGGAGCGGCCCCGCGAGCCGCCGGCCCAGGAACTCGACCGTGGTGTCGATCTCGTCGAGGTCGATCTCGGGGAGCGCCTCGGGCTCGAACCGGTAGTCGTCGAAGTAGCTGCGGCCGAGCTGCATCCCCGGCTCCAGCGCCAGGGTGATGTGCTCGGCCTTGCGGTCGCGCTCGACGGTGGCTTCGTGCGTGCTCACCGCTCGCGCCCCGAGAGGTAGTCGATCAGCCCGGCGAGGAAGAGGCGGCCGTCCGCCTTCAGATCGAGGGCCGCGAGGGCGGCGCGGGCGGCGCGCAGCCGCTCGCCGATCATCCCCACCACGGCCTCGCGGGCACCGGTCTCGGCGAGCATGCGCAGGGCCGCCGCGGTCTGCTCCGGGGTCGCCGAGGTGTTCCCGAGAGCGGTTTCCAGGACTCTCCGTTGCTCCGGGGTGGCCTTCCTCTGCGCGTGATGGATGAGGAAGGTGAACTTCCCCTCTTTGAGGTCGGCGTCGACCGGCTTGCCGACGGTCTCCGGGTCGCCGAACATCCCCAGCAGGTCGTCCTGGAGCTGGAAGGCCTCGCCCAGCGCGGCGCCGTAGCGCGACAGCTCGGCGAGCTTCGCCGCCGGCGCGCCGGCCAGCAGGGCGCCGAGCTGGACCGGCCGCTCGGCGGTGTAACGGCCGGACTTCAGGCGCAGCACCCGCAGCAGCTCCTCCTCGGTGGCCGTGCGCCGCTGCGCCACCAGCAGCTCCAGGTACTGCCCGCCGATCACCTCCTGGCACATCGCCGCCACCGTGCGGGCGATCTCCCGGCCGGCGGCGCCGCGGCCGGTCGACACCCCCGCCGCCAGCTCCACCGCCCAGCTCTGGGCCAGGTCGCCGAGCAGGATGGCGACCGAGCGGCCGAAATCGTCGGCGTCGCCGTGCAGCCCCTTGGCCCGGTGATCGTCGCGGAAGCGCACGTGCGCCGCCGGCTGGCCGCGCCGGACCTCGGCGTGGTCCATGATGTCGTCGTGGATCAGCAGGTAGGTGTGGAGGAGCTCGGTCGACAGCGCGAGCGGCAGGACCTCCTCGTCCGCGCTGCCGCCGCAAGCGCGATAGGCGTAGTAGACCAGCGCCGGGCGCAGCCGCTTGCCGCCGTTCCCGGCGAGCTGGCCGACCCCCTCGATCAGCTCCAGGGTTTCGGGGGAGCCGGTGGCGACCGCTTCCGCCCGCTTGGCCGTCAGCCAGTCGCCGAGCGCGCGGTCGAGCCTGGCGCGGAAGCCGGCGAGCAGAGGCTCGAAGCCTTCAGGAATCGCCGCCGGAACGGCGGTCGAGGGAGCCGCGGTCGATAGTCCCATTCGGTTTTTCTTCGCCCCTGCTCGCGTCTTTTTGACTCTCTGGAGAGGATCAATCCGGCCTCGGCAAGTGTAACCGAAAAGCCTGGGGAGATTGTTCCTGCCAGGTACAAGCTCGATTGTAGGCGAAAGGACTTTGCCGTGTAAAGCCGGTCGATCCGCTATCCTTTCCGCATGACTGCCGACCTCTACCAGATCGACGCCTTCACCGACCGCGCCTTCCACGGCAACCCGGCGGCGGTCTGCCTGCTGCCGGAGCCGCGCGACGCCGATTGGATGCAGGAGGTGGCCCGCGAGATGGGCCTTCCCGCGACCGCCTTCCTCGATCCGGCGGCGGACGGGTACAACCTCCGCTGGTTCACTCCGACAGTGGAGCTGGAGCTGTGCGGCCACGGTACCCTCTCCGCCGCGCACGCGCTTTGGGAGTCAGGCCTTCTGAGTGCAGGGGAAACGGCGCGCTTCCAGACTCGGAGCGGAGCGCTCATGGCGAAGCGGCAGGGAGGCTGGATCGAGCTCGACTTCCCGGGCCGGCCGGCCGAGGCCGTCGCGCCGCCCGCGGGCCTGTTCGAGGCGTTCGGTGCCGAGCCCCTCTTCACCGGCAGGAACGGCGACAACTACCTTCTCGAGCTGGCCTCCGAAGAAGTAGTCCGCGCCGTGGCGCCCGACCTTCCCAGGCTCTCCGCCTTGAGGCTGCACGGGGTGATCGTCACCGCCCGCGCGGTGGCGGGACCGTTCGACATCGTCTCGCGCTACTTCGTGCCCGGCGCCGGCCTCCACGAAGACCCGGCGACCGGCTCCGCCCACTGCATGCTGGGACCCTACTGGACGGCGAAGCTGGGGAAGCCCGAGCTTCTCGCCTACCAGGCATCGGCCCGCGGGGGGACCTTGAAGGTGCGGGTGGAGGGGGAGCGCGTCAGACTCGGCGGGCAGGCGGTGACCGTGTCGCAGGGCCGCCTGCTCGCCGGCTGAATCTCAGGCGAGAAACGCTCGGTGATCGCCCCCGCCCGGGCATAAATGGCATTCATGCCCGGGCGGGGAAGCGGAACTGTCTCCTATTCCTCGCCGCCTTCCGTCTCGCTGCGGCGGCGGGCCTGGGCGAAGGTCTCGTGGAAGTAGCGGAGGAGGCGGTGGAAGCCGTCCAGCATCTCGCCGAACGCCCTCTCCTCCTCGAGCGGCAGGGGATCGCGCCGGCCGAGGACCCTCTGGACTTCCGTCCGCCCGCCCGTCTCGGGCTTCGCCGCGGGCGGCGCTTCGCCCACCCCTTCGCCCCGGTGCTTGATCCTCTCCGGCCGCCCATTGATGATCTGGATGGCGTTGTGGAGGTCGTTCAGATCGCAGCCGAGGGTGGACAGGATCTTCTCCAGCGTCTCGAGCGACGGGCGCTGGCGCCCGGTTTCGTAGGCCGAGAGCATGCCTTTGGTGATGCCGGCGCTCTCCGCCACCTGGTACTGCTTCTTGCTCTGGCGGTCGCGCAGCCAGCGCAACGCCTGACCGATGCCGTTCATGACGGACGCGGATGTGGGCTCGGAAGTGGACACGGTGGTATCTCCTGAGATCCCGCCAGGGATCTCCGTCAAAGCGGAAGGTCGGACGGCTTCGGACCGCCCCCGGCGGGCCGCGCGGATCGCTTCCGGCTGATTGCCTCCTCTGGCTGGGACCTCTGACCGCTCGTCGTTCTCATAGGCGCAGAATAGGCGTAATCGTGGCGTAAGTCAAGCCCGACTTACGCCTTCCCGATCCCCTCTTTACGCCCCCTCTTGCTGCTACCATCCGCCCTCATGATCGAGCTCGCCGACGTCGAGGCCGCCGCCCGCAGAATCGCTTCGCACGTCCGCCGCACCCCCCTGTTCGACCTCGGCCCGCTCCCGGGCGGGGACGCCGGTGCCCGGCTCCTCCTGAAGCTGGAGAACCTCCAGGTGACCGGTTCGTTCAAGGCGCGAGGGGCCACCAACAAGGTGCTCTCCCTGCCGGTGGCCCAACTGGCGCGCGGCCTGGTCACAGCCTCCGGCGGCAACCATGGGCTCGGCGTCGCCTTCGCCGGCCGGATGGCGGGAGCGCCGGCGACCATCTACCTGCCGGCCAACGTGCCGCCTGCCAAGGCGAAGAAGCTGGAGCGCTGGGGGGCGAAAGTGGTATGGGAGGGGGAGGTCTGGGACGACGCCAATGCCGCCGCCCTCGCCGCGGCCGAACGGGAGGGGATGACCTACCTCCACCCCTTCGCCGATCCGGAGGTGATGGCCGGCCAGGGGACCCTCGCCCTCGAAGCCCTCGACGATGCGCCCGGGATCGACCTCTTCGTCACCGCGATCGGCGGCGGCGGCCTGATCGGTGGGGTGGCCACGGCGGTGAAGGGGAGGTCCCCGCGCACGCCGATGATCGGCGTCGAGGCCGCCGGTGCGCCGAAGCTCCACCGCAGCCTGCGGGAGGGGCGCTTGGTCGAGCTGGAGGGCGTCACCACGGTGGCCCACACCCTGGCCTCGCGCGGCAGCCACGCGCTGAACTTCGAGATCGTCCGCCGCCGCGTCGACGACCTGCTCCTGGTCACCGACGAGGAGATGCTCGACGCCGCCCGCCGTCTCTGGTTCGAGGCGGGCATCGCCGCCGAGCTTGCGGGAGCCGCCGCTTATGCCGCCCTCCTTGCCGGAAAGATTCCGCTGGCGGGCGTCCGCACCGCCTGCGCGGTGGTCTGCGGCGCCGGGACCGACGGTCTCGCCGGTTGAAGCCCTTCTTCCACCTTTGCCGAATTCTCTGTCACGGTTCGTGGCGCTGATGCCACAGTAAGAGCAAGCTTGCTTACCAAGTTGTAGGGAGTAGCACCTGGGGTCCGGGAGCGGATGCTTCTTTTGCTCTGTAGTTTTTTTGTTGCAGGAGGGATCTATGGTTTCCACTGAAGTTTCTGCCGTATCCGTACGAGGAGGCGCGCCGGCAAACGCGCCCGGACCCCAGGGTTACCCTATCGTCGGCGCTCTGCCGAAAGTCTTGAAGGACCCGCTTCCTTTTCTTTCGCAGGCGGCGCGGGAGTATGGCGACGTCGTCTGCCTGGGCGGCTTCGGCTCCCAGAAGTTCTATCTCGTCACCCACCCCGACGACATCGAGCGGGTGTGGAAGACGCACCACCGCAACTACGTGCGGGGCTCCAACTTCCAGCTCCTGAAGCCGCTCGGCGGCAACGGCCTCTTCCTCAGCGAGGGGGACGCCTGGCGCGCCCAGCGCAAGCTCCTTCAGCCGGCCTTCCACGTCACCCGGCTGATGGGCATGGTAGACACGATCAACGCGGCCATCGCCGGCAAGCTCGAGCGCTGGCGGCGCAGCATCGCGCCGGGCGAGCCGTTCGATCTTGAGCACGAGATGATGGACCTGCTGATCGAGATCTCGGTCAAGACGCTGTTCGGCACCGACGTCGCCGGCGACGCCGCGACGGTGCACCGGACCATCACCACCGCCTTTTCGATCCTCCATCGCCGCGTGCTCTCCGCCCTGCCGTTCCCCTGGTGGGTGCCGTTCCCCAGCCACGTCCGCTTCCTGCGCGCCGTCGCCGGCCTGGAAGAGGTGGTCTACCGCCTCATCGCGGAGCGCCGGCGCAGCGGCGACGAAGGGAGCGATGTGCTCTCGACCCTGCTCTCGGTGCGCGACGAGGCGGGGGAGCCGATGCCGGACCGGCAGATCCGCGACGAGGTGGTCACCATGCTCGTGGCCGGCCACGAGTCGACCGGGGCCAGCCTGTCGTGGACCCTCTATCTCCTCTCCCGGTATCCGGACGTGGCGCGGCGGGTGGGCGCCGAGCTCGCGGAGGTCCTGGGCGGCCGGACGCCGGGGTTCCAGGATCTGCCGCGTCTGCGGTACCTCGCCATGGTGCTCAAGGAGAGCCTGCGCCTCTATCCCCCCTTCTGGATGCTCACCCGCACGCCGCTCGCCGACGACGTGCTCTCCGGCCACCGTGTCCCCGCCGGCTCGATCCTGATGTTCTCCGCCTACGTCACCCAGCGGCGTCCCGACTTCTGGCCGAACCCGGAGGCCTTCGATCCCGATCGCTTCCTCCCCGAGCGCTCCGAGGGGCGCCCGCAGTTCGCCTACTTCCCCTTCGGCGGCGGCCCCCGCCTCTGCATCGGCGGCCGCTTGGCGGAGATGCAGTCACTGCTGGTCCTGGCGGCGGTCCTCCAACGCTATGCCCTCCACGCCGTGCCCGGCCGGCGGGTGGAGCCGGCGGCGATGCTCTCCCTGCGTCCCAAGGGGGGGCTGTGGATGACGCTGAACGAACGGGCAAACTGAAGCGGCAGGCCGATGTGGTAGGGTGCGCGCGATTTTCTTGAGATCGCCGACGAGGTCAACGTAGTGACGCAGCACCCCCTCCTCCCTGGCCCGAAGCCCGCCGATTTCCTCTGGGCCACCGGCATCGAAGACACCTTCGTCCCTCAGACCCGCCGGGGGCACCGCGCCCTCGACGAGTACCAGTTGATGGGCCACTACGAGCACTGGCGCGAGGATCTCGTCCTCTGCCGGGAGATCGGCGTGCGGGCCCTCCGCTGGGGGATTCCCTGGTACCGCGTCGAGCCCCTCCCAGGCGAGTTCGACTGGAGCTGGACCGACCGGGTGATCCCCTACCTCGTCGAGGAGCTGAGGATCACCCCCATCCTCGACCTGATGCACTACGGCTGCCCCTTCTGGCTGCGCCGCGAGTTCGCCAGCGACGACTATCCGCGCGCCGTCGCCGCCTACGCGAAGGCGGTGGCCGAGCGCTACCAGGGGCTGATCCGCTGGTATACGCCGCTCAACGAGCCGATCGTCAACGCCCTGTTCTGCGGCAAGAAGGGTCTCTGGCCCCCCTACCTGCGCGGCGAGCCCGGCTACCTCAGGCTGATGCTGCAGCTCGTGCGGGGGATCCAGCGCACCGTCACGGCGATCAAGGAGGTGGATCCCGGCGCCGTCATGGTCCACGTCGAGGCGACCGGCCTCTCCCGCGCCGCGCGCGCGGACCTCGAGGCGCTCGCCGTCGAGGACCAGCGCCGTGGCTTCCTCGGCTACGACCTGATGACAGGCAGGCTCACCCCCGACCATCCGCTCTACACCTGGCTGCTGCGCAACGGCGCCGGCCCGGACGAGCTGGCGGCGATCCGCCGCGACGCCATCCCGCTCGACGTGATCGGCATGAACTTCTACCCGCAGTGGTCCACCCAGCAGGTCTCGGTGAACCGCAAGGGGCGGCTCGCCTGGCGGGCGGTCGAGCAGGACGGCGCCGGCTTCGTCCACCTGATCGAGGACTACCACCACCGCTACGGCGCGTCGATCATGGTCACCGAGACCAGCGCCAAGGGGGACGTCGACGTCCGCGCGCGCTGGCTGGACACCTCCGTCGCCGCCATCCGGCAACTGCGGAGCCAGGGCGTGCCGGTGCTCGGCTACACCTGGTTCCCGCTGTTTACGATGATCGACTGGCGCTACCGCTTCGGCAAGCGTCCGCTCGCCGATTTCCATCTCGACCTCGGCCTCTATACTCTCGCCCCCGAGGGCTCCGGCCAGCGGTGGGCCGCGACGCCGCTCGTCGAGCAGTTCCGGAGCCATGCGGCCGATCCGGAGGCGTCGATCGGGGAGATCCGCCTTCCGGCCCGATGCTGATCCTCGGTCCCAAGACCACGCTTCAGCCCAGCGCGCGGCGCGAGCGGGCAGATTTTTCCATTCCCTGTTGCATTTGGCCGCCCGTTCGAGGCGGTGCGCGTCATGGCTCTCTAATAGAAGAAGAAAGGAAAGGGCGAGGTTCAGCGAAAAGGAGAAGACCCGTCGTGGGAACTACCAGGGAGATGTACCAGGGATTCGCCTCGACCCGAGCCGGCGTCGAAGGAGGATCGTCCTCACGTTGCCGCCCGGGCCGGTTGCCGACCTCGCCCGCTCTTTTCCTTTAGCAAGGATCGAGCCAAGTTCGTTGTCCCCTCTCCCTGCCTCCGGCACACTGTAGGGAGAAGCGGCCGGATCGCGCCGCCGGCGGCAGGATCAGATACCATTCGCCGCCGCCTTTCCCCATCTTCCGGGGAGCTTCCAGGAGAGCCACAGACGATATGGATAGTCCTACAGACATCAAGAAGGTCGGCATCATCGGCGCCGGCGTCATGGGCGTTGGCGTCGGGCAGAACGTCGCCCAGTTCGGCATGGAGGCCGTCCTCGTCGATATCTCCGACGAGGTGCTGGCCCACGCCAAGGCGGAGATCCAGAAGAACCTCCGCTTCCAGGGGATGTTCCAGAAGGGGGCCGCCGCTTCTAAGGGGACAACCAAGGAGGACTCCGCCACCGTCCTCGGCCGCATCCGCTTCACCACCTCCCTCGACGATCTCGGCGACGTCGACTTCGTGGTCGAGAACGTCCCCGAGAAGTGGGAGCTCAAGAGCCCGATCTACCCGCGGATCGACGCCATCTGTCCGCAGCACGCCGTGTTCGCGGTCAACACCTCCTGCTACTCGATCACCCGCGTCGGCGCGCTCACCAAGCGGCCGGACCGCGTCATCGGCATGCACTTCATGAATCCGGTGCCGCTCAAGCCGATGGTCGAGGCGATCCGCGGCCACCACACCAGCGAGGAGACGATCGCCATCGCCCGGCACTTCCTGGGGCAGATGGGAAAAGATTGCATCCTGGTCAACGACATGCCCGGCTTCGTCACCAACCGGGTGCTGATGCTCACCATCAACGAGGCGGTCTACGTCCTCCAGGACGGCGTCGCCACCGCAGAGCAGGTCGACCAGATCTTCAAGACCTGCTTTGGCCACAAGATGGGCCCCCTGGAGACCGCCGACCTGATCGGCCTCGATACCATCCTCTACTCGGTCGAGGCGCTCTACGAGAGCTACAACGACAGCAAGTACCGCCCCTGCCCGCTGCTCAAGAAGATGGTCGACGCCGGCCTGCACGGCCGCAAGAACGGCAAGGGTTTCTACGACTACGGCACCTGAGAGCCGCAACCTAGGAACGGGAAAAAATCGAAAATGGACGAGACTCAAGAAAAGATCAAGACGTTCCTGTCGCGGTTCTTCAAGAACCACGATCTGAAGCCGGACGAGGACATCTTCGCCCTCGGCTTCGTCAACTCGCTGCTCGCCATGCAGCTCGTCGCCTTCGTCGAGAAGGAGTTCGGGGTCGCCGTCGGCGACGAGGACCTCGACCTCGACAACTTCCGCACCATCAACTCGATCGCGGCCCTGGTCGCGAAAAAGCGGGGCGTCGCGGCTTGAACCTGGAGCTGACCTCCGAGCAGCGTGCCGCCCGCGACGAGTTCCGTGCTTTCGTCGCGGCCGAGATCGCGCCGCACGCCGGCCGTTGGGACCGCGAGGCGGCCACCCCCTCCACGCTGATCGACAAGCTGCGCGAACGGGGCTACCTCGGCTCCAACGTCCATCGCGAGCACGGTGGGCTCGGCCGCGACATGATCACCTACGGCCTGCTGACCGAGGAGATCGGCAAGGGGTGCTCCTCGATCCGCTCGCTGCTCACCGTCCACGACATGGTGGCCCACGCCATCCAGCGGTGGGGGAGCCCGGCGCAGAAGGAGCGCTACCTGCCCAGGATGGCGCGCGGCGAGATCCTGGGCGCCCTCGCCCTCTCCGAGCCCGAGGCCGGCAGCGACGCCAAAAGCGTCCAGACCACCGCCCGGCTCGAAGATGAAACCTGGATTCTCGACGGCCGGAAGAAGTGGACCACCTACGGCCAACTCGCCGGCCTCTTCCTGGTGCTGACGCAAGCGGACGGCAAACCCACCGCCTTCCTGGTCGAACGCGACACCCCCGGCGTCACCGTCAAACCGCTGGCCGGCATCACCGGCACCCGCGCCTCGATGCTCGCCGAGATCTTCTTCGAAGGCGCCCGGGTGCCGAAGGAAAACCTGCTCGGCCGTCCTGGCTTCGGTGTCTCGCACATCATCTTCACCGCCCTGGAGCACGGGCGCTACAGTGTCGCCTGGGGGAGCGTCGGCGTCGGCCAGGCCTGTCTGGACGCCTGCCGCGCCTATGCCGCGGAGCGGGTGCAGTTCGGCGTGCCGATCGCCGACCACCAGCTCATCCGCCGCATGCTCACCAACATGATCGCCGAGGTGCGCGCCGCCCGGCTCCTCTGCCTGCGCGCCGGCTGGCTGCGCGACCAGGGGGACCCCGGCGCCTCCGGCGAGATCATGGTCGCCAAGTATTACTCCTCGACCGTTGCCACCCGCGCCGCCAACGACGCCGTGCAGATCCACGGTGCCAACGGCTGCACCGAGGCCTATCCCGTCGAGCGCTACCTGCGCGACTCCCGCGTCCTCGAAATCATCGAGGGGAGCACGCAGATCCAGCAGATCACCATCCCGCTCTTCGAGCTGCAGGAGTTCTGAGATGTCCACCGATACGAGCGTTGCCGAAACCCACGCCGAAGCCGTCCACGCCGCCAAGAAAAAAGAGAAGCAGTCGATCAAGTGCGTGGTCTGGGACCTCGACAACACCGTCTGGGACGGCATCCTGCTCGAAGACTCTTCCGTGACGCTCCGCCCGCACGTCGTCCACATCCTCAAGACCCTGGACGAGCGCGGCATCCTCCATTCGATCGCCAGCCGCAACGATCACGACGTGGCGATGGCGAAGCTGAAGGAATTCGGCATCGACGAGTACTTCCTCTACCCGCAGATCAACTGGAACTCCAAGGCCGCCTCGATCACCCAGATCGCCCAGGACATCAACATCGGCCTCGACGCCGTCTGCTTCGTGGACGACCAGCCCTTCGAGCGCGAGGAGGTCGCCTTCACCCACGACAAGGTGCTCTGCGTCGATTCCGCGCTGCTGGAGGACTTCCTCGACCGCCCGGCGCTCAACCCCCGTTTCATCACCGAGGACTCGCGCCTCCGCCGCCGCATGTACATGGCGGACGTCGAGCGCAACCGGGTGGAGGCGGAGTACTCGGGCCCCAAGGAAGAGTTCCTCGCCACGCTCGGGATGATCTTCACCATCGCTCCCTGCCGCGAGGAGGACCTCAAGCGCGCCGAGGAGCTGACCGTGCGCACCAACCAGCTCAACTCCACCGGCTTCACCTACTCCTACGAGGAGCTCGACGCGCTCCGCCAGTCGCCGCGTCACCAGCTCCTGATCTCCAGCCTGGAGGACCGCCACGGCACCTACGGCAAGATCGGCCTGACCCTTATTGAGATGGACCCCGAGGTCTGGACCGTCAAGCTCCTGCTGATGTCCTGCCGGGTGATGTCCAAGGGGGTGGGGATGATCATGCTCCACCACATCCTGCGGCAGGCGAAGGAAGCCGGCGTCAAGCTCCGCGCCGAGTTCGTCTCCAACGACCGCAACCGCCAGATGCTGATCACCTACAAGTTCGCCGGCTTCAAGGAGATCAGCCGCACCGGCGAGCTGGCCCTGATGGAGAACGACTTCTCGGCGATCCAGCCCCCGCCGCCGTATGTGGACTTGCGGATTCTGGCGTAGGCACGGGCCAAGAATTACGCGCAGACTCCAATTTGGGCAAACTTCGCGCCCCAGACCGGGAGCGATGCCAAGAGCTTCCAGACCACTGCGCATCTCGAAAGCGATACGTGGATCAGATAGGTTCTCTCACGAGAGCGCTCCAGAGACCGGCTGGCGCGATCCTGTGAGGGCCGCTCTCACCTCCACCCCGAGACCGGCGGGCGTCTAAGCCGCCAGCGCCTCCAGCCGCAGAAAATGCACCGTCCCAGCCGTGTCACCAGCCACCAACGTTTTGCCATCCGGCATGATGGCGAGCGAGCTCAGGCTCGCATCCAGTCTCAGGCTTACAATTGGTGTTCCGGTCTCAAGATCCCATAGTTTAATCGTCTGATCCTCGCTGGCTGAGACCAGGAACCGCGAGGAAATGGAGACCAAGCCCATTACCGCACCCTCGTGACCCTTCAGAATCTGAATAGTCTTCCGAGAGCGAAGGTTCCAGACTCTAATTGTCTTATCGAGTGACCCAGACGCGATCTGGTCTCGGTCGATCACGGCGAGAGAAAAGACTCCTTTCTCGTGACCTCGGAGATCGAAGTTCCGAGGGCTCGCAACCCCGGAAAAATCGAAATGAAACACCCAACCATCATAGGTACCGACAAAGAGAAGGCCGGGAGCGGTGCGCAGTGTTGCCACGCCTCCCGGAAACACTGGAAGATCGACCATCTTCTGTCCGAGGGTTATATTCCATATCTGAATCGGTTGATCCTTAGCCAGGGGATCGGCCGGCGCAATGGCCAAGTAGTCGCCTCCCAGAGCTGCGAAGGCAGCCAGTGGCCCGACTTTATGTGGACATTGAATTGTATTTAGCAGTTCTCCTGTGTGAGGATTCCAGATCCGAACGGCGTCTTCCGAAGACGAAGCGACCCGCTCTGATCCGAGAGTGCAGACAGAACTCACTGTTCCCGGGTTGCCCTCGAGAACTCGCAAGAGGCCTCCCGTAGGCACGTTCCAAACATTCACGAGTCTATCCGAGGAGGAGATGGCAGTCGTCGTGTCGAGCGCAGCAACAGCATAGACACTTCCAGGTGGGTTCTCGGTCATTTGAACCCGAAGGAACTCGATTGCCCAGACGGAGAGACTGCCGTCTTTCGAGCCACAGAGCAGATGACCTGCACCGAACCGCGCCAACGCAGAAACTCCACTACCCGGCACGTGAAGTTTGACACCTAGAGCGCTAGTTCTGGGATTCCAAAGCTGAATCTCAGATAGCCCCCCAATGGTCGAGGTGCCAAAGTCCTTTTCGAGAACGCAAAGAGCATCCATCCCAACTGCGGCATGCCTAAACGATCGGCGTGGCCGGGTCTCATTCGATAGCGGCTTCCAAGTCTGGATTTCTCCGGCCCAGGTGCCGAGTATCACCTCGTTTGAGGCTGTGACTACCAGCTTCTCCGCTGCAAACACGGGAAGGGTTAAAGCCTTGATCTGCCGCCTGCTGGGAAGATTCCACACTCTAAGGGTTCGATCCTTGCCGATAGAGACCATCGTCCGAGCATCGAGATAACCAAGGCCATTTACCTTCGATTGATGTCCCTGGAATGATCCTAGCGGCAGTTCGGAGTCGAGACTCCAGCGGAACAGGGTTCCGTCTTCGGCGCCGGAGAGGAACTCCTCGTGCCGCAGTTGGAGCGCGGTGATCGGCGAGTGGTGCTCTTCGTAGGTCCGAACAACCTGCTCCTCGTCAAGGTCCCATAGGCGAATGACACCATCGTCCGAACCTGCGAGCAGACGGTTTGGGGCGACCGTCGCCAGATGTCGAATGGGGCTGACAGCAGCGCTGATGGCCGCGATTGACTCGCCGGTAGCAAAATCCCAGATATGGATCTCGCCTTCCGTTCCTGCTGTTGCGAAACGATTATCATCCAACTGGGCAATCGCCCGAACCTCCCCTTGATGCGCCTGAAAGGCGTACGTAAGGGGGCCGCTTGGTTTTTGTAGGGTCGCACTCAGGGGGCGGAGCCAGGGCCGGGTGCAGTTGTCCATTGCGCCTTCGAGAAGACTCGCGATTCTGGTGGACGGAGAACTCGTCAAGCGTCCGTGCAGGTGGCTGGATAGCTGAGATAGATCTGCCGTGAGGACGCTCCTGGACAGAAGGAGCGCCTCACGAACGGAGGCTGCTTCCTTGTTGCCTGCCAGAAGCTCATAGTCGGCCATGGCTGTGTTAACATCAGTCCCGGAAATCTTCTTCTCTAGCCAGGAGTAGGAGAAGAGGAGGTCCTCGAGATCGCCGATTCTGCCACTCTCCTTCAGATGATAGGGAAGCCGCGCAACAAAATATCTTTCTGCTTCTTGCCAGGACTTCTCAGTTTCCCGAGCATCAAGGTAGCTATCCACAAAAGCTCCCTGAAATGACCGCAGCTCATCACTGTGCTCGCGAAGAAGATAAGACCGCATTACGTCGTGCAACTGAACCCAGTTGCTAACACGATCGAACCGGTAAAGCAAGGACATGTCCGCCAATCGGCGGCAGACTTGGGCTACCTCTAGCTTCTCCGCCTTCCATAGCACTTGAAGTACACCAAGAGGAACATTTTCGTCTTCAGCGAAGACCGCGAGTTGGGCGTACCGTTTCCGGTCTTCGGAGGAAAGGCGCTGAAGACTCGCTTCGACAGTCCTGCGAACGGCTAGATTCCTGGCCTCTTCGTCTTCACGATCGAAAGCTGTGAGTCCCAACTCTCCGAGTGCGTCTTCTACAATCCGGAATGCCTCGGGGGGGAGAGACCTTCACGATACTCCGCTCTGAGCTGGCCGTTGACCAGTTTGATAAGGATGGGCCATTCGCCCAGTTTCCTTGCCAGTTGCTCAAGCGTAGAAATTGCCGGGAGAGGTGTCAAACCCTGACCCAAAAGTTCGACTGCTCGCGGAAGTTCAAGGGCGTCGACAATTATTGATTGCGCGGCAGGCGGCAGGGTTCGAGTATTGCGCGTTGTGATGAGCAACGCTGCTGGGAAAGCAATCCCCGCAAAGGGTGCTACGTCTGCGGCAAGCCACACGTCGTCCAATACCAAGAGCACCTTCTGGCCAGATAAGCTGTCGCGGAGAACGGCTGCCGCGGAATCCAAGGTTTCATACGAGGAAGGTTCCTTGCGGTTCCACCAACGAAGCAGGTCACGAACCCGTGACAAGCGCTGCGCTTCGCTAAGGCGCTGCCCGAGAGTGACCCAGAGGATACCGACTGGAAAGCGCTTCCTAACGGCTTCGTGCTCGCAGACCATCTGAGCCAGCGCCGTCTTGCCGAATCCTCCCGCCCCGCGGAGTGCCGTGGTGAGCCCTACGGCAAGTTGGCCCCGCCCTTCTTCCTCTGGCGCGCGCGCGAGCACCTCGACGATCGCTTCGAGCTCTTTCCTTGGGACGAGGTCTTCCGTCCGAGGAGCCATCGACCTATAGGGAGGAGGAAGCGGTGTGTCAACAGAGTCCTGGCCATAGCTGGAGTTGCCGCGGATTCCGTCAACCAAACGACGGAGTGCATCGTGGTCGAAGAAACCAGAAGAGAAATCCACGCGAAGGCGGTGGTGCAGCGAGGGTGGGAGGTCGCTGGGGTTCGCTCCCGCCAGCATAAGGACGATGAGACCGTATGGCGGGCCCTCGACCGCCCGATGGAATGCGATATCGATTTCTTCCTGCTGCCAAGAGCTGATTCCGCTCGGGCCTAGAAGCACCACGCAGGAACGGCTCTCTCTCAAGATCGCTGGGATCTCTGCGGACAGGCTTGCACCAGCGACTAGGACGCTATCGTCACGAAAGACGCGGAACCCTTCTGCCTGTAGCTTCCTCTCCAGCCATAAGGCCGCCTCTTTCTCTCGGCTGTTGTAGCAGAGGAAAACGTCGTAGCTCGCGCTGGAGAGATCCATAGAGATTCAACCCAAGTCGCCTGACTCATCCGAAGTGCCGAGAAGCGATCTGTTTAAGTGCCTGCACCATGACCTAGGAAGGATATCACCTCCTGAGGCGGGCGAGTTGGCGCAGCCTCGCGCCCAAATAGGTTCCTTGCGCCAGGGTAAGCCTGGGAAACGAGTTCGTCACCGGCGAGGGCCAAGGAGTCGCTGATTTCAGCCTCGCGGGCATCGCCGGGAGCGTCCAAGAGACGAACAGGAGCGATTTGACCTGCTTCGCAGGTCGGAAGCGGTCGGCTTCAGGGTCTTTTTAGGGCAAACTTATGGCGGTCGGGGCACACCTTCCCTGGCAAAGGTGCCAGGCACTGTGCGCCAGGCCAAGCCTGGGAAAGGGGGAAGCGATGTAGGCATCAGCCGACATAGCGGAAACCTTCAGATGGGACCGGGCAGGTGTGAATCCTGCCCGGCAAAGGCCCCCTGGAGAGAGGTGCCAGGCCCCTATCCGGTGGGGCCTTTTCGCAAGATCCCTGGCACCTATTCCTGCCCTCTTCAAAATTTTGGAGTCGCCACATCCAATCTGTTGAAGCAGACGATAGGTCAAGCCTGCCCTTGGTCATAGCGTAAGCTCATTATTTTGAATGACTTAGTGGGCCTTCGGCTAAACAGCGAGCGGCGGGTATGCCACTTGCTTGTTCATTGCCTTTCGACCTAAGTAGGCCCTAAGTAGGCCGAATTCCCCTCGCCCTCCTCAAATCCCTCATCGATTGCGAGCACCTTGTTGGCAGGTCGCCTCCACTAGGACAGTTTTGTCCTCTGAAAGTCCGCTATTGCTGCGGATTCTCGGAAAATAGCGGAGGTAACAACCATGGCACTCAAAAAGCCCTCTGACTCCCTAAGGAGCTCAAATTCTGTGGGCTATCGTCCACGGAGGCCGCGGCACATCTCAAGCCGTGACGCCAAAAGTTATCTCGTTTTCCTGAGCCATTCATCCAAAGACGCCTGGATAGCTCGTGCCATAGCCGAGAGAATTCGACTCCAAGGTGGCGACGTCTGGCTGGATCTCAATGAACTCACGGGTGGAGATTTAATCCACGGCAGGATCGTTGAAGCGATAGATGACTGTGATGAAGCAGTTGTTCTCCTCTCCCCATACAGCCTCAAATCAAGCTGGGTTCTTTTTGAAATGGGCGCAATCTGCGGACAGCACAAACGAATCACACCAATACTCATTCACGTCGAACCAGACGGTATTCCGGTGATTTCGGGAATCCAGGGTATCGATATTAACCAGCTCGAAGAGATTCTTCTGCCTGCCCTTGCTCAAAGGATAAAAGCGAAAAAAGCTAAGTTGCGCAAGGCAGGCTCGATCCCACGGCATAAGCGAAAGAGGTGAGTATTGGACCGACACCAATTCGCCCCCAAACTAGGTTCTCAAAATAGGTTCCAGCCGTTTCCACGAGTTCATCACTAGCCAGGGCCAACGAGTCGCTGATTTCAGCCTCGCGGGTCATCGCCAGGGGCATCCAAGAGACGAACAGGAGCGATTTGACCTGCTTCGCGGGTCGGAAGCGATCGGCTTCAGGGTCTTTTTGGCAAACTTATGGCGGTCGGGGCTCACCTCCCTCGGGTTCCTACGGCTCGCCAACCTCTGTGGGCTCTGGACGCCCCCAAACTAGGTTCCAGCCGTTTCTACGAGCTCATCACCGGCCAGGGTCAAGGAGCCGCAGATTTCAGCCTCGTGGGTCATCGCGACGGGCCTCCAAGAGAAGAACAGGAGCGATTTGACCCGCTTCGCAGGTCGGAAGCGGTCCGCTTCAGGGTCTTTCTAGGCAAACTTCTGGCGTCCGAGGCACACCTCTCCCCCGGGTTCCTATGGTTCGCCAACTTCTATGGGATCTGAACGCCGGAACGAGGTCATCCGCCGACGAATGGTAGGGCTGGCGGGAAGCTCCCGGCCGGAAAGGCGGCATGGCGATCTCCGGCACGGAGCTTTTCCGCCGCCTCCCGGAAGCATGCTACAAACCATCGATAGGCCTCCCAGAGTCCCCGCCGTATGCTGGCGCTCACTGCATGGAAGAGCGGAGCGGGCGATCTCTTCGAATGCTTCGGCCGATCATGGGGGTGCTGACCCAGAACCGCCGCGATCCCCAGAGGCTGACGTCCCGTTCTCGAGGTCCGGGATGCGGCCTCCTCTTCGATCTCATGGATCAGGTCAAGGGCGCGTTCTCTCCAGACTGGCTCCGGAAGGTGTCGCCAGCAGGGGAGAGGCGACAAGTGCAGCGTCTCGACGTCCGCGTACTTGAGACGGTCGAAGGTCTCTCCCCGGTTGCGGGCGGCGTACTCCTGGGTGCGGTCGAACCAGTAGCCGGTGAGATCCTTGCCCTGGACCAGGGCGCGGGCGGCAGCCATCGTATGGTTACGACGGCTCGCAGATGGTTACGACGGCCCGCAGATCGTTACGACGGCTCGCAGATGGTTACGACGGGCCGCAGATCGTTACGACGGCCCGCAGATGGTTACGACTGGCCGCAGATGGTTACGACGGCCCGCAGAAGGTTACGACGGGCCGCAGATGGTTACGACGGCCCGCAGACGGTTACGACGGGCCGCAGATGGTTACGACGGGCCGCAGATGGTTACGACGGCTCGCAGATGGTTACGACGGGCCGCAGATGGTTACGTCGGCCCGCAGATGGTTACGACGGCCCGCAGATGGTTACGTCGGCCCGCAGATGGTTACGACGGCCCGCAGATGGTTACGACGGCTCGCAGATCTGCACCGCCCAGCTAGCGTAGCGATCCCACCGGGATATACTGCCTACAATGAGAAAACCTGCGATCCAAGTCGGATTCGCGCTGCTGCTGGCCGCCGTCGCCGCAGCCGAGCCACCCTCCCCCGCGGCGAAAGCCTATGCGCAGGGCAAGGAGCACCTCGCCCGCCGCACCTCGGACGACCTGCGCTCGGCGGTCCAAGATTTCGAGAAGGCGACTGCCGCCGACCCCGCGTTCGCGCCCGCCTTCGCGGGTCTGGCCGAAACGTACGCCCTGCTCTATAACTACCCCCAGGCCAAGGAGGCGGCGAGCCGTGGGCTCGCCATCGACGAGCGCCTGGCCTCCGCGCACGCCGTCCTGGGTTTCGTCCGCCTGCACGCCGACTGGGACTGGGCCGGCGCCGAAACCGAGCTGCGGCGCGCCCTGGAGCTCGATCCCCAAGCCGCCACGCCGCACCTCTGGACCGCCATCCTCCTCGAAACCACCGGCCACTCGGAGGAGGCCGTCAAGGAAGCGCGCCGCGCCGTCGAGCTGCAACCCCGGGACGCCCAGGTTCGCGCCGGCCTCGGCTACCGCCTCTACTGGGCGCGCCGCTACGATGAAGCGGTCACCGAGCTGACCGCCGCCGCCGATCTCGATCCCAGACTCGAAACAGCCTATTACTTCATCGCCCGCGCCCGCGCCCAGCAAGGCCACTTCGACGACGCCCGCGCCGCCTTCGCCAAGGCCCGCAAGCTCGCCCCCAAGGATCCGAACCTCACCTCGGGCGAGGCCTATCTCGAGGTCCTGGCCGGAAATAGGAAGAAAGCCGAGCTGAGCGCCGCCGAGCTGGAGCGCCTTGCCCTCCGCGGCCTCCCCTTAAACTCTCAGGTCGCCGGCATCCACGCCGCCCTGGGAGACAAGACCGCCGCCCTGGGCTTGCTGGAGCTCGCCCAGTCCGAGCACGAAAGCGCACTCGTCTGGATCAAGATCGATCCGCGCTTCGACTCGCTGCGAGCGGAGCCGCGGTTCGTGGAGATTTTGCGGAAGATGGGGTTGGAGAAGAAGGCGGAGCCGTAGGACTGGCTCGTTAACGGGCCCGAACCTCATGGATCTCGATCAGCACCTCGCCAGCAGCGAGGAGATCTTTGACCCGAGGCCAACTCCGGATCCTGGGGGCGCGCGATGCTGACGGGAGAAATCATCGAACGGCAGCGAGATCGGAGGACGCGAGAGCACAAGTATCTGGTTCGGGGAGAGACGGTGGAATGAAGGTGAAAAATGTCCTGTGATCATTGCGGCAAGCTCGGGGCTGAGGTTCGCCTCATGACCCGCAGCTACGGTAAGGGAGCCAACTTGTTGGTGATCGAGGATGTCCCCGTGGTGGTGTGCCCCCACTGTGGGGAGAGCTACTTGACCGCAGAAACCTTGTACGAGATCGAAAGGATCAAGCTGCATCGCCGGAGCTTGGCCAAGCCGCGGAGCGTTGCGGTGGCGAGCTTCGCGTGAATGCCGCTTCTCCCTCTGGGGAAGCTCCCTTCGACTTGCCAAACACTTCCTCAGGGGAACGTCGCGTTCCATTCGACCAGACGCCACGTGCTCACGAGGCCGTTCGTCACAAAGGGATCGCCCTGGATGAATTCTTCCGCCGCCTCGCGCGTGGTGAAAATTGCCACGGCCTCCGCCGGGGGATTCCCGAGCGGGCCGGCGGCGAGCAGCACGCCCCGAGCGCGGAATTCATCGAGCCTCGCACGGTGTGCGGGAAAGTGAGTCATGACGTGTTGCAGGGCCTCGGGGCCATGACATAGAAAGAGACGATCTTCACCGGGTTCTCCTAAGAAGCGCCTGGCGCCCTGTCCTCGGCCTTCCCAAGCCCTGAAAGAGCGACAGCAGGCGGCTTGGTGGAGAAAGTTGGGCGGTAAGGGAGCCACCCTCTGATCGCCCAGGCAGCGGCAGGCTGTCGTGTTGAGATTCTCGTGATGGGAAAAGCAGACGGTCCTGCACGGAAGAAGGCCAAAATAGCACTGTTCCAAGTTAAAGTAACATTGCCGGTGAAGCCGTTTGATGCGGTCAAGAATCCCAGAACGGGAAAGGAGCATCATGGAGCTGGCCCGCCTGCCGCCGCCGCAGCTCGTTACGTACGGATTCCTGCTCCTGGCGATCATCGGGCTGTGGGTCCGGCCGGTGGTCTGGGTGTCGGCGCTCCTCGGCGCTGTGGGCTGCGGGTATTGGAGTGGCGTCCTGACTGGGCCCGCAGTGGTCTGGCCTGCCCTCCTGGCGGGCGCCTGCTGGCTATACCGGACGGGCCAGGGAGCACCGCCAGCCAGCTCGCGGCGCCGCCTCCAACTGCCGGCTGCGGCGGTCGTCGTGATCCTGGCGTTCCTGCTGGGAGCGCACCTGCTGCCGGGCTTTGACAATCCGGTTCTGGTGCGCGACCTGGTCCTCTCCGCGGGCGCCTCTCCCTATACACGGTACCTGAGCTTCGACAAGGCGCTGGTCGGCCTGCTGCTGACCGGCATGCTCGGCGAAGGACTGCTTCAGTCCCGCCGGGACTGGCTGGAGGCCCTGCGGCGCGCCGCGCCATGGATCATCGCCACCATCGCCCTCGTGCTGGGGCTGACGCTTGCGCTCGGCCAACTTGCGTTCGCTCCGAAGTGGACATCGTTCTTCTGGCCCTGGGCCGTGACGAACCTCTTCTTCACCTGCGTCGCTGAAGAGGCGTTCTTCCGCGGCTTCCTACAGCGGGAGCTGGGCCAGACGTTCGTGCGATTCGGCGGCGGGCAGCCGCTGGCCATCGGCGGGAGCGCGGCGCTGTTCGGGCTGGCCCATTGGGCGGGCGGGTGGTCCTACGTCCTGCTCGCCGCGTTGGCGGGGCTCGGGTACGCCCTGGCCTTTCGCGCCTCGGGGCGCATCGAGATGGCGATCCTGGCGCACTTCGGCCTCAACGCCGTGCACTTCGTGCTGTTGACCTACCCCAGCCTGGCGGTCTGAGGCGCGCGCCTCGGTGCCCTTCAGGTGTCGGATCAATAAGCTCGGACGCTCACCGCATGGAAGAGCGGAGCGGGGAATCGCTTCGAATGCGTCCCTTCACTTCTCCTGGATGAACTCCCCGATGTCTCTCGACAGTTGCTCGAGCGCACCCTGGTTGAGGTACATCATGTGCCCCGCCGGGTAGGTCCGGATCGTCACCCGCGCCGGATCGATGCCGCTGTGGTGCAGCATGTAGGCGTTGGCGAAGTAGGCCGTCGCCAGGTGGTAGTAGCCGTTGGCGGTGAACACGCGCAGCGCCTCGTTGTCCTTGGTGCCCTGCGCCAGGTCGCTGCCCAAAATAGGTTCCAGCCGTTTCCACGAGTTCATCACCGGCGACGGCCAAGAAGTCGCTGATTTCAGCCTCTTGGGTCATCGCCACGGGCGTCCAAGAGGCGAACAGGAGCGATTTGACCTGCTTCGCGGGTCGGAAGCTGTCGGCTTCAGGGTCTCCGCAGGCGAAGTTATGGCTGTTGAGGCACACCTTCCCCCGGGTTCCTACAGGGCTTGCCAACCTCTGTGGGCTCTGAATGCCGGAAAGAGGTCATCCCCCGACGGACGGCAGGGCTGGCGGGAAGCTTCCGCTCGGAAAGGCTGCGTGCCGATCTCCGGTACGGAGCTTTTCCGCCGCCTCCCGGAAGCATGCTACGAACCATCGATAGGCTTCCCAGAGCTCCTGACGTATCCTGGCGCTCAACGCATGGAAGAGTGGAGCGGGGGATCTCAGAATGGCTTCGGCCGATCGTGGGTGTGCTGACCCAGAACCGCCGCAATTCCCAGCGGCTGACGTCCCGTTCTTGAGGTCCGGGCGGCAGCTTCCTCTTCGATCTCATGGATCAGGTGGACAGCGCGCTCTCTCCAGACCGGCTCCGGAAGGTGTTGCCAGCAGGGGAGAGGCGACAAGTGCAGCGTCTCGACGCTCGCGTACTTGAGACGGTCGAAGGTCTCTCCCCGGTTGTGGGCGGCGTACTCCTGGGTGCGGTCGAACCAGTAGCCGGTGAGATCCTTGCCCTGGACCCGGCGGCGACAAGTGCCTGGCACCCAGCCGGGCTTCAAGGAGATCAGCCGCAGAGCGCCCCCCGACCGGCCGGTGGAAGCCGAATCGGGGGGCGATTTGGGAAATTCGGGGACAACTCGGGAAATTCGGGGACAACTCGGGATATTCGGGGACAATTTGGGATATTCCGGGACAATCCTGGAAATTCGGGGACATTTTGGGAGATTCGGGGACAATCCTGGAGATTCGGGGACAATTAGGGAAATTCGGGGACAATTCTGGAGATTCGGGGACATTTCTGGAAAAAGCGGGACATTGGGGGGTAAACGCGGACAGGAGAGCGCTTCCACGGCGAGGTCCCCGCCACCAGCCTTCCGCCTGTCAGAGAAAGTCCTACACCTCGTCGCGACAACATCCGACCCCAGGAGGAGCGCTCGTCCGATAGGACCACATCGGCACGGTCTCTAGACTGCCCGCAGGGAGGGCGCGAGCGAGCGAGCAGAGGTCCACCTTGCATGCGGTCCAGCTCTGAGGGTATCTGTTTACCGGATCGGAGCCGTCATCAGGTCATAGTAGGAAGGCGGTCTGGGGCTGCGAAGAATCGCGCTGAAAAGAGCCAGTGAGTTGAAGCCGCGTTGCTGACCTGTCCGCAGAAGGCTGGTCAAGATTGACTGGGCCTTGGCGCCATCGGACGTGCGGTTGCCGCCACACGATTTGCGGTTGACGACGGCAGGCCGAATCGCCTGCTCGGCGGGCCAATTGGTGGCCTCGACATCCTCCCGGTCGAGGAAGACGAACAGATCGTTCTGGTGGCGCCGCAAGTGCTTGGCCAAGCGCCGATTGCCGGTATGGGTGATCCGACCCGCGAGCAGACGGTTCATCTGGGCTGCCAAGCGCCCTTTGGCGATCCGCACTCCCTGCGGGCTGAGGGTTCCAGCCGTCCGCCGATCCCGCACGGACAAAGCCGCCTGGAGAATCGCCTTGACCTGGCGGGGAAATCTCGCCGCGCCGCCCTGAGCGGTCTCCAGCATCTCCCGACAACGCCGCAGCAAATGGGCTAAGCAGGTCTGCTGCGTCGCTTGGGTGAAACGCCGGTATGGCGCCCACCCATCCGCCACCAGGACTCCCCCATAGCTCTCCCCCAGCACTGTCGCCGCTTGCGCGAACCCGCGGCCCCGCACAATCGCATAGACCGTCTCGCAGCGATTGGTAAAGGCCCACAGCCAACCACCGCGCCCCCCGATGCGCCAGCCGCTCTCATCCGGGTAGACCACGGCAGACTTGCGAATCGCTTGCACCAACTCCTCATAGATCGGCTGCGCTTTCTTCGCCGTCCGCAGCAAGGCCCGGCACAGCGTCGAGCGCGATACCCGAAGACCGGCCATCTGCTCCAGCAAACCGGCGATCTTGCCGTAACTCAAGCCGCCAACTTTGTTCAGATAGGTGGCCAGCGACACCACTCCCGGACCGATCTGAACACCGGCCACTCCCACCGCCTGCGAGCTCTGACGAGGATGTCGTCCGCTCTGTCGACATCCACACCGGGAGCACTCGCCGTAGTGGAGGATGAATTCGGTCGTCCACGGGCGGATCTCCGGAATATCAATCTGGTATTGGCTTTCCTGGCCCATCCGGTGCACTGGGCTTTGGCAGACCTCGCACCGCGAAGGGCAGGCGACCTCAATCGTCTCATCGACCTGCTCGGGAACCGGCCGGCAAGAGCGCTTTCCGTACTGCTCTGCAGGCTTGCGGCCCGGCTTCTGGGGATGGCTCTTCGGCTCCCCCTTCGAGAACGGGGCGGCTTGGCGTTTGCCACCGCGTCGCAACTCCTCGATGATCTTCTCCAATTGAGCAATCCGGCGCTCTTGCCGCTCGATCCGCTGCTCCTGCTCAGCGATCCGGCGCCCCTGCTCGCTGATCCGGCCTCGGAGCTCAGAGTTTTCTTGAAGGATTTCCTCGTAAGTCGGCATGTCCGAAGGAGATTAGACCATGCCTCCAGGGGAAAAACAAGTCGCTCCCAGGCGTGTCGTCAAGGCGGCGGGTGTGCTTCAACCCCCGGAAAGGGCGGTAAACAGATACCTCTGAGGAAGCTCATCTTCGAGGGTCTTCGGGAGATGGCCCGTGAGCAGCCGGTCGCCGCTCCGCGCCGTTGAGAGCTAGTAGGACAGAGGCACCGAACCGGCGCGGAAATCCTCTCGGGCCTGGAGGATCTCGGTGCGGCACGATTCGAAGGCATCGAACAGGTCCGGGTCGAATTGGCAGCTCCGTCCGCTCCACATCAGCCTCAGGGTCTCTTCCACGGGGAGCGCCTGACGGTAGGGCCGATCGGAGGTCAGGGCGTCGAAGACGTCGACGACCGCGCAGATCCTGCCGCCCAAAGGGATGTCCGTGCCCGCGAGCCCGCGCGGGTAGCCGGTACCGTCCCACCTCTCGTGATGGGTCAACGCGATCGTTGCGCCCGCCTGGATCAGCGCGGAAGGGGAGCCCGCCAGGAGCCTGGCACCGAGGAGGGTGTGCGATTCCATGATCCTGCGTTCCTCCGGGGTGAGGGGCCCCTTTTTGAGCAGGATCGCATCCGGAATCCCGATCTTGCCGATGTCGTGCATGGTGGCGGCGCGGCTGAGGATCTCGACCTCACCCAGCGGGAGCTCGAGCCGTCTGGCCACGCTTCCTCAGAGGAACGCCGCGTTCCATTCGACCAGACGCCACGTGCTCACGAGGCCCTCCGTCACAAAGGGATCGCCCTGGATGAATTCTTCCGCCGCCTCGCGCGTGGTGAAAATTGCCATGGCCTCCGCCGGGGGATTCCCGAGCGGGCCGGCGGCGAGCAGCACGCCACGAGCCCGGAATTCATCGAGCCTCGCGCGGTGTGCGGGAAAGTGAGTCGTGACGTGTTGCAGGGCATCGGGGGCCATGACGTAGAAAGAGACGATCTTCACCGGGTTCTCCTTATTCCGAGCCTACAGCGGACCCCGGCTCGGGGCCCACGCTGGTCTTGCCCGCGGGGTCTTCAACTGCAGCACTGATAGAAGACGACGCTGCTGTAGGCAGTCTTCTGGCCGGTGCACCGCGTGGCCCCCGTGCAGTCACGGTTGCAGTGGCCCACGACGGTCGTATCGGAAGAGTCGCTGTAGAAGATCTGAGCGAACCCCGTCCCACAGTACTCGGCAAAGGCAGGCCGCTGCGTCATCGGCAGGAAAGAGGAAAGACCGAGGACGAACAGGAGCAGAACGAAGCGGCGGCGAAGCAGAGGCTGGATCCGGTGCATGCAGTGTCCTCCTTATCGGTTGACGAGAGCCTTCCTGCCCAAGAGGTGCTCGCCGACCTCTCGGGCGGGACAGAGATGCCGCGGCAGCCGCGGACCTCAAGCCGCAGTCTGCCGCGGATCGTCGATCGGCTCTTCAGCTACGCCGGATACCTGCCGCCCGCACTGTCTGGCACCTGCGCCCCGGAGAGCTACTTGACCGCAGAAACCTTGCACGAGATCGAAAGGATCAAGCTGCATCGCCGGAGCTTGGCCAAGCCGCGGAGCGTTGCGGTGGCGAGCTTCGCCTGAACGGGCGGGCTCACGTCCCTTCACTTCCCCTGGATGAACTCCCCGATGTCTCTCGACAGTTGCTCGAGCGAGCCCTGGTTGAGGTACATCATGTGCCCCGCCGGGTAGGTCCGGATCGTCACCCGCGCCGGGTCGATGCCGCTGTGGTGCAGCATGTAGGCGTTGGCGAAGTAGGCCGTCGCCAGGTCGTAGTAGCCGTTGGCGGTGAACACGCGCAGCGCCTCGTTGTCCTTGGTGCCCTGCGCCAGGTCGCCGGTGACGTCGATGAAGCCGGCGAAGGCGGCGTTCGCGTCCTTCCGCCGCTTCCAGCTCTGGTTGGCGCCGCCGTTCTGGGGCAGGTAGGGCTCCTGGATGTCGGCGCCGAGCTCATCGCGCAGGTACTGGTGGAAGAGCGAGACGTAGATCGGCCCCGTCTTGGCGCTGAACGGGTCGCTGTTGGGGGCCTCCGATGCGTTGTCGAGCTCCTTCTGCGCGTAACGGCTGTCGAGGAAGCCCGTGGCCCTCCCCTCGTCGCGCAGCAGCTCCTTGGCGAAGCGGGGCGCGTAGAGGCGCAGGTTGCTGTTGAGGATGTACTGCTTGGACACGCCCGTGTAGCGGTGCAGCTTGTCGGCGATCTGGCCCTTCTCCGCCTCCGAGAGCGAATCGCCGCGGAAGAGGGCCTGCAGGTACTCGCCGGAGGCGAACTGCTCAACCTCGGTGAGCAGCGCCTGCAGGCTCGGCCAGGAGTCCGGGAGCTTCTTGTGGTACCACGCCGTCGCGGCGAGCGTCGGCAGGTGCGTGGCGTAGGTGAGATCGTTGCCGCCGGTGCTGAAGGGCAGGGCGCCCATGTTGATCGCCGGCGAGATGAGGATCACGCCGTTGAGGCCGATGTTCATCTGCCCTTGGAGCCGCGGTACGAGCATCGAGCCGCGGATGCCGCCGTAACTCTCGCCGAGGACGTACTTGGGCGAGTTCCAGCGGTCGTGCACGGTGAGGAAGGCGCGGATGAAGTCGGCGACGGAGTCGGCGTCCTCGTCGTAGCCCCAGAAGTCGGAGTCCTTCTTGTCGCCGAGCGCGCGGCTGAAGCCGGTGCCGATCGGGTCGACCTCGACGAGGTCGGTGACCCGCAGCAGGCTCGACGGGTTGTCCTTGAGCCGGTAGGGCGGCGCGCCCGGGTCCTGCGCGTCGCTCGGGATGTCGATGCGCTTGGGGCCGACGAAACCGAGGTGCAGCCAGACCGAGGAGGAGCCCGGCCCGCCGTTGAAGAAGAACGTGATCGGCCGGTCCTCCTGCCGCTTCACACCCTCCGCGATGTAGGAGATCGTAAAGAAGCGCGCCGTGGGCTTGCCCTCGCGGTCCTTGAGGTCGATGTCCTCCGCCGTGGCGGTGTAGGGGACGTCCGCCCCGCCGGCGGTGAAGCGGTGGTGGGTGACGAACTTGCGGGGCGCGGCCGGCGCCGCCGCGGCCTTATCCCCGCCCTTGTCGCCCGGCGATTTGTCGCCCTTGGGGGCGTCGTCGGCGCGGACGGCGGCTGTGGTCGAGACGAACAGGGTCAAAAGAATGGCGAGCACCGCTTTGCGCATGCGCAGGATCCCCCTCTCGGTTAGAGTCAGATACGCCGGGGACGGGCGGAAGTTTCGGCCCCGCGGAAGAATCGCATGGCACGTCTTCCCGCGGGCACGTCCTCCCGCGGCCTCCGCGGCGGGCGGCACGGGCGTCGCCCAGGGAGCGGCCGTTTCGAGATTCCCGGCCTCTCCCGCTATCGATTCGTCATGCTGAACGTTTGCCGCGCAGGGTACTAAGGGGCCGGTTCTGGCCGTCTTTCAAAAACCAATTTCTTTGAGTGCGAGATCCGGCGGCATGTCGTCGCCTGTTGACGAGGCCTTCACCAGACCCAGCGACTTCATGAACCGCACCGTCTTGAACCCGAAATCAAATTCGGATGGATCGTGGCTCAAGCGCAGAAAGTGCGGATAGTGGTGATGGTTGTTCTGAAGGCAGGCGCTGAAGGTCGCCATCACCGGCAGCCAGTCGCCGATATTCATCGCATTGTCATCCGCGTCATCGTAGCGACGGGTGCCGAAGCGCCGATTGTGCGTCCAATAATTCTGGATCAGATTCACCCAGAGCGCGAAAATGCGTAGGCCGCCCCAGAGCACGAGGGCGTATTTCCAGTCCCGGAAAACCAGCCAGAGGACACCGTAGCTGGCGAATTGCGAGAACACGCCATAGACGGGGCTTGACACGATGCGGAACGGCGCCGACTTGAGAATATCGTCCTCAGCGTAGTCGTCTTGGCAGGGATACGGAAAAAGACAGAGGTACATCGTTTTCCAGAAACCGTCGGCGTCCAGCTTGTTCGGGTCGCCGGCATGATCGGCGAACTTGTGGTGATGGCGATGGCGATTCACCCAGGTGACTGGATTCACGTAGATGCCGACGGTGTTGCTGACGAGCGTCACCGTCTTGATGAACCATGGCTTGTAGTCGAGCGCCCCGTGCGTGATTCCCATATGGATGATGTCGGACAGGTAGAGGCCGCTCAAAAACCAGATCGCCGTGAGGTACAACAGCCCGATGGCCATACCGAGCCAGGGGCCGAGCGCCGGCGGCGCGAAGTACGCCGAAGCCGCTGCATGCAAAAGGATGATTGCGTAACCGATCAGCGTGTGCGTTTTCATGGTTATCGTGCCTCCCGCTTGAACGGGGCGAGGAGCTGAGCGAAAAAGCCGGGAGGGACCGTGTCGTCGAGCAGGCCGTAGCGCTGCGGCCAGGCGTCTTTCGGGAGATGGTGGGTTCCGAACAGGCGATCGAGGATGGGGAAATGGATGGCGAAGTTGACGTTTACCGCCTCCTTGTCCGCGGCGTGATGCCAGTGGTGATAGCGCACCGTCACAATGTATCGCTCCAGCCAGTGCGCATCCGGGCGGAAATCAGTGTGGCAGAAAGTGGCGTGGAAGGAGACGAACACGAGATAGCCCGCCAGCACGCTCCGCGGGAAGCCGCAGACCATCATCGGAATCATGACCAGGCCGCGCGTGATGACGATGTCGATGAAATGGGAACGCGAGCCGGCGATCCAGTCGAGGGTCTTGATCGAATGATGGATCGAGTGGAAGCGCCAGAGGAATGGGACCGTGTGGAACATCCGGTGTACGAGATATTGCCCCAGGTCCGCGATGAAGATCGCCGCGACGAGCTGCACGAGATACGGCCAGCTCTGGACGATCGCCTGGAGCGGCGGAATCGCCAGCCATTTGGTGAGAAGAAGGGCGGGCATCACCATGAGGAAGGTGAGCAACTGCGCGGGCAAATGGGTGGCCAGGAAATAAAAGCTGTCGGTGGTCCACTCCGGCCGGAAGGTCTTCTGCCCGGGATGCAGCGGCCAGAACCGTTCCACCGGGACGAAGACGATGGTCATCACGAGCAGATCGAGCAGAAACCAATCGAAGCCGATGCCGTAGTGTGACCCGACCTCCATGGGCAGCGGCGTGCTTCCGCCGCCCAGCAGCAGAGCCACCGCCGCGAGGAGCCCGCCGGTCAGCGCCAGCACCTTACGCTGCCGCAGGACCGCGGAAATGGCGGCGAGCACAAAGGCTGCTGCGATCAGCCCCTGAATGAGCAGGCGGATTATCACCATGGGGTAGTGCGATCGGGCCTCGGGCAGCGTCAGCAGAGCAGGAAAACGCAGGCATAGTGCGCCTCCCAGGCCGAGCAGTCCGAAAAAAACACCCATGACGCCGCTGACCCAGCCGCTCCCGAAATGGGTCGGCTCCGAATCCCCGAATAACTTTTCGAAGAACGCGTCGGACATGGCTCCTCTCTTTCTCGGTCAGGGAGTTGGCAGGCGGCTTTCCGGGCTCGCTTGATCCCACCTATCCTATATCGTTGAATCTATAAGTTCCTGTAACTCTACGCCCCTTCCCTACCAAGGTCAACGCCGGAGACGCTCCGCGTAGAAGACCCCGGAGAACGAGGTGCCAGCCGTTTCGACGGCTAAGTGACTGCAATGGCTATATATCGCCGTGCGGCCTCTCGGCGGCTGCCTCCAGAGATTCGGCTCCTGGAATAGGTGCTGGATAGGTGCCAGGGACTTCTTTGGGGGACTTCTTTGGACCCGGGTCCCATCCACCGCTCACGCAGGAGAATCTCTATCATGATTAAAGAAGCACTTCAAAATATTGCCAGGCACTCAGTCCGGGGGCAGATGGCATAGAATTCTCCATGATGACCATCGCGGGAATCCGGTGCCCACGAGCCGTCCTCGCCGCGCTCGTCAGCCTTACGGCGTTGTACAGCGCCGCCCGGGCCGCGCCGCCGGCTGATTTTGACGCCGTCACTGAAAAAGTCCGCGAGGTCCTGCGGGACGATGGTGCCAGCTCCAATTGGGGCGCCGACCCGCCCGCGAAAGAGATCGCCGCCCGCGGTGAGCCGTTCGCCGCCACCGTTCTCAGCGGGGCGGGTCACTCGTTGCTGGCGTTCGACAGCGAAGGGCGGCCGCTGGGCTCTCACCTGTCGCTGCTGCACGTAAGGGTGGAGGGCTCTGTCGCCTCGGCGAACGAGTGCGAGCTGCGCCTCGGGAAGGGCGATGACCGGTCCTGCCCGCCAGCGCCGATGGCCATCGTGGATTGCGCGACCTGGAGCGTGCCCGTCGAGACCGTGCGCGCCGCGACGCTGGCGGCCCGCGCGGCGCTCTTCGTCCGCGTCTACGAGAAGAAGTTCATCCCCGACCCGCGCGAGGAGATCGAGTACGACGGCCCCGTACCAGGAGGGATCTCTGGCGGCATTTGGGGGTCGAGCGCCGACTTCGTCGCCGTGGCCAACGTGATGGAGTCGGTCGAGCACCCCATCCGTGTGGTCGAGGAATGGGCCGGCTATCCCTCCTCGGATGCCGCCGGCCGTTACGCCCGCGCCATAGTGTCGGCCCGGATCCTGCGGGAGGCCTTCCAACGCCCGAAAGATGCGCTGGCGTCGGCTCCGCCGCCCGCCGTTCACGCCGAATTCTCGCGGCTCTTCGCGAAGCTGCCCCTCGACTCCGGCTCCTGGTGGTGGGTGCGCGAGCGGATGGTGCTGATGGCCGCGTCCCTCGGCCTGCCGGCCGACCTCGCGCGGCTGGAGAAGTACCTGGCCAAGGGTTCGGGCTACACCCGGGCCTACGCGCTCGAGGCGCTGGCCCGTCGCACGGGACGCGATCCGCGTTGCGACAAAGGCCGGCGCGTAACCGATGCCGTTGCGGCCGCGGCCTGGAAGCGCCCGAAATAGATTCGCTGGGGAACCTGCGGGGACACTTCAGGAACCCAGACTGTAGGCCCGCCTGGCCCGTGGGTGTCCTGCGCGGCGGAAGCACTCTTCGAGCCTGCCGAGCAGTCCGGGCCCGAGAAATTCTCGCACGAGGTCGCGTGTCGCTTCGACGTCCAGGTCCTCGACCTTCGCGATGAGGCGGATGACATCCCGTTCGTCTTTATCGGTGCCGGCCGCCAGTTTCATCGCGACGAGGTGCTCGGGCGGGGCCACGGGAATCCCTTCGAACCGATCGTCCTGGGCTTCGGCAGCGCGAATGGCGTCGAGGTAGAGGGGCTGCAGGTTGCCCCACTCCTCACTCGATCGATCAATGAAATCAGTCCGTACTCCCTGTTTCGAGATCCGTGCATTGACGCCGCCGATCGTGAGCTGTGAGACCTCGGCGTCACTTTGGTGAAGGACTTCGAGAATCGAGGGGATGCTGACCTGGGGGACGGCAAAGTCAACGTGCTCGGTGTACTCGTGATCCGCCTCGTCGTCGAGCCAGTACCACATCGCCACTCGTCCAATCAGCGCGCGGCGGGACTTGGATCGGTCGAGAACCTCCAGGCCAAACCGGGCCGAGGGCACCGGGTCGAACGTCGGAAGCGGACGGGGTTTTGCGGTGCGGCGAGCTGCCAAGGATCGATCCTCCATGGTCGCCCCGGGCATGGTGTCATGCCCGGGGGAGCGTCGTCAAAAGGGAAGCTGACCTGGGATTTGGCGAGGACGGCGGGAGGAGGGTCCTCCCGCCGTGCGGGAAACGAGGTGCTGGGACCGGCAGGCGCAATGGTTTTCAAGAGGGGGGCATCACCGGCAGGTCCACCCACGACATCCTCCCCGGCTGCCGCCACACCGTGAGGGTCGGCGCCGGGGTGAGCTGCGGCGTGCGGGCGTTCTCCCGGTCGGCCCCGGCGACCGTGATGCGGATGCGGTGGCCGGCCGCGAACAGCCGTGAGGTCGGGTAAAGGTCGATCGCCAGCTCGACGGGCTCGCCCGGCACGAGCGGCTTCTGGTCGCGGCGGAGACCCGGATGATACGGCAGCCCGATCGTGTTGTAGCCGGGATCGCCGGTCGCGCGGTTCGAGGCGCGGAGCATCCCCTCACTCACGTAGTGGGCCTTGCCGTCGGGATCGACCTCCTCCAGGTAGACGAACACATCGGCGTCGGTGGCCGAGGACGAGATCCACAGGTGGGCGACCGGGTGCCCCGTGACCTCCACGGCGGCGGGGAGGGGTGGCGTGGTCCAGGTGAGCGACTTCGCATCGTGGGCCGACATCTCGGGGATCACCTGGTCGAGCCCCCACCGCGGGTCGGGTGATACCGCCACCGAATCATCCACCTTCAGCTCATCCCGCCCATCCTTGCCGTCCTTCAAGTCCCTGGTGTCCTTTGGCGCCACCTTGTCCAGAGAATGCTGCGGGCCCATCCAAAACGGCGTCCTCTTCTCCGCCGGCAGCGGCCAGCTCTTGGCCGAGCGCCAGGCCGTGGCCTCAGGGGCGCCGACCACGTAGTAGTGGACGGGGTCCTCTTTGAGGATGCCGTTGTCGATCCCCTTGAGCCAGTAGTCCCACCAGCGCAGGTGCTCGGCGGCGAAGTCGAAGTGGGTCATCATGGTGTGGGTCCACGGGCCGATCGAGAGGCGCTGCGGCTGGTCGAGCTGGCTGAGATTATTGAAGAGGATCGTCTGATCGCGCACGTAGCGGTCGTACCACCCGGCAAGGTAATAGATCGGGATGCGCGACTCGCGGATTTGAGACAGGTAGGTGATGGGAGTCCAGTCGCGGTAGACGGGGACGCCGGTCCTGGGGTCGACGTCGTCGCGGAAGGGGAGGGCGGCGAAGAGGACGGCGACGCTGCGGTTCGCGCGGTGCTGCTCCAGGGCGGCCTTGAGGAGCGAGAGGTCGCGGTCCTCGTCCACGGGCAGATTGAGAGGGTCGTTGTCGCTCTGCCGCACCATGTTGCTCCACGCCTCGATGAACGGGCCGTGGAAGATGCCGCCGCGGTAGATGAGCTCGTAGACGTCGGTGCCGGCGAGCTCGGGGAAGATGGCTTTGAGATGGGGCGGCTTCTGGCTGGCGGCGAGGTACTGGGTGAAGCCGAGGTAGGAGCGGCCGTACATGCCGACGTTGCCGGTCGACCACGGCTGGGCGGCGAGCCACTCGGTGACGTCGTAACTGTCGCGGGTCTCGTCGGAGCTGAACCACCCCATGTAGGTGCCGAACGACGCGCCCGTTCCGCGGGCGTCGACGGCGGCCACCACATAGCCGTGACGGACGACCTCGCCGAGCCAATCGTCGGCGTCTGCCGCGGAGTACACTTTCATTCCTTCGAAACCGATGTCGAAGAAGGCCCGCTGGTACCGGGTATGGGTCCACACGACGGGCAGCCGCTCGGTGGCCACCCTTCCATGGAGCGTCGGCCGCACGATGTCGACGGCGAGCCGGGTGCCGTCGCGCATCGGGACGTACTGCGAGCTGCGCACCCACCCGTCATAGACCGCCTCCGAGTATCCGGAGTACTTCCCGAACTCCGAGACCTTGGGAGGCGCGGCGGTGGCCGGCAAGGCTGCCACCAGGGCCAGCGTCAGGACGAGCAGGGTGCCAGGCATCCGGTTCAACCGTCAGGGGCAGTTGCCGATGTCGCTCCTGGCCGAGCTCACGACGAGGTCCGTCTGGGCCAGGCCACCACCGCTGACGCTCAGGTGGATTCCGTTGACCGTGAGGCCGCCAGTGGGACCAGGGACCTGCTCGTTGAGCACCAGCGAGACCGGACCCACGGTCACGTGCGTGTTGGGAGCCACGAGCGTCGGTGTGGCGATCACGACCGTCGAGCCGATCTTGAGGTAGGCGATCGTCGTCGCCCCCGTGGACCCGTCGCAGCGCGTGGTCGAAGTCGATTGCACCGCCCCGGTCTTGAGGGTCGGAAGGGTGGCGAGCGAGAGCGCGAGGTCCGCCACCGAGGCCACCGCGGTAGATCTCGCCGGGAACGCCGTCGTGGCCACCGACGCGCAGAGGGCGTGGGCATTCAGCGGACCCCCCGAGAGCGTCGCCACGCACGGCACCGAAGTGCTCGAGTCCAGGGTCGTCGCGATCTCCCCGGTGTCGGGCGCCGGCGGCTGGTTGATCAGCGTCAAGCCGAGCAGGCTAGCGTTCGCCGAGAGGCCATAGGCGCGCCCGCGGAGCGTCTGGCTGGTGATCACCACCGGCTCGCTGCCGCACGCCGAGCTGACCGGAAGATTGTTGAGGTCTCCGCTGTAGGTTGCGATCCAGTTGTAGGTCCCAGCGGCGCCCGCCTGGACATCGCCCGAGTGGCTCACGCCTCCAGCGCCCACGGGCACGGTGGTGCTGTGGAGGGCGTTCGAGCACGTCGCGTCCCCCGGGCCGAAGAGGGTAAAGGTCACGTTACCCGTCGGCGCGAAGCCTCCCGTGAGGGTCGCCGAGTCGGAGATCCGGCCGCCCGCGGGGACCGACGGCGACGCGAGGGTGGAGATCGCCGGGGTGGCCGCGGGCCGGAGGGTCAGGAATCCGCCCCCCGAGCCCGGGAAGCCGTCTCCGACCGCCATGCAGCCCCCCGCGCCGCACGCGATTTCCCACAGGACACTCGCTCCGCCCGTGTACTGAGCCGAACCGGGGACACCTCCGGAGATCGGAACGATCGCGTCGAAGTTGAAGCTGCTGTCGGAGCCCACCGCCACGCACGAGGTGGTGCACGCGACACTCACGAGGAGGCCCGTGCCTGACACCTTCTGGACCGGGCCCGCCACACCATTGTCGACGGCCACGACTACGCCGTCGTAGCCCCCCTGAACATCGTCGCCGACCGCGACGCAGTGGGAGACGTCGGTGCAGGCGACGGAATAGAGGTCCACGTCGGGGGAAATGAGCTGGGCCGGCCCCGCCGTGCCGTCGGTGATGACGACGACGAAGCCACCGACCGATTGGAACGTGCCCCCACCGGCGACCACGCACTTGCTGGGGCTCGGGCAGGCGATGGCGTTGAGGTAGTCCGCCCCGGCGACGAGCTGAGCTGGACCCGCGACGCCGTTGGTGATGGGCACGAGGACCCCCCGGATGTCGTTGGTCGTCCCGATCGCGAAGCACGAGGTCGCGCTGGGGCACGACAGGTGCCGGAGCACCGCGGCGCCAGGCACGGGCTGAGGCGGACCGGCGATGCCGTCGGCGACCGACACGACGACGGCGGTGCCCGGTGGGAAGTCACCGCTGAATTCGGTACCGACCGTGACGCACGACGCCGCGCTGCTGCAGACGACGTCGTAGAGGACCGTCGTCCCGGGCACGGCCTGCGTCGGGCCCGCCACGCCGTTGGTGATGGGCAGGAGAATGCCCTCCACGTCGTTCGTCCCGACCGCGAAACACGAGGCGGGGCTGACGCAGGTCAGGCGCGTCACATCGAAATCCGGGATGAGCTGCGTGGGAGCAGGGATGCCATCGGTGATCACGGTCAACGTGGTGTAGGAAAAGGTCGGATCGACACCCATGGCGAGGCACACGCTCGGGCTGGGACAGACGACCTCGAACAGAGAGAGCGACTCGGGGATTTCCGTCCAGGGAGCCGCACGAAGCACCAGGGGGACCAGCGAGACGAAGTCGAGCTCGGTGCCCACGCCGTCGGTGGCGGTGGGGTCCGACCCCTGGAAGCTGAGCGTGGCCGACGAGCCGGTGGCGGTGACCTCGTACTGGTGGAGGGACCAATCGAGCCCCGCGCCGGGCGCCTGCGGGCCGAGCTCGCCGACGGCCAGGCCGTCGAAGCCGACGTCCATCCGGTTCTGCGCCGCGGTGGTGCCCGGCCTGGCCGCGAAGGCGAAGGCCAGCGAGTACGAGGCGCCGGGCGTCGTCGCAACCGCCTGGCGGACCCCGTTCACACACGTCGTGTTCAGCTCGATGGACTGGTTGCCCTCGGCGGCGGCGCCGAAGGCGTTCCGGTCGATCTCGATGCCGGCGCCGCACGAGCCCGTGGGCATCCACCCCGGGATCGAGCCGAAGAGCTGGAAGGGCCCGGCGATGACGGGATCCTCGAAGCTCCCGTTCACGATCAGCGAGCCCGACGGGGCCCCCGCCGACCAGGCGTTGGAAAGACTGGCTGCACAGACGACTAGCACCGACACGAGCAGGGGGAGCTTCTTCATGGGGTGCTCCATTCTGAAAATTAACTGGTCACTATTCCACTCTAATGCCTGCGACGCAGCGTGTCTATCGTCTCTAGCGATGAAAGCGCTCGCCCTCCCGGAGCGCCGCGCTCGCCTGATGGAGCTCATCGGCGTCGACGTCGGTGACGCCTGAGCCGCTCCGCAGCCGCGAGGAATGAGGTCTCTGGCACCCACCTCGTCTGCCCTGTTGGCCTATTTGGCAGGGCCGGCATCCCCCCCTCTCTCGGGGGGGTGCCCCGCCCCGCTCACTGGTGAATGCCCGCTCGCTGATCCAGTGGAAGCGACGGCTGGTGAGAAGGAATTTGGAAGCTTTTCCCCTCTTGGAGATGCTTCTGGCCGACTGGCTGCGGCACCTGGGGACAGAGGAGTCACCGGACGATGCGAGGGCGGTGATGGTGGGGCGGGCGGGGTGAAAGGCCGCTGCAATCGAAGCTGCTGCTGTTCCTTCAGTTATAATCGAGACTTCAACCGAGGAGAGAAGAGCATGAGACTCGACGGAGAGCGCCGGTAATGCCCGGATCGACATTCCAGACGAACCCATACGACCTGTACAAGCTTCTCGATGACTGTCATCGAGGCGCCCTTCAACTGCCAGACTTTCAGCGTAGCTGGGTATGGGACGAAGACCGCATCAAGAGCCTGATCTCTTCCGTTTCCAGAGCCTTTCCCGTTGGAGCGCTGATGACCCTTGAGACGGGCGGTCCGATCAACTTCAAACCCCGGACCGTCGAAGGCGCCCCCGTTCAGTCGAAACAGACGGCCCCTCAAGCTTTGCTGCTCGACGGGCAGCAGCGGATGACCTCGCTATATCAGGTCACCCTGCGAGGCAAGGTCGTCGAGACGGTCACCCCCAAGAAGAAGAAGGTCAAGCGCTGGTTTTATCTGGATATCGGAAAATGTCTGGATTCTTCTACCGATCGAGAAGAGGCGATTGTCGGCGTACCCGAAGACCGGATCATCCGGACCGACTTCGGTCGCGAAGCCGTTCTGGACCTATCCTCAGCCGCTCGGGAATACGAGTTGCTCATGTTCCCGGTCACCCAGATTTTTGATTGGGACAAGTGGCAAGACGGTTTCTACGATCATTGGCGCGGAGAGCAGAGCGAGAGCATGCGTGCCCAGTTCAGGGTCTTCAAAGATCAGGTTTTGGAAAACTTCAAGTACTACCGCGTGCCAGTGATCACCTTAGACCGGTTGACCTCGAAAGAAGCTGTCTGCGTCGTTTTCGAGAAGGTCAACACTGGAGGCAAGGCGCTCGATGCATTCGAACTCGTCACCGCAATGTACGCCGCCTCCGGGCACGAGTTGCGAAAGGACTGGTACGGCGACGATGTCACCCAAGGGCGGCATCGTCGTTTCGCCGAGACTCTCCGGTTCGCAGGCGCGGACACCGGCATCCTCGCAGGAGTCTCCAATACGGATTTCCTGCAAGCGGTTTCGCTATTCCATACGCGAGAGCGGCGACGAGAGGCGGAGCAGGCCGGCAAGCAGGGCAAGGAGCTGCCTTCTGTCATTGGCAATAGGCAGGCGCTGCTGAATCTTCCACTCGAGGCTTACAGGAAGTACGAGGCGCAAGTCGAGCGAGGCTTCATCCAGGCGGCGAAGTTCCTCCACACGTTGCACATCTATCGTATCTTCGATCTTCCCTATCAATCCCAGATTGTTCCATTGGCGGCCATTCTGGCAGACATTGGAGATTCCTGGGAGCATGAAGCGATCCGCGCCAAGCTGATTCGGTGGTACTGGAACGGCGTCTTCGGCGAGCTTTACGGCTCGGCGATCGAAACGCGCATCGCACGTGATTTCATGGAAGTGCCAGCTTGGCTGAAAGGTGGGCCCGAGCCTTCGACGATCTCCGAGACGATTTTCCGAGCCGACCGCCTCAAGACGATGCGGATGCGCCTCTCGGCCGCGTACAAAGGCGTAAACGCTCTCCTGATGAAGGAGGGAGCGAAGGACTTCCGCTCAGGCCAGAAGTTCGATCACACCGTCTTTTTCGGCGAGAACGTCGATATCCATCACATTTTTCCGCAAGACTGGTGCAAGCGCCAAGGAATCAAGCCAGCCGTCTATGACTCGATCATCAACAAGACACCCTTGTCCTTCAAGACGAATCGGATCCTCGGCGGAGGCGCCCCATCAGTCTATCTGGCCCGGCTAGAGACGGGGAACGACACCACACCTGCGATTCCGAGAGAGAGGCTCGACGATTATCTCAGGTCCCACCTGATCGAGCCGCATCTTTTGCGAGCCGATGCCTTTGACGCATTTCTGATAGACCGACAGAAACGGTTGCTGACGCTGATCGAGCAGGCCACCGGAAAGGACGCATACGTCGGCAGCGTCGAGGAAGAGGGACAAGACATGGAGGCGGATGAGGACACGGTCGAAGCCGAGCTCACGATTGGCGACCCGAAGTCATAAGAGACGCGTGCAAAGGGAGCGTGATCTGGCGGACTGGTGCCGGCACCTGGGCTCGGAAGAGCCGCCGTATCCGGCTGGGCCGACAGGCGTGGGATTCCATACAGCGGGGAAGACGGGCGGCGGGAGGAGGGGCCTCCCGCCGGGCAGGGAAACGCAGTGCTCAGAACTGGCCGCTCAGAACTGCGACCAGAGGAGCTGGTTCGTGACCTCGTGGTGGAACTGCACAGGCCTTGATGAGGGAGCCGAGGGCCTTGGGGCAGCGTTCGGCCTGGGCCAGCTTGATCTCGGCGAACTTGGCGTGTACCTCTTCGCCCATCAGCTCCTGCATGAAGCGGCTCCCCTTGAACAGCCGGATGGCGTCGTAGATGTTGTCCGGCAGGAAGCGGGTGCGCGGCCGCTTGTCCCCGTCCTCCTCGCTCTGGGGGCCTTCGAGGCCGGTCTTGAGCAGGGCGTGGAGCGCGAGGTACGGGTTGGAGTCGGGAGCGATGGAGCGCACCTCAACGCGGGCCGAGCGCTCGTTGGCCGACCCATCTCGTGCCCCTTGGCGGGCCACCTGACGAACGATCCGCTACACTATGCCGTACCGTGGAGGTCGCGAATGGGCCGACTTTTCGACACCATTCGGCAACTCGTTGCCGAAGAAAAGTACGTCGTCGGGCAACATGCTTCCGAGCGCTTGGAAGAGCGTAGTATTATGGAATGGCAGGTGGTCGCAGGGTTGAAGGACGGCAAGCTGATCGCCGAGCGGCCGGACGCGGCGCCTAACCCGGCCGTAGAGGTGCGCGAGTTCTTACCGGACGGTACCGACTTCAAAGCTGTTTGGTCTCATCTGCGCCAGAGTGGTGTCGCCAAGCTTGTAACCGTCCACTACTTTGACCGAGGTTAGCGATGCGTATTCCCGGACATCGAATCAAGCGGACCCGGCTGATTCAGGCCGAGAAGTATGTGGTTGCGGTTGAGGTCGAGATGGTCGTTCCGGTCGATGACCCGAGCGAGCCATGCTACGAATCGGAAACCGTTGAGCTCCTGCGGGAGATCAAGGAGCACGCTGAGCAGGGTGACCTGGCCTGGTTGAGGGAGAAGGGCAAAGTCTACGCTGCTGTGGAGGCTGCGTAAGGAGCGGAGCCGCCGCCTCCCCTCACCGTACCCCTGATCCCCTCCCTAACCCGATTGGCTGATTTGGCAAGGGCGGCGGGAGGAAGGTCCTCCCGCCGTGCGGGAAACGAGGTGCTGGGACCGGCCGCTCAGAACCGGCCGCTCAAAAATGCGACCAGAGGAGCTGGTTCGTGACCTCGTGGTGGAACTGCACCTCGGAGGCCTTGATGAGGGTGCCGAGGGCCTTGGGGCAGCGTTCGGCCTGGGCCAGCTTGATCTCGGCGAACTTGGCGTGTACCTCTTCCCCCATCAGCTCCTGCATGAACCGGCTCCCCTTGAACAGCCGGATGGCGTCGTAGATGTTGTCCGGCAGGAAGCGGGTGCGCGGCCGCTTGTCCCCGTCCTCCTCGGCCTGGGGGCCTTCGAGGCCGGTCTTGAGCAGGGCGTAGATCGCCAGGTAGGGGTTGGCGTCGGGAGCGATGGAGCGCACCTCGACGCGGGCTGAGCGCTCGTTGCCGAGGGGGACGCGCACCATGGAGCCGCGGTCGATGGCCGAGGCCTTGATCTGGTTGGGCGCCTCGAAGTGGGGGTCGAGGCGGCGGTACGAGTTGACGCTCGAGTTGAGCACCAGACAGATATCCGAGGCGCTGGCCAGGATGCGCCCAATGAAGTCCCAGCCGGCGGCCGAGAGACCGTCCTTGCCGTCCTTCTCGTAGAAGAGATTGGTCGACTGGCGGGTCACCGAGAGGTTGGTGTGCATGCCTGAACCGTTGATGCCGGTCACCGGCTTGGGCAGGAAGCACGCCGTCATCCCCTGGCGCGCCGCGACCTGCCGGGAGAGCAGCTTGTAGAGTTGCACCTGGTCGGCGGCCACCGAGGCTTCGGTGTAGCTGTAGTTCATCTCGAACTGCGAGGGCGCCACCTCCGGGTGGTCCTTCTCGTTGCCGAAGCCCATGGCCCGCTGCACCTCGGCGGCGGTGTCGATGAACTGCCGCAGCGCATCGCCCGGCAGCGAATGGTAATAGCCGCCCGTGGAGATGAAGTCGAAGCGGCCGGTCTCCTGGTAGCAGCGCTCCGCGTCGCGCCCGCGGAAGAGGAAGCCCTCGATCTCGTTGGCGGCATGGGCGACCATGCCGTCCTGGCTGTACAGCTTGTCGGCGTATGCCTTGAGCAGGGCCCGCATGTCGGCGCTGTACGGGCTGCCGTCGCGCTCGCGGACCTCGCCGAAGACCAGCACCTTGCCGGGGCCGAAGATGTCCGACGGCAGCCAGTAGAAGGCCGGCCAGTCGATCGCCAGCCGCAGGTCCGACTCCTGCTGCCGCGAGAAGCCGCGGATCGACGAGCCGTCGAAGGTCAGATTGTCCGCCGACTTGAGCAGGAACTTCTTGTCATAGTCCAGCATGTGCAGCCGGCCTTCGAGGTCGGTGAAGCACACGGTGACCGCCTTGATGCCCTTCTCGTCGTTGAGGTAGCGCATCCGCTGTTCGCGGACGACGTCGACGGGCCGCCGGGCCAGCCGCTCCTCCTTGGCCTCGAGGTTCATCTCCTCCAACTGGTCGTAGGGGATCTCCAGAAAGTCGCGCAGCCCCGGACGCGAGGCGCGAGGCGCCGGACGCGCCATCTCCTCCAGCTTCTCCGGGGTCATGGCGGCGAGCGCCTCGGCTGGGCTAGGTTCCGTTGGATGCATGGTCTTCCTCCTTGGGTCGGCGTGCGGTCTTCTGGGCTAAATTCTACACGAAATAGGCTAACCGTCAAGGCAATTAGGTTAAATATGTGCTGAGGTAGCCCAATGGAGGCGCACGGAACGTCACCCTCGACGACCATCGGCGTCTCGTCCTCAACCGCCTGCTCGACGGCTTCAAGGGGAAGCTGACGACGGACCCTCGCCGATCTACTCATCCACGCGTGTCATTTGCCCCGAGGTCTGCGCCTTCCACCCTGAGGTCCGGATCATGTGTACCGGAGTCTGAGTCTTCCGGATCTCGGCGGGATGTCCCCCTCGGGGTCGGGGTGTTCACGACCGGGGTCCGCGCCGTTCGCGCCGAGGTCTATGTAATGCCGGCCGGGTCGGCGCCCTTCGGATCTCGGTCGCGTTACCCGGACCCCGGTCTGGGAGGCTCGTTCCGCGGTTTGGATGGCGCGGCCCGTGGCCTGGACCGTTCGGGATTCGGCCGGAAGGGGGTGGCGCTCGCGGCGGGACGGGCCGGCTGCGAGCGGCGGGACCCAGGGACGGCGCGCGGCACGGCCGCCCGTGGGCGTAAGGAAGGCCAGGAGGCGGTGGCCAACCGCCCTCCTGGTTAAGTCAGTTGTCAAAGAGCTCCACGCCCCTCGCGCGCTGGACTGTGGATCGGTCGAGGCGTTCTGGAAGTCTACGGAGGAGCCGGCCCGAACGTTGGGCCGGGCGGACCTCTCCGCCTTGGACGTTTCTCCCGGCGGGTCCGTAGAAGAGGTCCCGGGACGCGCATCGGACCGCACTCCAGCTCTTTGAAAATTGATGCACAACCTACCTCCCGCCGGAGCCGTCCACCGGCTCGTCCGGCTCCGGCGGATGTTTCCCTCGCAGAACGAGGCTTCAGGGTCTTTTTAGTCTTCCCAGAGCTCCCTGCGTATCCTGGCGCTCACCGCAGAGCGGAGCGGCTCCGTCTCGAGACTCGTTCTTCCAGCGGCCCGCTAGCGATCAGGAATTAAATTTCGCCCCCACTTCCAGCGCACCTTGCAATACTCGAGCGCCTCCTGCGTCGAGAGCTTGCGCGTCGAGTTTCCCGCCCGAATGTAGAGGTCATCGCCGCCGCTGCCGTCGGAAACGAAGACCGGCTTGGGCGACGGCTCGACGGCAATCCGGCAGACGTCCTTCCCTTCGATGCGATGGAAATTGATCCTAAAGAGCGGGCTGACGTCCTTGCCATAGGCTCCGAGCAGGAGCGAGGTGAGGAAGCTCTCGTAACCGTCACGGTTCGGCTTCCTCAGGGTCTCATAATCCGGCTGCAGGCCGACGACTCTTCCCTCGTCATCGACGCCGACCAAGAGCTCGCCTCCACCTTCGGAGTTGAGGAACGCGGCGACTGTTCTCACGATGACCCCTTCCAGTTCCTTGTTCGCGCGCGCCAGCCGGTGGTCCCAGCGGGTCGAGGCCTTGAGCTCGAGCACCGCGCTCTCCCCCTCCTCGAGCCGTGCCCGTAAGTACGCCTCTGAGGGGTCGTGGAGCAGCGCTCTCTCCACTCGGGCGGGAAGCTCTGTCGACAGGTCGGATCGACCTTTCGACAGGTAGTCGAGCACGCCGCGTTTCCTCATGCTCTCCACGCCATCGTCGAGTTCGGCGTAGCCGGTGAGGATGATGGCGCAGAGGTCCGGCTGAATTGCCCTCAACCTTTCCAAGAGGTCGAGACCTGATACTTCCGGCGCTATTCGTTGATCAAGGATGGCGAGGGCAAAGGACGACGAGTGGGCCTTCGAAACCGCTGCGTCCGGATCTGAAGCCAAGGCCAGCTCGTAATGGTCGGCCAGGATCATTTCGACCGTCTCGAGCCAAAACTCGACATCATCGACGACCAAGATTCGCTGTCGGTCCATAGGGCCCGTTCAAACCTGAGAGGGTGGATGGTGGTTTAGAGCTCGGAGCAGCCTTGCAGCTCCCTCCTTCTTGAATAGATCGACACTCTCGAACTCCTGGATCTGCTCATCCAGCCGGCAGTCTTCGAGGCGGGCAGGTATAAGGAAGACAGATCTGGGGAGCATCTCCCTTACATGCTCGAGGGCTAGGTTTAGCTCCTTCCGCAGCTTCCCCGTTCGCTCGAGGGAGCGCCGGGACACAAAGAAGATGAATCGGTCGCACTCCCGAATAGCCTTCTCGATCTCGGGCTCCCATTGGAGACCTCCAACGATGCTCTTGGTGTCCATCCATGGAAGAAAGCCTTCCTGGAGCAAACGCCGGAACCAGTATGAGACTCTAGAGTAATCGGCGCGTGCGTATGACAAGAAAACGCGTATAGGCCTTTCGCGCTCCTGAAGGAGCCTGGCGATCATGTCGGGAAGCTCCTTGGGCTCACCTTTCGAAATGTAGCGGACGGCTCCGGCCCTCGCACTTCTGAATGCTGAGTCTGGATCGGGGAAAGCAGTAAGGATTATTGCGCGCAGATCCGGCCTAGCGCGCCGCACCTCACCTAGGACGTCGAGCCCCGAGACGCCGCCGGGCAACTGCATGTCGAGGATCACGAGGTCAAAGCGACTTCTCCGCGACAGCCTACTAGCCTCCTTGGCGCTCGTGGTGAGCGTCAGGTCGAAGTTGGTGCCCAGGGCCTCGTCCATTGTCTCAAGCCACACCGGGTCGTCATCGAGCACGAGAAGGCGCGGCAGGCCCGCTCCGGCTTTCGCTGATTTGCGCGGCCTGCCGGCGTGCCGTAGAGTCTGTGGCGTTCCGGAAACAACCGGTGGCACCGCCGCGCGTGGCTTGGAAGCCCTCTCGACCGCATCCGGCAGGGCTGTTACGAAGGCCTCCCGGATTTCATGCCAACTGATGGGATTCTTGCCGAGGTAGCGGAGCACGCCAAGGTCCTTGGCTTCGGCCCGAGTCGCTTCCTCCGGTTGCCCAGTCAGGATGATGACCTTGCCTTGGAAGCCACCGCTGCTGCGAACTCTCCGGAGCACCTCGAGACCAGAAATGTCGGGGAGTCGGAGGTCGAGGTAGACAACGTCGAACGACTCGGTGGTCATACATCGGAGGGCCGTTTCTCCATCCTCGGCTTCCTCGAACGAGCAGTCGAAATCATCAAGAATGCAACGCAAGGTCTCGCGCACCATCTCCCGATCGTCGACCAGCAGAACCCTCGCTTGGTGGGGCACTACGCCACCTCCAGCGCTGTCTGGACCAGCGGCACCCTCACGATGAATGTAGCGCCCGTGCCGGGCTCACTTTCGACGCGAATAGTTCCACCGATCCGATGCAACTGGATGCGCACAAGCCAAAGGCCGATTCCGTTGCCCCGGCGCTTGGTGGTGAATTCCGGCTCGAAAATCCTAGCCCTATGCTCTGGTTTGATGCCTGGGCCGTTGTCTCGAAATACAAGAACTGCGAAAGCGGAGTCCCTGGCGCTGGCGATGGAGAGCCTGCCGCCATCTCGATTCTCCAGGGCTTGGAGGGCGTTGATCACTATGTTTCGGACGATCTGTGCGAATGAACGCTCGTAGACCTCACAGACCAGCGGCTCTTTCGTGAACCTGATATCCAATTGAAAGGACTCCGCTACACGATAGTTCGTGAAGTCGATCGAATCCAGGGTCGCTCTGACAATGAAATTGAGGTCGAGCGGGCCTTGTTCACCCATCCGGCTCGCCGAGAACCCCGCGATCTCATTGGCAAAATCCGTGGCCTGCTTCGTCAGATCCTCGATCCTGGAAAGCATGCGCTGGAGCTCAGGACCGAGCTCACCGAGTCGCGAGCGGACGCCCTCGACGTTTGGAGAGATGACGCCCAGGGTGTTGTTGATCTCGTGTGCTACTGACCGGACTAGAAGGGAAAGATTCTGATAAATCTGCGCGTTGTCCAGAGCGACGCCGACGTTATCGGCAAAAGTTTTGAAGAAGGCAAGATCCAGCTTGCTATACTGGCGGGAGTCGCCAACTCGATTGACGACCTTGAGCACCCCCAGGACCGTGCTCTTGGCGTTGATCGGCACGAGCATCAGCGACTCGATGGCCTTCGCTCTGCCATGCTTGCTTTCTAGAAAGTCGCTGATTTCGCGGTCGTATTTTCCGTCGTTCTGATTGCTCCGATCGACTAGCAGGCGGGGCTCTCCCGTCAGCGCCACTCTTCCCGTGACTCCCTCGCCCAATATGTAGAATGCACCTTCGATCTTCGGCATCCCGTACGCCTGTTCAAGGACAATTCGGTCCTCACCGTCCCTCAAGAAGAGCATGCAGATCTCAGCCTGCATCACTCTCGCCATCTCCTGCATTGTGAGCCGCAAAACCTCCTTGATGTCAAGTGCCTTGTTGACTAGTTTTCCGACCTCACTAAGTGCCCGTAGCTGACCTACCTGCACCTCCTTCTCGCGAAGCAGCTCGGCGTTGCGGATTGCCACGCCGAGGTGACTAGCCGTAATCTCGAGGACATGCCGGCAGTCGAAGCTGAATCCGCGCTCGAGCAGGCAAAGTGGATTGCCTTCCGCGGTCGAAGTGTCGTAGTACGAAGACTTTTTGTTGTTGGCCCGCAGCACACCTCGTGGGCGCCCTCCGATGCGGATCGGAACTCCGAGATAGTGGTCGATCCTTCGCGAAGGAAGCACTTGCAGATAGCGTGTAAGGTTGTCACGATCGAAGCGCTCGTCGTCCTGCGGCAAAGTGTCTTGTGCTCCGGGGTCGGGTATCTGTATTGTTTCGTCGCGGGAAAAGACCTTTCCTGTTAAGCTCTGGTCTTTCTCATAGTCCTCACTCGAGCCAGAAGTCTGGCCGGTGCCGCCCTTCTCAGCAACCTTCTCTAGGCGCTTCGTCGTCTCGTTGTAAAGGAAGATGGAGACAAGCTCGGGGTGCACAAGTTCCGAGATGCCTCGGAGGACAACCTCGAATAGGGGACCGAGATCGGAGCCGCCGTCGTGCTTGTCACTCATTTCGCTCAGCATTCTCGCGATCTCATCGTAGTCGTCGTGCGCCTCCTCACGCTTCCGGCGGAGCCAATCCTTGGTGACAGCCAGAGTGGCTTGCGTCGCAAACTCGTCGATGAAGGACCGCTTCTCCGTGTCGAAGTCATCAAGCTTGTCGCTGCTGACATTGACCACGGCGTCTACCTTGCCGTGGTACAAGCGAGTGGAAAGGGGCAAGATGTAAGCAGATCTTACGGTCCGCCAATAAGCTGCCGAAGGCAAAGTCACCTGCGACGACGCGAGAGCCCTCTTGGCAAAGTCCTGAAACCTCGGATCACCCTGAAGATCTGGGAAGATCATTGCCCGGTTTGTGTCGACGACAGTTCCAGAGAAGAGATCCCCTTTGGCACGAGGCGCGAGAAAGAGCCCGCGAAGCTCCGGGACTGCTCCGGCGAAGCCCTCAAGGTGGAAGTCGCCCTTCTTGAAGTCGTATACCCGGATGTGGCATGTGTAAGCCTCCACTATCTCGCGGATGCCCTCGCAGATTCGGTCGAGTATTTCTGAGAGGGGCTCGTTGTCATTGATGCAGCGTTGGACTTCGAGGAGAAGCCCCGTCTTGCGGCTCAGTTGCTCGCGCTCAAGGTCGCGGAAGGCCTGGTCAACAGAGAAGCGGATCGGCTCGCTCGATGAAGTATGCACCTTGGCTAAGTAGTTGAATACTCTGTACTCGCCGGCCTTCTCGTGGCGCAGGAGTTCCTCATGCGCGGTGAGCACGATGACTCGCGAGGAAGTACCCCGAATAGCGAGGAAGTCGAGCACGTCGGTCGCCTTACCTGCGGCGAACGATAGGTCGAGGAGAACCACCCGGATCCGTGGGTTAGTCGCCAAGACCTCGATGGCTTCGGCGGGCGATTCCGCTTCCACAAATCGGTACTCGCCTTCCAAAAAGTGGCCGGCGATGGAGCTCCGAAAGAGCGCTTCGTCCTCGACCAGGAGGACCTCTCGGGTCACGACGGTCCGCCTCCGAGACAGGCGAGGAGGACGCGCTCCAGGTCCTTCGGCTCGATCGGCTTGCCGAGAAGGAGGACTCCGAGCTCTCGCGCCTTCGCTTCTCGCTCTGCGGTCTTGTCGGCGGTCATCAGCACCACCTGCATCGCGAGCGCCTGCGCCCGAATCTCTCGTAAGGCTTCGAATCCGTCCATCCCGGGCATCGTGATGTCCATCAGAATGAGGTCGAAGCCCGATCTGGCCTTCTCGAGAGCCTCGCCGGCGTCCGCCGCCGAATCGACCCGCGATTCGTATACTTCGGACAGCGTGCAGACGATCCCCTCCCTAAAGAGGTCCTCGTCGTCGACGACCAAGACCCGCAGGCGCCTTTCGCGAATCCGTACCAGGGCTTCGCTTTCCCATCGGTTGTTCGATTCGCCCGAAGGGAGCTGGATCGGGCCGGTGTCGCCTGAACGGCGGCTCAGCATGGTTTTCGGGCCGAGCAGGGCCAGCGGCTTGAAATCTATGAAGGTAATTGCTCGCGGCAAGGGACGATCCTCCTTGGGTCTGGGTCAAATCGAATCAGAGGGAGGCCGCTCTACCGCTCCGGTTTCGAGGAGCGGGAGAGCGAGCCGAAACGTCGTTCCCGCTCCCTCTTCTGATTCGACGGAGATACTTCCCTGATGGCTCTCGACGATGGTGCGCGTGATGTAGAGCCCGAGACCGCTGCCGGTCTCCTTGGTCGTATAGAGGGCGGTGAAAACTCTTTCCAAGGCCTCCCGAGACATGCCGCAGCCGTCGTCTCGCCAAGTCAGGCGGGCTTTCTCTGAATCCGTCTCGAGAGTCACCTCGATGATACCTGCCAGCCTGCGTGGCGGCGCCGCTCTCGCCCACTTGATGGCGTCGAGAGAGTTTCCGAAGAGGTTCGCGAGCACTTGGCGGAGCTGCTCGGCGTCTGCGGAGATCTGCGGGTCGGTCTCCGGCAGGTGAACCACGAGCTGAACCCGTGCCGCCGCGGCGCGGCGCTGGACGCTCTGCTCGAACACTGCGAGAGCCGTCTTGAAGGAGGCTACCTGCTTATTGGGCGGCTGAGGTCTGCCCACGGAAAGCATGTCCTGGAGCTTGTCGCGGGCCCCGATCGCCGCGGTGCGAATCGACTCGAGCGCCTTCAAGGTCGCCGGCTCGCCGCGGAAGCGCTGCTCAAGTGGGGTCAGGAAGCTGAAGATGGTACCGAGGTCGTGTTTGATGTCGTGGCCGGCGGTCTGCGCGAGGCGGCCGAGGGCCGCCAGCTTCTCCGCGCGCAGCTTCTCCTCTTCCAAACGCAGGACCTCGCGCTGGTCGCGGAAGATGCCGATGCTCCCTTTCGGCTTGCCGGCCTCGTCGAAGAACGAGGCGGCCGAGAGGCGGATCGGGATCGGACGGCCGTCGGCACCGCGGAGCATCGTCGGGTGATTTCTCAGGATGTGGTCCGGCGCAGACCGCAGGCGGCGACCGACCTCCTTGACGCGCTCCTCCGACTCGTAGAACTGGCCCACGTAGGAGCCCTTGACCTCCGACTCCTTGCGGCCCCAAATCTCCTCGCAGGCGTGGTTGAAGTTTCTGACGTTACCTTCGTGGTCGACGACGATGATCGGGTCGGGCGACGCGTAGATGAGGTTCTCGAAGTAGCTCTTCTGCTCGACCCAGGTGGCGTCCCGGATCGCGGCCACCACCTGGGTCGCGATGACGCTCAGGAGGTTGAGGTCCTCCTCGCGAAAGCCCTCCTCTGCGAGGCGGGCCCGGCCCTCGACCAGAGAGTAGTCCCAGGCTTTCCTATTCAGCACGCGGATCACACCGAGCACTTCGGCGCCGAGGAGCAGGGGGACTCCGAGGTAATGGCGGGTGACCCGCGAGGGCAGAGCCTTCGAGTACTCCTCGGAGTGGATCTCGTCAGGTGGAACCTCTTTCACGCCTAGCGGCTGCCGGCTGTCGAAAACGCGGCGGGTATACGACACGACGCCGGGGGCGTACGAGAACTCCAGCGCATGGAGGCGCTTCGTCGTCTCCACATCGGGCCCGGCAACCGCTTTCTTCTCGAGCATTTCCCCTTCCGGATCGGGAACGAAAAGGGCAGCTTCCTCCGACCCGAGCTGCTCCGAGACCAGCTTGACGACGCTTCGAAACACCTCGCTCAGGCCGCGTTCCGTCTTGATCTCCTCGCCGATCTTGTAGAGGAGCTCTAGCCTCCCGCGGCTCTCGCGGAACAGTCGGGAGTTCTTCTGCGCCATCGCGACGAGGGGAGCGAGGCTCTGGAGCTTCCTAACGTCGTTGGACGTGAAGTAGTGCCACCTCCGGCGGCTGAAGACACCTAGGGCACCGACGGTCGTCCCCTCGATCTCCAAGGGCACCACCCGCTCGGGCCGATGCCTCGATGGGTCCGCGGACGGCGCTCTTCCGAGGAGATCATCGATGGAATCGCTCTCGGCAAGGCCCTCTCGCTGCCCCCCTTCGGCCGGCTTCCGGTAGTGGTCACCCACCCGCCGGATCGCCCACGTCTTCTCTTGCTCGAGCGACCCAGGGCCCCCGGACGGAAAGGGCCTTGCCGCCGCATAGGATCCGGCGCTGCCTTCGCGATCCTCGATCAGAACGATGGCGCCCAGGTCGGATTGGGTGAGGTCCATCGCCGTCTCGAGGATCAGAACCATGACGCTCCGGAGGTCGCCATCTGCGAGCATTCGGAGATCGATCCTCTCAATGGCGGCGATGAGCTTTGCCTCGGTGCTGTCGCGGGTGCGGGCGAGGTTGGCGGCGGTCAGCGATACGCCGCCGAGCGCCAGCGTGCGGAGCGCGAACGCCAGAGAGAGAGACTCGTCCCGGCTCCCAGGACTGAGGTGGCCAGCGCGTAGGCGACCGCCGAGGCGGCGGCAAAAACGAGGATCCCCCCTGGACCGAGAAAACGGGCGCTCGACAGGACCGGAAAGAGGTAGAGGACGAACCAGGTGCTGGCGAGCCCACCGGTGGCGTGGACCAGAAGCGAGATCGTAAGGACGTCCAGGAGCTCCGGAAGGAGCCGGATGCGCTTGCGGTCGAGCCGGCTCTGAAAGGCAAGGACGGTCAGGATCGTCAGGCCCATGTAGCCGGCGACGATCCAGGGGACCGAGGGCGGGACCGGCCACACCCGGAAGACCCGGGTGAGGAGGAGGACGAGCAGCGAGACGGCAAGTCGGGTCTCGACGATCTCGGCTTCCCGGCGCGCCCTATCGCCGAAGATCCGTGCCAGGAGCGGTCCCGATCTTGTCTTCTTCATCTTTGCAAACCAGCCAGCACATCGCCGGGGAGGCGGGCCTCCCCCAACTTGGAAATGAAACCGTCGCCACCCGAAAGAGTTAGTCCTACTGGGCGCCAACGCACCGCAGAGTCGTTCGCTGAGATCCCATCTTCAGTACCGCCTGAGCTTGCACAAGTTAAACAAAGATTTTAAGGTTGACTGACCTCCCGAGTCAAGCGAGACGGTCCACCCCTAAAACCGCGCTAAGCGCGGAGGGCTGAGGTACCCTCTCGGCGCGTGCTCTCTCCCTTGTTGTTGTCGAGCAATCGTATACCGTTTTGCACCAATAGAGAGCCGGGGGCCGAGCGGTATGGGCAGGAGGGGTTGAATCGCCCGAGGCGGCCCTGGCAGGCCGCCTCGGGGTTCATGGGTGAGACGCCGGGTGGGGCGCCGGCCGTCAATAGCAGGTGGTGTAGTGGCAGCTATCGGTCGCGCAGTAGTTGTCCGAGCAGCCGGCCGCCTTGGAGGGGGGGATGATGCCGCCGTTCACCTGGGTCAGAGTGTCACCGTCGAGCAGGTTGATCGTCTCACGAGAGAGGCTCAGTCGCTTGAATTGCTTTTTCATGACTCATCCTTTTGGGCGTGGCGCCCGGGGTGTCGCGGCGTCGCCGCGGGGTTACAGCCATGAGGCGACGCAGGGAGCGAAAACTCAACAGGACGGATCAGCGGACGACGATCTCGGAGCCCGGTCTCACGTCCGCCCCCGCGGAGAGGGCGGCGCTGGTGTCCTTTTCGAGATCGGACACGGGAGATGGCAGGGGTTTTTCCGCGCGCATCAGGAGAGGCTGGTAGCGTCCGACGGTGTCGAGGAGGACGGCGGCGCGCAGCTCGTCCCCCTGGCGAGAGCAGGGGCGTTCGGTCGAGCAGCGCAGCACCAGCTCGGTGTCGTTGCGGTAGACGCGAAGCTCCGCGTGACGCGAGCCGCCGGTCGCCGCCGTGAGCCGCAGGAGGTCGCCCGGCTGGGCCTCGCCGCCGCGGCGGACGGTGGCGCCCGCCTGGACCTCGGCGCGGAGCGAGGGAGGCGGCGGCCCGGGGGGGCGGATCAGGAGGAGCGCGGCCAGCGCCGCCGCCGCCGCTCCCGCCGGCACGAGCCACCCGCGCCACCCGGGCCAGTTGACCCACCAGGACCTTCGGCGCTCCCGGCGCTGATCGAGCTGCTTCCAAACGCGAGCCTGCCAGCCCACGGGCGGCTGGTCCTCGGCGCCGAGGGCGGCGATCTCCGCGCAAAGCTGTTCGTAGGCGGCCCGGGCGGCGAGACAGTCGGGGCAGGTCGCGAAGTGCTCGTCGAGGGGGAGCCCCTGTTCGAGGAGCAACAGCCCCTCCGCCTCGAAGCGGTCGCAGGGGGTTACTTCGTTCAAGGGGCGCTCGCTCAAGGCGCCATCCCTTTCTCTTCCAGGCAGCGGCGGAGGAGGGGGAGAGCGCGGGCGACCCGGACCTGAAGGGCCGGCGCCTTCTCGTCTGAAAAGCGGGCGATCTCCGGATAGGAGAGTCCCTGCTGGAAGCGCAGCAGGACGGTGTCCCGGGCGCGCGGCGCCAGGGAGCTCAGGCAGTCCGCCAGCAACCGGGCGCGCGCGCGGTCCGCCAGGAGGTCCTCCACGCTGGGGGCCGGTCCGGGCAGGTCCGGCGCGGTGTCCAGCGGATCGAACCGGTTGCGGCGGCGCCGGTCCATCTTGAGGAGGTCCAGGCAGCGGTGGCGGGCGATGCCGAACAGCCAGGTGCGCAGCGAGGAGCGGCGGCCGAACCGCGCCAGACCCTCGTAAGCCTGAATGAAAGTCATCTGGTGCACCTCCTGCGCCAAATCATCGTCCGCCACCATCCGCCGGCAATAGCGATACACGGCGGAGCCATAGACGCGCATCAGCACGGCCAGAGCCTCGGCGGGGCTCCCTCTCTCGAGGGCCGCCAGAGCGTCATGCTCGGCATCCGGCTCCGAGGAAGGAGCCGCGCGAGACCCTTGGGCCCACGACATAGCGGCTACGGCAGCTAGCCCTTTCCGCCCGGAGCGGGTTTGGCCATGAGGCTCATGGTGTGGCCCGGCGGCGGCGGTCCCGGCGGCGTGGGGCAATACGCCGTATCACCACACTTCGGGCCGCCGTCCTTGATCGGCAGGAACAGCGCGACGCTGTACGCCGTGAGCTCTTCCAGGAAACTTACCTGACGGGGGGGCGCGGCACCGGCCGCGGGGGACTTCGCTTGCGCGGGCATTCCGAAGCCGAGAGTAAGAAGCAACAGGGTAGCGGACCCACGGAATCGATGACTCGACATCTCTATCTCCTTTTCACGGAATCATACAGGGGCCGCTCCGATCCGAAGAGCACGAACGCGGCCCACAGATGAGGCGACAGACCCTGGCGGATCGCAACACGCTGCGTCCGGGCCAGCGCCGCGCAGGGGTCGGCGTCCCCTCCCTCGGCATAGAACCGGCGCACCAGCTCGCGGGTCGGCCGGTCTTCGATCGACCAGAGCGAGGCGAGCACGGCGCGGCTTCCCGCCGCCAGGAAGGAGGCGCCGAGCGATCCCCACATCTCGCGCCCCGGCCGCACCCCGGAGGCGCAGCTCGCCAGCACGACCAGACGGGGTCCGATCCGGCCGGCCACGATCTCGCCGGCCGTCACCCGCCGGTCCGCGAGCTGCAGCCAGGCGCCGCGAGGTCCCAGACCGGTGTGGGTGGCCAGGTGCAGCGTCCGGCTATGAGCGGCCGCTCGCAGTTGCCGGACGGTCGCCGCGCCGGCGGTCCAGGCCGTGCCTTTCAGCCGGTGGGCCACCTCCACGGCCTCGGCCGCCGCGGCAGGCAGATTCCGGAGGGGATCCGCCAGTGCCATGGCGGGCTGCGCGGGACCGGCGCGCGGAGCCTCCAGGGCGACCAGCGCATTGAGACTGGGGACGAAGACGATCCCATGGTCCTCCGCCAGGAACCGCCCCTGCCGGCGCAGGGCGGCGAACGGCAGGTTCCCCAGCACGCCATCGGCCACCACGTAGACCGGCGGCCCGGGCTCCGGCAGCGCGCCGGCCGGCAGGAGGATCTCGCCCAGCCGGGTGGCGAGAGAGGCGTCGTCCGGATGGCCGAGGAAACGGTCCGCGAGGTCCCGGATCTCGGCCGTCGGAGCCGCCAGCTTCCGAGCCCCAAGCCGCCGCCCCCTGACGGTGATCAGCCAGAGCTCGTCTCCGGCTTCGAAATAGAGCAGGCCGTCGCGGTCCCGCAAGGCGCTTAAGACCCGATCGATCGGTTGCAGTGCCGCCACCGGTGACGCGCTCATCGCGGGCACCAGCGACTCCAGGCCCGCCAGGCGCTCGCTCGAAGCAGCGGGCGACCAGTCCTTGCCGGCCGGCGTCGATTCGGAGGGGTCGGAGGTGGTGTGCAGGAACGCGTCGAGGAAGGTCCTCGCCAGCGCCCGCTCCGCCGTGGCGAGGCTCGCCTCGGCGCGGCCCGACCGGGCCTGCAAGCGGAACAGCGCTTCGAAAGGCTGCCGCTCCTCTTCCAGGAGCCAGGACTTGAGCTCGTCGAAGTCCAGGCCCCGGCGTATTCCCTCGAGCACGGCGATCGATCTCTCGTAGGCCGCTTCCGCGGTGCGGACATCCCCCTGGGCCTCCGCGACCTTCCCTTGCTGATACGCGACCTTCCAGCCCCATTCGGAGTCGAGATCCGCGCGGGGGACCGGCGCGAGATCCGCCGCGGCCGCCGCCAGGTTTCCACGGGCCTGGTCCACCCAGGAGCGATAGTAGAAGAGGGAAGGGGGCGGCTTGTTGCCGGGCTCCAGATGCTTCCACGCCCGCTTCAGATAGAGGGCCGCCGGCTCGACGTCGTGGCCTTCGAGGCTGACCTCGGTCAGATCCATGAGGATTCCGCGGGAGAATTCGGCGTCTTTGCCGGCGTCCAGGCGCAGCGCCTGCTCGAAATCGTGCCGGGCGAGCCCCAAGCGGTGCTCGGCGGCCAGGACGGTGCCGCGGTTATTGAGAAAATGGGCCCGTTCGCCGCGCTCCCGTTCCGGAATCAGCCCGTCGGCCATCTCCAGAGCCTGCCGCGCACCGGCGAGGTCCCCGACCTCGAACAGCGAGGTATAGAGGGCCTGAGCTGCGCGCGCCTCCCGCTCGCGGTCTCCCGCCCTGGCGGCCTCCTGGACGGCCTCGCTCGCGAACAGAAAGTTCTGCCGGTAGCTCGAGTGCCCCCACGAGAGGAAAAAGAGCCGGTAGAGCACGTCGGCGGCGCGGCCGTGATCCCCAGCGGCGCGGCAGACGGCCAGATCACGGCGGTAGGCCCGCTCCGCCGCCTCGGCCTCTCCGCGCTGCTGATCGATGGTCCCAACGACCGCCCACACGCCGGGAGCGACCTTGCCGGCCTTCTCCAGGCGGCCCGCCCAGGCCAGCGCCTCCTGCTGCTGTCCCAGGGAGTAGTGAGCGCGGACCACCGCCGCTCCCGCCTGCGGATCGCCGCTCGCCGCGAAGACGGCCGCGCACTGCCCGGCCGCCGCCCGATACTTCTGCGCCGACAGCAGATTGAGACAGCCCTGGACATCGCACTGCCGGCCGTCCGAGAGGAGAGCGGCGAGCCCCAGGGCACAGCACAGAGCCCAACGTGGGAACATGGTCCTCATGATGGCACAGGGGCGGACCCCAGCGTCGCGGCTCACTCCGGAGGCCCAACGGACCGTGATAATTCAGCCCAGGGCAACGCTCTGGGTTCCGAAGGGTTTCGTGCGCTCGGGCAACGCCCTGGGTTACGAACGGCCTCGCGTGCCGAGGCGGCCTGAAGGGCCGCGATAACGGCGGCGCGAATTCGGGGCTCTGGTTATCGCACCCCTTCAGGGCGCAGGTGGGTGGGCTGGCGACATACCCAGGGCGTTGCCCTGGGCTCAATAATCCCGGGCTTTCAGCCCGGCCTCTCCGATTGGCGACCAGCGTGGCGGTCTCACGTCTGAGGCCCAACGGGCCGTTGAGCCTTGGGTCGTGGGCGGACTGGAGGCGGCCGACCGCCAGATCGACGACTTCATCCCTGTCCCAAACTCGCGCCCAGGATGACGAGAAGCTCGTCCAGTTGCTCGAACGTCTCTCCCATCGCATCCGCCGCCCCGGTGCCGGCGGCGTCGAGAGCTTCCTTCGAGGGATAAAGCTCGTGCATGACCAGCAACGTCTTGCCGCCTTTTTCCGCGAAGGTCACCGTCGTGACGGAACCCTCGTCACTTTCCTCATTGGTCCAGACGAGGCGCGAGTGCGGTGCTACTTCCTTGTACGTGCCGAAGAACGCCAACTGTGAGTCCCCGTGTGCGAACTCCAAACGGTACCTGCCCCCGACACGAACATCCATTTCGCAGGAAAGCAGGGACATTCCCATCGACTTCGGTACCCACCACTGCCTGAACAGCTCGGGCTTGGTCCACGCCTCGAACACGAGGCGCGCCGGGCCGTTGAAAGCTCGCGTGACGACGAGCTCACGCTCGGACTTCCGCTCCACCGTCGTACGGTTCTTCATGGGGGCAACCTCACTGTCTCTTCTTGTGTCCATCAAACCTTCTCCTTCCGTTTCAATTCATCGACAACTTTGTCCAACTCGTCGAAGCGTGCGTCCCAGAGCTGGCGGTATCTCTCGATCCATGCAGCTTCCTCCTCCAGTCGGTGCGGCCCGAGCTTGCAGGTCCGCACGCGCCCGACCTTCTCCGTGGTGACTAGCCCCGCCTGCTCCAAGACGCCGATATGCTTCTTCATGCCCGTGAGGGTCATGCGGAATTTCTCGGCAAGGTCCGTGATCGAAGCGTCGGAACGTCCGAGCTGCTCCAGAACCCCGCGTCGGGTGGCATCCGAGAGCGCGGCGAGCGAGGCATCGAGGCGGGCTCGAGCACACTGAACCATCAGGTTCAGTGTAATACGCGGATCGGCGGCATGCAAGGGGAGGCTTTCGACCGCGGCTCGAACGCCGCCCAACGAGGCATGCAGCGGACGGGCGCCGGTACGGGGAGGGCCGCTGAGCTATACTCCCCAGCGGAAATCAGCCTGAGGAGCCCTGCCATGCCGCAGCCATACTCACGTCTCAAGCGATCGTCATCCTCTCGATGATGAGCCCACCAGCCCCGCGGCCTGGCATCGCGAGCTGGGGTCATGCGGTCTTCGCCGCGACCCTGGTCGCCCTCGGAATCCTGGGCCTGATACACGGCGATCTGATCCAGACATGGGCGGGGGTGCCGAAGGGTTTTCCCGCGCGCGAGGGACTCGCCTATCTCTGCGCCTTGATCTCTCTGGTATCAGGTCTGGGCCTGCTCTGGCGGCGCACAGCCGTCGTCGCTGCCCGCGTGCTGCTTATCTTTTTCCTGGTTTGGCTGCTGCTGTTCAGGGTGTCTCACCTCTTCAGCGCTCCCACGGTCCTGGATTCCTGGTGGGGCTGCGGTGACACCGCGGTGATGGCGGCGGGCGCCTGGGTTTTGTACGCTTGGTTCGCCGGAGACCGGGACGGGCGGCGCCTCAGCTTCGCCACTGGCGACAGGGGTCTGCGCATCGCGAGGGTGCTCTACGGCCTGGCCCTGATCCCCTTCGGCGTCGCCCATTTCCTCAATCTCAAGGAGACCGCCGGGCTGGTGCCTGGCTGGCTGCCCTGGCACATGGCCTGGGCGTCCTTCACCGGCGGTGCCTTCATCGCGGCGGGCGTGGCGGTGCTCCTCGGTGTGTGTGCACGGCTGGCAGCCACGCTCTCGGCGTGGCAGATGGGCCTGTTCACGTTGCTGGTGTGGATACCCATGATCGCGGCGGGGAGCCCCAACGCCTTCCAATGGAGCGAGTTCGTCGATTCCTGGGCGTTGACGGCCGGCGCCTGGGTGGTGGCGGATTCCTACCGCGGCATGCCTTGGCTCGCCGTGGGCAAGCGCTAGCGGCCCCCCCTTAGCGATAGGATTCCGCGACTACAGCATGAAGAGCCTGCGTGAGCGCAAGGAGTGGAAGCTGTTCGCCGTGCTGCCGAAGGCGGACCCGGCGCTGGCCGCCGTCTGGTGGGTCGCGGTGGTGCTTCGGGGCATCCTGCCGGCCCTTTTCGGCATCGCCATGGGCCTGCTGGTGGCCGCCGTGCAGCGGGGCACCGGCCTGGCGGCACCGCTCGCGTTCGCCGGAGCGGTCTTCGTCCTGCTGCAGATCCTCACGCCCATCCACCAGGCGGTGAGCTCCAATCTCGGCGACCGCACGGCGGCCTGGCTCTACGACCGCCTGACCGACGCCTGCGTCCGCCCGCCCGGCATGGGCCATCTCGAGGATCCCAGGCTCACCAGCGACCTCACCGTGGCCCGCGATTTCGACCTCGGCATGACCGGTCCGCCGCTGTCGATCTCGATGGATTTCATCGCCGCGGGGCTGGTGGAGATGATCGGCGGCCTGGCCTTCGCCATCGTGCTGGCGAGCTATCGCTGGTGGGCGGCCCTCGTCCTCGCCGGCGCCTGGCTGGCGACGCACTGGCTGCTGCGCGAGAGCTCGGTCTGGTTCGACCGCAACACCGAGGCGGTGCGGGCCGCGCAGCGCGACGCCGAGTACGCCTACCGGCTCGCCGTCGATCCGCCGGCCGCCAAGGAGCTGCGCCTGTTCGGCCTCGCCGGCTGGACGATCGACCGCTTCATCGACCGCCGCACCCACCTGCACCGGTTGCAGTACGAGGCCACCCGCCTGCGCGAGAAGCCCATGCTCTGGAGCATGCTGCTGGTGATCGGCGCCAACGTCGCGGTGTTCTGGTCGCTCGCCGGCGCCGTCTCCAGCGGCCACCTCGCCCTGGGCGCGCTGGTCATCTACGCGCAGAGCGCGGTCGGCACCTCGATGATCGCCTTCGGCGGTCTCAACTGGGCGCTCGACGGCTCCGCGGCGCCGGTGGCGGCGGTGCTGCGCCTGGAGCCCGCCATGGCCGCCGAAGGGGCCATGCCTTCGGGCAGCCGCGACGCCGGCGGCCTGCCGGCCCGCGAGATCCGCTTCCGCGACGTCACTTTCGCCTACGACCCTTCTGGCGCCCCGGTCCTCCAGGGCTTCGACCTCACCATCCCGGCGGGATCGTCGCTCGCCATCGTCGGCCAGAACGGCGCCGGCAAGACGACGCTCGCCAAGCTCCTCTGCCGCCTCTACGATCCGCAGTCCGGAGCGATCGAGATCGACGGCACCGACCTGCGCGAATTCGATCTCGACGCGTGGCGGGCGCGCCTCGCGGCGGTCTTCCAGGACTTCATCCGTTTCGAGCTGCCGCTGCGCGACAACGTCGCTCTGCGCAAGGTGCCGGAAGCCGCCACGGACGGCGCGGTGCTCGGCGCGCTCGCCGAAGCCGGCGCCGCGGACCTCGCCGGCCTCGATACGGTGCTCGCCCGCGGGTATGCGGGGGGCACCGAGCTGTCGGGGGGACAGTGGCAGCGCGTCGCGCTCGCCCGCGCGCTCTACGCAGTCCGGTCAGGGGCCGGGGTGGTGCTGCTCGATGAGCCCACTGCGCAGCTCGACGTGCGCGGCGAGGCAGAGATCTTCGAGCGCCTCCTCGCCGCCACGCGCCACTGCACGACGATCCTCATCTCGCACCGCTTCTCGACGGTGCGCCAGGCCGACCGCATCTGCGTGCTGGAGCACGGCAAGGTGATCGAGCTCGGCTCGCACGCGGAGCTGATGGCGCTCGGCGGTCGGTACCGGACGATGTTCGACCTCCAGGCACAGCGCTTCACCGCCACCGAGGACGAGGCGGGAGTGGTCTATGACGTCCTCTCCTGATTCCGTGGGCAAGGCCAGTCGGATCGACGATCTGCCGCCGGCGCTGTCGTCGATGTGGCGGCTGTGCAAGCTGGGGCTGCGCAACGAGCCGGGGCTGATGATCACGGCGTTCTCGCTGGCGTTGCTCGCCGCCCTGCCGGACGCGTTGCTCGCCTGGTGGCTGAAGCTGCTCGGCGAGGGCGTGCTCCAGCACGACGGGCGGCGGGTGCGCTTCGCCGCCATCGCGCTCGGGGTTTCCGCAGCGGCGACTTGGTTGTTGCGCACGGTCAGCACCCGCGTGCAGCGCCGTTTCCGCGACAAGGTCACGATCGCGCTGGAATCCCACATCGCCCGGCTGCAGGCGTCGATCGCCACCATCGCCCACCAGGAGCGCCCCGAATATCTCGACCGGCTGGCGGTGCTGCGCGATCAGATCTTCGTGCTCGATCACCTTTATATGTCGCTGTTCACCACCTGCGGCTGGATCCTGCGGCTGGCGGTGACGGTGGCGCTGCTCGCCTCGATCCATCCGGCGCTGGTGCTGCTCGCCCTGTTCGCGGTGCCGACCGTGCTCACCTCCACGTGGCGGCCGGCCGTCGAGCGCGTCGCCCAGGAGCGCGGCGCGCCGGCGAGCCGGCTGGCGCGCCATCTGTTCCAGACCGCTACCACCGCCCCACCTGGCAAGGAGGTGCGCGTCACCGGTATCGGCGGACGCCTCGCCATCGAGCGCCGCGAAGCCTGGGAGCGCTGGTATGGCCCGGTCGCGGCCGCCCGCCGGGGCTCCGCCGCGTGGCACACGCTCGCCTGGGCCCTGTTCGGCGGCGCCTATGTGGGCGCCATCGTCTTCGTCGCCGCCGGGCTCAGGGCTCCGGCGGGGGATGTGCTGCTCGTCCTCGCGGCGGGAGCGCGGCTGGCCGCCTACATCGGCGCCACCGTCGGCGAGATCGGCTTCCTGCGCGGCATCTGGATGGACGGCTCCCAGCGCCTCGCCTGGCTGGAGGATTACGCGGCCTCCCTGGTCGCCGATGCGGACCTACCGGTGCCGGCGGAGCTTCACCAGGGCATCCGTTTCGATCACGTTTCCTTCGCCTATCCAGGTACCGATCGTCTCGTGCTGGAGGACGTGTCGCTGGAGCTCCCCGCCGGCGCCGTGGTCGCCATCGTGGGGGAGAACGGCGCCGGCAAGACCACGCTCGTCAAGCTGCTCGCCAAGCTCTACGAGCCCACGTCGGGCGCGATCTCCGTGGACGGCCGGCCGCTGGCGCGCCTGCGCGCCGACGAGTGGCGCGAGCGTCTGGCCGGCGCCTTCCAGGATTTCTTCCGCTTCGAATTCCGCGCCCGCCATTCCGTCGGCCTCGGCGACGTTCCCCGGTTCGACGACGAGCCCGCCGCCGTCCGCGCCGTCGGCCGGGCCGGAGCGGAGGACGTCGTGGCGCGCCTGCCGGCCGGGCTCGAGACGCAGCTCGGCCCCACTTGGCCCGGCGGCGTCGAGGTCTCCTTTGGTCAATGGCAGAAGCTCGCGCTGGCCCGCGGCTTCATGCGCGACCGGCCGCTGCTCCTGGTGCTCGACGAGCCGACGGCGGCGCTCGACGCCGAGACCGAGCACGCGCTGTTCGAGCGCTACGCCGCCGCCACGCACGGCGGGGATAACGATAGCGGCGCCACCGGCGGACGGATCACGATCCTCGTCTCGCACCGCTTCAGCACCGTGCGCATGGCCGACCTCATCGTCGTCCTCGACGGCGCCCATCTCGTCGAGGTCGGCACACACGACGACCTCATGGCTAAGGGAGGCCAGTATGCCGAGCTGTACGGCATTCAGGCGGCGGCGTACCGGTGAGGGACGGCCCGTCCTGGTCACCGTCGGCAGCGATTCCTGGGTTATGATCTCCTCATGTCCCTGACTCTTCCGCTTCACGAGATGACCCTCGAAGAAAAGCTCCAGGCCATGGAGGCTCTGTGGGACGACCTGAGCCGCAACCCGGAGACCCTCGCTTCCCCCGCCTGGCATGAAGATATTCTGCGCGAGAGACAGCAAAAGATCGCCGCCGGCGAAGCGAGTTTCATGGATTGGGAGCAGGCCAAGGCTTACATCCGTAGCCGCGCTCATGAGGATTGAGATCCTCTCTATCCCGCCAGCCGGAAAGGCACGCTCAAGCTCCCAAGCTCGTTATCGTCAACAATACGTATCTCTGAGTCTCTGGCGGAATCTCTCCAGGGGTGCGACAAGGGAGCTGCTTTCCTGCTCTGGCGGTCGAAGAAGTTCCACCGGGCCGGCGAGCTGCGGTTCGACTGACCGGCGTCGAGATCCGTGCCGGATTCCACCAGAGCGCACTCTGGCTTCTTGCGCGCACTATAAGGATGTGGGCGCAGGGACGCTGCCCGCAGCCGTGAAAGGAGACCCCATGAAGAAGAACACCCCCAAGAAGATGACCCTCTCCCGGGAGACGCTCCACCAGTTAGAGATGGTGCGGGGCGGCGAACCGGCCTCCATCATCATCATCGGGCCCCAGCCGATTACTACAGATTCCGTGCGCATCTGCTGCGCCTGACGGATCTTGCCGTCCGGGGCGGGAGGGCATCCGCCCTCCCCCCGGACGGCATTCAGGCGGCGGCGTACCGGTGATTCACTCCCGCTCAACGAGCGTCCAGGATGAGCCGCAGGAGCGGCGCCCAGCGGTGATTGAACATGTTTTCGAACTCGTCCTCAGTGAACTGGAAATGGAATTCCGTGCCCGAGCCGCTCCGGGCCTGGACGACCTCTCCCGGAGTGAGAACCCCTCGGGTATCCACGTTCAAGGTCTGCTTTTGGAGCTCCTGGTCGTTCGAGACGATCGCGACCGTTAGGCCGAGGGTCCGCCCCGGTACCTCGGGCTTGATCGAAGTGCGGACCGTAAGGTCATATCGCCCGGGATAGTGCTCCTTCGTCACCTGAACCCACTCGAGACGGGCGTTGTCACAGACGAAGGCCGCGGTCGCGCCAACGGTCCAGACATCGTTGAGGCTCATATCCTTGAGGGAGTAACCGTACGCCCCGAGCGCGATGTCGAGCAGCATGGGCGAGGGCACGTTGATGTAGCCCACCTCGTCCGGCGTGGTTTGCCGGGCCGTGATGGGTGGACCGGAATAGTCGCCGAGGACGGAGGGCGCGGGCGAGGCGAGGGTCTGGGCGGCGAGAGGAAGGGTGAGGAGCATCGTGCCGAGGGTCAGGGCGGTCCGGTGTCGCATGGGCTTGGTCTCCTTGGGCGTTTGTACCTTCCTCCCTATTCCACTGCGTTCCCGGGTGCGCCGGTAGACATGTTCATGCGTGATTTGAGATCCCGGACTGACGGCTCCGCGGCTCACTCGCCGGCGAAGACTTCGTCCGTCGTCAGCGCCGTCGCCGCCCGGGTGATGAGGCGACGCAAGACGGCAGGATCGTCGATCGCCGCGAGGGCGGAGCGGGCCGCCTCGTCGATCGTCAGGCCGCGAGCCTGGAGGACGATGAGGATCGGGTCTCGCAAGGCTTGCAGTTGTTGCCCTTCCCGCCGTCCTTCTTCACGGACCTCGTCGAGATCCCGATAGCCTTGGCGCTGGAGCAGATTGCGGAGGGTGACGGCGTGAGCGGCCTGGCGGTCGTAGAGCGCGTCCACGGGCACGGGGTTCTGCAGGATCCCCGGCGCGGTGAGCTCCTCGCCCGGATGCACGAAGCGCGGCTCCTGTCCGCTCTCGTGGACCTCGACCCGGCGCGGTCCAGACAGGCGGACGACCCAGACCTTCTGGGTGCCGGCGCCAAGAAGCTCGGCGATCTTGCCCGCGAGCTCTTTCTCATCCTGTCCCGTGTCGGCGTATTCCACCGCCAGGGGCGGCGCTCCCTGCACCCAGCCGGGTGTGTTGGGTACGTTGCCGACGGCCACGCCCGGAGCCCGGAGCGTGTCGGACGAGGGGGAGAATCCGGTATGGATCCCCGCCTCCTCGACCGCCGGATCGCTGTTGAGCACCGAGCCGCCCAGCAGATTGGCGCGCGATCCGCGTCCGCCCGGGGTCATACAGTGGATCGTGTGACCGTTGGAGAGCTCGTAGGGATCGCCCGAGCGGATCTGGTCCGCGCGGAAAGGGCCTTTGGAGGTGGGTAGGGTCCGGCGCATTGGGGGGAGTATACCGCCCCTGCGCCGGTCCTCGCGAGCGCCGGCGCGGCTCTATGCGCGCCGGCGGCAGGCCCTGCGTGCGTCCGATCGCAACTTCATCACTGCCGTCAGGAGCAGAGCAGAAGCGAGGAGCAGCAAGGCGAGCGGCGAGAGGGCGGGGACTTCGACCAGGCTTTGCGTCTCGAAAGTCACCGCCCCGCTGAACGGGGTCCAGGCGGTGTCCCTGCGGAAGATTCCCACTCCGCCCGCGCCGCCGTCCGCATAGTTTGAGGCCGCCTGGGTGTTCCAGTAGGCCGTATCCGGAAAGGGATTGATCCCCACCGAAGGGGCGGTGCTGGACAGACCGAAATTCAGCGATACGTAGGGCCCCGGCGACCCGATCGGAGCGTAGCCCCAGGTTTGGGTGTTATAGGCAACTCCATAGATGATCTGGTTCGGCACGGAGGTGCCCGTGAAATCGAATGTGACCGTGAACGCGAGTCCGCTGTAGCAGTTCCCGTCGGCCGCCCGCCAAGCCGTCCCGCCGGGACAGGTCGGGTCTGCCGGCGGCCGCCAGGGGATGGCGAACGTTTGCGTCCGGGTGGCGATCAGCGTGCCCGGAGCCGGATTCGCGCCGCTGTTGTCCACGTTGTAAAGGTTGAGCGTGAGCGGATGGTTCCACGTCGGGCCGGAAGAGCCCGGGAACGACGGGTAGTCCGAGGCCAGGGCCCAATCGCTCATTGCCAGCGTCACCTGCTTCAGCGTGCGCCCGGTGCCGGCGAACTGGATCAGATCGCCGAATTCGGAGGATTCGGTCGCCTGGTATCCCAGGCTCGGCACATTCGGAGGGAGTGGGGCGGGAATGCTGTCGTAGATCACGGAGGCGCCCACGGCCAGCGGCCAGCCGGCGAAGAGGAGAAGCGCGGCGATCGCAAGGGGCTTCGCGGTGGCGGTTCTTCCGGCGTCACGTGTCATTGCGTTCGACATGACGGCTCCTTGTGGATAGCGCTGGCACTCCCAAGGTTTCGGGAGCAGGGGTGGCTTCTCTCAGCACACAATGTATCATGTCACGGCTGCGAGCACGGCGTGGTGACTGGATCGGACAATCCGCCCTGTTCGTCGGTAAGATACTCTTGGGAGGATCGCTTATGAAAACCGAAATTCGCCTCATTTCCCGGTGGGCCGTCGCGGCGGGGCTCGTCCTCGCCCTCGGTCCGCAATCGTGGGCGGGCGCCATGATGGAGAGATCCGCAACAACGTCCGGATCGCGAACGGCCTCGGCATCACCGGCACCCCGGCCTACGTGCTCGCGCGCCGCGTCCCCGGCGGCGACAAGGTCCAGATCGTGGAGATCGTCCACGGTTATCAGCCCTACGAAGAGATCGCCAAGAAGCTCGACGCTCTCTTGGCCGCGAGGCCGGCGGCTCGATGAGCCGCGCGCGCTCCAAGGTCTTTGCGTTTGCTGATCGGAGGATCTACGCGGGCACCTCCCATGGGGTGTGGGTCTGCGAGGAGTTCCCTGACGGATACAGTTAGAGCCACTTCCCGCGCGTATACTCCTTCGATGCCTATCCCGACGATCTTTCATGTGGACGTCTTCGCCACGCGCCCGTTGACCGGCAACGGATTGACCGTCTTTTTGGGTACGGAGGGTTGGTCCGCGTCGATCATGCAGCGGCTGACCCAGGAGATGAAGCAGTTCGAGTCCATCTTTCTTTCGGAGATCACCCCGGCCGGCGCCCGGGCTCGCGTCTTCACCGTGGAAGAGGAGTTGCCGTTTGCGGGGCATCCGGTTCTCGGCGCCGCGGCGGTGCTGCACCGGACCGAAACGCCGAAGGCCCTCGCGAGCTCCTGGGTGTTGCAACTCCCCTCCGGGGACCTGCCGGTGGTTACCGAAAAGGTGGACGATCACTACCGGGCCGAGATGGATCAGGGCGCGGCGATCCTCGGCCCTGCTCTCACATCGGCGGAGCTCCAGCCGGTTCTGGCCCGGCTCGGCCTGAGCTCCCGGGATCTCGCCGCCGGGCTCTCCGCGCGGGTGATCTCGACGGGCCTGCCGTACCTGATCCTTCCCGTGCTTTCTGAAGCCCTCCCCCGCGGCGCGGTCAACAGTTCCGATCTCGAAGAGCTGCTCGCTGCATTGGGGGCCAAGTTTTTCTTTTTGTTCGACGTCGAGGCCCGCGAGATCAGGACCTGGGACAATCTGGGCAAGGTCGAGGATGTCGCGACGGGGAGCGCCGCGGGCCCGGCGGCCGCGTACCTGTTCAGCCTCGGCCTCGCCGATCCGGGCTCGCCGATGGAGCTGGCGCAGGGCCGTTTCGCCGGCCGCCCGAGCAAGCTCCAGATCCGGCGCGACCCGACCGGCAGGCTGCTCGTCAGCGGAGAGGTCTGGCCGGTCAGCCATGGCTTTCTCGACCTGAATGCGCTGCACGACCCGACGAAAGATTGACCCCGCCACTCCCGCGCGCTAGCCTCGCCCCCCGAGGCCAGCGAGCTGGCTTCCGAAGGAGAACGATGGCGAGCGATCCCACGACCGGCGGTACGCTGAACGAATCCGGCCGAATCGGCCCCGGCGATCCGCGGTATCTCGCGGTGGTCGAGAAACGCTTCAACAAACGGTTCCTCGCGAGCCCGGACTACGTCCGACTCGTCGGCTCGACATCGGAGATCGTGTGGGCCGTCGAGGAGGCGGTGCGGGAGGGGCGGCGACTCGCCGTGACCAGCGGCGGCCACTGCCTCGAGGGATTCGTCTCCGACCCGGAAGTGCGGGTGATCCTCGACGTCTCGCCGATGAAGCGGATCGAATACGACGCCGAGCGCCGCGCCGTGGCCGTGGAGTGCGGCGCCACGGTGGGGGAGACGTTCCGGGCGCTGTTCGAGACCTGGGGAGTAGTGATCCCGCTCGGCGAGCATCCGGACATCGGCATGGGCGGACACGTGGCCGGCGGCGCCTTCGGCTTCCTCTGCCGCCAACTCGGCCTCGCCGCGGACTATCTCCACGCCGTCGAGGTGGTCACCGTTGACGCGGAGGGGCGGGCGAGCGCCTTAGTGGCGAGCCGGGAGCACTCCGATCCGAATCGCGACCTCTGGTGGGCTCACACCGGCGGGGGCGGCGGCAACTTCGGCGTCGTCACCCGCCTCTGGTTCCGGTCACCCGACGCCTCCGGCGACGACCCCACCCACCTGTTGCCTCGCGCGCCGGAATCGATCACGACGTTCAAGGCGGAATGGGACTGGAGCGACGTCAACGAGGCGGCCTTCCTGCGGATTCTCCGGAACCACGGCGCCTGGTCGGAGCGGAACAGCGGCGCTGATTCGCCGAACGCCTCGCTCTGGGCCCTGTTGGAGATTCATCGCAAGCAGTTCGGAAAGATCGTCGTCCGCGGCGTGAGCACGGCCGGCGACGCCGCCGAGCGGCAGATGGAAGCGCATCTGGCGGCGCTGAGCGGAGGGGGCCTCGCGCCGCAAGTCCGCGAAGTCGCGCGGATGTCCTGGCTCGACTTCGCCCTCGACCCGATGCCCGATCTGTTCGCCACGCCGCCAGGCGGAGTGAGCGTCAAGGTGAAAGACGCGATGCTCAAGGTACGGTTTACCGACAGGCAGATCGCCATCGCGTACGAATACCTCACCCGCACCGATCACGACGTGATGGGCGGCATGCTGGGGCTCGCGACCTATGGCGGCCGGGTGAATACCATCGCGTCCGACGCGACCGCCGCCTCCCAGCGCGATGCGATCCTCGACATCGCTTGCACCACCGGCTGGCTCGATCCGCGGGAAGAGGCGAAGAATCTCGCCTGGGTGCGTTCGTTCTATCGCGATCTGTTCGCGGAGACCGGCGGCGTCCCGGTTCCCGGCGAGGCCTACGACGGCTCCTTCATCAATCATCCCGACGGCGATCTCGCGGACCCCGCCCTGAATACGTCGGGTGTCCCGTGGTCCACCTTGTATTACAAGGGTAACTATCCGCGCCTGCAGCGGATCAAGGCGCGGTGGGACCCGCGGGACGTGTTCCGGCACGCGCTTTCGATCCGGGTGCGGTGAATTCGCGGAGGAACGCCATGGTCAACGAGCTCTTTCCCCAGCGCGCCGACAATGCGTATCGGTAGGCGGGAAGGCACGAATGGACAGGGACGTAAGGGACGACAGGGACGGCAGGGACAGATCGTGACCCCAGCCCAGCCCGAAATTCTCTCGCCCGAGGACTCTGCTCTCTGGCGTCAACTCTACCTGGAGGTTTTCATCGAGACCGATTCGGAGCATTACCAACGAACCATCGCCCCGCTCCGCACTTTTTCGGATGGCGAGCACTACACAGGGTATCTTTGGGACTGTCTCCGCGGGCCCGCAATCATCACTTTCGAGAGATTTCGCCACGAGGTGGTCCGTTACCCGGAGGTCCTGGTGACGGCGGACAACCATTCGGGAGATCGGATCATGGGTGTACCCCTCTGGCCCTACCGCGGGAATTCCGTGGCCCGGTTCACGCCGCCGGCGCTGCTGGAGCCCCTGGATTCCCTGCCGGAGGACATTTACGTGTTCGACGATTCGGTGGCCTGGACCCTCGTGCTCACACACGAACACAATGAGCGCAGGCGGATCTGCCTGGCCGCCGGGTTCGACCCCCGGGAGCAAGGCTGATGATGATCGATCAAGATGACGATCATGGCGTCCAGCTTCGGCTCTCGGCTCAGCGAGCCCTCTGGGGCTGCGTGCCGGCATCGCTGCGGTCGGTATCTCTGGAGATGCGCGGAAAGACGATTGTATTTCGATCGGTGTTTGCGCCTGAGGCGACCGACGAGGACCGTGAGCTGCTCTCGGATGCGGCGGGGGAAGTGATCGCCGATTTTTCAGATTCTTTCGACCTCGAGGAGGAAGTTCTTGAGGCCGCTTGGCCTGTGAAGCCGCCACATCTTCGCTACCTCGTATTCCTCAGAGCGGAGGCGGAGAGCGGCGAAAGCTCGTGAGGGACTCCCTCGGCCGCCCTCCGCGGGATTGCTTATCCGTTCAGGTCAGCAGCCTGCATGGCACGACACGATACTGGGCTCGCATCTCCGGTCTTCCGTGTCCTCGAGGACGGCGAGACCCCCGACCAGCCGGGTGAGCTGAACGTTCTCCAACTGCCTGAGGGTTTCCCTGGAAAGGACGATCTTCTTCGCTGACTTCCGCATGGTTCCTCCTGCCGTCATCCGCGGCCGGTTCGTAAATTTCCTTGATTGTACCTCGGCAGTAAGGGGAGGAAAGGAGGCATCGCGACGTTCGCACTGCCTCCCCGGGGAGCCGCGCCGACGCTAGCGGTCGATCTCGGCCTTGATCGTCGTCGCGAGCAGGGAGCCGTCGGCCTGCAGGGTCCCATGGGCCTCCGCCCGCACGTGCTTGCCGGCGGCCACCGCGTCGGCCACCTTAGCGAGGGTCAGGAGGTCGCCGCGACGGTCGAACGCCGTCTGCGCGTTCACGGCGATCTTCTTGCCGCTGGCCAGGGTCACGAGGCCGGCCGCCGGATCGACCGCGGTGACCGCGCCCTCGAGCTCGCTGCCGCGCGGCGGACGCTGGTGTCCGCCCTGCTGCCCGCCCTGATTGCCACCGCCGTTGCGGCCGCCGTGGCGGTCTCCGTTCGGATCGTCCGTGCCGGGGGCCTGCGTGCCACCATGGTCGTCGCCGGCGGGATCGTCGCTACCGTTCCGGCCGCCATGGCTCTTATCGAGGCTCGACGCGAGCGATTTCGACGCGGCGGTCGCGTTCAGGCTCGCCGGCTCTGTGGGGCCCTGGCCCTGCGAGCAGCCGTCGGCACCGACGAGGAGAGTGGTGAGGGAAGCCAGCGTCAGGGCCTGGAGAAGACGGTGCTGAGTCATGGGAACCTCCTTGTGCGACCGGCCGGTGACTTCCAGGCCGGCGTTCGCTCCAATTCCTGAGACAGGCGAGAAGGTGGGAGGGAACAGCGACGTTGCGCGGAGTCTTGACAGGGGGGTCCGTAGCGCAATACATTACCGAATGGTTATAGAACCGAGAGGTAACAGACGATGGTTCCCGACCGCCTTGACACGACCTTCGCAGCTCTCGCCGACCCCACCCGGCGGGCCATCCTGGCCCGGCTGGCGCTGGGGGAGGCCTCCGTGATGGAGCTGGCCGAGCCATTCGAGATGACCCAGCCGGCGATCTCCAAGCATCTCAAGGTGCTGGAGCGCAGCGGGCTGATCTCTCGCGGTCGCGACGGGCAGCGCCGGCCCTGCCGGCTCGAGGCGCAGCCGCTCGCCGAGGCCACCGAGTGGCTGGAGGGCTACCGCCGGTTCTGGGAGGCGCGGTACCAGCGCCTCGACGCCCTGCTCGAAGAGATGCTGCGGACGAAGCCGGACACATCCAACGACGAGGACTGAGAAGGGAGATCGCCGATGAAGAATTCCGGAGCGCTGAAAATTTCCACGCCCACCGAGCGGGAGCTCGTGATGACCCGCGCCTTCGAGGCGCCACGGGCCCTGGTCTTCGAGGCCTTGACCCGTCCCGAGCTGCTCCGCCGCTGGTTCGGCGGACCTCCGGGATGGTCGCTGGCCGTCTGCGAGATCGATCTGCGGGTGGGTGGCTCGTATCGCTACGTGTGGCTTGGCAGCGAGGGGGCGAAGATGGGGATGGGCGGCATCTATCGCGAGATCGTGGTGCCGGAACGCGTGGTGGCCACCGAGAAATTCGACGATCCCTGGTACCCCGGGGAAGCGCTGGTGACGATGGCCCTGACCGAGGAGGCCGGCCGAACCACGTTGACGCAGACGGTCCTCTACGAGTCGCGGGAGGCGCTCGAAAGCGTGCTCAAGTCACCCATGGAGGGCGGCGTGGCCTACACCTACGACCGGCTGGAGGAGTTCCTGGCCACGCTGGTGGAGGAGACCGCATGAGCGAGCCGCCCAGGGTTTTTCGCAGCCTTGGCGCCGTGCTCGCGGGCCTGATCGCGATCGTCATCCTGTCGATTGCCACCGACATGGCGCTGCGGGCGGCGGGCCTTTTTCCTCCTCTTGGACAGTTGATGTCCGGCGGCTTCTTCCTGCTCGCGACGGCCTACCGCACGGCGTATGGCGTCTTGGGCGGCTATCTCACCGCGCGTCTCGCGCCCAACCGCCCCGTGGCGCACGCCGTGGCGCTGGGCGTCGTGGGGCTCGTCGTGGGCCTCGCGGGCGCGCTTTCGACCTGGAACAGGGGGCCGGAGTTCGGTCCCCACTGGTACCCTCTGCTGCTCGTCGTCCTCGCCATCCCGTCCGCGTGGCTGGGCGGCAAACTGGCGGGGGAGAGGGCCGGCGCGTGACCCAGGTGGTCCTGATCACCGGCGGCGGCCGTGGCATCGGCGCGGCGACGGCGCGCCTCGCCGCCGCGCGCGACTATGCCGTATGTATCAATTATCGCCGCCGCCGCGAAGACGCCGAAGCCGTCGTCAGGGCCATCGAATCTGAGGGGGGACGGGCGATCGCGGTGGAGGCGGACGTGGCCGTCGAAGCGGAGGTGGCAAGATTATTCGAGACCTGCGGCCGGGAGCTCGGAACGCTGTCGGCCCTGGTGAACAATGCCGGTGTCCTCGAAACGCAGATGCGGGTGGACGGCATGGACCTCGCGCGGCTCCAGAGGGTGTTCGCGACGAACGTCTTCGGCGCCTTCGCCTGTGCCCGCGAGGCGGTGCGCAGGATGTCGACCCACTATGGAGGCCGCGGCGGCGCGATCGTCAACGTGTCATCGGCCGCGGCGCGCCTCGGCTCGGCGGGGGAGTACGTCGACTACGCCGCCTCCAAGGGAGCGCTGGACACCCTGACCCTCGGCCTCGCGCGCGAAGTGGCCGAGGAGGGCATCCGGGTCAACGCGGTCCGCCCTGGCTTCATCTACACCGAGATGCACGCCAGCGGCGGAGAGCCCGACCGCGTCGACCGCATCAAGGGCCTGGTGCCGATGAAACGAGGCGGAACCGCCGACGAGGTCGCCCAGGCGATCCTCTGGCTCCTCTCGGACGAGGCCTCGTTCACGACCGGCGGCTTCGTCGACGTGGCGGGCGGGCGGTAAACAGGCAAACACACTTCCCTGAAACATCTTGGGCTCGTCCGTCTATGAGCCTGAATCGACGGTCCGCCGCATCGGCAAATGGTGCGGAATGCGCCGGCGAAAGGAGGTGTCATGTCGTTCCTCGGCACGTGGTACGCCGCACTCCTCGTCCTGATTGTTTTCGCGTGTCTTGCGGGAAAGGCCAGCGGGAAAGGCTTACTTGGCATTCTGATCGACGGGCGGGGCCGGTACAGCCTCAATCACCTGCAGATCGTCCTCTGGACTCTCCTTGTCCTTTCGACCCTCGTCGCGCTGTTTATCGACAGCGGTTTCGCGGCCAAACCGGCGCTCGATATTCCGAAAACACTTCTTCTTCTGATGGGAATCAGTGTCGGATCAGCGGCCACCGCTGGCGCGATCAAGAGCGGAAAAGATGTGCGGAACGCCGCGGTGCAGAAGCAAGGCGTCTTGCCGGCGGCAGCCGTCATACCCGGTGGTCAGCTTGTTCTGCCGCCGCGCCCCGCTCAGGTGGTGCTCCAGGAGGAAGGGCCGCTGATCGATCAGGTGGTCGACGTGACGAAGTTCCAGAACCTGATCTTCACTCTGGTAATCATGGGCGTCTATGTTACTTTGCTCATCAAGGCGAAGGGCTCGCCAGCCTATCCCGATCTGGACAGCGTGCAGAACCTCCTCTGGCTCCTCGGCGTGAGCCATGCCGGATATCTCGCCGGCAAGCTTCCCGACAAGCCGACACAATCGAACGGCGGAGCCATCAGTGCGGCGGTGGCGGCTCGTGGATCGGGGCCTTTGACTACGCGTGCAGCGCTGGCGCCACCCCCGGTGGCCCCCGGTCCGGTCCCGCCACCGACCTGGGAGAACAGGATTCGGGATTATTTCACGGTGTCCGATGTGAGCCATATGTTGCAGAACCCTGGGCACTCGGCCCACCCTCTCGACCTTGGAGACTACCAGAGCGTCAAGGCCAACGGCCAGCGCATCTACAACGCGGTCGCCAGTGACGCCATGCCTCTTCCGCCGTCCGAGAAATGGCCGACCTATATGAAGGACGACTTCAAGGCTTGGATGGAAGCAGGCTTTCCCCAGTTTTCCCTTCGGGAGGAACCCCTTTCTCAGGGGCAGCAACGATCAATGCCTGTTGGTAAGAGACAAATGATTTCCAATCGAGTTGTTGCAAAGAACCGCTTCGCACTCAATGTCACCATCGCGCCTGGCACCGGCGCCGGAGCGGCTCTCCGGCGATCCCTGAATGCCGGGGCTCCGGTGATGGCCGAAGCTGAGGCCGACGCGGTGGCCGGTCAGCAAGCACCCTCGCCTGCCGACGATCTCCACTACCACGGTGGAACAATCCTGCCGGATCTCACGTTCACCAATTTCTTCTTGGGCGGTGAGGGCGCCTGGCAGGCAACGGATGTGGCGAACATCGATCGGGCTTTGGCGGACGCGATGTCCGACGTCGGGCTGAACAATGTCCTCGTCCAGTATTACTTCGGCCGGCAGATCACCAGCTCCTTCAGTCCCTCGCGCTTTCTACCCGGACCCAAGCCCGATACGGTGAGCCGCGGCGATATCGAGGAGATCGTCAATCAGGTCCATGACGCGGGCCTCCTGGACCAGTTTGACCTGTCGAGCACAGTGTTCAATCTCATGCTCCCCGGTGGAACGATTCTCACCACCGACGGGACTCCGTCCGGTGCCTTCGCAGGCGGTGGGCAGAATGTGGGACATGCGGTCGCGGATGAAGAGGAGGACAAGGCGGACTCGACGCTCGGGCTGGGCGGCTATCATGGGTCGGTGCAGGCCGGAGGGGACACCGTCTATTTCGCGGTGGGCGTCTTCTCCGAAATATTGCCGGACGGCACGAGCAATGGCATTCCCGTGTTCAATGAGCCCTGGAAAAACGTTGTGGCGACTTTTTACCACGAGCTTTGCGAGGCACGCACGGATCCCGATGTCGAGCGGGCGAATCAGACGGGGGACAGCAGTCTCTTGGGCTGGGTCTCCAGTGCCGGGGAGGAGATCGGGGACTTCGCTCTCAACGGTCGCGTTCCGTTGAACGAGGTGATCCGGGAAGTTCCACTGACCAACGGCGGCGGCACGGTCCCCATTCAATTTGAGTTCTCCAACTTTTCCCATGCCCCTGAGGGACCGGCGAACCAGCCGAGGCCGCCGGTCGCGGCTTGAACTGCCCGTTTCCTGTTCGCAAGCACCCTTGTAGTTGAGGGAGCCGACCCGCGGGGTCCGCGCCGGCTCCCGCTCCCGCTCCCGCCTCGGGCCACCGAGGGCACATGGATTGCACCTCCTTCCGACCGGCTCGCGCTTCCGGCTCGCGGCCGGCTCGGGGATGTCTCATCTCGCCGTATTCGCCCAGGCGTCCCGAGTGGATCTCCAGCCGGGGAGGAGGTGCCATGCCATCGCACAGTGACTACCGTCTCGACCGCCGTCAGTTCCTCTATGGCTCGGCCGCCGCGCTGGGCGCGCTCGCCACGTCGGGGTCCTCCGTGTTGTGGGCGGCCGGGGGCCGGCGGCGCCTGCCGCTGCCGGAGAAGAGCGGGATCGATCACATCGTCGTGGCGATGATGGAGAACCGCTCCTTCGACCACATGCTCGGCTGGATGAAGGAGGCCGACGGCCGGCAGGCCGGGCTCGTCTACAAGGACAAGAACGGGCGGGCCTTCAAGACCTTCCGGCTGGCGCCCGACTTCCAGGGGTGCGGCTACGCCGATCCCGACCATTCCTACGATGGCGCGCGGGTGGAGTACAACGACGGCCTCTGCGACGGCTGGCTGCGCGCGAGCACGAACGGCCTGAACACCATCGGCTACTACACCCGCGCCGACCTGCCGTTCCTCGGCGCCGCGGCGCCGGACTGGACGGTGTGCAGCCGCTATTTCGCGCCGATCATGGGGCCGACCTACCCCAATCGCCTCTATATGCACGCGGCGGTCACCGACCGGCTGGACGACTCGCTGGGCCCCACGACCCTGCCGACCATCTGGGACACGCTGGCAAACGCGGGGGTCTCGGGGCGCTACTACCACAGCGACACCTCGTTCCTCGACCTGTGGGGGGGGAAGTACGGCTCGATCTCGGCGGGCTACGATCAGTTCCTCCTCGACAGCGCCGCCGGCAACCTCCCGTCGGTGTCCTTCGTGGACCCGCCGCTGAAGGGCGAGAGCAGCGGCACCTCCGCCGACGACCACCCGGTGAGCGACATCCGCGCCGGCGAAGCCTGGCTCTATCAGACCTACCGCGCGGTGACGACCAGCCCGAACTGGAAGAGCACGGTGCTGGTCATCACCTTCGACGAGTGGGGGGGCTTCTTCGATCACATCCGCCCCGCCGACGCGCCGGACGTGGATTCCGCGTTCTCGCTCCGCGGCTTCCGGGTCCCCACCCTGATCGTTTCGCCGTTCTCGGCGCGCGGCGGAGTGGCCCGCGACACCTACGATCACACCTCGATCCTGAAGATGATCCAGTGGCGCTGGAGCCTGCCGGCGCTGTCGGTCCGCGACGCCGCCGCGAACAACCTGGCCGGCGCGCTCGACTTCAGCAACGCGCGCCGCAAGGTCCTGGACTACCAGGTGCCGGCGTTCACCTCGGTAGGCTGCCCGGACTCGTAGGATCGGCAGCGCGGAATTCGATACAGTGGTACCCGCGGCAAGCGAGCCGGACGATCCTGGAAGGCTTCGCGCCGCGGGAGTGAACATGCCACACATCGAGCTTCCCGAGGGCCTGCCGGGGATCGTCGGGCCGATGGTCGCCTATCCCGAGACCGAGATGCATCTGAACGGGCTCGCCGACGCGCTGCTGCGCGGGCCCTCCTCGCTGACGCCGGGCGAGCGGGAGATGATCGCCGCCTACGTGTCGTCGGAAAACGAGTGCAACTTCTGTAAGCAGCTCCACGCCTCCACCGCGCGGCACCTGCTGGGGCCGGCGAGCGCCCTGGTCGACAGGGTGCTCTCGAAGGGAGCGCAGGCGGAAGTCAGCGAGAAGCTCCAGGCCCTGCTGGAGATCGCCGCCAAGGTGCGGAAGGATGGCCGGCTGGTGACTGCGGAGGACGTGGCGCGGGCCCGGCAGGCGGGGGCGGACGACAAGGCCATCCACGACGTGGTGCTGATCGCGGCGGCCTTCAGCATGTACACCCGGTACGTGGACGGGCTGGCCACCTGGGCTCCCCAGGAGCCCGCGGCCTACGACGAGATGGGCGCGGTGATCGCCGAGCAGGGGTACATGCGGACGCTGCACGGATAGGACGCGAGAGGGAGCCTGACTTCAGGCCCCCCCGGAGTCTCAACGCTTCAGGCCCCCGCTGGCGGCGGCCCCATCAGCACGGCGGGGTTGAAGATGAAGTGGCGGTTGCGGATGCGCTCCGGCGCCTGGGTGAGCCCCCAGCCGATGGTGGCCTGCAGCTTTTCGGGCAGGTAGTCGAGGTGGAGGTCCTTGGCGTCCCCCCAGCCGTGGACCGGCGGCATGCAGGAGGCGTTGCCGAGCGCTTCGAGGATCGCCGCAGCGCCCACCTCTTCGTCCATCTCGCCGCGCTCGTACTTGGCGAGGATGTCCTCGGCGAAGTTGACCAGGTCGGTGACCTCGTCCACTCCCGGCGGGCTGCAGCCGATCAGGGGATCGGTCTCCAGCAGGTCAAAGATCGCCTTGTCCTGAGTCTCCAGGTACTTGACGCAGAGACTGAACAGCCGCAGGTCGCCGAAGATCTCGGCGATCAGCCAGACGCGCAGCCAGGCGTTCCAGAGCGGGAAGCTGGGGAAGGCGCGGTAGGAGTTGTTCACCACGCGGTCGCTCTGCCGGAGCATGGCGTGCTGGAGCTTCTCGGCGTAGGCGAAACGGTCGCGCGAGAAGTGGTCCTCGTCGAGCGCCTGGAGCAGCGGTCCGGCGAGGGCGGAGAGCACCTCGAAGGTGGTGATCATGCCGCGCGAGTAGAGAGCGTCGATGAAGCCGTGGGCGTGCGCCATCAGGAAGTAGCGGTCGCCGGCGCCGCCGGTCGCCGAGTACTGGAGCCGGCCGGTCTTCACCCAGGGGCGGACGGCCGTGGCGCCCTCGAACTGCTGGGCGATGCTCGGGTATTTGTTGACGAACTTGAAGAACTCTTCCTCCGCCGGTATCCCGGTGTCGGGGTGACGCTTCATGTTGAGCGTCAGGCCGACGCTGCACAGGTGATTGGTCGAGCCCGCGACGTTGTCGAAGGGGATCATCCAGAACCACCCCCCTTCGAAGACGTGGTGGAGCGTGCCCTCGGACCAGCCGGCGGAGAGCTTGGGGTTCTCCTCATCGCTCAGGAAGTCGTCGTAGCACTTGATCCCCTCCATGTGGGTGAAGATCGAGCGCGACTGGGTCTCCAGGGGCGTCGGGTTCTCGCGCAGGCCGAAGCGTTCGGCGGTCGGCGAGCGGAAGCCCGCGCCGTCGACCAGGAAGCGCGCCTCGAACTCCTCGCCGGCATCGGTGGTCAGGTGCACGCCGTCGTCGTCGATCTCGAAGTCGCGGACATCCACCTTATCGCGATAGGTGGCGCCGTAGCCCATCGCCGCCTTCAGCATGTAGACGTCGATGTCCTGGCGGAAGAGGTGGCTCTCGCTGGTCAGCGGCGTGCTCGGCGCGATCAGCAGGTTGGACTTCAGCGGGTCCTGCCGCTGGCCCTCCTCGTGATAGAGGAAGCCGAGGGCGCGCTTGACCCCACAGGTGGGCGCGACGTGCTTATGGATCAAATCCGTGCGGGTCAGGTGCTGGATCTCGGGGACGTCGAAGCGGTGGGCCAGGATCCACATCAGAAGGGTGCTCTGCGGCAGCAGCGCCTCGCCGACCGCGAAGCGCGGATGGCTCCCCTTCTCCAGGATCAGGACTTTCTTGCCCTGGCGGGCGAGGATCGCCGCCAGCATGGTCCCACCGATTCCTGCGCCCAGAATTGCTACGTCGAAGCGTTCGCTCTCTTGCATTCTCCCCTCCAGTGCTCAAGATCCGCCCGCCGGCGCGCCTGGGTGGCGCGGCACGGTAAAGGGCGGGAAAGTAGACGTTCGGACCCAAGGTGCAGGATTTCGCCTTTTCGGGGACAGCGTCGTGGAAATTCATGCCATATTGATGACGATCTATGTGTAAAGCTGTCCCTGGGGCCTCCCGGGCGAGACCCTGATGGTAAGGTCGCGGCGTGCCCCTTACTGTCATCCAGGACCGCATCATTCAGGACCGGGTCATCCAGGACCGCCCGGCGACGCCCATCCGCCGCTCGCGGGCGGGGCGGTGGCGGGCCGGGGTGCTGATCGCGGTCCACCTCGCCGTGGCCGCCCATGTCGCCCACTGGTGGTTCACAGGGCGCACGATGACGCCGGTCGAGCCCTCGGAAGCCATGGCCTTGGCGCGCGAGAGCGTGATCAACGCCGGGCTGGTCTTCTTCGCCGCCGCCGCCCTGGCCACGGCGCTCTTCGGCCGCTGGTTCTGCGGCTGGGGGTGCCACCTGGTGGCCCTCCAGGACCTCTGCGGCTGGCTGCTGGCGAAGATGGGAATCCGCCCGCGGCCGTTGCGATCGCGCCTGCTCGCCTGGGTGCCGGTGGCCGCCTTCGTCTACATGTTCCTCTGGCCGGCGGTCTGGCGGCTCTTGCACGGCGGCTCCTTCCGGCGGATCGAGACCGAATGGGTCACCGCGCAATTCTGGGCCACCTTCCCCGGCTGGGTGGTGGGCGGCCTGACCTTCCTGGTCTGCGGCTTCGCGACCGTCTACTTCCTGGGGGCCAAGGGGTTCTGCACCTACGCCTGCCCCTACGGCGCGCTGTTCGCCGCCGCCGACCGCGTGGCGCCGCTGCGCGTCCGCGTCACCGACGCCTGCTCGGGGTGCGGCCACTGCACGGCGGTCTGCACCTCGAACGTCCGGGTCCACCAGGAGGTCCACGACTACGGCATGGTCGTCGACCCCGGCTGCATGAAGTGCGGCGACTGCGTCTCGGTCTGCCCGAACGACGCCCTCTATTTCGGCTTCGGCAAGATCCCCCTTCTCGCGAAGCCGCGCGTGCCCGAGCCCGAGCGGCGCCACTTCCCGCTCGCCGGCTGGGAGGAGGGGACCCTGGCGGTCGCCTTCGCCGCCGCCTTCCTCACCTTCCGCGGGCTCTACGGCTTGATTCCCTTCCTGCTGGCACTGGGGCTGGCCGGGGTGCTCGCCTACCTCGTCCTCGTGGCCGCGCGGCTGGCGTCGTGGCCGGATGTGACGCTGCGGCGGATGGGATTGAAGCGCGGCGGCCGGCTGCGGCCGGCGGGATGGGGGTTTCTGGCCGCGTCCGCTCTAATCGTCCTGCTCTGGGGGCATAGCGCGTTCGTGCACGCTCACGCGGCGCTGGGGGAGCGCGATTTCGCCGTGGCCGACGGTCTGCGCGCGGCCTTCCTCGATCCGGCCGCGGAGACGGCCACGATGACCGCCGCCGAGCGGGGCCGCTTGCTCGCCGCCCGCCGCCACCTGGAGACGGCGGAGCGCTGGGGCCTGGCGGCGGGACCCTGGCAGGCCCTGCGGCTGGCCTGGCTGGCGGCCTTCTTCGGAGATCGCGGCGAGCTCGGACGCTACGCGGATCTCGCCGTCACCCGGGGAGAGGCGCCGGCGGAGATCCACCAGCTCGTGGCGCGGGACGCTTGGCGGCGCGGCGACGCGGCGGCGGCCGCCGCGTCCTACGAGGAGGCGATCCTCGCCGCTCCGGACGCGCCCGGTCCGTATCTGGGACTGGGGGTGCTCAAGGCCCGGGCCGGCGACCTCGCGAGCGCCCGCTCCGCCTTCTATCGCGGTCTGGCGCGCCGGCCGGACTCGGCCGACCTCTGGTACAACTCGGGCCTCGTCCGCGCGCTGTCCGGCGACCTCGACGGCGCCATCGCGGGTTTCGAGCGCGCCCTCGCCCTGGCGCCCGGCCATCGCGCGGCGCGCGAGAACCTCGCCGCCGCGCGGGCCGCCCGCAATCGATTACAATAGAGGCCGCTCAAAAGGGAGGCCACCAGCGATGACGACCGGACCGCGCTTTGCCCCGACCCGCCGCGCCCTGCTGGCGGCCGGTTGCGTCGTCGCTTTGGCAGCTCTCCTGATCGCTTTCGACGTCACCGGTCAGGCCGGGGCGGCTGGGCCGGACGTGACGGTGTTCTCCTTCACCGACATCCAATCCTACGGCTCCGCCGACGGTTTCGCCGCCTACGCGGTCGGCACCGTCTCCTGCAACCGTGGCGATATGCCGCTCAACTGGTGTGACGACTTCAGCGGTTGCGCCCCCGGCGCCGGGAGGGCGGATCACCCGGTCATCGCCCAGAACCTGTACCGGCTCAAGAATGGCCGTTTCGAGCAGATCGGTATGAGCTGGCTGAAGCACGGTTTCTTTTCGACCAACCAGCCCTCCGGCGGCTGTACCAGCGCCTCGGGGCAGTCCTGCCAGACGCCGCCGGCCGGCAATCACCAACTGGGCGTCGGCTGCACCGACGCCTACAGCGCGGGCCTCAACGGCGGCCAGCCGCTCCATCGCCGCTCGGAAGTCAACGCCACCACCGGCGTCTTCCCCTTCCCCGGTTCGGTCCCCCCGGGTCCCTACGCCGTCTACGACGAGCGGATCAAGGTAGCCACGGCGGACGTCGATCCGGCGCAGAACGCCGGCGCCACCTACTACGCGGAAGGGCACTACGTCGCCGCCGACGACGCGGCCTCGGGCAACGCGCTCAACAATGCTTCCTATCGCCGGGTCACCGTCGGCGCCGGTCCCACCTACGGGCTGACGATGACCGGCGCCTTCTTCCAGCAGCAGCCGGCCATCAGCGCCTGGGCGGCGCAGGCCCCGACCGTGCTCCTGGTCAACGTAGACATCAAGGACGGAACGATCGTCGAGCGCTACCAGGTGGCGCGCAAGGTCACCGATCTCGGCGGCGGCCTCTGGCACTACGAGTACGCCGTCCACAACCTGAACTCGGACCGCGCCGCGCGCGCTTTCACGGTCGAGTTCCCCGGGGCGGCCGGCTTCACCAACGTCGGCTTCTACGGCATCGCGCACCACTCCGGCGAGCTCTACGCCACCGACGACTGGGTGACGTCCTCGACGGCGGCCAGCCTCACCTGGTCCACCGCCACCTTCGCCGTCAACTCGAACGCCCACGCCCTGCGCTGGTCGACGATGTTCAACTTCTGGTTCGACGCCGACCAGCCGCCGTCGGGCTCGATGGTCCACTCCCTCGACCTGTTCACCCCCGGTGATCCGCCCTCGGTCGACTTCGCGGTGGCCGACCCGCTGCTCAAAGATAGCTTCGAGTCGGGCGACACCTCCCTCTGGATCTCCTCGCCCTGAGGCCGGTCGGCCTTCCAGTGGATCGATCCTCCGCGCCGACTCGTCGGTGACGTGTCGGCCGACGCGTCTCCGGGGGCGCCTCCGCGGCTCGCGGAGTGGAGTCCGAGGCCATTCGCGCCGGAATCCATCACTTTTTCCACGAACACGAGCCGGCATGCCGGATGCACTGGTCCCCCGGCGTTGCTCCATGTCGCACTCCTTTGCAGCTCCTCGGCGGGTTCGTCTTTGGCGTAGTTGGGAGCTCGATCATCAAGTCGTCTCCCTCTTATTGCGGCGGGTCATCCCGCGCAGCCAAGGAGAAAATCATGGTCCTTTTCCAAACTGTCAGCGTTCCCGTCAACGGTATCGGTACCTTTTCCGGCCTGGCACTGTTCCAAGAGCCGATCACCACTGCGGAGGTCTGCTTGCGCGGCCTGAATCTGCCAATTTATACGGACGGCTCGCTCTGGCACTACAGGGGCGCGACGGAGGTTCAGATCACCTCGGTCACCGTCGGCGCCGAGGAAGTGAAGTTCAGCTTCAATTTCAATTTTTCCGAGGGGAGCAGCTATCAGATGACGGGTAGCATCGACTTCCTGGTGATCGCGAACTCGCGCTAGGGGCGGCAAAGAGCGCCGGCTGCGGCCGGCGCTCCGCGGGGATTCAGGTGTGGCAAATAAAGCGGTCGTCGTACAGCGCGGCGTCTTCCCCTTATCCTCGCCGCCCTCAATTCCCAGATACCCCCTCAGGGCTCGCCGGATGACTTCAGACTTGGAGCAGCGCTCCTTTCTTTCTTGGGCCCAACTGCAGATCAGGTACTGACTGGCTAGCGTACATCATACGTGACTGTGACCTCTCCCAGTTTGTGTTTCTGTCGGAAGATGCGGACTTCATGGCCAACATATCGGATCCATAGCTTTCTATTCTCAGCCCATCCAATCTGCACGTCAGAAGGCGTGCTCACAGATTTCTTGAAGTCCACAATGAAAACATTGCCGCCACCCTCAAGGCTTTGAGAAGAAGGAAGCACGGAAACCTGCGAGTTGAAAGCCGTCGTCGCACCGCAACCTCGCTCAAAGCCGACCGCGCGATAGTGCTTGTTTGGCGATGGGGCTTCTTTCAGCACTCTATTCGAGCACAGAGGATCGCAGTGAGCGAGGGCGATTGAAGCCAATGTCGCAAAGGTTAGACGGAGAGTTGCCTTCATTGTTTTCCAACCTATAGGATCGTCTCTCGACGGCTCTTCCCTGATTTTCGCGCCCCAGTTAACATTGATGTCAATCGTTAGGATTGAAATAATAGCCAACCACAACGCCGACGATTACAGCACCTAGAGCGACATGAAAAGCAAGTGACACCTTCCGAATCCAGCGCCGCCGCTCGAAGAATAGGGCGTATGCAACCGCAATGATCATATCCGCCAGCAGCAGCCATCCGAGATAATCGTCGGCCTTTGGCAGTTCTCCCAGTCCACTCCTTCTGTCTAATCGAGCGAGAGTAACGAGCAAGCCAATCGCGGTTGCGCCAAGTTCGACGAGTATGACGGAGATTCGGAGCATTAATGAAATCGCGAGTATGTTCCTGATATCCCGACGCAGGTACCGTGCAATCGATGCTGACATAGACGATCCCTCAATGGTCTTGGTTCGAGTCGCCAGGCGGGGGTGATTGAAATGAGTATCACGATGATGGGCATGGTCTTCATGTCATTCATCGTCGTATTTCATTTCGGTGACCTCGTAGTCGACGCCCGCAGCCCCGTTTACGGGAGTTTGATCCTCCGAGGGAATCATGCGTATTGACGCACTCGTGCGGAAGAGCGCGCCCCCACATCGGGGGCAGGTCTGCATCTCATCTCCGCTTGGCAGAAGCTTGTCGCCCGTGCCGGTCGCGTGATGCTCCGCTGTCTTCTTGAAAAGAGCCTCAATGATCCAGCCACCCCAGCCACAAGCATCCTTGGTAAGGGCGCAGACTGCATAGGTCAGCCATGCATAATCAGGCGTCTCTAAATCCTTCAGCGTAAGCTCCAAAAGGTTGCGGTATTTGGCGGGAAAAGTCATCTATATTCTCGCTATCTATGGTCACGGCTCGACGGTTTGAGATTAACGACAACGCTTAGTGGCCGGTGCCACTCCAAATCAATGCGGCGCCCGCTCCTATGGTTTCAGGATCGTCAAGAATGCCGACGCCACCAGTAAGCACATCCTCGACGATCGTTGCTACGATCAAAGTGTCACCTGCTGCAATAAGCCCCCATCCTAAATCTCGTCGTGACGTCTGAAGGTCTGGACTTCCCGGCAATAAATCGCCGTCTTCGTTCCAGCGGTTGTCGCTGTTCTCGTCATCCCAGTGACCTCCCTGTTCGCCTTCCCCGCGATCTACACCCGCGCCATGACTGCGGTCGTCCCACGTACACTTTCGACCGTCCTTACCATCCCAGTATCCATCCGGATTCCAACGCGGCTTCTTTCCGACTACGCTTGGCGGCGGTGGTGGCCAAAGCCTTGGCGGAGTCTTGCCGGGCTTGCGGCTATTTAGGCCATCTGGATCGATCCAGTTGACTGGATCGTTACCGCAATATTCGTAGAGATTAGCGCTGCGCCCTCGGAACAGCAAGGGGTCTCTATTTGTCCACCGCCCCATCTCAGGGTCGTAGTCTCGCGCTCCGAAGCGCACGAGACCTGTCTGATAGTCATAAAGGCCACCGGCAAAGCCGAAGGGTTGGAAACCGGGATTCGTATCCAGCGTGATCCGGCCGAAGGCGTCATAGTCGAGCCTCTGGACGATCTCCCCGGTTTCCGAGTTGACGATCAGGCGCGGGCTACCCAAATGGTCGGCGACGATCTGGTAGGTCACGCCGCCTTTCACCAGGTAGTCCGGCATGTGCGGCCGGCTTCCATAGACGAAGCGGGAGACCACTTGTCCCGTTCCATCCAACTCGGCGATGGGGCTCAGGAGATCGTTGTAGAGGAATCCCTGGACCAGAGTGCCGTTTACTTTCTTTCCAACGCGCCGATTTCGGCCATCAATTAGGTAATCGATCATGATGCCTGTGGGCAAGACGACCTGTCGCAGGCTTCCCAACTCATCGTAGGAGTACGTCACGACGGCACCATTCTGGGTCGTATCTGTTTACCGGATCGGAGCCGTCATCAGGTCATAGTAGGAAGGCGGTCTGGGGCTGCGAAGAATCGCGCTGAAAAGAGCCAGTGAGTTGAAGCCGCGTTGCTGACCTGTCCGCAGAAGGCTGGTCAAGATTGACTGGGCCTTGGCGCCATCGGACGTGCGGTTGCCGCCACACGATTTGCGGTTGACGACGGCAGGCCGAATCGCCTGCTCGGCGGGCCAATTGGTGGCCTCGACATCCTCCCGGTCGAGGAAGACGAACAGATCGTTCTGGTGGCGCCGCAAGTGCTTGGCCAAGCGCCGATTGCCGGTATGGGTGATCCGACCCGCGAGCAGACGGTTCATCTGGGCTGCCAAGCGCCCTTTGGCGATCCGCACTCCCTGCGGGCTGAGGGTTCCAGCCGTCCGCCGATCCCGCACGGACAAAGCCGCCTGGAGAATCGCCTTGACCTGGCGGGGAAATCTCGCCGCGCCGCCCTGAGCGGTCTCCAGCATCTCCCGACAACGCCGCAGCAAATGGGCTAAGCAGGTCTGCTGCGTCGCTTGGGTGAAACGCCGGTATGGCGCCCACCCATCCGCCACCAGGACTCCCCCATAGCTCTCCCCCAGCACTGTCGCCGCTTGCGCGAACCCGCGGCCCCGCACAATCGCATAGACCGTCTCGCAGCGATTGGTAAAGGCCCACAGCCAACCACCGCGCCCCCCGATGCGCCAGCCGCTCTCATCCGGGTAGACCACGGCAGACTTGCGAATCGCTTGCACCAACTCCTCATAGATCGGCTGCGCTTTCTTCGCCGTCCGCAGCAAGGCCCGGCACAGCGTCGAGCGCGATACCCGAAGACCGGCCATCTGCTCCAGCAAACCGGCGATCTTGCCGTAACTCAAGCCGCCAACTTTGTTCAGATAGGTGGCCAGCGACACCACTCCCGGACCGATCTGAACACCGGCCACTCCCACCGCCTGCGAGCTCTGACGAGGATGTCGTCCGCTCTGTCGACATCCACACCGGGAGCACTCGCCGTAGTGGAGGATGAATTCGGTCGTCCACGGGCGGATCTCCGGAATATCAATCTGGTATTGGCTTTCCTGGCCCATCCGGTGCACTGGGCTTTGGCAGACCTCGCACCGCGAAGGGCAGGCGACCTCAATCGTCTCATCGACCTGCTCGGGAACCGGCCGGCAAGAGCGCTTTCCGTACTGCTCTGCAGGCTTGCGGCCCGGCTTCTGGGGATGGCTCTTCGGCTCCCCCTTCGAGAACGGGGCGGCTTGGCGTTTGCCACCGCGTCGCAACTCCTCGATGATCTTCTCCAATTGAGCAATCCGGCGCTCTTGCCGCTCGATCCGCTGCTCCTGCTCAGCGATCCGGCGCCCCTGCTCGCTGATCCGGCCTCGGAGCTCAGAGTTTTCTTGAAGGATTTCCTCGTAAGTCGGCATGTCCGAAGGAGATTAGACCATGCCTCCAGGGGAAAAACAAGTCGCTCCCAGGCGTGTCGTCAAGGCGGCGGGTGTGCTTCAACCCCCGGAAAGGGCGGTAAACAGATACTCTGGGTCTTGGTCGCCAACTCGCCATTCAGTGAGTAGGTGTAGGTTACATCTCCATGCTGAAGAAGGCGGTCTTGCGGGTCGTAGGTTGACACTACGGTGCCGGAGGGGCTGGTCTCGCTTGTGCGATTACCGTTGTCATCGTAATCATAGTGGACGAGGAGGCTTCCGTCCTTGATGACGTCGGCGAGGCGGCCCGCGGAATCGTAGGTGTAATCCAGGATCTCGGTGACGCTGCTGAGGGTGCCGAGCTGTTCTTTGATTCTTCCCAGGTTGTCGCGTGTGTAGCTGGTTTCGTAGAGCGGATCGGAGCCGAAGCTCGCTTTGAAGTCGCTGAGCTCACCAAAGCCGTTGTAACTCTGAGTGGTGGCTACCTCTCCCAGCGTCGTTCCCGCGAGCAACCCGTTGGCCGCGTTCCGCTGGAGTGCGAGGGCGCCGGCCTGGATCAGGAGGTCGTCCCGGTCGTACTGGAAGGTAACCGGGTCGGTACCGTTCACGCTCGACGAGAGGAGGTGGAAGCTGTCGTCGAAGGTCCGAGTCACTGTTCCTGTCACCGGGCCGGACCAGTTGACGCCGGTTGGAAGGAAGCCGTCATAACTGTAGCTGACCGTCTCTCCATCGGGACTGCTGAGGGAGGCGAGGCGCCCAGTTCCCGGTTCGTAGGAGAAGCGCGACAGACCTTCGGATGTGGTAATCGTTGCCAAGCGGCCTCCGGCATCATAGCCGAGATCGACGGCTCGGCCATCCGGCCGGTTCACGCGAGTGAGTTGCTGGTCCAGGTTGTAGATGTAGGTGCTGCTGACCGTCGCCGTCCCGAGAGCGGGCGGATTGTAGGTAGAGAGGAGATCCACCGGCGTGAATCCGAATTGATGAAGCGGCTTCCCGGGGGGCGTGACGGAGGTCAGGTTGCCGTTCGGATCGTGGGAGAAGGAGATCGCCGCGCCATTCAGGCCGATCTGGCGCATCACCCTTCCCGCGTCGTCATGTTCGAATTGGACACTTTGCGAGAGGGGGCCGCTGATTTTTGACAGCCAGCCCTTGCCGTCATAGTCGAGAGTGAAAGTTCGGCGCTCTTCGCCCGTTCCTTGAGCCACGGACTTGAGGCGGCCAAGGTCATCGTACCCAAGATCGATGGATTCCAGGCCGGCGAGCTGTATCGTGGCCGGCCGGTCCTTCTCGTTGACGCTCAACGTACGTTCCCGGCCCTCCGGCGTCCGCAGAGTGAAGCGGCGATTCGCGGCGTCGTAGGTGCTGATGAAATCTCTCCCGTTGACGGTGAGGGTATCCACCATCGACGCCAGCGCCAGGGGATCATCGGGGTTGGTCAGCAGGACGGCTCTCTGAGACGAGACTTGCCGTGTGAGCCCTGCCGGCGTCGAGAGTGTAAAGGAGCCCACAATCGGTCCCAGAAGCCCCCATCGGGGATCCGGAGCAGGGGTGAGGCTTACGGAGGAACCGTCAGGAAAGCCTGTGCTTTGACCGCCATCCCGGTTCCACTGCTTCGCGGTGAGCTCGCCGCTGGGATCGCGCCGCACGCTGGAGTGTGAGCCATCCTCGAAACGCTGCGTTTGATAGTGGGTCAGCCGTCCCATGCCGCTGGTGAGGTCGACAAAATAGAGGCCAGGGCCGCCCGTATCTGTTTACCGCCCTTTCCGGGGGTTGAAGCACACCCGCCGCCTTGACGACACGCCTGGGAGCGACTTGTTTTTCCCCTGGAGGCATGGTCTAATCTCCTTCGGACATGCCGACTTACGAGGAAATCCTTCAAGAAAACTCTGAGCTCCGAGGCCGGATCAGCGAGCAGGGGCGCCGGATCGCTGAGCAGGAGCAGCGGATCGAGCGGCAAGAGCGCCGGATTGCTCAATTGGAGAAGATCATCGAGGAGTTGCGACGCGGTGGCAAACGCCAAGCCGCCCCGTTCTCGAAGGGGGAGCCGAAGAGCCATCCCCAGAAGCCGGGCCGCAAGCCTGCAGAGCAGTACGGAAAGCGCTCTTGCCGGCCGGTTCCCGAGCAGGTCGATGAGACGATTGAGGTCGCCTGCCCTTCGCGGTGCGAGGTCTGCCAAAGCCCAGTGCACCGGATGGGCCAGGAAAGCCAATACCAGATTGATATTCCGGAGATCCGCCCGTGGACGACCGAATTCATCCTCCACTACGGCGAGTGCTCCCGGTGTGGATGTCGACAGAGCGGACGACATCCTCGTCAGAGCTCGCAGGCGGTGGGAGTGGCCGGTGTTCAGATCGGTCCGGGAGTGGTGTCGCTGGCCACCTATCTGAACAAAGTTGGCGGCTTGAGTTACGGCAAGATCGCCGGTTTGCTGGAGCAGATGGCCGGTCTTCGGGTATCGCGCTCGACGCTGTGCCGGGCCTTGCTGCGGACGGCGAAGAAAGCGCAGCCGATCTATGAGGAGTTGGTGCAAGCGATTCGCAAGTCTGCCGTGGTCTACCCGGATGAGAGCGGCTGGCGCATCGGGGGGCGCGGTGGTTGGCTGTGGGCCTTTACCAATCGCTGCGAGACGGTCTATGCGATTGTGCGGGGCCGCGGGTTCGCGCAAGCGGCGACAGTGCTGGGGGAGAGCTATGGGGGAGTCCTGGTGGCGGATGGGTGGGCGCCATACCGGCGTTTCACCCAAGCGACGCAGCAGACCTGCTTAGCCCATTTGCTGCGGCGTTGTCGGGAGATGCTGGAGACCGCTCAGGGCGGCGCGGCGAGATTTCCCCGCCAGGTCAAGGCGATTCTCCAGGCGGCTTTGTCCGTGCGGGATCGGCGGACGGCTGGAACCCTCAGCCCGCAGGGAGTGCGGATCGCCAAAGGGCGCTTGGCAGCCCAGATGAACCGTCTGCTCGCGGGTCGGATCACCCATACCGGCAATCGGCGCTTGGCCAAGCACTTGCGGCGCCACCAGAACGATCTGTTCGTCTTCCTCGACCGGGAGGATGTCGAGGCCACCAATTGGCCCGCCGAGCAGGCGATTCGGCCTGCCGTCGTCAACCGCAAATCGTGTGGCGGCAACCGCACGTCCGATGGCGCCAAGGCCCAGTCAATCTTGACCAGCCTTCTGCGGACAGGTCAGCAACGCGGCTTCAACTCACTGGCTCTTTTCAGCGCGATTCTTCGCAGCCCCAGACCGCCTTCCTACTATGACCTGATGACGGCTCCGATCCGGTAAACAGATACGGCCGCCGTTCGTGCGGACGAGGGTCTTCTCCGCTCCGGCGCGATCCTTGGCCCGGTTGAGCGAGCCGAAACCGAAGAAGTCGTAGTGGCTCTGTCCACCTCGGGCGTCTTGCGAGGACGCCAGCAATCCGCCTGTGCCATAGGTGAAGGTGACCTGTTCGCCGGCGGGGTTCTTCACCTGGTTCAGGTAGCTGCTGCCGTCGAGCCCCAGCTCGGTGCGCTGGCCGAAGGGGCCGATCAACGCGGTGGGAGCCCCGGTCGTCGCGCGCTCGATCTGGGTCAGCTTGCCATCCACGTCTCGAATTGAGGTCAGCAGCCCGTTGGTGTCATAGCCGAAGGTATAAAGCGTGGCCCGGGTCAGCGGGTCGATCGTCTGGAGATGCCGGCCGGAGCTATCGAAAACATAGACCTGGTTCCCGGTCGCGTCTGGAAGAGTCAGGCTTCCGCCGGTGAATCCTGAGAGCGCGGGGGACTGGCGGAAGACAGAGGCGCCAGACGAGAAGTCAAGATTTCCATCCGGGGCCACGGCCAGTGTGTCCACGAAGCCGAGCTCGACGCCGCGGGCGGCGGAGCCATTTGTGTCGAAGGACGGGCCACCTTGAGGTGTCCCCGCGAGAGTCGAAATGACGCCGTTAGGAGCGACCCGGCGAACGAGCTGATTTCCGGTATCTGCGATCAGGAATCCACCGTCCGAAGTCGCGGCGACATGGGTTGGAAACAACAGGCAGGCGCTGGTCGCCGGACCGCTATCCCCGCAGTAGTCCCCATTGGCATTCACGCTTCCCGCCGCGGTTGTGATCACGCCGTTCGGTGCGATCCGTCGCACCAGATTGTAGTAAGGCTGGGCGACATAGAGACTCCCATCCCGTCCGATAGCAATGCCCTGTGGACGAAAAAGGTCGGCGTCGCGAGCCGCGCCGTCGTCCCCGATACCGTCCGCGGGAGTTCCCCCGCCCGCGATCGTGCGGATCCGGCCCTCGTGGTTCAGGTAGAGAACGCGATCGTTCTCGAAGTCGGCGATGTAGAGGCCGCCGTCCGGTGCCAGGGCAAGATCCATGGGGGACTTCAAAGCCATGGACGTCCCCGGACAGTCCTCGCAGTCGCCGGTGACCGCTCGGATAGTTTTCGTGGAGCCGGGATGGGCAGTGAGTTGGCCGACTCCGCCGCCGCCGCCCTCGCAGGCTCCGGCCACGGTCGTGATGAGGCCCGCGGGGTCGACTCGGCGGACGCAATTGTTTCCCGTATCCGCGATCCAGACCGAGCCGTCGGTTCCTACGGCCACGCCCGCGGGCTCCCGCAGGTGGGCGCTCGTCGCAGGGACGCCCTCCCCGCAGTCCGCCGCTCCGCCACCGTTGACGTCCGACTGACAGGGGGTGCCATCGCCCGCGAGCGTAGAGATGATTCCCTCGGGGTTTACGCGCCGGATGCGGTGATTGAACCGGTCCGCCACGTAGAGAGAGCCACCGCTATCGAACGCGAGCCCCGCCGCGCCCGAGATCTGGGCAAGCTCGGAGCGTCCGCCGTCCCCACTATCGCCCGACTGTCCCGTTCCCACCGCACGGTAGAGGAGCGGCGGAAGGCTGGATGCGCTCCGGCGTCCGCCGGTGCCGAGATGGAGTGTATGGCTGGCCGGATCATAGCTGTGGTGGACGTCGAGACGCCACCCGCCGAGCCCGAGGGCCCGCGCGTCCCAGCCGCCGAGCACGGTACGTGCGACCTCCTGGACCGATTGCGTACGCCGGCGAACAAGCTGGATCTCGCCTCCTTGACGGCCACGGCCGATCGTTCCATACGCCGAGTCGGGGAACCTTTCCCAGGCCTCCTCGAGCTTGGGAGGATTGAGGTACACCAGATCATAGACATAGGTCTTCGTGAGGGTGAGCGGCGCGGCACCCTGCACAAGCCGGCCATAAGCATCCCGGCCATCCCACGTGAACGTAAACGTCTGGTTGGGCTGCGGAGGGAACGACTGCGCCACCCGCTGTCCGGCGATCTCAATTTCGAGTCGACGCGCTTGAGCGAGCCTGGAACGATCGCGCCGGTGACCTGGATCTTCGCCGAATACGAAGAAGTCCGGCCGGGAACCTCGTCACTGCGGTAGGTCAGCGAGAACGGCGTTCCGACGACGCCGACCTGCTCGCCCAACACCTGGCTCTGGCACTCGATGATAGACCCTGAGGCGCAGTCATTATCGTCATCCGTCTGGCCTTCGTCCTGAGCCGTGTCGTCGTCCGGAGGCTGCACCGCGTCGTCCGGCGGGCCATACGGCCAGTTGCAGTCCCAAGGGCTGAAATGGCTGATCGGGACCCGCCACAAGCTCTGTCCGGCCGTGTAGAGACTGGCGAGGGCCTGCCGCTCTTCCGGAGTAATCGAGAGTGCGGCCAGGGCTTCCGCGTCCGCCGGTTGGCCGCTGCCATCGACGTCGACCAGTGCTTGTCCGGCGGCATCCTTGCCGAGAATCGCAAGGATCCGGCCATTGTCAGACCCGATCCATGCGGCGGCATGGCGATCGTAAAAGCCCGTGGGCACCGGCCCGCCGACCGGGAAGCCGAGAAAATTCTCGACATAAAGCAAGGCGGGCGCGCTGAATTCGACCCGCTCGGCACCGGCGGCGACCGCTTCGTCCACGGACAGCTCCGCGGCCCAGGTGTAGCCGACGTTCGCCGGCAGCGGTCCGGGTATGGCAAGCGGCCCGTTGGCTCCCACCGTGTACTCCGTGGCTCGCACATGAAACGAGGAGAGGGGCTGAGAGCTACCATCGAGGTGCACGATCTGGGCGGTTATCCCTGCCGGGAAGAGCAGCGTGGCCCGCCGTTGGCCGTCGGCGTCACTCACGGTGGTGCTTCGCGCCACTTGGAGTGTTTGCGCTCCGCTCGTGATAGCCGTTACGGCCGGATCGAAAGGCACGACGACCGTATCCGCCAGCACCCGGTAATCCCGCCACGGTGGTTCGATCTGCCGATGGACCGTCCTCTCGACGGACCCGGCAATGCCGCTAACGGCGACTCTCCCGTTGCCACTTGTGGTCACTGCCAGACGGTTAGGGTCGATAGCGTTGGGCGGCACCGTGTCGATGGTAAAGCTCACCGTGCTCGCCTGGGAGAGGTTACCCGCCTGGTCCTTAACCGTTGCGCTCACCGTCACGGGCCCATCCGGCAGCGAATTCAACGAGGTGCAGTTTCCTCCCGGTCCGCTCGACGTGCAGGCAACATTGAACGGCGAGCTGTTCACCCTCATTGCCACACTTGCGGGGTCGACTCCGGAACCGAGATCACTCCAGTCAAGCTCGAAGATGGGGCGGGAGGTGCCGAGATACGTGCCGGGTTGCGGGGACCGAAACGAGAGCATGGGAGGCACGACGTCGGCGTACAGTGCCAGGTCCCACCTGCGGACCAGAGGAAGAGAGCCCAGAGTACGGAGGCGCCGCCCTGTGGCGTCGATTTGTGCGACGTTGAATTCACTGGCCACCCAAATGGAGTCATTGCTCGGATCGACGGCGAGCGCGACGATGCTTTCAAGGATTCCAAACGGACGGAGCAACGCCAGAGTCTGCCCGGAAGGTCCTATTCGTCGGAGCTCGGTCGCGGTCGATGCCCAGGCGCCACCCCGCAGGTCGGCGGCGACATGCGTAGCAAGGGGTAAGGGGACTTGCCTGATGAACGCCCCAGCGGGGGTGTATGTGCTGATCCCGCTTCTACCGGCGACCCACAGATCGCTGGTAACAAGATCGACGTCAACGGATTGAACGTTTGTGAGCGGAAGGCTTCGGATCAGACTTCCGGTCACGGCGTCATACGTCGCTACGGTATGGTCGGTCGCTACCCACAGAAGCCCGTGCGGCTGGTCGACAGCCAATGAATTGATACTTTCCGAAAGTTGCAGTGTATGGAGCAACTGACCGGCTGGCGCGATCGACAATAGATTGCGACCTACCGCCAGCCACACGGAACCGTCCTCCTCGAAAACGGCTAGGTTGGTCGCCGGCACATCGACGAGCGGCAGAGAGATGGGGAGGTCCGTGAGCGGCACGGCAAGCTGCCTCGCTCCGTTGAATGAATAAGAGTAGAGCGTACGGGCGGCGTAGAACCAGGTCGAGCTGTGGCGATGATCGACGGCGACGACTCGCGCGCTCGGGACATTCCCGATTTGAAAGATCAGGTGGCCATCTGTCGTGGCGAGTTTGAATTCCGGCGGATTCCGCCACCCACAGAGCATTGCTTTGCGGAAGATCCTGACCTGGGAGGCTCGAAACGTTGAGCAACCAAGCCAATGCCAGTGCCGCGATCTGTCCCAGACGAGTGGCCGACATTTCAATCCTCTCAAGGCAAGAGTCACCCCTGCCGCGTCAGTGAGGTCGACTTCGTAACCGGAAGCCCGCCTCAGGGCTTGTACGTGAAGCTGTGGATCACGATCTCCACCTCGCGGCCCTCCGCGGGTGGTTTGCCGTCGAATGCGCCCTCGTCGCAGATATCGCCGTCGCGCCGTGGAGGACCAAGGCGAACGCCAGGGCGCCCAGGGGAGCACGGGCTCTGTGCGGGTTCATCGACCTCACTGTAAACCGCCTTGCGGCGGCGGGTCAATTGCTGGCGGGGCGGCACTTCTTCGGGGCGCCGGTTCCGGCCGGCGCCCCGCAGGCGATTCAGGTGTGGCAGATAAAGCGGTCGTCATACTTCACGGCTTCGGACAGGGTCGGCAGATCCTTCGGCTCGGCCGTGGTCGGCGTCGACAGCGGCGTGACTTCCACGGGATCGGGCGACGGCAGGAACGTCGATTCGAACGGTTTCAGGCAGTTGTCGGGGAGCGGCGCGAGAGGGGAGGAAACGGCGAATCCCTTATCATAGTATTGGTATGCGCTTCGAACCACGGTCCTGAGAGTGGGCGGCTAACCAATCCGAGGGGTCGGCGAAGCGATCCGAGGGGTCGTCCAAACTTTTTCGTTTACCATGCAGGGGCGATGAGCTCGAAGCTGGGGGAGAACGTCGTCCATTTCACCCGCCTCCTGCGCGGCGCCGGACTGCCCCTGGGGCCGGCGAGCGCTCTCGACGCGATCGCCGCGGCGTCCGCCGTCGACGTGCTCCAGCGCGACGAGCTCTACTGGGCGTTGCACGCGGCCCTGGTCCGGCGTCCCGAGGACTTCGACCTCTACGATCAGGCCTTCCGCCTGTTCTGGCGCGATCCCTTCGGCATGACCGGCGCGCTGGCGCAACTGCTGCCGCACGTGCGGGTGCCGCGGGCGCAGACCGTCTCGCGGCGGGTGGCCGAGGCCTGGCGACCGCCTGCGTCCGCCGGCAAACCGCTGCCGGAGCGTGCCGAGCTCGACGCCACCTTCACGTTCTCCGCCGACGAGCTGCTGCGCACGCGCGACTTCGAGCAGATGAGCGCCGAGGAGCTGGCGCGCGCCAAGCGGATCGTCGCCCGCATGGTGGTGGCGCTCCGGCCGGTGCGCACGCGGCGGTTCGTGGCCGACCCGCACGGCCCCAGGATCGATCTCGCCCGTACGGTGCGCGACAGCCGCAGGACCTTCGGCGACCTTGCGCCGCTCCGCTTCCGCTCGCGCCGGCTCCAGCCGCCGCCGCTCGTCGTGCTCTGCGACATCTCGGGCTCGATGGGGCGCTACTCGGAGATGCTGCTGCACTTCCTGCACGCCCTGCTCGCCGCCCGCTCCCGCGTCCACGCCTTCCTGTTCGCCACACGCCTCACCAACGTCACCCGCACCCTCCGCCGCCGGGACGTCGACGAGGCGCTGGCGCGCTGCGGCCGGGAGGTCCAGGACTGGGCCGGAGGCACGCGCCTGCGGGCCTGCCTGCGCGAGTTCAACCGCTCCTGGTCGCGGCGGGTGCTGGGCCAGGGAGCCGTGGTCCTGCTGGTCACTGACGGGCTCGACCGCGATGAAGAGCCGGGCCTCGCCGCCGAGGCCGACCATCTCCACCGCTCCTGCCGCAAGCTGATCTGGCTCAACCCGCTGCTGCGCTGGGAAGGCTTTCAACCCCGGGCTCAGGGGGTGCGCGCGTTGCTGCCCAACGTCGACGCGCACCGGCCCGTTCACAACCTGGAGAGCCTGGAGGCGCTGGGGCGGGCGCTGCGGGACTAGTCCGCCGGCGTTTCCGCCAGCAGCGAGAACCTCTCACGCCGGGGCGCGAGGGGAACGTAGCGGTGGATGCGGGCGAACAGGCCCAGCAAGGCGAAGCGCCAGCGCAGCGCGAAGGCGGGGCGCGGGAAGACGTAGCCGGAGAGGATCGACATCGCGGCTCGGTGCACCTCGAGCGGCCCCTGGCCGGTCAGGAAGAGCTCGCGGAAAGAGTGGTCGTAGTAGAGCTCGACCAGACGGAAGAACGCCGCCGAGCTCTGCCGGACGAAGCGGATGTAGCGCCGCCGGAGGAGCGCGGGGTCCTGGCCCTCCCGCACGGCCGCGACGATCGCCCGGCCCACCTCGGCGCCGCTCGACATCCCCATGCAGACGCCGCTGGAGAAGATCGGATCGATGAAGGTCGCGGCGTCGCCGACCAGGAAGTAGCCGGGGCCGGCGTAGGGAGCGCAGCGGTAGCTGAAATCGGCCAGCACGTGGGTCTCCGCCGGGAAGGCGGCGCCGGCGGTGCGCTCGCGCAGCACCGGGCAGCGGGAGATCCCCCAGGCGAGCATCTGGTCCGCGGGGACCCCGACGCCGCGCGCCACGTGCTCGTGCATGACCATGCCGATGCTGGTCCGCGTCTCGTCGAGCGGGATCATCCAGAACCACCCCTCCTCGCAGACCACGATGACGATGTACCCCCCCTCGTCGCCCGGCCGGCGCCAGACGTTGTCGAAGTGGCCGAAGTAGGCGATTTTCTTCAGGTGGGGGAGGACGCGGCGGGTGCCCAGGTGCTTGCCGAGCAGGGTGGACTGGCCGCTGGCGTCGACCAGGAAGCGGGCGGTGAGGTTCCCTTCGTCCGTTGCCACCTCGACCTGTCCATCCTCCAGATGGAGGATCTTGCGCACGGCGACCCCCTCGCGGACCTCGGCGCCGGCTTCGGCGGCAGCCGCGAGCAGCTTGGCGTCGAACGGCGCGCGCTCGAGGTTGTAGGACATCGTCTCGCTACCCAAGAGGCTCATGGTGAACGGGAAGAGCGAGGGCTCGCCGCCGCTCCCGATGATGAACTCGGCGCCATATTTGGGCACCTTGGGGATCCCTTCGAGCACGTCCAGGAGACCGAGCTCGCGGAAGAGCGCGAAGTTGCGCGGCAGCAGCGATTCACCGATATGGAAGCGCGGGAACGGCGTGCGCTCCAGCAGCCGCACCCGCAGGCCGGCGCGGGCCATCACCAGGGCGGCGGTCGAACCGGCGGGGCCGCCGCCGATGACGATGGCGTCGTAGGACGGTGTGTCTGGGCTCATGGCGGGGATTCTATCGCGTCGCGCGCTATCCTTAGCGCATGACGGAGGAGACCCATTCCGAGTGGGAAGACCTGTTGGCGGCCGAGCGCCATCTCCAGGCCTTGGTGCAGGGTTCGGTGCTCGTGGGGGGGACCGCCGCCGCGCTCCATGCCGGACATCGGGTGAGCCTGGATGGGGATCACGTCCTGACGGATCTCCGGGAGAGGTTCGATGACGTGCTGGCGGACCTGGAGGCCGCCGCCGGCTGGCGCACCTCACGGGTACGGCGGCCGGTGCTGATCCTCGGTCAGTTGGACGGTGTCCTGACCGGTATCCGCCAACTCCGCCGGGTCCAACCTTTGGAGACCGAGGAGATCGCTGGGCTGCGGGTGCCTACGCTCGCCGAGATGGCGCGGATCAAGGCCTGGTTGCTGGCTACCCGCTTCACCACCCGCGACTATCTCGACGCCGTGGTGCTCTTCGAACGTCTCGGCGAAGAGGGCACCCGCGAAGCGCTCCGGAATCTCGACGAGGTCTATCCCCAACCGGGTGGAGCCTCGGTGCTGGCCGAGGTGGTTGAGCGGTTGGGATCCGCTCGGACGGTGGATGAGGCGGAGATCGATCTCGCGGGCTATCGCGGGCTCAAGGCGCCGTGGAACAACTGGGAGTTTGTCGTGTCGCGGGGGCGAGCCTGGGCCCAGATCCTGGCGGGCCTGCTGCTTGCCGAAGAGGAGGACGCATGAGCCGTTTCGATCTCTCCCGCTCGCAGGCGCTCTGGAACCGCACGGGTCTCGCGCTGGACAGCGACGAGGTCCTGGCGCAGCTTCTCGACCGCGGGGAGCTCGAAGCCTGGCGCGAGCTCTACCGGCTGGCCTCCGGACCGGGTGAGGAGGCCGCCACGCTGCGGCGGCGCATCCTGCGGCTCTGTCAGACCGTTCCGCTCTCCTTTCCCCATCTCTTCATCGCGGCAATGGGAGCCCTCGAAGGTCCCATCGAGCCGTATCCGAACGTGCCGCCGCCCGCGGACGATCTCGCCTGACGCGCCAGCCAGCTTGAACCGGTTTCCCTCTGGGCGTATCTTTGACCTTCGTCCGGGGAGGGGGCATGAACCACTGGAAGGAGACCGCGGAGATCCTGGCACGGCTCGCCGAGTTGAAGGCGGCCGGGAAGAGGGCCGCGCTTGCCACGGTGGTGCATATCGTCGGCTCCGCCTATCGCCGCCCCGGCGCCAAATTCCTCATCGAAGAGACGGGTGACACCCTGGGCAGCGTCAGCGGCGGCTGCCTGGAGGCCGACGTGCGCGAGATCGCCCAGGGGGTGCTGGCGACCGGCACGCCGACCTTGCGCCACTACAGCACCGGCGCCGATGAGGACATGGTCTGGGGGCTCGGGCTGGGCTGCAACGGCCTGGTCGACGTCTTCATCCAGCCGGCGACCGAGGGGCCGCTGGCGGAGCTGGCGGATCGCCTGCGCGACCTCCTGTCCGGCGATGCCCCGATCGTGGCCGCCACCGTGGTGAACGGCGAGGGCCTGGGCGCGACCCTGGTGCTGGCGCCGGAGGAGGGCGTCCATGGATCGCTGGGGTCCGCGGACCTGGATCGCTCCGCCGTGGAGCGCGCTCGCGGCCTGATCCCGGCGGGCCGTTCGATCGTCCAGACGCTGGCCGAGCGCGGGATCTTCTTCGAGGTGCTGCCGCCGCTCCCTCATCTCCTCGTCTGCGGCGCCGGCGACGACGCCCGGCCGCTGGTCGCCTATGCCGCGGACGCCGGCTTCCGCGTCACCGTGATCGATCACCGTCCCGCGCTGCTGGCCGCGGAGTGGTTCCCGCAGACGTCCAAGCTCGTCTTGGCCCGGCCCGAGGATCAGGGGATCGTCCTGCCCCCCGCCGCTCGCTCGCTGGCGGTGGTGAAGACGCACTCGCTGGCCCAGGACCGCGAATGGGCGCGGCGGCTGCTGGCGGCGGGCGTGCCCTACGTCGGCATGCTGGGACCACAGGCGCGGACGGAGAGCATCCTGCGCGAGATCGGCATGACGGGGGACGAGCGGGTCTACGGTCCGGTCGGGCTCGACCTCGGCGCCGACGGGCCGCGGCAGGTGGCGCTCGCCATCGTCGCCGAGCTGCTCGCCTTCACCGCCGAACGCGAGCCGCGCCATCTCAATCAAAGGAAGGAAGCCATCCATGCCGCTTGACCGCCAAGGTCCCGTCGCCGGAATCCTTCTCGCCGCCGGCACCTCGAGCCGGATGGGGAGCAACAAGATGCTCTTCGAGCTGGAAGGGGAAAGCGTCCTGCGGCGCGCGGCCCGGCGGGCGCTGGCCGCCGGCCTCTCGCCGCTGGTGGTGGTGCTCGGCCACGAGGCGGATCGGGCGAAGCGGGAGCTCGAAGGCCTGCCCTGCCAGTGGACGCTCAATCCGCTCTACGAGCAGGGGATCAACTCCTCGCTCAAGGCCGGCATCACGGCCGTGCGGGATCTCGACGCGAAGGCGGCGCTGGTGATGCTGGCCGACATGCCCTTCGTCACCACGGAGATGCTCGCCGCCATGATCGCCCGTTTCCGCGCCTCCACGGCGCCGCTGGCCATCTCGGACTACGCCGGCGTCAACGCGCCCCCCATGGTCTACGACCGGAGCCTCTTCGCCGAGCTGCTGGCGATGGAAGGGGAGGGGTGCGGCCGGCAGGTGGTGAAGCGGCACCGGAGCGAGGCCGAGGTGGTGGCGTGGCCGGTCTCCGCGCTCGCCGACCTCGATGTGCCGGAGGATTACGCGCGGCTGAAGAGCGGTAACCTTTTGAATCCATAGTGGGTCTCTCTAGCAGGTACATGGTACGATTCCACCCATGTTGAAACGTATTTTTGCAGACAACTTTCGTGCGCTGGTGAACTTCGAGCTACAGCCAGGCCGTCTGAGCCTGCTGCTGGGAGACAACGGCAGTGGCAAGACCAGCGTCTTCGATGTACTTGGGAATTTGCGCGACCTGATCGTGCTAGGTCGCCCCGTAAGCAATCTCTTCGCGTTCACCCGGACCCGCTGGGATACCAGGGATGTGCAACGCTTTGAGATCGACGTGCAGAGCCGGAATGGAACCTACCGATACGCACTTGAGATTCAGCACCCGGTAGAGGCTCCAGGGAAACCGTTCATCCGCTCTGAGGTCGTCACTTTAGATGGTTTGCCACTCTATCGATTTTCTGCGGGAGAGGTCCAGCTCTACCGTGATGATCAGGTAACTGGACCTGTTTTTCCTTTTCGGCCGGACCAGTCGTTCTTGCCGAACTTGGAAGCAAGCGCGGCCAAGCAGATGGCTCGGCTCGCGGGTTTTCAGGAATTCATGCTTAAGTTTTGGCGATTGCATCTCAACCCGTTTGAGAAAGGGTGGGGTGCTTCCACTCAGGACAACTTCTGGTTGCAACGGGATGGAGCGAACTTCGCGTCATACTATAGCTACCTCAACAGCGAGCGGCCCGCGGCAAGGAGCCAACTCGAAAAGCGGCTGAGTGATGCCTTCCCTGGGTTCCATAATTTTCTCTTCCGGCGTTTGGGAGACGAGAAGCATCTTTTCGCGTCGTTCAACATTGAAGGGAAACCTGCCGGTGAGTACAGCCTAGTGGAGCTGTCCGAAGGGCAAAGAGTTCTAGCGGCCCTCTACGCAGCAATCTGTGGGTTGGTTCATCCGGGGGCAATGGTTTGTTTCGACGAGCCGGACAACTTCGTCTCCCTGGCCGAAATCCAGCCCTGGTTGCAGTTCCTGCGTGACGAGCTTGAAGCACATGACGCGCAAGCAATGATCATTTCGCACCATCCCGAAGTGATCGACTACTTGGCTCAGGACTCCTTGTGGTGGTTCGAAAGGCCGGCGGGGCCGGTAATCGCCAGACCCTATGAGACGGACGAGGAATCTCCTCTGAAGCTTTCCGAGCTGATCGCCCGGGGAGCGGCGTAGGATGCAGAAAAGGCTGAGGTGTTGGCTACTTTGTGAGGACGTCGAACAGGAGAGGCTCTTCCGTCCAATCGTGGAGCGCCATTTCTACCGCGTTTATGTCGAGCGCCCAAAGTCGCACGGCGGTGCCAGCTTTGTTTTGCAAAATTTAAAGCGCCTGGCTCAATACATTCGACGATACAACCAGGAGACGGTCGCCTTGCTGGCCGTAATCGACGGGGACTCGACGGGCCTTCTCGGGCGCCTCAAGGAGGTCCGGGCGGCGGCGGGCTTCTCCGGAGAAACGTGGGAGAAGCGGATCGCTGTATGTGTTCCCTGCCGCAATGTCGAGACTTGGGAGATGTGGCTGTGCGGTGCGCGCGAAATCAATGAGCAGACCGGTTACAAGGAAGTCTTCCACCGAGAGGTCGAGCGCGGCACGATGAGCGCCCGCAAGGCGGTTGACGGCTGGTTCTCTCTCCTCAAGGAGGAGGATCGGCTCGCTGAAGAAGCCCGGCTTCCTGCCCTTGCTCACGGGCGCAAAGAAGTGGCGCGTCTTCAAGGATTTGCCAAACGGTAGGCCTCGCGCTCGCTCCAGCTTGAACCCCTCGCCATCCAGGCGTATCTTTGACGGACGATGCGAGCCGATCTCCTCCAGATGGCCGCGGACCTGGCGCAACGGGAGGAGCCGTTCGTGCTGGCGGTGGTGGTGCGGCGCCAGCCGGCCAGCTCGTCGCAGGCCGGGGACATGGCGCTGATCACCGCGGCGGGCGCGTTCCATGGTTTCCTCGGCGGCAGTTGCACGCAGCCGACCGTGGTCCGCGAGGCGCAGCGGGCGCTCGCCGAAGGGGAGCCGCGGCTGGTCGTCCTGGCTCCCGATCCGGAATTGGAGCGGCGGCCCGGCATCACCGTGTTCCCGATGACCTGCAACAGTGGAGGGACCGTGGAGATCTACCTCGAGCCCGTCCTGCCGGCGCCGTGCCTCGTGGTGTTCGGCGTCTCTCCCACCGCCCGGGCGCTGGCGAAACTGGGCAAGGCCATGGGCTATTCGATCGTCGCGGTCGATCCCGCCGCGGAGGCGGAGCTCTTTCCGGAGGCCGACCAAGTCGTCACCGATCTCGGCCGGGCGCCGCGCCTCTACGCGCCTGCCAAGGGACCGCGCTTCGCCGTGGTGGCCACCCTCGGCGACCGCGACGAGGAGGCGATCCGCGACGCGCTGGCGATGGCGCCCGACTATCTCGGCGTGGTGGCGAGCCGCCGGCGCTTCGCCCAGATCCGCGAGACTCTCGGAGCGGGAGGCGTGACGGCCGCGGCGCTCGATTCGATCCACAGCCCGGCGGGCTTGCGGATCGGCGCCCAGCGGCCGGAGGAGATCGCGCTCTCGATCCTCGCCGAGATCGTCGAGCTGCGCCAGGCCGCCGCGGGTCAGGAGGAGCCGATGCCTGCTGTCGAGGCGACCGCCGTCGATCCGATCTGCGGCATGACGGTGACCATCGCCGGCGCCCGCCACACCGCCGAGCACGCCGGGCGGTCCTGGTACTTCTGCTGCGGCGGCTGCCGCGAGCGCTTCCTCGCCGCTCCAGAGTCCTACGTCTCCCAGGAGGGCGCCGCTTGAGGCCGGAGATCGCGGCGCTCCAGGAGGCGATGGCAGGACAGGGCTATATCGCCGATCCGGCGATCTCCACCGCCCTCTTCCTCTCCCGCGAGATGCGCCGGCCGCTGCTGATCGAGGGCGACGCCGGGGTGGGGAAGACCGAGATCGCCAAGGTGCTGGCCCGTCTCCTCGACACCGAGCTGATCCGCCTCCAGTGCTACGAGGGGCTGGACGTCTCGACCGCGCTCTACGAATGGAATTACCAGCGCCAGATGCTGCGGCTGCGCATGGCCGAGGACGAGGGCAAGACGGCGGGCGAGATCGAGGATCTGATCTTCGGCCGCCAATATCTTTTGGAACGGCCGCTGCTGCGCGCCATCACGCGGGTGGAGGGGCCGGCGGTGCTGCTGATCGACGAGATCGATCGCGCCGACGACGGTTTCGAAGCGTTTTTGCTGGAGGTGCTCTCCGATTTTCAGGTCACGATCCCGGAGCTGGGCACCATCCGCGCCGAGCACATCCCGTACGTGGTGCTGACCTCGAACCGCAGCCGCGAGATCGGCGACGCGTTGCGCCGGCGCTGTTTATACCTTTATATCGAGCACCCGTCGCTGGAGAAGGAGGTGCGGATTCTGCGCTCCCGCGTGCCGGGCGCCGGAGCACGCCTCGCCGAGGAGATCGGCCGCTTCATGGCCGCCCTGCGCCGGCGGCGGCTGAGCAAGATGCCCGGTGTGGCAGAGACGATCGACTGGGCGCAGGCGCTCTGCCACCTGCACAGCGAGCACCTCGACCGCGAGACCGTCGCCGAGACCCTCGGCTGCATTCTCAAGGATCAACACGACCAGCGGGAGTTGGGGGAAAGCGGGCTGGAGGCGATCCTGGCCGAAGTGGCGGAAGCGGTGGAGGTGCCGGGGTGAGCCCTGATCCTCAGGGCGACCTCGTCCGCCATCTGGCGCGCTTCGCAGGGGCGCTCCGCCAGCGCGGCGTCGGCGTGTCCCTGAGCGACGAGGCGGACGGCCTGACGGCGTTGACCCTGATCGACGTCGGCGACCGCGACGAGGTGCGGCGGGCGTTGCGGGCGGCGCTCAAGATCCGCCAGCGCGACGCCGCGGCGTTCGACGAGCTTTTCGACCTCCTCTGGCGCGCGCGCCACGAATCGTCGAACCCGCCGGTGCCGGCTCCCGGCCTTCCCGCACAGACGCGACCGCGGTCCGGCAGGCTCCCCGGCCGGCAAGCGGTCGAGAGCGAGGAGGAGACGGCGGCCGCCCTGGGCGAGGAGGTGGGGTACAGCCCGGAAGCGGTGCTGCGCCGCAAGTCGTTCGAGGAGTACTCGACCGGCGACCTGGCGGCGATGGAGCGCCTCCTCGCCAACCTGGTTCTGCGCCTGGCCACCCGTCCCAGCCGCCGGCGGGTGCCGGTGCGCGGGCGGGGGGAGGTCGATCTGCGCCGCAGCTTCCGGCGCGCGGTCGCCCACGGCGGCGAGTTCCTCTCCCTGGCCCGGCGGGCGCGGCCGATCGAAAGGCCGCGCCTCGTGGTGCTCTGCGACACCAGCGGCTCGATGGATCCCCACACCCGCTTCCTGCTCACCTTCGTGCTGGCGCTGCGCCGGGTGACCCGCTCGGAGCGGTCGACCGAGATCTTCGCCTTCAACACCGCGCTGGTGCGATTGACTCCCTGGATCCGGCCCGGCCGGATCGACCTGACGCTGGACCGCCTGGCCGCCCAGGTGCCGGACTGGTCGGGGGGCACGAAGATCGGTCAATCGATGGCCGACTTTGTGACGTACTATCTCGACGAGCTGGTCGATGGACAGACGACGGTGATCATCCTGAGCGACGGCCTTGACCGCGGTGACGTCGAGCCGCTGGCCGGAGCGATGCGGGCGATCCAGGGTCGCGCCCGGCGGGTGCTCTGGCTCAATCCGCTGGCCGGGGATGCGCGTTATGAGCCCACCGCCCGCGCGATGGCGGCGGCGCTCCCCTTCGTCGATCGATTGCTGCCGGCCCACAACCTGGAGTCGCTGGAGCGGCTCCTTCCCCTGCTGGCGGCCTGACGGAGACGACGCCTTTTCGAGGAAAAATCGAGGAAAAACCAAATATGGGAATGGAGATCACCAAGACTTTCGTCGTCCAGGCCCCCGCCGCCGCGGTGTGGGACTTCCTCACCGATCCCTACAAGGTGGCGAGCTGTCTGCCGGGCGCCGCGATCACCGAGAAGGTGGACGACAGCACCTACACCGGCACGATGACGATCAAGGTCGGGCCGGTCACCGCCAGCTACCGCGGCAAGATGCGCTTCGAGCGGCTGGACGCCGCGGCGATGGAGGCCTATCTCGCCGCCACGGGCCAGGAGACGAAGGGCAAGGGGGGCGCCGACATGCGGATGAAGAGCCGTGTCGTCGCCAAGGGCCCGGAGGAGACGGAGGTGACGGTCGTCTCCGACGTCAACGTGATGGGCGTGCTGGCGCAGTTCGGCCGCGGCATGATCCAGGACGTCAGCGACCAGCTCTTCCAGAAGTTTTCCGACGGCATGCGCCGACAGCTCGCCGCCGCGGCGCCGACGCTGGCCGCGGTGCCGGCGGAAGATCTCGTACCGCCGCCGCCCGTGGCTTCGGGTCCGATCGTCTCGGCTCCGATTGCCCCGGCTCCGATCGCTGCCGAGCCGGCGCCTTCGCCGCCACCCCCGGCACCGCCACCGGTCAAGGACGACGTCCTGGACGTCGGCTCGCTGGGCGCCAAAGCGGCCGGCCGGGCCGCCGGCCGCGTGCTGCGTGGGCCCGTCTTCTGGATCGCACTGATCGTTCTCGCCTTTCTCGTCTATTGGCTGACGCGTCGGTAGGCTTCGCTCGAAAAGGAGAGCTCTCGATGATCCCCGCATCGTTCGATTACCACTCACCGCAGACGCTGGACGAGGCCTTGGCGCTCCTCCAGGGTCACCCTGACGACGCCAAGGTCCTCTCCGGCGGGATGAGCCTGCTGCCGCTGCTCAAGCTCCGGCTGGGCTCGGCCGGCCACCTGGTGGATATCGGCCGCATCCCCGGCCTCGAATACATCAAAGAGGAGGGGGGCTTCCTGAAGATCGGCGGCCGCACCCGCGAGTCGGCGCTGGAACACTCCCAATTGATCCAGACGAAATATCCACTGTTGGCGGAGACCGCGGCGGTGATCGCCGATCCGCTGGTGCGCAACCTGGCGACCGTCGGCGGCAATCTGGCGCACGGCGATCCGGCCAACGATCATCCGGCCACCATGCTGGCGCTGCGCGCCGAGGTGGTGGCGACCGGTCCCAACGGCGCGCGGACGATCCCGATCGATCAGTTTTTCCTCGGCCTCTTCGCGACCGCGCTGGGCGCGGACGAGATCCTGACCGAGATCCGTATTCCCGTACCGCCTGCCCGCAGCGGCGGCTCCTACGTCAAGCTGGAGCGCAAGGTGGGGGACTTCGCCACCGCGGCCACCGCCGTTCAATTGACTCTGGGCGCCGGCGGCGAAGTCGTGAGCGTCGGCATCGCGCTGACCAACGCCGGACCGACGCCATTGCGCGCCATCGACGCCGAGCAATATCTCACCGGCAAGCAGCCGACCGAGGAGGTCATCGCCGAGGCCGCCCAGCGGGCGTCGGCCGCCGCCACTCCCAGCGCCGACCGGCGCGGGGCCGTCGAATACAAGCGGCAGATGGCGCGCGTCCTCACCGGCCGCGCGATCCAGCGGGCCATCGCCTGGGCCAAGGAGCACTGAGCCATGTCGCAACATCAGATCCGAGTCAAGATCAACGGCACCGATCAGAAGGCGGAGGTCGAGTCGCGCCTCCTGCTCGTCCATCTCCTGCGCGAGACCCTGAGCATGACCGGCACCCACATCGGCTGCGACACCACGCACTGCGGCGCCTGCACCGTGCTGCTCGACGGCGTGCCCGTCAAGTCCTGCACCGTGCTCGCCGTGCAGGCCGACGGCCGCGAGGTGAAGACGGTGGAAGGGCTGGAGCAGGATGGCAAGCTGCACGCGATTCAGAACGGTTTCTGGCAGGAGCACGGCCTGCAGTGCGGCTTCTGCACGCCGGGCATGATGCTCACCAGCGCCGCCCTCCTGGAGAGCAATCCCGATCCCAGCGAGGCGCAGATCCGTCAGGCGATCTCGGGCAACCTCTGCCGGTGCACCGGCTACGTCAACATCATCAAGTCCGTGCAGCACGCGGCGGCCGCGCTCCGGCAACCTGTCGAAGCCGAAGCTTTGGCGGCGAAATAGGGAGGACCCATGGCCACGACGACACTGCGAACCAGTCCTGAAGTCTGCGGCATGGGCCACTCGATGAAGCGCAAGGAGGATCCGCGCTTCATCCGCGGCCAGGGCCACTACGTCGACGACATCAAGCTCCCCGGGATGCTCCACATGGACATCGTGCGGAGCCCCTACGCGCACGCCAAAATCCTTGCCATCCATACCGAGAAGGCGCTCGCCATCCCGGGCGTGCTGGCGGTGATCACCGGCGAGACCCTGAAGAGCTACGGCCTGCACTGGATGCCGACGCTGATGTCCGACACCCAGATGGTGCTGCCGGTCGAAAAAGTGATGTATCAGGCGCAGGAGGTGGCGGCGGTGATCGCCACCGACCGCTACATCGCGGCCGACGGCGTCGACGCCGTCGAGGTCGACTACGAGCCGCTGCCGGTGGTGGTCGATCCCCGCAAGGCCCTGGAGCCGGGCGCGCCGGTGCTGCGCACCGACAAGGAGGGCAAGACCGACAATCACATCTGGCACTGGGAGACCGGTGACCGCGCGGCGACCGAAAAGGCCTTCGCCGAGGCTGACGTGACGGTCAAGCAGGACATCTACATTCCGCGCATCCACGTCGCCTCGATCGAGACCTGCGGCTGCGTGGCCGACTTCAACAAGACGGACACCCATCTGACCGTCTACATGACCACCCAGGCGCCGCACGCCATCCGCACCGTCTTCGCCCTGGTGGCCGGCCACGTCGGCCTGTCGGAGGAGAAGATCCGCATCGTCTCCCCGGACATCGGTGGCGGCTTCGGCGGCAAGGTGCCGGTCTATCCCGGCTATGTGATCGCCGTCGCCGCGTCGGTGGTGATCGGCAAGCCGATCAAGTGGGTCGAGGACCGGATGGAGAATCTGCAGGCCGACTCCTTCGCCCGCGATTACCACATGACCGCCGAGCTCGCCGCCAGGCAGGACGGCACGATGACGGCCTTGCGCATCACCACGCTCGCCGACCACGGCTACACCGACGCCGCCGCCAACCCGTCGAAGTACCCGGCCGGCCTGTTCTCGATCTGCACCGGCTCCTACGACATCAAGACGGCCTTCACCGAGATGGACGCCGCCTACACCAACAAGCCGCCGGGCGGCGTCGCCTACCGCTGCTCCTTCCGCGTCACCGAAGCCGTGCACGCGATCGAAAGGGTTGCCGATGTGCTGGCCCAGAAGCTCGGGATGGACCCGGCCGAGCTGCGGTTCAAGAACTTCATCCAGGCCGACAAGTTCCCTTACAAGTCGGCGCTCGGCTGGGAGTACGACAGCGGCAACTACAAGGATTGCCTCCAGAAGGCCCTGGACAAGATGGGCTACGCCGACCTCCGGAAAGAGCAGGCGGAGAAACGGGCGAAGGGTGAATTCATGGGGATCGGCATCTGCTCCTTCACCGAGGTCGTGGGGGCCGGGCCATCGAAGGACTTCGACATCCTGGGGATCAAGATGTTCGACTCGGCGGAGATCCGCATCCACCCCACGGGCAAGGCGATCGCCCGCTTCGGCACCAAGTCGCAGGGGCAGGGGCACGAGACGACCTACGCCCAGATCGTCGCCGAGGAGCTGGGCATTCCGGCGGCGCACATCCAGGTCGAGGAGGGGGACACCGACACCGCCCCCTACGGCCTCGGCACCTACGCCAGCCGCTCGACGCCGACCGCCGGCGCCGCCGCGGCGATGGCGGCGCGGAAGATCCGCGACAAGGCGAAGAAGATCGCCGCCTACCTGCTGGAGGTGAGCGAGGAAGATCTCGAGTGGGAGCCCGGCAAGTTCTCCGTCAAGGGCGCGCCGCAGAAGTCGAAGACCATCCAGGAGCTCGCCTTCGCGGCCTACACCAACCACCCGCCGGGGATGGAGGCAGGCCTGGAGGCGGTGAACTACTACGATCCGCCGAACCTCACTTTTCCGTTTGGCAGCTACATCTGCGTCGTGGACATCGACCGCGGCACCGGCGAGGTCAAGGTCCGCCGCTTCCTGGCGGTCGACGACTGCGGCAACATCATCAACCCGATGATCGTCGACGGCCAGATCCACGGCGGCTTGAGCATGGGGCTGGCTCCGGCGCTCTTCGAGGAGATCAGCTACGACGAGAACGGCAACATCTCGGGCGGCAGCTTCATGGACTACCTCGTCCCCACCGCCATGGAGACGCCGAACTGGGAGACCGATAAGACGGTCACCCCCTGCCCGCACCACCCGCTGGGAGCCAAGGGAGTCGGCGAATCGGCCACCGTCGGCGCCCCACCCGCGATCGTCAACGCCGTGGTCGACGCGCTGGCGCACCTGGGGGTGACGCACATGGAGATCCCGATGACGCCCGAGCGGGTGTGGAACGTCCTCAAGGAGAAGGGTGCGGCGCTATAGTCAGGGACAGGTTTGTCCACTGCGGAGACGCCTTGGCGGGCGTCTCCGCAACTTGGGCTAAGGAAGGCAACCTATGAGCATTGACTCCGAGGAAGATTTCGCCATCTCTCCCGAATGGATGACCGAGATCCGCCGGCGCTGCACCGAGATCGATCGTGGCGCAGTCGAGCTTCTCCCAGGTGAAGAAGCGCTGGCTGCCCTTCAGAAAAAATATTCATGAGGTCGGGCGTGCCCTCTCTCTCTCTGGTAGCCGCCCGGCCGCGCCTCCTGTCCCTACCCTGTTGGGTGGTGACCGTTCCAGACGGCGGGACATAGATTCTCCACGGTCCTGAACTTCGAGGAGAGGTCCCATGGAGAGCGCACTCGCGCTGCACCGGCTGCACTTCGCCTTCACCATCACGTACCACTACCTGTTCCCGCAGTTGACGATGGGGCTGGCCCCGCTGATCGTCCTCTTCAAGACGCTCGCTCTGTGGAAACGGGATGAGCGGTACAACCGGGCGGCGCGGTTCTGGGCCAAGATCTTCGCGATCAATTTCTTTTTCGGCGTCATCACGGGGATTCCCATGGAGTTCCAGTTCGGCACGAACTGGGCCCGGTTCTCGCAGTATTCCGGGGGTGTCATCGCCACGGCGCTCGCGATGGAAGGGGTTTTCGCGTTCTTCCTGGAATCGTCGTTCCTGGGGATCTTCCTCTTCGGCGAGAAGCGGTTCGGGCCGAAGGTCCACTGGCTGTCGGCGTTCATGGTGTTCGCCGGCTCCTGGATCTCCGGCTTCTTCATCATCGTGACCGGCGCCTGGATGCAGCACCCGGTGGGCTACGAGATCGCGGCGGACGGTACCGCTCACCTCACCAGCTTCTGGGCGCTGATGGCCAACGAGTGGGCGTTCTGGCAGTACCTGCACAACATGGGCGGAGCGGTGATCACCGGCGCCTTCGCCATGGCGGCAGTGGGGGCCTTTTATCTGCTCTCCGGACGCCAGGTGGAGTACGGCCGACTGTTCCTGCGCGCCGGCGTCGTCGCGGCGGCGGCCGCGTCTCTCCTGCAACTCTTTCCGTCGGGCGATGAGCAGGGGCGTCTGGTGACCGAGAATCAGCCGGCGACGCTGGCGGCGATGGAAGGGCTGTTCAACACGGAGGCGGGCGCCGGTATCGTCCTCGTCGGCCAGCCCGATACCGATCATCAGAAGCTCGACAATCCGATCTACGTGCCGAAGATGCTCAGTTTTCTCACCTACCGCCATTGGGAGGCGGAGGTGAAGGGATTGAACGAGTTTCCGCGCGACCAGTGGCCGGACAACATCGCGCTGCTCTATTACAGCTACCACATCATGGTGGGCCTGGGGACGCTGTTCGTCCTGATCGCCGGGGTGGCGGCGTTCCTGCTCTGGCGGCGCCGGCTCTACGAGTCGAGATGGATGCTCTGGATTTTGATGCTGAGTTTCCCGTTCCCCTACATCGCCAACACCGCGGGGTGGATCACCGCCGAGGTCGGCCGCCAGCCCTGGGCCGTCTACGGCTTGATGCGGACGGCGAACGGCTTCTCGTCCAACGTGTCGGCGGGCAACGGGCTGTTCACGCTGCTCGGCTTCCTGGGCATGTACAGCCTGCTGAGCATCCTGTTCCTGCTCCTGGTCTGGAAGGAGCTTCTGCACGGCCCCGAATTCCTGGCGGCGGAAGGAGCCTGAGCCATGGAGACGCTCTGGTTCGTGCTCGTCGCCCTGATGCTGATCGCCTACGTGGTGCTCGACGGCTTCGACCTCGGCGTGGGGATTCTCGCGCCCTGGGTCGCCAGGACGAACGACGAACGGCGCCTCGTATTACGCACCATCGGGCCGGTCTGGGACGGCAACGAAGTCTGGCTGATCGCGGCCGGCGGCGCTCTGTTCTTTGCCTTCCCGCTCGTCTACGCATCGAGCTTCAGCGGCTTCTACCTGCCGCTGATGATGGTGCTCTGGCTGCTGATGCTGCGCGGGATCGGTATCGAGCTGAGGTCGCATGTGGAGGACCCGCTGGCGTGGTCGCTGTTCGACTTCGTCTTCTCGCTCGCCAGCCTGCTCCTCGCACTCTTTTTTGGCGCGGCGGTGGGCAACGTCGTCCGCGGTGTGCCGCTGCGCGCGGACGGCTTCTTCTTCGAGGCCCTGTGGACCGATTTCCGGGTCGGCCCCAACCCCGGCATCCTGGACTGGTACACGGTCCTGATCGGCGTCCTGGCGCTGGCCTCTCTCGCCCTGCACGGCGCGCACTACCTGGCGATGAAGACGGAAGGGGATGTCCAGGCGCGCGCCCGCCGGCTCGCCGGTCCGGTCTGGGCGGCGCTCGCGCTGCTGACCGCCGCGAGCCTCGCCGCGACGCTCTTCGTCCGTCCTCAGGTGCTGGACAACTTCCGCTTGCATCCGTGGGGATGGATCGTTCCGCTGGGCGTGCTGGGGTCGCTGATCGCCATGCCCCTGTATGCGAGACGGAAGAGCGATCGGATGGCCTTCCTGGCCTCGACGGCGTTCCTGGCATTCATGCTGGGCGGCGCGGCGTTCGCCCTCTATCCCTATCTGCTCCCCGCCAGCACGAACCCAGCCTGGGGGCTGACGGTCCACAACGCGAAGACGGGGGACTACAGCCTGCGCGTGGGCCTGATCTGGTGGGGGCTCGGCATGGCGCTGGCTGTCGGCTATTTCACATTTCTCTATCGCTCCTTCCGCGGCAAGGTCGCTTCGCATGAAGGGGAAGGCTACTGACGATAGACTGTCCGGCGATGGAGAAGCCGGCAGGCAGTCCCGACCCTCTTCTCGGTGGCGGCGAGATGGGCGCGCTGATGCGGTCGATCGACTGGTCGCGGACCGCCGTCGGCGCGCCGTCGGGCTGGCCGCAGAGCCTGCGCACGGCGCTCAGCATCCTGCTCGAGACCGGCTTTCCCATGTACATCGCGTGGGGCCCCGAGTTCATCCAGTTCTACAACGACGGCTACCGGCCGATCCTCGGCTCCACCAAGCACCCGGCCGCCATGGGCCGGAGCACCCGGGTCACGTTCGCCGAGATCTGGGAGATCATCGGGCCGATGTTCCAGGGCGTACTGCGGGGGACCGCCACGACGGTGGTGGATTTCCTGCTGCCCCTCGACCGCCACGGTTTCGTCGAGGACTGCTATTTCATCTTCTCCTACAGCCCCATCCGCGAGGAGAGCGGCGGTGTCGGCGGCGTCCTCGTCACTGTCACGGAGACGACTGAGCGGATCGTCGGCTCGCGGCGCCTCAAGACCTTGCAGGAGCTTTCCGCCCGGACGCAGAGAGCGGCGACCGCCGAGGCGGCCTGCGAGGCCGCGGCGAACGTCCTCGGCGAGAATCCGGCCGACCTGCCGTTCGCGCTCCTCTACCTCCTCGACGCCGACGGGACCACGGCGACGCTCGCCGGCGCGGCTGGAATCGAGCCGGGCGCCGCCGCGGCGCCGTCGCGCATCGACCTCGGCGGGGTTCCGCTCTGGCCGCTGGCGGCCGTCCTCGAGACCGGCACGACGCGGATCGTCGAGGAGCTTCCCGGCGAGGCCGGCTCGCTGCCGGCGCGGCGCGCGGCCGTGATCCCCATCGCGCAGCCGGGGGAGGGGACGCCGGCCGGCGTGCTGATCGCCGCGCTCAGCCCAAGGATCCTCTTCGACGAGAAATATCTCAGCTTCCTCGACCTGGCCGCCGGCCAGATCGCCACCGCCGTCGCCAGCGCCCGCGCGCTGGCCGAGGCCAAGGCGCGCGCCGAGGCTCTGGCGGAGATCGACCGCGCCAAGACGACCTTCTTCAGCAACGTCAGCCACGAGCTGCGGACGCCGCTGACGCTGATCCTGGGGCCGGCACGCGACGCGCTCGGCGGGAGCGCCGAGCTGCCGCCCGCCGACGTCGAGCGTTGGGACCTCGTGCACCGCAACGCGCTCCGGCTGCTCCGGCTGGTCAACGCGCTCCTCGACTTCTCCCGCATCGAGGCCGGCCGCGTCGAGGCCTCCTTCTCGCCGGTCGACCTCGGCACCCAGACGCGCGAGCTGGCCAGCGCCTTCCAGTCGGCGATCGAGCAGGCCGGCCTCCGCTACACGCTCGACGTCGAGGCGTTCGCCGAGCCGGTGTTCGTCGATCGCGACATGTGGGAAAAGATCGTCCTCAACCTGCTCTCCAACGCCCTCAAGTTCACCTTCGAGGGGGAGATCGAGGTGGCGCTCCACCGCCGCGGCGGCCGCGCCGTGCTGACGGTCCGCGACACCGGCATCGGCGTCGCCGCCGAGCAGATCCCGCGGCTGTTCGACCGCTTCCACCGCGTGCCGGGAGCGCGCTCGCGCACCCACGAGGGGACCGGCATCGGCCTGTCGCTCGTCCGGGAGCTGGTCGATCTGCACGGCGGCACCGTGACCGTCGAGAGCGTGGTGGACGAGGGGACCACCTTCACGGTCGCGCTTTCCTTCGGCACCGCCCATCTGCCCCCGGATCGCCTGGCGGCGCACAGTGCCGGTTCGACCTCCCTCGGCGCCGCGCCGTTCCTGGAGGAGGCGCTGCGCTGGGCACCGGACGCCGGAGCGCTCCTCGAGCCGGCGCCGGCCGGCACCGGAACGGGGCGCGTGCTGCTGGCCGACGACAACGCCGACATGCGCCAGTACGTCGCGCGGCTGCTGCGCGGGCGCTTCACCGTGGAGACCGTCAACAACGGCGTCGCGGCGCTGGAGCGGGCCCGGAGCTCTCCGCCCGACCTCATTCTCGCCGACGTCATGATGCCCGGGCTCGACGGCTATCAGCTCCTCCAGGCTCTGCGGGCCGACGAGGCGACGCGCGACATCCCCGTCATCTTCCTCTCGGCGCGCGCGGGGGACGAGGCGCGCATCGAAGGGCTCTCCGCGGGCGCCGACGACTACCTGGTCAAGCCCTTCTCGGCCCGCGAGCTGCTCGCCCGCGTCGGCACCCATCTGGAGGTCTCGCGCCTGCGCGCCGAAGCCGAGCGTGCCCGGGCGCGGCTCTACTCGCAATTCATGCAGGCGCCGGTGCCGGTGTGCATCTTTCTCGGCCCGGACCTCGTCTACGACCTGGCCAACCCACTCTACGAGCGCATCGTCGGCCGCGCGGGCTTCGTGGGCAAGCCGATCCGCGAGGTCTTCCCCGAGTTTCCGGACGACGCCCCGATCATCCAGACCTTGAGCCGGGTCTATACCAGCGGCGAGCCCTATACGGCCGAGGAATATCTCGTCCCCCTCGATCTCCGGGGCGACGGCACCCTCGAGAACTGCTTCTTCCAGTTCACCGCCCAGCCGATGCGCGACGAAGCCGGGCAGGTCTTCGGTGTGATGGCCGTCGCGGTCGACGTTACCGCGCAGGTGACGGCGCGGCGCGAGGTCGAGGCCGCACGCAATTTGCTCGAATCGGTGGTGAAGCAGATGCCCGCGGGGGTGATCATCGCCGAAGCGCCCTCGGGCCGCACGCTGATGGCCAACGAGCGCGTGCGGTCGATCCTCGGCGCGCCGGCGTTGCCGACGCGGTCGGTCGGCGACTTCGCCGCCTACACGGCCGTGCACCCCGACGGCAGCGCGTTCAAGGCCGAAGAATACGCGCTGACCCGGGCGCTCGCCGGAACGGTCGTGCTCGACGAGGAGATCCATTACCTCCTCCCGGATGGAACCCAGCGGATCCTGTCGGCCAGCGCCGGGCCGGTCTACGATCCGGACGGCCGGATCATCGCGGCGGTCAACGCCTTCTCGGACATCAGCGAACGCAAGAGCGTCGAGGAGCGCAACCGGCAACTGCTCGTCCTGGAGCGCCAGGCGCGCGCCGACGCCGAGGTGGCCAGCCGTTCCAAGGACGAATTCCTCGCCATGCTCGGCCATGAGCTGCGCAATCCCCTGGCGCCGATCGTCACCGCCCTGCAACTGATGCGGCTGCGCGGCGACGACACCCTGGTCAAGGAGCGCACGGTCATCGAGCGCCAGGTCCACCACCTGATCCGCCTCGTCGACGACCTCCTCGACGTCTCGCGCATCACCCGCGGCAAGGTCGAGCTCAAGCGCGAGCGGATCGAGATCTCCGAGATCATCGCCAAGGCGATCGAGATGGCCAGCCCGCTGATCGAGCAGCGGCAGCACCAGCTCACCGTCGACGTCCCGCGCCAAGGGCTCACCGTCGATGCCGACGCCGTGCGCCTGGCCCAGGTGGTGGCCAACCTGCTCAACAACGCCGCCAAGTACACCGAGCCGCACGGCAGCATCGCCATCGTCGCGGAGCGCGACGGCGAGGCGGTCGTCCTGCGCATCCGCGACACCGGCATCGGCCTGAGCGCGGAGATGCTGCCGCGCATCTTCGACCTCTTCGTGCAGGAGCGCCAAGCGATCGACCGCGCGCAGGGCGGGCTCGGCCTCGGCCTCGCGATCGTCCGCGTGCTGGTCGAGCTGCACGGCGGCACGGTCGACGCGCGCAGCGACGGGCACGGCCGGGGGACCGAGCTGATCGTCCGGCTCCCCGCCGCCGAGGCGGTCGAGCCGGCCGTGCCGGGGCAGCCGCAGGCGGAGCCCGAGATTGCCGTGCTCCCCGGTGCCCTCCGCATCCTCGTCGTCGACGACAACCTCGACGCCGCCGAGCTGCTGGCGACCACGGCCCAGATGATGGGGCACGTCGCGCGGGTGGCCCAGGACGGCCCCGCCGGCCTGCGGGTCGCCGCCGACTTCCGCCCCGACGTGGCGCTGCTCGACATCGGCCTGCCGGTGATGGACGGCTACGAGCTCGCCGGCCACCTGCGCGAGCTGCCGGGGCTGGAATCGATCCGGCTGATCGCCGTCACCGGCTACAGCCAGGAGGCCGACCGCGCCCAGGCCGCGGCCGCCGGCTTCGAGCGGCACCTGATCAAACCGATCCGGCTCGAACAGCTCCAGGCGCTGCTCGCGCCGCCCGTGGAGGGGCTGAACCCCTCCTGAGAGACACGCCATGAACGTCCTCGAAACCGACCGCCTGACCCTGCGCCGGCTTAACGCCCAAGACGCGGCGTTCATGCTCGGCCTGCTGAACCAGCCGTCGTTCCTGCGCTTCATCGGCGACCGCGGGGTGCGCACCCTCGACGACGCCCGCGCCTACATCCTCAACGGGCCGGTCGAGATGTACGAGCGCCATGGCGTCGGCCTCTACCTGACGGCGCTGAAGGAGGGCGGAGCTCCGATCGGGGTCTGCGGCCTGATCAAGCGCGAAACCCTGGAGGACATCGACATCGGCTTCGCCTTCCTCCCCGAATTCTGGGGCCGCGGCTACGCGGTCGAGGCCGCCGCCGCCGTGCTGGCGCACGGCCGGGACGACCTCGGCCTGCGGCGGATCGTGGCGATCACCGCCCAGGACAATCAGAGCTCGATCCGGCTGCTCGAAAAGATCGGCCTGACGTTCGAACGCCTGATCCGTCTGAGCGGCGAAGGACCGGAAATCAATCTGTTCGCATGGGACAAGACGGAATGATCGATCTCTCCGAGCTCTTCGGGCCGATCGACATCTACCTGTTCGATCAGATTTCGCGCGGGCGCATCCGTCCCGGCATGACCGTGTTCGACGCCGGCTGCGGCGGCGGACGCAACCTCGTCTTTCTGCTGCGCGAAGGGTACGAGGTCTGCGGCGTCGATGCCAACCCCGAGGCGGTCCGATCCGTGCGCGCCCTCGCCGCCCGGCTCGCCCCGCGTCTGCCGGCGGAGAGCTTCCGCGTCGAGGCCGTCGAGTCGAGCACCTTCCCGGAGCGCGCGTTCGACATCGTGCTGAGCAGCGCCGTCCTCCACTTCGCCCGCGGCGAAGCCCAGTTCCGCGCCATGCTCCAGGGCTCCTGGCGCCTGCTGAAGCCGGGCGGCCTGTTCTTCTGCCGCCTCGCCTCGTCGATCGGCATGGCCGACCGCATGAAGCCGCTGGGCGACCGGCGGTTTTTGCTCCCCGACGGCAGTGAGCGCTTCCTGGTGGATCAGGATTACCTGATGGGTCTCACGGCGGAGCTGGGAGGAACGCTGGTCGATCCGCTGAAGACGACGGTGGTGCAGGATCAGCGGTGTATGACGACTTGGGTGCTCAGTCGCCTTGGCTGAGGCGTTGGGCCCTCATCACCCCGGCCCTCTTCTCCCAGCCCTCCACCCGCCCTGACGGGGAGAAGAGGGAGTGGTTAGTCTAAATCTAAAAGACCATCGAAGCCGTTGTCTTAAGCCCCTCTCTCCCCGGCAGGGGTGGGTGGAGGGCTGGGAGAGAGGGGTTGGGGAGTGAGGGCCAACCTCGGGGCTACCCCTTCTAGCCCAAGCACCGACGGCACTCTCTTAGGCTCCGCCAGCCGCAGCAGCCCGAGGCCGATGCCGGCGAAACCGTTCATCAGGCCGGGGGATTCGATGCTGCCGCGGGTGCCGCAGAGCCAGCCGTCGCGGTCGAGGCTGGCGAGGACGATCTCCAGGAAGCGGTGGACGTCCGAAGTGAGCTCTTCGCCGGGGAAGCGGTCCAGCGCCTGGTGGAGGACGTCGAGGTTGCCGAGGTCGCCATGGCAGAGGCAGTGGTTCTGCCCGGGGCCGCGCTCCAGCGTGCGGCGGACGGCCTGCTCGATCTCCTGCCGCAGCGCCGCGCGCTCCTCGTCGTTCCGGGCGTGGGGATAGCCCTGCAGACGGCTGAGGCCGACGCCGGGGGCGCCGTAGCACCAGGCCATGGCGACCGTGCTCTCCGGCGGCGGCTTCTCGCCGGGGGCGCCGTGCAGCAGCCGTTCGAGGTCGTCCCAGAAGCGCTCGCGCTCGCCGGCGAAACCCGCGAGGCCGGCGTCGAGGAAGCGGCGGTCGCCGGTGGCGTCGCCCAGCCGGATCAGCGCCAGCGCGAGGCCGGCCACGCCGTGCGAGATGCCGGTCATCGGCTTTTCCGTGGCCAGCTTCGTACGCCAGCCGACCCCTGAGCCCCAGGGCTCCGCGAGGTCGAGGAGACGCTCGCCGCACTCGATCGCGATTTCCAGCACGCGCGGCGAAGCGCCGGCTTGGTGCAGTGCGAGGAGGCCGAGGATGGCGCCGGCCGTGCCGCCGATCAGATCGAGGTCGTCGTCCGCGGCCAGCAGCGGGGGGAAGCGCTCGGTCATCCGCTCGCCGGCGGCCAGCAGCTCGCGGTCCTGCCAGAGATGGCCGAGCTGGGCGAGGGTCCAGACGATCCCGCCCCACCCCTGGAAGGCGCCGATCGAGGCCGCCGGCTCCGCCGCGCCGCGCGGCCGGTCCTCCACCTGGAGCAGCAGGGTGGAGAGGGCGGCGCGCGCCAGCGCGGTCGCCGGCGGGTCATCCGCGATCTCGCCGAGGAAGCCGAGGAAAAGGGCGATGCCGGGGAGGCCGGAGTAGAGGTCCTCCGGCGTCGGCTCCAGCGACCAGTGTTTGTTGCGGTATTCGAGGCCGATCCACGACGCGTACTCCCCCTCGCGCACCGCCATCTCCGCGAACCAGCCGCCGACGGCGCGGGCGTGACGGAGCAGGCTCTCGCGGGTCTCGGCCGGGGAGAGGTGCGGCGCCTCGGGGTCGGGCGTGTAGCTGGTCCACTCGGTATCGTCGCGGTTGAGGAGCTGGGTGCCGAGCGACAGGCGGAGGAGCCAGAGCTGGCGCCGCAAATCCTCCTCCCCGAGCAGCTCGACGCGGCAGCGGACCAGCTCGAAGGAGGGCTCCTCGAGGAAGTCCGGGATCCGCTCGCCGCGGCTGGTCCACAGGTCGCGCGAGGCCGGGAACGTCGAGAAGAACGGGATGTCCCCCTCCAAGAGGTCGCGGTGCTCGGCGGCGACCACCCGTTCGAGCGCCGGCTGGGCCTCGGCCTCCAGCCAGAGGCGGTCGAGCAGCCGGTCGCGGTCGAGGGCGTCGCGCAGGTAGTCGGGGTGGTAGCTCTCCTGGAGCAGCAGGCCGTAGATCTGCGTCGGTCGCAGCACCACCCGCACCGGATCGTGCGCGAAGGGGCCAAGCCGGCGGCCCAGCTCCTCGCGATTCCCGGCCAGCACGCGGTAGACGGCCGCGAAGCCGTTCGTCATCTCGTCGCGGAACTCGCCCACCTGCACGGCCTCGCCGCCGAGGGTGGGACGGTTCTGCCCCCCCTCCATGATCCCGCGGTCGCGCACCACGTGCATCTCGTCGGTGCCGGTGCCCATCCACTGGATCACCTTCTGTGGCGTCGGCTGGCCGGCTACGGCGGCGACGCCGCTGATGTCCACCCCCTCGAAATCGTCCCCTTCCCCCTGGCCGACCTGGAAGGGGAGGAGGCCGACGCGCAGCACCGAATGGAGGGCGAACTGCGAGCGGAGGTCCTCCTGCGGCCGGGTGCGCCGGCCGCGCTGGATCTGCGGGTGGAAGAGCGATTCGAGGTCGACCACCACCGGGTGCTCGCCGGCCGCGATCAGGTTCTCGTAGTGGCAGTCGGTGGCGGCGAGCGCGTAGAGCAGGGCGAGGAGCCCGCCCAGCCGCTCGTGGAAACGCGCCACATCCTCGCGTGACTCGCAGGGGGCGGCGGCGGCGAACTCCATCCAGCCGTGCTCGCCGCGGTCGAGCACGGCGAGGGTGCGGAAGCCAGGATGATCCCCGGCCGCGTTCACCCAGGCGAGCAGCTCCTGGAAGTGCGCCTCCACGGCGAGCGAGCGCGGCTTGTAGACCAGCCGCGCGCCGGAGGCGAAGGTCAGGATGCGCACCGACCGCCCGCGCCGGTGGCGGTCGCCGGCACCGCCGTCGAGGGCGGTGAGCGCTCCGGGGTCGCCCCCCGCGAAGAAGCGCTCGCGGATCGCCGGCCAGTCCGCCGCGAGCCGGGCGAGGATCTCGCGTGTCGACTCGCGGAACAGCTCGAGGTCGAGGACGGCCTGGCGAGCCAGCACCGGATACTCGCGCCGGATCGCGTCGGCATTCGCCGGATCGCGCAGGCGCTGGACGAAAGCGGCGAAGCGCTCCTGCGGCGTCTCGCCCGCCAGCAGCCCCTGCAGCCGCGCCACGTTCAGCTCCAGCACCAGGGTGCGCGAGAGGAGGGGGAGCAGCCGGTAGGGGAGGGTCTCACCGGCGAGGCGCAGCGCGCTATCGGCGGTAAAGGGGAGGTCCTCGCGGTCGCCGGCGATCGCCGCCAGATCCTCCCGCAGCCGCACCCGGGCGCGGTCGAGGAAGGGGCGGATCAGCTCCAGGAAGCCGGCGGCGCCGCCGATCTCGGGCGGCACGGGGAGCGCTTCGAGCGCCGCCGCGTCCACCGGCCGCGGATCGGCCAGCTCGGCCATCCAGTCCGCGGGAGGAGCGCCCAGGCGGTCGGGCGGCAGCGCCAGCAGGCGCTCGAACCCCGCGTCGTCGAGGTCGAGGCCGGCGAGGTGGAGGTCCCAGAGGGCTCTGGACTGGAACGCGGTCTGCCCCCGCCACTCCGCGAGGCGGTGGAGGGCGAGGTCGTCGGCGACCGGCTCGCCCCGCGTGGGCGAGGCGCCGGCGAGAGCGGCGCGCTCGGCGAGCGTCAGCGCGCGGTGCCAGTCGAGGAGGTCGGGATTCGAATCGTGCATCGGGGAGGATCCGCGGGGGCGGCCCGATGGAGGCCGCCCCATGGACCGGTTCCGCGGGCTACGCCGTCGTCGGGCAGCAGCCGGCCGCCGAGTTGAAAGTGTACTCGGTGCAGTTGATGGCCGTGGTGATCGGCGGGCAACAGGACCGCCAGTTGAGGAACGTGTACGCCGTGCAGGTCGGCGCCGTGGTCACCGGCGTCGAGCCGCCCATGCTGACGAGCTGCTCGTCGCTCAAGTCGGTGATCCCGGCCGGGTGCTGCGGCAGGGCCGCCTGCGCCTCCGGCGACAGGCTCGCGCGATAGATCGGATCCTTCCAGGCGCGGATGACATCGGTCTTGTTCATTCTCGGACCTCCTTGGAAAGGGTGGCTCGGGACGCGAAAAGGCCCGGCCGGAGCAGCAGAGCCCTTTCGTAAGATTGGGTGCGCGCGGAGGGAGTGGGCGGGACAGGGGGGAGAAGACTGGCTGTGTACAGGCGTCGGTGCTCTTTGGGGCGCCCTGCGGGCGGCTCCTCAAGCGCCGCCGGTCCGTTTAGGAGTCTCCCGGCATTTCCCCCACATAGGCCGCGCGCGGCCGGATCATGCTGTTCGCGGCGTACTGCTCGATGGCGTGGCCGATCCAGCCGATCGTGCGGCCGAGGGCGAAGAGCGCGAGGGGGGTGTGCGCCGGCAGGTCGAGGGCGCGGCTGAGGGTCACCAGGCCGTGATCGATCGTGGGGTGCTCGTGGATCAGCTCGCGGTAGGCGCCGGCCATGGCCAGCGCCAGCTCGACCGCGGGGGAACCCGGAGCGATCTCCACCGCCATCTCCAGCAGGGCCGCGCCGCGGGGATCGCCGTCCGGATAGAGCGAGTGGCCGCAGCCGGGGATCGGCTCGCCACGGCGCAGGCGGTCGGCCAGGACCCTCCGCACGCCCTCCGCCGTCCCCGCTTCGCGGAACAGCGCCTCCACCCGTTCGGTGTGACCGCCGTGCCGCGATCCCTTAAGCGCTGCCAGCCCCGCCGAGACCACGTCCCAGGGGGAGCCGTTGGCCGAGGCCACGCAGCGCGCCGTGAAGGCCGAGACGTTCAGCTCGTGGTCCGCCGCCAGGATCAGCGCCGCTCCGATCGGCCCCGCCACCTCGGACCGGCCGGGCGCCCAGCCGGCTTGGAGGATGACCGCGATGCCGTCGGCAGCCAGAGGGTCGGGACCGCCCGCAGCGACCCGGGCCATCAGACGGAGGATGCGCGCGCCCGCGGCCGCTACCGCCGCCGGCCGCAGGTCCCAGGCAGCGAGGTCCGCCGCGCCCGCCAGGGGAACGGCCACCTGGCAGCGCTCGATCGGCGTCAGGCCTTCCGGGAGGTGCCAGCCGATTCGCGGCGGCTCGCCCGCGAATAGGCCCTCGCTCGCATCGCCCGTCCAGAGCAGCGCCGCCACTTCCTCCACGGTCGCCGTCCGCGCCAGCTCGACGGCATCCCGGCCGCGGTAGTAGAGCCGGCCGTCCCGGATCAGCGTCAGCGCGGATTCGAGAACCGGCAGACCCCAGGAGAGGGCCTTCGGCGCCGCTTTCTCGGGCTCTCTGCGAAGCTCTTTCTTGTCCTTGAGCCGCAGCACGTCCTCCCGTGGATAGCGCCTTGCCCGCGGCTCGCCCGGCACCGCCTCCGAGCGGAGCATCCCCCGGCTGGCGTAGGCGTAGAGCGTCGCCAGCGAGATCCCCAGCTCCGCGGCGGCCTCCTGGGCGGTGAGGAACCGGTCGTTCATCAAGCCAAGGTAGCACGATGAACATTGATTCGTGAATCAAGATTGACAACCCAATCAGGCGGTCCGAAGATGCGTTTGGAAGGCCGCTGGTTTGGAAGGTCGATACCGGAAGGAGGTCCCGATGGACACCGAGATCAAAGAAGGATTGGAAGGGGTCGTGGCTGCCGCGACCCGTTTGAGCAGCGTGGACGGCGAAGCGGGCGTGCTGCTCCTCGCCGGCTTCCCGGTGGAGGAGATCGCTCCCCGGGCCACATTCGAGGAGATGACCTGGCTCCTGTGGCACGGCGCGCTTCCCACAGCCGCCGAGCTGGAGACGTTCCGTGCCCGTCTGGCCTCCCGGCGGGCGCTCCCCGCGGCCACGCTGGACCTGCTGCGGGCGGCGGCCCGGAAACGGGTGGCCCCCATGGACGCCCTGCGCATGGCCGCCGGCACGCTCAGCCTCGCCGAGGGAGCGGGGGACGATCCGAAGGAGGACGCCCTGCTGCTGACCGCCACGTTTCCCACGATCGTGGCTGCGTATTGGCGCCTGTTCCGCGGCGAGGAGCCGCTGGTGTCCCGCGCGGATCTCGGCCACGCGGCGAGCTTCCTCTTCCTGCTCTCCGGCGAGGAGCCGTCGGCGGAGCGGGCGCGCGGCCTGGAGACCTACCTCAACACCGTGAGCGATCACGGCTTCAACGCCTCGACTTTCACCGCCCGCGTGATCGTCTCCACCCGCTCGGACCTGATCTCTGGGATCACCGGCGCCGTGGGGGCGCTGAAAGGGCCGCTGCACGGCGGCGCCCCGGGGCCGGCGCTGGACATGGTCTTCGAGATCGGCACTCCCGAGCGGGCCGAAGCCGTGCTGCGCGAGAAGCTCGGCCGCGGCGAGCGGTTGATGGGCTTCGGCCACCGCGTCTACCGCGTGCGCGATCCGCGGGCGGACGTCCTGGCCGCGGCGGCGGAGCGCTTCTATCATCTGGGGGGCGACATGGGCCTCTACGAGCTGGCCCGCTCGGTGGAGGCCACCGCCCTGCGCCTCCTCCACGAGCGCAAGCCGGAGCGCCGGCTGGACACCAACGTCGAGTTCTACACCGCGCTGCTGCTGCACGGCCTGGGGTTCCCCACCGAGCTGTTCACGCCCACCTTCGCCATCGGCCGCGTCGCCGGCTGGACGGCCCACGCCCTGGAGCAGCTCGCGACCGGCCGGCTGATCCGCCCGCAGTCGGTCTATGTGGGGGAACGGGACCGCCGCTGGGTGCCGGTGGAGGAGCGAGAGGGCGTTCACCGGTCGCCGGAGGTCGTAGGGGCGACCCGCGGTCGCCCTCCGGCGGCGGCGGTCTAGAAATCCACGCTACCGCGCGCGCAGGATAGCGAGACGCGGATGCGGGGTTCCTTGCCGGCGCGCACCTCCACCAGGAGCCCGGCGGCGCGGAGGGCCTCCCGCACGGCGTCCGGGGCCGGGTCCTCGAGGGCGAAGCCGGTCAGCCGGCAGCCGGACGGGGAGGTCGTCGACGGATGCGCGCCGCCGCTCCCCCATTCGATGAAGAAGGGGAGCAGCGGGCTCGACGGCGGCGAGAAGGAAAGGGTTTTCCAATCCAGCCGGCTGCCGTCCGGCAGGTTCCGCCCGCCGGGACGGACCTCCTCGATCCGCCCTCCCCGGCTGCGCAGGCTCTCGTGCAGCGCCTCCAGGTCGTCCGACCGCACGGCCCACCCGACCGGGGTGAGCGCGGTCAGCTTGCTGAGCTCAGCGGCGTCCGGGTTCCCCGCCTCCGCCGGGTTGGGAGCCAGGATCTCCAGGTAATGGTGATCGCCCAGCGAGATCAGGGCGTTCTGCGTGCCGCGCCCGGGATGGGCGCCGCCGAAGACCGCGCGCACGCCGGTGATCCGCTCGAGCTCCGCGGTCCCTCGCTCCAGATCGCCGATGCCGAGAATGACGTGATCGATTCGCGACAGGTCCGTGGTCATCGCGGAAATATCCTTTCCATTCCTGGTCCCGGTCCCTCGCGAAGCCCCTGAGCAGGCCAGGCAGACGAGGGCGAAGAGCGCGGTCAAGCGTCTGGCCATCATTCTCAAGCTTCCGCCGTTTCCGCGGGGAAGGGAATCCGCAGGTTCGCGGCGGGACGGTAGGCGAGCGCGCCGGCGAAGCGTTCGGCGTCGATCCCCGCGCGGAGCAAGGCCTCGACCCCCGCCTGCGCGATGGTGGTGGCGAGCCGCTCGCCGGGGCAGGCGTGGCCGCCGGCTCCGAAGGTGAAGATGTGGCGGTCCAGCCGGAACGGATCGAAGCGGTCGGGGTCCGGGTTCGCCGCCGGATCGCGGTTGGCCGCGGCGAGCACGACCAGGATCGCATCGTTTTCCCGCATCGCCGCGCCCGCCACCACGCCGTCGCGGGCCACGAAGCGCCGGGTGTTCTGGACCGGCGGATCATGGCGCAGGGTCTCCAGGACGACCTGCTCGAGCACCTCGGCGTCGGCCGCCGCCCGCTCCCGCAGGCCGGCGTCCCTGCCGAGCGCCGCCAGCGTATTGCCGATCAGCCCGGCCGTGGCGTCGTAGGCCTGGAACATCAGGCCGATGCCGTTGGCCGCGATCACCGTCTCGTCGCCGCGGCCGACCCGGCGGGCCTCTGTGGCCAGGGCCGCGAGGAGCCCCTCCGTAGGGCCGTCCAGCAGCGCGAGGAAGAGGTCGAGCAGGTGGCCGGCCGCCTCCTTGCCGCGCTCCAGCGTCTCGGGGGAGCACCCCGGTGCGACGGCCGCGACGAAGCGTTTCGTCCAGAGGACGGTCCGGTCCAGATCCTCCTCGGGGACGCCGAGCAGGGTGGCGATGGACACCACCGGCAGCCGGTAGGCGAAATCGGTGAGCCGCGCGAGGTCGGTGTCCGCTCCGAGCGTATCGGCCAGGGCCTGCGCCCACCGCCGGCCGGGCTCGGCGACCCGCGCGGGATCGAGCGCGTCGAGAGCCGTGGCGAGGGCGCCCTTGAACGGGCAGTGGCCGGGGCCGTCGTTCATCCGCACGAAATGGCCGAAGAGCTCACCGGCGGGGGAGCCCAGGAGCGCCCTGGGGACCGGCTCGGCCGGCGGCCGCACCCGGCAGAGATCGCTTGCCAGCACGGCGGTGACCGCCGCGGCGCTCGACGCCACCCAGAGCTGCAGGGCGTCGTCGCGGTAGAGCGGCCGGCGAGCCGCGAGGTCCGCGTAATACGGGTAGGGATCCGGATGGGTGACGGCGGCGATCGGGTCCTTGGGCCAGCTCATGTCGAGAAGGATAGCCGGAGCGGGCCCGCGGGAGAAGACCGCGCCCCGATCAACGCTCGGAGACCGTCTTCAAATTCGCGAGGCCGGTCTCGAAATCCTTTCCGATCGCCTTGTCCATGTTGAGGAATATGCCCATGACTCGCATCATGTAGGGGCTGGCGCCGCGCATCTCCCAGGTGACGCGGGTGGAGTCGCCGGCGGGCTCCAGCACGAAGTCGGCGATGTTGTGGGCTTCGAACGGCTTGAGGAAATCCAGCTTGATCGTGGTCTTTGCGGGGGACGTGTCGAGGATCTCCATGCGTCCGGTGCCGACCTTGCTGTTGCCCGTCCAGTCGTAGACCGCGCCCTGGCCCGCCGCCGCGCCGCTGTACGTCTTCTTCATCGCGGGATCGAGCTTCTCCCAGGGCGACCAGGCGCCCCAGTTGTGGAAGTCGTCGATCATTCCGGCGATCTTCTGCGGCGGAGCCTTGATGGAGATCGAACGCTGGACGCTGAACGATTTCGGCCGGGTCGCGGCGTAGGCCAGCAGGGCGGCGATGAGGAGAACGATCGCGATCGCGATGATTTTGAGCATGGATCCTCCGGAACGAAGTTGGAATGGACGCCTGACGGTCGGGATAGAATCCTACCCCAGGCTCACTGAGGCGCGGAGCGCTCTCCCCGGCCGCTCAAGGACGCGTCGCCACGACGACGTCGAAGGGGCCGGGGATCACCCGGATTCCGGTGAAGCCGAGCGCCGCGAGCGCCTCGGTGTACCACTCCACCTCCCGTAGGCGGCTCGTGCAGCCGTCGACGCCCTGCAGGAAGTAGGTCCAGAAGAACTGGATGGCGAGCCGGTCGCGAGTCCGGAACTCCTCGCACACCACCAGCCGGCCTCCCGGGGAAAGCGCGCCGGCGGCCTTCGCGAGCAGCGAGCGCGCCACCTCGGCCGGCCAGTCGTGCAGCACCCGCACGAAAGAGAGCACTTCGTAGCCGCCGGGGAGCGGTCCGGCGAGGAAGTCGCCGGCGACGAAGCCCAGCCGGTCCATGAGCCCGGCGGCGCGGGCGCGCTCCGCGACGAGCGGCGCCGCCACCGGGAGATTGAACACGTCGCAGGCGAGCCCCGGAGCCGCTCGCAGCAGCGCCTCCGCGACGGTGCCGTCGCCACCGCCGACGTCAAGCCAGCGGGTCCTCGCTCCGAAGACCTCTCCGTAGGCCGCCGCCAGCGCCTCCTGGATCGGGCCACACCCCGCGGCCATGCTCCGCTCGAAGCCGCGGACCTCCTCGTCGGTCACCGGCGGCCACGCGAACCTCGCGTCGAGCCCGCCGGCGAGGACCTCCTCGAGACGGCCGTGGATCTCGCGCCACGGATAGCGGTCGCGGTCGCGCTCGATCGAGCCCTCGCCGAGCACCGCCGCCACCGCCGGCACCAAGGGCTCCACAGAGACGTACTCGGCGGCCAGGAGGTCGTCCGATCCCTGCCGGCGCTCGACGAGGCCGAGGCTCTCGAGCCCGTCGAGGAACTTGTACAGGCGCAGCGGCCGCGCGCGTACCGATCCGGCGAGCTCGCGGAGGGTGACCGGTCCCGCGTCGAGCCGCGCCAGCAGGCCGAGGCGGCTAGCCGTCCGCACCAGGTCGAGGGCCTTGTCGGCGTGGAGCAGCAGGGCGAGTTGGGACCGCGCGTTGATCGCGTTCATTGCCTTCATGCGGCGGCGGCATTCTGGAAACACCGGAGGTGCCGCGCCAGCTCGTGCATGAAGCGGTCGATCTCCTCCTCCGTATTATAAAAATGCGGAGCGATGCGGAGGCCGGCCCGGTAGCTGCACACGAACCCACTGGCGATCAGCTCGCGGGCCACCGCCTCGGCGCCGGGGAAGCGCAGGGCGACGATTCCGCCGCGCCGTTCGTGCGCGCGGGGCGAGGCCACCGGGAGCCCCGCCTTGTCGGCGCGCGCGATAATGTGATCGGTCAGGGCCAGCGACCGGCGGCGGATCGCGTCGACGCCGATCCCACGGAGGATGGCGAGGCCCGGGCGTGAGAGCTGGGCCGGCAGCACCGCCGGCGTGCCGCCCGCGAAACGGCGCGCGTCCGCGGCCCAGCCGGTGGGGGGCGCGAACGACATCGGATCCGCGGCGGCGATCCAGCCGGTGGCGGCGGGGTGGAGCTCCGGCAGCAGCGCCGGGCGGATATAAAGAAACGCGCTCTCGCACGAGCCGCAGAGCCACTTGTGCGCGCCGCCGAACACGAAGTCGACACCGCTCTCCGAGACGTCGAGCGGCACCACGCCGGCGGACTGATAGGCGTCGAGCGCCACCAGCGCGCCGACCTCGCGGGCCCGGCGGACGATCGGTTCCACGTCGAGGAGCGCGCCGGTCTCGAACGTCGCGTGCGATACGCACACCAGCCGCGTACGCTCGTCGATCTCGCGCAGCAACCTCTCGGCGTCGATCTCCACGCGGTCGCGCGACGGCACGATCACCGGTACCGCGCCGTAGCGCTCGAAGGCACGGAGAATGTGCGGGATCGCGGGAAATTCGAGGTCGCTGGTCACCACGCGCGGGCGCTCACGATGGAAATCGAAACAGCTCATCATTCGCGAGAAGAGCGTCGAGACATTCGCGTCGCAGACCACCGAGTCGGCCGGCGCGCCGATCAGCTCCGCGATCTCCGTCGCGTACGCGTTGAGATCGTTCCACCACCCGTCCCACGCTTCGTCGCGCCAGCGCTCGACGGTGCGCCAATACTCGTCGAGCGCCGCCTTCGCTCCCCGCGGGACGGCGCCCGTGGAGTTGCTGTTCAGGTACACGCAGGTTTCGAGGAGAGGGAACTCGGCGCGCACTGCTCTCAGACGCGGCACCACGTCACGCCTCCACGCACTGTTCGACCGGCGCCGTATACGGGCAGCGCTGCTCGCCGGGGGCGAAGCCACCCTCGCGCGACCAGGCGCGCGTCATCTCGACGCGTACGTTCCAGAGCTCGGCGAACAGCGGTTTCGTCATCCGCCCACCGAGCGCCACGGTCGGAAAACCGTCGAGCGCCCGCACCGATTTATCGATCCCCATCGTGCGCCGGACGAGCATGAAGTGCTCGACGAGCCAGGTCTGGAACGAGCTGTCCCAGTCGACGAAGCGCTCGGCGATCCGCTGCAGATCCGCGTGATCCTCCGGGTTCTGATAGACGTCGAGCAGCGTCGTGCCGCGGCGCGCGATCAGGCGGTCGAGCGCGCCCCCCGCGGCTCCCGCCGCGGTGAGCAACTGGTTGTATCCGGGCGATTCGAGGCCGCTGCCGTTGCCGAGGCTGCGCCGGATGATCTGGAACTGTGACGGCGACAGGGATCCCAGCACGCGGATCTGATCGCGCAGGATCTGCGCGATGTGAACCACGCGGTCGAGCGATCCCAGCGCGGCGGACAGCAGGTTTCCATGCAGGTGCTCGACCAGGTTCGTAGCCTCGAACACCGCGCACTTGAGCCAAAGCTCCTGGGTCTGATGCATCACCAGGAACAGGAGCTCGTCCGGGATGACCAGCTCGTCCGTGGGCGTCTGCAGTGCGAGCAACTCGCGGGTGCGCACATACACCTCATAGTCGAGCTCGCCGCGCCCGACCTCCTTGTGCAGGACCTTGTTGTAGATCGGGCATTCCAACGTCCCGCGCAAGGCTGCCGCCTCGTTGCTGTGGCCCATGATGTTTCCCCTTCTATTTCTGAAGTCTTGGCGATGGAAACTTCGGTTAGTGCGCCTGTTTTTCGGGATGACGGAGGAGTCCCCGCGCCGGGCCCGCCGGCGGCGTCAGATGACAGAGCGCACAGTTCGTGATCTTGCCCAGGGCCGCGAACCGTTCCGAGCGGTCATGAACGGTATGGATTCGAATATCGATCGCCGCGTCCGGTTCGAAAGCCAGTGAGGAATGACAGGCGAAGCACGCGCGGCGGTCCCCCAGCCCGTGCGATAGATTGGACAGAGTGGAGGGGCCCGTGTGGCAAGTGTTGCACGGACCGGTCTTGGCGACGAAAGGCGTCGGGGTCGCGGTCCCCACCTGGATCTCCAGGGTCACCGCGCGGTTGAGCGCTTCGCCTCCCCATTCCCGGCGTGCTTTCAATGCCGCGACATACGTCCCCGGCAGCGCATTCCCCGGGATGGTGAAGGAGACGACGTCCGAAACCGGCGTCTCGTCGTCGGCGGGATCGCCACCGAACACGATCGGGTTGGGCGGAATGTTGGCGAAGAGGCTGGTGAAACCATCCGCTCCGGGCGTGGCGAACGCCGCTTGCGGACCGGCGAACTCCTTCAGAGCCACGGTGGTCCGCGCCGTCTTCACGCGGTCGAGCGGACCCAGGAGCGAGACGGCCATCAACCCTTCCCGATGTTTCAGGGCGTAGTAGGTCGTCGGGAACAGGGCAAAGCCGTTGTAATAACGGAGGCCGCTGGCCACCTCGCCGCGCAGGAACTGTCCGTAGGTCGGCAGGGAGCCTTGCGGGTGCAGGCGCCGGCCGGCACCGTCGCGGAAGGTCGCGCGAACGCGCACGGTCTCTCCATGCACGTAAAAGTGGAGATTGGCAGGAGGATCGATCACATCGAGGGCGACCTGAAAACCATATCCATACGGGAAGTCCGCCGGCGCGCTGTGGGTAACCGGCACCGTGCGGCGCACGGCGGGCTGCTCGGACCACCAGAGCGAGAGCCGCGTGGCCCGCGGCGGAATCGTGCGCGCGCGCCGAGAGGGGCTCAGCGCATCGCGCAGTTGCACCAGTCCCTGGACGACGAACTTCGCTCCCGTGCAGTCCCCCTGGGCCCGGCAGCCAAAGGCGCTCTGCCGCGCGACGAAACGGCGCACGAAGCCGTCGTCCGCCGGACCGCGTGGGCCCTCCTTCCCGGCGTAGGCGAGGAGCGGGGGAGCGACCGACCGGCCCGCATCGTCGGTGGGCACGACCCGGAAGGAGCTGGGCTGATCCATCCACCGCGCGTGGCGGAAGAAGCGCTGCCGGATGAAGGTGCCATCGCCAGCCGGCCGCCAGTCCTCTTCGACCTGCTCCACGCCGGACCAGTCGAGCGAAGCCAGCTCGCCGCTCTCCATGAGAGGCTGAAGCCCCAAGTCTTCCTGGCTGGGCACGGTGGCTACCAGGTCGATTTCCTGCAGATAGCGCGGCGCCGCGCCGACGAGGGCGACGGGCGCCATGGCGCCGTTCTGAAACAGCAGGCTCAAGCCCACCGGAGCGTCCTTGCGATCCGCGCCGGCCGTCAGCCCGAGCCCGGCGAGGAGTCCCGTCCCGAGGATCAACCTTTTCAGAGCAACGTTCATGAAGGATCGAAACGATCGCAGAGTTGGTTTCCCCTCACCCCCCCTTGTGTATACCTGGTGAGCGCCGGAATCCGGGAGGCGTGTCCGTCTACGAGGAGAGCGCACTGCTTTCGTGTCAGAAGACTGGAGACTGCCATGGACTTCGACAACAGTTGGGATGCCTTATTGAAGCCTGGGCTGGCGACGACGTTCTTCGACCTTCGCACTCGTCCCCGGTTCGAGGCGGCTGCGCCGGCTTACAATGCCGGGAACGCTTGGTGGCTGGCCGAGATCTCCCGCCTCATCTACAGACAAGGGACGGATGAGGTGGACACCGCGACAGGGCCGACGCGAGACGAGGTCCTGAAACAGGTAGGGCTTGGAGAGGTGAGATTCGTCAACGACGGGACGACGCAATGCGCGGTCTTCAAGACGTCTCAATCCGGTGAGCCTCAGTTCCGGGTTCTGGTGTTCCGCGGCACGCACAATCTGACGAATTGGCTGACGAACCTGGACTTTCTATCCGCGGCGTGGCCGAAGGGAGCCAAGGTCCACGAAGGCTTCGGCAAGGCTCTCGACGCAGTCTGGGCGGAGCTCGATAAGGTCCTTGATAGCGAGGCCTGTCCGACGTTCTACACGGGGCACAGTCTGGGCGCAGCTCTGGCGACTCTGGCGGCATCGAGACGGGCGCCGAGCGCGGTCTATACCTTCGGTTCCCCGTTCGTGGGCGACCCGGGCTTCGCGTCGACACTGGCGAGTACCAAAATCTACCGGGTCATCAACAATCGTGACGTGGTGACAACCGTGCCTCCTCTAGAGGGGTTTGTCCACGTTGGCGAGAAGCACTACATCATGCACGACGGTCAGATCGCCGTCGATCCGAGTGATGACGACATCGCTCGGGATCGCATGAAGAGAGACGATTTTGTGCTCCTTCGCGATTGGCACAAGCATTTTACGGATGCGCCGGAATACATGGCTGACCATGCGCCGGTGAATTATGTGGCGCATCTGGAGCGGGCGTTGTAAGTGGCCTGTCTGGGCTCGCCAGGGCTCGCGGCTTGACCTCTCTCAGGTAAGCCACCGCGGCCGGCGTGCCACACACTGTCACGGGCAGGGAGTACTTAGGGCTCTGCTCGGTCGCCTCCACCGGACCGGGCCCGCCGCCCCAGCCATGCATCGAGGCTCAGCAGGTCGCGCCCGGCAGGGGCTGCCAGGACGAAGGTCAGGAGGACGAGGCGCGGGAAGATGTGGTGGGTGGTGTCGAAGAGGGGCTCCTTCAGGAGATGGCCGTAGCTGACTACGATGAGGATGAACCCGAAGGCGATCCCCGCCTCCCGCACCCGCAGACCCAGGCACATCAGGGCGCCCGCCACCAACTCGACGATGGGGATCACCGTGCCGGAGGCCCACAGCATCCACGCCGGGAGCCAGGTATCCGCATAGGGTTCGACGAACAGCTTCCGCGCGTGCTCGACCGGCCCCAGGTCGAACGTCTTCCACCAGCCGGCCATGAAGAAAATCAGCCCCAGCACCCAGCGCACGAAGAAGATCGCCCAGCTCCAGCCGTCGAGACGTCTGCTCCTGACCTCGTCCATTGCCTCTCCTTAAGCCCCGTTTTTTCAGCTCTTCCAGGAGAGTAGATCAGGCCGCCTCGGCTGTCACCCCTCACCCTCTGGAGGATATCGACTGGCACCTCTCGGGCCAGAGCAATTATAAGGGGTATGAAGGGGTATGCTACAGTTAGTGCCAGATGCTCGTGGCCTTGCCTCTCACCCCGCCGCCGGTAGCCTCTGGCCCTTGATGGAGGCCGGTGGCCTGAGGGTGCAGATGGGCCTAGTGGCCGTTCCTTCTGGCCGATGCGACTCGCAATCCCAGAAGGGTTCGTTGACGCAAGGCCCGAGTCTCAAGGTTCTGCCGGGCTGCAATGGCTAGGCCGGCCTGACCGCCTGCATGATGCCGCAGCGGCGAAAAGCCAGAGGGCAAAGGAATCGCAAAGGAGTCGACATGCCAGATGACAGGAAAATCGTACCCATTAGGAGCGCGGGAAGAACGGTCTACGTCGAAGTTTCCTCTGTTGCACTACCTGCTGCTACTGGAGCAAGAGGCTCAGGATTTGCCCCAGCTTCGGCGGGGACCGTAGTAAAGGAGTGCTTTGAATCGCTTGAAGAAGCCATTGATAGTACCTCCGAGATGATCCTCGAAGGAGTCACGCGCATGGCCAAGCGAGCGGCGCCCTCTAAGGTAAATGCCGAGTTTTCAGTCGAATTGGGAGGTGAAGGAAAGATCTGGTTCGTCGCGAAAGGAAGTGCCAAGGCTACTATTAAGGTTTCGATCGAATGGGATCTGAAGAAAGTTTCTTAGTTCAGGATTTGGAATGGCGCTCGAAGAGCAAATTAGGCCGTCTGTTGCCTGCGTGCTATCTCCAGGCGAATCCGAGACATTTTCTGGAAACGCCTTTCTGTTTAGAAATGATGGGCGTGACCAGTACTGGTTCACCTGCCATCATGTCATCATGGGTTTGCCAGATCTGGTCATGCGCATTGAGCGACACGGTAAAACATCAATTAGCTCCGCATCGTATATAAAAGAAAAATCTTGTCCTTGGCGTGACATTGCTGTTCTTAAAACGTCTGAAACCAATTGGGCAGATCTTAGGGCTCTTAACATGGGAGACCCGTTCTCTGCCAAGCTAAGTTCGGATTCAAAAATTATTCTATTTGGCTATATAAGGGACGAGAAGACGGGGCGCATAGAGCCGCGCCTGATTCCTTCAGATTTCAGCCGCCATGACCACGACGCCTATTACTTAAATACAACGCAGTGCGAGACTGTAGCGCGTGATGAAAATGACGATGAGGTTGTAACCCAAGAATGGCACGTCAAGGTCGAGGAGCCTGTGGACATCGCGACCTATGAGCTTCACAATGGGAACCACTTTTTGCCCGGTCTTAGTGGAGCGCCGGTGTGTTATATAACGCCAGATCTCGATGTCGCCTGTCTTGGTATGTTTAGCCAGATCTGGTATGGGCCCTTGCGCGACGCTCAAAAGGGAGTTGCGATTAAATTTGCCGATTTACTAGAGGCAGCGGGCTCTCTAATTCCCCTTTACCCATATGCCGATTGCCTTGTCGTAACAGTGGCTGCGACGCGCGACGAGATTGCTTATGCAAGGCGAAACTATAGGGCGACCGAGGGGGAGCCAGAGTGGTGGCTACACATGGCGCAGGAAAATTTCTACGATAGCCATCGTGATTACTGGAGGCCGTTCGGGGTGGGCGAAGATGCGGAAATGCGCGTTGTCGATCTAATAGACATGTCGCAGACCCCTGAAGTATGCCAACTCATCTCTGACTACTTGGCCGAAGAGGATGAGATTGCACGAATCATGACAAACTTCCCAGGCGTTATCTTCATCCTAGATCCGTGCTCGACAAATATCGAAAGCCTGAGCAAGGTCATGGATATTGCCAATAGGGCGCATTGGAAGGCGTCGTATCTTACCATATGCTGCGAACAACGGCTTGCAGGTCGATGGTTTCTCACTAAAATTGCCTCCGTTGTTAAATCTAAATTGAGAGAGGTGGCATCTGATCCTCTTTGTGAGGAGAGAATGGAAAGCGCTTGGGTGGCGGAGGATTTTAATAGACATATCAAGCGACTGATCAGAGCCACCGTTGATATTGGGGCTGCTACTTGGAGGGCAAATCCATCAGTCCAGCCCCGGGCTCGCCTCAGGAATCAACTAGACACGGTAGTTAATTTTCCACACACAAGGCCGACTCTTAGCTGAGAACCTGGTTTATGGCGGCGACCTACCCAACATATATTGACAAGGTGAGTTCTCCTGTCTCGAAACCCGGGGAACGACCGAGAAACCGGTGCACTTTTGTCACGTTCTATTCATTCAAAGGTGGCGTGGGGAGGACGAGAGCAGTTGCGAATACTGCTTATGAGCTCGCTCAACTCGGGTATGATGTTTTGGTTATAGACTTTGACCTAGAAGCGCCTGATTTTAATTCATACGTCACATCTTGGCTTCCCGCTGAAGGAATCAAGAACAGTAAAGGTTTTGTTGACCTCATAGCTTCATTGCGGAGATTTCTGACGACCCGGGACCCAACGTATGAGTTTCCGACGTGGCAGGCGTTCGTGAGCCGCCTAGAAGGCCTCGAGCACTCTCGGAGAGCTTCCCTTTCAAATGTTCGGATTGGGCATATTGACCTCATGACAGCTGGAAGGCAAGATGCCGACTATCCTAGGCGCGTAGCCAACATCGACTGGTCGGCCTTCTACGAAGACTTCGACGGCGGTCGTTTTATTGAACATCTCAGAAAGGAGATGTCTGCCCGTTATGATTTCGTAGTAATTGACAGTCGTACGGGTTACGCGGATATAGCTGGGATTTGCACCATTCAGATGGCTGATATATTAGTGCCTATGTTCACAATGTCGCGACCGAGCATGAGCGGCATTGAAACAGTTGTCGAGTCGGTTAGACGCCAACACAGCCTTCTTGGAAGAGAGAGGATGTTGAGGGTAGTTCCTCTTCCAGCAAGAATTGATCTAGATGTTAGAGCGGAAGATAGAAAAGCGTGGATGGACTGGCTTTGTAAGCAGAAGGTCGCAGAATGGATGAAGGAGGTCGAGCCCAAGCTGACAGCGGAGCAGGGTTTTCAACGGATTATGCTGTTCTACCAAAGACAATTTGCTTTCAGAGAGGAAATTGAGTGTTATCTTGAAGACCTAACTGGCCAAAGAGAACCTAATAGCATGCAGTATCGACAACTTGTGGAGCTCATTTTAAGGACTAGCGAGACTCCAGGAGTGAGCCCACGGCGACGCCCATTGGCACTTGGATCTTTCCTCGGCACAGTTCGTCCAACTGCGGATTTTGGAGAGTTTCTGCAAGTTTCCACCATCGCACAAAACGTTGATCCGGCGGATTACTCCCGCGTCTGGAGAAATCCAGTAGAACGCGACTTTATTGAGGGGCTTGAGCCCTTTGCCTCGTCGGAGAGGCTTCAGGAAAGCGTGGCCAACGTTTTGTTTACGTTTAATCGATTTATGGTTGATAATACGATGGATCGAGAGAAAAAGACGAAGTCATGATCTTTGTGTCACACGCAAGCGCCGATGAGGCGTTCGTCGCCGAACTTCGTGCGGCGCTGGAAGCCCTCCGTTTTCCAACCTGGGTAGACTCCCGTAACTTGCGTAGCGGCAGTAAACTCGCGCCTGAAGTCGAAGCCGCCATCGAACGAGCCCGGCAGATTATCGTCGTGCTCAGCCCGAGCACTGTAAATTCACCCTGGGTGCGCCGTGAGATAAAGAAAGCGATGGAGGTCCAACAGCGCCGACGGGCTGAAGGCTATCTCATAATTCCATTGCTTTTACCTGGCGTCACGCCGTGGGCGTTGGACAATTGGTTCGATGAAGAGCCTGTAGCAGTCATTCAGGTCTCACCTGGTGGCCTCAACGAGGCTTTGCCGGGAATCGTTGCTGCTCTTTCGGAACAGTCGCCCATCGACGAAAAATTGTTTGAAAAAGCTGCTCTTTTGCCTCTCGCCGAGCTGGTTTTAACATTGACCGATCCTAAGAGCGTGACCCATGAGGGTAAGCGCCGGGTAACGGCGACGGCCACTCTGACCTTCGAGCCAGTCCATTCCGCTGCGCGCCGTGTGGAGAGCCGCCGGTTCGGGTTCACGGCACCTCTGGGTCCTATCGAGGCCGGCGATCTCCGGTGGTATCTAGAGAGTTATTATCTCTGGCCAGTTGGCGTGTTCAAGGAGCGTGCTGACCGCATCGAACAGAGACTGCCGGAATGGGGGAGAGACCTGTTCCTGGCTGCGTTGGGTGCAGAGTCTGCTCGTCACGCTTTGACCGCTTGGCAACACGCTGCGCAAGGAGCCGAGGGACGGTTCTCGGTGCAGGTGGACAGCGAGTTACTCGTAGGTGCGGCAGAGGAGGCGCAGAGGGCCGCGCGAGAAGCTGCGACCGAGCTGTTGGCCCTTCCATGGGAACTGCTCCATGATGGCAACTCCTGGTTGTTCCAGGGCCCGCATGCTGTGCGCGTCCGGCGGCGTCTGCCCAATCGCCGAGCTCGGCCCGAACGCCCCACTGCCCTGCCCATCCGCATACTGCTCGTTTGTCCGCGGCCGGAGAGGGACGCCAAAGGCAACCGCATCGGCTACATCGACCACCGGGTCAGTGCCCGGCCGTTGACCGAAGCGGTGGAGAGGCTCGGCGCTCTCGCTCAGCTTATCGTCCTCCACCCACCTACCTCCGCTGCGCTTGAGCAGGCCCTGCAAGCTGCCGCCGATCATGGTAAACCCTTCGACATTGTCCACGTCGACGGTCACGGCGTCTACGATCGCCGCCTCGGCATGAGTGGGCTCTGTTTTGAGGACCCCAATGACGAGGGAAAGCTGGAGGGTCGAGCGGTGGACTTGGTCGACGCAGGCCGACTCGCCAGCCTTTTCCGCCAGCACCGCATCCCACTGGTGTTTCTCGAGGCCTGTCAGACTGCCATGTCCGAGATAGACCCGACCGCAGCCATGGCCACACGATTGCTCGAAGAATCCGGTATCTCCGTAGTGGCGATGAGCTACAGCGTGCTGGTGGAGACGGCTCGGCGTTTTGTGCAGGCGTTTTATGGCGAGTTGGCCATCGGCGCACGGGTTGGGCGGGCGATGCTCGCGGGCCAGCAGGCACTCTTCTCCGACACCCGTCGGGGTAGCGTTTTCGGCGCGGGCGAGCTGCGACTTCAGGACTGGTTCGTACCGGTGCTCTATCAGGAAGAGCAGGACCCACAGATCATCACGATTATCCCGCGGCAAGAAGTTCGGCAGCTCGAGGCGAACGAGCGTCGTTTGGACTTGGGTAATCTGCCTGACCCGCCGCCGCATCATTTTCAGGGACGCAGTCGCGAACTGCTGGCATTGGAGCGCCTGCTGCACCGCGAGCCGTGGGTTGTGGTGCGCGGTACTGGCGGTCAGGGCAAAACCACGCTGGCCGCTGAGCTGGCTCGCTGGCTCACCCGCACGGAGCGCTTTTCTCGAGCGGCTTTCGTGAGCCTTGAGCACCACCACGACGCCCGCGCCGTGCTGGACACCCTGGGGCATCAACTTCTGCCCGAGGGCGACAAATACTCCGTGGCTCACTACAGCGACCTCACGCAAGCCCTTCAGCCCGTTGAGCGCATGATCGCCGATCAGGCGACCATCCTGGTATTCGACAACTGCGAGAGCGTACTGCCGAAGCAGGCTGAGCCGGCGACGAAGCAGATCTCCGAGGACTCTGCCGTAGAGATCTTTTCCTTCTGCCAGAGTCTCCTGGCGGCCGACCCGCGCACCCGCCTGATCTTCACCACCCGGGAGCCATTGCCCGCGCCATTCGATGCACGCGGGCGTGAGTGGGAACTGGGCGCTTTGGACAGGCAGGACGCTATCGAGTTGGTTAGCGAGGTGATGAAGCAGAACGGTTGGATGCCGCCCAGCGACGATACGGGCACGCCGCAGGAAATTACCGTTCTGGTGGAGGCGGTGAACTGCCACGCCCGTGCGTTGGTGCTCCTAGCACGCGAGGTCGCCCGCCGCGGGGTCAAATTGACCACCAGCGAACTGCGTTCATTGATGGCTGTTTTGGAGCGCAAGCATCCTGGCGATCGCGATAATTCGCTCTACGCTAGCGTCGAACTCTCTCTACGCCGGCTCTCTTCGGAATCGCGCGAACGAATCCGAGTTCTCAGTGTTTCCCAGGGTGGCCTGCATCTTGCGATCCTTGGAACGCTTACCGGGTTGGAGCCGGACCCCGCCCGCCAGTTGGCCCTTGAGCTGATCGAAGTCGGTCTGGGAGAAGACGTAGGCTTTGGGCACTTGCGCCTGGATCCCGCCTTGCCTTCCTACCTGATGGGCGAACTGGCTGCCGACGAAGCGGACGCTCTCCGCGCCCGCTGGGCCGAAGCGATGGCCCAACTGGCGACGAATGTTTGCGCGGAGCAGTTCAAGGACGCGCGGCTCGCTGCGCACCTGACGCTGCTGGAGCTACCAAATCTCCTTGCGATGCTGGACTGGGTCCAAGACCGATGGCCGCCGGAGCGCGTCGTGGACCTGGCGGACAGCGTGGAACGGTTGGTGGCCAACCTAAGCCGGCCGCAGGCGTTAGCCCGAGCCACGCGGGTGCGCGAACTGGCCTCGGAAAAGCTGGGCGACTGGAGTCACGCCCGCCATCTGTCCGAGTCGGCCAATATCGATAGGCTTCTAGAGCGTGGCGACTTATCTAGCGCGCACGCTGCCGCCCAACAGCTTCTCTCAAAATGCCTCGCAGGGGGCGAAGCGGCCTACCCTGAGGCAGCTTACGATGTCGCAACGGCGCATCTCAGGCTCGGTCGGGTGCTAGAGACGGGAGGTGCGGCCGAAGCAGCCCTCGCCCCGCTGGCGGAGGCGCGGCACCGTTTTCATGAATTGGCTGATGCGGGCAATAAAAACGCCGAACGCATGGTCGCGGTCACAATCACTGAGGTTGGCGATTGCCTGCGCGATCTAGGGCGTTTGGACGAGGCTGCACAAGCATATGAGGAACGCATCAAGCGTGCGCGAAGTATGGACGATCTCCGAGGTATAGCCGTGGCCGAAGGCCAACTCGGCACTGTGCGGCTCCTGCAGAATCGCTATGGGGAGGCGCTGGAAATCTACTCGGAAGCGCGTGATGCCTTCGAGACTCTTGGCGAGCCTCAAATGGTGGCCACGGCATGGCACCAGATCGGCAGAGTGCACGAGGAAGCTGGCGAGCGCGACGCCGCAGAGCAGGCGTATCGGCAGTCGTTGATGATCACAGTGCGTGAAAACAATCGGGTCGGTCAGGCGGCCAGTCTGAGTCAACTAGGAAACCTTTACGGCTCGATGAGCCGCCTGGAGGAGGCAGTTTCTTTTTATAAACAAGCGGCCGAGTTATACCTGCGACTTCAAAATATTGCCGCCGAAGGGAGGGTGCGGAACAATCTGGCCGGTACGATGATTAAGCTTCGCCGCTATGATGAAGCTCGGCAGGAAATCCAGCGGTCGATTGAGTGCAAGGCACCCTTTGGCCATGCGGTGCTACCGTGGACCACTTGGGCAATCCTCGAAGAACTCGAACGCGCCTCTGGCAATACCGAGGCCGCGCGCACGGCCCGACAGCATGCGATCGAGACCTATCTGGCCTATCGACGCGCTGGTGGAGTCAGCCAGAACACCCGAGCCAGGCTCTTCGCCTTGATCAGCCATGCCGTCCAGGAGAACGTTGAGAGTGAAGTTTGCCAGGTTCTCGACGAGCTTGTTGCTCAATCCGGCACGCCGCCATTTTTGAGAGCCTTGATTGTAAGGCTTCAATCCGTCCTTGCTGGCGACCGTAATTGCGCCCTCACCGCTGATCCTGACCTTGCATATATCGATGCCGCCGAGTTACAGCTCTTGCTCGAATCAATTTCAGCACCCCCTCCTGGGGTATGAACTACCAGCGGCTTCCGGGGAGGAACCCCGAGCACGCCGTAAGTGCGTAAGCGCCAACGCCGCTGAACGGAGATCGGCCCATAGGGAATGGATGGGGGGCGCAGGGCCGCAGCCGCCGGCGGCGTGGCCAATCTATACACGCCCCTGCCGTGCGGAAACTTAACCAGACGCTACCTTCTCGCCGGGCTCCTCTCCTGTCTCGCCGCGCCGATGACGGCCCGTCGTTGTTGAGGCATCTTTAAAGGAACCTCAGGGGCTGCGGGGGTCGATGGAGATAGCGGAACGCCCCACGTTGGCCTTCGCCGATGGTCCCAGGCACTTCAGGGCCGCCGTAACCGTCCGAGATAGCGGGGCTCCCTCGCGACCGGATCGCGAGGGAGCTCGATACCTCAACGGCGCAGGACGCCTTCTGCGCCGCTCGTGCGGAGCGTGCCGATTGCGATCGCCCGGTCGCCCCCGGCGTCCTCTTCGTCGCCGTCGAGGATGCCGTCCTCGTCGCGGTCAATGCCGATGCGGACTCCCGAGCCCGGCGGGGTGCAGGTGTAGGTCAGCTCACCGCCGTCCTGCAAGGCGCGCAGCCGCAGGGCCGCATCGGAAATCGGCGCGTCGCACCGACGGTTGCCGATAAAGAGGCCCGTATCGACGTCGTACAGATAACCTTTCTCTCCGTGGTCGCTCCCGCCTTTGACCACCAGGTCGCACTCTCCAGCCCGGGCGCGGTCGATCAGGAGGTCGATCCGCGCTCCGGCCACGGCTCCATTCCAATGGGTCAGCGTTGTCTGCTGCCCGACGATCGGCGCCAGGTTGCTGTCGAAGGCGAAGACGAAATCTTCGACCTGCCGTTTCTGCAGCTCGCCGGCCGGCCCGGGCAGGAATCCGCCGGGAATCGCCGGCGACTGGTTGAAGCCCCCGTTGTCGGTGGTGATGCTCATGAAATTGAAGATCGTCGGGACGGCCCCGTCGTGCGTGAAGCCGAAGCCGCGGATCTGGTCTCCCAGGAAGGCGTCGCTGGTGGGCATGCCCGGCCGGGTCTTCAGCCCGAACATGCCGACTTTCTGGTAGGTATTGCGAAGGTGGGGAATCTTGAAGGCTTCCGTGCCCCCTTCGAAAGTATAGCGGCCGTCGGTGCCGAAGAAGCCTGGAGCGGCCACGCCGAATTCCTGGTTCGCGTTGGGATTGAGCGCATGGCAGGACGTGCAGGTGCCCAGGCGGGTGAAATCGGAAATGTTGTTCAGGAAGAAGTCGAGCCCGGCCTGCTGGCTCGGGGTGCGCTGGTTGTCGAGCCTGCGGATCGGGTTGGGCGGATACTTGAGCTGGAGGATGAAAGTGGAGAATGCCTCCATCGCGTCGTCGTCGATCGGTCCGCTGCGCCCCAGGAGGTTGGGGAAGGCCGCCTGGAACTTCTTGAAGGCCGCGACCTCGTCGAAGGTCCCGCTGTCCGGCTGCGCGCTCGGGTTGTCGAGGCCGCCGGTGCGGTCGCCGCGCCAGTGCATCGGCCCGTGGTTCGCCATGCCGCGCAGGCTCTGCGTGGTCATCGGTCCCTTCATGGGGTGATGGCTGTCCAGCAGACCGAATTCCGAAGGCGCGATCTCGAACGGCCCCGGGATGGGCTGCACCGAGCCGTCCGGATTGCCGAGGTCCCAGGCCAGGCTGTCGAAGTCGCCGGAGACATGGCAGCTCGCGCAGGAGGAATCCCCGTGGCTCGAAGAGAGCGATGCGTCGTAGAGGAAGCGGCGCCCGGCGACCACGCTCGGCGGCTCGGGATTGTGCATGGCGGCATGCTCGATCTCCGCGCCCGAGACCGTATCGACGACCGCGATCGAATTGTCGAAGCGGGTCAGCGTGTAGATCCGGCGCGCGTCCTCGTCCAGCACCAGGCCGGTCAGGCCGCCGCCGGAAACTTTGATCTGATTCGAGGTGCTCGGCGTGAACGTATTGTTTTCCAAGGCTTGGGTATCGAAGACGCCGATCTTGGACGTGCCGAGCGTCGCGAGATATAAGGTTCTTCCGTCGCTCGTAACCGCCATCTGCTGCGGCAGGGCGAGGCTCTTGTCGTTCTCGGCGTTCGGGATCGTGGCGCAGCAGACAGCGTAGTTGATGTGTTTGTTGAGGTGCCGCGGAGCGACGCTTCCGCCAGGGCCGAGGACGGTGATCCGGCTCTCGTGGAGGTGGCCGCGGGTGCTGTGGCCGGCGAAGGTGCCGGGCCCTTCGAAACGTTTTTCATTGTTCGCCTCGGTGTTCGAGACGTAGACCTTCCCATTCACCGGATTGACCACCATGTTGTAGAGGATGGTGCCGACGCCCTGGTAGTACCCGGCGGCCCCGGCGAGCTGCGCCGGTGGATTCGCGTTGGCGTTGAGGACGAAGACGTCCTTGTCGGGCAGGGAGAAGCGGATTTGATCGTCCCAGGCCCGGTTGAGCTCATCGACCCAGTGGGTGCCGTTGAACCGGACGATGAGCCCCGTCTCCGGCTGCTGAACGCCGGCGGCGTTGGTGTTGGGCCTGGGCAGGCCCCCCGCGGCTTGGCCGCCGTTCGGGACGAAAGCCTCGTGCACCGTCGTGGTGCGGTTTCCCGAGTGGAACGCCGCCGCGTAGACCTTGCTGCCGTCCGGGGAGACCGCCAGGGCGCGCGGCGTATCGCTGAACAGGGTGACGATGGTGAGCGGCGTGCCGGCGAGCGTGGTGCCGAGGTGGTCGGCGTCGAAGACCCAGACGTCGGCCCGGCCGATGCCGGGGGTGGTGAGCTGGGGATCGTACGGCACGTTCTGGCCGCGGTGGGCGGTGGTGATGAAGGCGCGCGTCTTCCCTGGCCCGGCGAAGACGATGTCGCGCGGCTCATCGCCCACGAGCAGGGTGCGCACGACGCGTCCGCCGTGCTCCCCGCCGTCCAGCTCGACCACGCTCACGCTGTCGGAGAGATGGTTGACCACCCAGATCTCGTCGTCATTGCGCGCCGCGACCGCCACCGGCTCGAGGCCGACGGGGATGGAGGCGCGATGCTCCAGGCCGTGGCCGACGATGCGGAAGACTTCGAGACGGTCGTCCGGCGTGTTGGCTGCAAAGAGATACTTCCCGCTGGGCGACAGCGCCAGAGGGCGGACCTGGCCGCTTTCGAACAGCGTGAAGCGCGAGGGGGGAGCGGCGGATTTGGGTTTGGCGACGGCCCCGGGCGGGGAGGCGGCGAGGCAAGCGAGGACGATCAACGAGGCGATCAGAGACAATACAGCGCTGCGCACGAGGGACGGCATAGCCATGGCAAACCTCCTTCGTTGGATCCGCTGCGCCCTTGGACCCGTCAGGGAGAAAGGGAGGATTCTCTCTGGGAAATCAAAAGAGCAACGAATTGTCGGAATATCTTAACACCTGAATGCCTGGAGTCCGGCCCGGCGGCCCAAGCGGTCTTACGAGGGTGGTGTGCTATACACCGGGCCGGAGGCACGGCACGTATGCGGACCAACCTGTTCGACCTGTCGAAGCGAGTGGCGATCGTCACGGGCTCGGCGCGCGGTCTGGGCCAGAAGCTGGCCGAAGGGTTGGCCGAGCAGGGCGCGCGCGTGGTGGTCTGCGATCTGAACACGGACAAGGCAAGGGCCGCGGCAGAGCGTATCTGCGCCGCGGGCGGCGAAGCGGTCTCCACCTACGTGGACGTTGCCGATGCGGAGAGCTGCGAGGCCCTGGTGCGCTTCGCGGTGAAGACGCACGGGCGCGTCGACGTGCTGGTGAACAATGCCGGCATCGACATCGTCGAACCGATTGGAGAGATCTCGGCCGAGGCGTGGGCGCGGGTGCTCGGCGTCGATCTGGCCGGAGTGCTCAACGCCTCGCAGAGCGTCGTCCGGCAGATGCTCCGCCAAGGCGATGGCGGCTCGATCATCAGCATCTCCTCGATCGCCGCCCTGGCCGCCATTCCAGGTCTGGGAGCCTATAGCGCCGCCAAGAGCGGAGTGATCCAACTCACTCGTGTCATGGCCCTGGAGCTCGCCTCCAAGGGCATCCGCGTCAACGCCATCGCTCCTGGCTATCTGGAGAACATCATGGAAGGGATGGGCCCCGAGCATGCCAGGCCCGAGACCGAGCAGCGGATCAAGACCCGCACTCCCATGGGACGGCGCGCCAGGCTCTCCGAGCTGGTCGGCCCCGTCGTGTTCCTCGCCTCCGATGCCGCTTCCTACGTGACCGGCACCGTGCTGGCCGTCGACGGTGGATACACCGCCGCGTAGTCAGCACCAGGTGCCAGGGGCTGCCCAGGGCGCGCAGGGTCGATCTGGCCCCCACGGGTTGACATCAGAGCCCGCGGGGAGCCACAGAAAAGATCAGCAGGTACAGGAGTGGAGGCAGCCGCTGTTCCCGCATTCGGTACTAGCGCAATGGACGGAGGCGCCTCCCGCCACCTTTGCGAGGCTCTCCTGCTGGAGCTGATAAATGGTTTCACGGCTGAGGGTGAGCTTCTTGGTAACGGCGAGCTTCTTCATCAGTTCTCCTTTATTGGATTGCGATATATTAGACATATCGACATCGCCTTGCAAGATCGAGCTCACGAGCCGCCCCGGTAGTAAGAGGTGCGGTAGTAAGAGGTGGTCAGGTGGCACCGTCCGCAGGGTGGGCGCTGGCGGCTCGTGCCGCTGCCGGAGCGGTGAGCCACGGGGTCTTCGACCCTTAAGTCGGAGCCTTCGCCTCGAGGGTCGAAGCCTCCGCCCCTTTAATCGCTGCTTCCGGCACCTGGGTCGGAGTGCCTCAGACCTTGGTCGGAGCCGTCAAACCCCGGTCGAAGAGTCCCAAACCTGGGCCGCGGTCGCCGCGACCTGGGTCGGCGCGCCTCAAACCTGGGTCGGAGCCGTCGAAGCCAAGTCGGAGAGCCTAAACCTGCGTCGCGGTCGCCGCGGCCTGGGTCGGAGTGCCTCCAACCTGGGTCGAAATCGCATCCGCCGGAGCCGGCCAGCGAGTGCCGGCTCCGGCGGGAGGTGGGATTCAAATCAGTTGTCAATGAGCCCGGTCGCGCCGAACCAGCGCGCGACCCGGCCATTATATACGGATTCGACGCGAAACGAATCCAAAGTGGATAAATCGACGCCAGTCGTGTAGACTCTTGCACCGAGCGCCTCGATTCACTCGAGATCCACCCCGAAAGGCGCGGCGTTCTTTGACAACTGACGTGCCAGGCAGGCGGCCGCCCCGCCGCCTGGTCCTCTATACGCCCACGGGCGGCTTCGCCGCGCCCCGCCCGTGGGTCCCGCCTGTTTCCTACCTTCCTATCGGTCCGTTTTGCCGCGTCCGATTGGCTCGCTGCTCGCGAAGCGCACGACGACCTTCGCGCGCTTCTTCGGCGCGGCGATGCGTGACGCGGTTGCGCAGCTCATCGACGGTGAAGAGCACCGGGGCCGTCTCGTTCGACGAGACGCGGGCGAGCTCCGCGGCGTCCGCCTTCGCGCCGAGCGGGCGGATGACGAAGCCGAAGTGATGCGCCGCACCGGCCTTGACGATGTCACGCGCGATGGGAATCGGGCCGCACGAAGCGCCGCCGAGGCCGAGCACGGCGGCGTCGAGGTCGAGGCGCGTGCGGTCGGGGTTCGCGGGCAGATCGGTCGGGTGCGCGGCGGCGGCGAGCTCGTCGGCGGTGTAGGGGAGGACCGTCGCGGACATCCTGCCGAGTCCGGCGAAGAGCACGCCGGATCCGGATTCGTCGCGCAGGGCGACCCACGAGACATCCTCGCGGTTGGCCATGTCCTGCGGCTTGGCGTACGGCTCGAAGAAGTCCTTCACGGCCCGCGACCAGCGGCCGAGGAACGAGCCGGTCTTGCGGTCGGGGTAGTTCTCCTCGGGGCCGCGGCCATAGTATTCGGCCTTTGAATACGCGGCGGGCAGCTCCATGGTGAAGCCCACCTTGGCGAGCGGGATGTCGCGGCCGGTCGCCGAGATGGCGGACTGAAGCGCGACGGAGCCGTCGGGATACACCGTCCACGCGCTGACCACGCGGAACACGGGGGCGTCGGGCGGGAGATCTTCACCGGTGGCGGAGATCTTCGGCTGGTTGGAGGCGTAGTCGGAGACACGTTCAACCTTTTCGCCGGAATAGTCGGAGGTGGCGGCGATGCGCACCGTGTTGCCGTCGGTCTTTTCGACGGTGAAAGCGGCGGCCTTGGCCTCGAGGTGGCGCAGGCCGAGGCCGAACCAGTTGTTCATGGCCCAGCGGTCATTGTTCACGGGGGCGCGGAAGACGTTCAGCGCCGGGCCCTTGCCGGGCTTGAACACGGGCTTGCCCGCGTATTCGAGAGCGGTGAGCTCGCCGGTCTTCTGGTCGAAGACGGCTCGGAAACCCTTGCCGGACACGGTGGTGAGCTCGCCGTTGTCGGACACGCTGGGCTTGTCGCCGGCCGCGGCGAGCGCGGGTTTGGCGTCCCCGGCCGGGTTTTTCACGGCGAGCTGTTCGGCGGCGATCTCGTAGCCGGCCGGCCCCAGGATCGTGCCGGTCGTGGTGCGGAAACCGACGCGCAGGCGATAATCTACGCCAGCGACGCCGGGCTTGGCGCCGCCGTGCTCGGAGATCAATGCCGGGAGCGGCAGCTTCACCTTCCGCTTCGCACGCGGCGCGACGGCCGGAGCGGGCAGCTTGCCGGAGCCGATCACAATGCCGTCGCCTGTGAGCTCCCACGCCAGGTCGTATCCGGAAAGGTCTTTGAAGAAGTGTTTGTTGAAGATTTCGATTTCGCCTGTGCTGGCAGCATCGGCGTCCTCCGCGGTGACGGAGATTTCCTGATACACCTTCTTCACTTCCCAGAAATCGGGCTTCGGGTTGCGGTTGGCGTACACGACGCCCTTGACGATGAACTGTCCGTCGTTGGGGAAGTCGCCGAAGTCGCCGCCGTAGGCGATGAACCTGCGGCCGTCCGCGGCCGTCTTTTCGAGCCCCTGGTCGCTCCATTCCCAGATGCTGGCGCCGAAGATGTTGTCGGACTTCTCGATGGCGTCCCAGTAGTCGGCGAGGTTGCCCATGCCGTTGTTCATGATGTGCGCGTACTCCGAGATGTAGAACGGCTTTTTAGGGTTCTTCTGCGCGGCCTTGGAGTAGGTCCAGCCGACGCTCGGATATTGGTTTGAGTCCATGTCCACGATGTCGTTGTTGCGCTCGTAGTGCGTGGGGCGCGAGAGGTCGCGCGCCTTGATCGCCGCGTTGCCGGCGACGAAGTTCTGGCCCGGGCCCGCCTCGTTGCCGAGCGACCAGATGGTGACGGACGGGTGGTTCTTGTCGCGCTCGACCATGGCCATGATGCGGTCGACGTGCGCGGCCTCCCACTCCTTCGGGTGCGAGAGCGATTCCTTGCCGTAATAATACCCGTGCGACTCGATGTTCGCCTCGTCCAGGAGGTATATGCCGTACTTGTCGCAGAGGTAGTACCAGTACGGGTCGTCCGGGTAGTGCGAGGTGCGCACATGGTTCACGTTCGCCTGCTTCAGGCGCTTCATGTCGAGCTCCATGTCGGCGCGCGTGAGCGCATGACCGGTCCTGGGGAAATTCTCGTGACGGTTCACGCCCTTGAATTTCACGGCCTTACCGTTCACGAGGAATACGCCGTCGACGATCTTCACGTCGCGGAAACCGACGTGGGTGGAGACGATGTCACGGACCTTGCCGCCGGCGTCGGTGAGCTTGACGACCAGTGTATAGAGGTTCGGCGTCTCGGCGGACCAGAGAGCCGGATGGGCGTAGTCATGAACCAAAACCATTTCGCCGTCGGCACTGTTCTCTCCTGCAAGAGTCTCTCCTGCAACGGAAAGTGGGGAAACTTCCTTGCCCGTTTCGTCGTAGAGCATGGCGTCAAGTCTGATGCGTTGTCCGTCGCTGGCGGCGGCTTGGCTTATCTCCACGGCGACGCTCAGTTTCCATGGCCCGCTTTCTTCGGACGCGGCCGGCGTCGTCGTCACGAACAGGTCGCGCACATGCGTCTTGTCCTTCGAGTGGATCGCCACCGAGCGGAAGATGCCGGAGAGGCGCCACATGTCCTGATCTTCCAGATACGAACCGTCGGAGAATCGGTACACCTCGGCGGCGACGACATTCTTTCCGGGCTTCAGGAATCGCGTGATGTCGAGCTCGGCCGGGTTGCGGGAATTCTTGGAGAAGCCGACGTACTTGCCGTTGATCCACAGGTAGAAGAACGAGTCGACGCCGTCGAAATTGATGAAGACCTCACGGCCGTCCCAACTCGCCGGGATTTCGAAGTCACGCCGGTAGGAGCCGACGGGGTTGCGGTTCACGAACGTGGTGAAGCGTTGGGGCGGCTCGCCCATCACGCGCGGCCAGTCGCGTTTGAAGAGGTAGGCCTGGTTTGAATATACGGGCACATCGTACCCTTGAGTCTGCCAAGAGGAGGGCACGGCGATTTCCTTCCAGCCGGACACGTCGAAGTCGGGCTTGAAGAAGTCGACCGGGCGCTCTTCCGGGCGCTTCACCCAGTTGAACTTCCAGGCGCCGTCGAGGGACACGCGGTACTGCGAAAACTCGGGCAGGATTTTTTTGGCGCTCTCGACGTCGGCGTAGGAGTTGAAGGTCGCGTGCGGTTTCTCCTTGTTGAGGCCGAGCCTCTGCTCCGATTCCCACTCCTTGCCGGAGGGGGCGTCCGGGGCGGCGGCCTGCGGGTAGTCGCCGATGCCGGCTTGAATGGGGAACGGAGCGAAGGCCAGCGCGGCCAGCAAGAGGAGGAGTCGGGTGTTTCGCATGAATGAGTGGCCTAGGAACGTTTCCAGCCGACTCTACCCCCTGACCGGAGGCGGCAGCCGCGTTGCCTTCCCTTGGAGGGAGGTCTGCGAACGGCTTGGGTATCCTCTCTAGGGAGGATGCGGCATCCTCTCTAGAGAGGATAGACGCGCTCCATCCTCAATGCTAGTCTTAAGGAGCCTGTTCGAATCTACTTGGGCGCTCTGGAGAGGAGCTGCGGCATGGGGCATCGAGCCTTTCTTCTTACAGCGACCAGCCAATGAGGCGATCAAGGAGACACGGTGGAGCTCGGGCGCCATTTAGCGCTCTTTGTATACACAAGGAGGTAACAGAATGGACTTTCCACAGAGAGTCACAGGCCTATCCACCGAAGCGGTGGGCGATGGGCTGGCCGTGCTCGACGCAGGGCGCGAGCAATCCTACGTCCTGAACGCCACCTCGGCGCTGGTTTTCCAGCACTGCGACGGGCAAACCTCGCCGGAGCGGTTGGCGGAGATCCTGCGCCAGAAATTCAACCTGCGGCAGGCCGAGGCGGAGCATCTCACGCAGGTCGCCCTGGAGGAGCTCGAGACCGCCCAGTTGCTGGTGCCCACCGCCGTCCATCCGGCCACGTTCTCCCGCCGTCAGGCGCTGACCACCTTCGCCACCCTGGGCCTTTCGGTGGCTCTCCTGCCGCTCGTCGAGAAGATAGCGTCGGCGGGAGGGAACGTGCTGATCCCGCTGCTGGAGTGCGTGGAGAACAACGGGAACGGCACCTACACGGCTCACTTCGGCTACCTGAACACGGGCAGCAGCGTCATCACCCTGCCCGTCGGCTCCAAGAACATGTTCGTGGGCGGTAACAAGAACCGCGGGCAACCGACCGTGTTCTATCCGGGCGAGCACCCCTCGGCGTTCACCGTGGTGTTCGGCGCTCTGGACACCCTCAAGTGGATGCTCAAGGCGGATGGCGACAGCCGGCATCAGGTGGAGGCGAGCGCGACCTCCGAGCTCTGCGCCCCCGCCACGGCACCGCCCACGGAGCCGCCCACGAACCCGCCCACGGAGCCGCCCACGGAGCCGCCCACGGAGCCGCCCACGCAGGCGCCGCCCACAATGATGCCGTAACGGGAGCGGGACAGGACGGAGGGAGAGACATGAAGATCGTCGCCTATCCATTGTACGAGGGCGCGGCCACTCTTCGTCCTGCCCCGCGGGAGCGGGGAGAGAGCCTGGGTTTCGAGCTGCTCTGTCCGCACGCTTTCACCGCAACCTGGAACGGAGGCACCCGCGCCGAAGACATCGAGATCCAGGGAGCCGCGCAGTCCCGGGATTTCGTGCAGTGCCGCGAAGGGGAGGGCCGGATCACGTTTCATTCCGGGTATCAATTCAAGACCGAGAGCGGGCAGGCCCTCTGGGCGCGCGGTCCCGTCCATGCACCCAAGGACGGGATTGCGCCACTGGAGACGATGATCGATTCTTCAGTCCTGCCCTGTTCCTTGACGCTGTCCTGGAAATTCACCCGCCCGGACCAGACGGTCCGGTTCGAGGCCGGCGAGCCTTTCTGCACGGTCCTGTCCTGTCCAATGGCGGGCCCGGAGCTCGAGGTGGTCTCTCCTGGCGACGTGGACGCCTGCGAGTACAACTTTCAGGAGATGATCGAGGCTCCGGCGATGGCGGAAATCCTCCGGCGCCTGAGACCGGTTCCGGAACCGACTCAGTTCCTGGAGGTGCCTGCCGGTTCCGAAGAGATTCCGTATCCGCCGCCGTTCCATGTCATTCCGCCGCCGCGGCCGCTGCCGGCGGAGCGGCTGGATCTTCTGTTCCGCGGCGACTATCCGGCCCGGATCAGCGTGATCCTGCCCGCCACCAACGAATCCGTCATGTTGCAACGCACCGTGGAGCAATTCCAGGCCACCCTGCCGGCGGACAGTGAGATCCTCGTCATCGACAACGGCTCGACGGACGGTTGCGCGGATTTCCTGCTGGAGGGAGCCCACGCGGGCGTTCACCTCATCCGCACCGACCATCCCCTGGGCGTGTCCGCCGCGCGCAACCGCGGTCTGGCGCAGGCGCAGGGCGAGATCGTGGTCTTTGCCGACGCGCACATCGATCTCCCCACCGACTGGTGGCAGCCCATGGTCGACACCCTCAACCGGCCGAACGTGGGAGTGGCCGCGCCCGGCATCGGTGTCATGGGCATGCAGAACGGGGCCGTCGGCTATGGCCAGCGGATCGCCGAGACGAAGCTGCGGCTGGCCTGGCTGTCGCGACAGGGAGAGGAACCCTATCCCGTGCCCACGCTGGGAGGCGGCTTCATGGCCATGCGCCACGACACGCTGACGAAAGCCGGGGCATTCGACGAGGGCATGCCGCAATGGGGCTCGGAAGACGTCGAGCTCTGCCTGCGCTACTGGCTGCTGGGGTATGAGGTCTGGATGGTGCCGGACGTCATCGTGCGGCATTACTTCCGGAAACAGCGGCCGTATGGCGTGGAGGCCCACCTGATGACCCACAACCGGCTGCGGGTGGCGCTGTTGCACTTCAGTCAGGAGCGTATGGGCCGCGTGCTGTCGGCGCTCCGGAACAATGCCCGTTTCGGCCCGGCCCTGGCCCTGGCCGCGGAGAGCGACGTCTGGGAAAAGCGAGCCGATTTCGCCGCTCGCCGGGTGCGTGACGACGACTGGCTGTTCGAAAGATTCAATGATTGTTGTCACGTCTAGGAAGGGTGGATATGCCCGGGATCAGCATTGTGATCGCGTGCCGCGACGAAGCGGATACACTCTGGTTCACGCTCCATTCGATCCAGATGCACACGCGAGGCTCGCTCGTCGAGCGCGACGGCATGGAGATCGTCGTCGCCGACAATGACCCCGCCGCGAAGACCTGCGGCAAGACGGTGGAGGAGGTCTGCGCCGGGTTCGCCAAGGCCCGGTTCCCGGTCCGCTACCTCGCCGCCGGCGAGGTCCAATCGGTGTTCTACCCGCGCAATCAGGGCGCGGCCGCGGCGCAGGGCGAGCACCTGATTTTCCTCGACTCGCACGTCCTACTGATGCCGGACACCATCGAGGCGCTGCACGGCCTCTTCCTGAGCCGGTCGGTGCTCCCCACGCATGCCCTCACGCCGGACCTTTACCTGGCGCACATCCCGATCGCCTTCAACAACCCGAATAGCCTGTTCGGACCCTACAAGCTGCGGCTCCGCGGCGACTTCTGGGGCGAGTGGATGCCGATGTCGAAGCTGCCGCAGCCTACGAATGGCAACGGCCTGAAAGTCGCCACGCACCCGATCGGAGCGAGCGGCCTCTGGTGTTACTCGACGCCGAAGGCCGCGTTGGCGGCCGTCCGTGGCTATAACCCGAATTTCCTCGGCTATGCCGGCGGCGAGGTCTACCTCGAGCTCAAGTATTGGCTCCTCGGCGGACATGTCGTTCTCCTCCAGGGGGAGACCGGGCAGCAGCCGATCTCCGGCGTTCACTGGTCTGCACCGCGGCGCTACAAGGTCAGACAGGATGAGTCGATCCATGACACCCTGCTCGCCGTCAGCGTCGTGGCGCCGGACTGCTTCGACGCGGTCGGCTGCGCCCTGCAAACGAGATCGAATCGGGACGACACGTCGATGGCTCTTCTGCGCGAGAAGGCATGCCAGGCCGGCGCGGAAGAAGCCCAATGGATCTGCGAGAGCCGCCAGCACGCCGACACCGCGGCGCTCGAAGCCTCCTGGACGCAGAACGGGGTTTTCTTTTAACCAGCTCTACGACCCGGGGTGGCACTTTTTTCGGGGCGGTTTTATTCCGGTGTGAAGTGCCGCGGACTGCGCACTTGTTTCTTCTCCCACTCCTGGCGATGCCGGTTGGCCTCCGCCAGCGAGCGGAACTTGCGGACGCCGGGCTCGAACCTCCAGGGGTGGAGCGCGAAGCTCAGCTCGGTCAGCTCACACGCGATGCGGAGGTTGTCCGGATCGAGCGGCCGAAGCGGCCGGACTCCAGGCATGTCGGTCACCGAGCGGTACTTGCGGACCGGCATCATTCGTCTCCCAGACCGAAGGCTTCACGAATCCGGGCGGCATCGGCACGGTCCTGCAGCCGCACCGTGTCCTTCTTCATGAGGTAGAGCATTTTTGGATTGGCGACTTGCACGAGCGCGGCGAGAATTGCTTTGGCCTCCTCCAGGGTCACGCTTGCACTCTATCACCCCAACACCGGCTGTTGGGGCAGGACCGAGTCAGCTTTGGTCCTTGTAGAGCTGCGGGTACCGCGCTCGATCGGCCGCTGAGGCTCCCAGACGGACGGCGCCTTCGTGCGGATAGCGCGCTTCGACGGGAAAGTTCCGTTCCGATTGCAATGCTTCGGTACGGTAGCGAACCCGCAGGTAGGCCGCTGGATCGCGAAAAGTTCTCAGGCGCACGCCATCGAAGAGCAGCTCGATGGAGGGAAGGATGTGCTCCTCGCGCAGGCGTCTGCCGAGAGTCGCATCATTGTCCGGAGCCGAAGTCACGAAGACGCCGTTGTCGATCCAGAACTGGCAGATATCGACCTGGAGGCCTCCATGCCAACCATATCTCTCGGAGCCGGCGTAGTGGGCATGCAGATAGCGGAGCTTCTCGATCGGCGAGTTGTAATGGGGATCCGTTTCACGGGACTGGTACCAGAAATCGGCGGGACAGCTGGCGCGAACCCGCGCTTTGAAGCGCTCGAAGTCGTCCCGATGGACGAGCATGTCGGCGTCGGCGTCCCAGGGAACCCATCCGCCGTAATTGACGGCGCCGATCAGCGTGCCTCCCCAGGCCAGGGCCTGGATTCCATGGGGCTCGCAGACCTCCTCGAAGAGGTACTTCAACATCCGCGTGAGCTGACGCTGTCCCTCTTTCAGGGCTCGGAGGTCCTCAGGCGACAGCCGCTTCGACAGCGGCGGATTGGGATCCAGATGTGTGGGCCTGCCTGCTGGATCCAGCGGGACAGGAGGCGGGCAAGGCGGCTCTCCGCCGTCGCATTCCTGGTAGGACTTGTAGAACAGATCGGCCGGGACGCTCGGGACGGCATGGAGGGTGATGAGGTCGTTGTCGGCACGCGGCCGCAGCTCCTCGTTGCCCAGCGCCACGAAGCGCTGGTCCTTTGTGAAGGGAATGCCCTGGCTCGCCAGGGCATCCCGGACGTACACGTCCTCGGGCCCCTCCTTCCGCGTCAGGTACACGGCGACGACCTCCGCGGCCTTGCGGCTCAGGAAGTACCCGGCACCCCCCGATGCGTAGCGGACTCCCGGCCTCCACTCGGCGCCGATGTAGTCCGCGGTGAGCGGATACCTGATGAGCCGGGGTATCGACACATAGGTGTCGTCGTCGCACTTGAAAAGGTAATCCCAATCGTCGCGCGAGATCGCCCACTGGCAGAAGGCACGAGTCCTTTGGGGGAGAGAGCGATAGTCGCTCGGCCCCGGCAAGAGCAGATACCGTCCGGCGAGCGTGGGCGCATCGAGCCCGGGGCTGCCGATGAGGAACACCGAGCGGACGATGGTGTGCTCTATGGTGTTCTGGTATTGCGGAGGCTCGCCCGGCGAGGTGCCGTTGAGCTTGTCCCCCTCCTGCATCCAGGTCTGCGCGCAACGGTCCCGACGTTCCTTGTACTGCCAGCAGGACAGGGCGCCGATCATGATTCGCATGATTTTTCAGGTCCGCAGATCGATGCCTGATTCTAGCGATCCAGGCCGGGAGAATCAACGGCGGGGCCTGATTTCCTCGCTTCGATCGGCCTCCGTGGCCTGCGACCTCATCCCCTATCCCCTTCTCCTAAAGGAGAAGGGGGACGACTGCGATGCGGCCCCCGTTGGGCCCTCCCTGTCCTTTAGGAGAGGGATTGAGGGTGAGGTCGCAGGCCACCCAACAGCCTGGAAGGTCGCGGGGCCACGCAGGCTGACCGCGCGCTTCCTGAACCTCAACTTCGACGTCACGGGACCGCTGGCGTCCTCCGGCACCACGGTGATAGACTGCGTCCAGCTTTCTGTCACCATGTTCAATTGCAGCGATCTCAACGGTTTCTCTATCGGCGCGTGCCGCTCCCCTAGTATGGAAAACCAACCCCCGGTGAGCTGCTTCTGCCTGACCTACGGCCGGCCCCGGCTTCTGGAGGAGGCGGTCCATTCGTTTCTCCAGCAGGACTACGCCGGGCCCAAAGAGCTCATCGTCCTGAACGACTACGCCGATCAGATCCTGGCCTTCGACCACCCCGAGGTGCAGGTGATCAACGTTCCCCGGCGTTTCCGGTCCCTGGGCGAGAAGCTGAACGCCGCGGTCGCCCTGGCCTCGCACGACCTCCTCTTCGCCTGGGACGACGACGACATCTACCTGCCCCATCGGCTGAGCTTTTCCGTGGCGAATTTCGAGCCGCACAAGGGCTTCTTCAAGGCGGAGACGGCCTGGCTCTGGAACGCCGACGTGCTCAGCGGCCCGGTGAAGAACCTCTTTCACGCGGCGAGCTGCTGGTCACGCCACCTGTTCGACGCCGTGCGCGGCTATCCGGCGGAGGGCAGCGGCTGCGATCAGATTTTCGAGCGGCGGCTGGCGACCCTCTTTCCCGGCTCCATCAAGCCCTGGGACGTCGCGCCGGAAGAGATCTATTACGTCTATCGCTGGGGAGGGACGGGCAGCTACCACCTGAGCGTTCAAGGCGGAGCCGGGATCCCGCGAAATGGGAAGTACGCCGAAGTCGCGGCTTTCGTCGAGCAACGGGCGAAGGAGGGCGAGGTCCCCCTCGGGCAGATCGCGTTGCAGCCGCACTGGAAACATGACTATCCGCGGTTGATCGCCGATCGTCTCGCGGCTCAGCGAGCCACGGACGCGGCAACGAAGGATGAGATTTTCCCAGTGTATGCAGTTTCCGTTGACCGAACCAAGGAGACACCAGATGACAAATCCGCTGCGAAGTAGAACCGTTGCCACCGAAGTGGTGGGCGACGGCCTGGGCGTGTTCGACCGCGAGCAGAAGCAGTCTTACGTCCTGAACGCCACCTCGGCGCTGGTCTTCCAACACTGCGACGGACAGACCACGCCCCGGCAGTTGACGGAGATCCTGCGCCGGAAGCTCAACGTGCCGCCGGCCGAGGCGGACCAGTTGGTGCGGCTCGCTCTGGGCGAGCTCCAGGAAGCCGGCCTGCTGCAATCCGGCGGCACGCCCCTGCCACCTCCCGCGGCCACGTACTCACGCCGCGAGGCCCTCACCTCCTTCGCCGCCCTGGGCCTTTCGCTGACCTTGATGCCGATGGTCGCGCGGGTGGCGCAGGCGGGGGGAGGGCATTCGTTGATCCCGCTGCTGGAGTGCGTGGACAACAATGGCGACGGCACCTACACGGCCCATTTCGGTTACTTGAACCAGAGCGGCGCCACCATCAACCTGGCCGTCGGGCCCAAGAACATGTTTGTGCCCGGCCAAACGGATTTTGGCCAGCCGACCGTGTTCCTGCCGGGCGAGCACCTCAACGTGTTTTCGGTGGTGTTCCCCGCGACTGGCGACCTCAAATGGATGCTCAAGGCCGACGGCGACAAGCGCCACGAGGTAGTGGCGAGCGCCACGTCGGACGCCTGCCCGGCCACGACTGAGCCCCCGCCGCCGCCGACGACCACGACCACGACGCAGCCGCCGCCAACGACCACGACGTCCAAGACGACGCCGCCGTCCGGGTTCTTCTTCCAGTAAACGATCGGCTCATCCTGACACCCGTTCGTTGGAGGCCGCGGGTAACCCCCGCGGCCTTCCGAGGCCCAGATATGAAGATCACCGCCTATCCTCTGTACGGCCCCGCGGCCACCCTGCAACCTTCGCCGGAGGGAAGAGGCTGGGATTTCCTCTGCCCGTGCGCCTTCGAAGCCGTCTGGCATGGCGGCCCTGGCGCCGGGGACGTCGAGGTCCGTCTTGCGGAGAGCGTCCCCGGGGAGGTGGAATTCGTACAGAGCCTCCAAGGCGAGGGACTGCTCACATTCTTTCCCGGGTATCAATGCAAGACCGAGGCGGAGCACGCCCTGTGGGTGCGCGGCCCGATCAACGCGTCCAAGGACGGCGCCGTTCCGTTGGAGTCGGTGATCGACACGTCCATCCTCCCGGGCACCGTCACCCTTCATTGGCGGCTGACGCGTCCCGGGCAGACCGTCCGGTTCGAAGCCGGTGAGCCCTTCTGCACCATCCTGTCGTATCCCAAGGCCGGCCTGGACGAAATGACGGTCGAGGTGATGCCGATCACCAGCGGCGTGGACGACTACGAACGAGCCCTCGAGAGCCTGGCCGAGAGCCAGGCTCTGCAGAGCGTCTTCCAGCGCCTGGGCGCGGGAGAGAGGGCGGTTCCGGCGAGTGGCACGAAAAGCCCATGGGCCGTCGGTCTGACAGCACCTCCGCCCGTCACCTGCATCTGCCCGGCCGAGGGGCGCGTGGAGCTGCTGGAGGAGGCGATCCACTCCTTCCTGCGGCAGGACTACCCCGGCGCGAAAGAGCTCCTCGTCCTCAACGACACCGAGGGTCAAACCCTGGTGTACGACCACCCCGAGGTGCAGGTCGTCAACGTGCCCCGGCGCTTTCATTCCGCCGCCGAGAAGCTCAAAGCGGCCGTGGGCCTCGCTTCCCACGATCTCATCGTCCCGTGGCCGGAGGACGAGGTCTGCCTGGCTCACCGGCTTTCCTTCACGGTGGCCCATCTCGCGCCGCAAGCAGTTTTTTTCAAGGCCGACAAGGTCTGGCTCTGGAAGGACGACAAGCTCAGCGGCCCGCAACCCGAGGCGCTCCATGGCGGCACGCTTCATGGAGGTAGCTGTTTTCGGCGTGAAACGTTCATCAAGGCACAGGGCTACTCGCACACCGAAACCGATTACGCCGGCGGGTTCGAGGCGCTGTGCGCGGGCGAGGGCCCCGGCGCCGTCCACCTCCAGACCGTTGAGCCGGCGGAGGTTTACTCCATCCGCCGCGGCGAGGGCCTGAACGGCCACGAGCACCCGAGCGCCCAGATTCTGCAGGGGACAATCCCGCGGGGAACGATCCAGTTGCGTCCGCGATGGCAAAGGGACTACGGCGCGCTCGTCCGCGAGCATCTGGACGAGATCCCGTTTCCTCCTCCTTTTCATGTGATTCCGCCGCCGCCGCCCGCGGAGCCGGCGGAAAGGCTGTTCCGGGGCGACTACGCGATGAGGATCAGTGTCGTCCTGCCGGCCACGAACGAGTCCGTGATGTTAGAGCGCACCGTCGAGCAGTTCGTGGCGACGCTGCCGGACAGCAGTGAGGTCATCGTCGTCGACAACGGCTCCACGGACGGATGCGCCGACTTCCTGGCCAAAAGCAAGTGGGGGAACGTTCATCTCATCCGCTCGGCCGAGCCATTGGGCGTGTCCGCCGCGCGCAATCGCGGGCTGGCCGCGGCCCGCGGCGAGGTCGTGGTCTTTTCCGACGCCCACATGGACGTGCCCGAGCGCTGGTGGGAACCCCTGGTCCGCACGCTCAACCTGCCGGACGTGGGGGTGGCCGCCCCCGGCATCGGCGTGATGGGCAGGCCCTATCTCAGCCCCGCGTGCGGGCAACGGATCGCCGAAACCAACCTGCGCGTGGAATGGCTGCCCTTGAAGTCCGCGGAGCCCTGTCCCGTGCCGACGCTGGGAGGCGGCTTCATGGCCATGCGCCACGAAACCCTGAAGATTGCCGGGGCCTTCGACGAGGGCATGCCGGAGTGGGGCTCGGAGGACCTGGAGCTGTGCGTGCGCTACTGGCTGCTGGGATACGAGGTCTGGGTGGTGCCGGAGGTCACCGTGCTGCACTACTTCCGAAACGCGCGTCCGTATGGAGTCCAATGGCATCTGCTCCACCACAACCTGTTGCGGGTGGCGCTGCTTCACTTCAGCCCGGAACGCCTCGCCCGCGTAACGTCGGCGCTGAGAAACCAGGCACGCTTCGGCGCCGCTCTGGCGCACGCGGTGGAAAGCGACGTCTGGCAGAAACGGGCCGAATTCGCGGCGCGCCGGGTACGCGACGACGACTGGCTGTTCGAAAAGTTCAAGGACAGTTGTAACGTCTAGTGTGAGGTGAAGCGATATGGAAGGCCAACCCGCGGTAAGTTGCTTCTGCCTGACCTACGGCCGGCCGCGCGTGCTGGAGGAAGCGATCCACTCGTTTCTCCAGCAGGATTATGCCGGGCCGAAGGAAATGATCGTGCTGAATGACTACGCCGATCAGATTCTCACCTTCGATCATCCTGAGGTGCAGGTGGTGAACGTCCCCCGGCGCTTCCGGACCGTGGGCGAGAAGATGAACGCCGCGGCCGCCTTGGCGTCGCACGACCTGCTCTTCGTTTGGGATGACGACGACATCGATCTGCCCCATCGGCTGAGCTTTTCGGTGGCGAATTTTGACCCCGGGAAGGGCTTTTTCAAGGCGCATCAAGCCTGGCTCTGGGACGACGGCAAGGTCAGTGGCCTGGAGGAGAACCTCCTGCACGCCGGTAGCTGTTGGTCGCGGAGCCTTTTCGACGCCTTGGGCGGCTATCCCGCGGAAGGCACCGGCTACGATCTGCTCTTCGAGCGGCAGTTGCAGAGGCGCTTTCCCGGCTCTATCGTGGCCCACCGCGTCGCACCGGAGGAGATCTACTACCTCTACCGCTGGAGGGGGACCGGCAGCTATCACATGAGCGGCTTCGGCGCACTGAAAATCGGGCAGAACGTCGGCCAAGCCGAAGTCGAGGCCTTCGTACGGAAACGAGCCGACCAGGGTGAGATCCCCCGGGGCCACGTTCCGCTGCAGCCGTGCTGGAGAGATGACTATCCGCGGTTGGTATCCTCGGCGATCGCCACCCTGGCCGCCTCCGAGCCCGCAGTCGCGAAGCCGGCATGAAGATCACCGGGAGCCGATCGGAGCCGCTCGTGGAGAACCTACGTCCTGCTCCGGCCGGCGAGCCACCCGCCGAGCTGGCTTATCTGATCGTCGCCCACCGCCAACCAGAACATCTGGCACGGCTCATCCGTGCGATGGACCAGGAGAACAGCTACTTCTTCATCCACGTCGATCAGAAGGCCGTAATCGAGCCCTTCAAGGCCGCGGTCCCCCGGCAGGCAAACATCGTGTTTCTGCCCGATCGTGTGACCGTCCACTGGGGGAAGCTGAGCATCGTACAGGCCGTGCTGAAGCTCCTCCGCACGGCGGCCGGCTCGGACCGCCCCTTCAGATACTACACGCTGCTCAGCGGCAGCGACTATCCGATCAAGGACAGGCGGGAGATTCATGCTCGGTTGGCGGCAGCCAACCGCCAATTCATTCGCATCGATCGCAAGCTGGTGGGGGAGCCGAGGAACGAGCACTTCAGGTTCATCGAGCGCCTCCCGGCGGGCACATACTTTGGTGATCTGATCCCCTATCACGGGAGCATGTACTGGTCTCTGACCGCCGACTGCGTCCGTTTCATCCTGGCCTTCCTGAGCGAGAACCCCGGCTTTATCGACGTCCATTCGCAGGTTTTCGCTCCGGACGAAATTTTCTTTCACTCGATTGTTAAAGCTTCGCCCTTTGCCGAGGCGATCGTTCACGACTTCGAGCGCGGAACGTGCGCCGACCACTTGCATCACGGCAATCACTACATCGACTGGGAAGGCAGGCGCCAGCGCGAAAACCTGACGCTCGACGAGCGCGACCTCGAGGATCTGCTAGCCTCCAAGGCCCTGTTTGCCCGCAAGTTCGATCAAGAGCGGTCGCGGCGGCTTTTGGACTTGATCGACGACCACGTCCATGCGATCGGATAGATTAGGGGAGGCGCCGCCCTCTCCGACCCCATGCGACACTAGCCGGGATGCGGGGCTCCGCCCATGGAGGGCGCCGCCGCCGCAGGGGAGACGAAGGCGATGAGACACCAGATCAGGATCTTCGCAGTCGCAGTGGCGTTGGCGCTCAGCATCGTAATGGTGGCGCCGGCGCAGGCCTGGCCAGGGGGAGACCACGGCGCCCGGCCGGCCGCGGGCTGGTGGCATGCCGCGGTCGACACCCTGGCCACGCTCTTCGGCCTGGACAGGTCCGTGTCGAGCCGGGCAGAGCCCAAACTCGACGGCTCGTGCGGGATCGACCCCAACGGCAAGCCCGTCTGCCCGGCACCCCGGCCCGCGCTTCAGAACGACAACTCGTGCGGGATCGACCCCAACGGCAAAACCGCCTGCCACCCTGGCTCTTAGAAGAAGTCATGGGCACGCAAGTGCGGCGTGCCCCTTGGTCCTCCATCCCTTGACGCTCTCGGCTGTCAGCATCTACTCTACCGCTCGACGAGGGATTGCCAACGTGCTACGAAGCCGATTTCGCCCACCGCACGAGCTCGCGCAAGAGCTCCTCGGGTTCCCGCGCGCGCGCCGCCTCATAGCGGCCGGCTCGTGTCGCCGGTATCGCGAGCCCGCGCTGGTCGAGTACCTCGTCGAGCAGTGCTTCGAGCATCGGTACGGCGATCCCGACAAGATGCTCGACTGCGCGGAGACGGCCGTGTCCGTGGCGCGCCAGCTTCCACCGGGCTCGGCCGCGGCCGACGCTCTCTGCCGCGCCCTCCTCCACCTCTCCAACTCGCACCGCCGCCGTGCCGAGTTCGATCTGTCGGCGAAGGCGATGGAGCAGGCCAGGGCGGCCTGCGCCTCCAGCTCGCAGAAGCCGGCTCTCAGGGCGGAGATGGAACGGCTCGAGGGTGCCCTGCTCCACGATCTTCGCCACCTCGACCCGGCGGCATCATGCTTCCGTAGGGCCGCCGAGCTCTACCATTCCCTAGGCGATTCAGGAAACTGTGCCTCCTCTTTGATCAGCGCGGGGATGGCCTATACCGAGGCGGGAAATCCGCAGAAGGCGATCGTCGCCTTCTACCGCGCGCTCGCTGCTATCGACGAATCCGCTGACGACAAGCTGCGGATTTCCGCCCTTCAGAATCTTGCCTTGAGCCTCTGTGAGGATGGCAAGTACGAGCACGCTCACGCCATCAGCCGGCAGTGCAATCGGCTCTTCTGCTCCAGCGAAGAGCCCGGCATCGCCATCCGGGTCGATCTCCTGAACGCCCGGATCGACGCCGGGCTCGGCCACCGGTTGTCCGCGGAGGAGGGGTACCAGCGCTGCCGCGAGAGGTTCGCCGCGGCCGGCATGCTGTGCGAGCAGGCGCTCGCGACCCTTCATTTGGCGGTGCTCCTGGCCGGCGAGGGACGGACGAGCGAGGTCTGCCAGCTCTGCGGCGAGGTGAGCGAGGTCTTCGACACGCTCGGCATCGCCCGCGAGAGCACCGCGGCCTCGCTGCTCCGCGAGGCCATGGAGTTTCCGAAAGCCGAGCTGTTGAAAGCCGTGCTGCACTGCCTGGACCGGGAAGCCCGGCAGCCCGCCCGCCGCGGCACCGGCTAGACGTCGTCCCGATCGCCGTTCGGCAGCTCCTCGCCCGGCGCGGTCTCCTCCTCCGCCTCGTCGGGGACCCAGTCCCGGCCGAGCACCTTCCTCACCACCCGCTTGAGATCCGCCTCGCTGACCTCGCCGGGCACGATCCAGCGAACGGGCGGGCCGCCCTGGACCTCCTTCAGGATTGAGGCCAGCTCCGCCAGCGTGGCCTCATAGCCGTCGAGGATGCGCTCCAGGGTCGTGGCCGTGATGCCCTTGGCAGTGTGCTCGTACTTGCTGAGATTGCTCTGATCGATGCCCGTCCGCCGAGCGGCTTCGGCGGCGCTCCAGCCTCTCCGCCGGCGCAGAGCTTCGAGGGCTTGACCGAGACCGTCGAGGGCAGGCACGGAGAGGGAGTGTAGCCCAGTCCGATCCTGAGCCGCCAGCCCTTTGCGCTTCTCGGGCCTCGCGCATTCCGGGTTCAAGATACCAAATTTTCGGTATTGACGTACCAGGTACCTTGTGCCCATACTATCGGTGTGAAGGAACCTGTCTTTGGGTCAATAAGACCTCCTGCGGCAACCGGTGAGAATCAACGAAAGGAGGAGCCCCATGTCTGACGCGCCCGAGCCCAGCCGGTTGGATCTCGATCGGTACAGCGAGGCGTTGCGCCGGCGGCTGTACGATCGCGTCGTTCAGATCCAGTTCAGCCCGCCGGATTCCACGCTTACTCCGGACGCGGCCGCGCTGCAGGTCCTCTGCATTCTGGGCCGGTGGTTTGCCATCTGGACAGACCCGGATCAGCCGCCGGCGGTGCCGGTGCGTCTACGCTTCCAGGTCGTGCGCATCGGGGTGAGCCGCGCCGACCCGGCGGACATCCAGCTCTACGCAATCTAGCGGATATCGCTCTAAAAGCCGCGCTCAAAGCGGTTGCGTGAAGGTGAGGCTCGTGGTCCCCGTCGCCTGCGACAGGCCGGTCAGCAGGCAGCGGACCAAGGCCAGGGGATCGCGAATGTTGACGATCTGAAGCTGGTCGCCGGCGAAACGTCCGCTGGTGACGGTGGCGGTCAGCCCGGCGGCACCGCCGAGGCTGCCGAGATTGAGCGCCAAGGTCGTGATATCGGCGTAGCTCACGGAGCTGTCCGCCCATACGATGTCGACCGTGCCGACGATGTTCTCCGTCGACGTGCACGTCAGATTACCCTCGAGCGAGAAGGTGAACGCGCCGGTCGTGGGGCCTCCGCCGAGGGCCACGCAATTGGTGATCGTGCCGCCGCCGGTGGCGGTGGAATGAGGCGCCGGTGTCGGCGGCAGCACGAGCCTCGCGGGTGGGTCGAAGTTGAGCGTGATCGATGCGAGGCAGGTGGCGTCGAGCTGCGCGGAAGCGGGGCTCGCGCACCAGACCATGGCCGTGGCCGCCAGCAACAAGGCCCATGCTTTCATACGGTGCCTCCTTCGAGAGGGTGCGAGGTGTACATGAGTAATCCCCGGGCATTGATGCCCGGGAGAGGGCACTGCCGCCGGCCCTAGCCGGCGACAGCACACCTGGTTCCCTGCCCAACCTCTAGGGGACGTCGGGGGCCTTGTCGTCCTTCACGACGACTCCTGGCACTACGCTGTTACCTCCCTGACCCCCAATAAACTTGATGCAGACCAGGCCATCGCCGTTCCTGTCGACGTGCGCATCACCGGGAACCGGCGGGGTCAGGAAAAAATTAGGCGGGCACGGGTCGGGGTCGGCGAAGGCCGGAGCAGCCGTCAGTGAGAGCATGCCAACCGCGAGCAGCAACGCGAACAGCACCACGAGTTTTCTGCGAAGCATTTCTCATTCCTCCTGTTATTGGTTAACAGATCTAAGGCTAGCGCCCGCGTTGCGGCGTGTCTATCCTCTATAGCGATGATTTTTGGCGGCCTCCGTATCCTCTCTAGGGAGGACCCGCATCCTCCCTAGAGAGGATGCGAGACCCAAAAGATCATCGCTGAAGAGGATATACAAGCCTTGGCGCAGGCGCTAATCTAAATCGAACCACAGTCCCGTGGGCCTAAGGAGAAGAAATCATGCGTCGAGTGCTATTGATCGCCTCTATCCTCACGTTCTCACTCGTAGGGCAGACGAACGCAGCAATCACCGTCATACCGCAGCCCGACGCCGCCTACCAGGCGGCGACGTCGAAGATCGATGTGGCGAGTGTGCCCGACTTCACTTCGCTGAGCTTCATCACCGATGGAACGTTGACGGTGAGCTTCGATACGCCTCTCGAGAAGCGCACTGTGCCGGATAGCTGGGGCACGTGGTCCTCGCCTCCGAATGCCGAGAGCCCGACGCCGGCGTTGCTGTGGGACCCGACGACCGCGTTGACCATGAGCTTGAGCCGCCCGGTGACGATCTTCGGCTTCGAGCTGGAGCCCGACCCGTTCTCGACCGAGAACTTCAACGTGGATTTCGTTTTCCTGAACGGACCGACGGTCGTGGGGACCATCAACCTATCCGTCAATGGAGAGGTCGGCGCCAGCCTGTTCGCCGCTGTCTCCAAGGATCTGCCGTTCGATCAGATCGTCATCAACGGCACCAGCGACTTCGCCATCGCCCAGGTGCGCTATAACCTGGCTCCGAGCTGCGCGAGCGCCACGGCGAGCCCGAACCGGCTCTGGCCGGCGAATCACAAATTCGTGCCCATCACGATCTCGGGAATCGTCAATCCGGTTCCCGGCGCGGTGACCATCACCGTCACCAGCATCTTCCAGGACGAGCCGACCTCCGGCGCTCCGGATGCCACGGGCGTCGGCACTGGAAACCCTTCGGTGCGTGCTGAGCGGGACGGCGGCGGCGACGGCCGCGTCTACCACATCAACTTCACCGCCACCGGCGCCAGCGGGAGTTGCACCGGCTCCGTGACGGTCGGCGTGCCCCATGACCAGGGCCACAATGGCGGCCCGGTCGACCAGGGCGCGCTGTATGACTCGACACTGCCGTAGCAGGCGCAGCAATCCACCGTTCCAGACAGGCTTGGCATCCTCTCCAGGAGGATGCCAAGCCTCCTGGTCGCAAAGATCAGCTCGCCTGTTCACCGTGCGCTTCCGCCGGGCGGGTAGGTCGAAGTTGAGCGTGATCGACGCGACGCAGGAAAGCTTTCCAATCAATCCTCGCGCCGGCGGATGTCGCTCTGGAACCGGGGATCGACCTCGTAGTCGATAAACTGATAGCTCATTCCAATCACGCTCACCTGCTGGCCGGGCGCCAGGCCGCTGAGGTCGATGCCCGTGCTGGTGCAGACGAAGATCCGGATCGGGCCGGAGCCGTCGTCGAGGTGGAGGATGGTGCCGAAGGGCGGATCGGGCGTGATCGGTCCCGTGAGGGTGCCCGCGACCTCGACGAGCAAGCCTTCGGTGGCTTCGCTGATGCTCGCGGTGGGCACCCAGCGGGGCTCCACTTTGGGGCCCTTGCCGTGGACCTTGACGTCGTTGGTACTGGCCACCACCACCGTGAGCACGCCGGTCCCGTTGTCCGCGAGCCGGCCGGTGACGCGGGCCTGCTGGCGGGGGGCGAGGCCGAGATCCGTCGCGATACTGACGTAGATGCCGCCGGTCCGGTCCTGAAGGGTGAATCCCTGATCGAAGGTGCTCGATGAGAAGTCGCCGGAGGGGACGGTGACCGAGCCGTCGACGGTGACGACGGTCCCCAGCGGCAGGGAACGGGCGACGGCGATGTCGATCGCATTCGCAGCACCGCTCGGGATGGGGACCAGGACGAGGGCGACGGCGGCGATCAGCCCCGCGAGGAGCCGGCGGCGGGGGAACGACCTGACGGAAGAGCGCATGGCGAATCTCCTTTCCAGAGGTTCCAGCCCCCCCACAGTAGCTCCCGGTTCTGGTCCTGTCCATCCTCTCTAGGGAGGATCTCCATCCTCCCTAGAGAGGATGCGGAGGCCCCGAAAAATCATCGCTAGAGACGATACCCAAGGCCGTCGCCGGCCTGTATCCTGGGATTGACCTTCGACAGCAAGCCGGCACCGGAAGCGCCGCCGACGCGACGCCGGACGTAGTCGAGGGAGAGCTCGAAAACGAACTATCTCTTTGAGGAGGAAAAAGTCATGAAACGCGCATCGATCATGAGGACGACGAAGCTGAGCGCGGTCGCTCTGGCCGCCCTTGGGGCTTTACTTGCAACTCCGGCGCACGCCGCCCCGACATCGATCACCGCGTGCCCCTACATCATCACGGCACAGGGCGACTACCGGCTTGACGCGGACCTGTCGTGCACGGGTGACGCGATCACGATTCAGGCGAGCCATGTCAACCTGAACTTGAACACCCACCAACTCACCGGATCCGCCGGCAGCGACAGAGGCATTGTCGTATACTCCGCCACGAGCCGGTTGATGGATGTGGAGATCAAGGGGCCCGGCGTGCTCACAAACTTCGGCGAGGCTATTGAGCTCGACAATGCCGACAATAGCAAGGTGGAGGGTGTCACCGCGTCCTTTTGTCCGGTCGGCATAGCAACTGGGGCGGTGAGCGGCACGACGGTCACGAATGTCCACTTGAACAAGAATGTGCTGGCACTAGCCTTCGGTGTCGGTGTGGCCCTTGGCAATTCTACCAACGGACAAGTTCAGGAAAACGTGATGAACGGCATCGTCTTTATCAGCGGCGGCCCCGCCGGAATCGCGGTTGCGGGCGGCAGCGGAAACGACATCGGGAACAACACCACCCTGGGGTACTTCGACGGCATTTCGGTTGGCGTTAACTCCGCGTCCTCTGGCAATCACATCCACGACAATGTAAGCTCAGGCAACATCGCAAGCGGCATCCACATCGCTGCCGGCTCCGGCAACAATGTCGTCGAACACAACACCGCTCTGGGCAACACCGGCTTCACCTCGACCAGCATGGACCTGGTGGATGACAACGCGACATGTGGCACCAATAGGTGGCATGACAATACTTTTATTACCGCCACCCCGGCTTGTGCCGGCCAATAACCATTCCGAAGACCACGGCGACGGCGGCAGCGAAGGGCGTAGAGACGTTCCCAGCCCGTCCACTACGCCCTCCGCGGAGCTATAACGGCGGGACGTCTCGGCGGCGGCCACAGCCCTCCGGCATGGGGCGCCTACGCCAAAAGATCCTCCCTAGAGACGATACCAACGGCGGTTGAAGGCCGGTAATCTGGGGATTGAAACTGACGCGAAACGAACGCACCTCCTGCGCTCCGCGTGGCGACCTGCCCGCTGCGCCGGTTTCAGAAAGGAAAAAACCATGTCGAGAAACAAGCGGCCTACCGTACTGAGGTTCATGCTCGCCCTGTTGCTGCTCGGGCTGGCGGCCGCGGCGCCCGCCGCAGCCCAGCCCTTCAAAGACACCGGGACCTTCAAGATCTCGCAGGTCTTCGATGTCCACACCCGTTCCGCCATCGCCGCCACCGGCGCCGACATCATCGAGGTCGGCCACGACTACGTCCTCGTCGAGGCCACGCCTGACGAGGCCATGGCCATCCGCCGGCTCCATTTGCGGCTCGTGCGCTTCGCGACGCCCGAGGAATTCCTCAAGTCGTTTCCGGCCGCCGACTCGGCGTACCACGATTACAACGAAATGGTGACTGAGCTGCAGCAGGTCCAATTCGACCATCCGACCCTCTTCTCGCTGTTCAGCATCGGCACTTCCTACGAGGGGCGCACCATCTGGGCCGGCAAGGTCTCCAACAACGTGGCCGTCGACCAGGACGAGCCCGAGGTGCTCTTCACGCACCACCAGCACGCCCGCGAGCATCTGACCGTCGAGATGGCGCTCTATACCCTCCACCAGCTCATCGACGGCTACGGCGTCGATCCGCGGATCACCAACATCATGAACAGCCGCGAAATCTGGATGGTCTTCGACATGAACCCGGATGGCGGCGAGTACGACATCGCGACCGGCGCCTACGCCTCCTGGCGCAAGAACCGCCAGCCGAACACCGGCTCGACCTACATCGGCACCGACCTCAATCGCAACTTCAGCTACGACTGGGGCTGCTGCGGCGGCAGCAGCGGTACTCCGAGCAGCGACACCTACCGCGGCGCCTCCGGCTTCTCGGCCCCCGAGACCGCGGTGGTGCGTGACTTCGTGAACAGCCGGGTGATCGGCGGCAAGCAGCAGATCACGACTCATATCGACTTCCACACCTACGCCGAGCTGGTGATGTGGCCCTACGGCTACACGCTGACCGACGTGCCGGCGGACATGAACCCGGACGACCACGCTGTCTTCGTAGCGATGGGTCAGGCCATGGCCGCCACCAACGGCTACACGCCGCAGCAGATGAGCGACCTTTACATCACCGATGGCACGATCTGCGATTGGCTCTATGCAACCCACCGTATTTTCTCCTTCACCTTCGAGATGTATCCGGTGACCTCCGCGCAGGGAGGCTTCTATCCTCCGGACGAAGTGATCCCGGCGCAGACCTCCCGCAACCGCGAGGCAGTCCTCTACCTGCTCGAAAACTCGGGCTGCCCGTACGCGACGGTGGGTCTGGAGGCGCAATATTGCGGCGCGGTCGTCACTGCCACGACGCTGAGCTCGGCGCCCAATCCTTCGACGTTCGGGCAATCGGTCACATTTACGGCGACCGTGACCTCCGGCTCTGGCGTGCCCGTGGGCACCGTCACCTTCAAGGAAGGAACCACCACCCTGGCCTCCGGCGTCACCGTGGACGGCGCCGGCCACGCCTCGTTCAGCACTTCGACTCTGGCGGGGGGCAGCCATATCGTCACAGCCACCTTCACCGGCGCCAGCGGCTGGGCGCACAGCAGCGGCAACGACAGCGCCGCGCCGCAGGTGGTGACGGGTCCGATCACCACGACCTTCACCTCCGTCGCCGCCCAGGACGGCTGGGTACTGGAGTCGAGCGAGACCTCCAACGCCGGCGGCTCGCTCAACGCCACGGACACCTCCACCAGCGCCCTGCGGGTGGGTGACGACAACAAAAACAAGCAGTACAAGTCGGTCGTCTCCTTCGACACTTCGGCGATCCCCGACGGCGCCACCATCCTTTCGGTGACCCTGCGCCTGCGCCGCGGCACGCTCTCCGGCACCAACCCCTTCACCACCCACGGCACCTGCTGGGTCGACGTCCAGTCGGGCAGCGGCTTCTCGGGCTCGACGACGCTCCAGACCGGCGACTTCCAGGCCGCGGCGACCACCGTCCAGGCGGCGAGCCTCACCAACGCCGCCAACAATGGTGACTGGTCGACCGGCAGCCTCAACACCGCGGGTCTCGCAGCCATCAACAAGACGGGGACGACGCAACTCCGCATCTACTTCAACCTCGACGACAACAACGACGGAGGCAACGATTACATCGGCTACTACTCGGGGGAGGCGACCTCGGCCAACCGGCCGCAGCTCGTGGTGACCTACCAGTAGCGGCCGTGGGAAGACGGCCCCTTACTGCTATCCGATTCAATCGTAGCCCCGAGGAGCCTGCGCCGCAGAAGAAAACGGCCAAGGACGCAAAGGACTGCAAGGACTACCGGGACAAGAAATGACCGAGCCTGTCCTCATCCCTCGATCTTTACTGTCCTTGCCGTCCTTGTTGTCCTTTGCGTCCTTGTTTTCGGTTTCGCAGGCCCCTGCTCTGCACGCCCCCTCCGCCTATCTGCCCCTTTCGCCCGAGGAATTGCCCCTTCCGCCCGCCACGGCGCCCCTGCCGCCTCTTGGGATGGCGCATTCGCCGCTTCCGGCGCTCCGGTCGCCCGAGTGGGCGCCCCTCTCCGACCGGCGGGCGAAAGGGGCATCCGCCGAGATCGTGCATTCGCCCGGCTGAAGAGACGCTACGGTGCCTGGTCTGAATGGTGCGCCCGGAGCGGCGCGTGCGCGAGAGTCTCGGGCGAAAGGGGCATCCGCCGGGGCGGAAGGGGCAAACGGCGTCCGGCTCGGGCGATCCGTCCGGCTCGCGTGCGCAGAAACGCTCGGGCCGGCGCCCTACGTCACGGCGGGAGCCCGGGCGGACTTCACGGGTCGCGCGCCGGAGTCTCCGACGCGGCGCTTGGCCTGTTCGTATTCGTTGTGTGTCATGTTGTGTCTCAGTAGAGCAATGCAAGAGCATTGGCAAGAGACGCGAGGCAGGCGGGACACGGACCCTTCGAGACCCTTCGAGGTGCCACCCAATCCGCGAGCCCGCAAGGCCGCGGCTGCGATATCGGCGCCTTCGAGGTCGTCGTTTTGACGCCTAAGGATCAGGTCGACGTGTGCTTTTCGGGCTGAAAGCCCGTGATTGTTCAGCCCAGGGCAACGCCCTGGGTTGGAAACGGCACACCCACCGTGCGCCCTGAAGGGGCGCGATACCCACCCAACGCCACGGGATCGGAATCCGCGCCCGGTGGCATGCGATGGATATTGCCGATTCCAAACCTGAGTTATCGCACCCCTTCAGGGCGCGGTAAGTGTCGCCGTCTTGAACCCAGGGCGTTGCCCTGGGCTTAACAATCTCGGGCTTTCAGCCCGAAAGGCAGGACCGATCCGGGGGCTGGCTCCGGCTTGGGCTCGACGCGCTTCGCGGGCTTCGCCTTCCGCCCGAACGATCCGCGCGTTGCTCGCGTTGCACGTCTGTCCGGCGGGACCGTCCCCCTTCGAGGTGCTCCCCCTTCGAGGTGCCACCCAATCCGCGAAAACCTCGGAGCTTCCACGTCCGGGATCGCGAAGCTCCCTCACGATCGGGATCGCGAGGGAGCTTTACATCTCTATGGGCTCAACCCGGCGATCCTGAACCGGACTTGGCCGTGCCTCCTGCGCCGCTCGCGCGGATCGTGCCGGTTGCGACCGCCCGGTCGCCCCTGGCGTCCTCCTCGTCGCCGTCGAGGACGCCGTCCTCGTCGCGATCGATGCCGATACGCACTCCCGAGCCCGGCGGAGTGCAGGTGTAGGTCAGCTCACCGCCGTCCTGCAAGGCGCGTTGCCGCAGGCTGGCATCGGAGATGGGCGCGTCTCGCCGCCGGTTGCCGAGGAACAGGCCCGTATCGACGCTGTAAAGATAACCTTTCTCTCCGTGGTCGCCGCCCCCCTTGGCCACCAGGTCGCACTCCCCGGCCCGGGCGCGATCGATCAGGAGATCGATCCGGCCGCCGACCGCCGCGGAATTGTCCCGCGTGAGCGTCGTCTGCTGTCCGACGATGGGAGCCAGGTTGCTGTCGAAAGCGAGGAAGAAATCCTCGACCTGGCGCTTCTGCAGATCGCCGGCCGCGCCGGGCAGGAAGCCGCCGGGAATCGTCGGAGACTGGTTGAAGCCTGCCCCGTTGGAGGTGAAGCCGTTGAACAGGAAGATCGTCGGGATGCTGCCGTCGTGGTGAAAGCCGAAGCCCCGGACCTGATCGCCCAGGAACGCGTCGCTGCCGGGATTGACCGGGTTGTTCGGCATCCCGAACATGCCGACCTTCTGATACAGGTTGCGGAGGTGCGGCGTTTTGAAGCCTTCGATCCCACCGTCGAAGGTATAGCGGCCGTCGGTTCCGAAGAAGCCCGGCGCGGCGACGCCGAACTGCTCGTTCGCGTGGCGATCGATCACATGGCAGGACGCGCAGGCGCCATGGTTGGCGAGGTCGGAGACGTTGTTCATGAAGAAATTGCGCCCCGCCTCCTGGCTGGGGGTGAGGTGGTTGGAGAGCATCCGGATCGGGTTCGGCGGATAGGTGACCTGAAGGATGAAGCTGGCGAACGCCGCCATGTCCTTGTCGTCGATCGGCCCGTTGCGCCCCAGCAGGTTGGGGAACGCCGCCTGGAATTTCTTGAAGGCCGCGACCTCGTCGAACGTGCCGCTGTCCGGCTGCGCGCTCGGGTTGTCGTTGCCGCCGGTGCGGTCGCCGCGCCAGTGCATCGGTCCATGGTTCGCCATGCCGCGCAGGCTCTGCGTGGTCATCGGCCCTTTCATGGGATGATGGCTGTCGAGCAACCCGAGCGCCGAAGGAGGGATTTCGAACGGGCCTGGAATGGGTTGCACCACGCCGTCCGGATTGCCGAGGTCCCAGGCCAGGCTGTCGAAATCGCCGCTGACGTGGCAACTGGCGCAGGACGAATCCCCATGGCTCGACGAGAGCGAGGTGTCGTAGAGGAACCGGCGGCCGGTGACCACGCTCGGCGGCTCGGGATTGTGCATGGCGACGTGCCCGATCTCACCGCCCGAAACCGTGTCGACGATCGCGATCGAGTTGTCGAAGCGGGTCAGCGTATAGAGGCGATGCTTGTCCTCCTGGAGGAGCAGGCCGGTGAGGCCGCCGCCGGAGACCTTGATCTGGTCGGCGGTGCTCGGCGTGAACGTATCGTGCTCCAGCTCGCCGGTGTCGAAGACGCCGATCTTGGACGTGCCGAGCGTCGCGACGTACAGCGTTCTGCCGTCGCTCGTGACCGCCATCTCCTGGGGGAGAGCGAGGCTCTTGTCATTCTCGGGGTTCGGGATCGCGTCGCAGCAGACGGCGTAATTGATATGTTTGTTGAGGTGCCGCGCGGCGACGCTCCCGCCGGGGCCGAGGACGGTGATCCTGCTTTCGTGGAGATGGCCGCGAAGACTGTGGCCGGCGAAGGTGCCCGGCCCTTCGAAACGTTTGTCGTTCCCCGCCTCGGTGTTCGAAACGTAGATCTTTCCGCTCACCGGGTTCACCGCCATGTTGAACAGAATGGTGCCGACGCCGCGGTAGAATCCGGCGGTGCCGCCGAGTTGCGCCGGCGGGTTCGCGTTCGCGTTGATCACGAAGACGTCCTTGTCGGGTAGGGAGAAGCGGACCTTGTCGTCCCAGGTCCGGTTGAGCTCGTCGACCCAATGGGTGCCGTTGAACTTGACGATGATCCCCACCTCCGGCCGCGGCGCGCCGTCGGCGTTGGTGTTGGGTCCGGGCACGCCGCCCGCGGCCTCGCCGCCGTTGGGGACCAGGACCTCGTGGATCGTGGTGGTGCGGTTTCCGGAATGGAACGCCGCCGCGTAGACCTTGCTGCCGTCCGGGCTCACCGCCAGGGCGCGCGGAGTGTCGCTGAACAGCGTGACGATGGTGATCGGCGTGCCGGTGAGCGTGGTGCCGGGATGATCGGCGTCGAACACCCAGACGTCCGCCCGGCCCACGCCGGGAGTGGTGAGCTGCGGATCGTACGGAACGTTCTGGCCGCGGTGGGCGGTGGTGATGAACGCGCGATCCTTCCGGGCGCCTCCGAAAACGATATCGCGCGGCTCATCTCCCACCAGCAGGGTGCGCACGACGCGGCCGCTGTGCCCCCCCTGCGTCAGCTTGACCACGCTGACGCTGTCGGAGAGATGGTTGACCACCCAGATCTCGTCGTCGCTGCGGGCGGCGACGGCCACCGGCTCGAGGCCGACGGGAATGGAGGCGAGAGGCTCCAGCCCGTGGCTGCCGACGCGGAAGACCTCGAGACGGTCGTCCGGCGTATTGGCCGCGAACAGGAGCTTGCCACTCGGCGACAGCGCCAGCGGGCGGACTTGGCCGCTCTCGAAAACCGTGAAGCGCCCCGGCTGGGGCACAGCCGGCTTGAGAGCGGCCAAGTGGGCCGCAGCCCGAGCGGGCATCGCGGCGGCAAGGCAGGCGAGGACGGAGAAGAGAGCCGTCAGAGACGAAATGGATCGGCGGGCGAGGTACGGCCTGGCCATGGAAACCTCCTGGAGGCGTCATATCCGCGGCACCCTTGGCCCCCAAAGAGAGGGAGATCCTCGCCGAGGAGTCAAAGGGCGACGAATTGTCTAATTCGTCTTAACGGCGGAATGGCCGGGTTCCCCTCACGGCCCGGCCTTATGGTCACCCTTCTTTTGATTTGCTTTGACGTGGTGCGTTCCCCCGCACCCAGGATTGAAATCCTGGGCTGGCCACCCTTGTCCCTGCGGGACGGCTCCTGAAGCTGATATTCTTCCGAGCTCTTTGGGTCCGAAGAAGCGTAATTTCTTGGGAGAGGAACACGGAATGGCACACAGCTATGTGATGCTGGTCCTCCACATCGTTTTCAGCACGAAGGGCAGGGTGCCGTTCATCGGCGCGGCTCACCGCGACCGCCTCTACGCCTACATGGGGGGCATCATCCGCAACGAGAGAGGTCTCCTCCTCGAGGTCGGAGGGATGCCGGACCACGTCCATCTGCTGGCCCGCTTCCGGGCGAGCGTGTCCCTCTCGGAGATGCTCAAGCTGATCAAGGGGAGATCGTCGCACTGGATGAATGGACTTCCCGATCTCGGGTATCATTTTGACTGGCAGGAGGGCTACGCGGCCTTTTCGGTGAGCGAGTCGCAGATCGCCGCGGTGCGCAAGTACATTCAGACGCAGGAACAGCACCACGCACGCCGCACCTCCCACGAGGAGCTCGTGGCACTTCTCCGCAAGCATCGAGTCGAATTCAACGAGGAAGACCTCCTCGATTGAAGCAAACCTGTCAGCCGTCCCGCAGGGACAAGGGCGGCCAGCCCAGGGTTTCAACCCTGGGGATGGAATGGCCACGAGCCCTTGCTCGTCGCGCGCTCGCCAGATGCACCAGCCTCCCCACCAGAGGAGGACCGCTCCATCGAGAACGATGCAAACCAGCCGGGGACGACCTCGCCACGCTGAAGGGCAGGGACGCCGATGGCTGTCAGGACGCCCAAGGCGGCGAAGAGGTTGGCGTATTCTGGCCCTGTTTTCGCGATGGGCTCGCCGCCAGGCCTGCTAGGATCGACGGCACCGTGAGCCTCCCGCATCGTAGGGCGTCAGGATCGTTTTCAGAGAAGTGATCCGGAGCCTGTGAGAGAATAGGGCGTCAATGTCTCACGTCTTCATCTCGCACGCTTCCGCCGATGATCCCTTCGTGGCCGAGCTGCGGCGGGCGCTCGACGCTCTCCAGATCTCGGTCTGGGTGGACTCCCGTGAATTGATCGGCGGCAACAAGCTCGTTCCAGAGATCGAGAAGGCCATCGAGCAGGCTCGCCAGTTCCTCGTTGTGCTGAGCCCGAAGACCGTCAATTCCCCCTGGGTGCGCCGCGAGATCCAGAAGGCTCTGGAGGTGGAGAAGATCCGGGGGGATGGCTATCGCGTCATTCCTCTTCTTCTCCCCGGCATCACTCCGGGAGCGCTGGGGACCTGGTTCGACGAAGAGCCGGTCGGCGTGAAGATCGAGATCGGTCCGGGCGGCCTGAGCGCGGCGCTGCCCACCCTTCTCGCCGCGTTGGGCGAGCGCCTGCCTGCCGATTTCCAGCCATTCGAGCAAACCGACACCAAGCCGGTGGAGGAGCTTGTTCTCACGCTGAGCGATCCGGTGATCGAGATCTCGGAAGGGAAACCACGAGTGACGGCGACGGCCACGCTCGAATACAGACCGGCCACCTCCGGCGCGCTCGGTGCCACCAGCCTGCGGTATACCTTTACGGCTCCGTTCGGCCCTATTGAGAAAGAAGACCTGCGATGGTATCTGGAGAGGTATTACCTTTGGCCTGTCGGCGTTTTCAAAAGCCGGGCAGATGAAATCGAAGCGAAGCTCCCATCCTGGGGCAACGGCCTGTTCCAGGTCGCGTTCGGAGATGAGGAAGCGCGGGAGGCTCTCACTAGCTGGCAGAACGCCAAGGAGGCCGAGCGCCGTTTCACCGTCCGGGTGGATGGCGCTCTCCGCAAAGGCGCGTCCGAGGAGGCCCAGGCTGCTGCATGGGAAGCCGCCACCGAACTGCTGTCGCTCCCCTGGGAGCTCCTCCACGACGGCCGCTCCTGGCTCTTTCAGGGCAAGCATCCCGTCCGTGTCCGTCGGCGCCTGCCCCATCGCAGGAGCCAGCCCGCTCGGCCGACCGCCCTGCCCGTCCGCATTCTCCTGGTCAGTCCGCGGCCGGAGAAGGACGCGCAAGGCAACCGCATCGGTTACATCGACCACCGGGTCAGCGCCCGGCCGTTGACCGAGGCGGCGGAAAACCTCGGAGACCTCGCCCGGCTCACCGTCCTCCAGCCTCCCACCTACGAGGCGCTCCAGAAGGCTCTTGAGAAGGGAGACGAGGGGCATCCCTTCGACGTCGTCCATTTCGACGGCCACGGCGTCTACGACCGCCGGCTCGGCCTGGGCGGTCTGTGCTTCGAAGAGGCCAGGGATCAGGAAAAGCTGGAGGGGAGGACGCTCGACTTTGTCGACGCCGTCCGTCTCGCCGGTCTGGTCCGCGAGCACCGCATTCCTCTGATCTTCCTCGAAGCTTGCCAGACCGCCGTCGCCGAGGTGGACCCGACGGCCTCCGTGGCCGCGAAGCTCCTCGACGAGGGGGTGACCTCGGTCGTGGCCATGAGCCACAGCGTGCTGGTGGAAACCGCCCGCCGCTTCGTGCAGGCCTTCTACGCCGAGTTGGCCGGCGGCGCCCGGGTCGGCAAAGCCATGCTCGCCGGCCAGCAGGCGCTGTTCGCCGACACCTGGCGGGGCAAGATCCTGGGAGCCGGCGATCTGCGGCTCCAGGACTGGTTCGTGCCCGTTCTCTATCAAGAGGAGCAGGACCCGCAGCTCCTCACGAAGATCCCGCCGGAGGAGGTCCGGCAGCTCCAAGCCAGGAAACGCCGGCTGAGCCTCGGCGATCTGCCGGAGCCGCCCGATCATCAATTCCAGGGCCGCAGCCGCGAGCTGCTGGCCCTGGAGCGGCTTCTGCACCGCGAGCCCTGGGCCGTGGTGCGCGGCACCGGCGGTCAGGGCAAGACCACGCTCGCCGCCGAGCTGGGCCGCTGGCTCGTCCGCACCAACCGCTTCGCGCGGGCGGCGTTCGTAAACTTGGAGCGCTACCGTGACGCCCGCGCCGTGCTCGACACCCTGGGCCACCAGCTCGTCGGCCCCCACTACACCGTCGCCCAGTACTCCAGCCTCGGCGAAGCCCTTCAGCCCATCGAGCGCGCGTTGCGCGACCAGCCCACCCTCATCGTGCTCGACAACTGCGAGAGCGTGCTGCCCGAGCGTGGAAGTCCGACCGATCCGTCCTCGGGGGACGCCTCCGCGGCCCTCTTCGCCCTCTGCCAGAGTCTCCTGGAAGCCAGCCCGCGCACCCGTCTCGTCCTCACCACCCGCGAGCCGTTGCCGGAGCCGTTCGACCATCGCGGACTCGAGCGGGAGTTGGGCGCTCTCGACCTGACCGACGCCATCGAGCTGGTCAGCGAGGTGATGAAGCAGAACGGCTGGACGCCGCCCATCGACGACGCGGGCAACACGCCGCAGGAGATCACCGATCTGGTGGAGGCGGTCCACCGCCATGCCCGCGCGCTGGTGCTCCTGGCGCGCGAGGTGGCCCGCCGCGGCGTCAAGGCGACGACCGGGGACCTGCAGTCGCTGATGGCCGACTTGCAAACCAAGCACCCCGGTGACCGCGAGAATTCCCTCTACGCCAGCGTCGAGCTCTCCCTGCGCCGGCTCAGCAAAGAATCGCGCGAGCACGTCCGCGTCCTGGCCGCCTCACAGGGCGGCATCCATCTCGGAGTCCTCCGGATGCTCACCGGGCTGGAACCAGACGCTGTCGGCGAATTGGCCAGCGAACTGATTGAAGTCGGCTTGGGGGAAGACATGGGTTTCGGCCACCTGCGCCTGGACCCCGGCCTGCCGCCATATCTGCTCGGCGAGCTCCCGACCGGCGAAGCGGAAGCTCTCCGCTCCCATTTAGCTGAGGCAATGGCCGGCCTGACGGGATATCTCTATTCGGAACTTGTCAAAGATGGCCGGCTCGCCAGCCAACTGACGCTACTGGAGCTGCCCAATCTCCTCGCGATGCTGGACTGGATCCAAGCCCGCTGGCCACCGGAGCGCATGGTGCAGCTTGCGCAGCAGGTAGAAAGCCTGGTGGCGGAGCTGGGCCGGCCGCAGGCCCTGGCGCGGGCCACGCGGGTCCGCGAGCAGGCCGCACAGAAGCTGGGCGACTGGAGCCACGCTCGCTTCCAGAACGATGCAGCCCAGATCGACCGCCTGCTGGAACGCGGGGACCTACCCACTGCATACACCGCCGCTCAACAGCTCCTCGCCCAATGCCTCGCGGCTGGCGAGACAGCCTTCCCCGAGGCGGCTTTCAACATCGCAATGGCGCATGCCAGGCTCGGCCGGGTACTGAAGAATGGTGGCGCGGCCGAAGCGGCCCTGGCGCCGCTGGCGGAAGCGCAACGCCGTCTTCAGGAACTGGCCGATGCCGGCGATCCAGCCGCCGAGCAGATGGCCTCTGCGACCATTACGGAAACCGGCGATTGCTTTCGCAACCTGGGGCGTTTGGAGGAAGCGGCGGAGAAATATGAAGAGGCGATCGGGCTCGACCGACAGAAGAATCGCCTGAGAGATGTAGCCGCTGGTAAGGGTCAACTCGGCACCGTGCGGCTCTACCAGAAGCGTTTCAAGGAGGCGCTGGAAAGCCATGAGGAAGCCCGGGACACCTTTGAGGCTTTGGGCGAGCCGCGAATGGTGGCCACGGCTTGGCACCAGATCGGCCGGGTGCACGAGCAAGCCGGGCAGCTCGAGCCCGCCGAGCAGGCCTATCGCCAATCGCTGGCGATCAATGTGCGGGAAAACGACCTCGCAGGACAGGCCTCCAGCTTGGGTCAACTCGGTAACTTCTATGCCGGAATGGGTCGGCTGGAGGAGGGGGTGAAGTTCTATCGGCAAGCTGCTGAGATTTCTGTGCTACTCGGTGACCTCGCCAAAGAAGGAATTAGACGGAACAACTTGGCCAATACGCTGATCAAGCTCCGCCGCTACGACGAGGCTCGGCAAGAGCTCCAGCGGGCGATTGAGTGCAAGAAGCCCTATGGCCATGCCGCGGAGCCCTGGAAAACCTGGTCGATCCTAAAAGACCTTGAGCGCGCCACCGGCCACGCCGAAGCCGCGCAGGCTGCCCGGCGGCAGGCTATGGAGGCCTATGGGGCCTATCGACGTGCTGGGGGGGTGAGCCAGAGCAACCAGGCTCAGCTCTTTGAAGGAGTCGCCCAAACGATCCAGCAGAACGCCGAAGCCGAGACGGCACGGCAGCTCAACCAACTGCTCAAGCCTGACGCCCCGTCGTGGCTCACGGCGCTTATCCGGCAACTCCTGGCGGTTCTGGCGGGTGAACGCGATCCTGCGCTCGCGGCCGATCCTGAGTTGGACTACAGGAACGCCGTCGAGCTGCAGCTCCTGCTCGAAGCGCTCGGCGGGGGCTCCGGTCCCGTCCCGGGTTGAAACAATTTTCTTCAATATCGAACGCCGAGAGCACGCTTCAAGAGCTGTCGAAGACGCGGGCTGAAGAGTGCCAGGCGTTCGTACGCTCCGTGCAAAAAGGGATGGCGGAGCTTCACGCGGTGCAGCGCGCGCGCCAGTTGCTGCCGGTTGCCGATGAATCGTATCTCGCGCGCGGACCTGCCGCTCGCCGCTATCTTCGCGGCCCACTACGCGCGGCCGGAGCCCGCGCTCGTCCCGGTCGACCGGCTCGACCTCGCCGATGGCGTCTCCCGCGATGAGCACGCGTACCAGGCCATCGCGGCCGGTGCGGGCGCTGGGCGCTGTCCAAGACGGAGCTTTCATGCTAGCCTATGTCGATGCATAGGCCGCGCCTGGGGCGGCCGGGAGGATGCCGTGGAGACCGAACGGATCGTGGCCCTGTTTCGCAATGGACGCAATCAAGCCGTGCGTATCCCCCGAGATCTCGAGCTTCCCGGCCATGAAGCCCTTCTCCGCAAGGAAGGGAACCGGCTGATCGTAGAGCCGGTTCGAAAGCCGAATCTGTTGGAGCTCGCGGCCTCGTGGGAGCCTCTCGACGAGGAGTTTGACATCAATGAGGATGATCTCCCGCCGCTCAGGGACGTGGATCTCTGACGATGGCCGGTTATCGCTACCTGGTGGATGCCAACACTCTTTCGGATTTCATCCGGAACCCCAATGGCTCGGTGACCAGGAGGCTCGCCGTGGTCGGCGCGGCCACGGTCTGCACGAGCATCATCGTTGCTTGTGAGCTCCGCTATGGTGTGGTCAAGAAGGGCTCCTCCCGGCTCGCGGAGCGTGTCGACCAGGTGCTGGAAGGTCTCGAGGTCCTGCCGCTCGACGGAGGAGCCGATCGCCACTATGCCGAGATCCGGGCTCATCTGAGCCGCAAAGGCCAGCCGATCGGCTCGAACGATCTGCTGATCGCCGCTCATGCGTTGGCGCTCGATCTCACTCTGGTGACTGCCAACGTTGACGAATTCTCACGCGTTCCAGGACTTTTCATCGAGAACTGGGTGGACTCTCGGAGTCTTTGAGGCGAGCACGGCATGCTAGGATCGACGGCACCGTGAGCCTCCCGCATCGGGCCGTTTCTCTCCTTCTCGCGCTCCTCGCCCCCGCCCTCCTCGGGGTGGCGGCACGGACCGAGGAGCCCGCGCCAACGCTCCGCATCGTCAACGCGCGCCTGATCGACGGCACCGGGGCACCGGCGCGGCGGGGGAGCTTGCGCATCGCCGGTGAGCGCATCGTGGCGGTGGGCGACGTGGCGCCGATTCCGGGCGAGCCGGTGCTCGATGCCAAGGGTCTCGCCCTCGCGCCCGGATTCATCGATACCCACTCGCACGCCGTCTCGGACCTGCGGGAAATCCCGTCGGCGCTCGGCGCGGTGAGCCAGGGGATCACCACCGTCGTTGGCGGACAGGATGGCGGCTCGGACTTGCCAGTGAGTGAGCTTTTCGCGCGCCTGGAGGGCGGCGCGCCGGCCGCGGTCAACGTGGCCTCGTACACGGGGCACGGGACGCTCCGCGAAAAGGTGATGGGCGAGGACTTCCGGCGCGCCGCGACCGCGGCCGAGATCGCGGCGATGTCGCGGCTGCTCGAACGCGACCTCGAAGCGGGATCCCTCGGCCTCTCCTCCGGGCTCGAATACGATCCGGGGATCTATTCGACCCGCGGCGAGCTGGTGGACCTGGCGCGGGTCGCCGCACGCCACGGCGGCCGCTACATCAGCCACATCCGCAGCGAGGACCGGACGTTCTGGGAGGCGATCGACGAGATTCTCGCGATCGGCCGGGAGGCGAAGATTCCCGTGCAGATCTCGCACGTCAAGCTCGCGATGCGGACGCTCTGGGGCGAGGCGCCGCGCCTCCTGGCTCTCCTCGACGGCGCGCGGAAGCAGGGGATCGACGTCACGGCCGACATCTACCCCTATCTCTACTGGCATTCGTCGCTCACCGTGCTCTTCCCGAAGCGCGACTTCGAGAACCTCGCGGTCGCCCGGCAGGTGCTCGCCGAGATCGCGCCGGCCGATGGCTTGCTGCTCGGCCGCTACCTGCCGCACTCCGCCTATGCGGGCCGCACCGTGGCCGACATCGCCAAGGAGCGCGGCGAAGCACCGGAGGTGACGCTCGTCGCGCTGATCCGCGACGCCGAGGCGCTCCGCCGCCAAGGCAAGGAGGGCGTCGAAAGCGTCATCGCCACGAGCATGGTCGAGAGCGACCTGGAGAAGCTCCTCGCCTGGCCGCACACCAATCTCTGCACCGACGGCCAGCTCGACGGCAGGCATCCGCGCGGTTTCGGTTCCTATCCGCGCGTCCTCGGACGCTACGTGCGCGAGCGCGGCACGCTGTCTCTCGAAGAGGCCGTCCGCAAGATGACCTCGCTCGCCGCCGATCACGTCGGAATCAAGGACCGCGGCCGCCTCGTGCCTGGCGCCTTTGCCGATCTCGTGCTCTTCGATCCGGCCACGGTGATCGATCGCGCGACGACGAGCGATCCGCATGCGCTCGCGGCGGGCATCGAGCGCGCCTGGGTGAACGGTCAACCCGTCTACGGCGGCGGCGCGGCGACCGGGCTCAAGCCGGGGCGGGTGCTGCGCCGGGAAAGAAGCGTGAAATGACACACCCCCAGCGTTTGCTCCTTCGAAGTGACCCATCGGGGTGCCGCCCAATTCGTGAGCCGAATGGCCGGGTTCCCCTCACCTGTCACGCCCGGCGGCTCCCTGGCACATCTCTTGCCTCGTTTTCGTCGTGAGGGCGCGGGGCTCGCCCCGCGCTCGCCGATGTAGAAAGGAGCTGCGGATGATCTCCAGAACCATCACTCTTCCCGAGTTGGGCTTGATCGCCGGGACCCGCGCCGCGTTTGGAGCGGGCATCGCCCTGCTGGTCGGTGAGCGGCTCGACCGGAAGCCGCGCCGAGCGGTCGGTTGGACCCTCGTCGCCGTGGGTGCCTTGACGACCCTACCGCTTCTCGTCGAAGTCTTGCATCACCGGACGGAAGCTGAGCTGGAACCGGCGACGTAGCTGGTCCACCGGATTCGTTATCGCGGCCTTTCAGGCCGCATCGGATGGCTGGCCTTCCAACCCAGGGCGTTGCCCTGGGCTTAATAATCCCGGGCCTTCAGCCCGGAAGGGCCTCGGCCGCATGCCGAACTTTGATTCTGCGGTGTTCCTTCTCCTCGACGCCGTCGTTGCCGGGCCAACGGCCTGGGATTATTCAGCCCAGGGCAACGCCCTGGGTGACGGACATCCATTCGGATCCAGTTGCGGCCTGAAGGGCCGCGATACCTCCATTTGACCCGCCGCGCGAGCTTTGGAATACTGGCGCGCCTCATGCGCCCCACGACGTCCAAGCCGCCTTTCTGGACGGTCCGTCTCGCGCTACGCCGTCCGGCGGCGATGCTCGCCGTCTGGGGACTGGCGCTCGTTCTCGCGCTCCCCGGGCTCGCCCGCCTGAAGCTGCGCACCGACGGCCGCTCGCTGGTGCCGCCCAAAGCTCCCGCCGTCCTCGTCGACCGGGAGGTACGCCAGACCTTCGGCCTGCGCGATCCGCTCCTGGTGCTCGTCGAGCCGGCCGATCCGCGCGGTGTCTACAACCCGGCCACGCTCCACCTGCTGGCCGACCTGACCACCGCCCTGCGCGCGATCCCCGGGGTGGGCCCCGCCCACGCGCGCAGCCTCGCCACCGAACGGGGCAGCCGCTATGACCGCGTCCGGCGCGATTTCCTGCCCCTCTTCGAGCCCTTCCCGGAGACCCCGGAGCGCCTCGCCGAGCTGCGCAAGGAGGTCGTCGGGCTCGACCTGCCGGTGGGTCTCCTGGTCTCCGCCGACGGCTCCGCCGCCACCATCCTCGTGGACGTCCCGCCGGCCGAGCGCCTGGAGAGCGACGAACGCTTCGAGCTCTGGCGGCGGGTGGACGCCACCGCCCGCCGCTTCGCCGCCCGCCCGGTCGGCGGCGTTCGCCACCGGATCTCGGTCGTCGGCGCGCCGGCGGCGGAGACCCTCCTCGGCCGTTACATCCTGGACGACCTGCGCCTGCTGGTCCCGGCCGCGACGGCGCTCGTCGCCATCCTTCTCTTCATCGCCCTGCGCTCGTCGGCGGCGGTGGCCCTCGGCCTCGCCAAGGTGGGGGTCTGCCTGTGCGTGCTCTTCGGGGGCATGGGCTGGGTGGGGGAGCCGATCTTCCTCTCGACGGCGATCCTGCCCGTCATCCTCATCGCCATCGGGCTCGCCGACGAGATCCACCTCCTCGCCCACTACATCGAGCTCCTGACGGCGGGCACCCCGGCGGACAGCGCCCGCGAGCGGACCTTCGCCGATCTGGGCTCCGCCGTCATCCTCGCTCTCCTGACCACCGTCACCGGCTTCGCCTCGTTCGTTCTGGCGCCGATCCCGGCCCTGGCCCACTTCGGGATCGTCGCGGCGATCGGGGTCGCCCTCTGCCTTGTCTTCTCGCTCACCGCGACGCCGGCGGTCCTCGCGCTCGTCCCGGCCGCGCGGTTCCGCTCGCGGAAGCCCGTCACTTTGGCGCTCGGGAAGCGTGGGATTTTGTGGCTGGCCGATCTCGTCGCGGCGCGGCCTCGCGCGGTCCTCGTCGTCCTGGGCCTCGTCACCGCCGGGCTCGGCGCGGGCATTTTCCGTCTCGAGGTGCAGGACAGTTGGCTCGAAGGCTTTTCGCCCAGCAGTACGCTGCGGCAGGCGACGGCGCGCCTCGACGAGCGTTTTCTGGGCTCCCACCGGCTGCTCGTCGCGGTCCGCTTCGCCGGTCCGAAGGCGCCGCCCAAGCCTCTCCTCGATCCTCAGGTGCTCGCCCGGATGGGCGAGCTCGAGGCCGTGCTTCGGGCCGCGCCGAGCGTGGGGGGGGTGCTGGGGCCGTATCGACTGGTGACCACGGTCGCCGGCATCGCCGGCGGCGACGCGCGGTTCCGGGAGATTCGCGAACGCCCGGAGTGGAACGCCGTCCTCTACGCGCATGCCGACCGCGTGATGGGGATCGCCGCGCGCCGTGAGATCGTCGCCGACGGCTTTGCCCAGGGGATCGTCCAGGTCTACCTGCGCAATGCCAACTACCGCGACACCGCGGCGCTCCTCGCTCGCGTGCGGCGCTTCGAGCGCGCCCGCCTCGCGCCGCTGGGGGGCTCCCTTGAGTTCGCCGGCGACATCGCGGTAAGCCAGGCGATGATCCCCGCCATCGTCGACGGCCAGTTCAGCTCGTTCGCGGGAGCTCTCCTGGGCTCGGCGCTCACCGTGGCTTTCGGCCTGCGGCGGCCCGGCGCCGGCCTGGCCTCGATCCTTCCCGCCCTGGGCGCCATCCTCTGGACCTTCGGTCTCATGGGGTGGCTGGGCATTCCGTTGGGAGTGGCCACCTCGATGTTCTGTGCCATCACTCTGGGCATCGGCGACGACTATGCCATCCATTTCCTCGACCGCCGCGAGCGCGCCCGGGCCGAGGGGGAAGCCCAGCCGACCCGCGTCGCCCTCCTCGACTCCGGTCCCGCCATCCTTTGGGACGCCCTGGTGATCGCCCTGGGCTTCGGCCTCCTCGCGGCCTCCCAGGTGCCGGTCAACCGCCGGCTCGGCATCCTCCTGGGGCTTGCCCTGCTGGCCGCCGCGACGGTCACTTTGAGCGGCTTGAGCGCGGTTTTCACGCTGACAGAGAAAGCCTCGCATCGCGACTAAAGTAAGGTTTGTCCCCGCTTGGACGTCGGCGCGCACAGGCTATAGATGAGAGTCGAACGATATTGCCGGTATTTTCACGTCCGAAAAGGAGAAGAAACATGAAAGTTAGAATATTCGTATTGTTGTGCCTCGTCGCCGCGTTGTGCGCTCTTCCGTCCGTAGCCCAGAACATTCCCGTCGGGGACGACCTCTGGTCGACCGTCGGCAGCGGCTCGTCCTACGTCACCTTGCTCGACGCCGACTGGTTCGCGATTTGCGGCGTACACCCGGGTGACACGACGGTCAACCTCAAGGGTCAGGCGATCTCCGGCATGGGCAACGGCGACACGGTCGTGACGCGGCTCGACGCGGCGGCCCTGCCGAGCGTCGGCTCGCATGCGACGGTGCGCATCCAGCTCAAGTCGCTCTCGATGGTCAACGACGGCAGCCACCCGTGCAGCCCCTACACGCTTACGGTCGTCCCCTCCGGGACCCAGGCCATCGACAACATGACCATCACGCGGACCAGCTCGGGCGGTGGGACTTTCGTCGCCGTGGTGCCGGTCAAGGTGGCGGTCACCGCGTACAACGGCACCACGGTCGTCGGCTCGACGGTGGTCAGCGGCAACCTGGGAGACACCACGACCACGACGCCGTGGAGCTACTCGCCGCCGTCCGGTGGCGCCATCCAGCCGGGCCCGTGGTATCCCGCGGTCGATCCGGCCACCGGAGCGGCCGTAACCGGCTGCCGCTTCGGCCGGGAGACCGCGCCGTCGAGCCACTGCTACCAGCAGGCCTCGTGCCCCAAGGGAATGGTCGCCAGGAGCGCGCTCACCGGGCCCGGGACTCCGGTCATCTCCAAGAACCTCTGCGCCTTCGTGGCCACCAGCCCGAACCTGTAGGAGCGTTCGTCTTTCAAGAGAACGGCGCGCCCCAAACTCCACGGTAGTCACGGGGGGTGGGGCCGCGCCGGCGAGGGCCGCCTGACCGCTCCGCCGCCCGAGGCTACTTTCGCCCTTCTCTCAGGATTCCAGGAACGGATTCCGAAACCGACGGCATCCAACTCGCGATGATCGTCCTGCAAATCTTCACTCAGCAGCACGTTGGCACCTAATCTGGACGGGGCGTCCACTTCATGAAGCATCCGCCGCGGATGCCTCCTCGGAGCTCGCCTTGGCATCCTGCTTGCGATGCTTCAAACCGAGGCTGAGAGGACTCTGAGATGGGCGGTCTCGTATGCGTAAAGATCTGACTCCGGTGCTCTTCGTGATTTTGGCGACCACGATGGAAGCGAGCGGCGTCTTTGCTCAAGAAGCTTCCTGCTCCTACGCGATCGACTCGGCAAGCCAGACGTTTGGAGCGGGCGGCGGCGGTGGCTCCATAGCCGTCACCTCGCCTTTCGACTGCCCATGGACGGCGGAAAGCGCCGCCGGCTGGATCACCCTTACCTCCGGTGGCAATGGAAATGGTAATGGCACTCTCACCTACTTCGTCGCCCCCAACGACACTGCAAGCTCGCGCTTGGGCAACCTCGTCATCGCTGGACAAAGCTTCACGGTCGTCGAGGATGGTGCCTTCTGCTCGTACTCCGTCAACCCGGCCGGTCAGTCGTATGGAGCCGGTGGCGGTAACGGCTTCGTGGCCGTGAGCTCCCACGCCGGCTGTGGCTGGATGGCAATGAGCAACGACGGCTGGATCTCCGTCAATTCGGGCAATGGAAGCGGTGACGGCACCATCAGCGTCTCGGCGGCGGCCAACGACAGCGGCATCCCGCGCACGGGAAGTCTCACGATCGCCGGACAGACCGTTACGGTGAGGCAGGATGGCGCACCCTGCAACTACTCGATTTTTCCGTCCAGCGCCTCTTTCGGCGCGGACGGAGGCGGCGATTCCGTGTCGGTGACCGCACCCAGGGATTGTGAGTGGACGGCGACGAGCGCCTCCGGTTGGATCGCGATCACCTCGGGCGGCTCCGGAAGCGGCAATGGAACGGTCACCTACTCCGTGTCTCCCAACCCCGGCACCGAGACGCAGACGGGGGGCCTCGGCATCGCCGGCTTGTCCTTCCTCGCCACGCAGGCGGGGCAACCGCCGGCCGCCGCTCCCCCATGACAGTGGCTTCAGGCGGCGGCTGGGCGCGGTGGAGGAACTGTGGCATCCAGCAAAGCGCGCTGATGCGGTAAGATACCTTGAGTGAAGCCGAGAAAGAGAATGAATCATGACTCTTGTCAGACTATTCGGTAGCTGCCTGATCGCATGTCTCACGCTCTTGATCGGCAGCCCTCTTTTGGTGGGCGGGCAGGAGGGGACTCCTGGGTCGGCAGGCTTTGGGGAGAAGAAAGCCCGAATCGATCCTTTAGAGAAAGTCCAGCCAGAGGCAAGGGGGACAACGAAAAAGGGGTTTGTCATTCTTCGGCAAGGCATGTATTGGCGCGACGTTAGCCGAATCGTCGTAGACTTGGACGCAAAGCATATCTCCTACGACTTTTACCGCGATGGGTCCGCTCCATCGCGGGGGCATCGCGATTTGAGCCAAGAAAAAGCCAATCAGATGATCTTCCTGTGCAACAAGATCTGGAGCAATCCAAAGGACAACGCTGAAAAACCCAATCAGCCACTTCTGGTCGGCATTGAATATATGACCAGCTTGGTGCTCGTCGATGAGAGTTCCTATCGCGTGATCAGCTTTTCCACCGCTCCCCTGAGGGAATTCGAACAGCTCCACCAAATGGTTTCGGATCTCGTGGCAGCTAGAGAATGAAATCTCAGGGTTCCTACCGCGTCACCTCGCCATCCTCATCGACGAACCCGCGGATCGTTACGACGGCTCGCAGATCGTTCCACCCTGCACCTATTCCGGCGCCGTGCTTGCCGGGTCAGAGACCGCTCCTCCTCCCGCCGGGGCGGCCACGCGTGCCCGACTCCAGCTTCCAAGGGTTTGACCGCTCAAAATACCCACGCCACCGCACCAGCCAAACCAACTGGCGAAGAGCGCTCTCTGCACCAGACCGTACTCGGGCTTCAGGAGGGCCCAAAGCGCACCCTGCCGGTCCAGAGAGCTCAAGTTGAGGGCGATGGCGAGCCAGACAAGAGCGGACATGACCCACGAGAATCGAACGAGGGCCTTCGGCCGCGGATAGCGTCTCCACGTAAGCGCCAGCACCAGCGGTGCCTGGTAGCCGACCAGCTCGGAGAGCCCGAACACGTTGTGAAGCGGATGCGGATAGGCGAACACCCCCACACCGGCGGCCGAGACCCCCATGAGCCCGATCATGTACGCGGCGCCCCGTGGCTGGCCGATCTGAACAGCCACATCGCGAACCGCTGAAGCGAAGACGAGGAGGCAGACTGCGACGCAGGACAGCAGAATGGCGAACGGCACTCGCGCCGGCGAACCGATCTCTCCGATCTCGCTGACGGTCTGGTGCACATGGCTGTAGCCCGGGACCATCAGAGCCAAGCCACCGACGCCGAAGACAAGCAGAATTCCGGCGAGAGGCCCGAAAAGGAGGCGGTCGGAGACGGAGAGGGCTTTCATCGCAAGGGGGATCAGAGCGTCTGATTAGCGCAGGGTTTGAGCCGCTGCAGGGATTCTACCGCTTCGGAGAGCGTCTGGACTCCCTGCTCTCCATTCCCTTCGCCCTCGGGCGCGCATGTGGAGGATCGGTGTCGCGGTGGTCCTCTTCTTCGGCGCCGTCGTTGCCGGGCCAACGGCCTGGGATTATTGAGCCCAGGGCAACGCCCTGGGTTGACGGCCATCCAATTCGGATTCGTTGGCGGCCTGAAGGGCCGCGATATCGAAGTGTAGTACGAGATACGGAAGCTTCCCTGGACCCACGGGAGCTCTGCCACGCGAGGTGCGCTCCGCGAATCCTGACCTCAGCGACTTGGGGCCTTCTCTCGGGGCTCCAGGAACGGGTTCCGAAACCGGACTCCCTCCAACTCGCGATCGTGCTGCAAATCTTCACTCAGCAGCACGGTTGCCCCTGCCTGCTTGGCGACAGCCCACTGCATCGCATCCCAGAAGGACAGGCTGTGGTGCTCGACGGCTCGCATTGCCAAGCGAAGGCTGCCGGGCGTGGCAGCGACCACAGGGAACAGTGCCTGCCAGTCCTCAACGTGGGAGGTGGCCTGAGCGGCGGTCAACTTGCCCTTGCGGGTGGTCGAGGCGAAGAACTCGCAAAGCGTCTGGAGACTGAGGACACTGTCGCCCAGCGCCGCTTGACGCACAACCTCCCGGGCTCTCGTCTGCCGCTTTCCGGCGTCCGCGTCGATCGTGTAGAACAGGATGTTGGAATCGAGGCTGACCCGCTCAGCGCTCATGCAACTCGTCCCGTGAGGGGGCTTGGCCACCGAGGTGATGACTTTGGCTGAGGAGCCGCTTCAGCGCTGCTTCCTGAGCGGAGGTAAGAGACCGCTCCTCTTCCTGCAGGGGCAAAGGAGAGAGGAGGGCAATGGGCTTTCCGCGCCGGGTAATGACGATGCGTTCCCCTTCCTCTGCTGCCTTCACGTAGCGGGTCAGGTTCTGGTTGATTTCCCGCAAGGTCACTCGTTGTTCCATGCGCCCCTCCCAGCGTCGGTCCAAGGCGGATTGTAGCACGTAGAACTTCCGCCGCCCACTTCTTGGGGAGGTTGGGTTCGAGGAACCTGACTACTCCCTGAATACTCGGCTGGCACCTATTTCGCCTATTTAGTGTAGCTACCGAAGCCTGCCGAGGAGCCAGGACTTCAGGATGCCGGGATGAGCGTTGTCGGCAGCGAAGTATTCCTGAATCAGTTTCTTATAGAGCTCGCCGCGTTGCGAATCATCCAGCGCCGCACCGAAGGGCATCATGCCGCCTTTGATGTAAGAGCTGATGATGGTCCCGTCCATGGGCCAGTTGAGTGCCCCGAGGTCATCGCGCTCGTGGCAGGAGGCGCAGGCCATCGCGCGCCCGAGGGTCGAATTGACGAAATCTTCCCCGAAGCGGCCGTTACGGTCTGCCAACGTCGCCGAGCCGAGCCCGGGACCGAGTTTGGTCTCGTCCAGGTACCTGTCAAAGCGGGGAGGGCCGTAACGCCGGAAACGGCGGTTGACCTCCTCGACCGCCTGGCGCTCGTCCGGGCTCACGCTACCCGCGACGGGGAAGATGGGGAGGATGCCGCTCTTGTGGCACTGCGCGCAGTTGTCGTCGCCAAACCCAAGCTCCCATCGCCCCTTGATGCTGATCGAGCCGTCCCGCCGATAGGTCCGGTAGAAGTCTTTGAAGTAGACGCTGGACGTTCCGTCGGGACGGGCGATCGTCGACACCACCGAGACATTTCGCACCCGCGGGCGGCGGGCGTCCGGAACGCCGAACTGAACCCATTTCTCCGGGACGCCCTGCCCGGCGTTTCCGGGGACGACGATGAGGAGCCGCCCATAACTTTCGTCGCTGTCCGGCGTCCCCAGGTGCCGCGACTTGTAGCTGAAGAAGACGAGCTGTTCCGAAGGCTCTCGCTTCTTGTTGAGCTGCCGCAGGTAAGACTTCGCACGCGCAAGTGTTTCATCGCGGCTCGCCGCGCGAAGGAAGCCCTGGGCCGTGAGGAAGTCGGGGATCTGCACGAGCCCGCGCGTCTCCGCGAAGTATTGCCGGTCCGGCACGGCGAAGCCGAGCTCGTGGTCGGGGTGCTGGTCGAGCGCCGCGGCTTCGACGTACTCGACGAGCTCACGGTAGCGGCTGACGAAGCCTTCGTCGCGCCCAAGCTCGCACCGCCTGATCGTGTCGGTGATCCCGCCGAGCACTCTCTCGTAAGCCGGAAGCGCCTCGTCGTCCTCGTACGCCGCGTGCGCGGCCACGACGAGCGCGTCGACCCTCGACGCGACCCAGGCCTCAGGCTGCGACCTCACACGCGCGCACGGGGAAGGGGACGCTGAGGCGACATATCCGCCGAGGAAGAGAGACAACGCGAGCGCGCAGAGACGGCGACTCATGACTCGATGAGTCTACCGCAACGCGATCTTTCCCCTCGGCCGGGCTCGAAGTGCGGCTCGAAGTGCCACCCGATTCGCTGAGATCCTCGATGAGGAACCCTGGAAGACGTGTCCCGCGTTAGGATGCCCCACAGGCGACCTCCTGGCCTCTCGATCTGACGCCCGAGGAGAAGGCCCTGGGCCAGCGCGGAATCCGGGAGCGCGGATGGCGAAGACGCAGGAGAGCCCTCTGCTGCTGGCGGTCCGGGAGGCCGCGACGGCCTTCCCCGAGCTGCCGGACCAGTTCGAGGGGGGAGCCGCGAAATTCTGGGACGAGGACGAATGGGCCCGCGGCGCCTACACCTGGTTCAAGCCCGGCCAGATGAGCTCCCTCCTTCCGCTCATCGGCCGCACCGAAGGCCGTCTCCTGTTCGCCGGCGAGCACACCTCCGATCACCCCGGGTGGATGCAGGGAGCCCTGGCCTCGGGGGTGCGGGCTGCGCGAGAGGTGATGTCAGCCCGCGCCTGACTGATGGTGACAACGGCCAACCGTAAGCTTACGACGGCTCGCGGATGGTTACGACGGCTGGCAGAAGCTTACGACGGGTCGCAGAAGGTTACGACGGCCCGCAGAAGCTTACGACGGTCCGCAGAAGCTTACGACGAGCCGCAGAAGGTTACGACGGTCCGCAGAAGCTTACGACGGGCCGCAGATCCTTACGACGAGCCGCAGATGGTTACGACGGCTCGCAGAAGCTTACGACGGACCGCAGATCCTTACGACGGCCCGCAGAAGCTTATGGCGGCCCGCAGATGGTTACGACGAGCCGCAGAAGCTTACGATGGCTCGCAGATGGTTACGACGGCCCGCAGAAGGTTACGGCGGCTCGGCGGCTTCATCGCGTTTGATTAACGCAGGGGTGAACCGAACGCCTGGGGAGCAGGGGAGTCGCCGCAGCGAAAGACGGTCGCGCGAAGCCTGTGTTCGTCGGATACCGTTGTTTGAGAGACGAGCGGTCCCTGCGAGCGGTTTGGATTCTTGAGGATTGGATTGGCGATCGACACAAAAGCTGTGTCGGCGCCCTTGTCATGGGCGCGGGCTCTGACCGTCTCGAGAAGCAGCTTGGGGTCGGACAGCGTCACACCTTTGGCCTCGTCCGGGTTGAGAGCCGAGGCAACGACGACGTCAACATACTCACAACCCTCGACCTTGCGGGGGAGCACTTCACCGCCGACTCGATAGACGTTGTAGACTCGTACCACCTTGTCGAGGTCGGCCGGCGCGGTCGACGCGCAGGAGCACAGGAGCAACCCAAGAGAGACGGTCCAGAGAGTCGGAACAAGGTTTCGGCGAACCAGCATATTGTCGTTTCTCCTTGACTAAGATCATCCCTGACCTAATACTGGCATCTCCTGCCGTCACCGCGTTTGAGCCGCTGCAGGGATTCTACCGCTTCGGAGAGCGTCTGGACTCTCTGACTACTCGGCTGGCACCTATTCTCCGGGCCCTATTCTCCGGGCCCGAAAGTCAGCCCCGCAGGAGGCGCCAGGTCCGGAAACTGCGCTGTTCGCACCGGAGTCTGAGTCTTCCAGACCTCGGTCGGGATGTCCGCCGCGCGGTCCGAGTGACTCCGACCAAGGTCGGGGGGGTCGCGACCGCGGTCCACGTCGTTCGCACCGAGGTCTACATCATGGCGGCCGGGGGCGGCGTTGTTCCGATCTCGATCGCGGTACTCGCACCCCGATCTGGGAGGCTCCTACCGCGGTGCGGATGACGCAGACCATGCCCTGGATCGCTCCGGATTCGGCTGGAAATGGGTAGCGCTCGCGGCGGAGGGGCCGACCGCGAGCGGCAGGACCCAGGGACGGCGCGGCGCGGACCGCCCATGGGCGTAAGGAGCGCGCGTTTGAAGCTTTCAGATCCGCAGCGCATTCCCAGTTTGATGTTGCGGTGGTCCTCCCTCTCGACGCCGTCGCTACCCCAACTACTCGGCTGGCACCTATTCCGAGGGCCGCGTCATGATACCTTGCAGATGCATTTACATTATGGCATGCTGCTCGAAAGGAGATAACTATGCGTCAACGCCTCGCCAGGTTCAATTACCCCTTGAGATTACTTTTTGTCTTGACGATCTTGTTCATCGCCGCGATGACTTCCCTGCCTGCGGACAGCCACGCTGCCTCAAGGGCTTGCGACTATCAGTACTACTATGACGCCGCCCACACGCAACCTTCTGGATGGTGCGTCGGGGCCTGCTATCCAGGCGGGGCTCACTGCGACGGGGAGATCACGGACTACTACGTTCGCTCCGGGTGCACAGACTGCGGCTGACCTCAGTAGGGTTTTGATGTTGGGGGCTTTGACCGTGGACCCCGCGCGGCCCGTGGCCGCGCGAGGTGCCACCCAATTCGCGAAGACTGCCGAAATTTTCCAAGAACAGCCTGGAAGTCATTGACCCGTAAGTCCGGGCGCTGCTCGAAGGAGAGATCCTGGAAGGCCTCTGGTTCGACCGCACCCAGGAGTACGCCGCTCGCCGCCGCGGCGAGACCTTCGATCGTCTCCAGTACGCGACCCGAGAGGTCTTGGAGCTCGATCCGCTACCCTGTTGGAAGCATCTGCCGGAGGAGCGGAGGCGCGGGCGCATAGCCGCGCTGGTCGCCGTTATCGAAGCTGAAGCGCCCTACTTGGGTGGCACCTGTTCTGCATCTGTTCTGGTGGCACCACCTATGCGGGCAGCAGTCTTTTGCGCTAACCTCTAACGACGAGCCTGCGGCCTTCCGCCGCATTCTTTCGAAGAAGGTAACCACTCCATGAAGAAAGATTCGACCTCTCGGAAGCTCCGGACTTTGAAGCTCAGCCGCGAGACCCTCCGCTCTCTCGACCGCGAGTTGCGGGCCGTAGCCGGCGGGCTTAGCCTGCATTGCGATGGGACGGCCGATTGTACTGCTAGCTGCGGTGCCGGCAATACCTGCGCCTACAGTTGCGGTGGCGTTACCACCTGCCGCTGCTGATTTAGCGGCTTGCGGCGACGCGGCCGTCGGCTCCCTCAAGCCGCCCCGGCTCGAGGGAGCTATGATTGTTTAGGTGCCACCTATTCCGCGGCACCTATTCCGCAGGCACCTGTTCCGCACCTAGTCCGGGTCGGGTGGATTTGCCTGGGGAGCGGTTTTCAGCAAAAATAGGTTCATACAGGATGGGCCAGCGAGTGGCCTGCAATCCGACGGAGTTGAATATGCAAGCGCACGTGCTAAGGGGAACGAAGCAGCAGATCGCCGAGGATCTTGCCCGGATAACTGGCGAGGTACGGGAGGCCATCGTCTTCGTGGATGAACCGCCACAGGGGGCTGCTCGGACTCCGGACCAGGAGGACATTTTCGCCGAAATGCGTCCTCACATGGTGCACGTTGAGGACCCGGACGACTCGCGCGAAGCGGTCTATACGCGCGGGGACGGAGAATGATCCTGCTCGACACCAATCTGCTCACCCGGATGACGCGGTCGTACGAGCCGCAGGCCGCCGTGGCACGCGCGGCAATTCAGACGCTCCTGGGACGCGGAGAGCTGCTGGTCCTGGTTCCCCAGAATTTCTACGAGTTCTGGGTGGTGGCGACCCGTCCTCCGGGGGCGCCTCCCGCAGGGAGCAACGGGTTGGGGATGACCCCAGTCCAGGCCGGATATTGGCTGCGCTTCTTCCAACGGCGTTTCACCCTGCTCCCTGACCGCGAGGAGTTGAGCCGGCTTTGGCAAGGGCTGGTCGAGACCCACGGCGTGACGGGCTTCCGGGCGCACGACGTGCGGCTCGTGGCGGCTATGCAGAGTTACGGGATCGCCCGGCTGCTTACGTTCAACGTCGGCCACTTCCGCAATCTGCCGGTCACGATTCTCGACCCCGCCGCGCCGTAATCAAGCCCTTCGACAATAAGACGACCGTCCAGGCCCGCATCCTCACCTACGCGCAGGAGATGGGTTGGACGTGCACAGTTTTGGGTGGCACCTGTTCTCCGGATCTCGGACTCAGAGTGGGCCAGAAGGTGGCCAGTCGGGCTTGGGTGGGTAAGATGGTGGAGAAGTCGGGTTATCGAGGGTCATCTATTTCTACGAGGGTGGCGCCTGTTCCGCAGCCGTCCTGGCCCACCCCCCCCGGACTCTACTCCGTTTGAACCTTCCATTCGAGCAAGCGCTCTGATAGCATAGAAGTATATTGAGGAGCGCATGTAGATATCGACTTGTCGCAAAGCGCGGAAGAGCCCACCTAATAGACTTTCTACCGAGAGCCCGTGCTCGCTGCCAAGCACGGTAGGCACCGGTGAGGAACGCCATATGATATCTTCTGGTCAAACTGGAAAGATGGCCCGCGCGGTGAGCGTGGAGTAGTCCCTTACCCGTAAGATCGGAGATCATGGTGGAATTCTAGTCCCGCGTCCGTCCACTTCAATGAGGAAGGCTCAGCGGGGCGGCATTCCGCCATCGCAGGAGCATCAACTACAGGGAGAATAGATCCGGAAGCCGTAATTTCATACTTATGGAACCCTGACGTGACTAATACTGCCGACGACTTAGAGTGGAGAGCTGGACCACGTACGTCGATCGCCGCTCTTCTCGCAGATCGTTTCTGGACGGTTCAGCACCGATTCGCCCTTAACGACCTTGATGTCTTTCTGTCAACTCGCATAGGCGGGAACAGTGATGTGATCTTATTTCTGGCCACCGAGTCGAAGGAGACTTGCTCGGTCGTGGTAATCAGATCACTTTCCGATGGATATCGTTTAATGTATCTGTTTACCGCCCTTTCCGGGGGTTGAAGCACACCCGCCGCCTTGACGACACGCCTGGGAGCGACTTGTTTTTCCCCTGGAGGCATGGTCTAATCTCCTTCGGACATGCCGACTTACGAGGAAATCCTTCAAGAAAACTCTGAGCTCCGAGGCCGGATCAGCGAGCAGGGGCGCCGGATCGCTGAGCAGGAGCAGCGGATCGAGCGGCAAGAGCGCCGGATTGCTCAATTGGAGAAGATCATCGAGGAGTTGCGACGCGGTGGCAAACGCCAAGCCGCCCCGTTCTCGAAGGGGGAGCCGAAGAGCCATCCCCAGAAGCCGGGCCGCAAGCCTGCAGAGCAGTACGGAAAGCGCTCTTGCCGGCCGGTTCCCGAGCAGGTCGATGAGACGATTGAGGTCGCCTGCCCTTCGCGGTGCGAGGTCTGCCAAAGCCCAGTGCACCGGATGGGCCAGGAAAGCCAATACCAGATTGATATTCCGGAGATCCGCCCGTGGACGACCGAATTCATCCTCCACTACGGCGAGTGCTCCCGGTGTGGATGTCGACAGAGCGGACGACATCCTCGTCAGAGCTCGCAGGCGGTGGGAGTGGCCGGTGTTCAGATCGGTCCGGGAGTGGTGTCGCTGGCCACCTATCTGAACAAAGTTGGCGGCTTGAGTTACGGCAAGATCGCCGGTTTGCTGGAGCAGATGGCCGGTCTTCGGGTATCGCGCTCGACGCTGTGCCGGGCCTTGCTGCGGACGGCGAAGAAAGCGCAGCCGATCTATGAGGAGTTGGTGCAAGCGATTCGCAAGTCTGCCGTGGTCTACCCGGATGAGAGCGGCTGGCGCATCGGGGGGCGCGGTGGTTGGCTGTGGGCCTTTACCAATCGCTGCGAGACGGTCTATGCGATTGTGCGGGGCCGCGGGTTCGCGCAAGCGGCGACAGTGCTGGGGGAGAGCTATGGGGGAGTCCTGGTGGCGGATGGGTGGGCGCCATACCGGCGTTTCACCCAAGCGACGCAGCAGACCTGCTTAGCCCATTTGCTGCGGCGTTGTCGGGAGATGCTGGAGACCGCTCAGGGCGGCGCGGCGAGATTTCCCCGCCAGGTCAAGGCGATTCTCCAGGCGGCTTTGTCCGTGCGGGATCGGCGGACGGCTGGAACCCTCAGCCCGCAGGGAGTGCGGATCGCCAAAGGGCGCTTGGCAGCCCAGATGAACCGTCTGCTCGCGGGTCGGATCACCCATACCGGCAATCGGCGCTTGGCCAAGCACTTGCGGCGCCACCAGAACGATCTGTTCGTCTTCCTCGACCGGGAGGATGTCGAGGCCACCAATTGGCCCGCCGAGCAGGCGATTCGGCCTGCCGTCGTCAACCGCAAATCGTGTGGCGGCAACCGCACGTCCGATGGCGCCAAGGCCCAGTCAATCTTGACCAGCCTTCTGCGGACAGGTCAGCAACGCGGCTTCAACTCACTGGCTCTTTTCAGCGCGATTCTTCGCAGCCCCAGACCGCCTTCCTACTATGACCTGATGACGGCTCCGATCCGGTAAACAGATACCGTTTAATTAACGCTTTGACCCGAACTATCCCCTCAATCAGTATAACCCCGTTTTTTCGTGGTCGCTATCAACGGACTGCAATCGAGGCCTCTTACCGGCAGTATCTCGACTGGTTGAACTGTCCGAGCTTCACCGGTGGAACAGCAGTCACTCGTAGATGCCTTTTCATAAGAGTAGAAGATACGACGCGGTGGTCGCTACGCTGGCCATTTACCACTTTCTGTGAGCTTCGCTTCCCTGGTTTTTGTAATGCTGATATTCAGCTGTGTGTCTCTGAGCGTCAATTAGTCTCGATCGCTCAGTTCCGAGAGCAAGTGTTTGATCTACGTCAGAGGACTGGTAAGTTTTTAGCTTCCTGTGTTGTACTCATTAATGACTACGTTCCACTAGCGTCCGGTCTATTTCCTGTCTACCGGCCGTAAGGTCTGCATTGACTGAAGTTTCGGGCGACTCAGGGGTGTCCACGATTTGAATTTCGGGGGGCGGAGGCACCCCGGAGAGCTTGAGCAATTTCTTGGGGGCGGTGCTTCGCCTCCGATCCCACTGAGTCAGGGGCCGGCCGGGCGGAGTTCCCGGTAGCTGAGCGCGAGGCTTTGCTAATCGCCCATGCCATGCTCTCGGGCTTGACCGACCCCGAGGTGACGCATGAATGTGGGCAAGACGCTGTTCGCACAGGTGATGGAGTTTGTCCCCTGGAAGACCTTCGGCCGCATCGTCGAACGGCACAAAGGTGATGCGGGCGTGCGCACTCTGAGCTGTGCCGACCTGTTCCGCGTCATGGCCTTCGCGCAACTCACCTGGCGCGAATCGCTGCGCGACATCGAGGCTTGTCTGGCCGCCAACCAAACCAAGCTGTTTCATATGGGAATGAAGGCGTCGCCCGCGCGCTCGACGTTGGCCGACGCACTCGAGCGTCGCGACTGGCGTATCTATCATGGGCTGGCTCAGCGACTGATCGCGCGCGCCAAAGCGCTCTACGCGCAAGATCCTTCGGTGCTCGGACTCGATGCCAGCGTCTATGCGCTGGACTCCACCACGATCGATCTGTGCCTGAGCCTGTTCGACTGGGCGCCGTTTCGATCGACCAAGGCGGCTATCAAGCTGCACACGCTTCTGGACCTCCGGGGCTCGATCCCGACGTTCCTCCACATCAGCGATGGCAAGCTGCACGATGTCAACGTGCTCGACATCTTGCCGATTGAGGCCGGTGCCTTCTACGTAATGGATCGTGGCTACGTGGACTTTACGCGGCTGTACGCGATGCATCAGGCCGGTGCCTTCTTCGTCACTCGTGCCAAGCAAGGCATGGATGCTCGGCGCGTGTATTCGGCGCCGACGCAGCGCTCTACCGGCGTAATCTGCGACCAGTGCGTGATGCTCAATGGGTTCTACTCGGCCAAAGCCTACCCGGAGCATCTGCGGCGTGTCCGTTTCAAGGACTCCGAGTCTGGCAAGACGCTCGTCTTCCTGACCAACAACACGGTCTTGCCCGCCTTGACGATCGCGGCTCTGTACAAAAGCCGCTGGCAGGTCGAGCTGTTCTTCAAGTGGATCAAACAGCACCTGCGCATTAAGCGATTTCTTGGTACCAGCGAGAACGCGGTGAAGACGCAAATCTGGTGCGCCGTGGCCACTTACGTGTTGATCGCCATTGTCAAGAAAGAGCTTCAACTCGAGGCCTCGCTGTACACATGTCTACAGATCTTGTCGGTCTCGATCTTCGAGAAAACCGAGATTTCATGCGCCTTGCAGCCCGATCGGTCCCAACGAGAAATAGACAACCCCGCTAACCAACTGATTCTATTCAACTTCTAACCGGACGCTAGTAACTACGTTCATTACGATGACGATTGCCATAGATTGACAGACCTTCTTTTGGAGAGCCTTTCTCTGCTGGCTAATCAATGTATTGACAGCGAAATGGTAACGTTACGGTGGTATATGAACGCTCCCCCCGGGATCGTGCGCAAGGTGCTCCAAGATCGGCAAACCAAGATCATTTTCGCCGATTTTGAGGCTTCGTCTGGAGGTTGGGAAACGGGTACCGGTTTGCGGAGGTCCTGGAGCGGAGAGGGTGATCTCGATGCCGGTCCGCCAGGGCTGGTGGATCTCTCCGATCTTGAGCTAGGGCATATTAAACTGCTTCGGGCATTTCATTGTAATTCAGCATTCTCGCCTCAGTCGGGAGATCTAGTTCACCCTTGTGGTTCCGATTCCATTGTTGGAATGTTCATCAACCTAGGCGTGGGACTAGTTGAGGGCGGTCTCACGGAGGAATCATACCTAAGCTTTGGAAGGAGTGTTATAAGAAACATTTTACTGACAGAAGACATTCAAATTGTGGCTTGTGTGCGTGCTCTTGAACTAGGACTGAACCCAGAAATGTACCTGGCGCGCTGGCGTGATTTTTGCCAACCGCCAATCGAATAGGGAGGTGGGTATGCGTATGCGCGGCTTAAGGATAATATTTGTACTGCTTATAACTCTCCCGTCTTTAGGCATAGAGGTACGGGCGGCATCGGGTGCTCCAGATGTTGGGAAAGCTGCGCTCAGGGTTCGGTCTCTGGCCCTGCGCGGTGATTCTCAGGTCCTCGTTCAAAGAGCTAAGCATGAAGTCAAGATTTACGCATTGGCTTCGAAGAGCCTCGGCAAGGGGGCAGCCGTGGGCTTGGCTAAAAAGGCGAAGGGAGTAAATCTTCGCTTTAGAGGTGAGACAATGGAGTTGGTCTACGACATAGGCTCAGGTGATAATCCTCGTTCCGTCATCCAGAGTTTACCAGTGGCTTCGAACAGCGAGGAGAAGTCTGCTTTCAAGCTTGAATCATATAGGATGTTCAGCAAGTTTCCAGAGAGCTATTGGCCGGATTTTCTGTCTCATTGTATCTCAATTGGCTTGCAAAGCTATGAGCTGAACCAGGAACAGGATGTGGCTTTTATTCAATTGACTTTCGGGCATCCCTTGCCGGAGCCGCTTCCGGTTGGTTCCTTGCGGCTGCATGTTCCTAACTCCGCTCAAGCTCATCTTCGTATCGCCAGGGGTTTTGTTCAAACTTCAACCAATAGCGAGCCAGGAGTTCTAATTATTCATGATCCTCATGCAAGCTTGGCCGGAGTCTCACACCTCGTCCACGGCCTGGAGGTGATGCTCGAGTCCATCCCTGCGGACAAGATTAAATTCCTGGTTGAAGGATTCAATCCGAATCCAACAGACTCGATTCCGCTAAACGGGCTAGACCGAGTTGTTGCTGCGAATGGCGGCTCGCCTGGTTTGGTATTTAGCCTTGCACGTCGTTACTTGATCGATTCCGCTATGGCATATCGCCTTCTCTCGGGTCGATCGATAGACAGCGTAGCGATAGATTCCAACGAGTTGCTGGCGAAGGATACACCGGAAGCGCACGGTGCTACTAAAGATGCATTTAATCTTATTCCGGAACTGAATAGGCAGGCTTCGACGGCGACCGGCGATATGAAGGCTCTCTTGATGCAAGCATTAGCCTTTATGACTGCGGACATAAGGGAAGCTTCCGGCGGTGGAATTGTGCGATATTGGAGGGGTGGCGCCCAAGCTTTGGGGGCACTTGCAACGGGAATGGAGGATAAGGCGCTTGCGTCTAAGCTGAAAAGATTGTCGGATGGATATAAAATAAACGCAAACGCTTTTGCCGTAGCTCTTGCACGCGATACTGTAATGGCGGAGAAGATCGCCAGTAACGTCAAGAGTGCTCCTCCCGATCGCTTGCATGTGGCTTTCATCGGCAGTTTTCACACGCCAGGTATTTTAAGGATTCTGCGAGCCTCAGGCATTGGCGCTACTGTGATTGAACCTTTGGATGGAGATCAGGTCAGCATAGATGAGCAGGCACGCTTTGATAAGGCCGTCTTTGGACGAGTTGAGTATCTGCGATCCTTGAGGTCTGAGAGACATAAAGGAGGCGTGGGACCAACGATTCAAGAGGTGGAGCAGTTCTATCGGCCCTTTCTGGCTAGCCAAAGAAGCGAACGGACTGCCGTAGCCACTGAGAGACCTGCCGATATAGGAGTGGTCGATCTGGCAAAGTTAGGAAGTTTTTTTGATAAATACGGGATCTTTGGGGCTGTTGATATTGGCTTCGGCGGAGGCAAGCCGCCGTCCCCCCCGCTAACTGGAGTGTTTGCGGTCTTCGAGTCGGGGGATGGGAATGGTCATCGTGCTAGATTGACGGTACTAAACCCTAAGGATGACTCGTGGAAAGCAGAGTCTAGATATTTGGCGCTGCAGCAGCTTTTTCTTGCGCCGAAGCCTCGGTTTGAGGGAGAGCAACGGCGATTACGGGCAACGTTCATCTCGGCCAGTGTAGATGGTCAGGTTCGGACGTACGCATGTATTCACGATGGCGCTTCTAAGAAGTCTTATTTGGTGGAAGGTAATAAGGCCGCTGTAGCTTCGATTATGGCTCTAGAAAGCGGGTTTCAGTCGGATCTGCACGTCAATGTCGCCGAGATCAATGCTATTCACGACAAAGCGAAAGACTTTCTCGGAGGTGAGTCATGAGCGATAGTGGGGTAAGGATCGAATATTTCGGTGAGGTGGGCGCAGCCGAGCTAATCCAGATGGTAGGCAATCGAACAGGAGTTGAAATACCAATATCTGTGGCCGACAAGCCGAAGGGTGCCCTTGGTATGGGTGATCTTATCTTGACTTTTACGACTGGTGGTGTTGCTACCATTGTTGTGCAGGCTATAATTTCTTGGCTTACGACACAGCTGCAAAAGTGGATAGCCACCCGAGAATCGCGGCGGCTGCAGATTTATGTAGTTACCTCTAGCGGAGAGATACGCGAGCACTTCGTTCGCGATACTAAAGTCATGAGGGCTGAGGGCCTCGGAGCCGTGTTGAAGTCGATAGAGTCGGTTATTGGGAAGGCTCTGGTAAAATAAAGTCTTCGTCTCTTCGTGTGGAATAGATTCGCCATTGCTGGGACAGGTTGAGCTAGGGCCTGTTGGATTGGTCGCACATTCAGCCAGCAGGATCTCGGCCAGGGCTGGCGGGATGTCCGTGTTTGAGCGCAAGACGGCCTGCTTTCGAGGGGAAACCGTAGGAACTAAGTGCCAGCCGATTCTATAAGGGCGATTTCATGAAGACTCGGCCTAAGCTGCCAAATGTGGTTTTTGAGCGGTGGTTTAAGTAGAGGTCCCCTTCACCGCCTCCACAAACGCCTTCGCACTCTCCACTGGCACCATCGGCAAAATCCCATGCCCCAGATTCACAATATGCCCCCCGCCCCGCCCCTGCTCGATCACTTCGGCGGTGCGGCGCTGGATCTCCGGGATGGGCGCCAGCAGGGCCGCCGGGTCCAGGTTCCCCTGTAACACCCGGTCGCCCATGATCTGCCGCACCTGGGAGAGGGGCTGCCACCAATCCACGGACAGCACGTCCACGGGCAGATCCGCCATGGCAGGCAGAAGGTGGCCGCCACCGTTGACGTAGTAGATCAGCGGGACCTTCCCCTTGAGGGCGTCGACGATCTTGCGCAGGGGGGGTAGGGCCAGGGCGCGCCAGCGTTCGAGGGAGAGAACGCCGCCCCAAGTGTCGAAGAGCTGGAGGGCTTGGGCTCCGGCGGCGATCTGGCCGTTGAGGTAGGCGATGGAGACGTCGGCGAGGCGGTCGAGGAGGAGGGCGAGACCTTCGGGGTCGCCGTAGCTCCAGGCGAGGAGGTGCTCGAGAAGTGCCTGGAGCCTTCTCCGACCAGGTTGGGGTCAGGGGCGCGTCTTCTGCTGCCAAGGATCTCTTTTACGGGCTGTACGACAGCCGCTTTGTGGAATAAAATCCGGGTTCAGGTGCCCCGAGACCTACGGCAGACTCCTTCTTCCGAACTATGAAACGATCCGATCTTGAGATCCTTCTCCAGGAGGGCGAAGGCACGACTCTGGAGTTCAAGGAGGGTCTGTCTTCATCTTTCGCGCGCGAGCTTGTGGCGCTTGCGAATACGCTGGGCGGCAAAATCCTGTTGGGAGTCCGTGACGACGGCACCGTTGCGGGGATCCGAGACTCGAACGAGCTCCGTGCCCGCATCCAGGACATCGCCCGCAACTGCGATCCACCGATTCAACTGATGGCGGAGCCGGTCGGCACCGTGGTCGTCGTTACAGTACGAGAGAGCGGCGCCAAGCCGGTCCAGTGCAGCGACGGGTTCTTCTGGCGTCAGGGAGCGACAACCCAGAAGCTCAGCCGCGACGAGATCCGGGACTTTTTTCGTACGGAGGGAGTCCTCCGCTTCGACCGCTCCCTATGTCCCAAGTTTCGCTATCCCAAGGACTTCGATCGCGAAAAGTATAACTCTTGGCTCCACTTGAGCGGCATCAGCGGCCAGGCCCCCATCGAGGACGTCTTGGTGAACATCGAGGCCGCGGAGCGCTCCGGCGGACGGCTCATGTTCCGCAATGCCGGGGTTCTCTTCTTCGCGCAGGACGTCCGGCGCTTCTTCAGTCAGGCCTATATCACCTGCTTGCTCGCGAAGGGCACCGACAAGGTACACGTCCTGGATCGCAAGGACTTTGCGGGCGGCGTGGTCGCCGACATCGAAGAGAGCCTGCGCTTCATCGAGCGCAACACGCGCACCGCCTACCGGATCGAACGCCTGCAACGGGACGAGATTCCTGAGTACCCCGTAGCTGCTCTGCGCGAGGCGATCACCAACGCCGTGATGCACCGGGACTGGTTCAACGAAGGCGCCAACGTCTTCGTGGAGATTTACGACGACCGGATCGAGGTGAGCAGCCCGGGTGGCCTGCCTAAGGGGATGCGACCCGCCGATCTCGGCCACAAGAGCGTGCGGCGCAATGCCGTTATCGCCGATCTGCTTCACCGGATCTCGTTTATTGAGAAGGCGGGGACCGGCATCAAGCGGATGCGGGACACGGCACGCGATCAGGGCTGCCCGGAGCCCGCCTTCACCGAGAACAGCTTCTTTACGGCCGTTTTTTTCCCGGACCCTGAGGTCAGAGCTCAGATGGAGGCTACCCCGGAAGTCACCCCGGAAGTCACCCCGGAAGTCACCCCGGAAGTCGCCTTACTGTCGGCGCTCAAGGGCGAGCTCGACCGGCGGGCCCTGCAGGCAGCCCTCGGTCTCAAGGATGAGGAGCATTTTCGCAAGGCTTATCTACTCCCAGCCCTCAAGGCAGGCTTGATCAAAATGACCTTCCCTGACAAGCCGCGCAGCTCGAAGCAGCGCTATCGGATCACCCCGCGTGGGAGAGGCGTCTTGAAGAAACACCGAGAGGACGCCGACTGAGGGCAGTGCCGGAGGCATCAAGCCCCCTGCACCGCCTCCACAAACGCCCTAGCATTCTCCACCGGCACCATCGGCAAAATCCCATGTCCCAGATTCACGATATGCCCCCCGCCCCGCCCCTGCTCGATCACTTCAGCCGTACGCCGCTGGATCTCAGGGATCGGCGCCAGCAGGGCCGCCGGGTCGAGGTTCCCCTGTAAGACCCGGTCGCCCACGATCCGGCGTACCTCGGAAAGAGGCTGGCGCCAATCCACGGACAGCACGTCCACGGGCAGATCCGCCATGGCAGGCAGAAGGTGGCCGCCGCCGTTGACGTAGTAGATCAGCGGGACCTTCCCCTTGAGGGCGTCGACGATCTTGCGCAGGGGGGGTAGGGCCAGGGCGCGCCAGCGTTCGAGGGAGAGGAGGCCTCCCCAGGTGTCGAAGAGCTGGAGGGCTTGAGCTCCGGCGGCGATCTGGCCGTTGAGGTAGGCGATGGAGACGTCGGCGATACGGTCGAGGAGGACGGCGAGGCCTTCGGGGTCGCCGTAGCTCCAGGCGAGGAGGTGCTCGAAGTGCTTGGAGCCCCCGCCTTCCACCAGATAGGCGGCGAGGGTCCAGGGAGTGCCTCCGAAGCCGAGGACGGGCACGCGGCCGGCGAGCTCGCGGCGGACGAGGCGCATGGCGTCGAAGACGTAGCCGAGGGTCTCCTCGACGTTCGGCTCGCGCAGGCGGGCGATGTCCTCGCGGGTGCGCACGGGGTGGGGGAAGCTGGGGCCGTCCCCCTTGACGAATTGCAGCTCGGCGCCCATGGCCTCCAGCGGCAGGAGGATGTCGGCGAAGAGGATGGCCGCGTCCACGCCGAGGATGTCGACCGGCTGGAGGGTCACCTCGGCGGCGAGCTCGGGGGTCTTGCAGAGGGTGAGGAAATCCACCTTCTTGCGGATGGCCCGGTATTCGGGGAGGTAGCGGCCGGCCTGGCGCATCAGCCAGACGGGGCGCCGCTCGGTGGCCTCGCCACGGCAGGTACGGAGGAAGAGGTCGTTCACGGAGGGGGAGAATAGCAGGGAGAAGAGGGAGAAGGTTAGTGAAAGGAAAGGCGGGGAGAAGAGGTGTAGGGCGGCCCTGTGTGGCCGCCCTGGGCGGGCGGGGTGCGTTTGCCCGCCCAGGTCTCACGTTTTCGAGGGTTCCCCCCACCCAGGGCGGCCACATAGGGCCGCCCCTACAGAACTGCCCTTTACGGCAGGAAGCCGGTGCGGTCCTGCAGGCCGCTGAGCTCATCCGAGTCGGCGGGCACGGCGGGCAGCACGTAGGTCTTGGTGATCCCGGTGCTGATCTGCATGACGTCCACCTCGACGCGCGAGGGGGTGAAGCGGACGATCGTCGGCCAGAGATAGCCGTTGGGGCGCGGGCCGACGACGCGGACGAAGACCTCCGATCGGCCGGGAACGGCGCCGCTCACGCAGAGGGTCTCGGGGATGCAGTCGGTCTCCTTGGCGCCCGCGGTGGGGGTCGTCGAGTTGAAGATCCGCACCTTGAACTGGAAGTTCGGGATGGCGCTGGTGCTCAGGTAGCCACCGCCGCCGCCGGTGCCGGCCGGGGTGGTCGCCGTCACCTGGTTGGAGGGGGCGGAGCTGGTGCTGCCGTTGAGGGCGCGCACGCGGAAGGTGTAGCTGGTCTGCGGCGTCAATTGGGTGATCCGGGCCGCGGTGATATTGGCGCTGACGGTGCCGATCTGCTGGAAGACACCATTGATGATCGAATCGATGGCGAAGCCGGTCTCATTGTTCGAATTGTCCTGCCAGGTGAGGTCGATCTCGGTGGCGGCTACCGCCGTGGCCTGGAGCTTGGACGGGGCCGTGGGGGCGGTGCCGCCGGTGGTGCCGCAGTTGAGCGTCAGCGTGTAGGCGCCGGTCTCCCCGCTGGCGTTGCTGGTGGCGACGATCTCCCAGGTGCCGGAGGTGTTGAGCTGGACCACGAGCTGCGCATCGTTGCCGCCGCCGCCGTTGTTGTTCTCCGCCACGTCCTGGTTCGCCGGGTTGAAGAGGGCCAGGTAGGAGTCGAAGCTGGTGGAACGCTGGGTGATCGTGACGGTCTGCCCCGAAGTCCCGGGGAACTGATAGAGATCGGCATTGGAGCCGTTGCTGGTGGTGCAGTCGGTCGAGGCGAGCGTGCCGCTCACGGTCTGGCCGCAGGCGATCGTCTGGACCGTGCAAGCCTTGCCGACCAGGTCGGCTTCATTGAACTGGACCGCGCCCTTGAGGTGCTCGCCCTTTTCGATCACGCGCATCGTGGGCGCGGGGGTCTGCTGCGCGGCGGCCGGCAGCGGCAGGAGAGCGGCAAGGGCGCCGCAGCAAGCGGCGAAGAGAGCCTTCTTAGCGAAATTTTGGTTCATGGGAGATCTCCTTGGAGGGTCGGGGTGAGAATCACCTGGTTGCGGCCTTTCGCTCTCGCAAGAACCCTGCCAGAGGGGTTTCCCGTGGGGTGAGATAGACTTCTGTCGATGCTGAGACTTGTCGCCTATGCGCCGGACGGGGTGCGCCGGTTCCCCATTCATCGAAGCGAGCTGATCATCGGGAGCTGGCCCGAGTGCGACATCTTTCTGCCGTACGCGGGGGTGGCGCAGAAGCACGCGCGGATCACCTACGACGGCACGTCGCTGCGGATCGAGGATCTGGGGACGCGCAAGGGGCTGCTGGTGAGCGGCCGCAAGGTGCGGGACGCGACGCTGGAGGTGCTGGACGAGATCCGGCTGGGCGGCGTGACGTTGCTGGTCGAGGACGTTACCCCCGGGCCGGAGAAGGCGCCGCCGCCGCCGGTCGAGGAGAAGCGGGTGGACGGGCCGCCGGTGATCACGCCGGTACGGATGATCGGCCACCTGAACCGGATGAGCGAGTGGGTGCTCGGCGACGCCGAGAGCCGGACGACCTCGGAGGCGCTGCTCAACGAGGTGCTGGCGGACTTCGGCGGTGGCGCCATGTTCCTGCTGGTGGGGGAGCTGGAGGGGGCCGCGCTGAAGCTGGTGGTGACCACCGATCCGGCGTGGCTGGCGAGCGGCGAGGCGCTGCTCAGCCAGATCCTCAAGCCGCGCGACGGGCAGCGCAATGGCGGCAGCGCGGGCAATGCGGGGGGCGTCCCTAAGGAGGGCTCGTTCCTCGGCCTGCTGGGCGAGGCGCCGGCGTGGATCTTCCATCACTCCTTCGTGGCGCTCGACCGCGGCTACACGCTGGTCGCCGCCTTCCCGCGCTTCTCGCCCGAGGAGTGGACGCCGGTGCTCTCGCTGAGCGCCCTGGGGCACCTGCTGGTGCTCGGGCTGGTCCACCACGTCGGGTGGTACGAGCCGATCCTCCCCGGCCACCCGGGGCAGCAGGATCTGACGCTCGATCCCAACCTGGTAGTCGGCGAGTCGGCGGCGATGAAGCAGGTGGTCGAGATGCTCCGCTCGGCGATCGATCCGCCGGTCCACGTGCTGCTCTCCGGCGATCCCGGCGTGGGCAAGGACCTGCTGGCCAAGTCGCTCCATCTCTCGGGGCCGCGGCGGCAGGGGCCGTTCATCACGGCGACCTGCGGCGGCGCCAAGCCGCAGCAGATCGAGGCGGACCTCTTCGGCGCCGAGATTCCGGGCAAGGGGGGGCCGGTGCGGCGCGAGGGGAAGCTGGTGCTCGCCAACGGCGGCACGCTCTTCCTCGACGAGATCGAGCAGCTCCCGATGGACCTCCAGGCGCGGCTGGTGCGCTATCTGCGCTCCGGGCAGGTCGAGCCCACGGGGAGCAACGAGGCGCATTCGGTGGACGTGCGGCTGGTGGTGGGGAGCCGCGCGCCGCTCGATTCGGTGGTGGCCCAGGACCGCTTCCGGGTCGACCTCGCCTACCGGCTGTCGCAGTTCATGATCGAGGTGCCGCCGCTGCGCGACCGCCGCGAGGACCTGCCGATCCTGATCCAGTCGTACATCAACCGGTTCTGCCACGAGTCGGGGAAGCGCATCCAGGGGATCACCGTCAAGGCGATGTCGGCGCTGCTGAGCTACGACTATCCGGGCAATCTCGCCGAATTGGAGAACATCGCCCGGCAGCTCGTCCACATGGCGCCGGCGGGGCGGCCGGTGGACGTCAATCTACTCCCCGAACGGGTGCGCAACGGACCGCTGGCCTCCAGCGCGAAGGTGGACGCCGCCTCCGACCTCGAGCTGGAGCGGCTGGTCAGCGGCGCCGAGCAGGTGGCGATCCGCGAGGCCCTGCGGCGGACCAACGGCAACAAGTCCCACGCCGCGCGGCTGCTCGGGGTGTCGCGCAACGGACTGGCGATCAAGATGGAGCGGTATGGGCTGAAGGCGTGAGGGCGGGTACAAACGCCTGTGCCCGGCGGGGCGGTGTGCGCTTCGAAACCTCACCCTCGGTCCCTCTCCCGTAGGGAGAGGGAGGGCCCGTGGAGGGAAAGTTTCCTCAACGGGAGGGTGGGTGAGTCGCCGGCTCGGTGGCGGTGGCGAGGATCAGGTTCACACCTTGGACGAGAGGCCTCCTTAGCAGGTGGAGAGCGCCACCCAGGCCGAGACCCGGAGAGTCAACACGTCGCGCGAGGTCAGGCGCGAACCGTGAGCTGGTAATAGATCTCCGAGTCCGATGGAACGGAGGAAATCCTGGCAAGGCCCGCAGACCCATCGGGTGGCCCCGTAGGAAACAGGGTGCAATTGGAGCAGGGATTGTTCCCCGGCTCTGGGGCAGGTCCCGCCGTGCTCTGGGCCGTAGGCGCTGCGGCGACAGGGTAGGCAAACAGCGCAACGATCACCACAGAGGCCGCCGTGACTCTCAAATGATTGGAGCTGAACATCACGTCTCCTTTTTCAGTAACTGGTCATGATGCGACTTGCTTGAGGATAAGTGCGTGCTAACCAGAATGTCAAAGGTCTTCGTTGTCAGAAGACCGTGCGGTTCCGGGCGCGGGAGCGGCCTGGGGACGGGAGGCTTGCCGTCGGCCGCTTCCCAGCCGAAGCCGGAGGCCATCAGGAGCGCCCCCTGAAACGGTCCGCGCTCGCGGACGGCCACCGTCTGCCCCTCGAAGGACTGGGTCCAGAGCGCACCGAGGGACCGCCGGCGTCCGGGACCACTGGCAGGTAGCCGTCGTCCTGAATGCCGCTGACGATGAATCCCGGCTCGCCCAGGGCGCAGGCCACCAGCCGGCGGGGCTCGCCGGAGCCCACGGTGAGCACGACGTCGCCGAGGGAGTCCCGCGTCACCGGCGGGCCGGCGGGCCGGCGAGCCGGCGCGACCGCGAGAGAGGCGAGGAACAGGATCGCGGCGAGGTTTCGCGGTTCCATGGTGGTTACGGATCATAGGCCAAGACTCCGCCCGTCTGTTCTATACTGAAACAATCAAAATGCTAGTTCCGGCCGCCTGTGAAAGATGAGCCCCGAGGATTCCGCCGAATTAGTGCGCCGAGCGCTGACCGGCGATCCGGTGGCCTTGCGCGAGCTGGTGGCGCTGCTGACTCCGGTGATCCAGGGGCGCGTCGCCCGCACCCTGCTGGCCCGCCGTTACCGTCTGGCCGGCGGGCGCGACGTGCGCCAGGAGGTGGAGGATCTCAGCCAGGACGTGTTTCTGGCGCTGTTCTCCCGCGACGGCTACGTCCTGCGCACCTGGCAGGCCAAGCGGGGGCTCTCGCTGGAGAACTTCGTCGGCCTGATCGCCGAGCGCCAAGTGCTCTCCTTCCTGCGCAGCGGCCGGCGCAATCCCTGGAAGGAGGACCCCCTTCTGGCGTCCGACGAGCTCGAGCCGGAAGCCCCGGAGAGCGGGCCGGAAGCGATCGCCTCCAGCCGCGAGCACTTGGCCCTCCTGCTCGACCGGCTGCGCGAGGAGCTGAGCCCGCTGGGCTGGCGCCTCTTCGAGCTCCTCTTCGTTCGGGAGATGTCGCAATCGGAGGTCGAGGCGGCGACCGGTCTCTCCGCCGACGCCGTCTACGCCTGGCGCAGCCGTCTGCGCCGTCTGGCTCAGAAGCTCCTGGCCGAGTTGTCAGGAACCGGGGCCATGGCGCGAAAAGCATAGAATGAGGGCTATAAACGATGAGAGATCGACTCTTACGCGATCTGGGAGATCTGGCACGAAGCGAGGCAGAAGCCGAGGAGGCCTGCTTCGGCGACCGCTGGGACCGCTTGGCGGCTGGGACCCTGACCGCGGACGAGGAGGCCGAGCTGAAAGCGCTCGCCGAATCCTCGCCGGAACATCGTGAGGCCTATGAAGCCTTCCGCCCCCTCGGTGCCGATTTCCAGGCGCGGGTGCTGAGCGCGATCGAGGCCGAACAGGGAGGCGAGACGCCGCAGCTCGCGCCCCCGGAGCCGCGCCCCCGCGTCCTCCCTTTCCGCCGCGCCGCCGTCCGCCGGGTTGAGGTCTGGCTGGGGGCTACGGCGGCGGTCGCGGCGGCTGCGACGTTCTTCTTTTTGCAGACGTCAGCTCCTCTGCCGCCGTTGCCTCTGTACCAAGCCGAGCTGATAGGCGGAGACAAGATTGTGCGGGGGAGCGAACCAGGCCCGGCCAGCGGAACACCTATTTTCTCTCCTGGTTCGATGCTGAAGCTCGCGCTCCGCCCGCAGCCGCCACAACCCGTCCAAGGCCGTCTGGAAGCCCAAGCCTTCCGCGTATCCGCGGGCGGGGGGACGACCAACTGGGTGCCCATACCTGGGTTCTCCATCAAAAACGGTGCCGACGGTACTTTGCTCCTTATAGGAACCGTGGGCGAGACGATTCAACTGCCAATCGGTACCTCGCGGATCTGTGTAGTCGTCAGTCGGCCAGGCAAGGCTCCTGCCGAGCGCGACCTTCCTGCCGCGCTGGGGGCAAGGCATGCTGCTTGGAAGGCGGTCTGCGCCGACCCACTACGAGCTAAAGAGCGGTCGCCGACGTGAGGCCTCCTGGAAGCGTTCGTGTCGCCCAGCTAGTGGCGCTCGCCGGCTGTCTGATGTCCTGTGGTCCCACGAAACCGGCCCCGGAGGTTGAGTACAGCGGTTGCTGGGCCGTTTACATGAAGGGTGGGGCCCCTATATGCGCTCTCAAAACCGATCGCCAGCTCAGCCTCTGGGTCAAGAAGGAGCCCGGCACTGTGGTGGAGATCGAGGCCGGGGGCCGATCCCTGCCCGTCTCGGACGCCGAGACAGAGGGTAGCCGCCTTTTCAAGCTGTCGATTCCTAAGGGGGCCAGCTCGCTCGAGGTCTGGCTGCGCCGGCCGGATGGGAGCCGGAGCCGATCATGGCCTCTCGCTCTATCCCCGCCAGAAGAACCGCCGTGGCTAAAGGAGGTCAGGAGACTTGCAGACAGCGGCAAGGCCAGTGAGGCACGGCTGCTGCTGATTCAACTCCAGAAATCCGCTCCTCGCAAAGAGCAGGGGATCGTCCTGCGAGTTCTCGCTGGGCTGGCGTTCAACGGAGGAGACAAGACAGAGGCTATTGGCCTTCTCCAGAAGGGAATCAAAGCGGATCAATCTGAACATAATTTAATGAGGGAAATCGAAGAGAAAACCTGGCTTGCGCGAATTTACCAGGATCAAGGCAGCTTCAGTGACGCTCGGCGGGTTCTGGGGTCGCTGCAGCTTCCGCCGATCGCTCCTGCATTGTCAAAATACCAAGTGGTCTTCAATCAGGGCTTGTTGGCGTACAGCGTCGGCGACTACCGCTCGGCCTTGAAGGATCTCAAGCAGGCAGCGGTTGTTGCGCAGGAGGTCGGAGAGGAAGGTTACCGCTGGCGCGCGGAGCTGACCGAAGCCAACGTTCTCCAGGATCTCGGCCGCGCGCAAGATTCATCCAATCAGTTCAAGAGGTTGCGAGACGAGATCGGCGGAAGCCTGGGCAAGAGTCTTAAGCTCACACCTTGTGATCGCGGAAGCCTGCTGACCAACATTGCCTGGGCCCGGCTGCTGGCGCGGGACGGGGAGGAGGAGTCCGAAGGGGATCCGACTCCAATGTTGAAAGAGGCCTTGGCTATCTTCGACGGCAACGCCTGCGCTCGGGTCGACCAGAAGCTCAACGCCCGCCTCAACCTCGCCTTGTCCCAGCAACAGGATCGCCACTGGGACGACGCGCGCCGAACGCTGGAGCAAGCCGGCCCACTGGCTCCCAAGGCGTCGCTGCGCCAACGTCTCTGGTGGCACGACCTCGAAGGACGGGAGGCGATCGCCAGAGGCCATGCGGCGCAGGCTCTCCAACTCTACGATGAGCTTGAAGGAATGGCCGAGCAGGGCCTCTCGTTTGAGGCGCGCTTTCGTGCCGCCCTCGGCCGGGCTCATGCTCATCTCGCCCTCAATCAGCGGCCAGCGGCGATGTCCGATCTTGCCAATGCAGACCGTCTCATCGACGAGGAGAGCCTGCACGTTCCGGTCAATGAGGGGCGTGACACTCTGGTCGCGCGAAGGGGGGTGGCCACGCGGCTCTACCTGGAGCTTCTCTTGGAGGAAAAGCAGCCTAAGCTGGCTTTCGCTCTGGTGCGCCGAGCTCGCTCGCGGCTGCTGCGCCAGATCGCGGTGAGGGATCGGCTGACCCACCTGAACTCCGAGGAACAGGTCCGGTGGGATCAGGCTCTGTCAAAATATATTGAGACTCGCAAGACGGTCGATCTCCAGGCAGGAAATGAATGGCAGCACCAAGAAAAGAAAGAGAATCGCTCCGCTGAGCTCGCCCAGGCGCGGGAAGACCTTGATCGCGTCCTGGCCGATTCCGGTGTCTTGGCGAAAGTCGAAGAGGGAAACCTGGCCCCTCCCGGTCCGGACGAAGTGATCCTAGCCTATCATCCTCTTCCCCAGGGCTGGGTGGGCTTCGCCGCTCACGGCTTGGATGTTGAGGTGACACGGTTCCAGCTATCCCTTGAGCCGCTCCCGAACCCTCGGGCACTGGCCCAGGTTCTGCTTGGGCCTTTCCGGCGAGCGATCGAAGGCACCCAGCGCGTGCGGGTACTGCCCTATGGCCTCCTGCAATCGGTCGACTTCCATGCACTGCCTTTTTCCGGTGACAAGCCTCTCCTCTCCTCGCGCGTCGTCGTCTACAGCCTTGACCTACCGGTCCGTCCATCCCCAGTCTACAAGGGACAGCCTATTGCGCTCCTCGTCTCGGATCCTGAGGGAAACCTGCCGGCGGCGCGGCAGGAAGCTACCGAAGTTGCTATGGCGATCGGAGCGTGGAGAAACGGATGGGCTCTCCAGAGCCTCGGCACTGATGCAAGTGCCGGGAAAGTGCGTAAGGCATTACCCGGCGCCAGCCTATTCCACTTTGCCGGACATGGCAGCTTCGCCGGTCTCTCCGGGTGGGACAGCGAGCTACGCCTTGCCGACGGCTCGCAGCTTACCCTCGGCGACCTCCTGACTCTTCAGCCGGCACCGGCTTGGGTTGTGCTTTCCGCCTGCGAAGGCGGCCGCTCATCCGAGCGGGCGCCTGGAGAGGGGATCGGCCTCGCTCAAGCTTTCCTGATGGCCGGCTCTCGGGCTGTGGTGGCGGCCACCCGCTCGGTTCCCGACCGCACCGCTCGCATCCTGGTGCGCGAGCTCTATAAGCGCTGGCAGCCCGGAGTGGAGCTCTCCGGCGAGTTGCAGCGGGCCCAACTGGCTTGCGGGAACCAGGCACCCGCCTTCGACTGTGCGAGTTTCCGGCTTTTCGAGCCCTGATCTCCTAAGCCACGACTGTCAGAAACGCCTCGACAGCGGCGAACGCCTTAAGTATCGAACGCGGCTCCGGATAACCTCCGGGCTCGCTCAACAAGGGGCAGCTCTCTGGCCGCGTTTAGAGGGATGGCTTATGAGAACTTCCATGCTTTACTGTTCCCTGTCACTAGCCCTGCTGGGCTGGGCCGTAGTGGGGCACGCTGCGGCTGTACCAAGATCGCTTGCCTTCAACAGCGACAAGGAGACGACGCTCTACGTATCGCCTGGGAACGACGCCGAGAGAGCCCAGGCGAACTGGCAATGGGTTGGCTCCCGGCGAAAGGGCACCGACTCTTGCCCGGAGGTCCCAGGTTGGGAGGTCCACGACTGGCTCAATCAGGCACTCATCGAGCCGCAAAGGACGCTGGACCCCCGGCGTGCGGCAGAAGACTACGAACTGCTGCAAAGCCTCGGACTCGATCGGCTGTGTGTCTATCGGGCGACCACGGACGGCATGGACCTTGATCTCGGAAATCACCTTCCCCTTGGCCTGGAGAGTGCCAAACGAGATCGGATGGCCCTGGCGCCTACCTCCCCTTTGATTCTCGGAGCGGCCGGCCAGATCACCTGGAGAACCCTCGCCGACCAACTCCTACTTCAGGCAGGGAAGAAATCGGAGACCGGCAGGGATCTGTTCCCGGCCCAGTACGGCAACATTGCTCGTGGCGACAACCCGGGCGTGCGCCTCGTCTTCCTGGACACCCAGCCGGACGGAGAGGGAGTGCCGGCAAGTCCAGGTAAATCGGAACACGGCTATACCCTGGCGCACCTTGCTCGTCATCTGGTCTGCAGCGAATCCGGGTATCCCCAGCACTGCGCCGCGACGATCGCGACTCGGCTCGCCCTCCCGTATACCGAGTTCGACAGCAACAAACTGCCAACGGAATCGATGACGGACAGCCAGGGAGGGAGCTTGGGGCTGGTCAACGAGCTTGCCCAGACGATCGTTCGGGAAGTATGGGCCTGGCGCCAGTCCCACTCGCAGCAACATCTCATTCTGAATCTCTCTCTGGGCTGGGACGGGGAGTTGTTCGGTGATCTCAAGGCGCATAGGGCTTCGCAACTCGATCCGGCGGTGCGGGCTGTCTATAAAGCTCTCCGCTTCGCCCGTAGCGAAGGCGTGCTGGTGATCGCCGCCGCCGGCAACTACCGGGGGGGTGAGGTGAAATCTGGCTGGCCGTTGCTGCCGGCGGCCTGGGAGCTTCGACGCCCTGCCTGGTTCCCGTTCGTCTTCGGCCCCAAGCGGGTCTATGCCGTGGGTGGTGTGGACTCCCTGGGCCTGCCTTTGCCCAATTCTCGCGACGGCGGGCGTCCCCGGCGGACCGCCTACGGTGACCATGCGGTGGCCAGCGCTACGTCTTCTTCGGAACCGACGGCCATCTACACCGGGACCTCGGTCTCCGCGGCCGTCACCTCGTCCATCGCCGCAGTGGTTTGGCACCTTCGGCCGGAGCTCAGCCCCGCCGAAGTGATGAAATTGATCGGTCGTGCCGGCGATCGCCTGGAGAGCCCGGCCGACTACTACGCCTGGAAGAACTTATGGCCGCTGTCTTCGTTGATCCCGCCGCCGCAGATGACACGTCTTTCGCTCTGCACGGCGGTGAGAGAGGCGTGCGGACCAAACGGAGATCGGTGCAACGTCCCTCCACCGTCTGTCTCGGATTGCCGATGGCTGCCGAAAGCGCCAGACCTCTCCGCCCTCGTCACTCCAAGCAGCCCTCTGCCCGAGATGTTGAGTCAGGAGCATCCGTCACAGGGCAGTCCGGTCACTGTGTGGCCCGATATGCCAAGCCGGCGCTGGCTGGTTCCCACTCCCGAGGACAACCCCTGCCCCGGATGCTCCATCGTGCCACCGTCGAAACTGGCCGCCGCCGCGGCCACCCCCGGGATGACCCCGACGAAGCCAGGCGATTACGTCCTCGCGATGGAACTCAATCCAAAATGGGATCCTGCTGACGTCGTCGAGCTCAAGAGCGCGGTCCTGACGATCAATCACTACGACGCTACCGGAAAGATGTCTCCTCCAACGACCTATACCATCGCTTCAAATGACCTGGGGAGCTTGGTGACTACCAAGGTCTTCCTCTATGTGCTGGACGGGGAACACAAACAGAACTGGCTTGCGCGCTGCACCGCCACGATCGACTTTGAGGTGGTGCGGAATGCTCGGATCTACTCCTACCAGAGCCCAGTCGTCGTAGATCCCTGAGATGGTTCGGCTCTTGCCAGCGCTGGCCGGTGAGCCCTCACCGGCCAGCGCTCAAATTCGCCTCGTCGAAGATCTTCTCGTAGTTCGGACTGCGGTTGTCAAAAACCCGGGATCGGAAGCGAAGTCCTTACCGCCAGCAGTAACATAAACCTCTCTGGCGAAGGAGACATGTATGAGCAGTTTCTCGGGAAATTGGATTGGCGGGACCACCAAGGTGACGATCAGCGAGAACCAGAACCTCTTGACGATCAAGCTGCCGAACCGGCCCGTCGCCACAGGATTCGAGGTCGATCTGTTCGCGCCCACGATCAAAGCGGTCTTCCCGGACGAAGCCTCTCGCACGGGCGTGCTGTCCAAGGACAACAAGATCCTCTGGTCCAATGGAACGACCTGGATCCGTGAGCACAACACGGGAATCGTGTCCACTCCGAGCCCGGGCAAGCAGACGCCCTGAGCCTTCATCGGGCTTCTCGGATCACCTCATCTTTTTGTCAGAAACCCGCCGCCGGAGGCGAAAAGCTGGGCACCCGGGAGAGTACCCGGTCCTCAGTCTGGACCAATGGGCGCCGATCACAGGCCGGCGTTTTTCTTTTTCATTTCTATTGTCAGAAGGCCGAACGATCCCGCGAAGACCTCCATGAACAGCCGACTCGCCGGCTCGGGTTCAGACGATAGGAGGCTGCAATGCCAAGGAATGAAAGCAAGGAAGGTCGGTATCGCGTCCGTCTGGAAAGCTTTTCTCCAGGAGAGGAAACTCCCGACGTCCTCGTCACCGCGGTCAACGAGGAGATGAAACCCCTTCATACGGTCCCGGTGGACGAGGCAGGAGCCTTTGATCTGCCGGAGGACGCGCTGAAGGCCGCCCATCTCATTCTCATCGGACCCAGGGCCCAGGAAGGCGCGACGATCGAATCCAGGTCGATCCTTCGCTATCGCCCCGAGCACTTTCTGGACCTCCTCGGCGAGACCGGCGTTCTGGAGATCCCGGCCCGGTACTGGAGAGGATGGTGGGGGATCCTCGCCTGCGTGACCGGTAGTGTCCGGCGGTGCCGTCCCATCTGGTGGTGGTACCTGGACAACCTGCGCGTGTTCGCGGGCTCCCAGCGCTACCTCGGGTCGGTCGCTTCGGCGGACCGCCTTCCGAGCTTGCCGGCCAGCGCCCGGACACTGCCTCGGAGCGCCGCCATTCGGGCTTCGCTGAGCGCCATTCCCCGCCCCGCTTTCCCGCCGCTGATCTGCCAGACGGTGTGCAACGGCACGGTCGAGGTTTATCGGCGCACCTGCTGCTGTCACCGCGAATGGCTGGTGGAAGATCCACGCTTGCCCAGGTTGATCCGCGATTTGGAAGGGATCGTTCAAGTCCTGGAGAAGTTCCCGGTGCGTCCCCTGCCGGATCCGCCGCTCGGTTCCGCCTTTCCCGGGGAGATCGCGAAGCTGCCCTTTCTCAAGGAGGGGGCGCTGGATGAGAAGACTCTCAACGCGCGGCAGGACCTCTCCACCATCCGAAGCCTGTCCGCCGCCGAGGCCGCGGACTATATCCGCGCCCGTCGGTATCTGTGGTGGTGCGCGTGTGGGCGTTCGGTGAAAATGGCGCAAGGGGCCATTCAGCCCGGCGGCACCTTCAGCATCTGCTGGCGGGAGTTCCCTCGCCGCAGGAACGCGAACTGTTACGATCAGTACGCCTATGTAGTCAAGCAGATCATCAACGGCGTCACGGTGACGATCTACAATGGTCTGGCCGCCAACATCTGGTTCAATCCGGGCGACGAGGCCGAGCTGGTCAGCCACAGCCTGGTGGCCCGGACCTGTCGCGACAACGGAACCCGGGACGATGCCTACGTCTATCTGGAGCTGATCGGGGATACCGAAGCCTGGCATCTGAAGACTCCCGCGTCTTCAGCATGGGACCGAGTCGCAACTCCCGCGTTCAACGACGGGCTCGCCTTCCCTTCCGAGGCTCTGGCAGCCGGAGCCGCGCCCTACGACCGCAACTGGGGCGGCACGCTCAAGATTTATTATAAGTTCAGCGAAGGGCTCAAAGATGTGGGCGGCAGGTACTACCGCTTGAGCGTTACGGCCGCCGACGCGAGCGGTGGTCCGTCGGGCGCCCGTCACTACCTGGGCTCTGGTCTGGCCTGGGAGAAGTCTGTTGGCGGAGGTGTGACGGTGCCGGTCAGCCTCGGGCCCGTCAGCGTAGGCGGACAGGACCATCTGTATTTGATTCCTTATGACGCGGATGCCGACTGGAACGCGGACCAGTACCACGCCTACCTCGACACCAACCAGCTCGAGTGGAACGATCCCGACGTTCGCCATTTGTTGACAGTCGAGATCTTCGACGACGCCGGACGGCGCCTGCGCCCCAATGGCACACCGGCCACCGGCCAGCCGGGGGTGGAGAGCGAAGCACCCTTCACCTATCGCCGCCAATTCCAGGAACTGGGAGCCACGGCCAACGTGCCCTTCGGCGCCCTCACCCATATGCTCTGGTGGGACAACCGCCCCGCGCAAGCCGACCTCGAGACTCTCATCCGGAACGGCCTGCTGTTCGATGCCGAGTGTCAGTACCTTCAGGGCACGGCGGACTCGACCTTCAGCGTCGGCTACCGTGCCTATCACTGGAATCCTCTGTTCCAAGAATCTCACGCGATCTGGTGGTATCGGGGCTCTGGCGCCACGCCGGGATCTACCGGCCTGCTCACGCAGTCGTCGCTCAACGTGGGAAGGCCTCCTGATCCCGCGGGGCAGAGCGGTACCAACACCTTCGCGGACATGCTGCGCACCGACCTGGAGCCTGACCGGCTGAAGTGCAGCTTCGTGGTGCAGCTCGTCATCTACGTCAAGACCTTCGACGGCGAGAACATCCTGTCGTACCTGGACGCCTCAGATCAGTGGGCGTTCTCGGTGGAGATCAACGGCTAACCGCCCTCACGTCTGACGCGCCGGCCGACGCGGGATCATCGGCCGGCGCTGTCGGGGACTCTATGAAAGCCTACGAGATCGCCCTGGCAACCCTGTGCGTCTGGCGGATCACCCATCTGCTCCAGGCGGAGGACGGTCCGTGGGATCTCGTCGTTAGGCTGCGCCGCGCGGTGGGGGAGGGTTTCGCGGGCAAACTGCTGGATTGCTTCTATTGCCTCAGCCTCTGGATCAGCGCGCCGTTCGCGGGGAGATTCGGCGAGACGTGGCGGGAGCGTCTGCTGCTCTGGCCCGCGCTCTCGGCGGCGGCGATTTTCCTGGAACGTCTCACAGCTACGCGCACCGGGCCGCCGCCGGCGCTCTTCGTTGAAGACAAACTTGAAGACAAGGAGGTTCGGCCATGTCCTGCTGTGGACAGCAACGGGCTCAGATGAACGGTTCCAGCGCCTCGACGCCTCACCGTCACTTCTTCAGGTACGAGGGACAGACGGCCCTGACGGTCGCCGGTCCCGTCTCGGGGAAGTACTACCGGTTCCCGGCCGCGGGAGCGACCGTGGAGATCGATCCGAGAGACGCCCCTTCTCTGGAGCGGGTTCCCCAGCTCAGGAGGGTGTAGGAATGCAGCACAAGAAGGGCTGTGATGCACGAGTGGGGTAGACCCGGATCAGCCGGTCAGAGCCCCATCTCGTCGAGGGATCGCGCGGTCAGGATCTTGTCCGCCAGCCGTTTCAGCCGGACCGGCGAGGTGATGGCTTCGACGCTCCGCCGCCTCTCTTCGGGGAGGGGGCCGAAGCGGCGCTCGATCTGCTGCAACAGGAGTTGGCGCATGCCCTCCTGGCGTCCCTCTTTGAGGTATTGCTGTCTCCACTCCAGCGCGGTCTCTTCGAGCATCGGGGCATCCTCCAAGTCAACCATCTCTGGGATTGTAACGCCGGGGAAGGTTCTCCGCAGCACGGCCAGCAGCCAGATCGTGATGGTTCGGCGGAGCTCCGGCTCCTCGCCCGGCGGGAGCAACCGGGCCAACTCTCGCGTCAGGCGGGGGAGGTCGCCGGGCTGCTGGCAGGTCTCGATCCGGAACAGCGCCGCGATCCGGTTCCGGGAAAGCTCCGGGCGGTCCAGGTCCAGGCGGCCTTCGTCCAGAACCACATAGCGCAGCCGGGGCAGGTGGCGCCGGAAGCCTCCCGGAGCCTCGGCGAACTGGCTCGCGAGGTCGAGAGGAGTCCGCCACGGGCGCTTGCCGTTGTAGAGCACGACGGGAAGGACGATCGGGAGCTTGGCGCCAGGCTTCAGCTTTTCCTTACGGAGGATCTCCTCGAGCAGCAGCCCGGCATAGGTCAGCATCCGTACCGCCATGAAGGGGTAGGAGGCGGACTGGAATTCCAACAGGAGGTAGAGCCAGGTCTCCCGTTCGCCCTTCCAGCGCATTCGCCAGATGACGTCGCTCTGGCGCTCCCGCAGGTCGTCGCTGATGAAGCCGCTCCCGATTCGCTCCAGGGTAGGGAAGTCGAGGCGCTCCACCCAGTCCGGCCGGAGGAAGCCGCGCGCCAGCTCCTCGATCGCCTGAGGATGGGAGAATAGGCGTTTATAGCCCTGATCGTGTCCGGGCAGGGCCTTCCGGGGTGATCTCGTTCTGGCGCTCACACCACAATAAGACGGAAAAGCGGGGTCCAAACTTGCTCGCCCTAGAACCATAAGGGTTTGAAGAGGAGTTTTCCGGGGAGGACGCAGAGGGGAGACTCGCGAGTAGAATACCCGCCATGAGCATCACCACCCAACTCCCGGCGGCCACCCCGCCCTCGACCGCCGCCCGTCCCCGCACCGTCCGCGCTCCCCGTGGCACCGAGATCTCCTGCCGCGGCTGGCAGCAGGAGGCGGCGCTGCGGATGCTGATGAACAACCTCGACCCCGACGTGGCCGAGCGGCCGGAGGAGCTGGTGGTCTATGGCGGCTCGGGGAAGGCGGCGCGCAACTGGGAGTGCTTCGAGGCGATCGTCGAGACGCTCCGGCGGCTGGGGGACGAGGAGACGCTGCTCGTCCAGTCCGGCAAGCCGGTGGCGGTGTTCAAGACCCACGCCGAAGCGCCGCGGGTGCTGATCTCGAATTCGATGCTGGTGCCGCACTGGGCGACCGCCGACGAGTTCCGCCGGCTGGAGGGGCTCGGCCTCACCATGTACGGCCAGATGACCGCCGGCTCGTGGATCTACATCGGCACCCAGGGGATCCTCCAGGGGACCTACGAGACCCTCGCCGAGGCCGCCCGCCAGCACTTCGGCGGCTCGCTCGCCGGCCGGCTCACCGTCACCGCCGGCCTCGGCGGCATGGGTGGGGCCCAACCGCTCGCCGTGACCATGAACGAGGGGGTCTGCCTGGTCGCCGAGGTCGACCGCTCGCGCATCGAGCGCCGCCTCGCCACCCGCTATCTCGACACCGTGGCGCCGGACATCCCGACCGCCGTCGAGCGGGCGCTGGCGGCGCGCGACTGCCGCGAGGCGATCTCGATCGCCGTCGAAGCGAACGCCGTCGATCTCCTGGAGTACCTGCTCGCCAACGGCCTGGTTCCCGACGCGCTGACCGACCAGACCTCCGCCCACGATGCCCTCCAGGGGTACGTGCCGCATGGGATCTCCTTCGCCGAGGCCCTCCGTCTGCGGGCGGAGGACCCGAAGGCGTATATCGAGCGCTCCATGGCGTCGATGGTGGCCCACGTCCGCGCCATGCTCGCCCTTCAGGAGCGAGGCGCCGTCACCTTCGACTATGGCAACAACCTGCGTGGGCAGGCGCTGGCGGCGGGGGAGACGCGGGCCTTCGAGATCGGTGGCTTCGTGCCGCTGTTCATCCGGCCGCTGTTCTGCGAGGGGAAGGGGCCGTTCCGGTGGGCCGTGCTCTCCGGCGATCCGGCGGACTTGGCGGTGACCGACGAGGCGATCCTCGCCACCTTCCCGGAGGACGCGGCGCTGGCGCGCTGGATCCGCCTGGCCCGCGAGCGCGTCGCCTTCCAGGGGCTGCCGGCGCGCATCTGCTGGCTCGGCTACGGCGAGCGTGCCAGAGCGGGGAAGGTGTTCAACGATCTGGTGGCGTCCGGCAAGGTGAAGGCGCCGATCGTGATCGGCCGCGACCACCTCGACTGCGGCTCGGTCGCCTCCCCGAACCGTGAGACGGAGGGGATGCGCGACGGCTCGGACGCGATCGGCGACTGGCCAATCCTCAACGCGCTGCTGAACGCTGTCAACGGCGCGACGTGGGTCTCCGTCCATCACGGCGGCGGGGTGGGGATCGGCTACTCGCTCCACGCCGGGATGGTCATCGTGGCCGACGGCACCGAGGCGGCGGCGCGGCGGCTGGAGCGGGTGCTGACGGGCGATCCCGGCATGGGGGTCGTGCGTCACGCCGACGCCGGCTACCCGGAGGCGATCGCCTGCGCCCGCGAGCGCGGCGTGGACCTGCCGATGTCCTCACAGTGAAGTCTTTCGCCCGTCCGCCGGAGGGTCCGGGGTCCGCGGAAGCCCCCTTCCGCCGCGAGCCGGCCTGGCTGGCGGCGGTGGAGCTCCTCCTGGTCGGCGGACTGGTGGCGGCGCCGCTGCTGGAGGACGCCTGGGCGGCGCTCCTCCTGTTCCTCCTCTCCCTCGTTTGGCTCGGGACGCGAACGTCCCGGGAGCGGCGGATCGCCGGTCCGATCCTGGCGGTGGCGGCGGTGGCGCTGATCGCGGGGTGGGCGGCCGACCGCTTCGAGCGCCCGGCGCGCGCCGAGCGCATCCGCGAGACGCGGCGGGAGTACGCGGAGCTCTGGAAGGACCTACGGGGGGAGGCCCACGAGGCGGCCTCCGTCCTCCACGTCCCCGCGGAGACGCCGCAGGCCCGCCTGGAGGCCTTCAGCCGGCTCTCGCGGATCGAGATCGGCGAGGGCAAGGGGCGGCGAGCTCTGCTGCTGCTCGATCCGGACGGCGTGCCGGTGGCCTGGGCGGGGGAGGGGCTGCTCCACGAGCTGCCGCAGGAGCTGCCGCGCCAGGGCCCGTTCTACCGGGCGAGCTTCAGCGCCGTCACCCTGCTCGTGCTCGAGCCGCTGGGCGACTCGCGCCGCCCCTGGCGGGTGGCGGCGGGCGTCAGCTTCCCCACGGACACCCTGCCTTTTCCCCGTGCCCGGGCGGCGCGCTGGTCGGTGGTGGACACGCCGGCCCAGGCGGTGCCGGGCACCGATCTGGTGACCCTCGCGGGAGCTCCGGTCCTCGTCGTGCAGCGCACCCCCGAGCCGCCGGAGCCGCCGGGGGGCTCGCTGGCCGACCGCATCGCCTGGGCGGCCCTCGGGCTCGCGTTCCTCACCGTGGCGGTGCTGCGCGGGCTCCGCCTCGTGCTCCCCGGCGGCGGGCCCCTGCTCGCGGGTGAGCGCGTGGCGGGCCGGGTCAGCCCCGTGGCTCTGGGCGGCCTGATCGCGCTGGGAGCGGCGGTGGCCGTGCCGCCGCGCGCCTTGGCCGTGCTGCTCGCCGGCCTTGCGGTAGCGGCTCTCGGGTTGCGGGCCCGATCGCGGGAGAGGGACCGCCTTCCCGCCTGGAGCAAGGGGGCGGGCGCCGTCGGCGTGCTGCTGCTCGCCTGCTGGGGGTTGCAGCGCCTCTGGGGACCGCTGGACCTCTCGGCCGGCATCCTGGTATCCACCGAGGCTTTCGCCCTGCGGCTCGGCCTCACCGGCGCGGCGTTCGGGCTCTTCTGCTGGGCGGGGCCCGGCCGGAGAGGTCCTGAGGCGCCGCCGCGCGACCGCGTGGTCTGGATCGCCGTCGCCCTGCTGTTCGGCGGCGCCGCGCTGTGCGACCAGCCGTTGCTTGCCCTGCCGCTGCTCGCCGCCGGCGGCGCGCTGGCCGCCGTCCACGCCGACCAGCGGCGGCTTCGCGAGGGGCTCGCCCTGGTGGCGCTGATCCTGATGGCCGTGTTCGCGGCCGCGGGCACCTGGGAGGCCGCCTACCGGCTGCGCCTGCGCGAGTACGCTGGTGGCGAGCTGCTGGCCCGCTTGGCGCCGCCGAAGCCGGCGGGGATCGCCGCCGTCTCGGCGGAGATCCGCCGGCACTTCGAGGCGATCGACCTCGACCGGGTGGTCCCCCGCAATCCCGCCGGCCTCGAGCGGCAGGACCTCGCCTACGCGCTTTGGAAGGATTCCCCGCTCTCCCGCCACCACTCGCTGTCGGCGCTGGTGGTGCAGCGGGAGGGCGCCCCGAGCTCCTCCTTCTCGTTCGGCATGCCGCTCACCGATCAGGGCGGGGTCGATCAGGAGCACGCCCGCTGGCAGGAGCTGAGCCTGCCGCTCTGGCAGAGCGGCTTCCTGATCTCGGGCGTTGTCCCCCTCCGCTTCGGCGGCCAGCCCTGGGGGACGGTCCGCTACTGGCTGCTGCCGCGCCCCGGTTTCGAGGTCCACGACGCCCGCCGCCTGACCGAGGTGGACGTCGGGCTGCTCAAGGGGGGGGCGGGCGCCGCCGCCACCGAGGAGATCGCCCAGCCGGCGCTCTACGCCCTCTACACGCCGGACGGCCGGGCGTCGCTCTCGCCCTGGGAAGAGGATCCACCGCTCCAGCCCGAGCTCCGCCGACTCAGCCGCTTCAAGGGGCGCCAGGCGCGCGCCGTGGTGGAGACGCCGTCCGGAGCCTCCCGCTCCTGGGCGCGCGCCTCGAGCCAGGGTTGGGAGGTGATCTACCTTCCCTTCCAGGGCGTGATCGAGGCCCTGGAGCGAGCCGGCAACTGGAGCCTGGGAGTGCTCCTGCTGCTGAGCGCCGCCGCGCCGCCGCTGCTGCTGCTGGCGCTCCCCCGCGCCACCTTCCGCGACTTGGTGCGGCGGACGGTGCGCTCGTATTCGAAGCGGCTGATGCTCGTCTACATCCTCCTCCTGCTGATCCCGCTGCTGTTCCTCTACTTCGTCCTGGTGCGCTCGATGGAGGAGCGGCTGCGGCGGGACCAGCGGACGGCCGGCGAGGCGGCCTTGAGCTCGGCCCAGCAGCTCCTCGGCCAGCAGCTCCTCACCATGCCGCCGGGCTTCGGCGTCGACACCGTCTTCGGCGACCAGTTGCTGATCTCCACCTCCGGCATCGTCCGCCACGAGGTGAACCTCTACTACGGCAGCGCCCTGCACGCCTCCAGCCGGCACGAGCTGTTCACCGCCGGACTTCTCCCCAAGCGGATCCCCGGCGAGATCTACCGCCGCCTCGCGCTGCTGGGCTACGGCCTCTACTCGCGCTCCAACCGGGTGGGGACCACCACCTACCTCGAGATGTACGCGCCGCTGCGCCTGCCCGGCGGCGAACCGCCCGGCGACGAGCGGCTGTTCCTCTCCATTCCGCTGCTCGCCCAGCAGGAGGAGGGGGCGCTCCAGCTCGCGCAGCTCCGCCGCCAGGGACTGCTGGTGACGGCGGCCCTCTTCACCCTGCTGGTAGCGGTGGGCCGGCGGCTGGCGAGCAGCTTCACCCGGCCGCTGATGCAGCTCGTCGAGGGGACCCGGCGGATCGCCGCCGGCGCCCCCTCGCTCGACCTGGCGCCCAGCGAGCTCGAGCTCGCCCTGCTGGTGGCGGCGATCGACGAGATGGCGCGCAAGATCGCCGACGCCCGCGAGCGGCTGGTGCGCGAGAAGCAGGTCAGCGAGCGGATGGTGGAGAACATCACCTCGGGCGTCGTCTCGCTCGACGGCGAGCGGCGGGTGCTGATGCACAATCGGGTGGCGGCCGAGCTGCTCGGCACCACCGTGGGGGAGAGCCTGGAGGCGGCGGTCGCCGGCCCCGAGCGGCTGCGGCCGGTGGCCGACTTCCTGCGCACGGCCGGCGCCGAGATGGCCCGCGCCACGGTGCGGCTGGCGGCCCCCGAGGCCGGCGATGGCGGCAGCGGCGGCGGGGAGCGCGAGTGGACGCTGATCTGGGTCCCTCTCCCCGGCGCCGGCGAGCCCACCGCCCTCCTGGTCGTCGAGGACGCCACCGAGGTCCTGCGCAGCCAGCGGCTCCTCGCCTGGGCCGAGATGGCGCGCATGATCGCCCACGAGATCAAGAACCCGCTGACCCCCATCCGGCTCTCGACCGAGCACATGATGGAGGTCTACCGGCACGATCCCGACCACTTCGACCGCGTGTTCGAGCGCTGCACCAGCAACATCCTGACCCAGGTGGACGAGCTGCGCTCGATCGCCTCCGAGTTCTCGGCCTACAGCTCGATCCCGCGGATCGATCCCAAGCCGGCCGACCTGGTGGCCAGCATGGCCGACCTGGTCGAGGGGTACCGCGCGGCGCCGCCGCCGGGGGTGTCGGTGGAGTTCGAGCCCGAGAGCCCGGAGATCGTCGCCCGTTTCGACGCCAAGCTGCTGCAGCGCGCCGTGCGCAACCTGATCGAGAACGCCCTGCGCGCCACCACGTCCGGCGGCGGCCGGGTGACCGTGCGCCTGGAGCGCCACGACGGCTTCGCCCGCATCGCCGTCCTCGACTCCGGCCCGGGGGTCCCTCCGGACCTCCTGCCGCGCATCTTCGACCCCTACTTCTCGACCCACGACACCGGGACGGGTCTGGGTCTGCCGATCGCCCGCCGCATCGCCGAGGAGCACGGCGGTGGGATCACCGCCCGCAACCGTTCCGAGGGCGGTCTGGAGGTGGCGGTGACCCTGCCGGCGGTGAATCCCGCCGCGTAAGGTGAGTCTTGCCTCGTTCGGATTCGGGGCTTAAGATGGCCGCGTTCGGCAGAGACCCAGCGACAGCCGGTGGGCACGCTCTCAGTGGAAGGGGAGGTTCATGGCCACGATCGCGCTGAAAGTCAACGAAAAAAATTATCTCGTCGAAGCGGAGCCGCGGACGCTGCTCGTGGAGCTGTTGCGCGAGCACCTGCGCCTCACCGGCACCCACGTCGGCTGCGACACCAGCCAGTGCGGCGCCTGCACCGTCTGGGTCGACGGCAAGTCGGTCAAGAGCTGCGCCATGCTGGCGGTGGAGGCCGACGGCGCCGCGGTGACGACCATCGAGGGGCTGGCGAAAAATGGCACCATGCATCCGATGCAGGACGCCTTCCACACCTGCCACGGCCTGCAGTGCGGCTTCTGCACCCCCGGCATGGTGATGCGCGCCGCCGAGCTGATCCAGCGCAACCCGGATCCGACCGAGGACGAGGTGCGGCACGGGCTGGAGGGGAACCTCTGCCGCTGCACCGGCTATCACAACATCGTCAAGGCCGTGCTCAGCGCGGCCGAGACCGTGCGCGGAGGTGCCCGATGAGCAGCGATCAGGGAATGGGCGCCTCCGTCGCCCGCAAGGAGGACCGCCGCTTCCTGCTCGGCAAGGGGCGCTACACCGACGACTTCACGCTGCCCGGGCAGTCCCACGCCGTCTTCGTGCGCTCGCCGCACGCCCACGCCAGGATCCGCTCGATCGACGCCACGCAGGCGCTCGCGGCTCCCGGCGTGCTCGCCGTGCTGACCGGGGAGGACGCCGCCGCCGACGATCTGGGGGGAATCCCCTGCGGCTGGACGATCACCAGCAAGGACGGCTCGAAGATGGCCTCGCCGCCGCACCCGGCCCTGGTCAAGGGGACGGCGCGGCACACCGGCGATCCGGTCGCCATGGTGATCGCCGAGACGCGGGCGCAGGCGAAGGACGCGGCCCAACTCGTGGAGGTCGACTACGACCCGCTGCCGGGCGTCGCCCACCTGACCGCGGCGGTCGCCGACGGCGCTCCCCAGGTCTGGGGCGAGGCTCCCGGCAACGTCTGCTTCGACTGGCACATCGGCGACTCCGCCGCCACCGAGGCGGAGTTCGCCGGGGCGGCCCACGTCGTCGCCATCGACCTCACCAACAACCGAGTGGCGCCCAACGCCATCGAGCCGCGCGCCGCCAACGGCCACTTCGACGACGTCGACGAGAAGTACACCCTCTACACCACGTCGCAGAATCCGCACCTGACCCGGCTGCTGCTCGCCGCCTTCACCCTCAAGGTGCCGGAGCACAAGCTGCGCGTGGTGGCCCCCGACGTCGGCGGCGGCTTCGGCTCGAAGATCTTCCACTACGCCGAGGAGCTGCTGGTCCTCTGGGCCTCGAAGCGCGTCGGCCGGCCGGTGAAGTGGACCTCCGACCGCAGCGAGGCCTTCCTCTCCGACGCCCACGGCCGCGACCACGTCTCCCACGCCGAGCTGGCGCTCGATGCCGGCGGCAAGTTCCGCGCCCTGCGCGTCAGGACGCTCGCCAACATGGGGGCCTACCTCTCGACCTTCGCGCCGGCCATCCCGACCTACCTCCACGCCACGCTCCTCTCCGGGCCCTACGCGATCCCGGCCATCTACGCCGAGGTGAAGGCGATCTTCACCCACACCGTGCCGGTGGACGCGGTGCGCGGCGCCGGCCGACCCGAGGCCACCTACCTGCTGGAGCGGCTGGTCGACAAGGCGGCGCGCCAGTTGGGGATCGACCGTGTCGACATCCGGCGGCGCAACCTGATCCAGCCCGACCAGTTCCCCTACCAGACGCCGGTGGCCCTGCAGTACGACATCGGCGACTATCCCGCCACGCTCGACCTGGCGCTGAAGTCGATCGATCACGACCGCTACGGGGAGCGCAAGGCCGAGTCGGCGCAGCGGGGCAAGCTGCGCGGCTTTGGGATCTCGACCTACATCGAGGCCTGCGGCATCGCGCCGTCGGCGCTGGTCGGCGCGCTGGGCGCCGGCGCCGGGCTCTACGAGTCGGCGACCGTGCGCGTCCATCCCACCGGCAGCGTGACGGTGTTCACCGGCACCCACAGCCACGGCCAGGGGCACGAGACCACCTTCGCGCAGCTCGTCAACGAGCGGCTCGGCGTCCCGGTCGAGAGCGTCGAGGTGGTCCACGGCGACACCGACCGCATCCCGTTCGGCATGGGCACCTACGGTTCGCGCTCAGCCGCGGTGGGCGGTTCGGCGATCTACAAGGCGATCGACAAGATCGTCGAGAAGAGCAAGAAGATCGCCGCCCATCTACTGGAGGCGAGCGTCGCCGACATCGAGTTCGAGGATGGGAAGTTCCGCGTCGCCGGCACCGACCGCGAGAAGACCTTCGGCGAGATCGCCTTCACCGCCTACGTGCCGCACAACTATCCGATCGAGACCACCGAGCCGGGGCTCGAGGACTCGGCGTTCTACGATCCCAAGAACTTCACCTTCCCCGGCGGCTGTCATCTGGTCGAGGTCGAGGTCGACCCCGAGACCGGAGTCGTCGAGGTGGTGGAGGTCGCCATCGCCGACGACGTGGGAGTGATCATCAACCCGATGATCGTCGACGGCCAGGCGCACGGCGGTCTGGCGCACGGCATCGGCCAGGCGCTGCTCGAAGAGGCCGTCTACTCCGGCGACGGGCAGCTCCTCTCCGGCTCGTTCATGAGCTACTGCATGCCGCGCGCGGCGGACCTCCCCTCCTTCAAGGTGGGCAACCACGTCACCGCCTGCACCCACAACCCGCTCGGCATCAAGGGCGTGGGCGAGGTGGGCGCGATCGGCGTGCCGCCGGCGGTGATCAACGCGGTGATCGACGCCCTGACCCCCCTCGGCGTCACCCACATCGACATGCCGGCGACGCCGGAGAAGGTCTGGCGGGCGATCCAAACAGCGCGGGGAGCAGCGCAGGGAGGTGCGGCGTGAAGAATTTCGAGTTCCACCGGCCGCAATCCATCGCCGACGCGGTCGCTCTGCTCAAGGCGAACGAGGCGGCCAAGCTGCTGGCCGGCGGGCAGAGCCTGCTGCCCGTGATGAAGCTCGACCTTGCGCAGCCCTCGGACCTGGTGTCGCTCGCCGGGATCGGCGGCCTCCAGGACATCCGTTCCGAAGGGGGAGCGCTGGTGGTCGGCGCGCGGGTCACCCATCACGAGGTCAGCGCGTCCCCCGAGGTGCGGCAGCGCATCCCGGGGCTGGCCGATCTCGCCGGCGGGATCGGCGACGCGCAGATCCGCAACCGCGGCACCATCGGCGGCTCCCTCGCCCATGCCGACCCGGCCGCCGACTATCCGGCGGCCGTGCTCGCCCTCGGCGCGACGATCGTCACCGACCGCCGCGAGATCCCGGCCGACGACTACTTCACCGGCCTCTTCTCGTCGGCGCTGGAGGCGGACGAGATCATCACCGCCGTGCGCTTTCCGGTGCCGGACTGCGCGGCCTACGCCAAGTTCCCCCACCCGGCGTCGAAGTACGCGGTGGTGGGCGTCATGGTGGCGAAGACCGGCGGGGGAGTGCGCGTCGCGGTCACCGGCGCCGGCTCGAAGGTGTTCCGCGTGCCGGCGATGGAGTCGGCCCTGGCGGCGAGCTTCACGCCGGAGGCCGCCGGCTCGGTGGCCGTCGATCCTGCCGGTCTGCGGTCGGGCGGCGAGTCCAGTCCCGAGTACCTGGCGCACCTCGTGACGGTGATGGCCAAGCGGGCCGTCCAGGCCTGCCGGTAGCTTGGACGGACCGTTGGAGCTGCCGCGGCTACCGCAGACACCGCGCGATGTCGAGGAGACCCGCCGGCTCCTCGCGTCGGGACGCTACGTCGCCGACGCGAGCCTGGCGACCGCCGTCTACCTCTCGCTCCGCCTGGGGCGTCCGCTCCTCCTCGAAGGCGAGGCGGGGGTGGGGAAGACCGAGATCGCCAAGGTCCTCGCCGAAACCCTGGGGCGCCGGCTCATCCGCCTCCAGTGCTACGAGGGGCTGGACGCGTCGGCGGCGCTCTACGAATGGAACTATCCGCGCCAGATGCTGGAGATCCGGCTGGCCGAGGTCGGCGGCGAGGCGGGCGCGGAGGGTAGAGAGCGGCTGGCCCACGACATCTTCGCCCCGCGTTTCCTGCTCAAGCGGCCGCTCCTGCTCGCCCTGGAGCCCGATCCCGCCGGCCCCCCGGTCCTGCTCATCGACGAGATCGACCGCACCGACGAGCCGTTCGAGGCGTTCCTGCTGGAGATCCTCAGCGACTTCCAGGTGACCATCCCCGAGATCGGCACGGTGCGGGCGCCCTCCCCGCCGATCGTCGTGCTCACCTCCAACCGCACGCGCGAGATCCACGACGCCCTCAAGCGGCGCTGCCTCTACCACTGGATCGGCTATCCCGACGCGGCGCGCGAGCTGGAGATCCTGCGCCTGCGCGCTCCCGAGCTGGCGGCGGCGCTCGGCGAGCAGATCGTGGCCTTCGTGCAGCGGCTGCGCACGGCCGACCTGTTCAAGCTGCCGGGGGTCGCCGAAACGATCGACTGGGCTCGCGCGCTGATGGCGCTCGACCAGGTAACGCTGGAGGCCGGGACCGTCAACGCCACCCTCGGCGTGCTCCTCAAGTACCAGGACGACATCGAGAAACTGGCGGGGGCGCCGGTGGCCGAGATGCTGGGCGGAATGCGACTTTAAGACAGCATTTTAATCATTTCGTCATCTTGGGCGCTTTTGCCGCCCCGAAGAGCACTCTACTTAGAGGTAGGCAGTCTCATATCCACGGTAGGTGCCTCAAGGAGGTAGATCTCATGATGGCCAGATTCCGTTTCTCGTCGTCGCTCGGTCTCACCCTGTCGCTGCTCCTGACCGTCCTGCTCGCGGCCCCGGTCCATGCCCAGGTCGCGAAGCAGGGCAACGATGTCCTGTCGTCGCTCGGATTCGTCCATGAGAGGCTCAACGCCGCGGAGGAGGTCGAGCTGCTCGACAACGTCCGCGCGGTCACCGACAAATCGCTGCAGAACGGCTGGGAGGCCTTCCGCATCGGCGCCGGCCCCGCCGCCGAGTGGCAGGCCTCGATCGACAAGCGCACGGGCCTGGTCACCTTCGCCGAGGGTGGCAACATCGCCTGGATCCCGGGCCGCGGCAACGCCATGAGCGCCAAGGATCTCGCCGGGCTCCTCAAGGGCAAGCCGGCCATCGACCTGGAGGTCATGGACGGCATCGCGCGCGCCTACCTGCCGCGCGTCAAGAGCCTGCTCGGCGTCGACCCCTCCCAACTCGTGCTGAACCGGGCGCGGTCTGGCCAGCCGGCCGGCCATCTCTGGTTCGTGGACTACGACGTCGTGCGCGATGGTATGACCGTCGAGGGAGCGCGCGTCATCTTCCGCGTCAACAACGGCAACCTGATCCAGTACGGCTCGGAGAACCTCCCCATCCCCGGCGCCAAGGTGCCGGCGACCCGGTTGACCAAGAAGCAGGCGCTGGCTGTCGTCTCCGCCTACATCTCCGGCTTCCAGGCGGGGGACTCGTTCCGCGATTCCGGCAGCCTCCACCTCCTGCCGGCTGCGATTCCGAGCGACCGGTTCGCCGAAGGCTACGAGATCGGCAACGGCCGCGGCCTGGTCAAGACCTGGCAGTTCATCTTCCATCGCGACGGCGTGATGGGGACCTGGATGGCCCGCGTCGACGCCACCAGCGGCGAGATGCTCCAGTTCTCCGACGTCAACGAGTACGCGCAGGCGACCGGCGGCACCTACCTGAACTCGCCGGCGACCGGCCCCGAGGTCGTGCGGCCCTTGCCCTTCGCCAACCTCTCGTCCGGCGGCTTCTCCAACTCGGCCGGGCTCTACACTTTCGGCGGCAGCGCCATCACCTCGACGCTCGCCGGCCAGTACGTCAAGATCTCCGACACCTGCGGCGCGATCTCGCAGGGCTCGGACGGCTCCGGCAACCTCGTCTTCGGCACCTCGACGGGCACCGACTGCACGACTCCGGGCCACGGCGGCGCGGGCAACACCCACTCCGCGCGCGAGCAGTTCTACCAGGTCAACCGGATCAAGGAAGTGGTCCGCGGCTGGCTGCCGGCCAACACCTGGATCAATACGCAGCTCACCGTCAACGTCAACCTGAACCAGACCTGCAACGCCTACTGGAACGGCTCGACGCTGAACTTCTTCAAGTCGGGCGGCGGCTGCGCCAACACCGGCCAGATCGCCGGCGTGTCTCTGCACGAGTTCGGCCACGGCATCGACCAGAACGACTCGACCGGCACCGCCACCGACGGCGCGACAGGTGAGTCCTATGGCGACACCACGGCGCTGATCGCGCTCCACGACTCCTGCCTCGGCGAGGGCTTCCTGTCGAGCAACTGCGCCGGTTACGGCGACGCTTGCACCGCTTGCACGGGCGTCCGCGACGCCGACTATGCCAAGCACGCCTCCAACACGCCGGCCACGGCGGACAACTTCATTCGCGTCCATTGCCCGGCGGCCTCCGGCGGCGCCGGCCCCTGCGGCAAGGAAGTCCACTGCGAGTCGTACATCCCCACGGAGACGATGTGGGACCTCGCGGCCCGCGACCTGCCGAGCCCCGGCACCGGTGTCGCGTGGACGATCCTCGACCGCCTCTGGTACCTCTCGCGCAACACCGCGACCAAGTCTTTCGCCTGCACCACCGGCACGACCTATACGTCGAACGGCTGCAGCGCCGGCTCGCTCTGGAAGGTGTTCCGCGCGGTCGACGACGACAACGGCAACCTGAACGACGGTACGCCGCACGGCGGCGCGCTGTTCGCGGCGTTCAACCGCCACAGCATCGCCTGCACCACCGACACGGGCGCTTCCACGACGTTCGCCGGCTGCGCCCCGCCGGCCTCGCCGGTGCTCTCCGTCACCGCCGGCGACAATTCGGCGACGGCCTCCTGGACGGCGGTCGGCTCCTCGACCTACGACGTGTTCCGCAACGAGTCGGGCTGCAACGCCGGCTTCACCAAGATCGCTTCCGGCACGTCGGCCACGTCGCTCGCCAGCACCGACGTCGTCGACGGCCTTACCTATTACTATCAGGTGACCGCCTTCCCGAGCGGCAACGAGGCCTGCGCCTCGCTCCCGTCGACCTGCATCTCGGTCACTCCGGCGACCGGCCCCTGCATCCCGCCCGCCTCCGCTCCGGCGACCCTGACGGCTACCGCCGGCAGCGGCAGCGTGGCGCTCGCCTGGGCCGGTGTGACCGGCGCCAGCGAGTACCACGTGCTCCGCTCGACGACCTCGGGCGGCCCCTACACCCAGGTCGGCGTGGCGACCGGCACGGCCTTCACCGATACGGGTCTGGCTACCGGCACCTACTTCTACGTGGTGCGCGCCGCCAACAGCGCGACCTGCGAGTCGGGGAATTCGCCGCAAGCCTCGGCGTCGGTGACGGCAGCCCCGGACTTCTCGCTGGCGATCACGCCGGCCTCGGTCAGCGTGGCGCTCTTCGGCACGACGGCCAACTACACGGTCACCATCACCCGCACGGGCGGCTTCACCGGCGCGGTCACTCTGTCCGTCGCCGGCCTGCCGTCCGGAGCCACCGCCACGTTCACGCCGAACCCGGCGACCGGCGCCTCCTCGGCCCTCAAGGTGACGGTCAAGATCTTCCCCCGCGGCACCTTCCCGCTGACCGTGACCGGCACCAGCGGCACGCTCACCCACACGGCTGGCGCCACGCTGATCAAGAACTAGGCGCGGCTACTCCGATCCGGCGGCGTCCCCACGGGGCGCCGCCGTTTTCTTTTATTTGCCGCCGCCTTGCGAATCAGCCTCCGGCACTCGACGGAAGACAAGCTCGATGTAGACCAGCCGGTGAAGATCAAGGACGAGGGTCTGAAGTTGCCCGAAAGCCTCTTCCGTCTCAGGCAGCAGCAGGGAGCCGCCCTTCCTTGGGACGACCAGCAGCGACCCTCAGGCACCCGCCCCACGCCAGGGCGCTCCCCGCCTTCGCGTCCGGGGATTCCGCGCCCGTCTGGGGCGGAGGCGCGAGCGCGAAGGCGCTTCCCGCGGACGAATCCGCGCTGTCCGCACCCGCGTCCGGCGTTGGAACGGACGCGTCTGGCGGTTGCGCCCTCGCGAGGGCGCGATGGCCCCTGGCGTGGGGCCGACCGCCCTTCGCTTGGGGCCGATGGCCCTTCGCGATCGACTTACGAGATCTCGCGAGGGGCGAATGGGCCCTCGCGAGGGGGCGACCGCCCCAAGCGAAGGGGCATAGGCCCCAAGCGAGGGTACTGGGCCTTTTTGAAAATCTAGGCCGCCGCCTGCTTCTTGTAGGGTCCCCGCTTCTTCGGCGCTTCGGTCGGCAGCAGCGCGACGATCTCCGCGACCGACCACAGGTGCGGGGTGACGCCGGCCGCCATGGCAGGGGAGCACCGGATGGTCGAATGGATGCGGGCGAAGTTGTAGTGCATGAAGAAGATCGCCAGAGCGGCGCAATGGTTCTCCAGCTTCTTGCTATGCCCGTTGGTGAGCCGCGTATAGCGCCGGAGCCCCATCCGCATGGACAGGTTCGCCCGCTCGACGTAGCTGGTAGAGATCCGCTTCGGGTCGGGGTTGCCCGAGATCACCTGCTTCTGACAGCCGGTGCATTCCGCCGGGCTGTACCGCGTCTCGCCACCCGGGGCCGCCGCGTAGATCTTCTGAAGCATCGCGTAGTCCAGCTCGCCGTTGAAGGCATCCTCCAGCGCGCCGATGTAGACCTTGAGGCCGTCGCTCGTGATCTGCGGCCGGTAGGACAGGCGGCTCGCCAAGTCCTGGCAAAACTCGGTTGCCGTCCCCGCGTCCCGCGAGCCGACCATGTAGGAGGGGATCAGCTTGGTATCGGCATCGATGGCCGTAAAGGTCCAAACATCTCCGAAGCCGAAGGTCCCCTTCTTCTCCGCCGGGACGTTCTTAGCCTTCGCGTAGCAGAACGCCCAAATTTCATCGACCTCTAAAGTCTTGCACGGCAGGTCGTGGAAGGCCTGATCCATGTACGCCGCGCAGGCCGGACCGAGGTCCGCGATCAGCTTCGTGACGGCGCCCTTGGACGCGCCCGTCATCCGGCAGGTGGAGCGGATGCCGACCCCTTCGACCAGGGCGGCAACGATGGCGGCGCGGCGCTTCGTGTCCATGCGGTTCATAATGACCGATTATGCGTGAGCATGGAGGGAAAGTCAAGGGTTTTTACAGGGAAGAAGTTCCCAACCCGCGCCGGGGGCTGCTCTTGGCTTTAGATAGGGCGAATACTAACGTACCGATATCGACCTCTTCCCCGTCGCTCCAGGTCCAAAACCGCCTCTACCTCGCTTTCGTAGTATGGAGTAACAATGTCATGCATAATCTCCCCCGGCACAGCAACCCTATAAACCCTTCCTTCTGCCGTCTCAATCTTAATATAGCGAGTCTTCTTCTTTTTCAGTGAATCCGCCCACGCAAGAGTTCCTCTTACGGTCACTCTCCCGCTCTCCAGCACTTGAAGCATATCCGACAGCGCAACCGAAGGCTCCGGCGCGGTATTGGCAGTCCTCGTAACCGAAACCTGACGCTGCCTTTCTTTTGGTCCCGTCGTCAAGCTTACGATAGTTACATCCTTCCCGTCAGGGGCTAGTTGACCTGCCAGAGCATTAAAATTATCTCGATACTCAGCGGGAATTCGAGCGTCTAGCTCTTGGTCCTGGCTCTTATCAAACAGCGCCATGCACTCGACAATCTCGCCAATCACTCGCTCCGCATAGCTCGTCCCCGGGAGGCTTCGATTACGCGCCACGCGAACAGTAATGGCGAAGCTAGCCTCCTTCGGGGGAGAATACAGAAAGGAAAAATCTTCTATTGTTTCACGCCGAGGCCGCTCAGTGAAAGGAAGGCCGTTCAGGCGCTCGGCGGTGCGGTAAAAAAGTGCTTGGGCGGCTCGATATCGCGGGAACAAGAGATGCGCGCTAGCAAAGCCCAGAATGGTAGCGGGCCCCACTAAATTCATTTCAAACTCGTCGTCTGTCAATTCCTCTTGAATCGATTCCAGGTATCGCTGAAAGTGTGTCCGATCGAGGACGGCGCGCAACTCAGCCGCGATGTCTGAAGGGGGATTGCCGGCGAGCCCGCACGAGGCTAGGCGCTCCGCTTCGCGGATTTCTTTACAATCTAAGGCGAGCACGGCAGCGCTTCTATATAAAATTGACCGGCTCGGCTCTTCACGAATACTCTCGAAAAGAGAGTCGGCGGCATCCCTTTCGGCCTCATAGGCTTTATGCAGCAGCGCCGATCTCGCCTCAACATCAAGCGCTGCGTCGGCTTGATGAGCGAACCGCATTGCTTGCTGGTGCAGAAGGGTCAGTTTCTTGGGGTTGACCATAGCTCGATCACTCGCACTTCAGGTCGGCTAAATTCTATCACAACAATGTAGCCAGTGGCAAGGTGCTTATAGCCCTTGTAGCGGTCAGTCTTTTGCTTGACGCGACTCTTGATCTGGGTTTCGGTGGCGTTCCGAAGTCCCGAGACCTCCAGTCGAGCACTACCTCGGAATGGGAAGGAGGGATCATCTCCCAGAGAATAATCATAACCATTGAATCCTTTGGATTCCCACGCAACTGTTCGGCCGGTGTGGTGAAGTATAAGAAGAATAGCGAGACACGAGGCTCCTTCCTGGGTGGCTTGTGGCTCAAAGTTATAGGCATTTTTCATTCTTAGGGTTACCGGAAGGCGCCGAACAGACAAATCTCCTGCAAATTGACCTACTACGCGGAACTGGCAAGCGATAGGGTGGCCTTGGTCATCAAGGCAGACCGAACAAGCTTCAGCCAGGCTCCCGCCACGGTAACGTGTCATGCCGGGCATAGCCACGGTGCGCAAGGAAGAAAGAGCAATAGCGGCTGGCGGCGTCCTCGGCTTGGGGCGTCTAGGCATTCCAAAAGCCTCCTTAGTGTGCGTTTACACCGACCTTCAGGATACATCAAGGGCCGGTCCCTCGCGGAAACCGGCCCTAGTGCGGCGTCCTCATTTTCCGTTCGCTTACGCCGGTTCTTTCTCCCAGCGTTTCCGCGCCGCCCTCTGAGCGCTCGCCGTCCGCTCCTCCGGAGTTAGCTTCTCCGCCCGCACCTTGCCCCCCTTGAGTCCGCCTTTGCGTCCTGCGGCTGCCTTGGGGGAGGCAGGTTCGGGTTCCGAGACGGCGGGTTCCAGGTGCGCCGCGTGCTGCATTACCCGAAATGCTACTTGCGTGAAATCTGCTTTTGGCTTCTTGCTCATAGCGGTCTCCAGTATGGCACGGGGCGGCCCGTACAGGCGCCGCCCTTGGGTACTACGCGGGATGGGAGGGGATCACGGGGGCGGGGTTGCCGGACGGCTCCGAACCATCGCCACGGACCCATAGACGCGCCAGCTCGGCCGCCAGGGCCTTGCACTGTGCGGCCGACTTGAGAGTCGCCAGCACCCGCCCGGCGGGGCGATAGATGAGGGTGTAGCGGTCGCACCCCGTAGTGTCCGGGGCTTTCTGCGTCCCCCTGTAGATAGCGAAGGGTTCGGATACGAGGCCGCGCACCTCGCGCTCCTGACCGTCGAAGAAGCGAACCGGAAACGGTCCCCGGTGCCATGCAAGGGGGATCGGCATCCCGGCCCGGGCTCGCGCCTTCAGATAGGCGTCGGCCGCCGCCGCGAGCCATCCACCGACTGAAGAGAACGCTTCCCCTTCTGCCGCCTGCTTCCATCTCGCCGACTGCCGGGAATCAGCGTGGACGGTGAACGTCGCCGTCTTCAGTCGCACGGGTACTCCTCCCCGCGCCCGATGAGGAAGCGGTCGACCTCCTCCAGGGCGTTTCGTAGATTCGCCTGGACGGGCCGGGGGCCGTAGATCGGGCTATGGTGGACCTTGGGAAGGTGCTCGACGGCCTCCCGCGCCGCCTTGAGCAAGGCGCCAAGCTTCCGCTTCTCCGTCTCCCGGATCATGACGAAGTCCGGCCGGCGCTGGCGGTCCAACTCCCGGAGATAGCGGGCCGTGGCGTCGCCCGCGAAGATGAGGAAGCGGGGGAGGTCCCGCTTCACCCGGTAGGCGGCGTTGTGCCACCTCTCCAGCTCCCAAGCCGTAGCCTTGAGGGTGACCGTCTCTTTGCGCTCCCTCACGGCTTCGCCCCCGCCAGCTCCTTTTCGATCCATCCCGCCATCCGCCCGAGCTTGTGGGAGAGCTTGCCCGCCATCAGGGCGAGGTAGGCGTCTTCCGCGTCGAGACTGGACACCTCGCGCTCCTTCTCGACGCTCCGGAGGAAGCCTTGCAGGTGGCGGAGATCGGCGCCAGCGGCGCGCAGCTCGGTACGGGTGGCGCTCTCCGGCCAGCCGGCCCATTCTGCGGGCGCGTCGAGGATGAGGGAGTAGAGCATCTCTCCCATGGTCTGAAGGGCGGCGGCGTAGCCGGGCGGGGTGACGTACATCAGGAACGTCTCCCGGAAGGCGGGAAGGCGCTCCCAGTCGTCGGGAGGGACATCGGGCAGACTGCTAGAATCTGAAACTAGCTCGGGCATGGGCTGATCCCCTTGCTTGGGTTAGGTCCGGCGGCGTGGTGACACACCCCGCCGGGCCGCTTGTCTTGTACTGCGGAGAGGACCGTCCTCTCCCTTCGGAGAAGACGGTAACCCATATCACCCCGTCCTGTTACCGCCCAGGCGGCCGATTTTCAAAAAGGCCCAGTACCCAAGCGAGGGGCCTGCCGCCCTTCGCGAAGGGGCAACCTCCCCTCGTCAGGGGGCATCGGGCCCACGCGAGCGCGCAACGGGCCCACGCGAGGGGCAAAAGCGCCCGCGCTGCGTAAACCCTGCCGCGGAGTTGCCCGCAAGTCACTCATTCCATACAACTGACAGGCGCCAAAACAGAGGGCACTTATTCGGCAGGAAGGACGAGGGGACCCCCCAGCGAGGGAGAGGATCGGCCGCCCGGTCCGGGCGTCTCAGCAGGACGGGCTGCACTGCCGGTCGCAGGAGTTGAGACGGTCGGTGCAGGCCAGCTCGCACTTCGAGTCTCCCGGGGCGCAGGCGGCCACGCAGGCGTCGTAGCGCGGATCGCACGAGCTGCAACAGGGAACCGCTGTCGCCGTCCGCGGCTGGAAGGAGAAGAGCGCGGCGGCGAGGACGAAGGCGAGGAATCCGAGCTTTGTGAGCTTCTGCTTGAGCATTGGGGCATTCCTTTCTGAAGAAGTGTCTCTACAAGAAGAAAGGTGCGGCGGCGGAGCCGTCCGCGCCCACGGCGGCCCGCATCCTTTAAAGTACCCCCCGTGGAGCGCTACCTCGTCAACGAGATCTTCTACAGCCTGCAGGGAGAAGGGGTGCGCGCCGGCACCCCCAACCTCTTCCTGCGCCTCTCCCGCTGCAACCTCGCCTGCAAGGTCGAGACGCACGGCTTCGACTGCGACACCGAGTTCGAGTCGGGGCGCTGGATGACCCTGCCGGAGATCCTGGGCGAATTCCGGGAGCTCTCGGCGAGCTGCGGCTGGGTGATCCTCACCGGCGGCGAGCCCGCCCTCCAGGTCGACCGCGAGCTGATCGACGCCCTCCACGCGGCGGGCTACAAGCTGGCGATCGAGACCAACGGCAGCTTCGCGCTGCCGGAAGGGCCGGAGGGGATCGACTGGATCACCGTCAGTCCGAAGGTGGCCGAGCACGCCATCCGTCAGCGGCGGGCGAGCGAGGTCAAGTACGTGCGCGGCTACGGCCAGGCGATCCCCAAGACCGTGGTCGAGGCCGAGCACTACCTGATCTCCCCGGCCTTCGAGGGGGCCGAGGTCGATCCCCGCACCCTCGACTGGTGCATCCGCCTCTGCCGGGAGAACCCGCCGTGGCGGCTCTCCGTCCAGCAGCATAAGATCTGGAAGGTCCGTTGAGGCCTGAGAAGCGTTATCATCTCGGAAAGCGATCTAGTTGTCATCGTGAAGCCGGCGGGCTGCCGGAGCGTAAGGAGTTGGAGGAAATGGAGATGAAGGGTAACGGTCTCGCGAAGTGGACGGCGGCGCTCTTCGTGCTGCTGCTGGTCAACACCGCGTACATCGCGGCGTTCGCCTCGCCGACGATCTTCTACATGGGGAACGTGCTAGTCCACCTGGTGCTGGGGGTGGTCCTGGCGGTAGCCTTCGGCGTGCTGCTGGCGCGGCGGCCGGACCTGCGGCCGGGCATCGTGCCGGCGGCGGTCCTGCTCGGGATCGGCCTCGTCGCCGGTCTCTGGCTGACCGTTACCGGCAACGTGCTGGCCCACCGTCCAGTCCTCTATGCCCACATCGCCGCCGCCGGCCTGGGCGTGATCGCCCTCGGCCTCTGGCTCTGGCGGCGTCGTGCGGCGCCCGGCGCGATGTCCGAAGGGTACGGCTGGACGCGGTTCCGGCAGGCGTTCGCGGTGGCGGCCGTGCTGCTGGTGGCCCTGCCGGCCGCGATGGCGCTCTGGCGCAAGGCGAACCCCAATCCCAACGACCGCATCGTCAACCCGCTGGTCGTCCCCACCTCCATGCAGGAGGAAGGGGGCGGACCGAAGTCCCCCTTCTTCCCGTCGTCCGCGAAGACCAACGTCGGCGGCATCATCCCGTCGAACTTCTTCATGGACTCCAAGGCCTGCGGCGAATGCCACAAGGACATCTACCAGCAGTGGAACAGCTCCGCCCACCACTTCGCCTCGTTCAACAATCAGTTCTATCGCAAGTCGATCGAGTACATGCAGAGCGTCGTCGGCACCCAGCCGAGTAAGTGGTGCGCCGGCTGCCATGACCACGCCGTGTTCTTCAACGGCCGCTTCGAGAAGCCGATCAAGGGGCAGATCGACACCGCCGAGGCGCAGGCCGGCCTCGCCTGCACCTCCTGCCACGCCATCACCCACGTGGCGAGCTCGATGGGCAACGGCGACTTCACCATGGAATATCCGGCGCTCCACGAGCTGGCGAGCAGCAAGAACCCGGTGATCCACCAGATGGATCACTTTTTGACCTACCTCCAGCCCGAGCCCCACCGGCGGACGTTCATGAAGCCGTTCATGCGCAGCTCGGCGGAGTTCTGCTCCTCCTGCCACAAGGTGCACCTCGACGTGCCGGTGAACTCCTACCGCTGGTCCCGCGGCTTCAACGACTACGACAACTGGCAGGCGAGCGGCGTCTCCGGCCAGGGGGCGCGCTCGTTCTACTATCCGGCCGAGTCGAAGACCTGCTCCGGCTGCCACATGCCGATGGTGGACTCGCAGGACCCCGGCAACCACGGCGGCAAGGTCCATTCCCACCGTTTCCCCGCCGCCAACATGGCGCTCGCCTTCGTCAACCAGGACAAGACGCAGATGGACGTCATCGAGAAGTTCCTGAAGTCGGGCTTCATCACGACGGACATCTTCGCGGTGTCGCCGGAAGCGGAGGGGAAGGGGGAGACGGCGATGGTCCGGCGGAGCGCGCCCAAGTCTCCGCAAGACAATGGACCGCAGGCCAACACCACCTTCGCGGTGGGGGAGGAGGCCGAACAGGGAGGCGCCGTGTTCATCCGCGACGTGGGCCAGTTCTCGGCGCCGATCGACAAGGCGGCGCCGGCGATCAAGCCGGGCTCGACCGTGCGCGTGGACGTCGTCGTCCGCACCCGCGCCATCGGCCACTTCTTCCCGGGCGGCACGGTGGACGCCTTCGACGTCTGGCTCGAGCTCCAGGGGCGCGACGCGAACGGCAAGGTGGTCTACTGGAGCGGCCGGGTAGACGACGACGGCAAGGGTCCGGTCGAGCCGGGGGCGCACTTCTATCGCTCCTACGCGCTCGACGGCGAGGGGAACCCGATCGACAAGCGCAACGCCTGGCAGGCGCGCAGCGTGCTCTACGTGCGCCTGATCCCCCCCGGCGCGGCCGACGTCGCCCACTACCGCGTGCGCATTCCGGCCGACGCCGTGGGGCCGATCACGCTGACGGCGAAGCTCAATTACCGGAAGTTTGCCCACGTCTATACGCAGTTCGCCTACGCCGGCCAGCCCAAGCCCGGTCAGGAGCACCTGATCGACAAGAACGCCAACAGCGCCGCGTGGTCCTACGATCCGCACAACATCCCGGCCAACGTCTCTGGGAAGATCAAGGGGGAGATCCCCGATCTGCCGATCCTCACCGTCGCCTCAGCCGAGGCCAAGCTGCCGCTGAGCACGGGGAAAGCCGGCAGCGGCGAGACGCAATGGCGGCAGGTGGCCGAGAAAAAGGACCGCGAGCGCTGGAACGACTACGGCATCGGCCTGCTGCAGCAGGGGGACCTCAAGGGGGCGGAGTTCGCCTTCAAGAAGGCCACCGAGGCCGAGCCGGGCTACGCGGACGGCTGGCTGAACGTGGCCCGCGCGCTGATCCGCGAGGGCGAGGTCGAGGCGGCGCGGCCGTATGTGCAGAAGGCGATCGCGATCACCCCGGGCCTGCCGCGCGGCTACTTCTTCAAGGCGATGATCGAGAAGGCCGAGGGGAACTACGACGGCGCGCTGGCCTCGCTGCGCACCGTCGAGGCCAAGTACCCGCGCGACCGCGTGGTGCTCAACCAGGAGGCGCGCCTGCTCTTCCTCAAGCGCCAGTACAAGGAGGCGCTCGCCGTGCTGGAGCGCGTCGGCCTGGTCGATCCCGAGGACGTGCAGATGCATTACACCGCGATGGTCTGCTGGCGCGCTCTTGGAGATACGGCGAAGTCGGCCCGCGAGGCGGCGCTCTTCCAGCGCTTCAAGGCCGACGAATCCTCGCAGGCGATCACCGCCAAGCGCCGCCTGCTGAGCCCCGAGGACAACAACGAGCGCCAGCCGATCCATGAGCACGAGAGCGTGCCGCTGCCGAGCCTGCCACGCGCTGCCGAGGGCGCGGTGGTCGCGGGGGGGTAGGAATTGATCCCGCGTCCGTGGCCTGCGACCTCATCCCCTATCCCCTTCTCCTAAAGGAGAAGGGGGACGACCGCGCGGCGTGTTGCCAACCAGGCCCTCCCTCTCCTTCAGGAGAGGGACCGAGGGTGAGGTCGCAGGCCGCGAACGCCAAAGTTTTTTGAAACACAGATCAGGAGAAGACGCCTTGCAGCGACTCTGGACTCTTTCCGCCCTATCCCTCGCCGCCCTGGGCCTGATCGCCGCCGCGCCCGCAAAGAAGCCGGCACCCGCTTCGCCGTCGGGCGTCAGGTTCACCGACATCACCGCCGCCGCGGGGATCAAGTTCACCCACAACAGCGGCCGCGCGGGGAAGAAGTTTCTCCCCGAGACGATGGGCTCCGGCGTGGCGGTCTTCGATTACGACGGCGACGGCTGGCTCGACATCCTGTTCATCAACAGCCGCGACTGGAAGAAGGGCGCGCGGAAATCGCTGCCGGCGCTCTACCGCAACAATCACAACGGCACCTTCACCGACGTCACCAAGGGGAGCGGGCTCGACGTCGAGACCTACGGCCTGGGCGTCGCCGTGGCCGACTACGACAACGACGGGCGCGAGGACGTCTACATCACCTCGCTCGACGGCGACCGCCTCTTCCACAACGAGGGGGGCGGCAAGTTCAAGGACGTCACCGCCGCGGCCGGGATCAGGAACGCCAACTTCGGCAACAGCGCGGCCTGGCTCGACTACGACCGCGATGGAAAAGCTGATCTGTTCGTGGCCAACTACGTGCAGTGGAGCCCCGAGAAAGACCTCTGGTGCTCGCTCGACGGCGCCCACAAGTCCTATTGCACTCCGGAGTCCTACAAAGGCGTGGCGCCGAAGCTCTACCACAACCTCGGCGGCGGCAAGTTCGAGGACGTCAGCCAGAAGGCGGGGATCGCGGACCCCAACAGCAAGTCGCTCGGCGTCACCGTGCTCGACTACAACGGCGACGGCTGGCCGGACCTCTTCGTGGCCAACGACACGCAGCCCAACAAGCTCTACCGCAACCAGAAGAACGGCACTTTCAAGGACGAGGCGGTGGAGGCCGGCGTCGCCTTCTCCGAGGAGGGGACGGCGCGCGGCGCCATGGGCGTCGACGCCGCCGACTACGACCGCTCGGGGCGCCCGCACCTGCTGGTCGGGAACTTCACCAACGAGATGCTCGCCCTCTACCACAACGAGGGCAACGGCGTGTTCGTGGACGAAGCGCCTTCTTCGTCGGTGGGGCAGGCGAGCCTGCTCACCCTCACCTTCGGCGTCTTCTTCTTCGACTACGACCTCGACGGCCTGCCGGACATCTTCGCCGCCAACGGCCACTTGGAGGAAGAGATCAACCGGGTGCAGCCGAAGGTCACCTACAAGCAGGCGCCGCTGGTCTTCCACAACCTGGGGAAGGGGAAGTTCCAGACCGCCGCGGCCACCCTGGGGCCGGACCTCGCGCGGCCGATCGTCGCCCGCGGCGCCGCCTATGGGGACCTCGACAACGACGGCGACCTCGACGTCGTGATCACCACCAACAACGGCCCCGCCTACGTCCTCCGCAACGACGGCGGCAACCGCAACCACTGGCTGCGGGTGCGCACGGTGGGCACCAAGTCGAACCGCGACGGCCTCGGCGCGGTGGTGCGGGTGACCACCGCCTCCGGCAAGCAGTGGGCGATGGTCCGCAGCGGCTCCTCCTACTGCTCGCAGAGTCAGATGGCCCCCACGTTCGGCCTCGGCGCCGACAAGGTCGTGCAGTCGCTGGAGATCGAATGGCCGAGCGGCGCCAGGCAGAGCTTCACCAACGTGCCGGTGAACCAGGTCGTGACAGTCGATGAGGGGCGGGGGATCGTGCCGGCGGGGGCGCCGGTAGTGAAGGCAGCGAAATAACCGAAAAGCCAAGGACGCAAAGGACATCAAGGACTGCAAGGACAACACTGAGACCGTTCTTTTCTCGTCCGTGCCTGTCCTTGTAGTCCTTGATGTCCTTTGCGTCCTTTTGGCTCGGCTTCTCTTGGAAAGGTCCTGAATCATGGCCGATTCTCTTTCCGGCACGGCGGAGCCCGCCCGGAGCCGGCGGCGCGTCCTGGTGTTAGGCTCGCTCGCCGGCGTCCTCGTCGCCGTGCTGGCCGCGTCGCTCTGGCTGTCCGGCGCCATCCCCTGGTTCCATGACGATCCCCTGCCGGAGACGGTGCAGAAGCCGCGGCCGGTGCGGCATCTGCAGGCGGAGCCGCTGCTCGCGGTGCCTCCCGCGGGGCTGCCTGCCGCCGTGCGCGACCGCTATCGCCCGCGCCCCGACCGGCGCCTGCTTCTGGCGTTGGCCGAGATCCAGCGGCTCCGAAGGGGCACGCCGCCGGAGCCGTTCCAGGCGGAGTTTCAGGACGGCAAATGGCGGATCCTCTCGGGGAAGGACGAGGTGGGCACGCTCTCCGAGATCCCGAGCTTCGACGAGGCGACCGATCTGCTCGTCCGCTGGGCCGCCCGTCTGCCGCCGCCGGCCGCGACCGGATCAGCCGGCCACCCCGAGATTGCCGGCGATGCCCTGGACCGGGCTATCCGCGAGGTGGATTCCGCGGCGTTGCTGACGGCCCTCTCCAAGCTCGGATCGGACGCGCAGCGCGACGAGACGCGGGTCCGTTCGACGGCGACGGGGCTGGCCTGGCTTTCCACGCTGACCGTGGACACTCTCGATCAGGCCGATCCCCTCCTCGCCGAGGCCTGGGCCTGGCTGGCGCTCGAACGGGGGAGCGCCACGCGGGGCGCCGACGTCGCCGGCAATGAGGTGCTGATCGCCCGGGCGCTCGGCTATGAGAGCGCCGCCGCCGCCCGCGCGGCCTCGACGCTCGCCGCGGACGACCCCGTGCGGCTCTATGCCGCGGGCGACGAGGCTCGCCTGGGGACCCTCTGCGCCGCGCGCCCTGCGGACCGTCCCTGTCATTTTCTTCGCCTCGCGCTGCTGGCGGAACGCAAACAGTCCGAGCGTTATCGCGCCGCGGTCCTCGCCTCGCCGTTCAAGGGCGAGACGAGCCTTGCGGCCCGCGGACTGGAGACGCGGCTGGCGGACTACGAGGAGGGTCCGACTCCGGGCCGCGACCTCGCGGCCCTCGCGTTCCTGGCCTCCGGCGGCAAAGGCGAGATGAAGTCGCTCCTCGGCCTGAACGAATCCTCGGTCGAGGCGCGGACCCGCGATTTCGAGACCGCGGTCGGCTCGCTCAGCTCGGGTAACAACGCCGGAGCCGCCGATGCCGCCGCGCTCCGGGCCGGATACCGGGCCGCTTTCTATTCCGGCCTTTTCCAGGAGGCGACGTACGTCGTTGAGCAGATCGCGTCGGGGCCCGCCGCCCAGCACTTGATCGAGCACCTCGCGACGCCGGCCGCTGGAACCGCGGCCGAGCTGCGGCGCTGGATCGAATTGAAGGGCCAGGCCCTCGACGGCGCGCGGGATTCGCGCCCTCTGGTCGAATTCATGGAATCGGCCCGGTCGATCGGCCCCGGCCCGCTGGCCGAGCTCGCCGTCGTCATCAATCGGCAATCCGAGAGCACGGAAGCGTGGCGCCGGCGACCGATCCTCGCTCTGTTCGCACGGCTGGATACCCGGCCGTCCCACCTGGTGATGGCGGCGCGGGCGGCGGAGGGGAGCCTGAACAGCCCCGCTCTGTTCGAGACGTTCGCGCGGGCCGCGGCCGAGGGGGCGCCCCACCTCAGCGAGGAGCTTCCGGCCCGGGCCGCGGAGATGCGCGAGGATTCCGTCCGGCTGCGCGAGATCGCCGACGATCCGGCGATGCCGCAGTACGCGCGAGCCGTGGCGCTCGCCGCGATGGCGAAACTGGATAAGGCCGACGCCGCGTTCGTCCGCGTGCGCTATGAAGAGCTCGCCGCGGATCCCGACCAGGGGCCGGACCTGCTGGTCTGGCTCCTCGATAAAAACGGCGATCTGAAAGGCGCGCTCGCCGCCGAGGAGGCCGCGATCCGCCGGGGCAGCTATCACGGCGCGCTCGCCCTGGCGCACCTGCAAACGGAGAAGGCGCGGCTGCAGTTGGCGCTGGGAGATCCGGAGGGCGCCTTCACGACGATCGAGCCGGCAATCGAGGACTACAAGGAGGAAACCCTTCTGCAAGCCGCCACGATCGAGCTGGCGCGCCATCATCCGGAGAACGCCCTGAAGCTGGCCCAAGCCTCGCTCGAACGTTATCCGAGGAACGCCTCGGACACGTCGGGTCTGATCGCTCGCGCCCGCTGGCAGCTCGGCGACGACGCCACCGCGGCGAAGGAGCTCGCCGCGAACCGCAACGGCATCCTCGCAGCCTGGAACCGATACCTCCCGGAATCCTTCGCCGAGGCCTTCGCCACGGCGCCGGAGGACTCGGTGCGGCGGGCCTTCTCGGAGATGGTGGCGGCGGGGATCGAGCCGCACATCCTCGCCCGGGCGGCCATCGCCCTGGGCGAGAAGCGGGGGTTGGCGATCACGATGCCGCTCCTCGCCGGGCTGCACGATCCGGCTCCCGAGTGGCGCGACGCCATGCGGCTCGCCACCTATGACCTGATCCTGGAGAAGTCGGGCAAGGACGCGGCGCTCGACTGGGTGAAAAAAGGGATGGCCGATCGCCCGCACAACTTCGCCCTGGCGCTCTATCAGATGCGGAAATATGAGCTGTTGCTGGGCCTGTATCCGGAGGGCCAGGAGAGCATGAAACCCGGGCTGATCCGGATGTTGAAAGCGGCCTCGCTCCTGCACCTGCGGGAGACCCGAGGTCCGCGCTGGGACGGGGTGGTCGCGGAGATCGCCAAGGACCCGGGCGACGACTTCTTCGCTCGCGGCGCGCGCTATCTCACCGGCCGGATCGACGCCGCCGAGATCCTGCGCCGGCCGGTTTCCGTTCGCGGCGAGCTGGCGAGCCTCGGCTGGTTGATGGGTGTGAAGGCCGCCAGCGAGCGCCGCTTCGCGGACGCCGACGGCTGGTTCCAGGTTGCGCTGGAGTCCGGTCAGGAGCAACAGCCGCCGCACGCCTGGTCCTGGCTCATCGAGGTCGGTTGGCAGAAGGTGAAGCGCTCCCTGACGGTGCTGGAGAAAAAGGGGGATTTCTAGTACGTCGTCAACCCAGAAGTGACGCGTTCTTCGTAGGGGCGGTCCTATGTGGCCGCCCTGGGAGGGGGACCGGTCCGGTCGGGAATCTCCCCCCACCCAGGGCGGCCACATAGGGCCGCCCCTACAAAATCCCGCATTTCTAGGATGACGGTGAACTAGGCCCCGCCGGCGTTCCACCCCTCGTCGGCGAAGAAGGGGAAGGCGGCCTGCTCCGGCCGCTCGAGGTCGGCGGCGAGGAGGGCGACGCCGATGCGCCCCTTGTAGAGGCTGTCCGCCTTCTCGGAGCCGGCGGCGATGGCGGTCGCCGCGCGCTCGGCCAGCGTGCGCGCGCGGGCGATCCAGAGCGGGTCGCCTCCCGGGCCCCCCAGATGCCGGGAGAGCTCCAGGAGGGCGTAGGCGCGGCCGGCCGCGCCGCAGCAGAGGCCGCCGCCGGTGTCTCCCGACTCCCACGAGTTCCAGGCGGCGGCCGTCGCGAGGTCGAGGTAGCGGGGCTCGCCCCACTCGCGGTGAGCCAGCGTCCAGAGATAGACGAAGCCGGCGCTGCCGTTGCACCAGCCCGGCATGGTCGGCGCTTCGAGGCTCTCCTTGCCGCCGTTCCACCGCCAGCGAACCCCCCGCTTCCACGGCTCCGCTGCCGCGGCGAGCTCGTCCACCCGCCGCCTCAGCGACGCCGGCGGCTCGGCACCGAAGGCGCGGCACCAGCGGAGAGCGGCGTAGGCGTAGCCCGCCCATCCGTGGGCCATCCCGAGGTTGGGCGGCACCGGTTGAGCCGCGATCGGCGGCAGGGTGTCGAGCTCCCGCCAGAGATCGGTCAGGATGCGCTCCGAGAGCTCGGCGAGCCGCGCGCGCTCGGGCGCGTCGGCGGGGAGCACGGCGGCGAGGTTGGCGGCGGCCAGGAGGAGGCTCGACCTGCCGAGGGTGAGATCGCGGTCGGCGGCGCCATGGGGGAGCGCGGCGGTCTGAATCTGCCCGGCCACCGTCTCGCCGGCGAGAGGCGCCAGTCCCAGGTGGACGAAGGCGGCCGTGGCGTTCCGCGCTCCTCCTGCGTCGCCCTGGGCGTGGGCGAGGAGGGCGCGGACCGCCGCGAGGCCGCTCGCCGCGTGGTAGGGAGACAGCTCTCCCACCGTCTCCGGCGTCAGCTCGAGCTCGGGATCGAGGAAGGCGTCCTCCGCGCCGGCGGCCCGCTCGGCGCGGGCGAGCCAGAGGTCGGCCGTCGAGAGGAGCGCCGCGTCGTCGCGCTGGAGCGCCATGCGATAGAGCGCGTAGGCGATCCCCGCGGCGCCGAAGAAGAGCGAGGCGGTGGGCCGCGCCGCCGCGGTGAGCGAACCGCCGACGGCCACCTCGGCGAGGACCTCGGCCAGGAGCGCGCGGGCGGGCGAGCGGGGGACCGGCGAGGATCGCCGGGCGGCGTCTCCAGGCGCGGCGGCGGCAGGCACCGCGGCGAGGGCCTCGGCGAGGGCGGCCAGCGAGGGGAAGCGGTCCGCCGGGTCCTTGGCGAGCGCCCGGGCGAGCACCGCCTCCAGCTCCGGCCAGGGCGCCACGCCGCGCTCGGCGAAGGCGAGCGGCGGCTCCGCCGCGATCTGGCGGAACATCTCCTCGCGTTCGAGCGAGAAATCGCGGTAGTGGGCGCCGGCCGCCAAATAGTAAAGGAGCGCACCAACGGCGTACTGCTCGCCGGCCGGGCTCGCGGGGGGAACCGGCACGCCGTGCCCTGAGCACGCGGCGGCGTACTCCGGCTCGAAGAAGAAGCCGACGCCGCCGCGGAGGGCCGCGGCGTTCTCGCGGCCCGTCGCGGCGCCGGGAGCGGGGACCGACAGGCCGAAATCGATCAGCCGCACGGCGCCCTTGCCGTCGACCAGGACGTTGCGCGGATGGACGTCGCCATGGACGAAGCCCACCGCATGGAGGCGCACGTAGGCGTCCGCGATACCGCGGCAGAGAGAGAGGAGGGCCTCCCGCGCGCCGTCGCCCTGAGCGGTCTCGCGGGCGGCGATGTCGGCGTCCACCCCGGAGCACCATTCGATGGCGAGGAAGCTCCGCCCGGCGTGCTCGCCGGCTTCGAGCAGGCGCGGTGCGAAGGAAGGCGCCGAGACCTCCGGAGCGGCGAGCGCCGCCAGCACCACCGCCTCGCGTCCGAAGGCGGCCACCGCCACCGGCCGCGGTCCGCCCGGACGCTCGATCTTCAGCGCGGCGTAGCGCTCGCCGTCCGTCGCCTGATAGAGCTCGGTGTCGTCGAGCACCTGGATGGCCTCGATCACCTCCCAGCGGCCGGCGCGGTCGCCCGGCGCCAGGCTGGGGCGGATGCCGGCGGCATCGTCCGCCCCCTCGGCGACGAGGAAGCCGGCGGCGAGCATCCGCTCCAGGAGGGGATAAGCCTCGTCGAGCGTCGTCTCCGGCGAGACGCCGCGAGCCCGGGAGAAACGGATGATGGCGTCGACGATCGTCCGCGGGCTGCCAAACTCCTGCAGCAGCTCGACCGCCTGGGCGTCGACGATGCGCGAGGGGGTCCGCGCGCGGGGGCGGGTGACCGCGTAGTCCCCCTCGTCGTAGGTGAGCTGGCGGCGCACCTCTTCGGGGAGATCGGCCACCGGCACCAGGAGGACGTCGGGCGGCAGCAGCAGCGGATCGGTGATCGTCATCGCCTCAAGCCTCCTTCCAGAGCAGCGCCCCGGGCGTCCAGGTGTCGGTGTCCACGCCTTCGAGCCGCAGCCGTTCGAGGGCGAAGCGCCAGGGAGGGACGCCGTGCCCGCTGTTTCCATTGTTTCCATGATCGCCGTTCTCGCCGCTGCCCTTCGCCCCGGCGCGCGCCGCCAGGAGGGCGCGGGCGAGGCGGTGGGTGAGCCAGACGCGCCAGCTCGACTGCCCCTCCCACGGCAACCCCTCGCCGCGCGGCGGGTCGGCGCCCCACGAGAGGAGGCCGTCGCCGCCGATCTCGGCCGTGAACGGCACCCCCTGGGCGGGCACGCCGGCGAGCGCTTCGGCGAGGCCGTGAGCGGCGCGGGCGAGCGACTCGAAGTCCGGGAAATAGGTCACGATCTTGTCCGCCCGCAGGAGCCCGGCGGCGTCCGCTCCCACCTTGAACTGCGGCACGCGGAGCTCGGTCAGGGCGGCGACGATGGCCGCGAAGCCGCCGTCCGCGAGGTGCTCGGGATCGGGGCTCACATAGAGCTTGAACATCGGTCCAGAGGAAGGAAGTTGACCGCCCGCTCCCTCCTTCGCCTTCCAGGAGAGCCAGGCCGGGGAGGGCGCGAGCGCCGTCCAGCGGCGGGATAGCAGCGCGGCGGCCGCTCCGCCGGGGGCGAAACCCAGGAAGCCGGGCACCGCCGCGGCGTCCGGCAGCAGGCGCTTCCAGCGGGAGTTGAGCGGCCGCCGGTTGTAGCCGTAGAGGCGCCCCGAAAGCGCGAGCGCCTCGTCGATCGGCAGCGCCTCGGCATAGCGCAAGGCGTCGCGCGAGATTTCGGCGATCCTGCCTCCCTCGCGCGGCCGCTCGCCCGTGACTGAAGCGCCGCCCGAGACGACGAGATGGAGCGCCGCGGCGCCGGAGACGAATGCCTCGCCTTGCGCGACCTCGAGAACGCCGTCGGCGACGAGCTGGGCGATCGCGCGCCCCGTCTCATGCCCGAAGCGCTCCTCGACATAGGCCGGCAGCGGCGCCGGCTCGCGCAACGTGTAGAGGAGGAGCGCGGTGTCGCAGTCCACCGCCTTGATCGAGAGGGAGCCCGCCGGCGCGCCGGCATGCTCCAGCCGCGGCCGCAGGACACCGTAGAAGCCCGGCTCGCGGCGGAGGTCGGCCAGGAGCTTGCGCTCGCCCTCGCCCAGCCGGTCGAACAGCACCAGCTCATAGGCGGGGTTGGCGCGGAGAGTGCCGCCAAGGATGGCTGCGAAGTCGTTCATGGTTCCTTTCGGCTCCGGTCGCTCGGCCGGGCAGCCCTCCGAGTCGAAGGGCCGCCGGTCATCACTCTATTTCGTTCCCTCGCTCGGCAAGGTTTTCTTCCAGCCGCGGACCTCCTCGAGGGCTTCCTTGAGCTTCGTCTCGAGATCCTCGGCCTCCTCGCGGGTGCGCGGAAGCGAGGCTTCCTCGGCGGCCTTCTCCCGGGCTTCGACCTCGGCAAGCGCCGTGCGCAACTGCTCTTTGAGCGTGGCGAGATCAAGATGCGCGAACCCATACCAGTTTACAGGAGTGGCCACGATCGAGGCCCAGGTCCGGCACGGATGACCGTGGGTCACCGGCGGACAGGTGAAGTTCACGCAGGAGACGCCACACGGGGGGGCCGTGGTGTTGCAGGTGAAGAGGCAGGTATTCTCCGTCGCGAATTGGCAGTTCGTGGGCTCGCCGCTGATGAGATCGCAAAATTGATTCGTGAGATCGTTCGCGCTCCCATCGACGCAGACTTGGGAGGCGGCCGCGCAGGTAAACACATCGCAACCACCGCCGCCACCGAAGCCTCCCCCCATCCTGGCTCTGCCACCCCCGCCTCCCCCTTGCGCCATCACGTTGACCATGAGATCCCTGATCCGAAAAGCCATACCGTGCTCCTTTCCGGCCCAATGGAGACATCGCGAAGGTGCGGGCTCCCAGGAGATTGGGCGCTCGCCCCAACCTGTGCGTTACAGAAAAAACTCTGAGGGATCGCCGGGCAAGGACGGGAGCGGCGGCGCGAGCCCTGCCGCCGCTCCCGTGCTCATCATTCCTCAGCCCTTACCGGGCAGGGTCTTCTTGAGCCTCTGCACTTCCTCGAGGGCGCCCTTGAGCTTCTCCTCGAGATCCGCCGCCTGCTCGCGGGTCTGCGGATGCGCCGCCGCCTCGCCGGCCCGCTCGTGCGCTTCGATCTCGGCGATCTGCGCCCGGAGCTGTTCCTTCAGGGACCCGAGGTCGACCGGCCCTGGGCCGGTCGGCTGCTCGGAGATGCCGCAGCCCGTATGCGTGAAGATGGTCGGCGTGATCGAGCCGAACTGGCAGGGTAGCCAGGAGACGCCGTGGCAACTAAAATTCACGCAGTGGGTGTAGGTGAAGCAGGGCTGATAGGTGGGATACCGGCATTGGATGCTCGGGAGCCGGCAGTACGTTTCGAACACACGGTTCGCAACGTCGGTGCTCGCGACATCGATCATCAGATCCTTGATTTTAAACGGCATGCTCTCTTCCTCCTCCCGGCGTCGCCGGGTGCTGACGGGCGCGCCGCGTCACGCGGCACGCTCTTCAGGCTTAGGCGGCGGGAGGGGGGACGGCGTTACAGGGAAAGCTGCTTCGCTGAGCCGGGGCGATGCCTTCCAGCGCTGGTTGTAGCACCAGGTGTCCCCGAAGTTCGTCCTGGCCTTAGGGTAGTCCGGGAACGAGGACGAGGGGTTTCCCGCGAGGGAGAGGGGAGCCTCGCTCCGACCTCTCGGATTGGTTGGCCGACCCCTCGTCTTGGTTGGGGGCCCCTCCGGGCCCGAGGGGCGCGCTGCAAGCGACATCCTTGAGAAGGTCACATGCGCCCAACAGGCCCTGGTTAAGGACACATCTGTTTGACCCACTACACTAGAATGAGCTTCTAAACAGCTATGTCCCAAGGGGACACTTGCCAAAGAGGAGACCTCATGAAGCGATTCATCCTTTGCGCCGTCGCCGTCCTGCTCACCGCCGGCGCCCTGGCCAGCAGCCCCGTCTTCGCCTGCAACCCGGACCCGCAGTGCGATGTGTTCGATTGCCAAGCCAATTGCGTCGCGACCGGTCACCATGCCGGCACCTGCAGCATCTGCACGGGCCGGTGTACCTGCTCGTAAAAGCGTAGGGCTTCGGGGGGCTCCTTCCGGAGACCCTCCACAGCCCCGCCCTACGGCGAGGGCGCCAGGATCGCCATCACCAGCAGCCGCTCGGAGCCGGTGTTGCGGACGCCGTGCAGCACTCCCTCCGGTGCGATCAGCATCATTCCGGTCTCCATCGGTTCCTCCCTCCCTTCGAGCAGGAAAACGCCGCGGCCGGACAGCACGAAATAGACCTTGTCCATCCCCGCGTGGCCGTGCAGCTTGTGCTCCTGGCCGGGCTCGAACGAATTCAGGCCGACCAGCAGGCGGTCGGACTGGAAGAGCGTGCTTTTGCCCATCTTCTCGGCGTGATACACGGCGTGGTTCTCGGGACGGAAGGGAGCGGGGTGGCTCATCGGGATATTTCCTCGGTACTGGTTCATGGACGGAATTGACGGTGATCGTAGCGCGGCTTAGGAGGAAGCTGCTACTCTGGAGGCATCATGAATGACACGAATGGGTTTCCCCGCACGCTGCGCATCGGCATTCTGGTGTTCGAGGGCTTCGAGCCCATCGACGTCTGGGGGTTCGCCGAGGCGTTCACCATTTCGCGCTTCATCGGCACGAACTACTTCAGCCCGCCACCCTATCCGTTCGAAGTGGTATTCATTTCCAACCAGTGCCGGCCGGCCGGAGAAGGATCGGCGACGCCGGCCCCGGTGAAGAGCTACAACGGTCCACGAGTGGCGCCGGACTATTTCCGCGACGAGGCGGCCGGGAAGGGCATCGATCTGCTGATGATCCCCGGCGGCGGCGGCACGCGCGTCCTGCTCGCCGACGAGCCCCCCGATGCGAGGCGTGAGCTCCTCGATTGGGTGCGGTTGATGGACGAGCGGGTAGCGATCATGTCAACCGTCTGCACCGGCGCCGCGATCCTGGCGGCGACCGGCCTCCTCGACGGCAAGCCGGCCGCCACCAATCATGCCTCCTTCGCCTGGGTGACCAGCGTGGGCCCGCGCGTCCTCTGGAACAACGTCTCGCGCTGGGTCGACGCGGGCCACTATGTCTCCTCGGCGGGCGTGTCCTCCGGCACCGACATGGGTTTCTATCTCGTCAAGCGCCTCGCCGGCCGCGCCGTCGCCGAAGTGGCGACAAAGGCCGCTGAATACGACTGGCATCGCGATCCCGACGAGCCGGTCTTCTATCCGCAGCAGGCCGCGGTGCCGGGGACTCGCAAGTCCAAGCGCGAAGGAGTGGCCCATGAAGATTGACGAGATGGTGGCCGCCGTTCAAAAGAAGCTCGGCGTGCAGGTCGACGGAAAAGCTGGTCCGGAAACCTGGGGAGCGATCTACGCCGAGATCGTCAAGCCTACCGTGGCCGGCAAGCCGCCGGAACAAGCCATCGACGCCGTCGACGCCCGGAGCGAGGCGGTCATCGCCACTCTGCTGCCGCAGGTTCAGCCGCTGGCGCGAGCGCTGGTTCAAAAGGCCGCGCTCAGCGGCATCCGCATCAAGATCATCAGCGGTCTGCGAACCTATGCCGAGCAGGATGAGCTCTACGCCCAGGGCCGCACCAAGCCGGGATCGAAAGTCACCAACGCCCGCGGCGGATACTCGAACCACAATTTTGGAATCGCCTTCGACGTCGGGGTTTTCGAAGGGCAGAAATACCTTCCGGACTCCGTCAAGTACAAGGCCGTCGGTGCGTTGGGCACCGACCTGGGGCTCGAGTGGGGCGGCAACTGGAAGTCCATCGTCGATCAACCCCACTTCGAACTCCGGCCCTCGTGGGCTGCCGATCTGACCGAGAAGGACATGCTGGCCGGTCTGCGAGAGCGCGTCGCCGCCGGCGATCCGGTCTTCGCGTGAGCCTGATACAGAGATGCGGTCTTGGATTATGTGATCATGCGGTTAACCCGGTCGTCTGGAAGCCTGGTCCAAACCGGCGGGCATAGCGGGAACCGACCTGTCTCATCCAGACCTGGGCGTCCGGATGCCGCGCGAGGAGCCGATCCGAGGCCGCCACCTCGTCCTGATCGATCTCGTAGTCGGCGGTTTCGATGTCGATCAGTGCGTACTTTCCTTCATCCGCCGGGCTGAGGAGCGGGAGCACTTCGCGCTCGTAAATCTCGTCGCCGCGCCGAGCGACTTCCTCTCGATCGTAGCGACGCTGCCGTGATGTCTGGCCCACAGAATTTATCCTCCTCTCGCCGGAACCTCGGATGCCAATCATACCAGATCCGGCGATCTCTTCGGGGCGTGCAGGCTCTGAGGCTCCCACGGTACAATCTTCTCGACCGACAAGGAGACGACGAGATGATGCGACGGAAGATCTGTCCGCCGGGGGCCTTCCTGCTCACCGCGCTGCTGGCCGGAGTTGCCGCGGCTGGCGCTCAGGAGGCGGTCCACAAGGCTCCGGAACCGGCGCTGGTCGAGCGCGCGCGCAAGCTGCTGAGCCAGGTGCCGCTGGTCGACGGCCACAACGACGTCCCCTGGGAGTACCGCAAGCGGGTTCAGAACCACATGGACAGGATCGATCTGCGGGCCGGCACGGCGCAGCTCGATCCGCCCATGCACACCGACATCCCGCGGCTCCGCAAGGGCGGGTTGGGCGGTCAGTTCTGGTCGGTCTACATTCCGGTCGAGCTCGCCGGCGCGGACGCCGTCCAGGCGACGCTGGAGCAGATCGACGACGTGCACCGGCTGGCCGAGCGCTATCCGGACACCTTCGAGCTGGCGCTGACGGCCGATGACGTGGTGCGCATCCACAAGGCGGGGCGGATCGCGTCGCTGATCGGCATGGAGGGGGGGCACTCGATCCACAACTCCCTGGCCTCGCTGCGCGTGCTCTACGCGGCGGGCGCCCGCTACATGACGATCACCCACACCAGGAACACCGACTGGGCCGATTCGGCGACCGATGCGCCCCAGCACGGCGGCCTCACCCGTTTCGGCGAGGAAGTGGTGCGCGAGATGAACCGCCTCGGCATGCTGGTCGATCTCTCGCACGTGGCGCCGGAGACGATGCGCAAGGCGATCGCCGTTTCGGCGGCGCCGGTGATCTTTTCGCACTCCTCGGCCCGGGCGCTCGTCGATCACGCACGCAACGTGCCCGATGACGTGCTGCGGCTGCTGCCAAAGAACGGCGGGGTGGTGATGGTGACCTTCGTCCCCTCCTTCGTTTCCGAGGCGGCGCGGGGATGGAACGCCTCGAACGACGCCGAGGAGGCGCGCCTGAAGGCGCTCTATCCGGGCGATCCCGAGCGGGTGAAAAGGGAAGCGGACGGCTGGCGCCAAGCGCACCCCGCGCCGCGCGCCACCCTCGAGCAGGTGGCGGACCACGTCGAGCACGTGCGGCAGGTGGCGGGAATCGACCACGTGGGGATCGGCTCGGACTTCGACGGCGTCGAGAGCCTGCCGCTGGGGCTGGAGAGCGTGGCCGACTATCCGAGCCTGTTCGCCGAGCTGATGCGGCGCGGCTGGAGCGACGAGGATCTCGGCAAGCTGGCGGGGCTCAACGTGCTGCGCGCCTTCCGCGATGCCGAGAAGGTCGCCGCGAGGCTCCAGAAGGAGCGGCCGACGTCGGATGCGCTGATCGAGGAGCTGGACGGGAAGCGGTGAGGAAGCGCCCCCACCCTGAAACCCACCCCCGGCCCCTCTCCCACCGCACTCCCACCATCCGGGAGAGGGGGGACGTGACGGGAAGGACGTAGCTCGTAGGGTGCGCTGTTCGCGCCTTCAACGTTGATGGTGCGCATAACGCACCCTACAAGCCGCATCGTATAAGTCACGCCCCCCCTCTCCCGGCCGGCGGGAGTGCGGTGGGAGAGGGGCCGGGGGTGAGGTTTCGGGGGGGGCCTGCCGCGCCCTACGTTCCCACGTGCACCAGGAGCTTGCGCGCGCCGGCGTGCCGGCGGTGCTCCCAGAGATAGATCCCCTGCCAGGTGCCGAGGCCGAGATTGCCGTCCAGCACGGGGATGGCGAGCGAGGTCGCGGTGAGCATCGCCTTGATGTGCGACGGCATGTCGTCCGGCCCCTCGGCGGTATGGGTGTAGAGGGGATCGCGCTCCGGGACCAGGCGGTTGAGCCAGGTTTCGAGATCGTGCCGGGCCGAGGGGTCCGCGTTCTCCTGGATCGTCAGGCTCGCCGAAGTGTGCTGGATGAAAACCGTGCAGAGCCCCTCGCGCACGCCGCTCTCGCGCACAGCGGCCCGCACCTCGTCCGTCACGTCATGGAGCCCTTGGCGGGAGACGCGGATAGAAAGCTTTTTCACCATGATGGCGCCCCAGCGCCTTACTCCGCGATCTGCAGCTCGCTCTCCAGCCGGTCCGCGGCCTCGACGGGCGAGAGGAGCAGGCCGGGATCGGTGGGGGAGGGGAAGACGGCGAGGCTCAGGCTCTCGGCGGCGAGGAGCGGGAGGAGATCGATCAGCAGGTCGTCGAGCGAGATCGCCTCCGGGTTGGCGTCCGGCCAGAGCTGGCCGGCGCAGATCTCGGCCAGCTCGGAGTGGGGCCAGAGCGGCAGGGCGTCGGACTTCTTGTCGACCACCCAGCCGTGGGCGTCCTTGAGCCCCCAGGCCTCCTCCCAATCGGCGAGGAGCTGGAAGAACTGGATCGCGCGATCCGCGGCCGGGAGCGCGAACAGCTCGTCGGCCTCACCTTCCTCCAGGGGCCAGAGCGTGGCCATGGCTCAGCTCTCGGAATCCGCGCCGGAGTCGTCCCGGCCGCCGGTCGCGACGGCGGCGACGGCCTCCTCGTCGCCCGCTTCCTCCCGATGGCGTCCGGACGGGGACGGGCCTTCTTCCGCCCGCAGCTCGCCGAGGATCCAGTCGGACAGCGTCTCCCGCTCGTGGTCGTCGAGCGCGATGCCGGCGGTGTCGCAGAGGCTCACCACGTTGCGGAAGAAGCAGGCGCCGAGGTCGAGCGGTTCCTCGGGGCCGTTCTGGCCAAAGCGGTGGCCGCCGAAGGTGATGCCGCGTAGGATGAAGTTGACGCTGGCGCGGGCGATCGGCGAGCCCTCCTCGATGCAGCGGTCGCGCACCGATTTCGAGGTGCGGGTGAGGAAGTAGCCGTGATCGTTGACCTCCTCGGCGGTGAGGCGGAAGACCCGGGCGTAGTCGCCGCGCGTCAGGTAGGGGGTGTCGGTGAGCTGATGGACGCGGTAGGCGAGGGCGTTGAGCTGCGGGTCGCCGACCAGCTCCTCGGGGCGGCCGTCGATCGGCAACTGGTGGCGCATGGGGTCGTAGATGTACCCGGGCTTGAGGGCCGAGATGGCGAAGCCGGGGTTCTCGCGCCCTTCGAGGAGATCGCGGAAGGTGCCGGCGCCGGCCCAGCGGGTGGCGAGCACCTGGTCGCCGAAGCGGCTGATCACCATCTGCGCCGCGCGGGCCATCGGCACCGCCGAGTCGGAGGAGTCGACGACGGAGCGGACGTGGGCGAGGATCTCCTCGATCAGCCGGTTGCGGTCGGTGGCGGTGAGGAAGCGCGGCGCCGGCGCCGTGCGGTCGGGCTCATGGCTCGCTTCCGGAGCCTCGGCGGGCTCCTCGCCTTCGCCCAGCAGGCCGACCCGCCAGGGATCGCCGTCGATCATCGTCAGGTCGCGGCGCATCGAGACCACCGCGGTGGTCATGTTGCGCAGGCTGTTGAAGCCCAGCCAGTTGTTGCTGGAGGTGAACTCCGAGAATTCGCGGAAGATCGGCGGCAGCTCCGTCGCCACCAGCTCGCCGCTGGTGCTGGCGCGCTCGTAGATCTTGTCGGCGATGCCGTGCAACAGGTCGCTCATCGCCGAGTTGCTGGGGCCGGCCGCGGCGCGGGCGGTCGGGTTGGGGGTGGCGCCGATCGCCTCCTCGAGGAAGGTGTCCTGGTCGATCAGCAGGTCGCAGGCCGCCTTGTAGGCCACCGAGGCGGGGCCGATGGCCAGGATGGCGCTGCGCCGGTCGTGCTTGGAGAGGCGCAGCAGCACCGGCGTGAAGTCGGCGTCGCCGGAGAGCAGGATGAACTCGTCGAACCGCGTGGCGTGGCTCAGCGTGTCCAGGATGTCCATCACCATGTGGATGTCGGCGCTGGTCTTGCCGCCGCTGGTCAGCGGCGGGCAGTCCACCACCTCGATTGCCGAACGGGTGAAGTAGGGGCGGAAGCGGCCGAACTGCGAGGGGTTGAGATAGCAGCGGCGGAAGAGGATCTTGCGCCGGCGGCGGTCGTCCCCCTCTGAATTGGGGAAGTGGTGAGGGAGCCGGTCCTGGAGCCAGGTCAGCCAGCGGGTGGGATCGGTGGCGAACTGCTCGGCGGCCACCGGGTCCTCGCGTTGCAGACCGAGATAGATGTTGTCGAAATCCACGAAGAGCGCCGTCCTCAAATGAGTCGGGCTCGGGTTTGCATCCTGCATTCAAGCCTCCGTACGAATCGTCCAGGTTCTAGGCGCGCTTCGGCAGAACACCGGAGCCGCGCCGCGCCCAAAGATATCAGGCGCCCGCTATGCGTCAACCTGCGGTGAGCTCCAGGACCGGCCTGGAACCAATTTCCCCGCCTGCCACTCTAAGCCAGACAGGAGCGCTCCTCCAGTTTCCCACGCCTCGGGGATCGAGGCGAGGACGACAGATCTTCGATGTCCCGGAGGTGGACCATGTTCGAGCACTCCTTGATCGATTTAGAAACCAAGATGCAGCCCCGGCGCCGCCGCTGGCTGTCCCTGCCCCTCGCGGTCGGCGTGCATCTGGTGGCGCTCACCGGCTTCGCGCTCGCCAGCTACTGGAACGTGGGGACGGTCGCCGATCCCGACCTCAACATGGCCGCTTTCGTGGTCATGCTGCCGCCGCCGGAGATTCAGCAGGGGGGCGGTCCGCGGCCTCAGCCGGTGCCCAAGCCGCCTCAGCCGGCTCCCACGGCGGCGCCGACGCCTACGACGCTCCATCAGCCGGATCCCAACACCGCGCAGGACAAGCCGGCGGTCGCACCGGCGCCGGTGACGCCTCAGGATTCCGGGCCCGTGCTGACCAACGACTCCACGGTGCCGCCGGGACCGGGCGATCCCAACGCCAAGGGTCACAGCCCGATCGGGGCGATCGTCGGCACGCCCGATCCGGTTCCCGACCTGCCTCTCCGGCTCACCGCCGAGATGAGCCGGCCGGTGCCGCTGCACCCGATCCTGCCGCGCTACACCGAGCCGGCGCGGCGGGCGGGAGTGCAGGGGACGGTGGTGGTGGAGGCGATCATCGACGAGCAGGGGCACGCCACCGACGTGCGGATCCTGCGCGGCCTGCCGATGGGGCTCGACCGCGCCGCCGTGGAGGCGATCCAGCAGGTGACCTTCAAGCCGGCGATGATGGGCAACCGGCCGGTCAGGGTGTACTTCACGCTGACGGTGAACTTCGCCATCCAGCACTAGACGTCGCTTCCGGCGGGCTGAACGGCGAAAGGCCCACGCGGTGCGCGTGGGCCTTTGCTCTGTTCAGGCAGGTTGCCAGCCGTTCCGGAGGCTACAGGGCTCAACGGAACGAGCGCAGGCCGAGGGCGCCGGCCAGAGCCAGACCGCCGATCAGCCCGACGAGCGGCATGTCGCTCGCCGTCCGGGGGAGGTTCTCCGAGGTGCCGCCGCCGTAGGTGCCGGTGGTGGTGCTGGTGGTCGCGCTGCCGGTGGTGGAGTCGTAGGCCGAGCCGCCGCCGGTGGTCGTACCCGTGCCGGTCGCCGTGCCGTTCCCATAGGCGGTGCCGGCGCCGGTCGCGCCCGTGGTCCCGGTGGTGCCCATCGTCCCGGTGGTGGTCCCGGTGGTGCCGGTGCCGTTCTGGTAGGTGGTGCCGCTGGTCCCCGTGGTGCCGCTGGTGCCCATGGTGTCGGGGTTGGTGCCGGTGGTTCCGGTGGTGCCCATGGTGCCGGTGTTGGTTCCGGTAGTACCCATGGTGCCGGTGGTGGTGCCGGTCGTGCCGGTCTGGTTCATCGTGGTGGGGGTCGTACCGGTCCCCGTGGTCGTGGCGCCGGTCGTGCTGCCGGTGGTGCCGGTGGTCGTGCCCGTGGTGCCCATCGTGCCGCTGGTGCCCATCGTGCCGCTGGTGCCCATCGTGCCGCTGGTGCCCGTCGTGCCGGACGTGCCGCCGCCGGTGCCGGTGGCGGTCTGAGCGGTCAGGGCGGTACCTGTCGCGAGGGCGCACACCGTGAGAGCCGTCAAGATCTGCCGTTTCATTTCTCTTCTCCCTTCGGTCATTCGTGAGGCTGGTCTCGGAGAAGACCCGGCAGGGAGCATCCCCGCCCTGATGCCTGATGATTGTTTTTGCAACAGCGGTGCCAGTTTGGGGAGAGAGCGGCTCGAAGGAAGGGCGCCTCCGACGGGCGTCGGAGGCGCGGGAGGTCTTCGCGGCGTCAGCCCGGCTGCTTGGCCGAGCCGGCCGCGGGAGCGGCGGCGGCCCCCTTCGGCTTGCGCAGGTCGGGGCGCAGGAAGTCGATCTCGGTGGCGGGGATGACCTCCACCTCGCCGTACTTTTTCTTCAGCGCGTCGAGGAAGGCCGAGGCGTTGCCCGCCAATACGGCGGTCATCGCTTCGGCCTTGATGCGCCGGGAGGCGAACGCCTGCACGTCGGCCGGGGTGACCTTGGAGATGTGGTCGTTGTACCCCTCCAGGAATTCCCGTCCGTAGCCGAAGTGCATGGCCTCGAGCACCTTGCTGGCGATGCCGTCGGCGGTCTCGATCTCCAGCGGGAAGGCGCCGGTGATGTAGGTCTTGGCGGCGTTGAGCTCCGCCTCCGGCACCGGCTTTTCCTGAAGGCCGCGGAGGACGTCGAAGGCGAGCCCCAGGGCGTCGACCGTGCTCGCGGTCTTGGTGAAGGTCGAGATCTCGAAGAGCCCCGGCTGGGTCTCCTCCAGGAAGTTGCTCCCGGCGCCGTAGGAGAGGCCGCGCTTGCGCCGGATCTCGTCGTAGAGGCGGGCGCTGGCGTTGCCGCCGAGGACCGAGTTGTAGACCTCGGCGGTGTAGAGGGAGGGGTCGCGGTAGGCGATCCCCACCTGGCCGATGCGGATCTCGGTCTGCACGGCGTCGGGCTTGTCGATCACCACGATCCGCGTCCTGGCCGGCGGCTTGACGTCGAACGGCGGCAGCTCGGCGACCTTGCCGGCCGACTTCCAGGTCGCGAAGGCGCGCTCGGCGCGGGCGAAGGCGTCGGCCGGCTGGACGTCGCCGACGACGGCGAGGATCGTGTGATCGGGAATGTAGTGCCCCTGGTGGAAGGCGACCAGGTCCTCGCGGGTGAGGCCGGCGAGCGACTGGGAGGTGCCGCTCGACGGGCGGCCGTAGGGGAAGGTGCCGAAGACCAGACGGCTGGCGGCGGTGCTGGCCAGGTAGCCCGCGCTCCCCTCCGAGATCTGGAGGCCGTTCAGCGCCTGCTTGCGCCAGCGCTCGATCTCGTCCTTGGGGAAGGCGGGGTGGAGGACGACGTCCGAGAGCAGGTCGAAGCCGAGGTCGAGCTGGTCGGAGGTGATGCCGGCGCTGACGTAGCCGGCCTCGGTGCCGGCGTTGGCGTTGAGGCTGCCGCCGACGAAGTCGATCGCCTCGGCGATCTGCTGCGCCGAGCGGGTGGCCGTCCCCTTGGTGAGCAGCGACGCCGTGGCGCCGGCGAGCCCCGCCTTGTCCGCCGGCTCGTAGGCCTTGCCGGCGATCAGCACCATGCGCAGCGAGACGATCGGCTGCTCGTGCTGCTGGATGACGACGACCCGCAGGCCGTTCGCCAGCGTTTTCTCCTCGAAGGCGGGGAAGCGGATCGCCCGGGCCGGAGCTGGCGGCGGTGGCGTCGCCGGCGTGGTGGGCATGGCCTTGGGATTCACGGTGGCCGGCGGCACCGCCTTCGCCGCGGGAGTCTTCTGAGACAGCGCCGCCGCCGGGAGGGCCGCCAGGAGGAGGCCGAGAGCGGCCAGGGTCTTCAGGGAGCGGGGCGTCGTCATGGCTTCTTCTCCGCCCCCGGGCGCAGGGCCTCGGGGAGCATGTAGACCACGGTGCGGTTCTCGGGGGTGAAATAGGTGCGCGCCACCCGCTGGACGTCGGCGGCGGTGACTTTCTGGAACTCGGCGAGCTGCCGGTTGACGTAGGTCGTGTCGCCCAGGATCACCTTCGAGTAGCCGATGGCGTCGGCCTTGTCCTGGTCGGTCTGGCGGCCGAAGACGAGGCCGGAGATGAGCTGGTTCTTGGCCTTGACGAGCTCCTCCTCGGACACCGGCTGATCGCGCAGCCGGTCCGCCTCGGCGAGCAGCTCCTTCTCGCCCTCCTCGGGCTTCTGCCCCCCCTGCAGGATGGCGTAGAAGAAGAAGACGCCGGGGTCCTCGAGGATGATCGCGTCGCCACCGGCGGCCACCGCGATCTGCTTCTCGTAGACCAGCCGCTTGTAGAGGCGCGAGCTGTCGCCGGAGGAGAGGATGTTGCTCGCCACCTGCAGCGCGTAGGTGTCCGGGTGGCCCGCCTGCGGCACGTGGGAGGTGATCACCACCGCCGGCAGCGGGGTGTTCGGGTGATAGTCCACGGCGCGGCGGGCGGCCGTCTGCACCGGCTCCTTCGGCCAGTCGCGGGGGATCGGCTTGCCCTGGGGGATCGGGCCGAAGTACTGCTCGGCCCACTTGATCACCTGGTCGGGATCGAAGTCGCCGGCGACCACCAGGGTGGCGTTGTTGGGCACGTAGTAGAGGCTGTGGAAGTCGCGCACGTCCTGGATGGTGGCGGCGTCGAGGTCGGCCATGCTGCCGATGGTGTCGATCTTGTAGGGGTGGGTGGTGAAGGTCTTGTCGAGCACCACCTCGAAGAGCCGGCCGAAGGGGGGGTTGTCGATCCGCAGCCGGCGCTCCTCCTTGACCACGTCGCGCTCGGACTTGAAGTTGGCGTCCGAGACGTCGAGCGAGCTCATGCGGTCGGCCTCCATCCAGAGCACCCGCTCCAGGTAGTTGCTGGGGAAGCTCTGGAAGTAGAGGGTGCGGTCGAAGTCGGTGGTGGCGTTGTAGCGCCCGCCGATCGAGGCGATGAAGTTCTTGTGCTCCTCGGGCTTGAGGTGGGCCGAGCCCTGGAACATCAGGTGCTCGAAGAGGTGGGCGAAGCCGCTGCGCCCCTTCTTTTCGTCCTTCGAGCCGACGTGGTACCAGACCTCGACGGTCACCGCCGGCACGGAGTGGTCTTGATACAGCAGCAGATCGAGGCCGTTGGCGAGCTTGTGCTCGCGCACCTCCAGCTTGGGCGGCGTCACCTTGAGGGCGTCCGCGGCCAGCGCCGGAACGGCCGCCGCCAGCAGGGCCGCCCCGATGAGACGCGCGGTTCTGGCTATCAGCATCCGGATCTCCTTTGCGTGTTCAGAAAGATGAAGAGAGAAAGCTCTCTACAGCGGATTGTTTACTACGGATTCGTCCGGCGCAAGTTGCGGGCCTGCCGGGCGACACGATAGCTTACGCGCCATGAACAGACGAATGAACAGACGATTCCCCTTCTGGATTCCGGCCCTTCTCCTCGTCTCCGCGCCACTCCTGGCGGCTCCTCCCGAAACGACCGGGCTCGCCGCCCCGGAGGCGGCGCCGGCCGTCGTCGAGGCGCCGCAGGCCATCCCCGCTCCGGCCGACGTGGCCGCTCCGCCCGCCGACGCGCAGGTCACCTCCAGCGGCCTCGCCTTCAAGGTGCTCACCCCCGGCACCGGCACCGAGCATCCGGTGGCGACCGACCTGGTGAAGGTGGACTACACGGGGTGGACGACCGACGGCAAGATGTTCGACTCCTCGGTCGCCAGGAAGCGGCCGGCCGTCCTGCCGCTCGGCCGCGTGATCGCCGGCTGGGGCGAGGGGCTGCAGCTCATGGTGGTGGGGGAGAAGCGGCGCTTCTGGATCCCCGCCAAGCTGGCCTATGAGGGGAAGCCGAGCAAGCCGCAGGGGATGCTGGTGTTCGACGTCGAGCTGCTCGACATCCTGCGCGTGCCGCCGGTGCCGCCCGACGTCGCCGCGCCCCCCGCCGACGCCCAGAAGTCGAAGTCCGGCCTCGCCTGGAAGGTGCTCAAGGCGGGCACCGGCACGCGCACCCCCAAGGCCACCAGCACCGTCCGCGTCCACTACACCGGCTGGACCACGGACGGCAAGATGTTCGACTCGTCGCTCGCCAAGGGGACGCCGGCCACCTTCGAGCTCACCAGGGTGATCCCCGGCTGGACCGAGGGGCTCCAACTGATGACCGAAGGGGAGTCCCGCCGCTTCTGGATCCCCTCCCGCCAGGCCTACGACGGCGCCACCGGCAAGCCGAAGGGAATGCTGGTGTTCGACATCACCTTGTTGGAGATCGTCAAGGAGTGACCGGCAGGCCGTGCTTCGGCGCCAGCCGGGAGATCTCCCGCCCGCGACCTCCCGCAGCGCCGCTGCCGCGACCCGAAATCGCTACAACTCGAAAGGCTCAAACCCCTCGAAGGTCCGACGCCTGCGGCGGAGCTCGTCGGCGTTGGGAATCTGGTCGTACATCTCTGTAAGCTGATTCAACCAATCCTCTCTCATCTTGGGGCGATTCTCTCGAAGGGCGCGGATGTCCTCCGGCGTGGTGGGAATATCCCTTTCGAAATTGAGGAGGTCAGGCTTCCTTGAGGTCATCGAACCGGTCCCCCATGCCCTGACGATCAAAATAATCCCTGATCTGGATTCGGTCAACTCCTGGCAGGTTCAAGAGGAACCGGATATCCGCCATGTCCTGCAACTCTCTTGAGGGATCGTTCTTCATGGCGATCACTTTCATCGCGGCCAGGTGTTCGGGCTTCGGGACAGGAATCTGGAAGTTCCCCGGCCCTTTTCGGGTCGTGCATGCGGCAAAGAGCTCCTGGCTCGTTTCACCGCCTGCGTATACGAAGTCGAGGTTCCCCCAGATGGGATCGGGATGTTGATGGTTCGAATAGCCTCTGGATCGATGGAGCGTCTCGTAGCCGCGCGACTCAAGAAAGCGGATGAGATCGTCTTGGATCGGGGATTCGACGATGAAGTCCAGATCCAGGGTTGTACGAGGTAATCCATAAGCGACGAGAGCAACGCCACCGATGACGGCATATGGGGCTCCTCGTTCTTCCAGGAAACCCGAGACGACCCTGAATACGTTATCGAACTTCAAGGGCGCTATCCCACCACCGGCAATCCGTGCTTCGGATCCAGCCGCTCCGTCTCCAACCCGGCCACCTCGCGTAGCGCCGCTTCCGTGTAGCGCTGGACCATGGTGCCGCGCCACTGGGTCTGGAAGTCGGTGTTGTCCATCGGCGTCGCCACCTTGCGGGTGAGCCGGGCGGCGGCGGCTATCGTCTCCGCGTCGAGCTTCTTGCCGAGCAGGAAGTCGGCGCTCTCCTGGGCGGCCAGCGGGCGGGAGGCGACGGCGCCGAGATAGATCCGCGCCTTCTCGACCGTGCCGTCCGGCGCCGTCCATACCGCCACGGCGGCGGAGAGGACGGCGAAGTCGATCGACCCGCGGCGGCGGAGCTTCCAGAACGCCGAGCGGCAGCGGCCGGCGGTCGCCTCGGCGGGGAGGTGAAGGGCGGTCAGGATCTCGTCCGGCCGCTTGCCGAGGTAGTCGATGCCGTCGTCCTTGTAGAGATCGTCGATGGGGATCACCCGCTCGCCGTCTTTGGAAACCAGCTTCACCGTCGCTCCCAGGGCGCACGCCATTGGCGCGGAATCGGTCGCGGTGTGCGCCCAGCAGCGGGGCGAGCTGGTGGCGACCCAGCAGATCTCCCCCTCGGCCTTCATGCAGTAGTCGATCGAGCGGCGCCATTCCTCGGTCTGGTTGTAGTAGGTGCAGCGGGTGTCCACGCAGAGATTGCCGCCGATCGTCCCCATATTACGGAGCGGCGGCGACGAGATCGACTGCACGGCCGCCGCGAAACCGGGGTAGCGCTCGCGCACGGCCGGATGGGCGACGACGTCGTTCAGCAGAGTGGTGGCGCCGATGTGGACCTCGCCATTGACGTCGATTCCTGAGAGGCCTGGAATCCCCATCAGGCTCACCACGGTCGTCGCCTGCTGGTGGCGGCGCTTCATGTTGGGCCAGAGGTCGGTGCCGCCGGCGACCAGGCGGACGAGCCCTTCGCCGGCTCCCTCTCCGGCGAGCGCCGAAGCCGCCTCTTCGAGCGAGCGGGCGTGCAGGAAGTTGAATTGCGGCAGGCGCAGCATCGCTATCGGGCTCCCTTGAGATCGGTGGTCAGCGCCGCCAGCTTCTTCTTCCGCAGCGCCTCCTCGCGGGTCATCATCGTGCCCTCGGAAGAGCGCATGCCGGAGCGGAGCTTCTCGCGGTAGTCGTCGATGGCGGTGCCGTCCCCCCCCTGCTCAGGCGTGGGGACGTGGAACTCCTCGCCGAAGTCGACCTCGGGAAATCCTTTCGGACCGAAGCGCGGCTCCTGGCCCTTGCGCTTGGCGTCCAGCGCCTTCAGCACCATGTGCGGATGGATCGGTACCTGGTCGACCCGCACGCCCACGGCGTCGAAGATCGCGTTCGCCACCGCCGGCATCACCGGCAGCAGCGGACCCTGGCCCACCTCCTTGGCGCCGAAGGGGCCCTGCGGGTCGGGGTCTTCGATCAGGTAGGTGGTCACCGGCGGCATGTCCTGGAAGGTCGGGCTCTTGTATTCGAGCACCGACGGGTGCTTGTGCACCAGCGCCGAGGAGAGATGCTTGGGGAGCCGGCGGAAGACCTGCTCTTCCATCATCACCTCGCCGAGCCCCATGTAGACGCCCCCCTCGACCTGCCCCATCACCAGCACCGGGTTGAGCGAGCGGCCGACGTCGTGGGCCATCCAGACGTGGAGCGGATTCCACAGGCCGGTTTCCGGGTCGACCTCGACCTCGATCACCGACGCCGAATAGGAGTAGGCGGGGGAGGGGCCGACGCCGGCGCCCCGGTAGCGCCCGGGCGAGCGCGGCGGGATGTAGCTGCCGGTGGTCGCCATGGTGCCGAAACGGGCCTCGGCGACGATGACGGCGTCCTGGAAGCTCAGCCCCTTGTCCGGCTCCTGCGCGTCGAACACCCGCCGCTCGGCGAACACCACCCGCGAGGAGGGGATCTCGAGCTGCTCGCCGACCGCCTTGGCGATCAACTCGCGCGCCCGCTCGGCGGCCTGGAGCGCGGCGTTGCCGACCATCAGGGTGACCCGCGAGGAGTAGCTGCCGAGGTCGACCGGCGTCAGATCGGTGTCCGCCACGCAGAGCCGGATGTCCGCGAGCGCCACGCCGAGCACCTCGGCGACCACGGCGGCGAGGATCGAGTCCGACCCCTGGCCGATCTCCGACTCGCCGCAGAACACGGCGACGCCGCCGGAGCGGTCGAGCTTCAGCATCACGCCCGATTGCGGCATGTGGTTCCAGTAGATCGGCAGACCCGCGCCGCAGAGGTAGGAGCCGCAGGCGAGCCCCAGGCCGCGCCCTTCCGGCAGCCGCCCCCAGCGCTCGCGGAAGCCGCTCCCCTCGACCACCGCCTCGATGCAGCGCCGGAGGCCCATCGAGCCGATCTTCAGCCAGTTGGCGGTGATCGAATCGGGATCCGCGAGCATGTTGAGACGGAGGTCCGCCGGGTTGATCCCCAGCTTGATGGCGATCTTGTCGAGATGGACCTCGAAGCCGAAACGGGGCTGCGGCGTGCCGTGCCCCCGCTTGGGACCGCAGGGGGGCTTGTTGGTAAAGCAGCGCACCCCCTGGAACTCGTAGGCCGGCATCTTGTAGGTCACCGTCTGGAGCGCGCCGGTGTAGTAGGTGGAGGCCACGCCGTAGCTGCCGTAGCCGCCGCCGTCGAGCGCCGTGCGCAGGCGCTGGGCGGTAATTTTGCCATCCTTCGTCATTCCCGTCTTCATCTGCATCAGCACGGGGTGACGGCCGCGATGGCAGAGGAAGACCTCCTCGCGGGTGAGCGTGATCTTGCACGGCCGGCCGAGTTTGAGCGCCATCTTCGCGGCCACGATCTCGTGATTGAACGGATCGCTCTTCCCCCCGAAGCCGCCGCCGTTCGTGCAGCCGACGACACGGACGCGCGAGGCGGGGAGCTCGAGCACCTTGGAGAGGGCGCGATGGAGGTAGTGCGGCGTCTGGGTGGAGGAGTAGACGGTCACCCGGTCGTCGTCCTCGGGCACGCCGATCGCGGCGTGCTGCTCCATGGGAAGGTGGGTGTTCCCCTCGTAATAGAAGGTGTCCTCAAAGATCTCGTCCGCCGCTTCGAACCCTTTTTCGACCTCGCCGAAGGTCATCGAGACAACCTTGTGAAGGTTGCCGCGGTCGCCGTACTCGTGGATGCGCGGCTCGGGGGTGGAGAGCGCCTCCTCGATCGAAGAGATCGTGGCCAGCGGCTCGTACTCGACTTTCACTTTCAGCGCCGCCTCGTACGCCGCGTCCTCGGTGACCGCCGCCACCGCCGCCACCGGATCGCCGACGAAGCGGACCTTGTCCGGGCAGAGCGCGTGCTCGTCCTGCGAGACGGGGAGGATGCCGAAGGGGATCGGCGTCTCCTGGCCCGTCATCGAGCCCAGGAACCCGGGGACTTTGGCGGCCTCCGAAAAATCGATCGATTTGATCAGCGCGTGGGGATGCGTCGAGCGGACGAGACGCACGAAAGCCATGCGCGGAAAGCTGAGATCGTCGGCGTACTTGGTGGCGCCGGTCACCTTGGCGCGGCCGTCCACGCGGCGGAACGGCTTGCCGATGATGTTGAAATCGCGCTGCGGCTCGGGATCGGCGTCGGGTTTTCTGATCGGATCAGCCATGATGATTTTCCTTGGGGGCCGTCAAACGGGGCGCGGTCCAGGACGGTGGGGAATAGGCTCGGCAGAGCCGTAGAAAGCCTCGTCCGGCGGCGTCCAGTCCTCGCCGCGCATCTTCGCGGCGGCCCATTCGATCGCTTCGAGGATCTTGTGATAGCCGGTGCAGCGGCAGAGGTTGCCGGCGAGCGCCTCGCTCATCTCGGCGCGGCTCGGTTTCGGGTTCCCGGCGAGCAGCGACTTGGCCGCCATCAGGATGCCCGGCGTGCAGTAGCCGCACTGGGCGGCGCCCATATCGGCGAAGGCGGCCTGGAGCGGATGGAGATCGTTGCCGGTCATCATCCCCTCGACGGTCTCGATCGGCTTGCCGCGCGCCTCGGCGGCGAGCACCAGGCAGGAGAGCACCGGGCGGCCGTCCACCAGCACCGTGCAGGTGCCGCACTCGCCGAGCTCGCAGCCATGCTTGGTTCCGGTCAGCGCGCACTCCTCACGCAGCACCTCGAGCAGCGTGTGATGGGTGGGGAAGACCACGGGACGGTCCTCGCCGTTGATCCGCAGCTTCAGGGTGGTCAGGTCGTCCATGTCCTCTCCATTTCTATCCCTGGCGCTAGCACGCCCCGCACCAGCAGCTCGGCCTGCTCGCGGCCGATCTCGCGGGCGCTCTTGCGCCCCTCGGGCCGGAACCACTTCACGGTCCAGTTGACGGCTCCGAGGATGGCCAGCGCGCTCACCTTGGAATCGACCGGCCGGAAGACGCCAGCGGCCATTCCCTCCTCGAGGATGTCGCGAAAGGCGCGCTCGTACTCGTCGCGCCGCTCCTGCACCTCCCGCCGCCAGGTCTCGCCGAGCGCCTCCACCTCCAGGTGGGCCAGCGAGCCGGGAGTCCCCTCGTTCAGGCGGACGACGTGCTCCTCGATCAGCCGGAAGAGCTTGGCGTCCGCCCGCAGCGGAGTTTCCCGCACCCGCGCGGCGAGATCGAGCAGACCGGCGAGGGCGTCCTCCTGGACGAAGGCGAGGAGCTCCTCCTTGTCCTTGAAGTAGTAGTAGAGGTTGCCGACCGCCATCCCCAGCTCCGCCGCGATGTCGCGCATCCCGGTCGCCGCCAGACCCCGGCGGCGGAAGACCCTGGACGCGGCGTCGAGGATCTCGCGCTTCCGGTCGAGGGCGGCGGAGATTTGAACCATCGTTCAAATCTTGGCAGCGTGGGCTCGCCCTGTCAAGCAACTTTCCCGGTCCCGCTTCGTAGAACCGGGCCTGGCGAGAGGAGAGAGGACGATGAGCATGCCCCTGGAAACGAGGCCCGAGGACGAAACCGTTGCACCGGCCTGGAGCCCGCTCCGGCGGTTCCTCTTCCGCTTCGCGTTCTGCTACCTGATCCTGCAACTCATCCCGGCCTACCTGGACCTGCTGAATTCCCTCCCTCACGCCGACATCGGCGGCTGGTACATGGACCTCTGGTCCGCCGCCGTGCCCTGGATCGGCCGCCATGTCCTCCACGTCAAGGCGCCGCACAACCTCACCGGCAGCAGCGATTCGATGTTCGACTGGGTGGAGACCCTCTGCTTCCTGGCGCTCTCCCTCGCCGTGGCGCTGGTCTGGACCGTCCTCGACCGCCGGCGGACGCACTACGCGCGGCTCTACGAAGCGCTGCGGATCTTCGTGCGAATCGGGCTCGGCGTCGTCCTGATCGGCTACGGGGCGTCCAAGGTCGTCCCCACGCAGTTTCCACGGCCGCCGCTCAGCCGCCTGATGCAGCCGTTCGGGGACGCCTCGCCGATGGGGCTGCTCTGGACCTTCATGGGAGCTTCGATCCCCTATTCGATTTTCTCGGGGACGCTGGAGCTGGCGAGCGGCGTTCTGCTGCTGTTCCGCCGCACGGCGACGCTGGGAGCGCTAGCCGCCGTCGCCGTGCTCACCAACGTGGTGGCGCTCAACTTCTGCTACGACGTGCCGGTCAAGCTCCTCTCGTCGCACCTGCTGCTGTTCGCCCTTTTCCTCGCCGCCCCCGACCTGCGGCGGCTCTGGGATCTGCTGGTGCTCCGCCGGACGGTCGCCCCGTGCGCCGACCGGCCGTTCTTCCGTCGCCGCTGGGCGCAGATCGCGGTGCTGGCTCTGCAAGCGGTGGTGGCCGCCGGCTTTACCGGTTACCAACTGAAGATGGGCTACGAGTATTGGAAGCTCTACGAGGGCGCGGTCCAGACGCCGCTGTACGGCATCTGGCGGGTCGACGATCTCAGCATCGACGGCCACGGCCGCGACGCGCAGACGGCCGACGGGTTGCGATGGCAGAACCTGATCTTCGACTTTCCCGGTGTGATGGCGGTGCAGTCGCCCAACGAGTCCCGCCGGCCGTACTCCCTCGAGCTCGACGCCGCCCGCAAGACGCTGGCGCTGACCTGGCCGCCGGACCCCAAGTGGAAGTCCGTCCTCTCCTACGGCCAGCCCGCGCCGGACCGCCTGACGGTGGCGGGGATGTTCGACGGCCATCGGCTCGAGGCGAGCCTGCACCTCGTCGACGGCGCCAAAATCCCGCTGGTGAGCCGCCCGTTCCGTTGGGTCAGCCCGTCGCCGTACAACCGCTGACTCGCGATACGATCTCCGGCATGATCGATGCCGGAACTGACGGCGGGGCGCTCCGGCGCCCCTCGCCCTTCGAGATCGCCGCCTGGATCCTCGCCCTGGTGGCGCTGTTCCTGGTCCTCCATCTCCGCCTGCTGTCGGCGCTGCTCTGGGGGCTCGCGGCCTACGAGCTGGTCCACGTGCTGGGCGACAAGCTCACCTTCGTGCGCGGCCGGCGGGAGGCGGGGAAGCGGTGGGCGGCGGTGATCCTGGCCGTGCTCGTCGTGGGAGCCTTGAGCCTGATCGTCGTCGGCATCATCGCCTTCTTCCGCGGCCGCGGCGCCCTCGCCAGCCTGCCGGCGCTGCTCGCCCAGATGGCGGACATCCTCGATTCCTCCAAGAGCCACTTGCCGCCCTGGCTCGCCAGCCAGATCCCGGACAATGCCGAGGGGCTGAAGGCTGTAGGGGTCACCTGGCTCCGCGTGCACGCCGGGGAGCTGCAGCGGGTCGGCGCCGAGATCGGCCGGGGGTTCGTCCACGCGCTGATCGGCATGGTGATCGGGGCCCTGCTCTCGCTGGGAGAGGTCGTGAGGGTTGGACCCCGCGGGCCGCTCGCAGTGGCCTTGACCGAGCGCGCCCGCCGCCTCGGCGAGGCTTTCCGGCGCGTCGTCTTCGCCCAGGTGCGGATCTCGGCGCTCAACACGCTGCTCACCACGATCTACCTCGTCGTGCTGCTCCCCCTGCTCGGCGTCCACCTGCCGCTGGTCAAGACGCTGATCGTCCTCACCTTCCTCGCCGGGCTGCTGCCGGTGGTCGGCAACCTGATCTCGAACACGGTGATCGTCATCGTCAGCCTGTCGTATTCGGGCGGCGCCGCGCTCGGCTCGCTGGTCTTCCTGATCGTGATCCACAAGCTCGAATACTTCCTCAACGCGAGGATCGTGGGGAGCCAGATCAACGCCCGCGCCTGGGAGCTCCTGCTGGCGATGCTGGTCATGGAGTCCGCCTTCGGCATGGCTGGCCTGATCGCCGCGCCGATCTACTACGCCTATCTGAAGGACGAGCTCGCGTCGCGCGGGCTGATCTGAGGGGGGTGAAAGGCTCCGCCAGTGGCGCACTACGCGTAGCGTGTAGATCTGGAAGGTGTCGACGGCGAAGCGCGTCTTATTCTGGTTTTAGTCCGGTAACGAGGCAACTACGCTGTGGACGAACCTGCTGAGGTTTTCATGCCAAAGGCGAACTTGACGGACTGCGATGGATTGTGCTCGGTGTTGCCCTGCACCGGGATAACTATTTCGGTCCATCTGGTGAACAATCTGATGACGTCGCATCATCATTGCCGCGATTCGTCCATAATATTCCGCGTAATTGCTTGGAGAGAGCCCAATCATTTCTAGGCAGTGGCATAGCTCGGTGGTGTCGTTGATGTTCATGTGGTCGACATAAGCTTCAATTGAATCACGGATTACGTTGTCAACGAAACGCCCGCGATGTGCCGCCAGTTTACCTAAAAGAAACGGAGTGGGCCTATGCGTGGGTGGCGCACCCTTGAGGGGAATTTCGTTCAGCGCTAGGCCCTCAGCCTCAGGAAGCTTCCAGAGGAACAAGTTGCGAACTGCCTCTTCAAGGGCGCTATGGAGAAATACCACTCCAGCACGCAAGGTATCGGCTGCTTTAACGGACCGGCGTCCTGGCCCCCGCTGCTGCTGAAGTACCTCGTACGCGGCTATTAAGTTTTGCACGCGAGCCAAGTTGGCGTCGAGTTCGGATAACGTGAACTCGCGCATCAATCCATGTGTGTTGAGGTTTGATCTCATCTAGCGATCATGCCCAGACTATTAGGCGCCACCGGATGGAGTCCTGAGATGAGTTGTGCTGATGATGATTCTGTGGAGGCAGTGGATTGCCAGCGTTAGAAGCTACCGCGTGCCCGCAACCTTCGCAGCGGTATATCCCAGAATGTGGTGTAGATTCGCCAGGCTTATAAATCGCGTCAAAGAGTTCCATGTTGCTTTGGGTAAGGTAGTGAAGATATTTGTAATAGGTCATATGGTTTCCTCCTGAGTCAAAATGTACTTATGTTATTTTAAACCTATTCCTCGCTAAGGTCAATGGATCAGCATGTGTGTCCAGTCCTTTCTAAGGCGTTGCTCGGAGCCAGCAGGCCCAGTCACTCGCGTATTGCGAACGATGTTGGCATATGCCCGCGAGGCGTTGAAGTTGGTTAGCGCGCCCCGTTGGGGCGCGGGGGAGGGAGATCCGATCGTCGAACCCAGGGCGTTGCCCTGGGCTGAGGGAGCCCGGGCCTTCAGCCCGGCTTTGACTGAAAGGCTGGAGCAATTTAGTGGCCCGCCTGCCTTCACCGGTCCCCAGCGGACGGTGCCGGTAGCATACGTCTGTGTCACGGCGTTCACGTCGCCTTACCGCGCTCAGTTCGGCTTTGCCGCATCTCCGGGCTGAAAGCCCGGGCTCCCTCAGCCCAGGGCAACGCCCTGGGCGTGACGTCACCCCCAGAATCCGCGTTGTTCACACCGAGGTCTGGATCGTCCGGACCTCGGTCGGGATGTCCGCCTCGCGGTCCGAGTGTCCCCGATCGCGGTCAGGGTGTTCGCGACTGCGGTTCGCATCGTCCGTACCCAGGTCCAGGTCATGGCGGCAGGGGTCGGCGTCGTTCGGATCTCGATCGCGGTACCCGGACCCCGGTCTGGGAGGCTCGGGTCGCGGTTTGGATGGCGCAGACCGTGGCCTGGATCGCTCAGGATTCGGCAGAAAATGGGTGGCGCTCGCGGCGGAACGGGCCGGCCGCGAGCGGCGGGACCCAGGGACGGCGCGCGGCGCCGCCGTCCTTGGGCGTAAGGAGGGCCAGGAGGCGGTGGCCGACCGCCTTCCTGGTATGTCAGTTGTCAAAGAGCTCCCCGCCCCCTCGCGCTGAACTGTGATTGGGTCGGGACGTCCTGGAGTCTACGGAGGAGCGAGCCCGAGCGTTGGGTCGAGTCGGGCGTCTCCTCCTTGGACGTTTCTCCCTGCGGGTCCGTAGAAGAGGTCTCGGGACGCGCAGCGAAGCGCGCGCTCCAGCTCTTTGAAAATTGATGCACAACCTACCTCCCGTCGGAGCCGGCGACCGCTCCGTCCGGCTCCGGCGGATGTTTACCGCGCGCGTTTGGGGAGCCCGGGCCTTCAGCCCGGAAACCATGGGAGCTTGTTCCAGCAATTACTTGCCGCAGTGAATCGCTAACAAGGTGCGTCGTCGCCGGGGACGGCATTCTTCTGAGAAAGTGGATCCGGGACAGGACTTCCTGCCGTAGAGTCGCCGCCCGAGAGCCGCGGCGGGCCGAGGCCTTTCCGGGCTGAAGGCCCGGGCTCCCTCAGCCCAGGGCAACGCCCTGGGTTCGGGACATCACCGCCGTCTCGATGCGGCCTGAAGGGCCGCGCTAATGCCGAGAGAATGATGTGCGTGACGAGGTTGGTTAGCGCGCCCCGTTGGGGCGCGGGAGGTGGAGATCCGACCGGCGAAACCCAGGGCGCTGCCCTGGGCTGAGGGAGCCCGGGCCTTCAGCCCGGAAAGCAAGGAAGAAGCCCTGAAAGGAAGTGTCTATGCCGCAATCGCTCTCTCGGATTCTGGTGCATCTGATCTTCAGCACGAAGAATCGCGACCCTGTCCTGATCCCTGCGATCCTTGAGGAATTGCACCCCTATCTCGCAGTGGTGCTGAGCGAAGACCAGTGCCCGGCCTTGCAGGTCGGCGGCGTCCAGGACCACCTTCACTTGCTGTTTGGCCTGTCACGGACGCGGACCGTGGCGCAGGTGGTCGAGAACGTGAAGGTCAGCTCGTCCAAATGGCTCAAGACCAAGGGTTCGGCGTTCGCGGAGTTCCATTGGCAGGCGGGATATGGCGCCTTCTCCGTCAGCCAGTCGAATGCCGGCGCGGTGGTGCAATACATTCAGAACCAGGCCGAGCACCACCGGAAAGTGACCTTCCAGGAGGAGTATCGGCGATTTTTGAAGCGGTACCAGGTTCCCTATGACGAGAGGTATGTTTGGGATTGAAAGAAGGGGGGGAGGTGTCCGATTGGGTCGGAGACCCGGCCGGTAACGTATTTCGGCGTTGCGCGCCGCCGAGAGGTTGTGAAGCCCGAAGCGACCTCGCCGAAGCGGAGACGTCCCGCCGTCCCCGTGGCCTGCGATAGGGTGTCGTGGACGGCCTGGGAACGTCTCTACAAGTCCTTCGGTCCATCACGCTCCTGCCGCGCAGGATGGAGACTCGGGAAGGCAGGATGGTCGCCATCCTAGGCAGGATAGAGACTCGGGAAGCCAGGATGGTTGCCATCCTAGGCAGGATGGAGACTCGGGAAGGCAGGAAGGTCTCCATCCTGGTCAGGATGGAGCCTCGGGAAGCCAGGATGGTCGCCATCCTGGGCAGGACGGAGACTCGGGAAGCCAGGATGGTCGCCATCCTGGGCAGGACGGAGACTCGGGAAGCCAGGATGGTCGCCATCCTAGGCAGGATGGAGACTCGGGAAGCCAGGAAGGTCGCCATCCTAGCTTTGCCGGTGACGATCCTGGACTCCCAGCCGGCCATCCTGGCTTCGGTTGCGATCTTCCTGCCTTCCCTAGAGCTTGAAGCCTCTCAGGAATCCTGCGCCAGAAACGCCCGGCACTCCTTCCGGGTCGCCAGCGCCAGCGTCACCAGGGCCGAGAGCGCCGCCGAGCCGCCAAAGAGGAGGGGGATGTTGTGGTGGGTGAGGTCGCCGAGCCAGCCGCCGAGGGCGAGGCCGATGGGCATCAGGCCGCCGCCGAGGGTGCCCAGCAGGCCGAGGACGCGGCCGCGGAGCTCGGGAGGCGTGGCGGCCTGGAGGAGGGTGAGGAGGTAGATGTTCACCATCCCGAAGGCCATGCCGCTCAGGAAAGAGCAGGCCACGGCCAGCAGCGGGATGTGGATGAACCCGATCGCCCCTAAGAGGACAGGACCGAGCACCAGCAGCGCCACCAGGGTCCAGCCGCGCACCGCGCCCCGCAGGTGGACGACGCCGGCGAGCAGGAAGCCGGCGACGGCTCCAACGCTGGTGGCGGCGAGCAGAAATCCATACCACTCCGCGCCGGCCTTCAGAACGTCCTGCACGTAGAAGGGGAAGAGCACCAGGATCGGGGTGATGAAGAAGTTGAGCAGGCTGGCGACGAGGACGAAGTCGCGCATGCCGGCCCGGTGCCAGACCCAGCGCAGCCCCTCGGCCGTCTCGTGGAGGAAGGCGCGGAAGGGCGAGCCCGCTGCCGGAGACGCCGGCGGCTTCTGAAACGGATCGGCGATGAAGGTGGCGCTGCCCGCCGCGAAGAGGAAGGTGATGCCGTCGGCGATCAGCAGCAACGGCGCGCCCAGCAGGCGGAAGAGGACGCCGCCCACCGCCTGGCCCGCGAAGACGGCGGTCTGGATCGAAAACTGGTTCAGCGAGTTGGCGGCGGCCAGGCGCTCCCCGGGGACGAGGTCGGGGATGGCCGAGTTGATCGCCGGCATGAAGAAGGCCCGCAGGGCGCCGTCGAAGATGGCGACGAAGAAGAGGAGCACGATCAGCCCGTGCACCGAGAGCCAGGACTGGTGCATGGCAAGCCCCTGCGCCAGCACGGCGAGGCCGGCCAGCACGTCGCAGGCGATCAGGATGCGGATCCTTGAGTGGCGGTCGGCGTAGGTGCCGCCGAAGGGGGCGAGGAGCACGCCGGGGAGGGTCGAGACGGTCATCAGCAGGCCGATCAGGGTGGCCGAGTTGGTGGCCTCCTTGAGCCAGAAGGCGATGGCGATCATGAACGCCTGGTTGCCGAGCTGGCTGACGGTCTGCCCCTGCCAGAGCAGGAAGAAGTTGCGGTTCCAGAGCCTTGCGGGAGCGGAAGCTTCCATAACCTTTTTCAAGCTCCGATCCGGCCGGTGCCGGTCTTGACGACGCGGCGCGCCACGCGGGCGATCGGCACGATCGCGGGCTCGGCGGGCCGCTTGAGAGTCCGGTGCACGCTCAGGGCCCGAGCACGGTAGGTCATCGGCGGCGGCTCGCGGCGGAGCACCAGGCTCATCAGCTTGTCCCCCTCGGGAAAGACGAGGCCGCGCTCCTGGACGAAGGCGAGATCGCGGTCGAGGTCCAGGCCGTCGACATGGCCCAGCTCGGCGGCGAGCGAGGCGATCCGCCGCGGCTCGTTGAGGTGGGTCAGCAGGCGGTGGACCGCGGGCGTCACCGGGTACTCGCGAGCCTCGCCGGAGCGCGAGTCATAGATCCGCACCTCGCCGGGGAGCTCGCGGAAGAAGAGGCGCGGAGGCAGGCCGTCGTCTTGCCAGCGCGCCTGCCAGTCCTCGACCTTCTCGCGCACCGGATCGATCCACTTCGCCAGCGCCAGCAGGTACTCGGCGTCGAGGTTGTGATCGGCGAAGTCGTAGGCGATGTTGGCGATCGCCTCGGCGGGGAAGGGGTAGACCATGGCGTAGTAGTCGAGCGGCTGGAGGTCGAGGCCGAACTCCCGGGCCTTGGTGAAGTAGGGGCTGTAGCGGTTGAAGTGGATCGAGAACAGCCCCTGCGGCGCCGGCAGGTGGACCAGCAGCGGCAGATCGCGGACGTACTTGGCGTAGGTCTCCTCGCTCTCGCCTGGCGAGCCGACCAGGATGTTCCACCCCGGATGGACGTCGTGCAGAGAGCAGTACTTCATCACCTGGAGGTTGTGGAAGGCGGTCACCCCCTTCTCCATCAGCTTGAGCGTGGGGGTGGAGAGTGATTCGAACCCGGGGGTGATCAGCTTGACGCCGGCCCGCGACATCGCCTCCACCTCCCCTTCGTTCAGGTTGGCCTTGAGCTGATAGAAGATCGGCAGCCCCGGCGGCGTATCGAGGTAGGGAAAGACGTCCTGAACGTAGCGGCGCTGCAGGATGTTGTCGACGCAGAGCAGCACCGAGGCGCGGTCGGCGTAGGGGAAGAGCGAGCGGATCAGCTCGACGGCGAGGTCGGGGCGCATGGCGCGGTAGCCCATGGTGGTCTTGTTCAGGCCGCAGAACGTGCAGTGCGAGCGCTCCCCCCACCAGCAGCCGCGGGAGGTCTCGAAGGGGAGCGCCGCCTTGACCTCCCAGTCAGGGAACTTCTCGGCGAGCGCATCCAGGAAGGGACCGTAGTCGAGCGCCACCGGCACGTTGATGTCCAGCTCGTCGCCCATCGGGCCGACGCCCTGCCCGAGGTTGCGGCGGGAGAAGACGCCGGGGATCTCGTGGTTGCGGTCCGGCTCGCCGCGCAGCAGGTTCTCCACGAAGCGGGGGAAGGTCTGGAGGCCGGGGCCGGAGAAGACGAAGTCGAGCGCCTCGACGTGGCGGATGAACTCCTCGCCGGAGGGGGATTCGGAGGTGGCGCCGCCGAGCACCGTGATCGCCGACGGGTTGCGCGCCTTGATCCGGCGGGCGAGGGCGAAGGCGACCGAGTTCTCGAAGAACATCGAGGTGAAGCCCACTACGTCGGCACGGTCGAGCCCGTAGCGGTCGACGAGACCGTCGAGCACGGCGCCCACCTCACGCCGCTTCTCCAGGATGGTCCGGCGGAACTGGCGCGCGGCTTCGCCGTGGCTCGGGTAGTAGCGGCCGAAGTACTCCTCGGTGTTGTCGGGAGCGCCGGGGAAGGCGGCCTCGCGGAAGAACCATTCGGGGAAGCCCGACTGCAGGTGCTCGCCCGAGCCGCCGATCCGCTCGTAGAGGTCGGGGCCGATCCAGGCGGCGAAGTCCATGTTGGCGTAGGCGAGGCGGAGGTCGACCTTACCAGGAAACTGATGGTCGACCACCGACTTGATCTGGGTCAGCCCGATCGAGGGGAGGTGGTAGGCCGCGAACGGCAGGTTGAGCAGGACGATCTTCAACATGATCTCTTCTCCGATCAGGCTTCCACGGGAGCGAGCAGGCCGCGGACGACGCCCGCGAGCTCCGCGAGAGTGGCGGCTTCGTAGACGTGGCTCGGCGACAGCTCGACACGGAAGCGGTCGTGCAGGCGGGCGGTGAGGCCGAGGGCGATCAGCGAGTCGCCGCCGAGGGCGAAGAAGTTGTCTTGCGGGGCGACCTCGCGGACGCCGAGCAGCTCGCGCCAGACCGCTGCGATCGCCCCTTCGACGTCGTCCTCGTCCATCGCGGCGGGCGCGGCGGCGGGCGCGCCCGCACTGGACGGAGCGGCGCCCTCCTCGCGGCGGGCGGTGCGGAAGCCTGAGGTCTCCCAGCTCCGGCTGGCCGCCATCAGCGCGCGGACGTCGATCTGCGACACGGCGAGCTGCGGGAAGCCATAGCCGAGGGCGTGCTGGAACACCTCGGCGCCCTGGCGCGAGGTGAGGCCGCTGGCGGCGCGGCGGCGGTTCTGGTACTCGCCCTGGCTCTCGGCCTCGAAGCCGACCTCGCGCCAGAGGTCCCAGTCGATCGACATCGTGAGCGTACGCGGATCGGCGCTCCGGCTCCAGGCGAAGGCGTCGAGGAAGGCGTTGCTGGCGGCGTAGCCCACCTGGCCCATGCCGCCGAGCAGGCTGCTGAGCGACGAGCAGAGGACGAAGAGGTCGAGCGGCGCGCCGCGGAAGGCCTCGGCGAGGGCGAGGGTGCCTCCCACCTTGGCGGCGAAGGCCTCGGCCGCCGCTTCCGGCTTGCTCCAGTCGATCATCGGAGGTCCCGCGGCGCCGGCGGCGTGGATGATCCCGTGGACGGCGCCGAAGTGCTCCTCGGCGCGGCGGCGGACCTCGCGCAGGGCGGCCGGATCGGTGACGTCGGCCGGCAGGGCGAGGATCTCGGCCCCCCGCTGTTCCAGCGAGCGGAGGCGGCGCAGGCGGCGGCTGAGCGGGTCGTCCTCCGGGTGCGTGGAAAGCCACTCCTCCCGCGCCTCGGAGGTGGGGGGGACCGAGCGACCGATCACGACAAGTTTGGCGCGGCAGCGCTCCCAGAGGACGTCGAGCAGAGTCGAGCCGATCCCGCCCATGCCGCCGGTGACGAGATAGACGCCCTCCTGCCGGAAGCGGTCGACCGGCCCCGCCGCCTCCAGCCGCTGGGGCTCGAAATCCTGCACCCAGCGCCGGCGGTCGCGGTAGGCGACCACGGCGTCGTCCCCGGCCGAAGCCAGCTCGGCGGCGAGGAGGAGGGCCAGCTCCTGCGGATCGGATTCGAGATCGACGTCGACGGCGCGGCAGGCGAGGCCTGGGAAGCGCTGGGGCATCGAGCGGCAGGGGCCGAGGAGGAGGGCCTTCTCCGGCTGCATCGGCTCGCGGCCGGTGACGGCGTGGAGGCCGGTCGAGACGAGGACGACCCGGACTTGCCGCGAGGCTCCCCGCGCCAGCGCCTGCGCGAGCAGCATCGGGCTGTCGAAGGCGGCGGTCCGCGCCGAGTCGGTATCCGCGACGTTGGCGGTCGGGCCGACGTTCCAGAGGTGGACCACCTCGGCGGGGAAGCGGCCGCGAGCCGCGAGGTCGGCGACCAGGGCATCGTAGTCCTCGCTCCGGCCGGGCCGCAGGCGGTACGAGCGCTCGCCGGCGCGGCCGAAATCCGATCCGGGCACGACGGTGATCACCTCGGTGCCGGCGTCGAGGAGCAGCCGTTCCAGGCGTCGCCCCAGGCCGTGCGCGTCGGGGAAGACGAGGCGAAGCCCGGCGGGGCCCTCGCCGGCGCCGGACGGCAGGGCGGGGCGCCAGTAAGGGACGTAGAACCAGTCGGCCGGACCGTCGGCGCGGCGGGGCTCGGCGGGAGCCGCACCGGCGGCACTGACGGCAGCCATGGCGGCGAGGGGAGCCTGCGGCATGTCCACCCAGAAACGTTTTCGCTCGAAGGGATAGGTGGGGAGGGGCACGCGGTGGCCGATACCGTTGAGGGCGGTCCAGTCCACGGCGATCCCTTCGGTCCAGAGGCGGCCGAGGGTGAGGAGGGCCCAGGCGGGCTCGGGGAGGACCGTCTCGGACGGCTGCGGGAGCGACGGCAGGGCGGTGACCTGGGACTGCCCGGCGCGGCTCTGGCGAGCGGCGTTGACGAGAGCCCTTCCCGGGCCGACCTCCAGGAAGACGCGGGCGGGATCCTCCAGCAGCTCGGCCATGCCCTGCGCAAAGCGGACCGTGCCGCGCAGGTGGCGCACCCAGTAGTCGGGATCGATGGCTTCGGCGGGCTGGATCCAGCGGCCGGTGAGGTTCGAGAGGAAGGGGATCGAAGGCGTCCGCAGCTCCAGCTTGCGGATCTCGGCGGCGAACGCGGGAAGGATGGGGTCCATCATCGCGGAGTGGAAGGCGTGGGATACCGCCAGGCGCTTACCGGCCACGCCCCGCCGCGCCAAGCGGTCCTGGAGCGCGGCCACTGCCTCTTCCGGTCCCGAGAGCACCGAGCGCGAGGGCCCGTTGACGGCGGCGAGCGCCAGGCCGCCGGCACCGCCGTCGAGCAGCGGCGTCAGCTCCTCGGCGGGGAGCGGCACGGCGAGCATGGCACCGCCCGGGAGCGACTGGATCAGCCGCCCGCGCGCCGCCACCAGGCCGAGCGCGTCCGGCAGGGAGAAGACACCGGCGAGAGTGGCGGCCACGTACTCGCCGAGGCTGTGGCCGAGCATCGCCTGCGGCGTCACCCCCCAGGCCATCCAGGCGCGGGCGAGCGCCCATTCGAGGGCGAACAGGGCCGGCTGGGTCAGCTCGGTGCGCTCGATTCTTACCGACTCGGTCTCGAAAAGCACCTCGCGGAGACCGAGCCCAAGATGGGGTAGGAGGAGCTCGGCGCAGCGGTCGATCTCCTGTTTGAATACCGGGTTGGCCTCGTAGAGCCCGGCGCCGGCACCGGGGGTCTGCGCCCCCTGACCGGGGAAGAGGAAGACGGCCGAAGCCCGGCGCGTGGCGAGGCCGGTGGCCGTCCGGCCGGCGTCGAGCAGGCCGAGGCTGGCGGCCCCCTCGTCGAGGTCGCGGCAGAGCACGGCACGGCGATAATCGAAGGCGCGGCGGCCGGCCTGGAGGGTGAACGCCACGTCGTCCGGCGAGAGTCCGGGGTGGCGCTCCAGGTGGAGTGCGAGGTTGGCCGTGGCGACGTCCAGAGCGGCGGCGCTCCGCGCCGAAAGCGTGAGCAGCCGCCAGCCCCCGGCTTCCGCCCGGGGCTGGTTCCGGGGAGACGCCGCCGGCGCTTCCTCCAGCACCACGTGGGCATTGGTGCCGCCGACGCCGAAGGAGTTCACCGCGGCGCGGCGCGGCATCCCTTCGGGGACCTCCCAGTCGAGCAGCCGGTCGTTGACGAAGAAGGGGCTGGCGGCGAAGTCGATCTCCGGGTTGGGAGTCTCGAAGTGGAGCGTCGGCGGGATCTGGCGGTGCTCCAGCGCAAGGGCGGCCTTGATCAGCCCGGCGGCACCCGAGGCGCTGTTGGTGTGGCCGATGTTCGTCTTCAGTGACCCCAGGGCGCAGAAGCGCCGGCGGTCGGTTCCCGGGTTGCGGGCGGTGCCGACACGGAAGGCGGCCGTCAGGGCGGCTACCTCGATCGGATCGCCGAGCGCCGTGGCGGTGCCGTGGGCCTCGACGTAGGTGATCGTCTCGGCGGGAACGCCGGCGCGGTCGAGGACCGTGCGCGCGAGGCGGCTCTGGCTGGCCATCCGCGGCGCCATGAAGCCGACCTTGCCGGCGCCGTCGTTGTTGATCCCCGACCCCTTGATCACCGCGTGGATGGTGTCGCCGGCCGCGAGGGCGTCGGCGAGCCGCTTGAGCACCACGATGGCGACGCCGTCGGCGTCCACCGAGCCGGCGGCGCGGGCGTCGAAGGCGCGGCAGTGGCCGTCGGGGGAGAGGACGTCGCCGGGGCGGTAGAAGTAGCCGTCCCGCGAGTTTCCCCCCACCGACACGCCGCCGGCGAGCGCCAGGTCGCACTCACCCGAGAGCAGGCTGCGGGCGGCGAGGTGGACCGCCACCAGCGAGGTCGAGCAGGTGGTCTGCACGTTGAAGCTGGGCCCCTCCAGGTCGAGCTTGTAGGAGACGCGCAGGGTGAGGTTGTCGCGGTCGTTGCCGAGCGAGCTGAGCTGGCTCCCCACCGGCTCGCGCATCACGCCGGCGTCGATCAGCCGGGCCAGGTAGTCGTTCTTGCTGGCGCCGCCGAAGACCCCGACGCCGCCACTCTTCTCGCTACCGCCGGCGAAGCTTTCCGGCGTGTAGCCGGCATTCTCCAGCGCCTCCCAGGCGCATTCGAGGAAGAGCCGCTGCTGGGGGTCCATCAGCTCGGCCTCGCGCGGGCTGTAGCCGAAGAAGGCGGCGTCGAAGAGGTCCGCCCCCTCCAGCAGGCCGTGCGCCGGCACGCGATAGAACCCCCCTTCCGGAGGCGTCCAGCCGGCCTCGAAGAAGCTGATCGATTCGACGCCGTCGCGCAGGTTGCGCCAGAGCCCGTCGACGTCGCGGGCGCCGGGGAAGCGGCCGGCCCAGCCGACGATGGCGATCGCAGTCGCCGGCTGGACGGCCGGCTCCACGGCGGCGGCAGGCTCGGGTTGGGCCTCGGGCTGCGGCTCGACAACTGTCTGCGGAGGCAGCTCGGCGGTGCCCAGCTCCTGAAGAATCCGTCCGGCGAGGGAACGGGCGGTGGGGTAGTTGAACAGCTCGACCATCTCCAGGTCGACGTCGAAGTCTTCCTGAAGGCTGGCGCGCACCCAGGCCACCAGCATGGAGTGGCCGCCGAGGTCGAAGAAGTTGTCATCCGGCCCGACCTCGTCGATCCCCAGCACCTCCTTCCACATCTCGATCACTCTGGCTTCGACGCTCCCGGCCGCTCCGGCCGCTTCCGCCCCGGGCTCTGAGAGTGCCTCGAGGACTTCCTGGGAGTCTGGTTGCGGCTCGGAGCGCGCGAGGGCGTCGCGGTCTACCTTGCCGCTGGTGGTGAGGGGGAGCTCGGCGACGGTTGTGAAGCTCGCCGGAACCATGTGGGGAGGGAGCTTCTCCTGGAGGAAGGTGCGAAGCTCGGCGGCGGAAACCTGGTCGGGAGCGCTCACCACCCAGGCGGCGAGGGTGCGGCGATTCGGATCGGAGGAGCCCTTCCCCTCCACGACGGCGACCGCCGCCGCCCGCACCTTCGGATGGCGGGTCAGAACCGTCTCGATCTCGCCGGGTTCGATCCGGTAGCCGAGGAGCTTCATCTGCGCGTCGCGGCGGCCGAGGAAGCCGAGGTTGCCGTCGGCGAGGAAACGCGCAAGGTCGCCGGTGCGGTAGAGGCGCGCCCCAGGAACGTCGCTGAACGGGTCGGGCACGAAGGCGGCGGCGGTGGCCTCCGGGCGCCCCAGGTAGCCGCGGGCGAGCGCCGGTCCACCGACGCAGATCTCGCCCACCGCGCCCGGGGGGACGAGGCCGCCGCGATCGTCGAGCAGGTAGACGGCATGGGGAGCGACCGGCCGCCCGATCGGCAGCCGCGCGAGAATACGGCGGTCGTCCTGATCCGGCGTGGCCACGTAGAGCGCCGTGGTGACCGTCGCCTCGGTGGGACCGTAGCCGTTGACCAGTGGCACATGGCCGAGCGGCGTCCGACGCCAGAGCGCCAGGGCGTCCGGCGGGATCGCCTCGCCGCCGGTGAACGCCCAGCGCAGCGCTGGGAGATCGGGTAGGGAGTGCCCCTGCGCCCACTCGCTGGCGGCCTGGTGCCAGAGGGCGGTCGGCAGGTCGATCATGGTCACGCCGCTCCCCCGCAGGTCGCGCGTCAGCTCGGGGACGCCGGCGACCTCCGGATGCCAGGGGAGCACGGCGGCGCCGGCCAGCAGCGGCGGGAAGATCTGCTCCAGCGACATGTCGGCGGCGAACGACGAGGCCTGGAGGAGGCGGTCCCCGGGACCGATCGCCGCCAGCCGGGCCATCTCCCGGGCGTGCAGTGAGAAGGCCCGGTGGCCGACCGCGACCCCCTTCGGCTCGCCGGTGGAGCCCGAGGTGTAGATCACGTAGGCGAGCTGACCGGGATCGACCTCGACGCCGGGGTCCTCGGAGCTCGCGGCGGCGATCGCCTCGCGCCCGGCATCGAGGTCGACGACGGCAGGGCCATCAGTGTTCTCCTGTCCCTGCTGTCCCTGTTGTCCCTGAAGTCTCTGGTCGGCTTTTTCCTGGCCGCGCGTCACCAAGGCTTGCGCCCCGCTATCCGCGATCGCCCAGGCTACCCGCTCCCGTGGCCACCGGAGATCGAGAGGCAGGAAGGCCCCTCCCGCCTTCCAGACGCCGAGGGCGGCGGCGGCGAAGTCGAGGGTGCTCTCCAGATGGAGCGCGACGATTCCCTCCGGCTTCAAACCGAGACCGAGCAGGTGATTCGCCAAGCGGTTCCCCCGGCGATCCAGCTCCTCGTACGAGATCTCTCCGCCCTTCCAGACGATGGCCGGAGCGGCCGGACGGAGCCGGGCCTGCGCTTCGAACAGCGTATGGACGGGTGGCGGGGTCTCGGTCCGGGGCCGGGCGCCGCTCCAGTCGCCGAGGAGCTGGCGGCGCTCCGCGGGGGCGAGGATCTCGACTTCGGCGGCGGATCGGCGCGGGTCTTCCGCCAAGCTCGCCAGCAGGGCCTCCAGGTGACCGCCGAGCCGCGCGATGGTGGCCTCGTCGAACAGGTCGGCGTTGAATGAGAGGCGGGCATCCAGCCCATGGCCGGTCTCGGTGATCTGCAACGTCAGATCGTAGAGCTCGACGGCGGTGCCGGCGTCGACGAAACCGAGCGTGAGGCCGGGGAGGTCGAGAGTGTGCCAGGGGGTGCTCGCCATCGCGAAGCAGACCTGGAAGATCGGGTGACGGGAGAGGTCGCGCGCCGGCTGCAGCTCCTCGACCAGGCGCTCGAAGGGGAGGTCCTGGTGCCCGTAGGCGCCGAGCGCCATCTCCCGCACCCGCGCCAGTAGCCGGTCGAACCCGGGATCGCCGCTGAGGTCGGCGCGCAGCACCAGCAGATTGACGAAGAAGCCGATCAGCCCCACCGTTTCGGCCCGATTGCGGTTGGCGATCGGCGTGCCGAGAAGGATGTCGCGCCGCCCCGTGTGGCGTTCGAGCAGCGCGCCGAAGGCCGCGAGCAGGGCCATGAACAGCGTCACCCGGTGAGCGCGGGCGAGCGACTGCAGGCTCTCCGCCAGAGGGGCGGGGAGGCGGACCATCACGGTGCCGCCGTCGTAGGTCTGCACCGCCGGGCGCGGCCGGTCGGCAGGCAGCTCGAAGACCGGCGGCACCCCTTCCAACTGGCGCCGCCAGTAGGCGAGCTGGCCGTCGAGCGGAGCGCCGCCGAGCCATTGGCGCTGCCAGCGGGCGAAGTCCGCGTATTGCACCGGCAGCTCGGGGAGCGGCGAAGGGAGTTCGGCGGCGAAGGCGGTGTAGAGCGCTGCCAGCTCGCGGACCAGCACCTCCAGCGACCAGCCGTCGGAGACGATGTGGTGCATGGAGAGGAGCAGCGCGTGCTGCTCGTCCTCGACGCGCAGCAGCTCGACGCGGAAGAGCGGGCCGCGAGTCAGCGAGAACGGCCGCGCGATCCCCAGCCGCGCCTGCCGCAGGGCTTCCGCGGTGCGTACCACTGGTGGCAGGGCGCGGAGGTCGGCGAGGGGGACCTGGAAGGGATGGTGCGGGTGGACGACCTGGATCGGCCGCCCTTCCGAGCCCTTGCGGAAGGTGGTGCGCAGCGCCTCATGGCGCCGCACGATCTCGTCGAGGGCCCGCTCCAGGGCCGGACTGTCGAGCCGGCCGGTGAGCGACAGGGCGGCGGAGATGTTGTAGAACGGGCTCTCGCCCCCGGCCAGCTCGTCGAGGAACCAGAGCCGCTGCTGAGCGAAGGAGAGGGGGAGGTCCCCGCGGCGGGGCTCGGCGACGATCGGGGGGAGCTCCACCCCGTCGTTCGCGGAAATCAGAGCCTCCACGTGCTCGGCCAGCTCAGCGAGGGTGGGGCGCTCGAACAGGGTCCGCGTCGGCAGCTCGATGCGGAAGGTGGAGCGGGCGAGCGAAGTCATGGCGGTGGCGGTGAGGGAATGGCCACCGAGGTCGAAAAAGTTGTCGTGCGCGCCCACCCGCCGCGGCGGGGAGATCCGCAGGACCTCCGCCCAGAGCCCGGCCAGTACCTCCTCGACCGGCGTACGCGGAGCCACCCAGCCGGACTCCGCGGGGGCCGCTTCGGGATCAGGGAGCGCGGCGCGGTCGACCTTGCCGTTGGGCGTGCGCGGCAGGGCGGCGACCTCGACGAACGCGGCGGGGAGCATCGGCTCGGGGAGGCGGGCGGCGAGGAAGCCGCGAAGCTCAGGCGCCGAGGGACCCGGTGTCCTCCGCGGCACGAACCAGGCGATCAGCGCCAGCTCCCCCGCGCCGTTCCGGCGTGCTACCACCGCGGCCTCGCCCAGGGCGGGGTGAGCGGCCAGCGCGATCTCCACCTCCGCCGGCTCAACTCGGAAGCCGCGGATCTTGACCTGGGCATCCACCCGCCCCAGGAACTCGACGCGGCCGTCGGGGAGCAGGCGGGCGAGATCGCCGGTGCGGTAGAGGCGCTCGCCCGGCTGCGTGTCCTCGCCCAGCGGGAAGGGGCGGGGGACGAAGCGCTCGGCGGTCAGGTCGGGGCGGCCGAAGTAGCCGCGGGCGAGACCGTCGCCGCCGAGGTAGAGCTCGCCGGCGACTCCGATCGGCACCGGCCGCAGGTCGGCATCGAGCAGCGTCACGGTGCCGTTGGCCAGCGGCCGGCCGATGGCGATCGTGGCGGCGCCGGGTGCAACCGCCCTCACCCGCTGCCAGGTCGTGAAAGTCGTCCCCTCGGTGGGGCCATAGACGTGCAGCAGCCGCTCCGGGGGAGCCGCCGCCAGCACCTCCGCCACCCGCGTCGGGTCGACCGCCTCGCCGCCGAAGAGCAGATGGCGGACGCCGGCGAAAACGTTCGGGTCGAGGCTGGCCAGCCGGTTGAACAGCGCGGTGGTGAGGAAGAGCGCGGTGATCCCCTGCTCGCGGATCTGGCGCGAGAAGTCCTCCGGCGAGAGGGTGACGTCGCGCTCCACCGCCACCAGGCAGCCGCCGTTGAGCAGCGCCCCCCAGACCTCGAAGGTGGCGGCGTCGAACGAGGCGTTGGAGGCCTGGGCGACCCGGTCGGAGGGGGTGAGCTGGACGTAGTCGCTGCCGCGCACCAGCCGCACCACCGCCCGCTGCGGCACTGCGACCCCTTTCGGAACGCCGGTCGATCCGGAGGTGTAGACCACGTAGGCGAGGCTGTCCGGCATGGCTCGGCTCACCGGCAAAGGCCTTTCGTCGTCCGTGTCGTCCATCTCGTCGATCAGGACCACGGCCGCGTCGCCGGCCGGAAGCCGCGCGGCAAGCTCCCGGCGGGTGACCAGGGCGCGCACCCGGCCGTCCGCCAGCATGAAGGCGAGCCGCTCGGCGGGATAGTCGAGGTCGAGCGGCAGATAGGCGCCCCCCGCTTCGATAGCGGCGAGCCAGGCGGTCACCATCTCCGGGCCGCGTTCCAGGAAAACGCCCACGAGCGCATCCGGACCGACTCCGCAACCGGCCAACCGTCGCGCGAGACGCCGGGAGCGCGCGGTCAGCTCGCCGTAGGTGACCGTGCCGGCGGCCGAGACCAGGGCCGGCGCCTCCGGGTTGCGCGCCGCCTGGACGGCGAAGAGGGCGGGGATCGTCTCCTCGCGCGGGTAGGCGGCGCGGGCGTCGTTCCATTCCGCGGCGAGCTGGTGGCGCTCGGCCCCGCTCAGGAGGGCGAGCGCGGCGAGGCGCCGGTCCGGGTGCTCCGCGGCGTCGGCGAGCAGGGTCAGCCAGTGGCGCGAGAGACGGGCGACGGTCGCCGGGTCGAAGAGGGTGGTCGCGTACTCCCAGAAGCCGGCAATACCGCCGGGAGTCTCAGTCAGACTGAGGCTGAGATCGAATTTGGACGTCCCGGTGTGGATCTCGATCGGTTCGAGGCGGATCTCCGACCCGACCGTTCCCCGCACCGGCGGTTGCTGAAAGCCAAACGCCACCTGGAAGAGGGGGTTCTCGTGCAGCCGGCGCTCGGGGCAGAGCTCCTCGACCAACTTTTCGAAGGGGAGGTCGTCGCCGGCGAACGCCTCGACCACCACCTCGCGGACGCGGCCGAGCAGCTCCCGGAAGCTCAGAGCCCCCTCCAGCCGCACCCGCAGTGCCAGGGTATTGACGAAGCAGCCGATCACCCCCTCGGTCTCGACCCTCCCCCGGCCCGACACCGGCGACCCGACCACGAGGTCGGCGCGGCCGCCATGGCGGAAGAGGAGCGCCTGGAAGGCGGCGAGGAGCACCATGTAGAGCGTGCCGCCGGCATCGCGGGCGACGGCGCCGAGCGGCGCCAACAGCTCCGGCGGCAGCGCGACGGGGAGGAACCCCCCGGCGCCGTCCGTCCGCCGGCGGGGGTGGTCGGGGAGGAGGGGGAGCTCTGTCGGCGCTCCGGCCAGGCGCCGGCGCCAGGGGGCGAGCTTGCGCTGCAACGTCTCGTCTTGCAACTGCTCCCGCTGCCAGGAGGCGAAGTCGGCGTACTGGATCGGCAGCTCGGGGAGCGGCGAGGGGGCGCCGGCGCGGAGCGCTCCTTCGAGCACCAGCAGCTCGCCGACCAGCAGGCCGAGCGACCAGGCATCGGTGACGATGTGGTGCTGATTGAGGAAGAGCGCGTGTTCGTCCTTACCGAGCCGGAAGAGCAGGGCACGGAGGAGCGGTGCGCGGGCGAGATCGAAGGCGCGCTCGGCCTCGGCCTGGAGCTGGCGCCGGAGCTCGCCGTCCTGGAGGCTCGCGGGGAGGGCCCCGAAATCGATGAGGGGAAGGGGGATGGCGGCCGCGGGGGAGATCACCTGCACCGGCTCGCCATCCTCTTCGGCGAAGCCGGTGCGCAACATCTCGTGGCGGCCCACGACCTCGTCGAGAGCGGCGGCCAGAGTCGCGGGCCGTACGGGGCCGCGCAGCCGGACCCCCAGGGGGACGTTGTAGGTGGCGCGCCCGGGGCCCCCGGGGATCAACGTGTCGAGCAGCCAGAACCGGCGCTGGGCGAAGGAGGTGGGGGCGACAAAGGTTTCGAGCTCCTCCTCGCCATCCGGCTCCAGGCTGTCGTAGATCTCTTGCAACATGAGCGGTTCTCTTTCCTAGAGGGTGCGCCGAGAGCGGCGGGGGAGCGCCATGAGCGCCGGCTCCTGGAGCGCCGCCGCGGACGAGGCCTCGACGGCCAGGGCCATCGCCGAGAGTGTCGGAAAGTGGAAGACGAGCTGGGCCGAGAGATCGCGCTGGAAGCGGTCGCGCAGCCGCGAGGCCAGGCGGGTGGCGAGAAGGGAGTGGCCGCCGAGGGCGAAGAAGTCGTCGTCGCGGCCTACGTGCTCGACGCCCAGGAGGCCCCGCCAGAGCTCCGCCAGCGCCCGCTCGACCTCGGTGGCCGGCGGCGCCGATGCCGCCGATCCTGCCGAACCCGCGCGCTCCAGCGCCGGGAGAGCTCGCCGGTCCACCTTGCCGCTGGGGGTGAGGGGGAGGGCGGCGAGGGATTGGAAGAGGGCGGGAACCATGTATTCCGGCAAGCCATGGCGCAGGAAGGCGCGGAGCTCGTCGGCCCCGGCGTGCCCCGAGGCGGTCGACGCGGCCGGCACCCACCAGGCGACGATCCCCGGCTCGCCCGGCGCCAGCTCGCGGACCGCCGCCACGCACGCCCGTACCGCGGGGTGGCGCGCCAGGGCCGACTCGATCTCCCCCAGCTCGATGCGGAAGCCGCGGATCTTCACTTGGTGGTCGATGCGGCCGAGGAACTCGATGTCGCCGTCGGGGAGGCGGCGGGCGAGGTCGCCGGTGCGGTAGAGGCGCCCTCCCGGTTCCTCGGTGAACGGGTCGGGGACGAAGCGCTCGGCGGTGAAGCCGGGGCGGTTGAGATAGCCCCACGTCACCCCCGCGCCGCCGACGTGGACCTCGCCGGGGGCTCCGAGCGGGACCTCCTCGCCGTGCGGACCCAGGAGGTGGAGGGAGAGGTCGGGGAGAGGGCGGCCGATCCGGCTGCGCGACGAGGCGGCCTCCCGCCAACCCATCGGCCGCCAAGTGATGTGGACCGTCGTCTCGGTGATGCCGTACATGTTGATCAGTCGCGGCCGCTGGTCGCCGTAGCGCTCGAACCAGGGGGCGAGGCGGCGGGGATCGAGCGCCTCGGCGGCGAAGACCACCCAGCGCAGCGCGAGCGGCGGGGCGTCCTCGCGCGCCGTCTCCAGATCGGCTTCGAGCAGCGCCTGGAAAGCCGAGGGGGTCTGGTTCAGCATCGTCACCTGTTCTTCGGCCAGCAGGCGGCGGAGGTCGCGGGGGGAGCGGGCGACGGCGGACGGCACCACCACCAGGCGGCCGCCGTAGAACAGGGCGCCCCAGATCTCCCACACCGAGAAGTCGAAGGCGTAGGAGTGGAAGAGGGTCCAGACGTCGCCGGCGCCGAAACCGAAGAGGGGCTGCGCCGCCGCGAACAGCCGCGCCACGTGGGCGTGGGTGACCACCACCCCCTTGGGGCGGCCGGTCGAGCCCGAGGTGTAGATGACGTAGGCCGGGTGGTCCGGGATCAGGCCGCTCTCCGGCGCGACCGCCGCCTCGCCGGCGGTCTCCAGCATCGCCTCCAGCGAGAGGCGCCGCGTGGTCTCCGCCAGCAGCGACTCCGCCAGCCCGGGGCCGGCGAGCAGCAGCGGCGCGCCCTCCAGCATCCCCTCCAGCCGGTCGGGCGGATAGGCGGGATCGAGCGGCACGTAGGCGCCGCCGGCCTTGAGGATGGCGAGCAGGGCGATCACCATCTCCAGGCTCCGCTGGACGCAGAGCGCCACCCGCACCTCCGGCCCCACCCCCAGCACGCGGAGGCGGTGGGCGAGGGCGTTGGCGCGGCGGTCGAGCCCGGCGTAGGTCAGGCTCCGGTCGCCGAGGACCACCGCGACGGCATCCGGGGTCCGCGCCACCTGCGCGGCGAAGAGGTCGGGAAGGGTGGCCACGGGAAGGTCCCACGCGGTGGCGCGCCCCCAGTCCCGGAGCTGCGCCTGCTCGGCGGCGGTGAGCAGAGGGATCTCGGAGATCCGCCGTCCGGGATCCGCCACCGCCGCCGCCAGCAGGGTCGTCAGGTGCACCCCCATGCGGTCGATCGTCGCCGTCTCGAACAGCGCCGTGTTGAGCTCGAGCTGGAGGATGCCGAGCCGCCCCCTGTTCATGCCCGCGAACAGGATGAGGTCGGTCTGCGAGGTGCCGTTGTTGATCCCCCGCGGCTCGACCGTCAGGCCGGGGAGGGCGAGGTCGGGGGTCGGCGTGTTCTGCAGCGAGAACATGGCCTGGAAGACCGGGCCGTAGCTGGGGTCCCGGCGCGGGCGCAGCTCCTCGACCAGCTTGTCGAACGGCAGCTCCTGATGCTCGTAGACGTCGAGCACCACGTCGCGCACCCGCCCCAGCAGCTCGCCGTAGGTTGGATCGCCCCCCACCGGGACGCGGAAGACCACGGTGTTGACGAAGAAGCCGATCAGCCCCTCGGTCTCGACGTGGGTGCGGCCGGCCACCGGCGCGCCCAGCACGACGTCGTCCTGGCCGCTGTAGCGGTGGAGCAGGGCGTCGAAGCCGGCGAGCAGGACCATGTAGAGGCTGGCGCCGGCGACCTGGGTGTGCGCGGAGAGAGCGTCGGCGAAGCCGGCGGGGAGGTCGAGCGTCCGCCGCGCGCCGCCGTAGGAGCGCACCGCCGGCCGGGGAAAGTCGGTGGCGAGCTCCAGCTTGTCCGGAGCGCCGGCGAGCTGCCCGCGCCAGAAGCGGATCTCCGCCTCCAGCCGCTCCCCCTGGAGCCGGTCGCGCTGCCAGAGCGCGAAGTCGGGATATTGCACCGGCAGCTCCGGGAGCGGCGACGGGCGCCCGGCCAGGTACGCCGTGTAGAGCAGCGACAGCTCGCGGTAGAAGACGCCGAGCGACCAGGCGTCCGAGATGATGTGGTGCATGGTCACCAGCAGCAGGTGGTCGCCGCCGTCGAGGCGGATCAGGTGGGTCCGCCAGAGCGGCCCGCGCGCGAGGTCGAACAGCCGGCGGGCCTCGGCTTCGGCGAGATCCCAGGCCGCCGCCTCCCGGCGTTCCGGCGGCAGGGCGTCGAGGTCGATCCGCGGGATCGGCCTCGGCGCCGGCGGCAGGACCACCTGGTAGGGATCGCCGTCGTGGTCCGCGAAGACCGTGCGCAGCGACTCGTGGCGGCGCTCGATCTCCTGGAAGCAGCGCTCCAGGATTCCGGGGTGAAGCTCGCCGCGCAGCCGGAAGCAGAGCAGGGGGAGGTTGTAGAAGGGGTTCCCCGGCTCCATCTGGTCGAGCAGCCAGAGTCGCTGCTGGACGAGCGAGGCGGGGACCGGCTCATCCGCGTTGCTGTCGCCCAAACCGCGGGGGAGGATCTCCGGCCCCTGCGGCCCCCAGCCGCTCTCGGCGAGGCGGCGGGCGAAGAGGGCCCGCTGCTCGGGGGTGAGGCCGGCGAGCCCCTGGTGCAGCTCGCGCAGGCTCATGCCGGGACCGCCTCCAGCGGAGCGTAGCGCTGGAGCAGCCGCTCAGGCTTCGCCTCGTGGGGGAGGACCAAGCTGATCAGCCGGTCCCCGTCCTCGAAGACCAGGCCGAGAGAACGCAGGCGCTCCAGCTCGGCCTCGCGGTCGAGCGGGGGATCGAAGGGGACCTTGGCCAGCTCGGCCAGGGTCGTCGGCGCGGCCAGGGCTTCCAGCAGCCTGCGTCCGCCGTCGCCGACGTCGTGGACGACCGTCGAGCCCGAGCGGCTGTCGCGTACCGTCCGTCCCCCGGGGCGCTCGAAGCAGAGCACCGGCGGGTGCCCGCCGTCCCAGGCTCGGGCCCAGGCGCCCTGCACCTTGTACAGCCGGCCGATCCAGCGCGCCATCGCCAGGAAGTAGGGGGCCTTCACGTTGCGGTCGGTGAAGTAGTAGGCGAGCCGCGCCAGGCTCTCCGGCGCGAAAGGGTAGACCTGGGGGTAGAAGTCGAGCGGCGCCAGCTCCAGCCCGTGCCGCGCGGCTTCGGTGAAGTAGGGGCTGAAGCGGTCGAAGCGGACCGGGAAGACGCCGGCGGGGGGAGGCAGGTGGACCAGGAGGTGGAAGATCTCGACGTAGCGCCTGTACACCTCCTCCCCCTCGCCGGGGAAGCCGACCAGCAGGTTCCAGGCCGGGTGGACGTCGTGGAGCAGGCAGTGCTGGAGGAAGGCGATGTTGCGCACCGAGGTCATCCCTTTGCGCATCAGCTTCAGCGTCGAGGTGTCCAGCGCCTCGATCCCCGGCTGCACGCCGTCCACTCCGGCGGCCGAGAGGAGCGCGATGTCCTCCTCGGAGAGGTCGGCCTTGACCTCGTAGAAGAGGGAGGCGCCCGGCGGCGTGGCGAGGCGGGCGAACACCTCGCGCGGATATTCCTTGGGCATGATGTTGTCCACGCAGTTGAACCGCCGCACGCGCGGGTAGTAGGCGAACAGGGAGCGGATCAGCGCCACCGCCTTCTCCGGCTTCATCCAGCGGAAGCTCATGGTCGAGCCGTTGAGCCCGCAGAAGGTGCAGTGGGCTCGCTCCCCCCACCAGCAGCCGCGCGAGGTCTCGAACATCAGCGTCGGCTCGACCTCCTCGCCGGCGAAGGCGGTCTCGAAAGCGCGCAGGAAGGGCTCGTAGTCGAGCGGCACCTCCTCGTCGATGTCGAGCTCGGCGCCGATCAGCGCCACCGGCGGCGCGGCTGAGTCGGAGGAGGCGGCGAGGTTCGAGCGGGTGAACACGCCGTCGATCCGCTCCGCGCGCTCAGGCTCGCCGTCGAGCAGGGATTCGATCAGCTCGGGGAACGAGATCAGGGCGGGCCCTGAGAACACGTAGTCGATCGTCTCGACGTTGCGGGCGATCTCCTCCCCCATCGGCGACTCGCAGTTGGCGCCACCGATCGCGATGAGGATGTGCGGGAACCTCTGCTTGAGGCGCCGGGCGAGCGCGAAGGAGGCGACGTTCTGCCCGAACATCGAGGTGAACCCCACCAGGTCGGCCTGGTCGAGCCGGTAGCGCTCGATCAGCCCGTCCAGCCAGCGGCCGAGGCCGGGACGTAGCGCCAGCAGGCGGTCGAAGGCCTGCCGCCGCGGGTCGTGGGCGGGGAAGTAGCGCTGCTGATAGGCCGGGGTGTTGTCCGTCAGCCCGGGGAAGGCGAGCTGGCGGAAGAGCCAGTCGCCGAGCCCCGAGTGCGACGACTCGTTGCAGATCTGCCGGTAGTCCTCGACCCCCATCAGCCGGCAGGCGTCGTGCGAGGCGTAGCAGACCTCGATCGACGCCCGGTCGGCGAACCGCCGGTGGATGACCGACTGGAGCTGCGTGAGGGCGATCGAGGGGATCTCGATCGACGAGAAGGGCATGTTGACGAGCGAGACTTTGAACATCTCCATCTCCTCAATGAACGGGCGAAGGGGTCGTCATGGGCGGTTCAGCCCCCGGGCCAGCCGGGTGCGCTCCTTCCAGGCGTCAGGGGTCCGCTGCCGCTCGGCGCGGCTGCGGGCCGCATCCGCCACGCCACGCCGGGCTCCGCGCCCGGCGAGGCTGGCGGCGATACAGGCGGCGAGCGTGCGCAGGGTCGGGTTCTCGAACAGCTCCACGAGCGGGATGCGGACGTCGAGCTCGGCCTGGAGACGCTCGTGGACGGCGGCGAGGGCGAGGGAGTGGCCGCCGAGGTCGAAGAAGTTGTCGTCGCGCCCCGCCGCGGCGATCCCCAGCACCTGCCGCCAGTGGCGCTCGATCGCCTCCTCGACCTCGCCGCGCGGCGCTTCGCGGGAGATGGTGACCGGCGCCGGCGGTTGAGGCAGAGCGGCGCGGTCGACCTTACCGCGGGAGGTGAGGGGGAGGGCCGGCAGCCACACCCAGGCCGCGGGAACCATCGGCTCGGGGAGGACGGCGCGCAGGAGCTCCCGCAACTCGGCGGCGGTGGGCGGCGCCTCCGGCCGGCGGGGGACGATCCAGGCCGCGAGCCGTGGCCCGCCCGCGCCGTCGCCGTTCGGAATCGCTCCCACGAACGCCTCGCGCACGTCCGGATGGGCCGCGAGCCGCGCCTCCACCTCGCCCGGCTCGATACGGAAGCCGCGGATCTTGAGCTGGGAGTCGGCTCGGCCGGCGAACTCGATCCGGCCGTCGGGAAGATGGCGCGCCAGATCGCCCGTGCGGTAGAGGCGGGCGCCCGGCTCGGCCGCGAATGGATGGGGAACGAAGCGCTCGGCAGTGCGGCCGGGGTGGCCGGGGTAGCCGGTGGCGAGCCCCCGGCCTCCCAGGCAGATCTCGCCCCGGGCGCCGGTCGGGACGGGACTCAGGCCGGCGTCGAGCAGCAGGGCCTCGACGCCGGCGATGGGGCGGCCGATGGCGGGCGGACGCGTGCCTCCCGCCCTCACCTCGCCGGCGGTCGCCACCACGCTCGACTCCGTGGGGCCGTAGTGGTTGACGAGGTGGAAGCCGGGGTCCACCGCTGGAGCGCTCCGCAGGCGGTCGCCGCCCGTGAGCAGGTACCGGAGGGCGAGACCGTCGAGCTCGCGGGCGAGGACCGCCTCGGCGAGCGGGGTGGGGAGAAAGGCCAGGGTGATCCCTTCCGCGGCCAGCCATTCGGGTAGGGCGGGGGGAGAGGCCGCGATGTCGCGCGGGGGCACGTGGAGGCTGGCGCCGGCGGCGAGGCAGGGCCAGATCTCCCAGACCGAGGCGTCGAAGGCGGGGCTGGCCACCAGGCTGGCGCGGTCGGCCGGCGTCACCCCGTAGGCGTGGAGGTGCCAGGCGATCAGGTTGATCAGCCCGGAGTGCGGCACCTCGACCCCTTTCGGGCGCCCCGTCGATCCCGAGGTGTAGATCACATAGGCGGCGTCGCCGGGGCCGGTCGAGCGTTCCAGCTCCTCGGCGCTCTCGCCGGTCCAGGCCTCCCGGTCGGTATCGAGGCATAGGGATTTGCCGGGGAAGCGGCCGGCCCAGCGGTCGAGCGTGAGCACGCAGGCCGCGCCGGCGTCCGCGACGACCTCGGCGAGGCGCTCGGCGGGATGGGAAAGATCGAGCGGCAGATAGGCTGCGCCCGCCTTCCAGACCGCTAGCGCGGCCATCACCAGCTCCGGCGAGCGGTCGAGCGCGAGGGCGACGCGGTCCCCCCGGCGGACTCCGAGGCGCCGGAGCCGGCGGGCGAGCCGGTTGGCATCGCGATTCAGCTCGCCATAGGTGAGCCGCGACCCGGCTCCGGCCACTGCCAGCGCCTCGGGCGCTTGACGCGCCTGCGCCTCGACCAGGCGGTCGGCGGTGAGGCCGCTCGCCACGAGGCCGCCGGTGCCGCTCCACTCGTGGATCGCCTGGTGGCGGGCCGCCGGGCTCCAGATGGGGAGGTCGCGGACGGCGGTCCCCGGTGTCGCGACCGCCGCTTCGAGGAGAGCCCCGAGCTGCTCCAGCAGACGCAGGACGGTCGGCGGCTCGAAGAGGTCCCGCTTGTAGCTGAGGGTCAGCGCCAAGTCCTCCCCGAACGAGGCGCCCAGCCGGGTGGCCACCAGGGTGAGGTCGAAGTGAGCCACGTCGGCTTCGAACTCGAACAGCCGCGCCTCCAGGCCGGGGAGGTCGAACCCTGGTGGGAGGTCCTGGAGGCTGAAGACGACCTGGAAGAGGGGGTGGAGGCTGAGGTGGCGCTCCGGGGCCAGCTCCTCGACCAGCACCTCGAACGGCAGGTCCTGATGCGTCCAGGCGCCGAGCGCTTCCTCCCGCACCCGCGCCACCATCTCGGCGAACGGCGGGTCGCCCGCCAGGTCGGTCCGCATCACCAGGGTGTTGGCGAAGAAGCCGATCAACCCCTCGACCTCCGGCCGCGAACGGTTGGCCACCGGCGAGCCGACGGCGACGTCCTCCTGCGCCGAGAGCCGCGAGAGGAGGGCCGCGAACCCCGCTAGTAGCACCAGGTAGGGAGTGGCGCCGAGCCGGCGCCCCAGCGCTTCCAGCCGGCCGCTCAACCCCGGCAGCATCGCTGTCCGCCAACTACCGCGGAAGCGGGGCGTCGAGGGCCGGGTGTGGTCGAGCGGCAGGTCGAGCGTCGGCAGGGCGGCCAGCCGGCGCCGCCACCAGGCGAGCTGCGTCTCCGGCCGTCCGCCCGAGAGCGTCCGCCGCTGCCATTCGGCGAACTCGACGAAGCGCACCGGCAGCGGAGGCAGGGGCGAGGGGAGGCCCGCCGAGCCCGCGGCGTAGAGGACGGCGAGCTCGCGGAAGAGGATCTCCATCGAGCCGCCGTCGAAGATCAGGTGGTGTGGGGTGAAGACGAGCAGATGGTCGGTGGCGCCGAGATCGATCAGCACGGCTCGAAACAGTGGGCCCGTCGCGAGGTCGAAGGGGCGCTCGGCTTCCCCCGTGGCGAGCCGGCGCGCCTCGGCCTCGCGCCGCTCCCGGGGGAGCCCTCCGAGATCGACCTCCGGCAGCCGCACGGGTCCGGGGGGAGCGATGCGCTGCACCGGCTGGCCGTCGCGGGTCTCGAAGGTGGTCCGCAATGGCTCGTGGCGGTGGACGATCTCAGTGAGAGCCCAGCGCAGGGAGGGCACGTCCAGCGTCCCGCGCAGCCGCAGGCCGTGCGGAACGTTGAGGTAGAACGCATCGGGCGACAGGCGGTCGAGGAACCAGAGCCGGCGCTGGGCCAGAGAGGCCGGATAGGTCCCGGCTTCCGGGAGTGGTTCGATGGGGACCGGTGGAGCGTTCGTGGAGATCGCCGCGATGTGGGCGGCCAGCCCCGCCACGGTCGGCTCGTCGAACAGGGCGCGCAGGGAGAGGTCGACGCCGAACACCCGGTGCACGCGGGAGATCAGGCGGGTGGCCAGCAGCGAGTGGCCGCCAAGCGCGAAGAAGTCGTCGTGGATTCCCACCCTCTCGACGCCCAGGAGCGATGCCCAGAGACCGGCGAGCAGCTCTTCGGTGGGGGTGGCGGCAGCGTCCCCCCGCGAGACTTCCATGGCAACGGGCTGCTGGTGGGCGAGGATCTCGATCCGCCCGTCGGCGAGCCGGCGCGCGCGGTCACCGGTGGGGCGGCCCCCTGCGTGAAGATCGCCGGGGGTGCCGATCGGCACCGGCCGTAAGTTGCCGTCGAGCACCCGGGTGCCCGCCTCGGCCCACTCGATAAGCTGATGGCGCTCGGCCGCGGAGAGCAGGGAGAGCGCGCTGACGCGCCGCTCGGGGTGAGCGGCCAGGTCGGCGACCAGCCGCAGCCACTGGCCGTCCAGCCGGATCGCCGTTGCGGGATCGAACCGGTCGCTGCGCAGCTCCCAGGCGCCGGCAATCCCCTCGTCTGTCTCCTCCAGCCCCAGGTAGAGGTCGAACTTGGCTCTCCCGGAGCCGACGGGCACCGGCGTGACCGCGAGGCTCACGGCGGAGAAGTCGGGACGCGCCGGGCGGTCGAGGCTGAACGCCACCTGGAACAGCGGGTTGCCGCCCGCCCGTCGCTCGGGGCGTAGCTCCTCGACCAGCCGGTCGAACGGTACCTCGCGGTGGGCGTAGGCGGCGAGCGCGGTCGCTTCGACCCGCTGGAGGATCTCGGCGAAGCTCGGGTCGCGGCCCAGGTCGATCCGCATCACCAGGGTGTTGACGAAGAAGCCGATCAGCCCTTCGAGCTCGGGGCGGTCGCGATTGGCGACCGGTGTCCCCACCGCGAGGTCGGCGCTGCCGGTCACCCGGTGGAGCAGGGTGGCGAAGGCGGCGAGGACGGCCATGAAGAGGGTCTTCCCCCGCTCGCGAGCCAACTCGGCGAGCGCTTGGGAGAGATCGTCTGGCAGGGCCGTCGGCAGCGCGCGTACCCGTGGGCTCGTCTCCGCTGCGGGCGGGCGGTCCGCCGGCAGCTCCAGGTCGGAAAGTCCGGCCAGGCGCTGCCGCCACCAGGCGATCTGAGGCTGGAGCCCGGAGCCGGCCAGCCGCGTGCGTTCCCACACCGCGTAGTCGGCGGGCTGCACCGCGGGCCTCTGAAGATCGGCGGGACGACCACTCAGCAGGGCTTCGTAGATCTCGCGCAGCTCCGCCATCGCCACCCGCAGCGACCAGGCGTCGGCGACGATGTGGTGGAAGACGGACACGAACAGGTAGTCGGCTCCGCCCAGCCGCACCAGGGCGGTGCGCAGAGGGAGCTCCCGCGCAAGGTCGAAGGGGAGGGCGGCCAGGGTGGCGGCAATGTGCTCGGCTTCGGCCTCCCGCGCCGGGCCGGGTAGCGCCGCGAGATCGATCCCCGGCAGCGCTTGGGGAGACCAGGGAACGATCTCTTGGACGGGGCGCCCCTTCACCTCGTGGAACCGGGTCCGCAAGGCTTCGTGCCGGCACCGGATCTCGTCGAGGGAGGCTGCCAAGGCGGCAACGTCGAGGGGGCCACGGATGCGCAGGGCGAGCGGCACGTTGTAGGCGCTCCCCGGTTGGAGGCGGTCGAGGAACCAGAGCCGTTCCTGGGCGGCGGAGAGCGGCAGGTCGCCGCCCCGGGGAACGGCGAGCACGGGAGGCAACGGTACGCTTCCCGGGTCCGTGGCGAGGCGGGCCGCCAGGGCCGCCGGCGTCGGCGCCGCGAAGAGGGCGCCGACCGGCAATTCGACGCCGAAGGCGTCGCGGATGCGCGACAGGGCCTGCAGGGCGAGCAGGGAGTTGCCGCCGAGGGCGAAGAAATCCCCGTCGGCCCCGACGCGGTCGCAGCCGAGGAGAGCGGCCCAGATCCCGGCCAGCGTCCGTTCGGCGTCCGAGGCCGGCGCCGCGCTCCCTCCGGCGGCGGGCGCCGGCGTGGGGAGGGCCCGCCGGTCGACCTTGCCGTTGGGGGTCAGCGGCAGGCGGTCGAGGATGGCCCAGAGGGAGGGAATCATCGGCTCGGGGAGACGCTCGCGCAACCAGGCGCGAAGCTCGGCCGGCGTTGGCGCCGGTATCGGAGCCGGCGGCCGGGACGCTACCCAGGCCGCCAGGCGCTTGCCGGCGGTGCCGTCGTCGACCGCGGCGACCACCGCCTCCTGGATCTGCGGATGGGCGGCGAGAGCGGCTTCGACCTCCGCCGGCTCGATGCGCCACCCGGCAATCTTGAGCTGCAGATCGGCGCGGCCGAGGAAGTCGAGCGTTCCATCTCTCAACCAGCGCGCTCGATCGCCCGTTCGGTAGAGACGACCGCCCACTCCGAAGGGATCGGGAACGAAGCGCTCTGCGGTGAGGTCGGGGCGACCGAAATAGCCGCGTGCCAAGCCATCGCCGCCGACGTAGAGGTCTCCCGGGGTGCCGATCGGAACGGAGCCCATCGCGCTGTCGAGCACCCAGGCCGTGGTGTTGGCGATCGGCCGGCCGACGGGCACGGGATCGGATACGGCCGCGGCGTCGCGCATCAGGTGACAGGCGCTGAAAGTCGTTCCCTCCGTCGGCCCATAGCCGTTGATCACCACCGTATCGGGCAACCGTTCGAGCGCCCTCCGTACGTGGCCGGGCGACAGCACGTCGCCGCCGGCGAGGAGCTGCCGGAGTCCGGCGAGACCTTCGATCTCCTCGTCCACCATCTGGTGGAAGAGACCCGCGGTCAGCCAGAGAGCGGTGACTTCATGGCGCCGGAGGAGCGCCCCGAGCTCGGACAGCGAGACCGGCCCGTCCGGCGCCAGGGCCAGCCGGCCGCCGTGCAGGAGCGGCCCCCAGATCTCCAGCGTCGAGGCGTCGAACGAGACCGGGGCGAGTTGGAGGAACACCTCGTCCGGTCCGAACCGGGCGTAGCCGGTGCCGAGCACCAGCCGCGCCACGTTGCGGTGGGTCACGGCGACCCCCTTGGGCGCGCCCGTGGAGCCCGAGGTGTACATCACGTACGCCAGGTTTTCGGGGCTCGGCTTCGCGGAGCGATCGGTGTCCGGCGTTTCAGGGAGGGCGTCGAGGTCGAGAACCGCGAGTCCCAGTCCCGCCAGCCGGTCGCCGCGGCCGCCACAGGTCACCAGGACCGCCGCGCCCGAATCGCCCAGCAGGCGGGCGATCCGGTCCACCGGATACCCGCCGTCGATCGGTACGTAGGCTCCTCCCGCTTCGAGGATGCCGAGGATGGCCGCGATCAGATCGAACGAGCGGGGGAGGGCGAGCGCCACCCGGACGTCGGGCATCACGCCGTGGCCCCGCAGGTGAGCCGCCAGCCGCCGCACCCGGCCGAGAAGCTCTCCGTAGGTCATCGCGGCGTCGCCCTGGACGAGCGCGACCGCGTCCGGCGTGCGCCGGGCCTGGCGGGCGAACAGCTCGGGGAGAGTGGCTTCGCGAGGGTAGTCCGACCGCGCGCCGGTCCACTCGCGGGCGACCTGGTGGTGCTCCGCCGCCGAGAGCAGAGGGAGGTCACGCACCGGCAGGCCGGGCTCCGCGCCGATCCCTGCGAGGAGCCGGCGGAGCTGGCCGAGGAGGCGGTGGGCCGTTGTGCCGTCGAAGAGATCGGTGGAGTATTCGAGGGCGAGCTCGAAGCGATCGTCGATCCCCTGCACGGAGAGGCCGAGATCGAACGGCACGGCGTCCAGAGTGAGGTCGTCGACGACCTCCGCCACGATCCCCGGCAGGTCCGGGGGGTCCGGCGCCGCTCCCTGGAAGGCCAGCGAGACCTGGAAGAGCGGATTGCGGTCGAGCCGGCGCTCGGTCCCCAGAGCGTCCACCAGCTTTTCGAACGGAAGATCCTGGTGCGCCAGCGCGGCGACGACCACCCCCTTGGTCCGCTCCAGCAGGTCGCGGAAGGGCTCGTCCGGATCGATCCGCGCCCGCAGCGCCAGGGTGTTGACGAACAGGCCGATGAGCCCCTCGATCTCGGTCCGGCCGCGGTCGGCGACGGGCGATCCGACCACCAGGTCGGTCTGGTAGGTGATTCGATGGAGGAACGCCTGGAAGCCGGCGAGCACGGTCACGAAGGGGGTCGCGCCCTGCCGGCGGCTGAGGAGATGGAGAGGCGCGGCCGGGATCGTCTCGACGGCGCGGGCGCCGCGGAAGCTCTGGACCCGCGGCCGCGGCCGGTCGGCCGGCAGCTCGATCTCCGCCGGCGCGCCGTCCAGGGCGTCCCGCCAGAAGGCGACCAGCCGGTCGAGGGGCTCACCGCGCAGCCGCTCCCGCTGCCAGACCGCGAAGTCGGCGTACTGGAGAGGGAGGTCGGGGAGGGGGGATGGACGCCCGTCCCGGAACGCCGTGTAGAGCGGCGTCAGCTCGCGCAACAGCAGCTCGACCGACCAGCCGTCCCCCACGATGTGATGGAGGGCGAAGAGCGCCAGCCAGCGATCGCCGCCGCTGCGGACCAGATGGGCGCGGAACGGCGGCCCCGTCCGCAGCGGGAAGGGGCGCGCGGCCTCCGCCTCGGCCAGGCGCCGGGCCTCGCCCTCCGCTGTCGCCGGCGCGAGCGCCCCGAGGTCGATCCAGGGAAGGGGAAAGTCCTCTGTCGGCGGAAGAGGGACCTGCCCCGGCTCGTCGAGCGTCGCTGGAAAAATCGTGCGTAGCGGCTCATGGCGGCGGACGATCTCGGCGACCGCGCGGCGGTAGGCCCGCAAGTCCAGCGAGCCGTCCAGCCTCACCGCCAGGGTGATGTTGTAGGCGGCCTCCTCCGGCGCCAGCAGGTACAGGAACCAGAAGCGCTCCTGGGCGAAGGAGAGCGGGAAGAGGTCGTCCCACGGCGTCTGGAGGGGCTCCACGGTGATTCCGTTGCGCTACACAGCCGCGACGGCCTCCCGAGCGGCGAGCTGCCGTAGCGTGGCGAGGTGCTTCAGGCTGTCCATGACCGAGGGAACGTCCACTCCGAAGTCGAGCAGGCAGCAGACCTCGTCGACTCCGATCGCGCGCAGGCGGTGGACCATCGCCAGGCAGCTTTCCGGAGTGCCGAGCAGCGAGCCGCTGGCGAAGTAGCGCTCGAACTCCATCATCAGCAGCTCCTCCAGATCCTCCTTGGCGAAGCTCCCCTCGTCGAAGCTGTGGTGGAGGCTGCGGGCGAGCGAGGTGAGCAGCTCGGTGTGCGAGCGCAGGTAGTCGCAGAACGGGGCGCGCACCTTCTCCTTGACCGCCGCGAGATCGTCGCCCACGAAGGTGTGGAGCATCACTGCCACCTGGCCGGTCCGCGGATCGAGCCCCGCCTTGGCGCGGCTGTCGCGGTAGAGCGCGATGCGGTCGGCCAGCACCTCGGGGGTGAGGCCGATCAGCGAGGTCAGCACGTTGGCGCCGATCCGCCCGGTGTCCTCGAAGGTCGCCGGCGTGTTGGCGCAGGTGATCCAGACCGGCAGCTCGGGTTGCACCGGCTTGGGGAAGATCTCGACCTCGATCTCGTTGCCGGCGCCGCCGCGCACCGTCACCCGCTCCCCCCGCCAGAGACGGCGGACGGTCTCGATGCGGTCGAACATCACCGCCCGGCGGTCGGGGTAGTTGGCCGGTGAGAAGACGAAGTCATTGGGGTGGAACCCCGAGGCGAAGGCCATGCCGGCCCGCCCCCGCGACAGGTTGTCGACCACCGACCACTCCTCGGCCACCCGGATCGGATCGTGGAGCGGCAGCACCACGCTGCCGGCGCGGATCTGCAGCCGCTCGGTGACCATGGCGAGGCCGGCGCTCAGCACCGCCGGGTTGGGGTAGAGGCCGCCGAAGCTGTGGAAGTGGCGCTCCGGAGTCCAGATTGCCGTGAAACCGTTGCGGTCGGCGAACTTCGCCCCCTCGACGATGAGCTGGTATTTGTACTCCGGGAACATCGCCTCGTTGCCGGAGAAGAAGAAGAGGCTGAAGCGGACGCCCTCAGTGTCCTCCGAGGGAACGGCCACCGGCGGGGGAGCGGCGGGCACGACTGGCGCCGGCGGCGCGGGGGCCGCCGCGAGGACCTCCTCCAGGATGCGGGCGCGGGCGGTCAGCGCCTCCAGTCCCGGCTGCCGCTCGGCCACGATGCGGGCGAGTCCGGCTACCGTCGGGCTCTCGAAGAAGGAGCGCACCGAGAGCTTGACCCCGAACACCGACTGGATGCGCGCGATCGCCTGGAGGGCGATCAGCGAGTTGCCGTTGAGCCGGAAGAAGTTGTCCTCCGCTCCCACCCGTTCCACCCCCAGCAGGGTCTGCCAGAGGTCGGCGATGATCTCCTCGACCTCGTTGCGCGGCGCCACGAAGCCGCCGGTCCCTTCCTGGGTGGCATAGCGGCTCTCGACGTAGGAGCGGGGGGCCGCCGCCGCGAGCGCCACGGGGGCCGCGGTCTCGGCCTTCGGAGCGGCCGGGGTGGGAACGGACGGCGGAGCGCCGGCCAGCTTCTCGAGGTCGATCCAGTGGCGCTTGCGCTCGAAGGGGTAGGTGGGGAGCGGCACGCGCCGGCGGCGGCGTTCTCCGTGGAAGGCCTTCCAGTCGACCTCGACTCCTCCAACCCAAAGCGCGCCCAGAGCGTGCAGGAGCGTGTCCAGGGCGTCGCGCGGGTCCTTGGGATGGGGGAGGCAGGGGAGCACCAGGTGGCCGGCGGCGCGAGCCGGGTGCTGCCGCGCGGCGCCTGACAGCGCCTGCGCCGGTCCCACCTCCAGTAGCGCCGCCCCGGGCTTGGCGAGCAAAGCGCCGATCCCCTCGGCGAGGCGGACGGTTTGCCGGAGCTGGCGCCCCCAGTAGGCGGGATCGGTGGCCTCGGCCGGCGTGATCCAGCCGCCGGTGACATTGGAGACGAAGGGGATGCGCGGCGGCGATAGCCGCACCTTGCGCACCTCGTCGCGGAAGGGCTCGACGACCGGGTCCATCATCGCCGAATGGAAAGCGTGCGAGGTGTGCAGCGTGCGGCTCTCGACGTCGCGCTCGGCGAGGGTGGCCATCAGTCGCGCGATCTCCTCGGGGTGGCCGGCGGCGACGCACATCCCGGGGCCGTGGACCGCCGAGAGCGAGACGCCGCCGGTGAGCAGCGGCGCGACATCCGCCTCGCCAAGGGGAATCGCCAGCATGTCCCCTTTCGGGAGCGCCGCCATCAGCCGGCCGCGGACCGCCACCAGCCGCGCCGCGTCCTCCAGGGAGAAGACGCCCGCGAGGGCCGCCGCCACCAGCTCGCCCAGGCTGTGGCCGAGCAAGGCCTTCGGCATTACCCCCCAACTCATCCAGAGCCTGGCCAGCGCCCATTCGACGGCGAACAGGGCCGGCTGGGCCACTTCGGTCCGCTCCAATCGGTCGCCGAGCTCGGTCAGATCCTGAATGGGATCGGGATCGACGAAGATCCGCACGTCGATCCCCGCCTCCTTTTCGAACAGCGCGGCGCAGCGGTCGAGCTCGGCCCGGAAGGTCTCCTCATGCCGGTAGAGCTCGCGTGCCATGCCGGGGTGCTGCGCTCCTTGACCCGGAAGGAGGAAGGAGATCGTCCGTCCGGCACCGTCGTACATGCCGGAGGTGACTCGCAGCGGGTCTTTGCCTCCGAGAAGGGCCCGCGCGTCGTCCGCGCCATTGGCTCCATGGACGGCCAGGGCGCGCCGGTGCTCGAAGGGCTGGCGCCCCACCTGAAGGGTGAACGCCACGTCGGAGAGATCGGCCGCCGGGCTTTCGTCGAGGAAAGAGGCGAGATTGGCGGTCGCCGCGTCGAGCGCGGCGGCGCTGCGCGCGGAGAGCACGACGAGCTGCCAGGGGCGGTCCGGGCCGGTGGGGAGGGGAACCGGCGCCTCCTCCAGCACCACGTGGGCGTTGGTGCCGCCGAAGCCGAACGAGCTGACCCCCGCCCGCCGTGGCCCCTCGGGCCAGGGGGCGAGATCGGAGCTCACGAAGAACGGGCTCGCTTCGAAGTCGATCTGCGGGTTGGGGCGCTCGAAGTGGAGGCTGGGCGGGATCTCCGCCCGCTCGACCGCCAGAGTCGCCTTGATCAGGCCGGCGATCCCCGCCGCCACCTCCAGGTGGCCAAGGTTGGTCTTCACCGACCCCACGGCGCAGTAGCCGCGGCGGGCGGTGGTACGGCGAAACGCCTTGGTCAGCGCCGCGATCTCCACCGGATCGCCGAGCGCCGTGGCGGTGCCGTGCGCCTCGACGAAGCCGATCGAATCGGCGTCCACCCCGGCGTTGGCGAGCGCTTCGGCGATCACCGCCGCCTGCCCGCCCACGCTCGGCGCCGTGAATCCCGCCTTGCTCGCCCCGTCGTTGTTGACCGCCGACCCCTTGAGCACGGCGTGGATGGTGTCGCCGTCCGCCAGGGCGTCCGCCAGCCGCTTGAGCACCACCAGCCCGGCGCCGCAGCCGAAGACGGTGCCGGCGGCGCGGGCGTCGAAGGCGCGGCAGTGGCCGTCGGGTGCCAGGATCCCCCCCTCCTGGAAGAAGTAGCCGGTGGTCATCGGCACGGTGAGCGAGACGGCGCCGGCGAGCGCCATGTCGGTCTCGCCGGAGATCAGCCCCTGAGATGCCATGTGGACGGCGACCAGCGAGGTAGAGCAGGCGGTCTGCACGGTCACCGCCGGCCCCCGCAGGTCGAGCTTGTAGGAGACGCGCGGCGCCAGCGAGTCCTTGTCGTTCCCCACCGCCAGCATCGTGGTATCGACGCCGATCGCCTGTAGCCGGTCCCTGAGCGGGCTGAGCGCCATCAGGTAGCTCGACAGGGTGACGCCGCCATAGACGCCGACGACTCCCGGATAACGGGAGGGGTCGTAGCCGGCGCGCTCCAGCGCCTCCCAGGCGACTTCGAGGAAGAGCCGCTGCTGGGGGTCCATGATCTCGGCCTCGCGCGGCGAGTAGCCGAAGAAGCCGGCGTCGAACTGCTCGATCCCCTCCAGCACGGCGTGGGCGCGGACATAGTTGGGCGCGTCATACACGGCCGGGGGGATGCCCGCCGCCCGCAGCTCCGCGTCCGAGAAGAAGGAGACCGACTCGACGCCGTTGCGCAGGTTGCGCCAGAACCGCTCGGGATCGCCGGCGCCGGGGAAGCGGCAGGCGAGGCCGACGATGGCGATGTCGGTCGCTGTCTGGGTCGAATCGGTCATCGTCGTTTCGTCGCTCATGATCGGACCCTCTGAAAGCTGGCGCTCCGTTCCCGGCGGCGCTCGCCGCGGCTCGTCCGCTGGTCGAAGGGATCGCCGGCTCCTGCCTCTCCGGCCGCTCCGCCCTCGACGAAGCGGGCGATCGCCGCGACCGTCGGGTGCTCGTACAAGCTAAAGGTGCGGCCGCCGAGCTCGAACCGAGCCTGGACGGCGTGGACCACCTGAAGCCCGATCAGTGAGTCCCCGCCCAGCTCCAGGAAGTTGTCGTGGGTGCCGATCCGCTCGATGCCGAGCGCCCGGCTCCAGATCTCGGCCACCGCCTGCTCGGTGTCGTCCAGCGGGGCGAGATAGGGGGTGCGGAGGAGCGGCCGGTCGTGGATCGCGGCGCTCGCCGGAATTGCGGCCGGGACGACCGTCTCCTCAGAGACCGCGGGCGCGGGCTTGTCCTCTCCTGCGAAGCGCGCAGCCGGGATTCCCCGAGCGGCGAGGAGTGCGGCGGCGGAAGCGATCTCCTCGCCCCCTTCCCAGAGCAGGGCCACGGCGTTCTCCCCTCGCTCGGCGAGCGCCGCGAGATAGCGGAAGGCCGCCGGATCGGCGGTGCAGAGGGCCAGCCCGCGGGGGTCGGAAACCTCCCGCGCCACCGCGAGATCGCGGATGAAGCGGACGGCCATCCCTTCCACGGGGCGGCGGGCGGTCAGCAGGGCGGACTCCCCCTCGCCGGCGGAGGCTCTGGCGCCGGCGAAGCCGCAGCGGTCCAGCAGGCTCACCCAGGCCTCCGGGCCGAGCAGCGGCGACTCGGTCCGCAGCTCGCGATCTTCGAAGCTCCACCAGCCGTCGGCAAGCCCCCAGACCAGCGTTCCCCAGCGCTGCGGCCGGACGGTCTCGACGAGGCCCAGCAGGCCGCCGGGGGCGAGGAGAGCGCGCAGGTTGGCCAGCGTCTCGGCCAGCCGCGGCGTGGCATGGACCACGTCGGCGCCGACCACGGCGTCGAAGCTCCCGAGGGCGAACCCCTGCGCCTCTGGGTCGCGGGTGATGTCGAGCCTGCCGAAGCGGACGAAATCCTGACCGGCCTCTCGCGCCCGCTGCTCGGCGCGCAGCAGGAAGGAGCGGCCGATGTCGGTGAAAACGTATTCGACCTCGTGCCCTTCCAGGGCTGGGAGGAGCACGGAGGTCAGCGTGCCGTGGCCGCCGCCGATCTCCACGATGCGCAGCGGACGCTCCCGGGCCGTCGCTTCCAGGATCTTCGCGAGCAACCGCCGCGCCGGATCGATGCGGCCTCCCTCTGCGCCCGGCCGCAGGGTGCCACCCAGCAGCTCGGAGCCGCCGTCCGGATAGAGCACAGCCAGTCCGGGCATCTCGCCCGCGAGGACGGCCGGATAGTGACGCCCGCAGTGGTCGATCAGGTCGTGGAGAGAGGCGAAGCCGGCGTCCAGCCGCCGCCGGGCCTCGGCGGGCGAGGGGACGTCCGCGGCGGCGGGGAGGAAGCGGACGGTGTCGCCGTCCACCTCGGCGAGGCCGTCTTCGCGCAGCACGCGGAGCAGGAAGCCCAGGAGCTGCTCGTGCTGGGGGATCAGCCGCAGCCGGCGGCGGAGATCGGGGAGTGCGATCGAAGTGCCGGGCGAGATCTCGACGCCGCTCTCGCGGAGCACCTGCACGGCATGGCTCGTCACCAGCGGATCGGTGGCCGCCGCCACTCGCGCGGTGGGCTCCTCTGCGGTGGCTTCCAGCGCGAGGCGATCGATTTCGGCCTCCCAGCCGGCCCCGGCCGGCGTGGGCGCGGGCGCGGCATCCTCCCAGACCTCCCGCCACCGACGGCCGCCGCGCCACGCGGTGACCGTCCCGGTCTCGAAGGGGGTGGCGATCTCGGAAAGAAGCCAAGGGACTTCAGGGACCGCAGGGACGACAGGGACAGCAGGAAAGAAATCAGGTCCCTGGAGTCTCTGCTGTCCCTGAAGTCCCTTTCGTCCCTTGTCCCCATCGAGCACCCGCCAGGGGATGCCCAGTCCCTCGCAAATCCCGAGGAGGGCTGCCCGCTCGGGGTCGGGCGCGCCGCCGAGGGGCTCTACGGCGCCCGAGGTCAGGAGATCGAGCCTGGCGTCGACGGCATGGCCGCGCAGTGCCGCGGCAAGACTCGGCAAGCCGGAGCCGGCTTGGTAGACGATCCGCAGCGGCTTCCCCGGTTCGGCGACCGCCGCCAGCAGGGTCGCGAAGTCCTCCGTCCGCCCTGGATTGACCGTGAAGGCACCCGCCGACAGCCGCGAAAAGGACGACCCGAGAACCGCCACGACCGGCTCCAGCCGCGCCCCCTGCAGGCCCTGGATGAGCTGCTCGCCCGCCGCGCCCTTCTCGACGATCGCCAGCCAGACGGCGCCCTCCGCGCGGAGATCCGCAGGGGCGGTGGGGAAGACCTGCCGCCAGAGCGGCGCCTGGAGAACAGGTCCTCGGGAAGCCAGAGCCGCCGCCGACAGGCCAACCGGCGGCTCGACCCAATACCGGCGCCGCTCGAAAGGATAGGTAGGAAGCGGGATCAATCGTCCCGTGCCGCCCAACGCATTCCAGTCCACCTCCACACCGGCGAGCCAGAGCTCTCCCAGCGCCACGAGCAGGTTCTCCCGTGGGGACTCCGGCGCTTCCGGGTGGGGAAGGGAAGAGACCGCTTCGCCGCCGTGCCGGCGGACCAGACCGGCGAGCGTCCGCCCCGGTCCCACCTCCAGCAGCACCCGCCGGGGCTCCCGCAGCAGCTCGGCGAGGGCGGGAGAGAAGCGCACCGGACGCCGCAGCGACTCCGCCCAGAACGCCGGATCGGTAGCCCGCTCGGCGTCCATCCAGCCGCCGGTCAGGTTCGACAGCCAGGGGATCTCCGGCGCGCGCGGCCGTGCCCGCCGCACCTCGTCGACGAAGGCGCCCAGGATCGGCTCCAGGCTCCGCGAGTGGAAGGCCCGCCGCACGGCCAGCGGCCGGGCCTCGATCCCCCGCGCCGCCAGCACCTGCCGCAGCCGCTCGACCGCTTCGACCGGACCGGAGAGGACGCAGCGGTCCGGCGCATTCACCGCCGCCAGCTCGACGTCGGAGCCCAGCCATTCCCCGATCTCCGCTTCTCCCAGCGGCACGGCCAGCATCGCCCCCTCGGCGGTCGACTGCATGAGCCGGCCCCGCCGGACCACCAGCCGCAGCGCGGCCGGCAGCGAGAAGACGCCGGCGATCGTTGCCGCAACGAGCTCTCCCAGGCTGTGGCCGAGCACGGCCGCCGGCTTCACCCCCCGGGAGATCCAGACTTGCGCCAGCGCGTACTCGACGGCGAACAGCGCCGGCTGAACCTCCCCGGTCTCCGTGAGATCGCCGCGGTCGAGGAGGGCCTTCAGATCGATCCCGAGCGGCGCCAGGACCTCGGCGCAGGCGTCGATCGCGGCGCGGAAAGTGGGCTCCCGCTCGTACAGGCCGGCGGCCATGCCGGCGTGCTGCGCCCCCTGGCCGGGGAAGAGGAAGACCACCTCGCGCTCACCCGCCGGCGGCGTAACGATCCGTGGCGGCTCGGCGAGCGCCGCGGTGGCATCCTCGACGCTCGCCGCCACCACGAACCGGCGGACCTCCATCGCCTTGCGGCCGAGGCGGAGCGTGTGGGCCACGTCGGCGAGCCGGATTTCGGGGTGCGCCTCCAGATGCCGCGCGAGCCGGGCCGCGACGGTTTCCAAAGCCCCGGCCGTGCGTGCCGAGAGGAGCAGCAGCTCGGGCTCCTCCCCGGCTTCCGGTTCCTCCCGCGGTGACGCCTCTTCCAGCACCACGTGCGCGTTGGTGCCGCCGATGCCGAAGGAGCTGACGCCGGCGCGGCGCGGTCCCTTCGACGTCCAGCGCTCCAGCACGGCGTTGACCCGGAAGGGGCCGGTCTCGAGATCGATCTCCGGGTTCGCCCGCGCGAAGTGGAGAGTCGGCGGGATCTCGCGATGCTGGAGCGCCAGCACCGCCTTGATCAGGCCGGCGATCCCCGCCGCCGCGTCGAGGTGGCCGAGATTCGACTTGATCGAGCCGAGCACGCACCCGCCGCGCGGCGCGCCGCGGAAGGCCTGCTCCAGCGCCCGCACCTCGATCGGATCACCCATCGGGGTGGCCGTGCCGTGGGCCTCCAGGAAGCCGATCTCCCCAGGGTCGACGCCGGCGATGGCGAGAGCCATGGCCACCACCTCGGCCTGGCCGGCGACGCCGGGGGCGGTGAAGCCCACCTTCCCCGCGCCGTCGTTGTTGAGGGCGGCGCCGCGGATCACCGCTCGGATCGGATCGCCGGCGGCCAGCGCGTCCTCCAGCCGCTTGAGCGCCACGATGCCGACGCCGTTGCCGGGAACGGTGCCGCGCGCCGCGGCGTCGAACGGCCGGCAGTGGCCGTCGGGCGACAGAATCCCCTGCTCCTGGTGGAGGTAGCCCGCCCGCTGCGGCTCGCGCGCCGAAACCCCGCCGGCGAGGGCGAGGTCGCACTGGTAGTTCAGCAGGCTCTGGGCCGCCAGCACCACCGCCACCAGCGAGGTCGAGCAGGCGGTCTGCACGTCGAGGCTGGGGCCGGTCAGGTTCAGCTTGTAGGAGACCCGGGTGGTCAGGAAGTCCTTGTCGCTGGCGATCGCCACCTGGGGGTTGCCGACCGAATTCCCGGCCGGCAGCAGGTTGTGCAGCAGGTAGGTGTTGAGGCTGGCGCCGCCGAAGACTCCGATGGCACCAGGGAAGCGGGCCGGATCGCACCCGGCGTCCTCCAGCGCCCCCCAGGCGCACTCGAGGAAGAGCCGGTGTTGGGGGTCGAGGAGCTCCGCCTCGCGCGGGGTGAAGTGGAAGAAGGGAGCGTCGAAACGGTCGGCGTCCGCCAGCACGCCGCCGGCCGGCACCCAGCGGGGATCGGTGAGCAGCGCCGGATCCACCCCCGCCGCCCGCATCTCCTCCGGCGTGAAGCGGGAGATCGATTCCACCCCCCGCCGCAGGTTCTCCCAGAGTTCCGCCAGATCGCCCGCGCCGGGAAACCGCCCGGCCATGCCGACGACGGCAATCCCCGGCGAGCTTTCGGGAGAAGCGCCCAGCGAGTCGCTCACCCCTCGGCCCTCAGGATGACCCCCGGCTCGACGCGGGCGGCACGGCGGGCCGGCAGGTAGCAGGCGAGCAGCGCGATCGTCCCCAGCACCAGCGGCGCACCCAGGTAGTAGAGAGGATCGCTGGCGCTCACCGCGTAGAGCAGGCCGGTCAGCGTCCGCGACAGCAGGAAGGCCGCGAGCCCGGCGCCGACCAGCCCCACCCCCAGGCCGATCAACACCCAGCGGAACCCCTGCCGCACCACGGCGCCGAGCACCTGGGCCCGCTGCGCGCCGAGCGCCATGCGCACCCCGATCTCCTGCCGCCGCGCCGAGACCGAGTGCGCCACCAGCCCGTAGATCCCCAGCGCGCAGAGGATCAGCGCCACGCCGGAGAAGCCGCTGAGCAACGTCATCGTCAGCCGCCGGCCGGCCACGGCGTCGGCGACGATCCCCTCCATGGTCTCCAGGTCGGACACCGGCTGCTCGGGGTCCACCGCCCGCACCTCGCGCTTCAGGGCCTCGGCGACCTTGCCCGGCGGCAGCGGCGAGCGTACCAGCAGGTGGAGGAAGGGAAGGGGGCGGATGGTCCCCTGCCGCGTCGAGAGGAAGAAGGCGGGGGTCTTCTCGACCTCGGGGCCGACCTGCTGGATGTCCTGGACCACGCCGACGATCTCCAGCCCCCGCCGGCTCAGCAGCAGCCGCTTGCCGATCGGGTCCTGGCCGGGGAAGTACTGGCGTGCCATCGCCTCGTTGATGACCGTGGCCGGCGGCGATGCCGGCGTGGCGGCGGGATCGAGCTCGTGACCCTTCACCAGGCGCGCCTGGAGAGTGTGGAAGAAGCCCGGGCTCACCACCATCATCCAGGCGAGCGGCTGGTCGTTCTGCGCCACTGGCGGCCGCCCCTCGACCTCGAACGGCGCCCGCGCCGACCCCTGCACCGGCAGGTAGTCCACCAGCGCCGCCGACTCCACGCCGGGCAGGACCCGCACTCGCTCGAGCACCTGGTCGAAGAACGCCCGCTGGTGCGCGCGGTCGGGGTACTTGGCCGTCGGCAGCGTGATCTGGAGCGACAGCAGGCCGGCGGGATTGAGCCCGAGGTCCACCCGCGACAGCCGGCGGAAGCTCTGGATCAGCAGCGTCGCGCCGACTAGCAGCATCAGCGCCAGGGCGACCTCGGCGGCGACGAAGAACCCCTGCGCCCGGGCCCGGCGCGGCCCCGCCGTCGAGCCCCGCGAGGTCTCCTTGAGCTGCGCCGTGGCGCCGCCGCGCAACCCCTGCAGGGCGGGGATCAGCGAGAAGAGCACGCCGGTGACCAGCGACAGCAGCAGGGTGAAGGCGAGCACCCGGAGATCGATCCCCACCTCGTCGACGCGCGGCAGGTCGGCGGGGTGGAAGGCGGCCAGCAACCTCAGGGCCCCGAAGGCCAGCGCCAGCCCCGCCACGCTCCCCAGCAGCGCCAGCACCACCCCTTCGACCAGCCGCTGGCGCACCACGCGCCCGGCGCTCGCCCCCATCGCCATCCGGATCGCCACCTCCTTGCGCCGCGCGAGCCCCTGGGCCAGCAGCAGGTTGGCGACATCGGCGCAGGCGATCAGCAGCACCAGCGCCACCGCCCCGAGCAGCAGGGCGAGCGAGGAGCGCACCTTGCCCACGAGCTGCTCGTCCATCGGCACCGTGGCCAGGCGGAAGCCGGCGTCGAGGTTCTCGGGGAGCGCCCGGGCGTAGGTACCGTTGATCCGCTGCATCTCGGCGGGGAGGCCCTTCAGCGGCGTGCCCGGCTTCAGCCGCGCCGCCACGTCCAGGAAGCCGGCGCCCCGCTCGGCGATCGCCTCGGAGATCATCGCCAGCTCCTGCGCCCGCGGCAGCCAGATCTGGATGTCCCGGAAGGGGAAGCGGAGCACCTTCGGCAGGATGCCGATCACCGTCACCGGCTTCCCCTCCAGCCGCACCGTCCGGCCCACCATGCCCGGGTCGCCGCCGAAGCGCTGCCGCCAGAACCCCTCGCTCAGCATGGCCACGTCGCCGCCCCCGCGCGCGTCCTCGGCGGCGGAGAAGCGGCGTCCGAGCAGCGGCTCGACCCCCCAGACGTCGAAGAACTCGCGGCTGATCCGCTCGCCGTGGAGGACCTCGGGGTCCCCCCGCTCGGTCAGGTTGACGTCCTCGTCGTGGTAGGCGGTGACGGCGGCGAAGGCGCCGCTGTCGCGCAAGGCCCGGAACTTGGGCACCGAGATCTCGGTCTGCTCCAGCCCCTGCTCGGGCGAGCGGCCCCAGACCTGCACCATGCGGTCCGGGTGCGGGTAGGGGAGCGGCCGGAGCACGACCACGTCGAGCAGGCTGAAGATCGCCGTATTGGCGCCGATCCCCAGCCCCAGCGCGAGCACCGCGATCAACGTAAAGCCCGGGCTCTGCCGGAGCCTGCGGAGGCCGTATCGAAAGTCACCAAGCACTCATGCGCTCCTTGCCCGGCGCCGGGCTGCCGGAGGGTTCCCTAGTATACATCCATGTCTATAAGCTTCCTGGCGGCTCTCCCATTTCTCACCACGCCGCCCTTGGGCAGGGGACGAACACGGACTGACACGGACGAACAGGGACGAGCATCGACGAGCAGTCCTTCGAGTCCCTGTTCGTCCGTGCTCGTCACTGTTCGTCCTGCTCGCCTTTCTCCCGCGCGCACTCCTAGAAGCGTAGTCCGCCGAAAAGCGGGACAGCCCCGGGGTCCGCTGCGGTATCGTACGCACCCATGGCGGCGATCACCATCAGCGCGGACGAGCTCCACGAAGCCTGGCGGCTGCTGTCGCCGGAGGAGCGCCTCGAGAGCTTCGGCTTCCTCACGCCGGAAGCGGCCCAGGACTTCTTCCTCGACCTGCGCGCCGCCGATCAACTGCTGATCGTCCGCCAGTCGCCGCCGGCGATCCGCCGCGCCTGGCTCCGCCTGCTGGCGCCGGACGACGCCGCCGACCTCCTCCAGGAGGCGCGGCTGGACGAGCGCGCCGACCTGATGGCGCTCCTCGATCCCACCACCCGCCGCGAGGTCAACGCCCTGCTCGCCTACGAGGAGGACGACGCCGGCGGCCTGATGAGCCCCCGCTACGCCCGCCTGCGGCCGGACATGACGGTCGACGAGGCGATCGGCTACCTGCGCATGCAGGCGCGCCAGAGCGTCGAGACGATCAACTACGCCTACGTCCTCGACCCCCGCCAGCACCTGCTCGGCGTGCTGTCGTTGCGCGAGCTGTTCACCGCCCCCGGCGACAAGCGGGTCGCCGACGTGATGAAGACCGACCTCGTCACCGTCGCCGAGGACACCGACCAGGAGATGATCAGCCAGCTCTTCGCCCGCCACGACCTGATCGCCATCCCGGTGCTCGACGCCGAGGGGCGGATGAAGGGGATCGTCACCGTCGACGACATCGTCGACGTCGTCGAGCAGGAGGCCACCGAGGACATCCAGAAGATGGGCGGCTCCGAGGCGCTCGACGCCCCCTACCTCCAGGTCGGCATGCTGGAGATGATCCGCAAGCGCGGCGGCTGGCTCTCGGCGCTCTTCCTCGGCGAGTTGCTGACCGCCACCGCCATGGGGTACTACGAGAAGGAGATCGCCCGCGCCGCCGTGCTGGCGATCTTCATCCCGCTGATCATCAGCAGCGGCGGCAACTCGGGATCGCAGGCGACGACGCTGATCATCCGCGCCCTGGCGCTCTCCGAGGTGCGGCTGCGCGACTGGTGGCGGGTGTTCCGCCGCGAGCTCGGCGCGGGGCTCGGCCTCGGCACGATCCTCGGCGCGCTCGGCTTCATTCGTATCGTGATCTGGCACCGGGCTTTCGGCTCCTATGGCGCGCACGGAATGCTGATCGCCTTCACCGTGGCGATGAGCCTCGTCGGCGTCGTGCTCTGGGGGACCCTGATCGGCTCCTCGCTCCCCTTCGTCCTGCGCCGGCTCGGCTTCGACCCCGCCAGCGCCTCGGCGCCCTTCGTCGCAACGCTGGTGGATGTAACGGGCCTCATCATCTACTTCACAGTGGCGAGTCTGATCCTGCGGGGGACAGTCCTCTGAGCCGGCGGCCGATTGTCCTCGCGGCGACCCTCGTCCTGGGCCTCGCCGCCTGCGCCCGGGGGCCCGCGGGGAAGGGCGCGGCGGCACCGGCGAAGGGCCCCGCCCGGCCGGTACCGGCGGGCGTCGAGCTGCGGCGGGGGAAGGACCCCCAGGAGCTGGTCCGCATCGGCACCCGCGACGTCCTCATCGGGCCGGCCTCCGGGCCGCTGGCGCGCAAGCTCTTCGTCGAGCCCCGGCGGGCCGACGCCGCCTGGTACCTGCTGCGCACCTACGCTCCCTTCGCGATCAAGGCGCCGGTGGGCGACCTGGCCTTTCAGGGGGAGGGGAAGGTCAAGGCCGGCGCCGTCGAGCAGCGGATGATCCTCGAATGGACGCGGCAGGTGGCCGCCGAGGCCGCGGGCGGCGACGTCGAGTCCGCCTACGGCCTGGTCTTCGCCTGGCACCAGGGGAGCTCCTCGCTCGACTGCCAGGACGTGGTCGCCTTCCGCACCGGCGAGGTGGCCGCCACCTCCTGCGACTGGGACGGCGAGCTCCAAGGGCGCCTCGATCCCGCGGCGCTCGCCCGGCTCTACGCCTGGTTCGACCGCCTGAAGCCGTTCCAGGCGGGGGGCGGCCAGACCGAGGAGAGCCTGCGCCCCGGCGCCTTCGAAACCCGATTGGTCTTCGCCGGCCAGGGGGCGCGTCCCGCCTCGGAATCCGACCAGGCGGAGATCCTGTCCTTCGCGGCGGCGATCTTCGCGGAGCTGGCGCCGAAGCGGGGGGGCGCCACGCCGGCCCCGTCACCCGCCGCGCCGAAGGGCTCGGCGCCCGCGCCGCTGCCCCCCGCCCACCTCCTCCTGCCGGCGAGCGCCCTCAACCCCCGAACCGCGGAGGTCGCGCTGCAACTCCCCGAGAAGCCGCCGCCGGTGCCGCGGCCGGAAGCGCCGCCTTCCCAGGGAGCGCCGCCGCGTCCGGCCGCGCCTGCCGAGCCCGAGCCGGTCCAGCCCCCGGCGCCGCCGCCGGCTTAGAATCGGCCATGCCCTCCGCCTTTTCGCACGCCGCCGCCGCGCTCGGGATCGGCGCCGCCTTTTTCGGACGCGACGTGCCCGCCCGCGTCCTGGGCCTGGGAGCCCTCTGTGCCGCGATCCCGGACCTCGACGTGATCGGCTTCCGGTTCGGCATCCACTACGGAGACCTGCTGGGCCATCGCGGCCTGACCCACTCTTTCCTCTTCGCGGCGGTTCTGGCTGCCCTCGCCGTGCCGCTCGTCCGCACGGCGGACGGGCCCCGCCCGGCGAAGCTCTGGGCCTTTCTCTTCCTGGCCACCGCCTCGCACGGCCTGCTCGACGCGATGACCGACGGCGGCCTGGGGGTGGCGTTCTTCGCCCCCTTCCAGAACGCCCGCTACTTCTTCCCCTTCCGACCCATCGTCGTCTCGCCGATCGGCATCGGACGGTTCTTCTCCGGACGAGGATTGGAGGTGATCAAGAGCGAGCTTCTCTGGGTCTGGCTGCCGAGCGCGGTCCTGGCGGGGACGGCGCTGGCCTTTCGTCGAACGAGGGCGGATTGATCGCGAGTCTTTCCGGGCTGAAGGCCCGGGATTATTCAGCCCAGGGCAACGCCCTGGGTCTCGTGGATCGATCCACCCCCCCTGCGCCCTGAAGGGGCGCGATAACCGGCGGTCGGATTTTGCGTCGGATTTCGCGATATCGCGGCCCTTCAGGCCGCAACGGAATGTATCGGGTATCCGTGCGAACCCAGGGCGTTGCCCTGGGCTTAATAATCCCGGGCCTTCAGCCCGGAAACGCACGGCGCGCGGGGCGGTCTACTTCGCCAGCACCCCCCGGAACCCCCGACCGATCAGGGTCGCGATGTCCGCGAGGACCAGCGGGAAGGCGAGGCCGCCGGGGCAGGCTAGGTAGCGGGGCTCCCAGATGGGGTCGTATTTGTCCTTGTAGGCGCGCAGCCCCTGGAAGTTGTAGAAGTGCTCGCCGTGCCGGTAGACGAGCGAGCCCAGGCGGCTCCAGAGGGGCGCGATCGAGCGCGCCTCCAGGCCGGCCAGCGGCGCCATGCCGAGGTTGAACCAGCGGTACCCCTGCTGCGAGCCGTAGAGCATCAGCTCGATGAACAGGTAGTCCATCACCCCCAGCGGCGCGTCGACCGTGTGGCGCATCAGGTCGATCGAGATCTCCTCGTGCTCGCCGCCCGGCCAGAGGTTGGCGAAGGCCACCAGGGCACCCCCCTTGCGCACCAGGGCGAGCGGCAGGCGCCGCATGTAGCCCTGGTCGAAGAAGCCGAGCGAGAACCCCTTCTCCCGCGTGTTCTTGGTGCGCAGCCAGTCGTCCGAGATCCGCTCGACGTCGGGCATGATCGCCGGGATCTCCTCGGGGGGGATCACCTCGAAGGTGCACCCCTCCTCGGCGCAGCGGCGCCAGGCGTGGCGCAGCTTCTTGCGGCTCCTCCCCTCGATGGTGAAGCCGGTGAGCGGCACCCGCGCCTCCTCGCCCAGCTTGACCAGCGTCAGGCCGAGGTCGACATAGAGATGGAGCATCCGCTCGCTGACCTGGTAGAAGCAGGTCCAGCCGTCGTGGCGGTCGACCATCTCGCGGAACTTCCAGACCATCTCGCCGCGCTCCTTCTCGGGACCGACCGGCCCGCCCATCGACACCCAGCTCCGGCGCTCGACGCCGAACATCACGAAGGCGGAGCCGGTCTCGTTGAAGAAGAGCTCCTTGTCCCCGAGCAGGGCGAGGAAGGCGTAGGTGCGCGGCGAGGCGGCGGAGATCCTTGCGGCCTGATCGATCTCCTCCTCCGTGGGCGGCGCCGGCTCGGGGCCCGCCGGCCGCATCAGGTGGCGGAGGGCGACGAACAGCGCCACCGCCGTCACCGCCACCGAGGCGCGCAGGAAGCGCGACGCGTTGCCATGAACGAGGGTGAACTGCCACCAGAGCTCGCGCGAGTAGTCGACGTTCTTGTAGGCGAAGAACCCCAGCCAGAGGGAGCCCAGGAGGACGATGGCGATGGCGACGCTCCAGCCGGGGGTGAAGGGCTCAGCGGTGAGCGAGGTCTTGCGGTAGAAGTGGCGGTGGCAGGGGGCGAGCGCGCCGAACATCAGCGCCAGCGTCAGCGCCTCCTCCCAGTCGAGCCCCTTGGCAAGGGAGAAGACGACACCCCCGCCGAGCATCAGCAAGGTGAGCTGGTAGGCCGCGTCGAGCCGCCGCTGCAGGCCGATGGCGAGGAAGAGGAGCGCCACCCCGGCCAGGCTGCCGAGGAAGTGGGAGAACTCGATGATCGGCAGCGGCAGGATGTCGTTCAGCCAGAAGAGGCGCGAATGCACCTCCGGCGTCGCCCCCGAGATGAGCAGGATGGCGCCGCCGAGGAAGGTGGTGACGGCGAGGATCTGCGGCACCACGTCCGGCGCCCGGCCGCCGAAGGCGCGGGCGATTTTCCCCACCTGCTCGCGCCGGCGCACCACCTCGTGGGCGCCGAGCGACACCGCCGCGATCAGCAGCGGCAGGAAGTAATAGACGCCGCGGAAGGCGACCATCGCCGCCAGCAGGTCCCCCTCGCCGCGCGGCAACTCGCGCGGCATCAGCAGCACCATCATCGACTCGAACACGCCGAGCCCGCCGGGCACATGGCTGAGCAGGCCGGCCACCTGGGCGAACAGGAAGATCCCCAGGAAGTGGAAGAAGGTGATGTTCCACGACTCGGGGAGTAGGGCGTAGAGCACCGTCGCCGCGCACGCCCAGTCGGCGGCGGCGATGACGATCTGCGCCGCCGCCATCGGCGGGCGGGGGACGGCGAACTCCAGCCCCTTGAAGGTGAACGGCCGCCTGCGCGCGAACGACATGACGAGGAACGCGGCGATCAGGCCGAGGAACAGCACGCCCACCGGCCGCGCGCTCGCCATCGGCAGGTGGAGCAGCGCGGGCACGGCGACCGGATCGAGCAGGAAAGCGGCGCCGGAGAGCCCGATGAAGCCGAGCCAGAAGGTGATGTAGCTGAACAGCACCACGCGCGTGATGTCGATCGCCGTCATCCCCCAGCCGGAGTAGAGGCGGGCGCGCAGGGGGGTGCCGGTGAACAGCGGCATGCCGAGGGTGTTGCTGAACGCGTAGCCGGCGAAGGAGGCGAGCCCCACCTTCCAGTAGGCGATCCGCTTGCCGATGTAGCGCAGGGCGAGCGCGTCGTAGCCGGTGAGGGCGAGGTAGCTCAGCACCGTAAAGGCGATCGCCATCACCACCCGGCCGGCCGGCAGCTCGTGGAAGAACTTGATGATGTCGCGGTAGCGGAAGTCCCGCAGCTCCTGGCGGAGCAGCCAGAGGGCCAGCGCGAAGAAGAACAGGCTGAGCAGCGACGTGAGCTTGGAAAGCTGGATCTTCTTCAACCTGGAACCAGCCCTTCCGCTCCGGGCGCGCGCAAGCCTTCCGGAACCCTCCCTCGCGGGTCCTGGGTTCGGTCGCCCATCGTCATCCGTCTGCCCGCCACGGCCATGCCTCCTCCTTGGCGTCCGCCGAAGGGCGCACGCGAGGGGGGATTATGTCGCAGAGTGGCCTCGGAGCGATGCCCCGGCCCGGCCCTCATCACCCCGGCCCTCTTCTCCCGTCCCCACCCGCCCTCCCTCACCGGGAGAAGAGGGAGAAAAGCAAAGAGAAAGCCTGGATCATGAGGGGGCGGGGGTTCCCCTCTCCCTGTGAGGGAGGATGGGAGGGGAAGGGAGAGGGGCCAGGGGTGAGGGTTCGGGCGGGGGCGCCACCTGGACGCTACGGGCACCCTTCGCCGGCCAGGCTCGCCACCGCGGCGCAGGCGTCCACCTCGCCGACTGGGTCGGCGGCGATCGGGTGGGACGTCTTGTGGAGGATCGCCGAGATCTCGGGCGGGGTGAGCCGGGGGTTCTTCTCGAGCAGGAGGGCGGCGACGCCGGAGATCTCCGCCGCGGCGGCCGAGCTGCCGGAGAAGAGATCGTAGGCGTTGTGGGGCATCGTGGTCAGGATGTCCACCCCCGGCGCGGCCAGCGTGGCGGGGGAGTGTCCGGGGGGCACCGTGGGCGGTACCTTGAGGTCGTCGCTCCCCAGGACGCCGATCACCCCCTTGTAGCTGGCAGGGAAGTCCTGCGCGGCGCTGCCGCCGTCGGCCGCTACCACCACGATCCCCTTCGCCAGGGCGTGGTCGATCAGCTTGCCGAGCAGCGGATCGGCGGGGCCGGCGAGGCTGAAGTTGAGGATCTGCGCCCCCTGGACGATGGCGTAGTCCACCGCCTTGGCCAGCGTATAGCTGGTGCACACCGCCTGGCGCACCCCCGGGGGCTGCTCCCAGCAGGCCTTGAGGGCGTAGATCTCCGCCTGCGGCGCGGCGCCGGCGATCCCGACGTCGTTGTTCGCCGTGGCAGCGATCAGCCCGGCGACGGCGGTGCCGTGGATGTCGCTGGTGAAGCTGCGCTCCCCGCGGTCGACGAAGTTCTGCGCCTTCTTCACCCGCTCCCTCAGGTCGGGATGATCGAAGTCGACCCCGGTGTCCACCACCGCGATCTTCACCCCCTTGCCGGTCGCAAAGCGGTGCGCCTGTTCGAGCCGGAGGGAGGTCGAGCCGTGCTGGAGGTGGGCATAAGGGTCGCCCCCCTGTGTCCGGAAGATCTCGACGGTCTGCGCGATGCTCACCCGGGGGTCCTTGGCGAGCTGCTGGGCCACTTCGCGCGCCGAGGCGCCGAGGGGGACCTCGAAGACGACGCACTGCTCGCCCAGGGACTCCATGGTCCAGGCGTAGACCAGGCTCAGACGGTAGCGCTGCTCGAGCGCCAGGGTGTTGTCGTTCCAGATCTGGGGCAGTGCCTTGGCGTAGGTCACCATCACCTGCCGGTCGCTCGCGGCCGGCGCGCCTCCACCCGCGGAGGGGGCGCTGGCGCAGCCGGCGAAAAGGAGCGGCAGCAGCGTGCCGGCAAGCACGGCGCCCCGGAGCCGCGGCAGGCGGTCCCTCATCGGCCGGCCTTCTCCGCCCCTCCGGAGACGGGCTCGGCGAGCATCACCAGCCGTGTCTCCGAACGGAGGCGGGCGAGCACGACCGCGACCGGGTCGCCGGCGGCGGGGACCGCGACCGTGTAGGCGCCGCTCGGCGAGGGGCCGGCGGTGATCTCGCCCTTGACGCCCTGGAGGAGATTACGGATTTCCTGCTCCGTCGCCTGGGGTTGGAACATGACCGTCAGCCGGACGGACGGGGCCGGCGCCGCTTCCGGATTCGACAGCGTACGGTAGGTGGGGCTCGCCGGTGCCGCCACGGCGGCGTCCGGCCGCCGGAGGCTCCAGCCGAGGGCGCCCACGAGCAGGAAGATCGCCGCCGCCTGGGCCACCAGCGCCCAGCGCAGCGGGCGGGGCGTCGCCCGCACCAGCGGCCGGAAGGCGGCGACGAGCCGCGGGCCGGCTCCCACCTGCCGCTCCTCGCGCTCGCTCTCCTCGATGCGGGCGAGCATCCGCTGGAACTGCACCGGGTGGGGCGACGGAGCCACCTCGCCGGCGCGCACGATCTCGTCCGCCGTCCGCCGGCAGACCCGCGTCTCCTCCTGGCACCGGGGGCAGGCCGCGAGATGGGCCTCCACCCGCTCCCGCTCGCTCACGGCCAGGGTGCCGTTGACGTACCAGGGGAGCATCTCCCACACCCGCCGGTGGCTGCGCTCTCCATGTTCCTCGCGCTGTCGCATGGTCTTGGGTCTCCTAACCCGCATATCCAGAGATGCCCAGCTCCGGCAGCAGCTCCTTGAGCCGCCGGCGGGCGTGGAACATCCGCGTTTTCACCGTGTTCACCGGGCAGCCCACGATCTCCGCGATCTCGGGGTAGGCCAGCCCGTAGTAATACGCCAGCTCGACGACCGCCCGCTGCCCCGGCGACAGCGAGGTGAGCGCCCGGCTCAGCACGCCGGCCAGCTCCCGCCGCGCCGCCAGGCTCTCCGGCTCCTCGTGGTCCACCGGCTCGGGGTCCTCGGGGTTCCCCTGCTCCTCCGTCCGCCGGGCCAGCGCCTTCAGCGCCTTGTGGTAGGCGATGCCGAAGATCCAGGTCGAGGGGCGCGAGCGGCCGTCGAAGCTCGCGGCCCCCTTCCAGATGGCGAACATCACGTCGTTCAACACCTCTTCCACCAGCTCCGCCCGCCGGGTCAGCTTCAGCAGGTAACCGAACAGCCGCCGGTAGTAGAGGTGGTAGAGGGACTCGAAGGCCTTGCGGTCCTTCGCCGCTACCTTGCGCAGCAGGGCCAGCTCGGAATCGGAAGACGACAGTGCGGACGGCATCGTGGAGAGTATGTTCCGGAAGTCCAGGAAACGGTTCAACGGCGCGCGCTGAACCTTTTCTCCCCCTCCGGGAACCCATAGCCGGATCTTTCGCCGTTCAGTCTGGAGGACACACGCTTCATGGCTCACCGTCCGCTGGCCGTCCCGCTGTTCCTCGCCGCTCTCCTGCTCGCGGGCTGCGGCACGGTGAAGAGCCCCACCGAGCCGTCGACTCCCACGGGCGGCGGCACGGCGCTCACCTTCACGCAGATCCAGGCGCAGATCTTCACGCCGGTCTGCGCCAGGGCGGGGTGCCACGCCGCCGGCTCGTCGCCGTCGGGGCTGGTGCTCGAAGCCGGCCAGAGCTACGGCAACCTGGTGGGGCGGCCGGCGGCCGAGAACAGCGCGCTCGCCCGCGTCTCGCCGGGGAATCCGGACGCCAGCTACATCATCCTGAAGCTCCGCGGCGATCCCAACATCACGGGCGGGCGGATGCCGCTGGGCGGCCCGTACCTCTCCGCGGATCAGATCGCCGGCATCGCGGCGTGGATCCGCGCGGGCGCGCCGAACAATTGATTTCGACCTGGGGAGAAACCTGGATGCGAGCTCTGGTACTGGCTACCCTTCTCCTCGCCGGCCCGGCGGCGGCTCAGACGGACGCACCTCCCGACCCCTACGCTCCCGTCCACCGCGATCCGGTGGGCGCGATGCTGATCAACGGCGCGACCCCCTACACCGTGGGAGCGCGAAAGGTCGAGCTGCTCTTCACCCACCGCTTCCAGCAGCCGGTCAACGACGGCGGCAACTCCCACAACCTCTGGGGGCTGGACAGCGGCTCCGACGTCGGCCTCGGCGTCGAGTGGGGGGCGGCCTCCCATCTCGATTTTTCTCTCTACCGCGCCTCGTTCCAGGAGGACTTCGAGCTGGCGGCGAAATATCTGGTGTTCGAGCAGGCGCCGCGCCTGCCGTTCACCCTCGGCGTGCGCGCCGGCGCCGATCTCCTCCGGCGCCCCGGCGTGGAAGATCCGCACCGCCCCTTCGTCCAACTCTTTCTGGCGCGCAAGCTCGCCCCCGGGGTGAACCTCTTCGTCTCCCCCTCCTGGGTGCGCGACACGCCGGCCCTGCGCAACGCCTTCAACGTCCCCCTCGGCCTCACCTTCCCCCTGCCCGGAGAGGGGAACCTGATCGAGATCGAATACATCCACGCCAACCGCGACCTCAGGGACAGCCAGGACGCCTGGCACGTCGCCCTCTCCAAGTCCCTGGGCGGCCACATCTTCGAGGTCGTCGTCGGCAACTCGCGCGCCACCACCGTCGACCAGATGCTGGGCGGCGACTCCGCCGCCGGCTTCCGCCGCCGGGACGTCCGCCTCGGCTTCAACATCATCCGCGACTTCTCCTATTGATCCCCATGAAGGAAGCCGCGACCCGAAGAGGAGCCCTCCTGGGACCGCCGGCGTCCCGCCGGCTCTAACTCCGCTGTTAATTAGTTTTAGTTAGAGCCGGCGGGACGCCGGCGGTCCCAGGGCTCCCTCTGCCTTCTCAGGGTTTCCTTTCCCACTAAGGAGCACGAGTCCCGGCACGCCTTTCGCAACTCCCCACCCCGCATGGCCGACCTCCGCCTGCGGGTGATGTCCTACAACGTCGGCGGCCATGGCGCCCGGTGGTCGGCGCGTCACGTAGAGAAGGTGGCGGCGGCCATCCTGGAGGCGAAGCCGGACCTGGTGGGGCTCCAGGAGGTCCACCGCGGGACCCGGCAGTCGCGGCTGGCGGACCAGGCCGAGGCGCTGGGACGGCTTACGGGGATGGCCGTCCACTTCGGATCGAGCTACGCGATGCCCGGCGGCGGCGAGTTCGGCAACGCCGTGCTCTCCCGCGGCGAGCTCCAGTCGGCGGAGGTCCACCCGCTGCCCGGGACGGGCGAGCCGCGCACCCTCCTGCACACCGTCGTCGAGACCGCCGCCGGCTCTCCGGAGTCCGCGGTCCACTTCTACGTCACCCACCTCGCCGCCTGGGGGCGGTGGGGGAGGGCGGCACGGAGTGTGCAGATCTCCGGGCTCGTCGCACGCTTGAAGCAGTCGGACAGGCCTTTCATTCTCGTGGGGGACCTCAACGCACCTCCGGACGCTCCGGAGATCGGGACCCTGATGGCCGCCGAGCTCTTCCGGATGTGCGGCGACGACGTCACGGTGACCCATCGGTTCATGCGCCAGCGGATCGACTACGTGTTCGCCGATCCGGAGTGGGCGACCGCCTCGTACGAGGTCATCCGCTCGGGCCCCTCCGACCACTGGCCCGTGCTCGTCGAGCTGACGCGGGGTCGACCGGAGCCCGACCGGAGCCCTGAAATGGAGAGATCGAGCCCATGAGCCTGTTCAAAAAGGGTCCGCCCAAGCCGGGCAAGAAGCCGCGGGGGACGATCCAGCTCTCCTATCTCCAGGCCTTCGCCCTCCTGATGACCCTGGTCATCCTGGTTCTCCTCCTCTGGTCGACCGACAAGGAGCACGCCTCGCACGTGCGGGTGCCGAACATCGACAACTTCGAGCAGGCGGTGCCGTCGATCGCCAACCTCGCCAATTCGCCGGTCCTGCCGGGCAACGCCGTCCAGATCCTGGAGAACGGCGATTTCTTCCCCGCCTTCCTCGCCGACGTGGCGCGGGCTCGCGGCAGCATCCACCTCGAGACCTACGTCTGGTGGAAAGGGGAGATCTGCGACCGCATCGGCATGGCCCTGGCGGAGAAGGCGCGGCAGGGGGTGGAGGTCCGCATCACCCTCGACGCCCTGGGCTCGCACCGCGCCGACCGCAAGCTGATCGCCACGATGAAAAAGGCCGGGGTGAAGATCTCCCTCTACCGCCCACCGCGGCTCAGCGAGATCGGCCTCTACAACAACCGCACCCACCGCAAGGTCGCCGTCTTCGACGGCCGGGTGGCCTACGTCTTCGGCCACGGCATCGCCGAGGAGTGGACCGGCCAGGCGCAGGACAAGGATCACTGGCGCGACACCGGCGTGCGCCTGGAAGGTCCGATCGTCAACAGCGTCCAGGCGGTGTTCGCCCAGAACTGGATCGACGAGACCACCCGCGTACTGGTGGGGGAGCGCTACTTCCCGCCGCAGCCGATGGTCGGCACGGTGCGCGCCCACATGGTCTGGAGCGCCCCCCGCGGCGGCGTCTCCGAGATGGAGATGATCGACAAGCTGGCGATCGCCTGCGCGCGCCACGACCTGATCATCGAAAACCCTTACTTCATTCCCGACATGGAGCTGGTCAACCTGCTCGCCAACGCCGTGAAGCGGGGGGTGCGGGTGCGGCTGATGATCCCCGGAGCGATCACCGACAGCCCGATCGTCCGCCACGCCGGCCACAAGCATTTCCAGACGCTGATGGAAAAGGGGATCGAGATCTACGAGTTCGAGCCCACCCTCAGCCATCAGAAGATCATGATCATCGACGGCATCTGGTCGCTGGTCGGCTCGACCAACTTCGACGACCGCTCGCTCGACATCAACGACGAGGCGAGCGTCGGCATGATCGATCCCGGCATCGCCGCCCGCCTTACCGCTTCCTTCGAGAACGACCTCCACCGCTGCAAGCGTCTCGACGCCCGCACCTGGAGCCGCCGCGGCGCCTGGCACTGGCTGGAGGATCAGGTTTCCTATCTGCTCAACGAGCAATTGTGAGGGCGCCATGATCGACATCCCTCTCTGGCTGCTGATCGGAATGATCCTCGCCATCGCCCTGCTGGGGACGATGCTCTGGAACAACCTGCGCGAACGGAAGTTCCACGTCCGCGTCCCCGACCTCAACTCCTTTGAGGAGGCGCTGCCGTCGATCGCCGGCATGACCAAGGCGATCCTGCTCGACGGCAACCGCGCCGAGATCCTGCAGAACGGCGACGGCTTCTTCCCCGCGCTCCTCAAGGCGATCGCCGAGGCCAGGGAAACCATTCATTTCGAGACCTACGTCTGGTGGACGGGGGACATCTGCGCCACGCTCGCCCAGGCCTTCGCCGACCGGGCGCGGGAGGGGGTCGAAGTGCGGGTGATGGTCGACGCCCTCGGGGCGATGAAGATGCGTCCCCGCCTGCGCCGGCTGATGAAGAGCGCCGGCGTGAAGCTCAAGCGGTATCACGCGCTCCACTTGATGGACATCGGTCAGCTCAACAAGCGCACCCACCGCAAGCTGGCGATCTTCGACGGCAAGGAAGCCTTCATCTGCGGCCACGGCATCGCCAACCGCTGGGAGGGGAACGGGCAGGACAAGCGGCACTGGCGCGACACCGGCGTCCGCCTGGTGGGGCCGGTGGTCAACGCCGTGCAGGGGGTGTTCGCCCAGCACTGGATCGAGGAGACCGGGGAGGTGCTGGTCGGCCAGCGCTACTTCCCGGCGCTGGAGAAGGCGGGCAACCTCAAGATGCACGTCCTCGCCGGCGCGCCGCTCGGCGGCGTCTCGGACCTCGAGTTGATGTTCAAAATGGCTCTCGCGTCCGCCCAGAAGGAGATCGTGATCCAGAACCCCTACTTCATCCCCGACGACGAGACGGTGTCGCTGCTCAAGCGGGCTGTCAAGCGCGGGGTGGAGGTCCGGATCATGGTCCCCGGCAAGATCACCGACAGCCCGATCGTCAACCACGCCGGCCACCGCCATTTCAGCAAGATGCTGGGCTCCGGCGTGCGGATCTTCTGCTTCGAAAGGACGCTGATCCACCAGAAGATCATGATCATCGACGGCGTCTGGTCCCACGTCGGCTCGACCAACCTCGACTCCCGCTCCTTCGACATCAACGAGGAGGCCGGCGTCGGCATCATCGACGAAGGGATCGCGGCCGAGTTGCTGGCCGCTTTCGACGATGACCTCAAGAGCTGCGAGGAGATGAAGGCCGAATCCTGGGACCGCGGCTACGATCTCTGGCACCGCACCATCGACCGCGCCTGTTACCTGCTCAGCGGGCAGCTCTGACCGGGCTCCACGGGGTTCCGCCCCGGTTGAAAGTCGTTTCGCCCACCTGGGCGGAAGAGCCGCCCCGGTTGAAAGTCGTCCCGCCCACCTGGGCGGAAGAACCGTCCCGGTTGAAAGTCGTTCCGCCCACTTGGGCGGAAGAGCCGCCCAGGTTGAAAGTCGTTCCGCCCACCGGGGCGGAACCGTTGGCGAGCTAGGCGAGCCGACTTTTTTCCCGGGTGGAAGGACCGACCGCCCGGGCGGAAGAACTTTTGCCCCGGGCGAGACCGCGAGCGACGCGCCGGACGGTCGCGGCGAGCCGGTCAGGACCGCGGCGCGTCCGGGCCCGCCAGCAGGCGCTTCGGCGCGTTGAACCGCCAGGCTTCCGCGACGACGCCAGCAAGCTCCTGGCGATCGATGGCCGGCAGGCGGACGAGCACGGAAGGGTAGCCGACGTAGTGATCGGTGAGGAAGAACGTCGCCGGCTTCGCCTTGATCAGGATCTCGCGCTCATCGAAGCCTATCTTGAGCACCAGCGTCTCGCCATCCTCCCAGATGCGGGCGAAGAGCTTCCCCTTCACCCGAAAGCCCGGAGTCCCATACGACAACCCCTCCTCGACCCCGGGCAGCGCGAGCGCGATCTCCCGGACTGTCTCGAAGGTGACCGGCTCGGCGGCCTTGGATGGCTTCTTCAAGAGGCTGAAGTGAGATCTTCGGCGGATGAAGCCAGAGCGGCTTGGCGCAGCCAACGGTGCAGGCGATCCAGGTCACGGCAGGTCAGGATTTCCTGTCGCCGCGCGTCGCTGACGGCGACTCCACGCAATTCTAGGAAACTGAGAATGGCCTCAGCGAGGCCCTCGGCGCGGCCCTCGGCCTTGCCCCTGGCCTCTCCCTTCATTTCGCCCTTGGCTTCAGCCAGGGCTTCACGCTCCAGTAGGGCTGGCGAACGCTTGGCCGCCATGGCGGCGATCACCGCAAAGTCGGCTTGCGCGGCATCGAGCAGTGCGGCAACGGTCAAAGGCGTCACGAAGCAGGGATCCTCGATCTGAGAGCTGGGCTCCAGGGCAAGCCAGCCTCCGTTCTCGGAAGACCACTCGCAGACCTTTTGAGTCTTTACCCAGATCGTGAAGATCCGTCGCACACCCCGCCGGCGCATCCGCCTGGCCTTCTCCGTCAACCACCCTTCGTTCTGTTCCGACACGACCTCGAAGGCGATCTCTTCCAAGTAGCGCGTACCTGTTGACGGGTCCACGCCCTCCTTGCGCACGCAGGCGTCGCTCGCGAAATCCGATTCCTGGTCGTGGCGGGTGAGGAGATCTACCGCCGCTCGGTAGCCCGGGGCGACCAGAGCTCGGAGGATGAAATCGAGCTCACTGTGCTGGTCGGCATGAGGCGGCTGCGCCGGAGAGGCAATGATCCGGTGGCCGCCGACGATCTCATCGCGCGTAACCTCCGCCTCGACAAGCCGATCATCGACTCGCGGGAAGGAGTCGCGCCCCGGCAGGCGGAACGAAGAGCCTGAGCCCGGAGGGCCCGGTGCTTTGAGGTTGTAGCCTCTGCGGTTCTCGTCCATCAGGGGAATCTTAGCAGAGGTCGGCTGCTGATTGGTCCGGCAACGCGCTTTTTCCCGCGATCCCGTTACTGGCGTACCGCGCTCCGGCGATCACGCGCTTCTCGCTTTGGCAGTTCCGGCGTCTCCGGCGCGTCCTGAGAGCCTTCTTCTTCGGGTATTACTCTGCGGGATGCGAGGAATCAGGACCTCTGGGTCAGGTCTTCGGCCGACGACGCTAGAACGGCTTGGCGCAACCACTGGAGCAGGCGATCCAGATCCTGGCAGGCCGAGATCTCTTGCCGCCGCGTGTCGCTGATGGCGACTCCACGCGTCTCCAGAACTTGAAGAATCGAATCCGCAATGCCTCTCGCTTCCGCCGTGGCTTCGCGCTCCAGGAGAGCTGGATCGACTGGCGCTGAGCCGACAGTATAGCCGGGAGCAACATGACCTTGGAGGAGGTTGTAGAGATGCGAGTAAGGCATAGTGGTTCCCGGAATGAGAAATTGAGGTAGTGCGAGCAGTGCCGCCAAATGAGGTAGGCGCTCCTGTGAACAGGATAAGTCCACGCCCCGGGAACGTTGACCTCTTCCCGGTACTCGGAACGGGGTCACTGCTCGCGGGAAGAAATATACCGCATGTAGGAACCGGTCTGTCAACGGAGATGTCCTTCGGGTCAGGATAGAGCTTTGTTCCGCCCTGAAAGGGCGAAATTTGAATAGCCTGGCGCTTCAGCGCCAGGTAGCCAGTCCCCTGGAGGCCAATCCGCCCCGAGGGGGCGGTGCTTTCTCGGCGTCCGATTTCATCTGGAACGTTGGGTTCCGCCCCTTCAGGGCGGGAGGGGATTGTGGGGGGCCGCTGACCTGGCGCTGAAGCGCCAGGCTATTCAAATTCCGCCCCTTCAGGGCGGGTCTCGTAGGCCTAACCTCTCGTTGACCTATCCCGCCAACGCCTCCAGCACCTCCCGCAACAACTCCCAGAACCGCCCCACCGACGCCACCTCCACCGCCTCATCCGGCGAGTGCGCGCCCTGGATGACGGGTCCGAACGAGATCATCTCCATCCCCGGGAACTTCTCTCCCAGGACGCCGCATTCGAGGCCGGCGTGGACGGCGCGGAGCTCGGCGTCCTTGCCGAGGAGGCGCTCGTGGATCTGCTGGAAGCGGGCGAGGAGGGGGGAGGTGGGATCGGGTTTCCAGGCGGGGTAGCCGTCGGTCTCCTGGACGTCGGCGCCGGCGAGCTCGGCGATGGCGCGCAGCCCCCGCTTGGTGGTCCGCATGGCGGAGGCGACGGAGCTGCGGAGGCTGATCAGGATGGCCAGCGTGTCATCCGTGGCCGCGGCCGTGGCAACGTTCAGGCTGGTCTCGACCAGGCCGGGGATGTCGTTGCTCATCGCCAGGACTCCGTGGGGGAGGGCGTTCAGGAGGTCGAGCGCCTTGCGGCTGGCGGAGGCGGTCCAGACCCGGCCGGTCGAGGAGGCTTCGGCGATCCCGATCTTCAGGTCGGGATCGACAGAGTGGAGCTCGTCCTGGATCGCTGCGGTCTCCCTTTCGACGGCGGCGGTGAAGGCGTCGCAGGCTTCCGTGGGGAGCACGACGCGCGCCGTGGCCTCGCGGGGGAGGGCGTTGTGCTTGTTGCCCCCTTGGAAAGCAGCGAGGTGGAAGGGGGTCTGCTGGAGCGCCGCGAAGAGGACGCGGGCGAGCAGCTTCACGGCGTTGCCGCGCTGGAGGTGGATCTCCATCCCCGAGTGACCCCCCTTGAGGCCGGAGAGCGTGAGGTCCAGGGCGGTGGTCCCCGCCGGCGCGGGGGCCGTTTCGAGCGGCAGGGCGAGGCGGCTGGCGGAGCCCCCGGCGCAGCCGATCGTCACCGCTCCCTCCTCCTCGGAATCGAGGTTGATCAGCAGCCGGCCGCGCAGCGCGATGGCGTCGGCGTCGAGCGCCAGGACGCCGGTCAGGCCGGTCTCCTCGTCGACGGTGAAGAGGAGCTCGAGGGGGCCGTGGACCAAGTCGTCCGAAGTCATCACCGCCAGCAGGGCGGCGGCGCCAATGCCGTTGTCCGCGCCGAGGGTGGTGCCGGTGGCCTTCACCCAGCCACCGTCGCGGCGAGGGACGATCGGATCGCGGTCGAAGTCGTGGACGGTCCCCGAGTTCTTCTCGGTCACCATGTCGAGGTGCCCCTGGAGGACGACGCCCGGCGCGCTCTCCTTGCCGGGCGAGGCGGGCTTCTCGACGACGAGGTTGCCGGTGGCGTCCTGGCGCCAGCGGAGGCCCTGGGCTTCGGCCAGGTCGATGACGTAGCGGCAGGCGCGTTCCTCGTGCTTCGAGGGGCGCGGAATGGCCAGGATGGAGTCGAAATGCCGCCAGAGAGGGCGGGGCTCGAGATCGGAGACGAAAGTCATGCCGGGAAGGATATACCGGCCCGGGATCAAGACCGATGTCGCCAACTGCCCAGACCTGTATAGACTCTCCGCATGTCCTTTCTATGGCTGAATCGTGAAGACGTCGAAGCTCTCCTGCCGATGGACGAGTGCGTCGAGGTGGTGGCCGCCGCCCTGCGGTCGCTCGCCGCCGGGATGGCCTTGCAGCCGCTGCGGTCGGCGGTCTGGATGCCGGACCATCATGGATTGCTGGCGGTGATGCCGGGGATGCTGGCGGGCCTGCCGGTGGACTCCGGCGGCAAGGGAGCGATCGCCGGGATCAAGGTGATCACGGTGGTACCCGACAACTATCTGCACGGCGAGGAGTCCCACCAGGGGATGGTGATGCTCTTCGAGTACGAGCGGGGGAAGCCGCTGGCGCTCCTCGACGCTTCGTCGATCACCGGCATCCGCACGGCCGCGGCGAGCGCGGTGGCGACCCGGGTGCTGGCGAAGGGGAGCGCGGGGGACTTGGCGATCCTCGGCTCGGGCGTGCAGGCGCGCACCCACCTGGACGCCATGCGGGCCGTGCGGACCCTGCGGCGGGTGCGGGTCTGGAGCCGGCGGCCGGAGAGCGCCAACCGCTTCGCCGAGCAGGAAGGGGCGAGGACCGGCCTCGCCGTCGAGGCGATGCCCTCGGTCCGGGAGGCGGTGGACGGGGCCGACCTGATCTGCGCGGTGACCGCCGCCACGGAGCCGGTGCTCCGCGGGGAGTGGATCTCGCCGGGAGCGCACCTCAACGCCGCCGGCGCCTGTACGCCCAACGCGCGCGAGCTGGATTCAGCGGCCGTGGCGCGCTCCCGGCTGTTCACCGACCGGCGGGAGTCGCTGCTCGCCGAGGCCGGAGACTTCCTCCTCGCCCGCGCCGAGGGAGCGGTCACCGACGATCACATCCAGGGCGAGATCGGCGAGGTCCTGGAAGGGAAGATCCCCGGCCGCCGCTCGGACGACGAGATCACCCTCTTCAAGTCGCTCGGCATCGCCGTCGAGGATCTCGCCGCGGGCTGGCACGTCTACCGGAAGGCTCTGGCGGCGGGGCGCGGGAGCGCGCTCAGCCTCTGATCTACTCCGTTGTCACCTTAGAAATGCGGGATTTCGTAGGGGCGGCGAGCTACTCCGCCACCGACCGCCGCAACTGGACGGTCAGCGGGTGGTCCTCGCCGAGCGCCTGCCGCGAGAGGGCGAGGGCCTGGGCGAAGTGCTCGCGGGAGGCTTCGGCGTGGCCGCTCTCGCGCTCGACGACGGCCAGGTTGTTGAGGTCGGCGATCACCTGTGGGTGCGCGGGTCCGAAGGCCTGCTGGTCGATCTCGAGGGCGGCCTGGAGATGGAGGCGGGCCGAATCGGCGTCGCCAAGCTCGCGCAGGAGGCCGCCGAGGTTGGTGATGGCGCGGGCGGTCTCGGGATGGACGTCGCCGTAGAGCTGGCGGGCGATGTCGATGGTGGGGTGCAGATACTCCAGCGCCTTCGCCGGCTCGCCCAGCTCGCGCTCCAGGGTGGCGAGGTTGCCGAGGTCGGCCGCCACGGCGAGGTGGGCGTCGCCGAACACCTCCCGGTGCAGGGCGAGCGCCTGCTCCAGATGATCGTGCGCCGGCTCCCGCTGGCCGAGGTTCCGGTAGACCATCCCCAGATTGGCCAGGATCGAGCCCAGGTTGGCGTCGCGCTCACCCAGGCTCTGGATCGCCAGCGCGCGCTCCAGGATCTCCCGGGCCTCGGCGTGAGCCCCCGTCTCGTTGAGGAGGATGCCGAGGAGATTGAGGGCGCGCGCCGTGGCCGCGTGATCCGGACCGTGGATCGCCTCCGCGGTCTCCAGCGAGAGCCGGGACTCGGCGATCGCCTCGGGCGCCTGTTGCAGGTCGCGCAGGATCTCGGCGCGCAGGTTGTGCATCTCCAGCAGCTCCTCCGGCTGGAGCTCGCTGGCGCGCGGGCGGATGGCCTCGACGAAGGCGGCGCGGCGGAAGGGAGGCCAGAAGCCCTCCGTCTGCCGGGCCGCGCCGAGCAGGTCGCGGACGCTCGTGCGGCCGTCGGCGAGGCCGGAGGCGAGCTCGGAAGTGAGGGCTTCGGTCTCTCCCGGGCCGATCCAGACCCGCAGCTCGCGCAGGAAGAACTGGCGCGGCTGGTCGTCTTCCAGGAAGCCCGCGAGGTTGAAGCGGAGCAGCGCCATCCCCCGCGTGTGGATGGGGACGGAGCGGTTGAGGAAGTCCAGCAGCTCGCCGGCCAGCCGCGCGCGCTTGATGGCGAGCGGCTCCAGGAAGGCGTGGCGGAGGAGAGGGCTGAGGAAGGAGTAGGTCAGCAGGCCGGGGAACGAGGGGTGCCCGTACTGGTGGTCGACGAAGAGCCGGAGCTCCGGGGTCTCCACCAGCTCCTCGTCGATCAGGTCGAGGAGCTCCTCCCGCTGCTCGGGCTCCAGCTCCAGATGGTGGAAGAGCACCTCGGCGGGCACGTTCTGGCCGCAGAGGGCCGCCAGGTCGAGGAAGCGTTGCAGACGGTCCGCCGTCTCCAGCTCGAGATCGTCGAACAGCTCGTGGATGGGATCGAGGAGGCCGCCGGCGGGGAAGGGGCGCAGGTCGAGCCGCAGGCTCTTGGCCCGCGGGGTCACCCGGTCGTCGGGATCGGCGGGGGAGCAGGAGATCGCCAGCACCAGCCGGGGGTTGTGCTCGGCCTCGTCGAGCAGCCAGCGGCGCAGCGGGTCGGTGAGCTGGGCGCTGTTCACGGCGTGGACCACCAGGTGCCCCTCCCGGGTCAGGCGGTGCAGCAGGTGGGTGAGCAGCGGCCGGGCGTCCGCGTCGTTCATCGGCAGCGCTTTCCAGACCGGCCGCGGATCGTCCAGGCGCAGGAGGAGCGAGACGAGGGCCGCGCCGGTGAGCGAGACCGGGACGAAAGGGAGAAACAGCCGCGACGTCTCCCGCAGCGTCTCCCGTTCGGCTTCGTCCAGCTCCCAGCGCCTGGCGATCTGGACCTCTGCGAAGCGGTCGAGCTCGAGCCCCTCCTCGTAGGCGTCGAGGTCGAGCGGCAGCACCGTAGTCGGCCGTCCCTGAAGGCCGGCGCCGTAGGCCGCCGCCTCCAGCAGGGCGGTCCGACCGCACCCCGCCTCCCCGGCGAGGATCAGCGCCGGCGCCGGGCCCGGCGCCGCCAGCACCCGCTCGACCGCGGCGAGGGCCTCGGGATCGTGCTCGCTATAGAGCCTGTGTTTCGCCTCGGGGGTTCCCCGGTGGATGTCGATGAGCCCTATCGCCATGGTCTTCCTTCCAATCTCTCTACGGTCTCGATGCGTCGCCGGCCGCCCTCGTCGGCAGTCAGAGGCCGGGCCGGATTCCGGGACGCCGATGCTATGGGACGCGGCCGATTCGAGCAAACGCGGATCCGTCCTTGACCTGGACTCCGGTCCTGCGGTAGACCGGACCCCATGACGACCGGCGGCGACCTCCCCTTCCTCGAACGCGGGACCCGTGACCTCCTCGACCTCTTCGCCGCCGGACGGAACACGCCAGGGGCCGGGAGCGCCGCGGCCCTGGGGGGAGCGATCGCCGGCGGTCTCCTGGAGACGGTCGCCCGGCATACGATCAAGGCGGCCCTGAGCGGCAAGCGCCGCGAAGCCTACGAGCCCTTCCGCGAGCGGGCCGAGGCGCTGCTGGCGGCGGCGAGCGAGCGGTCGGGGTTTCTGCGCGGCGCGGTGGATGGGGACGCGGCCGCCTTCGAACAGTTCTGGCGGGACCGCACGGAGGAGACGCTCCGGCTCGCCACCGAGATTCCCATCCAGATCGCGGAGCACTGCGCTGCCCTGGCGGAGATCGGGATCGAGCTCTATGATCGCGGTTTCAGGAACGCCCGGGGCGAAGCCGGCGCCGCGGCGTTGAGCGCCGTGGCCAGCGGGGAGGCTGCGGCCTTCTGCGCCGTGCTCAACCTGAAATTCGCGGGCGCCGCCGCGTGGGCGGAAGAGCGTAAGAACGACGTCGCCGACCTCCGCCGCCGGCTGCGGGATCTCCGCGCCCTCGTCGAGGCGCGGATCTATCAGGAAGAGGAGAGCGCTTGATCGGGTCTGAAAAATATGGCGGTCAGAACATGGTCGATCCGCTCCGGCGGGTCGTCGTCCGCCGTCCGGACGAGGCGTTCGGCGGCGCCGATCCGGCGCGCTGGCACTATACCTCGCGTCCGGATCTCGATGAGGCTCGGCGCGAGCACGACACGCTGGTGAGCATCCTGCGCGGCGCCGGCGCGGAGGTGATCGATCACGATTCACCCCAGCCGGAGCGGGCGGATTCGATCTACGTCTTCGATCCCGTTCTGATCACCGACCGCGGCAGCGTCCTGCTGCGGATGGGCAAGGCGCTCCGCCGCGGCGAGGAGGAGGCGCTCGGCCGGCGCCTCCAGGAGGCCGGCGTCCCCATCCTCGGCGCGCTCCAGGGCGAGGCCACGGCCGAGGGGGGAGACCTCCTCTGGCTCGACCCCCACACCCTCGCCGCCGGCCAGGGGTTCCGCACCAACGCCGAGGGGCTGCGCCAACTCCGCGAGATCCTCGCGCCGCTCGGCGTCGAGGTCGTCCCCGTCGAACTGCCCTATTTCGGCGGTCCCGAGGCCTGCCTCCATCTCCTGTCGCTGATCAGCCTGGTGGATCACGACCTCGCGGTGGTCTATCCCTCGCTCCTCGCCGTCTCCTTCTGGCGCCTCCTCCAGGACCGCGGCATCCGTCTCGTCGAGGTGCCGGAGGAGGAATTCCCCACCCAGGGCCCCAACGTCCTGGCGCTGGCGCCGCGCAAGGTGCTGATGCTGGAAGGCAATCCGGTCACGCAACGGCGGCTGGAGGAGGCCGGCTGCGAGGTGCTCACTTACCGCGGCCGGGAGATCTCGCTCAAGGCGGAGGGCGGACCCACCTGCCTCACGCGGCCGGTCTGGCGCGAAGGGTAGATGGGTCCGGCAAGGGTCAACTACACTTGCAGGTCTGTCCCGCGCCGCACTGCCCGCTCAGGCGGCAGGGGAGGCCGCTGATGCTGCAGAATCCTGGAGTGGTGCAGATCTCCTGGTCGGGAGCCTCAGCCATGGCCTTGGCCACCGGAATACCCGCTACCGCCGAGAACAGCACTACGGCGACGCCCAGACCTCGCAATACTTTACGCATGGAGTGTTCCTCCTTGAGTATCAAGGCAGCGGAGAATTCCGCCGTCCTACCCAAGCAGGTGCGCAAGAGCGGGATAACGAGCCGGGGCCGGCGGCTCAAAATTCTCGATGGTCTTCTGAAAATGCATACCTATTGGCTTCATCTTTTCTTGTCGTCTTGATTGCGGTGACGAACCTTTCAGGCCCTTGCCGGTCCGTCGCCATCAGGTCCGCCAGCGGAGGAAGTTGGGGAAGAAGATGCCTCCGCGCTCCTCCTCGATCTCCAGGCGCCAGCCGGCGGCCACGGTGAGGGCGGCGGCGCTCCGGCCGGCCGTCTCGGCGCCTCGGGCCTGAGTCGCCCACGCTTCGACGGGACCTGCCAAGGCGTCCCACGAGCCTCGACGGCCTCGCCACAGCCGTCAAACTCCGAGAAATGAGCGTTCCAAGCCAGGATCAGAGCGTTCCGGACCCTGGTTTAGAAGCCTCCGACCCCGAGGCGTATATCCCGATCCAGGTCTGGGTGTCTCCGACCCTGGTGCGGGAGACCGGGACCATGGTGCGGATCCTCCGTACCGTGGTCGGGAGATCGCACACTTAGCTCCCGTGACTCCGACCTCGGTTTGAGCGATCCGGACCTCGGTGCGGAGGGCTCCGATTGAGGTTTGGTTCGCTCCCCGCGTCCCGCCGATTTGGCTTCGAGGTAGTGCCGCGACTAGACTCCAAAGGCATCGCGATCGCTACGAACGAATCGCGCCGCTCCAGCGAACGGGGCGGAATCCGAAAAGAACTTTGCCTCGATCTCGCTTTCGATTTGGGCAACCCTGATAGGGTCGTCGGTCTGGCGCAACCGCTCCACAAGTCTCAGAAGCAAGACGATTGTATCACTTTGTTCCCTGCGCCGATCCCGAAGGCGCTTTCGGGTCAAGTGAAAGACCTGGATCGAAGTCACTGCACGTGGATCACCTGGAACAGCTTCGATCCCTCCGAGAGGGGTATACCTGAAGCTTCGTTCGGGATCGTCAGCACAAGGGTCCAGAAGAAGAGGATTCTCGTCCGCTAAATCTCCCGCCGGGTCCATGACCCGCAGACCTTCGTCTCCGACGGGGAACTGGTCGGCCTTGCCTGCCGTGTCACCAGTGACGGGGTCGTGCCACATCGGCTTGTCCTGGCGACCCTGGTTGCAGGGAACACAGGATGGATAGAGATTTGGCCAATGATAGGCGAGCCAGTAGTAGCCAGGATGGTCGGTACGCTCTGCAACGCGGCCCTTGGGACGAAAGTGCTCGACCTCCCAGCCTACCTCGCTTAGGGGTGTTTCGCAGTAGGCGCACTTGCGATGGAAAAGCTCTTCCAGAGCGATCTTGACCGATTCGTGACGGTAGACATGATCCTTAACCACGTGGACGGAACCGTCTTTGAGTGCCTGATCCGTCCATCGCTTGGATAGCTTGAACCAAGCCAAATCCGGCTGAATCGGCTTTCCTGCGGCATCGGTGCAGTCGCGATCGATGTGGATCAAGGTGGATCAGAGCCCGTATTTGGCCGTGAGTTCTCTCAGGAGGCGGGACGTCTCGTTATGGCGCTCATTCGGCCCCTCGAATGAGCTGATTTCGGCCGCCAAAGAACGGAGCCTTTCGCGTTGCTCAGGACTCCGTCCCTCTTTTGGGACGGAGGAAAGTTCCTTGTACTCAGACAGTTTTTCCTGAGCTTCCGAACCGTAGACCTTTGTGTCGAATAGTCTGGGATCGGAGAGCATATCCTCGGCGGAGTAGCCAGAAAAATCAGGTATGTGTTCTTCGGCAATGACGTGGTCTCCCTCTCGCCGAAGGACGACCAACTCCTCTGGCTTGGCGTCGAGCGCCACTAGGGGGCTATGAGTAGTCGCGAGAATCTGCATCTTGGGTAAGAGCTCGGAGAGGCGGGGAAGGATCTCGGCCTGCATGGAGGGATGGAGGTGCTGCTCTACTTCGTCGATAAGGAGGATGCCTTCGACGTGGCCGTCCTCATCGATATTACCGGCCCGCAATGCCCAAGCATAGAGATCGAGAATCCAACTGAAGGTCAGCCGGTAACCGTCTGCCCACCCTTCGAGTCGAATCTTCTTTCCAAAGGGCGCTCCGGAGATTTCGACGCCACCCCCTTGCCGGAGGTCGATCTCGACATTGTCTGCAAGGCCAAGCGCACGCTTGAGGCCTTGGATGGTACGTTTGTAGACATCAGTGCCGAGGAAGTCGCGAAGGCGACGAAGTGTCAGCTCGGAATCGATAAGAGTGTGGTGGTAATTGAAAAGGCTGTAGACGGAATCGGCAATCCTATATTGTCTGCCGACTTCAGATCCTACTCCAAACCGACCCGCGCCGTAGCCGCAGACAAAAGGAAGGGAGCGATATTCAGCCTTTTCGTTTCCCCTTGTTATGCTGCCAATCAGGCTCTCCTTGTCACCTGATCGACGGATTCCCTTAGAGGATAAAAGGGGAAGACCTTTAAAGCCTTCGGGTCCTTCGACAATGATCTCCCCTTGGCTAGCGCCTTCAGTTACCAAGCCGCCTATTGGCTCCGAAATCAATCTGCTTGCATCAGTGAGGTCGGCTAGCCCAATAGCAATGGCTCGAAGGAGCGACGACTTGCACGTGCCGTTCTTGCCAATGATAATGGTTCGCCTCCGCGGGAAACCTTCTGGATCGCAAAGGGCAAGATTCAACTCTCGAAAACTTCGGATACTGTTGAGTTGGATCCGTGTGATCTCGAATTGGTTAGTGGCGCGTTCCATGGCCATGATACTAACGCGACTCGGCCGATCGCGCACGATCCGCCGCCATCAGGTCCGCCAGCAGCACGATCCGGCGCCGCAGCGAGCGCAGGTCCACGTACTCATCCCGCGTGTGCATCCCGCCGCCGACCGGACCCAGGCCGTCGAGGACAGGGATGCGGCCGGGGTCGGGGAGGAAGTTGGGGAAGGAGATGCCTCCGCGCTCCTCTTCGATCTCCAGGCGCCAGCCGGCGGCGGCGGCCAGGGAGGCGGCGTTCCTGCCGGCGCCGGCATGGGGACCGCGGGTATCGACCGGCGGGATCGTGCCGGTGACGGCGAACGAGATCTCGGTGCCGGTGGCGACGGCGACGTCCCGGGCCAGGGCTTCGAGGCGGCGGGCGAGGTCGTCCCGCTCGGCCGCGCGGATGTAGCGGGTTTCCCCCTCGACGAGGGCGCGGTCGGGGACGACGTTGAGCTGGCGTTCGGTGCCGATGAAGGTGTGGGTGGTGGCGAGGCCTTCCACGAAGGTGGCATCGCCGGCCACGAAACGCGCGGCGTTCACGGTGGGGCCGCCGTCCGGCCGCGAGAGCGCCTCGGCTTCGATCACCCAGCGCGCGGCGGCGATGAGGGCCGAGCGCCCTTCCCAATAATGAAGGCCGGAGTGGGCTCCCTGGCCGCGTGCTTCCAGCCGCCAGAGGAACATCCCCCGGCGGCCGGCGACCATGGTCTCCGCGTCGCCCGCGGGCTCGCCTGGCTCCAGCACCCAGAGGGCGCGCGCCGTCTCCCCCCAGCGGCGGACGGCGGCCTGGGAGAGCGCGCCCGCCACCTCTTCGTCCGGCACCACCACGAGCAGCAGGTCGGAGGGGGGGCGCTCCTCCCGGAAGTGGAGGAGATCGAGAGCTCCCACGAAGGCGGCGAGCCCCCCCTTCATGTCGATGGCGCCGGTGGCGACGAGGCGGTCGCCGTCGAGGCGGGGCTCCGCGGCCGGCAATACGGTGTCGAGATGGCCGATCAGCAGGAGATGCGCGCGCTCGGTGTGGGTTCCCCGGGCGTAGACCACCGGCAGGGGAGGGGCCCCGGCGTGCGGAGCCTCGTCGCGGACCTCGGTGGCGAGCCCGCGCTCGCGCAGGGCGGCGGCGAGGAATTCCGCCGCGCGCCGGAGGCCCGCCGGATCGCCGCTCTCGGAGGAGATGGCGGTCAGCTCGCGGAGGAAACCGAGGGTCCGCTGGTAGAGGGGTTCGGGGAGCGCGGCGGCGAGGTCCATGGGCGGTAGCGTATCGCAGGCCCGGTCCGTCCGGCGGCGTCCCGGCAGGCGCCGCCGCCGGCACCGCTGGTATAGTGCTCAGGAGAGCCTGAAGATCAATCGGAGGGGGTGCCCATGGTCAGTGCCGTCATTCTGCTGGTGGTGGAGAAGTCGAGGGTCAACGAGGTCGCCGAGGCGCTGGTCGACCTCCCGGGGATCACCGAGGTGTATTCAGTGGCCGGCCAGTACGACCTGGTGGCCATCGCGCGCGTCAAGGACAACGAGGCGATCGCCGACGCGGTCACCCGCCAGATGCTGAAGATCGGCGGCATCATCCGCTCGGAAACGCTGCTGGCGTTCCGCGCCTTCTCCCGCTACGACCTGGAGCGGATCTTCTCGATCGGGGCGGAAGAGCCGCCCAAGTAGGGAAGAAACAGGCGAAGGGCCGCGCGGGATCGGTCCCGGGCGGCCCGTGAGGCGCCCTGGCGGGCAGCCTTCAGACGCAGCAGGTGGTCCTGACGTAGCCGCAGTTGGTCAAGACGCCCGAGCAGTGGTTGTACTTCGGGCAGTCCGAGTACTGGCACCAACTTCCGTCGCTCTGCTGGCACGATTCGATGTCGTAGGCGAAACAGGCCTGGGCCGGCTTCGGCGGCGTCAAGGCGAAGAAGGTCGTGAAGGTCGCCAGCAGCAGCATGAGAATCCGGGTCTTGGCTTGCGTCATCGCTATCCTCCTTGTTAAGGACGATAAGCATATGCAAAAGCCAAGCCCCATCGGAAGGCCGGCCTACCGCTTCGCCTCCGCCGTGCCCCCCTGCGCGGCTTTGAGGATCAGCGCGGCGAGAGCGTCGTAGTCCCCTCCGAAGTGGTGGGCTCCCGGCAGCACCTGGGCCTTGCCGAGGGCGGGAGGGATCTGCGGGCAGAGGCTGTCGCTCTCCTGGCTGCCGTAGAGGCAGAGGACCGGGGGGTGGCCGGCGAGCTTCCTGACCTCGGGGAGCACCGGCTGCCCCTTGCTGCCGCCGCCCAGCCAGTCGGTGACGTGGAACTCGAAGTCCGCCGTCTTCCCCGGCCCGAGGAGCGAGACCAGGCGAACCCGTTCCAGCAGGTCGGCGGGGAGCCGGTTGGCGAAGAAGGGGAGGACGTCGGCGCCGAAGGAGTAGCCGACCAGCAGAACCTCCTGGCGGTTCCATACCGCCATGTAGTGGCGAAGGATGCGGTCGAGGTCCCTGGCGGCGACGTCGGGCGTCTTGGCGCTCCAGAAGTACTGCAGCGAGTTCCAGCCGACCACCGGGATGCCCTGGGCCGAGAGCGCTCCGGCCACGTCCTTGTCGATGCCGGCCCAGCCGCCGTCCCCCGACAGGATCACGGCGAGCATCTTCCCCCCCTGCGCCTTGGCGGGCACCTCGACCAGCGGCAGGTCGGCGACGCTGGGAACCCCTTTGCCCGGGGTGGTGCCCGGCGCGGCGCTCGGCGCGGGAGCCGCGGCGGCCGGGGGCTTGTCCCCCTGCACGATCTTGCGGAACGCCTGGCGGAACTGCGGCGCCCACTTGTTGGCCTTCGAGAAGCCGTGGCCGACGTCGGGGAGCAGCACCGTCTCCGCGTTCTTCACCTTGGCGGTGTACTTGACCACGTCGTCCTTGAAGCAGACCTTGTCGATCGTCCCCTGGAACGCGATCCAGGGCTGCTCCAGGGTGGTGGCGGGGCGGAAGACGACCCCCTTCCCCTTCGGGCCGGGGTCGCTGGCGATGCCGTGGCCCGGGCAGAAGGGGTGGGTGAGCTCGAGGTCCGGGCAGAAGCCCATGCCGATGCCGCCGCTGAACGTGCTGGGCGGCGCCTGCACCAGCGCGGCGTAGGCGAGCGTCGCCCCCGAGGAGTAGCCGACGAGCACCGGCGGCTCGTAGTTCGGCAGGCCGAGTGTCTTCTGCACGTACTTGGAGAGCAGCTCGAGGTCGACGGCCGCCGAGGTGCAGCTCTCCTTGGCGGCGTTGAGCTTCCCCACGTAGGCGGGGACGTTGACGCCCACCACCAGGGTGTCCATGTCGGCCAGGATCTGGGCCATGTCGACCACCCCGAGATTCCAGCCGCCGTCGCCGGAGAAGAAGATGGCGACGTGGCTGGGGTGGGGCGTCCGCCGGTAGATGTAGACCTTGCCGAAGCGGCCGTAGGTGAGGGTCTCGGTCGGCGGCGCCGGCGCGGTGGCGGCCGGAGGCGAGTCCTTGGCGGCCTCCTTGGCGCGCGCGGAGGTCGCGGATGCCGCGGCGGGCGCCGCCGTCTTCGTCTTCGCCGGCTTCTCGGCGGCGCGGGCCGCCAGGACCGGCGTCAGCAGGAGGGGGAGGAGCAGAAGGGCGATCTTCTTCATGGAATGGGCTTCCTTGGGAGACGGGGAGCGCCTGGGCGCCTAGCCCCCGTAGGGCGTCTTCAGGTTCTCGTTCAGGGCCAGGAGGATGCGCTGGTATTCAGCTTCCTGGCGCAGCGGTGCGAAGGCTTCTTCCTGCTGGAGCGCGGCGAGGTCCTTCCAGCCCTTGTCGACGGACGTCTGGAGGTCGGCCAGCGCCCGCTTCTTGTCCCCCTTGCGGGCGTAGGCCTGGGCGCGGCTGTACCAGTTGAAGGGGCTCTCGGGAGCGATCTCGACGGCGATCGAGAGGACGAAGATCGACTGATCCCACTTCTGCTGCTGGTTGTAGGACTGCGGCAGGTAGTAGCCGGTCTGCACGTCGAGCGTGTTGAGCACCCGCTGGGCGGAGAGCCGCTCGTCCGGCTCGGCGGCGCTCTTGGCCCTGGCGCGCAGCTCGGAGATGCGCAGCGCCGCCACCACCTGCGCCACCGTCGCCGGCTCGCCCGACGGGTTGGCGGCGGCGAGGAGGCCGGGAGCGCCGGCGAGGAACTCCTTGTCGTGCTTGAGCCGGAGCTGGCGCTCCTTCCAGTCGCGCTGGAGGATCGGGGTGGCGGCCAGCACGGTGGCCTTGCGGCCGGCCTCGGCGACGTCGGCGGCGGCGCGCAGGCCGGCGAAGTCCGCGGCGGCTCCGGAGTAGTAGCGGTGCGCCTGGAAGAGGTTGCCGGCGGCCTCGGCCTCGTGGGCGTGAGTCATCGTCTGCTGCCAGAGCCGGTCGATCAGCGCCTGGTCCTTCGCCCGCGTGCCCGCCTTCATCGCCTGGATCTCCATCCAGCCGAGGGCCCGGGTGGCGAGCTCCTCGGGCGGCCACTGGTGGACGCCGTCGAAGATCTCGATGCGGTGGACAATCCCGGCTTCGTCCAGCCTGGGCTCGAGGTCCGTCACCTCGTAGTAGTTGAAGTCCTTGTCCCCGAGAGTGCCGAAGAAGACGAAGGGGTCCCCCTTGCGCGGCGGCTCGTGGAAGGGGAAACCGGCGCCGGCGCCGATGATGCCCGCGATCGTGCCGGGCACCGCCCGCGCCAGGGTGCAGCAGGAGCGCACGGTGCCGGAGAAGCCGGCGGCGTAGACCCGGTGGTCGTCGATCTGGAAACGGCCGTGGGTGTCGGTCCACATCGCCCGCATCGCCTCGACGTTCGGCTCGACCGGGCCGTCGCTCAGCGAGTTATTGGAGCTGGCCAGGATGTAGCCGTAGGTCTCGGCGCCGGCGCGGAAGCGCTCGGCCGCCAGCGTCCCCCTGGAGCGGGGATCCAGCACATAGAGGATGGGCCAGGCGCGGGTGGGGGTGTAGCCGCTGGGCAGGTAGAGGGCGTAGCTCTCGCCGGGCTTGGCCGCGCACACGATCTTGTCGACCACCTTGCCGCGAGGGGTGGTGTCGACAGGTGGCGCGGCGGGCGGAGCGGCGAGCAGCGCGAGCGCCAGGGAGAGGAGGGCTTTCATGTCCTGTTCAATCTCCGGACGGGGACCGGCATTCCAGATCGGCGCCAGATCCGGCGTCCGATCCTATACTGAGGATGGAGCGCCCGCTTCGGGCAAGATCTTTGCAAAAGCCCGGGAACGCCGTACGATGTCCGCGCGTAGGTAGAAGGAGCGTCCCATGCTGTTGAAGGCCGGCTCTCGCCCCTCGTTTCCTTCCCCGGGGATTTCCCCGGGTGCCGCTGCGAACGATCCCGCGCCGCCGCGCTCCCGCGGCGTGTTGCGGCCGGTGGTGGACCTCGACGCCACGATCCCACTGGGCGGGCAGAAGGCGCCCGTGCCGGCGGCTCCCGAGCTGCTGCCGATGCGCTGCCTGCGCTGCCAGGGCCCCGTCGAGCGGGGCACGGCGCCGGTCGTCCTCGAAGGGCAGGGGTACCGGCTGGTCTGGGAGCAGGTGCCGGCGTGGGTCTGCACCCGCTGCGAGCTCGCCTACTTCGAGCCGCACGAGGTCGAGACCGTGCGCGAGGCCCTGCGCGCCATGCGGACCCTGAAGTCGGCCGGGCTGGCGTAGAAAAAAGGCCCTCACCTCCCCGGCCCTCCTCTCCCAGCCCTCCACCCGCCCTTCCGGGTAGAGGAGGGAGAAACGAACGCCTTCGGCTGGTTCGGGATAAAGACCCGTCTTTCCGGCAGTCGTCTTCAAAGCCCCCTCTCTCCCCGGCGGGCGGGTGGAGGGCTGGGAGAGAGGGGGTTGGGGGAGTGAGGGGACACTTTGTGGTATCCTCCCCGTCCCCGCGGGGCTTGTAACTTTTTCACCGACTTTTTCCTTCCCCGAGAACGAGAGGACCGGTTTGACTTCCGAGACCAGAGACGACGTGCGCAACCTCGCCATCATCGCCCACGTGGACCACGGCAAGACCACGCTGGTGGACGCGATGCTCTGGCAGAGCGGCACTTTCGGCGCCCACGAGCACGTGGCCGAGCGAGTGATGGACTCGATCGACCTCGAGCGCGAGAAGGGCATCACCATCATGGCCAAGAACACGTCCATCCACTTCCTGGGGACCCGGATCAACATCATCGACACCCCGGGACACGCCGACTTCGGCGGTGAGGTGGAGCGGACGCTGAAGATGGTGGACGGCGTCCTGCTGCTGGTGGACGCCAGCGAAGGGCCGCTCCCGCAGACCCGCTTCGTGCTGCGCAAGGCGCTGGAGGCCGGCCTGCCGCCGATCGTGGTGATCAACAAGATCGACCGTCCCGACGCCCGGGCCGGCGAGGTGCTCAACGAGGTCTTCGACCTCTTCATCGACCTCGACGCCACCGAAGAGCAGCTCGACTTCCCCGTGCTCTATTGCAACGCCCGCGCGGGGCGCTGCGGACTCGCGGCGGACGGTCTGGAGGAGACGCTCAAGCCGCTCTTCGAGGAGATCGTCCGCTCGGTGCCGGCGCCGCGCTTCGATCCCGAAATGCCGCTCCAGCTCCTGTTCACCAACCTCGCCTACGACGACTACGTCGGCCGGCTCGCCATCGGCCGGATCTTCAACGGCCGGGTGCGCAAGGCCCAGGAAGTCGCCGTCTGCCGGCTCGACGGCACCTTCGCTCCGGCCAAGGTCTCCCTGCTCTATGGCTACGACGGGTTGAAGCGGGTGGAGATCGCCGAGGCGGGCCCGGGGGATATCGTGGCCATCGCCGGCCTCGAGCAGGTGAGCATCGGCGAGACGCTCTCCGAATGGGAGAACCCGCGGGCGCTGCCGCACATCCAGATCGACGAGCCGACGATCGCCATGGTGCTGTCGATCAACGACTCCCCCTTCAGCGGCCGCGACGGCAAGCACGTCACCTCGCGCAAGCTCAAGGAGCGGCTGGAGAAGGAGGCGCTGACCAACGTCTCGATCCGGCTGGAGCCGACCGAGACCCCGGACGCCTTCAAGGTCTCGGGGCGCGGCGAGCTGCAGCTCGCCATCCTGATCGAGATGATGCGCCGGGAGGGGTACGAGATGTCGGTCGGCAAGCCCGAGGTGATCACCCGGCGGATCGACGACGGGCCGCTCCACGAGCCCATGGAGCAACTGGTGATCGACTGCCCCGAGGACTACATCGGCGTCGTCACCCAGCAGATGGGGGTGCGCAAGGGGCGGATGACTAAGATGGTCAACCACGGCTCCGGCCGGGTGCGGATCGAGTTCCGCGTCCCCTCGCGGGGGCTGATCGGGTTCCGCTCCGAATTCCTCACCGACACCCGGGGGACCGGGATCATGAACCACCTGTTCGACGGCTGGGACGTCTGGCAGGGGGAGATCGCCCACCGCACCAACGGCGCGCTGGTCTCCGACCGCCCCGGGCGCACCACCGCCTACGCGATCGAGGGCTTGCAGCCGCGTGGCGAGCTGTTCATCTCCCCGGGCGAGGAGGTCTATGAAGGGATGGTGGTGGGGGAGAACGCCCGCCCCAACGACCTCGACGTCAACATCACCAAGGAGAAGAAGCTCACCAACATGCGCGCCTCCGGCTCGGACGACGCGGTGCGGCTGGTGCCGCCGCGGATCATGAACCTGGAGCAGGCGCTCGAGTTCATCCGCGAGGACGAGATGGTGGAGGTCACCCCCCTCTCCTTCCGCCTGCGCAAGCGCACCCTGCCGGCGAACCGCCGGAAGTAAGCAGGTCGGGCCGCCGTTTCCCGCTGCCCGTTTCAGCCTTTCTGGAACGGGCTTTGCACCCAACCGTGCCTCACAACGGTCCGGCCTGGGGACTCGTCCCAGGCCGGTGGTGCAACATCGGAAACGGAGGAAATTGCCATGAAAAAAACGGCTCTGTGCGCGGCGGCGGCCCTGGGCCTCGGGCTGCTGGCGGGACCCGCCAAGGCGGCGGACTTCGGCGTGTTCGGCTCCTATCAGGATACGAAGGACGCCGGCCACGGATACGGCGGCGGGGTCAAGCTCGACCTCGCCAATTTCATCACCCTGCGGGCCACCTACCTGGGCGACGTCACCTCCGGGGCGCGCTTCTCCAACGGCGACGACGTCAAGCTCCGAGTGGCGCCGCTGGAGGCGGGCCTGCAATACAAGTGGCAGCCCGACTCCACCTTCTCGCCCTACCTGGGCGGCGGCGCCAGCTATTTCGTGCTGAACCCCCAGCGGGGCAACACCAACAACGAGCTCGGCTGGTTCGCGGTGGCCGGGGCCGACATCAAGACCGACCACGGCTTCGGCATCATGCTGGAGGCGATCTACCGCAGCGTGGATACCACGGTGCGGCAGAACAGCACCACCACGATCTCCGACAAGGTCGACCTGCAGCTCCGCGGCCTCGGCGCCAACGCCGGCCTGGTCTGGCACTTCTGAGCCCTCCCTGTCGAACGAGATCCGGAACGAGATCCGGATTGGCCCGGGCGCGGCGTTCCGCCCCCGGGCCAATCCGGATATACTCCCGTCTAGTCGCCGGTTTTGTCTTCTGATCCATCAGTCGGTCCCTGAGAAACGACGCTAGGAGGGCTCCCCATGAGGAAGTGTGCGTTCATCCTGTTGTTCGCCAGCCTGTTCGCAACGGTGCCTGCCCGGGCGGTGATCTGCACCATCGACGAGGTGCCGGCGGCGACGCTGCTCCTCCCCTATTTCGAGGTGGACGTTGCCAATCAGTGGCGGGTCAACACCCTGTTGTCGATCAACAACGCGTCGGCCACCGCGATCCTGGCGCACGTCGTGGTGTGGTCGGACCTGTCGGTGCCGGTGCTCGACTTCAACATCTACCTGACCGGCTACGACGTGCAGACGATCAGCCTCTACGACGTCCTCAACGGCGTGCTGCCGCAGACCGCCTCGGATGGGCAGGACCCCCACGACACCATCTCGCCGCAGGGAGCCTTCTCGCAGGACATCAATTTCTCGAGCTGTAACGGCTTCCTGCCGCCGCCGGCGACCCTGCCGGCGTCTTTCGTCGATCACCTGCACCTGGCGCTGACCGGCAAGCCCTCGCCGACCTTCCTGTCCGGCCGCTGCGCCGGCCGCGACCTGGGGGACAACATCGCGCGCGGCTACGTCACGGTCGACACCGTCAGCAACTGCACGCAGCGCTTCCCCGGGGACCCCAGCTACTTCACCAACGACGCCACCTTCCAGAACGTGCTCTGGGGGGACTTCTTCCTGGTCCATGAGCTCCAGAACCTCGCCGACGGCAATCCCCTGGTGCACATCGAGGCGAGCCTCACCGACCTGCAGACCACGACGCCGGGCCAGTACACCTTCTACGGCCGCTACGTCGACTGGAACGCCACCGACCACCGCGAACCGCTGTCCACTAATTTCGCGGCGCGCTACATCACCCGGGGTCTCTTCGACGCCGGCACCAGCCTGCTCGTCTGGCGCGACTCGAAGGTCAACCAGGATCCCTTCGTCTGCCCGTCGCTGGGAGGGGCGCTACCCCCCTGGTATCCGCTCGGCCAGGAGGGGATCGTCATCTTCGACGAGCAGGAGCACCCGGTGGTGACGTCGGCCTTCCCGGTGTCGCCGCAGCCGCCGCAGCAGGGGCTGCTCCCGTTCCCGGCCGAGGCGCAGAGCACGCTGGTGGGCAGCGCGGACCTGCCGGTGCCGTTCGATTTCGGCTGGCTCTACCTCAACCTCAACACCTTTGTGTCGCCGGCGGGTTCCGTGCCCCCCGAGGACGGCACCGCGGCGCAGGCCTGGGTGGTCGTGACCATGAGCGCGCAGGGGCGGTTCAGCGTCGGCTTCGACGCCATTCAGCTCGACAGCGCCTGCTCGGCGAGCCACTTCCTGCCGGGCGATTAGGTTTCAGTCGTAGATCCCGTCGGCGTACCAGACGCCGGTCGCGCGCTCCCGGTAGATCCGATAGAGCCCGCGGCCGGCGATCTCCACATCCCAGTAGTCCCGCCCCGCCGGATCGTCGGCCCACCAGTCCTCCTCGAGCCCCCAGGGTCCGGAGGCGACCTTCACCGTTCCCTCGACCCGCGGCCGCCTGGCCTCCTCGGCGTGGACGGTCGAGCGGATCTCGACCGGGCTCGCGGCGGCGCTGTCGGCCTCCCCGGCGGTCAGCACCTCGATCTCGACCGGCGGCCGCAGCACCCGCACGGCGAGGAGGCCGCGGCCGGCGCGCGGCTCGCGGTGGACCTCGGGGGGAGGCGGCGGGGAGAAGTCGACGAGGGCGAAGCGCTCGGGGCGATGGCCGTCCACCGGCCGCGGCGAGCCCACCCGGTCGGGGCCGAGCAGGGCGAAGAGGCGCGCCAGGGTGGTGGCCAGCCGGTCGGGCGACAGGGCGGCCGGGCCGTAGATCGAGAGCTGCGCCTCGCGCGGCCGGTCGGGGTGGGCGACGAAGGTGAACTCGGCCACCGGCGCGCCGGGCGGGCGGGCCTCGAGCTCCAGGCGCACCAGGGTGAGCAGGGTCTTGACGTCGCAGGTGGCCGCCGGCAGGTCGACGGCGCGCGACTGGAAGCCCTCGGGCTCCAGCCGCATCTCGAGCTCCAGCCGCTGGCAGGCGAAGCCGCGCGACTCCAAGCGCCGGCAGAGGCGGTCGAGCGCCGCCCGCCCCACGAACAGGAAAGGTTCGAGCGCGACGAGCGGCCATTCGAGGCTCATCCCCTCGTGGAAGGTTGGCGGCGGCTCGCGCGGCATCAGCGGCCGGGGATCGATGCCGCGGGCGGTCGAGTGGAGCTCGCGGCCGAGGCGGCCGAGGCGGCTGGCGATCCGCGACGGCGGCAGGCGGGCGAAGTCCCCCACCGACCGCACGCCCCAGCGCTCCAGGGTCTCGGCGACGTCCACCTCCGGGGCCAGCCGTTGCAGCGGCAGGGGAGCGAGGAAGGCCGCCTCCTCGCCCGCGGGCACGATCGCCGGCGGGCTGGCGAGGCCGGAGGCCACCCGCGCGGCCAGCTTGCTGGAGGCGATCCCCACCCGCGCCGGCAGCCCGGCGGCGTCCGCGGCGTTCATCAGCGCCCGCCCCATCGCCAGCTCCGGGGAGGAGCCGGGGCCTGTACCAGGATAATGGCGCTCGATGCCGTCGGCGTCCAGGTAGACGATCCCCTCGCCGGCGTCTTCGACGCGCGGCGAGAAGGCCTCCGCCACCTCCAGCAGCGCCTCCTGGGCGGCGCGCTCGCAGCCGGCGTCGCGCGGGCGGGCCACCAGCTTGGGGCAGAGGGCGCGCGCCTGGGGGAGGGTGAGGCCGGGGCGCAGGCCGGCCGCCCGGGCGAGGCGCGTCGCCGCCACCACGCGGGCGGCGTTGCCGTTCCCCTCCACCACCGCCAGCGCCTCGCGCGCCAGCTCGGGCTCGCTGCGCAGCCGGGCGGCGAGAGGGAAGAGGGGGAGGTGGAGGCAGGCGATGCGCGGCATGGCGAGGCGAAACGGCTAGGAGAAGAGGGGCAGGGACAGGGACGGCAGGGACTCCAGCGACTCCAGGGACAAGGAAAATCCGATGTCTGCGTGGCTCTTCATGTCCCTGGTGTCCCTGGAGTCCCTGCCGTCCCTTGTGCTCGCCTTCAGGCGGAGGCGGCCCGGAGGAGGGGCCACGCCCGCTCCTGGCGGAGAGGAACCGCCGCCGGGCGCGCCGGGAGCCGCGGCGGCAGGGCGGGGCGCGGCAGGTCCTCCACCAGCAGCCGCAGGTCTTCGCTCTGGCCGGGGAGCCGCCCCCGGTGCTTCTCCAGCTCGACGCGCGCGGCGAAGCCGTCGAGCAGCCAGGGAGAGACGTCGCCGCCGCGCCAGGTGGCCCGTCCGCGGCCGGCCTGCAACACCGCGGCGGCGGACGTGCCGGTCACCCGGTAGGGGGAGCCCACCAGCAGCACCGCGTCGTGGGCCCGGGCCGCCCGCGCCAGGCGGAGCCAGGCGGACTCGACCCCCCGGCCGCCGCGCACCGGCGGCAGCCCGAGATCGACCGCCACCAGGGGGAAGCCGCCGGCGAGCAGCATCTCCGCCGCCGCCAGCGCCTCCTTCATCCAGGCCGGGCGCACCCAGAGGAAGCGCTCGAGGTCGATCCCCAGCGCCGTCGCCGCGTTGGGATCGAGGCTGTCGCCCAGGTCCACCAGCGCCGCCGCCTCGCCCATGCCGGTGGCGGCGGCGAGCACCGCCAGCAGGGTGGAGAAGCGGCCGCTGGTGCGGGCGCCGACGAGCTCCACGAGCTGCCCGCGCGGCAGGCCGCCGGCGAGCAGGCGGTCGAGGACGGGGACGGCGGTAGGGAAGGCGCCCTGGCCCGCCGACTCCCGCAGCTCCCGGTCGAGCTCGCGGGCGCTGCGCAGATGGGCGCGCAGGGCCTCGGGGAGCGCCGGTCTTTCGTGGTTCCTCTGTGTGAGCGGCTCGGCCATGATCTCTCTCGCGAGGGCAAATATAAAGCGTAATGTAAGCGTAAGTCAAATCAAATCAGATGCTTACAATGAGTAATGGGCTCGCCGCCGAGGCGCGTGGAACGGTGTGATCTGATCGATTCTTGCGATGCGGGGCGGCGGCGGCTTACCCCTGGGCGCGCTTTGTGACGGCCGGGGCGAACTTCTGCTTACCGCCTGCACGAAGTAGAATCCCGCGCCATGACGATGAACGTCGCCGACGTGCGCCGGGAGTACGAGCGGGCCGGGCTTTCCGAGGGGGATCTCGCCGCCGACCCGATCGAGCAGTTCCGCCTCTGGCTGGCCCAGGCGAAGGCGGTCGAGCCCCAGGAGTTCACCGCGATGACCCTGGCGACCGCCGACGGCGCCGGGCGGCCGTCGGCCCGCGTCGTGCTCCTCAAGGGTGTCGACGCGCGGGGATTCGTCTTCTACACCCACTACGCGAGCCGCAAGGGGCGGGAGCTGCGGGAGAACCCCCGCGCCGCCCTGGTCTTCTACTGGGCGGCGCTCGACCGCCAGGTGCGCGTCGAGGGAACGGTCGAGGCCACCTCGCGCGCGGAGTCGGAGGCCTACTTCGCCTCCCGCCCGCTCGGCTCGCGGCTGGGAGCGTGGGCCTCGCCGCAGAGCCGGCCGATCTCCGGTCGCGAGGAGATCGAGCGGCTCTGGAACGCGGCCGGCGAGCGCTTCCCCGACGGCCAGGTGCCGCTGCCGGACGACTGGGGGGGCTTCCGGGTGCGCCCGGAGACGATCGAGTTCTGGCAGGGTCGCCCCAGCCGGCTGCACGACCGGCTGCTCTACAGTTTGCTGCCGGAGGGTGGGTGGAAGATCGAGCGGCTGGCGCCCTAGCCTGATGGCAACCCCCGGCTCCTCCTGCGACGTCGCGGTGATCGGCGGCGGCCTGCTCGGCCTCGCCACCGCCATGGCCCTCTCCAGGCATCGGAAGGTGGCGGTGCTCGAAGCCGAGGAGCGCCTCGCCGTCCACCAGAGCGGCCACAACAGCGGCGTCATCCATTCCGGGATCTACTACAAGCCGGGCTCGCTCAAGGCGATCCTCTGCGCCGAGGGCTCGGAGGCGATGTTCCGCTTCTGTGCCGAGGAGGGGATCGCCCACGAGCGCTGCGGCAAGCTGATCGTGGCCACCTCTCCGGATGAGCTGCCGCGGCTCGACGAGTTGGAGCGGCGGGGGGCGGCCAACGGCCTCGCCGGCGTGCGGCGGTTGAAGGCGGAGGAGATCCGCGACTTCGAGCCGCACGCCACCGGCATCGCGGCCCTCCACGTGCCGGCGACCGGCATCGCCGACTATCCGGCGGTGGCGCGCGCCTACGCCCGCCGGATCGAAGCGGCGGGGGGAGGGTGCTGACCGGCGCCCGCCTGACCGGGGTGCGGCGGGACGGCCCCGGGCTGGTCGCCGAGACGCCGGCGGGCGCGGTCAGGGCGCGGCTCCTGGTCAACTGCGCCGGCCTGCAGTCCGACCGCGTGGCGCGCCTCTGCGGCGCCGACCCGGAGGTGCGGATCTTCCCCTTCCGCGGCGAGTACTACGACCTCGCCCCCGAACGGCGGAGCCTGGTGCGGGCGCTGATCTACCCGGTCCCCGACCCCCGCTTCCCGTTCCTCGGCGTCCACCTGACGCGGCGGGTGGTGGACGGCTCGATCGAGGCCGGCCCCAACGCCGTGCTCGCCCTCAAGCGCGAGGGGTACCGCTGGCGCGATGTCTCGCTTCGCGACGCCGCAGCCATCGCCGCCTGGCCCGGTTTCTGGCGCTTGGCGGCGCGCTTCGGCCGGATCGGCGCCTACGAGGTCCGGCGGTCGCTCTCCAAGGGACTGTTCGTGCGCGATCTGCAAAGGCTGGTGCCGGAGATCGCCGCCGCCGACGTCCACCGGGCGGGGAGCGGCGTCCGCGCGCAGGCGCTCGACGCCAGGGGGGGGCTGCTCGACGACTTCCGGATCGTGCGCAGCGAACGGGCGATCCACGTGCTGAACGCCCCCTCCCCCGGCGCCACCGCCTCGATCTCGATCGGCGAGCGGATCGCGGCAATGGCGGCGGAGGAGCTAGGATAAAAGGATAAAAGGGACCTAAGGGACAGCAGGGACAGCAGGGACACCAGAAAGGACGCCGGCAGCGGATTTAGTTTTTTTCCTGTCGTCCCTGCAGTCCCTGTTGTCCCTTAGGTCCCTGGTTCGCCTTCCTACCGGGCTTCGGAGGCGTGATCGACCCAGATCCGCACCGTCTCCTGATCGCTGGTGACCGTCAGCAGCTCGCCCTCGCCGAAGCGGGCGAGCTCGTCGAGGGCGGCGTCGACGTTGAGCTGATCGCCGGAGCCGGAGAGCAGGGCGGCCATCACCGAGAGGGGGATCTTCGCCTCGACGTTCTCCGCCTTGCCGCCGTGCTCGGTCGCTCGCAATTCCAAATACCCGCCGCGCTTGGCGATCCGCACCTTGGACTGCGGGTCGTTGACGGTCAGGTAGGTGGCGTCGGGGCCCTGCTGGACCTCGCGCCAGGCGCGGCGCAACTCGGCGACGTCGTAGTCGTGATCCTTGACGTGGACCCGGCCGTGGCTCCGCGTCTCCTCCGGGATCATGCCGGCGAGGTTGTGGATCATCGACACCGGGAGATTGATCTTTGCCTCGTCTCCCCCCTTGTCCCCGTGCACGTCGACGTGGAGCCAGAGGTCCGCCGCGCGGGCGGCTCCGGCCGTCGTGGCGGTGAGCCCCGCCGCGAGCAGGGCGGCGGTGGCCAATCTGGCAATTCCGAAAGGCTTCGTTCCGTTCATCGTCTTCTCCTCGCTTATTTCGCGATGGGGTCCGTTCATCCGACAATCAACAGAACGGAGGAGAAGACCGATCCGTTTCAAAGCTTCATCGCCTCCAGCTCGTCGATCCGCTCGGCCACGAGGTCGAACCCTCCCTGCCAGAACTTGCGGTCGGTCATGTCGATCCCCACCTCGGCGAGGATCTGCTCGGGGCGCGCCGAGCCGCCGTAGGAGAGCAGCCGCAGGTAGCCGGGCTTGAAGGCCTCTCCCTCCTCCTGGAACCGGCGGTAGAGGGCGAGCACCAGGAGCTGGCCGAAGCTGTAGGCGTAGCAATAGAACGGGGTCTGGTAGATGTGTGGGATCGACAGCCACTCGTAGCGGAACTCGGGGCCGATCTCGACGCTGTCGCCGAACTGCTCGCGCAGCTTCCCCATGTAGATCTCCGACAGCTCGTCGGTCGAGCGGCCGGCGCGGATGGCGTCGTGGGCCTCGATCTCGAAGAGGACGAAGTAGGCCTGGCGCAGGACGGTGGCGTAGACGTCGTCGACGGCGGCGGCCAGCAGCTCGCGGCGGGCGAGCGGGTCGGGCTCCTCGCGCAGCAGGCGGTCGGTCATCAGCATCTCGGCGAACACCGAGGCGGTCTCGGCCAGCGGCAGCGAGGCATGCTGCGTCAGGCTGGAGCAGTGGCTGGCCAGCAGGCTGTGGATGGCGTGGCCGAGCTCGTGGGCGAGGGTGGCGACGTCGCGCACCCGGCCGGCGTAGTTGACCAGCACCCAGGGCGTGTAGCGCGGCAGCACGGTGTAGCAGAAGGCGCCGCCGCGCTTGCCCTTGCGGATCTCGCCGTTGAGGTGGTTCTCGTCGAACACCCGCCGCGCGTAGTCGGACAGGCTGGGGTGGAAGTCGGCGAAGGTCTCGAGCACCGAGCGGACGGCGTCGGAGTACTCGATCTTGCGGTCGGAGCCGGCGAGCGGGGCGTAGATGTCGTAGCGCCGCAGCTTCTCCAGGCCCAGCCAGCCGGCCTTCAGGCGGAAGTAGCGCTGGAAGATGCCGGCGTTCTCGCGCGCCACCTCCAGCAGCACCTGGACGGCGCGGTCGGGCACGTCGTTGTCGAGGTTGCGCACGGCGATGGGGGAGGGATAGCCGCGCAGGCCCACCTGCTCGTCGTACCAGTTGCGCACCACGTTGGCGTAGATCTGGCCGAGGATGTTCGCCTCGTGCGAGTAGACCCGGTAGAGCTCCCGGTAGGCCCCCTCGCGCAGCTCGGGGTTGGTCGAGAAGGCGTGCCCCATCAGCTCGTCGCGGGTCAGCTTGCGCGCCTCGCCGTCCACCTCGAGGTTGAACTCGAGGCGGTTGGTGAGCATCGAGTAGAGGGTGACGACCGCCTCGCCGCCGGTCTGGTCCTTGATGTTGATGATCTGCTCGCTCTTCTCGTCGAGCGTGTAGGGCTTGAAGCGCCGCAGGTCCTGGAGGAACTGGCGGTAGTCGCGGTGCTCGCTCTCGCTCGGCAGCAGGCGCCAGGCTTCGTCGTCGCCGAGGCTCCGCCACCAGAGGGTGAAGAAGAGCACCCGGTTGCCCGCCTCGGTGATCTCCTGGCGCACGCGGTTGCGGAAGGTCAGCGCCTCCTGGCTGCCGGTGTCGGAGTAGAACCAGAGCGAGGCGTAGCCGTTGATCACCTGGATCAGGTCGTGGAGCTCCTCGTACCGGCGGACGACGGCGAGGAAGGCGCCGGGCTCCATCCGCGGATCGAGGTCGTCGCGCCGGAGCTCGAAGGCCGTGACGGCCGCTTCGAGGCCGGCGAGGCGGGAGGCGAACACCGCTTCGCTGGGCTCGGGGAGCAGCTCGGAGAGGTCCCAGCCGCTGAGGGTGTAGGTGGGAAAGGATCTGGCCGGAACCGGCCGGGTGATGACGTCCATGTCGCTCATTTCATTCTGCTTCCCGAGGTCCGAGGTTCTCATCGTCTTATTTTAGCCGAATTACTTTAGCCGAGCCGGGGGAACGATGACCGCCGCCACCCCCTTGTCGCGCGCCAACTGGTTGAAGTGGGCGAGGTCGGCGTCCCAGATCCCGCGCAGCTTGGCGAGCTGGGCGTCGATCGCCACCACCAGGTCGTTGCGGACCTGCACGGCCTGTGCCGTCGGCCGGTAGTCGCCGAGCGCGGCGGAACCGGCCACGGCGTTGAGCTTGTCGTCGAGCTGGATGGGGAAGTTGAGCGGGTCCTCGGAGGCGTGGTTCCTGGTCTGGTAGAGCGCCTCTTCGACGGCCGTCATCTTCTTGTCCAGGTCCTTGGCGGCGTCCACCACCGGCTTCATCGTCTCGTCCTTGGCCAGCCGCTTCTCGACGTCCTTCAGTTGCGCGCGCACCTCGCGGATGCGGCGGACGGCGTCGTGCATCTCGGTCAGCTTGTCGCGGGTCTCGATGAGGAAGCGGAACTGCGCCTCCAGGTCCTCCTGCGTGCCGGCGGAGCGCGGATCCTTGCGGAGCTCGAAGGGCTGGGTCAACGTCTGTCCGGCCGCGGTCAGGCGGACCTGGTACATTCCCGGCACCGCCGCCGGCGCGATCGGGTCGCCGCTCCAGAGCACGATCCCGGGGAACTTGCCGGCGGCCGGCCAGGTCAGGTCCCAGACGAAGCGGTTGAGCCCGGCCTCGGTGGGCACCTTCTGCTCCTCGGCGTCGTCGGCGTCCTCGGAGCTGCCGGCGGCGGGCTCCTTCGCCTTGGCCTTCTCCTTGTCGCCTTCCTTGTTCGCCTCTTTGGCCGCTTCCTTGTCCTCCTCCTTGGCCGCCGCCGCGGCCTTCGCCGGCGCGTCGGGTTTCTCCTTGCCGGCCTCGGCCGGCTTGCCGTGGAAGGTGCGGATCACCTTGCCGTCCCGGGTGAGGATCTCCAGCTTGACCTCCTTCGCCTGCTCCTCCGGGGGCGCCGCCTTGAAGTAGTAGTCGACGACCACGCCGGCCGGCGGGTTCTGCCCCGTTCCCGGCACCTGGAAGGAGCCGCCGGCGTCCGAGTAGCGGTAGGCGGGGGCGGGCGCGAAGAGGTGGACCGCTCTGCTACCGAAATCACTGCCGCCGAGGTCGCGGCTGGCGGCGAGCTCGCGCAGCGGCGCGAGGTCGTCGAGCACCCAGAAGGCGCGGCCGTGGGTGGCGGCGATCAGGCTGCCGTCCTTGATCGTGAGGTCGTGCACCGGCACGACGGGTAAGTTGAGCTGCAGCGGCTGCCAGCGCGCGCCGTCGTCGAAAGAGATGTAGACGCCGCGCTCGGTCCCGGCGTAGAGCAGCCCCCGGCGCTGCGGGTCGGCGCGGATCACGCGGGTGAAGTGGCCGGGGTCGATCCCGGAGTCGATCCGCGTCCAGGTGGCACCGTAGTCCGCCGTCTTATAGAGATAGGGGCGGTTGTCGTCGGACTTGTACATCGTCGCGGCGACGTAGGCGACCCCCTTGTCGAGCGGGCCGGCGTCGATCTGGTTGATCATGATCCAGTCGGGCATTCCCTTCGGCGTGACGTTCTTCCAGCTCTTGCCGCCGTCGCGGGTGACCTGCACCAGGCCGTCGTCGGAGCCGGTCCAGATCACGCCGGGCTCCACGGGCGATTCGGCGACGTAGAAGATCGTGCCGTAGTACTCGACGCTGGTGTTGTCCTTGGTGATCGGCCCTCCCGACGAGGCCTGCCGCGACTTGTCGTTGCGGGTCAGGTCGGGCGAGATCACGCTCCAGCTCTGGCCGCCGTCCGTGCTCTTGAACAGCACCTGGGCCGCGGCGTAGAGGGTGTTCGGGTCGTTGGGCGAGAAGGCGATGGGGAAGTTCCACTGGAAGCGGTACTTGAGCTCCGCCGCGCCGTAGCCCATCGGGTTGTCCGGCCAGGGGTTGACGTCGCGGAACTCAGCCGTCGCATGGTTCAGCCGGGTGAGCAGGCCGCCGTAGGAGCCGCCGTAGACGACGTCCGGGTTCTTCGGGTCGGCCACGATGTAGCCGCTCTCGCCGCCCGAGGTCTCCTCCCAGTCGCCGGCGCCGATGCCGGCGCCATGGCCGCGCGACAGGATGCGCACCGCCGAGTTGTCCTGCTGCGCGCCGAGGATCCGGTAGGGGATGTGGGTGTCGGTCGAGACGCGGTAGAACTGCGCCGTCGGCTGGTTGTCCTCGGTCGTCCAGGTCCTGCCGCCGTCGTTCGAGACCGTGGCGCCGCCGTCGTTCGATTCGATCATCCGCTGCGGGTCGTTGGGATCGATCCAGAGGTCGTGGTTGTCGCCGTGCGGCACGCGGATGCGGGAGAAGCTCTTGCCGCCGTCCTTGGAGTGCAGGAAGGCGACGTTGGGGGCGTAGACCCCCTCCTCGTCCTTGGGATCGGCGTAGACGTGGCTGTAGTACCAGGCGCGCTGGCGCAGCTCGCGGTCGTCGCTGGTCTTCGCCCAGGTCTTCCCCGCGTCGCGCGAGCGGAACAGCCCCCCCTCCGCCGCCTCGACGAGGGCGTAGAGGTTGTCCGGGTTGGCGGGGGAGACGGCGACGCCGTTGATGCCGATCGTCCCCTTGGGGAGCCCGGGGTTGCGAGTCAGCTCGCTCCAGTGGTCGCCGCCGTCGGTCGATTTCCAGATCCCGGAGCCGGGGCCGCCGCTCTCCAGGCTGTAGGGGGTGCGCCGGAAGTTCCACATGGAGGCGTAGAGAATGCGCGGGTTGGTCGGGTCCATCGCGAGGTCCACGGCGCCCGTCCGGTCGTTGACGAACAGCACCCGCTCCCAGTGGCCGCCGCCGTCCTTCGAACGGTAGACCCCGCGCGTCTCGTTGGGGCCGAAGACGTGGCCGAGCACGGCGGCGTAGACCAGCTCGGGGTTCTTGGGATGGATGCGGATGCGGACGATCTGCCGGCCGTCGGCGAGCCCCGAGAGCTTCCAGGTCCGCCCCGCGTCGGTCGACTTCCAGAGGCCGTCGCCGTGCGAGACGTTGCCGCGCACCGTCACCTCGCCGCCGCCGGCGTAGACGACGTTAGGATCCCATTCGGAGACGGCCACCGAGCCGATCGAGCCGCCGAAGAAACCGTCCGAGACGTTCTTCCAGGTGCGGCCGGCGTCGGTCGACTTCCAGACGCCGCCGCCGGTGCCGCCGAAGTAGTAGGTGTTGCGGTCTCCCGGCACGCCGGTGACCGCGGCCACGCGGCCCCCCCGGAAGGGGCCCACCTCGCGCCACTTCAATCCCGAAAAGAAGGTGGGATCGACGGCCGGTTTGGGCGCCGCTGCTCCGGCCGGTTCAGCTTTCGGCCGGCCGGCCGCGCGGGCGTTCGTTGTGGCGAGGAGGACGAGCGGGAAGAGGAGGGCGGCGCGGACGAAAGGGGATTTCACCATGGTTTGGGCGGCTCCGTTGCAGGTTCGCCGCTTTCTACCACACCCGGTCGCCCTCCATCCTTCTTACCGGTAGTCTTCGACGGTCAGCTTGTCGAGCGGCAGGCCGAAGGGGTAGAAGAGGTTGAACACCGGCTGCTCGATCACCTCGGCGAAGCGGAGGAACAGCGGTCCGTACTCCTCGATCGGCGACTGCCCGGCCTCGATCTGCCCGTACTCCTCGCCGGAGATCTCCAGCATCTCGGCCATCTGCTCGGGCGTCTTGCCGCGGCGCTCGCGGTGCTTGCGGATCAGCTCACCGGCCTGGCCGGCGTGGGTGTCGGCGGCGCGGCCGCTGTCGGCCAGCAGGCGGGAGGTCGGGGTCTCCAGCTTGATCGCGACGTTGGCGAGCAGCGGTCCCCAGGTCTCCGCCGGCGAGGCCCCCGCTTCGATCTCGTGATAGCGCTCGGCGGGAATCCCCAGCCGTCCCGCCATATCCTCGCTCGAGAGCTTCTTGCGCTCCCGCTCTTTCATCATGACCTCTCCGAGTTTCACCGTCTCCTCCTTCGCGGACTGCGGTTGGTCGAAAGTCCGGCCGCCGATCGTAGCACAGCGGCCCTCTCGCTCTAGGGGGTGCCCGCCGCGGGGCTGGACGGGACAGATCAGCGCTTGCGTTCGGTGGAGAGCGCCTTCAGCGCCTCGATCGGGCGGCGGTCCGGGCTCATCAGCTTGATCGCCCGGCGCAGGTGCGCCTCGGCCTTCTCGGCGCTCCCCGCCTGGCGCTCGATCTCGCCGGCGTAGAGCGCCGCCAGGCCGCAGTTGGGGTCGCGGCGCAGGGTCTCGTTGAGGTCCTTGAGGGCGCGGCCGGCCTGGGCCGGGCTGACCAGGAACCGGCAGTAGGCGAGCTCGGCGGCGTAGATCCCGTTCTGCGGATCGCAGTCGGCGGCGAACTCCAGGAGCACCAGCGCCTCGCGGTCCTTGCCGGCCTCCATCAGCGCCTTCCCCTTCTTGTACTGGGATTCCGAGTCGAGCAGGTCGGTCTTGATCGCGAAGCTCGCCGCCGGCCGGCGGGCGCGCTCCTCGCGCAGCGTCCGGCGCCGGTAGACCAGGGTATTGCGCTGCTCGGCGTCGGAGAGCTCGGCGTAGGCGCGGGCGCCGGAGAGGAAGAGGTCGCGCGCCTTCTCCGCCAGCTCGGCGGAGTCGAGGGTCCAGGGGGCGAACCGGCGGGCGAAGGCGAGGAACGCCGCCTCGAACGCCGCCGCCGTCCCCTCCTCGGGCACGCCGAGGAGGTCGAAGGCGTCCTGCCGGCGGTAGGAGAGGTAGGCCGCCATGATCTCGTTGCGCCGGCGCTCGATGTCGGGATCGACCGCCGGCGGGATCGGGATCTGCAGGGCGACTGTGGCCGCGGCGGGCATCGCGGGAATCGTGGGCATGGCGGCCGTGGCGGTCGGGACGGCGAACGGCACCGTGGCCGGCACCGCCGCCGACGGGGCAGGCGGTGCCGGGGCCTGGAGCGGCTGCGACACCGTTGCCGGGCGGGGGAACGAGCCGGTCGCGGAGAGGTCCTTCGGCAGCGTGTCCGCGGTGGTCACCACCCCGAGGACCGACAGCGCGTAAAGGGCGCGGGTGATCTCGTCGACCGGGAGCTGGGTCAGCTCGGCGAGCTCGCCCATCCGCCGGCCGGGCGCGCGCAGGGCGGCGGCGATCTGGGTCTGGTGGGCGTTCAGCCGCAGCTCGTCGAAGGGGAAGGGGGGCGAGGGATGGAGCACCAGCTTCTTGCCCACCAGCGGCGCCACCGACATGTCCACCTCTTCCTGCGGCGCCAGCTTGGTGACGCCGGTGAGGATGAGCTGCGGCACCTTCACCTTGAGCGGCGATTCGGCCGCCGGCGCGTCGTCGACCCAGCGGAACTCCCCCTCGTTCCAGGTGAACAGGTCGAGGAGCTTCTTGGCCAGGTTCTGCTGCAGGATCCGGAACAGGTCGGCGGCGGTGACCAGCCCGTTCTCGATCAGCACCTCGCCGAAGAAGACGCCGCGGGAGGCCGAGCGCCCCAGGCAGGCGGTGAAGTCCTCGTCGCTGATCTTCCCCTCGGACACCATGTAGCGGCCGAGGGTCTCGTGGGCGAGGTTCGAGCGGCAGTCGACCGGGACGCCGTTTTCGATCAGGATCCGTTTCCACACCTGCCGCCGCCGGAGCTCGAGCCCGACCGAGCTCTGGCGCAGCGAGTGGGCGAGGAGCAGCGGCGCGAAGGGGACCTCCAGGAGGCTCCCCTCCCGCAGCTCGGCGATCTCGTCCAGTCGGGCGGCGGTAGGAATCATAGTTGGCGGCTGCAAGAAAACCGTTGCAGTATACCCAACGCGGACGCGGAAGGAGAGAGAGGCGAGGATGGAGACGGAGACCTCAGGGGTGATCTTCGACGGCCCGGCAACGGGGCCCGCGGTGGCGCTGGCCCACGGCGCCGGAGCGCCGATGGACTCGCCGTTCATGAACACGATCGCCGCCGGCCTCGGCGCCGCCGGGCTGCGGGTGGCGCGCTTCGAGTTCCCCTACATGCGCCGCCGCCGCGAGACCGGCGAGGGGCGGCCTCCCGACCGCGAGCCGGCGCTCCGGCAGGCCTGGCTGGAGGCGATCGCCGCCCTCGGCGGAGCGGAGCGGCTGGTGATCGGCGGCAAGTCGATGGGGGGCCGGATGGCCAGCCTGGTGGCCGACGAGGCAGGGGTCCGCGGCCTGGTCTGCCTCGGCTACCCCTTCCATCCGCCCGGCCAGCCCGACCGCCTGCGCACCGCCCACCTCAAGGATCTCCGCACCCCCACCCTGATCGTGCAGGGGACCCGTGACGCCCTCGGCTCCCGCGCGGACGTCGAGGGCTACGACCTCTCGCCGGCCATCCGCCTGGTCTGGCTGGAGGACGGCGACCACTCGTTCAAGCCGCGCGTTTCCTCGGGCCACAAGGAGAAGGACCACCTGGCGGCGGCGGTAACGGCGATTACGGAGTTCATCGGTGCGCTCGGGTAAACCGTCCTGGGACCGCCGGCGTCCCGCCGGCTCTAACTCCGCTTTTAATTAGTTTTAGTAGTTTGAGTTAGAGCCGGCGGGACGCCGGCGGTCCCAGGACGTTACCTTTTCCCAGGAGCTACCTTCTCCCAGGAGGTTACCGTTTTCCGCTAAGCTTCCGCCCCCGTGCCCACCCTCGCCCTCGCCCCGCAGACTTTGGGCCAGCTCGCCGCCCTCGGTACGGCGGTCTGCTGGGCGGTGTCCGCCCTCGCCTTCTCCGCCGCCGGCCGGCGGATGGGGGTGCTGCCGCTGAACCTGATCCGGCTGGTGATGGCCCTCGGCTTCCTGACGCTGGCCACCTGGGGGATGCGCGGGCTGCCGCTGCCGGTCGACGCGCCGCCCCGCGCCTGGGGGTGGCTGTCGATCTCGGGGGTGATCGGCTTCCTCTTCGGCGACCTCTGCCTGTTCCGCGCCTACGTGCTGATCGGCCCGCGGCTCGCCTCGCTGATGATGTCCCTGGCGCCGCTGCTGACGGCGCTGATCGGCTGGCTGCTGCTCGGCGAGACGCTGAGCGGCCGCGACGCGCTGGGGGTGGCGCTCACCGTCGGCGGCATCGCCTGGGCGGTCGCCGACCGCGACCGCGGGGCTCCCGCGCCGGCCCTGTCCAAGGTGCCTGACCGCCGCCGGTGGGCCACCGGGCTCGCCCTCGGCTTCGGCGGCGCGCTGGGGCAGGCGGGGGGGCTCGTGCTCAGCAAGCTGGGGATGGGGAGCTACGACGCCGTCGCCGCCACCGAGGTGCGGGTGATCGCCGCCGTCGCCGCCTATGTCCTGGTGGTCGCCGCGGTGCGGGGGTGGCCGCGGGTGGGGGTGGCGCTACGCGACCGCGGCGGCCTCGCCTTCGCGGCCCTCGGCGCCTTCTTCGGCCCGTTCCTCGGCGTCTCCCTCTCCCTCTACGCGGTCCGCCACACGGTGGCGGGTGTGGCGGCCAGCATCATGGCGCTGCAACCCGTGTTGATCATCCCCCTGGTCGTCGTCCTGCACCGGGAGCGGGTGGGGATCGGCGGCATCGCGGGGGCGCTGGTGGCGGTGGCCGGGGTGGCGCTCCTGTTCCTCTGAAAAATTGACAGGCCGCCCTTCCGACCTTAAGCTTGTGGCGTTACCCTCGTCAGGGTTCCGTCCAAAATCGAGAGGAGAAGGCGATGAAAATGAAGCCGATGCTCTGGCTCACCGCTCTGGCCCTGCTGCCGGCGGCCGCCGTCCCGGCGCTGGCGCAGCCGCAGCCCGTGGGCGCCGAGTTCCGCGTCAACGGCAACGTCGAGTCCAAGCAGCACAACCCGGTGGCGGCGTTCAACGCCGCGGGCTCGTCGCTGGTGGTCTGGGAGAACGACAAGAACGGCCTGCGCGCGCGCCTCTACGGCCGCGACGGCGCGCCGCTGACCGACGAGCTCGGCCTGGTGGCCAACCAGAAGCTCTCGACCATCCCTTCCCACGGCATCGAGGTCCTGCGCAAGGACCCGGCGGTCGCCTTCCTCCCCTCGGGCGAGCTCCTGATGGCCTGGACGCAAGAGCGCGACGACGTCAGCGTCGACGTCTTCATCGAGCACCGCACCGTGCTCGACCGCGACGTCTACGCGCAGAAGTTCACCGCCGCCGGCGCGCCCGAGGGCACCGCGGTCCGCCTGAACACCACCACCGCCGGTTTCCAGAGCCAGCCCAAGATCCTCGTCCGCACCGGCGGCGACGCGATGGTGGTCTGGCAGAGCGACGACCAGACGACCGCCACGGCCGGCGACGGCATCTTCGGCCGCATGGTCCGTCCGTCGACCGGCCAGCCGAGCAGCGCCGAGATGAAGCTCAGCTCGGTGTCCGGCCTGGCGGCCAACGTGGGGATCGCCGGCAGCCCGAACGGCAGCTTCGCGGTCACCTGGGAGGCCGCCGACGCCAACTCGCAGGGCGTCTTCGTCCGCCTGTTCGGCAAGATGGCCTCCCCGCAGGGGGCCGAGTTCCGCGTCAACAGCACCGTCGCCGGCCTGCAGCGGCGTCCGGCCATCGCCGCCGATCCCAACGCCGGCGGCTGGCTGGTGGTCTGGCAGGGGCAGTCGGGACCCAACGTCAAGGTGTCCCACATCTACGGCCAGTTCCTCGGCGCCGGCGGCAACTTCATCGGCCCCGAGTTCCGGGTGGCCCAGGGCGTCGCGCAGGCCCAGGTCTCCCCGTCGGTCGCCGTCGTCGCCGGCAGCCACTTCCTGGTCACCTGGCTCGACTACCAGGACTGGTTCCCGGTCGGCCTGTTCGCCGTGGAGACGGACAAGCTCGGCCGCGCCGTCGGCTCCGAGGTCGAGATCAACACGGCCGGCATCGGCTCCCAGACCCGCACCTCGATCGCCGTCAGCCCCTTCGGCCTGGTGCTCCTCCCCTGGGAAGGCTTTACGGCCGGCCCCAACGCGCCGGTGATCTCGGCGCGCCGGGTGCAGTTCTAGGAGATCGAACCCCGTAGGGGCGGCCACACAGGGCCGCCCCTACGATTTAAAGCGCCCATCCTCGAAACTCCTCCGATGCGCCCGACTCCGAAGGCCGCCCCTCCCGCGCCCTCCGCCCGGCCGCCGGGCTGGCGCAGCCTCGACGTCCTGCGCGCCACCGCCCTGGTGTTCGGGGTGTACCTCCTCCTGCAGCTCCTCTGGCTGGCCCACGACCTCCTCTTCATCACCTTCCTCGGCGTCCTCTTCGGGCTGGCCGTGGCGAGCGGGGCGGACTTCCTGGAGCGCTTCCGGATCCCCCGCGGGATCGGCTCGGTCGTCGTCGTGGCCGCCTTCCTGGGGGTGATCGCCGGCCTCGGCGCCTGGGCGGCGCCGACGCTGCGGGCTCAAGGAGCCGAGCTCCAGACCCAGCTCCCTCAGGCCCTCGAACGGATCGAGGGTTGGATGGACGACCACCGGGGGGGCTTCCTCGGCCAGTTCATGCCCGCCCGGCCGGCGGCTCCCGCGCAATCTCCGGCGCAGGCGGCCGCCCCCGGATCTCCGGCCAAGGCCGCGCTCCCCGCGACGGCGGCTCCCAAGGCGCCGGGCGAGGCCTCCGGGCTCGCCGGGCAGCTCGGCGCGGTGACCCGCTACCTCTTCTCGTTTCTCTCCTCGACCGTGGCGGTGCTGGCCGGCCTGCTGCTGATCCTCTTCACCGCCATCTACATCGGCGCCGAGCCGGACCTCTACTACCGGGGGATGCTCCACCTCTTCCCGCACGAGGCGCGGGCGCGGGCCGGCGAGGTGCTGGCGGCGATCGGCGTCACCCTGCGCAAGTGGCTGGTGGCGCAGCTCCTGATGATGGCGGCGATCGGCGTCATCGACGCCGTCGGGCTCTCCCTGCTGGGGGTCAAGGCGGCGCTGGCGCTGGGGCTGATCGCCGGGCTGCTCGAGTTCATCCCGATGCTGGGGCCGATCCTCAGCGCCGTCCCGGCGATCGCCATGGGCTTCCTCGACTCGCCGCAGAAGGCGCTCTTCGTGGCCCTGCTCTGCTGGGGAGTCCAGTTCCTCGAAGGGCACATCCTGGCGCCGCTGCTGATGAAGCGGGGAGTCGACCTGCCGCCGGTGGTCACCCTGATCGGCCTGTCGCTGATGGCGATCGTCTTCGGCTTCCTCGGCATGATGGTCGCCGTCCCCGTCCTCGCCGTCGTGATGGTGACCGTCCGCATGCTCTACGTCGAGGACGTGGTGGGGGACGAAGTCGGCGCCGCCGACACCCCAGAGCCCCCCGTGCCCCCGACCCGCCCCGCGCATCCGATAGGGTAGGGGAACGGGAAGGATATATAGGGAGCAGTCCTGGATATATAGGGAGCCTTGCCGGATGCCCCGGGGAACCCCTGCTCTATATACGGATCGCTTGTGGATATAGAGACCTGGGCCCAGGATATATATCCCAGTCCTGGAGATATATAGACGGGCTCCGAGGACGCTCGGGGGGAACCTTGCTCTATATAGGGATCGCCTCTGGATATATAGACGGAGCCAAAAATATATATCCCAAGCCTGGAGATATATAAGCCGGCTCCTCGAACCGTGGGGATTGCCTGAAGTGAACCGAGGGAAGGGCTCCCCCAACATGTTTCGGAAGCATTCGTATATAGTCGGCGACGAAGAATATATAGCCGGCACCTCGCGAGGCACTCCCCAGCCACTTGGCCATATAATTTAGATTCGTTTCTATATGGAAGGCGTTTCCGCCCCTTGAGATTTTGAGTTTCCGTAACGCGGCGGGAGCTTCCTTCCTGTTCCTGGCCGGTACGATACGATACGCCCTGTGCCCCAGCCACAGCCGTCTCTCCGCAGCACTCTCGATGTCCTCACGAAGGCTCGCCTCGTCGCCATCGGCAAGGACTTCGGGGTATCCGTCCCCGCCTCAATTCCCAAAGAAGCGCAAGCCTCACGGCTGCTCGAAGCGGGCGCGATCCCGTTCACCGAGCTTCTGAGCTCCCTGGGCCGCGACGAGCTCAAAGCGGTCTGCCGTGCTCACGGCCTCGATGACTCCGGCCGTGCCCGGCCGGCTCTCATGGCTCGCCTGCTCCAGGCGCACGGGCTGGACGAGCCTCTGCCCTCGAGTGCCTTCCGGGTGGAAGCCCCGCGGTTTCTCCCCAAAAAGAACGATGTCGTCCGGGTGCGCCATCGCCAGTATCTGGTGGAGGAGGTGCTCGCGCCGGTGGAGGAGGGTGACCACACGCGCGTCGCTCTGGTCTGCCTGGACGATGACGCGCAGGGCCGCCGCCTGGAGATCCTCTGGGAGTTGGAGCTCGGCGCCGCCGTGCTCTCCGAGTCGCAGGGCCCTCGGGTGGTCGAGCGGCTCGATCCGCCCCGCCGGTTCGCGGCCTATCTGAACGCCCTGCGCTGGAGCGCCGTCACCGCCACCGACGCCCGGCTCTTCCAGGCTCCTTTCCGCGCCGGCATCAAGCTGATCGACCACCAGCTCACGCCGCTGAAGAAATCCCTGGAGCTCCCGCGCGCCAACCTCTTCATCGCCGACGACGTCGGACTCGGCAAGACCATCGAGGCCGGGCTGGTGCTCCAGGAGCTGACGCTGCGCCAGCGGGTGGATTTCGCCCTCATCGTCTGTCCCGCCGTGCTCTGCCTCCAATGGCGCGACGAGATGGAGCGGCGCTTCGGTCTCCGCTTCGAGATCTACAACCGCGCCTTCGTCGCCCGCCGCCGCCAGGAGCGCGGTTTCGCGGTCAACCCCTGGGCGACCCACAACCGGTTCATCATCTCGTACCAAACCCTGCGCCGCCCAGAGCACCGCGACCCGCTCCTCGCCCGCCTCGGCGAATCGACCGGCCGCCGTCTCGCCAAGAGCCTGCTGATCCTCGACGAGGCCCACACCGCGGCCCCTTCCACGGCCAGCAAGTACGCCGTCGACTCCGGCGTCACCCGCATGGTGCGGGAGGTGGCGCACCGCTTCGAGAACCGCCTCTTCCTCTCCGCCACGCCCCACAACGGCCATTCGAACAGCTTCTCGGCTCTGCTCGAGATCCTCGATCCGCAGCGCTTCACCCGCGGCGTCGCCATCGAGCCCCGCCAGCTCGACCCCGTGATGGTCCGCCGTCTCAAGTCCGATCTCCGAGCCCTCAAGATCGGCGACTACCCCGAGCGCCGGGTGGTGCGGATCGATCTTCATCACGAGGACGGCGCCTGGCAGGGCCGGCTCACCGAGAGCGCGGACACCGCCGCCGAGGCCGGGCCCGAGCCCGCCGTTTCCCTCGGCGCCGCCGAGCCGGTGGAGCTCCGGCTCGCCGAGCTTCTGGCCGAGTACACCACGCTGATGCAGCCCCGGCGCGGCAAGAAGGGGCGTCTGGTCTTCATCAATCTTCAGAAGCGGCTGCTGAGCAGCGTCGAGGCCTTCCATCGCACGCTGGAGCTCCACGCCCGCGCGATGGGGCAGGACGCTTTCAACGCCGCCCCGGAGGAGGATCAGACCCTCCTCCCCGGTCTCTCCACGGACGAGGAGGACGAATATGGCGCCGAGGAAGAGGCGGACACCGACGCTTCGGCCGCCGTGGCGGCGGGCTCCCGCCATCTCCAGACTCCCCAGGGGCGAGCCCGCCAGATCCTCGACGAGATGCTCGCCCTCGCCGGCCGCTCGCGGTTCGCGGCGGATGCCAAGGCGCTCGCCCTCCTCGACTGGATCCGCCGCCACCAATGCCCCGGCGTCCGCCTGGGCGGCGCCGCGGGCTCGAAGGAAGAACGGCGCTGGACCGGCCGCCGGGTGATCGTCTTCACCGAGTACGCGGACACCAAGCGCTATCTGGCTCAACTGCTCCGCGCCGCCTTCGCCGGCACCGCGGACGGCGACCAGCGCATCCTGGAATTCAACGGCGGCCTCACCGACGCCCGCCGCGAGGAGATCCAGCGCGCCTGGAACAGCCCGCCAGAAGACCATCCCGTCCGCATCCTCCTCGCCACCGACGCCGCCCGCGAGGGGGTCAACCTCCAGGGAGCCTGCTCCGAGCTCTTCCACTTCGACATCCCCTGGAACCCGGCCCGCATGGAGCAGCGCAACGGCCGTATCGACCGCACGCTCCAGAACGATCCCGTGGTTCACTGCCACTACTTTGCCTATCCGCAGCGCCCGGAGGATCACGTCCTGCGCCTGCTGGTGCTCAAGGTGGACCGCATCCGCCGCGAGCTCGGTTCCCTCTCCGCCGTGGTGATGGAGAGCCTCTCCAAGGTGATGGATGCCGGGATCTCGCCGGAGACCGTTTCCGCTCTCGAGGAAGCCGAGGAGCTCGGCGGCCGGCGCCGCACCGCCGAGGCCGAGCTCGAGGCCGAGCGTGCCGACCGCGGCAAGCTCCTCGCGGAGATCGAGGAGGCCGGTCGCATCTTCAACCGTTCCCGCGAGGTCCTCGACTTCGAGCCCGACCTCCTGCGCGAGATGGTGGACGCCGGCCTGGAGCTGGCCGGAGCGGGCCGGCTAACCCCCGCCGGCCCGGACCCCCGCGAGCCCGAGGTGCCCGTCTACCAGCTCCCCGAGCTCCCCGAGGCCTGGCAGGAGACCCTCGACTCCCTTCGCCCGCCCCAGGGGCGCGCCGAGCCGCTCTGGGAGTGGCGGCGCCGGGCGCCCCAGCCCGTCACCTTCAAGCCGCTCAAGCGGATGACCCCGGAGCGCGTCCACCTCCATCTCCAGCACCCGTTCGTGCAGCGCATCCTCTCCCGCTTCCTGGCCCAGGGGTACGGCGCCCACGATCTCTCCCGGGTGACCGTGCTGCGCAATCCGCACGACGCCCTGCCGCGGGTGCTTGCCTTCGGCCGCCTCTCGCTCTTCGGCCCCGGCGCCGCCCGCCTCCATGACCAACTCGTGGCCGTGGCCGCCCGCTGGCTCGACAGCGGCGGCCCGGGCCACCTGGAGCCCTTCGCCGGCGCCGCGGACCGCGAGGCCGTCTCCACGCTGGAGCGCCTGCTGCGCGAATCGCCCCCCGCGCCCGGCGGCGATCCCCTGGCTGGCGTGCCTCCCGTCGTGCGCGAGCGCTTCCGCCTCGCCGCCACCGGCGACTTCGCCGCCCTCTGGCCTCACATCCAGGACGAGGCCGACCATCTCGTTCACGACGCCGAGCGCAAGCTCGCCGCCCGCGGCGAGAAGGAATCCGCCGACCTCCGCCGCATCCTCCAGGACCAGCGCTCCGCCATCCGCCGCACCCTCGAGGAGAAGCAGCAGCTCGCTCTCGACTTCGGCAGCGGCGAGGACGACCAGCGCGATCAATTCGAGCAGGACAGGAAATTCATGGAAGGACGCCTCTTCGCCATCGACCGCGAGATCGAGACCGAGCCCGCACAGATCCGCGACCTCTACCGGATCGCCCTCCGGCGCCTCGTCCCCGTGGGGCTCGTCTACCTCTGGCCGGAGACGCGGAGCTGAGACTGGTTCCGTCAGGAGGCGCAACCCGGACGGCTTGACCCGGGCGGAGGAGAAATATAGCGTCTCTCCGCCCCGCATGAGGTACCAAGCAAAGAACTCGGAGTTCCACCTCCCTCCCCTGGATCTCCACAAGCTGATTGCCGCGGCCACGAGCCCCCGGGATCGAATGGTGGTCGCCCTCTTCATCTATACGGGCCTCCGCCGGGCCGAGCTCCAGAAGATTCGGATCAAGGATCTGGACTTCGAGCGCCGCCGCCTCCTGATCCGGAAAGGAAAGGGCGGCAAGCAACGCCTTCTCTACCTGCCCGACCACCTCGCGCGCTCTCTTGAAGAGTACTGCTCGGGCCATCACGGCGAATTCCTGTTTCCAGGCCCGAAGGGCGGTCTGATGACGTTGCGGAACATCAACTACATCGTTACCCGTGTGGCCAGAGCCGCCGGCGTGCACACACCCAATCCCCGATATGCCAATGTCGGTCCTCACCTCCTGCGCCACTCCTTCGCCAGGAACTGGAAGGGCGCCGGTGGCTCTCTGGAGTCGCTCCAGAAGATCCTCGGACATTCCAGCCTCAAGACGACGCTCGACGTCTACGGAACTGAGAGCATTGCTGACACCGAAGAGAACTACCGCTCGCTGATCGAGCAGATCCTCTAGCTTGCTTTCACCCTTTTGTTGAAGGGAGAATGGCACCTCGACGGCCTTTCCCTTCCTCCGCTGTCGGCCACACTAGTGGCTGTCTGGCTTACGCCATATCTTTGTCAGCTACGCCAAAAGCCCAGACTGACACTAGTGTGTGCAGACCGCTGAGGAGAAGGGAAAGGGTTAAGGTGCCATTCTCCCTTCAACAAAAGGGTGAAATCGAGCCTTTCCGACGAGACCGGAGGGTTCGAGGCCCGATGGCATCAAGCCTGGCTGGGCATGGCCCAGCCCACCGAGGGGCTGGTCGTCTCCATCCCCGTGCTGGTGGACGCCCAGTGCATGCGGACGCTGCCGCTGGAGATACAGCGCACGCTTCTGGATCTCAGCCCGCGCATTGACGGCCGCAAGGAGGGGGACGGACCCCGCCACATCCGCGATCTGGGAGCCTTCCTCGCCGGGCTGCTTGACCTGCGCCCCGAGGATTTCGACTCCGGCGAGGCTCTTCCCGAGGACCTCTCTCTCTTCGTTCCCGAGGGGCGGCAGACGATCCGTCCCACCCTCGCCCTGCGCAAGACCGGTCCGGTGGAGGAGTCCCAGGACACCGGCGGACCCGCCGACGCCAGCACCCCCGCCAGCCGCGCGGGCTCCCGCTACCTCCTGCTGCTCTGGGACCTGCCGGACGGCCTCCCTCTTGACGCCTCCGAAACGGTGACCGGCCCCTGGGCCTACCCGCCTGCCCAGAAATTCGAACGCCTCCTGCGCCATACCCGCGTACCCATTGGCCTGCTCACCAACCGCCGTGCGGTACGCCTCGTCTATGCGCCTCATGGCGAATCCGTGGGCTCGATCACCTTCAAGATCGACGACATGGCGAGCGTCGGCGGCAGGGCTCTCCTCGACGCCTTCGTGATGCTCCTCTCCTCCCAGCGCCTGCTCGGCGCCGCCGAGACTCAACGCCTCCCCGCACTCCTCGCCGAGAGCCGCAAGCGCCAGGCGAACGTCACCAAGGAGCTCGCCGAGCAGGTTCTCCAGGCTATCGAGACCCTCCTGCGCGGCTTCGAGGCCGCCGCCGAACGCGATGGCGGCGATGGGCTCGAAGATGCCCTCCGCGAGGAAGGCGATCACCTCTACGGCGGGCTGCTCACCGTCCTCCTGCGCCTGGTTTTCCTCCTCTACGCCGAGAGCAAGGGGCTGCTCCCCATCGGCGACTCCTTCTACGCCAAGAACCTCTCGGTCTACGGCCTCTTCGATCAGCTCCAGGAGGACCACGGCGCCTTTCCGGACTCCATGTCTCTTCGCTTTGGCGCCTGGGACCGCCTGCTCGCCCTCTTCCGCGCGATCTACTTCGGCGCCCGCCACGGCGACCTGCGTCTGCCCGCCCGGCGGGGTCAGCTCTTCAAGCCGGACGACTACCCGTTCCTCGAAGGGTGGCCCCGGGGCGGCAGCGCTCCCGTCCTCCTGGCCGAGGATCGCGCCGCCGTCCGCGTCCCCTCGATCGACGACGCCACCGTCCACCGCGTCCTGGAGAAGCTGATCGTCTTCCAGGGCCAGCGCCTCTCCTACGCCGCCCTCGACGTCGAGCAGATCGGCAGCGTCTATGAGGCCGTCATGGGCTACCACGTCCAGCGCGTGGTGGCCCCGGCCGTCTGCCTGCGTCCGGAGCGCGTCTGGGTGGAAGCCCGGGAAGCGCTCGACCAGCCGGCCGGGCGCCGCGCCAAGTGGATTCAGGAGACCGCAGGCCTCCCCAAGGCCCAGGCCGAGAAGCTGGCCGGCGCGCTCGCCGCCGCGGCCTCAGAGGAAGAAGCGCTGGAGATCCTCGACGGCTTTGGCGTCAAGAAGAAGGAGCGGGCCCGCCCCCGCCGGCTCGTCCTTCAGCCAGGGGCCGAGCGGCGGCGGACCAGCAGCCACTACACGCCGCGCAGCCTCACCGAGCCGATCGTCCGCAAGACCCTGGAACCGCTCCTCGCCACCATGGGACCGGAGCCGCCCTCCGAGCTGATCCTGAGCCTGCGCATCTGCGATCCTGCCATGGGCTCCGGTGCCTTCCTCGTGGAGGCGTGCCGCTTCCTGGCCGACCGGCTCGTCGCGGCCTGGACCCGCGAGGCCCGCCTGGAGCTGATCGCCGCGGCCCACGAAGACGTCCTCAACCACGCCAAGCGGCTGGTCGCCCAGAAGTGCCTCTACGGCGTGGACAAGAACCGCTTCGCCGTCAACCTCGCCAAGGTCTCACTCTGGCTGGAGACCCTGGCCCATCATCTCCCCTTTACCTTCCTCGACCACGCCCTGCGCCACGGCGATTCCCTCGTCGGCCTGAGCTTCGAGCAGATCCGCGCTTTCCACTGGGACCCCAAGGGCCAACACGATCTCGCTACCAAGGCCCTCCAGGAAGCGCTGGACGAGGCGATCGCCCTGCGGCAGGAGATCCAGGATCTCGCCGAAAGCTCAGATCCGGAGGCGCCGAGAAGGAAAGAGAAGCTCCTGGAGGATGCCGAGGATGCCACGGCAAAGGTACGTCTGATCGGCGATCTCGTCCTGGGAGCCTTCTTCTCTTCGACCAAAGACAAGGAACGCAAGCAGGAGCTCAACCGCCGCTGGACTCTGGTCCAGGCCTGGCTCGAAAGCGACCTGCCACCCTCGGCGGATCTCCTGGAAATGCAGCAGGAGGTTCTGGAGCGCGTCCCGACGTTTCACTGGATGTTGGAGTTTCCGGAGGTGTTTTACGCGGAAAGGCCGGACCCGCTAGAGGAGGGGAGGTCCAACAAGGCTGCGTGGCTGGATGCGTTCGTCGGGAATCCGCCCTTTGCGGGAAAGAACGGAATCACGGACTTCGGAGGCTCCGAGTACCTGGATTGGCTGAAGGCCCTTCATTTAGGCAGCCACGGAAACGCGGACCTGAGCGCGCACTTCTTCAGGCGCGCCGACACCCTTCTGGGACGGCACGGGACGATCGGCCTGATCGCCACGAATACGATTGCTCAGGGCGATACCCGAAGCACGAGCCTCCAGAGGCTCGTGAAGGACGGGCTGGTGATCTACGACGCGACAAGAAGTCTTCTGTGGCCAGGGACGGCGGCGGTGGCAGTCGCGGTCGTACACCTTGCGAAGGGAAGAGTAACCGAACTCGTGGCTGACTGCAGACTCGATAGCGTGCCAGCTCCGCTCATCAACTCGCGGCTCCGCTCGAAGCCCGAGCGACCTGATCCGGAGAAACTAGCCGCGAATGCCTACCTAAGCTTTCAGGGAAGCATCGTTCTTGGAATGGGGTTCGTACTGACTCCCGAAGAGAGGAACGCTCTTGTGGTGCGAGATCTGCACAATGCGGAACGTATTTTTCCGTACATTGGAGGTGAGGAGACAAACAGCAGTGCTCTTCATGACTTCAACCGATATGTAATCAACTTTGGCGATATGGAGCTTGAGGCCGCCGCGAAGTGGCCCGACCTGTTGAGCATAGTGGAGGAGCAGGTCAAGCCCGAGCGTGACAGCGATAACCGGACTTCTTATAAGACATACTGGTGGCAGTTTGCGGAAAAGCGCGCGGGACTCTATAAGGCTCTAGCTCCCCTCGTGAATTGCCTTGTCGCCTCTCGACACAGTAAGCATCTGTGTTATTCAGTTCAGCCAACAGCCAGAGTTTTCTCAGAAGCAACAAACATCTTTGCGTTTGATTCTTTTTCGCCATTTTCCGTGCTGCAATCACGTGTTCATGAGGCGTGGGCCCGTCTGCTCTCATCCTCAATGAAGGAAGACCTTCGCTACAGCGTTTCCGATTGCTTCGAGACCTTTCCGTTTCCATGTCAAGATCCCCGCGTTGGATTGCCCATTCTTGAGGAACGAGGTAGACAACTTTATGAGTTCCGCTCTGCCTTCATGGTGGAGACCCGGCAAGGGCTCACGAACGTTTACAACCTGCTGAAGGATCCTGCTTGCCGAGATCGGCGGATCGAAGATCTTCGAGAACTGCATTGCGAAGTGGACCGCGCCGTCTTGAACGCCTATGGGTGGCCTGGCATCAGTGTTCCACCTTATGTGGCTCCAGCCACTGCGGCCGAGCACAGGGCGATCGAGATCTTTGAGGACGAGATCATTGACAAGCTCTCGTTGCTGAACGCTCAGAGGGCGGAGGAGGAGCGGGAGGAGGCGCTGTCGCTGGCACAGCGGGAGGATGGAGGCTCAAAGGGCAGGCGAGGGAAAAAGACGGCTAAGGCGCAGGAGGCCCAGATGAGCCTCATCGGCACGGACAAGAAGGACTGAGCCAACTCTCTGCCGATCGACCCACCGGGCCGGGAGACCCCAGCCAGGGCTGAGGCCGAAGGCCGATGCTCCGGGGAGAAAAAGAACCCCATCATTGGCGGCCTGAAAGGCCCCGAGAACCTCTGACTGGATACAGCCGCCGACGAGCAGAACTCTCGCGACCTTTCAGGCCGCTTTGGTTGTTGTGTCTTTCCCATTCCCAGGGCATCGGCCCGCGGCCTCAGCCCTGGGTTTTGTTCTCCTGGACCTTTGGGCGGTTTTGCGCGTTAAGGATGGTTCGTCGCCGTCGCAGGCGCGGCCGCCGGAGCAGGAGTCGCAGAGTTCGGGAAAAGGGCGTTTAATAGACCAGCGCCGCAAGCCTGTGGACATTGCGTTGTCGTCCGTGGCATGGCATTCCTCTTGAGCTGGTCAAGCACCTGGTCGGGAATGAGGCTCGGATTCCGGGCTAGTATGAGCGCCACGACGCCGGAGACATGGGGCGCGGCCATCGACGTTCCGTTGTAGCGCGCCAAGCCGCCCTTCACGAAGCTCAGGATACCGTCCGGAATACCGTCCCCATCGTCGTCCCTCTGCACGTCCCCTCCTGGAGCCATGATGTCGATCCGAGGTCCGAAGTTGGAGTATCGTGAGGCGAGGCGACCTCGTGCGTCGCTCGCGGCGACGGCGATGACGTGCTCGCAACTAGCTGGCGTGAAGTCGCGGGCATCCTCGGCGGAGTTGCCGGCCGCCGCCACAATTACGACCCCTTTGTTGTGTGCGGCTGTGATCGCTGATTGGGTATCAGGAGCCTTGGAGCAGGGGGTCTCAAATCCGAGACTCAAGTTGATGACCCGCGCAGGAGTAGGGTTGTCAGGTACTCCGGGAACCGTGATGCCCGCAGCCCATCGGATGGCAGCGTTGATATCTTTGTTGTCGCCACCACACTTGCCCAAAACCCGGATCGGCAGGACGCGGACGTGCCAATTCACGCCGGCAATGTCTATGTTGTTGTTCGTATTGCCGGCACCCACGATTCCAGCCACATGGGAGCCATGCCAACTACTCGGTTCGGCAGGCTCGCCGACTCCGCACTCTCCGGCGGCAACGCCGTCTCCTTCGTCCACTGGATTGGGATCGCGTCCGGATTCGGACGTTCCAGACTCGTTGGCGGCCTTGTCGTCGGTAATGAAGTCGAAGCCCGGGAGAAGATTAGGTGAGCCCTTGATGTCCTCATGGTCGGGCAGGATTCCCGTGTCGATAATGGCTACGACGATGTCCGGATTTCCTTGCCCTGAGTCCCAGGCATCCGGCAGGTTGATCCCGCCAGGGCTTTGATCCTTGGTAGCCCCATTGTTGAAAAAATTCCACTGCTTAGGAAACCGGGGATCAGTGGGGATTTTAGCCTGGTACTTCGCGCGATAGTTGAGTTGGACGTATTCGACGTCAGGCCGTTGCTTGATTTCCTCGAGGGCCTTGAGAGTGCGGGCACGGAGATCCAAGCTCGACTGAGGGGAAAGAAGCTGAGGATCCAGTTGCAGGGAGAACTGACCATTGGCCAGCTTTTTGGGAGTACCGATAAATGCGATTGTCTCAAAAGCTTTCGCTTTCGTTGCCTTCAGAAAAGCTGTGGCATCCTTGGGTTTGACGATGACCTTTCCCGGGGTGTCGGCTTTGGCAGACTTCATGTCAGGCCGGTCGGCCAAGGCTTTGGCGACCTTCTCCGTGCGTTCCATCAGGTTAAGATCACTCTCGGGCTGGAAGAGCTGCTCATCTAGCTTCAAGAGGAAAGCTCCGCCACCAATAGGCTCGGCCTTTCCAGGAAAAGCAGTGGCTTCGAAGGCTTCGATCTGAGCTTGTGGACTGCCCGTTGGGGTCTTGCGGAGCTTCACAATGAGCTCACCCGGCACGAAGTCGGCCGCCTTTTTTGGGGCGACTAGGTCGACGGACGGGATATCGTCCTGGGCGAAAAGGTGCAGGGGGAAGATAGAAAACATTGCAAGCCAAAGGAGAACGATGTTTTGAGATCTCATGATTCTGCCTCGCGGAGATTTATTGGCCGCTTCCTTGCGAAGGCGCAGCGGGCGTCTTCTCTTTGAAGAGGCTTTGGAACGTGTCCTTGCTGACACTGATGAACGTATAAGAGATGCCGACAAAAAGGGCCGAGCCGTTTTTGGTGGGAAGGCTCGAGAGGGCATTCTGGTCGGTAGTGAAGTTGGTGATGCCGTCGGGCAACCTTTTGCGGGGTCCAAAAACGCCACCCACTGTCAGGAATGCCTGGTCGCCAAACTTGACGGAGGTGCCAAGGAAGTAATGTGCCTGAGAGCCGCCGTTGATCCCCAGGCCGAAGGACAGCGGTGCCCAATAGATGTCATAGTGACGGATGCCCAGGAACTTAAGGCGATTAGGATTGGAGTGATACAGGTGGATCATTGCCGCTGAGCCAAGTCGAAACGAGTCTTCCGCACCCTTATTTTTCTCGACGAAATAACCCTTGGTAGGCTGTCCATCGGCCCCTTGCTGTGTTCCTGGGTGAAGTGAGAATACAGGATCGGTCAGCTTGTCGGCTGTGAAAGCTCCAGCGAAGCCGAGAGTCCAGCCATAGGTGCCGACAGTGACTGTATAGGTGTCTGGCTTCTGGGGTGAAACGGCGTCACACTGAGTTTTGAGTGTGCCGGTAAGGTCGTCCTTCTTGGTGATCGTAATCTTGTACGACCCGAAACTGCGGTCATGGTTAACGTGGAAGGTGACAGTTTTTTCTTGGAGCGGGGGAGGCGGGGTGTCCCCTTGGATGGCGCTTTTCGGTGGGGTCACCGGGACAGCTTCAAAATTGTACTTGAAGCATTCTTGGAAAGTATGGATAATGTTAATGGTTAATTCCTCTCCTTGCTCGAGCTGGATAGATCCTTCGGGATCCTGAATTCCGGTGCGATGATCGATGTCGACGGTCTGTTTTGCCTGAGCAATTCCGTAAAGGGAAAATAAGAGGGGCGCAAAGATCGTGAATACAGTGAATCTCGTGCATCTCATTTCCTGTCCTCCTGTCGGCGTTTGTGGTCCGGGGTCGGACGCTTTCAAGCTTTCCGAGGCCTCTGTGAGATTGGACCTTGTGGGTCTGCTTCTAAAGAGACACTGTTTAAGACGGACGCGCAGGAGCTTTTCCCGCAAGGAGGCTGGTGAGCATGGAATCACTGCTGGTGATCCCCTCCTGGTTTGCAACTCGGCTTTCGGATAAACTCCACCTCCCGTAGAAAAGGAGACTCCTGGTTTGAGCAATCCGTCAGCCCTCGCCGCCCGCGGCCATCTCGTCCAAGCCTTAGAGGCGGATCTGGTCGGACCCTTTCAACCCGATCAGGCGGAGACCTTCGAGGAGGTCCTGAGCCTTCCGCCGTCCCGCTGGTACCTGACCGGCTTCCTGGCTCCGGAGGAGGGGCGGGAGGCGGAGCCCGGAGGGAAGGCAGCGGCGGAGGGCTTGGATACGCGTCTCGATCCCATGCCGGACGACGAATTCGCTTCGGCGCCGGACGACACAGGGGAGGAGGCTGAGGCGGGAGCGGAACCGGAGCCGAAGCAGAAGAACCGGCTGCCGGCCTCGATTGGCATGACCGTCCTCCTGCCTGCGGGATCGGAGAAGGACGTAGTGAGGGCCACTGTGTCCTTTGCCGACTACGTCCCGGAGGAGGTGCCCGAGGCAGAGGAAGAGGAGGGGGAGAAGGCGAGGAAGAAGCGTCCCGTGGAGGTCTGGCGGCGGGTGGCGGGGGCGCCGGTTTCGGTCGAGGTGCGTCTCGATCCCGCGGCGGTGAGGAGGGGATTCGAGCTTCCGGGGACGGACGGTGTCTGGCTCTTGGGCCGGCTGGAGACGGTGACCGGGGCTCCGGACCGGATGCCGGTGCCGCCGGGAACGCGGGCGCTCTCCCTGTTCGTGGTCAACCGCCGGCGGGTGAAGCCGCAGACCCGGCCGGACGAGGCGATGATCTTCCAGGTCCGCCTGGAGATCGGGGTGGGTTTTGGAGAGGGGATGGTGGCCCGGCCCAACCGGAAGGGGGAGACCTCGGACGATTGGGACGACCGGGTGGCCGACCTCCAGTTCCGCCATCGCTGCGAGTACGCGGTGGGGCATGGCGTTTCGGTGGCGGTGCCGCCGCAGCCCGAGCCGGTGCGGACGGTGCGGACCACCTGGATTCCGTGCGCACAGGTCCACCGGGTGGAGGAGCGGAAAGAGCCGGCGGTGAGCACCGCCATGGAAGATCTGGAGGCGCTGCCGGACGGCGCGGCGGCCCACCGGGCGCTCGCGCCGCTGGTCGAGGCCTACGGCCGCTGGATCGAGGATCAGAGGCGGATCGAATCCGGTACCGCCGGCCGCCGCAAGACGCGGGACGACCTGATGGACCTCGCCGGGAAGGCCCAGGCCCGGATCGCCGAGGGAATCGGCCTGCTGGAGAGCGATCCGGAGGCGCTGGAGGCATTCTGCATCGCGAACCGGGCCATGGCGATGGCCGCGCGCAACTCCCGGGAGTACAAGGAGGGCGAGCGGCCGCAGTGGCGGCTGTTCCAACTCGCGTTCATCCTGCTCAACCTCGCCGGAGTCGTGGACGAGCGGCACGAGGACCGTGAGTCGGTGGAGCTGATCTTCTTCCCCACGGGCGGTGGCAAGACCGAGGCGTACCTGGGGGTGATCGCGTTCACCCTCGTCCTGCGGCGGTTGCGGGGCCGGAGCCGGCCGGACGCCGGCCTGGGGGTGGCGGTGCTCCTGCGCTACACCCTGCGGCTGCTCACCCTGGACCAGCTCGCCCGGGCGGCGACTCTGGTCTGTGCCCTGGAGAGCCTGCGGCGGAAAGATCCCGAGAAGAAGCTGGGAGAGGTTCGCTTCGCGGTCGGCCTGTGGGTGGGCAAGAGCGCCACCGCCAACCGGCTGGAGGAGGTCGATCTCCAGATCAAGCGCTACAAGAGCCGTCAGGCGGCCTCGCCGTTCCCATTGACCCACTGCCCCTGGTGTGGCACGGAGCTGGGTCCGGACAGCCTGACGGTGTATCCGAAGTCGAGCCCGCGTGAGGTGGTGGTCTCCTGCCTGAACCACCGGGGGTGCGAGTTCTCGTCGGGCCGGGACCCGGAGGGTCTGCCGGTGCTGTTCGTGGACGAGCAGATCTACCGGGAGTTGCCGGGGTTCCTGGTGGCCACGGTGGACAAGTTCGCGATGCTCCCCTGGCGCGGCGAAGCCGGCATGCTCTTCGGCCGGGTCCACACCCGGGACAAGAGGAGCTTCGCGGGCCCGGGAGACGGACCGTTCCATCCGGACAAGAACGCCGTGCACTTGCCGGACGGGCTCAAGCCGCCGGAGCTGATCGTGCAGGACGAGCTCCATCTGATCTCCGGTCCGCTGGGGACCATGGTGGGGTTGTACGAGACGGCCATCGAGGCCCTTTCCACCAGCCGGAGCGGCGACGGCCGGCCGGTCCTACCGAAGATCCTGGCCTCGACGGCGACGGTGCGGCGGGCGAAGGAGCAGATCCGGGCGCTGTTCGGCCGGGAGTCGGTCGCGGTGTTCCCGCCCGCGGGCGTGGACGATTCGGAGACCTGGTTCGCCGGGGTGGACCGGGAGAGCCCGGGAAGGCTCTACCTGGGAGTGGCGGCCTCGGGACGCGCCATGAAGGCCATTCTTCTCCGTGCTCACGTGGTTCTGCTGGCCGCGGCGCAGAAGATCTATGAGGAAGATCTCTCGGAAGATCCGCCCGCTGATGCCTATATGACGCTCGTGGGCTACTTCAACAGCCTGCGCGAGCTGGGAGCGATGCGGCGGCTCGTGGAGGACGAGGTGCGGGGCCGGTGCATCCAGGCGGAGGACCGCAAGCCCATGGATTGGACGGGGCCGAATTCCTGGTTCAAGAAGCGGGAGATCCACGAGCCCGCGGAGCTGACGAGCCGCGAGAGCACGGCAAGGATCGCGAATACGCGGTCGCTCCTGAGGAAGCCCTTCCGGGCGCCGGATCACGTCGACGTGCTGCTCGCGAGCAGCATGATCTCCGTGGGAGTGGACATCGACCGGCTCGGCCTGATGATCGTGGCGGGCCAGCCGAAGGCGACGTCCGAGTACATCCAGGCGTCGAGCCGGGTGGGCCGGCGGAAAGACCGGCCGGGTCTGGTGGTGACCTGTTTCAACGTCCACAAGCCGCGGGACCGCTCGCATTACGAGCGCTTCGCGGCCTTCCACGAGAGCTTCTACCGCTTCGTGGAGGCGTCGAGCCTGACGCCGTTCTCCGGTCCCGCGCTGGACCGGGGGCTCGCGGGGTCGCTGGTCGCCATGACCCGGCACGGCGATGCGGAGATGACGCCGCCGCGCGCCGCCATGCTGCTGGCGGACCACCGCGCCGCTGGAGAGGCCGCCGTGCGCCGGCTGGCCGAGCGGGCGGCGGGACAGTCCGGGCTGGATGCGGCGAGGCGGGCCGCGCTCGTGGAGAGTCTGGAGGCGCGGGCGCGGTCGCTGCTGGACGCCTGGCAGCGGCTGATCGAGGCGGCGCGGGCAGGGGCGTTCGCCCGGTCGTATTCGCGCTTCGAGTCCGACCGGGCTCAGAAGCAGCTCCTGCGCACGGCGCTGGACGATTCCACCACGGCGACGGCGGACGAGGAGCGCTTCACCGCGCCGACCTCGATGCGCGACGTCGAGCCGGTGACCCATCTCTGGCTCCAGCGCCGCGAGCTCGGCAGGAGGCCGTAATGGCGAAAGGGAAGGTCTACAGCCGGGGCGCAATCCTGGATCAACCCGAAGGGACGATCCGCCGGAGCCAGGTGGTGACCACCTTCGGTCCGGGAGCGATGATCGATCTGGTCGATCAGGCGGTCATCGTGGGCGGACTCGACTTCTGGGCCTATTCGGGCGCTCCGGGCGTGCTCCAGGAGGAGCGGCTCCGTGAGTCGCTGGCCCAGCGCTTCAAGGACGCCGGCCGCGGTTTGAGCGTCGACAACCCCTTCCGGCAGCCGCCGGTGGGCGACGACAAAGATCCGACCCGCCGCGCCGGCGTCCAGGTGCTGGAGTTCCCGCGCTGGTTCGTCTGCCAGAACCCGGCCTGCCGGGCGCTGGTGCGGTCGGACGGCCTGGAGCTCAAGGGCGACCGCTATCTCCACGAGTGCAGCCGGTTCCGCAAGGAGAAGTGCGTGCCGGTCCGCTTCGTAGCCGCCTGCAAGCGAGGGCATGTGCAGGATTTTCCCTGGGTCTACTTCGCCCACCGCAACGGGGCGCGGTGCGACAACCCGAGCCTGCAACTGGTCGAAGGCGCGACCGGAGACTTCTTCGAGATCGTGGTGGAGTGCCGGGCCTGCGGGGCGCGGGAGCGGCTCTCGGCGGCCATGGCGCCGGGGGCGATGCCGGGGTGCGAGGGCGAGCGGCCCTGGCTCGGCGCGGGAGGAATCGAGGGGTGCGAGGAGGGATTGCGGCTGCTGGTGCGCAGCGCCAGCAATGCCTACTTCTCGCAGGTGGTAAGCGCCATCTCGATCCCGGAGCCGGGCCGCGAGCTGGCCGCGAAGGTGAAGAGCCAATGGGACATCCTGAAAGGGGCCACCGCGGCGACCCTTCCCGCATTTCGAACTATCGACGCAGTTCGGGAAGCCCTGGCCGGCTATGGCGACGAGGACGTGCTGGCGGTAGCCGAGGCGCTGCGCGCGAATTTGCCGGCCGTGACCGAGCCCCTGCGCACGGCGGAATTCCGGCAACTCGTCTCCCAGGGGCCGGAGCAGCCGGGAGATCTGCCGGTGCGCGAGGAGTCCTTCTTCGCCCGCCGGGCGGTGGACCCCGAGGGGGGGCTGCCGCCGGAGGTGGAGGGAGTCGTGCTGGTGCGCAAGCTCCGCGAGGTGCGGGTGGAGGTGGGGTTCACCCGCATCGAGCCGGTGACGCCGAACCTGCAGGGAGAGTTCGATCTCGGGGTGCAGTCCGCGGCGCTGGGTCTGGCGACGGACTGGCTGCCGGCGAGCGAGGTCAAGGGGGAGGGCTTCTTCCTCCTACTCGACGAGGGAGCGGTGGGGGAGTGGGAGCAGAGAGACGCGGTCCGTCGCCGGGAGGCGGAGCTAGAGGAGGGGTACCGGATCTGGGCGACCACGCTCCACGGGCAACTGGCGCCGGACTTCCCCGGTGCACGGTTCTTCCTGCTGCACTCGCTGGCGCACCTCCTGATCTCGGCGGTTTCACTGGAGGCGGGATATTCGGCGAGCGCCATCCGGGAACGGATCTACTGCGCGCCGGCAGACGCCGGGGTTCCGATGGCCGGCATCCTCCTGTATACGGGGAGCACGGGCACGGAGGGGACTCTGGGGGGGCTGGTGGAACAGGGGAGGAGAGTCCGGGCTCATCTCCGGGCGGCCTGGGACCTCGGCGTCCTCTGCTCGAACGATCCGGTCTGCGCCGCCCACTCTCCGCAGGGGGATCACTCCGAAAGGTTTCTGGAGGGAGCCGCCTGCCACGGCTGCCTCTTCATCGCCGAGCCCTCCTGCGAGCGTTTCAACCGCTATCTCGACCGCGCGCTCGTGGTGCCGGCGATCGGGCATGCGGCGGGGCTGGCGTTTTGGGAAGAACGGCCGTAGGCGGTCGCGATCCGGTCCTGGAACGGGTGCCGGTGGGGGGTAGGCTCGCCAGAACGCCGGATCGTCGCTATGCTCTCCGCAGGGGGGAGTGAACGCAGTCAAGGGGGTGCATCGGATGCCAGAGCTTGAACAGATCCTGGTGATTCTGCGCGAACGACACTCGCTTCTGAGGCGGCTTTACCCGATCCATCGCCTGGCCCTGTTCGGCTCCTGGGCGCGTGGTGATGCCCGAGAAGACAGCGACGTGGATGTGATGGTGGAGGTGGACCCTTCCATCGGCTTACGTTTCGTAGATTTGGGGGACGACCTCGAAAAAGCGTTGGGACGCCGCGTGGATCTGGTCTCGCGGCGCGCCATCAAACCGTCACTCTGGGAACGAATCGAACCGGAACTGATCGATGCCTAAGCGCGATCCCGACCTCTTGATCGAAGATATGCTGGCCGCGATTCGCAAGATTGAACGCTACACGACCGGCATGAGTGAGGAGCTGTTTCGGCAAGACGAAAAAACCGTCGATGCTGTGGTCCGGAACCTGGAAATCATTGGGGAGGCTACGCGGCAAATACCGGAAGACTTCACAGTCCGGCATCCGGGTGTTCCCTGGCGGCAGGTCGCGGGCCTTCGCAACCGAATCGTGCACGACTACTTCGGTCTGGACCTTGAGATAATCTGGGAAGTGATCCGGCACGATCTGCCAGAGCTTCAGGTCCGGTTAGAAACTCTAGCGTGAGGCGGTCACTACCCCCCCTCCAGCGCCCCCACCAAAGCCCCGATCTCATTCGGAATCTCCCGCGCCAGCAGCGGCCGGTCCACCAGAGCGCTCAGCGACTCCGGGATCGGCACGTCGATCCCCATCGCCTCGTAGACGGGCAGAAACTTCGCGGGGTGGGCGGTACCGAGGAAGACGCCGGTCTCGCCGGGGGCCAGGCGCTCCGCGAGGACTCCATAGGCGACGGCGGCGTGGGGGTCGGCGAGGTAGCCCTGGGCGTGGAGGTCGCGGATCGTACGCCCGGTCTCGGCGTCGGTGCGGGTTCCCCAGCGGAGAACCTGGCGGAGGGCGGCCAGGTCGCCGTGAAAGAGGTGCTCGATGCGCTCCCAGTTGTTGGGGGCTCCCACGTCCATGGCGTTCGAGATCGTGGCCACCGAGGGGCGCGGCTGGTAGGTTCCCGTCTCCAGATACTCGGGGACGGTATCGTTGGCGTTGGTGGCGGCGATGAAGGCTTTCACCGGCAGCCCCATGGCCCTCGCCAGCAGTCCGGCGCAGAGGTTTCCGAAGTTGCCGCTGGGCACCGCGATCACCGGCGGCTCTTCGATTCCTCGCCGGCGGAGCTGGGCCACCGCCTCGGCGTAGTAGAGGGTCTGCGGCAGCAATCTCGCGACGTTGATCGAGTTCGCCGAGGTGAGGCCGTGGCGGAGGGAGAGCTCGGGGTCCGCGAAGGCCGCTTTCACCAGCGCCTGGCAGTCGTCGAAGGCGCCATCGACGGAGAGGGCGGTGACGTTTTCGCCGAGGGTCGCGAACTGCCGCTCCTGGAGCGCCGAGACCCGGCCGCGCGGGTAGAGCACCACGGCCCGCACCCCCCGCCGCTTCCAGAACGCCTGCGCCACCGCCGCGCCGGTGTCGCCGCTGGTGGCGGTGAGGATGGTGACCGGATGGTCCGGATCGCGCACCAGATCGAGGACGGCGGCGAAGAAGCGGGCGCCGACGTCCTTGAACGCCAGGGTTGGCCCGTGGAACAGCTCGAGGGCGAAGACGCCGGGGCGGACCTCCACCAGCGGCACGGGGAAGTCGAGCGCCTGCCGCACGGCGCGGGCCACCGGCTCAGCCCCGAGCTCGGAGGCCAGCAGGCGGTCCATCAGGATCTCGCAGCGATCCAGCCAGCCGAGCTCCAGCAGCTCCGGCCAGTCGTCGAAGCGCGGGATCGGGTCGGGGAGCCAGAGGCCGCCGCCCGGAGCGATCCCGGCCAGGACGGCCTCGCGGAAGGTGGCGGTGGTTCCCGCGTCGCGGGTGCTGATCAGTCTCAAAGTCCGGATCTCTCTCGAAAGGCCTCAGATCAGCCGCGCGCCCTGGCGGTCGAGGCCGCAGAGGCGGACGGTCGAGTCGAGGCCGGCGCCGCGCAGCCCCTCCTGGACGGCGCCGGCCACGCCTTGCGCCTGCGCGGGAGATTCGGCGACGGCGAACATCGCCGGTCCGGAGCCGGAGAGCGCGCACCCCCAGGCGCCGGCCGCCAGGGCCGCGGCCTGGGCGGCGCGGAAGCCGGGCACCAGCGGCGCGCGGTAGGGCTCGGCCAGCGGATCGCGCAGGCAGCGGCGGAGGAGGTCGCGGTCGCCGGTGGTCAGCGCGAGCACGAGGGCGGCGAGGTTCTCGGCGAAGGCGAGCGTCTCCTTGAGGCCGAAGCGGTGGGGGAGGGCCCGCCGGCTGTGCTCGGTCGAGAGCTCGAAGACGGGTGAGACCACCACCAGGATCAGGTCGTCCGGCCAGGGGAGCGGCCGCGGGTCGGGGCGGCCGTCGCGATCCGGCACCAGGATCCGCAGACCTCCGGCCAGGCAGGGGACGACGTTGTCGAGATGCGCCGAGCCCGAGACCAGCGCTTCCGCCCGGCCGGCCAGGAGCCAGACCTCGGCCGGGGAGAGCGGGGACGCCGCCAGCGCCTGGCAGGCGGTGAGGGTAGCGGCCACCGACGCGGCGCTCGATCCCAGGCCGCTGGAGCGGGGGAGGTTCTTCTCCAGGTGGAAGGCGATCGGCGGCACCTCGCCGCCCCGGGCGCGCACCGCCTCGCGGAACAGCGCGAAGGTGCGCATCACCAGGTTCCGCCAGGGGTCCACGGGGAGCGCCCCGGCGAAGGGGCCGGAGACGGTGAGCGCGGGCTCGCCGGCGACCTCCGCCGTTACCACGTCCCCCCACAAGGAGCCGTCGAGCGGAGCCAGCGCCGCGCCCATCAGGTCGAATCCCGCCGCGAAATTGCCGATGCTGGCCGGGGCGTAGGTGCGCACCCGGCTCCCGAGCGCCATCAAGCGACGATCCTGAGCAGGTCCGCCAGGGCGCCGGCCGCGGTGACCTCGCCGCCGGCGCCGTAGCCGCGCACCACTAGCGGCGTCGGCTGGTAGTGCTCGGTGAGGAACGAGAAGGCGTTCTCGCCGCCGCGCACGGCGAAGAGCGGATGGTCGGGGCCGACCGCCTCGAGGCCGACGCGGCAGCGGTAGGCACCGTCGACCGCCTCGATGACTCCGGCATGGCGCAGCACCTTGCCGTCGGCGACGAGCTGGGCCCGCCGCTCGTCGAACAGCGCGTCCAACCGGGGGAGGCCGGCGAGGAAGGCGTCGACGTCGCCCGAGGGATCGAAGTCCGCCGGCAGCACTCCCTCGACCTGGACGTCGGCCAGCTCGGTGGCGGCGCCCAGCTCGCGCGCCAGGATCAGGAGCTTGCGGGCGACGTCGAGCCCGGAGAGGTCGTCGCGCGGATCGGGCTCGGTGAAGCCGCGGTCGCGGGCGATCCGCACCGCCTCGGAGAACGGCACACCGTCCTCGAGGGCACCGAGGAGGAAGGAGAGCGAGCCGGAGAGGATCGCTTCCAGCCGTACCACCCGGTCGCCCCCCTTGAGCAGGCTCTGGAGGGTGCCGATCACCGGCAGGCCGGCGCCGACGTTGGTCTCATAGAAGAAGCGGCGCTTGAGCAGGTCGCTCGTCTCGTGCATCCGCACGTAGTCGCCGTAGGGCGCGCTGTTGGCCTTCTTGTTCACCGTCACCACGTGCAGGCCGGCCTCGAACAGCCGGCCGTACAGGGCGGCCACCCCGTCGTCCGAGGTGCAGTCGACGAAGACCGGGTTGACCAGCCGGGCGCGGCCGAGCTCCGCGAGCAGGGTATCGGCGCAGGAGGCGTGGGGCGCGGCGTCCAGGCTGGCGCGCCAGGCCGCCGGGTCGAGCCCTTCGGGATCGAAGGCGTAGCGCTTCGAGTTGGCGACCGCGCAGAGCTTGAGGTCGACCCGGCGGCCGGGCCGGGTCTGGTGCTCGGCGATCTTGCGCAGCAGCTTAGAGCCGACGTTCCCCACCCCCCAGACGATGAGTTGCAGCTCGCGCCGGCGCTCGAAGAGCTGGGCATGGATGTGGCGCACCGCCCGGCGGGCGTCCACGGCGGCCACCACGGCCGAGATATTGCGCTCGGTGGACCCCTGGGCGAGCGCGACGATGTTGACGCCGACGTCCGCCAGCGAGCTGGCGAAGGCGCCGACGACCCCCAGCCGGTCCTGCATGCCGTCGCCCACCAGGGAGACGATGGCGCAGCCGGGCCGGATCTGCACCGGATCGAGGGTACCGGCGGTGAGCTCGGCGGCGAACGCCTGGCGCAGGGCGGAGGTGGCGTGCGGACCGTCGACGTCGGCGACGGCGAAGGAGATGGCGCACTCGCTGGAGCTCTGGGTGATCAGGATCACCGAGATGCCGGCCGCCGCCATCGTCTGAAAGATCCTGGCGGCGATGCCGGGCACCCCGGCCATGCCGGAGCCGGTGACGTCGATCAGCGAGACGCCCGGCAGGAAGGTAAGGGCGCGGGCGCCGCTGGGAGCGGGAGCGGCGCCGCCGTAGACCAGGCTGCCGGGGTGGTCGGGCGAGAAGCTGTTGCGCACCCTCACTGGTATCCTCTTCTCGCGCACGGGCTGAATGGTCTTGGGGTGGAGCACCTTGGCGCCGAAGAAGGAGAGCTCCATGGCCTCCTCGTAGCTTACCTCAGGGAGCACGGCGGCGCGGGGGATCAGCCGCGGGTCGGCACTGAAGATGCCGTCGACGTCGGTCCAGATCTCCAGCAGGTCGGCGTCGAGGGCCCAGGCGGCGATGGCGCCGGAGTAGTCCGAGCCGCCGCGCCCGAGGAGGTTGACGCGGCCGCTGGCGTCGCCGCCGAAGAACCCCGGCAGGACGGCGACGGCCGGCGGCGCCTCGCGCAGGGGGGCGAAGGCCTCGCGGGTGGCCGGCCAGTCGGGCGACGCCGACAGCGGCGGCCCGGAGGTGCGGATCAGCGCCTTGGGATCGAGCAGCCGCGCGTCGAGGCCGCGGGCGGCGAGCAGGGGATAGACCAGCGCGCAGGCGGCGCGTTCGCCGAGGGACGAGAGGAGGGCGAGGGCGGTGGGCGGGCACTCGCGGAGCAGGCCGAAACCGCGCAGCAGGTTCTCCATCTCCTGCTCCAGGACGCTGAGGTCGGCCGCGGCCTCGGCGGCGCGGGCGGCCCCGAGCTCGGGGCGCAGGATGTCGAGGATCTCGCGATGCACCGCGCGGAAGCGGGCGAGGGCCGGCCCCAGCGAGGCGTCCGCCGCGGCCTCCTCGGCGCCGCGCAGGAGGCCGTCGGTGACCCCCCCGACCGCCGAGACGACCACCAGCAGCGGGCTCTCGGCGGCCTGACCGGCAACGATATCCGCCACGCCGCGGATCCGCTCCGCACTGCCTACCGAGGTACCGCCGAACTTGAGCACTCGCATCTCTGATCCTCCAGGGCGTTGTCCGCCTGCAAAGCTACAAGGTGCAGGTACAGCCCGCTGGGGGGACGCCGCGCCCCGCCCTGGTGCTCTCGAAGGTCGGGTTACCGGATGAAACGAATGGGACAAACCCTGGCCTGTGCCAGAGCATCCATCTCGTGATGATCGCTCGTTACCAGCGTAGCGGATGTTTCCAGCGCAAGCGCCAGGGCGAAGCAGTCGGCCAATGAGACCCGTTTCCAGACCCCCTTGAGCTTGCCGGTGGTTTGCCACAGAGAGAACGGCAAGTCTTCCACGATCTCGAAGCCGTACCCTTCGAGAACCTCTCTCACCCCGTCGGCGATCTCCTCGCCGTCCCGGCGAAAAAGATCGTAGTAGACCTCGCATGCATTGATCGCGTGAACGAGGCAGCGATGGCCCTCTTCCAGGAGGAGGCCGCTTACTACGGATGCACCTTCTTCGCCTTGCAGGAGCGCCACCACGGCACAGGCATCGAAGACATAGACCGCTTCAGCGGGCAAGCTTCCTCTCCTCGATCTCGATCTCTTCGGCCTTGCGCCGTGCGAATTCCTCGCTGGACGAGAGGAGACCGCGGCCGATTCCTTGCAGCCGGCGCAACCGGTCGCGCCGCTCCTCGGGAGAGAGTTGGCGGAAAGGACGTGAATCCCGAGCCAGCTCAGCTCTCGCCGCCTGCCAGCGGTTCCGCGCTTCGATTCGAGCGCTCTCCGGCAGCTCTTCGGCTCCGATCGAACCCGCAGAGGAGGTCACGAGAATCAGGGTCGCAGGTCCCGAACGGACGGTCGCAGGAACCTCGACAACGAGTCGCCGATCCTCCGGAATCATCACTTCGATCTGGTGCGTTGCCACTGTGAGACCTCCTGAATTCGAGCCTGGGGACGCTCTCCAGACCCATGGCCCTTGCTGATCTTACCACTGGGCACCGGGGCGAACCGATGGCCGGAACGGACCGGCCTGCTTCGTGGGGCTCTGGTCGTATACGGTCTCTCTTCCCTGGAATCGACCCTCCTCTCTCGCGGGCGGCGAAATCGCTCCGCGTGCTGAGTCAGCGCTGAGTTGGGTGGCCGGACGCAACGGCGTCGCCGGCCTACGCAGAGGAGGTAAGCTACTGGAGGAGAAGGATTTAAAGTGGAGCCGACGGTCGGATTTGAACCGACGACCTGCTGATTACGAATCAGCTGCTCTACCCCTGAGCTACGTCGGCTGAACGGGAACCGTGGGGTTTCCCGCGAAGCGGAGGCGTATTGTAGGGCATCCACCCGGTCAAGGCAATGCGATGCCTTTCCCCTTCGCCGCGGCTCACTTTGGCCGCCTTCCGACACCAAGGCTTGATGGGCGCCTAACAGGGCCTGGCTGCCGCTTTTTACAAAACGCGGGATTCTTAAACCTTGAAGACGGGAGAAACACTGCATGGTAACCATCTGGCAGGATCTGCGGCTGGGGCTGCGGCAACTGTTGAAGGACAAGGGCTTCGCTATCGCCGCGATCCTGACCCTGACGCTTGGCATCGGCGCCACTGCCACTATCTTCACGGTTGTAAATTCTGTTATACTTAAAGTCCTTCCTTTCAAAAATCCCGACAAGCTGGTGATCCTGCAGGGCAATCGTTCGGAAGACGGCGAGGTTCATACCTGGCCGATCTCCCAGATGGATTTCGCCGACTGGCGCAAGCGGACCACTCTCTTTTCGGACATGTCGGTGTTCGGCGTTCTCGCTTACAACCTCGAGCAGGGGGACCAGTCGCAGCACCTCTCGGGCGAGCTGGTCAATGCCAACTACTTTCAGATGCTGGGCGTCAAGCCGGTGCTGGGCCGCTTCTTCACGCCGGCCGAGGATGTCAAGCCGCTGGCCGATTTCGTCGTCGTGCTCGGCTACGATCTCTGGCGGAACGCCTTCGGTGCCGATCCCAGGGTGCTGGGCCGCAAGATCCGGCTCAACGACAAGATCTACGAGGTCGTCGGAGTGGGGCCGCGAGATTTTCGCGGGATGTCGGACGAGGCCCAGCTCTGGGTCCCGTCGATGCTGCCGCCGGTCGCGACCTACCTGACGATCCGGGGCCTGCGCTTCGCCTCCGGGGTGGCGCGCCTCAAGCCCGGCATCTCGGTGACTCAGGCGCAGAAGGAGATGGACAGCGTCACCGCCCAGTTGGCCGTGGAGATCCCCAACATGGACAAGGGGCTCGGCGCCAGGGTCACCCAGCTCAAGCAGCACTGGTTCGGCTCCCTGTACAAGGGCCTGCTGCTGCTGACGATCGGCGCCAGCATCCTCCTGATCCTCGCCTGCATCAACGTCGCGAGCCTGCTGCTGACCCGGGCGGTGGCCAAGCAGCGCGCCTGGGGAATCCGGGTGGCGCTGGGCGCCAGCCGCCAGCGCTTGGTCCGCCAGATGCTGACCGAGAGCATCCTGCTGTCCCTGATCGGGGCCGTCGGCGGGCTCCTCCTGGCACGCTGGGCGACCAGCGCGCTGATCGCTTTCAGCGGCACCGAGTTTCCGGCTTTCGTGCACGTCTCGGCAGAGCCGCGGGTGATCGTGGTGGTCGTCGGCCTGGCGGTGCTCTGCGGGCTGGCGTTCGGCCTGGCGCCGATCTGGCTGAGCTACCGCTCCGACCTCACGCGCAGCCTGGGCCGGGACGAGAAGCTGCCGCCGCGGGGCAAGGGCTGGCACTGGTTCCAGAACACCATCGTCGTCGCCCAGGTGGCGCTGGCCCTGACGCTCTCGGTCAATGCGCTCCTGATGGCCAAGGGCTTTCGCGAGATGCTGGGGCAGGACCTCGGCTTTCGCTCGCAGAACCTGCTCACCTTCCGCGTCGACACGCGGGGGCCCAAGTACGCGGACGACAAGCAGGTGGTCAAGCTGGTGAGCCAGCAGTATCTGCCCCGGATCGCGGCGGTCCCGGGAGTGAACCAGCTAGCGATCTCGGATCCGGCCATGCCGACCGATGAATGGTCGGTCGGCCGCATCACCGTTCAGGATCACGACAGCGACGCGCCCGACGGCACCTATGCCGTGACGGTGCACGCGGTGAGCCCGACCTTCTTCGACGTCCTCGGCGTGCCGCTCCTGAAAGGCCGTCCCTTCAACTCGCAGGACACGCAGACCAACGCCGTCATCGTCAGCAAGACCCTGGCCGACAAGCAGTGGCCGGGCAAGGAGCCCCTGGGACAGCAGATCAAGATCGGCCTCCGCGACAAGGCGACTTCGCCCTGGCTGACGGTGGTCGGGATCGCGTCGGAAGTCCGGCACGAGGGCTTCAAGGAGGAGACGGAACCGGCTCCCGCCATCTATCTCTCGCTGTTGCAGCAGGTCTGGCGCCCGCTGACCCTCAACTTCCTGATCCGTCCCAAGCCGGGCCTCACCACGGACAACCTGCGGACCGCCCTGCACCGCGAGATGGCGGCGATCAATCCCGACCTGCCGGACTACGACATGGCCACCATGCAGGAACGGCTCGACAAGCAGACCGGGAAGGCCCGCTTCCAGGTCATTCTGATCAGCGTCTTCGCCACGCTGGCGCTGGTGCTGGCGGCGATCGGAATCTACGGCGTGATCTCCTACAGCGTCACGCAACGGACGCGCGAGATCGCCATCCGGATGTCGCTGGGGGCCGACCGCGGCCGGATCCTCCGGATGGTGGTGGCGCGCGGCGCGGTGGTGGGGGCGTTGGGGCTGGCCCTGGGGCTGACCGCCATCTTCCTCCTCAGCCGGCTCCTGGTGAACTTCGTGTTCGCGACCAACATGACCGATCCGGTAATCCTGTTCGGCGCCTCGGTCGGGTTCTTCCTGGTGACGCTGATCGCCCACTATCTGCCGGCGCGGCGCGCCGCGATCGTGGACCCGATGTCGGGCTTGCGCCTGCAGTAGCCGTTGACGGTCATGAAGGACGTGTACGCGGTAGAGGGAGGGGGAGACGGGAAGGGCTCCGCGCCCGGGGAGCTGAGCGGTCTTACGGCGCTGTCCCAAGGCCAGCGCTCGCTCTGGTTCCTCCATTCCCTTTCGCCGGCGGCGGGGGCCTACAACATCGCGGCCGCGGCTCGCCTGCGCACCCCGATCGCCGCCGCCGCGCTGGAGCGTGCGGTCCAGGCGCTGGTCGACCGCCATGCCGCCCTGCGAACGACGTTCACGGCCATCGACGGCGAGCCGTACCAGCGGGTCGCCGACCGCTCGGCCTTCACCCTGGCGTGCGAGGACGCCACGGCCTGGAGCGAGGGCCGGCTGCGTTCGCGCCTGGCGGAAGAGGCCTGGCGTCCCTTCGATCTCGAGCGCGGACCCCTCCTGCGGGTGAGCCTGTGGACCGGCGCCCCGGGGGGACCGGTGATCCTGCTCGTCATCCACCACATCGTTGCGGATTTCTGGTCGCTCGCCATCCTGATGCGCGAGCTGTCGGCGCTCTACCGCGAGGCGGCGGGAGGCGGGGAGGCGCGGCTCGCCCTTCCGGCCTCGGCCTACGAAGAGCACGTCCGGCTCGAGCAGGAAGCCCTGGCCGGCGGCGGCGAGCTCCTGCTGGACTACTGGCGGGACAACCTGGCGGGTCTCCCGACCCTGGAGCTCGCCACGGACCGCCCCCGTCCATCCCTCCAGACCTATCGGGGAGACAGCTACCGCATCCAGCTTCCAGCCGGTCTGGCGGCGGCCCTGCGTGCGCGTGGCCGGGCCCGGCACGGCACCCTTTTCATGGTCCTGGTCGCCGCCTTCCAGGCGCTCCTCAGCCGTCACAGCGGCCAGGAGGACCTGGCGATCGGCACGCAGCGGTCCGGCCGGCCGCACTCCGGTCTGATGGGCACAGTGGGGTATTTCGTCAATTCCGTCGTCCTGCGCGGGGATCTGAGCGGCGATCCCGGCTTTGCCGCGTTGCTGGAGCGCACCCGGGCGATGGTTCTCGCCGCCTTCGAGCATGGGGACTACCCGCTGCCGCTGCTCGCCGAGCGTCTGATGGTCGCTCGCGATGCCAGCCGGACGCCGCTCTTCCAGGTCTCTTTCGTCCTGCAGAAGGAGACGCGGGGAGTCGAGGGGCTGACGGCTTTCGCGCTCGGGGAGGAGGGGGTGGAGGTCGGGCTGGGCGACCTGCGGCTCGAATCGCTCTCCTTGCCGCGGCCACCCGCTCCCTTCGACCTGCTGCTCCACGCGGTCGACAGGCCGGAGGGCTTGAGCTTCGCGCTGCAGTACAACTCCGACCTGTTCGAGGGCACGACCGCGGCGCGCCTGATGGCGCGCTTCGCGACGCTGCTGTGGTCGATCGTCCAAAGCCCGGATCTGGCGCTCTCCGCGCTGCCGCTGCTCCCCGAGGCGGAGCGGCACCAGCTCCTCTGCGCCTGGAACGACACCGCCGGAGCCGGCAGCCCGGCGAACCTCTTCGAGCTCTTCGCGGCCCAGGCGGAGCGGACGCCGGACGCGGTGGCGGTGGTCTTCGAAGGGGAGCGGCTCGACTACGCGGAGCTGTTGAGCAGGACCCTGTCCCTCGCCGGTCACCTGGCATCGCTCGGCGTCGGCCCTGAGGTGCTGGTCGGCGTGGCCGAGGAGCGCTCGGTCGAGCTGGTGGTCGGCCTGCTCGCCGTCCTTGCCGCCGGCGGCGCCTACCTGCCGCTCGAGCCCGACCTGCCGCCCCAGCGTCTGGCGATGATCCTCGAGGATGCCAGGCCGGCCGTCCTGCTCACCCGCCGATCCCTGGCCGGCCGGCTGCCGCTCGATGCCGCGCCCGCAGCCAGGATCGCCTGGCTCGACGAGGCGGCCGGCGGCCGCGGGCCGCTGGTCCGCGCGGCGGCGGACAACGCCGCCTATGTCATCTATACGTCGGGTTCCACGGGGCGCCCCAAAGGGGTGGTCAACAGCCACCGCGGGGTGGTCAACCGCCTGCTCTGGATGCGGGAGGCGTTCGATCTCGACGCCAGCGAACGGCTCCTGCAGAAGACCCCCTTCGGCTTCGACGTCTCGGTGCCGGAGCTCTTCGCGCCGCTGATCACCGGCGGACGCGTGGTGGTGGCCCGGCCGGAAGGGCACCGGGACAGCGCCTACCTGGTCGGGTTGGTCCAGCGCGAGGAAATCACCAGCATCCACTTCGTTCCGTCCATGCTGCCGTATTTCCTGGCCGAGGAGGGGGTCGCGGGCTGCCGGTCGCTGCGCCGCGTCTTCGTCAGTGGCGAGGCTCTGCCCTGGGAGGTGGAGCAGCTCTGTCTCCAGGCGTTGCCGGTGCCGCTGCACAACCTCTACGGGCCGACCGAGGCCGCCGTCGAGGTGACCGCCTGGACCTGCCGGCCGGCCGCCCGGCCGCGGCCCGTGCCGATCGGAAGACCGATCCGCAACACCGGCATTCACGTCGTGGGCCGGCGGTTCGAGCTGATGCCCGCGGGCGCGGTGGGGGAGCTGGTGATCGGCGGCGTACAGGTCGCCCGTGGCTATCTCGGCCGCCCCGACCTGACGGCGGAACGCTTCGTCCCCAATCCGTTCTCCCCGGCGCCCGGCGCCCGGATGTACCGCACGGGTGACCTCTGCCGCCATCTGCCCGGTGGCGAGATCGAGTTCCTGGGGCGGCTCGACGACCAGGTCAAGATCCGCGGTTTTCGCATTGAGCCGCGCGAGATCGACCTCGCGCTGGCGGGCCACCCCCAGGTGCGGGAAGTGGCGGTCGTGGTGCGCGAGGGGAGGGGAGACGAGAGGTCGCTGCTCGCTTGTGTCGTCTTGCGGGAAGAACCACGGGAGCACGCCGCGGACCTCACGACCGCCGCCGCGCTGCGCGATTTCCTGGCAGCCCGCCTGCCGCCGTACATGGTGCCGGTGTTCGCCTTCGGCGGCGAGCTCGACCGGCTCCCCAACGGCAAGCTCGACCGGCGAGCCCTGGCGGCGTGGACCCCCACGGGCGACGCCGCGCGTCCCTTCGACGCTCCGGGCACACCGGCGGAGGAGCTGGTGGCTGGCATCTTCGCCGAGGTTCTGGGCGTGGAGCGGGTGGGGGTGGGGGAGGACTTCTTCGCCCTGGGCGGGCACTCGCTGCTGGCGACCCGGGTGACCGCGCGTCTGCGCTCGGTGTTCGGGGTGGAGATGCCGGTGCGGGCAGTGTTCGAGTCGCCGACGGTGGCGGCCCTGGCGGCACGGATCCATGGTACGGCGGCCGAAGGGCTGCCGGCGATCTCTCTGGCGCCGCGGGAGGGCCGATCGGCGCTGTCGTTCGCCCAGGCCCGGCTCTGGTTCCTCGATCAGCTTCAGCCGGGCAGCCCGATGTACAACCAGCCGGCAGCGGTCCGGCTCGCCGGGGATCTGGATCAGGCCGCGTTCTCGGGGGCCCTGAGCGAGATCGTGCGCCGGCACGAGGTGCTGCGCACGACGTTCCGGGTTGATTCGGGAGAGCCGGTGCCGATCGTCTCGGCGCCTGGCGCGGTCGCGCTGCCCGTCGTCGACCTCGCGGCGCTGCCCGCCGCGGCGCGCCGGGACGAAATGGATCGCCTGGCCGAGGCGGGAGCGCGGCTCCCGTTCGATCTGGCGAAGGATCCGCTGCTGCGGGTGTGCCTGGTGTCGCTGGCCGGCAGGGAGCACGTCGCACTGATGACTCTGCATCACATCGCGAGCGACGGCTGGTCGATCGGCGTGTTGGCACGCGAGCTGACGGCGCTCTATGGGGCCTTCCGGGAGGGCGCTCCAAGCCCGCTGCCGGAGCTGGCGATCCAGTACGGGGATTATGCGGTCTGGCAGCGCCAGCGGCTGGCGGGAGATCTGCTGGAGGCGGAGTTGGGCTTCTGGCGTGAGCGGCTCGCGGGCGCTCCGGCGGCTCTCGACCTGCCCACCGATCGGCCGCGTCTCGCGGCTGCGAGCTCGCGAGGGGCGAGCTATGAGCTCTCGCTCGGCGACGAGGCGCTCGGCCCTCTCGTCGCGCTCTCACGCCGGCACGGCTCGACACTGTTCATGATCCTCCTGGCGGCTTTCGCGGCCCTTCTCGAGCGCTCCACGGCGCAGGAGGACCTGACCGTGGGCACGCCGGTGGCGGGGCGCAACCGGATCGAGACGGAACCCCTGATCGGCCTGTTCGTCAACACCCTGGCGCTGCGGATCGATCTCTCGGGGTCTCCCGATTTCCTGGAGCTGCTGGGGCGGGTGCGCGAGACGGCTCTCTCGGCCTACGCGCACCAGGAGCTGCCGTTCGAGCGGCTGGTGGAGGAGCTGGCGCCAGAGCGCGACCTGAGCCGTCCGCCGCTCGTGCAGGCGATGCTGGCGCTGCAGAACGCTCCGGAGGCGATGCTGGCGCTGCCGGGTCTGGACCTCCACGTCGCTCCGGTCGGCACCGGGACGGCGATGTTCGAGCTGACCTTCACGTTTACCGAGACGGGGAGCGGCCTGTCGGGAACGATCGAGTACAGCCTCGACCTCTTCGACGGTTCCACCATCGAGCGGCTGGCCGGCCATTTCGAGCGCCTGCTGGCCGGCGCGATCGCCGCGCCAGACCAGCGGGTGGCCGACCTCCCGCTGCTGAGCGGCGCCGAGCGGCTGGAGATCCTGGAGTGGGGGACGGCGTCCCAGGAATCCCGCCGGCCGGCGGCGACTCTCCAAGCGCTCTTCGCGGCCCAGGTGGAGCGCACCCCTGAGGCGCTGGCCGTCGAGCTCTCGGATGAGCGGCTCACCTACGGCGATCTCGACAGACGCGCCGAGCGGCTGGCGCGCCACCTCAGGCGATTCGGCGTTGAGCCGGAGACGGTGGTGGGAGTCCTCCTGGCGCCTTCCGTGGAGCTGGTCATCGCGTTGCTGGCGATCTGGAGAGCCGGCGGCGCGTTCCTGCCCCTCGATCCGGCGTACCCCGCCGAGCGGTTGGCCTACATGCTCGAGGATTCGGGCGCGCCGCTGATGCTGACCCGCCGCGGGCTGGGGGATCTTGAGCCCGCCGCGGTTGCCGGCGTCCTGACGATCCTGCTCGACGAGTTGGAGGACGCGGACGTCGACGGCGCGGAGCCGGCGTTTTCCCAGCCGGAAAACCTGGCCTACGTCGTCTATACCTCGGGCTCGACAGGGAGGCCGAAAGGGGTGGCGGTGCAGCACCGGGAGGCGGCCGAGCATTTCGCGACCGTCATCGCTGCCTGGGAGCTGAGCGGCGCCGACCGGATGCTCCAGTTCGCGTCGCCAAGCTTCGACCTGTGGATCGAGGAGACGGTGCCGCCGCTCCTCTGCGGAGCCACGCTGGTCCTGCGGGGTGCGGACCTCTGGGAACCCTCACGGTTCCTGGCCAAGGTCCGCGAGCTGGGCCTGACCCTGATCGAGCTGCCGACGGCGTACTGGCACCAGTGGGTGCAGGACGGCCTTCGAGAGGAGAGTCCGGAGCCTGCGCCGGCCGACCTGGCGCTGCGCCGGATCTGGATCGGCGGCGAGGCGATGTCGGCGGAGGGGGCCCGTCTCTGGTGGCGGTCGGCGTTGCGCGGCGTTCCCCTGGCGAACACCTACGGACCGACCGAAGCGGTCATCACCGCCACGTCCTGCGAGGTCGATGCCGCTCTCGCCCTGGCGACTTCCGCCGTGGTTCCCCTGGGCCGGCCGCTCGCCGGCCGGAGTGCCCTTGTCCTGGACTGGCGGAGCCATCTGGTGCCTGCCGGGGTGACGGGAGAGCTCTGCCTGGGCGGTCCGGTCCTCGCGCGCGGCTACCTCCACCGGCCGGACCTCACGGCCGAGCGTTTCGTCCCCGATCCCTTCTCAGGGGAACCGGGAGGGCGTCTCTACCGCACCGGCGATCTCGCGCGCTATCTGCGGGACGGCCAGCTCGAATACCTGGGACGGCTCGACCAGCAGGTGAAGCTGCGAGGGTTCCGTATCGAGCTCGGAGAGGTGGAGGTGGCACTGCTGGCGCACGATCGCGTGCGGGCGGCGGTGGTGCTTTTCCGGCAGGATCTCGTGGGTGGAGCGGGTCTGGTGGCGTACGTGGTGGCGGAGGGAGAGGCTCCGGAAACACCCGAGCTGCGGAGCTTCCTGCGCGACCGGCTGCCGGAGTTCATGGTGCCGGCTGCCTTCGCGGTCCTCTCCTCGTTACCGCTGACGGCGAATGGCAAGGTGAACCGGAAGGCCCTCGCGGCGTTGCGGCCAGAGCGGGTGGCGGCGAGCTCGGGGGTGGCGCCGAGGACGCCGACCGAGGAGCTGGTGGCCGGGATCTTCGCCGAGGTGCTGAAGGTGGAGCGGGTGGGGGTGACGGAGGACTTCTTCGCGCTCGGTGGCCACTCGCTGCTGGCGACCCAGGTGGCTTCGCGGATCCGTTCCACGTTCGGAGTGGAGCTGCCGGTACGGACGGTGTTCGAGGCCCCGACGGTGGAGGCCCTCTCGGGATGGCTCGAGCCGAAGCTGAGCGGCAGAGCGGAAGCCGAGGCGGGAGAGGATCTGCCGGCGCTGCCGGCGATCCGCCGGGTGTCGCGCGAGGGCAGGCTGGCACTGTCGTTCGCTCAAGCCCGGCTCTGGTTCCTCGATCAGCTCGAGCCGGGCAGTCCGCTGTACAACATCCCTGGGGCCGTCCATCTGGCCGGGCGTCTGGATCGAGCCGCGCTGACGGCCGCTTTCGGCGAGATCGTACGGCGTCACGAGGGGCTGCGCACGACGTTCCGCTCGGTGGCGGGTGAGCCGGAGCAGGTCGTCTCCGCCACGAGCGAAACCGCTTGTCCCGTCGTCGATCTGGCGGCGCTGCCCGCTTCAGCACGCCAAGCCGAGGCTGAGCGGCTTTCCCAGGCGGAGGCGCGGCGGCCGTTCGATCTGGCGCGGGGTCCGCTGCTGCGGGTGAGGCTCCTGTCTCTGGCCGGCGAGGAGCACGTCGCGCTGTTGACGATGCACCACATCGTGAGCGACGGCTGGTCGATGGAGGTGCTGGTGCGCGAGCTCGGGTCGCTCTACGCCGCCCTGGTGGCGGGCGTCCCCAGTCCGCTGCCGGATCTCGCGGTGCAGTACGCGGACTACGCGGCGTGGCAGCGCCAATTCCTGTCGGGCGAGCGCCTGGAGTCGGAGGTGGCCTGGTGGCGGGAGCGGCTGGCGGGCCTGCCGCCGGCGCTGGAGCTTCCGGCGGACTATCCGCGGCCGGCGGTCCTCGGCCCACGGGGAGCGGTCCACGGCTTTGCGGTCGACGGCGAGGGGCTCGCGGGTCTCAACCGGCTCTCGCGTCGTCATGGGGCGACGCTGTTCATGACGCTGCTGGCCGGTTTCGCGTCTCTCCTGCAGCGCTACACGGGAGAGGACGATCTGGCGGTGGGGACGCCGATCGCGGGCCGCACCCGGCTGGAGACTGAGCCGCTGATCGGCCTGTTCGTCAACACTCTGGTGTTGCGCACGAACCTCTCGGGCGACCCGGACGTCGCGGCGCTGCTGGGCCGGGTGCGGGAGACGACGCTGTCGTCCTACGCCCACCAGGAGGTGCCGTTCGAGCGTCTGGTGGAGGAGCTGTCGCCGGAGCGCGACCTGAGCCGTCCGCCGCTGGTGCAGGTGCTGTTCGTGTTGCAGAACGTCCCGCCGGGTCCGCTGGAGCTGCCCGGGCTCAGGCTGACGGCCGCTGGCGTGGAGACGGGGACGGCGAAGCTCGAGCTGACGTGTACCTTCACCGAGACGGAGGGCCGTCTGGAAGGGGCGCTCGAGTACAGCCTGGATCTGTTTGAGCGGCCGGCGATCGAGCGGCTGGCGGGGCACTTGACGCGCCTGCTGGCCGGCGCCGTGGCCGATCCACGGCTGCGCCTGTCAGAGCTGCCCCTGCTGTCGGCGGTGGAGCGGGAGCAGCTCCTGGTCGGGTGGAACGACGTGGGTGCCTTGCCTCCTTCGGACGTGACGATCTCCGAGCTGTTCGAGGCGCAGGCGGCGCGGACGCCGGAGGCAGTCGCACTGGTCGCGGGGATGTCCGCGGAGCGCTGGACCTACCGGGAGCTCGATCTTTGGTCCAACTCGCTGGCTCTCCGTCTGACCGATCTGGGAGTGGGTCCGGAGGTGCGGGTCGGGGTCTGTCTGACTCGATCGCCTGTCCTGGTGGCTTCGCTGCTAGCGGTGTTGAAGGCTGGCGGCGCTTATGTGCCGCTCGATCCCGACTACCCCGAGGAGCGGCTCGCCTTTATGCTGGCCGACTCGGCGGCGGCGGTCCTGATGACCGAACCGGGCTTGGCTGCGGCGCTGGGCGGGCACCGGGCGGAGGTGCTGCTCGTCGATTCCGAGCCGTTATCGGTTTTGGCGCCCTCACCTCGGGAGGGGAGTGGCGCCCAGCCGGAGAACCTCGCCTACCTGATCTATACCTCGGGCTCGACCGGGCGTCCCAAGGGCGTGGCGATCGAGCACCGGAGCGCGGTGGCGTTCGCCCGCTGGGCACGGACGGTGTTCCCGCCGGCGGACCTGGCTGGGGTGCTGGCCGCCACCTCGGTCTCCTTTGACCTCTCGGTCTTCGAGCTGTTCGTGACGCTCGCCTGGGGCGGCAAGGTGGTGCTGGCCGCCAACGCCCTGGAGCTGCCGCGGCTGGCCGCGGCAGGCGAGGTGACGCTCGTCAACACGGTGCCTTCAGCGATGACGGAGCTGGTGCGCCTGGGCGCAGTGCCGCCGTCGGTGCGCACGGTCAACCTCGCCGGCGAGCCGCTGAAGAGGTCGCTGGTGGAGGCGATTCATGAGTCCTCGAGTTGCGTGCGGGTGCTCGACCTGTATGGTCCCTCGGAGACGACGACCTACTCGACGTGGGCTCTGGCGCCACGGGACGAGCGGCGCGAGCCGACGATCGGCCGCCCCCTGTCGGGCACCCGGGCGATCCTGCTGGGCCGGTCCGGCGAGTTGGTTCCTGCGGGAGTGCCAGGCGAGCTGTTGCTCGGCGGCACGGGTTTGGCGCGGGGCTATCTGGGCCGGCCGGAGCTGACGGCCGAGCGCTTCGTTCCCGATCCGTTCCCGGCCGGGCGAGATCAGCCGGGCGGCCGGCTCTACCGCACGGGAGACCTCGCGCGCTATCTGCCCGACGGACGGCTGGAGTACCTGGGACGGATCGACCACCAGGTCAAGGTTCGGGGCTTCCGCATCGAGCTGGGGGAGATCGAGGCGGCGCTGCTGGCCCACGGGCAAGTCCGATCGGCGGCCGTGCTGGCGGGGGACGACTCTCGGCTGATCGCCTATCTCCAGACGGAGAGGGATGTCCCGGCGGGAGAGTTGCGGGCGTTTCTCAAGCGGAGCCTGCCCGACTACATGGTGCCCTCGGGGTTCGTGCCGCTGCGCGAGCTCCCCTTGACGCCCAACGGCAAGGTGGACCGGAAGGCCCTCGCCAAACTGGCCCCCGCCCCGGAGGGCGTCGGCGAACCGTCGGCGCCGGGCACTCCGGCCGAGGAACTGGTGGCGGGGATCTTCGCGGAGGTTCTGGGTGTGGAGCGGGTGGGGGTGGAGACCGACTTCTTCGCGCTGGGCGGCCACTCGCTGCTGGCGACCCGGGTGACGGCTCGCCTGCGCTCGGTGTTCGGGGTGGAGTTGCCGGTGCGCGCGCTGTTCGAGACGCCGACGGTGGCGGCCCTGGCCGGCCGGCTGGCCGGAGAGAGAGCTTCGGCGGACCTCCTGCCGCTGGGGCGGATTTCGCGTGAGGGTCGATTGCCGCTTTCGTTCGCCCAGCAGCGGCTCTGGTTTCTGGACCAGTTGGAGCCGGGCAGCCCGCTCTACAACATCCCTGCGGCGGTGGAGCTGACGGGCCGTCTGGAGGTGGGTGCGCTTTCCGCAGCGCTGGGCGAGGTGGTTCGGCGCCACGAGGCGCTACGCACGGCGTTCCCGGCGGTCGCGGGCGAGCCGGTGCAGGTGGTGGCCGAGCCCGCCGGGTTCGAGCTGCCGGTGGTCGACCTGACGGCGCTTCCCGAGCAGCGGCGCGCGGCGGAGGCGAGCCGCCTGAAATTGGCCGAGGCGGTGCGGCCGTTCGATCTCGGCCGTGGTCCCCTGCTGCGGGGGCTGCTGCTGCGGTCGGGAGCGGAGCGGCACGCGGCGCTGGTGACGATGCATCACATCGTCAGCGACGGCTGGTCGATGGGCGTGCTGGTGCGCGAGCTCGGGGCCCTGTATGGAGCGTTGGCCGCAGGGCGTCCGAGCCCGCTGCCGGAGCTGGCGGTGCAGTACGCGGACTATGCGTCCTGGCAGCGCCGGCACCTGTCGGGAGCGCGTCTGGAGTCGGAGCTGGCCTGGTGGCGCGGTCAGCTCTCCGGGATGCCGCCGGCACTGGATCTGCCGGTGGACCACCCGCGTCCGGCGGTGCTGAGCGCGCTGGGGGCGAGCCATCGCTTCGCGATCGGCGGCGCGGGCCTCGCGGACTTGAGCGCGCTGTCACGGCACCAGGGCGCGACGCTGTTCATGACGCTTCTCGCCGGCTTCGCCGCGCTGTTGCAGCGGTATACGGGCGAGGACGACGTGGCGGTGGGGACGCCGATCGCGGGCCGCACGCGGGTGGAGACCGAGCCGCTGATCGGTCTGTTCGTCAACACGCTGGTGCTGCGCACGGACCTGTCGGGAGACCCGTCGCTGGGGGAGCTGCTGGTCCGGGTGCGGGAGACGACGCTGTCGGCGTACGCCCACCAGGAGGTGCCGTTCGAGCGCCTGGTCGAGGAGCTGTCGCCGGATCGCGACCTGAGCCGTCCGCCGCTGGTGCAGGTGCTGTTCGCCTTGCAGAACGCGCCCTGGGGTCCGTTGGAGCTGCCGGGATTGGCGCTCATGGCCGGGGGTGTGGAGACGGAGACGGCGAAGCTCGAGCTGACCTGCACGTTCACCGAGACGGCGGAGGGGCTGGAAGGGGCGCTGGAATACAGCCGCGACCTGTTCGAGGGGCGTTCGATCGAGCGGCTGGCGGCGCACCTGACGCGCCTGTTGGGCGGGGCCGTGGCCGACCCGCGGCTGCGCCTTTCGGAGCTGCCGCTGCTGTCGGCGGCGGAGCGCGAGCAGCTCCTGGTCGAGTGGAACGACGTGGGAGTCCTGCCGCCTTCGGACGTCACGATCTCCGAGCTGTTCGAGGCGCAGGCGGCGCGGACGCCGGAAGCGGTCGCCCTGGTCGCGGGACTTTCCGGAGAGCGCTGGACCTACCGGGAGCTCGACCTTTGGGCAAGCTCGCTGGCGCTCCGTCTGGCTGCTCTGGGGGTGGGTCCGGAGGTCCGGGTCGGAGTCTGCCTGACCCGTACGCCGCTGCTGGTCGCTTCGCTGCTGGCGGTGTTGAAGGCTGGGGGCGCCTATGTGCCACTCGACCCGGACTATCCACAGGAACGGCTCGCTTTCATGCTGGAGGACTCCGCGGCGGCGGTCCTGATTACCGAGTCCGGTCTGATGGCAGGGCTCGACGGGCACCAAGCGGAAGTGCTGCTCGTCGACCTCATGCCAGTGTCCGGAGAGGAGGCCTTCCCGCGGAGTGGTGTCCTGCCCGGTAACCTCGCCTACCTGATCTATACCTCGGGCTCGACCGGGCGCCCGAAGGGCGTGGCGATCGAGCACCGGAGCGCGGTGGCGTTCGCCCGCTGGGCGCGGACGGTGTTCCCGCCGGAGGACTTGGCGGGGGTGCTGGCCGCGACCTCGGTCTCCTTCGACCTGTCGATCTTCGAGCTGTTCGTGACGCTCGCCTGGGGTGGCAAGGTGGTGCTGGCCGCCAACGCCCTGGAGCTGCCGCGGCTGGCCGCGGCCGGCGAGGTGACGCTGGTCAACACGGTGCCCTCGGCGATGACGGAGCTGGTGCGCCTGGGTGCGGTGCCGCCGTCGGTGCGCACGGTCAACCTCGCCGGTGAGCCGCTGAAGCGATCGCTGGTGGAGGCGATTCATGCCTCCTCCGCCGAGGTGCGGGTGCTCGACCTCTACGGTCCGTCGGAGACGACGACCTACTCGACGTGGGCGCCGGCGGGGCGGAACGAGCGGCGGGAGCCGACGATCGGCCGCCCTCTGGCGGGCACGCGGGCCTTCCTGGTCGGCCGGTCCGGCGAGCTGGTGCCGGCGGGGGTGCCGGGTGAGCTGCTGCTGGGAGGCGCGGGTCTGGCGCGGGGCTATCTGGGCCGGCCGGAGCTGACGGCCGAGCGCTTCGTTCCCGATCCTTTCGTGCAGCCGGGGGGACGCCTTTACCGCACGGGCGATCTGGCGCGCTACCTGCCCGACGGTCGGCTGGAGTACCTGGGACGGATCGACCACCAAGTCAAGGTGCGGGGCTTCCGCATCGAGTTGGGGGAGATCGAGGCGGCGCTGTTGGCCCATAGGCAGGTCCGAGCGGCGGCCGTGCTGGCCGGAGACGGCTCTCGGTTGATCGCCTATCTCCAGACGGAGAGGGATGTCCCGGCGGGAGAGTTGCGGGCGTTTCTCAAGCGGAGCCTGCCCGACTACATGGTGCCCTCGGGGTTCGTGCTGCTGCGCGAGCTCCCTTTGACGCCCAACGGCAAGGTGGACCGGAAGGCCCTCGCCAAACTGGTTCCTGCCCCGGAGAGTGCCGGCGAATCGTCCGCGCCGGACACTCCGGCCGAGGAGCTGGTGGCGGGGATCTTCGCTGAGGTGCTGGGCCTGAAGCGGGTGGGCGTCGCGGAGGACTTCTTCGCCCTGGGCGGGCACTCGCTGCTGGCGACCCGGGTGACCGCGCGTCTGCGCTCGGTGTTCGGGGTGGAGCTGCCGGTGCGGGCGCTATTCGAGACGCCGACGGTGGCGGGCTTGGCCGGCCGGCTGGCCGGGGCGGGGGCTCTGGTTCCCGCAGAGCCGCTGGGGCGGATCTCTCGCGAGAGGCCGCTGCCGCTCTCGTTCGCGCAACAGCGTCTCTGGTTCCTGGATCAGCTGGAGCCTGGCAGCCCGCTCTACAGCATCCCGGCGGCGGTGGAGCTGATCGGCCGTCTGGAAGTAGCGGTGCTGGCCTCGGCGCTGGGCGAAGTGGTACGGCGGCATGAAGCGTTGCGCACGACGTTCCTTGCGATCGCTGGCGAGCCGGTGCAGGTCGTGGCGGAGCCCACCGGCTTCATGCTGCCGGTTGTCGACCTTGGAGCACTGTCCGAGACGCAGCGTGGGGAGGAGGCAAGCCGTCTGAAGTTGGCCGAGGCGCGGCGGCCGTTCGATCTCGCTCGCGGTCCTCTGCTGCGGGGGCTGCTGCTGCGGTCGGGAGCGGAGCGGCACGCGGCGCTGGTGACGATGCATCACATCGTCAGCGACGGCTGGTCGATGGGCGTGCTGGTGCGCGAGCTCGGGGCGCTGTACGGCGCGCTGGCCGCGGGGCGCCCGAGCCCGCTGCCGGAGCTGGCGGTGCAGTACGCGGACTACGCGTCCTGGCAGCGCCGCCACCTGTCGGGAGCGCTGCTGGAGTCGGAGCTGGCCTGGTGGCGGGGCCAGCTCTCCGGGATGCCGCCGGCGCTGGACCTGCCGGTGGACCACCCGCGTCCGGCGGTGCTGAGCGCACGGGGAGCGAGCCATCGCTTCGCGATCGACGGCGCGGGTCTCGCGGACTTGAGCGCGCTGTCGCGGCGCCATGGCGCGACGCTGTTCATGACGCTTCTGGCCGGCTTCGCCGCGCTGTTGCAGCGCTACACGGGCGAGGACGACCTGGCGGTGGGGACGCCGATCGCGGGCCGCACGCGGGTGGAGACCGAGCCGCTGATCGGGCTGTTCGTCAACACGCTGGTGCTGCGCACGGACCTGTCGGGGGACCCGGCGCTGTCCGAGCTGCTGGTCCGGGTGCGGGAGACGACGCTGTCGGCCTACGCCCACCAGGAGGTGCCTTTCGAGCGTCTGGTGGAGGAGCTGTCGCCGGATCGCGACCTGAGCCGTCCGCCGCTGGTGCAGGTGCTGTTCGCGTTGCAGAACGCGCCCTGGGGTCCGCTGGAGCTGCCCGGGCTGGCGCTGGCGGCCGGCGGGGTGGAGACGGAGACGGCGAAGCTCGAGCTGACCTGCACGCTCACCGAAACGGCGGCGGGGCTGGAAGGGTCGTTGGAGTACAGCCGTGACCTGTTCGAAAGACGTTCGATCGAGCGTCTGGCGGAGCACCTCACGCGCCTGCTGAGCGGGGCCGTGGCCGATCCGCGGCTGCGCCTGTCGGAGCTGCCGTTGCTGTCGGCGGCGGAGCGCGAGCAGCTCCTGGTGGAATGGGGAGGCAAGGCTACCGTCTTCCCGCGGGACTCCGCGATCCACACTCTCTTCGCCGAACAAGCGGAGCTTCGGCCGGACGCCGTGGCGCTGGTGGTCGCGGGCGGAGAGTCCCTTACCTACGGGGAGCTGAAGCACGAGGCCGGCCGATGGGCGCGCCGGCTGATCGCCCTTGGGGTGGGGCCCGAGGTACGGGTGGGTGTCTGCCTGGACCGCTCGGCCGCCCGGGTGGTGGCGACTCTCGCGATCCTCGAGGCCGGCGGCGTCTACGTGCCGCTCGACCCGTCCTATCCCGCGGAGCGGCTGGCCTTCCTGGTTCGCGTCAGCGGTGCCTCGGTGGTGATGACCGAGGAGCGCTGGACGGCGCTCCTGCCGCAGGACCGTCTCACGGTCCTCTGCCTCGATCGCGAGACGCTCTTGCAGGAGCCGCCTGCCGTCAAGCTTCCGGAGGTCGAGGCGTCGGGGCTCGCCTATGTGATGTACACGTCGGGCTCGACCGGCGAGCCGAAGGGTGTCGCGGTGCCACACCGGGCGGTTGTGCGCCTGGTGCGGGGAACGGACTTCATCCGCTTCGGCCCGGACGAGGTGTTCCTGCAGCTCGCTCCCTATTCCTTCGACGCTTCGACCCTGGAGCTATGGGGAGCGCTGCTCAACGGTGGCCGGCTGGTAATGCCGCCGCCGGGCGTGCTGTCGCCGGTGGAGCTGGGCGAGCTGCTGGAGCGTCATGCCGTGACCGTGCTCTGGCTGACGGCGGGACTGTTCCACCAGATGGTGGAGGAGAACCTCCAGGGTCTCGCGGGGGTACGCCAGCTCCTGGCCGGCGGCGACGTGCTGTCGGTGCCGCACGTCCGGCGGGTTCTGGCGGAGCTCCCCGGGACGCGCCTGACCAACGGCTACGGTCCGACCGAAAACACGACGTTCACCGCTTGTCACGCGGTGGACATGGGAGGCTTGGAGACCTCCGTGCCGATCGGCCGTCCGATCCCCAACACCTGGGCGTATGTGGTGGACCGGAACCTGGCGCTGGTGCCGGCGGGCGTGGCGGGGGAGCTGTTGACGGGTGGATCAGGCCTGGCCCGCGGCTATCTGGACCGGCCGGAGCTGACGGCGGAGCGTTTCATGCCGGATCCGTTCGGAGCGGCGCCCGGCGGACGCCTGTACCGGACGGGAGATCTGGTCCGCTGGGGGGCGGGCGGAGAGCTGGAGTTCCTGGGCCGGATCGACACGCAGGTGAAGGTGCGGGGCTTCCGTGTCGAGCCGGGGGAGGTCGAGTCGGCTCTGGCGGCTCATCCCTGGGTGCGCGAAGCGGCGGTCCTGGCGCGAAGGGACGGCTCCGGGGGCGCGAGCCTGGTGGCCTACCTGGCGGGTCCCCAGGCCGGGGCGCCCGAGTCGTCTGAGCTGCGGAGCTTCCTCAGGCAGAGCCTGCCCGACTACCTGATCCCTGCCGGTTTCGTGGTGCTGCGCGAGCTGCCGCTCACCGCCAACGGCAAGGTGGACCGCAGGGCGCTCGCCGGGCTGCGCCCGGAGCGGGCGGTGGCGGGAGGGTGGACGGCGCCGCGGACTCCCGCCGAGGAGCTGGTGGCCGGGATCTTCGCCGAGGTGCTGGGGCTGGAGCGGGTTGGGGCCGAGGCGGACTTCTTCGGGCTCGGCGGCCATTCGCTGCTGGCGACCCAGGTAGCCTCAAGGGTGCGCACCGTATTCGGGATCGAGCTACCGCTGAGGGCGGTTTTCGAAGCGACGACGGTGGCTGGGCTCGCCGGCCTGCTCGAGCGGTCGGTGGAAGCCTCCGGAGGCTCGCCGGAACCTATTTCCCGAGTGTCGCGCCAGATGCCGCTCGCCCTGTCCTTCGCGCAGGAGCGGCTCTGGTTCCTGGATCAGCTCCAGCCCGGCAGCCCCATGTACAACGTGCCGGTGGCGATCCGGATGAGCGGGGACCTGGCGCCGGCAGCGCTCGCGGCTTCGTTTTCCGAGGTGGCCCGGCGGCATGAGGCCTTGCGGACGACGTTCCGCGCCTCGGCGGGAGAGCCAGCGCAGGTCATCTCGCCCAATGCCCCGGTCGAGTTGCCGGTGATCGATCTCCAGAGTCTGCCGGTGGCGGCGCGGCGGCTGGAAGCGGCGCGGCTGTCCGCTCAGGAGGCGGAGCGGCCTTTCGACCTCGGCCTGGGGCCGCTGCTCCGCGCTGCGCTCGTGGCGCTCGATCCCGGCGAGCATCTGGCGCTCCTCACCCTGCACCACATCGTCAGCGACGCCTGGTCGATGGAAGTGCTGATCCGCGAGGTCGGAGAGGTCTATACGGCGGCTCGGGAAGGCCGGCCGAGCGGCCTGCCGGAGCTCACCGTCCAGTACGCCGACTATGCGGCCTGGCAGCGCCGGCTCCTGTCGGGAGAGCGGCTGGAGTCCGAGCTCGCGTTCTGGCGGGAGCGGCTCGCCGGAGCGCCGCCGGCCCTCGATCTTCCCACCGATCGGCCGCGCCGTGCGGTGGCCAGCCGGCGAGGCGCGAGCCACCACTTCTTCCTCGACGGCGAGGCGCTCGCTCAGCTCACCGAGCTCTCCCGGCGGCACGGCGCGACCCTCTTCATGACCCTTCTCGCCTCCTTCGCGGTTCTCCTGGAGCGGCATGCCGGACAGGAGGACCTGACCGTGGGGACGCCGATCGCCGGGCGCACCAGGACCGAGACCGAGGCGCTGATCGGCTTCTTCATCAACACGCTGGCCTTGCGCGTCGACCTCGCGGGCGTCTCCAGTTTCCCGGAGCTCCTCGCCCAAGTCCGCGAGACGACGCTCTCGGCCTACGCTCACCAGGAGCTGCCGTTCGAAAAGCTGGTCGGCGAGCTGGAGCTCGAGCGCGACCTCTCTCGCTCGCCCATCTTCCAGGTCATGCTCGCCCTGCAGAACATCCCGGCGGCAGCGCCGGCCCTCCCCGGCGTGGCCCTGAACGTCCGGGAGGTGGAAAGCCGGACGGCGAAGTTCGAGCTGGGCTGTCACCTGCGACCGAGCGGGGAGGGGCTCGCGGCGACGATCGAATACGACCGCGATCTCTTCGACGGCGTGACCATCGAGCGCTTTGCCGATCACTTCCTGCGTTTGCTGGCCGGCGTCGCATCCGACGCCCGGCGGCCCCTCGCGGAGCTGTCGATTCTGGCGCCCGAAGAGCGCCGGCAGCTCCTGATCGAGTGGAACGACGTCGGCACGGTGCCGCCCGCGGAGGTCACGCTCCATGGGCTGTTCGAGGACCAGGCGGCGCGGACTCCCGAAGCGGTCGCGCTGGTGGCCGGCGCGACGGGAGAGCGCTGGAGCTATGGCGAGCTCGATCGCTGGGCGGAGTCGCTGGCGGAACGGCTCGCCGCCCTCGGAGTGGGGCCGGAGGTGCGGGTCGGTGTCTGCCTCACCCGCACGCCCGTCCTGGTGGCTTCGCTGCTGGCAATCCTGAAGGCCGGCGGTGTCTACGTGCCGCTTGATCCCGACTATCCGCGCGAGCGGCTCACCTTCATGCTGGAGGATACCGACGCCGCGGTCCTGATTACGGCGCCCGGCCTGCTCGAACGGCTTTCTGGGCACCGCGCAAGGGTCCTGCTCGCGGACTCCGAATTCGACGTGGGAGCCGCGCCGGTCCGGCGTGCCGCCTGCGGCGTCCTGCCCGGCAACCTCGCCTACCTGATCTATACCTCCGGCTCGACCGGTCGCCCCAAAGGGGTCGCGATCGAGCACCGGAGCGCCGTTGCCCTGGCCCACTGGGCGCGCTCCGTCTTTTCGAACGAGGACCTGGAGGGAGTTCTGGCCGCGACCTCGATCTCCTTCGACCTCTCGGTCTTCGAGCTGTTCGTGACCCTGGCCTGGGGCGGCAAGGTGGTTTTGGCGGCCAACGCTCTGGAGCTGCCGGAGCTGGCGGCGGCGGAAGAGGTGACGCTCATCAACACTGTGCCCTCGGCGATGGCGGAGCTGGTGCGCCTGAGGGCCGTGCCGAAGTCGGTCCGCACCGTCAACCTCGCCGGCGAGCCGCTCAAGAGGTCTCTGGTGGACGCGATCTATGCCACCTCGTCCGCCTCGCGGGTGCTCGACCTCTACGGCCCTTCGGAAGACACGACGTACTCGACCTACGCCCTGGCGCCCGTGGACGAGCGGCGTGAGCCGACGATCGGCCGGCCCATCTCCGGCACTCGCGTCGTCCTGCTCGGGCGATCGGGCGAGCTGGTGCCCGCCGGTGTGCCGGGCGAGCTCCTGCTGGGCGGCACGGGGCTGGCGCGGGGCTATCTGGGCCGGCCGGAGCTGACGGCCGAGCGCTTCGTCCCCGATCCTTTCGGGCCAGAGGAGGGGGGTGAGCCCGGCGGGCGCCTCTATCGCACGGGCGACCTAGCGCGGTACCTGGCCGATGGCCGGCTCGAATACCTGGGCCGGATCGACCATCAGGTCAAGGTGCGCGGCTTCCGCATCGAGCTGGGGGAGATCGAGGCGGCGCTCGCCCGTTCTCCGGAGGTGCGGGAAGCGGCGGTGCTGGTCCGCGTCGTGGCGGCGGTGAACGAAGCCGGGGGTGACCAGCGTCTGGTGGCCTGCGTGGCGCCGGCGGCCGGGGCGGCGCCGACGCTGGCCTCCCTGCGCTCGTTCCTCGCCGCGTCGCTGCCCGACCACATGCTGCCGACGGGCTTGGTCCGACTGGCGGCGCTGCCTTTGACGGCGAGCGGCAAGATCGATCGCAAGGCGTTGCTCGCCTGCGAGCCGGAAGGTGCCGCGACCGCGCCGGCCGCGCCGCGCACGCCCACTGAGGAGCTGGTGGCGGGGATCTTCGCCGACGTCCTGGGATTGGAGCAGGTGGGAGGTGCGGAGGACTTCTTCGCGCTCGGCGGTCACTCACTCCTGGCGACCCGGGTGACCGCCCGCGTGCGTTCCACGTTCGGCGTGGAGCTGCCGGTGCGCACGGTGTTCGAGGCGCCGACCGTCGAGGCTCTGGCTGGCCGGCTCGAACGCTCCACGCGGACCGGCGAGAGGTCGCGGGTGCCCGCCATCGCGCGCATCTCACGCGAGGAACCGCTGGTGCTGTCGTTCGCCCAGCAACGGTTGTGGTTCCTCGATCAGCTACAACCCGGGAGCTCGACGTACAACGTCCCGGTGGCGGTGCGCGTCACCGGGGCCGTCGACGTCGCCGCCTTCGCCGCGAGTCTCTCAGACTGCGTGCGGCGTCACGAGGCGTTGCGGACGAGCTTCGCGGCGGTTCGTGGCGAGCCGGTGCAGGTGATTGCCGACGGACGGTCGGTGCCCCTGCCGGTGATCGACCTCGCCCACTTGCCCAGCGGCCTGGGCGCCGAGCAGGGGCGTCTGTGGGTCGAGGCGGAGGCCCAGCGTCCGTTCGACCTCAGCCGTGGGCCGCTGCTGCGCGCCGCCCTGTGGCGCACGGGGGAGCGGGAACACCTGCTCCTGCTCTGTCTCCATCACATCATCACCGACGGCTGGTCGATCACCACTTTGATCGGCGAGATCGCCGCTTTCTACTCCGCGCGAATCGAGGACCGGCGCGCGGCCTTGCCGGAGCTCGCGATCCAGTTTGCCGACTTCGCGGCATGGCAGCGCGCGTGGATGACGGGCGAGGTCCTCGAGGAGCGTCTCGCCTACTGGCGCCACCGCCTGGCCGGGGCGCCGGGGCTCCTCGAGCTGCCCACTGACCACCCCCGACGGGCGCTGCAGGGCGCACGGGGACGCGTGCTCATCGTGCAACTGCCGGAACGGCTGGCCGACGATCTGCGGACCCTCGGCCGCCGGGAGGGCGTCACCCTCTTCATGACTCTGCTCGGCGGCTTCCAGGCCCTGCTCTCGCTCTACTCGGGCCAGGAGGACGTGGTGGTCGGCTCGCCGATCGCCGGCCGCGAGCTCGCCGAGACGGAGCCTGTGGTCGGACCGTTCGTCAACACGCTCGTCCTGCGGCTCGACCTCTCCGGCGAGCCGACCTTGAGCGATCTCCTGGGCCGGGTGCGCGAAGTGGCCCTCGATGCATACGCCCATGGCGACCTGCCGTTCGAGCGGCTGGTGGAGGAGCTGTCGCCGGAGCGGGACCTGAGCCACACGCCCCTCTTCCAGGTGATGCTGGTGATCCAGAACACGCCGCCCGTGGCGCTGCATCTGCCGGACCTCACCTTGGAAGCGCAGGCCGTCACGACCGGGACCGCGAAGTTCGACCTGATGCTGACGGTCTCCGCCGCGGGCCCTGGATTGACCTGCTACTTCGAGTACAACACCGATCTCTTCGACCCGACGACCGCCGAGCGGCTGGCCGGGCATTTCGAAAACCTGCTCGGGGAGCTGGGCGCCGGCTCGGATCGGCCCTGGACGGAGCTGTCTCTGCTGGGCGGACCGGAGCGCGCGCAGCTCTTGACGGAGTGGAACGACTCCGTGCGGGCCCTGCCGGCAACAACTCTCCATGAGGCGATCGAGCGCCAGGCCGAACGCCACCCCGAGCTGCCGGCGGTGGTCTCGCAGGGGTTGAGCCTCACTTATGAGGAGCTCGACCGGAGCGCGGCCCGGCTGGCCGGGCGGCTGCGGGCCCTGGGTGTACAGCCGGAGGAGCCGGTGGCGCTCTATCTGGAGCGGTCGCCCGCGGTCGTGGTCGCGATTCTCGGCGTGCTCAAGGCGGGGGGGGCCTACATGCCCCTGGACCCCAATCATCCGGCCGAGCGCCTCATCGCCATGCTGGAGGCCGCCGGCTGGCCCCTGGTGGTGACGGAGCGCCGGCTGGCGGGAGCCCTCACCGACGCGGCGCCGAAAGTCCTCTGGCTGGACGAGGAGCCGTCCGGGAAGCCTTTGGACCTCCGGGTCGAGAGGGCCGTTCCCGAGGGCCTGGCCTACGTCCTCCACACCTCGGGCTCGACCGGCAAGCCCAAGGGGGTCTGCTGCACTCACCGGAACGTTATCAACCTGCTGGCCGACTTCACCCGCCGGCAACCGCTGGCGCCCGGCAGCCGCGGCAGCCTCTGGACCAGCCTGGGCTTCGACGTCTCGGTATATGAGATCTTCTCGCCGCTGCTGGCGGGCGGCGCCGTGCACATCGTGCCCGAGGCGGTCCGCCAGGACTCCGAGGGCTTCCTCGACTGGCTGGAAGGGGAGCGGATCGAGAGCGCTTACGTCCCTCCGTTCCTGCTGCCGCCGCTGCGCGACCGCCTGGAGCGGACCGGCGGCGCCACCTCCCTGCGCCGGCTGCTGGTAGGGGTCGAGCCCATCCCCGAGCCGCTGTTGGCGCGGATCGCCGAGCTCTGCCCGGGGCTGGTGGTGATCAACGGCTACGGCCCCACGGAGGCGACGATCTGCGCCACTCTGTACACCGTCGATCCGCGGTGGGAGCACTTCGGCGATCCGCCGGTGACGCCCATCGGCCGGCCCGCCGCGAATTGCGGGATCTACCTGCTCGATCGCCGGCGAGAGCCGGTGCCGGTCGGCGTCCCCGGCGAGTTGTACATCGCGGGAGCCGGGTTGGCGCGCGGCTATCTGAGGCAGCCGGCCGCGAGTGCGGAGCGCTTCGTCCCCCACCCCTGGAGCGCCGAGCCCGGTGAGCGCCTGTACCGCACCGGCGACCTCGTGCGCCGGCGACCCGACGGCAACCTCGAGTTCCTCGGCCGTATCGACCACCAGATCAAGCTGCGCGGCTTCCGGATCGAGCCTGGCGAGGTCGAGGCGGCGCTGCTCGCTCATCCGGCGGTCCGCGAGGCGGTGGTCACCGTGCTGCCCGCCCTCCAGGGAAGTCCGGAGGAGCGCGAAGGCCGGCGCCTGGTCGCCTATGTGGTGGGCGCCGAGGGACACCTGCCCACCAGCCGGGCGCTGCGCGATTTCCTGCGCGAGCGGCTGCCCGCCTACATGGTGCCGGCGGCCTGCGCCGTCCTCCCCGCGCTGCCTCTCTCGCCGAGCGGCAAGCTCGACCGCAGGGCGCTGCCCGAGCCCGGTCAGGAGGGGACGGCGGAAGAGCGGACGGCGCCACGGACGCCGGTCGAGGAGATGCTCGCCGGCATCTTCGCCACGGTGCTGGAGGTCGAGCGGGTGGGGGCCGAGGATGACTTCTTCGCGCTCGGCGGCCACTCGCTCCTGGCGACCCAGGTGGCGTCACGGGTCCGCGGGGCCTTCGGGATCGAGCTGCCGCTGCGGAGGATCTTCGAGCTGCCGACGGCCGCCGCTCTCGCGGCCGAGATCGCAGCGCTGCGGTCGGAGGATTCCGCGCCGCAACTCTCGCCGATCGCGCGGATCGACCGCAGCGGGCCCCTGCCCCTGTCGTTCGCCCAGGAGCGGCTCTGGTTCCTCGATCGCCTGCAGCCGGGCAGTCCGCTCTACAACCTGCCGCTGGCCCTGGAGCTTCGCGGACCGCTGCGCCCACGGGTCTTGGGAACGAGCCTGGAGACGGTGGTCGCACGCCATGAGGTGCTGCGCTCGCACATCGTCGTGCGGGGAGAAGAGGGAGAGCACCCCGTCCAGGTCATTGCCCCCCCGGGGCCCTTCATGCCTTCCCTGGTCGACCTGGAAGGGCTGCCCGCCTCTCGCCGGGAGGAGGCGGTGGCGGCGCTGGCGGCCGAAGAGGCGCGACGTCCGTTCGATCTGGCGCGCGGTCCCCTGCTGCGCACTCTGCTGGTACGGCTGGAGGCGGAGCGGCATAGGTTCGTGCTGACCCTCCATCACGTCGTGGCGGACGGCTGGTCGATGGAGATCCTGGTGCGCGAGTTGGGAGAGCTCTACAGGGCGCTCGCCCTGGGCACCGAGCCCTCTCTGCGGGCGCTCGAGGTGCAGTACGCCGACTACGCCGCTTGGCAGCGCGGCTGGCTCACGGGAGACGTGCTGGAACGCCAACTGTCCTATTGGAAGCGGTGCCTGGCGGGCGCGCCGGCGCTTCTCCCGCTGCCCGCGGACCGGCCGCGGCCGGCTTTGCAAAGCCATTGTGGCGACACCCTGCCGCAAACCCTGGCGGGGCCGCTGGCGGCGGGATTGGGGGCCTTTTCGCGGCACCAGGGTGTGACGCTGTTCATGACCCTGCTCGCGGCGTTCCAGTCGATGCTCTTCCGCTCCACGGGCCACACGGACATCAGCGTGGGGACGCCGATCGCGGGCCGCACCAGGACGGAGACCGAGGACCTGATCGGGCTCTTCGTCAACACTCTCGTGCTGCGCTCGACTCTCACGGGCGCCACCCCCTTCGACAGCCTGCTCGCGCAGGTCAGGGAGACCACGCTCGCCGCCTACGCGCACCAGGATCTGCCGTTCGAGAAGCTGGTCGCCGAAATGACTCCGGAGCGCGACCTGAGCCACTCGCCTCTGTTCCAGGTGCTGCTGGTGCTGCAGAACCAGTCCCGTTGGGAAGTCTCACTGCCGGACCTGACCTTGACCGCGCTGCCGGTCGAGACGATGAGCTCGAAATTCGACCTCGTCCTGAACCTGGGAGAGGCCGGCGACACCTTGAGCGGCGTCTGGCGCTACAGCACGGACCTCTTCGACCGGGCGACGGTCCAGCGCCTCGCCGGGCACTTCTCGACTCTGCTGGCGGGTGCGGTGGCGGAACCCGGGCGCCGGCTGTCGGAGCTGCCGCTGCTGTCGGAGGCGGAGCGGCAACAGCTCCTGGAATGGAGCCTTGCCGCCAGCCCCGCCGGCGCCGCGTCCCCAGGCCTCGGCGAGCGGATCGAAGCCCAGGCCGCGCGCACGCCGGGTGCGGTCGCCGTCGTCTCCGGCGAGCGGTCGCTCACCTACCGGGACCTCAACCAGCGGGCCAACCACCTGGCCCATCGGCTGCTCGCGCTAGGAGTCGGGCCGGGGACACCGGTCGGGATCTGCCTGGAGCGATCGTTCGAGATGATCGTCGGCGTTCTGGCAGTCCTCAAGACGGGCGGGCTGTACGTGCCGCTCGACCCCTCCTACCCCGAGGAGCGGCTGGCGGTGCTGCTGGCGGATTCACGGGTAGCGGTGCTGCTCACCCAGGAGCGGCTGCTCGCCGCTCTGCCGGCCGTCGACATGCCGGTCCTCACCGTCGATGAGCGCACCGACGGAGAAGCCGCCGAAAACCCGCCGGCGCGGACGTTCCCGGGCGGCTTCATCTACGAGATCTTCACCTCCGGCTCGACCGGCCGCCCGAAGGGCGCGAGCGTCTATTACCGCAGCTTCGTCCAGTTGCTCGACTGGTACGTGGACGATTTCGAGGTCACCGCCGCGGACCGATTCCTCCTAGTGAGCTCGTTCTCCTTCGACCTCACGCAGAAGAACCTCTTCGCTCCCCTCGTGGCCGGTGGCAGGCTCTACCTGGCACCGCAGGGTGCCTACGACCCGGCGACTCTGGCCGCAATGATCGAGGACCAGAAGATCACGCGCCTGAACTCGACGCCGAGCGCCTTCTATCCCCTGGTCGAGGCGCGGCCGGACGGGTTGAGCTCCCTGCGATCGGTCTTTCTCGGTGGCGAGCCGATCGCGGTCTCGCGTCTCGAACCGTGGCGGCTCTCCGGCGGCCGCCACACCGAGATCGTCAACAGCTATGGGCCGACCGAGTGCACGGACGTGGTGGCCTTCTATCGGCTACCGCCTCCCGGGGACGGCGCGGCTCTCCATTCAGTACCCATCGGCCGTCCCGTCGCGGACAGCCGCCTGTGGGTGGTCGGCCCGGACCTCGAGCCGATCCCGAGGGGAGCCGTCGGGCAGCTCGCCATCGGCGGTGGCAGCGTCGGCGCCGGCTACCTCCGGGACTCCGTGCTCACGGCCCGGAAGTTCGTCCCCGATCCGTTCGCCGAGGCTCCGGGTGGGCGCCTCTATCGAACGGGAGACCTGGCGCGTTTCCACCCGAGCGGCGACATCGAGTACCTGGGCCGGATCGACCACCAGGTGAAGGTCCGGGGTTTCCGGATCGAGTTGGGAGAGATCGAAGCGGCACTGGCCGCCCATCCCGGGGTGCGTGAGGTCGTGGTGACCGCGCATTCGCCTGCGGGCGGCGCCCCGGGGGAGGTACGGCTGGTGGCCTACGTGGTTCCGTCCGCGGGACGGCCGCCCTCGCTGGCCGAGGCCAGGAGCTTCCTGGGCGCGACTCTGCCGGAGCACATGCTGCCGTCGGCGCTGGTGCCCCTGGCGGCGCTGCCGCTGACCCCCAACGGCAAGCTCGACCGGCGGGCGCTGCCCGATCCCGACGGCGCGGTCGAAGGGCAGGAGGGGAAGGCGGAGCGGGTGGCGCCGGAAACGGAGCCGGAGCGCTTCGTGGCCGAACTATGGCGCGCGGTGCTGAAGCACGGCAACTTCGGGATTCACGACGACTTTTTCGCCGTCGGCGGCGACTCGATCAGCGGCGCGCTGGTGATCAACCGGATGCAGCAGGAGATCGGGGAAATCGTCCAGGTGGTGGTGATCTTCGACAAGCCGACGATCGAAGAGCTTGCCGCCTACCTGGTCGAGCAGCATCCGCGGGCCGCGGAGCGTCTGTGGGGAGCGGCTGCGTTGGGTGACCGGGTGGAGGAGGAGCCTCAATCCAAGGTCGGCGCGGCCGAGGCCCTGGTCATGCGGTCGCTGATCCAGCCGCTCGCCGCCGGACCGGGTGGCGAGCCGAAGAACCCGCCTGCGGTTTTCGTGCTGTCGCCGCCGCGCTCGGGCTCCACACTGCTGCGGGTGATGCTGGGCGGCCACCCCGGGCTGTTCGCGCCGCCGGAGCTCGAGCTGCTGAGCTTCGGCACCATGGCCGAGCGGCGGGCGGCGTTCGCGGGGCGGAACAGCTTCTGGCTGGAGGGGACCATCCGGGCGGTGATGGAGGCCCGCGGCTGCACGGCGGCGGAGGCTACCGAGCTGGTGGCGGCGGCGGAACGGGAAGGGCGGACGACGCAGAGCTTCTATCGCCGTTTGCAGGAATGGATCGGGGGTCGCAGACTGGTCGACAAGACCCCTTCGTACGCCCTTGAGAGGTCGGTGCTGACGCGGGCGGAGGAGGCCTTCGAGAAGCCGCTGTACCTCCACCTGGTGCGCCACCCCTGCGCCATGATCCGCTCCGCCGTGGAGGCGAAGCTGGACCAGGTGTTCTTCCGCCAGGAGCACCCGTTTTCGCGGCGCGAGCTGGCCGAGCTGCTCTGGCAGGTCAGCCAGGAGAACATCCTGGAGTTCCTGGCCGGGGTGCCGGAGGAACGGCAGAAGAGGGTCTACTTCGAGGAGCTCGTGGCGGAGCCGGAGCGGGTGCTGCGGGAGATCGCGGACTTCCTGGGAGTCGCGTACCACGCGGAGATGGCCCGACCCTACAGCGGCCGCCGGGAACGGATGACCGACGGCCTGACGGCGGACTCGCGGATGCTGGGCGACGTCAAGTTCCACCAGCACTCCGAGGTGAACGCGGCGGTGGCGGAGAGGTGGCGGCAGGAGCTCGACGAGACGGACCTCGGCGAGCCCACGCGGCGCATGGCGGCGAAGCTCGGCTACCGGTCCGACGCGGGGGACGGATCGCGGATCGAGCGTGGCGCCTGGAGCCCGGGCGAGCCGCTGCCGCTCTCCTTCGCGCAGGAACGGCTCTGGTTCCTCGACCAGCTCCACCCCGGCACCGCGACCTACAACATTCCGGTGGCCCTGCGGCTCCTGGGCCGGCTGGACGTCGCCGACCTCAAGGTGGCGCTGACGGAGGTGCTGCGCCGGCATGCGGTCCTGCGCACCACCTTCGCCGCCACCGAGGGGGGGCCGGTCCAGAGAGTGGGGCCCGCGGTGACCATGGCGCTCCCCCTCGTCGACCTGGCCGGATTGCCGGCGGCGGAACGCGAGCTGGAGATGGGGCGGCTGGCGGCCGCGGAGTCGCAGGGGCCCTTCGACCTGGCCCGTGGGCCGCTGGTGCGCGCCGCTCTGCTGAGGCTGCGCGAGGAGGAGCACGCGGCGCTGCTCACCATGCACCATATCGCCAGCGACGGATGGTCCGTCGGGGTCCTGGTCCAGGAGCTGGGCGCGCTCATGCCGGCGAGCGGACTGCCGCCGCCGGCGGAGCCGGCTATCCAGTACGCCGACTTCGCCCTCTGGCAGCGAGCCTGGCTGACGCGGGACAGGCTGTCGGCGAGCCTGGGCTACTGGCGCGGCCGGCTGTCGGGAATGCCGCCGCTCGATCTGCCGGCGGACCGCTCGCGTCCCCCCTTCCCGAGCGGCCGGGGCGCGAGTCTTCCGTTGAGACTGCCGCCGCGGTTGAGCGCGGATCTCGCCATGGCCGGCCGGCGGACGGGTGCGACGCTCTTCATGACGGCCCTGGCTGGATTCGCCGCTCTTCTGGCCCGCTACTCGGGGCAGGACGAGATCGCGGTGGGGACGCCGGTGGCGGGGCGCAACCACGCCGAGCTGGAAGGGCTGATCGGCTTCTTCGTCAACACGCTCGTGGTGCGCACGGATCTCGCGGGAGATCCGGGTCTCGACACGCTCATCGGCCGGGTTCGCGCTGCCGTGCTGGGAGCCTTCGCTCACCAGGAGGTGCCGTTCGAGCGCCTGGTCGAGGAGCTCCAGCCGCAGCGGGATCCGTCGCGCCCACCGCTGTTCCAGGTCATGTTCGTCCTCCAGAACGCGCCTTCCGAACCGCTGGAGCTGCCCGGCCTCAGCCTGGTTCCCCTGATTCAGGCCACGACGACCGCGAAGTTCGACCTCACTCTCGCTCTCGCCGAAACCGCGGACGGCCTTGCCGGTACGCTCGAATATTCGACCGACCTCTATGAGGCTGTGACGATCCAGCGCCTTGCGGCGCACCTGGAGACCCTGCTGTCCGGCGCCCTGGCGGCCCCCGAAGACCGGCTCGCGACGCTGCCGATCCTGACGCCGGCGGAGCGCCGGCAACTCGTGGCCTGGAACGCCACGCCGGCGGCCGCGAAGGACGAGCCGGCGCTGTGCCTCCATCAGATGATCGCGGTGCGGGCGGAGCTGCTGCCGGACGGGGTGGCGGTGCGCTGGGGCCAGGAGGGGATCACCTATCGCGAGCTCGATCTCTGGGCGAGCTTGCTGGCGCGCCGGCTGGTGGCCAGCGGTGTGGGGCCGGAGGAATGGGTCGGCGTCTGCCTCGACCGCACGCCCCTGCTCATCGCCTCCCTCCTGGCGGTCTGGAAGGCCGGCGGCGCTTACGTGCCGCTCGATCCTTCCTATCCCCGGGAACGGCTCGCCTTCATGCTGCAGGATAGCGGAGCGAGGGTCGTCCTCACGGAGCACGGCTTGGTCGAACGGCTCCCCGCGGTCTCCGACCGCGGCGTCGAGGTGCTCCTCCTGGACTCCGCGATCCGTCGCGGAGATGAGCCGGACACGGAGCCCGCGAGCGCCGTCCTCCCCGGCAATCTCGCCTATCTGATCTACACCTCGGGCTCGACCGGCCGCCCCAAGGGGGTCGCGATCGAGCATCGGAGCGCCGCCGTCCTGGCTCTCTGGGCGCGCACGGTCTTCGCGCCGGAGGACTTCGCGGGCGTCCTGGCCGGGACTTCGATCGCCTTCGACATGTCGGTCTTCGAGCTGTTCGTGACCCTCGCCTGGGGCGGCACGGTGATCCTCGCGGCCAATGCCCTGGAGCTGCCGCGTCTGGCCGCGGCGGGCGAGGTGACGCTGATCAACACCGTGCCCTCGGCGATGGCGGAGCTGGTGCGGCAGCGGGCCGTGCCGCCCTCGGTGCGCACCGTCAATCTCGGCGGCGAGCCGCTCAAGAACGCCCTGGTGCAAGCGGTCTATGAGACCTCGCGGGCCTCCCGGGTCCTCAACCTCTACGGTCCGTCGGAAGACACCACCTACTCGACCTGGGAGCTGGCGGCGCGCGGGGAGAAGGGCGAGCCGACTATCGGCCGCCCCCTTTCCGGCACCCGCACGGTGGTGCTCGGACGGCGCGGAGAGCTGGTGCCCGTAGGGATACCGGGCGAGCTGTTCCTGGGCGGCGCGGGGCTGTCGCGGGGCTACCTCGGCAGGCCGGAGCTGACGGCCGAGCGCTTCGTTCCCGATCCCCTTCTCCCGGAGCCCGGCGGCGAGCCCGGCGGGCGGCTCTACCGCACGGGGGATCTGGTGCGCTACCTGCCGGACGGGCGGCTGGAGTACCTGGGGCGGATCGATCATCAGGTCAAGATCCGGGGGTTCCGCGTCGAGCTGGGGGAGATCGAGGCGGCGCTGGCCCGCTCTCCGGAGCTGTCGGCTTCGGTGGTGCTCTCGCGCGACCGGAAGGCGGGAGACGGCGTGGGGGAGGAACGGCGGCTGGTGGCCTGCGTGGTGGCCCGGCCGGGCGCCGAGCCGACCCTGGCATCCCTGCGCTCGTTCCTCGCCGATTCGCTGCCCGACTACATGCTGCCCTCGGGCCTGATCCGGGTCGCGGCACTGCCGTTGACGGCGACCGGCAAGATCGACCGGCGCGCTCTGGCCGCGTTCAGCGAGACGAGCGCCGAGGGCGCGCCGGGCACGGAGGCGATGCCGCGGACCCAGGTCGAAGATCTATTGGCGGGGATCTGGGGCGAGATCCTCGGGGCCGACCGAGTGGGGGTCGAGGACAACTTCTTCGACCTCGGCGGGCATTCGCTCGCCGCCACGCGAGTGGTGGCGCGGGTGCGCTCTGTCTTCGGAGTCGAGGTGCCGCTCGCCGCCCTCTTCGAGACGCCGACGATCGCCGGGCTGGCCCGCCGGATCGAGAGTGCCGAGACGGCGGGAGCCTCCGCGCCGCCGCTGACCCGCCTGCCGGCGAGCGACCGGCGGGACGAGCCGCTGCCGCTCTCCTTTTCCCAGGAGCGGCTCTGGTTCCTGCAGCAGTTGGAGCCGGGCTCTTCGACCTACAACATGTCGGTCTCGGTCGAGCTCTCCGGAGCGCTGCGCGCCGGTGCTCTGGCGGCGGCGCTCGCCGAGGTGGTGCGCCGTCAGGACTCGTTGCGAACGACGTTCGTGGTGGCCGGCGGCCTCCCCGCTCAGAGGATCGCCCCCTTCACCACCGGCAGCCTGCCGCTGGTGGACCTCGCCGTGCTCCCCGCGGCGGTGGCTGAGCGCGAGGCGGAGAGGGTGCAGTCGGCCCAGGAGCGCCACGGGTTCGACCTGGCGCGCGGTCCTCTGTTCATCGCCCGGCTGGTGCGCCTGGGCAGGGACCGCCACCGGTTCCTGTTCACGCTCCATCACGCCATCTCGGACGGCTGGTCGCTCGGGGTGCTGGTCCGCGATCTGGGGGCGCTCTACGCGGCATACGTCGAGGGGCACCGCTCGCCCCTGCCCGACCTGCCGGTCCAGTACGCCGACTTCGCGCGCTGGCAGCGCGAACGGCTGGCCGGCGATCAGGCGGAGCTCGCCTATTGGGAGGCCCGCCTGGGTGGGGAGGTCGCTCCCGTCGAGCTGCCGGCCGATCGGCCGCGCCCGGCCGTCCAGACCTTCCGCGGCGGGCGGAGACAGCTCGTGCTGAGCCCCGATTTGACGGCGCGCCTCAAGCGCTTCGGCCGCGCCGAAGGCGTGACGCTGTTCATGACGCTCCTGGCGGCAACCCAGGCGCTGCTCTCCCGTCACAGCGGCGAGCACGACGTGCCGGTGGGCGCTCCGGTCGCCGGCCGCCAGCGCTCCGAGACGGAGGAGGTGATCGGCTGCTTCCTCAATACTCTCGTGCTGCGCACCGATCTCTCGGGCGACCCCGATTTCCGCGAGCTGGCTGCGCGCGTGCGCGCCGTGACTCTCGAGGCTTACGCGAATCAGGACGTGCCTTTCGAGGCGGTCCTCGCCCGCCTGCGGCTGGACCGCGATCTCTCCCGTACGCCGCTCTTCCAGGTGCTGTTCAACATGCTGAACCTGCCGGCGGCGGACCTCTCGCTGCCCGGTCTCGAGCTGCGGGTGCTGACGCCAACCGAGGTGCCGTCGAAATTCGACCTGACCTTCTACCTCTCCGAGGCCGACGCGGGCGTGCGGATCAACCTGGTCTACAACGCCGACCTCTTCGACGAGGCCCGCATCGCCGACGTGCTGGCACAGCTCGAACAACTGCTCGAGCAGGCGATCGCGCGGCCGGAAGAGCCGGTGGACCGGCTCTCGCTGGTCACCGCCGGCGCGCGCGCGCTGCTGCCCGACCCCGTGGCGCCTCTGGACGCCGGCTGGATCGGAGCCGTCCACGAGCTCTTCGCCGCACAGGCCGCGCTCTCTCCGGAGCGCCCCGCCGTGGCCGCCGGCGATCTCGTCTGGAGCTATGGTGATCTTCTCGCGGCGAGCCGCGGGCTCGCCGGCTGGCTCGCCGCACACGGAGTGCACCGGGGAGATCCGGTGGCGATCTACGCCCATCGCAGCGCGCCTCTCGTGCAGGCCATCCTGGGGGTGCTCACGGCCGGCGCCGCCTTCGCCATCCTGGATCCCGCGTACCCGGCACCTCGCCTGGTCGAGATGGTGAGCCTCGCCGCGCCCCGCGCGTGGATCGCGCTGGAAGCGGCGGGCCCGGTTCCCGAGGCGGTAGAGGCCTGGCTGGAGGCGGCCGGCTGCCCCCGCCTGGAGCTCCCCCTGGAGGGCTTCGTCACGGCCGACGGAATTGAGACGCCGGGAGTGGCCGTCGGCCCCCAGGATGCCGCCTGCGTCGGCTTCACCTCGGGTTCGACCGGGGGGCCCAAGGGCATCCTCGGCCTCCACGGGTCGCTCTCGCACTTCCTGCCGACCTACTGTGCGGAGCTCGGGCTCAGCCGGTCCGACCGCTTCTCGATGCTCTCCGGACTCTCTCACGACCCCCTCCAGCGCGACATCTTCACGCCTCTCTTCCTGGGCGCGACGATCGTCGTTCCCGATCCGGCCGACTTCGGAATCGCCGGCCGGCTTGCCGAATGGATGCGTCGCGAGCGGGTCACCGCGGCCCACCTGACGCCGGCTCTCGGTCAGCTCCTTACCGAGCACCCGCCGGGCCGCGCAGGGGTGGTGGTCCCCAGCCTTCGCCGCGCGATCCTGATCGGCGAGGCGCTGACGCGCCAGGACGTGGCCCGTCTCCAGGCGATGGCTCCCGGAGTGACCTGCTTCAACCTGTACGGAGCGACGGAAACCCAGCGCGCCCTGGCGTTCCGCCGGGTGGCGCGAGAAGAGGCCGACGCGGCTCCGGAGCGGACCCGGCAGGTGCTGCCGCTGGGGCGCGGCATGAAGGACATGCAGCTCCTGGTGATCAACCGCGGTGGGCTGCAGGCCGGGATCGGCGAGATCGGCGAGATCGTGGTGCGCAGCCCCCACCTCGCCCGCGGCTATCTCGGCAACGAAGAGCTCACCGCCGAGCGGTTCCGGATCAACCCGTTCACCGGCGAGGCAGGCGACCGGATCTATCGCACGGGCGACCTGGGCCGCTATCTGCCCGATGGCGAGGTGGCGTTCGCCGGCCGTTTGGACCTGCAGGTCAAGCTGCGAGGCTTCCGGATCGAGCTGGGCGAGATCGAGGCGGCGCTGGCGCGCCATCCTGACATCCAGGAGGCCGTCGTCCTCTTGCGCGGCGACCTGGCGGGAGGCGCTGGACTGGTGGCCTACGTCGTGGCGCCCGGCCTGAAGGAGGAGCGGACCGGACCGCTGCGCGCCTGGCTGGAAGCGCGCCTGCCGGGGTACATGGTGCCGGCGGCCTTCGTCCGGCTGGAGCTCCTGCCGCGCGCACCCAGCGGCAAGGTGGACCGGCGGGCCCTGGAGCGGATCGCGCCGGAGCGGGAGCGGGCTGCGTCCGGGCCGTTGGCGCCGCGGACGCCGGCCGAGGAGCTGCTGGCGGGGATCTGGGCCCAGGTGCTGGGGCTCGAGCAGGTCGGGGTGGAGGAGAGCTTCTTCGAGCTGGGCGGGCACTCGCTGCTGGCGACCCAGGTGGCGTCACGGGTGATGGACGTCTTCGGCGTCGAGCTGCCCTTGCGGCGTCTGTTCGCCACGCCGACGATCGCCGGGCTGGCACCGCACCTGAAGTCCGCACGGGACACCGCGACGCCTCCCATCGGACGGGTGCCTCGCGAGGGAGATCCGCCGCTTTCCTTTGCCCAGCAGCGGCTCTGGTTTCTCGAGCAGCTCCAGCCTGGGAGCCCGGTGTACAACATGCCGGTGGCGCTGCGCCTGCTCGGCGAGCTGGAGGTGCCCGCGCTGAAGGCGAGCCTGGACGAAGTGGCCCGGCGGCACGAATCGCTGCGGACGATCTTCGCCGTGGCCGGAGGCCAGCCGGTCCAGCGGGTCCTGGCTCCGGCGGAGATGCCGCTGCCGGTGATCGACCTCGGCGGGCTCGGTTCGCGGGATCGGGAGGATGAGCTGTCGAGGCTGGTGAGGGAGCAGGGCGAGTGGCTGTTCGATCTCGGCCGCGGCCCGCTGCTGCGCGGCAGCCTGCTGAGGCTGGGCAGGGCCGAGCACGCGGTGCTGCTCAATCAGCATCACATCGTCTCGGACGGCTGGTCGACGGGAGTGCTGGTGAGAGAAGTGGCCGCTCTCTACGGCGCCTTCGCCGCGGGGAGACCGTCTCCGCTGCCCCCGCTCGCCATCCAATACGCGGACTTCGCGGTCTGGCAGAGAGGATGGCTGTCCGGTGAGGTGCTGGAGCGCCAGGTCGGCTACTGGCGCGAGCGGCTGGCGGGCCTGCCGGCGCTCCTCGAGCTGCCGGCCGACCGTCCGCGTCCGGCGTTCCGCACCCAGCGGGGATCGCGCAGCGCCTTCCATCTTCCCCTGGAGACTTTGCGGGCGCTCCAGGACCTCGGCCGGCGCGAGGGGGCCACGGATTTCATGACGCTGCTGGCGCTCTTCCAGTCCTTCCTGTCGCGGCTCTCGAGGCAGGAGGACCTGGCGGTCGGGACGGTGGTCGCAAACCGCGGCCGGTCCGAACTGGAGCCGCTGATCGGGTTCTTCGCCAACACCCTGGTCCTGCGCGGTGACCTCTCCGGCGAGCCCAGCCTGCGGGATCTTCTGCGCCGGACCCGGGAGAGCGCCCTCGAAGCCTACGCGCATCAGGATCTGCCGTTCGAGCAGTTGGTCGAGGTGCTCCAGCCGGTCCGCGCCACCAGCTACACGCCGCTGTTCCAGGTGATGCTGGTGCTGCAGAACACGCCGCAGAAGCCGTTCTCGATGCCCGGCCTCGAGGCGATCCGGATCCCGGGGAGCAATCGGACGGGAGGAGCCCGGTTCGATCTGACCTTCGACCTGACGGAGACCCCGAGCGGCCTGACCGGATCCCTGGAGTTCGCGGCCGACCTGTTCGACCCTGCCACGGTCGCCCGCCTGAGCGGGAGCTTCGCGGCCTTGGTGGCCGGGGCTGTCGTGGCGCCGTCGAGCCTCCTGTCGACGCTGCCCCTGCTCTCTCCGGCGGAGCGCACGCAGCTTCTCCTGGAGTGGAACGACTCGGCGATACCCCTGGTGCCGGCGACCCTCCATGAGCTGTTCGCGCGCCAGGCGGAGCTCCACGCCGGAAACGTGGCCGTCGTCTGTGGCCAGGAGGTTCTCACCTATGGCGTGCTCGCCGGGCGCGCCCGGCGGTTGGCGCAGGAGCTGCTCTCCCGCGGCGTCGGCGCGGAAGAGCCGGTGGCGCTCTACTTCGATCGCGGCCCGGGGGTGCTGGTGGCAATGCTGGGGGTGCTCGAAGCGGGCGCCGCCTACATGCCTCTCGACACCAACCAGCCGCGCGAGCGCCTCGCCGCCCTCTGGGAGAACGCCGGCCGGCCGCTGCTCCTGACCGAGCGCAGCCTGGCGTCGGCGCTCGCCGCCCTGTCCGCGGACGTGCTCTGCCTGGATGACCTTGCGGAGGGCGTGCCGGCCGCCTTCTCGCCCTATCCCACGGGTCCCGAGCACCTGGCCTACGTGCTGCACACCTCGGGCTCGACGGGCAGCCCCAAGGGGGTTTCCTGCACTCATCGCGGCGTGCTCAACCTGCTCGCGGACTTCGAGCGCCGGCAGCCGCTGTCCGCCGCGAGCCGCGGCAGTCTGTGGACCCGGCTGAGCTTCGACGTCTCGGTGTACGAGATCTTCTCGCCGCTGCTCGCGGGGGGCGCCGTCCACATCGTTCCCGAGGAGATCCGGCAGGATACGGACCGGTTCCTGGACTGGCTGGCTCAGGAGCGGATCGACAGCGCTTACGTGCCGCCGTTCATGGTCGCCGCGCTGCGCCAGCGGCTGGAGTCGGCACCCGCAGCCTTTCCGCTGCGCCGTCTGCTCGTGGGCGTCGAACCGATCCCGGAACCTGAGCTGGCGCGCATCGCCGACCTCCTCCCGGGACTTGCCGTGATCAATGGCTACGGTCCTACGGAGGCGACGATCTGCGCCACCCTCTACGCGGTCGATGGCCGGCGGAGACTCTCGGACGGCGCCCACGGAGCGCCGATCACTCCGATCGGCCGGCCGGTCGCCAACAGCGCGGTCCATCTGCTCGACGGCTGGCTGGCGCCGGTCCCCCTGGGGGTGCCGGGCGAGCTTTGCATCGGGGGCGCCGGTCTGGCGCGCGGCTACCTGGGGCGGCCCGCGGCGACGGCGGAGCGGTTCGTTCCCAATCCCTGGAGCGCGACGGGCGGCGAGCGGCTGTACCGCACCGGCGATCTGGCGCGCCACCGGCCCGACGGAAACCTCGAGTTCCTCGGCCGGATCGACCATCAGATCAAGCTGCGCGGCGTCCGTATCGAGCCGGGCGAGATCGAGGCGGCGCTGGCGCTCCATCCCGCGGTGCGGGAGGCGGCGGTGCTGCTGCGCAAGGATCTGCCGGGGGGCGGCGGGCTGGTGGCCTATGTGGCGCTCACCAGCGCGGGCGCGGCCGACACCCCGGAGCTGCACGACCACCTCTGGCAGCGTCTGCCGGCTCACATGGTGCCGGCGGCGTTCGTCTTCCTGGAGTCGCTTCCGCTGTCGCCCAGCGGCAAGCTCGATCGCCGGGCTCTCGAACAGATCGCCCTGGAGACCGTCACTGTCGACAGCGAGGCGCGCTCGCCGCGCACCCCGGTCGAGGAGATTGTCGCCGGACTCTGGTCGGAGGTCCTCGGAGCGCCGCGGGTCGGCCTCGACGACAACTTCTTCCAGCTCGGCGGGCACTCCTTGAACGGCGCGCAGGTGATCTCACGCCTGCGCGAGGAGTTGCGGGTCGATCTGCCTCTGCGGATCCTCTTCGAGGCGCCGACGCTCTCCGGCCTGGCCGCCGAGATCGAGCGGCGGCGCCAGCCGGGCGATGTTGCGGAGCGGCCGACGATCGCCTCGTTCCACCTGGACCGGAGCTCGCAGCCCCCACTGACCTTCGCACAGGAGCGTTTCTGGGCCCGGCGGGAGGCCGAGGCCCGCACGGTGGCCTCGACGATTCCGGTGATGGTGCTCCTCGAGGGTCAGCTCGACTTCGCCTGTCTGCGGCGAGCGCTACAGGAGGTCGTGGCTCGTCACGAGGCGCTGAGAACGACCTTCATGGAGAGCGCGGAGGGGACGGTCCAGATCGTCCACCCCGCCGGTCCCATCCTGTTTCCCGTCGTCGATCTGGAGTCGCTCGCTCCGTTCGAGCGGCGGTCGGAGGTCCGGCGCTGGAGCGTCCTCGACGGCCGGTCGCATTTCGATTTCGAGCGCGGGCCGATGTTCCGGGTGACCCTCTTCCGCTCTTCGGCGACCGAGAACGTGCTGCTCTTCGTCATTCACCACATCGCCTTCGACGGCTGGTCGCGCCCGGTCCTGATCCGCGAGTTGTCGACCCTCTACAACGCCTTCCGCGAGGGGAGCCCTTCGCCGCTGCGCCCGCTGGCGGCCCAGTACCAGGACTTCGCCCGCTGGCAGCGGCAGACCCTGTCCGGAGACGCCCTGGCGAGCCAGGTCTCCTTCTGGCGGGAGCATCTCCAGGGAGCCGCGCCGCTCGACCTCCAGGGCGACCGGCCGCGCCCCGCCCGTCCGACCTTCGAGGCGGGCCTGGAGAGATTCACGGTGCCGGAGGGCTTGGAGAAGCGGCTGGAGGCCTTCGCCGCGGAGAACTGCGTCACCCTGTTCATGACGCTTCTCGCGGCTTTCAAGACACTGCTCCATCACGAGACCGGGGACGACGACATCGTCGTCACCAGCATGTTCGCCAACCGGAACCATCTGGAGATCGAGAACCTGGTCGGCAACTTCTTCGCCGGGCTGCCATTGCGGACGCGGCTCTCCGGTGCCCGCACCTTCCGCGACCTACTGCTGAGGGTCCGCGACGTGACGCTGGCCGCGCACGACAACCCCGACGTCCCCTATGAGCTCGCGATGGAGGGTTTGAAGCACCCTCGGAAGCAGGGAGGTAATGGCGGCCCGGCGAGGTTCCGCATCCTGTTCCAGCTCGCCAAGCTGCCGCCTGCCCAGCAGGCCCTGGCCGGCCTTCAGGTGACTCGCGTGCCGTTCGACACCGGCAAGATGCGTCAGGACCTGAGCCTCTTCCTCTCCCAGTCCGGCCAGCTCGGCGGACGCTTCAAGTACAACCGTGACGTGCTCGACCGCGAGCGGGTCGTCCGCATGCGCGACCGTTTCCTGGAGATCCTCGCGGCCGTCGTCGCCGACCCGGATCGCCCGCTGCGGGAGTTGCTGCTGGAGAGCGCACCGCCCCAGCTCGAGGCCGTCTATCAGGAGCGCGAAAGCGCGGAGGGAGCCGTGTGAAGAGAGTGGCGCTGGTCACCGGAGCGAATCGGGGAGTCGGGCTCGAGATCTGCCGCCAGCTCGGCGCCGCCGGCTATGCCGTCGTGCTCACCGCCCGCAATCCGGACCGCGGCCTCAGGGCCGTCAAGGCCCTGTGCAAGGAGGGGCTGGAGGCGCACTTCCAGGCGCTGGACGTGACCGAGCCCGACGGCGTACGGCAGGCCGCCGCCTTCGTGGCCGGCGAGCTCGGCAGATTGGATGCGCTGGTGAACAACGCCGCCATCTCGATCGATCACAAGGCCTCGCTGGAGAAGGTGGATCTCGATTCGCTGCGGCGGACGCTGGAGACCAACCTGATCGGGGCGCTGAGCTGCTGCCAGGCCTTCCTGCCGATGATGAAGCGGCAAGGGTATGGACGGATCGTCAACGTCTCGAGCGGGCGGGGCTCGTTCTCCAAGCTGGGTGCCGGCGGGCCGAGCTACCGGATCTCGAAGACGGCCCTCAACGCGCTCACCGTGATCCTCGCCGACGAGGTGAAAGAGACCAATATCCTGGTCAACGCCATGACTCCGGGCTGGGCGCGGACCCGGCTGGGAGGGATGAAGGCCCCGCGGTCGGCCGCCGAGGGCGCCGAGGCCGCCGTCTGGCTGGCGACGCTGCCGGACGACGGTCCGCGCGGCAGGTTTTTCAAGGATCGCGAGGAGTTCCCATGGTAGCGGCCCGGCCGCGCCGTCAGGGCGGGAGCTCATGAAAGAAGTGGAGATTCCGATGGCACCGGTAATACGTTCGAGCGCTCCCGTGAAGAGCCTGGTCAGCTTCTGGAAGCAGACGCGTCTGCGCGCCGATCAGGCGAAGTCCACCTCCGTCAGGCCGGCTCCGGGAGTCGTCTCCTGGCGTGCCGCTCTCGAAGACGTCCTGCGGATCGGGTACGGGGTGCAGACCCAGTCCCGCTTCGTGGCCGGTGCCTGGGAGCTGGTCCGGTGGCGTACCGTACCGTCGGCGGGAGCGCTCTATCCCTTCGAGGTAATCGCCGCCGTCGTCGGCGAGGGGACCTATCTGTGGAATCTCGAGCGGGGACGCCTGGTCAACTGCGGCCTGGCGCCGCTGACGCGGGAAGACCTGGAAAGCGCCGGTTTCGTCACCCCGGCCGGGCAGGGGCTGGAAGCCCTCCTCATCCTCGTCGCCCGGCCCTGGCTGAGCATGAGGAAGTACCATCAGCGGGGCTACCCGTACTGTCATCTCGACATCGGGCATGCCGCGACCAACCTGGCGCTCTACACCACGGCGCTGGGCCACTTTCCGACTCTCCACCTCCGCTTCTCGCGCACCGCTCTGACCCGGCACCTGAAGCTCGACGCCCTCTGCCGGGAGCCGCTGGCCGCCCTCGCCTTCGCGGGCACCGGGGCGGTCGCCGACCCTGAGCAGAGCGCCGGTCCCGAGACCGCCGGCGATTCCGAGGTCATCGCCCTGGAGCTGCCGGGCGAATCGGAGCTCCTGAACTGGGAGTCTCTTCGCGGCGTCCTCTCCTTCGACTCGACGCTCGAGCCCCCCTGCGTACCGGCCTGCGAGGAGCTGGTGACCGAACCGCGGGAGGTCGCCGAAGATGCCGTCCTCCCGCTCCCTCCCGCCCGCCCATGGCCCTTAGCTCCGAGGGAGTGGCGCTCGGCCATCCTAGGCCGGCGCTCGGCCAAGGGATTCCGCGGCGAGCCCGTGACCCTCCCGCAGCTCGCCGAGCTGCTCGGCGCGCTGCGGGTCGAGAGCCTGCCGACGGACTGCTCTCTGCCTCCTTCCGCCTCACAGTTGGGGGTGCGGCTGGTGGCGAGGAACGTCGACGGTCTGGCGGGCGTGTTCGCCTATTCGCCGCGGAGCCATGCCCTGCACCAGTTGGATTCACAGGCGGACGACCCCTGGGCCGCCTGCATGCGTCAGGAGATGTCCCGCAACGCGGCGGCCCTGATCATCCTGCACGCGCCGATCGGCCGCCTGGTCGAATGCCAGGGGTACTCGGCCTTCGCCGAGCTGCATTTCCGTGCCGGCGAGCTGGGCCAGCGCCTCCACCTGGCCGCCGCCCGGCTCGGGGTCGTCGGGATGACCTGCATCGGCGGCTTCGACGACGAGGCGACCGCTGCCCTGGCCCGGCTGGATGCCGAGGATGAGGCCATCTATGTGATCCTCCTCGGCATTCCCGACGAGGCCGCCTTCAAGTACGACCGGCTGAACGTGGCGTTCAGCCATGGCTACACGACGAGGGAAGGCTGATGGATCGATCCGTTCTCGACCATCCGGCCTTCGCGAGGCTCTTCACGGCCGGGCACCGGGAGCTGCGGCAGCGCGCCCGGCTCTATTTTGAGAGCGCTCCCTTGGGCGAATGGCTGCGGGAGCCCGGAGGCTATCTCCGGAAGCCGCAATGGGAGGAATTCGGCCGTCTCGGCTTCCTCGGCGTCTCGCTCCCCCGGGAGCTGGGCGGCGGCGGTCTCGGCCTTCTGGGCGCGCTGATCCTGAGCGAGGCGGCCTCGCGGCTGGGGGACCTCGGCGTTTCCATCGGCCTGCACTGCCAGACCGAGATCACCGCTCACTGGCTGGCGACCGCGCATGGCGAGGAGTTGCGGGACCGCTATCTCCCCGGGATGATCGCCGGCCGCCTCGTCGGCTGCGCGTGCGATACCGAACCCTCCAGGCAGATGGAATCGACGGCGGTGCGCGACGGCGGCGAGCTGGTGGTCAACGCCCGCAAGCTCTACGTGGTCAACGGCGCCAACGCGGACCTCTGCTTCGTGACGCTGAAGGTCGACGGCGAGATGGCGACCGTCCTGGTGGAGAAGGACCGCCCCGGCGTCAGCGTGCTGAAAGTGTTCGACAAGCTCGGCACCCGGTCGATCGATTCCGCCATGATCGGTTTCGATCAGGTCCGGGTTCCGGCGGCAAATCTGGCCACGAAGCGCGGTGTCAGGCAGTTGATGCACTGGAACAAGGTGATGACGACCGCGCGCTTCCTCATGTGTGCCGATGCCTGCTTTCTGCACGGTGCCCTCCTCGCCGCCATCCTGGAGTACGGCGGCCGGCGGGTCGTCGACGGCCGCGCCCTGGCGAGCTGGCCGATCCAGCGCCGGGCGATCGCCGAAGCCGCCGCCGATCAGGAGCTGATGCAGGCGGGGTTGATCGACCGCTTCGAGCTGCTGGAGAGCAAGCGGAACGCGGTGGCGGAGGTCGCGGCTCTCAAGTGGTTCTGCGTCGATCGGACGGCCCGTTTCGCCGCCCGGTGCGCGGAGATGCACGGCGGTGCCGGATACATGTGGGAGAGCGGATTCCTGAAGGCCCACGCGCAGATCCTCGGCCTCAAGATGGCGGGGGGGAGCTCGACGACCATGAAGACCATCGCCGGCCAGGCCCTGGCGTACCGGGAAGAACTGGAAGCGCTGGCATGACGGGACCGATCCAGGACGCGATGACCGACTGCCTCGCCCGCCATCGCGGCCGGAGCGCGGTCGTGGACGGCTCGGAGCGCCTCTCCTACGGCGCGCTCGGCGAGCGGATCCACGCCGCCAGCCGCTCCCTGCGCGCCTCCCTTGCCGGGCTTAAGGCCGGGGCGCCGCGGCACATCGGGTTCTGCCTCGGCAACCGCCTGGAGTACGTCGTCCTCTACTTCGCGACGCTCTATGCCGGCGACCTTCCGCTCCTGCTCGACGCCAGCTTCAACACCGGCGAGATCGAAGCGATCCGCGCCGACTGCGGCCTCGACGCGCTGGTGCTCGAGCGCTCGAAGGCGGCGGCGCTCGAAGTGCCCGGAAAGGCCGAGCCGGCACCGTATGGAGACGACGTCGTCCTCCTGCCGCTGGCGCGGATCGCCGAGCCGCGGTTCCAGCCCCGGCCGTCGACCCAGGCCTGCCGCTTCACCTCCGGGACCACCGGCCGTCCGAAGTGCCTGGAGTTCAGCGGCCACGCCGTCGTCTCGGCGGCGCGCAACTGGGTCCTGGGCACGGGAATGACCGGTGAGGACCGCACGCTCTGCCTGGCCGCGCTCTCCAACGGGCTGGCCTTCAACACCTCGCTGCTCGCGTCCTTTCTCGCCGGCGGCGAGATCCACTTCCTCAAGGGGCCGCCGCTGACCCGCCCCGTGGCGCGCCGGATCTCCGAGGCCGGGATCACCCGCTTGGTCGCCTTTCCGACCCTCTATCGCAATTTCGTGGCTCCGGGCGGGCCCGATCGCGCGGCGATGGCGAGCCTGACGCACGCGATCTCCGCCGGCGCTCCTCTCTGGCCCGATATCCGCGAGGAGTTCCGCTCCCAATACGGCCTCGACGTGTCCGACTACTACGGGATCGCCGAGACCGGCCCTTGCACGTTCGAGCGCCACGCGGACCACCACGCTGGGCTCGGCGAGCCGCTGCCGGGTGTCGAGATCAGGATTGCCCCCGGGCCGGACGACCCGGAAGCGGGAGACGCCGGCGAGGTGCTGGTGCGCACCGAGTCGATGGCCAGCGGCTACCTCAATCACCCGGGGATGTTCGAGCAGCGGGTGGACGCCGGCGGCTTCTATCACTCGGGAGATCGCGGGCGGATGGTCGACGGCCGGCTCCACCTGGTGGGGCGCACCCAGGATCACATCAACGTCGCCGGACGCAAGATCGATCCCATGGAGATCGTCGCCGTCGTCACCGCGGTCGACGGCGTGGCGGACGCGTTCGCCTTTCCCGACGAGGACCTGAACCGGGAAGCCCTGGTGCATCTCGTGGTGGTCGCCGAGCGGAGCGAGCTGACGAAGGCGATCGTGGCCGAGGCCTGCCGGTCGCGGCTGGCGCCCTACAAGGTTCCCGGCCGCATCAGCTTCGTCGCCGAGATCCCGCGCACGGGCATCGGCAAACCGCGGATCGCCCTGCTCCGTGAACAGCTCAACACGAGCGCGAAAGGAATTGTGGAATGAACGACGACGATCAACTCGCGATGAAGAGGCGGGTCCAGCGCCTGATCTATATCGCCGCCGGTGGCAAGATCCAGGAAGACGATCTCGCGGCCTGCGACGCCGATCTGCGCAACATCGGTCTCGACTCGCTCGGGTATCTGAACCTGCTGGAAGGCCTGGAACGGACGTTCGACGTCGCGATCGATCTCGACCACGAGGAGGACCATAGCTTCCTCCATACGATCGACAATATCGTTCGCTTTCTCGTAGCACAGCGGGGCCAGGCGGCGTGATCGATCCCCTGATCGAACAGCTAGACCCCTGCCGCGCGCTGGTCGAGCGCTTCACGGCGGCGCCGGTCCCGCTGTCCGCGACGGGCTCCGCCCGCGAGTGGGTCGAAAGCCTGACCGCGCACCTGCCTGCGGCCGAGGCATGTGCCGTCGTCGAGCACCTCTTCGGCGTGATGCCGCTCGTCGAGGCCCTCTTCGAGCCGGGGGAGGCGATGGACGAGGTCGCGTCGGGCCTGAAGCTCGGCGCGCTCGGCCTTTTCACCCCCTCGCCCGAGCTAGGCTGGGCGGCCGCGGCGCTCGACGGTGAGCCCGCCGGAAAGGGGCTGCTCCTGCGTGGCGAGGTCCGCATCGCGAGCTCGGCCGCCGACGGCTCCATCGTGCCGGTGCGCTTGGCGGCAGGAGAGCACCGGCTGGCCTGGTTGGATCATGGCGCGCCGGGGGTCGACCGGCGCGGCACGCGGGCGGGCGGGGCGGTCCGTGGCGGCTCGCCCTGCTGGCTCGCGATCGACGGCGCCGCGGTGGGACCCGGCCGGGTCTCGCGACCGGTGACGCTCTCTCCCGAGGGCGACCTCTTCCGGCACCTCGAAACCTACGCCGGCATCTGGGCGTTCACCGCGGCGCTCTGCGCCCGCGCGGAGGTCCGCGCGTTGCGCCGTGCCGCGAGGACCACCGGGCATCGGGGGACGGCCTTCGGCGCGTCTCAACACGTGGCGATAGGCATCACCGAGGTGGAGATCGAGATGGAGCTGACGGTCGCCGCCGCCCAGAGGCACTTCGCTCTCGCGGGCTCCGGCGGCTCCCTGGCCCTGGCGACGGCGGCTGCCAGGACCCTGCACGCGGTCGCCGCCAGGTCGGCGGAGCTGCGCGACCTGGCGGGGCTGGAACTGGAGGGCCCCGCGGGCGAAGGCTCCGCGGGCAATCTGACCGCCTATCTCGGCGGCCCGCTGATGCTCGCGAGCGAGCTCGCCCGCGCTCTCGGAATCCGCGACCTGCCGGCACCGGAGGCGCACGCATGAAGGTGGCCCTGGTGGGATACGGCAAGATGGGGCGGGAGGTCGAGGCCCTGGCGCCGGCGAGCGGCGTGGACGTCGCCGCGCGTTTCACCCGCGAGCGGCCGCTGCGCGCCGATGACGAGTCGCGCCGGGCGCTCTCGGGGGTGGCGGCGCTGGTCGACTTCTCGGTTCCCGAGGCTGTGATCGACACGGCACGGGCGGCGGCGGAGCTGTCGCTCCCGCTGGTGATCGGAACGACCGGCTGGCGCGAGCATCTGGACGAGGTTCGCGAGGTGGTCGAGAGCTCCGGCACCGGCGCCGTCTGGGCGTCGAACTTCTCGCTGGGGGTCAACGTCTTCTATCGCGCCGTCGAACAGACCGCGAGGATCCTCTCGGTTTTCGAGGGCTACGACCCGTTCATCCATGACTGGCACCACCGGTTCAAGCAGGACAGCCCCTCCGGAACGGCGCTCGAGATCCAGCGGCGGATGGCGCGGTACTACGGCGAGAGGGAAGTGCCAATTTCCTGTCAGCGCGCGGGCTACGTTCCTTCCGTGCATTCGGTCGGCTTCGATTCCGCGGCGGACACGATTCACATCGAGCACCGCGCGCGCAACCGGCAGGGCTTCGTCGCGGGAGCCCTCCTGGCGGCGAAATGGATCGCCGGCCGCTCGGGCTTCTACGAGTTCCAGCAGGTGATGGACGACCTTCTCCCCGGCGGTCCTCAGCCATGACACCTTCAATGATCTTCTCCGGAGCCCTGCTCTCCATGCTGACCACCCTCGGTCCAACCCAGGTCGTGCCGTTCGACTCCGGGCGCTGGCACTGGACGGCCCTCGAAGGCAAGGTGGAAGACTTCCTGGGCCGCAAGAGCCTGTTCCTCAAGGGGGGGAGCGCGACGGTCACCGACGCGCGCTTCACCAATGGCTGGATCGAGTTCGACGTCGCGATGGCCGACGAGCGAGGCTTCATGGGCGGCATCTGGCGCGTTCAGGACGCCCGGAACTACGAGGAGTTCTACGTCAGGCCCCACCAATCGGGGAACCCGGATGCCACGCAATATTCGCCCGTCTTCAACGGGATCTCGGGCTGGCAGCTCTATCACGGCGAGCGCTACACCGTCCCCGTCGTCCACCGCTTCAATGAATGGACTCATATCAAGATCCTCTTCGCGGGCGATCAGGCGGAGATGTACATCGGCGACATGAACAGGCCCGTGCTGTTCGTCGACGGCCTCAAGCGGCGGGTGGAGGCCGGCGGTGTCGGCGTCAGCGCGGCGGAGTATGCCCCCGCGCACTTCGCCAATTTCTCCTTCACCACGATGGACACTCCTCCCATCCTGGGACACCCTCGTAAGCCCGAACCCGCCCCGGCGGGTGTGATCTCCGCGTGGGACGTCTCGGACCTCCTCCGCGAGCGGAGCCTGGACGGCAAGCCCACGCTCGGCCCCGAAGATCTGAAGGGGCGAAGCTGGACCCGCCTCGAAACCGAATCCTCGGGCCTCGCCAACCTCGCCAGGGTGCAGGGGATCAACGTTTTCAAGAACACCGCCCTGGTCAGGAGGGTCCTCGTGTCGGACCGGGAGCAGATCAAGAGGCTCGACTTCGGGTTCAGCGATCGGGTCCGGGTCTACCTGAACCGCCGGCTGCTCTATTCCGGCGATGACACCTATGGTTCCAGGGACTACCGGTTCCTGGGCAGCATCGGCTACTTCGACGCGCTCTATCTGCCTCTCAAGAAGGGCGAGAACGAGCTCCTGATGGCGGTCTCGGAAGACCTCGGCGGTTGGGGTGTCCAGGCCAGGCTCGAAGATCTCACGGGACTCACCCTCAAGGATTGAGAATTACGACGGCTCCAAGGAAAGGATCGATCATGCTCGACATCGCAAACGACTCCGCAGAGGCGGCGCACCAGGACCCGGAGCTCACGAACAGGGCCGGCGGCCCGGAGCTCTCGAGAAAAGGGTTCATCATCACCTATCCGATGTTCCGCTACTGGAACAAGGACGCGGTGGAGGAGGGCCTGAAGCCGAAGCCGTTGAACCTCTACGTGCACACCCCCTACTGTATCCAGCGGTGTGCCTACTGTTACTTCAAGACCACGACTCTCAAGGACAACCGGCTCCAGGAGATCGATCAGTACGTGAGCTCCGTCTGCAAGGAGATCGAGCTCGTCTCCCAGCACTACGACCTGAAGAACCGGCCGATCGAAACGGTCTATTTCGGCGGCGGCACTCCGACCCTGCTGACCGAGGAGAACATCGACCGGCTGTTCTCGACCCTGCGCGAGAATTTCACCCTCGGCGATGCGCAGATCACCTTCGAGGGGGAGCCGGTCACCCTGACCCCGCGCAAGGCCGCCCTCCTGAAGCGCAACAACGTCAAGCGCATCAGCCTCGGCATTCAGTCGTTCAAGGAGGAGGTGGTCTTCCTGACCGGCCGCCGGGATACCGAGGAGCAGACGGTGAAGGCGATCGAGCTCGCGAAGGGCACCGGCGCCGAGGTCAACATCGATCTGATCAGCGGCCTGCCCGGCGAGACGCCCGAATTCTGGGCCTACTCGGTCCAGCGCGCGATCGAGGCCGACGTCCACAACATCACGATCTACAAGCTCGAGCTGTACGCCAACACCCCGTACTACTCCGCGGAGAAGAAGCGCGAGGTGACCCTGCCAACCGAAGAGGACGAGCTGGGGTTCATCAAGTACGCGATGGCCGAGCTCGACAAGAATGGCTACAAGCCCGTCAACACGTTCACCTTCAGCAAGGGCGGCGCGCACGATCAGTTGAACACCCGCAGCAAGTGGCAGGGCAACGACAACTGCGCCGTCGGCGTCTCCGCCTTCGGCTCGCTCGGCCGCTGGAACTACCAGAACACCAGCGACATCAAGGCCTATTCGGAAATCGTCGACCGGGGCGAGCTGCCGGTCGTCCGCGGCTACAACTCCACCAGCCTGGACCTGATGGTGCGCGATGCGGTCATGGGCATCAAGCTCGTCGAGCTCGACCACGTCCGCTTCCGGGAGAAGCACGGCCTCGACCTGCTGCGGGTCTGCGCCGCCGAGCTGTCGCAGCTTCATGAGGAGGGCTTCCTGAATGTCGGCGATCGCAATATCTCGCTCACCGATCACGGGATCCTCTACGGCGACTACGTGGGCAGGGTCCTCGAAGGCGGGCTCAAGAAGCTCGGCGGCACGAGCTCGGCGAGCCGGGCGCGAGTTCTCTTCTAAAGTGGTCTTTACGCAGGGCTCTTGAGAGAAAGGATTGGCAATGACGTCAGAGCAGGTGGTGGAAAGAATCAAGAAGATCGTCGTCGAGGACCTCGACGTGAACCTGGCCTACGAGGACCTCGACGAGACGGTGCCGCTCTTCGAGGAGGGGCTCGGCCTCGACTCCGTAGTCCTCGTCGAGCTGATCAGCTTCATCGAGAAGCGCTTCAACATCGAGCTGGGCGACCAGGCGCTCAACATGGAAACGTTTCAGAACCTGCAGTCCGTCGCCCGGGTCATCGCGGCCCAACTGGCGGAGCCGTCGCTGAGCCACAATGCGCAGTAGTGGAGGCAATAAGCGAGGTTATCGCCGGGCGAACCGCGAGCGGTCGACGACGAGACGCTGATGGGTGCCCGTGCTGATGACGCCGGCCGGGGCCTCGACCTCGACCTCGAAGCTGAGCAGGCGGCGCTGCGTGATCTTCACGAGCTGGACGCGGATCGTCACCTCCTCGCCCGCCCAGGCCGTGCCGACGTGGGTGACGTCGACACGGGTGCCGACGGTGGTCTCCCCGTCGGCGATCCGCGGCTGGATGAGCGCGAGGCAGGTGTCTTCCACGAGCCCGATCATCCGGGAGGTGGAAAGGATGCCGTCCACGTGAGGTGGGCTCATCTCCGGGGTGACCGTGCAGGTCGCCGTGCCGGACAGGCCGGCGCTGAGCGAGTCGGGAGGCATGGCGATGCGTAGCCTATCGCATCAGCCTGCTCTCACGGCTCTCCCGGGTCCCGGCCTGGTGCGCTGGCTGGCGACCGACCCAGCGGTGCGCGACCGCGTGGTGACCGACGGCGTTCACACCTTCACGTATGCCGAGGCGGCTCCTCTCCTGGACCGACTCGACGAGCGTTTCTCGCGCGTCGGCGTCCCGATGCGCCACCCGCTGGCGGTGGAATGCTCGCAGAGCGCCGCCGGTGCCCTCGCGATCCTCCATCTGCTGAGCCGCGGCTATGACGTGGTGCTCCTGCCCGAGTTGCGGGAGGCCGCGAAAGAATCCGGTCTGCCCCGTTTCATCCCGAGTTTCTGCTCCCACGTCGTCACCGCGTCGGCGGCCAGGGCGATCGAGTCACCCGAGAGCGGCATCGGGATCGCGGCCAACGACGCGTTCGTCGAGGAGCCGGCGGTCGCGGGCTTCCAAGGGCCGGATCTCTATCTGCGGACGTCGGGCAGCACGGGGAGCCCGAAGCTGACCCGGATGTCGCACCAGCGATGGTTGAACAACGCGCTCGCCTGCGTCGAGCGATGGCAACTCACGAGCGACGACCGGCTCGCCGTGCCGGTGCCGATCTTTCACAGCTACGGATTCGGAGCCGCCTTTCTGCCGGGTCTTCTGGCCGGAGCGGCGATGGACGTCGGCGGCGGGGGCAACATCCTGCGCTACCTCGAACGCGAGGAACGCTTCGAGCCCAACGTCGCATTTCTGACGCCGGCGCTCTGCGACATGTTCCTGACCGTGCGCAAGACGCCGCGGCTCTATCGTCTGGCGGTGACTGCCGGCGACAAGATCAAGCGGGAGACGATGGCCGGCTTCGAGCCGCGCTTCGGGCCCCTGCTCAACCTGTACGGCAGCGCCGAGATGGGCGCGGTCTCCTCGGCGGGGCCCGACGATCCACCGGCGCCGCGCCTCGCCACCGCCGGCTATCCGCTCGCCGGCATCGAGCTCGCCGTCGAGGAGACCGGTGAGGAGGTCGAGACGGCGGCGGGGGAGCGGGTGGGGCGGCTGCTCTGCCGGCAGCCGAACGGCTCGGTCGGCTATCTGATCCAGGACGAGCGCTGGCGCTTCGAGCCGCGCGGCGACGACGAGTGGTTCGCGACCGGCGACCTGGCGAAGATCCGCGCCGACGGGTATGTCGAGATCCTCGGCCGCTCCGGGCTCAGCATCAAGCGGGACGGCCTTCTGGTGGTCTTCGCCGACGTCGAGGCGGCAGTGGAGAAGGTCGCCGGAGTTCAGCGCGCGGTCGTGGTCGCCGCGGGGGAGAGCCGCCGCGGCGACCGGCTGATCGCGGTCTGCCTGCCGGTGGAGGGGGGAGCCGATCTCCGCGCCGAAGACGTGCGCCAGCGCTGCTTCGATCTGCTGCCGCGCTACGCGGTGCCCGACGAAGTGGTGATCTTCGATGCCCTGCCGCATCTGCCGAGCGGCAAGATCGATCGCCGCGCGGTCCGCGCTCGCGTCGCCGGCTAGTTATTCGGCGATTATTCGGCGGTCAGTCGGCGGTCAGTCGGCGGCCTCCGCGTACCACGACGAGAGGTCCCGGCCGAGCAGCGAGCCGAGCGCTTCGACGGCGGGCCGGAATTCGCGGTTGAGCCGGGCGCGCAGATCGGGGCTCACACTGGGCTTCGGGCCCATGTGGGCGCGCTTGCCGGTCTTGACCTTGCGGCGGACGTCGGGAGTGGCGTCGCGCAACTGACGCAAGGCCGCGCCGCGGACGAGCTCGCTGCCGCGGCGCGAGTCGAATTCGGCCTGGAAACCGGGATCGACGCCGAGGAACTGGAGGACCGCGCGGTACGTGCCGGCCGGGTCGGTCTTGAGGTCGTCGAAGATGGTGACGTGGACACGCTCGCGGCCGAACCGATCGAGATATCTCTCGACCTGCGGAACGTAGTCCGCGACCTGATGGTAGAGGAGTCCCTCCGGGAAATAGACCCCCGGCGGCATCCGGAGTCCCCGAGCCCGGTCGGGCTGGGCTTCCAGGGCCTCTCCGAAGTCGGCGATGTCCTCATTGCCGGTGCGCAGGTACAGGGCGTGCAGCGACTGCATCATGCCGGCCGGATTGCGCAGCATGATCAGGATCTTCGCCGCCGGCGAAAAGTGTTCGATCTCGGCCGCCGCTCTCTTCGACATCAGATAGAAGACGGAGCCCTCGCCGATCGCGGGGGCGTCGCCGGCAGCCGCGAAGAGGCTCAGGTACTCTTCCTCGTCGGCCACGGCGAGCGGCTGGCGGGTCTGATCGGAGCCGAAGAAGATCGGCTCCTTGAGCAGCGAGAGATAGATCTCCGGATGCTGCTTGAGATAGAGGTACATCGACGTGGTGCCGCAGCGCGGGGCACCGACGAGGAAGAAATTCGGTTTGATCATGGCTCCTTCTCTGCTGCGTTCCCGGCGGCCGCCTCGCGCCACGACGCGGCGCGGTTGAAGATTTCATGGAAGATCTCGATCTTGCCCAGGCTGAAGCGGAGCGGGTCGCCGGCGGCGTCGGCCGCCAGTTTCCGCTTGAGATCGGCGTAGCGCTCCCTCTCGGCCGGATGAGCGCGTAAAAAATCGCGAAAATCGATCGCTCGCTGAATCCAGGGGCGCCCCTGACGGCAGAGGTGCGCCACGAACACGCGGGTGGGGCTCGCGGTCCGCCAGAACCAGGTGGTCTGGGTATCCACCGGGCTGTTGCCGTAGGCGACGTAGCCGAGGGCGGTCAGCCGCTCCTCCAGTCCGTCCGGATCGGTCACCGCCACCGCGAGATCGACGACCCCCTTGGAGACGAGGCCGGGGATGGACGTGCTCCCGAAGTGCTCGATCGCGGGCCGCCGCTCGTCGAGAGCGCTGGCGAGGCGCTGTTTCTCCTCGGCGAACCAGCGCGGCCAATCGGGATCGTAAGGCTGCGGCGCGAGCGAGAGGTGCGGTGAGCGCAGGCGCTGCCAGCGCTGGAAGAGCGCGTCCGGGCTCTCCTCGCCATACAGCGGGATTTTTGCGCGCATTTCCCGCAGCAGCCGGACGTACTCCAAGCCCCTGCTCAATTGCCCCGCGCGAGGTTGAGGATCACCGCTCATGGAAGTCTTTCGAGAAATTCGAGTGCGGTTCGGAAACTATCTCGCATCGGCCTTTGAGTCAACGTAGAATGCGCGGATGAAAATTCGCCGGCTGCTCTCCTGGTCCCTGCTCGCCACTCTCGCAATCTCCTGCCGGAGCGTACCGCCGGTGTCCCCGCGGAGCGCTCCGGCGGCCTCTCCCGCCCGGCGGGTCCTCCTGCTCAGCCTCGACGGCGCGAGCGCCGGCGTGCTGCACCAGCTCTACAAGGATGGGGTGCTTTCAGCGGGCGGTTTCGCGCGCTTTTTCCGCGAGGGGCAAGTCGCCGATCGCCTGGTGCCGGTCAACCCCGCGCTCACCTCCACGAATCACATCAGCCTAGCCACCGGATACCCCGCCGACCGCACCGGGATCGTCAGCAACAACTTCCACGTCCCGGGCACGCCCTACCTCGAGACGGCGAGCGGTTTCACCGCGCCGATCGGCACGGAAACCCTCTGGGAGGCCGCCCGGCGTCAGGGCAAGCGGGTCGGAGTCGCCACCTGGCCGGGCGCGGACGGCACGGACCCCCGCCGCCGTGGCGATTGGGGGGTGCTCTACACCAGCGACGCCGATCGCGAGCCCGATCTGGTGACCGTGGAGAGCGGTGCCTGGAAGCCGGCCACGGACCCCCACGGCTTGGAGAGCCGCTCGCCCCTTCTGGAGACCGTCGTCCAGGTCGGCGCCCGCGGGGAGAGAGCGCAAAAGTTCGATTTGCTGGCCCTCGACCGCACGGACGACGGCAAGGTCGACTACGACAGTCTGGTGATCGTGGCGGCGGACGGCGCGAACGGCCCCTTTCCCGCGCCCTTGACTCCGGGCCATTGGGTGGACCTCCCATGCCGGATCTCCGGTCAGGAAGGCGCCTCTCCGCGGAGCGCCGTGTGCCCCGTCAAGGTGATGGCGCTGCCCCCCGACCTCGCCGGCGCCCGGATCTACTTCGGCGGCGTGTACTCTCCTCTTCAGGCCTATCCGGCCGGGCTCACCGCCGATCTCGCCGCGCAGGGCCTCTCGTGGCCGGGTCCGCCGGACGACCGCAGCCTGAACAACACCTGGCTCGGCCGCCCCGGCATCGACCTCGAGACCTGGATCGAGCAGGCGGACCGCTTCACCCGGTTCTTCGGCGACAGCCTGATCGCCACGGCGAAGCGCCCGGACTGGGACCTGCTGATGAGCTACATCCCCACGATCGACGAAGCCGGGCACCAGCTCCAGTTGACCGATCCGCGCCAGCCGGGCTTCTCGGCCGAACGGCGCGATGCCTTCGAGGCGGCCCGCCGCCACGTCTGGCAATCCGTGGACCGCGAGCTCGCCCGCCTGCTCGCAGCCGTCGACCTGAAGACGACGGTCGTGGCCCTGGTGAGCGATCACGGCATGGCTCCCGCCCACACTCTCCTGGATGCCAACGTCCTGCTCCGCGACAAGGGGCTGCTCGCCGTCGATCCCAAGGGGAAGATCCTGGCGCAGGGGACTTCGGCCTACGCCGTGGCCGGCGGCGGCACGATCAACGTCTACCTGGCGCCGGGACACGAGGATCTTCCCGCCACGCTGCGCGATCTGTTCATGGGCTGGACGGTAAACGGCGAACGGCCGGTCGAGCGCGTCCTCACCCGCAAGGAGGCCGCGGCGGTGCAGCTCGACAGCCCCAACAGCGGCGACGTGATCGTCTTTCTCCGCGAGGGCTATACGTCGGGCAACCGGCTGCGCGACGGGAAGGTCTCCTCGCCTCCCAACACCCTGGGTGTGCACGGCTACCTGAACACCTACGCGGACATGCAGGGCATCTACCTGGCCCTCGGCCCCGGAATCGATCACGGCAACGCCGGCACGGTGCAGAGCCCTGAAGTCGCCGGTCGGGTCGCGGCCTGGCTGGGAATCGGGAAGCCACGCCCTGTGCCGTGACCCGCGCCGCGGGAAAAAACGACCAAGGACGTAAAGGACAACAAGGACGGCAAGGACACTAAGAACCGAATGCTGAGAAGTTCGACAATTCCTTGTCCTTTTCGTCCTTGCGGCCCTTTATGTCCTTGTGTCGAGCCGCAGCTATAATGCTCCTCACCGGGGAAGGGTTCCCCGGGTGACACCTAAGGGAGACACCTCGTGAAGAAGAAGACCGAGAAAAAGAAGCTGGTGCTGGCGAAGGAGACGGTGGCGAAGCTGGAGGCGGGTGATCTCGGGCATGTCGCGGGCGGGACTTTAGCCAATACCGCATGCGATGGCTGCTTTAGCGGCGCTAACACCTGTAATTGCGGCGGTTCTCGCAACACCTGTGGGACTAGGCTCTGCTGACTCCTTTCGGGTGGGGGGTATTCCGCCCCCCACCTGTCAAACCGCGCGAAGCTGGGGGACGCGAGAAGCGGCCGCGGACGCCCTCGGAAGGTCAGGATCGCCTCGACATAGGCTAGAGACTCACTTTGAATAGATCATGCTCCAGCCCGAGCTTCATGATGTAGTGCGCAGGCCTCGGAACTGCGTGCCAGAAAAATCGAGAATGGGTTCATTCTTGGATCGGAGAATGTAGAGACGTTCCCAGCCCGTTCACGACACCCTGCGCAGTCCACGGGGACGGCGGGACGTCTCCGCCGGAGGGCATGCCGTTACGCATGCCGCGCCCCTCCTGTAGGCCACCCTTCGGTAGGGTAAACTCAAACCCTGCGTACATCCGACCCTGCCTCTTGACCGATCTCCGCTTCGGCCGAGACGTCCCGCCGTCGCCGTGGCCTACTCGACATCTAAGGTTTCACGTACTAGACTAACTTAGTCCAGGGAGGTGCTTATGGAAGTTTTCAACGTTCATGACGCCAAAACCCACTTCTCTCGCCTCCTCGATCGAGTGGCGCAGGGAGAGGAGATCATCATCGCGAAGAGTGGCCGGCCCGTTGCGAAACTGGTGCGAGTGGCCCTTGAGCCTCGCAAGCCCGGTCGGTTGAAGGGACGAATCCGTCTCAGCCCAGATTTCGACGAGCCTCTTCCCGAGGAGATTCTGGCGCCTTTCCTGGGAGAGCGCGAGTGAGGCTTCTCCTGGACAGCCACGCGTTTCTCTGGTGGCTCGAGGAGAGCCCAAAGCTCAGCTCCGGAGCCCGGCAAGCAGTGGCCGATCCCTCGTCCACCGTCCATGTCAGCGCCGCTACGGTCTGGGAGCTTTCGATCAAGGCGGCTCTCGGAAAGCTGGACCTGGATGGTGCCGACCTCGTGGAGGAGCTAGCGGAAAACGATTTCGTCGAGCTTCCGATGACCGCTCGACACTCCGTCGCCGCTGCCGCTTTGCCCCGGCATCACGATGACCCCTTCGACCGAATGTTGATCGCGCAAGCTCAGGTTGAAGGCCTGACGGTCGTCACCAGAGATCCCGCGTTTCGCGCCTACGGAGTCGCCATCGTTCCAACCTGAGGTCATTCCTCGGTAGAGCCGCTGTTGGACAGTAGGAAGCCCCCCTATGACCAAAAAAGTAACGAGCGCCAAGCAGCATCGCGGCGCGGCGCAGAGTAGCCCATACGCAACTGGAGGGGGCGGCGTTATATTCGAGCATCGGGTCGGGGCTCTGTTCCTTGCCCGATTGCTTAGCGGGACGGTAATGTCGGAACTCGGTGACCGCCCGCCGACTCAGGTCGCCTTTCAGCAAGCACCGGTCTCCGCAGTTGATGATGTGGTTCTGATGGCAGATGCCGATACTGGTTCTCCGGCTGTTCGTCTCGTCATCGCGTGTCGGCGGCGGCCGCAATTTACCCGCAGCAACAGTAAGACAAAAGACCTATTTATCTCACTTGTGCGAGCGGATATTGCCGCGGATGGTTCAGAGATCGAAGACCGGATCGCTATTGCTGTCGCTGGCTATCAAAGCGGAGCCAGGCAAGTAGGTGAATTGGCCAGCCTCGCGCGAAATCAGCGTAATGCCACCAGCTATTTCTCCTTGATCAATGATTCAGGGCAATTCTCAGCCGATCTCCGGTCGCGACTGTCTAACCTTGTAGATCTTGTTAAAAACGCGCTGGCAAGCATTGAGCTCCTCGGAGCAGGTTCGATCGAGCACCGGTGCTGGAGTCTGTTAAGGCGGCTCTACGTTATCAGTCCCGGGCTTGAGCCCTCAAATGATGGGGATTGGGCAGCCCTCGTGGACCTCCTGAAGCCCTGGAGCATCGAAAGTACCTCTGCGTCGGCGGTCGCACTTCGGAACGAGTTGGAAGTCCTTGCCGGCGAGTTAGCCCAAACGGCTGCGGCAGTCGATGCAAACACGCTTCGCCGAAAGCTTCATTCCTTCATCGATTCGAAAGCGCATCGCTTTTCGGTGGGATGGACGCGGTTGCTTCTGCTTGATAGAGAGGCTCGGGCTGCTGTGCCGCGGGCACTGACCGGCTCCGGTATTCACGGCGATCTGACGCTCGAACGCACTCAAATGCACGCTGAGTTGACTGCGGCCCTACGGCAAGAGGGGGAGGACCTCATAGTAAAGGGAGAGTCGGGCGTGGGCAAGAGTGCAGCCGTTCTCTCGGCCATTGAGCCGTCAGTGCTTGGCCAGGGCTGCCAGGCATTGGCGATCAATCTTCGAGATCTGCCCGGTACGTTGCTGGGTCTTGTCGAGGCGCTGTCTGAGCCGTTGGAGGAATTGCTTGGTGGACTGACGGCCCCCCAACGGTTACTCATTGTCGATGGCGCAGAAGCCGCAGCCGAAAGCAAGCGCGAGGTATTCGCTCACATCATCCGCTCGGCTCGGAATAGCGGAGCAAAACTAGTCGCAGTGGCCGCATTTGAGGGTGCCGGCGTTGCGGCTGAGTTGATGAAGGCAGGAGGCTTGCCGGTCGGAGAATACGTTGTTCCCTTATTGTCAGACGACGAGATCTCGGTTGCCGTGCGGCATTTCCTTGAGCTAGAGCGGCTGGCAGAAGAGCCGAAGGGACGAGAACTCCTACGCCGGCCGATTGTCATAGAACTGCTCGCTCGGGCGGGAGACCCGGGAGTTCCTTTGAGCGACGCCGATGCACTCGAGCATGTCTGGAGACAACTGGTACGCAACGGAGAGCGTCGGGACGCGGGCCTACCCGACGACCGTGAACAGATCATGCTCAGTCTTGCAGGGTATGCACTCAATAAGGGGCCAGTCGACAGTCTCTTGGTCAGCCATGATTCTGCTGCACTCCTTGGGTTGAGACATAGTGCACTTCTCCGCGCGAAAGGGTCGCTGCCGTGGGAGCGCGTGCCAGAATTTGCCCATGACCTTCTGCGGGCCTATGCTGTCGCAAGGCGACTCGTGGAGACAAGGGACCCCGCAAGCGAACTCCGCAGGGTCGGCGCGCCGCGATGGGCTCTGTCTGCAGGAAGGCTCGCTTGTGAATTGTTGCTGTCGAGCGCCGACACTGCTGAAGATCCACTCCGTGGCCGTTTTGGTCGCCTGCAGGTGGCCTTTGAGGATTTGGCTAAGTCAGGGTACGGTGAACGATGGGCCGACGTACCTACCGAGGCACTGCTTGCAATTGCGCACCCGCTCCCAGTTCTCAAGGACGCGTGGGTCGCGTTGTTGAAGAATAAGGCCGCGGGGGTGCGACGCCTATTTCGAGTTCTGCAACCCAGGTATCAGCGTGAAGGAATACCCGACACGAGCGTGGCTGAGCCGGCAATCATACAGCTACTCAGTGAGGGGACGCCTCCAGGTCTACGCAAGGAAGCGGGGGATCTCATCCGCGACTGGCTAATAGCCCACGTCCTGCGGAGAACACCAGGAGGGCAGCCGACGCGTCTCTCGCTCGCCCAGAAGATCGTCGATCAATGCGTGGAGAACGAGCGTGAACTGGACCGGCAAGAAGCGGAAGCCTTGGTTGCAAAGGCAGCGCGACTACCCGAGGAGATTGCTGCCGAAGAGGAGGAGCACAAGCAGCTTGGTGTCCTCTCGGACTTTTCGGTCGCTCTAGGAAGACGACATCGCCAACTCGGTCGGCGACGTCCGTACGAATGGATCAAGGAGTCCTCGGTCGCTCATCTCGCTTTGCTCGGGCAGGACCTTGGGCCCGAGGGCGAGGCCATTCTCCGGCGGATTGCCGAGGAGGAGCCTCACTCTCTGGCGCCTGCAGTCGAGACAGCTCTTGCCGGTCAAGCCCTCGCCGACTTCGATTCGGCCCTCCTCGTTGATTTGGTTGAGGCTTACTATTTGGAAGCCGATGATAAAGACGAAGACAATTTCGGATATGACTTCCTTGACGACGGTATCCGAGACCACACCTCTCGTGGCCTTGACACCCCCCTGACCGCCTACTACCGCGGACCCTTCCTTGCCATGTTCCGCGCCGACTACCGCCGTGGAGTCGCGTGCCTCAACCGGCTTTTAAACCATGCGGCACGACATCGGTCCCGAAGCCTTTCGAACCTTGAAAACACCCCCGTGCACGGCGAGGTTGAGGGGCAGTACAAGCACGAACTGTCGATTACCGGGAGGCCACGAACCTATATTGGAGACGAAGACGTCTGGCTCTGGTATCGAGGAACGGGTGTCGGCCCTTATCCGTGCATGAGCGCTCTACAAGCTCTGGAGTTCGTGAGCGACGAGATCATTCGCCTCGGGGTACCGGTCACTCAGCTTGTTCCCATTCTCCTTGAAGGAGCCGAGAATCTCGCAATGCCAGGCCTTGTACTTGGCATGCTGGTTCGACACTTAGAAACTGCGGGAGAGGTGCTCGACCCTTTCATTGTGGAGCCGCAAGTCTGGAAATTAGAGTTCTCGCGCTATTCCCACGAGTTGAGCGGCCTTGCCACTCAAGTTCCGGAACTCCACGGACTTGATCGTCGTTCGTGGACTCTGCGCGAAGCCTGCACGATGCTCATGCTCAATGCACAGGGCGAGCGGGTTGAACAACTTAGCAGACTCGGTGAACGCCTTGTCTCTGTAGCGAGAGCGCAAGTCGGCGACGACACGTCGTCTGCCGGTCGCGAGTACCTCGCAGCAGTTCAGAACTGGGCCGCCACACTCGATCGCAATGCTTACCGGTTTGAGGAGCAGGATGGGGGGCTGCTGATCCGGCCAGTCTCCAATCCTGAGGTGGAGGCTGTACTCGCAGAGACGAACGAAGATTTGCGTCGGGGCAACGAAGCTATGGATCTAACAGTCCGGCATGCACATAGGCCATTAGATCGCGGTGGTCGTGCCCCAGACATTGCGAGCGAAGCGCTCGCGGCAGACTTGGCAATAGCCCAGGGCCTGCTCGCCAACCCGCCGAAGACGGATTTGGGAGCTTCCCCCGATGGACCGGTCGCAGTCGCCGCATCTGCTATCGAACTCCACTTCGGTCGGGGAGTCAATGTTACTGATGCGGACCTCCGATGGAGCGCGGAGGTTTTGCTCTACGTCGCCTCGACCATCATGGAGCATCCAAGAGATGTTTTTGACGACTCACTGTTCAGCCAAGGCACGGATCGTTCCGTAGCACGAGCACTGCCATATCTTCTCCTCCCATCGGCCGTAGAGTTACGCCGGTTGCTAGGGATTGATTCCCCAGAGGATGTCGAGCTTTTGATCTCATTCAGCGGGGCGGTGGCTATAGGCAGCTCGAACGAGGCGCGGTTGGCCTATGCGCGCAGCCTGGACTCTGTTTGGTCTGCATCTTGTTCGAATGATTTGCAGGGCCGTTGCCATCACCAAGTCGCCTGGAATCTAGTCGAGGCGACATGCCAGGACTGCATTCTCGGCCCCTGGAGCAACGCTATCCATCGGCGGCCTAACGTCCAACTTCAGCCTCCGGTCATGGCCTCACTGGCGGCGAGCGAGGCAGATTGCATCATCGTTCGCCGGCTCTCAGCAGCCCTGCGTGCCTGCGGCTCAGCGGCCATTAGCGGCGCATGTTGTAAACAGGATGCACAGGAGGCGTTGGGCGTCCTTCTTGACGCGCATCGCCGCGGCATGTTGGCTCGCGAGCACGGCTACCATCACGATAACAGCGACTCGTTGATCGCAGCGAGAGCTGCACTATGGCAAGCGACCGAAGACCGAGACCGACCGCTGCTCGACCACGTCCAGGCTTATCTGAGCGATTCACGCATGCTGGCTCAGGCCCTCAAGGCCATCAATGCCGCGGCAGAAGAGCGAGTCGATGCTGCTGCGGCAGCGAAGCGAATATGGCCGAAGCTTATGGACCTTGTTCTTGGGGTAGGGGCTGGGAACGCTGCAGATTTCGAGGATGGATACTGGGGCGACTCGGCGCTTGCGGCGCTAGTTCCGGGCCCCGCGTATGTCTGGGGTTACCTCACGCTGGAGCTCGCAGGTGAACCCGTGCTGTGGCGCGATCTGATCGTCTGGTCACCACAGGTCGACCGGTGGCTGAGCGCTGCAGTTGGGGAGAGAAGCAGCATCGACGCACTCGTAAGCGCCATAAAAGAACTTCAAACAATGGATCAGCTTGACATCGGCCTTAAGTGGATTGAACGAATCGTGCCGAGCAGCGGCTGCGCCCTGGCCTTCACTTTGCCGGAATGGCTACGTGAACGTAGGGCGGATCTCACCACGCCAGAGCAAGAATCTCGGTGGCAGCGAATCGTCGACGCTCTTGTGGTTTCGGGCGACACCCGTGTCGCGGACCTTGCGGACTAGCCTAAAGCCAAGTCCCTCGCAGGGCCGATGACCAGTTCACGCGTCGATTCGGAGCGGTTGCTCCTGCGGTGATTCCCAGCCATAATCTCCGCAGGAGACGCGGAGAATGTATATCCATGAGCTTCAGGACTGGCCCCGGTTCCACTGGAACGAGGGCGAGCTCTCGGCGCCTCTGGCTTCCGTCCGCCACCGGCAGGGGCGGCTCATCGGGCACATGGAGGCTCTCGGGTTCAACCTTCGGCAGGAGGCGGTCCTTCAGACGCTGACTGGCGATGTGCTCAAGAGCAGCGAGATCGAGGGGGAAAGGCTTGACGCGGGCCAGGTCCGCTCGTCGATCGCGCGGCGGCTGGGCATGGACATCGGCGCGCTCAAGCCGGCGGACCGCCACGTCGAGGGGATCGTCGAGATGATGCTCGACGCCACGTGCCAGTTCGATCAGCCGCTGACCGCCGAGCGGCTGTTCGCCTGGCATTCGTCCCTGTTTCCCACGGGGCGCAGCGGCATGACCCGGATCCGGACGGGGGCTTGGCACGACGACAGCAGAGGGCCGATGCAGGTGGTCTCCGGTCCGGCCGGAAAGGAGCACGTCCACTTCAAGGCGCCGAAGGCCGAACGCCTCGACTCCGAAATGGCGGCGTTCCTGGACTGGTTCGAGACGGCGGCCGATCTCGATCCCGTGTTGAAGGCCGCGCAGGCCCATCTCTGGTTCGTGACCCTCCACCCGTTCGAGGACGGCAACGGCCGCATCGGGCGCGCCATCGCCGACATGGCCCTCGCGCGCTCGGAGAACAGCCCGCAGCGCTTCTATAGCCTGTCGACGCAGATCCGCCAAGAGCGCAAGGACTACTACGAGATCCTGGAACAGACGCAGAAGGGGACGATGGATATCACGCCCTGGATGGGCTGGTTCCTGGGGTGTCTCGGGCGCGCCATCGACAATGCTCAGAGCGCGCTCGGCTCCGTCCTGGCCAAGGCGCGCTTCTGGGAGCGCGCGGGGAACATTGCCCTCAACGACCGCCAGCGTCTCGTCCTCAACCGCCTGCTCGACGGCTTCGAGGGCAAGCTAACGACGTCGAAGTACGCTAAGCTCGCCAGGTGCTCCCAGGACACCGCCCTGCGGGACCTCCTGCCGCTCGTCGAGAGCGGGCTCCTGGTGCGCAACCCGGAGGGCGGACGCAGCACCAGCTATGCCGTCGCGCCGGAGCCGGACGCTCGCTGATCGACCCACGTGCGTCATCCGCCCCTAGGTCTGCGTCATTTACCCCAGGGTCGGAATCATTCGTACCGGGTCTGAGCCTTCCGGATCTCGGTCGGGATGGCCGCCCCGCGGTCGGGGTGTTCACGACCGCGGTCCGCGTCTTCCGCACCGAGGTCTGGGTCAGGCCGGCTGGGGTCGGCGCCACCTGGATCTCGATCGCGGTACCCGGACCCCGGTCTGGGAGGCTCGGTCCGCGGTTTGGATGACTCTGACCGTGGGCTGGATCGGTCGCGATTCGGCCGAAAATGGGGGACGCTCGCGGCGGCACGGGCCGACCTCGAGTGGCGGGACCCAGGGGATGGTGCGTGGCGCCGGGACGCGCGTTGGAGGCGTTCAGAGCCGCAGGTTCCGGATCACCTGCCCGTGGCCGAGGTCCAGCACCAGGACCCGGCCATGATCGTCCGCGACGGTCAGGGTCCCGGGGGTCAGGCGGAGAGCGGCCTGGGTCGTCCGCGCCAGGTCGAGCGTGGCGCGGACGTCTCCGTTCGTCAGGTAGATCAGATAGATGCGAAGTCCGCCGGGATGGTAGACGGGGACGGCGGCCCAGTCGGCTTCCGCGATCGTTGGGGCGCCGAGCCGGAGAGGACCGGCGAAGGGGAGCAGGAGGGGCGGGGCGCCGGCGGACTTGACCCAGAGCCTCCACTCGCCTCCCTCCGCCGTCTCGACCATGGTCTGAATGAGCTCTCCGCGGGCGGAGAGGCCCTGCTCGCCGGCGCCGAGGACCGTCGGTACCGCTTCGCGCGAACGCAGGGTGAGAGAGGGGAGCTGATAGGTCCAGACCTCGGCCGCCTTGCCGGCGATTTCGAGCGAGGCATGCGTCGCCGAGCGCGCGATGGCAACCACCGGCCCCGGCAGGTCCGAGAGTCCCCAGGGGCCGTCGCAGCGGGGGCCGGCGACCTCGACGGCGACGACTCCGTCCGGTCCCGCCACGTACCAGAGGGCGCCGTCGTAGTCGGGAGCCCAGGCGTCGAGCCGCGCGTCGGTCCAGGGCCCGGCGCGGCGGGCGGCGAAGTCGAGCCGGGCCAGCCGCCAGGTTTCGCCGCGGCGGGCGAGGGCGATGGCGCGGTCGCCATGGTCGGAGACGACCAGATGCTGAGCGGGCTGGTCGAGCTCGGCGACGATCCTGCCGGAGCGGTTGAGCAGGCGGGCCCCCGCTTCGCCGAGCGCCACGGCGACGCGGCCGTCGGGCAGGTAGGCCGCGTCGAAGGCGGGGACGGCGCCGACGTCCCCGGCGGCGATCTCGACCTGGAGGGGTTCGCCGCGCGCCAGCCAGGAGCTCTTCGCCGGCAGCTCCAGGGCCGGCGCGTCGGTGCGCAGGGCGCCGTCCGCCGCCAGCTCGACGAGCTTGCGGAGCTCGCCGCCGCTCATCCGGTGAGGGCTGGCGAGGGTCGAGTCGCGCGCCACCGCCCGCACGGCCGCCCGGGCGAGGACCTGCGCCTCGGGCGACTTGGAGCCCTGGAGAAGACCCCTGGCGAAGGCGAGACGGGCGGCGATCCGTTCGGTGTCGCGGCTCTCCAGCAGCTCCAGGACCTCGTCGCGGATCGCCGCGAACGGCGCCGGCCACACGCCGGCCTTGCGGGCGAGCATCCGGCCGGCAACCTCTCCTCCCTGCGCGATCGCGCGGTCGATCCAGGCCCGGGACAATCCGCGTGCCTCGGCGACCGGCCAGGCGACGTCCACCGCCGCCGCGAAGTCTCCCGCCCCGGCGAGCCCGGACGCCCAGAGCATGCGCAGCCCGCGCGCCTCCTCGTGCTTGCCGCTGCGCTCCAGGCGGCCCAAGGCATCGCCGAAAGCTCCGGTCCGGCGGGCGACTCGCAGGGCGCGCTGGCGCTCGCCGGCGAGGAACCACTGCCGGACGACGAGGCCTGCCGGCAGCCCGCGCGCCTCGGCCATCTCGGCGGCCAGTTGCAACTGGCCATGGCGCTCCAGGAAGGCAACCGCCTCCTCGTGGGCGTGCAAGATCTCGGCAAGCAGGAACGCGGCCTCCTGGATGCGCCCCTGCGCTTCCAACCGCTGGAAGGTCTGGCGGTAGAGGCGCTGGAGGTCGGCGAAGAGGTCGAACGGAACCGCCGAGGCCGCCGGCGCGACTCCGGGGCGGATCCGCAGGCTCTGCCGGGCTGACGGCGGCCGGAGGGAGAACGCCGGCGGCAGCTTGCGCATCCCGGCGTCCAGCGGGATGGCGTGGCGCAGGGCGGATTCGATATCGCCGCTCTCGAACATCTCGACCATCCGCTGGATGTAGGCGCTGTAGCGGTGGCCGATGGCCCGCGACAGCGGCGTGGAGAGCACGAGGCGGGAGAGCAGACGGCGCAGCGAGAGGAGCGCGCGGGACGGTTCCCGCGGTCTGTCGACGGCCGGCCCGCGCTGTCCCGGCCGCCTGGAAAGAAAGGAGGACAGGAAGGAGCCTCCGGCGCGGCGAATCCCGTCGGCCCCATAGCGCAGCAAATCGATCAGGGACGGGCGGGGATGGCGCGGAGCCGGCCTGCCTGCACCCGCCCCTTCGCGGAGGGCTTCGATCACCGAAGCCAGCTCGGGATCGGCGGGAGGGACGCCGTCCAGCCGGGACCGGAAGTCGGGATCGGGAAGGGGATCGGGCCGGCTCTGGGGGACGGCGGCGGGCGCGCCGAGGGAGCGCACGGGCGTCACCTGAAAGGAGTCGACCGCGAGCCAGGTGGAGAGGTCCTCGGGGTCCTTTCCGGCGTCGCCGGAGAGCGGCGCGCGCAGCCAGCGGCCGGCTTGAATGAGCAGGACCTCGCCGGGCTCCGGCTGGACGGCCGCGAGCTCCCGTGGCGTGAGCGGAGCGCCGAGAAGGGCACGGCCGCCGGCCACCGGCTGCTCGACGAGCGGCAGGCCGGGAGCCGTTTCGGCGCGCACCGCGCGGGGGTGGGCGAGCACGGCGAGCCAGCCGTCCCACCGCCGCCAGACCCGGGTGCCGGGAGACCAGAGGGCGAGGACGCGGCCGTCGTGGGCGCCGGCGACGAAGAAGCCGGCGGCTTCGACGGTCCCCTGGTGGACGACGCGGCGGGGGAGCGGTGGCACGCTCACGGCTCCTCCGGCAGCCAGCGGGCGGCCACCGCGCCGGTCTCGGTCGAGGCGATCGTCACCTCGCCGTCCACGGTGGCGTAGGCGAATTGGGGGTTGGCCGTGGAGACGGCGAGGTGCTCGATCGGCCCGCTGGCGACGAGGAGCGGCCGGGACCAGCTCATGCCGGCGAGGCCGATCGTGCGGTCGTCCTTGTCGAGCAGCATGAGGCCCTCGCCGCGATCCCTGGATTCGCTCACCACCCCCACGGCGCGGCAGCCGGAGAAGGCGCGCAGCCGGGTCGTGCCGTGGCGGAAGAGGGTCCACTCGTCCCCGCAGCGCACCGCCGCCAGCCCGATGCCGGAGCCGCTGATCGATCCGGCGCCGAAGAGGGCTTCGTCCGGTCGGAGGTTCCGATGCGCTTCGAGCGCCTTGAGCTCGCCGTCCGCCCACACGGCCAGGAAGCGGAGGGAGCCGTCGGGAAGCTTCGTGGCGAGCACGATTCGGCTGTCGCGCGCGGCGGCGGCGAGCACGCCTCGCTGCACGAGCCGGGCATGGTGCGCCGGAGGGGGCTCGGCGAGGCGGAACAGGTTTCCCGCCGCGTCGAGGACGAAGACCTTCTCCTGCAGGCGGAAGAGTGGATTCAGGGTGGCGGCCGGCGGGATCTGGAACGGCGGCTGGCCTTGAGCGCCGGTGACGTAGAGCTGGCCGAGGAGATTGGGATCGCCGGGAGAGCTGATGCCCAGCACCAGCCCGGCCGTCCCGTGCATCAGCGCGGAGATCCGGCGGGCCTCGCTGCCGGCGGCCACCAGGACGGCTCCCGGAACGAAGGGGAAGTGGAGCTCCGGCGGCTTGCGGGCGGCGCGCGGGGAGTTGGGCACCGGCAGCACCAGGAGGCCGCCGCCGTGGGTGCGCGCCAGCAGGTGCCGGCCGTTGGGGGAGAAGAGCAGGTTCGAGCCGGGGCGCAGCGCGGCGTGGAGGCCGGCCGGCGCCGCCACCTCGGTGCCGAAGGGATCGCGGAGCAGGCGGACGCACTCGGGCTCGGACGGCAGATCGAGCGCCAATTCGCCCTCCCGCCGCGCCCCCCGGTACAGCGCGACCGCGAGGCGCCGGGCCCCCGGCTCCAGCACGTCCCGGATCTCCAGCCGCGAGGTCCGCTGAAGCAGCGGCTTGGCCGTGACGCCGGATGAGCCCACGATCCAGGCGTCGTCCAGGTCCTTCCACCCCGCCAGCCGCTCCCGCCAGGCGTCCAGGTGCGAATCCGTGGGCTCCCAGGGGGTGCGGGAGCGGAGCAGGCGGAGCACGGCGGCGGGCTCCCAGCCGGTCTGCAGCGGGGCGTCCGGCTTCTGGAGCACCCCCCAGCCGAAGGGCGCGCCCGCCGCTTCGGCACGGCGGGCGAGGACGATCAGGGCGGCGATCTGCGCGATGCGCGGCGATCCTAGCTGGCCGGGCCCGGCGTCGAACAGCGCCACCGAGCGGCGGGAGCCCATCGGCTCGGGACGGGCGAGACGGAGGAAGGTGTGCTCGCCGCCGGCGGCGCGGCGGAGGAACTCCTCGGGCGCCTCCTCGGCGAGCAGCCACTCCGAGGCGAGCAGGCGCTCGTAGGAGCCGCGGCGGGAGAGCCCGTCGAAGCCGTCGACCTCGCCGTCGCCGGCGCGCTCCCGGCTGCGCAGCGGGCCCACGGCGGAGGCGAGGCGTTGCAGCAGCGGCCCCAGGGAGAGGGCGAGATCCGGCGGGAAGATCCGGAGGAGAGATCCCCAGGGGGCAAGGGCGGGCGGCAGCTCCATCAGCGGCTACCTGCTGGGGCTGCCGGGGCTGCCGGGACAGCCGCGGCGAGCCAGCTCTCCAGGGACGCGCGATCGATCGGCCGGGCCTCTGCCAGGGAGACCAGGAGCGGCGGATCGGAGGGCGAGCGGCCGAGGATCACGGCGAGCGGCGGGCCGGGAGCGCCGCCGGCCCTCGCCCTCTCCAGCAGCGCCCCCTCCAGGAGGCGGGGGTGGACCGCCGGCTCGCGGGTGGTCGGCAGGAGGAGGAGGGGAGCGTCGGGATCGCGGCCCAGGTAGGAGACGCCGTCCGTCCAGGGGAGCTCGTCGCCGGCGCCGAGAAGAGCCAGGAGGCCGTCGCCCGCCACCCCCGCCACGCCCGCGACGCCGCGCAGGCGAGCCAGCGCCGCGTCGTCGCGCGCCAGCAGCCGCCTCGCCAGCGCCTGCGCCGCGGCGCCCCGGGCGACTACGCCCGCCGGCTCCAGCGGCCGGAGGCGGGGCCGCCAGACGACGGAAAACCGTTCCTCCATCGGTTCCGCCCGCCCTCCTACCCGCGACCGTCCGGGCGTTCCGTCAGGTCCGCCGCCGCCAGGGCCGCGACGATCTCCCCGCGCACGGCCGCGAGATCGGGGGGCATCGAATCCGTTGCGAAGCCGGCGTCGATCTCCCGCGCGATCCCTTCGAGCCGCAGCCGCCAGTCCTCGCGGGCCTCCGCGCCGTCGGGACGCCGCGCCAGCGCCTCGTGGGCCGCCGCGGCGACTCGGGCCGCCCGCGCCAGCGGACCGAGCGACGCCTCCTCTGCGGCGGCCGGCAGGGCGGCGTTTTCGGCCTCGGCGAGCACCCCGCGCAGGCACTCGCGCGCCAGCTCCTGCTGCTCCCGGGTGGGCACCGCGAGGATGAGTGGCCAGAGGTCGGCCACGGTGGGGACCTCGCGGCCGGCCAGCGCCGCCGCCGCCGCGATCAGACGCTGCGACTTCACCGCCCGGCGATCGGAGAGCTGGATACCCGCCCCGCGCAGCAGCCGGATCGCATGGGCGAGGTGGGGGCGCACCCGCGACAGGTCGGCGGCGCGGGCCATCGCGGAGAGCGCGTCGACGTCATCCAAAGACAGGGTTCCTCCCACGTCCCCCTGGTCGAGGCGGGCCTGGTCGAGGCGCCACCCCCCTTCGAGCAGATCCTCCAGGCGGGGATCTGGGATCGGGTCGACGAAGACGCGGACCAGGAAGCGGTCGGCGAACGCCGCCAGCGACTCATCGTCCGGCAGCGCGTTCGAGGCGCCCACGCAGACGCGCAGCGGGCAGCGGACCACGCTGTGGCCGCGGCGGAAGACCCGCTCGTTGAGGATCCCTAAGAGCGTGTTGAGGATCGCCGTCGAGCCCTTGAAGACCTCGTCGAGGAAGGCGAGCTCGGCCTCCGGCAGCATGCCGGACGTCTCGGTCTCGACGACTCCCTCGCGCAGGCGGCGGAGGTCGATCGGCCCGAAGATCTCGCTCGGCTCGGTGAAGCGGCCGAGGAGGTATTCGAAGTAGCGCCCTCCCGCCGCGCGGGCGACCCGGCGGACCGCCTCGCTCTTGGCGGTGCCGGGAGGGCCGATCACGAGCACGTGCTCGCCCGCCACGGCGGCGAGCGCGATGGTCTCGACCAGCGATTCCCGCTCCACCAGCCCGCGCGACGCGCCGGCGAGGGCTTCGCGCAGGGAGGCCGCGGGTCCGCTCAAGGTTTGCATCGCCGGATCTTACCAGTCCGGCGATGCGGCCCGCCCGGGCCGCGGTCCCTAGTCAGCCGCGTGTTCTGCCAGCACGTCCGGCAACTCGGCCTCCAGCCGCACCAGGCGAGGAAAGCGGCTGGCGACGGCGGCGATCAGCAGAGTGAACAGGCCGATGACGATCAGCATCAGCCCCATGCCGCGCCCCCTGCCGACGCCGATGATCTGCCCGACGCTCGCCGCGAGCGGCCCGCCGACCCGCATCAGCGGCTCGAAGACGTGGTCCGCGAGGGGTCCCGCGATCAGGTAGGCGAAGGGGAGGGTCGACCAGGCGACCATGCGGCGGACGGCGAAGACGCGCCCCTGGAGATCGGGGGGGACCCTGGATTGCCAGATCGCCTGACCGCAGCCGTTGAGGATCGGAACCGTCACCATGTAGGCGACGGCCGCCACCGAGATCAGCAGGGCGCTGGCGCGCAGGCCGCCGAGCGGCAGGATCAGGCCCTCCGCGAACAGCGCACCCAGCATCCCGATCACGCGGCGGCGGGGGCCTCCCCAGACGCTCATCAGGAGTCCGCCGGCGAGCACGCCCAGGCCCGCCGCGCTGAGCACCCGGCCGAGCACGGCGGGGGAGGCGAAGGAGAGGATCATCGGCGACAGCAGGACCTGGAGGATGCCCATGCCGATGTTGGTGGCGGCCATCATCAGGAGCAGCGCGAGCAGGCCCGGACGCTGGCGGATGAACGTCCACCCCCACCGCGCCTCGCGCCAGATCGAGCCGCGGCTCGCGGCCCCCTCCGAGGTCGCCGCCGGCCGCGGCATCCGCACCCCCAGCAGGGCGGTGATGGCGACCAGGTAGGAGGCGAAGTCGAGCAGCACGACCCCCTGGCGGCCGATGACTCCGATCAGGATGCCGGCGAGGAGCGGGGCCACCAGCGAGGCGGCCGCGTCCCCCATCTGCGTCATGCCGGCGGCGCGGCCGAGATGCCGGCTGGGGACCAGCAGCGAGGTGGAGGCGTTGAAGGCCGGCCAGGTGAACGTGCTGAAGCTCGAGATGATCGGCAGCAGCACGAAGATGTGCCAGAGGGCCAGATGCCCCTTCCAGATCAGCAGCGCCAGCGCCAGCGTGGCGAGGGCGCACCCGCCGTCCGCCACGATCATCACCGTGCGACGGTCCCAGCGGTCGACCAGCGCCCCGGCGAGCGGGGAGAGCAGGATGCCGGGGAGCGTGGTCGCCAGCGTGATCAGACCGAAGTAGGTCGCCGAGCTGGTCTGCTGGTAGATCCAGACCGCCAGCGCGAAACCGGTGAGGTAGGAGCCCAGGGAGGAGACGACCTGCCCCGCCCAGACCACCAGGAAGGTGGTCATCCCGCGCCGCTCCGGCCTTTCGCCGATCGGGCGCTCTACGCTGATGGGTGGGTCGACGGTCAAGAGTTCATACGTTCCGGCTCTCAAGTGCGGGGAGGGAGCCAAAGCGAGACGCCGGCGTCCTGAATCTGCCGGGAGCCTTGCCTTGGCGCCTATCTCTACTTTGTCAGATTGGCCTTATCCGTCGGAGCCGCCCGCCCGAGCCCTCACCCCTGGCCCCTCTCCCTTCCCCCACCCCCCTCCCTCACAGGGAGAGGGGAACCCCCGCCCCCTCAAGATCCAGGCCTTTCTCTTTGTCTTTCTCCCTCTTCTCCCGGTGAAGCGGCCATACCGATCTCGGGGGGTCTCATGGGGTCTCATCAAGCCTCACAATCCTAGCTAAGTCATTGACTTTTAATGGATTTCTGGTATCATAGGCGCTGATGATGTCTCACGCTGTCGCACGCCAAGAGGTCGATTCCATTACCTATTTTAAACCCGGACCGCCTTCCCGAGGACCCCGGAACCATGAAACTGCGCCTGACGGAAGCCCGCATTCCCTCCCTCCGCACCACCAAGGCCCAAGAGGACATCTTCCATGAGCCTACATCGGGGGCCGGACTGAGGATCACCCGCAAGGGACGGAAGACGTGGTTTCTCCTCTATGCCGCTCCCGGCTCGAAGCAGTTGCGCCGCGTCTACTTCGGCGAGCACCCGAGCGGCAGGCTCGGACAAGCCCGCTATCTCTCCCTGAAGGACTTCGAGCGGGAATACTCCATTGTCCGTGGGGATCTCGCCCGGGGCATTGACCCCCAGATCAAGACGGTGGCCGTCGATCCCCAGACGGCGAAGCTCATCCCCGCCGCCCTGCTCCCGGAGGAACTCCGTAAAATCTTCCCGGATGGGGTGATCGAGGGGACGGTCGGGGCGCTGCTGGCTGACTACCTCCAGCGGCACGCCGCTTCCCATCTGACGCCCCGGGGATACCTCAACTATCGCCAGCTCACCCGCTCGTATTTAACCCCCGTCTTCAAGGTTCCCGTCCTCCAGTTCGGGGAGGAGGACGTGCGCGCGCTGCTCTCCCAGGTCACCCGCAGGGCTCCGCAGGCGGTCCGGCATGCCAAGAACGTGCTGAGCTGCGCCTTTGCGTACGGCAAGGAGCACATTCACGGTGTCCAGGCGAATCCCTGCCAGGGCGTCAAGGTGACGGTCCCGAAGGTCAGGCGCGACCGCTGGCTCACGGATTCCGAGATCGAGACGGTCCTCGGAACGCTCCCCAGGATGAAGGATCAGAGGGCGGCGGATGTCTACCTCCTGATTCTCGCGTCACTTTGCCGCCCGGGGGAGGCGGCAGCGATCAGGGCGGAGGACGTCATCACCTTGAACGGTGAAAGGGTCTGGAGGGTGGCCGAGCCGAAGAACGGCAAGGACTTCCTGATCCCTCTGGACGGCCCGATCCGGGAAGTCATCGAGCGCCGCATGGAGGCGGTGAACCGCACCGGATGGCTGTTCTGGAAGATCACGCCGGGAGACGACTATCCCCGGCAGCTCAAGGACGCCAACCGCGAACTCCGGGACCTCACCGGCCTGAAGGACATCCGGCCCCACGACTTGCGGCGGACGGGCCGGACCCATGTCTCAGGCCTGGGGATTCGGGATGAGGTTGGAGAGGCCCTCTTGAACCATGCCAAGGAAGCCATCAACGGAACCTATAACCTCTATTCGTATTGGCCCGAAAGGAAGGACGCACTGAGGATCTGGCACCGGAAGCTCGCGGCGATCAGTTCCAGCCGCGAGCAAGAGGCCGCATAGACGGAAAAGGGCCGCCCCATGCGGCCCGCAGGCGCGCGGCCCTCGGTCGCTTCGCTCCCTTGCCAAGCCCTAAGCCCGCTGCCTGCGAAAGTTAGTCTTTCCGAGCCGCTACGCGGCCCGCGACGGAGGCGAAGCCCGCCGACCGCCGCAGCGGCCCTCGGTCGCTTCGCTCCCTTGCCAAGCCCTGAGCCCGCTGCCGGCGAAGTTAGTCTTTTCCCGAGCCGCTACGCGGCCCGACACCCGGCGGAAGACCCTGCTCAAAGTCCCCGAGTGCCAGGAGACACCGGGAGGAGACCACCGCCCAGCCGCAGCCGCCCTCGGTCGCTTTGCTCCACCTCGGAGATACAACTGAAGAGGTTCGAGTCGGTCGCGACCGGTCGGTGGCGCCGTGGCCCGTGGCGACGGGGAAATTGAGACTCCAGTTGTCCACCCAGAACGCGGAGGAGCCTCGGGAACCCGATGCCTTCCCCGCGCCAGGAAGCGCTCTATTTAGACTGCCTACTAAATCCGCGCATCGCACCACTCGTCAATCTCGCGAGCTGTCCAAGCGACTCGGCCTTCCGAGATCGAGACACAAGCGGGGAAAGTCCCTTGTGCCATCTTCCGGTAGATGGTGGCGCGAGACAAGGTGGTAATTGCAACAACTTCGCTAACGGTGTAGAAGCGTTGAATCCGGACTTTCCGCTGCTCGTCTTGCCGCATTGAAGCTCCGAGTTTTTACTGAAACCGAAACAATTAGCGAATGTCGCGCTCTGAGGCTTGAATATAGTGCGCGAGCCACTACATCCTGTCAATGCTTTTTTCCTTCCTGCCTGATCAATCTTCCACGCCCGCAATCGAACTGTGCAGTCAGGTTTAGCTTTCGGAGTTGAACTACCCATTCCAATAGGTGAGGAGCCAGCCATGTTTTTTGCCCCCTCAAAATTGAGGGGACAAAAAACGGGAGTTGCTCCGACTCCGGTTCTCACGGTGTTCGAACCGGCAGGTGCCCACCCAGTGTCGGTCCACCCAGACCCGAGGTGATCCGCCGTTTCACCCATCTGGAGTTGCTGGAGAGGCTCGAAGACGAACTACACGAACTGGTAAAGGCCCGGCGGGGCCGGCTTATCACACCCGAACAAGCTAAGGAGTGTGTGTTCAACACACACTTCAGACCCGGAGTCTGAGGAGTGTGTGTCAACACACACTTCGGACCGGGAGGCTGGGCAACCAAACCAGCGGACCGAGGGAAGTTTCCCCGCGGGGAAACTCGGTCTGGTACAGCTTGGACACACGCCTACCGGAAAGGGCAGGCGGGATTCCGCCGGCTTGGTCTGCTCGGCCGCCTGCGCTCACGCTTCGCGCTCAAGACATTGGAGTGTGTGTTGACACACACTCCGGGGTAATCCGGGCGCCGAGCAACCGAATCTCAACTAATCGCAGGGTGTCCAATAGGCCCCAAGGTTTTCCCAGGAGACCTCATAGCCTCTCGCCCGAGAACGCAGCAGCCTCGATAACCCGAGCCGCCGCAGCGATCCTCGGTCGCTTCGCTCCCTTGCCAAGCCCTAAGCAACGCTGCCGGCGAAAGCATAAGCGGCCTTAGCAAGCTGTGTTTGCAGGTCACAAAACTCCCCCTGCAAAACAAGCGGGATGCCTCAAGAGGCATGTCCGCTAAGGCGCCTATAAACTTCGCGCAAGAATGGTATAATGCATTTGAGAAAAGAAGAGATGATGCCTTGGGGCGCGGAAGCGCTGGAGTACGGCGTTGGCGGATGACGGGCATCGTTTCACTCGACTGTGGCACACCGACCAGCGCGCTCGCCAGCAACCCGGCAGCGAAGTCGGGACCGCTCACGCGCCTTCGAGCGCCCTCAAGGCGCGCTCGCCTTTCGCTCAAAGCGGACCTAAAGGGCGCTGGCAGCGCCCGCCAGCGCAGTTGAGGGTCGCTCACAGCAGCCTTCGAGCGCCACCAAGCCGCTCGCCATTCGGCGCCTCGCGAGGCCATCGACGTCGAGGACGTCGAGCGCTGGCGGGGCTGTATGGGCCTGCAACCCGCCTCCGCGTCGTTCTTACTCCCAGTCTTCCGCGAGGCGTCTATGCCGCTCGAAGGGGAGCGGCACCACGGGAGCGGATGGACGAAGGAACCGGCGGTTTTGGGCGCGGTCTGGCGCCCCTGCTCGGGCTTGTCGGGCGCTCACAGCGGCCTTCGAGAACGATCCTGGAGACTTCGCGCAGGCCGGGAGTCCCGCTCGAACAGCGTTCGCCATCGGGCCGGCCGATTTTCAGCAACCTGCTAGAACTACTGGATGAGGCCGCCGATCACCAGACCTCCAAGTCCTCCAAGAATCAGGATGGGCGGGTACGCTTTGGTGATGATTGCAGACGGCAGACTCAAGAGCAGGCCGAAGAACAAGCCCACTGCCGGCGAGGCGGCCGGGACTCGGCCGGCGCGGAGCCTTCGTGGCGGTTCTCGCTCACCCGTCCCTCCAGCGGTCCGAGTCCGATGGAGGGACGGTGTTTAGTCAGCAGAAGACGCTAGCACAAGGGCATTGGCTGAATTGGGCGCTTGGCGGCGCGAGGCAGGTCGTTGGGAGGGTGCTATATGGACAGCCGACCTGTGTCGCCCCTCCACCCGCGACGTGCCAGGCATCCTGCGAGCTGAGTTGTTGGATGGTTTCACGGTTGACGGCTAACTTCCTGAGCGGTTTTTTCATAAAGCTCTCCTTCGGGTAGTCCTGCTGGCCTGAATGCCATGACAAGATTTTAGCGTAATCGCAGTGATTGTGCTGAGATAGAGGCAGAGGAGACGCCCCCTTTGGGCGAACCGAGCTCCCGGCGGCTTACTGCGGGGCGGCGGGAAGAGCAACCTCTGTCCAGGGAACTATCCTCGAAGGCCGCCTCCAATCGGCGTCGGCGCCCCAGGTCAGGAGCGAGAAAGGCGAACGCCGTTCGCGAGCGGGGCGCGGATCTGGGCCGGCGGAGCGCCACGTCGAGGCGGTCGAACCTGGGGGTCGACGGGCTCGGCCTCGGCGAGCCGGTCGGAAGGGGCCGGCCTGGGGCTCGGTGGGCCGGCGGACGCTTCAGCCGGTTAAAAGCCCCGGAGACCGAGGGGCGCGGAACTGCTACTGGGAGCGGTCGCCTCAACCACGCGAACACCTTTCGCCTTGCACCTTTGCCCCCGGCCCCCCGAAGTTAGCTGGAGTAAGTGGCACTACGGGAGCAAGCTGTGTTTTCGTGGGACGAAAACGGCAGGATGCTCCCCCTGGTCGCCCTGCCAACCACCCGGGCTCGTTTCGCTCGCTCCGGGCCCTCGGAGGCCGCCGGCCTCTTTGTCTCTTGCCCGCCCGTCGTGCAAAGAACTGAGTCAGGAGGGGCGGCCAGCACCGACAGCCCGCCCTGATCGCCCTCCCTGTCGGGCTGCCAAGTGCGCATGCGGGCGAGGCTATGTGCGCAGCGGGCGAAGCCGGTGGCTCGCTCCCGCTGCGAACCACCGACGACAATTAGGACCGTGGCTCGAAGCGCAGACCAGGATTGCAACGGGCCTTCGCGAGATAGTCGGCCAACCGCCGCGCCTGTTCTGCGGTGGCCTCCTCCTTGGTCGCGGCTTCGTAGAACAGGAGCAGCGCGGCCAGTGCCTCCTTGGGGACACCCTGGGATGTGAAGATCCAGAACATCTCGTCGGCCAGCGTTTTGACCTCCTCGGTCCGTTCCTCCTCCAGGTGGAGAACCGCCAACTCCAGCGAAGCCAGCGCCGCGTCGTAGGCGATCCGCTCGTTGTTGAAATAGCGCCGCACCTCTTCCAGGGCCGCGAGAGCCTGCTCCCGCCGCCCCAGGCCCGCCGCGACGCCTCCCTCGACCCAGAGAACACGAATGAGGTCCAGCTCGTTGCCTATATCGGTCGCCATCTTGCGTACGCCGGGCAAGCGCGCTTCGGCTTCCGCATACCGGCCCAGTTGCCACAAGCTGTGGGCCAAAGAGTGCTTGACAACCAAGACGAGCCGAGAGTCCTGCGAACCCTCGAGGAGACGCTCCGCCTGCCGCAACTCCGCCAGAGCCCTTTCGCTGTCACCCATGAGCCTCAACGTATTCGCCTTCTTGATCAGAATGCGCCCCTTGGTCTTGTTGGAGCTGTTCGCCTTCAGCGCCTGCTCCAGCAGGGTCAGCGCCTCGTCGAAGCGGTCCTGATACCGCCACAGCGACGCTTTCAGATCGAGCGGTCGCGTGGCATCCAACAGACCTGGATCGGCAAACTTTCCGGCCTCCAGCAGACGGTCGGAGCGCAGGAAGCCCTCCTCGGCGGCGGGCAGATCGCCCTGGACCCTCAGGGCGTTGGCCAGGAACGACCAGACCCATCCCAGAAGGCCGGATCGCAAGTCCTCGGTTCCCGGCGTCAGCTCGGCGACGCGGAGTGCGAGACGCGCCAGATCCATCGCCTTGTCGGCTCGATGAGCCGCGGCCCGCACGCTCTCCTCGCAGAGCAGCTCCGCCAAGGCCCAGTTCCAAAAACGCCGCTCCCTCTCCACGGCGAGCCGCCGGCGGCTCGCCGACAGCTTCTTGAGGGTCTCCCATAGCCCCGCCGCCGCGAGACGATCCTCGGCCATGGGGACACCTTCGTCGCCCATCAAGGCCTCCAGCTCCATCAGGTGCGGCGCCAGGTGCGGCAGGACAGCGTCGAGGATGGCGCCGTCCAGCCCCGAGGCGAGGCCCCCGGAGGCTTCCGTTTCGGGCGAGCCGTCCGTGCCATGCAGCGACAGTCGAGCCGCCCGAAAGACCGGCAGGAGGATCTCCACGAAGCGGTAGGGAAGGCCGACCCCGGCCGCGAGCCGCTGAAGGGCCTTGCGCGTCGGCGGCTTAATCCCAAGCTCGTAATCGGAGATCATGCCCCGATCGACCCCCGAGGCTCTCGACAGCTCCTCCTGGCTCCAGTCCCGGAGACTGCGGAGGAATCTCACCACCAGACGCAAATCCGCCGGGTCTCCCAGGATCTCCTTTGCCATGTCAACCTCCTTCCAGGCTAATGCCCCACCTCGCGGCTTTTCGGTCGAGCTTTTGTGCCGGTTTCAGGCACTCTTAGGAGGGAGGACGCCCGCACGGCCAACGGGGCCGCTCCGGAGCGCTCTCCGAGAAAAGGAGCTGCACATGCCTCGCCTCTATCGTATGGCCCTCGTCCTTCTGCTTGCCGCGATCCTCACGACCACCGCCGTCCTGGCGGTCCCCAGGCCGGGGGCCCAGCCTCGACAGAGCTTGATCTCGGCCTCCGCCCCGATAGACCTCGCCTCCCAACTCTGGAGCTTCCTGACCCGCGTATGGACCAAGAACGGGAGCGAAATGGACCCGAACGGCGTGCGGACCAAGAACGGGAGCGAGATGGACCCGGACGGTCACAAGCTGCAGATCCTCATTCCCGTGACGACGAATCAAGACAAGGGTCACCAAGTCGACCCGAACGGATAGCTCGTTCCACGCTGAAGGGGCGCATGGTACCGCGCCCCTGCCTTTCACCTTCCACGAGCGACTCAGCATTCCTCGAACCGCAGGCCTGGGTTTCCACGGGCCCTCATGAGGTAGTCGACCAGCCGCCGGGCCAGCTCGGCCGTGGCCTCTTCTTTCTTCGCGTCGTCATAGAACAGCCGCAGCGCGGCCAGAGCCTCCTTGTGGACTCCCTGGGCCTTGAAGATCCAAAACATCTCCTCGGCCAGCGTCTTGACCTCCGCGGTTCGCCCCTCTTCCAAGTGGAGGACCGCCAGCTCCAAGGATGCCAAGGCCGTGTCATAGGCGATCCGGTGGGCGTTGAAGTACCGCCGCACGTGTTCCAGGGCCGCTCGTGCCTGTTCCCGCCGACCCAGTCCCGCGGCGACACCTCCTTCGACCCAGAGGACACGAATGAGATCCAGCTCGTTGCCCATCTCGACGGCCTTTTTGCGTACGTCCGGCAACCGAGCCTCGGCCTCCGTATACCTGCCCATCTGCCATAGGCTGTGGGCCAGAGAGTGCTTGACAACCAAGCCGAGACGAGCATCCCGCGAGTCCTTGAGAAGGAGCTCCGCCTGCCGCAGCACCGCCAGAGCCCTCTCGCTGTCACCCATGTGCCTCAACGTGTTCGCCTTCTTGATCAGAATGCGCCCCCTGGCCTCGTTGGAGCCGCTCGCTTTCAGTGCCTGCTCCAGCAGGGCGAGCGCCTCGTCGTAGCTGCCCTGGTACCGTCTCAAGGAAGCCTTCAGATCGAGAGGCCGCGTGGCATCCAGCAATCCCGGAACGGCGGGTGCCCCGGCCTCCAGCAGGCGGTCGGAACGCAGGAAACCATCCTCGGAGCCGGGCAGATCACCCTGGACTCGCTGGGAGTTGGCCACGAAAGCCCAGACCCATCCCAGCAGGCCCGACCGCCAGGGCTCGCTTCCGGGAGCCAACTCGGCCACGCGGAGCGCGAGACGCGCCAGCTCCACCGCCTCGCCCGCCCGGTGAGCCGCGGCGTGGATGCTCTCCTCGCAGAGGCGCTCCGCCAGGGCCCAGGTCCAATACTTCCGCTCCGCCTCCACTGCCAACCGCCGGCGGACAGGCGAGAGAGCCTCCAAGGTCTCCCAAAGGGCCGCGGCCCGACGGCGATGCTTGGCGGCCTTCGCTTGACGGACGTTCGCCGTGAGCTTGTCCCGCGTCGTTTCCAGAGTGGCCTTCGCGGCGCCGACCGCCGCCCGGTCGATGCTCCGACGCTCCGCCGGAGTGGGGTCCACGGGCGAGCCCGAGGGCTCGGGAGCGAAGGCGAGATCGTGAGCGAAGAGGGCGAAGTCGATCGCCTCCGGCGGGATGTCGAAGTTCGCCAGCAGCTCCTCCTGGGCATCGCGGGACAGCGTTCCCTCCGCTCCCCGCTCCAATTCGGAGAGCGTGGCCGGCTTCATCCCCACGATACGCGCCGCTGTGCCCGCGCTCAAGCCAAGGGCGAAGCGGAAGAAGCGCGCCACAGCCCCCAGCGCCGAGGGTCTCCCTTCCGACATCTCATCCCTCCCCGAAAGTACTTTCCAAATGGATATGTGCGCGACGACGCTGAAACGTGACAAGCGGAACGCCGGAAAGGGCACCGGGCGTGCGCCGTGGGAAGAAAAAAGGTCGTTCAACCGCAACTCGGGGTTTTTTGCGAATTCTGGGATGACTCTGACTAGAGGCCCCCGTAGCCTTGGGGCTCGATGACCTGCTCCCACACAGACCGATTCCGTTCTCCGCAGTCCAGAGAAGAGCGGCGACACCCGGAACGGGTGACGCTGGAGCGCCTGATGCGCGGCTCTCTGCCACGCACCGACGCGCAGGCTGTCGTCCGCCACCTTCTGGCGGGTTGCGAGAGCTGCCGCGAGATCACACGCCGGTTGTGGGAGTTGGGCTTGTGAAGAGCTGTTCAGGGCCGTCGGCGGCGGGAGGAGTCCGCCGTCCGGACTTTTTCTCCCAGCACGCGCGAACGTCCTCCAGCCCAGCCCTTGGCTGTGGCTCCCATTCCGGGGCGGCGGTCGCCGACAGACGCCGCTCCGGCCCTTTTTCCTATCCTGGCGACTCGTTCGAGCGCCTTTGCAGAGGGCTCCCCCAAGGCTTCCCCTCGCACCATCGCCTCGCGTCCCTCTCTCCCCTGCGCGGGGTGGGACCAACGCCTTGTTGTGTCCCGGCCGGCTGCTCCTCAGCCGGCCCTTTCTTCCTATGACCTTGGCGGACGATCGCAGGATCCTCCGCCGGCCTGTCGCCGCCTGGGAGCGTAGCCACGTCCACGAGCCGGGCAAGCTCCGGAAGCGACGGGATACGAAAGTCCTCCTGGCCTTGGTCGAGGCTCGCTTCGGGACCGAGAGTTCCTTACTGGCGGCGGAGGCGGCGACGGCGGCCTCCCCGGAGCTTGTCCAGATATGGGCGCTTCGAGCCCACTACCAACCCTCCTGGGAAGCGGTCCTCGACGGCCGCCCGCTGATCGGCGTTCGGGTCGTCGGCATCCGGGAGCTGTTCGCCGCGGCCATCGGCAACCCGCTCGAGACGTGGTGCCTCCGTGCCTATTACAGCTCGAAGGGGGACGATCTCCGGGATGTGGAGACGATCCAGGCGGCGGCGCCCTGGCTGCGAGACAACATCGCTCTCGTGGCCGGGCTCCAGGAGGACCTTCGACGCCACAGAGCCGCGCTTCTGAGCTGCGAATCCGAGAGCCTCGCTAGAGGCCTCCAGGCGACGGTGACCTCCAGGTGGCTTTCATTCACCCTCTATCAACCGGACGGCTTCGTCACCCATTGAGGAACCCTTGGCCCTCTATCTACTGAGCAGCGATGAGATCTCACCGGAGCTTTTAGCTCTCCTCGGCCCAAGCACCCAAGTTGCCGAGGGCCGTCCCCATGACATCGCGAAGTTCTTCTTCCGGAGCGCCGGGGGTGCCCGGGGCAACGCGGAGACGTGGCGACTCTTCGCTATTGACTCGCCAGACACGCAAACCCTCCCTGTGCTCATTCAGGCGGTCCGGGAAGGGCTCGAAGGGCAAGAATTCTTCCACCTCAAGCTCGACGTTCCGGCCGTCACGGCCGCGGCGGTGGCGAAAGCGGCTCAAGCGCTCCTGCGCTTCTCGGCGGAGTACCGTGTGGACCCTGACAAGACGGGAGAGTTCCTTGTTCCAAAACCTCGGTAACACCCTTGTTCTCGCTTTCCAACCCGATCCCGAGAGCACCAAGCCCTGATGTTCGGCAATCTAGGCAGAACCCTCGCCCTGCTCCGACAGCTAAGAGGTCAGTCCCAGGCCTCACTGGCGCGAGAGGCGGGCGTCGGAAAGAGCCAACTCTCCAAATATGAGAGCGGGAAGGAACTTCCCAGATTGGACTCATTGGAGAAGGTGCTTTCGGCGCTCCGAGTTGGCTACTTTGAGTTCTTTTACTCGCTGCATGTCGTCGATGAAAGGGCGGGGTCCCTGGGGTCCGACCCGGAACCGGTGATAACTAGCGGGCCGTCGGTCCTGCGCCCCTCAACCCAAGAAGCCTTCCAGGAAATCCTAGGGATGTTGTTCAAGCTCTATGGACAGGTCGTGCAGCACGCAATCGCAGGAGGACAAAGGCGTGAGGAGGTTGCCGGGCCTGACAGTGGTGCTCCTAACGCGGGCAAGGATTCGCGTCGTGAAGAGAAGCCTTGACCGGAAGCCAATCGCGACCCTACCTCGCGCGCCCTTATGTGGCCTCGGCTGCCCGCGCGATGAGGAGATGGCGCTCTATATCGAGCGCAAGCTCCCAGGGGACAGGCACATGGCGATGGACGAGCATCTCTGCTACTGCCCTGCCTGTTTTCGGCTGTACATAGACGTCCTTCGTTTTCTGCTAGAGCAGGAGAGCTCATGACAGCCAAGGTAGAAATCCTCTTCTGGAAGCAGCAGGGCCTTTCCGTGCGGGCGAGTAACGCTCTCGGTAGACGGAAGCTGTCTTCCTGGTACGCTCTCGCGCTCCATACCCATGAGGAGATTGGAGCATTCCCCGGAGTTGGCAAAGGGGTCCTACGAGAGATCGAAGTCGCCGCTGCTGCGGCGGGCTTCATCCTCAAAGAGGGCGACCCGGCGACAGGAAGTGCGGACCCTGACAAGACGGAGGTGCCCCGTGTTCCAAAATCTCGGTAACACCCTTGCTCTCATCCGGAACCTTCGGCGCAAGAGTCAAGCTCAGATCGCCCGCGACGCAGGCATCGGGAGAAGCCAGCTTTCGAGATACGAGAATGGAACGGAGCTTCCGGGACTTGACCCGCTGAGCAGCATCCTGGGAGCCCTGGACATTAGTATCCATGAGTTCTTGTTCACGCTTGCGCTGGTCGATGAACGAGCGTCTTTACTCAGCTCTTGCGATGCTTCCACCCAACGGTCGCTGTTGGTCATCCCAAGACAGGGTGGCTCCCTGGAGCTGCCTAAAATGGAATCGGTCTTCGATCAGCTCCAGACCTTCATCCTCAATCTTCACCGGCTCGTCTACGCGGAACTTGTCTTCCGTCAAGTGCCGGAGCCTGAGAGTGGCAAACTGCCGGCGGACGAGGGAACGGCCGGTTAGGCGGCCGACCGCTGACTGCGCGCTGGCGGTCGCAAGGGAGATTCCAGGACGCTTGCAGCACCCCAGATGTCAAAGCACCGAACCCATGGGGGACTCACTCGGGAGACTGCCTATCTCTACGACGACGAGGACGGCGCCCTGGAAGAGCGCGCCAAAAAGGAGCGCTGCTCCAAGTCTGAAGTCATCCGGCGAGCCTTGAGGCGGTATCTAGACCTTGAGGCCGCCGAGGATCAGGGGCAAGCGGCGCTCGGAGCCGCAAGGGAGAGCCGGAAGCCTTGATGAGAGTGACCGAGGAACAGGCACTAGGGAAAGCATTAGCCTATCAGCACCCCTTGGGTTGCCGGCTTCAAAGCCCATCAGACGGGCAGAGCGAAGTTCCCGCCCCGCCCGGCTCTGGGTCTTCACCGCCGGCCTGAAGTGTCCGCCTCCGCCATCTCAGCTCTTTTCACCAAGGAGGGAAGGACGCGGGGCTCGGCCTCGGCGAGCCGGTCGAAGGGCCGGCTTGGGGGCTCGACGGCCCGCCAGGGCGCCGAGGGTCCGGGTGGGGGCGTGGCCGTGGCGGAGGATCTCGCCGGTCCGGTGGAGCGCCTTTGGCGAGGCGCGGCGTCGAGGGCTCGGCCGGGCTCGTAGGTCAGCACCTGCGGCTCCGGAACCGCCGGGCGGGCTCCCCCCATGGAAGCCCGAAGGGGGCGAACCCTACAAGGCGATTAGGACCAAGCCAGCCGGGCCGGCCGGCGGGCAGCGTCAAGGGGCGGGGCGGCGCAGGCCGGGAGGGGGGGAACCTTCCTCGGACATTCCCCGCTGCTGCTATCCTCAGGCGTTGGGATCGAAGGCGCCCCGAGGAGACCCCGTCCGCCTACCTGATCACTACCTATTTCCGAGCACACCCCTGCTAACTTGTTCTTTTTCAGTCACTTACGTGACCCCTCCCTCTTCTCCCGGTGAGGGAGGGTGGGCGGGGACGGGAGAAGAGGGCCGGGGTGATGAGGGCCAACGCCGAAGCCAAGGTGAATCTGACGAAGCCCCTACGGCGCCGGCGTCGCCGAGAACGCCGGACGCAGGCCGGTCGCGGGGTCGAGCGCCCGGCCGGTGATCACACCGAGGTCGTCGATGTCCTGGGCCGTGGTGAGGGTGCCGGTGTAGCCCGGAGCGACGAGCGTGTTGAGGTCCTTGATGGCTCCACCCTGCCAGAGGACGGCGCGGCAGTTGTTGGCGGCGTCGCAGGAGAGGCCCACCACCTGGCGCCATTCGTTGATGCCGAAGGCCTCGCTGTAGGCGTCGCCCGGCAGGGTGCCGAGGTTCTGGATTCCCCCCTGGCGGGTCCAGAGGAAGGCCCGCAGATCGGGGTTGTCCGGATCGTCGCCGGGCAGGCTGGCGAAGCCGACGACGTCGCCCCGCTGATTGATCGCCATCGGAGTGTTCCACGAGTGGCCTCCCAGGCTCCCGAGATCGGTGGCGTGGCCGTTCTCCCAGAGCACGGCGTGGGCGGCGGTGAGGCGCCCCACCGCCTGGTCGCAGGAGCCCGAGATGCCCACCGCCTGGCCGCGGTCGTTGATCGCTGTGGCGGCGCCGGAGCCGTCGCCGGGGAGCGGCGGCAGCTCGCGGATCTGGTGCCGTCCAGGCCCCCAGACGACAGGACGGAATTGCAGGACCTGGGGCGGCGCGCAGGTCGGGTCGTGGACCGTGTTCTCCGCCCAGCCGACCACCTGGCCGAGGTCGTTGGCGCCGGTGGCGAAGCCGTTGTTGCCGCCGAGGGTGGGGAGCGCCCGCATCACGCCTCCTTCCCATACGAAGCCGAGGCAGGTGAAGCCGGTCGGGGCGGACCCGGTGAAGAAGGCGGAGCAGCTCCAGGCCTCGCCCAGCGGGTCGGGGGTGGCGGTCTGCGAGATCCCGGCGATCAGGCCCAGGTTGTTCTTCACCGGCCAGGTCACGCTGCTGTTGGGGCCGCCGAGGGTGCCGAGATCGGTGATCGATCCGCGCAGCCAGAGGGCGGCATGGCGGCTCTGGCCCCCCGCCAGGGTGGAGTAGCCGGCGATCCAGCCGCGGTCGTTGACGCTGTTGCCCCGGGCGATCGTGCCGCCGAGCGTGGGGAGGTTCGTCACGTGATAGCTGACGGCGTGGGCGGCGCCCGCGGCCCCGGCCAGCAGGGCAGAAGCGAGGATAATGGATCGTACGATCGGGTTTTTCATCGCGGTCTCCTTCGGTCTTGCGGACGCTCGACGACAGCGCGAGCGCCTGAAAAAACCTTACGATTCCGCGGACCCCGTTGCTCGCCGTTTTCGGACGCCGAACCGATCGGAATTCGAGGTCCGAATCCGGCGAGACGGCGGCGTTCCGATAGGTGTAGATTGAGGGGCATGATCGAGCCCGCCGGCCTGCCCTTGACGCTCTCCCCGCAAGTCTGCCACCGCGCGGTCGACGCTCGCGACGAGCGCTTCGACGGCCTCTTCTACGTCGCCATCGTCACCACCCGGATCTACTGCCGGCCGATCTGCCCGTCGCGGCGGGCGAACCCCGACAATCGGCGCTTTTTCAGCTCCGCGGCCGCGGCCGAGCGCGCCGGGTTCCGGGCCTGCCTGCGCTGCCGTCCGGAGCTGGAAACGGGCAAGGAGATGATCGACGCGATGTCGCGCCTCGCCGCCACCGCCGCGAACCGGATCTGTGCCGGCGGCTTGAACGGGCGGAGCGTGGCGGACCTGGCGGCGGAGCTGGGGGTTAGCGAGCGCCACCTGCGGCGCGCCCTGCGGCGGGAGATCGGCGTCTCGCCCCTCGAGCTGGCGCAGACCCATCGCCTGCTGCTCGCCCGGCGCCTCCTCGCCGACACCGCCATGCCGGTGATCGACATCGCCTTCGCCAGCGGCTTCGAGAGCCTGCGCCGCTTCAACGTCGCCTTCAGCGAGCGCTACGGGATGAGCCCCAGCGCGATGCGGCGGCAAGGCCGGGCCGGCTCGCCGGATATACGCTCCGAGCACCAAGTGGTAAAGTTGCAGCTCGGCTGACCGGGCAGCTCCTCGGAGAGACGATCGATGATTTCCACCGCCTATCTAGAAATCCCTCAGGACGTCCTCGACTCGGCACGGCTGAGCCTTCCCCAGGTGCTCGTCGAGCTGGCTGTCCACCTTTATGAGCAAGGCCGGTTGTCGATCGGCAAGGCTCACGAGCTCGCGGGCCTCTCCCTTTGGGAGTTCCGGCGGTTGCTTGGTGCTCGCCAGATTCCTGCCCACCTCTCCGCGGAAGATCTGGAGCAGGATGTTGAGACGCTACGCGAGTGCGATAGCCGCTATTAAGAACGCTTAACAAACGGGCCCAACGGGCCGGGAGACCCTAGCCCAGGGCTGAGGCCGAAGGCCGATGCCCTGGGATGGGGAAGGCAAAACAACCAAGGTGGCCTGTAAGGCCGCGAGAGCTCTGAGCCCCTTTCAGTCTGAGGTTCTCGCGGCCTGTCAGGCCGCCTGGAGATTGGGCCTGCTTACCCAGGGCATCGGCCTTCGGCCTCAGCCCTTGGCTAGGGTCTCCCGGACCCGTTGGGCCGGTTTTGTTAGACACTCTTATTCGCCAGTGGGAAGACCGTGCGAGAGGACAAGCTCAACTCCGACAGCAAGATAGCTACTCCGGATCGCCCCGTCCAGGGGCTCTGGTATGAGAAATATGAGGACATCCGCACCCAGAGGCTGAGTCGTCGGGCGGCTGCGGCGTTGACGATTCCTGGGAAGCAGGCGTAGACTGTTAAAGTTATTGGAATAAAAGACATGCATACTTCTCTACGACTCCCACCGGGTATGCCAGCAGGACTGGCGATATGCATTCTGGGGGATCGGGACGGTGAAGTTAAGCTAGGCTGTTAGGTTTTTTATGACGATCAGTACGTTCATCATAGACTGCCCTTGGTGCAAGGCCAAAGTCGCCGCGCAAGAAAGAGGTCGCGCGGAGAGAAGCGGTTTTTATGATGAGACCCCAGAGCCCTACGGAAACCGATTGTTAATCGGTATATGTCCAATCTGCGATTCCCTCTTGGCTGGAGAGTCTCAGCAGGTCCGGTTCGAGGGATACGACTCAGACGAAGATCGGTGGAGTGACGTCGTCCGTGTATATCCCAAGCCGCCAAAGGCTTTCTCAAGTTCTCGAATACCGCGCGTAATCAAGGACTCGCTCATAGAGGCCGACAGATCATTACAAGCAAGCGCAAACATTGCCGGTTGCGTAATGCTCGGTCGCGCTTTAGAAGCTCTGTGCCGCGATCTTCTGGATCCCGGCGTATCTAGCTCCACTTCAACATCCCCATCGCCAAAGCCAAACAAAGAAATAATGCTGGATGAAGGCATCAAACAACTACGCGACAAGAAGATCATTGATGACCGACTCTACGACTGGAGTCAACAGCTCAAAGCCTTCCGCAATTTGGCTGCGCATCCTGAAGACATAACAATATCGAGGCAAGACGCAGAAGATTTGCAGACCTTTGTGTATGCTATCATAGAATACGTTTACGATCTCACGGACCGTTATGAAGAATTTAAGGCAAGAACAGAGCGTCGCGCAAAACGTAAAAAAACCTAACCAGCCGGTCGATCGGATGAATACCGAACGTATCTGTTTACCGGATCGGAGCCGTCATCAGGTCATAGTAGGAAGGCGGTCTGGGGCTGCGAAGAATCGCGCTGAAAAGAGCCAGTGAGTTGAAGCCGCGTTGCTGACCTGTCCGCAGAAGGCTGGTCAAGATTGACTGGGCCTTGGCGCCATCGGACGTGCGGTTGCCGCCACACGATTTGCGGTTGACGACGGCAGGCCGAATCGCCTGCTCGGCGGGCCAATTGGTGGCCTCGACATCCTCCCGGTCGAGGAAGACGAACAGATCGTTCTGGTGGCGCCGCAAGTGCTTGGCCAAGCGCCGATTGCCGGTATGGGTGATCCGACCCGCGAGCAGACGGTTCATCTGGGCTGCCAAGCGCCCTTTGGCGATCCGCACTCCCTGCGGGCTGAGGGTTCCAGCCGTCCGCCGATCCCGCACGGACAAAGCCGCCTGGAGAATCGCCTTGACCTGGCGGGGAAATCTCGCCGCGCCGCCCTGAGCGGTCTCCAGCATCTCCCGACAACGCCGCAGCAAATGGGCTAAGCAGGTCTGCTGCGTCGCTTGGGTGAAACGCCGGTATGGCGCCCACCCATCCGCCACCAGGACTCCCCCATAGCTCTCCCCCAGCACTGTCGCCGCTTGCGCGAACCCGCGGCCCCGCACAATCGCATAGACCGTCTCGCAGCGATTGGTAAAGGCCCACAGCCAACCACCGCGCCCCCCGATGCGCCAGCCGCTCTCATCCGGGTAGACCACGGCAGACTTGCGAATCGCTTGCACCAACTCCTCATAGATCGGCTGCGCTTTCTTCGCCGTCCGCAGCAAGGCCCAGCACAGCGTCGAGCGCGATACCCGAAGACCGGCCATCTGCTCCAGCAAACCGGCGATCTTGCCGTAACTCAAGCCGCCAACTTTGTTCAGATAGGTGGCCAGCGACACCACTCCCGGACCGATCTGAACACCGGCCACTCCCACCGCCTGCGAGCTCTGACGAGGATGTCGTCCGCTCTGTCGACATCCACACCGGGAGCACTCGCCGTAGTGGAGGATGAATTCGGTCGTCCACGGGCGGATCTCCGGAATATCAATCTGGTATTGGCTTTCCTGGCCCATCCGGTGCACTGGGCTTTGGCAGACCTCGCACCGCGAAGGGCAGGCGACCTCAATCGTCTCATCGACCTGCTCGGGAACCGGCCGGCAAGAGCGCTTTCCGTACTGCTCTGCAGGCTTGCGGCCCGGCTTCTGGGGATGGCTCTTCGGCTCCCCCTTCGAGAACGGGGCGGCTTGGCGTTTGCCACCGCGTCGCAACTCCTCGATGATCTTCTCCAATTGAGCAATCCGGCGCTCTTGCCGCTCGATCCGCTGCTCCTGCTCAGCGATCCGGCGCCCCTGCTCGCTGATCCGGCCTCGGAGCTCAGAGTTTTCTTGAAGGATTTCCTCGTAAGTCGGCATGTCCGAAGGAGATTAGACCATGCCTCCAGGGGAAAAACAAGTCGCTCCCAGGCGTGTCGTCAAGGCGGCGGGTGTGCTTCAACCCCCGGAAAGGGCGGTAAACAGATACTACCGAACTTTCGTGCGGTCTCGCCGCTCACCGGCAATGTGTTGGGCGGCGCCGACGGCACCTTCTAAGCCCGAGGCCAGCAGACCAGTGATTCAGCTTGACGTCAGCCACACATAGGTGCTCCGTTATGACCGCAATCCTATCCTTTCCCTCTACGGAATGCATTTTGATGTTCTCGGATTCCGCAATGAGGACAGAGACCGCTACAACTATCGGCGATGCCGAGTCTAGTGAAAGCGAGAAGTACGAACTAACCAACAAAATATACCAATTTCCTGGCCATGGGTGCGTAACTATTTGGGGCCGCCTCGACAATATGCAACCAAGACTATTGCAGCTCAAGCATACGTTCAGCGGCGATGGTTTCTTCGCGCTTAAAGATCGAGTCCTTGCAGAAATCAGGAAATTGACTGAGGATGATGACCCATTGGCCGATGTCGGTGAGCCGTATTCGGAAGTGGGTTGTCACGTCGGAGGCTTCGTCGATGGCAAACCTCGGCTCTGGCATGTGTTCTGGGGCAAGAGTCGGCCGCCAACAACCGAAGACGAGGTGCCTGATTTACACAACCAAGACGAGTCCCATCTATTTTCTCTGTACAACGGCAGGAATGAATACGTCCACAGACTCCTTTCCTTGTTCCTCGAGGAGGAAAGAGCGCCTGTGCATTCGACATATTCGCCTTGGGAACTGCTTTTTATCGCCGCCAACATTATTATGTTCATCAGTCACTTGACGCGCGAAGTCTCGGAGCCAGTGAAAGTCGCAATCATTAGGCCTGATAATGAGATTAAGGTTTTCACCCTCGATCAGATCGCTGCTCCTCCTCCCGAGTCAACGCGGCGTCGGTTTGAGGCTTTCTTAGACACTGGTGCTGATGTATGACCTCGTCATTGAGTTACGCCGATCACCGCCCAAGAAGGTGTTTCGCGGTCCCAGAAAACGATTCTACTCGAGATCCAGCGGCTCGTGGGGCTCCGGGAAGGCAATTCAAGATTTGCGCCCCTGGCGGGGGGCGAACACCTTGAGTCGGCTCCTCGCTGGCAGGTCCATCTTGCGTAATGCGAGCGGAGGCTCCATACTAAGGACGAGGTGACGCGTATGCCAGCAAGAAAAGTCCGGATGACGATAGCCCTTTCAGCAGACCTCCTTGAGGCGATGGATTCCATTGTGCGTGCGGGAGTTGTTGAAAGCCGCAACGCCTTTCTCGAGAGGGCGATCCGTAGGCAACTCCCGGCCACTCGCCGGTCTGGGATCGACGCGGAATTTGCCCAGATGGCAAACGATTCCGCTTATCAAGAAGAGGCTCTTCAGGTTGCGGAGGAGTTTGCAAGCGCCGATTGGGAGGCGCTGCAAGCTGGCGAGAGCGCTTGAAACGGGGTGACGTGTTTGAGGCGCGTCTCGATCGGTGGAAGGTTCCGAACAGGCCGGCACACAATGACTAGGGACGACAATTCTCCAGTTGAAGTCTGGCGCGATCCGATCGTGGCCGAGGTGTGGCAGGTCCGTGAAGCGCTTTTTGCCGAGGCAAACTACGACATTCACGAATTCTGCCGGCGGTTGTCCGACAGGCAAGCCACCTCGGGTCATTCTGTGGTGAAGCGAGGCAGCATCGTTGGGAAGCGCAAGGCTGGCTAACCCTTAGGTCTCGTCGTCCAGTCTGCAGCGGGATCTCAGACGCCTGTACTCTGTAACAGCAATACCACGGGCCCCTCCTCCAGGCCGCGGGCTTTCTTCGCGAAAGGCTGATCGAACGTGGCAAACTGATCGGCGTCTCCACTGGAGGTGAGATGGAGGGCATCCCCGAAATCAAACCCCTGATCGTAGAGGGTCAATGCCCGGAGCACCGCGCTCCGGTCTTCCACTTGGAGATCGGGGTAGCCGAGGAGCTTGCGGAAGACCTCTCCGATGGCAGGCCGCTTGAGCTCATAGGTGTACCTCAGCACCCACTCCGTCTCCAGAAAAACGGTCTTGCAGATCCACAGATCGCCGGCTTCGAAGACCGCCCGGGCAGCTTCGAGCTGACCGGGATCGTCCGCGGTCACCAGCCGGACGATGATGTTGGTGTCGAGCGCGATCACCGGCGTTCCCGCGCGCCTCGGGCAATCGCGCCTTCCATCTCCTCCAGGCTGCGGGAAGGGCCCTCGTAACCGGCGCAGCCGACGAGGTCTTCCAAGGTGGTCACAGGGAGATCCTCGGCCCTGCGCAGAACGACCGAATTCCCGTGGTCCTCGACGATCAGCTCCATGCCCGCGGTCCAGCCGTGGCGCTCACGGATCTCTTTGGGGATGATGAGCTGTCCCTTGGTAGAGAGGCGGGTCAATTCGGGCCGGGCTGCGGGTTTTGCCATAGATTTTCTTCCTCGGTAAGACGAGGGTAAGACAAATTTATCTCTCCACGGCCCTCCTGTCAACCCGCTCAGCGCGCCCGCCCCGCCCACCCCGCCGCCCGCCGCACCTCCCGCGCCGCCGAGCGGAGCAGGGCATGGCCGACGAAGAGGAGGGGAGAGGTGCCGCCGAAGGCGCCGGCGATCGCGTAGAGGGTGCGCAAGGAGACCCGCGGCCGGTCGGTGACCGCGTAGATCGGCTCCCAGCTCTCCGGCATGAATTTGCGCTTGAAGCGTTCCAGCCCCTCGAAATCGTAGAAGCGCCGCGCATGGATGCGCATCCACGCGAGCGGCAGGCGGACGCTCCAGGGCGGCGGCGAGCTCTCCGGCACCGCCCGTGCCGACCGCGAAAGGGGGGAGAGCCCGAGGGTGACGTAGGCCGCGCCGTCCTCGGCCAGCGCGCGGATCGCCGTGTCCAGGAGGAGCTCGGCGGTGCCGTTCGGCGCCGAGCGGCCGCGGATAATCTGTTCGATCAGCCAGCCGCGGCGGAGCGGGATCGGGGAGGCGATCAGGAAGCCGATCGTCTCGCCGCCGCGCTCGGCCACATAGAGGCGGCGGTCGAGGAGGCTGGGGAGGATGTTCCATTCGACCAGGAAGTGCATGGGCGGCAGGCCGCGCCGGTCGAGCCACTCGTCGAGGCAGCGCTGGAGGCCGGGCTCCGCGGAGTCCGGCAAGCGGCGGATCGTCACCCCCTTGTTGCGGGCGCGGGAGAGCTGGGCGCGCAGCGACGCCTTGGCGGCCACGATGGCGCTCCAGTGCCCCGGGTCCCACGAGGGCTGGGCGCCCAGCAGCAGCGCCGAGGCCGGACCGCGCTCGGCCATCATCGCGGTCAGCCGTTCCTGGGCGCCGAAGTAGCAGAGGCGTAGGCGAGCCCGGCGGGTGTCCGCCGCCAGCTCCGCCGCCACCTCGGCGAGCCGCTCCGGCGGGCAGACCGGAGAGCCCGCGACGACCCGGTAGCCGCCGGCGCGGACGAAGCCCGCGACCCCCTCGCCGCCGGCCGCGAACCAGAGCCGCATCCCCGGATTGAGGATCTGGTAGGCCATGGCGTTCCAGCCGAAGCGCAGGACCAGCTCGCGGGCGCGCTGGAGGTTGGAGGTGGGCATGGCAGATCATAGACATCGCGGCCCTCCCCCGGTAGAATCTTCTCCCGACGACTCACCCCCCACGTAGGAGATCGCATGTCCAGGACCCCCCTTTGTGCCCTACTACTCGCCCTCTGCGCTGCCGGCGTCGCCAATACGGCCCATGCCGCGGTCGACGGCCGGCCGTTTTCCCTGACTCCCGAGGCCTCGGCCAGCGCCCTCGCCGCCGCGGCGCCGGTGAACCTCGCGGAGAACGCGTTCCAGGGCGGACAGACGCTCGCTCTCCGTGGGCTCTTCGCCTCGGATTCGGTCGCGGCCCATCTCGCCCTCGTCAACCTGGCGAAGACCACGAACCGCTGCACCCTCGCCCTGGCCGACGCCGACGGCGCCAGCCTCGGCCAGGTGGTCTCCCTGACTCTGGAAGGTAGGGAGACGCGGCCGGACATCGATGCGTTCAAAGGCTTGGTGAGCCGCCTCACCGAGACGGCTGCGCGGGTCTCCTGCGATAAGGCTTTCTCCGCCTACGCCCTGGTGGCCGACGGCGATACCGGCCGGCTCGACACGGTGGCTCCCGAGCTCAGCGCCGACGCGCTGGCGCTGCCCACCAAAGTCCCGACCTGCCCGACGGGCGCGCTCTGCTTCGACGCTCCGGGGATCGACCACATCCCCGAGCCGCCGCCGGGAATGGCGGTCGGGCGCGTCAGCTTCGATGCCCCTCCAGGCATCGCGACGCGGCTCCGCGCCACGCTTGACGTGACGGTCGGCCCCTGGTATCCCAAGGATCCCTCGGGCAAGCACCTGATCTACTGGTTCGTGGTCAGCAAGAATATCGACATGCCGGGCCTCCTCTACTTCCTTGGACCGAACAAGAGCGAGGCGTTCGCCCGTCATGGCATCGGCCTCACCCACCCGCAGAAGATCAAGGTGATCAGGAAGTTCAAGGCCAAGGTCGGCCACACGTACCACGTCGACAACGACTACGACATGGCGGGGGGGATCTACCGGATCACGATCACCGACAAGACGCCGGGTGGAGCGGGCACCGTCCTCCTCAGCAAGCCGAACGTGACTTCCTACACCATCGCGCCGGCGGCCAAGTTCCTGTTCGACATGGGCTTCAATCTCCCCGGACTGGACAACCCGGGCGAGGTGCCGTCGTACTTCTGGAAGTACGCCAACGTGCACATCGAGGCCTACCTGAAGCACTAGCCGCGATCAATGGCCGGCGCGGGATTCCTCCAGGTGGACGGCGTCCGCCTGGAGGCGCGGTGGACCGGCCCGCCGCCCGAAAAGGCTCTCACCCTCGTGTTCCTGCACGAGGGGCTCGGTTCCGCCTCGCTCTGGCGCGACTTCCCCGACCGGCTCAGCGCCGAGACCGGCTGCGGCGCCCTGATCTATTCCCGCGCCGGCTACGGCAAGTCCGATCCCGTAACGCTGCCGCGCCCCCTCCGCTTCATGCACGACGAGGCGGCGATCCTCCCCAGAGTCCTGGCCGCCGCGGGCGTCCGCGAGCACATCCTGGTGGGGCACAGCGACGGCGCTTCCATCTCTCTGATCCATGCGGGAAGCGCTCCCGGGCCGGGCCTGCGCGGGCTGATCCTGGAGGCGCCGCACGTCTTCGCGGAGCCCCACGGCCTCGAGGCCATCGCAAAGATCCGGGAGGCCTATCTCACCACCGATCTTCGCGCGCGCCTGGAACGGCACCACGGCGCCAACGTCGACGTGGCGTTCCGCGGGTGGAACGACGTCTGGCTCCATCCCGGCTTCCGCGCCTGGAACCTCGAGGAGTTCCTGCCCCGCATCGCCGTCCCCATCCTCATCCTCCAGGGGGAGAACGACGAGTACGGCACCTGGCGACAGGTCGAGGCGATCGAGCGGCAGGCCGGCGGTCCGGTCGCGGCGGTCGCGCTCGCCGATTGCGGGCACTCCCCCCACCGCGAGCAGCCGGAGCGCGCCCTGGAGGCGATGGCGAGGTTCGTCCGCCAAGTTCGGGAATCGCAGCGATCCACTACCGAGGTATAATCGAAGTCGAACAAAGCGGCAGGACAGCATAACGAAGCGAATCTCACCCGGAGGATGACATGGCCCTGTTCGACAGGTCGATGACGGTGGGTCCGCAGGTGGAGGCGGATGCGGCTGGGCCGGCGGTCGAGCGGCGGGCGGAGCCGGCGGCGCTCCCGGTCTGGAGCCCGGCGAAGCGGATCGGTTTCCGCTGGGTGTTCGCCTATCTCGGGCTCTACCTGCTGCCCACCTATCTGAGCCTCCTGACCTACATCCCGGGCGGCGGCACGGTGAACAGTGCCTACACCAATCTCTTGCAGGCGATCGTCTCCTGGGTGGGGAAGGTCGCCTTCGGCGTCAAGATCACCGTGTTTCCCAACGGCAGCGGCGACACGACCTACAACTACGTGGAGGTCTTCTTCTTCGCACTGGTGGCTGCGCTGGCGGCGCTGGTCTGGACCCTCCTCGACCGCCGGCGGCTCGAATACTCGAAGCTGCACGATTGGCTCCGGGCCTACGTCCGTTTCGGGCTCGGCTTCACGCTGATCGAATACGGCGCTTCGAAAGTGATTCCGACCCAGTTTCCCAGCCCGTCGCTCGGAAAACTGTTGCAACCTTTCGGCAATTCCTCGCCGATGGGCCTCCTCTGGGCCTTCATGGGGGCCTCCCCGGCCTACACCATCTTCGCCGGCGCCTCCGAGATGGTCGGCGGGCTGCTCCTGATGACGCGCCGCACCACGCTGCTGGGCGCGCTGGCCTGCATGGGTGTCCTCGGCAACGTGGTGATGCTCAATTTCTGTTACGACGTGCCGGTCAAGCTCTATTCGTCGCACCTGTTCCTGATGGCGTTCCTCCTCGCCGCGCCCGATCTGCGCCGGCTCGCCGATCTGCTGGTCTTCAACCGCCGCGTGGAGCCCGCCGTCCACCGTCCCCTCTTCGCGGGGAAGCTCTGGCACCGCGCCGCCCTGGTGGTCCGCACTCTGTTTCTCGCCGGCTTCGCCGTCCTGGCGCTGTACGAGACCTTGGGTATCTACAGGATCTACGGCGCCGGCGCTCCGAAGTCGCCGCTGTACGGCGTCTGGAATGTCGACGAGATGGCTCTGGACGGCGTTGTGCGCCCACCGCTGCTCACCGACGAAACGCGCTGGCGCCGGGTAGTCTTCGATCGCGTCGACTATTTCTCCTTTCAGAACATGGATGATTCCCGGCGGAGCTATGCGATGAAGATGGACGCCGCCAAGCGGACCCTGACCTTGAGTCAAAGCGACAAACCGGCATGGAAGGCGGCCTTCACGTATCAGCGCCCCGATCCGGATCACCTCCTGCTGGCGGGGACGCTCGACGGCCACCCCCTCCGCGCCACCCTGCACCGCACCGATCCCGCCAAACGCCTGCTGACCAGCCGGGGTTTCCATTGGATCAACGAATATCCGTTCAACCGGTGAGCAGCGGGATGGACGACCTCGAGACTCCGGCTCGCGATTGGGGGCCGGCGAAGCGGATCCTCTTCCGCTTCGGGTTCACCTATCTCCTCCTGTACCTGCTGCCCACCTTCCTGGGCCTGCTCGGATACATCCCTTTCGTCGAGACCGCGATCGGCTGGTACTTCCAGATCTGGTCCTGGCTCGTCCCCTGGACCGCCAAGCACCTGTTCCGGGTCGACGCCCTGCTGCATCCCACCGGCAGCGGCGACTCGATGTACAGTTGGATGCAGGTCTTCTGCTATCTGGTTGTAGCGGCTCTGGCGGCCCTGGTCTGGACGCTCGCGGACCGGAAGCGAAAGAGTTATCCCCGGCTGTACGAGGGGCTCCGGGTCTTCGTCCGCCTCGGGCTCGGCATGACGATGATCCAGTACGGCGCGTTCAAGATCATCCCGTCGCAATTTCCCCACCCCTCGCTCGACCGTCTTCTGCAGTCGATCGGCGATTCCTCGCCGATGGGAATCCTCTGGACCTTCATGGGCGCTTCCGCGCCCTACACCATTTTCGCCGGCCTCACCGAATGGACCGGCGGCGCGCTCCTCCTTTTCCGCCGCACCATGCGTCTGGGAGCGCTCGTAACCATCGCCGCCATGACCAACGTGGTGGTGCTCAATTTCTGTTACGACGTGCCGGTCAAACAATATTCGGCGCACCTTCTCGCCATGGCTGTCTTCCTGGCGGCTCCCGATCTGCGCCGCCTCGCCGATCTGCTGGTGCTCAACCGCCACGTGCCCCCCGCTGACGATCGACCGCTCTTCCGGCGGCGGTGGCTCCTGCTCGGCGGCCTGGTGCTGGAAGCCATTCTGCTCTTCGCGTTCAGCATGTACGCCCTGAACCTGAGCTATGAGCAATACCGGTCGTTCGACACGGCCAGCCAGCCGCTGCACGGCATCTGGGAAGTCGACGAGCTCGTCGTCGGCGGGGAAGTCCGGCCGCTGGTGGTGACGGACGCCTCGCGCTGGCACTACGTGGTGTTCGACTATTCCAATCTGTTTTCTATCCTGCCGATGAACAACTCCCGCCAGCGCTACGTCGTGGCGCTGGACGAAAAGAAGAAGACGCTGGCGCTGACCAAGCGCGACGATCCGGCCTGGAAATCCGCCCTCACCTATCAGCAGCCCGGGCCCGGGCACCTCACCCTGGCCGGGACCTTTGACGGCAAGCAGGTCCGGGCGAGCCTCCACCGGATCGACGCGCCCCAGTCGTTGCTGGTCAGCCGAGGCTTCCACTGGGTCAGCGAATACCCTTTCAATCGTTGAGGAGCAGAATGGAGGAGGGACGCCTTGAGGTCGGGGAGCCCGAATGGGGGCCGGTGAGGCGGATCCTCTTCCGCTTCGGGTTCACGTATCTCCTCCTCTATCTGCTGTCGACCTTCCTGTTGCTGCTGGCTTTCATCCCCTACGCGGAGAGCGCGGTGGGCTGGTATTTCGAGCTCTGGTCCGTGCTCGTGCCCTGGGTCGCCAGGCACGTCTTCCAGGCTACGGCTCTCCCTCACTCCACGGGCAGCGGGGATTCGCTCTACCGCTGGATGCAGGTCGCCTGTTTCGCGGTGCTCGCGGCCCTGGTGGCGCTGGTCTGGACGCTCGTGGACCGGAAACGAAAGAGTTATCCACGGCTGTACGAAGGGCTCCGGCTCTACGTCCGCCTCGGGCTCGGCATGACGATGATCCAGTACGGCGCGTTCAAGATCGTTCCGTCCCAGTTCCCCCAGCCGTCGCTCGACCGCCTGCTGCAATCGATCGGGGACTCCTCGCCGATGGGGATCCTCTGGACCTTCATGGGAGCTTCCGTTCCCTACACCATCTTCGGCGGGCTCACCGAATGGACCGGCGGCGCGCTCCTGCTCTTCCGCCGCACCATGCGGCTGGGGGCACTCGTAACCATCGCCGCCATGACCAACGTCGTGATGCTCAATTTCTGCTACGACGTGCCGGTCAAGCAGTATTCGGCCCACCTCCTCGCCATGGCGGTCTTCCTGGCGGCGCCCGATCTGCGCCGGCTCGCCGACCTGCTGGTGCTCAACCGCCCCGTGCCGCCCGTCGAGGACCGTCCTCTCTTCCGCGGACGGTGGCCCCGGCTCGTTGGGCTGGCGCTGGAGGCGCTCCTCCTCGTCGGGTTCACCGGCTACATCCTGAACGTGAGCTATCAGAGTTTCCGGTCGTTCCACGACGCGTCGCGCCACCCTCTGCACGGCATCTGGGAAGTCGACGAGCTCGTCCTCGACGGTCAGGTCCGGCCGCCGGTCGTGACGGACGCCTCCCGGTGGCGCTACGTGGTGTTCGACTATTCCGATCTGTTGTCCATCCTGCCCATGGACAACACCCGCCGGCGCTACGTCGGTACGCTGGACGCCGGCAAGAAAACGATCGCCGTGACGAAGCGCGACGATCCGGCCTGGAAATCGGCGCTCGCCTATCAGCAGCCCGCCCCCGGCCGCCTCCTGCTGGACGGTACGTTCGACGGCAGGAAGGTCCACGCGAGCCTTCACCGGATCGACCCGCCGCCGAAGTTCCTGCTCGGCAACCGGGGCTTCCACTGGGTCAGCGAATATCCTTTCAATCGCTGATTCGCGGACATGGCCGAGCAGACCTTCAGCGTCGAGTCCGCCCGCTCGCTGCCGTCTTCCGGGCTGAAGGCCCGGGATTATTTAGCCCAGGGCAACGCCCTGGGTATCAGGCATCCCTCGTATCCGATGCGGCCTGAAGGGCCGCGATACCGATTTTTCTTCTGGCCACGGGAGTGTGGTGTTGAGGCGGTTGGCTATCGCGGCCCTTCAGGCCGCAAGCCCGCCCTCCGGCTGTCCCCCCTCATCTTCATCCGCAAAGTTACCTATGCGGTAGTCTTCATGGGATTGACGAAAATACGGCATCGCAGTTAAGGTGGAGCCTCGCCGAGCTTCACAACAATCAAGCACGAGGAGATCTGGATGAAAGTGTCGAGAATCATTGTAGGAGTCGTTGTATTCGCCCTTTCGAGTCAACTGGGCTGGAGCCAGGAGGCGCGCCCATCCAATGCTCACAGCGCTCTTGGGATTCTTGACTCTGCGACCGGGGCCTTCAGGCCGGGTCAGATGGCAGATTTCGACTCATCCTCGATAGCCGCCACCAACGCGCAGACGGGCACCATCGTCGTCAATTTCACCATCACGATCCGGTCGGCGATCCCCACCACCACTCCGATCCTTTGTGATCTCTCGGCGAGCGTTACCGAGATCTCGGGCTCTGGAGTCAACCTGATTGAAGAGGACGCGGCGGTGGCTGCGACCCGCACCGGGAGCACGGCGAGGTGTACGGTGACGATCCCTTATTCCTGGGTGGTGTTGAACCCCGTAACTGCCAGACTTGGCCTTGCCTACAGTCTGATTGCAGCCAAGACGACGCCGGGGACGACCGGACTCTTGACCCGCGCGAGCACCGGTATTGTCGCCCTCATCCCGATCCCAGCGAACGGCGGGACTACGACGCAGACGGTCAACGCGGTGCTCTAGCGAGCAGCACCAGGAGAAGGCCCCTACCGAAGTCCGGGAGCACTTCAGGATGCGCTAAGAAAAAACGGAGTTAGAGCCGGCGGGACGCCGGCGGTCCCAGGAGGGTTCCGCTTCGGGTCAGGCTGAATGCGCCGGGAAGTTCAGGGGGCTCCAAAGCGTGCTTGAATGGGCGGAATGGCGTTCCCTCCCTTCCCCATACCGCGAAACCGAAGCGCGCGGCCAACGCCCTGGGACCGCCGGCGTCCCCGCCGGCCTCTAACTCCGCTTCTTCTATGATCGAGAGGGCGGCGCGGGAATGTCAAGGGAAGGCGTGCGAAGGCTTCCACCTTTAGCGACCGGCAAGGTGAGCTGCGAGCAGAGCCTTGATCCGCGGCGCCAGCACCCGGCCCACCGCGGCGTGGCCGGCGGCGTTCCAGTGGGTGTCGAGAGGGTAGCGGAGGAGCGGCCAGCGGGCGGCCGGGATGAGGTCGTCGGCGGCCAGATAGGGAATCCCCAGGGTTTGAAGGCGGCCCTGGAGCATCTGGCGCTCGCGCCGGAATTCCGCGCCCCGGTCGTCCACCAGCAGGACCAGGAAGCGGGCTCCCGAGAGAGTCGCGAGCTGCCGGGCCGCCTGGAGGTTGCGGACGATGAGCTCGACCTCGGCGGCCCCGGCAGGGGATTGCTGGGGGTGGAGAAACACTTTGCGGGCGGCGCCGGCCAGCGCGGGGAGGGCCAGGCGCGCGAGGTTCGAATAGCGCTCGGCGAAGGCGGTGGCGGTGCCCAGGACGGGGAGCTTGGTCTCGCGCAGATAAAGGTTGCCGTCGAGCAGGACGAGGCGGTCCACGTAGGCCTGGCCCACGATGTAGCCGTCCTTGTAGGCGAAGGGGGCGGCGACGCGCTGGCGGTCCCAGAGCGGGGAGAGGGTCATCACCACCAGCGTGGGCTGGAGGACCGGCAGATAGCGGCGCAGCCGGCCGAGCATCTGCGCGCTGCTGTAGCCCGGCACGCCGGCGTTGTAGACGCGCACGTGGAGCCGCCTCTCGAGTCGCGCCGGGTAGGTGCCGTCCTCGGGCACCCCCTCGCCGAACGTCATCGAATCGCCGACGATCAGGATGCAGGGGCGGAAGGGCGCCGGATGCGGTTGCACGCGGAGCCCCTCGGCGTCGATGGCGACCGGTACGTTGAACTCCCCGCCCAGCGCGATCTCGTGGCCGTGGAACCCGGGGCGCAGCGTGTAACCGGTCACCGGGTCGGGTTGGACGAGGAAGCGCTGGTGGTTGCCCCCCGCGAACCAGGCCGAGCCGCGGCCCGCCGCGCCGATGCCGAGGATGCGGAGCGCGGCCTCGGCGGCGAGGATAGTGAAGAGGATCGAGAGGGCGGAGAGGAGGAGCTTCTTGCGCATGTCCTTACCTCACCTCTCCCGGTGAAGGCGCCAGCGGCAGGAGCTGGAAGGCGAAGGCAGCCGGCGCGTCCAGCCGGATCTCATAAATGTAGAAGGGGCTCTCGTCCTCGCTCCACCACATGCGGTGGACCGCGCGGGGCCGCCCGAGGTCGAGGAGGGTGACCGAGCCGCCGCCGGGGCGGAGGTGGCTCGCCCGCAGCGTGGCGCCCTGGACGTCGATCATCGCCGGCGCCGGCGGATCGGCGATCAGCCGCAGGCCGGGCAGGCGGCGGGTGCTCCCGACCAGGATCTCGCCCCGGCCGGTCTCGAAACGGATGCTCGCGCCGTCCCCGCCGGCGTGGACGCTGGTCGCCAGCGGCTTGATCCAGAGCTTGCCGAGCATGAAGTCCTCGCCGCCCCCCGGCTTCAGGTGCGACTGCGTGGTCTCGTAGGGGAGCAGGCGGACCGCGGCGGCCGAGACGTAGCGGTAGCCGTTCTCGGAGTCGAGCAGGTAGGCGCGCGGCTGCCGCCAGAGCGGCAGGAGGAAGGGGGCGGCGCAAACCGCGGCCAGGATAGGCGCGAGGAGCGCCCAGGAAGCGCGCGCGGGCCGGCGGCCGGCGGCGAACCAGAAGGCGGGGTAGACGGGGAGGAAGTAGCGGTTGGCGATGGCGCCGCCGCCGCCGTAGAAGTTGAACGGGCGGGTGATCAGGAAGCAGGCCGCCGCCGCCAGCGCCGCCAGGATCAGCATCCCGCGCCCCTCGCCGCGGCGGAAGGCGGCGAGGCCGAGCAGTAGCGGCAGGTAGTAGGGGAGGATGCCGACGTCCCGGCCGGTCAGGAAGTAGAGCGCGTTCCACGCCGACAGCCGCGGCCCCATGAGGTCCGCGGCGTGCCAGGAGCGGTTTCCCCGCCCGATGCCGCGCTGCCGCCAGCTCTCCGGCGGCAGGCTCACCGCCGGGAAGCCGGTCCTGGCGTCGAAGCTCTGGCGCTCGCCGGAGTAGGGGGTCCAGGAGTCCGCCTCGGCCAGGTGGGTGAGCCCCGAGGCGAGCACGGCGACGACGGCACCGGCGGCGAGCGTCGCGAGCCCCAGTCGCCGGCGCGGGGCGGGCACGGCGAGCGCCGCCGGCAGCAGCAGGGCGCCATAGAACGGGCGGGAGGCGAAGACCAGGCCGAGCAGCAGGCCGGCGGCGGCCCAGCGGAGGGCGGTGCGGCCGGGGCTCTCCTCGGCTTCGCCGTCCCGCGGGGCGCCATAGGCGAGCGCCAGGGCGATCGCCACCAGGCTCATCAGGAAGAGGTCGGAGTGGGCCCAGAAGACGTAGGCGAAGGCGACGGAGGCGAAGATCCACGCCGCCACCCAGAGCGGCGCGGCGGGGCCGAGGCGCCGTTCGAGCGCGCGCGCCGCCAGGAGGGCCGCGAGGGCGAGGAGCAGCGTGTTGGCCACCGCCGCGCCGCGGGTGGGGGAGAGGCGCAGGAAGGGGGCGATCCAGAGCGCGTAGGCGGCGGGCTTGGCGTAGACGAGCGTGCGGCCGCCGTCGCCGCTCTGCAGGATCAGGCCGTCCGGCGGCGTGCCCCACTGCGCGACGAAGCGGTCGTAATCATGGCGCGAATAGCGGACGTCGAAATCCCAGGCCAGGCTCTGCGCCTGCATGAGGTACGTGGCCTCGTCGCCGACCAGGCCCGGCCAGCTCCGCCGGTCGAAGGTCAGGGCCCCCGCCAGCGCCGCCGCCAGGAGCAGGCCGAGCACGGCCCAGCTTCCGATTCGCTGCATGCGGCGGATTATAGGCGGAGTACCCGCCCCCTTTTCCTGCGCTTCCGGATCGTGTAAAGTAAAATCCTTCAAAGTTTCATGCTGGCGCTTTCCGCAGGCCGTCGACTCGTCCGGCCTTGGCTACAGAACCATGCTGCACGAATATGGAGGGATCCTTGATGAGATCGAGACGTCGCTGGATGTTCCCGGTGCTGACCCTCTCCTGTTTCGCCGTCTGTGGTGTCGCGCTGTCGATGGCGGCCGCCGCGCCGCCGGCCAAGCCCGCTCCGGCCGCCAAACCGGCCGCGAAGGCCCCCGCGCCCGCCGCCGAGATCAAGCCGGAGACGATCCCGCCGGGCTTCAACTTCCCGACTCCGCGCAAGGTCATCGACGGCTGGGTGGCGGTCGACGCCACAGCCAAGATGCGCACTCACGCCTGGGACGTCTGGGCCGGCATGTCCGCGCCCTCGCATTCGACGCTGCAGGGCCAGCGCCTGCCGGTCTGGGAGACCTGGTTTTCGGAGAACGAGGTCTTCATCGCTCCCGGCGTGAAGCTGGCGGCGGTGCGGACCGAGGTGAAGCGCCCGTTCGCCAAGCCGCGCCAGTTCGTGCACGTGGCGAAGGCGACCGGCAAGCTCGCCGCCTCCACCTCCAGCGAGCAGGTGGTGGCCTTCAACAAGTTCGACCCCGAGTCGTCGCACTTCCTGATGGCCTCGCACCCGACGCCCAAAGCGTCTCCGAATTCCTATCTCTATACGCAGCAGGCCGACCTCAACAAGCTCAACGCGAGCTGGCCCACCGCCACGCCGGTCGCGAACCGCGCCATCATCGACTTTCCCGACCGCGGCGTGGACACCAAGCCGGTGATGTGGCTGATCAAGGCTTCCGGCCTGACCCCATTCCCGCTCTGGCAGGGGAACGGCGCCGGCGCCACGACGAACGCCAAGAATCCGACTCCCGAGACCTGGCTCAATTGCGTGCTGATCGACCCCAAGGGGAGCGGCGGCATGCGCCCGGCGACGCCGGCGGAGATCAAGGGCGCCACCCCCAACCCCAGCCTCGCCTGCGACGCCAAGAAGTTTCTCTATGCGCCCCTCTCGATGATGTACGGCTTCAAGATGACCGCTCAGGAGGCGGCCGACTTCAACGCCGCGCAGGGTGGCGCGCTGAAGGCGGTGGCGGGCGACTGGGCGGTCCTCGCCGCCATGCACGTGACCACCAAGGAGATCGTCAACTGGACCTGGCAGACCTTCTGGTGGATGGGGGGCAAGAACCCGCCGAACAATTTCCCCGGCAGCAACGCCGGCATGACGGCCAACGTCAAGGGACCGTGGCGCAACTACGCCACCTGCGTCGCCTACTCGATGGTGGTGCCGTTCAACGATCCGAAGGGCAAGCCGGTGGTCTGCTTCAATCCGTTCCTCGAGACCAGCTCGGGCATCCCGGACGGGATCAACTCCAACTGCATGTCCTGCCACGGCACGGCGCGCTGGCCCGGCAACAACAACGGCGGCTATCCGGCGACCTACCTGCCGAACGGCTACATCAGCTTCAGCGATCCGAAGTGGTTCGCCACCCAGACCCGGACCGACTTCGCCTGGGCCATCCCGGGCAACGCGGTCAAGTAAGAGCTTCAGCGGGCCGGTGGGAGAGCTTCCCAGGCTCCCGCCGGCCGCCCTGCTACAATACGGCGCGATGAGCACAGCCCGTCCGTTCCCGGTCGCCCCTCCCGCGCCGACGCTGGTCCAGCCGCAGCCGGCCGAGCTCGACATCTCGGTCATCGTCCCCGTGCTCAACGAGGCGGAGACGGTGGCGGTGCTGGCCGAGCGGGTGGCGGCGGTGCTCGAGGGGCTGGGGAAGAGCTTCGAGATCGTCTTCGTCGACGACGGCTCGGGCGACGGCACGCCGGCGCGGGTGCGTGAGACCCGGCAGCGCGACCCGCGGGTCAAGCTGGTCCGCCTGCGGCGGAACTTCGGCAAGGCGGCGGCGCTCTCCGCCGGCTTTGACCATTCGATCGGCCGGATCATCATCACCATGGACGGCGACCTGCAGGACGACCCGGAGGAGATCCCACGCTTCCTCGCCACGCTGGAGGAGAAGGAGCTCGACCTGGTCTCCGGCTGGAAGCGGCGGCGCCACGATCCGCTGAGTAAGACCCTGCCGTCGCGCCTGTTCAATTGGGTCACCCGGGGTCTGGCGCAGGTCGACCTCCACGACTTCAACTGCGGCTTCAAGGCCTACCGCCGGGAGGTGCTGGCGGAGATCGCCATCTACGGCGAGCTCCACCGCTACATCCCCGTGCTGGCCAGCCGGCGGGGCTTCGCGGTCGGCGAGATCGAGGTCACCCATCATCCGCGGCGGCACGGCATCAGCAAGTACGGCTGGGACCGCTTCTACAAGGGGCTCCTCGACCTGATCACCGTGCTCTTCATCACGCGCTATACCCGGCGGCCGCTCCACCTCTTCGGCGCCATCGGCCTGGTCTTTCTGGGCACCGGCTTCGGCATCGACGCCTACCTCGCCGCCCTCTGGTTCGCCGGCAGGCACCTGGGGAACCGGCCGCTGCTCCAACTCGGCATCCTCCTGATGGTGCTCGGCATCCAGGTGCTGACCACCGGGCTGATCGGCGAGATGATCACCTTCAAGAACTTCCGCCGCCGCGACAGCTATTCGATCAAGGAATGGCTGGAGTGACGGGCGACCGCCCCCTCGACCTCCTCTTCCTCACCCAGACCTACCCCCGCTTCGAGGGGGACACCTCCGGCCCGTTCATCCGCGACCTCGCGCGCGGCCTGGTCCGCGGCGGCGACCGGCTGACCGTGCTGACCCCGCACGCCGAGGGGGTGCCGGCGTCGTGGGAGGATGGTGGAGTCGAGGTCGTCTCCTTCCGCTACGCGCCCGAGCGCCACGAGGTGCTGGGCTACGGCCGCAGCCTGGAGGCGGACGAGCGGGTGAAGGCACGGGCCGCGCTCGCCGCGCCCCTCTACGCCCTGGCGGCCCGCCGGGCGGTCCGCCGGCAGCTCGGGCGGCGCCCCTTCGACCTCGTCCACGCGCACTGGATCGTCCCCAACGGGCTGGTGGCCGCGGCGGCCGGCCGGCGCGTGCCGCTGGCCATCGGCCTGCACGGCAGCGACGTCTTCCTGGCCGAGAAGCGGGGGGTGCGGGCGGCGGCCGCCTGGGCGTTGAAGAGGGCCCGACTGCTGACCGGCTGCTCGCCCGAGCTGGTCGAGCGCGTGCGGGCGCTCGGCTTCCCGGCGGAGCGCTCGCGGGTGATCCCCTACGGAGTGGACGTCGAGACTTTCTCGCCGTCGCCGGAGCGGCGGCCCCTCTGGCGCCGGCAACTGGGGATTCCCGAGGATGCGCCGCTGCTGTTGGGCGTGGGGAGAATGGCGACCAAGAAGGGCTTCCAGGGGCTGATCGAGATCCTCCCGGCGCTCCTCGGCGAGCACCCCGAGCTGCGGGTGGTCCTCGCCGGCGGGGGAGACCTCTTGGAAGGGTTCCGCGCGGCGGCGCGCCCCTGGGGGGATCGCGTCTTCTTCCCCGGCCCGGTGCTGCGCGACACCCTGCCCGACCTCTATCGGGCCGCCGACCTCTTCGTGCTGCCGGCGGTGCATGACGGCAAGGGGAACGTCGACGGGCTGCCCAACGTGATCCTGGAAGCGATGGCGAGCGGCCTGCCCGTGGTCGCCTCGGGGATCTCGGGAATCCCGCTGGCGGTCGAGGATGGCCGCACCGGGCGCCTGGTGCCCGAGGGGGACCGCGAGGCGCTCCTCGGCGCGCTCCGCGGGCTGCTGGCGGACCCCGCCGGGGCGCGGTCGATGGGGGAGCGGGGGCGGCGCAAGGCCGAGGCGGAGCTCACCTGGGACGCCGTCGCGGCGCGCTACCGGGAGGGGTACCGGATGGCGCTCGGGCCGGACCGGGAACCCGGAGGCGCCTTGCCCGTGCCGGTTTGATCTCCTATACTTCAGGCACTTCTTCAGCCTCTTTGGCTGCTGAGCGCTGCAGAACGATGGTCCTTACGCGCGGGAGCCGCGATTGCGGGGAGCCAAATGGCCACGAAGAAAACGCTTCATCCCGGCGTCACCAAGGCCGACCTCGTCGACGTGGTCTACGACCGCCATGGCGGTCTGACCAAGGACGAGGCGGCGGAGATCGTCGACACCATCTTCAAGACCGTGAAGACCTCGCTGGCCGACGGCCGGCCGGTTCGGATCAAGAACTTCGGCACTTTCGAGGTCACCGCCCGCCCCGGGCGGATGGGGGTCAACCCGATGAGCGGCGAGCGGATGTTCATCCGCCCGCACCGGGGCCTGAGCTTCAAGCCGGCGCGGCGCCTCCGCGACGTCATGCACCCCATCGGCCAGCCGGCGAAGCCTGAGTGATCCGGATGGCGTCGAAGGCTCGGATCCAGAAGCGGCTCTACTACAAGATCGGCGAGGCTTGTAAGGCTCTCGGCATTCAGCCCTACGTGCTGCGCTACTGGGAGACCGAGTTCCCGGCGCTCACCCCCAGCAAGAGCCGCTCCGGCCAGCGCGTGTACAGCGAGAAGGAGCTGGAGATCATCCGGCGGATCAAGGAGCTCCTCTACGAGGAGGGGTACACGATCGCCGGCGCCAAGAAGAAGCTGGAGGCGGAGCTCGCGGCCGGCAGCCTGGGCGAGGGGCTGGGCGAGACGGACGAGCCCGAGGCCGACGACGCGGCCGCCGCCATCGCGGAACCGCCGCCGGCGGCCGACCCGGCCGACCTCGGCGCGGAGCCGCTCGCCCCCCATGCCGCCGCCGAGCCGCCACCGGCGCCGGCGCTTGACACGGCAGGCGCCGAACGGATACAAACACTCCTCTCGGGAATCGACGAGGCCCTCCAGGAGGCACGTGAGCTGCTCACTCTCCTCGGGCCGAAATCGCCCTGAGACACCGCTTTTCCGGTCGGGACGTGGCGCAGTCTGGTAGCGTACCTGAATGGGGTTCAGGGGGTCCCGGGTTCAAATCCCGGCGTCCCGACCAATTTCTCCAATAAAACCAGCGCTCGGAACAACGGAAGGACCCTTCCCAGACTCTTGAAGAGCTAAGATAGATCATCGCGAGGTCAACTGTGGAGGGCCGGACAATGAGAATCCATACCGCGGCCAGCACCAACAGCCGTGCGGGCTCGATTCCAACGCCGAGGTTCGCTATCGCCCGGCCCGACGCTTTGAAAGATCCCGTTCAGACCCCCAGCTCCCCGGTCAGCTTCAACCTCCTGCGAGTACCGGCCTTCCGCCCGTCAGTTCCTCCGTCCTCGGCTGTAGGGATTCGAGAGACCGCCCGAGAAGGCCTGCGGACGCCCGGCTCGGGACTGCCCTTCATGGACAGAATCCAGCGAGCCTTCGGGCCTCACGACCTCCATAGAGTCCAGGCGCATCTCGGCCCCGGGGCCTCAGCGAGCGCATCTGCGATACAGGCCTCCGCCTTCACCATGGGAGAGCATGTGGCCTTCGCCGGTCGACCGAGTCTCCACACTGCTGCCCACGAGGCGGCCCACGTGGTCCAGCAGCGCGGTGGAGGGTGTCCTGCGGGAGGTATCGGACGTGAGAACGATATCTACGAGCGGCAGGCCGACGCCGTAGCGAATCGGGTCGTGGCAGGGCGATCGGCGGGGGACCTGCTGGACCGGTATGCCGAAGGAGGAAGCGGCAGTCCAACCGCGACTCCCGGCCTCTCTGCCGTGCAGATGAAACGCGATTGGGAGACGTACCAAGATCAGGCGGGATCCAAATGGACTGACTGGGCCGGCATTTATAAACAGGGGAAGGAAATTTTCGCCGGCATCTATGACGACATCAAAGAAGAAGGCAAGGAAGCAAATAAGGCCAATGAAGAGCCAAAACCGGAGAATGCAACTCAGGAGCGCTTGGCGAAGCAAGCCGCCGGACTGTATGACTGGATCAAAGGCTTGAACTCGACTGCCGGTGGCAAGATCTACGAGCTCATCGTCGCTCAGTATCATCGGAAACAATTTGGCAAACATACGTTGTTTCTCGGCGCGGACGATCGGACTGAGCCGGATATTACAGTGGAATTTCCACGGCTTCGGCGAGCCGAAGAGGTGAAGATGGTCTCGGTGGAAGACCCAGCCCGTATCGACGAAATGGTCAGCAAGGGCCGCGAGCAATTGGATAAGCCGAGGGCGAGCACGACCGCCGGTTATACAGATTGGAAGATCCGCACTCATATCAATGACGTGGCCAACCCGTGGCCGGGCACGGCTAATTCGCCTGTCTCAAATAAAAATTTCTTGGAGCTCGTCAGCAACAAGTTAATCAACATGGATTGGAGAAAAAAGGAGGGCACCAAGAATTCCCTCCAGATCTCCGGAATCAATCCACCGAATGATTCTGGAATCAATGGGAAGTTGATTCTGGAAGCCCATCAATTCAACTTCTCGATTGGGTTTTCGAGATCGAAGGTCTGGCACTATAGGATCGATTTCAAGATCGTCGATGAGGACACCGGCCAAGAGACGGCGCGTTACAAGCTCGACTGGGATTCGAAACACAAACTCCTAGAGACGGATCCCAAGCTCGAGAAACTTTCTAAAGCCCTCGGGGTCTCTTCAAAGAGCTCCCGGCTATCGCTATCGCCAATGAAGGCAAGTCGTACCCAGGTGCCCTGATTGCCCCAGGCGAAGTTGTCACGCCGCTATCACCCGGGCCCGCCTTTGGGCGGCTGTCCCCGATCCGCGTCCTCCCCCGCCATCTCCTCCAGCACCTGGATGGCCCCGGCGATGCGCAGCATGGACTCGCGCAGGCGCTCCCGCTTCTCGTCCAGCTCGGCCATCATCCTCTGGCCGGTTTCGAGCTCGGCGCGCAACTCGGCGAGGCGTGCTTCGATCCGCTCCTTCATCGCAGCTCTCCCTGACTCTACGGAAGGTAGCCGATGAGCCGTATCCACCAGCCCCAGTTGAAGCCGGGGCCGGAGACGATGTATTGGATGGAGTTGTTCTGGAAGGGGAACATGCCCTGCCCCCCCCAGGCGACGGAGTCGCCGCCGGCCGCGGAGCGGCCACGCAGGAGGGTATATTCCTCCTCGTCGGGGCCCTTGCGGAAAGCAATGATGGAGTCGATGTTGCCCGAGTCCGGCTGGTCCATGGCGCCCTGCCCGTCGATCAGCACGGCGCTGGCATCGCTGGGGATCTTGTCGGTGGGCAGCGAGAAGGTGGCCCAGCCGGTCTGGCCGGAGCCGCCGTTCGCGATGGCGACGGCGCGGGGCAGGAAGACCGGGGAGCCCAGCCTGCGGATGGGCAGGTCCTGCCAAGTGGCGAGGCCGTCGTTGCCGGCGGTGAGGACCCGGCCCGACTTCTGGGTGCCGTCCCGCACGGAGAGCGAGCCGTCGATCCGCAGATTCCCCTGGACGTGCAGGGCTTCCGCGGGGCCCGAGAGGCCGATGCCCACCTTGCCGCCGGCGATCGTCAGGCGGGGGGCTCCCGCCTGGCGCAGCACCACGACAGCGGGATCGTAGGCCCCCAGGACGAGCTCAGGGTTGGGCGATTGGTCGAAATAGCGCAGGTAGCCGGTGAGGCCGCGGACCGCGGGAAAGCTGATGCCGCGCGCGGCGTCGTCGCCCAGCGCGGGCACGAGGGGAGCATTGACCACCGTCAGGCTCGCGCTCGCTCCCGGGGGGCCGCCGACGGACAGGGAATCGTTGACGATCAGGTTGCCGTCGACCGTGAGCTGACCTTGGAACGTGTCGGGGCCGACACGATTGAGCTTCTCGGTGCCGGGAATGATCGTGGTGGGCTGGAAGACCTGGCGGCACGAGGGGCCGAGAGACCAGGTGCTGCCGGCCAGGGTCACCAGGGCCAGGGGCGCGAAGTTGTGCTCGATGCCCAGAGGGGGCTGCTGGACCGGCTGCCCGGTCGCGTCCTGGGGCCAGAGCACACCCGCCGAGGCGCGGGTGGGGATCACCCAATAGTCGCCAGTGTGGAACCAGGTGCTCGAGTCGTCGCCGAAGCGGATCTCCAGACCGTCCTCGAGGGGGAGGTAGCCGCCGTTGGTGCCAGGAATGGTGATCGCGGCGGCGTTTCCCGAGTCCCAACGGCGGAGGATTGGATTCGTGGGCAGGTTGGGCGGCGGATCCTCGGGCCGGGGCCAGCCGACCACCTGCAGGGCCTGCCCATTGACCACGGCGATCTGGGCGAAGACTCCGGGCTGGCCATTGAGGATGCGGCGCTCGTCCGTCGCCTCGACCCACTGGCCGACGGCGAACCCGCCGGCCTGATCCGGGCCGACCTGACGGGTGACGACGATCTGGGGGAAGTTGTCCTGCTGGGTCTCGCTGGGGTTGCGAATGAGGGCGGCCACGGCGGCGTTGTCGCGCGACCACTTGAAAGTGGCGATGTTGGTGCCGGTGAGCCCTCCGCCAGTGTGGACCTCGACGCGGTAGAGCTGGTTGTCCTGCGGCGCGCGGACGCTGCGGGCGGCGAGCAGCGGCGTCTGCGGCGTCGCGGGCTGGCCCGTCTCGGGCGGACGCCAGCCGGCGGGGAAGTCGGAGGGGGCAGGGTTGGCGGCCGTCAGTGAGAGGAGCTTCGCCTGCCAGACCGTGCGCATGCGGGTGGTGGTGTCCGGTCCGCCGAGCGCCAGCTCCAGGAGGTCGGAATCCTCCAGCGCCGTGACGCTGCGCTGCCAGACGTCGAGGTAGACCAGATACCAGCCGGGAGCGTAGGCCCCGGGGGCCGCGGTGGGCGGCGCCACGAGGCCGGGCAGGTCGGGCTGCTGGTTGAGCGAGGTCTCCGCGTCGTTCTCGCAGAGGATACCGTCGACGTAATAGCGGCCCGGGGAGAGGACCAGATCGCCGGCCACGCCGGACGTCGTTCCCAGCCCCACGTCGAAGCCGCCGTTGAGCAGCGGCGCGCCGGAGGGGCCGATGAGATCGGCGGTGGTGGTCTGCCGCAGGTAGCTGGCGATGTCGAGCTGCTCGTTCCAGTCGGCGTCGAGCTGGACGCGGCCCTGCTGCATGCGCACACCCGCGTAGCGCTTGGCGCGGGCGAAGGTGAAACGAGAGAAATCGCCTTTCATGGTCGTCGTCCTCTGAGGTCGTCAGGTCTCGTCGAAGATTCCAGCGTCGAGCCCGAAGCGCAGGTATTCCGCGATCAGGGTCGCAAGCTGGCGGCGGCGCAGGGGCTCCAGGAGCTGGTGGAAGGCGCCCATTTCCAGGCCGTTCTCAGCGCCGGTCAGGATCTCCGGCGCGTTGGCGAGGGCGAGCTGGCCATAGCCGGGGTCGCCGTAGCGCTCGGAGGTGAAGCGCGGCTGGAGGCGCGTCAGCACCGCGGTGCGCGCGCTGGCCATGAGGGCGTCGGCCACCGCGGCCGGCAGCTCGTCCGCCGAGGTCAAGCCGAGCTCGCGGGCATGGTCCTCGACCGCCCGGCTCATCGCCTGGGCGAGGGCCAGGTCCGGCTGGCAGCGGAAGCCGCGCGGCACCTCGGAGCTTGCGGGCACGTAGCTGAACCGCAGGCAGCCGACCTGGCGCCGCTCCACCCGCACCGGCGCGTTGAAGATCACCTCCGAGGCGAGCGGCAGCTCCCGGACGATCACCCGGCCGAAGACCGTGGCGCGGGTGAGCGACAGGGGGGGCCCGGCGTCCTCGTCGGTAGTGCCCGTGCCCACGGCGCGCCCCACGGTCAGCCCCAACTCGCCAGCCGTGGTGGCATCGCCGGCCGTGGCGGAGACCCCTACGAAGACGCCGTCGGCCGCCGGCACGATGGCCAGGCGGTTCCCCCGCGCCAGGACCACGTAGGCCTTCCCGGCCAGCGCGGCCTGGAGCGCCGCGCGGACATCCGTGAGCTTGCGCGCGGTGCCCAGGGAGACCACGACCGAGTCCCCGGTGCTGAAGATTACGCGCAGCTCGGGTGCCGGTGAGCTCAGGGAGACGGTCGCCGCCAGGGGGCCCGAGAGCAGGCCGCCTACATGGGCGGCCAGGGCGTCCGTCAGCTTCAGCTCCCCGGCCGTTTTGGGATCGCTGGGGTCGGCCGCGACCGTCACCCGGCCCGCGCGTCCGGGCAGGATGATCAGTCGCTGGTCGTCGGACAACGCCACTCGGGCGAGGGCGAAGGCCGGGCTGCTGCGGGCGGCGTGGAGGGCGCTCTCCAGCGCATCGCGCGCCTCCGCCGGATTGGCGGGGACGTACGGCAGCTCGGCGGGGAAAGCCGCTTCGTCGCCGATCGTCACGTCGACGATGGGCCGCGACGCGAACGGCGGCAGGACCGGGAGATCGCCGGAGAGCAGGCCGTCGGCGCGCAGCGAGCTGTCGCGATCGAGCCGCAGCCGGAACGCCGTGTCGGGATCGGCCGGGGTGGCCAATACAGGCCCGATGACGATCTGGTCGCCGGTGACGCCGGGCGCGCCGACCAGCAGCCGGCTGGCGGCGACGACGCGGACGGTGGCGTTCTGGAAGGCGGTGCCGGCGGCCGGCGGCACCGCGCGCAGCGCCTGCTGGAGGACGCTGGCGGCGTCCGCGAGGTCGGCGGGGGGGTGCGCCAGCACGATGACCTGGGGCGCGCCGCTGCCGAGCTGTACCGACAGCCGCGACCGCGAAGGGAGCGTGAGGGTGGAAGGGAGCGCCGCCGAGAGCAGCCCGCCGGCCGGCACCAGGGGGGCGAGACCCAAGTGCTGGAGGTCCTGGGGCCGGTCCGGCGCCGGCGCGAAGCTCACAGAGTCGGTGGGCCGGCCTGGAGTGATCAGCAGCCGCTGGCCCACCGTCTGCACCTGCGCGCCGGTGAAGGTGGCGGCGGTGGCCGAGGCGCGCAGGGCGCTCTGCAGCAGCCCTCTCAGGTCGGCCAGGTCGGCGGGCACCCGGGTCAGTTGCGCGGTGTACGGCCCCTGATTGCCGAAGGTCACTTCGACCGCCGGCCGGGCGATCGTCAGCCCGGCGAAGCCGGGCAGCGGCCCCGACAGCAGCCCGTCTCCACGCTCGCCGGGCGCGAGCCCCAGGAGGGTCGCCGCGGCGGGACCGAAGGGGGCGTCGGAGAAGGAGAGCCGGGCGGGGCCGGGGCCGCCCGGCCGCACCAGGAGACGGTCGCCGAGCGCGCGGACGGTGGCGTCGCGGAAGGCGCCGAGAGTCGGGTCGGAAGCGGCTTTCTGCAGGGCTTTCTCCAGCAGGTTCCGCGCCGAGTCGAGATCGGTAGGAACGGCGCCGAGGGTGAGGTGGCCGGTCTGGCCCGCCAGGGTAGCTTCGAGGCGGAGGGCCGGCGTTACGAATCCGTCCCCGGACAGCAGTCCCTCCGTGGTCGCCGCTCCCATGGCCGTGGTCAGCTTCAGCTCCGTCGCCGTGGACGGGCCGCCGCTGACATCGGCGATCGTGACCGCGACGCCGGCCGTTCCGGGCAGCACCAGCAGGCGGTCGTCCCCTACCAGCAGGACCCGTGCGCCGGTGAAGGCCGGCGTGGTCTGGGCGCGTTGGATGGCGGTCTCCAGAAAGTCGCGGGCTTCCCCAAGGCTGGCAGGGACCCCCGCCAGGGTGGCGGTGCGGGGCCCCTCCGTGCCCAGGGTCACGTCGACCCGCGGCCCCGAGCCGCCGGGGGTAAGGGTGGGCAGCGGCTTCAGCGATCCCGACAGCAGGCCGCGGGCCGAACGGGCGCGGCCGGCCGTGAGCCGGAGCTGGCCGGCTGTGTCGGGATCGTTCGCCGTACCCGCGACGGCGACGGCGTCGGTCGCCACCCCGGGCCGCACCAGCAGGGAGACGCCGTCGACGACGTCGACCCGCGCGCCGGTGAAGGTGGCGGCGGAGCTCGCGTTGCGCAGGGCACTTTCGAGGCCGCTGCGGACGGCGGCCAGGTCGACCGGCACGGTCGTGAAGCGGGCGGTCGCGGTGGTGCCGCCCAGGGTCGCCTGCACCTCGGGGCTCGCGGCCTCGAGCGGCACCACGGGGAGGGGACCGGAGAGCAGGCCCGTGGCGGCGGTCGCGACGCTCGGGCTGAGACCCAGCATGCTCACCGTCGGCGGTCCCGACGAGCCCTCGGCGAAGGTGACCGCATCCGTGGCCGTACCGGGCGTCACCAGCAGCCGGTTGCCCAGCGCCTGCACCTCGGCGTTGGCGAACGTCGACGTCGTGGCCGCGGCCTGGAGCGCGATCTGCAGCAGGTCTGCCGCGCTCTGCGGGCCCTTCGGCGCCGCGGTGAAGCGCACGGCGTGCGGACCGTCGCTGCCGAACGTGGCGTTGAGCGAAGGCGCGATGTGCAGGACGAGCGGCGAGCTCAGGGCGGTCGAGAGCAGGCCCTGCGTCGTCCGCGCCGCGCTGGCATCCAGCTTGAGGGTGGCGACGACCTGGGGGCTGGCTGGCGCCGACGTGAACCCCACGCGTTCCCCGGCGACGCCTGACAGGACGAGGATCTGGTTGCCCATCACCAGGACCTGAGCCTGCTTGAAGGAATCTCTGGAGTCTCCGCTGCCGGCTGCCCGCAGCAGGGCCTGGAGCTTGGCCGCCAGGTCCGCGAGGTTCGCCGGCACCTGTCCGGTCTGGCCCGGGACCTGTCCCAGGTCGACGGTGTGGGCGACCGCTGCGATCGTGGCGGCGAGGGCCAGCGGCGGCAGGGGGATCTTTAGCGGCGGCGCGATGCTGCCCGACAGCAGGCCGTCGACGGACGTGGCGGCGCCGGTGAGCGCCAGCAGGGTCGCGACGGGCGGGCCCGCCGGCGCGTCGGCGAAGGTGACGACGCCGCCCGGAGCGCCCGGAACCACCAGCAGCCGGGTGCCGAAGAGCTCGACGGTGGCACCGGTGAAAGCCGCGCCGGTGCCGCTCTGCAGCGCCGACTGGAGGAGGTCGCGGGCGTCGTCGAGGGTGGAGGGTACCCCGGTGAGACGGAGGGTGGACGGGCCGGTGGCGCCGATCGTGACCTTGACCTGGAGCGTGATCGACAGCCCGCCGAAGGTCGAGAGGTCGCCCGAGAGCAGCGCCGTCGAAGCATTGCCCGTCTTGAGCAGGAGCGCCGTCGCCGTGGTGGGGCGCCCGCTCCCGGCGTCGGTGACCTGGACGCTGCCGCCCGTGCCTCCCGGCCGCACCAGCAGGCGGGTGCCCAGCACCTCCACCGTGGCGCCGGTGAAGAGGGCGGCCGAGGGATCGGCGGCGTGGATCGCGGTCTGGAGGGCCGCCGCCGCCGCCGTCAGGGTCTTCGGCACCGAGGTGAGGATGGCGAGCCGGCTGTTGCCGGCGAGAGTCACCGTCGCCGCGGGGGCCGCGGTGAGGGCCGGCAGCAGATTGAGCGTTCCCGAGAGGAGGGCCTGGCTGGCACCGGCGGCGGCGGTCAGCTCGAGGTCGGTGGCGGCCGTGGAGCCGGTGGACGGGAAGAAGCTCACCGCGTCCGTCTCCACTCCGGGGAGGACGAGAAGCTGGCTGCCCACCACCTGCACCCGCGCGACGGTGAAGGTGGTGGCGGCCGGGATGGTGGTTTGCAGCGCCATCTCCAGCAGACTGCGGGCGGTGGCGAGGTCGGTGGGCACCCCGCTGAGGGTGGCGGTCCGCGTCGTGGTGCCGAAGGTGGTGTCGACCTTGACCGGCGAGATCAGGGCCGGGAAGGTTGCCAGGGAGCCGGAGAAGAGGCCGTTGCTCCCGTTGCCGGGACCCATGGCGAGCTTGAGCTCGGTGGCCGTCTGATCCGTCCTGAAATTGGCGATGGCGACGGCATCCGTGGCCACGCCGGGGAGCACCAGGAGGCGGTCGTCGGACGTCTTGACCACCCGCGCGTTCCTGAAGGTGGAGCTCGAATCGGCCCTTTGAATGGCCGCTTCGAGCCGAGAACGGGCGTCGTCGAGACTGGCCGGCAGATCGTCGAGGGTGACGGTGACGGGCCCGTGGGTGCCCAGGGTGACCGCGACCTCGGGGAGCGGCAGGGCCGGGAACGCCGCCAGGTCCCCCGAGATCAGCACCGGCGTCGCCAGCGGCTGGAGGAGGGCGAGGTCGCCGGCCGTGGCACTGTCGGGCGCCGGCGCGGCGGTGACGGTCACCGGGCCGCTGGAGGAGGTTCCCGGCTGGATCAGCAGCCGGCCGTTGTCGGCGGTGACGGTGGCCGTGGCAAAGGCGGAGTCGGTGGGGCTCGCACTGCGGATCGCGCTCTGCAGCGCGGCCGCCGCCTCCGTCAGGTTGGCGGGGAAACTGGTCAGCTCGGCCGGCAGAGGCCCCGAGGCGCCGATGGCGATCTGCAACCGGGCCCGCGCGAAGACGGGGAACGTCGCCAGATCGCCCGACAGCAGCCCCTGGACCGAACGGGCCGGCGGCTGCACCAGCGCCAGGCTCTCCGCCGTATTGGCATCGGCCGCCGTCGTCGCGAAGGTCGCCGGCTGACCACCGGTACCTGGAAGGATCAGCAGCCGGTCGCCGCCCACCAGCACACTGGCGTTGGCGAAGCGCGGATTGGTGCTGGCCGCCTTCAGGGCCGCCGTCAAGAGAGTGGCTGCCTCCACCAGGTTGGCGGGCACGGTGGCGAGCACGGCCGTCAAGGGACCGAGCGCGCCGAAGGTTACGGCGATCTGGGGCTGGAACAGGATGGGGAAGGGGAAAAGCTCCCCCGAGAGCAGGCCGCTGACCAATACGGCCCCGGGCGCCGCGAGGCCGAGGTCGGCGACCGTCAGCGGATCGTCGGCGGCGACGTCGGCCCGCACCGTCTCCCCCGCCGCGCCGGAGATCACCAGCAGACGGTCGTGGCTGTCCTTATCCTGGAACAGTCCCACCCGGGCGCCGGTGTAGGAGGGGGTGGGGCCGGCCGCCTGGATCGCCGCCTCGAGCTGCGACCGGGCATCCTGGGAGGTGGCGGGGAACGCGGCGAGCGTCGCCGTCTGGGCCGCGGCGCCGCCGAAGGAGAGCTTCAACTGGGCCACCGGGAAGGTGGGGAACGGCTGGATCGGCCCCGACAGCAGGCCTTGGAGCGGGCGGGCCGGGGGCACGGTCAGCCCCAGGTCCCCGGCCGTGTTGGCGTCGGCGGCTGCGGTCTGGACGACGACGCCCGCGCCGCCGGAGCGCACGAGCAGGCGAGCGCCCAGTTGCAGGACCTCGGCGTTTCCGAACACGTCGGTGGCGCTCGCCGCGCGCAGCGCGGCCTGCAGCAGCTCGCGGGCGCTGCCCACATCCCTGGGAATGCCGGCGAGCACTACCAGGTGCGGCCCCTCGCCGCCCAGGGTCACCTGAAGCTGCGGTTGCAGGAACGACGGGAAGCTCGCGAGGCTGCCGGAGAGCAGGCCGTCGACGGCCTCGGCCGGCGGCGCCGCGAGGGCAAGCTCGCCGAGGGTCCTGGGGTCCTGGCTGGTGCCGGCGAAGCTCACCGCCGCGCCCGGCGTGCCGGGGCGCACCAGCAGGCGGTCGCCGAGCGCCACCACGCTCGCCAAGGCGAAGGCCGGGTCCGCGCTGGCGGCGCGCAGGACCGTGCCGAGGGTGGCCGCGACGTCGGCGAGGGTGGTTGCGGCGCCGATCAGGTTGAGGGACGCCGTGCCGCCGCCCAGGGTGGCCTGCAACTGCGGCCCCGGGAAGGAGGGGAACGGCGACAGCGGCGCGGAGAAGACCCCCTGCACGAACGTCCCCTCGGGGGGAGTGAACGGCTCCGCGAACCCCAGGTCCGCTTCGGTATAGGTGTCGGCCGCGGTGTCGGCGACGTCCACCAGGGCTGCCGCCACCCCGGGCCGGACCAGCAGATGGTCGCCCAGGGACGCCACCGAAGCCGCGGTGAAGGCGGGCCGGTCGCGGGCGGCGCGAATGGCGGCCTGCAACCGGCTCGCGGCGTCGTCGAGGTCGGCCGGCAATCTGTTGAGCACGGCGATCCAGGGGCCGTCGCCGCCGATGGTGACCCCCACCTGCGGCCGGCGCAGGGCCGGGAAGACCGACAGGTCGCCGGACAGCCGGCCGGCGAGGTTTTCGGCCGCCGGCGGCAGCAGTTGCAGCGCGCCGGCGGTGGTGGCGTCGGCGGTGGTGGTGGAGAAGGCGACCGGCTCGGGCGGGGCGCTCGCGGCGCCGGAGCGCACCAGCAGCCGGCTGCCCACGACCTCCACCTGGGCGCCGGAGAAGCTGGTGCCGGTGCCGGCGGCGAGGATCGCGGCCTGGAGGGCGTCCCTGGCCGCCGCGAGCGTGGTGGGGGCTTGGCGCAGCCGGGCGGAGACCGGTCCCTGGCTCCCCAGCTTGACCCCCACCTCCAGGTGCGCGCTCAGCGCCAGCGTCCCGGGAAGCGGCCCCGAGACGAGGGCCGGCAGTGGCTCGCCGCCGGTGCCCGCCTCGCTGGCGTCGAGGATGCTGTCCGCCAGCTCCAGAGCGGCGAGGTCCGCCGGCAACCGCAGCGCGCCGACGATGGAGGAGGTCACCCGCACCCGCAGATCGGCAGGGTCGTCCCCGTCCTTGAACGTCAGGCTCCCCTGGCCGGGCCGGGGCACCAGTGTGCTGTGGGTGAGCAGGAGGTCGAGCCCCGCGCCCAGCTCGATGCCACCGTCGAGCAGCAGGCCGTTGAGGGTGACGGCCCCTGGCCCGGCCACCGAAAGAGTGTTGAGTGGGCGGATCAGCGGGCGCGTGCCGTCGGCCGCCTCGATCGCCAGCCGGCTCCCGGCGGGCACGGCGATGGCGGGGAGGCTCTCGGCGTAGAGCTCGTCGTCGGTGACCTGGATGACGGCGTTCTTCCGGCCGCCCGCCGCCCACTGGTCGATCGCCGCCGCCAGGGTCGACAGGGCCGGGGCCGGCCCCGCCTTCGCCACGGTGAACGTGGCGTCGACCGTGGCGGGATCGGTCAGGGTGGAGCGGCGATCGTAAGGACCGCCGCCCAGGTCGGCGGCGGAGCCGTAGGCGTAGCCCACCCGCACCCCGGCGGCGGCCGGGGTCACGCCGGGCGCGAACAGGAGGCGTCCCCGCTCGGGATCGATCGCCACGGCGAAGGTCAGGTCCAGGAGCAGGGCGGTCAGCGGGTCCACCGCCCCCGCGCCGGTGGACGGCTGCACGCTCACCGGCGCGGCGGGATCCTCGTCCACCAGCAGGAGGCGCCCGCCGGCGGTGAAGACATGGACGGTGGTGCTCTGCAGCGCGGCCGCGAGCTCCTGCTGCGCCTGCTCCAGATCGCGCGGCGCCGCCGGCAGCGCGACCAGGGCGTGAGTCGAGCCGTGGACCACCACCAGGGCCACTTTGCCGGTCTGCAGGGGCGGGGCCGCCTCCGGGATCGCCGGGAAGGGTACGAGCACGCCGGAGAGGGCGGCCGGGGCCGGCGCCGACGCCGCGCTGGTAAGGTGCAGCTCGCCGACCGTGGTGGAATCGTCGTCGGTGGCGTCGAACGCCACGCGGTCGCCCGGCTCGCCCGACACCACGTACAGCCGGCTGCCGGCGACGAAGACGCGGGCGTTGGCGAACCGCGGGCTGGGATCGGCGCCGCGCAGAGCCGCTTCGAGCAGGCGGGCCGCCCCGGCGAGGTCGGCCGGCCGGGCGCTCAGCCGCGCGACGTGGGGACCTTCATCGCCCAGTGTCACCCTGAGCTCGCCCTGGGCGGCCGTCAGGCTCGGAGCCGCGGCGAACGTCCCGGAGAACCGCCCCACCGCGCCCCAGGTGTCGAGATTGCGGGCCACCACGTCGACCGGCGCGAATGCCGGGCCGCTCGGGCCGTTGGTCACCAGGAGGGCACGGCCGGGACCGTAGAAGCCGCTCGCCGGCGCGCGCAGGCTCGCGGAGACGGCGGCGAATTGCCGCCGGTAGGCCTGCAGGTCGCGGTCCAGCGCCGTGACCCGCAGCGGCACCGGCAGGTCGGTCTCCGCCGCCTGGCGGGTCGAGCCCGTGGCCGGAGCCAGCCGGTTGAACAGCGGCAGATCGCGCCCCAGGGGGTCGAAGCGGAAGCCCGCCGGCGTCTCCGGGGCCGGCGCGGCGGGGCTGCTGGCGAGGAAGTACGACCGCAACCGCCAGAGGTGGAGCGCGAGGTCCGGGACGTTGAAGCGCCCGCGTCCCGAGGCGATCCGGCGCACATCGACGGAGTGGAACAGGGTGGGGGGCGCGAAGGGGTCGCCGGCCGCCGCCACGTCCTCCGGCCGGCGCACGTCGAGCACGCCTCCCCGCCCCGGCCGCACGTGGCCGACGTTCTGGGTGTGGGCCAGAAGCTCGAACATCTCCACCACCCGCGCCGGCCAGCCGACGATGTCGCGGGAGACGCGCTCCAGCACCGCCGGAGTGCCCTTGTGCTGCCGGTAGTCGAGGACGCGGGCTACCTGCGCCCGGGGCTGGGCACCGGCGTAGGCGGGGTCGCCCAGCACCTGTACCCCCAGGAGGTCGGCGAGGTAGGGGACCACCCAGTCCTGGCAGGTTTCGAGGAACCAGTTCTCGTAGAGGCCGGCGATGTCGTCCTCGAGCGCTTCGAGCTGGCTCTCCACCACCGCCAGCAGAGCCCGCAGCGGCTCCCCCTGCTCGCGGTCGCGCCGGCGGTAGACCTCCGGCAAACGGTGGTACAGGCGCTCTCCACGGGACCAGGTCATGGCATCCTCGCTCTCAGGCTGAGGCTGTTGCCGGCCGGCAGGTAGAGGAGCTGGGCGGGGAGCACCCGGCCGCCGGCGAAGCGGGCCGGCTGCGCCGTCAGCACCGGCGCCAGCGCCGCCGCCGTCCCCAGGTAGAGGGCGTCGAGGTCGACCGCCACCACGCCGGCCACGGACTGGATCACCCGTACGATGTCGGAGGCGTAGACGGGGGCGGCCAGCTCGCGGCGGTCGAAGGCGAAGGCCGCGAGCAGCGCGGCGGAGACGCTCGCGGTCACGTCCTCGGGCCGGTAGCGGGGGTCGGTCACGAGCTGGGCGGAGACCCGGAACGGCAGCGGCTCGTAGGACGACAACGACACCGGGGGGCCCGGCAGCCGCGCCGCCTCGATGGCCTGCAACAGGTTGCCGTAGAGCGCGGAGCCGGGATCGACGGCGCCGCCGTCCACCCCGGCCACCGTCAGGTGCACGCCGGCGATGGGCACCGCGGCCACCTTGGCGATGCCGGCGAAGCTGCGGGCGAAGTCCTCGAAGTCCGACAGCGACACGATGCGGCCCAGGGTGCGCGCCGCCACGGCGCCGTTGGAGCGCGCCTGCGCCACCGTGTCCGGAGCGGCCGCCCCCGCCGCCGGCAGCGGATTGGTGACCTCGCGGATGCCCAGCGGCCGGGTGACCAGCAGTTGCAGCGAATTCGCCGCCACCCGTCCTGCGAGGCCGACGCCGCTGCGGTAGCCGGCGGTGACGTTCTCGCTGCCGGTGGGCAGCCGCGCGCCGTTGCGGCCATCGCCGAAGCGCACGGTGGCGCGGCCGTCGTCGTCGATCTCCACCATGTAGCTCTGGCTCTTGCCGTCCTCACTGTAGAGGCTGTCCACCGCGCGCCAGGTGACGCCGTCGACCCGCACCACCAGGCTGCTGGCGCGCCCCCCCGGCACCGGCGCCGAGAGGAAGGTGAGCGGCGGCCGGCTGAGGGTGAAGCGCTGGTTGCTGAGGCTGGCGTCACCGCTGCCCAGCACCTCGGAGACCGACTCGCCGTGGGTGGCGACCACCACATTGGCGTTGATCGCCACCGAGGCGCGGTCGAAGAGCCCGGCCGGCAGCGGCTGCTGGAAGATGAGCCGGGTGTGGCCTGGCGCGCTCTCCTGATCGATCTCCTGCAACAGGACCGTGAGCGACTGCGGGCTGCCATCGCTCAGCGTGCCGGCGATGACCACGGGCACGCCGGACTGGAGGCCCTGGACGGAGCTTTCGAGCGTCAACGAGACCAGGTTGCCGTCCGCCTCCACCGACGGAAAGCGGTCGTCGATGGGCTGGTCGGCGCGTGGCAGCAGCTCGCTGCCCAGGTAGGCCGTGGTGCGGCGGACGTCGAGTGGGGGCAGATTGGCCGGCAGGCCGCTACCCGTCGAGGTGGCCAGCGCCAGCCCGGTCGACTCGCCGGAGATCGCGTAGTCCGCCAGGCTGACGTCGAAGTGCCCGGTGACGCGGTAGACCTGCTCCGGGAGGGGCTGGCCCGCGAGGTCCTGGCCCACGAGCACCACCCAGCCCAGGGCGACCAGGTCCGCGAGCTTCTGATCGAGGTAGACGGCCGACGGTCCGGCACTCGTGTACGGCACCCCCTTCGAGTCGGTCCAGACGGTCCGCCCGCGGTCCCAGTTGTTGGCGTCGCTGCTCTCGCTGTAGGGGTCGGCCTTGACCACGTCGCCGCGCGGCAGGCTCCCCCAGCGCGGCGCGTTGTGGCCGAAGAAGGCGGTGTGATTGCGCAGAGCGAAGACCGTGACCTCCACGTTCAGCAGGTCCGTGGCGCTGAGGTCGAGCGGCTGCTCGAGCGCCGCCCGGGTGAGCTGGCGGTCCGCGTCGACCGCCGTCGCCACCACCCGGCCGACCACCGTCTTGGCCGGCGGCTGGCCGGGCGCCGCGGCCACCAGGAGCAGCAGGTCTCCCGCGGCGAGCCGGAGGGCGGTGCCGGCGAGGAACACCTGCTGCGCGCCGGCGAGGTCCTGCGGGTGGCCGCGGCGCGGCACGAGGGCGTTCCACTCCGCCCGGGCGGTGAAGTCCGCCGCCGTCTCGAAGGTCTGCGGCAGCGCGTCCTGGCCAGGGATGCTCTTCACCTGCGTCCCCTGCGGGACGAGGACGGCGGCCGGGGAGACCGGCGAGTCGTCGACCCTGAAGGCGAGGAAGGCGCTGGCGGCGATGCCCGGCCCCAGCCCCTGCCCCACCAGCCGGGCCAGCTCCAGGACCGACCGCCGCTCGGCGGCGGTGCGCAGGTACCCCTCGTCGGCGATCCGCTCCTGGTAGAAGCTGAGGACGTCGGCGACGTCGGCCCAGGCGTCGAGCAGCGCCACCGCCGGGTCGTCGCCGTGCCGGCTCGCGAGGTCGGCGAGCGGCCGGCTCCCCGCGTGCTCGCCGTCCGGCAGGGTCGCGGTCGCGAGAAGGGCCAGCATGCGGGCCAGGAAGCTCTCCCGCACGCCGATGCGGTAGGCGAGGGCGGCGAGGCCCGGCGGATTGGAGACTGCCGCCGCCCCGCTCCCCGGGGACGGACAGCGCCCGGCGTCGAGCCCGTCGCGTGGCGAGGTCATCGGCCACCCTCCAGGAAAAATTGGATGCGGCCGTTCTGGGGGGCTGCTGGGTCGTTGTCGACGCGGGCGATCTCGGTCCCCTGCAAGCGGATCTGGCCGGTATCCAGCTCGCCGCGGGAGGGCTCGCCGAAACGCCGGAAGCGGTTGGGACTGGGCGGCGTGTCGTCGGTGTCGAGGGCCATCACGCCCGGCACCCGCAGGGCGGCGGCGACGATCCGGCTGAGGTAGACCGGCTGCCCGAAGCCGAGGTTGTCGGGATGGAAGAACCCCTTGGCGCCACCCGACAGGTCGCGGTTGCTGAACGCCGCCAGCAGCGCCTGCTCCACGGCGCCCGCCGATGCATCGGGATCGAGGAAGGCGGTCAGGGCGATGTCCAGCCCGACGAAGGAGAGGCCGGTGATGGCCAGCTCCCAGCCCGCGGGGCGGGAGCTCTCCAGGAAGTCGCGCAGCCCGGCGGCGAAGTCGTCGTCCACCGGCAGCCCGCCCTGGCGCTGCACCGCGATCTCGAGGACGTACCAGCTCCCCGCCCAGCGCAGGCTGGCGGTCGCCAGCTCGACCCCCGGGTAGGTCTTCGCCAGCTCGACGAAGCCCAGCTCGGTGGTGCTCGCCTCGAGCGCTCGCAGCGCCCCCGGGGCTGCCAGCCGGATGCGGTCGAGCGGCTCGGGGTCGGCCCCTCCCAGGGCGGGCAGCGGATTGCGCACCCCGGCCACGACCGCGCCGCTCACCACGTGGTAGAGGCTGTCGCGCCCGAGGTTCCCGGCGCGGCCGTTGCCCACCCGGTAGACCGGATGCAGCACGGTGCCGGGCGCCGGCGGCTGGCCGAGGACGCCGTCGCCGAAGCGCAGCACGGCGGTACCGTCGTCCTCCATCTCGACCACGTAGTCGCGGGCGAACCGGTCGCTCGACAGCAGGTCGCCGCGCAGCATCCAGGCGTTCGTGTCGTCGCGCAGATCGATCACCGGCAGGACGGCGGCGGGGGATTGGGCGAGGGCCGCGGACGCCGGCTGGGGCTGGGCCGCGGCCCTGGCGGCGTTGGAATCGTAGGGCTGGCGATGGGTCAGGCCGGCCCGCCCGAGGCGGGGGCGGAAGCGGCCGGCGGTGGCCGTCAGCGCCTCGCCGCCGATCGTCTGGCCGTGGTCGGCCAGGGCGACGTTGCCGCGGGCGATGCTCAGGCCCGAAACCGGCGTGCCGCCGCCGGCCGGGGTGGTGGTGACGAAGAGGGTGAACGGCAGCGCGTCGTCCGCATGCCACTCGACCGCGGTCAGCGGGCCGGGGTCCGGATCGCCGACCGGGTCCGTGGCCGGCTGCACCCGGGTCAGGCGCACGGCGTGGCGGTGCTCGGGATCGGGGGCCTCCTGGCCGGCCGCCAGCCCCCGCAGCTCCTCCAGGATCAGGACGTCGCCGGGCGCCAGGTGCGGCAGATCCTCGTTCAGCGGGTCCCCCGAATTCACCAGGTTCCCGATCAGCGTGGCGCCGGTGGCCCCCGCCGGCAGAGCGAGCTCCGGCGCCCCCCAGTCGTAGAGGGGGATCGCGTCGTAGGCCCGCCACGCCCGGACCGGCTCCAGGGTCTCGAACACCGTGGCGCCCGCGCCCAGGGCCTGGAGGTGCTCAGGAGAGCCGGGAGCGAGGAGGAGCGGGGCTCCGGGAACGCGTGTGAGGAGCTGGGTCCCCGCCGGAACCGGGACCCCGTCCGGGTCCGTGGCGCCCGCCAGGAGCTGCACCCAGGTGCGGGCGTTGTTGCCGTCCTCGATCGAATAGCCCACCAGCCGGGCGTGGCGGCGCGCCGAGATGCGCAGGCGCGCCGTGCCGAGATAGGCCTCGGTCGCCACCGCGTCCTGGTAGTAGCTCGCCTGGTCGGCGGCGTCGGCCAGCAGCTCGACCAGCGCCACCTGGAGGTCGGCCGGGCTGCGCTCCTGCCAGTCCGGCAGGGCCTGGGTGAGGTCGTCCAGCATGCGCTGCCGGAAGCTGGCGTAGTCCTTGGCCAGGTAGCTGCTGGCCAGCGCCGGCCCGGCCGCCGACGTCGCCGACGTCACCGAGGAGGCCGCCGCCGGGCACGCCGGCGTGCAGTCGAGGTCGAGGGGAGAGGCGGGATCGAGCGAGAAGTCGACCCGCGAGAAGAACGGGTCGAGGCTCACCACCCCCACCAGCTCCAGGGTGAAGACCGGCGCGTGGCCGAGGCGATGGGCGAGATCGCTGTCGCTCAGGAAGCTGACGTCGATCGTCACCAGGTCGGTCGACGGATTGGCCTCGCTCCTCACCGTAAAGAGCCCGTCGACGGACAGGTCGCCAGCCGTAAAGCGGAGGTTGTCGCGCGTCAGGCTGCCGAGCGCTCCGTGCTTCGTCGCGTGGCTCCCGGCGGGGATCCAGTGCAGCACGAGCCGGTACGGCTCCGGATCGGTCAGGACCTCGACGAAGTCGATCCCGATCTGGGTCGCATGGGCGGCCACCGCGGCCCGCCGCCGGCGCAGAAAGGTGTCGATCGCGTCGCTCACTCGACGGAGCCTCGCGAGAAGACGGCCACCTGCCGTTCGAGGTTGCGCAGCAACGAGTACCGCACCGTGACGCGCATCGCCCCTTCGTCGGCGGTGACCTCCACGGACTCCACCCGCACGCGGTCGGCGAGCCACTGCTGGAGCGCCCCCTGGGCCAGGGCCTGGACCGTGGTGGCCATCTCCGGGCTGTTGGGGCCGAAGACGAGCTGGTCGAGACCGGCGCCGAAGTCCGGACGGTTGACCCGCTCGCCGGGGTTGGTGAAGAGGACCTGCTCGATCAGGTCGCGCACGTGGTCGTCCTCATCCGTCTCCGCGGTTCGGCGCCGGTCGTCGGCATGGTAGGGGTAGTCGATCTGCATCAGATCTCCCTGGCCCTCAGGTCCCCTTGACCCGAAGCTGGGTCGTCTTGATCGAGAGCGGCGTGCCGGTGGGCGTGCAGAGCGCCTGGCTGTCCGACAGCAGCACCGGCAGGCCGTTGGCCCGCACCCGCACCGCCGAAGTGAGCCAGGTGGCCGTGACGCACGGGCCGTTGCCGGCGGTCGGCGGCGGCAGCGTGCAGCCGGAAACGGTGTAGACGCTCACCCGGGTGACGATCATCTGCCCCATCACCTTGACCCGCGGGTTCTTGAGCGTCGGCTGGGCCATCCCCATGTGCGCGCACTGGACGAGGGCGCCGACGTGCAGGAGGTAGCCGGGCATGTCAGATGATCTCCAGGGCGCCGTCGTTGATGTTGACGCTGGCGGGGGAGAGCTTGATGCTGTTCTTGCCGTTGCTGATCTCGATCCCCGCCGAGGTGAAGGCGAGCTTGAGCGGCGCCGCCACGGCCGGCGGCCTGACCTCCAGGGTGAAGCCGCCGGCGCCCGGCACGTCCACCAGGTTGAGGGTGACGCTCTTCGTCTGCAGCGCCACCACCAGGGGCGTCGCCGGCTTGGCCGGCACCTCGCCGGGGCCCCAGAAGCAGCCCGTCCAGACCGGATAGTCGAGGTCGCCGCGCTCGAACTCCACCCAGACGTTGGCGTCGACGGGGGGCAGGGCGAAGAAGCCCACGCCGGGGCCGGCGAAGGGGACGCACGGCATGGCCCAGGAGAGCCGGCCATCGCCCAGCACGTCCGGAACCTCCACCTGCATGCGGCCGAGCTGCAGGGGATCGACGTTGTTGGCCACCTTGCCGCGATACTTGCCGAAGTACGTCTTCATGGTCTCACCACCGGCACGGTCGACCCCAGCCCGTCGCGGGTCAGGGTGAAGCTCTGGGTATAGGCGCCGCGCTTGATCGAGTGCGACACCTGCTGGACGTAGTAGAGGCCGTCGTAGCTGTAGCCCGCGCCGCGCAGCCCCACCAGGCCGCGGGCGGTCAGGACGTCGCCGTAGCGGCCCGCGTCGAGCGAGCCGGAGGCCGTCACCGTGCGGTCGGTCGACAGGTCGGTCCGCGCCTGGGCGCGGCCGAAAGCGGAGACGAAGCTCGGCGCCGCTTCATCGAACAGCACCTGCCGGGTGTTGGTGCCGTTGACCAGCCAATCGGGCTGAGTCGACAGCGGCACCCGCAGGCTGGCGAAGGTGCGCACCGGGAACTTGCGGTCGGTTCGCCGGTCCGCGACCTCGCCCTTCACCAGCTCCGGCGCCATGGCGTCCTGCCGGAAGCTGATCGAGTCGACGTTGGTCGCCGAGCCGGCGTTGACCGTGAGCGCCTGCTGCGGCACCGACACCCTCTTGGGCGGCCCCCAGTAGGCCGTGTTGGTGAAGGGTGCCGGCCCGGCGGTGACGTAGAAGACGTGGCCGTTTCTCTTCGCCAGCTCCTCGATGTAGGTGAGGTCGGTGCCGCGCTGCACCGGGACGCGCTCGATGGGGAGGGGCGGATCGATCACCTTGGGCGGAATGATCACCGGCACCATGCCGTACCTGGCGTAGCGGGCGATCAGGGTGGCGACGATGGCGAGGTCCGGCTGCGCCGGATGCTCGACCGAGCGCTCCTCGAGGTCCATCATCACGCTCACGTCCTCCCCCGTCACCGTCAGCTTCGACATCCCCGGCGTCTCGCTGGGGGAGAGCTCCTGGTGGGTGATGATGCCGTCCATCAGCACCCGCGGCCGGACGTTGAAGATGACGATCAGGATCACCCGGTTGAACGTCCTGAGCAGCGGGGTCGCGAGGAGCGGATCCTCCAGGAGATCGAGCGGCCCTGAGCGGCCGGCCTGGAAGACGAGCTGGAAGCCCGAGCGCCCCGCGTCCGTGTGGGTCACCTCGGCGCTCTCCAGCCGCTGGGTGAGCAGGAGCGGCGCCGGCACCGCCACGGTGGGGCCGATCAGCAGCGTCAGGTGGACTCCCAGGAGGCTCACGATTCCCACTCCCCGATCTCCGCCGCCGTGAGCGGTTTTTCGATCTTGGCATACTCGCTCCGCACCGCCCGCAGGAGGTGGCCCATGCGCACCGGCCCGCCTTCGTCGGCGGCCAGGAAGGCGGCGTTCAGGGCGATGTTGCGGATGCTGCCGCCGGTCACTCCCAGGCGGGCGAGGGCAGCCGCGTCCAATCCCTCGGCCGGCGTCTCCGGCGGGAAGGCGCGGCGCCAGATCTCCTCGCGCTGCGCCGCGTCCGGGAACGGGAACTGGACGATGAAGCGGAGGCGGCGGAGGAATGCCGGGTCGAGCGCGTCCTTGAGGTTGGTGGTGAGGATCGCCAGGCCGCGGTAGGCTTCCATCCGCTGCAGCAGATAGCCGACCTCGATGTTGGCGTGACGGTCGTGGCTGTCCTTGACCTCGGAGCGCTTGCCGAAGAGAGCGTCGGCTTCGTCGAAGAGGAGGATGGTCCCCCCTTCCTCGGCGGCGTCGAACACCCGGCGCAGGTTCTTCTCGGTCTCGCCGATGTACTTGCTGACCACCGCGGAGAGGTCGATGCGGAAAAGGTCGAGCCCGAGCTCGCCGGCGAGGACCTCGGCGGCCATGGTCTTGCCCGTGCCGCTGGGGCCGGAGAACAGGGCGCTCACTCCCAGCCCCCGGGAGGAGCGGGCGGCGAAGCCCCAGTCGCCGTACACCCGGGCGCGCCGGCGGACGTGGACCACGATCTGGGCCAGGGTCTGGCGCTGCCGCTCGGGCAGCACCAGGTCGTCCCAGGTGGCGGCGGGGCGGATGCGCTGGGCGAGGGCTTCGAGACGCGGCCGGGCGTGCCGGAGACAGGCGTCCCAGGCGGTGGCGGCGAGCTCCGCCGCACCGGCCTGCCCTTCCTCGCTCTCGGCGAGGACCTCCGCCGCGGCCGAGCGGATCGCCGCCGCGCTCAGATCGAACTGTACGGTGAGGGTTTCGACCTGCCCGTTGAGCGAGGCCGCCGCGGAGCCCAGGGCGGCGCGCCAGAGCACCCCCTGCTCGGCCGCGGTGGGCTTCTCCACGTCGACGGGGAGGAGGGTCCGCCTGCCGAGCCGGCGGCGCTCCCGGACGGCGACCACGAGCACGCCGCGGAAGGCGTCCACCACGCGCGCGATCGCCGCCTCCCGCGGGGCGTCCCCGTCGAGCTCCTGGGCATCCAGGAAGAGGGCGGCGTGGGTCAGCGCGGCTTCGCGGCCGAGAAGACGGACGAGACCCTCCACCTCCGCCAGGGCCGTGGGCAGCGCCGCGGCCGGGATCTCCAGGAGCGACATGCCGAAAGCCCGGGCCGCGGCGGCGGCGATCTCCCGTTTTCCTTCCAGCTCGACGCCGGACAGCTCGACGGCCGGCATCCGCGATCCTCCCTTCGCCGCCTGCGTCCAGGCCGCGGCCAGCCGCTCGGCCACGCGGGCCTGGGAGGGGACGAGGCGCCGCGGAACCGGCAACGGCTCCACCATCCCGGCCAGACGCTCGTCGAGCACCTCGAGGCCGCGCAGGTAGTGCAGCACCCGCTCGGCGGCGTAGAGGGGAGTTGAGGCGAGCCCACCTCCCCCCGGTTCCAGCTCGATCAGGCGCCAGTACCGCAGGGCCCCTTCGGGGGTGAGCGCCGCCCAGGCCGGCTGTTCCAGGGCCGCCAGGGCGAGGCCGAACGTCGGCCGCGCGGGAAAGCCGGCCGCTCCGAGGTCCGGGCCCGCCGCCAAGAGCAGCACGTCGCGCTCGAACGGGGAGAGGCCGAAGATCCCGGCCAGCGCCTCCAGGGCCGGCGGCTGGCCCGCGATCTCGAAGCCCTCGACCGGCGGCTCGGCGGCGGCATCGGCTTCGCCGGCGGCGTGGCGCTCCAGCCGGCGGCGCACCCGCGCGAGCGAGGCCTCCAGGTGCCGGTCGTTGGCCGCGTACCAGCTCAACTCGTCTCCGGTCACGGGCCGAAGCCTCCGGGAAGCTGCGGCAGCGGCACGCGCAGCGTGCGGCCGGGCTCGGCCGTCAGGTCCTGCGGGTGCATGGCGTCGTTGGCGTCGGCCACCCGCCACCACTGGGTGGCGGCGCCCAGGGTGCGGTAGGTGATGAGGTCGAGCCGGTCCCCCTGCCGCACCTGGACCTCCGCCAGGAGCTGCTGCGACTCCCCCTGGGGGAGGAAGCGGCGGCGCTTGTAGCTGACCTCGCGGCCGTCGGCCGTCACCATCACGGCATCGGGGACGTCGGCATAGCGGCTGTCGGCATCGAACATGGGCGGGCCCTCAGAGCAGGCTCACGTCGCCCGAGGCGACAGAGCTCAGGTTGTTGAGGCTCCCCAGGGTGGCCAGGGTTTCCTTGACCGCCTGGTGGGCGAGGAACAGGCTGTAGCCCGGATGGGTGACGGGGAAGTCGTCGTAGGTCAGGACCCGCATGCCGAGCGACACCTTGGCGCGGATGGGGTTCAGGTTGACGTCGTACGCCTCCTCGGTAATGGTCATGGAATTGATGACCACCGGCACGATCCGCTTCAGGCCCCAGACGAAGAGGGTGAGCGGCGCCTGGGGAGCGATCACCTCGATCGTCCCCAGGGCCATGAGAACCGTATTGGCGATCACCAGGCTGGTCTTGGGATAGATCAGCATCTCCAGCGCCGAGAGGCGGGGGTAGATCCCCAGCGAAGTGGCCCTGGGGTCGGCCTTCTCGAGCTGGTCGGTGGCGTCGAATTCGATCTCGACGGTGATCGTCTCCTTGGGCGCCCCCTTCAGGCGGAGCACCTCCGAACGGCTGCCGCCGTCGCTGCCGATCTGCGCTTCGAGGCTGCGCGACATCGTCTCCGGGTTGTACTGGAAGAGGACGACGCTCGCCAGCGGGTTGAACGGATCGATGCCCACGACGGCGCCCTTGATCAGGCGGGGGGAGCCGGGGAAGGTGCTCATCGCTTCGCCCCCCGCACCGCGGCGGCGACGCCGGCGGCGATATCCTGCCTGGCCTGCCCGGGATGGCCCGCCTGAATTCCTCCCTGCTCGCCGAGCCGCACCAGCTCGCGCCGGACGGCCTCGGCCACCACCCGGCCGCGGGCGGCAGAAAGGCCGTGGAGCACCAGCCGGTCGACGTGGATCTCGGTCTTCTTCATGGGGTGCTCCCTTTTCCCGGGGAAGCACCGCTCAGGTCGGCCGTGGGCCCCGTGTACTGGCCGAAGGTGGGGCTTGCCGGGTCCGTATCTACAGTCAGGGGGCTCTCCGCGCCGTCCACCTGCAGGCGGACGAGGTAGATGCCCGGCTCGACACCGGAGACGGGCACGTCGAACGTCGCGCTGTCGTCGGTGCGGGCGGGCGCGGGGAAGCTATACGCAGGGGTGGCGGAGCCAGGGAGAGGGTTGAGCAGCAGGAAGACCCGCTGCTCGGCACCGACCAGGGGGCCGACCGACAGAGTCAGGTCGGCGGAGGCCACTCCTCCCTTGATCGTCACCCTCCCGACGTCGACCTCGGAGAGGAGCGGACGGAGAACCAGGGGGGCGACGTTCGATTCGACGCCCGCGCGGGGGACCGGCGGCGTCCCCGGCGTCCCCACCACGAGGAAGGGCTGGAGCACCTGCACGGCCATGACACCCGCCCGCAGGCCCGCGGGATCGACGGCCGGAGCGCTCAGGGAGAAACGGATCTCGGTGTCGCTCACGGAATCGGGAGTCACCTCCTGGCCGGCGAGGCGCACCTGGGTGAGCGCGGCCTGGAGCCGCTGTCCCACCAGGCGCACGGCCGTCCCCAGGACGATCGGCTCCCCCGGCCCGGCAACCGCGGTCACCGCGTCGATCACCGGCTGGCGCAGGGTCTCGACGAGGAGGCGCCGCTCGCGCACCGGCGGCGCTGGCGACGGGGTGTCATCGGCGGTCAGCAGGACCGCCGAGGCGCGGTAGGCCACGGAGAGGGCGTAGTCGGTCTTGGAGAAGATTCCCATCCAGAGCTGCGACAGCTCCTGGAGGGTGAGCCCCAGGGGGACGATGCGGACGACGTCGATGTCGTCCGCCAGGTCCGAGTCGGCGAGGAAGCCGAACTGGGGGTCGGCGAGAGTGTCGCGGATGGCCTGGCGGGTGACGATGGGGCGGGCGTGGAGAGCGCGCAGCGTGCCGCCCAGGAGGCGGTGGGGCTCCAACTGGCTCTCGTCGCCGTAGAAGCTGAAGAGGTAGTGGAGGTCGACGGCGGCGACCGGCCGGTCCATCGTGCTGCCGTCCGGCCGGCGGGTGGGGAGGTCGGCGTTGCGCAGCTCGGGGTTGGGGGTCACCTGGTAGAGGAAGATGTTGACCCCCGTCTGCGGCAGGCCGCTGCTGGGACCGGGGCGCACGGTGGTCACCGCGGCGCCGCTGATCTCGGTGGCGATCACCGCCTGGAGCATGCGGCGCAGGGTGGCCGTCACCGTGGCGACGGCGAGGAAGTTGCTCATCGCCGCCGCCTCTCGTCGCGGCCCGCGAGGTAGTTGGAGAGCGAGAGCCGCGGGTCCGCGGGCCGGCGCGGCGCCGGCGCCTGGGCGGGTGGCGGGCCGGCGTGCACGTCGATGCGGCCGATCGAGACGCGCACGACCTCCTCGGCGTCCCCGGCGGCCTCAGCCCTCCCGGCCGGCGCGGGCCCCAGCTCCGGGATCGCGCGGCGGGGACCGGCGGTGGGAAGCGGCGCGGTCCGCGGTTCCGCGGGGCGGCCCAAGCGGACGGCTGGCCTTGCCTCCGGCGGAGCCGGCACGGCAGGCCCGGGCTTCTCGACCCGCCTCTCCAGCCTGGGCCCGGGCTCCGGCCTCTCCAGCCTGGGCCCGGGCTCCGGCGTCTCCAGCCTGGGCCCGGGCTCCGGCGGCGGCACCCGCGGCTCGCCCCGGCGCGGGGCCGGCGCCGGCACGGCGGCCGGCGTGAGCGCCGTCTGAGCCGGCGCCTCCGGCGGGGGAGGGGCCGGCACCGGACGGGCCGCGGTGTCCACCGTCCGCGCCACCACCGTCTCCCTCCCGGGAAGCCGTGCCTCCCGCGTCTCCACAGCCTTCAGCGCCGGCGATGCCGGCGATGCCGGCGATACCGGCGATACCGCCCGCCGCTCTGCCGGAGCTTCCAGAGAAGGCGCCTCCCAGGCCTCGGCCTGCCGTCCTTCTCTTCCGTCCCTGACCTGCCTCGCCTCCTCCCTCCCCCCTGCCGTCTCCGTCACCTCCTCGCCCCAGCCCTCGGGCGCCGGCGGCGGCGCCGCCTCCCCGGCCTCGTACCGGGAGCGCACCCGCGGCTTCACCACCGCGGCTTCCCCCTGGGCGCGAGCGGCCAAGCGGCCGAGGAAGTCGTTCATCCCGCGAGCATCTCCAGGTAGAGGCGGCGCCGGCGGGCCGGCAGCGCGAGGACGTCGGCCTCGCGCCAGCCGTAGCCGCGGGCGAGGCCGTGCACCTCCCGCAGCAGCCGCCGGGCGGCGGCGTCCACCGCGTGCCAGAGACAGTCGGCGGCGTCCAGAAGGGCCTGCCAGGCATGCCCACAGGCCGGACAGGAGAGATCGAGCAGCACCTCGGCCCGCGGATCGGCCGCCGCGAGGGCGCGGGAGAGGAGGTCGATCTCGAGCTCGCTCAAGGCGTCGGGACGGAGGGGCTCGCCGTCGCGCTCGGCCGTCACCACGCAGAGCTCGGCGAGCCGGCGCCGCGCCCCGGCGACACCGATGACGCCGGAGACCGCCGCCAGATCGGCGGCGGTGGGCAGCCGCGCCAGCAGGCGCAGGCCGCTCTCGTGGATCTCCAGCAGCTCCTCCCCGGCGGCGGCTTCGGCGTCCAGCTCCAGGGCGTCGAGGTCGAGGGCGAGCTCCAGAGGCTCCCGGCAGGCCGGACAGTCGGCCACCAGGTCCAGGGCGGGGCCGAAGGTCTGCCGGTGAAGGGAGAGGAGGGACGCGTCCCGCCGGCCGAGGCTCAGGGCCGCGAGCTCGCCGCCCGTGAGCTCCGGGAAGGCGGCGGCGAGCAGCGCCAGCGCCCGCTCCTGGGGACACTGGCGCTCGGCCTGCTCCCAGACGAGCAGGAGGTCGCGGGCGGACAGGGCGCGCATAGCCGCCTCAGCCGAAGCTGGGCTCCTTGGGCTCGACCACCGAGGTGTCGCGCTCCCAACCTTCGTTCTGGAGCGTGATCGTTTCGATCGCCACGGCGTTGGCGGAGGCGTCGAGCTCGGGCAGGGACTGGTACTCCGAGACCCAGCACCGGTAGACCCGATAGGACTTGGCGAGCTGGCCGGCCTCGTTGTACATCTCGATGACGATGTCCTTGCGGAAGTCGGCGAGCGACACCTCGGAGCCGAGGCCGGCGTGGAAGTTCCACACCTTGTTGGCCCACTTCTCGAACTCGGGGTCGTGGGTGATCCCGCGCTCGAGCATGATGGGCTCGAACTTCGCCTGCCCCGGCGACTTGTTGACCGTCGAAGGGTCACCCCCCTCGCGGTGCTCCACCACGTCGATGGTGCGCTTCAGGGCGCCCACCTTGCTCACTCCGGCGACGTACCGGCCGTCCCACTTCACCCGGAACTTGAAGCTCTTGTAGGGATCGAGCCGCTGTGCGTTGACGCTGAACTGCATCTCGGACCTCCTAGGTCTGGATCTGTCCGGCGATCTGTTGGATCTTGATGACCACGAACTCGGCCGGCTTGAGCGGCGCGAACCCGACGACGATGTTGACGATGCCGCTGTCGATGTCGTTCTGCGTCGTGGTCTCGCGGTCGACCTTGACGAAATAGGCCTGCTGGGGAGTCGATCCCTGGAAGGCCCCCTGGCGGAAGAGGGTCTGCAGGAAGGCGCCGACGTTGAGCCGGATCTGCGCCCACAGCGGCTCGTCGTTGGGCTCGAAGACCACCCACTGGGTGCCGCGGTAGAGGCTCTCCTCCAGGTACAGGGCGAGGCGGCGCACCGGCACATACTTCCACTCCGAGGCCAGCCGGTCGTCCCCCTGGCGGGTGCGGGCGCCCCAGATGACCGGCCCGGCGGCGGGGCGCACGCGCAGGCAGTTGACCCCCAGGGGGTTGAGCTCGCCGTTCTCCGGATCGGTCAGCGGCACGGTCAGCTGCACCACGCCGTTGAGCGTCGTTTCGAGCCCTGCCGGAGCCTTCCAGACGCCGCGGTTGGTGTCGGTCCGGGCGAAAACGCCGGCGACGGCGCCCGAGGGCGCGAAGGCCTCCACCATGTTCTGGCGGAGCGGATTGACGCGGCCGATCCGGGGGAAGTAGAGGGCGGCGTTCTTGCTCGTCAGATTGAGGGTCGCCACCCCGGCCTTGGCGGCGTCCTTGGTGGTCCAGTCCGTCGGCGGATCGACGATCAGCATCGCCCGGCGCTCCTCGCAGTAGGAGACGACGGTGGGCAGCCACGCCGCGTAGTCGGCGGTGACCGGCGCGGCGGTGAAGGGGGGGATCACCAGCAGGTTGAAGAGATCGGCGTTCTCCAGGGCGAAGAGCCCCGTCTTGGCGCCGCGGGCGCCGAGGATGTCCCCCGAGCCCAGCGCCGCGCCGTCGGTGGCCGCGGTGTACGTCGGGTCGGTGGTGCCCGGCCGCGCCGAGGGGAGCGGCAGCACGGCCCGCACCAGTTGCGACGAGCTGGCCAGGACGCGGTCCACCCGGCGCGGGCTCTCGGCGACCGTCAGGTTCTGGAGGACCTCCGTCGTCCCCGTGCCATTGTCGAGGATCGTGAGGTTGAAGAGGTCGGCGGCGGTGACCCCCAGCGCGGCCGCCACCGGGGCGATCACGGTCGCGTCCGGGTAGTCGATCTGAGCCCGCAGCGCGTTCCCCCAGGTCCCGGGGCTGGCGGCCTGGAGCTTCAGCCCGCCGGCGTTGATCGCGGCGGAGGGCGGCGGCGGCGGGGTGCCGGTCGGCGGCGCATAGGCGCGCACGACGATCGCCTGGGCACCGCCGTTCAAAAAGAAATCCTGAACCGAAAACCCCAGGCTGCTGCCCAACCACAAGCCGCCGAAGGTGCGCTCGAAATCCCCATAATTGTTAATTGTTATAGGGGTATTGATCGGTCCCCGGATGGCCGCGCCGATGAAGGCCGTGATCGAGGTGGGAACGCCGATGAGGGTGTGCACGCCACTCGGGATCTCCTCGATATAGACGCCCGGGTAGGTTAGAGAGACAGGCATTTCATGCCTCCTGATTGAGGTTCCCGGGAGGCCCTTGTCCTGGCTTCAAGGGCGTTTCTACCGGGAGGGGCAGCGCGGACGCTCGCCTTTTTGTTTTCTTCTTCTTCTTCTTCTTCCCTAACGAGTAAACACAAGGTACAATTGAGAACACACACTGTCAAGCACCCGGTCACGGCGCCGAATCCATATATTTCGGCGGTGTGCTGAACGAGAGGTCATCATGTCTCGCAGAGCCTTCTGGACAACACGAGGGAGAAGTGTCTCCTCTCTTTTGATCACTTTTTTCCTGAGCGCCGGTATCCTGCAAGCGGCGGTCAATGTCGGCTACTACGACATGAGCCTGGGAAGCGGCAACTCCAACCAGGTGCCGCCCATCACCGCCGCCGGGCAGACGGCGGTCTCGCTCTCGGACCTCCAGGCCGCGGACCTCGCCGGGATCAAGGTGCTGTTCGTCCAGAACCCGTCGAACGGTTCCTACGGCACCGAGTACCTCGACCTCGCGCGCCAGAGCGCCATCCGGACGGCGGTCCATGACAACGGCCTGATCCTCGTCATCCACGACGAATACGTCTCGAATGGAGACGGCACCGGGGGAGCGAACACCATCCTCCCCGGCGGCTCCGGCTTCGTCATCCGGCGCGACTTCACCGATCCCAACAATATCGATGTGCGTGACAGCTCGACACCGGTCACCAACGGCGGCATGGGCGGCACCATCGACAACACCAGTCTCGACAACGGCGGCTTCTCCGACCACGGCTACGCCGACGCCTCGACCCTGCCGGCGGGGGCCAAGCTGATCCTGTCGCGGACGGATCCGAATCAGATCGTCACCTTCCTCTATCCGTTCGGCAACGGCGCCGTCCTCTACTCGACGATCCCGCTCGACCACTTTCTCATGGGGGCCGGCCCCAATCCGCCGCAGGCGGCCTTCGCCGGCACCTACGCCGTCAACGTGGTGGACTACGCGGCGCGGCTGGCCCAGGGGGTGCCCGACCTCGGCGTCACCCTGACCGACGGCGTCGCCACCGCCGTGCCCGGCACCAGCGTCACCTATACCCTGGTGGTCAAGAATTTCGGCATCGGCCAGTCGAGCGGCTCGCTGGTGATGGACGACTTCCCCCCCGAGCTGACCGGAGTGACCTGGACCTGCACGGCGACGGCCGGCAGCTCCTGCACCGCCGGCGGCGTGGGCGACCTGACCGATGCCGTCAGCATCCCGGTGGGCGGCGTCCTGACCTACACGGCGACCGGCGTCATCTCCCCCTCGGCCACCGGCGTGCTCGAGAACGTGGCCCGCGTGATGCCGGCCCACGGCACCGATCCCATTCCCGGCAACGACAGCGCCACCGACGACGACGCGCTGACTCCCGTCTCCGATCTGACGCTCGCCAAGGCCGGGCCGCCCTCCGCCGGCAGCGGCCCGGTGACCTACACGCTCACCGTCAGGAACGCCGGCCCGTCGGACGCCTACGGAGTCTCGCTCGCCGATCCCACGCCGCCGGGGCTCACCTTCACCTCGGCCGGCGCGCCGTGCACCGGCGGCTTCCCGTGCAACCTGGGGACGATCGCGGCCGGCGGCCAGGCGACGGTCACCACCACCTTCTCCCTCCCGTCCCCCTACCTGGGGCCGGACCCGATCATCAACCTCGCCGCGGCCACCACCACCTCGCGCGATCCGGTGCCCGCCAACAACAGCGCCCGCTCCACCACGCCGGTGGGCACCCCCAGCGCCGACCTCGCGGTCGCCGTCTCCGGCCCCCCCTCGGCGGCGCTCAGCTCGACGGTGACCTTCACCGTCACCGTCACCAACAACGGCCCCCACGACGCGCAGGCGGTCTCGCTCGCCCACACGCCGCCGGCCGGGCTGCTCTTCACCGGCGCCACCGCGCCCTGCGCGGGCGGCTTCCCGTGCAGCCTGGGGACGCTCAACGCCGGCGCCGCGGTGACCGTGAAGGTGACCTTCGGCATCCCCGGCGGCTACAGCGGCGCCAACCCGATCGTCTACTCGGCCACGGCCACCAGCTCCACCGCCGACCCCGCGCCCGGCAACAACAGCGCCGCCGCCGCGGTGCCGCTGGGCGCCGACACGGCGGACCTGACGGTGGCCAAGACCGGCCCCACCTCCGCCGCCCTGGGGACGGACGCGGCCTACATCCTGGTGGTGACCAACCACGGCCCGGCCGCCGCCACCGGCGTCCAGCTCCGCGATCCCGCGCCCGCCGGGCTCACCTTTGCCGCCGCCGATCCGCCGTGCGCCGCCGGTTTCCCCTGCGCCCTGGGCACCCTCGCCCTGGGGCAGAGCGTCACCGTCAAGGCCACCTTCCACATCCCCGGCGGCTACTCGGGGGCCAACCCGCTCGCCAACGTGGCGACGGTGGTCTCTGACACGCCCGAAGGCTCGCCGGGCGACAACACGGCCACGGCGCTCACCGGCATCGGCGCCGACGCCGCCGACCTGACCCTCACCAAGATGGGACCCGGGCAGGTGGCGGCCGGCAGCCGCTTGAGCTACGTCCTCCTGGTGACCAACAAGGGGCCGGCCACGGCCCACGGCGTGTCGCTCGCCGAGTCCGCGCCGGCGAGCCTCGTCTTCCGCGGCGCCACGGCGCCCTGCGCCTCGGGCTTCCCCTGCAACCTGGGCGACCTGCCGGCGGGCACCACCCTCGCCATCGGCGTCAGCTACGACGTGCGCTCGAACCACGTGACGCCCAACCCGCTGGTCAACACCGCCGCGGTGAGCTCGGCCGACGTCGATCCCAATCCGGCCGACAACTCCGCCACGGCCTCGACCACGGTGGTCTACGACGCCGACCTCGGGGTGACCAAGACGGACGGCGTGGCGCAGACCTCGCCGGGCCTGCCGCTCACCTACACGATCGTGGTGACCAACCACGGCCCGAGCGACGTGGCGGGAGCCACCGTCACCGACAACCTGCCCGCGACGCTCACCGGGGCCACCTGGGCCTGCGCCGCCGGCAGCGGCGCGAGCTGCACGGCGTCGGGGAGCGGCGGCATCAACGACACGGTGAACCTGCCGGCCGGCGCGAGCCTCACCTACACGCTCGCCGCCACGGTGGGCGCGGGGGCGAGCGGCAGCCTTGCCAACACCGCCACGGCGGCCGTGCCCGGGGGAGTCACCGACCCGGTGGCGGGGAACAACAGCGCGACCGACACGGATGCCGTGGTGCAGCCGGCCGACCTGACCGTCACCAAGACCGGCCCGGCCTCGGTGACGGCGGGGACCAACCTCGCCTACACCGTCACCGTGAAGAACCAGGGGAGCGGCGCCGCCACCTCCGTGGTGCTCGCCGACCCGACGCCGCCGGGGCTTACCTTCGTCTCGGCCTCGGCGCCGTGCGCCGCGGGGTTCCCCTGCGCGCTGGCCGACCTGCCGGCCGGCCAGTCCACCCCGGTGACGGTGACCTACGCCGTGCCCGCGGGCTATATGACGCCCAATCCGATCCTCAACACGGCGAGCGCCACCACGGCGAGCCCCGAGAGCAGCACCGCCAACAACTCCGCCACCGCTTCGACGCCGGTCGTCCTCATCGCGAATCTGGCGATCACCAAGACGGACGGCAAGAACATCGTGGTGCCGGGCGACCCCGTGACCTACACCATCGTGGTGACCAACGCCGGCCCCAGCAACGCGGTGAACGCGAGCGTCGTCGACAACCCGCCCGCCCTGCTGCAGAGCGTGCAATGGACCTGCGCCGCCACCGGCGGGGCGAGCTGCGGCGCCGCATCGGGCAGCGGCGCCATCAACACCACGCCCTCGATTCCGGTGGGCGGCTCGGTGACCTACACGCTCACCGCCACCGTCGATCCGGCGGCGCAGACGGCCGTGGTCAACACGGCGACCGTCTCCCCGCCGGCCGGCGAAACCGACCCGGTGCCGGGAAACAACACCGCCACCGATTCCGACGGCGTGACCCCCAAGGCCGACCTCGCCATCACCAAGACGGACGGCCTCACCGCCGCCGTGCCCGGCCAGCCGGTCACCTATGCGATCGTGGTGAGCAACCTGGGCCCCAGCAACGTCACCGGCGCCACGGTGCAGGACGTCCTCCCGGCCGCTCTCCAGAGCCCGGCGTGGACCTGCACCGGCGGTGGGGGAGCCGCTTGCGGCGCTCCCTCCGGCTCGGGGAGCACGCTGACCGACTCGGTCAACCTCCCCTCCGGCGGCACGGTGACCTACACCGTCTCGGCCACCGTTTCGCCCTCCGCTACCGGCACCCTGACCAACACGGCCACGGTGACGGCGCCGCCCACGGTCCTCGATCCCACCCTGGGGAACAACAGCGCCACCGACTCCGAGCCCCTGACCCGGGTGGCCGACCTGACGCTCACCGAGCTGGGGCCGGGCCGCGTCGAGCGGGGCGCTCCCCTGAGCTTCACCTTCACGGTGACCAACGCCGGCCCCTCGGACGCCGCGGTGACGCTGACCGATCCCACGCCCGCGGGGCTCACCTTCGCCACCGCGGATGCCCCCTGCGCGGGCGGCTTCCCGTGCAACCTGGGGACGATCGCGGCCGGCGCCACCCTCACCTTCACCGCCACCTGGACGGTGCCCGCGGCCTACGCCGGTCCGGACCCCATCGTCAACGTGGCCTCGGTGCAGAGCGACGCCTCCGATCCGCATCCGGCGGACGACACGGCGCGCTCGGCCACCGCCGTGGCCCGCGCTCCCCAGGCCGACCTCGGCATCACCAAGACGGCTCCCGCCGTGGCCTCGGTGGGCTCGACCGTCACCTACCGGCTGACGGTGACCAACAACGGGCCGGACGACGCCCAGGGCGTGGCGCTCGCGGAGTCGTTCCCCGCCGGGCTCTCCTTCGTCTCCGCCACCGCTCCCTGCCAGGCGGGGTTCGACTGCGCGCTCGGCACCTTGAACGCCGGCGCCAGCCGCTCGGTGGACGTCACCCTCTCCATCCCGGCGGGCTATTCCGGCCCGAGCCTGATCGTCAACAGCGCCTCGGTGACGGCGACGACGGCCGATCCGACCCCGGGGAACAATGCCGCCAACGCCATCACCAGCCTGGTGGCCTCGGCCATCGATCTGGAGGTGGTCAAGCTGGCGCCCGTGAGGGTCGATCGCGGGCAGGACCTGACCTACATCCTGAAGGTGACGAACCACGGGCCGGCCGCAGCCACCAACGTCTTCCTGGCCGATCCGACCCCCTCGGGCCTGACCTTCGCCGCCGCCACCGCGCCGTGCGCCGGGGGCTTCCCCTGCTTCCTCGACACCCTGGCCGCGGGGCAGACGGTGACGGTGCTGGCGACCTACCACGTCCCCGCCGGCTACGCCGGGCCCGACCCCATCGTCAACAGCGCCTCGGCCACCGCCAACGAGCCGGACGGCGTCTCCGGCAACGACAGCGCCACCGTCACCACCGGCGTCGGCCACCCCTCGGCGGACCTGGAGGTGGGGGAGACCGCCCCGGCGCAGGCGGCGGCCGGCAGCTTGTTGACGGCGACGATCACGGTGCGCAACCTGGGGCCCGGCACCGCCCTCGCGACCCTCCTCAGCGATCCCACTCCCGCGGGCACCACCTTCGTTTCGGCGAGCGCTCCGTGCGCCGGCGGCTTCCCCTGCAACCTGGGCGACCTCGCCGCCGGCTCGGCGGTGACGGTGACCGCCACCTTCAGGCCGGCTTCGAGCCTCGCCGCCGGCACCGTGGTCACCAACACGGCCTCGGTGGCCGGCAGCTCGGTCGATCCGCAGCCGGGCAACAACTCCTCGCAGGCGAGCACCACGATCTTCCTCCAGGGCGACCTCGCCGTCGCCGAGACGGACGGCAAGACGACCGCGGTGCCGGGCAGCCCGGTGACCTACACCATCGCCGTCACCAACAACGGCCCGAGCGACGCGCCGGGAGCGCGGGTGACGGACACCTTCCCGACCCTCCTGACCGGCGTGAGCTGGACCTGCTCCGCTTCCGCCGGCTCGAGCTGTGCGGGGGGTGCGGCGGGCGCCGGCAACATTGACCGCACCGTCAACATCCTGGCCGGCGGCACCGTCACCTACACCGCCACCGCCACCGTCTCTCCCGCCGCCACCGGCACGCTCGCCAACACCGCCGCCGTCCAGGCGCCGGCCGCCGTGCCCGATCCGGTGGCCGGGAACAACAGCGCCACGGACACCGACACCCTGACGCCCCAGGCCGACCTCGCCATCACCAAGACCGACGGCAAGACGACCGCCGCGCCGGGCGCCTCGGTGACCTACACCATCACCGTCACCAACAACGGCCCCAGCAATGCCTCCGGGGTGACGGTGGCGGACTCCTTCCCGGGCATTCTCTCCGGCATCACCTGGACCTGCACGGCGAGCGCCGGCTCCCACTGCTCGGCGATCGGCGTCGGCCAGATCCTCGACGTCATCGACCTCGCCTCCGGCGGCACGGCCGTTTACACCGCTACCGGCACGATCTCCGCCGCCGCCACCGGCACGCTCGTCAACACCGCCACGGTGACGGCACCCGCCGGGGTGACCGAGCTCAACCCCGGCAACAACAGCGCCACCGACACCGATACCCTGACGCCGCAGGCCGACCTCGCCGTCACCAAGGACGACGGCGTGACCACCGCGACGCCGGGCGGCCAGGTGACCTATGTCATCACCGTCACCAACAACGGGCCGAGCGACGTGGCGGGCGCCACGGTGACCGACTCGCCCCCGGCCGTGGTGACGGCGGCCTCCTGGACCTGCACGCCTTCGGCCGGCGCCCACTGCGCGGCGAGCGGCAACGGCGGCATCGCCGACTCCGTCGACCTGCCGGCAGGCAGGAGCGTGACCTACACCCTGACCGTGACGATCAATCCGGCGGCCACCGGCACCCTGACCAACCAGGCCACCGTGGCGGCGCCGGCCGGCGTCACCGATCCCACGCCCGGCAACAACAGCGCGACCGACTCCGACACCCTGAGCCGCCGCGCCGACCTCGCCGTCGCGCTGAGCGACGGGCGGACGGCCGTCTCGCCCGGCGATACCGTGACCTATGTCCTGGTCGTCACCAATAACGGCCCCAGCAACGTCGCCGGCGCCACGGTGATCGACGTGCCTCCCGCCTCCCTGACCGGCGCGGTGTGGACCTGCACCCCCTCCCTGGGCGCCGCCTGCACCGCCGCCGGCAACAACAACATCGTGGACACCGTGAGCCTGCCGCCGGGCGGCACGCTGACCTATCAACTGACGGCCACTGTGGCCCAGGGCACCCTCAGCCCGGTGATCAACAGCGCCGCCGCGGGCGTCCCGGCCGGCACCACCGACCCGGTGGCGGCGAACAACCAGGCGACCGACCAGGACACTATCGCGCCCGTCTCCGACCTCGGAGTCACCCTCACGGCCAACCAGCCCGTGGCCCAGCCCGGCACCAACCTCGTCTATACCTTGAAGGTGACCAACGCCGGCCCGGCCAACGCCACCAACGCCCAGGTGACGGACACGTTCCCCGTCGCCTTCACCTCACCCGTCTGGACCTGCTCCGCCTCGCCGGGCTCCACCTGCCCGGCCGGCACGGGAGGAGGGAACCTCAACGCGCTGGTGACCGTGGCCCAGGGCGGCACCGTGACCTTCACGATCACCGGGCAGGTCAATGCCACGCCCCCCCCATCCATCACCGATTCCGCGTCCGTGACGCCGCCGGCCGGCACCCCGGACCCGAACAGCGCCAACAACACCGTGAGCCTGACGGTCCCGGTGGGGAACCGGATCTTCTCGGATGGATTCGAAGCGGGAAATCTGACGATCTGGTCGGGGCAGACGCCATAGTCCGGAGCTTTGAATTTGCCCCACAAGGGGCAACGGCATGTAGCCTGGGGCGCGAGCCCCAGGAGGGGGAGCCAAACGCCTCCCAAAAGCCCCGGAGGGGCTACGGCACATCGCTCCGAGGAAAGCTGCCGTTGCCCCTGCTCACGCCAGGCTCACGTCCCAGGCTACATGCCTGGGCTCCTTGGAGCCTACATCTTCCCATCTTCCCCGAAGCTCAACTCGGGATCATGCTGCGCCCGGTGCAGGAACGTCACCATCCTCCGCGCCAGCTCCACCGTCGCGGCTTCCCTTCGGGCGGCATCGCAAAAGAGACGGAGCGCGGCCAGGGCCTCGCGCTCGACCTTCTGGGTGCGGAAGATCTCCAGCATCTCCTCCGCCAGCGTCTTCACCTCGGCGGTGCGCCCCTGCTCCAGGAGGAGCACGGACAGCTCCAGGCTCACAAGCGCGTAGTCGAAGGTCAGCTCGCGCCGGCTGAACACGCCTTGCACCTTTTCGAACGCCTCGCGGGCTTCTTGAGGGCGCCCGAGGCCGGCGGCGATCTTGGCGGTCAACCAGACAACCCTCGTTAGATCGAGTTCCTCGCCCAACTGCTCGGCCAAGGCCTGCACCTCGGGCAGGCGCGACTCGGCTTCCTCGAATCTTCCCAGTAGGCACAGAGTCAAGGACAGATTGATCCGTACCACCCATGCGTTGCGTGGCTCGCACGCTGGATCAATCAAGGACGCAGCCTCCAGCAAAGCCGCCGTTGATGCCTCTGGATCGCCGAGGGTCTCGTGAATGTGAGCTTGAGTAAGAAGGATTTCTCCTCGCAACTCTCCTGAGTCGAGCGCCAAGGCCTCGTCGATCCGATCGAGGGCTTCCGCAAATCGGCGCTGAGCCCTGCGGAGGGCGGCCTCAATCCAGGGAAGTATTGTTCCGTTCGGCACTCCCGGTTCGCCCGGTCCACCGGCCTCCCTGATACTCAAGGCTCGGGCGATTGCCTCCTCAGCACCCGGGAGATCGTTGCAGACGCGGCGGGCGTTGCTCACAATGGCCCATATATGGCTCTGGAGCTGCAGGTCTCCAGGAACCCTTTCGGAGACGAACAGGGCCAACTCGGCCCACTCCAGCGCCTCCTTCGGATGGTTCGGCGCCTTCCGCAAGCTCTCTGCGGCCGCCATCGTGGCCAATTCGGAGCTCCAGTACTCTTCGAGCTCCTCCACCAGCATCCGGCGTTCCGGGGCCATGCACTTTTCCAGATGACTCCAGAGCGTCGCCGCGCCTGGCCGCTCCTGGGTTAGGCGATCGAGAGGCGCGAGGACCGCGTCGGTCGCCATCCGGATCAGGGCAAGCAGCTCGGCAAAGAGCCCGTTTGCAAAGACGCGGGCTGAGCGGGACTTTCCCCGCATGACGGCCAAGAACGAGCGGAGGACCCAGAGGAGCGGATCGAGTAGAAAGACTGGGAATCCAACCGCTACCGCGGCCTTCTCCAGAATCTCCCTCGGCGTGGCCCTGTCCCCCTGCTCGTAGACCGAGAGCTGGCTCGGCGCGATGCGGGCGGCCCGGGCGAGATCTCCCTGATCCCAGAAAAGGGCATGGCGGAAAAGTAATAGGGCCAGCCTCGACTCGGGAGCGTTCTTGTCGGCGCCTTCCATGGGTATCCCCCTCTTCAGTGTTGCGGCTTCACTCTTTGGCCTTTCCTGTCCACCCAATTCGCGGCACGATGGTCGCCGGAGAGGTCAGGCTCGGCGGCCATGGAGGCCGCGGGCGAGCTGCCTCCCGAAAGGAGCCGGTGATGCAAATCATTCGCAGAGCAGCCGTTCTTGTCCTCCTCGGACTCAGCCTCGGACCCTCGGGGGCCAACGCCGCCACAGCCCGGGCGGAGATTCGGTCCCAGGCCGCCCGAAGCGCTGCCAATGGGTTAGGGCCTTGGTGGAATCTCCTCGCGGGCGTCTGGGCCAAGGCCGGCTGCACGATAAACCCTTTGGGTCACTGCGATGCGAGTACTTCCACGCAAATCCCCAATACCGACGCGGGCTGCGGAATCGAACCCTGGGGCCGGTGCGGGGCCAGCTCCTATGCTCAGAAGCCGAACACCAAAGAGGGACCTGGAACAGATCCTCTCGGCCGATCCATGGTCAACCCCGCCACACGGAGCCCTAACACCACCGACGCGGGGTGCGGAACGGATCCTCTGGGCCTTTGCCTGCCGGGCCACTAGCAAGACCAATCCGAGCCGGCTGGGGCTCTCACCGGGCTCCAGCCTCTTTGCCACCATCGGCGAAGCGCAACTCAGGATCGTGCTGAGCACGGTGCAGGAACTTCACGAGTCTGCGTGCCAGCTCAATCGTAGCGGTTTCTCTTTGGGCTGAATCGCAGAAAAGCCGAAGCGCAGCCAGAGCCTCACGCTCGACGTTCTGCGCCTGGAAAATCCGCAACATCTCATTTGCCAGCGACTTCACCTCAGCAGTGCGCCCTTGCTTCAGGAGAAGCACAGCCAAGTCCATGCTCACGAGCGCATAGTCGAAAACCAAATCCCGCCGGCTGAACACGCGTCGCGCCTGTTCAAAGGCCATTTGAGCATCAGAAAGCTGTCCGAGCCCCGCAGCGACTTTTCCTTTCAGCCAAACGACCCTCGTCAGGTCCAGCTCTTCGCCCAACCGCTCAGCCAAAGCCTGGACTTCATCTAACCGCGTTCCGGCTTCCTCGAATCTCTCCAGATGACAAAGGTCGACGACGAGGTTGATTCGCAAGACCCACGCATTCCGTGGCTCCCGCATCGGATCGATCAAGGGGGCGGCTTCCAGCAGAGCTGCCGTCGAAGCCTCCGGGTCGCCGAGCGTTTCGTGAATTCGCGCTTTGGTGAGAAGGATTTCCCCTCTCAACTCTCCCGCGTCGATCACCAGGGCCTCGCCGATCCGCTTAAGCGCTTCGAGAAACCGCCTCTGACCCCTGCGGAGAGCTGCCTCGATCCAAGGCAGCATGGCTTCATTCAACAGCCCCGGATCTCCCGGCGCCCCCGCCTCCCAGAGCTTCCAGGCGCGGCCGATCGCCTCGTCGGCTTTCGGCAGGTCGTTGCAGACCCGGCGGCCGTTGCTCACGTGGGCCCAGGCATACCCCTGGACTCGCAGGCTCCAGGCCTGCCCGGCGGGGAGAAGCTCGGCGATGAGCAGGGCCAACTCGGCCAGCTCCAGCGCGTCCTTCGGATGGTTCGGCGCCTGCTTGATGCTCTCGGCGGCCACACGCTCGCACAGCGCCCAGGCCCGGAACTTGGTTCCGTGCTTCACGAGGCTCCGCCGCTCCGCGGGCGTGCGTTTCTTCAGGCGCTCCCAGAGCACCTCGGCGCGCTGGCGGGCGACCAGCGCCTCGCCTTCGCGGGTCATCATCGAGAGGGATGCCCGGGCAAAGCTCGCGGCCAGGGTGCCAAGACGGGCGGCGACGGCCTCAATCACAGGCGCGGTGGCGAAGGGCTCCGAGCCCAGGGGTGGCCGGGACAGGGCCCGGTTGGCGGCGAGGCGGTCGAGGGTCGAGTCGACAGCGGCGGGGGGGAGCCCCACGAAGGCAATGAGGTACTCCAGCCGCTCGCGGGTGAGGGTGCGCCTTCCGGTCTCATAGTCGCTGAGGATCTTCGGCGAGATCCCCGCGGCCTTGGCCAGATCCGCCTGGATCCAACCCTGGCCGGAGCGGAGGAACGTCAAGACGATGCTGAGGTCCGGCGGGACTTCCAAGGGCATGGCTTATCTCCAGAGTGGTCCTTCTCCAGAGATAGGTTGCCGGTGGCTCCCTTTTCGTGACACGGGAGAAAAGAATTTCAGACCTTCCAACGGAAAAAAGCGGCGAGCCCACTCCGGCGACGAAGCCACGTCACTCCCGCCGCTGCACCATCCTCTCCCGCTTGGTGAGGGGCGCGGATCTCTTTACCTTCAGCCGCCATGGCGATCCACGAAGCGAAACCGATCTTGCCCGCGCCGTCCGCCGGCTCCTGCGGCCACGACCTCGACGGCTTCCTGCGCGGCGAGTTCCCGCGGGATGCGGTGCGCACCTTGATCCGCCACCTGCTGACCGGCTGCCCCGCGTGCCTTCAGTCGGGCCGCCGAGTCTGGGAGCTCTTGGAAGGAGAGGAGCCTTGCATGGCGCAGATCAATGCGGCCCAGGAGCAGCTCTGGGAGATCGTCGCCGAGCTGGAAGCCCTCAGATTCCGGCTGATGGGAGTGCAAGCGAGCCTGCCGGAACCGGCCGCCGACGGCACTCCGCAAGGGATCGTGAACGATCTCGAAACGATGGACCTTCGCACGGAGCTCCGCTCGGTCATCGGATGCGTCCTGAACGATTGCGTGGCTCCCGCGATCCGGGACCTGCGGGACGCGGCGGCGCTCCCGGCCTCTGATTCAGAGAGGGAAGAAGCGTGAAGCCGCCGGACGGCGACCAGGCATGGACTGTCTGAAGCGGCCCCCTTTCGGCTCCCCGTTCTCTCGGAGCGCCGTGCGCGTGGTGGCGGAGGTGCCGCTCGAAATCGTGAGCGGGATTCCCATCCTGCCCGAGCTCATCCTCTGGGCGCTGTCCCTGAAGGAGGGGGATCTGCTGACCGCTTCACCGTCTCAGGGCTTCGAGGCGGTGAATTGGAAATTCGCGAGCTACCTCGACCAGGTGAGCTCTATCCTGGCGGGGTGCAGCTCGGTCTGGTTCTGCCTCGAAAAGTACGTGTTCCACCAGAGCATGGGCGCGGTGGGACGCGGGGGGGCACTCATCCTGCCGGACGAAGCGGCGGCTCTGGTGCGGCCGGGAGGATCGATCTACCTGAAAGCGGAGGATCACAGCGAATCGTTCACCTTGATTTCGGGAAGGCCCCGCCCAAGGTTCTATGTGGAGGCGCGGTACAAGTTGACTTTCGGGCCTGATCTGCGGGTGACGCTCCCCGCGGAGGCTCTCTGGGCGCTCGGCCTCTCTCCGGGAGACCGGCTCACCGGCCAGGCATGCTTCGCCGAAGTTCGGTTCGGACCGCCGTCGCTGGGGCTGAACCATGGGAAAAATATTGAGCTGGAGCTCGAGCCCGGCGGGGCTCTCCAGTTGCCGGAATCCATGCGAATCCTCATCGAGGGCAAGGCCCGGGCGAATGCTCTCCTGATCGTTCACGTGTCGGCGCAACCGTCCTTCCGGATCACGCAGTGGGCGGACTTGAGCGGTGATGCCGAAGAGTGAACCCGTCAGGCGTCGAAGGCGGAGCGGTTTACGTCCGAATCTTCGCGCCCGGCTCGCCCAGGAAATCCGGCATGACGAGAGCCTGGCGAATCATTTCCGCGGGCTGCTGATCCAGGAAATGATCCGGCGAGGAGTCTGGGAATCCGACCTCGCTCGCGAGTGCGGGTGCAGCGTGGAGAACATCTATCAAATTCTCGATGGCGAAAGGGGCTTGAGGTTTGACACCGCCGAGAGGCTCTGCCGCTCGCTGGGCCTTCGCCTGATCATGACTCTGCAAGAGGAGCCACAGCATGAACAAGTTTGAGGGAGGCGCTGGATGACCGCGGGGCCGCGCAAGATCTACTCGATGGGCGATATCGTGCGGGAAACCGGGATTACGCAGAGGAACATCATCCTTCTCCTGGAGCACCATGGTGACTCGGTTCCTTCCCTCATGGACGGAGAGCGAAGGAGGTATCCGCCCGAGGCGGTGCCGGTCATCAAGCGGCTGTGGCGTCAATACAACTCGGGGGTCGCGGCAGGAAACGCAGAGCCGAACCAGTGGTACGAGCAGGCCTTGGGTGAGCTGTCGAGCGCCTCCGAAAGGTTATCCGAAGCCGCCGACATCCTGCGCGGCTTGCAGACGAAATTGAGAACGAGCCCGCCGCGCCAGCTTTATTATATCAACACTCTCCCCGCCCCCGAGCTCGCGCTGGCCAGACCCATCGCCGTAATGGTGGACGAATCCGGACCGCGACCGCGGGCGCGGCTGGACGAGGCGGATCTCGAAGCCGAAGGCAAAACAGGCAGGGAGGCGGTGATCAATCTCCGCGAGGTCATCGTCCGCACGTTCGCGACTTTGAGCCGCGAAGCCCCGGACCACGGCGAGAACGCCGACCAATTCTCGGTCCTCTCCTCTCTGATCAAACGAAAAAAGGTTTCCATAAGAAATCCCGGCGCTTGACAGCGGGCCGCCGTTCTGGATAATTCGACGCGCGCCATGGAAGGTCCGGCGGCCCGCACGGCTCTTTGAATCGGTTCGGCAGACGGTCGGTGCAGGGCGTCGCCTTTCCCCGCGGAGCTGGAGCGGATCGCCCACGCCAGGGCCCTTTCCGCCTTCGCGTCCGGGGATTCCGCGCCCGGCCGGGGCGGAAGCGCGGTCGCGAAGGCGCTTCCCGCGGACGTATCCGCTCTATCCGCACCCGCGTCCGGCGTTGGAACGGACGCATCTGGCGGTTGCGCCTTCGCGTGGGCCCGTTGCGCCCTCGCGAGGGCGCAATGCCCCCTGGCGTGGGGCCGACCGCCCTTCGCGTGGGGCCGATGGCCCTTCGCGATCGACTTACGAGATCTCGCGAGGGGCGAACGGCCCCACGCGAAGGGCCAAGCGCCCCAAGCGAAGGGGCATTGGCCCCACGCCAGGGGCGGTCGGCCCTTCGCGAGGGCGCAACCGCCCTTCGCCAGGGGGCGGCGGGCCCTCGCGAGGGCGCAACCGGCCCACGCGGAGGGCAAAAGCGCCCGCGCGGCGTCACCCGGCAGGGAGTTGCCCGTAAGTCGCTGAGTACTATACAAAGCTCCTCCCCGCGCCTTTCATGTTGACCTTCAACTACCGCGGTGGTAGTATGGCCTCCTGACTTGGGGAGAACCCAGAAAGGACGGATCCATGAGCAAGATTCTCGACAGTTGGAAATCCGGGGCCCTGGCGGCGGCCCTCCTGATCGGAGGCGTACCGACGGTGGGCGCGGCGGCGGCTTCCGAGGCGGCGGCGAAGGCCGAAGCAGCCGCGCAGGCCGGGACGTGCCAGGTCACCAAGGCCCAGCAGCAGGAGCTGACGGCGATCCGCAAGGAGGCCTCGGACCTGGCGGCGCTACGGGTGCCGGCGGGGGAGCGGGTGAACGCGGCGCTGGCCCGGGCCGACCGCCTCTCGCAGGACCTCACCCGCTGCCTCGAGCCCCAGATCAAGAGCATGATCGCGCAGGCCGGCAGCGGACCCTCCCCGGAGATCGTGGAGCGGGTGAGGACGACGGCGGTGCGGCTGGCCAGCGGCGAGACGATGACCGACGAGGAGAGGAGCCGGCTCACCGCGCAGCTCGCCAGCGACACCGCGAAGCTGCGGGGCGAAACCGGCCACGGCGCCACCGAGACCAAGGATCTCCAGGAGCAAAGTCGTATATTTAATAATAATATGAACGGCAATATCGGAATTGCTCTTAGAGAGCTTGACAAAACGAAGCACGATCTGCTGCGCTTGCGCGGCTGAGCCGCACCGCGACATTCACCCGCCTTCCGGGTTCCGGTCTCGTATCTTTTATCGTTTCCCGCTCCTTTTTCGCGGGATCGGAACCCAGCTTCCCCCCTCCTCTCCGCGGTATCTCCAACTTTCAAAATCTTGCTGTCTTGGCAGGGTTGTCACGCATTCTCCCAAGTGAAGCACTCAGATAGACGAACGTGCGCTATCGTTCGTATACGGAGATGAAGAAAGTAGCATTCGGAGCCGTCGAGCCAATCTATTAATGTACTATTTCGCTAAAGAAGTTGGAGATCTCAGCTTTCTTGTAAGGCCTGAGAGTTTATTGCATGATCGAAGTCCTTCTCTTTCCCCTTCGCTTTACCCGCTCGAGCCGGTCGCGCTGGATCGTGCTCGGCGTGATCGTTATCGGTATCTTGAGCGGTTTCGCAAATATGGCGCTTGTCGGCGTAATCAATTCGATGCTGTTCAAGCACGGAACGCCGACGGCCTCCTGGATCGCCCTGTTCGCCGGTCTCTGCGCGCTGGTGCCGGCCGGCCGGTATCTGTCGACGATGCTGCTGGTCCGGCTGACCGAGGACGCCGTGTTCGAGGCGCGGATGACCCTCAGCCGCCGTATCCTCGCGGCGCCGCTGCGCCAGCTTGAGAAGCTCGGCACCCACCGGCTGCTGGCGACGCTGACGGAGGACGTGCGGGCGCTGAGCGAGACGCTCGCCGCCTTCCCGACGCTCTGCCTCAACGTCGCGATCCTGATCGCCGCCGTGATCTATCTCGGCTGGCTGTCGCGGAGCGCGCTGCTGGTCTTCCTCCTCTTCCTGGTCTTCGGCGTCATCACCTACCGGCTGCCGCTGCGCCGGGCGCTGAAGTACCTCCGCCGGAGCCGCAGCGCGTGGGACGAGATGGTGCAGAAGCTCCAGGGGGTGATCTTCGGCGTCAAGGAGCTGAAGCTGAACAGTGCGCGGCGCGAGGCGCACCTGCGGGGCGGGCTGGAGCGGGTCTCCTCGGAGTTCCGCGAGGCCAACCTGCGGGGTAATGCCATCGCCGCGGCCGCCCATAGCTGGGGGCAGATCCTCTTCTTCCTGGCGATCGGCGTGCTGGTCGTCGTGCTGCCGCGCTTCCAGTCGGTGACGCCGCAGACGCTCACCGGCTACACCCTGACGATCCTCTTCCTGACCGCGCCGCTGGAGACGATCCTCAACCTGCTGCCGATGTTCAACCGCGCGGCGGCCGCGGTGGAGGCGATCCAGGGGCTGGGCCTGTCGCTCGACGGGCCGGGCGAGGCGCAGGAGAGCGCGCCGGTCCCGCCGGCCGTCGCGTGGAAGACGCTCGAGCTGGTCGAGGTCACCCACTCCTACGACGATCCGGTCACCGGCGAGCTCTTCGTGGTGGGGCCGATCTCGCTCTGCTTCCGCCCTGGCGAGATCGTCTTCCTGGTCGGGGGCAACGGCAGCGGCAAGACGACCCTGGCGAAGGTGATCCTCGGCCTCTACGCGCCGCTGACCGGCGAGATCCGCGTCGACGGCCGGCCGGTCGTGGAGGAGGGCCGCGAGGCCTACCGGCAGATCTTCTCGGCGGTGTTCGCGGACTTCTTCCTGTTCGAGGAGCTCGCCGGGCTCGATCCCGACCGGCTGGCGGAGCGGGCCCGCGAGTACCTCGCCCTCCTGCAGGTCGACCACAAGGTGGAGGTCCGCGACGGTGTCCTGTCGACCGTCGAGCTGTCGCAGGGGCAGCGCAAGCGGCTCGCGCTGCTCTCCGCCTACCTGGAGGACCGCCCGATCTTCGTCTTCGACGAGTGGGCGGCGGACCAGGACCCCCACTTCAAGTGGATTTTCTACAACCAGCTCCTCCCCGAGCTCAAGGCGCGGGGGAAGGGGGTGATCGCCATCACGCACGACGACCGCTACTACGGGGTGGCGGACCGGGTCGTGAAGCTCGACGGCGGCCGCGTGGAAATGGACGGGAGGGCCGGGGAGCTCGCGGGCGTGCTCGCCGTTTCGCCCGCTTCGGAGCCGGTGGCCGAGCTGACGACATGAGCCTCAAGGGTCAGATCGCCATGGATTCATCCGCTTCGACCGCAGAGATCCGCAGCTTCGTCGACCTGGTGCGGCGGCGCGCCGCGGAGCACGGCGAGCGGCCGCTGTTCGCGCTCCTGGACGAGCAGGGGGAGGTCACGGCGGAGCTCAGCTACGCGGCGCTCGACCGCCGGGCCCGGGCGATCGCCGCCCGCCTGGCCGAGACCACTGTGCCCGGCGACCGGGCGCTTCTGCTCTATCCCTTCGGGCTGGACTTCATCACCGCCTTCTTCGGCGCGCTGTACGCCGGGGTGGTGGCCGTCCCCGCCTATCCGCTGCGCAGCAACCGCTCGTCGGGCCGGCTGGCGGCGATCGTCCAGGACGCGGGGCCCCGCCTGGCGCTGACGGTCGCCTCGGCGCTGCCGTCCGCCAAGCGGCGGGAGAGCTTCGGGCTGGACGGCATCGCCTGGCTCGCCACCGACGAGGTGACCGACGAGACGGGCGAGCGCTGGCAACCGCCGGCCCTCGACAGCGGCTCGCTGGCCTTCCTGCAGTACACCTCCGGGTCGACCTCGCTGCCCAAGGGGGTGGCGGTGAGCCACGGCAACCTCCTGCACAACCAGGAGATGATCCGCGCCGGCTTCGACCAGTCGGCCGCGTCGGTGGTGGTCGGCTGGCTGCCGCTCTACCACGACATGGGGCTGATCGGGAACGTCCTCCAGCCGCTCTACGCCGGGGGGCGCTGCTACCTGATGCCGCCGCTGGTCTTCCTGCAGGACCCCCACCGCTGGCTGCGGGCGATCAGCCGCTACGGCGGGACGACGAGCGGCGGACCGAACTTCGCCTTCGAGCTGTGCACCCGCGCGATCGGCGACGAGAAGCGCGCCGAGCTCGACCTCAGCTCCTGGCGGGTGGCCTTCAGCGGCGCCGAGCCGGTGCGGGCCGCCACCCTGGAGCGCTTCGCCGCGCGGTTCGCTCCCGCCGGCTTCCGCCGCGAGAGCTTCTACCCCTGCTACGGCCTGGCCGAGGCGACGCTGTTCGTCAGCGGCGGCGCCGCGGAAGCGGGGGCGGTGGTCGTGCCGTTCGACGCCGGCGCGCTCGAACGCGGCGTCGCCCGGACGGATGAGGCGGAGCGGGCGGTCGCCCTGGTCGGCTGCGGCCATGCCCGGCTCGGCCAGTCGATCCGGGTGGTCGATCCCGAGTCCCGCCGCGAGCTTACGGACGGCGAGGTGGGGGAGATCTGGGTCGGCGGCGCTTCGGTCGCGCAGGGGTACTGGGGGAAGCCCGAGGCCAGCGCGGAGACCTTCGGGGCGGCGCTGGCGGACGGCGAGGGCCCGTTCCTGCGCACCGGCGACCTCGGCTTCCTGCGTGGCGGCGAGCTCTTCGTCACCGGCCGCCGCAAGGACCTGATCATCCTGCGCGGGCGCAACCTCTATCCGCACGACGTCGAGGCGGCCGCCGAAGCGGCCTCCGCCCGCCTGCGCGCCGGGTGCAGCGCGGCGTTCGCCGTCGAGGTCGCGGGGGAGGAGAGGCTGGTGCTGGTCTGCGAGGTGGACCGCCGGACCTCGGCGGCCGACCTCGGCGAGGTGGCCCTGGCCGTGCGCGCCGCGCTGGCCGAGGAGCACGAGGTGCAGATCCACGACCTGGTGCTCGCGCCGCCCGGCACCGTGCTCAAGACCTCCAGCGGCAAGGTGCAGCGCTACGCCTGCCGCGCCTCCTACCTCGGCGGCGTGCTGCCGCGGGTGGGCGGCGACCCGGCGCCCGCCGTGCCGGCGGCGGACGCCCTGCTCGGCCGCGACGCCCTGCTGGCGATGGGGAGCGAGCAGCGCCGTCACGGCGTCCTCGCCCACCTGCGCGGCCAGCTCGCGGCGCTCCGCCTTCCCGTGCCGGCCGCCCTCGACCCGGCGCGGACCCTGACCGCCCTCGGGCTCGACTCGCTCGCCGCGGTGGAGCTCAAGATGCGGCTGGAGGAGGGGCTCGGCGTCACCCTGCCGCTCGCCGACCTGCTGGGGGAGGCCCGCCTCGGCGACCTCGCCGGCCAAGTGGCGGAGGCCCTGGAGCGGGGGCCGGCCCGCGCCGCGCCGGCGCTCGCGCCGCGCCGCGCGGAGCTGCCGCTCAGCCAGGGGCAGCGCGCCCTCTGGTTCGTCGAGCGGCTGGCGCCGGAGGCCGCGGCCTACAACCTCGCGGGCGCCGCGCGGCTCCTCTCCGAGCTCGATCCGGCCGCCCTGCGCCGCGCCCTCGACCGCCTGAGCGCGCGCCACGACAGCCTGCGCACCACCTTCCACGACGTCGACGGCGAGCCGTTCCAGCGCGTCCACGAGACCCTGGAGATCCCCCTCGCCGCCGTCGACGCCTCGGCCTGGGATGCCGCGGCGCTCCAGGAGCGGCTGGCGGCGGCGGCCTACCGGCCGTTCGACCTGGAGAGCGGGCCGCTGCTGCGGGTCGCCCTGTTCAGCGGCTCGGCGGCGGAGCACACGGTGCTGCTCGCGGTGCACCACCTGATCTCCGACTTCTGGTCGCTCGCCGTCCTGGTGGAGGAGCTGGGCGCGCTCTACGGCGAGGAGGCGGGAGGCCCGCGGGCCGATCTCGCGCCGCCGTCCGCCCCCTTCGCGGGCCAGGTGCAGCGCGAGGAGGAGCGGCTGCGCGGCGCGGAGGGGGAGCGGCTGTGGGATTTCTGGCGCGGCCGCCTGGCCGGCGAGCTCCCCGTCCTCGACCTCCCCTGGGACCGCCCGCGCCCGCGGGTGCAGACCTACCGCGGCGCGGTGCGCCACCTGCGCGCCGGAACCGGGCTGCACGACGGCGTGCGGCGGCTGGCGGCGGCCGGCGAGACCACCCCCTTCGCGGTGGTGCTGGCGGCGTTCCAGGCGCTCCTCTACCGCTGGACCGGCGCCGGCGACCTCCTCCTCGGCACCCCCGCCTCGGGGCGCGGCTCGGCGGACCTGCGCGGCACGGTCGGCTACTTCGTCAACCCGGTGCCGCTGCGCGCCGCGGTCTCTCCGGACGGGCCGTTCGCGGCGCTCGCCGCCGAGGCGCAGCGGACGGTGGCCGCGGCGGTGGCGCACCAGGACCTGCCCTTCGCGCTGCTCGCCCAGCGCCTCCAGCCGCAGCGCGATCCCGGGCGTTCGCCGCTCTTCCAGGTGCTCGTCTCGCTGCAGCGCCCGCGGCCGGGGAGCGGCGAGGGGCTCGCCGCCCTCGCCCTCGGCCTCGACGGGGTGCGGCTGGCGGCCGGCGCGCTCACCCTGGAGAGCCTCGGCCTGCGCGAGCGCCGGGTGCCGCTCGACCTGGCGCTGAACGCGGCCGAGATCGGCGGCGACCTCTGCGTCGCCGCCGAGTTCAACGTCGACCTCTTCGACGCCGCCACCGTGGAGCGCCTGCTCGGCCACCTGCGCAACCTCCTGGCCGGAGCGGTCGCCGATCCCGCCCGCGCCGTCGGCGAGCTGGACCTGCTGAGCCCGGCGGAGCGCGCCGAGCTGCTCGCCGCGGGAGAGGGGCCGGCCGCCGCGTTGGCCGACGCCGGCGTCCAGTCCCTGGTGGCGCTGGTGGCGGCGCAGGCGGAGCGCACCCCCGAAGCCCTGGCGGTGACGGCGGGCGAGCTGCGCTGGACCTACCGCGAGCTCCAGGCGCGCGCCGGGGCCCTGGCCGCAAGCCTGCGGGCGATGGGCCTGCCCCCCGAGGCGCGGGTGGGGGTGGCCCTCGACCGCTCGCCCGACCTCGTCGCCACCCTGCTGGGGGTGCTCGCCGCCGGCGCCGCCTACGTGCCGGTCGATCCGGCCTATCCGCTGGAGCGCTCGCTGGCGGTCCTCGAGGACGCCGGCATCGCGGCCCTGATCGCCCACCCGGAGCCGGCGGAGCGCTTCGCCTCAGCAGTGGCCGGGCTGGGGGTCCCCATCATCGTTCTGCCGGCGGGCTCCGCGGCTCCCGACGCTCCGCTCCCCGGGGGGGGCGTCCGTCCGGCCGCCGCGCTCTCGCCGGACCGGCTCGCCTACGTCCTCTACACCTCCGGCTCGACAGGCCGGCCGAAGGGGGTCCAGGTGAGCCACGGCGCGCTGGCGGCCTTCCTGCTCGCGATGCGGCGGCGCCCCGGCTTCACGGCGGGCGACACCCTGCTCGCCGTGACCACGATCGCCTTCGACATCGCCGGCCTGGAGCTCTTCCTCCCCCTGGTCAGCGGCGGCACGGTGGCGATCGCGGACCGCGCGACGGCGGCCGATCCCGTCCTCCTCCTCGCGGCGCTCCGCGCCGGCGGCGCCACGGTGCTGCAGGCGACGCCGGCCACTTGGCGGATGCTGGTCGAGGCGGGCTGGGAGGGCGAGCCGAGGATCACCGCCCTCTGCGGTGGCGAGGCGCTGCCGCGCGACCTGGCCGCGGCGGTGGCGGCGCGGAGCGCGGCGCTCTGGAACCTCTACGGCCCCACCGAGACCACCATCTGGTCGAGCGTCGCCATGGTCGGCGAGGGGGAGGGCGAGGTGCCCCTGGGAGAGGCGATCGCCGGGACCTCCCTCCGCCTCGTCGACCGCGCCGGCAACATGGTCCCCCTCGGGGTGGCGGGAGAGCTCCTCATCGGCGGCGCCGGGGTGGCGCGCGGCTATCTCGGCCGGCCGGACCTCACCGCCGAGCGCTTCGTCCCGGATCCGTTCGCCGGCCGCCCCGGCGCGCGCCTCTACCGCACCGGCGATCTGGTGCGGCGCCGCCCGTCCGGCGCCCTGGAGTTCCTCGGCCGCCTCGACCACCAGGTCAAGATCCGCGGCCATCGCATCGAGCCGGGGGAGATCGAGGCGGCCCTGCTGCGCCACCCCGGCGTGCGCGAGGCCGTGGTGGCGGCGGTGGCCGCGAAGGGCGCCGGCGGCCCGCGTCTGGTGGCCTACGTGGTGCCCGCGGCGGAGCGCCGGCCGGGGAGCCCCGAGCTGCGCGCCTGGCTCGCCGGCCTGCTGCCGGAGTACATGGTCCCCGGCGCTTTCGTGACGCTGGAGAGCCTGCCGCGCACCCCCAACGGCAAGGTCGACCGCCGCGCGCTGCCGGTGCCGGCGTTCGAGGCGGCGGGCGGGGGAGCGGCCACGGGGGCAGCCGGCGATCCGGTCGCTGAGCTGCTGGCGCAGATCTTCGCCCAGGTCCTCGACCGCTCGGCCGTGGGGAGCGGCGACGACTTCTTCGAGCTCGGCGGGCATTCGCTGCTCGCCACCCGGGTGGTCTCCCGCATCCGCTCGGTGCTCGGCCGGGAGCTGCCGGTCGCCGAGCTGTTCAAGCACCCCACCCCGGCCCGCCTGAGCGCGGCGCTGGCGGCCATGGCATCCCCCGGACTGCCGCCGCTGCCGCAGGTACTGGCCGGCGAGCGCGGCGCCGAATCGCCGCTCTCCTTCCCCCAGCAGCGGCTCTGGTTCCTCGACCGCCTGGAGCCGGGGCACCCGGTCTACAACATGGCGCACGCCGTGCGGCTGCGGGGGCCCTTCGCGCCGGCGGCGCTGGCCGCCGCGCTCGACCGGATGGTCGCCCGCCACGAGGCGCTGCGCACCACCTTCACCGACCGCGGCGGGCGCCCGGTCCAGGTGGTCGCGCCGCGGCTCGCCATGACCCTGCCGTGCGTAGACCTGCGCGCGCTCCCTCCGGCTCGCCGCGAGCGGGAGCAGGCGCGGCTGGTGCGCGAGGAGGCGCGGCGCGCGTTCGACCTCGAGCGCGGCCCGCTGCTCCGCCTGCTCGCCCTGCGCGCCGCGGACGGGGAGCACGCGGTCGTCCTGGTGATGCACCACATCGTCGGCGACGGCTGGTCGATGGGGGTGCTGCTCGGCGAGCTGGAGGCGGGCTACAACGCCGCCGTCGGTGGCCTCGGCGCGGCCGGCGCGCCCCTGCCGCCCCCGCTGGCGCTCCAGTACTCCGATTTCAGCTCCTGGCAGCAGCGCCACCTGCCGCGGGCCGAGGACCTCGACTACTGGCGGCAGCGCCTCGCCGCCCTGCCGGCGCTGGAGCTCCCGCTCGACCGCCCGCGGCCGCCGGTCGAGACCTACGAAGGGGCCACCGGGCTGCCGCTGCGGCTGCTGGCGGAGCTGGCGGCGGAGCTGAAGGCGCTCTCGGCCCGCCAGGGGGCGACCCTGTTCATGACCCTCGCCGGGCTGTTCACGGTGCTGCTGCACCGGGTCTCCGGCCAGGATGATTTCGGCATCGGCACGCCGGTGGCCAACCGCTTCCAGCCGGAGCTGGAAGACCTGATCGGCTTCTTCACCAACACCCTGGTGCTGCGCGCGGACCTGGGGGGCGATCCCGACGTGCCGGCGCTCCTGGCGCGCACCCGCGCCTCGGCCCTCGCCGCCTACGCGCACCAGCACCTGCCGTTCGAGCGCCTGGTCGAGGAGGTGCAGCCGGAGCGGAACCTGGGGCGCAACCCCCTGTTCCAGGTCTTCCTGGTGATGCTGAACACTCCCACCCCCAAGCTTGAGCTGGCCGGGCTGGAGCTGGCGCCGCTCGCCGTCGATACCCGGACGTCGAAGTTCGACCTCTCGCTCTTCCTCTGGGAGGAGGGGGATGAGCTCGCCGGCTCGGTCGAGTACAGCACCGAGCTGTTCGACGCCGCCACGGTGACGCGCCTCCTCGGGCACTACCGCACCCTGCTGGCGCATGCCGCCGCCGCTCCGGCGACCCCGATCGCGCACCTGCCGCTGCTCGACGCGATGGAACGCACCCAGATCGTCGAGGAGTGGAACGACACGGGCGAGTCGCCGCTGCCGGAGGGGTGCGTGCAGCAGGTGGTGGAGAGCTGGGCGTTCCTCGACCCCGAGCGGATCGCCGTCACCTTCCACGGCGAGAGCCTCACCTACGGCGAGCTCAACGAGCGGGCCAACCGCCTGGCGCACGCCCTGCGGCGGCGCGGCGTCGGCCCCAACGTGGCGGTGGGGATCTGCCTGGAGCGCTCGCTCGCCATGACGGTGGCGGTGCTGGCGGCCCTCAAGGCCGGCGGCGCCTGCCTGCCGCTCGACCCCTCGTACCCCGCGGAGCGCCTGGCGTTCATGCTCGCCGATTCCGGCGCGCCGGTGCTGCTCTCGCAGCAAGGGCTGCTCGGCCTGTTCCCCGCCTTCGGCGGCGAGCTGCTCTGCGCCGAGGAGCTGGGCGAGCTGCTGCGGCGCGAGCCGGCGGAGAACCCGCTCCTCCTGGCCGGTCCCGACGACCTCGCCTATCTCATCTATACCTCCGGCTCCACCGGCCGCCCGAAGGGGATCGGCATGCCGCAGCGGGTGCTGGTCAACCTGACCGAGTGGCAGTGCCGGCGCTCGTCCGGCGCGCCGCGGACGCTGCAGTTCTCGGCCCTCAGCTTCGACGTCTCGCTGCAGGAGGTGTTCGCGACCTGGGCGGTGGGCGGCGTGCTGGTCCTGGTCGGCGAGGAGGAGCGGCGCGATCCGGTGGCGCTGCTGGAGATCCTGGAGAGCGAGCGGGTGGAGCGCATCTTCCTCCCCTTCGTGGCCCTCCACTACCTGGCGGAAGCCGGGGAGCGGCTGGGGATCGCCCCCTCCTGCCTGCGCGAGGTGATCACCGCCGGCGAGCAACTGCGGATCACCGAGGCGGTGGCCGGCTGGTTCCGCCGGCTCCATGGCTGCCTGCTCGACAACCAGTACGGCCCCTCGGAGACGCACATCGTGACCGGCTTCGCGATGCGCGGGAACCCGGCGTGGTGGCCCGCCCTGCCGACGATCGGCCGCCCCATCCGCAACACCACGGCCTACATCCTGGACCGCACCTTCGAGCCCGTCCCGGTGGGCGTTCCCGCCGAGCTCTACATCGGCGGCATCCAGGTGGCGCGCTGCTATCTCGACCGTCCGGCGCTCACCGCCGAGAAGTTCCTCCCCGATCCCTTCGGCAAGGGGCCGGGGGAGCGGCTCTACCGCACCGGCGACCTGGCGCGCTGGATGATCTCGGGGGACATCGAGTTCCTGGGCCGGATCGACCACCAGGTGAAGGTGCGCGGCTTCCGCATCGAGCTGGGCGAGGTCGAGTCGGTGCTCGCGCAGCACCCCGGAGTGCGCGCCGCCGCGGTCGCCGCGCCGGAGGTGGCCGGCATGAAGCGGTTGGTCGCCTACGTGGTGCCGGCCGCCGGTTCCGTGGACGCCGATCCGCTGCCGGCGCCCACCGACGCCGAGCTGCGCGCCTTCCTCGAGGAGCGCCTGCCCTCCTACATGGTGCCCTCGCACTTCATGCAGCTCGCCGCGCTGCCGCTGACCGCCACCGGCAAGCTCGACCGCCGCTCTCTGCCGGCGCCCGACCGGCGCGCCGGCCAGGACGACGAGTTCGTGCCGCCGCGCACGCCGATCGAGGAGACCCTGGCGCTGATCTGGTCGGAGCTCCTGGGCGTCGACCGGGTGGGCATGCGCGACAACTTCTTCGACCTCGGCGGCCATTCGCTCCTCGCCACCCGGGTGGGGGCCCGCGTGCAGGAGGTCTTCGGCGTCGGCGTCCCCCTGCGCCGGCTGTTCGAGGCGCCGACGGTGGAGAGCCTCGCCGCCGCCGTCGACGCGGCGCTGTTCCTGAAACTCTCGCAGTTGTCGGACGAAGAAGCCGAGGAGCTCCTCGGCCGCTCGATGCGGGACGCGGTGGCCTGAAGGCGATGATGCCACTCGATCCTGAAACCGGCGCCAAGCCGGTCGTGGACCGGCTGTCGGCCGCCAAGCAGGCGCTGCTCTCGCAGTGGCGCCGCGGCCGCGCGGTCCCGGCGGCGGAGGGCATCCCCCGCCGCGCGCCGGGCGAGGGGGCGCCGCTCTCCTTCGCGCAGGAGCGCATCTGGCTCCTGCACCAGCTCGAGCCGGCCAGCCCGGCCTACAACATGTCGGGCGCCTTCGCCCTCGACGGGCCGGTCGACCTCGCCCTCCTCGCGGCGGCGGTGGGGGAGGTGGCGCGCCGCCACGAGACGCTGCGCACCCGCTTCCTGCCGGGGAACGGCCGGCCGGTGCAGGTGGTCGATCCGTTCCGCCCGGTGCCGGTGCCGGTGATCGACCTGGCGGGGCTGGGCGCCGGGCGCCGGGCGGCCGAGGCGCGGCGGGTGGCCGCCGAGGAGTCGCTGGCGCCGTTCGACCTCGCCACGGGGCCGCTGCTGCGGGTGCGCGTGCTGCGGCTGGCCGAGAGCTCAGACCCGCGCCACCGCGTCCTCGCCACCCTGCACCACGTGGTCTGCGACGGCTGGTCGATCCGGCTGCTGGTCGAGCAGCTCGCCGCCGCCTACTCGGCGCTCGCGGCCGGCGGCGGCGCCCGCCTGCCCGAGCTGCCGATCCAGTACGCCGACTTCGCCGCCTGGCAGCGGAGCTGGCTCTCCGGGGAACGCCTCGCGACCCAGCTCGCCCACTGGCGCGAGCGGCTGGCCGGAGCGGCCGAGCCGCTCGACCTCCCCACCGACCGCCCCCGCCCGGCGGTCCTCGGAGACCGCGGCGCGCTGCGCCGCTCCGCCCCTGGCGCCGGGCTCCAGGCTTCGCTGCAAGCCCTGGCGCGGCGCGAGGAGGCGACGCTCTTCATGGTCCTCCTCGCCGGCTTCCAGGCGCTCCTCGCCCGCTGGTCTGGCCAGGAGCGGATCTCGGTCGGCTCGCCGATCGCCAACCGCGAGCGCAAGGAGACCGAGGGGCTGATCGGCTTCTTCGTCAACTCCCTGGTCCTGCGCACCGACCTCGGCGGCGACCCTTCCTTCCAGGCTCTCCTGAGGCGCGTGCGCGCCGTCGCCATGGACGCCTACGCGCACCCCGATGTCCCGTTCGACCTCCTGGTCCAGGAGCTCGCTCCCGGGCGCGACCTGGCGCGCAACCCGCTGTTCCAGGCGTCGATGTCCTTGCAGAGCGGCGAGCTGCCGGCGGTGCAGCTCGGCGCGGCGCGGCTCAGCTCGCTGCCGCTCGAGCAGCACACGGCCAAGTTCGACCTGTTCCTCTCCTGCCGGGAGACGGCGGCCGGGCTGGTCTTCGAGCTGGAAGTCCACCGCGACCTCTTCGTGCCCGCCACCGCGTTGCGCATGCTGTCGCAGCTCGAAACCCTGCTGCGCGGGGCGGTGGCCGATCCGCTCCGCCCCCTCTCGGAGCTGCCGCTGCTGTCGCCGGCCGAGTCCTGGCAGATGGTGGGGGAGTGGAACGCCGGCGGCTGGGCGGGCGCGGCGGCGGGGGAGGGCACCCTCTACGAGCGGTTCCTGGTTCAGGCTCAGGGACATCCGGCGGCCACGGCTCTGGTCTTCAAGGACGGGCGGTTGTCCTACGGCGAGCTGGCGGGGCGGGCGAACGCCTGGGCGCACCGGCTGCGGGCCCTGGGCGTCGGCGCGGAGACGCGGGTGGCGCTGCTGCTGGATCGCTCGCCGGAGGCGGTGGCCGCGCTGCTGGCGATCCTGGCGGCCGGCGGCGCCTACGTGCCGCTCGATCCGGGCTATCCGGAGGAGCGCCTGCGGCTGCTGCTGGCGGAGACCGGCTGCTCCGCCGTGGTGACCCGCCGGGAGCTGGCGGACCGCCCCTGCCTCGCCGGCCTCCCCTGCCTGGAGATCGACAGCGCGGAGGCAGGCGAGACGGCCGCGGAGCCGCCGGCGAGCCGGGCCGACGCGGACCACCTGGCCTATGTGATGTTCACCTCGGGCTCGCAGGGTCGGCCCAAGGGGGTGGCGGTGGTCCACTGCGGCGTCGTCCGGCTGGTCGAGCGGGCGAGCTTCGCGCGCTTCGGTCCGGAGGAGGTCTGGCTTCAGCTCGCGCCGCTCTCCTTCGACGCCTCGACCCTGGAGATCTGGGGCGCCCTGCTGCACGGGTCCACCCTGGTGGTGGCGCCGCCGGGCCCGCTCTCCTCCGCGGAGCTGGGGGAGCTGGTGATGGCCGGAGGCGTGACCGCGCTCTGGCTGACAGCCGGTTTCTTCCATCAGGTGGTGGAGGCCGGAGGCGCGGGCCTGGAGGGGGTGCGGCAACTGCTGGCGGGGGGGGACGTGGTCTCCGCGCCGCACGCGCGCCGCCTGCTGGCCGAGCACCCGGGGCTGACGCTGATCAACGGCTACGGTCCGACCGAGAACACGACGTTCACCTGCTGCCATGCGATGACCTCGGCGGCGGAGGTAGGGGCGAGCGTGCCGATCGGCCGGCCGGTCACCGGCACGCGGGTCCACCTGCTCGACCGCGGGCTGCGGCCGGTGGCCCTGGGGGTCGCCGGCGAGCTGTTCACCGGCGGAGCGGGCCTGGCGCGGGGCTATTGGGGGCGGCCGGACCTGACGGCGGAGCGGTTCGTTCCCGATCCCCTCGATACTGAAGGCGGGGCGCGTCTGTATCGCACCGGGGATCTGGCGCGCCAACTGCCGGACGGGCGCGTGGAGTTCCTGGGGCGGATCGACGCGCAGGTGAAGGTGCGTGGGTTCCGCGTCGAGCCGGGGGAGATCGAGGCGGCCCTGGCGCGCCATCTGTCGGTGCGCGAGTGCGTGGTGGTGGCAATGCCCGACCGCTCGGGAGAGAAGAGGCTGGTGGCCTACACCGTCGCGGAGCCGGCGGTGGCGGGGCCGGAGCTGCGCTCCTTCCTCCAGGAGACGCTGCCGCCGCACCTGGTGCCGACGAGCTGGGTGTCTCTGGAGCGGCTGCCGCTGACGGCCAACGGCAAGGTGGACCGCCGGGCGCTGCCGGATCCCGAGGAGGTGGCGGCCGCCGATCCCTCCGCTCCGGACGAGGGGGAGAGCGCGCCGCGCACGGCTTGGGAAGAGCTGGTGTCGGGGGTCTTCCGCGAGGTGCTGGGGGTGGAGCGCCTGGGGCTGGCGGAGAGCTTCTTCGACCGCGGCGGCCATTCGCTGCTGGCGACCCAGGTGGTGTCGCGGCTGCGTGACGCCACGGGGGCGGCGGTAGAGCTGCGCTGGGTGTTCGAGTCGCCGAGCGTCGAGGAGCTGGCGGCTCGCCTGGAGGAGATCGCCGGCGAGGGCGCCCGGCGGCTGCCGCCGGTCCTGCCGGCCGACCGTACCGGCCCGCTCCCCGCCTCCTTCGCCCAGGAGCGGCTCTGGTTCCTCGACCAGCTCGAGCCGGGCGGCTCCGCCTACAACGTCTTCCAGGCCGCGCGCCTGACCGGGCCCCTGGACGTCGCCGCCCTCGACCGCGCGCTGGGTGAGGTGGTGCGCCGCCACGAGGCGCTGCGCACCGTCTTCCGCGCCGTGGATGGCCGTCCCGTGCAGGAGGTCCTGCCCGAGGGGGCGCCGGGGCTGCGGGTGGTCGACCTGGACGCCGCCGGTCCGGCCGCGGAGGAGGCGTGGCAACGGCTCGGCGGCGAGGAGATCGCCCGCCCCTTCGACCTCGCGCGCGGTCCGCTGGCGCGCTGGACGCTCTACCGCCTGGCCCCCGCTCAGCACGTGCTGCTGGCCACCCTGCACCACGTCGTCTCCGACGGCTGGTCGATGGGCGTCCTGCTGCGCGAGCTGGCGGCGCTCTACGCGGCGTTCGCCCGCGGCGCCGCCTCGCCGCTCCCCGAGCTGGCGGTCCAGTACGCCGACTTCGCCGTCTGGCAGCGGCAGCAGTTGAGCGGCGAGCTCCTGGCGGCGGAGGTCGCGTTCTGGCGCTCCTACCTGGAGGGCGCTCCCCGCGGCCTCGAGCTGCCCACGGACCGGCCGCGGCCGGCGGTGCAGAGCCTGCGCGGCGCGACGCTGCCGGTGCGCTTCAGCCGCCAGCTCACGGCGAGCCTGGAGCGCCTGGCGCGCCGCCGGGGCGCGACCCTCTTCATGGTCCTCCTCGCCGGTTTCGACGCCCTCCTCTCCCGCGCCAGCGGGCAGGACGACGTGGTGGTGGGGACGCCGGTGGCGAACCGCAACCGGCGGGAGATCGAGGGGCTGATCGGCTTCTTCGTCAACACCCTGGTGATGCGGGCGGACCTCGCCGGCGAGCCCACCTTCCGCGACCTCCTGGGCCGCGTGCGGGCCGGCGCCCTCGAAGCCTTCGCCCATCAGGACGTCCCCTTCGAGAAGATCGTCGAGGCGCTCGCGCCCGGCCGCGACCTCGGCCGCAGCGCGCTCTTCCAGGCCGTGCTGGCCCTGCAGAACGCGCCGCTCGACTCCCTGGCCCTGGGCGAGGCGCGGCTGAGCCCGGCCGAGCTCCCCTGGCGGACCGCGAAGTTCGATCTGACACTGCTGCTGACCCCCTTCGACGGCGAGCTGGTGGGCTCCCTGGAGCTGGCGGCGGACCTCTACGACGTGCCGACCATGGCGCGCTTCCTGAACCAGCTGGAGCGGCTGCTGATCGCCGCGGCGATCGACGACCTCACCCCCGTCCGCGAGCTGCCGCTGCTGTCTCCGGCCGAGGCCTGGCAGATGGTTGGGGAGTGGAATGCCGGCGGCTGGGCTGGCGCGGCGGCGGGGGAGGGGACCCTCTACGAGCGGTTCCTGCTTCAGGCTCAGAGACATCCGGCGGCCATGGCACTGGTCTTCAAGGGCGAGCGGCTGTCGTACGGCGAGCTGGCGGGGCGGGCGAACGCCTGGGCGCACCGGCTGCGGGTCCTGGGGGTCGGCGCGGAGACGCGGGTGGCGCTGCTGCTGGAGCGCTCGCCGGAGGCGGTGGCCGCGCTGCTGGCGATCCTGGCGGCCGGCGGCGCCTACGTGCCGCTCGATCCGGGCTATCCGGAGGAGCGCCTGCGGCTGCTGCTGGCGGAGACCGGCTGCTCCGCCGTGGTGACCCGCCGGGAGCTGGCGGACCGGCCCTGCCTCGCCGGCCTCCCCTGCCTGGAGATCGACAGCGCGGAGGCAGGCGAGACGGCCGCGGAGCCGCCGGCGAGCCGGGCCGACGCGGACCACCTGGCCTATGTGATGTTCACCTCGGGCTCGCAGGGTCGGCCCAAGGGGGTGGCGGTGGTCCACCGCGGCGTCGTCCGGCTGGTCGAGCGGGCGAATTTCGCGCGCTTCGGTCCGGAGGAGGTCTGGCTGCAACTGGCGCCGCTCTCCTTCGACGCCTCGACGCTGGAGATCTGGGGCGCCCTGCTGCACGGGTCCACCCTGGTGGTGGCGCCGCCGGGCCCGCTCTCCCCCGCGGAGCTGGGGGAGCTGGTGAAGGCCGGAGGCGTGACCGCGCTCTGGCTGACGGCCGGCTTCTTCCACCAGGTGGTGGAGGCCGGCGGATCGGGCCTGGAGGGGGTGCGGCAACTGCTGGCGGGAGGCGACGTGGTCTCCGCGCCGCACGCGCGCCGCCTGCTGGCCGAGCACCCGGGGCTGACGCTGATCAACGGCTACGGTCCGACGGAGAACACGACGTTCACCTGCTGCCATGCGATGACCTCGGCGGCGGAGGTGGGGGCGAGCGTGCCGATCGGCCGGCCGGTCACCGGCACGCGGGTCCACCTGCTCGACCGCGGGCTGCGGCCGGTCGCCCTGGGGGTCGCCGGCGAGCTGTTCACCGGCGGAGCGGGCCTGGCGCGGGGCTACTGGGGGCGGCCGGACCTGACGGCGGAGAAGTTCGTTCCCGATCCCCTCGATACGGAGGGCGGAGCGCGGCTCTACCGCACCGGGGATCTGGCGCGCCAACTGCCGGACGGGCGCGTGGAGTTCCTGGGGCGGATCGACGCGCAGGTGAAGGTGCGCGGGTTCCGGGTCGAGCCGGGGGAGATCGAAGCGGCCCTGGCGGGCCATCCGTCGGTGCGCGAGTGCGTGGTGGTGGCAATGCCCGACCGCTCGGGAGAGAAGCGGCTGGTAGCCTATACCGTTTCCGAGCCGGCGGTGGCGGGGTCGGAGCTGCGCTCCTTCCTCCAGGACACGCTGCCGCCGTACCTGGTGCCGACGAGCTGGGTGGCACTGGAGCGGCTGCCGCTGACCGCCAACGGCAAAGTGGACCGCCGGGCGCTGCCGGACCCCGAGGAGGTGGCTGGGAACGATGCCGGCGCTCAGGACGAGGGGGAGAGCGCGCCGCGCACGGTCTGGGAGGAGCTGGTGTCGGGGGTCTTCCGCGAGGTGCTGGGGGTGGAGCGCCTGGGCCTGGCGGAGAGCTTCTTCGACCGCGGCGGCCATTCGCTGCTGGCGACCCAGGTGGTGTCGCGGCTGCGCGACGCCACGGGGGCGGCGGTGGAGCTGCGCTGGGTGTTCGAGTCGCCGAGCGTCGAGGAGCTGGCGGCGCGCCTGGAGGAGATCGCCGGCGAGGGCGCCCGGCGGCTGCCGCCGGTCCTGCCGGCCGACCGTACCCGCTCGCTCCCCGCCTCCTTCGCCCAGGAGCGGCTCTGGTTCCTGGAGCAGCTCGAGCCGGGCGGCGCCGCTTACAACGTGCCGACCCTGGTGCGGCTCCGCGGCGAGCTGCGGGTCGAGGCGCTCCGCGCCGCCGTCGAGGCGATGGCGGAGCGCCACGAGGTTCTGCGCACCCGCTTCGTCGAGCGCGACGGCCGCCCCGTGCAGGAGGTCCTGCCCCCCTGGCGCCTGGCGCTGCCGTCCGTCGACCTCTCGGCTCTGCCTCCCGCCGGCGCCGAGGCCGAGGCGCGGCGGATCGTGCGCGCCGAGACGGTGCGCGGCTTCGATCCGGCGCGCGGTCCGCTCCTGCGCCTGCTCCTTCTGCGCCTCGGCGCCGGCGAGCACCGCGCCTTCCTGAACGTCCACCACATCGTCTGGGACGGCTGGTCGCTGGGCGTCTTCCTGCGCGAGCTGGCGGAGCTCTACGCCGCCGCCGTCGAGGCGCGGCCGCCGGCGCTGCCGCCGCTCCCCATCCAGTACGCCGATTTCGCGGCCTGGCAGCGCGGGGCGCTGCGCGGCGAGACCCTGGACGCGCTGCTGGAGTCCTGGCGGGCCCGCCTCGCCGGCGCGCCGCGGGAGCTCGAGCTGCCGGCGGACCGCCCGCGCCGCGCGCCGGCCGCCGCCGGCGAAGACCGGGCGGCCGGCGAGGCCGGGGACAGCGCCCTGCGGACCCGGCCCGCCGAGTCCCTGGGGGAGGAACTCGCGGCCCTCTGCCGGCGCCAGGGCGTGACCCCCTTCATGGCCTATCTGGCCGCCTTCGCCACGGTCCTCGGCCGCGCGGCGGGGCAGGACGACCTGGTGATCGGCTCGCCGATCGCCAACCGCAACCGCCAGGAGACGGAAGGGCTGATCGGCCTCTTCGTCAACACGCTCGCGCTGCGCGTCGACCTCGCCGGCGATCCGCCGTTCCGGCAGCTCCTCGCCCGGGTCCGCGAGGCGACGCTCGCCGCCTACGAGCACCAGGACCTGCCGTTCGAGCGTCTCGTCGAGGCTTTGCAGCCCGAGCGGGCACTGGCGCGTTCGCCGCTCTTCCAGGTGATGCTCATCCTGCAGAACGCGCCGCTGCCGGCGCTACGCCTCCCCGGGCTGCTGCTCGACGTCCTCGAGGTTGAAGCCGCCTCCCCCCTCTTCGACCTCACGCTGGCGGTGGGCGATCCCGGCGGCGAGCCGGTGTGGGACTGGGACTTCCGGGGGGAGCTCTTCGACACCACCACCGTGCGCCGTCTCGCCGGGCACGTCGAGGGGCTCCTGGCGGCGGCGGCGCGGCAGCCGGAGCGCCCGCTCTCGTCCCTCCCGCTCGCCTCGGAGGCGGAGCGGCACCAGGTGCTCCGCGAGTGGAACGATACCCGCGGCGGGCGGCCGCCGGCGGGGGTCCTCGCCGCCGACCTCTTCGCCGCGCGAGTGGCGCAGGCTCCGGACGCCTGGGCGCTGACCGATGCCGCCACGGGTGAGCGGCTGAGCTACCAGGAGCTCGACCGGCGGGCCAACCGGCTCGCCCATGGGCTGCGGCGCCGTGGGGTCGGCCCCGAGTCGCGGGTGGGCCTGGAGATCCCGCGCTCGACCGCGCTGATCACCGCCATGCTGGCCGTGCTCAAGACGGGGGGAGCCTACGTCCCGCTCGATCCCGACTACCCGGAGGAGCGGCGGACGGCGATGCGCGAGGCCGCCGGGCTCGCCCTCTGCCTGACCTCGGCGGAAACTGCGGCGGATGCCGCGGCGCTCGCCGGAGCGGACGAGAGCGCGCTTGCCGTCGCCGTCCCGCCGGAGTCGGCCGCCTATGTCATCTTCACCTCCGGCTCGACCGGCCGGCCCAAGGGGGTGGTGATATCCCATGGGTCGCTGGCCTGGTACGCGGGAGTGGCGGCCCGCTTCTACGGCATCGGAGCCGACGAGCGGCTGCTCCAGGTCGCCGCGCTCGGCTTCGACACCAGCGTCGAGGAGATCTTCTGCACCCTGCTGCTCGGCGGCGAGCTGATCCTGCGCAACCGGGAGAGCGCGAGCTCGATCGCCGAGCTCTACCGGCTCTGCGAGGAGCACGGCGTCACCGGCCTGCACCCGCCGACCGCGCTCTGGCACGAGATGATGGCGGACGAGGCGCCGCTGCCCCGCGGCCTGCGCCGTGTGGTGATCGGCGGCGAACGTGCCCTTCCGGAGCGCCTGGAGGCCTGGCGGCGCCGGCAGGGGCGCTCCCCCCGGCTCCTCAACAGCTACGGTCCGACCGAGGCGACGGTCTGCGCGACCGGCGCCGACCTCGCGGGAGACGGGCCGATCACCGCCCGGGAGGGCGCGTCGATCGGACGCCCGTTCGCGGGCGCCGAAGTCTTCGTGCTCGACGGCGCGATGAACGCCGTCCCCGCCGGCACCCCCGGTGAGCTCTACCTGGGCGGGGCGGGGCTGGCGCGCGGCTACCTCGGCCAGCCGGGCGAGACCGCCGCCCGCTTCGTCCCCCACCCCTTCGCCGCGGCGCCGGGCGCGCGCCTCTACCGCACCGGCGACCGTGTCCGCTGGCAGCCGGACGGCACGCTCGCCTTCTTCGGGCGCGTCGACGAGCAGGTCAAGATCCGCGGCTTCCGCGTCGAGCCGGGGGAGGTCGAGGGTGCGCTCTCCGCTCTCCCCGGGGTGCGCTGGGCGGCGGTCGCCACGGCCGAGGCGCGCCCCGGCGCGCACCGCCTGATCGCCTTCGTCACTCTCGATCCGCCGGCGACTCCCGAGGGGGTCCGCGCCGCTCTTGCCGGGAAGCTGCCGGACTACCTGGTGCCCTCGGTCCTGATCGAGATGGAGGAGCTGCCGCGGCTGCCCAACGGCAAGCTCGACAGGCGGGCGCTAGCAGCCGCGGCGGCGGCACGCGGACCGGAGGAGGCGGCAGCGGTGCCGCCGCCGGCTGCCGGCCCAGTCGAGGAGCTGCTCGCCGGCATCTGGGCGGAGGTCCTGGAGATCCCCGCCGTGCCGCGCCACGCCAGCTTCTTCGACCTCGGCGGGCACTCCCTGCTCGCCACGCGGGTGATCTCCCGCGTGCGGACGGTCTTCGGCGTCGACCTGCCGCTGCGCCGCCTGTTCGAAACCCCGACCGTGGCCGAGCTGGCGCGCGCCGTCGCGGCGGAGCTGGGCGGCGCGCCCGAGAGCGCGCCGCGGGCGATCTCTCCCCGCGCCGCGGGCGCGGATGCCGCGCCGGCGCTCTCCTTCGCGCAGGAGCGGATGTGGTTCCTCGACCAGCTCACGCCCGGGCTGGCGGCCTACAACCTGCCGGGCGCGGTGCGCCTGGCGGGCCGCCTGGACGTGGCGGCGCTGGAGCGGGCCCTCACCGAGATCCAGCGGCGCCACGCCGTGCTCCGCACCCGCTTCCCGGCCGCCGGCGGCGTTCCGGCCCCGCGCGTCGACGCCGCGGCGCGCCTCCCCCTGCCGGTCGTCGACCTCGCGCCGCTCGCCGCTGGGGAACGCCGGGAGGAGCTGCTGCGCCGGGCCGGCGCGGCGGCGGCGGAGCCCTTCGACCTCGCCGCGGGACCGCTGATCCGGCTCCTGCTGCTGCGCCTCGGCCCCGGGGAGCACGTGCTCTCCTGCGTGATGCACCACATCGTCTCCGACGGCTGGTCGCTGGAGGTCTTCACCCAGGAGCTCGCGGCGCTCTACGGCGCTTTCGCCGCGGGGAGCCCCTCGCCGTTGCCCGAGCCGGCGATCCAGTACGCCGACTTCGCGGCCTGGCAGCGCGACGTCCTGGGCGGCGAGGTGTTCGACCGCCAGGCGGAGTTCTGGCGGCGGCAGCTCGCCGGCGCGCCGGTGCTCCTAGAGCTCCCCGCCGACCGCCAGCGGCCGCCGGTCCAGGGCTTCCGCGGCGCCCAGCTACCCATCGAGCTGCCGCCGGCCGCCGCCGGCGCCGTCGCCGCCCTGGCGCGGACGGCGGGGGTGACCCCCTTCATGGTCCTGCTCGCCGCCTTCCAGGCGTTGCTCGCCCGCTACAGCGGCCAGGACGACGTGCTGGTCGGCTCGCCGGTCGCCAACCGCACCCGCGCGGAGACCGAGGGGCTGATCGGCCTGTTCGTCAACACCCTCGTCTTCCGCGGCCGTCTCGGCGCCGGCCTCCGCTTCGCCGACCTGCTGCGCCGGACGCGGGAGCTCGGCCTGGCCGCCTACGCCAACCAGGACCTTCCCTTCGAGCGGCTGGTGGAGGAGATCGCCCCGCAGCGGAGCCTGGCGCACTCGCCGCTCTTCCAGGTCTTCTTCGCGCTGCAGAACCTGCCGCCGGCCCGCTTCACGCTGCCGGAGCTCGCCCTGGAGCCGCTGGAGCTGGCGAGCCCGGTCGCCAAGTTCGACCTCTCGCTGGTCCTGGCGCCGGACGGCGAGGGGCTCCGCGGCGCCTTCGAGCTCAACGTCGACCTCTTCGACCGCGCGACCGTGCAGCGATTCGGCGAGCACTTCCGGTCGCTGCTCGCCCGCTTCGCCGCCGACCCCGCGCTGCCGGTGTGGGAGGTGCCGCTGCTCGGGGCCGCCGAGCGGGCGCAGATCCTGGAGGAGTGGAACGACACGGCGCGCCCCTATCCGCGGGAGCTCTGCGCCCACGAGCTGTTCGCCGCCCAGGCGCGGCGCACCCCGGAGGCGGTGGCGCTGGTCTTCCACGGCGCGGAGCTGACCTACGCCGAGCTCGCCGGTCGCGCCGGCCGGCTGGCCCGCCGCCTGCGCCGGCTGGGCGTCGGGCCCGAGTCGGTGGTCGGGCTGGCGACCGGGCGCTCGCTGGAGATGGTGGTGGGGGTCCTCGGCATCCTGGAGTCCGGCGCCGCCTACCTGCCGCTCGATCCCGCCTATCCGCGGGAGCGGCTGAGCGCCATGCTCGACGACAGCGCCGCCCGCGTGGTGGTGGCGCAGGAGCACCTGGCGGACCGGCTGGCGGAGACCCTCGCCGGCCGGACCCTGGTCCCCCTCGCGGCGGCGAACCCCGGCGAGTTCGGCGAGGAGGTGGACGCCGGTCAGGACGATGGCGCCGCGGCGTCGCGGCGCCCCGACCCGGAGAACCTGGCCTACGTGCTCTTCACCTCCGGCTCCACGGGCCGCCCCAAGGGGGTGATGGTCCGCCACCGCGCCTTCACCAACCTGCTCACCACCATGATCGAGCGGCCGGGGGTCGCGGCGGACGACGTGGTGGTGGCGATCGTCACCCTCTCCTTCGACATCGCCGGCTTCGAGCTGATCGCGCCGCTTCTCGTCGGCGCCCGCGTGGTGGTCGCTGCCGCCGAGGTGGCGGCGGACGGCCCCGCCCTGGCGGCGCTGCTGGAGGCTTCCGGGGCGACGCTCTTCCAGGCCACCCCGGCCACCTGGCGCCTGCTGCTCGAATCCGGGTGGGCGGGGAGGCGCGGACTGCGCGCCGTCTGCGGCGGCGAGGCCTTCCCGCGCGAGCTCGCCGACCGCCTCCTCGCCCTCGACGCGCCGCCGGCCCGGGTGTGGAACGTCTACGGCCCGACCGAGACGACGATCTGGTCGACCTGCGCCGAGGTCGTCGCCGACGGCCTGCCGGTGCCGATCGGCCGGCCGTTCGCCAACACCCGCCTCCATCTGCTCGACCGCTGGGGGAACGAGGTGCCGGTCGGCGTGCCGGGCGAGCTCCTGATCGGCGGCGACGGCCTCGCCCGCGGCTATGCCGGGCGTCCCGACCTGACCGCCGAGCGCTTCGTCCCCGATCCCTTCTCCGGCGCCGGCGAGCGCCTCTACCGTACCGGCGACCTCGTCCGCCGGCGCGTCGACGGCGCGGTCGATTACCTCGGGCGGATCGACCACCAGGTCAAGGTACGCGGCTTCCGCATCGAGCTCGGCGAGATCGAGGCGGGGCTGCTGGCCCAACCGGAAGTGGCGCAGACGGTGGTGATCGTGCGCGAGGACCGGCCGGGAGACCTCCGCATCACGGCCTACGTCGTCGCCGCCGAGGGGGCGGCCCTCCCGGAGGCGGCCGGCCTGCGCCGCGCCCTGCGGGCGAAGCTGCCCGAGTACATGCTGCCGGCGGATTTCATCCCCCTCGCCGCGCTCCCCCTGCTGCCGAACGGCAAGATCGACCGCCGTTCGCTCCCCCGGCCCGAGGCGGCCGGCGCCGCGGCCGGCGGCGAGCGGGCGCGCACCACCTGGGAGGAGCTGGTGGCGGGCGTCCTCGCGGACGTCCTCGGCCGCGAGCGGGTCGGCCGCGACGAGAGCTTCTTCGAGGCCGGCGGGCACTCCCTTCTCGCCACCCAGGCCGTCGCCCGCCTGCGCGAGCTGTCGGGCCGCGCCGTCGAGCTGCGCTGGCTGTTCGAGGCGCCGACCGCGGCCGGCCTGGCGCGGCGGCTGGAGGGCGAGACGGAGGGGCCGGCCCGCCGCCTGCCGCCGCTGGTGGCCACGGCGCGCGAGGGGGGAGCGCCGCTGTCGTTCGCCCAGGAGCGCCTCTGGTTCCTCGACCGGCTGCAGCCGGGCTCCGCCGCCTACAACGTCTTCCAGGCGCTGCGGCTCACCGGTCCGCTCGACCTCCAGGCGCTCGAGCGCAGCCTGCGCGAGGTGGTGCGCCGGCACGAGGCGCTGCGCACGGTGTTCACGACGGTCGACGGGACGCCGGTGCAGCGGGTGGCTCCCGGCCTCGCCGCGGCGTCCTGCCTCGTCGACCTGTCGGCCGACCTGTCGGCGGCCGGCCCGGTGGAGGAGTGGCGGCGCCTCGCCGAGGAGGAGGCCCGCCGCCCGTTCGACCTGGAGCGCGGCCCCCTGATTCGCTGGCTCCTGCTCCGCCTGCCCGGCGGCGAGCACGCCCTGCTGCTCAACCTGCACCACATCGTGGCGGACGCCTGGTCGCTGGGCGTCTTGCTGCGCGAGGCCGGCGCCCTGTACGGCGCCTTCTCCCGCGGCGAGGAGTCGCCCCTGCCGGCGCTCCCGCTGCAATACGCGGACTACGCGGCCTGGCAGCGCTCCTGGCTGCGGGGCGAGGTCCTCGACGGCGAGATCGGCTTCTGGCGCGAGCGGCTGGCCGGCGCTCCCAAGGCCCTGGAGCTCCCCACCGACCGGCCGCGGCCCGCGGTCCAGAGCTTGCGCGGCGCCATGGTGCCGGTGGAGTGGGACGCCGGGCTCGCCGGCCGCCTGGAGCGCCTCGGCCGCCGCCAGGGCGCGACGCTCTTCATGGTCCTGCTGGCCGGCTTCGACGCCCTGCTCGCCCGCTACAGCGGCCAGGAGGACGTGCTGGTCGGGACTCCCGTAGCCCAGCGCACGCGGCGCGAGGTCGAGGGGCTGATCGGCTTCTTCGTCAACACCCTGGTGCTGCGCACCGACCTCTCCGGCTCCCTCTCCTTCGCGGCGCTGCTCGGCCGGGTGCGGGAGCAGGCCCTGGCGGCCTATGGCCATCAGGACCTGCCGTTCGAGAAGCTGGTGGGCGAGCTGGCCCCGGAGCGGAGCCTGAGCCACAGCGCGCTCTTCCAGGTGATGCTCGCGCTCCAGAACACCCCGATGCCGCAAGGGAGCCTCGACGGGGTCGCGATCTCCAGCCTGGAGGTGGCGGGCACCACCGCCAAGTTCGACCTCATGCTCAGCCTGACGCCGGGTGAGGACGGCCGGCTGCGCGGCTTCCTGGAGTACGCCGCCGACCTCTTCGACGCCACCACCGTGCGGCGCCTGCTCGGCCACCTGGAGACGCTGCTCCGTGCCGCCTGCGACGAACCGGCGGCGGAGTGGCGCGCCCTGCCGCTGCTGCCGGAGTGGGAGCGCGCCCAGCTCCGCGCGGAGTGGAACGATACGGCGGTGCCCTTCCCGCCGGGCGACTGCCTGCACGAGCTGTTCGAGGCGCAGGCCGCGCGGAGCCCGGACGCGGTCGCCCTGGAGGCCGGCGGGGAGCGGATGACCTACCGCGAGCTCGACCTCCGGGCCAACCGGCTGGCGCACCATCTGCGCGGGCTAGGCGTCGGCCCCGATCAGGTCGTCGGCCTGTGCGTCGAGCGCTCGCCCCGCATGGTGGTGGGGATCTTCGGCATCCTCAAGGCCGGCGGCGCCTACCTGCCGCTCGATCCCACCTATCCGGACGAGCGGCTGGCGTTCATGGTCGAAGACAGCGGCGTCTCCGTCCTGGTCTCGGAAGAGACCCTCCGTTCGAAACTGGCGGGCTTCGCGGGCTCCCTGATCCCCCTGGACGCGCCGGAGTGGGAGCGGGCTCCGCGCGGCGCGGAGGGGAGGCGGCCGCGGCCGGCGGCCGGCCCGGGCAGCCTCGCCTACGTGCTGTACACCTCCGGTTCGACGGGGAGGCCGAAGGGGGCGATGATCCCGCACTCGGCCATCGTCAACCACATGCACTGGATGCAGCGGCGCTTCCCGCTGGACGCCGCGGACTCCGTGCTCCAGAAGACGCCGTTCAGCTTCGACGCCTCGGTCTGGGAGTTCTACGCGCCCCTCCTGGTGGGCGGCCGGCTGGTGCTGGCCCGGCCGGGGGCGCATCGCGACCCCGCCTACCTGGCGGCGGAGATCGCGAGCCGCGGCATCACCATCCTCCAGGTGGTCCCGACCCTGCTCGACCTCCTGCTGGGCGAGCCCCGCTTCCAGGCCGGCACCGCGCTTCGCCGGGTCTTCTGCGGCGGCGAGGCGCTGGCCGCGGAGCTGGTGAGCCGCTACTTCGGCCGCCTCGACGCCGACCTGATCAACGTCTACGGCCCGACGGAAGCGACGATCCACTCCTCCTCGTGCACCCTGCGGGCCCGCGACGCGCGGGGAGTGCCGTCGATCGGCGTGCCGATCGACAACGGCGTCCTGCGCGTGCTCGACCGGGAGGGCGCGCCGGTCCCGATCGGCGTTCCCGGCCAGCTCTTCGTCGGCGGCGCGAACCTCGGCCGCGGCTACCTCCGGCGCCCCGGCCTGACCGCCGAGCGCTTCCTGCCCGACGGCGCCGGCGAGGTTCCGGGGGAGCGCCTCTACGCGACCGGCGACCTGGTCCGCTACCTGCCGGACGGCCGCCTGGAGTTCCTCGGCCGCATCGATCACCAGGTCAAGCTGCGCGGCCTGCGCATCGAGCTCGGCGAGATCGAGAAGCACCTGCTGCTGGCGCCGGGAGTCCGGCACGCGGTCGTCGTGCTCCGGGACGATCCCGGGGGGCAGGCCCTGGCGGCCTACCTGGTGCCGGAGGCCGGCTTCGCCCTGGCGGCGCCGGACCTCCGGGCGCGCCTGCTGGCCGCCCTCCCGCCGTACATGGTGCCGGACCTGATCACCGTCCTGGAGTGCCTGCCCCTGCTGCCGAACGGCAAGGTCGACCGCCGGGCCCTGCCGGCGCCCGACCGCCCGATGGCGACCGCGGCGAGCCCGGCCACCGCGCCGCGCACCCCCCTGGAGGCGATGCTGCGCGATCTCAGCCTGGAGATCCTCGGCCGCTCCGACCTCGGGGTGCACGACAACTTCTTCGAGGCCGGCGGCCACTCGCTCTCGGCGGCCCGGCTCGTCTCGCGGCTGCGCGATCTCCTGGGGGTCGAGGTGCCGCTGCTCGCCCTGTTCGAGGCGCCGACCGTGGCGGGTCTGGCCCACCGCGTCGAGGAGCTCCGCGGCGCCACCCATCCGCCGGCGCCGCCGATCGCCCGGGTCCGCCGCGACGCTCCGCCACCGCTCTCCTCGGGACAGGAGCGGCTCTGGTTCCTCGAAGCCCTGCAGCCGGGCGGCGCGGCCTACAACCTGCCGGTCGCGATGCGCCTGCGCGGCGGTCTCGAGGTGGCGGCCGTCGCCGGAGCTCTCACCGCGATCGCGGCGCGCCACGAGATCCTGCGCACCTCCTTTCCCGCCCCGGAGGGGCGGCCGGTGCAGCGGATCGCGCCGCCGGTCGCCCTGACGGCGCCGCTCGCCGACCTCAGCGGGCTGCCTGCCGAGATCCGCGAGGCGGAGGCGGCACGGCTCTCCCAGGAGGCGGCCCACCTCGCGTTCGACCTGACGGCCGGTCCGCTCTGGCGGACCCTCCTCCTGCGGCTGGCGGCCGGCGAGCACGCCCTGGTCCTGACGCAGCACCACATCGTCGCCGACGGCTGGTCGACCGGCCTGCTCATCGGCGAGTTCGGGAGCCTCTACGCGGCGGCGGTGAGCGGCCGTCCGGCGCGGCTCGCCGAGCTCCCCATCCAGTACGCCGACTATGCCGCCTGGCAGCAGGTCTGGCTCCGTGACGAAGCCTTCGGGAGGCAGCTCGCCTTCTGGCGGGAGAGCCTGGCGGGAGCCCCCGCCGTGCTCGCCCTGCCGCTCGACCGGCCGCGGCCGGCGGTGCAGAGCTCCCGCGGCGGCGAGGTGGAGCTGGTGCTGCCGCCCGGCCTCGCGGCGGCGGCGCGCGGGTGCGGCCGCGCGGGTGGCGCGACGCTCTTCATGGTGCTCGCCGCCGCCTTCCAGGGGCTGCTCGCCAGGGTCTCGGGGCAGGACGACATCCTGGTGGGGACTCCGGTCGCCGGCCGCAACCGCGGCGAGACCGAGAGCCTGCTCGGGCTCTTCGCGAACACCCTGGTGCTGCGCGGCCGGCTGGCGGCGGACCCCTCGTTCGCCGGCTTCGTGGCGCAGGTGCGAGGCGCCTCCCTCGACGCGTTCGCCCACCAGGAGATGCCGTTCGAGAAGCTGGTCGAGCAGCTCCAGCCGGAGCGCAACCTGAGCGTCTCCCCCCTGTTCCAGGTCCTGTTCAGCGTGCAGAACGTCCCGCTGCCGCGCCTCAGCCTGCCGGGGCTCGAGCTGGAGCCCCTCCACGTCAGCAGCGGCGGCGCCCGCTTCGACCTCGCCCTGGAGGTGATGGAGGTGCCGGAAGGGCTCGCCCTGCGCTGGGAGCACAGCTCCGACCTGTTCGACCGCACCACGGTCGAACGGCTCGCCGGCCAGTGGGCCGCCCTCCTCGCGGACGCCGCCGGAAATCCCGGCAGGCCGATGTCCGCCCTCGCCCTGCTCACCGCCGCGCAGCGCCATCAGGTCGTCCGCGAGTGGAACGACACCGGCACCGACCTCGCGGCGGAGCTCGACCTCGCGCGCGCTTTCGAGGCTCAGGCGGACCATACTCCCGACCGACCGGCGCTCGTGGCCTCCGACGGGACCCTGACCTACGGCGAGCTCGACCGGCGGGCCAACGCCCTGGCGCACCGTCTCGCCGCGCTCGGCGTCGGGCCGGACACGATCGTGGGGATCTGCCTGGAGCGTTCGTCGTCCCTGATCGTGGGGATGCTCGCGGTGCTCAAGGCGGGCGGCGCCTATCTGCCGCTCGATCCCGGCTATCCGGCCGAGCGCCTGGCCCTGATGCTGGAGGACTCCGGCGCCCGGGTCCTGCTCTCCACCCCCGCGCTGGCCGCGGGGCTCGGCGGCGGAGCCGCGCTCCTGGACGTCGCCGCGCTCGGCGGGGAGGACGGCACGCCGGCGCGCCCGACCCCTGGAGTCACGGCGGCGAGCCTGGCCTACGTGATCTATACCTCGGGCTCCACCGGCCGGCCGAAGGGTGTGATGGTCCCCCGGGGCGCGGTCGCCAACTTCTTCCGCGGCATGGACCGGCGCCTGGGGAGCGGGCCGGGGACCTGGCTGGCGGTGACCAGCGTCTCGTTCGACATCTCGGTGCTGGAGATCCTCTGGACCCTGACGCGCGGCTTCGAGGTCGTCCTCCAGCGCGAGCAGTCGCAGCTCGCGGCCGGCCCCCTTGAGCGCGCCGGCCGTGGCACCGCGAGCCTCGAGCTGAGCCTGTTCTTCTTCGCCAGCGAGGAGCGGGAAGGGGAGAGCGGGAAGTACCGTCTCCTCTTCGAGGCCGCCCGCTTCGCCGACGAGCGCGGGTTCGCGGCGGTCTGGACCCCGGAGCGCCATTTCCACGCCTTCGGCGGGCTCTATCCGAATCCGGCGGTCACCGGTGCGGCGCTCGCGGCGCGGACGGAGCGGGTGCAGATCCGCGCCGGCAGCGTAGTTCTCCCCCTGCACAGCCCGATCCGCGTGGCCGAGGACTGGGCGGTGGTGGACAACATCTCGAACGGCCGTGCCGGTATCTCCTTCGCCTCCGGCTGGCACCCCGACGACTTCGTCTTCGCGCCGCAGAGCTACGCGCGCCGCAAGGAGCTGATGTTCGAGGGGATCGAGACCGTGCGCCGCCTCTGGCGCGGCGAGGCGGTGAGCGCCGAAGGGGGAGCGGGGAAGCCGGTGGAGGTGCGCATCCGGCCGCGCCCGGTCCAGCCGGAGCTGCCGGTCTGGGTAACGGCGGCCGGCAGCCCCGACACCTTCCGCACCGCGGGCGAGATCGGCGCCCACGTGCTCACCCATCTGCTCGGGCAGGACCTCGACGTGCTCGCCGCGAACATCGCCACCTACCGCGCCGCCTGGCGGCCGGCGGCGGGGGGGCCCCGCGAGGGGAAGGTGAGCCTGATGCTCCACACCTTCGTCGGCCCCGACCTCGCCGAGGTGCGCGAGACGGTGCGGGCCCCCTTCACCGCCTACCTGCGCAGCTCCGTCGGGCTGCTGCGCGGCCTCGCCGCCGGCCTCGGGCAGGACATGGACGCCGCCGCCTTCTCCGAGGCGGACCTGGCGGCGCTGCTGGAGCACGCCTTCGATCGCTACTTCGAGACCAGCAGCCTGTTCGGCACCCCCGAGGTCTGCCTCGGCATGCTCGACCGCCTGGCGGGGATCGGCGTCGACGACGTCGCCTGCCTCATCGACTTCGGGGTCGACGTCGAGCAGACCCTGGCGGGGCTGGAGCACCTGGACACGGTGCGCCGCCGCGCTCTCGCGCCGGCCGCCGCGGCCGAGGACCTCTCGCTCGCGGCGCAGGTCGCCCGCCACGGCGTCACCCACCTGCAGTGCACGCCGTCGATGGCCAGCCTGCTCGGCCTCGACCGCCAGGCGCTCGGCGCCCTGCGCCACCTCGATCACCTGCTGCTCGGCGGCGAGCCGCTCCCCCCGGCGCTGCTCGACACCCTGCGCGGCGTCATGCCGGGGGCGATCCACAACATGTACGGCCCCACCGAGACCACGATCTGGTCCACCAGCCGCCGGCTGGATGGAGCGCACGGCGGCCCGGTCACCATCGGGAGGGCGATCGCCAACACCGCGATCCATCTCCTCGACCCGGCCGGCGAGCCGGCGCCGGTGGGAGTGCCGGGCGAGCTGCTCATCGGCGGCGCCGGCGTGGTCCGGGGCTACCTCGGGCGGCCGGAGCTGACGGCGGAGCGCTTCATCCCCGACTCCTGGAGCGGCGAGCCCGGAGCGCGCCTCTACCGCACCGGCGACCTCGCCCGCTTCCGCCCCGACGGCGACATCGAGTTCCTCGGGCGCATCGACCATCAGGTCAAGATCCGCGGCTTCCGCATCGAGCTGGAGGAGATCGCGGCCGCCCTCGCCCGCCACCCCGGCGTGCGCGAGGCCGTGGTCACCGTGCGCGAGGACCGTCCGGGCGACCGGCGCCTGGCCGCCTACTTCCTCGCCGCGGCGACCCCTGGGCCCGACGCCGCGGAGCTGCGGGCGTTCCTGGCCCGCTCGCTCCCCGACTACATGGTGCCGGCCGCGTTCGTCCCGCTGGAGAGCTTCCCGCTCACCCCGAACCGGAAGATCGACCGCAAGGCCCTGCCCGCTCCGGAGGCGGTGGCGTCCTCCCCGGCCGCCGCCGCCGCGGCGGCAGTGCCGCGCACCGAGCTGGAAGCGGTGCTGGCGGGGCTCTGGGCCGACGTCCTGCGGCGGGACACGGTGGGCGTCCACGATAACTTCTTCGAGCTGGGCGGCCACTCGCTGCTCGCCACCCAGCTCCTGCTGCGCGTCCGCGAGGTCGCCGGCCGGGACGTGCCTCTCCGCCTGGTCTTCGAGGCGCCCACCGTCGCCGGCATGGCCGAGCGGATCGAGGCCCTGGCCCAGAGCGAGAGCGGCTTCTCGCGCCCCGCCCTGCGGCCGGTGGCCCGCCGCGAGCACCATCCGCTCTCCTATCCGCAGCAGCGCATCTGGGTGCTCGACCAGCTCACGCCCGACAACTGGGCCTACAACGACCACAGCGCCGTGCGGCTGTGCGGCCCGCTCGACCTCGCGGCGTTCCGCCGCAGCCTCGACGAGATCGTCCGCCGGCACGAGGCGCTGCGCACCAACTTCATCCTGGCCGACCGCCGCCCCTCGCAGGTCGTCCACCCGCCGGCTCCGGTGCCGCTCCCCGTCGTCGACCTCGGCGGCATGGCTTGGGAGCGCCATGCCGGCGCGGTGGCCGAGGCGGTGCGGGAGGCCGCGCGCTACGTCTTCGACCTCTCGCGCGAGCCCCTGCTCCGCCTCTCCCTGCTGCGGCTCGGCCCCGAGGAGCACGTCCTCGTCCTGGTGGTGCACCACATCGTCTGGGACGGCTGGTCGATGATGGTCTTCGTCCGCGAGCTCTCGGCGCTCTACAACGCGCTGTCGCAGGGGCTGCCCTCGCCCCTGCCGGAGCTGCCGGCCCAGTACGTCGACTTCGCCGAGTGGCAGCTCGGCTGGCTCCAGGGGGAGGCTCTCGAGGGCCTGACGGCGTTCTGGCACGAGCAGCTCGCCGGGGCCCCGCACACCCTGCAACTGCCCACCGACCGGCCGCGCCCCGAAGTGCAGACGTTCCGCGGCACGCGCTACGAGTTCGAGCTCCCCCGCGCCCTCGGGCCGGCGCTGCGCGCGCTTGGCCAGAGGGAAGGGGTGACGCTCTTCATGAGCCTCCTGGCCGGTTTCCAGGCGCTGCTCTTCCACGCCTCGGGGCAGGAGGACCTGCTGGTCGGCACCGACGTGGCGAACCGGCCGGCGGTGGAGACCGAGCGGATGATCGGCTTCTTCGTCAACCAGATCGTCCTCCGCGCCGACCTCACGGGGGACCCCGGGTTCCTCGAGCTGCTGAAGCGGACCCGGCGGACGGCCCTGGCCGGCTTCGCCCACCAGGATCTGCCGTTCGACCGCCTGGTCAGCTCGCTGCAACTGGACCGCGACCTCAACCAGACGCCGCTGTTCCAGGCCAAGTTCGTGCTCCAGAACGTCCCCCCCCAGGCCGACGACCTGGCCGCGCTGGAGCTGCGCCCGCTCGACCTCGACTGGGGGAGCGCCAAGTTCGACCTCCTGCTCAACCTGACGGAGATCGACGGTGCGATCAACGGCTCGATGGAATACAGCACCGACCTTTTCAACTTCTCCACGGTCCAGAAGCTGTGCGCCGACTACGGCCGGCTGCTCGAGATCGCGGTCGCCGAGCCGCTGCTCCCCTTGAGCGAGCTGCGCCACCGGCTGACCGCCCTCGGCGAGCGCGACCGGGCCGCCGACCGCAGCCATCGGGAACAGAGGAGCCTGGGCCTGCTCCAGAAATTCAAGAACCGCGGCAGTGCCGCCGGCCGGCGTGGAGCGCAGACGGCGAGCATTGGCGTGACCGAAGATCGAGAGAATGAAGCATGAGCGATAATTTCGAGGGTTTTCCCCTTTCGCCCCAGCAGGAGCGGCTCCTCCAGGCCGGCGCCGCCGGTCCGGCGGCCCAGGAGCGCGCTGAGATCGTGGCCGGCCTGCGCGGCAGCCTGGACCGCGGCACCCTGACCGCGGCGGTCGACCGCGTGGTGGCCCGCCACGAGATCCTGCGTACGACCTTCCCGCCGATCCCCGGCATGACCCTGCCGCTGCAGGTCATCCAGGCCGCCGGCGACGGGGAGGCCGCGCGGCTCCGCTTCGTCGACCTCGCCGGCGAGGGGGCGGAGGGGCGGTTCACCGCGGAGCTCGACGCTTTCCGGGGGGAGGCGGCCGACCTCTCGCGGGGGCCGCTGCTGCGCGTCCTGGTCGTCCGCATGGGGGAGGGGGAGCACCGCCTCGCGCTGGATCTGCCCGCTCTCTGCGCCGACCGTGAGGCGCTGGAGATCCTGCTCTCCGAGATCGCGGCGGCCTACGGCGCGGTCCTCGCGGGTGGCGAGCTGGAAGGCGAGGTCCTCCAGTACGCCGACCTCGCCGAGTGGCAGCGGGAGCTGCTCGAATCGGAGGAAGCGGGGGGGCTCTCCCTGCTGGCCGGCAGGAGCGGCTCCGAGATCGCCGAGATCCTCTACGCGCCGCTCCCCTTCGAGACCGCCGCCGCGTCACGGCCCGGGCTGGCGTCCGTCCCCGTTCCCCTGGCGTCCGGGCTCGCCGCGGACCTGGAGCGCGCGGCCGCCGGCGCCGGAGTCGAGATGGAAGCGCTGCTCCTGGCTTGCTGGCAGATCGCGCTGGCGCGGGTCGCCGGGCGCCGCGGCATCGTCGGAGTCACCTGCAACGGGCGGCGGTACGAGGGGCTCGACAGCGCGGTCGGCCTGCTCGCCAAGACGCTGCCGGTGGCGTTCGACGTCACTCCCGCCGCGCCGCTCCGCGAGCTGGCGGCGGCCGCGCAGGCCGCCCTGGAGGAGGCGCGCGCCGTTCATGAGTATTTCTCGCCGTCCCGCTTGCCCGCCGACCCCGCCACGGCCGGCCAGGCGCTGATCCCTATCGGGCTCGACGTCCACCGCGCCGCCGCCGCCCGGCGCGCCGGCGGGCTGGTGGTGGAGACGCTGGGAGTGCGGGCGGTCCACGATCGTTTCCGTCTCCGTCTTCGCGTCGTCCTCTTCGCCGACCGGATCGAGGCGGAGATCGAGCACGAGCGCGGCCGCTACGACCGTACCGCCCTCCTGCTCCTGGCCGGCGGCTTCGCCCGCCTGCTGGAGCAGACGGCGGCGTCCACGCAGAGCCGGATCGACTCCCTCGATCCGTTCACCGGCGCCGAGAGGCACCGCCTGCTGGTCGAGCTCAACGACACGGCCCAGGCCGGCGAGCGGCTGGCGGCCCACCGCCGGTTCGAGCGCGCGGCGCGGCTCTGGCCGGAGAGCCCGGCGCTGGTGGCCGGCGACGCGGCGCTCACCTACGGCGAGCTCGACGCCCGCGCCGACCGGCTCGCCCGCCGGCTCAGCGGCCTCGGCGTCGGGCCCGGATCCCTGGTGGGAGTCTTCTTCCAGCGCTCCTTCGAGATGGTGACCGCGGTGCTGGCCGTGCTGAAGGCGGGCGGGGCCTACCTCCCCCTCGACCCCGCCTATCCCGCGGAGCGCCTCGCCTTCATGCTGGCGGACGCCGAGGTCCGCGTGCTGCTGACCGGGAGCGCCCTCGCTCCCCTCCTCCCGGCCGGCGCTCCGCGGGTCGTGCTCGTCGATTCCCTGGAGGAGACGGCCGGCGCGCCGCAGGGCCCCCTGCCGTCGGAGACGGACGAGGCCGAGCTGGCCTACGTGATCTATACCTCGGGCTCGACCGGCCAGCCGAAGGGTACCCTCGTCCACCACGGCGGGCTGGCGAACTATCTCGACTGGTGCGCGGCAAACTATCGGGTGGAGGAGGGAGCCGGCTCGGTGCTCCACTCCTCGCTCGGCTTCGACCTCACCGTCACCAGCCTGTTCCCGGCCCTCGCCGCCGGGAGGACCGTCTTCCTGGCCCCCGCGGAGGACCGCGGCGACCGGCTGGGAGAGGTCCTGGCCGGGCTGGCGGACCTCAGCCTGGTCAAGATCACGCCGGCCCACTTAGGGGTCCTCGGCGAGACGATGGCGGCGGGGGAGGCGGCCGGCCGTACGCGCCTCTTCGTGATCGGCGGCGAGGCCCTGCGCTGGGAATCGCTCCGCTTCTGGCGGACGCACGCGCCCGGGACGCGCCTCGTCAACGAGTACGGCCCGACCGAGACGGTGGTCGGCTGCGCGGTCTACGAGGTGCGGGCGGACGATCCCGCGGAGGGCGCCGTCCCGATCGGCCGGCCGATCGACAACAGCCGGCTGTACGTGCTGGATGAGGCCCTGCGGCCGGTTCCGGCCGGCATCCCGGGTGAGCTCTACATCGGCGGCGCGGGCGTCGCCCGCGGCTATCTCGGCCGCCCGGAGCTGACCGCGGAGCGCTTCGTTCCGGACGGCCTGAGCGGCGTGGCGGGGGAGCGCCTCTACCGCACCGGCGACCTCGTCCGCCACCGCGCCGACGGCGAGCTCGAATTCCTCGGCCGCACCGACGGCCAGGTGAAGCTGCGCGGCTTCCGGATCGAGCTCGGGGAGATCGAGGCGGCGCTGGCCGCCCATCCGGCGGTCAAGGAGGCGGTCGTGGTGCTCCGCCGCGAGCCGGGAGGCGCCGAGCGGCTGGTGGCCTATCTGACCTGGCGCGAGGAGAGGCCGGCGGCGGACGACCTCCGGCGGTTCCTCGCCCGCACGCTCCCGGAGCACATGCTGCCGAGCGCCTACGAGGTGCTGCCGTCCTGGCCGCTCACGGTGCACGGCAAGATCGACCGCCGGGCGCTGCCCGAGCCCAGCTCGCCGCAGGGCGGGCGGAGCGGCGCGCACACCCCGCCGGCCACCTTCGTCGAGGAGGTGCTGGCCAACATCTGGGGGGAGGTCCTGCGCGTCGGGCAGGTGGGGGTGCACGACAACTTCTTCCAGCTCGGCGGCGACTCCATCCTGAGCATCGAGGTGCTCGCCCGCTGCCGCCAGTTCGGGCTGATCGTGTCGCCGCAGAAGCTGTTCCAGAACCCGACCGTGCGCGGCCTGTCGCTGCAGATCGCCGTGGAAGGGGCGCCGGTCGAGGCGTTCGAGCCGACCCTCCCCTTCGCCCTGGTCGCCGCGGAGGAGCGCGCCGCCCTGCCGGACGACGCGGAGGACGCCTATCCGCTGACGCGCCTCCAGGCGGGCATGCTGTTCCACAGCTTCTTCGCCCCCGGCACGTCCGTCTATCACGAGATCGTCACTTTCCACCTGCGCGCCCCCTTCGACGCGGAAGCCATGGAGCGGGCCCTCGGCGAGCTGATCGCCCGCCACCCGGTCCTGCGCACCTCCTTCCACCTGACGGGCTATGCCGAGCCGCTCCAGGTCGTCCACCGCCGCGGTGAGCTGCGCCTCGACCTGCTCGACCTCACGGCCCGTCCCGCCGCCGAGCAGGAGGCGGAGATCGCCGGCTGGATGCAGGCCGAGAGCCGGGCGACGTTCGAATGGACGCGGCCGTCGCAGATCCGGTTCACCGTGCACCGCCGGAGCGAGGACACCTTCCAGCTCTCGCTGAGCTACCACCACTCGATCGTCGACGGCTGGAGCGTCGCCTCGCTCCTTTCCGAGCTCTTCGTGCGCTACGACGCGGCTCTCCGGCGGGAGGTGCCGCCGGTCTTCCCGACTCCCGAGGCCGCGTTCCGCGATTTCGTGGCGGCCGAGCGGCGCGCCGTCGAATCCGCCGAGCAGCAGCGGTTCTGGACCGCCAGGCTCGCGGATGCCGAGCCGGTGGTCCTGCCGCGGTGGCAGAGGGACGGCGGCGGGTCGCCGGGGAGCATCCACAAGCGCTTCGTCGAGGTCTCCGCCGAGACGGGGGAGGGGCTGGCGCGGTGCGCGCGGGCCGAGGGCGTCCTGGTCAAGAACGTCCTGTTCGCGGCTCTCGTCAAGGTGTTGGGTCTGCTGGCGGACCGCGACGACATCATGGTCGGCGTGGTGGTGCACGCCCGGCCGCAGGCGCTGGCGGCGGAGCAGATCGCCGGGCTCTTCCTCAACTCCATGCCCCTGCGGCTGCGTATGCCCGCCGGCTCCTGGGGCGACCTCGTGCGGGCCGCGTTCGCGGCGGAGCTCGAAACGATCCCCTACCAGGCGTTCCCGCTCGCCGAGATTCAGCGTCTCGCCGGGGTGGAGCGGCTCTTCGAGGTGGTGTTCAATTTCGTCCACTTCCACGCCTACCAGGCGGTCGCCGGCATTCCCGGGCTCGAGGTGCTGGACGGCCAGACCTTCGAGGAGACGAACTTCCCGCTGTCGGTGATCGCCGTGCTCGACCCGGCGCAGGGGCGCCCCCATGTGCGCCTCGAGTACGACGCCGGCAGGTTCGCGGACGCCGAGATCGAGCTCCTCTCCGGCTACTTCGAGCGGGCGCTCGCGACGCTCGCCCACGATCCCGCGGCCCGCCACGCCGCCGCCCTCCTGCTCTCGCCGGCCGAGCGCCAGCAGGCTCTGTTCGAATGGAACGACACGGCGGCGGTGGTCGAGGCGCGGTTCTTCCACGAGATCGTCGCCGCGCGAGCGGCGATCGCGCCCGCGGCGGAAGCGTGCGTTGCCGATAACCTGAAGGAGGGGAGCCTCTCCTATCGCGAGCTCGACGAGCGCGCCTCGGCGGTCGCCTCGGGCTTGAGCCGGCTGGGCATCCACGCCGGCGCGGTCGTCGGCCTCTGCGCCGAGAGGGGGCCGGGCCTCCTCGCCGGCTTCCTGGGAATCCTCAAGGCGGGAGGCGTCTACCTGCCGCTCGATCCGTCCTACCCGCAGGATCGCCTGGCCTTCATGCTGGAGGATGCCGGGGCCGAGCTCCTGCTGACCGAGCCCGCCGTGGAGGCCGCGCTGCCGCCACTCCGGATGCCATCGGCGCGGATCGGCGATCTGACGGCCGGGCGGGCGGCCGACGGCTTTGAAGTCGCGGGCCCCATTGGGCCGGAATCCCTGGCCTATGTGATTTACACCTCGGGGTCCACCGGCACGCCGAAGGGGGTCGCGGTCACCCACCGCGGCTTGAGCAACCTCGTCGCGGCGCAGCGCGCGGGGCTCGGGATCGGTCCGGAGGACCGCATCCTGCAGCTCGCCTCGCCGGGCTTCGACTCGTCGATCGCCGAGATGGCCATGACCCTCGCGGCCGGCGCCACCCTCGTGTTCGCGCCGCGGGAAGAGCTGATCTCCGGGACGGCCCTCGCCTCCCTGGTGGCGCGGCACGGGGTGACGCGGGTGACCTTCTCGCCGTCGATGCTGGCGGCCCTGGAGTCCGGCGCCTTCCCCTCCCTCCGGGTGGTGAAGGTCGCCGGCGAGGCCTGCCCCGCGGCCGCGGTGGACCGCTGGGCGCCCGGGCGCCGCTTCCTCAACCTCTATGGCCCCACCGAGGCCACGGTCTGGGCCTCCCTGGAGGAGTGCGCCCCGGGCGGTGGCGCGCCCGCCATCGGCCGGCCGGTCGCCAACGTATCCCTGTACGTCCTCGGCCGGGAGCTGCTGCCCGTTCCGGCCGGCGTCGCCGCCGAGCTCTGCATCGCCGGCCCCGGCGTCGCCCGCGGCTACCTGGGCCGCCCGGAGCTGACCGCCGACCGCTTCCTGCCGGACCCGTGGAGCCCGCTCCCCGGCGCCCGCCTCTACCGCACCGGCGACCTCGTCCGGCGCTTTCCCGACGGGCGCCTCGACTTCCTGGGCCGCATCGACCGCCAGGTCAAGATCCGCGGCTTCCGCATCGAGCTCGGCGAGATCGAGGCCGCCCTGCGGCGGCTGCCGGCGGTCGTCGAGGCCGTGGTCCTGGCCCGCGGCACGGAGGGGGGCGCGCCCCGGCTCGTCGCCTACCTGGTGACGGCGGGCGGCCAGCCTCCGGCGGTGGAGGAGCTGCGCGAGGCCCTGCGCCGCGGCCTCCCCGAGCACATGCTGCCGGCCGCTTTCGTCACGCTCTCTGCACTGCCACTGACGCCGAGCGGCAAGCTGGACCGGGCGGCGCTGCCGGACCCGGCCGGCGAGCGGCCGCTCCTGCGCGAGAGCTACGCGGCGCCGCGCAACGCCGTCGAGCGGGAGATCGCTGGGATCTGGCGTGAGGTCCTCGGCCTCGACCGGGTGGGGCGCGGCGACAACTTCTTCGATCTCGGCGGCCACTCCCTGCTCATCCTGCGGGCGCAGGCGCGGCTGCGGGAGGCGCTCGGCGCCGATCTGCCGATCGTCGACCTGTTCACCTACCCGACGGTCGAGGCGCTCGCCGGGCACGTCCTCCGCCTCCGCGGCGGCGAGGACGCACCGGTCGCGGCGCCGGTCGCTCCGGCGGCGGTCGCGGCGGGTTCCGCGATCGCCGTCCTCGGCATGGCGGGACGCTTCCCGCAGGCGCCGGGGATCGCCGAGCTCTGGGAGCTGCTCCGCACGGGGACCGAGGCCGTCTCCTTCTTCTCGCAGGAAGAGCTGCGCGCGGCCGGCGTCGACGAAGCGATGCTGGAAGACCCGCGCTACGTTCCGGCGAAGGCGTTCCTCGACGGCGTCGAGCTCTTCGACGCCGCCTTCTTCGGCTTCACTCCGCGCGAGGCCGAGATCATGGACCCGCAGCAGCGGCTCTTCCTCGAGTGCGCGTGGGAGGCCCTCGAGGCGGCCGGCCACGGCAAGGCCGCCGGCCAGCGCGTCGGCGTCTTCGCCGGCTCGAGCATGAACAGCTACTGGTTCAACCTCCTCGCCAATCCGGAGGTGGTGGAGGCGGTCGGCAGCTTCCAGACCGTCACCTCGAACGACAAGGACTTCCTCGCCACCCGCGTCTCCTACAAGCTGGGGCTGACCGGCCCCAGCCTGACCGTGCAGACGGCCTGCTCGACCTCGCTCGTCGCCGTCCACACCGCCTGCCAGGCGCTGCGCGCCGGGGAGTGCGACATGGCGCTGGCCGGCGGCGTCTCCGTCCGTCTGCCCCAGAAGGCGGGGTACCTCCATCTGGAGGGGGGGATCGACTCGCCGGACGGCCACTGCCGCGCCTTCGACGCGGCGGCCCAGGGCACCGTCGGCGGCAACGGGGTCGGCGTGGTGGTCCTCAAGCGGCTCGCCGAGGCCCTGGCGGACGGCGATCCCATCCGCGCCGTGATCGCGGGCTCGGCCATCAACAACGACGGCGCCGGCAAGGTCGGCTTCACCGCTCCCAGCGTCGACGGCCAGGCCCAGGTCATCCGGGCCGCCCACCAGATGGCGGGGATCGAGCCGCGGACGGTCACCTACGTGGAGGCGCACGGCACCGGGACGCCCCTCGGGGACCCGATCGAGATCGCCGCGCTCACCCGGGCGTTCGCGGCCGGCGACCCCCTCGAGCCCGGCTCCTGCGCCATCGGGTCGATCAAGACTAACCTCGGGCACCTCGACGCCGCCGCCGGCGTCACCGGCCTGATCAAGGCGGTCCTCCAGCTCGAGAGGCGTGAGCTGGCCCCCAGCCTGCATTTCCAGCGCGCGAACCCGCAGCTCGGGTTGGCGGAGAGCCCGTTCCGGGTCAATACCGCGCTGGTGCCGTGGGAGGGTGCCGGCGGGCCGCTGCGCGCCGGGGTGAGCTCGTTCGGGATCGGCGGCACGAACGCGCACGTCGTGCTGGAGGAGGCTCCCCGCCGTCCCGCGGGGAGCGCCGCGCGCCCCGGCCAGCTACTGATCCTCTCGGCCCGCTCCGAGAAGGCCCTGGAGCGGATGACGGCGAGGCTCGCCGGCCATTTCGAGAGCTCGCCTCCCGAGAGCTCCGACGAGCTGGCCGACGTCGCCTACACGCTGCAGGTGGGGCGCACCGAGTTCCCCTGGCGGCGCGCGCTGGTGGCGGCGAGCGCCGAGGAGGCCCGCCGGGCTCTGACCTCGGCGCAGCCCGGACGGCTGCTCACCTCCCACTGCGAGGGCGCCGCGCCCGCCGTCGTCTTCCTCCTTTCCGGGCAGGGATCGCAGTACGCCGGCATGGCCGCCGGCCTCTATCGCGACGAGCCCCGGTTCCGTCACTGGCTCGACCTCTGCGCCGCGGCGGTGGAGAAGGAGACGGGCATGGATCCGCGGCGGCTCCTCACCGCGGCGGACCCGGCGGAGGCGGAGGCCATCCACCAGACGGAGTGGGCGCAGCCGGCGCTGTTCGCCGTCGAGTACGCCCTCGCCCGCTTCTGGATGGAGCTCGGGGTGGTGCCGGACGCCCTCCTCGGGCACAGCGTCGGCGAGCTGGTCGCCGCCTGCCTGGCCGGCGTCTTCTCCCTCGACGACGCGGCCGCGCTGGTCGCGGCCCGCGGCCGCCTGGTGCAGCAGCTCCCGGCCGGCTCCATGCTGGCGGTCGCCCTGGCGGAGGCGGATCTCACCCCCCGGCTGCCGGCGGGGCTGGCGCTCGCGGCGGTGAACGCGCCGGACAGCGTCGTCGTCTCCGGGCCGAGCGAGGAGATCGATCGCTTCGAGCGGGAGCTGCGGGCCGCGGACATCGAATGCCGGCGCCTGCGGACCTCGCACGCCTTCCATTCGGCCATGATGGAGCCGGCGCTCGCGGCATTCGCGGCGCGGGTGGCGCAGGTCGAGCGCCGGGCGCCGCGGATCCCGTTCCTCTCGAACGTCACCGGGACCTGGATCACCGACGAACAGGCGGTCGATCCCGCCTACTGGAGCGCCCATCTGCGATCGACGGTGCGCTTCGCCGCCGCGGTCGAGGAGCTGGCGCGGGAGCCCGAGAGGCTGTTCCTCGAAGTGGGGCCCGGCCACTCCCTCGCCAACCTGGTGCGGCGCCACCCGGCCCGTTCGGCCCGCCAGGCGGTGCTCTCATCGCTCCGTCCACCCTCCGAGGCGGGGGAGGACCGGGAGATCCTGCTGGGCACTCTCGGGCGCCTCTGGCTCGCCGGCCAGCGGATCGACTGGACGGCGGCGCACGCCGGCGAGCGGCGGCTGCGCGTCGCCCTGCCGACCTACCCCTTCGAGCGGCGGCGCTTCTGGCTCGAGGAGCACCCGGAAGCGTCCACCGCGCAGCGCTCGCACCTCGCGAAACGGCCGCTCGCTCAGTGGTTCTATGAACCGTCCTGGCGCCGCTCCGGCCCGCTCACCGCGCTGCCTGCGGTGGGAGGTGCGGATGGGCCGGGCGCGGGACGCTCCTGGTGGATCCTGGCCGACCGCGGCGGAGTGGGCGAGGGGATCGCGCGGCTCCTCGATCGCGCTGGGCACCATGTCGTCCTCCTCGCCAAGGGTGAGAGTTCGGAGCGGCTCGCCGCCGCCGGCGAGCCGCCGCGCGACATCGTCCATTGCTGGAGCCTGGATGCGGAAGAGAACGCCGGCCGCGACGGCGTCCTCAGCCTGGTCCGTCTAGCCCGGGCGCTGGCGGAGCGGAGCGGCGTCGAGCCGTTCCGGCTGCGCGTCGTCACCCGCGGTGCGTTCGAGGTCACCGGCGGCGAGCCGTTGCGCCCCGAAGCGGCGATGCTGCTCGGTCCCACGGTCGTCCTGCCGCAGGAGAACCCCGGATTCCGCACCCAGCTCTTCGACCTGGCGCCGGATTTCGAGGGCGCCGGTGGGCTCGACCGGCTGGTTGCCGCGCTGCTCGCCAATGACCTCCGCAACTCGGCGGCGGCGCTGCGCGGCAACTACCTCTGGCACCAGGCGTTCGAGCCCGCGACCGAAATCGCCGAGGCTCCCGCGCGGCCGCGCCTGCGCTCCGGCGGCGTCTACCTGATTACCGGCGGCCTGGGCCGCGTGGGCCTCGCGCTCGCCGGGCATCTCGCCCGGGTGTGGAAGGCGCGGCTGGTCCTGGTCGGCCGCTCGGCGGAGAGCGCCGGGCCGGCGCGGATCGCGCCGCTCCTCGCGGCCGGCGCGGAGGTCGAGCTGGTCACGGCCGACGCCGCCGACCGCGGCCAGATGGAGCGGGCTCTGCGGCGGGCGGAGGAGCGCTTCGGCGCGCTCCATGGCGTCATCCACGCGGCGGGGGAGATCGGGCCGCAGACGTTCCGCTCCCTCCAGGAGCTCGACGAGGAGACGTTCGCGCGGCAGCTCCGCGGCAAGGTCGACGGCGCCCTGGTCCTCGCCGACCTGCTGGCCGGGCGGGAGCTCGAGGTCTGCGTCCTCATCTCCTCCCTCGCCGGCGTGCTCGGCGGCCTCGGGTTCACCGCCTACGCCGCCGCCAACGCCTTCCTGGACGCTCTCGCCCACCACCAGAGCCGGCTCGGGGCCACCCCCTGGCTGAGCCTGGGGTGGGACGCCTGGAGCTTCCCGGAGGAGGGGGTGGAAGCGCATGCCGCGATCACGCCGTCTCAAGGGGCCGAGGCCTTCGAACGCGCCCTCGGCCTGGCGGGGGCGCGCCAGGTCCTGATCTCGATGACCGACCTCGCGGCCCGCCTCGAACGCAGCCGGGCCCGCATCCCGGCGCCCGCGATTGTCGCCGACGGCACCGGGGAGGAGGCGGTATCCCGCCATCCGCGGCCGGGAGTCTCGACCGACTACGTCGCTCCCCGCGACGAGACGGAACGGCGCCTCGCCGCCCTCTGGCAGAGCCTCCTGGGGATCGGCGAGGTAGGAGTCGAGGACAGCTTCTTCGAGCTCGGCGGCCACTCCCTGCTCGCGACGCAGCTCCTGGCCAGGATCCGCGAGAGCTTCCGGGTCAGCCTGCCGTTCGAGGACCTCTTCGCCCGCCCGACCGTGGCCGGGATCGCCGAGCGGTTGCGGAGCCTGGCCGGCCGCGACGGCGGGCCGGCGGTGCCGCCGATCCTGCCGGTGTCGCGCGCCGCGCGCCTGCCGCTCTCCCATGCGCAGCAGCGCCTCTGGCTCTTCCAGCGGCTGGAGCCCGAATCGGCCGTCTACAACGTCTTTTCGAGCTTCCGGCTGAGCGGCCGCCTCGACCCGAAGGCCCTGGCGGGCGCGCTCGCCGAAATCGTGCGCCGGCACGAAGTTCTCCGCACGGTGTTCGGCGAGGCCGAGGGCGTGCCCTTCCAGGACGTGGCGCCAGCGGCGGCGGCACCCCTCCCGCTGGCCGATCTGACCGCGCTCCCCCGGGACCGCTGGCAGGCGGAAGCCCGCGAGCGCTTCGACGAGCTGGCGCGCCACCCCTTCGATCTCGCCCGCGGCCCCCTCTTCCGCCCCCTGCTGGTCCGGCTGGGGCCCGCGGAGCACTTGATGCTGCTGGCCATGCACCACATCGTCTGCGACGCCTGGTCGGTCGGCGTGTTCAACCGCGAGCTGATGGGCCTCTACGAGAGCCTCGCGGCCGGCCGGCCGGCCGCTCTCCCGGACCTCGCCGTCCAGTACGCCGACTACGCCGTCTGGCAGCGGGACTGGCTGGAGAGCGGAGTGCAGGAATCCCAGCTCGCCTACTGGACGCGCCAGCTCTCCGGCCTGCCGCGGTTCGAACTGCCCGCCGACCGGCCGCGCCCGCCGCGCCAGACCTTCCGCGGCGCGACCCACGCCTTCGTGCTGCCGGCCGGTCTCAGCGATTCCCTGCGCACCCTCGGCCAGCGGGAGAACGTGACGCTGTTCATGCTCCTCCTCGCCGGCTTCCAGGCGATGCTCTTCCGCTACACCGGCCAGAGCGACTTGGCGGTGGGCACCAATGTGACCAACCGGGGATCGAGCGACCTCGAGGGACTGATCGGCTTCTTCGTCAACAACCTGGTGCTCCGCTGCGACCTCTCGGGCAACCCGAGCTTCCGCGACCTGCTGCACCGGGTCCGCTCCGTCGCCCTGGAGGCCTACGCCCACCAGGACCTCCCCTTCGACAGCCTGGTCGAGGAGATGCAGCGCGACCGCGAGCGCGACCCCAGCCGGCCGCCGCTCTTCCAGGTCCTCTTCGTGCTGCAGAACACCCCGGGGGAGGAGCTCTCGCTGCCCGGCCTGGAGGTCGAACCGTTCGAGATGGCGACCTCACGCGCCGCCTTCGATCTGCTGTTCAACCTCTATGACGGCGGCGAGGGGGTGCGCGGCGCGGTCGAGTACAACGTCGACCTCTACGAGCCGGGGACCATCGCCAGGCTGTGCGAGTACTTCGAAACGGTCCTGCTCCAGGCCGTGTCCGACCCGGACCTGCCGATCGAGTCGATCGAGCTCGCGGGGCCGGGAGCGGATTCCAGTTTCATCGGCGATTTCGTGGAGAGCTTCGGCGTTCTGGCCTAGAGCGGCGAAGTCAGACAAGGACGGCAACGGATCGTGTGCGGCATCACCGGCTTTCTCCATCTGGATCGGCAGCGTCCGGTCGACCTGGGCATCCTCCAGAGGATGGCCCGCGCCCTGACCCATCGCGGCCCGGATTCGGACGGATTCTTCGTCGAGAACGGCGCCGGCCTGGGGTTCCAGCGGCTGAGCATCATCGATCTCGCGGGGGGCAACCAGCCACTCTTCAACGAGGACCGTTCCCTCGTCCTCCTCTGCAACGGGGAGATCTTCAACTACCGGGAGCTGCGGGCTCGCCTGGAGGCACGGGGGCATCGCTTCGCCACCGCCTCCGACGTCGAGGTCATCCTGCATCTCTACGAGGACCTCGGGCCCGCCTTCCTCGACGAGCTCAACGGGCAGTTCGCCATCGCCCTCTACGACCGCCGGTCGGGAGACCTCCTGCTGGCCCGCGATCAGCTCGGCATCAACCCCGTCCACTGGGCGGTCTTCGACGATACGCTCTTCTTCGGCTCCGAGATCAAGGCGATCCTCCAGCACCCCTCGGTGCCGCGGGAGGTCGACCTCACCGGCCTGGACCAGATCCTCTCGTTCCCCGGGCTGGTGAGCCCACGGACCCTGTTCAAGGGGATCCAGAGCCTCAAGCCGGGGCACTACCTGCGGCTGCACGGCGGCGAGGTCACCCTCCACGAGTACTGGGACCTCGACTATCCGCGCCTGGGCGAGGGCGAGCCGGCATTGGTGGAGGAGGAGTACGTCGAGAGGCTGCGCGAGCTGTTCTTCCGCTCCGTCACCTACCGGCTGCAGGCCGACGTCCCGGTCGGCTACTACCTGAGCGGCGGCCTCGACTCCTCGATGATCGCCGCGGCCATCGGCCGGGTCGGCGCGGGCTTGAGCCGCAAGTCGTTCTCCGTCGCCTTCGCGGGGGGGAGCCAGATCCAGGACCGGCGGAGCCAGCGGCTGATGGCCGACAGCCTCGGCACCTCGCACTACGAGGTGCCGTTCGACTCGGAGCAGACCGCGGCGCGCCTGGCGCAGGCGATCCTCCACGGCGAGTGCCCGGTCAAGGAGACCTACAACACCTGCACCCTCGCGCTCTCGCAGGCGGCGCGCGGCGAAGGGATCCCCGTCGTGCTGACCGGCGAGGGGGCGGACGAGCTCTTCGCCGGCTACGTGGGCTATCGCTTCGACCTCTGCGGGCTGCGCGCCCAGCGCCCCTACGACAGCCGGACGGCGCTCGAAGAGGAGCTGCGCCAGCGGACCTGGGGGCGCAGGGACGTCTTCTACGAGCACGATCTTCACGGCCTCGAGGAGATCAAGTCGGCCCTCTACTCGGAGGACCTGGCGCAGCGCTTGGGGGAGTTCGACTGCCTGAACTTCGAGCTGGTCGACCACTCCAAGCTCGCGGGGCGCCACCCGATCCACTGCCGGTCCTACCTCGACTTCAAGCTGCGGCTCTGCGATCACCTGCTCGGCGACCACGGCGACCGCATGGCCCTCGCCAACTCGGTCGAGGCGCGCCACCCGTTCCTCGACATCGAGCTGGTCGAGTTCGCGAAGCGGATCCCGCCCGAGCTCAAGGTCAACCAGCTCACCGAGAAGTACATCCTGCGTAAGGTGGCGCAGGGGCTGGTGCCGAGCTCGATCGTCGAGCGCGAGAAATCGGGCTGGTTCGCGCCCGGTACCCCCGAGCTCCTCCAGGAGGGGGTCGAGTGGGTCCGCGACCAGCTTTCGTACGAGCGGGTGGCGCGCCTGGGCTATTTCAATCCCGACGTGGTGGAGAACCTGAAGCGGAAGTATTCGAAACCGGGCTTCCGCCTGAACATGCCCTTCGAGAGCGATCTGCTCGCCATCGTCCTGACTTTCAACCTCTTCGTGGATCTGTTCGAGACCGCGAGCCTGAACTGAAGCCCGCCGTACCGATTGAGGAACTTGCTTATGATTCGAGACGAAGCCCCCACGCTCCCCTTGGAAATCGACTGCGGCTCGCTGCCCGGGGTCCAGCCCGGAGAGGCGAACAGCTTTCTCCGCTGGTTCGAGGCTGAGCGGGAGCCCCTCGAGGAGCAGCTCCTCCGCCATGGTGCGCTCCTCTTCCGCGCCGCGGGAGTGAGCACGCCCGCGGCGTTCGGCCGTTTCGTCAAGGCGGTGACCCCGGGCACGCTGGACTATGTGGACGGCAACTCGCCGCGCACCCGCATCACGCGGGGCGTCTACACCTCGACCGAATACCCGGCGCAGTACTTCATCTCCCTGCACAACGAGCTCTCCTACTCGCACCACTGGCCGGAGAAGATCTTCTTCTGCTGCGTCGTGCCCGCCGAGCAGGGAGGCGAGACCGCCCTGGCGGACAGCCGTGAGATCCTCCGCCGCCTGGACCCGGAGCTGGTCGAGGAGTTCACCCGCCGGCAGATCGAGTACATCCGCAACCTCCACGGCGGCAACGGCCTCGGCCCCTCCTGGCAGGATACGTTCGAGACCACGGAGAAGGGCGCCGTCGAGGAGTTCTTCCAGCAGGCCGGCATGACCTACGAGTGGCGCCCCGACGGCGGCCTGCGGGTCCGGCAGGTCCGGCCCGCAGTGCTCCGGCATCCGAAGACCGGCGACCTCGTCTGGTTCAATCAGGCGGATCAGTTCCACCCCTCGACCCATCCGCCGGAGATCTACTCGGCGTTGCAAGGGATCTACGGCGACCGGCAAGAGGAGTTCCCGCAGAACGTCCGCTTCGGCGACGGCGCCGAGATCCCCGTGGCCAGCCTCGACGAGGTGCGCCGGGCCGCCGGCGAATCCATGACGGGCGTGTCCTGGCGGGAAGGGGACCTCCTGCTGGTCGACAACGTTCTGGTGGCCCATGGCCGAATGCCGTTCCAAGGGCAGAGAAAAATCCTGGTGTCCATGTGCTGACCGCCGGGTCTGGAGAAACACGATGAGCTTTCAACCGATCCACGAGATGTTCCGCGACGCCGCCGGCCGCTTCGCCGGCCGCGCCGCGATGGAGATCGACGGCCGGCCGGTCACCTTCCGGACGCTCGAAGAGCAGTCCAACCGGCTGGCCAACTTCCTGGTCAGGTCCGGCGAGGCGAAGGAGGCGGTCTGCGGCATCTACGCCGAGAGCGTCGCCGAGACGGTGATCGCCATGCTGGCGACCCTCAAGGCGGGGGGCATCTTCGTCATCCTCAATCCCGCGCTCCCCAAGGCGCGCTTGGAGGTCCAGGCGGCGATGGTGAGGCCGGCCTGGATCTTCACCGAGCCGCGGCTGCTCGGCCGGCTGCGCGAGACCCTGCCGCTCGCCGGCGCGCGCGTGGTCTGCCTCGGCGCCGACCGCGCCGGTGGCGAGGCCCTGGCCGCGGCCGGCCCGGTGGCCGAGGAGTTCGCCGCCTTCGCCGACCTCTCGGCGACCGCGGGGGAGAGCCATCCGGACAGCCCCTGCTACGTCTACTTCACCTCGGGCTCGACGGGGAAGCCGAAGGCGATCCTCGGCCGCCTGAGCGCGATCGATCACTTCGTCCGCTGGGAGATCGACACCTTCGGCATCCGGGAGGGAAGCCGGGTCAGCCAGCTCACCACCCCGTCCTTCGACGCCTTCCTGCGCGACGTGTTCGTGCCGCTCTGCGCCGGCGGCACCAGCGTCCAGCCCGACAGGAGCACCGTGCTCGACGGGCGCAAGCTCGCCGACTGGCTGGACGTCGAGGAGATCGAGCTCGTCCATTGCGTGCCGTCGCTGTTCCGGACGGTCCTCTCGACCGATCTCAACCCGCAGTACTTCGCCGCCCTGCGCCACGTCCTGATGTCGGGCGAGCCGATCCTCCCTTCGGACGTCGAGCGCTGGACCCGCACCTTCGGCGACCGCATCCAGATGGTGAACCTCTACGGCCCCTCCGAGACCACGATGACGAAGTTCTTCTATCTCGTGAAGCCGGAGGACCGCGAGCGGCGGTCGATCCCGATCGGCAAGCCGATGCCGGGGGCGAAGGCGGTGCTGCTGGACCGCGCCGGCAAGGCGGTGGCACCCGGCGCCATCGGCGAGGTCTACATCCGGACCCCCTACCGCACCCTCGGCTACCTGAACGATCCGGAGCAGACCTCCCGCGCCTTCGTCAGGAATCCGTTCGGCAACGATCCCGCCGATCTCATCTATAAAACGGGCGACCTCGCCCGCGCCCTGGACGACGGCAATTACGAGTTCCTCGGCCGCGCCGACCAGCAGGTGAAGATCCGCGGCGTCCGCGTCGAGCTGGCGGAGATCGAGAACCACCTGCGGCTGCACCCGGCCGTCGAGGACGTGGCGGTCGTGGACCGCGACGATACCGTGGGCACCAAGTTCCTCTGCGCCTACGTAGTGACGCGGGAGACGGTGACCGCCGGCGCGCTCAAGGAGCACCTGCTGCTGGAGCTGCCGGACTACATGGTCCCCACGGCGTTCGCCTTCATGAAGGAGCTGCCGCGGACGATCACCGGGAAGGTCGACCGCCAGGCCCTCCCCGCCTCCTTCGACGCCGGCGAGGGGCACGCCTATGTGGCGCCGCGGACGCGCACGGAGGAGACCGTCGCCGGGATCTGGACCGCGCTCCTCGGCATCCCGCGGGCCAGCGTCGACCAGAGCTTCTTTGAGCTCGGCGGCCACTCCCTGCTCGCCACCCAGCTCCTCTCCCGCATCCGGTCGACCTTCGACGTCGAGCTGCCCCTGCGCGCCCTGTTCGACGCGCCGACGCTCGAGAAGGTGGCCGCGAACGTCGATCTGGCGCTCGCCGGCGACAAGCGGTCGGCGATCCCTCCCTTGACGCGGATCCCGCGTGGCGGGCCGATGCCGCTCTCGTTCTCCCAGGAGCGGCTCTGGTTCCTCGACCAGCTCCAGCCTGGGAATGCGGCCTACAACATCCCGCAGATCCTTAACGTCCGCGGCGCTCTCGACGTCGGCGGTTTCCGCCGCAGCCTGGAGGCGCTGGTGCGGCGCCACGAGTCGCTGCGCACCAGCTTCCCCGCCTCGGCCGGCAAGCCGACGCAGGTCATCCACGACTCGATCCCGGTCGAGATCCCGGTGGTCGACCTGGGCGGCCTTCCCGAGGTGCGGCGCGAGGAGGCGCTCTGGCCGCTCCTGCGCGAGGAGGTCCGCGCTCCCTTCGACCTGTCCAACGGGCCGGTCTTCCGCGCCCGGCTGTTCCGGATGAGCCCCGCGCTCCACACCCTCGCCCTGACGCTCCATCACATCGTCTCCGACGACTGGTCGCGGATGATCATGACGCGCGAGTGGACCACCCTCTACTCGTCGCTGGTCTCCGGCGAGGCGGCCGTCCTGCCCGAGCTGCCGGTCCAGCTCGCGGACTACGCCGCCTGGCAGCGCGGCTGGATGAGCGGCCCGGTGCTCGAGGAGGAGCTCGCCTTCTGGCGCCGGTGCCTCGGCACCGACTCTCCGATCCTCGACCTGCCCACCGACCGGCCGCGGCCGGCGGTCATGGACTTCGCCGGCGACGGCCTCAGCGTCTGGATGCCGCTGAGCCTCGCCGAGGGCGTGAACGAGCTCTGCCGCGCCGAGGGGGTCACCCAGTTCATGGTGGTGATGGCGGCATTCCAGCTCCTCCTCAGCCGGTACGCGCGCCAGGAGCGGGTCTCGGTGGGAACCCCGATCGCCGGCCGGAGCCGCACGGAGATCGAGGGGCTGATCGGGTTTTTCGTCAACACCCTCGTCATCCGCACCGACCTGTCGGGCGATCCGAGCTTCCGCGACTACCTGCGCCGCGTGCGCCAGCTCGCGCTCGACGTGTTCGACCACCAGGAGGCGCCGTTCGAGAAGGTCGTCGAAGCGGTCCAGCCCGAGCGCAACCGGAGCTACGCGCCCCTCTTCCAGGTCGTCTTCGCCATGCAGAACGTGCCGCCGCAGGCGCTCCAGGTCGGCGGCCTGGAGTTCGAGGTGCCCTACATCGATACCGGGGCGGTGAAGGCCGACCTCGACCTCGACGTGGTGGACTCCGGCGACGGCCTGTTCGCCGCGATCTCGTACGCCCGGGCGCTGTTCGACCGGACGACCGTGCAGCGGCTCCTGGGTCACCTCGAGATGATCCTGACCGCCGTCTGCCGCGATGCCGACCGCCGTCTGTCCGAGATTCCGCTGATGACGGTGGGGGAGAGCCACCAGCTTCTCCAGGAGTGGAACGACACCGTGGTCGCGCCGGCGGAGGGGCTCCCGCTCCATCGCCTGTTCGAGGCGCGGGTGGCGGCGGCGCCGGAGGCCACGGCCGTGGTCCATGCCGGCGAACGGCTGACCTACGCCGAGCTCGACCGCCGGGCCAACCGTCTCGCCCGCCACCTCCAGAGCCTCGGCGTCGGTCCGGAGGTGATCGTAGGGCTCTGCACCGACCGCTCCTTCGACCTCGTCGTCGGCGTCCTTGGTATCCTCAAGGCGGGCGGCGCCTTTCTGCCGCTCGATCCCGCCTACCCAATAGAGCGCCTCGCCTTCCTCATGCGCGATTCCCAGGTGACGGTGCTGGTGAGCCAGGAGCCGCTGACGGATGCCTTGCCCGTGCACTGGGGGTTCACCGTCTACCTCGACCGCGAGCGCGAGACGATCGCCGGCCAGGACGGGGCGGGGCTCGACGGCGGCACCACCGCGCACAACGCCGCCTATGTCATCTACACCTCCGGCTCCACCGGCCAGCCCAAGGGGGTGGTGGTGCCGCACCGCGGCCTGCACAATCTGGCCGCGGAGCAGGAGCGGTGTTTCGGGGTCGGCCCGGAGAGCCGCGTCCTCCAGTTCTCCTCGGCGAGCTTCGACGCCTCCGTCTTCGAGATGGTGATGGCCCTCGCCTCCGGCGCCGCCCTCTGCCTGGGGTCGCGCGAGGAGATCATGCCCGGGGCGCCGCTGGTCGACTTCCTCGAGCGCGAGCGGATCACCACGGTGACCTTGCCCCCCTCGGCCTTGGCGGTCACCACCGCGGCCGACCTGCCGGAGCTGCGGACGGTCACCGTGGCGGGCGAGGCCTGCCCGCGCGACCTGGTCGAGGCGTGGGCCCCGGGGCGCCGCTTCTTCAACCTCTACGGCCCCACGGAAGCCACGATCTGGGCGAGCATGGAGCGCTGCGAGCCGGGGGAGGGGGATCCGACCATCGGGCGGCCCATCGCCAACGTCCGGCTCTACGTCGCCGGACCGAACCTCGAGGTCCAGCCGGCCGGCGTTCCCGGCGAGCTGCTGATCGGCGGCGTCGGACTCTCCCGCGGCTATCACGGCCAGCCGGACCGTACGGCGGAGAAGCTGATCCCGGACCTCTGGAGTGGCGAGGCCGGCGAGCGCCTCTACCGCACCGGCGACCTGGTGCGCCGGCTGGCCGGCGGCCGTCTCCAGTTCCTCGGCCGCATCGACCACCAGGTCAAGATCCGCGGCTTCCGCATCGAGACCCAGGAGGTCGAGCTCGCCCTCGCCCGCAATCCCGCCGTCGCCGAGGCGGTCGTAGTGGTGCGGGAGGACGGCGGCGAGCGCCGCCTGGTCGCCTACGTCTCCTGCCATGAGTGGGCGGCCCGCGAGCCCGCCGACCTGCGCGGCGACCTGGCCGAGCAGTTGCCGGAGCACATGATCCCCTCCGCCTTCGTGATCCTCGACTCGCTGCCGCACCTGCCGAGCGGCAAGATCGACCGTGCCGCCCTGCCGGCTCCCGACCGCGCCCATCTCGGCCTGCGCCGGGCGGTGCGCCTGCCCACCACGCCGGTCGAGGAGGTCCTGGTCGAAGTCTGGCGGGAGGTCCTCGGCTTCGACGAGGTGGGGCTCGACGACAGCTTCTTCGACCTCGGCGGCTACTCGCTCGCCGCGACGCAGGTCCTCTCCCGCGTCCGGGAGGTGTTCCAGATCGACTACTCGCTGGGCAAGTTCTTCTCGTCACCGACCCTGGCCGAGCTGGCGGCCGGCATCGAGACGGAGCTGCGCAGCTCCGCCGCGGCCGCCGGCGAGCCCCTGGTCGCCCTGGCGAGAGACCGCGATCTGTTCGCCCTCTCGCCGGCGCAGCAGCAGGTCTGGAACCTCTACGAGCGCGCGCCGGGCGGGCCGGTGGACCACATTCCGGCCGGCTTCCGCCTCCGCGGCCATCTCGACGTCGACGCCCTCCGCGCGGCGCTCGGCGAGGTGGTGGCCCGCCACGAGGCGCTACGGACCTCGTTCCCGGTCGTCGACGGCCGCCGGGTGCAGCACATCCATCCGCCGGCGCCGGTCGATCTGCCGGTCGAGGATCTCCGCCCCCTTCCCGAGGATATCCGGGAGGAGGCCTGCGCCGAGCGGGTGCGGGACACGGTCCACCGGGAGTTCGACTTCGAGCACGGACCGCTCCTGCGCACCCTGCTGCTCCGGATGGGGGAGGAGGACTGCGCGCTGGTCTTCGTCTGCCACCACCTGATCGCCGACCAGTGGTCGGCCGGCATCTTCACCCGCGAGCTGTCGCAGCTCTACACGGCCTTCGCCGCCGGCAAGCCGTCCCCCCTGCCGCCGCTCGACCTCCAGTACGCCGACTTCTCCGAGTGGCAGAACCGGGAGCTGACCGGGGAGACCCTCGCCGGCAGCCTCGCCTACTGGCAGCGCCAGCTCAAGGGGGCCGCGCCGCTCGCCCTGCCGGGGCTGCGCACGCCGGCGACGACCTTCGGCGCCAGCGCGGTCGAGGCCTTCGCGCTCTCGTGTCCGGCGAGCGAGGCCCTGCGCGCGCTCGGCCGCGAGCGCCGGGCGACCGTGTTCATGACCTTCCTGGCGGCGTTCAAGATGCTGCTCGCGGAGGTCACCGGACAGCACGACGTCGTGGTCCGCACCCCGATCGCCAACCGCACCCGCCCCGAGATCGAGCCGCTGATCGGCTTCTTCCCCAACGAGTTGGTGCTGCGCACTCTCCTCGACGGCGATCCGACCTATCTCGAGGTCCTCGACCGGGTACGCGACGTCACGCTCGGCGCCTACCTGCACCAGAGCGTTCCCTTCGAGACCGTCGCCGAATCGATGCGGAACGAGCTTCCCGACGCCGCCGACCTGATGCGGATTACCTGCAACTACTATAATGCCCCAATGTCAGCCCTCGCCCTGCCGGGCCTGGAGCTGACCCCCGTCGACGTCGGCATCGGCCAGATGCGCCGCGCCATGATGTTCCTGCTCGCCGAGGGGGAGGACGGTTTCGAGGGCTCCTTCCACTACCGGAAGGACCTGCTCGATCCGGCCTTCCCGCGCGAGCTCGCCTCCCGCTTCCAGGCGCTGCTCGAGAGCATCGCGCAGGACCCTTCGCGCCGGCTGTCCGATCTCGCCGTGGCACGGGTGCTGGTGACCGCCTAGGGCGGGTAAGGCCCACCGATCTTCACCGCGAGGAAACTGACAATGAACGATACCGTCTATCTCAAGCCCAACGTCGTCGCCGAGCCCCTGTTCATGAAGTGGTACGCCTGGATGCACCTGATCCCGCCGGCGACCGCGGCGATGAACCTCGTCGAGCGCCATCTCAACATCATGCGCTCCTATCTCCAGGCGCCCCAGGTGCACGCCGCCGCGGTGAAGAACCCCGAGATGCTGGGCGGCCCCTTCATGGACTACAAGACGGTGCGCACCGCCGAGATCAAGGCGCTGATGGACGAGACCCTCCGGGAGAGCAAGCTGATCGCCCTGGCGGGCGCCATCCGGAAGGCCGACGAGATGCTGCAGCGCGAGGCCCGGGGCTTCTCCCTGGAGCCCCTCTACCAGCGGCTGCCCGACGAGCTGCGCGGCTACGTCGAGCTGGTCTACGACCTCAACAACCACCCCTCGCTGCGGATCATCGAGCCGCTGCTCTACGCCAGCCCCTTCTACGATCCGGGCCACCAGAGCATCGCGCTCTCGCTGGTGGACGCGGACACCGACCGGGCCTTCGTGCTCAGCACGCCGCGCCTGCCGGAGGAGGGGCTGCTGGTGCTCGACATCCCGTTCTCCCACGCCGGCATCGACGAGCTGTTCCGGATGAAGCGGCAGCCGGAGTCCCTCGCCCGGATCCGCGAGCTGCTCGGGGTGACCGAGGAGCAGATGCCCCTCTTCGCGAGCTTCTTCACCACCGAGGCCCCGGCGGCCTACGAGCCGTATGCCGGCGACGGCATGCGCACCCGCTATTTCGGGCACGCCTGCATCCTGATCGAGACCCGGGACGTGAGCATCCTGAGCGATCCGGTGATCAGCTACGAGTACCACAGCGACATCCCGCGCTACACCTACTCCGACCTGCCGGACGTCATCGACTACGTGGTCATCACCCACAACCACCAGGACCACATCTTGCTCGAGACGCTGCTCCAGTTGCGCCACAAGATCCGCCACGTGGTGGTCCCGCGCAGCGCCGGCGGCGCGCTCCAGGATCCGTCCCTCAAGATGGCGCTCCAGCGGATCGGTTTCACCAACGTCATCGAGATCGAGGAGATGGAGGAGATCGGCTTGGCCGGCGGCCGGCTGATCGGCGTTCCCTTCCTGGGCGAGCACTCCGACCTGAACATTCGGACCAAGATGGCGTACTTCGTCCAGATGGAGGCGGGGTCGATCCTGCTGGCGGCCGATTCCTGCAATATCGAGCCGATGCTCTACCGGCACGTGCGGGACTTCACGGGCCCGGTCGACGTCCTGTTCCTCGGCATGGAGTGCGACGGAGCGCCGCTGTCATGGCTCTACGGCCCGCTGCTGACCCGCCCGATGGACCGCAAGATGGACCACTCCCGGCGGCTCTCGGGCTCCAACTACGAGCGGGGGATCGACATCGTGAACCGGTTCGAATGCAGGGAGGCCTACGTGTACGCCATGGGCATGGAGCCCTGGCTGCGTTACATCATGGCTAAAGAGTATACTCCGCAGTCCGATCCGATGGTCGCGTCGAGCCAGTTGATCCAGGACTGCGTCGCCCGCGGGCTCCAGGCCGAGCGCCTGTTCGGGGAGAAGGAGATCGTGCTCTCCTGACTCTGCCCGCCTCAAAGAACCTCAAGGAGTTCTCATGGAAACGCTTCTTCAAGACCTTCGCTATAGCTTGCGGGCTCTGCTCAAGAATCCGGTGTTCACCATCGTTTCCCTGTTGGTGCTCGCCGTCGGCATCGGCGCCAACTCGGCGATCTTCAGCGTCGTCAACGGGGTGCTCCTCCGGCCGTTGCCCTACCGGGCGCCCGAGCGGCTCGTCATGGTGTGGGGGTCGCAGGAGAAGAAGGGGAAGGATACCGTCGTCCCCGCGGACTACCTCGAGTGGCGGAAGCTCAACACCACCTTCTCCTCGATCGCCGGCTACGGCCTGCTCTCGTCCAACATGACCGGCGGCGACACCCCCGAGCGGGTCGACGGGCTCAGCGTCAGCGGCAACTTCTTCAGCACGCTCGGGGTCAAGCCGCTGGTCGGCCGCGCCTTCGAGGACGACCCCGCCTCCGCCGAGCGCGACGTGGTGATCCTCGGCCACCCCCTCTGGCAGAAGCGCTTCGGCGGCGACCCCGGGATCGTGGGCAAGAAGATCCTCCTCAACGGCAAGCCCTATTCCGTCGTCGGGGTGATGCCCGCCAACTTCAAGTTCCACGAGAAGTCGGACCTCTGGATGCGCGCCCCGCGCGACGTGGCGGAGATGCCGATCGACATCGGAGTGGACCCGGCCACGACGCGCGGCCTCAGCTACATGCGGGCGATCGGCCGGCTCAAGGACGGCGTCTCCCGCCAGCAGGCGCAGGCCGACATGGACCGCATCGCGCGCCAGCAGGCCCAGCTCTTCCCCGACACCAACGGCAAGCGCGGCGTCATGCTCGTGCCGCTGCAGGAGGAGGTCGTCGGCAACGTCGACAAGGCCCTGATCGTGCTCCTCCTGGCCGTCAGCCTGGTGCTGCTGATCGCTTGCACCAACGTCGCCAACCTCTTCTTCGCCCGCGCCAGCGACCGCCAGCGCGAGATCACGCTGCGGATCGCCCTCGGCGCGAACCGCCTGCGGCTGCTGCGGCAGCTCCTCACCGAGAGCCTTCTCCTCGCCCTGTTCGCCGGGGTGCTCGGCCTCGTCTTCGCCTTCTTCGGCACCAAGGTGCTGGTCAGCCTGAGCCCGGGAGACATCCCCCGGCTCGACGAGATCCAGCTCGACGGCCGGGTGCTCGCCTTCACCCTCGGCGTCTCGCTCCTGACCGGCCTCCTCTGCGGCCTGCTGCCGCTCTTCCAGATGCGGCGGTTCGACCTCGCCGGCACTCTCAAGGAGAGCGGCACCAAGGCGACGGAGGGGGTATGGCGGCGGCGGACCCGCGGCATGCTGGTGGTGGCGGAGGTCGCGCTCGCCATGGTGCTCCTGCTCGGCGCCGGGCTGATGATCCGCAGCTTCGCCGGCCTGCGCGAGGTCAAGCCGGGGTTCGATCCCGCGCACGTCCTGACTTTCCAGACCGCTCTGCCGCGCACCCAGTACCCCCAGGACGCCCAGCAGGTGGCCTTCTTCAACCGCGTGCTGGACCGGGTGCGGGGGCTGCCGGGCGTGAGCAGCGCCGGGGTGGTGCTCAACCCGCCGGTCGGCGGCGAGAGCACGAACCTGTCGTTCGACGTCGAGGGCAAGCCGCGTCCGAAGGGCGAGGCCAAGAGCCGCGACGGCTTCGAGTCGGTCAGCGACGGCTACTTCGAGACCCTGCGCATCCCCCTGCGCCAGGGGCGCACCTTCAACAGCTCGGACAACGCGACGGGCCCGAAGGTGGTGATCATCAGCGAGGCAATGGCCAAGCGCTACTGGGGGGACCAGAACCCGGTGGGGACGCGCATCTCCTTCGGCCGCGCCGACAACCCGAACCGCACCTGGTGGACCGTGGTGGGCCTCGTGGCCGATGTCCGCCAGGAGGGGCCGGGCGCCGCGCCGAGCGCCGAGACTTACGCGCCCTTCGGCCAGTGGCCCTGGCCGGGGATGGCCTTCGTCGTGCGCACGCAGGGAGATCCGCTGAGCCTGGTGGACCCGGTGCGCCGGGTCGTCCAGGAGGTCGACGCGGCGCAGCCGATCACCGACGTCCACACCATGGACGACCTCCTGTCCGGCTCGGTGGCCCGGCCGCGCTTCACCTCGGTCCTGCTCGGCGTCTTCGCCGGCATCGCCCTGCTGCTGGCGGCGATCGGCCTCTACGGCGTCATGGCCTACGCCGTCACCCAGCGGACGCCCGAGATCGGCATCAAGATGGCCCTCGGCGCCCAGAAGGGGAGAGTGATGGGCGAGGTGCTGCGCTACGGCCTGCTGCTGACCGTCATCGGTATCGGGCTGGGCCTGGTGGTCGCGCAGCCTCTCATGGGTCTGATCAAGGCCCTGCTGTTCGGTGTCGCGGTCAACGACCGCAGCACGCTGTTCGTGGTTCCGCTCGTCCTGCTGGTCACCGCTCTGCTCGCCACGTTCTTCCCGGCCTGGAAGGCCGCGCGGATCGATCCGTTGCGGGCGATCAAGCAGGATTGATCTATTTTTGAATCTTGTCAGGGCTGCAAAAAAGGAGAACACCTGATGTCCAAGGTGAAATCGTGGCTTCTTGCCATTGTGATGATTCCCATGCTCGCCGTTCCCGTCCTCGGCCAGGATACGGCCGCCGCTGTCGAGGCGACGGTGACCTCGATGGCCCATGTCGGCGCGGTCTGGTCGCCGAGCATCTCGCCGGACGGCACCCAGCTCGCGTTCGTCGCCACCCTGACCGGGGTGCCGCAGATCTGGACCATGCCTCTCGACGGCGGGTTCCCGCGGCAGGTCACCTCTTTCAACGACCCCATCCAGGCGGTGAGCTGGTCGCCGGACGGCCAGTACCTCGCCTTCATCATGTTCCCGGGCGGCGGGATGAACAGCCAGGTCTATGTCGTCCGGCCGGACGGCACCGAGCCGCGCCGGCTCTCCGACGGCGGCAAGGAGACCAACCTGCTGGGCCCCTGGATGCACAACAGCCGCTCTCTCGGCCTGACGCTCTCCTCGGCCAAGCGGGACCCGGCCATGATGGACCTGTACTCCTTCGACCTCGCCGGCACGAGCATGCGCATGCTCGCCAAGGGCGCCGGCCTCAGCTCCTTCATGGACATCAGCGAGGACGATCATTGGGGGGTCCTGTGGAAGATGGAGCAGCGGGTCGACGAGAACCTGTACCTCTACGACTTCAAGTCCGGCAAGGAGACGCTGCTGACCCCCCACCAGGGTCCGGGCAACTTCCCGAACGGCAAGTTCTCTCCCGACGGCTCGACCATCTATCTGCAGAGCAGCCAGAATAGCGATCACACGGTGTTCGCGCAGATCCGTCTCGGGCGCGACGGCAAGCCCGGCCCCATCGAGGTGGTCGACGAGCGCAAGGACGCCGACCTGCAGGAGTTCGAGATCACCCCCGACGGCACGACCGCGTCGCTGATCTGGAACGTCGGCGGGCGCAGCGAGTTCCAGCTCATGGACCTCAAGACGCGCAAGATCACCCAGGGACCGGCGCTGCTGACCGAGATCGCCGGCGACCTCTCCTTCACCCCGGACGGCCACAAGGCGATCTTCGTCGGCTTCGGCTCGGCGGCGCCGCCGGACTTCTTCTGTTATGACCGGACGACCAACGAGATCAAGCAGATCACCTTCAGCCCGCATCCGGGGGTGAACCTCGGCAAGCTGGTGAAGCCCGAGCTGATCACCTACCGTTCGTTCGACGGCCTGGAGATCTCCGGCTGGCTCTACCGCCCGCTGAAGGTGACCTATCCCATGCCGCTGGTCCTGGTGGCCCACGGCGGCCCCGAGGAGCAGGAGAGGCCGAGCTTCCTCGGCTCCTATCAGGCCCTGCTGGGCCAGGGGATCGGCGTCTTCGCGCCGAACTTCCGGGGCTCGACCGGCTTCGGCAAGAACTTCCAGAACCTCGACAACCGCGAGCTCCGTTTCAACGTGCTCAAGGACCTCAAGGCGGGCATCGACTACCTGGTCGACCAGAAGATCGCCGACCCGAAGCGCCTGGGGATGTTCGGGTTTTCCTACGGCGGCTATCTGACCCTGGCGGCGGTCTCCCAGTACCCCCACCTGTTCGCCGCGGCGGCCGACATGTCCGGCATCGTCAACTTCGAGACCTTCTTCGCCCACACCGAGCCCTGGATGGCGAGCATCTCGACGTCCGAGTACGGCGATCCGGTGACGGAGAAGGACCTCCTGGCGCGCCTCTCCCCGATCCACCAGATCGACCAGGTGGTGACCCCGCTGCTGGTCATCCACGGCGCCAACGACACCAACGTCCCGGTGATCGAAGCCGAGCAGATCGTCAACAATCTGAAGGGGCGGAACATCCCGGTGGAGTACCTGCTGTTCCCCGACGAGGGGCACGGCGTCGAGAGGATCGAGAACCGCGTCAAGTACGCGACCGCCCTCGTGCGTCTGTTCCAGAAGTATTTCGGTGCCTCCGGCGCGGTGGCGTCGGCCGGCAGCGGGCGGTGAGCGGACCGGTCCGAAAAAGGAGAAGCCCGTGAGCACTGACGACAGCGGCCGCGCCGTTCCGCCGCCCCCGAAAGCCCTCGGCGCCGTCAAGCGCCGTGCGGTGACCGTGAACCGGGAGCCCGGGAGCGAGGTCGAGAACCTGCACTTCGCGAGCGACCCGGCCGCCGTCGATCAGCTCAACTCCGAGTTCTACGGCAAGATCAAGTTCCCCTGGCCCCCCCAGACCTTCGAGCGCTACCGGCGCCCCGACCTCTGGGCGAGGATGCTGGCCCAGGACCTCGGGAGCTGGAGCGAGCCGCTGCTGCCGCCGGACGCGCGGATCTGGGTCGCCGGCTGCGGCACCAACCAGGCGCTGTACACGGCCCTCAAGTTCCCGCAGGCCCAGGTGCTCGGCTCCGACCTCTCGGCCGAATCCCTGGGCGTCGCCGCGGCCAACGCGCGGAGCCTCGGCGTCGGCAACCTGGAGCTGCGCAACGAGAGCCTCAACGGCGCCGGCTACGCAGGGCGTTTCGACTACGTGATCTGCACCGGCGTCATCCATCACAACGCCGATCCCGTCGCGGCCCTGGGACACCTGGCGCGGGCGCTGAAGCCCACCGGGGTCCTCGAGCTCATGGTCTACAACCGCTACCATCGGATCATGACGACCTCGTTCCAGAACGCGCTCTGGGTCCTCCTCGGCAAGCCGGGGAAGCCGGACCTCGCGCGCGAGCTGCCGGTGGCCCGCAAGTTCGTCACCACCTTTCGCGAGGACTGCCTGATGTCGGCCTTCCTGGCGCCGCTCGCCGAGGCCACGGACGCCTCCTTCGCCGACACCCTCCTGCAACCGGTGGAGCACAGCTACACGGTGGAGACCCTGGAGGCCGCGGCCACGGCCTGCGACCTCGACATGGCCGGCTTCTGCAACGACGTCTTCAGCCGCACGGACGGCGACGCGGACTGGAACCTCCAGCTCGCCGACCCCGACCTGGCGCGCCTCTACGCCGCGCTCCCCGACACTCAGCGCTGGCAGGTCACCAATCTGCTGCTCGCCGAGCGCTCGCTGATGCTCTGGTTCTATCTGCAGCGGCGCGACTGCCCGCGGCGCCGCAAGTCAGAGGCTGAGCTCTGCGAGGAGTTCCTCGCCGGGCGCTTCACGCGCGTGAAGACCGAGAAGGAGGTCTTCTTTCGCCGGCCCGACGGTGGCTACGACGACCAGCCCATGCGGTTGCCGTTCCCCGGCGAGCCCCGCAATCCGCTGGCGAAGCGGGTCCTGGCGGCGCTCGACGAGGGCGCGCCGCTGCGGGAGACCCTCCGCCGCCTCGACCTCAGCCTCCCCTTTCCGCAGATCAATCGCCTGCGCCTCAGCCTCGCGACCTCCGGCGGTCCCTTCCTGGAGGCCGTGCCCTGACTGCCAGTTCCAACCACGAAAAATTGACTCAATAACGCGGGGAATCTCATGAACCAGAACGAACAGAAAGAAAAAGCGCGCGCCGACTTCTCGTCCTTCGACGCGCTCGACATCCGGGTCGGCCGCATCCTCGAGGTCGAGGACTCGACCACCCGCAAGCCGACCTACCGCCTGCGGGTGGACTTCGGTCCGGCGATCGGCACCCGCGTCTCGTGCGGCGCCTATCGCAATTACCCGAAGGAGGCGCTGGTGGGGAAGCTGGTGATCGGCGTCCTCAACTTCGGCGCCAAGCGCATGGGCACCGAGGTCTCGGAGGTGCTGATCCTCGGCGTCACCGGCCAGGAGGGCGCCACGATCTACCTGACCCCCGAATCGGAGGTCGAGCCCGGTGTGGCCGTCTTCTGACCCCGGCGGCCGGCGGGCGATCGCGCCGGCTCCTTACGAGACGCTGTGGACGGTGGGCTGCGACGGCAGCGTCATCCGCGTCGCGGCGACGCCCAACCTGTCGCTGATCGCCGCCTCCAGCATCACCGGCAGCGCCTATCTCCTCGACGGCGCGGGGGCGATCCTCTGGCAGCGGCCGGTGGGCGACGAGTCCTGGGCCGCCGCCCTGTCCGACGACGGCCTGCTGGCGGCGTTCGGTTCGGCCAGCAAGCGGCCGGCGGGAGGGGGCGTGCACGTCTTCTCGCGGCAGGGGGAGCTGCTCTGGCACCAGGAGCTGGGGGCGCCGGTCTGGGGGGTGGCCCTGTCGGCGAACGGCGACGTGCTGTTCGTCGGTAGCTGGGACCAGCGCGTCCGGGTCTTCCAGCGCCAGGGCGATGCTTGGCGACTGAGCGCCGAGCGGAGCTTCGGCGAGGCCGGAGCCGGGATCTATGGCGTCGCGACGTCGGCGGACGGCGAGCGCGCCCTGGTCAGCGTCTACGCCGAGGGGGTCCTGCTGCTCGACCGCGACCTCCAGGTGCTGGAGTCCTTCCCGTGCGAGGACGCCGGCTACGAGACCCGCCTGTCGGCGGACGGCCGGAGCGGGATCGTCGGCCTGCGCGACGGCCGCGCCCTGCGGGTCCATGGCTTTCCGGGCAGCCTCCCGGGCAGTGCCGCGCCGACCGGGCAGGTCTCGCAGAGCGCCGTCGGCGGCGCGGCGGTCAGCAGCGACGGCCGGCTGAGCGTGCTCGGCTGCTTCGACGGCAGCGCCTACGCGCTCAACCGCGCGGGCGAGGTCCTCTGGAGCTACGCGACCTCCGCCGAGGTCTGGTCGGTCTGCCTGTCGCCGGACGGCGGGCTGCTGTGCATGGGCTCGGGCGATCGCCAGGTGCGGCTGATCCGCGTCCTCACCGACAGCCAGGCGATGACCGAGGTGGAGGCCCTGGAGGAGCGCCTGGCCGCCTTCCGGGCGACGGGGCAGGGGAGCCTGGAGCCGCTGCTCGCCGCGCTCTCCGCCCTCTACCTGCGCTACGGGCTGGTCGCCTACGGCGCTTCCCATCTCCTGGCCGCCGCCGAGGCGGGGGTCGCGCCGGCGGGCGAGAGCGCCCACGGCCTGCTGCGGGTGAACGTCGACGCCTACCCGGACCACGCGCCCGCCCAGTTCATGCTCGCCGGGCTCGAGCGGCGGCGCGGCGAGCCGGCCAGGGCCGCCGTCCTCTACCTGCGCGCGGGGCAGGAGGAGTCGCTGCGGCTGCGGTCGATGCTCAACGCCGGCGACTGCTTCCAGGAAGCCGGGCTCGAATCGGCGGCGATGTCCTGCTTCCGCCGCGCCCGCGAGCAGTACATGAACGGCGACGACCGGCGGGTGCTCTACAACCTGGCGCGCACCTACGAGGACCGCGGCGACGTCGAGGAGGCGACGCGCCATTACAGCGTGCTGCTCACCTGGGATCCCGGCTACCGCGACGTCTTCGCCCGGCTGATGGCGATCCAGGCGAGCGCGGGCGCTCTCGCCGGCGGCGACGGCGGCCAGCATCCGGCGGGGCCCCCCTTAAGCCTCCTCGGCCCCGACATCCCCCGCCGGGAAGAGGTCGATCCGGTGCTGCTGCCGGTGCTCGACGCGCGCGCCAAGGAGCTGCACGTCAGCCCGCAGGAGCGCTCCCGGCTCCTGGACGCCCTGGGCGACTACGTGGCGAGCCAGGGGCAGCCGGCGGCCCGCAAGGAGCCCGCCCTCAGCTACGACGAGGCCGCCTACACCCTCTACGACCATCTGCCGCCCGAGGACGAGATCAAGAAGAAGCTCGAAGCCATCACGCTCTTCGACGTGATCAAGGACCTGGAGCCGCTGCGGGCCTCGCTCGACATCGGCGCGGCCACCGGGCGCCACCCCGCCACCCTCGCCGGGCTCGGCATCCGCTCCTACGGCGTCGACATCGAGTGGCGCGCCGTGGCCCACGCACGGCGCAAGTCCGGAACCTCCCGCTGGCCGATGTACATCGTCGGCGACGGCCGCCGGCTCCCCTACGCCGACGACAGCCTGGACCTGATCACCTGCATGATGGGCACCATCGCCCACATGCCCGCCGCCGACCAGCTCGAGCTCTGCCGCGAGGCGCGGCGCTGCCTGCGCCCGGGGGGGCGCCTGGTGCTCTCGACCTGGGATGTCGAGTGCCGCCACCTGACCTTCCTGTCGATGTACTCGCAGGACCAGAAGGAGCTGGTGCGGCGCAATTCCCTGCCGATGAGCGACTACCCCGGGATGTTCGCCGGCGCCGGCCTGAGCCTCGGCCGCCTCATCGGCTTCGCCCTGCTGCCGGACGTCTTCGGCTACGAGCTGGGAGTGCGCGAGATGACCCCGCGGGACCTGCGGCGGCTGCTCGAGATCGACCTCGCGGCGCGCGCTTCGTTCCCGCTGATGCACGGCCAGATGTTCATGGCTTCGGCCGTCAAGGAGGAGAGGATTCATGAGTGAGCAAGAGAGCAGCCGGCCCGCCCTGCGCAAGCCGGGCATCCCGGCGCGCCGGGCGGTCAGCGTGGCGCAGGAGGACCTGGTGCGGATGGAGCCGCTGGCGCCCGGGGACGACGGCGGCCTGCCGCTGGTGGTCCGGCCGGCCACCCACGGGGTGAGCCTGGCGGGCTGGGCCGAGAGCAACCGCGAGCTGATCGGCCAGCGGCTCGCCCGCCACGGCGGCCTCCTCTTCCGCGGCTTCGAGATCCCGCGCGTCGAGGAGTTCGAGCAGGTCGTCCGCTCCATCTCGGGCGACCTCCTGGAGTACAAGGAGCGCTCCTCGCCGCGCCACGCGGTGAGCGGGAAGATCTATACCTCGACCGACTACCCGCCGGAATACCCCATCTTCCTGCACAACGAGAACTCCTACCAGGCGGCGTGGCCGCGGCGGATCTTCTTCTACTGCGCCAAGGCCTCCATGGAGGGGGGAGCCACCCCCATCGCCGACGTGCGCAAGGTCTACGGGCGCGTCGATCCCGAGGTGCGCGACCGCTTCGTCGCCCGGCGCTGGATGGTGGTGCGCAACTACGGCGACGGCTTCGGCCTCCCCTGGCAGGACGTCTTCCAGACCGCGGACAAAACCGAGGTCGAGGCGCACTGCCGGAAGAGCGGCATCGAGCTCGAATGGAAGGAGGACAACCGCCTGCGCACCCGCGCGGTGCGCAACGCCGTGGCCCGCCACCCCGACACCGGCGACCTCTGCTGGTTCAACCACGCCACCTTCTTCCACGTCAGCACGCTGGCCCCCGCCATCCGCGACTCGCTGCTCGGCGAATTCGCGGAGGAGGACCTGCCCACCAACACCTACTACGGCGACGGCGGCCCGATCGAGCCCGACGTCCTCGACCACCTGCGCGCCTGCTACCAGGCCGAGACGATCAGCTTCCCCTGGCAGGTCGGCGACCTCCTGATGCTGGACAACATGATGGCCGCCCACGGCCGGGCACCCTTCAAGGGCCAGCGCCAGGTGCTGGTGGGGATGTCGCACCCGACGACCTGGAGCGACGTGCCGCCCCTGTGAAGGGCCCGGCAGGCGGCACGATCATGAAGACTCTGGGGATCCTCGGCGGCATGGGGCCTCTCGCCTCGGCGGAGTTTCTCCATACGGTCTACAGCCTGAACATCACCGAGCCCGAGCAGAATTCGCCGCTCTGCATCCTGCTGTCCGATCCCACGATCCCGGACCGCACGCAGGCGATCCTCGACGGCGCCACCGACGAGATCCTCGCCCGCCTCTGCCAGGCCCTCTCGACGCTGTCGGCGAGCGGCGCCGAGCGGATCGTGATCGCCTGCGTGACCGTTCACCATGTGCTTCCCGGCGTTCCGGAACCGCTGCGGCGCAAGGTGATCTCGCTGATCGACCTGGTGATCGACGAGGTCCTCGCCGCCCCTTGCGCCCACCTCCTGCTGACCACCACCGGCACGCGGACGGCCGGCATTTTCGAGCGTCACGAGCGGTGGGGAGAGATCGCGCCCTGGGTCGTGCGCCCGGACGACGACGAGCAGCGCGAGCTCCACCAGCGCATCTACCGTCTGAAGAAGGACGAGCCGGCGGAGGATTTCATCCCCTGGCTCGAGGACCTGGCGGCCCGCCACGCCGCCGCCGGCCTCATTTTCGGCTGCACCGAGCTCCACCTGCTCAACCGTCCCCTGGCCCGCCGCGGCCGGCCCCTGACCGCGCGCATCGTCGATCCGCTGCTGATCGCCGCCCGCGACCTCGAGACCCTGATGCGGGCGTAGCCGGGAGGATGCGCGCGTGGGATGCGGGATATGATTCCGCGGGGGATGCGCGATTGAAGGAACCTATGCCGGGAGAGCCGGGGGCCGCGGGCCGGGCGAGCCTGGGAGTCACCCAGTTGCTCCAGCAGTGGAGCGCCGGGGACCAGGAGGCGGCCACGCGGGTGCTGCCGATGGTCTACGACGAGCTGCGGCGGATCGCGTCGCGGCAGCTCCGCCGCGAGCGGAGCGACCACACGCTACAGGCGACCGCCATCGTCAACGAGGCCTACCTGCGGCTCGACGGCGCCGAGGGGTTCTCCTGGCCCAGCCGGGCGCACTTTTTCGCCTTTGCCTCCCACCTGGTCCGCCGCATCCTGGTGGACTACGCCCGCCATCAGAACCGGGCGAAGCGGGGAGGGCGGGCGGAGAAGGTCTCGCTGGACGAGGTGGCCGACCTGGCGGCGGCGAAGAGCGCCGATCTGCTGGCGGTGGACGAGGCGCTGGCCGCCCTGGAGGCGATCGATCCGCGCAAGGCCGCGGTGGTGGAGCTCCGCTTCTTCGGCGGCCTGACGCTGGAGGAGACCGCGGCGCAGCTCGGCATCTCGCCCGAGACGGTCGGCCGCGAATGGCGGCGGGCCAAGGCGTGGCTGTACAACGAGCTGCGGACGCCAGGGGCGGAGGCTTGACCGCGGCCGACCGCTGGCGGCAGATCGACGGGCTCTTCGCCGCGGCCCTGGATAAGGCAGCGGAGGAGCGGCCGGCGTTCCTCGACGGCGCCTGCGCGGGGGACGCCGAGCTGCGGCGGGCGGTGGAGGAGCTCCTCGCCGCGGACGCGGCGAGCGCCGCCTTCCTCGACCGTCCGGCGGGCGAGATGCTCGGCTTGGTGCCCGAGCCGCCGGCACCTGCGCCGGAGCCCGCACTGGAACCCGAAAGCCGCCTCGGACCGTACCGCCTGCTGCGCCGGCTCGGCGACGGCGGCATGGGCACCGTCTACCTCGCCCGCCGCGAGGACGAGCACTACGAGCGCGACGTCGCCGTCAAGGTCATCCGCTCGGGCGCCCAGAGCCCGGAGGCGCTCCACCGCTTCTTCGCCGAGCGGCAGATCCTCGCCCGTCTCGAGCATCCAGACATCGCCCGCCTCTACGACGGCGGCAGCACCGAGGACGGCCGTCCCTACCTGGTGATGGAGCTCGTCGAGGGGCTCCCGGTCGACGACTACTGCGACCTCCACCAGCTCACCGTCGACCGCCGCCTCGACCTCTTCCGCCGGATCTGCGCGGCGGTCGAGTACGCGCACCAGAACCTGCTCGTCCACCGCGACCTGAAGCCGGCCAACATCCTGGTCACCGCCGCCGGCGAGCCCAAGCTTCTCGACTTCGGCATCGCCAAGCGGCTGGAGCCCGGTACCGCCACGCTGCCGGACGCCACCCAGACCGGGATGCGGATGATGACCCCGAACTACGCCAGCCCCGAGCAGGTGCGGGGGGATGCCGTGGCCACCACCAGCGACGTCTACTCGCTGGGCGTCCTGCTCTACGAGCTGCTCGCCGGCCGCAGCCCGTACCGGCTGCTGCGCGGCCTGCCGCACGAGATCGAGCGGGTGATCTGCGAGCAGGAGCCGGAGCGGCCGAGCGCCGCGCTGTTCCGCGCCGGTTCGCCGCCGCCGGAGGAGATCGCCGCCGCCCGCGGGACGCGGCCGGCGGCTCTGCGCCGGCGGTTGCAGGGGGACCTCGACAACATCGTCCTGATGGCCCTGCGCAAGGAGCCGCGCCGCCGCTACGGCTCGGCGGCGGAGCTCTCCCGCGACCTGGAAAATCACCTCCACAGCCTGCCGGTGGTCGCCCGGGCGGACACGCTCTCCTACCGCACGCGCAAGTTCCTCGGCCGGCACCGGGCGGGCGCGGCCGCCGCCGCCGTGGTGGCCCTGCTGGTGGCGGGGTTCATCGTCAGCCTGATCGTCCAGGGGCGGCGCCTGGTACGCGAGAGGGACAAGGCGCGCTACGCCCTCACCTTCCTGATGGACACCTTCAAGGACGCCGACCCCTACCACACCCAGGGGGGGAAGCTTACCGCCGACGAAATCCTGGCCCGCGGGGCCGAGCGGGTGTCGCGGGACCTGACTCCGCAGCCGGACGTGCAGGCCGCCCTGATGGACGCCATCGGCGAGGTCGAGCGGGGGCTCGGACGGTACGACCGCGCCGAGCCGCTGCTCGAACGGAGCCTGGGAATCCGCCGCTCGTCTTTCGGCCCCGACTCCCTGGAGGTCGCCGAGAGCCTGGAGCACCTGGGCCGGCTGAAGGCCGACCGCGCGGACCGCGCCGCCTCCGAATCGCTCCTCCGCCGCGCCCTCGCCATCCGCCGTGGGCGCCTGGGGGACCGCCTGGAGACGGCCAGGACGCTCGACGAGCTGGGCGTGCTGCTGGTGGCGAAGGGGGAGCCGGTCGAGGCCGAGAAGCTCCACCGGGAGGCGCTGGCGATCGCCATGCGCGAGGAGGGAGCGGTGGGGCCGACGGTGGCCGAGAGCCTCCTCCAGCTCGCCGGGGCGAAGCTGGCGCAGGGGAACGGCATGGCCGCCGAGCGGCTGGCCCGCCAGGGCTTGGTGGTGGAGAGGGGGGTGCTGGCAGCGCGCGATCCCCGTCTCTACCGCGTGCAGACGGAGGTCGCCGGAGTGCTGATCGCAGCGGGGAAGCCCAGGGAGGCGGAGATCCTCTTGCGCGAGTCGCTGAAGGCGCAGGTGAGCCTCCTGGGCGAAGGGCATCCGGACGTCGCCGTCACCCGCGCCGATCTGGCCGCCGCGCTCCGCGGCGAGGCGGACCTGGCAGCCGGACCGCCGCGTCCTCGCCAGCGCCACTGAGCCGGGGGCTGCTGATAGTCTGGAGGCGCCGTGGAGAAGCCGGCGGCGTCCTGTCTCCAGGGATTTTGCGCTGGCGCCCGGGAGTTTGGGCTGACGGAGCTCCGGCGGGCTGTCTCCAGCGGGTTTGGGCTGGAAAAGATCACGGCGGGCTGTCTCCGGCGACTTTGCCCTGGCGGAGCCGCGACGGGCTGTCTCTGGAGATTTTGCGCTGGCGGAGCTCCGGCAGGCTGTCTCTGGGGATTTTGTCCTGGCGAAGATTACGGTGGGCTGTCTCCCGGGATTTTGCGCTGGCGAAGCTCCGCCAGGCTGTCTCCGGAGACATTGCGCCGGCGGAGCTCCGCCGGGCCGTCTCCCGCGGTTTTCTCCTGGCGCCGCCGACATTGTGGTGGAGAAGGGGAGATCGCCCTGGATAAGCTTATTTCGGGCCGGCGGAGGCGCGGCAGCCCGCCGTAAAACGAGCCATGAGGATTCTGGGATGAGCAGCGAATCGCAACCCGTCGCCGTGGTGAGCGGCGGCGGCTCCGGACTGGGCCGGGAGATCGCGCTGGAGCTGGCGCGGCGGGGCTACGGCCTGGCCCTGCTGGGCCGCCTGCGGGAGCCGCTCCAGGAGACGCTCGACCTCGCGGGGCAGGGCAAGGCGGGACTCCTGCTCCCCTGCGACGTGCGCGACGCTCTGGCCCTCGGCCGGGCGGCCGAGGAGATCCAGGCGCGCTGGGGCGCGGCCGACCTGGTGGTCCCCGCCGCCGGGGTGACCGCGATCGCCCCGGTGGAGGAGACCTCGCCGGACGACTTCGCCGCGATCGTCGACACCAACCTCACCGGCGTCTTCCTGCTCCTCCGCGCCCTGCTGCCGGCGATGAAGGCGCGCGGGCGGGGGAGGATCCTCGCCATCCTTTCCGTCGCCGCCCGCCGTGGGTTCCCCGGCTGGTCCGCCTACTGCGCCAGCAAGTGGGGGCTCGCCGGGCTGGTGGCGGTGCTGCGGGAGGAGCTGCAGGGGACCGGCGTGCTGATCAGCGCCCTCTACCCGGGAGCCACCGACACGCCGATCTGGGACCGCCTGCCGGGTGAGTGGAACCGCGCAGCGATGGTGCCGCCGCGGGAGGTGGCGCGGGCCCTCGGCTACATCCTCGACGCCGATCCGGCGACCCTGGTCGAGGAGGTCCATCTCGGTCCCGCCGGGGGCGCCCTGTGAGCTGGCTGCTGCCGCTGACGGTCTTCCTCCCCCTGCTCGCCGCCCTGCCGGGGGGCCGCTGGGTGCTGCCGCTGGCGGCGCCGCTGACCCTCTGGTTCGCCTTCCGCGAGCGGGTGCGCTCCCAGGACTACCTGGGCGCCTGGACGCTCGGCATGGCCTGGGCCGTGCTGCTGAGCGCCGGCGTGATCCTGCTGGTGCTCTTCGGGCCCGAGGCGGCCCGCGGCGGCATCCTGCACGGCGAGGACTACCGGCGGGAGATGTTCGGCTGGATCTCGACCGGCCTGGCACCGGAGAACGACCCGCGCATCTTCATCCCGCAGCACCTCCTGCACCTCGCCGTCTTCGTGCTGCTGACCTGGGTGAGCGGCGGCTACCTCGGCCTCGTCCTCGGGGCGTTCCTGGTGGCCTACATGAGCTTCTTCGTGGGGAGCTACGCGGCGGCGAGCGGCCATCCGCTGCTGGGCTCCCTGCTCGCCTGGGTCCCCTGGTCGGTGGTGCGGGTAGCCGCCTTCGTGTTGCTCGGCGCCCTGTTCGCCCGGCCGCTGCCGGCGCGCCGCCTCTGGCCCTTCGAGCGCTGGGAGGTCCGGCTGATGGCCCTCGCCTTCGCGGGTCTCCTGGTGGACATCGTGGTCAAAGCGCTCTTCGCGCCCAGCTATGGGGTGTTTTTGCGGCAGTTGGGGGGGATGTAGGGGAGCCCATGCGGCGGATCTGAATTCGGTTGAACGCTATCACGAACGGTCGGCACCCTAGCGGCTCGGGACTTCGATTACAAGATTGAGGAGCGCCGACTTGTCCCGCAACTCCTCGGTCCACCGCTCGCGCTCCACCCTCAAGAGGTCACGGTAGGTTTCGACAACGAGCGCTCGGAGATTCATGACCGACTCCTGGCGGGTGTCTCCCTTCGCCGAGAGCTTCACGTCAATGAGCTGCGCCGTGAATCCCGGCCCGTCGAATTCAATGAGGACATCCAAAGGACGCCTGGCCCGGAACGTGTTCGGATGCAGGGTTTGGACTCTGACTACCACGCTTCCCGGATTGTGCTGGAGCCCATGGAAGGCACTCGTAAGATCCTTAGCGACCTCGTTTAGCCGTTGTATCGCCTTGGCGACCAAGTCTGCGGCCTTGTCGGAGGCTGCCTGCTCGCGCGTCTTTCGACGCGCCTTTCGGCCCCGCCGCGCCTTACTCTCCCGAACGATCTCCTGCACGGCCTCAACTGCGCGCGGAGGGAAGAGGCGCCGCCGTCCTTCCTTCTCGGAAGGGATTCGATCGCTATGCTTCTTCAGAAGCACCAAGAGGGTTCCGTAGGAAACATCCGCCTTGCTCGCGACCTCGTCCATGGAGAGACGATATTTCGGATCGTTCATGCGTCGGTGCCTTCCCGAGGAGGGCTCTCCGGATCAGATTCCAGCAGGAAGTGCATCGTCTCGATGTAGAGCGAGAAGCAGCGCTCGCAGATGGTCAGGTGGAATGTAATGTCCGACCGTTCGAGTGGAGTCAGGCCATCGTCAATGAAAGCCGCTAAGTCTTCATGGGAGGGGCATTCACTTGGGCTCATGGCTTCGTATGCGATCCATCTCCGCGCCGGAGTTCTTGAACTTCCTCAAGCATTGCCTGCACTGCGCGCGAGGCACGTGCTGAATGACCACGCCATTCCCTCGCCGTTCCCGGACAAGCCTGAATTTGACCCGAATCTCGCCGCCGCAATCAGGGCAAGGCGGCATCAGGTTCTTCATGAACTGCTTCCTTTTTCCCGCGAGGGTAAAGGCCCTCCTCCCAGACTTGACGCTGGAGGCGCGACAGGAGGACGAATACAGCCTCGAACCCGCCAGCAATTCCTTCAGACAGGCCGGGCATTGAAGGTGGCTCCAAGTCTCGGGGCTTACCGAGAGTCCCGGGCGCCAGAAGTTCTTCTAACCCTTGATCCTGGCCGAGCGTTCGAGTCCTGCGGTCAATGAGGGCGAGGGTTTGAAAGAACTCCACGTAGCCAATTTCGAGCGCGACAAGAACCCTTTCCAAGGAGTCGAGCTTCGGCAGCTCTTTCCCGTTCTCATACTTCGAGAGCTGGCTCTTTCCGATGCCCGCCCTTCTGGCTACGTCAGCCTGCGATTTACCCCGGAGATCCCTCAGAAGGAAAAGCGTCTTCCCAAGGTTGCCGAAATATACGCTCGGTATATCCAACGGAGTTCCCCCGATCGCTGTAGAGTTGGACACCGCAGGAAGGCTCTGCTCGACCTGCCGGGATCACTCACCGAGATCTCGAAGGCGAAGGAGTCCACGAAGAATCAGGGCGAGACCTAGGCCGAGGTCCGGTGGTAGCGCTGCGAGACTATCGATCCACTTCGTAGACAATGAGTCCGTCCCCGAAGAATTGGGAAAAAGAGCCCCCGGAGCGGCCGCATGGGGCCACCGCTCCGGCGGCGAAACGGCTGTCGGTAGCCGTGAGAGAAGCGCGCCTATGCTCTCCTCCTGCCTCGAAATCTCAACTGACATCTCAGCACTCTCTGGCAGGCTCCGAAGGACGCCCAGAACAAGGCCTCCCAGAATGTGAGCCTTCTGGATCACGAGAAACCGACGCGCCTCCTCCGGAGTCGGGCGTGGAGGAGCGGTACCGCCCTGCTCCAAATAGGCTAGGGCGTAGCGAGCCGCCCCCCTGGCCTGCCGGTGGAGAATCCGGCACGCGGCTCTCAACTCGCCCCTTGAGGAACGCGTGATCGCATAGAGATGGCTCCTGATTGCCAAGCTGCCCATATGCCGAGCCTGCAAAAGATCAGGCGACATCAAGCCGCAACTCGATCGAGACGGGACATCGGATGTTCCAAGTAGGCGGTTCGAGCGAGTTCCCTACAGACCGGACATTTGGTCAACAGGTGGCGCACTGCCCATGCCACTTGTGGCCGAGCAAGCTCTCCTCGAAGGAGGTTCTCAAGAATCTCTCGTGACAAGTGGTCCATGGGTTGTCCTCAACCTCCCAGAAGCACACACTTCCTCCTAGATGTCAGGAGAGACAATGGCGTCTCTTATTCGACATCCCCAAAAGGAGAAGCTATGCCTATTCGTTTCTTGTTCCTCTTCCTCTATCTCGCCTACGCTCTTTCCTCCGGCAGCCTCAGTACGCAGGGAAGCGGTGTGCCGGCCAAGCAGGGCAGTGGGTGGGACCCAAGCGGGCTCACCTCTGCGCCTCCGCCGCCGGTCCACACTGACCAAGGAAGCGGTGCCGATCCCTGGGGCTAGGCGGCCCGGGGAGGGGGCAACCTACCGGCTGCCCCCTCTTCATTTTGGTATACTACGGAGGTAGTGTTTAAGCTGAGGCTTCTTATGCCGCGCTACCGCGTCTTCGTGCGTGAGGACTAAAATGCGAGATGGACATCTTTCTTCTGAGAGATTAAGGGCGCTGGGCTGTGGGGACATTTCGCCGGCCGAGTCCGCTGAGGTCGCGGATCACCTTTTCCAGTGTGCGCCTTGTTGGGAATTTGCCACCGATGCTCTCTCAAACCTGGACATGTGTAGTAAACCTGAGCGCACCAACAGAGAGCTAGCACTCCTGCTTGATAGAGATCCCGCCCTTGCCGCTCTTGTTCAGAGATTCCGATTGGAACAGGCGCGCCTTGAGCAAAGACTCGCTGCTCAGTCGGCACTGGGGGAGCTAAAGGGGATGACGAGGAAACAGCGACGAGAAGAGATCTCCAGGAGGAGAGCTTTTCGGCACCGAGAGATTGTAGAAGAGCTTCTCGCGGAATCGCGAAGGTCAATGCCTTTAGAGGCGGAGGAGTGGGCGACGTTGGCCATCACTTTGTCGCGGCAGCTTTCAACTTCTGACTTCTCAGAAATTGCTCGATCTGACTTGATAGCGGAATGCTTCGTCGAGTTGGCTAGCGCAAGAAGGAGGTCGGCTCGCTGGAATGCCGCACGACAGGCGATAAAGGAGGGTCGCGAACACGCAAGGCGGGGTTCGGCGGACAAAGCAATCGAAGGTAATCTACTGGCCCTAGAAGGTGTGATCGACGGAGACGTCGGCTCCCTCGATGATGCCGAAGCCTTCCTCCTTAAGGCCAAAGATTGCTTTGATGAAGCGGGTGAGTGCCGTCTCGTGGCGAAGGCTTTGGCGCAGCTTGGCTATATCTGGATAGACGCTAATCCGGAAAGGAGCCTTCGATACCTAAAGGATGCACGCTCCCTCATACCCCCCGATGACAAGAAGCTGTTCCTGCTTTGTGAAATCAACAGGATGGATTGCCTTCTAACATTAGGCCACAAAAGACAGGCGCTAAGACGATTTTTCAATGCGACTACTTTGTCTGAGCAGTTCGGAGATCCCTTCATACAGCTCCGGATGAGGTTTCTGGCTGGCCGCCTAATGGAATCTTTTGAAAGGTACGAGGAGGCAGATGCGATTTTCCTAGAGGTCATAGCGGCGGATCTTGAGCGGAGATCCACGAAGGCTCTCTACCTCGACTTAGTCTACCTGTTTGGTTCCTACATTCGGCGTACCGACTTATTAAGTGCGGCGAGGGTCTGTGACGAGGCTCTCCAGCAATTGGAAGTTTTGGAGCTGGATGAGTCCTCAGAAGAACAAATGAGGGACCTTTGGGAAGGCCTTAAGGACCGTGCTCAACGAGGTGCTGTCGGGGTGGCGCTCCTTGAACGATCCAGGCGATACATAAGGAGTCAGTGGAACTTTAGTGGCGGCGATCCACTGGCAGCGAAGGAGTCGGCGGTATAAGCGATATCCCCGCCCCTCGGCCTGAGGGGCGGGGAGCTTCAGGACTCATGGCGCGGGTGAAGGTCCCCGGTCCTTTTCCAGGAGCCGCATCACCAGATCCGAAACCTCCGGCGGCAGGTCGGGCCGCAGGAAGGCGAGAGGGGCCGGCTCGTGGTGCAGGAGACGGTCCAGGATCTGTGCGTTGCTCACCGCCCGGAACGGCGAGCGGCCGGTGAGCAGCTCGTAGAGCAGAACACCCAGCGAGAATAGGTCCGAGCGCCCTCGATCCCAAGGCTCGGGAGGTGGTCAGCCTGTGTGGCCGCCCTCATTGCAGCCGGCGGATCGACTTGACGTTGCCGACCGCGAAGCTGTCGCCGGCGCACTGGCCCGTGCTGGTCGCCTCGCCGAGGGTCTCCCAGCCGCGCGGGGTGGGCTGGTCGGCGCAGACCACCATCCCCGAGCCCACCGACTTGTTGTCGTAGGGCTCGATCACCCAGGCGTTGGCGCCGCCGCAGTCCGAGATGTCCGGGCTGGCGGTATCGACGCGGATCCAGTTGGCGGGGACCCGGCCGGGGCAGACGAGCTGCCGGGTCATGATCTGTGCCGGGGCGCGGGTACCCAGGATCATGGCGACCGCGATCATCGGAAGAGCGAGCCGGATGATGTTGCGCAGGGGGTGGCGTTTCATGATGTCCTCCTTCCGTCTTCGTCCTCGCCCATGGACTTGTGCAATAGTCCGGCCAGCGCCGGCCGCCGAGGGGAGCCGCGATTCGACCGCGATTCGACAGATTGACTCCCGCGCGAGCCGCTTCCTATACTTCCCGCTCCTTCGAAAGGCACCGCCTTGAACCAGATCCAAGAGACAAGAGGCGCTCTCAACGGCACCGGCCGCCGCTTCGGCATCGTCGCCTCGCGCTTCAACTCGCGCCTCGTCGACCTACTGGTCGCCGGCGCCGTCGACTGCCTGCGCCGGCACGGGGTGGCGCCGGCGGACATCCACCTGGTGTCCGTCCCGGGGGCCTGGGAGATCCCCCAGGCGCTCGACGAGCTGGCGGCCGCCGGCACGGTGGCGGGCAAAGTGGACGGCCTGGTGGCGATCGGCGTGGTGATCCGCGGCGAGACCCCCCACTTCGACTACATCTGCTCCCAGGCCAGCCGCGGCATCGCGGCGGTGGCCGAGCGCCACCGGCTGCCGGTGGGTTTCGGCCTGCTGACCTGCGACAGCTCGGAGCAGGCGGCCGAGCGTTCCGGCGGCAAGGCGGGGAACAAGGGGTGGGACGCGGCGCTGGCGGCGCTGGAGATGGCCGATCTCTTCGCGCAACTGCGCGGTTCCGCTGGTTAGCGGGCAGACCGGCTGGCGCTGGCGATCCCCCCGGCTCGCGGCTATGATGCGCACGGCCGTTCCCGGCTGGCGGGAGCGGCCTTGTTTTCGATGACGTTTTTCCACTGGGGTCTTTGAGGCGAGGTCCATGACGGCAGGAAAGCGGCGAATGGCGCGGGAGATGGCGGTGCAGATGCTCTATCAAAGCGATCTGGGAGGGAGCGCGCTGCCCCACATCTTCAACACCTTTGATCTCACGGAATATCTGGCGCGGGAGGCCGCTTCCCAGGAGGGGGGCGGGCCGGCGCTGGGGGAGCGCGAGGAGGGCGTCCGCCGCAAGAAGCGGGTGGACGAGGCCTTCGAATACGCCCAGGCGCTCGTCCGCGGCACCGTCGAACGCCAGGAGCAGATCGACGAGATGATCCGCGGCCAGGCCGACAACTGGCGCCTGGAGCGCATGCCCCCAGTCGACCGCAACATCCTGCGCCTCGCCGTCTATGAGATGCTCCACGAGCGGGAGACTCCCAAGCTGGTGGTGCTCGACGAGGCGATCGAGCTGGCCAAGAAGTTCGGCTCCGAGCAGTCGGGGCGCTTCGTCAACGGCCTGCTGGACGGCCTCCTCAAACAGCACACCTTTCCCGGCAGCCTGACCTGACCGGCGGAGCCGGTGGAGATAGACGCGAAGCGATGAGCACCCCCTACGACCACAAGGCCGTCGAGGCCAAATGGCAGGACCGCTGGGAGAAATCCCGGGCGGCCGAGGTGGACCTCGGCCAGGCGGACGGCAAGTACTACATGCTGATGATGTTCCCCTACCCGTCGGGAGACCGCCTCCACGTCGGCCACGGGCGCAACTACATCCTGGGCGACGCCCTCTACCGCTACCTGCGGATGACGGGCAAGCGGGCGCTCAACCCGATGGGCTGGGACGCCTTCGGCCTGCCGGCCGAGAACGCCGCCATCCAGCGCGGCATCCACCCGCGCGACTGGACGCTCGCCAACATCGAGGTGATGAAGCAGCAGTTCAGGCGCTGGGGCATCCTCTACGACTGGTCGAAGGAGATCGCCTCCTGCCTCCCCGAGTACTACCGCTGGAACCAGTGGCTGTTCCTGCGTCTATTGGAAAAGGGGATCGCCTACAAGAAGATGGCGCCGGTCAACTGGTGCCCGAGCTGCCGCACCGTGCTCGCCAACGAGCAGGTGGTCGACGGCGCCTGCGAGCGCTGCGGCACGCCGGTCATCCAGCGCGACCTCGAGCAGTGGTTCTTCCGCATCACCGACTACGCCGACCGCCTGCTCGCCGGCCTCGACACCCTGGAGGGGTGGCCCGAGAAGGTCAAGATCATGCAGCGCAACTGGATCGGCCGCTCCGAAGGGGCGGAGATCCGCTTCGCCGTCCCGGCGCTGAACGAGTCGGTCACCGTCTTCACCACCCGCCCCGACACGCTGCACGGCGCCACCTTCCTGGTGCTGGCGCCCGAGCACCCCCTGGCCGCCCGCCTGCTCGAAAAGCACCCGGATCCCGCGGGGGTCGCGGCCTGGATCGAGCAGGTGCGCAACACGCCGCGCATCCAGCGCTCGTCGGAGGAGAACCCCAAGGAGGGGCGCGACACCGGCGCGGTGGCGATCAATCCGGCGACGGGCGAGGAGATCCCCGTCTGGCTCGCCAACTATGTGCTCCCCGAGTACGGCTCCGGCGCCATCATGGCGGTGCCGGCCCACGACGCCCGCGACTTCGCCTTCGCGCGCCAGGAAGGCCTGCCGATCCGCCTTGTCTATCACTCCGAGGAGGGAGAGACGGATGCCGCGGCGCTCACCGAGCCGATCCTGCACCAGGGGACGATCCGCAACGCGCCGCCGTTCGACGGCGCCGCCGACGGGCCGGAGACGATCGCCAAATTCATCGCCTGGATCGGGTCGAGCGGCTGGGGGAACGGCAAGGTCGTCTACCGGCTGCGCGACTGGCTGATCTCGCGCCAGCGCTACTGGGGGACGCCGATCCCGGTGGTCTACTGCGACCGCGACGGCATGGTGCCGCTCCCCGACGACCAGCTCCCGGTCGAGCTCCCCTACGACGTCGAGTTCACCGGCCGCGAGGGGAACCCGCTGTCGCGCTCGGCCTCGTTCGTCGACGCCGTCTGCCCGAAGTGCGGCGGCCCGGCGCGGCGCGAGACCGACACCATGGACACCTTCGTCGATAGCTGCTGGTACTACCTGCGCTTCCTGTCGCCGCGGGATGCGACGAAGATGTTCGATTCAGAGACGGCGAACCACTGGATGCCGGTCGACCAGTACATCGGCGGCATCGAGCACGCCATCCTCCACCTGCTCTACGCGCGGTTCGTCTGCAAGGTGCTGCACGACTTCGGGATGGTGGGGGTCGAGGAGCCGTTCCGGAACCTGTTCAACCAGGGGATGATCACCCGCTTCTCGGAGAAGTCCGGGCGGATCGAGAAGATGTCGAAGTCGCGCGGCAACACGGTCTCGCCCGACGAGCTGATCGACGCCATGGGCGCCGACACCGAGCGCGTCTACACCCTCTTCATCGGCCCGCCGGAGAAGGAGGCCGAGTGGAGCGACGAGGCGGTCTCGGGCGCCTACCGCTTCCTGACGCGGGTCTGGAAGCTGCCGGATCGCCTGGACGAGGCGCCGCCGGCGGCACCTGGCGACGCCGACCTCGAGCGCGACCGCCACGCCACCATCCAGCGGGTGACGCAGAGCTGCGAGCGCTTCTCGTTCAACACCGCCGTGGCGTCGCTGATGGAGCTCTCCAACAGCCTGTCGCGGGCGCTGGAGGAGAAGAGCGCGTCGCGCCCCTGCTGCGAGGCGGCGTTCGACACCCTGATTCAGCTCCTCCACCCGCTGGCGCCGCACATCACCGAGGAGCTCTGGGAGCAGCGGGGGCACACCCGCAGCCTGCTCGACAGCTCCTGGCCGGAGCACGACGAGGCGAAGCTCCACCGCGACCGTATCCATCTCGTCGTGCAGGTCGACGGCAAGCTGCGCGATCGCGTGGAGGTGGACGCGTCCGCCGGCGAGGAGGAGGTGCGCGCCGCCGTCCTCGCCAGCCCCAAGGTGCAGGAGCACCTGGCGGGGCGCGAGCTGGCCAAGGCCGTCCTGGTCCCCGGGCGCCTGATCAACCTGGTAACGAGGAAGCCCGCATGAAAAAAAACACCCTTCTCGCCGGGGCCCTCGCGGCCCTGCTCCTCGCCCTCGCCGGCTGCGGCTACGCGCTGGTGGGGCGGAGCACCAACATACCCGCCGACATCAAGGCGGTGTACCTCCAGCCGCTGAAGAACAACACCCAGCGCCCGCAGGTCGAGCAGTCGCTCACCCAGGCGATCGCCACCGAGCTGGTGACCCGGCAGCGCTTCTCGGTGGTGGGGAGCGAGGGGCAGGCCAACGCCGAGATCGTCGGCGCGGTGACCAGCTTCACTGAGACGCCGGTGACCTTCGACCAGACCGGCCGCGCCAACCAGTACGAGATGGCGATCACGGCCCAGATCACCTTCAAGCGGGTGGGGGCGGAGGGGAAGGTGATCTGGAAGAGCGACCGCTACACCTTCCGCGAGAACTATCCGCTCGATCCCACGGCGGCGGACTTCTTCGACCGCGAGAACGAGACCATCGACAAGGCCTCGAAGCGCTTCGCGCAGACGCTGGTGACCGACCTTCTGGAGGGGTTCTGAGCCGGGAGGGGGTGGGGCAGGGCGGCCACGGGGCCGCCCTCACGGAGACCTACTTGCTGCCGAGCGCGGCGACCTTGTGGGCCAGCCGGGACTTGTAGCGCGACGCGGTGTTCGCGTGGATGACCCGCTTCTGGGCGGTCTTGTCGATCACGCCCAGCGTCTCCGCCAGGATGGCCTGGGCCCGGGTGGCGTCGCCGCTCGCGACGGCGGTGCGCAGCTTCTTGATCGCGGTGCGCAGGCTGGAGCGGTGCGCGCGGTTGCGCTCCCGCGCCTGGACGTTCTGACGGTTGCGCTTCTCAGCCGACTTGGTATTCGCCATATTTCTTTCGTCGCTCTCGCTTGGTCTCGCTGGTGAAAAGAAATCCCGTGAAACACGAAGTCGCACCGAAGTGCGACAAAGATTTATAGCATCCGCCTCCGATCCCTGTCAACTAGCCGGCGTCGACCCCGATCTCCCGCAACCGCTGCCGGGCCAGGTTCGCCTCGTCGCTGGTCGGGTATTGGCGGATGACGTGCTGGAGCTGTACCACCCCCTGCGAGCGCTCGTTGAGCTCCAGGTAGGAGTACCCCTTCTTGAGCAGCGCGCTCGGCACCTTGTCCCCCTTGGGGTAGCGGGTGAGCACGAGGTCGAACTGCTCGATGGCCTGGCGGAAGCGGCGCTGGCGGTAGTAGGACTCGCCGATCCAGTAGGCCGCGTTGTCGGAGAGGTCGGTGTTGGGGAAGTTCGACAGGTATTCCTGGAACTCGCGCATGGCGAGGTCGAAGTTCCCCTTCAGGTAGTCGTTGTAGGCCGCGTCGTAGAGGCTCTTGGGGTCGATCCCGGCGCCGCCGCCGCCGTTCTGGGGCGGTGGCGCCGGCTGCGCCGCCGGCGGCAGGCTCTCGGCCGGCGGGGGAGCGGCCTGGCTGCGGGCGGCCTTGAGCTCCTGGTTGGTGGTGGCGATCTGCTGCGAGAGCTGGGAGAGGCGGTAGTTGGTGTCCTCCAGCTTGGCCTGCAGGGCCTCGATCTGCCCGCCGAGGTCCTGCAGCTTGACCTGCATGTCCGCCTCGGTCTTGAGCAGCCCCTGCATCTGCTGGGTGACGTTGGTGCCCAGCGTGGCCACCTCCTGCTTGCTGGGGGCCTCCTGGGCCTGCTTCTGGAGCTGCAGCATCTGCTTCTGGACATCCGAGAGCTGCGACTGCAGCCCCTCGATGTCGGAAGACGAGACGCAGCCGGTGACGGCGAGCCAGGCCGCCAGGCAGCCGGCGAGCGGAAGAGTGTGCCGGAACCTCATGGTCAACCCACGTTCGAGCGCCCGGTGATGATCATGTGGGCGCGCCGGTTCTGCGACCAGCAGCTCTCCGTCTCCTCGGTGCAGACGGGGCGCTCCTTGCCGTAGGAGATGGTGCGCAGGCGATTGGCGGCGACGCCGAGCGAGGTCAGGTAGTCGCGGACCGCGTTGGCGCGGCGCTCGCCGAGGGCCAGGTTGTACTCGCTGGTGCCGCGCGCGTCGGCGTGCCCCTCGACGGTGACCGAGAACTGGGCGTTCCCCTTGAGCAGGTCGGCGTTGCGCGACAGCTTGTCGCGGGTGTCGTCGCTGAGGTTGCTCTCGTCGTAGTCGAAGTAGATGTCGGGGCTGAAGCCGCGCCGCTTGAGCTCGTCGTTGACCACCTGGAGGTCCGACGACATCAGCCGGTCTTCCTTCTGGTCGTTGACCTCGGGCGCCGCCGGCGGCTGGACGTCCTGGGGCGCCGGGGCGGGCGCGGGCGCCGGGGCCGGCACGGAGGTCGTCTCGACGTTGAGGTCGGACGGCTTGGTCATCGGCTTCTTCTTCGGGCAGCCGTACAGGAAGGTCAGCAGCACCGCCATCACCATCCATATCATCCACTTTCGGCTCATGGTCTCTCCTTATGCAAAAAGGCGGATCGAAAAGGCTCGCGGGAAATTCATCATCCTACTGTATCAAAACCGGCTTACTTCGCGGGTACGCTCCGCGACCAGTCGGCGAGGTCGTTGTTCCCCTCGGTGGTGAGCGCGTGGAGGTTGCCGCCGTCCAGGTCCATGACCCAGATCTGGTTCTTGCCGCCGCGCCGCGAGGTGAAGGCGATCTTGCGGCCGTCCGGCGAGAAGGTCGGCGACTGGGCCTCGCCGGCGCCGGAGGTGAGCACCCGCGACTCCAGGGTCACGACGTTGGTCACCGCGATCTGGAACTGCCCGTCGCGCCGGCTGGTGTAGGCGATCAGGTCCCCCTCCGGGCTCCAGGCGGCGCCGTCGTTGTAGGTCCCCTCGAAGGTAATCCGCCGCTGGTTGGCCCCCTCGGAGTCCATCAGGTAGATGCTCGGGTTGCCGGCGCGGCTGGAGGTGAAGGCGATCTCGCCCCCCTTGGGGCTCCACGCCGGGTTGGTGTCGATGGCCGGCGAGTTGGTCAGACGCCGCAGGTTGCCGCCGTCGAGGTCGGCGGTGAAGATCTCGACGTTGCCGTCGAGCGAACGGGCGAAGGCGATGTGGCGGCCGTCCGGCGCGAAGCTCGGGCTGCTGTTGAGCGAGCCGGAGGTGATGATCGGGCGCTTGCGGCCGCTGCCGAGGTCGGCGAGGTAGAGCGCCGGCGGGCCGTTGAAGAACGAGGTGTAGGCGATCGACTCACCCGTCGGGCTCCACGCCGGCGACAGCGAGGTCGAGCGGTGGCCGGTGATCCGCCGCTGGGTCTCGCCGTCGTAGTCCATGACGTAGATCTCCTTGTTGCCGGTACGGTCCGAGGTGAAGGCGATCTCGGAGAGGGCGATCCCCGGCTTGCCCACCAGGAAGCGGATGACCTCGTCGGCGAAGGTGTGGGCCATCCGCCGGGCGACCGTGGACGGGCCGCTGTAGCGCTTGGCGAGCACCGCCTGGCCGCTGCCGAGGTCGAGCACCCGCCCCTCGAAGACCAGCTTGTCCCCCTCGCTGCGCAGGTCGCCCAGCAGCAGCACCTCGTTGCCGGTGGAGCGGTAGGCGCCGAGGTCCTTCTGCACGTCGCCGGAGAGCGCCAGCCCGGAGAGCGCGTCGGGACCCTGGATCTCGAAATAGCCGGAGACGTCGAGGTCGCGCCGCACCGTCGTCTCCAACTCGCGGGCCGCGCCGCCGGCCTCGCCGGTCAGCGGCGAGAGGCTGCGGAAAGCGGGAAAGGCGAGCTTGATCTTGCGCTGCCCCCCGCCGGTGAGCGTGATCGTGACGCTCTTCGGCGACTCCTGGGGCGGCGCCGCGGCGGGCTGCTGCTGCGGCGGCGCCTGGGCGCCGGCCATCAGTGCGAGCAGGAGCAGGCAGGGGAGGGCGGTCAGGGGGGCGTGTCTGCGTCTCATGGCACCTCGGAGATCCGATAGATCAGCGGACGATCAGGTTGACTCCCAGCGAGTCCTGACGATAGGCCCGCGGCAACGGCGGGAAGGGGGACGCGTTCTGGACCGCGCGCAGCGCCGCCAGGTCGAACGAATTGTAGCCCGAGGACTGGGTCACCTGGGGAGTGTCGATGGAGCCGTCGCGCTGGATGCGGAAGGAGATGACCGCCTTGACGTCGTTGCCGAGGGGCGGCCTCACCCATTTCGAGTCGATCGCCGAGAGGAGCTGGTCGATGTAGTACCCGAACTTGAAGTCCGGATTGTCGAGGCCGGCGATCTGCGAGCCGAAGGCGGAGGTGCCCTGAGCGCTGCCGGTGAGCGCTCCGCGCCGCCCGGGCTCGCCGCCGGCCTCGCCCGCTGGGGGTGGGGCCGGCGCGCTGGTCCTCGGCAACGGCGTCCGGGAAGAGGGCGCCGCCGGCTTCGGCGTCTCGCTGGCCTTCTGGGGCTTCTGCGTCTTCTTCACCGGCTTGTCGGGCAGCTCCGGCACCTCTTCCCGCGACGGCTTCGGTGTTGGCTTCGGCTCCGGCTTCGGCGGCTCGGGCGCCGGTGGCTCCTCGGCGGCCGGCTCCGGCTTGGGAGAGGGTTTCTGGACCTGCGGGTGGCTCGCGGGCCTGCGCACGCCCAGCGCCTGGGCGGAGATGATCTGCACCGGCACGAAGGCGAGCGGCGGCGGCGGGGGAGTGAGGCGCGGCAGCAGCAGGACCAGCGCCACCCCGGCGCCATGGAGGAGGGCGGCGGCGGCGACGCTCAGCACCTCCGGGCGGCGGCTCTCGCGCCGCGATCGCCGGTCGAGGATGCGGTCGACCGCCAGGCTCACGACGTGCGCCGTCCCCTCGTCGTCTCGGCGTGACGGTCGGTGACCATGCCCACGTGCACGATCCCCCCCTGGTGCAGGATGTCGAGCACCTCGATGACCTTGCCGTAGGGGACGTCGCGGTCCCCCTTCAGGAACACCGTGTCGTCGCCCCGCGAGGCGATCTGCGCCTTCAGGCGGGAGACCAGCTCGTCGGTCTCGACCGCGTTCTCCCGCAGGTAGATGCGGCCGTTGCGGTCGATCGAGATCACCAGCGGGTCCTGCATCCGTAGCGGCAGGTTGGGGGCGTTGGCCTTCGGCAGGGCGACCTCCACCCCCTGGTGGAGCATGGGGGCCGCAATCATGAAGATGATCAGCAGCACCAGCATCACGTCCACCAGCGGTGTGACGTTGATGTCGGCGAGGACCGGCTCGTCTTCGCCGCCGTTGCCCAGAGTGAACGCCATCTTCGAATCCCCTCTATCCTTGAGACACGCTCAGGTGAAGTTTCGTTCCGCGAGGTTCAGGAACTCGAGGGAGAAGTCCTCCATCCGCATCCGCAGCCGCCGGGAGTACTGGGAGAAATAGTTGTAGCTGATCAGCGCCGGGATGGCCGCGGCGAGACCGGCGGCGGTGTTGATCAGCGCCTCGGCGATGCCGGGCGCCACCGCCACGATCGAGGTCGAGCCCTGGAGCCCGATGTCGTTGAACGCCTGCATGATCCCCCATACCGTGCCAAAAAGGCCGATGAACGGCGTCGCCGAGGCGGTGGTGGCGAGGAAGCCGAGCCAGCGCGTGACCCCCTGGAGCTCGACGTTGACGGCGCGGGTCAGCGTCCGTTCGAGCGCCGGCACCGAGGTGATCCGGTAGGCCCGCTTCTCGCCCGGGCGGTCGGGGTCCGGGGCGTTCTTGATCTGGCCGTCGATCTCGGCGTAGCCGGCCTGGAAGATCCCCACCAGCGGCGACGAGCCGAGCTTGGTCGACTGGGCGTTGACCTCGCTGAAGCGCTGGCTGCGGTGGAACGCCTCGAGGAACTTTTCGCTCTGGCCGTCGGCGCGGCGGAACTGCACCAGCTTGCCGAGGACGATCGCCCAGGAGCCGAGCGAGAACAGCGCCAGGAGGATGAGGATGAACTTCGCCATCCCCCCCGCCTGCAGGAAGAAGCGGAAGATGCCCGGCCCGGCGGGGCCGCCGGCCTGCAAGAACATCAGAGCGGTCGTGAACATTCGTACCCTTTCACCCTTCTTACGCCCATCACGGGGTCAACGTACCATGCCCCGCGGCATGAGCAAAGAGTGTGCCCGGGTGGTGGGCTCAAGGGTTTTGGTCAAGCCACCCCGTAACGACCCAGGTGTAGTCGATAAACGTCAGCTCATCCGTGGAGATCTGCAAGGTCCGACAGAGCGAGGGAAGCTCTTTGCGGAAGAGGTCGTAACGGCTTCCGATCGCCTCGCCGCCGGGAATGCTGATCGAGAATAGTGAGCTTCGAAGCCAGTTCCTCACGATGGAGATCGCCGTCTTGGGATCGCCCTCATGTGCACGGATATCCTGTCCGGCTATGTCGGAGATGAATTTCTGGTATCGATAATTTTCCCGATCCAGGATCAGGCAGACTTTGTTCTTCTGCTCCCCCTGTCCAAATCTCTTGGCGCCGAGGAACATTCCAAGCTCCAAGGGCATGTTGAACCTGGGGAGATCACTCGTTGTGTCCATCTCCGTTTTGGAGATGTCGTGGATGCCGAACCTGCAGTCGGAGATGATGTTGAAGATCTTCTCGATGCGTATCTGACTGCCGTCATCGACTTCCAGAGCGCACCGCGGCCGAAAGCCGCAGACGGAAACCACGAAGACGATGGCTTCGAAGAGACTCTGGTACTGAGGGTCGAAGGGGCAGTTGATGAAGACGTGTTGAACGGGAGAGGTACCCATTGGCAAAGATCACGGTCCGCGCGAGGAAACCGGACTAGGAATCGTTTCCGCTCTCGGACTTGCCCGAAGGGTGCGCCTCGTCGTCCGGTCCCTCCGGATTCAGCGGGTACGCCCTGACGATCTCCCAGTCAGCGACGCTACGTTCCGCCATTACCTTCCGCACGGCTGCCCGAATTTCTTCCGGAGTCCGCGTGCCCCGCTTGAGGGGGGGCGGGATAGTACGACTAGGCATGCCTCGATTTTACCCTTCTACATGTCTCCCGGTCAATCCTCGGCTCGCGTGACCCATGGTAGTCTCGCCTCCGGCCCCTCACGGCACTCATAGGGCTATGGCGGGGCCGGAGCCCGGTCGTTTTTCCCAACCCAGGAGAGAGCATGAGCGGTCGAGTCGTGATTACCGGCGCTTCGGGCGCCCTCGGGCGGAGCGTGGTGGAGCGGTTCCTGGCGGCCGGCGACCGCGTGGTGGCCGTCGGCGCGACGCCGGCCGGACTGACGGAGCTGGAGCCGCTCGGCACCCCGGAGACGCTGACTCTGCGGAGCGCCGATCTGTCGTCCACTCCCGAGGTGGAGCGGCTGTTCGACGAGGAAGAGGCCGGCGCCGGAGTGCCGCGGGCGGTCGTCCACCTGGTCGGCGGCTTCCGCTGGTCGCGCTTCGCCGACATGTCGGACGCCGACTGGTCCTACCTGCTCAAGCTCAACCTGGACACCACCTTCCGCGTCTTCCGTGAGTGCGCCCGCCGCTTCGAGCGGGCGCGCGGCGGCGCGGTGGTCGCGGTGGCGGCGCCGGCGGGTCTGCTGGGGGAGGCCGGGGTCGGCGGCTACGCCGCCACCAAGGCCGGAGTGCTGCGGATGGTCGAGTCGCTGGCGCGCGAGTTTGCCCCCTCCGGCGGGCGTGCCAACGCCGTGCTCCCCGGCACCATGGACACCGCGGCGAACCGGGCGGCCATGCCCACGGCCGACCCTTCCCAATGGGCGAAGACCGAGGATGTCGCGGCGGTCATCCACTTCCTGGCGAGCCCCGGCGCGGTGGCCGTCAACGGCGCCGCGGTGCGGGTGCCCGGACCCGCCCTATGAGCCATCTCGACTGTCACGTCTACTATGATTCGTCCCGCCAGCCCGCGCCCCCCGAGGAGTGTGGGGATCGCGTCGACCTGGCCACCGACCCCGACGCCGCCGGCCGCCTCGCCCGGCTGGGACTGTCGCCGGCGGCCGACCTGCCGGCCGTGGTGCTGACCGAGCCGGACGGCAAGATCCGCATCGTCGCGGTGCGGCTCTCGGCGGAGGAGACCGCCAGGCTCGCGGCGGGGCAGGGGATCCACAGCGACGGCGTGGTGGTCTACAGTTCCTCCTGGTGCCCGGACTGCCGGCGCGCCAAGCGGGTGCTGGAGGAGGCCGAGGCGCCGTTCGCCGAGGTGGACATCGACCAGGACCACGACGCCGAGGCGATGGTGCTCGAACGGAGCGGCGGCCGGCGCGTGGTGCCGACGCTCCGCTTCGACGACCGCGTGTGGGCGTTCAACCCGGCGCCGCCGCTGCTCCGCCGCCTGCTCAACGGCCGCGCCAGGGTCCAGCCGCGGCCCCCCAGAGAGACTGTCGAATGAAGGAGAGCGTTGCATGAAGATCGCCGTCTGCATCAAGCAGGTCCCCAACACCGAGGCGCGGCTGCGCGTCAGCCGCGACGGGCGGTGGGTGGAGGAGGAGGACCTGCCGTTCGTGATCAACGAGAGCGACGAATATGCCCTGGAAGAGGGGCTCCGCATCGCCGAGGCGACCGGCGGCGAGGTGGTCGTGTTCAGCCTCGGGCCGGAGCGCGTCAAGGAGGCGCTGCGCAAGGCGCTGGCGGTGGGAGCGGCGCGCGCCGTCCACTTGGCGGACCCCGCCTTCGCCGGTGGCGACGCGCTGGCGACCGGCCGGGCGCTGGCCGCCGCCCTCGCCCGCGAATCCTTCGACCTGGTGCTCACCGGCTCGCAGTCGGACGACGTCGGCTACGGCGGCACCGGCTCGGTGATCGCCGGCCACCTCGGCTGGCCGCACGTCTGGCTGGTGATGGGCGTCGAGTTGGAGGAGGGGAACTCAACCGCCAAAGTGACCCGCGAGATGGAGAGCGGCGTCAACGAGGTGTCGCGCGTCCGCCTCCCCGCCGTGCTGGAGGTGCAGGCGGGGATCAACCACCCGCGCTACGCCTCGCTCAAGGGGATCATGGCCGCCAAGAAGAAGGAGATCGCCCTCGTCTCGCCGGCCGACCTCGGCCTCGATGGAGCTCAGGTCGGAGCGGCGGGCTCGCGGCTGGAGATCGTCTCCGTCAGCTTCCCCGAATCGGGCAAGGGAGCGCAGATGCTGGAGGGGGATGCCAAGACCGTGGCGGCGAAGCTGGTCGAGAAACTGCAGAAGGAAGCGAGGGTGCTCTGATGGCGAACCGTGTCTGGGTGGTCCTGCAACATCGCGAGGGGCAGTTCCCCCGCATCTCCTGGGAGGCGGTCGCCGCGGCGCAGAAGCTGGCGGCGGAGCTCGGGGTCAAGGCCGAGGCGGTGCTGCTCGGTTCGGGAATCGGCCTCGCCGCCGCCGAGGTCGCCCGCTTCGATCTCGCCGCGGTCCACGTGGCCGACGACCCCGCCCTCGGCGTCTACACCCCCGGCGCCATGATCGGCGCCCTCGCCCCGGCGATCCGCGAGGCAGCGCCGGCTTTCGTGGTCTTCCCGCACACCTACCAGACGGTCGACTACATGGCGCGCCTGGCCCAGGAGGCCGGCGCCGGGCTGCTGCCGGAGGTCACCGGCTTTCAGGGCGGCGATGCCGGGCTGGTCTGGACCCGGCCGGTGATGGGCGGCAAGCTGCAGGCGAAGGTGAAAGTGAAGGGGGAGGGGACGGTGCTCGTCTCGGTCCAGTCCGGCGCCTTCCAGGCCGATGGTGCGGTCAAATCGGGCGAGGCCGAGGTCAAGCCGCTGGCCGTCGACCTCGGCGCCGTCAAGGCGGACCGCGAGGTGCTCGGCTACGAGGAGGTCGGGGGGAACACGGTGGACCTCACCAAGGCGTCGATCATCGTCGCCGTCGGCCGCGGCATTGGCGGGGCGGACAAGATGGCGCCGGTCGAGGCTCTCGCCAAGGCGCTCGGCGCCGACATCGGCGCCAGCCGGCCGGTGATCGACAACGGCTGGCTGCCGCGCGACCGCCAGATCGGCTCCTCGGGGCAGACGGTCGCCCCCAAGCTCTACATCGCCGCCGGCATCTCCGGCGCCATCCAGCACCTGGTCGGCATGAAGGGCTCGACGGTGATCGTGGCCATCAACAAGGACCCCGGCGCGCCGATCTTCACCATCGCCGACTACGGGATCGTCGGCGATCTCCACGAGGTGCTGCCGGCGTTGACGGAGGCGGTCCAGGCGGCGAAGGGGTAGTGGACCCCTCACTCCCCCAACCCCCTCTCTCCCAGCCCTCCACCCGCCCGACCGGGGAGAGAGGGGGCTTCAGGAAAATGCTTCCGGTCTTTGACTTTTGCCTTTCTCCCTCCTCTCCCCGGAAGGGTGGGTGGAGGGCTGGGAGAGGAGGGCCGGGGAGGTGAGGGGACCCTTCCCCTGGGTCGTCCTCAAGTTCGGCGGCACCAGCGTCTCGACGCCGGCGCGCTGGGCGACCATCGCCGACCTCGTCCGGCGGCGGCTGGACGAAGGGGTGCGCCCGCTGGTCGTCTGCTCGGCCCTCTCGGGGGTTTCCAACCAGCTCGAGGCGCTCCTCGCCGCCGCCGTCGCCGGAGGCTACGGGGAACCTCTCTCCGCGATCGAGCAGCGCCACCTGGAGCTGGGAGCGGCACTCGGCCTCGCCACCGCCCCCCTCCTCCGGGACGATTTCGAGGAGCTCTCCCGCCTCGCCCTCGCCGCCTCGCTGCTGCGCGAGGCGGGCCCCGCCCTCAAGGCGCGGGTGATGGCCTTCGGCGAGCTGCTGTCCACCCGCCTCGGCGCGGCCTTCCTGACCGCGCGGGGGATCGCCACCGACTGGCACGACGCGCGGACGTCTCTCGTCGCCCGCGAGGACCCCCTCGGCCCCGGACCCCGCGCCTACCTCTCGGCCAGTTGCGACTTCGACCGCGACGAGGCGCTGATCGCGGCGCTCGATGCGCTCCCCGCCGCGGCGGTGATCACGCAGGGGTTCATCGCCCGCAACCGCGAGGGGCAGACGGTGCTCCTCGGCCGCGGCGGCTCGGACACCTCGGCCGCCTACTTCGCGGCCCGCGTGGGCGCCGCCCGGTGCGAGATCTGGACCGACGTCCCCGGCCTGTTCACCGCCAATCCGTCGCTCCTGGCGTCGGCCCGGCTGCTGCGCGCCCTCGACTACGACGAGGCGCAGGAGATCGCGAGCATGGGAGCCAAGGTGCTCCATCCGCGCTCGATCCCGCCGCTGCGCCGCCACGGCATCCCCCTCCAGGTCCTCTGCACCGACCGGCCGGAGGCGCCGGGGACGGTGATCTCGGCGGCGGGCTCGGCGGGGGGCGGCGACTCGCAGGTCAAGGCGATCTCCTCGCGCAACGGCATCACGCTGATCGCCATGGAGACGCTCGGCATGTGGCAGGAGGTCGGCTTCCTCGCCCAGGCCTTCGCCGCCTTCGCCCGCCACGGCCTGTCGGTCGATTCGGTGTCGACCTCGGAGACCAACGTCACCGTCTCGCTCGATCCGCAGGCCAACGTGCTCGGACCCGCCGGCCTCGCGCCGCTGCTGCGCGACCTCGCTTCGTTCTGCGAGCCGCGGGTGATCGCGCCCACCACCTCGATCTCGCTGGTCGGCCGCGGCATCCGCGCCATCCTGCACGAGCTGGGGCCGGTGCTGGAGGCGTTCGAGGAGCTCCGGGTCCATCTGATGACGCTGTCGGCCAGCGACCTCAACCTGACCTTCCTGGTCGACGAGGACCAGAGCGAGCGGCTGATCCGCCAGCTCCACGGACTGCTGTTCGGGCAGAAGGGGGAGAGCGCGCTCTTCGGTCCCACCTGGAGCGAGCTGTTCGGCGAGGGCGCCGAGGAGGCGCCGGAACCGGCGCACGAATGGTGGCGCGGCCGGCGGCGGGAGCTGCTGGAGCTGGCGGCCGAGCGCGGGCCGGTCTACGCCTACGACGCTCCCACCCTGCGCGCCGCCGCGGCCTCGCTGCGCGGGCTCGCCGCCATGGACCGCGTGTTCTACGCCCTCAAGGCGAACTGCCATCCGGGCGTGCTGCGGGTCTTCCACCACGCCGGGCTCGGTTTCGAGTGCGTCTCGGCCGCCGAGCTCGACCACGTGCTCGGCCTGTTCCCCGGTCTCGCCGGCGAGAGGCTGCTGTTCACCCCCAACTTCGCGCCGCGCGAGGAGTACCTTCACGGCTTCGAGGTCGGGGCGAGGGTGACGGTGGACAACGTCCACCCCCTGCGCGAATGGCCGGAGGTCTTCCGTGGGCGCGAGCTCTTCCTGCGGCTCGATCCCGGGCGGGGGAGAGGGCATCACGCCCACGTCCGCACGGCCGGCGCGCAATCCAAGTTCGGCCTGGACCCCGAGCGGATGGAGGAGGCCCGCGCGCTGCTCGCCGCCTGCGGCGCCCGCGTCGTCGGGCTCCACGCGCATGCCGGCAGCGGGGTGCGCTCGCCCCAGGCCTGGAGCGAGGTGGCGCTCTTCCTGGCCGAGGCCGCCGAGCGCTTCCCCGACGTCCGCGTCCTCGACCTCGGCGGCGGCCTCGGCGTCCCGGAGCGGCCGGAGCAGAGCCCGCTCGACCTCGACGCCCTGGGCGAGCTGCTGGGACGCTTCAAGGCGGCCAACCCGCGCTTCGAGCTCTGGCTGGAGCCGGGGCGCTTCCTGGTGGCGCAGGCGGGCGTGCTGCTGGCGCGGGTGACGCAGATCAAGCGCAAGGGCGAGGTTTACTACGTCGGCCTGGAGACCGGCATGAACTCGCTGATCCGGCCGCCGCTCTATGGCGCCTACCACCGGATCGTGAACCTCTCGCGGCTCGGCGAGCCCTCCTCCTGGCTCGCTCACGTGGTGGGGCCGATCTGCGAGACCGGCGACATCCTCGGCCGCTCGCGCCGCCTGCCGCCGACGGCGGAGGGGGACGTGATCCTGATCGCCAACGCCGGCGCCTACGGGCGGGTGATGAGCTCGCGCTACAACCTGCGCGAGCCGGCGGGGGAGGCGCTGCTCGACCTCTGAAACCCGTATGGGCTTCCTCTCGTAGTCCCCTGCGAGGAGGCACCCAAATGCACACCGACGACAGGGATTCGATCACTCGCTCCGGCGACGCGCTACGCCATTTCCTCGCGGCGCCGTTCCGGCCACGGACCTACGGCAATCTGCTCTACCTGCTGCTCGCCCTACCCCTGGGGGTGGCGTACTTCGTCTTTCTCAGTGTCGGCCTGACGGCCGGCTTCGGGCTGACCCTGGTCTGGATCGGCATCCCCCTGCTGGCGCTGGTGTTCGCGGGGACCTGGGCGTTCGCGGCGTTCGAGCGCCAGGCCGCCATCCATCTGCTCGGCGCCGACGTGCCGCCGATGGCGCCGCCGCCGACCGGCGCGGCGCGGAGCGCCTGGCAGCGGGCGGGCGACTTCTTCTCGAACCCCGTCACCTGGAAGGGGATGGGCTTCCTGCTGCTCAAGCTCCCCCTCGGCATCGTGAGCTTCGTCGCGACCGTGACCCTACTCTCGGTGTCCCTCGGATTCCTGCTCGCGCCGCTGTTCTGGGAGGCGGGGGTGTTCGAGATCGACAGGGTGACCTTCCAGCTCGACTCGCTCGGCGCCGCCTGGGTCTGCTCCCTCGCCGGCATCGGCCTGGTGTTCCTGTCGCTCAACCTGCTCAACGCCCTCGGGCGGGTCTGGCGCGGCACGGCGACCCTTCTCCTCGGCAGCGAACGGTTCTCGGCGGCGGCACCCCCCGCGCCCGCTCTGCCGGACGGGGTCGCCATGGCCTAGCCGCCAGGACGACACTGCAGAAGAGCAGGGACGAACAGGGACGAGCACGGACCAACACGGACAGCAGAGATAATCGTTGTCCGTGTAAGTCCGGTTCGTCCCTGCTCGTCCCGAACGCGGTAGGATAACCGGCGACCCATGCGCCTCCTCGTCGCCTGCCCTGACTGCCACCGCCAGTTCGACGCCTCCGGGCGGCCGCCGGGCGCGGCCTTTCCCTGCTCTTGCGGCGCCAGTGTGACGGTCCCGCAGCCTCAGCCGCACGACGCGGCGGTGGTGCGCTGCTCCTCCTGCGGCGCGCCGCGCGAGGGAGAGGAGGCGGCCTGCCGCTTCTGCGCGGCGGAGTTCACCCTGCACGAGAAGGATCTCGACACTCTCTGCCCCGGCTGCATGGCGCGGGTCAGCGGCCAGGCCCGCTTCTGCCATCACTGCGGCACCCCCCTCCTCGGCGGCCAGGCGGCGGCCGGCGAGAGCGGCTACCGGTGCCCCTCCTGCACGGGGGAGCGCCCGCTGGCCAGCCGGCGCCTGGGGCAGGCCAGGGTGGCCCTGTTCGACTGCTCTTCCTGCGGCGGCCTCTGGCTCGAGAAGGAGGTCTTCGAGGTCTTGAGCGAGCGTGCGCGGGCAGGCCACCTTCCGGAGGGGTTCGGCGGCGGCGCTCCCGGCGAAGGGGGGAATGGACGGAGCGAGGGCTCCCCTCAGCCCCTCCGCTACCGCCCCTGCGTGATCTGCGGCACGCTGATGAACCGCCGCAACTACGGCCGCAAGAGCGGGGTGATCGTCGACGTCTGCGCCCGCCACGGCATCTGGTTCGATCTCGACGAGCTGGACCGCCTGTTGCGCTGGATCCGCGAGGGGGGAGAGGCCCGGGCCGAGACGATGCAGCGGGAGCAGGAGCGGATCGAGCTGCGCCAGCAGAGGCTGGGCGAGACGCTGCCGCCGTGGAGCCAGCCGGAGTCGGAGCGCCTGCTCCTCACCCGAAACGGCCGCGGCATCTCCCTGGTGGGAGAGCTCGCCTCCGGCCTGATGAATGGCGTGATCCGCTGGATTTTCGACTAGTCCCTTGGCGATCGATCTCTCCCGGCGATGAAAGCCCCCACCCTCGACGAGCTGGTGCTGCTCCCTGAGCCGCTGGCCCTGCACCGTCACTTCGACGGCCGCAACTACCGCGTCTTCCGCTGGCTGCTGATCCTGACGACGATGCTCTGCCTGGGCGGAGTCGCCGCCTCGATCGATCACCACGACGGCGCTGGCCTGGCGGTCTACGTCGTCGACGCCCTCGCCTGCATCGCGCTGTTCGTCCTGCGCGACCGCGAGGTGTTCGCCCGCAACTTCCGCCAGATCCTGCTGGTGTTCCTGTTCTCGCAGATCGTGGTGCTCAAGGTCGCCACCTCGCACATCACGGAAGATCACGTGCCGTTTTTCCTCACCGTCTTTGCGCTGCTCGCCTTCCGGCTGCGCGTCTCCGAGCACCTGATGCTCTTCGCCGCCTTCTGGGGGACGGCGGTCTTTCCCCTCGAGTGGATCGGTCTGCGGAAGGTGTCCGTGGCGGTGGACCAGGACGCGATCGCCGCGCTCTCGGTGATGAGTCTGATCTGCCTGGCGACCGCCGTCGGCGTGACCCAACTCGACCGCAAGCGCTTCCTGGCCGGCTGGCGCAAGGAGCACTCCCGCTACCGCGAGCGGACGCGGATGCGCGAGGAGATCGACTACGCGCGCAAGATCCAGCTCAGCATGCTGCCGCAGTCGCCGCCGCAACTGGACTGGATCGACCTCGCGGCCGCCTCGCTCCCGGCCACCGAGGTGGGGGGCGACTACTACGAATACTTCAAGCTGAGCGATTCCCTGCTCGTCATGGTGATCGGCGACGTGGCCGGGCACGGCCTCGCCAGCGGGCTGCTGCTCTCGGGGGTGCGGAGCTGCCTCTATCTGCTGGAGAAGGACCTCGCCTCGCCGGTCGGAGTGTTCGAGCGCCTGAACCATATGGTCCGGCGAACGACGGACAAGCGGACCTACATGACTCTGCTCTGCGCCGTGCTCGACCGCGAAGCGGGGACGATGAGCCTGGTGAGCGCCGCCCATCCGCCCGTCCTCGTCCGCGCCGCGGGCTCCGACACCTTCGTGGAGATGGGGGAGGGAGCGCCGCCGCTCGGCACTTTCCTGGAGGCACGCTACGAGTCCGTCGAGCGCCCCCTGTCGCCGGGCGACCTGCTGATCTTCTACACCGACGGCCTGGTCGAGGCCCGCAACGACCAGGACCAGGACTACGGCTATGACCGCCTCCAGCGCACCGCCACCCGCGCCGCCGGCAGCCGCAGCGCCCGCGAGATCCGCGACGCCATCCTCGGCGACCTGTCGAACTTCAAGGGCGATCAGGAGCAGTCGGACGACATGACGCTGGTGGTGGTGCGGGTGCGTTGAGAAGGAGAGCCTGCGCGGCCGAAAGGACGTAAAGGCCGAAAGGACGACAAGGACGTAAAGGACGGCAAGGACGACCGCGCGGCATGACGTTTCCCGTGAGTTCTTCGTGTACGTCCTTGCCGTCCTTGCCGTCTTTTACGTCCCTTTGTTTTTCTGCCGCGACCGCACACTTCTTCGATCGCTCGGAGGTGAGGAGAGGGGGCTCAGAAGATCAGTGCGCCAGGAGGTCGGCGCTCCGCATGGCAGCTTCAAAGAGGAGGGCTGGATCACGCTGGAATCGGAGCCAGGCCGCAGGCGTCTCTCCCTCCAGAAGGTCTTGAGGGCTGACGAACCAGGAGGCGATCGTGTAGGAGGTTTCGACGATCCCCTCGAAGATCTCGAGGACCTTCGGGATCTCGGGATAAGGGCGGCCGGTCGGACCGAACTGGAACGCCGGATAGAGCTTCCGCCCGCCGGAGCCGTCGAGGGCCAGCAGGCGTCCCCGCTTCGCGAGATCGCTGACGGCTTGCCGGGTTTTCACCTTGAGGATCGTCTGGACCTGCTCGACATCGTACAAGGGACCCAGGACCTGGCCCCAGACCATTTCGGACACGGCCAGCAGGGCGGCCCTTCTCCCCAGGGCTTCCGGATTCTGGATCTCGGGAGCATCGTCCGGGAGATCCTCCCAGGCCTCCTCCAGGGCTTCCCCGAAGGCTTTGGCGGCAGCGGCGGCGGTGGCTCGTGTCATGGAAAGAGTGTGGTCCGTCAAGTGCGTCAAGTCAAGAGCGTCAAGCGCCTTGTCTCACAGCTCGCGAAACCGGTATCGTAGCGCTCCTTCCAAGGAGATCCGCTTGAACGGCCGCCTAGTCCCGATCCTGCTCCTCGCTCTCTGCTCCGCCTCCGCCCAGGCTTTCGCTCAGGCTCCACCGGCGCCACCTGCCGCGCCGCCCGCCGTCGCGGGGCCCTGGGCTCCCGACCGTCCCGAGCCGGGGAGCGTCGAGAAGATCAAGGAGTACACGACCGCTCCCGAGTACCTCCCGGAGTCGGTCGCCTACGTTCCGGATTCGGCCACGGTGCCGTCGCCGACCAAGGGGCTGGGTCATCTCGCCGGGGCGCCGGACGAGCTGTCGCGCGTGGCGGACGTCCACGGCTACTTCCGCAAGCTGGCGGCGGCGAGCGACCGCGTCCGGGTTCAGGTGATCGGCACCAGCGAGGAGGGGCGCGAGATGATCGTCGCCCTGATCTCCGACCCGGAGAACCTGGCGGCGCTCGATCGCTACAAGGACGTCACCGCCCGCCTCGCCGATCCCCGCCGCATCTCGCGCGACGAGGCTCACCGCCTGGCCGCCGACGGCAAGGTCTTCTACTGGTTCACCGGCGGCCTGCACTCGGCCGAGACCGGCAGCCCCGAGATGCTGATGGAGCTCGCCTACCGGCTGGCGGTCTCGGAGACCCCCGAGATCCAGACGATCCGCCACAACGCCATCGTGATGATCACTCCGGTCACCGAGCCCGACGGCCGCGACCGGGAGGTGGACTGGTACTACCGCCATCTGCGCGGCCGCAAGGGCCCGATCGAGGACTTCCAGGACATCCTCTCGCCGCCGTACTGGGGGCACTACGTCTTCCACGACAACAACCGCGACAACATGCAGGGCACCCAGGCGCTCACCCGCGCGGTGGACGCCACCTTCTTCGACTTCCATCCGCAGGTGATGCACGACCTTCACGAGTCGATCCCCCTGCTCTACATCATGACCGGCTTCGGCCCCTACAACCGCGCCATCGACCCGGTCACGATCGACAAGTGGACGCAGCTCGGCTACCACGAGGCGGGCTCGCTCAACGCCCAGGGACTGCCGGGCGTCTGGACGTGGGGGTTCTGGGACGGCTGGTGGCCGGGATATCTGAACTCGGTCGCCAACCTGCACCACTCGGTGGGCCGCTTCTACGAGACCTTCGGCAACGCCTCGGCCGGCACCTACGACCGCGACCTCTCGGACGGGAAGTTCGCCGGCAAGAAGGCGACCGACCTCACCTGGTACCGGCCGGCGCCGCCGAAGAAGAAGATCCGCTGGTCGCTGCGCGACAACACGAACTACATGGAGGCGGGGGCGCTGGCGGCGCTGGAGTACGCGTCGCTGCACCGCCAGGAGCTGCTGGAGAACTTCTGGAACAAGGGGAGCCGCTCGCTGGCCAAGGGGAAGACGGAAGCCCCCTACGCCTGGGTGTTCCCGCCGGAGCAGCGCGATCCGGCCCGCCTCGCCTACCTGGTGAACCAGCTCCGCAAGCAGCGGATCGAGGTGCACCGCCTGACCGCCGAGACCAAGGTCGGCGCCAAGAGCTGGCCGGCGGGCGCCTACGTGGTGCGGATGGACCAGCCGTACCGCAACCTTGCCGTCAATCTCCTCGAGGAGCAGAAGTTCCCGGCCGACGAGGCGAACCGCCCCTACGACGACGTGGCATGGACCTGGCCGCTGCTCTACGGCGTCGCCGGTGAATCCGTGGCCGACCGCAAGATCCTCGACGCCGCCATGGAGCCGGTGACGGCCGACGTCGCCGCCGCCGGCCGGGTCGACGGAGCCGGGGAGGTCTTCCTGCTGCGCGACACCGGGCAGACGGCGCTGCTGGAGGCGCGGGTGATGCTCGGCACGAATCAGGTGGATGCCGCCGAGGTGGCTTTCACGGCGGGAAATGTGAGCTATCCGCCGGGGAGCTGGATCGTGCAGGCGCCGCGCGAGGCGGTGGAGGAGGTGGCGCGCCGCACCGGGCTGTCGTTCACCGCGGTGGCCGCGGGCCCCGACGTCCGCCGCCACCTCGTCGACCTGCCGCGCCTGGCGGTGCTCCACAACTGGATCGACACCCAGGACGCCGGCTGGACGCGCTACACCTTCGACCAGGCCAAGGTCCCCTATACGCTGATCAACGACGACGACCTCAGGCGGGGCAATCTCGCCGAGCGCTTCGACGTCATCCTCTATCCCTCGACGCAAGGGGGCTTTAGCGATCTGGTCCACGGCATCGACGCCAAATTCAGCCCGCTCCCCTATACCTCGACGCCGGAGTTTCCCAGCCTCGGCATTCCCGACGCCTCGGAGGACATCACGGGCGGCATGGGCTTCGCGGGGCTGCTCAACCTCGACCGCTTCGTGCGCGGCGGCGGCGTGCTGATCGCCCTCGGCGGCGCCGGCTCGCTGCCGGTGGAGGGGGGGATGGTGCGCAACGCCTTCCCGGCCTCGGGGAGCGTCAATACACCGGGCTCGGTGCTGCGCGCCAAGGTCGTGCGGCCGGAGCACCCCCTGGTCTACGGCTACGAGGAGATGACCAGCGCCTTCCGTGGCAACGGCCCGCTGTTCGACGTGCCGAAGTCCGACCGGTCGCGGGTCGTCCTCCAGTTCGGCACCAAGAAGCCGGACGCCGACGACGACGAGGACAAGGGTGAGAAGAAGAGTGGCCTCGTGGTGGAGGACCTCGACGCTCCGGCCAAGCCGAAGGCGGACAAGGCCGACAAGAAGGAGGACACCCGGCTCGTGCTCTCCGGCTTCGCCAGCGGCGAGGAGGGGATCGACGGCAAGCCGGCGATCCTCGACCTGCCGGCGGGGAAGGGACGGGTGATCCTCTTCGCCTTCGACCCGCTCCACCGCTACCTCAACGTCGCCGACTTCCGGTTCCTCTACAACGCCCTGCTGAACTGGAACGACCTTCCGAAGTGAGCGATCCCGCGGAGTCGGTCGATCCGGCGGTTCCCAGCGAGCGGCCGCGACCACCGGAGAAGCGCCCCCGCTCGCGGGCGGGGGCGGCGAGCGTCTTCGCCGGCATCGTGCTCAGCCGGCTGATGGGCTTCGTCCGCGAGAAGGCGTTTGGCTTCTACTTCGGCGTCGGTCCTTATCAGGACGCGCTGACCGCCGCCATGCGCGTCCCCAACGTCCTCCAGAACCTGCTGGGGGAGGGGGTGCTGTCGGCCTCCTTCATCCCGATCTACAGCGGCCTGCTGGAGGAGGGGAGGGACGAGGAGGCGGGGCGCTTCGCCGGCGCCATCTTCGGACTGATGGTGGCCGCCGCTTCGGGCTTTGCCCTGCTCGGCATCCTGCTGGCCAAACCGATCGTCGTCCTGCTCGCTCCGAATTTCGTGCGCGACGCGGCGGCGGTGGCGGCGGGAAGGATGGCGGTCGACCGCTTCGCCCTCACGGTGACCGGCGTCCGCATCCTCTTTCCAATGGCGGGTCTGCTGGTGCTGTCGGTCTGGGCCCTGGCGATCCTCAACAGCAACCGGCGGTTCTTCCTGCCGTACTTCGCGCCCGTGCTCTGGAACTCGGCGATCATCACCGCGCTGGTGGTCGGCGGCTACCGGCTCGCGGGCGCGCACGGTGCCGCGGAGCAGATCCAGCTCTTCAAGGTCGCCTGCTGGGGAGCGTTCACAGGCGGCCTGCTCCAGTTCGTGGTTCAGCTCCCCATGGTGCTGGGCATCCTGCGCGGCTTCCGGCCGTCGCTCTCGCTGAGCGTGCCCGGGGTGCGCGAGGCGCTCTCGGCGTGGTGGCCGGCGGTGGCCGGACGGGGAGTCGTGCAGCTCGCCGGCTTCCTCGATCTCTTCCTGGCCACCTCGCTCGCGCCCGGCGCGCCCTCCGCGGACCGCTTCGCGCAGACGCTCTACCTGCTGCCGATCAGCCTCTTCGGCATCTCGGTGGCGGCCTCGGAGCTGCCGGAAATGTCGCGCCTGCGCGGCGAGGGGGCGACCCCGGCGCTGCTGGCCCGCGTCCGCCGCGCTCTCTCCTACGTGGCGTTCCTGAACATTCCCACGGTGATCGGCTACCTCGCCTTCGGTTTCCTGGTGGTCGGCTTCTATCGCGGTGGGAAGTTCGGCGTGACCGAGAACTGGCTGGTCTACCTGGTCCTCGGCGGCTACTCGACGGGGATCCTCGCCACCACCACCTCGCGCCTGCTCCAGAACACCTTCTACGCGCTGGGAGACACCCGCTCGCCGGCCCGCATCGCGGCGATACGGGTGGGGACCTCGGTGCTGGTGGCGGTCCCCCTGATGTTTGCCCTCGACCGCTTCCGGCTCAATTCCCTGGTCGAACCGCTCTCCGGACCGCTGCCGCGGACTCTCTACCTGGGCTCGGTCGGTCTCTCCCTCGCCTCCGGTTTCGGCGCCTGGATGGAGCTCTATCAGCTCCGCAGAGCTTTGCGGCGGCGACTGCCGGAGTTCGAGCTCCCCTGGCGGGAAGACGGCCGGATGATGCTCCTGGCTCTCGCGGCGACGGTTCCCGGCGCGCTGGTCTGGTGGCTGCTGCCGCCGCTGCGCCCCCTCTTCAAGGCCGCTCTGGTGCTTGGCACCTACGGGCTCACCTATCTGGCCCTCGCGAAGCTGGCCCGCCTGGATGAGATGGAGTCGCTGCTGGCGGGCGTCAGGCGCCGACTCGGAAAGCGTTGAGAAGCCCTGGAAACCTGCGCGCCGGAAGAACGCGCGCCGAGACTAGAGGCAGGAAATATGCCGCAAAAGGGCCGACATTTCCCTCTTCGACCCGGTTGAGGCCGCAAAAACCCAATGCCAGGGAACTTCGGCCTCGTCTGATGCCGCAAAAACGACGGTTGGAGATATACAATCCGGAGTCTGAAGATCCCGGAACTGGGTTTTTGCGGCATCACCGGGGCTGGGTTCGTTGCTGTCGAGGTTCATGCGATATATGCCGGGGATAGAGGCCCTAAAATCCTTGGGATATGCGGTGTAAGTCTGAGTGGGAGTGATCGCGCCATGGCTTATGCGGCCCCGGTCTCACTCGGCGCCAGCCGTCTCCAGCACCAGCAGCACCACATCGCGGAATTCCCCGCGCTTCCAGAGGCGGCGGGGGATGCGTCCGACCTCCCGATAGCCGGCCTTCTGAAGCATGCGCAGGGAGCCGGCGTTGTCCGCCATCACCTCGGAGAGGAGCATGCGCAGGCCCAGCCTCTCGAAGGCGTGGCGGGTGCGCACGCGGGTGGCATCCGATCCGTACCCCTGGCCCCAGAGATCGCGCCGGCCGAGGATCGTGCCGGTGGTGGCGACACCGTTCTTCCAGTCGATCCGGTGCAGGCCGGAGAATCCGATGTGCTCGCCGGCGAGCGTCTCGACGGCGAAGTGGAGCTCCTTTTCGGTATCCCGCATGGCCTTGTCGAAGAAGTCCTCCTCGGCCAGGCGGGTCATCGGCCAGTCGCCGATCAGCGTCCACTCGGTGAGCTCGGGATCGTTGATCCAGGCGAGGGCGTTCTCAAGATGCTTCGCCTTGTCGAGCGGCACCAGCCGGACCTTCTCGCCTTCCCAACCGTAGGCCATGAAAAGATTGTAACCGGCTGGGCCGAGGTCGGATATCCTGGGTGGACTCAAAGGGGGAGAACCGATGGAGATCGCCGCCGCAGTCGCAGTCTGCCTGGTCGCCGTCCTGCACGTCTACATCATGATCCTGGAGATGTTCCTCTGGAAGCGGCCCCACGGCCGCCGGACCTTCGGCCTTACCCCTGATTTCGCGGATTCGACGGCGGCCCTGGCCGCGAACCAGGGGCTCTACAACGGCTTCCTGGCCGCCGGCCTGTTCTGGGGACTGAGCCAGGGCGCGGCGGGCTTCCAGATCAAGGTCTTCTTCCTGACCTGCCTGATCATCGCGGGAGTCTTCGGCGCCGCCACCGCCCACCGGAGGATCCTCTTTGTCCAGGCCGTTCCCGCCCTGATCGCGCTGGCGCTGGTCTGGCTGGCGCGGGGCTGAGGACCGCCATGCGCCGCCTGCCGCTGTTCCTGCTGCCGCTCCTGGCCGCCTGCGCCACCGCTTCCGGGGCGCCGCGCGCGGTGACGCCGCCTCCGGCTGCCGCTCCGACCGCGCCGGCCGCCGAGCGCGTCCTGGAGACGGACGAGTACACGCTCTACGAGCTGCTCGATCCCGACTCCGCCTCGTTCCACATCCTCTACGAGGTCACCGCCGCCGATCCCGGCGCCACGCTCTTCTTCAATCCGATCCGCAAGGGGAGCGCGGCGAGCGGCGAGTCGGTGCGCGACCGGGCCACCTCGCAGGCGCTCCAGTTCGAGCAGGTGAGCGGCGAGGAGGCCCGGCGCGACGGCCTCGCGGAGGCCGATCCGGCCACGAGCTACATCCGGATCCACCTGCCCCACCCGGTCCCGGCGGACGGCGGCGGCGTCCGCCTGCTGATCGAGAAGACCTACAAGGACCCGAAGAGCTATCTTCACCCGCGGCCGGACCGGATCACTTTCACCCGCACGCTCGGCATCCGCCGCAACGCGATCGTGCTCCCCGCGGGCTGGGAAGTGATCTCGTGCAACGTGCCGGCCCAGATCCTGCCGCAGCCGGACGGCCGCCTGCGGGTGAGCCTGATCCACACCGGCCCGGAGGCACTGCCGGTGACGATCGAGGCCCGGAAGTCGGCGGTCGCCGGACCGGCAAGCCATGAAAGCGACCGTCTCGCCGAGCGGGCGCACCAGGACCGCACCATCGTCTACTTCCTGCAACCGCCCGAGACGCACGCCTTCGACCTCTACCACGACTACACGGAATCGCGCCCCGGGGTGGACCGCTACCTCAACGTCGTCCGGACGGGGAGCGCCGCCTCCAAGCCGTCGGCGCGCGTCCTCGACACCGGCGAGGCGCTCCGGGTGGAGACGGTGAAGGGGGACGACCTGATCAAGGCCGGCCTCGAAAAGGGAGAGGAGGGCGAGGTGACTCCCGGCTCGGAGGTGGTGGTCATCCACTTCCCCGCCGTGCCACCGGGGGGCTCGGTGCGTCTGCGCATCTCCGAGACCTACACCGATCCCAAGAGCTACCGGCTGGAGGGGAATGAGCTGGTCTTCGACCGCACCTTCGGCCGCCCGCGCGACGCCGTGGTCCTGCCCCCCGGCTGGTCGCTGAGCGCCAGCTCGATCCCGGCGATGGTCTCCGAGCTGCCGGACGGGCGCATCCGCCTCGATTTCGTCAATCCCCGCAACGACGAGATCGCCGTGCTGATCCGGGCCAGACGCAGGCAGGGCTGACGGAATTCTCCGCCCGGATGTCGCCTTGTCAGGGTAGTCGCGGAGAGAGCACGCCCCGCGAGCTTCCTGGACAGGAGACTACCGTGAAGCAGGTTCTTCAATGGAACGCGATCGTGCTGGCGGCCGCCCTGTCGGCGGCGCCGCTTGCCGCGGCCAGCCCCCGCTGGATGCCGATCGGACCGCCGGCAGGACCGATGTCCGCCCGCCTCGTCCTCGACCCGACGAGCGGCAGCCGCGCCTACGCGATCACCGCGGCGGGGCTCCTGCGCACGCAGAACGGCGGGCGGATCTGGGGCTCCGTGCAGAACGGCCTCGACGGGCAGCCGCTGGCGGTGACGGTCGACCCCGCGCACGCTGGGAGGGTCTACGCTTCGGTCCAGAGCCTCGGCTACCGGACGTCGCTCCGCCGCAGCGACGATTACGGAGATCATTGGACCGTCCTCTACAGCCCCCCGGGCACGATCCTGGCGGCTCCGCAGACCCTGGAGGTCGATCCCTCCGCGCCGGCCACGCTCTACTGGCTCCGCAACAAGCTCCTCTTTCGCAGCCGGGACGCCGGCAAGAGCTGGAGCTGCATCCCGGTGGGGCTGTCCTGCTCCGGCCCGACCTTCGTGCCGTTGACGGCCTTCGCGCTCTCTCCCGTCCGGCCGGGGACGATCTACGTCCAGGACGACGCCGCCTTCTATACGAGCTTCGACGCCGGCGCCACCTGGACGCGCTCCTTTCTGCCCCTCAACCCTCCTCCGGGACCGGGCGCCAGCGCCAAGTCCGCACTTCAGGCGACGCCGGAGATCTTCCCGACCCGGACGCCGCACCAGCTCTATCTGCAGGCCGGGTATGTCAGCTCTTCGTGCTTCCTGCGCAGCGACGACGACGGGGCGACCTGGCACGCGTACCTGCCGGACCGGACCTGTGGCAACCCGGCGGTCGATCCGGACGATCCGGACACGGTCCGCATCGCCGTCGACACCAACCTCTACGCCGACCCGCGGCTCTGGGTGTCCCACGACGGCGGCGAGACGGGAGCTTTCGTGAGCGCCCTGCCCGCGCTCGGCGACCTCTACGACTTCGCGGGGGGCGGCTTCCTGCTGGCCTCGGCGCAGGGGCTCTCCCGCGCCGCGGCCGAGGCCGGACCCTGGCTGCCGGCCAACCGCGGCTTCACGGCGTCGGCGGTCAGCTTCCTCCTGCCCACCGTGGACGGCCTCTTCGCGGCGCCGATCCTGCCCAACGACTTCGCGGCGCCGCCGCCGGCGCTGCCGCTCCTGAGCTCCGGCGACGGCGGCCATTCCTGGTCACCCGAACCGTTGATCGACGCCGCGACGCTCGCCGCCGATCCGCGCGATCCGCTCCACCTGATCGCCTCGTCCTACCGGTTCGAATCCTGGTCCACGGTGCACTACCGGGTCCTCGAGAGCCGCGACGGCGGCCGGACCTGGAACGGCGTGGTGGCTCCGCAGCTCGAAATCCCCCTTTTCGTCAGCCTGGCGATCGATCCCTTCGACGCGCAGACGTTCTACGGCGGCGCCGTCGACGGCTTCTACCGCAGCCGCGACGGCGGCCGCACCTGGCAGCGCTCGAACGCCGGCCTGCCGATCAGCACCGAGTGCGACGATCATTTCTGCGCCACCAATCTGGTGAGCACGATCCTTCCCGATCCCAGGATGGCGGGGCGGCTGACCGTCCGTTTCGAGTTCGAGGTCTACGGCAGCGTGGACGGCGGCGCTCACTGGTCGTTTCGCGGTCCTTCCAAACCGCCGGGCCCGCCCGTGGACCTCCTGGCACGCGGTCCCGGCGACGCCCTGCTGGCAGTCGGCGGCGGCGACCGTCCCGCCGACCTGACCCGGCTCGGCGTGCTCTACCGGAGCACCGACGAAGGGCGGACCTGGACCCGAGGAGGCCGGCTGCCGTCCAGCGCCGGCGTGCCGGGGACGATCGCGTTCACCGGCTTGGTGGCGAACGAAGGGGGCGTCTTCGTCGGCACCAACCTGCTGGGCGTGCTCTGGAGCCGCGACGGCGGAAACTCCTGGGCGCCGCTCAACGACGGCCTGCCGACTCCGGCGGTGTCCGGGCTCGCAGCGGACCCGTCGAACCCTAAGCGGGTCTACGCGATCGTGCCGCAGAACGGGGTATATGCGGTGGAGGTGCCGTAGGGGCCCCTCATCACCCCGGCCCTTTTCTCCCACCGCCCTCCCCCCGACCGGGAGAAGAGGGAGTGGTTAGAAGGGTTAGTAAAAAACAGGAGTAAAAATAATTTCTTGATCTTCCACCCGCCGAGCTTGCTTCGACTAACTTCTCCCTCTTCTCCCGGTTGGGGGGAGGGCGGTGGGAGAAAAGGGCCGGGGTGATGAGGGGCCAACGCCGAAGCCAAGGAAGTGTTCCGTTCGCAGATTCCACCTATAATCCGCCGCCGTGAAAGCGCTCGGTTTCGACCGCTTCGGCGGCCCGGAGGTCCTCGCCCTCTGCGACGTGCCCGACCCGGCGCCGCGGCCGGCTCACGCGATCGTCCGCATGCAGGCGATCGGGCTGAACTTCGCGGATGTCTACCGTAGGCGCGGCAATTACCACTTGGCGGGAGAGCCCCCGTGGATCGCGGGGTATGAGGGAGCCGGCGTCGTCGAGTCGAGCGAAGAGGGGCCGTTCCAGATGGGGGACCGCGTCGGCTTCGCGGACAGCCCGTTCGCCAACGCCGAGCTCGTCTCCGTCCCTTTCGACAAGCTGATCCCGCTGCCGGACGACATCGCGTTCGAGACCGCGGCCGCGCTCCTTCTTCAGGGCCTGACGGCGCAATACCTGACCCGCGACAGCCATCCGCTCCGGCCGGGCGAGTCGGCGCTCGTCCACGCCGCGGCCGGCGGGGTGGGGCTGCTGCTGGTGCAGATTGCCAGGGCGCTCGGCGCGCGGGTGGTGGGCGTGACGTCGAGCGAGGCCAAGGCCCGCGCCGTGCTCGACGCCGGGGCCGACGCGGTCGCGCTCGACTCGCAGGAGTGGGTGAAGGCGGCGCACGATCTCGTCCCCGGCGGGGTGGACGTCGCTTACGATTCCGTTGGGATCACCCTGATGCGGAGCTTCGAGGTGGTGCGCACGGGCGGTCGCGTGGTCTTCTACGGCATGGCGGGGGGCGACCCGCCGCTGATCGATCCCCGCATGCTGATGGACAGCTCGAAGAGCCTCACCGGCGGCGACCTCTGGAACGTCCTGACCACGGCGGAAGAGCGCCGGAGCCGGGCGGCGGAGCTGTTCGGCTGGGTGCGGGCGGGGAGCCTGAAGATCCACATCGCCGCGCGCTTCTCGCTCGCCGAAGGGGCCGCGGCGCACACGTTTCTCGAAAGCCGGCGGAGCTCGGGGAAGGTGCTGCTGATTCCTTGACGCTGGCCTCTACCTCGACTCTGTCAGATTGGCCTTGTCTGTCGGAGCCGCCCGCCCGGACCCTCACCCCCGGCCCCTCTCCCGTCCCCCGCCCACCCTCCCTCACCGGGAGAGGGGAGAAAAGGACATCCGGGATCCAGTTTTGCTTTTCTCCCTCTTCTCCCGGTGAGGGAGGGTGGGCGGGGGGACGGGAGAAGAGGGCCGGGGTGATGAGGGCCAACGCCAAAGTCAAGGTGAATCTGACAAAGCAGAACTAGGAAGCCGCCAGCGCGTATCTGGCGATCTTCGCGTACAGCAGTTCGGGGCTGACCGGCTTTCCCACGAACTCGGTGAAACCCGCGCTGTCCAGCTCGTGCTGGGCGCCCATCCGGGTCGAGGCGGAGACCGCGAAGATCGGCAGCCGCTGGTACTTCGGGTCCGCGAGGGAGCGGATCTGGCGCGCGGCCGCGTAGCCGTCCAGCTCCGGCATGTGGAGGTCCAGCAGCACCAGGTCGTAGTCCCGTTCCTGGACGCGCTCGACAGCATGCCGGCCGTTCGTCACCACGTCGATCTCGGCATCCCATTTGCGCAGGAAGCCCGCGAGGACGAGCACGTTGACCTCGTTGTCGTCCGCCACCAGGACCCGCAATCCGCGCAGCGACGGCTCGCCGGCCGGCACGCTGATTTCCCGCGCCTCGACCGCGGGCGGAGTCCGCAGGCGCAGGATGAAGGAGAACGTCGTCCCCTTCCCAAGCTCGCTCTCCACGGCGATGTGGCTGCCGTGAAGCTCCACCAGCTTCTTGCTGATCGCGAGCCCCAGGCCGGTGCCGCCGTACTTCATGCCGATGTCGTAATTGGCTTGAGTGAACTCGTCGAAGATGTGAGGCAGCCGGTCCGGGGCGATCCCGATCCCGGTGTCGGCGACCTGGAAATCGATCGATACGGCATCCGCGATCCGCTCGCGGACCTGCAAGGTCACCGTCACCGACCCCTTGGCGGTGAACTTGATGGCGTTGCCGAGCAGGTTGGTGAGCACCTGCCCGATCTTGACCGGATCGCCGAGCACGGTGGCGGGCACCCGTTCGTCGACGTGGACGGCCAGCGCCACGCTCTTCTCCTCGGCCTTCACGCGGAGGTTGTCGACGAGCTCCTGGACCGACTGCCGGAGGTCGAGGCTCCGCTCCTCCAGGGACACTTTGCCGGCCTCGATCTTGCTGAAGTCGAGGATGTCGTTGATCAGGCTCAGCAGGCTCGCGGACGACGAGCGGAGGATGCGGACGAACTTCTGCTGCGGCGCCGTGAGGTCGGTGGCGGAGAGCAGATGCCCGACGCCCATGATGGCGTTGAGCGGCGTGCGGATCTCGTGGCTGATCATCGAGATGAGGTCCGACTTGGCCTTGGCCTCCCGCTCGGCCCGCTGGCGCTCGCGCAGCAGCTCGCGCTCGTACTCCTTGCGGTCGGTGGCGTTGAAGACGGTGGTGCGGACGCCCACCGGCTCGCCCGCGGCGTCGCGGGTGAGCGTCGAGTTGATCAGCGCCGGCAGCCGCCGGCCGTCCGCGCAGACGATCTCGACCGCGATCTCGCGCACCGCCCCCTGCATGCGCAGCAGCGGCGCGTAATGGGTCTCGTGGAAGATCCGGCCGCCGGCGGTGAGCAGGTCCTGGAACCGCTTGCGGGCGACGAGGTCGTCCCGCTGGTGTCCCGTCCAGGTCAGGAAGGTCTGGTTGACCTTGACGACGAGGCCGCCGGGCAGCGTCGAGAGATAGCCGCAGGGCGCGTGCTCGTAGAGGTCCTCGGCCGTCTCCTCCAGCAGCATGGCTGGAGGAGGGGCGCCGGGGTTTTCATCGCCGATGGCCAAGCTGTCTCCGTCTTTACAGGAACCCCTGAATGGCGGCGATGGTCTCTTGCGGGGCGCTCAGGTTGGGGCAGTGGCCGGTCGCCTGCATCAGCACCAGCTCGCTGTCGGGAAGCTGCCGGTGGACGTACTCGCCCACCGCCTGCGGGGCGATGGCGTCGTCCTGGCATTGCAGGATCAGCGAACGGGTCCGCAGCCTGGGGAGGTCGGCGCGGTTGTCGGAGAGAAAGGTGACGCGCGCGAAGTGCTTGGCGATCTGGGGATCGGTGCGGCAGAAGCTGTTGGTCAGCTCCTCGCCGAGCTCGGGACGGTCGGGGTTGCCCATGATCACGGGCGCCATCGCGCTCGACCAGCCCAGGTAGTTGCTGTCGAGCGAATCGAGCAGGCCTTCGATGTCCTCCCGGCTGAAGCCGCCGGTGTAGCCCTCGTCGTCGATGTAGCGCGGCGAGGGGCCGACCAGGACCAGCTTCTCGAAGCGGTCCGGCTCCTGGAGCGCCGCGAGCACCCCGATCATCGCGCTCACCGAATGCCCGACGAAGATGGCGTTCGTCAGCTCCAGCTCGCGGCAGATCTCCAGCACGTCGGTCGCGTAGCCCCGCAGCGATTCGTATTTGCCGCGGCTGTAGGCCGAAGGGTCGGACTTGCCGGCGCCGACGTGGTCGAAGAGGACCACCCGGTAGCGGTCCTCGAAGGCGGGAGCGACGAAGCGCCACATGTTCTGGTCGCAACCGAAGCCATGGGCGAAGATCATCGCCTGGCCCCCTTCCGAACCCGAAACCCTGACGTTGTTCCTCTTGGATGGGCTCATGACGGTGATCCTACCACCAGCCGGCTCAGGCCCCTTCCGGCGGCAGCGCGGCCAGCAGCCCGCCGAGGGCGGCGGGCTCGACCGGCTTGACCAGGTGCTGGTCGAACCCCGCTTCCCGCGACCGCCGCTTGTCCTCGTCCTGCCCCCAGCCGGTGAGCGCCACGATGACGACCCCCTGCCCCCAGGGGTGGCGGCGGATCTCGCGGCAGGCGTCGTAGCCGTTCATCCCCGGCATGCCGATGTCGAGCAGGATCAGGTCGGGGCGGAAGGCGGCCGCCTCTTCGATCGCCTGGAGCCCGTCGTTGGCGGTGCGCACCTCGTTGCCCATGAATTCGAGCATCATCTCCAGGCTGGCCGCGGAATCGGCGTTGTCGTCGGCCACCAGGATCCGCCGCTTGAACCCGGAGCCGGCCGCCGGCTCGGCGGGGGACGGCCGATCCGGAGCCGCGGCGGTCGTCGCGGTCTCCAGCCGCGGCAGGCGGATCAGGAACTCGCTCCCCAGCCCGTGCCCCCCGCTGCGCGCCTCGACCGTGCCGCCGTGCATCTCGACCAGCCGCTTGACCAGGGTGAGGCCGATACCGAGCCCCCCTTGAGAGCGCTCCAGCGAGCGGTCGACCTGGGTGAACATCTCGAAGACCTGGAGGAGCATGGGCGCGGGAATGCCGACGCCGTTGTCCCGCACGCTGATCGTCACGCCGCTTTCGCCGCTCGTCACGGCGAGCCGGATGTCCCCTCCCGGCTCGGTGTACTTGGCGGCGTTGTTGAGCAGGTTGGCGACCACCTGGGAGAGGCGGGTCAGGTCGGCGTCCACGAACAGCGGCTCGGCGGGGAGGTCGAGGGTGAGCCGGTGGCCGAACTTCTCGATCAGCGGCCGGCTGGTCTCCACCGCGCTCTGCACGGCGGCCTCCAGGGCGATCCGCTCGCGGCGCAGCTCGACCTTGCCGCGGCTGATCCGGCTGAGGTCGAGCAGGTCGTCGATCAGCCGGACCATCTGCTGGACCTGGCGCTCGATCATCGCCCGGGCGCTCTCCTCGGCCGCGGGGTTGTCCTTCGCCAGCCGCAGGATCTGCAGGCCGTTGCGGATCGGCGCCAGCGGGTTGCGCAGCTCGTGGGCGAGGGTGGCGAGGAACTCGTCCTTGCGGCGGTCCGCCTCCCGGCGCGCCCTGGCCAGCGCGAGAGTGCCGCCGACGCGGGCCAGGAGCTCGCGGGCGCTGAAGGGCTTGGTGAGGTAGTCGTCCGCCCCCGACTGGAGCCCTTCGACCCGCGCCTCCTCGCCGGCCCGGGCGGAGAGCATGATGACCGGAATCCCGGAAGTCCGCGCGTCCGCCCGCAGCGCCACCAGCAGCCCGAAGCCGTCCAGCAGCGGCATCATCACGTCGGAGATCACCAGATCGGGCTTCTGCTCGACGGCCGCCCGCAGCGCCCGCTCGCCGTCGGCGACGGGGATCACCTCGTAGTCGGCGGCGAGCAGCCGGCGGAGATAGCCCCGCATGTCGGCGTTGTCGTCGGCCAGGAGGATGCGGGCCCGCGGCAGGTCCGGGGCCGCGGCGTGCGCCGCCATCGGGATCGGGAACGCTTCGCCCTCCGCGTCCGCACCCGGCAGCCAGCGCAGCGCCTCCTCCACGAACGGGCTGGCGCCGGGAGTGCCGGAACCGGCGGCGGCCGCCGGCCGGGGAGCGCTGACGCGGTCGGCCGGCAGGTGCGAGGTGCCGAACGGCAGGGCGACGGTGAAGGTGCTGCCGTCGCCGTAGACGCTCTCCACCCCGACCGTGCCGCCGTGGAGCTTGACCAGCTCGAGGACCAGGGCCAGGCCGATCCCCGTGCCCTCGTGGGATCGGCCGCGCGTCTCCTGCACGCGGTGGAAGCGGTTGAAGAGGTTGGGGAGCTCGGACTCCGGAATGCCGGTGCCGGTATCGCGGACAGCCACCATGGCGCTGCCGTCCACGGCGCGCAGCGAGACGTGGATCTCCCCGTCCAGGGTGTACTTGAAGGCGTTCGAGATCAGGTTGAGGACGACCTTCTCCCAGAGGTCGCGGTCGACGTAGACCGGCTCCGGCAGGGGCGGGCCGTCGATCACCAGCCGCAGGCCGGCTCTCTCCACGGCCTCCCGGAAGACGCTCGCCAGCTCGGCCGTATAGGCGGCGAGGTCCACCGGCTCGAAGCTCGCCTGGACGCGGCCGGCCTCGATCCGCGAGAAGTCGAGCAGCGTATTGACCAGCTTCAGCAGCCGCTGCCCGTTGCGGTTGATCAGCGCCAGCAGCTCCCGGCTCTCACCCGTGGCCCTGCCGAGGAGATCGTCGAGCGGCCCCAGCATGAGGGTCAGCGGGGTGCGGAGCTCGTGGCTGACGTTCGAGAAGAACGTCGTCTTCGCGCGGTCGAGCTCGGCCAGCGCCTCGGCCCGCTTGCGCTCCTCCTCGTAGGCCTGGGCGTTGGCGATGCTGGCGGCGATCTGCGCCGCCACCAGGTCGAGGAACCCGCGGTAGCCGTCGTCGAGCAGCCGGAAGGGGTTGAGGCCGACGACCAGCACGCCCGCCTTTCCCGTCTGTCCCGACGGCGCGATCGGCACGATCACCGCCTGCTGCGGCGGCCGCTGCCAGGCGCCCGCCGGCAGGTCGCCGAACGCCGCCAGATCGGAGATCTCGCAGGCCCTGTGGCTCCGGACCACGTCGGCGAAGGGCCAGGGCGATCCCACGTCGAGATCGACCGTCTCCGGGGTGGCCGGGCCGCCCGGTTCGATGCCGCAGGTCCCTGCCAGGAACAGGCGCCGCCGGTCGGGATCGACCAGGTAGATCATCGCGAAGGGGAGGTCGTACGGGTTGGTCTCGAGGCATTTCGCGCTCAGGGTGCAGGCCTGATCGAAGGTGCGCGCGTCCGCCGTCCGCGACGCCAGCTCGCGCAGCAGCGCGAGCTGGCGCTCCCCGATGATGCGCTGGGTATCGTCCGTGTTGGCGCAGAGGATGCCGCCGGTCCCCCCCTCGTCGTCCGGGACCGGACTGTAGGAGAACGTGTAGTAGGTCTCCTCGGGGTAGCCGTTGCGCTCCATGAGGAGCAGCAGCGACTCGTCGTAGGTCCCCTCGTTCTTGAGGATCACCGACTCCGCCCGCGGACCGACCTGGTCCCAGATCTCCCGCCAGAGCTGGGCGGCGGGCATTCCGAGCGCCTCCGGATGCCGGCCGCCGACGATGGCCTTGTACGCGTCGTTGTAAAGATTGACCAGCTCCTCGCCCCACCAGACGAACATCGGCTGGCGCGACGTCAGCATGATGCGGACGGCGGTCTTCAGGCTCTGCGGCCAGCGCTCGGGAGGGCCGAGGGAGGTCCGCGACCAGTCCATCTCGCGCATCCGCGCGCCCATCTCGCCGCCGCCGGCGAGGAAGGTCGCGGCGGCGGTGATCAGCTCGGGGCTCATCCGTCGATTCCGGAGGTGGCGGTCTCTCAGCGCGGGACCGGGACGGGGACCGGCCGTGGCCCGCGCACCGCGTCGACGCTCCAGATCCCCGAGCCGCGCGCGGCCATGTAGAGGAACGCGAAGCAGTAGAGCACCGCGGCCTCGCCATGGTTCATCACCGGCCAGAAGCCGTTCGGCGCGTGGACCATGAAGTAGCCGACCGCCATCTCGCCGCTGGCGATGAACGCCGCCACCCCCGCGAACAGGCCGATCACGATCAGCGCGCCGGTGATCAGCTCGATCCAGCCGGCGACCAGCGGCAGCGTGGCGGCGGCTTTCTCGCCCCCCAGGCCGAAGACCTTCTGGGCGCCGTGGGAGAAGAACAGCATGCCGAAGACGATGCGGAAGATGGCGTAAAGGGGCTCGGTGAAGCGCTCGAGGAATCGCATCTGGATCTCCTTGTCGCGGTAGGTGAATCGTCTCCAGCCCTGAGCAATCTTCGTGCCTCAGTGCGCAGTCCCCTCCGAGGCGGCCAGCAGCTCCGCCAGATACTTCCCCCAGATCGCCGGCAGCGAGTGGGTGCCGTGGCCGCGGGTCTCGGGCGAGAGGGGGAGGAGGATGTACCGGCCGTGCGGCACCTTGCGGATCGCCGCGTCGAGGATTCCGAGCTCCGGCGGGTTGATCTCGTCGTCGGCGGAATTGACCGCGTAGAGCGGGGCGCGGATCTCGCCCAGATGGGGGAAGGGGTTGTAAAACCGGGACGCGTCGAACTGGTAGAGCATGTCGTTGGCGTCCAGCATCGCCTGCTGCCGCTGGACCAGGGTGGCGAGATAGACCTCCGCCTTCTCCCGCGTCGGCGCCTCCTTCTGCCACTGCAGCGGGCTCGACCCCATCAGCAGCAGGACGTGGATGGCCGGGATCAGGCCGCGCGGCTGGGCGGTGTACTCGCCCTGCTTCCACTCGGGATCGCCGGTGATCGAGTCGAGCACCATCTTGCGCATCATCCGGTTGCGGCCGGCGATCTCGACCGGAGCGCTGGCGAGCGGCATCAGGGCGTCTATGAAGTCCGGATAGGTGTACCCCCAGACCCAGGTGTGCATGCCGCCCATCGAGGTGCCCATCACCAGCCGGAGATGGTCGACCTTCAGGCACTGGGTGAGCAGGTCGTGCTGGGCTCGCACCATGTCGTCGTAGGTGTACTTGGGGAACTTCATGTGCAGCCCGTCGCTCGGCCGGCTCGACTTGCCGTGGCCGATGCCGTCGGGGAGCACGAGGTAGTGGGTTGCCGCGTCCAGGAGCTGGCCGGGGCCGAAGAGCTGGCCGGCGAACTGCTCGCGGAGGAACCCCTTGGCGTCGCCGGTGGTGCCGTGGAGGATCAGCACGGCGTTGCGGACCACCCCCTTCGCGTCCCGTTGCGGCTGGCCGAGCGTCGTGTAGTGGATCCGCAACTCCGGCAGCGACTCGCCGCCGGCGAAGCGGAAGTCGTGCAGCGCGCAGTCCCCTTCGGTGGGGGCAGGCGCTTCGGCCGCGAGGAGAGAGCGGGAGCCGGGCCCGAGGATCAGGATCAGGATCAGGATCAGGATCAGGGCGAGGAAAGCCTGTCTCATGATGCCGCCGATTGTGACATCGATTTGTGACATATTGTCGCCCATGAGCTGGATCGTCATCCTCGGAATCGTCGTCGTCGCCATCGCCTTCCTCGCGCTCATCGGTTTCCGGACCAAGGGCGCCCGCCAGGTGGGCAACACCCACCTGATGACCGCCGCCCGCATCTGCCTCGGGATCTTCCTGCTGGTCCTGATCCTGATCGCCTTCGGCGTCTTCAAGTAGGGGGCGTCTTCAAGTAGGGAAGGCTAGCCGCCGGCGATCCGCGCCCGCAGCAGGCGGTCGAGGCGGGGGAACTTGGCGTCGAGCCAGACGTTGCCGCTCCCCAGGATCTTCCCTTGCTTGCCGCCGCGCATGCCGCCGCCGGCCCCCTCGCCGTACCCCGAGTAGAGGCGGTCCACCACCTCCATCCCCGACGTCACGCGGCCGATCGGGGCGAAGCCCTGGGCATCCAGGCGCGAGTTGTCGGCCAGGTTTATGAAGAGCTGCGACGAGCGCGTGCCGGGACCGGTCATGGCGAAAGCGACGGTGCCGCGGACGTTGCTCTGCCGCACCGGATCGTCCGGCATCGTCCGCCCCTTCCAGGCCGCGGTGACCCTGGGATCGCCGGGGATGCCGAACTGGGCGACGAAGCCGGCCACCACCCGGAAGAAGCGCGAGTCGTCGAAGAAGCGCGCCGAGACCAGCCCGAAGAAGCGGTCGACCCCCAGCGGCGCCCACTCGCGGCGCGCTTCGATCACGAACGGGCCCTGGCTGGTCTCGAAACGCACCTGGAAGACCTCGGGCGCCCGCCGGCTCCAGACCTCGTACTCGTCGAAGGACGGCGAGACGTCGGGAGCCTGGAGGTGCTGCGCGGGCGTGGGGAGGGGCTGGAGGAGGAGGAGGAGGAGGGATGCGAGGACGATCCAGGCTGTGGTGCGAGGCATGTGTCGATCCCTTTCCGTCTCTTTCCGCCGGCGACGCCCGGGCATGAATGCCCGGGCTACGCTTCAACCGAAAAGCCTCCTGAAGGAGGCTCCATCTCTCCACCCGCGTTCGGAGCCGGCTTCAGCCGGCTTTTCGTTTCCATTGTAGCCCGGGCATTCATGCCCGGGCGGGGCGGCTTTTCAGCGAAGAAACTCGTTCTTCCGGCGCGGAAGCTCGCCTTTCCAGCCCGGAAACCCGCTCTCCGGCCGGAAAGCCGCCATTTCGCAGGCCGAAAGGTCTATTTTCGACTCCGAAACCCGGCATTTCAGGGCCGAATCCCGGCTTCCGGCGGAGAAACTCGATTTTCTGCCGTGGAAACTCGTGCTTCTCCGGCGGAAGCCCGGTTTTCCAGAATGAAATTTCGGTTTTTTGGGCTGGACAGGTGGCTGCCGCGGCGGAATCTCGCGTTTCCACGGACGAATGCCGGGTTTAGTCGATGCCGCGGGCGGCTTCGCCCGTCAAAGCCAGCGCCGACGTGATGGCCAGCGTGGCGCCGGCCGCGATGAACAGCACCGGCCGGCTCCAGTTCGCCAGCACGCCGGCGATGGCGTAGGACACCGGCACCAAGCCGACGGCGGAGAACATCATCACGCTCATCACGCGGCCGAGCAGGACGCGCTCGACGCGCATCTGCATCCAGGCGGCGAACTGGACGTTGACGAAGCCGACGCCGAGCCCCATCACCGCCAGCAGGACGGCGATGGCGACCAGCTTCAGCACCACGCCGATGGCGATCATCTCCAGCCCGCAGAGCATGCTCATGATGATGAACTGCAGGCCGCGCCGGCGCGGGCGCTGCACCCGGCCGCCGATCAGCACGCCGGCCAGCGTGCCGCCGCCGAAGCAGGAGAGGAAGGTCCCGAACGCCGCCGGCGAATGGAAGTCGAACTTCGCCACCGCCGCGAGGCCGACCCCGATCGGTCCGGCGATACAGATGTTGATGGTGGCGATGACGATCATCAGCGACAGCAGCGGCGGATCGTTGCGCACGGCGCGCAGCCCCTCCCGGATCGAGCTCAGCATGCCCGGCCGCCCGGGGGCCCCGGCGGCCGGAGGCGCCTTCGGCGGGTCGGGGATCCGGAGCAGCGCCAGGATCACGCCGACGAAGCTCAGCGCGTCGAAGAATAGCGCCGGGGCGACTCCGAGGCCCTTGATCAGCAGACCCGCGGGAGCGGGTCCGGCCATCTGCGTCAGGACGGTGGAGCCCTGCATCAGGGCGTTGGCGGGCTGGAGCTGTTCCGGCTGCACCAGGGTCGGCATCAGCGCCGGCCCGGCGGGGAAGGAGAAGGCGTCGGCCACCCCGAAGATGAAGGTGAGCCCGTAGAGCTCCCAGAGCTGGATGAGGTTGAACCAGACCAGCGCCGCCACCGTGCCGACGAGCACCGTGCGGATGGCCGCGGTGGTCATCAGCACGCGCCGCGCCGAGAAGCGGTCGATCACCGCGCCGCCGAGCAGCATCAGCGCCGCGCGGGGAATCGCCGCGGTCATCAGCAGCGTGCCGAGGGCCACGCTGGAACCGGTCAATTGCAGCGCCAGCCAGGGGAGCGCCACCAGGTAGAACTGGTCGCCGAGCTGCGAGATCGTCGCGCCCAGCCAGAGGTTCCGGAAGTGGACCACCGACAGCGGATGTTTGCGCTCGGGAGGTGCGGCCTCCGGGGCGGTCTCCTGGGCAGTCATGGGCTCTGAGCTCAAGTGGGTACCTCGCGAATCAAGGCTGGTTTGCTGTCACCCCTAGCGAAGCACTAGGACGAACCTGGCTTCGGAGTCTCGGCGGCCGGCGGTGTCGTGGCGTCCTGGACCTTCAGCCGGGTCCCGTGCCAGGGGCAGAAGGACCAGGCGCCGTTCAACACTTCGCCGTCCTCGGGGCAGACCTTGGCGGGGAGGACCGAGCCGATCGGGAGCCGCCAATGGTAGCGCCGTTCGCCGAGCAGGACGTCGAAGCTCCGGCTGGAGGTCGCGCTGGCGATCTCCCGGCCGTCGGCGTCGCGGGCGGGGAACAGAAAGATGCGGAGGTTCTCTCCCATCGGTCCCAGGAGCTTCCCGAACAACGGCCCCATGACCGTCACCAGATGCTTCACCTCGGCGGAGGTCTTGTCGTCGGCCAACGGCAGGTAGGAGCGGCCATTGGAATCGACGACCTTGATCCGGGAGCGCAGGGTCTCCTCCGGCAGGAAGGTCGGGGTTCCCGACGGGCCCACCTTGGCGCCGACGACGGCCACCATCAGATAGGGCCGTACGATCGACAGGAATTGCTCGACCTGCGCGGGGCTCATCTTCCCGTCGGAGGCGAGGCTGCTCTGCCAGAGCTCCGGCGGCATCCACCAGACGATCTTCACCCCCTCGTCGTCCTTGCTCTGTTGCTGCGTGTCCCGCACCAGCTCGGTGACCACGATCTTGTGCTCGGCGGCGGCGGGAGCGGCGAGAGCGAGGGCCAGCACCACGGCTGCGAGCCAGCGCGGAAACGTGAGCCTGTCGATCCTTCGGTAATTCAATCCGATCTCCTTCTGAAGCGGCGCGTTGGACTCCTATCGAGTGACCCGCCCGGCGCTTCCATTTCATCGTGCCCGTGGAGTGAAGACCAGGGCTTCGACCTGCGTCTCCGGGAACGCCCGCCGCGCCGTCACCGTCATTCCCGCGTCCGCCTCCAGCCCGGCGATCGCGGCGAGCTGCCAGGCATTGTAGGCGCGGTAGTCGGAGCTCTCCAGGAGCGGGCTCCCGGGCAGCGGGCGGAGGGCGACGATCCTATCGGGATGCTCGTCGCGGAGCCAGCCGCGCAGCTCCTTCCGCACGGCGGCGGGCGGGAGATCGGCGCGGAAGCGCCCGAGAGGGCGCACCACCTCGGGTCCGCCACTCTGGGCGAGGCGGCAGCGGATCAGGTTCTCGCTCAGCTCGTTGAACGAGCCGACGACCGCCGGACGCCCGGCGCCCCGGCTCGCGGCGGCGATGAAGTCGAGGGGCTGCCGGTAGGCGGGATCGGCCGAGTAGAGCGGATAGTCGGCGGCCAGCCGCCCCGGGAGGTCGGCGGCGCGCGCTCGCTCCACGATCCCGGCGGCCAAGGCGGCGCAGACCACCGTCCCCACCACAAAGCGCACGCGGGGGACCGGCAGGGCATGAGCCAGCCGGCTCGCCAGCATCGCTGCCGCGAGAAGAACGAACGGCACCGCCGTGGCCAGGAAGCGGGGCTCCTTGTAGGGATGGAGCGTAGGCAACAGGACAGAGAAGAGAGCGGCGAGCACCAGCACCCGCTCGGGTTTCCCAATGTAGAGACGCCCCGTGGGGCGTCTCCGCACGATCCACCCGAGGAGAGACAGCGAAAAGATCGCGAGGATCGCCACCCCCATCCCCGCCGGCGCGTAATCGTGGAAGAAGACCCGCGGGTAATACAGAATCGACGTCAGCGAGGTCAGCGGAGGACCGGTGTCGCGGTTGCGCAGGAAGGCCAGGATCTCCTTGGGATGGACCGGCCAGGGCGACAGGAACCAGACCCAGAGCGGCAGGACCAGCGTCGCCGCGACCGCGCGGACGGGCACCGGCAGCCTCCGCCAAGCGGTCTGGATCTCCGCGGGATCGCGCCACGCTCTCCGGGCCAGCCCGAAGGTGGCGGCCAGCAGGGCGACATAGACCGCGTAGCCGACGTTGACCTTGAGCAGCATGCAGAGCGCCACGAGATAGAGGAGGACCGCGATCACCTTGGAGGATCGGCTGCCCTGACGCCAGGGCCAGAGCCATCGCGCGGCGAAGCTCCACAGCGCGGTCCGGCGGTCCGGCGACAGCCGGAGGATCTCGTTGATGGCCAGAGCGACGCCGAGGATCAGGGCGTAGTTGTACTTGACCAGGAAGAGCGCCAATCCCGAGAGCCCGGCCAGGCGCCAGGCCGCCGCGTCGCCCCGCCGCCGCGCCCGCAGGTAGCAACAGAGCGCCGCCAGCGAGAAGAACACCCCTGCCTCCTCGCGCATGATCAGCACCGCGAAGACGCGCAGGAGAGGGCTCGCCAGGAACAGGAGCGAAGCGAGGACGCCCCCCCACCAACCCGCCGGCCCCGAATCCACCTCGCGCGCCGCCCAGACCAGCAGCACCGGCGTCAGCGCGAACAGGACCAGCGACAGCAGAGTCGCCGCCGCGAACCCGTCGCCGCCGATCCAGACGAAGGGGAGGAGCAGCAGCGAGAAGCCGAACGGCCACTTGTCCTGCGCGTTCAGCAGCCGCAGGAAGCGGAACGGGTGCCCGTGCGCCAGTGCCTGATGAAGCTCGATCCCGCCCCACGCATGTCCCGCCATGTCCCACTGCGGCAGGCGATCCTGGGCGAGATAGAACGCATGGAGCTGCGAGGCCTGAATGGCCGCCAGGGCGGTCAGCAGGATCGCGGCGGCTGCGAAGGCGAGGAGACCGAGGCGTCGCCGCGGGCCCATCAGGCCAACCACCAGCGATATGGCGAAGCACGATGTAGAGACGTTCCCGGCCCGTCCACGACACCCTGCGCAGGCCACGGGGACGGCGGGACGTCTCTTCGAAGGGCAGGCCGCGTCGCCCGCCACCGCCGCCGTGGATTGCCGGACCTCCGAATTTGCCCCGCAAGGGGCAACGGCATGGAGCCTGGGGCGTCAGCCCACCCTCTTAAACACATCTCGCAGGATCGGGGATGTTTGTGGCCTGCGACCTCACCCTCGGTCCCTCTCCTAGAGGAGAGGGAGGGCCCAACGGGGGCCGCATCGCAGTCGTCCCCCTTCTCCTTTAGGAGAAGGGGATAGGGGATGAGGTCGCAGGCCACGGAAGCCGATCGAAACGAGGAGGCTCCTTTGGAGCCCGGAGACGTCCCGCCGTCCCCGTGGCCTGCGCAGGGTGTCGTGGACGGGCTGGGAGCGTCTCTACATCCTTGGCGGGGCATTTTGGGCTGATTCTACCGCGCCTGCCCCTCCACCCCCTTCATGTTACGATTCAGCCGCCTTTTTGGCACCCGAAGTTTTCACTGAGGGACCGCGCGCATGGGCGGCGGCCCTGGAGAGTGCATGGATTCGAGCTCCCACCTGGCCGGAGGACGGCCGGGGTTGATCATGGCGATCGGCGGCGCGGAGGACAAGGTCCGCGAGCGCGTGGTGCTGCGCCGCTTCGTCGAGGTCTCCGGCGGGACGGGCGCCCGGATCGTCGTGCTCGCCACCGCCTCGGAGTTTCCCGAGACGGGGGAGCGCTATTCCGAGCTCTTTGCGGGGATGGGCGCCGAGGAGGTCGACGTCCTGCGCGTCCGTACCCGCGAGGACGCCATCGAGGCCGGCGGCGACGTCTATGAGACGGTCGGGTCGGCGACCGGGTTCTTCATGACCGGCGGCAGCCAGCTCCGCATCTCCTCGGCGCTCGGCGGCACCGCGCTCGCCGCGGCGCTCCGCCGCCGGCACGGCGAGGGGATGGTGGTGGCCGGCACCAGCGCCGGCGCCGCCGTGCTCTCGCGCCACATGATCTCGATGGGGGAGAGCGGCGGCACGCCGCGCCGGCGGCTGGTGCAGATGGCCCAGGGGCTCGGCTTCGCCCCCGACCTCGTGGTCGACCAGCACTTCCGGCGCCGCGACCGCATGGGGCGGCTGCTCACCGCGCTCTCCTACAACCCCGAGCCGCTCGGCGTCGGCGTCGACGAGGACACCGCGGCGATGATCGACGCCGACGGCGTCCTCACCGTCCTTGGCTCCGGCGCGGTGACGGTGGTGGACGCCTCGGCGCTGCGTTTCACCGACAGCCACGCCGTCCACCGCGGCCAGCCGGTCGCCATGCTCGGTCTCAAGGTCGATTTCCTCACCAGCGGCTGCCGCTACGATGTGCGCCGGCGGGCAGGGCTGGTGCCGGAGGGCGCAGCCGAACGCCCGGCCGAAATCCTTGAAATCGCGAGGTCATCGCGGTAGATCATCAGAGGGAGCCTCGACCAGCATGAAGATCCTCGACACACGCGTCTACCGCGGCCCCAATCTCTACGCCCTGCGCAAGGTGATCCGCCTGCGCGTCGACCTCGGCGAGCTGGAGGACTATCCGACCGCCCGCCTCCCCGGCTTCGTGGAAGGCCTGCTGGCGGCGATCCCCTCCCTGCGCGAGCACACCTGCTCCTACGGCGAGCCGGGGGGGCTGGTGCGGCGGATGACCGAGGACGAGGGGACCTGGCTCGGCCACGTGCTGGAGCACGTCGCCCTCGAGCTCCAGGGGCTGGCGGGCACGCCGGTCAGCTACGGCAAGACCCGCAGCCACGACCTGCCGCGCGGCCAATACCACGTCATCTACAGCTACGAGGAGGAGGTGGTGGGGCTGGAGGCGGCGGAGGTGGGCCTGCGGCTGATCCGCCACCTGCTCCCCCCCGAGCGCGAGGCGCACCTGAACGGAGCGTACGACTTCCAGGCCGAGTTGGAGGACCTCGTCCGCCTCGCCCAGCGCCGCGCCTTCGGCCCCTCGACCGCCGCCCTGGTGCATGCCGCAGAGGAGCGCGACATGCCCTGGATCCGCCTGAACGACCGCTCGCTGGTGCAGCTCGGCCACGGCAAGTACCAGCGCCGCATCCAGGCGACCGTCACCAGCGAGACCCGCCACACGGCGGTCGAGATCGCCTCGGACAAGCGGCTGACCAACCAGATCCTCTCCGACCTCGGATTGCCGGTGCCGCGGCAGGCGCGGGTGCGCGGCCCCGAGGACGCCGTCGAGGCCGCCGAGAAGCTTGGGGTTCCGGTGGTGGTCAAGCCGCTCGACGGCAACCACGGCAAGGGGGTGTCGATCAACCTGACCACCGCGGAGCAGGTGCGGGCGGCGTTCGACGAGGCGTATGTGCACTCCTCGGTGGTGATCGTCGAGACCTTCCAGGCGGGGCACGACTACCGGATCCTGGTGGTCGACGGCAAGGTCGTGGCGGCGGCCCAGCGGGTGCCCGGCCACGTGATCGGGGACGGCCTGCACACGATCGCCGAGCTGGTCGAGATCGTCAACCAGGACCCCCGGCGCGGTATCGGCCACGAGAAGGTGCTGACCCGCCTGGAGCTCGACGCCCAGGGGCTGCGGCTGATCGAGGAGGCGGGGCTGACCCCCGAATCGGTCCTCTCCGACGGGCAGACCTTCTACCTGCGCTCGACCGGCAACCTGTCGACCGGCGGCACCTCGGTCGACAAGACCGACGCCATCCACTACGACAACCGGATCATGGCCGAGCGGGCGGTCAAGGCGATCGGCCTCGACGTCGGCGGCGTCGACTTCATCTCGCCCGACATCGCCCGCAGCCACAAGGAGGCCGGCGGCGCCATCGTCGAGATCAACGCCGCCCCGGGCTTCCGCATGCATACCGCGCCGACCGAGGGGAAGCCGCGCGACGTCGCCGGCCCGGTGCTCGACCTGCTCTTCCCGAAGGGGTCGCCCTACCGCATCCCGATCGCCGCCATCACCGGCACCAACGGCAAGACGACCACCACCCGCATGGTTGGCCACATCCTCAAGCTCTCCGGCCACACGGTCGGCATGACCACCAGCGACGGCGTCTACATCGACGGCGAGCTGACGGTCTCCGGGGATATGACCGGCCCCTGGGCGAGCCACCTCGTGCTGCGCGACCCGTCGGTGGACGCGGCGGTGCTGGAGACGGCGCGGGGGGGCATCGTGCGCGCCGGCCTCGGCTGGCGCAAGTGCAAGGTGGGGGCGGTGCTCAACGTCGCGGCCGATCACCTGGGGATGGGCGGGATCAAGGACCTCGACGAGCTCGCCGAGGTCAAGCAGGTGGTCGTCGAGGTGGCCCAGGAGTGGTGCGTGCTCAACGCCGACGACGAGCGGGTGTCGCGGATGGCCGAGCACAGCCCGGGAAAGCCGATCTACGTGACCATGCGGCGGGAGAACGACCTGGTGCGCCGGCACATCCGCGACAAGGGGCGGGCGGTGGCGCTGGAGGAGGGGCTGAACGGCCGCCTGATCGTGCTCTACGAGGGGGAGGAGCAGATCCCGCTGCTCTGGGCGCGCCAGATCCCCGCGACGGTCGAGGGGCACGCGATCCACAACATCCAGAACGCCATGTTCGCGACGGCGATCGCGCACGCCATGGGGATCAGCCTGGAGAACATCCGCCAGGGGCTGCGCACCTTCACCACCGACTTCTTCCAGACGCCGGGGCGGATGAACTTCTACAACGAGCACCCCTTCCGGGTGCTGCTCGACTACGCCCACAACGCCCACGGCATGACGGCGATGGCGCAGACCATCCGCGGCATCAACGTCAACGGCCGGCGGCTCGGCGTCCTCTCGGCTCCCGGCGACCGCCGCGACGAGGACATCCTCGACATCGCCCGCGCCGCCGCGCCCGCCTTTGACTTCATCATCCTGCGCGAGGACGACAACCGGCGCGGGCGCAAGCCGGGGGAGATCGGCGACCTGCTCCGCCAAGGGCTCGTCGCCGCCGGCTTCCCGGCGGAGCGGATCTCGCCCGAGACCTACCAGGAGGAAGAGGCCGTCCAGCGCTCGCTGGAGACCGCGCAGCCAGGAGACCTCCTGGTCATCTTCGGCGACGACCTCGACCGGAGCTGGAACCAGGTGGTCGGCTTCGGCCGCGCCGCCGGAGCCCCGGCGGAACCCTCGTCCGCCAAGCGGACGCCCTCCACCCCTCTCTTCGACGGCGCCGAGCCGCCGCTGGCGGTGCCGGTCTCAGCGGCAGAGACCGCCGGGGAGCGGGTGGAGGAGGAGAATGAGGATTAGAAAGAGCCAGGGACCCAAGGGACAGCAGGGACAACAGGGACGACAGGAAAGAAGCAATGAATTCAGTCGCTGCCGTCCCTGAGGTCCCTGCGGTCCCTTGGGTCTCTGGTTGAGCTCCCCCATGAACCCCGACGTCGCCGCCGCCATCCCGAGTCTGGTCGAAGCCGGCGCCCTGCCGCCGGAAGCGGCGCCGCGCCTGCTGCGGGTGGCCCGCGGCGAGTTGCTCTCGGTGCACTGGGAGCTGCGGGCGCTGCTCTACCTGGGGGTGCTGCTGGTCACCGGCGGCGTGGGGCTGCTGGTCAAGGAGAATCTCGACCGTATCGGGCCGGTGGCGATCGCCGTCCTGATCGGCCTCGCGGCGGCGGCGGCGCTCGCCTGGGTGATCCGCGTGGCGCCCCCCTTCTCCTGGCGGGAGGTGCCGTCTCCCAACCTGGCCTTCGACTACATGTTGCTGCTGGGCGTGCTGCTCGCGGCGGCCGATCTCGCTTACGTCGAGGTCAAGCTCACGCCGCTGGGGACCGACTGGTCCTGGCACCTGCTGATCGTGGCCCTCTTCGCGGGGCTCGCCGCGTTCCGTTTCGATTCCCGGATCGTCTTTTCCCTGGCGCTCTCGACCTTCGCGGCGTGGCGCGGCGTGTCGGCGGCGCGGTTCGGATTGAACCGCTGGTTCGAGGGCGCGGGCGAGATGCGCTGGAACGCTCTGATTTGTGGCGCGCTCTTCGCCCTTCTCGGGCTCGTCCTCAAGCAAACCGGCCGCAAGGCCCACTTCGAGCCGGCGGCGGTCACTCTTGGGTGGTTGCTGATCCTCGGCGGCCTGGCCTCGGGGACGGACGAGCCGGGTGTGTGGCGCTACTGGGCGCTGGGGCTCCTGCTCGCCGGCGGTGCCCTGGCGGCCGGGGCGTTCTACGTCCGGCGTTTTCCGCTCTTCGCCTTCGGAGTCGTCGCCGCCTACGCGGCGCTCAGCCGGCTGGCGATGGGGAGCGTTCTTGGATTCGACATGGGGTGCTTCTGGTTCTTCATCACGCCGATCCCGGTGATCGCCGCGCTGTTCCTGGCGCAGCGCCGCCTGAAGGAGCCGGCGTGAACGCCGCTGCCGCGCTGGCCGACCGCCACGCCGCGGTCCGGGACGCCGCCCAGGGCTGGCGGCGGGCGGGAGCGATCGACGACGCCGCCCTCGCGGCGATCGACGCCGCCTATCCCGACGACCGCCGGCACGTCGGCCCGGTGTTCCGCACCCTGCTCTTCCTGTTCACCCTGGTCTCGATCAACGGCGCGGTCGGATTTTTCGCGGCGGTATTGGGCGGCAGCGGCCACACCACGCTGGATGTCTTCCCCTGGATCACGCTCGCCTTCGGCCTCGGCCTGGTCGTCGCGACGGAGGTTCTGATCATCGCGCCGCGACGGGTGCCGAGCGGTGTCGAAGCCGCCACCTCGTTCGCGAGCCTCGAAAACCTGATCATCTTCATCGCCTGGTTCTGCTTCGAGAAGATCAAGATGCAGGACGACCGCGCCATGGCCGTCACGCTCCTCGCCGCCGCGGTCCTGCTCACCCTGGCGGCGTGGCGTTTGGGATATCCGCTCTACGCGGGCTTAGGCGTGGCGGCGCTGCTCGGATGCCTCTCCTTCCTGCCGTTCGGCCGGCTGCTCTGGATCGCGATGCCGCTCGCCGGGGCGTTCCCGCTCGCGCGGCTGGCGGAGTCGGCGCGCCTGCCCCCCGCGCACCGCGCCTCCTGCGCCGCGGCCCTCGCGGTCGGGCTGGCCGGGCTCTATGTCGCGGTCCACTACGGATCGTTCGACTTCGGGCTGCTCGAAAACTTCCGCAAGCTGGGGAGTACCGATCGGGTTCCCCCGAATGCGGCCTGGCGCGGGCTCTCTATCGCCGCCACGGTGCTGGTGCCCGCGATCTATCTCGCGATCGGGCTCCGCACGCGCCGCTGGGGCTTCCTGATCCTCGGGATCGGGACCGCGGCCGCCTCCCTCGCCACCCTGCGCTGGTACGTCCACCTGGCGCCGCTCTGGACGATCCTGACCCTCTCCGGGGCCGCGCTGGTGGGCGGGGTCTTCGCCCTGCGGCGCTATCTCGATTCCGGTCCCGGACAGGAGCGGCACGGCTACACGGCCGAGCCGCTGTTCGAGGACGCCGGCCGGCGCCAGATCCTCGAAGCCGGGGCCGCCGTGCTGACGCTCTCTCCTGACGCCCGCCCGGTCCACTCGGAGCCGAAATACACCGGCGGCGGCGGATCGTTCGGCGGTGGTGGATCGAGCGGCGAGTTCTGACGCCGGTTCCGGCTCACAAAAGACATCTCACAGCACCTTAGATTGTGATGAGGCCGTCTTTTCGACGATCTCATCGAAGCTTGAGCCCTACACCACCGCGCCTGGATCTCCCGCCGTCGGGGAGCCGCGCTCCTCCCGCTGGAACGCCGGGGATTTTCTTGGCCCTCCGTTCAAATCGAATCACCAGATAGGGAGAAGCTAATGAAAAGACTTTCCGTTTCCGCGATCGTCCTCTTCGCCATTCTCCTCGCGATGCCGGTCCTGGCGGCCGACCGCGCCATCACCAACGGTATCGATCTCTGGCGGACCCCGGGGGACGGCACCACCTTCGCCGATTTCTCCAAGCAGTCGATTCCCGCCGGCTTCTTCTGCAACAAGTCGGAAGCCTTCACCGGCAAGATCGTCTTCCACGGCGTTCCGGTCGCCACCGCGCAGCCCGGCGCCCTGGGCGCCACCGACACCATCGTCCAGCGCCTCGACAACGCCGTCTTCAACAAGCGGGGCGTGGCTACGACGCGCATCCAGGTCAGGGCCATGCAGTTCGCCAGCGTGGCGCCGGTCCAGACCGCCTGCGGCGCCTACAACGCGTTCGTGAAGCTCGACGGCGAGCAGCCGGTCACCACCATGCGCATCGTGCGCGACAACGAGAAGGGGGGGCGCTTCTTCGCCCCGATCTTCGTCAATATCAAGATGACCTTCGAGCCGGTCGGCCGCACCACGACCGAGGCGCTCGAGCTGCGCAAGTCCCTGCGCTTCCCCCCCGCGAAGCTGGCCTTCTGGTCCTCCGACCGGGTCAATGCCCCGGCCGCCAACGGCTTCGTGAAGGTGGACACCGACGGTGACGGAGCGGCCGACACCTACCTGCCGGGCATCTCGAACTTCGCGGCCGGCCGGGTCTCGTCGCTTGAGAAGCTGCAGCAGGTCCAGCCGATCTACACCGATCCGACGACCGGCTGCCACGTCGAGGACGAAGGGCAGCACTGCCCGGTCGCCTACTGATCGTTCGATCGCTCGATCGAAATGATGCGCCGGCAGCGGCGGTTCTCATCGGCCGCCGCTGCCGGCTTCCTGCCGGAGGCTCAGAAACGGAGTCTCACGGCACCCTAGCTATTGATGACACCTTTCTCTAGGTTGTCGCTCAAGGACATGTGTGCTCGCGGCCCTCCCCGGTGTCTGCCGGGAGCCTATGGCCCTCACGCTCCAATTCCAACGCTGCAATCCAGGAGAAGCTCATGAAAAAGCTTTCCGTTCTTGCGCTCGTCTGCTTCGCCATCCTCCTCGCGGTGCCGGTCTTCGCGGCCGACCACGCCATCACCAACGGGATCGACCTCTGGAAGACCCCGGGCGACGGCACCACCTTCGCCGATTTCTCGAAGCAGTCGATTCCGGCCGGGTTCTTCTGCAACAAGTCCGCGGCTTTCACCGGCAAGATCGTCTTCCGTGGCGTTCCGATCGCCACCGCCCAGCCCGGCGCCCTCGGCACCACCGACACGATCGTCCAGCGTCTCGACAACGCCGCCTTCAATAAGCGCGGCGTGGCGACGACGCGGATCCAGGTGCGGGCCATGCAGTTCGAGAGCGTGGCGCCGGTGCAGACCGCCTGCGGCCCGTTCAACGCCTATGTGAGGCTCGACGGCGAGCAGCCGATCACCACCATGCGCATCGTGCGCGACAACGAGAAGGGCGGCCGTTTCTACGCCCCGATCTCGGTCGACATCAAGATGAGCTTCCAGCCGGTCGGCCGGGTCACCACCGAGACGTTCGAAATCCGCAAGTCCCTGCGCTTCCCGCCGGCCCAGAATGCCCTGTGGGCCGCCAATCACATCTCCGGCGCCCTCAACGGCTTCGTCAAGGTGGACACGGATGGCGACGGAGTGGCCGACACCTTCCTGCCCGGCACTTCGAACTTCGGGCTCGGCCACAGCCTCCAGAAGGTCGCCGCCAATGGCTGCCACATCGAGGACGAAGGGCAGCATTGCCCGTTGCCACAGTACCCGGTGCTCATCGACCAATAGAGCCGCCTGATCCGCGCGCCGGCAGCGGCTGCTCTCATCGGCCGCCACTGCCGGCTTTGCTCCCGCCTACGCCGCCGCCGGTTTCGTGATCCCCAGGTAGGCAGGCCGACTGAAGCCGGGGAAGACGTCGGCGACCTTGGCGTTCCCCAGATCCCGCTCCAACACCTCGGAGAGGGGTGCCCCGCTCCATGAAGTCCCACATGAGTCGGAAGTTCCTGCGGCCGTCCCTTACTCCTTTTTTCGCTTCAGCGGAAGCCTTGCACCCGTCCACCGCTCGCGGGACAATGGGGCGGTCCGCCAATCCCAGCCCCCATGATCGACGTCCTCCCTCAGCAGCAGCAGAAGGCGCTCCCGCACAGCGAGGAGTCCGAGCGCGCGGTGCTCGGCGGCGTGCTGCTCGACCCCTCTGTGTTGCCGACCATCTCCGGCCGGCTGCGGGCGGAGGACTTCTATTCCGAGCGCCACCAGATCCTCTACCAGGCGATGCTCGACCTGCGCGAGGAGCAGGTGGAGACCGACCTGCGCACCCTCCAGGCCCGGCTGGAGCAGCGCACCCAGCTCGAACGGGTCGGCGGCCTCGCCTACCTGACCGGCCTCGACCTCGATCTGCCCGACATCGGCCGGATCGACGCCTACGTCGAGATCATCAAGGAGCGCTCGGTCCGCCGCCGGCTGATCCAGATGTCCGGCGAGATCATCCGCAATTGCCTGGACGGCGGCCTGGAGGCGCGCGAGGCGCTGGGACGGGCGGAGCAGGCGATCCTCGGCCTCGGCGAGGAGGCGATCCAGCGCGGCTTCGCGCAGCTCTCCCACGTCCTCCACACCACCCTGGAGGAGCTCGAGGAGCGCCCCGGCACCATGCTCACCGGCGTGCCGACCGGCTTCACCGACTTCGACCGAATCAGCCAGGGCCTGAACCGGGGGAACCTGATCATCATCGCCGGCCGTCCGGGCATGGGAAAGACCAGCTTCGCGCTCAACGTCGCCCAGCACGTGACCATCCGCGAGCGCAAGACGGTGGGGGTGTTCTCGCTGGAAATGAGCCAGCAGGAGCTGGCGCTGCGCATCCTCTGCTCGGAGGCGGACATCTCCTTCTCCCGGCTGCGCTCCAACCGCGTCTCGCAGAAGGAGTGGACGCGGATCATCCAGACCGTGCGCGCCATCGGCGACGCGCCGCTCTACATCGACGACTCGCCCAATCCGACCCTGCTGGAGATCGCCTCGAAGTCGCGGCGGCTGAAGGCCGAGCGGGGGCTCTCGCTGATCGTGCTCGACTACCTCCAGCTCATGCAGGCCGGCGGGCGCTACGAGAACCGCAACCTGGAGATCGCCGCCATCAGCCGCGGCATGAAGCAACTCGCCAAGGAGCTGGAGATCCCCGTCATCGCCCTCTCCCAGCTCTCCCGCCAGCCCGAGCGGCGGGGCAGCGACCATAGACCACAACTTGCTGATTTACGCGAAAGCGGATCAATTGAGCAGGACGCCGATATGGTTGCATTCATATATCGCGATGAGGTCTACAACCAGACCGAGGAGAACAAGGGGCTGGCCGAGCTGATCATCTCCAAGCACCGCAACGGCGAGACCGGCACCGTCGACCTCGTCTTCCTCGGCGAGACCACCAGCTTCCGCAACCTTGACCGGCATGGCATCGAATCCGCCGCTCCCTTCTGAGATCCCGCCGGCCGCCGAGAGCGCGCCGGGCGTGGAGGATCTCCAGGCCGCCCTGCGCCCCGCGTGGGTGGACGTCGACGTCACCGCCCTGGAGGCGAACCTGGCGGAGATCCGCCGGCGGCTCGCCGGCTCCGCCGCGCAGACCATGGCGGTGGTGAAGGCGGACGCCTACGGCCACGGCGCTGTGGGAGTTTCCCGCGTCCTCGAGGGCGCGGGAGTGGACTGGCTCGGCGTCGCCCTGCTGGAAGAGGGGGCCGAGATTCGCCGCGCCGGCGTCCAGCTCCCGATCCTGGTGCTGGGCACGGCGCGGCCCGAGAAGATCGCCCTGTACGCGCGCTACAGCCTCACCCCGACCCTCTCCTCCCTCGCGGAGCTGGCGCACTGGCGGGACTGGACGGCGGGGCAGCGCGAGCCGCAGCGGGTCCATCTCAAGGTGGACACCGGCATGGGGCGCCTCGGCGTGGCGGTCGACGAGGTGCCGCGGGCGCTGGAGATCCTGCGCGGCGCCTCCGGTCTGCGGCTCGCCGGCCTCCTCTCGCACTTCGGCGATGCCGACGATCCGGCGAGCCCGCGCAATCCGGCCCAGGAGGAGCGCTTCGCCGCCGTGCTCGCCCTGCTTACCCCGGAGGAAAGAGCAGGGATCCTGATCCACATGGCCAACAGCGCCGCCGCCCTCCACCGCCCGGAGAGCCGCTTCGCCCTGGTGCGAATGGGGATCGCGATCTATGGGCTCGATCCCGTGCCGGGAGCCGGAGCGAGCGATCTCAAACCGGTCATGGCGGTACGCGCCAGGATCGTCCAGCTCCGCGAGGTGCCGGCGGGCACGGCGCTCTCCTACGGCGGTCGCACCGTCACCCGCAGGCGGAGCCGCATCGCCGTCGTCCCGGTGGGCTACGCGGACGGCTACGCCTGGCGGCTGACGGGAAAAGCGGAGGCGCTGGCGCGGGGCTGTCGTGTTCCGGTGGCCGGTTCGGTTACGATGGACATGACCCTGCTCGACGTCACCGACGCCGGGGCGGAGCTGGGGGAGGAGGTCGTGCTCCTCGGCCGCCAGGGCGACGAAGAGATTACGGCGACGGAGCTCGCCGCGCACGCCGGTACGATCTCCTGGGAGATCCTCTGCCATCTGGGGCTCCGGCTGCCGCGCCGCTATGTCCGCGAGGGGAGAGTGGAGGAGCTGATGTCGCGTTTTTCGAGGGAGGAGACTTGAAGCTGCCATCGTCGCTGGAGCGCTTCTTCGAGCAGATGGGGCGCTTCATGCAGATGGTCGGGCGCGTCTTCGTCTGGACCTTCCGCCCCCCCTACGACTGGCGGGAGCTGTTCCGCCAGATGGTGAAGGTGGGTATCAACTCGCTGCCCGTCGTGCTGCTGACGGCGGGGTTCACCGGCATGGTGCTGGCCCTCCAGACCTTCACCGTGCTGAGCCGCTTCAGCGCCGAGAGCTTCGTCGGCTCGCTGGTGGCCCTGTCGATGGTGCGCGAGCTCTCCGCCGTGCTCTCCGGCCTGATCGTCGCCGGCCGCGCCGGCTCGGCCATGGGCGCCGAGCTGGGCACCATGCGCGTCACCGAGCAGATCGACGCCCTCGAGGTGATGGCGACCGATCCGGTCCACTACCTGGTAGTGCCGCGGGTCTGGGCGACCACCATCACGCTGCCGCTGCTCGTCGTCCTGGGCAACGGCGTCGGCATTCTCGGCGGCTACCTGGTCGCCGTGGTGCTGATGGGGGCGAATCCGGTCGCCTATCTCAACCGGTCGTTCCAGTTCATGCAATTGAACGACCTGTTCTCCGGCCTGATCAAGGCGTCCGCCTTCGGCTTCCTGCTCGCCGTCATCGGCTGCCAGCAGGGGTTCTACACGACCGGCGGCGCGGAGGGCGTGGGACGTTCGACGACCGCCGCCGTGGTGGTGGCGAGCATCGCCATCCTGATCTCGGACTTCTTCCTGACCCGGTTGCTGTTCTAATGGCGAACCCTCACCCCCCGGCCCCCTCTCCCGTCCCCTCCCGCCCTCCCTCACCGGGAGAGGGGGAGAAGGGAAGTGACAACGTCCAGATCCGTATCAAGGATCTGCACAAGTCGTTCGGCCCCAAGGTGGTGCTCGACGGCGTGAGCATCGACATCGCGCCGGCGGAATCGCTGGTCGTCATCGGCGGCTCGGGCACCGGCAAGAGCGTGCTGCTCAAGCACATCATCGGCCTGCTCAAGCCGGACTCGGGCACCGTCGAGGTCGACGGCATCACCGTCTCGACGCTCGGCAACCGCGAGATCACCGAGTTCCGGCGCAAGTTCGGCATGGCCTTCCAGGAGGGGGCGCTGTTCGACTCGATGACCGTCTGGCAGAACATCGCGTTCCCGTTGCAGCGGCTGACCAAGATGAGCCACGGGGAAATCAACGACCGGGTTGTGGAGTGCCTGGAGATGGTGCGGCTCGAAGGGGTGGCCGACAAGCTCCCCTCGCAGCTCTCCGGCGGCATGCGGCGCCGCGTCGGCTTCGCCCGCGCGATCGCCCACCAGCCGGAGATCCTTCTCTTCGACGAGCCGACCACCGGGCTCGACCCGGTGACCACGGCGCTGATCGGCGAGGTGATCCTCGATTTGTCGAACCGGCTGAAGACGACCACCATCACCATCACCCACGACATGGAGAGCGCGTTCCTGATCGGCGACCGGATCGCCATGCTCAATCGGGGTAAGATCATCGCCGAGGCGCCGCCCGAGGAGTTCAAGCGGCTCGACGATCCGAGGGTGCAGCAGTTCATCCACGGCAAGGCCGAGGGGCCGCTGACCGAGGATGTTTCGGCGCGTCCGGGCGGCGATTCGCGGGATGCGGCGCACAAGACGGACAGCGGTGGAGGACCGAGCGGCCTCTGAAGGCGCCCGGGAGTACGGGAGAGCTATGAAATCACTGGTCAAAATCGGGGTCTTCGCGACTCTGTGCCTCGTCGTCCTGGGCGTCCTGATCTGGAAGATCGAGGACATCAACCCCTTCGGCACCAAGGGGCAGCACTTCCGCGCCATCTTCGACTCGGTCGCCGGGCTCGACGACAAGGCCTCGGTGCGCATCGCCGGCGTCCGCGTGGGCCACGTCGACGGCCTCGGCCTCTACCAGGGGACCAAGGCGCGGGTCAACATGGTGATGGAGAAGAAGGTCCCGCTCACCGTCGGCACCACCGCGCGGATCGCCAACCTCGGCCTGCTGGGCGAGAAGTACGTCGAGCTGATCCCCGGACCGCCGAACGCGCCGCCGCTGCCCGAAAACTCCCTGCTCGCCGGCACGACGCCGCCGAGCCTCGACGACGCGATGGCGAAGATCAACGACATCGGCTCCTCGATCCAGAAGGTGACCAGCCAGCTTTCCACCAACGACGTCGGCGGCGGCATCGCCCGCCTGCTGGCCGACATCCAGCTCACCAGCACCGAGATCCGCATGCTGGTGGCGGAGAACCGCGCCAACGTCGCCTCCAGCGTCAACCACATCAACGACCTGACCGCGATCCTGGCGCGCGAGCTGCCGCGGATCGCCGCCGAGACCAACCGCACCCTCGACCAGATCTCGACCCTGGTCGCCGAGAACCGCGGCAACGTCTCGGGGAGCCTGGACAACATCAAGGAGCTGACCACCAAGCTCCAGACCTCCGCCGACAACCTGAACAAGATCTCCGGCAAGATCGCCAGCGGCGAGGGCACCATCGGCAAGCTGGTCAACGACGACAAGGCCTACAACGGCGTGATCACCACCCTCGACAGCATCAAGGGTGGGGTGGAATCGCTGAGCAAGAGCTTCGGCGGGCTCAACAAGTTCAAGATCGACCTCGACGTGCAGGCCTTCTATCTCCAGCACCCCGGCGACTCGCAGAGCGCTTTCCACCTCGACATCGATCCGCAGGACGACAAGCACCTCTACCGCGTCGGGATCGTCAGCACTCCGGAGGGCAAGCGGAGCGAGAAGACGCAGACCTACACCGTCACCCCGCCGAGCGGAGTGCCGGAGACGACCACCATCCACACGATCACCGACGAGCGGAGCTACTCCGCGACCGGCCTCTTCGGCTACAAGGGCCCGTGGGACACCCACCTCTACGCCGGCATCATCGAGGGGACTGGCGGCGCGCAGATCGAGTACCCCCTGCCGGTGCTCGATCGCCGGCTCCGGCTCTCCTTCGAAGCGTTCGACTTCAACCGTCCGAACAACGAGTCGGCCCATCTTCGCCTGCTCGGCCGCTACCAGTTCGCTCCCAATCTCTACCTGATCGGCGGCTACGACGACCCCCTGGAGAGTACCCGCCGCTCCTTCTTCCTCGGCGCCGGCATCCGCTGGAACGACGACAACATCAAGTCGTTGCTGGGACTGGCGAGCTCGGGGCTCCGGTAGGGATCGAAACAGTGAGCATCAGCTTTCCGGAGGAAAGGGTTGTTCTTGAGCTCTTTCAGGAAGGAGACATCTCATCGGGCAAGGCCGCTGAGATTCTGGGTCTGTCGAAGGCCCAGTTTCTTGAGCTGCTGAGCCAGCGGAATCTGCCTTACCTGGATGTGGGCCTGACGGATCTGGAGCGTGAAGTGGCTGCGGCCGAAGATGCCGCTAAGCCCGCCGATTCCTGGGAAGCTCCGGCCAGGGAAGGGAGCCGGGAGGACTTTGAGGCTGTGCTCGCGAAAGTACCGGATGTGGATCCCGATCCGTGGGACCATTGGGTCCTTCCTGATCCAAAGACCAGCAACGATAGCTGAGCACGAAAAGAAAAGCCCCAGTTTTTGGGCCGGGCAGGTTAGAGAAAGCGGGACATGTTCGCGGCGAACGCTTCGAGGTCTCCGAGATCCTCCTGCATCGCGTCGTAGACTCGACCGTGATCGATCGCCAGGTAAAAGTGGACGAGGATGTTGCGGAATCCCATCCACCGCTTCAGCCGTTCGGCGAGGTCTCCATCAATCATTCCTTACGTGCTGGGCGATGTCCAGCACAGCTTCGCAGGCGAGGTGCAGGTATCTCTCCGCCAAGTGATGAAGAGCCGGCTCCGCGATGAACCGCTCGCGCAGGTAGCGCCGAAAAGAACGCAGCTCAGCGAGGTAGCTTTCCAACGCGTTCAAGCAGTCAGGGCACGTTGATCGTCCACAGGCCCCGCCCGTGGGTGGCGGCGAGCAGGGTGGTCGAGCGGTTCAGGAAGACGACGTCGTCGACCTCCACATTGCCGGGACCTTCGTTGACCGTCCCCCAGGTCTGGCCGCCGTCCTCGGAGGCAAAGACGCCGACTTCGGTACCGACGTAGAGCCAGTCCGGACGCGCCGGATGCTGCGCGATGCCCAGGATGGGAATCTGGGGAAGTTGCCCGGAGATCGAGTGCCATGTCTGGCCGCCGTCGTCCGTCCGCCAGAGGTTGTCCGGGGTGCGGCCGCCGAAGCTCACCCAGGCGACCTGGGGGTCCTGCCAGGACGGGGTGATGCGAGTGATGTACCGGTTCGGCAGCGGATTGTGGCCGATGTTGTCGTCGATGGTCTGCCAGCTCGGGCCTCCCGACTGTCCATCTTTCGACAGGTAGAGCTGGCCGTCGTTGTGCCCGACCCAGATCCGGTTGGGATCGGCGGGGGAGACCGCGATGGCGCTGATGTTTTGGATGCCGAACGAGTTGCTGGCCGCGGGCTTGATCGCCGTCCAAGCGGGAGGTCTTCCGGTCCGCACATTGGTGCTGAGCCAGAGCTGGCCGGCGCCGGCGAGCATGCGGTTGCCGTCGGTGGGGTCGAGGACGAAGGGCGCGATGAAGTTCCCCTGTCCCTGCTCGGGCATATCTCCCAGGATGAAGGCGTCGAGGTGCTTGCCGCCGTCGCGGGAGCGGAAGAGGTTGGAGAGCGAGATGTACTCGCCATAGACGTACGTCGGCATCTGCCGGTCGATGGCGACGAAGCCGCCGTCGCCGCCGTAGGTCAGGAGGGCGGTGGCGGTCTTCTGCAAGCGCAGGGTGCCGTTGTCCTGGGCGCCTCCCATCAGCAGAGCGGTGGGCCCGTCCCCGGTGCCGCTGTAGTACTGCGTCGTCGCGTAGGCGCCGTTGAGGCTGCGCCAGCCCTTTCTCGGGGTCACCGCCTGCACGTTGTCGGTGACGAAGACGCCGCCGTCGCACCCCACGTACACGCGACGGTTGGTCTTGCCGTTGTAGCCGGGGTCGCTGGTGAAAAAATGAACGTCGGGATGGACCTGCTGCGTCAGCAGGTAGCCGTTCGAAACCGGGGCGAAGCTCTGGCCGCCGTTGGTGCTGCGCCAGACGGCGACGCCGCCGACCAGGATCAGGTTGGGGTCGGTGGGGGAGACCCAGACGGCGTTGCTGTACCAGTTGCCGTCCCCGCTTTCGCCGACCTGGTCCCAGGAGCGGCCGCCATCCGTGGACTTCCAGAAATCGCCGTCCTGATTGGCGTAGGCGATGTTGCCGTCGGAGGGCGCGTAGGCGATCTCGATACGGGCCAGATTATTCGGCACGTCGTTGAAGTTGCTGGCGACGGTCCAGTTGGCGCCGCCGTCGCTGGAGAACAGGACCTCATGAACGTGGTTGACGCCCTCCTCCGTCGCCAGAGCCTCGTTCGGCACCCGCGGGTTGATGGCGACCTGCAGCGATCGGCGCGTCGTGCGGGAGGACCAGCTATTTCCGCCGTCCGTCGAGCGATAGATGCCGAGCGAGGTCGCGGCGAGGAGGACGGACGGATCCGCCGGTGAGACGGCGATCCGGTTCACGTCTCCCCAGTCCGCCGTGGCGGCGAGCTGCTGGAAGCTGGCGCCGCCGTCGTGGGTGACGAAGACGCCGAGCCCGCTGAGGGAGTCGATGTTGTAGAAACCCTCGCCGGTGCCGACGTAGAAGGTGTCCGGATCGGTGGGATCGGCGGCGAGCGACGACACGGTGAGGCTGGGAAAGTAGTCGTCCAGCGGCGACCAGGTCTTGCCGGAGTTCTGCGAGACGAAGAGTCCACCCGAAACCGAACCGGCCCAGAGATGGGAGGGCCTGCGAGGATCGATCAGCAGGGCCCGCGTGCGGCCGCCGACGTTGCTCGGCCCGCGGAAGGCCCAGCCGTTCTCCAGACCCGCGGTCTTGGTCAAGCCCGTGGTGACGACGCTCCGCGCCAGTCGGTCCCGTTGCTGGAGCGCCGCCAGCAAAGCTCCCCGAGGAATCCTGCCGTTCTCATCACGCTCGATCTGCTGACGCCAGAGGAAGGCTTTCATCGCTTCGGTGGCCGCGGGACGTTCGGCGCTCCGTCTCCAGGGGCGGGCGGTGGCGGCCCAGATTCCGCAGAGGACCGTGGTCAAGACCAGCAGGGCGAGGAGGGCGCGTCGATCGATGGCCGGGCGCTTCATCGGAGTCTCCATTCCTTGGCCGTATCAGATTCCTGATGGAATAAAGATACATCCAAAATGAAGAGCCCGGCCGGAGCCGGGCTTCTCAACTTCAGCGAAGAGTGGGGAAGGATCACGCCCCGACGGGCACCTCCGCCTCCTTGGGCTTTTCGACGGGGTTCTCGATCTCGATGGCGAGCTGGCCGTCCTTCATGCCGACGCGGAGGAGCGAGCCGTCGTGGACCTCGCCGGCGATGAGGGCGCGGGCGATGCGCGACTCCAGCTCGTGCTGGAGGAAGCGCTTGAGCGGCCGGGCGCCGTAGACGGGGTCGAAGCCTTCGCGGGCCACGAACTCGCGGGCGGGCTCGCTCAGCTCCAGACGGATGCCGCGGTCGGTCAGGCGCCGGCGCAGATCCTCGGTCAGCAGGTCGACGATCTTCTCGATCTCCTCCAGCCGCAGCGGCTTGAAGAGCACGATGTCGTCCACCCGGTTGAGGAACTCGGGGCGGAAGTGGGTCCGCAGGTCGCGCATCACCGCCTGCCGCGCCGCCTCGGTGATCTCGCCGGTGGCCATCACCCCTTCGAGCAGGTGCACCGAGCCGACGTTCGAGGTCATGATGATCACGGTGTTCTTGAAGTCCACCGTGCGCCCCTGCGAATCGGTCACCCGGCCGTCGTCGAGGATCTGCAGGAGCACGTTGAAGACGTCGCCGTGCGCCTTTTCGATCTCGTCGAAGAGGATCACGGAGTAGGGCTTGCGCCGCACCGCCTCGGTGAGCTGGCCCCCCTCCTCATAGCCTACGTAGCCGGGCGGAGCGCCGATCAGCCGCGAGACGGTGTGGCGCTCCATGTACTCGCTCATGTCGATCCGGATGATGTTCTCTTCGCTGTCGAAGAGCGTAGCCGCCAGCGTCTTGGCGAGCTCGGTCTTGCCGACGCCGGTGGGCCCCAGGAAGATGAACGAGCCGATTGGACGCCGCGGGTCCTTGATCCCCGCGCGGGCCCGCATCACGGCGTCGGCGACCAGCCGGACCGCCTCGTCCTGGCCGACCACCCGCAGGTGGAGCAGATCCTCCATGCGCAGCAGCTTGTCGCGCTCGCCCTCGACCAGGCGGGTCACCGGGATACCGGTCCAGCGCGAGACGATCTCGGCCACCTCCTCCTCGGTGACCTCCTCGCGCAGGAGCTGGCCGCCGCTCTTCTGCTGCTCGCCCAGGCGGGCCTCCTTCTCCTTGACCTGGGCCTCGAGCTGCGGCAGCGTGCCGTAGCGGAGCTCGGCGCCCTTGTTGAGGTCGTAGCTCCGCTCGGCCGCCTCGATCTCCTGGCGCACCTTCTCGATCTGACTCCGCAGGGCGCGGACGTCCTCGATCGACTTCTTCTCGGCCTCCCACTGGGCGCGCATGGCGTCGGCCTTCGACTTCAGGTCCGCCAGCTCGCGCCGGAGGTCCTCCAGCCGCTCCCGGCTGGCCTTGTCCTTCTCCTTCTTCAGCGCGGCCTCCTCGATCTCGAGCTGCATCACCCGGCGGGTGACCTCGTCGAGCTCCTGCGGCATCGAATCGATCTCGGTGCGCAGCATGGCCGACGCCTCGTCAATCAAATCGATCGCCTTATCGGGCAGGAAGCGGTCGGTGATGTAGCGGTTGGAGAGCACCGCCGCGGCCACCAGGGCGTTGTCCTGGATGCGCACGCCGTGGTGGATCTCGAAACGCTCGCGCAGGCCGCGAAGGATCGAGACGGTGTCCTCGACGGTGGGCGGATCGACCTGCACCGGCTGGAAGCGCCGCTCCAGAGCCGCGTCCTTCTCGATGTTCTTGCGGTACTCGTCGAGCGTGGTGGCGCCGATGCAGTGGAGTTCGCCGCGGGCGAGCATGGGCTTCAGCAGGTTTCCGGCGTCGGGCGAGCCCTCGGTCTTGCCGGCGCCGACGATGGTGTGCAGCTCGTCGATGAACAGCAGGATCCGCCCCTCGCTCTGCTTGACCTCGTTGAGCACGGCCTTGAGCCGCTCCTCGAACTCGCCGCGGTACTTGGCGCCGGCGAGCAGCGAGCCCATATCGAGCGAGAAGATGGCGCGGTCCTTCAGCCACTCGGGGACGTCGCCACGCACGATCCGCTGCGCGAGACCCTCGACGATGGCGGTCTTGCCGACGCCCGGTTCGCCGATCAGCACCGGGTTGTTCTTGGTCTTGCGCGACAGGATGCGGATCACCCGCCGGATCTCGGCGTCGCGGCCGATCACCGGATCGAGCTTGTTGCGCCGCGCCTCGGAGACCAGGTCGACGCCGTACTTTTCCAGCGCCTCGTAGGCCACCTCCGGCATCGCGCTGGTCACCCGCTGGTTGCCGCGCACAGCGGTGAGGGCGGCGAGGAAGGCGTCACGGGTGATGTTGAGCTGGGCCAGCCGGCGGCCGAGCGGCGAGGAGGAGCCTTCGTCGATCATCGCCAGCAGCAGGTGCTCGACGGAGACGTATTCGTCCTTGAGCCGCTTGGCCTCGTCCTCGGCGCGCACCAGGATCTGCTGCAACCCCTTGGTGAGATAGATCTTGCCGGCTTCGACGCCGGGGCCGGAGACCCGCGGCCGTCGCGCGAGGTCGCTCTCCACCTCGGCCTTGAGCGCCTCGGTGGGAGCCTCCATGCGTCCGAGCAGGCGGGGGATCAACCCTTCCGGCTGCTCCAGCAGGGCGAGCAGGAGGTGCTCGCCGTCGGCCTCCTGGTGACCATACCGCAAGGCCTTCGTCTGGGCGCTCTGCAGCGCCTCCTGGGATTTCTGGGTCATGCGATTCATATCCATGATGATTTGCCCTCGCTTCGAGCCCGCCGGTCATGAATTTGCAGGGGAGCTCCCTACAGAACCGTGGGCGAACTGCCTAAGAAGCTTCCACTTCCTCTTCTTGCGCCATCGATTCGGAAGCCGCCGCGGCGAGCTCCCCGTAGAGCTCGATCTCGCGGTCGCTCAGCCCCTCCGGGATGACGATCCGGATCTCTGCCAAAAGATCTCCCTTGGTGCCGCCGGACTGCGCCAGCCCCCGCCCCCGCAGCCGGATCTTGCGGCCGGAGGAGGAGCGCGCCGGGATGCGCACCCGCACGCTGCCGCCCGGGGTCTCGACGTCCGCCTCGGCGCCCAGCACCGCCTCCGGCGGCGTGATCGCGACGTAGGTGAGGATGTCCGAGCCCTCGATGCGGAAGCGGGGGTCGGGCGCGATCTCGATCTTCAGGAAGAGATCGCCCGCCGGCCCTCCGCCCATCCCCGGCGAGCCCTGGCCGGAGAGGCGGATCTTCTGACCCGAACGGACCCCTTCGGGGATCTTGATCGTCAGCGTCTTGCGCTGGCCGGTGTTGGGGTCGGAGATCGCGATCTCGCGCGAGCCGCCGCGGACCGCCTCCTCGACCGAGACGGAGATCGCCGCCTCGGCGTCGCCGCCCGCCTGGGGACCGAAACCGCCGCCCGCACCGCCGAACCCCGCCGCGCCGCCGCGCCGCCGGCCGCCCGGACCGTTGGCGCCGAACAGCATCTCGAAGAAGTCGCTGAACCCACCCGCGCCGCCGGCGCCCTGGAAGTCCCTGAAGTCGAAGCCGCCGCCCCCCTGGCCGAACCCCTCGTAGCCCGGCGGCGGACCGCCCGTCCGGTTCCAGTTGGAGCCGAACTGGTCGTACTTCTTGCGCTTGTCCGGGTCCTTCAGGACCTCGTAGGCCTCGCCGATCTCCTTGAACTTGACCTCGGCCTGAGGGTCCTTGTTGACGTCGGGATGGAACTTGCGCGCCATCTTCCGGTACGCCTTCTGGATGTCCTCCTGGGACGAGTCCTTCTTGACTCCCAGCGATGCGTAGTAGTCCTTGTAGTCCAAGCGTCTCCCTCCAGAGGTCGAGGCTCTTTTCCATTGAGTCCGCGACACTCAAATCATAGAACAGACGGGCGGAATTTTCCATTCCTCCCCAGCGAGAGATTCCCTTGAAAGCTTAGTGAGCGCGACGCAAGCCTGTGAGGTCTGCCGGTGGGAGTTGCCGGAGATGCGCTGGCGGAGCCGGCGGCGCCCTGGCGCCCGGGATATCGGGCTGGCGGAGCTCCGCCACGGCGTCTCCGGCGACATCGGGCCGGCGGAGAGTACGGCGGCCTGTCTCCGGCGACATTGGCCCGGCGGAGCCGCGACAGCCCGTCTCCAGGGATTTTGAGCTGGCGGAGCTCCGCCGCCGTGTCTCCAGCGACATCGGGCTGGCGGAAAGTACGGCGGCCTGTCTCCGGCGACATTGGCCTGGCGGAGCCGCGACAGCCCGTCTCCAGGGATTTTGAGCTGGCGGAGCTCCGCCGCCGTGTCTCCAGCGACATCGGGCTGGCGGAGCTTACGGCGGCCCGTCTCTGGCGACGTCGGCTTGGCGGAGCCGAGACAGCCCGTCTCCCGGGATTTTGGGTTGACGGAGCTCCGCCGCGGCATCTCCTGCGACATCGGGCCGGCGGAGCTTACGGCGGCCCATCTCCGGCGATGTCGGCTTGGCGGAGCCGCGACAGCCTGTCTCTCCGGATTTTGAGCTGGCGGAGTTCCGCCGCGCCGTCTCCTGCGACATCGGCTTGGCCAGCCTACCGGAGCAAGAACGGCGCGGCCGGAGCCGCTGGTCGGACCGCTAGATCAGATCGCCGGAGGGATCAGCAGGCCTTAGGCGACCTTTCGCGGGAGGATTTTGGAAAATAATGCCAGTATGTGGCCGCCAAATCGAGCAGGCTGTTTAGCATGCAGACTCCCACGCTCGCCCACAGGATCCGGTCGTGAGCCAAGGCACCCAGGTGGCTCAGGTGCTTGAGGAGAAGAAAGCACATGAGGGCCACCAGGTTGTTCAATGCCCAGCGGAGGCCCGCCCGATGGCAATCGAGGTAGTTGACCGTTACCAAGATCCGGTTCTGCACATGGGTGAACGTGACGTTCCGCTCGCGGAGGAAGTTCCAAGTAAGCCAGCACACGTTCATCGTAAGGATGGACTCGAAACACAGGAAGAACCTCTCCGGCTCCAAGATCTGGCTGACACAGTAGAGCAGCATCGCGGCTTGGCCGTTAAGAAAGAGGAGATCGAAGAGGTAATGGGTCGCCGTCAACTCTATAGGCGGAGCGAAGGCCGGAGCGATGATCCGCTGCTTGAAGTGTGAATAGCGCTGCCCCATATATCGATCGTCGCCGGCAGAGAAACGGAAGAACAGCAGGGAGAACAGGATCAGGCAGCACACGGAGAGCAGGGTCTGTCCCTCCACTGTGCTTGGATCAAGGCTCCGCTTCCAGGAGGAACCGGTAGTAGCGTTGATCCTCTGGATCAAGACCGCCACCTTGGCGAGGGCCTCGCAGGGAACTCCGGCAAGGATCGCACTGTACAACCAGCGAAGCCGCTGACGTTGACTGGTGGCTTGAAGCAACGCAAGAAAGCGATTCGGTAGCATTCTAGACCCCCCTCTTCCTTAAGGATCGAGAGCCGGACAGCCCGGAATCACGTCTCAAATCGGCGCGTTGCTGGTGTAGATCCGGTTCTCTCCTCGGGAATTCCTTGTCTAAGCAGAGTCTTGCACCATGTGGTGGCGGCTGTGTGACGGCCTCTGTAACTTCCTGTGACGATGGGCTGTCACAGGAAGTTACAGCAGAAAAGGCGCGGCCGGAGCCGCGCCTTTCCGCTGGAGGCCTGGGTAGAGCGCGCGCGTCAGGGAGGGGTGAGGCCGAAGTGCTCGTAGTTCTTGGCGATGAAGGCCTTCCACTTGTCGGGGACCTCCTCCATCGGGTAGATCGCCTCGACCGGGCAGGCGTCGACGCAGAGGCCGCAGTCGATGCACTCCTCGGGGTGGATGTAGAGCATCTCCCAGTCCTCGTTCTTGCCGTAGATGCAATCGACCGGGCAGACGTCGACGCAGGCCGAATCCTTCACTCCGATGCACGGTTCCGTGATGATGTGAGTCATTCCCAGGCCCCTCCTTTTGGCGGCCGTATCTTAGCGGTTGCAGTCCCCTCCGGGAGGAGGATTATATCCTCAGGAGCGGCTGAGGAAACGCTGCGGCGAGAAGTCGGGGATTTCGCTTTCGCCCGCGTCGAGCGCGAGGCGCTCCACGTGCCGCGCCGTCCAGGGGGCCAGCAGGATGCCGTTGCGGTAGTGGCCCGTGGCAACGATCGCGGGCCAGCCCGGGATCCGCCCCAGGACCGGCAGGTCGTCCGGCGTGCCCGGCCGCAGACCGGCCCAGACGGTCTCCAGCCGCTTGCGGCCGATATCCGGGAAGAGCCGGCGCGCGAAGGCGAGCAGGTCCTCGATCCCCTCGACGGTGTTGTGCTTGTCGAAACCCGCTTCCTCGACGGTAGCGCCGACCAGCAGCCCGGTGGCGCCGCGGCGGACGGCGTAGAAATCCCCTTGCCGGAGGGCGCCGCGCCAGGGCCAATCGATCCCCCCCAGCAGCACCATCTGGCCGCGCACCGGGCGGAGCGGCAGCTCCGGGAGGCCGGGGATGCGGCCGCTCCAGGCACCGGCGGCGAGCACCAGCAGGCGCGCCTCCTTGCGCCAGTGATGGCCGTGGACCAGCACAGTCCCTTGCGGATGCCGGCGCTCGACCTGTACGACCTCGCTGTCGTAATGGATCGGGACCTCGAGCTTCGCCAGGCTCTGCGCGAGCACGGCGCAGAGCTGGACGTTGTCCACCCGGTGCTCGTCCGGCAGATGGACGGCCCGGCGCGCCTCCGCGGTGATGTCCGGCACCCAGTGACGCAGGGCGGCGATCTCCACCTCGTCCGCCCGCTCGCCCAAGTCGCGGGCGGTGCTGACGGTGTGCGCGATCCCCGCCTCGTCCTCCTCGCTCAGGGCGACCAGCAGGCAGCCGCTGGTGTCGTAGTCGACGGACAGGCCGGTTTCGCTCTCCAGCGCTGCCACCCAGGGCCCCCACAGGTCGCGCGAGGCACGGCAGGCGTCCAGGAACGGGCCGGGGGTGGTCGTCTCGCCGAGCGGCGAGAGCATGCCGGCCGCGGCCAGCGAGGCCTCGGCGCCGTGCGGCAGCCGCTCGACGACCTCCACCCGCAATCCCCGCAGGGCGAGCTGGCGGGCGGCCGCGAGCCCGATGATGCCGCCGCCCAGGACGATGACGTCCGAGTGGGTCATGCGGGGCCCGGGGAAGCGGCCTCTTCCGCGAACGCGGCGTCGAAGGCTTCGAGAGTGGCGGCGATTTCCGGTTCGCCGTGCGCGGTGGAGAGGAACATCGCCTCGTAGGGCGACGGCGGGAGATGGATGCCGCGGTCGAGCAGCTTATGGAAGACGCGGGAGAAGCGCGGCCGGTCGGTGGCGGTGACGTCCTCCATCCGGTGGATCGGGCCGGCGGTGAAGAAGAGGCCGAGCATCGAGCCCTGGCGTTCCACCCGGCAAGCGATGCCATGTCGCTCTCCGGCCGCTTCGATCCCCTTTTGCAGGCGGGCGCCGGTGGCTTCGAGCGCCTCGTAGGGGCAGGGCTCGTCCCGGCCGAGCTCGGCGAGGGCCGCTTTTCCGGCCGCCACGGCCAGCGGGTTCCCCGACAGGGTGCCCGCCTGGTAGACGGGGCCGGCGGGGGCGATCCGGCTCATCAGGTCGCGCCGTCCGGCGTAGGCGGCGAGCGGCAGGCCGCCACCGATCACCTTGCCGAGCGTCGTCAGGTCCGGCCGCACATCGAGAATTCCCTGCGCGCCCCCCCAGCCGACTCGGAAGCCGGTCATCACCTCGTCGAAGATCAGGATCGCGCCGTGGCGGTCGCAGAGGGCGCGGAGCCCCTGGAGGAAGCCGGGGACCGGAGGTACCAGGTTCATGTTGCCGGCGATCGGCTCGACGATGATCGCGGCGATCGCGTCCCCCTCCCGCGCGAACAGCCGCTCGACGGCGTCGAGGTCGTTGTAGGGGGCGAGCAGGGTGTCGGCGATGACGGCGGCGGGCACGCCGGGCGAGGACGGGACGCCGATGGTGGCCGCGCCGGAGCCGGCGGCGATCAGGAAGGGATCGGCGTGGCCGTGGTAGCACCCCTCGAACTTGAGGAATTTGTCGCGGCCGGTGGCGGCGCGGGCGAGGCGCAGGGCCGACATCGTGGCCTCGGTGCCGGAGCTCACCAGCCGCACCATGTCGACCCCCGGCAGGGCGGATGCGATGGTCTCCGCGATCTCCACCTCGGCCAGGGTCGGCGCGCCGAACGCGGTGCCCCGGCCGAGGGCCTCCGCGATCGCCGCCACCACCGCCGGGTGGCGATGGCCGAGGATGTGCGGGCCGTAGCCGCCGATGTAGTCGATGTAGCGCCGGCCGTCCTCGCCCTCCAGATACGCCCCTTGCGCCGAGCGCACGAAGACCGGCGTGCCGCCGACGCCGCGGAAGGCGCGCACGGGGGAGCTGACGCCGCCGGGGAGGATCCGCTCGGCGCGGGCCATGAGGTCACTCATGGGGTGAGCCCCCCACCCGAACCCTCACCCCCGGCCCCTCTCCCTTCCCCCTCCCACCCTCCCTCACAGGGAGAGGGGAGAAAGACAGGAATCCGTTTCAGCAGCGGAGGGTGGGGGACTCCCTCTTCTCCCGGTGAGGGAGGGGGGAGGGGACGGGAGAAGAGGGACGGGGTGATGAGGGCTCTCATTCCGCCCACCCCGCGGCCAGCAGCCGCGCCGCGTCGCGCGCCGCGTAGGTGATGATCAGGTCGGCGCCAGCGCGGCGGATGGCGAGGAGGGTTTCCATCATCACGCGATCGTAGTCGATCCAGCCGCGCTCGGCCGCGGCCTTGAGCATCGCGTACTCGCCGCTGACGTGGTAAGCGGCGAGCGGCAGGTCGAAGCGCCGGCGGAGCTCGGCCAGGATGTCGAGGTAGGCGACGGCGGGCTTGACCATCAGCATGTCCGCCCCCTCCTCGACGTCGAGCGCCGCCTCGCGCATTGCCTCGCGGCCGTTCGCGGCGTCCATCTGATAGGCGCGGCGGTCGCCGAACTGCGGGGTCGACTCGGCGGCCTCGCGGAAGGGGCCGTAGAAGCCGCTGGCGAACTTGACGGCATAGGAGAGGATCGGCGTCTCCGCGAAGCCGGCGGCGTCGAGCGCCCGGCGGATCGCCCCCACGCGGCCGTCCATCATGTCCGAGGGGGCGATGATGTCTGCTCCCGCCTCGGCCAGCGACACCGATTGCCGCGCCAGGTTGGCGAGAGTCTCGTCATTGTCCACCTCCTCGCCGTGCAGCACGCCGCAGTGGCCGTGGTCGGTGTACTCGCAGAAGCAGACGTCGACGATTTTCACCAGCCCCGGCACCTCGGCTGTGAGGGCGCGCAGAGCCCGCTGGACGATGCCGTCCGGCGACCAGGCGGCGCTCCCCACCGCGTCCTTGAACTCGGGCAGGCCGAAGAGGATCACGCTGCGGACCCCCTCGGCCAGCGCCTTGCGGGCGGTCGCGACCACCTGGTCGACCGAATGGTGGAAGACGCCGGGCATCGAGGAGATCGGCTTCGCCACTCCCTCGCCGGGGACGACGAAGAGGGGGAGCACCAGTTGATCCGGAGAGAGCCGGGTCTCCCGCACGAGGCGGCGGAGGGAGGGGGTGCGGCGGAAGCGGCGGAGCCGGGTTTCTGGGAAAGCCATGACCGCCGGTTTGTATCGCGGTGGGAAGGGGAATGCAACGCCCGGAAGGGCTGGAGAGGACCCCTACCCCGTACGGGATAGGGGTACATGGCTTAGCAGCTACAGGTGCAGTCGGGACTGCAGCGGCAACTGAGATCACGAGTATCCAGGCACTGGATGTTGGAGCAGAACTGAGAAATGGCGCCGCCGATCGCCCGCGGGGCTCCATTCTCCTCCAGGTGGATCAACGTCTCGCGGTTGAGATTTAGTTTTTTCGAACTTTTCTTCATCACTTCTCCTTTTGACCGGACGGGGAAACAGCATGAAACCGGCGACCTCCTATCCATATCTCCTGGTGCGGATCGCCTCCCTTGCCGAGACAGAGGCCCCTGATCGGATATAGTCATGCCGCTCTGCGGCAAGACCGCGGCAAGGAGATTTCAGGGATGAATCCGCTCGAACAGCTCTCGCGGCGCCAGCTCGTGGTGGTCACCGGCAAGGGGGGCGTCGGCAAGACCGTGGTCTCCGCGACCCTGGGGCGCGCCTTCGCCGCCGCCGGCCGCCGGACCCTGGTGGTCGAGGTCGATCCGCGGGAGAACCTGCACCAGATGATCGGCACTCCCCCCTCGGGCGGCGACATCATGGCCGCCGAGCCCCGCCTCTGGGTGCAGAACCTCAAGCCGCAGCAGGTCCTCGATCAGGTGGTGCGCGACCAGCTCAAGCTGGAGCTCCTCACCCGCCGCGTGCTCAACAGCCCGATCTATCAGCAGTTCGCCACCGGCGCGCCGGGCCTGAAGGAGATCGCCATCCTCGGCCACGCCTACCGCGTGCTCCAGGGCCTCGGCGAGCCGGGCACGCCGCAGATCGACACGGTGATCCTCGACGCTCCGGCCACCGGCCACGGAGTCACCCTGCTCGCCGCGCCGGCGCTGGTGTCGGAGGTGATCACCAACGGCCCCTTCGCGCGCATGGCGGCCGACCTGGCGACGCTAATCGCCGATCCCGAGCGCTGCGGCGTCGTGGTGGTGACCGCGGCCGAAGAGATGCCGGTGGAGGAGGCGCTGGAGCTGCGCGCGTCGCTCCAGGGGCGGGTGCACCGCGATCCCGAGCTGCTGGTGGTCAACGGCCTGTACCCGGAAGCGCCGCCCGAGCCCGGCTCCGGAGCCAAGGAGAACGAGCTGGTCTCGCTCTGGCGCCGCCGGCGGCAGCTCAACGAGCGCGAGCTCGCCCGTCTGAAGGAATCCTGGCAGGGCCCCGGGATTTCACTGCCGCAACTGCCGCTCGACCGCGGGCCAGCCCTGCTCGACGTTCTCGGCCGCTGCCTCGCCGCCGCCGCGGGAGCCCTGTGAGGAACCGACCATGGACCTGATCTCCGGCCAGCACCCACTGATCATCGTCGTCGGCTCCGGCGGCGTCGGCAAGACCACGCTCGCCGCCTCCCTCGGCGTGCTCGCGGCCCGCGAGGGGAAGGACACCCTGGTGATGACCTTCGATCCCTCGATGCGCCTGAAGCAGGCGCTGGGGGTGGGGGAGGAGGCGCGTCTCCGCGAGATGCCCGTGGCGCTCGACGCGCCGGGGACGCTCCACGCCAGCCTGCTCGATGCCCGGCTGACCTTCGACCGTCTGATCGAGCGCTACGCGCCGGACGAGGAATCGCGCCGCCGCGTGCTCAACAACCGCTTCTACCAGCACCTCTCGGGCACCCTCGGCGGCATCCTCGAATACATGGCGGTCGAGCGGCTGTTCGAGGTCGCCGGCGACGGCCGGTTCGGCCAGGTGGTGCTCGACACCCCCCCCACCCGGCAGGCGCTCGACTTCCTGGAGGCCCCCAAGCGGATCGTCGGCTTCCTCGACAGCGGCGCCCTGCGGGTGGCGCTCAAGCCCTGGTTCGACGACGAGGGGCACCTGCGGGCCGCCTCCAAGTGGGGGATGCTCGGCCGCCGCGCCGAGCGCTTCCTCGACGACGTGGTCGGCATGGACCTGCTGCGCGACATGGCCGAGTTCTTCCAGGCCTTCGGTCCGCTCTACGAAGGGTTCCGCGCCCGCGCCGTGGAGGTCGAGGAGCTACTGCGCTCGAAGCGGACGCTGTTCGTGCTGGTCACCGGCCCCGGCGAGGAGCGGATCCCCGACACCCTCTTCTTCGCCCGCCATCTCGAGGAGGCCGGCTACAACCTCGGTCCGATCGTGGTCAACCGCCTCCACCCCCGCTTCGTGGTGGACGGCGAGGTCCCCGTCTCGGGCGACCCCGGCGCGCCCACCGGCTGGGAGCTCCTCACCTGGTCCGGCGACCGCGACCGCCGCGGCCTGGTCGAGCTCGCCAAGCTCCTCTCCCGCGAGCAGCCGCTGGTCGACCTGCCGCTGCTCCCCCGGGAGCCGACCGACCTCCCCTCGCTGGAGGCCCTGGGGCGGCAGCTCGAAGGGCGGCTCGCGGAGTGGGAGAGGTATGTGAGCAGGACGTCGTAGAGGGGAGGAAGGCCACGGACGAACACGGACAGGCACGGACTTTCACGGACACCGGGGACAAGCCCTGTCCGTGGAAGTCCTTGCTCGTCCGTGTCGGTCCGTGTTCCCTTTTCCTCAGTCGGCCTTGACCACCGGCACGTCCACCAGGTGCTGGGAGAGGAACCAGACCTGCAGCTCGTTGGTCCGGATCACATCGCTCACCAGCAGGTCGTTGGTGCCGTCGTCGCCGGCGTCGTCGGCTTGGCCGGCCATGGTGTGCGATTCCTTCAGCAGGATCTCGTGGGCGTGCAGCAGCCGCGAGATCTGCACCGGGACCTCCTCGCGCCCCCGCGGCGGGCGCGGGATGATCGTCGTCTCCGCCACGTCGGCCGCCATCGCGAGGCTGACCCCGCCGAGGAGCTGGATGCGCTCGGCGATCTGATCCACGAGCTCGTTCTGCTCCTCGTAGTGCTTGTCGAAGAGCAGGTGCAGTTGGTAGAAGGTGTGACCGGCGACCTGCCAGTGATGCTTCTTGTAGAGGTCCCGCAGCGTGATCGTATCGGCGAGCACCTGGTTCAGGTTCTCCACGCTCTGGCGGCAGGCCGTCTCGCTGAGCGCTATCGGCAGCTTCACGATCGTGCCGAAGGGCTGGATCTCGTGCGCCTTCTGTCCCACCAGCGGCCGGGCCCGGCCCGGCACGTCTATCTTCTGCAGGGCGTCCTTCTTTCCACTCTTAGCCATAGCTCCTCCTTCTAGAGGACTTCATCCTCTCGTCGATGCCGAAATTCGAGCACGAGGCGTGCCAGAGAGGGGAGCTCAGACCGCGAACCCACAGTCCACCAGGCTGCCGTTGAACAGCGGCTTCCAGGTTCCACCGATCGGCGGGCTTCCCGCCGGGCAGAGGGTGCCTGGATTGGCGCAGCACACGCTCAGGCTCGTCGTCGTGAGGACCCTGGTGCCGCCGGTGCAGGTCAGGCTGCAGTTGCCCTGCGGAGGCGGGTTCAACCAGACGGGGAGGGGAGCCTCGACCGAAGCGATGGCGGTGGCGCCCGGGCTCGGCGGCGTGGGGGCGGCCAGCAGGGACGACCCGAACGTCGAAAGGAAAAGGGCGACGAGGGTGAGGGCGGCGGTTCGTGTCAGATTGTTTTTCATTCGTTCCTCGAATCGGTGAGACCAAGTAACGCGGCCCTCAGAACCCCTTCTCGTCCGCCGTCGGTCCGTAGAGCGATGGGACGGGAACGTCGTTGAGTCGCAGGTAGACGGTGAGCTGGCCGCGATGGTGGGCGAGGTGGTTCAGGGCGCCGTCGCGGATCGCCACGTAGCGCGGCTGCTCGGACACCACGTGACCGTGGGCGAGCATCCGCCAGGAGGTCATCAGGTGCTCGTCGGTGGTGCCGGCGAGGGCCGCCTTCCCCTTGGCCAGCGCCTTGTCGAACGCCTCCAGGAGCTCGCGGTTCGTCTTCACGCTCCGCGTCTTCTGCTCGGCCGGGGCGGTGACGTCGAGCTCGTCCTGCTCGATCATCGCCGCGATCCAGCCCGGCATCGTGGCGACCAGCCCCGCCAGGTAGCCGAGCGGCATCGACTTCTCGTGCGGTTTCCAATCCTCGCGCCCCTCGGGCACGCGCTCCAGGGCGCGGCGGGTGCCGGCCGCCTCGCGTTCGAGCTCGGCGAGCAGCAGCTCATTGATCTTGGGCATGATGTAAGCCTCCTTTCAGGGCAGGAATTTGACCGCGTGCTCCTGGGCGTCCAACTGCGGCTGGCGGAAGTGCCGGCGCACGCCGGTCGCGAGGCCGAGCTCCATCAGCTCGTCGCGGTCCGCCGAGTAGGCGGGCCAGGCGGGGGCTCCCTGGCAGGCGGGGACCCCCGTCCTGGCGAAGGCGACCCAGCACGAGTGCACCAGGGCGGTCATCGTCCGGGTCTCGGGCGGCAGCATGCGCGACAGGGCGGAGAGCTTGTCCCAGGTGTCGAACACGTAAGGGATCTCGGAACCGTGGGGGGCGCCGGGGACCTTGTCGCGCTGGCTCGGCCGCACGTAGGAGAACTGGTAGAGCCAGGCCGGCGCGCCCGCGGCGGCCCGGCGGGCGAACCAGCGCACGGGGGCGGTGAAGTGGCGGTCGGTGAACAGGATGGTCCCCAGTTGCCGGTCGCTGGCCGCCTCGCCGGCGTAGGCCGCGCGCATCTCAGGGGTGAGGTCGGCGAGCTTCGTGGACGATTCCGAGAAGAGCGAGGCCTCGAAGCTGTTGGAGCCGATGATCAGCGGCAGATCGGCGGCGTGACCGGTGGCGAAGGCCTGGGCCGGGCTTTCGGTCAGCAGACGGCCGTCGGCGACCGGCCCATATTCGTAATCCATGTCGGCGATCAACCGCTGGGCGGAGATGGCCCGCAGTTGGTCGGCCGTGGCGCCGGCGGTGAGCAGGGCCCGGGATGCCGCCCGCAGCCCGTCCGCCTCGGCGGCGGCGAGCGTCGGCAACGGTTCCCAGTTCCGGCCGGGCGACTCCACGATCGCCTTGGCGAACAGTCCGCGGGCCGCGGGGGTCGAGAGCAGGATCAGGGCATCCAGCCCGCCGGCGGATTCGCCGAACAGTGTGACGTTGTCGGGATCGCCGCCGAAGGCTTCGATATTGCGCCGGACCCAGCGTAAAGCGGCGATCTGATCCATCACCCCATAGTTGGCCAGCGGCTCGTCCGGCTTGGCGGCGCGGGTGAGCGCGGGGTGGGCGAAGAACCCCAGCGGCCCCAGCCGATAGTTGATCGCCACCAGCACCACGCCGTCGCGGGCGAAGGCTGAGCCGTCGTAGACCGCTTTCGAGCCCGAGCCCTGGATGTTGGCGCCGCCGTGGACCCAGACCATGACCGGCGCCCTGTGCGCCTCCGGCGGCGCGAACACCTGCAAGGTCAGGCAGTCCTCGCTGACCGCACCCTCGCCGGGCGAGACGCCCTCCTTGTCGGTCCGCTGCATGCAGTTCGGTCCCGCCGCCGTGGCGTTCCGCTCGCCGCTCCAGGCGGCCGGCGGCTGCGGCGGCTTCCAGCGCAGCGGACCCACCGGCGGCGCGGCGAAGGGGATGCCCCGAAAGATCCGCACGCCACCCTCCGCGGTGCCGGCGAGCACGCCCGACTCGACGCGGATCTTGATGGGATCGGCGGCCGGAGCGGCCAGCGCCGGCGTGGCGGCGGTGCCGGCGGCTCCGCGGATACCCATCGCCAGGGTGAGGGCGAGCGCGCATCGTTTCAGAATTCTTCGCATCGGCGAGGATTGTACCGTCACCTTTCACCCATGGTGAGGGTTTCTCCTCTTCCGGACCGTTCCTGTTCAGCGGACCAGCCCCTCGGGGCGCGGACAGGAAAGGAGAGTCTTGGATGGACAGCGGAAAGAAAGCGAAGAGCGAGGGAGCGGTGACCCGCCGCCGGCTGCTGCAGGCGGCGGGAGTCGGGGGGGCCGCGCTGGCCCTGGGTGCGGGGCCGATCGTGGCTCGCGAGGAGGGCCGTGAGCCGGCCGACCTGCGGACGCGGCTGACGAAGCGGTTTGGCCTGCGGCATCCGTTCGTGGGCGCCGGCATGGGGTTCGTGGCGCTGCCCGGGCTGGTGGCGGCCGTCTCGGAGGCCGGCGGCCTCGGGGTGCTCGGGGTGGCGCCGGAGCCGCCGCCGGTGTTCGCCGAGCGCCTGACGCAGATCCGCGCCCTCACCCGGCGCCCCTTCGGCGTGGACTTCTTCCTCGCAACCTCTCCGACGCTGGGACCGATCACCGTCGACGGTCACATCGAGATCGCCGTAGCGTCCAAGGTGCCGCTCGTGATCTTCCACTTCGGCATCCCCACCGCCGCCTGGACGGCATCCCTCAAATCGGCGGGCATCCCCTTCTGGGTGCAGGTCCCCTCGCCCGAGCAGGCGCACGCCGCGCTCGCCGCCGGCGCCGGCGGGCTGGTGGTCCAGGGGAAGGAAGCGGGAGGGCACAACCGGAGCACGACTCCCCTCCACGACCTGCTCCACGAGATCCGGCACGAGGTGGGAGACGACGTGCTGATGCTGGCCGCCGGCGGCATCGCCACCGGTGCCGACGTGGTGACCGCGCTGGTCCACGGGGCCGACGGCGTCTGGGTAGGGACGCGGCTGGTCGCCTCCACTGAGGCCTACGCCCATCCGGAATGGAAACGCCGCCTCACGCAAAGCCGGCGCCAGGATACGGTGATCACCACCCTCTTCGGGCCGGAGGTCCCCTGCCAGCCCTACCGCGTGCTGCGCAATCCGGCCGTGGACGCCAATCTCGCCCGCGAGAACGAGATCTGCGCCCTGCCCCCGACCGGCTCGATCGGCACCACGCTGCTGTTCCCGGGGACCTCGTTCGCGACCCCGGGCGTGCCCATGCCCACCTTCAGCGCCCTGCCCCCGACGCCGGACACCACGGGGAACTTCGATGCCATGGGGCTTTCGGCCGGCGAGAGCGTCCAGCACATCCGCGACATCAAGCCCTCCGCCCGGATCGTCGCGGACATGATGGAGGAGGCGTGGTCGATCGTGAGCCGGACGTTGGGGTGAGACCCGGGGTGGGTGGAACGCCAACCCGGCCGGTTTCTTGCTACGGTAACGGCGGGGGCTGGACGGCCCACCTGGAGGAGAACCAACATGGCACAATCTTTAGAAGGAACGGTGGCGCTGGTGACCGGCGCCAGCAGCGGCATCGGCGAAGCCACGGCGCGGTCGCTCGCCGAGCTCGGCGCCGCGGTCGCCCTCGTGGCGCGGCGCAAGGACCGGCTGGAGCGGCTCGCCGCGGAGATCACCTCGAACGGCGGGCGCGCCGTCGCCCTCGAAGCGGACGTCACCGAGCGGGAGCAGGCCGTGGCCGCCGTGGAGCGTACCGTGAAGGAATGGGGGCGGCTCGACACCGTGATCAACAACGCCGGCGTCATGCTTCTCGGCCCGATCGAGAACGCGCCCATCGAGGAGTGGGAGCGGATGGTGCACCTGAACGTGCTCGGGCTGCTCTACACCGCGCACGCCGCGCTGCCTCATCTGCTCAAGGCGGCGCAGGGTCCGCCGCGGCAGGTGGCGGACCTGGTCAACATCAGCTCCGTGGCCGGACGGGTCGCCCGCGAGGGCTCAGGGGTCTACAACCTCACCAAGCACGGGGTCGGCGCCTTCAGCGAATCGCTGCGCCAGGAGGTCACCGGCCGGCACGTCCGCGTCTCGCTGGTCGAGCCGGGAGCAGTGGACACCGAGCTGCCCAACCACCTGCGGCCGGAGGTCGCCGCGCAACTGGCCCAGCGCTTCGCGAACATGGAGAGGCTCGAGTCCACGGACATCGCCGAAGCCATTACCTACATCGTGACCCGTCCCCGCCGGATGGCGATCAACGAGATCCTGATCCGGCCTACGGAGCAGCAGGGGTGAGGGATTCCTTGACGACATCCCGTTTCCTCCTCTTTTTTGAGCCCTTGATAACCTCTCTTCAAAAGGCCCAGAACTGGACCTTCTGCTTCTCCAGGAAGGCCCTGGCGCCGGGGCCCTGGAGACAGGCGAGGGTGGCAATCGTGCCGGCTTCCAGGCAGGTGGCGGCGACCACCGTCACCGAGCGGGGGGCGCCGGCGACGGGCCAGCCGGTCCTGGGGTCCAGGATGTGGCCGAGGCGGCGGCCCCGCCAAGTCACGAAACGCCGCGCGTCGCCGCTGGTCGCCAGCCCCGCCCGCGCGACGTCGAGGCGGTAGAGGGCCGCCTCGCCCGTGCGCTCCGGGTCGTCGATGCCCACGGCCCAGGTGCGGCCGCCGCGGCGCGGGCCGGCGGCGTAGACGTCGCCGCCGAAGTTGACCAGGAAGGGGGTGGCGGTGCGCGCGGCGATCAGCGCCGCGGCGCGGTCCACCGCGTACTCCTTGCCGAGGCCGCCGAGGTCGATCTCCATCCCCGCGGGCATCGTCAGCGTGCGCTCCCGCCAGGTGACCCGCTCCCAGCCGACGCGCCCGAGGCACTCCTCGATGGCTTCTTGCGAGGGCACGCGGCTGCCGCCGTCGAAGGTCCAGACCCGCCGCAGGACGCCGGAGGTGATGTCGAAGAGCCCGCCGGAGATCTCCCAGCAGGTGGCCGCGTAGTCGAGCAGGTGGGACGTCTCCGCGTCGACCTCGACGGGCCGCCCCGCCGCATGATTGATCGCGTGGACCAGGTTGTCGGTGCGGTAGCGGCTGAGCTTGCGCTCGACGCGGAGCGCTTCCCGGGCGGCGATCTCGACCAGCGCCGCCGCCTCGGCGCGGTCGTCGCCGTCGATCAGCACCGCGCAGGGGCCGGCCATCGCCTCGAAACGGCCGGCGAAGTAGTCCTCGATACGGACGAGCGCCCTCCCCAATTGCCCGCTCCTAGAAGTTGAACGAGTATCCGAGGACGGCGGTGAAGGTGTTGATCGTCGGCGTCAGGTCGAAATGGCTCTGCACGCCGTTCTGGTCGCCGCCCGCGGTATCCCCCTTCTGGCGGATGTACTCGGCGCGGAGGGTCCACTGCGACGGTCTGTCGCCGAGGCGGAAGCCGAGGTTCGCCCCTAGCGTCAGCGTGGTCAGGCGGCCGAGCCGGTAGTCGGCGGTGGCGTACTCCGGCGGACGCAGGATGGTGGAGAGGCCGATGGTGTAGAAGCTCGCCGCGGTCTGCCGGTAGTACCGGACGTGCGGCTCGAAGTACCACCCCTCGTCCAGGTCGTGGCGGTACTTGAGGTCGAAGGTGTTCGACCGCACGTCCCAGGTGTCGGTGTAGTAGCGGTAGGAGGTGTAGAGGATGTCGTTCGCGAGGTGGTAGACGGAGCTCAGCAGCGCCGAGGAGCGGGTGCGGCTCGACGGCCGGTTGTCGGTCAGTGTGTAGACCGGCAGGCCGTTGAACGGGCTGACCACGCTGATCACCTTGTAGGGCTCGGTGAGGTAGCCGTTCTCGTAGGTGCGCGTGCCGTCCACCGACACGATCCAGCGGCGGGTCATGACGTGCGAGATGCCGAACAGCGCGCTCTTCACCCGCTTGGAGTTGGACCCCTTGGTGACCTCGCTGCCGTCGGACAGCCCGGCTGGCGTGCCGCCGACGGGGAAGACGCTGTCGTCGCTGAAGGCGCCCCCGGCGGTGACGGTGAACAGGTGCTGGTCGAGGTCGACGGAGGCCTTGGCGTTGACGCCGAGCGACTGGTAGTCCTTCTCGCGCGAGGCGTGGCCGCCGACCGTGGTGGTGACCAGGCTCCCCCAGGGCTTGCGCCAGTCGACGTCCAGCCCCGCCCGGTGATCCTCGAACTTGGTCAGCGGGATCTGGCCCGCGGGCACCGTGACCAGCCGTCCCGACGGGGTGGTCATCGTCTGCACCGAGCCGGACGGCAGCGCGCCGCTCGGCGAGGAGCCGGTGATGACGTCGAGCCCGAGCTGGGCGGAGATCGCCTGGCCGTCGCCGAACAGGCGGGTGGCGCGGACGATCGGCTCGAACACCTGCGTCCGGTCCTGCTCGCCGTAGTAGAGCGTCGAAATATCGATCTGGTTGGTGGCCGTCTCCGCCCCGGCCGCTGCCGGCACCAGGAGGAGGGCGAGGGCGGCGGTGCTCAGCCGCTCGCGCAACGAGGACGGGACTGACTCTGCCGTCTCTAGTTGCACCCGCAGCCTCCGCCGCTGACGTCCTGGCCGCCCATCGAGGCTTCCTTGCTGAAGTAGATGTGCTCGTCGATGGCGTGGAGCATGGGGGAGGGGTTGAAGCTCATCCGCTTCTCGGCGAGCAGGTCGCGGTCCCAGGGGTGGACGGTGGCGCAGCCGCCGGCGACGACCGGCAGCGCGAGGACGAGGACGAGGCGCAGAAATCCCGCCGGCCTTCTCATTTGGAGAGCTCCTCTTTGATCTGGGTCTCGATGGCGCCGGTGTCCCGGCCGTTGAATCCGGAGTGCGAGTAGACCACACGTCCCGCGCGGCTCACCAGGAAGCTCGACGGCATCGCCTTGACGTCGAACGCCTCGGCCGACGTCCCCGCGGGGTCGAAGGCCACGGTGAAGGAGGGCGCGAGCTCGCGCAGGAACGCCTCGGCGGCCCCGCGGTCCTTGTCGAGATCGATCGCCACGACCACCAGGCCGTCCTTGCCGTAGCGCTCGGACATCGTGCCCAGCCAGGGGAACGACTGCCGGCAGGGGGCGCACCAGGAGGCCCAGAAGTCGACTAGCACGACCTTGTCGCGCAGCGCCGCGAGCTTGACGGTGCCGTCGCGCGTGGGGAGCTCGAAGGCCGCCGCCGGGGGAGCGGCTGCCGCGCGCGATGTCCAGCCGTGCGCGGGGAGGGCAAGGGACAAGGAGAGCAGCAGCAGAGCCGCGAGGCGGTGCGCCGCCAGATGTTTTTCGATCACGGTGGATCTCCCTCAGCAACGCGTGTGCCACCGGCCGGCCCAAAGAGAAAGGGGCGGGAGCGGAAAAGGGGGTCAGAATCGGACCGCGAGAGTATCAAAAATCAGACATCGCCTGTCGGAAATACCTCGCGGCTCCGGCGCCCTTGCCGCATCGCGTCACAAATCTCTTGACACGCTTTGCCGCAGTGCGGTAAAGTTCATTTCGACGCGGTTCCCCGGGAGTGCCGCGACTGACTGGAAGGAGGAGCACCATGATCCGGCTCATCAAGCGCTACGAAAGCCGCAAGCTGTACGACACCGAGGAGAGCCGGTACGTCTCGCTGGACGAGATCGCGACCTGGGTCCGGCAGGGGCAGGAGGTGCGGGTGGTGGACAACGGCACGAGCAACGACGTCACGTCCCAGACGCTGACGCAGATCATCCTGGACGAGGGGCGCAAGGGGACGTCGTTCCTGCCGAGCGAGCTGTTGCACGACCTGGTGCGGATCGGCGAGCGGGCGGTGAGCACGGGGATGGAGCAGGTGCAGAACGGCGTCGATCGGTTGATCGATCGCCTCGGTCCGGTGCGCAAGGCCCGCGAGGAGATGTCGAGCCTGCGGAGCCGGCTGGAGGAGCTCGAGGTGTCCCTCGCCGAGCTCGAGCGCACCGATCACACCGTAGAGCCGCAGAACGGCCGCCCGGCGGAGCGCAAGCCCGCGGCGCGGATCGAAATTGAAGGAGAGATCGTCAAATGAGCCAGACAGAGAAGGTTCTCGATAGCAGCAAGCCGCTCGACCGCCTGGTCGCCACGGGGAAGAGCCTCCTCCTGGCCGGCGTCGGCGCGGTGGCCGAGGTCCGCGAGGGGGGGATCGAGATGTTCGACCGGCTGGTCGAGCGCGGCAAGCCCCTCGAGGCGAAGCGGAAGCAGGCGGCCGGCGCGGTCGTCGAGCGCGCCACCAAGGCGGTGCGCGGCGCCGGCAAATTGGTGCAGGACACGGTGGAGTTCGAGAGCCGCGGTCTGCTCAAGCGGATGAACGTGATGACGCGCGAGGACGTCAAGGCGCTCTCCACCCGCATCACGACGCTGTCGAAGAAGGTGGACGAGGTCGTGGCGCGGCGCGTATCCACGGCGGAAGCCGTCGAGATCGTCACTCCCGCGGGCGCGGCGGCGGCGGTCGTCGTTCACGTCCCGGCCGCCGATCCCATAGCGGACGCCGACCTCGCCGGCAGGAAGGCCAGGGCGGCCCGGCCGAGTCAACGAAAAATCATCAGCAAGGAGTAAATCATGGATACCACGACCCAGACGGGAACCACCGAGAAGAACGTGCAGGAAGAGATCAAGGATTCCGTCCACCGCGTCTGGCTCGCCGGCCTCGGCGCGCTGGCGGCGGCGGAGGAGGAGGGGGGCAAGATCTTCGGCCGCCTGGTCGAGCGCGGCCGCGACGTCGAGTCGCGCGGCAAGGTCGAGGTCGACAAGGTGAAGGTCGAGGTCGACAAGATGAAGACCAAGGCCGAGAGCGCCTTCGAGACCTGGGGCGACAAGTTCGACGAGAAGCTGACGTCGACCCTCAACCGCCTCGGCGTGCCGACCCGCGACGAGATCCGCAACCTGACGCAGAAGGTCGAGGAGCTCAATCACAAGATCGAGCAGCTCAAGCCGCGCGTCACGCCGGCCGCCGCGGCCGATCCGAACGCGGCGCCCAAGATCGTCGTCTGAGACCGCCGTCCGACCTCGTGGCTTGACTTCCAGGTAATGACCGGTCATAACAACGGCGTTCCCAGGATCGGACTGGCGCTGGCCGGGGGAGGCCCGGGGGGAGCGATCTATGAGATCGGCGCTCTCCGGGCCCTCGACGAGGCGGTCGACGGCCTCGATCTCAATAACCTTTATATCTACGTCGGGGTGAGCGCCGGCGCCTTCATCGGCGCCAACCTCGCCAACGATCTCACCACCGCCCAGATGTGCCGGGCGATCGTCTCGTCCGAGCCGGGCGAGCACCCGTTCGTCCCCGAGACCTTCTTCACCCCCTCCTTCCGCGACATGCTCCGCGGCGGCCAAGCGGTGCCCCGCCTGCTCTTCGAATCGTTCCGCGAGTGGTTGACTCACCGCAGCGACCTGACGCTGCTGGAGTCGCTGACCCGCCTGTCGCGGTCGCTGCCGGTGGCGCTGTTCGACAACCAGCCGATCCGCGACTACCTCCAGAAGATCTACAATATGAAGGGGCGGACCGACGACTTCCGCCAGCTCGGCAAGCGGCTGGTGGTGGTGGCGGCGGACCTCGACTCCGGCCAGGAGGTGCGCTTCGGCGAGCCGGGGATGGATCACGTTCCGATCTCGCTGGCGGTGGCCGCCAGCTCGGCGCTCCCCGGCCTCTACGCGCCGGTGGAGATCGACGGCCGGCACTACGTCGACGGCGTGCTGCTCAAGACCCTGCACGCCTCGGTGGCGCTGGAGAAGGGGACGGAGCTGCTGATCTGCCTCAACCCGATCGTCCCGGTGGACACCCTGGGCACGGTGGAGGCCGGGCTGATGCGCCGCGGCAAGCTCCTCGACCACGGGCTGCCCGCGGTGCTCTCGCAGACCTTCCGGACGCTGATCCACTCCCGCCTGGAGATCGGCATGGCGTCGTACGACACCAAGTTCAAGGATCAGGACGTGGTGCTGCTGGAGCCGCACAGCGACGACTACCTGATGTTCTTCACCAACATCTTCAGCTTCTCCGAGCGCCGCGCCGTCTGCGAGCACGCCTACGCCGCGGTCCGCCGCGACCTGCTGGCCCGCTTCGATGAGCTCGCCCCCCTCTTCGCCCGCCACGGCCTCACCCTGCGGCGGGACGTGCTGGAGGAGAAGCGGGGTCTCTGGGACGGGGTGTACGAAGATCGGCCGCGCCGGGCCCCCGTCTCCGGCCACGCGGTGACCCGGCGGCTGGACGACGCGCTGGGGCGGCTGGAGCGGTTGCTGGAGGGGTGACCGCCCGAACCCTCACCCCTGGCCCCTCTCCCTTCCCCTCCCGCCCTCCCTCACAGAGAGAGGGGAACCCCCACCCGAGAAACTCGCCTGTCCCGCCTCTCTTCCTATTGCTGTTCTCCCTCTTCTCCCGGTGAGGGAGGGGGGTGGGGACGGGAGAAGAGGGCCGGGGTGATGAGGGCCGGCTCCGCCGTCGTGATCCGGCTGAGCACCGCGGCCAGCTCCTGGAAGTTGACCGGCTTGGTGAGGTGGGCGAGGAAGCCGGCTTCGCGGCTCTTGCGGATGTCCTCTTCCATGCCGTAGCCGGTGAGGCAGATCCCCTGAATGCCGTAGGGCAGGAGGGCGCGGATCCGCGGCATGAGGTCGAGGCCGCTGCCGTCCGGCAGGCCGAGGTCGCTGACGACGAGGTCGAACCGGGCGGTGGCGGCGGCCTCGAGGGCGGCGGCGACGGAGCCTGCGACCTGGACGTCGTGGCCGTACATCCGGAGCAGGTCGGCCAGCGCCTCGCGGGTGTCGGCATGGTCCTCGACGAGGAGGATGCGGAGGCTGACCGGCCCGTGCGCCTCGGCGGCCGGGGGGGCGAGCGGGGAGGTGTCGAACGAGCCGGGCGGGACGGCTGCGAGGGTGAGCGTGAAGGTGGCGCCGAGCCCCGGGCCGCCGCTCTCGCCGGCGATGGTGCCGCCGTGGAGATCCACCAGGGCCTTGCTGATCGCGAGCCCCAGCCCCAGGCCGCCGAACAGCCGGGTGACGTCCTGCCCCCCCTGCTCGAAGGCGTCGAAGATCCGCGGCAGCTTGCCGGCGGCGATGCCGATGCCGGTGTCGGCGATCCGCACCCGCACGGTGCCGTCCGCGCCGTCGCCCGTGGCGATGGTGACGTGGCCGCCGGGGGGGGTGAACTTGACGGCGTTCTTCACCAGGTTCCAGAGCACCTGCTGGAGGCGGGCGGGATCGGCCTGCACCCGGCTGCGGCTGGCGAGCAGCTCGGTGGTGACGCCGATCTGCTTGGCCTGGATGTCCGGGGCGCAGATCTCCAGCGCCTGGCGCAGGAGCTCGTGGACGTCGACCGGCTGGAAGTAGAGCTCGAGCTTGCCGCGGGCGATCCGGGTCAGATCGAGCAGATCGTCGATCAGGCGGGCCTCCAGGGCCACGTTGCGGCGGATCATCGCCAGCGGCTCCCGCAGCTCGTCGGGGAGGCCGGCCCGCCGCTCGAGGAGCTGGACGGTGGTCAGCACGGGGGTCAGCGGCGTGCGCAGCTCGTGGCTGAGGACGGCCAGGAAGTGGTCCTTGGCGAGGTTGGCCGATTCGGCCACCTCCTTCATCCGCTTCAGCTCCGCCGCCGCCGAGCGCAGAATCGCCTCGGTCTCCCGCTGCGCGTCCTCGGCCCGCCGGCGGGCCGAGATGTCGTCGGTGCCGCCGACCACCCGCACGGCGCGGCCGGCGGCGTCGCGGACGATCCGGCCGCGGTCGCAGATGTCGACGTAGTGGCCGTCGCGGTGGCGGACGCGGTACTCCAGCGAGTAGCTCTCGGCCGTGCCCTCGAGCGCTTCGAAGCAGGCGCGCACTGCAGCCTCGCGGTCGTCCGGGTGGAGGCGGGCTTTCCAGTCCTCCCCCATGGCGTCGGGCGGGGAGTCGCCGATGATCTCCTCGACGCGGCCGAAGCGCCGGACCTGTCCGCTGCGGATGTCCCAGTCGTAGATGAAGCCGGACATCGCCTCGGTGGCGAGCCGGAAGCGCTCCTCGCTCTCGCGCAGGGCCGCCGATTCGGCGAGCTGGCGGTCGGCGTCGACCACCTTGAGCACCCGCTCGACGGCGAAGGGGAGGTATTCGAGGTAGTTCCCGGTCTTGGGGAGGACGTCGCGGAAGCCGGCGCGCAGCGCCTCGATCACCTTCCCCTCGTCGCTGAAGCCGGTGACCAGGATGGCCGGCAGCTCGGGCCATTCGGCGCGCAGCCGGCGGTAGAGATCGAGCCCGCTCTCCGGGCCGGCGAGCCGGAAGTCGAGGATGGCGAGGTCGAACCGCCCCGGCTCCCGCAGGCGCTCGAAGGCCTCCTCCGGCGTCGCCGCCACCGCCACCGCATACCCCCGGCGTTCCAGGGTGCGGCGCTCGAGCAGCGCGATGCCGGCGTCATCCTCGACGATCAGGATGCGACGGTTGCCGGTGTCCACGAGACCTTCAGTCAACGTTCATGCCACCGGGGAAGCGGGCGGCAGCTTGACCACTTTCAGGAAGAACCCCAGCCGCTTGACGGCCTCGATGAACTGCTCGTACTCCACCGGCTTGGTGACGTAGACGTTGCAGCCGAGCTGGTAGCAGCGCTCGATCTCCCGCGGATCATCGGTGGTGGTGAGCATGATGACCGGCAGGGTCGCCGTCGCGGGGTCCCCCTTGAGCCGCCTGAGGACCTCGATGCCGTCGACGCGCGGCATCTTGATGTCGAGGAGGAGCACGCAGGGCTCGGGGCGGGGAGCTGCGGAGCCGAGCAGGAAGTCCAGCGCCTCCTGGCCGTCCTTCAGCCGGATGAAGCCGTTGTCCAGGCCGGCGCGGCGCAGGTTGCGCTCGATGAGCGTCGCGTGGCCGTCGTCGTCCTCGGCCAGAATGATCGTCACTGATTCCAAGAGGCTCCCCTTCCTCGGCCCGCCACTGCGCCAGGATTTCCCTAGTCTACCTGCTTTATCGCCACCCGGGCTCGACGGTGGGCAGAGTGAGCAGGAACGTCGAGCCCGCTCCTTCCAGCGATTCCACCCAGATCTTGCCGCCGTGGCGCTCGACGATCCGGCGGGTGAGCGCAAGTCCGATCCCCTCCCCCGGGGCGAGGTCGCCGTGCAGCCGCTGGAAGGCCACGAAGAGCTTGGCTTGATGGCCCGCGGCGATCCCCAGGCCGTTGTCGCGCACCCAGTAGGTGATCGGCGCGCCGGGGGCGCCGAGCGCCCGCGCGCCGATCTCGATCCGGCCGGGCCGCGCCGGATCCAGATAGTTGAGCGCGTTGCCGATCAGGTTGGCGAACACCTGATCGAGGGCGGTGGGGTCCCCCCAGGCCGGGGGCAGGTCGCCGGCGGTGACCTCGGCGCCCCGCTGCTCGACGGTGGAACGCATCGCGTCGACGATCCGGTGGACGACGCTCCCCACGTCGACCGGTTGCCACTGGTACTCGATCCGGCCGGCCCGCGAAAGGCGCAGGAGGGCGTCGATGATGTTGCCGGAGCGCGAGACCGCCGTCTGGATGAAATGGAGCGACTCGGTCATGTCGCGGTCGATGGCGGCGATCCGGCCGCGGGTGGCCGCCGGCAGGTCGGAGCCGTCGAACAGGCGCCGCAGGTCCTGGAGCGACGAGTCGAGCTCGCGGCTGAACCCCTGGAGGTTGACGAGAGGGGAGCGCAGGTCGTGGGAGACGCTGTAGACGAAGGTCTCGACCTCGCCGGTCTTCTGCCGCAGCTCCTCGTTGGCCGCGGCCAGTTGCTCGGCGCGGGCGGCGAGCTCGGCCTGGATGCGCCGCTCGGTGGCGGCGGCGGCGGCCAGCCGCTGGGCGCTCTGATGGAGGGTGCCGTCGAGCTGTGCGATCTCGTCCTCGCCGCCGAGGGGGGAGTTCAGTGGGGCGTTCTCCGCCAGCCGCTGAGCGTTGGCGGTGACCACGGCGAGCCGCGAGCTGATCCCGCGGCTGAAGATGCGGACCATCAGCAGGGCGACCCCGAGGGCGGCGACGCCGGCGGCGGCGAGCATCTCCTGCTGGCGCACGCGACTGCGGACGAGCCGCCCGGCACGCTGGCGGTCGAGGCGCTGCTCCTCCTGGAGGAAACCCTCCATGATCCCGTGCGCGGACTCGAGCAGGCGCTCGCCCTGCAGGGTGCGGATACGCTCCGCCGCGGCGGTTTCCTGGCCGGCGCCGATCAGCTTCTCGAGGTCGGCGGTCCACGCGGCGAGCTTGCGGCTGGCGGCGCGGAAGTCCTCGATCCGGCGCTGCTGCGGCGGGTTGTCGGCGACCAGTCGGGAGAGATCGTCGATGGCGCGCTCAATCTCGGCCGCCGGGTTGCTTAGGAAGACCGGGCTGCCGGTGATCACCAAGCCGCGCACCCGGCTGCTCTCGTGGTCGAGCCGGCGGGCGACTCCCTCGGCGCTGGTGATCACCGCCTTGGAGTGGAGCGCCCAGCGCTCGGCGTCCGCGCTCTCGCGCTGCATCGAGAGCAGGATGGCGAGGAACACGAGCTGAAAGACAATGGGCGCCGCGATCAGCAGCAGCCCTTTCCTGAACAGGCTGTTCAACGAGGCTCCTCTCCGGACCGAATCCGCGGGGATTCTAGCCCGGAGAGGGGAGAGGACCCTACGGCAACGGCAGGTGGAACGCGGTGGCCAGGAAGACCGCCATCTCGCCGCGGGTGATCGGCTGATCGGGGCAGTAGTTGCCGCCGCCGCAGCCGCTGGTGACGCCGTCCGCCGCGAGCTGCTCGATGAAGCGGGCCGCCCAGTAACTGGCCGGCACGTCGGCGAAGCGGGTCCCCGTGGCCGGCGGTGGATTCTCGTGGCGGGCGAGGGTGAGCAGCACGGCCATCTCGGCCCGGGTCAGGTTGTTGTTGGGGCAGTAGAGGGGCGGATTGGTCGAGCAGCCGCCCACCACCCCTTCCCGCGCCAATTCTTCGATCCAGGGGCCCGCCCAATAACCGGGCGGCACGTCGTCGAAGCGGGTGCCGGTGGCCGGCGGCGGCGTGGTGCCGCGGGCGGCGAGGACGAAGATGGCCATCTGGGCCCGGTTGACGTAGGCGCCGGGGCAGAAATTGCCGCCGCCGCAGCCGCTGGTGACGCCGGCGGCGGCGAGCGACTCGATGAACCGCCAGGCCCAGTAATTCGGCGGCGCGTCGGCGAAGGTGCCGGTCACCCAGATCTTGGGGATGGCCCAGAGCTCGAAGCCGGTGGTGTTGTCGTCCGCCACGAAGAACAGCTTGTTCCCGGACAGGGTGTAGCTCAGCGGGGTGGAGGAGAGGGGGCCGGGGGCGATGTCCGCGAGCCGAAAGGTGCCGGCGTCGGTGCCGTCGCTGCGCCAGGCCTCGACGCCGTACGCCGGGTCGAAGGCGGAGAAGACGACCACGGAGCCCACGGCGGTCAGGCTGAAGGGGAGCGAGGAGCCCGCGCCCGGCACGATGTCTTTCACCAAATGGGTGCCGGCCGCGGTGCCGTCGCTCACCCAGAGCTCGCGGCCGTGGACGCCGTCGGCGGCGGTGAAGAAGACTTGGTTGCCGGCGACCGTCAGGCCGGAGATCCGAGAACTGGCGGGGCCGGGGTTGATGTCTTTCACCAGCACCGTGCCGGCGTCGGTGCCATCGCTCCGCCACAGCTCCTGGTCTTGCCCGTCGCCGCCTCCCGGGAAGAGGAGAGTGCCGTCCGGAAGCGCGGCGAACGGCTCGTTGGTGGCGATGGGGACCGTACTGACCTGGACGGTGCCGGCCGCCGTGCCGTCGCTCTTCCAAAGGGTGTAGCGGAAGAGGGCGGGCTGGAAGGCGGTGAAGAAGAGGGTGCCGTTGGCGTCCGTCAGCGGGATGCTGGTAGACAGCCCGGTCCCGATCACCGAGGTTCCGGCTGCCGTGCCATCCGACACCCAGAGGTCGAAGCTCGTGCCGTTGAAGAGAGAATAGAAGACCTTCCCACCCGAAGGTACCGGGCTGCCGCCGGGGATCGGCGAGCTGTGGGTCGCCACCAGGACGGTCCCCGCCGCCGTGCCGTCGGTCTTCCACAGCCCAGCGGGATCGCTGTCCGGCTGGGAGAGGAAGAAGAGCTCATTGCCCAGGGGCTTCGTCGCGAAGACCACCACGGAGCTGCCGGGCACGATCCCGGTGCCGGCCGTGGTACCGTCGCTCAGGCCCAACCGGCTGAAGAAGTCGGTGAAGGCCAGCCGGCCGTTGACGGTATGGAGGTACCTGGGAAGAGAGCTCCCGCCCAGGTCGGACACTTGCGACGTGCCCGCTTCGGTGCCGTCGCTCCGCCACAGCTCGTAGCTGTTGATGCCGTCGGTCGCCTGGAAGAAGAGAGCGCCGTTGAGATCGGCGAGGAGGCCCGGATCCAGGCCTCCGTCGAAGACGGAGAAGGCCGAGGTCGCGACCGGAACGTCCAGGATCTTGTACGAGCCGGCCATGGTGCCGTCCGTGACCCAGAAGGACGAGTTGAAGTCCCCCCGGAAGAACAGCCGGCCGCCCGCCACGCCATGGTTGTCGGTCCCCGCCGAGAAGACATCCACGTAGGGCCAGGAGCCGGACGCGGACGACAGCGGCTGGGTGCCCGCCTCGGTGCCGTCGCTCGTCCAGAAGCCTGCGAAGAACGCACCGTTCGCGGGCGCATAGAAGACCAGGCGCCCGCCGATCGCGGTGAATGCGTATCCTCCGGCCGTGGGAGGCAGGCCGCCCGCGGACCCCGGGAGCAGGTCCTTGACCATCCGGGTGCCCGCTGTGGTGCCGTCGGTCGCCCACAGCTCGGCTCCGTGGGTGCCGTCCGCGGCGCGGAAGAACGCCTGGCCGCCCACCGCCGTGATCTCCCGCGGGTCCGAGCTGGAGCTGCCGGGCCAGACGTCCAGCAGCAGCGCGGTCCCCGTCGCGGTGCCGTCCGTGGCCCAGATCTCGCTGCCGTGGGCGGGATCGGTGGCGTTGAAGAGGATCTTGCCGTTCACCGCCGTGAATCCGAACGGGGAGGAGCCGGACGAGCCGGGCGTGATGTCCTTGATCAGGGTGGTGCCGCCCGCCGTACCGTCGGTCCGCCAGACCTCGGGCCCATGGGTGCCGTCGTCCGCCACGAAGACAAAGCCCCCCCAGGGCGCGGCCACGGCCTCTTTTCCGGGCGTCGTATTGTTCTCGGAGAGGGAGTTGCCAGCGCCGGGATTCAGATCGGCCACCCGATGAGTGCCGGCGTTGGTGCCGTCGCTCACCCAGGGCTCCCAGCCCGAGTCGCCCCGCGCCGCGAACAGGACCTGCCCGTTGCCCGCGGCCAGGAACCGGGGCACGGAGTAGAAGCCCTGGGCGGCGTCCCCCACCGCTTTCGTCCCCCCTTGAGTCCCGTCCGTGACCCAGAGCTCCAGGATGCCGGCGGGGCTCATGGCGATGAAGAGGAGCTTGCTGCCGGCGTCCGCCATCGCGGGGGCCAGGAATCCGCCGAGATTCTGCCGCCCATTAAGGTCCCCCTTGACCAGCGACGTCCCCGCGGAGGTGCCGTCGCTCTTCCACAACCCCGGACCCTGCTCGGGATCATCGGCGAAGAAGAAGAGCAGGCCGTTCGAGCTGGTGAGGGCGCGCGGGAGGGAGGTGCAGGCGCCGGGGCAGATGTCCTTCAGTAGGAAGGTGCCGGCCGGGGTGCCGTCGGTACGCCAGATCTCGGTGCCGTGGGTGCCGTCGTTGGCCACGTAATAGAACAGGGGGCCCACTCCCTCGCTCTCCGCGCCGGTCTCCTCGACCTGCGGCGCCGGTGTGTCGGGGTTGATGTCCTTCACCAGGTAGGCGGGTGCCTGGCCGTGGGCCGGCAGCACGGCGAGGAGACCGACGATCAAGAACGAACGCACGAACAGGCGCGCAAGGCTGGACCTCATGGAGAGACTCCTTCAAGCGGTCGGTTGTCTGTACACCCTGTAGATGCGATTTTCCCCGAAAGATTTCGTCACGGCAACGGCAGATGGAACGCCACGGCCAGGAAGACCGCCATCTCGCCGCGGGTGATCGGCTGCTCGGGGCAGAAGTTGCCGCCGCCGCAGCCGGCGGTAATGCCGTCGGCCGCGAGCTGTTCGATCCAGCGGGCGGCGTAGTAGCTGGCCGGGACGTCGGCGAAACGGGTGCCGGTGGCGGGCGGCGGGTTCTCGTGGCGGGCGCCGACCAGCCAGACCGCCATCTCGGCCCGGGTGAGGGTGTTGTCCGGGCAGAAGAGCGGCGGCGAGGCCGAGCAGCCGCTCGCGATCCCCTCGCGCGCCAGCTCCTCGATCCAGGGGCCGGCCCAGTAGCCGGTGGGGACATCCTGGAAGAGCGTGCCGGTGGCCGGCGGCGGCGGGGTGCCGCGGGAGGTGAGAATGAAGATGGACATCTGGGCGCGGGTGACCAGCGCGGCGGGGCAGAAGCTGCCGGCTCCGCAGCCACCGGTGACGCCGCCGATGGCGAGCGCCTCGATGAACCGCCACGCCCAGTAGTTGGCCGGCACGTCCTGGAAGGTGGTGAGCACGGTCGCCTCCGGCACCGCCCAGGGCTCGAAGCCGGTGACACCGTCGTTGGCGGCGAAGTAGACGTTGGAGCCCACCAGCGTGAAGTCGAGCGGGCTGGAGGGGGCGGGCCCAGGGGCGAGGTCCTGCACCTGGAAGGTGCCCACCGCGGCGCCGTCGCTGCGCCAGAGCTCGCGGCCGTGGACGCCGTCGTCGGCGGAGAAGACGACCGTGTGGCCGACCGCCGCGAGGCTCTGGATGACGGGCGAGCCGGCGCCGGGAATGATATCGGCCACCATCGAGGTGCCGGCGGCGCTGCCGTCGCTCGACCAGAGCTCGCGGCCGTGGACGCCGTCGTCCGCCACAAAGAAGAGGCGGTTGCCGGCGACGGTGAGCTGCTCGATCTCGCCGGAGCGCGCCCCCGGGAAGATGTCCTTGAGCAGGACCGTGCCGGCGGCGGTGCCGTCGGTCTTCCAGAGCTCGCGGCCATGGACGCCGTCGTCCGCCAGGAAGACGAGGCGGTTGCCGAAGAGGACCGGCACCGAGTCGGCGGTCAGCGAGGAGCCGGCGCCCGGGTTGATGTCCCTGAGCAGGACGGTGCCGGCGGCCGTGCCGTCGGAGGCGTAGAGCTCGCGCCCGGTAGCGTCGTCGAAGGCGGAGAAGACCACCACGCCGCCGAGGCGGACGAGCTGCTGCGGGTCCGAGGAGGCGGCGCCGGCGCGGAGGTCCTTGAGCAGGCTCGTGCCGGCGCTGGTGCTGCCGTCGGTCCGGCAGAGCTCCTGGCCCGAGCCCGGCACGTTGGCCGAGAACAGGGCGACGGAGCCGAGAGGGGTGGGCGGCTGCGCGTTGGTGATGCTCCCGAAGGTGAGCGGATAGGTGCCGGCGCCGGTGCCGTCCGTCCGCCAGAGCGCCAGGCCGCCGCTGCCGCCTTCGGAGCCGAGGAAGAGGAGGAGGGAGCCGAAGGGGGTGAAGGCCGTCGGGCTCAGGCCGGAGAGACCGACAGTGCCGCCGGGAGTGCCGTCGGTCTTCCAGAGGCCGGGGTCGGTGGTGTCGTTGAACCCGGAGAAGAAGACCGCGCCCAGGGCGGAGAAGAGGTTGCTGCCGCGGATGACGCTCGGCGGAACCAGCGGCGAGGTGCCGGCGTGAGTGCCGTCGGTGGTCCAGAGGCTGCCATCCTGACCCGCCAGCAGATTGGTGCCGCCGACCGGGACGCTGGCCGTCGGCGCGCTCCAGCCGATACCCGGCACGAGGTCGGCGAGCTGCTCGGTGCTGGCGGTGGTGCCGTCGGTGATCCAGGGCTCGACCCCCGACAGACCGTCGTTGGCATCGAACGCGGCCTTGCCGGCCAGAGCCCGGAAGTTGGTCGGCGGGTAGCGATTGAAGATCTCGAACGAGGAGGCGAGCGCCTGCGCGTCCTTCACCTCGACCGTGCCGGCGGTGGTGCCGTCGGTCTTCCAGATCTCGGCACCGTGGTCCACGGTGATCCCCCGGAAGATGGCGATGCCGCCGATCACGCCGATGTCGGTGAAGCGGTCGATGCCCCAGCCGGTACCCGGAAGGATGTCCTTCAGCATCCGGGTGCCGGCGGCGGTGCCGTCGCTCGCCCAGGGCTCGAGGCCGTGCGTGCCGTCGTCGGCCAGGACCATGACGCCGCCGTTGAAGGGGCGGATCAGCGGGCGGGCGTAGATGTTGATGCCGTACCCGGAGCCGGGATTGATGTCTTTCACCTGCACGGTGCCGGCGGCGGTGCCGTCGGTCTTCCAGAGCTCCTGCCCGGTGGTGGCGTCGGTGGCGAAGAAGTACGCCTGGGCTCCGGAGGCAGTGAGGCCGTGCACCCAGGCGTTGCCGGTGCCGGGATTGATGTCCTTGAGGAGCGCCGTGCCGCCCGGCGTGCCGTCGGTGGACCAGAGCTCGGTGTTGGTCGCCGCCGTGGCGGCGCCGAAGACGATCGTGCTCCCCAGGCGGGTAAAGCCGTGGGGGTCCGACTCGGCGCTGCCCGGGTTGATGTCGAGGAAGAGCGCGGTGCCGCCGGGGGTGCCGTCACTCTTCCAGGGCTCGAGGCCGTGGACCCCGTCGTCGGCGGTGAACAGGAAGGCGCCGCCGCCAAGCACGAAGGCGTCGTTCTCGATGTTGAAGGGGGGGATGACCACGGTGGAGTCGGCGCTGCCCGGATTGATGTCGGCGAGGAGGACGGTGCCTGGACCCGAGCCGTCCGAGATCCAGGGCTCGCGGCCATGGACGCCATCGTCGGCGTTGATCAGCAGCTTGCCGCCTCCGAGGTCGAGCCAGAGGCGGGGGGCCGAACCTACCGGCCCGGGCTGGATGTCGGCCACCATCTGCGTGCCGGCGGCGGTGCCGTCGGTCTTCCAGAGCTCGCGGCCGTGGACGCCGTCGTCGGCCGTCATGTAGAGGGTGCCGCCGGCCGCCAGGAACTGCGGGTCGGAGCTGCTCAGGCCCGGATTGACGTCCGCGACCAGCGCCGTGCCGGCGGCTGTGCCGTCGGTCTTCCAGGGCTCGAAGCCGTGGACGCCGTCGTCGGCGCTGAAGTAGACGGCGCCGTTCCAGACCGTCAGGTTCCGCGGCCACCCCCAGCAGACGCCGGGGCAGACGTCCTTCACCAGCGTCGTGCCGGCGGCGGAGCCGTCCGTCTTCCAGAGCTCGACGCCATGGACGCTGTCGTCCAGGAGATAGAACACCGTCGTCCCCAGCACGGCGAAGTTCTGGCCGGTGAACAGGGGATCGGTGAAATCCTCCTGGGTGGTGTTGATGTCGGCCACGCGGTGAGCCGGCTGGGCCGCAGCGGCGGCGGCGAGAGCGAGGACGAGCGGGATCGCTAGCCAGAATCTGTTCATATCCCTCTCCGACAGAAGAATCCTTCAAGGCTAAGCCTCATGGACAGGCGAAAAGATAAAATATGGCTTGCATGTAGCGTAGGACGCTGGCGAAGCGGCGTCAAGAGGGTGGGGGAGGGCGTTTCGTACTGGGGCAGGATTCGATCTCTCCGCCCGGGCCTGAAGACTGTCAGAGGCCCGGGCAGACAGCGACGCCCCCAAGAGGGGCTCATCCGCCAAGTCTGCCCAGGCTCTTACTTACAGGTTCCGCTGGGACCGGCCTGGAAGTTCGAAAGCACCTCGTCCGGAGAGAGCGCCTGCTGGAATGCCTGGACCTCATCGAGACAACCTTGAAACAGTCCGCTCACGGAGGAAGATCGCGATCCGATCCGCAGTGGATTGGTAGCGGCGAGAAGGCCTCGATGCCCGGTCGGGTCGAACGTCTTTCCCATCGGCTTGCCATCCAGGTAGAACTGGATACCCGTTGCGCTGGACCGTTGCACGGTGACCGCCACATGATGCCAATTGCCATCGTTCGGCACCATGACGTCCGAGAAGTAGTTGTCGTAAAAGCCGTCGGCCAACTGCAGCGCGAGGAGACCTTTGTAGAGGAAGAAGGAGTAGCCCACGACCCCCGGGAAGGGGAAGAAGCCAGATTCATCCCGCTTGTCGATTATGACGCTCACGGTAACGCCCGGGCCTGGCTTCACCCAGGCCTCCAGCGAAAAATCGTGGGGGCCGAAGTTGATCTCCGGGTACGAGGGGACCTCCACGTAGTCAGTGCTGCCATTGAGGCAAAGAGCGCCGCTGACCCGGCCAGGGGCGGGTTTCGGCGAACCCACGATTACGCCCTTGTAGCTTGAGAAAACCGACATATTGGCTGCGGAGGTGCCGGCGGTCTCGTCGAGCGGCAGCCACAGGACGAGATTGTCGGTAGGCACGAGACATCCCGCCAGGAGGGTTGTGGGCACCCTGTACTCGTTGGACAGATCAAAGATCAGACGAGGGTGCACGACGACCTCGTTCGAGTAGACGCTTTCCCCCTGGTCGTTGAAGCCCTTCACCGCCATGTAGTATGTCCGGAAGGGACCCAGTCCGGTGATGGTGTAGCTGGTCTGTGCCCCTACGGAGATGGGAGAGGGGCCGCCACCGGCGCCAGTTCCATTGTAGGAACCGCTGGTCCCGCCATAATAGATCTTGAAGGTCTTCGCGGCGTCGGAGACGTAGGACAGCTTCGCGGTGTTCAAACCCGCGTTGACGCGCAGCGTGGGCTTGGCCGGTGGTGTCTGCACACCGAACACGAACTGCGCCTGGTGACCGAACTGTTCACTGTCTTTGACCTCCACCTGCATGACTCCCAGGATATTGCCGTTCGAATCGCGCAGCCATTGCTCGTTGGCAGGGAGAGCCAGCGGTCCCGCTATTGCTGTCTCATCGCCAATGCTTGTGAGCGGTAGCGGAAATGAACCTGTCCTGCCGACGAGGTACGCGTTCCAAGAGGCCGAAACCTCATACGCATGGCTCCCCTCCGCCTGAATGAATTCCGCGTTGTATCGCGGGGGGCAGTAACCTTGTCGCCGGGGGACGCAGTCGGGGGACAGTGAGCCGGTCAAAGGGGAAAATACGGCATCACTGCTCTTGATACGCGCATAATCGCTGATTCCTACGCTGGACCCATGGTAGTCATAGACAAAGGCTGCGGACAGATTCGGAGGGTCAGGGATAGCGTCGGGGTCGGGGTCATCGCGGCAAGGATCGTCCCCAGGTGTATAGCCCGTCTGTTGGATCGTAATCGACCCCGTTTGAAGTCCCACAAGTATCGGCAAGTTAAAGAAGAGCTCTTGAGTGGAAGGAAAGGTGCTCAGTGTGAACGGTGCCTGGGATGGATTGCTTGCCGTGGGCTTGCTTGCTCCGGCAAACTGCACTCCGAAGGTTACCTGATCGGTAAAGCTGATCGGGTTATAGCCGGTACAGGTGAGATAAACTCCGAAGGAGAGTAGTTGTGTCGATCCCGCAAGTTGTAGGCCGAGTGGTGGTTGGGGACTGTAGGGAAGGAGCGAGATCGAGAGTTGGGCGTGGGCAAGAGCTGGGAAAGCGAGGAACAGAAGCAGAGCGGTGGCGGAACGCTTCGTTCGCATGAGACCTCCTGTACGGAGTGCGTGAAAGAGATGCTGTTGGATAAGGCTAGATCATCCAACCACTCCTTTCATAATTTGTCAAAATATTCGAGCAGAGAGCATATCTGTATAACCCGCGCGGAATTCTTTTCTTTCGGTGTCGGGGAATGAAGCTCGGGGAAAGCTCCAGGAGGAGCCTTTCCACTTCAGCTCCGGCTGCGGTGCAACGCCGCGCCGATGCCGACGGCAAAGAGGACCGACCAGACCGGCCAGGGGCCGTGGGCGCCGGCGAGGATGGCGCCGGCCACCATGCAGAAACCGCCGAAGAGCGTGCCGCGCAGGCCGCCGAGAGGATTGTTGGGGCGCTGGGTGGCCTGCTCCAGAAGGCGCAGCCCCTCGGTGATCAGGCTGGGCCCCTTGGCGAGCGCCTCCAGGATGTCCGGGGCCGAGCGCAGCACCTGCTGCATCAGGTTCTGGGGGCTGAACTGGGCGCGGAAGATGGTGTTGGCGTGCTCCCTGGACACCGCGGCCACGTCGAGCCCCGGCTTGAGGATCTGCCCCACCCCTTCGAAGGTGACCAGCGCTTTGACCATCAGCACCATCTCGACCGGGAAGTAGAGACGGTGCTGGGCGCCGAGGTTGACCGAGCGCATGATGAGCTGCGCCAGCGAGAAGTCGCGGAAGCTGCCGGCACGGTTGAAGCGCAGGAGGATCTCGGTGACCTCGCGGCGGAACCCCTTGACGTCCGCTCCCTGGCCGGGGATGGCGATGGCGGCGAGGTAGCGGGCCGCCCCCTCGGCGTCCCCCATCACCAGCGTGTAGTAGTAGTAAAGGAAGGTGCGCCGCAGGTCGTTCTCGAAGCGACCCACCATTCCGAGGTCGATGAAGCCGAGGCGGGGGCCGGGGAGGATCAGCAGGTTCCCCGGATGGAGGTCGGCGTGGAAGAAGCCGTCCTTGAACAGCATGCGGATGATGCTCGCCGCCCCGAGGTCCACCAGCTCGTCGCGCTCGGCGTCGGTCAGGCTCTGGGTCTCTGGCGCGCCCGGCTTGAACCCCGCCAGGAACGCCATGCAGAGCACGCCGCGGCTGCTGTACTGCCGGTAGATCTTGGGGAACACCACCCCCGGCAGGTCGTGGAAGTTGGCGGTGAACGACTCGGCGTTGTCCGCCTCCCGCCGCAGGTCGACCTCGCGGCGGGTGTACTCCACGAACTCGCGGATGAGCTGCGACGGCCGGTAGCGCGGCAGGAAGAGCTGGAGGATGGCGCCCAGCATGCGCAGCAGGATGGCGTCGCGGGTGAGCGTCTCGCGGATCCCCGGCTTGACCACCTTGATGATCACCGAGTCCCCCTCTAGCGTGGTCGCGCGGTGGATCTGGGCGATCGACGCCGAGCCGGTGGGAATGGGATCGACCCAGGAGTACATCGACGCGATCGGCCGCCCGGTGTCCGCCTCGATGATCCGCAGGTAGCGGTCGAAGGGGACGACGGGGAGGCGGTCGAGCAGGTTCTTGAGCTCGTCGGTGATCGAGACCGGCAGGATGTCCTGGCGCAGGGCCAGCACCTGCCCGAGCTTGATGTACGTGGGCCCCAGGATCTCCAGCCGCCGCCGGAGCTGCACCGGGAACGGGCGGTCGGCGACCGTGCGGTCAAGGAACGGCCGCACGAAGAAGGCGAGCAGCCGCTCCAGCCAGAACAGCAGCCGGAACCGCCGCCCGGTGCCGAACGCCTGCCCCTCGCGGGCGTGCGCCACCAGGGCGCCGAAGGCGAGAGCGATCAGGTGCCGCTGGGTGGTGATGAACCGCCGGAGCAGCCCCTGCGGCGGCCTGTCCGGGAGCATCTCGAAACCGGGGATGGCGCCGGACGACGGGATGTCGGTCGGGACCTCGGTCGAAACGGGCGGCAGATCGGGAAGCGGCACGGGAACCGGCACCGGCAGGGATGCCGCACCGGGGAGGTCGGAGGCCGCTGGGCGCGGTTCGGGCATTGGGCAGGAGTGTATCAGTGTGAATCCAGGGGCACGGTGCCTTCTGGGGCGTCCTGCGCTCCGAAGCCTCACCCTCGGTCCCTCTCCATGGAATGGAGAGGGATGACGCCTGCGGGCCCCCTTGCCAACTTCCACCGAGATCTCCTCCGCGGGCCCTCCCTCTCCACTTGTGGAGAGGGACCGAGGGTGAGGCTTCGAAGCGCAGGGCGCCCCAGCCCGCAAGGAAGCCGTGGAGGCCCACCACCTCCTATATATTCCCCTCCATGGCCAAACCCGTCCTGTTCGCGATCGACGACGACCCCGAGGTGCTGCGCGCCATCGACCGCGACCTGCGGCGCGAGTACGGGGAGCACTACCGCGTGATGCGGACCAACTCGGGGCCGAGCGCGCTGGAGGCCCTGGCGGCGCTCAAGGAGCGGCAGACGCCGGTGGCGCTCTTCCTGGTCGATCAGCGGATGCCGCAGATGACCGGCGTCGAGTTCCTCGAGAAGGCGATGCCGATCTTCCCCATGGCCAAAAAGGCGCTGCTCACCGCTTACGCGGACACCGACGCCGCCATCCGCGCCATCAACACGGCGCACATCGACTACTACCTGATCAAGCCCTGGGACCCCCCGGAGCGCTGCCTCTACCCGGTGATCAACGACCTGCTCACCGACTGGCAGGCGAGCTTCCGGCCACCATTCGAGGGGATTCGGGTGCTCGGCCACCGCTGGTCCCCCGACGCCTTCCAGATCCGCGACTTCCTGGCCCGCCACCAGGTGCCGTACCACTGGATGGACGTCGAGAGCGACCCGGAAGCCAAGGAGGTTCTGGGGGAGGACGGCGCGGCCGCCGCGAATCTGCCGCTGGTGGTGCTCACCGACGGCACCCGGCTGGCCAACCCCTCCAGGCCTGAGCTGGCGGAAAAGATCGGCCTGCGGACGCAGGCGGAGAAGCCGTTCTACGACCTGATGATCATCGGCGGCGGCCCCTCCGGCTTGGCCGCCGCGGTCTACGGCGCCTCCGAGGGGCTGCGCACGCTGATGGTCGAGGGGGACGCCCCGGGAGGCCAGGCGGGGACCAGCTCGCGGATCGAGAACTACCTCGGCTTCCCCTCCGGCCTCTCCGGCGCCGACCTCACCCGCCGCGGCGTCACCCAGGCCGTGCGCTTCGGCGTCGAGATCCTCACTCCGCAAGAGGCCAAGGGGCTCCGCCTGGAGGACCCCTACCGCATCGTCACCCTCGGCGACGGCCGCGAGGTGAGCTGCCACGCCCTCTTGATCGCCACCGGCGTCTCCTACCGCAAGCTCGACGTCCCCGGCGTCGAGCGGCTGACCGGCGCGGGGGTCTACTACGGCGCGGCGATGACCGAGGCGATGGCCTGCCGCGACGAGGACGTCTTCATCGTCGGCGGCGCCAACTCCGCCGGCCAGGCCGCCATGTTCTTCTCCAGGTACGCCAAGCGGGTCGTCATGCTGGTGCGCGGCGATTCGCTCAACAAGGGGATGTCGCAATACCTGATCGATCAGATCGGCGAAACCCCCAACATCGAGGTCTGGTATCACGTCAACGTCGCCGGCGCTCAAGGGGACGATCACCTGCAGTCGATCGACGTCCACCACTCGGACAGCGAGACGGTGACCAACCACCCCGCCCGCTCGCTGTTCATCCTGATCGGCGCCCAGCCGCACACCCGCTGGCTGGAGGGGGTGGTCGAGCGCGACGACCGCGGCTTCATTCCCACCGGCCCCGCCCTGTCGCGCGACGGCCAGCGCTCGAAGAGCTGGAAGCTCGACCGCGACCCCTTCCTGCTGGAGACCAGCGTCCCCGGCATCTTCGCCGCCGGCGACGTCCGCCAGGGCTCGGTCAAGCGCGTCGCCTCCGGCGTCGGCGAAGGATCGATCGCCGTCTCGTTCATCCATCAATACCTGGGCAGCATTTGAATCCCCCTGAGCCCATGCTGCACGATGTCTACGAGGAATCGCTCTTCCCCACGCTGGCTGGCGAGGCCCTGGAGCTCATTCGCGCCGAGGGAACGGAGCTGGAGATTCCGCCGGGGACCGTCCTGTTCACCGAGGGGACGCCGGACCACGACTTCTTCGTCATCCTGGAGGGGGAGGTCCGGGCCACCAAACGGGTGAGAGGGGAGGAGCAGCTCCTCACCGTCCACGGCCCGGGCAACTTCACCGGCGAGATCTCGATGCTCACCGGCGGCCCGGCCCTCGCCACTGGCCGCGCGTCGGGGCCCTGCCGGGTGATCCGCGTCGCTCCCGACCGCTTCCGGCGGCTGATCGCCGAGCGCCCGGCCGTGGCCCGCGTCGTGCTCACCGCCCTCGCCGGCCGGGCCACCGACGTCGACGCCCAACTCCGCCAGCAGGAGAAGATGGCCGCCCTCGGCAAGATGTCGGCCGGCCTCGCCCACGAGCTCAACAACCCGGCCGCCGCCGCCGCGCGGTCGGCCGGGCAGCTCCGCGAGTCCCTGCGCTGCCTGCAGAACCTGATCCTGGAGCGCGACCGCCCGTTCACCGCCGCCGAGCGGCAGGAGATGCTGGAGGTGCAGAAGGGGGCCCTCTCGGTGATCGCCCATCGCGACGAGCGGCCGCAACTCGATCCGATGGCGCAGAGCGATCTCGAGGATTCCCTGACCGAGTGGCTGGAGGACCACCACGCCGACGACGCCTGGCGCCTCGCCCCTGTCCTCGCCGCCGCCGGCCTCAGCCCCGAGCGGCTCACCGAGATCGACGGGCGGATCGGCGGCGACTCGGTGGTCCGCATCCTCCCGTGGATCGAAGGAATGCTCAACCTGGCCGAGCTGCTCGATCAGGTGGAGCAGAGCACCGGCCGGATCTCGGAGCTGGTGACCGCCATCAAGGAGTACTCCTACATGGACCAGGCCCCGCAGCAGGAAGTCGATCTCCACGAGGGGCTGGAGAGCACGCTGAAGATCCTCGCCTTCAAGCTGCGCAAGGCCAACGTCGAGGTCGTCCGCCGGTTCGACCGCACGCTCCCCAGGATCTGCGCCCACGGCAGCGAGCTCAACCAGGTGTGGACCAACCTGATCGACAACGCCATCGATGCCATGAAGGGGAACGGCCGGGGCACCCTCACCCTGCGCACCTCGCGCCACGAGGACGACGCGATCGTCGATGTGGTCGACGACGGCCCCGGCATCCCGGAGGCCGTGCAGACCCACATCTTCGAGCCCTTCTACACGACCAAGGGGGTGGGGGAGGGGAGCGGCCTCGGGCTCGACATCGCCCGCCGGATCGTCAGGGTCCGCCACCAGGGCGAGATCCGCTTCGAATCCCGCCCCGGCGAGACCTGCTTCGAGGTCAGGCTGCCGATCCCTTGCTGAGAGGGAGTCCCCTGGAAGAGAGTCTCCTGGGACCGCCGGCGTCCCGCCGGCTCTAACTTTGCTTTTAACTGGTTTTCACCCCGGCTCCATCATCACCTCGTCCACGTAACACCACATCCAATCCTCCCCCGGCTCGATCGACTGGATCAGCGGGTGCCGGCTGGCGTGGTAGTGCTTCGTGGCGTGCTTGTTCTTCGACGAGTCGCAGCAGCCGACGTGGCCGCAGGAGAGGCAGAGGCGGAGATGGACCCAGGTGTCGCCCATCTTCAGGCACTCCTCGCAGCCCCGGCTGTGCGGTTTGACGTCCTTGATCTCATCCAGGTGGGTGCATTCGACGCTCGCCATTCCTCACCTCCCGAGTCCTTCCGGGCCCAGGGACGGGACCGGAGGACTTGAGCGTACACGACCCGTCAAGGGGCCGGATCGATCGCCGCGCTCTGCACCGGGCTCGGCTGGAAGCGGTAGGCGCCGCTGCGGTAGAGGCGGTCGGCGCCGTTGTAGAAGGCGATGGCGTCCTCGATCAGCTCGTGGCCGGCGGCGTCCGGCCTCTTCAGCGGCGCCATCTCGCCGGTCGCCGGATCGACGGCGAAGAGGTCCGCCGACTGGTGGAGGCCGAGCACCGCCATGCGCCCCCCTCGCATCAGGGCGACGTCGTTGTTGTGGGTCATCAGGGCGCGCCCCGCCGCGGGATCGATCCGCAGCACGTCGTGGCCGAAGAACTTCGAATCGTAGTCCAGCCCCAGCAGGCCGAGGATCGTCGGCGGCAGATCGAGCGACGAGGCGACGGTGTCGAGCCGCGCGCCGGCCGGCACCCCGGGCGCCACGATCAGGATCGGCACCTGGTAGCTCGCCAGCGGGATCTCCGCCGCGCCGTAGACCCGCGCCCCGTGATCGCCCATCAGCACGAACACCGTGTCTTTGTAGAAGGCGTGGGCCTTGGCCTCGCGCATGAAGCGACCGAGCGCGTGGTCGGCATAGCGCACCACGTTCTCCCGCCGGTGGAAGCGGGGGAGCGCCTGGATGCGCTCCTGCGGGAAGGTGAACGGCCGGTGGTTCGACACGCTGAGCACCAGCGAGTAGAACGGTTTTCCCGTCGCGGCGAGGCCGTCCATCTCCTCGATCGCCTTGCTGAAGATCGCCTCGTCGCAGGCGCCCCAGGCGGTGGTGAAGGTGCCGGCGGGGAAATCCTTCTGATCGACGATCTTATCGACGCCGTTGTGGCTGAGGTAGTTCCCCATGCCGTCGAAGAGCGCCCGGCCGCCATAGACGAACATCGTCTGGTAGCCCCGGCTCTTCAGCAGCTCGGGGAGGGTGAACAGGTTCACCGACTGATCGCGCCGCACGATCGAGGCGCCCGGCAGCGGCGGCAGCGACGAGGTGGTCGCCTCGATCGCCCGGATCGTCCGGTTGCCGGTCGAGAAGGCGTGGGTGAGCAGGGTCCCCTCCCGGGTCAGCGCGTCGAGCTGCGGCGTCAGGCTCTCCTTCATCTGCGGGTTGAGCGCACCGACGAACTCCGAGCCCAGGCTCTCCTCCAGCACGATCACCACGTTCAGCTTGCGGTCGGGTCCCGGGTTGAGCACCGGGCGCAGCGTCGACTCCGGCGCGAACCGGGCCGGCAACATCGCCGGCTCGGTGAGCAGGCGGTGCAGGCGCGCGAGGTTGGCCGCCTGCGGCCGGGTGGCGTAGAGCCCCTCATACGGCGCGTCCGAGCCCAGGAAGGCCATGAAGAAGGAGTAGTAGCCGTTGCCCGCCAGCTCGTTGAGCGCCCGGTCCCCCGAGATCCGCGCCAGGGTCGGCCGCACCGCCAGCGTCGCGAGGGCGAGCACCGCCGCGTAGACGCCGAGGAGGCCCAGCCGCTGTACCCCCGGCGCCGGCCGCTCCCAGGCCGCCCGGATCGGCCGGCGCAGCCCATAGAGAACGGTCGCCGTGGCCGCCGCGATCACGGTGAGGATGATGCCGGTGTGGTAGCTCTGCCAGATGTTCTCCGCCACCTCGCCCGGGAAGATCAGGTAGTCCACCGCCACAAAGTTGAAGCGGCCGTTGAACTCCTCGAAGAAGAAGTACTCGGCCGCCGCCACGAACAGACCCGTGAACGTGGCGACCGCGATCCACGCGAACAGGAAGCCGCGCGTCGCCCGCCAGCGGAACCAGCGCTCCGGCAGCACGGTGAGGAAGAGCACCAGCGGCGCCGCCAGCCAGAGGGCCGACACGCCGTCGAACAGCTCGCCCATCGCCAGCGCCTCCAGCACCCTCCCCACGCCGTTCCGCGCCAGGGCGTGCTGGAAGAGGAGCAGCCCCACCCGCGTGAGCAGCCAGACGGCGAGATAGAACCCCACAAGGATCGCCGGCAGCCGGTACCGGGACTGGGCGAGGAGAACGCGCAGCTTTGAAGAAACTTGACAGAAATTCATGAAAACCTCATCAACGGAAAGTGCCGACAAGGTACCAGTCCCGGCGGGGGAGGGCAAGCGGACGGGCAGTCGGGAGCGTCCGTGGCCTGCGACCTCATCCCCGACCCTTCTCCTGAAGGAGAAGGGAGACGACTGCGATGCCGCCCCCGTCAGGCCCCCCCTCTCCCGGGTGGCGGGAGTGCGGTGGGAGAGGGGCCGGGGGTGAGGATTCGGGGTGGGGGCGCCACGAATGCCGGGACGGGACGTCATCCAAGAGCCGTCCCCGTCGCGTACGATGAATGCCAAGAGAGAGCGTGCGCATGCTTCGACCGATACCCTGGATTCTGCTGCTGACCCTGCTCCCCTGCCTTCTTCCTGGCAGGGCGCGGGCGGCCGAGCCGCCGGCCACGCCGGCCGATCCGCAGGCGGCGGCGCAGGCTTCCGCGAACGACAAGGACGCAAAGGACGACAAGGACGGCAAGGACGGCAAGGACGAGAAGGAGAAGCGCCTCCAGGTCTACGACGAGATCCAGGTCATCGACCGCGCCTCCGACATGGTCGGCGTCGCCGATTCGGCCACCGAGGGGGTGACCGGCCGCAAGGAGCTGGAAGAGCGCCCCATCGCGCGCCCCGGCGAGCTGCTGGAGACGGTGCCGGGGGTGATCATCACCCAGCACAGCGGCAGCGGCAAGGCGAACCAGTACTTCCTGCGCGGCTTCAACCTCGACCACGGCACCGACTTCCGGATCACCGTCGACGACATCCCCGTCAACATGCCCTCCCACGGCCACGGCCAGGGCTACAGCGACCTCAACTTCCTGATCCCCGAGCTGGTCGACACCGTCCGCTACAAGAAGGGCGCTTACTACGCCGAGGAGGGGGACTTCTCGGCCGCCGGCGCCGCCGAGTTCTCCTACATCGACTCGCTCCCCAAGGGGATCCTCACGCTCACTCCCGGCGAGCTCGGCTACGAGCGCCTGCTCGCCGCCCAGTCCACGAAGTGGGGGGACGGCGACCTGCTCGGCGCCTTCGAGCTCGGCCGCAACAACGGCCCCTGGGTCCATCCGGACGATTACCGCAAGCTCAACGGCGTCCTGCGCTGGAACCGCGGCGACGCCGGCAACGGCCTCACCGTCACCGCCATGGGGTACGACGGCAAGTGGAACTCGACCGATCAGATCCCCGAGCGCGCCGTCAGCGAGGGGCTGATCAGCCGCTACGGCGAGATCGATCCCAGCGACGGCGGCAACACCTACCGCTACAGCCTGGCGGCCGACTGGCGGCGCGGCACCGACGCCTCGCTCACCCGCGCCAGCGGCTACGTCCTGCGCTACGGCCTCAACCTCTTCTCGGACTTCACCTACTTCCTCGACGACCCGGTGCACGGCGACCAGTTCGAGCAGCTCGACGACCGCACCGTCACCGGCTTTCAGCTTCAGCATCAATGGGGACTGCGGTGGGGAAGCCGCGAGGTCGAGACCGAGGTCGGCCTCCAGGTGCGCAACGATGCGATCGACAACGGCCTCTTCCACACCGAGGACCGGCAGCTCCTCTCGATCACCCGCCGGGACCAGATCGAGCAGTTGAGCGGCGGCCCCTACGTCCAGGCCCGGGTACGCTGGACCCCCTGGCTGCGCACCGTCACCGGCCTGCGCGCCGACGAGTACTACGCGGACGTCAAGAGCGACCTCGCCGCGAACTCCGGCACCCGCCAAGCCGCCATCCTCAGCCCCAAGCTCGCCGTCACCCTCGGCCCCTGGAGCGACACCGAGGTCTACCTCGACTACGGCTACGGCTTCCACAGCAACGACGCCCGCGGCGCCACCATCCACGTCGACCCCAAGACCTTCGAGCCGGTCGACCAGGTCACTCCGCTGGTGCGGGCAAAGAGCGCCGACGTCGGCTTCCGCACCTCGGCGATCCGGAACCTCGAGACCTCGGTGAGCGTCTTCCGCCTCGACCTCGCCTCCGAGCTCCTCTTCTCGGGCGACGCCGGCGCCACCGAGGCCAGCCGCCCCAGCCGCCGCGAGGGGATTGAGCTGCAGAACTTCTACCGCCCGCGCCCCTGGCTGACCCTCGACGCCGACTACGCGTACTCCCGGGCCCGCTTCACCGACCCCGATCCGGTGGGGAACCACATCCCCGGCTCCATCGAGACCGCCCTCTCCGCCGGCCTCACCGTGGACGGCCACGGCCCCTGGTTCGGCAGCCTGCGCGACCGCTACTTCGGCCCCCGACCGCTGATCGAAAACGACACCGTCCGCTCCAAGGCCTCGAACCTCCTCAACCTCCGCCTCGGCCACCGCTTCCCCAACGGCCTCTCGCTGTCCGCCGACGTCTTCAACCTCCTGAACAATCAGGTGAGCGACATCGACTACTACTATGAATCCCAGCTCCGCGGCGAGCCGGCGCCGGTAAACGACCTCCATTTCCATCCCGCGGAAAGCCGCTCGGTGCGCCTGGAGCTGGAGTGGCGGTATTGAAAGGACGGATCGAAAGGGGATAGAAAGGAGCCGCCATGAAGATCTCGAAATACATCCACTCCTGCCTCCTCTTCGAGCACGAAGGCGAGAAGCTCCTGTTCGATCCCGGCGTCTTCACCTTCGTCGAGGACAAGGTCAAGCCGGACCAGTTCGCCGGCGTCGCCACGATCGTCATCACCCACGAGCACCCCGATCATCTGAACCTCAAAGCCCTGAAGGAGATCCTCGCCCTGAGCAAGGCCACCGTGATCTCCAATCGTGGCGTCGCCGCCATCCTGGAACCGGAGGGGATCGCGGTGAAGCTGCACGAGGAGGGCACGATGCAGGCCGGCGCCTTCACGTTGAAAGCCCTGGCCTGCACCCACCAGCCGATCCTCGCCCCGACGCTGCCGGTGCACATCGCCTACCTCGTCAACGACCGCGTCCTGAACTCGGGTGACTCCTTCGATCCCGCCCTGCTCGCCTGGAAGGGGACCGAAGCCCTGATCCTCCCCGTCACCGCCCCCTTCCTCACCGAAGTCGAGGCGGTAGCCTTCGCCCGCCGCATGGAGCCCAAGCAGGTGCTTCCGGTGCACGACGGCTACGTCAAGGATTTCTTCCGCAAGGGGCGCTACGACGCCTACGAGCAATTCCTCCAGAAGGACGGCATCCGCTTCCACCGGCTGGCCGATCCTGGCGCCAGCGTGGACGTCTGAAAAGAGTCCTGAGGGAACGGCCCCGCTACCGTTCCCTCAGGACAGGTCCATCGATTGTCAAAGAGCTCGGGCCCGTTCTCGGGGGAACCCTCGGATGCGGTCTCGACGCCGCCTATGACGGCGGAGTCCTGCGATCCCGAGACCTCCCCGGCCCCTCGGCGCCTGAAGAGCGCCTCCTCGCGGAAGCCTCTGGACAAACGCCAAGCATGTACATATCATGGAGGCCGGCGAACGGTCTAGACGCCGGGGAAAGAATCTCTGATTCTCTGGAGATCGGACGGCATTCCCCATAGAAGCTGGGGCGTGACGAACGGGGAACGTCCCATTCCCCGCCCTTCGCGAGGCATTCCCCGCGTCGAACGGTCCGTTCGCCCGAATGTGGATGACGCGAAGAGGCGGCGACGTCCCATTCCCCGCCGCTCCGGGAGCGACTGAACGGGGAATGCCTCGTTCCCGGTCCTTCGAGGAACGCGATGCGCGGGGAACGCGACGTTGCGGATCGCGCGCGTCCCGTCACAGGCGGGGAATACGGCGTGACGAGTCGTCGACGGCTTGTGATCGGTGGGGAATGAGACGCGACAGGTCGTTGCTGAGGCGCGAAGAGCAGGGAACGCGCCGTCCGCCGGGCTCGCGAGCGTACGAACGGCTCGCCGCCCAACGCTTGGACCGGCTGATGTGTATAGCAGACTTCGGTCGCACGTCGGGCAGTGCGATCAGGATCTTTGACAATTGATTCAAAACCCACCTCCCGCCGGAGCCGGCACTCGCCCGGCCCGCTCCGGCGGATGCTTTGTTTGTGAGGAATCAAGGGGAGGGGGACAGCCCGGAGGGCGGGCTTTGAACAGCCTGCGGTTTCAACCGCAGGTCCGGCGTCCTCGAAGTCGCCAAACCCCGGAGGGGTGGCCGATCATTGAAAGAATCGGCCGCCCTTGCAGGGCTTGGAATGTTTTGGGGCGCCGTACCTGGCGTTGAAACGCCAGGCTCGACAAAGCCCGCCCTCCGGGCTGTCCCCCCTCCCTCGGATTCGGATGTGTATGATGATCAGGCTCACGCCCCAGGCTATTCAGATTTCGCCCCTTCGGGGCTGGCGGGCGGGTCGGACGGCGAGGCAATCTCCTGGAGTAACAGGTCCAGGTTACGATGACCGATTTGTGTATTGGGATGGTCAGGCCCCAGGCTGCTTTCCCATATTTCTACGGCTCGTCGCATCAGGGGCTCGGCCTCGGCCAAACGGTTCGTAGCCTGAAGCAATTTCGCCAAGTTGTTGAGATCAATGGCAACGTCGGGGTGATTAGATCCGTAGAAATTCTCGTCGATTTGGAGAGCGCGTCGCTTCAGAGGCTCGGCTTCCTCCAAACGGTTCGTGGCCTGAAGCAAAGACGCTAAGTTTCCGAGTCTGATGGCGACGTTGGGATGCTGAGGTCCATAAGAGGCCTCGTCAATTTGGAGGGCGCGAATCATCAGGGGCTCGGCCTCGGCCCCACGGTTCGTGGCCTGAAGCAACCGAGCAAGGTTGTTGAGTCTGATCGCGACTTGGGGGTGTTGAGATCCATAGAAGTCCTCGTCGATCTGTAGACTTCGGCGCATCAGGGGCTCTGCCTCGGCCAAACGGTCCGTGTCCTGCAGTAGCTGAGCCAGATTGTTGAGGCAGACAGAGACCTCAGAATGCTCAGTTCCCTGTGAAGCCTCGTTCAATGCCAGTGCACGCCTTATTAAAGGCTCTGCCTCTTCGTAGAGCCCCTTGGTTTGCAGCAGCGTCGACAACTGCGCCATTTGGTGAGCTGTTGGATGGACGATTCCGACACGATCTGCGGTTTTGACGATCCGAGTTGAATGCGGTCGAAGAAGGTCCCACACGGGCCATGTACGAACATCCCACGGGTCCAGCGGAGAAAAGCCGTCGACCAATCGCAAGGTCCGCTCGATCCAGTCCCTTTTCCGCTCTTCTGGAATCCGGGAGCGCAAAGCATCCTGCACCATCCGATGAACCGTGAAGCTTTCCCCCTTGCGCGTCACCATGGAGAAGGAGGCCAACTCAGCGATCCCCTCGTTGACAGGAGGGCCACCGGCTGCCTGTCCAGTCTCCTCGCACAACAACCTAACCGCCTCCTCCACGATCGCGGCTTCATCCTCGAACATCTTCGAAGGAATTGGATCCGGTGCGAGGGAAGCCGTTAGGCGCAGAATCGCAGCCGCCGTCGGGCTGAGTTGCTGGAAGGTTTTCTGCCAAGTCACCGCCACCGGGGAGGGATATTGCATTACCGATCCGTCGTACCAGTTGAGAACCCTGTCGCGCTCTTGCTCCCACTCCCTCAAGTATTTGGAAAAGCTCATCTGATGATGGGATATGTATGCCCCGACCTGCTCCAGAGCAAGAGGAAGGCCCCCGAGCTCCTCTGCCAGTCGGAGGGCCTGCTTCGGATCATCGTCCGACCTTTCGCGATCGGCGGCCGTGCGTTCGAGCAGAAACCGTTGCGCCTCGTCCAAACTCAGCGTTTCGATCTGCTGTCTAGGAATGCTCGCCGGCCAGTCCTTGATCCGTGAGGTGATGAGGACGCGGCCCGCCGAGAGGGACGGGACGATCTTCACCACAGCCTGCTCCGCATCCTTCGTATCCACGTTGTCGAGGATCAGCAGCCATCGGTCATGCTCCCGAAGCCAACCTAGGACAGCGGCGACGCTCTCATCCTGGCCGGCTTTATATTCGGGCAGGTTTAGGAGATCGGAGCGAGCCAGATTCGCCAAGCCGGAGTGCAGTGACACCGGGGAGTCGGCTGTTACGAAGAGCGCGGTGTCATATAGATCACCGGATCGCCAGGCGTGCTCGACGGCGAGCCGGGTCTTGCCAATCCCGCCGAGGCCGTAGAGGGTCTCAGCCTGGGTGATGGCCGTGGCTTGGCCCTCCTGGAGATTGCGAAGCTCGTCATCACGGCCTTTGAGGAGGTCTCCGAGGGAGGAGAAGGGGAGGTTGTGGAGACGGGGAGGGACCGGCTTGGCGGGGCTTTCCTTGCGGACGGGCTTCCTACCAGTGATGCCCCATTCGAGACGGTCCAATCCCTCCTCGGTGATTCCGCCTCGTAGATCGACCCAGGTGTTCTGCTTCAGAAAAAGCGGGAGTTGGGGAGCGCTGGGCGTACCGGGTAGAAGTACGGGAATGACGCGCATCCTGCGATCCACCATCTCCGAAAGGCAGGCGCGCATCTCGGGCATCTCCCAGGGACCCAAGCCGTCTTTGCCGACCAGGACGGCCGCGGAACGGAGGGTCTTGATGATGGTCTCGAGCTCGTCCTGCCAGGGAACGCCAGGAGGCAACTCCCATTCGTCCAGCCAGACCTTGAGGCCGCGGCCATCGCGCAGCGCCTCCGCGATCTGGCGAACGGCCGGCTTGTCCTTGCTGTTGTGGCTCAGGAAGACGTCAAAATCATCGTCCGGCAAGGGTCCCTCCTGGAACGGATGGCCCAGTTTATCAGTGACCTCTTCTCTACACATCCTGGCTTCGATCGGCCTTCGTGAGGGCCTGGCGGGGGCCGCGTCGCAGTCGTCCCCCTTCTCCTTTAGCTTTGTCAGCTCGGCGGGCCGAGCACAGGGTGGTGAGGAACCAGTGCCCGGAAGCGGGCGGGTCAATCTTGACCGGATGGTTATCGCGGCCTTTCAGGCCGCCTGGGATGGCTGGTGCTGCGAACCCAGGGCGTTGCCCTGGGCTCAACAATCCCGGGCCTTCAGCCCGGAAAAGGCTTCAGGCCTATACGGGGCGGTGCGTGTTTCTGTCTCGATGCCGATGTTGTCCCTAGGGGTTGACGTCGCGGATCTCCTCCTCGATACCGCCTTGCCGGGCTGAAGGCCCGGGATTGTTCAGCCCAGGGCATCGCCCTGGGTAACGGACATCCAATCCATACTCAGTTGCGGCCTGAAGGGCCGCGATATCCGTCCGCCTCGAACCGAGGAGCCAGGCGATTCCGAGCGAGTGCCAGGCGATTCGCGCGGATCGGCGCCTTGTTCCTCAGGAGGAGAAGGGGATAGGGGATGAGGTCGCAGGCCACGGAGGCCGATCGAAGCCAGGATGTGCGCTGCGCCCCTGACGGGGCTCAGACGAGGCCCGCCGCCAGGTCGCGCGTCAGCTCACCGGCCGGCACTTCCCGGCATCCACTCACATTCTGACCGGCCCAGAGCGTCGAAAAATCGCCTCTTCCCTGGGCTTCGGCCTTCGCGCGGAGGGGTGCGATGGCGGGGGCGGCGAGTGGGAAGGGGGGCGCCAGCTTGGAGATCGGCCCCAGATCCCACATGAGGCGGTTCATGATGCCCCGCGCCGGTCCGCCGGAGAAAAGGTTGGTCAGCGCGGTGTGGCGGGCCGCGTCGCTCTTCAGAGCGGCGCGGTGGACGGCGCTGGTGGTGGCTTCCGGACAGAGCATGTAGGCGGTGCCGATCTGGACGCCGGCGGCTCCGAGCTTCAGGGCGGCCGCGACGCCCCGCGCGTCCGCGATGCCGCCGGCGGCGAGGACCGGGACGTTCACCGCCTGCACGATCTGGGGCAGCAGGGCGAACGTGCCCATATGCTCCGTCAGATCCTCCGCGAGGAAGTGGCCGCGGTGGCCCCCCGCCTCCAGGCCCTGGGCGATGACGGCGTCCACCCCGTGCGCCTCCAGCCAGAGCGCCTCGTCCACGGTGGTCGCCGAAGAGAGGACCTTAGCGCCCATGGCTTTCACCCGGGTCAGGAGATCAGGCGCGGGCAGGCCGAAATGGAAGCTCACGACGGCGGGCCTGAATTCTTCCAGGACGTCGGCGGCCTCGGCGCTGAAGGGAGCGCGGCGGGGACCGGCGGCGATGGCGGCGGGGTCGATCCCGAGCTCCTGATAGTAGGGTGCCAGCGCCTTCCTCCAGGCCGCTTCGCGGTCGGCGTCGACGGCGGGTTGGGCGTGGCAGAAAAAGTTGACGTTGTAGGGGCGGTCGGTCCGCGCCCGGATCGCCGTCAGCTCCCGGCGCAGGGCATCCGGGCTCAGCATGGCTCCCGGAAGCGCGCCGAGGCCGCCGGCGTTGGACACCGCCACGGCGAGCTCGCTCCCCTGTACCCCGGCCATCGGGGCTTGCAGGATCGGGATCTCGATATCGAAGAGTTGCTGCAGGCTGGCCATCCGGTCTCTCCTCCCGAGAGCGGCGCCAGCTTATCAGCGGGACGGGAAGAGATCACTCCTTGCGCGGAGCGCTCCTCCAGGAATCCCAATCCGCGCGGACCGCTTTGAGGATCTCCTTGGCGGCCTCGCGCAGCCACCCCTCGGGGCGGGAGACGAGATCGACGAGGAGGGCGGGAGCGCTGGCGCTGCCGAGGTGGACGTTGGCGGTCTCCCAGCCCATGGCGTGCAGGAGACGGACGATCTCGTGCTCCTTGGGCAGCTCCGCGAGCTCGATCCGGGAGCAGTCGGGCGCCAGCCGCCGCACGATCCAGCGCCGTTTGACGGCGATGAAGGGGTCCTGGCAGCGGACCGCTTTGTTCAGGATCTCGCGGTAGAGCGCCCGCGGCTCCTCGTCTCCGCGGTGGGACCAGAGGAACGCCGAACGCGCCACGGCTTTGGCTTCGCGGGCGACGTTGCCGCCGCACCAGTCGGCGATGGCCACGAAGCGCTGCCGGCCCAGGCTTCCCGCGCCCGCGGTGCGATGGGCGTAGCGCACGAGCAGTCCCTTGCCGGGGAGCAGCTCGCCGAGGGCCCGCAGCGCGCTCTCCGGCACGAGGCCGGCTGCGACCGGCGGCAGGGCTTCCAGCTTCTCCCAGAACTCGTCCGGCCGCGCGAGCCGGGAGATGGCCAGACGCCAGAGGGCGTGCTGGCGCTCGGCGAGGATGAAGGGCTGACCTCCGGCTTCCAGCCCTTCGCGATAGCCGGAGAGGAGGGCGGCCTCCACCTCTCTGGGCTGCACCGCCAGGCTCGCTTCCGAGATCGCCAGCCGGGCGCTGGCGGCCAAGCGGACGAGGTCGAAGGTGTAGGGGAGCCGGCAGGCCTCGTCGAAGTCGTTGATCCCCCAGACGAGGCGCCCTTCGGCGTCGCGCCAGGTGCCGAAGTTCTCGATGTGCAGGTCCCCCACGGCCAGGACCTCTCTCGCCTCCCGCACCGGTTTCTTCACGTTGGGCCAGAGCTGGGCCCAGCGGTAAAAAGTGGCGCGAAAAAACAGGAACTCCGAGCTGCGCATGGCCGCGTGCTTGCGCTCGAGGTCTTCCGGCAGGAGCTGGATCTGCTCGCCGAGCCACGCCTCGTAGCTGGCCGTGGCCTTCTGGATTGTCGTCCTGCCCGGAACCTTGACGGGATCTTTCATCGGGTCGCCCCCCGGACGTCGAGTCTAGCAACCTGATGTGACAGCCCTGCGTCGGTTACTCTCCGCGTCGTGGATCTGTATCACCTTCGCCATGCCTGCCGCGGCCTGCTGCGCTCTCCGGGCTTCACGATTCCCGCCCTGGTCACCCTCGCCCTCGGGATCGGCGCCAACACAGCGATGTTCTCCGCCACCTACGGCCTGCTGCTGCGGGCGCTGCCGTATCCGCACCCCGACCGGCTGGTGAGGCTCTATGAGACGCGCGGAGACCAGCGGCAGCAGCCGGTTTCGCTCGCCGATCTTCTCGACTGGCGGAGCCAGAGCCACGATTTTGCCGGCATCGCGGGCTTCCGTCCGCGCAGCTTCGGCCTCCAGTCGGGAGGAGAGATCGCCGTGGTTCAGGCGGGTCTGGTGACCGCGGATTTCTTTTCGGTCCTCGGCGCGGCGCCGATCGCCGGCCGCGCCTTTACCGAAGCCGAGGAGGTGGGGGAGGCGCCGGTGGTGGTGATCAGCCACCGGCTCTGGCGGGAACGGTTCGGCGGCAGCCCGGAGATCGCCGGCCGGCGCATTCTGCTCAACGATGCGCCGCGCACAGTCCTCGGCGTCCTGCCGGCGGGCTTCGAGTTTCCGATCGGCGGCAAGGTGCCCGACCTCTACCTGCCGCTCAGCCGGAAGGATTACGGAACCGACCGCGAGATCCGCTCGCTGGGCGCCATCGGCCGGTTGCGTCCGGGCGTCATCCTGAAGGCCGCTCAGACCGAGCTGCAGGGCCTCGCCGCTCGCCTCGCTCTAAGCTATCCGGGGAGCAACGCCAGGGTCGGCGCCGAGATCGAGACGCTGGACGACGCCCTGCGCGGAAAGAACCGGCGCCCCCTCCTCCTGTTGACCGGCGCCGCGCTCCTGCTGCTGTTGATCGCCTGCGCCAACGTCGCGAATCTCCTGCTGGCGAGAACGCTCGCGCGGGTCCATCCGGTGGCGATCCGTGCCGCCCTGGGCGCTCGATGGAGAGACCTGACGCGGCAGTTCCTCGCCGAGGGGCTGATCCTCAGCCTTTCGGGAGCCGCCCTGGGTCTCCTGGTCGCCGGGGCCTGGATCCGCCTGCTCCCTCGGGTCCTGCCGCTGGTGGGCGGCGGCGCGCTGCCGGCCGGACTGGCAGCGGACCCTCTACGCCTCAGGGGCTCCACGCTCCTTCTTGCCCTGGGGCTCGCCGCCGTCACCGGCCTGATCTTTGCCCTGATCCCCACGCTCGGGATCCACCGCTCCGACCTGCAGACGGTGCTCCGGGAGGGAGGCGACGCCGTCACCCCGCGCCATCGCCTGAGCTCTTTCCTGGTGGTCGGACAGGTGGCGCTCAGCGTCATGCTCCTTCTCGCCGCGGGCCTTCTGCTGCGCAGCTTCTTCGATCTCCTGGCGACCGATCCCGGTTTTCAGAGCCAGGGCGTGTCGCTCTTCGGAATCGGCCTGCCCGACGCGCGCTATGGCTCCGATCTAAAAATCCTTCCTTTTCATACGGCGCTGCTCGATTGCCTCTCGCGGTTGAGCGGCGTCGAAGCGGTCGGAGCCGTGGCCCGTCTGCCGCTGGCGGGGGAGGGCTTCACGTCCTCGTTCATCGTCGTGGGAGCGCCGCCGGTCCCCAAGGAGCGCAGGCCGTCGGCGGCGCTCAACGTGGCGAGCCCGGGATATTTTGCTACGTTGCGGATCCCCCTCCTCGCCGGCCGCGGCTTCACCCGGCAGGACGGCCCGGGATCTCCGCGGGTCGCGCTGGTCAATCGAGCCTTCGCGCAGCGTTATCTTGCAGATCGCAATGCGCTCGGTCGGCGGCTCGATCTGAGATGGACGAGCGACATCAACCCGCCCGGGACGGCCTGGGAGATCGTCGGCGTCGTGGGGAACGTCCGCCAGCGGGCCTTGGAGGAGGAAAGCGTGCCGGAGATCTACCTGCCGATCGGTCAATATCCCCTGGATGGCTGCACCTACGTGCTGAGGACGAAGCGGCACGATCCGGCGCTCACCGCGGCCGTCCGCTCGGACGTGGCGGCGCTCGATCCGCAACTGGAACGCATCGAGCTGCGCTCCTTCGCCGAGACGGTCCGCGAAAGCCTTTCGAATCGCCGTCTGGCCCTGCTCCTGACCGGCCTCTTCGCCGGCGTCGCCCTGCTGGTCACCGCCGTGGGCCTCTACGGCGTGGTGGCGTACGGCGTGGCGCAGAGGCGCCGCGAGATCGCTCTCCGCCTCACGCTCGGAGCCCGGGCAGGCCAGATGGCGAACCTCGTGCTCGGACAGGGCTTGCGCCTCACCCTCCTCGGGATCGCTCTCGGCCTGGCCAGCTTCTATGGATTGAAACAGGGGATCGAAAGCCAGCTCTACGGCGTCGCCGCGACGGACCCGCTGACCGTGCTCGCCGTCGCCTTTCTCCTCGCATTGGTCTCTCTGTCCGCCTGTGCCGTGCCCGCCCTGCGAGCCGCACGGATCGAGCCGATGGGCGCGTTTCGGAGATGAGGGGGGGACATGACTTTCCAAGGTCTCCGGATGGGGTAAAATACCTCTATGAGCGAGCAAGCAGAATCCGTGTTGCAGGAAGCGTTGAAGCTACCCGAGCAAGATCGAACCGAGATCGCCAGTGCTTTGTTGGAAAGTCTGGGTCCTGATCCGGAGGCCGATGTCGAAGCGTACTGGCGCCGGGAGGTAGCTGCTCGAGTCGCGGCCCTGGAGGGCGGGGAGGTGGAGATGACTCCCTGGGAAGAGATCCGAGGCGGCTTTCTGGCGAGGCTGAGTGAGCGCCGCTCGGGTTGACTTCACCCCGGAAGCCCTTCGGGAAATCGATGACGCATTTGATTGGTATCTTGAGCGGAGCATCCAAGCGGCAGAGGCATTTCTAGACGAAGCGACGGCCGCCTTCGCCCTGATCGCGAGATCTCCCGCCATTTGGCCTGGTTTCGAGTCTGGCACACGACGGTGCGTTCTCCGCAAGTTTCCCTACAGCATCATCTATCGAGAGATTCAAAGCGGCGTCGAGATCATCGCCGTAGCACACCACAAGAGGCGACCGAGATATTGGCGGAGCCGTGTGGGGGACGCCTAGATCCGCTTGTCGTCCCAGCCCCTCGTCAGCGACGACCGGACAGCGCGCCAGAAGCGATCGCACAATGCGCGTTGGCTGCCTTCTCACGGGGAGTGGCGGCTGGAGCGGCGAGCCCTTCGAGGAGACGTCCCGCGGTCCCCGTGGACTTCGGAGGGGTGTCGTTCAGGACCTGGGAACGTCTCTACACCCTCCGGCCGGCGGGTCAGGCGACGCCGGATTCCGTGGGCAGCTTCGCCGCGAGCCAGCCGCTTATTCCCGCCGACATGACCTGAACGTTGCCGTAGCCGAGCTTCTTGGCCCGGCGCGCCGCGTTGGGGGCTTTCATGCACATCGGGTTCGAGCAGTAGAAGACCAGAGGGGCGTTTTTGTCGGAAGGGAGATCGCTGTCCGCGTAGGCGACGGGATCGAGGTTCCTGGCGCCGGGTACGTGGGCTTGCATCCAGCTCTGAGGGGAATTGACGTCGAAGACGGCGACGGGCTCGGGGCTCTGCGCCAGCCGGTGCAGGGCGTCCGGTGAGATGGTTTTCAGGCCCATGAGTCGTGCGAGCATGCGTCTGTCTCCTAGGAGTTGATGCTGGAGGCCCGGCACGGCTTGCGCCGGTGGCGGGAGCGCGGCAGGAGGGTGACCCAGGCGGCAGCGCCACTGACTGGAATCAGTGTCTTGACCAGGGTCGGGTCGCTCTGGGCCACGATCCAGCCGGCCAGCAGGAACGCGCCTCCCAGGATCAGGGATGCCCGCGAAGGGCCTGACGGGTTTCCCCGGAGGCGGGAATTCAGGACGTCGGCGCCGACGACCGCGAGCGCCAGGAGGAGCGGTGAGGCGAGGACCAGCCAGCCGGACCGGGCGGCCAGCGACGCGATGAGCGTCGAGACGACGATGGCGGTCGCGATGAGTAGGCTGGGCCCGAGGTCGAGCCAATATTTTCTGGTCATTTCACGGTCTCCTCGATTTCCTTGCTGGTCTTCTACGCTCTGGAGAGTGCATAGTTTCCACCCGCGGCCCGGCAGATCCTCCCGCCTGCTCCAGCAACCGCCGGGCCACCGAGGCCAGGACGTCGCGCAGCTCCGCGGGCTGACGGATCTCGAATCCGAACGGCAGGCGCGCCAGCTCGCGCGCGAACCAGAGGAGGTCGTCGGCCTGGGCGCGGAGGAGGACGCCGTCGGGGGTCCATTGGAGGACGCCGGCGGCGGGGAAGAGGGCGCGCCGGGCGCTGTCGAGGTCGGTCTTCAGGAGGACCTCGGGCGCGTGGCGGCGGGGGAGGGTGGCGAGCGCGTGGGTCATGTGGGCGAGGACGTCGAAGTCGGGCGGTCTCGTGAAGCGGGCCGCGAGCGGCTGCACGGAGGCCACCCGGTCGAGGCGGAAGGAGCGCAGGCCCTGCCGGAGGTGGCAGTGGCCGACGGCGTACCAGCAGCCGCCGCGGTAGGCGAGCCCATAGGGGTCGAGGTCGCGTTCCGTCTCCCCGCGCTGGCCGCGATAGTGGAGGTGGACCCGGGTCCGGGTCTGCGCCGCGGCGCTCAAGGCCGCCAGCGTGGCGTTGTCTCCCGGCGCCGAGGAGCGGGTGAGGTCGAGCGTCACCGTCTCGTCCACCGCGCTCACCCGCCGCTTCAGCCCTTCGGGCATCACCCGTTCGAGCTTCGCCTGCGCGCTGGCGACGGCGGGCGCCGCGTCGGCGAGGCCGAGGCCGCGGGCCGCCAGCAGGCCGACCGCCAGGGCCAGCGCCTCGTCGTCGGTGAACATCATCGGCGGCAGCTTGAAGCCCGCCACCAGCATGTAGCCGCCGTCGCGCCCCTGCTCGGCGGTGATCGGGATGCCCAGCTCCTCCAGCATCGAGATGTAGCGGCGCACCGTGCGGCGGTCGACTTCGAGCTTCCTTGCCAGCTCCGCGCCGCTCACCCGGCCGTGCTTCTGCAGCAGCTCGAGGACGGCGAGGACGCGGGTGGTGGGGCGAGCCATGCGGGAAGTCTACCGGCGACTTTACCAGGGAACTAGGGCGGCTTTCGCCCTAGTTGACTCGTAGAGTGCCTTTCGCTGGGCCGCGAGGGGCGGCCGGGCTTCAACAGAAGGGACCAGCGATGGCAGAGACGGCACAGCCGGCGACGGACGGAGCGCGGGACTTCGATTTCTGGATGGGGAGCTGGACGGTGCGCAACCGGCGCCTCCGCGAGCGGCTCAGGGGCTCGACCGAGTGGGAGGAGTTCGAGGCGGATTGCGATGCCAGCCCCCTGCTCGGCGGGCTCGGCAACGCGGACGAGTTCCGGACCGGCTTCTGGCCCGGTTTCATCGGCATGACCCTCCGCTTCTTCAATCCGGCGACGAAGCAGTGGGCGATCTACTGGGTGGACAGCCGGCGCGGCGTGCTCGAGCCGCCGGTCTTCGGCGGGTTCGACGGCGGTATTGGCCTCGACAAGACGGGCCTCTTCTTCGGCGACGATACGTTCGAAGGGCGCCCCATCCGGGTCCGCTTCACCTGGCGGCATGAAGGAACGCGGAAGGCGAGCTGGGAGCAGGCGTTCTCGACCGACGGCGGCGAGACGTGGGAGACCAACTGGACGATGGACATGACGCGGACCGGCGGCTGAACGAAAAGGAGAATCCGATGCTCGAATATCAACCTCGCGAGACGTTTCAAGTCGTCGAGCTGCGCCGGTACACCACGACGGAGGGAAAGCGCGACGAGTTCATCAAGGTTTTCGAGAGCTACTTCCCGGAGGCCTTTCAGCAACTGGGGTCGCTCTTCCTCGGCCACTACCGCGAGCGCTCCAGCCCGGAGGCGTTCACCATGGTCCGCGGCTTCAGGACGCTCGACGAGCGCGCCGTCGTCTGCTCCGCTTTCTATTACGGGGCGCTTTGGAAGGAGCACCGCGCCAAGATCAACGATCGGCTGGTCGATTTCCACAACGTGCTGCTGCTCCGCCCGCTCGATCCCGCGCGGGGCGTCCTGGTCCTGCCGGCGGTCGACCCGTTGACTGAGCCTGAGGGCGCCCACGGGATCGTCGTGGCGCAGATCTTCGCCGTGCGGGCGGGGAGCGTCGACGCCTTCGCCGGGCAGGCCGGACCGGCGTTCGCCGCTTATCGCGCCGCCGGCGTCCGCGAGGCCGCGGTGCTGACGACCCTCGACGTGCCCAACAACTTTCCCCAGCATCCCGTGCGGACCGACGGGCCGTTCCTCGTCTGGCTCGGAGTGATGCCGGACGACCCCGCGGTCTTCGGCCGTTTCCAGGCCCTGGCGGAGGATTCCTCCCGCTCGTTGACCGGGTCCGGAGAGCTCCGCGGCGAGCCCGAGCTGGTGGTCCTCGATCCCGCCAGCCGCTCGCGATTGCGCTGGCTGGCCGGTTTGAGCGAGTGAAGCGATAAATCTGGTCCGAAGTTTGCAAACCGAAAGGAGAGTTATTCAACCACGAACCAAGCCAGGAGACCGCTGAGATGCCCGAGAAGAAGACGATCGAAAAGGCCAGGAAGGACAAGAGCGAGGGGAAGGCTCCGAGCACCCAGGCCGGCGAGTTCGTTCACGAGGAGATCGATCACGTCAAGGAAGGGAAGCACGGAGCGCGGTCGGCCAAGCAGGCGATCGCCATCGGCCTTTCGAAAGCCCGCCGGGCCGGCGTGAAGCTCCCCGCGCCGAAGAAGGGTACGGCTTCGGAAGCCACGCGCCATAAGGCTCAGGCCGACAGCAAGGCGGGAGCCTCCGGCGCGAAGAAGACGGTTTCGCGCAACCGGTCGCGAGCGACGAGCGAGGCGCTGAAGAAGGAGGGCCATGCCGCAGCCTCGCCGGAGGCGCTCTCCCGGCAGGCGAAAAAGGCGGCGTCGCAGCGCACCGTCGCCGAGCGTTCCGCCGCCGCGCGCCGGGCCGCGCGCACCAAGGGCCCCGAGGAGCGCTCGGCCGCGGCGGAGAAGGCGGCGAAGACCCGCGCCAAGGAAGCGCCGGCCAAAAAGGCCCCGGCCAAGAAATCCGCCGCCAAGAAGTCTTCTTAAGGCCGCGAGAGCAGCGCCCGGAGAATCCCCTGGCCCACCGGCCGCGAATAGCGCTCGCGCACCAGGTCCAGGGCATTGGCGGTCAGCCTTTGCGTGAGCCGGCCGTCCGCCTTGAGCCGCCGGCAGCCGGCCGCCAAGCCCTCCGTGCCGTCGGCCAGCAGGAGATGCTCGCCGTCGCGGACCGCGAGCCCTTCGGCGCCGATCGGCGTGGCCACCACCGGCACGCGGGCGGCGAAGGCTTCCAGGATCTTGATCCGCGTGCCGCCACCGGCCCGGATCGGCGCCAGGGCGAGATCCGCCCAGGCGTAGTGCGGCGCGAGGTCCGCGGGATCGGCGCAGACTTCGATCCCGGGTCCGGCGAGCGCCGCCACCTCGGGGACCGGATGCGAGCCGGCGATGCGCAGCTCCACAGGCGTCCCTCCCTGTCGCAGGCGCGGAACCAGCTCCTGGGCGATCCGGAGCGCGGCGTCGACGTTCGGCTCATAGCCTAGATTCCCCACGAACAGCAGCCGGAGCACCGGCGACCGGACGTCCCGCCGGACGCTCTCCGGCACCTCGATGGTGTTGGGCACGACCTTCACGGCGAGACCTGGATGGCGCTCGCGGACCGCCGCCTGGTGCAATTCGGACGCCGCCGCCACGCGGTCGAAGCGGGGAAGCCAGAGGCGCTCGTGGGCGGCGTACTTTCCGGCTTCCGCGGCGGCGAGGAGCGCTTCGTCCGGCCGGCCCCGGAGCTCGTAGAGATCGCTCAGCCGGCCTTGCGTCAGCCGCTCGTCGTCGTCGAGGTCGAGCAGGCTCCGGGCCGATCCGGCGAGGAACGGCGCCGCGTAGGGCGCGAGATAGCTCCGCAGCACGACCAGCGTGTCGAAGCCGGCGCCGCCGGCCGCCGCGGTCGCTGCGACAGCCGCGGCCAGCGCCGGAGTGGTGGCCCAGCGGCAGAGCCGCGGGCGGGGATAGGCGCGCAACGCTTCCAGACGGTCGGCCGGATCGAGCAGGCGCGCGCTCAGGTCATAGAGCGGATCGAGGGTGTCCTCCAGGGGCAGCACCGCGAACCGGCGGACGCGGCGGCGCACCCGATCGGGCGGCTCGCCGCCGCCGGCGACCGGCACGTGGAGGAGGGTGACGTCGTGATCGGCCGCGAGCGCGTCGAGGAACGCCCCCGCCCGCATGGCCAGGCCGTTGCCGCCGGTCGCGGGCAGGATCGGGGAGACGAGGAGCGCGGCCGGTCGGGCTCCGCCGGGGCTCACGAGCCGGCCCGGCTCGCCGCGAGCAGCCGCTTGATGCGGTTTTCCAGCGGCTCGGGGGAGACCTCCTCGGCACGGCCGTACCAGCGCGCGCTCTCGGCGTAGCGGCCGAGCCGGAAACAGCAGAGCCCGAGGGCCTCATAGGCGAACAAGCCGAAAATCCGCTCGTCGTGGGCGAGGACGCCGCCGCCCACCGCCTCCGGATCGGTGGCCACCAGCTTCTCGAAAGCCGGCAGCGCCTCGGCGAACCGCCCGGCGTCGACCAGCGCGCGGGCGCGCAGCCATTGGAGCGTGAAGTTGTCGGGGAACAGGCCGAGCCCCTCGTCCAGGAGGTCGCCCGGGACCTCGCCGCGAGCGATCAGGCAGCGGGCGAGGTCGACGTAGGGAGCGCTGTCGGAGATCGAGCGGGCCCGCTTTTCGCGCACGACCTGGACGCCCCGCCGCCAGGCCTCCTCCGCTCCCGCCGTGTCGCCCATGCCGTGCAGCGTGACGCCGAGATGCCCCCAACTGTAGACATGGTCGGGGTCCGCCGCCAGCCGGGCGCGCAGCAGCGGCAGGTTGCGGCCGTGCTTGTGGGAGATGTCGCCGTCGTAGCCCAGGTGATCGATCGCCACGTCGCTGTGGGCGATGCCCATCTTCTCCCGGGCGCAGAGGTCGAGTAGCGCGGGGACGTGGGTCTCGTGGATCACCCCGGCGAAGCGGAGGTCGGGCCGGTTGCGGAAGAGCCGGTACTCGCGGTAGCGGGTGAAGCCGGTGATCGGCCGGAAGCGCACGGTCAGCGCGGCGAGGCCCGGATCGCCGAGCAGCGGATCGAGCTCCGCGCGGTCCCCGGCGGTCACCCGCTCGTCGGCGTCGATGTAGAGGATCCAGGCGCCGCGGGCGAGGTCGAGGGCGTGATTGCGGGCGGCGGCGAAGTCGCCGGTCCAGGGGAATTCGCCGAGCCGGGCGCCGAGGTCGCGGGCGATCTCCCGGCTGCGGTCGACCGAGCCGGTGTCCACCACCACCGTCTCGTCGACCAGGCCGGCGATCGAGCGCAGGCACCCCTCGAGGAACCGCTCCTCGTCGCGGACGATCAGGGCGGCCGAGAGGGCGATCCCGGTCACGGCGCCGGACTCAAGCTCTAGGCCGAGCGGCGGTTTCGGCGGCGAACCACCACGAAACCCAGGCCGGCGAGCAGCAGAGTCAGCCCGGCGAGGCCCGCCGACGAGAGGGTCGGCACGGTTGGCGCGGGAGCCGGCAGCGCGGCGGTGACCACCGTCGTCGTGTTGTCGCCGGTCGCCGTGAATCCGTTGGTGGCCGTGACCGTGGCGGTGTTGGTGATCGGAACGGGGTCATTCTGAGCCAGAGCGACCGCCGGCAGCAGGAGGAGGAGGAGGAGGATGGCGAGAGCGTATTTTTTCAGATTCATGGTCCGGGCTCCCGTCAAAAAGGCGTGACGTGGACGACGAGCTGGAAGGTCGCGACGTCCCCGACGTTCATGCTGGCGAGGGTCGCCGTGAAGGTGCCGCCGCTCCCCGCGGGCGGCGGGCTCAAGGCGAAGGCCGGGCCGCTCGTCTGGCTCGCCGAAACGAACGTGGTGCCGCCGGGGACGGGATCGTTGACGCTGACGTTGGTGGCCACGGCCGGCCCGCAGTTCTCGACCCGGAGCGTGTAGGTGATGTCGCTCCCCGCCACCACCGGGTTGGGCATGCCCGTCGAGGTGATGAGCAGGTCGGCGGAGGTGTTGGGCACCTTCACGTTCGAGGTGAAGCAGAGGTTCGACTGCGCCACCGCTTCGCCCAGCCCCAGGCCCTTCATGGCGAAGGAGGCCACGAACGGGGCCACGTAGGCGCTGAGCAGAATCTTCTTCAGGAACTGGCGCCGATCGGATCCGAGGCGGTCGAGCACCGCCTGCGGATCATCCTGCGCCGGCGTTTCGGGAACCAGGCTTGCCATGCGCTCGCCCTCCTCTGGGGGATCATCAAAAGCTTCGATTTATGCTATCACATCATCGCCGGCCTTGAGGAGCCCCTCGGCGAGGAGCCGCGTCAGGCAGGCGGCGACCTCGTCGCGCGGTGGCGCGGCCAGGGTGAAGGCGGCGGCGAGGAACGGGGGGAGATCGGACGCCGCCAGCGTGCCGTCGCAGATCTCCAGGAGGAGAGCCGCCGTGGCGTTCAGGTAGTGGACGCGGTCGCGCTCGGGTTGATAGACCAGGAAGCCGTCGGTCACCTCGCTGAGCTCGACCCCCGCCGCCCGCCGGGGCTTCATCCGCCAGTCGATCGCGCCGGTCTCGTCGTCCGCCATGCGGGGCAGTATAAATGCGACAGGACTCGTAATGAAAAAAAGGGGGTGCTCGCAAGCACCCCCGGATGGCGTTCAAGGCAAGATCGAACCGGAGCTACGGGCAGCCCGGAGCACCGGTGAAATGGAACACGGGCGAGGTGGCGCCCGAGTAGTTGGTGTAGGCGTCGAACCAGTGGCACTTGTTGGTGGGGCTGCCGCTGGAGATGGTGTTCGACCAGGTGGTGTCGGGGGAGACCGCGGCCTGGTAGGCCACCGTGTTCCAGGCGCCCCAGACGCCGGTGGAGCTGCGCTCGCGCCAGACCAGTTGGACGCTGCCGGTGCCGTTGGTGGCGTAGCCGGCGGCGGTCAGCGTGCCGGCCGGACCCCAGGTGCTCTCGGCGGTCTGGATCCAGGCGATGCTGGTCGCGGCCGGCGGCGGCGCCGTCACGATCAGCGAGACGACGTTGCTGTAGCCGGAGGACAGCCCGTTGTAGGCGTAGACCCGGAACTGATACGAGCCGGTGGGCGGGTTGGGCCCGGTCGAATAGGTGGTGGCGTTGGCGCCGGTGCTCCCCATGTCGGAGAAGGCGCTCCCCGAGTAGGAGAACTGGGCGGTGAAGGCGGTCTCGTTGTTGCTGTTGTCCGTCCAGCTCAGCGTGATCACCTTGGTGGTGGTGTTGTAGGAAGCGGTCAGGTTACTCGGCGCCGCCGGCGCCACCTGGGGAGTCGAGGCGCTGGCGATGGCTGAGAACGCCGAGCTCCCCGCGCTGTTGTTGGCCCGGATCTGGTAGTCGTAGGTGTTCCCGGGCGTCACGGTGTTATCGGTGTAGGTGGTGGCGTTGGCGCCCACCGTGACGATCGATGCGAAGGCCGCGGGGTAGATCCGGCGCTGGATCTCGAAGCCGGTCTCGTTGTTGCTGTTGTCGGTCCAGTTGAGCCGGATCGAGGTCGACGACAGAACCGTGGCCGCGAGGCCGGCCGGCGCCACCGGGATGCTCTGGGACGTCGTCACGGTGACGGTGTTGGTATAGGCGGAGCCCACGGTGCCGTTCAAAGCCCGCACCCGGTAGTCGTAGGCGGTCGCCGCCAGCGCGCTGTTGTCGGTGTAGGTCGCCACGTTGGCGCCCACCGTCGCGATCTGGGCGAAGGTGCCGGAGGGCGAGAGCCGGCGCTCGATTCCGAACTGCGTCTCATTGCTGCTGTTGTCCGTCCAGTTCAGCCGCACCGAGGTAGACGACAGGAGCGTGGCCACGAGGCCGGTCGGCGCCGCGGGCGCCGGCAGCGGGGTGGTCACGGTCGCGACGTTCGAGAAGCCGGAGGCGCCGGCGCTGTTCGACGCCCGCACGTGGTAGTCGTAGGAGGTCGCCGCCACCACGCTGTTGTCAATGTAGGTGGTGACGTTGGCGGCCACCGTGCCGATCTGGGTGAAGCCGCCGACGCCGGCCGGCCGCCGCTCGATCAGGAACTGCGTCTCGTTGTTGCTGTTGTCTCTCCAGGTGAACTGCACCGAGGTGGGCGAAAGCGGGACCGCCACGGGGACGGACGGCGGCGCCGGCACCGTCGGCGCGACGGCGATCGTCCGGCTGGTGGCGGACTGGAAGTTGCGGCCGGTGGCGTCGGAGACGGCGGTCGCGGTGATGGTCTGATTGCCGGGCGCCAGGAAGGTGGTCTGGAGCGCGGAGCTGCCGGCGGGGGGAGTCACCGAGGTGGCGCCCGTCCAGGTTCCCGGCGTCATCGTGAAGTTGACGGCGTCGGTGTAGGGATAGCAGGGGCGCATCTTGACCGTGTAAGTGGCCGCGGTCCCCTGCGTCGCCGTGGCCGAGCCGCTGATCATCGGCGTCAGCACCGTCGATCCGCCCGTGCCGAGCAGGTCGAGCCAGCCCAGCGGATAGCTGCCGCCGCCCGTGTAATTCAGCCGGTCGGGCAGCAGCCAGCCGCCCGTGCCGTAGGCGAACTGGTAGCCCCAGCTCAGGTCGGCCAGCAGGGCCTGCACGGTCTCGTTGTTGCCGTCGCCGTCGGCGTCGCCGCAGGCGTTGCCGTAGTAGCCCCAGATCCCCGCCTTGGCGTAGGCCTTGAGCCCGCCCTCCACGTAGGCGATCGATTCGTCATAGACCCCGACCCGCAGCATCACGCGGGCGTAGGCCGTGGCGTCGAGCTTGGCCTGGACGGCGCCGGTCGGACCGGTGAACGCGAAGTTGTCCGTGAAGTTGCTGGTGCCGGAGCAGTCGTCGGTCGTGCAGGTATAGGAGAAGGTGCCGTTGGCGTTGGCGCCGAGGTGGGCCGTCAGGTTGCCCGAGATGGACGCGTTGAGCGTCGTGCCGGCATAGATCGGCAGGGTGAAGACGAGCCGGACGGGGATCCAGCCGATGACGAAGGTGACGTCGCCCAGCTCCGGCTCGGCCAGCTTCCACTCGTGGTCCCACGTGGCGCTGGCGCTCGCGGAGGCCTGGAGGTCGCCGTTGCCGGCGATCGACGCGTTGCCGCTCGCCGTGGCGCTGACGAACTTGAAGCCGACGGGGACTCCGAAGCACTTGCGGATCTTGTACGTCGCCGCCAGCGTGACCTGGCCGCTCACCGGCAAGTTGAGGCTGAGCTGTCCCTGAATGCCGCCGGAGAACGGCAGGCTCTGGTTCAGCAGGTTCTGGGAGTATGGATAGGTGCGGTTCCGGGTCTCCGAGTCCCAGGAGCAGCCGAACGAGAACTTGCCCTTGGCGTAATCGGGATCGACGTACGCCTCGTAACCCGCGGGGAAGTTGGGATTCTCCATCGCCGCCAGGAGCTCTTGCGACATATAGATCACGTCGTTGGAGGTGCCGGTGCCGTCGGGATCGTCGACGAAGGCTTCCTTGATCATTTCCTGCTGAGCCGCGCTCACCGGCAGGTCGGCGATACCGGCCGTGTTCACCTGCCACATCTGGGTGTTCTGCGTCGGAGCGCCGGACGGGACGGTGTCGATCAGACGCCAGTTCGGGCTCGAGGTCATCACCTGCGCGGTGACCGGTTGTTGCGCGTTGAGCTGCCAGGCGCCGCCCAGGCTCGCGGAGAACGCGAGGGACAGTATGGACAAGACGGTTTTTCGATGAGTCGTCATTCAACACTCCTCTTTACAGGGCGGCAGCATGCCGCGATGAGTGTGCTTACAGACGAAGACCCATCAAAAAAGATGCACTCTGCGGCTTACAGAACGGAATGACAGCAAGATTCTGTAAACTTACTCCCCGCTGGGTCCGTCAGCGGTCGCGGCGGCTTCGACAGCGCCGGAGCCTGGGCGGTGCCCGAGGCCTTGAGAGCCGTCAGGTCGAGCTTCCAGAGCTCGCGGCCGGTGGTGGGCTCGGTGGCGGCGAACAGGATGGAAGCGCCGCCGGCCGCCAGGATCTCCGGGTCGCTGCCGCGCGCCCCCGGCCAGAGGTCGGCGACGAGCGCACTGTCCTCGCCGAGGCGGCCGGTGGACCAGAGCTCGCAGCCGTGGTCGGGCTCGCAGGCGGTGAAATAGCGCCGGTCGCCGGCGACGTGGAACGCCGCCGCCGTCAGGCCCGACAGCGGGTCCGGCAGCTTGCGGGTGCTCACCGCGGTGCCCTCGGTCAGCCAGACCGTCTCGATGCCCTGGGGGTCCTGCGGATCGGTGACGCCGAACCAGAGGGTGTCGCCGAGGACGGTGCCGAGATCCGCGCCGGTCCCTCCCGAGCTCACCTGCCCGAACGTCCCCAGCGCGCTCGCCGCCAGCGTCGAGGGGTCGATCGCCCAGAGGGTCTCGTGATTCGGGTCGCCGTCCTGGTAGCCGGCGGCGGCGAAGAGCGTGGTGGCGCCGGCCGCCAGCGCGAAGGTGCCGCCCGGCAACTGCTGTGGCAGGGCGAGAGTCCCCGCGGGCGACCCATCGCTCATCCAGAGCGTGCCGCCGAACCGGAAGAAGAGACGGCCGCCAACCACGGCCGGGCTCAGGGCCGACGAATAGTCGTCCGGAAAGGGCGTCGACGCCAGAAGGAGGGTTCCGGCCGCGGTCCCGTCAGTGCGCCAGATCTCCAGCACCGAGGTGCGCGGTCCCGTGGGGCCCGGAGCCCGCCGGAAGACGAAGGACGACGAGCCGAAGGGGACCGGCGGCAACACCGGCGCGAACCGCTCCGGGTGAGACGGATTGATCGGCAACTGGGCGATCCTCACCATTCCGCCGGACGCCCCTCCAGCGCCTTCGCCGCTCCAGAGCTCGCCGGATTGGGTGAGGATCAGCGCGCGGTCGCCCAGGCGGCCCAGGGCGGCGACGGTCAGGGTATTGCCCTCCGGATCCGCCACCGGGACGGTGCCCGCGTCGGTTCCATCCGTGGACCAGAGCTGGTCGCCGTTGGCGAAGACGAGCCGTTTCCCCACCGGCACCGGCGGCGCCGTACAGGGATCGGAGAAGACCTCCGTGCAGACATCCACGAAGTTGGCGACCGGTTCGACCGTGCCGTCCGCGCCGGCGCCCAGCCAGCCATAGACCTCGTTGCCGGCCAGCAGGGTCCGGTCGCCCACCGGGAACGCCTCGTTTGGCTCGATGCCGGTCGCCAGGTGGCGGAGATCGGTCAGCGCCGTCGCCCGCCCGCCCTCCACCCGCCAGAGCTGCTGCCCCACAGGCTTGCGCTTGGCGGCCATGAAGAGCGCCCCGTTGTAGGAGATCGGCGGCCCGTCGACGCGGAACGGCCGGTCGCGGGTGCCGTCGGTGAGCGCCCTGGTCCCCGCCGCCGTGCCGTCGGTCTCCCAGAGCTGCCCCACGCCCTGGCGTACGGCTCCCAGGAGCAGCCGGCCGTCGCGGACGGCGAAGGTGCCGGCGTCGGGCGCCACCAGTCCGGTGCCGTACCCGCTCCCCTCCGGAGTTCCGTCCGATTGCACGAGGCGGCGGTTGACCGCCTCGAAGGCGCGGTCGCCCGTGCTGGTCACGGCCGACATCCGGTTTCCCAGGCAGGAATATTTGCCGGCGCAGGCGCGCAGCACCCCCGCGACCTCGTGAGTGCCGTCATCGGCGGAGAGGAGGCCGGCGCCGTAGTAGCCCGGCATCGGGATCAGCGTCCGCGAGCCGACCCCGCCAAGCTGGTTCGCCAGCAGGCTGAAGGCGTCGACGCGCAGGCCGGAGTAGGGGAGGGTGCCCTCGGGCCGGCCGTCCGTCGACCAGAGCCGGCCCTCCTTGGTGGCGAAGTAGAGCCGGCCCTCGCGCCAACCGGCCAGCGCGAGCTTCGAGCCGGTGAAGACCAGCGTCGCCCCGGGCGAGCTCAGGCGGCTCGCCCAGATTCCGGTCTCCTGGCCCAAGGTGACGACGAACAGCGTTTCGCCGGTCGGAAACAGCTCCATCGCAAACGGACTGGAGAGGATGGGGAAGGTGCGGCCCCGCGTCGCGTCGTAGGCGAGAAGCGTGGAGCCCGACCGGAAGAGCAGCCACTGGTCGCCGAGGGTGTTGAAGATCGCCCCCGTGACGTGCCGGGATGTGAGGGCCGGAACCGGACCCGTTCCCGCGGCTGTGCCGTCGGTCGACCAGACGGCGCACCCCGCGGCGGGGCAGGCCACGAAGAACAGCCGCTGGCCGAGGACCCTGGGGGTGCCGGCGAGAGCGCCGGCATACAGAAGGGTTGCGCCGCCGCTTTCGCCGGCCGCCAGCAGCACGGCGACGCCGGGATCGGCCGTCTTCCACGCCGTCCAGAGGGCCCGGCCGCCGACGGCCCCGAGGATCCGCGGGGGACCGAGGGACTCCGGCCCCTCGGGCACCGCCACCCGGGCGGTCCCCGCCGCCGTGCCGTCGGTGCGCCAGACGTCGCGGCCGGTGGGGAAGTCGGCCGCGACGAAGAACAGCGCGTTCCCGGCCTGCGTGAGCTGAGGCGCCGTCCGGCCGCCCTGAAACTCGCCGGGAAAGAAATCATGGACCAACCGGACGGCGCCCGCCGGCGTCACGCCCGGAGCCGCCGCGGCGCTCAGCCCGAATGCGAGCCCCAGGGCAAAGAGGAAGACCGCCGGCTTGTCGTTGCATGTCATTCGAGAGACCCGGAAGATGTACCCTGCCTCTACGGCAGAGAACCCTGCCCACGGAAAGGCTATGCGCGAACCGGTGGCCCAAGGTTGTCACAGGTCGAGGGATCGCGGAAAGCGGCTATGAGTCTGCGTGGCAAAAAAGCCACGCAAGGACGTAAAGGACGTAAAGGACTGCAAGGATGAAAAGGACAAAGGATTGTCGAGCTTCTCAGCATTCCTCGGTTCTTAGTGCTCGTCACAGAATAACCACACCAACTCTCCGGGAGCTCAGCCCTTGAGGCGTTCGGCTCCGTCCGGCCCAACGGGTCGGGAGAATGGAAACGCCTTTTCTTCCCAGGGCATCGGCCTTCGGCCTCAGCCCTGGGCTGGGATCTCCCGACCCGTTGGGCCGGACGCGGAAATGACACAATTACTCCGTGACGAGCCCTAAGTGTCCTTGCCGTCCTTGCCGTCCTTTACGTCCTTGGCTGGCTCTTTCTGCGGCGCAGGCATCTAGAACTAGGGGAGAACAACAATGACCCGCGTCCAAGTGGAATTCGACACCGACGTTTTTGCGACCTTGCGGAGATCTCCGGAGGAGGTCGTCCAGGAAATGCGCTTAGCGGCGGCGGTCATCTGGTATGCCCAGGGCCGAGTCTCCCAAGGTCGTGCTGCGGAGCTCGCGAGAGTGAGCCGGGCCGGGTTCCTTGACGCCCTGTCGGAGAGCGGCGTCTCGGCTTGCCAGGAGACGCTAGAAGATCTCGACGAGGCCCTGGCGCGTGGATAGTGCCCTGGTCGGCAAGGCTTCGCCGTTGATTCTCCTCTCGCCCAGTCACCTCACAGCCATACCGCCTGTTTGCGGGCGGGCCCGGTCGCCGCGCGGATCCACCCGGGCGATTTCTTCGTCAACCTACCTCGAAGGTGCTTCCGCCGGGATAAAAAGCAGGTCCACCCCTGTTGCGGGTGACGTCGCCCACTTGGGCGGAAGGACCGCCCACGTAGAAAGTGGAGCCGCCCACGTGGGTGGAAGCGCCATCCGCGAAGGCGAGCCTTCCGCCGACTTGGGCGGAAGGACCGCCCACGTAGAAAGTGACGTCGCCCACGCGGGCGGAAGTGCCATCCGCGAAGGCGAGCCTTCCGCCCACCTGCTTGGAAGCGCTGCTCACGTGGGCGAGACCGCCAACGACTTGGGCAGAAGCCCCGCCCACTTGGGCGAGAGGACTTTTTGCTTCTCGAGGCCTCCGCGGAAGGCCGGCCGAGCCCACCTCGGGCAACAACTGTGGTAACCTTTGCACACTAATTCTCGAAAAACGCTGGGGGTTCCCGTGGTGCGCCATCCGCAGGGTTGGAAGCATGAAGTGCGGCAAGACTCGTTTGACGGCGGAGGCTCTAAAGCTGGGGGCCATTGATAGCCATTGTCTCTATTGTCTCTGAGGAAACACCCCATGCCGCGCGTGCTTCCGGTCCTCGTCGCCGCCTCCCTCCTGATCGCCGCGGCCCAGGCGCCCGATCCCGGGCCACCGGCCTGGGTCGAGGTCGATCCGAACGCCATCGAGAACGCCGGCCAGCCGATGCAGATCGACGTCGGCGGCATTCCCCAAGGACAGACGGTGATGCTGCAGATCCTCCAGGACTGCAACGGCGATCACCGGCCCGACCTGCAAGGCCAGGGGGACTGCAAGAGCCCCCTGTACGCAAGGGACAGCAGCAAGGCGGACTCGCGGAACCGGGTCGAGGACTCTCTCGATTTCACCGCCCTGGAAAAGAGCGGCACCCCACTGCCGCGGAATCGGGCGCTCTGGCTGCGCGCCTCCCGGCCGGGCTCGCGGCAGGGGGTTCTCTCCCTCTTCGGGCTGGTCGACGATCCGTGCACGCTCTGGCAGTCCACGCTGGAGGTCTTCCACCTCGGCGCCTGCGGCAAGAGCGCCGTGGCCCAGGCGTTGCGCCGCCACCGCGGCCCGCTCGGCTTCGAGGAGAAGACCTTCGAGGTGAGGCGCCTCGATCCGGCCGGCGACGCACCGCCCATCTCCATCGCCGGCACCCGGGGAGCGACCGGCGTGACCTGGCTGAACGAGCAGACTCTCCTGGTGACCGCCACCGAGGGCGGGTCGAAGCTCCTCCGCGTGCCGCTGCAAGGGGAGCCCACCGTCCTTTGGAAAGGCTCAGGCCAAGACGGCCTCGCCGCCGCCGCTCCGCTGGCGCTTCCCGGCGGCCCTACCGGCGAAAAAATCGCCTTCGTCCGCCAGAGGCCGCCCGGCCAGGAGTCCGCCGACGGCCGGTCTGGGGCGGTCCTCAGCCTCTGGGCCGGCGGGAAGGTCGATCCTGCTCACGACGTCGCGCTGCCGTTCCGCATCCAGCAGCTCCTCAAGAGCTCTCCGGACGGCCGCCAGATCCTCGCCCTCAGCCTCGGGATCGGGGAGAATCTGCCCTCCTTCCTGCAGATCGATCTCGCCGAGCGCACGGTCCAGAACCTCGGCTACAGCAACACCCTCTATCAGGTCGCCTTCCGCTCCCCTAAGGCCGGGGTTTCGGTCGTCTCCTTCGAGGACGTCTCCACGGACCAGGGCTGGGACCTCGTGCTCGCCGACGACAAGGGCCACTTCATGAAAGACCTTCAAGCTCGCAAGAAGAAGGACGACATCCTCCCAACCTGGCAGCCGGACGGCAAAAGCATCGCCTACCTTGCGGAGGTCGAAACCAAGGAGAAGAAGCCGTGACATTCCGCGGTTGGCTGATCCTGGTCGTCTTCGCGCTGCTGGCGATCCCGGCAAAGGCTCAAACGAACGAGCCGGCGGACTCGAAACAAAGCTGCCTGGATGAGATCTCCGCTCGTCTGGAAGCCAGGTTGAAAACCCTGCCCGATCGCTGGGACAAAATCCCTCCGCCCCTGGTCCCAGTTTCCGGCCGGTCTTCCGAAGATGTTCTCGCCGCGGCTTCCGAGGAGGAAAAAGCCCCCGTATCAGAATGGATCATATTTCTCGCCCAGACCCCTCCGGCCGAACGAACGGCTCTCATCACTCGGGAGATTCAGGTCCGGCCACTTTCTGAGGTCGACGTCTGGCTTCCGGAGAAATTCACCGACGATCTGCGAACGAAAAACCTGGAGGAGCCAACGCTCTATGTGGAAGCCTGGCTGGAATGGGCGGAGGCTCTAGGCCGGAAAGACGCACTTCTCGTGGTTGCTGGTTCGGGGCTGGAGCGCTTGGCTCTTCAAGCAGAGTCGAGGAGCTTGTTCGAAATCGCCTCTCGCTGGGCAAGCCTCCCGTCATCGGACTATGCCACACGGGGAAGAGCTTCTGTCCTTTCCCAATATGCGGCCCGACTCTTCGCAGCGGGCGAGAACGACAAGGCTCTCGACGCTTACAGAAGCGCCCGCAAGCTCTACGAGGAAGCGGGGGACCGACAGGGACAGGGAAACACGTTCAAGGGTGAGGCGGATGTCCGGCGTCGGTTGGGCGAGAACGAGAAGGCTCTCGACACCTACAGAAGCGCCCGTAAGCTCTACGAGCAGGTGGGGGACCGACAAGGACAGGGAAACACGTTCAATGGTGAGGGAGTGGTCCTGTTTCTGTCGGGAGAGAGCGAGAAGGCTCTCGAGGCCTGCCGAAGCGCCCGCAAGCTCTACGAGCAGGTCGGGGACCGACGGGGACAAGGAAACGCGCTCATTATTGAGGGGGATGTCCTGGTTCAGTTCGCCGAAAACGAGAAGGCTCTCGAGGCCTATAGAAGCGCCCGCAAGCTCTTCGAGCAGGTTGGAGACCGACAGGGACAGGGAAACACGGTCCGGGGTGAGGCGAACGTGCTGTATCAGTTGGGCGAGATCGAGAAAGCTCTCGAGGCCCATAGAAGCGCCCGCAAGCTCTTCGAGCAGAGCGGGGACCGACTGGGACTGGGAAGGTCGTTCGTTGGTGAGGCGGCCTGCCTGCGCCGGTTGGGCGAGAACGAGAAGGCTATCGACATCTACAGAAGCGCCCGCAAGCTCTACGAGCAGATCGGGTACCGAGTGGGGCAGGCAATCACGTTCGAAGGTGAGGCGGACGTGATGTATGGGTTTGGCGAGAGCGAGAAGGCTCTCGACGCCTACAGAAGCGCCCGCAAGCTCGCCGAGCAGGTTGGGGACCGACTGAGTCAGGGAGCCGCGCTTGTTGGCGAGGCGGAGATCCTGCGTCGCTGGGGCGACACCGAGAAGGCTCTCGACGCCTATAGGAGGGCCCGCAAACTCTTTGAGGAGGTCGAGGAACCTCTTGGTCTCGGCGATGCGTTCCTAGGAGAGGCGCAACTCCAGAGCCGCCAAGGGAACGAGCGTGATGCAAAGAGCCTCGCTTCTCAAGCCGTCGACGCCTATCGCAAGGCGGGCGCCGCGGACAGTGAACGGACCGCTTGGCTCTTCATGGCGGATGCGGAGCTCTCTTCAGGGAACCTGGAGCCCGCGGTCTCGGCTGCCCGGGAGGCTGTTCGCCTCCATGCGGTTGCTCGGTCCAATCAGATCTCCGAAACGCATCGGGCGAGCGAGGACGAAAATATCTCGGATGCCTATGACATCCTGGTGCCCGTCCTTTTGTTGCAGACGCGGACCGAGCAAGCCCTGGCCGCTGCCGAGGAAGCACGGTCCCACGTGCTCCTGGACCTCCTGGCGGCAGGTTTCAAACCTGGCAAACCGGGAGCGGCGATCGATCTGCGCGCTGAGCGCCGGCGCCTCGAAAGCGAGCTCGCCCAGGTCGAGATTGAGAGCCGGCAGGCTGCCGATGCAGGCCGCTTGGCAGAGCTCCAAATACACCGGAATCAGATCGACCGCGATCTCGACTGGAACCAGTACCAGACGCTCGCCGCCGAGCAGGATGCCCTGCTCACAGCCCAACCTCTGGACACCGCGGGGATCCGGGCCGTCGCACGCCAGACCGGCCCCATCCTTCTTTACTATGCAGCGGAAAAAGAGCTGATCGGCTTTCTCGTGCCTGCCGACGGGACGAACGTTTTCGCCGCGCGGATCGATATATCGCGAGACCACTTGAGCGAAGCCGTCCGGCGGTACATCCACGATGAGGCGAACCCCTTCTATGCGGACCGTGCGGCGCAACAGAGCCGCGAGCTTTGGGATCGCCTGGTCGCGCCTTTCGCGGCGCACCTCCCAGCCGGCGGGCCGCTCGTGATCGTTCCACACGGCCCGCTGCACGAGCTGCCATTCGAAACCCTGCTCGATCCCGCCGGAGCGCCTCTCTTCAAGCGCTGGGCGGTCAGTTTCGCGCCCTCGGTGTCGACGCTCGCCCGCGCCCGCGAGCGGCACAGGGAGCCTCAGCCGAAGGATGGATTTCTAGCCTTCTCCTCCGGCCATGGATTGGAGCTGCCGGAAGCGGAAGCCGGGGAGGTGGCGCGGCTTTTCGGCAACGACAAGGTGGCATTCAAGCCGACCGAGGCGCGCTTCGAGAACTACGAGAACCTGGTTCCCGGCGCCCGGCAGCTCTTGATCTCCACGAACGGCACCTGGGTCCCCGGAGATCAGCGAAAAACCTATCTGGAAATCCTGCCCACCCGCGACGTGCACGACAGCCGGCTGAGCATGGCGGAGATCGCGGCGATCCCTTTGAGCGCGGAGCTCGTGGCCCTGGAGGCCTGCGACACGGAGCGGGGAGAGACGCGGTCGAACGACGAGAGGCTCGATCTGACACGAGCGTTTCTGACCGCCGGGGCCGCCTCGGTGCTGGCGACGCGCTGGAAGGTGCCGGACGACCCGGCGACAACCCGCTTCCTCCTCGACTTTTACCGCGCCTACCGGCAGGGCGGTCCCGGCGGCCGAGGGCTGCGCAAGGATCAGGCGCTCACCGAAGCGCGCCGCCGCTCGCGCGAGCGGAGCGACCCCGCCCAGGTCTGGGCGGCGTGGGTGCTGGTGGGGGATGCACGGTGACCCTCCGCAGATGGCTGGTTCTGATCGGTTTCGCACTGCTGGCGGTCCCGGGGCGGGCTCAAAGTTGCCTTGACGACCTCTCCGCCCGTCTGGAAGCCCGTTTGAAAGCCCTGCCCGACCGTTGGGACAAAATCCCCTCGCCGTTGGTCCCGGTCTCAGGCCGCTCTTCCGAAGAAGTCCTCGCCACGGCTTCCGCGGAGGAAAAAGCCCTTGTGTCTGAATGGATCACGTTTCTCGCTCTGAGCCCCCCGGTCGAACGAGCCGCCCTTATCAGCCGCGAGCTTCAAGCCCGGCCGCTCTCCGAGGTCGATGTCTGGCTTCCAGAAAGATTCACCGACGAGCTGCGAGCGAAAAGCCTGGAAGAGCCGACGCTTTATGTGGAAGCCTGGCTGGAATGGGCGGAGGCTCTCGGCCGGAAAGACGCACTTCTCGTGGCTGCCGGTTCGGGACTGGAGCGGTTGGCTCTTCAAGCAGAGTCGAGGAGCTTGCTCGAAATCGCCTCTCGCTGGGCAAGCCTTCCCTCATCGGACGATGCCACACGGGGAAGAGCAGAGGTTCTCTCCGAGTATGCCGCCCGGCTCTTCGCGGCGGGCGAGAACCAGAAGGCTCTCGACGGCTATGGAAGTGCCCGCAAGCTCTTCGAGCAAGTCGGGAACCGGCGGGGCCAGGGAAACACGTTCAAGGGGGAGGCGGACGTCCTGTCGGTGTCAGGGGACAGCGAGAAGTCTATCGAAGGCTACAAACGCGCGCGCGAGCTCTTCGAGCAGGCCGGGGACCGAAGGGGACAGGGAAACACGTTCAATGGTGAGGCGAGCGTCCTGCTCGTCATGGGCGACAAACAGAAAGCGCTCGACGCCTGCAAGCGCGCCCGCCAGCTCCTCGCGGACGCCGGGGACCGGCGGGGACAGGGAAACACGTTCAATGTCGAGGCGGGCATCCTGTTCCGGTTAGGCGACAGCGAGAAGGCTCTCGACGCCTACCAACGCGCCCGCAAGCTCTTTGAGGACGTCGGGGACCGCCGGGGACAGGGAGACACGTTCAATGGCGAGGCGGATGTCCTATCTCAGTTGGGCGACAACGAGAAGGCTCTCGACACCTACAAACGTGCACACAGGCTCTATGAGGCCGCCGGGCACCAGCTGGGAGAGGGGCTCGCCTTCTTTGGTGAGGCGAATGTCCTCTATTTACTGAGCGACTACGATAAGGCGCTCGACGCCTACAACCGCGCCCGCAAGCTCTTCGAACACATCGGGTACCGATGGGGCCAGGGAAACATATTGGTGGATGAGGCCTACATCGAGATGTTATTGGGCGAGCCCGAGAAGGCTCTCAACACCTACAACCGCGCCCGCAAGATCTTCGAGGAGGTCGGGAGCCGACCGGAAGAGGGAGATGCGTGGGTGGGGGAGGGGGGAGTCCTGTTTCAGTTGGGCGAGAGCAAGGAGGCTCTCGACGCCTACCAACGTGCCCACAAGCTTTTCGAGCAGCTCGGGGACCGGCGGGGACAGGGAAACGCGTTCAGTGGTGAGGCGGACGTCCTGGCTCAGATGGGCGAGACCGCGAAGGCTCTCGACGCTTACAGACGCGCGCGGAAGCTCTTCGAGCAGATCGAGCTTCCTCTGGGTCTGGGAGGCGCTCTCCTGGGAGAGGCGAGGCTCCAGAGCCGCCAGGAGAACAAGAACGAGGCAAAGAAACTCGCCTCTCAAGCCGCCGCTACCTACCGCAAGGCGGGCTCCGTGGACGATGAACGGTCCGCCTGGCTCGTGGTGGCGGAGGCGGAGCACTCCTCAGGGAACCTGGAGCCCGCGGTCTCGGCGGCGCGGGAGGCTGTCCGCCTCCATGCGGCCTGGCGTTCCAAGCGGATCTTCGAAGCGGAGCGGGCATATGAGGATGAGTCGATCTCGGCCGCTTACGACATCCTGGCGCCCGACCTTCTGGCTCAGGCGCGGACCGAGCAGGCCCTGGCCGCTGCCGAGGAGGCGCGGGCCCACGTGCTACTGGAGCTCTTGGCGGCAGGTTTCAAACATGGCAAACCGGGAGCGGCGATCGATCTGCGCGCCGAGCGCCAGCGCCTCATCAGCGAGCTGGCCCAGATCGAAACCGAGGGCCGGCAGGCTGCCGATGCGGGCCGGAGGGAGGAGCTTCAAAGGCAGCGGGATCAGATCGATCACGATCTCGACTGGAATCAGTACCAGACGCTCGCCGCCGAGCAGGATGCCCTGCTCACCGCCCAGCCTCTGGACGCCGCGGGGATCCGCGCCGTCGCACGTGAGACCGGGCCCATCCTTCTCTACTATGCGGCGGAGAAGGAACTGATCGGCTTTCTCGTGCCCGCGGACGGGAAGGACGTCTTCGCCGCGCGGATCGATCTCCCGCGAGACCGCTTGGCCGAGGCCGTCCAGCGGTATGTCCACGACGAGGCGAACCCCTTTTATGCGGACCAAGCGGCTCGACAGAGCCGCGAGCTATGGGACCGGCTGCTCGCGCCCTTCGCGGCGCGGCTTTCGGCGGAGGGGCCGGCCGGCGGGCCGCTGGTGATCGTCCCGCACGGTCCGCTGCATGAGCTGCCGTTCGAAACCCTTCTCGATCCCGCCGGAGCTCCTCTCTTCGAGCGCTGGGCCGTGAGCTTCGCGCCCTCGGTGTCGACCCTCGCCCGCGCCCGCGAGCGGCACAGAGAGGCGCAGCCGCAGGATGGATTTCTCGCCTTTTCCTCGGGCCGCGGGCTGGAGCTCCCGGCGGCGGAAGCCGGGGAGGTGGCGCAGCTCTTCGGCAACGACAAGGCGGCGTTCAAGCCGACCGAGGCGCGCTTCGAAAACTACGAGCACCTGGTTCCCGGCGCCCGGCAGCTCCTGATCTCCACCAACGGCACCTGGCTGACCGCGGAGATGGTGACTCTGGCGGCCTGTGACACGGCCCGGGGAGAGACGCGGTCGAACGACGAGAGGCTCGATCTGACCCGGGCGTTTCTGGTCGCCGGGGCCGCGTCGGTGCTGTCGACGCGCTGGAAAGTGCCGGAAGACCGTGAGACCAGCCGCTTCCTCCTCGACTTCTACCGCGCCTACCGGCAGGGCGGCCCCGGCGGCCAGGGGGTGCGGAAGGACCAGGCGCTCACCGAAGCCCGCCGCCGCTCGCGCGAAAGGGGGGACCCCGCCCAGGTCTGGGCGGCGTGGGTGCTGGTGGGGGACGCACGGTAAGGGGTGGCTCAGAAGCTCATGGTAGACTGCGATCTCTCCGAGACCGCACCTTCATGAGCTCTCCGCGATTCGATGACTCGACGCTGGACCTGTCCCGTACAGGGATGGAGGTGGCGTGGGGCAAGGGCGGCCTCGGCTTCGAGCCGATTCCCACGCTGACCCTCCTGTTTCACCCGCAGGCCCTGCGTGTCGGGGCGCGGGCACATCTGGGCCAGATCGTTCGCGGGGCTGAGGCCCGCCTCAGCCGGCTGGAGCCGGACTTCGAGCAGCCGGGCTACCAGGCACCGCTCAACGACCTCTATCTCAGCCGGCAGCCGATCCTTTTCCTTCCCGTCCCTGGCGGCATCGAAATCCGGCTGGACGAGGGCCACGCGCGGATCGCCCTGAACGGGGAGCCGGTCGGCGGCAGCCGCGTGATCTCCCTGGCCGAGATCCGGGAGGGGGCCGTGCTGGAGATAGCGGGCCGCGTGGTCCTGCTGCTCCACCTCTTCGTTCCGCCCGGGCTCCCGGTCTGCGAGCCCCACGGCCTGGTGGGGGAGAGCTCGGCGATCGCCCAGGTCCGCGCGGAGATCCATCGTGTCGCCGATCTCGCGGTCCCGGTCCTGATCCGGGGCGCGACGGGGACGGGCAAGGAGCTGGTCGCGCAGGCGATCCATGCCGCCAGCCGCAAGTCCCGCGGTCCGTTCGTGAGCGTCAATCTGGGCGCCATTCCCCCGTCGCTCGCCGCCTCGGAGCTGTTCGGCGCGGCCCGCGGGGCCTTTACGGGGGCGGTGCAGGCGCAGGACGGGTACTTCCGGAAGGCCCAGGGGGGCACGCTCTTTCTCGACGAGATCGGCGAGACGCCCCAGGAGGTGCAGGCCTCGCTCCTCCGCGTGCTGGAGGCCGGCGAGATCCAGCCGGTGGGGGCGCAGTCCGCCGTGCGGGTCGACGCGCGGGTCCTCGCGGCCACCGACGCGGACCTCGAGCAGCGGGTCCAGGCGGGGACGTTCCGCGAGCCCCTCCTGCACCGGCTGGCGGGATATTCGATCCGGCTGCCGCCGCTGCGCGAGCGGCGCGACGACATCGGGCGCCTGCTGGTCCACTTCCTGCGCCAGGAGCTGGCCGCCACCGGCGAGCTCGAAATCCTCGACCGGGACTCGGCCCGCCGGCTCTGGATGAAGCCGGCCCTGGTGGCGCGGCTGGCGCGCTACGACTGGCCGGGCAATGTGCGGCAGCTCCGCAACGCGGTCCGGCAGTTGGTGATCGGCAGCCGCGGCCTGCCGGAGCTCCAGTCCAGCCCGGGGCTCGAGAGCCTCCTCACCGGCGGCCGTCCGGTCGAGCCGCCGGTCGCAGTGCCGGCGGTCGCCACTCCGGCGCCGTCCAGCCTACCGGTCGCCGTCCGGCGGAGAAAGCCTTCGGACATCTCGGAGGACGAGCTCCTGGCCGTGCTGCGCGCCCATCGCTGGCGCCTCAAGCGCGCGGCCGAGGCGCTGGGGATCTCGCGGCCCTCGCTCTACGTGCTGATCGAGCGCTGCCCGGCGATCCGCAAGGCGGGTGACCTCAAGGTCGAGGAGATCGTGCTCTGCCATCGCGAGTGCGGAGGCGATCTCGATCTCATGGTCGAACGCCTGAAGGTCTCGCGCGATGCTCTCCACCGCCGCATCCGCGAGCTCGACCTGGTTTCCTGAAGCGAGCCTGGGACGTGGAGCAGGAGAGCTCTCTCGGACAGATCGGGCCCTACCAGATCCTGCAGCGGATCGGGGTGGGAGGGATGGGCGAGGTGTTCCTCGCCTATGACTCCCGCCTCGACCGGAGGGTGGCGATCAAGCGCATCCGGCCCGGGCCGGCGGTCACGCCGGTGAGCCGCGAGCGCTTCCGCCGCGAGGCCCGGCTGGCCGCGCGGCTGAGCCACTCCGCCATCGTGCAGGTCTACGACATTCTGGAGGAGGAGGGGAACGAGTACATCGTCATGGAGTACGTGGAGGGAACGACCCTCCGCGACCTGGGACCGTTGGACGTGCGCGTGGCCCTGGAGCTGGGGCGCGAGCTGGCCGCCGGCCTGGACATGGCGCATCGCCAGGGGATCATCCACCGCGATCTGAAGACCGAGAACATCCTGGTCTCTCCCGGCGGACCGAAGATCCTGGACTTCGGCATCGCCAAGCGCCTTCTGGAGAGCCAGGAGGAGGGCTCGCTGACGGCGGACCACTCGGTCGTCGGCACCTGCCGCGTGATGTCGCCGGAGCAGGCCCGCGGCGAGCCGGTGGGACCCGGCACCGACCTCTTCGCGCTGGGTGTGCTGCTGTATGAAGTCCTGACCGGCACCTCGCCGTTCGAGGCGGAGAGCCCGGTGAGCACCCTGAGCCGCGTGATCCTGTACCGGCAGGAGCCGGCGCACCAGCTCAATCCGGCGGTCCCCTGGCAGCTCTCGAAGCTGATCGACCGGCTCCTGGAGAAGACCGTGGCGTTGCGCCCTGCCTCGGCCGCCGAGGTGCGGCGGGAGCTGGAGGAGATCGCCGCGCGCCTGACCACCCCGAGCGGCTCCGGAGCAACGGCCGGAGGCCTCGTAGCGACCGGGAGCCCCACCGTGGTCGACCTCCCGGGCCCTCCGAAGCCGCGCCGGGCGCGCCCGCGCCTCTTTCATCTCGTCCTCGGGATCGCGCTCCTGCTGCTGGCGGCTCTCGCTCTCGCGTCGTGGCTCCTGCGCAGTGGAGCCCGCGATCTCACCGCCCTCACGGAGCCGGCCGGCCGTTTGACGCCGGCCGGCGCGGGCGCGACCTTCGCCGTCCTCCGGTTCAAGGACCTCTCGGCGACGGGGGAGAGCTCCTGGATGGGCACCGCCTTCCCCGAAATGATCACCGATCTGCTGGCGATCGACGGGCGGATGAGCCGCGCCGCGCACCGGGACGTTCCGCTCGCCGAGCTGGACCTGCATCTCTCCGGGCTGGCAGGGCTCGCCGACTATCAACGGCGGCTCGACGTCGACTATCTGATCGCCGGCTCGTACGCGACGCGAGAGGATGAAAAACTGATCGTCCGGTTCCTCGTCGTCGACCGGTCGGGGCGGCGCTCGCTCTCGGAAGTCCTGCCCGGCTCCCTGCCTGGGCTCGTCCAGCTTGCGAGCGAGATCGCCGGCGGAGTCCGCCGGGAGCTGCGCCTGCCGCTCCCCGGGGCCGACGGCCGGAGGGCCGTGGACGCGATCTATGCGGACCTCCCTCCGCGGTCCTGGCCGGGCTACTTCGCGGGGCTCGGGCACGTCCATGGCGGGAATCACGAGAAGGCGGCGCAGCTCCTCGCGGAGACAGTGCCGCTGGCGCCGCGGTCCCCCCTGCCGGAATGGGCCCTGGCGCAGAGCTTGAGCGCGACCGGACATCCGGCGGATGCGGCGCGCGCCGCGTGCCGGGCCCAGGAGCTTGATCCGCTTCTGCCCGCGGAGGACCGCGCGGAGACCGCCGCGCTCTGCCAGGAGCTCAGCGGCCGGACCGCCGAAGCCCGGAGCCTCTATGAAGCGCTCCTGCGGGAGAACCCGGAAGACCAGGCCCGCTTCCGGCTGAAGATCGCTTCGCTGGACCTCTACGACCGTCAGACGGATCGCCTGAACGACGCGCTCAACATCCTGCAGGATCTGCGGAGCGCCAACCCGAAAACGTTGCGCGCCAGCGATCGGCTCCGCGCCGACCTCATGGAGGCTGAGGTCCTCTTTCAGAAAGACCGGTATCCCGAGGCGCGGAGCCGCGCACACGAGGCAGCTGCTCAGGCCGGTTCCCTTCATGCCTTCGCCGATCGGGCTGCCGCTCGCCGGCTCGAAGGTATGAGCCTGGTGTCCTCCAGGGATTATCGCGACGCGATCACACCCTTGCAGGAAGCCTGCACCCAGTTGGCGGCCGCCCGTCAGAAGCTCCAGGCCGCCAATTGCGAGGAGAGTCTGGCGATGGCGCAGTTTTTCGGCGACCGGACGCCGCGCTATGACCTGCTTGCCGAGGCCCGGGAGACCTACGGCGCGGCCGGCGACCTGGTGGGTGTCGGACGGATGATCCAGCTCGAAGCCGTCCTGCGGCAGGCGCGGGGTGAGCACTCCAAAGCCGAACGGCTGTCCCGAGAGGCGGAAGCTCTCTTCACACGAATTGGAGCGCATCAGGAGTTGGCGGTCGGGCGGGCCCTCATGGGCAGCCAGCTCATGTTCCTGGGAGAGCTCCAGGAGGCCCGGAAAGTCCTCGATCAGGCCTACGTCGAGCTCAGCCGCCAGGGGCAGGCCGCCTATGCGGCGCAGGTTTTGGGGAATCTGGGAAAGATCCGCTATTTGCGCGGTGATCTCCGGGGTGCGCGGCAAGCGTATGAGGTCTCGCCGTCCGGAGACAGCGTCTATGAGCTGGCTCTGATCGAAGCGATGGAAGGGAGGTCCGCGCAGGCGGTCGAGATTCTGAAGCCGCTGCTGGCCAAGGAGGAGCCCCGGAATCCCCCCTTCGCGGCGCAGATCGCCATTGACCTGTCGGAGATCCTACAGGCCGAGGGAGCGGCCGGCGAGGCGCTGGCGATGGCCCGCCGCGCGGAAAAGATTCTGGCCGGCAGCGAGCGGCGCGATCTCATCCTTCTGGCTCAGCTCCAGCTCGTGAAGATTCACCTCGCACAGAAAGATTTCGCCGCGGCGAACGAAAGGTTCGAGGCGGTCCGTGAGCGCGCCGAACAGAGCGTGGATTATTGGGTCACTCTCGAAACCGGCATCACGGCGGCACGCTTGAAGGGTCTTCTCGGAGGCGGACGGCAGCGGGACGAGGCGCTGGACGATCTGGCCAGGATCGAGCGCGACTGCCTACAGAAGGGAAACGTGATCTATGCCTTCGAGGCCCGGCTCGCCGCTGGTGAGCTGATACGGCCGCCGGAGAGAGGCGCGAGGATGGAGGAGATCGCTCGCGAGGCGCGCCGTCTGGGTCTCGAACGGATCGCCCGCCGGGCGGAAGCGATCCGGGGGGAGAAGTAGGCTCTCCGCCCCGGACCGCGTTCATCGTTTCTGCTAGCTCAGGCCCTCGCGGGAGGCGGAAGCGGCGGGGGCTTCGGGATGAGGATGTCCGGCTCGTCCGCGGCGAGGCCCTGCGAAGGCAAGTGCAGGTGGTTGCCCGGCGCAGCGAGATCCGCGGAAGAGGCTGCGGCGCACGGGGCCGGGCTGGCCAGGCACAGCGGAAGAATGAAAGCGGCGAGCAGCCAGAGCGACTTGGAATCGATCATCTTGCGGGTGGTAGACATAACTTTTCTCCCCTCTGTTGAAAGAGTTTTCAGCTCACGTTTCAGTTTTGCGATCGAATCCGGATTCGAAAAACTGAACATTGCAGCCGGCGTGCCAGGCCGGCTCCAGGGGGAGATCGATCGATCGGGGGGCGTTAAAGCGGGAAGAAAGTGATAATTAACATGTCAACCGCGGCGCGGCGGCGCGGTTGACATGTCAAAAGCGCGACGGCGCGGGACGGGCCGGGGGGCAATCGGAGAATCGGGCTGTGGTATCTTTTCGCTAACGTTGAGAAACACTGGAGACCCTCGTAGTGCGCCTACCGCAGGGTTGGAAGGATGGAGAGAGCACCGAGCCATTGGCCGAAGAGCCGAACGCCCTTCCGGCGGCCGGCGACATCGTGGGTGGCTACCGTATCCTCGGCCCGCTTGGCGCCGGCGGCATGGGACAGGTCTTCCACGCGCGGGACAGCGATCTCGAACGCGACGTAGCGCTCAAGCTCCTTCATCCGAGGCTGACCCGCCAGCCGCACGCCATGAGCCGGTTCCGCCGCGAGGCGCGGCTGCTCGCGGCGGTCCACCACCCGAACATCGCGACCCTCTTCAGCACCTTCGAAGAAGGCGGCGTCCGTGTCCTGGTGATGGAGCTGGTGGACGGGGAGACCCTGGCACAGAGGCTCGGTACTGGCGGCACTGGCCGGATGGCCGTGCCGGAGGTCCTCGGCATCGCCCGCCAGATCGCCACCGCCCTCGAGGCCGCCCACCGCAAGGGGATCGTCCATCGCGATCTGAAACCCGCCAACGTCATGGTGTCGCGCGAGGGCTGGGTGAAGGTGCTCGACTTCGGAATCGCCAAGGTGCTGTCCGGCGAAGGAGAAGGCTCCGCCGCTCCGTCTGAGAAGACCGAGAAGACGCGCGCGCAGGGCGCTCTCGGGACGGCGCCCTACATGAGCCCCGAGCAGTTGTGCGGGCTCGAGATCTCCTGGCGCACCGATGTCTGGGCCTTCGGTTGCGTGCTCTTCGAGCTGGTCACCGGCCGGCGTGCCTTCTCCGGGAAATCCCGGACCGAGCTCGTGCGCGCCATCCTCGACGCCGAGCCGTCCTGGAGCGGGCTGCCGGCGGAGCTGCCGGCGCCGGTCGTGGACCTGATGCGCCAGTGCCTGGCGAAGGACGCCTATCTGCGCCCGCCGATGAGCCAGATCCGCGGCGTGCTCGAAGGTGCGCTGGCCGGCCCGCCGGGGCTCGCGAGCCCGGCCGAGGCCGCCCCGGCGACCCTGATGAGCGAGCCGGCGACCTTGGGCCCCCTCGACAGCCGCGCGGCTCTCCCGCCCGCCGGTCCGCTCCCCTCGCCGCGCGGGATCGAAGAGCGGGCCAGGCCCTCGCGGCTCGACTGGGCGCGGCAAAAGCCGGTCGAGGCGATCGCCGCCGCCGGTGCGCTCCTGCTGATGCTCGGCGCGGGCCTGGGGCTCCTGGGCCTGGTGACCGAGCGTTCCCGCGAGGGGCTGATCGGGCTTTCGCCGCTCTCCTACTCGAAGTCCGATCTCGTGCTGACCGGCGCCCAATCCCTCGGGGACTTACCCTGGCGGGCCGTGGCCTCTCTGGCCGCGCCGCATCCGGCGCTCCGCTGGAGCGCCTTCGCCGGCCTCCTCCTCGCCGGGACTCTCCTGGCCGGCGGATGGTTCCCGCGGCGGAGGCGGGTGGCGCTCACCACGCTGGCGGTCAGCGCCGGCGCGCTCAGCGTGGGCGCCTGGTTGTACTCGGCGGCGGTCCATACCGGCCTGGAGACTCCCGGCCCAGGCCGCGGCCTTGCCTGTGAGGAGCAGCTCAGCCGGCGCTGGGACGTGAGCGCGGCGTTCGAGACCTGCACCTGGCTGATCAACGACAACCCGAGGAATGAAGGTCGGCGGCAGGGCTTGGCCGGCGTCCTCGGCTTTCTTCTCCTGGCAGCCGGCGGCGGCGCCTGGATGGGAGCGCGGAGCCGGGGCCTCGGGCCGCGTGCGTCCTGGGCCCGGTGGGGGCTCGTTGCCGTCCATGGAGCCCTCGCGCTGTTCTTCCTCCAGTTGGTGCCGGCGGCCCACGCCTACAGCACCTGGGGCGTGCGCTATCCGCCGGTGACCGTGAGGACCGACCTGCCCGGCTGCGATCCAGCGCTCGGGCAGGCGCTCGCGGCGGGCTCATGCTGTGCCTTCAACGTCTCGGAGGACGCGGCCGAAGGCACCGTGCTGCTCCTGTGGGGGAGCGGCTGTCCCGGCGGCGCCGGCTTCAAGACCTCCCAGGACGTCGAGGCGATCGGCAAGGGCTGCCTCAGCCAGGCTCTGACGCCGCAGACCGTCAACAGCCGGTGTCTCTGAGAGAACGCGGAAGTCGAGACCAAGGAGAAGAGGAGGCGCTGTGCGCCCAGGCGTCCTGCGGTTCCGCGGAGGGGTTCGCCGGATGGGCCCTGGCGAGGGGGGAAAGCGCCCTCGCGAGCGGGGGTTCGGCGGCGGGGTCCGCGGTGTGGGCGGCCGGATCCGCGGGTTGCGCCCTCGCGAGGGCCGGTCCGCCCCTCGCGTGGGGCGGACAGCCCTTGGCGAAGGGCCGATGGCCCCTGGCGAAGGGCGGCAGGCCCTACGCGAGGGCCCGTTGATCCCAGGCGAAGGGGCGAACGCCCTTCGCGAGGGCGTTACGAGATCTCGCGAGGGGCCGACCGCCCCTGGCGAAGGGGCTGCCGCCCCACGCGAAGGGGCATCGGGCCCACGCGAGGGCGCAATAGGCCCACGCGAGGGCGCAACGGGCCCACGCGAGGGTAATGGTTCATTTTGACTCATCGTTAGGCTTCGACGGGCTCGGCCAGCAGGCCGATCATGTCCTCGACGCTCCACCGACGGTCGGCAACACCGGCCGCTTGGGCGGGCGTGAGCCCCTTCAGGCTCATGTGGGGGCGGCAGAAGTTGTAGTGCATGTAATGCACCGCGACCGCCGCAATCAAGTTCTCGATCTTCTTAGAGAACCCGTTCGTCAGGCGGGTGAAGCGCCGCATGGACATCCGCATGGTGAGGTTCTGGCGCTCGACGTAGGACGTCGAGACGTGCTTCTTGTCGGGGTTGCCGACGATGGCATGCTTCTGAGTTCCGAGGCACTCAGCGGGGCTGTAGCGGATCGTCGCCCCCTCCGGAGTCGGGCCGTAGACCTTGACGAGTTGGGCGAAGTCCACGTCCCCGCCGAAACCCGCCTCGACGGCCTGAAGGTACATCTTGTGGCCGTCGCTCGTGAGCTGGATACGGTTGGCGAGCCGCGACGCCAAGTCCTGAATGAATTCGGTCGCGCACCCCGCGTCCCGGGACCCTACCAGGAAGGACGGGACAAGCTTCGTGTCCGCACAGACCGCCGTGAAGGTCCAGACGTCGCCGAAGCCGAAGGTTCCCTTCTTCTCCGCCGGGACGTTCTTCGCCTTCGCGTAGCAGAACGCCCAGATCTCATCAACCTGTACCCGCTTGCAGGGCAGCTCCCGCAGCGTCTCGTTCTGGTAGGCTGCGCAGACCGCGCCCAGTTCCACCAGGAGCTTGAGGATGGTGTTCTTCGCCACGCCCGTCATGCGGACCGTGGCGTTGACGCTGTTGCCTTCAACCAGGGCGGAGATCACGGCGACTCTCTTCGCGGCCTTCAGTACGTTTGCCATACTGACTATTGTGCCAGAGCGGTCTGGAAAAGTCAAGGGGCAGCCGCGATTCGACCCGGGACGTGGCGTAAATGGGGACGGGGAATCCTGCTGGCGGTCTCGCTGTTGCCAGAGGGTCTTGCTTACGGCGGCTTGACGCCCACTATTACTTGGATGTCCCCCGGAGGAAAGATCGCCCCACGGACGCCGCCCGCGTCGATTCCTTGCGAAAGCAATATTTGCTGCAACGCCACTGCCGCCGGGTTGTGTCCATCAACCACTTTTATAGTCAACCCCACTGGCAATGGTGGGGCAAACATACCGATTATGGGCGGACTGGTTTTCCATCCAGCACTTGACAGGACTTCTATAAAATCATGCGCGTATTGCGGGCCGTCTGAGTCGTTGGAAACGGTTACAAAGTTTATCACTGTGCCGCTGAATGGTGCGAGTGCGGAGCGAATCGCCTCGCGTTGTTGTTGTGTCAGTCGCCGCGGCCTAAGGCGTTCTTCGATTTGCAGGCGCGCCAGTTTTTCATTTTCGGCGACCTCCCTAAGCCGAGCAGCTTCCTTTTCAAGTACCGCGGTTCGCTCATTTGCCCTAGCGGCTTCTTTCCCAGCCTTAGCAGCCCTCTCGTTAGCCTTGCCGGCGCGTTCGTTCGCCTCAGCGGCTTTCTGTTCGGCAGATCTAGCTTCGCCGTTAGCTTCAGCGATCCAGACATTCGCCCAGGCTGCGTTAGCTCGAAGCCCTTCGATCTCTTTCTCTCCGAGAATGTTAGTATTTACCAGAGATATCAGCTCAAACACGAGGCCCATTATCAGAATCCAAGTGGACCATTTCCCAATTCGCCTTGCCTTTGCGGCCTGCTTCTTGTCCTCTTCCTGGTTTTTGATACCAAATTCGGAGACGGCTTCCCCGATTACCCCAAGAATCACAATGGCAGCGCTAAGGTATTCTGCGTACTTCCAGAAGTCGAGCGACCACCACACAGAGGAGTATCTCCGCTATCTCAGGCCAGAAAGGCGGTTTTTTATTGGCTGCATAGGCATCCTCATCGCCGTACTAGCCATAACGCTCATTCAAGCGTTCAGGGGGCGGCGATGAGGCGGCCCCTGCTTATCGCCGCCCCCCTAGGCGTGATTCTTCCATCGCGCTGCTGCCGCCTTTCTCGCGCTCTCGCTTCTCTGCTCGGGCGTCATGCTCGCGGTTCGCGCCTTCCCTCCCTTGAGACCTCCCAGGCGGCCCAAGGCGGCGGCGGCGGAGCGGATAGGATCTTCGGGTGCCTGTGGCTTTGGGGGGGCTTGTCCGGTTGCTTCCTGGACGATCTGAAAGGCGAGTTGGTTGATGTCGCGGGGGCGTTTAGGGTGCTTGCTAGTGCGGTCTCGCATGTCCCCATGGTAACACGGGCGGTCCGTACAGGCACCGCCCGTGGGGTGCTACGCGGGATGGGTGGGGATTACGGGGACGGGGTTGCCGGATGGCTCCGAACCGTCACCCCGGACCCACAGACGCGCCAGCTCGGCCGCCAAGGCCTTGCACTGGGCGAAGGTCCGCATGGTCGCGAGGATGCGCCCTGCGGGGACGTAGACGAGCGTGTAGCGATGGCAGGAGGGGAGGCCACGGCCAGCCGCCGCCCCCCGGAAGGCGCCGAAGGGAGCCGACACGAAACCCGGCACCTCGGCCTCCCGGTCCTCCAGCATCACGCGGAATCGCCCCTTGCGCCATGCGAGGGGGATAGGACGGCCGGCGCGAGCGCGGGCATCCAGGTAGGCGTCGGCCGCCGCCGCAAGCCACGAGCCGACCGAAGCGAAGGCTTCACCCTCTGCGGCCCGCTTCCACCGAAGGGACTGCTTCTCTGTAGCGTGGACGGTAAACGTGGCGACCTTCACCGCTCGCCCTCCCGCTCTTCCCGCCGCTTCAACCCTTCCGCGAAGCCGACGGGGTGCAAGGCATCGTCATGCTCCTGAATTGCATCGTGATAGGCGCGTTGCAGCGCGAGGTACAGGTCTCCGGCCCATGCCAGGAAGGCGCCGGGGCTCGCCTTGCCGTGGCGGCGTGCCGCCTCTCCCCATGCGGCTTTCTGGTAGGACGTCGCCTTGACCGAGACGTTGCGGGTGGCGTCCGGGCGGTAGGACAGCTTCGATTCCCATCCCATGGCTCAGACCTCGTACAGCATGATGCCGTCGGGGGTTGTGGGATCGGCTTCGATGCGTACCAGCTCTGTCAGGCGCCAGTCCGGCAGGCCCGGCTCCGGCAACTCGCGCCAGCCGGCAAACCACCGGCCGAACAGGTAGAAGACCGTCAGCTCGGCCTCATCCGGGGTCTGTGTCGGCGTCCAGACGTCCTCCGGGTCCTCGACGGTGGCAGGGTCCGGGGCGGTGAACTGGATCGCTACCAGCCGGTCGTAGAGGTCGCGGCGGGCGGCTTCCGTGTAGCGGGTGAGGTCGGGGGGCGTGCGGTAGACTTCGGGCAGCTCGGGCATGGGTCAAGGCTCCTGTCCGGGTCAGGCTCGGCGGATGTGTGTCAGCACCCCGTCGAGCCGCTTGTAGTGTCCAGAGAGGGGCATTCCCTCCCCTTCAGTAGGACACTACACCCCTACCTTGGCGCTCGTAAACCCCTGATTTCAAAGAATATTTTACGATGAGTCAAAATGAACCACTACCCACGCGAGGGCGCGAACGCCCGACCGCCAGATCCGGTCATTTTCCCCCCAGCACGCGGGCGAGCAGGATGCGTCCGGCGGGCTTTCGCGCCGTGGGGGGAAGGATTTGCGGGTGGTGGGCCATCAGAGACTCGAACTCTGGACCCGCGGCTTAAAAGTCCCGCCTTTCCCCATACGACCCAACATCTGACAACAAGGTAACATGTTAAGAATCAACGGTCTAGTGGTAATCTCCGGCCGCTCGTATGTTGGCGATTTGAAGAAGCGGCGGCTTGACCTCGGACTCCGGCAGAAGGATGCGGCCCTGCGGATCGGGGTGAACCAACGGAGCTATGAAAACTGGGAGACGGAGAAGCACGAGCCGGAGTTCCGTACTGGCCCCGGCTGATCGACTTCTTAGGGTACGACCCGAGACCGAAGCCCGCGACACTCGGCGAGCAAATCCGGGAAGCCCGGCGCACGCAGGGCATCTCGCAGCGAGAGCTTGCCCGTCGTCTAGGGATCGACCCCTCAACGGTCACGGCCTGGGAGGCAGGGACGGTGGAGAAGCTGTTCCCTCGGTTCGCCCAGTTGTTTCAGGAGTATGTGAAGAGTGTGTAGAAGACCATAGCCCCGGGAGGAGACTCCCGGGGCTTCTTGTCGGTCAGGCAGTCAAATACGGGTACCGTCAGCTACTTCCGCAAGGGCAGGCTCAGCTTGTGGTCGCCGCCGTCCCAGGAATTGAGAATCTGGCGCTCCTGAGGGGTAAGAAACTTAAGGGCATCCTCCCTCTCAAGGACGGCGAGAAAATAGGCGTCCTTGTCGCCGGACGCCAGGGCATCTGCGAGCCTCTGGGCCGAGTCGGCGAAGCGGTTCAAGCCAGAGGTATTGAAGGAGCGGGCATAGGTAGCTTGCGCGGTCAGAGACTCTATCGTCTGTTGCTGGTCGGAGCATGAAGCTTTCCCATTCTCATCACATCCGCATGTTCCGGTTCCGGTGCACTTGCCGCCGGCCCCGCAGTCGGCACTACAGGCGAACAGGGCGCTAGCTGGCACGAAAGCGATGACGAGGGCGGCGAGAAGGACGAAGCCGAACTTTTTGCTCATCGATTAGCCTCCTAAGTTCGTCAGATTCATGTCTGACGCCAAAATTTAGATAAGCAATTACTGTGCCCTAATGCAGCAGGTAAGGATATCCCTGTGGAGTAGTGGAGAAGAGTCAGAGGGCAAGGAAGCCTTCCACCTCGGGCGGGGCTGGTGCGGAAGGTCCGCGGTCCAATCGAGCTGTCGTTTGCGGTTTCGCCGCTCGGTGACGGCGAGCAGAGGGAACTTCTTCAACGAGGTACTTCTCGATCGCCTGAAGGAGCGTCTTGCGCCCATTGCCTCGGAGCCGTCCGTCCTTGACCTCTGTCCGGAGCCTCTCCATTGCCGTGCGGGCATCGGTCAGTCGATTGAAAGTCTGGCCCTTACCGACATAGCCCCCGAACCGCGGCTTGATGGCATAGCCAGTCACCTTCCCCTCGGAGCTGATCCGCTTGTAGACCCCCCGATAAGGCGTTTTTTCAAGGCGGCCCTTCTGGCGGTCCCTATCCCCGTTGCTTGGCTTTTCGGCCTTGGCCACAGCCACCTCCTCTAGAAATTTGTCCCAAAAATGTCCCGCAAGGCACACGGGCGCACACTTGAGAGTGTGCGCCACAACAGGTAATTCCAAGTAGGGGAAGGAGTTGCGGGTGGTGGGCCGTCAGAGACTCGAACTCTGGACCCGCGGATTAAAAGTCCGCTGCTCTACCAACTGAGCTAACGGCCCACAAGGCACGCGAGTATAGCGGATCGGGCGTCAGGAACCCTCCCCCAGGGCTTCGAAGCGGAGGGCGGGGTTGGCTTCGGCGCGGCGGAGGTAGGCGGCGATCCGGCCGACCAGGTCGGCTCCGGCGGTCTCGGCTTCCACGGCCTGCCGGAAGAAGGCGAGGGCGGCCAGGGCCTCGCGGTGGATGTGCCGCGAGGCGAAGATCGATACCATCTCGGCCGCGAGCCGCTTCAGCTCTTCGGTCCGTCCCTGCTCGGCGTAGAGGAGGGCCAACTCCAGCGAGACCAGGGCGGTGTCGTAGGGAATGCCCTCGGCCACGAAGCCGTCGCGGGCGGCCAGGAGCTGGTTTTCCGCCTGCTGGGTCTGACCCAGGCCCTTGGCGATCTTCCCGCGGACCCACCGGCGGCGGTTCTGGACCCAGGGCTCGTTGAAGCTCCGGTAGAGAGGCCGGGCCTCGCGGTAGAGGCGCTGGGCTTCCAGGAACCGGCCCGAGCCTTCCATGTAGTCCACCAAGTTGTGGCGGGCGCAGAGGAGCAGGCGCGGTTCTCGCTCGGGGTCGATGAGGGGAAGAGCCTGGTGCAGAGAGGAGATTGCCGCTTCGAGATTTCCGGCATGGTAGTGGACGGTCGAGGCCTTCACGAGGGATCGTCCCGCTCGATGCTGTTCCCCATGGCTGCGGAACAGGTCCACTGCACGGTGCAGGAGATGCAGCGCTTCATCGAAGCGGCGTTGATCGCTGAAGAGAGAGGCCTTGAGGTCCAGATAGATGGCCCGCTCCACTCCGTCCCGAGTTCCCTTCTTGAGATGCTCGTGGGCCTTGCGAAACGCTGCCTCCGAGCCGTCGAAGTCGAAACGCCTCCGGCGGGCGTTGCCGACGAAGGCCCATGCCCGCGCGGACAGGTCCCCGATCCGTTCCTCCCCATAGAGCTGTCGGTCCAGGTGCCCGGAGAGACGAAGGGCGAGCAGTCCGAGTTGCTCACCGAAGGCTGGAGACTGGAGGGTCGCCTCCAGGCTCCGTTCCACCAGCAGCTCGTAGACGCCCCAGGTCTGAAAGCGCGAGGAGTCGCGCAGGAGAAGGTCGCGGGCCTCCTCGGGCTGCTCGAGCAGCTCGACGTAGAGCCCCGGCGCATCGTCCCGCTCCTTCTCCAGGCCGGCCTCCCACTCGGAGATCGAGCGCCCGCTCTCCGCCAGAGCCGATTCGTAGACGACTCCGGCGTCATCCGTGGGAGGAGCCTCGGGCTGGAGGGGGATACGCCGCGGCAGATAGGCCATCCGCGCGCGGCAGGACGGGCACCAGGCGAGGTGCCGCACGAGCGACCGGTGTGGATCGCCGAGCGAGAGCACGAATTCCTCCAGGACGTCGTCATTCGGATGGATCTTCAAACTGGATCTCCTTCCGCCAGCGGCGGCAGCTCTCGATGATGGTCCGCAACAGCCAGCTCCCCGGGTCTTCGAGCATCATCCGGCGCTTGGCGATCAGCGTCCGGCAAGCGTCGTCGACGATCTCCTTGGCCACCGGCACCGGCACCCGGTAGGCGTGGAGCACCGCCGGCAGCACCGGGGTGATTCGGGCCAGGACCTCGGAACCCGGATCGATCGGTCGCGCCATGACGCGAAAGAATAGCACCCCGTCATCAACTATGTTGCCGCTGGACGCTGATTCGGGACATGCGAGGAAGGAAAAAACGCCGGCTCGCGGAACCGGCGCTCCGGAAAAGCGGGTCGGGCACTACCCGTCGGGGTCCATCACCCCGCCGGCGTCCGACGTGGGAGGCGGGGCGGGGAGAGTGTGGCGGCTGCCGTCCGGGTCCATCGTGCTTCCCGATTTGGCGGTCAGCCCGTGGGGGTCCATCGTGCCGCCCTCCCTGGTGGTGGGAAGGTGCGAGCTCACCCAATGCCAGAGCGTGTCGAGGACGCCGGCGGGGGAGGGGTGGGCGGCGAGGGGGCGGGCGTGGACCGCGCCGGCCGTCAGGACCGGCAGGATCAGCGCGAGGGCGAGAGAACGGATCGCTCGACGCATCAGGGGTCTCTCCTCTCTGGGGGGCCACGGAGCCGGCCGCCATGGCCGGGGCGTGGCCCGCCGATGGGAAAGAGTGGCACTTTTCGACGGCGACCGTCCCGGGGTCGACCCGCCGGCCGGGACGCGCTGTCGGCGGCGAAGCCGCGCGTTCAAGGAAATTCGTGAGTTAAATCCAGAAGCTGGATCTTTTTTTCTACCGCTCGGCGGGTTTCTTTGACTTCTCGCGGTTCCTGAGCGGAAATGTCCCGCTTTGCCTCGCCGGGAGCACCTAGCATGCAACGACCGCCGTGTCGTTCCCTCAAGTCGAGCTCTCGTCTGTTTGGCCCCCTCTTTCTGCAGGGCCAAGTTGTCGGCTCTGTCGATCCTTGTCGTGGGATCCGGTGGGGGATCTGTCCGCAGTACGGCTACGGAAGGTTCATGAACAGGAGAGGTGGATGAAGAGTGTTCTGGTTGCCTTGCTGCTGATGTTGCCGGTCCTGAACGCGCGCGCGCAGGAGGCGCCGCAGGCCCCGTTGCCCCCACCCCCGCCGACGGCGGAGGCGCCTCCGGTGGCGATTCCGCCGGTGACGACGTCGCCCCAGGTGGCGACTCCCGGACAGGCGGGCGCGCCCGGTCAGGAGGGGGCGGCGAAGGGCTACGCCGTCGACATCCGCCGGTTGAGCGTGGCGCCGAAGATCGACGGCAAGCTCGACGACGTGGTCTGGCAGGAGGCGAACCTGCTCGACAACTTCATCCAGATCGAGCCCCTGGGCGGCCAGCCGGCCACCCAGAGGACCGAGGTGCGGATGGGGTACGACGTGGAATACCTCTATTTCGGCGTCCGCTGCTTCGACAGCGAGCCCGACAAGATCGTGGGGAGCTCGCGGAGCGCCGACGCCAGCCTGGCCTCGGACGACACGATCTCGATCATCCTCGACACCTTCCACGACCGCCGCAACGGCTTCCTGTTCATCGTCAATCCGATCGGCGCCAAGACGGACGGCCTGATCCGCAACGAGGGCGAGGAGGTCAACACCGACTGGAACGGCCTCTGGAAGGCGGCGACCTCCCGCGACTCGCTGGGGTGGACGGCCGAGATCGCCATCCCGTTCCGCACGCTCCGCTACCCCAGCGGCAGGGCGATGCAGGACTGGGGCTTCAACATCCGCCGCTTCGTGGCGCGGACGCAGGAGTCCACGCTCTGGCGGCCGATCCCGCGCCGGCCGGGCAACCTGACCCCCTACCTGATCTCGGAGTACGGCGACATCCGGGGCTTGAGCGAGCTCGGCGGCAGCGGCGGGCGCTATCAACTGGTGCCCTACGGCATCGCCCGCGCCGGCCGGGAGTACCACAAGGACGTCAACAGCAGCGTCGACGCCGGCGGCGACCTGAAGATCAACCTCTCCTCGGACCTGGTGGCGGACCTGACGGTGCGCACCGACTTCGCCGAGGTCGAGAGCGACCAGCAGCAGTTCAACCTCGAGCGCTACAAGCTCTCCTATCCCGAGAGGCGGCAGTTCTTCCTCGAGGGGGCCAACCTCTTCTACTTCGGCGACCGGCCGGAGCCGTTCGCCGTGCCGGAGCAGTTCACGTTCTTCTTCAGCCGGCAGATCGGCCTGGCGGAGGACGGCCGGGTGGTGATCCCGGTGATCGGCGGCGGCAAGCTCACCGGGCGGGTGGGGAACACCAGTGTCGGCGTGATCAACATGACGACCGAGAGCGCCAGCTACTACAACAGCCTGGGGCAGGTGGTCCACGAGCCGCAGACCAACTACTCGGTGGTGCGGCTGAAGCAGCAGATTTTCGGCGACTCGACGATCGGCGTCATCGGCACCAACAAGGACCCCGAGGGGAGCGCCTACAACCGGGGGGGCGGCCTCGACTGGGACCTCAACTTCGGCGGCGGTCTCTACTCGGCCGGCTACTTGGCGAAGACCGACACGCCGGGCCTGGACGGGCGCGACAGCGCCTACTCGGCGGACCTGGTCTACAAGGCGCCCTGGGCGCGCATCCGCCATCGCTACACGAACATCGGCGACAACTTCAACCCGGAGTTGGGCTTCCTGACCCGCGCGGGGATCATCAAGAACCATTTCGACATCCTGTCGAACATCACGCTCGAGCAGGACCCGCTGGCCATCCACCGGATCACCCTGGTCGGCGACAGCAACCACATCACCGACCAGAAGGGGAACCTGGAGACGCAGCTCACCACCTACGAGATGGGGCTGGCCTCGACCACGGGCGCCGGCGTCGCCTTCCTCTACTACGACGACGTCGAGAACCTCACCGAGCCGCTGGTGATCACCAAGGGCGGCGTCGTGCCCCCCGGCCACTACCGGTTCAAGAGCCTGTTCACCGGCATCTCCTCGGGGTACACGCACGAGCTCGGCTTCACCTTCTGGTACCACGAGGGTGGCTATTACGGCGGCGACAAGCTGCGCACCCTCCTGTCGGTGCTCTACCGGCCGTTCGAGGGGCTGCTGATCAACCCCAGCTTCGACCGCGTGCGGGTCGACGCGCCCTGGGGGCACTTCGTGAGCAACATCGCGCAGACCTCGTTCGACTACTCGATCTCGACGACGCTGTCGACGCGGCTGACGCTGCAGTGGCAGGAGCTGGACAATTTCCGGGCCGACTTCATCATCGACTGGATGTACCGGCCGGAGTCCCATTTCTTCCTGATTTACAAGGACATTCAGGACCTCAACGATCCCCGGCGCAACTCCGGGTTCAGCACGCTGTCGCCCGGCCGCGAGTTCCTGATCAAGGCGACGAGACGGTTCGATTTTTGACCGGGGCGCCAGAGGGATGGGGGTAGAGGTGGACCAAGTCGAAGGCGCGGTCGCGATCGTAGGCATGGCCGGGAGGTTCCCCGGCGCGGGTACACCGGCGGAGCTCTGGAGCAACCTGCGCGCGGGGGTCGAATCCGTGCGCTTCCTGTCGCGGGGGGAGGTGGCGGCTCTCGGCGGGCCCGCCGCCGATCCCTCCTGGGTGCCGGCGGTGGCGATGCCGGAGGGGATCGAGGAGTTCGACGCCCCCTTCTTCGGCATCAGCCACCGCGAGGCGGAGCTCCTCGACCCGCAGCACCGCCTGTTCCTGGAGGCGTGCTGGACGGCGCTGGAGGATGCCGGCTGCGCTCCGGGCTCAGCCGCGGCGGCCGAGGCGATGATCTCGGTCTTCGGCGGCACCACCACCAGCACCTATCTGCTGTACAACCTGGCCCGCAACCCGCAGGTGCTGGCCGCGGTCGATCCGCTGCAGGTCATCGTCGGCAACGCCGTCGACTCGCTGGCGACGCGGGTCTCCTACAAGCTCAACCTCAAGGGGTCGAGCCAGGCCGTGCAGTCCGCCTGCTCGACCTCGCTGGTGGCGGTCCACTTCGCCTGCCAGAGCCTGCTCAACCACGAGTGCGACATGGCGCTGGCAGGCGGCGTGTCGATCAACGTCGGGCAGCGGGCGGGCTACCGCTTCCAGGAGGACTCGATCCTGTCGCCGGACGGCCACTGCCGGGCCTTCGACGCCGCCGCCCGCGGCACCGTCTTCGGCGGCGGCGTGGGGGTGGTGGCGCTCAAGCGGCTGGAGGACGCGCTCGCCGGCCGCGACCCGATCCGGGCGGTGATCCGCGGCTCGGCGGTCAACAACGACGGCGCGGCCAAGGTCGGCTACACGGCGCCGTCGGTCGAGGGGCAGGCCCGCGTGATCGCCGAGGCGCTGTCGGTGGCGGGGATCGACGCCGCCAGCATCGGCTACATCGAGGGGCACGGCACCGGCACGTCGCTGGGCGATCCGATCGAGATCCAGGCGCTCACCAAGGCGTTCGGCATCTTCACCCCGAAGCGGGGCTTCGCCGCCCTCGGCACGGTGAAGGCCAGCATCGGCCACCTCGACATCGCCTCCGGCATCGCCGGGCTGATCAAGACGGTGCTGGCGCTGGAGCACGCCGAGATCCCGCCGGCGCCGAACTTCACGGCGCCGAACCCGCGGATCGACTTCGCGGCGAGCCCGGTCTATGTCAACCGCGAGCTCACCGCCTGGCCGCGCGGCGCCGCGCCCCGGCGGGCGGGGGTGAGCGCCTTCGGCTTCGGCGGCACCAACGCCCACGTGGTGCTGGAGGAAGCGCCGGCGGTGCCCGCCCGGCCGGCGGCCCCCACGTCGGGGGCGCCGGCGCGCCACCTGCTGGTGCTCTCCGCCAAGACGGCGCCCGCTCTGGCGGCGGCCGCCCGCGAGCTGGCGGCGCACTTCGAGGCGCACCCGGAGACCGACCTCGGCGATGCCGCCTTCACCCTGCTCACCGGCCGGCAGCCCTTCGCCCGCCGCCTGGCGCTGGTCTGCGGCGACGCCGCCGAGGCCGCGGCCCTCCTCGCCGCCCCTCTGGAGCCGCCGGAGGGCATGGACGCGCCGGCCGTGGCCGCCCGCCGCTGGCTCGCCGGCGAGGTGCTCGGCACCGCCGACGCCGCGGCCCTCTTCCCGGGAAAGGAACGGCGGCGGATCGCGCTGCCGACCTACCCGTTCGAGCGCCACCGGTATTGGATCGAGGCCAGCGGGCTTGAGGCCGCCGGGATCGAGGTCAGTGGGATCGCGGCCACGGCGCGGCCGGCCACGGCGGCGCCCGCGCAGAAGCTGCACGCGCGGCCGGCCCTGGCCAACCCCTTCGTGGCGCCCCGCGGCGAGGTGGAGGAGCGGGTGGCGGCGGTGTGGCGGGAGGTGCTGGGAGTGGAGAAGGTGGGGGTGCTCGACAGCTTCCTCGAGCTGGGGGGCGACTCGCTGATGGCGACGCGGCTGATGGCGCGGCTGCGCGAGGAGCTGGCGGTCGACCTGCCGATGGACCGGTTGTTCGAGCAGCCGACCGTGGCGGCGGTGGCCGCGGCGGCGCTGGAGGCGCGCGCGGCCCGGGCGGAAGAGGGGGACCTCGCCCGCATGCTGGCCGAGATCGGCGCGCTCTCGGAGGAAGAGATGGAGGAGGAGCTGCATGGCTGAGCCGGCCGCGGTCGACCTCGCCGCGGCGCTGCAGGGCCTGACTCCCCGACAGCGCGACCTGCTCCTCCGCCGGCTGGAGCGGGAGAAGGGGAGCGCCGCGCCCGCGGCAGAACCGATCCCCCGCCAGCCGCGCGGCGCGGACGGCGGCGCCGAGCTGCCGGCCTCCTTCGCCCAGGAGCGCCTCTGGTTCCTCGACCGCCTGGAGCCGGGGAGCCCGCTGTACAACATCCCGGCGGCCCTGGAGATCGCGGGGCGGCTCGACCGCGAGGCGCTGGCGCGGGCCCTGGGCGAGATCGTGCGGCGCCACGAGGCGCTGCGCACCACCTTCGCGGCGGCCCCGGACGGACCGGTGCAGGTAATCCATCCGGCCGGCGGTTTCCTGGGTACGCCGGGGATCGCGGTCGACATCCCGGCGATCGACCTGCGGGGTCTCCCGGCGGCTGAGCGGAGCGCCGCGGCGGACCGGCTGGCCACGGAGGAGGCGCGGCGGCCTTTCGACCTCGGCCGCGGGCCGCTGCTGCGCGTCCTGCTGGTGCGCCTGGAGGAGGAGCGCCACCTGGCGGTGCTCACCCTGCATCACATCGTGGGCGACGGCTGGTCGATGGGCATCCTGGTACGCGAGATCGCGGCGCTGATGCCCGCCTTCGCCGCCGGCGGCGTCCCCGAGATGCCCGCCCTTCCCGGGCTGCCGGTGCAGCTCGCCGACTTCGCCGTCTGGCAGCGCGAGCGGCTGCGGCCGGAGGGCGAGGTGCTGCCGCGCGAGCTCGACTACTGGCGCGGCGCGCTGGCCGGCGCGCCGCCGGCGCTCGACCTGCCCACCGATCATCCGCGGCCGGCGGTGCAGACCTTCCGCGGCGCCCAGGTGCCGGTGCGGCTGGGGGCGGAGCGGGCGGCCGGCGCGACGCCGTTCATGCAGATCCTGGCCGCCTTCGGCCTGCTGCTCTCCCGCTGGAGCGGCCAGGAGGAGCTGGTGGTGGGCTCGCCCATCGCCGGCCGCCAGCGCGCCGAGACGCAGGGGCTGATCGGCTGCTTCGTCAACACCCTGGCCCTGCGCCTCGACCTCGGCGGCGAGCCCACGGCGGCGGAGTGGCTGGAGCGGGTCAAGCGGACCTGCCTGGCCGCCTTCGGCCACCAGGAGCTGCCGTTCGGCCGTCTGGTGGAGGAGCTCCACCCGCGGCGCGACCTCTCGCGCTCGCCGATCTTCCAGGCGATGCTGGTGCTGCAACGGGCCGAGGCGGAGGCGCTGGCGCTCCCCGGCCTGGAGCTGCGCCCCCGCGACCTCGACACCGGCACCGCCAAGTTCGAGCTGACCCTCCAGCTCGCCGAGGGGGCCGGCGGCGTCGAGGGGTGGATCGAGCACAACACCGATCTCTTCGAGCGCGCCACCGCCGAGCGGATGGCGGGAGGGCTCGCGGTGCTGCTGGCAAGCCTCGCCGGCGAGCCCGGCCGGCCAGTCGCCGACCTCCCCGTGCTGACGGACGCGGAGCGGTCGCAGCTCGCCGCCCTGGAGGGCGAGGCGGCGCGGCCCTGGAGCGCCGAGGCGCTGGTCCACGAGCTGATCGAGGCCCAGGCGGCGCTCACCCCCGACGCTCCGGCGGTCGTCCTTGGAGAAGCCTCGCTGACCTACCGCCAGCTCGACGAGCGGGCCGGCCGCCTCGCCCGCCGCCTGCGCGCGCTCGGGGTGGGTCCCGATGCGCGGGTGGGCCTCTTCCTGGAGCGCTCGGCGGAGATGGTGGTGGCCCTGCTCGCCATCCTCAAGGCCGGCGGCGCCTACGTTCCCCTCGATCCCGCCCACCCGGCCGAGCGGCTGGGGATGATCCTCGACGACTGCGGCGTCTCGGCGCTGGTGACCGAGGAGCGGCTGCTGCCAGGGCTCCCGAACCGGGGAGAGATCCCCGGCGCCGCCGTCCTCTGCCTGGACCGCGAAGACGACGCGGGCGAGCTTCCCCTGGCGGCTGAGCTGACCGTGGCCGAGAACCTCGCCTACGTCCTCTTCACCTCCGGCTCCACCGGCCGGCCAAAGGGGGTGCAGGTCACCCACCGCGGGCTCGCCAACGTGCTGCGCTCCGCCGTGGAGCGGCTCGGCCTCGGGTCCCGCGACAGCATCCTGGCCCTTGCCACGATCACCTTCGACATCGCCTCCTTCGAGGCCCTGGGCCCGCTGACGATGGGCGGCCGGGTGGTGATGGCCTCCCGCGACGAGGCCGCCGACGGGCGCCGGCTGGCGGCGCGCATCGAGGCGTCGAAGCCCACTCTGGTGCAGGGCACCCCCGCCACCTGGCGGCTGCTGCTGGAGTCCGGCTGGAAGGCGAAGCCGGGGATGCCGCGGATGCTGGCGCTCACCGCCGGCGAGCCGCTGGCTCCCGACCTCGCGGCGGCCGTGCTCGCCCGCTGCGACGGGATGTGGAACCTCTACGGTCCCACCGAGACGTCCGTCTACTCGACCGCCTGGCGGGTGGCGCTCGACGGCGGTCCCATGCTGATCGGCCGGGCGATGGCCAACACCGCCCTGCGGGTGGTCGACCGCTCGCTCGCCCCGGCGCCCCTGGGGGCGGCCGGCGAGCTGCTGATCGGCGGCGCGGGGGTGGCCCGCGGCTACCACGGCCGGCCGGAGCTGACGGCCGAGCGCTTCGTGCCCGATCCCTGGAGCGCCGAGCCCGGCGGTCGGCTCTACCGCACCGGCGATCTGGTCCGCTTCAGAGCCTCCGGCGATCTGGAATACCTGGGCCGCATCGACCACCAGGTGAAGGTGCGCGGGTTCCGCATCGAGCCGGGAGAGGTCGAGGCGGCGCTGCTGAGCCACCCCGGGGTGCGCCAGGCGGTGGTGGCGGCGCGCGGCGAGGGGAGCGAGCGGCGGCTGGTCGCCTGGCTGATCCCCGACGGCGCGCCCCCCGCGATCGCCGAGCTGCGCGAGCACCTGCGGCGGACCCTGCCCGAGTACATGATCCCGGCGGCCTACCAGGTGATGGAGGCCTTCCCGCGGACCGCCAGCGGCAAGATCGACCGCCGCATCCTGCCAACCCCCGGCGGGGCGCGCGAGGCGTCGGTCGGCGCTGCCTACGCCGATCCCCGCGAAGGCCTTGAGCGCACCCTCGCCGGGATCTGGCGCGAGGTGCTGAAGGTCGACCGCGTGGGGGTGGACGACAACTTCTTCGACCTCGGCGGCCACTCCCTCCTCGCCGCCCAGGTCCATGCCCGGCTGGCCGGGCTGCTGGGGCGCGAGGTGGCGCTGCTCGACCTCTTCCGCTACCCGACCGTGCGGTCGCTCGCCGGCTTCCTGGGGGGCGAAACGGCGGCACCGGCGGCCTGGGGGCTGGCCGGCCGGGAGCGCGGCGCGGCGCGGCGGGAGGCGGTGGGGAGCGCGGCGAAGGCGGCGGGCATCGCCGGCGTCGCCATCATTGGAATGGCCGGGCGCTTTCCCGGCGCCGGCGGCGTCGAGGCGTTCTGGCGCAACCTGGTGGGCGGCGTCGAGTCGATCTCCTTCTTCAGCGACGAGGAGCTGCGGGCGGCGGGGGTGCCGGAGGCGGCGCTCGCCGATCCGCGCTACGTGCGGGCCCGCGGCGTGGTGGCGGGGGCCGACGAGCTCGACGCCCCCTTCTTCGGCTACAGCCCGCGCGAGGCGGAGATGGTGGACCCCCAGCAGCGCCTGTTCCTGGAGTGCGCCTGGGAGGCCTTCGAGGACGCCGGCCACGACCCGGCGGCCTTCCCCGGCGACGTCGGTGTGTTCGCCGGCGCCGGCATGAACACCTACGCCCTCAACGTCCTCGCCGATCCGGAGGTCCTCGACACCGTCGGCAGCTTCCAGCTGATGATCAGCAACGACAAGGACTTCCTGGCCCCCCGGGTGTCCTACAAGCTGGGGTTGAAGGGGCCGAGCTTCGCGGTGCAGAGCGCCTGCTCGACGTCGCTGGTGGCGGTCCACCTGGCCTGCCAGAGCCTGCTTTCGGGAGAGTGCGACGCGGCGCTGGCCGGGGGCGTCTCCGTCCACCTGCCGCAGACAGAGGGCTATTCGTTCCACCAGGGGGCGGTGTTCTCGCCCGACGGCCACTGCCGCGCCTTCGACGCCGCGGCCGGCGGCTTCGTGGGGGGGAACGGCGCCGCCGTGGTGCTGCTCCGCCGTCTGGACGACGCGCTGCGTGACGGCGATCCCGTCCACGCCGTGATCCGCGGCTCGGCGGTGAACAACGACGGCGCCTTCAAGGCGGGGTTCACGGCGCCCAGTGTCGACGGCCAGGCGCAGGTGATCGCCCAGGCGCTGGCGGTGGCGGGGCTGGAGCCGGCCGCCATCGGCTACGTCGAGGCGCACGGCACCGGCACCGAGCTCGGCGACCCGATCGAGATCGCGGCGCTCACCCAGGCTTTCGGCAAACCATCCGTGCCGGGGAGCGTGGCGGTGGGCTCGCTGAAGACCAATATCGGCCATCTCGACAGCGCCGCCGGCGTCGCCGGACTGATCAAGGCGGCGCTGGTGGTGGAGCGCGGGCAGATCCCGCCCAGCCTCCACTTCGCGACCGTCAACCCGAAGCTGGAGCTGGCGGCGACGCCGTTCCGGATCAACGACCGGCTGGCGGAGTGGCCGGCGGGACCGCAGCCCCGGCGCGCCGGGGTCAGCTCGATGGGGATCGGCGGCACCAACGCCCACGCCATCGTCGAGCAGCCGCCGGCGCGCGAGCCGTCGACTCCGGGGCGCCCCTGGCAGCTCCTCCCCCTCTCGGCGCGCAGCGACGGGGCGCTGGCCCAGGCGGTGGAACGGCTGGAAAGCTATCTGCGCGAGCACCCGGATCTTTCCACGGCGGATCTCGCCTGGACCCTTCAGGCTGGGCGCCGGCGGTTCGAGCGGCGGGCGGTGGCCCTCTGCCGTGATTCCGCGGATGCCGTGGCGGTGCTCGGCGGGGGCGATCCCGACCGCCTCCTCACCGGCGACGGCGATGCCACCTCCGTGGTCTTCCTGTTCAGCGGCCAGGGCTCGCAGCACCCCGGCATGGCGGTGGAGCTGTATGCCGCCGAACCGGTCTTCCGCGCCGAGGTCGACCGCTCCTGCGATCTGCTGCTGCCGCGGCTGGGGCGCGACCTGCGCCCTCTCCTCTTCGCCGCGCCGGGCGACCCGGACGCGGCGGCGGCGCTGGCGCGCACGGAGATCACCCAGCCCGCCCTGTTCGTGATCGAGCACGCGCTGGCCCGGCTCTGGATCTCCTGGGGGGTGCGGCCGCGGGCGATGATCGGCCACTCGGTGGGCGAGTACGCCGCCGCCTGCCTCGCCGGGGTCTTCTCGCTGGAGGACGCGCTCGCCCTGGTGGCCGAGCGGGGGCGGCTGATGGGGGAGTGCGCTCCCGGCGCCATGCTCGCGGTCTCGCTCCCCGAGGCGGAGATCGCGCCGCGCTTGGCGGAGGGCCTCGCCCTGGCCGCCGTCAATGCGCCGGCCCGGACCGTCGTCGCCGGTCCTGCCGGGGAGGTCGACAGGCTCGCCGCGCTCCTGGCGGCAGAGGGGATCGAGCACCGCCGGTTGCGCACCTCGCACGCCTTCCACTCGGCGATGATGGAGCCGGCGGTGGCCCCCTTCCTGACGGCGGTGGGGAAGGCGAGGCTGCGGCCGCCGTCGATCCCCTTCCTCTCGAACGTCACCGGCACCTGGATCACCGCCGCCGAGGCCACCGATCCGGAGTACTGGGGCCGCCACCTGCGCGGTGCCGTGCGCTTCGCCGACGGCGTCGGCGAGCTGCTGCGCGAGCCCGGCGGCGTCTACCTGGAGGTCGGCCCCGGCAACGCCCTCGCCACCCTGGTGCGCGAGCGGCAGGGGAACCCCGCCGCGATCGCTTCGCTGCCGCACCCCAACGACCGGCGGTCCGATCTCGCGTTCGCGCTGACCGCCCTCGGGCGCCTCTGGGCGGCGGGGATCGCCGTCGACTGGGCGGGCGTCCACGCCGGCGAGCGCCGGCTGCGGGTGCCCAGGTTGCCGACCTACCCCTTCGAGCGGAAGCGCTACTGGATCGGCGGGACCGGCTCGCTGGCATCGAGGGCTGCGGCGCGGAGCCGCGCCGGCCTCGCCAAGCGACCCGATCCGGCCGGCTGGCTCTACGCCCCCACCTGGACGCGCGCCGTGGCGCCCGCTCATCGGGAGTCCGCCGGTGCTTGCCTGTTGATCGGCGCGCCGCCGGCGCTCGCCGAGCGGCTCCGCGCCGGGGGGCGGGACGTGGCGCTCGCCGCGCCGGGGGACGACTTCGCGCCGCTGCTGGCAGAGCTGCGGGCGCAGGGGCGAGCCCCGCGCGCGATCGTCCACTGCGGCGGGCTGGGCGAAGCCAACCAGGGACTCCAGGGACCAGAGGCCGTTCCTGCTGTCTCTGCTGTCCCTGTTGTCCCTGAAGTCCCTTGTTCAGCCTTCCACAGCCTCGCTCGCCTCGCCCGCGCGCTCGGCGAGCTTGGGGAGGCCGCCGGCCCTATCGACCTCTGCGCCGTCGGCGCCGGGCTCTTCGACGTCACCGGCGGCGAGGAGCTGGTCCCCGAGCGGGCGACGCTGCTCGGCGCGGCGCGGGTGATCCCCTGGGAGCTGCCGCACGTGGCCTGCCGCGCGGTCGACGTCGAGCTGCCGCTGCGTTCCTTGGACCTTGAAGCGCTGGCGCGCGAGATCGAAGCGGCCGGGACCGGCGCGGTCGCCCTGCGCGGCGGTCGCCGCTGGGTCCCCGGCTGGGAGCCCATCCGCCTCGACGGCGCGCCCGTCCGGCGGCTGCGCGAGGACGGCGTCTATCTGATCACCGGTGGCCTGGGCGGCGTCGGCTCCGAGATCGCGAAGGCGATGGCACGGGGCCGGCGGGTGCGCCTGGCGCTCGCCGGCCGCACCCCGCTGCCGCCGCGCTCCGAATGGGCGGCGGCCGAGGGGCCTCTGGCGCTCAAGATTCGCCGCCTCCTGGACCTTGAAGCGCTGGGCGCCGAGGTGCTCTATCTCCCGGTCGACGTCGCCGACCGCGCGGCTCTGGCGGACGCCCTCGCGGAGGTCCGGCGGCGCTTCGGCGCTCTGCACGGCGTCGTGCACGCGGCCGGGGTCGCGGGCGGCGGGCTACTCCAGCGGCGGACGGACATGGAGTCCGAGCGCGTTCTGGCAGCTCGCGTTCACGGCGCGCTCCATCTCGCGGAGCTGCTGGACGGCGAGGGGCTCGACTTCCTGGTCCTCACCTCCTCGCTCGGCGCCCAGTTCGGCGAGCCGGGGCAGGCCGACCTCTGCGCCGCCGGCGCCTTCTTCGACGCCTTCGCGCTGGCCCGCTCCCGCCGGCCCGGGCCGTTCGTCCTGGCGATCGACTGGGACACCTGGCGGGAGGTGGGAATGGCGGCGGACCTCGACGGGTTGCCTGAGGAACTGCGACGAGCCCGCGAACAGGCGCTGGCCACCGGTATCGCACCCGCCGAGGGGGGAGAGCTGTTCCTCCGCCTGGTGGAGCGCGCCGAGTTGCCCCAGGTGGTGGTGTCGACCAAAGACCTGGGAGCGGTCGAGGCCCATCTCGCGGCGCTGGCGCGGGGGGAAGCGGGCGAGACGCGGACCGGCCACGCGCGCCCCGAGCTGCGCGGCGCCTACGTCGCGCCGCGCGACGCCGGCGAGGAGGCGATCGCCGCCATCTGGCAGGGGCTGCTGGGGATCGAGCGCGTGGGAGTGCACGACAACTTCTTCGACCTCGGCGGCCATTCGCTGCTGGCCACCCAGGTGACCGCCCGGGTGCGGGAGACGCTGAAAGTCGAGGTTCCCCTGGAGGCGCTGTTCGAGGCGCCCACCGTGGCCGGGCTCGCCGCGCGGGCGGCAAGCCTGGCGGCGGCCGCGCCGCCCGCGGCGGACGACGGCCTGGAGGCGCTGCTGGCCGAGATCGAGGGGCTGTCCGTGGACGAGGCGCGGAGCCTGTATGCCGAGGAGCTGAACGAAAGAGGGGTTGAATGAGCGTGTCTGATCAGGACCTGAGCCGGCGGATCGCCTCCCTGACGCCCGAGCAGCGGCGGCTGCTCGAGCTGCGCCAGCAGCGGCGCCAGGAGGCCGAGACGGCGGCGCAGCCTCACCCCCTGCCGCGCACGGCCGGCGCCAACGCCTTCCCCCTCTCGTTCCCCCAGCAGCGGCTCTGGTTCCTCGACCAGCTCGAGCCGGGGAGCGCCGCCTACAACCTGTTCGAGGCGCTCCGCCTCACCGGGCCGCTCGACCGCGAGCGGCTCGACCGCGCCTTCACCGAGATGGTGCGGCGGCAGGAGGCGCTGCGCACCCGCTTCGAGGAGTCCGGGGGACAGGCGCTGCAGATCGTCGAGCCGCCGCGCCCCTTCGCCGCCGACCGGGTCGACCTCCGCGGCCTCCCCGCCGCGGAGCGCGAGGCGGAGGCCCTGCGCCTGGCGGCGGAAGCGGTCCGCGTGCCCTTCGACCTGCGGGCGGGCGGCCTGCTGCGGGTCACCCTCTTCGAGCTGGGCGACGAGCACCACCTGCTCCTGCTGGTGATCCACCACATCGTCGCCGACGGCTGGTCGATGGGGGTCCTGCTGGGCGAGCTGACGGCGATCTACGAGGCGTTCGCCACCGGCCATCCCCTCCCCCCCGAGCTCCCCCTCCAGTACGCCGACTACGCGGTCTGGCAGCGGCGGTGGATGAGCGGCGAGGTGCTGGCCGGGCAGCTCGCCTACTGGCGGAGCCGGCTGGCGGGCGCGCCTCCCCTCCTGGATCTCCCCACCGACCGCCCGCGGCCGGCCGAGCAGAGCTTTCGCGGCTCCCGCCGGTCCCTGGTCCTGCCGGCGGAGCTGGGGCGGGAGCTCGCGGCCCTGGGCCGGCCGGCGGGCCTGACCCCCTTCATGGTCCTGTTCGGCGGCTTCGCGGCGCTGCTGGCCCGCTACACCGGCCAGACCGACCTCGTCGTCGGCTCGCCGATCGCCAACCGCCGCCGGACCGAGATCGAGGGGCTGGTCGGCTTCTTCGTCAACACCCTGGTGCTGCGGGTGGGCCTCGACGGTGATCCCGACTTCCGCGAGTTGGGGAGCCGCGTGCGCGAGGCCGCGCTGGGCGCCTTTGCCCACCAGGACCTGCCGTTCGAGAAGCTGGTGGACGAGCTGCGGCCGGAGCGCGCCCTCAGCTATTCGGCCCTGTTCCAGGTGATGTTCAACCTGCAGAACGCCCGGCCGCCGAAGATCGAGCTGTCGCGGCTCACCCTGACGCCGCTGGCGGTCGAGCTGAGCCAGTCCCCGTTCGACCTCTCGCTCCACCTGCTGGAGGGGGAGGACGGCTTCGCCGGCGGGCTGGAGTATGCCACCGACCTGTTCGATCCCGAGACCGCCGACCGGCTGGCCCGCCATTTCGAGGCCCTGCTCCACGGGATCGTCGCCGAGCCCGGGCGCCGGCTCTCCGAGATCCCCCTCCTCTCGGCCGCCGAGCGCCGCCAGCTCCTCGCCGATTGGAACGACACCGGCCGCGACTGGCCGGCCGGGGTGCTGATCCACGAGCTGTTCGAGGCCCAGGCCGCGCGGACGCCGGACGCCGTGGCGGCCGCCGACGGCGCCGAGACTCTGACCTACGCCACTCTGGATGAGGCGGCCAACCGGCTGGCCCATCATCTGCGTTCCCTCGGCGCCGGCCCCGAGGCGCTGGTGGGGCTCTGCGTCGAGCGCTCGGCGGCGATGGTGGTCGCCCTGCTGGCGGTGCTGAAGAGCGGCGCGGCCTACGTGCCGCTCGATCCGTCGCATCCGGCCGAGCGGCTGGAGAGGGTACTGGCGGACAGCGGCGTGAGCCTCCTGATCACCGAGGAGAGGCTGCTGGCGGCGCTGCCGGCGCTCGCCGCCGGGGGGATCCGGACGGTCTGCCTCGACCGCGACCGCGCGGCGATCGCGGCGAACAGCTCTCAGGCGCCCGAGCGGCGGACGAGCGAGGAGAGCCTCGCCTACGCCATCTACACCTCGGGCTCCACCGGCCGCCCCAAGGGGGTGCAGCTACCGCACCGGGCGGTGGTGAGCTTCCTGCGCGCCATGGCCGAGTGCCCCGGAATGCGGCAAGGGGACGTGATACCGGCTCTGACCACCCTCTCCTTCGACATCGCCGGCCTGGAGATCTACCTGCCGCTGTCGGTCGGCGGCCGGATCGAGGTGGTGGGGCGGGACGAGGCGGCGGACGGCGCCCGGCTGGCGGCGCGGATCGCCGCGGCGGGCGTGACCGTCCTCCAGGCCACGCCGGCCACCTGGCGGCTGCTGATCGAGGCGGGGTGGCCGGGCGTCCCCGGACTCAAGGCGCTCTGCGGCGGCGAGGCGCTCCCCCCCGACCTCGCCGCGGCGCTGCTGACGCGCGGCCTCGAGCTCTGGAACGTCTACGGTCCCACCGAGACCGCCATCTGGTCGGCGGCCGGCGAGGTGCTGCCGGGCGCGCCGGTGCTGATCGGGCCGCCGATCGCCAACACCCATCTGTATGTCGCCGACCGGAGCCTCGGCCTGGTGCCCGTGGGCGTCGGCGGCGAGCTGCTGATCGGTGGCGCGGGGCTGGCCCGCGGCTACCTCGGCCGGCCCGACCTCACCGCCGAGCGGTTCATTCCCCATCCGTTCGCGGAGAGCGCGGGAGACCGGGTCTACCGCACGGGCGACCTGGTGCGCTACCGCCCCTCCGGGCTCCTGGAGTTCCTCGGCCGCATCGACCACCAGGTCAAGGTGCGCGGCTTCCGCATCGAGCTGGGGGAGATCGAGGCGGCGCTCGCCGGCCACCCGGCCGTCCGCCAGGCGGTGGTGACGGTCCGCGGCGACGGCGGCGAAAAGCGGCTGGCGGCGTACGTGGTGCCGCACCAGGAAGCCGCTGCGCCCCCGATCCCCGCGGCGGGCGAGCTGCGCGAATTTCTCCGCCGTTCGCTCCCCGAGTACATGCTGCCGGCGAGCTTCACGGCGCTGGCGGAGCTGCCGCTCAACCCCAGCGGCAAGCTCGACCGCCGCGCGTTGCCGGCGCCCGAAGCTGGAGCTTCAGCGGCCGAGCGGGCCGAGCCGCACGGCCCGATCGAGGAGCTGCTGGCCGGCATCTGGGCCGAGATCCTGGGCCTCGAGCGGGTCGGCGCGCGGGACAACTTCTTCGAGCTGGGCGGCCACTCGCTGCTGGCGACGCGGGTGGTGTCGCGGGTGCGCGCCGCCTTCGCGGTCGACCTGCCGCTGCGCCGCCTGTTCGAGGTCCCCACCGTGGCCGGGCTCGCCCATGCCGTCGAGGCCGCCCGGGCCGCCGGCTCGGCACCGCTGCCGCCGCTGGCGCGGACCGCGCGGAGCGGCCCCCCGCGCCTCTCCTTCGCCCAGGAGCGGTTCTGGTTCCTCGACCGGCTGAGCCCGGAGAGCGCCGTCTACACCATCTCCTCGGCCCACCGGGTGGCGGGGGCGTTCGACGCCGGGGCGTTCGCCCGCGCCATCGGCGAGATCGTGCGGCGGCACGAGGCGCTGCGCACCACTTTCCAGCTCGTCGACGGCGAGCCGCGCCAGATCATCGCCGCCGAGATTCCCGAGGCGATCGCGCTCGTCGACCTCGCCGCGCTGCCGCCCGCGCGGCGGGAGACCGAGGCCGCGCGCTGGATCCAGGCAGAGGAGGCGCGGCCGTTCGACCTCGCCGCCGGCCCGCTGCTGCGGACGTTGCTGGTGCGGCTGGAGGCGGTGGACTGGATCGTCCTGCCGGCCCTCCACCACATCGTCGGCGACGGCTGGTCGATGGACGTCCTGGTGCGCGAGATGCTGGCCCTCTACGAGGCCTTCTCGCGCGGCCTGCCGTCGCCGCTCCCCGAGCTGGAGCTCCAGTACCCCGACTACGCCGAGTGGCAGCGGGGAGGGCTCCAGGGGGAGGCGCTGGAGGCCGAGCTCGCCTGGTGGCGGCGGGAGCTGGCGGGGGCGCCCCCCCTGCTCGACCTGCCGGCCGACCGGCCGCGCCCCACCATGCAGCGGTTCCACGGGCGGAATCTGGTGCAGCCGCTGGCGCCGGAGCTCTGGCAGCGGATCGGCGACGCCGGGAGGCAGGAGGGGGTCACCCTGTTCATGACCCTCCTCGCCGCCTTCCAGGCCCTGCTGGCCCGGCTGACCGGCGGCGTCGACCTGGTGATCGGCACGCCGGTCGCCGGCCGCGGCCGCATCGAGACCGAGGGGCTGATCGGACTCTTCCTCAACAGCCTCCCCCTGCGCGGCCACCTCGGCGGCGACCCGTCGCTGCGCCGGATGCTGGCGGGCGCCCGCGAGGCGACGCTCTCCTCCTTCGCCCACCAGGACCTCCCCTTCGAGAAGCTGGTCGAGGCGATGGCCCCCGAGCGGAACCTCAGCCACGCGCCGGTCTACCAGGTGATGCTGGTGTTGCAGAACGCGCCGCGCCAGGTCCTCGGGCTCCCCGGGCTGACCCTGACGCCGATCGAGCTGGAGGGGAGCAGCGCCAAGCTCGACCTCACGCTCAGCGCCCAGGAGACGGCGGACGGGCTGACCCTGCGCTGGCTCTACGACCGCGACCTCTTCGACGCGCCGACGGTCGCGCGCTGGGCCGGGCATCTCGAAACTCTGCTCGCCGGCGCGCTGGAAGCGCCCGAGCGCCCGCTCTCCGGGCTGCCGCTGCTGACGGTATCCGAGGCACGGCAACTGGTGGAATGGAACGACACGGGGGTGGAGTACCGCACCGGCGTCCGGCTCCACGAGCTGATCGAGGAGCAGGTGGCGCGGACCCCCGAGCGGCTGGCGGTGAGCTTCGCCGGCGGCGCGCTGACCTACGCCGCCCTCGACGGCGCGGCCAACCACCTGGCGCGCCGGCTGCGGGCGCTGGGGGTGGGGCCGGAGGTGGCGGTGGGGGTCTTCGCCGAGCGCTCGCCGGAGATGGTGGTGGCGCTGCTCGCCATCCTCAAGGCCGGGGGCGCCTACCTGCCGCTCGATCCGGACTACCCGGCCGACCGTCTGGCCTTCATGCTCGCCGACTCCGGGGTGCCGGTGGTGCTGGCGCAGGAACGGTTGATCTCCCGATTGCCCGAACATGACGCGGCGGTGCTGAGGCTCGACGGCGTGGTTGGAGAGCGGGGCGAGCGGCTGGTGGAGGATGTGAGCGACGCGAGCCTGGCCTACGTGATCTATACCTCCGGCTCGACCGGGCGCCCAAAGGGGACGATGAACAGCCACCGGGGTATCGTCAACCGGCTGCTCTGGATGCAGGAGCGCTACGGCCTGACGGCCGCCGACCGGGTGCTCCAGAAGACCCCCTTCAGCTTCGACGTCTCGGTCTGGGAGCTCTTCTGGCCGCTGCTGACCGGCGCGCGGCTGGTGATGGCCCGCCCCGGCGGGCATCAGGACGCGTCCTACCTGGCGCGGACGATCGTGGAGGAGGGGATCACCACGCTGCACTTCGTCCCCTCGATGCTGCAGGTGTTCCTGGAGGCGCCGGGGGTGGAGGCGTGCGGTGGGCTGCGGCGGGTGGTGTGCAGCGGCGAGGCGCTGCCGCTGGAGCTGGAGCGGCGCTTCTTCGCGCGGCTGCCGGAGGTCGGGCTGCACAACCTCTACGGCCCCACGGAAGCGGCGGTGGACGTGACCTGGTGGGCTTGCGAGCGCGAGGGAGGGCGTGGCGTGGTGCCGATCGGCTATCCGGTGGCCAACACCCGGATCCACCTGCTCGACGCCGACGGCAACCCGGTGCCGGTGGGGGTTCCCGGCGAGCTGTTCATCGGCGGCGTGCAGGTGGGGCGCGGCTACCTGGCGCGTCCGGACCTGACGGCGGAGCGCTTCGTGCCCGATCCGTTCGCGGTCGATCCTGGACAGCGGCTCTATCGCACGGGCGACCTGGCGCGGCGGCTGCCGGACGGCGCGGTGGACTTCCTGGGGCGTATCGACCATCAGGTGAAGGTGCGCGGCCTGCGCATCGAGCTGGGGGAGATCGAGTCGGCGCTGACGGCCGAGCCCGCCGTACGCGAGGCGGTGGTGATGGCGCGCTCGGAGGGAGCCGCCCTCGGCGCCGTCAACCTGGTGGCCTACATCACGCTACGGCAGGGAGAGACCGAGGCTCCGACACTGGGGCAACTGCGTGAGCGGCTGGCGGTGTCCCTCCCCGAGTACATGCTGCCGTCGGCCCTGGTGGTGCTCGAATCGATGCCGCTGACCGCCTCCGGCAAGGCCGACCGCAAGGCGCTGCCGGCGCCCGGCCGGGCCGCCCGCGCCGAGGCGGAGCGGGTCCTGCCGCGCACCGGGCTGGAGCGCTTCCTGGCCGGGCTCTGGAGCGAGGTGCTGGGAGTCGAGGCCGGATCGCTGGGGGTCGACGAGAGCTTCTTCCAGACCGGCGGCAACTCGATCACCGGCGCGATCTTCATCAACCGCCTTCAGAAGGAGCTGGGCGAGATCGTCCACGTGGTCACGATCTTCAATCATCCCACCCTCGCCCGGCTGGCCTCCTACCTGCACCGGGAGCACGGGGAGACGGTCGCGCGGCTCTGGGGCGAAGAGGGCGGCGCGCCCGGCGAGCCGGCGCTGCGGCCGGCACGGACCCTGACGCCCATCGAGCGGCGGGAGATCGTGCCTGGCGAACCCCTGCCGCTCTCCTTCTCCCAGGAGCGTCTCTGGTTCCTCGACCAGCTCGACCCGGGCGCCTCGACCTACAACATCCCCAACGCGCTGCGGCTGGCCGGCGCCCTCGACGTCGGCCGGCTGGCCGGTGCCCTGGCCGAGGTGGTGCGGCGGCACGCGGTGCTGCGCACCACCTTCGGCGAGATCCACGGGGAACCGGTGCAGCTTGTCGCCGCGACCGGCGGCCCGGCCTTCGGTCTGGTCGATCTCTCGGCGCTCCCCCGCGGGGTGCGGGCCGCTGAGGTCGACCGCCAGGTCTCCCGCGAGGTGGAGCGCCCCTTCGACCTCGCCCGGGGCCCCCTGCTGCGAGCCCTCCTGCTGCGGCTGGCGGCGGACGAGCACGTGGCCATGCTGACCCTGCACCACATCGTCTCGGACGGCTGGTCGATGGGCGTGCTGGTGCGCGAGGTGGCGGCGCTCTACGCCGGCCGGCCGCTGCCGGAGCTGGCGATCCAGTACGCGGACTTCGCCCGCTGGCAGCGCGAGTCGCTGCGCGGCGAGGTGCTGGAGTCCGAGATCGCCTACTGGCGCGAGCGGCTGGCCGGGGCGGCGCCGCTGGAGCTGCCGGCCGACCGGCCGCGGCCGCCGGTGCAAACCTCCCGCGGCGCCGGGCTGCCGGTCCGCTGGCCGCGCGAGCTGCGCGCCGCCATCGCCGCCTTCGGCCGCCGCGAGGGGGGAGCCACCCTCTTCATGACCGTGCTGGCGGCCTACACGGCCCTGCTGGCGCGGCTCACCGGCCGCGCCGACATTCAGGTGGGAACGCCGAGCGCCAACCGCGGGCGCCCCGAGATCGAGCCGCTGATCGGCTTCTTCCTCAACACCCTGGTGCTGCGGACCGACACCGGCGGGGACCCCGCCTTCCGCGAGTTGCTGGCGCGGGTGCGGGAGACCGCCGTGCTCGCCTTCGCCCACCAGGATCTGCCGTTCGAGAAGGTGGTCGAGGAGCTGCAGCCCGAGCGGGACCTGTCGCGCTCGCCCCTGTTCCAGGTGATGTTCGCGCTCCAGAACACCATCGACCAGGCCTTCGACCTCCCCGGCTTGAGGATGACGGGGGAGGAGTTCGCGGTCACCACCTCGAAGCTCGACCTCAGCCTGTCGCTGTTCGAGGACCCGCAGGGGCCGATCGGCGGCCTGCTGTACTACAAGTCCGATCTCTTCGACCGCGCCACCGCGGAGCGGCTGAAGGGGCACCTGGAAACGCTCCTCGCCGGCGCCCTGGAAGCGCCCGGGCGCCGCCTCTCCGAGCTGCCGTTGCTGACGGCGGCCGAGGCGCGGCAACTGGTGGAGTGGAACGACACGGGGGTGGAGTACCGCACCGGCGTCCGCCTCCACGAGCTGATCGAGGAGCAGGTGGATCGCACGCCCGAGGCGGTCGCCGTCCAGTTTGTCGGCGAGGTGCTGACCTACGCCGCCCTCGACGGCGCGGCCAACCACCTGGCGCGCCGCCTGCGGGCGCTGGGGGTGGGGCCGGAGGTGGCGGTGGGCGTCTTCGCCGAGCGCTCGCCGGAGATGGTGGTGGCGCTGCTCGCCATCCTCAAGGCTGGGGGAGCCTACCTGCCGCTCGATCCGGACTACCCGGCCGACCGCCTGGCTTTCATGGTCGCCGACTCCGGGGTACCGGTGGTGCTGGCGCAGGAACGGTTGATCTCCAGATTGCCCGAACATGACGCGGCTGTGCTGAGGCTCGACGGGGTGGTTGGAGAGCCGGGCAAGCGGCTGGTGGAGGATGTGAGCGACGCGAGCCTGGCCTACGTGATCTATACCTCCGGCTCGACCGGGCGCCCAAAGGGGACGATGAATAGCCACCGGGGCATCGTCAACCGGCTGCTCTGGATGCAGGAGCGCTACGGCCTGACGGCCGCCGACCGGGTGCTCCAGAAGACCCCCTTCAGCTTCGACGTCTCGGTCTGGGAGCTCTTCTGGCCGCTGCTGACCGGCGCGCGGCTGGTGATGGCCCGCCCCGGCGGGCATCAGGACGCATCCTACCTGGCGCGGACCATCGTCGAGGAGGGGATCACCACGCTGCACTTCGTCCCCTCGATGCTGCAGGTGTTCCTGGAGGCGCCGGGGGTGGAGGGGTGCGGCGGGCTGCGGCGGGTGGTGTGCAGCGGCGAGGCGCTGCCGCTGGAGCTGGAGCGGCGCTTCTTCGCGCGGCTGCCGGAGGTCGGGCTGCACAACCTCTACGGCCCCACGGAAGCGGCGGTGGACGTGACCTGGTGGGCCTGCGAGCGCGAGGGAGGGCGTGGCGTGGTGCCGATCGGCTATCCGGTGGCCAACACCCGGATCCACCTGCTCGACGGCGATGGCAACCCGGTGCCGGTGGGAGTTCCAGGCGAGCTGTTCATCGGCGGCGTGCAGGTGGGGCGCGGCTACCTGGCGCGTCCGGACCTGACGGCGGAGCGCTTCGTGCCCGATCCGTTCGCCGTCGATCCTGGACAGCGGCTCTATCGCACGGGCGACCTGGCGCGGCGGCTTCCGGACGGCGCGGTGGACTTCCTGGGGCGTATCGACCACCAGGTGAAGGTGCGCGGCCTGCGCATCGAGCTGGGGGAGATCGAGTCGGCGCTGACGGCCGATCCCGCGGTGCGCGAGGCGGTGGTGATGGCGCGCTCGGAGGGAGCCGCCCTCGGCGCCGTCAACCTGGTGGCCTACATCACACTGCGGCAGGGGGAGACGGCGCCGACGCTGGCTCAACTGCGCGAACGGCTGGCGGTGGCCCTGCCCGACTACATGCTGCCGTCGGCCCTGGTGGTGCTCGAATCGATGCCGCTGACCGCCTCCGGCAAGGCCGACCGCAAAGCGCTGCCGGCGCCCGGCCGGGCCGTCCGCGTCGAGGCGGAGCGGGTCCTGCCGCGCACTCCGCTGGAGCGCTTCCTGGCCGGCCTCTGGAGCGAGGTGCTGCGGGGCGTCGAGGCGGAGTCGCTGAGCGTCGAGGAGAGCTTCTTCGAGATCGGCGGCAACTCGATCACCGGCGCGATCTTCATCAACCGGCTGCAACGGGAGATCGGCGAGATCGTCCATGTGGTCACGATCTTCGACGCGCCGACGATCGCGCGGCTCGCCGCCTACCTGGTCCGCGAGTACCCGCGGGCGGTCGAACGGCTCTGGGGCAGGGAGTCGCTCGGCGAAGGCGGCGGCGAGGAAGGCGCGGCAGGACAGGTCGGCGAGGAGGAGATCGAGGCGGTCCGTGCCCTGATCCATACCCTTCCGGATCGCCCCGCGGGGGCGGCCACGGAGCCGAAGAACCCGCCGGCTCTGTTCGTGCTCTCGCCGCCGCGCTCGGGCTCGACCCTGCTGCGGGTGATGCTCGGCGGCAATCCGAACCTCTTCGCGCCGCCCGAGCTGGAGCTGCTCAACTTCGAAACTCTGGCCGACCGCCGCGCGGGATTCCCCGGCCGCGACGCCTTCCGACTGGAGGGGGCGTTGCGGGCGGTGATGGAGGCGCGGGGAGTGACGGCGGAGGAGGCCACGACGCTGGTCGAGTCCTTCGAGCGCGAGGGGATGACCACCCAGGGGCTCTACCGCCGGCTCCAGGATTGGATCGGCGACCGCCTGCTGATCGACAAGACCCCCACCTACGCCTGGGACGCCGGCGCGCTGCGGCGGGCCGAGGAGGCCTTCGCGGCGCCGCTCTACGTCAACCTGGTGCGCCACCCCTACGGCATGATCCATTCCTTCGAAGAGGCGCGGATCGACCAGATCTTCTTCCACCAGGAGCATCCGTTCAGCCGCCGCCAGCTCGCCGAGGCGCTCTGGGCGCTGGCGGAGCGGAACATCCTGGAATTCCTGGCCGGGGTCCCCGCGGAGCGGCAGCGCACCGTCCGCTTCGAGGACCTGCTGCGCGATCCGGAAGGGGAGCTGCGGGCGCTCTGCGCCTTCCTCGGCATTGCCTACCACCCGGACATGGCGATGCCCTACGAGGCGAAGTCGGCACGGATGACCGACGGCCTCCACGCCGAGTCGCGGATGCTGGGGGACGTCAAGTTCCATCAGTACCAGGGGGTGGACGCCGGGGTGGCGGAGCGCTGGCGGGAGGAGCATGCCGGGGACTTCCTGGGCGAGGTGGCGCGGGACCTCGCCGCGCGGCTCGGCTATGAGCTCCCCGCGGCGCGGACCTGGGCGCCGATCGAGCGGCGCGAGATCGTGCCGGGCGAGCCTCTCCCCCTCTCCTTCGCCCAGGAGCGGCTCTGGTTCCTCGACCGTCTCGGACCCGGCGCCTCGACCTACAACATCCCCAACGCACTCCGCCTCTCCGGCGCGCTGGACGCCGAGCGGCTCGCCGGCGCGCTGAGCGAGGTGGTGCGGCGGCACGCGGTGTTGCGCACCACCTTCCGCGAGGTCGCCGACCGGCCGGCGCAGGTCGTTTCCCCACAGGCCGCCTTCGAGCTGCGGACCGAGCCGGTGAGCGCCGAGGGCCTCCGCGCCCGGGTCGCCCGCGAGGTGGCCCTCCCCTTCGACCTCGCCGCCGGCCCGCTGCTTCGCGCGCTGCTGCTCCGCCTGGCGCCGGAGGAGCACGTGGTGGTGCTGACGATGCACCACATCGTCTCGGACGGCTGGTCGATGGGCGTGCTGGTGAGCGAGGTGGCGGCGCTCTACGCCGGCCAGACCCTCGCGGAGCTGCCGATCCAGTACGCGGACTTCGCCCGCTGGCAGCGCGAATGGCTGCAAGGGGAGGTGCTGGAGTCCCAGATCGCCTACTGGCGCCGGCGCCTGGCCGGGGTGGCGCCACTGGAGCTGCCGGCCGACCGTCCGCGGCCGCCGGTGCAGACCTTCAGCGGGGCCAGCCGGCCGCTCACCTTCGGCCGCGAGCTCCGCGACGGGCTCGCCGCCCTCGGGCGACGCGAGGGCGCGACGCTGTTCATGGTGGGGCTGGCGGCCTTCGTGGCTCTTCTCGCCCGTCATTCGGGGCAGGACGATGTGGCGGTGGGGACGCCGAACGCCAACCGCAACCGCGCCGAGATCGAGCCGCTGATCGGCTTCTTCGTCAACACGCTGGTCCTGCGCGCGGACACCGGGGGCGATCCCCCCTTCCGCGGCCTGCTGGCGCGGGTGAGGGAGAGCGCGGTCGGCGCCTTCGCCCACCAGGACCTGCCGTTCGAGAAGGTGGTCGAGGAGCTGCGGCCCGACCGCGATCTGTCGCGCTCGCCGCTCTTCCAGGTGATGTTCATGCTGCAGAACGTCACCGGCGAGACTCCGGAGATGCCGGGGCTGGCGATCGTGCCGCAGCCCTTCCCGGTCACGGCGGCGAAGTTCGAGCTGACGCTCGCCCTGTTCGAGGACGCCGCCGGGGCCCTCGGCGGCACCCTCGAATACAACCCCGATCTCTTCGACGCCGCCACGATCGAGCGCCTCGGGGGGCACCTGGACGCGCTGCTGCGCGGGCTGGCGGCGGCCCCGGAAAGCCGGCTCTCGGACCTACCGCTGCTGACCGCTCCCGAGCGCGAGGAGCTGCTGGTCGCCTGGAACCGGACGGCGGTCGCCTGGCCGGGCGAGACGCTGATCCACGAGCTGTTCGAGGCGCGGTCGGCGCTCCACCCCGGCGCTTGGGCCGTGGCTTTCGGCGGCGACCGCCTGACCTACGGCGATCTGGAGGCGCGCGCCAACCGCCTCGCCCATCACCTGCGGAGCCTGGGCGTCGGACCCGAGGTGCTGGTGGCTCTCTGCGTCGAGCGCTCGGCGGCGATGGTGGTGGCCCTGCTCGGCATCCTCAAGGCCGGCGGCGCCTACGTGCCGCTCGATCCCTCGCATCCGGCCGAGCGACTGGGGCTGATCCTGGAGGACAGCGGCGCCCGCCTGCTGCTCACCGAGGAATCTCTGCTCGGCGCGCTGCCGGACCACGCGGCGGAAGTGATCCGCCTCGACGACCCGGCGATCGGCCTGCGCAGCCCCCTGCCGCCGGCGCGGCTCCTCGATCCGGAAGCGCTCGCCTACGTGCTCTACACCTCGGGCTCCACGGGAAAGCCGAAGGGCGTGGGCCTGCCGCACCGCGCGGTGGTGAGCTTCCTGCGCGCCATGGCCCTGCGGCCCGGCCTGGAGGCGGGCGACGTGGTGCCGGCGCTGACCACGCTGTCGTTCGACATCGCCGGGCTGGAGATCTACCTGCCGCTGGCGGTGGGGGGGCGCGTCGAGGTGCTCGGCCGCGAGGAGGCCGCGGACGGCGCGCGCCTAGCGCGGCGCCTGGCCGAGGTCGGCGCCACCGTGGCGCAGGCCACCCCCGCGACCTGGCGGCTGCTGATCGACGCCGGCTGGCAGGGGCTCCCCGGCCTCAAGGTGCTGTGCGGCGGCGAGGCGCTGCCGCGCGACCTCGCCGAGGCGCTGCTGGCGCGCGGCGCCGAGCTCTGGAACGTCTACGGCCCGACCGAGACCGCGGTCTGGTCGGCGGCCGGCCCCGTCGTCACGGGAGACGGGCCGGTTCCGTTGGGGCGGCCGATCGCCAATACCCGCTTCTACGTGGTCAATCATGTCGTCGACCGGGCCCTCGGTCCGGTGCCGGTGGGGGTGGCCGGCGAGCTGTTGATCGGCGGCGCGGGGCTGGCGCGCGGCTATCTCCACCGTTCCGATCTGACGGCCGAGCGGTTCGTGCCCCACCCGTTCCCGGGCGAGGGGCGGGAGGCGGGGGCGCGGGTCTATCGGACCGGCGACCTGGTGCGCTACCGGCCTTCGGGCGAGCTGGAGTTCCTCGGGCGCATCGACACCCAGGTGAAGGTGCGGGGCTTCCGCATCGAGCTGGGCGAGATCGAGGCGGCGCTCGGCCGTTATCCGGGCGTGCGGCAGGCGGTCGTCGCCGTCCGCGAGGAGGCGGGCGACAAGCGGCTGGTGGCCTATCTAGTCGCCGCGCCCCCTCCGCGGGTCGAGGCGTTGCGGGAGCACCTGCGGCAGAGCCTGCCGGAGTACATGATCCCGTCGGCGTTCGTGGTCCTGGAGTCGCTGCCGCTGACGCCCAGCGGCAAGGTCGATCGCAAGGCGCTGCCGGCTCCCGCGGCGGCCGGCGGCGAGTCCTTCACGGCCCCTCAAGGCCCGGTCGAGGAGCTGCTGGCCGGGGTCTGGGCCGAGGTGCTGCGCGTCGACCGGGTGGGCGCCGGGGACAACTTCTTCGCCCTCGGCGGCCACTCGCTGCTGGCCACCCAGGTGGTGTCGCGGGTGCGCGCGGCGCTGGGCGTCGAGCTGCCGCTGCAACGCCTGTTCGAGAGCCCGACGATCGCCGCTCTCGCCCGCGCGGTCGAGGCGGCGCGGCGGGATCCGCGCGGCGCGGCGGCGCCGCCGCTCGTCGCCCTGCCGCGGCAGGGCGACCTCCCCCTCTCCTTCGCTCAACAGCGGCTCTGGTTCATGGACCGGTTGGAGCCGGGCTCGACAGCCTACAACCTGGTCCAGGCGGTACGGCTCTCGGGCGATCTCGACGCCGGGGCGCTCGATCGCGCCCTCGCCGCGGTGGTGGCGCGGCACGAGTCGCTCCGTACGCGCTTCGGCGAGTGGCAGGGGCACCCGTTCCAGGTCGTCGAGCCCGTCGATGCGGAGCGGCCCTTCGCTCCCCGCCACGTCGATCTGCGCGCCCTGCCGGCGCTGACGGTGGAGGAGCGGGAGGCCGAGGCCCTGCGGCTGCTGAACGCCGAGGCGCTGACCCCCTTCGACCTCGCGGCCGGCGGGCTGCTGCGGGCGACTCTCTACACGCTGGGTGCGCGCGAGCACCTGCTGGCGCTGGTGGTCCACCACATCGTGGCCGACGGCTGGTCGATCGGCCTGCTGGTGGGCGAGATCGTCGCGGAATACGCGGCGCCCTCCTCGCTGCCGCCGCTGCCGGTGCAGTACGCCGACTACGCGGTCTGGCAGCGGCAGTGGCTTGCCGGCGAGACGCTGGCGGGCGAGATGGACTACTGGCGGCGGCGGCTGGCGGGGGCGCCGCCGCTCCTGGAGCTGCCCACCGACCGGCCGCGCCCGGCGGTGCAGAGCTACCGCGGCGGCACCCTCCGTCTCCGGCTCGCCGCCGACCTGCCGGCGGGGATCGCGGCGCTGGCCCGCAGCGAGGGCCTGACCCCCTTCATGGCGCTGCTGGCCGGCTTCGACGCGCTGCTGGCCCGCTACTCCGGACAGCCGGACGTGGTGGTGGGCACACCGGTGGCCAACCGGCGGCTGGTGGAGACCGAGAGGCTGATCGGCCTGTTCGCCAACACCCTGGTGCTGCGCGCCGACCTGGCGGACGATCCGCCGTTCGCCGCCCTCGCCGGAAGAGTGAGGCAGGCGGCGCTGGAGGCCTTCGCCCACCAGGACGTGCCGTTCGAGCGGATGGTGGACGGCCTGGAGGTGGAGCGCCACCTCGCCTACTCGCCCCTGTTCCAGGTAATGTTCAACCTGCAGACCCCGACCGCCGGGCGCGTCGAGCTGCCGGGGCTGACCCTCGAGCCGGTCGACACGGCGCGCAGCGGCGCCCAGTTCGACCTGACGCTCAGCCTGATCCAGTGGGAGAGCGAGGTTTCCGGCTTCCTGGAGTACAGCTCCGACCTCTTCGACCGCGCGACGATCGAGCGCCTGCTGGGGCACTACCAGGTCCTCCTGGCCGCCGCGGTCGAGACCCCGGACCGCTCGGTCGCCGAGCTCCCCCTCCTCACGCCGGACGAGCGGCGGCAGATCACGGAAGAGTGGAACGACACCGCCCGGCTCTGGCCGGCGGGAGCGCTGCTGCACGAGCTGGTGGCGGCGCAGGCGGCACGGACCCCGGAGGCCGTCGCGGTCTCCCAGGGGGACCGAGCCCTGACCTATCGCGAGTTGGAGGAGCGGTCGAACCGGCTGGCCCGCCGGCTCCGGTGGCTGGGCGTGGGGGTGGAGACGCGGGTGGGCCTCTGCGTCGAGCGGACGCCGGAGATGGTGGTGGCGCTGCTCGGCATCCTCAAGGCGGGGGGCGCCTACGTGCCGCTCGACCCCGCGCACCCCGCCGAGCGCCTGGCCCTGGTGGTCGCCGACAGCGCCCTGGCGGTGCTGGTGACCGAGGAGGGACTCCTGGGAGCGCTGCCGGCTTCCACTTTGGACGCCGCGACGGTCCTCGATCTCAACCGCGACGGCGCCGCCATCGCCGGCGAGAGCGGCGCGCCCGTGGAGCCCCTGGGGGACGAAGAGAGCCTGGCCTACGTGCTCTACACCTCCGGTTCGACGGGGCGGCCGAAGGGGGTGCAGCTCCCGCACCGGGCGGTGGTCAACTTCCTGCGCGCCATGGCCGAGCGGCCCGGCCTGAGCGCGGCCGACGTGGTTCCGGCCTTGACCACCCTCTCCTTCGACATCGCCGGCCTGGAGATCTACCTGCCGCTGGTGGTGGGGGGGCGCGTCGAGGTGGTGAGCCGGCAGGAGGCGGCGGGGGGCGCCCTGGTGGAGCGCCTCGCCGGCATCGGCGCCACGCTGGTGCAGGCTACGCCGGCGACCTGGCGGCTGCTGATCGACGCCGGCTGGCAAGGGATCCCGGGCCTGCGGGTGCTGTGCGGCGGCGAGGCGCTGCCGCGCGATCTCGCCGAGGCGCTGCTGGCGCGGGGCGTCGAGCTCTGGAACGTTTACGGCCCCACTGAGACGGCGGTCTGGTCGGCGGCGGGGCAGGTGAGCGCGGGCGACGGCCCGGTCCTGCTGGGGACGCCGATCGCCAACACCCGCTTCCAGGTGGTGGACCGCGCCCTCGGCCCGGTGCCGGCGGGGGTGGCCGGCGAATTGCTGATCGGCGGCGCCGGCGTGGCCCGGGGCTACCTGGGCCGGCCCGACCTGACGGCCGAGAGGTTCATCCCCGATCCGTCCGGCGGTGCGCCGGGCGACCGGGTGTACCGCACCGGCGACCTGGTGCGCTGGCGCCCTTCGGGGGAGCTGGAGTTCCTCGGCCGCATCGACACCCAGGTCAAGGTCCGCGGCTTCCGCATCGAGCTGGGGGAGATCGAGGCCGCCCTGCTGCGCCATCCGGCGGTGGCGGCGGCGGTGGCCCTGGCGCGCGAGGACGGCGGCGAGAAGCGCCTGGTCGCTTACCTGGTCGCCGAGGGGGAGGCCCCGGCCGCCGCCGAGCTCCGCCGCCACCTGCGCGAGATCGTGCCGGAGTACATGATCCCGGCGGCCTTCATGCCGCTCGCCGCCTTCCCGCTGACGCCGAGCGGCAAGGTTGACCGCAAGGCCCTGCCCGCTCCCGAGGGGACGCGCGCGGCGGCTTCGGCGGCGGCCTACGTCCCGCCGCGCGACGAGCTGGAGCGGGCGATCGCCGCCATCTGGCGCGACGTGCTGAAAGTCGACAAGGTGGGGGTGGAGGACAACTTCTTCGACCTCGGCGGGCATTCGCTGCTGCTGGCCCAGGTGCACGCCCGGCTCGCCGGCACGCTCGGCCGCGAGGTCGCGCTGCTCGACCTCTTCCGCTATCCCACCGTGGGCGCGCTGGCGGCCTACTGCGCTCAAGGGGTCGAGGTGGCGCCCCTCAACCAGGCCGGGCTGGCGCGCGCCGCCGCCCGCCGCGACGCCGTGCGCACCGAGGGCGCCGTGGCCATCATCGGGATGTCCGGCCGCTTCCCCGGTGCCGCCGGCGTCGAGGAGTTCTGGGAAAACCTGAAGGCGGGGGTCGACTCGATCAGCTTCTTCACCCCCGACGAGCTGCGGGCGATGGGGGTGCCCGAGGCCTCGCTCGCCGATCCCAACTACGTGCCGGCGCGCGGCGTGATCGCCGGCAGCACCGAGTTCGACGCCCCCTTCTTCGGCTACAGCCCGCGCGAGGCCGAGCTGATCGATCCCCAGCAGCGGCTGTTCCTGGAGTGCTCGTGGGAGGCGGTGGAGGATGCGGGATACGAGCCGGGACGCTTCCCCGGCGACGTCGGCGTCTTCGCGGGCGCCGGGATGAACACCTACATCCTCAACCTCCTCTCGGACCCCGAGATGCTCGACCGCATCGGCAATTTCAACCTGATGATCGGCAACGACAAGGACTACCTGGCGCCGCGGGTGTCCTACAAGCTGGGGCTGAAGGGGCCGAGCCTCTCCGTGCAGACCGCCTGCTCGACCTCGCTGGTGGCGGTCCACCTCGCCTGCCAGAGCCTGCTCGGCGGCGAGTGCGATGCCGCGCTGGCCGGCGGCGTCTCGGTCCGCCTGCCGCAGGAGGTGGGCTACCGCTACGAGGAGGGGATGGTCCTCTCGCGCGACGGCCGCTGTCACACCTTCGACACCCGGGCCTCCGGCTTCGTCGGCGGCAACGGCGTCGGGGTGGTCGTGCTCCGCCGGCTCGCCGACGCGCTACGCGACGGCGACCCCGTCCGCGCCGTCATCCGTGGCTCGGCGGTGAACAACGACGGCGCCTTCAAGGTGGGGTTCACCGCCCCGAGCGTCGAGGGGCAGGCGCAGGTGATCGTCCAGGCGTTGGCGGTGGCGGGGGTCGATCCCGCCAGCATCGACTACGTGGAGGCCCACGGCACCGGCACCGAGATGGGCGATCCGATCGAGATCGCCGCCCTCGGCCAGGCCTACGGGCCGGGGGTGGCCGCGGGCGGCTGCCTGATCGGCTCGGTGAAGACCAACATCGGCCACCTCGATACCGCCGCCGGCGTGGCCGGCCTGATCAAGGCCACCCTGGTGCTCCAGCACCGCCAGGTGCCGCCGAGCCTGAACTTCGAGAGCGCCAACCCGAAGCTGCGGCTGGAGGAGAGCCCGTTCCGGGTCGCCACCGGCCTGACCGGCTGGGAGGATTCGCCCGCGCCCCGGCGCGCCGGTGTCAGCTCGCTCGGCATCGGCGGCACCAACGCCCACGTCGTGCTCGAGGAGGCGCCCCCCGTCGTGGCGGGGACCGCCGCCGCCCCCTGGCAGCTCCTCACCGTCTCGGCGCGCACCAGGACGGCACTGGCCCTGGCGATCGACAACCTCGGCCGCCACCTCGGGACCCACCCCGAGGTCGGCATCGCCGACGCCGCCTACACCCTGCAGATCGGGCGGCGGCGGTTCGCCCATCGCGCGGTGGCCGTCTGCCGCAGTACCCTCGACGGAGCGGCCGTCCTCGGCGGCGCCGATCCCGACCGGCTGCTGCTCGGCGGCGGCGACGCCTCCTCGGTAGCGTTCCTGTTCAGCGGCCAGGGCTCGCAGCACCCGGGGATGGGCGAGGAGCTCTACCGGGCCGAGCCGGTCTTCCGCCGCGAGGTGGACCGCGCAGCCGAGATCCTGCTGCCGATCCTGGAGCTCGACCTGCGCGAATCGCTGTTCCCGGCTACGAACGACGCGGCCGGGATGGCGGCTGCGGCGGAGCGCCTGGCCCGCACCGAGCTCACCCAGCCGGCCCTGTTCGTGATCGAGCATGCGCTCGCCCGGCAGTGGATCGCCTGGGGGATCCGCCCGGCCGCGCTGATCGGCCACTCCGTCGGCGAGTACGTGGCGGCCTGCGTCGCCGGCGTCTTCACCCTGGAGGACGCCCTGGGAGTGGTGGCCGAGCGCGGACGGCTGATGGCGGCGATGGAGCCGGGGGCCATGCTCACCGTCTCCCTGCCCGAGGCCGAGCTGCGCGAGCTGCTGCCGCCGGAAGTCTCCCTCGCCGCGGTCAACGGCGCCGCCCGTGCCGTCGCGTCCGGCCCGGAGCCGGCCATCGCCGCCCTGGAGGCGCTGCTGACCGGGCGCGGCGCCGCCCATCGCCGGCTCCGCACCTCGCACGCGTTCCACTCGGCGATGATGGAGCCGGCGCTGGCACCCTTCGCCGAGCGCCTGCGGCGGCTGCGCCTGTCGCCGCCGTCCATCCCCATCGTCTCCAACCTCTCGGGGACCTGGATCACCGCCGCCGAGGCCACCGATCCCGACTACTGGGTGAGCCACCTGCGCGGCACCGTGCGCTTCGCCGACGGCCTCGCCGAGCTGCTGCGCGTGCCCGGCCGCGCCCTGCTCGAGGTGGGCCCCGGCAACGCGCTCACCACCCTGGCCCGGGAGGCCGGCGCCACGGCCGTCCCGTCGCTCCCGCACGCCAGCGACCGGCGTGGCGACCTCCCCTTCCTCATGACCTCCCTCGGCCGGCTCTGGATCGCCGGCATCGAGGTCGACTGGCAGGCAGTCCACGCCGGGGAGCGCCGGCTCCGCTTGCCGCTCCCCACCTATCCGTTCGAGCGCCAGAGCTACTGGCTGGGCGGCCGCGGCCCGCGCTTGCGTGGAGTCGGCGCCGGCACCGTCCCTACGGCAGCCGTGGACATGGCGGATGCCGCACCGAGCCCGACCAGCTACGCCCGGCCGGAGCTGGGCACGGCGTATGTGGCTCCCGCGGGCGCCACCGAGGAGACACTGGCGGCGATCTGGGGCGAGCTGCTCGGCGTCGACCGGGTGGGGGCCCACGACAACTTCTTCGACCTCGGCGGGCACTCGCTCCTCGCCACCCAGGTGATCTCGCGTGTCCGCAGCGTCCTGGCGGCCGAGCTGCCTCTGCAGAGCCTGTTCGAGGCGCCCACCATCGCCGGCCTGGCCCGCGCGGTCGAGGTGGCGCGCCAGGCCCCCGGCGCGATCGAGGCGCCGGCGATCGTGCCGGTGCCCCGCGACGGCGAGCTGCCGCTCTCCTTCGCCCAGGAGCGGATGTGGTTCCTGCACCAGCTCGAGCCCCTCTCGTCGGCCTACAACCTGGCGAGCGCCGTGCGGCTGGAGGGGGACCTCGACGTACCGGCGCTGGCGCGCTGTTTCACCGAGATGGCACGGCGGCACGAGACCCTGCGGACCCGCTTCGCGGCGGTGGACGGCCGGCCGGTGCAGGTGATCGACGAGCCGGCGGACTTCGAGCTGCCGCTGGTCGATTGCCGCGGCGTCGAGAGCGGGGTGGAGGTCAAGCGCCGCATCCTCGACGAGAGCGCGCGGCCCTTCGACCTCGCGGCGGGTCCGATGCTGCGCGCCACCCTGCTGCGGACGGGGGATCGCGAGCACGCTCTCCTGCTGGTGACGCACCACATCGCCTCGGACGGCTGGTCGATGGCGCTGATGGTGGGCGAGTTGGCGGACCTCTACGCCGCCTTCGCCGCCGGGCGCCCCTCCCCCCTGCCCGAGCTGCCGGTGCAGTACGCGGACTTCGCGGCCTGGCAGCGCCGCCGGCTGGAGGGCGAGGAGCTGGCGCGGCAGGTGGGCTACTGGAAGGAGCGGCTGGCCGGCGCGCCGCCGCTGCTGGAGCTGCCGGCCGACCGGCCGCGGCCGGCGGTGCAAAGCTTCCGGGGGGCCCGCCACCGGCTGAGCCTGCCGCCGGGTCTGGTGCGGGCGCTCGAGGCCTTCGCCCGCCGCGAGGGGCTGACGCCCTTCATGGTGCTGATGGCGGCGTTCCAGGTCCTGCTCGGCCGCTACACCTCCCAGGGGGACGTGGTGGTGGGCACGCCGATCGCCAACCGCACCCGCACCGAGATCGAGCGCCTGATCGGCTTCTTCGTCAACACGCTGGTGTTCCGTACGGACATGGCGGACGCTCCGCCCTTCATCGAGCTGGCGCGGCGGGTGCGCGCCGCCGCACTGGAGGCCTACGACCATCAGGACCTGCCGTTCGAGAAGCTGGTCGACGAGCTGCGCCCGGAGCGACACCTCAGCTATCCGCCGCTGTTCCAGGTCATGTTCATCCTGCAGAACGCCCCGGCGTCCGAGATCGACCTTGCCGGCCTGAAGATGCTGCCGCTGGCGGCCGACCGTGGCCAGGCGCCCTTCGACCTGACGCTGTCGCTGGTCGAGTGGAACGAGGGATGGACCGGCTCGCTCGAATACGTCACCGACCTGTTCGACGCCACCACGGTAGCGCGCTGGGCGGGTCACTTCGAGGTGCTGCTGCAAGGAATCGCGGCGGCGCCGGAGCGGCCGATCAAGGAGCTGCCGCTGCTCGCTCCGGCGGAGCGGGCGGAGCTGCTGACCGGATGGAACGACACGGCGGTCGCCTGGCCGCGGGAGACCCTGATCCACGAGCTCGTCGAGAGCCGGGCGGCCGACCGCCCCGAGGCCTGGGCGGTGGGCTTCGGCGCCGAGCGGTTGACCTACGGCGAGCTCGACGCGCGGGCGAACCGCCTCGCCCGCCACCTGCGCCGCCTTGGCGTCGGGCCGGAGGTGCTGGTGGGGCTCTGCGTCGAGCGCTCGGCGGCGATGGTGGTGGCGCTCCTCGGCATCCTCAAAGCCGGCGGCGCCTACGTGCCGCTCGACCCGTCGCACCCCGCGGAGCGGCTGGGGCTGGTGCTCGCGGACAGTGCCGTGCCGGTGCTGGTGACCGAGGAGCCCCTGCTCGGCGCGCTGCCGGCGCACGCGGCGCGGACCGTCTGCCTGGACCGCGACAGGGCGGCGATCGCGCGGGAGAGCGTCCGGCCGCTGGCGAGGATCGCGGACGCCGAAACGCTCGCCTACGTGCTTTACACCTCCGGCTCTACGGGTAAGCCGAAGGGGGTGGGGCTGCCACACCGGGCGGTGGTCAACTTCCTGCGCGCCATGGCCGAGCGCCCTGGTGTTCGCGAGGGCGACGTCGTGCCGGCGCTGACCACGCTCTCTTTCGACATCGCCGGCCTGGAGATCTACCTCCCCCTGATGGTAGGGGGGCGGGTCGAGGTCCTCGGCCGCGAGGAGGCCGCCGATGGCGCGCGGCTAGCCGCACGCCTCGCCGATATGGGGGCGACGGTCGCCCAGGCGACGCCGGCGACCTGGCGGCTGCTGATCGACGCGGGCTGGCAGGGGATCGCCGGGCTGAAAGTGCTGTGCGGCGGCGAGGCGCTGCCGCGCGACCTGGCCTCGGCGCTGCAGGCGCGCGGCGCCGAGCTCTGGAATGTCTACGGCCCCACCGAGACCGCGGTCTGGTCGGCGGCCGGCGAGGTCGCGGCGGGGGACGGCCCGGTCCTGCTCGGCCGGCCGATCGCCAATACGGAGCTCTATGTCGTCGACCGCGACCTTGAACCAGTTCCAATCGGCGTCGCCGGCGAGCTGCTGATCGGCGGCGAAGGGCTCTGCCGCGGTTACCTCCACCGGCCGGACCTGACGGCGGAGAAGCTCGTGCCCCATCCATTTCAGGGAGAGGGCGCCAGGGTCTACCGGACGGGCGACCTGGTGCGCTACCGACCGTCTGGCGAGCTGGAGTTCCTGGGCCGGATCGATCATCAGGTCAAGGTGCGCGGCTACCGCATTGAGCTGGGCGAGATCGAAGCCGCCCTGAGCCGGTTGCCGGCGGTGCGGCAGGCGGTGGTGACGGTTCGCGAGGAGGCAGGCGACAAGCGGCTGGTGGGCTACCTGGTCGTGGAGCCGGGGGACGCCCCGCTACCGATGGGCGAGTTGCGGGAGTCCCTGCGGCGGAGCCTGCCGGAGTACATGATCCCGTCCGCGTTCGTGACCCTGGAGGCGCTGCCGCTGACCCCGAGCGGCAAGGTGGACCGCCGGGCACTGCCGGCTCCCGAGCCGGGCACCGCGACGGAGGACTACACGGCGCCGCAGGGGCCGGTGGAAGAGCTGCTGGCGGGGATCTGGTCGGAGATCCTGCGGGTCGAGCGCGTGGGCGCCCGCGACAACTTCTTCGCCCTGGGGGGCCATTCGCTGCTCGCCACCCAGGTCGTCTCACGCGTCCGCACGGCCCTGGGCGTCGAGCTGTCGCTGCACAGGATGTTCGAGGCGCCCACGGTGGCCGGGCTCGCCCGCGCCATCGAGGCGGCGCGGCAGGAGCAGGAGGGGTGGTCGCTCCCCCCGATCCTGCGCGTGCCGCGGGGGGCCTCGTTCCCGCTCTCCTTCTCGCAGGAGCGGATGTGGTTCCTCAACCGGCTCGATCCCGGCACCTCCGCCTACAACCTGTCGCGGGCGGTGCGGCTGCACGGCAGTCTGGACATCGACCTCCTCGGGCGCTGCTTCACCGAGCTGGTGCGCCGCCACGAGACCCTGCGCACCGTCTTCGCGGAGATCGACGGCCGGCCGGTGCAGGTGATCCGGCCGCCGGCACCGATCGACCTGAAGGTGGTGGACCTCCGGCACCTGCCGCCGGAGGCGCGGGAAGCGGAATCGCGGCGGCGGGCGAACGAGGAGACCGCACGGCCGTTCGACCTCTCTCGCGATCCCCTGATCCGTGCCACCCTGTTGCGGCTCGTCGAAGGCGACGGCGGAGTGGCCGAGCACGCGCTGCTGCTGACGCTCCATCACATCTGCTCCGACGGCTGGTCGATGGGCATCCTGATCGGCGAGCTGGCGGCGCTCTACCGGGCCTTCGCGGCAGAGGAGGGCTCGCCTCTCCCCGAGCTGCCGGTGCAGTACGTGGACTTCTCCACCTGGCAGCGCCAAGTGCTGACCGGCGAGGTGCTGGAGGCCGAGAAGGCTTACTGGGGCGGCAAGCTCGCCGGCAGCCCACCGCCCCTCCTCCTGCCTGCCGACCGCCGGCGGGGCGCCGCGCCGGGCTTCCAGGTCGGGGTCGGCACGATCGTGCTCCCCGCCGACCTCGCTATGGGGCTGAAGGGACTTTCGCGCCGGCAGTCGGCGTCGCTCTACATGACGCTACTGGCGGCGTGGAAGATCCTGCTGGCGCGGGTGACAGGGGAGGAGGACGTGCTGCTCGGCGCGCCGATCGCCAACCGCAACCGCGCCGAGGTCGAAGGGTTGATCGGCTTCTTCCTGAACACCCTGGTGCTGCGGACCGACACCGCAGGCGACCCCGGCTTCCAGGAGCTGCTGGGGCGCGTGCGCGAGACCTGCCTCGGCGCTTTCGCCCACCAGGACCTGCCGCTGGAGCAGGTGCTCAACGCCGCGCAGGGGGACCGCGACGGCGGCCGCACTGCTCCGTTCCAGGTGATGTTCCTGCTGCAGAACGTCCCCGGCCAGGCTATCGAGATTCCGGGGCTCACCTTCTCGGTGTTGGAGTCCGATCAGCAGGCCGAGGAGCTGGGGACGGCGATTTTCGAGGTTGGCCTCACGCTGGTGGAGCAGGCGGAGGGGATCGTCGCCTCGATCACCTATAACGCCCTGCTGTTCGACGAGCCCACCATCCTGCGGCTGCTCGGTCGCTACCAGCGCCTGCTCGCCGGCGCCGTGGCAGACCCCTCGCGGCCGGTCTGGGACTACGATCTGGTGGGCGACGCGGAGCGGCGGGAGCTTCTGGCGTGGGGCGGGGCAGAAGAGAGGAGCGCCGACGCGCAATTCCTTCCCGTCCACCGGCTCTTCGAGCGGCGGGCCGAAGGGGACCCCGAGGCCGCCGCGGTGATCGCGGGCGACTGCCGGCTCACCTATGCCGGGCTGAACCGCGATTCCAACCGGCTCGCCCATCACCTGCGGGACCTCGGCGTCGGACCGGAGACGGTCGTCGGCATCGCCGTCGAGCGCTCGCCGGAGATGGTCGTCGCCCTGCTCGCCGTGCTCAAGGCGGGAGGGGCCTACGTGCCGCTCGACCCGGCCTACCCGGTGGACCGCCTCGCCTTCATCCTCCGGGACGCCGCCGCGGCGGTGCTGATCACCACGGAGCGCGCGGCGGCCGCGATGCCGGGGGTGGCGCTGGCGGGGCTGCCGGTCGTCCTGCTGGATGGCGACGCGGAACGGATCGCCGCGCGGAGCGGCGCCAACCTTGAAACGGCGGTCGACGGCGAGAGCCTCGCGTATCTGATCTACACCTCCGGCTCGACCGGCAAGCCCAAGGGGGTGATGGTCCGCCACGCGTCGCTGGCTAACTACGTGGAGGCGTTCCGCGACGAGCACCGGCTCGGGTCCGCGGACCGCGTCCTGCAATTCGCCTCGGTCAGCTTCGACACCAGCGCCGAGGAGATCTATCCCGCGCTCGTCAGCGGCGCCGCCCTGGTGCTGCGCAACGACGCCATGCTGGGCTCGACGCCCGAGTTCCTGCGCTCCTGCGCGGCCTGGGAGATCTCGGTGCTCGACCTGCCGACGGCGTTCTGGCACGAGCTGGTGGCGCGCCTGGAGGTGGAAGGAGGGAACCTGCCGACGACTCTCCGGCTGATCATCATCGGCGGCGAGCGGGCCCTCCCCGAGCGGCTGGCCACTTGGCACGCCCAGGGGCATGAGGGGGTAAGGTTGTTCAACACCTACGGACCGACCGAGAGCACGATCGTCGCCACCCGCGCGGAGCTGGCGGCCGGTCCGGCGGTGGCGAGAACAGGGGAGGTCCCCATCGGACGGCCGGTCCGCCACCTCCGCGCCTACGTCCTCGACCCTCAGGCGCAGCTAGCGGCGCCCGGGGTTCCGGGCGAGCTGTTCGTCGGCGGCGCCGGCGTCGCGCGCGGCTACGCCGGGCGTCCGGACCTGACGGCCGAGCGGTTCCTGCCCGATCCCTGGAGCCCCGAGGCGGGGAGCCGGTTGTACCGGACCGGCGACCTGGTCCGCCTCCTCCCTACGGACGAGCTGGAGTTCCTCGGCCGGGTCGATCATCAGGTGAAGATCCGCGGCTTCCGAGTGGAGCTGCGGGAGATCGAGGCCGCGCTCGTCGAGTACCCGGCGATCTCGGAGGCGGTGGTGGTGGCCCGCGAGGACACGCCCGGTGACCGCCGGCTGGCCGCCTACCTGGTGGCGAAGACCGCGGACGGGGTGCGGCAGGCCGATCTGCGCGGCTTCCTGAAGGAGCGCCTGCCCGACTACATGGTACCGGCGAGCTTCATGCTGCTCGACCGCCTGCCGCTCACGCCAAGCGGCAAAGTAGACCGGCGGGCTCTGCCCGCCCCGGACCGTGCTCGGCGCGAGCTGGAGCGCGAGTTCGTGGCGCCTCGCAACGACACGGAGACGCGGATCGCGGCGGCCTGGCGGGACGTGCTCGGGCTCGACCGCGTCGGAGTCACCGAGAACTTCTTCGAGCTGGGGGGGCACTCGCTGCTCCTGCCGCAGGTCGTCCATCGCCTGCGGGCGACATTCCAGCTCGAAGTGCCCCTGCGCGCCCTGTTCGATGAGCCCACCGTCGAGGGGCTGGCGATCACGATCCAGGAGCTCCTGCTCGAGGAGATCGAGAGACAGTTTGGAGAGGAGGAAGCGGTTGTCGAATGACGTCTTGAACGGCGCGCCCGGGTTGGCCTGGCCCCGTTCTTTCGCTGAAGAGGGGGGAGCCGCAGGGGTCCCACCGAAGGTGAGCCTTCTGCACCAGGCGTTCGAGCTGCGCGCGGCGGCCGAGCCGCACGGCGTTGCGCTCGTCGTCGGCGAGGACCGGCTCACCTGCGGCGAGCTGGACGCGAGGGCCAACCGGCTCGCGCGGTTCCTGATCGAGCAGGGAGTCGGCCCCGAGGTGCGGGTCGCGATCTGCGCCGAGCGCACCGCCGAGATGGTGGTCGCCATGTACGCCGTGCTCAAGGCAGGGGGTGCCTACGTTCCCATGGATCCCGCCTACCCGGAGGCGCGGCAGGCGGACATCCTGACTGACAGCGGTGCCCTCCTGCTCCTGACGCAGGAGCACCTGGCCGGCCGCACCCCCCGGACGTCCGCCAAGCCGGTCTTCCTCGACCGCGAAGGGCCGCGGATTGACCGGTATGGCGCCGGGCCACTCGCGCCGCGGGCGGGCGGACACAATCTTGCCTACGTCATCTACACCTCGGGCTCCACCGGCCGTCCCAAGGGAGTCGCGATCGAGCATCGCTGCACGATGTCCCTCATCCGCTGGGCCGCCGCGACCTACTCGCCGGAGGAGATCTCGGGAGTCCTGGCGGCGACCTCGATCTGCTTCGATCTATCGATTTTTGAGCTGTTCGTGACACTCGCCCTGGGCGGAACGGCGATTCTGGCCGACAATGCCCTGAGTCTGCCGGCGCTGCCGGCGGCCGGGGAGGTCACGCTGGTGAACACCGTGCCCTCGGCGGCCGCCGAGCTCCTGCGGTCGGGCGGCATTCCCCCTTTCGTGCGCACCCTCAACCTCGCCGGGGAGGCGCTACGGGGGGCTCTGGTCCAGCGGCTATACGGCGAGTTGGGCTCCCTCCGGAAGATCTACAATCTCTATGGACCTTCGGAGGACACCACCTATTCGACCTGCGCGCTGTTGGAGAGAAGGGACGCGGGAATCCCTTCGATCGGCCGCCCTCTCGACGGGACTTCGGCGTATCTCTTGAGCCCCGACCTCGAAAGGGTGCCCGCCGGCGAGCCCGGCGAGCTGTATCTGGGAGGAGAGGGGCTCGCCCGGGGCTACCTGAGCCGGCCGGACCTGACGGCCCTCCGCTTTGTGCCCGATCCTTTTTCCTCGCGCCCCGGTGAGCGGATCTACGCGACGGGCGACCTCGTCCGCTACCGTCAGGACAGCGCGCTCGACTACCTGGGCCGCACCGATCACCAGGTCAAGATCCGCGGCTTCCGCGTCGAGCTGGGAGAGATCGAGGCGGCGCTGGGGCGGCACCCCGGCGTCGGCGACACCGTGGTCGTGGCCCGCGATCTCGCGTCGGGCGGCGACAGCGCGGACCGATTCCTGGCCGCCTATGTGGTTCCCCGCGCGGGAGCGGACCTGGCGGTTCCGGACCTCAGGGAGCACCTGCGCGCTCAGTTGCCGGATTACATGGTTCCGTCCCACTTCGTGGTCCTGGAGGCTCTGCCCCTCAATCCCAACGGCAAGGTCGACCGCGCCGCGCTCCCGGCGCCGGAAGGTCCAGGCGAGCGCTCTGTTTTCCTGGCGCCGAGAACGCCGCTGGAGGTTTCCCTGGCGGCGATCTGGGCGGAGGTCCTGCGGGCCGGTGAGGTGGGCGTCGACGACGATTTCTTCGCCCTCGGCGGCCACTCCCTCCTCGCGGCCCGGGTGATCGCGCGCGTTCACGAGGTGCTGGAGCGGCGCCTTTCCCCCCGCGCCCTGTTCGAGGCGCCGACCGTCGAGCGCCTCGCCGCTCTGCTGGCGGACCTTCCGGTGGGGGAGGAGCTGGCGGAGATCCCGGCCGCGCGCGAGCGCGGCTGGACGCCGTCCGCCGGCCAGGAGGCGATGTGGTTCTCCGATCGCCTGAGCTCCGGCATCGCGCTGTTCACGATCCCTCTCCTGCTTGAGCTCTCGGGTCCGCTCGACCGTCCGGCTCTGCTGCGGGCGGTGGCAGCGGTCGTGCGCCGCCACGAGGCGCTGCGGGTCGTCTTTCGCGAGGTGCACGGCCGGGCGGAGCTCACGCTCCTCGACGCCGTCGTCGACCTTCCCCGGATCGACCTGCGGGCGCTCCCGCCAGGCGCCCGTGGCTCGGAGGCGGAACTCGCCGGGGCGGCGCTCGGCCGGAAGCGCATCGACGTCGAGCGCGGACCGCTGCTCCAGGGATATCTGATGGAGCTGGACGAGCGCGACCACCGCCTCCTGATCGCCATGCACCATCTCGTGGCGGACGACTGGTCCATCTGGGTCCTCGCCCACGACCTTGCCTTGCTTTACGCAGCGGACGTGGCCGGAAAACCGGCGGGTCTGCCCGCTCTGGAGCTACGGTTCGCCGACTACGCCGCCTGGCAGCGGGGGTGGCTCGAAGGCGAGGAGGCCCGCGGACAGCTCGAGTTCTGGAAACGGCATCTGCCCGCCGCGCCGGAGGTACTCGACCTGCCGACCGACCGGCCGCGCCCCGCGATGCAGAGCTTCCGCGGGGCTCAAGTGATCGCCGCGATCCCGCGGCCGGACTCTCAAGGCCTTCTCGGCCTCGCCCTACGCAACCGGGCGACCCTCTTCATGGCGCTCCTGGCGACGCTCGATTCCCTGCTCCACCGCTATTCCGGGCAGGAGGAGCTGACCGTCGGCGCGCCGGTGGCCAACCGGCACCGGACGGGCACGCAGGACCTGATCGGTCTGTTTACCAATTCCATCGTCCTGCGCGCCGACTTCTCGGCGGAGCCGCGATTCGACGAGATCCTGCTGCAGGTTCGGGACGCGGTGATCGCGGGGCTCGACCACCAGGATCTCCCCTTCGACCGCCTGGTGCGGGAGATGGAGCCGGAGCGCAGCCTCGGCCACTCGCCGCTGGCCCAAGTTTTCCTCTCTTTCCAGAACACCCCCCCTCTGCCGCGCCAGCTCGGACCCGGGCTCGACCTCCGGCTGCGAGAGCTGGGCAACGGCACCGCCAAGGCCGACATCACGCTCTATATCCGCCAGCAGGGGGAGGAGCTGGTCACGGTCTGGGAGTACGCCTCCGAGCTTTTCGACGCCGCGACGATCGACCGCATGTCGGCGCACTTCCAGAGGCTCCTGTCGGCCGCGGTCGCAGATCCCCGGCGGTTGGTCTCCGATCTGCCGCTGCTGACCGATGAGGAAGGGGAGCAGATCGTCCGCTGGGCCGGCGATGACCGCGAGGCGGTCTCCGACCGCGTTCACGAGCTGTTCGCGGCGCAGGCCGAGCGGACGCCGGACGCGCCGGCGGTCCGTTGCGAAGAGGAGGTCCTGACGTTCGGCGAGCTCGACGCGAGGGCCGCGGCCCTGGCCCAGCGGTTGTGGCATCTCGGGATCGGACCGGAAGACACGGTCGCCGTTTGCGTCGAGCGCTCGCCGGCGATGGTCGTCGCGATCCTGGGAGTCCTCAAGGCGGGCGGCGCCTACGTGCCGCTCGACGCCGACGTGCCGGCGGAGCGCCTCGCCTTCATCCTCGCCGACTGCGGCGCTCGCGCCCTGGTGGCGCAGGACTCGCTGCTCCCCGCTCTTCCGAAGCTCGAAGGCGCCAGGGTCGAAATCACCGCCGACGGCTACCTTCAGGGAACCGCCGAGGATCTCGGCGGCGCGGTCGCCTCCTGGACGAGAGGCCCGTTGGCGGAGCCCGGCAACCTGGCCTACGTCATCTATACCTCCGGTTCGACCGGACGCCCCAAGGGGGTGATGGTCGAGCACCGTCAGCTCGCGAGCTATCTCGCCGGCGTCCGCGAACGGATCGCGCTGCCGGAGGGGGCGAGCTTCGCCATGGTGAGCACGATCGCGGCGGACCTGGGGAACACCGTCCTCTTCGCCGCGCTGGCCTCGGGAGGCTGCCTGCACCTCGTCTCGCGGGCGCGCTCGTCCGAACCGGCCGCGCTGGCGAGCTATTTCGAGCGCCATCCGGCGGACTGCCTGAAGATCGTCCCCTCCCATCTGGCCGCCCTCCTCGCCTCCCCGCGCGGGGCGGGCTGTCTGCCGCAACGGCTGTTGATCGTGGGGGGAGAAACCGTCTCCCCCGGACTGGTCGAGCGGATCGGCGAGCTGGCTCCCGGTTGCCGCCTCCTCAACCACTACGGTCCCACCGAAACCACGGTGGGAGTGCTGACCCACGAGGTCGAAACCAGCCGGCCGCGGTGGGAGCGCCGGATGCGGATCCCACTCGGCAAGCCGCTGCGCGGCACGCGGGTGCTGATCCTGGATCGGAACCTCGCACCGATTCCCATGGGAGTGCCCGGCGAGCTCCACATCGGTGGCCCGCAGGTGACCCGGGGCTATCTGGGCCGGCCGGACCTGACCGCCGGGAGGTATATTCCCGATCCCTGGAGCGGTCTCCATGCCCTCCCCGGCAGCCGGCTCTACGCCACGGGAGACCGCGGCCGGCACCTTCCCGACGGCTCGGTCGAGTTCCTCGGCCGGGTGGACTTCCAGGTCAAGATCCGGGGGTTCCGGGTCGAGCCGGGGGAGGTCGAGGCCGCCCTGCGCTCGCATCCGGGAGTGAGCGAGGCCATCGTGGCTGCCCGCGACCAGCGCCTGGTGGCCTACGTCGTGGCGAGCCCGGCAGGGGAGGGCCTGGATGGCTCCCGGCTCCGCTCCTTCCTGCGCGAGCGCCTTCCGGATCCCCTGGTCCCCACCGCCTGGATCTTCCTGCCGGCGCTGCCGCTGACCCCTAACGGCAAGGTCGACCGCCGCGCGCTGCCCCGCCCCGAGGAGCCTCTTTCCTCGCGGCCATCGGTCGCGCCGCGAACCCCCACCGAAGGTGTGATCGCGTCCCTGTGGGCGGATGTGCTGGGGCTCGACCGGGTAGGGATCCACGAGAGCTTCTTCGAGCTCGGCGGCCACTCCCTGCTGGCCATCCAGGTCATCTCCCGGGTGATGGACTCCTTCGGCGTCGCCCTGTCATTCCGCCAGTTCTTCGATCTGCCCACGATCGCCGGCCTGTCGGAGGTCGTCGACACGGCGCAGGATCTCGGGCAGGCCCGCGCGGTTCCCCACGTCGAGCCGGTCGACCGTGGCCGCCCGCTGCCGCTCTCCTTCGGGCAGCAGCGGCTCTGGTTCCTCGATCAGCTCGCGCCGGGGTCGGCGGTCTACAACCTGCCGGTGCCCCTCCGGATCGAAGGAGCCCTCCACACAGCGAACCTCGCACGGGCGCTGGGAGAGATCGCGGCGCGGCACGAGTCGCTTCGGACCACCTTCCCGGCCGTCGATGGCGAGCCGGTTCAGGCCATCGCTCCGGCGGCAGCAGGGGCACCGCTGCCGCTCCCGGTCGTCGATCTCCGCGGCCTGCCTCGAGATTTCCGGGAAGCCGAGAGCGCGCGCCGGATCGAGGCCGAAGCACGGCGCCCCTTCGATCTGGCGGCCGGCCCTCTGTTCCGCGCTCTCCTGCTGCGGAGTGGGGCCGAAGAGCACGTCCTGGTGCTCGTCCTGCACCACATCGCCGCGGACGGCTGGTCGCACGGCATTCTGCTCCACGAGCTGCGCGAGCTCTACGGCGCGCTGGCGTCCGGCCGGCCGGCGGCGCTGCACTCCCTGCCGGTCCAGTACGCCGATTTCGCCGCTTGGCAGCGACGCTGGTTCACTGGAGCGCGGTTGGTCGCCCCGCTCGAATACTGGCGTGACCAGCTACAGGGGGCTCCGTCTACGCTGGAGATTCCAGCGGACCGGCCGCGCCCCAACAGGCCCTCATTCCGCGGCGGGTTCCTGTCGCGCCAGCTCTCCCCGGCGCTCTCGGAAGCCCTGCGCCACCTCTGCCGGTCCGCGGGGGCCACGCCCCACATGCTGATGCTGGCGGCGCTCGACGCGCTCCTCTTCCGCTACACCGGGCAGGGGGACCTCGTGGTCGGCTCGGCGGTCGCCGGCCGCAACCGCGCCGAGGTCGAGGGTCTGATCGGCTTTTTCGTCAACACCCTGGTGCTGCGCGTCGACCTCGCGGACGACCCGCCGTTCCTCGTCGCCCTGCAACGGGTGGAGCAGACTGCGCTCGCCGCCTACGAGCATCAGGACCTGCCGTTCGAGCTGCTGGTCCAGGCCCTCCACCCCGATCGCGATCCGGCGCGGAATCCCTTCTTCCAGGTGATGCTGAACTCCCACCGCTCCGATGCGGAGGAGAGGCTCGGGTCGGCGCTCCGGCTGTCGCGCCTCGATGTCGACTTGGGGACCGCCAAGTTCGATCTGATCCTCACCGTCCTCGATTCGGAACGGTCGCTGGGGCTGGCGGTCGAGTACGCGGCCGACCTTTATGACCCGGCCACGGCGCTCCGTCTTCTCGGCCACCTGGAGACCCTGCTCGCCGGCGCCGCTTTCCGGCCGGAGGAGCCGCTGTCGGCCCTGCCGCTGCTGACTCCTGTCGAGCTCCACCAGGTCGCCACTGAGTGGAACGACAGCCGGACCGTCTATCCCCGCGAGGCCTGCCTTCACGATCTGGTCGCCGAATGGGTGATCCGGACCCCCGAGGCGGTGGCGGTGGTCTTCGAGGAGAGCCGGCTGACCTACCGCGAGCTGGATTCCCGGGCCGGCCTGCTGGCCGCCCACCTGCGCAGCCTTGGGGTCGGTCCCGAGGTGTTCGTGGCGGTCGCCATGGAGCGCTCGCTCGACTTCATCGTCGCCCTCTTCGCCATCCTCAAGGCGGGGGGAGCGTTCATGCCGGTCGACCCCGGATATCCGCAAGAGCGGATCGCCTGGCTGCTCGCGGACAGCGGCGCTCCGGTGCTGGTCTCGGAGACCCGATTCCTGGAGCGGCTGCCGGCTTCACGGGCGCGGACGGTGCTCCTCGACACCGGCTGGGAATCGGTGCTTGCCGCCGCTGCGGAGACGGGCGGCGGGAAGAGCCTGAAGCCGTCCGCGGAGAACATCGCCTACATGATGTACACCTCGGGCACCACGGGTCGCCCCAAGGGGGTGATGGTCCCGCATCGCGGCGTCGTCCGGCTGGTGCGGAACACTCCCTACGCCCGTTTCACGGGCGAGGTGTTCCTGCAGATCTCGGCGACGTCGTTCGACACCTCGGCCTTCGAGATCTGGGGCGCCCTGGCGAACGGGGCGCGGCTGGTGGTCTTCCCCGGCAGCCGGCCGTCCCTCGAGGAGATCGGTGCTGTCCTGTCCCAATATGGGGTCACCACCCTCTGGCTCACTTCGGGGCTCTTTCAGCAGATGGTCGAGCAGAACCTGGAGGGGTTGCGGCCGGTTCGCCAACTGCTGAGCGGAGGCGACATCGTCTCCGCTCCCCACGCGCGTACCGTGCTCGAGCGGTTCCCCGGCGTGACCGTGATCGACGGCTACGGCCCGACGGAGAACTCGACCTTCACCACCTGCCACGCGATGACCGATCCGGCGTGGATCGGCAACTCCATCCCCGTCGGCCGGCCGGTGGCCAATACCTCGGTCCATCTGCTCGACCGCGCCTTCCGGCCGGTCCCCGTCGGCGTGCCCGGCGAGCTGCTCACCGGCGGCGACGGCCTGGCTCGCGGCTACCACGGGCGGCCGGATCTCACGGCGGAGAAGTTCGTTCCCGATCCGACCGGCGGCGATCCCGGAGGACGCCTCTATCGGACCGGTGATCTAGCCCGCTTCCTGCCGGACGGTCGCGTCGACTTTCTGGGCCGCATCGACCAGCAGGTCAAGATCCGCGGCTTCCGCATCGAGCTCGGGGAGATCGAATCGATCCTCGCCGATCACCCCGCCGTGGCGCAGGCGGCGGTCACCGCCCGCGTCGGCCGCGGTGGCGCGGCGGACCGCCGGCTGGTGGCCTATCTGGTCGCGGTCCAGAGGAGCGCCGCGCCTGCGGCCGCGACCCTGCGCGACTACCTGCGAGACCGTCTTCCCGACTACATGATCCCCGTGTCCTGGGTCTTCCTCGACGCCCTGCCGCTCTCGCCCAACGGCAAGGTGGACCGGCGGGCGCTTCCCGAGCCGGAGGCCGCGCGGTCCGAGAAGGCGGAGCCCGCTACGCCCCGGACGCCTACGCAGGAGGTGCTGGCCGGCATCTGGGCGGAGGTCCTGGAGCTCCCCTCGGTGGGCATTCACGACAACTTCTTCGATCTCGGCGGCCACTCTCTGTTGGCGACTCAGGTCGTCTCCCGGGTGCGCAGGACCCTCGGCGTCGAGCTCCCCTTGCGCCGGATGTTCGAGCATCCGACGGTGGCCCGCTTCGCGGCGAGCGTCGACGCGGAGCTCGGCTCCGAGGCGGCCCTGGCGACGTCGCGGATCGAGCGGGCGCCGCGCACCGGCCGGCTGCCGCTCTCCTTCGCCCAGAGCCGGCTCTGGTTCCTCGATCAGCTATCTCCCGGTTCGGCCGTTTACAACATTCCATACCCGCTGGCGATCGGCGGAGCCTTAGACGCCCGCGTGCTGAACGGCGCCCTCACGGAGTTGAGCCGTCGCCATGAGGCGTTGCGCACGACGTTCGCCAGCGTCGACGGCGAGCCCTCCCAGGCGATCTCACCGGCCGGCCCGTTCCCGCTCCCTCTGATCGATCTCCAGGGCTTACCCGAGCCGGCGCGTCGTGCCGAAGCTGGCACGTTGACGCGCGGCGAGGCCCGGCGCCCGTTCGATCTCGTCACCGGGCCGCTCTTCCGGACCTCGCTGCTGCGGCTCGGCCGGGAGCGCCACGTCCTGCTGTTGACGTTGCACCACATCGTCGCCGATGGCTGGTCCCTGGAGATCCTGCTGAGAGAGCTGACGTCCCTATACGCGGCGATCGCCGCGGGAAGGCCCTCGCCACTTCCCGAGCTCGCCGTTCAATATGCCGACTTCGCCATCTGGCAGCGCCGGTGGCTGACCGGCGAGGCACTGTCGCGCCAGCTCGACTACTGGCGCCGCCAGCTCGCCGGCGCGCCGGCGGGGCTCGATCTGCCGACCGACCTGCCGCGTCCGGCCCTTCAGACCTTTGCCGGAGCGAGCTGCTCGGCCCCCCTCCCGCCCGAGCTCGCGGCCGATCTCCGGATGTTCTGTCGGCGCGAGGGGGTGACGCTGTTCATGCTCCTGCTCGCCGGTTTTGACGTCCTGCTCGGCCGCTACTCGGGCCAGGAGGACGTGCTGGTGGGCTCGCCGGTCGCCAATCGCAACCGGGAGGAGAGCGAGGGGTTGATCGGCTTCTTCGTCAATACCCTGGTCCTGCGGACGGACCTCTCCGCGGGGCCCTCCTTCCGGTCGCTGCTCCGGCAGGTCCGGGAGAGTGCCCTGGCGGCCTACAGCCACCAGGATCTGCCTTTCGAGACCCTGGTCGAGGAGCTGCGGCCGGAGCGCGACCTCTCCCGCTCTCCGCTGTTCCAGGTCCTTCTCGCTCTGCGTAATGCCGGCGCCCCGCCGGGCATCGTGGGGCTCGAGCTGGCGCCGATCTTGGGGGAGAGCGCGACGGCGAAGTTCGACCTGTCGCTGGGAATGATCGATTCGGACGAGACCCTGTCGACGGAGGTGGAATACAACACCGATCTGTTCGAAGGGGCGACGGCGCACCGTCTCCTGGGTCATCTGGGTCGGTTGCTCGCCGCGGCGGTAGCCGATCCGGAGAATGGCTGGCGGGACCTGCCGCTGCTGACGGAGGCGGAGCGCGACCAGCTACTCATGGGCTTCAACGACACCGGCTCCACCTCCGGTCCCGACACCTGCCTGCACCAGCTCTTCGAGGCCCAGGCGTTCCGGATCCCCGACGAGGTTGCGCTGGTGGCCACGGACGGCCGGCTGACCTACCGGGAGCTCAACGATCGCGCCGATCGCCTGTCCCGCCGCCTGCGGTCACTGGGGCTCGGTCCCGAAGCTCTCGCCGGCGTGCTGATGGACCGCACGGCGGACCTGATCGTCACTCTGCTGGCCGTGCACAAGGCCGGCGGCGCCTACGCGCCGCTCGATCCCAACTACCCGAGACAGCGCGTGCTGCTGATGCTGGAGACCTCGCGGGCGAAAGTGCTCGTCACCCGCCGGCGGCTCGCGGAGGCGCTCGGTGGGGAGCTGCCCGAGGGAGTACGGACGGTCTTTCTCGATCCGGGCTGGGAGAGCGAGCGGGAAGCCGAAACCGCAGGCCTGCCGGCGGCGGAGGCACTGGCTGACAACCTCGCCTACGTGATCTTCACCTCGGGCTCGACTGGCGTGCCGAAGGGGGTGGCGATCCAGCATCGCAGTGCTGTGGCGATGGTTCGCTGGGCGCACGCGATGTACTCGCCGGAGGAGTACGCGGGGGTGCTGGCCTCGACCTCGATCTGTTTCGACATGTCGGTGTTCGAGATCTTCGCCACGCTGGCCGCGGGAGGCAAGCTCCTGCTGGTGGAGAACGCGCTGGCGCTGCCGGACCTGGAGGCCAAGGGCGAGGTAGTGCTGGTCGATACGGTGCCCTCGGCGATGGCCGAGTTGCTGCGCCTCGGCCGGCTGCCGGCGTCGATCCGAACGGTGAACCTGGGGGGCGAGCCGCTCAAGGGCTCGCTGGTGGAGGAGATCTACGCTCAGCTACCCGCCGTCGAGCGGGTGGTCAACCTCTACGGTCCGTCGGAGGACACGACGTTCACCAGCTTCTCGGTCGTGCCCCGCGGCGCCGGGCACCCGTTGATCGGCCGGCCGCTGACGGGGGAGTCGGCCTACGTGCTCGACGCCGAGATGCGGCCGGTGCCGCTGGGCATCCCGGGTGCGCTCTACATGGGTGGGGAAGGGGTCACCCGTGGCTACCTGGGGCGTCCGGACCTCACCGCCGAGCGCTACATTCCCGATCCCTATGGCCCGTCCGGCTCTCGGTTGTACGCGGTGGGCGACCTGGTCCGCTACCTGCCCACGGGAGAGCTCGACTTCCTGGGGCGTCTCGATCACCAGGTCAAGGTGCGTGGCTATCGCGTCGAGCTGGGGGAGATCGAATCGGCCCTCGCCCGCCATCCGGAAGTTCAGGATGCCGCCGTCCTGGCGGCGCCCGAGGAGGGAGGCGGCAACCGGCTGATCGCCTGGGTCGAAGCGGCGCGGGACCTGCCGCCGAGCGAGTTGCGGGCTTTCCTCAAGGCGAGCCTGCCCGACTACATGGTTCCCTCGGCGTTTCTGACCCTGCGCGAGCTGCCGCTGACGCCCAACGGCAAGATCGATCGCCGGGCCCTGGCGAGCGCCGATACGATGCCGTCGAGCTCGGGGATCACGTCTCTGGAAGATCGTGCCCCGCGCAGCTACGCCGAGGAGGTGCTGACCGGGATCTGGAGCGAGATCTTCGGTCACTCCGTGGGAGTGAACGAGAACTTCTTCGACCTCGGCGGCCACTCGCTGCTGGCGACTCGGGTGGCCTCGCGCGTGCGGGAGGCGTTCGGCATCGAGCTGCCGCTGCGCCGTCTCTTCGAACGGCCGACCATCGTGGCTCTGGCGGTGAGCGTCGAGTCAGCGCTCGGCGCGGGAGGAGCTCTGGAGGCGCCGCCGATCGAGCCGGCTCCGCGCAGCGGCCCCCTGCCGCTCTCCTACGCTCAGCGGCGCCTCTGGTTTCTCGATCAGCTCTCGCCCGGCTCGGCGGTCTACAACATCCCCTATCCGCTCGTGATCACGGGGAACCTGGACGTCCAGATTCTGAAGGCCGTTCTCACCGAATTGGTTCGCCGGCACGAGGCGCTACGCACGGCCTTTCCCAGCGTTGACGGCGAACCCGTCCAGGCGGTCGCGCCCGCCGCGCCCTTGTCCCTGCCGATCCTCGACGTCGAAGGCCTGGACGAGACGGTGCGGGACCGGGAGACCGCACGCCTGATGGAGAGGGAGTCCCTGCGGCCGTTCGACATCGGCACGGGACCGACGTTCAGGACGGCCCTGGTACGGCTCGGCCGTGAGCGCCATCTCCTGCTGTTGACGATGCACCACATCGTGGCGGACGGCTGGTCCCTGGAGATCCTGGCGCGCGAGCTGATGGCCCTTTACGAGGCTTTCGCCGCGGGCCGGCCGTCGCCACTGGCGGAGCTGCCGGTGCAATACGCCGATTTCGCGATCTGGCAGCGGCGGTGGCTGACCGGCGACGCGCTGTCGAGCCAGCTCGACTACTGGCGCCGGCAGCTCGCCGGAGCCCCGGCGGGCCTCGACCTGCCCACCGATTACCCCCGGCCGGCCATGCAGACCTTCGGCGGCGCCACCCGCTCGGCCGAGCTCCCCGCGCGGGACCTGAAGGCGTTCTGCCGGCGCGAGGGGGTGACGCTGTTCATGCTCCTGCTGGCCGGCTTCGATGTTCTGCTCGCCCGCTACTCCGGGCAGGAGGACGTGCTGGTCGGCTCTCCCATCGCCAACCGCAACCGGGCCGAAACCGAGGGTCTGATCGGCTTTTTCGTCAATACCCTAGTACTGCGGATCGACCTCGGAGCGGCGGCCTCTTTCCGCGACGTGCTGCGCCAGGGGCGAGAAGCTGCCCTGGCGGCCTATGGCCATCAGGATCTGCCGTTCGAAATGCTGGTCGAGGAGCTGCGGCCGGAGCGCGACCTCTCCCGCTCCCCCTTCTTCCAGGTACTGCTCTCGGCGCAGACGGCCGGCCGCAACCTGCCCGAAACGCACGGCCTCCAGGTGTCGGCGGTGGAAGCGGATCTCGATTCGGCGAAATTCGACCTCTCTCTCTTCGTTACCGATTCGCCCTCCTCCCTCAAGATGACGGTGGAGTACAACACCGACCTGTTCGAAGGCGCGACGGCGCTCCGTCTCCTGGGTCATCTCAGCCGGTTGCTCGCCGCGGCGATGGCCGATCCGGATCTCGGCTGGCGGGACCTGCCGCTGTTGACCGCGGCGGAGCGCGACCAGCTCCTCGTGGGCTTCAACGACACCGGCTCCACGTCCGGTCCCGACGCCTGCTTGCACCGGCTCTTCGAAGCCCAGGCGGCCCGGATCCCCGACGAGGTGGCGCTGGTGGCCACGGACGGCCGGCTGACTTACAGGAAGCTCAACGATCGCGCCGATCGCCTGGCCCGCCGGCTGCGGTCGCTGGGGCTCGGCCCCGAGGCTCTCGCCGGCGTGCTGATGGACCGCACGGCGGACCTGATCGTCACTCTGCTGGCCGTACACAAGGCGGGGGGCGCCTACGCGCCGCTCGATCCCAGCTACCCCAGGCAGCGCGTGCTGCTGATGCTGGAGACTTCGCGGGCGAAAGTGCTTGTCACCCGCCAGCGGCTCGCGGAGGCGCTCGGTGGGGGACTGCCCGAGGGAGTGCGGACGGTGTTCCTCGATCCAGGCTGGGAGAGCGAGCCGGAGGCCGAATTCGTGGTCCTGCCGGCGGCGCAGGCGCTGCCGGACAATCTCGCCTACGTGATCTTCACCTCGGGCTCGACCGGCGTGCCGAAAGGAGTGGCGATCCAGCATCGCAGCGCTGTGGCGATGGTCCGCTGGGCGCACGCGATGTACTCGCCGGAGGAGTACGCGGGGGTGCTGGCCTCGACCTCGATCTGCTTCGACATGTCGGTGTTCGAGATCTTCGCCACGCTGGCCGCGGGGGGCAAGCTCCTGCTGGTCGAGAACGCGCTGGCGCTGCCGGACCTGGAGGCCAAGGGTGAGGTGGTGCTGGTCGATACGGTGCCCTCGGCGATGGCCGAGCTGCTGCGCCTGGGCCGGCTGCCGGCGTCGATCCGGACGGTGAACCTGGGGGGTGAGCCGCTCAAGGGCTCGCTGGTGGAGGAGATCTACGCTCACCTTCCCTCCGTCGAACGGGTGGTCAACCTCTACGGCCCCTCGGAGGACACGACGTTCACCAGCTTCTCGGTCGTGCCCCGCGGCGCCGAGCACCCCTTGATCGGCCGGCCGCTGACGGGGGAGGCGGCCTACGTGCTCGACGCCGAGATGCGGCCGGTGCCGCTGGGAATCCCGGGCGCGCTCTACATGGGTGGGGAAGGGGTCACCCGCGGCTACCTGGGGCGTCCGGACCTCACCGCCGAGCGCTATATCCCCAATCCCTACGGTTCGCCCGGCTCACGGCTGTACGCGGTGGGCGACCTGGTGCGCTACCTGCCCACGGGGGAGCTCGACTTCCTGGGACGGCTCGACCACCAGGTGAAGGTGCGCGGCTATCGCGTCGAGCTGGGGGAGATCGAAGCGGCCCTCGCCCGCCATCCGGAAGTTCAGGATGCGGCGGTCCTGGCGGCGCCCGAGGAGGGGGGCGGCAACCGCTTGGTCGCCTGGGTCGAAGCCGCGCGGGATCTGCCGTCGAGCGAGTTGCGGGCTTTCCTCAAGTCGAGCCTGCCCGACTACATGGTTCCCTCGGCGTTCCTGACCCTGCGCGAACTGCCGTTGACGCCCAACGGCAAGATTGACCGCCGGGCCCTGGCGAGCGCCGACGCGGTGCCGTCGAGCTCCGGGGCCACGTCCCTGGAGGACCGTGCCCCGCGCAGCTACGCCGAGGAGGTGCTGACCGGGATCTGGAGCGAGATCTTCGGCCGCGCCGTGGGAGTGAACGAGAACTTCTTCGACCTCGGCGGTCACTCGCTGCTGGCGACGCGGGTGGCCTCGCGGGTTCGGGAGGCGTTCGGCATCGAGCTGCCGTTGCGCCGGCTCTTCGAACGGCCGACCATCGCGGCCCTGGCGGTCAGCGTCGAGTCAGCGCTCGGCGCGGGAGGAGCCCTGGAGGCGCCGCCGATCGAGCCGGCTCCGCGCAGCGGCCCCCTGCCGCTCTCCTACGCTCAGCGGCGCCTCTGGTTTCTCGATCAGCTCTCGCCCGGCTCGGCGGTCTACAACATCCCTTATCCGCTGAGCCTCGAAGGCTCTCTCGATCCCGGGATCCTGCAGGGTGCTCTGGAAGAGATGGTCCGCCGTCACGAGTCGCTGCGCACCACGTTCCCGGTCGCCGACGGCGAGCCTTGTCAACAGATCTCGCCGGCCGGTCCGTTCCCTCTGCCCGTCGCCGACCTGCGGGGGCTGTCCGAAAGAAAGCGCACCGCCCAAGTCTTCGAGCTGGCGAGGAACGAGGCCCTGCACCCCTTCGCGCTCGATACCGGCCCGCTCTTCCGCACGACTCTCCTCCAGTTGAACCGCGACCGGCATGTCCTCCTGCTGACGATGCATCACATCGTCTCCGACGGCTGGTCGATGGAGATCCTGCTCCGCGAGCTGATGGCCCTCTATGAAGCCTTCTCCGCGGGCCGCCCGTCGCCGCTGCCCGAGCTGCCGGTGCAGTACGCCGACTTCGCCATCTGGCAGCGGCGCTGGCTGAGCAGCGAAGCGCTCGCCCGCCAGGTCGAGTACTGGCGGCATCAGCTCGCCGGCGCTCCGGCGGGTCTCGACCTTCCCACCGACTTCCAGCGGCCGGCGGTGCAGACCTTCGAGGGCTCCAGCCGCTCCTTCATCCTGCCGGCAGCCCTGACGGCCGATCTCAAGCGGCTCTGCCAGCGCGAGGGGGTCACGGTCTTCATGCTCCTGCTCGCCGCCTTCGATGCCCTGCTGGCACGCTCTTCGGGACAGCGGGACATCCTCGTCGGCTCGCCGATCGCCAACCGCAACCGGGCGGAGACCGAAGGATTGATCGGTTTCTTCGTCAATACCCTCGTCCTGCGGAGCGATCTCGCGGCCGCGGCCTCGTTCCGTGCCCTGCTGCGCCAGGTCCGCGAGACCGCCCTGGCGGCCTACGGTCACCAGGATCTCCCTTTCGAAACGCTGGTCGAGGAGCTGCGCCCCGAGCGCGATCTCTCCCGGTCCCCGTTCTTCCAGGTGATGCTCTCGCACCAGAGCGTCCGCCGCGACCTGCCGGGGCTCCGGGACCTCAAGTTGACGCTTGTCGAGGCAGAGAACGAAACGGCGAAATTCGACCTCGGCCTCACCGCCGTCGAAGCAGAGGAGGCCCTCTGGCTGGCGATGGACTACAACACCGACCTGTTCGAGGGCGCGACCGCCGGCCGCTTCCTGAACCATTTCTCACGGCTCCTCGAAAGCGCTCTGGCCTCCCCCGACCAAAGGTGGAGCGACCTCCCGATCCTCCCCGAGGCCGAGCGGGCGCAGCTCCTCGCCGGTTTCAACGACACCGGCTCGACGTCCGGACCCGATGTATGCCTGCACGAGCTCTTCGAATCCCAGGTGGCGCGGACTCCCGACCGGGTGGCTCTCGTCGCGCCGGAAGGGCGGTTGACCTACCGCGAGCTGAACGATCGAGCCGACCGCCTGGCGCACCGCCTGCGGTCCCTGGGACTCGGTCCCGAAGCTCTCGCCGGCGTGCTGATGGACCGCTCGACGGATCTCGTCGTCTCCCTCTTCGCCATCCTCAAGGCCGGCGGCGCCTACGTGCCGCTCGATCCCAACTATCCGCGGCAGCGCGTTCTGCTGATGCTCGAGACCTCGCGGGCTAAGGTGCTGGTGACCCGCCGTGGGCTCGCCGAGGCTCTGGGGGACGAGCTGCCGCCCGGGTTGAGCACGCTGTTCCTGGAGCCGGGCTGGGAGGATGAGCCGGTGGAGGAGGGAGCGATCCGGCCACGGCCCGCCCTGGCGGACAATCTCGCGTACGTGATCTTCACCTCGGGGTCGACGGGGGCACCGAAGGGGGTGGCGATCCAGCACCGCAGCGCCGTGGCCATGATCCGCTGGGCGCGCACGGTGTACTCGCCAGAGGAGTACGCGGGAGTTCTCGCCTCGACCTCGGTCTGTTTCGACATGTCGGTGTTCGAGATCTTCGCGACTCTCGCCGAAGGGGGAAAGCTCGTGCTGGCCGACAACGCGCTGGCGCTGCCCGGGCTCGCGGCGGCCGGCGAGGTGATGCTGATCGACACGGTGCCGTCGGCCATGGCGGAGCTCCTGCGGCTGGGAAACCTGCCGGCGTCCGTACGGACCGTGAACCTGGGTGGCGAGGCGCTGAAGGGCTCGCTGGTGCGGGAGATCTACCGGCAGCTCCCCGGCGTCGAGCGGGTGATCAACCTCTATGGCCCATCCGAGGACACGACCTTCTCTACCTGGTCGGTGGTGCCACGCGACGCCCGGCATCCCTTGATCGGTCGTCCCCTCACGGGTGGGGCGGCCTACGTGCTCGACGCAGAGATGGCGCCGGTGCCGCTCGGGATTCCGGGCGCGCTCTACCTCGGCGGAGAAGGAGTCAGCCGGGGCTACCTGGGCCGCCCGGACCTCACGGCCGAGCGCTACCTCCCCAACCCGTTCGGCCCGCCGGGATCGCGGCTGTATCAGGTGGGGGACCTTGTGCGCTTCCGGCCGACGGGCGAGCTGGACTTCCTGGGACGCCTCGACCACCAGGTGAAAGTCCGCGGTTTCCGCATCGAGCTGGGGGAGATCGAATCGGCGCTGACCCGCCACCCGGAGGTACAGGAGGCGGCCGTCCTGGCGTTGCCCGAGGACACCGGCGGCAACCGCCTGGTCGCCTGGGTCGAAACCGAAAGGGATGCCGCCCTCACCGCCGAGCTCCGCTCGTTCCTGAAGCGGGCCCTGCCGGACTACATGGTGCCCTCGATCTTCGTGCTGTTGCGCGAGATGCCACGGACTCCGAACGGCAAGGTCGACCGCCGGGCTCTGGTGGCGATGCCCCTGCAACCGGAAAGCGGAGGTGAGGCGGGCCGCGCTCCCCGCAACTACGTCGAGGAGGTGCTCATCGCGATCTGGAGCGAGGTCTTCGACCAGCCGGTCGGGGTGGGCGACAGCTTCTTCGACCTCGGCGGCCATTCGCTGCTCGCCATTCGCGTGGTCTCCCGCATCCGCTCGATCCTCAACGTCGAGCTGCCGCTCCAGCAGATGTTCGCGACGCCTACCGTCGAGGGGCTCGCGGCGCAGGTCGAGAGGGAGATGGCGCAACGGCGCGGAGTGTCCCTGCCACCGCTCGAGCGCGCTCCCCGCGACCGGGAGCTGCCGCTCTCCTTCGCCCAGCAGCGGCTCTGGTTCCTCGACCGCCTCCAGCCGGGGACGGCGACGTTCAACCTGCCCGCTCCGCTACGGCTGACCGGCCGCCTGGACGTGGTGGCGCTCGGGCGCTCCCTCGACGAAATCGTACGGCGCCACGAGTCTCTGCGCACCCGCTTCGGCGAACGCGAGGGGAGGGGCTATCAGGAGGTCCAGCCGGCAGCCCCCGTGCCGCTGCCACGGATCGATCTTTCCTCCCTTCCCGAGCCCTCCCGCGAGGCCGAGGCCCGGAAGTGGACCGATCTGGAGGCGCGCCTGCCCTTCGATCTCTCCCAAGGGCCGCTGCTGCGCACGACGCTGATCGAGCTGGCACCCGGAGATTGCCTGCTGCTGGTCACCCTGCACCACATCGTGACCGACGGCTGGTCGAGCGAGATCTTCGCGCGCGAATTGCGCGAGCTCCACTCGGCCTTCGCCGCTGGCCTCCCCTCGCCGCTCCCCGAGCCGCCGCTCCAGTACCCGGATTTCGCGGTCTGGCAGCGCGGGACGCTCGACGGCGAGACGCTCAAGGCGCTGCTGTCCCACTGGAAGCAGCGGTTCGGCACCGAAGCTCTGCCGCTCCTCCTTCCGACCGACCGGCCGCGGCCGGCCGTCCAGACCTATCCGGGCGCCGTACGCGCGCTCCGGTTCTCCGAGGACCTGACTCGCGACCTCCACCGGCTCGCCCGGCGCTCGGGCGCGACGCTCTTCATGACGATGATCGGCGCTTTCCAGGCGCTGCTCCACCGCTACTCCGGCCAGGAGCGGATCGTGGTCGGCTCTCCCGTGGCCGGCCGGAGCCACCCCGAGCTCGAAGGGATGATCGGCTTCTTCGTCAATACCCTGGTGCTGCCGGGCGACATCTCCGGCGAGCTGACCTTCCGCCAGCTCGTGGAACGCTCGCGCGACATGGCGCTCGGCGCCTATGCCTTCGAGGACCTCCCCTTCGAGAAGCTGGTCGAAGCCCTCCAGCCGGTGCGCGACAACAGCCGCAGCCCGCTGTTCCAGGCGATGTTCCTGCTCCAGCAGCACATCCGCGAGGCTCCGGCCGGTCATAGCCTCGAGGGCTCGCTGCGCGTCGAGCCGGTGGGCGCCGGCACCGGCACCTCGCAGTTCGACCTGACGCTGTTCGCGGCCGAGGAGACGGCGGGGATGCAGGTGGGGGTCGAGTACAACACCGATCTCTACGACGCCGCGACCATGGACCGCATGCTGGAGCACTACCGGAGCCTGCTCGCGAGCGCCGTCGCAAACCCTGAGATCCGGCTGGTGGACCTGCCGGTGTCGCCGCTCACCACGACGCCACAGATCCTGGTGGATGCCGCCCTGCCGGCTCCGAAGCCGGACGCCAGGGCCGATGCGCGCCGTGATCGCCTCTCCTCGCGTCTCTCCAAGCTCTCGCCGGCGCAGCTCGAAGCGCTCGAACGGCGCATGAAGGGAACCTCGGAAGCGGTCGAGACCCCTGCCCCCGCGGTCCGCTGCCTGGTGGAGATCGTGCCTGCCGGCCCGGAGACGCACCGACGTCCCTTTTTCTGCATCCACCCGGCCGGCGGCGACGTGCTCTGCTTCTTTCCGCTCGCCCGGCTGATCGGCTCCGACCAGCCGTTCTACGGCCTCCAGGCGCGCGGCCTCGAAGATACGGCGGAGCCCTTCTCGAGCCTCGAGGCGATGACGGCCCACTATGCACAGGAGATCCGGAGCGTCCAGCCGTCCGGCCCGTACCGGATCGGCGGCTGGTCGTTCGGCGGGCTCGCCGCCTTCGAGCTGGCTCAACAGCTCCGCGCCGCCGGCGAGGAGGTGGAGCTGCTGGTGGTGATGGACACCGCTCCCGGCGTCGAGGACGGAGGGGGCGAAGCGCCCATAGAGCCGGCGGGAGCCTCGGGCGACGACACCGGCCTGCTGCTCACCATCGCCGAGTACATCAAGGGGCTGCGCGGCAAGGATCTCGTCGTCACCGCGGCCGACCTCCGGCCGCTTGACCGGGAAGCGCAGCTCCGCCTGTTCGTCGAGCGCCTCCAGCGCGCCGGGGTCGTGCACAGCGGCGACAGCCTGGAGCAGCTCCGCCGGCTGCTGCGGGTCTACAAGACGAACATCCAGGCTTACCGCTCCTATGCTCCCCGTCCTTATGCGGGGCCGATCACGCTGATTCGCGCCGAGGAAGCGTCTTTCCCCCCCGAGCTTGGGGCCGACCTGGGCTGGGATAAGCTGACTCCGCATCCCATTGACCGGCAGCACGTTCCGGGTGACCACATCACCCTGCTCGCCGAGCCCCACGTCCGCACGCTGGCCGACCGCCTGCGGATCCGGCTCAGCGGATCGGAGAGATCTTGACGATCAAGTTCCGTCGCATCCTGAAGTTTCTCCTTCTGGGCCTGCTGGCGGTCGTGGTGGTCCTCGCGATCGCCGGCGTCTGGCTGGTGCGCCGGGCCTGGCCGCAGACCGCGGGGAAGCTCGTGGCTCCGGGCCTTGCCGCTCCGGTCGAAGTGATCCGCGACCGCTGGGGGGTGCCGAGCCTCTACGCCGCCAGCGAGCACGACCTCTTCTTCGCGCAGGGGTACGTTCATGCCCAGGACCGTCTCTGGCAGATGGAGTTCAACCGTCGCCTGGGAGCCGGGGAGCTGTCCACCCTGTTCGGCCGTGGTACCGTCGACACCGACAGGTCGCTACGCGCCCTGGGCATCCGCCGCGCGGCCGAAGCCGATTGGAAGGTGATCGATCCGGGGACCCGCGCCATCCTGCAAGCCTACGCCGACGGGGTGAACGCCTTCATCGACTCCCATCCGGGACGGCTGCCGATCGAGTTCACGGCGCTCGGCGTACGGCCGGCGCGATGGCAGCCGGTCGATTCGATCGCCTGGAGCAAGATGGTCGCCTTCTCCCTGGGACAGAACCAGACGCAGGAGCTGATGCGCGCCCGGCTGGCCGCCAAGGTCGGCGCGGAAGGGGTGCGCCAGCTCATGCCTCCCTACCCCAGCCAGGACCGGCAGCCGTTGATCGTACCGCCGGAAGCGGGCGGCTACGGCGCTGCCCGGCGGGCGGCTCTGGAGACGGCGGGGCCTCTGCTGACAGCGCTGCTGAGCGAGACCGTGGTGGGAGTGGGGAGCAACAACTGGGTGGTCCACGGCAGCCGGACCGCCACCGGCAAGCCGATGCTGGCCAACGATACCCATCTCGAGCTCGACATGCCGTCGGTCTGGTACGAGAACGGGCTGCACGCCGGCCGTTTCGACGTCGCCGGCTTCTCGTTTCCCGGCATGCCGATGGTGCTGATCGGCCACAACCGGCGCATCGCCTGGGGGATCTCCAGCATGTGCGGCGACTCCGAGGACCTCTTCGTGGAGGAGGTCAACGACCGCCATCAGGTGAAGGTCGGCGGCGCGTGGCGGGACGCGGAGATCGTCCATGACTCGATCCCGGTCAAGGGGGGCAAGGCGGTCCCCTTCGACCTCGTGATCACCCCTCACGGCCCGATCATCAACGAAGGGTTCGACCTCAAGGGATTGCCGCCGCTGGCCCTGCGCTGGACGGCCTCCGATCCCAGCCGCACCATGGATTCGGTAGCGGCGCTCAACCTCGCAGCGGACTGGCCGGCCTTCCGCGGCGCTCTGTCCCACTGGGGGGCGCCGACGCTGAACTTCGTCTACGCCGACGTCGACGGCAACATCGGTTATCAGGGCGCGGGAGCGATGCCGGTCCGCGCGCCGGGCCAGTTGGGTCTCGCTCCCGTGCCCGCGGGCGGCCCCGAGCGCGACTGGCAGGGGCTGATTCCGTTCGACCGGATGCCGTCGCTGTTCAACCCGCCGGCCGGCTTCATCGTCACCGCCAACAACAAAGTGGTGGCGGACAGCTACCCGTACCCGATCTCCTGGGACTACGCCGACCCCTACCGGGCGCAACGGATCACCGAGCTGCTGGCCGCCAACCCTCACGTCACCCTGGACGACATGCAGCGCATCCAGGGCGACGTCTACTCGGTGCCGGCGGTGGCGCTGCGCCCCTACCTGCTGGCGATCAAGCCCGAGAACAAGCTGCAGGAAAAAGCCCTCGATCAGGTGCGCCGCTGGGACCTCCAGCTCACCCCGGAGAGCCCTGGAGCCACCGCCTACTTCGGCTGGTACAGCGCGCTGATCCCCGACATCTACGGTGACGAGCTGGGGGAGGAGCTGATGAACCAGTTCCGGCTCACCGCCGTCAACCAGACCCCGCGCCTGGTCGAGTTGATGGCCGACCCGCACAACCCCTGGTTCGACGACAAGACCACCGCCGGCAAGGTCGAGACCCGGGACGACATCGTCCAGCGCGCCTTCCGGGAGGCGGTCATCCTGCTCTCGCAGCGGCTCGGCGACGATCCCGTGCAGTGGCAATGGGGGAAGCTCCACCAAGTGATCTTCACGCACCAGCCGTTCGGCAACAGCGGCATCGGGCCCCTGATGAAGCTGTTCAACGGCGGGCCCCTTCCGGCCGGCGGCGACGGCTTCACCATCAGCTCGGCCGCGCCGGCCTTCCGGAACCCTTACATCTCGCGGTTCGGCACGTCGCAGCGGCTGATCGTCGACCTCGGCGACCTCAGCCGTTCGCTGGTGGTCAACAGCACCGGCCAGAGCGGGCTGCTGTTCCACCGTCATCGCGAGGACCAGATCCCGCTCTGGCGAGACCATCGCTACCGGCCGATGCTGTTCAGCCGGGAGGCGGTGGAGAAGGGCGCCGAGGAGCGGCTGACGCTGCAGCGGCGGTAGCCCCGAAGGACCTGCTAGCTACTGCGCGGCGCTCGGCTTGAGCTCCGATGTGCATTGCGGGCAGCGGGTGGCCTTGATCGGGACCGAGGAGAGGCAGTAGGGGCACTCCTTGACGACGGGTGCCGCCGCCGGCTTCTCCTCGCCCCGGCGCATCCGGTTGACCGCGCGGACGACCAGGAAGACCACGAAGGCCACGATCAGGAAGCTCAGCACGTTGTTGAGGAAGATCCCGTAGTTGAGCGTCGGCGCTCCGGCGGCCTTGGCCTGGGCCACGGTGTCGAAATGCCTACCGGTCAGACTGATGAATTGATTCGCGAAGTCGACCCGGCCGAGGAGCAGCCCGACCGGCGGCATGATGATGTCCTCCACCAGCGAGGTGACGATCTTGCCGAAGGCGGCCCCGATGATCACCCCGATCGCCAGGTCGAGGACATTGCCGCGGACCGCGAACTCCTTGAATTCCTTGAACATTGCTCCCTCCTCTCTCTCGTTGGAGATGATTCTAAAGCGTTTCCGCGCCGGACGCACCCCGAGGCCTGGGGAGCAGGAACAGCCGCCGGGCTCGCTCGGATTGCAAGGTCTCCGCGTCGTAGTAAGCGTCGAGAGCGGAGGGCTTCCAGGTGAGCAGGTCCGGGTTGCCCGCCGCGAACGCTTCCCAGGTCTCGCTCTCGCCGGCATTCGCCATCCGCTCGTGGATCAGGAAGAGAAAGGCCCAGGTGATCGTCTCATGGTAGAGGCCGGGGTGGCCGTTGAAGGCGGCGAACCGCTTCAACCCCGCCGTGAAGCGGGCGAGGGCCTCCAGTGGCGGCTGCCGGCCGAGGAGGATCCAGGCCAGGCGGACGTGGTCCCGGTGGTGGAAGGCGGTATTGGGGAGCGTGCAGTCCTCGAAGCTGCGGACGAAGTCGTCGTCGGTCATCTGGTCACCTCGCGGGCTGGATCGGCCCGAAAAGGAAAAGCCCCAGGGGAGATCCCCTGGGGCGTCAGGAGAGAAGATAACACAGAGCTCCTGCTGTGGGAAGAATTGGCGCCGGTCGTCGCAGGACGGGGAGGCACACCGTGCTAGGATGCCGAGTAGAGAGGCCCGGCGAGATCGAGGAAACGGAAGCTCGTTGAGGCGACACGATAATGACGAAGCTGCCCGAAGTGATATCCCTGTCCGATCTCCAGGAGGACACCCAGGCTGTCCTCCAGCGCGTGCGGGAGTCCGGAACGCCTGCCGTCATCACCGAAGAAGGGCGTGCGGCAGCGGTTCTCATCGATATCGAGTCGTTCCGCAGGACGGAATCCGAGCGCGAGATTCTGGCCTTGCTGGCTCGCGGAGAGCAGGAGATCGCGGCAGGTCTCGGCTATGACCTTAACGAGGTTCTTGCGGAGGCCGACGCCCTCCTGAGCCAGCGCAGCGCTTGAGGGTCCGATTCACTCCATCCGCCCGGACGGCATTCCTCAGTACGATCGACTTCATCCGCCGGGAGCGGCCCATGGCTGCCGAGAGGTTTCGCCACAAGTCCGAAGAGGCCGCATGATCCCCGAGTTCCCGGAGCTTCCCTACCGAGAAGTGATCGTCACACCCTACCGGTTCTTCTATCGCACATCGGGAGAGAACGTCTGGATCGTCGCAGTCTGACACGGGGCTCAAATCCCCAATTCTCCGCCGGAAGTTAATTTCTGAGACCGGTGCTTGGAGGGTTGTTCTCCGGGTCGCGCGGGCTGACCTCTACGTGAGCGCGACGTGATGCCCGCCACCGGTTCCCCACGGCCGTTTCGTCCACGGCCCATCCGCCTGGGGTTAAAAGCGGTTAAAACCCCAGGCTGGCGAATACCCGCCCTTCCGGGGCGGTAAAAGACGCTCCCGCCGCTGTAGAATTTCCCCGCCGCCGGAGTGGCGAAACGGTATACGCAGGAGACTTAAAATCTTCCACCCGAAAGGGTTTGCGGGTTCGAGTCCCGCCTCCGGCACCAATTCAGCCCCGCAAGTCTGTCTTCAGCCGTGGCACGGTTCTTGGATCGAGTAGGACGGTTTCACGTACACGAAGCAGGAGGAGAGAGCATGCCCGATCCTGATGACGGCCCGGAGAGCTTCCGTCGCTGTCTGATCATCGAGGACAACGTCGACGCGGCCGAGAGCCTGAGCCTGCTCTTGCAGCTCATCGGCCACGAGGCCGAGGTCGCCTATGACGGCGCCGAGGGGGTGGAGAAGGCGCGCGGCTTCCGGCCCGAGGTCGTCCTCTGCGACATCGGTCTTCCCGGCCGGCTCGACGGCTACGCCGTGGCGCGCTGGTTTCGCGCCGATCCGGAGCTGAAGTCGGCCTTTCTCATCGCCCTCACCGGCTATGGCCAGGAGGAGGACCGCCGGCGCGCGCTGGAGGCAGGCTTCGACACCCATCTCACCAAGCCCGCCGACCTCGATGCCCTGCGCCGCCTGCTTTCGGGGAGGCTGGGTGTTTAGGCCTGCGGTCTTCTGCCTGGTGCTGGCCGCGGCGGCCCCGGCCTACCCGGTGCAGGAAGTGCCGGCGGTCCGGACCCCCGAGCTGAAGGGCTTGAGCATCGAGCAGTTGATGGACATCGACGTCACCTCGGTCTCCCGCCGCAGCGAGCCGGTCTCGGGGGCCGCGGCGGCGATCACCGTCCTCACCGCCGAGGACATCCGCCGCTCCGGCGCCACCAACCTGCCGGACGCGCTACGGATCACCGCCGGCCTGGAGGTGGCGCAATCCGATGGCAATACCTGGGCGATCAGCGCCCGCGGCTTCAACACCACGACGTCCAACAAGCTGCTGGTGCTGATCGACGGCCGGAGCATCTATACACCACTCTTCTCGGGGGTGTTCTGGGACGTCCAGGGAGTGATGCTGGAGGACATCGACCGCATCGAGATCATCCGCGGCCCCGGCGCCACGCTCTGGGGGGCCAACGCCGTCAACGGCGTGATCAACATCCTCACCAAGAGCGCCCGGGACACCCAGGGGACGCTGGTCACCGCCGGCGGCGGCAACCGGCAGGAGGCCACCGGCGCCTTCCGGCAGGGGGGCAAGATCGGGGCGGGGCTCGCCTACCGCGCCTACGGCCAGTACTCCTACGAGGACTCGCTCGCCTTCGCGAACGGCGACAGCGCCCGCGATCCGCTGCGCCGGGGCCAGGCGGGGTTTCGCCTCGACCGCACCGATGCCGGCTCCGGCGCCCTCACCTTCCAGGGGGATGCCTACCATGGCCTCGCCGGGCAGACGGTCGTGGTCAACGCCGACACCGTCCTGGACGGCGCCAACCTCCTCGGCCGCTGGTCCACCACCTATGCGGAGAATTCGGGCGGCGACCTGCAGATCTATTACGACTACACCCACCGTCAGATCCCCCAATGGTTCGAGGAGCATCGCCATACGCTGGACATCGACTACCAGCACCGGCGGGCGCTCGGGGTCCGGCAGGAGCTGGTGTGGGGAGCGGGCTACCGGGTCACCCACGACCAGGTGGGGAATAGTCCGGGCGTGGCGTTCCTCCCGGACCAGGTGACCGAGAGCCTGTTCAGCGCTTTCGCGCAGGACGAGGTCGCGCTCGAGCACCACCTGCGGCTGGTGGTGGGGACGAAGCTCGAGCACAATCACTGGACAGGTTTCGAGGTGCAGCCGAGCGTGCGCCTGAGCTGGGTCCCCGACGACCGGCGCACTCTCTGGGCGGCGGTCTCGCGCGCCGTCCGCACGCCCACCCGCTACGACGAGGACATCGTCTTCTACACCGCCGCCGGCACGCCGCTCCTGGAGGGCTCGAACGCCTTCGTCTCCGAGGAGCTGCTCGCCTACGAGCTCGGCTACCGCACCCAGGTCAGGACCGGCCTGACGGTGGACGTCGCGACTTTCTACAACGTTTACGACCATCTGCGCAGCTTCGAGCCGGCGGCGCCGCCCGCGGCGTTCCCCTACCATTTCGCCAACCGGCTCAGCGCGGACACCTGGGGGGCCGAGCTGCGGGTGAGCGCGCAGGCGGCCTCCTGGTGGCGCCTGCACGCGGACTACGCCTATTACGGCAAGAGCCTGAGCCTCGATCCCCAGAGCTTCGATCCGACGGGGGGGAAGAACGAAGGGGACGATCCGGCCGGCCGCTTCGTGCTCCGCTCGCTGATGGACCTGCCCGGCCGGCTCGAGCTCGACGGCACCCTGCGCTATGTCTCCCCGCTCCCCTCGCCGGTCGTGCCGGCTTACACCGAGCTCGACCTGCGCCTCGGCTGGAACGCCACGGACGCGCTCGAGCTGGCGCTCACCGGCCAGAACCTGCTGCACGCCCGGCACCCCGAGTTCGGTCCGCCCTCGCCCCTTCGCCAGGAGATCCAGCGCAGCATCTACGGGAAGGTGACATGGCGCTTCTGACGAAGGTGAGAAACCTTTCCCTGCTCCTGGCGAACCTGCTCCTGCTGTCGGGCGTGGCGGCGGCGCAGACGGCGGCGGAGTACGACGTCAAGGCGGCGTTCCTCTACAACTTCACCAAGTTCGTGGATTGGCCCCCCGCGGCTTTCCCGGACGCCAACAGTCTGAAGGTCTGCGTGTTGGGCGACGATCCGTTCGGCCGCAGCCTGCAGTCGGTCGCGGGCGAGCAGGTAGGGAACCGCAAGCTGAAGGTGGTGCAGGTCGATTCGCTCGCGAAGCAGGCCGGCTGCCAGGTGCTGTTCATCAGCCGCTCGGAGCGCGACCGGCTCCGCCAGATTCTCGCCATGGTCAAGGACTCTCCAGTCCTCACGGTGGGGGATACCAAGGGCTACGCCGACCAGGGAGTGATCATCAACTTCACTCTCGAGGGCTCGAAGGTCCGCTTCGAGATCAATCCCGAAGCGGCCGATCGGGGAGGCTTGCGGATCAGCTCGAAGCTCCTGCAACTGGCCCTGCGGATCGTCTCCGCCCCTGCCGCCAAGGGGGAGCCCTGAGCATGCTGCAGAGGCTCCAGCGGGCTCCAATCCGCCAGAAACTCATGCTGATCGCGATCCTGACGACCGGCGGCACCCTGCTCCTCGCCGGCGCCGCGATCATTTACTTCAACGTGGTGCGCTTCAAGGCAGAGATGACGCGCGATCTCGAAACCTTCGCCGATGTCGTCGGCCAGACCAGCAACGCCGCTCTCACATTCGGAGACCCGAAGACGGCGACCGAGATCCTCGCTGGCGTGAATCCCCGGCCTTCGATCGTTGCCGCCGCGCTCTACGACCGTCAGGGCCAGCTCTTCGCCCAATGGGCGCGGGATAGGGTCGTGCAATTCCCGCCGACTCCTCCGCGGCGGGACCACAGCCAGTTCGGGAACGGTTTCCTGGTCACCTTCCGTCCGGTGGCGTTGCAGCAGGAGCGGATCGGCACCGTCTACCTGCGCCGAAACCTCGATGAGCTGCGAAACCGGATCTGGACACAGGCGTTGACCGTAGGAGTCGTCTTCCTTGCTTCCGGTATCGTGGCTCTCCTGCTCTCCTCGCGGCTCCAGCGCCTGATCTCGGGCCCCATCCTCGACCTTGCCGGCACTGCGCGGGCGGTCTCGGAGCGGCGGGACTATTCGATCCGCGCCGGGAAGCGGACCGCCGACGAGCTCGGCGCCCTCGTCGATGCCTTCAACGATATGCTCGCCCAGATCCAGCACCGCGACTCCGAGCTTCAGGAGGCCAAGGAGGTGCTGGAGGAGAGGGTGGAGGAGCGCACCCGCGAGCTCCAGCAGCGTAACGAGGAGCTCAACCAGAGCAACAAGGAGCTGGACGACTTCGCCTACATCGCCTCGCACGACCTCAAGGAGCCCTTGCGGGGGATCCACAACTTCTCCAGCTTCCTGATTGAGGACTATGCCGACAAGCTCGACGACGACGGCCGCTCCAAGCTCGAGACCCTGATGCGGCTGACCCGCCGGATGGAGACGCTGATCGACTCGCTCCTCCAGTTCTCCCGCCTCGGCCGCGTCGACCTCGGGCTCGACCAGGTCAACCTCAACGAGATCCTGACCGAGGTCCTCGATTCGCTCGCCATCTCGCTGCGGGAGGAGCAGGTCGAGGTGAAGGTCCCGAGGCGCCTGCCCACCGTCCGCGCCGACCGCGCCCGGGTAGGGGAGATCTTCCACAACCTGATCGTCAACGCGATGAAGTACAACGACAAACCGGAGCGCTGGATCGAGGTCGGCTGGCGGGAGGAGGGAGCCGGACCGCCGGTGTTCTACGTCCGCGACAACGGCATCGGAATCCCCGAGAAGCACCAGGACGCTGTCTTCCGGATCTTCAAGCGGCTGCACGGCCGCGACAAGTTCGGCGGCGGCACCGGCGCCGGGCTGACGATCGCCAAGAAGATCGTCGAGCGGCACCATGGCAGAATCTGGCTCGACTCGTCGGCCGGCAACGGCACGACGTTCTATTTCACTCTCCAGGAAGGCGAGGTCCGCGCATAATGCTCGAAAGCCCCAACCAGCCGATCCTCCTCGTGGAGGACAGCCCCGAAGACTGCGAAACGACCGAGCGCGCCTTCCGCCGCTCGGGGCTCAAGAACCCCATCCACCACTGCGCCGATGGCGACGAGGCCCTCGATTTCCTGCACCGCCGCGGCAAGCACGCCGAAGCGCCGCGGCCGGGTGTGGTCCTGCTCGACCTCAACCTGCCGGGGACCGACGGCCGCGAGGTGCTCAACGAGATCAAGTCCCACCCCGATCTGAGGCAGATCCCGGTCATCGTGCTGACCACCTCCAGCGACGACCGCGACGTCTCGGCCTGTTACAAGGCGGGCGCCAACAGTTACGTCCAGAAGCCGGTCGACCTCGACGGCTTCATGCGGGCCATCGAACGGCTCAACGATTACTGGTTCGAGGTCGTGATCCTGCCGAAGGAACAGTGAGCGGATGAGCGACGCCCCTCCGATCCGCCTTCTCATCGTCGACGACAGCCCCGAGGATCGGGAGCTCTATCGCCGCCTGCTCGCCAACGACCCCGAGCAGGCCTACGATCTCCTGGAAGCCGACACGGGCGAGGAGGGGCTGGAGGTGGCGCTCTCCCAGCATCCCGACTGCCTGCTGCTGGACTACCGGCTGCCGGACGTCGACGGCCTGGAGTTCCTTTCCCGCCTGCTGGCGGAGAAGCTGGTGCCGGTGATCGTGCTCACCGGCCAGGGGAACGAGGCGGTCGCCGTCGAGGCGATGAAGGGGGGAGCGCAGGACTATCTGCTCAAGGGGAGCGTCGCCCGCGAGCGGCTGCGGCACGCGGTGCAGAACGCCATCGAAAAGGTGGCCCTGCGGCGCAAGGTCGACGAGCGCACCGCCGAGCTCGCCGAGGCCAATGCGGCGCTGCGCGGGATGTACGACGACCTGGAGACGCTGGTCGAGCAGCGGACGGCCGAGCTCTCGGTGGCCAACCAGGAGCTGAAGCGGGAGATCCGCGTCCGCGAATGGGCCGAGCAGGAGCGGGCGCGCCTGCTCGACCTCGAGCAGGAGGCGCGCCGGCAGGCCGAGGAGGCCAACCGCACCAAGGACGAGTTCCTGGCCACCCTCTCCCACGAGCTGCGGACCCCGCTCAACGCCATCCTCGGCTGGGTCCAGGTGCTGCGCATGGGCAAGCTCGATCCGGCCGCCGCCGCCAAGGCTCTGGAGACCATCGAGCGCAACGCCCGCTCACAGGCGCAGCTCATCGCCGATCTGCTCGACGTCTCGCGCATCATCACCGGCAAGCTCCGGCTCGACTTCAAGCCGGTCGACCTGCGCCGCATCATCGACTCCGCCCTGGAGAGCGTCCGGCCGGCGGCCGATGCCAAGGGGATCGCGCTCGACCTGTCGATCGGTCCGCTGGCGAGCCCGGCGCTCGGCGACTCCGACCGCCTCCAGCAGGTGATCTGGAACCTGCTGTCGAACGCCATCAAGTTCACCTCCCGCGGCGGCGCCGTCGAGGTCCGCCTGCGCGAGGCGGGAGGGAACGCCGTGATCCGGGTGAGCGACTCCGGGATCGGCATCCGCCCCGACTTCCTGCCCTATGTCTTCGACCGCTTCCGCCAAGCCGAGGGATCGATCACGCGCACCCACGGCGGCCTCGGGCTGGGCCTCTCGATCGTGCGCCACCTGATCGAGCTGCACGGCGGCTCGGCGGAGGTGGAGAGCGGGGGAGAAGGGCAGGGGGCGACCTTCATCGTCCGCCTGCCGCTGCGCGCCGAGCTCGCCGACGATCCCCTCGACCGGACGGCGGTGTCGATGAGCGTCTTCAGCACCGCCGATCTGCTGGCGGGAGTGCGGGTGCTGGTGGTGGAGGATGAACCGGACACCCGCGATCTGCTGGTGGTGGCGCTTCAGCAGTGCGGCGCCGAGGTGGCGGCCTACGCCTCGGTTCCCGAAGCCTTGGCGGCGCTCGATCTGGCCCTGCCGGACGTCCTGCTCTCCGACATCGGCGTGCCGGGCGAGGATGGCTACTCGCTGATCCGCAAGGTCCGCGCCCGCGGCGCCGGCCGCGGCGGCGACCTCCCCGCCGCGGCGCTCACCGCCTACGCCCGCGCCGAAGACCGCGCCCGCGCCCTCGAAGCAGGCTACCAGACTCACCTCGCCAAGCCGGTCGACCCCTCCGAGCTGGTCACCACCGTGGCGCGCCTGGCCAGCCGGCGGGTCACAAGCTGACCCATTCCCCGCACCTCTCCGCCATCCCCTCCCAGTCTCCTTCACCGTTTGACAGCGATCAGGGATAGGTATAGATTCTAAAACAAGGCCGCTTGGATCGCAGATTCACCAAGCGAGTAACCGGAGGATCAGCTAATGAGAAGTCATATCCTGAATTTCTCAGCCTATATCCTGTTCTTGTTAGTGGCAAGTATCGGCTCAGCATTTCCGCCAGATCCGGTCTGTACCCGCTGGGAGGATGCCACGTCCTATTTCATCCCAAGCTACCCGGGGTGGCAAACAGCCAAAATTGTTTGGCAGGGCTCTGACGGTTCAGCAACCTATTATCGCAAACTTATGTATGGATCCACTCAGCTTGAATTGATCAAGTTCAATGATCCTCACTCATCAGAGACTTATGATTACGATCGCGACTGGATCTACATCACAGCAGAAAACATGCAGAACAACTCGCCGCAGACGCGAGTTTGGAAGACAGGTTATTCAGGATACTATCTAGGCGCAAACTGGAATGCCCAGGATTGTGTGTACCGGCGGGAATCAGACTTATAAAAACCTGAACCGATTCACGTCATGCTCTGCGGGCACGCTCAACTATAATAATTGCAATTCTTGTCCCTGTCAATACACTTCTACTGATCCTTCACATTGCGCTAAATTTCAGTCAACGGTTTCCTATGCCAACTATAACTACGGTGGCACAATAGGCATCCTGCCTACTCTTATCCTATACTCCACCTTTGATGACATGACAGGGTCCGAAGAGTACTACTATGGTCTTGGCCGAGGGTTCCTGAGATTTGAGGTCCGCGACTTCTCCGGCAGTGTCCTTAGGAGCTACAGTTTCCAGTCGGGAGAAATGCCGAATGACCCAATTCCTGACCAAGCGTGCTTTCATCCATAGATAAAGCCTTCCCGGAAGAGGATCTGAGGCCCGACAGGGTGCGTCCGGATCAGTCAAGCTGATTCGTAGAGCTGGTCGTTTCCCAGACTCCGTCGTGATTTCCTGACAGGGATCGCTCGTCGGGCTGTCAAATACTCAGCCGGACTCCGAAGCGGAACGATCGCGGCGGCGTCCGCAGAACCGGCTTTTTGTAATCCGGGTTAGTGGGGGTAGGCGAGGCGTTGTCCGACTCCTGGAAATCCCAGCGCTCGTCGAGCAGCACCGGCTGCTGAAGGTTGAAGACGTTGAAGATATCCAGCAGGAGATTGACCTTCGCCGGGCCCACGGTGAGCGGATAGCCGATGTGGAGATCCGCGTCGTAGTTGTCGGGAGTCCTGCCTTCCGCGCCGCGTCGGTCAAGGAAGAATTCGTAGCGGGCGTAGATGTCCGAGTAGCCGTAGCGGGTCAGCGGCGTTCCTGAGCGCCAGTAGGCCGAGAGTCCGATCGACAGCTTCCAGGGGGTTTCGTAGAGGCCGGAGAGCTTGAGCTGCTCGCGGCGGTCGTTCGACAGCGGGCCCTTATTGGTGATCTTGGTCAGGTCCCGTCCATTGGTGAAAAAGTCGTAGTAGTCGTAGGCCGCCGAGATGTTGGGGTCGGCGCCGACATTGGTGAACGGCGCGTAGAGGCCGTCGAAGTTCCCTTCCAGCTTGGAGTAGAGGAACGAGGCGAGCCCCTGCCAGTGGTTCGAGAAGCGCTTGGTGGCGTCGAGCTCGATCCCCTTGAAGGTCCGCTTCGGCTTCGGCGCGGGGAAGGTCTGGGAATAGTCGAGGGTGTAGATCTGCTTCATGATCCCCTCGCCGGGGTTGCCGATGCAATACGTGCCGTCGGTATGGCAGAGGAAGTCCTCGATCACCTCGCCGTAATCGCGGTAGATCCCCTTGATGCCGACGGAGAGCTCAGGGAGCACCTCGCGCTCATAGCCGAGGAGCATCTCGTTCAGATACTGGTTGTGAAGGTTGGGGTCCGCCGGCTCGGTGGTACCGCCCAAAATGGCGGAATTGATGCCGAGGTCGGCCTCGGCACCGGGATCGGGCGTCGTGCTCGTCGGGCTGTAGTTGAAGATGCGCGCTTGCCTCTCGAAGGAGAAGGAGCGGATGACGAGATCCATCGGGATCTGCTCGTAATAACGGCCGTAGGAGGCGAAGACCTTCGAGCGGCCGTTCGACGCCGGATCCCAGACGACGCCGAGACGGGGTGCGAAGTCCTTCTTCAGATCGATCCGCTGGATTCCCTCGGCGTCGATGATCTGCTGGCGGTCCCAGCGCACGCCGAGGTCGACGCTGAGGTTGGGTAGCGGGGTCCAGCGGTCTTGCAGGTAGACCGCCGAGTTCTTGTGCTCGGGGCTGGCGGTGAGCTGCGATACCGGCGCGTTGGAAACATCCGCCAGCGGAGTCGTCCAGTAGAAGTGGCTGTAGACCGGATGGCCGCCGTTGGCGTAGACGTCGATCTGCTCGCCCCCCGAGAAGCGGCGGACGACGTCCGCCTGCTCGCGCTCGTATTCCAATCCGAGCTTGATCTCGTGATGCTCGAGGTAGCGGGTCAGCGAGCCGCCGGCGGAGTCGCGCTTGAAGTCCTTCGTTTGCAGGAGGCCGAAGCCGCCGGTCTGGTAGAAGTTGTTGTCCACCGCGCGGAACTCGATCGTGTCGCCGGCCGCGCTCGCCGGACCGATCGAGTTCTGCTCCCGGTGCTCCGCCGCCTGGCCGGTGAGCAGCCAGGCGCTGGAGAGGATCCCCTGGTAGCGCAGCGAGTAGTCCTTGCCGCCGAAGCTGCGCAGCCCCTGGTAGGTGAGCGGGTCGCCGTTGAGACTGTGCTGCGCGTCGTTGATCGCGCCGGTGTCGTCGCGCGGATCCTGGAAGAAACTACCGATCAGGGACTGGCTGTCGGAGAGCTTCCAGGTGAGCTTGGCGGCGGCCAGGTCGCGCTTGCTCTTTGACTGCACGACATTGCCGGCCAGCGGGCCTCCTGGCAGCGTGGTCTTGTCGGTGTTGTCCACCCGGTCGTAGGCGCCGAAGAACCAGAGCTTGTCGCGGACCAGAAAGCCGCCGACGTCGATCCCGAAGTCCTCGCGGGTATAGCCGGCCGTCGTGCCGCCGGTCGCGACCACGGGTTTGGCGTTGCTCTGCAACGAGTCGTTGTCGTGGTAACCGAAGAGGTCGCCGTGGAAATCGTTGCCGCCCGACTTGGTGATGACGTTGACGACGCCGCCGGTCGAGCGCCCGTACTCGGCCTGGTAGCCGCCGGTCTTGACGTCCACGGCCTGGATGAACTCGAAGTTGAGCTCCGTGCCCTGCGCGCCGTATTCGGCGCCGGTGGTGTTGACGCCGTCGATGAGGTAGGAGTTCTCCGAGCCGGTCGAGCCGTAGACGGTGATCGACGGCTGCGGCGTGACTTCCGCGTTGGCGTCCGAGGAGACGCCGGGGGTGATCTGCACGACCGAGGAGTAGTTGCGGCCGGTCGGCAGGGTCTCGATCGCGCGGGTGTCCAGGTTGGCGCCCACGGTGGTGCTCGTGGTGTCGATCACCGGCACGTCGCCGGTTACGGTGATCTCCTGGGCGAGGGTGGCCCGCAGGGTAGTGCTCAGCGTGGTGTCCCGGTCCAAGCCGACGTGGACCTCCTGGCGGGTCTCCTTGGCGAACCCCTCCAGCGTGAACGAGACCGTGTAGTCGCCGGGAGTAAGGAGGTTGAGCCGGTAGGTGCCGGTGCCGTCCGTCACCGCCGTTCGCGTCCCCTGGAGGGCCGGGCTCGTCGCCTCGACGGTGACGCCGGGCAGCGTGCCCCCGCCCTCGTCGGTCACCCGGCCCACGATGGTGCCGGTCGTCTGCGCCACGGCCATGGCCGCCGCGGTGAGAAGGAGAACAGCAGACAGCAGCCAACGTCGCAACGCGCTCATCGCGACCTCCTTAGGCGAGAACCGAATTTTCCAGGAATCTACCACAACCCCGCAGGGCCGGGGTTCGGTATATCCTCAGTGTCATGAATCCTCTGTCGCCTGAAGTCTGGAACCGTGGCCTGCCCTATTCGTCCTACCGCCGGACCATCCGCCGCAACGGCAGAACCTTCGACGAGGTCTTCCGCGAGCCGACCCGGACCCCTGAAGACATGGAAGTCCTGCGCAAGCTCCCGCCGCTGCGGGTGGTGGCGATCGGCGAGGACTGGTGTCCCGACGTCTACCACACGCTCCCCACCTGGGTACGCATCGCCGACGAGCTCCCGGGCTGGGAGCTGCGGGTCTTCCCGCTCGACCAGAACGCCGAGCTGATGACCCACTTCCTCTGGCTGGGCGAGGCGAAGCGGATCCCGGTCTACGCCTTCTACGACGAGGACGACCGGCTGCAGGCCTGGTGGTCCGGGCGCAGCGCCGCGGCCCAGCGCGCCTTCGACGAGGCGCTGGCCGGCCGCGCCTTCGCCTCCCTCCCGCCCGAGGAGCGGAAGCAGATCAGCGAGAGCACCGAGGAGTCCTACCGCCGCGAGTTCCGCCGCGCCAACCTCGACGAGATGCTGGCGCAGTTGCGGGCGTTCTTCCATCTGGGGTGAGGCCGGGGAAGCCGGAACAGGGACGAACACGGACTGACAAAGACAAACACGGACTCGCGTTGCTGTCCGTGCTCGTCCGTGTCAGTCCGTGCTTGTCCCTGTTCCGCCCTTGCCCCCTGAAACCCTCCCGCCGCCCGGCCGTACTGTGGGCAGGGAGGCTCATCCATGGAACGCTCGCTGTCATCTCCGCACGCTCAGGCCCCGCCGCGCTCGCCGGAGGGGTTCAGCTTCCGGCGGCTCGGCCTGGTCGCCGGCCTCGACCTCAAGGAGAGCCTCCGCCGGCCGCTGTTCCTGATCTTCGCGCTGTTTATGGTGCTGAACGGCTGGTGGGTGTCGCGCGGCTCCTGGGTCTTCCGGTCGATCAACACCTCGCTGGGCGGCAACAAGGCCTGGGTCGATTCCGAGTTCCAGACCGCCTACGTCTATGGGCTGATCAGCTTCTTCATGATCTCGTTCCTGGTCGCCATCGCGTCCGGCATGCCTCTGATCCGCGACGCCGAGCACAAGATCGGCGACCTGCTGCACTCGACGCCCCTGCGGCCCGGCGAATATGTCTGGGGGAAGTTCCTCGCCGCCCTGCTCGCCAGCTTCGCGGTCGTGCTGGTGCTGCCGTTGAGCACGGGGCTGCTCAGCCATCTCCTGCCGGACGCCGGCAGCCCCGAGATCTACGGACCCTTCCACCTCATCTCCTACGTGCGGCCGACCCTGGTCTTCCTGCTGCCGGCGGTGGTCTTCACGGCGGGCGTGACCTTCGCCCTCGGCCGCTGGACGGGCCGGCCGATCCTGGTCTTCCTCTTCCCGGTGATCGTCTTCCTGACCTGCAACGGCTTCCTGTGGGGCGTCTATCCTCCGCGAATCAGCTCGGGATTGTCGGACGTGCTGCGCTACGCCGATCCCTCGGGCTTCCGCTGGCTCAAGGAGAGCTGGCTGCTGGTGGACCGCGGGATCGCCTTCTACAACACCCGGCCGATGACTTTCGATACGCCCTTCCTGCTGAGCCGGGCCGGTTTCGTCGTCCTCGGGCTGCTGTTCGTGGACCTCTCGCGGCGTCACTTCAGCGGCCGTCTGCGCCGGCCCGCTCGCTCGCGGATCGCCGAGACGGCGCCCGCCGCTCCGGCCCTCCCGGGGACCCGGCCGCTCTCGGCGCTGGCGATGGGCTCGCGACCGCCCGGCTTGCTGGCCGGCACTCTCGCCGTGGCCCGCTTCGAGCTCCAGGAGCTGCGCTCCCAGCCCGGCCTGTACATCTTCATCCCGTTCATCCTGGTGTTCCTGCGGACCCTCTACAAGGATGCCCGGGATCCCTTCCTCAACAGCGCCATCCTGTGGACCCCGGGTGTCGCGGCGATGCAGGCGGCGGCCTACATGACCATTGCGCTGGGGCTGCTCTTCCTCTTCTATACGGTGGAGTCGCTGGAGCGCGAAGGGGCCACGGGGACCGCTCCGGTCTTCCACGCGACGCCCGTCCGCACGGGATCGGTGGTCGCCGGCAAGGTGCTGGCCAATCTCGCGGTGCTGGGCGTCGCCCTGCTCGGCACGCTGCTGGTCGCGCTCCTGGTGATTCAAGGGCAGGGGAGGGTCGCGTTCGATCTCCGTCCGTTCCTGCTCGTCTGGGGGCTCCTGCTGACTCCCACGATGATCGTCTGGATCACCTTCGTGGCCGCGCTCCATTCCGTGACGCGGAGCCGCTACACCACCTATGGCCTCGGGATCGGCGCCGCGGTGCTGACCGCCGTCCTGCTCACCCGGGGGATCATGAACTGGGTGGGCAACTGGGTCCTCCTCGGAGCGACCCGCGAGGGGTACGCCATTCCGTGGTCGGACCTGGGGCCGCTCGGCCTCGATCGCGCGGCGGTGGTGCTCAACCGGCTGTTCGTGCTCTCCCTCGCCGCCCTGTTCGGCTGGATCGCCGTGCGCTTCCTGAACCGCCGGGACCGCGACCGCCTGCACCCGCTGCTCCGACCGGCGGAGCAGCGGCGGACCCTGCTCACCGCCGGAGCGCTCGCCCTGCCCCCCCTCGTCCTCGGCTTCACGCTCTGGGGTCAGGTAAACCAGGGCTTCCAGGGCGCGGCGGTGGAGAAGGAGCACAAGGATTACTGGCGGAAGAACCTCAACACCTGGACCGGCCAGGCGCTGCCCTACGTCACCCGGGTGGAGATGGATCTAGACCTCGATCCGGACACACGGAGCTTTCGCGCCAGCGGTTTCTACGACCTCAAGAACGAGAAGCTACAGCCGCTCTACTGGTTTCCGGTCACCGGCGGCACCGCCTGGACCGGGCTCTCCTGGACGCTCGACGGCCGTCCATGGGTCCCGGAGGAGTGCTCGCACCTCTACGTCTTCCGGCTCGCCAAGCCGCTGGCGCCGGGGGCGTCGGTCCGGCTCGGCTTCCGCTATCGGGGCACGATCCTCGCCGGCATCTCGAAGAATGGCGGGAATCTCCCCCTGGGCGAATTCCTCCTGCCGTCGGGAGCGATCCTCACCGGCCGCAACCCCGATTTCGTGCCCAAGATCGCCTTCGATCCCAAGATCGGGGTGGACGAGAAGAACCGCTCCGAGCCGCGGATCTATCCGGCTCATTTCTACGACGGGATCACCGACTCCGACCTCGACCGCTCGGCCTTCACCCAGTGGCTGCGGATCACCTCGCCGGCCGATTACATCGTCAACTCGACGGGCGCCCTGACCGCGGAGACGGTGAAGGACGGCCGGCGCACGCGGATCTGGGAGAGCGACTATCCCGTGCGCGTCTTCAACATCGCCGCCGGCCGCCACTGGGCGGTGAAGCGCGGGCCGGGCACCGCCGTCTTCTATTACCCGGGGCACCCCTACAACGTGGACAGCCTGCTGGAGGCCCTGAACGGCGCGCGCCGGTACTATGCCCAGTGGTACATGCCTTATCCCTGGCGCGAGCTGCGGCTCAACGAGTTCCCCAGCTACGCCAGCTATGCCCGCGGCAACGCCACCAACATCTTCTTCTCCGAGGGCGCGGGCTTCCTGGCCCAGCGCCTGCCGGACAACGACGTGGCGTTCACCATCGCCGCCCACGAATCGGCCCATCAATGGTGGGGGCACATCATGTCGCCGGGCGAGGGTCCGGGCGGCATCGTGCTCGCCGAGGGGGCGGCGCACTTCGCGACGATGATGCTCCTCGATCAGATGCGCGGCCCGCTGGAGCGGCAGACCTTCGCCACGGCGATCGAGGCCGACTACGGCGAGAACCGCCAGCCGAGCGACGAGAAGCCGCTCGCCGAGACCCTCGAGCTCAATGGCCGTCAGGGCGACGTCACCGTCATCTACAACAAGGGAGGGTGGGCGCTCTGGATGCTCTACCAGCGGATGGGGAAGGACGCCTTCCTCGCCGGCGTCCAGCAGTTCTTCCGGACCTACCACAACAACCCCGACCATCCGGTGATCGAGGACTTCATGGCCGTGCTGCGCCCCTACGCGCCGGACAAGGCGGCGTTCGACGACCTGGTCGGACAGATGTTCTTCCAGCGGGTCGCTCCGGAGTACCAGCTTGACGAGGCCCGGAAGCAGTCGCTGGGCGGGGAAGCCTGGGAAGCCACCGTGAAGGTGACGAACGCGGGCACCGGCCGCTTCCCGGTCGAGGTGGCGGCCACGCGGGGAGAGCGCTACGACGAGAAGGGAAAGACCTCGCCCGAGTATCGCGAAGCCCGCGCGACGGTGGTGCTCGGCGCCGGCGAATCGAAGGTGCTGCGCATCCGCTGCCCCTTCGAGCCCGGGCGGATCGTGGTCGATCCGGACGTGAACGTGCTCCAGCTTCAGAGGCGCGCGGCGGTGGCCCGGTTGTAATCGAGCCGCCAAGCGGCCTCAATAGATCCTTTGGATCTGGTTTATAATTAACCACAGCGCCTTGGAATGTTCGCCTTTTTCAAGCTGTTCGCACGCTGACCGGGAGATCCATAGAATGAAACGGATTTCGTTCCTTCTCCTCGCCCTCTCCGGATTCGCCGGTTCCGGGGTCGCCTTCGGCCAGACGGGAAGCCAGCCTTCCCTCGTCCCCTTCCATCAGTTCCTGCAGGAGGTGCGGATCGCCAGAGCCGAGTCCTTCGGACCGGCTCAAGGGGCGAAGGTCCAGGGCGAGACGGATTTCGGGAAGATGCGCCAGCACCTCCTCTCCCTGTACGAGGGAGTGGAGGTGGGGCACAGCTTCCTGCTCGACGGCCAGGTGTTCGATTGCGTGCCCGTGGAGCAGCAGCCGTCGGTCCGTCAGCTAGGCCTCGCCGAGGTCGAGCTCGAGGCGCCGCCGCCGGCGCTCGCGGATAAGGATCTCCCGGGGCCGGCGGTGAAGAGGGCCGCCTCCCCTCTGACCCTCGGGCTCAGGGATGCCCTCGGCAACGCCGTGAGCTGCGCCCAGGGGACGATTCCATTTCGCCGCGTCACGTTGCAGGAGATGACCCGTTTCAGGACCCTCGAAGGGTTCTTCCACAAGCTTCCCGACGGGCTGTCCGACGACCTCGCGGCCAAGGACACGACGTACACCCACAAGTACGCCCACGCCTATCAGACGGTGAAGAATTTCGGCGGCAACTCCTGGCTGAGCCTCTGGAGCCCCAGCGTGGACGTCTCGGCCCAGGAGATTTTCTCCCTGGCCCAGCACTGGTACATCGGCGGCTCCGGCAAGAAGACCCAGACGGTGGAGGGAGGCTGGCAGGTCTATCCGCAGAAGTACGGCACGGACAAGGCCGCCTTCTTCATCTACTGGACGGCGGACGACTACAACAAAACCGGCTGCTACAACCTGGACTGCGCCGGATTCGTCCAGACGAATCCGAGCTGGGCCCTCGGCGGAATCTGGGACCATTACAGCACCCCCGGGGGGCCGACGTACGCGTTCCAGATGCAATGGAAGCTGGTCAAGGGGCGCTGGTGGCTCTACGGCCAAGTGGGGGACCAATACGAAGCCGTCGGCTACTACCCGGTGTCGATCTACAGGGGCGGCCGGCTGTCCAAATTCGCCGATCGGATCGACTACGGTGGCGAGACGGTCGGCGCGACCCGGTGGCCTCCGATGGGCAGCGGAGCCTACGACAGCGCCGGGTCCAGCCAGACCGCCTATCAGAGCCGGATCTTCTACTTCAAGAACGCCACGGCGAGCGGAGCGGTCTGGTCGTCGCTCACGACCTCCCAAACGTCCCCCTCCTGCTATCGGCTGAGCTTCGTGCCGGTCTCGGTGGCGGGCACGGACATCGGGTCCTATTTCTATTTCGGCGGACCCGGAGGCGACGACTGCTGAAGCGGCCGGGAGCTCTCTACTTCACGGCCTGCTGCCAGACCAGGATCGCGGTCACCGCGAGGCCGATGACGATCACCGCCGCGCGCGCCTTCTCCTTGCCGATCCGCCGGGCGAAGCGGGCGCCGCCGTAGCCGCCGACGGTCGCGCCGGCCACGATCACCAGGGCTGCCGGCCAGACCACCGCTCCCTTGTAGATGAAGTAGCCCGCCGCGACCGTGTTGATGCACAGGTTGAAGAAGTTCTTCACCCCGTTCGCCGCGTGGATGTTCGAGAGCCCCAGGAAGCCGAGGAGGGCCAGCATCAGGATGCCGATGCCGGCGCCGAAGTAGCCGCCGTAGACGGCGACGCCGAACTGCAGGAGCGAGGCGAGCGCCCAGCGCCCCCGCGGCAGCTCGGAGGGATCGGTGATCGTCCGCGGCGGCCGGCGGCGGGCGAGCGCACCCTGGACGATGAACAGGGTGGTGGCGAACAGGATCAGCAGGGGAGCGAGGAGGGCGAACAGCTTCTCCGGCGTGCGCAGCAGGAGGACCGAGCCGATCGTGCCGCCGATCAGGCTGGGCAGGAAGAGCGTCTTCAGCCAGGCCCGGTTCTGCCGCACCTCGTCGCGAAAGCCGAGGAGGCTGGCCACGGAAGCGGGGAGGAGGGCCACCGTCGAGGTGGCGTTGGCGGCGATGGCCGGGATGCCGAGGAAGATCAGCGAAGGGAAGGTGAGGATCGTCCCGCCCCCCGCCATCGCGTTCATCACCCCCGCGCCGAAGGCGGCGGCGGCGAGGATCAGGACCTGGACCGGCGTCACGGCTCGGGCGGACCGCCCTGAGCGACTTCAAGGACGCGCACGACGTTCTCGAAGCCCGGCCGCCAGTCCGCCAGCACCTGCACCTCCCAGGTGTAGAGCGGGTAGGCGGGGTAGTCGAGGAGCAGCTCCATCAGCGCTTCGTGGGACTCGGCGTGCAGGATCGCGATGCCGCCGCGGTTGGGGAAGAGGTAGGTGGTCTCCATCGAGCCGTCGGCGAGGCGCGCGTCGATCCATTCCATGGCGGCCCGGATCAGCACGACGCAGCGCTCCGGCGACGGGGGGGTCTGGCTGGGGCGGCAGGTGACCAGGAACTTCACCGCGCGGCTCTCGCCGAGCTCCGGCGCGGCGAGCTCGCACCGGGACCTGCCGAGGGTGGCCTCCCGCAGGGGGACCGGCCGCGCTTTCGCCGCCCTCAGCCCGATCCACTGCCGCATCGAGACGACCGGCTGGACCGCCTCTTCCTCACAGAGCGAGGCGAGCAGGAGAGGATCGGTGTCGGCGAGGAACCGATCGAGCTGCGCGGCTTCCCGCGCGTGATGGAGCTCCCGCACCCTCTGGAAACGCTGGCCGGAAGCCGGGTTGCCTCGCGTCATCTTCTCCATATCAGGTCCAGTACCTCGCCAAAAATACAGCGCTCACGAGGCTCTTACGCAAGACTGGGACCAGATGTTTTACCGGCGCTCGGCCGGGCAAGGAAAGCATCGCCAGAGGGCCCCCGGAAGGGGCTCTCTGGCGGCCGATCGGAAGGGGTCAGATGGCCTTGATCAGGCGCGCGGCGGCTTCGGTCCGCTCCCGGTCGCTGAAGACTTCGTCGGCCTCGCCGCTGGTCTCCCCGATCACCTGCCGCAGCGCATCGATGATCTTGTCGAGGCGCGAGCGGACAGTGGGATAGGACACTCCCGCCTGCTCGGCAATCGCTTTCAGATTGCCGCTGGCGAGCACGAACATCTCGATGAAACGCTGGTGCTCCACGGGCAGACGGGCCAGCCGGGGAGCAGGGAAGTCCGCCTCGACGGAGACTTCGCACGAGGGGCAGGTCATGCGTGTTACTTGCATGGCCTGCTGGCAATAGGGGCAATGATTGGTAATAGGTTCGGCAGACATGTTTTGGCTCTTTGAGTTTTCGACAGGAAGAGTACTGCCGTCCTCCCACGGTGTCAATCGTGTCCTTTCCGGAGGTCGAGCCGGAGGGGTGGCGAGCCCGGCGAGCGGCTTGCAAGCGCAGTCCGGGGAAGCGGGAACGGGACTCGACGGGAGGACGAGATGAAGCACCGCGCGTTCGGACCGACCGGCAAGGAGGTTTCTGTCGTCGGCCAGGGGACCTGGAACCTGGAGCGGGACGAGCGCGCCGCCGTCGCGTCCCTCCGCCAGGGGCTCGACCTCGGCATGACCCACATCGACACCGCCGAGATGTACGGCTCCGGCCGGGTGGAGGAGATCGTGGGGGAGGCGCTCGCGGACCGGCGCGCCGACACCTTCCTGGTCAGCAAGGTGCTGCCCCAGAACGCCTCCCGCCGGGGCACCGTCGAGGCCTGCGAGCGCTCGCTGCGGCGGCTGCAGACCGACCATCTCGACCTCTATCTCCTCCATTGGCCGGGCCGCCACCCGCTGGCGGACACCCTCGCCGCGTTCGAGGAGCTGCGCGGGGCCGGCAAGATCCGCGCTTGGGGGGTGAGCAACTTCGACGAGGTCGAGCTCGCCGACGCGGTCCGCATCGCCGGCGAAGGGAAGGTCGCCTGCAACCAAGTGCTCTACCACCTGGAGGAGCGGGCGATCGAGCATGCGTTGCTCCCCTTCTGCATCGAGCACGGCATCGCTGTCGTGGCCTACAGCCCGTTCGGCTCCGGCAACTTCCCGGCGCCGCGGACTCCCGGCGGCCGGGTCCTCGCCGCGATCGCCGAAACCCATGGCGCCTCCCCTCACCAAGTCGCCCTCGCCTTCCTCCTGCGCTTCCCCTCCCTGTTCGCGATCCCCAAGGCCGCCCGCGCCGAGCACGCTGCCGACAACGCCGCCGCGGCGGACCTCCTGCTCACCGCCGAGGAGCTGGCCCGCATCGACGACGCCTTCCCGCGCGGCCGGCGGCGGTCCGGCGTGCCGACGATCTGAGCGGAAGCACAAGAGAACAAGAGACTCCAGGGACATCAGGGACGACAGGGACTCCAGGGTGGTTTCTGCGGTCCCTGCTGTCCCTGGCGACTGTCAGCTTTCATCGACACCTGCGTCGCCTGCCGGAGACATTTCCGCGTCGCCACACCCCCTTTCTCCTGGGAGCGGGGTCTGGCGCATCTTTTGCCATTCTCTTGCGTAGGAAGTCCAAGCGAGGGTGTTCGGTCAGCCCGAGCGTTGTCAAGAAAGGCAGCGATGTAACGAAGATGGCTGTAACGAAAGACGGCGGCCGGTCGCCCCATTCAGGTGATGCGGCTTGCGTCGGAAAGGTGAAGAGCCATGACCAGAGACTTCATGAAGATGTTCGCCCTCTCCCTGACCTCCCTCCTGCTGCTGGTCGCGGCGGCGCTGGTGAATTCGGGAAGGCTGTGATGGACGTCATAAGCTAGGGGCGTGGATATGCAACGCAACCGGCGGCGAGGCCTCCGCTCCTCGCTGCCGGCGCTCCTCCTGGCCCTTCCCCTCCTCTCCGCGACGGCGCTCGCCGCCGGCCGCCCCTCCCTCTCCAATCCGCGGACGGTGAGCCTGGACCTCCCCGGCGCGCCCGCCGCCGTGGTCGCCGCCGACCTCGACGGCGACGGCCGCCGCGATCTGGTCATCGTGGTCGCCTACAACCAGTGGGACGAGGTGGCGATCACCGAGAGCAGCACGATGGACGACGTCAAGGGGCTGGTCGACGTGATGACCATCGTGCCGGCGGTGATCGACCGCCGAGAGCTGCGCTTCTACCGCGCCCTCCCCGACGGCTCCTACGCCCCGCCGGTCTCCATGGCCCTGCCGCTCTCCGTGCTGTCGCTGGAGGCGGGACCGCCGGGCACGCCCGTGGTCGCCGTCACCGACGCCGGCGCCAGCGTCCTCCGACTCGATCCGCCCGGCACGCTCCGGCTGGAGCCCTGGATCGCCGATCCGCCGGTGATGGCCGGCACCGGCAACTTCCTGGGCGATCTCGGGTTGATGAAGGACGTCAACGGCGACGATCTCCCGGACCTGCTCCTCCCCGGCCGCGAGGGGATCGCCGTCTACCTCGCCCGCCCGGAGAAGGGCCTGGCGCGCAACGCCGCCTCGCGCGTGGCCGTGCCGGGGGAGGCCTTCCGCTCGGCCCGCGATCTCGAGCACCGCTATCCGCTGCCGCAGGCGGCCGACGTCACCGGCGACGGCCGGCCCGACCTGATCTTCCGCGATCCGGTCAAGCGCTGGCGCTCGGTCTGGGTGGCGCGCAACGCCGGCCAGGGCCATTTCCTGCCGGCGGTCGAAGTAGTGCTCGGCGGCGACGACCCCAAGGCTCACGATCCCCGCGCACCGGCGCCCGTCTGGATGGGCGATCTCGAAGGGGACGGCCGGGCCGAGGTGGTCCTCCGCCAGAGCCTGGACGATCCCAAGCGCGGCGGCATGCGCAAGGAGATGGAGAAGGCCCGGCAGCCGCACGGCCGCCTCACCTTCCGGCGGCTCTCCAAGGACCTCGTGCCGGAGAAGACCGCCTACCGCACCTTCGACATCACCGGCTGGGGGCTCGAAGGCGTGGAGGCCGAGGGCTCGGAGATCGAGCTGCCGGGCGGCTTCCAGGACCTCAACGGCGACGGCCGGCCGGATCTCGTCACCGTCACCATGGACGTCGGCCTCCCCGGCCTGCTGGGGAGCCTCGCCACCAAGCGCCTCACGGTCGGGCTCGACTTCCACGTCTGGTGCCAGGAGAAGGACGGCAGCTTCCGCGCGGTGAAGGGTCTCGACCTCTCCGGCACCTTCCGCCTCGACCTCAACGACCTGCGGGTCAGCCAGCTCTCGCTCTTCTCGGGCGACTTCGACGGCGACGGCCGCGCCGACTTCGTGCAGATCGGTCGCGGCAAGCGGGTGACCATCCACCGCGGCCGGCCCGACTGCTCCTTCCCCGCCCAGCCCGACATGGCCTTCGACCTCCGCGAGGAGCCGCGCGACCTCTCGCTCGTCCGCATCCGCGACCTCGACGGCGACGGCCGCTCGGACCTGATGATCATCACCCCCCGGCGCGCCGCCGAGGAGGGCTTCGTGCCGCCTGTGCGGCTGGATCTGTATCTGAGCGGGGGTGCGAAGTGAGCCGCGTAGGGTGCGCTGTGCGCACCTTCAAGGGTCTCGGTGCGCACAGCGCACCCTACGTTCTTGCCCTCCTCGCCACCGCCGCCCTCGCCGCGCCCACCTACGTGCGCACCGTCCGCGCCGGAGCCTTCGAGGCGGCCACCGTCTCGCTCCCCGGCTTCCTGGTGGATACCGCCGGCGTCACCGGTCCCGGCGGACGGCCGGGGGTCGCTCTCCTGCTCTCCGCGCAGAAAGACCTCAAGGGTCCCAAGAGCGTGTGGCTCTTCGATCCCGAGCGGCGGACGCTGGAGCGCCTGGCGGCCGGGCTGAACGGCGAGGTGAACGCGGTCGCCGGGTTCGACCTCTCCGGCGGCGATGGCGGCAGGGGCGCCCTGTCGCCGGTCGCCGGCATGCCGGGGGTCTTCTTCGCGCCGGCCGGTGGCGGCGGGCAGACGATGCGGAAGGTGGCGGAGTCGGAGGCGATCGATCTCCGCTCGGTGGCCGGCGCCGGTCCCGAGCGACCCTGGATCCCCGTTGCCCACACCGGCGTGCTAGAGCTGCTGGCGCCGGCGGGAGGCACGCTCTCTCGCCGGATGTCGCTGCCGCTGCCGGTGCGGGCCGAGCGGCAGCACTGGGGGCTGCGCCTCGCCAGTCCGCCGGTGACCCTGCTGCCGGGCGATCCGCCGACGTTCGCCGCGGGTCCCGAGGTGGAAGGGCGCCGCCGCCTGAAGACCCTGCTGCTGACCGCCGACGCCGCCGCTCCGGTCGAAGCCTGGTCGCTACTGCCGGCCAATGAGCGGCTGATGAGGGACAGCCGCTATCTCCGGTTCGACGGCACGCCGGCCCTGGCGGCGACCACCTTCGAGCAGATCGGCGTCTTCGCCAAGAAGCGCTTCCGCCTCTTCCTGCTCGGCCGCGACCGCTCGCGCAAGGGGAGCCCGCCGGCGCTGGCCGTGGAGACCGACTGCCCGCTCTGGTTCCCCGTCGACGCCGTGGCCGCCGACGCGGACGGCGACGGCAGGCAGGACCTCGTCCTGGTCTATCCCGGCGGCCTGCGGGGAACAGAGCTGCAGGTCGCCGCCTACCGGAGCCTGGGCGGCGGCAAATTCGATCCGGACCACCCGCGGCGCTGGAAGCTGAACGACCGCGCGACCGACTGGCACTACGGCGCCGATCTCACCGGCGACGGCGTGCCCGACCTCCTGGTCCTGGCCGGCGACCATCTCCTGCTCTATCCCGGCGACCTGAAGGGCTCGCGCCCCCTCGCCGGCCGCCCCCTCTGGTCCTTCCCGGTCTCCGGCGCGCCGAAGCTGGAGGCCCGCGGGGACGACGACGTCGACGAGGTCTTGCGGGAGCGGGTGGTGGAGGTGCTCGACCTCCCCGGCGGCGGCCGCATCGCGCTGGCGCGCGGGGCTCAGGGCGACGGCCGGACCGTGCTCACTTTTGTCGAGCGGCGGTAGGCTTGTAGGAGCGGAGCGTATCTCGCTGCCGCTCTCTTGAAGGAGCGTGACCGATGAAAAAGAAGATCGCCTTCCTGGTCCTGGCCCTGACCACCACCCTGGGAGCCCTGCTCACGGCGCCGACCCAGGCGGCGAGCGGTTGCTATCAGGTCTGCGTACCCGAGCCGCCCGGCCCCCCCTGCTGCAACACCTGTTGCCACTCCGCGACGGGAACCATCTGTACCGAGCGGGCCTGTCCGTAAAGAAGACCGGGTGGGTCCCGCGGGGGGCTCACCTTCGCCGCCCGGCGGCGACCTTCTTCTCGGATCTGCGCCTAATTCAACGCCCTGATCAACCCATCGATCTCCGTTGGGGATTTGCCCATCGCTCGAAGCAGTGACCGGTAATTCTGCGAAACCATTTGCTTGTCGGGATGCTCGAACCCTGTTCGCCGTGAGAAGTCGAGATAAATAGAGAGAGCGCGTCGCATCAGCGGCTCGGCCTCGGTGAGGCGGTTCGTGTCCTGGAGAAGCTGGGCCAGGTTGTTGAGGCGTAGAGCGACGTTTGGGTGTTCCGGCCCCAAGCTCTTTTCGTCGATGGCGAGGGCACGCCGCATCAACGGCTCGGCTTCAGCGCGGCGATTCGTCGCCTGGAGGAGCTGAGCCAGGTTGCTGAGATCTCGCGCGACGCTTGGGTGTTCGGTTCCATAGCTCTTTTCGTCGATAGCGAGAGCGCGTCGCATCAGCGGCTCGGCCTCGGCGAGGCGGTTCGTGTCCTGGAGAAGCGCGGCCAGATTGTTGAGGCGTAGAGCGACGTTTGGGTGTTCCGGCCCGTAGCTCTTTTCGTCGATGGCGAGGGCACGCCGCGTCAACGGCTCGGCTTCAGCGCGGCGATTCGTCGCCTGGAGGAGCTGAGCCAGGTTGCTGAGATCTCGCGCGACGCTTGGGTGTTCGGTTCCATAGCTCTTTTCGTCGATAGCAAGGGCGCGTCGCATCAACGGCTCGGCCTCGGCGAGACGGTTTGTGTTTTTGAGGAGCGCGGCCAGGTTGTTGAGACGTAGAGCGACTTTCGAGTGTTCCGGCCCATAGTTCTTTTCGTCGATTGCGAGGGCACGCCGCATCATGGGCTCGGCCTCGGCGAGGTGGTTCACCGCTTGGAGTAGCTGGGCCAGGTTGCTGAGATCTCGCGCGACGTTTGGGTGTTCGGGTCCGTAGCTTTTTTCGTCGATAGCGAGGGCACGTCGCATCACCGGCTCAGCCTCGGCGAGACGGTTCGTCTCCTGGAGGAGCAGACCCAGGTTGTTGAGGTCACGTGCGACGTTTGGGTCCTCCGGTCCATAGTTCGTTTCGTCGATCGCAAGGGCACGTCGCATCAGAGGCTCGGCCTCGGCGAGGCGGTTCGTCGCCTGGAGGAGTTGGCCCAGGTTGGTGAGCCTGATGGCGACGTTTGGGTGTTTTGGCCCGTAGCGCTTTTCATCGATGACGAGGGCACGCCGCATCAGCGGCTCGGCTTCGGCGTCGCGGTTCGTGAAGTGGAGGAGCGCAGCCAAGTTGCTGAGATAGATAGCGACCTTGGGGTGTTCTGGCCCCAAGCTCTTTTCGTCGATAGCCAGGGCGCGTCGCATCAGAGATTCGGCCTCGGCAAGACGGCCCGTGTCCTGGATCAGCATCGCCAAGTCGTTGAGATCGCCGGCGACGGAGGGGTGCTCGGGACCATAGCGCTTTTCGTCGTCGGCGAGGGCGCGGCGGAGAAGCTGCTCCTTCCCGGGGAGGGAGGAATCGGCAGCCGCGACTAGTGACGAGACCGCCAGAAAGCCGAGCATCGCGAAAACCAGATTTCTCATGAGCCCTCCCTGAATTTGGACGCCTTCTTCTTCTGACGGAGGAAGCAGGTCGACACGTGGTCGTCCACCATGCCGACCGCCTGCATGAACGCGTAGCAGATGGTGGGCCCCACGAAGCCGAAGCCACGCCGCTTGAGCTCCTTGCTCATCGCCTTGGACTCCGGAGTCTCCGGAGGGATGTCCTTGAGGGTCTTCCGCTGGTTGATCCGCGGCGCGCCGCCCACGAACTGCCAGAGAAACGGCGCGAAGGCCCCCTCCTCCTCCGTCACCGCCAGGAAGGCCTGGGCGTTCTTGATCGTGGCCTCGATCTTGGCCCGGTTGCGGATGATCCCCGGGTCCGCCATCAGCCGCTCGACGTCCTTCGCGCCATAGCGGGCGATCCGCACGGGATCGAACCCCTCGAACGCCTGCCGGTACGTCTCGCGCCGCCGCAGGATCGTGATCCACGACAACCCCGCCTGCGCCCCCTCCAGGATCAGCATCTCGAACAGCCGCCGGTCGTCATGGACCGGCCGGCCCCACTCCTCGTCGTGGTAGGCGATGTAGAGCGGGTCGGAGGTGGCCCAGCCGCAGCGAGGGAGGGTGGGGTCGTGGGTCGGGTCGGTCATGAGGGAGGGATGATATCGCGGTCGGCGTCCTCGGTGATCGCGTTATTCGTGGATCACTACCTGCATTAGTAGGGGCAGACTGCCGACGCATTCGGCGACCCGGATCGAGGTTAGCGAGGACGAGCCCCGACCGTGGGTGGAGCGTCGATGGAGGCCTGCTCGTCACTGCCATCTGCACCCATTGCCCCGCCGCGCCACGCCGAAGGCCCGCTTGGTGGGCTGGATGAAGGAGTGAAAATAAACTGATTTACCGAGCTTTTTTATTCATTTTTTCAATGTATTCTGTTTAACTGTCTTGAGCGCCTCCTCGATTTCGCCTTTAGTCTTCCCCATAAATCGGAGCAGGTGCCGATAATTCTCGACAGCAGCTTCCTCGTTTGGGTGCCCAAATCCTGTGCGGCGGGAAAAATCGAGGAAAATTGCGAGGGCTCGTCGCATCATTGGCTCGGCCTCGGCGATGCGGCTCTTGGCTTGAAGGAGCATAGCCAGTTTGTTGAGGTCCGTAGCGACTCTTGGGTGTCCTTCGCCATAATGTTTTTCGTCGATTTTGAGTGCGCGTCGCATCAGAGGCTCGGCTTCGGTAAGGCGGTTCTTGACTTGGAGGAGCATAGCCAGGTCGCTGAGGTCCTCCGCGACTGTTGGGTGTCCTTTGCCGTAATTTCTTTCGTCGATTTTGAGCGCGCATCGCATTAGGGGCTCGGCTTCGGCAAGGCGGCTCTTATCCTGGAGAAGCATAGCCAGGGTGCTGAGGTCCCTGGCAACTGTTGGATGTCCTTTGCCGTAATTTCTTTCGTCGATTTTGAGCGCGCGTCGCATCAGAGGCTCGGCTTCGGCAAGGCTCTTATCCTGGAGGAGCATAGCCAGGTTGCTGAGGTCCCTAGCTACCTTTGGGTGGCCTTTGCCGTAGTTGTTTTCGTCGATTTTGAGTGCGCGTCGCATCAGAGACTTGGCCTCGACAATGCGGTTCATCTCCTTGAGGAGAACAGCCAGGTTATTGAGATCCGTAGCAACTCTTGGATGATTCTTTCCGCAGTTTTTTTCGTCTATTTCGAGGGCACGTCGCTTCAGGTGCTCGGCCTCTCTCCATTCGGCCAGCTCATCGAGTGCTTTGCCGAGCAATCCCAATAAAGAGGTGTCCTCGCTGCGCAGCGTGAGTGCTATGCGGAACGAGTTAGCTGCTTCACGATATTCAGCCTGCTTATATTGGGAGGAACCCAGATATCGTAGCGTTTCGACGAGGTCGGATTTCTTTTTTCTAGCGGCTCTCTTTAAGAGTTTTTCAGCCTGCTGATACTGACCTTTCAGGTAAGCAGCGATTCCTCGATCTTTGGGATCCTGAGTCTCAGAGAATGAGCGGATTGCCGATGCCAATTGTTCTGCGGTAAGGCCGTGATGAGCTGCGGCTGCAAGGAGGGCTTCTTTTTGATCCTCAGCCGTAGGCCACTCGTCGGAACGATGAGGCTTCGCCTTCGGTGCGTCGAGGGCTTCGTCCGCGATGAGTCGGAAGGCGCTTCGCCGCATAAGTACCATCTCAGCGAAAGCAGAGCCCATAGGAATGTTGACCTGAGAATTGACAAGAAACCAATCCTTGGTCTTCTTCGAATGTACCAAAAGCAGCTTAATCTGCTGTCCCGGCTCAGCTCCAGGTGGCAGGCTCAACTCTGTGGCACCGGTCTGATCCGTAGCTTGAGACTCGATACCGCCATATGAAAAGTGGAAACCGGACAACGGATGATCCTCCACATCGCGTGCAATCAGAAACATTTGCGTTCCGTTTACCGCATGCAGTATCGAGGTTGTCAACCATAGGGCGACCATTATTGCAATTTGCCGTCTCATCGTTTCTCCAAAACGATCGAGCAGTTATCATCATTCGTGTAACAAAAATTGTTTCCTAACTCTACTCCATTTTTCTCAGCTCGGAGACGGATTCGAGTTCTTGACGGCCTGGAAAGCCTGAACTCGAAGCGGCCTTGAGCATCAGTGACAGCCTGTCCATGAGCGCCATCACTCCGGGAAATTCGGAGACCTGCGAGAATTTGTTGGGCTTCCACTCTGCCACGAATCCAAGTCTCGGGCATCTTGAGGTGGATTTCAACCCGAGGATTGGGATCGTCGCCAAGAAAAAGGCTCACCTGATTCTCGGTCCAGGACGGATGATTCGCCCAGAACGAGACGCGACCGTTCTTGGGGACGTTGCCAGAGGGGATCTCAACCTCCCACAATCCGTCCAGGAGTAGATGCGGCTCATTGTTCGTGGATGTACAAACCTTGGCTCCCTCAATGGGTTGGCCCTGCGGGTCGAGCACTTGGACGCGAACGGCGTAAATTCTCGGTTTGCCTGGCTGTGGGGGAGACGTAGGAGGGAGCGGCCGGAGCCAGGCAGCAAGGGTAACAGCCAGCCCAAGGAGGGAGATCGCGATGCCCCAATTCCACCACGTCCTTAGAGACTTCGAGGGCTTGACTCTGGGAGCCACAGTTCCGTCCGGTCTTTTGCCGGTAATGCCCCAGACCAGCCGCGCCAAGCCGGCCTCGGTCAGCCCCTCGCGCAGATCGACCCACGCGAAGGCTTGCAGGAAGAGGGTCAGTTGGGAAGATTCCGGGCAGCCGGGAAGCAGGACGGGGATGACCGGAATCTTCTCGCGCCGCGACTGCGCGATGAAGGCCCGCGCTTCTGGCTCCTGCCAGGGTCCGAGGCCGTCGAAGCCGATGCACACCGCGACCGCGCGCGAGGTCTGGATCCCCTCCTCCAGGCTTTCCTGCCATGGGAAGCCCGGGCGAAACTCTTTCTTGTCCAGCCAGACTCGCAAGCCCTGCGCCTCGAGCCACGTACAGATCTCCTCCACGACGGGCTTGTCGCGACTATTGTGGTTCAGGAAGACGTCAAACCCTTCGGGCATGCGTTGACCTCTGAGGAATCTTGAAGTGAGAGGGTAAGTTTAGCGCATGCGCGGACCGCAGCCCGGGAAGATGCGGAACCGGGAGGGGGACCGCCCGGAGGGTGGGGCTTTGAACAGCCTGCGGTTTCAACCGTAGGTACGGGCGCCATGGAAGTCGCCACCCCCCCCAAGGGGTGGCCGATGGCCGAGAGGTCGGCCGCCCTTTTAGGGCTTGGAATGATGGGGGGGCGGCTCACCTGCGGTTGAAACCGCAGGCTGTCCAAAGCCCGCCCTCCGGGCTGTCCCCCTCCCTCTCGGACAGGATAGCGAGACGAGGCAAGAGCCGGCTGCCGAAGCTCCCTTGAGAGAGAAGCCGGCCCTTGCTCGGTAGAGGCAGGCCGGAGGGAACGGCCCTGATACCGCTCCCTCCGGTGCATCGATTGTCAATGAACGTGTGCCGTTTCCGGAGAATCCCGCATCGCGGCCTCGACGCCTTCTGTGAAGGCGGAGTCCTGCGATCCGGAGCCCTCCCCGGCGCCTTCGACCTCTGGGGAACGCTTCCTCGTGGAAGGCTCTAGCCAAACTCCGATGATGTACATAGTATAGAGGAGGTCGAGGCGTTTAGGCAAGGGGCTTGGGGGTCTGACGCCAGGGAGTCCTGGACGACTTTGGGCTTCTGACTGCGGCATTCCCCCTGAGTACTGCGGCGTTCCCCGTCCTTTCCGAGGCGTGACGGCGGGGGAACGCCACGTTCCCCAGGCTTCACGCTTCATTCGCTGGAGGGAACGTGGTGTTCCCTGCAATGTACATGACGTGAAGGAGTCGTCACCCCTCGTTCCCCGCTCGACGAAGGACGTGGCGGCGGGGAATGGCGCGTTCCCCGTACGTCGGAGAGCGTGACGGACGGGGAATGCGACGAGTCGGGGCGTTTACGTCGCGGAAAGGGGAGGAAACGGGACGCCGGCAGGGGGGAACGGGGCGGAACGAGCTCGATCCGCGGCGTGCGCGGTGGGGAATGAAGCTCGATGGAGGGCTCGTGAGGCACTCCCCGCACGCCCCTTGCATGGAATCTCGGCTATGGACGGCGCCGCGGTTCAACGCGCCGCTTCGAAGCCCCGACCGGGGCGCAAAAGGAGAAACCATGAAATCGCATCTCGTCTGGTTGCTGACCCTCACGGTTCTCGGAACGGTCCCGCTGTCCGCGCAACGCGACCGCGGGCAACAACAGCAGCGCGGCCCGGCGCAGCGCGGATCGGAGCAGCACGCGCGGCCCCGCGCCAACCAGGGCCATCCGCCGCCGCCCCCCGCGGCGCGAAGGGGCGGGCAGCCGGAGGCGGAACGCTTCGACGGCGGGCGGGTGAACGCCATGCCGCACGTCAACCATGACCGCTGGTACGGCCACGACCGGGGGGACGATCCGCGCTTCCGCGTGGCGCAGCCGTACGGGCACGGGCGCTTCGCCCACATCGGCCCCTCCTACCGGTATGGGGTCTCCCGCTTCGACCGGGTGGGCCACCGCTTCTGGCTGGGCAATTCGGCCTTCCTGATCGCGCCTTTCGACTGGCCGCTCGCGGTCGACTGGTGCTGGGATTGCGGTGAAGATTTCGTGGTCTACGACGACCCGGATCATCCCGGCTGGTATCTGCTCTACAACACCGAGACGGGCGCCTATATCCACGCCCAGTACGGGGGGTAGTAGAAAAGGCAAATAGGGACGAAAGGGACAGCAGGGACGGCAGGGACAACAGGGATAGGAGAGAGTACCCAGTCCGGTATTTGTTGTCCCTGCTGTCCCTGGAGTCCCTGTCGTCCCTTTCTGCCGCCGCTTAGGCGACGAAATCGCCCGCTCGTCCGTATGATAATCGCCATGAGCGAACACCTTCGTGATCCCGAGCTCGACCAACTCGTCCGCTCTCTGAACGAACCCAACGCCTACCAGGAACCGGGTGAGCCCGCCCTCGTCTTCGAGCCCGACGCTCAGGATGAGGTCGAGGCGATGCGCCCGTTGAAGCTCCGGCTTCCCTCGCAGAGCGAGGTGACGGAGGGGGGCGATCTCGACCGGCTGCTCGCCGAGGTGATCCAGCAGAAGGCGAGCGATCTGCTGCTGATCGCGGGGTTGCCGCCGATCTTCCGGGTCAACGGCCGCCTGCTGCGGATGGAGGAGCGGAGCGCGCTCGAGGGGGCGGAGATCAACCGCCTGTTCCAGCCCCACTTCGGCGCCAAGGAGCGCCAGGATCTGGAGGAGCGCGGCTCGACCGACTTCAGCCTGCGCATCGCCCGCGGCCGCGTGCTCGACGAGGGGATCGGCGCGGCGTGGCGCTTCCGGGTCAACGTCCATCGCCAGCGCGGCGAGCCGGCGGTGGCGGTGCGGGCGCTCCCGCTGGAGATCCCGACGCTGGCGGGGCTCAACCTGCCGCCGATGCTCGCCGAGTTGGTCAAGCCGAGCCGCGGGCTGGTCCTGGTCTGCGGCCCCACCGGCTCGGGGAAGTCCTCGACGCTCGCCGCCCTGGTGGGGGAGATCAACCGCACCCGCACCAGCCACATCATCACGATCGAGGATCCGATCGAGTTCGAGCACCGCTCGATCCGCTCCATCATCGAGCACGTCGAGGTGGGGCGAGATTCCAGCTCCTTTCTGGAGGCCCTGCGCGCCTCGCTGCGGCAGGACCCGGACGTCATCCTGGTCGGCGAGATGCGGGACCTGGAGACGGTGTCGACGGCGCTGACCGCCGCCGAGACCGGCCACCTGGTGCTCTCCACCCTCCACACCAACGACGCGCAGCGGGCGGTGCACCGGATCGTCGACGTCTTCCCGCCGGCCCAGCAGCAGCAGATCCGGCACCAGCTTTCCCTGGCCCTGCACGCCATCGTGGTGCAGACGCTGGTGCCGCGGACGGACGGCCGCGGGCGGGTGCCGGCCATCGAGGTGCTGCTCGGGAATTACGCCGTGCGGCACCATATCCGCAGCGACAACCTTCAGAAGCTGTACAACGAGATCACCCTCGGCAAGCGGCAGGGGATGATCGCGATGGAGGAGTCGCTGTCGCTGCTGGTCCGGCAGGGGGTGGTGGACGTCGAGGAGGCGCGGATGCGGGCGAGCCACCCGGAGTCGTTCGAGTCGTTCCTCCACCTCTAGCCCGTTTTCGCCTTTTCGACGCTTTCGCCTTTCGGAGATAACGCGCTATCGTGGGCGGGCCGAAACAGTGCAGCGATTGGAGACCGCAATGCGACCGATCACCGCCAGCGACCTCATGAACCCCGAGGTCCTCACGGTCCGCGAGGATCTGAGTGTGCAGGACCTGGCCGCCTTCCTGATCGAGAACGAGATCAGCGGCGCGCCGGTGGAGGACGCCGAGGGGCGCCTGGTGGGAGTGGTGTCGCTGGTGGACATCGCCGCCGTGGCCTCGGGCGAGGGGGACCGCCTCTCCCGCGAGGGCTCGGCCTTCTTCATCGACGACGAATGGGGGGAGGGTCCCGACGAGGGCGTGGTCGGAGCGCTCCCGACCGCCCAGGATGGGCTGCGCGTGGCCGCCATCATGAACCCCAAGATCTACTCCGTCCGCGAGGACGCCACGGTCTCCGAGATCGCCTCGCTGATGCTCAAGGGGCACATCCACCGCCTGCTGGTCACCCGCGAGGACCGGGCGGTGGGGGTGATCACGACCTCGGATCTGCTGGGGTTGCTGGTGGGGGAGGATTAGAAGAGCGGGAACACGGACGGGCAGGGACTGACACGGACGGACACGGAACCGGGGGGACGCCTGGGATCAGCGTCCGTGGTAGTCGGTGAGCGTCCGTGTTTGTCCGTGTTCTTCCTCCTGGCACCCACCGTGCATTGCCGATCGCCATGGCCCTCTCCCTCAAGCCGGAGCATCTGAAACGCTACGCGGACATCGTCCGTCTCCTCATGCAGCATGGGCGGTCGGACCTGGTCAAGGGGATCGACGTCGATCTGCCGGACGATCAGGCGACCGAGGAGGCGGTGACGGGCGATCCCGAGAAGCTCGCCCGCGACCTGGAGTCGCTGGGGCCGACGTTCATCAAGCTCGGCCAGCTCCTCTCCTCCCGCTCCGACCTGCTGCCCGGCCCCTATCTGGAGGCCCTGGCGCGCTTGCAGGACCGCGTCGAGCCGTTCCCGTTCGAGGAGGTCGAGGCGATCGTCGGCTCCGAGCTGGGGGTGCGGATCTCCAAGGCGTTCCTCGAATTCGACCCGCAGCCGCTGGCCGCCGCGTCGCTGGGCCAGGTCCATCGCGCGCGGCTCCGCGACGGCCGGCCGGTCGCCGTCAAGGTGCAGCGGCCGAACATCCGGCAGATCATCCTGGAGGATCTCGAGGCCTTCGCGCAGATCGCCGCGATGGCCGACAAGCACACCGAGATCGGCCGCCGCCTCGCCTTCCAGCCGATGCTCGAGGAGTTCCGCAAGACCCTGATGCGCGAGCTCGACTACCGGCGCGAGGCGGTGAACCTGGTCACCCTCGCCAACAACCTCAAGGACTATCGTCGGCTGGTGATCCCGCGGCCCGTGGACGACTACACGACCTCGCGGGTGCTGACCATGGACTTCGTCAAGGGGACGAAGATCACCGATCTGTCGCCGCTGGCCCGCATCGACCTCGACAACCAGGAGCTCGCCGAGGACCTCTGCAAGGCCTACCTCGACCAGATCCTGATCGACGGCTTCTTCCACGCCGATCCGCATCCGGGCAACCTGCTGATCACCGAGGACGGCCGGCTCGCCCTGCTCGACCTCGGCATGGTGGCGCGGATCGATCCGGCGATGCAGGAATACCTCCTCAAGCTCCTGCTCGCCATCACCTCGGGGCAGGGGCAGGAGGTGGCGAAGGTCTCGCTGCAGATCGGCACGCCGCTGGAGGGGCTCGACGAGCCGCGGTTCCGGCGCGAGGTGGTGGATCTGGTGGGGAGCTTCCAGAACGCCTCGGGGGCGCAGGTCCAGGTCGGCCGCATCGTGATCGGCCTGGCGCGGCTGGCGGCCGAGAACAAAGTCCGTCCGGCCCCGGAGCTGACGATGATGGGGCGGGCCCTGCTGCAGCTCGACGAGACCGCCCGCGGGCTGGACGACGATCTCGATCCCAACGCGGTGGTGCGCCAGCACAGCGCCTCGATCATGCGCCGCCACATGCTGAAGAAGCTCTCGCCGGCCAACGTCTTCGCCTCGGCGCTGGAGATGCAGGACTTCGTGCAGCATCTGCCCGGCCGGCTGAACACCGTGCTCGACCACCTGGCGTCCAACCAGGTGCAGATCAAGGTGAACGCCTTCGACGAGACGCGCCTGATGGACAACCTGCAGAAGATCGCCAACCGCATCGCGCTCGGCCTGGTGCTGGCGGCGCTGATCATCGGCGCGGCGATGATGATGCAGGTCAACACCCGCTTCCGCATCTTCGGCTATCCCGGCCTCGCCATGATTCTCTTCGTGCTGGCGGCGGCGTGCGGGTTCATCCTGATCCTCACCGTCTTCGTCAACGACGACTGGCGGGTGTGGCGGAAGACGCCTCGCTGAGGCGGACCTCGCGGGCCGCGCGGGCCTTTCCAGAGGGACCTTGCCGGCTGGGGCGATCTGCGCTCCGAAGCCTCACCCCTGGCCCCTCTCCCTTCCCCTCCCGCCCTCCCTCACAGGGAGAGGGGAACCCCCGCCCAAATGACCCCGAAGGGGTTTCTCCCTCTTCTCCCGGTTGGGGGGAGTGCGACGGGAGAAGAGGGCCGGGGTGATGAGGGGCCGCCTTGCGCTATCCTTCCCCCCGAGGGAGATCCCCATGCCGAGATTCCGCAGAGTCCTGCCCGCCGCCCTCGCCGTCGCGGCGCTCGTGCTGATCCAGGGCGCGGCCCTGTCGCGGTCGCGTGGGTCGCGCGGCGGGCGGCCGGCCGAGGAGTGGAGCCGCACGTCGCCGCCGGTCAACGTCACCCACATCTTCGAGGGGGAGATCAACCGGCGGGGGAAGCCCACCGGCTTCCATTCGCGCCCGGGCGGCCACGATCCCGCGAACGCGCGGCTGGTGCGGATCGTCGACCGCCCCAACCGCGCCGGGGTCTACTCGGCCGAGGTGGAGATCCGCTCCGAGGAGGGCTGGCTCTCCAAGCGTTCCACCTTATATCCCGACGGCATGGACCGGGCGGCGGTGATCCAGGCGGTCCTCAACGCGTTCCAGCACCGGTCCGGCGAGGGGGAGCTATTCCGCGGGCCTTCGGGGACGGGGTTCACGATCGAGGGGTATTACCAGAACGGCCGGATCAACACGGCCTATCCGATCTATACGCGGAACTGACGGGGAGAAGCCATGCGACTCGAGTTCTACCGCGATGCCGACGGTTCCCCCAACGCCCGCGGCCAGGGGCACGGCCGGCGGCTGGCCGCGTTCCTCGCCGGCGACCTCCAGGACAGCCCGGAGGCCGCGCGCGAGGTGCTGCGCGCCATCGAGGCCGTCGAGGCCGGGCGCGCCCCCTCCTGGGAGCGCACCGGCAACGCCTACACCCTGACCCTGACGCCGAAGGGCGCCGAGATCCAGAGCGAGGTCGAGGCGGACGCCGCCCCTTCCCATCTGCCGCTCGCCGAGCTCCGCGAGCGGGTAGCGGACTGGCTCGCCTTTCTGGACCACGGAGCGCGCGCGTGACCTGAAACGTGCGGGTTCTGACGCATGGTGAGGTATGAGACGCCTTCAATCCTCGCCCGTTTTGCTCGGCATTATCCTCATCCTCCCGGGCCTCCTGGCTCCGCCGCCGGTCCACGCCGCGGCGGGGGATACCATCGCCGACCGGGTGCTCGGCCAGCGCCGGTTCGGCACCGCGATCCCTTATTTCGTGGACGGCACGACGCTCGACGCCGCGGACATCGCGATCGACCGCTCGGCCGTCCCCAACCGCATCTACATCGCCTCGCCCGACCTCAACCGGGTGCTCGGCTGGTCGGACCTCGGCCGCTTCCGGGCCGGCGCCCCCGCCGACCTGGTGCTGGGGCAGCCATCGGTCTTCAACGGCAACTCCGCCGACAGCTACCTCTCCTGCCCGGCGCCGCCGAGCGCGACGACCTTCTGCGCGCCGGACCGCGTCGCGGTGGACCCCGCCGGCAACCTCTACGTCGCCGACGCGTTCAACTTCCGGGTGCTGGAGTTCGACCGCCCCTTCGCCACCGACCGCGTGGCGGACCGGGTGTTCGGCCAGGCGAGCTTCACGGCGCGGAAGGTCCCGGCGTCGGGGCCGCTCAACTATCCGGCCGACCTCGCCGTGGACGCCCAGGGGAACCTCTGGGTGGTCGATCCCGCCGGCACGCGGCGGATCCTCGAGTACGACGCGCCGGTGTCGCGCGGCAAGGGGCCGGTTCCGGCTCCCGACCGGATCATCGCCGCCGCCACGGAGGCAGCTTGTTTGAACGGCACCCCGGCGCGGCCCTGCAACCCGTTCAGCCTCGAATTCAGCCCGCAGGGGGACCTGTACGTGGTGGACTTCGCCCCCGGCAAGCCCTCGCGCCAACTGGTCTATCAGCTCCCCCTGAAAACCGACCTGAAGGCCGACTTCACGCTCGCCCCGGCGCCGGAATCGTACTTTCAGCAGCCCGGGGTTTTCGATGCCGCCGGCGACCTGGTCTTCCTCGCCTCCTCCGGTCAGGTCTGGCAGTATGCGGCGCCGATCGGCCCGGGGACCCAACCGGAGGTCCTCTCACCCCCGCTCGACAACATCGGGTTCCTCGCCCAACTGGCGCTGGATTCGCGGGGGAACCTCTACGTGACGAGCTATCACATCGTCGGCGAAGACAGCTTCGTCTATGTTGTCGACACCCCGTTTCAGGCCGCGCCGGCGAGGGTGGGGAGCGAGCGGGAGACCACCCGGGGCCTGGCGATGCCGGACATCCTTGCGATCGACCGCAGCGCATCCCCCAACCACCTGTACGTCGTCGACGCCTACGGCCGGATTCTCGGCTGGCGCGACGCCGAAGGGTTCGCCAACGGCGCCGCGGCCGACCTCGTCCTCGGCGAGCCCATCCATGGCTCGCTCTCCGATCGTGGGGGCCTGGCGGTCGACTCGCACGGTAACCTCTGGGTGGCGGACGCCGACAACCACCGGGTGCTGGAGCTCGACCGCCCGTTCGAGAGCGACGGAGTGGCCGACCGGGTGCTGGGGCAGGGTGGCTCGTTCACCTCGAGTGTCTGCAACCTCGGGGGAGTGAGCGCCCGCAGCCTGTGCTTTCCGGGAGCCCTCGCCTTCGACCCCCAGGACCACCTCTACGTCGCCGACCTCGAAAACCACCGGGTCCTTCTCTTCGAGCACCCGGAGACCGACGACGCCGCGACGAAGGTTTTCGGCCAAGCGGACTTCACGCAGGCGCTCTGCAACCGCGGCCGCCTGAAGCCCGGCGCCGCGACGCTCTGCCTGGGGGGCTTCGCAGGGGACTACCCTGTCTTCTTCGGCGATTCCAGCCTGGCCGTGGACCCGCATGGGAACCTTTACGTGGTGGACTCCGTCAACAACCGGGTGCTGATCTATCGCGATCCGCTGACCTCCGACGCCACCGGCGCCGTGGCGGACGTGGTGATCGGCCAGGACGACTTCAAGCAAAGGCTCGGTGGCACCGGCCGGCAGCGCTTCTCGGGCCCTCTGGCGGTCGCGGTCGGTCCCAGCGGCGCGCTCTACGTGGCCGATTCCGGCAACGACCGCGTGCTGGAGTTCCGGAAACCCCTGCGGGACACCCTCGCCGACCGCGTTTTCGGGCACGCCGGTTTCACGGCCGGCGGTGTTCGATATCCGAACCTCCCGCCGCCGGCCACGGCCGCCAATCTCCTGACGCCGATGGGGGTCGCGGTGGACGCGCTGGGTAATCTCTACATCGCGGATACCGAGCACGGCCGGGTGCTGGAGTACGACCGGCCGTAAGCCGCCAGCGCCTCAGCTCGGCTGCGAGAGGGGGAAGTCGAAGCTGGGGAGGCCGGTGGGGCCGGTCATCAGGTTGAGCAGGACGGTCTCGAGCTCGCGCAGGCTGGGCGTCTCCATCAGCACCTGGCGCTCGGCGGGGGAGAGCGGGATGGCGTGGGCGATGGCGGTGACGATCTCCGTCCCCGCCATGTTCTCCATCACCTCGAGGTCCATGTCCGACTCGTTGGCCTCGATCCGCTGGCGCACCAGGCCGCGCAGGACGGGGAACTCCAGCTCGTCCTCGAGCTCCTCGGGATCGTCGGCGAACTCGCCGTAGCTGACCACCACGCGCCGGTAGCCGCGGTCGCAGGGGGCTTCGCCGACCACCCGGAAACGGATGACGCCACCGACCAGCACCAGGTAGCGGTCCACCTCGGTCTCATGGACCTCGCCGATGTAGCCGACGCAGCCGACCTGGTAGACCGGCGGCCGGCCGGCCAGGGCGCGGGCGGCGGGGGAGCCGTCGGAGAGCGGCTGGACGATCGCCACGTAGCGGTCCGCCGACATGGCGTCGTCGACGAGGTTGCGCTCGCCGGGCTGGGCGGCGGCCAGCGGGACGACCGTGCCCGGCAGCAGCAGCGGCTGCTCCAGGGCGAACAGCGGGAGGGTGGTCGGCATCTCGTCGGATTTCACGGCGGCTATGATCACAGACCGCCCGCCCGACCGCAAGGAGCCGCTCAATGCACGCGCGAGGGGGGCGTGGTGTCCGGCGTCGTCGTCAGGTAGTTGAGCGAGAGGAGCTGGCCGAGGGTGTCGAGCAGCTCGCGGAAGTCGCGCGCCTCCAGCAGGGCCTGCTTCTCGGCCGGGGCGAGCGGCGCGGTCTGGGCCATGAAGAGGACGATCTGCCGGGGGGAGAGCGCCTCCAGCACGCCGGCGGAGCCGAACTGCTCCCGGCCGAGCGCGAGGATGCGGTCCTTGAACAGCGCCAGCTTCAGATCCTCCGGCTCCTCTTCGCGGCTGCGGAGGTCGGCGGTGAACTCGCCGTAGTCCACCCGCCCCCGCGGGAGCCCGTCCGCCGCCGGCAGCTCCTCGCGCAGGCGGAAGCGGACGACCCCCTCCAGCCGCACCTGGTGCGCGTCGTCGCCGCGGCTCTCCTCGTGGACGCGGGCGAGGCAGCCGACGGTGTAGAAGCGGCGCGCCGGCTCGCCGGCTTGGGGCTGGGCGCCCTGGACATCCTCGGCGCCGCGCACCTGGACGACGCCCACCCAGCCGTCGCCGGCCAGGGCGGCCTCGATCACCGCCCGCCCCTCGGCGGCCGTGATCGCGACCGGCAGCACCGTTCCCGGCAGCAGCAGCCAGGGCGCCAGCGGCAGGAGTTGAATCGTGGCGGGAAACTCGGCGATCCGCGATTCGGAGCTCATGGAGGGATGATAACAGCCTCGGAAGCCGCGACGCGACGGCATTCCTGTCCGTGTGGGTCCGTGTTCGTCCCTGCCCGTCCGTGTCCCCTCGCCCTGCCTACAGCTCCGGCTCCCTGCCGGTCAACCGGCGGAACGCCTCGACGTAGCGGTCGAGCGTGCCGGCGACGACGTCGGCGGGGAGCTCGGGCGGCGGCGATTCCCGGTCCCAGCCCGAGGCGTCGAGCCAGTTGCGGACGTACTGCTTGTCGAACGAGGCCGGCTCCTCGCCGGGGAGCCAGTGGGCGAGGTCCCAGTAGCGCGAGGAGTCGGGAGTGAGCACCTCGTCGATCAGCAGGAGTCGATCGGAATCCACAGCGTAGCCGAATTCGAACTTGGTGTCGGCCAGGATCAGGTCGCGCCCGGCGGCGTGTGCCGCGCCCGCCTCGTAGAGCTTGAGAGTGAGGTCGCGCAGGGTGGCGGCGAGCCCGGGGCCGGCGGCGCGCTCGACCGTGGCGAAGTCGACGTTCTCGTCGTGCCCCTCCTCGGCCTTGGTGGCCGGCGTGAAGATCGGCGCCGGGAGCTGGCTCGCCCGCAGGAGGCCGGGGGGGAGCGGGATGCCGCAGACGCTGCCGCCGCTCACGTACTCCCGGTAGCCGCTGCCGGCCAGGAAGCCGCGCGCCACGCACTCGAAGGGGACCACCCGCGCCTTGCGCGCCAGCACGGCGCGCCCCCGGAGCTGGTCCCGGTAGGGGCGCAGAGCCGCGGGGAAATCCGCCGGATCGGTCGCCAGCAGGTGGTTGGGGACGAGGGGCGCCAGCCGCTCGAACCAGACGTTCGAGAGCTGGTTGAGGATCTTCCCCTTGCCCGGGATCCCCGGCCGCAGCACGTGGTCGTAGGCCGACAGCCGGTCGGAGGCGACGATCAGCAGCGTGTCGCCGAGGTCGTAGACGTCCCGCACCTTGCCCCGCCGCGGGGCGGGGAGCCCGGGGAGGTCGCTCTGCCATAGCGCTTCCATGGCCGGTTCTATATCAGCTCCCCTGGGGATTGGGCCAGCTCCAGGTGCTCTCCAGGAGGTTGGCGACCTCGCGGTCGATGGCCGCCAGGAGGGGCTCGCCGGGGATCTCCTTCAGCTCCCCGGCGGCGATCGCGGCGGCGTCGATGATCTCGTAGACGGGGAGCGAATCGAGCCCCTTGAGGTGGGCCATGCCGAGCTTGCGGATGCCGATCGGCAAGGGCTCGCCGGCATCCTCGAAGATCGCCACCACATAGGAGCGCGCCCCCTCCTGGCCGCGGAAGAGGCGGATGCCGGCGGTCTCCTGGTCGAGCTGGGCGATGAACGGGCCGGTGGCCACCATGCCGTTGTTGTGCAGGGTGCCGTTCTGGTTGATATAGGCGTAGAAGGCGCGCGCCTCTTCTTTCTTGTCGACCACGTCGACGTTCTTGCGCGCCACCGGGGCGAAGAAGCGGTGCACCGTCGCCTCCGGGTACCCCTGGTTGATCAGCATCGCCTTGACTTCGTCGACCTCCTGGGTCGCCTTGCCGGTGGTCAGCCGCGACAGCTCGACGAGGCCGGGGCCGAAGAACTCGTAGCGCTCCCCCTCCCGCGGCAGGCCGCCCATCGGGATCAGGCGGTAGGGGCCGTAGTTGAGGGCGATCCGCATGCCGCGGTCGAACGGCAGCCCATCGCGCACGGCCTGCACGTAGTAGCGCTGGAGCTGGATCGAGCAGAGCAGCAGGTTGGTGGCCTCGCGGCTGGAGTAGAAGGCACCGTCGCCCAGGTACTTCTCGAGCTTGGCGCGGTGCGAGGTGGCCAGCCGGTTGATCCGCCGCTGGAAGCGGAACATGGCCAGGAAGGCCCCCTCCTGGCTGTCGTTGCCGGCGCGGTGGAGGACCGACAGGGTCGCCGAGAAGTCGCTGATGTCGTAGATCATGCCGTAGCGCTCGACCCGCGGATCGATCACCCAGGGCTCCATGAAGTCGAGCGGCCGGGTGGCGGAGGAGAGGCGCAGCTCGCCGCCGGCGACCGCGCGCCCCGGCGGCAGCTCGCGCCCCAGCATGACGCCGTCGCGCATCTCGATCGGCACGATCATCCGCCGCAGGCCGTGGACCAGCTCGAACTCCTTGAGCTTGACGATCAGGCTCTCCCAGACCAGGACGAGCGGCGGCGGCAGGAGCCGCTCGGGGTCGTAGGCGCGCAGGGTGGCCAGGTAGGAGAGGTAGCCCGGGCGCGACAGCAGATCGCGGCCGGCGTTGCGCGGGTCCGCCTTGAGCAGGTGGGTGACGGCAGCGCGCAGCCCGGCGTCGGTGGCGAGCTGCTCGAAGTGCCAGCGCGCCAGCTCCTCCAGCCGGCGGCGGAGGTCGCGGCCGTCGATGTGCAGCGAGCCGGCGAAGTAGCTCGACAGCTCCCCGAGGTCGCGGCCGATATGGTCCTCGGTGAACAGCAGCACGTTGTCGCGCAGGTGGCTCAGCAGGCGGGGGAAGAGCTCCTCCTCGACCTCCTCGGTGGCCAGCGCGAGCCGCGCCACGAGGTCGTAGATGGCCGACAGCACGCGGTCGAGGTAGCGGTCGAGGATGCGGTACTTGATGGCGTCGCCGTGCTTGCGGCCGACCTCGCTGTCCCGCCGGAGGATGCGCTTCGGCACATCCTTGAAGAGGCGCGCGACGTCGAGCGAGTGCTGGAGCCAGAACACGGCCGGATATTGCCGGCCGTAGCTGGAGATGGTGGCGTTCTCGACCGCGCGGCTGAGCAGCGCCGCGTAGCGCTCCCAGGCCTGGGTGTGCGCCTTGACGTCGTGCCCCTCGCGGCGCAGCCCGGCGACCTGCACGGTCTCCTCGGCCTCGATGTAGGCGGCCAGGGCGGCGCGCAGGCCGAGCAGCCCGGAGGAGAGCAGGACCGGGAACCCCTGGAGGGGCGTGGCGCTCTCGTCCTCCAGGAAGATCGGGCGCGGCATCGGCAGCACCCGCAGGAGGCCGGGCATCAGGCGGCGCGCCTCTTCCGGATCCGGGGAGAGGAAATTGAACGGGCCCTGCAACATCTGAAGCAACGACGTCGAATTCATGCTCGCGCTCGGGGAACGGGCGTTGTTTCAACTGGAAAAGGAGCGATTACGTATACCATACGCGGCGGCTGCTAAACTCTTGGGCCGCGACATCCCGGAGGAAACGAGGAGAGGATTCATGAGGGAGCTCGGATCGATTCACGTCGTCCCGGCAGGCAGGCCGGAAGCGGACCTGCTGGCCGTGGGCAGCTTCGAGGGCGAGGCTCCCGCCGTGGACGGCCTGGAGGAGGCGAACCGGCAGGCGGTCGCGCGCCTGGCGGCGCGCCCGGGGTGGCGGGGCAAGGAGGACCATCTGGCGCAGACCGAGGCCGGCCCCGCGGGGCCGGTGGTCTCCCTCTACGGCCTCGGCGCCCGCAAGGATTTCACCCACGCCCGGCTCAGCCACTGGCTCTGCCGCGCCGCCGAGGACGCGCGGCAGAGCGGCGCGCGGCGGTTCGCCGCCGTGCTCCCCGCCCACGCCGAGACCTCCGGCGCCGCCGCCGGCCGCCTGCTGCGCACGCTGGCGCTCTCCTCCTACCGCTTCGACCGCTTCCTCGGCGAGGCCGAGAGGGCGAACCGGGTCGAGCAGCTCGCCGTGGTGCCGCCGGCGGGCGAGGAGACGGCGTTCGCGGCCGCCCTGCCGCGGGCCGGAACGGTGGCCGGCGCCATCGCCTGGGCTCGCGACCTCGCCAACTCGCCGGCCAACGAGGCCACCCCCGCCTGGATGGAGGAGCGCGCCCGCGACCTCGCCGCCGGCCGCAAGCTCGAGATCGAGGTGCTGCGCGGCGACGAGCTGCGCGCCCGCGGCATGGGCGGCCTGCTCGCCGTCGGCGCCGGCTCCGCCCACGAGCCGCGGATGATCCGCGTGCGGTATGGGACCCGCGGCCCCCGCGTCGCCCTGGTCGGCAAGGGGGTGACCTTCGACACCGGCGGCATCTCGATCAAGCCGGCCGCCGACATGGACGAGATGAAGTACGACAAGGCCGGCGCCTGCGCCGTGCTGGCCGCCGTGCGCGCGGCGGCCGACCTCGACCTGCCCGTGCGCCTGTCGGTCTATACCCCCTTTGCCGAGAACATGCTGAGCGCCGAGGCCTACCGGCCGAGCGACATCGTGCGCTGCTACAACGGCAAGACGGTGGAGATCACCAACACCGACGCCGAGGGGCGGATGATCCTCGCCGACGCCCTCGCCTGGGCCGCCGAGGAGGGTCCCGACGCGATCGTCGAGCTCTCCACCCTGACCGGCGGCATCGTGGTGGCGCTCGGCCACGCGGCGGCGGGGCTCTACACCCCCGACGACGGGCTCGCCGGCGAGCTCGCCGCCGCCGCGCAGGGCGCGGGAGAGCGGCTCTGGCGCCTCCCCCTCTACCCCGAGTACCTCGAAGAGATGAAGGGCGCGCACGCCGATCTCCGCAACTCCGCCGGCCGCTGGGGGAGCGCCAGCACCGCCGCGGCGTTCCTGTCGCAGTTCGTGGGCGAGGTCCAGCGCTGGGCCCATCTCGACATCGCCGGCGTCGCCAACGTCAAGGCCGAGCGCACGGCCTGCTCGGGCGCCACCGGCTTCGGAGTCGCCACCCTGGTGAGCTGGCTCGGCCGGCTCGCCGGGTAAGGCCGCCTGCCGCCGATGACCGCCGAGCTTCCCGCCCTCCTCGAGGTCCGCGACCTGGAGATCGCCTTCCCCGCCGAAAGGGGCTGGTCGCCGGTCGTGCGCGGCGCCGCTTTCGACGTCGGCCGCGGCGAGGTGGTGGGGCTGGTGGGGGAGTCGGGCTCGGGCAAAACGCTGACCGCCCTCTCCCTGCTCGGCCTGGTGCCGCCGCCGGGGCGGGTGACCGCCGGCAGCGCGCGGCTCCAGCCCGCCGCGCCGGCCGCGCCGGACGCCGCCGGCGCCGTCGATCTGCTGCGCCTCGACCCCCGCGGGCTCCAGGCCGTGCGCGGCGGCCGCATCGGCCTCGTCTTCCAGGAGCCGGCGACGGCGTTCAACCCGGTCTACTCGATCGGCTTCCAGATCGCTGAGGCGGTGCGGGCCCACCGGCCGGTCTCGCGGCGGGAGGCCCGCGAGGAGGCGGCGCGGCTGCTCGACCGGGTGGCGCTGGCGGACGCCCGGCGGCGCCTCGACGACTATCCGCACCAGCTCTCCGGCGGCCAGCGCCAGCGCGCGATGATCGCCATGGCGCTCGCCGGCGGCCCCGACCTGCTGCTCGCCGACGAGCCGACGACCGCCCTCGACGTCACCCTGCAGGCGCAGATCCTCGAGCTGCTCGACGAGCTGCGCCGGAGCCTCGGGCTCGCCGTGCTGCTGATCACCCACGACCTCGGGGTGGTGGCCGAGACCTGCGACCGGGTGGTGGTGATGCACGCCGGCCAGGTGGTGGAGACGGCGGCGGTGGGCGAGCTCTTCCGGGCGCCGGCCCACCCCTACACCCGCGAGCTGCTGGACGCGCTGCCTCGTCTAAGCGCTCGTCTGGGCGCGCGCCTCGGCGCCGGGGCGGGCGCCGCTTGAGCGCGACCGCCGCGATCGCCCCCGAGCGGCTCCCCGCGCTGCTCAGCGTCGAGGGGCTGCGCAAGGAGTACCCGGTGCGCCGCGGCCTGCTGCAGCGCCGGCGCGGCAGCGTGCACGCCCTCGAAGGGGTCGACCTCGAGGTCGGCCGCGGCGAGTGCGTGGCGCTGGTGGGGGAGTCCGGGAGCGGCAAGACGACGCTCGGCCGCTGCGCCCTGCGGCTGATCGAGCCGACCGCCGGCCGCGTCCGCTTCGACGGCGAGGATCTGCTCGGGCTGCGCGGCGGCGCCCTGCGCCGGCGGCGCCGCCGCTTCCAGATGGTGTTCCAGGACCCCGCCGGCTCGCTCGATCCGCGCCAGCGGGTGGCCTCGATCGTGGAGGAGCCGCTCGCCATCCACACCGGCCTCGACGCCGCCGGGCGCGCCGCGCGGGCGGCGGAGCTGCTGGCCGCGGTCGGCCTGGGTCCCGAGCTCGGGAGCCGTTTCCCGCACGAGCTCTCGGGGGGGCAGCGGCAGCGGGTGGGGATCGCGCGGGCGCTGGCCCCGGAGCCCGACCTGCTGGTGGCGGACGAGCCGGTGTCGTCGCTCGACGTGGCGGTGCGCGGCCAGGTGCTCGACCTGCTCAGCCGGCTGCGCGAGCGGCTGGGGCTGGCGCTGCTGCTGATCGCGCACGACCTGCCGGCGGTCGAACGGCTGGCGGACCGGGTGGCGGTGATGTACCTCGGGCGGATCGTCGAGCTGGGGCCGGCGGCGGAGCTGCTGGCCCGCCCGCTCCATCCGTATACAGCGAGCCTGCTGTCGGCGGTGCCGGTGGTAGACCCCGGCCGCCGCCGGAGGCGGATCGTGTTGCCGGGCGAGCCGCCGAGCCCGCTGACGCCCCCCGCGGGCTGCCCGTTCCACCCGCGCTGCCCGTGCGCCCGGCCGCGCTGCGCGAGCGAGCGGCCGGAGCTGGCGGGCTCCGCAAGCCCGGCGGGGGACCTGGCGGGGGAATGGGGACGCGCGGTCGCCTGCTTCTATCCCGGAGAGCTGGCCGGGAGAGCTGGGGGGCCGGGAAGGTAAGATAGGCAGCGCAGCTTCGTCAAGCAGAGTGCAAGAGAACTTTCATGCGGCCGGCGCGTACATCTCGGCGTGGGACGGCGCGAGCCGCGACACGGCATATCGACCCCCCGGTGCGGGGTCTCTTTCAGGGGTCTATTCAATGAAGAGAACATTCCTGCGATCCGTTTCGTGGATTCAAAGTGCGGCGCTGCTGCTCGCCGCCCTGGTGCCGGCCGCCGCCCTTCCGGCGTCCGCCGCCACCCCCGCCGCCAAGGCGATCCGCATCAGCTCGTTCCTGCAACCGCCGCCGCCGGTCGAGCCGCCGGCGCTGACCATCAAGGACAACGCCGTCCAGCTCTCGGTCGACCAGGCGGTCGAGATCTCCCTTCAGCGCAACCTGGGGATCGTCATCTCGCGCTACGTCCGCGTCGAGAACCGGCTCGCCATCATCCAGGCGCTCGGCTACTACGACCTCAACGCCACCATCGACGCCATCGCCGCCAACGCCAAGAAGATGGCGGCGACCACCTTCGACCCCTCGCAGTCGGAGAGCCAGAACCTCAACTACGGCTTCGCCCAGAACCTCCCGCTCGGCGGCTCGGTGTCGGCGACCTGGGACAACGGGCGCGGGCAGAGCAACAGCAAGCAGGCGACCCTCGCCTCGTCCTACTCCTCGGGGCTGAACTTCCACTACACCCAGCCGCTGCTGCGCGGCTTCGGCCACTATTCCACCGACCGCGCCATCCTGATCGCGCAGAACACCAGCCGGATCAGCCGCCTGGACTTCCGGTTGCAGGTGACCACGATCATCCAGCAGGTGGTCGACGCCTACTGGGGGCTGGTCAACGCCCGCGAGCAGCTCGGCGTCGCCCAGGAGAGCCTCCAGCTCGCCCGCGACCTCCACTCGCGCAACCAGGTCGAGGTGCAGGTCGGCACCAAGGCGCCGCTGGAGCTGACGCAGAGCGAGGCCGCCATCGCCACCCGCGAAGAGGGGATCATCCAGGCCACCTCCGCAGTCGGCGACGCCGAGGACGTGCTGCGGCGGCTGCTCAACCTCCCCGCGGGCTCCCTCTGGGAAACCCCGATCGTGCCGACGTCGGACCCCAAGACGGACACCAAGGTGACCGTCGACGTCAAGGAGGCGCTCCACCTCGCCGTCAGCCGGCGCCCCGAGCTGACCACGCAGGAGCTGCAGCTCGAGCAGGCCAAGCGCGACGCCGACTACTTCCGCAGCCAGCTCAAGCCGCAGCTCAACTTCCAGGTGGACTACGGCTATAGCGGCTTCGGCCCCAACTACAACACCGCCATCAACCAGATCACCGGGCTCGATTTCCGCGCCTGGACGGTGCAGCTCAACTTCGTCTATCCGATCCAGAACCGGGGCGCCCGGGCGACCAGCGCCACCTACAACATCGAGGTCGACCGCTTCCAGGCGCTCTACGACCAGGAGCGGACGGTGATCGAGACCGAGGTGCGCACGGCCGCCCGCGCGGTGGACACGGCGATCAAGTCGATCGACGCCAACATCAAGGCTCGCGAGTTCCAGGAGAAGAACCTGGACGCCGAGAAGAAGCGCTACGAGAACGGCATGTCCACCAGCTTCCAGATCACGCAGATCCAGGATCAGTTGACCCAGGCACGCAGCGCCGAGGTGCAGGCGACGGTGAACTACCGCACCGCGCTCGCCGAGTACTACCGGACGGTCGGCCAGCTCCTCGATCAGGAGGGGGTGGTGATCGACGACGACCCGGCGTCCGACGCCATCGGCAGCCGCTTCAGCTTCAGCCGCGCGCCGCTTCCCGGAGAACGGAGGTAAGCCCATGGCAGCCCTCGAGGATTCCAGCGCCGGCCGGGTGATCGGCGCCCTGGTGTCGCCCGTCAAGACCTTCCGCTCGATCGCCGAGCGCCCCACCTGGGGCGTGGCTCTGGTCGTGCTGCTGGTCATCTCCACCCTGGTCGGCGTCCTGGCCAACCAGCGCATCGACCCCAACGACGCGCGCCAGTCGATCCAGCAGCGGATGGAGAAGAGCGGGCAGCAGCCCACCCCCGAGCAGGTGGACAAAGCGATGACGACGATGGCGAAGTTCACCGCCGTCACCCTCTGGCTGATCCCCCTTTTCGTGGTGATCGTCTACCTGGTCATCGCGCTCCTCTTCTTCGCCGCCTTCCGCTTCTTCGGCGGCAGCGAGATCTCCTACAAGTCGAGCTTCGCCACGGCGGTGCACGCCTTCATGCCGGGCATGGTGGCCGCGCTGCTCACCCTGCCGGTGATCCTCACTCACGAGCATCTGAAGCTCAAGGACGTGCAGGGGGGGAACCTGCTCGCCTCCAACACCGGCGCCTTCGCCCCCGACAGCGTGGGGCCCGCCGTGCGGGTGCTGCTGACGAGCGTCGACTTCTTCTCGATCTGGACCCTCATCCTGCTGGTCATCGGCTACAAGGCGACGGCGAAGGTGTCCACCGCCAACGCCGCCACCGTCGCGGTGGTTCTCTGGGCCCTCTACGTCGGCATCAAAGTCGGCATCGCGGCCCTCTTCGGCTAAGGAGCTCGTGTGAAGAAACTGGTCATTGGGCTGCTGGTGGTGGTCGTGCTGGGGGGCATCGTCTTCGCCAGCCTCCGCGCCCAGGGGAAGGACAAGGGGGAGAAGGTCTATGCCGCGGCGGTCGAGCGGCGGGAGCTGGCGCAGATCGTCAAGGCCACCGGCGAGCTGCAGCCGCGCATCCAGGTCAACATCTCCGCCCACGTCGTCGGCAAGATCGACAAGCTCTACGTGCAGGAGGGGGACCTGATCCGCAAGGGGGCGCCCTTCCTGCGCCTCGAGCAGCAGGCCTTCCTCGCCCTGCGCGACCAGTGGGCCGCCCAGCTCCGCAGCTCGCAGACGGCGGTGCAGCAGGCCAAGGTCTCGCTCGCCGACGCGCAGGTCAAGCTCGCCCGCGCCCAGAAGCTGAAGGGGGAGGGGATCTTCACCCAGACCGACCTCGAGACCGCCCAGCTCGCCGCCACCTCCGCCAAGCTGGCCGTCGACACCGCCAACGAGAACGTGGGCCAGAGCCAAGCCAACCTGATCAAGGCCCAGGACGACCTCACCAAGACCACCATCTACTCGCCGATCGACGGCCGCGTCATCACCCTCAACGCCAAGGAGGGGGAGGTGGTCATCTCCGGCACCATGAACAACCCCGGGTCGGTGATCGGCATCATCGCCGACATGGCCGACATCAACGCCGAGGTCGACGTCGACGAGACCGAGATCGTCAACATCCGGGTCGGCCAGGACGCCGTGCTGCGGGTGGACGCGCTCCCCGGCAAGGAGTACAAGGGGAAGGTGATCGAGGTGGGGAGCTCCGGCTACAACCGGACCAACCAGCCGGACGTCACCTTCTTCAAGGTCAAGGTCCTGCTCGACCACCCCGACGACAGCCTGCGCGCCCGCATGTCGGTGCGCGCCGAGATCCACACCGCGGCGCACCCGAACACCCTGACGGTGCCGATCCAGGCGGTCGTCGAGCGGGAGGCCGGGGACGAGGCGAAGGACGGCAAGAAGAGCGGCGACAGTGCGGGGGACAAGGCGGCGGCCAAGACGCGCAAGGTGATCTTCGTCATCGCGGGAGGCAAGGCGCACCAGCGGCCGGTCGAGACCGGTCTCTCGGACGAGACCAGCGTCGAGCTGACCTCCGGCGTCAAGGCCGGCGAGCAGGTGGTGACCGGCCCCTACCGCACCCTGCGCGACCTCAAGGACGGCGACGCCGTCCAGGTCAGCGCGACCACCGAGGACGAGGACAGCGACGCCGCCAAGGCCAAGAAGGAATAGGCCAGGGAGGAAAGGACAACCGATGGCGCTCATCGATCTGCGCGAAATCTTCAAGGTCTACGACATGGGGGCGGAGAAGGTGCACGCGCTCAACGGGGTCGACCTCCAGGTCGAGCGGGGGGAGTACGTGGCGATCATGGGCTCGTCGGGGAGCGGCAAGTCGACGCTGATGAACCTCGTCGGCTGCCTCGACACGCCGACCTCCGGCAGCTACATCCTCAACGGCACCGCCGTGCAGGAGCTCGACGACACCCAGCTCGCCGGCATCCGCAACAAGGAGATCGGCTTCGTCTTCCAGACCTTCAACCTGCTCGCCCGCACCGACGCCCTGCACAACGTCGAGCTGCCGCTGATCTACGCCGGCCTCTCGCGCTCCGAGCGGCGGGAGCGGGCGAAGAAGGCGCTGGAGAAGGTGGGGCTGGGGAGCCGCATGACCCACCAGCCCAACGAGCTCTCCGGCGGCCAGCGCCAGCGCGTCGCCATCGCCCGCGCGCTGGTCAACGAGCCCTCGATCCTGCTCGCCGACGAGCCCACCGGCAACCTCGACTCCAGCACCTCCGAGGAGATCATGCAGCTCTTCGACGAGCTCCACCAGGCGGGGAACACCGTGGTGCTGGTCACCCACGAGCCGGACATCGCCGAGCACGCCTGGCGCAAGGTCATGCTGCGCGACGGCAAGGTCACCTCCGACCAGCCGACGGCGCGCGCGACCGCCGCGAGTGCCGCGGGTGCCACTGTTGCCGCGACGCCGGCCTGAAAGGACTTATCCCGTGGTCTTCCTGGAGAACTTCCGCATCGCCATCGGGGCGCTCCGCGCCAACCTGATGCGCTCGATCCTGACCACGCTCGGGATCGTCATCGGCGTCGCCGCCGTGGTCGCCGTGGTGTCGATCGTCCAGGGGCTCCAGTACACCATCACCGAGCAGCTCCAGGGGGTGGGCGCCACCTTCATCGCCGTCTCGCCGAAGACCGACCGCAGCAACATTCCGGGGCTGGCGGCCCGCCAGGTCAAGCTCACCTGGGACGACGGCCAGGCGATCGAGCAGAAGGTGCCCGGCATCAAGCTGATGTCGCCGTTCATCATCGGCCGCGCCACCATCAAGTACAAGGACCGCAAGCACAACCCCTTCCTGATCATCGGCGCCACCGAGAACTACCAGGACGTCACCAACCAGACGGTCGACCGCGGCCGCTTCTTCTCCCAGGTCGACCTCGAGAACCACCGCAAGGTGACGGTGATCGGCCCCAAGATCGCCGAGGACCTGAATCTCGGGCCCAACCCGCTGGGCAAGGAGATCTACATCGACATCTATCCGGCCACCGTCATCGGCCTGATGGAGAAGAAGGGGCAGAACGTCGGGATGGACTTCGACGACATCGTCTACGTCCCCTTCGACTCGGCGGTCAACCTGTTCGGCCGCAACGTCGCCGACCAGGTGCAGATCCGCCTCCAGGCGCGGACCGCCGAGGGGGTGGAGCAGGTCAAGGACGGCATCGGCCGGCTGCTGCGGGCAAGGCACAAGATCCCCGCCAACGAGCCGGACGACTTCGAGATCCAGACCCAGGACGAGATCCTCAACACCGTCCACAAGATCCTCGGCAGCGTCACCGCCGTGGTCGGCGGCGTGGTCGGCATCGCCCTGCTGGTGGGCGGCATCGGCATCATGAACATCATGCTGGTGTCGGTGACCGAGCGCACCCGCGAGATCGGCGTGCGCAAGGCGGTGGGCGCCCGCCGCCAGGACGTGCTCATCCAGTTCCTGATCGAGGCGGTCACCCTGTCGCTGCTCGGCGGCGGCGTCGGGGTCGCCATCGGCTATGGGCTCGGGGTGGCGGTCGCCAAGCTGATCCCCGGCTTCCCGGCGGCCCACGTGCCCCTCTGGGCGGTCGGCCTCGCCATCGGCTTCTCGGCCGCCGTCGGCATCTTCTTCGGCATCTATCCGGCCGCCAAGGCGTCGCGGCTCGACCCGATCGAGGCCCTGCGCTACGAGTAGATCCGCGTAAAGTTGGCCCGCGCATTGCATTCTTGGAACGTCATGTAGCACCGACGCAGAGGGCATCATGACGATGCCTCTCTACCAAGGAGATCAAGGGCCATGCGTAAACACGTCGTCCTGAGTCTGACTCTGCTGCTGGTCTTCGCCACGGCCATCTTCGCGGCCGACTCCAAGGCCACGTCCAAGCAGTACCACCGTATGCACGGCGACATCGCCTCGATCGATGCCACCGCCCAGACGTTCACCGTCAAGCACGGCAACGACACCTCGACCTTCAAGACCGACGCCACCACCAAGTTCCGCGGCGCCGGCAAGGAGATCACCTTCGCCGACCTCCAGGTCGGCGATGACGCGCGCGTCTCGTTCACCGAAGAGGGCTCCGACAAGACGGCCGCCCGCGTCGACGTCGCTCACACCAAGAAGAAGATGTAATTCCGTCCATTTTCTTACCCTACGCACTTTCCCGGGGTGGCCCTCTCCGGCCATCCCGCTTCGAGGGAGACCAGATCACCATGCGCAAGAATTCAACCCTGAGCCTCGCTCTCGCCCTGGGCCTTCTCACCGCCCTCGCCGCCGGCGCGCAGACCACCCATGCCACGGCGACCCACGCGACGACGACCACCACCACGACCACCGCCCCGGCGACCGATTCCACGGCCACCACCACGAAGAGCGACCACCCGAAGTATCACCGCGCCAACGGCGACATCACCTCCATGGACGCCTCGACGCAGAACTTCACGGTGACGCACGGCAAGGATAGCTGGACCTTCAAGACCGACAACGCGACCAAGGTCATGGGTCTGGGCAAGACCATCGCCTTCTCCGACCTCAAGGTCGGCGACAACGTCCGGGTCTCCTACACCGAGTCCGGCGGCGACAAGATCGCCGCCCGCATCGACGTTCTCCACGGCAAGAAGTAGCGCTTGCCCGGCTCGGAGGGTGCGGAATCAGGGCGGTCCCCCGCGGGGCCGCCCCTCTGGGGTTGCAGTCGATTGAGGAGGGACTGGTGCCGGAGATGGGAGTCGAACCCACACGCCCGCAAGGGGCGGCGGATTTTGAGTCCGCTGCGTCTGCCATTCCGCCACTCCGGCTGGAACGAGATGGGAATCCTAGGGGCTCGCCCCCGGGGTGTCAACCTGGCCGCCTTCCGCCCCGTTCTTCCTTCCCGTAACAGCATGGTCACACCCCGCCGGGGGTGGCGAGAGTTGACGGGGGAGCTTGTTCCGGTGTATAACAAGCGACGTAAGCGGAAGTCCCTCAGCGACTTACTTACCGCAGCTCCATTCGTCTTGCATCAATCCAAGGGGGTCTCGACGTGACATTTAGAGTCGGTCAGAAGGTGGTTTACCCCAACCACGGCGTCAGCCTGGTCGAGAAGATCGAGCCAGGTCATATGGATGGGGTCGAGCAGCTCTACTTTCATCTCCGTCTCCTTGCCAACAACTCCAAAGTGATGGTGCCGAAGTCCAATCTTGAGCTGGTGGGCCTGCGCCCGCTCTGCCACACCCGCGAAGTGCGGGCGCTGCTCGACATCCTCGAGGACGGCAACATCGACACTTACAAGGATTGGAAGGGGCGGTACAAGCAGAACCTCGACAAGATGAAGACCGGCCGTCTCACCGACGTGGCCGAGGTGCTCAAGAACCTGCGTCTCGTCTCGCAGCGCAAAAGCCTCTCGTTCCGTGAGAAGAAGATGTACGAGCGTGCCAAGTACTTCATCGTGAGCGAAGTGGCTCACGTCAAGGGGATCGTCGAGCACGAGGCCGAGGGGCTGGTCGAGCAGGCGCTCAACTCCAGCCTCGAAAAGCGCCTCCGGCGCATCGCGAGCTGATCCGATCGATCGACGCCAAGCGGGAGAGGAAAGGGCCGCTCTTCGGAGCGGCCTTTTTCTTTGGGGTGCGGGAGGTACATTCCTGCCGTCGGGCACGGAAGGGATGTGTGCCGGCGACCCTGCTAGAATCCACCTCCTCATGAGCCGACACCCTGCCGTCCGGATGATCCTCTGTCTCCTCCCTTTCCTCCTGCCCCTGAAGGCCGGGGCCCAGGCGCCCGCCGCCGTGCCTCCCGAACGCCCCGTCAGCACCGCCACCCAGGCGGCGCTCCGCGTCGAGCAGCGGCTCCTCTCGCTCGACCTCGTGGCCTACAAGGAGACTCGCCAGCGCGAGGGGCTCTCCCGCCAGAAGGTCACCGAGGTCCTCGCCCGCCTCGATCAGGCCCTGGCCTCCGACACCGTCGCCCTCGGGACGCTCGAGGGGCTGCAGGACGAGCTGGCGACCGCCCGCGGCGCCGCCCACACGGCCGAAGACCGGCTCAACAGCCAGCTCGACCGCCTGGAGGACAGGCTGCGCCGGATCGCGCTGCTCGAAACCGACACCGGAGCGCCGGTGCGGGCCGACGCCCTGACCGGGCGCTGGCGGGTGACCATCCAGCCGCAGAACCTCACCGCCGTCTTCGACCTCCGCCTCGACGGCACCGTGGTCGGCGGCTCCTATCAGGTCAACGGCTCCGCCAGCGGCTCGTTCCGCGGCAACCTCGCCGACGGCCGCCTGCGGATGCAGCGGCTCGACGGCAAGGGGGGCTTCGACAGCACCTGGGAGGGGATCGTGAGCAACGGGCGCATCACCGGAACCTGGACGACCAACGAGCTCGTGACCGGCCAACCCAACCGTGGGGAGTGGACCGCCGTCCGGGACAACGGGAGCTAATTTGAGCGATCTCAACCAAGACGGTCAGCGGCCGGTCCCCACCGGGCAGGCCCCCCTGGCGCCCCAGGGGCCCCTGGGGACGGCTTCGCAGAAGGACAACATCCTCTTCCTGATGGGAGGCCTGCTGATCGGCTTCGTCGTGGCCTACCTGATGTTCGAGGCGATGGCCACCCGCCAGCCGCCGCGCCTCACCCCCGCGCTGCGGGCGCAGATCGTCGACGGCAACGACGGCGGCGGCGGCGCCATGGGCGGAGGCGCGGCGCCGGCCGGCGCGCAGGCCGCCGACCCCGCGAGTGCCGGCGCAGGTCCCGGCGCGGGAGCCGGCGGCGGACCCGCCATGGCGGAGATCCAGCAGCTCCGCGACTTCGTGGAGAAGAACCCCAACGACGCGGCGGCCGTGCGCAAGCTCGCCGACCTCAACTTCGACATCCAGAACTGGCAGCGCGCCCAGGAGCTCTACGCCCACTACCTGGAGCTCAAGCCCAACGATACCGACGTGATGACCGACCTCGGCATCACCTACCGCGGGCTGCGGCAGTTCGACAAGGCGCTCGCCCTCTTCGAGCAGGCGAAGAAGCTCGACCCCAACCACTGGCAGTCCTACTACAACGAGGTCGTGGTGCTCGCCTTCGACCTCAAGAAGACCGCCGAGGCCAAGGCTGCCCTGGCGAAGCTCGAACAGATGCAGCCGGCCAATCCGGACGTCAAGAAGCTCGCCGACGCGGTGGCCCGCGTCCCCTGAACGCCCCATGACGAGGATCCTCGGCATCATCCTCCTTCTCGTCATCCTCCGGCTGGCGGTGAAGAGCTTCAGCACCCAGCTCAAGGCCGCCGTCTTCGGCCCTCCGTCGACGGCGCCGAAGGCCCCGCCGCCCGCCCGCGCCGCCGTCGCCGAGACCCTGGTCCAGTGCGCCGCCTGCGGCACCTACGTCGTGCCAGGCCGGGCGCTGAAGGGGCGGGGGGAGGCTGTGTTCTGCTCGGAGGCTTGCCGGCGGAAGGGGGCGGGGTAGGGGTGAGGCGGCGCGGGGTCGCGCCCCCGCCCGGGCCTGAAGGCCCGCCTCTTCTACACATCTCGCAGGATCCGGGATGTTTGTGGCCTGCGACCTCACCCTCGATCCCTCTCCTAAAGGAGAGGGAGGGCTCGACTGGGGCCGCATCGCAGTCGTCCCCCTTCTCCTTTAGGAGAAGGGGATAGGGGATGAGGTCGCAGGCCACGGAGGCCGATCGAAGCCCACTTCCATGGAGCCCCGCATGCCCCGCCTCGCCGACGTCGCCCTCCCGCTCCCGCTGCCGGACCCCCTCACCTATGAGGTCCCGGCCGCCTGGGACGCGCAGGCCGTTCCCGGCGTGCGCGCGCGGGTGCTCATCGGCCGGCGGCGGCTGACCGGGCTGATCGTCAAGGTCCACGAGGAGCGTCCGGAGGGGGTGACCCTGCGGCCGATCGTCGAAATCCTCGACCGCGAGCCGGTGGTCACGCCGGACCTCCTCGAGCTCGCCCGCTTCACCGCCGACTACTACATGGCCCCGCTCGGCGAAGTGGTCCGCTCGATGCTGCCAGGCGACCTGCCCCCCTGGGGGGACCGCAAGGTCTGGCTCAACGACCGCGGCGCCCTCGCCGCGCCGCGCGGGGAGTCCGAGGCGGCCGTGATCGCCGCCCTGCGCGAGGGGGGGCGGATGACCGTGGCCGAGCTGCAATCCAAGGTCGGCGCCCTGCCGGACTTCGACGCCACGATCGCCGCGCTCGCCGAGGGGGGGCGGATCGGCAGCGCCGAGCACCGGGCGCGGTCGGCGCGCTACATCAACGCCGTCGAGCTGGCGCCGGGAGGACTCGCGACCCATCTCGCCCTGGCGGGGAAGTCGGTCGCGGGACGCGAGGTGATTAACTATCTGGCGGCCCTCGGGCGCCCCGCCACCACGGCCGAGGTCACCGCGGCCATCGCGTGCACGCCGGCCGTGGTGCGGCGGCTGGTCTCGCTCGGCGTGCTCCGCCAGTTCACCCAGGTCGAGCGCCTCTCCCTCGACCGCCACATGATGGGCGTCCCTTCCAAACGCCCCGAGATCCTCCTGCGCGACGACCAGCAGCACGCGCTGAACCGGCTGACCGCCGTGATCGACGCCCGCGAGCTCGCACCCTTCCTGCTCCAGGGGATGACCGGCTCCGGCAAGACCGAGGTCTACCTGCGCGCCGCCGAGGAGGCGCTCGCGCGCGGCCGGTCGACCATCCTGCTGGTGCCCGAGATCGCCCTGGTGCCGGCGCTCGCCCGCGCCGTCGAGCTCCGCTTCGGCGACCACCTCGCCATCCTGCACTCGGGGATGGGCGTCGGCGAGCGCCACCAGGAGTGGGAGCGGGTGCGGCGCGGCGAGGCGCGCGTGGTGCTCGGCCCCCGCTCCGCCCTCTTCGCGCCGGTCGCCGACCTCGGCCTGATCGTGGTGGACGAGGAGCAGGACTCCTCCTACAAGCAGGAGCTCTCGCCGCGCTACAACGCCCGCGACCTCGCCCTCGTCCGCGGCCGGGACGCCCGCGCCGCCACCCTCCTGGTTTCGGCCACGCCCAGCCTGGAGAGCCGCTACAACGCCGAACGGGGGAAGCTGGAGCTTCTTACGCTCAACCAGCGCGCCGGCCAGGGCACGCTCCCCGAGGGGATCCTGGTCGACCTGCGCGAGGAGGGGGTCTCGCGCCGCCCCGGCGAGGTCCACTTCTCCGAGCGCCTGCGCCTGGAGATCCGGCAGGCCCTGGCCGACGGCGACCAGGTCATCCTGCTGCGCAACCGCCGCGGCTACGCCCCCATGCTCCTCTGCCGCGCCTGCGGCGAGGATATGAGGTGCCCAGACTGCGGCCTGCCGCGCACTTATCACCGGCGCGACCGCCGGCTGGTCTGCCACTACTGCGGTTCGATGATCCCCGCCCCCAAGGTCTGCCCGGTCTGCCAGGAGGACGCGCTGGAGGCGATCGGCGCCGGCACCGAGCGGGTGGAGGACGATTTCAAGGAGCTCTTCCCGGACGTTCCCGTCGACGTCCTCGACCGCGACACGGCCCGCCGTCCTGGGGGACCGGCGGCGGTGCTGGAGCGCTTCGACCGCGGCGAGGTGAAGGTGCTGATCGGCACCCAGATGGTCTCGAAGGGGCACCACTTCCCGAACGTCGCCCTGACCGCCGTGCTGGCGGCGGACGCCTACCTGAGCTTCCCCGACTTCCGAGCCGTCGAGCGCACCTACAACTTGCTCGTGCAGGTGGCCGGCCGGGCGGGGAGGGGAGAGCGCCCCGGCCGGGTGGTGATCCAGACCTACCATCCCGACCACTACGCCATCCAGGCCGCCCTGCACGGCGACGACGAAGGCTTCGCCCGCGAGGAGATGCGCTTCCGCCGCGTCTTCCACTACCCCCCGTTCACCCGCATGGTGCAGCTCCTCGTCCGCGACAAGAACCGCGACCGCGCCTGGACGCTCATCTCCCAGCTCGCCGCCGACCTCGCCGCCCACCCCTTCGCCCGCGCCGCCCGCCTCTCCGGCCCCGCCCCCGCCCCCCTGGAGCGCCTGCGCGGCGAATGGCGCTTCCAACTCCTCATCCGCTCCGCCGACGGCCGCGGCCTCCACCGCATGCTCGAAGAGGTTCTGCCGAAGAATCCCGGGTACGACCTGGTGATCGACGTCGATCCGCAGCAGTTGCTCTGAGGCGTCACCGGCCTTCCGGTCCGAACGGCTTTCCGGGCTGAAAGCCCGGGCTTCCTCAGCCCAGGGCACCGCCCTGGGTTGGCGGTTCGGCCATACCCTGCGCCCTGAAAGGGCGCGATAACCAACGCGAGATCCATCATTACCACCGACGCTACGGTCGATATCGCAGCCCTTCAGGCCGCCAAATCCACCGGCGATTCTCCTGACCCAGGGCGATGCCCTGGGCTCAATAATCCCGGGCCTTCAGCCCGGTAAGACGGCCCGCTGGAGAGAACTGGTACAGTAGACAGCCTCCTATGAATCTGCGCTACGACGTCTTCCTCAGCCACAGCAGCGCGGACAAGTCCGCGGTGGAGGCATTGGCGCGGAAGCTCCGAAAGGCAGGGATTGCGCCCTTCCTCGACAAGTGGGATCTCATTCCTGGGAGACTCTGGCAGCCCGATTTAGAGGAGGGTCTTCGGAATAGCCGTTCCTGCATTATCTTCGTGGGCTCAGAAGGGATCGGCCCCTGGCATTCTCAGGAGGTGCAACTCGCCCTGAACAGAGGCTCCCAAGATCCTGACTTTCCCGTCATCCCCGTCCTCCTTCCCAGCTTTAAAAAGCCCACTGATATTCCGGGCTTCCTGGCTTTGCGAACCTGGGTTGAATTCTTTTCCCTGGAAGACGAGGACGCCTTTCATCGTCTCGTCAGCGGGATTCAAGGAAAAGCACCCGGCCCGGGAAGAGAAGGATCTACGAAGCGTCCTCTTCCCTATCGCTGTATGGCCCAACCTCCCGACGAATGGGTTCACCGCCGCGAATACGACGAAGTTCTCGAAGCTCTCTGTCCCGAGGGCGGCCTTCCGGCTGGCGAGTCGGTCGGAATCACGACGGCATTACGAGGCGCCGGGGGATTCGGAAAGACCGCCCTTGCCCAAGAGCTCTGCTTTGACCCTCGGGTCCGGGAAGCCTATCCGGATGGCATTCTCTGGGTGACGATGGGGGAGGATCTCACCGAGGCCGGAAGACTCTCGCGAATTCGGGACCTCATTCGAGGATGGACCGAGAAAGAAGCTCCCGCTTTTGAGACCGTCGATGGTGCCGCCGCTACTTTGCGAAAGCTCCTTGCCGGCCTCAGAGTCCTTCTCGTCATTGACGACGCCTGGAGTTCCCTGGACGTCAATCCTCTCAAAGGGCTTGACAGTGGTTCGGCTCTCCTGATTACGACCCGGATCGCGCATGTCCTTCCAGAGAAATCCCTCTCCGTTTCCGTTGACTCCATGGCCTCCTCCGAGGCCGTCGCGCTTCTGGGTCTGGGTTTGCCGAGTAGCGACCCGTCTCCGAGGGAAATCAAGGAGCTGGCAACTCGTCTCGGAGAGTGGGCTCTCCTTTTACGACTGGTGAATGGAACCCTGAAGGATCTCGTAAAGCGCGGTCTCTCTGTCCAAGAAGCGATTCAGCGGGCCAACGAGGACCTCGATGCGGAAGGATTCTCGGCCTTCGACCAGAATGATCCGGATTCCCGGCATGCCGCGGCGGCGAGAGCTCTTCTCGTCAGCGTCAAATATCTCTCTGAAGCCGACCGGAATCTGTTCTTCGAGCTCGCCATCTTTCCCGAGGACGAAGACATTCCTATCTCGGTTCTCAGCCGGTATTGGAGCCTGAACCCTTCGAGGATCCGAAAGCTCTTCGGCACGCTCAACGACCTTTCGCTCTTGAGAGAGCTGGATCCGAAAGAGGAATCCATTCGGCTGCACGACGTCACTCGAAAGATCCTCCAGGAGCAGAAAGCCGAAGCGCTTCCCGTGCTTCACAGCCGGTTCTTGGAGGCTTGCCGCCCTGAGAGTGGCAAATGGGAGGATCTTTCAGTGGGGGAGTCGTATCTCTGGCGTCGATTGAGGGACCATTTCACAGGTGCCGAGCGCCAGCCCGAATTCAAAGCGCTCCTCGGGAGTTTTTCCTTCATCGAAGCCAAGCTCATGGCGACTGACGTCAACTCGTTGATCGCCGATTATGAGACTTTCGTCGCAGAGAGCCCGGAGCTCCGGCTGATTCGGGATGCGCTTCGGCTTTCCGCTCATGTACTCTCCAAAGACCGAAAGCAACTCGCGTCTCAACTCCTTGGTCGTCTTCTGGGCCGGAAAGAGCCGAGTCTTCTTGCGATGATGGACGGAGCGAGAACTTGGCTGGTAAAACCTTGGCTTCGTCCGAAAACAGGTTGCTTGACGCAGGCCGGCGGTGCTTTAATTCGCACCCTAGAAGGAAACGCTGATTGGGTCGAGATGGTGACGGTGACGGGCGACCGGCGCGCCGTCGCAGTCTCCTCCGATGGGACACTTCAGGTGTGGGATCTGGAGAGCGGACAGGCCCTCCACGTACTCGAAGGACAGACGGGTCATGTCACCGCGGTGGCTTTGGTAGACGGCCGGCGCGCCGTCTCTAACTCCTTTGGCGGAACCTTCCGGATGTGGGACTTGGAGAGCGGACAGACTCTCCAAACTTTCGTAGGACACACGAGTTTGGTCACCGCGCTGGTGGTGGACGGCCGGCGCGTCGTCTCCGGCTCCTCCGATGGGATGCTTCGGGTATGGGACCTGGAGAGCGCACAGACCCTTCAAACACTCGAAGGACACACAGGTGGGGTTAGAGAGGTGGCGGTGGTTGACGGCCGGCGCATCATCTCCGGCTCCAACGACGGGACGCTTCGGGTGTGGGACCTGGAGAGCGGAATGTCACTCCAAACCCTCGAAGGACACAAGGAGAGGGTCCACGCTGTGGCGGTGGTAGACAGCTCTCGTGCCATCTCCGGCTCCTACGACGGGACGCTTCGGGTGTGGGATCTGGAGAACGGTAAAACCCTTCAAATTCTTCAAGGGCGGGGTTGGGTGACGGCAGTAGCGGTGGTAGACGACCGGCGCGTCATCTCCGGCTCCTCGGACAGGACGCTTCGGATGTGGGACCTTGAGAGCGGGCAGACCCTCCGAACCCTCGAAGGACTCAGGTATTCGGTCACAGCTATGGCTGTAGTTAATGGCCGACGCATCGTTTCCGGCTTCGAGCACGGGCCCCTTCAAGTGTGGGACTTAGAAGGTGGACAGATTCTCCAAATCCTTGAGGGACACACCGATCGGGTCACCGAGGTAGCGGTGGTGGACAGCCGGTGCGCCGTCTCCGGCTCCTACGATGGGACGCTTCGGGTGTGGAACCTGGAGAGCGGAAAGACCCTCCAAACCCTCGAAGGACACATGGATAGGGTCAACGTTGTGGCCGTGGTGGACGGCTGGCGCGCCGTCTCCGGCTCCAACGACGGGACGCTTCGGGTGTGGGACCTGGAGAGCGGAAAGACCCTCCAAACCCTTGAAGGACACACAGAGTGGGTCACCGCGGTGGCCGTGATAGACAGCCAGCGCGCTGTCTCCGGCTCCTCCGATGGGACGCTTCGGGTGTGGGACCTGGAGAGCGGAAAGACTCTCCAAACCCTTGAAGGACACACAAAGTGGGTCACCGCGGTGGCGGTGGTGAATGGCCGGCGCGCCGTCTCCGGCTCCTTCGATGGGACGCTTCGGGTATGGGACCTGGAGAGCGGAAAGACCCTCCAAACTCTCAAAGGACACTGCCATCGTGTCATCGCGGTTGCGGTGGTGGACAGCCGGCGCGTTGTCTCCGCCTCCGAAGACAGGACGCTTCGAGTGTGGGACCTTGAGAGCGGACAGACCCTTCAAGCCTTCGAAGAACAAACGAATTGGGTCACCGCGGTTGCGGCGGTGGACGGCCGGCGTGCCGTATCTGACTCCGACGGCGGGATGCTTCGGGTGTGGGACCTTGAGAGCGGACAGACCCTCCAAGTCCTAGAAGGACACACAGCTCGGGTCAATGCAGTGGCGATGGTGGACTGCCGGCACCTCGTCTCCGCCTCTGAGGATGGGACGCTTCGGATATGGGACCTGGAGACCGGCGAAGGGGTCGCAGTGATGACTTTGGAGGCTCCAGTCTTAGCCTTCGCCACCTCCCCCGGCGGAAAAATTGTTGTGGCTGGGGATGAATCGGGGAAGGTTCATTTCTTCGATCTGGTGAAACCGGAGCCTGCGTAGACCTCGAGTGGCCGCGAGTCCACCGGACTTGAAGACGCTGTAGACTGAAGACATGGCAGATACCCCATCCCTCCCGAGACTGGATCGCACCTCTTTCTCGATCCGTGGCCTCTATGAGGAGAGCGACGAGCCAGGCTATTGGGCGAAGAAGACACCCCAGGAGCGCCTGGAATCTCTGGAGCAGATGAGGCAGATCCTCTATGGGTACGATCCGGCTACCGGCCGACTTCAGAGAGTTCTTACAGTTACGAGTCTGCGCCTCGTCGCGCCGCTCTTCCAACGTCGATCGCTTTACCGGGCTGAAGGCCCGGGCTTCCTCAGCCCAAGGCATCGCCCTGGGTTAGCCGGTTGGCCTACACCCCTGCGCCCTGAAGGGGCGCGATAACCGGCGCGAGATCCACCACCGACGCCGACGCCGCGTTCGTTATCGCGGCCTTTCAGGCCGCAAAATTATTTGTCGATGTCCCTGACCCAGGGCGATGCCCTGGGCTGAGGAAGCGCGGCCTTTCAGGCCGCAAAATCAACCGGCGATGCCCTTGACCCAGGGTGGTGCCCTGGGCTGAACCATCGCGGCCTTTCAGGCCGCCGCCGAAATCGAACGCCAATTCCCCGCGATGTTCTCTTAGACTTCTCCGTAAATCTTCTGACCCAAGGAGAGCCCATGCCCAAATTGTCCTTCGCCGAGACCGTCGCCCAGCTTCAGGACACCGTCTCCGCCGTGCGGTCCAACGCCGCGATCCTTCCTCCGTTTCTCCAGCAGGGCGCCGACGAGATCGAGGCGCAGATCGCCGAGATCAAGGAGCTCAAACGCCTCCAGCGCGCCTATGCCGCGGAGCTCGAGGAGACGGCCGAGGCCAAGCAGGCCGCGATCGTCCGCGGGACGGAGGCGGCGAGGTACATGCGGACGGTGATCAAGTACCTGTATGGACGGAAGGACGCCCGGATCGTCCGGTTCGGAATCCGGCTTCGCCGCCGTCCGAGACGCAAGGCTGAGGCCGAGCTCCCGGCCGTTCCATCCTCGGCGGCGAAGGCGCAGGCCGAGGTCGCGGACCGGCGCGACGGGAGCCCGGCCGCCGAGGTGCCGGCCGGGATCATGGGCATTCCGGCACACCTGGGCGAGGAGCCCGCCGCGAGCGCGCGGACCGGGAGCCGAACGGTTCATACCGCGAGGGCGGAGTGCGCGGCGACTGGGGCGGAGAGTCAGGCGATTGGGGCGGAGGGTCAGGCGGATGGGGGAGCGTCCCGGGGAATGGGGGAAGAGACGGGACCGATCGGGCGAGCTCCCAGGCGGTTGGGGCAACGCTCGCGGCGATTGGGGCGGTCGCCGGATCGATTGGGGCCGCGGCGTCTCAAAAAGGGGAAGACGCCCGGCAGCTTTGGGGAAAGGCTCGGCGCGCCGGGGGAATCGACCTGACGCCCTGAACCGACTACCCCGCGGACTTCTTCAGCCGCTCCAACTCGGCGCGGAGGCGCGCGACCTCGGCCTCGGCGGCCTTGCGAGCCTTGGACTCGCGAAGCCTGGCCGCCTTTTCCTCTCTGGCCGTGAACAGCCACTCCCCAGTCTTGGCGTCGCCCACGCGAACCGTGCGTCCGTCCTGCGAGGAAGCAAAGAAAAGATTCGTGGTCTCCGAGTGGAGACGCCCTTGCGAATCAGGCTCGATCCGCCGATACCGCCCGTCCGAGGCCAAGCGATAGCCCGTCAATAGTAGGGGATCTTCGGCGGAGAAGGAGGGATCGACCACCAGGTACTCGGGGATCCCGACTCGCTGGTAGAGCTCGACCTTCTTTTCATGGTCGTTGCGGTACATCTCGGCGTCCGAATAGGAGACGACCTCGAGGATCAGGCAGGGGCGCACGCCCTCCTCGGCGACGTTGAAGGTCGACCGCCCTTCGTCCTGACGGGCGCCCCGGACGACGGCGATATCTGGAGACGGGTTCGGCAGGCCGGGCAGGCCCCAGAAGATCTTCATGTCGAACAGGACCTGCACGTCCGGGTCGCCGTCGAAGTGGCATTCCAGCCAGCGGTTCAACGTGGTAACGATCTTGGCGTGCGGTTGACTCTGAGGAATTTCGTCTCCGAGCTCCGGGTCGAGGAGATCGTCCGGCGTCAGCGGGATCTCCTGGTCGGCGACCTCGCCGCTGGGCAGACGGACGCCCCGCCACCGCGATCCGTACCGGAAGGGATCGCGGGAGTCAGGCTCCCCGAGGGGAGGCAGCTTGCGGGCGGGCTGGGCCATGAAGGAAGTATAGGGAGGTCTTGCCGAGGGGGTCAAATATATCCGGAACCGGAGATTTACGGGGATCGAAGGGGGCCCGCCGCGCCTGGGCGACTGCGGGAGCCAGGCACGGGACTTTGTCCCGCGTTTACCATTTCTTGGCACTTTACTAAGAGAAGGCAGTAACCAAGGAGGAAAATGCGATGAGAAAAGTCCTGTTGGTCGGGTGCGCCGCTCTCTTCATCTCTATCGCCGGTCTGGCCCAGACGCCGAGCCCGGCCCCGCTCTCTCAGGAGGCCCTGGCGGCCATCTTAGGGCAGCCCGCCGTCACGGGTGAGTACACACCGCAAACCGAGGAACCGGCTCTCGCCGCGGCGGGGCGCCCTCTGCCGTTGAAATCCACCTGCACCGCGAGCTGCCCGTTCGGGGTCACCGTGACCTGCTCCGGCACCGGCTCGTGCTCCTCGACGGACGGCACCTCCTGCTCGGCGAAGGGAAAGGTCGTCTGCAACGGCGTTACGCACTCCTGCAACACGTGCTACGTCTCTTGCCGCTGCTCAGGCTTCAACGACGCCTTCTGCAGGGCCAACTGCTGACCCAGCCGCTTCGCCGCCCGGCACAGCGCTGTCCGGGCGGCTCTGTCGGCGCGCCGACAATCTCTCAAGCGATACCTCAGAGGTAATTTCTCAGCTTCGCCCCGCGTTGACCTGCGCCCCCCGGTTCATGCTAGTTTGCCGGGCGACATGGCAATCTCCGACTCTCAGTTCGACGAACCCCTGAACGAGCTCCGGCGCCGCATCCAGGAGCTGGAAGGATTCCCCGAGGGGCAGGAGAAGGAGCTGGAGCGCCTGCGCGGCACCCTGCGGAAGACCACCACCGAGGTCTATGGCGGCCTCAACCGCTGGCAGAAGACCCTGGTGGCCCGCCATCAGGATCGCCCGTACACCCTCGAATACGTCCAGGCGCTGATGACCGATTGGGTCGAGATCCACGGCGACCGCGCGTTCGGGGACGATCCCGCCATCGTGGCCGGATTCGCGGAGTTCCGCGGCCGGAGCGTGGCGGTGATCGGCCATCACAAGGGGCGCGACACCAAGGAGCGGATCTACCGCAACTTCGGCCAGCCCCGCCCCGAGGGGTACCGCAAGGCGCTGCGGGTGATGAAGATGGCGGAGCGGTTCGGCCGCCCCGTGCTCACTTTCATCGACACCGCCGGCGCCTATCCCGGGCTCGACGCCGAGGAGCGCGGCCAGGCCGAGGCGATCGCCCGCAACCTCATCGAGATGGCCGTGCTGGAGGTGCCGATCATCGCCACCGTCACCGGCGAGGGGGGGAGCGGCGGCGCGCTGGCGCTGGGGGTGGGCGACCGCGTGTACATGCTGGAGTACGCGACCTACTCGGTGATCTCGCCCGAGGGGTGCGCGGCCATCCTCTGGAAGGACCAGGACCGCAAGAACGAGGCCGCCGAGGCGATGAAGATCACGGCGCCCGACCTGCTGGCCCTGGGCGTCGTCGACGAGATCATCCCCGAGCCCCCCGGCGGCGCCCATACCGATCCGGAAGTCGCCTGCCGGCGGGTGGGGGACGTCCTCGAGCGGGCGCTCAACGATCTGCTGCGCCTGCCCACCAAGGAGCTGATCGCTCGCCGCTACGAGAAGTTCCGGGCCCTCGGAGCCTTCGACGAAGGGTAACGACCGTTGAGCTCGCCGGTGGAGTGGGTGGCCGCGCCGGTGCCGGAGAGCGCTGCCGGTCTCGAACGGGACGGGGTGGCGCCCTGGCTCGCGGCGTTGCTCGCGCGGCGCGGCGTCGAGGACGCGCGCGGCGCGGAGCGCTTCCTGCACCCCTCGCTCGACCAGCTCCACGATCCCTTCCTGCTGGCGGGGATGGAGGAGGGGGTGGCGCGGCTGATCGCGGCCCGCGACGCCAGGGAGACGGTGGCCATCGTCGGCGACTACGACGTCGACGGCATCTCCTCGACGGCGCTGCTGCTGGCCGTGTTCGCCGCGTGCAAGATCGAGGCGAAGCCGATCCTTCCCAACCGTCTGCGCGAGGGGTACGGCTTCCAGGCCGTCCACGTCGAGCGGGCGCGGGAGATGGGGTGCCGGCTGATCGTCACCGCCGACTGCGGCAGCTCGTCGGTCGAGGCGGTGGAGGCGGCGCAGGCGGTGGGGATCGACGTGCTGGTCACCGATCACCACCTGCCGGGGTGCGCGCTGCCGGCCGGGGCGCTGCACATCAATCCGCGGCAGGAAGGGTGCACCTACCCCTTCCGCGACCTGGCGGCGGTGGGGCTCGCCTTCAAGCTGGCGCTGGCGCTCACCCGGCGCTGCGGCAAGGACGTCGATCCGGAACCGCTGCTGCGCATCGCCTGCCTGGGCACCATCGCCGACCTGGTGCCGCTGCACGGCGAGAACCGGGTGATCGCCGCCCTCGGGCTGAAGGCGCTGGCGGCCGCAAAGTCGCAGGGACTGAAGGCGCTCATCCTGCAATCGGGGATGAAGCCCCCCTTCACGGCGTCCGACGTCGGCTTCCGGCTCGGACCGCGGATCAACGCGGCGGGGCGGCTGCACGAGCCGGAGCGGGCGCTGGAGCTGCTGATGAGCCGCGACGCGGACCGCTCCGCGGTGCTCGCCGCCGAGCTCGACGGCTGGAACCGCGAGCGGCAGACGGCGGAGACCCGGGTGGTGGAGGAGGCGCGGCAGGTCTTTGCCGAGCGCGAGGCGACCGGCGGTCTGCCGCCGATCCTGGTCGGCTGGAGCCCCGGCTGGCACAAGGGGGTCGTCGGGGTGGCGGCGGGGCGGCTGGCCAAGGACTTCCACCGGCCGGTGGTGCTGCTGGCGGTGGAGAACGGCCTGGCCACCGGCTCGGGCCGCAGCGTGCCGGGGCTGGAGCTGCACGGCTTCCTGGCCGACTGGAAGGAGCGGATGGAGCGCTTCGGCGGCCACGCGCAGGCGATCGGGCTGAGCGTCGCCACCGACCGGCTGGAGGCGCTGAGAGCTGAGTGGGAGGCGGCGGGGAAGGCGTGGCCCCCCGAGCTGCTGGCGCGGCGGGTGGAGTACGAGCTCCACCTCGAGCCGCGCGAGGTCACGCCCCGTCTGCTGGCCCAGTTGGGCGCCCTGGAGCCGTTCGGCCAGGGGAACCCCCGGCCGCTCCTGCGCACCGGCCCGCTGCGGCTCGACGGCGTGCCGCGCAACTTCGGCAAGGGGCACCTCTCGGCCCGGGCGCGGGGGGAGGACGGCAGCGCCGTCGAGCTGCTGGGATGGCGCTGGGAGGAGCGGGCGGAGAGCCTGCGCGGCAGCTTCGAGGTTCTCGCCTGCGTCGAGAACGACACCTATCGCGGGGGCCCGGTGCTGCGGCTGGTCGACAGCCGCCCCTGCTGAACGGTTTCGCCAGGATCACACACTAGAATCCGCACCTGATGCCACGCAAAGCCCGTTCCCCCGTCGCCGCCTTCCGCAAGCTCCTGCTCGTGGTGCTGGTGCTCGTCGTCCTGGGGATCGCCGGGCTCTTCCTGTTCGGCAAGGCGGGGCAGCGCACCCAGGAGAAGCCCACCCGCGCCGAGGACGCCGGCGGCCCCAAGGGGACGACCCTGATCGGCGAGGACTTCGACTACACCTTCACGGACGGTGCCCGGCCGGTCTTCCACATCAAGGGGGAGAGCATCAAGGCCGACCGCGAGGGGACCCTCTTCCTCGACCGCGTCGCCGTCACCCTCTGGGACCGCCAGGGGCGGATCTTCCACGTCGAGAGCAAGAACGCCAGCTTCAACCGTGAGTCCAACGAGGGGGTGCTCCAGGGGAATGTCGTGCTGCGCGGCCCCAACGACCTCGAGCTGCGCACCGCCCAACTGAACCTCCAGGACAAGGGGGACACGGTGACCAGCGACGTGCCGGTCGAGATCCACTACGCGAGCAAGTACATCGCCCACGCCGGCAAGATGAACGTCGACATCTCCGGCGAGGAGTACACCCTCCAGGCGGGCGCCCGCGTCGAGAGCGTCCCCGGGACGGTGCCGCCGGTGCTGATCAACGCCCAGCGGCTGATCTACGACCGCCAGAAGCACTGGCTGCGCGCCGAAGGGGGAGCGGGGATCGTGCGCGGCGCCGACCGGCTGGCGGCGGGGCGGATCTACGGCAACCTGTCGGACGACGAGAAGGCGCTCACCTTCGTTCACGCCTTCTTCGACATCGAGGGGGAGACCCACTCCGAGGCGAAGCCGGCGGCGGGCCGGCCGCCGACCACCGTGCGGTTCAAGGGGGGCAAGGACCTCGCCGTGAGCTTCGTGAAGGAGCAGAACCAGCCCAGCCACGTCGAGTTCGAGGCGCCGGACGACGGCCGCGTCGAGATGACCTCGGCCGGCGGCGGGATCGTCCGTACACTGACCGCCCGGCGGATCGGCGGCTCGCTGGAGAACCGGGTGCTGAGCGCGGCCGACGCGACGGGGGGCGTGGAGATCCGCGAGATCTCGCAGGTGGCGGGCAAGACCGCGCTGCGCCAGGCCACCGGCCAGCGCGGCGCGGCGACCTTCAAGCCCGACGGCCAGCTCGCCACCATGGAGCTCGACAACAACGTCGTCTACCACGACGGCCAGGTCTCCGCCACCGGCGACCAGGGGACGCTCGACATGGAGCAGGGGCGGGGCGAGTTCACCGGCAACCCGGTGGTGGTCACCAGCGACCGCGGGAAGATCGAGGCGCCGCGGATGGTATACAACACCGACCAGCAGATCGTGAACGCCCGCGGCGGTGTGCGCGCGCTGCTGCAGAAAGTGGAGGACACGGCGATGGCGGGCACGCCTCTTGCTAACGGGGAGGGGCCAGTGCACGTGGAATCGCAAGAGGCCTTCTGGCGGCAGCAGCCCTCGTCCTTCATCTTCCGTGGCGATGTCCGCGCCTGGCGTGGCGACAACCTGCTGCTGGCGCCCGAGCTGCGGGGGGACAAGGCGGCCGATCAGCTCAACGCCACGGGCGGGGTGAAGTCGCTGTTCTATCCCACCAGCGAGGGGAAGAGCTCCACCCCGACGACCACCGCCGGCGCGAAGCCGGGCGAGAAGGCGAAGCCGATCCAGGCCACGGCGAGCGACCTCCAGTATCAGCAGAAGAACGGCGTGCTGATCTACACCGGCAACGTCCGCGTCGACCAGGAGGGGAAGACCATCACCTGCCAGAAGATGGAGGTCGACCTCGGGGCCGACCACCAGGCCAAGACGATGATCTGCACCGGCGACGTCAAGGTCAACGACCCCAAAGTAGGACGCAAGATCTCCGGGCAGAAGGCGGTCTACCAGGTGAATCAGCGGCAGGTCGACATCACCGGCGAGCCGGTGTCGATGACCGACAAGGACGGCAACCAGGTGCGCGGCAAGCGGGTGCTGTACTACGTCGACGACGGCCGGGCGGTGGTGCAGGGCAAGGAGGGGGAGGCCAATCCTGCCCCTGCCATCCTGGAACCGGGAAAGCCCGACGCCGGCAAGCCGGCCAAACAGCCGGCCAAGCCGCCGGGGAGCGCGCGATGACCGAGCCGGCGAAGGGATCGTCGCTGACCGGGCCGCTCCGCGAGCCCCCCGAGGAGTCGCGGAAGCTCGCCACCACCAACCTGCGCAAGGTCTACCGTGGCCGCGCGGTGGTGCAGGACGTCTCGATCGACGTCGGCCCGGGCGAGATCGTCGGGCTGCTGGGCCCCAACGGCGCCGGCAAGACGACCACCTTCTACATGGTGGTGGGGCTCACCCCGCCCGACTCCGGGACCGTGCTGCTGGGCGAGGAGGACATCACCGAGCTGCCGATGTACCTGCGGGCGCAGCGGGGGATCAGCTACCTCCCCCAGGAGCCGTCGGTCTTCCGCCGCATGTCCGTCGAGGACAACCTGCGGGCGATCTTCGAGACCATCGACCTCTCGCACGCCGAGCAGGAGCGGCGGATCGACCAGCTCATCGCCGACCTCGGCCTCTCCAAGGTGCGGCGCACCAAAGGCGCCCTGCTCTCGGGCGGCGAGCGGCGGCGGGTGGAGATCGCCCGCGCGCTGGTCATCAGCCCGTGGTATATCCTCCTCGACGAGCCGTTCGCCGGGATCGACCCGATCGCCGTGCTCGACATCCAGGGGATCATCCGCCACCTCAAGTCGATGGGCATCGGCATCCTGATCACCGACCATAACGTGCGGGAAACATTGAAAATAACCGACCGGGCCTATATCATCAACAACGGCGAAATCCTGCGTGCCGGCACCCCGCTCGAGCTGTCGACGGACCCGCAGGTCCGAAAAATCTATCTCGGAGAAGACTTCACTCTGTAGGGCATGGTCTGAATGGCGTTAGAGCAAAAACTTTCACTGCGGATGTCGCAGAAGCTGGTGATGACGCCTTCGTTGCAGCAGGCGATCAAGCTTCTGCAGATGACTCGTATGGAGCTCGACACCCTCCTCACCCAGGAGCTGGTGGAGAACCCGGTCCTCGAAGAGTCCGAGATCACCGACGAGGAGACCCCCGCCCGCGAGGAGGAGGCGATCGTCCCCGAGCCGCCGCCCAACGGCGACGGCCTCGACCACGAGAAGTCGATGGAGAACATCGACCTCGACGCCTACTTCGGCGACTACTGGGAGGGCTCCGGGCAATCCTCGATGATGGAGGAGCGCGAGGAGCCGCCGATCGAGAACAGCCTTCGCCGCGAGGCCGACCTCTACGACCACCTGCTCTGGCAGCTCCACATGGCGGCGGAGGTCACCCCGCGCCAGCGCGAGATCGTCGAGCTGATCATCGGCAACCTCAACCCCGACGGCTTCCTGGTCGCCACCCTCGAAGAGATCCTGGCGATGGGCGAGGCCGAGGAGCGCTGCTACACGCTGCGGGAGATCGAGGAGGCGCTCGCCATCGTGCGCTCGTTCGATCCGCCGGGCATCGCCTGCGTCGACCTGCGCGAGAGCCTGCTGCTCCAGATGGACATCAAGGAGATCCCCCCCGAGTCGCTGGCGCGGCGGATGATCGCCGAGGCCTGGGACCTCTTCCTGCGCCGGCAGTTCCCGGCGGTGGCCAAGAAGCTGGGGGTCGAGCTGGCCGAGCTGGAGGCGGCGCTGGAGGACGTGCGGACGCTGGAGACCCACCCCGGCCGCCAGTTCAGCACCGACCGGCCGCACTACATCGAGCCCGACGTCTTCGTCCGCCGGGTCGGCGAAGAGTACGTGATCCAGCTCAACGACGACGGCCTCCCCCGGCTGCGGGTCAGCCGCGCCTACCGCCGCATGCTCCAGACCATGCGCAGCGAGGGGCGGCAGAACGAGGCCCAGGCGTTCATCAAGGACAAGATCCGCTCGGCGGTCTGGCTGATCAAGAGCCTCGACCAGCGCCAGCGCACCATCTACAAGGTCGCGGCGTCGATCGTCCGCCAGCAGCGCGAGTTCCTCGACCGCGGCATCGAGCACCTGCGGCCGATGGTGCTGCGCGATGTCGCCGAGGACATCGGGATGCACGAGTCGACGGTCAGCCGCGTGGTCTCCAACAAGTACATCCACACCCAGCGCGGCCTGTTCCCGATGAAGTTCTTCTTCCACAGCGGGATCGACCGCGAGTACGGCGACAACATCTCCTCCCTCACCGTCAAGCGGAAGATCGAGCAGATGGTCCAGGCCGAGGACCCCAAGCGGCCGCTCTCCGACAGCGAGCTGATGCGGATCCTCAACCGCGAGGGGATCCAGATCGCGCGCCGCACCGTGGCCAAGTACCGCGACGAGCTGAGCATCCCCTCGTCGACCGACAGGAAGCAGATCTTCTGAGGTGGAGCTGGGCGCGCTGACCCGGCCGGAGCTGATCTTCCCCGACCTGCCGGCGACCGACCCCGAGGGGGTGCTCCGCGCCCTGGCCGCGCGCGTCGAGGCCTCCGGCCAGGTGCGCAACGGCGACGAGCTCTTCCAGCGGCTCTGGGAGCGCGAGCAGCTCGGCTCGACCGGCATCGGCCAGGGAGTGGCGATCCCGCACTGCAAGCTCAAGGGGTTGCGCCACGGCGTGGTGGCGGTCGGCCTGGTGCCGTCCGGGGTGGACTTCGGCGCCGCCGACGGCCAGCCGGTCCAGGTCTTCTTCCTGGTCGTCTCGCCCGCCGAATCGCCCGCCGAGCACCTGCAGATCCTGGCCGCCCTGTCGCGCTGGCTCAAGTCCGGCCGGCACGCCGGACGCCTGCTCACCCTCCGCGACCCCGCACAGGTGTACGATCTCCTTCGCGGTGAGTCCGACTGACCATGCAACCCGAGCGATATGCAGCCTGAAATCCTGAATGCCGCCGTGCCGGTGGCGGAGCTGCTGGAGGAGGAGCTCGGCTACCTCCACCTCAGCGTCCTCTCGGGCGAGCGCCACCTCGACAACCTGATCACCCATCCGCGGGTGCAGAAGCCGGGGCTCGCCTTCGCCGGCTACTACGAGTACATCAAGCCCGGTCGCGTGCAGATCATCGGCGAGAGCGAGGCCGAGTACCTGAAGACGCTCACCGAGGACCAGCGGCTGGAGCGGCTCGACACCATCACCGGCCTGCCGGTGCCGGTGTTCGTCATCACCAAGGGGCTGCCGCCCCTCCCCGGCTTCCTCTCCCTGTGCCTGAACCGCGAGGTGCCCGTCCTCTCGTCTCCCGCCCTCTCCTCGACCGTCATCAAGGGGATCAGCTACTTCCTCGAGGACCACCTGGTGCCCTCGACCTCCCTGCACGGCGTGCTGCTGGAGATCTACGGCCTCGGCGTGCTGCTGATCGGCGAGAGCGGAGTGGGGAAGAGCGAGTCGGCGCTCGACCTGATCACCCGCGGCCACAGCCTGGTGGCGGACGACAAGGTGCAGATCAAGCGCTACCCGAACGGCGAGCTGGTCGGCTACAACGAGGGCCCGCTGCGGCACCATATGGAGTTGAGGGGGATCGGGATCATCAACGTGCAGGACCTCTTCGGCCTCGCCTCGGTGCGCGAGCGGACCACCATCGACCTGGTCATCGAGCTGGAGCACTGGAAGGACGGCCAGGCCTACGACCGGCTGGGGCTCGACGAGTCCGTGTTCCATATCCTGGAGACCCCCTGCCCCTACATCCGCATGCCGGTCGCCATCGGGCGCAACATCAGCATCCTGGTCGAGATCGCGGCGCGCAACCACGTGCTGAAACTGCAGGGACATCACTCCGCCCGGGAGTTTGCGCGCAAACTCGAGGCCCAGCTTGAGCGAAATCGAAAAGGCCCCACCCGCTAGCTCCCCGCAGGATACCGCCCGGCTGGTCATCATCACCGGCCTCTCCGGCTCGGGGAAGAGCGTCGTCGCCAAGTGCTTCGAGGATCTCTCGTACTACACGGTCGACAACCTCCCGCTGCCGCTGCTGCGCACTTTCCTCGACAACCCGCTGGAGCTGGTGGGGGGGATCGACCGTATCGCCGTGGTCACCGACGTGCGCGCGCCCGGCTTCGCCGAGGAGTTCCCGCGCCTCTTCGCCGAGATCGACCGCGAGCGGATCGATCCGCGGCTGCTCTTCCTGGAGGCCTCCGACGAGGTCCTGGTGCGCCGCTTCTCGGAGACCCGCCGGCCGCACCCGCTGGCGCCCGACCAACCGGTGATCGAGGGGATCCGCCGCGAGCGCGAGATGCTGGCCGAGCTGCGGACGCGCGCCGATATGGTGTTCGACACCAGCGCCTGGTCGATCCATGAGATCCGCAGCCAGGTGTACCGCGAGTTCGCCACCCATCCCGGCGAAGAGCCCGGGATGGTCGTCTCGCTGGTAAGCTTCGGCTTCAAGCACGGCATTCCCTACGGCACCGACCTGCTGTTCGATGTCCGCTTCCTGCCCAATCCCCACTTCGTGCCGGGGCTGCGCGAGCAGACGGGGCAGGACGAGGGGGTTCAGGAGTTCCTCGATCAGCAGCCGGATTTCGAGGAGGTGATCCGGCGGCTCGACGACCTCCTGGCGTACCTGCTGCCGCGTTACCGCCGGGAGAACCGGAGCTACCTGTCGGTGGCGATCGGCTGCACGGGCGGTCGGCACCGGTCGGTGGCGGTGGCCGAGCGTCTGAAGGGGAGGCTGGAAGAGCAGGGCTGGCCGGCGCGGGTGATCCATCGGGATATTTCCCGCTAAACGCGCATTTCAGCTAGGCACGGAATCGCCGTGCGAAGTTGCGGGTTAACTATAGAGGGCTCAAGCTTCCACAGTCTTTCGGAAGCGAAGGTGTTCTGACACGATGATCGGAAAACTGCTGTTGACGCATGGCGGCCTGGCGCGCGAGCTGCTGGCCGCTGCCGATAAGATCTCCGGCCGCCTGAGCGGCTTCGAGGCGCTGTCCCTGGACTGGGGCGAAGGTTTCGACCAGGCGAGGGTCAGGGTGGGAGAGGCCCTGGAGCGGCTCGACCAGGGAGAGGGGGTGTTGGTGCTGACCGACGTCTACGGCGGCACCCCCTGCAACATCGCGATGACCTACTACCAGCCGGGGAAGGTCGAGGTCCTGGCTGGAGTCAACCTGCCCATGATCCTGCGCATGGCCTGCCAAGCCGGGATGGACGGCGGCAGGACCGTCGCCGACCTCGCCCATCTGCTGCAGGAGAAGGGGCAGCGGGGCGTCTGCCTGGCCGGCGAGCTGGAGGAGGGGCGGAAATGCACCTTCAAGCGGCCGGCCGAAGCACTGGCGGAGAAGCGGCATGATTGAGCGCGAGACCGAGATCGTCAACCGTCTCGGCCTGCACGCCCGCGCGGCGGCGAAGCTGGTGCACATGGCCGGCAGCTTCCAGAGCCGGGTCACCGTGCTGAAGGACGGCGAGGAGGTCGACGCCAAGAGCATCCTCGGCATCCTGCTGCTGGCGGCGGGGCAGGGGAGCCAGATCGTTGTCCGCGCCGAAGGCCAGGACGAGGCCGAAGCGCTCCAGGCCGTGACCACGCTGATCGCCAACCGATTCGACGAGGAGAGCTGATGCCGACGACACCAGCCGAGCCGATGCAGATCCTGCAAGGGATGGGGGTTGCCGGCGGCATCGCCATCGGCCGCGCGGTCGTCCTCGAAACCCGCGGGCCGGAGGTCTTCCGCCTCCACGTCGCGGACGGCCAGGTGGAGGCCGAGGTCTCCCGCCTCCACTCGGGGGCCGCGCACGCCCGCGGCGAGTTGCAGCGCCTGCGCGCGCGCGCCGAGGAGGACCTCGGCAACGACCTGGCCGCCATCTTCGACGCCCACGTCCTCCTCCTCTCCGACGCCAAGTTCCTCGGCCGGGTGGAGGAGCGGATCCGCACCCAGCAGGTCAACGCCGAGTGGGCGGTCCACAAGACGGCCGAGGAGCTCGACGCCCGCTTCTCGAACATGGAAGACCCCTACATGCGCGAGCGCAGCGAGGATCTGACCGACGTCAGCCGCCACCTCCTGCGCAGTCTCCAGGGGATCGCCCATCATGACGTCTCGGAGCTGCCGGCGGACATCGTCATCGTCGCCGACGACCTCACTCCGTCGGATGCCATCCGGCTCGGCCGCGAGCACGTGATCGGCTTCGCCATCGGCTCCGGCGGCCGGACCTCGCACACGACTATCATCGCCCGCTCGCTGAACATCCCCGCCGTCGCCGGCCTGGTCGGCGTGCTGGGGATGATGCGCGATGAGGTGCCGGTGATCGTCGACGGCGAGAAGGGCACGGTGATCCTCTATCCCACGCCCGAGGTCCTCCGCCAGTACCAGGAGCGCAAGGGAGAGATCGAGCGCCGCGACCACGACCTGCTGGCCACCCGCGAGCTCACCGCCGTCACCCTCGACGGCGTCGAGATCCAGTTGATGGCCAACATCGACCTCCCCGAGGAGGTCGAGGAGGTCCCCCTCTTCGGCGCCTGCGGCGTCGGCCTCTACCGCAGCGAGTTCCTCTACATCGAGAAGAGCCCGCAGATGCCGACCGAGGACGAGCACGTAGAGATCTACCGCCGGCTGGTCGAGTTCGCGGCGCCCCATCCGGCGATCATCCGCACCTACGACCTCGGCGGACGCAAGCTGGCGCGGGAGATGATGGCGACCAAGGAGGAGAATCCCGTCCTCGGCCTGCGCGGCATCCGGCTCACCCTGGCCCGGCCGGAGGTCTTCCGCCGGCAGATCCGGGCGCTCTACCGCGCCGGGCTCTACGGCGACCTCTGGGTCATGCTCCCGATGGTCAGCACGGTCGAGGAGGTGCGCCAGTTCCGCGCCTTCGCCGAGGAGGTCATGGCCGAGCTGGAGCGGGAAGGGGTACCCTTCCGCCGCGACGTGCGGCTCGGGGTGATGATCGAGGTCCCCGCGGCGGCGATGATCGCGGACATCCTGGCCCGCGAGGTCGACTTCTTCTCGATCGGCACCAACGACCTCATCCAGTACTCGATGGCGGTCGACCGCAACAACGAGCATGTCGCGAGCCTCTACCAGCCCCTTCATCCGGCGATTCTGCGCATGCTACGCTTCGTCATCGACAGCGCGCGAGCGGCCGGGATCGAGGTGGGTCTCTGCGGCGAGATGGCCGCCGACCCGCGGTTCGCCCTGCTGCTGATCGGCCTGGGGCTGCGCCGGATGTCGATGAGCCCGCGCCAGATCCCGGAGGTCAAGACCTGGGTCCGCGAATCGAGCGCGGCGGACCTGGCCGAGCTCGTCGCCGGCTGCATGGCGCACAGCACGGCCGCCGAGGTGCAGCAGCATCTGGACGGCTTCTTCGCCTGCTCCCTGCCCTCGCGGACGGTTTCCGGTGCCCGGGCGCTCTCGCCTTAGACTGCAACCTTGGAGAGGACTTGCGATGCGTTTTCCCATCCGCCGAGTGGAGAAGCCCTGGGGCTACGAGCTGATCTTCGCCCATACCGAGCGCTACGTCGGCAAGATCCTGCACGTCAACGCCGGGGAGGCGCTCTCCCTCCAGTACCATGAGATCAAGGACGAGACGCTCCATCTCACCGAGGGCGAGGTGGAGCTGGTGGTCGAGGAGGACGGCCGGCTGGTCAGCACCATCCTGCGCGGCGGCGACTCCTACCACATCACGCCCGGGACACGGCACCGGATGGTCGCCGGCGAGAACGGCTGCGACATCCTCGAGGTCTCGACCCCCGAGCTCGACGACGTCGTGAGACTGGAGGATCGCTATGGACGGATTTGAGCGGCTGCGGATCGGCAGCGCGTTGACCGTGGCCCTGGCGCTCGGCGCGCTCGGCTGCCGCGGCACGCCCCAGCCGGTGACGCGGACCGACGCAGTCAAAGCACCGCAGCCCCCCGCCGCCACCCCGCCCCCAGCGCCTGCACCTATCCCGGATCCTCCCCCTCCCGTGGAAGAGAAGCGCAAGGGCGACGCCGCACCGGTGGTGGTAGACGCCGGCGAGGAAGATATCCTGGCGACACCGGCGACCCTGGTCGAGGCCGCCCACGCCGAAAAGGCGCGTCGCGCCGGGGCAGGAAAGTCCTCCGTGGTGATCAACGACAAGACCCTGCCCCGCTACGCCGCCAAGGGGCAGATCACCGTCGCGGACCCCAAGGCGAAGGACAAGAAGAAAGGGACCGCTCCGGCGGCCGTCGCGGCGGCCACCCCGGTCCGCGACGAGCAGTACTGGCGCGGCAAGGCTCTCCAGTTGCGCGACACTTGGAAGCAGGCGGCCGACGAGGTCAAGGACCTGGAGCAGAAGTCCGGCGAGCTCCGCCTGAAGTTCTACGCCGAGGGAGACACCTTCACCCGGGACACCCAGGTCAAGCCCGAGTGGGACCGGGTGCTCGATCGCCTGCGGCAGGCCCGGCTCGACGTCGACGCCGCCAAACAGGATCTGAACAAGTTCCTCGAAGAGGGGAGGGCGGCCAACGCCCTGCCGGGGTGGCTCGACGAGGGGATCGAGAACGAGCCGGAGGAGCCCAAGAAGAAGGAGAAGGATGGAGCGCCTCCCGTGCAGTCGATCGAGCCGCCGGTCCTCAACGACGACAGCGCGCGGAACCCTCCCCCGGGAGCCCGGCGATGACTCCTCCCCGCCGCTTCTTCATCGAGACCTGGGGGTGCCAGATGAACGAGCTCGACAGCCAGCGGATGTCGGGCCAGCTCATGCAGCAGGGGATCCTTCCCACCCGCGAGGTCGAGGAGGCGGACATCATCCTTCTCAACTCCTGCAGCATCCGGGAGAAGGCGGAGCAGAAGGTCTACTCGCGGCTGGGGGAGTACCGCCGTCTCAAGCGCGGCGATCGCGGGAGAGACCTCCTGATCGGGCTCTGCGGCTGCGTCGCCCAGCAGGAAGGGGAGCGGGCGCTCTCGCGGGTGCCGGACCTCGACTTCGTGCTCGGTCCGGCGCGTGTCGGCGAGCTCCAGGAGGTGATCGCGAAGCGGAGAGCGGGGGAGCGCGTCGTCGCCACCGGCTTCCCCGAGCACCGGCAGTACGACATCGACGCCGTCTCCCGCCAGGGCGAATACAAGGGGATGGTGACCATCATCGAGGGGTGCAACAAGAACTGCACCTTCTGCGTCGTCCCCAAGACCCGCGGCCCCGAGATGAGCCGGCCGCGGCAGGACATCCTGCGCGAGGTCCGTCATCTCCTCGACTATGGCTTCCAGGAGATCGAGCTGCTGGGCCAGACCGTGAACCACTGGCGGGAGCCCGAGGGAGACTGGGACTTCGCCGACCTCCTCGATGCCGTCGCCCGCCTGCCCGGCGTGCAGCGGCTCCGCTTCATCACCTCCTATCCGCGCGACTTCACGCCGCGGATGGTGGCGCGGATGGGGGAGCACGCCAACATCTGTCCCTACCTCCACCTGCCGGTGCAGTCGGGCTCCGATCCCGTCCTGCGCCGCATGGGTCGCGGCTATACCCGCGGCGAGTACCTCGATCTCGTCGGCCAGCTCCGCCGGGCGCGCCCCGGCCTGTCGCTCTCGACCGACCTGATCGTCGGCTTCCCGGGCGAGACCGAGGACGACTTCGAGCGCACCCTCGATCTGGTGCGCGAGGTCCGTTTCTCCGAGTTCTACGCCTTCCTCTACTCGCCACGCCCGGGCACCGCGGCACCCCGCCTCAGCGATCCGGTCGATCCGGGGGTCGGCTCCGAGCGGCTGCAGCGCCTCTTCCAACTCCAGGACGAGATCCAGCGCGAGATCAATGAGGGCTTGGTGGGCAGGGAGCTCGAAGTCATCGTCACCGGCTGGGGGCGGCAGCCGGGAACGCAGACCGGCCGCACTCCCTGCCACCGCGTGGTCCACTTCGCGGCCGGCCCCGAGCCGCCGCTCCTGGGCAGCATGACGCGCGTCGAAGTGGAGAGCGCCTTTCCGCATAGCCTGCTGGGCAGGCTCGCCACGAGCAACAACACGGACGAGCACGGACGAGCACAGACCAGCACGGAGGTCCGGTAGGGCCCGTGCTCGTCCGTGGTTTGTCCGTGTGAGTCCGTGGTTCCTCTTTGCCTTGACCTCCTTCCCCTCCGCGCCCAGAATAAGGGCATGAGCAACCCCAACGAAGAGCTCCGGGTCGAGATCAAAGGGTTGATGCTGGACCCCTCGTCCAACGTCCCGATCGTCATCCTCCGGGATACCCAGAGCCAGCTTTTCCTGCCGATCTGGATCGGCGTCTTCGAAGCCAACGCCATCGCTCTCCGCCTCGAGGGGGTCGAGCCTCCGCGTCCGATGACTCACGATCTGTTGCGGGCGATGCTCGAACAGCTCGGCGGCGAGGTGGAGAAGATCGTGATCTCCGACCTGCGGGAGAGCACCTTCTTCGCCATGATCCACGTGCGGAATCCCGAGCGCTCCGCCGCCATCGACGCGCGCCCGAGCGACGCCATCGCGCTCGCCCTCCGCACCGGCTCGCCGATCTTCGTCCTGCGCTCCGTGCTCGACAAGGCCCAGGCGGTCGATCTGGCGACCGACGTCAACGACGAGGAGAAGCTCAAGAAGTGGCTCGAAGAGATCAGCCCGGAGGATCTGGGCAAGTGGACGATGTAAGCGGCTTCGTTCCCGTGCGGAAGTCTTGAAAAGACAGCAGGTTACGGCGAATGTCGGCGCGCCGACATCACCGCCGGCCGCGCCTGACCTCCAGCTTGACCTCGATTGGGCCTTTCCTTAGACTGCCGCTCTCCCATGATCATCGCCATCACCAACCAGAAGGGCGGCGTCGGCAAGACCACGACCGCCATCAACCTCGCCGCGGCCCTCGCCAGCAAAGGGAGGAAAACCCTCCTGGTGGATCTCGATCCCCAGGCCAACAGCTCGATGTCGTTCCTCGACATCCACGAGCTCCAGCGGTCGATCTACGACGCCCTGACCGACGAGCAGATCCATATCGCGGACATCCTCAAGCCGGCGGAGAAGATCGAGAACCTCCACATCGCGCCCTCGACGATCGCCCTGGCCAAGATCGAGGCGAAGCTGATCGGGGAGCTGGACAGCCACTACCGGCTGAAGGACGAGCTCCAGAGCGTTCAGGACAACTTCGACTACATCATCATCGACACGCCCCCCACCCTGGGCATCATCACGGTGAACGCCCTGGTCGCCGCCAGCCATGTGTTGATCCCGATCCAGGCGAGCTATTTTGCCCTGGAGGGGACCGACGATCTGCTGGAGACCATCGACAAGATCAAGGTGCGGGCCAATCCCCAGCTCCAGATCCTGGGGGCGCTGATCACCATGTACGATAAGCGGACCCTGCTGGCGAAGGACATCTACGAGCAGATCCAGCGGGTCTTCGGCGTCAAGGTCTTCGAGACGGTGATCACCAAGAGCGTGCGCCTGGAAGAGAGCCCGGCCTACCGGGAATCGATCTTCACCTTCGCGCCCCGGTCCACGGGCGCCTACGAGTACTACCGCCTTTCCGAGGAGGTCCTGAGCCGTGTCTGATCCCGTCCGCAAGCGCGGTGGTCTCCCGATGCGCGTGAAGATGCGCCACGACAACCATTTCGTCGAGGAGCTCTCGGCCCGTCACGAGACGCCGGTGGGGAAGATGATCCCGCTGTCCGCCATCGAGCCGGATCCGAAGCAGCCGCGCACGAGCATGGGCGACCTGGACGACCTGGTTCATTCCATCCGGGACAAGGGAATTCTCGAGCCGATCCTGGTGCGCCCCCTGACGAGCCTGGACGGACTGGACGGCGGCGAGGGCGGGATCCTCTACCGGATCATCTCCGGCGAGCGGCGCTACCGCGCGGCCCAGGAAGCGGGGCTGTACGAGGTGCCGGCGATCGAGATGGACGTCACGGACCAGGAGGCGCTCGAGATCGCCCTGATCGAGAATCTCCAGCGCAAGGATCTGACACCTTTCGAAGAGGCCGAAGGGTACCGGATGCTCGGCGAGGCCCATGGATATACCCACGAAGAGATCTCGGAGGCGGTCGGCAAGTCGCGCACGGTGGTCACCGAAAGCCTGTCCCTGTTGCAGATGCCGCCGCGGGTCCGCGACACTGTCCAGGCGCTGGGGCTGACCTCGAAGTCCTTGCTGCTAGAGGTGCTGAAGGCGGGCGACGAGGAGGAGATGATCGACCTCCTGGAAGAGGTGGCCCGCCGCGGCCTCAACCGCGACGACCTCCGCCAGCGGCTCCGCCGCGGCGACAAGGGGGGAAAGTCGAGCCGCCGGAAGCCCTATGTCTTCCGGTTCAAGGCGCCGGACCGCACGTTCAGCCTGTCGCTGAGCTTCCGGCAGAGTGAGGTCGATCAGGACGACCTGATCCGTGCCCTCGAACAGATCCTCACGGATCTGCGCCAGAATCCCTCATAGAGCCTCACGGACTGGCAGGGACAAACAAGGACAAATACGGACGGCCAGGGACGTTTGTCGTCCTTGTTGGTCCCTGCCAGTCCGTGTTGGTCTTCTTCAAGGGGCCCATATGATCAGCCGATAAGGCGTATTATGTTAATCCATGGCCGCGAACAGCGACCACGGTCCGGTACTCAGACGGTCCACTCGGCCGCCAGATCTTCATCCTCCTCCAGCCGAAGCCTGACCAGGCGGCTGCCGTTCGGCATCCTCCCCGCGAGCTGCCCCGCGATCCAGCGGACGAGGTTCTCGCTCGACGGGATCGCCTGCCCGTCCGCGAACTCCGGCAGCGCCGCGTTGAGGTGCTGATGGTCGAGTTGCTCGACCACCTTCTCCTGAACCAGGGCGTCGAGCGCGCCGAGGTCTACGACGAAGCCGGTCCGCAGATCGATCTCGCCGCCCACGGTCACGAACAGGCGGTAGTTGTGGCCGTGCCCCGGCAGGTTGGCGCACTTGCCGAAGCGGGCCCGGTTCTCGGCCTCGCTCCAGTCGGGGCGGCGGTAGAGATGGCTGGCGCTGAAGCGGTAGCGGCGTTCGAGGGTGATATCCATGGCGATCTCCATATAATGGCGCCGTGCGGAAACTGGATCGCTATCTGATCACGGAAATCCTCGGTCCTCTCGGGCTGGGGTTCCTGGTCTATACGTTCATCCTCCTCATCCGGTTCCTCTTTCAGTCGGCGGAGATGATCATCCGCCGCGGTCTGCCGGTCTCGATCGTCGGCAAGCTGCTGGCGCTGACCCTGCCGAACATCGTGGTGCTGACCCTGCCGATGTCGCTCCTGTTCGGCACCCTGATCGCCGTCGGCCGGCTCTCCTCGGACAGCGAGCTGATCGCCGTGCGCGCCTCGGGGATCAGCCTGCTGACCCTCTACCGGCCTATCCTGCTGCTCTCCGGCGCGCTGACGGTCGCCAACGCGCTGTTGATGATCTACGTCCTCCCCTGGGGGAACCACGAGCTCCAGGTGCTGCGGCTCGAGATCACCACCCAGACCGTGTCGCAGCAGGTCCAGCCGCGGGTGTTCTACGAAGAGTGGGAGGGGAAGGTCGTCTACGTCTTCGAGGTCCCGGAAGGAGGCAAGCGCTGGAAGGGGGTCTTCCTCGCCGAGGCGGTCCCGTCGAGCGAGAAGAACCAGATCACCACCGCCGACTGGGGAGAGGTGCTGATCGACCAGGCGGGCGAACGGGTGGTGCTGCGGCTCTACAACGCCATCCAGCACAAGGTGGACCTCAACGCTCCCGACCGCTATGAGATCAGCCGCCACCGGCGGCTCGACCTCGTCCTGGACGACCAGTTCACCACCGAGCAGAAGGCCAAGCTCTCGGCCTCCAAGGGGATCCGCGAGCTCACGCTCTCCGAGCTGAGCGATCTGGCGCGCGACCCGACGACCGACTCCGAGCAGCGCAACCTGGCACGGGTGGAGATCCACAAGAAGTTCTCGATCCCCGCCGCCTGCCTGGTGTTCGGCCTGTTCGCGCTGCCACTGGGGATCAACAACCGCCGGGGCGGCAAGGCGTCGGGCTTCGCGCTGTCGATCGGCATCCTGATCCTCTACTACATCCTGCTCAACAACGGCGAGGAGGCGGCGCGCTTCGGCCGCGTATCCCCCTGGCTGGCGATGTGGTTCCCCAACATCCTGCTGGCCAGCTTCGGCATCTTCCTGCTGATCCGCCGCAACCGGGACAAGAGCCTGCTGCTGACCCGCCTCGACCGCTGGGTCCGCGAGGATCTCTGGGGGGGCATCCTGGTGCTCAAGGGGATCACTCGCCAGCGGCGCCGCCAGCACAAGGAGCAGCGCCAGCTCCGCGCCGCGGAGGCCCCGAAGAAGAAGGAGCCCCGGCTCCCCCGCCTGGTCCTCCTCCTCCCCCGCCCGCGGATCGTCTTTCCGAACCTCATCGACCGCTACGTGACGAAGCTGTTCGCCTGGGTGTTCCTGCTGGTCGTGCTGTCCGGGGTGGCACTGTTCATCATCTTCGACCTGTCGGAGAACTTCGACGACATCCTGAAGAACAAGGTCGGCAGCGGCGTGGTGCTCAACTACTACAAGTACCTGTCGCTCCAGATGTTCTACGACATCGCTCCGATCGTCATCCTGGTGGCGACCCTGCTCACCTTCAGCCTGCTGGCGCGGACGAACGAGATCACCGCCTGTAAGTCGCTGGGGATGAGCCTCTACCGGCTCTCGCTGCCGGCGGTGGTCTCGGCGCTGCTGGTGACCTTCTTCTGCGGCTATCTGGAGTCGTCGGTCCTGCCGGCGTCGAACGAGAAGGTCGCGAAGCTCAAGGACCGGATGCACGGCAAGCAGACCGCCCGCACCTACCGCCGCGCCGACCGCCAGTGGCTGTTCGGCCAGGGGCGGTACATCTATAACTACGTCCACTACGACCCGCAGCAGGCGGGCCTCCAGCGCTTGCAGGTCTTCGACTTCGACGACCAGCACCGGCTCACCCGCCGGCTGTTCACGGAGAACGCCCACTACATCGGCGATGCCTGGGTGTTCTCCAATGGCTGGGCCCGCTCGTTCAAGGCGGTGGACGTCACCAGCTACAACCGGTTCAAGGAGCCGAAGATCGTCCGCTATCCGGAGACCCCCTCCTATTTCGACTCGGAGATCCGTCCCCCGGAACAGATGCGCTACGGCGAGCTGAAGGACTACATCGAGGAGCTGAAGGAGAGCGGCCAGTCCGTCCCCGAGCTGCAGGTGCGGCTGGAGGACAAGATCGCGCTGCCGGTCGCTTCGTTGATCATGTCGCTGGTCGCGCTCCCCTTCGCCTTCCGCCTCGGCCGGCAGGGAGCGCTCTATGGGATCGGCGTCTCGCTGGTGCTCGGGATCGCCTTCATGGCGATCTACGCCTTCTTCACCAAGATGGGCGAAGCCGGGGCGCTGCCGCCGCAGGTCGCGGTGTGGAGCCCGGCGGCGGTCTTCGCGCTGCTCTCGGGCTACCTCTTCCTGGGTGTGCGGACCTGACGGCGTAGGTCTTCCCTTCCCGCCAGGCGAGGTCAGGAAGGCTTGGCGGGGAGATCGGGATGCTTGCGCGTACGCTTGAGGAGGCCCGAGACCTCACGGACGAGATCGAGGCCCGCCTGGTTCATGCGGGCGGCGTTGGAGAAGACCAGGAGCGCCGCGATCGCCTCACGATGGGTGTTGTAGGACTGGAAGGTCGCCAGGGTCTCCTCGGCGACACGGCTGACGTCGGCCGGCCTCCCTTGCAGGATGTAGACGCCGGCGAGGTCGAGGGCGGCGAGGGCGGCGTCGTAGTCGAGCCCGAGGTCGCGGAAGGAGTCCCGGACCTCGCGGAAGGCCGCCTCCGCCTGGTCGATCCGCTTCAGTCCGAACGCCACGACCCCCTCCAGCCAGCGCAGCTTGAGGAGGTTCATGCGGTCGCCGGCCTGAAGATAGAGCGGCCGCGTGTGGTAGAGCAGCGCGAACGCCTCGCGCACCCGGCCCGCTTCGTTGAGGGCGTTGATCAGGTTATGGCGGGCGGCGAGAAAGAGGCGCGGATCGGCCTGCGGATCGATGAGGTCGAGGGCGCGCCGCAGCAGCTTCATCTCCCCCTCGCCGTCGCCCGCTTCGCCGCAGATCAGCGCCTTCTGCAGCAGCGTGCGGCCGAGCAGGCTCCACTGCCCCAGCTTCTTGTAGATCGCGGCGGCCCGGTCCAGGATCTGCGCGGCCTCCCCGAACCGCTGCTGCTCCTTGCGCCAGGAGGCCAGGAGCGAGAGCACCTTGGCTTTTTCGATCAGGGTGACGGGCCCCTCGTTCAGCAGCGCCTCGGCCTTGTCGAAAGCGGTCTCGGCGCTGGCGAGGTCGACGTTGATCCGGAAGGCGTTGCCGAGATGAGCCCAGGCCCGGGTCCTCAGCCCCGCGAGCCCCTCGTCGCCACCGCACTCCCCCACCGTCAACTGATCGGCGGCGAGCACCGCCAGCCGGCCGATCTCGATCGCGCGGCGCGGATCCTCGAAGCAGGCTTCGGAGCTCCCCTCGATCAGGCGCTCGCAGAGCATCCGGTTGCGGAAGCGCTGGCTGTTGGCCAGCAGCAGGTGCCGGCGCTCGGCTGGGCACTGCAGCAGCTCCTCGTAGAGCCGGCGGCCGACCGACCGCTGCGCGGCCAGTTGGGAGCCGGTGACCAGGATCCGCTCGAAGACCCGATCCAGGACGACGTCGTAGCCGTCCCGGAGGGCGTCGTTCGCGGTCTCGCCGGCGGCGAAATCCTGCGGTCCTTCGAAGGCCTCGACGGGCTCCCAGAGGGTCTCCGTCACGTCCTGGCAGCGCGGACAGCCGGCCAGCAGATGGCGCGCGATCTCGCGCATCTCCGACGAGCCGAGCCGCCCGAGCACGAACTGCTCGAGCGCGTCGGGCTTCGGATGGCGCGGGCTCATCCCGCCTTCCTCCGACAGACCCCGGCGCCGATCAGTTGGCGCGTCAGGGCGGCGAGACATCGGGTCGTGACCTTGCTGATGCTGGCCGGGCTGTAGCCCAGCCGCTCCGCCAGCTCCGGCGGATCGTAGCCCTGGCGATACCGCAACCAGAGCAGCGACCGGCAGCGCTCCGGAAGCCGCTCGAGGGCCAGCGTCAGATCGCGGTGGCGATCGTCGCCCTCCTGGGCGGGCGCGACGGGATCCGCCATCACCTCGAGCACCGTGGCATCGACGGAGTCGTAGAGCTTGCGGCGCTGCTCCCGCCAGTAGAGCAGACACTTGTTGCGAAGGGTGCCCAGCAGCCACGCTTCCTCGTCGCGGATCGCCTCGCGGTGGTAGATCAGCGCCAGCAGCGCCTGCTGCAGGATGTCTTCTGTGTCCTGGGGCGGAATTCGGAAGTGGGCGAACAGGGACTTCAGACGCGGTCGGACCTGCCTGAGAAAACCCTCAAGCGACGACTCGACTTGAGGGTGATCCAGGGCACTCATCGTCTTGGTTGAAGGCTCTTCCAAACTTCACGATACAATAACACTGTCCTGGATCGTTGTCCAGCCGCCCCTTGTGCCGGGGCGCGGCGGGCATCGAGCCGCCGCATGCATCCCGCGCCGCGAACCTTCGAGGTCAGTGACCGCCGTTGGGATCGATCCGGATCCCCGATTTCCACAGCACGTCGATCACCGTGCTCCTGATCCAGCCGGCGATTCCCGGGGCCGCGGGGTGGATGTGCGGACGCACTCTGGGGGCGGCGCCGGCCGCGCTCACCGTCAGCAGCGAGAGGGCGAGCACCAGGACGGAAGCAGCGGCGCGACGAGCTTTGAGCTGGACCATGGAAGTTTCCTTTCGAAACGCCTGCATGGCGGAAATCGCCACCGGCGCGAGCGAGAGCTCTCCAGAGTAGTGTTACCGCAGGACCCTCGGAAAGGACAGCGAGCAGCGTTTCGCCTTCACGACACCGCCGGGCGCCGGAAGCGGGATCTCGGGAGTGGGACGGGAGCTTAGGGCTCGGGCGGGTGGAAGCCGGCGCCGACGAGCTGTTCGGTCAGCGCCGCCAGGCAGCGGCGGGTCACCTTGCGGATGCTCGACTTGCAGTAGCCCATCCGCTCCGCGGTCTCGGCGGTGTTGCAGCCGAAGCCGTAGCGGAGGCGGAGCAGGGAGCGGCAGCGGTCCGGCAGGTTGGAGAGCATCGAGTCGAGGTCGTGGCGCAGATCGGCGCTCTCCTGCGGCGGCGCCTCGACGTCGGCGAGCAGCTCGAGGATGGCGGAATCGACCAGGTCCCAGAGCTTCGCCCGGTGCTTGCGCCAGTAGATGATGCAGCGGTTGGCGAGGGTGGCCACCAGCCAGGCGTCGTGGTTGCGGATGGTCGCCGCCTTGGAGACCAGGATCAGGAAGGTCTCCTGCAGCAGGTCGTCGGCGTCCTGCGCCGGGATCCGATAGCGGCTGAGCACCCGCTTGAGCCTCGGCTCGGCCCGCGCGAGGATCTCCTCGAGGGAAGGCTCCGCCAGATCGGGTGGGACCGAAGAGTTCATCGCTCGCCTGAGTGTATCCGAGAATTCAGCTTGACAGCCCTCCCCGCGCTCGTCCGGCGGACGGGAGAGATCGTGGAGGGGAGCCCGGCCGGCCTCCCGCAGGACAGGGAGCTGGCCTCTAGCGGGCTTCCCTGGAACGGAAGCTCCCGGTGGCACGGGACTCCTTGAGATAGCCGGTGACATCCCGGATCAATCCCAATGTGACGCGCTCCATCTCCGCCGCCTTCTGAAAGACGAACAGCGCCGCGATGGCCTCCCGGTGGATGTCCCGCGAGCGGAAGATGGGGAGCATCTCTTCGGCGAGGCGCCGCATCTCGGGCCCCCGCCCCTGGCGGGCGTAGATGGTGGCCAGATCGAGGGAGAGCAGGGCGGCGTCATAGCCCAGCTCGCGATCGATCAGCTCCTTCTGGACGCCGCGCAGGAAGGCCTCGGCCTCCCCGAAATGCCCGAGGGCGCTGGCGATCTTCCCCTCCAGCCAGCGCAGGCGCAGGAGTCCCATCTGATCGCCGACCTGGTGGTAGAGGGGCCGCGCGTTCTCGAGGAGCCGCAGGGCCTCCGCATACCGTCCCCCCTCGGCGAGAGAGAGAGTGAGGTTGTGCTGGGCCGCGATGATCAGGCGCGGTTCGGCTGCGGGATCGACCTTCCGCAGCCCTTCGGTCAGATGGCGGATGGCGGCCTCCGGATCGTTCGCGAGCCCGAGGAGGAAGCCGCGCGTGATCATCGCCTTGCCGCACAGGTGCGAATCGCCGCAGCGGCGGCCGAGGGCCATCACCCGGTCGAGCAGTTGGAAAGCTTCCCGGAAGCGCTGCTGGTTGCCGCGCAACGAAGCCTTGAGCAGGAGCGCGTGGGCCTTCTCCACCGGATCGCCGGTGCCGCTCTTGAGCGACCGCTCGGCGCGGGAGAAGCACTTCTCCGCGGCGGCGAAATCGCCCCGGATGCGCAGCGCGTGGCCGAGCGCGGCCGCGGCGCGCGCCCGCAGGTCGTGGACCCGCGGCTCGCCGTAGACAGCGCCTCCGAGGTGCCCGGCGATCTGGTCGCCGAGGATCGACAGCTCCAGCGCCCGCCCTGGATCCTCGGCCCCCCATTCCCGGGCGGTCTCCAGCGCCAGGGCGCACAGCTCCCAGGTCCGGTAACGCGGCTCTCCGGCCACCCACTCGCTCCGAAGGTCCACCGGCACGTCCAGCAACTCGCGCAGCAGCTCCGGAGCCGCCGCCCGCTCCGCCTCCAACGCGGCCTGGCTCGCCTCGACGGTGCTCCAGGAGCCCGCGAAGGCGGCGCCGTAATCGCGGCCATCGCGGTCATCGCGCGCCGCCCGGCCGCGCGGGGACGCCTTCGCGCTCCCCTCCTCCACCCCTGCCGATGCCGGAGGCAGGAATCCGGCCGTGACCCGGCGGCAGTCCTCGCAGTCGGTGAGCAGGTGGCGGACGACCTCGCGGTTCCGGCGGCGCTGCAGCCGGCCCCGGCCGAAGCGGGCCAGCAGGGTCGGATGCGGGTGGTTCTCGGACCCCCGACTATCCATCCTGAGGCTCCCCCTGAACCTCCTGATCGAACCCGACCGCGAGGAGCTGCCGGGTGAGAGCCGCGAGACAGCGATTGGTGACTTTCCGGATGCTGGAGGTGCGATAGCCCATCTGCTCGGCGACCTCGGTGGGGCCGTAGCCGAGCCCGTAGCGCAGCTTGAGGAGGGAGCGGCAGCGGATCGACAGGCGCGCCATCACCCGGTTGAGGTCCCAGGTGAGCTCGGTCTTCTCCTGGTCCGGCGCCTGCGGCACCGCGAGCAGGTCGAGGATCGCCGTGTCGACCGCCTCGCAGAGGCTGCCGCGGCGCTTGCGCCAGTACATGATGCACTTCTTCTTGACCGTCCCGATCAGCCAGCTCTCGGGGCTGCGGATCTTGTCCCACTTGTAGAGGAGCGTGAGCTGGGCATCCTGCAGGATGTCCTCAGCGTCTTCGGGAGGGATCTCGAAATTCCGCAGCACGCGCTCCAGGCGGGGCCTGGAGGTCTTCAGCAGAATGTTGAGCGATTCCCGGAGTTCAGGATGGTCAAGAGTTGCCATAGAAACGATTGAGTGCCGTCGACAGCCGCTAGGCTAGCACCCCGTTCGCCCCCTGTCCATAGCGAAGGAAAGATCTCTTCCAGGGCTCCGGAGCCTCCGGTTCGGCCCTGAAACGAAACGGGAAACGAAACGGCGGCCCCGGGGAGCCGCCGTGACGAACGGGTGACGGAAAGCGGCTCTAAGTGCCGTCTTCCAGGTGCCGGGGTGTCGTCGATCAGACGGTGACCGCCACAGGGACCCCTTCGAGGCCGGCCGCCGCGCGCAGCCCGGCCGCGTGGTGGGTGCTCTCCCAGGTGAAGTCGGTATCCTCGCGGCCGAAGTGGCCGTAGGCCGCGGTCTTCTGGTAGATCGGGCGGCGCAGGTCGAGCTCCTCGATGATCCCCCGCGGGGAGAGCGGGAAGTGCTCGCGCACCAGGCGCTCCATCTGGCGGTCGCCGATCTCGCCGGTGCCGAAGGAGTCGACCCGGATGGAGACCGGATCGACGACGCCGATGGCGTAGGCGAGCTGCACCTCGACGCGCTCGGCGATGCCGGCCGCCACCAGGTTCTTCGCCACGTGCCGCGCCATGTAGCAGGCCGAGCGGTCGACCTTCGTCGGATCCTTCCCCGAGAAGGCGCCGCCGCCGTGCCGGCCGTAGCCGCCGTAGGTGTCGACGATGATCTTGCGGCCGGTCAGGCCGCAGTCCCCCTGAGGGCCGCCGACCACGAAGCGGCCGGTGGGATTGATGTGGAAGATGGTCTTGTCGTCGAGCAGCTCGGCCGGCACCTCGACCTTGATCACCTGCTCGATGATCTCGGCGCGGATCTGCTCGTTGGTGACCTCCGGGTCGTGCTGGGTCGAGATGACGACGGTGTGGGCCCGCACCGGCCGCGTCCCCTCGTACTCGATGGTCACCTGGCTCTTGCCGTCCGGCCGCAGCCAGAACAGGGCGCCCGACTTGCGCGCCTTGGCGAGGCGGGAGGTCAGCCGGTGGGCCAGCGCGATCGGCAGCGGCATCAGCTCGTGCGTCTCGCGGCAGGCGAAACCGAACATCAGCCCCTGGTCGCCGGCGCCACCGGTGTCGACCCCCTGGGCGATGTCGGGCGACTGCGGATCGATCGCCGAGAGCACGCCGCAGGTGGCGTAGTCGAAGCCGTACTCGGCCTTGGTGTAGCCGATCTCGCGCACGACCCGCCGGGCGACGCCCGGGAAGTCGACGTAGGCGCGGGTGGTGATCTCGCCGGCCAGGAAGACGGTGCCGGTGGTCACCAGGGTCTCGCAGGCCACGCGGCCGGTCGGATCCTGGCGCAGCACCTCGTCGAGGACGGCATCGGAAATCTGGTCGGCCACCTTGTCCGGATGACCCTCGGTCACGGACTCCGACGTGAACAGGTGGATGTCGCGTTCGCTCATGTTCTTGACCTCAAGGGTGCCTTCGGATCGTCGGCGTTGGCTTCGGATCGGAATCAGGAGTTATGGAAGAAGATCCGCCGTCGACTTCGGCATCAACGGATCGGGCGGCTCTCCAGGACACCATAGAACAGTGTCGAGAGCGCATGGAAGGTGGACAGGGCGATGTTCTTGCGCCGGTTTTCGAGGCCGCCGGTGAGCGAGCTCATGATGCCGCCGCTCCGCCGCGTGCCCGGCACGGCGAAGGGGATCTGGGCGCTGTCGAGCCCCGCCACCAGCCGGTCGGGGAGCTGCACGGCGCCGCTCGAGCCCCACGCCTCCCCCAGCGGGCTGCGCAGGACGGTCCAGTTGCGGATGAAGTAGCGCTGGGTGCCGTCGACCTCGAGCGACTCGATCCCCCCCTCGCTGCAGATGTAGAAGTGGTAGGTGTCGCGCAGCTTCTCCTGAAGGCCGGAGGCCTTCTTGCGGGCCGCGCGCACCACCACCTCGTCGGACACCAGGAGGCCGACCGGCTCCTCCTCCACCGACTGCGGCACCACGACGACCGAGACCGTGCGGTCCATGCCGTCATGGAAGAAGCGGAGGAAGCCGTCGCGGACCCCGAGCAGCTTGTCGGATGCGTGGCCGGCCACCGCCACCTCGACGCCCGTTTGGAGCCTTTGCCAGAAGTTCTTAAGATCCGTGCTCATGATCTCCAGTCGTCAGAACCAAAGGGTCAAGGATATTCGGCGGCTCCGGCGAAGTAAAGGCGACCTCGCCCTGCTCGAGGGCCCCCACCTGGTCGCCGAGGCGCTGGCCGCCGGCCTGGCCCTCGAAGAGGTGTTGGCGACGCCCCCCTTCCTCGACTCGCCCGAGGGGCGCCGGCTGGCCGGCCTTCTCGCCGTGGAGCCGCTCACGGTGAGCCTTGACCTGCTGGCGGAGCTGACCGACGCCGACTCCCCCCGCGGCATCCTCGCTGTCGCTCACCTCCCCCGCTCGGGCGTCGCGTCGCTGCCGGTGGCGCCGGGGCGTCCTTACCTCTATCTCGACGGCCTCCAGGACCCGGGCAACCTCGGCGCCCTCGCCCGCGTGGCCGAGGCGGCCGGCGCCGCCGGCCTCGCCCTCTCCTCCGGCTGCGCGCACCCCAACCACCCTCGGGCCCTGCGCGCCTCGGCCGGCAGCCTGCTCCGCCTGCCCGTCGCCGTCGGCGCCGAGCCGGAGGCCCTCGACGCCCATCTCGCCCCGGCCCATCCGAGCTGGGCTGCCCTGGTGCCGCGCGACGGCGAGGACCTCTACCGCGCGCGCCTCGAAGGCACCCTGGTCCTCGCCCTGGGCGCCGAGGGGCCCGGGCTGTCGCCGCTCCTGCTCGACCGCGCCGCTCTGCGCTTGACGATCCCGATGGCGGCGGTGGTGGAATCGCTCAACGCCACGGTGGCGGCCGCGCTGGTCCTCTTCGAGATGCGGCGCCGGGAAACCGCCCCGGCCGTTTTTTCATGATCCGGACGGCCATTTTCCTTTCCTGGCCGTTTTTCTGGCGTCCCGAGCCTTCCTCTTCGTTCCCGGCCCCCCCATCCTGGTTCCCCGGTCCGCATTCAGCTTCCCGGACCGGCATCCTGGCTTCCCCGTCCGCCGTCCTGCTTCCCGAGCCGTCATCTTTCTTCCCGAAGCGTCATTCCATTTCCCGAGCGCTCATCCCGGCTCCGGAAAGCTCATCCTGCCTTCCGGCCGCGCTTGGCGTACAATCCGGGACCCGAACCGCTGTCCGTCCCCAAGGGAGAGGAAGATGAAGATCGGCATCGGCTCCGACCACGCCGGCTACCGCTACAAGGAAGAGATCAAGAAGTACCTCGCCCAACTCGGCCACGAGGTGAAGGACTTCGGGACGAACTCGGAGATGACGGTCGACTACCCCGCGTTCATCCGGCCGGTGGCGCTGGCGGTGGCGGCGGGCGAGGTCGAGCGCGGCATCGTGCTCGGCGGCTCGGGCAACGGCGAGGCGATCACCGCCAACCGCGTGCGCGGCATCCGCTGCGTCCTCTGCTGGAACGAGGAGTCGGCCCGCCTCGGCCGCCAGCACAACGACGCCAACATGCTCTCCCTCGGCCAGCGGATGATGACGCTCGAGATGGCCCTCGCCATCGTGCAGATCTGGCTCGACACCCCGTTCGAGGGGGGCCGCCACGTGCGGCGGATCCAGATGATCGACGAGCCGTGAGCCCTCACCCCCCGGCCCCCTCTCCCAGCCCTCCACCCTCCCTGCCGGGGAGAGGGGGAGAACAGCCCGCTTATGAGGCGATCCGGCAGGCGCTGGGTCCGGACCGGGTGCCCGCCGGCGAGGTGCTGGCGCCTTACACCACGTTCAGGATCGGTGGCCCGGCCGACCTCTTCTACCAGCCCACGACGGCGGACGAGCTGGCGGCGGCGATCTCGGCGGCCCGCGCGCACGAAGTCCCGTTCTTCCTGCTCGGCCTCGGCGCCAACATCCTGGTCGGCGACCGGGGCTTTCGCGGGCTGGTGATCCGCAACCTCGCGCGGCACCTCGAATTCTCCCCCGGCGAGGGGACGGTGCGCGCCGAGAGCGGAGCGATCGTCTGGCCCGACCTGATCGAGGCGGCGATCGACCACGGCCTTTCCGGGCTGGAGCACTACGTGGGCATCCCCTCGACCGTGGGCGGCGCGCTCTGGCAGAACCTCCACTTCCTCTCCCCCGCCCCGGCGCGCGAGCGGACGATGTTCATCGCCGAGGTGACGAAAGGGGCTGAGATCCTGACGCCCGAAGGCGAGCGGCGGACGGTGGATGTGGACTACTTCGAGTTCGGCTACGACAGCTCGGTCCTCCACCACCGGCCGGACGTGGTGCTTGCCGCCACCTTCCAGCTCGCGCCGGAGGACCCCGAGCGGATGCGGCGGATCGTCGAGGAGAACCTCCAGTGGCGCCGCGAGCGTCACCCGCCGCTCGACACCGAGCCGAGCGCCGGCTCCATCTTCAAGAAGATCGAGGGGATCGGCGCCGGCCGCCTGATCGACGAGTGCGGCCTCAAGGGCACCCGGATCGGCGGCGCCATGGTCACCCAACGCCACGCCAACATCTTCATCAATACTGGAGGCGCCTCGGCGGCGGACGTGCGGGCGCTGATCGCGCGCTGCCAGGAGGAGGTCGAGCGGCGGCTGGGGTACCGGTTGGAGGTGGAGATTTCTCTGGTGGGAGATTTTTAGTCGGCGACGGCTTCTTCGTACTCCGCCATCAACCTTCCCGCCACCGCCGCTGGCTCGTGCCGCTCCCGCCGTGCCCGGCGGCCCGCTTCGACGAGCGCCGCGGCCAGCCCCGGCTCGCAATGAATCCTGTCGATCGCCGCCGCGAACTCCTGAGCGTCCCGGGCGACGAGAACATCCCGGCCGTCCACCGCTTCCAGGCCGGCCAGAGCGGCGGGGGTCGCGACGACCGGCACGCCGCGAGCCCAAGCCTCCAGGATCTTGATGCGGACCCCGGAGGCGATGCGCAGGGGGACGGCGAGGATCGAGCCCGGCGCGTAGACCTCGGCGCTGTCCTTCGGAGCGGGGTGCGCGGCGGCCCCGGGCGCCTCTGAGCCGAAGAGATGCAGGATCGCGCCGGGGCAGCGGTCATGCACGGCGGGCCAGACCTCGGCGGCGAACCAGGCGGTCGACTCCGCGTTGGGGAGCCACCCCTGGCTGCCGAAGATCGTGACCGCCGGCTCTCCTTCCAATCGCCCGGTCCCCGGGGGTAGATCGGGGAAAGCCGCGCGGACGACTCCGACCTTCCCTTCTCCACCAGCCAGCTCGCTCAAGCGCGCGGCATCTTCCGCGGTCAGCGCCAAGGTCGCGGCGGCGCGGCGGACCGCGCGCCCCTCCCATTCCGCCAGTTTCCTGGCCTCCCGCCTCAGGAGCGCTCCGCGGAGCCCCTTCCCCCGCCGTGCCGTGGCCGCCCAGAGGTCGCTCTCCACGTTCTGAGCCCGCAGGACCACCGGGATCTTCCGCGCGAAAGCGGGCTCCGCCTGCGGCAGCGCCTGGAGTTGCTCGGCGTGGACGAGGTCGAAGCGGTCCGCGGCAAGCCGCCGCTCCACCTCGGCGCGCACGGCGGGGAGCGAGTGGCGGGCGATCGACAGCGGCGCGCCGGCACCGCGGAGGAACGCCGCGGCCGGCGAGAGGGGGGCCGCCGGGACCAGGGCGGGCGTGCAGAAGGAGCTGAGCTCGCGGGCGACCTCGGACAGGTCGAAGCGGCCGGGATCGACCGGCGCCACCAGCGTCGGCCGGCAGCCGGCGGCGGCGAGCGCCTCGAGGGTATTGAGGAGCAGAAAACGGCCGCCGTCGATCGCCGGCCAGGGGGCTTTGGTGGCGACGACGAGGACGTTCACGGGGCTTCGGTTCGTTTCATGAAATGGACGAATGACTCGGAAAGCGGTCCGCAAACCCATATGGATCTAGGGCGAGCAAGTTTCGGGGGGCATTTTACGTCTTATTCGGACATGCTAGCCAGAGCCATCACCGCCACGCCATGGGGCATCGAAGCCCGCCCGGTCCAGGTCGAGGTCGACGTCAACAACGGACTCCCACAAGTTCAGATCGTCGGGCTCGCCGACGCCGCGGTCCGCGAGAGCCGCGAGCGCGTTCGCGCCGCGATCAAGAACTGCGGATTCGACCTGGAACCCAAGTCCATCATCATCAACCTCGCTCCCGCCGACCTCCGCAAGGAGGGAAACCACCTCGACCTCGCCATCGCCCTGGCGATGCTCGCGGCCTACGAGAAGATCCCGCAGGAGGCGCTCGCCGGCCGGCTGATCTGCGGCGAGCTCGGCCTCGACGGCGCCATCCGCTCGGTGCGCGGGGGCCTCGCCATCGCCGACCTCGGGCGCCGCCTGGGCCTCCAGGAGGTGCTGCTGCCGGCCGCCAACGCCGCCGAGGCGGCGGCGCTCGAAGCCATCCCGGTGCTGGGCCTGCGGGGGCTCGCCGAGGCCGTCCAGCACCTGACGGGCGAGGCGGAGCTGCCGGCCGTCCCCGCTCCTCCCTTCTTCGCGGACGTCCCGGCGGGCGCGCCCGACCTCTCCGAGGTGCGCGGACAGGAGACGGCGAAGCGGGCGCTGGAGGTGGCCGCGGCCGGCGGCCATAACCTCCTTTTCCTCGGGCCGCCGGGCTCGGGGAAGACCATGCTCGCCCGCCGGCTGCCGGGCATCCTGCCGCCGCTCAGCCTGGCGGAGTCGATCGCGGTCACCAAGATCCACTCCCTGGTCGCCGAGGAGCCGCCCGCCGGGCTGCTGCGCCAGCGCCCCTTCCGCAGCCCACATACCGGCACCAGCACGGCGGGGATGATCGGCGGCGGCAGCTCTCCGCGGCCGGGCGAGGCGAGCCTGGCGCACAACGGCGTCCTCTTCCTCGACGAGCTGCCGGAGTTCCGCCGCGACACCCTGGAGGCCCTCCGCCAGCCGCTCGAAGAGGGGAGCGTCAGCGTCGTCCGCGCCCGTGCCCGCCTGGTCTTCCCGGCCCGCTTCTCCTTGCTCGCCGCGATGAACCCCTGCCCTTGCGGGCATCTGGGGGACCCTCGATACGTTTGCCGCTGTCCACCCCCGCTGATTGAGCGCTACCGGGGACGGGTTTCGGGACCATTGCTCGATCGTATCGATCTGCACGTGGAGGTGCCGGCGGTGAGCCTGGTCGAGCTCCGTTCCTCCGCCGGCGAGTGTACCGAGAGCGTGGCGCGGCGGGTGGCGGCGGCGCGGGCGGTCCAGATCGAGCGCTTCGGCGCGCAGACGACCACGCCGACGAACTCGGCCATGGGACCCGAGCAGCTCCGCCGCTTCTGCGCCGTGGACGCGGCCGGCCGGGGGTTGCTCGACACCGCCTTCGAGCGGCTCGGCCTCTCGGCGCGGGCGCTCGATCGCGTGCTCAAGGTCGCCCGCACCATCGCTGACCTCAACGGCAGCGACGCCATCCGCTCCGCGCATCTGGCGGAGGCCATCCAGTACCGCAGCCTCGACCGGAGGGTCCTTGGATGAGCGCCGAGAAATCGACGGGAAAAGTCTTGACGTTCGTTAACAAGAGAGTTAACATGACGCTCATCCGGATCGCCCGGGAACAGTGGGATGTCCTGGCGGTGAAGGACGAGAGAGGGCACTGCCAGGTCATCGATTTCTTGGCAGGCCCGGGGAAGGATAAGGCGCGACGGATCCTGCTCCTGTTTCTGCAGGTCCGTCTGCCGGTCGAAGGTCCGCCGCACAGCTCGGTGCTCTGCAAGTCGCTCGGCAACGGGATCTTCGAGCTCCGCCGCCAGCCAAGGGGGCCGAAGCTGAGGGTTTTCTTCTTTTACGACGACGGGTGCCGGATCGTCTGCACGAACGCCTTCATCAAGGCGGAAAGGACTCCCAGGTCGGAGATCGAGCTGGCGAGAGACCTCAAGCAACAGTACTTCAGGGCGAAGCTCTTACGGAGACTTCGCATCGAGGAGGGTCAGGATGCCTGACATCGAGCACTACCGACAGCTTCTGAAAGAAGCCGAAAACCATGTCGACTACTGGATGGGGATCCCCGTTATCGAGTTCACCGAGGATCTCGACCGGATCATGAAAGCCAAGCGGGTGTCGCGCGCCGAGCTGGCCCGGCGAGTCGGCACCTCACGGGCCTACATCACGCAACTGCTCGGCGGCGGTGCCAACTTCACTTTGCAGACCATGGTCAAGCTGGCCATGGCGCTCGACGGAGCCGTGCACATCCACATCTCCGACAAGCGGGCGATCTCCCGGTGGCGCGACAAGGCGCCGCGCAAGGCGGCGAAGAAAACGGCGAAGAAAGCCGCCAAGAAGATGGCCAAGCCGCGGCGGAGCTCCGTCGCGGAGGCCGGGCCGGAGGCATAGGGCCGACCAGGGGTCTCCCACGCACCGGCTTGTGCAATTTTGTAGCGGCCCGGAATGCTGTTTCACCATATTTTACCGGAGCCTTGACATCGGGAGTCCACGGTCTACAATACGACCCGCAAAGCCGCCCTGTTTGCAGCCCGACGGTGTCCAGCTCGCTTGGCTCCTTGTAATCGTCTCCTTGCTGTCTCCGTTAAAAGAAGACTGATGGCAAAACGGCACCACACGATCATCCTGATCCCCCACGCGCACGCCAAGCTGCGCAAATGGCAGGTCACCAGCCTGCAGATCGGGATCCTGGCGGGCGCCTTCCTCGTCCTCACCTTCGCCGCGTCTCTGTTCATCTGGCTGCACTTCAGCCGGAACGTCAACCCGATCGAGATCTCCCGCCTGAAGAGCGAGAACGAGCGGCTCCGCAGGACCAATATGACCTTCGAGTCGAGCGTCCGTAAGCTCCAGGGTCAGCTCGGCCAGTACGAGGAGCGCACCCGCCAGCTCGCCCTCGTGGCCGGGGTCGAGGGGATGGGGAGCGGCGCCGAGGCGGGCATCGGCGGCGGCACGCCGCTGGAGGAGGTCGGCATCGGCGGCCTGCCCTCCCTCGAGAGCCGCGCGGGTCACCTCGCCGGCACTCTCGACGCGGTCGAGGCCCGGCTCAACGAGCGGGTGCGCTGGATCTCCTCCACCCCGGCGATCGCGCCGGTCAAGGGGATCTTCACCAGCGGCTTTGGCTCGCGCGCCGATCCGCTGACCCACGGCCGCGGCGAGCACCAGGGGGTCGACATCGCCGCTCCGCCCGGCCAGCCGGTGCGCGCCAGTGCCGACGGCGTGGTGATCCGGGCCGGCGACGTCACCGGCCTGGGCAACGCGGTCTTCCTCGCCCACGGCTTCGGCGTCACCACCCGCTACGGCCACATGTCGCGGATCGAGGTGCGGCCGGGCCAGCGGGTCAAGCGAGGCGACATCGTCGGCCGCGTCGGCAACACCGGGCGCTCCACCGGCTACCACCTGCATTACGAGGTGCGCGTCGACGGCGATCCCGTCAACCCCCTCGCCTACATCCTCGACGACGCCGTGGCCGGCGCTTCCTAGGCCCCCCTCCCCTCCCCTTCCGGAGCGCACCGCCGGCGGGCGGCAGGTGGAATTCTTTCTGGTAGACTGCGGGTTGTAGACGCTTGTCTTGAGCGACTTCGAGTCTTCCCCGAACCCCAAGCGAGAGTGCGATGATCAATACGATTCTGACCAAGATTTTCGGTAGCCAGCACGAGCGCGAAGTCAAGAAACTGCTGCCTGTCGTGGCCGCCATCAACGAGATGGAGTCACGGATCAAGCCGCTCTCGGACGCCGAGCTGCGCGCCAAGACAGCCGAGTTCAAGACCCAGATCGACAACGGGGCGCCGCTCGACGACCTCCTGATCCCCGCCTTCGCGGTGGCGCGGGAGGGGGCTTGGCGCGCCGTCCACATGCGGCCGTTCGACGTCCAGTTGATGGGCGGCATGGTGCTGCACCGGGGGCGCATCGCCGAGATGAGGACCGGCGAGGGCAAGACCCTGGTGGCCACCCTCCCCGTCTACCTCAACGCGCTGGAGGGCAAGGGGGTCCACGTCGTCACCGTCAACGACTACCTGGCCCGCCGCGACTCCGACTGGATGGGCCAGATCTACCGCTTCCTCGGCCTCTCCGTGGGCGTCATCCAGCACGACATGCCGGACGCCGACCGCAAGGTGGCCTACGCCAGCGACGTCACCTACGGCACCAACAACGAGTACGGTTTCGACTACCTGCGCGACAACATGAAGTTCGACCTCGAGTCGATGGTCCAGCGCGGGCACCACTACGCCATCGTCGACGAGGTCGATTCGATCCTGATCGACGAGGCGCGGACGCCGCTGATCATCTCCGGCCCCTCGGAGGAGTCGATCGACAAGTACTACCGGATCGACCGCATCATCCCCCGCCTGACCAAGGGCGAGGAGATCGAGGAGGAGGACGGCAAGAAGTCCACCACCGGCGACTACGTGGTCGACGAGAAGGCGCACCAGGCGGCGCTCACCGAGGAGGGGGTCGAGAAGGTCGAGCAGCTCCTCGGCATCCGCAACCTCTACGACCCCGAGAACATGGAGATCATCCACGGGGTCAACCAGGCGCTGCGCGCCCACGCCCTCTATGAGCGCGATGTCGAGTACCTGATCAAGGACGGCAAGATCGTCATCGTCGACGAGTTCACCGGCCGCATGATGCCCGGCCGCCGCTGGTCCGACGGCCTGCACCAGGCGGTGGAGGCCAAGGAGGGGGTCAAGATCGAGCGCGAGAACCAGACGCTCGCCACGATCACCTTCCAGAACTACTTCCGGATGTACAAGAAGCTCTCCGGCATGACCGGCACCGCCGACACCGAGGCCTCCGAGTTCGGCGAGATCTACAAGCTCGACGTCAACGTCATCCCGACCAACCGGGACATGATCCGCGACGACCGCGGCGATCTCGTCTACCGCACCGCCCAGGAGAAGTGGAACGCCGTCGTCGAGGAGATCCGCGAGGCACAGCAGAAGGGGCAGCCGGTGCTGGTCGGCACGGTGTCGATCGAGAAGAGCGAGATGCTCTCGAAGCTGCTCAACCGGCCGCCGAAGGTGCCGCACGTGGTGCTCAACGCCAAGTACCACGAGCGCGAGGCGTCGATCGTGGCGCAGGCGGGGCGCAAGGGTGCGATCACCATCGCCACCAACATGGCCGGGCGCGGCACCGACATCCTGCTCGGCGGCAACCCCGAAGGGCTCGCCCGCTCCGAGGCCGACCCGGAGACCGAGGCGGAGGCGTACCAGGAGGCGTTCGCGCGCTACCAGGAAACCTGCGCCCGCGAGCGCGAGGAGGTGCTCACTCTCGGCGGCCTCCACATCCTGGGCACCGAGCGGCACGAGTCGCGCCGCATCGACAACCAGCTCCGCGGCCGCTCCGGCCGCCAGGGGGACCCCGGCTCCTCCCGCTTCTATCTCTCGCTCGAGGACGACCTGATGCGGATCTTCGGCTCCGACCGCATCCAGGGTCTGATGGGGCGCCTCGGCATGGAAGAGGGCGAGGCGATCGAGCACGGCATGGTCTCGAAGGCGATCGAGCGCGCCCAGACCCAGGTCGAGGGGCGGAACTTCGAGAGCCGCAAGCACCTCCTCGAGTACGACGACGTGATGAACAAACAGCGGGAGGCGATCTACAAGCTGCGCCGCGACATCCTGGAGGGGCGCGAGGGGCGCGAGTACGTGATGGGGATCTCCCGCGACATCCTCAACGGGCTGATCGACGACCACTGCCCGGAGAAGTCCGATCCCCAGGACTGGGACCTCACCGGCCTGCGCACCGAGATCCTCGCCTACTTCAACATCAACGCCGGTGGCCTGAAGCTCGAGGAGCTCGGCATCGACGAGCTGAGCGAAACCCTCTGGCAGGCGATCGAGCAGCGCTACGTCGAGAAGGAGGGCCGGCACCCCGAGGACGTCCTCCGCGGCTTCGAGCGCGCCATCATGCTGCAGTCGGTCGACACCGCCTGGAAGGACCACCTCCTCGCCCTCGACCACCTCAAGGAGGGGATCAGCCTGCGCGGCTACGGCCAGCGCGACCCGCTCCAGGAGTACAAGAAGGAGAGCTTCGATCTCTTCGAGATGATGCGTGAGCGGGTCGAGAACGACATCGTCCAGAAGCTCTTCCGCTTCGAGCCGATGACCGAGGAGCAGGTGATCGAGCAGCGGGAGCGCCAGCAGCGCGCGGCCGCCCCGCGGATCGAGCTCTCGGCGCCGCCGAAGGTCGAGGGCCAGCGCCCGCAGCCGATGGTCGCCAAGCCGGAATCCAAAATCGGCCGCAACGACCCCTGCCCCTGCGGCTCGGGCAAGAAGTACAAGAAGTGCCATGGCGCGGCGGTGACGGTGGGGTGAGCCATCGCTCCGGGAAACAGGACATCGAGGGCGGCCCGTCGGCCGCCCTTTTCGTACTTTTCGATTTGAAGGGATCCACGGACCCATGACCGATTTCGAGCCCCGCCTCGCCCTTACGTTCGACGACATCTCGATCGTTCCCGGCTACTCCGAGGTTCATCCGAACCAGGTCGAGCTGCGGACCCAGGTCTGCCGCGGCATCGAGATGAATATCCCCATCCTCTCGGCGGCGATGGACACCGTGACCGAGTCGCGCCTCGCCATCGCCCTCGCCCAGGAGGGGGGCATCGGCATCGTCCACAAGAACATGCCGGTCGACGTCCAGGCCGAGGAGGTGGACCGGGTCAAGCGGAGTGAGGCGGGGATGATCGTCGATCCCGTCACCATGCGCCCCGACCAGAGCATCCGCGAGGCGCTGGAGGTGATGGCCCGCTACAAGATCTCCGGCGTGCCGGTCACCGACTCCCAGGGTCACCTGGTCGGCATCCTCACCAACCGCGACCTCCGCTTCGAGCAGAACCTCAACAAGACCATCCGCGAGCTGATGACCAAGGAGAACCTGGTCACCGTCCCCGAGGGGACGACGCTCGAGCAGGCCAAGGCGCAGCTCCACGAGCACCGCATCGAGAAGGTGCTCGTCGTCGACCGCGACGGCAACCTCAAGGGGTTGATCACAGTCAAGGACATCCAGAAGGCGATCCAGTATCCGATGGCCTGCAAGGACGAGCTCGGGCGGCTGCGCGTCGGCGCGGCGGTCGGCTCCTCGGGCGACTACCTGGAGCGCGCCGAGGCGCTGGTCAAGGCCAAGGTCGACCTCCTCGTGCTCGACTCCTCGCACGCCCACAGCCGCGGCGTGCTTGACGCCACGGCGACCCTTCGCGAGCGCTTCCCCGAGGTCAAGCTGATCGTGGGGAACGTGGCCACCCCCGAGGGCACCCTGGCACTGATCGAGCGCGGTGCCGACGCCGTCAAGGTGGGAATCGGCCCGGGGAGCATCTGCACCACCCGCATCGTCACCGGCGCCGGCGTTCCCCAGGTGACCGCGGTCGTCGACTGCGCCCGCGCCGCGGCCGACCACGGCGTGCCGATCATCGCCGATGGCGGCATCAAGTTCTCCGGCGACCTGCCGAAGGCGATCGCCGCCGGCGCCCATTCGGTGATGATCGGCTCGCTGTTCGCCGGCACCGAGGAGAGCCCGGGCGAGACCATCCTCTACCAGGGGCGGACCTTCAAGGCCTATCGCGGCATGGGATCGCTCTCGGCCATGGCGCGCGGCAGCGCCGACCGCTACTTCCAGGAGGGGAGCGGCTCGCTGTCGAAGCTGGTGCCGGAGGGGATCGAAGGGATGGTGCCCTACAAGGGGAGCGTCCACCAGATGCTGCCGCAGCTCACCGGCGGCCTGCGCTCCGGCATGGGCCTCGCCGGCTGCGCCTCGATCGCCGACCTGCGCACCAAGGCGAAGTTCGTCCGCATCTCCCCCGCCGGCCTGAAGGAAGGCCACGCCCACGACGTGGTGATCACCAAAGAAGCGCCGAATTACTGGGTGGAGCGATAGGGGGCCAGATCAGGGAGCCAGATAGATCCAAGGGAGGTCGGCTCCGACCTTCTTCACCAATCGAGCATCGCAGGTCCACATCTCGGTGTCGAGATGCTCGGCAAGCGCGAGGTAGTGAGCGTCATAGCATGCTGGCAGAGCAAATCGACGGGTGATCTGCAAGGCTCGCAGATGGAGGGCGGAATCGGAGTGACGCCTGATCGGGAGTGCGAGGGCTACGTCGAAGGCCTCCGAAACAATCTCTGGGCTGAGCTTGGCATGTCTCTCATATTGAAAAAGAGCGTTCAAGATTTCGTAGTGGATCAGGCCTGGAGCATTTAGATCCCGACCCTCCTCATCCCATCTCTCCCAGAGAGCTCGAATCTCTGAGCTTTGGGGTCCCAGGAGAAGCCGGACGACGAGGGATGCATCAACGCAGATTGCCGAGGATCTGCTCATCGCGCTCCTCGCGCATCATTCGGATCACTTCCTCCGCCGGCGACAGCGAACCCTTCCCCATCTCCCTGGAGATTCTCTCCTGCAATCGGTCGACGCGACCCCTCCAGTCCTGGCTTCCATTCTCCTGCGTCCTTGCCCGCAACCGCGTGTACTCATCGAAAGAGATCACCACGGCTTGGGACTCACCATCTCTCTCGATCAGAACAGCTTCTTGTCCTGCCGCCACATCGCGAATCAGGTCACCCAGGTGCTTTCTGGCATCTGCTTCGGTAACTCTCACCATGGGACTCTCCTTCTCAGGCTCCAAATCATAACGCGATCACCAACTGCTCGAAGATCCGCCGCCGCCGAAGCTGCCGCCACCGCCCGAGAAGCCGCCGCCGCCCCCTCCGAAGCTCCCTCCCCCACCGCCTCCGAAGCCGCCGGGGCCGCCCATCCACCAGCCGCCGGGACCCCGGAATCCTCCGGAGGAGGAGGTCTTCGGCAGGATCATCCGCAGGATCGGGAAGAGGACCAGCCAGACCCCGGCCGCGATCAGGCCCACGGTAACGCCAGCCAGCGAGCCGAGGAAGAACAGGATCGGCAGCACGACGATGTAGACGATCCAGCTTCCGCTGCGGATGGCGTTGAGGATGAAGGGACCCAGCGCGAAGAGGCCGAAGAGGAGCAATCCAGGCCAGGAATTGGAACGGCCCCCGCTTCCTGTCGGGTCCGCTTGGGGCGCCGGCTGCACTGCCTTGCCCTGGATCGTGCTCAGAATGGCGTCCACCCCGGCGGCGATGCCGGCGCCGAAGTCCCCCTGCTTGAAATGGGGGATGATCACCTGATTCTGGATAATGCTCGTCTGCAGATCGGTCAGCACCGGCTCCAGGCCGTAGCCGACCTCGATCCGCATCTTGTGGTCCGCCTTGGAGACCAGCAGGATCGCGCCGTTGTCCTTCCCCTTCTGCCCCAGGGCCCAGGCGCGGCCCACCTTGTTGGCATAGTCCTCGATCGCCTCGCCGTCGAGGCTGTCGACGGTGAGGACGGCGATCTGATCGCCGGTCTGCTTCTCGAAGTCGGCGAGCTGCGTCTCGATCCGCTGGCGCTGGTCCTCGGGGATCAGGTTCGCGGTGTCGTTGACGTGTCCCGTCAGCCGCGGGATGTCCTTGGCGGCCGCCCAGCCGAGCGGCAGCAGGAGAAGCAGGGCGGTCAGCGAAATCCGTCGGAGCATCTCACTCCCTCTCCAGACGAAGCTCGTTGGAAAGCTCGTCCGCATCGTCGGACTCGCGCGCGACGGCGTGCCGTTCGAGCAGCTCGCCGCAGGCGCGGATCGCCTCGATCAGCGCCGGCGCGGGCCGGGCAGCGCGGATGCCCTCGGCCAGACGGCGGGTGATCGCCTCCCAGGCTCCCTCCTCCACCTTCTGATGGATGCCGGAGTCGGCGAGCAGCACGACGCGGCGCTCGAAGAGCGAGACGAACAGCAGGATGCCGGTGCGGTTGCGGGTGCGGAAGACCTCCTGGTCGAGGAAGGCGACGGCGGCGCGGCGGCGGGCCCGCGCGTCGAGCCTGGGCTCGCCGGCCAGCCAGCGGCGCACCGGGTGCAGCAGGGCGAGCAGGTAGCCGGCGGCGCCGCCGAGCGGGGCCGGCAGCGCCATCCAGAGGCTTGGCGGAACCCCCCAGATGTTGCTCCAGCGGTAGAGGGCGAGCGCCACCATCGGTCCCAGCAGCGCCCCCAGGGCCGCCCCTTTCCAGAGGGCGTTCTCGTAGACGTCGCTCCGCTCGACGACGTAGGGGACGATCTCGCCGGACGTCCTCCCCTCCGCCTCCTGGACGGCGGCCTGGATGGCCTCGCGGTCGGCCTGGCTGAAGAAGCGGTCGGTTTCCATGGCGTTGGGTCGGAGCCTGGACGGCTGCGCCATCCTATACCGTTCTCAGTCGGTGGGGGCGTCGCCCGAACGCTCCCGCTTGCGCCGACCCTGGCGGCGCTTCGCGTCCAGTCGGCGCGCCTTGGCCGCTCGCGAGGGGCGGGTCTTCCGCCTCGGCGTTTCCTCGCGGAGGTTCTCCCGCAGGATCTCGGCGAAGCGCTCCACGGCGGCCTCCCGGTTGGCGCCCTGCGACCGGTGCCGCTGCGAGGTGACCTGGAGCACGCCGTCCCGCGTGATCCGCGTCGCCAGCCGCTCCCGCAGGCGCGCCTTCTGCTCCTCCGAGAGAGCCCCGGAGCCGGCGAGGTCGAAGCGCAGCGTCACCCGCGTCTCCAGCTTGTTGACGTTCTGCCCGCCGGGGCCGCCGCTCCGCGAGGTGGCGAAGGTGACCTCTTCGTCGGGGATGGCGAGATTGTCGTCGATCGGGATCATTGAGAGCCTCTGCGATGGGGGGTACGCGGTGGTGTATCCTTGGAATGGAGAGAGTAGAAGATATCCGCCGAGCGGGAAGGATACGACCATGACGCCATTTTTGGAGCGTGCCATCGAGAGAGTTCAAGAGCTTCCCGCTGCGGAGCAGGACGCCATCGCCGCCGTGATTCTGGACGAGTTGGCCGATGAGCAGCGCTGGGCGGAATCGTTCGCTGGTTCCCAAGAGCAACTCGGGAAACTGGCCGCCAAGGTTCGGGCGGACATCCGCGCCGGACGGATCAAGGATATCCCGGTGGAAGATCTTTGAAGTCCAGGACGACGGAAGAGTTCTTTTCTCTCTTTGGCAAGCTCCCCCACAACGTCGGAGAAAGCGCTCGGAAGAGCTATCGGCTCTGGCGAGACAATCCAGCCCATCCCAGTCTCCACTTCAAGCGGATCCATGGCCAGGAACCTCTTTACTCCGTGAGGATCGGACGCGGTTGGCGTGCCCTCGGGTTCCTGGAAAGCGACACGATCACCTGGTTCTGGATCGGATCTCATGCGGAGTATGACCGTCTGATTCGTTGAGCGCGTCCGGCTTTCCTGAAGCGCGAGTAAGATGCCTGGAAGAACAGGAGAACCATCATGAACCGCTCGCTTCGATCCTTCTCCATCACGCTCCTCCTGCTGGCCGCGCCGCTGCTCCCCGCCCGCGCCGCCGATCCCGGACCCTCGCAAGGGCCCTTCACGGTGGCCGGCAGCGTCCCGGGCGTGAGCCTGCAGCCGGTCGCCAAGAACCTCGGCTCGATCACCAGCATCGCCAACGCCGGGGACTCCCGGCTCTTCCTGACTATCCGCACCGGCCGCATCGTGATCGTGCAGAACGGCAGCGCGCGGCCACAGCCCTTCCTCGACATCCAGGACAAGACCACGAACGACGGCGAGCGCGGCCTGCTCTCGGTGGCGTTCCACCCCGACTACACCGCCAACGGCTTTCTCTTCATCAACTATACGAATCTCCAGGGCAATACGGTCATCGCCCGCTACCACGTCTCGGCCGCCGATCCCAACCGGGCGGACCCGGCGAGCGAGCGGATCCTGCTGACCATCGCGCAGCCCTACTCGAACCACAACGGCGGCCAGCTCCAGTTCGGACCCGACGGCGACCTCTACATCGGCATGGGCGACGGCGGCTCCGCCAACGATCCCGAGTGCCGCGCGCAGGATCCCGCCATGCTGCTCGGCAAGATGCTGCGGATCGACGTCGATCAGAACGTCGCGACCCCGCCCTACTACGGGATTCCGGCCTCCAACCCCTTCCGTGGCGCCAGCGATCCCCTGGACAAGGTCTGGGCGACCGGCGTGCGCAACCCCTGGCGCTTCTCGTTCGATCGCCAGACAGGCGATCTCTGGATCGGCGACGTCGGGCAGGACCGGCGCGAGGAGATCGACTTTCAGCCGGCCTCGTCGCGTGGCGGCGAGAACTACGGCTGGAAGATCATGGAGGGGACCCTCTGCAACTCGAACGCCGCCTGCCCCGCCTCGACGCCCGCCTGCGACTCGGCCGCCTTCACGCCGCCGGTGCTGGAGTATGGCCACGGCCCCGAGTGCGCGGTGACCGGCGGGTACGTCTATCGCGGCAGCGGCGTCTCGCAGCTCCAGGGCTCCTACGTCTTCGGCGACTTCTGCTCGGGCGTGATCTGGGCCGCCTCGCGCTCGGGGGACGGCTTCACGGTACGGACGGTACCAGGCCAGGTCGCGCAGCTCACGGCCTTCGGCGAGGATCAGGCCGGCGAGCTCTACGCCGCGAATCTCGACGGCGAGCTGTTCCGTTTCGCCGGCACGGATTCCGGCAACGCCAAGCAGACCGTGGGCCTGTACGATCCGCAGAGCTCCCAGTTCGAGCTCAAGGCCGCCAACACGGCGTCCGCCGGGATCAGGACCGTCCGCTTCGGCCCGCGCCACAGCGGCTGGATACCGCTGGCCGGAGATTGGGACGGCGACGGCAAGACTACCTACGGCCTCTATGATCCGAAGACCTCGACGTTCCGGCTCAAGAACGCCTCCCCCGGCGGCGGCGCGGACGTGGTCCTGACGGTCGATTCTCCCTCCCGGCAGGCGCTACCGATCGCGGGCGACTGGAACGGCGACGGCAAGGACTCGGTCGGTCTCTACGACCCGGCCACCGGTACGTTCTATCTGAAGAATTCGCTCGCCGGCTCGGGCTTCGACATCGTCTTCCCCTTCGGACCTAAGAATCCGGGCATGATCCCGCTCGCCGGCGACTGGAACGGCGACGGAGTCGACGGCGTGGGGGTCTACGATCCGGTCCGCTCGGAGTTCCTGTTGACCAATTCGCTCGGCGGCGTCCAGCCCGCCTTGCAATTCCAGTTCGGTCCGGCTGGCCGGGGCGCGCTGCCAGTGGTCGGCGACTGGAACGGCGACGGCACGGACGACGTCGGAGTCTACGATCCGGCCCAGGCGATCTTCCGGCTGCGCAACTCGCTGTCGGCGGGAAGCCCCGACGCGCAGTTCAAATTCGGCCCCAAACGGCAGGGATGGAAGCCTGTCGCAGGGTCCTGGTGAGGAGATCCCTATGAAGCGAACGATCGTCCTGGCTCTCGCTCTCTCGCTGCTGCCCGGTCTCGCCCGAAGCGAGGAGCCCCGGACCTACGACCTCATCCTGCGCGGCGGCACGATCTACGACGGCTCGGGCGACAAGCCCTTCGTGGGCGACGTGGCGGTGCAGGGCGATCGCATCGTCTCCGTGGGCGCGGCCGGTTCGCTCGGCAAGGCAAGGGCGAAAAGGGAGATCGACGCCCGCGGCCTCGCCGTCTCCCCCGGGTTCGTCAACATGCTGAGCTGGGCGACCGAGTCGCTGCTGGTCGACGGCCGTGCCCAGAGCGACATCCGCCAGGGAGTCACCCTGGAGGTCATGGGCGAGGGCGGTTCCATGGGGCCGCTCAATGACGCCATGAAGAAGGAGACGGTCGAGCAGGAGGGGGACGTCAAGTACCCCGTCACCTGGACCACGCTCGGCGAGTACCTCGACCAGCTTGCGGCGCGCGGCATCGCCCCCAATGTCGCCTCGTTCGTCGGCGCCACGACCCTCCGCGTTCACGAGGTGGGCTACGCCAACCGCCCCCCCACTCCTGAGGAGCTGGGGCGCATGCGCAAGCTGACCGACCAAGCCATGGAGGAGGGCGCGCTCGGCGTCGGCTCGTCGCTGATCTACGCCCCCGCCTTCTACGCCGGCACGGACGAGCTGGTGGCGATCTGCGAGGAGGCCGCGAAGTACGGCGGGATGTACATCTCCCACATGCGCAGCGAGGGGAACCGCCTGCTGGAGGCGATGGACGAGCTGATCGACATCTCCCGCCGCGCCGGACTCCCCGCCGAGATCTATCACTTCAAGGCCGCCGGGCAGCCGAACTGGGGGAAGCTCGACGCCGCGATCCGGAAGGTCGAGGCCGCCCGCGCCTCCGGCCTCAAAATCACGGCCGACATGTACACCTACACGGCGGGCGCCACCGGCCTCGACGCCTCGATGCCGCCGTGGGTCCAGGAGGGAGGCCTGGAAGCCTGGATCGGCCGGATGAAAGATCCCGCCACCCGCGAGAAGGTCAGGAAGGAGATGGACACCCCCACCGACGCTTGGGAGAACCTCTTCCTCGCCGCCGGTCCGGACAAGACCCTTCTCGTCGCGTTCAAGAACGACAAGCTCAAGCCGCTGACCGGCAAGACCCTGGCCGAGGTCGCCAGGCTGCGCGGCAAGTCGCCCGAGGAGACGGCGATGGACCTGGTGATCGAGGACGACAGCCGGGTCGGCACTGTCTACTTCCTGATGTCCGAGGACAACGTCAAGAAGGAGATCGCCCTCCCCTGGGTGAGCTTCGGCTCGGACGCCGAGGCGCCAGCGGCCGAAGGGATCTTCCTGAAATCCAATCCGCATCCGCGCACCTACGGCAACGTCGCAAAGCTGCTCGGCCATTACGTGCGCGACGAGAAGGTGATCCCGCTCGAGGAGGCGATCCGCAAGCTCACCTCACTGCCGGCCGCGAACCTCAAGATCCGCGACCGCGGACAGCTCAAGGCGGGCTACTTCGCCGACCTCGTCCTCTTCGATCCGGCGAAGATCCAGGACCACGCCACCTACGACAAGCCGCACCAGTACGCCACCGGAGTGCGGCACGTCTTCGTCAACGGCATCCAGGTCCTCAAGGACGGCGAGCCCACCGGCGCGGCGGCGGGACGCGTGGTGCGAGGGCCGGGGTGGACGGGGTGGACCAGATCCTCACGGTAGGTCGGGAGCGTTCGCCATCTCCCCGAGCACGAGAAACTGGCCGGTCAACGCCGCGTAGCCGGTCGCATCCGTGGCGACGCGGCGGACGGGGAAGCCGTTGCAGGTCATGATCACCTCGCGGGAACCGTTCTCTCCCGGAAGATTGAGAACGGTGTCGCTCCCCCGAGCCTTCTCTTTGATCGTGAAGTTGCCCAGGAAGACCGGCTGTCCCTTCCAGTAGAAGAGATTGCTGCTCGCCCCCGTGAAGTACCACTGCTCCGATCGCTCTCCGACATCCACTCCCTTGAGGTTGAGGCCCGAGCCCTGCGCCTTGAGCTGAGTGAACAGAGGGGAGTCGCTCGGCGTCCAGTTCCCTGCGTCGTCCACCTGATAGGTCGCCTTCTTGGCGCGGTCCCAGGCCAGTAGGTGCCCTTGCGAATCCCGCTCGAGCCGCACGGAGTAACAGGCGGTCTCCCCCGACTGGCCGAGTTGGAGCACCTGGGGGTCGCCGTCGGTCTTCGCCGGTGCGGTGAACGCGGTTCCCAGGAGCTTGCCCGAGCGATCGAGCCGCCACACGGCGCTCTCGGCGCAGGTCGGCTGCGCGTAGATCGCCTCGCGGGTGAGGATGAGCCCCGAGAAGCCGCCGGCTCCCACCACCTTGCGCTTGAGCTTGACGGTGCTCATCTGACCTTCCGGACTGAACCGGTAGAGGTCCAGGCTCGCCTGCGACACCACCCACACGGAGTCGTCGACCGGATCCACGGCGATCGCCCCGAGGTCTCCCTGGGAAGGGAGGAAGTGCATCTGCACGTCGAGGCGCTCGCCGCCGCGGCTCAACTGGAGGACACGACCGCTATTGAAGAGCACCCAGATCGACCCGCGGTTCAAGGCGATGTCGATGGACCGCTCCCCGCTTGGGACCCCGGCCTTGTCGAAGCGGATGGCCCGGGCCCCCTCATGACAGAGCAGGTTGACGGTCCGGATCTCCGTGGCTTTCGGAGTCGGGGAATTGGCCTTGCCCGCGGAAGCCGGGCCAGCCGCCGGCGGCGCGGACGCGCAGGATGCCAGCGAGAGCGCAAGGCCCATCGAGACGAGCGGCGATCGCAGGAAGCGCTGGAGCACGAGGTTTCTCCCCTCCGCTGGAGGCGGAAGCAAATCGAACGTTCCTGAAAAGGCTATCACCTGCGACCCGGATTCAACCCCGCTTGACGGAAGCGCATCCGGGCAATTGATCCTCGCTCAGTCGACCGACCGCTTCAGGATCTCTTGCCAGATCTCCGAGGTGCCCATCCGCTCGGCCCATTCCGAGATGTAGTCACGGTCGAGATGATCGCCGCTAATCTTCAGGACTCCGGCGATGTCGCGCAGGTGCTTCTCGGAGCCACCCTCGCGATAAGCCTCCATCTTCTTGAGGATCACGTCCTCCGCCGAGGAGAAGACTGCGTCGAAACCGGGAGCCGGCCGGACCTTCCTCACTCGCGAGAAGCGGCTCCGATTGAAAGGGGACTCCGCCGGAATCATCACGTCCACCTTGAGACCTGAAGCGGGCAGGATAATGTTGAACTGGCTGCGGCGAGAGACGGCTCGATGAACGGTCTCTTCGCTCAGATAAAAGTCTGGAGCGGCAAAGGCGGCGCAGAGATCGGCGATCTTGGCGGCTGGGAGTTCGACGACGATGTCGATGTCGTTCGTGAAGCGGGGCTCGCCGAAGAAGATCGTCGCCATCGATCCGGTGACGAAGTACCGCAACTCCATCCGCTCCAGAACCTCGACCATGTAGTGGAGCAACTCAGACTGCTCCATGCGAGAGCCTCCTCGCCGTCTCCTCCTGAAGGCGCCTCTCGTCCCAGTCGGGATGCTCCGCGGCGAGGTGACTCGCGATCATCCGGCGGGCCGACCGAAACATGTCGCTGGCGATCTTCAGGCGCTCGGTTCCACTCATCGTACGGAAGACCCGAGCCATCTCCTCGTCGAGAACCTCGAAGTTGCGGGAATCGATCGGCATGAAGTCCTCGCCGTAAGGATAGCCGAAGTCGGCTTCCGGCAGCACCGGACTTGCGCGCGGCGGGTCGGCCCAATATGATGCAGCAGCATACGGCGACCTATCCCATGAATCCCGTCAAGAGCCTCACTCCCTCGCAGCTCTCCGACTTCCTGCTCAACGTGGCGGTGGTTCGCCCCGTATTCATCTGGGGACCTCCCGGAATCGGCAAGTCGAGCCTGGTCACCCTGTTCGCGGAGCAGCTCGGCCTGCCCTGCGTGTCGCTGCTAGGCAGCCAACTGGCGCCGGAGGACCTGATCGGCGTGCCGCAGATCGAGGACGGCGTCAGCCGCTTCTGCCCGCCGGCGGCGATCGCCCGCCGCGAGCCCTACTGCCTGTTCCTCGACGAGCTCAACGCCTGCTCGCACGAGGTGCAGAAGGCGTTCTACAGCCTGATCCACGAGCGGCGGATCGGCGAGTATCACCTGCCGGCGGGATCGATCGTCATTGGCGCCGGCAACCGGGCGCAGGATAGCGCCATCGTCAAGCCGATGTCCTCGGCGCTGCTCAACCGCATGGTGCACGTGCACCTGCAGGTCTCGCACCGCGATTGGATGGGCTGGGCTCTCGGCAACGGTATCCACCCCAACGTGCTCGCCTACCTGGACTTGCGCCCCGACCATCTGTGGAGCGCGCCACCCAAGCACGAGGAGCCCTTCTCCACTCCGCGCTCCTGGCACATGCTGAGCGATGCCCTCCATGAATATGGCGAGGCGCTTCCCGACGACGTGCTCGAAGCGCTCTCGTTCGGCTGCCTGACTCCCCACCACGCGGGCCAGTTCAAGGCGTTCCTCAAGCAGACGCGCAGCCAGTTCGCCCTCCATCGCATCCTCAAGGGGGAGGTCGGCTGGCCCGGCGACCCCCGCGACCGCGATGTCCTCTACTTCCTCGCCCAGTCGCTGCGGGCGCAGCTCATCAAGGAGCTGCCGTCGGACGTCCAGGCTATCGCTCCGCATCATCGCCAGCTCGCCCACCGCTCCAAGGCGCTGATCAAGGAGTTGGCCTCCATCAGCCTGGAGATGGCGCAGCTCGTGGTGGCGGACGACAAGGAGAACGGCGAGGGCGGAGGCACGCTCCCCTCCTGGCTGATGGTCGAGATCGTGCGCGACCTCCCCCGCCTCGTCGAGAAGCGCAGCGGTGTCCCGGCGTAGCGGCTCGCCGCGCGACGAGAACCCCGCCGCCGCGGCTCTCACGGCGGCGCTCCGGATCGTCGAGGATCACCCCATGTTCTCTCCTCTGCTGATGCGGGTAAGCGTCATCCGGCGGGAGCAGCAGAACTTCTGCCCTGAGAAAGGCTGGGCCATGGCCTTCTCCTCCGGCTCCATCCACGTCCATCCGAAACGCCGGGCCACTCCCGAGGAGTGGGTCTACGTGATCGCCCACTCTCTGCTCCATTTCGGCTTCGGCCACTTTCAAAAGCGCGCGCGGCCCGACCTCTGGAATATGGCCTGCGATGCCTTCGTCAGCCGCTTCCTGGACGATCTCAAGCTCGGCCGCCGTCCGGACGAGATCAACGCCGCGAGCGACCTGCCGGCAGCCACCGAGAATGCCCTCTACGACGCCTTTTTCGAGCGCGGCGTTCCCCTTCACCTGCGCGACTGCGGTACCGCGGGTCCGGGCATGGCAGATATGACCCTGGTGGAGCAACCGAAGTGGATGAAACACGGCGTCGACGAATGGGTACGGCTTTTCGCCGAGGGCCTGCGGGCCGCGGTGACGGGCGCGGTGGATGCCGCGGGAGGCGTCGTCCGACCGCTGGGAAAGGGCCGGAGCTCGGCCTCGGAGGCCGCCCGGGCCCGCTCCTGGTTCGTCGCGAGCTATCCACTGCTCGGAGCCCTCGCCGCCGCCTTCGATCTGATCGAAGAGAAAGAGGTCTGCCAGCGGTGGGAGATCCGCGTCGCCGCCGTCGACGCCGAAGCCCGGGAGGTGTACATGAACCCTCTGGCGGCCCTGAGCCCGATGGAGTGCCGGTTCGTGATGGCCCACGAGCTCCTCCACGTCGGCCTGTGCCATCAGGCGCGCCGGCAGGGGCGCGATCCATTCCTCTGGAACGTGGCCTGCGACTACGTGATCAACGGCTGGCTGATCGACATGGAAGTCGGCGAGCCGCCGGTGATCGGCCTCCTGCACGATCCCGAGCTGAAGGGCCTGTCGGCCGAGGCGGTCTACGATCGGGTCGTCACCGATCTCCGGCGCTACCGCAAGCTGATCACCCTGCGAGGACCGGGGCAGTGCGATATCCTCCCCGGCCGTAAGCCCGAATGGTGGGAGAGCGGCCAGGGAATGGAGCTGGACGCCTTCTACCGCCGCTGTCTGACGCAGGGGCTCTTCTCCCATCAGGAGCAGTGCCGGGGGCTGCTCCCCGCCGGTCTGGTGCAGGAGATCCAGGCCCTCTCCCAGCCGCCGATCCCGTGGGACGTGGAGCTCGCGCAGTGGTTCGACCACCACTTCCCGCCCCGCGAGCGTCGCCGCTCCTACGCCCGCCCCAGCCGCCGGCAGGCCTCCACGCCGGATATTCCGCGGCCGCGCTACCTGCCGGTGGCCGACGACGCCCTGCGCACCTTCGCGGTGGTGCTGGACACCTCGGGGAGCATGGACCGTTCGCTCCTCGGCAAGGCCCTGGGGGCGGTCGCCAGCTACAGCGTGGCGCGCGAGGTGGAGTCGGTGCGCCTGATTTTCTGCGATGCCGCGGCCTACGACGAGGGATACGTCCGGCCGGAGGAGGTCGCCGGAAGGGTGAGGATCAAGGGGCGGGGCGGAACAGTCCTCCAGCCCGGGATCGACCTGCTGGATCAGGCCCGCGACTTCCCGAAGGCTGGACCGCTGCTCGTCATCACCGACGGCCTCTGCGACGTCCTCCGGATCCGCCGCGAGCATGCCTTTCTGATCCCGGCCGGAGCCGGTCTTCCCTTCGTTCCCCGCGGCCCCGTCTTCCGGGTTCGCTGAGCTGCCAGCCCATCCGCTGTAGACTCCGCGCCGTATGGCGACGAAGCAGAGCTCCATCCGCCGGTTCTTCTCGGCTCTCGGTCCCGGCGTCATCACCGGCGCGGCGGACGACGATCCCTCGGGCATTGCGACGTTCTCGATCGCCGGCGCGCAGTTCGGCACGGCGCTGCTGTGGACCGCCCTCCTGACCTGGCCGCTGATGGCGGCCGTGCAGATGATGTGCGCCCGCATCGGCATGGTCACCGGCTGCGGGCTGGCCAGGAACCTGTTGCGGCGCTTCCCGCGCCCGATCCTGATCCTGGTCTCGATCGCCCTGCTCGCCGCCAACAGCCTGAACATCGCCGCCGATCTCTCCGGCATGGCCGACGCCGCCAAGACACTGACCGGCATCAATTCTCATGTCTTCGTCGTCCTCTTCGCGGCGCTCATCGTAGTGGCCACGGTCTGGCTTCCCTACCCGAAGATCGCCAGCGTGCTGAAGTGGCTGGCGCTCGTCCTCGGCGCCTACATCGTCACGGCCCTGTTCCTCCATCCGCCCTGGAAGCAGGTGCTTCACGACACCTTCATCCCCAGCCTGCCGAAGACGAAGGAGGGGTGGTCCATGCTGGTGGCGCTCCTGGGCACGACCATCAGCCCCTATCTCTTCTTCTGGCAGACCTCCCAGGAGGTCGAGGAGGAGAAAACCATGGGGCGCGTGACCACCGAGCTCCGCAAGGGAGCCACCAAGGCGGAGATCATCGACCGCAAGCTCGACGTGGCGTTCGGCACGTTCTCCTCGAACCTCGTGATGTTCTTTGTGATCCTCACCACCGCGCTGACCCTGCACGCCCACGGCAAGACGGACATCCAGAGCTCCGCGGAAGCCGCCTCGGCCCTGCGGCCGCTGGCGGGCAGGGCGGCCGCCCTGCTCTACACCATCGGGATCTTCGGCGTCGGCTTCCTCGCCATCCCGACGCTCGCCGCCGCGAGCGCCTATGCGATCTCCGACACCTTCCGATGGCATCAGGGGCTTGGCGAAAAACCCGTGCGGGCCCGGGAGTTCTATACGATCGTTGCCGCCTCGACGCTGCTCGGCGTCGGGCTCGACTTCCTCAACGTCAACGCCATCCGGATCCTCTTCTGGTCCGCCGTCATCAACGGCCTGCTGGCGCCGTTCCTCTTGGTGGGTATCCTGATTGTAGCGTGGGACTCGGAGGTCATGCTCGGCCAGCCGAGCTCGCGGCTCAGCATGGCCACGGTCGGCCTGACCACTCTGTTGATGTTCGGCGCCGCCGTGGGGATGTTCGTCTTCTGAGGAGGCCTCGATGAACGATCAGGACGACGATCCCGCCGCCGGTGCCTGGACCCGCCGCTCACTCCTCAAGGCCAGCCTGACCGGCGGAGCGTTGGCCGCGGCGGGTCCCCTATTCTCGCAGGCAGCTTCCGCCCCGGCCGCCGCGCCGGCTCCTCCGCCGCCGTTCGAGCTCGAAGAGGCGACGATCGCCGATCTCCGCGCCGGCCTGGAGTCCGGGAAATGGACGGCGCGGTCGCTCACCGAGGCCTATCTCGCCCGTATCGACGCGCTGAACACGCGGGGGCCGGAGTTGCGGGCGGTGATCGAGACCAACCCGGAGGCGCTGGCGATCGCCGACGCGCTCGACGCCGAGCGGCGCGCCAAGGGGCCGCGCGGCCCGCTCCACGGCATCCCGATCCTGCTCAAGGACAACATCGGCACCGCCGACCGGATGACCACCACCGCCGGCTCGCTGGCCCTCGAAGGCTCGATCCCGGCCCGCGACGCCTTCGTCGCCGCGCGCCTGCGGGCAGCCGGCGCGGTGCTGCTCGGCAAGGCGAACCTCTCGGAGTGGGCCAACTTCCGCTCCTCCCGCTCGACCAGCGGCTGGAGCAGCCGTGGCGGCCAGTGCCGGAATCCCTACGCGCTCGACCGCAACACCTCGGGCTCCAGCTCGGGTTCGGCGGCCGGAGTCTCGGCGAATCTCTGCGCCGCCGCGGTGGGCTCGGAAACCGACGGTTCGATCGTCTCCCCGTCGTCGATCTGCGGCATTGTGGGCATCAAGCCGACGGTCGGCCTGCTGAGCCGTTCCGGGGTGATCCCGATCTCCCACACACAGGACACGGCCGGCCCCATGGCCCGCACCGTCGCGGACGCCGCGATCCTGCTGGGCGCCATGACGGGCGTCGACGAGCGCGACGCGGCGACGATCCCGAGCCGCGGCAGGTCGCTCTCCGACTACACGAAGTTCCTCGACCCCAAGGGGCTCGCCGGCGCGCGGATCGGCGTCTATCACCCCGGCTCGCTCGCCAAGAACCCCTGGATGAGGCCGATCCTCGCCGAGGCCCTGGCGGCGATGAAGGCGGCGGGAGCCACGATCGTCGATCCGGTCAAGATTCCTTCCGTGGACAAATCCGGCGGCACCGAGTACCAGATCCTCCTCTATGACTTCAAGGCGGACCTCAACGCCTACCTCTCCGGGCTCGGCCCGAAGGCGCCCATCCATTCACTGGCGGAAGCGATCGACTTCAACGAGCGTCATCGCGACCGCGTGATGCCCTACTTCGGCCAGGAGATCTTCCTGGAAGCCCAGGCCAAGGGACCGCTCACCGATCCGAAGTACAAGAAGGCGCTCGCCGCCTGTCGGCGCGCCTACCGCACGGAAGGGATCGATGCCGTTCTGGCGAAGCACAAGCTGGACGCGGTGGTGGCGCTGACCGGCGGCCCGGCCTGGCTGATCGACTTGGTCAATGGCGACTCCGAGACGGGGGGCAGCTCGTCGCTCGCCGCCGTCTCCGGCTACCCCAGCCTCACCGTCCCCGCCGGCTTCACCTTCGGGTTGCCGATCGGAATCTCGTTCATCGGACCGGCCTGGAGCGAGCCCGCGCTGATCAAGCTCGCCTACTCGTTCGAGACCGCGACGAAGGCGCGGAAGGCGCCGCGTTTCCTGGCGACGGTGGAGCTGGAGACCCCATGAAAAAAATCCTCGCCGCCCTCGGCTTCGTCCTGCTCCTGCTGATCGCCGTCCTCCTGCTCCGGATGATCCTGATCAAGTCCCATCAGGTGCAGGCGCCGCCGGTGACGGACCTGGCGGTCGACGCCCGGGCGGCGGCGGAGCGGCTCGCCGGGGCGATCCGGTTCGTTACGGTGTCGCACGAGAACGGCGCGAACGTGGAGGCGGCGGCGTTCGATGGGCTGCACCGGTACCTGGAGCAGACGTTCCCGAAGACGCACGCGGCGCTGACCCGCGAGGTGGTCGGCGGCTACAGCCTGCTCTATACCTGGAAGGGAAAGAAACCGGAGATGCAGCCGATCCTGCTGCTATCCCACCAAGACGTGGTGCCGGTCGAGCCGGGGACCGAGAAGGACTGGACGCATCCGGCCTTCTCCGGCTTCCTGGACGGCACCTGGATCTGGGGGCGCGGCACGCTCGACGACAAGATGGGGATGATGGGCATCCTCGAAGCGGTCGAGATGCTCGTCGCCCGCGGCTTCCAGCCGGACCGCACCGTCTATCTCGCTTTCGGCCACGACGAGGAGGTGGGGGGGCGCAACGGCGCCGCAGCCCTCGCCGCCCTGCTGCAACAGCGCGGGGTGCGGCCCGCCTTCATCCTCGACGAAGGGGGGCTGATCGCCGAGGGCTCGATCCCCGGCGTCGCCAAGCCGGCCGCCCTGGTGGGGACGGCCGAGAAGGGGGTCCTGAGCGTCGAGCTGGTGGCGCGGAGCGAAGGGGGACACTCCTCGATGCCGGCACGGCACGGCGCGATCGGCAATCTCGCCGCCGCCATCGAGCGGCTCGAGGACCACCAGATGCCGTCGCGGCTCGACGGCGCCACCCGGCGCTCCTATCAGTATCTGGCCCCAGAGATGCCCTTCGGCCCCCGGCTGATGCTCGCCAATCTCTGGCTCTTCGGACCACTGCTCGAACGCCAGTCCGCGGGCGACCCGGCGGGCAACGCCCGCATCCGCACCACCACGGCGCCGACCATCTTCCAGGCGGGGATCAAGGAGAACGTCCTCCCCCACGAGGCCCGCGCCGTGGTGAACTTCCGTACGCTGACCGGAGACACGATCCCGAAGGTGCTCCAGCACGTCCGCGAGGTCGTCGGCCCCGGCATCCGCGTGCAGGCCACCGGCAACGCCAACGTCGAGGCCTCACCGGAGTCGGACGTCCGCGCTCCCGAGTTCGGCCTGATCCAGCGCACCCTGGTCCAGATCTTCCCGCGGGTGATCGTCGCGCCCAACCTCCTCTCGGGCTCGACGGATTCCAAGCACTACCGGTCCTTGAGCCCGAACGTCTACCGCTTCGTGCCGATGCGGCTGAAGCTGGAAGACCTCAAGCGGATCCACGGCACCAACGAGCGCCTGGGGATCGAGAACTACGGCGAGATCGTGCGCTTCTACGCGCAGTTGCTGCGCAACGGCGGGGCCTGAAACCTAGAACTTGAACAGCGCGTCGAACGCCGACCGCGCGTCCCCCGGCGAAGGCTTGTCGGAATCCTTCCGGAACTCCTGGGCGAGCTTGGGGGTGAAGAGCAGGCACTCGTTGCGGTCCCGCTTCTTGGCGATCCGCGCCGGGATCTCCGCGTTCTTCCGGCACTCCCAGTGGACCGAGGTGTCGAAGTTGACGCAGTTCGAGCAGGTGTGGAGATCGGCGCCGCACTTGGCGCACTTGGCGTCGAAGGGGAGCGGGTCCTCGCCGATGATGATCAGTTGCTTCTCGCCGCAGGCGGCGCAGCGGAAGACCGACTCTCCCGGCGCTCCCAGGCCGCGGCCGCGCGGGCCGTCCTTCTTCTCGCGCGGACCCTGCGGCGCGGAGCGCGGCCGCTCGTCGCGCTCCGAATCCTTGTAGCCCCGCTGGCGGTATTTGGTGTCGTCGGACATTGAAGCCTTTCTAGCACAGAAGCGCGCCGGAGAAGAGATCTCCCTGGGACCGCCGGCGTCCCGCCGGCTCTAACTAAAACTAACTAAAAGCGGAGTTAGAGCCGGCGGGACGCCGGCGGTCCCAGGGAAAAACACTCAACCCACCCTACCCTGCCTCCCCCATCGGCGCGATCAGCGTCAGTTCCTCCGGCGTCGGCTGGAACAGCGCCGCCCCCACCGTCCCCGGGCCGGCGTTGGCGACGACCACGGGGCCCATCTCGGCGATCAGGATCTCCTGGACCTGGAAGCTCTTCTCGATCAGGCCGCGCAGGCGGTCCGCCCAGACCGGGGCCTTGGCGTGGGCGACGGTCACCATCACGGGGAGCGCGGGATCGACGCGGTCGCGGAAGAGCTCGATCAGGCGGGGGTGGGCCGCGCGGCCGCCGCGGACGCGATCGACCGCCACGATCTCGCCGTCCACCACGCCGAGGATCGGCTTGATCCCCAGCAGGTTCCCCATCACCGCCTTCGCCTTGCCGGTACGGCCGGCCCGGGCCAGGTACTCCAGGGTGTCGACCGCGAACAGCACGTGGACCCGGTCGCGCATCGCCTCCAGCCGCTCGACGATCGCCGCCGGCTCGACCCCGCGCCGCGCCATGCGGGCGGCGAACAGCGCCAGCATCCCCAGCCCGAGGCTGGCGCTGTGGCTGTCCACCACCTGGAGCGACACCCGCTCGGCCTCGCCCCGCATCTGCTGGTACTGCGCCAACCCCCCGTCCGCCGCCTCGCGGGCGTGGACCACGGTCTGCGACAGCTTCTCCGAGATGTGGATCGAGATGATGTCCTTCCGCGGCGCCAGCGCGCGGTAGCAGTCCTGGAAGTCCGCCTTCGGGGTCGGATTGGTCCGCGGCTGGACGGTCCCCTTCTCCAGCAGGTCGTAGAACTCCTTGGCCTTGAGGTCCACCCCGTCGTGATAGACGCGGTCGCCGAACAGCACCAGCACCGGCAGGACGTGGATGCCGTGCGCCCGCGCCACCTCCGGCGGCAGGTCGCTCGTGGAGTCGGTGACGACGGCGACCAGCTCCTCCGGCTCCTCGACGGCGATGATCCCCATCTCGCGCAGGCCGACCAGGTCGCGCAGGATCTCGCCGTCGGTCGCGCCCGGCAGCGCGTCGAGCAGGCGGCCCACGGTCACGCAGGCCGGCAGCACGGCCAGCAGCTCCTGCTGGCGCGGATTGAAGCGGGCCTCGAAGAAGGCGGGGCCGAGTTGCACGCGGGCGCGGGCGCGCGGATCGGGCGCGTCGTGGACGCGGTCCTCCAGAGCCAGGAAGACGAGCGACTTGACGTCCTGCCGGATCTCCCGCTCGACGCCGGCCGGCAGGCGGAGCCAGAGCCAGAACGGCCCGGCGTCGAGGTGGCTGAGGCGCAGGAACGCCTTGATCCCTCCAGCCTTTCCCGCCGACGCCGCGACCACCTCGCCGCCGTCGAAGGTCACCTCGCCGCTGGCGCAGACGATCCGCCCCGAGACCTGCGCCCGGCTCGCCGCCCGCACCAGCTCGAGGAACGGGAGGAGCGAAAAATCGCCCACCAGCGAGTCGAGGTCCGCGTCCGGCTCGACGCCGATCTCCCGGCCGAGCAGGACCAGGTGGATGCGCCGCACCAGATCCTCCGCCGGCAACCCGTCCGCCAACAGGAAGAGCACGTCCTCGGGGAGGTCCCGCCCCTCCTCCGCCGTGCGGCCGAGCAGCAGCAGCGTGTGCTCCGGATTGCCTGCGCCAGCCCCGAACCGCTCGGCGAGCGCTCCATCGCCGTCCTTCGCCAGTGCCACCGGCGCCACCACCACCCCCGGCCCGAGCGTCGCCGCGTACCGCCGCCCCTCGTCCACCCCCAGCGCCGGGATCACCTCATAGCCGAAGCCGGTCAGACCGGTGGCGACCGCCTTGCGGCGCACGGACTCCGGATCGACGACCAGGACGGACGGACGGGGCATCAGGCTTCCTCGAATCCCTTCGAAGACAAAAATAATGGCGTGAATCGGAACCGGACAAGGATAAACCTACCCCACCTGAAACTCCACCAGAATCGGCAGGTGGTCGCTGGCGACCCGCGCCACCTGGAGCCGGCAGGAGTGGGCGGAGACGCACCGCAGCGGCCCGCGGTGGTAGATGCGGTCGAGCCCCCCCTGCGGCGAGAAGGAGGGATAGGTGGGGATCACCGGGTACGGCCCGCGCTTGCGCTCGGTGGCGCAGGAGAAGCCCATGCCGTTGGTGAAGTCGGGCATCAGCAGCGAGCGCCAGTCGTTGAAGTCCCCCGCCACCAGCACCGGCGTCGAATAGTGGACGCCGCTGAGCTCGGCGGACCGCTTCAGCAGCTCCACCTGCTTCTTGCGCTCGCGCGCCGAGAGCCCGAGGTGGAGGTTGAAGACCTCGAGATGCCCCCCCTTGCCGTCGAGGTCGAGCGTGGTGTGCTGGCAGCCGCGGCGGATCCAGCTCTCCTCGATCGAGAGGTCGATGTTGCGCTCGCGCAGGATCGGATAGCGGCTGAGCGTCGCGTTGCCGTAGCGCCCCTTCTTCAGGCTGACGTTGTGGCCGAGCGCGAAGTGCGGATATCCCGCCTCCTCCGCCAGCTCCTTGGCGAGGTTGAGCTCCCGCGACCGCGGCGCCCCCTCGTCCACCTCCTGGAGCATCACGACGTCGGGCTCGTAGTGACGCAGGATCGCCACGATGCGCTCCGGCCGGAACCGGCGATCGACTCCGATCGCCCGGTGGATGTTGTAGGTCATGACGCGCATCTGTGGATTCCCGTTCTCCCAGTCCGAAATCGTCGCCCCTACCGGGGCGAACCCTCACCCCTGGCCCCTCTCCCTTCCCCTCCCACCCTCCCTCACAGGGAGAGGGGAACCCCCACCCTCTCACCTCCTGCCTCTTCTCCTGTCTTTCTCCCTCTTCTCCCGGTGAGGGAGGGGGGAGGGGACGGGAGAAGAGGGCCGGGGTGATGAGGGGCCCCGGCGCTATAGTAGCCAAATGCCGCCCATCTTCACCGTCGGCCACTCCACCCGCCCCATCGAGGAGCTCCTGGCCCTCCTCACCGGGCAGGGCGTTCAGACCCTCGTCGACGTCCGGCGCTTCCCCGGCTCCCGGCGCCACCCCCAGTTCTCGCGCGACGCCCTCGCCGCCTCGCTCGCCGAGGCCGGCATCGGATACGTCCACGAGCCCGACCTCGGGGGCCGCCGCGCCGCCCGGCCCGGCTCGCCGCACACCGCCTGGCGCGTCGACGCCTTCCGCGGCTACGCCGACCATATGGAGACCCCGGAGTTCGCGGCCGCCCTCGACCGGCTGATCCGCAGCTCCACGGAAGAGACCGTCGCCATCCTCTGCGCCGAAGCCCTCCCCTGGCGCTGCCACCGCCGGCTGATCTCGGACGCCCTGGTTGCCCGGGGCCTCCCAGTACTGCATATACTGGGCCCGGGCCGTGCCGATCCCCACGAGCTGGACCCCAACGCGCACGTCCTCCCCGATGGCCGTCTCGTCTACTCCGGCCCCGAGGGCGACCAGCCGTCCCTCTTCGCGACCGTCCCCGAGAGGATTGTCCCAGGATCGTAACTTCCGCCCCATTGCCGCAATCCCGCTTTTCTTCTACGATACTGCAAACCCCAGAGGAGATGCCCATGAGCCGGAGTCAGTCCCTGTTGCCCGAATTCGATCAAGAGATGGCGAGCACCCGCCGCCTTCTCGAGCGCGTGCCCACCGACAAGTTCGCCTGGACGCCCCACGAGAAGTCCACGCCCCTCGGCCGTCTCGCCACCCACGTCGCCAACCTCCCCGGGATGGCAAGCCTCGCCCTGAGCGTGCCCGAGCTGGATGTCGCCGTCCGCCGCGCCACTCTGCCCAAGGCGGAGACCACCGAGGAGCTGCTCGACCTATTCGACAAGTCCGCCGCCGCCGCCCGCGAGTCCATCTCAGGCGCCAGCGATGAGCTCCTCTTCGAGACCTTCTCGCTCCGAAACGGCGAGCGCGTGATGTTCACGATCCCCAAGATCGCGGCGCTGCGCGTCTTCTTCCTCAACCACCTCATCCACCACCGCGGCCAGCTCACCGTCTACCTGCGGCTCAACGACATCCCCGTCCCCGGCCTCTACGGCCCGTCCGCCGACGAGAGCTGACCCCGGAAACATCTTTGAGGAGAAGCCATGAGCCTGAGCCAAGCCCTGCTGCCCGAATTCGATCAGGAGATGTCCAACACCCGCCGCGCCCTGGAGCGCGTGCCCACCGACAAGTTCGACTGGACACCGCACGCCAAGTCCTTTTCGATGGGCAAGCTGGCCACCCACGTCGCTCACCTCCCCACCTGGACCAACATCACCTTCGACACCTCCGAGCTGGACCTCTCCGAACCCCACGAGACTCCGAAGCCGGCCACCTCCGAGGAGCTCCTGGCCTTTTTCGACAAAAACGTCGCGGCAGCCCGCGCCGCCCTCGCCGGCGCCACCGACGAGGCCTTTTTCCAGCCGTGGACCTTGCGCGTCGGCGAGCAGACCATCTTCACCCTGCCCAAGGTGGCCGTGCTGCGCGGCTTCGTGATGAATCACATCATCCATCACCGCGGCCAGCTCACCGTCTACCTGCGGCTCAACGACATCCCGGTCCCCAGCATCTACGGCCCGTCGGCGGACGAAGGGAACATGTAGAAGGCGCGGCTTCGCGGTTGCAAACGGCCTGAACCCGCTTAAAATCCTTCGCGACCTTCACCGCCGCACACCCAAGGGAGGAATCGTATGAAGAAGCAGCTCAAGCCGATGAAGAAGATGACCCTCGCCAAGGAGACCCTCCTCCGCCTGGAGAGCGTCACCGCCGGCCTGGCCGCCGCCGGCCAGATCAAAGCCGCGACCGAGCCCGCCAGCGGCTACCCAGAGCGCTGCTACTTCTCCGACTGCAATCCCTGCGACACCGACCTGCAGTGCTCCGCGGCCTGAGAAGCCTCACGCGGGCGGGAGCGGGGGGCGGCGACGCCCCCGTTCTCTCCGCCGCATCCGCCTCGCCCAGTGTCGCATGGCCCCCGTCGCTTGCGACACAAACCTCCCGGGTTGCGGAGCCACGGCCGCCTTTTGTGCCGCACTCCCCGGGAGCCGCAACACGCCCCTCGCCTCTTGTGCCTCGCCCCTCGCGAATTGCGGTACAACCCTCGCGTGGGGCGTGCCGCAGTTCGCGAGGGGGCATCGCGCCGCCGCTTCGGGCGTGTCGCAATCCGCGGCGGCGCGTCGCGCCCTCGCCTCGGGCGTGTGGCAATTCGCGGCGGCGCGTTGCACCCACGCTTGGGGCGTGTCGCAATCCGCGAGGGCGCTTCGCACCGCCGCTTCGGGCGTGTGGCAGTTCGCGAGGGCGCATCGCGCCTCCGCGTGGGGCGTGTCGCAATTCGCGAAGGCGCATCGCAATTTCGCGAGGGGCGCCTCGGCTGGCGGGAGGGCAATGCCGGCCTTGGAGTCGGGGCTCCCGGAGCTCTGAAGGACTCCCGCGCCTGAAGAAGGGGCGGACTCGCCGTTGGCGTCGCCAAAGCCCCGCCTCGGCGGGGCGCTGTCACCGATGCCGAGGGCAATCCCGTAGCGTCCGTGCGGCGACCCGACGGCCCGTTGGGCCATTGGCGCCATGCGGGACGCTGGTCGCCAATCGAAGAGGCCGGGCTGAAAGCCCGGGATTATTGAGCCCAGGGCAACGCCCTGGGTATTGTCGCCAGCCACCCACCTGCGCCCTGAAGGGGCGCGATATCCAGAGCCCCGAATTCGCGCCGCCGTTATCGCGGCCCTTCAGGCCGCTTTTGGCCTGAGAGGGCGCCGCGAACCCAGGGCGTTGCCCTGGGCTAAAAAATCGCGGCCCTTCAGGCCGCCGCCTGAGCCCAGGGGGTCGTTCGGAACCCATAGCGTTGTCGTTCTGGGCGAAACCATCACGGCCCGTTGGGCCATTGGCGCCAAGCGGGACGCTGGTCGCCAATCGAAGAGGCCGGGCTGAAAGCCCCGGGATTATTGAGCCCAGGGCAACGCCCTGGGTATTGTCGCCAGCCACCCACCTGCGCCCTGAAGGGGCGCGATAACCAGAGCCCCGAATTCGCGCCGCCGTTATCGCGGCCCTTCAGGCCGCTTGGTCTGAGAGGGCGCCGCGAACCCAAGGCGTTGCCCTGGGCTAAATTATTACCGTCCCGTTGGGCCTCCGGAGTGAGACTGCCATGGACGCCTGAGATCCGGCCCTCCCTTCCGTCCTTCCTGCACGCAGGAGACTTAAAATCTTCCGCTTCCCACAGTCCTGCGGATTCCTTGGGCCTCCTTTGCGAGACGGGTACGCTGATCGCCAATCGGAGAGGCCGGGCTGAAAGCCCGGGATTATTGAGCCCAGGGCAACGCCCTGGGTATTGTCGCCAGCTACCCACCTGCGCCCTGAAAGGGTGCGATAACCAACGCCCGCACTCGCGCCGCCGTTATCGCGGCCCTTCAGGCCGCTTGGCCTGGGAGGGCGTCGCGAACCCAGGGCGTTGCCCTGGGCTAAATTATTACCGGCCCGTTGGGCCTCCGGAGTGAGACTGCCACAGACATCTGAGATCCGGATCTCCCTTCCGTCCTTCCTGCACGCAGGAGACTTAAAATCTTCCGCTTCCCGCAGTCCTGCGGCCCCCTTGGGCCTCTCATGCGAGACGGGTACGCTGGTCGCCAATCGAAGAGGCCGGGCTGAAAGCCCGGGATTATTGAGCCCAGGGCAACGCCCTGGGTATTGTCGCCAGCCACCCACCTGCGCCCTGAAAGGGCGCGATAACCAACGCCCCGCACTCGCGCCGCAGTTATCGCGGCCCTTCAGGCCGCCTGGCCTGGGAGGGCGTCGCGAACCCAGGGCGTTGCCCTGGGCTAAATTATTACCGGCCCGTTGGGCCTCCGGAGTGAGACTGCCACAGATGCCTGAGGTCCGGCCGTCGCCGTGCGGCACAAGGTGCCGGAAGCAGTTAAAATTGAGGCATGCCCACCGCGCCGTCGGTCTTCATCAGCTACAGCCACAAGGATGAGGTCTGGAAGGACCGCCTGCTGGATCATCTCGGCGGCCTCGAAGAAGAGGGCCTCCTCAAGATCTGGAACGACCGCAACCTCGGGGCGGGCGACGAATGGTTCGAGGAGATCCGAAACGCCATGGACGCCGCCAAGGTGGCCGTCTTCCTCGTGTCCGCCCACTCCTTGAAATCGAAGTTCATTCGGCATACCGAGATCCCACATCTCCTGGAGCGGCGGACAACCCAGGGAATGACCTTTTTCCCGGTGATCGTGAAGTCCTGCGTCTGGGAAGAACTCCCCTGGCTTTCGCGGTTCCAGGCCCGTCCGTTGGATGGAAAGGCGCTGGCGGGCTTCCAAGGCAACCGGCGTGATTCTGAGCTTGCCAAGATCGCCAAAGAGATTTTGGGGATCGTCCGGAACGGAGATCTAGCCCCATCGCTTCCTAAGCAACCCGTCCCCCCGAAGTTGACCACTCTCCTTCCCCTCCACCAGCTCCCCGCTCCTCCAGGCGACTTCACCGGTCGCGTGGAAGATCTGGACTTCTTTCGCTCCAAGCTGGCCCAAGGCGGCACCCGAGCGATTCTCGGCATGAGAGGAATGGGCGGCGTCGGCAAGACCACTCTGGCGCTGGAATTGGCCGATGAGTTGAAGCCCCGGTTCCCCGACGCCCAGATCTACCTGGATCTCAAAGGCGTGGACCCTCAGCCCTTGACTCCAGCCCGGGCCATGGCGCATGCAATCTGCGCCTTCCATCCTGAGGCCCGCCTTCCGGATAGCGAAGACGAGTTGGTGAGACTGTATCGGTCCGTGCTCGATGGCAAGCGTGTTCTTCTGCTCATGGACAACGCGGCCGGAAGAGAGCAGGTCGAGTCGCTGATCCCACCTTCCACGAGTCTGTTGCTGGTGACCTCCCGGTTCCATTTCGCGATCCCCGGATCGATTGACAGGGATCTGGACGAGATGCCCGAACAAGATGCCAAGGATCTTCTCCTGAAGATCGCTCCACGGATTGGCGATGCGGCGGCCGAGATCGCACGCCTCTCCGGTCGGCTACCTTTGGCTCTACGCTTGGCCGGGAGCGCGCTCGCCGAACGTCTCGATCTTTCGCCTTCCGAATATATCCGCCGCTTCAAAGAGGGAAAGGAGAAGCTTGAGCCAGTCGAAGCCTCTCTCAGGACGAGCTACGATTTGCTGAAAGAAGAGCAGCGGAGCCTCTGGCGAAGGTTAGCGGTGTTTCCCGAGACCTTCGATACCTCGGCAGTGGCAGCGGTTTGGGGTCTGGAGATAGATGAAACGAAGGGGCATCTTGGAGAACTCGTACGGAGCAGTTTCACGGAATGGAAAGAGACGGAAGAGCGCTATCAGCTACACGATTTGGCGCGTGCCTTTGCGCACAAACAGATCACAATCGCTGAAAAGGGCGAGAGCCAGAGGCGGCATGCCGAGCATTTCCTGGAGGTTCTCCGCTCAGCCGATTCCCTGTATCGTAACGGCGGCCAGGAGAGCCGGCTTGGTTTAAACCTCTTCGATCGAGAGTGGAGCAATATCCGCACAGGTCAGGCTTGGGCCGCAGCAACATTCAAAGATGTCAGGGAGGCTGCAGAGCTTTGTAATAGTTATCCGGACGTGGGAACTTATTGCCTCACCCTCCGGCTGAATCCAAAGGAAAGAATCCAATGGAGAGAGGTAGGACTTATGGCTGCTCTAGATTTGGAAGATCGAGCTAGAGAGTGCCGTCACCTCGCCAATTTAGGCTTGGCCTATGCGGATCTCGGCGAGACACGACGCGCCCTCGAATTTTACAAACAGCAACTCATGATAGCCCGCCAGATCGGCGACCGCCGAGCAGAAGCCATTGCACTCGGCAACCTGGGCTGCGTCTACGTAGACCTCAGCGAAAACCGGCGCGCCCTCGAGTTTCACGAGCAGCACCTCACGATCGCCCGCGAAATTGGCGACCGACGTGAAGAAGGTAATGCCCTTGGCAGCTTGGGTGTCGCCTATGCGAAACTCTTCGAGAACCATCGTGCCATCAAGTTTTTTGAACAACACCTAACGATCGTCCGCGAAATTGGCGACAGGCTCGGAGAAGGCATTGCAAGTTGGAATTTGGGCGTGACGTTGGAAAAGGAGGGAGATCTCTACCGTGCCGTCGACTTGATGAAGATCTATGTCGATTATCTTCACGAAATCAGCCATCCAGAAGCTGAAATGCGTGCCGCCTATCTCGAAAACTTCCGAGCCCGCATTGCAGCCCAAGAATCCTGACCTACCCCCGCCCCCCCACCCGCGCCGCCGTTGGCGTCCGCCCCACCGCCCCAGTCTCCATCCCGCCCATCAACCCTTCCATCGAAGGCCTGAGGGTCTCCACGAAGCGCTCGGTTTCCACGATCTGCTCGACGAGCTGGCTCATGTAGCTGGCGACTTCGGTGGCGCTGAATTGGGAGGCGCTGAGGCGGCCGTGGATGACTTCGAAGGCGTCGGAGAAGGCTCCGAGCTGGGCGACGACGCATTGGTCGCGCTTGTGGCAGTCGAGGAGGAGCTCGCGCTGCTTCTGCAGGATGCCGAGGTGGAACTCGCGGGTGCGGGCGGTGGCGGGCTCGCGGTTGGCGAGGTCGCGGATCTGGCGGGTCTTCTCGTCGACTTCCGCCAAGCGCTTTTCCAGGCTCGGCATCGGCGGCACGAAGGCGGGGGCGATGCGGGCGGAGAGGCGGCGCCAGTCCTTGCGCCAGTCCGGGAGGGAGTTCGAGGCCTTGGGGGCGAGGACCGCGGGGCGGACGTTGGTCAGGATGTGGAGGTAGGAGACCCGCTCGCGCACGAATCCCAGGTAGGCGGCGAGCATGGTGCCGAGCTGGTGCAGGATGTCCGCCTTGGTGAAGGCGTCGAGGTCGGCCCGGTCGGCGAGGACGCGCGCCACCCGGGCGCGGATCTCGACCAGCCGGCCGTAGGTCGACATGTAGTCCGGCAGGTAGCCCGCGCGGGTCCAGAGGTCGAAGGGGCTCTCGTCGAGCATCCGCTGGCACTTCAGACGCTGGGATTCGCGCTCCCGCTCGTCCTTCGCCTCCCGCCGCCGCCGCGCCTCCTCCTGGATACGCGGCCGGTAGCGATGCGTGGCGGTGGCGATCGCCACCCACCCGGCGGCGCCGGCGCCGTAGACGATCGCCCAGGTCGGATCGTGGAACCACCACGTGGCGCCCAGCCCGGCCGCCCCGGCGACGAGGTTGAGCGGGGCGTGAAGCGCCTTGACGGCGCTCATCGTGACCAGGGTGCTCTTGCGCAGGGGCATGGTGTGGTTTGTACGCGTCCGGACCCGGCAGGTTCTTCAGCAAAAGCCGGGCCCGTTGGGATTGTAGCGCGCCGCCGCTCCCTATTCCCTCTCTCCGGCCTCCTGTGCAACCTTAAGCACGCTTGCACGTAAGCGGATGCATGCAGGTTTTGGAGTCTTGACTCTCTCCAGGCGCGCGGTTCAGGCCCAAGACGGATTTCTCAGCTTGGAGGTTGCATGTCCCCTTCTTCCTTCTGTCGCTTGGCGGCGGCCGTCCTGATTACGGCGACGCTGACCGGGCCGGTCCTCAGTCAGTCTCAGCGCTCTTTCCGGTCGTTCCAGAATGACGTCCTCCCTTCGTTCCCGGCCGCGCGGGAGCTCGCCAAAGTGGCAAAAGCTCCGGCCGGCAAGGCGTTCGGGTCCAGCGAGCGGGTTCCCTACGGGTCCGGCGGCACGCTCTATCAACTGACGCGCTTCCACGGGCTGTACGTCGACATCCTGCTCCCGGACGACTGGTTGCAGGCGCTCTCCACGGCTCAGGTCCTGCATTTCCTCGACCGGACGGACCTGATCTACCAGTACCTCTTCGAGATGGTGGGCGCGCCGCCGGCCGGTGACGGGCCCGTTCAGATCGTGGTGGTCCCCAACCCCTGTTCCGACGCGGTGGGCTGCGCTCCGATCGGGAGCAAGGGGGTGAAGATGACGGACGATCCCTTCATCAACGCGATCTCCTGGCGGGAGCTGTCGGAGGACATCCCGAGCGGCGTGCTGGTCCACGAGCTGACGCACAACTTCGACATCTTCTCGCGCTTCTTCTCCTACGAGATCGACGCGCCGCACGCCTGGACCACCTTCATCACGAACTACTACAGCGCCTATGCCCACGAGGGGTTTCTCGGCTCCTCGCCCGAGGAGGTCGCGCAGGAGGCCACGGACATCACGGCGCCGGTCTTCAACAACCCCGCGACCGACTGGGCGAGCTGTGTGCTGGAGTACGACTGCCCGGGCCAGTTCGTGGGCCCCGAGTTCCTCATCGGCGGGTTCGGCCTGCAGGTGGCGCTGCGGTACGGGCCGGGGACGGTCACCGGCTTCACCTCGTTCATGAGGCAGTACGCGCCCTCTCACCTGCCGGGGACGACCCCCGAGGAGAAGAACGATCTGTACGTGGAGGCCCTGGCGTTCGGCGCCCAGCGCGACCTGGGGTGCGTGGCGGATACCTGGCACTGGCATGTGTCGGACGCTCTGCGCCAGAAGATGCAGCAGCTCTATGGTCCGAATCCCGATTGCGAGGACCATGACCACGACGGCTTCACGGTTCTCCAGGAGGATTGCAACGATCACAGCGCGGCGATCCATCCCGGAGCGCTGGATCGCCCCAACCACCTCGACGACAACTGCGACGGCCTGGTCGACGAGCGTCTCTACCGCGAGCCGGCCAACCGGGACTTCACGGCACCCTTCTCGCTCACCCTGCCCGCGGAGGTCACCGCCTCCCTGGGTGTCGCCGACCGGGACGTCTACCGCTTCCATCTCAAGTCTCCGGGGAACGTCCAGATCGGCTACTGCGCGTCCACCGAAGGCGCCGTCCTTTTCCATCTCCTCGACTCCGCCGGAGAAGTGCAGGGAAACCTGCTCGCGCAAGGGGCATGCGGCCACCGGGCGTTCCCCCTGGCCGCCGGAGACTGGCACGTCGAGGTGACCGCGGAAGATCCGTCCCAGACCCTCGGCTACTCCATCTCCGCCAAGAACGCCACGCCCTGGCCGCCGGCGCCGTGGGCGCGGACCGCTCCCCCTCGCCCGAGCGGGAACGGCTTCGTGCTCACCGCGGTGACCGCCATCCCCCATCTCCCCGTCGTGCCGACGGAGGTGCGGTTCTGGGTGAGCGGCCAGGGGTTCGTGGGGACGGTGCCCTACAGCCGCGCCGCCGCCTTCACCTGGACCCCGCCCGCCGGCGTGGACCCGGTAGCTTCGGGGCTCACCTACAGGGCGCAGGTGATGGCCGGCGGCGTTCCCGCCTATACGATCACGCCGCCGCAGGGGTTCGCGGCGCCGTAGGCCCTCCTACCCCGCCTTCTCTGCCGGCGCGTACAGCAGATCGAGCAACTGCTTCTCCACCGCCCGGAACTCCGGGGCCGATTTGAGCGCCACGTCGTGGACGGGAAAGGCGGGGACGTCCACCTTGTGGAGGATGCGCGCGGGGCGGGAGGAAAGCACGTAGACGGTGTCGGCGAGGTAGACGGCCTCGGAGACGTCGTGGGTGACGAAGAGGATGGTGTTGTCCTCGGTGCGCGAGACGTCGAGGAGGAGGCTCTGCATCCCCCAGCGGGTCTGCGGGTCGAGGGCGCCGAAGGGCTCGTCCATGAGCACGATCTTGGGACGGTTGATGAGGGTGCGGGCGATCGCCACCCGCTGCTTCATGCCGCCCGAGAGATCCTTCGGGTAGCGGTCGGCGAAGTCGGCCAGCCCGACCGACTGGAGGTACTTGTCCGAGAGCTTGCGGCGCTCCGCCGCCGGGACTCCATGGAGGGACGGGCCGTACTCCAGGTTCTTCCGCACGGTCAGCCAGCCGAAGGAGGTGTAGGCCTGGAACACCATGCCGCGGTCGCGGCCGACATCCTCGACCGGCTTGCCCTCCACCTCGATCGTCCCCTGGGTCGGCATGAGCAGGCCGGCGATGGCCTTGAGGATCGTCGACTTGCCGCAACCCGAGGGGCCGAGGAAGACGACGATCTCCCCCACTCCGGGCTTGTCCACGATGTCGAGGGAGACGTCGCGCACCGCCTCGGTCGCCCGCCCGGCGCGGTCGAGGTAGGTGATGTGGACGTGCGACAGCCGGAGCTTGGGGGTCGCCGCTCCCGGCTCGTGGCGGTAGGAGGCGACCTGCTGCTCCTTGGGGGGGAGGGTGACGGCGATGGTTCCCGGCTCGGCGAGAGCGTTCGGGACATGGGGAGCTTCGTGATCGCTCATGCCGTTTCCCTCCAGCGGAAGAGGAGCGCCGCGACCGAGCGGATGAGCAGGTCGGTGAGCAGCCCGATACCCCCGATCACCAGCAGGCCGGCGAACATCCAATGGGGCTTCCCGTGCGTCCGCCCGAGCTCGATGATGTAGCCGAGGCCGTCCGTCGCGTTCACCATCTCGGCGAGGACGATGTAGGTCCAGGAGATGGCGTTCATCACCCGGAAGGAGTCGAAGATCTCGGGCAGGGCCGCCGGCAGGAGCACCGTGCGGATCACCTGCCAGCGCGAAGCGCCCAGGGTCAGCGAGGTCTGCACCAGCTCCTCGGGGACCATCCGGATGGCCGTGACCACGACCGGCAGCAGGTAGACGAAGACCCCCAGGAAGAGGAAGGCGATCTTCTCCGACTCGCCGATTCCGAACCAGAGGATGAGGATGCCGATGAATCCAGAGATCGGCATGTAGCGCAAGGGGGCCACGATCGGCTCGAAGAAGCGGTTGACCGGCTCGAAGGCGCCCATCAGCACTCCGAGCGGGAGCGCCACCGCGGAAGCGAGGAGAAAGCCGAGGAGAATGCGCTTGGTGGAGACCAGGATCGCGCCCAGGAGACCGTACTCGTAGAAGAGCTGCAGGGTGCCGCGCAGGATCTCGGTGGGCGACGGCAGGAAGTCGGACATGACGAAGCCGCCGTAGGTCAGCAGGCACCAGACGGCCGCCACGAGGATCGGGGCGAACAGCCCGATCATCGCTGAGGTCGACCGCGGCAGCGGCTCGCGCAGGGCGAAGAGGTGGGATTTTCTTGGCATGGTTGTCTTGGGTTCGTTGCGCGGTGCCGAAAGAGCGGCGTCCGCGGCCTGCGACCTCATCCCCTATCCCCTTCTCCTGAAGGAGAAGGGGGACGACTGCGATGCGGCCCCCGTCAGGCCCTCCCTCTCCTTCAGGAGAGGGACCGAGGGTGAGGTCGCAGGCCACAAAGGACCCCGCGACTCACCCTCCTCTCCCCCTACTGCGTCGCCAGCACCACCTTGATGTCCGTGCGGCGATTGAGCTGCCGTCCGGCCTCGGTGTTGTTGTCGGCCACCGGATTGGCGGCGCCCTGGCCGATGGTCTGGAAGCGGGCCGCCTCGATGTTTGGGAAGTTCTTCAGGATGTAGTCCTTCACCGCCGCCGCCCGCTTCTGGGAGAGGGTCATGTTGGCCTTCTGCGAGCCGGTGGCGTCGGTGTTCCCCTCCACCCGGAGGTAGGTGTTGCCGAAGGAGGTCATGGTCTCGCCGAGGGCGTCCAGGACGAGGAAGGAGCCGGCCATGATCTCGTCGGAGGCGGGGGTGAAGTGGATCTGGATCTGCTTGTTGATGATCGCCCGGTCCTTCTCCGACGGCGCCTTGGCGGCGAGCTTCGGCTCCTCGACCTTCTGGCCGGGGTACTCGGACGCCAAGGCCTGGAGGAAGCGGGTGTCGGCCCAGTCCTTGGCCTCGACCGGCCGGGTGACCAGCCCCTTCTTGCGCCAGATGATGAAGGCGGTGTCGAACAGCGTCTCGAAGTGCGCCTTGCCGCCGGTCAACCCGTAGAACTGGGCATTGTCGGCGTAGGGGGTGAGCTTGAGGCCGGAGAGCATGCCGGAGACGGTGTCGGCGTCGAGCTTCAGCGCCTTGCCGACCAGGGCGTAGGAGCCCTGCGGATCGTTCTTGATCTGATCGATGCCGTCGAGCCAGCCGTGGACGAAGGCGCGCAGGCTGTCCGGGGCCTTGTCGATCACGTCCTGCCGGGCGACCAGGGTGTCGGCGATGATGTTGGTGGCCGCCTGGGTCGACACCAGGACGTGCGCCTCGGCGCCACGGGCGGTGACGGCGGCCGAGAGGTCGGGCTCCCAGGTCACCGCGGCGTCCACCTGCTTGGCCTTGAAGGCGGCGGCGGCGGCCGGCGCGTCCTGGGTGAAGATGATGTTCTGCTCGACCGTCGCGCGGTCCTCCGGCGACAGGCCGGACTGCGAAAGCAGGTAGAGAAGCAGGAAGTGCGAGGGGGTGAACTGGGTGCAGGCGATCTTGTGCCCCTTCAAGCCCTCGACCGAGGTGATCGAGGCGAGCGAGACGATGCCGTCGCCGCCGCGCGACCAGTCCTGCATGATGATCGACTTCGCCTTCTGGTTCTGCTCGGCGAGGATCGAGGCCTCGCGCGCCCAGTTGTCGACCGTGTCCCACATGACGTCGACGTCGCCCTTGCGGAAGGCGGCGAGCTTGGTCGCCGGGTCCTCGAAGAGCAGGAACTTGACGTCCAGCCCGTACTTGGCCTTGAACTGCGAGCCCGGGTTGGGGTCCATGCCGTTGTTGAACACGATGCCGGGCGAGTGGCCGGCCCAGGTGTTGATGGCCACCACCAGCGGACGGTCGAGCTTGCCGCCGGAGCCCAGGTTGGCCGCGGGGGTGACGCCCTCGGAGCCCTTGCCGCGCTCGGGATCGGCCGGGGCGTTGCCGAGGGCGGAAAAGTCGCCCTTGTTCACGGTCTCGGTCGTGGTGCCCGCGGCGCCCTTCTTGCCGAGGGCCCAGATCTTGAGGTCGGGAGCGAACTTGCGGACGGCGAAGAACGCCGCGACCAGCAGAGCCACCACGACGATCGCCTTCCCCATGGGGGTGAGCTTCATAGCCTTATCTCCTTTTTAGACCGGCGGCAGCCCTCCCAGCAGCGCGTCCATGGCGGGGCGGAGCGAGTCGACGAAACGTTCGGTCTCGACGACCTGCTCGACCACGGTGCCCATGTAGCTGGCGACTTCGGTCGCGCTGAACTGGGAGGCGCTGACGCGGCCCAGAATGACTTCAAACACGTCGGAAAACGCTCCGAGCTGCGCCACCACGCACTGGTCGCGCTTCTGGCATTCGAGCAGCAGGTCGCGCTGCTTCTGGAGAATGCCGATGTGGAACTCGCGGGTGCGGGCGGTCGCCGGCTCCGCCTGCGCCAGCTCGTGGAGCTGCTGGACCTTCCCGTCCACCTCGGCGAGCCGCGACTCGACGGTCGGCAGCGGCGGGGCGGCCACCGCCGCGAAGCCGGGGCGCGCGGGCTGGATCTGGATCTGGATGCCCCGCCGCCGGTCCGCCGCGGCGACGGGAGCCGCGGCCCCTGCCGGCGCCGGCAGGGGGGGCGTGTCGGTGCCCGGGCGCATGGTGGAGAGGATCTGCAGGTAGGCGAGCCGCTCGCGCACGAAGTTGAGATAGGCGGTCAGCATGTAGCCGAGCTGGTTGAAGATGCCCGCCTTGGTGACGGCGTCGAGGTCGCTGCGGTCGCCGAGCACCTTCGAGACGCGCCCGCGGATCTCGGCCAGCCGCCGGTAGACGGACATGTAGTCGGGGAGCACGCCGGCGCGCATCCAGGCGGGGATCGGGGTCTCGGCGAGGCTCGACTCCACCTTCTGCCGCAGGACCTCGCGGTCCGCCTCCGCCTTCTGCTGGGCCTGGCGCTGCTGCTCCTCTTCGATCTGGCGGATGTAGCGGTTGCCGGTCGCGGCCAGGGTCACCCAGCCGGTGGCGCCCAGCCCCCAGAGGATCAGCGGCAGCGGGTTCCAGAGCACGGCCGAAGCGGCCAGGCTGATGGCGCCGGCGACCACGTTGCCGGGGGACTGAATGGCTTTGGCGATGCTCTTCTTGAGCAGCGTCTGCGTGTCGATCGGCATCGGAGGTGGATTCTACATCGCGCAGGGGGCGGACCATCCTTACTGAGATGACCCGGGGGAGGAAATGATTTCACTCCCTTCGACACCCGGAGATAGGCTCGTCCGGAGCCTCTGCGTCAGAACGAGGTCATTTCAGGAGGGCTCGATGCGCGCGCACCACCGTCCTTGCCACGTTCTCAAGCTTCTTCTGCCCCTCCTCGCCCTGGGCTTCGCCACCTCCGCGCGGGCCGTCACCGTCGAGCAGGTCCCGAGCCCTCGCCCCACCGGCTGGGCGGTCGACCTCACCGGCACTCTCCCCCCCGAGCGGCTGGCGGAGCTCAACAGCCTTGGCGACGAGGTGAAAGCGAAGACGGGCGCCGAGATGGCCGTCGTGGTGGTCGGCTCGACGGACGGCGTGAGCTCCAAGGAGTTCGCCACCCGCCTGTTCAACGCCTGGGGAATCGGCCAGCGCGGGAAGAACAACGGCCTGCTGGTCTTCGCGGCCCTGGCGGACCGCCGGGCCGAGATCGTCCTCGGCAGAGGCCTGGACGGCGAACGGAACCGTGGCGAGAGCGCGGTCGTGATGCGGGACGACATCCTCCCCCGCTTCCGCGCCGGAGACCCCGCGGGCGCGGTCGTCCAGGGAGCCCTGGGCTGCGCCCGCCGGATCTTCGACGTCTCACCGCTGAGCCCGGAAGCGACCGGAACGGAAACCACCGCCGTTCCCCAGCCGGAGCAGGCGTTTGGCCTCGTTTCCGACATCAGCCCTCCCCAAACCAGCTTTCCGCGGACTCCCCCGACCGCGGAGTACGCCGTCGATACGACCCCGCGGGGAGGTGGCGGTGCAACCTTCATCTGGATCGGAGGCGGCCTCGGGTTCCTGCTGCTCGCCTACTGGTTCTTCGCTCTCCGGGCCCCCCGCTGCCCCCGTTGCAAGGAGAAGATGATGCAACTCGACGAGGCGCAGGAGAGCGCGTTCCTGGAACCCTCCGAGAGGGTCGAGGAGAGGATCGGCAGCATCAACTACCAGATCTGGGAATGCCCGGCCTGCGGCGAGCACAAGAAGAAGCGGGGCTCCGCCTTCTTCTCGGGATACAAGACCTGCCCCGACTGCGGGGCGAAAACGCTGAGCTCGACCTCCACCACCCTCGCAATGGCCACCCACTATAGCGGCGGGTCGGTCGAGATCCGCCAGGCCTGCGCCAACTGCTCCTTCACGAACACTTACACCCAGTCGACGCCAATGCTGGAAGACAGGTCCACGTCCACCTCCTCGGCCGCCGCGGCGTCGTCGGCTCTGTTCTCCTCCAGCTCGTCTTCCTCGTCCTCCTCCAGCGTGGACTCATCCAGCTCGGGCTTCAGCGGCGGCGATTCCTCGGGGGGTGGGGCCAGCGGGAGCTGGTAGGGGGCCCGGTGCGGAAAGCCTTGCCCACGAGGGTCGATCCGCGTAGTCTGAAGCCTATGGGTTGGCAGGACTACATCCACTCCGATCCCGAGGTACTGCTCGGCAAGCCGGTCGTCAAAGGGACTCGCCTTTCCGTCGAGTTCCTGCTGAGCCTGTTTGCGGCAGGGTGGACCCAAGCGCAGATCCTCGATAACTATCCCTCTCTGACCCCGGACGCTCTTCGTGCGGTTGAGAACAAGCTCGTCGTCGCTCACCGTTGACTGGCGAAGCCGTCAACTAGACGCGGCCCTCTCCTTCCTCCACAATCCGCCTCCTGGGAGGATAAAGACGCATGGCAGAGCTGACCGGCGCGCAACGGAAGTACCTGAGAGGGATGGCCCATTATCTGAAGCCCGTGGTCCTGATGGGGAAGCACGGCCTGACCGATACGGTGGTCGAGTCGATCGACAAGGCCCTGAGCGACCATGAGCTGATCAAGGTGAAGATCTCCGCTCCGCCGGGCGGCGGCAAGCGGGAGGTGGCCGACGAGATCGCCGAGCGCACCGGCAGCGCCTGGGTCGGCCTGGTCGGCTTCACGGTGATCCTCTACCGCCAGCAGCCGGACCCCGAGAAGCAGACGATCGAGTTGCCGGCGTAAGGTCCGCCGAGCAAATCCCCGCTAGCCGCGTCGTACCGGGCTGAAGGCCCGGGCTTCCTCAGCCCAGGGCATCGCCCTGGGTTAACCGGCCGGCCAACACCCATTGCGCCCTGAAGGGGCGCGATAACCGACCTCACGATTCGCCTCCTCACCGCCGATGCCGCGTTCGTATCGCGGCCCTTCAGGCCGCAAACTTACTTGGCGTTCCCCTGACCCAGGGCGTTGCCCTGGGCTGAGGAAGCGCGGCCCTTCAGGCCGCACCGACGCCCATCCTGATCAACGCGCTGACAAATCCGGCAACGCCGGAGACCCACCAAGACATCGATTTTCTTCCGCTTCCCACAGGCCCTTCTTAGGCCTCGTCTCATCGATTTCATCGCTCGCCCTACCCGTTCCAGCGTCGAGAACCGCTCGCTGTCTCCTGCCATCGCATCTTGCCTCCGGTTCTCGCTGTCTCCGCCATGCTGACAAAATCAGACAAACTGGATGCTAGTCTTCGCCTCCGATGAGCGAAGCCGAGTCCAGGAAGAAAGTCCGCAGCCCCTCCTTCCCCTTCATCGGCCTCCGCGAGGCCCTGGACCGGGCGCGGGCGTTCTACGAGGCTGAGCAGCGGAACGCGGCGCGGGCGGAAGTGGCGGCGGCGCACTGGGGGTATTCGGCGAAGAGCAGCGGCGGCAAGCAGACGATCGCGGCCCTGCGGTCGTTCGGGTTGCTGGAGGGGGATTCGCTGGTGAAGCTCTCGGGGCGGGGGTTGCGGCTGGTGCTGGACGAGCGGGAGGGGTCCGAGGAGCGCGAGCGGCTCCTCCAGCAGGCGGCGCTGATGCCGCCGGTCCACGCCCGGCTCTGGGAGCGCTACGGCGCGGAGCTCCCTTCCGCCCAGACGCTGCGGCTCTGGCTGATCCTGGACGAGGGGTTCAACGAGAACTCGGTGGATGACTTCCTGGGCGAGTACCGCGAGACTCTGGAGTACGCGAAGCTCCTGCCGAGGACGGTCCTGGAGGAGGCGGGGGGCGAAAGACAGCCGGCTCCCCCGCCGCTGCCGTCTCAACCGCACCAGCCGACCCGGCTCGCCACCGAGACGGCCGAGGTCGATCCGATGATCTTCCCGCTGCTCGACGGCAACGCGGTCGAGCTGCGCATCCGGCGGAAGATCTCAAGCGCGGAGGTGGAGGACCTCCGGACGGTCTTCGAGCTCTGGCTGCGCAAGATCGTCGAGCGCTGAGGCGAACGCCGCGCGGAGGCGCTCGCGCATCCGTACCACCTCCCCCACCACGATCGTGGCCGGCGCCTTGAGGCCGGCCCGCGCCACCTCGCCGGCGATCGTGCCGAGGGTCGCTGTGACCACCGTCTCGCCGGGCAGGCTCCCCTGGGCGATCACCGCTACCGGCGTCTCCGCCGGGCGGCCGTGGAACAGGAGAGAGGCGGCGATCTCGGGGAGGCGCGAGAGCCCCATCAGGACGACCAGGGTCTCCACCCGCGCCAGCGCCTGCCAGTCCTGCCGGTCCCCCTCGGCGCAGTGGCCGGTGACGACCGCGAAGCCGCCGGCCAGCTCGCGGTGGGTCACCGGAATTCCGGCGAGGGCCGGCACCGAGAGGGCGCTGCTGAGGCCGGGCACCACCTCCCAGGGGATCCCGGCCTCGGCGCAGGCCAGCGCCTCCTCCGAGCCGCGGCCGAAGACGAAGGGGTCGCCGCCCTTCAGCCGCACCACGATCCGCCCGGCCCGGGCGTGCCGCACCAGCAGCTCGTTGATCTCCTCCTGCCTGGCCGCGTGCTCGCCGGGAGCCTTGCCGACGAAGACCCGCTCGGCCCGCGGCGCCTCGTCGAGCAGCCGCTCGGAAACCAGGCGGTCGTAGACCACCACCTCGGCCTCCCGCAGGCGTTCGAGGCCGAGCACGGTGATCAGCCGCGGATCTCCGGGACCGGCGCCGACGAGGTAGACGATCCCCCGAGGGCTCATTCGGCGGCCACCGCTTCGACCCCCAACTCGGGCGGGATGCCGAGGATCTCCTCGATCCGCGCCAGGGCGGCCGGCTCGTTGCCGCGGCGCAGGAGATGGATCACGTCCGAATCGATCAGCCGGTACCAGAGCGCCTTGCGGGTCTCGAAGTCGGGCCAGCGGCGGGCGAGGGGCGCGCGGAGCCTCCCCGCCAGCTCGAGGAAACGGGCGTGCTCGTCCCCGAGCTCGCGCTCCAGCTTCTGGCGCAGGCGCACCGCCATCACCGGCGCCTTGCCGCCGGTGGAGATCGCCACCGCCAGGTCCCCCCGGCGGACGATCGCCGGCGCGATGAAGTCGCAGTGAGGGACATCGTCGAGCGTGTTGACCAGGACGTTCCGCCCCCGCGTCTCCTCCCAGACCGCCTGGACGACCGCCGCGCTCTGCGCCACCACGACCACCAGGAAGGCGGTGCGGAGGTCGCCCCGGCGGTAGCGGCGGGCGAGGGAGTCGATCTTCGCCTCGACGGCCAGACCGGCGAGCCCGGGGGTCAGGTCGGGCGAGATCACCGTCACCCGCGCTGCCGCCGCGACCAGCGCCTTCACCTTCTCCTCGGCCATCGCGCAGCCGCCGACCACGAAGCAGGGACGGTCGCGGAGATCCAGGAAGACCGGGTAATGATGGACGGTCGGATCCACGGTCAGACCTCCAGGCTCTCGACGGTCACGCCGTGCGGGTCGATCTCCAGCGTGAGCTTGACGCGGTCGGTCTCGATCCCCAGCCGGAAGACGCCCGGGCCCTGAGTCGTGAACAGCATCGTCTCGATCGTCTGGCCGGCGAGCGTGGCCAGAGTCCGGTTCACCGCCTCGGTGGCGCGGCGGGAAGCCGACCCGCGCGGGGTCTGACGGAAGAGGCGGAGCAGCGCCTGCTCCCCCTCGGCGCCGTGCACCCGGCGGACGCGGCCGGTCTGGAGCGTCATCTCCAGGATTTGCTCCAGCCGGGCGAGCTCCTCCTCCTCCACCCCGCCGCCGTCCACCGCCGCCGCCAGTGACTCCCAGGGGCTGCGGGTCTCCGGGTCGCGGAGCGAGACGACGAGCGTCGCCAGCTCCTCCAGCAGGATCTCCCTCTGCATGGAGTCAATTGCCACGGCCGGGGTCGCCACGGTCGCCGCCGCGCTCAAGCTCCGGCCCTCCGCGGCCCGGGGTGAAGCATGGCCGCCAGCTCGTGCTCGAAGGCGCCGGTCTCGACGGGGCAATGGATGCCGCACTCCTTGGGCGCGTTCGTCTCCCACCACCAGCGGCCGGCCCGGGGGTCCTCGCCCGGCTTGGTCGCCCGAGTGCAGGGGGTGCAGCCGATGCTGGTGAATCCCTTGGCGTAGAGCGGGTGGACGGGGACGTCGTGGGCCGCGTTGTACTCGTGGACCTCCTCCAGCATCCAGTCGGCCAGCGGATTGATCTTGGCGAGGCCGCCGTGGTCGTGGTCGACCTCGATCTTGCGGATGTTGGCGCGGCTCGCCCACTGGTCGCGGCGCAGGCCGGTGACCCAGGCGTCGAGCCCCTGGAGCACACCGCGGAGGGGGTCGACCTTGCGCACGTTGCAGCAGACCAGCCGCGCCTGCACGCTGCGCTGGAAGAGGTTGGGCCCGAAGCGGCGGACCATGCTCTCCACCTGCGCCGGATCGGGGAAGTAGACCTCGACCTCGATGCCGTAGCGCTGCCGCACGGTCTCGATCACGTCGTAGGTCTCCTGCGGCAGCCGGCCGGTGTCGACGGTGAACAGCCGCACCCTGGGATCGATCCGCCATGCCATGTCGAGGATCGCCATCCCCTCGGCCTGGAAGCTGGTGCAGATGGCCAGTTGCGAGCCCCAGCGCTCGAGCGCCCAGGCGAGGAGCTCCTGTGGGGTAGAGTCGTCGAGCTCCACGGCCAGTTGCCCGGCCTCGTGCTCGTCGAGCAGGTCCCGTTGATCGATCCGAGTCGCGATCTCCAACATGATCGGTCTTCCTTTCTAAAGCTCGCTGGAGACGGCGACCGCCGCCTCTGCCATTCCTAGAGCCGACAGCTCCTCGTCGGAATGGCGGATGAAGAACTGCTGGATGCGCTCCCCCTCGCCGCGCCCGTCGAGATAGGCGCGGAACAGACGCTCGATGACGAGATGGACCTCGGTGCCCGGCACTCGCTTGAGCACCGGCCGGCCGATGGCGGCGCCGGCGCCCAGGCCGCCGCGCAGGAAGAGGTCGTAGCCTTGAAGGCGCTCGCCGGCCGGACCGCGCTCGCGCAGCGTCGTCCCCTGCAGGCCGACGTCGCCGATCCAGTGGTGGGCGCAGGCGTGCGGGCAGCCGTCGAGGTTGAGCCGCAGCCCGGCCACGGCCGCGCCGAAGACCTGCTCCAGGTGCTCGACGATCCCCTGCAACCGTCCCTTGGTCTCGGCCACGGTGTAGTTGCAGAAGGGGTCGCCGGTGCAGGCGATGCTGGCTCCGCGCAGCCCCGCGCCCTCCAGCGGGAAGCCGAGCGCCTCGACCTCCCGGATGACTCGCGCGAGCTGAGCTTCAGGGATGTTGGCGAGGATGAAGTTCTGGCGGCGAGTGATTCTCAGCTCGCCGTGGTCCCAGCTCTCCGCCAGGTCGGCGAGACGGAGCATGGTCTCGCCGTTCATCAGGCCGAGATGGACGGGGACGCCGGCGTAGAAGAGCCCCGGCTGCTTCTGCGGATGGATGCCGGTGTGGTCCTTCTCCTCCGCGGGAGCCGGCGGGACGGCGCCGTCCGCCAGCCGCCGCCCCAGCCGCTCCTCGACGCGGGCGCGAAAAGCCTCGGGGCCGAGGTCGGCGACCATGAACTTCAAGCGGGCCTTGGCGCGCGACATCCGGTACTTGAGGTCGAGCCGCCAGACGTCGACGATGGCGCGAAGTGTCTCCAGGGCCTCCTCGGCCGGCACCCAGACGCCGAGGTCGTCCGAGAGGCGCGGCCAGGTGGAGAGGCCGCCCCCCACCCGCACGCCGAAGCCCGGACGGCCGTCGCGCGGCGCGGCGATCAGGGCGATGCAGTGGATCTCCGGCGCGTTGCACTGGTGGGGGCAGGCCGAGATGGTGATCTTGTGCTTGCGCGGCAGGTCCGAGTACTCGCGGTTGGCGATGAAGAAGGCCGTGGCCTCGTCGATCAGCGGCTGCACCTCGAAGGGCTCGTCGCGGTCGATCCCCGCCACCGGGCAGCCGGTGATCGCCCGCACGTTGTCGCCGCAGGCGCCGACGGTGGTCATGCCGGCGGCCTCCAAAAGGCCGAGCACCTCGGGGAGCTTCGCCAGCTCGATCCAGTGGAGCTGGATGTTCTGGCGGGTGGTCAGCTCGCCGTGGCCGCGGCCGAACCGCCGCGAGATCTCGCCGATCGTCCGCAGCTTGGCCGGAGTCAGCACGCCCCCCGGCAGCTTCACCCGCAGCATGAAATAGCCCAGCTTCGGCTTGTCGTGGTAGAGGCCGTACCACTGCATGCGCACGAAATCCTCCTCGGGCACCGCCTCATAGCCGGCGTCGATCATCGCCGGCAGGTCGTGGAGGACCTGGAGCCCCCCCTTCTCGGCCTTCAGCCGCTCGACGAAGTTGCGCTTGCGGATCAGGTCCCAGGAAACCTCCGCTTGGGGCGTCCGGGGGGCCTGGGGCTCTCCTGCCGTCATGCGACCTGCCTCATGAATAAACCTCCTACGCCCCCCTCACCAAAGAGGAAGGACACACGGGTAGCGTTCGCGGCCAATTCGCGGTCGAAACCGGCCGTCAGGGCTTCAGAATCGGGGGATCAGTTTTCGGGAGAGGCGGATGCGAGCGGCAAGGAGCCCGTCACACCCGCTTGCTACAAGTACAAATCACCCGCTGCGCCGGGCGGCGTGGGGAGGTGATCGCGGGGGTTCCAGGGCGGTGACGCATTAGTAACCAGATTAGTCTTCTTCTCTCATCTTGTCTAGTGCCCGCCGGTGACCCTGGCGTGACAAGGGCGCGGCGCTGCGTTCCTACGGCCCTGTAATGACCGGAAGAGGCGGGCGCGGCAGCGTATCCGGCGCCCGCTTTCCGGACGGCCTTGCGTTCTTCAGGAAGGAATTGGCATTGGCATCGCGCTTCGTCAGCGTCCCAATGCCCCAGAGCTCGTTCAGCGTCGCCGAAATCGAGGCGTGCTCGTAGACGGTGGCATCGACTCCCGCCGGCGTGTAAGCCGACACGACGATCGCCGGCACGCGGACTCCCAGGCAGGTGAAATCGAAGGGAGGGCTGGAGAAATCGTCGCCCCAGTCGTCGACGTTCCAGCAGAGGCCGTCCGGGTTCTCGATCCCAACGGTCCGGCCGGCGCCGTTGGTGAACGAGAGCGGCGGCGGCACGTGATCGAAATGGCCGCCGTGCTCGTCGTAGGTGATCAGCAGGAGCGTGCGCTCCCACAGCGGCGAGTCCAGGAGCGTGCTGTAGATGCAGTTCATCAGGATGTCGCCCTGGCGAGCGTCCCAGGGATCGTGCTGGGAGCTCAGGAGCGTCGGCGTCAGAAAGACGTAGTTGGCGAGCGTGCCGGCCAGCGCATCCCGATGGAAGCGCAGGAAGCCGGGGTCGGCCGGCAGGGCCGAGGGCTGGTTCCGCACGACGTCGAGGACCATCTCGGTCGCGAAGAGCGGGTCTTCATGGTAGATCTGCCAGGTACGGCCGGCCGCGGCGAGCTGCGCGAAGACGGACGGCAACGGAGCCAGTTGCGGCGGCATGTTTTTAAAGTCCGCTCCGGCATAACCGCCGGACGACGCGCAGTTGGCGAAGAGGCGGTTGGGCCCCGTCGGTCCCGGCACCGAGCAGAACCAGTTGGTGCAGACCGTGAAGTGGGTCGCCAGCGAGGAGAGGGCCGGTAGCGAATAGGGAGCGAAGCCTCCCATCAGCTCGGCGGGGACTCCCCCCGCGTTCTTATAGCTGGTGAGGAAGCCGCTCATCGGTGCCTCGGGCCAGGGTGGCTGCTGGCCACTGTTGCCGTAGATCTGCTCCATGACGTCCGTGTGCGCATGCGTCGGGCAAGGGTTGGTCGACCACTTGCCCATCCGCTCGGTGGTGCAGATCTGGCTACCTCCGTCAGGGTTCGGCAGGCACTGCGGCGTCTGGGCGAGGGTGCCGAATTTTGGAAAATGCCCGAGCAGGTGATCGAACGACTGGTTCTCCATCATCAGCACGACCACGTGCTCGATCGGATTGTCGGACATGATGAAGCTCTTCCTTGAGCTCAGCCGGCTTGCCCGTGGCGGAGGCGCTCGAGCTCCGCTTCCAGGGCCGCGGCCCGTTCCTCGGCGGCCTGCCGAGCCGTGGTCTCGCGAGCGACCTCTTCATCGCCCGTAAGAAGCCGCTCTCCCGTCTGCGCGTCCTGAAGACGCAGGCTCGTTCCTTCCGCCCGGAAAAGCAAGCCCGTCGTGAGACTCCGAAGAGAGCCGTCCGCTTCAGGCACAATGCGCTGGAACCGATTCATCACCAAGCGGTACCCCTGTAGCCTGGGATCCAGGTAGTCCCCATAAGGGTCGTGCAGGAAGTACTCTTCGATTCCGAGACGCTCGTAGCAGAGCTTCTTCTTGGAGACGTCTTCGTCGCGGGTGCTGTCCGAGGTGATCTCGATCACCAGGGAAGGGACCCGTCCTTCCTGCCAGAGCTTGTAGGTCCGCCGCTGTCCCTTGGCCACCCCTTTGACCAGGAAGAGATCGGGAGCCACCACGGCCCGGGGATCGCCCTGGGCGAAGTAGAAGAACAGGTTGCCTGTCACGTAGACGTCCGGCACGTCCCGATACCGACGCTTGAGGGCGTGGATCAGATCGACCATCTCGTCCCGGTGGAGATCGGTTTCCGCCATCGGCTGGCCATCGGACTCCGGATAGTAGACGTCGTCACGCTGGAGAATCGCGTTCATGCGTGCCATCCTTTCTCCAACAGATCACCGGATCAGATCACGGCGGCCCGCCGAGAGGCAACTTCGGTCTTCAGTTTACCACGCGGCTCCCTACTCGCCCGCCGGCTCGATCATCACGTACTCGAAGTCCCCGGAGATCGACGTGCCGCCGGGCGGGATCTTGCCGGGGCCCGCCACCTCGCAGAGGACGAAGTAGCGGTTGCCGAGCCGCACGTAGGCCTCGTCCGCCCGCGGCTTGCCTTCCACTCCCACCAGCGCGTGGCCGGGGACGAGGATCAGGATGGCCCGCTTGGGGAGATGGCGCCAGAGGGCGCAGAAGGTGGCCGACTTGGAGTCGCAGTCGCCGCCCCCCCGCACCAGCACGGCGGTCGGCACTCGAAAACCCAGGATGTGCCGGCCGAGGTCGACGTCGGGAGGAACCTCGTAGCGCAGCTCCTGGACGAAGGCCAGAAAGAGGCCGAGGAGCCGGCGGTCGCTCCCCCCCTCCCCGGCCCTGCGCAGCGCCGCGAAGCAGTCCGCCAGGGGACCGGTGTCGCGCTCGACCTCTCGCTCGTAGTCGATCGAGATCTCGCCGTCCTTCAAGAGCAGGCCTCGCTGCCGGAGGTACTGCCCGACCAGTTCCTCCTTCTGCCGGGCGAGACGCTGGTCGAGCCAGGCGTCGAAATCGCGCAACCGTGCCTCCAGCCGTTCCGCCGCCGCCGGCTCCACTCCGCCCGGGATCCGCCAGCGCCAGCGGTAGCCGGTGCCCCTCTCGAGCTCGAAGTGGAGGTAGCGGCGCAGCCCCCGCCGTTCGGCTTCCTCCTCGAACCGCTCCCGCAATCCCTCGCCCACGGCCTTCCGCAGCTCGTCCTCGAAGTAGCCGAAGGAGGTGAGATCGCGTTCGTAATCCCGCTTGTCGATCTCGCAGGAGACGTGGCGGGGGCGGCCACCGTAGTCGACGAAGCCGTAGGAGAGGCGCAGGCGCTCCCCCGCGTCCGCGCGCCGGAACTGGTGGAGCGCTCCGACCTGACGGAGGAAGGCGTCCGCATCGGGCGCGGGAGGATTCGGGAGATCCGAAGTCTGGAGGCGGGTCGCCACGCCCGCGGCGACTGCCAGGACGAGCACCAGCCCGCCGGCGATGCCGAGCGCGCCGCAGCCGGACCGCTTCACGGCAGCCGCACGACTCCGGAGCGGCCGTAGGGGATCAGCGACCGCGCGAGGTCCTCGATCCCCTCGTTGAGGATCACCGTGATGGCGAGCAGCACGAAGGCGTAGAAGATCGCCACCGCCACGTTGTCCTTCAGGATCTCCTCCTGCTCCGGCAAGGTCCCCGTCATGTGGGTGAACAGCCAGCCGGCGAGCCAGACCGAGCCGAGCGAGACCGCGCCGATGACGAAGAAGAAGATCCCGCACTGGCCGGCGACCGCGAAGACGGTGGGGATCGACGCCCGCTCGAGGAACAGGTCGCGCATCACCGCCATCACCGGGAAGACCACATGGCGCAGCAGCAGGGCCTGACTGAGGAGGGTGGCGCCGAGGGCGATGGCAATCGACCGGTGTCCGGAGAGGAGCAGCCGCTCCTGCTCCTCCCGCCGCCGCAGCAGGGTGTTCAGCCGGAAGGCGAGGAAGACCAGCGCCGTGCTGACGAAGACCGCCACGCCGCAGGCCAGGAGGCCGGCGAGGATGCTGGGGAGATCGAAAGGTTTCATGGGCTCTGCACAAGTCTATCCGTTCTGTCCACGCCACGGCAGCCAGGGTGTGCAGGATGACTCCCCTTGCCGCTAGAATGAGAGACGTCATGAATGTCTTGCCAGCGAAAATCCGCGACGTCGTCCTTGAGTTGGAGAGGGGGCTCCGGGATCTCTACGGAAGCCGCTTCCGCGGCCTTCTCCTCTACGGCTCTTATGCGCGAGGCACAGCTTGGGAGGGGAGCGACGTGGATCTTCTTTTGCTGCTGGAAGGGCCGGTGGACCCGGTAAGGGAGATCCTGGCCATGGAGTGCGTGGCATGGCCGCTCTCGCTCGATTCAGGGCTCGTCCTCTCCGTGATGGCGGCGGACGTGGAATCCTGGCGAGACGGGGAGGGAATCTTCTTTAAGACGATTCGCTCAGACGCCGTACCGGTGGCTGCGTGATCGAATTGCGGGCCCTCCTCGATAAAGCGGCCCGGTCCTTCCAAGCGGCGGAGACCCTTCTGGAAGCGGGCTCTTCAGATTTTGCGGCCTCGCGCAGCTACTATGGCTGCTTCTATATCGCCCAGGCTCTCCTAGTCAGCCGGGGACACAGGTTCTCCAGTCATGCACAAGTCATTGCCCAATACGGATTGATCTTCGCTCGTACAGACGAATTGGACCGGCGCTTCCACCAACTTCTTCTCCGAGCGTTCAAGATTCGCCAGCTTGCCGACTATCAAGTCGAGGTGGCTATAGAGGATGAAACGGTCATCGACCTGATCCGGGCCGGGAGGGAGTTTCTCAGGGCTGCCCTCGACTCTTTAGCCGGCTCTCCAGAAATGACGGGCGACGGCGATGCCGACGTCTGAACCCCGCTCCACCTGGAGCCCGCTGCGGCACTCCCTCTTCCGCTGGCTCTGGATCGCCAGCGTCGCCTCCAATATCGGCACATGGTTCCAGAACGTCGGCGCGTCGTGGATGATGACGACGCTCAGCCCGTCGCCGACGCTGGTGGCGCTGGTCCAGGCTGCCACCAGCCTGCCGATGTTCCTGCTCTCACTCCCCTCCGGCGCGGTCGCCGACGTGCTCGACCGCCGGCGGTTGCTGCTGGTCACCCAGGTCTGGATGACCGTGGCCGCCTTCGGCCTCTGGGCGTTCACGGCGGCCCACGCCACGACCCCCTGGATCCTCCTCACCTTCACCTTTCTGCTCGGCCTCGGCGCGGCGCTGAACGGTCCGGCCTGGCAGGCGAGCATCCCGGAGATGGTGCCGCGGGAGGACCTCCCCGCCGCGGTGACCCTGGGAAGCATCGGCTTCAACATCGCCCGCGCGGCCGGTCCGGCGCTCGCCGGGCTGGTGGTGGCCGCCGCCGGCCCCGCCGTCACCTTCCTGGTCAACGCCATCTCCTTCCTCGGTGTGTTGGTCGTCCTCTTCTTCTGGCGCCGGCCGGTCGAGGAGGCGATGCTGCCGGCCGAGCGGATCTGGGGAGCGATGACCACGGGGCTGCGCTACGTGCGCCACGCGCCGGAGGTGATCGCGCCGATCGTGCGCGGCTGCGTCTTCGTCTTCTGCGGCGCCTCGCTCTGGGCGCTGCTGCCGCTGGTGGCCGCCCACAAGCTCAAGGCGGGCCCGGAGGGGTACGGCCTGCTGCTCGGCGCCCTCGGCGTCGGCGCGGTGGCGGGGGCCATCGCCCTCCCCCATCTCAAGCGGGACAACTCGATGGACGCCGTGGTCGCGGGCGCCACGCTGGTGTTCGCGGGAGCCACGGCGGCGCTCGCCTACGTCCCTTCCTTCTGGCTGCTGATGGTGGCGATGCTCCTCGCCGGCGGCGCCTGGCTGTCGCTCCTCTCCAGCCTCAACGTGGCGGTGCAGACGGTGGTCCCCTCGTGGGTGACCGGCCGCGCCCTCTCCGTCTACATGCTCCTCTTCTACGCCGGCCTCGCCGGCGGCAGCGCCCTCTGGGGGATCGTCGGCGAGCACCTCGGCATCTCGCGGGCTCTTCTGATCTCGGCCATCGGCATGGTGGTGGGGCTCGCCGCGACGTTCCGCATCCACATCCGCTCCGGCGAGGGGTTGAACCTCGCGCCCTCGCGCCAGTGGCCGGCCCCGGTGGTGACCCACGACCTCGAGCACGACCGCGGGCCGGTGCTGGTGACGGTGCGCTACCGGGTCGACCCCGCCCGCACGCGTGAGTTCGCCGCCGCGATGCGCGACGTCAGCCGCATTCGCCGCCGCGACGGCGCCATGCAGTGGGGGCTGTTCGTGGACTCCGCCGATCCCACCCTCCACACCGAGGTCTTCCTGGTCAGCTCCTGGATCGAGCACCTGCGCCAGCACGAGCGCGTGACCCACGCCGACACCGACCTCCAGGACCGCGCCCGCGCCTTCCACCTCGGCCCCGAGCCGCCGGAGATCCAGCATTCTGATCGCCGATCCGGTGCGGGGACGATAATCCGCCGTGGAACGCGCATCCAGAGACAGGAAGGGACGCTGTCTGGCGAAAGGAGAGCCATGCGCTCAGCTTGGATCGGGATATCCCTCGTCTCTCTGACCCTCGCCGCGATGCCCGCGATGCCCGCGCCGGCCGGGGAGGTGCCCCACCGTCTAACAGACATCCTTCAGCCGGCGGCTCACGACGACGTCTTCGACTTCGCCGCGGAGCCCACCGGTTTCGTCCAGGTTGGCGGGCGGCTGCTGTTCTCGACGGTCAACGAGAGCTCCGCGGACGAGGGGATCCTCTGGAGCACGGACGGCACGGCGGAGGGGACGGTCCAGATCTCCTCCTCGCTCTGCCCCGCCTTCTGCTCGCAGATCGCCGTCCTGGCGGTCTGGCGCGACCTGGCGTTCCTGCGCACCTCTCCACAGCTCCTCCCCGTGCAGCTCTGGCGGACGGACGGCACCGCCGCCGGCACCTTCCCTCTGCGCGGCTCCGCCGGTGAAGAGCTGACTTCCTACGACGCGCTCGGCGATCCCGGCAGCGACGCGGTCTATTTCGACTCCTTTACCCCGTCAAACCAGCTCTGGCGGAGCAACGGGACCTCCGCCGGCACCGTGCTCGTGCGCGCCGCCGACGGCAACGCCTTCGACTACCCGCGGAGCCTCACCTTCTGGAGCGGCCGGCTCTACTTCGTGGCCGAGCATCAGCCGGCGTCCGGCGGCCCGTCGGCGGGACTCTGGGCGACCGATGGAACCCCGGCCGGCACCCTCTTTCTCGCCGCGGTCGAGGAGGGTGATTCCCCGGCCCGCCTGGTGGCCACCCCCTCCCACCTCTTCTTCACTTCGGGATCGGATGGCAAGGATCTCTGGGCGACCGACGGCACGCCGGCCGGCACCCGCCGCCTGGCCGATCTGCCCCTCCCCCCTTGCACCTCGCCACCCGATTCCGGATGCCAGTCCCCGGACGTCGACTCCCTGGCGGCGTTCGGAGACGCGGTCTACTTCAAGGTGCTGAACGGCGGGAGCAGCGTGGAGATCTGGCGCAGCGGCGGGACCGAGGCCGGGACCCGGCCGCTGATCGCGCTCCCCACTGACGTGAAGGACGTGGGGAGCCTCCACCGGCTCGCCGGGGGGTGGGTCTTCCCGTCCCTGCCCACGGGCCCCGCCGGCGACGATCCGGCCGTGCTCTGGACGGCGGACGGCGGCTTCACCCACGCCGCGCCCCTGACCGGCTGCGACGGCGGGACCTGCCCGGCGCTGTCCTCACCCCTCGCCGATACCGGCTCCGGAAGGTGGCTCTTCGCCGGCTACGATCCCGTCCACGGCGCCGAGCCCTGGATCACGGACGGCACCGGTCCCGGCACCCGCCTCCTGGCGGACGTCTGCCCGGGGATCTGCGACGGGATCTTCCCCTCCGCGGATTCCCCTCTGCTCGCCGTTCCCAGCCCGTCCGGCGAAATCTACTTCCACGCCCATCCCACATCTCCGGACGGCAATCTCCCCAGCGACGACCTCTGGCGCACCGACGGCACCCCGGAGGGGACCCGGAGGGTGGCGGGACACTTCTCCGGGATCGGCTTTCTCGGCGGTCTCGCCTATTTCGGCGGAGCGAGCCCGCAACGGGCCGCCCTCGAGCTCTGGCGCACGGACGGCACGGCGGCCGGCACCCGGCGGGTGGACGTGCTGCGGCGGTATTCCAGCGGTTCCTCCCCGCTCTTCCTGCCGTTCCGCAACGGCGCCCGGTTCCTGGCGACTGATGGAGAGGGCGTGCAGCGTCTCTGGAGGAGCGACGGCACCCCGGAGAGCACCGTGCCGATCCGCGGTTTCGAGCTGGACCCGCCGCGCGACGCGGGCGCCTTCCTCCTGACCCGCGCCGGCGGTCTCGTTTTTTTCGACGTCCTGCGTCCCTTGGGGAACGCGGATCAGCAGGAGCTCTGGCGCACGGACGGCACGGCGGACGGGACTCGCGGCATCCTGAAGCTGGGCTCTTTTCAGGCGATCGATCCTCTCCATGCCCTCTGGGGAGACCGGCTCCTGTTCCTCGTCGACGAGCGCCACGGCTGCTCCCTCCGGGACAGCGACGGCACGGCGGCCGGCACCCGCCAGATCCTGCCCGCGCTGCCGGGCGTGCGCTGCCCCACGGTGCTGGCTCCCTTGAGCCCCTCCCGCCTCCTGTTCGTGGCCCGGATCGAGACTCCCAAGGGGCCCGTCCCCCAGGTGTTCGTCTCGGACGGCACGGTGGCCGGCACCCGCCAGATCACCGCGCTCCACGGCACCCGCGGTCCGCTCGACGATCAGTCCATCCGGATCGGCGGCACGGTCTACTTCCGGATCGCCGCCCAGACGACCGGTGCCGAGCTCTGGAGCAGCGACGGCACGCCTGAGAGGACCCGCCGCGTGGCCCCGCTGGACGGCGTGGGCCCTCTCTACGCTTTCCAGGGCGACCTCTACTTCATCGCCTCCTCGACCGACACCGGCGAATCCGGCCTGTTCCGCCTCTCCTCGCAGGGGCCGCCCCGGCTCCTGGCGGCGGTCCAGCCGCCACCCGAGGCTCAGCCGCCGCCGTTCGCCTCCGTGGGAGACCGGCTGCTCTTCATCGGCCAGGACCCGGAGCACGGGGCCGAGATCTGGGTGACCGACGGCACCCCCGCGGGCACCCGCCTGGTGCGCGATCTCCAGCCGGGCTCCGGCTCCTCGACGCCCGACGGGCTCACGTCCGCGGGGAACCGGGCCTTCTTCAGCGCCGACGACGGCACCCACGGGCGGGAGCTGTGGGAGAGCGACGGCACCCCCGAAGGGACGCGGATGGTGGCGGACCTCGCCCCCGGCGGGTTCTCCTCGATCCTCCTGTACGGTCAGCCCGCCTCCGTCGTCGCGGACGGCTATCTCTTTTTCGCGGCCGACGACGGCAGGACCGGCCCGGAGCCCTGGGCGCTGCGGCTCGAACCCTAGATCCCATCTGTCCCGAGGACGATAAACTGTGATGAAACGCGCATCATAAGGCTATGAGCTCAATCCGCTTCGCGCCGGTCGTCCTGATCGCCCTGCTGGGCTTCTGCCTGGCCGGAACCGTCCTCGTCCCGTCGCCCGCCGCGGCCACCGGAGCTCCCTACCCGCTGGTGGACGTCAATCAGATCCCCGATGCGCCCGACTCGGGAGCGCCCCCGGCGGAACCGGTCGATTTCTTCAATCTCAGCGGCCGCCTACTGTTCTCGACCGCGGGCCCCAACGCGGACGAGGGGATCCTCTGGAGCACGGACGGCACCGCCGGCGGCACGGTCCAGGTCAGCTCGTCGCTCTGCCCGTCGTTCTGCCGGAGGATCAGACCGCTGGCGACCTGGAACGGCATCACCCTCCTGAGCGTCACCAGCGGTGAGGCCGAAACGAGCTTCCTGGCGCGGACGGACGGCACCTCCGCCGGCACCTTCCCGCTGGCCGATCCCTCCTCCGGCGAGCCGTTGATGGGCGTCGGGGCTGTCTTCGCGCCGGCGGCCACCGGCGTCCTTCTCTTCGCGGCCTGCCCGGCCTCCAGCGGCTGCCAGCTCTGGCGGAGCGACGGTACCCCCGCCGGCACCACGGTGTTCCTCGCGGCCGACGGCAGGCCGTTCGAAAGTCCGCACGCCTTCGCCCTCCAGGGGGGCCGGATCGCGTTCGTCGCCTATCAACCCGACGACTCCGCCGAGGGTGTGTGGATCACCGACGGCACGCCGGCAGGCACGGTCCGGCTCAGCGACATCCAGGAGGACTCCGACACGGGGACCCTTCTGCTCGCGACGCCGTCCCATCTCTTCTTCACCTCGGGACCGACCGGCGAGGACCTGTGGGCGACCGACGGCACGCCGGGGCACGCCCGGCGGGTCGCCGACTTCCCTCCGATCCAGTGCACGATCCCGCCCGTCACCTGTGACGATCCCGAGGTCGACTCGCTGTTCGTCGACCGCGATGCGGCCTATTTCGTGACCCACCGCAAGCGGCACGGCACGGAGATCTGGCGGAGCGACGGGACGGTGGAGGGGACCGGGCCGGTCTTCGAGCTGCCGGCCGGGCTGTTTCTGGCCGCGACACCCCAACGTCTGGGCGAGCGGTGGCTGCTCTCCGTCAACTCCAGCCAGCGGCAGCGGGCGTTCCTCTGGACCGCGGACGCGGGATTCACCCGAGCGGCGCCCCTGACCGGCTGCGGCGACGGTGGCTGTCCCAGCTTTGCCGGCTTCCTCACTTCGCCGTCGAACGGACCCCGGCTCTTCGCCGGCGCGGATGGAGATCATGGGATCGAGCCCTGGATCACCGACGGCACCGGCGCCGGCACCAGGCGCCTCGCGGACGTCTGCCCCGGCCCCTGCTCGAGCCTCCGCCTCGACTCCTTCCTGTTTCCGATCGCCTTCCCGGGCCCGCCCGGCGAGACCTACTTCCGCGCCTACCCGAGCGACGGCGCGGCAAGCGACTCGGGAGACCAGCTCTGGATCACCGACGGTACCCGGGCCGGCACGCACCAGGTGGCCGGGCACGTTTCGGACCTGGGCTTCCTGAACGGCCGGACCTACTTCGGGGCCGGCCACGCGAGGCGCCCCGCCTCCGAGCTCTGGAGCACGGACGGCGCTCCCGGGGATGTCCGGAGAGTCGCCGTGCTGCGGCGCCTGGCGCCGGGCTCCTTCCCGCGGTTCCGGCCCTTCCAGGGCGGCGCTCTCTTCCTGGCCAGCGAGGCTCCCGAAGGTATCCCCGGGCTCTGGGCGAGCGACGGCACGCCGGCGGGAACCGCCGAGATCCTCGGTTTCCCGGCGGGCTCCGGCCGGAGCCTCGGGACGTTCCTCTCGACCGCCGGCCCCTTCCAGCTCTTCGTGGTGGCTCACCAGGAAGGGGTCGGAGCCTCGCGGTCGGAGATCTGGCGCACGGACGGTACTGTCCCCGGCACCCAGCCGGTGATCGAGCTCGGCCCCCGCCAGGGCCTCGACACCAATACGGCCACCTGGGCCGGCCAGATCCTGTTCGACGTCCAGGGCCCCGCGGGGTGCTCGTTCTGGACCAGCGACGGCACCACCGCCGGCACGCGGCAGATCCTGCCGCCGCAGCCGGGGCTCCCCTGCCCCTCGCTCCTCGTGCCCTTCGGCTCCCGCTTCCTCATCTTCACCGAAGCCGGAGACGACGGCCGGGTCATTCCCCAGCTATTCGTCTCGGACGGCACGCCGGCCGGCACGCGGCAGCTCACGTCGATCCACGGCCGGCGCTTCCTGTTCCTCGACAACAAGCCCGTCCAGGCGGGCGGCAAGGTCTTCTTCCGCCTCGCGAGCCTCTACGGCGATCCCGGGATCTGGGAGACCGACGGCACGCCCGAGGGAACCCACCGCGCCTTCCCGCTCAACACGGTCGACAACCTCAGCGTCTTCGGCGGCTCTCTCTACTTCACCGCCGCACTCCCTTCCGGCGACGGGTTCGGGCTCTTCCGCGTCCCTCTCCCTGGCGGCTCCCCAATCCTGCTGGCCCCGCTGACCCCCGCCTTCTCCATCCCGTTGAATCTCACCCCGGTGGGAGACCGGCTGCTCTTCGCCGCTCAAGACCCGAACCACGGCACCGAGCTCTGGACGACCGACGGGACGTCCGAAGGCACCCACATCCTGGCGGACCTCCAGCCCGGCGCCGGCTCGTCGAACCCCCAGGACTTCACCGTCGCCGGCAACCGCCTCTTCTTCAGCGCCGACGACGGCACCTTCGGGCGCGAGCTCTGGGAAACCGACGGCACGCCTGAGGGGACCCGGCGGGTCTCGGACATCGCCCCGGGCGGGTTCTCGGCCCTGTTCGGATTCCCCTTCCAGCCGGTGGCCTCGAACGGCTTCCTCTTCTTCGCCGCCGACGACGGCGAGACCGGCCTGGAGCCCTGGGCGCTGCGGCTGGAGCCTTAGAGCCCCATCTCCCCCCGCTCCCTACCCAGGGCGGCGTCGAGGTTCACCGCAGCGCTGATCACGGCGAGGTGGGTAAAGGCCTGGGGGAAGTTTCCCAGCGCCTCGCCGCGCAGGCCGGTCTGCTCCGAATAGAGGCCGAGGTGGTTGGCGTAGCCGAGCATGCGCTCGAAGGTGAGGCGCGCCTCCTCCAGCATCTGGGGATGAGTCCAGCCGGCGCGGGTCAGCGCCTCCACCAGCCAGAAGGTACACATGTTGAACGTCCCCTCGTCGCCGGGAAGGCCGTCGATGCCGTGCGCGGCGTTGTAGCGGTAGACCAGGCCGTCCGAAACCAGCCCCCCCTGGTCCGGGCGGCGGCGGATCGCGTCCAGCGTCTTCAGCATCCGCGGATCGTTCGGCGCCAGGAAGAAGACCAGCGGCATCAGCAGGCTGGAGGCGTCGAGCCATTCACCGTCGAAGGTCTCGACGAACGACTCCAGCTTCGGGTTCCAGCCGCGGGCCATGATCGCCTCGTAAATCTCGTCGCGCGTGCCGAGCCAGCGGCCGCGGTCGACCGGGAAGGAGCGCTGGTCGGCCAGGCGCAGGCCACGGTCCATCGCCACCCAGCACATCAGCTTCGAATAGACGAACTGCTGCTTGCCGCCGCGCACCTCCCAGATCCCCTCGTCGTCCCGCGTCCAGTTCTCGCCGACGTAGTGGAGCAGGTCGCGCAGATGGAGCCAGGTGTCGTAGGAGATCGGCGAGGCGTGCTTGTTGAAGAGGTAGACCGAGTCCATCAGCTCGCCGTAGATGTCGAGCTGGAGCTGATCGACGGCGCCGTTGCCCACCCGCACCGGGCGCGAGCCGCGGTACCCCTCGAGGTGGTCAAGCGTGACCTCGGTCAGGTCGCGCCGGCCGTCGATGCCGTAGACGATCTGGAGCCCCTCCTCCCGCGTCGCCTCGGAGCAGCGGGCGTCGAGCCAGCCCATGAAGGCGGAGGCCTCGTCGGTGAGGCCGATGCGCAGCAGGGAGTAGATGCTGAACGCCGCGTCGCGGATCCAGGTGTAGCGGTAGTCCCAGTTGCGCACACCCCCCGGATTTTCGGGCAGGCTGCACGTCGGCGCCGCCACGATCGCGCCGGTCGGCTCGAAGGTGAGCAGCTTGAGCATCAGCGCCGAGCGGTGGACCATCTCGCGCCAGCGGCCGTGATAGGTGGAGGCCGAGATCCAGCGGCGCCAGAAGTCCACCGTCGCCTTGAACAGCTCCTCCGTCTTGGCCGAGGAGAGGGGCGCGACGGCCTCGGTCCCCTTGTCGATCGGGCGCAGGGCGAAGGTCGCGCACTCCCCCTCGCGCAGCGTGAGCTCGGCGGCGACCCCGCGCTCATCCTTCCGCAGCGGCACCTCGGTGGCGAGCCGCAGGCTCAGGGCCGCCGAGTGAAAATCCGCGCCCTGGCCCGGATCGATCACCGTCTCGTGCGGAGCCCGCGCGTAGTCGAAGGCCGGATGGCAGCGCACCTGGAACGTCAGGCTGCCGCGCACCACGCGGACCCGGCGGATCAGGTGGTCGCGCCAGTCGTCCGCCCCGCCGCGCCCCACCGGCATGAAGTCCTCGATCTCCCCCACCCCGTCCGCCGACAGGAAGCGGGTGACCAGCACGTTGGTCTCCGGCCAATAGAGCTGCTTGGTCGCCGCGCCGTCCCCCACCGGAACGATCTCGAACCGCCCCCCCTTCCCCTCGTCCAGGATCGCCGCGAAGACGCTCGGCGAATCGAAATAGGGAACGCAATACCAGTCGATCGACCCATGCTTGCCCACCAGCGCCGCGGTGCGCATGTTGCCGATGACGCCGTAATCCTCGATCGGTGCGTAAGCCACGCCTCTCCCTTGTCCGGGCTGGTGCCCGCTCGTTGGGAGGAGGTGCAACTTGCGCGCCGGAGCCGCTTTGACACGAACTTCGTGGTCTCCTAAGATCGTGCCATGAAGAACGTAACCGTAGCCTTGGAAGAAGAAGTCGCTCTTTGGGTGCGGATTCGGGCTGCGGAACAGAACCAGAGCGTCTCACGCTACCTCGCGGAGATGCTCCGGAAGCAGATGGCCGAAGACAAGACCTACGACGAGGCCATGGGCCGATTCCTCGCGCGCAAGCCCTCCGGGATCACCGATTCCGAGACCTACCCTTCTCGCGAGAGCCTCTATGAACGCCCTGGTCTTCGTTGACACGAACGTTCTGCTCTATCGCCACGACAGCTCCAAACCCGAGAAGCAGCAGGCGGCCGAGACCTGGTTGGTCTACCTCTGGCAAACCCGGAGCGGGCGTTTGAGCACTCAGGTTCTCCAGGAGTTTTACCTCAACGCGACACAGAAGCTAAAACCCGGGCTGGATCGAGGAACAGCCCGACAGGAAGTCCTGGATCTGGCGGTCTGGAATCCAATTTCTGTCGACCTTCAAATCATCGCAGAGGCCTGGTCTCTTCAGGACCAATACCAACTCTCGTTCTGGGACTCACTGATCGCCGCCGCCGCTCGGATCTCGGGCTGCCGGTTCTTGCTGACCGAAGACCTTCAGCACGACCAGGATTTGAACGGCGTTCGCGTTCTCAGCCCCTTCATTGCCCGGCCAAGCTCAATTCCCTAGGAGCCTGGGCGATTCCTCGGTTCTTAGTGTCCTTGCAGTCCTTGTTGTCCCTTACGTCCTTGGTCGTTTTTTTCTGCGGCGCAGGCTCGTAGGGAATCGTGAGGGGCTTGCCTACGTCGGCACCGGCGCCGCGTTGTTCGCGAGCTGCTCGAAGGGGGTCGCGCTCATGCCGGTTCCCTGCTCACCGGTTGCAGACCCCGCGCGATCTGTTGGTGATCGAGCAGGCCGGCCAAGATCAGCGACGAGCCGCAGAGGAGCAAGGCCACCCAGAGATGAACCAGCGCCGGCAACACGAGGTTGAGGATCCGCACCACCAGGTCCCGGTCCTCCCAGACGAAGTAGCCCAGGCAGGTGCCGGCGGCCGAAAGCCCCAGCAGCAGAATTCCGAACGCGAGATGGTAGCCCTGCGAGGCGCCGCGCCCCCGCCAGAGCCAAGTGCCCAGGAACAGGGCACCGCAGAGGGCATAGAGCAACTGCGCGGCCACCGCCTTGTTCGTCGACGGGCCGGGGACCGGCTTGTGGAGGAGGTCCTGGATTCCGACGGTCCAACTCTCCTGGAACAGAACGACGGAATCCAGCGTCGCCCAGGGCGGCCGGACCAGCGATTCGTCGGTCTCGATGCGCAGGGTTGGAACGATCGCCTGGGAAACGAAGAAGACCGTGAACGCCAGCCCCAGGGCGAGCAGCAGGAACCGGGCTCGCGGCGACAGGGTCTCGGAGCCTGGAAGCGGAGAGAGCCGGCCCGCGGGGCTGTAGATTGAAAGGGAGTGCAGCTCGCTGACTTCCGCCGGCTCGGACTCGACCTCGCCGAAACGGCTCTTGTAGTACCGCCCCGCTCCCAGCATGAGGAGCACTCCGGCCACGAAAAGCCCGGCCCGGAGGATCATCAGCCATCGATTGTCGAAGTAGGTCGCTCCCCCCACGCTCAGGAGGATCAACCCGAGGGGCACCAAGGTCCGCAGACCCTGCAACTCGTTGAAATGCCGGGTGACGAAACGGATGTGGCCGACGTCCTGGCTTGTCATGACCCTCTCCTCTCGAAGACCAGTCTGCATCACAAACTAATTATCGGACTACATCCCAAGCTTGTCAACCGGTTGACAGAGCAAACTTTTGATAGTCGACGCCATCTATCCATGTCAGACTCAGGGCGGAAGTCGGTTTCCGGCTTTCCCCGATCCAAGGGAGAAACGATGAAGAGATCTCTATTCAGGCTCGCGGGTGCTCTCCTTCTGTTCGGCGCGGTCGCCTTCGGCCTGGGCCCCTCGCAGGCGACCGCCGCCTGCAAGACCAAGAGCTGCGTCGTCGGCGGCTTCTGCCGCGCTTGTCCGCAGGGCGGCGCGCAGCCCTGCCGGACGCAGGTCTGCTGCGGGGTAACGACGGTCATGTTCTGCGCCGACTGCCGGCCCAACTGCATTCCCCCTCCCTAGGGGCGGCGCCGTAGAAATCCGGAAGCAGGGACGTAAAGGACAACAAGGACGGCAAGGACAGTAAAGACCGAGGGATGACGACAAGCTGGGTAATTTCTTGTTCTTGTCGTCCTGGCGGTCCTTTACGTCCTTGTCCGGCTCTTTCTGCCGCGGCGGGCTGCCTCACGGAGCTCGCCGCGCTGGTATAAGCTTTCGGCTTCCCTATGCGCCGCATTTCCTTCTTCCTTCTGGTCCTCCTGGTGTCGGCGCTCGCCTGCCGCAAGGCCCCCCCGCCGCCGCGCAAGGCCGGCGCTCCTCCCCCGCCCTCCCCCGAGATCAAGAGCGCGGCGCGCGAGGCCCATCCGGTGATCTTCGTCGGCCTCGACGGCGCGGACTGGGAGCTGCTCGACGACTACATGGCCTCCGGCGTGATGCCGAACCTCGCGGCCCTGGCGCGCGCGGGACGGACGGGCACGCTGAAGACCATCCAGCCGCCGCTCTCGCCCCTCGTCTGGACCACCATGATGACCGGCACCTCGCCGCTGGAGCACGGCATCCTCGACTTCACCCGGCGCAACCCCGCGACCGGCGCGCTGGAGCCGATCCCCAGCAGCGAGCGCAAGCGGCCGGCGATCTGGAACATGGCGACCGACGGCGACAAGAGCGTCGCCGTCTTCGGCCTCTGGGCCACCTGGCCGGCCGAGGCGGTCAAGGGGCTGCTGGTGGCCGACCGCTTCTCGTCCTTTACCTCCCGGGATCACGAGCCGCCGCCCGGCACCGTCTACCCCCCGGAGCAGGAGACCTGGGCGCGCGAGGGTCTCCGCCAGGCCGAGTCGGCCGTGGGGTTCGAGGCGCTCCATGCCTACCTCCCCTGGCTGAAGCCGGCGGAGTACGAAAAGGCCGCCGCCGATCCCGACCCCTACGCCCATCCGGTGAGCGCGCTGCGCCGCATCCTGGTCGAGACCCGCGCCTACCAAGGCCTGGCCACATCCTGGCTCGGCCGCGCCAAGCCGGACCTCGCCGTCGTCTACTTCCAGGGCACCGACACCCTCGGCCACGTCTTCGCGCCCTGGGCTCCCCCCCGGCAGGATTCGGTCACCAAGGAGGACTTCGAGCGCTACTCCCGCGTGCCCCAGCTCTACTTCGCGGAGATCGACCGCATGCTGGGCGAGTACCGCAAGCTCGCCGAGGCCCGGCACGCCGTGCTGATGATCGCATCGGATCACGGCTTCCGCTGGAAGGAAGGGCGCCCCGCCAAGCTGTCGAGCGCCGCCGCGGCCACCGCCGGCCGCTGGCATCGCGAGGAGGGGATCTACCTGATCTGGGGGCCGGACGTAGAGGCCAAGAGCAACCGGGGACAGGGGGAAGTCGGCCAGGTCTGCGCCACCCTGCTCGCCCTGCTCGGCCTGCCGCCGGGCGACGGCGTCGCCGGCCCGCCGCTGGCCGGGATCGATCCGGTGCACGCGGACCTCGCCGACTACCGCGGCCACTACCAGCCCGCGCCCGAGGTCAAGGGGGATGGGCAGGCGGACGCCGAGGAGGTCGAGAAGCTGAGGGCCCTGGGATATCTGGGCAGCAAGGAAGGGACCGCCGGCGCGCCGCTCGCCGCGGGCTCCTCCACCCGCACCGCCGGCTCCTACAACAACGAAGGCCTCCTCCGCCGCGAGCACGGCGAGCCGGACGCCGCCCTGGCCGCCTATCAGAAGGCGCTGGCGGTAGACCCCAAGAGCGCCGCGGCAATGTGGAACCTCAGCGACCTGCTCCACAGCCAGCACCGGGACCTCGACCGCTCGGACGACCTCCTGGTGGCCGCCCTCGCCGCCGGCCTCCCCGAGGGGGTCGACTACGCCGTGGGCCGCACCGTGGCTTACGCCCGCGGCGGCGAATCCGAGCGGGGCCTGAAGCTGCTGGAGAAGGCCCTCGCCGCGCGCCCCAAGGAGCCCCGCCTCCACCTCCTCCGCGGGCGCTACCGTCTGGAGCGCCACCAGTGCGAGAAGGCGCTGGACGACTTCGAGACCGCCACCCAATATGATCCTAAGAACGCCCTCGCCTTCGCCTCGGTCGGACTGGCGAAGCTCTGCGTCGGCGACGGCGAAGGCGCCGCCGCCAGCTTCCACCGTTCGCTCGCGATCGATCCCAACCAGCCCGAGATCCGCCGCGCGCTGGGTCAGATCGGCGGCTGATCCCGGCCGCGGTCTTCGGGTCTCGCCCACATCGGCGGAGCCTCCACCCGGATCATTTGCGGTCTCGCCCGCGTCGGCGGAGCCTCCGCCCGCGTGGGCGGGACTTCCGCCTACGTGGGCGATCGTTCCACCCCGGTGGTTGGTGAAGCCGCCCACGTGGGCGGACGTTCCGCCGCGATGGTTGGTCGACTCGCCCAAGTGGGCGGAAGGATTTTCTACGTGGTTGGTCCTTCCGCCCAAGTGGGCGGTTGAGTTTTCAACGTGGGCGGAAGGACTTTCAACCGCGGCGAGCCTGCCAATCGGCTGGGTTGGAGGCCGGCGCGTCCGGGCGGAGGGCGCCGCAAGGGGGGTGGAGCTACAAATTGCCCAGGCCGACCGACCGATCGCGCGGGCCGACGTCGAATTCATCCGGGCCACGGCCGAAGCCCAAGGTCGCGGCGGAGCGGGCCGCCGGGTCGAAGCCCCACTTGCGCAGCCGCTGATAAACTGGGTCCATCCGTTCCAGGAGGGACCCTTGCCGGACGAGATTTTCGACGTCTTCCTCAGCCACAACAGCAAGGACAAGCCTGTCGTGCGGCAGATAGGGGAGGCGCTGAGAAGCCGTGGCCTTCGCGTCTGGCTGGACGAACGCGAGCTCATCCCGGGCCGGCGTTGGATCTCCGAGTTGGAGCGGAACCTTGAGTCCACTCGGACGGTTGCCGTCTGCATCGGAGGCAACGGAATCGGTCCCTGGGAGCGTCCCGAGGTGGAGGGCGCCCTGTCGGAGTCCGTCGACCGTGGACTGCCCGTGATCCCCGTCCTGCTCCCTGACGCTCCCATCGATATCAAGGTCCCCCTCTTTCTGAAGGGCTTCACCTGGGTCGATCTCAGAGGAGGTCTGAACGAGGACGGGTTGGGTCGCCTGGAATGGGGAATTACCGAGAAGAATCCCTCTGCGTCAAAACGACCACCGGGACTTCCCCGTCTCCACAACCTCCCCTTCTCCTCCCTCGGAAACCTCCTCAAGGGCCGCGATGAGGAGCTTCGCAAACTCCAGGAGGGCCAAGCCACGGCCATCACCCAGGCTCAGACGCTCTACGGTCTGGGTGGAATCGGCAAGACCCGGCTCGCCGTTGAGCACGCATGGCGCTCGGGCGAGCGATATGACACCGCGCTCTTCGTCGTGGCCGAATCTCCGGAGGCGCTGCAGTCCGGCCTGGCAAACCTGGCCGAGCTCCTCGATCTGCCCGAAGCCAGGGCCTCTGTCCAGGAAAAGAACGTCGCGGCCGTCCTGCGCTGGCTTCGGGAGCATGACCGCTGGCTCCTGATCCTGGACAACGTGGATACGAAGGACGCGGAACAGGCGGTGGTGAAAATCGTCCCGGCTCTCTCGGCGGGCCGTGTCCTCATTACCTCTCGAATCAAGGACTGGCCGGCCAGTATCCGAAGGCAGGAGATCGAGACACTCACTCTGGATGAGGCGCAGCGTTTCCTTCTCGAACGCACGGCCGACGACCGCGCGCGGTCAGACGATGATCCGAATCAAGCGCTCCGACTGGCCGAGGAACTCGGAGGTCTGCCTCTCGCTTTGGAACAGGCGTCTGCGTATATCGCGCATCATCAAATGAGTCTGTCCGGATACCTGAAAGAATGGGAGCAGGAGCGCAGTAGGGTTCTCAACTGGTACGACGGCTCGGTGATGCAGTATCCCTCCTCGGTGGCTGTGACCTGGCAGAAAACCTTCCAGCAGCTTAGCCCCACGGCTGGCGCGATTCTGCGGCTCACGGCTTACCTCGCGCCTGATCCCATCCCTTCGAAGATGTTCGAGGATGGAGCTGCGATTGTCGGGGAGGCAGTTGAGTTGCTATGTGAAGAGATGGGACTAGAGGCTGGTGAGCCTTCCATCAAAGGCGGACTCGCTGAAATTGCTTCTTTTTCTATGGTGACTCGTGAAAAGGAGAGTTTCACGGTTCATCGGATGGCTCAGGATGCTTTGCGATCTCGGATTCCACAGGAACGTCAACAGGATTGGATCGAGCGGGCCTTGCGATTAGTGGATGATTTTTCTCCCTCAAAGCCCAATGAAGTCCGTACATGGCCTATTTGGAATCTTCTTCAACCGCATTCAACTCTGGTCGTCAGGTATGCGGATGGCGCCAGAATCTCTATTCCAACAGCCAGCCACATGGTGCAATTATCATTGCTGCTGAAAACTAAAGGACTCTACGGAGAGGCAGAGCCTTTAATTAGACGTGCGCTGACCCTGAACGAGGCCATACATGGGCCTGATGACCCCGAAGTCTCGGTTTGCCTCAACAACCTGGCTCAGTTGCTTCGGGCCACGAACCGTTTGGAGGAGGCCGAGCCCCTAATGCGCCGCGCTCTCCAGATCGACGAGGACTTTGGGGGACCTCAACACCCCAAGGTCGCGATACGCCTGCACCACCTCGCTCAATTGCTTCAGGAAACGAACCGCTTGGCGGAGGCCGAGCCCCTGATACATCGCGCTCTCGAGATCGACGAGGATTCCGAGGGGCCTAAACACCGCAGCGTCGCCAGAGACCTGAACACCTTAGCTCAGTTGCTTATGGCCACGAACCGTTTGGCGGAGGCTGAACCCTTGATATACCGCGCTCTCCAAATTGACGAGGATTTCTTTGGACCTCAAGACCCCAATGTCGCCAGAGACCTCAACAACCTAGCTCGGTTGCTTCAGGACACGGATCGTTTGGCGGAGGCCGAGCCTCTGATGAGGCGGGCTGTAGAAATCTGGAAACAAAGCCTCGGGCCGGATCATCCGAATACACAAACCGGTCAGAGAAACTTGGCTTTGTTGCTCAAGGAGATCGCCTTGCAGCCCGAACCGCCCTCCAGCCTCGAAGAGACATAGGCGGCGATTCCTGATCAGTCTTCCAGGCGGCGAGAGCTACGCGACACGGATGGCGTCCTTCTCGACGAAGGGGCGGACGCCTGCCCGGAGCCCCGACTCGGTGATCAGGTCTACCTGCGCGCCCAACAGATCTTCGAGGAAGATCCGCAGCTTCATGTAACCGGAAAAGGTGGGGGTTTCGCGGAAGCTCACGAGGAGGTCGACATCGCTGCCGGCGGCGGCTTCCCCGCGGGCTACCGAGCCGAAGAGGCGGAGGGATTCCACACCGAACCTCTCGAAGTCGCCCCGGTGGGCCGCCAGCCGTTGCAAAACGTCTTCACGCCCCATGGCTCGTCTCCACGCGGGTACTGTAGCGCCAATCTGGGATCGGCTGGCTATGGAGGTTCCCAAGAGCGGTCCGAAGCCCCGCCCTGGAAGGGCGGCATTTGAATAGCCTGGCGTTTCAACGCCAGGTTGACAGTTCCCAAAATCCCCTCCGCCCTGAAGGGGCGGAACCCAACGCTCGCGGTGAATCGCCCAAATCGGCGTCGCTGAAAAGCATCGCCCCTTCGGGGCGGAGATGGGGCGGCGGGGGCAGCCCACCCGGCGTTGAAACGCCGGGCTATTCAAATTTCGCCCCTTCGGGGCGCAATGGCCGCCCCTACCGCTGTTCGAGCACCCGCCCCAGCCGCCCGGAGGTCAGGCGGTCGAGGCTGGCGTGGGAGCGGACGATCGTCTCCTCGCGCCGGGGGCCGGTGGAGACGAGGGTGACGGGGGCTTCGATCTCCTGCTCGATGAAATCGATGTAGTCCCGCGCCTCCTGCGGCAGGCCTTCCCAGTCGAGGATGCCGACGGTGGAGCGCTTCCAGCCTTTGAAGGTGCGCAGCACGGGCTCGGCGGCTTCCAGGGAGCGGCGGTCGGGGGGGAAGGTGTTCAGGGCCTCGCCGTGGAGCTTGTAGGAGACGCAGACCGGAATCTCGTCGAAGTCGTCGAGGACGTCGAGCTTGGTCAGGGCCACGGTGTCGACGCCGTTGAGGAGCTGGCCGTAGCGGGCGGCGACGGTGTCGAGCCAGCCGCAGCGGCGGGGGCGGCCGGTGACGGTGCCGAACTCGTTGCCGCGGGTGCGCAGGAACTCGCCGGTCTCGTCGGTCAGCTCGCTGGGGAAGGGGCCTCCCCCCACCCGCGTGGTGTAGGCCTTGAGGACGCCGATGGCGCCGTCGATCCGCGTCGGCGGCACGCCAGTGCCGGTGCAGGCGCCGCCGGTGGTCGAGTTGGAGCTGGTGACATACGGATAGGTGCCGTGGTCGATGTCGAGCAGGGACCCCTGGGCGCCCTCGAAGAGGAGGCTCTTGCCCTCCTTGATCCAGCCGTTGAGGAGCTGCTCGGTGTCGCGCAGGCTGGGGCGCAGCCGCTCCCCCCAGGTGCGGCACATGTCGTGGTACATGGCCGGCGGCGGCAGCGACTCGCCGTTCAGGCTGGTCAGCTCGGCCTGGATGCGCTGGAGCATCACGCGCAGGCGCTCCTCGAGGTCGGGGGCGAAGAGGTCGACCATCCGCAGGCCGGCGCGCGAGGCCTTGCTCTCGTAAGCCGGACCGATCCCCCGCGAGGTGGTGCCGATGCGGCCGGCGCCGCGCGACTCCTCGCGCGCCCGGTCGAGGATGCCGTGGCAGGGGAGCAGCACGTGAGCGCGGTTGGAGACGAACAGCCGGCCGTCGAAGCGCACCCCGGCCTCGTAGAGGCGGGCGAGCTCGGAGAGCATGGCGTCGGGCGCCACCACCATGCCGTTGCCGAGGACGCAGAGCATGTCCGGATGGAGGATCCCGGACGGGATGAGCTGCAGGGAGAAGTGGCGGTCGCGGAACTTCACCGTGTGCCCCGCGTTGTGCCCCCCCTGATAGCGCACGACGCCGTCGAAGGCCGGGCAGAGGAGATCGACGATCTTCCCCTTGCCCTCGTCCCCCCACTGCATCCCCACGATGACGGCGTTGGCCATGTCTGCTCCGCTTCTTGTCGGTTATCCCGGTCCACTCCGCGCGGAGTGGGCGGCCGGTCACAGTACCAGAGGATGGGAGGGGGGGCAAGAAGGTGCTAGCATCCGGAGGATAAACCTCGGGGCTACGAACCTTGCAGACCTTTCTCGACGTCGCCAATATCCTGCTGCCGCTCGCCTACCTGCTGGTGGCGATCGACTACGGCTTCCTCTTCTTCTCCTCGCAGCCGTTCGCCGAGCGCACGGCGACGCCGGCGCTGCGCGGCACGGTGCTGCTCCACTTCGCCTTCCTGGCGGCGGCCACGGTCCAGTGGCGCCAGTTCCCGGCGGCTACGGTGTCGCAGGCGCTGGCGGTGGTGGCCTTCGCGGTGGCGGTGGTCTACGTCTTCGTGGAGTGGCACGGACGGGCGCGCTCGACCGGTTTCTGGCTGGTCTCGCTGGTGTTCTTCTTCGAGCTCTTGTCGTCGCTGTTCACCCGCCCCAACCCGCCGGACCGGGCGATCTTCCACGACTGGTTCTTCGCGCTTCACGTCTCGCTCGCCCTGCTCGGCTACGCCGCCTTCGTGGTCAGCGCCGCCTACGCCTTCCTCTTCCTCCAGCTCTACCGCGACCTCAAGGCGGGGCGCTTCTCCACCTTCTACGGCAAGCTGCCGCCGCTGGAGGTGCTGGAGCGGATGATGATCGGCGCGATCTGGGTAGGCTTCGTGACGCTCACCGGCGCGGTGGTCACCGGCGCGGTGTGGGCCGAGCGGCTTTACCACAACGGCTGGCTGCACGATCCGAAGATCCTGTTCACGCTGGCCACCTGGGTGCTCTACGCGGCGGCGCTGCTGATGCGCCGGCTCCACCGCTGGCAGGGACGGCAGACGGCCCTCGCCAGCCTCGCCGGCTTCGGCGCCATCCTCTTCTCGCTGGTGGCGGTGAACTTCTTCTTCACGGGCTTCCACGGCTTCCTATAGGAAGGACATGAGAGGGAACACCGAACCCGATCGTTTCTTGTCCCTGCAGTCCCTGTGGTCCCTTATGTCCCTGGTTTATTCCACCCATGTCCAGTGACGACGCCGCCCGCCCCGATCCGCCGCTGCTCCTGGTGGGCACCGACTTCCGCTGCTCGCCCATCGAGCTGCGCGAGCGGGTGGCGTTCAACAAGGACGAGGCGGAGAAGGCGCTGGTCCACCTGATCGCCCGCGCCGAGGTGGCCGAGGCGTTCCTGCTCTCGACCTGCAACCGCACCGAGATCTACCTCCAGCCGCGCGACGAGGACGGCGCCTACCAGGCCGGGCTGGAGATGATCTTCCTGGCCCGCGAGCCGGAGCTGGAGCGGCCGGGGCGGCTGTACGTGAAGCGCAACGGCGAGGCGGCCCGGCATCTCCTGGCGGTGGCCAGCGGCCTGGAATCGATGGTGCTCGGCGAGCCGGAGATCCTCGGCCAGGTCAAGGCCGCGGCGGCGCTGGCGGAAGCGATGGGGGCCGAAGGGCCCGTGCTCAAGCGCCTGCTGCGCAGCGCCACCACGGCCGGCAAGCGGACGCGCCAGGAGACGGCGATCACCGCCGGCGCGGTGTCGCTCGGCTACGCCATCGTCGAGCTGGCGCGGCAGATCTTCAGCGGGCTCGACGACTGCCGGGTGCTGCTGATCGGCGCCGGCGACATCGCCCGTTCGGTCGCCCGGCCGCTGATCGAGCGCGGCGCCCGCGATCTCCGGGTGGCCAACCGGAGCGCCGAGCGGGCGCGCCAGTTCCAGGAGGAGTTCACCGGCGCCGAGCTGCTCACCTTCGACCAGCGGCTGGAGGCGGTGCGCACGGCCGACCTGGTGATCGCCTCGACCGGCGCCGAGGAGCCGGTGCTCACCCGCCGCGAGCTGAAGGAGGCGATGCGCTCCCGTCCCGCCAAGCCGCTGCTGGTGGTCGACCTCGGGGTACCGCGCAACGTCGATCCGGCGGCCGGCCGGGTGGAGAACGTCTTCCTCCACACCGTCGACTCGCTCAACCACCTGATCGAGCGCAACCTCAAGCGGCGGCGGGAGGAGCTGCCGCGGGCCGAGGAGATCATCCAGCAGGAGCTGGGGCACTTCCGCTCCTGGTTCCGCGGGCTGGAGGCCGAGCCGCTGGTGGCGCGCATGCAGAAGCAGGCCGAGCGCATCCGCCGCCAGGAGCTGGCCGAGGTCCTCCCCCGCTTCCCCGAGGAGACCCACGCCGAGCTCGAGCGGCTCACCCGCTCGCTGGTGCGCAAGATCCTCCACCACCCCAGCAGTCGCCTCCGCGCCCGCGACGGCGGCCCCGACCTCTCCCGGCTCGATCTGGTGCGCGAGCTGTTCCATCTCGATTCCGATGCCGACACCGACGACGAAGACTGACGCCATCCCCGATCCCGCCCTCCACCTCCGCCTCGGCACCCGCCGCAGCCCGCTCGCCCTCGCCCAGTCGGGGATGATGGCGCGGGCGCTGGAGGCCGCCCACCCCGGCCTCACCGTCGAGCTGGTGCCGATCGTCACCACCGGCGACGTGGTCACCGGCGACCTCGCGCAATTCGGCGGCAAAGGGCTGTTCACCCGGGAGCTGGAGAGCGGCCTGCTCGACGGCTCGCTCGACCTCGCGGTGCACAGCCTGAAGGACCTACCGGTGACCCTCCCCGCGGGCCTCGCCGTGGCCGCCCATCCGCCGCGGGCCGATCCCCGCGATGTGCTGGTCAGCGAGGCCGCCGCGGACCTCGACGGTCTGCCGGAGGGGGCGGTCGTACTCACCGGCGCCCTCCGCCGCCGGGCCCAGATCCTGATGCGGCGTCCCGACCTGCGGGTCGAGCCGCTGCGCGGCAACGTCGACACCCGGCTGCGCAAGTGGCGCGAGACGGGCGCCGGCGGCGTCATCCTCGCCGGCGCCGGCCTCGCCCGTCTCGCCCTGACCGATCTGCCCGCCCATCCGCTCGCGCCCGAGGTGCTGCTGCCGGCGCCGGGCCAGGGGACGCTCGCCCTCGAGACCCGCGAGGGAAGCCGGGCCTTCGAGCTCTGCCACGCCCTCGATGACATCGCCACGGCCCGCGCCGCCGAAGCCGAACGGCGGGTGGTGGCCGCCTTCGGAGGCGACTGCACTCTCCCCCTCGCCGCCTGGGCCCGACCGGAGGGGACCGGGCTCCGCCTCACCGCCCTCCTCGCCACCCCGGACGGCCGCCACGCCGCCCGCGGCGAAGCCCTGGCCGCCACCCCCCGGGAGGCCGCCGACGCCTGCGTCGCCGCGATGCGCGCGGACGGGGCGGACGAGGTGCTGGCGAGGATCCGGGGGTGAGGGACTCCAGGAGGATCGTGGTTCCTGGAACGGCCTGCGCTCCGAAGCCTCACCCTCGGTCCCTCTCCACGGAGTGGAGAGGGAGGGCTTGACGGGATCGCTGGTGCGCGTAGCCTCCGCGATCGTTTCTGAACGGCCCCAGAGGACACAATCCCCATGAACCCCCTCCCCCACCTCCGCGTCGTCGTCACCCGGGCCGAGCATCAATCCGAGGGGCTCGCGGCGGCGTTCGCGCGGGCCGGGGCCAGGGTGGAGCTCCTCCCCCTGCTGGAGGTGATCCCCCCCGCCGATCCCCTTCCCCTGGAACGGGCGGCTTCCGAGGTGGCGTTTTATGACTGGGTGGTCTTCACCTCCGCCAACGCGGTCGAGGCGTTCCTGCCGCTCGCCGGACCGCTCCCGCCGGAGCTCCAGGTCGCCGCGGTGGGAGCGGCGACGGCCGGGGCGCTCCGCGCGCGGGGAATCGAACCGCATCTGATGCCGGAGCGAGAAGAGGCGGCGGGGCTGGTGGAGAGCCTCGCGGCGCGGATCGGCGGCCGGCGGGTGCTGCTCCCCCAGGCCGCCGACGCGCGGCCGGCGCTGCGCGAGGGGCTGACGGCGGCGGGGGCCGAGGCGGTGGCGGTGGTGGCCTACGACAAGCGTCTTCCCCTCGACGCTCCGGCCCGGGCGGCGGCGCTGTTCGGCGCGGCGCCGATCGGCTGGGTGACGTTCACCAGCCCGCGGATCGTGCGCCACTTCGTGGCGCTGTTCGGCGCGGACTGGGAGCGGCGGCGCGGCGAGCTGCGGGCGGCGTCGATCGGGCCGGTGACCAGCGCCGAGCTGCGGCGGTGGGGCGTCGAGCCGGCCGCGGAGGCGGAGCGGCCGCTCGACGAGGCCCTGGTCGCGGCGGTGAGCACCGCCGCTTGACCCCCGGTTGCGCAGGCTCGCCGGTCTTTTGATAAAATGAACTGGAAATCGAGGAAAAACCGGGCCGAGACCTGAGCCGTCGCAAGGCATCTCACGGCATCTCACCGAACTCAAGCGCTCACGAGGGTCACCCCGAAGATGTCTTTGGAGATTCAGGCCACGACCGTCCGCGCCCGGAACCGGGAGCGCCCCACGGTGATGATCTCGGACCTCGCCGCCGCGGCGGACGGCAGCGTCACGCTGGAGGTGCGCGACGGGCCGATGGACGGCCAGTCGCTGGCCGGCCGCTTCGCGCGGATCAAGATCGGGCGCAACCCGGGCAACGACCTCGAGCTCCACTCCGACCGCTCGGTCTCCAGCGACCACGCCGTGCTCCGCCAGGACGAGGAGAGCGGCGGCTGGGTGGTCGAGGACCTGCGCAGCACCAACGGCACCTGGATCGACGGCCGCCGCCTCAATCCGGGCGAGCCGGCGGCGATCGACGGCGAGTTCATGGTCGGCCACACCGTGCTCCGGCTGGTGCCCGGCGTGGAGGGGGGCGACAGCTTCCTGCCCGACGCCGCGGCGCTGCGCGACCAGACGGCGCGGCTCGCCGCCGGCTTCTCCACCGAGACCGCCGAGGGGTACGGCGCCGCCCTGGCCCAGGCGGCGGCGGAGCTCAAGCCGTTCCTCAGCGACCGCCACTTCTTTCTCGGCCTGCTGGCGATGAACCCCGCGCTCCCCGTGCTGGCGCGCAACCAGGGACCGATCCCGCTCCGTTTCCTCACCGAGACCCTGCGCCGCAACGAGTACTGGAGCGGCCCGCAGGCATGGATCAACCGGCAGCTCCGGGCGCTGGCGATCGAGGTCGCCTCGGTGTTCAAAGACGAGCTGGTGGCCACCCCGCGCCTTCTCCGCCTCCTGCTCGCCGCCGCCGAGGGGGCGCGCGCCGCCAAGTCGCCGGTGGTCCGCCCGGAGGACGTGTTGCAGGCCTACTTCGCCGGCCCCGCCAACCGGCCGCGCGACCTGCTGGCGCGCGACGGCATCGAAGCCGAGAGCCTCCTGCCGCTGCTCGCCAGGCCGGGGGGCCGGAAGCGGCCGGAGCCGACGAAGGAGCAGGCGATCGTGGTGGCCCCCGCGCCGGCCGGGCCGCCGCCGGTCACCACCGGCGACCCCGGCCTCGACGCCCGCGCCCAGGAGGTGGCGCGCGGCCTCTACGGCGTCGCGGCGCTCTACCAGCTCGCCGCCGCCGACGACCGCCGGGGCGCCATGCGGCAGTTCCTGGTCCAGGAGATCGCCCAGGTCCAGGGGGACGGCCGCACGCGCCTGCTCCGCCAGGTCCAGCGCCTCTTCCCGGTCGCCATCGGCTCGGTGCCCGACTTCACGGTGGTCTCGGACCGCACCGGGAAGATCAAGAAGCCCAAGGTGGAGGCTCCCGCGCCGCCGCCGCCGGGGGACTCCCCTGGCGCGCCCTGCTGGAGAGCAAGGGGCGCGACGAGGCCCTGGCCGGCCTCGGTGCGGAGGAGCGCGCCGCCGCCGACCTGTTCACCGACCTCTACGCCTTCTCCACCGCCCTCGAACGGTTCATCGTCAGCATCGTGCAGAACCTGCGCTCGCCGGGGGTCGGCACGGAGACCCTGCAACTCCCCGGCGCTCGCACCTCGATCCTGCGCTACTCCCGCGAGCTGCTCACCGGCAAGTCGCCGCGCCCCGAGGCGCTCAAGGAGTACCTGGCGGCGGTGGAGACCTGGCTGGTGGCCGCGGTGGCCGCCTACCACGAGGGGCCGGACCTCTGGTTCAAGGACTTCTGGCGCCGGGCGAGCCCCGCCGCCATCGAGTCGCCGCTGGCCGAGGAGAACAAGAAGAAGCGACTGAGCTTCGGCATCGATTCCCTGGAGTTCTGGAACCGCTACAAGGAGCGGGTCCGCACCGTCAGCCCCGACCTGGTCTCGGACGAGATCCTCCACATCGTCAGGCGGCGGGTGGACGAGCAGTACAACCAACTGTGCGAAAGGAGAAAGCCTTGAGACAGAGGATCGCCCCGCTGGTTCTACTGGCGCTGGCCGCCCTGCTGGCGAGCTGCGCCAGCCCGGCTGCACTGCACTTCCGCTGCGAGCCCCAGATCAACGAGGGGCTGCTGCTCACCGTCGACCTCGTCCAGGTCAACGACGCCGAGGCGCCGCAGATCCGCCAGGCCGGGGACCAGTGGTTCTACTCCGACCTCCGCCGCCAGCTCGAGCCGCGCACCCGCACCGTCGCCGTCCAGGGGGGGTGCGACACCACCGTCCAGCTCCCCGCCCGCAAGGGCTACGACACGCTGGCCATCATCTCCGACTTCAAGAGCGGCAGCGGCGCCGGCGGCAGCATGCAGTTCCGCGCGAAGAAGGAATGGGATGGCAAGAAGCTCCTGCTGCGCGTGCAGGGGAACAACCTGATCGTCCAGGAGGGCAGTTAGTCCGTGGGCAGGTTCCCCGAGGTCCACTGGTCGGAGGGGATGTTCCTCCGGCCGCAGCACTTCCAGATGTTCTCCCGCCAGCTCGGCGGGATGGTCGCCGACGTCTGGCGCCGCACCCAGCCCTTCCTCTGGGGGTTCTCCGACCTCGAGATCGCGGTGGACGCCCTGGAGACCTTCTCCTTCGCCCTGCGCCGCTGCGAAGCGGTGCTGCGCGACGGCACCTGGGTGCAGTTCCCGACCAACCTGCGGGTGAACCCGCGCGACTTCAAGGAGGCCCTGAACGCCTCCGACGGCCGGATGCCGGTCTACCTCGCCATCCCCCTGCTGCGCGAGAGCGAGGCCAACACCGTCGGGCTGGACGGGGGGACCGGCGGGCTCGACCTCCGCTACCAGGTCGAGGCGATCGAGGCCTCGGACGAGAACCTCGGTGGCCCCACGCGGCCGATCGAGATCCGCAAGCTGAGCGGCCGGCTATTGTTCGGCGACGAGAGCCTGGAGGGCTACGAGACGCTGCCGGTGGCCCTCCTCCAGCGGGCCGGCTACGGCTCCAACGCGCCGGTGCTCTCCACCGACTTCATCCCGCCGCTGCTCAACATCGCCGCCTGGCCCGACCTGGTCAAGCTCGGCGAGTCGATCCTCCACCGCGTCGAGGCCAAGCACCGCTACCTGCGCGCCGAGGTGGCCGAAGGGCGGATCGTGCTCGACACCGAGGGGACCGGCGGCTGGCAGCCGGTGTTCAAGCTGCAGATCGTCGGCAGCTTCCTGCACGTGCTGCGGCAGCTCACCTCGTCGGCCGGCATCCACCCCTTCCAGCTCTACCTGGAGCTCACCCGGCTGGCCGGCGAGCTGTCGATCTTCGAGGACGAGGGGGACGTCCTCAACGTGCCGCTCTACGACCACGACCGCCTGGGCGAGTGCTTCCATGCCCTCGCCTACATCCTGGAGCGCCTGCTGGAGAGGATCCTCTCCGGCCGCTTCATCCGCGTCGAGTTCAAGCTCGAAGGGGGGGACGTCCTGATCGCCCGCCTGCGCGACGAGTGGCTCACCCGCGAAGGGGTGATCTACCTCTGCATCGAGAGCGACCTCTCGGACCGCGAGCTGCTCTCCCGCATCGAGACGGCGAAGATCGGCACCTCGGCCGACCTGCCGCTGCTCAAGCAGCGGCGCCTCTTCGGGCTCGACATCGAGCTGCTCAAGCGCACCCCCGGCGGGCTGCCGGCGCGCGAGAACCTGCACTACTTCTCGATCGCCAAGGAGGGCCCCTACTGGGACGGCGTGGCGCGCGCCCGCGAGATGGCGATCTCGGGGGGTGTCGATCCCCGCCTGCGCTTCAGCCTGTTCATCGTCCTCAAGCCGGAACGCACCGATCGCGACGATCGCGAAGCCGCGCCGCGGCGCTGACCCTTTTCGGGAGATCAGGCAAATGGAACGGAGCAAAGACTATACGACCGAGCTTTTCCGCCTCGCCTCGCCGCTGTTCCTCTTCCTGGTCTCCTTCCGCCGCAAGGTGCAGAAGAAGTATCCGGTGAGCGAGTCGATGGTGCAGGGAGACCTCGAAGAGCTGTTCGCCAAGATGGATCGCAAGGCGCGGACCGACGTCCGGCTGGAGTCGCTCTACGAGAAGGCCAAGTACCCGCTGGTGGTGCTCGCCGATGAGGTGCTCCTCCACTCCGACTGGGAGCACACCTCCTCGTGGGAGAAGAACCACCTGCTGGAGGAGAAGTACTTCCAGACCAACATCGGCGGCGACAAGATCTTCACGCTCGCCAGCGAGCTCCGCTACGAGGAGGTCGAGATGGCGGCCATCCTGTTCACCGCCATCGCGCTGGGCGTGCGCGGCACCTACCACCGCAAGCCCGAGAAGCTGGCCGAGATCCGCAGCAAGCTCTACCGGCAGATGAGCGAGTACCTCGCCGACTCGCAGCACCAGCTCACCCCCGAGGCCTACCACGTCACCGCCCGCCAGCAGCGCAAGCTGTCGCCCGCCGTCACCCTCGGCCGGGTGGCGATCGTCGCCGTCGGCCTGCTCGCCCTCTACTGGTTCCTCTCCTGGGGGCTGTGGACGGGCGCCGTGCACGACCTCAAAGCCATCGTCGATTCCTTCTCCGCGCAGGGGGCCGCGCTATGAACGAGCTGATGACACTGCTGCGGGCGATCCCACGGCCGGCCCGCTGGCTGGTTACCTTCTTCTCGCTCTCCGCCCTCGCCTACGCCGCCGGCCGCATCCTGGGGATGGGGAGCCGGTCGTGGATCCCGGCCGTGGTGGTGCTCGCCTTCTGCTTCATTTACTGGCTGGTCGAGACCCTGCGCAAGCGGGGCGAGAAGAAGAAGTCCCGCGAGTTCGAGGGGAGCCTGGGGCTCCACTCCCGCAAGTCCGAGGTGGGCAAGGAGGAGATCCGCGAGGCGCTCGCCGAGCTGTCGGAGAAGTGGCAGACCTCGGTCGCCCAGCTCCGCGAGGCGGGGATGTCGATCTACTCGCTCCCCTGGTACCTGCTGATCGGCGAGCCGGCGTCGGGCAAGACGACGACGCTCAAGAACTCGGGGCTGGAGTTCCCGGTCGGCGCCGACGCCCTCTCCGGCTCCGGCGGCACCCGCAACTGCGACTGGTGGTTCACCAACGAGGCGGTGATCCTCGACACCGCCGGCCGCTTCACCTTCCAGGAGGAGAGCGCGCCCGACCAGCAGGAGTGGTCGGCCTTCCTCAAGCTGCTGCGGAAGAACCGCAGGTACAGCCCGATCAACGGCGCCATCGTGGTCATCCCGGCGACCAGCCTGGTCGAGGACCCGGCGGACGAGCAGGAGCGCAAGGCGAAGAACATCCGCCAGAAGCTCCTCCACCTGCAGAAGGTGCTGGAGATCCGCTTCCCCATCTTCATCCTGGTCACCAAGGCCGACCGCATCCTCGGCTTCACCGAGTTCTTCTCCAAGCTCGACCCGGCCGAGCAGCGCCAGCTCTTCGGCTGGTCCAACCCCGGCGCTCCCGAGGAGGCGTGGGACCTCAAGAGCTTCGGCGGCGTCTTCGACGAGATCGTCGACCGCTCGCACAAGCAGCGCATGCGTTTCCTCAAGGACGAGGAGAACGTGGGGCTCGCCGACAAGCTGTTCGTCTTCCCCGAGGAGCTGGAGGCGCTCAAGGAGCCGCTGGCCAACTACCTCCACACCCTCTTCACCACCAGCCGCTTCGAGGAGCCCTTCCTCTTCCGCGGCTTCTACCTGACGAGCGGCGTGCAGCAGGGGCGGCCGATCGCCATCGCCTGCCGCGACCTGCTGCGCGTGCAGGTGGGCGACCCGCAGGGGGTGCTGGACGACCTGGAGCAGGTGTTCCACAAGTCGCGGGCCTTCTTCATCCGCGACTTCTACGAGAAGAAGCTGTTCCCCGAGCAGGGGCTGATCGCGCGCACCCGCGCCGCGATGAAGAAGGACCAGACCTTCCGCTGGATCATGTACGGCCTCTCCGGCACGCTGATCCTGCTCACCCTGATCCTGCTCGCCTTCGGCTCGATCAACCTCTTCGGGGTGATCAAGCCGGTCAGCGACTCCGCCCATAAGGCCAGCCGCTGCCTCGATCCCAAGGCGGCGCAGCCCTGCGGCGTCGGCGAGGCTTACCGGCTGGTGCAGGACCTGGAGACCCAGAAGGAGAAGGTGCGCGAGGCGAAGTGGACCCTGCGCACCTTCCTCCACAGCGCCGACCGCAACGAGATCAGCACCAGCCTGATCCCGGCGATCCAGGCGCAGCTCTTCCAACGCAATGTCCTCGGCCCCGTGCTCGCCTCCTACGCCGCGCGCACCGGCGGCGCCGATCTCTGGCAGAAGCAGCCGAACGACTACGTCAGCTTCCGCGACGGCCTGGCGCAGCTCCTCCGCTTCAAGCGGCTGCAGGGGGCGACCTCCGGCGAGGACCTGACCGCCGTCCGCGGGTCCTTGGGGATCGCTCCCCTCCTCGCCTTCTGCAAGGCGACGCCGGGGCGCGATCCGCAGGGCAAGGAGATCGACGACTGGCTGAAGACCGCCGACATCAACCTCGACCAGGCGGACAAGATCTTCCGCGAGGCGATGACCACCAACCCGGACCTCACCCACCTGAAGATGCCCGATCCCGCCGGGCCCCATCAGGCGTTCCGGGACTACTGGACGGTCCACAACGTCGCCCGCTGGGACGCGCTGACCGACGACTACCTGCGCACCTACAAGCAGCTCTACGAGGAGATGCTGGGCCTGGCCGGCGGCGCGCCGCCTCCCGCCGTCCCGGCCGGAGCGCCGGTGGCCGCCGTGAATCCGGCGCCGGTGGGCTCCTCGCCCCAGGTCGTGCCGGCCGCGTTCCAGTCCTCCCCCGTGCCCTCGGCCGCCCCGCCGGCGACCACCCCCGCGACCAGCGCCGCCGCTCCCGGCACACCGGCCGCACCGGCGGCGCCGGCCCCCCTGCCGGCCGGCGCCATGAGCGTGCTCGCCCACTTCGCCGAGCTGTCGCAGCGCTTCGCGGACAACTACGCCAAGGGCGAGGCCCACATGCGGTCCGACCGCCAGCCCCCCGGCGCCGCGCGCCCGGGGCCGGACGCCGCGGCCTGGGACGCCAACTGCCTGGCCGACTACACGGCGCTGATCCAGATCTCGCCGCAGCCCCCACTTCCAGGCGCCGGGGACGCCGCCGCCTACTGCCACACGATCCCCGGCGAGTACACGAAGCTCACCGACGGGCGGAAGAACTACGCCTACCTCTTCCAGAACCGGCCGGAGGGGACGAAGACGGTGATGGCCTGGTCCACCGACGCCGCCCGCGTCAAGGACCCGCTCGTCGCCCTCGGCGCCTACGCCGCGCCGCCGCAGGTGACGGCGGACGAGCAGGCCTTCCAGAAGCAGCTCGCCGACCAGACCGGGGCCCAGCAGCGCCTCGCCCTGGTCAACTCCACCTATCAGGGCGCGATGCAGCGCGGCATGGCCCCGGTCGACGCCCTCACGGCCCTGGCGACCGGCCAGGCTCCCGCCGCCGCTCCTCCCCCGGCCGCCGCGCCGGCGGCGGCCCCCGGAGCCGCCGCGGCTCCCGGAGCCGCCGCGGCTCCCCCGCCCCCCGCGTCGACCGCACCTTCGGCCCCGGTCGCCCAGGCCTTCAACCTGCCACAGGGCGTGGGCCGCGCCCGCGAGGTGGCCTCGGTGGCCGTGGCCCTCCGCGTGCTGGCGCCCGCCGCCGGCTTCTTCGCCTCCGACCAGGCGTTCGGCTGCCGCACCTGCTTCAACCCGCAGCACGCCGAGAGCCACGTGCCGCCCGCCAACCAGCTCATCACCTGGGCCCGCAACAGCCTGAAGTCGGCGCTGGAGCAGGACCCGGGGGTCAAGGGCTACGTCGACACCATCAACTCCTCCGAGTACGCCTACCTGGACGCCTACATCAACCAGCAGCGCTGGGGGGCCGGCGGCGGCGGGGGCGGCGGCTCGGCCGGCGGCGAGAGCTTCAACATCCCCGGCCGCGCGGCCCAGGCCACGGCTTGGCGCGACTACGTGCGAGCCCTCCGGAGCTGGCAGCCGGTCGAGGAGAAGCCGGGCGGCGGCGGAGGGGGCGCCCCGGTGGTCCCCCTGGGCACCGCCAACGGCCTCACCGCCGAGGCGCTGGGGCGCTACGCCGACACCAACGACAGCCTCAAGCCGCTGCTCGCCCACTTCCAGGAGCGCAGCCAGGCGGTGGCGACCGCGGCGGCCCGGGCGGCGGCCCGCCCGGCGCCCAAGGTGGCGCAGGATCTGGTGACCGCCGCCGGCACCTTCCAGCACTGCGTCGCCGGCCTCGAGGAGGACCCGCTCAAGGCCTGGCGCCAGCTCGCGCTGGAGAAGGACGGCGCCTCGCTCGCCGAGTTCCACTCCTTCAGCGGCAACCTCCGCCTGCGCGGGAACCCCAGCGCCGCGCGGATGATCGAGGTCGAGAGGCACGGCGCCCAGCTCCTGGCGCAGGCCATCCGCCCCCCCTTCCAGGACCGCCTCCGCGCCCTCTGGAGCATCGCCGGGAGCTGCTGCGGCGACAAATACCCCTTCATCTCCCGCGCCCGCCTCGCCGGCCAGCAGGAGAGCTACCAGCGCGGCCCTAGCGCCGGCGGGCTCTGGGCCCCGCAGGGGCGCGACACCGGCCAGCGCACGGTGAGCGACGCGATGAACTTCGACACTGTCACCCTCGACGCCCTCGACCGCCTCTTCTTCGCCGGCGGCAGCCTGGACAGCCTGTACACCGATTTCGCGATCGAGCCGATCGTGGACGGCCGGGAGAAAGACGTCGACTTCGTAGGCGCCAGCAAGGACCGCCTGCGCGTCCTGCGCCAGTGGCAACGATTCATCTACGGCGACGGCCACACCACCGCCGCCCAGCAGGTGAAGGTCAAGCTCCTCTCCGGCGCCAACACCGCGCCGAGGATCTATATCGGCGAACGGATGGGCCAGATCAACCTCTTCGGCTTCCACCCCGTCCGTCCCTCCACCGACGCCGGCGGCGTCCATATCCTGACCCTGCCGCTGGTGATCACGGCCAACACGCAGGAACAGATCGTTGGCCGCAATGAAGACAAAGGCCAGGGCTGGTCAGGCATCCTCAACCTGCGGGGCGGACCGCTCAAGATCCCCTACTTCCTCCACGTGGCCAGCGACGGCCGGCCGCGCGAAGGGGGAAAGGTCTGGACGATCCATCTCCAACTCCCCGACTACGCGCAGACCCAGCAGCGTCTGGAGGGGGTGTTCGAATTCACCTTCGAGCGCCCGCTGCCCGAGATCGTCCCCGGGGCCACCCTCGATGGCTACTAGACCCGACGAGGAGGGCCCCTCGTTCCTCGACGCCGTCGGCAGCCTGTTCGGCACCGGCCCGAAGATCGCCCGCGCCTCCTGGTCGGCCTACGGCAAGCTGCCGCTCTACAAGGACTTCCTGCGCCACGGCCTCGCCGCCCCCGAGGCCCAGAGCTACCGCCAGTGGCTCGACCGCGGCTTCAGCCGCCATTGGGACGAGGACCCGGCGTGCCGAGCGCACAGGATCGCGCCGCACGCCTTCTCGCTCTCCTTCGACGGCCTGGCGCGGCGGGTGGCCGGCTGCCTCTGGGGGAGCCACGACCACGGCGAGCTGCGGAGCTTCCCATTCACCCTCTTCGTCTCCCTGCCGGCGGGGAGCGGCCTCGGCGACCTGTCCATCCTCCGCGCCCTGGAGGAGGTGGCGCAGAGCGCCACCGCCCTGCGCTCCACTCTCGATGCAGCCACCGACGTCCAGACCTTCTACCACCGCCTGCGGGAGAGCTCGCTTACCCTCCGGCTGGAGCGCGAGAAGGCGCTCGCCGGCCGTCTGGAGAAGGAGACCGCCGGCGTCACCGTCCGCGCCTTCGCGGAGTCGCTCTACGGCGAGGAGGCGACGACTCTCTGGCCGGCGCTCCTCGTCTACCTCGACCGCCGCCGCTCCGCCGCCCGCACCCGCACCCGCGACGCCGCCACACCGCCGCTCGCCTGCCGGCTGCCGGTCTCGCCGCTGCTGCCGGTGCCCCTCCAGGCCGAATTCTGGAGCGCCCTCGTGCTCGGCGCCGGCGCCCGCGGCAAGGAGCCGCTCAACGTCATCCTCCCCTGGAAGGGGGCCGACCCGGCGGAGGGCATCCTGATCCTGGAGCGCAACCTGCGGCCGGACGACGTCTTCGCCTTCCATCCGGCGCCGCCGCACTACGATTTCCTGGAGGATCTGCGGAAGTCGGTCCCCGGCACCCCCTCGACGACCGCCGCCGGTGGCTGGGATGTGCCGCTCGCCTCCATCCTGCGCCCGGAAGGGAAATGACGCATGCCTCACGTGCTCGGTGACGATTTCGAGAAGTGCCGCGCCCGCTTCCCCGGCGACGCGCCGTTCGGCACGGACATCAAGTACGACCCGCTCTTCGAGGGGATCAAGGCGGAGGTGCTGAAGCTCACCGCCCACACCTCGCTCGAAGGGGGCGTCGACTGGAAGATGGTCAAGGCGCGGAGCCTTGAGATCCTCGGCTCGAAGTCGAAGGACCTGACCGTCGCCTGCTACCTCACCACCGCCCTCTTCATGCTCGACGGCTATGGCGGCCTCGCCGACGGCATCGACCTCCTCCACCGGTACGTCCAGGACGACTGGGACGGCCTCTTCCCCCCCGCCGCCCGCCCGCGCAACCGGGCGCTGACGCTCGAATGGCTGGTCACCCGCCTGGCCCCCTTCGTCGAGAACCGGTCTCCCGAGCCTTTCGAGATCGCGCTCCTCGCGCCGCTGCGCGATCAGCTCGCCCTCTTCCAGGAGGGGGTGCGCATGCGCCTGCTGCACGAGGCGCCCTCCTTCTCCGACCTCAACGCCGCCCTCGCGGGCTATCTCGAAAACCTCAAGGACGCGGCGGAGGGGCTGGCCGCGGCAGCGGCGCCGGATGTGCCGCCGGCCTCGCCGCAGGGGACCGCTCAGCCATCCTCGCCCGCTTCCGCCGCGGCCCGCGCGTCCGAGCCCGCTCCTGTCGTCGTCGCGGCCGGCACGCCGGCCGACGAGATCGCCGGCCGCATCCGCGCCCTGATCCCCGCCCTGCGCGACGCCGATCCGCTGTCGCCGGCCCCCTATCGTCTCCTGCGCACGCTCAAGTGGGAGACCGCCGCCGAGCCGCCGCTCGATCCCAACAGCCCCACCCCCGGCACCACCCGCATCCAGCCGCCGCGGCAGCAGCAGCGCACCGCTCTGGAGAACATGTTCGCCGCCGCCAACTGGGCCGCCCTCCTCCCGGCGAGCGAAGGGGCCTTCCAGGACCCCGGCGGCACCTTCTGGCTCGACCTCCACCGTTACACCGCTACCGCGCTTGAAGGGCTAGGTGCCACGAGGGCGGCGGAAGCCGTGAAAGAGGAGGTCGCGCGCCTCACCGGTCGGCTCAAGACCTTGGCGACCCTCGCCTTCGCGGACCGCACCGTCGTCGCCGATCCCCGGCGCCCCAACGAACGCACGGTGGAGCGCACCCCCTTCGCCTCCGAAGAGACCCGGCAATGGATCGAATCGCTGAAGGCTGAAGCCGGAGGCGAAGCCGCGCCTGCCTTGGCGCTCCCCTCCTCCCGAGCCGTCGAGACGGGTGAGCCTTCCCTATCCCCCGCCGACGCCAGGACGATCCAGGAGATGCTCACCCGGCAGCAATCCACCGCCGCCTTCGACCTGCTCCAGTCCGCCGTCGACAAAGCGCCGAACCAGCGTGCCCGCTTCCGCACCCGCCTCGCCGCCGCCCGCCTCTGCCTCCAGGCCAACCAGGTTGCCTGGGCGCGCGCCCTGCTGGAGACACTGCTGAACGAAACCGAAACCTTTCAATTCGAAGACTGGGAGCCGGAGACCGCCGCCGATCTCTACCAGCTCCTCGCCCTCTGCTATGCGCGACCCGCGAAGAAGGGCGGTCCGCAGGACCCCGAGGCCGCTCGCCTGCAGATTGAGATCCTGCGGAAGAAGTTATTTCGGATCGATATGCGAGCGGCGGCGGGGTTGGAAGAAGCCCTGCGGCGGTAGGAAACGCTGGACGAGGGCTTGTAGAGACGTTCCCAGCCCGTCCACGATACCCTCCCATAGGCCACGGGGACGGCGGGACGTCTCCGCAGGGTCACCAACGCCCCAACCGCCACCGCCTTATCGCGGCGCACCACCGCCCTCTCCGTTGTTTCGACGCAGCCGCAATCCTGGAAATCAATCGATCCCAACAGAAAGAGAAATCACCGCGCCCATCGCCGCCCGAGGTCTGCCAGCGGCCTGCCCTCCGTCGGAGACGTCCCGCCGTCCCCGTGGCCTGCGGAAGGGTGTCGTGGACAGGCTGGGAACGTCTCTACAAAAGCAGAAATAGGGGCACTGTGGAAGCTAGCGCTTGCCTTGCGCACGGGGAGGCAACAATTCGCTCTTCAGCTTCTGATATACCTCTTCCAGGACATCGAACACGGGATCGTACCATGCATGCGGCTGGGTCAAAACCCGAGGGGGCATAACCTTACCTGTTGGTGTTTTATGTTGCTGGAGTACCTTCTCGACATCCGCCGCCTGCTGAAACAACTCTTTGGTCCTTGTATTTCTTCTCGCCGCGACCTCAGGTCGATCGCATATAAGAGAAGCTGTTGACCAGTCCCTTTTGCTTGCGGCTTCTAAAAATTTTCCTTTCTTGAAATGAATCAATCCACTCCTCCCTTTGTTGTAAATTATATCCAACAAAGCCAACTGGGCTGGAGCCGGAAACGAATCATAAGCGGGAAATATGTTACCGAGGTTCTGTTCAAAGACGGAGACCCTCTGATAAAACAGCTTATCGACGTCGGCCGTAGGAAGGTCAAGAAGCGTGAAGACTTTGAAGTAAGTCGCCTTCCAGTTTTCGTTTTTGTGTCCCATCACGTTTTGGAAGTCTTGGGCGATCGCTGCCTTCGAAGCTGTATCACCCTTCCTAGCCGTGTCTTTTGCGTTATTCACTCCAGATTTTAGATCTTCCCTATAGACGAAGTCGTATCTGTTTACCGCCCTTTCCGGGGGTTGAAGCACACCCGCCGCCTTGACGACACGCCTGGGAGCGACTTGTTTTTCCCCTGGAGGCATGGTCTAATCTCCTTCGGACATGCCGACTTACGAGGAAATCCTTCAAGAAAACTCTGAGCTCCGAGGCCGGATCAGCGAGCAGGGGCGCCGGATCGCTGAGCAGGAGCAGCGGATCGAGCGGCAAGAGCGCCGGATTGCTCAATTGGAGAAGATCATCGAGGAGTTGCGACGCGGTGGCAAACGCCAAGCCGCCCCGTTCTCGAAGGGGGAGCCGAAGAGCCATCCCCAGAAGCCGGGCCGCAAGCCTGCAGAGCAGTACGGAAAGCGCTCTTGCCGGCCGGTTCCCGAGCAGGTCGATGAGACGATTGAGGTCGCCTGCCCTTCGCGGTGCGAGGTCTGCCAAAGCCCAGTGCACCGGATGGGCCAGGAAAGCCAATACCAGATTGATATTCCGGAGATCCGCCCGTGGACGACCGAATTCATCCTCCACTACGGCGAGTGCTCCCGGTGTGGATGTCGACAGAGCGGACGACATCCTCGTCAGAGCTCGCAGGCGGTGGGAGTGGCCGGTGTTCAGATCGGTCCGGGAGTGGTGTCGCTGGCCACCTATCTGAACAAAGTTGGCGGCTTGAGTTACGGCAAGATCGCCGGTTTGCTGGAGCAGATGGCCGGTCTTCGGGTATCGCGCTCGACGCTGTGCCGGGCCTTGCTGCGGACGGCGAAGAAAGCGCAGCCGATCTATGAGGAGTTGGTGCAAGCGATTCGCAAGTCTGCCGTGGTCTACCCGGATGAGAGCGGCTGGCGCATCGGGGGGCGCGGTGGTTGGCTGTGGGCCTTTACCAATCGCTGCGAGACGGTCTATGCGATTGTGCGGGGCCGCGGGTTCGCGCAAGCGGCGACAGTGCTGGGGGAGAGCTATGGGGGAGTCCTGGTGGCGGATGGGTGGGCGCCATACCGGCGTTTCACCCAAGCGACGCAGCAGACCTGCTTAGCCCATTTGCTGCGGCGTTGTCGGGAGATGCTGGAGACCGCTCAGGGCGGCGCGGCGAGATTTCCCCGCCAGGTCAAGGCGATTCTCCAGGCGGCTTTGTCCGTGCGGGATCGGCGGACGGCTGGAACCCTCAGCCCGCAGGGAGTGCGGATCGCCAAAGGGCGCTTGGCAGCCCAGATGAACCGTCTGCTCGCGGGTCGGATCACCCATACCGGCAATCGGCGCTTGGCCAAGCACTTGCGGCGCCACCAGAACGATCTGTTCGTCTTCCTCGACCGGGAGGATGTCGAGGCCACCAATTGGCCCGCCGAGCAGGCGATTCGGCCTGCCGTCGTCAACCGCAAATCGTGTGGCGGCAACCGCACGTCCGATGGCGCCAAGGCCCAGTCAATCTTGACCAGCCTTCTGCGGACAGGTCAGCAACGCGGCTTCAACTCACTGGCTCTTTTCAGCGCGATTCTTCGCAGCCCCAGACCGCCTTCCTACTATGACCTGATGACGGCTCCGATCCGGTAAACAGATACGACGAAGTTTAAGCCCTCGGCCTCCTCCACTGAGGAAAGCAGACAACCGATCCCGACCGTCACATGGTTCGTAGAATCCAAATACATGAAAGGAATATTATTTTCCCACTCGGGGTCGGCGAAATGATCCCTAACGATCTTGAATTGAAGCACGGAGCTCTCCTCCAGCGTCAGCTTCCAAGACTTGCCGCCTCACGGCTTCACCCGGTCCGTCGGGATCCGCTCCTTCTCCTTGCGCTCCGGCTCCACATCCTCCGCCAGCAATTCCGCGATCAGCGTCTGCACCTCCACGTGCACGGCCTGGCGATGGAACAACAATCCGTGCAGCCGGCGCAGCAGATCCTCGGCTTCGGCCTGGACCTCGTCGAGATGGGCGACGGGGTTGGCTTCGTTGAAGCCGTAGGCGCCGCCTTTTTCGGGGGTGAGGCCGAAGCCGGGGCCGCGGCCAATGAGGCGGAGGGCGAAGAGGAGGACGCCGGTCCAGATCTCTTCCGGGATCGAGTTGGGACGCCCGGGACCGCGGTCGGCTTCGCGGTGGAAGAGGTTGGCCTTGGCGAGCCTTTCGGGCTCGGCGGCGAGCATGGCGGAGAGCGCCTCCTCCACCGTTCGCCGGGAGCCGCGCACGGACTGGCTGGCCCCCTGCGGCACCGCCTCGATCAGCGGCTCCAGCGCCGAGAGCGCCTGGCCGTCGTTCACCAGCAGGATGCGCAGCAGCAGGATGCCCAGCGAGTAGAGGTCCTCCGGGGCGCTCAGGGCCGAGTAGATCTTGTAGCGCACGCCGGGGACGCGGAAGCCGCCGGCCCGCCCCAGACGCTGGGCGAGCGTCACGTCGAGCTCCAGCGGCTCGGTGGTGATCGCCATCTCGACGCTCTCGGGAGCCGAGCGCGGATCGAGACGGGCGGTCGCCGTCGCCGCGCGGCCGAAGAGGTCGCGCGGCCAGGCGATCTGCACGAAGTCGCGCAGCGTCGGCGGCGGATAGAAGCCGTGGGGGTCGAGGAGGGTCCCCTCGATCCGCCAGCGGTCGGCTCCCCCCTTCTCCGGCAGCACCCGCTCGATCATCAGCTCGCCGGGCGCCGGGCTGGCCAGCCGGGCGGCGCGGACGGCGGGCGAGGCGAAGGGCGCCCGGGGATCGCGCGGCGGCAGCGGCACGGCGAGACCGGACCCGAGGTTCGCCAGGCGCGACGGCGAGGCCCCCAGCAGCTTGACCCGGAAGCTCCAGAGCGCCGGCAGGAAACTCGCTCGCGGCCCCGGCTCGACCACCAGGTGATCGGGCTGAAGGTCGAGGTGCGGCCGGCCGAGCAGGAGGTAGTGGCGGCGGACGTCCGCGACGATCTGCAGGAAGGCCGCGAGCTTCAGGGCCAGCACCTCGACGGCGTCGATCCCCGAGCCCTCGGCGGCGAACAGGAAGCCGGGGCCGGACTCCGCGCCGTCCGCCGGCTCGCCGGCGCCGAGGCGGGCCACGAAGTCGTCGAAGGCGACGGGCGCTTCGCGGGTGATCAGATAGGGCGAGTCGTGGAGGTTGAAGACGGTCCAATCAGGCGTCGCGACCGCCGCGGCCGCTCCCTTGCGGCCGGCGGGTGCCGCGGGCGTCGCGGCGGCAGCGGTCACCGGCGGCAGCTCATCGAGCCGCAGCGGCAGCTTCTCCGCGCGGGCCCGTTCCAGCGCCGCGCCGTAGTCGCGCCGCAGATCCTCCAGAGAGCCGACCCGCTCCAGCCCGCGCGCCTCCGCCTCGGTGCCGGTCCAGAAGCGGGGCCCGTCCCCTTCCTCCTTGGGATGACAGGCCGCGCAGTAGAGGAACTTCGCCGCGGTGACCGAGTAGAGCGGCAGCCCGGCGGCGGCCAGGAGGGCATCCTCCCGGCAGGTGCTCAAGGGGCAGAAGCAGCGCGGGCAGGGGATGCGGTGGAGCCGGCCGGAGGTGGCGCTGAAGATCGTCGGCGGCAGCAGGGCGGGCGCGGCCGGCGCCAGCAGCTCGGGGAACTGCGCGGGGGCGGCGAGCAGACGCAGCAGGTCTTGATGGGCGGCGGCCCACTCCGCTTCGATCGCGGCGTTGGCGGCGGGCTCCTCCTCGGGGAAGGAGGGCTCGCCCGCCTGCTCTCCCGGCAGCTCGATCACCACGCGGTCGAGCTCGGCGCCGGTCTCGCCGGCGAGGACGCCGAGGTAGGCGCGCACCGTCCCGTCGCGGCCGGCGGCGCGCTGGAAGGGCTCTCCCCCCGTATCGGCGCGCAGGAGGTGGACCGCGAAGGGGGCGGGCCCCAGCGGCAGCAGGCGGACTTGGGGTCGGAGCGGAGCGGCCATGACTCAGGCGGAGACCGTGCTCCCCAGCACCAGGTCGACCTCGCTGCCGGAGATCTGGAATTTCGGCCGCAACCGGACCATGACCTCCCAGAACCCCGGAGCCTCCGCGTCGGGCTGCAGCTCGACCTCGACTTCCTCCGCCGCAGGCGCCTCCTCGGCCCCGGCGAGGAAGGCGAGAAGGCCGGCCTCGAAGCGGCTCTTGATCTCTTCCGGCGAGAGGCCGCCGCCGATCTCGCGGGCGAGGGCGGCCAGCGCGTGGGCGGCGGCGCCGGCGAAGGCCTGATAGGGCAGCGTGGCCGCCACGGCGGCGGCGCGCGTGGCCTCGTCGCTGACGTAGCGCTTCGGCGCGTGGAGCGTGGGGACGGACGGGAAATGGGCGGCGGCCTCGCCCCGGGTCGATACCAGCGGCGCCAGGCCGATCCGCGTCAGCTCCAGCGCCTTGGCGTCCGGGAGCGGCACCTCGACGGCCGGCTCGCCGGGCAGATCCGCGAGGCGCGCCGGGTCGCCCGCCAGCGGGAAGGCGGCGCCCCCGGCGGCGAACCCCTGCGCCAGCACGGCGGCGAGCGCGTAGGCGCCCGAGCCCCAGAGCGGCCGGTCGGTCTCGCCGTGGGCCGGGCGGAGCAGGAAGCGGTTGGCGGCGAGGCAGAGCCAGAGCGCGGTCTCCTCGGCGCGCAGGCCGTTCCACTTCGCATACTCGGGCCCCTGGAGCTTGCGCACCAGGTCGGGCAGGCCGGCGAGGAGCTTCACCTGCTTCAGCCCCCAGAAGGGAGCGCCCACGGAAGCGAGGAAGGGCACGCGCAGGCTCTCCCCCATCCGCGCCGCGTTGCGCAGCGCCTCGACGTCCGCCGGGCCGCGGTCGAATTCGTAGCCGAGGACCACGGCGGAGAGCGGCACCTCGGAGGTCCCGTCGTGCTCGGCAGGGAAGACGGTGTCGAAGAAGGCGTCAAGGAACGCGTCCTTGGGAGCCGCCAGGACCTCGATCCGGACGTCCGGGAACGCCGCGGCGCGGCGGGCCAGGAAGTCCACCCCCCGCCAATCCGCCTCCAGGGCCCGGAACGCCTCGGACTGGACGATCTCGGCCACCTGCAGCTCGGCCGGGGAGCGCCCCTGTAACGCCGGCACCTCCACTTGCGCCAATAGGGAATCGAGGGGATCCCGTGCGCCCGCGGCCGGAGGCGTTGGCGCGGCAAGAGGAGGCAGATGAGCGGCGATGGCGTCAGGCTGGAAGTCCTCCAGCCGCGTGAAGCGGAGGGAGACGGCGATCTCGCGGGCGGCGCCCCCCAGCCGGTTGGGAAGGTTGAGCGCCAGCGCCGGCGAGAGGGACGCGAGCGCCTCTCCAACACTTCCGGCGACCTGCACCGGCCCGGCCTCGCCGCCGGGGGCGAGGTCCGCCACCACCAGGAGGCGCAGCGAGGTGCGAGTCGGTCCCGTCATCAAAGGCCCTCCGCGAAAGGGAAACGTCGCAACCATCATATGGAGTCAGACGCCCCCGAGTCCAGGTTGACCGGGGCAAATGTTGGCGATATGCTGGTTGACATCGCTAAAATGGCGTTCTGTCCTGTTCCCCAAAGGAGGTCTCCGCATGGCCCGTAACCGGAGCTTTCAGAATGAGATCCCGCCCTCGCGGGTGAACATCCGTTACGTCAAGAAAACGGACGGCGCCCAGGAGAAGATCGAGCTCCCGCTCAAGCTCCTCCTGCTCGGCGACTACAACCTGCGCCCCGACTCGACCCCTCTCGACGAGCGGAAAAAGATCAGTGTCAATAAGGATAATTTCGAGGACGTCCTGCGCGAGCAGAAGCTCAAGCTCTCGATGCTGGTGCCCAACCGGCTGACCGGCAAGGAGGACGACGAGCTCAAGGTGGAGCTCGAGCTCGACTCGCTGAAGGCGTTCAACCCGGACGAGGTGGTGCGCAAGGTCCCCGAGCTCGCCCGCATGCTGGAAATCCGCGAGCTGCTCACCGACCTCAAGGCGCGGGTGATCACCAACCGCGACTTCCGCCAGGCGCTGGACAAGATCGTCAAGGACAAGGACCAGTTGAGCGCCATCACCGCCGAGCTCGACCGCATCGCCCCGCTCCCGGACGTGATCTCCGGCCAGAGCGAGGAGCGTTGAGCGGGTCGCGGACGTCCGTCGACCGGTAAGCCCTTCCCAACTAGACGACAGGCTTTGAAAAGGTAGACCCATGGCCGAGCAAGAGGCAGTCAAGGCGGCGCCGCAGAGCGTGACCGAGGAGCCCTCCACCCTCGATTCCCTGCTCTCGAAAGTCGATCTGTCGCACGCGGCGGAGTCGGGCGTCGGGCAGGAGGCCGAGATCAAGTCGCGCCTCTCGCAGGCGCTGGGCACGCTGATCCACATGGCGATCAAGCCGGGCGAGGTGCAGCGGGTCGACAAGGTGCTGGTCGACAGCGCCATCGCCGAGCTCGACCGCCGGATCAGCGACCAGGTCAACGCCATCCTCCACCAGCCGGACTTCCAGAAGCTGGAGTCGGCGTGGCGCGGCCTGAAGTTCCTGGTCGACCGCACCGAGTTCCGGCGCAACATCAAGCTGGAGATCCTCAACGTCTCGAAGGAGGACCTGGCGGACGACTTCGAGAGCGTCCCCGAGCCGATCCAGTCGGGGCTGTTCAAGCACGTCTACGTGCAGGAGTACGACCAGCCGGGCGGCCAGCCGATCGGCGCCATCATCGGCAACTACGAGTTCGAGAACCGCCCCCCCGACCTCGGCCTGCTGCGCAACCTGTCGAAGATCGCCGCCGCCTGCCACGCGCCGTTCATCGGCGGCGTCGGCCAGAAGTTCTTCGGCCACGACATCGAGGAGATCCCCCGGCTGCCCGACATGGCGCCGATCTTCGATCAGGCCGAGTACACCTCCTGGCGCTCGTTCCGCGACTCCGAGGATTCGCGCTACGTCGGCCTCACCTTCCCGCGCTTCCTGCTCCGCCTCCCCTACGGGCAGGACACGGTGCCGGTGAAGAGCTTCCACTTCGAGGAGGAGGCCGGCGGCGAGAGCCACCGCAACTACCTCTGGGGCAATGCCACCTTCGCCTTCGCCTCGACGCTGACCCGTAGCTTCTCCGACCACGGCTGGTGCGTGAACATCCGCGGCCCGCAGTCGGGTGGCATCATCGAGGACCTGCCGCTCCACCACTACGAGGCGGCCGGCGAGACGGCGACCAAGATCCCCACCGAGATCCTGATCTCCGACCGCCGCGAGTTCGAGCTCTCCGAGCTCGGCTTCATCCCGCTGTCGTTCTACAAGAACAACGACTTCGCCTGCTTCTTCTCCGCCAACTCGGTTCAGAAGCCGAAGAAGTACCTCACTGACGACGCCACCGCCAACAGCCGGCTCTCCGCGCGCCTCCCCTATCTCTTCCTGGTCAGCCGCCTGGCCCACTACCTGAAGGTGATCCAGCGCGAGAACATCGGCGCCGCCAAGGAGAAGGACGACCTGCAGCGCGAGTTGGAGGACTGGATCAACACCCTGGTGACGGAGATGAAGGACCCCGGCGCGGAGGCCAAGGCCAAGTACCCGCTCTCGGCCGCGCAGATCAAGGTGTCCGACATCGCCGACAACCCGGGTTTCTACAACGTCGAGATGCTGGTCCGCCCGCACTTCCAGATCGAGGGCGTCGACGTCGCGCTCTCTCTCGTTTCCCGTCTGCCCAAGGCGAAGAAGGGAAAGTAATTCCATAACGTAGCAATCCGAATCTGATTGATCCAAAAGGAGGTTCAAGATGCCGCTTCCCGCGTATATGGAGATCGATGGAATTCAGGGCTCCTGCGAGGTTCAGGGGCGTACCGGCAACGTCGAGGTCGTGGGCTTCAACCACGAAGTCTACATGCCGAGCGATCGCAAGGACGGCTCCGCCACCGGCACCCGCGTCCACAAGGACCTGGTGATCATCAAGAACTACGACAAGGCGTCGCCGACGCTCTATCAATACCTCTGCAACGGCAAGATCATCCCGTCGGCCAAGCTCAAGTGGTACAAGATCGACGATCAGGGGGTTGAGAAGGAATACTTCAACCACCAGTTGCAGGACGCGCGGATCACCTCCATCCGTCCCTACATGCCGGACGTCGACAACCCGGCCAACGAGCAGTACAAGCACATGGAAGAGATCTCCTTCCGGTACGAGAAGATCACCTGGAAGTTCCTCGAAGGGAACGTCGAGTTCCAGGATTCCTGGAAAGAGGGCCGGTAAACGCGGTAATCGCGCGGAGGGGTGGGACGGATGGCCTGGCGATCGACGGACGACGGATTCCTTGAACGGATGCTCGGTCCCCTCCCGGGCCGTCCCGCCTCGCCGGTACGCTGGGTGGGAGATCCCGTCCGCACTCACCTCGCGCTCCTCCTCAACACCCGTCAGGGAGCCTTGCAGAACCTCCCGGACTACGGCCTTCCCGACGTCTCCTCCTTCTATTCGGACTACCCGGCGTCGCTGGGCGAGCTCCGCTCGTTCCTGGAGAAGCTGGTCAAGAAGTACGAGCCGCGCCTGCTCAACGCCCGGGTCCGGCTGATCGGCTCGGACCCCAAGGAGTTCCGCGCCTCCTTCCTGATCACCGGCGAGATCGAGGAGAACGAGGAGCGCACCCGCGTGCAGTACCGGACCACCATCTCCAGCAGCGGCCACGCCGCCGTCGGCGCGGACCTCGACGACCTCTAGGCGGAGCGGCAGACCGTCATGTCGGAGTCCAACCGCTTCTACGAGGAGGAGCTCAACTACCTGATCGAGGCCGGGCGCGAGTACGCCCGCCTGCACCCGGACCGCGCCCGCTTCCTCAATCTCAGCGATCCGCGCTCGCGCGATCCGCACGTCGAGCGGCTGGTCGAATCCTTCGCCTTCCTCACCGGCAACATCCGGCAGAAGCTGGAGGACGATTTCCCCGAGCTCACCCATTCGCTTCTCGACCTCGTCTGGCCTTATCACCTGCGCCCCATCCCGTCGCTAGCGCTACTGGAGTTCCAGCCCAAGAAGGGGATGGTCCGCGAGCGCCAGGTGATCCCCCGCGGCTTCACCGTCGACTCGGCGCGCACTTCGCAGGAGGTCCCCTGCCGCTTCCGCACCGCCTACGACGTCGAGCTCCACCCCATCCACCTCGCCGAGGCCGGGATGATCGCCGATTCGGCCGGCCGTCCCCGCCTCCGCTTCCGCTTCGAGGTCGTCGAGGGGGCCGACCTCAACCGGCTGCGGATCGACCGCCTGCGCATCCATCTCGCCGGCGAGCCGGCCGCCGCCTTCGGCCTCTACCAGATCCTCCGCCGGCAGGTCGATTCGATCGTGCTCTCCTGGGGGAAGGACGGCAAGCGGCTGCTTCCCGAGGGCGCCGTGCGGCCGGTGGGCTTCGGCGAGGGCGAGGAGGTCCTCCCCTACCCCACCACCAGCTTCCCCGGCTTCCGCCTGCTCTCCGAGTACTTCTGCTTCCCGGAGAAGTTCCTCTTCCTCGACATCGTCGGCCTGGGAGCGATCCCGCTCAGCCCCCGCGACGCCGGCTTCGAGCTGGAGATCCGCTTCCGCGGCGCGGTGCCGGACACCTTCCACCCCACCGCCGAGAGCTTCCGCCTCCACACCACGCCGATCGTCAACGCCTTCCCGCGCGACGGCGAGCCGATCGCGGTGACCCAGCTCAAGGTGAAGCACCGGGTGCTCGGCGACTTCACCCATCCGGAAGCCTACGAGGTGCTCAGCGTCGACGGCGTCGAGTCGATCCGCACCGCCGACGGCGCCCGCTTCCGCCGCCCCCCCTTCTTCTCGTTCGATCACGACAGCAGCGCCGCGCCTTCTGACACCGCGGACGGCGTCTACTACCAGGTCGGCCACCGCAAGTCCCCCGCCGGCGCCTGGCTGACCTACCTGTCGCTGATCTCCTCCGCGAGGGGCAAGCTGCCGGGCGAGGAGGTGCTGTCGCTCAGCCTCACCTGCACCAACGGCCGCCTCTGCCGGGAGGTGGGGATCGGCGACATCCGCGGCTACGGCGGCGAGAAGCTCGACTTCGCCACCTTCCGCAACCTGACCCGCCCCACCGAGCCGATCTACCCGCGGCTGGGCGCCGGCACCGAGTGGCGCTTCGTCTCGCAAATGGCGCTCAACATCGCGTCGCTCTCCGACCCGGCGGCCTTCCGCGCCCTGCTCGGTCTCTACGACGCCGGCGAGCAGCCGGCCAACCGGCGGCGGATCGAGAGCGTCCGCGACGCCAAGCTCACCCCCCGCGAGACCCTCGACCGCGGCGCCCCCATCCGCGGCACCGCGCTCACCCTGACGGTCGACGAGACCCACTTCGACGATTTCGGCGACCTCCTGCTGTTCAGCGAAGTGCTGAGCGAGTTCCTCTCCCTCTACAGCGGCGTCAACTCGTTCACCGAGCTGACCGTGGCCCAGACCCCTTCCGGAGCCCTCCTGCGATGCCCGGCGACGCGCGGCAAGCAGACCTCGATCTGAAGCGGAAGATGCTCGAGGAGGGGTACCTCTTCGACTTCTTCCAGCTCGTGCACCTGCTGGAGACCTGGCTCGGCCGGCCGGTGCCGATCGGCCGCGGCGGCCCCTTCCGCGTCGAGGGGTTGCGCCTGCGCCCCGACCCCTCGCTGGTCTTCTCCCCGGCCGACGTGCGCCGGGTCGAGGAGCCGTCCGAGGAGGATCGCGGCGACGATCCGCAGCGCCCCGTCCCCTGGGACTACCGGATCACCGTCAACTTCATGGGGCTCTACGGCGTCGCCTCCCCCAGCCCGGTCTACCTGACCGAGCTGATCGGCTTCACCGACGTCGACGCCAACGAGCTCACCCAGTTCCTCGACCTGTTCAACCACCGTATCCTCTCGCTCTTCTACCGCGCCTGGCTCAAGTACCGCTACCCCTGGCGCTACGAGCCGGGGGGCGCCGACGAGGTCTCGGGCTATCTCCTCTCCTTTATCGGCCTGGGCGACCCGGAGGCCCGCGCCCGCACGCGGCTGCCGGCCGCGCGCCTGCTCCGCTATCTCGGCCTCCTGGCGCTGCGCACCCGGCCGCCGGTGGGGCTGAAGCTGATGGTCGCGGACCACTTCGGCGGCGTCCCCACCCGCGTCGAGGAGCGGATCTTCCGCTGGGTGACCATCCCCCCCGAGGGGCGCAACCGCCTGGGCGCGGCGAACTCGACGCTTGGCGTCGACCTCTCGGTGGGCGAGAAGGTGCCCGACCGGGCCGGGAAGTTCCGGCTGTCGATCGGCCCGCTCGGCTTCACCGAATACCTCTCCTTTCTCCCCGACCAGGGGAAGTTCCGCGAGACCTGCTCGCTCTCCCGGCTCTGGGTGGGCGACCGCTTCGACTACGACGTCGAGCTGGTGGTGAAGCGCGAGGAGATCCCGGAGATGCGCCTGGAAGAAGGCTCTATGGCCCGGCTCGGCTGGACGAGCTGGGTCACCTCCGCCCCCGGCCTGGCGGCCGATCCCAACATCATCTTCGCCGGCGCCCGGCTGGGAGGAGAATCCGCGGCATGATCACGTCCGACGTCCGTTCGCTGCTGGGCAAGGCCCACCCGTATCTGACCCGCAGCCTGGAGGGGGCGGCCGGCTTCACCATCACCCGCACCCACTACGAGGTGACGCTGGAGCACCTCTTCCTCAAGCTGCTGGAGGACGGCACCGGCGACCTGCCGCGCATCCTCCGCCATTTCGACGTCGACACCGGCGCCTTCCAGGACCGCCTGCTCGCCGCCCTCGAGGACCTCCGCGCCGGCAACCCCGGCCGCCCCGTCTTCTCGCCGCTCATGCTCGACGCCCTGGAGCGCGCCTTCCTGGTCGGCGCCGTCGAGTACGGGCAGGAGCAGATCCGCTCCGGCACCCTCTTCGCCTCCGTGCTCGCCAACCGCGGCAGCTCGCCGCTCAAGTCCTATCTCGATCTCGTCGGCGCCCTCCCCGCCGAGGAGCTCCGCCGGGATTTCGCGTCGATCGTCGCCGGCTCGGCCGAGGACAAGCCACCCACCGGCCGCTTCTCCGCCCCCCGCGCGGCCAGCTCTGCCCCGGCCGGCCCCGGCGGGCCGAAGCCGGAGAGCGCGCTCGCCCAGTTCACCCTCGACTTCACCGCCGAGGCGCGCTCGGGCAAGATCGATCCCATCTACGGCCGCGACGACGAGATCCGGCAGGTGATCGACATCCTCACCCGGCGGCGGAAGAACAACCCCATCCTGGTCGGCGAGGCGGGCGTCGGCAAGACCGCGCTGGTCGAGGGTCTGGCCTTGCGCGTGGTGGCCGGCGACGTCCCCGAATCGCTGCGCGACGTCGAGATCCGCGGCCTCGACCTCGGCCTCCTGCAGGCCGGCGCCGGCGTCAAGGGGGAGTTCGAGAACCGCTTGAAGTCGGTGATCGCCGAGATCAAGGAGTCGGAGACCCCGATCATCACCTTCATCGACGAGGCCCACACGCTGATCGGCGCCGGCGGCTCGGCCGGCCAGAGCGACGCCGCCAACCTGCTCAAGCCCGCCCTCGCCCGCGGCGAGCTGCGCACCATCGCCGCCACCACCTGGTCCGAGTACAAGAAGTATTTCGAGAAGGACCCCGCCCTCGCCCGCCGCTTCCAGCTCGTCAAGGTCGAGGAGCCGGCCGAGGAGAAGGCCGCCACCATGCTGCGCGGCGTCAAGGAGAAGTTCGAGGAGGCCCACGGCGTGCGCATCCTCGACACCGCCGTGCTCGCCGCCGTCCGCCTCTCCGAGCGCTTCATCTCCGGCCGCCAGCTCCCCGACAAGGCCGTCGACCTCCTCGACACCTCCGCCGCCCGCGTCCGCATCGGCCTCACCGGCCGCCCCGCCGCCCTCGAAGGCCTGGACCGCCGCATCCAGCACATCGAGCTGGCCGTGAAGGCCAAGCAGCGCGACGTCGAGGGGGGCAGCGTCCAGGACGACGGCGAGATCGCGCGCCTCAACGAAGAGATCGAAGGGCACCGCGGCGAGCTGGCAACCTTGCAAACGCGCTGGGAGACCGAGCGCAAAGCGGTGGACGCGGTGCTCGCGGCGCGGGGGGGGAAAAAGGAAGACACGGACGGAGAGGACAAAAGCACGGACGGGAGCACGGACGCGGAAAAGAAAGAGGGACTGGCGAAGGCTTTGGCGGCGCTGGCGGAGGTTCAGGGGAAGCAGCCGTTGATCCCCCTGGAGGTCACGCCCGACGTGGTGGCCGCCGTGGTCTCCGACTGGACCGGCATCCCCGCCGGCAAGATGATGCGCGACCAGGCGCGGCTCGCCCTGGAGTTGGAGGCGGCGCTGGCGGCGCGGGTGATGGGCCAGATCCACGGCCTCGGCGCCATCGCCCAGCGGCTGCGGGCGGAGCGAGCCGGGCTCGGCAACCCCACGACGCCTCAAGGAGTCTTCCTCCTCGTCGGCCCCTCCGGCGTCGGCAAGACCGAGACCGCCCTCGCCCTCGCCGACCTCCTCTACGGCGGCGAGCGCTTCCTCACCACCATCAACATGTCCGAGTACATGGAGGCGCACACCGTCTCGCGGCTGATCGGCTCCCCGCCCGGCTACGTCGGCTTCGGCGAGGGGGGCATCCTCACCGAGGCCGTCCGCCAGCGCCCCTATAGCGTCGTCCTCCTCGACGAGGTCGAGAAATCGCACCCGGACGTGATGAACCTCTTCTACCAGGTCTTCGACAAGGGCACGCTCGCCGACGGCGAGGGGCGCGAGATCGACTTCAAGAACACCGTCGTGATCATGACCAGCAACCTCGGCGACGAGGACATCGTGGCCATGTGCTCCCAGCCCGACGTCACCCCCGAGCCCGACGAGCTCGTCGAGGCCCTCCGCCCCCGGCTGCGCGAGCGCTTCAAGCCCGCCCTGCTGGCGCGCATGACCATCGTCCCCTTCGTGCCCCTGTCGCCGGACACCCTGCGCGGCATCGTCGACCTCAAGCTCCACAAGATCGTCCGCCGCATGGCCGCCAACGCCCGCATCGACTTCACCTACACTCCGGCCGTGGCCGACTGGATCGCCGCCCGCTGCACCGTCGAAGAGACCGGCGCCCGCAACATCGACCACGTCATCCAGGCCGCCGTGCTCACCAACGTCTCCACCGAGATCCTCGGCCGCATGGCGCGCGAGGAGCCCATCCGTTCCGTCCGCCTCGACGTCGGCGAGGCCGGAGAGTTGACGCATGCGATCGAGTAGCGCCTGGCCCCATCCGTGGCCTGCGACCTCACCCTCGGTCCCTCTCCTGAAGGAGAGGGAGGGCCCTCCTGGAGTGCTTGGGCCACGCCGTAGAGTAGGCGGCCACAGCCACGTCCCCCCTCTCCTTCAGGAGAAGGGGATAGGGGATGAGGTCGCAGGCCACGGGCGCCCCGAGCGAAGAGAAAATGGAGAGCCGCCATGGCCCAGGTCCTAGCCGATACCGCCCAATACGCCGTCGTCATCGGCGGCCAGACCTTCCAGATGCTGACGTTCCACGCGCACGAGGAGATGTCGCACCTCTCCCGCTACAGCCTCACCCTGCGCTGCGACGATCCGGAGCTCGACATCAAGTCCCTCGTCCGCAAGCGCGCCGAGATCCACCTCGACTGGGAGCAGAAGAAGAAGCGCTGGTACGGCATGGTGGCGAGCGTCTCGCAGGTCAACGCCGGAATTCCCAGCATCACCCAGGAAGAAGGGGAATACGGCGAGTACGCCATCGAGGTCGTCCCCCACTTCTGGATGCTCACCCAGAAGACCAACTGCAAGATGTTCCAGTGGATCGGCACGCCGGACATCCTGCGCATGGTGCTCGACGCCCGCGGCATGGCCGGCAAATACAAGATGAAGCTCACCCAGTCCTACGCCCTGCGCGAATTCTGCCTGCAATACCGGGAGACCGACTTCGCCTTCCTCTCGCGGCTGATGGAAGAGGAGGGAATGTATTACTACTTCTACCACGACCCCGACGAGCCGCTCGACCTCCTGGTGATCAGCGACGACGCCAGCGGCTACGACGGCTGCTATCCCGACGACACCGTGATCTTCAAGAAGGCGACCGGCATCCTCTCGACCGACGAGGAGTACCTCTCCTCGCTCACCTACGAGGAGAGCGCCTATACCGGCCAGGTGGCCTACCGCGATTTCAACTATCGCGAGCCCAAGAAGCCACCAGACAAGCTGATCCAGAACGCGCCCGACAACCCCGACTACGCCGTCTACGACTACCATCTCGAGCGCTACCTCGACGACGGGCGGGGCATCTTCCTGGCGAAGATGGCGGTGCAGGCGCAGGCGGCCATGCGCAAGACGCTCTCGGCCTCGGGCAACTTCCGCTCGATCGGAGCCGGCATGGTCTTCACCCTGGACAAGGCCTACCGCGACGACCTCAACATCTCCTGGGTGGTGGTTTCGGCGAGCTTTAGCGCCAGCCAGCAGGAGGGGGGCGTGGACTACGCCGTCTCCTTCACCGCCATCCCGGCCGGCCACACCTTCCGTCCGCTGCCGCGCACCCCGCGGCCGTCGCTCACCATGCAGACCGCCTACGTCGTCGGCCCCCCCGGCGCGCCGATCTACATGGACGACTACGGCCGCGCCAAGGTCCACTTCCACTGGGACCTCGACCACCCCTACGACCCCACCGCCTCCTGCTGGATCCGCGTCGTCCAGCAATACGCCGGCATGAACGAGGAGACCGGCGACAAGCACGGCTTCCACTGGCACCCCCTGGTGGGCGACGAGGTCGTCGTCGACTTCTTCGAAGGCGATCCCGACAAGCCGATCATCGTCGGCAGCGTCTACAACTACGTCAACATGCAGCTCGTCAAGCCGGACCAGCTCATCCGCAGCGAGATCCGCTCGCCGTACCAGCACCTGCTGGCCTTCGACGACAAATACCAGTACATCCAGATCAATACGCCCTACCCGCATACGCTGCGGATGGACGATCCGGGGAAGTACACGCACTTGTCGACGAAGTATGGGAATGCCCTGGAGATGCAGGACCCGCACCTCTCTCATCTCTACATTCCCACCGTCACGGTTAAGACCGGCGGCGCCATCAGTAACGTCGTCCAGGGCCCCGAGGTCGACCTCGCCTCCAAAGGGTTGCAACTCGCTGGCGTAGGGAACCCGGTCGGCAGCCAAAAGATCGTGCTGCAAGATCTCCCCGAGCCCATGTTCGGCAACAGCATCAAGATCTCCACCAGCGACGGCCACAACATCCACCTCGCACAAGGATTGGTAACGCAGGGGATCAAGGCCACGACCGCTAACAAAAACAAGCTCTTCCTGGATGATAAAGAAGAAAACATCACGGTCCAGACTACCAACGGCCACCGCGTGCTGATGGACGACAAGAACGAGACGGTCGTCGTCACCAGCAAAGACATGCACCGTATCGAGATCAACGACAAGAACAAATTCATCGAGATCGCGGATTCATCCGGGCAGCACCACTTCAAGATCGACATCGCGGGTAAGCTGCTCACAATCTCGACCGACACGGGATCGATTGACATTCTGGCGCCGCAAGGGACCCTGAAGATCGACGCCAAGGCAATCACCGTCAAGGCGGAAACCAGCATCGACGTCAAGTGCGACAACATGAAGACCCAAGCCAGCACCGACATTTCGGTCAAGGCGCAAAACGTCAAGACCGAAGCGACGTCGATCAAGGAAGAGGCCTCGTCCGACATCAAGATGGAAGCGATGAACATCAGCTCCGAAGCTTCGATGAACAATAAGACGGAAGGTACATTCGTCAGTTCCGAAGCCAGTGGAGTCAACACCATCAAGGGAACTCTGGTCAAGATCAATTGAAGCGCTACGAGTCCCGCTACTGCACGTTCGCGGTCCCCGACGACTGGGTGACTGGACCGCCGTTCGCGTTCACCGGAAAGGACGCGACGGGAGGCCGATGGACGGCACAGGTGCTAGAGCGCTGTCTGCTCAAGGCGTTGCCGGCCGCAGAACATCTACGACAGCAAAGAGAGATTCTCTCCCACCTCTACGAAGGCTTCGAGTTCGTCGCCGAAGGGCCAGTTCGTCCTGAAGGAGCCGGCGAGGGCTTCACCTTGACTTTCCGCTTCCTCGATGAGGAGGAGAACGAGTCCCAGGCTCAAGCGTTCTATCTCACGCTCGGTCCTTTGATCTGCCAACTGCTTCTCGCCAGCCCCGATCGGCCCGACCGGGATCGCGACAGGCTCTTCACTACAATCGCCAAGACGCTCGCCTTCCGCCAAGTGGATTTTCTCAGTAAGGCACAGTCAGCGCCCCTAACTTCCGAGATCCTGCGAACTCCGCAGCCTGCCGCCGCGCGAGGTTGGCCCGGCGCTTGGCGAAAGTTCCCCCGCGCCTGCGTTTCCCTTCCGGTGCCTTCGGGCTGGGAGATGACCGAAGAGGACGGGGATGCGGTGTTCCGCAGCGACGTGGCTGAAGTTCGTCTCCATCGTGATCTCGAAGGGCACGGAGACCCGGGTCTCTGGTTTGCAGATCGCATGAAGCGACTGCAGGACTCTGGGGACCTGCTTCTGGGCTCGGAGACTGGCAATATCAAGAGGGGGTCTTATGCCGCCATTCTTTATGAGGAAAAAGGGGTTGGGCGGACATGGAAAACTGCGGCGGTTAACCGGAATCTCGACCTGTTTTTGAATGATCAGCAGTCTCTTCTCTGGACTTTGAAGGCGCCGGAAGCTGGGTTCTCGAACCGGCAGTCGCTCTTCGAATCGCTCGTCGCAGCGGCCGATTTTTTGGAACCGACCGAGTGGGAAACAAAACTGGCAGAGCCGTGGATCGACTATACCCTAAGAGGTGCCTGGCAGGCCGAAGGATCTGGGGTCTATACCAATACTCAGAGAGAACCGATCCTCCTCAATCTGAGGCACGCTTCAACCACACTTGCGCTTGAAGCGCTTCAACCTTCGATTCTAGACTCCCTGCGTCAAGGCTTCGACCTAAACAACCCGAAAGAGCACCTCGCTGTCGGCGCTTGGCGATTACACGATGCCTTACATTATTCGATGAATGGATATGATTCCAACTCTGGCCTCGATGTCCACGTTCGCGCCGCATGGCTAATTAAAGATACCAATCTTTTTAGCATTTTTATTCGCGGCTCCGACCCTGCGTCGACAGATCATCTATCACGGAGCCTTCTTGAAGCATTCCGCATCGACTTTGGAACAGCAAATGTTTAAAATAACAGACACTCACCTTTCCGCTTTCCAATCTCAGGCCGACACTAATTTTGAGACCCGGCTCATCCGTCACCTTCGTTACGAGCACTCTGATTCGGTTGCTAGGCTCGCAGATGAGGAGCTTCGCCAGTTAGTGAAAACCGGCATCAACCGAGCTAGAGCCTATGGAATGGAATGGGAGTCAACCTTGGCATTGTTTGTTGGTTTGATGCTGGAAATTGCTCCGAACTTTGACCAACAACCTGCGATCAGAGCAGTCTTGGAAGACCCGAATCGACTACCTGACGAACGCTTGGATGAAGCGTTGAGATCGGTGCCCGACTCGGAATGGGATGACGCGGCTCTACTCAAACGTAGAACAACATAGACGAGCACTTATCATGGCAGACTCCAAGAAGAAAGCGAACGCTACCGCCGACAAAGCAAAGCAATCGTTTAGCAACTCCAAGACATCACCTACGGCAAGTTGCGACAACAAGATCGATTGCGCAAAAGCATGGAAAGAAGTCGAGGACGAGGCAGACAACATCTTAAATAAAAGCAGCGATTATATCGAGAGAAATAAATACATCAACGCCGCCTATGCCGACCTCTATCGGAGCAACCCCAACCTACACTGGGCCGGAGTTGCAGCATTCGCATCGAAGCAGGTCGGCTGCGGACTAAAGGATGCCGAAGGCTATACGGGATTGCCCTTCTTCGGCGATAAGGCGAAAGCTGCATACGAAGCACTCGGAACTGGCAACAAGAATGTATTCAAAGACATTTACCCTGCTCATCGATTCTATCAGAAGCACGGCTTTGCTGCACTGCGCCACTGCCAAAAAGTACGAACTCCCCCACTAGATCCCTCTGTACTCGACGGCTTTTCGGATATAGATACTGGCCACCCAGACTCTGGCGCACTAAAAATTCTTTTGCATGAGCAACAGGATATTTTACAGACTAAAGAAATTTTTGACAATGCGGCCTTCAAGGACGCCCTTTGGTGGGCGAAATGGAACCCTCTTGAGCCAGGACTAGCAACCTCATTCTCTGCCGATTGCAGTGGCCCGCCCACCGTTAAATTTGACGGCAGTGACCTCAGCGACTACGATCAACGGTGGCCTTACGCGAAAAACGTAGTCAAGAAATTTGAGGATCTGTTAGCTAACCCGAGTGACAAGAAAACATTAGAGGGGCAAATGCAGCTCATTCTGGATCGAGGAAAGGAATAAAGATAGTCATGAGCATCTCTTCACCGCCACAAGCCCAGACTGATGTCCACTCTTCTGGTCGTTTTCCAAGAATTCGACTTGCTCTTGGCGACGATCTGGCGGAAGTGAAAAGATCATCTACTGCGACTTTCCCGCGACGCGACTTTGATAAAATTGACCTTCTCACCTTTAGCATCCCTATTATTTTTGAGTATAATAGGGTTGGCGCAGCTTTTTCGCTACCGCCTGCTCTGTCTTGTAGCTCAGCGCTCCACAATCTGCATGTAGTCAACGCATCCGTCTCGCCTCACCTTCAATATCTCTATCTAGCCGATGCAATAGTTCTACTCAAAGAACTAGAAAACATTATAGAAAATGCGGGCTGGAAGAGGGACGGCCATCAGTACCCGCGCGCTAGCGTACTCAAAGATATTTATTCGGACACTTCTGCGCACGAATCCACCACTACGAGAGTTCAGGGGTGGACGTTCGCTGAGGATGAAGTCCATGTCACGATTGTCCGACAGTGGAAGAGAGGAGAAAGCCTCCCCACATTACAAGGGAAAAACGAAGATCTATTTTCCGTCACAGTGAAAATTGATAATGAAGCAATACGAAAAATTTATACGGGCCGATGATTCAAGGTTAATGAGATCACGTACCGGTCATTGCTTATGAACCGATATTCTGCAGCATCGTTGCTTTACCTAATGACTCAGGCGATGCAACTCCGAAGGTCGTGAAGCCTCCAAAAAACGTCAGCAATTCTTGGGGATTGCAACTTTCCAAAAATACTGGGAGTACTCGAGGATCATAGTAGCGGAAGTACATTGCCTCACCGCCTGGATCTTTGACCATCAGGAACTTCCGTAGATGCTTTCTAACCGCATCCGGCTCCAATTTTGCTACTATGAATATCCCCCAAGGCTCGCTCCAAACGGTGTCGACCAACCATTGGAGCAGCACCTCGTCAACCCTCACCAGATAAGGGGCCACCTCCAGGATCTCTGGGGCGACCACTCCTCGGTAGAGGCAGAGAGCACGGGAAGAACCCAATTCACCGACCTTCGCCAGAATGGCCGGCGCGTCACAGGCATCGAGGATCGCGTAGAGCCGTTGCTCGCAGGCCAATTGCCGCAGATCTTCAAGGGTGACGGGAAGAGTTCGGAGAAGCTCGGACATTCGGGCTCAACCCTGCATCTTCACAAAGGCCGATCCGTTCGCCTTGGCGGCTTTCATGCAGTCACAAGGCACACCACTCAGCGGTGCTGGTCCAGCTCCTATTCCAGAGCCTCCGGCATCGGTCCCGATCAGCACCGTGAAGCAGCCAAGGATGATCGATCCGCCATGTACCGTCATATCCCCCATCCGGGCTGCTGGCATGCCGCCGATGAGCACGGTCGGCGCCCCGGGTGGGGCTATGAAGTCGGGCGGGCCGACGCAGGTGGCCATGTCGCCCACGCGGGCGGCCGGCAGGTTTCCGATGAGGACCGTCGGCGCGCCCATTGACACGATCGGTCCACCGACGTGCGGGACCAGCACCGTCACCATCGGGCAGACGTGCATGTCGGTGAGTCTTGCTGCCGGTTGTCCCATTGCTTTTTCCTCATTGTCAGAGGCAATACCTCAAAGTTAAAACTTACCCGAGCCTCAAATATTAACGTTCTTGCCTGCCATCGCCTGCGGCCTGACTTTGGCATCGCCGCGCATGGCCACGCTCTTAGAAGGTCCCTGTGGACGATTCTGTTGAACCATAAACATTATTTTTGTTAGGGGTAGTAGCGGGCCAAAAGTGTCTTCGTCGGTCCAATCCCTAAACTGAGGATCTTTACCCCCTTTAGCGGCAGGCGTAATCGCTTGATATTCTTTGGGGAACGTCCCCTTTGGGCAGATCTTGCAAGCATAGAAGACAGGAGAATCCCAACTTGCCGATTTCGCGTCACGATCGGACGAGCTCATCTGCTTGAAGACTTCCAGGGACTCAGACGTACCCAATGTATTACATAAATTTCCGTAGTCGGTTTCGGGGCGGACTGCCTTATAGAATCCGATAAGATCGGATATGATATCTTCTTGACTGAACGAGCTGTTCGCCGCTATGATTGTCAAACCCTGATAGGCCTCAAAAGCAGCACTTACTTCGGCAAAAATCGCAAGCGCAACAGATTCTTTTTGGCTAGTAGAAAGCCCGCCTCGCACGAAGTATTCGTTTGTAACGCCGTTACGAAACAGCACAAAGCCAAAAAGCGGCAATCCCATTTTTTGGGCAAATGTGACCTTGAAGCCATCAACTCCAGCCTTCCTAGAGCGTCGACCCGTTTCCTTTGAAATTTGTTCCCAAAGGTGCTTGGCTCCAGTGAACGCCTGCGTTGAATTTGGATTCGCATGACCCGTATCGATCCACCCGCAATTGCAGGAATATACCAACCTGCCGCTCTTGACTTCATCCTCTTTGATTGACACGTCTAAAAAGTCTCCTTGACGGTAACTTGAGTACGCCTGTGGCCTGCAGGTTCTATGAAGGCCTCCACAAATGGCTGTCCACTCGAGGGAATCTCCCTATCCACTCCTTTGGAGGAAAAATTTAGGGGGACGCCACGAAGCCGGAAATACCGTGACAACTCTCTGGAGACTTCCTCGACGGAAGCGTCTGTGACATAGGTCACCGCATTGTCCGGAGATTTCGGACCATCGCCCGAAGAGCTATGGAACACAACCTCTTGTGCATGCCCGACTTCCGGGACATTGCGGATCGTAGAGGAAATGCACGCCCAGCAGGCATAGGTGCCTCGATGGGTGTACAAAGCCTCGTCAGAGCAGAGGGCCGCGGTATAGAAAACCAAACCGAGAAGAGAAAGCCCCAGGATCAGAAGGATCATTTTCACCACGGGTCTTCCATGCTAGAAATAACAAGGCGCATACAAATACTTCTATCGTGCATGAACACGGGAGTATTCTCTTAGGTTGAAGCTACCATGGCTGGGAAGAATCATCAAGAGAGCTCCACAACCTCTTTCTGGCTCTTGGATCGAGACCTAGGGGCCGCCATGCCCCACCGAAGACGTCCCGCCGTCCCCGTGGCCTGCGGCAGGGTGTCGTGGACGGGCTGGGAGCGTCTCTACGCGCGGAGTTGGAAGGGTTGCGGATTGGATGGCGGTTGGCGGAGCGGATGCCGAGGGGCTTTCGTGGAGCGGTGGGGCGGATCGGCCTCGGCGGTGGCGCTTGGCGCGGCGGGGTTCGGGCGGTGCGCCTTCGAGGCCGGCGTGTCCGCCCTCGGGTGGGCCGGTTGCGCCTTCGGGTGGGCGCGGAGCGCGGTCGGCTCCGGCGTTTCGAGGGACGAGGCTGTCGGTTGCGCCCTCGGGTGGGGCGGTTTCGCCCTCGCGAGGGCGCTGTGGCCCCTGGCGAAGGGCCGATGCCCCTTGGCGAGGGCGCGACCGCCCTTCGCGAAGGGCCGACGGGCCCTCGCGAGGGCCGTTAAGCCCTTACTGAAGGGCCATTGGCCCCTGGCGAGGGCGCAACCGCCCCTCGCGAAGGGCCGAAGGCCCCAGGCCAGGGCGCGAAGGCCCTTCGCGGGGGGGAACAGCGCCCTCGCGAGGGCCGGCAGCGCCCTCGCGAAGGGGCGATCACCCCATACTGAAGGACTGAAGGTCCCCCGCGGCCGAAAATCCCCGGGGGAGAAAGAATCGCCGGAGCCGGAAACCTGGGGCGAGCCACGGCATCCCGATCCGATACTCTCCTCCCCGCCGCCGCGGCCGCGATTGTACCTCGGTTCGGACTTCGAGGCGCGGTTGACTCCTTCCGCGGAGTGCGGGTACGCTGGCGCGGTATCTCCTGACATTCAAACGCTAAAGCGGGCTGTGTCGCCATGCTCCAGCAGCAGATCGAAGGCAAGTACGCGCTTCTCGGCCAGTTCGAGGACGAGGGGAGCGCCGAGGTCTACAAGGTCCGTCACCTCTTCCTGGAGGTGCGGCTGATCACGGTCAGCACGGCCCAGGTGCTCGCGGTGAGCGACGGCTTGCCGGCCGGGGCCGGCATCTTCCCAGCATATGCCTCGCCGGAGCAGTTCAGCGCCGCTGGCGAGGCGCCGGTCGACGCCCGCACCGATCTCTACTCCGTTCGGCATCGTGCTTTACCAGCTCCTGACCGGGCCGCTGCCCGATCGCGGTGCGGGGACTCAGCCCGCGATTCAGAAATGCGCAAGGCTGGGTGAACACTCCGCTTGCGTTGACTGAATTGAGTCTCCTCGAAAGCGTATCAATGTAGCAAGACCTGAAATTGTCATGCTAATCATTCGACGCGAGCAGATGGAGATGCTTGCGAACAAGTTAGGTAACCCCGTTACTACGTGCCCGCAGCCCAAGGCTAGACTGACGGTGCATGTGAATTATGAGCCGCGCACCGCGCCGGTCGAAGGTGCCACCGTGACGATCAGCGGGCCCGAATCACGCAGCGGCATCACGGACGCGGCAGGTACGATTGCGTTCGAGGGACTCACGCCGGGAGCGTATAGGGTTGATGCGAGGCAGGATAGCGGCAGTGCGCTCGTCGACAAAGCGCTAGCGAAGAAAGGAAGCGCCGACTGGGATGCCATTGTTGCGAAACCTCCCTACCCGGCGGGAGCCAACAAGTGCAATCTCTTCGTCTCTGACATGGCCAACGAAGCCGGAATGCCCGTGCCTCTGGTCAGCCGCTATCTTGGGTTCGTTTCTTATCCACCCCTTGCTGGACGGTGGGCGGATTCGAGCGTACCCATCGGTGACTGGACAGTTGTGACCGATCCGAAGCCCGGAGACGTGATCGCCGAAAGATATTCTGATGATACGCTCGCCTCAGGGCATATGGGAATCGTCTCCTATCCGTGTCCGGCGACACCAACATCTGTCACGCTTGCTGCCGGGGATGACAAATCGGTAACGCTCGAGTTGAAGCGTCGGACGCTTTCGCAGTCTGCGTATACGGGACGAGTCGAGGATAACGACTGGGGTTGGCGGGCGGGTCAGAGCCCTGTTTTCAGGCGCTATTCGCCGCCGCACTCGCGGTCGGCTTCATAAGCACATGAGCGGCCCATGGATCGGGTTCATCGGACTGGTACAGAAGCGAGGTCAGTCATCTTGAAACACTACATCGAATTGCAAGAGCGCATTGCCCGCATCGTGTTGCACATCAAAGATCTAACAAGTATCGACGAGCTCTTCCGAGACCGTGAATTCCGCGAGATTCACAGTGATCCAAGCCCGTACGCCGCGGCTGCGCTTCAGCTTTACGCCGACGAGAAACAGTCAGCTTTTAACAAAGAAATAGCTGGCTATGCCATGCAGAAGCTGCCGCTCGACGAATTTGTCCCATTCGTGGCGACGGTAACAGACGAGGTTGCGATGGGCGGACTTGACGCAAGACTGCTTGAGCGCTTGGCCTTTCCTGAAGTTCATCTGGGATCTCAATTCGCGTTCAACTACAAACGTCCCGACGTGCAAACCCTTCTCAAACGGATCGTCGCTCTGGAACGACTCAGCGCGCCCATGCGCAACTACATCACAGATCGCGTGATGACAGGGCTGGCTCGGGCCGATATCCTCGATATGCGTGAAGCAGGGCAGATCCCCTGACCAGTTTCGTAACGAGGGTAGTATCCAGTGGTCAGTGTTCATCAGGTGGTCGGACAAATATGCCGCCCTTTTAGGAAAATCGCCAAGTCCGGGAAGTTGGAGGAGCGCCCAGCAGCTTGGCACGGCACGATCCCTTCTGGCGCCCCTGGAGTCCAGGCTCACCGATCGCCTTGGTGGCAGGCCGATTCGACGCGCGGTTGACTCGTTCCGCGGAGTGCGGGTAGGCTGGCGCGGTATCTCCTGACATTCAAACGCTAAAGCGGGCTGTGTCGCCATGCTCCAGCAGCAGATCGAAGGCAAGTACGCGCTTCTCGGCCAGCTCGAGGACCAGGGGAGCGCCGAGGTCTACAAGGTCCGCCACCTCTTCCTGGAGGAGGTACGGCTGATCACGGTCGTCCATCCGCCGAGCCTGGCGATGACCGAGGAGGTCACCGAGCGCTTCCTGCGCGACGCCCGGGCCGCCATCAAGCTTCGCCACCCCAACATCGCCCAGCTCCACGACTTCTCGATCGACGAGGAGGGCACCGCCTACATCGTCACCGAGCTCATCGAGGGGCTGACGCTGGAGGAGGCGCTGGCGCAGGAGGGGCCGCCGCCGGTGGAGCTGACGCTGACGATCGCCCGCCAGGCGCTCCGCGCGCTGGCCTATCTCCACCGGTCGGGGATGGTCCACCGCGACATCTCGCCGGACAAGCTGATGCTCACCCGCGACGAGGACGGCCGCGCGCTGGTCAAGTGGGTGGACCTCGGCACCGCCCAGGTGCTCGCGGTGAGCGACGGCCTGCCGGCCGGGGCCGGCATCTTCCCCGCCCGGCCGCGCTATGCCTCGCCGGAGCAGTTCAGCGCCGCCGGCGAGGCGCCGGTCGACGCCCGAGCCGATCTCTACTCGTTCGGCGTCGTGCTCTACGAGCTGCTGGCCGGCCGCTGTCCGATCGCGGGGAAAGACCCCTTCTCGCTGATGGTCGGGCACCTCTCGACGCCCCCGATCCCGTTCGCGGAGAGCGATCCGGACGGCAGGGTCCCCCCCGAGGTGCGCGAGATCCTCCTGGAGACCCTGGCGAAGAAGCCGGAGGACCGGATCGCCAGCGCCGAGGAGCTGGCCCGCCGGCTGGCGGCGGTGCAGGATCCGCTGGCCGACGACCGCGGCGAATATCTGGAGCGGGTGCTCCGCCGCGCCCGCACGAAGACGGCGGTGGTGATCCTCCCTCCGCCTCCCCCTCCTCCAGCGCCAAAAAAGGCGGCGGAACGGCCCGCCCCTCCCCTGCCGGCTCCCGTGGCCGCGCCACCTCCGCCGCCGCCGCCCCCACCGGCGCCGGTACCGGTGGCCGCGCCGGTGGCCGCGCCGGTGGCCGCCGCTCCCCCTCCCGCGCCGCCCGTCCCCCAGCCTCCTCGCGCCGACGAGCTCGGACCGATCCTCCTGGAGCCCTTGCCGCCGAAACCCGCCGACTCCCGCGCAGCGGGACCGCAATGGGATCGCCTGGACATGGCGGCCTATGCGACGCAGGCGCTGCGGGTCGATCCCGCGATCCCTTCCGAGGCGACGCGGCGGACGCTGCTGGAGCCGTTGCCCGAGGCTCCGGCGGCGGCGTCTGTCGAGGCCGCGCCGAAGGGAGCGGCGCCGTCGCGGCCGATCCTGATCGGCGTGATCGCCGGCGTGTTGGCGGCCCTGCTGATCGGAGCCGGTTGGTGGCTCGGGGGCTCACACCGGCCGGCAACGGCGGACGCCGCGGCGACGCCCAGCGCTGAAACGACCGCGACGGCGGCGACTACGGCCCAGGCCCCACCGCTGCCGACGATCGAGGTGAAGCCGGCGACGAGTCCGAAGCGGGAGAAGGTCCGGAAACCGGAGGTCGATCCGGCGAGCACTCCCTCGGCGCGCCATGAAGAGCGCGTCGCCGCCGCGGAACGGAGCGCGATGGCGGCCGGCCGAACCGAACCGAGGGAGGAGGCGCCGAAGATGCCGCCCCCGCCAGGGACCCCGCCGGGGAGAGGACGGATGATCACTGGCGGCCCGGGCGTCGAGAACGCGGAGGTGACCTCCCTGGGGAGTGCGATCTATCCGGAGCGCGCGCGGGGCACCGGCAGGAAGCCCACGGTGAAGGTGGCGGTGCTGGTGGACGAGAACGGCAACGTGGCCCAGGTGCGCCTCAAGGAGGGAGACCCTTCCGGGCTGGGCTTCAACGAGGCCGCCCTGGACGCCGCGCGGCGGACCCGCTTCCTGCCGGCGACCCAGGACGGCGTGCCGGGAAAGGCGTGGACGGATCTGAATTTCGAGTTCGTGGATCCGGGGAAGCCCTCATCACCCCAGCCCTCTTCTCCCGACCCCGCTCCCCCTCCCACACCGGGAGAAGAGGGAGCAAGACAAAGAGAAAGCCTGGCTCATGAGGGGGCGGGGGGTTCCCCTCTCCCTGTGAGGGAGGGCGGGAGGGGAAGGGAGAGGGGCCAGGGGTGAGGGTTCGTCCGGCAACTGCGCTACAATTCAGAACATTCAACGCGACCCCAAGGAGGATCGAGCGATGGACTGGAAACCCGGAACAGCTTTCAGGGCCCTGGACACCGCGGAGGTGCGGCGGTCGGGGATCGTGCCCGGCTCGGGCGGCGAGGTGACCTCGGTGCTCGGCGCGAAGGTGTCCTTTTTCCTGGAGCGCGGCGGCCCCGGAACGGGCTTCATCCAGGCGCACTGCAACTTCAGCAGCTTCAACTCGAACTTCACGCTCGACAAGTCGAAGGAGACGGCGCGGCGGTCGTATCAGGACTCGCGGATCTATCCGCAGGAGTTCCCGCGCGACTTCCTGAAATGATCCTGGCGTGACTTCCTGAGCCCGCCGCGTGCCCATCCTCCACGAGCACATCGAGGGAAAGTACGAGATCCTCGGCAAGCTCCGGGAGGGCGGGATGGGTGCCGTCTACAAGGTGCGGCACCGGCTGCTGGACGATGTCCGGGTCGTCAAGATCCTCAATCCCCGCCTGGACGTCACGCCGGAGCTGAACGACCGCTTCCTGCGCGAGGCGCGGTTCGCGATCCAGCTCCGGCACCCCAACATCGCCCAGCTCCACGACTTCTCCATCGCCGACGACGGCAGCGCCTTCATCGTGATGGAGTTCATCGACGGCGCGACGCTGGAGGACATCGTGGCGCGCACCGGGCCGCCGCCGCTCGGTCTGGGGCTGGAGATGGCCCGGCAGTCGCTCAAGGCCGTCGGCTTCCTCCACCGCCGGGGGATGATCCATCGCGACATCTCCCCCGACAACCTGATGCTGACCCGCGACGCCGAGGGCGAGCCGCTGGTCAAGCTGATCGACCTGGGCATCGCCAAGGTGCTCAAAGGGGGCACCGGCGCGCTGACCTCGACCGGCATGTTCCTCGGCAAGCCGCGCTACGCCTCGCCGGAGCAGTTCAGCGCCGCCGGCCTCGAGGGGGTGGACGCGCGGGCCGACCTCTACTCGTTCGGCGTCGTGCTCTACGAGCTGCTGACCGGCGTCTGCCCGATCCAGGGGCGCGATCCGGGGTCGCTGATGGCGGGGCACCTGTTCCGCCCGCCGCTCGACTTCGCGCAGAGCGATCCGGACGGCCGGCTCCCCGCGGACCTGCGGGCGATCCTGCTGCGCGTTCTCGCGAAGGTCCCGGACGAGCGCTTCGCGACCGCCGAGGAGCTGGCGCGGGCGCTGGGCGAGGTCCAGGACCGCTTCCCGGTGAAGCCGGACGAGATCGACGCGATCCTGGCCAAGGCGGCCCTGCCCGTCCCCACCGCGCCGCCGCCGGGCTCGACGCAGGAGAAGCTCGACCAGCAGTTCGCGAAGGTGGCGACGCCCGCCCCCACGCTGCGGAGCGAGCCGCGCCGGGATTCGACGCTGGTTCTCGGTCCCCAGGAGCGGCCGGCCGTGGCGGTTGAGGCGGTCGCCGAGACGGTCGCCGAGACGATGGCGATGCCGCGGGAGGTGGTGCCGGCGCCGGTACAGGTGCCGGTGCCCGAGGCGGTTCGTCCTGTCCCGGCCGCTCCGGTCCCCGCCAGGATGGAAGCGCCGCCATCGTTCCGCCCTTCGGTGCGGCCGATGCCTCCGGCCCAGCGGCGGCGGTCGATGGTTCCTCTCGCCGCGGTCCTCCTCGTCGCTCTGGTGGCTGTTGGATTGGGGGGCTGGTGGTTCTGGCTCCGGGGAGACGCTTCGATCCCCGACGCATCCGTCACGACGACGGCCCAGCCCCCTGCTGTCGTGGCACCGGTGGCCATGGTCTCGCCTCCGGCAACTCAGCCCGCGGTCGCCGAATCCGCGGCCTCCACCACGCCGAGCGTCGCGCCCGCGGCGGTTGAGATCGCGCCTTCCATCGCCCCTCCCGCTCCCGTGATCCCGAAGCCGGTGCCGGTTTACAAAGAGCCGCTAGCCAAGAAGCCGGCCAGGCAGCCGGAGACGATGGAAACCCGAGAGGCTCCGGCAAGGCCGGCGGTTCCGCAGCCGGATTCGGAGAGAGAACAGCCGAAAGCGTCGCCAAGCTCGATGGATTCGGTGATTCACGTCCAGCCACCCTCGGCCTCCTCCGCTCCGCAATCAGAGGATCTGGGCGTGGAAGCCGGGGGTGCTGTCGATGTCGGCGCCAAGCTCCGCTCCGTTCCGGCGGCAAGCTTTCCGGCGGTATACAAGGGGACAGGAAGTTATGCGCGAATTCTCGTCTCGGTTCGGGTCGATGCCACAGGGAAAGTGATCGAGACCCGGATCGCGAACTACTATCTCAAGGTCGGTAGCGGTGCAGTGGATCACGGTTCGCAATCCTTCCGGGACGCCGCACAGGAGGCCGCTCGCAAGGCGCGCTTCGAACCGGCTCAGAGCAATGGCAAACCGGTGCCATGGTGGGGGGAATTGACGTTCGAATTCGGAGCGAGGCCGGCTAGGGGGCTTTAGCTGAATTCCGAAAGGTCCAGAGGAAGGCTTTCCGCACGGCTTGGCCCCCGTGCATCCCTTCTCGCGAAAAGGCCTCCCTCTCCACTCGTGGAGAGGGATCGAGGGTGAGGTTTCGGAGCGCAGGTCGCCCCAAAAAGCAGGGCGTCTGTACCCTGCTCCCTCCCCTACCCCCCCTCCTTCCCCCCGAAGATCTTCTTCAGCCACCCCTTCCGCTTCACCTTGTTGGGATGATCCGCGCTGGCGAGCTGGCCGACGTGGCCGGAGGCGTCGGTGGCGGTGGCGTAGTACTCGATGGTCTCGTCGTGGTGGACGTCCTGCGGCACGTCCATGACGTAGTCGGAGCCGCTGAGGTGGCGGATGGTGACCTTCGCGTACTGTCCCTTCTCCGGGCGGGCCCACCCTTCCACGCTCTTGACGCCGAAGTCGTCCGTGACCCGGAGTGGAATACTGGCGGTCTTCCCCTTCTCGTAATCCGGCGTGACGCCGCGCGGCGTGATCGAGGGGGGTTGGCGGTCGAGCTGGGCGACCTCGCCTTCCACCCGCTGGCGGGCTTCCTGGAAGCGCTCCGCGTAGCGCCGGGTGGGCTTCAAGCCGGCCAGCAGTTTCTGCGCCTCCAGCGGCCGATTGGAGCGCTCGGCGGCGGAAACGGCGGCGAGCAGCGACTCCTGGTCCTGATCCGCCTTGCGCTCGGCGCCGACGCGCTCGATGCGCGCCGCAAGGCCTGCGCGGTCCGGCCACGCCTGCTTCAGGCCGTTCAGACGGTTGAGCGCCGCGTCGTACTGTCCGGCTTCGATCTCGGAGTCGGCGGCGGTCTCGATCGAGCCGGCGGCGCGCTCCTTCTGCTCGGCGGCGCGGCTGGCGCGCGGCAGCTCGGCGAGCAGGGCGTCCGCCTGGTGGATCACCTCCAGGGGATTGCCCGCCCGCTGGGCGCGCGTGAGCTTCGAGTCGAGGTCGACGAGCTTGCGCGCCCGCGCCAGGTTGGCCTGGACGTCCGGGGGGAGCGCCGCCTGGTCCGCGGCGGGGACGGCGTCGGCCAGCGAGCGCAACTGGCGCAGGTCTCCCCTCTCCAGGGCGCGGGCGAGGTTGCTGGCGAGCTCCTCCCGCTTCAGCGGCGTCAGGGCGTCGGTGAGGCGCTGGTAGAGGTCCTTCTCGTCCGGACGAAACGCCGCCTGGTCGGCGGGGGTGATGGCGTCGAGCGCCGTCTTCACCCCCTTGAGGTCGCCGGCCCCCAGCGAGGTCTGGGCGAGCGCGAGCTGCGGGTGAACCGGCAGGGGCGCCGGGGCCGGCGGCGGCGTCACCACCGGCGGGGGCGCCACGGGCCTGGCCACCGCCTTCGGCTTCGGCGGGGGCTCCGGCGCGCGGTGCAGGAACCAGACCAGGGCCAAGCCGATCAGCACCAACAGGCCGGCGGCGACCGAACCGCCGATCAGCAGGAGCCGGCGGCGGCGCCGCACGGAAGCGGGGACGACCCGCACCTCCGGCGGACGGGCGATGGTGTCCACTCCGACCTCGGCCGGGGGCGGCTCGGGAGCGGGGACGTAGAGGGGCGGCGGCGGGGGCTCGGGCGGAGCCGCCAGCGGGACGACCGGCGCCGCCGGCGGCGGGACCACCGGCGCGACCGGGGCGGGCGGCGGCGTCCAGCGGGGCTGGGCCGCGCGCGGCGGCGCTGGGGGCGGCAGCTCGGGCACGAAGGGCATCGGCGGCGGCGGGGGCAGCGCGGCGTGCGCGGGCGGCTGCGGCACGACCGGCAAAGGCGGCTGCGCGGGCGGCGCCGCGGCGCCCGGCGCGGGCCGGCCCATGACGTCCTGCACGACCGCGCGCGGGATTTCGAGCGTGCTCGCCAGCTCCGCGGGGAGGGGGGGCGGCGGCGCCGAGCGTGGTGCGGGAGGCGGCGGCGTCACGCGCAGGACGGGGATCTCCGTGGTCTTGGGAAGCTTCCGCGCTGGGGGCGCCGGAGATGTCGACGGTGGCGGATCCGCCGGCGGCGCGGGCTCACGAGGGATCTGAAGCCGCGCGGTGCCGCCCGCCTGCGATTCAGAGAGCGGCTCCGGCTCCGAAACCATCACGGTGCTGTCGAGATCGTCTGCCTTCGGCGGCGGCGGCGTCCGGGGAGCGGTCCAGGGGGTGCTCAGGAGCATCGTACCGCCCGGCTGAGACTGGAGGGGCGGCGGCGTGAGGAGCATCGTCCCCAGCGCCGGATCCGGCGCGCCGGCCGAGGGGGACGCGCCGGCCGAGGGGGACGCGCCGGCCGAGGGGGACGCGCCGGCCGCGGGCGCCGCCGGCTCCTCCCAGGCGGACTGGGGGCGGCGGATCTGCATCGTCGCCGCCGGCGGCGCCAGGGGGGTACCGTCGGCCGCGAGCCCGGGGTGGGTGGCGAAGGCCTCCGTCCGCACTATCCCCTTGGCGCCGTTCTGGCCGAAGAGCGCCGAGCGCAGCGCCTCGCGGACCTCGATCCAGGAGGGGTAGTGGTGCTCGGGATCGCCGTGCAGGGCGGCTTCGAGCAGCGCGCGCAGCGCCTCGATGTCCTCCAGCTCGACGGCGACCTCCAGCGGGATGCCGACCTTGAAGTCGGTCTGCACGCGCAGCATCCGGCAGGCGAGGAGGCCGAAGGCGCGGAGGTCCTCCGGGTAGCCGTCGAGGACCGGCATGGCGCCCGGCTCCAGGACGGCGCTCCCGAGGCCCAGGATCTTGACCTGCTCTCCCCCTTCGCCCGCCACCACCAGGAGGTTCTCGGCGCGCAGGTTGCGGGTGGAGATCCCGTGGGCCCCCATCGCCTCCAGGCCGTCGACCACCTGGATCAGCAGCGTGAGCACGCGGCCGGGCGCGGAGCCGGCGACCTCCTCGAAACCGGCGCCATGGAGGAACTCGGTGACCAGGAAGGCGCTGCCGGCGGTGGTGAAGCCGAAGTCGACGACCTTCGGGAGGGCCGGGTGCTGGAGCGATTGAAAGACGCCGGCGGTGGTGAGGAAGCGCTCCCGCTGCTCGTCGGACTCGCCGCCGTCGCTGTTGATCAGCTTGACGGCGACCGTGGCCCCGGACTGGATGTCGGTGGCTCGGAAGACGCTCCCCGCGTCGCTGGCGGCCACCTGCTTATCCAGCCGGTACCGCTCGGTGATCCTGCGCAGCTCGCTCATCGGTGATTCCCTGGATGAAGACCCGCGCTGATTTTAGCAGTGAAACCGGTCCGGAAGGCGGGGACTTCTACTTTGTCAGACTAGCCTTGTCCGTCGGAGCCGCCCGCCCGAACCCTCACCCCTGGCCCCTCTCCCTTCCCCTCCCACCCTCCCTCACAGGGAGAGGGGAACCCCCGCCCCCTCATACTCGAGGCCTTTCTCTTTGCTTTGCTTTTCTCCCTTTTCTCCCGGTGAGGGAGGGTGGGAGGGGACGGGAGAAGAGGGCCGGGGTGATGAGGGCCAACGCCAAAGCCAAGGTGAATCTGACAAAGTAGAATTACCCCTTCTTGGCCAGCCTGGCGAGACGCTCGGCGATCTCGCGGTCGTCGGGGGCGAGCTCCAGGGCCTGGCGCAGCTTGCGCGCCGCACGGTCGACGTGGCCGCTCTTGACCAGGGCGTCGGCCTCGCCGCGCAGGGCCTCCACCCGGGCCTGGCGCTGCAGGGATTCCAGCCGCTCCCAGCGCTCGCGCAGGGCCGGCATGCCGCCGAAACGGGCGACGGCGGCGGGGAGCAGGCGGGCGGCCGCCGCCGGGTCCCCCCGCTCCAGACCCTCGTCGATCGCCGCCAGCGCCGTTTCCAGCTCCCGCTGCCGGCGAGCCTCCTCGACGCGCTCCCACCGCTCGCGCAGGACGGGGGAGTCGCCGAAGATGGCCACGATCCCCGGGAGCAGGCGGGCGGCGCCCTCGGGGTCGCCGGCGTCGAGGCCGGCGTCGATCGAGGCGACCGCGGCGGCGAGCTGCTCCGCCCGCTCGGCCTCCTTCTCGCCGCGGCGGCGCTCGGCCTCGGCCGCGGCCCGCTCGGCCTCCTCCCGGCGGCGGGCCGTCTCGGCTTCGATCGCCGCGGCCCGCTCAAGCTCGGCTTGGCGCGCGGCCTCCTCGGCGGCGAGCGCGGCCAGCCGCTCCGCCTCCCGGGCCTCCAGCTCGGCCTGGCGCCGCGCTTCCCCGGCGGCGACCTCCGCCAGCCGCGCCGCCTCCTGGGCCTCCAGCTCGGCCAGCCGCCGCGCTTCCTCGGCAACGATCTCGGCCTGGAGCGCCGCTTCCCGGGCTTCGATCCCGGCCTGGCGCTTCACCTCCTGGGCCCTCAGCTCGGCCCGGCGCGCCGCTTCCTGGCGGGCGATCTCGGCCTGCCGTTCCGCTTCCCGGGCTTCGATCTCGACGTGACGTACCAGCTCGGCTTCGATCTCGGCCTGGCGCCTCGCCTCCTGGGCGGCGATCTCGCCCTGGAGCGCCGCTTCCCGAGCCTCGATCTCGATATGCCGTGTCACCTCTGCCCGCCAAGCCGCCTCCCGAGCTGCGATCTCGGCCTGGCGCGCCGCCTGCCGCAGATCCGCCGATCGCACGCGGAAGGCGGCGATCTCGGGCTCCTCGCCGAAGTCGGCCGCGGCGGCGGCGAGCAGGCGGTCGCCCTCCTCCAGGTCGCCGCCGGCGAGCGCCGCCTCGATCCCCTGCACTACGGCCATCAGCCGCTCGGCGCGGCGGCGCGCCTCCAGGTCGCGGCGGCGGAGCTCGCCGAGCCGCTCGTGCAGGCGGGTGAACACCTCCTGCTCGCCGAAGCTCGCCTCCGCCTGGTAGAGGCGCATCTCCGCCGCCCGGTAGTCGTGGCGGGCGAGGGCCGCCTCGATCGCCTCCTGGACGGCGGTGAGGTCGCGGGTCCGGCGCCGCCCGCGCACTGCGGCCTCCGCCCTGTCGATCAGCGTCAGGACCTCGGCGTTGCCGGGGGCGAGCGCCTTTCCCCGCTCCAGGTGGGCCAGCGCCCCCTCGTAGTCGTTGCGCTCGAGCAGCGCCTCGGCCTCGCGCAGCAGGGTGCGCACCCGCAGCTCGATCTCCGGGCTCCGGCGCGCGGCCGGCGCCAGCGTCCTGCCGCCTTCCGCCCCCGCCGAGGCGGTATGCGAGGAGGGGGTGGTGTGCAGGCCGAACTGGGCGTTGAGGCGGTCCTGCGTGCTCCCCGGGGGGGTCAGCGGCACTCGCACCGTGCCGCTCGGCAGCCGCGTCAGGGCACGCTTGAGGTCGCCGTCGCCGAGGTCCCCCGGAGCGCGGAAGCGGCCCAGGGCGGCGCCCATCTCGCGGGAGGTAGCGAAGCGCTGGCCCGGCTCCTTGGCGAGGGCGCGGAGGATCAGCGCCCGCAAGTCCGCCGGGACCTTCCCCGCCGGGTCGCTCTCGGCGAAGTCGAGCGGCGGGCGGAAGAGGTGGCCGGCGATCAGCGACGACGGGTCGCGCCCCTGGATCGGGTACCTGCCGGTCAGCAGCTCGTAGAGGACGACGGCGAGCGAGTAGAGGTCGCCGCGGGCGTCGACCATCGCCGCCCCCTCGGTGCCGAACTGCTCGGGCGAGGAGTAGCGGACCTTACCGAGGAAGATGCCGGTGCCGGTGAGATTCCCCTTGCCGGTCCCGGCGCCGGCGCCGAGGATCTTGGCGATGCCGAGGTCGATCAGCTTGACCAGCGGCTGGCCGTCGGCGTCGGCGGTGAGCATCAGGTTGTCCGGCGAGATGTCGCGGTGCACGAACCCCTTCTCGTGCAGGCAGGCGAGGGCGCGCAGCGCCTGCTGGCCGATCTCGACGGCGAGGCCGAGCGGCGGCGGCCCGCTGTGGCGGAGCACCTCCTCCAGCGTCATGCCGTCGATGAACTCCATGACGATGAAGGCGGTGCCGTCCTCCTCGTCGATGGTGAAGTCGATCAGGTGGGCGATGTTCGGGTGGCGCAGCTTGATGGCGACCTGGGCCTCGCGCTGGAACCGGGCCTTGAACTCGTCGTCGGCGACGAGCTGCGGGCGCATCATCTTGATCACCCGCACGTCGTCGAGCAGCCGGTGGCGCACCTTGTAGACAGCCCCCATCCCCCCCTCGCCGAGCTTCTCGAGGATCTCGTATTTGCCTTCGATACGCCTCAGAGGGATGGCACTCACCCGCGTCTCCTACAGCCGAGCCTCAGACCTGGAAAAGGTTCAGGCTAGCACAGGCAGTTCCCCTCTCCAATGGAGGCCGCAGAAGACGACCAGGATCAGGATGCGCAAATGCAAATACGAGGTAAAGCTTGCCACGCTGCCAGAAGGTCTCTATTCTGGAATCCAGCTCTACTTTTTCGTATGCCGCTCGAAAGGGGAGTGTGTCTACCTTTCGACATGGCTGGATGTATCCACATTCAAAGTGTCGTTCTTAGAGGAGACGCGCACCATGAAGACGAAGTGGCTTGGCCTTCTCGGCTGTTGTTTGCTGAGTGCGGTGCCGGGAATCGCGCAGACCAACGCTGACATCAACGCTGGCCTTCAATTCAATTTTTCACCTCCCGGCGCCCGCAGCCTCGGCCTCGGCGGGGCGTTCAGCGGTCTGGCGGATGATGCCACCGCGTCCTACGCCAACCCGGCCGGGCTGGTCAAACTTTCGAAAACAGAGATCTCGGCTGAATTCCGCAATTGGAGTTATACGACGACCTATCCCAGTGGCGGCGCCTTTCCGAATGCGCGAGCCTTCAAGGATACCAACAGCAGCACGAGCGGCCTGGCGTTCGCCTCCGTCGTTATTCCCGCGAAGGATTGGGCCTTCTCTGTCTTCCGTCATCAGCCTTCATCCTTCGAGGCCCGACTCGATGCCAAGGGCATCGGGATTGGCACTGGCTCGACCACAACCAGTGATCGCACCGGCAACGTCAAGTTGGACCTGACCGACATAGGAGGTGCGGCTTCCCATCGTTTCAGCGAATCGTTTTCGATCGGTGCTTCTCTCGCCTACTATGACTACAATTACTCTTCGCTTTCCGCCGATCCGACGAACAATCGCCAGACTGCCAAGGGTGCGGACCACGGCACGGGCGGCAGCTTCGGGATCCTCTGGGCGCCCGAGCGTTGGTCGTTGGGCGCGGTGTACCACCATGTCCCCGAATTCCAGGGCCATTCTGAATTCCTCTGCGGCAACGGTCCCTTCAATCCCAACGATCCTTGCTACGGCTTGGCTGCGGGAACGGTTATCACCGGTCTGAGCGGCACTACCCGCTTCAATGTCCCCGACAGCCTGAGCGTCGGAGCGGCGTTCCAGCCCACCTCTCGACTCACTCTGAGCTTCGAGTACGACCGCGTCAAGTATTCAGAGATCTCCGATAACCTGACCAATACGCTCAAAGGCGCGAACGCGAAGGACTTCTCTATCGACGACGGCAACGAATTCCACCTGGGGGCGGAGTTGCGCTTTCCCCTCGCGGCAGAAAAATCCTTATTTGTCAGAGTCGGAGGCTGGCGCGATCCCGACCATACCTTGAGGTATACGGGAGGTGACACCCGGTTCCAGGCTCGCTTTGGAACTCCCAAGGACCGCAGTGACGAAAACCACTATGCGTTCGGTCTCGGATTCGCTTATGCTCAGCGCTTCCAGGTCGATGCTGCGGCGGATTTTTCCAACCCTCTCGATACCGTGTCGGTATCGGCGGTGTATCGGTTCTGATATGAGCGTGCTCCTCGTCCTCTTGCTCGTTTTTCCGTCGCTGACCGCACAGACGGGGAGCGCTCCTTCCCTGCCGACCTACAAGGACTTCGATCGCAAGCCGGTCTCCCTGACCGCGGAGGAGTTCGCGCAGATCCGGCTCCGGATCGCCAATCAGTGTGGTTTGCATTCAGGAAGCGATCTCTCTCATGCACCCTGGTATTTCCATTACGAGCTGGGTCTGGAGCTGGCTCGCAAGGGTGATCCTCAGAGAGCGCTCGACGCCCTCATCGACGCGACGGAGCATCGGCCCCAACCAGAGCGCGGAGCGCGGATGTATGGGGTCTGGTTCACCGACTACCGGCCCTACTTCCAGATCGCGCGTCTCCACGTCAAACTCGGCAATTGGGCCTGCGCCGAGGACGCTCTCCGCGTGTCCCAGGATCTCCATGAGGTCGCGAAGGCAGACCCGGAGTTTCGTGAGCTCGGGGAGTTGAAACGGGAAGCGGAAGCGGGACGATCCCACGACCAGCAAAAACACTGACCGGCTCGGCGGGAGCCGGTCACCTCAGGCCGTCGAAAAAGCTCCGGAATCGAGGCGAGAATGCCCGGGCGTCGACTTTGAGCCCGGGGTCCAGCCGGCGGCCGTCCCGGATCTCTCGCTGCGCGGCGGCGAGGAGATCCGCCTCCCGATCCGCCCCCCGCCAGTAGAGTGCCATCCGGGCTGCCGCTCGAAAGAGCTTTGCCTGTGCGTTGGCTCGCCGGTCGGGGAAGACTGGCCCGTCGAGCAGCTTGAGCGTTCTTGGGTAGTCACCGGCGAAGTAGGCGCGGACGGCCGCCAGCAAGGACTCGGGAACGGGTTTTCGCGAGAGGGCTTCCGCCGGCGTCTGGGGAACGGGGGAAGGCGCTACCGGTGATGGCGGAGCCGGGGAAGGCGAGACTTCAGCTTGCCGCGCGGCCTGTATCGAGGGGGCCGGGACCTGCAGTGCCGGTCGCGGCGGCTCGGGGGCTGGCCGGGTCGGGGCAGGAGCCGGGACCTGCTGCGCCTGTGCAATCAGGGAGCGTCCCTCCCCCTTGAGCGACCGGAATTCTTCCTCGGCATTCGCCGCGAGCCCTTTCGCCTCCGCGAGTGTGTCGAGATTCCGGTTGCGCCGCCCCTCTTCGAGCTTTTTGCGCGCGAGAGCCAGTTGTTCCTGAGCCTTGGTCTCGCGATCGGCGATCACTGCCCATCGCTGACGGTCGCCCAACCCGCTCGGCAAGGAGTGAAGGGCCTGCTGCTCTCTCTCGGCCCCGGCAATTTCCGACTGCCCGGCCAGGAGACTTTCGGCCAACACCGGGGCGAGGCACTGGTCCTTGTAACTCTGCAGCTCCTTGATCCTGGATGTCCGAGCGATGTATCCCTGGCGTTCGGACTCTTTCCAGGCCTTGAGCGCACCATTGCAGTCTCCCTGTCCGACCAGAGCAACCCCGAGGAAATAGTGAGGAAGATAGGGAATGAAGAAGGTACCGGAGATCTTGACATCGTCCCCGCCCTCCTGGGAGTGCTCCTGCAGCGCCCCTCGAAAATAGACAGCGGCTTCGCCGTATTGCTTCCGGTCCAAGGCTTGAAATCCTTTTCGAAAGCTCGCGCTGTAGTCGGCGACGGCAACCCCTTGAATCAATAGCAGAACCAGCAGCGTAGCGATGCAGACGCCGATCCCCGAGGCGCCGAGCCTTCTGGAACCCCACTCTGGATCAGAATCCAAGACCACGGAAGTACTCCTCGGCGCTCACTCGGTTAAAAACGACGAACGCGGGTTCGCTCTTCCCTTTGCCGTCCGCCACCACGGAGACGGAGACCCTCCGTTCTTCGGGCGAGCCCGGATTTTTCAGCACCACCTGATAGCGGCCTGTAGGTACCGGGAGCGCGAGGGGAGTGAAATGGTTGGGACCGATCTCCAAGGGCTTCCCATCCAACCCCTCGACGCGCACCACTTCCGCCCAGGGGAGAGCGTCGATGACGAGCAGCCCATGCTCGACCGGGACGGCCTCCTGCGTCGGGGCCGGCGGGGAGGCGGCAGGAGCGGCGGGCTGTTGCCGCTGCGGCGGACCTTGTGGCGCTGGCTGCGGGAGCACCGGGTTCTCCCGAACCGCCGGCTCCGCTCGGAGCCAGACCAGCCAGATGACCACCAGCGCGGCGAAGAGGGCTACCCCCGCACCGAGCCAACGGCCCCATCGCAGCCAAGGAGCTGGTCGAGGGATCACCGCCGGCCGCAGTGCAGTCGCAAACGCCACCGACTCTCGCCGTTGAATGAGCTCCCCCTTATCGAGCCCGGTTGGAGCCGGGAGAGGGATTTCCTCATCGACCGAGGGGCGAAGAGAGCGCCCCTGGCGCTCTTCTTCCCCCGATTCCAGCACCTGCTGCAAGGTTGATTCCGAGATCGCCGATGCCTCCTCGGGCTCGACGCCCTTCTCAGCGGCCAAGGCGCGGAGGGTCTGCAGACGGGTCCGCAACTCGGGAAGGGGGCCACGGTCGCCATGGGCGACAACGGTCCGCTCCAGCAAATGAGAGGCCTTGGTGAGCTCGCCGCGGTCGAGATGATTCTCCAGGGCGGCGGCCGCCGCCGCCAGCTCGGCGGCTCGGCGCCTTTCCTGCGCCTGCCAGCGCAGGGCGGTCTGCACCTCTTCGGTGAGGTTGCGGACCCCGGAATGATCAGGGGCCAGGTCCGCCGCCTGATGCAAGGTGGCCAGGGCGTCGTCCAGCCTCTCCGCCGCGGCGAGCTCACGCGCCTCGGCGACGAGAGCCTGGACATGGGCCACGCGGGCTCTCTCCTCTTCGATCTGCCGCATGTCCTCCAGGCGCTTCCGCTGCTCGCTCAACGGCGTCGAGATACCAAAGCGGGCGGCCGCCTGGTCCAGGAGCGCTCCGGCGGTATCGAGGTCTCCGCGATCGAGGTGGCTCCGGATCTCGGACACGGCCGCGTCCAGATCTCGGGCGCGCCGGTCTTCCTCCTCCTGGAGGCTTATTGAAGTCTCGATCTGCTCCCGGAGAGCGCTCACTTCGGCGTTGTCGGGATCGAGGTGATCGGCCCGCCCCAGCGCTTCGAGACCTGCCGGCAAGTCCCTGGCCTCCAAGCACTGGCGGGCGCTTGCAAGCAGGGCTGCAACTTGCGCTGTCTCACGGGCTTGGCGCTGCCGTTCAGAGGCCGCCTCGGTCTCCTGGATCAGAGCGCTGACGTCGGCGCTGTCGGGATCAAGCATCGCGGCCCGGCGCAGTTCCTCCAGGGCACCGGCGAAGTCCTCGCGTTCGGCCAGCTCGCGGGCGACGGCGATCCGCTCGGCAAGCTCCTTCTCGCGCTTCTTTTCCTCCAGGTCCTGACGCCTCTGATCGCCGATCCGTTCGTGGAGCGAGGAGAGCTCCACCCTCTCTCCGAAGGTGGCCTCCGCTCCGTAGAGCAGCGACTCGGCCGCCGAATAGTCCCGCTTCCCCAGCGCCGCCTCGATCCCGGCGAGCGCTGTGGCAAAGGATGGCTGCAGCTCGATGGTGCCCGAGCCCTCCCGTACAGCGCTCTCCTCAGCCTGCGGGCTGCCGTGCGCCGGCGTCGGGGTGGCGGTCTTCGCCAAGTGGAGCAGGTGCCCCGGAGAGGGCGTCGGAGCGAGATCGAAGTTCTGATCCAGCCGCTCCTGCGTGCTTCCGGGGTCGGCGAGGGATGACGCTCCCACCCGGATGAACGGCCGGGTCAGGAGCTTCGGCAGAGCCTCTTCAGGGACGTCCTCCGGGCTCCGGAAGGCGCCGAGGGCGCGCGCGAGCTCCGCGGCGGTGGCGTAACGGTCGTCGGGATTCTTGGCCAGCGCCTTGAAGACCACCGCCCGGAGCTCGGCCGGGACACGTCCCGCCGGGTCGGTCTCCGCGAAATCGAGCGGCGGCCGGAAGAGATGGCCGGCGATCAGCGACGAAGGATCTTTCCCCTGGATCGGAAATCTCGCGGTCAGCAGCTCGTAGAGGACCACTCCGAACGAGTAGAGGTCGCCGCGGGAATCGACCAGCGAGGCGCCGTCGGCTCCGAACTGCTCGGGCGGCGCGTAGCGGATCTTGCCGAGGAAGGTGCCGGTCTGCGTGAGATGGCTCTCCCCCCCGGTGCCCTGGATCTTGGCGATCCCGAGATCGATCAGCTTGACCAGCGGCTGAGCGTCCGTGTCCGCCGTCAACATCAGATTGTCCGGAGAGATATCGCGATGAATCAAACCTTTCGAATGGAGGTAGCCGATCGCGCGGAGGGATTGCTGGGCGATCTCCAGGGCCAGTCCCAGCGGCGGTGGACCGTGGAAGGCCAGGACGTCCTCCAGGGTCAAGCCGTCGATGAATTCCATGACGATGATCGCGGTGCCGTCGTCGTCGACGGTGAAATCGTAGAGCTGCGCGATGTTCGTGTGGCGGAGCTTGATCGCCAGGCGGGCTTCGCGCAGGAAACGGGCTTTGAGCTCCTCGTTCTCGACGAGCTGCTGGCGCATCAGCTTGACGACGCGGATCTCGTCCAGGAGACGGTGCCGGACCTTGTAGATGGCACCCATCCCCCCTTCCCGGATTTTCTCCAGGATTTCGTACTTGCCTTCGATGCGCTGCAGGGGAAGGGCGGACAATATTTTCTCGCTTTGCTCCTATTATCCCTCAATTACCCGTCGAGCAGCAGCGCCGCGATCCGCTTGCGGAGCTCGACGAGGCCGGGGCGGTCGCCGTAGCGGGCGGTGGCCTGGTTGAGGCGCTGGAGGGCGGGGCGCCCCTCGCGGCGGGAGATCAGGTCGGCGATCTCCTGGGTGGCCTCGAAGAGCCCCTCCAGCTCCTTCTCCTCCTCGGCACGGCGGCGTGCCGCCTCCGCTTTGGCCTCGGCGCGCAGCGCCTCCAGGCGCCGCCACTGGTCGCGGAGGGGATCGGCGGCGCCGAAGCGGACCACCGCCCGGTCGAGGAATCCGCCGGCCGCTTCCAGGTCGGCGCGGCCGAGGGCCTCGTCGATCTCGGCGACGGCGGCGACGAGCGCCGCGGCCCGCTTCTCCTCCCGGCGTTGCGCGGCGGCGGCGCTCGCCTTGGCTTCCAGGTCCTCCCGCCGCTCTTCGGCCACCCGCTCGTGGAGGGGCGCGAACTCCTCCCGCGCGCCGAAGCTCGCCTCGGCGGCGTAGAGGAGAGACTCGGCCGTGCGGTAGCTCCGCTTCTCCAGCGCGGTCTCGATCTCGGCCAGAGATTCGGCGAGCGCCTCGGCCCGGCGGCGCTCCTCCTCCTCGCGCCGGGCCGCCTCGAGCTCGGACTCGGCCTCTTCCTCCGGAGGCGCGGCCGGCGGGTTCGCCACCTTCGCCAGCTCCAGGAACGTCCCCGCCGACGGCGTCCGCGAGAGGTCGAACTTCTGGTTCAGGCGGTCCTGCGTGCTCCCCGGCTCGGCGACCGACGGGGCGCCGGCGCGGTCGAAAGGGCGGGCCAGGAAGGCCTTCGCCGCGCCCTCGGGGAGGTCGTCCGGAGCGCGGAAGGCGGCCAGCGCCCGTGACAGCTCGCCGGCGGTGGCGAAACGGTCGCCGGCGCTCTTGGCGAGCGTCTTCAGGACCGCCGCCCGCACCCCTTCCGGCACCCGGCCGGCGGGATCGCTCTCGGCGAAGTCGACCGGCGGCCGGAAGAGGTGGCCGCCGATCATCGACGAGGGGTCCTTCCCCTGGATCGGGAAGCGGCCGGTGAGCAGCTCGTAGAGGACGATGCCGAAGGAGTAGAGGTCGCCCCGGGCGTCGACCGTGGTGGCGCCGTCGGCCCCGAACTGCTCGGGCGAGGCGTAGCGGATCTTGCCGAGGAAGGTGCCGGTCTGGGTGAGGTGCTCGCCGCCGATCTCCAGGGTCTTGGCGATCCCGAGGTCGATCAGCTTGATCAGCGGCTGACCTTCGGTGTCCTCGGTCAGCATCAGGTTGTCCGGCGAGATGTCGCGATGGATGAAGCCCTTGAGGTGGAGGTAGCCGAGCGCCTTGAGCGACTGCTGGGCGATCTCCAGGGCGAGGCCGAGCGGCGGCGGGCCGTGGAAGGCCAGCAGATCCTCCAGCGTCATGCCGTCGATGAACTCCATGACGATGAAGGCGGTGCCGTCGTCGTCGACGGTGAAGTCGTAGAGCTGCGCGATGTTGGGGTGGCGGAGCTTGATGGCGAGCCGGGCCTCGCGGAGGAAGCGGGTCTTCAGCTCCTCGTCCTCGACGAGCTGCTGGCGCATCAGCTTGATGACGCGGATCTCGTCGAGGAGCCGGTGGCGGACCTTGTAGATCGCGCCCATCCCACCCTCCCGGATCTTCTCCAGGATCTCGTACTTCCCTTCGATGCGCCGCAGGGGGATGGCCGTCACGAGCTTCCCTTCAAGCCGCCGGGGTGGCTCTGATGGAGATGGTTCAGGACAGGCTATGCAAGGGCGGCGGATGTGTCAAATGGAGCGGGCCGAATGAATCCAGCGCACGGCCGCCGCCAACACCACGTCCTCCCCCTTGCCGAAAGCGGATGCGAAAGCCGCCTCGTCGAGCGGCACGCGGTGGTCCGGCCGCACGCCCCCCTGCCCCTGGGCGTCGCTGTCGAGCTGGATGCGCCCCTGGGCGTCGAGCGACCGCCCCTGGGGGAAGACGAGGTCGAGGCCGTCCGGCAGGTGGACGGCCTTCTCGCCGACGCCGAACGACCCCTGGGTGCCGCGCCAGCCGAAGACGGCGGAGTTCGCCAGCCCCTGGAGCGCCAGCGGGATCCCCTCGCCGGCGCTGAAGGTGTCCGGGTTGACCAGGACGGCGACCCTCCCCCGCCAGTACGGGAGCCGCGGCAGGACGCGGACCGCGGTCTCCGGGTGCGGCCGGAAGTCGTGGCTTGCCGGGTCGTAGAGGCCGGCGATCTCGTAGATCCGCGGCCGGGCCTGGAAGAAAGCGGTGATCCGCGGCACGATCTCGTCCTCGCCCCCCCGGTTGTTGCGGACGTCGATCACCACGCCGGGCGCGCCGGCGGCGCGGAAGCGCTCCAGGGCGCGGCGGACCTCGCGCTCCGGCGTGAGGTCCCAGAAGGTGGGAAGCTCGAACTTCACCTGGATGTAGCCGCAGCCGTCCGCGAGGGTGCGCACCGCGAGCGAATCGCCGAGCAGCACGTCCCAGCGGCTGCCGGCCGGCTTGGGATAGGCCTCCGGCACCGCCTGCAGCACCGCCGTCGAGGCCGCCGCGGCATCGGGGTTGCGGTAGCCGACCGCGGCCAGGGCGCCGACCGGGCCGTGGGTGAGGAAGCGGAGCCGCTGGAGCGCCCGCGCGTCCTCGGTGGCCGGGGGCTCCTCGCTCCAGTCGACGCTCACCGCCGCCACCGCCGCCTGGACCGGCTTGCCGTTCCACGCCACCAGCTCGGCGCCGACGCGCAGGCCCCCCCGGTCGGCGGGGCCGCGGGCGTCGATCCGCCCCGCCAGCACCCGGCCGTCGTCCAGCTCGACCAGGCCGAGCCCATAACCGCCCCCCACCGCCGCGTCCTTGAGGCCGCGGTCGTCCCCGCGCAGCGCGACGTGGCCGTCGGGGACGCTCCAGGCGAACGCCCGCAGGGCCCGGTAGTAGGCGCGGTCGTCCTTCGCGGCCTCGGCGGCGCGGATGCGGGGGGCGAAGCGCGCGCGGAGGGCCGGCCAGTCGATCCCCTTCCGCTCGGTGAACGGGTATTCGGCCGCCAGCGTGGCGCACAGGCCGTCGAAGGCGGTGGACCAGGAGAGCCCTCCAAGGTTGATCTCTGTCCGCTCGGCCGACAGCAGCTTCCGGTGGTGGATGGGGCGCGGCAGCGGCGGCAGCCCGGCCCAGCGCACCGCGGAGTCGACGACGAGGATCATCCCCATCCCTGCGGCCACCCGCCGCCAAGCGCGCGGCGGCCGGCGGACCCGCCGAGGAATCGACGCCAGGCTCAGGAGCCCGAGGGCCACATAGAGAGGAATCGAGGCGAGGATCGCCAGCGGCGAAACCTGCAGGCACCAAAGCGCCTGCCCCCCCGCCAAGACCGCCAGCGCCGCCGCCTCCAGAGCGATCCACCGCGGCAGCGGCCGCCGCCGGCTCGCGGCGAGGACCCGCAGCAGCAGGAGCACAGCGAGGGCGGCGAGCAGGAGGGAGGCGGCGGGCAGCATGGCGAGGGTGGAGTCTCCCACATCCCTGCGCCATGACAGGACAACCTCCTGGGACCGCCGGCGTCCCGCCGGCTCTAACTCAAACTAACTCAAACTAACTAAAACAAATTAAAAGCGGAGTTAGAGCCGGCGGGACGCCGGCGGTCCCAGGAGGTTGTACAGACGCTTTCCGGTTTTGCCGCGACTTGACGTAAACTACGTCTCAGAGCGGCAAGAAAGGACACCATGGCGGATTCAAAGCCAGCGTTTCGCGAGTCCGAGGGGCCCCACGACTACGATTTCGTCGTCGTCGGCTCCGGCTTCGGGGGGAGCGTCTCGGCGCTGCGGCTGGCGGAGAAAGGATACAAGGTTCTGGTCCTGGAGGCCGGCAAGCGCTGGCGCACCCAGGATTTCCCGAAGTCGAACTGGAACGTGCGGAAGTTCCTTTGGATGCCGGCGCTGTTCTGCCACGGCATCCAGCGGCTGACCCTGCTGCGCGACGTGCTGGTGCTCTCGGGCGCGGGCGTCGGCGGCGGCTCGCTGGTCTATGCCTGCACGCACCTGGTGCCCGAGGACAAGGCGTTCCAGCGCGGCACCTGGCCGAAAGGGATCGACTGGAAGCGCGCGCTCGAACCCCACTACCGGACCGCCAAGCGGATCCTCGGCGTCACCGCCACCCCCCACCTCTGGGCGGGGGACGAGGCCCTGCGCGACTTCGCGAAGTCGATCGGCCGCGACGACACCTTCGCCCCCACCGACGTCGCCATCCTCTTCGGCGAGCGGGCCGGGCAGCAGGTGGGCGATCCGTTCTTCGGCGGCGAGGGGCCGGACCGCACCACCTGCACCTACTGCGGCGGCTGCATGGTGGGGTGCCGGCACGGCGCCAAGAACACGCTGGACAAGAACTACCTCTGGTTCGCCGAGCGGCTCGGCACCGAGGTCCGCCCGGAGACTCAAGTGACCGGCCTCGAGGAGGACGGCCAGGGAGGCTGGCGGATCCACACTCAGAGCTCGACCGCCAGACTGTTCCGCGGCAAGCGGACGATCCGGGCGGCGGGCGTGGTGCTCTCGGCCGGCGCGCTGGGCACCACCGACCTGCTGCTCAAGTGCCGCGATGAGGGGATGCTCCCCCGCCTCTCGCCGGTCCTCGGCGGCTACGTGCGCACCAACAGCGAGGTCATCTGCGGCGCCACCTCCCGCGCCAAGGACGCCGACTACTCCAAGGGGATCGCCATCGCCAGCAGCTTCCAGCCCGATCCGGACACCTGCGTCGAGGTGGTCCGCTATCCCAAGGGGTCGGATGTGATGAGCTTCCTCGGCACCCTGCTGGTCGACGACGGCACGCGGCTGACCCGGCCGATGAAGTGGGCCGCCACGTGCCTGCGCCATCCGGTCGACTTCCTGCGCACCCTGAGCCCGTTCGGCTGGGCGCGGCGCTCGACGATCGTGCTGGTGATGCAGAGCGTCGAGAATTCCCTCCGCCTAGTGCGCACCCGCCGCTGGTTCTGGCCGTTCGGCAAGAGCCTCACCAGCCAGCGCGACCCCGGCCAGCCGGCGATCCCGGCCTACCTCCCGGTGGCCAACCAGGCGGCCCGCCACATCGCCGAGCACACCGCGGCGTACCCGTCGAGCTCGATCAACGAGGTGGTGCTCAACATCCCCACCACCGCCCACATCCTCGGCGGCGCCCCGATGGGCACCTCCCCCGCCGACGGCGTGATCGACGCCCGCAACCGCGTCTTCGGCTACGACAACCTCTACGTGGTGGACGGCTCGATGATCCCCGCCAACCTGGGGGTCAACCCCAGCCTGACCATCACCGCCATGGCCGAGCACGCGATGAGCCACATCGCCCCGAAGGAGGCCGGCCGGGAGCTGCGGGCCCTGCCGCCGCAGATGCGGGCGGAGGGCGGGGCGCCGGTGGTGGCGGCGGCTCGGGAGGTGGGGGTGGGGGCGTAGAAGGTACCTCGGAGGCTTACGTCGACTCTGCTCCCCCAGGTGCCGCCAGGTTCCCATGCGCGATCTTCGTGTCTGGATGGTCCGGTCCCAGTCGGGCCTCGAAGATCGCCAATGCCCGCTCAAAGTACGGTCGGGCGGCCGCAAGTTCTCCCTGGCTGCCTAGAAGGGCACCGAGGTTGTTCAGGCTTCGGGCGGTGTCCGGGTGTTCGGCGCCCAGAATCTTCTCCCGGATTGCCAATGCCCGCTCGAGGTACGGCCGGGCGCCCGCAAAATCTCCCTGGAACTGAAGAAGGACTCCGAGGTTGTTCAGGCTTTGGGCGGTGTCCGGGTGCTCGGCGCCCAGAACCTGCTCCCAAATCGCCAGGGCCCGCTCGTAATACGTCCAGGCTGCCGCAAGATCTCCTTGGTTCTGAAGAAGAAAACCGAGGTTGTTTAGACTTCGGGCGGTGTCCGGGTGCTCGGCGCCCAGAACCTTCTCCCGGATCGCCAACGCCCGTTCGAAGTACCTCCGCGCGGCCGCAAGATCTCCCTGGAACTGAAGAAGGCTGCCGAGGTTGTTCAGGCTGACTGTGGTGTCCGGATGCTCGGCGCCCAGAACCTGCTCGTTAATCGCCAAGGCCCGCTCGTAGTGCGGCCGGGCCCCTGAATAGTCACCGATCATGGCCAAGTGATAACCCAGCTCATTGTAGAGCCCCGCCGTACGCCTATCTTCTCTGGCCTGTGTATTATCGACCACGGCTCGAAGGTGAGGTTGCCAAGACAACAGAGGAGCTGGATAGCCTCTTCTGTTCAGACTGGCCGCTTCGGCAAAGATGCTCTCCTCCACCGCTTCTCTGGCGTCTTCTCCCCCACCAGAGCCTCGCGCGAATTCCGCCACCAGCCGGTGCATCACCAGCGCGCCGGATTTGCCCGCTTCCAGGAGCCCGAGGGCCGTCAGCCGGCCCAGAGCATCTTCAGCCGTTAGGCGAGCATTCGCCTCTAAATCCACCGTCTTGAGGAGAAGCTCGCGGGGGATCGGCTCGCTCGGCGCGAAGTAGGCCGCTCGGGCGAGGAGCGCGAGAGCGAGGGCGTCGGTCTCGTCTTCCGGCTTCAGTTTTTCGAGGCTCAGCGCGAAGGTGCGGCCGACGTGGGCTTCATGGCTGGTCGGGGAGAGCCCGGCGAATTTGCCCTGGAGCGAGGGGTGCTGGAGGAGGCCGCCCTGGCGCAGGGCTTCCAGATAGGCGGCCGGCTGGCTTTCAGGCGCTTCGGCATAGCGTTCCAGGAAGCTTCCGGCCAGATGGAGCGCCAGCGGGAGATCTCCCAGCTCGGCGGCGAGAGCCGATAAGGCCGGATCCTCCTGCGAGACATCGGGCCGGAATTTCCTCAGCAGTTCGATGCTCGCCGGACGGGGAAGGGTGCTGATCGGGACAGGCTGGACGCCTAGGGAGCGGTCCCATCGTTGGCGCCGGCTGGTGACAAGCACGCGGGCTCCTCCGGTCCGGGGACGCCAGCGGTCGAGGAGGGCCTCCTCTTCGCAGTTGTCGAAGACGAGGAGACGGGGGACCGGTCGAGCCCAATGATCTTCCACGAGCCGGACCTGCTGGTCGAGCGGCAAGGCGTCGTAGGACGCGTGTAGATCAAGGATCCTTCCGCAGGCGGCGACCTCGCCGGGGACGGCGGCCGGATCCGCGAAGCTCATCCAGAAGACGCCGCCTTCAAAGTAGCGGCCGTAGCGGTGGACGAATTCGGTGGCGAGTTGCGTCTTGCCGATTCCCCCGAGACCGGAGGCGGCGGCGAGCCTCACCTCCCCGACCGCGGAAGTTTCCCCGGCCCGGAGTTGGCGGGCCAGGGCCCGGAGCTCCTCCTCGCGGCCCACGAAGAGGGGGTTGTGGGCGAAAGGCATCCGCGAGCCGGCCGGCAGGGGTCCCGGGTCCGGGATCTCGTCGAGGGGCAGAGCAGAAGCGGAGTCCTCCTTCGCCGATCCGGGGAAAAGAGGGGAAGATCTAGGAAAGGCCGGCGGCTTGGCCGGCTTGGCCCGCTCGCGCTTGATCCCCGCGAGAAGCCGCACCCGGGAGGCGCCCTCGTCGAGGCCGACGAGGTCGATATAGACGACCTGTGGCAGCAGACCTGCGAGCTCCACCTCGCGGACGCGGACCGGGAGAAGGATGCCTTTCTCGCCCGTCGGGTCTTTCGCGAAGGCGACGGCCCACTCGGGGGCGGAGAAACGGGACTGGAGGTAGTCGGGAGACAGGATGGCGACCGTGCGCTCCGCTTCGGCGGCGGCCCTCTGCATATCGAGCACAAAGTTGCCGCCCGGCCGGAAATCCCAATCCTGGATGATGGCCTTGTAGCCCTTCTCTTCCAGCACCCAGGCGATCCACACGGCCCAGTCGCGGTCGGCTCGGGTATAGCTGATGAAGAAGTCGGTCATGGCGGCCATGTTTCTTGGAGGACGAAAGCATAGCCTGAATGGCGCCGGCAACCAGGGCGTGCCAGAAACTGCGGTTGATCGGAGGGCTTGTAGAGACGCTCCCAGCCCGTCCACGACAACCATGGCAGGCCACGGGGACGGCGGGACGTCTCCGCCGGAGGGCATGTCGTGGCCGAGGGCAAACCCTGACCGGAGCAAGCCGTAACCATGCCTCACTGAATCCGCGCTTCGAGTTTGCCAGGGTCTGTTGGTAGCCTCCTCACTGGGAGTGGCAGTTGGAATGGCAAGCCCTTCGGCGGAGACGTCCCGCCGTCCCCGTGGCCTGCCATGGTTGTCGTGGACGGGCTGGGAGCGTCTCTACAAGCCCTGCGATCAACGGATGAACCCCACTTTCTGCGGCGCAGACTCCTGGGCAGTGCCCCGGGGCTCCGCGGGCGGGAGCACCGGACCTTGGCCCTCTTTCCCCTTCGCGCTAGACTCCCCCCTTCCACAAGCTTCCCCCGCGAGGTGACCCGCATGCTGATACCCGGTCTCGTCCTGAAGCAGATGTATACCCTTGGCAGTCTCGAAAACGTCGAAGACGGCGTCCGGTTCAGCCTGAAGAACCGGCTCTCGAATGCCACGCTGACCAAGCTCATCGAGATCAGGATCGACGGCAAGCCGGTGCCGCTCGACCGCCTCTCCCTGGAGATGGGGGGCGAGCGGGTGGCGGCGACGGCGCTCAGCCCGACGTCGGCGATCGCCTTCCCGCTGGCCAAGGTGGTCACCCTCCATGCCCGCGGCGACCAGCTCGAAAAGGGTCCGCACGAGATCGCCCTCGGCTTCGAGACCACCCCCTTCGGCTCGCTCAGCTTCAAGGTCAAGGACAGCATCGCCGAGCGGGTGAAGCGCACAACCGTCCCCCACGACAAGGACGACGACCAGACGCTGGCGATGGTCAAGGCCCGGCAGTCGTTCGTCGAGGAGTACACGGGGGTCAAGCTCCAGCACATCGACAAGTTCTCCTTCGACCCCGGGGTGACGCGGGGGAACATCGAGAACTTCACCGGCGTCGCCCAGATCCCCATCGGCTTCGCCGGGCCGGTCAAGATCAACGGCGAGCACGCCACGGGCGAGTTCCTGGTGCCGCTCGCCACCACCGAGGGGACGCTGGTGGCCTCCTACAACCGGGGCATCAAGGTGCTCAACCTCTCCGGCGGGGTGATGTGCACGGTGGTCGGCGACAGCATGCAGCGGGCGCCGGTGTTCGTCTTCGACAACGCCCGCGACGCCCGCGACTTCGTGGTCTGGGTGGACGCCAACTACAGCAAGATCCGCGAGGAGGCCGAGGCGACCTCCAGCGTGGCGAAGCTCACCGACATCGACCGCTACCTGGCCAACAAGATGGTCTTCCTGCGCTTCAACTACACCACCGGCGACGCCGCCGGCCAGAACATGGTGGGGCGCGCCACCTTCGCCGCCTGCTCCTGGATCCTGGAGCACCACGACAGGATCCGCCATTTCTATCTGGAGTCGAACTTCGCGACCGACAAGAAGTCGTCGCAGATCAACGTCATGCGCACCCGCGGCAAGCGGGTGACCGCCGAGGCGACCATCCCGCGCGACGTGCTGATTCAGAACATGCACGTCGATCCCGAGACGCTCCACTACCACGCCGGCATCGCCAACGTCGGCGCCTTCCTCTCCGGCGCCAACAACAACGGCTGCCATTCGCCGAACGGCATCACGGCCATGTTCATCGCCACCGGGCAGGACGTGGCGAACGTCGCCGAGTCGTCGGCCGGGGTGGTCTACACCGAGGTGACGCCGGAGAAGGACCTCTACATCTCGATCACCATCCCGTCGCTGATCGTGGCCACCTACGGCGGCGGCACCGGCCTGCCGACCCAGAACGAGTGCCTCTCGCTGCTCGGCTGCGTCGGCCGCGGCAAGGTCAACAAGCTCGCCGAGATCATCGCCGGCGTGGTGCTGGCCGGCGAGATCTCGCTCGCCTCGGCGATCTCGTCGCTCGACTGGGTGTCGAGCCACGAGCAGTATGGGCGGAACCGGTAGGGGGGAGGCCACCCTCCCGCCGAAGGGCTTATGGGCCAGGCGGGACCTTTGACGCAGGGCTTGTAGAGACGCTCCCAGCCCGTCCACGACACCTTCCCAGAGGCCACGGGGACGGCGGGACGTCTCCGTCGGAGCGGACCCGTTGCGCCTGCCACCTCCGGCGAGAAGACAATCCCGCGCCCGGACAGGATCTGCCATCGGCGACGTCCAGCCCTCCGGCGGAGACGTCCCGCCGTCCCCGTGGCCTGCACAGGGTGTCGTGGACGGGCTGGGAACGTCTCTACATCCCTCCGTTCAAGGCTGTCTTCCCGCCCCCCTGGCACCCCTTTCGCTTACAATCCCACCCGCGAGTGCGAAGCGCGGGGCGGTGCGACGTCTGGACCGCTGCCGGTCCTGGAAACGCAGATCCTTTCACGGGTAGATCGGGCAGCCTTGAGAAAAATCCTCGGTAGCTTTTTCATCGTCGCGGCGCTGGCCGGGACCGGCCGGAGCACCGCCCAGGCACCGGCGGGCGGCAAGACGGTGCTGCTGTCGCTGGAGGACGCCCTGCGCCTCGGTTCGGGCGAGAGCGAGACGGTCTGGGTCGCCGAGGCGGGGGCGATGCGGTCGATCGGCAGCGAGATCGTCTCGCGCAGCGGCTTCTATCCCCAGGTCTCGGGCTCGGCCGCCTACACCCGGACGCTGCGCTCGCAGTACGACGGCCTGTTCAACACCAGTGGCAGTACCCAGGGGGGCGGGCTCCAGAACCTCCCCTTCGGCCAGAAGAACCAGTACACCCTCGGGCTCAACCTCTCGCAGTTCATTTTCGACGGTGGCCAGACGCTGGCCCGGCTGCGCGCCGCGGAGGCGCGGCGGCGCTCGGCGGAGATCAACGTCGATTCCGCCCGCGCCGAATCGCTGCTCGACGTCACCAGCTCCTACTTCGACGCCCTGCTCGCCGACCGGCTGGTGGAGATCGCCGAGGCCTCGCTCGCCCAGCAGGAGGAGATCCTGCGCCAGACCGACGTCGCCTTCAAGGTGGGCGACAAGTCGGAGTTCGAGCAGCTCCAGGCGCGGGTCTCGCGCGACAACCAGGTGCCGACGGTGCTGCAGAACCGTAGCCGGCGCCAGGAGGCCTACCTGCGCCTGAAGCAGCTCCTGAACGTGCCGCTGGACGACGAGGTCCGCCTCACCACCGCGCTCGACGATCTGCCGGCGCGCTTCGCCACCCCCTCGGACTCCACGTCGGACGCCCGCGCGCCGGTGCGCCAGGCCGAGGAGGAGGTGACCGCCAACCAGCACCTGCTGCAAGGCGCCAAGGCGGAACGGTGGCCCTCGATCTCCCTCGGCTCGCGCTACAGCCCGGTGGCCTACCCCGCCGGCGACGTACTGCCGGCCTACGGCGACTTCCGCTACGACTGGACGGTGACGCTCAACCTGTCGATCCCCCTGCTCACCGGCGGCCGGCTGGCCGGCGACGAGCTGGTGGCGCGCGGTAACCTCTCCGAGGCCAAGGCGCGGCTGAAGCAGACCCGCGAGGCCGCCGAGCTCGATGTGCGGACGTCGCGGCTCGACCTCGGCGACGCCCAGGCGATCCTGAAGAGCGACGAGAGCACCGTCGAGCAGGCCAAGCGCGGCTACGAGATCGCCCAGCTCCGCTACCGCGAGGGGCTGTCGAGCCAGATCGAGCTGCAGAACTCCCGGCTGCTGTTCGAGCAGGCCCTGGTCAATCGCTCCCAGGCCCTGCGCAACGTCCAGGTGGCGCGGGCGCGGCTGGCGCTGATCCGCGACCTGCCGCTGACCGCCGCCGGCAGCCAGGCCACCGCCCAGGTGAGCGGCGCCTCCACGGGACCGGCGGCGGGCGGCGCTCCGGCCCAGACCTCGCAGCCGAACGCAAACCCCTCGACCCCGGGCACGGGCACGACGACGCCGACAGGAGCTCCGACGGGGACCACGGTGCCCGGGCAACAGCCGCCCGGATCGGGAGGAGCGTTCCCATGAAGAGACCGGGGGCGCCGATCCTGATCCTCGTCCTGATCGCCTTGATCGGCCTGGCCGGCGGCGGCTGCCGCAAGGGCGCCAAGGACGCGGCCAACGCCGCTCCCCAGCCGATCGTGCTGGGGCCGGAGGACACGGCGGTGGTGGCCAGGGCCCAGGTGCAGACCGGCCCGGCGCTCACCGGCACGCTGGCGGCGGAGCGCCAGGCGACCCTGCGCGCCCAGATCGCCGGCTCGGTGCTCTCGGTCACCGCCCAGCCGGGCGACCGGGTGAGCCGCGGCGAGACCCTCGCCCGCCTCGACTCCGCCGCGCTCACCGACGCCTACAACTCCGCCCGCTCGGCGCTGTCGAGCGCGCGCAACAACCTGGCGGTCGCCCAGCGCGAGGCCCAGCGGCAACGCACCCTGGTGGCCGCCGGCGCTGTGGCCCAGCGCAACGTCGAGACCGCCGAGCAGACCGCCGTCCAGAGCCAGGCCGCCGTGGTCCAGGCCCAAGCCCAGGTCGCCAGCGCCGAAAAGCAGCTCGGCTATACCGTCGTCACCGCCCCCTTCGCCGGCGTGGTCAGCGACCGCCCGATCTCCAACGGCGACGTGGTGCAGCCCGGCACCGCCCTCTACTCCGTCGTCGACCCCTCCAGCCTGCAGCTCGAGGCGGCGATCCCCGCCGAGCAGCTCGGCGCCCTGAAGATCGGCTCGCCGGTCGAGTTCCGGGTCACCGGCTATGCCGACCGCACCTTCCGCGGCCTGATCTCGCGCATCAATCCCAGCGCCGACCCCACCACTCGCCAGGTGAAGGTCTACGCCGAGATCCCCAACACCGGCAACTCCCTGGTCGCCGGCCTCTACGCCGAAGGGCGGGTGGAGAGCGAATCGCGGGTCGGGCTCACCCTGCCCGGCGGAGCCATCGACCGCCGCATGGCCAAGCCGGCCGTGCTGGTCGTCCGCGACGGCAAGGTGGCGCGGGTGGACGTGACGCTCGGCCTCGTCGACGACAAGGAGCAGAGGGTCGAGGTCACCGCGGGAGTGCAGCCGGGGGACGTGGTCCTCCTCGGCGCCGCCCAGGAGATCGCGCCGGGAACGGCGGTACGACTGGCGCCGGCGGTCCAGCAGCAGTCGGAGAGGCTGGCGCAGCGGCTATGAAATCGCTTCGAGCGGCATCGTGGCCTGCCCATGGGAGTGGGGAACCACCTCGCCGCCCGGGATTGAAATCCCGGGCTACCCACGGCCGCCCCTTCCCGGGGCTTAAGTCCCGGATGGGACGGTCGTCAGTAGCCCGGGATTTCAATCCCGGGCGGCGAGGTGGCCTTTCGGGCACCCGGCTAGGCCTGGCAGGCAGGAGCGCGGCCACCCCATGACCATCTCCGATTTCGCCATCAAGCGTCCCATCGTCACCGTGGTGGTGATGCTGACCCTGGTGATCTTCGGCATCTTCGCCCTGTTCAGCATCGACGTCGACGAGTTCCCCGACCTCACCAATCCGATCGTCTTCGTCTCGGTCCCCTACCCCGGCGCCTCCCCCTCGCAGGTCGAGCAGGAGGTCGTGGAACGGATGGAAGAGGCGTTCAGCGGCCTCTCCGGGATCGACGAGATCCGCTCCACATCGCTCGACGGCTTCGCCACCATCACCGTCCAGTTCGTCTTCGGCAAGGATCCCGATCAGGCGGCGCAGGACGTGCGCGACGCCATCTCGGGCATCCGCGACGATTTGCCGGCCGAGATGAAGGAACCGGTGCTGCGCAAGCTCGATCCGGACGACCTGCCGATCGTCTCCATGGTGCTCGCCTCGGACACCAAGGGGATCCCCGAGCTGACCCTGCTCGCCGACCCCGGCATCACCCGCGTGCTGCGCGGCATCAACGGCGTCTCCCAGGTCAACGTGGTGGGGGGCGCCGACCGCGAGATCTCGGTCGACGTGCGGCCGGGTGACATGGCCTCCTCCGGGATCACCGTCGCCCAGGTTCTCGGCGCGGTCCAGTCGCAGAACCTGGCCGCGCCCGTCGGCCAAGTGCAGGGGCGGCTCACCGAGCAGGCGATCCGCCTCAAAGGGCGCCTGGAGAGCCCCGAGGACTTCGCGCGCCTCGTCGTCGGCGGTGCAAAGGGGCAGCTCATCCGCTTGGGGCAGGTGGCCGACGTGCGCGACGGCACCACCGAGCAGCGCACTCTCGCCCTCTACAACGGCCAGCTCGCGGTGGGTATCGACGTCACCAAGTCCAAGGGGGCGAGCACGACCAAGGTGGCCGACGCCATCAAGGCGGCGATCCAGAAGCTCCAGCCCACCCTGCCGCCGGGGGTGAAGCTCTCCGTGGTGCGCGACGCCGGCGAGCGGGTCCACCAGTCGGTGCGCAACGTCGAGGAGGCGCTGGTCGAGGGGGCCCTGCTCACCGTGCTGGTGGTCTTCCTCTTCCTCAACTCCTGGCGCTCCACGGTGATCACCGGCCTGGCCCTGCCGGTATCGGTGCTCTCCTCCTTCATCGCCGTCTGGGCCTGCGGCTTCACGCTCAACACCATGTCGCTGCTCGGCCTCTCGCTCGCCATCGGCATCCTGATCGACGACGCCATCGTGGTGCGGGAGAACATCGTGCGCCACGTCGAGATGGGCAAGGACCACGTCGAGGCGGCGCACGCCGGCACCAACGAGATCGCCATGGCGGTCACCGCCACCACCTTCTCCATCGTGGCGGTGTTCGCGCCGGTGGCCTTCATGCAGGGGGTGGCCGGGCAGTGGTTCAAGCCGTTCGCGCTGACCATCGCCTGCGCCGTGCTGGTCTCGCTCTTCGTCTCCTTCTCGCTCGATCCGATGCTCTCGGCCTACTGGCCCGACCCGCAGCTCGAGGCGCACGAGCGGAAGAACTTCATCGCCCGCGCGCTCGATAGCTTCAACCGATGGTTCGACCGCCAGGCCGACCGCTACAAGGGGGTCATCGCCTGGGCGCTCGATCACCGGCTGGCCATCCTGGGACTCGTCGCGGTCTCGTTCTTCGGCGCCATCGCGCTCCAGAAGTTCTTCGGCGGCGCCGGCTTCATTCCGGACAGCGACCGCTCGGAGATCAACCTGTCGCTGGAGACGCCGCCGGGCTCGAACCTCAACTACACCTCGATCAAGGCGCGCGAGCTGTCGAACCTCGCCCGTGCCCACAAGCAGGTGGCCTACACCTACACCAGCATCGGCAGCTCCACCGGCTCCGGCGACGTCGACACCGGCAGCATCTACATCAAGCTGGTGCCGAAGAAGCAGCGGAACCTCTCGCAGCAGGAGATCGAGCGGCAGATCCGGCGGGAGTCGAAGCAGATCGGCGGCGCCACCATCGCCCTCTCGCAGGGCGGACCGGGCGGCAACCAGAAGCAGATCCAGGTGCAGCTCCGCGGCCAGGACATGCCCACCCTCACCCGCGCGGCGCTGGCGATCGAGGGCGAGATGCGCAAGGTGAAGGGGGCGACCGACATCGACCTCTCCACTCGCGGCGACCGGCCGGAGCTGGAGATCCAGCTCAACCGCGGCCTCGCCGGCACCCTCGGCCTCAACGTCGCCCAGCTAGCGCAGTCGCTCCGCCCCGCCTTCGCCGGCGTCAAGGCCGGAGACTGGATCGATCCCCTGGGCAAGACCCGCGACGTCACCGTCCGCCTCGCTCCCGAAGCCCGAAGCAACGTCACCGACATCGAGAACCTCCCTCTTGTGGTGGCGCCGAGCGGCATGACGGCGGCCGGAGCTCAAGGGTCGACTGGCGGGAGCACGGGCACCACGGCAACGACGGCCTCGGCGACCGGTGCCGCGCCCAACCTGATCCCGCTCGGCCAGGTAGCCACGATCGTCCGCAGCACCGGCCCGGCGCAGATCGACCACCTCGACCGCGACAAGGTGGTGACCGTGGGCGCCAACGTCGAGGGGCGCTCCCTCAACGAGGTGACGACCGACCTCAACAAGCGGGTCGCCAAGCTGCGGCTTCCTCCCGGCGTGACCCTCTCGCAGGGGGGCGACGTCAAGAACCAGACCGAGGTCTTCACCAAGATCTTCGCCGCCCTGGCCCTGGCGGTGCTGATGATGTACCTGATCCTGGTGGTCCAGTTCGGCTCGTTCCTCGATCCCCTGGCGATCCTGCTCTCGCTGCCGCTCTCGCTGGTCGGCGTGGTGCTGATGCTGCTGATCACCGGCGACACCCTGAACCTGATGAGCCTGATCGGCGTCATCCTCCTGATGGGCATCGTGGCCAAGAACGCCATCCTGCTGATCGATTTCGCCAAGTGGAACCACGAGGAGGGCATGCCCCTCCGCGACGCCCTGATCGAAGCCGGCCGCGTGCGCCTCCGCCCCATCCTGATGACCACCGTCGCCCTGATCGCCGGCATGATCCCGGTCGCCCTGGGAGCCGGCGAAGGCGCCGACTTCCGAGCCCCCCTCGGCCGCGCCGTCATCGGCGGCACCATCACCTCCACCCTGCTCACCCTGCTGGTGATCCCGACGATCTACGAGATCATGGTGGAAGGAAGGGAGAAGGTGCGCGGGTGGTTCGGACGGAAGGCGGAGCCGGCGAAGCGGGTCGAGACCAAGCCGGAGCCGGCGGGGGCGCCCTGATGTCTTTTCGGGCTGAAAGCCCGAGATTATTAAGCCCAGGGCAACGCCCTGGGATCGAATTGCCCCGCAAGGGGCAAAGGCATGTAGCCTGGGGCGTCAGCCCCAGGAAGGAGCAATCAAGAATCCCAGAGCCCCGAAGGGGCGACGGATTGACTGATCGGGAAAAGCTGCCGTCGCCCCTGCGGGGCTCACGAATCCTTGGGCATGCCGACCTGGGCTCACGCCCCAGGCTACATGCCTTCGCCCCTTCGGGGCGAGCTTCGAGGCTATTGGGCATCGTGGCCAAGGACACCATCCTGCCGGCTGACCCACAGAGAGAAGGTCATGCCGCTCGCGACACACCTGGACGCGCCTGCGAACGACCCTAAGTACTCGTCACAGAATAACCGCACCAATTCTCCGGGAGCTCAGCCCTTGAGGTGTTCGGCTCCGTCCGGCCCAACGGGTCGGGAGAATGGAGCCCAGGGCTGAGGCCGAAGGCCGATGCCCTGGGTGAAGGGATGACAACACTGCGGCCTGAAAGGTCGCGAGAGCTGTTTTGGCGAGTCGGGTTCTCGCGACCTTTCAGGCCGCAACGATGGGGCACCTTGCCTTCCCAGGGCATCGGCCTTCGGCCTCAGCCCTGGGCTGGGATCTCCCGACCCGTTGGGCCGGACTGAAGTTGACTCGATCAGAACTGGAACAGTTCTTCTGTGACGAGCCCTAAAGCGGAGCCGCAGCCGTCAGCGACCGCGGCTTGCGGCAATCACGACGGCCATCGCAGGCGTCATCCGGCCCGATGAGGTGCCGGAATTCTATCGGACTGAAGGCGGTGGTATCGCACCCCTTCAGGGCGCTGGGTGGGTGTCGCCGTCTCAAACCCAGGGCGTTGCCCTGGGCTTAATAATCCCGGGCTTTCAGCCCGAAAAACACGGGCGGAAGCTGAAACCCGCGAAGCGAGTCGAGCCCAAACCGGAGCCGGGGGCAGCCCCTGATGTCTTTTCGGGCTGAAAGCCCGAGATTATTCAGCCCTGGGCAACGCCCTGGGTTCAAAGGCGGCAACGCCCGCCGCGCCCTGAAAGGGTGCGATACCCTCAGGTTGGCAAACGGCAATATCCATCGCATACCCCACGGGCGCGATTCCGATCCAGGGCGGTGCGTATCGCACCCCTTCAGGGCGCAGGGGATGTGGATCGATCCACGAGACCCAGGGCGTTGCCCTGGGCTGAACAATCACGGGCTTTCAGCCCGAAAAACAACACCGGTCAAAGCTGGAAGGAAACAGGCGGGACCCACGGGCGGGGCGCGGCGAAGCCGCCCGTGGGCGTAGAGAAGTTCCAGGCGGCGGCGGGGCGACCGCCTGCCTGGCACGTCAGTTGTCAATGAACACCACGCCGTCTCGGGGTGGATCTCGGAGTGAATCGAGGCGCTCGGTGTGAGAGTTACGCTCTTAGCGCCGATTTTTCCATTTTTGATGCACTTCGCTTCGAATTCGTATAGAATGACCGGGTCGCGCGCTGGTTCGGCGCGGCGGGGCTCATTGACAACTGATTTGAATCCCACCTCCCGCCGGAGCCGGCACTCGCCCGGCCGGCTCCGGCGGATGCGATCTTTGCCCGCGAATGAGGCGCCCAGACCCAGGTATGAACGATCTAAACCCGCGATTGCACCGCTCGACCCGGGAGCCGAAGGTCCCAACCCGCGTATGTGGCTCTCCAACCCTGGTGGCGACGTCCCCGACCCGGGTCTGCGGCTCTCCGACCCGGGTTCGACAACTCCGACCCAGGTTTGAGGCACTCCGACCCGCGGAAAGACAGCGGCGATCACAGGGGGAAACGCTCCGACCCTCGGGTGGAAAGCTCCGAGCCAGGGATTTGAGGCTCCCAATCGCGAGGGCGGCTCTCCATTCCGTGGGCCGAACACTCCGAGACAACTCCCCGTCTGTCCAGCAGACCGGTTGACTTTCTCGGGCTCTCGGCGGACAATCCGTCTGCCATGCAAACCGGTCTTATTCAGGAAGCCCCATGAAGTCACCCGATCTCGGCCGTGTCCGCTTCATCACCCGCCATTTCAATGAGCTGAAAGGCCTCAGCCTGATGAGCCCCGGGCTGATTTTCATCGCCGGGGGACTCACCTACTTCGGTGCGGGCTCCCTCGCGGGCAGCCTGTTCGCCTTCGGCGTCAAGATTCTGTTGATGGTCGGAGCCGTCGTCCTGGCGTTCTATGCCAGGACGTATTACCAGAAGAGGTTCGGCGAGGTGCGCTCCCTTGGCGAGCAGGCTCTCCGCCAGGAGGCGCTCGCCATTTATGGTCCGGGGGCCGCCTCGCGGACCGGCAACGCCGGCACGGAGGCCAACGTCTGGCTGTTGCGCCGCATGCTCCTCATCGGAACCTTCGGTCTCATCGTCTATGTGGCTCTGAGGATGATCAGCCCGGACATTCATATCGTTGGGCCTTCGATAGCCGACCGGCAGGGCTTCGCCATCGCCCAGCAGGTGCTGGACATCCTCTTCGGCGCGCTCTTTCTCAGCACCTGGATCTGGCGGGGGTGCCGGCTTTCGCAGGCTTACTACCTGGCGCTCGCCGTCGTGATGCTGGGGCTTCCAGCTCTCGGCGCCTCCCTTGGATTCCTCTTGCCGGCACTCTGGAATCACGGGCTGATCAACGTGGCGAGATACCTTCTGCCAGCTCTGAACAACATGTATCTCGGCCAGCTCCTCTGCGGGGTCTCCTTCCTGCTGGCGGGCCTGCTGGATCACCGTCAGCTCGTCCGGGCCCTCACGCCGGCCGTCGAGGAGGATTCCCTGTGAGCACCCCCTTCGAGCAGCTCGCGAATCTGGACCGGATGGTGCACGATCCGGCGCGGCTCGCCATCCTGACGGCCCTCTCGGCCTGCGAGCGGGCCGACTTCCTGTTCCTGCTGCGGATCACCGGCCTCACCAAGGGGAACCTCTCCTCCCATCTCTCGAAGCTCGAGGAGGCCGGGCTGGTGGAGATCGAGAAGCGCTTCGTGGGCAAGAAGACCCAGACCCTCGCGCGATTGAGCGATGCCGGCCGCGAGGGGCTCACGGGCTACTGGCAGGAGATGGAAACGCTCCGCGAGCGCGCCGCGAGCTGGCGGCCGTCCACCGTGCTCGTGCCGGCCTGACGGCGGGCGGACCGGCCGCCTGGCATGCGCCGGCGCTCGGCTCACCGCTCCGGCAGCGGCACGAGCCGCCAGCGCCCATAGGCCACGAAGGCCGCCACGATTCCGGTCACCAGCGGGACGGCGATCCCCTTCAGCCCCAAGGTCTGATACGAGACCACCACGGCGCCGATCATCACGATCACCAGGCCGGCGGCGGCGAGGGGGGTGAGGCCGGTCTTGATCTTGAGCAGGCCGGGGAGGACCATGCCGAGCCCGCCCAGGGTTTCGACGACGCCGATGAAGCGCAGGAAGTTGACCGAGAAAGTCGGCGCCATCGCGGCCAGCTTCTCGGCCGGCGTCACCAGCTTCGAGATGCCGGCGAACAGGAAGAGGAGCGCGAGCAGCACCTGAAACGTCCACAGCGTGTAATGGAGCCCCCTGCCGCGGGGCGCTTCACCGAGGTTTGCCATGTCCTGAGTCTCCTTGGGTCATACGGCGGTTTTGCGGATCGCGCCGGGAGGCGACGAATTTCCTGCGGGCATATCCTCGCACGTCTGTTGGCCAGACGGGTTGACTTCCGCGCGCCGTTCGGTGAAAATCAGTCTGCAATGCAGACCGGTCGCCAAGGAGCTCCCGTGACATCACCCGATCTCGATCGCATCCGCTTCGTCACCCGCCATTTCAACGAGCTGAAGGGAGGGTTGATCCTGGCGGCCTTGGGCGTGTTCTTCCTGTCAGCCGGCACCTCCTTCGGCCGGGGCCACCACTACGCTGTGCTCTTCTACCTCCGGACCGCGTTGATCTTCGGTTCGGCCGCCCTGATCCTCTACTCCAAGAGGTATTACAAGAAGAGGTTCGGCGAGGTGCTGGAACGGCGTGAAGAGCTTCCCCGCCAAGAGGCGCTCACCATCTACGGTTCCGGCGCCATACGGCGGCCTGTCTACGCCGCTATGGGACCCGGCCTCCTGATGTTCGGTCACATGCTGCTGATCGGGGGTCTCGGCGTCATCGTCTACGTGGGGCTACGGATGGCCAGCCCCACCGCCGGCATGCCTTCGATGTCGGACCAGCTACCGATCTTCGGGAGCTTCGCGACCGTCCAGCAATTGATGGACATCGTCTTGGGCGCCCTCTTTCTCAGCTCCTGGATCTCGCGTGGACGCAGTCTGTCCCAAGGGTATTATCTGGCCCTCGCCCTCCTGATGCTGGGGATTCCGGCGCTCGGCGCCTCTCAGGGATTCATCCTGCCGTTCCTCCGGGATCATGGGCTGGTCCGGATGGCGAGATTCGTGCCGGCTGCCACGGACGACATGAGCATGGGCATGCTCCTCTGCGGCGCCTCGTGCCTGCTGGCCGGCCTGCTGGACCACCGGCAGCTCGTTCGCGCACTCCCGGATCGATCGTGAAAGCCCCTACGGCCGCGCCGACACCCCGCTGACCGTGCGGGCGGTCAGCCCCTTGCGGCCGGTCACCTCGACCTCGATCTTGCTCCAGGCGGCGGGGGGCGCGCTGTCCTTCGGGTAGAAGGCGACGGTGTACTGGCTGCGCAGCTCGGAGAGGATCTGGCCGTAGACGACGGCGAGGTCCTGATCGGGGTGGATGAAGTAGACCTGTCCGCCGCCGGCCTCAGCGAGACGCTGGAACTTCGCCGAGGCGGGCTCGCTCATGAAGCCGCCGTCCTCCCCCCGCTCCTCGCGGGGGTTGGCCACGATCAGGTAGATCGGGACGCCGCTCTCGCGGGCCGCCCGCAGGCAGAGGGGGAAGGTGGCGCGCTCGGCCTCGTCGATGCCGTCCGAGTAGACCACCAGGGCCTTGCGGCCGTTGATCCCGCGCAGTTGCGACAGCGAGAAGGTGATGGCCTCCCAGAGCGCCGTGCCGCCGTCCGGCTGGAGCTGCTCCAGGGCGGCCTCGACGGCGGCGAGGTCGCGGGTGACCGGCCGCACCAGCCGCGGCTTGGAGTCGAAGTCGATCAGCATCGCGCGGTCGCGGTCGGTGAGGCCGGTCTCCAGGAGGGTGGAGACCGCCTTGCGCACCACCGGCAGCTTGAGGAACATGCTGGCCGAGCTGTCGATGGCGAGGGCCAGGGTGAGCGGCAGCTCGCCGGCGTTCTCGAAGGCGGCGATCTCCTGCGGCTGGCCGTCCTGGCGGACCTGGAAGGCGTCCTTGGCCAGCCCCGGCACCGGTTTGCCGTTGGCGTCGGTCACCACCACGGCGAGCTGGATCAGGCGGACGTCGATCCGCGAGCCGAGGTCGGAGGCGTTGAGGGGCATCGCGTCCTCGGCGGTCGAGCCGTCGTCGAGCCGGGCGGCCACCCGCAGATAGCCCACCGGGCGGTTGCGCGGCACGTTCACGCGGTGGCGGAAAGGGGGCGTGTAGAGGGTCGCCGCCAGCTCGTCGTTCCAGTACATCTCGACCTTCTCGATCCGCCGGCCGGCCGGCGCGCGGACGTCCGCCTCGACCTCGACGGCGCCCGCGCCCTGGCGGCCGGCGGGCTCGACGATGCGCACCCCGAAGGTCTCGTTGGGATCGTTGAGGCGCACCCAGTCGCGGGCCACCTCCTTGCCGGCGGCGTCGTAGGCGATCCCCTGGACGAGCTGCGGGCGGACGCGGCGGCCGAGGTCGACCTCCGCCTCGCAGGGGACCTGGGCGCAGCTCGTGGCGGTCCGCTCGCCGAGCCGGAGCTCGACGCGGGCGATCCCCTTCCCTTCCCCGTTCACCCGCAGGCGGACCTTGCCGGCGAGGGTGTTGCCGGCCGGCGCCACCAGGCGGATGCCGGGACGGGCCACGGAGATCGGCGCCTCCTCGGGCGGCGCGGCGCCGAGCGTCACCACCTGGCCGCCCCAACTGCCGCCGGCCAGCGGCTCCACCAGCACCGCCACCGCCTCGGCCCCCTCCGGCAGAGTCACCGGCAGGTGGTAGACATTGGGCTCGGCGCCGGCGAGGTCGGCGGCGGTCAGGATGTGATGGAAGGCGCCACGGCCGCTCGTCCCCCCCACCGTCAGGCGCAGCGGGCCGGCGGGGATCTGCGGCGATTCGACGCGGAGGTCGAGGGTGCCGGCGCGTCCATTCCCGGCGGCCCCGGCGGCCGGCTCGGCGGGCTGTAAGCGCGAGGAGAGCTCCAGGCCGATCCCCTCGTCCTCCCCCTCCAGCAGCCGCACGGCGCGCTCGGAGGCGATGAACTCCGGGGTGCCCGCCACGTCCCAGCGCCGGGCGCGGATCCGGAGGTCCGAGCGCGAGGTGACCACCTCCAGCGGCCGGGGGCGGCCGTCGAGGGCGCGCGGCGCCTCGTAGCGGAGGGCGAACCGCGAGCCGAGGTGGGCCAGGGTCGTGGCCAGCCCCGAGGGCTGGAGGATGATCTCGCCGCCGGTCGCCTCGGCGATCCAGCTCAGCGGCTCCTGGGGCGCCAGCAGGGCCGGCGGCGGTGGCGGCTGATCCTTCTCCGCTTCGGAGGCGGGCTTGCGGCCCAGGGCGATCGTGCCGCCGATGGGGGTCTTCACGGTCGAGCGGGGGTGGAAACGGCGGAGGTCGGGCAGGGTCGAGTCGCCGAGCGGGATGGGGAAGACGGTCCAGCCGAGCGCCGCCGCGGTCTGCGCGGTCTCCACCGCCGTCCGCTCCAGCGCTCCCTCGCCCTCGGTGAGCGAGCCGCGGTAGAACTTGGCCGGGTTGGTGTCGAAGCCGTCGCTGACCAGGAAGACGACGCGGGGGCCCTCCCCTTCCTGGCTCAGCAGCCACTCGGCGAAGCCGTCCTCCTGGTGGCGGACGAGGCGCGCCTCGGTGTCGATCGCCTGGGTGGCGCGGTCGGCGGGGTCCGCTCCCCCCTCCGGCTTGTCGTCGCGGAAGTGCTGGCGCAGGAGGCGGACGTCGTCCCGCCCCTCGTTCTCCAGCCAGAGCTTGGAGAGCGCCTCGTCGATCGCCTGCACCTCGCGGGTCGGCCCGAGCGCCACGCGGGGTTTCGGCTCGGCGACCACCACCTCCACGGTGCCGAGGGCGGCGAGCGCGGCCGCCTGCTCGGCCAGGGTGCCGGCCGCGGCGCGCAGGGTGCGGGAGCCGGTGAGCACCCGGTCGACGTAGACGACGATCCGCCAGGGGCGGGCGAGCGGCGCGAGAGCGGTCACCGGCCGCTGCCGGCCGCCGTCGACGACGCTGAAATCGCCCGGCTGGAGGATCTTGGGGACCTCGCCCTTGGGGTCGAGGATCTGCACGGCGAGCTCGATGGGGACGGTAGCGGGAGCTGCTGCCGGAGCCGGGTTCTGCGGGGAGAGGAGGAGGGCGGCGAAGAGTGCGAATGAAGAGGTCACGCCCCTATTGTACGGCCAAGCCCTCCGCCGCCCGGGATTGAAATCCCGGGCTACTGACGGCCGTCCCATCCGGGACTTAAGCCACTTAAGCCCCGGGAAGGGGCGACCGTGGGTAGCCCGGGATTTCAATCCCGGGCGGCGAATGCGGTACCCGTTGAGCCCTCTCTCTCCTTCACGACTCGCCCCGCAGCCCACGGCACGCCCCTTGCTTTGCTCCCTCGCCGGTATTGGCTGAGATGAGGGCGGAGATGAGGGCGGGAGATGAGGATGAACGAACCAGTGGAAGAAGAGCTTGGGGTGGCGGAGCGCGATCTCGGGCGTCTGCTCGAATCGGGCGAGGGCTATCGCCTGTTCGTCGACGCGGTCCAGGACTACGCCCTCCTCGCCATCGACCTGGAAGGGCGCGTGGTGCGCTCGAATACGGGAGCGGAACGGCTCCTGGGCTATACGGAACCAGAGATCGTCGGACGGAGCTTCGGCTGCATCTTCACCCCGGACGAGGCCCAGAGGGGCGTTCCCGAGCAGGAGCTGCGGAAAGCGGCGGAGACCGGGCGCGCCAGCGACGACCGCTGGCACGCGCGCAAGGACGGGACCTTCTTCTTCGCCAACGGCGTCACCACCCCCCTGCGCGACGACCGGGGGGTGCTGCGCGGCTTCGTCAAGATCATGCGCGACCGCACGGACCGCAAGCGGCTCGACGAGGAGCTTCGCGACCGCTCCGAGGCGCTGGCACGCGCCGACCGCGAGAAGGACGAGTTCCTCTCCGTGCTCGCTCACGAGCTGCGCAATCCCCTGGCTCCCGTCGTCTATGCCCTGCGCCTGCTCGACGAAAAGCCGCTCGACGATCCCGACCGCTGGTACATCCGGCGCATCGTCGACCGCCAGATGCGGCGGCTGGCGCGGCTGATCGACGACCTCCTCGACGTCAGCCGCATCCGCACCGGCAAGGTCGAGCTGCGCAAAGCCCGGGTCGACCTCAACGCCCTGATCGGCCACGCGGTGGACGGCATCCGCCCGCTCTGCGAGGACCGCGGCCACACCCTCGCGGTGTCGCTGCCGCCGGAGCCGGTCTGGGTGGACGCCGATCCCAACCGCATCGAGCAGGTCCTCGCCAACCTGCTGAGCAATGCGGTGAAGTTCACCGAGAACGGCGGCCATCTCTCGCTGGCGGCCGAGCGCCATGCCCAGGAGGCCGTGGTCCGGGTGAAGGACGACGGCGTCGGCATCGCGGCGGACCTGCTGCCGCGCATCTTCGACCTCTTCACCCAGGGCGACCGTTCGCTCGACCGCACGCGGGACGGCCTGGGGATCGGGCTGACCCTCTCCAAGCGTCTGGTGGAGCTGCACGGCGGCACCCTGGAGGCCGAGAGCGCCGGGACCGGCCAGGGGAGCGAGTTCGTCGTCCGCCTCCCCGCCCTGCCGTCGATCGCGTCGCCGGACGAGGAGCCGGTCCACCGCGACGAGCCCCCCTCCCGGCCGCTCCGCGTCCTGGTGGTGGACGACAGCGTGGACACCACCGAGCTCCTGGGGACCCTGCTCGAAATGGCCGGCCACTCCATTCAGCTCGCCCACTCCGGACCGGCGGCGCTCGACGCGGCCGCCGTCTTCCGGCCCGACGCCGTCATCCTCGACATCGGCCTGCCCGGCCTCGACGGCTACCAGGTCGCCGCGCGCCTGCGCGAGGGTCCCCTCGGCAAGGATGTGATGCTGATCGCCGCCACCGGCTACGGCCAGGAGGACGACCTGCGCCGCTCCCGCGAAGCGGGGTTCGACCGCCACCTGGTGAAGCCGATCGATCCCGCCGAGCTCCAGCGGCTGCTGGCGGAGCTGGCGAACCGGCCGGGATAGACGGCAAAAAGGGACCCAAGGGACAACAGGGACAACAGAGACAACAAAATACCGGACCAGGTACTCTCTCTTTCTTCTTCCTGTTGTCCCTGTCGTCCCTTGGGTCCCTTTTGCCCGGCCTTTCCTACGTCCCGCTCTCCCCCCGCAACTCGCCCACCAGGCCGAGCAGCTCCTTGAGGAACGGCCGCAGCAGGGGGAACTGGACGAGCGAGACCAGCCGCAGCACCAGCTTCACCGAGCGCTCCATCAGCAGGTAGCTCCGGGCGCAGCCGGGCGAGGTGTCGTGGATCCAGTAGAGGATGATCCCCATGTGGTAGACCCAGAGGAGGTTGGGGAGCGCCGCGGCGAGATCGGGCGTCAGCCGGCTGTCCGCGCCGCTCACCACCTCCGCGAACAGCTCGGTCGACTGGCGCCGGATCGGCTCGGAATCCCGGCTGAAGGGGTTGAGCGGGCTCTTCGGGTCGGCGGCGGTTTTGAAGAGGACGCCCGAGAACTGGTGATAGGGCATGATCGTGTCGAGCTTGGCCCGCATCACGCCGGCCAGCCGCTCGCGCAGGCCGCGCTCGCGGGCCAGCACCTCCCGGCTCGCCGCCATGTGCTCTTCGTGGGTCCGCTCGTAGAAGGCCTGGATCAGGTGCTCCTTGGAGCGGAAGTAGTAGTAGGCGTTGCCCACCGCCACTCCCGCCCCCTCGGCGATGGCCCGCATGGTCGTCTCGTCGTACCCGCGCTCGCGGAACAGGTCGAGGGCGGTGGCGAGGATCTGGGCGCGGGTGCGCTCCCCCTTGCCGGGCTTCTTGCCGGCGGGCGTCATTTCGTCCATCCAGCGGTCTCTCCGATCTGGAAGCGGTTCCTGGAGACCCAGGCGACCAGCCGCCGGGCCACCGGCAGCATCTCCGGCGATGACAACCGGAGCGCCGCGGAACGATACCTCTTCAGCGCCCAGAGGCACATCACCCAACCCTTGGCGCCCCGGTAGACCTCGCCCCCCCACCCGATCACCGTCAGCTCCTCCAGGGTGGAGTCGTGGTCGAGATCGGGGAAGCGCCGCCGCGCCTCCTTGGACCCGGCCGCGACGAACGCCATGGGGACATACTTGGGCTGATCGGTGAGCCAGGAGCGGGCTCGCCGGCAGAGGGCGCAACGGACATCGTAGAGCACCGTGAGCGCCGCCTCCCCCGCCGCCGGGATCGCCTCGACCTCGGGATCGATCTCCGGACGGGGGACCTCCGCGGGAAGGTGATGATGGACTTCCTCCTCTCCCTCCTCGGGCAGCGGCTCGTCCGCCAGGAACCAGACCGTGCGGCCCGCGAAGAGGCCGCTCAAGGCTCCCACCAGCAGCCAGGTGACCGGCATCGTGATCTCCCGTCCGCCGAAGGGCACCCGATCCTGCATCTCCAGGAGCGCCGGGACGAAGGGCAAGCCACCGAGCAGAGCGCCGGCGATCTCCAGGGGGCGGGGACGGAAGGCGCCGATCCGGCGGAGGATGAAGATCGCCGGCAGCCCCACGAAGAGCATCATGCGGTAGGCGAAGCCGAGAGAGCCCAAGCCCGCCTCCAGGGGCGCTTGCAGCAGGCTGGACAGGGCAACGGGGTGCAGGGGAAAGAGGATCTCCTGCACCAGGACCGCCACTCAAGGCCACGGGGAAGGCCACCAGGGGCGCGAGAAGGAACGCGAGAACGAACCGTTCGGGTTTCATGGCCGCGTCTCCGATCGCGATCAGCGGCTCATCATCAGGCAGGAGTCGGGCTCGACCGGCGGCGGCGCGATCTCCAGCACGGCGCGGCGGCGGATGCGGCTGAAGACGTAGAGGTTGAAGAAGTGCATCAGGCCGAGGACCAGCAGGGCGCAGCCGACCTTGTAGGAGAGCGCCTCGATCGACTGGCGGGCGTCCACGACGTCGTGGCCGAGCTTGAGGGCCAGCGTCACGTAACCGAGGTTGATCAGGTAGAAGCCGACCACCAGCAGGTGGTTGACCGAGTCCGCCAGCGACTCGTTGCCGTGGAAGACGTCGACCAGGAAGACCCGGCCGTTGCGGAACAGGGTGCGGGCCACCCAGATGGTGAGACCTATGCTGACGGCGAGATACAGGCAATAGGTGACGACGAGGAAATCCGGGCGCATGACGTCTCCTCCTGGAGCGGACACGTTCGAATTGAACGTGTTCAACAAGAGAGTAAGGCCCCTTCTTCCCGGTGTCAAGTGTTTTTGAACGCGTTCGATTACATCATTTTGACCAGCCGGTACTCCTTGCGCCCCTTGCGCAGCACGAGCACCTCGCCGGCGATGCTGTCGGCCAGCGTCACGGCCCGCTTCTCCTCCCCCACCCGGCGGTTGTTCAGGTAGATGCCGCCCCCCTGCACCGCGCGCCGCGCCTCGCCCTTGGAGGGAACGAGGCCGGAGGCGACCAGGAGATCGGCCAGCGGCATCCCCTCGCCGTCGAGGCGCGCTCTGGCGATCTCGACCGAGGGGACGTCGGCGAAGATGTCGAGGACGTCGCCGGGCTGCAGCTCGGAGATCTCCTCGCCGAAGAGGACGGCCGAGGCCCGCTCGGCCTTCGCCAGTTCGGTCTCGCCGTGGAGCATCCGCGTCACCTCGCGGGCGAGGCGCCGCTGTGCCGCCCGCTCCTGGGGCGCCGAGACCAGCGTCTCCTCCAGCTCGGCGATCTCCTCGCGCGTGAGCCAGGTGAAAGATTTCAGATAGGGGACGGCGTCGCGGTCGTCGGTGTTGATCCAGAACTGGTAGAAGCGGAAGGGAGAGGTCAGCTTCGGATCGAGCCAGACCGTGCCCGCCTCGGTCTTGCCGAACTTGATGCCCGCCGCCGTGGTCACCAGCGGGAAGACCAGGCCGTGCGCCAGCTTCCCCTCGGTGGTGGCCGCTTCGCCGCGCAGGCGGCGGATCAGATCGGCGCCGGCCAGGATGTTCCCCCACTGGTCGCTCCCCCCCATCTGGAGGCGGCAGCCGTAGCGGTCGTAGAGCACCAGGTAGTCGTAGGCCTGGAGGAGCATGTAGCTGAGCTCGGTGAAGGAGATGCCGTCCTCGGATTCCAGCCGCCGCTTCACCGATTCCTTGGCCATCATGCTGTTGACGGTGAAGTGCTTGCCGGTGTCGCGCAGGAAGTCGATCAGCGGGATGGTGGCCAGCCAGTCGGCGTTGTTGACGATGCGGGCGGGGTTCGCCGCCGCATCGAAGTCGAGGAAGCGGGCGAGCTGGGCGCGGATCCCCTGGAGGTTCTCCTGGATCTTCTCCAGGCTGAGCAGTTGCCGCTCCTGGGTCTTGCCGCTGGGATCGCCGATCATGCCGGTGCCGCCCCCCGCGATGGCGATCGGCGAGTGCCCGTGGCGTTGCAGGCGGGCGAGCCCCATGATCGGCAGCAGCGAGCCGACGTGCAGGCTGGCCGCCGTCGGATCGAAGCCGATGTACGCGGTCAGTTTCTCCCGGCCCAGCAGCTCGCGCAGGCCCGGAGTGGCATCGTAGACCAGGCCCCGCCATTCGAATTCGTCGAAAAGGTTCACGGAAGCGTCCTCCGAAAGGCGCCTATCCTATCGTCACCGCGCCCGCCCGCGCCGCGCTCCTCCCCTTTTCTCTCCGCCCGGACCGACCGGCAGCGGCTCGAAGTCGCGCAGCGGCGGACCCGAGCGCGCGGCCAGCAGGAGCTGCTCCTGGTTGGGCCAGCGGTGGTCGAGGATGAAGATCAGCGGGTCGACCGGGCGGAACTCGCCGTCGGCGCCCTTGCGGCGGATCTCGTAGTGGAGGTGGGGGGTGGTGACTCCCCAGCCGCTGTTACCGACGGTGGCCAGCCGATCCCCCCGCTTCACCGTCTCCCCCTGCCGCACGTCGACGCGGTCGTCGTGGCCGTAGAGGGTGACGAAGCCATCGCCGTTCTCGACGATCACCAGGTTGCCGTAGCGCCACCAGCCGGTGCTGCGCGAGATCGGCACCTGGCCTGCGAAGGCGACGACGCCGTCCGCCGTGGCGAGGATGGGGGTGCCGACCGGCGCCGCGAAGTCGACGCCGGGATGGACCTCCAGCTCGCGGGTGAACGGGCTGCGCCGCTTGCCGAAGGAGCCGACGAGCACGAAGCCGTCCCCGGCGAGCGGGCAGGCCGACGGGGTGGTCCGCACCGCCTCGGGGTCCGCGGCCTCGTGAGCCCGCACCGCGGCGAGCGCGCTCTCGAGGCCGCGGAGGCGCTGCTGGAGGCGCGAGCGCACCAGCGTCCCCTCCTCGATCGCCTCGGCGTAGATCGACCGCGGCGCCGGCTCCGGAGCGCGCGGCCCTCCCGGGCGGTCGTGGACGGCCGGGAGGCCGTAAGCGAGGACGATCTGGGCCATCCGGAGGTCGAGGGCGCGGGCATGCCCGTCGAGCTCGTCGAGGCGGCCGACCAGCGCCTGCAGCCGCTCCCCCTGAAGCCGCCGCTCGGCGGTCAGGGCGCGGAACTCCTGCTGGTTGGTGAGGCCGGCGACGACTCCCGGCGCCACGGCGGCGGCGAGCGCGATCCCCGCGAGGTAGACCAGCGCCAGCATCGACAGGGCGGTGACCTGGGGGCGCGACAGGAGGAGGTAGCGCACCTGCCGCCGGCGGTCGGCGGGGTGGATCTGGACCTCGACGATCCAGGGCTCGGCCGAAGGGGAGGACGCCGTCACGGGCGGACGGGCTCAGCGGCCTGGCGGTTCTCCAGCGGGTTGAGCCGCTCGATCGCCTCCTCGCTGGCGTGGCGCCGCACGGTGGCGAGCAGCTCGCGGTGGACGGCCGGAGCGCCGGCCACGACGTTGCCGCCGGCGAAGAAGCGCTCGCCGCCGTCGACGTCGGTGACGACGCCCCCGGCCTCGCGCACCAGCAGGATGCCGGCGCCGATGTCCCAGGGCGACAGGCGGAACTCGAAGAAGCCGTCGTAGACCCCGGCGGCGGTGTAGGCGAGGTCGAGCGCGGCCGAGCCGCAGCGGCGGACCGCCTTGGAGAGGCAAAAAACGTCGCGGAAGATGCCGAGGTAGAGCTCCAGCGTCGGCAGGGCGCGCCAGGGATAGCCGGTCGCCAGGAACGCCCCCTTCAGGCCGCTCTGGCCGGAGACCGCCATGGGCCGGCCGTTCCAGGTCGCCCCGCCGCCGCGGACGGCGGTGAACAGGTTCTCCCCTTCCGGGTCCTCGATCACGGCGACCAGCAGCTCGTCCCCCCGGCGGCAGGCGACCGAGACGCAGTACATGGGGAGCCCGTGGAGGAAGTTGGTGGTGCCGTCGAGGGGGTCGATCAGCCACTCGTATTCGCCATGGCCGATCCCGGCGCCGCCCCCCTCCTCGGCGAGGATGCGGTGGTCGGGGAAGCGCCGGCGGATCTCGGCGAGGATGGCCGCCTCGCTCTCCTTGTCCGCCTGGGTCACGAAGTCGTTCTCTCCCTTGGCGCCCACCTCCAGACCGGCGTCGCGGAAGTAGCGGCTCACGATCCCCGCGCCGGCATGGGCGGCGGCGAGGGCGGCATCCAGAAGAGCGGAGAGGAGGTCGTCGAGGGGCTCGTCGTGCATGGCGGGCCTATTATGGGGGATCGCCCGCGAGGAGGTCGAGCGCAGCCTCCAGCGCGACCCGAAGCCTCAGGGTCACCGCCCTTGCTCAGGAGATGCTATCCTTGGGTAGAGATGGCGACGCTACTGGAACAGGCGCACCCTGACGAGGCTGTCAAGCCCCCCGAGATCCGGCTCCACGCCATCGTTTTCCAGCGGGGCGAGTGGTGGATCGGCACGTGCCTGGAGCACATAATCCCCTCGCAGGCTCGGACGAGGGAGGCGCTACTCTCCGATATTGAGAGGATGATCAGGACGTATCTCCGCTGGTCTGAGGAAGACGGCGGCGAGCCCTTCGCCTTGGTTCCGAGAGCTCCGAAGCGGTATTGGGAGATGCACCGCAACGGGTCGGTCGAGCGGATCGAGGTGGTCGTGATCCGGAGCGCCCCCGCGGTCAGCGCCGTGGTCGAGCTGCGAGCCGCCTAATCTGGTCAATCGGCTATTCGTTCTCTGCCAGACCAAAATCGGCAGGCGGAACCCCTAGCAGTGAGCAAAGGAGTGCCGTTTCATCCTGGTCGAGCTGGTCGTCCACGGCGATCTCACCCGGAAGCGGGACCCGCCGCTCATCAGGGCTCCGCAGGTAAAGCCCCTCCCCATCGCGGTGGTATGTGAAGCCGTAGCGCTCCTGGACGAGCTGAAGGAACTCGCCGAACGTCAGACTCCAGGGCTGGCGGAGCTCGTCGAGCTGGACGTCATCCTCGAAGCTGGCGCCAGGAGGGATCGAGTCGAACCTGGATGGCTTCTTGGGACGCCGCGGCGGCATGGAGGAGGACTATATCGCGTGCCCAAGGAACTGCCGGGAGTTGATTTCAGGGCCTTAGCCAGAAGTCGAGGAGCAGGCCCAACGTGCCGAAGGCCCACTTCTTCGTGGCGTCGTCGTGCAGAGCGCGCCGAAACGTACACTTAGAAAGGGGATCTCTTTGGGCCTCAACATCATCGGAATCTCCGCGCACTATCACGACGCGGCCTGCTGCCTGCTGCGGGATGGAGCGCTGGTCTGCGCCGTCGAGGAGGAGCGCCTGTCGCGGGTCAAGCACGATCCGCGGCTCCCCTGGAGGGCTTTCCGTTCCTGCCTCGAACAGGGCGGCATCACCCTGCCGGAGGTCGACTGCGTCGCCTATTACGAGGACCCCACGAAGAAGCTGGCCCGCCAGATCTGGATGGGCCTTCACCCGGGCAGCTCGCCGGAGGCCCGCCGGAGGATCTACGGCCGGCTCCCCGCGAGCCTCGGACGGGTCGAGCGCGAGATCCGCGAAGGGCTGGGGTACGAGGGGCCGATCGAGATCCTCGACCATCACCTCGCGCATGCGGCGAGCAGCTTCTACTATTCCGGCTTCGACGAGGCCGCGATCCTGACCGCCGACGGCGTCGGCGAGTGGGCGACGACCACCTTCGGCCGCGCCGGCGGCAGCGAGATCGAGCTGTTCGAGGAGGTCCTCTTCCCCCACTCCCTGGGCCTCCTCTATAGCGCCATCACCGCCTACCTCGGTTTCGAGGTCAACGAAGGGGAATACAAGGTCATGGGGCTCGCGCCCTACGGCACCCCCCGCTACGTCGAGCAGATGATGGCCCTGGTGGCGCCGGGCGAGGGGGGCCAGTACCGCCTCAGCCTCGAATATTTCGACTTCCTCGGGCAGGAGCGGATGTTCTCGGACCGCCTGGTCGACCTCTTCGGAGCGCCGCCGCGGCCGGCGGAGTCCGAGATCCTGCCGTTTCATCAGGACATCGCCCGCAGCCTGCAACTGTTTCTGGAGGAGGTCCTGCTCGACAAGGTGCGCTTCCTCCACGAGCGGGTCGGCAGCCGCAACCTTTGCATGGCCGGCGGCGTCGCCCTCAACTGCGTGGCGAACGGCCGGATCCTGCGCGAGGGCCCGTTCGCCAATCTCTTCGTCCAGCCCGCCGCCAGCGATGCCGGAGGCTGCCTTGGCGCGGCGGCCGTGGCCCACGTGCGGCTGACCGGCGAGCGGCCTCGCCAGGGGCGGCTCGACCACATGTACTGGGGTCCCGGCTACCCGTCCCAGGACGTGGCGGATCTGCTGGCCGCCACCTCCTGCCCCGCCCTCGACTTCCGGGGGCGGACCGACGAGCTGATCGAAGCCGTCGTCGACCGGCTGGCCGAGGGCAAGGTCGTCGGCTGGTTTCAGGGCCGGATGGAGTTCGGCCCCCGGTCTCTCGGTGCCCGGTCGATCCTGGCGGATCCACGGAGCCCGGAGATGCGCGACCGCATCAACGCCCTGGTCAAGATGCGGGAGAGCTTCCGCCCCTTCGCGCCGGCCGTCCTCGCCGAGCATGCCGCGGCGCACTTCGACCTCGACCACCCCTCCCCCTTCATGCTGGAGACCTGCCAGGTGGTCTCGCCTCTGGACCTGCCGGCGATCACCCACGTCGACGGCTCCGCCCGCGTGCAGACCGTGGCCCCCCAGGCCAGCCCCCGCTTCGCCGCGCTGCTCGAACGGTTCGAACAGCGCACCGGCTGCCCCGTGCTGCTGAACACCTCGTTCAACCTGCGGGGCGAGCCGATCGTCTGCACCCCGGCGGACGCGATCCTCTGCTTCGTGCGTTCCCAGATCGACGTCCTCGTGGTGGAAGACTTCCTGCTGGACCGTGAGCAGGTGCCCGCCCGCTGGAAGGATCTGGCGCCCCCCCTGCACCGGCCCGAGGCCGCCGTCAGCCACCAAGTCTACACCCTGCTCTAGAGCCGGAGTCCTAACGATGAGCATGAATCGAGAGTCGATGCTGAGGTCGTACGCCGCTTCGCTGGCGGAGGGCCTGCTGGGAGAGGAGGGGCGCCGCAGGGTCGAGCTGATGCAGAGGCTGGGGCTCCTCACGGAAGCAGACGCGCCTCCGGAGCCGGCCCAGGCCCCCGGCGCGATCGGGATCTGGGAACCCAGGATGGAGGGGGACCGGATCTGGTACGAGCGCTCGGAGGCGCGGTCCGGCGAGTGGAGCCTGTGGGCGGACGTTCCGCGGCTCGAGCCCCGGGGGGAGCGGCCGCGGGTGGTGCTCCTCGGCGAATCGGTGGCGCGCGGGTATTTCTACGATCCCTCCTACACCCCCGCGCGGGTGCTGGAGGAGCTCCTCGCGGCGCACGGCGTGCCCGGCGTCGAGGTCATCGACCTGGCGAAGAACGACCTCGGGGCCCAGGACCTCCAGGCTCTCCTGCTCTCCGCGCTGGCGCTGCAACCGGACGCCTTCGTCATCTTCAGCGGCAACAACTGGGCCCAGGCCCCGGCCGTCTTCGCGGAGGGCCCCGAGCGCCATCTGGCGGCGGCGGCCCTGGGCGCGATGGGAGCGCCGGGCCTGCGCGCCTATCTGGAGGCGAACCTGGCGGCGCAGGTCGAGTCGGCGGTCCGGGACGGCCTCGCGCCGCTGTCGCACCAGCTCGGGGTCGTGCTGGTGATCCCGGAATTCAACCTGGCCGACTGGCGCCTCGACGGGGAGGCGGATGCTCCCTGGCTGCCGGACGGCGGGAACGAGCGCTGGCTCTCCCTGCTGGCCGCCGCTCGCGAGGCCCTCGCCGGGGGGCGGCTCGCGGACGCCGAGGCGCTCGCGCAGGAGATGGTGAGCCTCGACGGCGGCACCGCCGCCTCCGGCCTCACGCTGCTGGCGGACTGCGCGCGCCGCCAGGGACGGCCGGAGGAAGCGCGCGCGTTCCTCGAGCGCGCCCGCGACGCCCACGGCTGGGACTCCACGCCGCAGGTCCCGAAGGCGCTCTCGGTCATTCAGGAGGCGCTCCGGACCGGCGCTGCCGAAGCCGGCCGGATCGCCCTCGTCGACCTGCCGCGCGTGTTCGAAGAAGCGCTCGGCGGCGCTCTGCCCGACCGCCGGCTCTTCCTCGACTACTGCCATCTGACCTCGCTGGGGATCCGCATCGCCATGGCCGCCGTGGCCGAACAGCTCCTCGCCCTGGTGGGAGCCCCCGGCGCGGGCCGCGAGGAGCTCCAGGAGCGCGCCGTCCGGCCCGAGGCCGCCACCGAGGGCGCGGCCCATTTCACGGCGGCGATCCACAACGCGCACTGGGGGCAGCCGTACGAGATCGTCCGGCATCACTGCGACCAAGCCCTGGCGGCCTCCGGGGAGATCGCTCCGGCCCTGTCGAGCTATCTCGATCTGCAGACCCGCAGGGCCCCCGCCTGGGCCTGCGAGTCCTTCGCCCAGCTCTCCGCGTCCGATCAGCCCGCGCTCCGCCGATATTTCGCCACCTACGAGCACGGCAAGCTCTTCGACGCCATCCTGCTGGACGCCGTCGCGGACGGGCTGGAGGAGGCCGGCACGCCCGGCCGCGAACGGCTCGACGCCCTCCGCCGGGACGAGCGCGGCGTGGCGGCCGGCAGGCCGGTCGATTTCCTCGATCCGTACTACCGCTCTTCCTGGGCCGACCGGAGCGGGCTCTGGTGGTCGAGCTTCTTTTACCGCGCCTATCATCCCGTCTCGCGGTTCCCCCTGGTCTGCCGCTCCGCCGGCGAGCCGGTCGCCCTCGAGCTCACCTGGCGCACCCCTGCCGGGGGGGAGGGCGACGCGGAAGGCGGCGTGCTGGTGAACGGGACCCCCGTGGCGGGTCTCCGGCGGAGCTCCCGGTGGACGACCCAGCGCTTCCCTCTCGATTCCGGCACTCTGCGCGAAGGGATGAATACGATCGAGATCCGCTGGCCCCTGGCGCCGGGATCGGGCGCCGCGGGGCTCGAACGCGCGGCCCGCGACCTCGAACAGGGCACTCCCTACCTGCTGGTGCCGGCCTTCGCCGAGATCCACTCCTTCCGGGCCGTTCTGGAGCCGGCGGCGGATCTCCTCGCCGCCCGGTAGAGCTGCGGCACGGTTTGCTTTTCCCGCGGCACTCAAGAGAGCGGACCGCCCACTCCAGGCGTCCGGTACCGCAGGAGGAGCCGTTTGGTTCAGCCGGTCGAGCAGGCCCCACCGATCGTTCAGTCCCCGGTTCGTTCCCATAACGAGTGGGACCCGCTGGAGGAGGTCATCGTCGGAGTGGCGGACGGCGCCTGCGTGCCGGCCTGGCACGTGGCGCTCAGGGCGACGATGCCCCGGCGCCACTGGGGCTTCTTCGCCGAGCACGGCGGCAGGCCCTTCCCGCAGGAGATGATCGACCGCGCCAACCGCGACCTCGACGGCTTCGTGCGCCTGCTCGACGCCGAGGGGGTGACCGTCCGCCGTCCCGAGCGGATCGATCACGCCCGCCCCTACTCCACTCCGCACTGGCGCTCATCCGGCGGGCTCTACGCCGCCATGCCGCGGGACGTCCTGCTGGTGGTCGGCGACAAGATCATCGAGGTGCCGATGGCCTGGCGCTCGCGCTACCACGAGACCGACGCCTACCGGCCGCTGCTGCGCGAGTACTTCCTGAAAGGCGCGCGCTGGACCGCCGCCCCCAAGCCGCAGCTCCGGGACGAGCTCTACCGCCAGGACTACGAGGAGGCCGCCGACGCGGAGGCCGTCGAATACGTGATCGGAGAGGACGAGCCCACCTTCGACGCCGCCGATTTCGTCCGCTGCGGCACCGACCTCTTCGCGCAGCGGAGCCACGTCACCAACGAGCTCGGCCTCCGCTGGCTGGCGCGGCACCTGGGGCCCGCCTACCGCGTCCACACGGTGCGCACCCGCGACAGCCATCCCATGCACATCGACGCCACCCTCGCCCTGCTGGCGCCCGGCAAGCTGCTGATCAATCCAGAGCGCGTCCCAGAGCGCGTCGCCGACCTCCATCCGCTGTTCGAGTCCTGGGAGGTGCGACCGGCGCCCGAGCCCTACTCGCGCGAGGATCACGTGCTGTGCAGCGGCTGGGTGAGCATGAACGTGCTCTCGCTCGACGAGCGGCGGGTGATCGTGGAGCGCCACGAGGAGGCCACGATCCAGGCACTGAAGCGGTGGGGCTTCGAGGTCCTGACCTGCGATTTCCGCGGCTTCAACCTGCTCGGCGGCTCGTTCCACTGCGCGACGCTGGACGTGCGGCGCCGGGGCGTCCTCCAGTCCTATTTCTGACCCTCAGGCCTTCGGCTTCTGCGGCCGCGGGCTGAGCACCTCGAAGGCCAGCTTCCAGGGGCCGTCCTTCTCCCGGCGCCAGACCCGGAGATAGTTGGAGGTGTTGATCCAGGGGCTCTCCGGGCCCTCCTCGTGCTTCTTCACGAAGCCGTAGGAGTAGCCGAGGTCCCCCGAGCGGGCGACGCCGCCGCCGAGGGTCTCCCAGGTGGTCGGCATCGGATACTCGGCCAGGAGAGCGCGGGCCGCCTCCCGTCCAAGGGCCGGCTGGTGGCTCACTCGCAGCAGACGGGCGTCGTCGGTGAGGACGCTGTCATAGGCCGCGCTCCCCTTCTCCAAGGTCGACACGGCGAGCGCGCGGTCGGCGTCGAGCAGCGCGGCGCGCGTTTTTTCCACATCCACCCTGGGGAGAGCGCTCTCCTCCACCCGAGCCGGGCCGGTCAGCGCGAGGGCCGGAGCCGGCGCCACGGCAACCTCGGGAGTGCTGGTGCCGAGGTCGAGAGCCGCCTTCCAGGCGCCGTCGGCCTGCCGCTTCCAGATCGTCGCGAACTGCCCCCAGGCGACCGGCTTGTCGCCTGGCTTGGGCCGGAAGTCGTAGGGCCCGGTGTTGAACCCCAGGTCGCCGGCGAGCGAGACCTCCGAGTGCACCGGATACCATTCGAGAACGGCCGGGGACGGCTTCCGCCCTTTCCAGACCTGCTGGCCGTTAGTTGGGTCGGGATCGAAGACGATGGAGTCGTCGGCGAGGTAGGCGAGGAACCCCTCGCGCATCCCCTTCTCCGCCGTAAGCTTGGCGAACGCCTTCTCGGCGGCAACGACGCCGTCGAACGCCGCCTGGCGATCGATGGCGGGGGTGGCGGGGGGCGCAGGGGTCGCGGTAGCCGGAGGTGCCGTCTGGGAAGCAGCCTGAGAAAAGGCCTGGGCGCTGAGCAGTGCCGCCGCCAGAGCTGTTATCGTCAAGAGTTTCGTATTCATGTCCTTCTCTTTCATGCTCTCGGAATAAGAATGAAACCGCCTGACACTGACCCGGTCATTGACGAAGTACGTGAGGTCCGGCACCGCATCTCGGCGCGCTTCGATCACGATCCTTCCAGGCTGGTAGCCTACTATATGGACTTGCAGAGGCAGTACGGAGACCGGCTGATCGAGGGTCAGGAGAGACCAGCCCGGACTGAGCCCAAGATCGTCTAAGAGCCTGGGTGCCAGAAGATGCGGTTGATCGGGAGGGCTCGTAGAGACGTTCCCAGCCCGTCCACGACATCCTATGCAGGCCACGGGGACGGCGGGACGTCTCCGACGGAGGGCATACCCTCGCTCAGGGCAAGGCTGACCCGGGGCAGGCCGTAGCCCTGTCTCACTGAATCCGTCCCTCCAGTCTGCCTGGGTCAGTTTGGCGGCCTCCCCACCGGGAGTGGCAGTTGGAATGGCAAACCCTTCGAGGAGACGTCCCGCCGTCCCCGTGGCCTGCATAGGATGTCGTGGACGGGCTGGGAACGTCTCTACAAGCCCTCCGGTCAACGGATGAACCGCACTTTCCGCGGCGCAGGCTTCTAAACGAGCGTCCGCCGGCCGTCGAGGAACGTGGCGACCGGGTGCCCGTGCAGGGTCCAGCCGTCGAAAGGTGTGTTCTTCCCCTTGCTGCGAAACGACGAGGCGCGGAGAGTGACCTCGCCATCGGGATGGAAGACGGTGACGTCCGCCGCGCTCCCCGCTCTCAGCGTCCCTCCCTCGACCCCGAGCACCCGCGCCGGACCGGTCGAGAGGAGATGGACGAGCCGCGGCAGGCTCAGAATCCCCGGCCGCACCAAGCGGTCGAGGCAGAGGCTGAGCGTGGTCTCCAGCCCCACGATGCCGAAGGGGGCCATGCTGAACTGCACGTCCTTCTCGTCGGCGTGATGGGGCGCGTGGTCGCTCGCGATGCAGTCGACCGCGCCGTCGGCGAGGCCGTTGAGCAGCGCCTCGCGGTCCTTCTGGGAGCGCAGCGGGGGCTTCATCTTGGTCTGGGTCGAGAAGCCGCTCTTCGCCACCTCCTCGTCGGTGAGGATCAGGTGGTGGGGGGCGACCTCGCAGGTGACGCCGATCCCCTGGGCCTTGGCGCGCCGCACCATGTCGAGGCTGCGTCCCGTCGAGAGATGGGCGACGTGGTAGCGGCCGGCGGTGTCCTCGGCGAGGATGAGGTCGCGCGCCACCATCACGTCCTCGGAGGCGCCGGGGATGCCGGGAAGCCCCAGCTTGGTCGACCACTCCCCCTCGTGCATCACACCGCTGCCGGTGAGGGTCAGATCCTCGGCGTGCTGGATGACCGGGACGCGGAAGTGCTGGGCATACATCAAGGCGCGGCGCATCAGCTCGGCGTTCATCACCGGCTTGCCGTCGTCCGAGATCGCCCGCACGCCGGCGCGCACCATCTCGCCGATCTCCGCCAGCTCTTCGCCGAGCAGCCCCTTGCTGATGGCGCCGATGGGATAGACCCGGGCGTGGCCGTGCCGCCGCGCCTCCAGCAGGATGTGCTCGGTGATCGAGCGGCTGTCGTTGACCGGCACGGTGTTGGCCATGCAGGCCACGGCCGTGAAGCCGCCGGCCGCGGCGGCCATGGTGCCGGTGGCGACCGTCTCCTTGTACTCCTGCCCCGGCTCGCGCAGGTGGACGTGGATGTCGATCAGCCCCGGCGACACCACCAGCCCCGAGGCGTCGAAGGTCTCGGCGTCCTTCGGCGGCTTGATGCGGCCGTCGAGCTTCGCCACCCGGCCGTCCTCGATCAACAGGTCGAACGAGCCGTCGAGGTCCTGGCTCGGGTCGATCACCCGGCCGCCGTGGATCACCAGCTTACCCATGGCTAGGCGCTCTCCTCGTGGACTCCCGACAGCAGATAGAGGATGGCCATGCGCACGGACACGCCGTGGGTGACCTGCTCAAGGATCACCGACGTACGGCCGTCCGCCACCTCGCTGGCGATCTCGACGCCGCGGTTCATCGGTCCGGGGTGCATGACGATGACGTCCTCCTTGGCCGCCGCGAGCCGCGCGGTGGTCAGGCCGAAGAGCTGGAAGTACTCGCGGACCGACGGGAAGGCCATCCGCCCCTGCCGCTCGAGCTGGACGCGCAGCATCATGATCACGTCGGCGTCGCGGATCGCCTCGTCCAGCGTGTAGGCCACCTCGACGCCCATCGCCTCCATCGCCACCGGCATCAGCGTGCGCGGCCCGCCGATGGCGACCCGGGCGCCCATCGTCTTGAGCAGGTGGATGTTCGAGCGCACCACCCGGCTGTGCTCGATGTCGCCGACGATGGCCACCTTCAGGCCGGCGAGCGTCCCCTTGTGGCGGCGGATGGTGAAGGCGTCGAGCAGGGCCTGGCTCGGGTGCTCGTGGGCGCCATCGCCGGCGTTGATCACCCCGGCCTTGATCCGCTTCGCCAGCATGTGCGGCACGCCCGGGTGGGCGTGGCGGATGACGACCAGGTCCGGCGCCATGGCCTGGAGGTTGAGCGCCGTGTCGATCAGCGTCTCCCCCTTCTCCAGGGCCGAGCCGGAGGTCGAGAAGTTGATGTTGTCGGCGGACAGCCGCTTCTCGGCGATCTCGAAGCTCGACCGGGTGCGCGTCGAGGCCTCGAAGAAGAGGTTGAGCACGGTCTTGCCGCGCAGCGTCGGCACCTTCTTGATCGCCCGCTCGCCGATCTCGGCGAACGACTCGGCGGTGTCGAGGATCAGCCCGATCTCGGCCGCCGACAGCTCGGCGATCCCCAGCAGGTCCTTGCGCCGCCAGCGGAGAGGGGTCTCCGGCGTCATTTCGTCAGACCACCAGTCGCGGGGCGCTCCAGGATGCGCACCTGCTCGGTGTCGTCGGTCGAGAGGAAGGTGACCTCGATGATCTCGCTCTGCGACGTCGGCACCTTCTTGCCCACGAAGTCGGCCTGGATCGGCAGCTCGCGGTGGCCGCGGTCGATCAGCACGGCGAGCTGGACGATCTTCGGGCGGCCGAAGTCGACCAACTCGTCGAGCGCCGCGCGCACGGTGCGGCCGGTGTAGAGGACGTCGTCGCAGAGGACCACGGCGCAGCCGTCGATCGACCGCGGCAGGTGGGTCCCCTTGACCAGCGGCTGCGGGCCGACGGTCGACAGGTCGTCGCGATAGAGGGTGATGTCGAGGGTGCCGACGGGGACCTTGATCCCCTCCATCCGCTCGATCTCGGCGGCGATCTTCTCGGCGAAGGGGACGCCGCGGGTGCGGATGCCGGCCACCAGCAGCGAGGAGAGGTCGGAGTGATGGCGCTCGGCGATCTCGCCCGCCATCCGGCGGATGATCCGGCCCATCTGCTTGGCGTCGAGGATGGTCGTCTTCGGCGTCAGGTTCTTGGCCACGTCGAGGGATATCTCCAGATCCGCGGCATCGTATGGCCGGGGGCGGGGGGATGTCAAACGAGGTTTCTGCTACCCTCAGCCCCATGAGGTGGTAGTGGCTCAGTTTGGCTCCCGGCGCCTCCGACGCCCGGGCCTGAAGGCCTGGGCTACGCTTCAACCGAAAAGCCGGGTGAACCCGGCTCTTGGAGGAGCGGCTCTGACTTCGGAGCCGGCTTCAGCCGGCTTTTCGTTTCCAACGTAGCCCGGGCATTTATGCCCGGGCGGGGCGGGCGCTCGCAGTCTGACAAAGTAGAACTAAGATTGATGAAGGTCAGCCGACCCGCTCTGAGGATCATGAAGCCATGAAAAATCTCGCCAAGGTTTCTCGACTTCACGAGACCGCCATGTCCTTCGCCGAGCAGGCATTGCTCTCGCCGGACCCTCGGCAGGCTGGAAAGCTCTTTCGCTCCGCCTTCGAGGAGGAGCGGAAAGCGGCAGAGTTGCTGGAAGGGGCCTACGACTACGAGCCGACAAGGTCGGTCCTGTATCGCAGCGCGGCCACGCTGGCCCGGGACTGCCGGGACTTCAGCGAGGCCAAGCGCCTGATCCGGGAAGGCCTGACGGGGAATCCCCCGGGCAATATCGCCGCGGAGTTGCAGGAGCTCCTTCGGCTGGTGCACTCCGATGAGGCCCGCGGACCCTCCCGCCCCAGGCAGGACGTCCCCGATGAGGCATGATCCCGAGGCGATAGACCGGGAGACGGAGGAGCGCTTCTTTGCGGGAGCGCGGGAGGCGACGAGGTTCTTCATGGGCGAAGCGGACGTGCAGCGGGCTGCTGACAGAGTCGCCCAAGTGCTGGATGGCCATCGGATTCCTTACGCCGTTGTCGGCGGCTTGGCTCTCAACGCCTATGGGTACGTTCATGTGACCGGAGATGTGGACGTCCTCCTGACCGGCGAAGGACTCGCGGCGTTCAAAGCGTTCAACCCTGACCTTACCGAAAACGGCGTGCCGATCGACGTCGTCCTCGCCGGCGACTACCCCGGCGACGGCCTGCCCAAGCCGGTCGCCTTTCCGGATCCCGCCTCAGCCGCCATCCGTGGGGACCGGATCTCGCTGCTGCCGCTCCCCCGCCTGATCGAGCTGAAGCTCGCCTCGGGGATGACCGCGCCGCACCGGCTCAAGGACCTGGCGGACGTCATCGAGGTCATCCGCATCCTGCGCCTCTCCACCGAGCTGGCCGCGGAGCTCGACCCGTACGTCCGCGAGAAATACGGCGAGCTCTGGGGGGCGGCGCAGGTCGAGGACCGGGAATAGGCTGGACACCCCGGCCGCATCCCCTTAAGATCGTCCCGCAAGCTTCAAACTGGAATCGCAACCCTGGAATCGCGCACCCGTATGGCCCGCAAGACCTCCGTCGTCGCTCCCTCCCCCGCCACACCTCCGGAAGGCCCCTTCTGGCGGCGCTATCGCCGCGAGCTGACCTTCCTCATCCTCTTCGTCGTGCTGCTCGGCGGGGGGTTCACCCTGATCTCGCTCAACTGGGTCAACGACCACGTGGTCGATCCCTTCACCGCGGCCATTGCCGGGACCAGCGGCGTGGTGCTCAACGCCATGGGGCAGCACGTGACCCAGAACGGGACGATCCTGCGCAGCGCCAAGTTCGCGGTGAACATCCGCAACGGCTGCAACGGCGTCGAGGCGATGCTGATCTTCCTCGCCGCGGTCCTCGCCTTCCCCGCCTCGTGGAAGTCGCGGGGGGCCGGGCTGGTGCTGGGCATCCTCGCCATCCAGATCGTGAACCTGATCCGCGTGGTGGCGCTGTTCCTGACCGGCGTCTACTTCCCGCGGATCTTCGACACCTCGCACACGGTGATCTGGCAGACCATCGTCATCCTGGTCGGCGTGCTGCTCTGGATCTTCTGGGCGAACCGCTTCGCCACGCCGGCCTCGCCGGCGATACCGGCCGAGCCCGCGACCTGATCCCATGTCGACGGATAAGAGGCCGACGGACAAGATCTCGACGGACAGGAAGCCGCAGCGGAACTGGGCCCTCCTCCTCGTCCGCAACGCCCTGCTCTGGGTGGTGCCCGTGGCCCTGCTCTGGCTGCTGATGACGCCGGTCTACAACCGCTTCCTGCTGGGGAGCGCGCAGAACCTCGTGCACCTGACCGAGTACCCCAGCGTCACCGACCTGATGCGCAAGGACACCCACTTCGCCTACATCTCGCGGCGCGACTTCCCCCCCGCCAAGAGCCTCGTCCACTCCTTCCGGGTGACGGACGTGCACTTCCACCTGATCATGCTCGGCGTGCTCTTCCTGGCGGTCCCCGGCATCCCCTGGCGCCGCCGCCTGGAGAACCTCGGCTGGGCCTTCCTGATCACCATCTTCTTCGACATCTTCCTGATCTTCTTCTACGTCAAGGCGACCTACGTGCATCTCGGCCCCTGGAGCACCGCCCACTACAGCGCCTTCGCCATCAACTTCTGGGGCCAGAGCGCGCACGTCATGGATCTGGCCTTCAAGTTCGCCCTGCCGTTCATCCTCTGGCTGGCGTTCTACTTCCAGGACGTGACGGCCGGAGTCCGGCCGGCGCCCGCGGCTTAGAAGCGCCGGTTTCGCGCGCGGAAAAACCTCTGGACGGCTCGGAAACCTGAGCTTTCACTCTCCAGGCCCGAGATTCGGCCGCGGAGACCGGGATTCCAGGCCAGAAGCACGAGATTCCAAGCCGGAAAACCGAGCTTCTCCGGTAAAAACCCGAGATTCGGCCCCGGAGAGTGAGCTTCGGGCTTCAAAGGGCGGCTTTTGAAGGTGGCAAGGGCAGTTTCGCAGGCAGGAATTCGGGTTTTGCGGGCGGAAAGGCGAGCTTCCGCGCCGGAAAGACGAGATTCTGCGCCAGAAAGACGAGCTTCTGTGTCGGAAGATTGCCGAATCCCTACGGGCTGGAGACACAGGTCGGGATGTCGCCGGGCACCTGGAAGCTCAGCTCCAGCAGGCCCAGATGAGCTGTGTAGGTGCCGGGGGCGAGCGGGCCGGAGTCGCAGCCGGCGGTGCCGATGCCGCTGCAATCGTTGATGCACGGAAAGGGCCCCGTCACCGGGGCGATGCAGAGGAGGGAATCGAGGCGGAGGCTCGCTCCCTCGTCCACCACGGCGCAGCCGGCGTGCGCGTACTGGTGGCAGGAACCAGAGAAGCACCCCTTGGGGGCCACCGTGAAATGGGCCCGGGCTCCCGCCTGGGTCGGCCCCACGCAGAGCTTGCCGGTGGCGGTCTCCTGGCCGGCCGGACAGCGGTCGGGGGTGCAAAGGCTGTTGAGAGCGGTGCCCTGGAAGCCGACGCTGAAGCGCCCTCGCGAGGTCGACACCTGCCCCACCCAGCCTTGAGAGTAGGGATCGGCCGGAGCGTTCGCGAACGACGCGAGGTCGGCAAGGATCCAGCCGAAGTTGTAGGGGAGCGGCAGGGCCACGCCGCCGGCCTGGACGCGGGTCGCCGCCCCGGCGAACGGCACGGTGACCAGGGGTGGAAACTCGGGGAACGGCGGGCCGTAGACGACGGGATGCTCCTCCTCGTCGAAGGCGATCAGCTCCTTCTGGGCCAGGGGGAACCCCGCCGGCCTCGTGCCGCAGGCGAAGGGAACGCCGTTCCAGGGGACCTCCCGCCAGGCCACGAGATCGGTGCCGCCGTCGAAATCGCCGCCGGTCAGAAAACGGGTGGCCCAGAGGGTCGGGAGAGGCTCGCGTCCATCCGCGCCGGAGCCGTGCACGTAACGGCCGTAGAAGGTGACGCCGCCGCCGGCGAAGCGGTTCGGGTCGGCCTCGATGCGCACCAGGTTGTCCCCTTCGGCGAAGCGGCCCGAGGGATCGACGTAGAAGAAGTCCCCCCAGAGGACGTTGTCGAAACCGGCGACGCCGATCGTTCCGTTCGTTACGAAATAGCCCGGATCGCTCGGCCGCAGGGAGCTGCAGCGCGTCGCCACGTCGATGGTGACGTAGCCGCGCGCGATCCCCGTATCGCCGTGCGGGAGGCCGGCGCACTGCCCCCCCTGGAGCGGGGACGGCTGGCCGGTGTGGGCGCTCTGGAGAGATCCGAGGAGGTCCGAGGGCAGGATGGGCGGCGGCAGCAGCCCCTCGCAGCCCGGGAACGTGGCGTCGTGGGAGAACGCCCCCTTGGGGCTGATGGTGTCCGCCGGGTCGCGGGCCACGTCGGCCGTCCGCGGCAGCCGGCCGGTGAGGACGTCCCGCAGGTTGATCGTCTCGACGTCGTAGCCGGTCAGGTAGACGTCGAAGGTGAGAGTGGGGACGGCGAGGTCGGTCCACAGGACCACGTGCGCGAGCGTCGGCTCGGCACGGGAGTTGTTGATCGAGAACAGCGTGGAACGGCCGGCGGGATCGTTGAGATCCACCTCGAAGTAAGGGAGCAGCAGGGTGGCCGCGGGCACGTGGTCGAGCGCGCAGAGGTCGGCGCGGGCCGGCAGGGCCGCGGCCACGAGCACGAGGAGAAGAGCTGCGACGGTCCGTTTCATCTCGCGGATCCTCCTGGGCACGGGCGTCTCATGGGTGGGGGATGAAGGTGCCGGGAGTGCAGCCGCTGTCGGCCGGATCGGCTTCCAGCCCGATGTTGAAGGCGCCGCGGGACTGGTGGATCGGGCTCAGCCAGGCCTGCGTCGCGGGTGGATCGACACGCCCTCCCGGCGTGGTCTTCATGTCGAGGAACATCCAGCCGAAGGTGAAGGGCACCGGCAGCGCCCCGCTCCCCACGGCGACGCGCCCCGCCTCGGCCGGAAAAGGCGAAGGGAAGAACGGGCACTCGAAATTACAGCCGGGGACGACGGGATTCTCCTGCTCGTCGAAGAACACGGTCCGCGAGAGCTCCCAGGGGAACGGATACCAGGCGGGTGGATGGCCGCAGGGGAACGGCTGATCCCGCCGGCGGCTGTCGCGCCAGTAGATCAGGTCGGTGCCGCCGCTGAACGAGCCACCGTTGAGGAAACGGCTCTCCCAGATCGTCGGCAGGGGCTCCCGGCCGTCGCTCCCCGAGGAGCCGACGTAGCGCTCGTAGAAGGTGGGATGGCCCGCGAAGCGCGCCGGGTCCGCCTCGATGCGCACCAGATCCTCCCCCGCCGCGACATTGCCGGCGGGATCGATCAGGAAGAAATCGCCCCACAGCACGTTGTCGCTCGCCGCCACCCCGTCCGGCCCGAAGTAGCCGGGGTCCGCCGGGGTCAGCGAGGTGCAGCGCCGCGTCACGTCCACGGTCACGTAGCCGCGGGCGACCTGATCGCCGAAGGCCTGCGCCGCGCAGCTCCCGCCCAGGAGGGGCGAGGCGAGCCCCTGGTGTGCCCGCGCCAGATGGTCGATTACGGCGGCGGTGAGCGGCGGCGGCGGCAGCAGCCCGTCGCAGCCGGCGAAGGTGGCCTCCCCCGACAGGGCCCCCCGCGGGCTCACCACGTCCTGAGGATCGTGGGCGGCGTCCGCCGTCGCCGGCAGGCGGCCCGAGAAGACGTCGCGCAGGCTGATGGTCTGCACGTCGTAGCCGGTCAGGTAGACGTCGAAGGCCAGGGTCGGCACCCCGAGATCGGTCCACAGCACGACGTGGGCGAGGACCGCACGGTCGCTCGCGTTGTCGATCGCCATCAGCGTCGCCCGCCCGGTGGCGCTCTTGAGGTCGACCTCGAAGTAGGGCAGCAGCAGCGTCGCCGCGGGGACGACGTCCATCGTGCAGGTCTTCGCCACGGCGGGCCGGGGGCCCGCGAGCAGCGGCAGCATCAGGAACCACGCCCAGGAAAGTCGTCGCATAGCTTCCTCACGGTGAAATGTCAAAATAGCATAGCGCGATTCTCTTCCTCGGGCAAGGGGAAGTTCGTGGCCTGCGACCTCACCCTCGTTCCCTCTCCTGAAGGAGAGGGAGGGCCCAACGGGGACCGCCTCGCAGTCGGCCCCCTTCTCCTTCAGGAGAAGGGCTGGGGATGAGGTCGCAGGCCACGAAGGCCGATCGATAGGGTGCGGCCCCAGCGGGGCTCCATCAATAGTTGAGCCGCTTGGCCATGAAGTCGCGGAACCGGTTCGGCTTCCGGCCCGGCGCGTCGTAGGTGAAGGCGAGCAGCACCCGCTCCCCCTCGTCCGCCAGCGTGACCCCGCGGTGGAGCACGCGCCCGCCGCGCATCACCAGCAGGTCGCCGGGGCGCGTCTCGACGGTGCTGCGCGGGAAGAGCGAGAAGACCTGCGGCACGGCGTAGAGCGGATAGAGCAGGAACCTAAGCCAGCGCGAGAGGCCGGCGGAGATGAACTGGGTCTGCCCCCGGTTGGTGTTCTCCAGCGTCACCAGCGCCACGTAGGGGTGGCCGTCGAGGTGCCAGCGGAACCCGTGGTCCCGCCGTTCGTAGACCTGCACCCGCATCGACCGCCGCGAGCTGCCGAGGGGCGCGAGAGGCGCGCCGGCGAACGCCTCGGCCAGCGGGCGCACCCGCCGCTCGCCGAGCTCCTCCACAGCCGGCAGGTCAGCATGGATCTGATCGCCGTCGACGACCCTGTAGCGAGGTCCCAGGCCGCCGCGGCCGTGGACCTCCCGGAGCAGGTCCTGGCGCCCGGCGACGTGCCGCCGCAGCCGCTCGAGCTCGCCGGCGGTCAGAAACCCAGGAACGTGACGGTAGGCCTCGATGTCGCTCCCCTTTCAGTCCGTAGCCGGTAAACGCTGGCGTTCGGGTCCGCGTACACCGGCTCGAACCAGCGCCGGAAGGCGGCGTCCTCCGGGAACGGCAGGGCCACCCCCTGCCGCTGCCGCGGCAGCAGCAGGTAGCCCACCCCCAGCCAGCGCAGCCGGTCGTTGAGCTCCGCGGGATCGCGCAGGCCGCCGAGCACACGGTCGAACCGGCCGAGGCCGATCCAGTCCCCCAGGAAGCGGCCGCGCGCGTAGTAGGTCATGTTCTCGGCGTGGAGCGCCCAGACCCCGTAGCCGCTCCCCAGGGTGCGGTTGAGATAGGAGACCGCCGCATAGCAGGGCTGCCGGCGCGCGAGGTAGGCCTCCCGCCGCTCCGCCGTCAGCGGCAGCGGACCCTCGCGATGGACCGCGTATCCCGCGTAGAGCCATCCGGGCAGCAGGCAGACGGCGCAGACCGCCGCCGTCCGCCCCGGACCGGAGCGGGCGAGCGGCGGCGCCAGCACTCCCGCCGCCGCGACGCTCAGCAGAGGCAGGACGGGGACCAGGTAGCGGGCGTCGGCGGGGAGCGCCAGGCAGGCGAAGGCGTAAGCGGCCGGGAACGCCAGCAGGCGCCGCTGCCGGGGATCGCGCCAGGCCGCCAGCAGAGCCCACGGCAGGAGCCCGAGGTAGAACGGCGAGATCGGCGGCTGGCCGTTGTACTTGACCCGGTCGAACACCAGGTCGTACGGCAGGCGGACCAGGTCGACCAGGCGCGCGCCGAAGACACCCTCCCGCCCGATCGGCGTCCCATCCGGCCTGGAGGGGGGCGCCAGGAAGCTGTGGAAGCGGACGGGAACCCAGGGGCCGGCGACCCCGAAGGTCTGTGAGAAGAACGGGAAGACCGGATTGCCGGTCCAGGCGTAGATCCGCCCATACCAGGGGAGCAGCAGAGCGGCGGCGACCGCGCTGAACAGCAGGACGCTCCGCCAGCGGGCCCGCGCCGTCCGGTCCGACCGCGTCGGTAGCCGGCCGAAGAGGACCGTCAGCCCGACCACCCCGAGCACGAACAGGCCGAGATACTTCGTGTCCGCCGCCGTGGCCGCGAAGGCCGCGGCGAGCGCCAGCCATCGCCGTTCTCCCGTGCCCCGCCAGCGCCGCGCGGCATAGAGCGCGGCGGTGATGAACAGGGTGAGGCCGGCCTCCAGGTAGGCGTTGCCCGCCAGGTACGCCACCAGCGGATTGCCGAGGAACACAGCCGCCGCCAGCCAGCCGGCAGCGGTAGCTGAAGGGGTGGAGAAGGCGTCCCGCGCCCAGGCCCAGACCAGGGCCGCGGTGAGCAGGGTCATCAGCCACTGCACGCCGTGCGCCGCGACGTCCGGAGCGAACAGCATGACCAGGGCGAAGAGCATCTCGTTGGCCTGCGGGAAGACCGGGAAGCGCAGGTCGCGCAGGAAGGGCACCCCGCCGACCTCCACGAAACCGCGCGCGAAGGGGAGATGGTAGAGGGTGGCGTCGAACGCCGTGGGGGGATAGAGCGGCAGGACGCAGAACGGCAGCGCCACCGCCGCTCCCACCACCCCGCGCCAGCCGCGGAGCCGGTGGAGAGCGGCGCGCGCCACCGCCGGCAGCCGCCGCCAGAGGCGAAACCCCAGGAGATGGATAACGGCCGCGGCGATCAGCACCGGCACGGGCCGGAGGAGGCCGGGGAAGCCGAGGAGCAGCCCCAGGTGGGCGAGGGCGGCGAGCCCCAAAGCCATCGGCACCGCCCACCGCTCGACCGGTCTCTCCAACTCGCCGATCAGCAGCCGGCCGAGCACGTAGGCCGTGGCCGCCAGGGCCGCCAGGACGCACGGCACCCCCAGCAGCAGGGAGGAAGCCTGGAGGAGCGCGGGCACGGGCCGGCCTTGTCCGGGTCAGACCTGCCGGGAGGGTCCGGGTTTCGCGGCCACCCAGGTCAGGAGATAGCCGAAGCGGCCGGGCCAGCGCCAGCGGGTCTCCAGGAACTGGAAGGGGGCGAGCATCAGAGGGGTCAGCCGGTAGAGCGGGATGCCGCGAGTATAGAAGAAGAGGTCGGCCATCCGCAGGAAGCCGGGCAGGGTGAGGATCCCCGTCCGCGCGACCGGCCGCAGGCCGGCGTCCTCCAGGTCCCGCCGCAGCTCGCCGGCGCTGAAGGACTTCTCCGGCGCGTAGAGGTACTGGCCGAAGGCGTCGAGGATCCAGACCATCAGCGGCCGCAGGAAGAGGTTCCACTTGTGCGGCACGCCGACGATCGCCCGGCCGCCCGGACGGAGCACGCGCTGGATCTCCCGCAGGCTGTCGCGGTACTCGTCGATGTGCTCGATGGTCCCCATGGTGTAGACGGCGTCGAAGGAGCCGGTTGGGAACGGCAGCTCGCGGATGTCGGCCCGCAGCAGCCGCAGGGGGTGACCCGCGGCGACGGCGTTGCGGCGCGCCCGCTCGGCCACCACCCGCGAGAGGTCGAGGCCGACCACCTCCGCCCCCTGGGCGCGCATCCAGTCCAGGATGCGGGTGTTGAAGGCCTCGTTCCAGAGGTCCAGCTTGAGGATCTTCTTGCCGCGGAGATCCCCGAGCGCGCTCTCGATCAAGGCGATCTCGCAGCGGCGGTAGTAGCGGGTGCTCGGCGCGGCGCTGAAGTCGCGGACCGAGGCCGCCACTCCGTCCCACGCCCGGCGCTGCCGCTCGCGCAGGGAAGAGGCCGGCTCCGGTTGGAACCGGATCTCCGGCTCGCGGGTCTGAATCTCGATCATCTCCCCTCCATCTACGGCAATCCCTGCAGTCCATCGATCGTGGAGACCAGGCCCGCCGCCAGGGAACGGGGCCGGTAGCCCAGATCCCGGACCGCCTTGGTGGAGCTGAAGCGCCACTCCCAGAGCAGGTTCCGGACGGCAGTAGCATATCCGGCTCCGGCCTCGTGGCCATGCAGACGGTCGACGAAACCGGCGGCTGTCAGCGCCGCGCCGCCCGGCAGGGAGAACGCCAGCCCTGACGCTATCCCACCACGCAGCGCCAGCACGCGACCGGCGAGCTCCCGCGGCGAGACCTCCTCGCCGCCCAGCAGGTACTCCTCCCCCACCGCGCCGTGCGCCTCCGCCGCCAGCAGGCCGTCGACCACGTCGTCGACGAAGACCAGGTTCCGCGCCTGCCGCCCGCCCGCCAGCCAGATCCGCGGTCCGCCGCGCGACAGGCGGCGGATCTCCGAGGTGATCCGGTTCGGGTGCGACGGGTGATCGGGACCGAAGACGAGCGACGGGCAGGCGATGACCGCCGGCAGCCCCTCGCGGACGAGCGCCCTGATCCCGCGCACAGCTGCCACCTTGGAGCGCGCGTAGAGAGCCGGCGCCGGATCGAAACCGTCCTCTTCCGTGCGCGGCCTCCCATCTTTCGAGGGGCCGTAGATCAGGGCCGTCGCGACGTGGACGAAGCTCCCGACTCCCGCCTCGCCGGCCCTCCGGGCGAGGTCCAAAGTGGCCTCGACGTTGACCGACGCCATCTCGCGGGCCGTGACCCCAGGGAAATTCCGCACGCCGGCCAAGTGAAAGACCGACTCCGCCTCGGACAGCAGCGGAGCCCAGGAGGCCGGCTCCCGGAGATCGCCGGCGACGATCCGCAGCGCGGCATGTCCCGGGAGGCTGTCCGGCTGCCGGCAGAGCGCCACCACGGAGCGCCCTTGGGCCAGCAGGGCCGCGACCAGAGGCCGGCCGAGGAAGCCCGAAGCTCCGGTGACGAAGGCGGCGCCGTTCAGCGCTCCGCCTCCACCGGCTGCTCGCGAAGGACCATGGAGCACAGGAGCTGATCGACGCCGCCGGCCCGGCGCGCCAGGCGAACCTCGCCGTTTTCCTGGAGCGCGTAGACCGGCGGAGGAACGCCGGCATAGGAGCTGGCCCGGGAGATCGAGTACGCGCCGGCGTCGCAGAAGGCCAGCGCGTCTCCCGTCTCCAGGCGAGGAAGCCGGCGCCGGACGTCGAGCACGTCGAGCGTGTTCAAGGTGCTGCCGGAGAGGTGATAGAAGCGTCCACCCTCCCCCGTCGCGGCCTCGCGAAGCGGCAGGATGCGCCGGCTGAACAGCAGCGGCGACTCAGGCAAGGCGTTGCGGCTGGCGTCCAGGAGCGCCCAGGAGCCGTTCATCCCCCGCACGCGGGAGACCAGCACCATCGCGTCGCCGGCGATCGCGCGCCCCGGCTCGGCCGCGAGCGTCGGCCGCACCGCCAGCCCAGCTCCCTCCACCATCTCGCGGAACCTGCCGGCCAGGCGCGCGGCGAACTCCTCCTGGCTTCCTGTACCGCCGGCCGCCGGGAGGTCCCGCCAGCGCGCCAGCAGCAGCCGCGGTCCGATCCGCCGCAGCGAAGGCGAAGGGATGCCGCCCCCCAGGTTGACCTCCCGGATCGCCACGCCGGTTTCGGCGGAGACTCGCGCGATCAGCGCCAGCACGCCGCGGATCTCCCGGGTGAAGCCCGCGAGGGACGACTGCTGCGTGCCCAGGTAGAAGTTGACCGCCATCGGCTCGATCCACGCCGAGCGGGCGAACCGCCGGCAGGCTTCCACGACCTCGCCCTCGCCGAAGCCCACCCGCCGGTTGAGCCGGTCGAGGAGCGAGAGGGCGAACCCACCCTCCTGCCGCAGCCGCAGCGACACCCGGACCCGCCGGCCCACCCGCGCCGCGCCGCTTTCAAGCAACTCCAGATCCTCCGGGCGATGGGCATGGACCAGCGGCACGCCGGCCCGCAGCACCGCGTCGACCTCCTCCGGCGTCAGCACCGGCCGCGCATAGGCGATCCGCTCCGGCGGAAAGCCGCAACGGAGCGCCAACTCCACCTCGGCGGCATGGCTCGCCAGCAGATGGCTGCCGCACCGCGCCAGCGTCTCCAGCACCGCCGCCTCGTGGTTCGTCTTGGCGCAATAGCGCAGGACGGCGCCGGGGAGCCCCCGTTCGAGAGCCCTGTAATTGGCGACCAGGCGGGCTTCGCCGAGGAGGAAGAAGGGCGTGCCCAGCCGCGCGGCGAGCGCGTCCAGGGGCACACCCTCCATGCAGAGGATGCCGTTCCGGTAGTCCAGGAAGGCCCCACCCCGTTCGCCTTCGGTTCGCGGCATGGGGGAGACGATATCAAGTCGACTGGGCCGGACTCCGCGGCGTTGGGCCCTCATCACCCCGACCCTCTTCTCCCATCGCCCTCCCCCCAACCGGGAGAAGAGGGAGTGGTTAGAAGGGTTAGTAAGAAACAGGCGAGTTCGTAGGGTGCGCTGTGCGCACCTTGCAACGTTGGACGATGAGGAACTGTTGACGGTGCGCGCAGCGCACCCTACGCCAACGGTCTCCCTCTTCTCCCGGTTGGGGGGAGGGCGAGGGGAGAAGAGGGTCGGGGTGATGAGGGGCCCAGCGCCGAGGCCACGGACAGGTCGCCCCAACTCCAACACGCCCACATCTAGTACCCAACCCCTCCCCCGCCCCATCACCTTGTGGCCCTCCCGCGGGCTCTGATAAGCTGATCGCCGTCACGAGAAATCATCTCATCCTTCGAGCGGACAGACATGCTAAGAGTCGAGCGCCTCCACATCTCCGGCTTCAAATCCTTCGTCGACCCGGTCGAGGTGCGCTTCGCCGGCGGCATCACCGCCATCGTCGGCCCCAACGGCTGCGGCAAGAGCAACCTCTCGGAAGCGATCACCTGGGTGCTCGGCGAGCAGAGCGCCAAGACGCTCCGCGGCGGCACTATGGACGACGTCATCTTCAACGGCTCCGAGGGGCGCAAGCCGCTGGGGATGGCCGAGTGCGTGCTCACCCTGCGCACCGACCTCTCCTTCCCCGGCGCCGAGGACGGCCGGATCACCATCGGCCGCCGGGTCTTCCGCGGCGGCGAGGGGCAGTACCGGCTCAACGGCAAGGTGACGCGCCTGAAGGAGGTCAAGGACCTCCTGATGGACACCGGCCTGGGCATCCGCGCCTACTCGGTCATCGAGCAGGGGAAGATCGGCATGATCCTCTCCGGCAAGCCGCAGGAGCGCCGCAAGCTGATCGAGGAGGCCGCCGGGATCACGCGCTACAAGGCGCGCAAGAGCGTCGCCGAGGTCAAGCTCCAGGAGGCGATGTCCAACCTCCTCCGGCTCGACGACGTCATCTCCGAGGTCGAGCGCGCCCTGCGCTCCCTCAAGCGCCAGGCCGGCGCGGCGCGCCGCTATCAGGAGAAGGAAAAGGAATATCGCGAGCTGCTGGAGGCCGTCCTCCTCGGCCGCTGGGCGGCGCTGTCGGCGCGCTTGGCCGAGCTGAAGGGGCGGATCGAGGACACCACCTCCCGCGAAGCCGGGCTCGCCGCCGACCTCCACCGCGACGAGGCCGCCCTCGCCGCCGGCCGTGAGCGGCTGGACGAGTTGGCGCGGCGGATGGCCGAGCGCCACCAGAAGGTCGCCGAGCTCGGCGCCCTCATCGAGGGGCGGCAGGAGTTCCTCAAGGCCAACCGCTCCACCGTGGCTGAGCTGGGCGAGCGGGCGGCCCAGGGGCGGGCCCTCGCCGAGCGCCGCGAGACCGAGATCGCCGCCCACGGCGAGGTCCTGGAGGATCTGGAGGAGAAGCGCCGCGAGCTGGCCGGCGAGCGCGATCAGGCCGCCGCCGCCGTCGACGAGGACGAGCGGCAGATCGCCGCCGCCGAGCGCGATCTGAAGCAGGTCTCGGCCCGCGTCGACGGCTTCCGCTCGCAGACCCTCGCCGCCGCCGCCGAGATCAACGCCGCCCGCAACCGCACCCAGCAGGCGCAGATCGAGCAGGAGAAGGGGAACTTCCGCCGCCACCGCATCGACCAGGAGATCGCTCAGCACGCCTTCGAGGTCAAGCAGGCCGCCGAGGTGCTGGAGATGTCCCGCTCCAAGGTCGCCGGGACCGAGTCCGCCCTCGACGCCCGCGCCGAGGAGGCCGAGAAGGTCGCCGACTCCCTCGAAGCCACCCTCCGCCGCGAGGCCGAGGCCTCCGAGAAGAAGCGCTCGCTGGAGAACCAGCTCTCCGGCGCCCGCCAGCGCCAGCGCATCCTCGCCGAGCTCTCCCGCGCCCACGCCCAGCGCCGCGCCGCCCTGGAGAAGGCGCTCGCCTCGGCCGGCATCGACGTCCCCGTCTACCTCGCCAGCCAGGCCAAGGCGGTCGAGGGGTGGGAGCGGAGCCTCGACATCTACCTCGGGACGCTCGCCGACGCCGTCGTGCTCGATCCCGGCGAGAGCGCCCGCGGCCTCGCCCAGGCCCTCGCCGGCCGTTCGGCCGCCGTCCTCATCGAGCGCCAGACCGGCACTCCCGAAGCCTGGCCGGTGGTGGACGATCCCGCCGTCGTCCTCTCGCTCGCCGAGGCCCTGGGGCTCTCCGACGACCTCGCCGCCGCCCTCCCTCCCGCCTTCCTGGTGCGCACGGCGGCCGACGCCGAGCGGCTCGCCCGCCGCCATCCCGGCCTCGCCTTCCTCAGCCGCGAGGGGCTCTGGGTCGAAGCCGGCACCTTCCACGTCGAGGGGGAGATCGCCAACCCGGGAGTCCTGGAGCGCGGCAGCGAGCTGGCGGCCCTCGGCAAGCAGATCCCCGACCTGGAGACCCAGCTCCGCGACGCCGGCACGCTGCTCGATCAGCTCATCGCCGAGCGCTCCCGGCTCGCCAAGGAGTCCAACCGGCTCCAGGGCGAGGTCGCGCAATTACGCCAGGAGCTGGCCGTCGGCAAGGCCCGCATGGAGGACGCCGCGGCCCGCCACCGCCGTCTCGCCACCGAGGCCGAGACCCTCTCTACCGAACAGCAGGAGATCGCCCGCGAGATCGAGCGCGTCGTCGAGCGCCACGCCCGTCTCCTGGAGGAGCTGGCCGCCGCCGAAGCGCGCAGCACCGGCCTCCAGGAAGATTTCGAAAGGGCGCAGGCCGAGTTGGAAGCCGCCAAGGGGAACCGCGAGGGGCTGCGCACGGCGAGCGCCGGCCGCCGGGGGCGCCTGGAGCTGCTCGACGAGCGGCTCGAATCGCAGGACCGCGAGATGTCCCGCCTGCGTGGCGAGCTCGAGCGGGGCCTCGCCCAGATCGCCGCCTGGCGGCAGGACGCCGACAACCTCACCGCCCGCCGCACCGAGCTGGGCGCGGCCATCGAGAAAGCCCAGACCGACCTCCAGGGTGCCCTCGAAGCGCGCGCCACCGCCGAGGAGGGGGTGCTCGAAGAGCAGGAGCGTCTCGACGTCCACCGCGGCGAGATCCGGCTGCTGGAAGAGGGCATCGCCGGCTTCCGCGAGCGGCGCGACGCCGTGCGCTCCGAGGTCGAGGAGCTGCGGATCGCCCAGGCCAGCGTCAGGCAGGACGCCGAGCACCTCGCCATGACCTTCCGCGACGAGTTCAGCCGCGAAGACCAGCCGGCCCAGCTCCCCGAGGTCCCCGGCGAGCCGCGCGCCGACCTCGCGGAGATCGAGGCCGAGCTCGCCCGCACCCGCGCGGCGCTGGAGCGGCTGGGGCCGGTCAACATCCTGGCCGTCCAGGAGCACGACGAGCAGGAGGAGCGCTTCGAGTTCCTCACCACCCAGCGCGCCGACGTCGCCAACTCGGTCGACAGCCTCAAGCGGACGATCAAGGAGATCAACGAGGCCTCCGGCGAGCGCTTCGTGACCACCTTCCAGGAGGTCAACAAGAACTTCGGCGAGATCTTCGCCCGCCTCTTCCGCGGCGGCGAGGCCGAGATGCGTCTGCTCGACGATCAGGACGTCCTGGAGAGCGGCATCGAGATCCTCGCCCGTCCCCCGGGCAAGCGCCTGCAGAACCTGATGCTGATGTCCGGAGGCGAGAAGGCGCTGACCGCCATCGCCCTCCTCTTCGCCCTCTTCCGCACCAAGCCCTCGCCCCTCTGCATCCTCGACGAGGTGGACGCGCCGCTCGACGACGTCAACACCACCCGCTTCGTCGACCTCCTTCAGGAGATGGCGCAGAACACCCAGTTCATCGTCATCACTCACAACAAACTCTCCATGGAAGTCGCCGCCCGCCTCTACGGCGTCACCATGGAAGAGAAGGGGGTCTCGAAGCTGGTGTCGGTGGAGCTGGAGGAAGTGCAGCCCGAGGAGCGGCGGACGGCGTAGGGAAGACCCGCCACCTTATGGTGAATTTATATGGCTGATCACAATAGGGCCCAGGTCGGCCCATCACGTGGAGCCGAGGTTGAGCCTCTCAAAATCATAAGACAGTGGCATAGAGGCTTGTCCATCTCCCACAAAGCCCATGCTGTTGCGGCCACAGCCTTTCATCACCGTAACCTGTACCTGGGAATTCCAGTCGTGCTGCTATCGACGATAGCAGGCACAGCTGTCTTTGGCAGCCTGGAATCATCGCCAGAAATCTGGGCGAAGATTCTAGTCGGCCTTCTCAGCTTGGCCGCTGCAATCTTGGCTAGCTTGCAAACATTTCTCCGGTATTCAGAGCTCTCGGAGAAACATAAATCCGCGTCGGTTAAGTATGGCTCCTTGCGGCGAGAGATCGAAGAGAACTTGGCTACAGGCAAGGAAGGAGACGTTATTTGCACCAAGGAGTTCATGGGATCTATCCGGGAGCGATGGGATTCGATAGACCAAGATTCTCCTGCCATCCCACCGAGAATCCTGAATCCAGTCGTGGTCGAATTCAAATCTAGGGAGCTTTAACCGTTCCCAGAGGCTCATCAAAGTGAAGCTACGATCTATTCTCAGTAAATCATTAACTCGCCTCACCTCCATCAATCACAAGCTTCGAAGCGACACCTTTATCAGTCTTGAACGCTTCCGGCACTACGCCCTCGCATTCAACAATGGGGCTGGAGACGTCGAGCTAGTCAAATTTTGGGCAAAGACAGCCGTCCGGACTTTTACCGCACAAGTTGAAGGGCTGACATTCGCAATGCGCGCTGCGGCTCTCAGCGGCGCAGATGCTGGCATATTGTCTCTCGACAACAGGACGCGAGCAATACTCGCTGGCAAGCGCTATTATAAATCAACCGACACAGTGCTCGACAAGCGGAAGAGCTACCCCTTTAAAATGGGGATCACGCTTGCTTTTGAATACTACCCGCGACTTTTCGGATCAAAGTGGAAACTCGACACCGAAAGCGATCACTGGAGAGGATTCCAAGAACTTATTTGGGCTAGAAACCGGATAACACATCCGGAAAAACTAGAAGACCTTTACCCATCTGAGGCATTACGGCTTCTCCATCCGAGCACGACTTGGTTTTTCTTCTGTGTTTACAAGATGCTAGAGGATTGTGGTCGACAAGTTGGCGCCCCGCCTAGGAACAGCGACGACAGCGGTCCCCCAGTTGATTTTCCGCCAGAATCCTTTAACCGAGTCCCGCGCGATCAGCGCTTTTATGACCAGGTCGCGCAAGGTGCCGGACCATCTTTGGGCCTAGCGAATATTATGCTGAAAGAATTACATCAAGATTTTTTCAGAGCTTGGGACCTTTGGTCAAATGGTTTGCCAGATATTGAAGACATGCCTGGAATAAAGCCGCTTAGCCAGTTCGGAGCACGAGTTCTTGTTAGAACCTATTTTTCTGAAATCGAAGGCTTGAGCTTTTCTTGGAAGCGTCTCATGGAAGGAGCACAAGAACGATCGGAGATAACTCTTTCAGGCGAAGAGTTGATCTCACTGCGGGTACCCGATGTCGGTGAAAAGCTCGTTAATACGGCCAGCCTTTTCTCCCGTAAATTTGGTTACGGTCGAGCTATTGACACATCGGGCAATGGCTACCGGTCCTTTCAAGTCGCGCTTCGCTTCAGGAATCGAATCACTCACCCCAAAGAGCCGGAAGACCTCGATGTAAAACCTGGAACAGTTAGGTCAATCCGCGAATCAACCCAATGGTTTGGCAACCAAGTCTTAGGAGCCGTAGAAATCGCGCCAAATCATTAGGAAAGCGCGCATCAAGAAAATGACCGCATGCCATAACTCATTGAGAGTGGCGGACGGCGTAGGGTGCTCGTAGCGATCTGGGGCTGGACTCCAAGCCGGACGTGCCCGTCTCCGCGAGCGCGTGGCAGTCTACGTTTGAGAGCCCGCGAGAAGGAACTCTTCTGGGGTGACGGCGGGAACCGGCGAGGTGCTGAAGTCAGCGACATTCCGAGTCAGGATCAGCTTACAGCTTGATGCCTCCGCTGCGCTCGCCAAGGCTGCATCCTCAAAGTCGTCGAATGGCAAGCTCCTGGCCCGCGTGAACTGGGCACGATCCTGCGGCACAATTTCCAGGTGCGCCAGAACCCAATCCACAAGGACGTTCGCCTGTTCCCTGCCAGAGTGCTTGGCGACGATGTAGTGGAGGGTGGTCAGTGCATGTCCAGGCAGGCAGGCTATCTCAGGCCCCTCCACCGCCTGACTCAGAACGGTGGCGGATGCGGCGTAGAAAGGCTCACGCCTCTGCACAACATCGAGAAGGACGTTGAGGTCGAGCATCACCTTCAACGGTGCTTCTCCAAAGCGTGCTCCCGGAAGTCAGCTTTGGCGTCCACCGTAGCGGGTATCAGTCCCGAGATCTTTTCGACTTCCGGATGGATCGTACCCGTCCCACCCCTCAAAGATCTCAAGTACCGGTCGATCAGCTCGGTCACCGTGATGCGATGCGCCTGCGCATACTGCTTAGCGAAATCGAGGTCGTTTTTGGGTAGACGTACAGTCAGCTTGACGGTTTCCATGGCCTTCCCCTTTCCATACGGCTAGCATAGCAGACTTGTACGGCTCACCGGACGCATAGGGCGGAGGATGCTACGTCCCTACGAAGGCCAGATCGTCAGCTTCACGTCGTCGAACCACTCTTCCAGCGAGGTGCCGGTGCTGTTCTCGTCGAGCTGGAACTGGACGCCGGTGTTGGCGGTCCAGCCGGCCGGCGTAGGGGCCGAGGGCTCGTTGAGGCTCCAGTGAGCGGACCATCAAGGAGATCAACGAGGCCTCCGGCGAGCGCTTCGTGACCACCTTCCAGGAGGTCGACGAGGTCGACGCGCCGCTCGACGACGTCAACACCACCCGCTTCGTCGACCTCCTCCAGGAGATGGCGCAGAACACCCAGTTCATCGTCATCACTCACAACAAGCTCTCCATGGAAGTCGCCGCCCGCCTCTACGGCGTCACCATGGAAGAGAAGGGGGTCTCGAAGCTGGTCGGTGGAACTGGAGGAAGTGCAGCCCGAGGAGCGGCGGACGGCGTAGCCGGCCGCCAGTCGGAGAAGCTTGGGAGGCATACCCTCCGGTACGCCCCCCTCCTCGTCTCTCCATTCAGGATTCCAACCTTCGTTCCCAGGATGGTGACCATCCCGGGTTCCCGGCCGAGAAAGGTGCCGGCCTTTTCTTCTATCCTGCCTTCCCTTACGGGAAAGGTGACGACCTTTTCCCCATCCTGGCTTCCCTTGCGGAAAGGAGACGACCTTCGCCTCCATCCTGGCCGCCTTTGCGAAAAAGGTGACGACCTTTTCCTCCATCCTGCCTTCCTTTACGAAAGAGGTGATGACCTTGGTCTCCATCCTGGCTTCCTTTGGGAAAAAGGTGATGACCTTTTCGTCTATCCTGGCTTCCTTTGCGAAAAGGTGACGACCTTCCTCTCCGTCCTGGCTTCCTTTGCGGAAGAGGAGACGACCTTTTTCTCCATCCTGGCTTCCTTAGCCTAAAAGGAGCGTTCTCATGGAAGAGAAGGGGGTCTCGAAGCTGGTTCCAGCGAAGCTGGAGGAAGTGCAGCCCGAGGAGCGGCAGACAGCGTAGCCGGCCCGCCGCTCGATCAGACCGTCAAGCCCAGCAGGCCGTGCAGTTGGTATCGGCGCTCTGGCAGTGCGTCGACAGCGGCACGCAGTCGGGGCGCTTGGAGTAGACGGTGTCGTTGATGGGAACCGTCGGGTCCGAATATCCGCCCACTCGAAGTATAGAGGCGCAGCATGCTGCGCCTCTATGAAGGCGTCTGTCTACCAGATCGTCAACTTCACACTATCGAACCACTCCTCCAGCGAGGTGCCGGTGCTGTTCTCGTCGAGCTGGAACTGGACGCCGGTGTTGGCGGTCCAGCCGGCCGGGGTGGGGGCCGAGGGCTCGTTGAGGTTCCACTGGGTGGTGGTACCGTCGATGGTCATGCTTCCATAGCGGATCGAGTCCCGGTTGTCCCCCACGCGCTGGGCGAAGAGGGTGGCGTGGTGCCAGGTGCCGGTCGAGAACTTGGCGCAGGGGAAGCTGGTGTGGACCCAGTGGCCGGTCTGCTGGTTCCAGCCGTCCCAGACTCCGAGGGCGTAGTTGCACTCGGTGCCGAACATGAACTCGGTCATCGTGCCCGCGATCGGCGCGAACTGGAAGGCGTCGAACTCCAAGGCCTGCGCCGAGGTGGACGAGGCGGGGAGATAGAACCACCAATCCCAGAGGAAGTTCTCCTTGTCGCTATAGGCCCCCACCTTCTTCCACCAGAGCGCGTCGGCCCAGGCCGGACCGGTGATCGCGATGTGCGCGCTGGCGCCGTCACGTGAGGGCGAGGCAACCCCTTGCGTCAGCGGGAACGAGGTGGCGTTCGATCCCCCGCCGGCGCAGCCGGTGTCGCCGCAGCTCCCCCACCCCGTGGCCTGGTCCAGGTTGTCGAACACCACGGCGCTCGCCGGCGGCGTCGGGATCACCGTGCCGGAGACCGTGATCGAGAAGGTCAGCGAGGTCCCGAAGGAACCGGACGAATCCCAGGCGCGGATGTAGACGTTGCTGTAGGTGCCGGGGTCGAGGACCACCCAGGCGTCGAGCGTTCCGACGTAATTTCGGTACGCGTCATTATTGTTGATGTAAACGATGAAGCCGGTGATCGGATTGCCCGCCGCGCTCGTGGCGCCGGCCGTGAAATGGACCGGCGAGCCGACCGTCGTCCCCGCCGTCGGCGAGGTGACGTTGACGCAGACGCCGGTCGCGCAGCCGGCGGTGACGTGGAGCGTCAGCGTCTGCGAGCCGAACGCCCCCGTGCTGTCCCAGGCCCGGACGAGCACCGTATGGTCGCCGCTTGCCATGGCGACGTTGGTGTTGATCGAGCTGGTGGGGCCGTTGGCGTAGCTGTCCACGCTGTCCACGTAGATGTGCCAGCCGGTGACCGAGGCGCCGCTCGCGTTGGTGGTGGCCGAGGCCACGATGTTCACGGGCGAGGTGACCGTCGCGTTGTTGGCCGGCATCGCGACGCTGACCGTCACGGTCGCCAGGGCTGGGGCTGCTACGGCGAGGAGAAGAAGGAGAGTCAGGAAGGGGAGGATTCTCTTGATGTTCATTCGAGGAGACCTCTAGAGCGGATCGATTCAAAGAGCCTCTACGACGACGACGACGGGGTGCCGGGCTCGTCCTCCGCGGGTGCGGGAAGGGTGCACCGCCGACACATCGATTGTTTTGCATAAATTGTGCCCTTGTGGGCCTGAGGCTCGCGGTCCGCGAGTTACTATTCCGCCATGAAGCTCCGCTGGTTCGATCGCCACTTCACCTTCAACCTTCCCGAAGAGCTCTTCCCGGACGTCGTCGAGCGCCTGCGCGGGACGCCGGCGCGGATCGAGGAGAAGGTTCGCGACCTTTCCCCTACCCTCCTGACCCGCCGGGACGGCGAGGCGTGGTCGATCCAGGAGCACGTCGGCCACCTGCTCGACCTCGACGAGCTGCACGACGGCCGGCTGGACGACTTCCTCGCCGGCGCCGAGGTGCTGCGCGCCGCCGACCTGGCGAACCGCCGGACCCACGAGGCCCATTACAACGAGCGCCCGATGGCGGAGATCCTGGAGGGCTTTCGCCGCGAGCGCGAGCGCTTCGTCGCCCGCCTCGACGCCTGGGACGAGCGGCTGATCTCCCTCACCGCCCTCCACCCCCGCCTGCGGCAGCCAATGCGGGTGATCGACATGGCCCTCTTCACGGCCGAGCACGACGACCACCATCTGGCCCGGATGACGGAGCTGGCGCGGAAGCCGGAGCTCGCTTGGATGGCGAGATAGCTACGGCGCCACGGCCTGATAGGAGTCCCCGATCCGCACCTCGTCGATGAAGACATGGTTGGTGGTGGGCACCCCCTTGCCGCGATAGAGGCCGAGCCGCAGGTAGTTGGAGGCGGTGCTGAACAGCGTCGCGCCGTGGACCTTCCCCGGGGTCAGCGGCCGGCGGTCGAGCCAGGCTTCGACGAAGCCGTCGCTGCCGGTCGACCAGCGGATGTGAAACACGAGGTCGATCCAGGAGCCCTTGCGGATCGGCCGCGATCCGAGCGTGCGGCGCGGCTCCTTGGGCGATGTCCGGCCGATCAGGCTCAGGACGTGCCGGTGCTCATAGAAGTCGAGGTGGAGCGTCAGCGGCGGCGGTCCGGTGACGTGGTGGGCGCGCTCCTCGCCCGGTTTCGCGGCCTCGGCGGGGCGATGGTGCCACTGGGCGAGGATCTGGAACTGGTCGCCTGGCGGGTCGGCGTAGTCGGCCGGGATCAGCACGCTCCAGCCGTACCACATCTCGCCCCCCGGGCTGCCGTGCACGCGCTCGATCTCGCGGTCCCCCACCTTCAGCTCGGCGCGCTCCTTGCTCGCCGAGATGTCTCCCGGCGCCAGCGTGACCCTCACCGCGTGCCGCCCTTTGCGCACCGGCTGGGTCACCACCTGGATCGAGCTCGGGCGCGGCCGGTCCCAGACCCAGCCGTCGAGGCCGCCCGACTCGAAGTCGCCACGGAACCAGACGCTTCCCGAGTGAGACGGGGCCGCGGGAACGGCGGCCGCCGAGGCGCAGAGCGCCAGTGCCAGGAAGGCCGCTCTTCTCCACCGGTCCATGGATGACGTCTCTCTCACAGTCTTTACGCGCCAAGTGTTGAGGCCCCATCATAGACCTCTCCGCGCGCGTCCGGCTGTCAAAATCTTGCGTCACCGCCCAGGTCGGTCCGTCGGGCCGAACTTTCAGCTCTCGCCTGCGTAGCTGTCGGAGCCATGCCCCCACCGAACCCAAGGAGAGACCCCATGATCCGCTTCCCCGTTCGCCTCACCGCGGCCCTCGCCGTCGCCGCCGCCCTCGGCCTCGCGGGCACCGCCGCGGCCCAGTTTCCCGGTGTGACACTCCCTCCCAGCGGCAACAATCAGCGGCAGACCGTCATCCAGCAGATCGGTCTCGTACGCGTCAGCATCGACTACAGCAGCCCCCACGTCCACAGCCTGGCCGGCGAAGATCGGAAGGGGAAGATCTGGGGCGGGCTCGTCCCCTACGGCATGGCCGGCCTCGGCTTCGGCTCCTGCGGCGACCAGTGTCCCTGGCGCGGCGGCGCCAACGAGAACACCGTCTTCACCACCTCCCACGACATCAAAATCGAGGGGCAGACCCTGCCGGCCGGCACTTACGGGCTCCACTTCCTTCCGGGCAAGGACGAATGGACAGTCATCTTCTCCCACAACTCCACCTCCTGGGGGAGCTTCTTCTACGACGCCAAGGAGGATGCGCTGCGGGTCAAGGTGAAGCCGGAGGCGAGCGATTATCACGAGGTCCTGGCCTACGAGTTTCCCGAGCGGCGGAATGACAAGGCCACGCTGGCGCTGAAGTGGGAGAACCTGGCGGTCCCCATCGCGATCGCCGTCGACAACGCCAACCAGCTCTACGTCGAGAACCTGCGCCACGAGCTCCGCTCGAGCCCCGGCTTCTCCTGGGAGAACTGGGTCGCCGCCGCCGACTTCTGCCGCCAGAACAAGATCAACCTGGAAGAAGCCCAGAAATGGGCCCAGCACGCGACCGACCCGGCCCAGGGTGGACAGGAGAACTTCACCACCCTCACCCTGCTCTCACAGCTTCAGATCCTGAACGGCCACACCGCGGACGGCGCCAAGGCCATGGACCAGGCGCTCAACCACCCCACCGCCCAGGCCACGGATCTCCACCAGTACGGCCGCCAGCTCCTGGCCGACAAGAAGCCCGAGGAGGCGATGAAGATCTTCCAGCTCAACGCCAAGCGCCACCCCGACGCCTGGCCGGTCCACGTCGGCCTCGCCCGCGGCTACGCCGCCAATGGGAAAAACAAGGAAGCGATCGCCGAGGCCAAGCTCGCCGTAGCGCAAGCCCCGAACGAGGCCGCCCGCAACAATCTGAAAGATCTGATTCAGAAGCTCGAGGCGGGCCAGAAGGTCGATTGAAGGAGGCAATGAATCGGTGGCGCGCAGGATCCGGGGCGGGATCCTGCGCGTTCCACCTCCCGCGGTCGGGCCGTAGAGCCAATCCTCACAACGTTTCAGATTGACGCAGGCTTCAATTTACTCTAAACTGAACGTTTCTGCTTGGCGCTGGGGGCAGCAATACAAGGATTCCCAGATACCAAAAGAGCAACGATGATCTATGTACCTGAACACACGCAAAGGAGCTATCGATGTCCGATCTGAGCAAACTGCCGCAGGCTTCCGCAGCCTGCATGCCGGCAGGGGTTACCGATCAACATGGAAAGGATGCCTTCGAGGTCCGCTTTGGTACCGCGACACTGGAGGCGACGCCGACCGGCAGCGTCAGCCATAAGACGAACGGCGACGAGGAGCTCTATCCCGATAAGTCCGGTACCTACACGAAGTGTTTGAAGCAGGATACCTACGGCGTCGTTCATCCCCACTCGTTCCATCTTTTCAGAAAAGCGCTCGGCAGCGCCGACGGCACGGTGCCGGGCACCGCCGACTTCGAGGTCTCCGGCCTCCTTGGCGCCGGCCGAAAGCTGAATGGCCCGCTGGGCTCGTTCGCCCTCACCCTGGTGGGAGCCGACTCGCAGCATTTCGGCGACGACGTCGTTCCTCCTGCCCCGAAGGTGGCAAGCCCCGAATACGCGACGGAGCTGGTTGAGCTCTACTGGGCATCGCTGCTGCGCGACGTCGCGTTCACGGACTACGCCACCAACGCGACCGCCATCGCCGCCGCCCAGGAATTGACCCATCTCGGCGCTTCCTATACCGGTCCCAAGGACGCCCACGGCCACGTTACGCCCGATCTGCTGTTCCGTGGCGGGCTCTCCCTGCCCCACAAAACCCTTTTTGCCGGCGAGACGACCGGCCCTTACCTTTCGCAGCTCTGCCTGCAGCCGACCCACCTCGGCGCCCAACCCCTCGACCAGATGCTGGAGACTCTCGCGCCGGGCGTCGATTACCTGACGGATCTGAATACCTGGCAGGACGTTCAAAACGGCTCGACGCCGCCGCCGCCCACGAAGGGCACTCAGCGGCTCTATCTGCACGATGGCCGCGGGCTTGGCGCCTACACCCACGTGGATGAGCTCTACCAGGCGTACCTGGTCGCCTATCTCGTGCTGAACACCCTGGGAATCGCGCCGAACCCGAAGAGCCCTTATCTCCACTTCAAGAATCAGCAGCCCTTCGGAACCTTCGGGGGACCCGACATCGCTGCCACCCTGGGTGCCGCGTCGCGCGCGGCAATCAACGCGGTCTGGTATCAGAAGTGGATCGTCCATCTCCGTCACCGCCCGGAGTCCGGCGGCGGAATCGTCGAGCTGATCAAGACCGGCAAGGGCAACACGATCGACGCGAAGGTGGACCCGCTGGTGCTGAACTCGCAGGCGGTGCAGCAGAGCCATGCGAAGTACGGCAGCTATCTCCTCTCCCAGGCCTTCCCCGAAGGATCGCCCGCCCACCCGGCTTATCCGACCGGTCACGGCACCGTGGCCGGCGCCTGCATCACCGTGCTGAAGTTCTTCTTCGATGGCGACGCCGCGGTCTCCAACCCGGTGGTGCCTTCGCCGGATGGGCTGCATCTCGTGCCCTACACCGGCCCCGGCAGCGGCAAGCTCACGGTGAACGGCGAGCTCCACAAGCTCGCTCACAACATTTCCTTCGGCCACGGCATCCACGCGGGCATCCACTGGCGCAGCGACACCGATTACTCGATCCTGCTCGGCGAGGCGGTCGCGCTCTCCTTCCTTCAGGATCAGGCCTGGACCTACAAGGAAGACTTCGCCGTCACGCTGACGAAGGTGGACGGCACGACGGTGACGATCAAGAACCACTAGTCGAGCTCAAAGGCCGCCGGATCTCCGGCGGCCTCTGAGGACGCACCCCGAAGTGGGTTGACGATCGTGTGACAGACTCGCTCCGCCAGCCGCAGCTCGTGCCAGGGCGAAAACGCCTTCACCTGTCCTTTCTTTTTTTAGGTTCCGACTGCCGCGGCGGCTCCAGGGGCTCGGGGCGGGCGATAATCTGCACGACCATCTCGTGCTCACCGGCGCCGGAGATGCGAAGGATTGCGAAGTAATCGGCTCCGGGCGTGAAGAGCTCGCGGTCGAGCGGCAGAGAAAGCGAGACGTCACGCGCCCCTCCCGGCGCAACCGTGAATCGAGCCGGCACGACCTCCGCGCCTGACGCGAACGAGTGTCCTCCCCCGCGCGCCGTGAACTCCGAGACGCGGCACACGACATTCGCGGCCTCGGCGCGCGTGTTCTCCACGACGATCTCTGTCGTGACGGCGGAGCCGGATGGGCCGCGGAGGTCGACGATGAACGGCGGCTCCGGTGCAGACGTGCCGGTCTCGGACCCGAGCACCCAGTCGTACAGGCCCTCCGTGAGATTCGTCGACGACTGTTGAAGGCGGCTCACGAACGTCAGGCCGAGATCCATCACCTCGCCGAGGAACTGCGGCGCGTGCGCCTCGAGGTAGTGGCGCCCCTGCTCCTGCATCTGTGCGGACGTGATCTCACCCGCCGCGACGCGCTCCACGAACTGTTGATGCCGCGCCATTCCGCGCGCACTCTGCTCCGTCGCGTACTTCGCGAGCGTCTGAAACCAGTTCGTCAGATCGATGCTCGACGGCGACGGTGGCGGCGGCACCGGCCCGTCCGGGGGCAGCAAGCCGTCGAGCAGCGCTTCGCGGTACTTGGCCTCGACATGGAGAAGCCCCGCGAGCAGGCCGACGCTCAGCTCCACGAGCTCGCGCGTCGACGTCGCGGCCTGTTCCTGCAAATATTCGCGGAACTGCTTCTGAATCTCCTCCGGTCGCAGCTCACCGCTGGCGACGCGACGGAGGAGCTCGTCGTAGCGGCGGAGCACCCGCGTGTACATCTGGCCGGCTTCCGCTGCCAGCTCCTGAAACCGCTGACTCCATTCCGCGGGTTGCGTCATGGGAAGGCTCAGTGACAACAACCGCAGCCGCAAGGGTGCCGGTACGCGTCGCAATCGTCGGGCAGAACCGCGACCGCAACCACCACAGGCCGCGTCAGGCCGCCTTCAGCCCGAATCGTCGCGTAGCCGACCTCACAGCGGTCGACGCTGCCGCCCGCCGGCGCATCCGGCTGCTGGCCAGGTCCCCGGTCGCAACGGACGGTCACCGCCAGAGTAACCGTCTGCTCACCGCACGGAAGCAGCGTGAGCTCGGTGCTGGAGAGCTCCGCGAGCCATCCGAGGTCGCGACCTCCCGCGGTCACGAACTTCCCGAGCTCCAGCTTCACCGGCCGTTCGCGCCGCGTGTCGTTTTCGAAGGTGATCGGGATCCGCCGGACCTCCGCGCAGCGCGCATGCACGAGCACGTCCGCGTCGCAGACGCAGCACTCGCAGTGGCAGTCGCACTGGCGCTCCTGGCAACCGCAGCCACGGTCTCGCGCCGGAGAGCCGTACCTCTCCGCCCCGTCCGAGTAGGTCTGGAGCACACCCTGGTACATCGACGCGGTGTCGTTCATCAAGCGCGACATCCCTTCCTGCATGCTCGACATGTACTCGGGGAGGTCCATCATCCGATACCGGCCCGAGCGCCCGCAGTAGCCGACATAGATCGCGGGACCGCGACTCGATCCCGATCGCGTGGAACCTGGTGACGAACCGTACATGGCGTAACCTCCTAGTCAGGAACGACCGTGAACATGAGGCTGTTCGTGGAGATCGCGGCATACCCGCTGTAGCGCGAGCGCGATTCAAGCTTCTCCGGAAGGGTGATGGTCAGATCGACGGCCTGCGTCTGGCCGGGTTCGATGGTAACGGCGGTGTTCTGCACTTTCAGCACGAGCGTCTCATAGAGCTTCTGGTAGCGGTGGCCGAGAGCGGCGACGAAGTCGTTGAGCGACTCCATGGTCTCACCAACGTCGGAGAGCGCCCCGCGCAGCGCGCGGCAGTGCACCAGCTCCTCGTCGAGGATCACCGTGCCGAGGGTGCGCACCGAGATCGGCACGTTCCCGTCGTTGGTGAAGATGACGCGCTTTTCGACTTTGCCCCCTGGGCGGTTCGGCAGCACGATTTCCCGCGGCGCGATGGTCAGAGACACCTCTTCGAGCACATGGATCACCACCGTGCGTTGCTGCCCCTGGATCTCCAACTCCGCATCATAGGTGCCGGGGGGCGTGCGCGAATCGAGCGCGAGCGCGACCGGAATCGGCCGCGATTGTCCCGGCCTTATGATGATCCGCCGCATCACCATCGGGGCCTCGGAGAGCACCGCGGCGGCGGCGGCTCCTTTCCGGGTGGCGGCTCTTTTTCCGGTGGCAGCCAGCGCGGGCCTGATCCGCGGCTCGCGGATGATCACTTTCCGGTCCGTCGGATTCCGCAGGCTGAACTCCCCGCGCACACCGCGCGGCGGGCCAACGAGCACGAGTGGCTGCTCGGCATCGAGCATCATCGCGGCCTGAGGCTCCGGCTCGTCCGCCATCGCTCCTCCTTACTTGATCCGCACGCGAAGGCCCCGTTGCTGGTGCGTGGGATGGTCCTCGCGGCCCGGCACGGGCGGCGCCGCGTTCTGCTGCGCCGGCCACTCGATGGCCGGCTTTTTCGGCAGATCCTGAAGGATCATCCGCGACTCGCCGCCCAGGTTGAAGCCGAAGATCTCCATGCCGAACCACGTCAGGCCGAAATGGTAGTTGAACGGCTGGGAGATCTGTCCGTGCGGCAGCTTCGTGCTGCTGGTCATGCAGACGTCCAGCGCCACCGGCTTGAGGTCGACCGAGAGCGCAGTCGTGCTGTCGACGTCCGACTTCGTCTCCAGCCGCGTGTCGTTCTTCGACTCGGTCCGCAGCGGCTGCTGGAGGACGAGCTCCTGCCGCGACTCCGTCCTGATCGGCTGTGGGATGCTCGCCGTGATCTTGATGTCGTCGAGGCCGACGATGTCGACCGTGCTGTCCGAGTCGACCGTGACCGGCCCGCTGTTGACGTTGACGGTGCTCGTCGATCCGCCGCCGCCTTTGCCTCCTCCACCCGGCATGGTTTACCTCCCGATAGGAGTCTCCTACCTAACTCTTCAAGTATACTCTTGTCATGCCTCAGCACAAGCCCTGGCTTATGCGTTTATACATACAGCCCAACGTTGGGCGGAGGCGCGATGGCTGAGTCCCGCGATTTCGCGGACGCGGGGGCCGAGTCGTCGACGGCGTATGCACACTACCTGCTGCGCGCCTCCATTCAGTCGGCGAGGACGCTCCTCCTGGTCGAACAGGTGCTGGGCTGCGTGGCGCGGCGGCAACTCGCGCCGGAGACACTCCGCGGGACGCTGACGCGGCTGCTGGAGGATCGCGGCGCGGAATCGACGGCGAAAGCGGCCGAGCTGATCGCGCAATTCCTCGGCGGACTCGCGACGAGCGTCGCCTCTCTGCCGGCGGATCTGCTCGCCCGCTTCGCCGCGGGCGAAATGAAACCGAACGAGCTCCGGCAGACGATGGCCGCGTTCTACAACCGCGGCGTCGCCGAGCAGCTCGGCCACGTCGCGCGTCTCTGGTTCGAGCTCCTCGGAGGGCTCGAAGGTCTGTCCGCCGATTTCGCCGAGGAGTACCTCCAGGCCGTCCTGGCGAGTGCACAGCCGCGCGGATTCGACTCCGGCGTCCTCGATCTCGCCGCGCCTCTCGGACAGATCACATCCACGGTGATGTACCTCGAGAGCTCGCGGCAAGAGCGCTCGGTGATCCGTTGCGCGGTCAGCGAGGTGCGCCGCGCCGACGGTGTCGGCTCCGTCTTCATGCCGGACGTCACCGTGACCCCCGCGGAGCTGCTGCTCGATCGCGATGCCGAGGCCGCGGTGCGGCTGTCACTCCGTCTCGACGAAATGGTTTATGAAGCCGATGTGCCGTACATCGGCGCTCTGCATATCCTTCGCGATGGAGACTCGCGCCTCGACGTACCGCTACGGATCACCGCGAGCGCGAAGGAGCCGGAATGAACGGCAACGGCACGAAACCCCGCGCTGAGCCCATTGCGATCATCGGCATGGGCGGCCGCTTTCCAGGCGCGAACGATCTCGAGACCTACTGGCGCAACCTCGCCGGAGGCGTCGAGTCGATCGCCACCCTGAGTCAGGAGGACATGCGCGCGGCGGGCATACCGGATCACATCTCGCGGCTGCCCGGCTACGTGAACGCATCGCCGGTCCTCGACCACGTCGACGAATTCGACGCGGAGTTCTTCGGCTTCTCCGCGCGCGACGCATCACTCACGGATCCGCAGCATCGACTCTTTCTCGAAACCTGCTGGGAAGCCCTGGAGGATGCCGGGTACGACCCCGCGACGTACCCCGGCGAGATCGGCCTGTTTGGCGGCTGCGAGATGAGCACGTATCTCTACCAGCTCTACCAGAACCTCGAATCGCTGCAATACGTCGACGGCATGCAATTGATGGTCACCAATGACAAGGACCATCTCTGCACGCAGGTGTCGTACCGGCTCAACCTGCGCGGACCGAGCGTGGTCGTGCAGACCACCTGCTCGACGTCGCTGGTCGCGGTGTCCCTGGCGTGCGAGAGCCTGCAGGCCGGCCGCTGCGCCATGGCGATGGCCGGCGGCGTGACGGTGCGCGTGCCACAGCGCGGCGGCTATTTCTTTACGGCGGGATCGATCCTCTCGCCCGACGGGCACTGCCGGCCGTTCGACGCGAACGCGCAGGGAACGATCGTCGGCAGCGGTGTGGGCCTGGTCGTGCTGAAACGGCTCGGCGACGCCCTCGCGGACCGCGACAAGGTCCGCGCGGTGATTCTCAGCGCGGGCCTGAACAACGACGGCAACGACAAGGTCGGCTATACGGCGCCGAGCTTCCGCGGGCAGGCCGCGGCGATCCGCGCCGCACACGCGATGGCCGGTGTCTCCGCGGAGTCGATCGGCTATCTCGAAGCGCACGGCACCGGCACGATTCTCGGCGATCCGATCGAGGTGGCGGCGCTCAACGAAGTCTTCAAGGCGAGCACCGGCCGCCGTGGCTTCTGCGGCATCGGCTCGGTGAAGTCGAACTTCGGCCACCTCTCCTGCGCGGCCGGGGTGGCGGGTCTGATCAAGACGGTGCTCGCGCTGGAACATGGCGCGATTCCGCCGACCGTGCACTACCGTTCGCCGAATCCCGCCATCGACTTCGCATCGAGCCCCTTTTACGTCACCACGCGGCTGCATCCTTGGGAGCGCAACGGCACGCCGCGGCGCGCGGGCGTGAGCTCGTTCGGCGTCGGCGGCACGAACGCGCACCTGGTGATCGAGGAGGCGCCCGCGCCGGCCGCAGCGACGCAGCGGCGATCGCATCAGCTTCTCGTGCTTTCCGCGCGCAGCGAGACGGCGCTCGAGAACGTGTCGGCACGGCTCGCCGCACACCTGCGGTCGCATTCGGAAGCCGATCTCGCCGATGTCGCGTACACGCTGCATGTCGGGCGGCAGGCGTTCCGGCAGCGCCGCGTGCTCGTCGCTCGCAGCGACGATCGCGGCGCGGCCATCGATGCGCTGCTGGCGCACGGCCGCGTGACCACGGCCGCCGAGCGGCCGGTGGTGTTCATGTTCCCCGGCCAGGGCTCGCAGTATCCCGGCATGGCCGCGGGGCTCTACAAAAGCGAGCCGGCCGTCCGCCGCGCGATCGATCGCTGCGCGCGCATTCTCAAGCCGGAGATCGGCGCGGACCTGCGCAAGCTGCTGTTTCCGCCACGGCGCCGACGCGACGAAGCGGCGGCGGAGCTTCGCGACACGAAGTGGGCGCAGCCGGCGATGTTCACGGTCGGATACGCGCTCGCGGAGCTCTGGAGGTCGTGGGGGATTCAGCCGGCGGCGATGATCGGCCACAGCATCGGCGAGTACGTTGCGGCGGTGCTCTCGGGCGTGATGACGCTCGAAGACGCTCTGCGCCTGATCGCGCGGCGCGGACGGCTTATTTCGGCGCTGCCGCGCGGGTCGATGCTCGCGGTGATGGCTCCGTCGCAGACGGTGGAGCGCTACGCCGGCGGCGACGTGTCCGTGGCGGCGGTCAACGCACCGGGCTATGCGGTGCTCTCCGGCCCCGATTCGGCGATCGATCGCGTGGAAGCCGGCCTTGCGCGCGAGTCGGTCCCGTCGCGCCGGCTCCACACGTCGCACGCGTTCCACTCCGCGATGATGGCTCCGATGCTCCGCGAGTTCGAAGACCTCATGGCGGGCATGCGTCTGTCACCACCCTCGATTCCGTTCGCCACCACGCTCACCGGCGCGTGGGCGGACGGCAACGTGACGCGGCCGGACTACTGGAGCGCGCAGATTCTCTCGACCGTCTGTTTCGCCGACGCGGTGCGCACGGTCGTCGCCGCACCGTCCGGCACGGACTCGGTGTTCCTCGAAGTCGGTCCGGGCAGCGCGCTGGTCACGTTCGCCGCCGCGACCGCGCGTGGCGACGACGGTCTTGCGCCGCAGTGCCTCAGGTCGCTCCCCGGGCCGCACGACGGTCTCTCGGACACGGAGGTGATGCTGACGTCCCTTGGCGAGCTGTGGGCGAACGGCGCCGTGATCGATTGGGACGGCTTCCACGCCGGCGAGCACCGCAATCGCGTCCCGCTGCCGACGTATCCGTTCGAGCGGCGGAGCTACTGGATCGGTGCGCGTCCCGGCCAGACACCGGAGGGCAAGAAGCACGCGGTGCGCGATACGTCCACGTGGTATCACAAGCCGGTCTGGCGCGCGGTTGGGCCGGCCGGCGAGGCGGGATCGCTGTCCGGCCGCCGCGTTCTCGTGTTCGACGAGGAGAGCGGCCTCGGCGCCGCGGTCGCCGAGCGCATTCGCTCCGCCGGCGGACAGGCGGTGATCGTTCGGCAAGGCACGGCGTTCGAGCGGGTGAACGACGACGAGTACAGGCTCGATCCATCACGGCCCGAGGGCTTCGCGCAACTCGCGTCGAACGCCTGCGCGGCCGAATCGCAGCTCGCCGGCGTCATCGACTGCTGGACGGCGAGCCCGCCGGGCGGCACCGACCTCGATGCCGCGGCGGTGTTGACGCTCCTCGGACCAATGCGTCTCGCGCACGCGCTCAGCAATCAGTCGACCGTGCGGCCGCTGCCCCTGATGCTCGTCGCTCGCGGCACCGCCCGCGTCAACGATGACGACGTCCTCGATCCGCCGCGCGCGCTGGGGAGGGGTTCGGCGAAAGTCCTGCCGCAGGAGCATCCGGGCATTCGCACGTCGCACGTCGACGTCGACGGGGATGCGAGCGTGCCCGGCCTGCTCGTCGACGAATTCGCCGCCGGCGCAACCGAGCCCAACGTCGCGCTGCGCGGCGGAAAGCGCTTCGCCGAGACCTACGAGCCGCTGGTCATCCGCTCGATCGATCCGCCGCTGGACCTGCCGGAGCGCCCGGTCATCATGACGACGGGCGGCCTCGGCCACATGGGCCTCAATCTTTCGGAAGGATTTTTCCATCACCTCGACGCGCGGATCGTGCTCGTCGGCCGCACGGACGTGCCGGAGCCCGATCAATGGGCCGCCGCGGCCGAAGACCCGGCGACGTCCCAGGAGATGCGCACGCTGCTCCGCCGCCTCGCGGCGATGCGCGCGGAACGCGACGAAGTGCTGGTGCTCAAAGCGGACCTGAACGACAGTGCCGCGGTGAACGCCGCCGTCGACGCGGCCATCGCGCGCTTCGGCCAGATCGATCTCCTCGTGCACGGCGCGGCGCGGATCGACGCGGCGGCCTTCGCATCGGCCGCCGAAACCGGACCCGAAGTGGTCGAAGCGCAGTTTTCGCCGAAGCTGCGCGGCCTGTACCACGTCATCGCCGCCTTCCGCGGGCGCGAGCCGCGGCGTTGGGTGCTGCATTCCTCCGTCTCGGCGGTCCTCGGCGGACTCGGGCTCGCCGCGTACTCCGCGGCCAACGCGGTGCTCGACCTGATGGCGCTCGCGGGCGGCGAGCGATGGCTCAGCGTCGGCTGGGATCTGTGGGACAACGCGGCGGAAGCGCAGATCCCCGGCATGCCGGTCGCCATTCATCCGCCGGAAGGTCTCGACGCGTGCCTCCGCCTCCTCGGTGCCGACGCCGGACAGCGCGCGCTCGTGGTGGTAAGCGATCTTGCGGGCCGGCTCCAGGCGTGGGTTCGCCGTGGCGACACACCCGCGAGAAAGGGCGGCGTGGAGCGGCATCCGCGGCCGAATCTGTCGACCGCGTTCGTCGAGCCGCGCACCACGACGGAGCGCGATCTCGGGGAGATCTGGGGCGCGCAGCTCGGCGTCGACAAGATCGGCATTCACGACCGCTTTTTCGACCTCGGCGGCCATTCGCTGTTGGCCGTGCAGGTCGCATCGGAGATCCGGGACAAGTTTCAGATCGAGATGCCGGTGCTGAAGCTGTTCCAGGCCCCGAGCCTCGGCGAGCTCGCGGTGCTCGTCGATCAGGCGAGAAGCGGCATGGCCGACAACAGGCCCGCGGGCCTGCCGTTCGCACCCGCTCCCGAGGCGACGGCGATCGAGGGCGAAGCACCGGAAGCCGCCGCGAAGGCGAGCTACCGCCAGTTCTACGACGATGTGACGCGGAAGCTGGAACAGTCGGGCGTCGCCGAGGCGTCGTTCTTCCTCAATTACGGCTACATCAGCCGGGGCCAAGGCGACGAGGCACAGTTCGAAGTGCCGGACGGCGTGTTCAACCCAAGCTCGGTGAGACTCGCGTTCGAGCTGATCGGACGGACCGATCTGCACGGTCACCGCGTGCTCGACGTCGGCTGCGGGCGTGGAGGCACGGCGGCGCTCCTTGCCGATCGTTTCGACACCGGTGTCACCGGCGTCGATCTGTCGCCCGAGGCGATCGCGTTCTGCCGGCGTACCCACCGCAACCCGCTCGTGCGGTTCGAAGTCGGCGACGCGGAGCACCTGCCGGTCGATGACGCGTCGTTCGATTTCGTGACGAACATCGAGTCGTCGCACACGTATCCGAACTTACGCGCGTTCTACACCGAGGTGGCGCGCGTGCTGGTGAAAGGCGGCGTCTTCTTTTACACCGATCTCCTGCCGGTGCCGCGTTGGATGGAGGTCCGTGCGCTCCTCGGCCCGCTCGGCCTGACCGTCAAAGACGATCGCGAGATCACGCCGAACGTCCTCGCCTCGTGCGATGAAGTCGCGGCCACCCGCGCGCAGGCGTTCGGCGGCGGCAACGCGGCCATCGACAATTTTCTCGCCGTGCCTGGATCGATAGTGTACGAGCAGATGAGGTCCGGCGCGTGGCAGTACCGGATTCTGCGGGCGCATCGGACGTGACGGGCTAAGGCGGCTGGTCGTAGCCCAGCACGTGCCCGATCATGATCCGGTGGCCGTCGACGGTCCGCACTCCGAACTCGCGCATCCTCCAGGGCTTGTCCGCGATTTCCGAAATCAGATCGGCGCCTTTGGCCTTGAGGTCGGCGTAGTAGCTGTCGGCGTCGTCGACCCGGAGGTAGGCGAAGTAGCTGTGGCAGCCGAGGTCGCCCGCGGGAAGGTCGTCCGGGCACTCCCCGAGCATGATCATGCAGTTGTCCCTCTTGACGAAGATCCAGCCGGGAGGCTCGTTGACGATCTGGAAGCCGAGCATCCGCACGTAGAAGTCCGCCGACCGGCGCACGTCGTGGACCGCGAGGACGTAGTGGTTTTGCAGGATCGTCGACATCGTGTGTTTTCCCTTCCAAAGCTGGTAGCGTCCAAGTCATGAGCGATCCGGATTTCTCCGCGAACGTCGAACGATTCACCGGGTTTGGCCAGCAATACGATCGGGTGCGCCCCTCCCCGCCGGCGACCCTGGCTGATCTCCTTCTCCCGATGGCCCGCTGCACCACGCCGGCGCTCGTGGTCGACCTCGGCTCCGGCACCGGTCTCTCCACGCGGTACTGGTCGCCACGGGCGGTCTCGGTGATCGGCGTCGAGCCCACCGCTTCCATGCGCGAGCAGGCGGAGACGATCGGCGGCGCAAACATCGCCTACCACCAGGGATTCTCCCACGCCACCGGGCTTCCCGGCCAGTGCGCCGATCTCGTGGTCTGTTCCCAGGCTTTGCACTGGATGGAGCCGGCGTCCACCTTCGCCGAAAGCGCCCGGATCCTGAGAGGGGGCGGCCTGTTCGCAGCGACGGATTACGACTGGCCGCCGTCGACGTCGTTCTGGGAGGTCGATCAGGCCTACACGCAATGTATGGAGAGCGTGAAGCGCCTCGAATCGGAGCACGGCATCGCGGACCATGTTCGGCGCTGGAGCAAATCCGGCCATCTGGAGCGGATGCGGGAGAGCGGCCGCTTTCGCTATGTCCGCGAGTGCCTTCTCCACCACGAGGACGCAGGGGATGCGGAACGCGTCGTAGGCCTTCTCCTCAGCCAGGGCTCGGTGCAATCCCTGCTCAAGCTGGGAATCTCCGAGGCGGATCTGGGGCTCGACCGCGTGCGTGAAATCGCAAAGCGCGCCTTCGGTTCCGCGTTGTCGCGATGGTTCTGGAGCTCGCGTATCCGGATCGGAATCAAGTGAAGCGGTTGACATTCCGGACTGAGCTGTGATCGACTACGCCCCATCATGAACCGGTCGCAGAATCTTCCCAGGAATTATCGAGGTCAGGTGGATACCAACGCCTGGAGGACGCTCGTGTAATCTTTGGAAGATCCAAAGCGGCACGCAACGAACCCTCCCGGCACCGAGCCGCGGAGGGTTTTTGCTTTTTGGGGCAGTCAAGGCGAAGGAGAAATCATGAAGAGCAGTGAGTATCTGTTTACCGCCCTTTCCGGGGGTTGAAGCACACCCGCCGCCTTGACGACACGCCTGGGAGCGACTTGTTTTTCCCCTGGAGGCATGGTCTAATCTCCTTCGGACATGCCGACTTACGAGGAAATCCTTCAAGAAAACTCTGAGCTCCGAGGCCGGATCAGCGAGCAGGGGCGCCGGATCGCTGAGCAGGAGCAGCGGATCGAGCGGCAAGAGCGCCGGATTGCTCAATTGGAGAAGATCATCGAGGAGTTGCGACGCGGTGGCAAACGCCAAGCCGCCCCGTTCTCGAAGGGGGAGCCGAAGAGCCATCCCCAGAAGCCGGGCCGCAAGCCTGCAGAGCAGTACGGAAAGCGCTCTTGCCGGCCGGTTCCCGAGCAGGTCGATGAGACGATTGAGGTCGCCTGCCCTTCGCGGTGCGAGGTCTGCCAAAGCCCAGTGCACCGGATGGGCCAGGAAAGCCAATACCAGATTGATATTCCGGAGATCCGCCCGTGGACGACCGAATTCATCCTCCACTACGGCGAGTGCTCCCGGTGTGGATGTCGACAGAGCGGACGACATCCTCGTCAGAGCTCGCAGGCGGTGGGAGTGGCCGGTGTTCAGATCGGTCCGGGAGTGGTGTCGCTGGCCACCTATCTGAACAAAGTTGGCGGCTTGAGTTACGGCAAGATCGCCGGTTTGCTGGAGCAGATGGCCGGTCTTCGGGTATCGCGCTCGACGCTGTGCCGGGCCTTGCTGCGGACGGCGAAGAAAGCGCAGCCGATCTATGAGGAGTTGGTGCAAGCGATTCGCAAGTCTGCCGTGGTCTACCCGGATGAGAGCGGCTGGCGCATCGGGGGGCGCGGTGGTTGGCTGTGGGCCTTTACCAATCGCTGCGAGACGGTCTATGCGATTGTGCGGGGCCGCGGGTTCGCGCAAGCGGCGACAGTGCTGGGGGAGAGCTATGGGGGAGTCCTGGTGGCGGATGGGTGGGCGCCATACCGGCGTTTCACCCAAGCGACGCAGCAGACCTGCTTAGCCCATTTGCTGCGGCGTTGTCGGGAGATGCTGGAGACCGCTCAGGGCGGCGCGGCGAGATTTCCCCGCCAGGTCAAGGCGATTCTCCAGGCGGCTTTGTCCGTGCGGGATCGGCGGACGGCTGGAACCCTCAGCCCGCAGGGAGTGCGGATCGCCAAAGGGCGCTTGGCAGCCCAGATGAACCGTCTGCTCGCGGGTCGGATCACCCATACCGGCAATCGGCGCTTGGCCAAGCACTTGCGGCGCCACCAGAACGATCTGTTCGTCTTCCTCGACCGGGAGGATGTCGAGGCCACCAATTGGCCCGCCGAGCAGGCGATTCGGCCTGCCGTCGTCAACCGCAAATCGTGTGGCGGCAACCGCACGTCCGATGGCGCCAAGGCCCAGTCAATCTTGACCAGCCTTCTGCGGACAGGTCAGCAACGCGGCTTCAACTCACTGGCTCTTTTCAGCGCGATTCTTCGCAGCCCCAGACCGCCTTCCTACTATGACCTGATGACGGCTCCGATCCGGTAAACAGATACGAGCAGTGAGCTTTTGTCGATGGGGCTTCCGCGCGCGCTGCTGCCGGAGGCCTTCCAGTTGATCCGGACGATGTCCGAACGGGGAGCCGACGGCGCCGGAATGCGCACGGTCTTCGATGGCCTGATCCAGAACCCGCAGGCGGCGACGGCGGATCCCGAGTTGAAGTCGCTGGCCGAGGGTATCCTCGCGCGGCCGAAGGCGTTCGCGCCGCGCGAGGCGCCCGCGCCCTACCGGATCTGGGGCGAGGGGCTGGAAGAGGGCAGCCTGCGGCAGATGAAGAATGCCGCGGACCTGCCGGTCGCCGTGCGTGGCGCCCTCATGCCGGACGCCCACCAGGGGTATGGCCTGCCGATCGGCGGCGTGCTGGCGACGGAGAACACCGTCATCCCGTACGCGGTGGGCGTGGACATCGCCTGCCGGATGCGGCTGAGCATCTTCGACGTCGAGGACGCGGTGGGAGCCTTGGCCGGTCCCGTGCGGGACCGGCTGCGCGCGGCGCTGGAGGGTGAGACGCGCTTCGGCGTCGGCGCGAAGTTCAACGGCCGGCTGCGGCGCGATCACCCCGTGATGGAAGCGGACTGGCAGGCCACGCCGGTGACGAAGCAGCTCCGGGACCGCGCCTGGGCGCAGCTTGGCACCTCCGGCAGTGGAAACCATTTCGTCGAGTTCGGGCTCCTCGACCTCGAGCGGCCGGCCACCGGGCTGGCGGCCGGGAGCTACCTGGCCCTACTCTCGCACAGCGGCAGCCGGGGGAGCGGCGCCACGGTGGCGTCGCATTACTCCAAGCTCGCCAAGGAGCTTCATCCGGAGCTGCCGAGGGAGCTCCAGAACCTCGCCTGGCTCGACCTCGATCTCGCCGAGGGGCAGGAGTACTGGCACGCGATGAACCTGATGGGTGAGTACGCCGCCGCGAACCACGAGCGGATCCACTACCACGTCGCTCGGGCGCTCGGCTTCGACGTGGCGGCGGTGGTGGAGAACCATCACAACTTCGCCTGGAAGGAGGAGCACGACGGCCGCGAATTGATCGTTCACCGCAAGGGCGCGACGCCGGCCGGCGCCGGAGTGCTCGGCATGATTCCGGGGACGATGGCCGATCCCGCGTTCCTGGTCAGCGGCCTGGGCGATCCCTCCTCGCTCCGCTCGGCCTCGCACGGCGCGGGCCGCCGGATGAGCCGCACGGAGGCCCGGCGGCGCTTCACCTGGGACGAGACGCGGGCGCTGCTGGCGGAGCGCGACGTCGAGCTCCTCTCCGCCGACATCGACGAGGCGCCGATGGCCTACAAGGACATCCGCAAGGTGATGGCGGCGCAGACCGATCTCGTCGAGGTGCTGGGCACCTTCCACCCCCGGATGGTGAAGATGGCGCCGGCCGGCGAGCGGCCGGAGGATTGAGCAGGATATTGAGCAGGATAGCGCCCAGCGGTTAGAATACCGGCGTGCCCGCGCTCAGCCAGGCTCCGCCCGCGGAGGCTTTTCCAGCCTACCCCGCCTCCTGGTATCTCTTCGGCGACAGCCGCGAGATCCGCCGGGGACCGGTCTCCCGCCGTCTCCTGGGGCGCCTGCTCGTAGCCTTCCGAACGGCGAGCGGGCGCCCGGTCGTGATGGACGGCCAGTGCGCTCATCTGGGAGCGGACCTCGGGTTCGGCGACGTGGTCGGAGAGACGATCCGCTGCCCGTTCCATCACTGGCAATACGGCTGCGACGGCGTCTGCGCCGCGATCCCGGACCAGACTGGAATTCCACCCTTCGCGCGGCTGCGGAGCTATCCGGTGGTGGAACGGCACGGATCGCTCTTTTTTTTCAACGGTGGCGAGGGCCGCGAGCCGGCCTTCCCACTCCCCTTCCTCCAGGAGAAGGAACCGGAGGATTACCTCGCGGCGAAAACCTTTCGTTTCACCGCCGACTGCTCGTGGTACATGAACGCGGCGCACGCCTTCGACCGGCAGCACTTCGCGGCGGTCCACGGCCGGGAGCTGCTGACGGCGCCCGTCGTGGATGCCCCCGCTCCGTACGCCCGCCGCTACAGCTACGTGTCGAAGGTCGTGGGCGGCGGGGCTTTCGACCGCATCCTGCGGATGGCCGCGGGACGGTCGGCGAAGACCACGCTCACGATCTGGGGCGGGACCTTCGCGGTGATCACCGCCGACTTCGACCGCGTCCGTAGCGGCTTCCTGGTGGCGATGGAGCCGCTGCAGGACGGCCGGACGCTCTGCCATGGGATCGTCCTCGTGTCCCGCCCGGCGGTGCCGCTGGGGCTGCTGGCGCCGCTCCAGGCCTGGGTCCGCCGGCTGTTCACGCACGGGTATCTGAAGGAGGAAGCGCGCACTCTGCGCTCCACCCGGTACAATCCCGGCAGCCTCGGTCCCGCCGATCAGGACATGATCGACTTTTTTCAATGGGTGGCAGCCTTGCCCCAGAAGGGTGACGATGAAAAGATCGCTCGCGGCCCTGCTCCTGCTGTCCTCGACATCCCTGCCGCTGGCTTCCCAGGCCGTGCCGCCCGCCGCCGATGAGGCGACGCACAACGAGCTGCGCGCCCTCCGCGACGGCCTGCTCGACGCGATGAACAAGGGCGACGTCGAGCGCGAGCTCAGCTACTTCCATCCCAACGCCGTGGTCACCTGGCACAACGCGGAGGTCAGCCGCGGGCGCGACGGGGTGCGCAAGTATCTCAGCCGCATGCTGGACGGCCCCGACAAGGTTGTCGAGCGCTTCCGGGCCGACGTGAACGTGGACGAGCTGACGATCCTCTACGGCGGCGACACCGGCATCTCGTTCGGCAGCGCCGTCGAGCACTTCACGATGAAGGGGGGCAAGGAGCTCGCGCTCCCCGCCCGCTGGAGCGCGACGCTGGTCAAGGAGGGGGACCACTGGCTGATCGCCAGCCTCCACGCGTCCGACAACCTGTTCGACAACCCATTGCTGAACCTGGCGCGGCGCGTCGCCTGGTGGGCGGGAGGGCTCTGCCTGATCGTCGGCCTGGGGCTCGGATTCCTGCTCGGCCGGAGGCGCCGGACGGCTTGACGTTCCCGCAGACCCGCGCGCGCGACGGCATCGACGCGGCGACGTCGTCGCTCTACCGCTCCGTGCTGGAGTCGCCGCTCCACGGCCCGTTCATCCGCCGCGTCGACGAGCTCTGCGAGGAGCCCGCGGTCCGGCCCTGGAACCGCGACGCTCTCCTCGCCGTCGTCCCCGCCGCCTCCTACCGCGAGAATCCCGCTTCCGGAGCGGACGGCCGGATCGTGCGGGTGCATGCCGAGCGGATGGGCTGCGCCACCGGCCTGGTCCCGATCTCCACCACCGGCACCCTGCGGCAGAACGCGCGGATCCTCCGCGACTGGCTGGAAGCGCAGCCCGACCGCCCTCTGATCCTGATCTCGCTGAGCAAGGGGGGCCCGGACATCAAGGTGGCCCTCGCCGAGCCGGACGCCGAGCGCTCCTTCCGGAACGTGGTGGCCTGGGTGAACCTGTGCGGTATCCTCGACGGCACGCCCATAGCGGACTGGCTGCTCTCGCGGAGCCCGGACGCGCTGCTGGTCCGGCTCTATTGCCGGCTGCGCGGGCAAAGCACGGCGTTCCTGCGCGATCTGCGATATCGCAAGGAAGGGGGCGCCGGCGGTCCGCTCGACGCTCCATTGCGCCTGCCGGCGCACGTGCGGTTGATCAGCGTCGCCGGTTTCCCCCTGCGCGAGCACCTGAGCCGCCGCGTCTCGCGGCGCTGCCACGAGCATCTCACTCCGCTCGGTCCCAACGATGGCGCGCTGATCCTGAGCGACGTCTGCGCGCTGCCCGGCCTGCTCTACCCGCTCTGGGGAGCCGATCATTATCTTCAGCCGGAGCGCGACATCGGCGTGCTGGTGCGAGCGATCCTGCAGTTCCTGGACGAGACCCTCGACGGGTGAGCGGCGAGCCCTTTCTGGCCTGGCCGGAGCGAGCGCACCTCCGCGACGCGGCGCTGCTGTCGCTCGCCGCCGCGCTCTGGTTCCTGATCGTGTACGGCGGCGCGGATTGGTTGACGGCCCACCGTGATTTCCGGGTTCCGGTCCACACCGCCGCGGAGCTGCGCATCCCCTTCGTGCCGGCGATGACGGCGTTCTACATGTCGCTCTACGGCCTCTTCCTGCTGGCACCGTTCGTCCTGCGGACCCGGCGCGAATTCGCGGCGGCCGTCGCGACGGTGGCCGTCGCCATCGCCGCCGGAGGAATCGGTTTTCTTCTTTTTCCCGCCGAGCTGGCGTTCGCGCCGGTCCGCGAGGAGCAGCTCGGAGCCTGGGCGGGGCTGTATCACCTGGCGGACGAGCTGAACCTCACCTACAACCTGCTGCCGTCGCTCCATGTGGCGTTCGCGGTGATCTGCGTGGCCATCCTATCGCCCCGCGCCCCCCGGCCGATCAAGGTCCTGCTCTGGCTCTGGGCCTCGCTGATCGCGGCCTCCACGGTGTTGATCCACCAGCACCATGTCCTCGACGTCGTCACCGGCTGGCTGCTGGCCCTGGCGTGCGTCAGGACGGTATATCGCCGCGCTCTCCGCTCTCTCCCGGCCAGACCCGCGGACCGCGCCACATCCTGAGCCAGACGCTCAGGAACGCCGGCCGCTCCTCGCCGAAATCGACGTGCTTCGGCAGGTGGATCCAGGGGATCCGCGGGTCCCGGTGGTGGGCCTTGTGGTGGTGATAGTTGAGGAACAGGAACTGGACCAGCCGGTTCACCCGCAGGTTCCAGGCGCCGTCGTGGACGTCGCGCTCGGAGAAGGCGTGGTCCGCGTACTGGAGGGAGCTCCAGTTGAAGCCGAAGGCGGCGTAGCAGGCGAGCCAGCCGGCGGGGTTAAGGCCGAGGAGCCGGACGATCGCGACCTGGAAGAGGAGCGAGAAGAGGATCTCCAGGCGGATCGTCCCCCGTGGGGCGTTCTCGAAGCCGGAGAGCATCGCCGCGGCGCTCGTCTGGCGGAAGGCCCGCGTCGCGCGGAGCCGCTCGGAAGGATGGAAGGCCCCAGGCCAGATCAGGTAGAGCAGGCAGCCGAAGGGGGGCAGGAGCCAGTAGAGGCCGGTGAGGATGCCGTACCACTGGACCGTCTTCAGCAGCCGGTTCTCGCCGGGGAGGATGTAGTCGAATACCTCCACGTCCGACCGGTTCCGCCGGTGGTGCCCCAGGTGGCAGATCCGCTGAAACCCGAGCCCGGTGGGAAAGAAGGCCGCCAGCAGCCGTCCGGCCGCCTCGTTGACCGTGCGGTTGGGATGGAAGTTCCCGTGCACCGCGTCGTGCAGCAGGGAGAAAATCGTGTTGTTCACGTAGGAGAAGGCGACCGCCGCCGCGATCCGCCAACCCCAGGAGTGGGTGCGCGACGCGAAGACGAGGAGGCCCAGGGCGGCGGCCGCCGCGGCCGCGGCCAGCGCGAGGTTGAGGGTGCCAGGGATGGGCTCGGCCCGCTCGACGGCCGGTTCTTCGACGATCATCGGTTCATTCTAGCGCCTCTCTCCAATCGGTCAGCGGCGAGAGCGCCAGCGGCTTCACGTCCCCCCAGCGCTGGCCGCGCCGGCGGCAGCGATGGAGGTAGCGCTCGAACACGTCCGGCGCCAGCCGCTGGACCCGCACCGGCGCGAGCTGATCCAGGGCGCGGCAGAGGCGGTAGCCGGGATTGGCCGCCAGCTCGCGGTCGAGCGCCGCCGCGAGGTCCGGCGGCACCGCGTCCGCCTCCAGGAAGAGGGCGTAGCCGGCGGCGCCGTCCGGCGCCAGCAGGGCGAAGCGGGGTCTGATCCCGCTCTCGGCGAAGACCCGCGCCAGCACCCCGGCCACGAAGCTCTCGTGGAGCTTCTCGCCGCGGAGGTCCGACACCTGTCCCTCCTTGCCCAGGAAGCGGAGCGAGGGCGTGCTCTCGACGAACCCTTCGACGCGCACCCGGTCCTGGAGGCGGTAGCGGTAGAGACCGCCGCCGGTGGTGAGCGCCACCGAATAGATCTGCCCCAACTCCAGCTCCCAGGCGAAACGCGGCTCGCCCCCGTCTTCAGGAAGGAATTCAAAGAAATGAGATCGGATCGCCAGCGGCCATCGCCCTGCGAAGGGGATCGTCACGAAGCCTTCGGTCGCCAGCAGACCCTTGGGCTGGACCTCGACGCCGGGGAACGCCCGCGCCAGCTCCGGCAGCGAGAGCGCCGCGTGGGCGTCGCCCCAGCAACTGATCAATCCCAGCTTCGGCCAGATGCGAACGGGAGCCTCCGGGGATAATCCTTTCAGATCGCCGCGCCCGAGGTCGCGCACCAGGGCGTCCCAGAACCTCGGCAGCGCCGCGATCAGCAGCAGCAGGAAGCTCGGGTGCCAGACCGAGATCACCGTCAGGTCGCGGTGCCGCAGCAGGTGGCGCAGCGTGGCGTAGCGGAAGGCGTCCGGATCGCGCAGATGGCGCACCGATCCGGGGACGGCGAGGGTCGCATCCACCAGGCGGCTCCAGAGACCGCCGAGATATTCGGAATCCTTTTCGAAACCCACGCGCACCGGCCCCACGGAGGGTTCGTCGTCGAGCGCCAGCGGCGTGATCGACCAGTAGGCGCTCCCCAGCGCGAGCCGCGGCCGGCGGCCGTAGAGGTCGACGATCCAGGGCGCCACCGCCCGCCGGATCTCGCGCTGCAGCTCCGCCGTGTAGGGGATCAGCTTCGCCGCCGCCGAGGAGCCGCTGGTGGGCTCCAGGGCGCGCACGGGCGAGCGGGTGAGCACGCGCGCCTCCCCCACCGCGATCCGCTCCACCCAGGGTGCCAGATCCTCGCCGAAGAGGAAAGGCACGCGGCCGCGGTACTCCTCCGCGGTGCGGATCGAGGCGAAGCCCTGGGCGCGCCCGAAGGCGCTGTCCGCGTTCTCTTCCAGGTAGCGCCGGAGCAGGGAGCGCTGGACGTCCTCGGGTCGCGCCAGCGCGCGGCGGAAGCGGAGCCAGCCTGGGAGGTTGGCGGCAAGCCAGGGGAGGCTCTTCACTCCAGCCCGCCCCCCCGCCACATGCGGCGCCCCGCCGCCGTCAGATTGGCCTCTGAAATCTCGGTCAGGCAGGCGAGCTCGTCCCCCTCGCGCCAGCCCGGATTCCTCGCCAGGAAGAAGGCCACGTGCGGATCTTCCAACCGCCCTTCGGGCACCCGCGCCAGCTCGCCGCGGAGCCTCTGCGGCTGCGGGAAGCGGACGACCCCCTGATCCCTCGAATAGAGATCGCCCAGCCGCTCCGCCGCCAGGAAATTGAGGCGCGCCCGCGTGTCCGTCGGCATCGGAACGTCCCAGCGCGGCCAGAAATCGCGCCAGAAGACGGGCAGGAAGCGGTAGGTGCGGAAGCCGGAGGTGAGCAGCAGCCACCAGAGCCGCCCGCGCGGATACTCCTCGCGCAGCCGGCGCACGGCGTTGATCCAGCAGCGCGGCAGCGCGGCGCTCCCCCAGGCGGCGGGATCGACGATCGTGTCCCCCGAGTAGACGACCGTGCAGATGCCTTCACCCGGCAGATCGGCCTCGTAGAGCAGGAGCGTCGAAAACCCTTGCAAACCGGACTCGCCTTCCAGGAGCAGCGCCCAGGTCTTCTCGGCCAGGTCGGCGGCGAAGCGCTCGCGCGTGACCCCGGCGAAAGCGTCGGCGAGCAGGCCGTACATGGCGTCCCGCTCGGCCTCCGTCAGCGCCTCGCGGCGGACCAGCCGGCCTCTCACAGCAGGGCGACCTCGACGTGCGGGAGGCGGCCGTCCAGCGCGTCGATCTCCGCGATCGCCTCGGCTCCGTCTCCCCAGTCCACCGCGTACAGCACGCTCTCGTAGCGCCGGGGGCGGAAGCGGCGCTCGAGCCAGGGGAGCCAGGGGTGACCGGCCGCGAAGCCGAGGATCACATACGCCAGCCCCCGCGTCTTCGCCTCCGCGTAGGCCGCCTCCAGCAGCGCCTGGAAGACCTCCGGATCGTCCTCGTCCACGGCGACGTGCGAGAGGTAGGCGTGGGCGAGCGCCTCCCCCGGCTCCGGCAGGCGGGGCGTTCCCAGCAGCCGTGAGAGGCGGTTGATCCAGGGGCGCCAGCGCGCCAGGCGCGGCGCATAGCCGCGCACCACCGCCTGCTTGAAGCCGCGCTGGTCCCAGAGCGCCAGGCAGCCGAGGAGGACGCCGTCCGTCCCCACCGCCAACTGGAAATCTTTCGGCGCCAGCCCACGGCTGCGGTCGGGAGACTGCAGCTCCGCGGCGCTGAAGAACGGCGCCGCCTGATACCGCCGGCGGTTCCGTTCGAGGCACGCCGCCACCTCCGCCATCCGCTCGGGCGCGCCGCTCTCGATCCGCACGCTCGACGGCCGGAGCGATGGGCGCAGGACCGGCAGCACCAGCGTCACGAATCCGGACAGCTCGCGGTAGCGCGGCAGTCCCGGCAGAGTGGCGCCGAGGAGACGGCGGGCGATGTCGTTGTCGGCGACGATCGCCGTGATGTCGAAGGGTGCCTCGTCCGCGCCGCGCGTCTCGCGCAGCGCCGCGTAGCCGGCGGCCAGCAGCCGGCGCTTCCCCCGCGCCTCGCGGTCCACCCGGAGCTGGCTGAGATACCCCAGCCGGCAGGGCTCGCCATTCACGAAGGCGTTGGCCACCGAACGGGTGCCGAGGCCGACGATCCGCCCGCCGCCTGGCGCGCGGGCGACGACGGTGACGTGGGAGTCGCCCTCCACCGCCAGGGCCTGGAACGCGTCGGGCTCCCGCTCCAGCGACAGCCGGATCGCGCCCTCCATGGGGTTTTCGCGCAGGAGGCGCCGGATCTCCGGATCGTCCTCCGGCCGCGCCAGATCGACGATCAAGCGGCTTCCAGCAGCGGCGCCCGCCAATCCTCCGCTCCCAGCGGGAAATGGTTGCGGCCGTCGACGTCGGCGCGGTGCAGCCAGTTGATCAGGAAATAGTTGCGGAACATGAACGGGTCCGCGCGGTTCACCGGATCGCGCGTCCGCTTCAGGATGCTCGGCCACGAATAGAAGGAGCGCCGCGCCTCGACGCAGCAGCGCTCCACCTCGCCGGCGGTCATCCGCGCCGGCCGGAAGGGCACCATGTTGTAGCGGTAGGCGTCGTCCAGCCACCAGCTCTCGTAGAGCAGCTTGCCCTCGCGCTCCAGCCGGTCGTAGAGCGGCGTGCCCGGGAAGGGGGTCAGGTGGTTGAACGCCGCGATGTAAAAACCGTGCCGGCGCGCGAAGTCCACCGCCCGGGGGAACTGCTCGGGAGTGTCCTCGTCGTAGCCGAAGATGAACGTGCCGTAGAGCCGGATGCCGTGGCGCCGCAGGTTCTCCAGCGCTCGCTCATAACCGCCGCGCATGGTGTTGAACGTCTTGTTCATCGCCTTGAGATTCGCGGGGTTCAGCGTTTCGAAACCGATCAGCACGCCCATGCAGCCGCTACGCTCCAGCAGGTCGAGCATCTCCTCGTCGTGGGCGACGTTGATGCTCGCTTGGCTCACCCAGCGGATCCGCAGCGGGATCAGCGCGCGCAGGAACTCCTTGGCCTGCGCCAGGTTCGAGGTGATGTTGTCGTCGACGAAAAAGATCAGTCTCTTCTCATGACGGATCGCCGCGAGCTCGGCCAGGATCTCGTCGACCGGCCGCCGCGTCTGCGTGGCGTTGAACACCGTCTGCACGGCGCAGAAGTCGCACTTGAAGTGGCAGCCGCGGCCGGCCTCCACGAGCCCGATCGGAAGATACCGCTTGCCGCGGAAAATCCGCCGGTCCGGACGCGTTCCGGCCAGCGCCGTGCGTCCCTCCTGGCGGTAGAGCTTGCGCGGCAGGCCGTGCCGGTAGTCGTCGATCACCTCGGGCCAGAGCGCCTCCGCCTCCCCCACCACCACGCTCTCGGCGTAGCGCCCCACCTCGTCGGGGCAGAGGCTGGCGTGGAAGCCCCCCATGACCACCGGCACCCCGCGCCGCCGGTACTCGGAGGCGATCTGGTAGGCGCGGCGGGCGGTGTAGGTCTCGACCGAGAGAGCCACCAGGTTGGTGGGCTCGTCGAACGGGATCTCCTCCATGCGGTCGTCGTAAAAGCGCACCTCGACGTCCGGCGGCGTGATCCCCGCGATCAGCGCCGGCGGCAGCGGCTCCATCTGCCAGGTGCGGATGTAGGAGCGGTCGCCGGCGCGCCGGCCGATGCACGGGTGGACGAGGGTCAGCCTCACGCGGCGGACCTCGCCTTCCCCATCCCGAGGATCGAGTCGCAGTGGCCTTTGGGGGAAATCAGGACGATCCGCATGACGGATCGATCCTAGCAGGGCTCGCCAGCCCCCTCAAGACGGCTCCCGTTTCGCGCGAAAGCTCGCTCACGCCCTTCCGAGCCCTTCGTCCGTCCCCGAATTTCCAGAAATGTCCCGGAATCTCCCAAATAGCCCAGGATTCCGCCCCTCAGCCCACCGACTGGACCAGGGGCACGGTGCCGACGCGGGGCCGCCAGAGGATCTGCTGGCTGGGTGCCGCCAGGGGGGCGGCCCAGATGTCGTCGGGGAGCGGCCCGACGGTCAACCAGAGGCCGCCGCCGACCTTCAGGACGCCGACGGCGAGCAGCGCCGCGGTGGCTTCCTGCCGGGTGCGCTCGGTCGCGTCCTGCGCGCGCCAGTGCCGGACCCGCTTTCCCTCCCGGCCGCTGACGTCGATCGAAAAGTAGAGCCGATAGGACCCTGGATAGGTCGGCGCGACGACGGGAAAGCTCACTCTCGCGACCTCGGCCGGGCCGAGCCGGACCTGGTGCTCCGGATGGAAACGCATGTATTGGGCATGATTCGCCGCGTCGAAGCGCACCCGGACGGTGCGCGCGCCGTCGTAGCAGTTCTGCAGGAAAATCGAGGCGGTGTGCGGCTTGCCGCCGGACCCTTGCGTCAGGTTGGCGGTGAACTGCACGCCTTCCTTCTCATACAGGCTCGTCTCCGGTGCGACCGTGAGAAGGACGTTAGGAAAATCGCTCGATCCCCCATGCTGCCGCCGGTAAGTGATCGATCCGCAGATCCCGCCGATCAGGACAGCCAGCCCGAGCGCGATCTTGGGAGCGAGCCCCGTCCGGTCCGCGGTAAAGAGATAGATTCCGAGGCAGAGGGCGGTCAGCAGCAGGAAGACCGAGACCATCGTCAGGACGGCGTCGAGGTCGCTCTTCGACTCCTGCCAGAGGAGCCCGAGGGCGACGGCGGCGGCCACCGCGGTCACGCCGGCCGATCCGCCCCCGATTTCGGTGCCCGAGAGCATCACCACCGCGGCGATGGCGGCGACACACATCGAGACGAACGCCACGGCGAGCATGAAGAAGCTCTTCGACAGAGTCATCCGGTCCCCTCCTGAAAGCGAATCGCGGCGCCGAGTATACAGGATGGGATCGGCGCACACGAGCGGTGCCGGGTGTAAGCTGAGACCCCTGATGAGGAACGCCCCCGCAACGCTCACGATACCGGCCCTCCTGCTCACCGCCAGCTTCGCCAGCCAGCCCGCCCTCGCCGAGGCCGGCACAGGCCGGGAGACCTTGGCGGATCTTCTCGCGCGCGAGCGGATCGATCTCCCGATCCCGCGCAGGGAAGATCTCGGCAAGCTGATCACCAACGGCGACGAGCTCGACACCGCGGAAACGCGGATCGTCGCGACCTATGTCGAGGAAGGGGATCGTCGTTCGGAGGACAGGCTCTTCGTGTTCCGCCGCGCCAAGGCCCAGGGGACCTGGATCTCGGCGGAGGTGCGATGGCCCGCCGGCTCCGAAGAGGCGTGCGGTGGCAGGTCGATCACGGAGATCGACGTGGTGCACGGCTTTATCTACCTGACCGCTCATCTCACTCCTTCCGCCGAGTGCACCCTGGTGCTGACGGAGGAGCTCCAGCCGAGGGACACCCTGTACGGCTGGCCGGTCGCCTACTTTCAGGACGGCCGGGTCGTCTACGAGCACAGCCAGATCCACTTCGCGCCGACCCACTACGCCGAGCTTTCGATCTACGATCCCGCGACGCGACGGCAACAGCTCCTGTATCCCCCGAAACCGGAGACCCACGAGCGCAAGGCCTATCGCGAACAGGTCCGGGTCGCCTATGAGCGATGCTGCGTGGAGCACCCCGCAGCGGACTGCGGCCCCGTCTTCGCCGACCGCAATCACCACTGCGATCCGGATCTCTTCGAGAATTCCGTCGGCGAGGTCGTGGTGAACGACGCGACCGACTCTCTCGCCTTCACCGCGGAATTCGACGACATCGTGGGGAAGGACGGCGCGACCTATGTCTTCTGCCACCTGCGGGAAGGAACGCCGGAGGTGCGCGAGGTCCGGACCGGCGACGCCACGACCGGAGCCCGCCGCCCCCTCGCGGACTACCTCACCGCCGACGTCCTGAATACCCTCTTCGAAGGGCGGCTGGAGACCTTGCCGCTCAAGGCCTGGCACACCTCCCCCGATCCCAATCCAGCCTCTTCGACGGCCTATCCGTTCATCCCCTGGATCGACGTCCTGAGGATCCGCGTCGGAATGTCGGAATCAGAGGTGGAGAAACTCACCGGGCGACCTCTCCAGTACTACCATAACCCGGTCAACGCCATCCTCTTCTCGACGACACCGGACGGCGAGAGCATCGAGGTGGCGCTCAAGCGATCGCCCGAGGGCGCCGTCGAGGACATCAGCTACAAGCTGCGGGAGGCTTCGGGGCGTCAGCCGTGATCGCAAAGAAACATCTTTCTCAATGCTTCATCGGACCGGCCCTTCTGGATTCGGCCTTCGGCAGGGTGCGGTCCCGATCGTAAGGCGGGTCCTCATGCTCAGGCAGGCGGTCTCCGGGCCATTCTTTCAGCCATCTCCGACGCTCTCTTTCATCAGCGTAATACTTCATATACAGCAACGTGTCCTCCTCGCTTCCACTACCTACCATATCGATATGGTAGGCGAACGCCGGCTCGTCGGGCATCAAGATTGCCGGCTCGCGCAGAGCATCCGTCCATAGCTCGGCATATAACTGACGATCGCTCAAGTGGTTCGTGTTGTGAAGGAATGTTCCCAGCAGGGCGAGTCCATTGATGATCTCCCACAACTTGGCGCTGAGCTGTGAGTCGTCCAATTCCTCCGGTGGCGGCAAGGGCAGGCCAGCTTCAGGCAATACAACTGACAATGGCTTGGACTCTCCCCGCTCATAAGCAGCCACGTTGTCCAAGAACTGGCCTTCAAGATCATCCGGTTTGTCCGTTGGCATACGATCTCCCCCTCGAGGCGGGCCGGGCCGGCATCGAGGACCCTAAGGCGTTTGAATCCCCATTCTACGACAAACAGGACGCGGATGGTGTCGACATCGGAGAACTTCCGACGAAGAAGTCACCAGAACAGGCGCCGCCGAGGTACGCCGGATTGGAAGCCGGCGATCTGCGATCCGCAGATGAAGCCTACGAACGCAGGCGGCCTGCGCGTTGCGCACTAAGAGACGCTACGAACACAAAATGGACACAAACTTGATACACAAATTCGCCGCCGCGGGTCCCAGCAAAGCGTCGAACGGTTGTGCACGGGACGATCGGCCGCGGAACTCAAGTAGGGGCCTACCGGGAGGCTCCAGCTTGCCTGCGAGGCGAGCACCGAGTCCCCTGAGCGGCCTGTCTGGGAGGCTCCCGCCGCGGGGAAGCCCTTTCACCTTGGGGCTTTGGACACGCCGACGCTTCGCGGTGCCGACCGTCCGAGTCACCGGCTTGGCGGCCCGCCGGTCGCGGACCAACGGAGCGAGGGGCGCACAATCGGCCGCTCTCGCGCGCGCTTCCGCCGCGGATCACGCACCTTCCCGGTACAGCATCGCTCGGTCGCGGCCGGACTGAGGCTGGGTTTTCTGGCTGTTCGGCGCTTCCGCCGCTCGGTATGCTCCTTTCGCCTCGCGCGGCGGCCCTTTCGCCTCGGGAAATGAGTGCGCCGCCCTGAGCGGCGAAACGTTCGCCGGCGCGTGAAGCGACACAAAAGAGCCGGATGAATTGTTCGCCGCTCACGGCGGCGCACTCCTCGAACGCGGCGGAGGGGGCGCCTTGGACGGCGAACGCGCGGCCGGTACGGGCGACGAGGGCAACTTGCCGGGCCAAAGGAGCAACTCTCGCGGCGGAAGGGGCCTGCCGGAAGGCGGTGAGGCCAACGACCGCGGCGACGGATGCAGACGTACAGATGGAAGGGCCGCCGGTCACGGCGATGGTCGCCGTAGCGCGGGCGGAACGGGCATCGGTGCTGGCGGAGGCGGGCGGGATCGAGGTAGACAGAGGAAAGAGCGCGGCGGGGCTTGGCGCAGGCGGTCCGGCACCTATGGGGTAGACCAGTCTTCCACCGTCAAGCCGGGGATCCGATTCATATGCTGAAGGTTCGCGGTGACCAGAACCGCGCCTGTCGCCAGGGCATGGGCCGCGATCGCGGCATCGAAGTCCTCGATACGCTGCCCCTTCTTCTCCAGCATCGCCTTGATGCGCCCAAAAGACTCACTGACCTCATCGGACCAGCTCGATCGAGCGAGCTCGGAGCGCACCAGGCCGAAGCGCTCCCGGAGGATCTCCTTCCGTTTGGACCTCGGAAGCCGCTCGATCCCGTAAGCGATTTCCGCCAGAACGGGCTGCGGCACAGAGACCTCTCCCTTGTTCCTCCGTTTGAGCCTTTCCATGACCCGGGGATCGCCCTTCATCAGCGCCGACACGACGTTCGTGTCGAGGACAATTTTCACAGGCGCCTCGGCGGTTTCGAGGTCCTTGCCTGGAGAACCGAGGTCAGCAGGTCGTCGACGGCCGCGACGGTTTCAGGAGAGACCCTGCTGAGTTGCTCGAAGAATCCCGGGGACCAGTCAGATCCTGCCGTCAGCTCTCTCTCAAGAGCACGAACGATCAGGCGGTTTCGACTGATCTTGAGGGCTTGCGCCTTGCGATCGACCGCTTCCAAGAGGGGCTTCGGGATGTGGATGCTGGTAGACATGACTATACCGGCGAGTATACTCCCCGTTCCCGAGAAAATCGACTCCGGATCAGCCACTCAAGAGCAGGTACGTCCCCTCAGGCTCACGCCACGCCATCGCGAGAGAAGTCCGCCACTACCTCTCCACGGAAGCTCCCGTTTTCCCACGGAAGCTCCCGTTTCCCCACGGAAGCTCCCAAGGACATTGACATCAACCCTGCGTCCAGGGAGGGGGACCGCCCGGAGGGCGGGCTTTGAACAGCCTGCGGTTTCAACCGCAGGTTCGCGGACCCGGAATTATCTTAAGCCCTGAAGGGCCGGCCGATTTCTCATGATCGGCCACCCCGCCTTCACCCAGGAAACAACGCTCTCAGGCGAGGAGTTTCTCCGCTGGTTTTCCTGCACGTCCTGCCCCACCGTTTCACAGGATCCCCGCTCGGGAGAAAGGCGCCGTCATCATCTCCATGAGAGAGGGGTCCAGCGAGCCTTTCACGCGGCGGTAAGGAAGGCGGGGATCGTCAAAGCCGCGACCTGCCACACCCTACGGCACTCCTTCGACCCACCTGCTGATGCACGGCTACGACATTCGGACGGTGCAGGAGCTTCTCGGGCACAAGAGCGTCAAGACTACAATGATCTACCCCCACGTGCTCAATCGTGGACGTCGGGGCGTACAGAGCCCGGTGGACCTCCTGTAGGCCTCGGCCGTCTGGTAGGGCGTGTAAGCAGCCACCAGGGGAATGCATATCGTCCCCGTATATCGTTCCAGGCCCAGCCTCTTATACGCGCTCGGATACACGGAAATCCTGTTGCTCCCATCAGATAGCCTCCTCGCGCCACTTTCTGGATGGGTCCGAGGTTACCGGGAGGGGACGTCCTCTTCTCCGTGGTCCTGTGGAGGCGTTGACGTTGATAAGGAAGGGGCGTAGAATCAAAGAGCCTTATAGAATGAACGACATACGGTAGCGGAGAGACAAGCCCCTTTGGGACCGACTGCAACCACCATTGGCACTCTGGGCGAAAACGGCGAAAGGTTAATCTAGAGGTTATGCGGCAGCATCGGGAGATCTTATATGTACTGCTCAAGTTGTGGAAACAAAGCGGAGGGGAGCTTCTGCTCTTCCTGTGGGGAGCCGTTAGGGGAAAGTGGTGGCACTTCGGTCGCTCTCTCCTCCGATTGGTCGACCGAAGTGCGTTACGATGTTCTACTCGAGATTCCAGAGGTCCGCAGCAAGATCGCCTCTTATATGAACCATGATGGGAAGGAAATAACAGGAGAAGAATTTCTCAAGCTTTGCGATCTGATTCCCCTTGGGCTTCCAATTTCAAAGGCAATTACTGCTGCATATCCAATACTGGCAAAGCTTGGGGTGGGGACAGGCGAAGGCCGTGTCGAGCAACTTTCGTCTCCCCCGGGAAAAGCCTTGGTTGCGACGCTCTGCGCCTTCTCTCGCCGTGGCCTCTCCCTGCGGACTGTCCATCAAGCGGAGGACGGTTGCGTATTCGATGCTGTTCTCCCTTCGGATATTCGGTCGCTAGAAGGAGATCTGGTCGTTGTAGTACGTCGTGAAGGCACGTGCGCCCTAGTTGAGGCATCTACAAAGATCAAAGGACAGTTGTTTGATTGGGGTAAAAGCGAGCGGTGCCTGGATAATTTCTTTTCGGACCTATTAGAAATAGTAGGTGAAATTGGGCCGCATAACCCATTCGTTCGATCTGATAGCTGACGCCGCCGCTCAACTCGGAAGCCGTTACACGATCAAGGTTGAGGCGGTAGAGTGATTTTGGAAAACCGAAGCATCTACGCCGTTGATATCGGCACCACACGGAATGGTCGCGCTGGTGGGCCGGCCTTTGCGTGGGCATCCGTAGGCAAAGACCCTATAGAGAACGGTGTCGCGTGCTCCTCAGATATCGAACAGCTAGTACTTGAGATAGGGCGGGACTTGCTTGCCAGCCGCTCCGTGGCTCTCGGCCTCGAGTCGCCTCTCTTCATTCCTGTTCCCGACGATCCAACCCGCCTGAGTTGTGGCCGAGAGGGGGAAAGTGATCGATCCTGGGCCGCTCCAGCCGGGCTGGCTGTTACCACGCTCGGTGTCCATCAATCAGCCTGGATTCTTCGGCGCCTTGCGCAGCAGTTCTCTTGCTCCGTACGGCTTACTCTGGATTACCATCTCTGGCCACCGCGAGACGGAACACCGATTCTACTTCTCTGGGAGGCATTTGTCTCAGGGGCAGCACATCGAGAGCACGCTAGAGATGCGGCTTCTGCGGCAACTTACTTTCTTGCCAATGAAGGCAGCCTGGAAGCCGTCACGGCCGGGCAAGCTGAAACACCTATCTCGCTAATCGGGGCCGCAGCTCTTTGGTCTGGGTGGTCACAGGACTTGAATCTTCTCCACACTGGGACCCTAGTGCTGCGCCCGCCAGTTTGCTTTGAGGGAAAGTTGTTGCCGTGTAAACCGGGGTCTCAAGCGGACGGCTGACGCCGCACGCTTAGGCCCAAACACGTTAGCCGCACTTGGGAGACCTTATGAGAACGCTTGAGTACCCACAATGGGATGAGCTGCACGACCCTGATGTGGTAGACTGGAAACGCGTCAGAAGCGCCATCGAGCACGAGAACAATCTCACCCACCAGCGCTTTTCATGGCTGCTGACATCTCAGGGCTTCCTAGCGTCTGGATTCTTCCTTATTTGGCAGGCTTCTCTGACTCCTCTGAGTTCGCCCGACAAACAGCTAAAGCTTCAGTGGATTCTGGGCATCATTGTTGTTACGGCGCTTCTCATTAGTATCCACCTGACTCTGGGCCTCCAGGCGGCACGCGAGCAGCATCGACGTCTGGAGCAGTGGTGGAATGATCGGCAAAAGCCTACTGATCGCCATCCCCCGATCTGCGGATCCGATCCAAAGCTAGTTAGGACCCTGCCGTACTACTACCTCTCCGTGCTCTTTTTTCTAGTATGGATCGTCCTCGGAATCCTAGTATTCTTCGACGTCATCGCGCCTCACAAAGGAACAGTCACAAATATTCTCATCGCAGCGGCGTGCACACTACTCGGCTTTGTGATCGGAAGAATCATTCCAAGGCGCAAGTCTGTGAACTCCGAAAGGACGGCGGGAAAGAGGAGCGGCTAACACCCCCGATCGAGCGGACGGCAAGCCACCGCTCATCCGTAGTAGCGTTGGCCGTCAAAACAAATGCGAATTTACCTGGAGGGGAATGATGAGTCTGTCTTTAAGAGTGATCTCAGTGAGTGTCATCCTAGCTTGGCTCCTAGCAAGTGGCTGTGCATCGGCGCCTTCACCCGAGGTTCAGGCGAAGAGATCTCAGTTCGAAAGCACCATACCTGTCTGCGAAGGGGAAGCTGATTGCAAAGCCAAGTGGGAAGCTGCTCAGCTTTGGGTCGTCCACAATGCTGGATTCAAGGTATCTGTTTACCGCCCTTTCCGGGGGTTGAAGCACACCCGCCGCCTTGACGACACGCCTGGGAGCGACTTGTTTTTCCCCTGGAGGCATGGTCTAATCTCCTTCGGACATGCCGACTTACGAGGAAATCCTTCAAGAAAACTCTGAGCTCCGAGGCCGGATCAGCGAGCAGGGGCGCCGGATCGCTGAGCAGGAGCAGCGGATCGAGCGGCAAGAGCGCCGGATTGCTCAATTGGAGAAGATCATCGAGGAGTTGCGACGCGGTGGCAAACGCCAAGCCGCCCCGTTCTCGAAGGGGGAGCCGAAGAGCCATCCCCAGAAGCCGGGCCGCAAGCCTGCAGAGCAGTACGGAAAGCGCTCTTGCCGGCCGGTTCCCGAGCAGGTCGATGAGACGATTGAGGTCGCCTGCCCTTCGCGGTGCGAGGTCTGCCAAAGCCCAGTGCACCGGATGGGCCAGGAAAGCCAATACCAGATTGATATTCCGGAGATCCGCCCGTGGACGACCGAATTCATCCTCCACTACGGCGAGTGCTCCCGGTGTGGATGTCGACAGAGCGGACGACATCCTCGTCAGAGCTCGCAGGCGGTGGGAGTGGCCGGTGTTCAGATCGGTCCGGGAGTGGTGTCGCTGGCCACCTATCTGAACAAAGTTGGCGGCTTGAGTTACGGCAAGATCGCCGGTTTGCTGGAGCAGATGGCCGGTCTTCGGGTATCGCGCTCGACGCTGTGCCGGGCCTTGCTGCGGACGGCGAAGAAAGCGCAGCCGATCTATGAGGAGTTGGTGCAAGCGATTCGCAAGTCTGCCGTGGTCTACCCGGATGAGAGCGGCTGGCGCATCGGGGGGCGCGGTGGTTGGCTGTGGGCCTTTACCAATCGCTGCGAGACGGTCTATGCGATTGTGCGGGGCCGCGGGTTCGCGCAAGCGGCGACAGTGCTGGGGGAGAGCTATGGGGGAGTCCTGGTGGCGGATGGGTGGGCGCCATACCGGCGTTTCACCCAAGCGACGCAGCAGACCTGCTTAGCCCATTTGCTGCGGCGTTGTCGGGAGATGCTGGAGACCGCTCAGGGCGGCGCGGCGAGATTTCCCCGCCAGGTCAAGGCGATTCTCCAGGCGGCTTTGTCCGTGCGGGATCGGCGGACGGCTGGAACCCTCAGCCCGCAGGGAGTGCGGATCGCCAAAGGGCGCTTGGCAGCCCAGATGAACCGTCTGCTCGCGGGTCGGATCACCCATACCGGCAATCGGCGCTTGGCCAAGCACTTGCGGCGCCACCAGAACGATCTGTTCGTCTTCCTCGACCGGGAGGATGTCGAGGCCACCAATTGGCCCGCCGAGCAGGCGATTCGGCCTGCCGTCGTCAACCGCAAATCGTGTGGCGGCAACCGCACGTCCGATGGCGCCAAGGCCCAGTCAATCTTGACCAGCCTTCTGCGGACAGGTCAGCAACGCGGCTTCAACTCACTGGCTCTTTTCAGCGCGATTCTTCGCAGCCCCAGACCGCCTTCCTACTATGACCTGATGACGGCTCCGATCCGGTAAACAGATACGATTCAAGATCCAAACGGCGACAGAAGTTCTCATCGAGACCTACAATCCCGGACCCTCCGATGCAACGGTTGCAGTCCGTGTCACGAAGGAACCTCTTGGTGGTGGTAAGTACAAAATGATCGCCTCCATCTGGTGCAATAATATCTTTGGATGTGTTCCAAACGCATGGGACGCTGCTCTCAATTTCAATAGCGAAGTGGGTGCCGCTAAGCCATGAAATTGTGGCTAGGCACGTTCCACTGGCGATAAATGCTACAAGCCACTGTGAATCCTATCAATGCTTAGAACGGCCAACCCCAGCGCTGCACCGGACGGCAACCGCGCTCTGCGCGCTTGCCGCGCGGTGAGCTTCCTAAGCGTTAACGGGGTAGACAGGGTGAGTACCAATGGAAGCTAAGACAGAAGCGGTCGAAGCAGCATGTCAGTGCTTAAGCGCTGGCGAAGTAGAAGCCGCTGGACGATGTATTCGAGGGAGCTATCCTTTCACATCTCAGCTATCCACCCGGCACAAGCCTGGACCGCTGCAGTCGACGCGTGTATTTCTCAGGGATGGTTTCATCGATCGCTACGGAGGCGACCGCCTGATCTTCCCGCCAGTGTTACGGGTGATCTCTCTGAGGCTGCACCAAGACTTCCCGTTTCACCCCAACTGGAAGACGAGTGTGACCCATCCAGCATTTTGGGAGATCGGCGCAACAGTCGATCACGTGGAGCCATGCAGCTTGGCCGGCAGCACCGACGACGAGAACCTCGTCACAACCAGCATGGCCCGTAACAGCGCCAAAATGAACTGGTCTTACCAAGAACTGGGCTGGCACCTTCACGCACCAGGAGCACTGGATCGATGGGATGGGCTGATCGGATGGTTCATGACTTATACACCGGAGCATCCCGAGCTCCTCTCGGTTCCTATGGTTCAGAGGTGGTACAGAGCAGCACAACAACTAACAGCCCGTTAACCCTGCGGCCGAGCGGACGGTGACCGCAAAAAGCGCGGTCCCCGCCGCTCACCTTAGGGCGTTGGGCGCGGGTAGCATAAGCGGATAGTTGCGAAGATCACTCGATTAACCCTCCAGAGGAGGGATGGCATGACTAAGTCTTCAGCCGAGGTGGTCACACATTGCCCAAATTCAAAGTGCGGCAAGCCGATCTACTCGGACCACCTCTACTCGTGGTGTATCGAATGTGGCGAGCCGCTCCCTGATAACATTAAGGCACAAATCCCTCGGCTCCAAGAAAGTAGGGAGGGAGCCGCCTCAGTGTCATCAAGTCAACCCGTCCCACCTGGAAGACTTTCAAGCCGTGAGCTCCTAGAGCGCCTTGTCAGGTTGCAGGAACAACAGAACGAAAGCCTCGCGGCGATACGTAAACACACGGGTTGTGTCTACGCGTGGCTCATCTTCTCAGTTGTCGTCGGAATCTTGGCTTTTTTCATTTTTCGTCACTAATACGCATGGTCAAGCTAGGACAAGCCGTCCGATGCTAGCTGGCGGCGCCGCTCCCTGCTGTGGAGATGCCCCACGGGGAGTCTCCGAAGCGGCGAAATCGCTTGCGTTTCTCAGCCCTGACGAAGGGCGGGCCGGTCGGGCTTCCCAGCGGGAATCGTAGAAGGTGGGCGGACAAGGCGACAAGGCGGGGACCTCCCGCAGTGGAAGCCGGCCCAAATCACCGGCTAGTCGACGGCCTCCAGCCTCCCCTGCCCCTGTCCCGCTCCACACGAACGTGCTATCTTACATGTCGAGAGGAGAGGAGCCGTTGGATCCAGATCGCGTCTTTCCAGAAGACCCGTTGACCTTTATCCGCCAGTGTGTCGGACAAAGAAAGATCCTCTGGACATACCACGTCAACATGCGACTGGAATCACGGTTCATCCCTCGGCAGGTCGTTCTAGATTGTCTCGGAGAGGCTGAAATTATCGAGAGCTATCCCGACGACAAATATCTGCCCAGTTATCTCGTTTGGTCCAAGTACGAAGAAGCGGTCTTCCACATACTCTTTGCAGTGGATGTCCCGAACGGCAACGTTAGAGTCGTAACCGCCTATCGGCCGAGCCCCCAAGACTGGGGGGCTGATTTCAAGACAAGGAGGCGACACACATGAAATGTCACATTTGTGGATCGGAGATTGTTCCCGTGGTCACTGACTTGCCCTTCAAGCGATCAGACTCTACGATTGTGATCCTCAAGGCTCTTCCTGTCCTCCAATGCGTAGGCTGTAGCGAGTACTTGCTGGAAGATCCAGTCATGGAGCGGGTTGAAGAAATCCTCGATCAGGCGGACCGCCGTGCCGAGCTCGAGATCATCCGCTATGCCGCATAGTGCGGCTCGGCGCGCCCAGCGCCATCCGACATAATGCTTCACGCCACCACGGCCAACTCATACAAATACTCCACGAACGACCGCACCGCCCCGTCCCACCCCATCACCTTGGGATTGGACGATTCGATCACGAAGTATTCGTCGGGGGCGTGGGCGCCACTGCCGTGGCCGAGGCCGAAGTGGCCGGCGGGGAGCTTGAGGGGCTCGGCGGTGAAGACGTAGCCGGGGTAGGAGCCGGCGTTGCGCGGCCAGAGGATCGGGTCGAGGTGCGCGCGGCGGTAGACTGACATCGCGGCGCGGATCAGCGGCGTGTCCGGTGAGGTCTCGGTAGGATCGTAGCCGCCGCTCGGCTTGACCTCGACGTCGGCGAAGCCCCGCTTGGCGAGGTGCGCCTTGAGAGCGGCCACGGCGCCGTCGTAGGTCATGTCGGGCACCAGGCGGAGGTCGAGCTTGGCGATGGCGCGGTGCGGCAGCACGGTCTTGCCCCCCGGACCCGTATAGCCCGCGACCAGCCCTTCGATGTTTACGGTGGGAGTGAACAGGAACTGCTCCAGCGAGGCGCGCCAGCCGAGGTCGTGAGCCCAGCGGTCGGCCGAGAGCAGGCGCTTCGCGGAGGCCTCGTCGAGGCGCGCCGCCGCCGTGTCGAGCATGGCGCGCTGGGCGGCGGAGGGTGGACGGACGCGGTCTGCGAAGCCGTCGATCGCCGGATCGCCGTCGGCGGTGACCAGCGTGGCGAGCGCCTGCACGAGATGGAACGCCGGGCTGTCCAGGCGCGCGCGGTTGCTCGAGTGGACGTCCTTCTTCGGCCCCCTCCCCCACGCCTCGCCGCTCGCCACCAGTTCCAGCTCGACGACCCCCTTGGCGCCGAGCGACACGGTGACGGTGCCGTCCGGGTCCTGCGACGCCGCGGGCATGAAGACGCTGGTGCAGCGTCTGAGCGCCGCGGTCACCTCGGGCCGCCGCACGACCTGCTGGAAGTGGGGCGAGCCGATCTCCTCCTCCCCTTCCGCGACGAGGACGAGGTTGACCGGGCATTTGCTGCCGGCGCCGTGGATGGCGTGAAGCGCGGCCAGGAAGGCGGCTTCGGGCCCTTTCTGGTTCACCGCGCCGCGGCCGACCACGACCTTGCCGAAGCCGGACTTGTCGACGATCGCTGCCGCGAACGGCGGCGACGACCATTCGGCGGGATCGGCCTGCTTGACGTCGTACATGAAGTAGAGCCCGACGGTGCGCGGCGCGTCGGCGTCCAGGGTCGCGAAGACGCCCGGCTTGCCGTCGGTGGGGACGCGCGTGACCTGCTGAAAGCCGGCCTCCCGCGCCAAGCTCATCATGTGCGCACACCCCTCCTCCACCCCCCGGCTCTCGGCGGCGATCGAAGGGAGCTTGATCCATTCCTGGAGGCGCGCGACGCCCTCCGCGTGACGCTTGACGATCTCGGCCTGGATCGCGTCGAGGCCGTCGTCGGAGCGCAGGACCTGTGGAAACGCGAGGGCGGCCGCGGACACGCCCGTGGCCGCCAGAAAATCCCGTCGAGAGAGTGGGCTCATGGCCCGGAAGTCTAACCTCGAAACGCTCGGCTCGGACTACTCCACCATCTCGATCAGCACGCCGTGGGTCAGGCTGGCCGGGATCAGGAAGCGGTCCTGCCCCCTGTAGGTAAAGGTAGGCAGGGCGAGCCCGGTATTGTGTTCGATCAGATCGTGAGCGGTGGCGAGGCTTCCCACCTTGAGGCTGACTCCGAGGATCCCTTCGCCGCGGTCCGCCACGAAATCCGCCACCGGGCCGGGGCCGTCGGGCACCAGCAGGGTCAGGGTCTGTGTATTGAACCGCACCTCGGCGCCGCGGCCGCCCAGGTAGCCGATCTTCCGCTTCAGGGGGCGCACGTCGAAGCCGAGGCCCCGGTAGAAATCGACCGCCGCGTCCAGATCCGCCACCACCAGCCAGAGGTTGTCGATCTTCTGCGCCGTGTTGGCGTGCGGCCGCGGCGCCAGGGCGGGGACCTGGACGAACATCTGCCGCACCTGGGCTTCGTTGTAATCAAGGAAAAAATTCGAGTTGTCGGGCGCGACGCGGGAGGTGAGGATGATCAGGTTCCAGAGCGGAATCTGGCCGACGACCTGACCGGTGGCCGCGACGGTGAGCGGCCCCGCCGGGATCGGACCGACGTTGGGATATCCGGCGCCGGTGAGGAACGCCACCGCCTTGGCCGCGTCGCGCACCTCCGTGCCATAGAACTTGGCCCCTTCGTGATGCTCCAGGAAGGCCAGGAAGGGCGCGGTGGAATCGTTCAGTTCGGTAAAGGTGTCGATCTCCAGGTAGCTGAGGTCGCGGAACCAGATCAGCCGGTTCTCGATCCCTCCGGCAGCCGTCAGGGCCGGCGTTTCCGAGAACCCGAGCTGCCGGGCAAAGGTCCGGGAGTCGGCGGCAAAGTTCTCGGCCCGCACGAGCATGCCGACGTGATCGATTCCCCGTCCCACGCCCAGCCCCTGGGCCGTGGCCGTGCCGTCGACCGCCAGCAGGCCGCCAAGCAGCAGCCCTCCGATCCATTTTGCGTTCATTTGCTCACCTCCTCGGTTGGAAGCGCGCCGGCGTCGCGGCGCGCCGCTCTCGCGGAACGAAAGAGCGTTCGCGCGATGGTAGTGCCGTTGGCGCCCGGACGCCAGCGCCGGCCGGTGCAGGCCTGAGGAGCGCGCGCTACGGCGCCGGTGCCGGTGGCAGGCCGGGCAGCCCCATGTCCATCGCCAGCTTCCAGGAGCCGTCCTTCTGGCGCTTCCAGACCGTGACGTACTGCCCCTCGTCGACGCCCGGCTTGCCCTTCTCCGTGTACTCGTAGCGGTACTGCCCGGTCTCGTAGGCGGTATCGCCGACCAGCCAGACGTTCTTCGTGGTCACCGTGACCTTGACTCCGGGATCGGCGCCCATCATGCCCGTCTTCTGCCGCTCGGCGATCTCCTTGCGTCCCGTGATGATCTTTCCGCTCCCCGCTAGCTGGACGCCGTCCTCGGCGAAGATCGCGGCGACCATCTCCGGGTTCCTCTTCGCCCACCCCTCGCTCCACTGCGCGTTCCCCTTGTCGATCGCGCGCCGGACGTCCTCGAGGGTTTCGGTCTTGGCCGGAGCCGGCTGATTCTTCGTCTGAGCGAAAGAGGTCTGAGCGAACGCGAGGGACGCGGCCAGCACGATGGCTCCCGTTCCGATGAAAGTCCTGGTCATCTTGGCTCCTTCCTGAGCGTAGCGGGCCTGTGGCCACGTGGAGATTCTGGCGCGAGCATCCTATCGGTTGTCACCGGAAGGGGTCAAAGGGTGGCGCGGAAGGTGACGAAGCTTACCCTGCGAGACGGGGTACGGCGGGAGCGAAGCGTCCGGTCTAACTCTACTTTGCCAGATTGACCTTGTCCGTCAGCGCCCCCGCCCGAGCCCTCACCCCTGGCCCCTCTCCCTTCCCCTCCCGCCCTCCCTCACAGGGAGAGGGGAACCGCCGCCCCCGCATGATCCAGGCTTTTCTCTTTGTCTTTCTCCCTCTTCTCCCGGTGAGGGAGGGCGGGAGGGGACGGGAGAAGAGGGCCGGGGTGATGAGGGCCAACGCCAAAGCCAAGGTGAATCTGACAAAGTAGAACCAAGCGGTTGTCCAGAGAGGTCGGGGTGCTGGCCGCTCGCTTGCAACAGGGCGGCTCAGGTTCGACTCAGAGGAGGGAACGCCATGAGGATTCCGCGCCTTCGTGCTCTCGCGCTCGCCGGCCTGCTCGGCCTCGCGCTGGCCCATGCCGCCACTGCCGGTATTGCCGCCAATGCCGGAAGTGCCGCCGCCGGCAAGGCCTGCGAGGAGGATTCCTACGGATCCAAGGCCGCGCGGATCGCCAAGTGCAACGGCGGGTTCGCCGATCGCCAGCGTCTGGCGGAGGTCTATCAGCAGCGCCTCGGCCTCTCCGCCGGCACCGCGGTCCGGCTCGCCGACGCCCTCGCGGCACTGCAGCCGCTCGCCGATAAAAGCGACCCGAACGGGCCGGAGCTGGAACAGGAAATCCGGCGCGTTGAATCGCAATTCATCGCTTTGTTGGATCAGGCGCCGGACGACCCCCGCATCGTCGACGAGGTGAGCTGGTTCTATGCCTCCGGACCCTGGTTTACGCGAGTGCCCTCCCCGTCCCTGCTCGACCTCGTGGCCCGCGGCTCCGATCCCGCCCGACTGAGCTCGCGGCTCGCGCAGCACGGGTATGGACGAGCCGCCTCGGAGATCCTCTTCGCCGCCCTCGCGGTGCGCCCGGAACCCGCAGTGCTCTGGCAGCAGGCTTCTCAGCTCACCTACGACTATGCCTGGAGGATCGCGCTCCTGGAGGAAGCTCGCCGCCGGCTGGAGGCCCAACCGGGCAGCCGGCCCGCCGACGTCGCGGTCGCCACGGCCCTCGCCGAAGAGCTGCTCGAAAAGCAGCTCGACGTCGGCCTCGTCCCCCGGGCACTCGCCACCTTTCAGAGCCTGGCGCCGGCCGTCCGCTCGCGGATCGAACAGGGCTCGGAGGGCACGGTCAAGGCCGAGATCGACGGCCTCGCCTTCGAGGGACGGACGCAGGATCTCCGGCTCTCCCTCGTCGCGGCGTACCTCCTGAGCGGCGACCGCCAGGCGGCCTCCCTCCTGCTCGCCAGGATCGAGCCGAAGCCGGCCGCGAAGGCACACCAGGACTCTGAAGAGCGAGCCGGGGAGCTCGAACGGCAGGTTCTCGCGCGCTGGCTCCGCCCCTCGCCGGACGACCCCTTCGATCTCCTGACCTCCGCCCTCACCGGTGCATCCGCGGGCACCGGAACGCTGGCGCTGGCCCGCTTCGCCGAGCGGGAGCGCTATCCGGCGATCGCCGCCTATGGCCTGAGCCTGCTGGACCGCGAGAGATCCGAGGCTCCTTTCGAGCCGGCCCGCGGCGTGCTCCCTCGCGTGCGGGCCGCCGACAGCGCCCTTCGCGGGGAGATCGAGACGCTCCGCCAGAGCCTAGCCGACGAGGCGAACGCGAACCGGGAGGCCGCGCGGACCGCCGTCGGCCCAGATCCCGCCGCCGCGACCGTGAGCCGGCTCCTGCAAGCTCCCGCGGCGGTACGGTTCGCGGAGAAGGCCCTGCCTGACGGCATCGTGCCGGTCGAGCTGACGGACGAGCAGCTCGAGGCACGGCTGAAGGCGATGGCGTCCGGGCCGCCCGAATTGACCCTGCCGGCTCATTTCGGCCTGGTCCGCCTCGAACGCCAGGGGGACCGCGCCGCCGCTCTCGGCGTCTCCCAGGACTACGACCCGGTGGGCGAGGTCTCCAGCGGCGCCTACTGGGTGCTGCTCTCCTCCGACGGCGGCCGCACCTGGGACCCGCCGCTCTACACCGGCCTGCGGGTCAACCAGCCCTACGTGGTGCGCTCCGTTTCGGACCTCCCCCTCCTGGCGGGCGATCATCTCCAGGTCGAGGTCGAGATCGCGGAGCTCGACCCCACCAAGATCCACTTCCCACCCATCGCGCTCGCCACCAAGCGCACGGCGAAAGGGCTCTATCTCGATATCCCCCTGGATCTCCTGCGCAGGGACAGCGATGGCGACGGGCTCACCGACCTCGCCGAGGAGCGCCTGATGACCGACCCGCAATCCCGCGACACCGACGGTGACGGCCTGGAAGACGGCGTGGACCCGCTGCCGACCGTCCCGCTCCGGCGCGGCGCTCCATCCCCCGCGGCGCGGGCGCTGGCGGCGTTCCTGGCCGACTCGTGGAACGTGAGCCAGGCCGCGATCGTCGAAGGCGTCTCGAACGGGCCACGCGCCCTTTGCTGCGCCAAGGACCGGGTGCGCTCCGTGGACGAGAAAACCCTCTTCCTGGTCGCCGACCGCGGGCTGTTCTCCGCCCTGACGCCGCCGGGGCGCGTGATCGTGCTCACCCCCGAGGAGGCCGACGCCGCCACCCAGAAATTCGGCCCCTTCTTTCCCATGAAGCTGGAGCTCTTCTGCTTCGACCGCTCCGGCCGCCGCGCCTACGTCGTCTGGTCCGCCTCCTGGCAAGGCGGCCAGAGCCTGCTCGAAGAGAAGCCCGACGGCACCTGGAAGGCAACGGCCACGACGGGGTGGATCACCTAGCGGCGGTGCGGCGGCAAAGCCAGGGCCAAGGACGTAAAGGACTGCAAGGACAAGGGCCGGACTGCTCCCCGGCCTGCCTGTCCTTGATGTCCTTGCAGTCCTTGCCGTCCTTTACGTCCTTGGTCTCCGGATTTCCGCGATAGCCCTCAGCGGCCCGCCAAGCCGCCCATGCCGGCATTGACCCGCAGCTCGTCGAGCAGCTCCAGGGCCAGCAGCACGTTGGGGACCTTCTCCGTGGACACGCCGATGCTGTCGAGCATCTTCCCCTTGCGGCGGACGCGCAGCTTGCGGCGCGAGATCTCGATCTTGCCGATGTCCGTCAACGGGATCCGCTCCTTGCCCTTCCAGGAGATCCCCTGCACGGACAGGCCGAGCGGTCCGAAGAAGACCTCGTCGCCGTTCGCCAGGCGACGCTTGAGCTCCGGCTTGATCCGGTCGTGGATCTCCTTGACGATCATCTCGATGGCCTGGTCGGCGTTCTTGAAGTTGGAGGTCACGCGGATGTCCTTGCGGGTCTGCCCCACCAGGGTGAGCTTGAGGGAGCGCGCCGCCTTGCCCGTGCCCGCCGCAACCGCCGCCTGAACCGCCGCGCCCACCACGCCGCCGATCAGGCCACCCGTCTGGATGGGGATGATCTGATACCGGTACTCGGCAATATCGCTCCACAGCAGCTCCCGCACCCCGAAGACCGACGTCCGCCGGACCCCCTCGCTGAACACCGTCACCGTCGTCTTCCCCATCGCCACCCAGAGCCCCGCATAGGCCGCGAGGATCAGCACTCCGATCCCGACGCCCAGGTAATCGACCGGATCGGTGCTGAGCCCGGCGGCGATGAAGAGCCCGGCGGCCAAAAGGAACAGAAGGCCGAGCGCCAGGCGGAGCACGACTGTCTGGCGGTAGATACGGCGAGGGGGCGACTGGATCATCGAAGGCTCTCCCGGCGAGGGCTGTTCGGCCCTTGCGCGACGTTGGCTCAGATTGGGTGGACGGGGGGATTCTACCCTGACTCGGCGGAGAGGGCGTCATTCCACCTATTCTCGGAGTGCTCCGGCCAGAGACGAGGGTCCTCCTCGGCGTAGCATTCATGCTACACTTTGGATCATGAGAGCCATCGCTCAACGTGAGCTCAGAAACCACAGCGGTGAAATCCTTCGGCGGGCGGAGGGAGGGCAGCAATTCGCCATCACCGTGGACGGCCGGCCGGTTGCGGTGCTGGGTCCTTATCAGAAGCGACAGTGGGTCCCGAAGGAGGAGATTCTGAAGATTCTCCGCTCCCAACCTGCAGACCCAACTCTCTCTGAAGACCTCGCGACGATGGGCGGCACGCTGGAAGACCTCGAAGATCCATGGAAGAGCTGAGCCGGGGCCTTCTCGACACCTCGGTGCTCATCGCGCGGGAGGAGGACTCCCGTCTCGAATCTTCCCTGCCGCAGGAGATCGCGATCTCGGTCGCCACGTTAGCAGAGCTCCATTTCGGCGTCCTGGTGGCGAAGGACGACGAGACGCGGCAACACCGGCTCCGGCGCCTCGGCATTATCGAGGCCACTCTGCAGCCCATTCCCATCGACGCCTCCATCGCGCGAGCCTTCGCGACCGTCGCCCAAGCCGTCAAGGCCGCGGGCCGCCAGCCCCGGGCGCGGATCATGGACCTCTGGATCGCAGCCACCGCTCTGGCTCTCCGAATCCCGCTGTATACCCGGAATCCGCAGGACTTCGAGGGTCTTCAAGGTCTTATCCAGATCCAAGACGTCTAGCCAGAAGGTGCAGCCCCAAAAAGCCTGAACAAGCGCTCCCCGCCCGGTAGGAAAACCAGAGGAAAGGGGTACTGCCGGCGAAGAGGGACCTATCCGGTTCGGATCCGGTCGTGGATCTCCTTGACGATCATCTCGATCGCCTGGTCGGCGTTCTTGAAATTGGACGTTACGCGGATGTCCTTGCGGGTCTGCCCCACGAGGGTGAGCTTGAGGGAGCGCGCCGCCTTTCCCGTGCCCGCCGCAACCGCCGCCTGAACCGCGGCGCGCCCACCACGCCGCCGATCAGGCCGCCCGTCTGGATGGGGATGATCTGATACCGGTACTCGGCGATGTCGCTCCACAGCAGCTCCCGCACCCGAAGACCGACGTCCGCCGCACCCCCTCGCTGAACACCGTCACCGTCGTCTTCCCCATCGCCACCCAAAGCCCCCCATAGGCCGCAAGGATCACCACCCCGACCGCGACCCCGGCGTACTCGATAGGATCGGAGCTGAGTCCGGCGCCGATGAAGACGCCGGCGGCCAGGAGGAACAGGATGCCGAGCGCCAGGCGGAGCACGACCGTCAGGCGGTAGATGCGGCGAGGGGGCGACTGGATCATAAGGCTCTCCCGGCGAGGGCTGTCCCTGCCCTTGCGCGATGTTGATTTGGGATTCGGGTGGACGGGAACTCTAGGCCTGGCTTGCAGAGGCAAGTATTATTTCGGCGCTCGAGAGTGGAATCTTTTTAAGCCTTCAGGCATGGAATAAGTCAGACTGTTCTGCTCCCGACAAGAGAGAAGCAGCCTCCGAAATCACAAACAAGGCCTTCGTACGCCCTGCTACACCTCGCCCGACCAACGATGCAGTAACCCAATAGTCAGCCTCTTCAACCTCACCTGAGCCCTCGGCAAAGCGCTTTCCCTTGATTCGGCCGTGCTCTACGGTTTCACCGTTCGTAACAGATCGAATAATTTCTTCCGCTTCAAAGAATGATCTGAACAAGACCTGCTTTAAATGTTTTCCACGCATAACATCGGCCGGAAGGTTAATGAGCTGCACCGCAATTTCGTTTGCCGTCAAGACTCTAAAGCCATCATCGACAGTAACGATCCCCTGCCCCAAAGAAGAGATAAATACTTGGTTGGCCCGAAATTTTTCCCAATATAGTTCAACCAGCACCACTGAATAAAAGATCGCTGCGAAGCCGACCTTCATCGGGACAGATGCAAATAAGAATATGTCTTCCATCCAAGGCCTTAGATGCCAAAACGGAATTGAAAGTTGCAAAAGGGCACAGATGAGAAAAAAACAATTGATCATTATGCTTCCAATGAGGGCCCATCTCACTTCAACGAAGCCAGGGACATCGAAGCGCAAAGACCACCTGATTGGATCCAGGCTACTAGAACAGCTCCGAAGAACAGATGTCAGGGCCACTCCAAAAAAGATTAATACCGCCGCAGTAAATATAGCTTCCACGCATTCACCAAGCGACACAGCAGCAGCAATTTCACTGCGCCCATCAGCCCACCAGGAAAGAAGAAACAGCAAGATAACCGCCAAGCCGATGTTAAGGGATAAGCGCCTCTGGAACTTGATTTCCGATGCTTTCCACAAGACTAATGCAGTAAGAAGAAAAAATATATCGTTAAGGATAGAAAGGAATGGCAACAACGCGCCCGCCACCCCATCAATTGCGAAAAAAGACCCACTACTCCATTCGCCAAAATAAGAATAGGCCGACACACTGTATAGACAAGCAACCCCGAGCCAAGCTCTGTACCAGCACTTGGAGTAATAGGAACGAAAGCTAGTCTGAACCAGAAAAGACAATACGAGAATCGCAAAAGACATTACTAGATTTAAGCAGAGCATCCGACTGTAAATTGTCGGAGTCGCACCAGCCTGGACATCTATCACAGAGGTGATAAAAGAGCCGCCTCCCATACTCTGTGGAAACGACAATGAAACTATCTGCTCGCCGGTAAATGCATCGAAGAACGGCAGCGTCTCATACATTGTGCCGCCACCGCCAAGCATGACTTTCTTGCGATATGATCTAACGACATTCAACCTATACCAAGGTCGCGTCGAGGGCTTAAACGCCTTCGGAATCATGTTGTCAGGCCAAACTACAAATTTGTCGCCTCCCTTGGTCTCGACGAACACATACATCCAAAGAACTCGACTATCGAGAGACAGCACGTTAACCCTTCGGATATTTAAGATCTCTGACGACAAACATTGGCCAAAAGTACCAAGCCCTTTGCCATAAGTCCGTTCAGCAAAACGTTCTACGTCAATTGCTGAATGATAGTATATATTGAACTCTCCGCTAAACGGCTCCCGATCTTCCCGCAACCTCTCGGCACCACCACGATTTAAGCCTCTAAAACACTCAGCCGCGGCCGTCCTAAGCACAAGAAGAGACTGAAGCGGGCTAATACTCGCTTCCGGCAAGTGATCAAGGAATGCCCTGTTCATCTGAAGTCGCGAGACGTTACCCCAATAAAATGCCAACAAAAGGACAGTAGACAATATAAACGACCACGTCAATAGCTCCAGCACCAACCCTGATAGCCTTCTAATTTTGGTTCGCATTAGTTAAATCGAAAAATTAGTGGTTTTTCATGCGCCTCTCCACCATCAGCCAAAGAAGACCGGACATGAACGAGATCAGAGTTACTGTCAACTTCCAATATAGTCAGCGGAGTCATATCATCCACCGGCGCCCCACCTGCTACCACGAATAAGTTCTTGCGAAATACTCCATCCACTTCAGCGTAGTCCAATCTCACCTTGCCCTTTCTGCTTACACAGTCAAACAGCAGTTCCAGACTCCTACCACTCAGTGTGCGCGCCACAACAAAAAACTTATCGCCGGTTTCTGGCATCTCAGTTGGAACAGCCCTAGCACCACTTGTATCCTTGACGTAGGCATTGCTGGCCCATGCATATTTTCGCAGCCACGGAAAGTCAATCACAGCATCAGGCGCATTGAGGACGAAGCTACACGAAACATATTCCTTTTCGAACCATTCAAGGAAGGCTAATATGTCAACGCCACTTGGCATGAATTTATTCCCCTGGATTTTACGTTAAAAAATTTCTGACCCACTGATAGAGTTCCACATTCAGAAGTCTGCAAAAAAGCGAGTTTCTACCTTCCCGACCTAGTATTCCAAAAATCCTATTAAGAAGATCAAGATCGGGAATACGATCTACCATAATAATTCCAGTAATTAGTGTATAGCCCATCACAGGACTGAATAGTTCCGAGACAAAAATCAAATGGCCCATCTCAAGTCGAATAAAAGCCACATCTGCGAGGTCCTCGTCAGTTACCGAAATTGCTCCAAAAGCAACAGAATGTTTGCGCTCACTTCCCCTAAAATCAATGAGATATAATGTTACAACATCAAGGGGTTCGATATTTTTCTTAAGCTCAGTCAGCAAAAGAGCAAGCGCGGCAGTTCCCGAGACTTGGGTAGGCCAATACATAGACCAGCCGCTAGCAAGGCGATCCGCAGAAAAAACGATTCGCTTAGATCGTCCATGAGTCACTTGCCAACTCTCAACGCCGCGAGAACTCGATACCTCGGTTTTATAGTCAATCTTTTCTAATGACATAATAGGGCTCATCCATGATTTGGAATCATCACCCTGAATTGCAGTGAGCTCAAAACCTAATGTATCGATTTCAGTCAAAACACGCTGGGTTGAAGTAACAAGATTTTCCAACAATAAGAGGTCTGATGCGGCAGGAGTTTGCGCTCCCCGCCGATCAACGCTCCTGTCGGGCAGTAAATCCTTACGCACGCGGCTTTCAATCAGCCTACTCACAAAATCATAATCGGGACGAAAAAACGCATCGAGATCTTTTATATATTTATGTAGTTCGATGCCGATTGCAAGATCTGACTTGTTTTGTATATTTTGCATCCGGCCGATCAAGTCGTCAACTGACTGCTTTTTGTTAAAGGCCTCCTCGACTATATATCCAAGCGCGGCAGCAGCGCGATCACGTCGCACCCCAAAATCTATTACTTCTTTCAATTGCTCGCCGGTTCGAAGTTTACGCAAAATTCTCTTCGCAGTAGCGTCCTCCGTACCATCCAATAGGTCAAGCGTGTGGCCCGTCTGCGCTACTTCTACGCGAAAGTTAATTGAAAGGTTAGGCTCTCCCGTCAGCCGGTGAATCGTCCTGGTATTAGTAAGAAGGCGGAAAAAGAAAGGCGCCTTTAGCTTACCTTCCCTAACCCTCTGCGCAAGATGGTTGTTTAACTTATTGGCGAAAGTTACGTTGTAAGCGTCAGCCTTGTTCGCATTCTTCCTGCCCTCATGGCCGCGCATTGTCTTGAGAGCTGCGCGAACGTCACCATAAGCATCCCACGGAAAACTAAAGGGGTGCCGCGCAATTAGTTCAAAGACATTAAAGAGTTTTGGATGGGTAAGAAGTGAATGGAGACGGCGCAAGCCTTCCTCGGACTCCGATAGGAGCCTCACTGCCTCAACTTGAGCTCTCGCAAGCCTCTCCTCTTGGCTTAGTTCCGATGAAGTCCCACTGTCAGCGGTTGCCTTACTAGCAAATTTATCTTCCTTAAAGTAGTTCTCCAAGCTCTGCATCGCAGCGTCTACACTAGTAGACATCGTAGCCGAGTGAAGATGTTTAAAACTAGACATCCTTCCCTCAAGGAAATGAGAAATTTCAAGAAAAGTTCCAAGCGGAATCGAAAACTCTTCCTCGAGTCCCTCAAAAAATTCTGCCGTGGATAAAAAATTTGTAAGCGTCGATTGATCGCTCTTGCCTCTCAGGTAAGGAGAAATGTAGTCAAAAATTGTATCAAAGTCTAGGAGGTAAACAAATCTCGTTTTTGTCTCTCGTTCAAGCTGAGCCTCCGACTGAACAGAAGAGACTATTTCCCCTAAAAATGTCAGCAAGATTCTAAGGTCAGGAACTGAAATCGGCGGCAATTTCACGGACACAGGTGGCGGAAACCTCGGAGGGAGAAGCGTGAGGCGGCCAGGGCCGAAAGTAGTACTGCGCAATGGTTCGGTCATAAAACCTGTAAGCAGTTATTATTCACAAGATAATCTCTACCACTTAAAAGAAGGACTAGACGATCTTTGCCATTTTTCCCCGGCGACACGGCAATGAAGTTTAATCGCGCAAGCTCGTCTACGTAAAAACTGCACTGGACCAACTCCATGCCTAACTGAGCGCAGAGATGCGACTTAGTAAGCTCTGCACCTTTCGCAAGTTCTCGGAGTATTTGCACCGCCTCTTCAGGCAAACTTGGCGAGGCGATTCCTGAGGAAGCAGTTTTTTGGTTTATCTTGACCATTGCACCGTCAAAGTCTCCTATGACATGCCAATCTGTTCCAGTTGTATCAACTGCACAACCTGCTTTCCTTAGCTGATCGGTCAACATTTGCCGCTTAGCGATTGAGTTATCTAAATGAACCACATAGCGACCCGCAAGATCGCTAATCGGCCTTACATCTCCGATTTGAACAACGATGGTCCGGTCTGGATAACGACCCAATGCCAGTCCAGCCTCAAAAAGTACGTTCTGCCGTGGCTGTGGAGTAAGGACGCGCTCATAACTCTTGTCGGCTGGAATAAGTAGAGGAACCCGTAGCCTCGCTTCATCATCCCCTGTAAGAAGAACGACAGCAGCGGCAGCTTCATGGAAAGCGGTATCTAAAACGGAGCTTATCGATGGGGAAACAGAAGGGGCGCGCGCTAACAATTGGGACCACTCTAGTGGCATTAGGCCGACTGCGCGGAGAAATGAAAAAACTGCTTCGCGTGCACGGTCATTACGACCGTGGACCACAAAGACAGCGTCTCTTCGTCTCGTGATCACCTGTTCGGGCTTTGGTCGCAAGTAACCCCTTTCCCATTAACACATCGAATAGAGACGTTTGCATGTATTCCTTAGACCTCTGGCTACTATTATAGCCTTCCAGACCAGATCCGGTCAAGTGAAGCGGAGTGTGAATCGCTGGTGCCTCGAGTCGGGACGTAGCTTCTTCTGCTCAAATGGCGTTCTTGCACTGCCCGAAGCGAGGAGTTGCTTCCTGCAACCTTCAGGTAGCTCAAGGTAGAAGTTTGCGCTTGGGGCACTGGGCGGACTAGCATGGCTCCGGATGCAAGAGCCAAAACTCGGAGCTGGGCTGGGCGGCGGCGCCGACCCCCGCCCTCCCATCGGCCACCTCCGCCGCCTCCTGGGCCTCGGCTTCGGCCTCGCCGTCATCGTTGGCAGCACGATCGGCGTGGGCATTCTGCGGACGCCCGGCCTGGTCGCGGGGCACCTGCACAGTGGAACCGCCATTCTCGTGGCGTGGCTAGTCGGTGGCGTCTACACGTTGCTCGGGGCGGTGTGCTTGGCGGAGCTCGGGACGATGTTGCCTCGGGCGGGTGGGTATTACGTGTATGCGCGGCGGGGGTTCGGCGACTGGGTGGGGTTCTCGGTGGGGTGGACGGACTGGCTCACCTACTGCACGGTGCTCGCGTATGTCTCGATCGGCCTCGCGGAGTTCGGCGGGGTGCTCGTGCCGGCGATCGCGGGGTGGGTGCGGCCGGTCGCGGCCGTCGCGCTGCTGCTGATGGTGGCGCTCCAGTGGGCGGGGGTGAAGGTCAGCGCGCGGTTTCAGGAGTGGACGACCGCGGTGAAGTTCCTGGCCTTCCTGGCGCTCGTGGTCGCCGCGTTCACGATGGGCCCCAAGGTGGTCGCGAGAGTTCCGGCGGCGGGGGACTCGCTCGGCCTCACGTTCGCGGGGTGCATCCTGGGGCTGCAGGCCGTGGTGATCGCCTACGGGGGGTGGCAGAGCGCGCTCTATTTCACCGAGGAGGACCGCGATCCCGGACGCAACCTGCCGCGGGCGATGATCGGCGGCGTCGCCGCGGTCGTCGGCGTGTACCTGCTGGTCAATCTCGCGCTCCTGGCCGTGATGCCGATCGCGGACCTCGCGCAGTCCACCCTGCCGGCCGCGGACGCGGCGGGGATCGTCGCCGGCGACCGGGGGAAGCAGCTCATCACGGTGCTCTCGGTGCTCTCACTCCTGCCGCTGCTCAATGCCATCCTGCTGGTCGGCTCGCGGATCCTCTTCGCGATGGGGCGCGACGGGCTCGTCCCGCGGCGCACGGCGGCGGTCAACGCGGGGGGCACGCCCGGGGTCGCGACGGTGGTCACGACCGGCGTGGCGCTCCTCCTCATCGCCTCCGGCACCTTCAAGGACCTCATCGCGCTGGCGTCGGTCTTCCTGGCCGCGAACTACGCCGTCTGCTGCCTCGCGCTGATCGTCCTGCGCCGGCGGGAGCCCGAGACCGCCCGACCCTTCCGCGCGTGGGGGTACCCCTGGTCGGCCGCGATCGTGGTCGCCGGAGCCGCCGTGTTCCTGGTCGGCATGCTGGTGAACGACCCGCAGAGCGCGCTCAAGGCGTTGGGACTGCTCGCCTTAGGGCTGATCGGCCGGGCGGTGGCGGCGGCCCGAACGGGCCGGATCTCGCGGATCTGACCGGACGCCCAGCCTTTACTTGCGCCCAGGGCCTTGAGCCCTTCCCGCCTCCTGGAGTATCGTAGCTTCACTTTTACTGGACGTGAGGTTCGGGTCGTGAAGACTTGGATTCGGTGCTCGATCTGCGTGCTGGGGCTGGCCCTCGGCTCGTTCGTCGCCGGCGCTCGCCCGGCGGCGACGTGGTCCGAGGAGTGGCTGGCCCGGTTCAATCAGGAACGGACAGAGGAGGGGGTGCGTCCGCTCCTCCCCTCGCCGGTCCTCGATCAGGTGGCGCAGGCGCAGGCGGAGGAGATGGCGCGGAGGGGCCGGGGTCTGGAGCCCTTCCCGGCGTCGGCGGTCGCGGAGCGGCTGCGGCAGGTGGGCTATTCCGCGCACGACTGGCGGGAAAGCTACCTGCTCTCCTATCGGGATCCCGACTCCGCGCTCGGCGCCCGCGAGGCGAGGTGCCGGGAGGTGCGCGACGGCCATTTCCGGGATCTGGGGGTCGGCGTCGCCTCCTCGGAGGGCGCCACGTTCTATGTCTTCCTCTTCGGCTGGCACCAGGGCGATTTCTTCGCCGGCGCCACGGCCCGCCTGACCAACCGGGCGCGGGTAGCCTCCGAGATGCTCGCCAAGGTCAACGACGCCCGCCGGCGCGAGCGGGTGCCGCCGCTGGCGTCCAACCCTCTCCTCGACAGGATCTCCCAGGAGCACGCCGAGGACATGCTGACGCGCTCCTACTCCGGCCACCGGACGCCCGAAGGCCTGGGCCCTTCCGAGCGGGCGCGGGCGAAGGGCTACCGCGCCGGCATCGGCGAGAACATCGTGGAGCAGCGCTTCTCCACCCAGGAGGCGCTGGAGGCCTGGCTCGGCAGTCCCGGCCACCGCCGGAACATCCTCGATCCGGCCAGCCGCGAAATGGGCCTCGGCCTCGCCGTGGGCGCCGGCTATGACGCGGCGCCCGGGGGGTACCGAGTGATCTGGGTGCAGAGCTTCGGGCGGGGGAATTGATTCTACTTTTTCAGATTCACCTTGGCTTTGGCGTTGGCCCTCATCACCCCGACCCTCTTCTCCCGTCCCCTCCCACCCTCCCTCACCGGGAGAAGAGGGAGAAAAGCAAAAGCAAAGAGAAAAGCCTCGATTATGAGGGGGCGGGGGTTCCCCTCTCCCTGTGAGGGAGGGTGGGAGGGGAAGGGAGAGGGGCCAGGGGTGAGGGTTCGGGCGGGCGGCTCCCACGGACGAGGCCAATCTGGCAAAGTAGAACTGAGCCAGACCTCGGCCTGATTCTTGCTGATCCGGCTTCAGGACCCCGCCGGCCCCTCAGAGACGAGGGGCGCAGGCTTCTGAGGCCGAGCCATGATCCGGATCCCGCTCAAGCTCGTTCACCGTCTTGCATTCCTCGCCACCGTCACGGCCCTCGCGGGCTGCGCCTCCTCGGCCAGACTCCCGGTCTCCGCCGGCACGGGCGCCAACCCGACGCTGCCGGCTCCCGACAAGGCGCTGATCCCGCTGGTCCACGTGGTGACCGCCAAGGGGTGGCCGGCGGGGGCTACGCCGGTGGCGGGCGAGGGGATGGCGGTGGCCGCGTTCGCGCGTGGGCTGGACCATCCGCGCTGGCTCTGCGTGCTGCCCAACGGCGACGTGCTGGTGGCCGAGACCAACGGGCCGGTCCGCCCCAAGGACGGGCCGGGGATCAAGGGGTGGTTCTTCCGGCACTTCCAGAAGAAGGCCGGCGGCAACGTGCCCAGCCCCGACCGGATCACCCTCCTCCGCGACGCCGACGGCGACGGCGTGGCGGAGACGCGGTCGGTGTTCCTCTCCGGCCTCCATTCGCCGTTCGGCATGGCCCTGGTGGGGAACGACCTCTATGTGGGCGACACCGACGCTGTGCTGCGCTTTCCGTATCAATCGGGCGAGACGCGGATCACGGTCGCCGGGGTCAAGGTGGTCGACCTGCCGGCGGGGCCGATCAACCATCACTGGACCAAGAACCTCGTCGCCTCGCCCGACGGCAATAAGCTCTACGTGGGGGTGGGCTCGAACAGCAACGCTGGGGAGAACGGCATCCCGGCCGAGAAGGACCGGGCGGCGGTCTGGGAGATCGACCTCGCCACCGGCCAGCACCGGATCTTCGCTTCCGGTCTGCGCAATCCGGTGGGTCTGGCCTGGGAGCCCGAGAGCGGCGCCCTCTGGGTGGCGGTCAACGAGCGCGACGAGTTGGGGAGCGACCTGGTGCCCGACTACATGACGGCGGTGCGCGACGGCGGCTTCTACGGCTGGCCCTACAGCTACTTCGGTCAGCACCTCGACAGCCGGCCGCAGCCGCAGCGCCCCGACCTCGTCGCCAAGGCCCTGGTGCCGGACTATGCCCTGGGTCCCCACACGGCCTCGCTGGGGCTGGCCTCGGCGGCGGGAGCGTCGGCGCTCCCCTCCTCCTTCGGCCAGGGGATGTTCGTGGGCCAGCACGGCTCCTGGAACCGCAAGCCCCGCAGCGGCTACAAGGTGATCTTCGTGCCCTTCGCGAGCGGCAAGCCCGCCGGCCAGCCGCTCGACGTGCTGACCGGCTTCGTCGACGATCAGGGGGGCGCCAAAGGGCGGCCGGTGGGCGTCGCCGTCGACAAGCGCGGCGCCCTGCTGGTGGCGGACGACGTCGGCGACGCCGTCTGGCGGGTGACCGGCTCGACGGCCGGCCCGCGATGACTCAGGAGATCGGCTGACGACCAGCCGAGGGCGAATCACGTGGCATGTGAGTTGGTGGTACGCTATCGCTGGTCGATATCATGAAAAACGCACTGAGAGTCGAAGGCGAAATCACCGAAGACGGGCACCTCCTCGTCGATCTCCCCCCTGCGTGTCCCAGCGGCCGAGTGATCGTAACCCTGGAGCTTCTCTCCACGGATGATCTCGAGCTGACGGAGGAGGATCTCCGGGGAGCAGGGCTCACCGCGGAAGAGATCTCGGCGTCTCCCGAGATCGGAGCCTGGACCGAGCGCGAGCAGAGCGGCGCGGAGTACGTTGAGGCCATCCGGCAAGCGCCTCCGCGATATTCATGGTGACCGACGCAATCCTCGATACATCCATCCTCATCGATCTGTTGCGTGCCTTCCCGCCGGCCACGAGCTGGTTTGCCGGTTTGGGGCGCCAACGGCTGGCCATCACGCCCGTGGTCTGGATGGAGACCGTCCAGGGCGCGACCGATCAGATCAAACGCGCTCAGGCGATCCGCTTTCTGCGCCAGTTTCGAATCGAGCACCCCACCGAGGACGACAACCGCTGGGCGATGCGGCAAACGGCCAGCTTCCATCTGAGCCACGGCATTCAGCTCCAGGATGCGATGATCGCTTCGGTGGCGGCACGCCTCGCGGTTCCGCTCTATACCGCCAACCTCAAGCACTTTCAGCCGCTGCCTTCAATCGACGCCCACAAGCCTTATTGATCCGGCGCAAGGGCGCCTGTCCCCCCGGGCCCCGGTGGCGGCACCTGGATTCTGAGGGCGCTTCCGGCGGCGTGAGCGTGATGCCGGCCGCACGGGAGCGCTCCGGACACCAAGGAGGTTTATTTTGCACCAGATTTCGAGCTCCAGGATCTCCCGGAAACTGCTTCTCCTGCTCGGCATCGCCGCTCTCGCCCTGACCGCGAAGCCGTCGACCGCCCGGCACATCTGCGAGTGCGCTCCGCTCGGCGGGGAGTATTGCGGCGCCAACGGCGTCACCTACGACAGTCCCTGCGTCGCCGCCTGCTTCGGCGTGAAGATCGTTCACTCCGGCCCCTGCTAGACCGCGTCAACCCTCGGGGTTGCGGCGATCCTGATCCGGATCGCCGCAGTCCTGGCCGCGGAGCGCTCTCGAAGGCGTGGAGCTCAGTGGTGCCTGGTGCTCACCGGGTGGTCCGGCAGCGTCTTCTTCAGGCTGTTGTAGATCGTCTCGATCCAGGTCTTGGAGTTGATGAACCCCTTGCCCCAGGAGTCCCATTCGGCGCCGAGGCCGGCGGCTTGAATCTGCTCCAGTTTCTTCCCCGCCTTGACCTGCTTGGCGACGATCGCCGTGGTCGCCTCCAGCATGTGGTGGAAGCTCTTCAGGCCGGCGACGTCGGAGAGCGCACCGTGGCCGGGGATCACCTTGGCGTCCGCCGGGATCATGGCGAGCACCTTGGCGACACCCGCGGTCATCCCCTGGACGCTGCCGCCGCTCTCCACGTCGACGAACGGATAGAAGCCGTTGAAGAAGTCGTCCCCCATGTGGACCACGTTCGACTTGGTGAAGAAGATCACGCTGTCGCCGTCCGTATGGCCGTGCGGGACGTGGATCGCCTTGATCTCCTCGCCGTTGAAATGGACCGAGACCGTCTCCGCGTAGGTCACCACCGGCAGGCCTGCCGGCGCCATCGGCTCGATCTTGTTGCCCATGATCGTGGCGCCGGAGACAAGCCGCTTGCGCACGTTGTCCTGCGCCACGATGGTCGCCTCGGGGCCGAAGACGGGGTTGCTGCCGGTGTGGTCGCCGTGGAAGTGGGTGTTGAGGACGAACTTGAGCTTGCCGGGGTTGATCCCCTTCAGGGCCGCGCGGATCTTCTCCGCCAGCGGCGCGTACTCGTCGTCGACGATCAGGATGCCGTCGTCGCCCGCCGACACTCCGATGTTCCCCCCCGAGCCCTGCAGCATGTAGATGTGGCCGGAAACGGGGACCACCTTGACCTCGACCTTCGAGAAATCCTGCTGCTGGGCCGCCAGGGGCAGGGCCGCCAGCAGAGCCGTGGCCAGAGCCAGCCCGGCGAGCCGCCGGACGCACGTCGCTTGAGACATTGGAACCTCCTGGGATTGAATTCAGCTACCGCGCTGCGACTTTAGCACGGCTACCCGCCCCCGCCGATCCGCAGGACTTGGCCGACCACCTGCCCCAGCATCCGGCCGACCTGGGGAAATTGGGTGGCGATCAGGCCGAGCAGGGGGATGCCGATGTAGGTGAGGAGCTTGGTGAGGAAGACGCGGTCGAACGTCACCTGCCCCGGGGTGGTGCCGCCGATGCGGCTGAGGGTGGGGTTGCGGTCCATCTGCAGGAAGATCCAGACGATCACCGCCACCGCCGCCGCCAGCGCCAGCCAGCCGGCCAGCGAGACGAAGTGCTTGGGCTCGAAGACGTAGGCGGTGACGCCGACCAGGGCGAGCAGCCAGGAGGCGAGACCCCCGATCAGGCAGTTCCGCATGTGGGCGAAGACGTAGCGCAGGTAGGCTGTCACCCGTAGCGCCAGGAACTGCCGCACGTCGGGCTGGTCGATCTGCCCCCGCAGGTCGAGGCAGGCCTGGGCGAAGACCCGGGCGAGGGCGTTCCGGTTCTCGATCTCCCGCGCCGAACCGCCGGCCCGCTCGCTCTCGAACATCGCCTTCAGGGGCACGTCCAGGGCGTCCGGAAAGCCCGGCACGGTCAGCCGGCCGGCGGCGACGAGCTGCCGCAGCTTCTGGGCGGAGAGCACCAGGGTCCGGAACGGGGGCATCTGCCAGCCGAAGGACTTGATCGGCCGCCAGTCGAGCTCCGCGGAGATCTCCTCGAAGGACTTGGCCACCGCCGGCGAGGCGTCGTCGAGGCGGTGCAGGAGACGGCGGGTGCCGTGCCAGAGGCGGACGAAGCGGTAGAAGGAGAGGGCGCTGAGCGAGAGGGCGGCGGCGAGGAAGAGCACGAAGAGCCGCCCGAAGGCCTTGGTCTCGCCGATCGGCTGCACCGTCCACCAGAGCAGGTAGACCGGCGGCACGAAGGCGACCAGCGGCAGCGCCCAGGCATGGAACCCGCGCGGGAAGGTGCACGCCAGCAGCTCGTGGAACGACTCCACGATGGGCAGCGAGCCGGCGAGGGCGGGGTCGGCCAGCGCTTCGAGCGGGCAGTCGGTGGCCAGCCGCGCCATCAGCCGCCGGCGCAGCAGCTCGCTGCGCAGCCAGACGTAGACGGCGCCCCCCACGGCGCTGAGGGCCACCAGCGGCGACAGGCCGCTGGCGAGCGCCCGCGCCCGCAGGTGGAAGAAGAGGATCTGGGTGCCCGGCACGCAGAGCTCCCAGATGCCCAGGACGATGAGGGCGAAGGCGAGCCCGCCGCCCACGGTCCAGGCGGTGGCCGGCGCCAGGCGGAGCCGTCGGCCGTGCGCCGCCCGCGCGGCGTTGCGCACCAGCAGCGCGAAGGCCAGGGCCAGCGCCACCAGATAGGCCCACTGAGCCGAGATCAGGATGACCCGGGGGGTGGGGGTGAAGGCCCGCGCCCAGAGCGGAATGCTGCCGACCGCCAGCAGCACGCCCGCCGCCCCGGCGAGGAGGACGGCACCGGCGACCAGCAGGCGGCGCGTGTTGCGCACGAAGCCGCGGATGGAGTCGCGCCCGGCGCCCTCTCCGGAACCGGCCGGCGCGCCCGCGACCGCCTCCAGCAGCGCCGCCCGGTTCAGGTCGATCGCGAGCAGGTAGAGGATCACCACGACCAGCAGGATCTGCAGGTCGTCCTTGCCCGCGAAGCCGCTGCCGACGGCCTCGCTCGCCTCCTCGCTGACGCCGGAGGGGAGCGCCGCGCCGCAGACCCCCGCCGCGGCCAGCGCGGAGGGGAACGCGGAGCGGTCGCGGAGGCGCGCGATCGGCCAGAGCGCGCCGTTGCCCACGGCGGAGATCCAGGTCCGCGGCGCCGGCACCGGCCGCGCCCCCAGCAGGTAGCGGATGGCCTCGAAGACCCCTTGCTGGAACTCGCCGGCGAACTGCCGCCGGAAGATCCCCCGGCGGTCCTCCGGCGAGGAGGGGAGCCAGGGCGCCCCTTGAGTGAACAGCGGCGAGCTGGAGAAGACCAGCATGCCGTCGGTGGTCGCCGCGACCTGCGGATAGGCGTAGAGGAGGTTGCTGTCGAAGGTGAACAGGACGACGTCCGGCGCCAGGCGGTGGATCTCCTCGGCGAGGAAGAGCTTGTCCTTGACGTCGGTGGCCACGATGCCGACGTAGCGGATCCCCTCGCGCGCGATCGTCCCCAGCAGGTTCGAGAGCGCCAGGTCGTTGCTGTAGGTGGTCAGCGGGCTGAAGGTGGGGACGAGATCGGTGGCCGTCTCGCGGCCGGAGAGGTCGAGGTCGAGCACGGGGTGGTCGACCTGCAGGGGATTCTCCACCGCCGGCTTCTGAGCCTGGGCCTTCTCCACCACCTCGACGGCGTTGCGAAGGTCCGAGATGTGGCTGGGAAAGGGGATCAGCACGATCCGCTCGTGCGCGGAGGCCTCCCGATCATCCTGCTCCTTCTTCTCGGTGCGGAGGAACTTCTGGCCGTAGGCGGTATCATCCTCGGTCAGCAGGGCGACCCGGCGCAGGTCCCAGCCCATCTGGCCGCTGAGGAATTCGAAGGCGTCGTCGTGCAGCAGGTCGTCCGGCAGCACGGTGCGGCAGAAGCTCACGCCCAGGTCGCTGAAGGTCCCCTCCAGACCCTTGGCGGTGGCCGAGCCGGACGCGACCTTGAAGGTCAGCCCCGGGCGCTCCCCCCGCTCCTGGCGCCAGGACTGGAGCGCCAGCCGCACCGATTCCGCCGAGCCCGAGAACGAGGGGCCCAGGATGGCGACGTCCGGCTCGAGGGAGGCCTCCTGGAGATCGGCGATCAGGTCGAGAGCCGACTTGAAGGCGCCCTTTTGAATCCCGGTCTTGGGGTTCTCGGCGATCAGGAAGACCATCGCCAGGCTGTGGGGATCGCTGCCACGGAAGAGCAGGAGCCCGGGGCGCCCCTGAGCCGATCGCGCCTGGGCCGCGTCGGCGTTGGCCCAGGGGAGCCAGACGCGGTCGATGAGGTAGTCGGGGCGCGGCGGGGAGGAGTGGGAATCCTCCGACTGCGCGAACCCCTTCTGGATCGCGTCCAGCGCCTGATCCAGGCGCGGATCGGGCGGAGCCGGAACGAGAGCGATCAGGAAGCGCAGGTCTTTGTAGTCGGTCGCGCCAGCCGCCGCGAGCACCTCCTTCAGGCTGTCGCCGCGGGTCTTCGCCGGTTCCGCCCGCAGGCCGAAGAACTCCCGCACCAGCCGCACCGGCTCGCACCAGGCGTGGGGGGAGGCGGGCTTGCCCTGCGCGTCCGCCACCGGCTTGCAGTCCTCGCCGTCGCGGGAGGCGGCGCTCGTCTCGGCCGCCTCGGCGGGATGGGGCACCGCCGCCGCCTTGGCCGGCTCGGGCGCCGGCGTCGCGGAGGCGGCGGGGGCCGCGGCGGGCGCGGTCGCCAGCCGCGCGGCCGGAAAGCCGACCAGCAGGCCGAGGACCAGCAGGAGGAAAGGGGACGACTTTTTCACGGCAGCTCCCCGGGGATGGAAGATCCCCGCAGCAACGTAGGCGCGAGTTGTACCGCCTATGTTACTAAAGGACGGACCAAGGGGAGCTTCTCACTCATAGCGCAGGGCTTCGATCGGATCGAGCGCGGCGGCGCGGGTAGCCGGGTAGATGCCGGAGGCGAGGCCGACGGTCATCGCGACGCCGGTGGCGAGGAGGATCGAGGCGCCGGTGACGATCGTCTCCCAGCCGGCGTAGGCGGCGACGCCGCGGGCGAGGGCGAGGCCGGCCACGATCCCCGCCACGCCGCCGATCAGGCTGATGGCGAAGGACTCGACGATGAACTGGAAGCGGATGTCGCCGGCGCGGGCGCCCACCGCGCGGCGGACGCCGATCTCGCGGGTGCGCTCGAGCACCGTCGCCAGCATGATGTTCATGATCCCGATCCCCCCCACCAGCAGGGAGATGCCGGCGATCGCCCCCATCACCACGTTGAACAGCCGCTGGGTGCGCCGGCTCTCGGCGAGCAGCGCCTCGGGGACCACCAGCTCGTAGTCGCCGGTGCCGCCGTGCAACCGGTCGAGGAGGTCGCGCAGGACCGGCGAGGTCTCCTCCCCGCTCACCCCGCTCTTCAGACGGACCACGATCTCGTCGAGCGGCGAGGCGAGCGCCGGGTGCTCGAACTTGCGGTCGGCGGTCGACAGCGGCAGGTAGATCTCGCGCGACGAGCCCGCGGCCCCACCGGCCGCCGCGCCGGTATTTCCAGCGGAGCCGCCGCCGGCCGCTCCGCCGGAGCTTCCGGCGCCCCCCGCGGCGCTCCCCGGGGCCCCCGTCCCGGCGGCTCCGGAGTCGGCGGCGGCGAGCACCCCCACCACCTCCAGCCAGACGTCGTTGACCTTCACCAGCTCCCCCAGCGCCTGGCCGTAGCCGAAGAGGTCGCGGCGGACCTCGGAGCCGATCACGCAGACCTGGGCGTGGGTGCTCTCGTCGAGCGGATCGAGGAAGCGCCCCTCGGCGAGGGTGAGGTGGGCGAGCTCGGCGTGGCGGGGGATGACGCCGTAGACGGCGGCGCCGTCGCTCTTCCCCCCCGGCGAGATCACCTTGTAGGGGTCGATGCGGATGCGCGGCGCCACCAGGTCGACCCCCGGCACCGCCTCGGCGATGGCGGCGGCGTCGCGCTGGGAGACGCCGAGCGACTTCTGGCGGATCTCCTTCAGCTCGTCGTCCTTGAAGCTCTTGGCGCGCACCAGCACGTTGCGCAGCCCCAGCCGCTCGATCGAGGCGAGCGCCTGGCGCTCGGCCCCGGCGCCGATCGACATCATGGCGATCACCGCGCCGACCCCGAAGATCATGCCGAGCATGGTCAGCGCCGAGCGCAGCTTGTGCGCCGCGAGGTTGTCGAGCGCCGAGCGGAAGGCTTCCTGGGGCGTCATCGGAAGTCAGCTCTTCGCGTCATCACCCGATCAGGCCGATGATGATCATCCCGCCGCCGCCCCGGCCGGAGCGCGAGGGGGGAGCGGAGGGGCGCGCCGCCGGCTTGATCTCGGGCTCGCCGGCGGGGCGCGTGGGATCGCGCAGGGCGAGCACGTCGCCGGCGGAGATCCCCGAATCGATCACGATCCGTCCCATCGTGGAGGCGCCGAGCTTGACCTCGACCGGCTCGAAGCCCCCCTGCTTCCCGCGGCGGTAGACGATCGAGCGCCCCTCGCGGTCGAACACCGCCTGGCGGGGGACCAGCAGGGCGTCCTTGCGCTGGTCGAGCAGCAGGTTGGCGATCACCCGCTGCCCCGGCTTCATCACCCTCGGATCGGTGCGGGCGAGCGCCAGGGTGACGGCGAAGTACTGCACCGGCGAGCCCGGGATGCGCGGCTTGGCCAGCGCGTCCACCCGCTGGATGCGGGCGGGATAGGTCACCCCCGGCGCCGATTCCACGGCGACGGTGGCGCTCTTGCCCGCCTTGAGGCCGCCGGCGTCCGCCTCCAGCACGTAGACGTCGGCCTCCATCGTCGACAGGTCGGGGATCTCCGCCAGCGGCTGGCCGTTCCAGACGCTGTCCCCCACCCGCGTGGTGTCGCCGCGCCAGTTGCGCTTGAGGATCAGCACGCCGTCGTGGGGCGCGACGACGGTGAGCGACTGGAGTCCCGCCTTCGCCTGCTGGATCTTGGCCTCGGCCTGGCGGACCTTGATCTGGAGCAGGGCGACCTCGGTGCCGGTGAGCCGCTGGTGGCTCTGCTGCGACCCCTCGGCGTGCTTCTGCCGCTGGAGGGCGAGCCCCTGGTCGATGTCCGACTCGATGATTTCGCTGCGCGAATAGATGTCGGCGTCCTTCTTCTGGAACTGGCTCGCCTGCTCCAGCTCGACGCGGGCGATGGCGGCGTCCTGCTGGAGCTTGCGCACCTCGGAGAGCCCGGAGAGCTGCTCCTTCTGCATCTTGAGCTGAGCGCCGCGGAGGTCGTCCCCGGCGTCCACCAGCCGCTTCTGGAGGGTGCTGGGATCGAAGCGGATGACGACGTCCCCCTGCTTGACCAGCGAGCCGTCGGGCGCCAGCCAGCCGATGCGGAAGGGGCCGGGCGCGCCCATCGGCACGGAGATCGGCGTCGCCCGCACCGCGTGGAGGTCCCCCTGCGCCGGCACGGTGCGCACGAAGTCCCCGGCCTCGATCTTCTGCGTCGGCACGTCGGCGCCGGGGGGCCGCGACAGCGGCAGGAAGGCGCCGAGCGCGAGCAGCGCGGCGACCGCCACGCCGGCGGCCAGGCCGAACCGGCCGAGCCGGCTCGCGGCGCGCTTGCGGGGGTCCGGCTTCACCGGCTCTTCTCCGAGAGGTCGCGGGTGGAGACCCGGTCGCCCGCCTTGAGCCCGGTCTTCACCTCCACTTCCCGGTCGTTGCGGGCCCCGAGCACCGGCCGCACCGCCTCGCTCCCCCACCCCGTCTTGCGGTAGATCACCGGCCCGCCGGCGCGGTTGAACACCGCCTCCAGCGGCGCCACCAGGGCCTTCGCCACGCGCTCGATCTCGACCGTGCCCAGGAAGCGCATGCCGGGGCGCATCCGCTGCGGATCGGTATGGTCGAGGTCGATCTCCAGCCGGACCACCTTCAGGGGGTTCACCTCGGAGCGGCTCTGCACGGCGCCGCCGATCGAGCGCACGCGGCCGGTGAAGACGTCGTCCGGATGGGCGTCGAGGCGGAAGCTGATCTTCTGGCCGACGGCGACGCGGCCGGAGTCGGCCTCGTCGATGTCCCCCTCCCCTTCCATGGCGCGCAGGTCAGGGATCTCCAGCACCGACTGGCCGCGCCAGCAGGAGTCCCCCACCTTCTTCTTCTCCCCCTCGTCGGTGGCGACGTAGACCACCGTGCCGTCGCGCGGCGCCTTCACCATCATGCTGGCGACCGCCGCCTCCATGTCCTTGACGCGGACGGCGGCGCGGTCGCGCTTGCGGGCGAGAGCGTCAGCCTCGGTGGAGCCCTGGGCGGACTCCAGACCGACGCGCCCCTTGAGGTAGGCGACCTCGCGGCGGGCGATGTCCAGGTCCTCGCGCGACTTGGCGAGCTCCTTGGACGCCACCAGCTCGGCGGGCACGTCGACCTTGAGCGCCGCCTTGCGCTCGCGCGCCTGGGCCTCGGCGAGCTCGAGCTCGCGGTCGCGCCGCTGGACCTCCAGATCGGTCTGTTTCTTCTCCAGCTCCTTCTGCGCCGAATCGCGCTCGGCCCGCTTGTCGAGGAGCTGCCGCTCGAGCTCCGAGGTGTCGAAGCCGAGCACCGGCTGGCCGGCGCGCACCGGCGCCCCCTCGGGAGCCATGAAGGAGATCTTGTAGTCCCAGACCTCGGTGATCTGCGGCGGGCCGATCCGCACCGCCTGCACCGAGGAGAGCGTGCCCGCCACCGGCACCCCCACCACCAGGTCGTCGCGCCGCACCTCGGTCCAGCCGGCGGTGCCCGAGGCCGCGGCCCGCCCGGCCACCAGCCAGACGCCGACGACGAGCGCGAGGAGCAGGGCGCCGCTCGCCGCGAAACGGGTGATCCGCCGCCGCCGCGGGCTCATCCCGGCCTCCCGTCCGCCGGGCCGTCGCGCGCGCCGTCCCGCGACCGCAGCCGGGTCCCCTCGGAGATTCCGGACTCGACCACGCACTCGCTCGCCGAGCAGGTCCCCAGCCGCACCGGCGCCGAGCCGCCGGACGCCAGGAGCGCGCGAGCGCCGGTGCCGTCCGCCTTCACATCGAGAGCGACGCGCGGCACCAGCAGGGCGTCCCGCACCTCCGGCCCCATCACCTCGACGCGCACCGACATGCCCGGGCGCATCCGGCGGGTGTCCGCCTGGTCGAGAGTGATCCGCACCGGGAAGTAGCGCAGCAGCGGGCTGCGCTTGGACTGCCGGGCCACCGGCGAGATGTCGACCACGTGGCCGCGGTAGGTGGTGGTGGGATAGGCGTCGAGCGTGCAGAGCACCTGGGCGCCCGGGGCGATCCGGCCGTCGTCGACGTCGGAGAGGCTGGCGTGGACGGCCAGCGACGAGAGGTCCGGCAGGGTCGCGATCGGCATCCCCGGCCAGGTCGAGTCCCCCACCTGGAACTTGCGCTCCTCGAAGGGCTGGTTGCCCACCAGCACCATGCCGTCGCGCGGCGCCTTGAGGTCGAGGGCCTGGATGGTCTCCTCGGCGTCGTGGATCTCCCGCCGCGACTTGTCGAGCGTGATCTTCTGGATCGCCACGCCGGTCGTGCTCGCCTTCGACTCGGTGGTGAGCACCTCCTGGGCCTTGGCGAGCTCGCTCTCGGCCTTCTTGAGGGCGAGTTGGCGCTCCTGATACTCGCGCCGCGGCAGGATCTCGGGAGGCACCGAGGCGGCCAGCCGCGCCTTCTCCACCTCGGATTTCGCCTTGGCGACGTTGAACTGGCGCTCCGACCCGGTCGTCTTCAGCTCGGCCTCGGCGGTGGCGAGATCGCTGCCCGCCTGGGAGGCGGAGAGCCGCTTCTCCTCCAGGTCCGACGAGAACGTCGAGTTGTCGAAGGAGACCACCGGATCGCCCGCCTTGACCAGCGCGCCGTCCTTGGCCAGCCAGCGGATCGTGAGCTGGAAGGAGTTGGTGCGCGGCACGTTCAGCGACTCCCCCCGCTCCGCCGCCAGCTCACCCGAGAGGATCAACCGCTGCCGGAGCGCCCCCCGATGCGCCACCAGCCCCGAATCCCGCCCCGCCTGCGCATGCGCCCCCGACCCCGAGCAGCCGGCGAGCAGGGCCGGGCACGCCAGGGAGGCGAGGAGGAGGCAGAAGGGGGCGGATCGAGCTCTCATCATTTAGTTCAAAGCGTATACGGCACCCGCGCATTCCTGTCTAGGGGGCAGGGCCTTCGCTGCCCTGTAAGTATACGGGCGAAGGCTGGGGAATGTTTGGGGGGGGCGGGAAGGACCTGGAGGCGGGCGGGGGCTGCGCCTCGCGAGATCCCCCACCAAGGCCGGCCGGCGGCCAGGAGCCCACCAGGGCAGGAGCCTACGCGGCAGGAACTGCGGCTGATCCCAGGGTGCTGATCGCAGGATGAAGAAGACGTTCCCAGCCCGTCCACGACATCCTATGCAGTCCACGGGGACGGGCTGGGATCGTCTCTACGCCCCGCAATCAGCAAGGAGCCGCTGTTTCGGCCGTGCTCACGACCTCCGATTGGCAGGCTCTGCTCGAGACCCTCACCGGCACGGCTCAATGAGATGCGAGGTCTGAAATCACAACGCCTTACACCTCGTCGGAGACCTGGCCCCGCTCAGCCACCGAGGGCTCCACGTCGATGATCCAGCCGCCCATAGTTTCATTCAAATATTTACGTGCTCAGCCGAGGAACAGAACAAGGACTCTTCTGTATATCGCCGGGACTTACGGTATAATTGGCTCAATGAAATCGCGGTTAGGAGCTTGGGCATACGTGGACCGTTCCTCTGAAAGCCTCACCGCGGTCCTCGGAAGCGGGTGCAATGCTCGGAAGGGCAGCGCCCAAAGCGCCTGCGAAGAGTGGATCTCCATCAGGCGCCATGGAGGTGCAGGTGTCTTCTTTGCTTCTGTGTCTATTGAAATCCTCCGTGGCTGGAGAGGGACTTTGGGGCTCAAATACGAGAAATACTTCGGCATGGACCAGTTAAGTCTATTCACATTCAGAGAGGAGCGTATGGCATATGATTGAGCGGATTACTCTGACAGTCGATGGTCGCACCTATGCACTTCTGCACGAGCAACCGGTAATCAACCTTGATCGAAGGGCAGAGATGTCTATAGAGGTTCATGGCTCGGAGGCTCAATACGGTGTCGATATCAAATGTTTTCTAGTATACCCGCCACCGCCGGCATATACCGGCTGTGGTGCCTGCGGTTCTCTACGGGTTCCAGACGGGCACCATCACTACTTCACCATTGATGGAGATACCTACGAGCACGGTCAGGGTAGACTCGAATTTGTGGTTAACGACTTCGCTGGAACGATTGTAAGAGTTGCCGCCGTGATGCAGAGAATGCTGCTTAACATGGTATAAGCTATGCCCGCGCCAAGATTTGAGAACGCTGCTGGAACGTTTTCCTTTGCTCAACAGCAATTTGAAAATTCTTACAACAAGGCTGTGGCGGATAAGAATAAAATCGATGCAGAATTGGAGAGGCATAAAACTATAGCTTACGCTCTAAAGGGTCTTGCTGTTTTTGGTGGATTATTAATAACCTCTGGATTTCTAAGGCCATACGACCAGATTGTCGGATTCACCATCTCAGTTGCGGTAGCTTACGATGCCTTTGTATCTAATCACAAGCGGACGATATCTCGAGCTACCGCCTCAGCAGTGTTTCGCAGCCTGCTATCATCCATACAAAGTAAGCACACGGATGCTCTTGAACTGCTTCTGCCCTTGAAAAATACACCAGAGTTTGAACAAAAGGCCGTCCAAGTCCTCGGCGACCTCCGAAGACTGATAGATAAGACTTCAGATGACATTGCCAAAGCACTTGAGGCCACAGATTTGGAAGCTCTCAAAACACTTGCTGTCGAAACGACAGAAAAGCATTGAGTCATAGAGCTTCAGCATAGCCGGTCTGCATATTTGACATAGCGGCGTTTGGGCTAGGCTATGGGAGCCCGGGCCGTTGGCCCCGGAAGGCACGACTTCCTTCGATCCGGGTGACATTGGCTCTGCGCTCGGGCTTTAAGAACTCTCTGATTTGTGGCCTAAGTCACACGCACACATGCCAATACCATCGCAAGTCTCCCGCATAGAGCAGCTTCGCCAGCTATTCCTTAGGCTGCATGCTAGCATGTCGGCGGAGCGTGAAGCGAGCTGGATCGGTAGCATCGGTCACATCATCGCCGCCCTCGAGGAAGTCGAAGCCGACAGCCTGGCCAGGTCTATCGATCCATGAATGGGGCAACGGAAGCGTTGCGGACTTCCACATCTGGCGCGAGGACTTCGACGAGCGCGTCAAGGCGAACGAGGAGTTGAACAAGGTCACCGAGGCGATCTGGCGGGAGTTTGAGCCGCCTGCATAGCCAACTCGGTTAGCGCTCCCCGTTGGGGCGCGGAGAGTGGCTGGATCGATCGCAACCCCAGCCCATTGGGCTGGGCTGAGGGAGCGAAGGTCGGGGCTGGCCGGTCGGCGTGCCCGGACGGTACGTCCACCGATCCGGCTTGGACGTTCACCGCCGCGGCGGTGATAAGCACCACCGGATTCGACGTCTCCACCGTCACGGCGTACGTGACCACCGCCGAATCTGACGTCTCCACCCCCGCGACGCACACGAGCACCGCCGGATCTGCGATCCCGCAGATTCGGCGTGGATGTCCACCGCCGCGGCGGTGGTGAGCGCCGCCAGATCTGACATCTTCACCGTCACGGTGTACGTGAGCACCGCCGGATCTGCCGTACCGCCGATTCGGCGCGGATGTTCACCACCCGCGGCGGAGGGGAGAACCGCCGGAGTTGTCTCCTTGTCGAATCCCTGGAGGCCTCGGGACGCCGGTTAGTTAGCGCTCCCCGTTGGGGCGCGGAGGGCGGCTGAATCGATCGCAACCCAGCCCGTTGGGCTGGGCTGAGGGAGCGCGGACCGTTGGCCCGCATGGCAGGCGTTTTTTGATCCGGCGGCTTTGGCTCTGAGATCGGGCGCTCGGTGCGACCAGGGTTTCCGAGCTTCCGGGCGGCTGTCTGCGCACCCGCGTGGGGCCGTTGGCCCCTCGCGAGCGCGCTCTCGGCGGTGTAATCCCGGCAGGGCCGCCCGTAAGTTGAACAAAACAAGAGCATAGAAAGGTCGGATTCCGCGGCCTGAGTCGGTGGTTAGCGCAGGCGGATCTCACTTATCCCTGTCGAATCCCTGGACGCGCGGCTCCTCAAGGCGACGCCGGCGGCCGCTCCTGCGTCTGGGCGACCAGCCATGCGGGCAGCTCATGGTGCTCGGCTCGTCCACAGCGGCAGACATCGTCGGCGTCGGCGGGGATTGCAGCGTAGCGTTGGATCTCAAGCGCGGCCTGTAAGATCAGCGCCCTCTGGGATGCCGCGGCTGCCAGAAGCTCCGCGGCCTCGGTGAGGGAAGTAGCTCTCTCGGCAAGGGCGAGAAGCAGCCGGATCTGGAGAGGCCCCTCGCTGAGCACGCCGAGCCACTCGGCCAATCTCTCGCGCCGACGTCGCCGTCTTTTTACCTTTTGGGGATCATTGAGATCGTAGACCTCAGCGGTATAGACAGCGTCACGATCGTTCGGATGGGGCAAGAGGCGATCGTCAGAAGTGGCGAAGAAGCGCTCCTCCCAGGCGTGGCTGCACGGGTTGATCAGCCTCCTGCCCGATTTATCCACGAGAGGAGCGGCAGCTCGGGACTGGTTGCAGAAGCGGCAGGCGTAGAAACAGTTCTCGTACTGATTAACCTTCTCTGCATCGAGACTGGCGGGTACGAAGTGCTCGATCCCGGTGAGTCCTAATCCCTGCGCCCCCAGGTCCGCGAGATCTCCTTCATGGAGCAGGCAGAACGCGCAGCTAAACCCAAAATCCCAACGCAGGCAGGGCCGATACTCTCGGTAGCCGTACCGGCCAGAGGTCAGCGGAGGAGTATGCCGCCGCTCAATTCTTTCTGGAGGTGGGAGAGAGCTGAGAGGAAGGATCTTCATAACGGGCCAAGAGCTCCCTCGTCCGCGCGAGTGCTTGCCAACCCTCGCCCGGCTTCAGTAGGAGACTTGCTTCGAACCGCTTCTCCATCTCCTCCGCCTCCTCAGTCTGGAGACGTCGCAAAACGGAGAGCCTTTCTTGAACCTTGTCCTTCAAGCTGGGATCGGCGGCGGCCCGACTCATCAAGGGGTGCAATTCGGCGTAAAGCTCATCGATCGCCTTGGAGCGCTCGCCACTTGGATTGGCCTCTGCGGTATGGCGCCTGCCAGGAAATGGAGAAAATATCCGCCGCGACGACGAGCGCTTCCGATTCGCTGGTCTGCCACTCAAGCTGAACAAGAAGAGAGTTGATGACCCGAGAAACGCCCAGCCCAGGAACTCAGAAAGATGGGCGATCAGGAGACGAGCGCCCGTTGTGCCGGCTCCGTGCAGAAGCCGCTCCAACGCGAGAAATCCGCCCCCCAACAGGAGGCAGACCAGAGCCCGCCGGATGCTGCTGCCATGATTCCGGCCATCCAGGAGTGGCTCGTCGTTGGAGAGGAGGTCTCGCAGGCTCATGGCTCCTCAAGTATACGCCCAGGGCTTCCAACCGCCCTACCCGATCTCCAGATCCACATCCCGGTCGATCTGCGCCAGCAGGGCCTGGTCCTCGCGCCAGTCGGGCTCGAGGCGGACGTTGAGCTCGAGGTAGATGCGGCGTTCGAGGTACTCCTCCAGGTCGAGGCGGGCGGCGGTGCCGATGGCCTTGATCATCGAGCCCTGCTTGCCGACGACGATCCCCTTCTGGCCCGGCCTTTCGACCAGGATGGAGGCGTAGATGCGCAGGATCTCGCCTTCCACCTCCTCCCAGCGCTCGAGGACGACGGCGGTCGAGAAGGGGAGCTCGTCGGTGGTCAGCTCCAGGACCTTCTCGCGGATCCTTTCGGTCACCAGGAAGCGCTCGGGGTGGATGGTCAGCAGCTCGGGATCGAACATCGGCTCTCCCTCCGGCAGCAGGCCCCAGAGGATGTCGAGCAGGCGGTCGCAGTTCTCTCCCGTGGCGGCGCTGATCGGCACGATCTCGGTGAACAGGCCGGTCTTCCCGTACTGCTCCATCCGCGGCAGCAGGTTCGGCTTCTTCATCCGGTCGGCCTTGTTGAGCACCAGCACCCGCGGCTCCTTGGCCTTGCCGGCGAGGTCGAGCACGTAGGCGTCCCCCTTGCCGAACTTCTCGGCGGCGTCGACCAGCAGGCAGGAGACGTCGGCGTCGTTCATGGCGTCGAGGGCGTAGCGCACCATCTGCCGGTTGAGGCGGTGGAGGGGGCGGTGGATGCCGGGGGTGTCGTAGAAGACCATCTGCCCCCGCTCGCCCGAGAGGATGCCGACGATCCGGTGGCGGGTCGTCTGCGGCTTGTCGGAGACGATGGCGAGCTTCTCCTCCAGCAGGCGGTTCATCAGGGTCGACTTGCCGGCGTTGGGCCGGCCGACCAGCGCCACGGTTCCGGACTTCGGCATCAGGCTTCGGCCTCCCGGGCCTCCTCGGCGCCGTCGATCCGCTCGACGCGCACGGTCTGGATGCGGCGGTCGGCGACCGCCTCGACGATGAAGCGGAGGCCATGGGACTCCACCGTCTCTCCCACTTGCGGAATGTAGCCGAGGACGCTGAAGATCAGGCCGGCCACGGTCTCGTACTCGGGGTCCTCGATCTCGACGCCGAACAATTCGTCGAGCAGCTCGATGTGGGCGCGGCCGTCGAGCCGGTAGCCGTTCTCCAGCGGCTCCAGCTCGGCCGCCAGCGCCTCGTGCTCGTCCATGATCTCGCCGACGATCTCCTCCAGCAGGTCCTCCATGGTGACCAGGCCGGCGGTGCCGCCGTACTCGTCGACCACCACGGCCACCTGCTGGAAGCGGGCCTGGAGTTCCTTGAGCAGCTCGCCGAGCGGCTTGGTCTCGGGGATGAACAGGGGGGGCTTCAGCAGGTCGCGGACGGCCGGCGGGGGCACCGCGCGCGAGGCGCGCAGGAGGTCGCGGATGTGCAGGATGCCGATGATGCGGTCGACCGAGTCCTCGTAGATCGGCACGCGCGAGTGGCCCGACTCGACGAAGCGGTCGGCGAGGGTGTCGAGCGTGGAATCGACCGGCGCGCAGACGAGGTCGATGCGCGGCGTCATCACGCTGCGCGCCTGGGTGTCGCCGAAGCCGACGATCCCCCAGAGCCACTTGCCCTCCTCGGGTTCCAGGATCCCCTCGCGGGTGCCGACGTCGATGAAGGCCTCGATCTCCTCGTCGGAGGCGCCCTCGTCCTCCCCCCCTCCTCGTGGCGCTCGAAGGCCTCGGCGGGGATGAACGGCGACAGCAGCCGCACCAGGGGGGAGAGCAGCCAGAGGGCGGCGCGGTAGACGCGGGTCAGCGCCCGCAGCGAGCGCTCGGGGTCCTGGCCGACCAGGGTGCGGTTGACGATCTCGGCTACGCCCACCAGCAGGAGGACGGCGACGAACGCCCAGGGCATCGGATGGGCGCGGTGGAAGCGGGTAAGGTCCGAGGTAAGGAGCGCGGCGAGGACGATCGGCAGCGTCCGCGAGAGGACGGACAGCACATAGCGGAAGACCCCGAACTGCACCGGCGTCTCGAGCAGCTTGCGCAGCGAGCCCCCGGCTTCCTCGGCCCAATGCCGCAGGCGGATCGGGCCGCTCCGCTCGAGCAGGGCGGAGAGCGTCGCGGTGATCATCGCCACCGGAACGAGGAGGAGGAACACCCAGAGGAGGACGCCGCGCGAGATCAGCGGCTCGGCCTCAGCCATGCGTCTCTCCGGCGAGCCATCGCTTGCGCAGCCGCCGCTCCAGCCGCTCCATCTCCCCCTGGTCGGTCTCGTGGTCGTGGCCCAGGCAGTGGAGGATGCCGTGCAGGAGCAGGGTCTTGATCTCCAGGTCGACGGAGTGGCCGGCCTCGGCGGCCTGCCGGCGCGCCGCGGGAACGGAGATCAGGATGTCCCCGAGATGGCCAGTGCCGGCATCGCCGCCGGCCCCCGCCTCCTCGCCGGGGAACGAGAGCACATCGGTGGTCTGGTCCTTGGCGCGGAACTGGCGGTTGGTGAGCCGCATCGAGCGGTCGCCCACGAAGCGCACGCCCAGGCTCTCCGCCTGTGGGGCGACGGCGGCCACCAGCGCGGCGATCCACGGCAGCAGCTTGCGCGTGCCGGCCTCGGCATAGCGGTTCGGGTTGAGGATCACAATCTCGCAGGCGGGAGGAGGAGTCATGAGGCCTGGAGGCGGATCGGCTTCTTCTCGCGGCTGGGATGGGCGTTGAAGTCGAGCCCCGGGTAGTCGATCCGCTGGTGGAAGATGTTCGAGAGCACCCGCAGGAAGGACTCCGAGACCAGGCGCAGGTCGGAGAGCGTCAGGTCGGTATGGTCGAGCTGGCCGTCGTGCAGGCAGTCGTCGACGATGGTGCGGATGAGGGCGCGGATCTTGGCCGGCGAGCCCTCGACGAGGGTGCGGCTGGCGGCCTCGACGGCGTCGGCGATCATCAGCACCCCCATCTCCCGGGTCTGCGGCTGGGGGCCCGGATAGCGGTACTTCTCGTCGGTGACGTCGGTGGCGTCGGGGTCCTTCTGCTCCTGCGCCTTGCTGTAGAAGAACTTCATCAGCCGGGTGCCGTGGTGCTGCTCGACGGCATCCGCGATCACCCGCGGCAGGTTGTGCTGGCGGGCCAGCTCGACGCCGTCCTTGACGTGGTTGATCAGGATCAGCGCGCTCATCGAGGGGAGGAGCTTGTCGTGCCGGTTGTGGCCCGGGCGCTGGTTCTCGACGAAGTAGTCGGGGCGCAGCACCTTGCCGACGTCGTGGTAGAGCCCCGCCGTGTAGGCGAGCACCGGGTCGGCGCCGATCGCCTCGCACCCCTCCTTGGCGAGGTTGGCCACCATCAGCGAGTGCTGGAAGGTGCCGGGCGCCTCGTAGGCGAGCCGCCGGAGCAGCGGCAGGTTGGTGTTGGAGAGCTCGACCAGCTTGATGTCGGTGGTGATCCCCAGCGCCCATTCCAGGATCGGCAGGACGAAGCTGGCGGCGGCGGTGACCACCAGGCCGCCGGCGAAGGCGCAGATGAGGTCGAAACCCACCTGCCACCAGCCGCGGCTGACATTGGAGAACGCGGTCAGGATCAGCACCATCGCCAAGTTGACGGCACCGACGACGAGTCCGACGCGGACCATCACCAGCCGGTGGCGGAAGCGGTTCCCCTCCAGCGTGTAGATCGCCGCCAGCGACCCCGCGAGGCTGTAGAAGACCACCCAGAGCGCGTCCTCGCCGGTGAGGCGGGCGGCCAGCACGGAGATCAGCAGGCAGGTCGTCAGCGCGATGTTGCGGCCGAGCAGGAGCATTGCCACCAGGGCGGCGGCGGCGAACGGGATGGCGTAGGCGTAGGCGTGCGCCGAGTTGAGGGGCGGCAAGTCGAAGGCGCCGGCGAGGGCGCCGGCCATCACGAAGCAGAACTTGGTGCCCAGCAGGAAGAGCAGGAGGAGGAGCAGGCTCTCGGCGAACAGCCGGCCGCGCTCGTGGTTCGCCACCTTCTCCCGCCTCTGGGAGAGCCAGACCACGCCGGCGATCAGCGCCAGCAGGGCCAGGGCGGCGGCGATCGGCGGCAGCCGGCGGCCGAGCTGCCGCTCCCCCTGCATCTGGGCGAGGATGCGGGCGTGGCCGGGATCGATCGGGTCCCCCTTGCGGACGATCACCTGCCCCTGGCGGATCTGGTCGAACACCTGGCCGACGCCGGCCGCGGCGGCGTCCTGCCGCAGCAGGGTCTCGCTGCGGTTGAGCAGCAGGTTCGGCGGCGCGTTGTCGGCCAGCAAGTCGACCAGCAGCCGGCGGTCCGCCACGCTGTAGCCCCCCCAGCTCCGCACCTCGGTCTCGAACAGGTCGCGCGCCTCGCCGGGGTAGCCGACGTGGTCGAAGAGGTCGAAGTGGACGCTCTCGGCGGAGGTGGCGAGGTTGCGCAGGGTGACCCCGCGCAGGCGGTTCTCCAGCAGCAGCTCCTTGTTGGCCACGACGCCGCGGCGCAGCACCTGGGTGAGGGCGCCGCGCAGGTGGTCCTCCAGGTCGGCCGAGAACCCCTTGCGCGCCAGCAGCTCGGCCTGGGCGGCGGTGAGCTTGACGGCGTTGGGCGGCTGCGGGCTGGCGGACAGCGTGCGGACGGCCGCCTCGCGGGCCGCCGCCGACTCCCCTCCGGCCGTCAGCAGGGCGCGCCCCTGGCCGAAGAGCTGCGCCATCCAGGTGTCGCGCTCGGCGAGCGCGCCGGGGTCGAGGTCGTAGACCGGCAGCACGGCGTCGCGGGCCTCGCGCTGCTTCTTCACCGTCGCCTCGTCGTCGTTGAGCAGCAGGTCGCGCGAGGCCACGTAGTCGTGGTCGGCGATGGTGTTGGGCTGGGCCCGGTTCGAGAAGTGGAAGGCGCCCGGCTGCAGGCACCAGGTGCCGAGGATCAGGAAGGCGGCGAGCCAGAGCAGCGGCCGGTCGAGCGCGCCCTCCCAGAGGTCGCGCGGGCGCGCCCGTTTGCGCAGGCGGATCGATCCCGTCCCGCTGGAGGCGGGACGGATCTCGGTGACGCTCGTGGGATCGGTATCGCGAGCCATGCTCTGGATCACTGGCCCGCCGCGGAGGAGCGGCTTCCGCGGCTCAAGGCGAAGAAGGGTGGCCCCCTGCCGCGGAGGCGCCCTGGGCGGCGAGCTGCCGGGCGGCGCGCGCCTCGGCCTCGCGCTCGCTCTTGCGCTGCTCGAACGCATCGTACGCCGTTACGATCTTCTGCACCAGTGCGTGGCGGACCACGTCGCGCTGGTCGAAGTAGAAGAACTTGATCCCCTCCACCCCGGCGAGCACCTCCTGCGCCTCGCGCAGGCCGGACATCCGCCCCTGCGGCAGGTCGACCTGGGTGACGTCGCCGTTGATCACCGCCTGGGAGTTGAAGCCGATGCGGGTGAGGAACATCTTCATCTGCTCGGGGGTGGTGTTCTGCGCCTCGTCGAGGATGATGAAGCTGTCGTTGAGCGTGCGGCCGCGCATGAAGGCGATCGGGGCGATCTCGATGATCCCGCGCTCCATCATCCGCGCCACCTTCTCGAAGCCGATGATGTCGTGGAGGGCGTCGTGGAGCGGCCGGAGATAGGGATTGACCTTCTCCACCAGGTCGCCGGGGAGGAAGCCGAGCTTCTCCCCCGCCTCCACGGCTGGACGGGCGAGGATGATCCGCCGCACCTTCTTCTCGTTCAGCGCCGCGGCGGCCATGGCGACCGCGAGGAAGGTCTTGCCGGTGCCGGCCGGGCCGATCGAGATCACGATGTCGTGGTCGATCATCGCCTGCAGGTAGAGCTGCTGCTTGTAGGTCCGCGGGGCGACCATCCGCCGCACCGAGGCGAGCATCCCCTCGGGCATGAAGAAGTCGACCAGCGAGGTGTCCGGCGCCTCGGCGGCGATGCGGATCGCCGTCTGCACGTCGCCCGGGCGGAAGCGGTACCCCCGGGCGGTGACGGCGTTGAGCTCGGCCAGCAGCCGCTCCACGACCGCCACCCGCTCGGGGTCGCCGTGGATGTGCAGCTCGCTGCCGCGGGCGGTCAGGGTGACCCCGAACGTCCGCTCGATCCGCCGCAGGTTTTCGTCCTGGGTGCCGAACAGGGTGTCGAGGCCCTCCTCGGCGAGAGTGACTTGAGTCATCGTGTTTGTGATCTCGATGGAACCGGAGAAGCGGGTGTCTGGTTGGAGGATAGGGGTCAAGGGCTCCCCGGATGCATGAGTGTAACAGAGGCGGGGGCGCGGCTAATCCCGTCGTCTTCTCGCTTCGGCCGGCCTTCGTGGCCTGCGACCTCATCCCCGGCTCTTCTCCTGAAGAAGAAGGGGGGCGACTGCGATGCGGTCCGCCTTGAGCCCTCCCTCTCCTTCAGGAGAGGGACCGAGGGTGAGGTCGCAGGCCGCAAACCCCTACTTCTTGCTGTAGTCGTAGAACCCCCGCCCGCTCTTCTTGCCGAGGCGGCCGGCAGTGACCATCTGCTTGAGCAGCGGCGGCGAGGCGAAGCGCTTCTCGCGGTATTCGTCGAACATGATGCCGGCGATGTAATAGGTGGTATCGAGCCCCACGAAGTCGAGGAGGGTGAACGGCCCCATCGGATAGCCGCAGCCGAGCTGCATCCCCTTGTCGATGTCCTCGACGCTCCCCACCCCCTCCTCCAGGGCGCGGATGGCGTCGAGCAGGTAGGGGACGAGCAGGCGGTTGACGATGAACCCCGAGTTGTCGCGGGCGGCCACCGGCTCCTTGCCGAGCGAGCGGGCGAACTCGAAGGCGCGGTCGAAGCTCTCGTCCGAGGTCAGCAGGGTGCGCACCACCTCGACCAGCTTCATCACCGGCACCGGGTTGAAGAAGTGGAGACCCACGAACTGGTCGGGGCGCTGGGTGAACATCGCCATCTGGGTGATGGTCAGCGACGAGGTGTTGCTGGCGAACAGGGCGTCCTTCTTCACCACCTCGTCGAGGGCGGTGAAGGTCTTCCGCTTGTCCTCCAGGTTCTCGACGATCGCCTCGATCACGATGTCGCAGTCGGCGAGCGCCGCCAGGTCCACCGTGCCGGAGAGCCGGCCGACCGCCTCGTCGCGGGCGCCGGCCTCCAGCTTGCCCCGCTCGACCGCCTTGTTCAGCGAGCCGCGGATCTTGTCGACCCCCTTCTCCATCAGCTCGCTGGTGACCTCGCGCACCACGGTCTCGTACCCCGAGCGGGCCGCTATCTCGGCGACCCCGGAGCCCATCAGCCCGCAGCCGAGGACCCCCACCTTCTTGATCTTCTTCATCCGATCCCTCCTATCTGGAATCTGTTGCGTGATTTTCCATTTCGACGATCTCCCGCCCCTCCCCCTCCGCCGTCCGCGCGAGCCGCAGGACGAGCGCTCCCGGCAAAGCGAACGGCAGGCGCTCGGCCCATTCGATCACCTTCACCCCGGGTCCGGCCAGCAGCTCCTCCAGGCCGAGCGCGGCGGTCTCCTCGGGCGCCAGCCGGTAGAGGTCGACGTGGACCAGCCGCCCGCCGCTCCCCTGGTGCTCGCGGATCAGGGTGTAGGTGGGCGACTGCACCTCGCGCGCCGCAATCCCCAGCGCCTCGCCGATGCCGCGCGCCAGCACCGTCTTGCCGGCGCCCAGATCGCCCGAGAGCAGGAGGACGCCGTCCGGCGCCAGCTCGCGGCCGAGCTCACGGCCGAGCGCCAGGGTCTCCGCCTCGGAACGGGAGGTCCAGCGCCTCACCGCTTCACCGGCAATTCACCGGCGGTGCGGGTGCCGGCCGTGCCCCCGCTCCGGACTGTGATCATGGCCATGATCGTGCTCGTCCTCCTCCTCCTCGCCCTCCCCCTTCAGGGCGGCGAAGGCGGCGGGGAGGATCTCGATCAGGTCACCGGCGGCGAGGCACATCTCCCCCAGCCGGGCGGCGGCGAGGTCCCCCGCCAGGCCGTGCAGGTAGACGGCGAGCACCGAGGCGTCGAGGGCGTCGAACCCCTGCGCGAGGAGGCCGGCGATCAGGCCGGTCAGCACATCGCCGGTGCCGCCGGTGGCCATGCCGGGATTGCCGGTGGGATTGACGAACACCGCCGTTCCCGAGGCGACGAGCGTCATGTGCCCCTTGAGGATCACGATCGCTCCCGTCTCCTCGGCGGCGCCGCGCGCCGCCGCGATCCGGTCCTCCTGGATCTGCGCGGTCGAGACCCCCAGCAGGCGGCCGAGCTCGCCGGGGTGGGGGGTCAGGATCGTCTCCGCCTTGCGGGCCGCGAGGTCGGCGGCCTTGCCCGCGAAGGCGTTGAGGCCGTCGGCGTCGAGCACCAGCGGCAGCGGGCATTCGAGGGCGATGCGGCGGATCGCCGCGACGGTGAACGGCTCCTGGCCGAGGCCCGGCCCCATCGCCAGCACGGTCTTCCCCTCCGCCGCCTCCAGCACGACGTCGGCGGCGCGCTCGGCGAGATGGCCGGAGGCGCCCGCCGGCAGGGCCAGGGTCATCGACTCGATCGAGCCGAGGTCGACCGTCTGCAGGATCGGCTCGGGGACGGCGGCGGTCACCAGGCCGGCCCCGGCGCGCACGGCGGCGCGGGCGGCGAGGATGCAGGCGCCCGCCTTCCCCGGCGAGCCGGCGACGATCAGGGCGTGCCCGTAATCCCCCTTGTGGGAGCCGGCCTCGCGCTCGGGGATCAGGTCGGCCAGCTCCTCGCCCACCAGCAGGTGGAGGTCGCCGGCTTCCTCCTCGACGTCGTCGATCAGCCGCGGCGGGATGCCGAGGTCGGTGACCACCATCCGCCCCACCGCGTCGGCGGCGGGGGCGAAGACGTGGGCCACCTTGGGCGCCGCGAAGGTCACCGTCAGGTCGGCCCGCACGTGGGGACCGATCGGCCGCGGCTCGTCGGCCGACAGGCCGCTCGGCAGGTCGACCGCCACGCAGGGGAGCGGCAGCCCGTTGATGCCGTCCACGACGCGGGCGAAGAGGCCGTCGAGCGGCCGCGACAGGCCGGTGCCGAACAGGGCGTCGATCACCACGTCGCAGTCCGCCGCCGCCTCCAGGGCCACGCGCAGGTCCTTCTCGCCGCCGATCTCCAGGATCTGCAGCTCGGCCTTGCGGCAGATGGCGAGCTGGGCCGCCGCGTCGGCGCTCAAGGGGTGGCTGTTGGCGACCAGGAAGATCCGCGCCTCCCAGCCGCGCACGAACAGGTGGCGGGCGACCGCCAGGCCGTCGCCGCCGTTGTTGCCGGGACCGCAGAAGACCGCCGCCGACCGGGCGTCGGCGAACGCCTCCGCGATCGCCTCGACGACGCCGATCGCGGCGTTCTCCATCAGCACCAGGCTGGGCACCCCGAGCTCCTCGACGGCGGCGCGGTCGACCTCGCGCATCGCCTCGGCAGAAAGAATCCTCATGCGGCACCCTCTTCCATTTTGGATTTTGGATTTTGGATTTGCGATTGCAAAAAGCCTAGGGACGCGAGGAGCGCCTGGGTGCGGGGGCATCCGAGATCACCGTCTCCGGCCATGCGGGCGGCGAGCCGGCGCAGGTCCTCGGGGGTGTCGACGTCCGCGGCCATCGGGAGCAGCTCGACGGTGAGCCCCAGCTCCCGGCAGCGGACGAGGGTCGCGGGGAGGACCAGCTTGGTGCTCCAGGCGATCTCCTCGAACAGCCGCGGCGCCACGGCGCCGGCGCGCAGGGCGATCAGATAGTAGCCGCCGTCCTCGGCCGGACCGAGCACGACGTCGGCGCCCGCCTCGACCCGCTCGAAAGCGCGCTCGACCAGCTCCACCGGCAGGGTCGGATGGTCGCTGCCGAGCGCGGCGACCGCGCCGGCCTCCGCCGCGGCGGTGGAGAGCGCGCGGTAGAGCCGCTCCCCCAGCCCGCTCCCCTCCTGCCGCACCCCCGGCACCACGCCTTCCGGAATCGCCTCCCCCTCGTCCAGCGCCCAGGCCAGCCGCAGCTCGAAGTCCCCCCCGGCCAGCCGGTCGAGCAGGTCGGCGAGGAACGCCGCATGGAGCGCCGCAGCCTGCGCGGCGGTAAGATCGCCGATCAGGCGCGTCTTCACCCGCCCCTCGCGAGCCGGCTTGGTGAACAGGAGGAGGCGGCGGGAGGGGTGGGAGGCGGACACGGGGCGGGATTGTATCTGAGGACGTGGCGTTGGCCCTCATCACCCCGGCCCTCTTCTCCCGTCCCCTCCCACCCTCCCTCACCGGGAGAAGAGGGAGAAAAGCAAAGACCGAATCATGAGGGCGGGGGTTCCCCTCTCCCTGTGAGGGAGGGCGGGAGGGGGAAGGGAGAGGGGCCAGGGGTGAGGGCTCGGGCGGGCGGCTCTGACGGACAAGGCCAATCTGACAAAGTAGAGCCAATCCAAAATGCTCCTCACCCTCCTAACCGACTTCGGCACCGCCGACTACTACGTCGCCGCCGTCAAGGGCACGATTCTCCGCCTGGCCCCCGGAACGATCCTGGTCGACATCTCCCACGAGGTGCCGCCGGGGGACGTCGAGACGGCGGCGTTCCTGCTGGCGGCGGCGGCGTCCTCTTTTCCGGACAGAACGGTGCACTTGGCGGTGGTCGATCCAGGGGTGGGGAGCGGCCGGCGGATGCTCGCGGCGCGCACCGCCAGGGCTCTCTTCGTGGCGCCGGACAACGGCCTGCTGACCCCCTTCCTGGAGGGCGCCGAGGTGCGCTCCATCGAGCGGCGGGAGCTCTTCCTGCCGAGTTCGGGGCAGACCTTCCATGGACGCGACCGCTTCGCGCCGGCGGCGGCCTGGCTGCTGCGCGGCGAGCCCCTGGAGGAGCTCGGACCGTTGATCTCCGATCCGGTGCGGCTCCCCTCCTCTCCCCCTCGGCGGCAGGAGGGAAGAATCCAGGGACGGGTGATCCACGTCGACCGCTACGGCAACCTCGTCACCGACATTCCCGCGGACTGGCTGCCGGCCGGACCCTGCCGCGCCGAAGTCGGCGGCCACTCGACGTCTCGGCGGGCCGGCTGCTACGCCGAGATCCCCGCGGACGAGGCCGCGATGCTCCCCGGCTCCCTGGGCACGATCGAGCTATCGCTCAACGGCGGCGACCTCGCCCGCCGCTGGGGGATCGCCCGCGGCGCCGCTGTAGAAGTGACCTGGAACGGATCTTGAAGCCGACGGGGTAAGGCGGCGTGGGTGTGACGGCGCGGTGACAAAAATCCATCCGGCCGAGATACAATAGCCCCTCCCTTGTACCCCGTCGATTTCTTTAAGGAGCGTGTGGAATGGTCAAGTGGGAGTACAAAATCATCAACATTCGCAGCGAGAACTACCGGCTCGACCCGAACGCTGCTACGCAGTTGAACCAGCTAGGGGACGAGGGGTGGGAGCTGGTGTCGATCACGTCCGTCAACTTCAAGACCGGCGCCACCGACAACATCGCGATGGTCTTCAAGCGGCCGGTCGCGGCTTAGGAAGCAGGGGCGCAGCACGCTGCGCCCCTGCGACACCGGTCGACGGGCCTCAGGTCTTCAGCTTCTTCGGCTTGTGGCGCCGCTTCTTCTTCAGCGCCACCGCGAACCCCGCGGCTCCCGCCGCCAGGGCCATCAGCACCCACTTCCGCTTCGGCAGCACGCCGACCTCGGTCTTGACGGCCGTCCTCACCTCGGCCAGGCGGAGCTCGGCTTCGCGGCGGCTCTCCTCGAGGCGGCGCTCGGCCTCGCGCCGCGCCTCTTCCAGACGGTCACTCATGGCAGCTCCCTTCCCAGCGGCTCGTCGGCGCCAAAGGGGCTCGGCTCGACGTCCAGAGTCTTCGGATGGGCGAGCAGGCCGTGCTGCCACCAGTCGAGGTGGCTGTCCACCCGCCGCCGCACCGTCTCCAGCGGATTCTCGACCTTGCGGATGCGGCCGAGGCCGAGCTTGGCCAGGATCGCCACGGCGATGGCGAACAGCCCCAGCACGATCAGCGACGCTCCCCACCAGGGGAGCCAGACGTGCAGCAGCGAGACGAGCACGAAGAGCACCAGCCCGACCGCCCAGAACAGCAGCATGACCGCGGCTCCGAAGAACCCCAGCGCCGCGCCGAGATACCGGCTGGACCTCTGAAGGTCGTCCTGCAAGGTGCCGAGCTCGGCGCGCCAGACCCCCAGCAACGCCTCCCCCAGCGACCGGAAAAGATCGATCCACGCCTGCATTCCGTCCCTCCATTTCCGTCCGCCGTCAGCTATCGGTCAGGGGCTGCCGACTCGCAACCCACGGCTCAGGAAGGAGGCCTGAGCGCCGACGTCGTCGCGCACGCCGATCGACACCCGCTGATCGCCGGGGCGCATCAGCAGCGTCACGGAGTAAACGTATTGCTTTTTCTGTGCCGTCGTCACATCCGCCTTCTGGATGCTGATCGGCACCGGCGTCTGCTGGACGTCCGAGGTGCCTCCGTTGTCGTCGAGGGCGGCGATGAACAGGCGCACCCGGGCGTCGTCGGTGTGCTCGCGGGGGATCAGGACCAGCCGGCCGATCGGGATCTTGACCAGCACCGGCACGAGGTAGAAACCGTCGTCCCGCTGCCGCGGCTGGCCGAACTCCAGGGTGACGCCGAGGGGGTTCTCCTCGAACGGGAAGTTGAGGGCGGCCAGCGTGCCGTCGCTCATCCGCGACTCGGTGCTCTTGTCGCGGTACCCCTCGCGGTGGCGCACCTGGAGGTCCTTGCGCCCCTTCACCTTGACCTCGATTTTGTAATACCTGCCATCGCCGAAGTGGGGGGGCGTGTAACCGAGCGAGTAGTAGCTGTTGAAGTCGGTGGCGATCTTCTCCAGCCGCGGCATGATCACGTTGGAGTTGAGGATGGCCACTCCGCCGGTCTTCTCGGCCAGGGTCTGGAGGGTGCTCTGCAGGTTCGAGATCTGGATCGAGTCGACGAGCTGCGACATGCCGGCGGCCTGCGGGCCGGGACCCTGGTTCGCGGCCGAGTTCGATTCATAGGAGCGGAGGCCGGCGGCGTCGATGGTGTAGAAGGTGACCCGGTTGGCGTTGGCCTGCGCCGTCAGCTCGTCGAGCCGGTGGGAGATGCTGAAGTCGAGCGTCAGGGTGCCGGTGTTGCTCTGCTCGCCGTACTTGGCCTGCACCGCGTAGTAGACGTCCTGGCCGGCGATCATCTGCAGGCCGTCGCTGACGTAGAGCACCGCCTTGCGCCCCGGCATGCCGGCCAGCGCGTCGACCATCTTCTTCAGGGCGTCGACCGAGAAGGAGAGGTCGTTGAAGGAGGACTGGGCGTAGCTGTTGGCATACCCCTCGGCCTCGGCGACGCTCTGCGAATCGGTGATCTTCTGCAGCGCGTCGCGGCGGTCGGAGTCGGCGTGGACCCCCTGGGCCGAGATCTTCTCGAGGTCGAGCATGGCGGCGGCGATCAGGCTGGGATCGCTGGTGAAGGTGCGGCGGATGTGCATCTCGCGGTCGTAGGTGACCAGCATGAGCTGATCGCCGCGGCTGAGCTTCTGGCCGATGAAAGCCCGGATCTCGCGCATCACCCGGTTGCGGTCGAACGGCCGCAGGTTGAAGTTGTCGATGTAGACGATCAGCCGCAGCTTCTGGCTCTCCGGCAACTGCGTCGGATCTTCCGGCGGGGCCGGCGGCGCCAGGACGCCCGGCGTCGACGGCTCCAGGGGGGCGGCCTGCGCGATGTCCGTGGCCGGCGTCACCGCCTTGCCGCCGGTGACGGCGTAGAAGTTGGTGATCTCCACCGGCCGGTTGTTCTCGAAGAGCTGGAAGTCGCTCTTGCTCAAGCCGTTGACCGCGTTCCCCTTCTTGTCGGTGACGTAGACGTCGACGTTGACGACGCTGACGTTGACCACGTCGACGAAGTCCTCCGCCTTGGCGGCCGGCTTGGCGGCGGGTGCGGCCGCTTTCGCGGCGGCCGCCGGCGGCGGCGCGGGCTTCGCTCCCAGCGCGGCGCCGGCAAGGCCGAGGACAAACAGTAGCCCGAAGGCTACGGACAGACGCTGCGATGACTTCATAGGCCTCTTCTTTCTGAGCTCCATTCCGCCGGCGATTATAGGGGAGGACGCCGGCGGACGGCTTCGCCGCCTGCCCGGACCCTCACCCCTGGCCCCTCTCCCTTCCCCTCCCGCCCTCCCTCACAGGGAGAGGGGAACCCCCACCCGTGCGCCATCCACCCTGTCCCTTGTCTTTGCTTTCTCCCTCTTCTCCCGGTGTGGGAGGGGGGTGGGGACGGGAGAAGAGGGCCGGGGTGATGAGGGTCCCCTCCTCACTTCTGCGGCGGCTTGACGTCCGCCTGGGCGGTGAGGATCTTGCCGCTCAGCGGGTCGTAGATCGCCAGCGTCAGGTGGTGCGGCAGCTTCTTGAGCTTCAGCCGCGTGTCGTAGCGCACGAAGTACCCGGGCTTCGGAGCCTCCGTGCCGCTGAGCGTCACCGGGATCACCGGCACCGGCGCCCGGTTGCCCGACGAGTCGACGGCGGCGACCCGCAGCTCCAGCTCGGCCGTCTGCTTGCCGTTCACCGGCACGAAGGTGATCGAGTCCACCGGGATCGCCAGCGACACCGGCACCTCCATCTCCCGGCGGCCGGAGGCGACCGGCTCGCCGAGCTTGATCCCCATCGGCACCACGTCCGGCGAGTTGCCGAACATCATCGCGCTCTCCACGATCAGCGAGCTCTCCGCCTTGCGCGAGAGGTCGAGGAATCCGGAGCGGGTGCGCACCTGCAAGCCCTTGGTCAGCACCTGCAGGGAGACCTTGTGCCGCTTGTCGTTCCCCTGCCAGGCGGGGGTGAAGCCGAGCCAGTAGTAGGAGCGGGTGTCGGACGACGCGGTCTGCATCACCTGGTCGCGCAACGAGTTGATCAGCGCCCGGCCGCCGGTCTGCTCGGCGGTGTAGAGCAGGGTTGCCTCGTGCTCCTGCTCGCGCAGGTTGAACGCGGTCGGCACCGGTCCGGAACGCGAGGCGTCGGCCCCCGCCGTGGCCTCGATGCCGGGCACGTCCACCGGGTAGATCGTGTAGCCGAGGCGGTTGGCGGTGTCGACCAGCGGCCCGAGGATCTCCTCGCCGCGCGGCACCTCGCGCTCGATCACCGGTCGGTTCGGGTTGTTGACCACGTAGTCGAGGATCGAGAAGGGCCACCCCCCCGCCAGCAGCAGCATCACCTTGCGCCCCGGCGGCGCCGCGAAGCCGCGCAGCGCGCTCACCGCCGCCGCCACCGCCCGCTGGGTCTGCCACGCCAGTTGCTGCGCGTAGATCAGCTCCTCGGTGCTGGTCTGCCGGGAGAACGACTGCCGCGGCCCGAAATTGTTGGGCGAGCCGACCAGCCGCTCCGACGACTCGAAGGTGCGCAGCTCGGCGATCCGCGCCACGCCGCCCGAGGGAGTGCCGATCGCCTTCTCGATGGCGCTCGCGAGCTGCCGCTCGGAGCTCGACCAGCTCGACAGCATCTCCACCTGGCCGCCGCCGTACTGCACGATCGCCATGCGGTCCTCGGGGCCCAGGCGCGAGAGCTGGTCCTTGATCGAGCGCAGCACCTGGTCGCGGCGCGGGCCGACCGAGAAGAAATTGTCGACGAACAGCAGGTAGCTGGTGCCTACCGGGCTCCCGGGAGCCAGGCTCGGCAGTCCCTTCACCGGCGAGCTCTTCTCCTCCTCGCCCGGCGCCACCGCCTGGCCGCCGCGGACCTCGTTGAAGTACTCGATCGGCACCGCCTTGCCGTCGATCTGGAGCTGGAAGTCGCCCGGCCGCAAACCGGTCACCCGGTTCCCCTGCTTGTCGGTGACGACCGCCTCGACGTTGACCACCCGCACGTCGATCTGCTCGCCGAACACGCTCTGCGGCGGCGGCGGTGTCTTCTGGGCGGCGGCCGGGAGGAGCGAGACGAGCAGCGCGGCGGCGGTCAAGCCGCCGGATCGCCCGCCGGAACGGAACGTTGTCATGAGGATCTCCATCGCTCGAAACGGAGGGCGATCAGCGCCCCCGCGGGGATTCTAAGCCCCCAGAACAGCCCGCCACGCAGTTTTCTTTCGCCCTCAAGGCACTTTCGCCGTCACCTGCGCGGACTTCGGGACATACTCCGCCTCTCCCCAGAGCGACGTGCCGGCGGCCGGATCCCGCACGCTGAACACCAGCCGCTGCCCGCGGTCGCGGACGAGGATCGCGGTCTCAAAGCGGGCGTAGGTGCCGGCGGCGGGCGCCGCCTTCAGGTCTACCCGCAGGCGCGAGCCGGGGAGGTCCGCGCGCCCCCCCTTGGCGTCCATCGCCGCCACCGCCAGCGGGGTCTCGGCGAGATAGCCGCTCCCCTTGGGGGTCAGTGCCAGCGACTCGACCGGCACCCCCAGCGTCACCGGGATCTCCAGCAGCCCCCGCCCCGCCGGCTTCGGCGCGCCGAGGCGGACGATCAGCCGGCGGTCCTTGTCGGCGCCGCCGAAGAGGAGCACGCTCTCGGCCTTCATGGCGTTCTCGGTCCGCTTCGAGAGATCCGAGAAGCCGCCGCGCGAGCGCACCTTGAACCCTGTCCGCCGCGCCACCACCGCCACCGCGTGCCCGCGGTCGTCCGCCTTCCAGGTGGGAGTGAAACCGAGCCAGTAGTAGGTGCCGCTGTCCGCCACCACCTCGCGGAAGGGATCGAGCTTCGCGGAGACCACCACGCGCCCCCCCGTGCGGCCGGCGAGGACGCCGAGCGCCGTGACCTCGCGGGCGTCGGACTGGCTCATGTCGGCGGGGTAGACCGTATAGCCGAGCCGGTTGGCCGCCTCGACCAGCGGCGAGTAGACCTGCGGCGCCACGCTCATCGTCCAGGCGGCGGAGAGCAGGAGCATCACCTTGCGCCCCGGCGGCGACGGGAAAGCCCGCAGCGCCGCGGCGGCCGACCCGGAGGTCCGACCGAGCACCGTCCGCGCCTCCGGGCTGATCCGCGGATCGAGCGCCTCCATCTCGCGGCCGATGGTGTTGGTGAGCGGATTGGTGTCGCCGTCGTCGATCAGGTTCTCGAGCACCACGTCGACGTCCTTCTGAAGCTTCCGCTGGTGCGCCAGCATCTCCCCGCCCGCGGCGGCGCGCTTCCGCGCCCGCTGGAGGGCGTCGGCGAGCGCCGCGGCATCGCCGGTCCAGCCGCTGAGCACGTCGATGCGGGTGCCGTCGAACGCCAGCACGGCCATCTGGTCGCCCGGCTTCAGGAGGGTCAGGTCGCGCTCCAGGTTCGTCAGCGCCTGATCGCGGACGTTGCCGAGCGAGAAGGCGTCGTCGACGAAGACGAGGTAGCTTCGCCCCACCTCCTCCCCCGCCGCCACCGGAGCCTGCGGTCCGGAGCTGCCGCCCTTCCCCTCCGCCACCTCGGTGAAGTATTCGATCGGCACCTCCCGGCCATCCACCGTCAGCCGGAAGTCGGCCGACGTCAGCCCGCGCACCAACTGCCCCTTCCCGTCCGTAACCACGGCCTCGACGTTGACCACCCGGACGTCGATCGCCGAGTCGAAGACGGTGGGAGGTGCCGCGGGAGGCGCCTGGGCCTCCAGACCGACGACGCCCAGCATGATCAGGCCGAATACTGCTACGCACATCCGCCGCTTTCCTGGAGGCATCTGGGTCTCCCTTGTCGATTGCGAGCCCTTTTAGCAAGGGAGGTGCCGGGGGTCTGCGCCTGGGAGAAGGATTGGGAAATGTCCTCAGACGAGGACACGGCCTGTCCTATCTCAGAACGCCAGACAAGGACGTGAAGGACTGCAAGGACGACAAGGACAAAGGATTTCCGGATTCGTTGCCCTCGTCCTGCTTCTGATGTCCTTGTCGTCCTTGTCGTCCTTTACGTCCTTGCTTTTAGCTTTCCGCGGCGCAGGCCCGAGGCCTACCAGGTCAACCTGCTCTGGGCTTAGGGATTCCAGGGGCGGGAGCGCAGTTCAGGACGATCCGGTGATTTGGGATTCCAGGGTTTTGAACAGTAGGTCGCAATGGCTGGCGCGCTGGCGGACGCGGTCGGGGTTCAGGCGGCCGAGGAGGTCGGCGCAGTGGCGGATCTTCGCGTAAGGCCCCTTCTGAGTTTTCTCCGTCGCGCGCTTCAGCTTCTCCAGGAGCTGTTCTTTGGGGATCGCCTCGACGTCTGCCGGACCGGAAAGCACGTTCCCGCGGAAATGCTGGCCGTAGTACCCGGCCAAGGCGTCAGGATCCGCGATGAGCCAGGCTTCGACGGTCTGGACCATCAAGTGGCAGTGGTCGTCAGGTAGCTTCCCCGACTTCCAACCGTCCGTCCCCTGAAGGTGCTTCCAGTGACCTCCAACAACAGGAACCTCGGAATCGACGAGCAGGACAAGAAAAGCATCGGAGTACGTTTCCAAGGCTGTCTTGAACGTCTCAAAAGCTGAGCTCCGGCTACCGCAAGCCGTGATGGACCATCGAATCCCTCGCTTCCGGGCAAGGTCACAAAGCGGTTGGAGAAAATTGCTGAACCCCTCTCGGATCGCCGCCTTCGTATCGCTCTTTCCTCCACCCTCGACGTAGATCCGGACCTCCTTCACCACCGATTACCACCGATTTCACCCATTCTCCAGAGCTCCCCCAGCGCGTACTGATCCAGCCAGACGCGAAGCTTCTCAGGCTCCATTCGGCGAAGATGCGTCCCCTGATCATCACGCTCGCAGACGACGACTGATTCGGGCACATCGGACAGCTTGGAGACCAGCGTCTCGGAGTGAGTGGTGACGATGAGCTGGGTGCGCTTTGAAGCTTCCACGAGGAGATCGGCGATCTTAGGATGGAGATCGGGGTGTAGTCCTAACTCGGGCTCTTCGATACAAACAAGAGGAGGAGGTTCGGGATGACATAGAATAACTAGGAGGCAGAGATAGTGAATAGTGCCATCCGAAAGGCGGGTCGCCGGCACCAAATTCGTAAGATTCCGTTCCTGGAAGAAAACCTGGATCGTACCGCCATGAATGCGGGTCGTCACATCTTCCAGTTCTTCGTAAACGAATCTGAGCCTTTCTATTATTGAACGCCAGGCGGAGGGACGGTGACGGAGGTCGTTGAGTACGAGGCCAAGATTGCTGCAGTCCTCCAATAAAAAATCCTCTGGCAGATCTGCCTTCTGTGGAAGCCGAGGAGCAGCCAGTCGCCCCTGGTTCCATTCTCTAAAGAAAGCTATCTTCCTGAAAGTGTTTCCCAGAAAAGTCAGTTCCGGATAGACGTCTCCCTTGACTTGAGCAAGGATCGATTGTTCTGAATCAAACGCCTGCATGTTTGCAGTAAAAACCATCTCAGGCGCTGTAGCCGTACTATCACCTGAAGCAGTTCTGGTTTTGATCTGCGGAATTCCATTGTTGTAATCATAGATTAAGGGGGAACCTAGCAGCCTCTTATCACGCGCACTACTCCATCGCTGGAATCTTGCAAATTCGTCCACAAGCTCAAACCTAGACCTCGTTACTGTGAACGAAAGATGATAATGTATCAAGTTATCGTTGAATTCGATTAGGGTATCTAGCGATGCTTTCCCGGTGGCATCTGAACCCTTCCAAATCCACTCAGCCGTCCCGCCCCCTTCTCGCAGAGGCCTCAGTAGGTCTCTCGGTGCCGCAGCGAGTAGACTTATACCTTCGATGAGATTGGACTTTCCAGAAGCATTGGGCCCGATCAGCACGTTGAGGGGCTCCAAATCGAGCGGCACCCCCGCGCTTCCATAGGAGAGGAGGTTCCTCAGCGAAATTGAATGAAGGAGCTTTTTGCCTTCCATGGGCACGGATTCTATAGGAATCAGGGCCCGTTTCCGACTCGCACGTTTTGAGGGCCCCTTCGGGGCCCTCAAGGCGCCGCATTTATTTCCGGAGGCGCGGCCTTCCGCCCGAGAAGGCGGCCCTTCCGCCGCAGAAGGCGCGGCTTCCGCCGGAGAAGGCGGCGCTTCCGCCTAAGAAGGCGGCCCTTCCGCCTGACAAGGCGGCGCTTCCGCCTGGCAAGGCGGCGCTTCCGCCGCTCGAGGCGAGACCTTCGCCGGAGAAGGCGAGTCTTCCGCCGCTCGCGGCGGCACCTCCGCCTGGAGCGGCGAGGCTTCCGCCGGAGAGGGCCGCGCTGTCGCCGGCTCCGGCGGGAGGCCGATCATGCATCCCTAATCCCGCCGCAGCGCCACCAGCGGGTCCACCCGCATCGCCCGCTGGGCCGGCAGGTAGCAGGCGAAGAGGCCCACCAGGGCGAGCACCGCCAGCACGGCGGCGAAGATCGCCGGATCGGTGGGGGCGACTCCGAACAGGACGCTGGCCAGGGCGCGGCGGAGGGCCAGGGCTCCCAGCACGCCGAGGAGGAGGCCGGAGCCGACCATCCAGGCGCCCTGGGTGAGGACCATGCGGAGCACCTGGATCGCCTGCGCGCCGAGCGCCATGCGGACGCCGATCTCCTGGGTCCGCAGTTCCACCGTGTAGGCCAGCACGCCGTAGGTGCCGATGGCCGCCAGGGTCAGCGCCACAATGGCGAAAATCAGCACCAGGAAGGCGATGAAGCGGGGCTGCCCCACCGACTCGTAGACCACCTGCGTCATCGGCTTGACGGCGGCCACCGGCAGCGTCGGATCCAGCCGCCGGATCTCGGCGCGCACCGGGCTCGCCAGGCTCATCGGGTCCCGCGGGGTGCGCGCCACCAGATACATGTCGCCCGGCACGTAGTCGCCGGTCGTCTCCTGGGCCTGGTCGTAGAGGAAGTAGAGCTCGGTGCCGGTCTTGTGGTCGAGCCCCCCCTGCTTGACGTCGGCGACGATGCCGACGATGGTCAGCCAGGGGTTCTCCTTGGCCGGCGAGGTCGGCGTGGCCGGCGATCCCGGCGCCCGCAGCCGCTCGCCGATCGGGTTCTTGCCGGGCCAGAAGACCTTCGCCATCGCCTGGTTGATCAGCACCACGCCCGTCGTCCCCCGCGCGTCGGTGGGGGTGAACAGGCGGCCGTCGATCAGACGGATTTTCATCGTCTTGAAATAGTCGCGGCTGACGAACTGCCAGTAGTCGACGTTGTGAATGGGGCCGTCGTCGGTCTTCGGCACGCTCTCGAAGTCGACGTCGTTGGCGTTGACCGGCCGGTCCGGCGGCAGCCCCGACACCGCGGCCACTCCGGTGACGCCGGGCAGGCGCGCGACGCGGTCGAGGAGCCGGCTATAGAATCCACTCACTTGGCCGGGATCAGGGTAGGAGGCCTTCGGCAGCGAGACCTCGAGCGACAGCACCCCCTTGGGATCGAAGCCGGGATCGACCTTCTGGAGCAGCCAGAAGCTGCGGATGAGCAGGCCGCCGCCGATCACCAGCATGGCGGCGAAGGCGACCTCGACGACCACCAGCACCCGCCGCAGCCACTGCCGGCCGGCGCCGGCGGTGGTCCGCTGCCCCCCCTCCTTGAGCGCGGCGAAGAAGCTCCCCGCCCGCGAGTGGAAGGCCGGCGCCAGCCCGAAGAGGAGGCCGGTGACCAGCGAGACGCCGAGGGTGAAGAGGATGCTGCGGCCGTCGAGTCCGATCTCGTCCGCCCGCGGGATGCTCTCCAGGTTGGCCGCCACGATGGCGCGCACCCCGGCGTAGGCGAGCGCCAGGCCGAGCCCGCCGCCGAGCAGGGAGAGGACCACGCTCTCGGTGAGGAACTGGCGTACCAGCCGCCCCCGCGGAGCGCCGAGCGCGGTGCGGACGGCGACCTCCTTCTGCCGCGCCTCGGCCCGCGCCAGCAGCAGGTTGGCGACGTTGACGCAGGCGATCAGCAGCACCAGCCCCACCGCTCCCATCAGCAGGCTGATCTTCGGCCGGATGTCCCCCACCAGGTCGTCGAGCAGCGGCTGGATGACCATCGGATGGAACTCGGGCTTGGGGGTGTGCTTCTTCGGCGCCTCCTGCTTCCAGCGGGCGACCAGGCCGTTCATCTCCTGGCGCGCCTGCGACAGCGAGACCCCAGGCTTCAGGCGCCCGATCATGTACAGATAGTGGTTGCCCCGGTTGCCCGGCTTCTCCGGGTTCAGCGCCAGCGGGATCCAGGCCTCGATCCGCTCGTTGCCGATGGTGAAGCCGGGGGGCATGACGCCGACCACCGTGCGGTCGTTGCCGTCCACCCGGATCCGCGTGTTGAGGATGCGCGGGTCGGCCGCGAACGCCCGCCGCCAGAGGCCGTCGGAGAGCACCACCACCTTCTCGGTGTTGGGCAGGTCCTCGGCGGCGCTGAAGGGCCGCCCGAGCTCGGCGTTGACCCCCAGCACCGTGAATAGCCCGGCGGTGACCGCCGCCGCGTCCGCCCGCACCGGCTCGCCGCGACCCGAGACGTTGACCGGCCCGGTGGCATAGGCCCCGAGGCTCTGGAAGCTCCGGTTCCAGCGGCTGTAGTCGGTGAACTCCATGGGATCGACCCAGAAGCGGCTGAAGCTCATGCTGGGGAACTGGCTGTAGACGATCATCAGCCGTCCGGAATCGCGGTACGGCAGCGGCTTGAGCAGCACGGAGTTAGCGACGCTGAAGATGGCCGCGTTGGCGCCGATGCCGAGCGCGAGGGTGAACGCCGCCAGCAGGGTGAACCCCGGGCTGCGGAGCAGCAGGCGGCAGGCATAGCGGAGATCCTGGAGCAGTGCTTTCATCGGAGCGGTTCCCTCCTTCGGGACTCACCCGTATACGATGACTGGGGTAGTTGGTTTCAGGGCGGAACGGCGGAAACAAGGGACGTCAGGGACAGCAGGGACTCCAGGGACGCCAGGAACTGCAGGAAACTGGTTCTTCGCTTCTTCTGATGTCCCTGCTGTCCCTGGTGTCCCTGGAGTCCCTTGTTCAGCGCTTACCCTTCCCCGTCCGCAGACGCGCCAGCATCGCCTGGAAATCCTCCGGCGGCGGCTCCTCGAAGCGCAGCCGGGTGCCCTTCCGGGGGTGCACGAAACCCAGCATTCCCGCGTGGAGCATCGGCCGCGGCGCGGGCAGCACCGGGCCGCGCCAGTCGCGGATGTAGATCGTCTCGCCGACCAGCGGATGGCCGGCCTCGGCGAGGTGGATGCGGATCTGGTGCTGGCGACCGGTCTCCAGCTCGCAGGTGACCCGCGTCGCCGCCGCCAGCCGCTCCTCCACCTTGACGCGGGTGATCGCCTCGCGGGCCTCCGGCGGCGGCGTGTCGCCGCGGGGAGCACGGAAGACGCCCCAGGAGCCGCGCAGGCCGTCGCCGCGGTCGGCGAGCAGTTGGGTCTCGTAGACGGCGTCCTCGGCGGCGCCGTGGACCAGGGCGGTGTAGCGCCGCAGCACCGTGCGCTCGCGAAGCTGGGTCTGGAGATCGCGCTGGGCCACCAGGGTGCGGGCGAAGACGACGAGGCCCGAGGTCTCCTTGTCCAGCCGCTGCACGGCGCGCAGCGTCGGGCTCGCCTCCTTTCCCTTCCCCGCCTCGATGCGGCGCACGGCCACCCGGGCGAGCGCCAGGAGGGTGTCGCGATCGGAACGCTCGAAAGGGACGGTGAGGATGCCGGCCGGCTTGCGGACCACCACCACCTCGGAGTCGAGATGGACGACGAGCTCGGTGAGGGCGCGCCTGGAGGCGCCGCCGTCGGCGAGGATCTCCACCCGCTCCCCCGCTTTCAGCCGCCGGGCCGGATCGGTCGTCAGCGCGCCGTCGACCTGGACGCGGCCGCCGGCGCACAGCTCCTTGGCCTTACTCCACGAGGTGCCGGGGAGCATCTCGCGGACCAGGGCGGCCAAGGTGAGCTCGGCCTGCTCTGGAGAGACGGTCACCGTTCCACGAACCGCCGCACGAAGACGCCCCGCTGATCCTGATCGGGCACACCCGCGACCCAGGAGACGAGCCAGGAATCCTTCGTCCAGGCCACGCTCCCCTGCCGGGGCGCCTCGAAGAGGCCGCTGGCAGCGCTCCTCACCGGCACCGCGGGTCCCAGCGAGGCGCCGCGCGGATCGAAGAGCTGGAGCTGGAGGTCCGAATGATCGAGGAACTGGATCCAGAGCAGCGCCAGGTTCCCCTGGCCGTCGAACGCCATGGACGCGGGCGCGAAGGCGCCTTCCGCCGTGACCGCCGCGACCTCGGGGGCCGGCGCGTGGCCCGCCGCGTCGAAGGAGCGCAGGTAGATCGTCGACCCGAGCGCCCAGGAGACGGCGAAGCCCCCGCCGGGCGCGGCGGCGAGGTGGAACTGCGGGTTCAGGGCCGGCACCGTCTCGCCGGTGCCCGGCGGGATCGTGTTGACGTCGAAGTCAGGGCCCAGGGGCCGTCCGGCGGCCGAGAACAGGCGCGCCCGCAGCACCTTGAGCGTGAAGTCTTCTCCTTCGCCCAGCGTCACCTCGCCGAACCAGACCGCCACGAAACCGCCGCCGGCGAGCGGCACGACCGCCGCGTCCGGAAAGTCCACGGCGCGGCTGTTCAGGCGGATCTCCGCCCCGGTCGGCTGGCCGGCCGCGGTGAGGCGCCGGGCGGCAATGCCGTGCTTGCGCGGCAGCGTCCAGCCGGCCAGGTAGTCCTTGGCGCCGACGTTCCACACCCAGTCGAAGCCGCCACGGCCGAGCAGGACCGGCCGGCCGGCGTCGGGCGCGCCGTGCAGGTTCAGGTGGCGCCGGTAGAAGGCGACGGGCTCCTCGAGGCTGTTCAGGACGTGCCACTGCACCTCGAAACCGGTGGGCGTCGCCGCGATCGAATCCACGGTGGGAGTCGCCCCCGCGAAGATCGGCGTCCGGCCGCCGTCCGACGGCTCGGCGCCGTCCTCGACGTGCAGCAGGAAGATCCGGGCCGGCAGCTCGTTCCAGGCGAGCGCGTAATTGCCGGCGGGCTGGGCGGCGACCACCACTCTCTGGGGAGAATCGCCGGTGCTCAACTGGACCTCCGGACCGGTCGGAACCAGCTCGGCCGCCAGGGCGTGCGGCGCGGCGAGGCCGAGCCACGCCCCGGTCAGCAGCAACATGAAAATACGGGGCAGTCGGGTCTCGGGTCGGATCATCGGGTTTTTCATCGGCGCCTCCTGTCAGCTCCAAGGTGCCTCAGGATAAGTTCATGGTGACAGGCGAGGCAAGGCGATGAGATTTGGACGACGAGCGGCGCCCCCACCCCGAAGCCTCACCCCCGGCCCCTCTCCCACCGCACTCCCGCCCTGCCGGGAGAGGGGGGGCCCGGTTGAAGCGTTGGAGCTTGTAGGGTGCGCTGTGCGCACCGGCAACGGTAATGGTGCGCACAGCGCACCCTACGAGCCAGGTCTTCCCCGTCACGCCCCCCCTCTCCCGGTCGGGAGGGAGTGCGGTGGGAGAGGGGCCGGGGGTGAGGATTCGGGGTGGGGGCCTCTTCCGGAGTCCGGAGCATCTCTATAGCGCACCGGCAATATTGAAGGTGCGCACAGCGCACCCTACGAGCCAGGTCTTCCCCGTCACGCCCCCCCCTCTCCCGGTCGGGAGGGAGTGCGGTGGGAGAGGGGCCGGGGGTGAGGATTCGGGGTGGGGGCCTGCCGGAGTCCGGAGCCCTCTATAGTAGCCTACCGCTCCCATGCCCACCTCCGCCTTCCGCACCGAGCTCGCCGCCGCCTCCCGCCTCGCGGCGCCGGTGGTGGCGTCGCAGATCGGCATCATGCTGATGGGCGTGATCGACACGATGATGCTCGGCCATCTCTCCGCCGACGCCCTGGCCGCCGGCGGGCTGGGGCACATCGTCACCACCACCTTCATGCTGTTCGGCTACGGCCTGCTCTCGGCGCTCGATCCGCTGATCGCCCAGGCCCACGGCGCGGAGGACACCGCCGCCATCGCCGGCGACCTCCAGCGCGGCCTGGTTGTGGCGGTGGTGATGACCCTGCCGCTGGTGTTCCTGCTGCTCGACATCGAGCCCTTCCTGCGCGCCATCGGCCAGACGGCTGCGGTGAGCGCGGCGACGGCGGACTACACCCGCGGCATCCTCTGGGGCGTGCTCCCCTACTTCCTCTTCATCGTCCTGCGCCAGACGCTGCAGGCGATGAGCGTGGTCCGCCAGGCGGCGGTGGCGATCGTGCTCGGCAACGCCGTGAACCTGCTGTTCAACTGGATCCTGATCTTCGGCCACCTGGGGATGCCGGCGCTGGGGGTCCAGGGATCGGCCCTGTCGACCTCCCTCGCCCGCTGGGCGATGTTCCTCTACCTGCTGGCCGCCGGCCGCCACACGCTTTCGCAATACTGGCCGGGATGGCGGGTCTTCGCCGTGGAGGTGAAGGCGCTCCCTAAGTATCTCCTGATGCTCCGCATCGGCCTGCCGATCGCCGTCCACAACGCCCTGGAGCTGGGGATCTTCGCCCTGGCGGCCCTGCTGATCGGCCGCATCGGCGTCAACGACCTCGGCGGCCACCAGATCGCCATTAACCTCGCCAGCCTGTCGTTCATGGTGCCGCTGGGCATCTCCGGCGCCGCTTCGACCCGGGTGGGCAACGCCATCGGCCGCGGCGACCTGCCCGCGGCACGGCGCGCGGCGGCGGCCTGCCTGCTGCTCGGCGGCGGCGCCATGCTGGGCTTCGCCATCCTGTTCGCGGCGTTCCCTGGACCGCTCGGCCGCCTCTACACGCAGGACCCGGGGGTGCTCGCCGTGGTGGTGGCTCTGCTCCCCATCGCCGCCATGTTCCAGGTCTTCGACGGCCTCCAGGTGGTGAGCGCCGGCGTGCTCCGCGGCGCCGCGGACACCACCTTCCCCGCCGCCATGGCCCTGCTCGGCTACTGGGCGCTCGCCCTGCCGGTGGGCTGGTACCTCGCCTTCCGCGCCGGCCTCGGCGCCCGCGGCCTCTGGTGGGGGTTCGTGGTGGGCCTGACAGCCGTGGCGATCCTGCTCCTCCTGCGCATCGCCTCCCGCTTCCGCGCGCCTGTCGATCGTGTCGGCACGGCGGCGAGCGCCTGAGTCTCGAACCTCACCGGAACCTCTTCTGTCGCTGAAGCCACCCGCCCGAGCCCTCACCCCCGGCCCCTCTCCCGTCCCCCACCCGCCCTCCCACACCGGGAGAGGGGAGACAAGCAACGCGAGGATTCAGGATTGGCCTCACCGCAGGCCCCCCTCTTCTCCCGGTGTGGGAGGGGGAGGGGCCGGGAGAAGAGGACCGGGGTGATGAGGGCCAACGCCACCACCCAGGACCGCCCGCCAGGATAGGATTCCTCAGAAAGGACGATTTCCCCATGACTTTCAAGGACCACTTCTCCGGCCACGCGGCCGTCTACGCCTCCTTCCGCCCGGCCTACCCCGCGGCCCTCTTCGATTTCGTGACCTCCCTGACCCCCGGACGCGCGCTCGCCTGGGACTGCGCCACCGGCAACGGCCAGGCCGCGGTGGATCTCGCCGAATTCTTCGCGCGCGTGATCGCGACCGACGCCTCCGCCGCGCAGCTCGAGCACGCCCCAGCGCACTCCAGGATCGAATACCGGCAGGCCCCCGCCGAGGATTCCGGGATCGCCGCCGGCACGGTCGACCTGATCACCGTCGCCACGGCGCTCCACTGGTTCGACTTCGATCGCTTCTACGCCGAGGTCCGCCGCGTGCTCGCCCCCGGCGGCGCCCTCGCCGCCTGGGCTTACAACCTGCCCCGCGTCACCCCCGAGGTCAGCGCCCTGATCGACCACTTGGCGAAGGAAGTGGTGGGCGCCTACTGGCCGCCCGAACGCAAGTGGGTGGACGACGACTATCGCGATATCCCGTTCCCCTTCGAGGAGGCCGCGGCGCCGCCGCTCTGGATCGAGGAGCGCTGGGACCTCCAGCGGCTGCTCGACTATTTTCAGACCTGGTCCTCCACCAACCGCTACCGAGCGAAGACCGGCCTCGACCCGGTGGAGGCGGCACGGCCGGACTTCGAGCGAGCCTGGGGCGATCCCGCCGAGGTGCGGGAGGTCCGCTGGCCGGTGATGATGCGGGCCGGAATGCTATAGATTCCTCTCTATAGATGATTACGGCTCTGATCAGCAGGAAGGGGGGCGTCGGCAAGACGACCACCGCCGTCAACCTTTCCGCGGCCCTCGCCGCGCAGGGGCTGAAGGTGCTGGTGGTGGACCTCGACAGCCAGGCCTCGGCGTCGCTCTCGCTGGGGGTCGACCGCGCCGCGCTCGCGCCCTCCTCGGCGGACGTGCTGCTCGGCGGCCTGCCGGCGGCCCAGGCAATACGCGAGACCTCGGTCCCCGGCCTCCACCTGATCACGGCCTCGGTGGATCTGATCCGCGCCGAGGCCGAGCTCGGGGTGCTTCGCGCCAAGGAGAAACGGCTCAAGGCGGTGCTGGCGTCGATCGTCCCTGCCTACGATTTCATCTTTCTCGACTGCCCCTCGTCGCTCTCGCTGCTGCCGATCAATGCCGTCGTGGCGGCGGACAACTTCCTGGTGCCGGTCATGCCGCAGTTCCTGGCGGTGACCGGCGTGAAGAACCTGATCGCCGCCGCCGAACGGGCCGGCTGGGATCAGGGCTCGCGCGTCCGCCCGCTCGGCCTCCTCCTCACCGTCGTCGACTACCGCACCAAGAGCACCCGCCGCACCGTGGACGAGCTCCGCGCCGAGCACGGAAGCCTCATCTTCGCCATCGAGATCCGCATCAACACCCGCCTCGCCGAAGCCCCCGCCGCCGGCCAGACGATCTTCCAGTACGACCCCCACGCCAAAGGGGCGGAGGCGTACAAGCTGCTGGCGGGGGAGTTCCTGCTGCGGGCGCGGGGGTAGGAGGCGCTCTTCTCCGCGAGGGGGAACGCGGCGGTGATGAGCACCGCCGGATCCGCGATCACCACCGCCACGGCGTACGAGACGCACGCCGCAAGCACGGTCGGCCCGATCCGGCGTGGATGTCCACCGCCGCGGCGGTGATGAGCACCGCCGGATCCGCGCTCACCACCGCCACGGCGTACGAGACGCACGCCGCAAACGCGGCCGGCCCGATCCGGCGTGGACATCCTCCGCCGCGGCGGTGATGACCACCGCCGGATCCGCGCTCACCTCCGCCACGGCGTACGAGACGCACGCCGCAAACGCGGTCGGCCCAATCCGGCGTGGACATCCTCCGCCGCCGCGGTGATGACCACCGCCGGATCCGCGCTCACCTCCGTGGATCGATAATGTCCGGCCCCCCAATGTAGAGACGCCCCGTGGGGCGTCTCTGGGGCGGCGAAAACGTTCCTGCCAATTAGGATTTGGCCGCGGGATCTCTGAAAGATCGCGATCGAGGTGCCCGCCGCCGGAGACGCCCGACGGGGCGTCTACATTGGGGGGCGCCGTCAGATCCGTTGACGTAGGGTTACGGCAGGACCCGCGTCAGCCACTTCTCCACATAATCCCGCATCTCCGGCGTATCCGGGAATGGATCACCATACTTCCCCATCGCCCGGAACGGCAGCGGCTCGACGTGCCAGGCTTCGAAAGTATTTCGATCGGCGTCCTTGTCCCAGCCGTTGCTCTCGAAGAAGAGGGTGCGCTGCCAGCCTGGCGCGACAGGCGGCAGGCCGGCGGCGTCGAAGTCGAGGGCGATCTCGTCGCCGGGGGCGAGGATGACGGAGCGGTCGTCCACCGACTTCAGCAGCTCCAGCACGTCGCCGTAACGGGTGTAGCGGCCGGCGAAGGGGATCCAGGGGGACGACTTCGCGGTGTCCTCGTAGAGGTAGCCGTGCGGACCGTTCGGCGAGCGGCGGATCAGTCTCGAGAAGCCGCGGTAGCGCAGATCGGCGGTCCTGGGCTCCAGGCGAGCCTGGACGACGGGGAGATCGTCGGACTTGACGCGGGTCCAGGCGATGCGGTCCCAGCCGAGCCAGAGGCTGGTGACGATGCGTAGGCGGTGGGCTCCGGCGGGCAACGGCGGAGTGTCCACCACCATCGTCTTGGTCTTGCCGGCCGGAAAGCCCATGGCGGGCATCAGCGTCTGCCAGCCGGTCGAGGTCTCCACCTCCAACCGCGGCGGCAGATAAGGCAGGTCGGGGCGCTGGGCCACGGCGAGGTTGAGGCTGGCGTCGGCCGGGAAAATCCAGCCGTCGAGGAGGAGACGGATCGAGGTGCCAGGTGATTCGCCGAGGTCGAAGGTGAAGGTCCAGGGCTTCGCCACGCCCTGGTAGGGGCTGGGGTCGAAGCCCGAAGCGTAGACTTCGTCACGAGCGCGGACGCGGGCGGTAACGTCGTCGCCGTGGCCGTCCCAGGCGGCGGCGACCGGACGGACGTCGCGCGCGCCGAGGATGCGGACGGGCTGCTTTTCGCCGGGCACCACTTTCAGGCTGCTCGCTACCTCGACTCCCGCCGGGTGATCTACCACCCAGAGCCGGACGGCGTCGAAGTACGCGGCCTCCCAGAGCTCCTCGGTGACCCGCATCCGGTAGACGCCGTCGACAGGTTGCGCGCCGTCCACCCGCACCAGCTCGTGGGGGTCCGCGCCGGCGTAGACGCCGGGGGCCACGGGCAGGCCGACGGGCGAGTTCCAGAGCAGGTCGGTGACGAAAGCGAAGCGCTCGCCGTTCCAGGCGTAGAGGAACGGGCAGCTCCCCTTGAGGAGCTGCTCCTCCACGATCCGCTGATCGATCTGCGGCTGGAGGCGGTTCTGCGGCACGCCGTTGGTCCAGACCACGCGCAGCAGGTCGGCCTGGCGCAGGCGGCCGAGGCCGAAGTGGGTGGAGGCGCTGGCGGCCTCGCGGAACTGGTAGGCGAGGCCGGCGCGGACCTCCAGCGTCGAGCCGATCCCCTGAAGGTTGTTCTTCCCGTTCCCCGTGGCCAGCGCGCGCAGTTGCACGTCGAGCCAGTGGTTCTTGTTGCCGCCGTCGTTCTCCAGACGGACCAGGCCGGCGGGGCCGGCCGCCACGAGATCCAGATCGCCGTCGCCATCGAGGTCGGCGGCCAGGAGCGTCGAGAGATCCTTGGGCGCACCTTCGACCGCCAGTGACTCGAAGGTGGGCTGGGCGGGGGTGCCGCGCTGGCCGAGGATCACGATCCCGTCCGGACCGGCGGCGGCGAGGTCGAGGCGGCCATCGTTGTCGGCGTCGAAGGCGATCACGGAGGTGAAGCGCTTGCCGCGCGGCAAACCCGGGACGTTCCAGATTTCGAAACGGCCACCCAGGTTGTGCCAGAGAGAGACCCTCCGGTCCGGCCGCGATCAGGTCGGGCCGGCCGTCGTTGTCGAGATCGGCGCTGGCGACGGCCTCGACGGGTCCGGTCGCGGTGAGGCCGGCGGCGGCGGTGCGGTCTTCGAAACGTCCCTGGCGGAGGTTGGCGAGGAAGGCGAGCCCCTTGGCATGCGCGACCACGAGGTCGAGCACGCCGTCGCGATCGACGTCGGTGGCCACCAGACCGCGGACGCCGGTGAAGGCCAGCGGCGGGAAAGTCGTCTTCCCCACCGCCGTCAGCGGTCCCTGGAGAGCGTTGCGGTAGAGCTCGACGTTCGGCTCGCCGAGGGCGAGGTCGAGGTCCCCTTCGACGTCGTAGTCGAGGACGGCGGCGGCCTCGGCCTGGGCCTTGTCGAGGCCCGCCGCCACGGTCGTGTCCTCGAAGGTGCCGTCCCCCTTGCCGCGCCAGACGGCGACCCGCGTGGGGCCGAAGCCGATCAGGTCGAGATTGCCGTCGTTGTCGAGGTCGGCGGCGAGCAGGCCGGTGATCCCCTTCGCCTCGGGGCCGGCAACAGGATCGCCACCCGTGAATTTGCGGATCATCAATCGCGGCGTCTCGCCGGCGGTCACCCAGACGAGGTCGGGTTTGCCGTCGCCGTCGAAGTCGCCGGTGGCGAGCGCGCGGCCGGACACCGGTCCCGCCGCCAGCGGGGTCGCCTTGAAGCGCACCGCGATCGGATCGCCGAAGCTCGCCGGCGGCGGCTCGTTGGCGAAGCGCTCGACGGGGTTGCCGAGGATGCCCGGCGCCAGCTCGCGCAGCCCCTGCTGATAGGCGGGGGTGGGCTTGAGAACGTTCTCGAGACGGATCGCCGGCACCCGCGCCGCCGCGAGATCGTTGCCTTCGAGCGCCGTGAGCACCTGTCCCAGGACGGTCGTGGCGGCGGCGGACGGCGTCGATTCGATCAGCTCGCGGACGCGCAGGAAAGCTTGCGTGGCCCCGGCGCGATCTCCCGCCGCCACCGCCCGCTGGCCGGACTGGAGGAGGACGACCAGGTTCTCCGGCCGCAGCCGCACCAGCGCCGCCAGCGCCTCCTTGAGCGCGGCTTCCGCGTCGGGACCGGTGCCCTGGGATGCCCGCCGGTAGAGGGCATATTGGATCACCACCTGATCGGGCCCCGCCGCGGCGGCCTTGCGGTAGACGGCGAGCGCCTCCTCGTCCTTGCCGCTCCATTGCAGGACGTCCCCCTGGAGGGCCATCAGATCGGCGCGGCCGGGCGCCTTAGAGAGGGCCTGGCCGATGGCGCTCGCCGCGTCCTCGCTCTTCTGCTGGCGCAGGGCCGCGACGGCGAGGTCGGCGTACGGCAGCGGATCGTCGGGAGTCAGCGCGACCAGCTTGCGGAAGGTCTCCGCGGCCTCCCCCGGCCGCTCGTTCTCGAGCTGGGCGAGGCCGAGGGTGCGCAGGGCCGCCACCGCCTCGGTAATCATCGGAGCCGGCGGCATCCGGATCCCCGGCGGCGCGAGCGCGGCGGCGAGCAGGAACAGCGGAGCGAGCAGGAAGAGGCGGCGGCGGATCATCGGGGCGCATTGTACCTGTACACTAGTCGGACCCATGAAGAAGACGTGCCTCCTCCTGATCGCCGTCCTCCTCCTCGCCCTGCCCGCGCTCGCCGATCCGCCACCGAAGCCGGCGCCCCCGTCAGTGCAGGTGGAGCAGGCCATGCAGAGCGCCGTGAAAAAATACCAGGCGGGCGACCTCGCGGCGGCGATCGCCGTGCTGGAGCCGTTCAGGAACAAGCCGGGCACGCACCCCGCGGCGCTGTCGCTCCTCGGCACGCTCTATCTGGAATCCGGGCGTCCCAAGGACGCCCTGGAGCTGCTCGGACCGCTCGCGGACACCGACGCCGCCGGCCCCCTGATCCTCAGCGGCGCGGCCCATGCGGCGCTGGCGCTGAATCAGTCCGCGAAGGCGGAGAAGTATCTCTGGCGCGCGGTGGCGAAGGCGCCAGATTCCCCCGCCTCCCGCGACCTCGGCCTGCTGCTGGGGAGCCAGGGGCGGCTCAACGAGAGCTATCTCCTGCTGCGCCCCTGGGCGGCCGCCCACGCGGACGACGGCGAGGCGCGCCTCTCCGCCGCCTACGACGCCGTCGAGCTCCACCGTACGCCGGAGGCCGACGAGCTGCTCAAGGGGCTGCCGATCGACAATCCGCGCGTCCGTCTCCTCCAGGGGCGGATCCAGATCGAGCAGCAGCGACCGCGGGAGGGGCTGACCACCCTCGAGCCGCTGCTCAAGGGCGGGCCTCCGGAGCTCGACCTCAGCGTCCGCCGCTACGTCTCCGAGGCCCACATTGCGCTGGGCGAATCGAGTGCCGCCGCCGAGCTGCTCAAGGGGAAGGTGGGCGACGATCCGTCGCTGGCCATCCTGCTCGGCCGCGCCTATTACCGGGACGGCAACCCGACCGAGGCCATCGCCGTACTGGAGCCCTTTGCGCGCAACCTGCTGGCCGGCGCCCCCTCCTCCGCCGGCGAGCAGTCGCTGATGGCCGACCTCGCGCTCGAATACGGGCAGGCGCTGGTCGCGACGTCGAAGTGGCCCGAGGCGATCAAGGCGCTCGACCGCGCCACCCAGCTCAATCCGGGGAGCCTGGTGGGCTGGCAGCTCCTCGGCCGCGCCCAGCTCGCCAGCGGGCAGCGGGAGGATGCCAACAAGTCGATGGAGAAGTTCCGCCAGATCGAGAGCGCCCAGAAGTCGAACACCGCGCGGATGAGCGACCAGCAGAACGCCACCGACGATCCCACCGGCCGCAACCTGACCCAGGCGACCTCCTTCGCCGCCGCCGGCAACCTCGACCAGGCGCTCGCCCTGGTCCATCAGGAGATCAAGCTCCAGCCGGCGGACCCCCGTCCGCGGGCCACGGAGGTGATGCTCCTGATCAACGCCAAGCAACCGCAGAACGCCCTCAAGGCCGCCGACGAGGCGCTGGCCGCCGTGCCCGGCAATCCCGACTTCCTCTACCTGCGCGGGGCCTCGAAGATGGCTCTCCACGACCTCCCGGGCGCCGAGCAGGACTTCCGTCAGACCCTGACGATCCGGCCCGACCATCTCGGCGCGCTGAGCGACCTCGCCGTCCTGCTGACCACCACCGGCAAGAAGGACGAAGCCCGCCAGCTCCTCCAGAAGGTGCTGGCGCTCAAGCCGGGAGATCCCAAGGCGACGGCGAATTTGAAGAGCCTGGGGGGGTAGGCCCTCATCACCCCGGCCCTCTTCTCCCAGCCCTCCACCCGCCCTGACGGGGAGAAGAGGGAGTAGTTAGTCTAAAAACAACTTCCCGACTTTTCTTTTCTTGCTTTAGCCCCTCTCTCCCCGGCAGGGGTGGGTGGAGGGCTGGGAGAGAGGGGTTGGGGAGTGAGGGCCGCCCCGAAGGGGCGCGCTGTTCCCCCTACTCGATCACCACTTTCCTATCCGCCGGCCACCCTTCGAACACCTGCACCTTGCCGGGCCGCCGGACGGTGAGGCGGTCGACCTTGTCCGCTTTGCCCAGACCGAAGTGGACGGTCAGGGCGTTCTGCGAGGCGTAGGAGGAGGCGGTCTTGACGTCGCGGATCTGCTTCTTGAGCCCGGCGGCCTCCAGCTCCAGGCGGGCGCCGATGGCGAAGCGGTTGGGGCCGGGAGAGGCGAAGTCGACCTGCAGCCAGTGCCCGGTGCCGCCGAGGTTCTCGTAGACCTCGCAGGGCTGGTTCGAGTTGTTGAACACCACGTCCAGCGCGCCGTCGCCGTTGAGGTCGCCCACCGCGAGGCCGCGGCTGACGCGGACGCCGTCCATGCCGGTCTCCTTGTCCTCGCGGAACTTGGCCGTGCCCAGGTTCTCGAAGACCTGCTTGCGCTGGGCGTAGGTGCTCCCCTCCAGGAACTCGGAGGCGTTGGGGTTGATGTTGCCGTCGGCGATCACCAGGTCGAGGTCGCCGTCCTGGTCGAAGTCGGCGAAGGCGACGCCGAACTTGAGGAAGAGCAGCGAGGGCTCGGCGATGTGCGCCGGCGAGCGGCTGTCGACGAAGGCGCCCCCTCCGAGGTTGCGGTAGAGGGCGTTGGTTTCCAGCTCGTAGTTGGTAACCACGATGTCGAGCAGGCCGTCGCCGTCGTAGTCCCCCATGTCGACGCCCATGCCCGCCTCCGGATGCCCCGGCTCGCCGATCGCCGTTCCCGAGAGCACCGAGATGTCCTCGAAGGTGCCGTTCCCCTTGTTGCGGAAGAGGAAGTTGGGGCGGTTGTCGTTGGCGATGTAGAAGTCCTGCCAGCCGTCGTTGTCGATGTCGCCGAAAGAGAGGGCGAGGCCAGGACCGATGGCGCCGGAAAGGCCCGCCGCCTTGGAGATGTCCTCGAAGGTGCCGTTCCCCTTGTTGTGGAAGAGCAGCACCGGCTGCGGATGATAGGCGTCGGGGTGGCAGTAGCCCCGCACCTTCTTCTTCAGGTCGCCGCAGATCTTGTTGTCGCCCAGCGTGAAATCGACGTAGTTGACCACCAGCAGGTCGAGATGGCCGTCGTTGTCGACGTCCGCGAAGGCCGCCGAGGAGCTCCAGAGGGGATCGGCGACGCCGGCCTGGGCGGTGATGTCGGTGAAGGTGCCGTCGCCGTTGTTGCGGAACAGTTGATCGCCGCCGAAGCCGGTGACGAAGAGGTCGAGGTCGCCATCGCCGTCGATGTCCCCCGCCGTGCCGCCGCCGCCGTAGTGGGCCAGCTTGATCCCCGACTTCTCAGTCCAGTCGGTGAAGTGGCCGTTGCCGTCGTTGCGGAAGAGGCGGGAGCGGGCGGGCTCGCCGGTGTAGCCGGGGAAGCTGCCGCCGTCGACGAAGAAGATGTCCTGATCGCCGTCGCCGTCGAAGTCGAAGATCACCACCCCGCCCACCACCGTCTCGGGCATGAAGAACTGCCCCGAGCCGCCATGATGGTGCTGGAAGTCGATCCCCCAGCTCTTCGAAACCTCGCGGAACTTGAGGCCGTCTGCGTTCAGGACGGCCGGAGCGGCTGAGCTCAGCAGGAGGAGGGCGGACAGCAGCTTGCGGGTCGTCACAACTCTGAAAGCGTACCATCCCGCCCAATCGGCTACCATTCCGATCATGAGACGGGTTCCGAACACGATATCCCTGCTGGCCCTCCTGATCCTCGGCGGCGTCCCCGCGAGCCACGCCGAGACGGCGAAGGCTCCGATCACGATTGAGTCGGTCAAGGTCGAGCCGGCGGCGCCGCGCACCGATACTCTCTGCCATCTCACCATCTCCCTCAAGAACGGCGGCGCGCAGCCGGCCTCCGGCCTCGAATTCGTGGTGAAGGTCAACGGCAAGCCGCTCGCCGCTTATGACAAGCGGCTCTACCTGATCGCCGTCGAGGCGGGCGCCACCCGCGAGCTCCACCTGTTCAACTTCTGGAGCACGGAGACCGGCCGGCCGGCGCCCGCGGACGCCAGGCTGAACGTCGAGGTGACCCTCGCCCACGCCTCCTGGGCCAAGAAGACGAGCCGCGACGGCGCCGAGGTCCTGGCTCCCGCGGGCGACGTGCCCGGACTCCCCGTTTCCAAGGCCATCACGCTGACGATGGCGAAATGAGGAACATCGTGAAGAGCCTTCTTCGCCTCACCCTCGCCCTCTTCCTCGTCACGGCCCCAGTGGCCGCCCAGAAGCTCGCGCCCCCCTCCCCCGAGCTGCAAAAGGCGATGCAGAGCGCCGTCGAGAAATACAAGGCGGGCGACCTCCCGGGCGCGATCGCGATCCTCGAGCCGGTCAGGAAGGAGCCGGGGACGCATCCGGCCGCTCTGTCGCTGCTCGGCACGCTGTACCTGGAAGCGGACCGTCCCAAAGACGCCTTCGCGGTCCTCGGGCCGATCGCGGACGGCGACCTCGCCGGGCCGGTGATCCTCCACAACGCCGCCCGCGCGGCCCTCGCCCTCGGCGAGACCGAGAAGGCCGAGGCCTACCTCCGGCGCGCGGTGGCGAAGGCCCCGGACTCCCCCGCCGCCCGCGACCTCGGGGTGGTGCTGGGGAGCGACGGCAAGATCGCCGAGAGCTACGAGCTGCTGCGCCCCTGGGCGCTGGCTCACAAGGACGACGCCGACGCCCGGCTCTCCGCGGCGTTCGACGCCATCGAGCTCGAACGGCCGAAGGAGGCTGAGGAACTCCTCGACGGGCTGCCGGTGGACAACCCGCGCATCCGCCTCCTGCGCGCCCGCCTGCTGCTGCTGGAGGACGCCCCCCAGGGCGCCATCACCCTCCTCGAGCCACTCGCCCAGAGCGGGCCGCCGGAGCTGCAGCACGAGGTGCGGCGGAACCTGGCCAAGACCTACATCGGAGTCGGCCAATCGAAGAAGGCGGTCGAGCTGCTGCAGGGGAAGACCGGCGAGGATCTGTCGCTCGGCATCCTCCTCGGCCGGGCCCAGTACCAGGCCGGCAACCCCGCGGCGTCCGCCGAGGTGCTGGCCCCCTTCGCGAAGGCCGCCCTCGCCGCCGCGGACCCCGCCGCGCCCGCCGACCGCGCGGCGATGGCAAACGTCGAGCTCGAATACGGGCAGGCGCTGCTGGCGCTGTCGAAATGGCCCGAGGCGATCCAGGCGCTCGAGCGCTCGACGCACCTCGATCCCACCAGCTACCAGGCCTGGCAGCTCCTCGGCCGCGCCCAGCTCGCCGCCGGCCAGAAGGACGCCGCCGAGAAGTCGATGGCCAAGGTGAAGGAGCTGCAAGGGGCGAAGAAGCCGGGGTAGGGCTTCGTCAATCCAGAAGTGACGCGTTCTTCGTAGGGGCGGCCCTATGTGGCCGCCCTGGGTGGGGGGAGATTCCCGACCGGACCGGTCCCCCTCCCAGGGCGGCCATATAGGGCCGCCCCTACGAAGTCCCGCATTTCTAAGGTGACGACGTACCAGGGCTGCTACTCGATCACCACCCTCCGGTCCGCCGGCCACCCCTCGAACATCTGCACCCGGTGAGGACGGCGCACAGTGAGGCGGTCCACCTTCTCGGCCCTCCCCATCCCGAAGTGCACGGTGAGCGCGTTCTGGGAGGCGTAGGAGGAGGCGGTCTTGACGTCGCGAATCTGCTTCTTTCCCCCCGCCTCCAGCTCCAGGCGGGCGCCGATGGCGAAGCGGTTGCCGGATGGGGCGGCGAAATCCACCTGCAGCCAGTGACCCTTGGCGCCGATGTTCTCGAACACCTCGCAGGGCTGATTCGAGTTGTTGATCGCGAGGTCGAGGTCGCCGTCGCCGTCGAGGTCGCCGACCGCGAGGCCGCGGCTGACCCGCTCCTCGTCGAGGCCCGAGCCCTTGACCTCGCGGAACTTGCCGTCGCCGACGTTCTCGAACACCTGCTTGCGCTGGGCGTACTGCGTCCCCGGATTCAGCTCGGCGGTGTTGTCCTGGATATGGCCGTTGGCGACCACCAGGTCGAGAGCGCCGTCCTGGTTGAAATCGGCGAAGGCGACGCCGAAGCCGAGGAAGGGCAAGGAGGGCTCGGCAATGCCGGCCGGCGCGCGGCTGTCGAGGAAGGCACCCTGCCCCAGGTTCTTGTAGAGGGCGTTGGTCTCCTGCGCGAAGTTGGTGACCACGATGTCGAGCAGGCCGTTGCCGTCGTAGTCCCCCATGTCGACCCCCATGCCCGCCTCCGGCTGGCCGCGCTCGCCGAGCTGGGTGCCGGAGAGGAGCGAGATGTCCTCGAAGGTGCCGTTCCCCTTGTTGCGGAAGAGGAAGTTCGGCTTGGTGTCGTTGGCGATATAGACATCCTCCCAGCCGTCGTTGTCGATGTCGCCGAAGACGACGCCGAGCCCGGGTCCGATCGCGGCTCCGAAGCCGGCGCTCTGCGTGGCGTCCTCGAAAGTGCCGTCCCCCCGGTTGCGGAAGAAGCGGACGGGCTGGCCGTTGTAGACGTCCGGGTGGCAATAGGCGCGGAGGTTGCGCTTCGGGTCGCCGCAGAACTTGTTGTTGGTCAGCGAGAAATCCACGTAGTTGACCACCAGCAGGTCGAGGTCGCCGTCGTGATCGACGTCCGCGAATGCCGCCGAGGAGCTCCAGAGGGGGTCGGCGACGCCGGCCCTGGCGGTGACGTCGGTGAAGGTGCCGTCGCCGTTGTTGCGGAACAGTTGATCGCCGCCGAAGCCGGTCACGAAGAGATCGAGGTCGCCGTCGCCGTCGATGTCCCCGGCCGTGCCGCCGCTGCCGTAGGTCGTCACCTTGATCCCCGACTTCTCCGTCCAGTCGGTGAAGTGGCCGTTGCCGTCGTTGCGGAAGAGGCGCGAGCGCGCCGGCTCGCCGGTGTAGCCGGGGAGGGCGCCGCCGTCGACGAAAAAGAGGTCCTGGTCGCCGTCGCCGTCGAAGTCGAACATCACCACCCCGCCCACCATCGTCTCCACCATGTTGCGCTGGCCGGAGCCGCCGTGATGGTGGCGGAAGTCGATCCCCCAGGCCTTGGAAATCTCCTGGAATTTGATCCCCTCGGCGCGGAGCGGGGCGGAAAGGAGAAGAAGGATCGACAGCAGGTTGTAGATCTTCACGGCCGGAAAGCCTACCATCCCTCGATCGATGTCCGTGGCCTGCGAGCCTACCCGGCGATAGGGCCATCTGCTAGGCTTCGGCGTATGCGAAATCTTGCCTGCTTCCTGCTTGCCGTCAGCGTCGCCTCCTATGCCTCCGCACAAGACCCTTCCGTGGCCGATCGTGTCGCGAAACAGAACGCGCTGTTCGAGGAGCTCTACCAGACCGGGCTGAAGCATTCGCCGGAACGGGCGACCTCGGTGGGCGACTATCGCTACAACGCGCTGCTGGGCGATGCGTCGCTGGCGGAGATCGAGCGGCAGCATGCGGAGAGCGACGCCTTCCTGGCGCGGTTGCGCGCGATCCCCACCACCGGCATGGCCGAGTCCGACGTGCTGTCGCACGAGCTCATGGAGCGCCTGCTCACCCGTGGGGACATCAACCATGAGCTCAAGAACTACGAGATGCCGATCAATCAACAGGGCGGTATCCACACCTCGCTGGCCGATCTGCCGCTGAGCGTGCCCTTCGATTCGGTGCAGCACTACGAGGACTACATCTCGCGCCTTCGCCAGATTCCACGGGTGTTGAAGCAGACCACCGAGGTGCTGCGTGCCGGCATGAAGGACGGCCTGATGCCGCCGAAGCTCGTCGTCGACCAGCTACCGGGGCAGTGCGACGGCATCGTCAAGGCGAATCCGTTCGTGCTGCCGCTGAAAAAGTTTCCGGCCAGCTTCTCGGACGCCGACAAGCAGAAGCTGACGGCCGCGCTGACCCAGGCGGTCAACGCGGACGTCCTGCCGGCCTACAAGGAATTCGCCGCGTTCCTGCGCACCGAGTACGCGCCGAAGGGGCGGACCGCGATCTCGGTCGAGAGCCTGCCGGACGGCAAGCGGCGCTACGCCGAGGCGGTGAAGGCGATGACGACGATCGACATCACGCCGGCGGCGGTCCATGAGGTGGGCCTGAAGGAAGTTGCGCGCATCACGGCGGAGATGACCGAGCTGGCGAAGGCGCAGGGTTACAAGGACCTCGCGTCCTTCCGCGCCGCGATCAACGGCGATCCGAAATGGACGCCGAAGAGCGAGGAGCAGATCGTCGCCGACTTCAAGGCGCACATCGACGAGATGCAGCCGCGGCTGCCGGAGCTCTTCGGCCTGCTCCCGAAGGCGCCGGTGACGGTCGAGGGCATCCCGGACTTCGACGCGGCCGCGGCGACGCACTACGTCCGCGGCACCCCGGACGGCAAGCGAGCGGGACGCGTCGTGGTCGCCGTCGCCAACCCGACGAAGCGGACGCTGGTGCTCGACGAAGCGGTCGCCTATCACGAGGGCGTGCCCGGGCATCACCTGCAGATCAGCATCTCGCAGCAACTGACGGGGCTGCCGAAGTTCCGGGTGTTCGGAGCCGGCGGCCTGTCCGCGTACACGGAGGGCTGGGCGCTCTACGCGGAGCAGCTCGGCAAGGAGATCGGCTTCTACAAGGACCCGATTTCCGACTACGGCCGGCTGAACTCGGAGCTGTTCCGCGCCGTCCGGCTGGTGGTCGACACCGGCATCCACGACAAGGGCTGGACGCGCGACCAGGTGATCGCCTACATGCACGCGAACGACGTCAACGACGCCGTCGCGCAGACGGAGACGAACCGCTACATCGCGTGGCCGGGCCAGGCGCTGGCCTACAAGATGGGGCAGCTCAAGATCCGCGAGCTTCGCGAGCGCGCCAAGACGCAGCTCGGAGCGCGCTTCGACATCAAGGCGTTCCACGACGAGATCCTCGACGGCGGAGCGCTGCCGCTCGACCTGCTGGAAGCGCGCGTGGACGGCTGGATCAAGGCGCAGAGCCCCAAGCCGGCAGCCGCCGGGCGGTAATGCAGCCCGGTCGCGAACGGCAGCTCGTCACCGCCGCCGTCCTGCTCGGCATGTTCCTCGCCGCGCTGGAGGCGACGGCGGTGGCCACGGCGGTGCCCACCGCCGTCGGCGAGCTGGGCGGCGTCGCCCACTACAGTTGGGTCTTCTCCGCCTACCTGCTCACTTCCACCACCACCGTGCCGATGTTCGGCAAGCTCGCCGACCTTTTCGGCCGCAAGCGCACCTACCAGTGGTCGGTGGTGATTTTCCTGATCGGCTCGGCGCTCTGCGGCATCGCCCACACCTTCCCCCAGCTCATCCTCTTCCGCGCCATCCAGGGGCTCGGCGCCGGCGGCGTCAACCCGGTCGCCACCACCATCGTGGGCGACATCTACACCCTGGAGGAGCGCGGCAAGATCCAGGGGATCTTCTCCGGCGTCTGGGCGGCGGCGAGCCTGATCGGGCCGCTGCTCGGCGGCATGATCACCGACAGCCTCTCCTGGCGCTGGATCTTCTACCTCAACCTCCCCTTCGGCCTGCTCTCCGCGGTGATGATCCAGCGCTTCATGCGCGAGGAGACTCGCCGCACCGAGCACCGGCTGGACATCCTCGGCACCCTGAGCCTCACCGCCGCGGTGACCCTGCTCCTCCTCGCCCTGCTCGAAGGGCCCGGGACCTGGGGGTGGACCGACCTCCGCACCCTCGGGCTGCTGGCGGGCGCCGGAGCCGGGCTCGCCCTCTTCCTCTGGCAGGAGAAGCGGGCGCCGGAGCCGATGCTACCGCTCGACCTCTTCCAGAACCGGCTGATCGCGGTGGCCAGCGCCGGCAACTTCCTGATCGGTGCGCTCCTCTACTCGCTCACCGCCTACGTCCCGATGTTTGGCCAGGGGGTGCTCGGCGGCTCGGCGATGAAGGCGGGGACCATCCTCGCGCCCATCCTGCTCGGCTGGCCCATCGCCTCCACCCTCGCCGGCCGGATCCTGCTGAAGATCGACTACCGGACGATGACCATCTTCGGCAGCCTGACCGTGATCACCGGCACCGCCCTGCTCGCCTGGACCCACGCGGGCACCGGCGCCGCCTGGATCATGGCCTCGATGATGCTCACCGGCTTCGGTCTCGGCTTCGTCTCGATGCCCTACCTGCTCGGCGTGCAGAACGCCGTGCCCTGGCATCGCCGCGGGGTGGCGACTAGCTCCGTGCAATTCTTCCGCAACATCGGCGGCGCGATCTCCGTCGCCGCCCTGGGAGCGCTGCTGAACGCCCGCCTGCAGGCGATCGCCGGCCCCGGAGTCGATGCCAACGCCGCCCTCGACCCCGCCCTGCGCGCCCGCCTCTCCCCTACCGCCCTCCACACCCTCACCGGTGCCCTCCTCCACGGCCTCCAGGGCACCTTCGTGGCCATCGCGGCCCTGAGCGTGGTCTTCCTGGTCACCGCCCTGCTAGGCCCCCGCGGCTCAGCCCACTCGCTGATGGACCCGGAACGGAACAGGGCGGCGGTGGATCTCGGGGCGGGGTTGGGTCACTGACCGGGGCTGAACCAGGAATCGAACGACAACGCGTTGATCAGCCGCACACCCGGCACCCCGGGAAGCGTGTGCGGATGTGGCGTTCGACTGGCAACCCAATGCTCGGAGGCCGCCCGGTCGCCGAAGATATCGCGGACGGTCAGCAGCGACTTCACCGCACGGGCTCCGGAGACGGTCTCCGCCCACTTCGCCTCGACGAGACGCACGCGGGCGTTCTGCTCGATCACGAAGTCCACCTCGACGCCGTGCGTGTCCCGCCAGAAGAAAACCTGCCCCGCCGAACCCGTGACCGCGTGCGCCCGTAGGATCTGCCCCAGCACGAACGTCTCCCAGACCGCCCCGATGAACGGCGAGGACACCAGCGCCGACGGCGACTCGACGCCGAGCAGAAAGCAGAGCAGGCCGCTGTCGCGGAAGTAGAGCTTCGGCGTCTTGATCAGGCGCCGGGTGGGATTGTTGAAGTAAGGCTCCAGCAACGCCACCTGGCTCGACGCCTCAAGGACCGACAGCCAGTCGCGGGCGGTCGATCCGGCGATCCCGACGTCGCGGGCCAGTTCGGTCAGATTCAAGAGCTGGCCGCTGCGCAGCGCACAAGCGCGCAGGAAGCGCTCGAAATCCCGCAGGCTCCCCACCCGCAGCGCCAGCCGAACATCCCGTTCCAGGTAGGTGGCGGCGTAGCTCGAATAAAACAGGCGGGGCTCGATCTCGCGGTCGCGCCAGAGCTCCGGAAAGCCGCCGCGCCAGAGGATCTCTTCCGCGCGAGGAGCCTCCTTCTTCATCGAAGCCAGAATCTCCAAGCTCGCCAGCGTGTCGAGCTCCAGCACGGCGCACCGCCCGGCCAGGCTCTCCGAGAGCGCCTGCATCAGGGGAAACTTCTGCGATCCGGTCATCAGGAACCGTCCGCGCTCCTCGCGCCGCGCGTCGATGGCAACCTTGAGATACCGGAACAGCCCCGGAGCGTACTGGACCTCGTCCAGGATAACCGGCTCCCGATAGCCATGGAGGAACTCCTCACCCCGCTCGTCCGCCTGGAACGCGGCCGAAGGGAGGTCCAACGAGGCGAAGGAGGCCTCCGGAAAGAGGTGCCGCAGCAATGTCGTCTTGCCGGTCTGCCGCCCGCCGGTCACCACCAGAGCAGGAAACTGGCGCGCCGCGGCGAGCACTTGGCCGGAGAGCTTTCGATCGATCCACATCGCGGACGATTATAGCCCAGCAGGCTGGATAATCCAGCCTGCCAGGCTGCTATTGTCCCGCCAATCCTTCCGGACCCAGGCACCGCGAAATAATTTCACTGATTTCTTAGTTCCTAAGGACTCTGACTCTGAAAGGAACATCTATGAGAAAAACCCAGAACGGTCTCGTCCTCTCCGTCCTGCTTTGCGGGCTCACCTCCGGGGCCTTGCACGCCCAAGGGCACCTCCAGTACTTCGGCTACGATCACGGCGCCTTGACGGACGCGGACCTCGCTCAGACCACGTCCTACACCAACATCGAGATCGTCCATGCGGACTGCACGGGCGCCACGGCCTACCAGTGCGGCTCCTGCGGCTCGCCGCCCTCCGTGGTCAACGAGCTCAATTCGATCACTGCAAAGGGTGACAAGGCGGTGCTCGGCTTGTCGGAAGTCCTCTTCTGCTTCGACACGACCGCGAACCGCTGGAAGCTGCGCCCCGACTACACGACCAACTGGTCGAGCTTCCAGACGACCAACGCCTCCGTGCTGGATGCCACCCACCTGGCCAGCCTCTACATCATGGACGAGCCGACCCATAACGGCGTGACCTTCTCCGAGCTCAACAGCGCGACGAGCCTGGTGAAAGGAAGCTACTCTTCGATCCCCACCTCGATGGTCGAGGCCTACGTCTCGGTCGGCAGCCTGGTCGTCCCGACCACCATGGACTGGGTGGGGTTCGACCTGTACGGAGTGGGAGATCCGGCGACCGACAATACCTACCAGAGCATCCTCCTGAACCTCAAGTCCAAGCTCTCCTCCAGCCAGAAGGTGATCTATGTCATGGACGGCTACTACGATCCATCCGACCACCCCGGGTGGACACAGAGCAACCTGAGCTGCGTCGCCTCCCGCTGGTACTCCCAGGCGGCCGCGGATCCCGCCGCCGTGCTGCTGGCCGCCTTCCTCTGGGATAGCGGTGGCTCGCAGGTCGGCTCGGTCGACCTGCCGCAGTCGGTCCGCGACCTCCAGGCCGTGGCGGGGGGCGCGGTTACCGGAAAGTCGCTGCTCGAGACCCTGTTCACCCGACAGACGCCGACCACCACCCTGGCGGGCCCGCCGGCCTACGAGGACGGTACGCAGTTCTCCTCGAGCCAGGCGGGAACGATCACGGGGATCCGCTTCTACAAGGCCGCGGGGGAAACCGGCACGCACGTCGGCCGGATCTGGGACGATTCCACCGGGACGCTCCTCGCCTCGGTGACGTTCACGGGTGAAACCGCGTCCGGCTGGCAGACCCAGTCTCTGGGGACGCCGCTCTCGATCGCCGCCAGCCACCTGTACCGCGTGTCCTATAACTTCAACACGGCCCTGAGCAAAACGCCCAGCGGCCTCTCCAGCTCGATCGCGAACGGCACCTTGACCGCGCTCGCCGGCTGCTACACTACCCCTGCCGGCACGTTCCCGAGCACGATCAGCGTTGGCAACTATTTCGCCGACGTCGTCTTCCACCCCACCAGCCTGCCGACGTACAACTGCACACCTTCCTACCAGGGCTATCACGACCACGACGGCTGTGACTACATCTCCGGTTGGGCCTGGGACAGCAACCCGCTCAACCCGCCGATCAGCGTCGACCTTTACAAGGACGGTTCGCTGCTCGCCGCGCAGGTGCCCGCGAACCAGTACCGCGCGGACCTGCTGAGCGCGGGGATCGGCAATGGGTATCACGCCTTCAGCTATACCGTGCCGGGAGCGCTGTTCGACGGCCAGCCCCACCTCATCCGGGCGAAGTACGCCAACACCGCGACCGACCTCTCCTGGACGCCGCGCTGGCTCACCTGTGGCGGCTCGCACGCGCCCTATCACGGCAGCCCGTCCGCGATCCCCGGAACGATCCAGGCCGAGGACTTCGACACCGGCGGCGAGGGCGTCGCGTATCACGACGTGGACACGGCCAACCTGGGAGGCCAGTACCGCATGGAGGGGGTCGACCTCTCGGCCTGCTCCGACGGCACGGGCTGCTACAGCGTCGGCTGGACGCAGCCGGGCGAGTGGCTGCTCTACACCGTCAACGTGCCCACGGCGGGAACCTACACGCTCCAGGTCCGCGTCGCCTCCGCGGGCGCGGGCGGCACCTTCCACGTCGAATTCAACGGCTCCAACAAAACCGGTACGCTGACGGTGCCCAACACCGGCGGCTGGGACACCTGGCAGACGGTCACCAAGTCGGTGACGCTCGACGCCGGCTGGCAGGTCCTGAAGCTGGTCATGGACGCCAATGGAGCCACCGGAACGATCGGAAACTTCAACTACCTCCGCTTCTGAGCCGTGCAATAGGCCCGTGCACTAGCTAGACCAGACTAGCCCCGCAGGCTGGATAATCCAGCTTGCGGGGCTACGATCGTCCCGTCCTTGCCCGCTAGTTCCCGCTCGCGCCCGCAAGGTAGTTCTGCTGCACCTCCGCGCCGGTGAGAGCCCGGCCGTAGACCGCCAGCAGGAAATAGTCTCCCAGCCAACCGTCCGCGAGCGTCAGAGTCTGGGACGTACCCCAGGACGAGAGGCTGCCGGCGATCGGCTGGCTCGCCACCTGGACGCCGTTGATGTAGTAGGCCGCCTGGCCGGAGCTGGTGCGCGTGTACACCACGTGCGCGAGGCTCAGGGTCAGGCTGTTCGCCGGGCTCTGCAGCGAGGGGGTGCCCGTCGAGGTCTTGAGCTGGGTCTCGTAGCGGCCGCCCGACTGCCCGAAGATCAGGTTCCGCTGGGCGGGGTTCTTCGACATCAGCAGGATGCGCGCCGGACCGGTGAGGGTCAGGCTCGCCGGCTGGATCCAGGCCTCCACGGTGATCTCGTTGCTAGCCTGGACCGCGTCGATGATCTTCGTGGCTCTCTCGCTTTCGATCTTTGCATCGCCGTTCACCGCAAGGCCCCCTGACAACCAACTCACCGCCGTGGGTTTGCCGATCGTCAGGTCGAGCGGGGCGCCGACGCCAGAGGTATCGCGGACCGTGGCACCGCTCGCCTCGTTGAAGTCGTACCGCGCCTGGAGTCCCGTGGCGACGCGCTGCGGCGCCGTCACATTGACGGCGACCGTCGCCGTCGCGGTGCCGCCCGCGCCGTCCGACACCGTATAGGTGAAGCTGTCGGTGCCGACGTAGAGGCCGGCGGTGTAGGTCACCGTCTGGCCACTGTTGATCCCGACCGTGCCGTGCGCGCCTTGCGTGACACTGGTTACCGAGAGGGCCGGCCCGTCGATGTCGGTGTCGTTGGCGAGGACGGCGACCGACACCGCCGAGCCCGCCGCCACCGTGGCCGAATCGTTCGCCGCCACCGGCGGATCGTTGACCGGCGTCACGGTGACCGTCACCGCCGCCGTCGCCGTTCCGCCGTTGCCGTCCGAGATCGTGTAGGTGAAGGCGTCGGAGCCGTTGTAGTTGGCCGCCGGCGTGTACCTCACCGTCTTGTCCGGATTGATCGCGACCGCACCGTGAGTGCCCTGCGTGACCGCAATCACACTGAGGACGTCCCCATCCGGATCGCTGTCGTTGACCAGCACAGGGATCGAAATCGTTCCATCCTCGGCCACGCTCGCGGAGTCGGCGTTGGCGATCGGCACGTCGTTCACCGAGGTCACGGTGATCGCCACCGTCCCCATCGCCGTGCCGCCGTGGCCGTCCGACACCGTGTAGGTGAACGAATCGGCGCCGTTGTAGTTCGCCGCCGGCGTGTATTGAACGGTCTGATCCGAATGGATCACGACCGCGCCGTGCGCCCCTTGCGTGACCGCGGTCACGGTCAGGGTATCGCCGTCCACATCCGTATCGTTCGCGAGGACCGGTACGGTGACGGTGCCGTCCTCGGCCACCGTGACCGAGTCGGAGCTCGCCACCGGCGCGTCGTTGACCGGCGTCACCGTGATCGAAACTGTCCCCGTCGCCGTGCCGCCGTGGCCGTCCGACACTGTGTAGGTGAACGAATCCGGGCCGTTGTAATTCGCCGCCGGCGTGTATTTCACCGTTCCGTTGGCGTTGATCGCAACTTGGCCATGCGAGCCCTGCGTGACGCTGGCGACGCTCAGGGTGTCGTTGTCGACGTCGGTGTCGTTGCCGAGCACCGCCACGTCGACCGTGCCGTCCTCGGCCACCGTCGCGCTGTCCGTGTTGGCGACCGGCGGATCGTTCACCGAGGTCACCTGAATGGAAACCCTCCCGGTCGCGATGAAGTTGCTGGGATCGGCAACGTTGTAGAAGAACTCGTCAGAGCCGTGGTAGTTCGGCGAGGGCCGGTAGGTGAAGGTGTTGTCCGGGTTGAGAGTCACCGAGCCGTGCATGGGGAAGGTGTTCGGGAGGACCGAGTAGATGTGCAGCGGATCGCCGTCCGGATCGCTGTCGTTCGCCAGGACGTCGATCGTCACCGAGCCGTCCTCTGCCACGGTCGCCGAGTCGAAATTGGCCACGGGGGCGTCGTTGACCGGATTCACCGTCACCATCACCGTTCCGACCGCCGTGCCGCCATGGTTATCCGAGATCGTGTAGGAGAACGAATCAGGGCCGTTGTAGTTCGGCGCCGGTCTGTAGCTCACCGTCTGGTCCGGATTGATCGTGACCTCGCCGCCATGCGCTCCCTGCGTGACCGCGGTCACGGTCAGGGCGTCGCCGTCGGGGTCGATGTCGTTGGCGAGCACCGCGATCTTCGCCAGGGTGTCCTCGTCCAGCACCGCGCTGTCCGCGTTGGCCACCGGCGGATCGTTCACCGGCGTCACGGTGATCGAAACCGTCCCCGTCGCCGTGCCGCCATGGCCGTCCGAGACCGAATACGTGAACGAATCCGGGCCGTTGTAATTCGCCGCCGGCGTGTATCTCACCGTTCCGTTGGCATTGATCGCAACCGTGCCGTGCGAGCCTTGGGTAACGCTAGCGACGCTCAGAGTGTCGTTGTCGACGTCGGTGTCGTTGCCGAGCACCGCCACGTCGACCGTCCCATCCTCCGCCACCGTGGCGCTGTCCGCGTTGGCCACCGGCGCGTCGTTGACCGGCGTCACGGTGATCGAAACCGTCCCCGTCGCCGTGCCGCCGTGGCCGTCCGAGACCGAATACGTGAACGAATCGACACCGTTGTAGTTTGCCGCCGGCGTGTATCTCACCGTTCCGTTGGCGTTGATCGCAACCGTGCCGTGCGAGCCCTGCGTGACGCTCGTGACGCTCAGAGTGTCGTTGTCGGCGTCCGTATCGTTGGCGAGCACCGCCACGTCGACCGAGCCATCCTCGGCCACCGTGGCGACGTCGGCGTTGGCGACCGGCGGGTGATTGGCCGAGGTGACGGTCACCCTCACCGTGGCCCTGCCGTTACCACCCAGGCCGTCCATGGCCAGGTAGACGAACGAATCGGTGCCCACGAAGCCCGCGGCCGGGCTGTAGGTGATGGTCTGGTCGGCGTTCACCCGGGTCGAGCCGTGAGCCGCCGGGATGAACACGTCGACCGTCAGCGGATCGCCGTCCGGATCGCTGTCGTTCGCCAGCACCGGGATGACCACGCTGCCGCCCGCCGTGACCGTGGCCGCGTCGTCGTTCGCCACCGCCGGATGGTTGTTCCGGTTGACCCCCACGGCGACGTGCCCAACCGCTTGGCCGCCGTGGGAGTCGGCGACGGTGTAGGTGAAGAATTCCGTGCCGACGATCCCGCCCGACTGGAGCGTGTAGGTCAAGGTGCTGTCGGGATTGATCGTCACGACGCCGAGGTCCGGCTGGGTCACCGCGACGACCGAAAGCGGATCGCCGTCGGGATCGGAGTCGTTCGCCAGCACGGCGATCACGACCGACGGAGTATGGATGGAGATATCGGCCGTGTCGTCGACCGCCTGCGGCGGCCGGTTTCCGCTGTCGGGGCTGGTGAAGACCGCCTGCGCCTGGATGGAGGTCGGGCTGTTGGTGTTCAGCAGCGTCGCGGTGATCGTCTGCCCGACCGCCCCTTCGAGCTGGCCGCTGTTGACGACCGGCGAGCCGCTGGAGCTGCCGATCGAGCCTTCGAAGACCCCCGTATCGGGGCCGGTCTCGGTCAGGATCGCGTACTCTTCGTCCCCCGGCACCACCACGTGCACCGCCACGCCGTCCTGCGAGCCCGGATCGCCGTTCAGCGTCGGATCCACGACCCGCAGCCGCACCGGACCGCCGAGCGGCACGGTCGTCGTCTCCTGGCCGGAGTCGTCGACGAACGTCAGCCGCGCGCCCACCGTGTGGGCCACGGCCGTGACATCCCCCTCGGTCGCCGTCACCTCCTCGGGAGCCCACGCCGGCGGACCGCCGTTGAGCTCCTGGAGCGTGCCGTCCCCCGGCGCCGAAGAATTGAACGCCGAGCCGATCGTCCCTTCGAAGACGCCAGTGTCCGCGCCCGTCTCGGTCAGTTGCACGTTCTCCTGGTCACCGGCGAAGCGGGTGTGGAGATCGAGTCCCAGGGTCTCCACCTGGCCCGGATCGGAATTGGCGCCCGCGAAGACCACCCGCACCCGCACGAGGCCCCCTTCCAGCAGCTCCGACGTGGGCCGGCCCGCCTCGTCGACGAACGCGACCGACAGCGCATCGACCTGGGCGTGCGGCGGATCGGCCGTGAAGCCCGAGTCGCGCTCGGCGCTGATCCCGGCCCCTGGACCCGCCTGCAACAGGCCGTCCTGCGCCACCGTGCCGGAGCTGTCGAGCGGCAGCGAGCCTTCATAGATCCCGGTCGCCGGCCCCGTCTCCACCAGCTCCAGCGGCTCCCGGTCTCCCGAGGTGGAGGTCACGACGACGAAGGCCCGGTCGATCGCGCCCGGATCGTCGTCCCGGTGGTCTTCGACCCGCACGTAGACCCGCGACCGCTCCGCGTAGTGGCTCGTCACCTGGCCGTAGGCGTCGATCAGCCAGAGGCGGAAATTCTGCGTTCCCACCGTGGCCGTCGAGACGCCTCCGTTGTTGGCCGCCGTGTAGCTCGCGTGGATCGTGTCGAAGGCGTGCGGTGGCCCGGCGTCCTCACCCGGCTCGATCGAGCCGCTGTTCGGCAGGACGGGACCGAAGCGGGTCGGGATGGCCCCCTCGAAGATGCCCGTCTGTTGACCGGTCTCGGTGAGCGTCAGCGTCTCCTGGTCGCCCGAGAGGTCGGTGCCCAGAGCGACCGTCACCGTGTCCGCCTGGAGCGGATGGAGGTCCGCGCCGTGATCCACCACCCGCACCCGCGCCGGCGCCCCCTCCAGAACCACCGTGGCCGCATTCCCCGCCTCATCCACGAAGGCCACCTCGCCGCCGGTGAAAACCGCCTGCTTCTGGAGGGTAGTCGGGCTGTTGGTGTTGCCGAGAGTCGCGGTGATCGTCTGCCCCACCGACGCCTCCAGGCGGCCGGTGTTGACGCCCGGCGCGCCGGCGACGCTGTCGATCGCGCCCTCGAAGATCCCGGTGTCGAAACCGGTCTCCGTCAGGATCGCGTACTCGTCGTCCCCCGGCACCGTCATATGCACCGCCACGCCGTCCTGAAAGTTCGGATCGCCGTTCAGCGTCGGGTCCACCACCCGCAGCCGCACCGGGCCGCCGAGCGGCACCGCCGTCGTCTCCCGGCCATATTCGTCGAGGAACATCATGCGCGCGCCCACCGTATGGGCGACCGCCGAGGCATCCCCCTCCGTCGCCGTCACCTCCTCGGGAGCCCACGCCGGCGGACCGCCGTTGAGCTCCTGGAGCGTGCCATCGCCCGGCGTGGCGGAATTGAACGCCGAGCGGATCGTCCCTTCGAAAACGCCGGTGTCCGGCCCCGTCTCGGTCAGCTGGACGTTCTCCTGGTCACCGGCGAAGCGGGTATGGAGATCGATCCCCAGGGTCTCCACCCGGCCCGGATCGGAGTCGGCGCCCGCGAAGACCACCCGCACCCGCACGAGGCCCCCTTCCAGCAGCTCCGTGGTGGGCTGGCCGCCCTCATCGACGAATGCGACCGACAGTGCGTCGATCACGGCATGCGGCGGATCGGCCGTGAAGCCCGTGTCGCGCTGGGCGGTGATCCCCGCTCCCGGACCCGCCTGCAACCGGCCGTCCGGCGCCACCGCGCCGGAGCTGTCCAGCGGCAGCGAGCCCTCGAAGATCCCGCTCGCCCGGCCCGTCTCCACCAGCTCCAGCGGTTCCTGGTCCCCCGAGGTGGAGGTCACGACGACGTGGGCCCGGTCGATCACGCCCGGATCGTCGTCCCGATGGTCCTCCAGGCGCACGTAGACCCGCGACCGCTCCGCGTAGTGGCTCGTCACCTGGCCGTAGGCGTCGATCAGCCAGAGGCGGAAATTCTGCGTTCCCACCGCGGCCGTCGAGACGCCGCCGTTGTTGGCGGCCGCGTAGCTCGCGCGGATCGTGTCGAAAGCGTGCGGCGGACCGGTCTCCTCGCCCGGCTCGATCGAGCCGCTGTTCTGCAGGACCGGACCGAAACGGGTCGGGATGGTCCCCTCGAAGACGCCCGTCTGGGGTCCGGTCTCGGTGAGCGTCAGCGTCTCCTGATCGTGCGAGATGTCGGTGCCCAGCGCGACCGTCACCGTGTCCGTCTGGAGCGGATGGACGTCCGCGCCGTGGTCCACCACCCGCACCCGCGCCGCCGTTCCTACCAGGACCACCGGGGCCGCGTTCCCCGCCTCGTCCACGAAGGCCACCTCGCCCCCCGTGAAAACTGCCTGTTTCTGGAGAGTGGTCGGGCTGTTGGTGTTGCCGAGCGTCGCGGTGATCGTCTGCCCCACCGACGCCTCCAGGCGGCCGGTGTTGACGCCCGGCGTGCCGGCGACGCTGTCGATCGCGCCCTCGAAGATCCCGGTGTCGAACCCGGTCTCGGTCAGGATCGCGTACTCGTCGTCCCCTGGCACGGTCATGTGCACCGCCACGCCGTCCTGAAAATTCGGATCGCCGTTCAGCGTCGGGTCCACCACCCGCAGCCGCACCGGGCCGCCGAGCGGCACCGTCGTCGTCTCCCGGCCATACTCATCGAGGAACACCATGCGCGCGCCCACCGTATGGGCCACGGCCGTGGCATCTCCCTCCGTCGCCGTCACCTCCTCGGGAGCCCAGGCCGGCGGACCGCCGTTGAGCTCCTGGAGCGTGCCGTCGCCCGGCGTGGCGGAATTGAACGCCGAGCGGATCGTCCCCTCGAAGACGCCGGTGTCCGGCCCCGTCTCGGTCAGTTGCACGTTCTCCTGGTCGCCGGCGAAGCGGCTGTGGAGATCGATCCCCAGGGTCTCCACCTGGCCGGGAAGCCCGTTGTACAGCGGGCTCACCACCTGCACCCGCACCGTGCCCCCCTCCAGCAGCTCCGTGGTGGGCCGGCCCGACTCGTCGAGGAAGTGGACGGTCAGGAACTCGATGCTCGCCAGGGCACCGGAGGCGAGCTGCGGGTAGGCGTCCTGGTGCACCGCCTGGATGGTCTCCCCCGGACCGGCCTGCAGGCGGCCGTCGCCCGGGGTGGCCGGAGCGTTGCCGGACGCGGGGATCGTCCCCTCGAAGACGCCGGTGTTCCGGCCGGTCTCGTAAAGGATCAGGCTCTCCTCGTCGCCACTGCTCAGCGACCGCACCGTGGCCTGCACGGAATCGATCGCGCCCGGAGTGTCGAAGTTGTGGTCCTCCACCCGCACCGTCACCGGCCCGCCGGCCGCGTAGGAGCTCACCTCGTTGCCGAAGCCGTCGCGGAACGAGGTGAGCGATCCGATCGTCGGCACCGCGTCCGCGGCGCCGCTGGAGCCGTAGCTCACCCGCACCGTGTCGAAGCGGTCGGGCGATCCGGCTTCCGTGGTCTCCAGGAACCCGTCGTTCTGAAGCGCCGGACCCCGGCGCATGGCGATCGAGCCGCGGTAGATCCCCGTGCCCGCGCCGGTCTCCTGGAGCGTCACGGTCTCCGCGTCCCCCGAGAGATCCGCGGTCACCACGGCCTGCACCAACCCGAAGCCGGCCGGGCTCGCCACCTCCACATAGACGCGGGTCGATTCGAGATAGAAAGCGGCCGGCTTCCCCTGCGCGTCCACGAGCTCGACGCGGTCGCTCCCCAAGGGGGCCGTGACCTCGCTGAACGTCGGAACGTCGGCGTCGTAGGACCGCGCCGTGATCGTCTGCCCCGCCGGGGACGCCTCAATCACGTTGTCGTTCACCCCGGAAGAGACGACGGCGCTCGCGATCTCGCCCTCGAAGATCCCGGTATTGAAGCCGGTCTCGGTCAGGATGGGATTCTCCTGGTCGCCGCTCGCCGACGTCAGGGAAACGCCCACGCCGTCGACGAAGTTGGGATCGCCGTTGTACTGCGGCGCGATCAGGCGGATCCGGACCGGCTGCCCGCCGACCAGCCGCGTGGTGGGCCGGCCGTAGGGGTCGAGGAACAGGAGCTTCGATCCCACCATCGCGGCCGTAACGCTCGCCGGACCGTAGGCGGCGTGGATCGTGTCGCGCTCATAAGGCGGATCGGGGGAGACCGCCGTCTCCAGCACCCCCGGCTGCGAGGCGAAACCGGGCGCCAGCCGGATCGTTCCCTGGAACACGCCCGTGGACGGGCCGGTCTCGGTCAAGGTCAGGAATTCGTCATCGCCGCCGCGCGACGAGGTCAATTCCACCTGGACCGCGTCCGCCTGCGGCGAGACGTTCGCCGTCGGATCCTCGACGCGCACGATGGCGCGTCCCCCCTCGACATAGGACGCCGCGACGGCGCCTTTCCCATCCACGAAAGAGACCGTCTGCCCGAGCGCCGGTGAGGCCAGTGCGCCGAGGGACAGGATTCCAACCCAAGCCGTCCAACGAATTCGCGACATCAAACTTCCTCCCATTTCGAAACAGAGCTCCGCCACAGATACGCTCCGCGCTCACGCGGAACACCACACGTCCGCCATCCGGCCCGCTGACGACACGGCTAACGCCGGACCACCGAAACGGCTTGCATGAAAGGCTGACCGAATCAGCCTAACTCAAATATCTCGACGACGGAAGACCTTGCCTTTTTGTTCCATTTTCAATAGGCAATGTCGAGGCGGCACATTGTGTTTCACGTTGAAATTCAAAATCTGCTTTCTCTTTAACTGGCGTTGGAGTCCGCCAGTCGTACTGCTGCACCTCCGAGCCGGTGAGATTCATTCAAGGAGCCCGCTCCGGCTTGCGTGTTGTCCGGGAGTGACTCCGGGACTTATTCCATTTCGCGCTGAATTTCGGGGGATGAGGCTCGCGGGGAAGAAGGAGAGGAAACAAAAAAAGGGGGCCACACGGCCCCCGGGGAGAACAACAGAAAAGAGGAGATCAGGGCAAGCGTCCTACCCGGGAAGCAGCACACTGTCGACGACGTGGATCACGCCGTTCGACTGGTAGACATCGGCGATGGTCACCTTGGCGGTGCCGCCCTTGGCGTCGGTGAGGACGATGTCGCTGCCGTCCATGGTCGCCGTCAGGGTGCCCCCCTCGACGGTCTTGAGGGTGGCCTTGCCGTGGCCGGCCTTGATCTTCTTGGCAAGCGCGGCGGAGTCGACCTTGCCGGCCACCACGTGATAGGTCAGCACCTGGTCGAGCTGCTTCTTGTTCTCGGGCTTGAGCAGGGTGTCGACCGTGCCGGCCGGCAGTTTGGCGAACGCCTCGTTGGTGGGCGCGAAGACGGTGAACGGGCCCTTGCCCTTGAGCGTATCGACCAGGCCCCCGGCCTTGACGGCGGCGACCAGGGTGGTGTGATCGGCCGAGTTGACCGCGTTGTCGATGATGTCCTTCTGCATGGACATCGGCGCGCCCCCGACCATCGGGTTGTCCTTCGCCATCACGCCCACCGGCACCGCCAACGCCGCGAAGACCGCACACACGCCGAACATTTTCTTTACGTTCATGAGTTTCCTCTCCTTGAAGTGGCCGGAGCTTCGCGAGAACCTCCGGATTCCTCCCTGTGTACGCCGACCACGCCGCGGCGGATGACCGTGGCCGCTCTGATAGGATCGTCCTCCGGCCGCACCGGAGCGGCCATGCGCAAGTGAGGGGGACCCGCGAAATGGCGATCAAGGTCGGGGACAGGATCCCCAACGTGAAACTTCAGACGATCCGCGACGGCAGCATCGAGAGGATCTGGACGGACGATTTTTTCAAGGGCAAGAAGGTGGTGCTGTTCGCTGTGCCGGGCGCCTTCACCTCGGTCTGCTCGGACCACCATCTGCCCGGCTACGTCGAGCTGGCGGACCATCTGAAGTCGAAGGGGGCGGACGTCGTGGCCTGCACGGCCGTCAACGACCTCGACGTGCTCAACGCCTGGTTCAAGCAGCAGGGGGTCGGCGACAAGATCGTCCCGCTGGCGGACGGCAGCGGCGACTTCGCCCGCGCGCTGGGGCTGGAGCTCGATGCCCGCGCTTTCGGCATGGGCGTGCGCTCCCAGCGCTACGCCGCCGTGGTCGACGACGGCGTCCTCAAGGCGCTGAACATCGACGAGCCGGGCGAGGTGGCGCGCAGCGGCGCCTCGTCGATCCTGCAGGCGCTCTGAGCTGAAGACCCGCGAGGGATGGAACCGCCCATCCCTCGCGCCGCATCTAGAAACGCCAGCCGATGCCGATCGAATAATCCGTGGTGCGGTACCTGTCGTTGATGAAATCGTAGGGCCAGCGGGCGAGGATCTCGGGGCGCAGGTAGAGCTTCTCCGTAAGGGCGATGTCCGCGCCGATGCCGGCGTGGACCGTCTTGGCGTTGTACGACGAACCGGCGAACTTCGCGCGCTGGAGTCCCGGACCGGCGAGGGCGAAGAGGCCGAAGCGGTCTCTCTGGATCAGATAGGCCTTCAGCGAGAGCTCGTCGTTCCAGAAGACCGGATCCTCATTCACCCGCGAGACCGCGGCTTCCACCGCCCAGACGCGGTTGAAGCGGTACGACGCCCGGACCCCCAGCGTATCGTCGTGAATCGTGATCCCGTTGCTGCTCGAGAAGCCGGCGAACCGGCCGCCGAAGAGCTCGACGGCGAGGCCATGGGGATCTTCCTGGGCGATGGCGACGGACGGCGGCACCAGCAGCGCGAAAACCACCGGGATCAAGATTCGAATACGGCGGCCAGTCTTTGGATTCATGATTCCTCCTGGGAAGGTAATAGCCTTTTCGTTTTTCTCAAGGCCTGGAGGAAGCCATAGGGCAAGGAGGGTGCCAGTCCTCCGAGCCTGCGCCAAAGGCCGCGACGGACCGCTGCAACTGTTGATTTCAGGGAGGTTGCCGAATTTCCGGTGCGGCGGGGCGGAGCCGCGGGACCGCGGCGGCACTGTTCCCCGCCGCCGACATGGCGTCAGGGAAAACCGACAAGTTTCGGATGGACTGAAATTTCTGGATCAGGCGCCGTCGGGCCGCCAGGGAGCGACCTGCACGCTCTTGTAGCGGTCGAGGAGGACCTTGCCGGGCGGAAAGCCGCGGGGCTTGCTGACGTCCTCGCAGCGGCAGGCGTGGACGGCCACGCGCCCCCCCTTCCGCGCCTTGCTGTAGCCGGCCGCGAGCGCGGCCGCGAACTGCTCGGTCTCCTTGGGCAGGCGGTCGAGCCCCTCGGGGTTGCGCACCACCACGTGCGAGCCCGACTCGGCGGCGACGTGGAACCAGAAGTCCCGCGGCGCGGCGAGGCGGAGGCTGAGGACATCGTTGTCCTCGGCGGTGCGCCCCACGAGCACCGTCATCCCGTCCGGCGACACCAGCCGGCGGGCGACGCTGCGCCCCTGCCACATCCCGTTCTCGGGGTCGGGCGGCGGCGGGGCCTGGCGGTCGGCTTTCGGCATGCTCGAGCGTGCGGAGGAGGGGCCGCTATTTTCCGCCGGCCGCCGCCAGCGCCACCCGCTTGAAGCCGCGCGTCTCCGCCTCCTTGCGGACGGCATCGAGGGTGGCAGCGGCCGCGGGATCGCCGGCGGCGCGCTGGACTTGGCCGAGGGCGAGCCGCGCTTCGAGGTTGGCGGTGACGAGGGCGAAGCCGGCGGCATCGTCGGCGGCGCGCCGGAGCTGGCGGAGCGCCGCGGGGACATTCCCCGTCGCCGCATCGATCTTCCCCAGCCGGATGGCGACGGTGACGCGGAGCTCGCGGTCCTCGGTCGCGTCGAGGCGCTCGCGCGCCGATTGGGCCGTCGCCAGCGCCTCCTTGCGCTGGCCCTGACGGAGCAGCGCTTCGGCCAGCAGGGAGAGCGATCGGGCCTCGCCGTCGAGGACGCCGTGGCTCCGGGACCACTCGGCGGACTGGCGCGCCAGGGCCGCAGCCTCGCCCGCCTGGTCCGCGGCGAGCGCGAGCTCGGCGAGGTCGAGGCGGATGGTCATCGCCCGCATCTCCTCGCCCAGCGAGGAGCTCACCTTCAGGGCCTCCTCGAGCTCGGCGCGGGCGCCGGCCGGATTGCCGGCGGCGAAGTCGGCGCGGCCGAGGCTCTGCAGGGCAATGGCGGCGATCGAACGGGCGCCGGTCTGGCGGGTGATCTGGAGCTGTTCCTGGGCGATCAGGCGCGAGGAGGCGATGTCCCCCATCTGATAGGCGAGCCACGCCCGCAGGCCGAGGATGCGGCCGACGGCGAGGCGGTCGCCCGCCTGCTGCTTGGTCGCCAGGGCCTCGGCCGAACGCTGCCACGCGGTATGGAGATCGCCGAGCCCCGCGGCAACGCTCGCGGAGGCGGCGAGCGCCGCCGCCGCGGAGCTCGCGTCTCCCCGCTTGTGGAGCAGGAAGAACGCCTCCTCATGACGGCGCCGCGCCCCGGTCAGCTCGCCCTGCGCCTCCATCACGGTGCCGAGGGTGTCGCGCGCGATCGCCTCGTCGGCCTGGTCGCCCAGCGCCTGACTGAGGGCGAGCGCCCGCTCGCACCGCTGCCGCGCTCCAGCCAGGTCCCCCTTGGAGACGAGCACGGCGGAAGCGGCATTGAGCGTCCGCGTCTCCATCACCCGGTCGCCGATCCGCACGTACCACTCGATGGACTGATCGAGGTTCTTGAGCGCCTCCGCCAGCTCGCCCCGATCCTGGTGCAGCCGGCCCAGGCTGAGGTACTGCGACGCGATACCGATGCCGCTGCCGACCTTCTGGGCGATGGCGAGCGCCTCCAGATTGACCCTCTCGGCCCCCGCGAGGTCCCCCAGGGCCTCGAGGGCGCCGGCCTCGTTCGCCAGCGCCTGGCCGTAGCCCCACGAATAGCCGGCCTTCTTGGTTAGCTGCGCGGCCTCCCGGAACAGGCCGACCGCCTCCTGTGGCGGCCTGCCCATCCGGAGCAGCGCATCGCCCTCGTAGATCAGGGCCTGCGAGACCACCAGGCTCTGGCCGGAGCGCCGCCCCTTCCCCTCCGCCGCCTGCGCGGCGCGGAGCTCGGTGTCGACGTCCGACAGGCGGCTCGCGTTCCTCGCCTCGGCGATGTCGATGCGCGGGTCCAGCCCCGCCGGTGGGGGCAGCTTGCGCAGCGAGGCGAAGGTCGCCACCGCCTCGGCGTTGCGGCCGCCGGAGATCAGGCTGTCGCCGAGTTGCAGGCCGTACTCGACGTCGTCCGGGTAGAAGGTCCAGAGCGAGCGGTAGGCCTCGCTGGCCTTGTCCCACTGCTTGCTCGCCTTGAACAGCCGCCCCTGGATCGCCAGCCGGTCCTCGCGCGACAGCGAGCCGGCGAGGGCCAGCGCCTTCTGGGCCTCGCTGACGGCGCGGGAGTCGTAGCCGAGGGCCGACCAGGCCTGCGACAGACCGGAGTGGATCACCGCCGAGTCGGGGTCGACCGCGGCGGCCTGCTGCAGGAGGCGGAGGCCGCCCGGAGGATCGAAGGCGTGCAGGGCGGTGAGCCCCTCGGCGTAAAGGCGGGAGGAGTCCGGGTTCGACGGGCGCAGCGCCTGGGCCTCGCGGACCTGCTGCGCCGACAGTCCCGCGACGCCCAGCGAGTCGCGCAGCTTCTGGCCGATGCGCGACACCAGGTCGAACAGCCCGTTCTGGGTGCCGACCTCGACCATCGAGGTCTGCGTGTCGCCGCCGGGTACCTGCACCACCCGCAGATCGACGCGGATGTTCCCCTGGATCGGCAGGAAGGAGCCGACGACCACGAGGTCGGCGCCGAGCGCGTCGTGCAGCTTCTGGAGCTCGGGTGGCCCGAGGCTGCCGGGATCTCGCAGCGCCATCGCGCGGGTGGTCTGCGCCACCGTGTCCCCCCGGATCACCCGCATCTTGCCGCCGGCCGCCAGCTCGGTGGTGAGCATCTCGGCGAACGCGCTCTCCAGCCAGCGCGTGTCGACGCTCGGCGAGAGGCTCTTGAAGTCGAGCACGGCGATGGCCTGGCGCAGGCCGGCGCCGGCGGCGCTCGGCTGGCGCGGGCGCGCCGCGGGGCCCAGGTGCTGGAGGATGTGGACGATGGTGAGGAGCACCAGCAGCGCTACCACGCCGGCGCCGCTCCAGGCGAGCCCCCGCCGGAGCCGCGGCGGAATCTTCGACGACGGCGGCGGCGCCACTGGCGTCGCCAGCGCCTCCGGCAGGGCCAGGGTCGGCGTCGAAGCCGTGACCGGCTCCAGGAGCGTCATCTCGCGGACCAGCGCGAGCGACGGATAGGGCACCGGCGTAGGGGTGGGGTCGGTCGCCTGTGGGATAGGAGAGGGCCCCGGTCCGACGATCGGCATCTCGGTGGTCGCGGAGCGCTCGATCCGCCGCAGGTCGCCCGCGAACTGATACCCCTGGCCGGGTACGGTGACGATGTAGCGGTTGTCGTTCGCCTTCTCCCCCAGGCACTTGCGGAGGGAGAAGACGTTCTGGGTCAGGTTGGCCTCGGTGACGAAGACGCCCGGCCAGACCCGCTCGATCAGGTCGGTCTTCTCGACCACCTCCCCCGCCCGCTCGAGCAGGGCCAGAAGGATGGTGAACGCCTTGGGGGTGATCGCCACCGGCACACCGTCGCGCAGCAGGATCCGGCGGACGGGATCGGCGCGAAACGCGTCGAACTCGTACAGCACCCTCTCCTTTTCTTCGGGACGGGCAATCATCATGAAACGTCTGCTGGTTGTAGCCGCGGGATTCTAGCGCAACCCGGGCTATCCGCGCGATCCGCGCCAGCTCACCAACAGAGTGCGCTTGAGGACCAAAAGAGAGACTTTCGGCAATCGCGCAGCCCGCGTGGGAAAACGGCGCCCGGGTCCGTCCATATTCGTGAGGGGCGAGAGGCGCAATCCTTCGCAATCTGCGGCTCTCCCCCCGGACGCGATCCCTACCCCTTTCCCAGCGCCTCCAGGAACCGCTCCTTCAGCCGCGGATAGCGCTCCTCGTAGTCGGCGCGGCTCCGCTCGATCACCTCACGGGCCTCGGCGGCGCCGTAGACGCTGGTGATCTGCACCGCCTCGCTCGCCGCTCCGGGCGGCCGCTTGTAGGTGAGGAAGTAGTGCTCCAGCCGCTCGATCAGCGCCTTGGGGAGATCGCCGATCTCCGCGCAGTGGCCGAACGCCGCGTCCCCCTTGAGCACGGCGACGATCTTGTCGTCCGCCTGATTGCGGTCGATCAGCCGCAGCCCACCCACCGGCACCGCCTGCAGGAGGACGTCGCCGTGCGAGAAGGCGCGCTCCGAGAGCACGCAGATATCGAGCGGATCGGCGTCCCCCTCGAGCGCCGTCGGCGCCCCGTCCCCCTCCTGCGCGGCGCCGAAGGCGGCCACCCGCGAGCCGCAGAAGGTCTGAGGGATCAGGCCGTAGAGGGTCGGACAGACGTTCGAGAACTGCTGCGGCCGGTCCACCTTGAGGTGGCCGCTCGGCTTGTCGATCTCGTACTTGACGGTGTCGGTGGGGACGATCTCGATGAAGGCCGTCACCACCCGCGGAGCCTCGGCACCAATCTCCACGCCGTGCCAGGGGTGGGCCTGGAAGAGGAGCTTCGCGAGCTCCCAGGCGCTCTCGGGATCTTGGTGGTCCATGGCGGGAAGCCTATCGCGAGTTTGGAAAGGCCGCCTCGGCTGCGGCGCTGGGCCCTCATCACCCCGGCCCTCTTCTCCCGTCCCCTCCCACCCTCCCTCACCGGGAGAAGAGGGAGAAAGACAAAGAGAACGGCCTGGATCTTGAGGGGGCGGGGGTTCCCCTCTCCCTGTGAGGGAGGGGGGCGGGGGAAGGGAGGGGCCAGGGGTGAGGGTCCGGGCGGGGGCCCGGCCGCGAGGCCAGCCTTCACTCCTCCCCCGCCGGCTCCTGGAAGACCCGCCAGTCGTCGAGCCGCAGCGCCGTCAGCTCGCGCCCCCAGGCGCAACCGGAATCGAGGCAGGCGATCCCCTTCCCGATCTTCAGCCCGAGCGCGGCCCAGTGGCCGAAGATCACCGTCGCGGCGGCGCTCTGGCGGCCGGGGATGTCGAACCAGGCGCGGCACCCCTTCGGCGCCAGCAGGGGCGGACCGCTGAAATCCGGACAGAGGCGCCCCTCGGCGTCGACGGTGCGCAGCCGGGCGAATCCCGCCAGGGCCACGCGCGCCCGCTCCTGTCCGCCGAGGCCCTCGCGCCAGCGCTCCGCCGCCTTCTGATCGGCCGCGGCCAGGAGCTTCACCCCCTTCTCGCCGCGCAACCGCTCCTCCGTCTCGCGCGCCAGCCGCTCCGCCGCCGCCGGGGTCCAGTCGGGGAAGAGGCCGGCGTGGACCAGCACCAGCTCGCCGTCGCGATGGATCAGCGGCCGGCCGCGGAGCCAGGCGAGGAGATCGTCGCGGTCGGGCGCCTCCAGCACCGCCTCCAGATTGTCGCGCTTCCGGGCCTCGGAAACGCCGGCGGCGCGGGCCAGGAGATGGAGGTCGTGGTTGCCGAGGACCACCACGATCCGGTCCCCCTGCTCCACCCCCCAGCGGAGCATGGCGACGGAGCCCGGGCCGCGGTTGATCAGGTCGCCCACGAACCAGAGGCGGTCCTGGCCGGGATCGTAGGCGAGCCGCCGCAACAGGCGCTGGAGCGTCTGGAAGCAGCCGTGGACGTCGCCGATCGCGTAGGTCGCCATAGGGCCGTAAAGATCTCGCGGTGGACGGCTGGATGCAACCGTCCCGCCAGAAGCTTCACGGCCCGTCCGTCAGATCCCGCCCAGCCAGGGGTACCCCTGGTCCTCCCAGTAGCCGCCGGGCCGGGTGGAGGTGAAGGTCATTTTGGTGAGGTACTTGGTCAGCTTGTAGCCGAGCTTCACCGGCGAGTAGACGCGCAGCGGCGCGCCGTGCTCGGGGGTCAACGGGCGGTCGTTGTAGGCGTAGGCGAGGATCGTCTGCGGGTGCAGGGCGCTCTCGCGGTCCCAGCCGTTGTAGTAGTGGGCATCGAAGGAATCGAAGCGGACGAACCGCGCGTCGGCCGTCGGCTCGACCAGGGCGATCACGGTCGCCAGCGGCACCCCGGTCCAGGTGCCGATCGCCGACCACCCTTCCACGCAGTGGTGCTTGATGGTGTAGCGCAGCCGCGGCATCGCCTGGAGCATCTCCAGGGTCAGCCGCATCGGCTTGTTCACCTTCCCCCCCACCTCCAGCGCCCAGGCCGCCGGGTCCGCCACGCGGGGGAGCGGACGGGCGATCGAGTACGCGGGAAAATTCGCTTCCGGCGTGCGCGCCGAGACGGGGTACTGGTGCGCCAGGTGGCGCTTGGAGAGGAAGACCTTCTCCCCCACCCAGTCGTTGACCCGCGCGGCTTCCTGAAGCGCGGGCACCAGCGGCCCGCCGTTCCAGCCGCAGGCGGAGGCGAGGGAGAGGGCGCCGGCGGTCATCCCCAGGCGGAGGAGATCGCGGCGGCTCAGGGGGCTGTCGATGCCGTCCGGCCGATCGTCTCGATCAGTCATGACTCGGAAACCTCCCCCGGTACCAGCCGGTGATCATCGCCCGCAGCGAGGCGGGGTCCACCAGGAAGACCAGGGCGACGTGCAGCAGGGTGAAGGCGACGAAGATCCAGACCGCCCAGAAGTGCCAGTAGCGGGCGAGCTCGTAGCCACCGAACAGCGCGGTGAGCCAGCCGAGCTCGACCGGCTTGTAGACGGCGAAGCCGGTCAGAACCGAGAGCGCGGCGAGCGCCACGATCGACGTGTAGGCGAGCTTCTGCAAGGCGTTGTGCTTCCCCTGCGGCGGGTGCTCCCGGCGCAGCTTCAGGTAGTAGAGCTGCATCTGCCAGGCGCGGGGGATGTCGCTCGGCCGGAACAGGAGCGAGCGCCACTCCCCCGACAGGGCGAGATAGCCGAGATAGAGCAGCCCGGAGATCACGAACGGCCATGCCAAGGCGAAGTGCCAGGAGAGCCCGCCGGCCAGCCAACCGCCGAGGCGAGTCCACGCCCAGAGCGGCGGCTTACCATCCCAGGGGTTGGGAAAATAGTGGCTGCCGCGCAGTCCGAAGTGCATGAAGGCCAGATAGATCTGCAGCCCGCTGGCGATCATCCCCAGCAGCAGCACGGCGTTGGCCCAGTGGGTAATCCGCACCAGCCCGTGATGGCGCTTGACGAGCGGCTGGCGCCACGAGGCCGCGGCGACAGGCGCCACGGGCGTGGGTGCTGGAACGACGACGGGCCGCGGGGCGACGGCCGGAGACGGCGCCTCCCCTGCCGAAGGCCTTTCCGCAGGCGCCTCTTCGACGGCTTCGGCCGCGGCCGGCTCCGGAGCCGCGGGTATCTCTGCCGGTTCTTCTTCCGGTACGTCGGTCATGGTCGATTTCGCTCCTCCCGTCAACAATACGTCCGAGGGCACGGTTCTGGACTCTTCGATGCCGGGAGGGCGAGGAGGTTCAGGGAAGAAGCTCAGTCGCCGGTCCGGCGGCGCTTGGGAAACTACCAGCCGCCTCCTCCGCCGGCGGCCCTGAGGCGCGATGGACCGAGGCTACCGGCGGTCGGGAGATCGGCCCATTGTACCTTCGCCAACTCCGTCGCTCAGAACCAAGGACGTAAAGGACGGCAAGGACGATAAGGACGTTTAGAGACTGAGGAGGAATGGCAACAAGCCCGACGAAACCTTGTCCTTGCTGTCCTTGCAGTCCTTTACGTCCTTGCTTGACTTCTTCTGCCGCGCAGACTCCCGGATATGGCGAACTTAATGGTCTCGGAATGAAATAAGCGCCCGTGCCAGCCCGGCTTCGGCTTGCCCTCGGGCAGCGTGCTCGAACCGAAGAATTCCATCTGAGTCCCCTTAAGAGTTAGGCTTGGATACGATAGATCGCGCCCAGTTCCTTGCGCTCGGTCTTCACGGCAGCAATCAACTCCCGATAGCCGTAATCATAATATGCCGGCGGAAAGAGAGAGTGGCTCGTGAGTGTCGCGGCAGTGCCGAGCCAGTCCAACGCTGCTACAAGGCGTACCCGGATAGTCCCGACGTGAAGCGGTCTGCAGTCAGCGGCCGGATTGCCTCGATTGCTGAGTCGCCGAACAAGCAATCCGTGTTGGGCGTGAGGACGGACAAAATGAGAAGGTACCGCGACGCGCAGGTCAACTGTCTCTGATCGGTTGTCACGATAGTGACCCGGCTGGCTTTCATTAGGAGCTAGAGATGACTGGAGCAATAAAATATACGCAAACCTCTCTCCAGCCTGGGAATCCATCAATCGCCGCTCAAAGTGAAGGCTTTCCTCAGGCCAACCTGTTGATTTTGCTTGATGACATCCAAACCAGAGGGCAACCCAGATGTTATCGACAACGTCGATCCAAGTTGTCTTGATCCCGTAGTGTTGCAGAAGTGCCTCTCGGCAGTCCTTATCGACGGCGCGAAGCACCTGCTTCTCAGAATCGATTTTGTCGAGAAAATCTTCCAACATTTTCAGCCTTTGTTGCGTAGGTTGGCCGTTAGCCGCACCACGCAGCAGACTGGGTGACAATGTGGGATAAAGCTGAGTCTGGCCTCGGAAGAAGACTCCGCTACGCTGCTCTTTGGCCAGAATATATTTGAGATAGCCCGCAGCCTGAACGAGCGCATGGGGACTCGGTGCATCGAAAACCTCGAAACCAGATGCTTCGTCAATGACATGCTTGCCGGTCTCATGTGTCAGCCCCGACAGGGGATATTTACCGATTACCATTGGTTCTCCAGCCAAGAGACTACTTGATCAGCCCCCATTACAGATAGGGAGGCAGGGGAGCACTTTGAGGCAAAAAGCCTGAGCCCTGCCCTCGCAAGACGGTGAGCGCGTATTCGACCGCAAGCCCACCCGAAGCCCAGAACTTCCGGATCCTGGCTACTGACGGACGGCCGGGGATTCGTTGAGCACGCGGCGAGAGCGAGGCAAGCCAGAAGAAGGAGCGTCCGGAAGCGCACGACGAGATCTTAGCAGCGTCGTAACCTTCTGCGGCCCGTCGTAACCTTCTGCGGCTCGTCGTAACCTTCTGCGGCTCGTCGTAAGCTTCTGCGGCCCGTCGTAAGCTTCTGCGGCCCGTCGTAAGCTTCTGCGGCTCGTCGTAAGCTTCTGCGGCTCGTCGTAACCTTCTGCGGCTCGTCGTAACCTTCTGCGGCTCGTCGTAAGCTTCTGCGGCTCGTCGTAACCTTCTGCGGCTCGTCGTAACCTTCTGCAGGCCGTCGTAAGCTTCTGCGGACCGTCGTAAGCTTCTGCGGACCGCCGTAAGCTTCTGCGGACCGTCGTAAGCTTCTGCGGACCGCCGTAAGCTTCTGCGGACCGCCGTAAGCTTCTGCGGCTCGCCGTAACGTTCTGCGGCTCGTCGTAAGCTTCTGCGGGCCGTCGGCCGGCCTATTTCTCGTCTCGCATCGATGGGGTAAAGGTGATCCCTACCAACAAGCCTTCCGGCCCAATGAACCGGCTGACCGTCTGGCCCCACGGTTCCTTCTGGTTCTTGACCAGTATTTGAAAACCTCGTGATTCAAGCTCGGTCGTGGCGGTTTCGACATCGTCAACTTCAAACTCGATCCAGGCTTGCGGGATAGGAACGTCGACCGGCCACGAATTTTTTCCATAACAGGATTGAGCTGCCTCCGGGAGCGGCCAGAGGGCGAAGCTCTTTGCCCCCTTGAGAGCCTCCGTATGGAGGTACCCCCCCTTTTCCTCCTTGAAGGGAATACCCAGGATATGACCGTACAGTATGCGGCTTGCCGCGGCTTCGCGGACGATCGGGCCAAAGCCGGCGATGAAGAGGACTTTGATATTTGCGATTCCTTCCATGGCGGTCTCCTAGACTACTCCTGGAGGGGTTAGGCCTTCAATAGGTGGACCATTTTACGGAGCAGTTTGCTTGATTCGAGTTTAGCACTTGAAATGTGCCGGGGCCTGCCTTTGGCGTCGTGCACTTACAGATCGCTGTTGGAACCAAGTCCGTCTTGCCAGTGCCATTCTCTTTCAAGGGAACCTTTTTACCCGTGAGAGTGCAGACTTCACCCATGCAATCTGAATTCCCCGGCAGCGCTTGGCACTTTTGATTAATAAAGCCATACGTTTCCAGCAAGTTTTCTGAGTACGTGGAATAGAGTCCATTTGCCTGACAAGGCCCGTAGTAGGAGCAAGAGCTCCCTTTAAATACGTAACAATACCCACCGCCGCTACCAGTCGTATCGCCTTGCCCGCAATTGCCTTGGGCGTCACAGGTGGCGGAGATGCAAAGGGCGTAGGTGCCGTTACACACATGCGGGCAACCTGGAGGGGCCTGGGCCAACACTGGGCCAGTCCCCATGAGATGAGCTAATGCAACGAGCACTACGACCGAAGACATTTTCCAAAGTGACGTTTCATTTCTGCCCATGGCTTCTCCTTTTCCCTTTCACATCAGCAGAAGTTGAGGGCAATGCGAAATGGGGTGCCCAACCATTGGCGCATGGGCTCCTCGCGGCGTGCTCGCGATCGGCGCAAGCGTCCTCGGAGGCTGCTATTCCCCGCGCAGCGCCTCCAGCGGATCGATGTCGAGCGCCCGGCGGGCGGGGACGTAGCTCGCCAGGCCGGCGAAGGCGGCGAGGACGGCGGCGACGAGGGTGAAGCTCCAGGGGTCGTTGGGGCTGACGCCGTAGAGGGTTCCGGCCACCACCCGCGAGGCGCCGAAGGCGAGGGGAAGGCCGAGGAGGATGCCAAAGAGGGCGAGGAACAGCCCCTGGCCGAGGACCAGCTTGACCACCTGCCCCTCCTGCGCTCCCAGCGCCACGCGGACGCCGATCTCCCGCACCCGCTGGCTCACCGAGTAGGAGAGCACGCCGTAGACGCCGATCGCGGCGAGGAAAAGGGCGATGGCGCCGAAGACGATGAACATGCCGCCCAGGAAGCGGTACTCCCAGATGCCCTTCCGCCGGAGCGCCTCCAGGGTGTAGAGGTCGAAGACCGGCAGGTTGGGGTCCGAGGCGCGGATCTGCCGCCGCGCGTCGGCCACGATCTGCACCGGATCGACGCGGGTGCGGATGGTCAGTCCGGTGTTGCGCGAGGCCTGGTAGGGATAGGGCAGGAAAGCGCTCGGCTGCAGGTTTTCGTCGATGTTCTCGCTCTTGAAGTCGGAGACGACGCCGATCACCGAGATCCATTCCGGGGCCTTGCCGTCGAGCAGTTGGAAGCGCCGGCCCACCGGGTCCTGACCCGGCCAGAGCTTGGTGGCGAGCTTCTGATTGACGAGCGCGACGTGAGAGCGCGAAGTCCCCTCGGCGTCGGTGAAGCCGCGCCCCGCGAGCGGCTTGAGGCCGAGCGCCTGGAGGAAGTGCGGGCTCTCTCCCGCCCAGAAGACGTTGGGCTCCTCGCCGCGCGGGAAGGTCCTCCCCTCGACGGCGACACGCTCGAAACCTCCCCCATCGCTCAGCGGGATGTTGTTCGACGCCGAGACGGCCACGACTCCGGGGAGGGTCTCCAGACGCCGCGCGACGTCCGCCACCCGGTCGCTCATCGCCGCGTCCGTTTCATAGCGCCCGGCCGGGAGATAGATCCGCATCGTCATCACGTGATCCGTCTTCAGGCCCCCCTGGTCGTCCTGGATCTTGAGGAAGCTGCGCACGAACAGCGAGGCGCTGACCAGCAGCGCCAGCGACAGCGCGACCTGGGCCACGACGAGCGCGCTCCGCAGACGGTTGCGCCTCAGGCTCCCGCCGGAGCCGCGCCCGCCCTCTTTCAAGGTCTCGTGAAGCTCGGTCTTGACCGCCTGGAGCGCGGGGGCCAGCCCGAAGAGGAGGCCGGTCGCCACCGCGATCCCCAGGGTGTAGAAGAGGACCGGGGCGTCGAGGGTGAACTTCATCCAGAACGACGGCGGGTTGTCGGCGGGGATGGAGATCTCGATCCAGCGGATCCCCCAGTACGCGAGGGCGATGCCGAGCAGACCGCCAAGTAGGCCGATGACCAGGCTCTCGGTGAGGAACTGGCGGAGGAGGCGCCGGCGGCCGGCGCCGAAGGCGGCGCGCACCGCCACCTCCCGCTGTCGCACGGTGGCCCGCGCGAGCAGGAGGTTTGCCACGTTCGAGCAGGCGATCAGGAGGACGCAGATCACCGCCCCCAGCATCATCAGGACAACCAGTCGGAGCTTAGGGCCGGCGAACTCCTCGCGCAGCAGCTTCACATCGCCGCTCCAGCCGGCGTGCGTGTCAGGGAACTGGGCCGCGAGCCGCCCGACGAACGTCTTCATCTCCGCCCGTCCGTGATCGACGCCCACCCCCGGCTTCAGGCGGCCGAGCACGGAGAGGCTGCGCTCGGAGCGCGGGTTGTCGTGGACGAAGGGCTCCAGCGGCGTCCAGGCGAGCTGGTTGTCGGGGAATTTGAAGCCTGGAGGCATCACGCCGGCGATCGTGTGCGCCGCCGCGTTGACCAGGATCACCTTGCCCACGACGGCCGGATCGCCGTTGAAGCGGCGCATCCAGAGCTCGTGGCTGAGCAGCACGGCGCCGGGCGCGCCGGCTCGGTCCTCATCCGCCCGGAAGGGGCGGCCAAGGAGGGGCTTGACGCCGAGGAACTGGAAGAGGTTCCAGGAGATCGAGGCGCCCTCGACCCGCTCGGGCTCCCCTTCTCCCGAGAAGGTGAGGCTCCGGCTGGTGTAGGCCGCCGTGGAGGAGAACGCGGTCACCTGCTCGCGCAGGTCGCGGAAATCGAGGTTGGAGAGCCCCCCCTTGTCGATGTCGTTCTTCGGCTGGACCTCGTGCAGGGCCACGATGCGGTCGGGGTCCGCATAGGGGAACGGCCGCAGCAGGATGGCGTTGACGACGCTGAAGATCGCCGTGTTGGCGCCGATCCCGATGGCGACGCAGAGCACGGCGATGACGGCGAAGCCCGGGCTCTTGACGAGCATCCGGACGGCATAGCGCAGGTCCTGCAACAGGGTTTCCACGGCGAAGTCCCCCTTCGGGAGGTGGTGCCGTTGATCCTACGCGCGGGGGGTGGGAGATGTTTCAGGGCCGCGGCGACCGGAGGATGCGACTCCAGAGCGTCTTGCTTACTGGGGCGACCTGCGCTCCGAACCCTCACCCTCGGTCCCTCTCCCGGAGGGAAAGGGAGGGCCCGCGTAGGAAAACCCTCATGGAATGGGTACGGTTTTTTCAGCTAACTCTTCTAACCACTCCCTCTTCTCCCGGTTGGGGGGAGTGCGATGGGAGAAGAGGGCCGGGGTGATGAGGGGCCGCCCCTACAGCCTCCGCAACCCCGTATCTCCCGGGAACTTCGCCTGTGCGTAGCTGAGCAGCCGGGCCGCCGAGCCGGGGTCCTTGAGGATGCGCAGTGTTTTCACGGCTTCGCTGTAGGCCAGGGGCGAGGGGTTGGTGTCGACCAGCGTCCGCAGGGTCGGGGCGACCTGCTCGGGGCGGCCGCTGAGGGCGTAGAGGATCGCCAGGTTCGAGTAGGCCCGGATGCTGTCGGGGAAAAGCGAGATCTCCTGCTTGAAGGCGGCCTCGGCGCCGGCCGCGTCCCCCTGGTCGGCGAGGAGCTTGCCGTGGACCAGGGCGAGGCCGCGGATCAGCTCGGGGTCCTTGGCCTCGCGCTGGTTGTAGAGCTCGGCCGCCTTGCGGGTGAGGTCGAGGGCGCCGGCGTCGTCCTTGCGGGCGTGCAGCACCTCGGCCAGCGTGATCATCGGTCCCAGGCGCAGGCTCTTCTCGTCCATCGCTGCCCGCGCCTCCTTCTCCGCCAGATCGAGATCGTTGCGCTGGAGGGCGATCTGGGCGAGCAGGCCGTGGGCGAACGAGGGGTGGGTGGCGACCGCCATCCTGGCGTGCGTCTCCGCCTCGTCGAGCCGGCCGAGGTCGAAGTAGAGCGAGGCCGCGGCGACGGCGATCTGCGGCGAGCCGTTGGAGACCTTCAGTCCCTGCTGATAGGCGGCGAGCGCCTCGTCGGTCTTGCCGCTGCGCTGGAGGGCGCGGGCGAGATATTCCCAGGCGTCCACCATCTTCGGGTTCTCGGCGATCACCTTGCGGAAGGCCGCGACCGCCTCCGGGTAGGACTTGGAGGCGATCAGGCGGAACCCCTCACGGAGGTCGCCCAGCGAGCCGATCTTGCTCTTGGGATCGGGGAGCGGTCCGTCGGTGACGCTGCCGCCGGAGCCGATGTAGCCGAGCGCCATCATCGCCTGCCGCGACTCCTCGTCCACCGCCGCCGGGGGGGCCAGACGGCGGTCGAATCCTGACAGGTCCTGGCGCATCGAGGCATAGACCCGCCGCTCGTCGCGCAGGACGTTGGTCTTCTCCCGCGGATCCCTGGCGCGGTCGTAGAGCTCGGGGTCGGGACCCTCGATGTAGTGATCCTTCTCGTCGATCAGCGAGAACAGCTCGCTCCAGCCGAAATGGAGGCGCGGATAAAAGGTTTCCGAATAGATCCGCCGGGCCGGCACGCCGGTGGCGAGCAGCGAGACGCCGGGCATGAGCTTCGGCACCTCGAGCCCCAGCAGGCCGAGCACCGTGGGCGCGACGTCGAGTAGTTGGACCGGGCGCTCCGTGGTCCCTCCCGAACGCTGCGACTTCGGCAGTTTGACGATCAGCGGCACGTGGATCGCCTCGTTGTAAAGGAGCACGCCGTGCTCCTCTTCGCCGTGATCCCCCAACCCCTCGCCATGATCGGAGAGGAGGACGACCAGCGCCTTGTCGTAGACGCCGAGCGATTTCAGCTCGTCGATCAACTGGCCGACGATGTGATCGGCGGTGGCGATCTCGCCGTCGTATTTCGAAGGGTATTTCGAGGCGTAGGGCTCGGGGGGCGCGTACGGGGTGTGCGGCTCGTAAATGTGAAAGAAGAAGAAGAACGGCTTGTCCTTCACCGAGCCGAGCCACCCTTGCGAGAGCTTGAGCGTCTCGCCCCCAGGCCGTTGGAGGCCGCCGAGGCCAGTGCTGCTGCGGAACTCGATGCCGTCCTCGTAGAAATCGAAACCGGTCGACAGGCCCGTCTTCCCCTGGAGCACGTAGGCCGAGACGGCGCCCCCCGTGGCATACCCGGCCGTCTTGAGGATCTGCGGCAGGAACGGCATCTCGCCGCGCACCACCTTGGCCGCGTCGAGCTTGTAGCCGACGTTGTCGCGAACCCCGTGGACGGCCGGCAGCACGCCGGTCAGCAGCGTGGTGTGCGACGGAAACGTGAGCGGAGTCGTCGAATAGGCGTGCTCGAAGAGGACGCCTTCGCGCCGGATCGCGTCGATCGCCGGCGTCTCCACCCCCTTGTAGCCGTAGGCCGGAAGGTGGTCCGCCCGCAGGGTGTCGATCGAGATCAGGATGACCGGCGTGCCCTTGAGGACGTCCGGCGCGACGGAGGGGTTGGGATGGGAGCAGGCGGCGAGGAGGAGACTGAAAAGAAACAGGAACGGAAAAAAGCGAGGGGCCCATGGCGTCGTTGCCCTCCGGGGCGACCTGCGCTTCGAAACCTCACCCTCGGTCCCTCTCCTAAAGGAGAGGGAGGGCCCAACGGGGGCCGCATCGCAGTCGTCCCCCTTCTCCTTTAGGAGAAGGGGATAGGGGATGAGGTCGCAGGCCACGGAGGCCGATCGAAGCGCTTGCGGGGCAAAGCCCTCCCTCTCCCCCCGGGAGAGGGACCGAGGGTGAGGTTTCGAAGCGCACGCCGCCTCAAAGGGCACGAAAGCTTTGTACGCCATCATCATTGATCCGCCGTCATTTCACCTGCCGAAGAAACGCCTTCGCCTTCTCGATATCCGGCCCGTAGCGCGCCGGGGGGGCGCCGGTGACGAAGCGTTCGAGGGCTTTGCGGGCCTGCACCGTGCGGCCGAGCGCGGCGGCCTCGGTGCCGAGGTTCCAGAGGGCGTCCCAGAGATCGGGCTGGAGGTCGACGGCCTTCTGCCAAGCGTCGATCCCCTCCCCCTTGGCGCCGAGTTGGAAAAGGGCCACGCCGAGGTCGTTCCAGGCCAGCGGCAGCTTGGGGTTGAGCTTCAGGGCTTGGCGGGAGCGGTCGCGCGCCTGGGTCCAATGGTTGAGCCGCAGCTCGACCAGCCCGAGCTGCTCGTAGGCCTTGGGATCGTCGGGATCGTTCTCCAGCAGCTTCTGCAACACCGCCCCGGCCTCCTTCTGGTGGCCGGCCTCGGAGAGGGCGAGGGCATAGGCGTTGAGCGATTGCGGATCGCCCAGCTTCTCCGCCAGCGGCTTGAGGATGGTGACCGCTTCCGGCGCCCTCCCCACCTCGGAGAGGGTGAGGCCGAGCTGGCGCAGCAGCGCGTCCGACACCGCGCCCTGGCCGCGGGCCTTCAGCATGACGTCGAGCGCCTCCTGCGTGTGCCCCCCCTGGAGGAGCGCCTGGGCGAGCAGCGAGTGGCCGAGCGACATGGTGGGGCGCTCCCGCACGATCTCGCGCGCCAGCCGGATGGAGTCCTCGACCTTGCCGCGCATGTAGAAGTCGATCACGTCGTGGACCTTCTGATCGAGCCCGATCAGCCGCTTGGGATCGTCCTCCGGGCCGTAGCTCTCGCGCACGGCGGCGGCGCCGGAGACGTAGCCGAGCGCCTGGAGGCGGGCCGCGTCGTCGGGCGCCAGGGTCTCGCGCCGCGGCGGCCAAGCGGACTCCTTCGGCAGCGCGGCAAAGACCTCGCGCGCCGCCTGGCGCTGCGCCTCGTACAGGTTGCTCTTCTCCTGCGGGTCCTTGGGCAGGGCGTAGACCTCGGGGAGCGGCAGGGCGATGAACTTGCTGCCGCCGCGCAGCAGGCCGCGCAGGGGCGCCCAGCCGCGGTTCAGCGTCGCCGAGAGCGATTCGAAGTAGGAGTCGCCTGCGTCCGCCACCGGCGCCAGGAGCGAGCGGCCGGTGCGCCGCATCCCGGCTGGCGGCGGCGCGTTCACTCCCGCCGCCTGGAGCACGCTGGGGAAGATGTCCACGTGCCGCGCCGAGCGCGCGTCCCGCCCCGGCGCCACACCGCGCCCCCAGACGACGAGCGGCACGTGCAGCGTCCCCTCGTAGGCGAACAGGCCGTGGGTCTGCTCGCCGTGCTCGCCGAGCGATTCGCCATGGTCGGCGGTGACCACCACCAGGGCGGGTTTCTCCTTGCCCTCCAGGAAGGGGACGAGGAGCGGCGCCAGGAACGAGTCGGCGGCGGAGACCTCGCCGAGATAGGGGTTGTCCTTGAAGCGGGAGGCGAAGGGCTCCGGCGGATCGTAGGCGGCGTGCGGATCGTAGAGATGGACCCAGAGGAAGCGCGGCTTCCCGGCGTGCGCCCGCCACCAGGCGAGCGCCGGCCGCACCACCTCGTCGCCGCGCCGCTCGGGGAGGACGAACTCGGTCTCGTTGGCCCCCTTGGGGTAGTGATCGTCGTAGACGTCGAAGCCGTGATTGAGCCCGTATTGAGAGTCGAGCGGGAAGGCGCCCACGAAGGCGCCGGTGGCGAAGCCCGCGCCGCGCAGGACGGTGGCGAGGGTGGGGACCTTCGCGGCCAGCCGGAAACCGGTGTTGTCGCGCACGCCGTGCTGGAACGGATAGAGGCCGGTGAGGATGTTGGTGTGCGAGGGGAGCGTCACCACGTTGTGGGCGTGGGCGTTGGTGAACACCCGCCCCTGCGCGGCCAGGCGGTCGAGCACCGGCGTCTGCACCCGCTTGTTGCCGGCGAAGCCGAGAGCGTCCGCTCGCAGGGTGTCGATGGTAATCAGGACGACGTCGCGGGAAACGGCCGGAGCCGGGCGCGCCGGAGCCTTCCCGGCCTTGCCGGCCGGCGGCGGGGCCGCGACGAGAAGGAGGCCCGCCAGAGCGGCCGTCGCCGCAAGAATCCACTTCGCCATAGCGCGGCGGATTGTAGCAGGGGGGACGGCCGGCGCTCTCAGATGCGTAGCGCCTTCAGCCGCGCCACCGAAGGCTCCAGCTTGGCGACCAGCTCGGTCAATTCCAGCAGCTCCAGCCCCATGCCCGAAAGCAGGTTCGGTCCGCTGTCCAGGCCCGGCTCGAAGCGCTGGACCACCCGTGCCCGCAGCAGGACCGGCGGGAGAGAGGAGACCGGAAGGTACAGCTCGACTCTCACCGTCTCCTGGAGGCGCGCCGGGTAGCGCGTCGAGACGAACAGCCCCCCCTGCAGGATGTCCCGGTGGAAGACCTCGAGGAACTCGTCGATCCCGGAGAAACGGACGTTGTAGGTCCCGCCCGACGGATCGACCGGAACCGCGGGCTTGACCGGCTTGGGGGGGACCGAGGGCTGCGGCGGCGCGGCGACCGGCGCCGGTTTCGGCGGTGGCGGAGCGGCCGCGGGCAGAGGCATGAAGGCGGTGGGAAGCGGCAGCGTGGGAGGCGGCATGTACGACGGCGGGGCCACGGGCTCCGCCCGCGTGACGTCGCGGGAGATCTCCTGGCTCTCGCCGAGGCCGGAGGGGATCAGCTCCCGCACCAGCTCCTCCACCGACAGGAAGCGTACCCCCATCCCCGACTGGTCGAGGCGGGCCATCTCCGGCTGCATCTTGCGCGCGTGCGCCACCATCCCCTCCACCATGAAGCCGCGGTCGCGGTCGATCACCTCGACGCGGATCCGCGAGCCCGACGGCACCGGGTTGTTGGTGGCGATGAACATCCCGGTGAGCGAGATATTTGTGGTATAGCCGCTGTAGGAGGCCGGATCGCCCTGCCTCCAGAAGTGAACCTGGACCCGGCGGGGTCGGCGGACGGCTCGGCGTCGGGATGCCATGGACTTTCATTCTATCGTGCCACTACGATTCACGCCCGACATGCAGACCACCGCCCCACCCCCCACGCTGGAGATGACCCTGGAGACGACCGTGGCCGCCTGCGCCGGGGAGGGAGCGGTGCGGATCGAGACCCGTCCGAGGCCGGCGGCCGGTCCCGGCGAGATGCTGCTCCGCCTGCGCTGCGCTGGCCTCTGCGGCACCGACCTCTTCAAGCTGCGCCACGGCACGGCGGCCGCGGGCTCGGTGCTCGGGCACGAGATCGTCGGCGCCGTCGCCGCCCTGGGCGACGGGGTCCGCGGGTTCGCGCCGGGCGACCGCGTCGCCGTCCCTCACCATGTGGCCTGCGGCGAGTGCGAGCTCTGCCGGCGCGGCGGCGAGCCCCACTGCCCGGCGTTCCACGAGAACCTGCTGGTGCCTGGGGGGTTTTCCGAATGGATCCTGGTGCGGGCGCGCGCCGTCCGCGAGGCCGCCTTCGGGCTCCCTCCCCATCTCTCCGACGAAGCGGCGGTGTTCCTGGAGCCGGCCGCCTGCGTGCTGCGTGGCGTCCGCAAGGCGCGCCTGGCCGAGGAGGGGTGCGCCGCGGGCTCCGCGCTGATCCTGGGCGGCGGCAGCATGGGACTCCTCCACCTCCTGGTGCTCAAGGCCGTCCATCCGGATCTCCGGGTCGCCCTCTCCGATCCGCTGGAGGAGCGCCGCGCGCTCGCCCGGCGGCTCGGGGCCGACGCCGCGGAAGTCCCCGGCGCCGGGACCGCGGAGGCCGTGGCGGCGCTGTCGCGCGGGCTCGGCGCCGATGCCGTCTTCGACACCGTCGGCGGCGCGGGGCCGCTGGAGGCGGCGCTGGCCCTCTCCCGCCCCGGCGGCGTGGCGGTGCTCTTCGCCCACGCCGAGACGCGGGAATCGGCCGGCTTCGACCTCAACGCCTTCTTCAGGAGCGAGCGCCGGCTGCTCGCCACCTATTCGAGCGCGCTCGCCGAGCAGCGCGAGGCCTTCCGCCTGCTGGTCTCGCGCCGGCTCGACCCCTCGCCGCTGGTCACCCACCGGCTCCCCCTCTCCCGCTTCCAGGAGGCCGTCGACCTCGCCCGCGAGCGGCGGGCCCTCAAGGTGCTCCTGGTGCCGGACGGGGAGGCGGCTTGAGCGCCGACCGGCCGGTGACCCAGACCACCGCCTTCCTCATCGGTCCGGAGCGCCTGGAGCTGCGCGAGGTGCCGGTGCCGGAGCCCGCTCCCGGCGAGCTGCTGCTGCGGGTCGGCGCCGCCACCACCTGCGGCACCGACCTCAAGGTCTTCCAGCGCGGCGGCCACCCCCGCATGCTGAAGGCGCCGACGCCGTTCGGCCACGAGATGGCCGGGACCATCACCGCCGTCGGCGCCACCTCGCCCGGCATGAGCAGCATGCGCGAGGAGACCGAGGAGTGGCGTCCGGGCGACCGCGTGGTGGTGGCCAATTCGGCGCCGTGCGGCGCCTGCGAATGGTGCTCGCGCGGCCGGGAGAACCTCTGCTCCCGGCTCCAGTACCTGAACGGCGCCTTCTCCGAGTACCTGCTGATCCCCCGCCGCTTCGCCGAGGTGAGCACCTACCGGCTGCCGGCCGACCTGCCGTTCGAGATCGCCGCCCTCGCCGAGCCGCTCGCCTGCGTGCTGCACGGCCTGGAGATCTCGGGGCTGGAACGGGCGTCGGAGGTGGTGGTCTACGGCGGCGGCCCGATCGGCCTTCTGTTCGTGGACGTGCTGGCCAACTCGCCCGCCGATTTCCCGGCCGCGGGCGATCATCACATCGTGCTGGCGGACCCCAACCCCTGGCGGCTGGAGGTGGGGAGGGGGATCGGCGCCAACGCCACCGTGCAGGTCGGCCGCGACGGTGGCGAGGCTCCCCGCCTCTGCCGGCGGTCGCGCACCGGCGACGGCTTCGACGTCGCCATTGAGGCCACCGGCTCTCCCGCCGCCTGGCAGGATGCCCTCGCCTCCGTGCGCCCGGGCGGCGTCGTCCAGCTCTTCGGCGGCTGCCCGCCCGGCACCACTGTGCCTCTGGACGCCCACCGCCTCCACTACTCCGAGATCACGGTCAAGAGCGCCTACCACCACCGCCCCGCGACCTTCCGCCGCGCCCTCGACCTGCTGGCCAGCGGCGCCCTCCACCCGCGCGCCCTGCTCTCCGCCGAGCGCCCGCTCGCCGAGCTCGAAGCCGCCCTGCGCAGCATGCGCCGGCGGGAGGCGCTGAAGGTCGTGATCCGGCCGTAGCCGGAAACCTATTTCGCGGCCTTCAGCGGCGCCCGGAGCATCAGCCTGCGGACCCAGGCCTGCTGCGTCTCGGAATCCACGGCGACGATCCCCCAGACCAACTCGCCCTCCCCTTCCAGCAACGTTTCGAGCGCGCCAGGGTCGGCCGCCGCGAGAGACTCCCGGACGTCGAAACGGAGGATCTTTCCCTTGCGGTCGGCCGCGGGGGGCGACATCAGGACGTTGTAGACGTCGAGCTTGCGCGCGGCGAGATCCACCGGCCACACGGCGTCGAACCGCAGGTGCGGGCTCCCGGACGTCCCCTGGCCCAGCACCTTGCCGTCGAGATTCTGCACACTCAGCCGCACCGGGCTGTGAGCGCGCTGGGCCGCCGGGCCGCCGGCGACCAGGTCGATCACCAGGCGCCGCTTCTCGAGACCGCTCAATCCCCGGTAGGACTCCCGCGTGCGCACGGCGGCCGGCGCCCAGACGCGCACCCCCGGCCGCCGCACCGCGATCTTCACCCCGGCGCTATCACGCTGGAGCAGCGCGGAGGCGGGGTGGAACGCCGCCTCGTAATAGGCGGTGGTCGAGCCGGCGATCCGCGCCTCCAGGTCCCGGGTGTCGCGCCCCTCCATGTAGAGGGCTCCCGTGGTCTTCGCCATGTCGCGGAGGACCGCGTCGGCGTCGACCTCCTGGCTCCGGTCGGTGTTGACGAAGACGGCGACCGCGCCCGAGGCGGCGAGCGCCGCCAGCGGCTCGCGGAAGCGGTCCACCAGCGGCGGAGCGCGCCGGGAGTCGACCTCGACGCTGTCGTCGGTGCCTACCTTGAAGCCGCTGTCCCCCCGAAAATAGAGGCCGTCGTCCATGCCCTGGGAAAAGAGCACCAGCAGCTTGGGCCCGGAGATCCTTTTCAGCTCATCGGCGAAGTTGGCCAGCGAGACGGCGAAGCCCCGGGCGGCATTGCCGTACTCGCCGCGCGCGCCCGCCTGGATGCCATCGTAGACCGAGCCCATCTGGATGTTCGGCGCCGCGGCCGCATACTGGCCGCGGCTCGCCCGCTCGGCCGGAGGGCCGAAGTCGGCGTCCGGGGAGTCCTGGAGCTGCAGGCGCCGGATCTCGGGCTGGAGCGCGGCGATGGCGGCGAGGAGCTCCTTTTTCCCCTCGGCGTCGGGCGGCACCGGACCCAGCTTGCGCTCCAGGCCGGCCCGGCTGCCGTTCGCGATCAGGAACAGGCGGTCGCCGCCCGGCCAGCTCCGCACCATTCGGGTGGCGAGCTGCTTGTCGGCGTTGAAACCCTCGGGCGAGGAGAAGGCCTGATCGAAGAGGAAGAACACGGTGCGCGACGGCGTCGGCGTCAACGGCGAGGACTCGGCGCCGGCCTTCCCGGACTGGATCACGTAGCGATCGAAGGATTCGATCGGAACCGCGGCGCCGCCGACCCGCAGCTCGACCTCCTCGGACTTGAGATCGTAGACCGGACGGCCCTGGCTGTCCACGGCGTAAAAGGGGACGATCTTGACCTCGACGTTGACCGTTTCGCCGGCGACGCCCGCGGAGGGGGCGGCGGGCAGCACCTGCCCGCCAGCTCCCTGGAACCCGGCCAGGGCGCCGGCGACGGCCAGCGCGGTGGAGACAGCACGAAGCGAGATCGGCATGATCCCTCCCTTTCGTGGAAGTTGATGCCTTAACCTCTTCGCAAAATTCATTCCTGCTCTTCCGAACCTTCAAATCCATGGAAGCGTTCCAGGAAGAGGGCGCCGGCGTCCTCGCGGCAGGACGCCGAGGGCGGCTCGCTTCTTAAGTGCAGCGGCACATACATTCATGTAGACCCCTTTTGTGCAGTCTGAACTGAAGGGCCGCGCCGGCCCGGATCAGGCAGTTCAACCAGGCCAGGCGAGGCCCACTTCCAAGGAGGTGGCGTATGAAGCTGAGTCGTCGTGAGCTGCTCCGGCTTGGAGCCGTGACAGGAGCGGGAGTCCTGCTCCTGCCGAAGAAGCTGGCGTTCGCCCAGAGCTCTCCCGCTCTCACGCCGTTCGTGGATCCGCTGCCGATCCCGCCGGTCCTCTCGCCCGGCGCCGGCACGATCGACGTCCACATGCGGCAGTTCACCCAGAAGCTGCACCGCGACCTTCCGCCCACCAAACTCTGGGGTTACAACGGCATGTATCCCGGGCCGACCTTCGAGGTGCGCAGCGGCTCGCCGATCTCCGTGCAGTGGCTCAACGATCTGCCGAGCCATCATTTCCTGCCGATCGATCACACCATCCACGGCGCGGAATCGACCGTGCCCGACGTGCGCACCGTGGTCCACCTGCACGGCGCCAAGGTGCTCGGCGACAGCGACGGCTACCCGGAAGCGTGGTTCACCAACGGTTTCGCGCAGACCGGCCCGTTCTTCTCCAACCGCGTCTACCACTATCCGAACGATCAGGACGCGATGATGCTCTGGTACCACGACCACGGCCTCGGCATCACCCGCCTGAACGTGATGGCGGGGCTCGCCGGCATGTATTTCGTCCGCGACGCGGTGGAGGACTCGCTGCAGATCCCGAAGGGCAAGTACGAGATCCCGCTGATGATCCAGGACCGCATCTTCAACGCCGACGGCTCGCTCGACTATCCGGTGCAGGATCCGGGGGTGAGCCCGCCGATCCCACCGATCTGGATCCCCGAGTTCTTCGGCGACACCGCCGTGGTGAATGGCAAGGCTTTTCCGTACCTCGAGGTCGAGCCGCGCAAGTACCGCTTCCGCATGCTCAATGCCTGCAACGCGCGCTTCCTGCACATGACGCTCGTCAACAGCCGGGATGCGCACGAGACGCTCACCTTCCACCAGATCGGCGCCGACCAGGGGTTCCTCCCCAAGCCGGTCACCCTCGGCGATCTGCTGATGGCGCCGGCGGAGCGCTACGACATCGTGATCGATTTCACCGGCAAGGCCGGCAAATCCTTCACCCTGACCAACGACGCGCCCGCGCCCTTCCCCGGCGGCGGCGCCGTGGACCTGCCGCAGATCCTGCAGTTCCGCGTCAACCGCCCGCTCACGCAGGCCGATCACGCGCTCCCCTCGACCCTCGCGTCGGTGCCGCTGCTCGACCCCACCCACTGCCGGCAGACCCGGCAGCTCCTGCTCTCCGAGGACGACGATCCGACGACCGGCGATCCCATCGAAGGCATGCTCGGCACGGTCGCCGCCGGCCCCCTGCACTGGAGCTCGCCGGTCACCGAGGACCCGCACACCAACACCACCGAGGTCTGGGAGCTCTACAATGTCACCACCGACGGCCACCCCATCCATGTCCACCTGGTCCGTTTCCAGATCCTGAACCGGCAGAAGTTCGACCTCAACCGTTTCCAGTCGACGGGGCAGATCCACTTCCTCGCCCCGCCCGAGGCGCCGGGAGCCAACGAGCGGCCGGCGTGGAAGGACGTGGCCAAGGCGTTCCCCGGCGATCCCGACAACGGGGTCGGCCTGGTCACGCGGATCATTCAGAAATTCGAGCTGCCCAACGGCCTCTCGGCGCCTCCTCACGGCGTGCCGCCGTACGTCTGGCACTGCCACATCCTCGAGCACGAGGACAACGACATGATGCGTCCCTATAACCTTCTTCCTTGAAAAACGCTTCTTCCTTGATTCCGTTGCCCTTGAGGAGAACTGAATGATCCAACGTCTCACGATCCGGGTTGTGGCGCTGACGCTGCTCGCTGCGACAGGAGCGGCGGCCGGCGCGCAGGGGCCCGCCGCCCCGGCGCCCATGGGCCACATGATGCACGGCGGCTCGGGAGTTCCCGGCGGCCACATGGCCGGACTGCCGAAGCCGGCGGCGGACGACGTCGCCTCGCCGGAGGCCATCGTCGCCGCCTACTACGAGTCGCTCTCGGGACCGGCCGGAAAGAAGCGCGACTGGAACCGCTTCCTGTCACTTTTCTTCCCCGGCGCGCGCCTGCTGCCGGCCGAAGGCAAGGGGCACAGCGGCACCATGCCGCACACCTTCACCCCGTCGCGATATCTGTTCGACACCGAATCCAACATGCTCCAGGAGGGCTACATCCCCAAGGAGATCGCCCGCAGCAGCCAGGGGTTCGGCAAGATCCTCCACGTCTGGAGCACCTACGAGGTCCGCCACGTCGCCGGCGAGGCGAAGCCGTTCGTCCGTGGCATCAGCAGCTTCGAGCTGTTCAACGACGGCCGGCGCTGGTGGATCTTCGACGTCACCTGGCAGCCCGAGACCGGCAAGCTGACGCTGCCGGCCGACAGCGGTCAGCCTTAAAGAGAAGCATGGATCGCCGGCGGCTCGGGCGACTCAGGGTCGATCCCAAGCCCGTCGGCGAGCCGGTTGTAGTAGCAGAAGAAACCGGTGACCTGGACGATGTCGTGGATCGCCGTGTCGCCGAAGCCGGCGGCGCGCAGGGCCGCGACGTCGTCGCGGGTCATCGACCGCGGCTCGCGGGCGAGCTTGACGGCGAAGTCGAGCATCGCGCCGTCGGCCGCCGTCACCTCGGGCGGCGGCGGAGCCTGCCGGTCCGCTCCCCAATCGGTGTTCCGCACGGCCGCCACCAGCGCCTCCCCCTCCGCTCCCCTTCCTGCGACCTCAGCCCGGAGGTCGTCCGCGTGGGCTTCGGTTCAGTAGTGGCATTGGTTGGCGCGCGAGACGGCGACCGCGATCATCTCCCGCTGCGCCCGGCTCAACGGGCTGCGCGGCGAGATCATCACCTCCGTGTAGAGCGCGACACCCGCTTTCAGGACCTCCGGCCGGAGGCTCTGGAGACGCAGGACGTTGAAGACCTTCCCCGCCCGCGCCAGAGCCTGATCGTAGAGGCGCTTGAGCAGGCCGGTCGCCTCGCCGGGCGCGATGGTGCGGATCCAGGCCATGAGGGCGCCATCATAGCCTCACCCGATCTCAATGACGATCTTCCCGCGCGTCCTGCCGGTCTCGCCGAGCGCGTGCGCCTGGCGGATCTTCTCCAGCGGAAAGACCTCCTGGATCTCCGGCCGCACCCGTCCCTGGTCGGCCATGCGGGCGAGCAGGGCGAGGTCCTCCGCGGTCTGCTTCACCGTGATCCACCGCGCCCGCTTCTTCTGGCCGAACAGGCCGCCGAGGGAGGTGAACGCCGCGTTGAGGAAGGGGCGGAGGCCGACCGCCGTGGTGACGTAGATCCCCCCGTCGTGCGCCAGCGACGGCTCGCACTCCTGGTAGGAGCGGTTTCCCACGGCGTCGAAGATCACGTCCCAGGCGTCGTCACGGCCGGCGAAGTCCTCTTCCTCGTAGTCGATCGCCTCGGCCGCGCCCAGGGAGCGGACGAATTCGAGATTCCGGCCGCTGGCGACCCCCGTCACCCGCGCGCCGACGGCGGCGGCGATCTGCACCGCCAGGTGCCCTACGCCGCCGGAGGCGCCGTTGATCAGCGCCCGCTCGCCGGCGGCCAGCTCCCCCCGGTCGCGCAGCGCCTGGAGGGCGGTGAGGCCGGCCACCGGCAGCGCCGCGGCCTCCACGAAGGAGAGCGACTTCGGCATCGCCGCCAGCGCCGACTCCCGCGCCAGCGTCATCTCCGCGTAGGCGCCCTGCTGCCGGTCGACGCCGCCGAACACCGCATCGCCCGGCTGGAAGCGGGTCACCTCCGGGCCCACCGCCTCGACCTCGCCGGCGGCGTCGAAGCCGAGGATGAGGGGAAATTTCGCCGGCATGACGATCCGCAGGCTGCCGCGGCGCATCTTCCAATCGATGGGATTCACGCTCGCCGCCCTCACGCGCAGCCGCACCTGCCCCGGCCCGGGCTCGCCCGGCTCCGCCACCTCGCGCACCTGGAGCCGGTCGCTCCCGCCGTACCCGTCGATCACCGCCGCTTTCATCAGCCCTGGCCTCCCTTCAACTCGTTGTACCCACGGGCGCGTCCTGCCGAACCCTCACCCCTGGCCCCTCTCCCGTCCCCTCCCGCCCTCCCTCACCGGGAGAGGGGAACCCCCACTCCAGAAAACCTCGCAGGGGTTGCTCCCTCTTCTCCCGGTGAGGGAGGGCGGGAGGGGACGGGAGAAGAGGGTCGGGGTGATGAGGGCCAACGCCGCCGCCTCGCGAGCCGTACAATACAGGTGATGGCCGTCGTTGAAAGAGTCCGCCGCGGAGTCTCGGGCGCGCTGCTGGCCGCCGCGCTCCTGGCCGGCGCCCTGCCCGCCGCCGCGGTCGACGTCCGCGACGTGCTTGGGGTGGCCCACGCGGCCGGCCGCTACAACTTCACCGGCGAGGACTATCTCAACGAGGGGGCGGACCGCGTCCTCGAGGTGGGCAGCCGGGTGATCAAGATCTTCTTCGTCCCCAACACCATCCAGGCGCTCTACAACTTCAACTCCGACTGGGCGCCGCTGCCGGTCGACGTCGTCGAGCTGGCGCAGCGCCCGTACGTCCAGGCCCTGTTCGCCAAGCCGTTCTCGACCTACATCCTGGTCATCACGCCGGTCACCGTGACGCCGCAGTTCCTCGACGGCCTGTCGCCGGCCGAGGCCGCCGCCGAGCGCGACCAGATGTACCGGCTGACCCGCTACCTCCTCACCGCCTACGCCGACTCCGGCAAGACCTTCATCCTGCAGAACTGGGAGGGGGACCACATCCTCAACCAGGGACTCCTCGACGGCGCCGATCCCGACCCGGTGCGCGTCCGCGGCATGATCGACTGGTGGAACGCGCGCCAGGACGGCGTGCAGCAGGCGCGGCGGGAGATCGGCTCGCACAATGTCCGGGTGCTCCACGCCGCCGAGGTGAACTTCCTCGCCGCGGCCATGGCCGGCAAGGTGACGGCGACCAACAACGTCATCCCCTACACCCATTGCGATCTTTACTCCTATTCGAGCTGGGACATCGGCTTCTCCCCCGGCCAGCTCACCCGCGCGCTCGACTACTTGAAGTCGAAGGCGCCGGACAGCGAGCTGTTCGGCAGCAACGACATCTATCTGGGCGAGTTCGGCATGGCGAAGGACCACGGCGCCCCCGAGGGCACACGGTTCGAGCGCATCCGGGAGCTGATGGAAGCGGCGCTCGGCTGGGGAGTGCGCTACGCCGTCTACTGGCAGGTCTACGACAACGAGGCGCTCCAGACCTACGCGGGCCGGCCCGACAACGAGGATCTGCGGGGGTTCTGGCTGGTCCGCCCCGACGGCGAGAAGGCGCCCATGTGGGACACGCTCGCCGGCCAGCTTCCGGCCGCCCTCTACCGCCTCGCCCTCAGCAGCTCCACGAACCAGTACGTCTCGGTCGACAGCACGGGCGATCAGGCGGTGAGCGCCGGGCGCTGGCTGGGCGGCGGCGCCTGGGAGACCTTTACCCTCAAGGACTGGAACAGCGGCGCGCTCCAGGATGGCCATACCGTGACCTTGCAGGCCCACGGCGGCCTCTACCTGAGCGTTCCGCCGGGCCCCGGCAGAATGCTGTTCGCCAACGCCCTGATGGCCGGCCCGGCCGAGCGCTTCATCCTCCACAAGCTCGGCGGCAGCGGCGGCCAAGACATCCTCGCCGGCGACGCCATCGCCCTCGAGACCCGTTCCGGCCGCTACCTCGGCGCCGACCTCAAGAGCCACGGCGCCATCCGCGCCATCCGCTTCACCCCCGGGCCCGCGGAAACGTTCCGCTACGTGGAGCAGGGAGAGTGAGCCCCGTGACAAACGTCACCTCCCACTGGTGACGTTCCGGGCTGGAGGCCACGCCCCGCTTGCGACAGACTAGGCGCCGCAAGGAGGAACCCTTTCCATGATCCGATTCAAGCGACTTCTTCTCCCCGCGCTGCTGCTGGCCGGGAGCTTCGCCGGCACGGCCCGGGCGCAGGACGCGACCACCCCGATCGCCATCACCAACGTCCGCATCTTCGACGGCACCCGGGTGATCCCGAAGGGCACCGTCGTCTTCCAGGGGGACCGGATCGCCGCGGTGGGCGCGGACGTCCTCCCCCCCGCGGCGCCGAGATCGTCGACGGCAGCGGCCAGACCATCCTGCCGGGCTTCATCGACAGCCATACCCACACCTGGAGCGACGCGCTGAAGCGCGCGCTCGTGTTCGGCGTCACTACCGAGCTCGACATGTTCACCGACCCCTCCTTCGCCCGCCAGATGCGGGAGGAGCAGGCGAAGACCGGCGCTCCCGACCGCGCCGACCTCTACAGCGCCGGCTACCTCGCTACCGTCCCCAGCGGCCACGGCACGGAGTACGGCATAGCCATCCCGACCCTCACCAAACCGGAGGAGGCCCAAGCCTGGGTCGACGCCCGCGTCGCCGAGGGCTCGGACTACATCAAGATCGTCCTCGAGGACGGCTCCCCCTATGGCCGCCAGATCCCGACCCTGGACAGGGCGACCCTCACCGCGCTGATCGCCGCCGCCCACCGGCGGAGCAAGCTCGCGGTCGTCCACATCAGCACCGAGGACGGCGCGAAGGAGGCGATCGAGGCGGGCGCCGACGGGCTCGTCCACATCTTCACCGACCGGGCGCCGGAGGCGGGCTTCGCTCCCCTGCTGAAACAGCACGCGGCCTTCGTCACTCCCACCCTCACCGTGGTCGAGAGCACCACCGGGCTCGCCAGCGGCAGGTCGCTGCCGGACGACCCCAGGCTCGCCCCCTACCTGCGCGACGACGAGGTGAGCAACCTCCGCACGGCGTTCCCGGCCCACGCCAAGGCGCTCGACTTCCAGAACGCGCTGGCGGCGGTTCGGCAGCTTGCCCGCGCCGGCGTGCCCATCCTCGCCGGCACCGACTCGCCCAACCCGGGCACGGCGCACGGCGCCAGCCTCCACCGCGAGCTCGCGCTGCTCGTCTCGGCCGGCCTCACCCCCACCGAGGCGCTGGCGGCGGCGACCTCCACGCCGGCGCGGATCTTCGGCCTCAAGGACCGCGGACGGCTCGCTCCCGGCCTGCGCGCCGACCTCGTGCTGGTCAAGGGCGATCCGACGGCGGACATCACCGCCACCCGCGAGATCCAGCGGATCTGGAAGGGGGGGCACGAGGTGCTCCGCGCCCGAGGCGTCAAGGCCGTAACCCCCTCCCTGCCGAAGGCCCAGGCGGCGGTGGTGCCCCCCGGCGGCGAGATCAGCGACTTCGAGGACGGCACCCTGAAGGTTTCCTTCGGCTCGCCCTGGACCGACTCCACCGACCAGCTCGCGGGCGGCAAGTCGACCGTCGCCAAGCAGGTCGTCCCCGGGGGAGCCGGCGGCGCCGGAAAGTCGCTGGCGATCTCGGGCGAGATCCGCCCAGGCTTCGCCTACCCCTGGGCCGGCGTGATGTTCTTCCCCGGCGCGCAGCCGATGGCACCGGTCGACCTGTCGCGGTTCGGCGGCATCTCCTTCGCCGCCAGAGGGGAGGCCGGAGCCACCTACCAGCTCATGGCCTTCGCCACCCACCTCGGACGGCTGCCGGCGCAGAAGACCTTCACCGCCGGCCCCGACTGGAAGCGCGTCGCCGTCTCCTTCGCCGACCTCGGCCTCGACGGCACCGACCTGATGGGCTTCTTCGTGGGAGGGGGCCCGGCCCTCGGGCCGTTCCGGGTGCAGATCGACGAAGTCAGACTGGAGCCGAAGGCGAACCCGAAGCAACCGTGAGAGACTTCCCTGCGATGGAACCCGATCTCAGCCTTCTGGAGAGCAAGCGCAGCTATCTCGTCCCGGTCCTCCTGGTCGTTACCCTCTGCGTCCTGAGCATCGCCGCGCTGGTCGTCTCGCCGCCGCGCAAGCCCCGGAAGCTGCCGCCGGAGCCGCCCGCAAAACCGGCGGCCGCGCGAGGGCCGCTCTACGTGACCGTCGTGCCGCCGGCCGACGAAGGGTGGTGCTGCCTCGGCGGACAGCTCGCCGCCACCACCCGCACCGGCTGCGCCACCGCCAAGGGCGCCTTCTTCACCGACGAAGTGGCTGGAACGAAGGGGTGCCCGGCGGCGGCTACAGCGAAGTCCGGATCGCCCAGAGGTCGGGGAACAGGGACTTGAACAGGGTGTTCTTGAGGTACTCGACGCCGGCCGAGCCGCCGGTGCCGATCTTCATGCCGATCGTGCGCTGCACCATCTTGACGTGGCGGTAGCGCCACTCCTGCAGCCCCTCGTCGAGATCGACCATCCGCTCGCAGACCTCGCGGTTCGCGGGGTCGGACTGGTAGATCGTCACCAGGATCCGCTGCACCCGCTCGTCCTCGGTGGGAGGCTCCCCGGCGTCCCGCTCCAGCACGTCTTCGGGGATGGCGTAGCCGTTGAGGGAGAGGAACCGCAGGAAGTCGTTGTAGAGGCTCGGCTCGCGGAGCCGCTGCTCGACTTTCCGGCGCTCCTCGCTCCCCTCTGGGATGTGGCGGGCCATCCCCTGCCGGCGATCCCCCAGCGCCGCCTCCAGCTCGCGGAATTGCACCGACTGGAAGCCGCTCGCCGTGTCGAGCCGGTCGCGGAAGGACGAGAACGACACCGGCGTCATCGTCTCCAGGATGTCCACTTGCGAGACCAGCGTCTTGAAGATCGTCAGGATCCGCTTGAGCGTCGAGAGCACCAGCGGCCGGTCGTTCCCCTCGAACGAGCGCCGGAGCAGGTCGACCTCGTGGAGCACCTGCTTGAACCAGAGCTCGTAGACCTGGTGAATGACGATGAACAGCATCTCGTCGTGCTCCTCGCCACCGGAGGCGCTTCTGGAGGCCGGGGTCTGGAGGTCGAGGAGCTCGTCGAGACGGAGGTAGCTGGTGTAGGTGTAGGGCACTACTCCCCCCGCCCTTCGCCTTCCGGCGCCCGGCCGAGGTCGCCCGGCATCTCGGCGATGGCGTAGGCGACGGCGACCCAGGCGGCGACGTTCTGGTCGAGATCCTTGGGGTCGATCTTGTCCAGCGTGTCGTTGGCGGTGTGATGGACGTCGAAGTAGGCGGAGGCGTCCTGGGAGAGCGAGATCACCGGGACGCGCGCGGGCGACATCGGCCCGAGATCCGAGCCGCCGCCGGCGTCGTTGGGCCCCTGCTCCACTCCCAGCAGCTTCGCCAGGTCGGCGACGACGGGGAGCTTCGCGGGGTCGACGTGCGAGGAGATCCGCCAGACCCGGCCGGAGCCGAGGTCGGACTCCCCCGCCATCACGTGACGCCCGAGCTCGTCCTTGTGCGCCTCGGCGTAGGAGCGCGCTCCCGAGGTGCCGAACTCCTCGTTGGCGAAGAGCACCACGCGGATCGTCCGCCGCGGCTTCTTCGGCAGCTCGGAGATCCGCCGCGCGGTCTCCAGCATAATCGCGCAGCCGGCCCCGTCATCGATCGCGCCGGTCCCCAGATCCCAGGAATCGAGGTGGGCGCCGAGGAGCACGATCTCGTCCGGTTTCTCGCGGCCCGCTGGTTCCCGACCCAATACGTCGCCGACGACGCTCGCCGTCTCCACGTCCGGCAGGACGTGCGCGCCGAGCTTCAGGCGGAAGGTCACCGGCTTGCCCGAGGCGACCTCGGCGTCGAGCAGGTCGGCGTCCGGATTCGACAGCGCCGCCGCCGGGATCTTCTCCACTCCGTCCGCGTAGCGCATGGCGCCGGTGTGCGGGGTGCGGTTGTTGTCCGTGCCGATCGAGCGGATGACCACCGCCACCGCTCCCAGCCTGGCCGCCGCCGAGGCACCCGCGCCGCGCACGGGGACCGCGTTGGCGTAGCCGGCGATGTCCTTCGTCCGCTTCATGCGGCCGTTGAAGAAGACGATCTTCCCTTTGACCTGGGCGGGATCGAGCCTGGCGATCGCCTCGAGCGAGGGGACTTCGATCACCGACGCCTCGATCCCCCCCTCCGGCGTGCCGACGCTCCCGCCGAGAGCCGTGAGGTGGACCGGCTGCGGGTAAGGGGCCACGATCTCGCCCGACTCCTCGCCGCGCACCCAGTGGGGCACGGTCGTCTTCTCCGCGTGGACGTTGCTAAGCCCAAGCGCCTTCATCGTGCGCACGCCCCACGCCACCGCGTCGTTGAGCGCCTTGGAGCCGGCGGGGCGCGGCCCCACCTCCACGGTCAGCGAGCGGACGATCTCGTAGGCCCGGGTGCCGGCGAGAGCCTTCGCGCGCAGCGCGGACGCGGTCGCCCGTACGTCCTCGGGGAGCCCCGCCGGGCTCTGGGCTCGTGCGGGGACGGAAAGCAGGGGGAGGGACAGCAAAACGGCGGTCCCGAGGGACCGCCGAGCAGCGGAACGAAGCAGGGTCATCGAGCACCTTTCGTAAGGTCGTCGATCCAGGCTAGGCGGCGACCGGCAGGCGGTTCGTCTGGCGAAGAGTCCGCTTCCACTCCCCGAGCGCCTGCTCGAGGGCACTGTAGGTCAAGCCCACCCGCGTCTCGTGCGGCAGGCTCTCCTCCTCCATGGCGATCTCGGTCACAGCCTTCGGCTTTTGCCGCCGCTGCAACGAGATCAGCTCGTGGAGAGCGGTCTGGAGCGAGGCGTAGGCCTCCTGGAGCCGGGTCTCGTGGTGCTCGCGGAAATCGTGCACCACCTGCTGCAAGCGCTCCTTGGCGTGGTTGAACTGCACCTCGACCTTGGCCTTCAGCACTGCCGCTTCCGGCGCCCGCCGGAGATCGCGGGCGAGCCCGAACCGCGAGAGGGTCCAGATCATCCACTTGGCGGGGTCGAACTGCCAGACCTTGACGCCGTTGCGGTAGTCGAAGGGGAAGCTGTGATGGTAGTTGTGGTAGCCCTCGCCGAAGGCGAGCACCGCCATGAGCGGGCTGTCGCGGGCGCTGTGCTCCTGGCTGTAGGGACGGCTGCCGACCATATGGCAGAGGCTGTTGATGAAGAAGGTGCCGTGATGGCTGACCACGATCCGCAGCACGCCGCCGATCAGGAAGCAGCCGAGCACGCGGCCGGTCAGCAGCCCGACGACGAGCGGGATGCCGAGGGCGACCGAGAGGCCGATCAGCGCGTAGTACTTGGCCTGCCAGCGCACCAGCGGATCCTCTTCGAGGTCGCGCACCACGCTGCGGGGGATCGGCTCGTTCTGGAAGAAGATCCACCCCATGTGCGCCCACCAAAACCCCTTGGTGATGTTGTAGGGGTCGCGGTCGTGGTCGACGTGGGCATGGTGGATGCGGTGGTCGGCGCACCAGTTGAGCACCGAGTTCTCCAGCGCGCCGGCGCCGAAAATCAGCAGGAACAGGCGCACGGGCCACGCCGCCTGGTAGGTCTTGTGGGAGAAGAGGCGGTGATAGCCGGCCGTGACCGAGAGGCCCACGAGCAGCCAGATGACCACGAACGTCGTCGCCTCCGGCCAGCCCAGCCCGACCTTGATCAGGTACCAGGGCGTGGCGACCAGGGCGAGGAGGAGGGTCCCCATGATGAAGCTCAGGTTGAGCCAGTTGATCGGACGTTTCTGGGCGGTCTCTGCGGTCACCATTGTCTCCAGTGTGCGGTAGTAGGCCCTGCGGCCTGTTGCCAGGACTCGGAACACGGAGCGGAGTCATCCTCCGCCTCTCCGCAGGGGCACTAAAGGATACCAGGGATAGGGCCGTCCTGTCGCCCTCCGGCACCCCTATCAACCCGGAAAGGAGGGAACAAATGCCCGTTACGGCTTTTTTTTACAAGTCCTAGACGTGAAGTCTACGCCGAAACACCGAGGGCTTGGCGGACGAAACCCTCGATCTGCGCCGCCGGACGGGCGCCCATCGTGCGGGAGACCTCGCGCCCCCCCTGGAAGACGGCCATGGTCGGGATCGACTGGATGCGATGCTCCGCTCCCACCCGCGGGTCGACGTCGGTGTTGACCTTCACCACCAGCAGCTTGCCGGCGTTGCGCTCCGCCACCCTGGCCATCTCGGGCGCCACCGTCCGGCAGGGTCCGCACCAGGGAGCCCAGAAATCGACCAGCACGGGCAGACCGGACTCGCGTAGTAGCTGGTCGAGCGCCTCCCCCTGGTCTACCGCCAGAGGCTCGGCCGGCGGCGGCAGCGCCGTGCCGCACGATCCGCACCGCGCCGCGCCCCCCAGCTTCGAATAGAGCACCCGGTTCTTTTTTCCACAGGACGGACAGCTTCGGATCAGGCCCTCGGGCATGAGAGAATCCCTCCTTGAGATCCACCCGGAATAACAGGCCTGTCGACCTCCGGATTCCGTGGTAGCGTGATTTCGTCACCCAGATCCTCCCGAGGAGAATCCCATGAAGCTTCACCGCGTCAGGCCGGGCAGCAAGGTCAACCTCGCCAAGATCGATCCGGGCTCGACCCCGGGCTTCAAGGGTCACCGCAAGGCCGCCTCCGAGCGGCTGATCGAGCTCTGCGACCGCCTCGAGGTGCTGCAGGAGGAACTCTGGGCCGAGCACCAGCGCAAGGTGCTGATCGTGCTTCAGGGGATGGACACCAGCGGCAAGGACGGCACCATCAGCCACGTCTTCGAGGGGGTCAACCCCCAGGGCGTCGAAGTGGCCTCCTTCAAGGCTCCCTCGCCCGAGGAGCTCGACAGGGATTTCCTCTGGCGGGTGCACGGCAAGGTTCCCGGCCGCGGGCAGATCGTGATCTTCAACCGCAGTCACTACGAGGACGTGCTCGTCACGCGCGTCCGCGAGCTGGTCCCGCCCAAGGTCTGGCGCTCGCGCTACGACCAGATCAACGACTTCGAGCGCCTGCTGACCGAGACCGGCACCGTGATCCTCAAATTCTTCCTCCACATCAGCAAGGATGAGCAGAAAGAGCGCCTCCAGGCCCGTCTCGACGACCCCCGCAAGCGCTGGAAGTTCCGCAAAGGGGACCTCGACGACCGCGCCCTCTGGGACGACTACAGAAAAGCCTACGAGGAGGCGCTCTCCCGAACCAGCCCGAAGAACGCCCCCTGGTACATCGTCCCCGCCGACAAGAAGTGGTACCGCAACCTCGTCGTCGCGACCGTCCTGGTGAAGGCGCTGGAGGACCTGAAGATCCAGGTCCCCGAGCCGGAGGAGGATTTGAAGGGCGTGGTGATCGAGTAGGGCGCGGAGTCAAGCCATCGCCGAACGGATGGGCAGGGCGCCAGCCTTCTTTTCTCGGACCATCGAACGGACTGCTTGTACAGCCTTCTCGCTATCTTCCGTCGCGATCGTTCCACCGCCCAGCTTGTTGATCACAACGGGAGCGTTGAGGAGCACTCTAATAGAAGTTCCAGCCGATGACGATAACACGAATGTTTGAGCGTCATTGACTTGAAGCACTCCGGTTTGTTTAGCTTCATTCCTGAGGCCCTTGACTCGAGAGAGAAGGTCCCGATCGAGTTCTCCAATGCTGAAGCTTTGTGATTCAGCCTTGGTCGAGACAGAGACGATGTCGTTGTAGAAATATTCGTCGACACACTCCTTTCGGGGATCTCCAGTCATGAAGTCTAGCGAGCACTGGTAGGCCACTAGCTGATGCTCAGTGAAGTTGAGTACCGAAATGTCGACCGGAGTATACCTTGCCTTCGCGTCATTGCCTTTCCGGAATCCGAATTTAGCCCCGCCGGCATTGCGAAAGCGAGGGCCGAAGACAACAACGGCGTCTCGCACCAAGTTCTCTCGAACCAAGCCGCTCTTAACCAAAGCCCGCGCTTCGATACTTCTCATATCTTCCGCCAACCAATTATCCATCTGCTTGTCACTCGGTCTCCCAGATTCGACCGCGATGTACCGGGCCAGCAACGCGCCAGCGGCAGCCAAGAAATAATATTGCGAGGAAGCATCGGCATTAAAGCCGATAACTATAAGAGGCAATGCGACCCACAATATCCATTTCGGTTTCCAAGCAAAATATTTTTTAATTGCCTTTCGCTTACCCATATGATCTCCTTTTTTGCGGCCCCTCAAGCGAGGCCTCAAGTTTTACCCAGGACAATGACGCTCTTAAACTTCGAGCCCCAAGGCGCCTATGAGACGCTTTCGCGTCTTACACCAAGGGGAAAACATGGTTTAATGTACAAATCTGCCGCCTCGATAGCGCGTCTACAAGTCAGCCCTTACCCCGGAAGTTCGCGCCGAATTATAGATAGCAACTGGCAATCGCTGAGGGATAACGACGCAAGCATACGTTCAATTTCCCAGACATCGTATTCTCTGTCCATAGCTAGGTCCAAAAGAGCCGGAACTGAAGGCTGGGGTACGCTGAGACCATTGGCTACGTAGTAGTCCTGCCGTACCACCGCTAACAGGTAATAGAATTTAGCCTGGTGCTCGTCGAACTCCAAAGCAACGTTGAGGCGGCTCTCCACAGCTCGTACTTCCTGGAGCATCATAACCTTGGGGCGTCGGCCCCGGATCGAAGCCAGGGCGAGGTAGTAGTAGCCGTCCGCGACAGCGGGATCAAGCTCCACCACACGTTTGAAATGGCGTAGGGCCATGTCGTACAGTCGAAGCTGGAGATAAATGAGACCGATGCCCAAGTGGGTATCCGCGTCCTCTATTCCCGTCGAGATATGCACCTTGTACTGCTGAAGGACGCTACCCATCTCCTCACGGCTCATCCGTCCAAGGACGCGGAAGTCCGTCTTCGCCGACGCCATGTCCCTGCACTCTCTAAGTATCGGCGTCAAATGTTCGGGAATGTTCTCCAGCTTCAAGAGATTGCAGCCAAGGTCATGAGCTAGGCTGTAGGTCATTCCAGCTCCCAAAGCATCGTAGAAGCCCACCGCAAAGCGAATCGCCGCCCGGTCACCAATTGCCTTATCCATTCCTATTACGTAGGGAATGTGCTGCGATATTGCATCAACCTGGATCCGAGTGTGGCATGCATTGAGAACGACACATTCGACAAAATCGGAGCAGATTCCAAACAACTCGGCTAACGCTTCGGGCGAGACGGCGTTGGTTCTGCCAGAATCGTCCTCGAGCATAAGGTCACCGGCACGCGAACCATGACCACAGAAGTGGACGATTTGAGGATGTTCCCCGACTATTGCCTGCTGCAGGTCGCGCGGCCGCACCGCCTGACGAGAGATCAACTCGAAGCTGTCTCGGCGTCTGGCGCTTCGCAACCCGGATTCGATTTCCCGCACTTCCTCTCCCAACCGCAATCGTGCCTCACTCTCGGGATTTGCCGCTACGATCAGGATTTTTGTCCGTCCCAATACTCCGCGCGTCGGCATCCTCCCGGGTGGTCTCCGTCCAGAGACGTATCCTTCATTGGGTTCCGGCCGCAGGCGGCTCGGCCTTGGCCCGACATCGCGTGATGGATCTGATGTTGACCAAGAGTTCAGCGGATCGCGCTCGGGCACGTCGTTCCCCTCTTCCGGAATGAGGCCAGCGGTTACACCTATGGAGACACGAAAGGCGGCCCAGTGTTTAGGTGGCTAGGCGAGACTTGAGCGTTCTGAAGCCGGGCGCACCCAGCAGCGATAGGCTGCCCCAGCCCCCAGGCCGAGGGACCTTTTCGTGCCCCGCCATCTCGTCGTCTCTGTGCGCCTTTCGGCCGCATTGGCTCTCCTCAAAATCTCTCCGCGGGGATGACGGGGGAACAGAACCGTGGCCGGCGGCGATGTTTACAGATGCCCCAAACTCGACCTCAACAAACGATAATCAACGGGTCTTGGGTGTCCAAAGCCGGCGACATCTCTCTCGCGGCTCTCATACAGGAGGAATCGACGATGTCCGAATATGGCAGTCCTACATCTTTGGCACCATGCTGCTCCTGGGAATCGGCCTCATGAGCCTCTTTTATGGCCGGTTCTACTGTCCGAGCGCGCCACCGTGGCGGCTCTCCTTTTCGGCGCCAGCCCCTCTCTCGGGTTCCCGCTCACGGACATGGAACGCCTGAAGATCCTCTATGTGGACTGCGGAGCCGTGATCGCGATGGCTCAGGGCGCCATCCTCTTCGTCGTGAGTCTCTTCCGTCTGGCCCGCACCGAGAGGGCCTGGGGCTCGGCGACTCAGGCGAGCCGCTAAGGCGGGTACTTTTCGAAGACTTGAGTGACGAGGTCCTGCATATGCAGATCTTTCTGGCGATTCTGGGTTGGATTGCCTTGATCTACGTCGGCGGTCTCGCGGCGATCCTGGGCGTGTCCGTGTGGGTCGTGCGACAAAGGCTGCGGAAATATCAGGAGGGCGGCCGGTTCGGCCATTGATTACAGCGTGAATATGGAGGCCTCCCAATGTAACCAAAATCCCATGGACCATATCCAAAACGTAAATTCTGAAGACAAATCGCTTCCAGCGGCTCGCCTCTCCCCGCCCGGCGTTCTTACACGGCCCGCGCCAATAGATAGCAGCGGCGGCTCGGGTGCTCGGCCCCTTCGTAGGGCTCGCGCTCGACCGACTCGGTCACCGCAAAGCCCGCCGCCTGGAGCGCTTGCGCCACGCCGTCGGGCGAGTGAAAGCGAAAGTCGAGAGCGACCGGACAGCCCCATAGATCGTCGACATGGAGCACATGGTCGCCGATGTGAAAGGCGATGAGCAGGACTCCACCGGGCGAGAGCACGCGCCTGAATTCGCGCAGGACTTCCGGAAGCTCGGCCGGCTCGAAGTGGACGATGGAATAGAACGCGACGATCCCGGCGAGGCCCGCATCCGGCAGGTCGAGCGAGCGCATGTCTCCCACCTGAAAGCGGAGTGTCGGTTCGATCCGGGAGGCGCAGCGGATCATCTCGGATGATAGATCGATCCCCAGGACCTCCACTCCATGATCGTGCAGATATTTCGCGATGTGGCCCGGACCGCAGCCGAGGTCGGCGACGAGCCCCTTGCCGCGGACCTCTTCGGCGAACCTGTTGAGCAGATGGCGGTCGAGGGGCTTCCCCGCCAGCTCGGAGTAGAGCTGCTCGGTATACGCGGTGGCCGCAGAGTCGTAGCTCGCGGCGATCTCCGGTCCTTGCGGTGACATCCGGCGATTCTAGACCGCGGCAGCCCTTGAGAGCTCTTTAAGACTCGATTCCCCGCTCGCGCAGGTTCTCTTCCTGGAATAGCTGCACCCGCGCCCGCATGATGCCGGCGCGGCCCAGATATCCCAGCAAGCGGCGACGGTCTTGCCGATCGACGATCGGCAGCCGGCCGATGTCGTTCGCCAGCATGCGCGACACGGCGTCGCGCAGGAGCTCGTCGGGATAGGCGACGATCAGGTCCCGCGTGCCGGCCTCCAGCACGTCCGTGGCTCGCCCCGGCTCGCTCTCCATCGCCCGCATCAGATCGCTGCGGGTGATGATCCCCGCCAGCTCGCCCTGCTCGTCGACGATGGGGATACCCTGGCGGCCGGTCAGGGCCGGGTCACCGGCGGCGATGCGGGCGGACAGCTCGGCCACCGTCATCGTCGCCGGGATGGTCACCACGCCGCGATCCATGACCTCGCCGATGCGGTGGACCTCGAAAGGATCGACGCTGTACTCACGCACCAGGTGATGGCCGCGCCGGGCGAGCTTCTCGGTGAGGATCGAGCGCCGCAGCAGCAGCACGGTCGTGCCGTGCGCCATCACCGCTCCCACCAGCAGGGCCGGCAGCACGTTCCAATCGTGAGTGAGCTCGACGGTGAAGAGGATCGCCGTCAGCGGCGACCGCATCGTGCCGCCCATCATCGCCGCCATGCTGACCATCGCCCAAAGCCCGGCATCGCCGACCGGAATCAGCCCCGATTCCAAGGCTCCCAGACCGCCGCCCATGATGAGGAGCGGCGCGAGCACGCCTCCCGACGTGCCCGACCCCAGGGCCACGGCCCAGACCAAGGCCTTGAGGAGGAGCAGCGACGCGGCCGAGCCGCCGGTGAGATGTCCGGCGAGCAGATCCTGAATGGCGTCGTAACCGACCCCCAGCACGCGCGGGTCGAGCAGGCCGCCGACGCCTACCGCCAGGCCGCCGAGGATCGGCCACCACATCCAGTGCACCGGCAGCTTGGCGAAGAGGTCCTCGCAGGCATAGACGAGAGCGGTCAACAACCCCGACGCCACACCGGCCAGCAGTCCGACGGCGACGGCGAATCCAAGCGTCTCGGCACCCAGAACGGCATGGCCGGGGACCGGGAAGATCGGCCCGGCGCCGAGCAACGGCACCCGTACCACCGCCGCGACGATCGCGGCGACCGCCACCGGGATGAAGCTGCGCGGCTTCCACTCGAACAATAGCAGCTCGACGGCCAGCAACACCGCCGCCAGCGGCGTGACAAAGATGGCCGCCATGCCGGCGGCGGCGCCGGCGACCAGCAGCGTCTTCCGCTCCGCCGAAGAGAGATGGAAGAGCTGGGCGACCAGCGAGCCCACGGCGCCGCCGGTCATGATGATGGGCCCCTCGGCGCCGAACGGGCCGCCGGTGCCGATGGAGAGCGCCGAGGAGACCGGCTTGAGCAGGGCGACCTTGGGCTCGATGCGGCTCCGGCCGATGAGGATGGCTTCCAGCGCCTCGGGGATCCCGTGGCCGCGGATCTTCTCGGAGCCGTAGCGCGCCATCAGGCCGATCACCAGGCCGCCGATCATCGGCACCAGCACCGCCCACCACCCCAGGTGATTGCCGGCCGGCGACACGAACTGGGAGGAGAAGCGCTGGTAGTAGGCGAGGTTCGTGATGACCGCGATCAGCCAGACCAGCGCGTAGGCGACCAGCGCCGCCGCCACGCCGATTCCCACGGCCAGGCCGGAGAGCACCAAGACGCGGTGGTCGGTGCTGAAGTCCCCCAGCTCGTCTCGGTGCTTATGCATCTTCGGGTGAAAGTGGTCGTCGGTCTGGGCGTACACGGGTTCCTCGCGCCGGGGACAGGGCGGCGCAAGCTATCGTAGCACGATGCTTCCATGCACTGCCAGCCGGTCAGTGCGTGCAGCAGACCCAGCAGCCGTTGCTCGCCCGGCAGTAGGGGCCGTCGCACTGCGGCAGGATGCAGATCAGGGAGGGAGCGCTCACCGCCGGAAGGGCGCGCGGCGCGCTGACCGTCGCGAGCGGCGATCCGGCCGCGACCGCCGCCACCAGGAGGACCTTCGCCAGGGGGAGGAATCTGCGCATGACATGCTCCTTTTCGTCCGTTTTCGTTCGGCCGCCGTGGCGGGCCCACGACGCCCCATAAATCAAGGTGCGCGCCGCCTCCTGCTCCGGTACAAGGGGGAGAGACGGGCGCAGCCGGAACGTTCGCGTCTCCTTGGCACCTGTCTGGCTGGCTCACCGTCGTCGTCGTGGGGATGACGAAGGGCAAGTAGAAATCAGCCTCAAGATCCTGTAAGCTCGGTTCTATACATACGTGGGAGGTGGGTATGAGGACCTCGTTCAAGCTCGCGGCGTTGTCCGCGACGATCCTTCTGGGTCTGGCGCGGCCGTCGCGGGCCGATCTGGCCGGCGACTGCAAGCCGTTCTTCGCGGCCGCCTCCAAGCCGCCCGTGGCGATGGCGATGAAAATGCCGGGCATGCTGATGCTCGATTCGTCGAGCGGGCCTCTGCCGCTCGTCTGCCTGACCGCGAACGATCCGCCCAAGCCGCCACTGTTCGAGAAGATCGGCACCGTCAGCATCAAGGCGAGCGACAACCAGGATGTGCAGGCCTATTTCGACCAGGGCCTCAGGTTCTACATGGGGTTCAACAACCGCGAATCCTATCGCGCCTTCCGCTATGCGGCCCAGCTCGCGGGGGAGAAGCGCTTGGATTGCGCCTGGTGTGATTGGGGCGCTGCGGTGCCGCTCGGCACCGACATCAACATGACCAGCGAGCTCGAGCTCGATCGCGTTGCCGCCAATCATTGGCTTGCCACGGCGCGGAGGCAGAAGCCTACCAGGCTGCTGGCGGAGCTGATCGAGGCTACCGCGAAGCGCTCGCAGGCGTGCCGTCACGACGAAAAGGTCGAGCCCTGCCGCGACCGGCGCAACCACGAATACTACGACGCCATGCACAAGATCATGTTCGCCAATCCCGGGGATCCGAACATCGGCGTGTTCTTCGTCGATTCGATCCTCAATCTCACGCCCTGGAGGCTGCCCGCGAAGGACAAGTTCGAGCTCGCGCGCGATACGCTCGAACGGCTGATGAAGAGCTATTCCACGCACAACGGCCTGATCCATTGGTACATCCATCTGATGGAGCTTTCGAACGATCCCGGCCGCGCCTACGAGCGCGCCAGAACGCTCGCCGGGCTGGCGCCGAATGCCGGTCATCTCGTCCATATGCCGTCGCACATCTATTACCGCATCGGCGACATGCGCAGCGCGATCAACGCCAATGTCGACGCCTCGGCAGCGGACGAAAAGTACTTCGACGACCCCCGCAACAAGCTCGACCATCCGGACGGCGACCGTTACCGCTTCGGCTACTATCCGCACACGCTGCATTTCCTCGCCGCCGCCGCGACCTTGTATGGCGACAGGAAGTGGCTGGCGGATGCGGCCGAGAGGCTCTATAAAGCGCCGCCGCCAGATCCGCAGGGTTATCGCGCTGACAAATATCGCGAGGTCTATTACCTGGCGCGCGTCAACTTCGCGACGCCGGAGGCGATCCGCCAATTCCCGCTGCCCGCGGCCTTCGACAAGCAGCCGCGCGCCAACGTCGCCTACGCCTATACGCAGGTGATGGCCGATTTGTGGAGCGGGGAGAATCCGACCAAGTCGCTGTCGAGGTTCGACCAAGCCTTGAAGGCCTATCCCGGTCTCGGTCCCCATCCAGATGCCGCCTGCCGTCAGGCAGCCGCCACGAACGGCGACACGGGATTGTGCATGGCCGCCCTCGAGAACAACCTTGTAAGGGCCCGGCTCGCGGCGGCGTCCCGCAAATGGGACGACGCGCTGCGTCACACGCAGGCCGCCGTCAAGCTGCAGCAAGCGCTTCCCTATGACGAGCCGCCGGACTGGCTCTATTCGCTGCATCAATCCCATGCGTCGATGCTCATCCGCCGAGGCATCGACCGAGGCGACAAGTCCGATCTGCTCTTGGCTCGGGCCGAGCTGCGCCTGAGCCTCGATCCCAAGACCAACCGTTCCGACATCTTTCCGGGCAGCGGCTGGGCCTACTACGGTTTGTGGCAGATCGCGGTTCATCTGCACGAGGGCGCGGCCGAGGCGGAGAAGGCATTCCGCGCGCATTGGGCGGCCAACCAGCCCGATCCGAGTCTCGAACGGATGTGAGCGGCGCTGGCGGCCGGGGCCGCGGGGGCGGCTGGCGACCCAGCCCACAGCGGCCTCGAGCTCCAGCGGCGAGAACCGGGGCTCGAGAGGCAACGGCGGTCGCGGGTCGAACCGGCAACCGCCGTCGGGTCGGCGTCTCCAGGGCGTCAAGCGCCTAGCAGAGGGCGGTGCCGCAGGTGCAACGGCTGTAGCAGCCGGAGGCGTAGATGGTCGTGCTGCCGCACTGCGCCGAGCAAACGCCGAGGGTCAGGCAGGTATTGCTCGTGCTGCCGGCTCCGAGAGCCCCCCCCATCTGCGACTCCTCCAGAGCGATCAGCGTCTCGCGATTGAGCTTCAGCTTGGACCTCGAGGACTTTTTCATAGAGTCTCCCCCTGGACATGGCGCTGCCACCAAGGCAGCAACCTGATTTGCAAGCACTGGAGAAAAACTTCCAACTTCGGACGTTGAGCGATTCTATGGATTCACGGCGATCCAGTCAAGGCACCCTGTATTTCTATCCTGAAACTAATTCGAATAACATCCAGTCAAGAAGAAGCATCTCCAGCGCCGCGCCCCGGCCCGTTTATTTTATCTATTGCTCTTTTGTATGTACTTAGTTATTATGTAAGGCAGAGTTCCGACTCCCGCGTGGCAAGGAGGATTGGGCCGCCTCGCCCACCGGGGTGCATCACCACACCAGCGTGCCCCTGACTTCACGAAAGGAGACCCATCCATGTCGCCCTCACCCACGTTCTCTCAACGCTCTCCCGCCCGCCGCGTGATCCTGTCGTTCTTCATTCTCTACCTCGTGGTCGGAGTCGCTGCGGCATCTGCTTCCGTGAGCGTCAACAACATCACGGCAACCTATAGCTGCGATGCCTTTGGATGCTCGGTGCAATTCAACAACTACGTCTGCAATAACGACCCCGTCAACTCGGCGAGCTATGCCGTCGGATCGCGCTGGAACAGCTCGGGCACCATCTCCACCTGCACGGGAAACTGGAATAGCCTGGACACCTACTTTCTGGGCGCGGGCGCCTGTGGCTGGATCACGACCGCCGGTCCTGGATACGTCGGTTCGAAGATCTCGCCGACCAGTTGCGTGACGGTGACGAGCAACGCCGATATCTACTGCCATGTAACGAGCACTCCTCTGACCAAGAACGTTTGCAAGTGACGCCGCCGAGGCCGCCGGGACTCGATAGACAGCCCGGCGTGCCGCTCGGCAAATTGGCCGAGCGCAACCAGCCTCGACTCCTGGGCGCACCACTCCCGACCCCGCTTCACCGGCGGGTTACGCCAAAGCCTCGCGCCGACTGCGGCGGTCTCGCGCTCCGGCCCTAGCAAGTCCGGCAGAGGGAGCAGGCGAACGTCCCCTCCGTGCAGAGTTGGACGGTGTTGCCCCCGAGTGCCCTGCGAAGCTCGTTCTTCTCCAGATCCAGAAGCGTTTCCTTGCTGAGCGTCAACTTCTTGATCTTCACCTTTCTCATCGCGGGCTCCTTTCTCGTGACATGGCACCTCTGCTCCTCGGGAGGGCGCCCGGCAGATCCGCTGTGCCCCCATTAAGTAAGGTGCCAGGGTGGGACGAAACGAGTCCGCCGAGCCTGGCCAGCCCTCAGGCAATCGCGCCGGTATGCCCGAATAAGTGCCTGGCACCTCTGCGGGTGCAGGGGTAGAGACACAAAACGGGGCTCCTCGGCTGCCGCGAAGCGGAGGAATCCCCGGTCATCCGTGTCGGATGAAAGTTTGCATCAGTTGTCAAAGAACCCCCGCCCTTCGGTAGTGGCTCAGTTTGGCTCCCGACGCCTCCGACGCCCGGGCATCAATGCCCGGGCTACGCTTGAACCAAGAAGCCTCCTGAAGGAGGCTCAATCCCTCCGGCCGCGAGTTGAGCCGGCTTCAGCCGGCTTTTCGCTTCCACTGTAGCCTGGGCATTGATGCCCGGGCGTCGGAGGCGTCGGGAGCGTCCGTGATGGACCGATCGAGGCTTGAGACTGCTCTTCGTGCCCTGTTCCCAGCGCCTCGCGTTCCATTGGCTCTCCGTCATGTTTCGTTCCCCGCCGTCCACGCCGCGTTCTCTCGGGGGAACGGGACGCGACGGCCGCGGAACGCGACGTGACGGCCTCGCTCTGAGCCGTTCCCTCCCCTGCGCATTTCGCGAAGGCTCCGTCACTCGGCGTTCCCCGGAGGAAACGTCGTCGCGACGGGAGGGAACGCGCCGTTCCTCGTGCTTCCTATCATGTACATTCCAAGAAACGTCACGCTCCCTAGAGGGAACGCGGCACGAACGATGGGGAACGTGCCATTCCCCGCTCCCAACGCCATCTTAAGAGAATGGAACGCGGCGTGTCGGGCCCGAAAGCCAGTCTGGAGCTACCGGACCGCCCTTGACAGCGGCCTCCATCTCCATCATTATATGTACATGATGACGATTTGTCCAGCCCTCAGGGGATGGCGGATCGGAGAGGTAGTCTTTGACAACTGATGCGATTACCCGGAGGGGGCGGATGCGGCGCCGTCTCCTCCGGTCCCTCCTATTCTTGTAGGATGGAATAGGCGGAGCGTCGCCCAGCCTCCAAGTTCCTGGCACCTCCGCAGCCCGAAGGCCCGCCCCGCGCCGGAGACGGCTCGCCGAGCGGCGGCTGAGGGCTTCCCGCGATTGCCGCAATGGACACCACGCGGCGCCGGGCGCGCCAGCGTGTTGGAAGGTTCCGAGGTGCCGTTGTTCCGCGTTCGGCAGGACCTGTTCAGACAATCACAAGATGCTCTGGCGTAGCTCCTGGAGCCGCCGACAGCGGGATGGATTGATCGAAGGTGACGAGCTTACCTCCATGCTCCACGGCAAGAGCGAGGAGATGTCGAGGAGCGCTCGCATCAGTCCAGGTCTTCTTCCCGCAGCTTGTTGATGAGCTCATTGGAGACCGCCCCGCCACGGGGAGGCAACGGTTCGAAGCCAAAGAAGCTCTTCGGCTCATAGGGCCGCCCCTACACTTCGCCTGTCCATGATTGATGCGCCTGGGGCGCCGCGGGATCCTGGATCTTCTGGCGAGAATCGCCTGGCACCTCTCCCCCGCACTTGCCGACACCGGTCGACCTTCTTCTGGCGAGCGTGCTACGCTTGAGAGCATCGTTGACAGTGCTCCCCCCGAATCGGAGCCATCCGTCATATTTCCTTTGTTGAGGTTCTATGTCGCCATTCGCCAACAGCACCGATCCCGCCGATTCAAAGGGTACCCGGTCCACTCAGATCCTCGTCGCCTTGATCGCGGTGGCCGGCACGATCCTGGTCGGCTACTGGCAATATGGCCGTGCCAGAGCAGACTCTCCCCCCATGCGGCATCAGCTAACCGGCAGGGTCCTCGATGCGGTCAGCAATCACACACTGGCGCACGCCAAAGTCATGTTGGAATCCGAAGACGTGCCCCCCGTTCAATACACGGATTCGGAAGGGATTTTTACCTTTCCACTGCCCCCTTCGGCTCCGTACGTCCGACTGAAGGTTGAGTTGTCGGGCTATGAACCGGCCGATCGGCGGATCGACTCTTCGACGCTCCAGGAAGCGCAGGAAGTCCGTCTGCAGCCCCTCGCAGCCGCGCCACCTCCTTCCCTCTCCGGCACGCCGCTGGGCGCCGGAGGCCGTTCCCCGGACGAGGCCACGCGTGATTTCATCCTCGGCCGCTGGCAGGTGGAACAAGCCGCGGGACAGGTCAGCGGTGGATCGCTCCTGGACTTTCAGGCCGACGGGACCGTGACCGGGTCGCAAACCCAGTTCATCAACGGCTTTGGCCAAAAGATCCCCACCGCCGGCCGCTGGAGCTACGAGACCCTCTCTGCGAACTCGTTCCGCCTGGCTCTGGAGCTTCAGAATCGGCCGCCGTGGCAGGGCACGTTCAAGATTATCGACCACAACCACATTCACAATATCGATCAGAACTATGTAGCTGTCAGGGTAGAGTAGCCTGTACCCGTCGCCCCACGAACCTGGGCTCAGCCCCATCGCCGGCAAATCGGACGCTCTCGCGTCGCCGAGTGCTTTGAGGTTTGCCATTAGGGTGGCACCTCTTCGGGGCTCGCTCAAAGCCAATTCCTGCACCTCCTTAAGTATGGGAAGGCCGGGGCACGATGGGGTGCTCGCGGACCTGACGTCCTTCGGGACAAGGAGGATCACGTGAGAAACAGAAGCATTCTGGCAGCGCTCGTATGTTTGTTCCTTCTCGGTCTCTCCCCCTTGGCCGCTGATTCCACGATCCAGCGTGGCATCGACATCTTCACGACCGTGGGCGATGGCAGGACCTCTTACGACTTTGCCCAAAGTCCCATCCCCGCCGGCTTCTTCTGCAAGGACTCCAAGCCTTTCACCGGTCGTGTGACGTTCAAGGGCCTGCCGCTCACTACCGGCACCCCAGGCCAGCTCTGGGATGCCGACACGGTGATCGAGCGGCTCGACGACGCTGTCTTCGACGCTAACGGTACCGCCGCGACGCGCATCCAGTTCCGGGCCCTGTCGCTGGTGAGCACCGCTCCCATCAAGACCGCCTGCGGCGACTTCCACGTCTATGTCTCGCTGGGTGGCAAGCAGCGCGTGACGACGATGAACATTTACCGCACCCAGGAGGGGGGCGGAAACTTCGTCGCACCTCTCGCGGTCAACACGCGTGTGACCTTCATTCCCGTGAAGCCCGCAAGGAACAAGGCCGCGCGGAAGCTGGAGCTCGCGGCCGGCTTCACCTTCCCGGCCAGCCCCCTGCCGTGGAGCTTCCCGGCGGGAGCGCGGGCGAAGAGAATGGGCTCCGTGCTCGTGGACACCAACGGCGACCTGACTCCTGACACTCTGCTTCCCGGCACCTCGAACTTCTCGCCGGGCTCGTCGCCAGATCATTTCATGTCGAAGCTCTACACCGGGGAATGTCCTGATCCGTGCGACATGGAACCCTCCTGCCACAATGATCCGAGTACTGGCAAAATCCACTGCACGACTCCGACGTGGCCCTCCAACTGTCCCAGAACGCTTTGCCCTTAGTTGTTTAGCCAAGTCTGCTTGTGTCTCGAGAACAAGGGCGGCCGAGAAGGCCGCCCTTCAAGGTCAGCCGTCTGCGGGCCGGAGGCATCCCCACTCAGGCTCCCCTCAGGGAAGCAGCCAATTTTCCACTCGGAAGCCCGGCACGCGAGAGAATTCCTCCGCATTGGCGGTCACCAGGGTCAAATCCAGCGCCAGAGCGTGGGCGGCAATCAGCAGATCGTTAGGGCGGATAGGTCTCTCCTTCGGGTCGAGATGGAGGCGAATCTCGGCGTATCGTCGATCAGCGTCCTTGTCCAAGGGGAGAACCTCCAGGCTCTCCAGGAGGCTCTCGACACGCTCCGAAAGCCGGTCAGAGCCCTTCTTGAGAGCGCCATATCGAAGCTCACAGGCGACGACGATGCTCGTGCAAAGCGTGGCCTCTCCCACGAGCGCGGCCCTTTGAACCGCTCGGCCGTCAGGGTTCCGGAGGAAATCCGACAGGATGTTGGTGTAGAGGAGATACCGAAACTCGGCCATCTCAGAGATCCACGTCCTCGACAGGCTCGAGGTCATCGATCTCCGGAAGCTCCTCGTTCAGGGAATCCCAGGTGGACAGAAGCTCGAAAAGAGACGGCCTCGGCATCGGTTCGACGATCAGCCGATTTCCCTCTTTCCGAAGGATGGCCTGATGACCAGGAAGCTCAAGATCCCGCGGTATACGCACCGCCTGGTTGCTCCCGTTCCGGAACAGGCGCACGACTCGTTCGGGCTGCATGATGTCCTCCCCGGCCGCCTGAAGGAGCGACCTATGCCTCCGCATAGGCTAGCATGCTTCCATGCTTGCCAGCCAGTGGTCGACTTGGCGACTCAAGAGGATCTCTCGGTGCCATCCTCTACACGCCGCCGAGGCCTAACCGCCTTGGACATAGTCACTTATTTCGCGAAGAGCCTGGCGCCTCTTCCCGGACGGTCGCCGGTCGCCGCACACTCTCCCAGATCTACCTTCCGCGAGCTGCCGAAACCCTATAGCTTTTGGGCAGAGTCACTTATGCCTCGAATCGCCTGGCACCTCTCCTGGGGGCTGGGGGCCGGGCTGGAGGCCGCCTTCTCGGGCGAACTCCACGAGCGCCTGGCCGAGCTCGGCCAGCTCCGGGGACCGTACTGCGCGCCGGCCGCAACTACTTGCCGATCGAGACCGAGGGAGACAGGGTTTTTCGGATCGCCACCGACGAGGTGCCCGGCCCGGAGCTGTGCTTGCCAGCACGCCCACCAGGAGCTCGTCCGAGCAGATGCCCGCCTCCATCCCGCGTGAGCCGTTTGTAGCTCCGTCTACTTCCCCGCTGGGGCGATTGACCAGTGCCTTGACCAGCTCGATCACGGCCCGCGGGTCCAGCATTACGCCGATCTCGGCGGTCACGGCCAGCTTGCCGTAATTGCTCAGGAAATCCACCCGGGTCAGGTCGGGATTGAGCAGGCTCAGGTACGGAGGAACGGCGATTTGCAGGGAGCCCGGAGCAATCGCCTGGTCCAAGGCCTGTTCGATCTCGCCGTTGAGGTCGAAACCGAGGAAGTCAAAGAACTGGCTGGGTACCTTTCTCCCGAGCACGTCGAGAACAACGTTGGGCTTCCCCAGCTTCAGGACCACTGTCTGGGCCCCCCCTTTCTCCAGGGTGAACGGGAGATCGGCATCGAACGGTTGGCGGATCTTGAAGACGATCGGAGCGCAGATCCACTTGTCGACGTCACCGTGTAAGGTCACCGTCGCGGTGCGATCCTGGATCGCCAGGCTCTTGCCCCAGATCCTGGCGAAGACGTTGTCGCCCCCTGGATGGTCGCAGTCGTTGGCGGGCAGCGGGATCGTATCCACGAGGTCTCCAATCCGCGCCTGGAGACTGGCCAGGTCCATGACGGCACGAACATGGATCCGCAGGCGATCGCCTTCGGGTGCTGCCACCAGAAACGCGGAAGCCCGCAGGGGTAACGAGATGCCGCCCACAGGTTGGGAGAAAGCGATGGGGCCGACCCGGAGCTCTCCGGAAAGGGGCTGGAGAAGCAGGTCTTGCCCTTTCACCGCCTCAACTCCCAGCGTCAGACTGGCGGTGCAGAGCAGAACAGTAACGATTCTCCTCATGGATTTCCCCCCACGGCTCCGTCGGCGCCCGGTTGACTGCGGTCTTCGAGAGCGGTCCAGATCCTGGAATCCTCCAGCGACAACTGGACGCCGGCCTTCCCCGCGACCTCCTGCACGCAGCGGCCCAGCGCCTGATCGAACGAATCGAACGGCCTGGGCTTGCGCTTCAGCGCCGCCGAGACGCTCGCCCGCAGATTGTTGATCCGTTCGTCGATCCGGTCCTGGCCGAAGCAGGCGGTCACCCAGTCCCTATGGGCCTTGTTCCCATGGACCGTGAAGATCGTACGCTCGGGGTCCGCGATCTGCTGGCCGAGCAGCTTCCCGGTCGTCAGGAGCTCGTTCAACAGAGGAAGGATCAACTGGCCCGGGACGATCCCGAAGTCGCCGACCGCGGTGGGATCGAGGATCCGGTCCAAAGGGAGCTCGGTGACCTTCTTCTCGTAGAGACTTTCCTGATCCCGAGCCCAGGGATGCGCGTCGGTGTTCCAGAGCTTGCGTTCGCGTTTCTCTGGGGGAAACGTCGTCGTGGCGTAGGCAGGATCGACCATAATCTTCGCTCGTTCCACCCGGAAGACCTTGCCGTGGTGAGGGCCGTCCTTGAAGGGCGCGTCCTCGGCATCCTGGAACGTCACGGGGGTTTTGTCCGGCAACGTCAGGTCGAGCCGGTAGCTCCAGCCCTCGGTCGTCTCCCAGGTATGCCCGTTGTGGTACGTCTTGCCGTTGGAGACCAGCAGGAGGAGGTCGTTCTCGCCGGCTCTGAGGCGTAGCAGGTCCTGCGGCTTCTGGGTGGAGTCCAGCGCCAGCTCGCCGTTCAGGAAGACCAGCAAGTCGCTGTAGGGGCCGTCGGGAATGACCGCTGGTATTTCGACCGCATCGCGCAAAGTGACCTTGAGGACCCCCTCGAGTCCCTTGTTCTGGGGGTTCTGATATCCACCCGTGCCGTCGAGCACCTCCTTCTTGACGCGGGCGAAGAGGTCGCCGAGCGTGAGACCCGGCTCCCGGATCGAGCGAAGCAGGGCGAGCGTATATGGGGAGAATCCATCGGCACCGCTCTGCGCAGGTTGTCCATAGTCCGTCGCGAAACCGATGGCCATGTTCTGGGGTTGCGTCGGCTCGACGAGACCCGGCTGCCAGCCTTCCACCTCTTTGAGCTTCTTGCCTCCTTTCACCGGCAGATCGGCGTTCGATCGGCAAGCGTCGAGCAGGACGAGGGTGGTCTGTCCACCCAGGCTCCTGAACACCTCCTTCAACGAAACCTGAGGGTGGTCCGGATCGATCGTGGTGAAGTCTTGGGGCAAGAGATAGTTGGTCTCGCTGATCTGGTAACCATGACCCGAGAAGAAGAACACGACTTTCTCGGCGGAGATGACCCTCTTTTTAAGGGCCGCGAGAGCGTCCGTCATCACCTGGAGCTTCCCGTTGATCACCGTGGTCACCGAGAACCCGATCTGGCAAAGGTACTCGGACATCACCCGGGCGTCTTCCTGGCCGCTGACCTGGTCGGCCCCGGAGTAGCTGTTGCCGATCACCAGCGCTACATTTTTGTCCGATTGCACGTCGCACGGAGAAGGCTGGCCCAGGACGACGCCCGGCAGGCCGAGCCCCGAAGCCAGCATGAGGAGAATCGCAATCTTTTTCCAAGAAGGACTCATGGCTGCGATCTCCAGGCTATTGCGCATCGAAGCCCGCCATCGGGCAGATCGGCCGGCTCAAAGGTGCTTTATTCTTCTTGCACAGCTTGAGGTCTGCCAAGGGAAAGAGGTCCGAGACGCTCTTCATGCCGGCGTATTTCACGTGGGGAATTGGACGCTGACTCCAGTCCATGGGCTTGTCTCGCGCCAGCTCGTAGAAGAAGGCGAAATCGCGCCCGACGTCATCGCCACAGAGCTTGTCGGGTCGGTTCATGAACTCCTCATGATCCTCGCGATCATTGGTGAGCATGATCTCGACGTCTCCATTGCCGACGGCCAAGTGGAAGTCGTGACTCTCGCCCGACTGGCCGGGAAGAGGAGTGAGGCGCAGGATCAACTGATCACCACTGTTGAGGCTCATTCCGACCGTGGCCTCGACCTTCTGGGCCAACGCCTGGTTCATCTTGTCGCGAGTCGGATCCTCACTCGTGTCGAGAGGTCTGAAGTTCGTCGCCACCACGTATTCGGCGCCGTCGTCCCGACGCGTGACGAAAGTACAAGAACTCGCCGTATCGAAGGGGAACTCGAAACGCGCGGCGAGGACGGGCGGCAACGGAATGAGTGGATCGTGGGAGCGGAACACCGGGTCTAGGTGGTAGCCGAGATTTGAGAGGTTGGCGACGTAGGCGAAGTTGCCGGCGGTGCTCCGGTCAAAGGGCACCGGCCGGTCCGGATGGCCGTCGAGAGGCACAGGGCCACGCCCGGTCTGCTGCGGCAACAACGAGATCTCCTGGTTCTGAAGGCTGCAGAGACAGATGTTGGCGGACTCGTAGTCGCACGCCGGTGCTGCCAAGTTACAATCAGGAGTCGGGAATCTCAGCTCCGCCTTGTGGTGGGCGTAGCAGTCGACGTTCTGCGTGTTCACGGCGTTGACGACCAGCGCCGTCATGGTGGCACCATCGGGGCCGTTCTGTGGCACGAGGGCGATCAGGCCTTGAAGAATGATCCGAACTGGAATCGTAGTCATAACTCCCCTCTGTTTCTGAAGCGATGCCACCGTACCCACCACAGGCCGGCTCTCGCTCAGCTCGATGTCTTAGACGGATCGCCACCGCGGTTTCCTTGAGTCTGGCGGTGAGCCTGCTGGCCGCCTGCGGCCGGTCGCGACCCACGATGCGCGGCGGCGAGGAAACCTCTCGCAAGCTGGAGTTTCAGCCCGCTCAGGGCCGGCTCGCCGGCCTCTCGTGGACCGACGCGAAGCCGCTGGAAGGCCTGCGCGACCGCGTCTCCAAGCTGCGGCGGAACGCGGCCGAAGTCTTCGCGGACCCGCGGGAGAGGGACGCCGCCGGCCCTCTGCGCGCCGAGGCGGTCCTGGACCTGCTCTCCGGCAGGGCCGATCCAGCCCTGCGCGAGCTCTCCCGCGTCGCGGAGCTGGCGCCCGGCAATGCGCTGGTGTGGAGCGATCTGGCGGCCGTGCGGCTGCAGCGGGGCATGGCCTTCTCCGATCCCTACGAGCTCCTCCTCGCGCTGGGTGCCGCGGAGCGCGCCTTCCGCCTCGATCCCGGGTTGCCGGCCGGCCGCTTCAACCGGGCGCTCGCCCTCCAGCGCCTCGGCTTCTATGACCGCGCTCGCGAGGTGTGGCGGCTCTACCTGCAGAGCGAGCCCGAGGCCGGCTGGATTCTGGCGGCACGGACGCATGTCATGGAGTTGGACCGGCACCAGCGGCCGCCGACTTCGCAAGAGCGCTACGCGGCGTTCGAGCAGGCGGTGGCGAAGGGGGACCTGAGGCGAGCCCAGGCGATGGTCGCGCGTTCGCTCCAACTGTTTCGTGAACGGGCGGAGGAGACGCTCCTCCCCGCCTGGGCGGACGCCCGAGCCCGAGGTGACGAAGCGGAGGCACAGCGCCAGTGGACGCGGGCGCGCGTCATCGGCGAAGCGCTCGCGGCGCAAGGCGGAGACCGGATGGTCTCGGACAGTCTGGCCCACCTTGAGCAGGCCCGCCAGAGCCGGCCAGGCTCCGGGCGCGAGTTGGCCGAGGCCGTTCGCCGCTACGGCCGCGGCGTCTCGTTCGCCCGGCAAGGCGAGTGCGCTCAGGCGCTGCCCGTCCTGCAGGCGGCCCGCGGGGAGCTCAACCGGCTGCAGAGCCCTCTCGCGGGATGGGCCGGCTACTGGACGGCCTTTTGCCGCTATCAGCACTCGCAGTATGGCCTAGCCTTGAAGGCTCTCCGTCCGTTGACCCAGGAGCGATTCCGTGACCGGTACCCGGCTCTCCATGGCCGCTCGCTCTCGCTCGCGGGGCTCATTCAGATCATTCAGGGAGACCCCACCGCGTCGGGGGTCGCGTATCAAACCGCGCTGGTCGACTTCCAGAGGCTCGGGGAAGTGGGCAATGCGGCGCGGACCGCGGCCCTGCAATCGTTAAACCTCGAGTACCTGGGACGCCGGCCCGAGGCGTGGCGTCAGCTCTATCCCGCGCTCCTCGATACGGAGACGCTCGCAAACCCCGCGGCCCGGCAGATCATCAACCTCACGGCCGCCTGGATCGCGCTGCAGGAAGGCGAGCGGGAAATCGCCCTCTGGTTCCAGGACGAGCTCGTACGGAACGCGCAAGACCTCCAGGAAGCCCAGGGAATCGTCGAGGCGCTCCGTGGACGCAGTGAGATCCTGGTGGCGCTCGGAGATCGGGCCGGCGCGACGCGGGACCTTGGCCTCGCCCGACGCCATCTGGCCGAGGTGCCCGATCGGGATTCGCGCGCCGTCCTCGAAGGAGATCTCAAGCTGGCGGAAGCGAAATTGGCCGGCTCGCCGCAAGAGGCGTTGGACCTGCTCGACGACGTCGTCCGGATCTTCCGCTCTTCGAGCTATCACTATCGGCTCGCGCAGGCGCTCCACGCCCGCGCCACGGTCCTGCAAGCCCTCGGCAGGAGCGCCGAGGCGGAGAAGGACTACGCGAGAGCGATCGAGGAGTTCGAGCGTCAGCGGGAGAGGATCGACAGTCAGGAGCAGCGGATCTCGTATTTTGATCAGACGCGCGAGATCCTGGACGCCATGATCCAGCTCCAGATGGAGCAACGCCACCGGTTTGACACCGCCTTCGCCTATGGCGAGCGCGCCCGCGCCCGGGTCCTGCTGGACTGGCTCCTGGCACAGCCGGCCGGACGGACGTCTCCGGCGCCGCACGGCCCGGCGGAGCCGGCCGCCGGCGATCCGGCGTCGCTGCAGCGCCGCCTGCCCGCGGGCACCGCCGTCCTGGAGTATTGGGCGCTCCCGCGGAGCTTGGTGATCTGGGTGCTCCGGCGGGATGACTTCCAGGTCCAGTCCGTTCCTGTGGACCGCCGGACGCTCGAGGTTCTGGCCCAGCGGTTGGCGAGGGAGCTCGCACGGAAGCAGAAGACCGCCGTCCTGCGGACCTCCGCCCAGCTCTACGATCTGCTCATCCGACCGGTGGCCCGGCACCTCCAGCCGGGCGACCGCCTCGTCGCGGTCCCTGACGGAGCGCTGCACCGCTTGCCCTTCGTCCTGCTGCGGGACCGGCAGACGGAGCGCTACCTGATCGAAGATCACATCTGCTCCGTCGCACCGAGCGTCCGCATCCTGCTCGCCAGCCTGGCGAGAGACCGCGAGCTGACAACTCCCCAGCCGCCGCGGGCGCTGGTGATCTCCGACCCGGCGTTCGACCTCGAGACGTTTCCCAACCTCGTCCGGTTGACGTCGCCGTGGACGGACGAGGCGGTCGCCCGCGCCTTTCCAGGCTCCCGCATCGTCCGCGACCAGGTGGCGACCAAGAAAACCTTTCTGGAAGCCGCGGGCCAGTTCGACATCGTCCACTTCGGCGGCCATTCGCTGGTCAACCCGGATTACCCGCTGCTCTCGCAGATGGTGTTCGCCGCAGTGCCGGGCGATCCCAATCGCGGCGTCCTCTATTCCGGGGACGTCCTGCGCCAGAGCTTTCCCCGGACCCGTCTCGCCGTCCTCGCCAGTTGCAGCACGGCGACGGGGAAGATCTCCCGCACGGAAGGGATCGAGAGCCTGGCCCGCCCGTTCCTGGCGACCGGCGTGCCGGCGGTCGTCGCCTCGCTCTGGGACGTGGACGACGAGCCCACGGCGAAGCTGTTCAGCCGCTTCTACGGCCACCTGCGGGAGACCTTCGATCCCGCGGCGGCGCTGCGCGAGGCGCAGCTCGAAGCCCTCGCGGCGGGAACGGCCGCGGAATCCGACCCCAGGTCCTGGGGCGCCTTCGAGCTGATCGGCGGCAACTCGGTCCCGCGATAATCCAGCGGCCCGGAATCGACGGGGCTCGTCCGTCTATCCAGCCGCGATGGGAACCACCCCATCCTGGAGGCAATCATGACGCCAACGACCTTGTTGCGATCTGCTCTTTTGTGCGGCTTCGTGCTGCTAGCCCGACCCGCGATGGCAGAATTGCTGCCAGCCGAGGTTCGGACTCTCGTCAGCACGCAGGAATTCGATTTCGGAGCGTTCTGCATTTCGGATCTTGGCTCGGGCAGCGTGACCGTCGGGCAGAGCATCAGCCAGCCAGATGGTATCTGGTGGCCGGTCAAGATCACCATCAATCCTAAGCTTGGGCATAAGGTGCCTCATGCGATCTTTTTTGACAAGCCCATCCCGAGCCCGCCAAACGGCATGTTCGAATCCTGTACCAAGCGCGCCAAGCTCCGTGGAGATATCACTCCGATTCTCGAAGGACAGCTCAACAGAGGAGTGATCTCGGCCTACTACAGACCGGCTAGCGGAGCGGAAACGAATCGCTGGCAGATCGACCCTGGTGGCTTGGACGTCGAATTCGGAAAGGTCGACACCCATCTAAAAAGGCTCTTCGGGGCCAAGCTTTTGCCGATCGGCCGCTCCGGCAATGAATCCCTGAGCGGACGCAAGCTCTGGGTCACGAACCCTGCCAAGTCGATCTTCTTTAACCTGAGCGCGTCCGCTCAGACCGGTACGATCCGGATCGCGACCACCGATGTCCAGTTGGCAGGCGTGACATTGGCAATCGGGGAAGACGCACGAGTCACCACAGACCTTTCCTGTCCCTATGACCCAAGTCTTGGCGAGCTCGGACGAGTTGCTTTTGATATCGACGTTACGAACGGCGCATTCTCGTTTGTTGCCGGTCAGTGCTTTCGCGATGGGCTCGACTTTACCGCGGGTCAATGGCGCGCCGCCGGGCTTGAGGCGGACGTCCTCGCTGCCCACGCCGACAAGTTCACTCTCCTCGGGGCTGAGAAGGGTGCCTCCATAAACCTGGAGAATCTCCTCTTGAACCTGAGAGCGCTCCGCCACGGCCCTGCTCCGTCAGTCGTGGTCACGCCGACGAAACCCGTCCAGGTTGCCTCGCTGCGGGGCTCCGTCGCCAACTCCGAGGAGATCGCAAGGCTTGAGGGTGTGCTCTGGTCCGGCCTCCGCACCGACGATGCCTCCGTCGTGCTCGGAGACAAAGCGATCAGTGGAACCGCTAGCCTGGACATCCGTTCCATTTCGGACGACAGCATGGCCGGCCGTATCGAGCTCTCGAAACCTGAGATACCGGTGCTCACCGCCGTGCTCACCAGCGCCAGCTTGGAGCACCTGGTGCTCGAGCTCCAAGGAAAGAAGGCTGCCCTACAGGTACGGGGAGCTTTGAAGCTCCCTAACTTTCGCGGTGGCGTTCTCTCCATCCTGGATCAGCCCCAGCCCCTGAGCTTCTCGTTGGCAGACACGAACGACGAAGAGGGGGTCAGATTCCACTTCGGGCTAGACCTTCCTGGCGCTATGGGACGCGTGACGCTGACAGATGCGCTGGGCCAGCAGATCAGCGTGGAAGGACAGCTCAAACGATTGCTGCTGAGCGGAGACTTTTTCTCGGGAGGAACCCGGGCCGCACCGAGGGTCCGTGTCGGCCGAGGAGGTCTCCAGGCGGGGTTGGCGGTCCAGGTATCTAGGAAACCTCTCCTCTTTGGCAGTACTACGCAGTTCGTCGGTGCCTCCTTGGCTGTCTCGGCGCCTGAAGGGTTCGAAGTTGGCCCCGGCACCTCAAAAGGAGCTCTCGAGCTTGCGGCGGCGGGTCTCGTGATTCCAGACCCACGGCTCGCCTTCGCCGACCGGGAAAACAACTTCAAGCTCGCCGCTCCAATCCGTACGGTGGGAGCCGCCGCTTTACGAATGGACCTCGCGACCGGAGCTGTTTCCTTACAGTCGGGCGATCTTCATCTGGAGCAGGTCAGTGGCTCGGCGGTGTCGCAGCAACCCATCTCACTCGCAGGCATAGCCTTGACCTCACCGGAGATCTCGTTGGGAACGCTCGACGTGATCGCCGCGAATGGTTCCGGTACCGTACGCGGCCAGGGCCTGACCTTCAAGGTCAAGCAGGTCGAGCACCCGGGTCAACCGTATTGGCGGGTCGCTATGAGCGCGGAGCAATCCTTCTCGCTACCGAGCTTCGAGGCCACTCTTGGCCAAAGCCAAGGGGCCATCGATATCACCCGCGTGGTACTCCACAACCTATCACTCAGTGCTTCCGAAGGTGTTTTCAAGACCGCCGACGGCTTCGCGGTGACCGGCCATGGGATTAGCGTCAGCGCGGGCGCGATCTCCGAGGATGCCATCCAACAAGGAATGATCAGTATTGACAGTGGCTCCCTCGACGTCTCACATCAGGACTCGGCAAGCGTAACGCACGGCAAAGCGGACTTGGCGGGCTTCAGGCTGAGCCTCGACGGCCCTAAGGACCAGATCAGCGGCAGCGGAAGCCTTCGGCTGCAGAACATATCGGTTGGCGGCACCTATGCTCTCGACGTCGGCCCATGTCCCGCTAACCAGCACTGGAAGGTGACAGGAGCGGTCGATATCTCACAAGCTGATCTGTCGTTGACGCTCGACCACGGGCGGGTCAGTGGATCGTCGCTCGATTTCTCCGGCGGCAAGGCCTACGTCGTCAATGCGGGGGACGATCAGAGATGCGAGTGGGATGAGCCAAAGACCATCTCTGAAGAGAAGTGGGCGATCTTCTCCTTGCCTTGCGGTCTCGAGGGATTTCCTCCTCACGTAAAGATGTGCGATGTAAAAACCATCATCGTGCCCAGAGTTGACATTCAGATCCACTGGATCGCAGAGCTTTTTTCGTTGCAGGTTTCGGGCGCGATCAAGAGTGCCAGCCTGAGGCTCAACGGCCAGGAAGGTTTGCGGATCTGCATGCGCGAGCTCACCTTGAACCCGCCATTGATCAACGCTAGCTATGCGCCGAACTTCAATCAGAACAACATCCCACTGGTGGGCAATCTCGTGCGCGATCTGATCCGGGGAACCGCGACGCTTTTTGAAAGCTCCATAGCCAACAGCTTCGGCGATGCGGCCTCCCTGACTACGTGGCTTCAGGCCAAGCTTCTTCCATCCTGCTGAGAGAAGAGAGGAAACCCATGAAAAATCTATGGTTTGTGCTGCTGGCGCTGGGCTTGGCGTGGCCGGCGGAGTCGAGGGGACAGACACTGTGGCTCGACACGATCCCGGCGCAATCGCTCGCCTGCCTAGCCGGGAGCGGTCCCGTGAACCGCGAGTTGACGGATGACGATCTTGCGGGGCTCTCCAAGGCCGCGGCCGATTCAGGTCTTCAGACCCTGGGCTATCCCTTCGTCCGTAGCCTGGCACGCACAGGTCAGAGCGACCAGGGAAAATTGGCTTGGCAGATCTGTGCGCCGAGCCCCGCAGGTACGGTGGTCCAAGGAGATCTGCGGCTGGTATTGTCCCCATCAGCTCCTGGAGCGTTCCACTTCTGCCCAGGCGACCCCGGAAATATCGCCAAACCATGTGCCGAAGAGCTGTTGCAGTGGGTCGACCATGAAAAGTCGAGCGACAGGCTTGTGAGATCCATACCAATTTTGCCGGGAGAAGAGGGAGAGATGAAGGCGACTGTCGTGCGTCTCCTCACCGACACCGCGGCGATTCGTGTCGATTCACACGGGCTTGTTTTTCCTCAGGAAATGGATGCCACTCCAGTCGACGAGCAGTTACAGGGCAAGAAGAAAGACCAGCGGCCGTTGTTCACCACCGGCCGGGCTTTCGCGCCGTTGGCGGGAGGAGCGATCAGTCAGCGAGGCGTGGCAGTCTTCGTCGCAATCACTCAAGCGGAGAGCGATGCCTTGGCGCAGACGCTGACAGCTCCCAAGCCCTGAGACCTGGGATTGCGGAACAGAGGAGGATTCGGCGGTGATCACGCGCTCGCGCGGCAAGCTCGGCAGATTCGAGGCGGCGGTTTCTGGAAGAAAAAGCGTCGTATCCTTCAACCGCCGCAGCAACCCCGGTCGATCAGGTCGCGGATGCCCGACGATGCTCAGCGCCAGCGCGATCTCGGACGAGGAGACCCATCTCGATATTGCGGTCGAGAGCGGCCTCGGTCAGGTTCGCCGAGGTCACGAACGCCGAGTCCTCGTCGATTACGAGGCTTTGGCGTGCAGCACGCCCGAAGCCCCTTCGAGTTCCAGGGAGCGCGGGTTGTAGAAGACCCGGGGTTGCAAGGCGCCGGGCCACTCCTTGGTCTAGAACCGCTCGGCGAATTTCCGCACCACATAGTCCGCCGCCGTCGTATCTCCCCACTTGCGTTGGATGTTCAGCAGCAAGGTGACCCGCAGCTCGGGCCTTGCCTCCATGCGGCACGCCAGTACCTCGAAAGCCTTGGGTCCGTCGAAGAACGCGTAGGTGCTCGCCGAGACCGAGCGTTCCGCCGAGCCCAACAGCTCTTCGTACACGTTTCGAGTGTTCCGGGCATGCAGGACCCGACCAGACGAGGTCCGGCTTCGGCGCGCGCAGTGCGGCTCTTTTCGCCGTCCGGAGCCAGGCACCGGCCGCGAGTTCGGCGACTCCCATCGTCTCCAGCTCGCACAAGGCGAAGACTGGAGCCGACATCCTGATTGAGACGCTGATCGATTGGGGCGTGGACACCGGCCTAAGCGCCTGGCACCTCACCTCTGAGCCTCTTACCTCTGAGCTACCCCTGAGCGATCCAGCCCTAAAGGCGAAAGCGGCCCGGCAATGAGCCAGAGTGCAAGGCATCTCCCTTGCACCCCCCACCTCCGACGGCCCAGCCTCGCGCACCCGAGGCCCTTCCCGCCAGCGCCGCCGGGCCCCCTCCCCCACCACCATGTAATTCCCACAAAACAAAGGAGCACACCATGGCCAAGACCGGAGCCGACATCTTGATTGAGACGCTGATCGACTGGGGGGTGGACACCGTTTTCGGGCTCCCGGGGGATGGGATCAACGGCATCATGGAGGCGCTGCGGAAGCGGCGGGAGCTGGTGCGGTTCGTCCAGGTGCGGCATGAGGAGTCGGCGGCGTTCATGGCTTGCGGGTATGCCAAGTACACGGGGAAGCTCGGGGTGTGCCTGGCAACGTCGGGGCCCGGCGGCATCCATCTGCTCAACGGGCTCTATGACGCCAAGCTGGACGGTCAGCCGGTGCTCGCGATCACGGGCCATGCGTATCACGACCTCATCGACACGTTCTCGCAGCAGGACGTCGATCTCGACAAGGTGTTCATGGACGTGGCGGTCTACAACGCTCGGGTGATGAGCGCGACCCATGTCGAGAACGTCGCCAACCTGGCGTGCCGGGCGGCTCTCAGCTATCGCGGCGTGGCTCACATCAACTTCCCCAACGACCTCCAGGATCAGGAGGGGGGCGAGCGGTCGGCCCGCAATGTGGCCCATCACAACTCCGAGGCTCTGGGGCGCCGGGCGGCGGTGCCCTCGGGCGAGGAGCTTCAGAAGGCGGCGGAGGTGCTCGGGAAGGGGAAGAAGGTGGCCATCCTCGCCGGACGCGGGGCCTTGCACGCCACGGCGGAGCTGGAGCAGATCGCCGAAGTGCTGGGGGCGCCGATCGTCAAGGCGCTCCTCGGCAAGGCGGTGGTGCCGGACGACAGCCCCTACACCACCGGCGGCATCGGTCTGCTCGGCACCAAGCCGTCGCAGGAGGCGCTGGAGGAGTGCGACACGCTGCTGATCGTGGGCAGCTCGTTCCCCTACATCGAGTTCTTCCCCAAGCCGGGGCAGGCGCGCGGGGTGCAGATCGACCTCGATCCGGTGCGGATCGGTCTGCGCTATCCGGTGGAGGTGGGGCTGATCGGCGACAGCCGGGCGACGCTACGCGAGCTGCTGCCGCTGCTGAAGCGGAGCAAGCACCGCGGTTTCCTGGAGGATGCCCAGAAGGGGATGCGGGAGTGGCGGGAGCTGATGGACGCGCAGACGTCCCGGTTGGACCTGCCGATGAAGCCGCAGGTGATCGCCTGGGAGCTAGGCAAACGGCTGCGCGACGATGCCATCGTCTCCTGCGACTCGGGGACGAACACGAGCTGGTTCGCCCGTCACATCCCGGTGAAGCGCGGCCAGATGCACTCGGTCTCGGGCAACCTGGCGTCCATGGCGTGTGGCCTCCCCTATGCCATCGCCGCCCAGATCGCCTACCCCAAGCGGCAGTGCGTCGCCTTCGTGGGCGACGGCGGCTTCACGATGCTGATGGGCGAATTCGCCACGGCGGTCAAGTACGGGCTGCCGATCAAGGTGGTGATCGTCAAGAACAACTCGCTCGGTCAGATCAAGTGGGAGCAGATCGTCTTCCTGGGCAATCCGGAGTACGAGTGCGACCTCCATCCGATCGACTTCGCCGCCTTCGCCCGCGCCTGCGGCGCCGAGGGGTACACGGTGGACAACCCGGCCACCTGCGGCGACGCGCTGGACGAGGCGCTGTCGCGACCCGGGCCGGCGATCATCGAGGCGGTGGTCGATCCCAATGAGCCTCCGATGCCGCCGAAGGTCACCGCCAAGCAGGCGGCCCATTTCGCGGAGGCGCTCGCCAAAGGCACTCCGCACGGCGGCAGGATCGCCCTCACAGTGCTGGCGGACAAGGTAAAGGAAACGATCTGAGCGGAATCCTCTTTCCGACCCGATAATTCCTCCGCATGACCCGCGGATTGCTCCGCATGACCCGCGAATTGTGCCGCGTATTTACCGCATTGCGCCGCGAACTTCGAGCTGTACTGGCTGGGTAACGGTATTATCTCCGCAAACTTCGCTCATTTCGCGGCGTTAAACTACCATTGATCCGCATATTCAACCTGATACGCGGAGCATAATGTCGAATTAGCGGAGTAATATCTCTTTTTCTCCGCATATTAGTTGAATGTCGCGGAGGCTTAGCGCAGAACATCCTTCGAAATCCTGGGTCATGCGGAGGATTTCTCGGGGTGAGAGGGGCATGGAGACTCGGCTGTCGCTGGATTCGGTCAGGTCGAGGCTTGAAGCTTGGGTCGCGTATCAGGGTGAGCGGGAGTTGCGTAACGAGTGGCCCCGCCCGGGCATCAATGCCCGGGCGTCAGCTATCATCTCCTTGTAGATCCCTCGAAAGGAGTCCCCTCCGCATGCGATCCCTCCGCTCCGCGCTCCTCCTGACCGGCCTGATCGGCTTGGCGATCCCGGCCGGCGCCGCGACCGCCGTCAATACTGCCACCAATACTGCTACCGATACCGGCTACAAACTGCCGCCGAAGGTGCTGGTCGACATCGTGGACGCGCCGCCCACGCCCGGCGCGTCGCTCGATCCCCATCGTCAGTGGCTGCTGATCGCCGAGCGCCCGAGCCTGCCGCCGATCTCGGAGCTGGCGGAGCGGGAGCTGCGGCTGGGCGGCCTGCGCATCCGGCCGCAGAACCATGCGCCGAGCCGGGCCGGCTATCTGACCGGCATCCGGCTGATGCGCGTCGCCGACGGCTCGGAGCGCGCGTTCACGGGGATGCCGGAAGGGGCGCGGATCACCGGCCTGCAATGGTCTCCCGACGGCTCGCGGATCGCCTTCACCAACGTGCGGCCGGACGGCGTGGAGCTCTGGATCGCCGAGGTGGGCACGGGGCAGGCCCGGCGGCTGGCCGACCATCTGAACCTGACCGCCTCGACGGAGCCGGAGTGGCTGGCGGACGGCAAGAGCCTGGTGTGCACTCTGCTCGACGTCGACCTCGGCGCCGAGCCGGCGGTGTCGGAGGTGCCGACCGGACCGGTGATCCGCGAGAGCACCGGCCATGCGGCGCCGGCGCGCACCTTCCAGGACCTCCTCAAGAGCACGTCCGACGAATCGCTGTTCGAGTATTACCTGACGTCGCGGGTGGCTCGCGTCGGGCTCGACGGCACGGTCACGCCGCTCGGCGCGCCGGGGATGGTGCTCGGCCTCTCCCCCTCGCCGGACGGCCGCTTCCTGCTGGTGCAGACGATGCACCGGCCGTTCTCCTATCTCGTGCCCGCCGACCGCTTCCCGCGGCGGATCGAGGTCTGGGACCTCGACGGCAAGGTGGTGCGCTCGGTGGCCGACCTGCCGCTGGAGGAGGAGATCCCGATCGCCTTCGACAGCGTGGCGACCGGCCCGCGCGAGGTCTCCTGGCGCGAGGACGCGCCGGCGACGCTGTTCTGGGTCGAGGCGCTCGACGGCGGCGACGCCGGCAAGCCGGCTCCCGAGCGCGACCGCGCCTTCCTGCTCGCCGCGCCGTTTCAGGGGGATCCCAAGCCGCTCGCCACGCTGTCCCTCCGCTTCTCCAGGGTCGAATGGGGGACGGACAATCTGGCGCTGATCAGCGAGTTCTGGTTCAAGACGCGCAAGACGCGCACCTGGATCGTGCAGCCCGGCGAAGTACGGGGGGGTAAAGCGGCGCCGACGGTGCTCTTCGACCGCTCGGCCGAGGACCGCTACGCCGATCCCGGCAGCCCGTTGCAGACCTTCGACTCCCGCGGCCGGCGGGTGCTGCGCACCCCCGACGGCGGCCGCACGCTCTACCTGCTCGGCGAGGGCGCCTCGACGGAGGGGAACCGGCCCTTCCTGGACGCCCTGGACGTCGCCAGCCACAAGACGAAGCGGCTCTTCCGCTCGGCCGCGCCCTATTTCGAGATCCCGGTGGACCTGCTCGACGACGGCGGCCGGCAGCTCCTGCAGCGCCGAGAGACGGTGGACGAGCCCCCCAACTACTACGTCCGCGACCTCGCCGGCGGCAAGCTCCGCCAGCTCACCCACTTTCCCCATCCGACGCCGCAGCTCGCCGGCATCCACAAGGAGCTGATCCGCTACAAACGGGCGGACGGCGTGGGGCTCACCGCCACCCTCTATACGCCGGCCGGGTGGAAGGCGGCGGACGGTCCGCTGCCGATGCTGATGTGGGCCTATCCCCAGGAGTTCAAGAGCGCCGACGCGGCGGGTCAGGTGCAGGACTCCCCCTACCGCTTCGCGCGGGCCGGAGCCGGCTCGCCGCTGGTCTGGCTGACGCTGGGCTACGCGGTGCTGGACGATCCCAGCATGCCGATCGTGGGCGAGGGGAGCCAGGAGCCGAACGACACCTACGTGCAGCAGCTCGTGGCCTCGGCGCAGGCGGCGGTCGACGAGGTGGTGCGGCGCGGCGTGGCGGACCGCCGGCGGATCGCCATCGGCGGCCACTCCTACGGCGCCTTCACCACCGCCAACCTGCTGGCCCATTCGGACCTCTTCGCCGCCGGCATCGCCGAGAGCGGCGCCTACAACCGCACGCTGACCCCCTTCGGCTTCCAGGCCGAGGAGCGCGACCTCTGGCACGCGTCGGACATCTACATACGGATGTCCCCCTTCATGTTCGCCGACAAGGTCAAGCACCCCCTGCTGCTGATCCACGGCCAGGCGGACAACAACCCCGGCACCGATCCGATCCAGAGCGAGCGCTTCTTCAACGCCCTTAAGGGGAACGGCGCCACGGCGAGGCTGGTCTACCTGCCGCTCGAGGCCCACGGCTACCGCGGGCGGGAGTCGGTGCTGCACGGGATGTGGGAGAGCTATGAGTGGTTGGAGAGGTATGTGAAAAACCGGCCGGGGGAGGGGGCGGCGAAGGCTGAGAAGGCGGGGGCGAAGCCGTGAGGCTGTGAGAAAGCAAAAGAAAAGGAGAAGGAAAAGACCCGGCCTTGCGGCCGGGCCCCTCACTCTCCCAACCCTCTCTCTCCCACCGCACTCCCCCCAACCGGGAGAGAGAGGGCTAAAGCAGCGCACGACTTAGTTTTTGGACTAACCCTTCTAACCACTCCCTCTTCTCCCGGTTGGGGGGAGTGCGAGGGGAGAAGAGGGTCGGGGTGATGAGGGGATCCCCCCGATCATCCCCCGCACCACCTCCATCTCCTCCCCGTTCACCGTGTGCCCCATCGCCGGATAGATCCGCTCCGTCACCTCCGCCCCGATCCTTTGAAGCACCTGCGCCGTCTCGTCCACGCTCGTCCGCGGGATGTGCGGATCGCGGTCGCTGCAACCGAGGAAGACGGGGGTGCCGGCCAGCGATCCCGGGTAGGTGCGCGGCGAGCCGGGCGGACCGATGATGGCTCCGGAGAGGCCGGCGATCCCGGCGTAGCGGCGGGCGTTTCGGGCCGCGAACTCCAGCGCCAGGCAGGCTCCCTGCGAGAAGCCGAGGAGGATCGTGCGCTCGGGCGGGATGCCGGCGGCTTCCAGCTCCGCCAGCGCCTCGCCGATACGGGCTAGGCCTGAGGAGAGCCCCGGCTCGTTCTGCTCGGCCGGCGCCAGGAAGCGATTCGGGTACCAGGAGTAGCCGGCCGCCTGCGGGGCGACGTAGGCGAGCTCCGGATGCCCGAATTCGTGGCGCAGATCGAGGATACTGTCCGCCGTGGCTCCCCGCCCGTGGACCATCACCATCGCCGCGGTGGCCTGATCGGGCCGGCGGCCGGCCCAGACCAGCGGCTCGGCCTGATGGGGACCGGCTGTTTCCCGCGTCAAGCGACACCTCCGGCCGTCTGGTGCGCCTCGATCGGCGACAGTGCGGCCTCGATCTTCGCGCGGCTCTCCTCCAGCCAGGGGGGGAGCTTCAGGGACGTGCCCAGGCTCTCGACCGTCTCGTCGCGGGTGAAGCCCGGCGGATCGGTGGCGATCTCGAACAGGACGCCCCCCGGCTCGCGGAAGTAGATCGAGCGGAAGTACTCGCGGTCGAGCACCGGCGTCACGTAGAGGCCGGAGTCGTCGACCGCCTCGCGCCAGGCGAGCTGGTCCGCCTCGTCCGCGGCGCGGAAGGCGACGTGGTGCACCGTTCCCGCCGAGACGTGGCCGCGCTTGGCCGCGGGGGCGGCGAGCACGTCCACCCGCGTGCCGGCGCCGCCGGGGCCGACCTCGAAGCGCACGCGGTCCCCCTCCTCCCCCACCCGCCGGAAGCCCATCGTGCCGGCGAGCACCCGCTCGGTGACGTCGAGGTTCCACTCCGTGAGGGTGACGCCGTCGAAGCCGCGGATGGCTTTCTCAATGGGCACCGGGCCGGCGCTCCAGGCCGGGCGGTCGTCGCCGGCCCGCGCGACCAGCTCCAGCCGCAGGCCGTCGGGATCGAGCACCGTCAGCACCTCCTCGCCCAGGCGCGGCTTGGGATCGTCGAACGCCACGCCGAAGCCACGGAGGCGCTCCATCCAGTAGCCGAGCGAGCCCTCCGGCACCGAGAAACCGGTCACGGTCGCCTGCCCCGCTCCCTGCACGCCGCGGCGCGCCCCTGGCCAGGGGAAGAAGGTCATGATCGTCCCGGGGTGCCCCAGCTCGTCGCCGTAGTAGAGGTGATAGGTGCCGGGGTCGTCGAAGTTCACCGTCTTCTTGACCAGCCGGAGCCCCAGGGCGCCCGTATAGAAATCGACGTTCGCCTGCGGATCTCCCGCCATGGCGGTGACGTGATGGATGCCTGCGATCGGTTTGCGTGTCATGGAGTCCAATCCTTTCGCTGTCTTGACGATGTCCGTTACAACAACTATTCGGTCAAAAAAATTCAGGCCCCGCGTCTTGCCTCGCCGAGGAGGGCGACGAGCGTCCGCAGCCGCTCCTCTCCCAGGCTCCCCAGCATTTGGCCGAGCACGCGGCCGACTGGCTCGTCGAGGGCCGTGAGGAGGTCGAGCCCGGAGACCGTGATGCGCGCCCGCACCACCCGCCGGTCCTCGCCGTCGCGGACCCGGGTGACGAGGCCGCGCTGCTCCAGGCGGTCGAGGAGGCGGGTGACGTCCGGCCCCGGGCTCACCAGCCTCTCTCCAATCTCGCCACAGGTGAGCGAGTCGGGCTCGGCGCCGCGGAGAATGCGTAGCGTGTTGTACTGGGCCGGGGTCAGGTCCTGCCCCTTGAGCGCGCGCCCCAGGGACTGGAGCAGCAGGCTCGCCGTCCGCTGGAGACCGAGGAAGGCCTCCTCCTCCAGACTGTCAAAGGGCCTTTGCTGCTGGATCTCCCGGCCCAGGCCGGAGGTGCTGGAGCTGCTCATCGTCCGTTGCAACAACCTTCGTTGCAGAAACTATTCCCTTTCAGGCGACGCCCAGGATCCACCCCTCGAGGCGCGCCCGGTCTTTCTCCTCCGGAGAGAGTGGGGGCGAAAAGTAAGGGCGCAGCAGGTCGAGCCGGTCGCGCTCCCGGAGCCAGGCGCAGACGGCGTAGGCGTCCTGCTCCTGGGCGTTGAGGTCTTCCTTGCGGTAGCGGTGGCGCAGGCGGGCGGGGCGGACCTCGGCGACGACTGAACGGCCGCGCGGCACGTCGAAACCGTCGAAGGGCCAGAAGTGGACGCGGTCGCGGGCGCGGCGCAGGTAGTCGATCCAGGGGAGGCCGGCGTGTGTGGCCTTGGCGAGGCTGTCCTGGATGTCGAAATGGAAGACGCTCTTGGGGAAGGCGGTCCACTGCCCGGTGAGGCGGTGCTCGTCCGGATCGCCGGTGCGGGGGTTGCCCGGCAGCAGCTCGCGGACCGAAGACTCGCGGGTCGGCCAGTTCTCCTCGAAGTCCTGGAGGAACGCGCTCCAGCTCTTCAGGCCGTTGCGGTCCATGTAGGTCTCGGGAAAGGAGAAGGCGTGGTCGATCCCCACCACGACGGGGTCGGGACCGGTGATCTTGCCGAGGAGCCACTCGGCGAGGTCCCGGCGGCTCCACCGGCCGGAGGGGTGACCCTGATTGAGCTCGCGGAAGATCTCGTGATCCTCGACGGCGGCGAACACCCTGATCTCACGGATCGGATCCCCGGGATCCTTGCGGCCTGAATAGCGCACCCCGATGTACTGCTGGAAGTCCGGCACGATGTCCCTCCGAAAAGCCCGGCTGCGGAAGGGCATCGTATCAGCTTGAGCGATGTACGAGCGGGAAGACTCCAAGGGGTGGCTCCAAGTGCTAGCATTGACAGCATCGGATCCTGGAAGGAGCATTCAAATGGCACATCGGGCCATTCTCGAAGGGGCTCTCCGGTCGGTTCCCGCTGATTTTTGGGAACGAGCCCGCAAGCTCCGGGCGGCTGTGAATGGACGGAACGATACGGACAGCGTCACGCTGCTGCGGCGGGACCGCGACCGCGACCATCGTCCGGCTGCGTGATCTTCTTGAAAGAGCTGGCCCGCCGGGACTCTTGAGCCCCCAGCTCCGCCTCCCGGCGAAGCCTCAGGCCTCGCTGTTGCGGTCGTAGTCGACGATGTTCTCCCATTCCGAGGCGTCCGAGCGGGCGACCACGGCCACCACGGGCTCGGTGTCGCTCAGGTTGAACACCTCGTGCGGCACGCCGGGCTCGATGAAGATGAAGTCGCCGGCCCTGTTCTCGACCGCCTTCTTGAGCCCCGGCCCGTACTCGTGGCGGACCCGCCCCTCCAGGATGTAGAGCATCACCTCGAAGTCGACGTGGATGTGGGCGTAGGCGACGCCCCCGGGCGGGATGGTGGCGACGTTCATCGACAGCTTGCTTGCGTTGACGTTCTTGGCCGACAGGCCCGCCTTGTACTGGATGTTGTTCCAGCCGCGGCAGGTGCCGCTCCCACGCACGACGGAGATCCCGTCGGCGCCTTCGACCACCTGTTTCAGGTCCACGGTCTCGGACATGGTTTTCCTCCTTGTCCCGGATTGTAGATCAGGGCGGGGGATAGGGCCCTGGGACCGCCAGCGTCTCGCCGGCTCTAACTCTTCTTCATCCCCTTCTGCTCCGCGATCCAGCGCTCGATCTGCTCCTGGAGCACGCCGAGGGGGAGGGCGCCGGCGCCCAGCACTTGGTCGTGGAAGTCGCGGATGTCGAACCTGGCGCCGAGATCCTTCTTCGCCTTCTCGCGCAGCTCGAGGATCTTGAGCTGGCCGATCTTGTAGGCGAGCGCCTGTCCCGGCCAGACGATGTAGCGGTCGGTCTCGCTCTGCACGGTGACCTCGTCGATCCCCGAATGATCGTGGAAGAACTTCACCACCTGGTCGCGGCTCCAGTGCTTGTAGTGGAAGCCGGTGTCGACCACCAGGCGGATGGCGCGCAGCATCTCGTCCTGCAGATGGCCGTAGTCGCTGTAGGGGTCCTGGTAGAAGCCGACCTCCTTTCCCAGACGCTCCGAATAGAGCGCCCACCCCTCGACGAAGGCCGTGTAGCCCCCCTGCTGGCGGAACGGCGGCAGCGTCGGCAGCTCCTGGGCGATCGAGAGCTGCATGTGATGGCCGGGAACCCCCTCGTGATAGGCGGTCGACTCCATGGAGATCGTCTTGCGCTTCTCCGGCTCGCTGGTGTTCACTTGCACGCGGCCCGGACGTGAGCCGTCGGGCGCGCCGGTCTGGTACTCGGCGTCCGAGGCCTCCTTCTCGCGGAAGTCCTCGGTCGGCACCACCACCACCTTGGCCTTGGGCAGGCGGCCGAAGAGCTGCGGCAGCCGGGCGTACATCTGATCGATGTACTTGGTGTAGAGGTCGAGGATCTGCTGGCGCGACTGGGCGTGCAGCTTGGGGTCCTTCTCGATGGCGGCGTTGAGGCTCTTGAGGTCCTGGTAGCCGAGCTTCCTGGCGAGCTCCAGCATCTCGCCCTCGATGCGCGTCACCTCCCGCAGGCCGAGCTGGTGGATCTCCTCGGGGGTGAGCTCGGAGGTCGTCTGCTGCTTGACCTGGAAGGCGTAGCGGGCCTCGCCCTCGGGGAGCGACCACATGCCCGGCTCGGCGCGCCCCTTCGGGGCGTACTCCTCCTTGACGAACTTGGCGAACTTCACGTACGCGGGGAGGATCGAGTCGCGGATCGCCCCCAGCATCGCCTCGCGGATGCGCGCCTGCTCGGCCGCCGGGATCCCAGCGGGAAAATTGGCGAGCGGCGCCGCGAAGGGGGACTTCTCCGCCGGCGTCGAGGCGATCCCCTCGCACTGCACGACGACCTTCTCGAGAAGGAACTTCGGCGGCATCAGCCCGGCGGCCATCCCGGTCCGCATGTGCCCAATGGTCTGGTCGAAGACCGTAGGCATCTTCTTGTAGCGGGTGATCAGGTCGTCGTAGTCCTTGACCGTGGTGAAGGTGAGGAGCGCCGGGAACTGCGGCGCCTGGAGATGGATGCCGGAGATCTGGCTGACCGGCATCAGCCACCCCTTGAACTTCGCCCCCTCGATCCCCTCCTTGAGGTCGCGCACCATCAGCTCCTGGTTGAGCTTCTCCTGCACGGGGAAGCCGGTGGTGTCGATGGCCTGGAAGCGCTGGAGGAACTCGCGCGTCTTGGCGATATCGGCGTCGATGGCGGCCTGCGAGGCGTCGGAGAGTTGGTCGTTCCAGCGCTTGTCGCCAAGGATCGAGGCATACTCGGGGGCGTGGGAGAGGGTGTACTCCCACTGCTCGGCGAGGAGCTTGTCGAGGGCGGCGCGGCGCGCCTGGAGGTCGGACGCCGGCGCCGGCGCGGCCCAGACGGCCGCGGAGGCCAGCAGGAGGCTGGCCAGGGCAATTTTGATTCGTAATTTCATACGCATGCGGGGGTCTCCTTTGTCATGGCACCCCCTATACGCGAAACCGGCCCCCAGGTTACGGAGGCACTGGGAGCCGCGCGGCAGAAAGGCCAAAGCAAGAAACAAGGGACCTCAGGGACGGCAGCGACGTCAGGGACAGCAAAATGAAAAAAGACTGGCCTTCGTCCCTGCTGTCCCTGAGGTCCCTGACGTCCCTTGTTCAGCCCTTGTTAGGCGCGACGTAGAGGAGGATCGCGAAGAAGTGCAGGACGCTGCCGGCGAGCACGAACGCGTGCCAGCCGAAGGATGTACCATCGCAGGCCATGATCACGAGCTCCCTGCTGGTCTGGTCCGCCCTCTCCCTCGCCCTGTCGCCGCTCGCCGCGGCGGCTCCGGCGCCCGCGCCGCCGAGCCTCGACGCCGCCACGGCCGAGCGCTTCGCCGGGCTGGCGCTCGCCTGCGTCCACAAGGAGTATCCGAACAAGATCGCCCATACGCTCAACGGCGACGCCGACGCGAAGCCGCCGCGGGTGCTCACCCCGGCCTTCTACGGCTGCTACGACTGGCACTCGGCGGTGCACGGGCACTGGCTGCTGGCGCGTCTGGCGCGGCGCTTCCCGGAGGCCCCGTTCGCCGCCAGGGCGCGGGCCGCCCTGGAGAAGAGCCTGACCCCCGCCAACCTCGCGGCCGAGGCGAAGTACCTGCAAGCGGAGGGGCGGGCGACCTTCGAGCGCCCCTACGGCCTCGCCTGGCTGCTGCAGCTCTCCGCGGAGCTGCGCGAGTGGGACGATCCGCAGGCGAAGCGGTGGGCCGCCGCCCTCGACCCGCTGGTCCGCGCGGCCACCGGCCGGCTGCGCACATGGCTCCCCAAGCTCTCCTACCCCATCCGCACCGGCGAGCACAACCAGACCGCTTTCTCGCTCGGCCTGATCATCGACTGGGCGCGGGGCGCGGGCGATCGGGAGGCGGCCGGGTTCTTCGAGGCGAAGGCGCGCGAGCTCTACCTCAAGGACCAGTCCTGCCCGCTCGACTACGAGCCCTCGGGCGAGGACTTCCTCTCCCCCTGCTTGGCCGAGGCCGACCTCGTGCGGCGCCTGCTGAAGCCCGACCACTACGCCTCCTGGCTTTCGATCTTCCTGCCGCAGGCGCGCAGCGAGGAGTGGATCACGCCGGCGGTGTCGCCCGATCCGAGCGACGGCAAGCTCGCCCATCTCGATGGCCTGAACCTCTCGCGCGCCTGGATGCTCGAAGGGATCGCCTCCGGCCTGCCGCCCACGGATCCCCGCCTCGACGACCTGCGCGCCGCCATCGCCGCCCACCGCGAGGCAGGCCTCGCCGCGGTGACCGGCAAGCACTACGAGGGAGGACACTGGCTGGGGAGCTTCGCGACCTACCTGATGACGGGGCGGGGGCTGGGGAAGCCCTAGTTGAGCGCCGCGCCGGCGGCGGACTTCCGTCCCACGAAGGTTTCGAGGAAGGCGCGGTCGGCGGGGGTGATGCGCAGGAACTCGACGCCGACCTGGTGCTCGGTCGGGCTCTTGCGGATCTCGTAGACCACCCGGCCGTCGGTCTTCAGGACCCGCCCCTGGACGGCGATCGAGAGCTCCATCAGCGAGCCGAAGCCGAGCGACTCCTCGCTGACGAACATGCAGCCGCCCGGGCCGATGATCCGGGTGCGGGCGAACTCCTCGAAGGGGGTCACGCCGAGCAGGCGCACCATCACGGCATGGACGGCCGGGACGCGGGGAAAACGCCGGATCTTAGGGGACGACTTCATGGCGGGGACCTCCTGTGCGCGACGACCGTGCTGGCCTTATTTTAGCTAGAAAATAGACGGAGATCAATGCTTTCCCGGCGACCTGCCCAGAAGCCTCTGCTTGAGACGCACCGCCAGCTCGCGAAGCCGCCAGGCCCGCGTGCCAGTCATGAGCTCCTGGTTCCGGCGGCTCCAGGTCAGCTCGTTCTCGCTCGCGGCGAGAGCCGTCCGCAGCGTTTCCACCTCGCCGCGCAGAGCCTCGATCTCGGCCCGCAGGGGCGCCAACTCGGCCTGCCGCAGCGGCTCGCGGCTGGCGGCCAGGAGATCGATCTCGATCTGCAGACGGTCGCGCGCGGCGCGCAGAGCCCGGGCCTCCGCCACCAGGGGCTCGCGCGAGGTGACGGCGAAGCGCGTGATGTCGATGAGTCGCTGGTGCCCTGCCAGCAGGATCTCCACGAGGTGGGCCGAGAAGAGCGCGTGGTGCTTGCGGTAGATGTGCTCGCGCACCTCCCGCCGGAGCCCCTCGCGCTCGGCGACGGCGATCATCGAATCGGGGCGGACCCGGTACTCGAAGGCCGCCTCGTCCAGGCGATGGAAGCGCCAGCCCCGCTCGGCCGCGGCGATCCAGAGCTCCCAGTCCTCCCAGACCGACGCCCCGGGGTCGTAGCCGCCGCACTCCTCCCAGACCTCCCGGCGGTAGGCGGCGCAGGCGTCGATGTAGTTGGCCCAGAGGAAGGAGCCGAGGTCGAGCTCGGGGACGGTAGTGCGCCCCTTTCGCAGGCCGAAGTCCAGGCGGTCGCCATAGACAACGCCCACCTCGGGCTGGCTGTCGAAGACGCGGAGCGCCGCCGCGGGGAACCCGGGGAGCAGGCGGTTGTCGGCGTCCAGGGGGAGGATGACGCGCCCGCGGGACTCGCGGATGCCGCGGTTGCGCGCCGCGGCCAGACCGGCGTTGGGCTGCTCGAGGACCCGGTAGCCGGCGGCGCTCAGCACGCCGAGGATCTCGCGGGTGCGCGGCTGTTGCGAGCCGTCGTCGACGACGAGGATCTCGCAGCGCTCGGGGGCGCTCCGCTCGGCGCTCGCCAGCGCCTCCACCAGGAGCTCGCCGAGGTCGTAGCAGGGGATCACCACCGAGAGGTCGACCGGTCCCTCCGGACGCCAGCGGTCGCCGCGCAGCGGCGGCGCGCTCCACAGGCCGGTGGCGGGGAGGTCCGCCTGGGCGTCGAGCTCGCCGAGCACCTGTGCGCAAGCGGGCGAGGTCGCGGCGACCAGGGGGATCAGCGGGTCGTCCGCCGGCAGGGAGACGAAGAGGTCGCGGTCGCGGACGCCGTCGAGCGGCGCGTCGGCCACGCTCAATCCCAGCTTGCCGCGCAGGAGGTCGACGAAGCGGGCGGGATCGCGCAGCAGCCCGTTGGCGCTCGCCAGCACCGAACGGTCGGGGTGCCGGCGGTGGAAGTCGAGCAACTGGCGGTTGTAGAAGGTCCAGATCGGATAGGCCCACTCGGGGTGGCGCAGGAAGACGTCGGCGCCCAGGCGCTGCATCGAGTCGGCCACCTCCCAGGGGAAGCGGTAGACCAGGACGTAGAGGGCCTCGCCGCCGAGGATCTCGTCCCAGAAGTCGAGCAGCACCGTGGTCCGCGGGTCCTTCCAGCCCCAGATCCCCGAACGGCCGGCGCGGCCGGCGGCGAGGGCGCGGGCCTCGTCGTGGAAGTCGGCCAGCCGGCCGCGGTCGAGCCGCTCGCTCTCCGTCCACCCCCAGTCCCGGTGCCCCGGCTCGTCCACCGTGGCGGCGCTCAGGATGCGCCCGTGCAGCGCGACGAAGTCGGCGTCCTCGAAGTAGCCGTGCGGATTGCGGATATCGGCCGGCAGCAGGCGGTCGCCCATGTGAACGCCGAGCGAGGACAGGAAGCTCGCCACGAGCGACGTGCCCGAGCGGTGCATGCCGGCGATGACGACGGGGCGGGCTGGGGAGTTGGACGGCGTGCTCATGTGGCGGATCGTCAGGTCGGCCGGTAGGATACCCGAAATGCCCCCCTCCCCTCTCGCCGATCCGGCCCTGACCATCGCCCTGGCGCTGGTCGCCGGGATGTTCGCGCAGGCGATCGCGCAGCACCTGCGCATCCCCGGCATCGTGCTGCTGCTCGCCACCGGCGTGCTGCTGGGGCCGGACCTGCTGGGGATCGTGCGCCCTGCCAACCTCGGCGCCTCGCTCGGCTCGCTGGTCGGCTTCGCGGTGGCGGTGATCCTCTTCGAGGGGGGGATGAGCCTCGACCTCAAACGCCTGCGCCGGGAGGCGCGCAGCATCCGCCAGCTCGTCACCCTCGGAGCCCTGGTGACGGCGGCCGGCGCGGCCCTGACGACCCGCTGGATCCTCGGCTGGAGCTGGACCACCGCCATCCTCTTCGGCACCCTGGTGATGGTGACCGGCCCCACCGTGATCAACCCGCTGGTGCGGCGGATCAAGCTGAAGGCGCGGGTGGCCACCGTGCTCGAGGCCGAGGGGGTGTTCGTGGACGCCATCGGCGCCATCGTCGCCGTGGTGGCGCTGGAGGTGGCGATCAGCCCCGGCGGCTCGCTCGCCGTCGCCGCCTGGCACACGGTGTCGCGCCTCGGCTTCGGTGCCGCCCTGGGGCTCGCCGGCGGCCTCCTGCTGAGCTGGCTGCTGCACCGGGAGGGGTTGATCCCGGAGGGCTTGCAGAGCGTGCTCACGCTGGCGGTGGCGGTGGCGCTCTTCGAGGGGAGCAACGCGGTGATGCCGGTGAGCGGCATCGTGACCGTAGTGATGGCGGGGCTGGTGGTGGGCAACAGCCGGGCGCGCGCGGTCGCCGACCTGCGCGAGTTCAAGGAGCAGCTCACGGTGATGCTGGTCGGCCTCCTCTTCGTGCTGCTCGCCGCCGACGTGCGGCTGGCGCAGGTGCGGGCGCTCGGCTGGGCCGGCCTCGCCACGGTGCTGGTGCTGATGTTCGTCGTGCGGCCGCTCAACGTGCTCGCCGGCACCTTCGGCTCGGACCTCTCCTGGCGCGAGCGCGCCTTCATCGCCTGGCTGGCGCCGCGCGGCATCGTCGCCGCGGCCGTCTCCTCGCTGTTCGCCCAGACCCTGACCCGCGAGGGGATGCCGGGGGGCGTCGAGCTGAGAGCGCTGATGTTCCTGGTGATCGCGGTGACCGTAGTAGTCCAGGGGCTCACCGGCGGCCTGGTAGCCGGCCGGCTCGGCCTGCGGCGCCCCTCGGATTCCGGCTACGCGATCCTCGGCGCCAACGCCCTCGGCCGCGCCCTCGCCGGCGCGCTGCGCGACGGCGGCGAGGAGGTGCTGCTGATCGATTCCAACCCCGAGTCCTGCCGCGCCGCCGAGGCCGCGGGATTCCGGGTGATCCACGGCAGCGGCCTGGAGCCGCGCGTCCAGCTCCGCGCCGAGCTCGACACCCGCGCCGGCGCCCTCGGCGCGACCGCCAACGAGGAGGTGAACCTGCTGTTCGCCCGCCACGCGCGGAAGGACTTCAAGGTCCCCCGGGTGTGGGCGGCGGTGCGCAGCGGGCATCTCAGCGTCACCGACGCCAACGTCCGCCAGTCCGGCGGCCACGTGCTCTTCGGGGCCCCGCGCAACCTGGTCCAGTGGACCCATCGCCTCGACCAGGGGGCGGCCACGGTGGAGCGCTGGCGGCGGACCGGCGAAGGAGAGGAGAGCGCGCCTCTCCCCGCCATCCCCGCCAGCCTCCCGCCGGACGGCCACGCGCTGCCGCTGGCCGTGCAGCGCGGCCGGCGCACCTCCCCGGTCGACCAGGAGACCACCTTCCGCCGTGGCGACGAGCTCTTCGTCGCCGTCGACCAGGAGGCGCGGCAGGAGGTCGCGGCGAGCCTCGAAGCGGCCGGATGGGAGGCGGCGGCCGGCGCCGCCGCCGGCGGCTGACCGGGTTCGGATAGAATCCGCGCTCTTATGGCCCAGCTATCCACCGGCAAGAAGATCGCCTACTCCCTCATCCTGATCGCCTTCCTCTGGGGGGTGGTCGAGCTGATCTGCCTCGGCGCCCTCTGGTACCTCAAGAAGTACAAGAACCTCGAGTACCAGCCGCAGGCCGTCGAGGACCTCAACGACAAGCACAAGGGGATCCTCGCCGCGCAGATCGCCGACACCTCGTCCTACATGGTGTTCGACGCCGATCTCGGCTGGACCATCCGCCCCAACGGCCGCAAGGCGGGGTTCCAGGCGAACAGCAAGGGTTTGCGCGCCACCCGCGAATACGCGCTGGCGGCGGCGCCGGGAATCCTGCGGATCGGCGCGTTCGGCGACTCCTTCACCCACGGCAGCGGCGTGCCCACCGGCTTCACCTGGGAGGAGCGACTGGAGACGTTCCTCCCCGGGCTCGAAGTGATCAACTTCGGCATCCCCGGCTCGGACCCCGGACAGGCGCTGCTGCGCTACCGCCGCGAGGGGATCGCCTATCACCCGCAGATCGTGCTGATCGGCATGATGTCCGAGAACATCGGCCGCATGGTCAACACCTTCCGGCCGTTCTACTTCTCGCGCAGCGGCATCCCGTTCAGCAAGCCGCGCTTCGGCGTCGAGGGCGGCAAGCTGGTGCTCTACGAAAATCCGATCAAGAACATCGATGAATACAAACAGTTGCTGAGCGATCCGCAGAAGATCCTGCCCCGCCTGGGCGAGCACGATTTCTATTACCAGCGCAACAACCAGCGCAGCCGTTGCGACTTTCTACCCTCGGTGCGTTTCGCCCACATCATGCGCACGCAGTACTTCAACCAGCCGATCTTCCACCGCGGCCAGTACAACCCGCGGTCGGAAGCCTACGAAGTGAGCTTCCGGGTGCTCGACGAGTTCTATCGCGAGGCGCTCGCGCACAGCTCGCTGCCGATCATCGTGATGTTCCCGGAGCGCAAGGACGTCAAGCTGCGCCACAACCACAACCCGGTGACCTATCAGCCGCTGATCGACGACCTGCGCCGGCGCGGCTACCGCGTCGTCGACCTCGCGGACGGTTTCGCGAAATACGATCCGGACGCGCAGATGGCGAAGAAAAACTTTCTCCACTATCCGAAGATAGGCAACGAGATGTCGGCGGAATGGATCCGCGATTATCTGGTCCAGCAAGGGCTGACCCGCGCCGACACCGTGCAGGCGGCGCTCAAGGCGACGAAGGCGCCGGCGTTGTGAGGTGGGAGGTTGTAAGAACTGCAACCGACTCGATTGAACAGGACCGCCGTGGCCTGCGACCTCATCCCCTGACCCCTTCTCCTAAAAGGAGAAGGGGGACGATTGCGGCGCGGCCCCAGTCAGGCCCTCCCTCTCCTTCAGGAGAGGGATCGAGGGTGAGGTCGCAGGCCGCGGAACTTCTCCCTAAAACGTCGAACGGGGGCCCGGGACGAACCCGGAACCCCCGCCGTCGGAGAAGCTGGAGTGGCTTGGAAGGCTTTTAACTTCAGCGCACCGCGCCACGGCGGAACAGGTTGACGATGGCGAGCAGGACGACCGAGCCCAACAGCGAGACCAGCAGAGCCGGCAGGCTGAAGTTCCCCTGGGTGATGGTGCCCGTGCCGAACAGCGGGGCCAGCAGGAAACCGGCGAGCAGAGCGCCGACGATACCGACGACCACGTTGAGGATGATCCCCTGCTGGCCGTTCGTGCGCATGACGATGCTGGCGATCCATCCGATGAGGCCACCGACGATCAGGATGAGAATGAGATTCATGACGATCCTCCTTGGTTTGGTTTGAGTTCCCTTTTCACTCCCGCATTTCGTAGATAGCAACAGCCATGCCATGATTTCCTCTCCAACCCCGCTCACCGATCGCTCGCCGGTCCGCGAGGCCCTGGATCTCGCCGTGCCGGTGGCGCGCGCGATCCTCTATCTGATCGCCTACTTCGGGGTCCAGATCGCCGTGGTCCTGCCGCTGCGCGCTTTCGCCCCGATGTTCGATCCGGGCTTCTTCCGGAAGGGGGGGTTCGGCACTGCGAACGAGGTCTTCCTGATCGCCGTCGCCCTCTCCTGGCCGCTCCAGATCCTGGTGACCCTGCTCTTCGTGCGGTTCCTCGACCATCGCTCTCTCGCCAGCCTCGGCGTCCGGGCGCCGATCGGCGGGCGGCGCGCGGCGCTCCGGCAGGCGGTGGGCGCTCCCCTGGGGGCTCTCGCGGTGCTGGGGGTCTGGCTGGCGCTCATCCTCGCGCTGCCGGCGGCGTACGCGGCGGTCCACTTCGGGGGGATCAGCGCCGGGTACAGCAACCCTCCTTCCTGGTGGCATTTCCCGCCGGCTCTGCTGCTCCTGGCGCTGCTGCCGGGATTCCTGCTGCAAGGAGCGCTGGAGGAGTGGATCGTCCGCGGCTACGTCTACCACACGCTGCGCGAGCGCTGGCGGCCGGGCCTCGCCGCCCTCGGCTCGTCGCTCCTCTTCGCCCTCCTCCACGCCCTCAATCCGCACGTCTCCACGCCCGCGCTGCTGAACGTGGTGCTCGCCGGCATGGTGCTGGCCGCGATGGTCGAGCGCACCGGCAGCCTGTGGAGCGCCACCCTCGCCCACGGCGTCTGGAACTTCGCGGTCGCCTGCCTGCTCTCGCTGCCGGTGAGCGGCGTCCCCCTCTTCCATCTCTTCGACGTCACGGCCACCGGCGACACGGGGATCACCGGCGGCGGCTTCGGCCCGGAGGGGAGCTGGCTGCTGACCCTGATCGGCATCCCGCTGACCGTCTGGCTCTGGCGGGGCCTCTGGTGGGGAATGCCGCCGCGGCCGAGCGAACAGGCCGCGCTCGCCGTGATTTCGACGCCGGTGTCAGCTTCCGAGGACGTTTCTCCGCCCCCATTTCCCTGAATCGTCCGCCCCGGAGGACGATTCGACCGGTTTTCCGAGGGGAGGGAAATGGCGTACCCTTTGCAAATGCCTGTTGAAACTCCTTGAAGATTTTCTGGGTGAGGGTCACGATCATGAAAGTTCTCTCGATTTCGAGCGTCCTGCTGCTGGCGGTTTCCGTCCCCGGCCTGGCCGCCAAGCCTGTCGCCAAGACTGCCGCGCCCCAGAGCTTCGGCGAGTCGGTGGACGTCAGCGTCGTCAACGTCGAGGTCTACGCCACGGACAAAAGCGGCCACCGGGTGACCGGCTTGAGCAAGGACGACTTCGAGCTGCTGGAGGACGGCAAGAAGGTGCCGATCTCCAATTTCGAGGTGGTGGCGGCGGAGGCTGCTCCCACCGCCGCCGCTTCCACTGCTGCGGCCGCCGGCCCGGACGCCGCCCGGGCGCCGGAGGACGCCGTGAACCTAGTGGTCTATTTCGACGACTTCAACATCCGTCCCGCCAACCGGGCGCGGGCGGTGCGGCAGCTTGGCGATTTCCTGGCCCACAAGCTCGCGCCCGGCGACCGGGTGATGCTGGTCACCTACGACCTCGGCCTGCACGTCCGCTTCCCCTTCACCAGCGATCCGGCGGTGATCGCCAAGGGGCTCCAAGAGATCAGCCCCCTGGCGACGCACGGGAACGAGAGCGATCACGACCGCAATCAGGCCTTCGAGTCGATGATGGACATCCAGCGCGATTCCCTCTCCGACCCGATCGATCCCGTCCCCTGCCCGCAGAACATCGTGACGCCGGCTCAAGTCTATGCCGCGGGCCGGCGCCAGGAGGTCCTGCGGACGATCAGCACCTTGACCGTGCTGGTGAATTCGCTCTCCGGAGTGCCGGGACGCAAGGCGCTGCTCCATGTCAGCGACGGCCTGCCGCTCAACCCGGGCGAGGAGCTGTTCGAGTTCCTCCTCGAGCTCTGCGGCGGCCAGGGCAATGGCGCCGGACAGCGCGCGGCACCGGAAAACCCCGGTGCCGGCAAGTTCGGCGGCGACAAGAATCCGGACGAGCTCACGGTGTACGACTCCGCGTCGCTGGGGCTCAAGTCCTACCAGGCGGCATCCCAGGCCATGCTCGACGCGCAGAGCTACAGCGTCGCCAAGAGCCTGCAGTCGCTGGCCGCCCACGCCAACGCCCAGCGGGTGACCTTCTACATGTTGCAGGCCTCCGGACTGCAGGCGCCGAACACCGCCGACGCCAGCACCGGCCCGGCGGACCGGCTGCTCCAGTCTTTCGGGGTCGGCAACTCCCTGAAGAACAATCACCAGGACTCTCTTCAGCTCCTGGCGAACGGCACCGGCGGCCGTTCGATCCTGAATACCAACGACTTCCTACCCGACCTCGCCCGCATGCGGGAAGACCTCTCCAGCTTCTATTCGCTCGGCTTCGCCCCGCCGCACGCCGGCGACGGCAGCGAGCACAAGCTCGAGGTCCGCTCCCGGCGTCCGGGAATCCGCCTGCGCTACCGCCAGAGTTACCGCGACAAGCCGGCGATCGAGAAGGTGGTCGACCGCACCCTCGCCGCGCTCTTCTACGGCATCGAGGACAACCCGCTGGAGATCAAGATGGAGATCGGCGATCTGGCGCCGGCCGAAGGGGGAAAATTCACCGTCCCCGTGCGCCTCCGGATCCCGCTGTTCAAACTGGCCATCCTCAAGCAGGAGGAGAACTTCGAAGGCAAGCTCCGCGTCCTGGTGGCGACGCGCGACGAAACGGGTGGCACCTCGCCCGTGCGGCAGATCGACGTGCCGCTGCGCATCCCCCGCAAGGAGGTGCTGAACGCCATGGGCCAGTACTACGTCTACACCCTGACGCTCCAGATGAAGCCCGGCCTCCAGCACGTCGCCGTGGCCGTGCGCGACGAGATCGCCGCCGCCACCTCCTATCTGGGACGCCCGATCACCGTCGCCGCGACCGCGTCCGTGGCCCAGCCTTGACCCGAGGAGTCTCGACGATGAAACCGCTCGCCGCGAAGCTGCCTCCACTCGCGAGCGCCCTGCTGCTGGCCGCTGCCCTGCCGGCGAGCGCCGCCAAGCCGGCAACGCCGGCAACGCCGGCAACGCCGAGCTTCGGCGAGGCGGTGGAGGTCAACGTCGTCAACGTCGACGTCTACGCGACCGACCGGAGCGGCCACCGCGTCAACGGCCTCGGCAAGGACGATTTCGAGCTCCTGGAGGACGGCAAGCGGGTGGCGATCTCCAATTTCGACGCCGTCGGCGCCGACGCCTCTCAGCCCGGCGCCCATCCGGCGGGCCGCTCTCCGGCGGGCGTGGCGCAGGCGCCGGAGGAGCCGTTCAACCTGGTGGTCTACTTCGACGACTTCAACATCGGCCCCGCCCACCGCGCGCGGGTGCTGAAGCAGCTCGGCGATTTCCTGACCCGACTCGCTCCCGGCGACCGCGTCATGCTGGTCACCGATGACCTCGGCCTCCACGTCCGGGTGCCGTTCACCAGCGATCCGGCGGCCCTGGTCAAGGGCCTCCAGGAGGTTGGAACCCTCGCGGCGCACGGCGGCGAGAGCAACCGGGAGCGCCGGCACACCCTCGACGACATGCTCACCATCCAGACGGACTCGTTGAACGATCCCACCGATCCGATCCCCTGCCCGCTGAACATCGTCCAGCCGGCGCACGCCTTCGCCGCCTCGCGGCGCCAGGAGACGCTGCGGGCGATCAACAACCTGACGATCCTGGTCAACTCGCTCTCCGGCGTGCCCGGCCGCAAGGCGCTGCTCCACGTCAGCGACGGCCTCCCGATCACTCCGGGAGAAGAGGTCTTCCAGTTCCTGGCCGAGCTCTGCGGCGGCAGCAACGCGGGCCTGGGAGACATCAAGGCCCCCTCTTTGCTCCAGCCCAACCCTCAAGGCCCCAGCACGAATCCCAACAAACCGGATGGACAGCCGGATCCGTACACGGTCTACGACGCGCGTTCCTTTGGCCCCAAGGCCTACCAGGCCGCTTCCCAGGCCCCCCTGGACGCTGAAGGCTACAGCGTCGCCAACGCCCTCAAGACGCTGGCCGCCCATGCCAACGCCCACCGGGTGACCCTCTATGCCTTGCAGGCCTCCGGGCTGCAGGGGACCGAGGCCTCCGACGCCAGCTTCGGTCCTGACGCGAGGCTGTATCAGTTCCCCTCCATTACCACCGTCGAGCGGGCGAACAACCGCGACTCCCTGCAGCTCCTGGCGGACGCTACCGGCGGCCGTTCGATCCTGGACGCCAACGACATCCTGGCCGACCTCGCCCGGATGCAGGAGGACCTCTCCAGCTTCTACTCGCTCGGCTTTACCCCGGCGCACCCGAGCGATGGCCGGGAGCACAGGATCGAGGCCCGCGTCAGGCAGCCGGGGCTCCGCCTCCGCTACCGCCAGAGCTACCGCGACAAGCCCGCGGTCGAAAAGGCGGTCGACCGCACGCTGGCGGCGCTCTACTACGGCCTCGAGGACAACCCGCTGGACGTCGCGATCGCGGTCGGCGAAGCGGTGCCGGCGGAGGGGGGACTGTACGCCGTTCCCGTTCGCCTCCAGATCCCCCTCTTCAAGCTGGCCATCCTGAACCAGGGGGACTTTTTCGAAGGCAGGCTCCGCCTCCTGGTGGCGACCCGCGACGACGCCGGCGGCACGGCACCCGTCCGCCAGGTCGACGTGCCGCTCAAGATCCCCCGCAAACAGGTGCTGAACGCCCTCGGCCAGTTTTACATCTATACGGTGACGATCCGCCTGAAGCCCGGCCTCCAGCACGTCGCCGTGGCGGTGCGCGACGAGATCGCCGCGTCCACCTCCTACCTGAACCGGCCGGTGACCGTCGCCGCGACCGCGTCCGTGATTCACCCTTGAGGCGAGGATCTCCACTCATGATGTCATCCTGCCGTACGTTGCTCCCGCTCGCCGCCCTGCTCCTAGCCGGAGCTCCGGCGGCTGCCGCCAAACCGCCGGTCACGCCGAGCTTCGGCGAGTCCGTGGAGGTCCACGTCGTCAACGTCGACGTCTATGTGACCGACCGCGACGGCCACCGGGTCACCGGCCTGAGGAAGGACGACTTCACGGTGACCGAGGACGGCAAGACGGTCGGCCTCACCAACTTCGAGGAGCTCTCGCCGCGCTCCGGCCCCGCAGCTCGGCGGCCGGCGCCGGCCGCGCCGGCGGCCGGAAATACGCCGGCGACCGCCGCGCCCCCCAAGGCGATAGATCCGGAACGGCAGCTCTCCCTGGTGGTCTTCGTCGACAATCTCCACATCCGGCCGCAGAACCGCATGCGGGTCGTGGAGCAGATCCGCAAGTTCCTGGCCCAGAGCTCGCGGCCGGGCGACCGCGTCCTGCTCACGACCTATGACAACAACCTGCGGGTGCGCCAGCCGTTCACCGACGACCCCGCCGCCATCGACGCCGCGCTGCGCGAGATCGAGAGCCTCCCCACCTATGGCCAGCAGGAGGAAGCGGCACGGCGGACGGCGTACCAGTCGATGGTCGAGCTCGACACCATGATCAAGTGCAGCAAGGACATGATCCGGCCCGTGGAGGCCTACGCCGATCAGATGCGGGGGGAGGCGATGCGCACGATCGGAGCCCTGACGGTGACGATCAACGCGCTCTCCGGGGTACCCGGCCACAAGGCCCTGCTCTTCGTCAGCGACGGCATCCCGGTCACCCCCGGCGAGGAGCTCTTCCAGGCGGCCGCCGAGCTGTGCGAGGGCTCGAACAACGGTACCAGGACCTCCACCGGCGATCTCGTGGCGCTGGCCGAGAGCAAGAGCGAGCAGGGGGTGGAAGCCGTGCGCTACGACCCCCGCACCGCCGGCCTGGCGGCTCAGAAGTACAGTCTCGCCAAGCCCTTCTCCAACCTCGCGGCGCACGCCAGCGCCAATCGGGTGACTTTCTATACGCTCCAGGCGAGTGGGATGGAGGGGCTCGCCACGGCCGCCGCGAGCGGCGAGCTCAACGAGCGGGCGCTGCAGGCCGGAACCATTCAGCAGATCCAGGTCAATAACCTGAAGAGCTCGCTCACCGAGCTCGCCGTGGACACCGGCGGGCGGGCGATGCTCGACGTCAACGATTTCCTCCCCGAGCTGGCGAAGATGGAAGAGGACTTCGAGAGCTACTACTCGCTCGGCTACACCCCCGCGCACACCGGGGACGGGAAGGACCACAAGGTCGAGGTGAAGGTGAAGCGGGCAGGGGCACGGCTGCGCTACCGCCAGAGCTACCGCGACAAGCCGCTGCTCGAGAAGCTGGCCGACCGTACGCTCGCCGCGCTCTTCCACGGCATCGAGGACAATCCGCTGAACGTCGGGATCGAGATCGGCGAGCCGGCGCCGGTCGAAGGCGGCGAGTATGCCGTGCCCGTCCGCCTCAGGATCCCGCTGTTCAAGCTGGCCATCCTGAAAAGGGAGGACAACTATCAGGGCAAGCTCCGCCTCCTGGTGGCGACGCGAGACGAGGCCGGCGGCGCCTCGACGGTGCGCCAGATCGAGGTGCCGCTCAACATCCCCCGCAAGGAGGTGCTGAGCGCCCTGGGCGAGTACTACGTCTATACGCTGACGCTGAATCTGAAGCCCGGCGCCCAGCACGTGGCGGTCGCGGTGCGCGACGAGATCGGCGCCGCCACGTCCTACCTGACCCGGCCGGTGACGGTGGGCGCGGAAATCGCCGCGGCGCAGTGAGGCCTCACACGGTCGACAGGATGATCTTGCCGAAGGCGCCCCCCCGCTCGAGCGCCTGGTAGGCCTCGGCGGCGCGCTCCAGCGGCAGGACGCGGTCGACCACCGGCCGCAGCCGGCCATCGCGCAGGCGCGGCAGGGCGAAGGCCGCGAAATCGGCGGTCAGCCGCGCCTTCTCGTCGCGCGGGCGGGCGCGCAGCACGGAGCCGATCAGCCGCAGCCGCCGGCCGAGGATCAGGCCGAGGTCGACCTCCCCCTTGCGGCTGCCGACCGCCCCTACCACCACCAGCCGCCCGCGGCCGGCGAGCGCCGCGAGGTGGCCGTTGATGTCCGGTCCGGCCGTGAAGTCGAGCAGCAGGTCGACCCCGCGGCCGTGGGTGGCCTCGCGCACCTGCGCCGCCAGGTTCACCCCTTCGAGGCAGACTTCGTCGACGCCGAAACCGCGCAGCATCTCCAGCCGCTTCCAGTCGCGGCCGGCGGCGAGAACCCGCGCCCCCAGCTCGCGGGCGAGCTGCACCGCGAAGCTCCCCATGCCGCCGGTCGCCCCGGTCACCAGCACGGTCTCGCCGGCCTGGAGCCCCCCTTCGACCACCAGGTTCACCCAGGAGGTCAGCGCCGCCTCCGGAATGGCGGCCCCTTCGATCAGCGAAAGGTTGTCCGGCACCGGCATGAGCTGGCCGGCGGGGATGGCGGCGCGCGTCGCATGGGCGCCGCCGCCGACCAGCGCCATCACCCGCGTGCCGGGTAGCCAGGGGCTCCCCTTCTCCCCTTCGAGCACGATCCCGGAGCACTCGAGGCCGGGCACCTGACTCTCCCCCGCCGGAGGCGGGTACTGACCGCGCAACTGGTGGAGGTCAGCGTGGTTGAGCCCGGCGGCCTCGACGGCCACGAGCACCTCCCCCGGCGCCGGGACCGGGTCGGGGAGGTCGCCGACGATGGGAGTGGGACGGTCGGGGACGACGGGTAGGATGGCGCGCACGGCGGAATCCTACTCTAGAAGACCCTCATCACCCCGGCCCTCTTCTCCCAGCCCTCCCCCTCCCTTCCGGGGAGAAGAGGGAGAAAGCCAAGGAAGAAGAAGAAAAGGATTCTGAAACTCCCCTCTCTCCCCGGCCCGGGTGGGGTGGTGGGCTGGGAGAGAGGGGTTGGGGGAGTGAGGGACTTCCCTAGTGCGTGCCGACCGGCCGCGCCTTCGGCACCGCGACCGGGCCGGAGGCCGGAGCCTCGGCCGCTTCGGTGGCCGTGGCCTTCCGCTTTGCCGCCGCCTCACGCTCCTGGAGGCCGAGGGCCCCCTTCTCGAGCCAGGCGTGCTGGCCGTCGAGCACCCGTAGCGCCACCTTGTACTTGCGGACGTCGTCGTTGGCCCAGAGCTCGTGGAAGAGCTGGACCACCCGGCGGCGGGAGTTGCGGCAGAAGAGGTCCGCCAGCTCGGCGGCGTTGGCCGCGTCGGGGCTGCCGGCCGCTTCCATGGCATGGGCGCGGGCGACCGAGGTCGAGATCGCGAACAGCTCGTTGGCGACGTCCACCAGCCGGAAGAGGAACGCCTGCTTGTTCTGCAGCTTCCCCTGGTAGGCGATCATGCCGTGGAAGATCTGGCGCGACAGCCGGCGCGTGTTGCGCTCGACGAACCGCAGATGGGTCGCCAGCTCGCCGAACTCCTGATAGCGGGGCCACTGCCCCCAGCCCAGCCAGCGGGTGGGATACCAGGAGGCGTAGAAGGCGGAGATCTTCGGCAGCTCGGCCAGCTTGTCGGCCATGCTGCGCTCGGGATCGATCATCGCGCCGGCCACCTGGAGGTGCTTGTCCACCGCCTCGCGGGCCATGAACAGGTGCATGATCTCGGACGACCCCTCGAAGATCTTGTTGATCCGATAGTCGCGCATCATCTGCTCGACGGCGATCGGCGTCTCGCCCCGCGCCTTCAGCGACTGCGCGGTCTCGTAGCCCCGGCCGCCGCGGATCTGCATGGTGTCGTCCACGATCTCCCAGGTGCGGTCGGAGTTCCACTCCTTGCAGGCCGCGGCCTCCAGGCGGATGTCGTAGCCGCCGCGGTCGGACATCTCGGTCGCCAGCGAGGCGATCGACTCCATGGCGAAAGTGGTGGCCGCCATGTCGGCGATCAGGTGCGCGATCGCCTCGTGCTTGCCGACCGGGCGCCCCCACTGCACGCGCTCGCTGGCCCAGGTGCGGCAGATCTCCAGGCAGAGCTTGGCGGTGCCCACCGAGCCGTTGGGGATCGACAGCCGGCCGTCGTTGAGGGTGGTAAGGGCGATCTTAAGCCCCCTCCCTTCCTCGCCGATCAGGTTCTCGGCCGGTATGCGGACGTTCTTGAAGCTGATCACCGCGTTGGCCAGCGCCTTGAGCCCCATGAAGTGGCAGCGGTGCTCGACCTTGACCCCCGGCCAGCTCATCTCGACGACGAAGGCGCTGATCTTCTTGGTCTTCGGATCGCTCGCCATCACCACCAGCAGCTTGGCGATGGTGCCGTTGGTGCACCAGAGCTTCTCGCCGTTGAGGATGTAGTCCCCCTCGGGCGTCCGCTCGGCGGTGGTCTGCAGGCGCGCCGGATCGGAGCCGACCTGCGGCTCGGTGAGGGCGAAGGCGGAGATGTCCCCCGCGGCGCAGCGCGGCAGGTACTTCTTCTTCAGCGCGTCCGAGCCGAACAGCTTGAGCGGCTGCGGCACGCCGATCGACTGATGGGCCGACAGCAGCGCCGAGAGGTTGCCGTCGATCGAGCCCAGGAGCTGCATAACCCGCTGGTACTCGACGTTGCTGAAGCCGAGGCCGCCGTACTTCTTCGGGATCTTCATGCCGAAGGCGCCCAGCTTGCGCAGGCCGTCCACGACAGGGTCGGGATATTCGCCCGTGGCGTCGATCTCCACCGGGTCCACCTCGTCGCGCAGGAATTCCTTGATGGCGTTGTAGAACGCGCCGAACTCCGGCCGCTCCTCCGCCGGCAGCGGATACGGGTGGATCAGGTCGAGACGGAAATTGCCCAGGAACATCTCCCGCAGGAAGCTCGGCTGCTTCCACTCGGTCTCGCGGGAAGCTTCCGCCACCTTCCTGGATTCAAGCTCGCTGACGTGCACGTCCTTCGCCATGGTCTCTCCCCTTTGCTTGACGTGGGCTCGTCGACCCTACGGTCGGCCGCCCTCTTTGCCGCACTGCGACAATGATAGCAGCCCGCACGTCTCCGCGCCAGACTTCCCCGTCAAATCGTTGCAGGGCCTTGCCAGAGTAGTGCTACTTTCGGGGCGCTCTCCCCCTTTGGGGTCGGTGCGGCGTGACCTTTCGCCGCACTGCGGCTCAAGGAAGGCAGGATCATCACCGCGGAAGCCAGGATCCTCGCCTGGGAAGCCAGGATCCTCGCCTGGGAAGCCAGGATCAAAAAAAGGAAGCCAGGATCGCCGCCCGGGAAGCCAGGATCGAAAAAAGGAAGCCAGGATCGTGGCTCGGGAAGCCAGGATCCAAAAAAAGGAAGCCAGGATCGCCGCCCGGGAAGCCAGGATCCAAAAAAAGGAAGCCAGGATCGCCGCCCGGGAAGCCAGGATCGAAAAAAGGAAGCCAGGATCGTCGCTCGGGAAGCCAGGATCCAAAAAAAGGAAGCCAGGATCGCCGCCCGGGAAGCCAGGATCGAAAAAAGGAAGCCAGGATCGTCGCTCGGGAAGCCAGGATCCAAAAAAAGGAAGCCAGGATCGTCGCTCGGGAAGCCAGGATCGAAAAAAGGAAGCCAGGATCGTCGCTCGGGAAGCCAGGATCAAAAAAAGGAAGCCAGGATCGTCGCTCGGGAAGCCAGGATCGAAAAAAGGAAGCGCGGATCGTCTGCGTCCTGGCGAGGATCGGCGTGATCCTGACCCAGTAGGTCTCCAGTGGGCAGCAGAGGGTTGCCCAGATGCAGTGGCCCCGATCCCGCGCCAGCTCCCGCCGCGACATTGCGACACCCGAGCGCGGCCCTTTCACAGGGCCGTCACGCTCGCGACATGGCTCGTCTCTAAGCTGGCTCTGTCAGCGCTGGTTCCTGTTCAGGTTCCGCCAACAGCACCCGCCAACGAGAAGGAGGAGAGCTCATGAACCATCTCATGAAGAAGAGGACGTCCAGATCCCTGGCCACAGTGTCGGCCGCCCTGCTGACCCTGGCCCTGACCGGCAGCGCGGCGGTCCGCGCCGCCACCACCACGCCGATCAAGCACGTAGTGGTGATCTTCCAGGAGAACGTCTCTTTCGATCACTACTTCGCCACCTACCCCAACGCCGCCAACTTGAAGGGTGAGCCGAGGTTCACCCCGGCCGGCAACTCGTTCGCGCAGTCGGTCGACGGCCTCAACGACGTCCTGCGGCAGTCCAATCCGAACAGTGTCGCGCCCTTCCGCCTGAGCCGGGCGCAGAACTACACCTGCGACCAGGATCACGACTACCAGCCGGAGCAGCAGGCCATCGGCGGCGGCCAGATGAACCGGTTCGTGGAGACGGTCGGCGTCGGCTCTCCGGGCTGCCCCGACTACGGCCATGGCAAGGGGCTGGTGATGGGCTATTACGACGGCAATACGGTGACGGCAATCTGGAACCTCGCCCAGCGCTTCGCGATGAGCGACAACTCCTTCAACACGACCTACGGCCCGTCGACTCCGGGCGTGCTCAACCTCGTCTCCGGCCAGTCGGGCGGCGTCGACGCCGCGCACACCCTCGGCGACCTCAGCGAGGCGGTGGTCGCGGGGAGCGTCATCGGCGATCCCGATCCGTTCTACGACGACTGCAGCGGCTCGGCGCAGGTGGCGATGACGGGCAGGAACGTCGGCGACCTGCTCAACGACGCCGGCCTCACCTGGGGCTGGTTCCAGGGCGGCTTCGCGCCGAGCTCGCGCAACGGCGCCACGGCGGTGTGCAACGTGACCACCCCGAACCTCGGCGGCATCTCCAACAAGGCCTACAGCGCCCACCACCAGCCGTTCCAGTACTACAAGTCGACGGCCAATCCCCACCACCTTCCACCCACCTCGGTGGCGATGATCGGCCACACCGACCCGGCGAACCACCAGTATGATCTCGCCGACTTCTACAACGCCGTCAAGGCGCACAACCTGCCGGCGGTGACCTTCCTCAAGGCCACCAAGAGCCAGGACGGCCACGCGGGCTACTCCTCGCCGCTCGACGAGCAGGTCTTCCTCGCCAACGTCCTGAACACCCTCCAGAAGACGCCCGAGTGGGCGAGCACCGCGGTGATCATCAACTGGGACGACTCCGACGGCTGGTACGACCACGTCATGCCGCCGCTCGTGAACCCCTCGACCACTTCCGCGGACGCGCTGACCGGGACCGGCGCCTGCGGCTCCGGCGAACCGCTGGCCGGCATCCAGGGGCGCTGCGGCCACGGCCCGCGCCTGCCGCTGCTGGTGGTCTCGCCCTACAGCAAGGTGAACTTCGTCGACCACTCGGTGACCGACCAGTCCTCCGTCCTCCGCTTCATCGAGGACAACTGGAACCTCGGCCGAATCGGCGGCGGCTCCTTCGACGAGATCGCCGGCCCGCTCGACAACCTATTCGACTTCAACCGCCGGCCCCACCCGGCGCCGGTCTTCCTCAGCCCGTCCACCGGCCAGGTGAGCTCGGGCACCACCGCGAACGAGACCGAGTAGTCTTCCACAGTGCGGCGGGCTCCCAGTCTGGGAGCCCGCCGTCGCTTCTTCTCGATACGCCGGTCGCGTCATATCCGGATCATGCGATATACTCCTGCTGATGAAGTTCACGTGGGGCCCGCAGAAGGCAGGACTGAATCTTCGGAAACACGGGGTATCGTTTTCCGCGGCTGCTGGTCGTCTCTCATATCGAGGATGACGAGAGCCTCCGGCTCATCAGTGCAAGGGAAGCAACGGCACAGGAAAGAAGACGCTATGAGTCAGGGACCTGAAGACGACGAGCTGCTGCCGGAGTACGACTTCATGGGAGCCGTTCGCGGTAAATATTACGAACTCTACAAGCAGGGGACCAACGTAGTCCTCCTCGACCCTGACGTTGCTCAGGCCTTCAAGGACTCGGAGTCGGTCAACCGTGCCCTTCGGCTTCTACTTGACCTGGCCAGGCACGAAGTCCCCGAGCATCGCTGAACGCGGACAGGCATCCAGGACGACCAAGGCACTGGCGACGAAACCTGAACTCACCACCTTACGGGCCGAGGTGCCATCTCGGCTGCTCGCCGAGATGCAATCGCTCGTGGACGCGGGCTGGTTCCAGAGCCTGGATGAGATCATGCTCGACGCCCTCCGGCGGTTCCTTGAGTCTCATCGCGAAGACCTGATGGAAGTGCTGATCCGAGAGGATGTGGAATGGGGCCTTCGCGGGGAGGACTGACCCGATCCGTAGTCATATGTGATGCTGGGCCCCTGATCCACCTCGACGAGGTTGACTGCCTCGATCTCCTCTCGGATTTTCCAGATCATCTATGTCCCTCGTCAGGTATGGGTCGAGGTCGAGCGCCATAGGCCTACAGCCCTGAGCTCTGCCTTGGCCCTGCAGAAGGTTCCTGTCGAGATCTCAATCGAGCCGAAGTTTCAGTTGCTCATTCGCACTTTTTCTCTCGACCTTGGAGAGCAAGCGGCTCTATCGCTGATGGAGTCGTACCCAGGCTCCTCGCCACGCCGCGCTCGCCTGGGCCGCAGTACTCGCCCTCCTGCCGGGCGCCCGCCGGGGGAGCACCGTTGACCGCCTTGCCGGCAATCCGGGCTTCGTGCACGAGGTGTTCACCGCCGCCGCCAGCTTCCACAGGAGTCTCGCCCAGGCCGGCGGAGAGTCCACACGATTGGTCCTTCCGCCCAAGTGGGCGGTGAAGTTTTCAAGGTGGGCGGAAGCGCCGCCCACTTGGTTGGTGCTTCCGCCTAGGTGGGCGGTGGAGTCGCCCAGGCGGGCGAAAGGACTTTCAACCGCGGCGAGGCTGCCAATCGGGTGGGTTGGAGGCCGGCGCGTCTGGGTGGAAGGCCCCGTGAAGTGGACGGATCGACAAAATGCCCGGGCCGGCCTCCCATCGAGAGGGACCCTTGGCCTCGCGACCTGGGCGGTCGCGCATCATCCGCCGGCCGATGGCCCGATCGCGCGGGCCGGCGCCGGATTTCTCCAGATCACGCCCGAAGCGGAAGGCCCGGGCAAAGCGGGCCGCAGGGTTGAAGCCCTGCCGGGCTGAACGATGTCTTCCCGGTTACAATGACTCGCACGCCACCAAATTCTTCATCGACATGGTCAAAGCTTCTCGCACCGTCGCGCTCGCCTGGGTCGCAGTCCTCTGCCTCCTGCCGGGCGCCGTCGGGGCAAGCACGCTCGAACGCCTTCCGGGAAATCCGGGGTTCGTGCACGAGGTGTTCACCGCCGCCGACGGCCTGCCCGCGGCGGGGATCGCCCAGGTCCTCCAGACGCGCGACGGCTTCCTCTGGCTGGCGACCTTCGACGGCTTGGCACGCTTCGACGGCGCCCGTTTCGAGCTCTTCGACAGCGAGCGGGTGCCGGCGCTCGGCAGCAACCGGATCTTCAACCTGGCGGAGGGGGGCGACGGCGCGCTCTGGATCCGCACCGAGCAGGGACATCTCGTCCGCTATGCCGACGGCCTGTTCACCGCCTGCCCGGCGCCCCAGGCGGGGCGCATCGAGTGCTCGCTCCAGCAGCCCGGCGCACCCGTCTACACCCTGCTCCAGGCGGACCGCTCCGGCGCGCTCTGGGCCGGCGGCGCGGCGGGAGTCTTCCGCGTCGAGGGGAGCGGTTTGCGGGAAGATCAGGATCTCAAGGTTCCGGCTCCCGTCCAGTCGGTCTTCCTGGATCGGACCGGCGGCTTCTGGGTCGGCACCCAGGACGGCCTCTGGCGGCGCGGCGCTCGCGGCCTGGAGAGGATCGCCCTGCCGGCCGGCCGGTTCCCTCTCGACTTCCCCACCGTCGCCGTGGACGACCAGGGCGAGACCTGGATCGGCGCGCCGGACGCCGTCGGCAAGCTCCGCGGCAAGGACTTCGTGCCGGCGCTCCCCGGCAAGGGGACGGTCGGGGAAGATCCCCGCGGCGGGATCTGGATCGCGTTTTCCGATCGTTTGACGCATGTCCGCGGCGGCGACCGCCGGGAGGTCTGGTCCGAGGCCGGCAGCTCCCTGCTGATGATTCCCCCGCGCAACGTCCTCACCGATCCCGGCCAACACGTCTGGGCCGGCTTCTCCAGGACGGTCACCCGCGACGGCCGGCCGCTGTTCACGCTCGCTCCGGGGACCGGCGGCATCAGCTCGATCCTGCTCGGCCGCGACGGCACCCTCTGGCTCGCCACCTCGCGGCGCGGGGAGCTCCACGCGATCCGCCCCGCCCGCATCGCCACCTTCGCCGAAGGCCTGTCGAGCCCCATCGTCTATCCCGTCTACGAGGACCGCGACGGCACGCTCTGGGCGGGAGGCCTGTTCGGTCTGCTGGCGACCCTCTCGCCGGGCGCCGAGCGCTTCCACTCCCTCGCCAACCCCGCGGGCCCGGGGCAGAGCGTCTTCGCGTTCCTGCGCGACCGGGAGGGCACCTTCTGGATGGGCACCTCGCGCGGCCTCTACGCGCAGGGCCCCGGCGGCTTCGCGCCGGCCGGTGACGAGCGCCTCCGGAGCCGGGCCGCCGCGGCGATCTTCGAGGATTCGCGGGGCGGCCTCTGGATCGGCACCGACGACGGCCTCTTCCATCGCGAGCCGCTCGCCCAGGGGGGGCGCTGGCGCTGGCTGCGCGCGGCGGACGGCCTGCCGTTCCCCTGGATCCGGGTGATCCGCGAGACGCCGGACGGCACGCTCTGGATCGGCACCAACGGCGGCGGCGTGATCCGTTACGCGGCGGGGAAGTTCACCTCGATCACTCAACGCCAGGGGCTCGCCAGCGACCTCGTGCGGTCGCTCTGGATCGCTCCCGGCGGGCAGATCTGGATCGGAACCGAGAACCGGGGCCTGAGCCGCCTTTCGATCGACGGGCGCGGGATTCTGCATATTGCCCAGGTAGGAACCCACCAGGGGCTGCCGTCCCGAGGCATCCATCAGATCGTGGCCGACGGCCGCGGCAACCTCTGGATGAGCAGCAACGACGGGATCTTCCGCGCCCGCCTAGCCGACCTCGACGCGGTGGCCGACGGCCGGCTCTCCCGCCTGCCCGCGGTCCTCTACACCGAGCGCGACGGCATGGCCGTGCGCGAGGCCAACGGCAGCGTGCAGGACGCCGGCCTGCGCGACCGCCAGGGGCGGATCTGGTTCCCGACGCAGTCCGGGCTGGTCCGTCTCGACCCCCGCGAGCTGCTGCGTGCCATCCCGCCGCCGCCGGTCCATATCGAGGGGTTGCGGCTCGGCGAGGAGGAGGCTCCGGTCGGCCGCGCCATCCGGCTGCTGCCGCCGCGCCGTAGCTTCGCCGTCGAGTTCACCGCCCCCTCGTTCCTCGCCCCGGAGCGCCAGCGTTTCGCCTTCCGGCTCGCCCCCTACGACCGCGACTGGATCGAGACCGGCAGCCGCCGAGAGGCAGCCTTCACCCAAGTGCCGCCCGGAAAGTACCGCTTCGAGGTGAAAGCCGCGGGCCCGGACGGCGGCTGGAGCAAGACCGCGACGATTCCGGTCGAGGTGATCCCCCGCTTCTACGAGACCGGCTGGTTCCGGCTGCTCTGCGCGGCGCTCGCCTGCGCGGCGGCCGTCGGGCTGTTCCGCGTCTGGGGTGCTCGCCAGCGGGTCCGCCGGCGGCAGCTCGAGCGGATGGTCGAAGACCGCACCGCCACCATCGCCCGCCAAACCGAGCAGCTCCGCGAGCTCGACGACCTCAAGTCGCAGTTCTTCGCCAACGTCTCGCACGAGCTGCGGACGCCGCTCACCCTCACCCTCGGCCCCCTGCAGGACGCGCTCGACGGCCGCTTCGGGCCGCTGCGCGAGGAGGTCGCCGAGCAGGTGCAGGTGGCGCTCAGCAACGCCCAGCGGCTGCTCGGCCTGGTCGATCAGCTCCTCGACGTCGCGCGCCTCAGCGCCGGACGCCTGACGCTGCGGCTGCGCCGCGGCGACATCGCGGCGGCCTTGCGCCAGCGCGTCGAGGCCTTCCTCCCGCTGGCCGAACGGCGGGGGATCGAGCTCTCGCTGGCGGCGCCGGCCGAGCCGGTCGAGGTCCGGATCGACGAGGTCCAGATCGAAAAAGTGTTCGACAACCTGCTCGGCAACGCGCTGAAGTTCACGCCGCGCGGCGGCCGGGTCGAGGTCGCGGTCGCGGCCCTGCCGGATCGGGTCGAGATCGCCGTGCGCGACAGCGGACCGGGTATCCCCGCCGATCAGTTGGAGCGGATCTTCGAACGCTTCTATCAGGTCGAGGCGACCACCGAGCGCCGCTGGCCGGGCGCCGGCATCGGCCTCGCCCTGGCGCGGCAGCTCGCCGAGCTCCACGGCGGCGCGATCGCCGTCGAGAGCACCGAGGGGAAGGGCGCCTGCTTCACCGTCACCCTGCGCCGCGACCGCGACTCCATCCCTGCCGACCTCCTGGACGACGCACCAGGGGAGCGCTCGGTCCGGCCTCCCGGCGCCCTGGCCATCCCCGCCGAGACGCCGGACGAGCCGATGCGCCCCTACGACCTGGAGGATTTCGACCGCGAGACCGACCGCACCACCGTCCTGGTGGTAGACGACCATCCGGACGCCCGCGCCTACATCCGCCGGCATCTGGAGCCCGCTTACCGGGTGCTGGAGGCGGCGGACGGCGCCGAGGGTCTGAAGCAGGCGCGGCGCTTCGTGCCTGACCTCGTGGTCAGCGATCTGATGATGCCCGGCATGGACGGCAGCGCCCTCTTCCGCGCCCTGCGGGAGGACCCGGAGCTCGAGTTCATCCCCGTCATCCTGCTCACCGCCCGGGCGTCGACCGAGAGCCGGATGAAGGGGCTGCGCGAGGGGGTGGACGACTACCTGGTAAAACCTTTCGATCCGCGCGAGCTCAAAGCGCGGGTCGACAACCTGATCGCCTCCCGCAAGCGCATCCTGGCGCGCTTCGAGACCCGGCCGCCGCAGCCGCTGCGCGTCTCGGAGGTCAACGTGACCTCGGCCGACGAATCGTTCCTGGCCCGGGTGCAGGCGATCGTGGAAGAGCGCCTCGGCGACTCCGATCTCACGGTAGAAGGGCTCGCCGAGACCATGGCCTGCGACCGTTCCTACCTCCTCCGCAAGCTCCGCTCGCTGACCGGCGAGACCCCCTCCAGCCTGATCCGCTCGCTCCGCCTCCAGCGCGCCGAGCAGCTCCTGCGCGCCGGCGCCGGCGCGGTGAGCGAGATCGCCTACGCCGTCGGCTTCAAGAGCGTCGCCCACTTCTCCAACGCCTTCCACGAGCGCTACGGAGAACGCCCCTCCGCCTTCGCGGCGCGGCACCGCGGGCGGTAGGAGCGCCGGCATGCGGTAGCATGCCTCTCCCATGAGGCAAAGCTCGACGAAATTTGCGACCGCCCTCGCCGTCACCGCGCTCCTCCTGCTCGCCGGCCCCGCTCTGCGCGGCGAAGGGAACCCCAAGCGCCCGCTTCTGATCTCCGTGGACGACCTGCCGGTCGCCGGGGGCGATCTCCATAACGATTCCGCCGAGCGGGCTCGGATCACCGACGGCCTGCTCGCGGTGCTCGCCAAGCATCACGTCCACGCCGTGGGGCTGGTGATCTGGGGGACCGTGAAGAGCGACGCCGACCGGGCCATCCTGCGCCGCTGGCTGGCCGCCGGGCATGAGCTCGGCAACCATTCGGCCAGCCATCTTGACCTGACGAAGACTTCCGCCGACGCCTATATCGCCGACGTCGAGACCGGACGGGCGGGGCTGGCGGATTTCCTTTCTAAAGAGGGCGGCCAGCGCAATGTCCGCTTTTTCCGCTACCCGTTCCTGGACGAGGGGGACACGGCGGCCAAGCTCGACGCCGTGCGTGCCTATCTCGGCCACTCCGGCCAGCGAAGCCTGCCGGTGACGATCGACGATCAGGACTGGGACTTCGAAAAGCCCTGGGTCGAGGCGCGGCGGCAGGGCGATCAGAGAGCCATGGCGGAGGTCGCGGAAGACTATCAGGCGGCGCTCCGCGTCGAGGTCCGCGACCAGGAGGCCCGGGGAGACCGGATCGCCGGCCGGCCGGTGCCGCAGATCCTCCTCCTCCACGCCAACGAGGTCGGCGCCGCGCAGTGGGACCGCCTGTTCACCTGGCTCGAAGCGCGCGGCTACCGCTTCGCCGCGGCCGACGAGGTGCTGGGCGACGCCGCCTTCGCCGAGGCACCGCGCTACGTCGGCCCCTCCGGCTTCGGCCTCTGGGACCGCCTCGCCGCCCTCCGCCGCGCCGGCGACGCCCGGAGCGCCGTGGAGGCGCTGCTCAAGACGCAGTCCGACGCCTGGAACCGCGGCGACTTGGAAACCTTTACGTCGGTCTACGCCGAGGACGCCTCGTTCCTCTCCCCCACCGGTCTCACCCAGGGCCGGCAGCAGGTGCTGGAGCGCTACCGCCGCCGCTATCCGGACAAAAAGGCGATGGGCACGCTGACGCTGGAGATCCTCGAGGCGCGCCCCGTCCAGGGCGCCGAATTTACCGCGCTGGGCGACGCCCGGCCGAGCCGCGTCCACGGCCTCTCGGTCGCCGCGCGCTGGCGTCTCGCCTACCCGGACCAGCCGGACAAGAAGACGGCCGAAGGGCTGACCCTGCTCGTGCTGCGGCGGCACGGCGACGGCTGGGAGATCGTGCAGGACGCTTCGATGTAAAAAGATTTTTTGATTCCGATCATTCCCTGGGGCATCGGTAGTGGCTCAATTTGGCTCCTGGCGCCTCCGGCGACCGGGCCTGAAGGCCTGCCCGTTATACACATCTCTGAATCAGAGGGAGGGGGACAGCCCGGAGGGCGGGCTTTGTCCAGCCTGGCGTTTCAACGCCAGGTGAACGAGGCCCCAAGTCATCCCAAGCCCAAAGGGCGGCCTATTTTTCGCCAATCGGCCACCCCTCCGGGGTTTGGGAACCTCGGAGACATCCGAACCTGCGGTTAAAACCGCAGGCTGTTCAAGCCCGCCCTCTGGGCGATCCCCCACCCTCTGACCCAAGGTATGTATAGGAGCGTGGAATTGATGCCCGGGCGGCACGAGGCATCCCATCCAGCCCGCGCACGGCCCTTGCACCGGGATCGGCGATGCACCAGGATAGGCCCCTTCCATGAGACCCTCCGCCCCCACGCCCACCGCTCCGCCCACCGGCGGCTTCGGCTTCATGGTGCGCGCCCTGCACCACCGCAATTACCGGCTCTTCTTTACCGGCCAGACCGTGTCGCTGGTCGGCTCCTGGATGACGCGGATCGCCACGAGTTGGCTGGTCTACCGGCTGACCGGCTCGGCGCTCCTGCTCGGCCTCGTCGGCTTCGCCGGGCAGATCCCCTCGTTCCTGCTCGCCCCTTTCGCGGGGGTCCTGATCGACCGCTGGAACCGCCACCGGCTGCTGGTGGTCACCCAGATCCTCGCCATGCTCCAGTCGGCGGCGCTGGCGGGCCTGGCGCTCACCGGCGTGATCAACATCTGGCACGTCCTTTTCCTCAGCCTCTTCCAGGGGGTGATCAACGCCTTCGACATGCCGGCGCGGCAGTCGTTCGTGGTCGAAATGGTCGAGAAGCGGGAGGACCTGCCGAACGCCATCGCTCTCAACTCCTCGATGGTCAACGCCGCCCGCCTGCTGGGGCCGTCGATCGGCGGCGTGATCATCGCCGCGGTCGGCGAGGGGTGGTGCTTCGCGATCGACGCCGTAAGCTATCTCGCGGTGATCGCCTCGCTCCTGCTGATGCGGCTGGCAAAACGGGCGCCGCGGGTGAAATCGAGCGAGGCCCGGATGCTGACCGAGCTGCGCGCCGGCTGGCGCTATGTCTCGGGTTCGCCGCCGATTCGTAGCATCCTGCTGCTCCTCGCCCTGGTCAGCCTGGTGGGGATGCCCTACACGGTGCTGATGCCGGTCTTCGCCTCGAAGATCCTGCACGGCGGCCCGCACACCCTGGGGTTCCTGATGGCGGCCACCGGCGTCGGCGCGCTGCTCGGCGCGATCTTCCTCGCCCAGCGGCGGTCGGTGATCGGCCTCGGCCGCGTGGTGCCGATGATGTCCGCCCTCTTCGGCGCCGGCCTGGTCGCCTTCTCGCTGTCGCGCACCCTCTGGCTCTCGCTCATCCTCCTGATGATTACCGGCGTCGGCTTCATGGTGCAGATGGCGGCGAGCAACACCCTCCTCCAGACCCTGGTGGACGACGACAAGCGGGGCCGCGTGATGAGCTTCTACACCATGTCGATCATGGGCGTCACCCCCTTCGGCAGCCTGATCGCGGGAGGCCTGGCCCACCGCTTCGGCGCGCCCCACACCCTCCTCATCGGCGGCCTCGGCTGCGTCCTCGCCGCCGCCTGGTTCGCCAGCCTCCTCCCCCGCCTACGGGAGCGGGTGCGGCCGATCTACATCGAAAAGGGGATCCTCCCCGCCATGGCCGCGGAAGGGATCAGCGCGGCGACGCAGCTCATGGTGCCGCCGGAGCGGTGAGGTTGAGGCACGGAATTTACGCATCAGAATTCCTGGGCAACCAGCAGATCCTTCGCCTCTTCCAGGAAAGCGATCACCTGCTCGCGAGAAACCGTCGGGAAACCTTCGAGAAAATCGTCGATTGAGTCTCCAGCCTCGAGGTACTCGAGCACGGTCTGGACCGGCACTCGCGTCCCGGCGAACACCGGAGTTCCGCCCATCACTTCGTGGCTCCGGGAGATGATCGCTCGCTTCATGGGAGAGGCTTCTCAGCTCAGCGCGAACTCCAAGACCGCCAGGATGTCGTCCCGTTCGAGATCCTCATAATCGGCCAAAATTTCCTCGGTGGTCATCCCGGAGCTCAACAGCTCAAGGATCGTTTCAATTGGATACCGCAGGCCTCGGATCGAGGCCTTCCCGTGGCAGATTTCGGAATCGATGACGATGCGATCTAGAAGGCTCATTCTCAGATCTCCAAACTTCATCGATCATACCACTCGCTATCGTGACCGGTCCGGTGAATGGACGACGAGGGCGGCGAACATCGCCATCCCGAGCGCTGTCGATTTCCAGATCATGGGCGCCAAGAATGGCATATCAGGGTGCCCCCCAAGCAAGGAACTAGCTCAGAATCCGCCCTCCCCACAGGCGCGCCAGGAACTCCCGCCAGGGAAGAACCTCAATGCCCTCGACAACCCGGGGAGCCCGCTCGTTGCAAACGAGGATGGCGTGACGCGGATGGTTGTCCTCGATAAAAGCGCGGAGGGACCGGAAATCCGAGGGATCGACTCGCGAGCTTCACTTCACTTCCACCGCGACCTCGCCGGCGCCCAGCACGAAGTCGACCTCGAAGCCGCTCTTCGTTCGCCAGAAATGGACCCCGTAGCCGAGATCCCGGTAGGCCCGGTGCGCCTGGATTTCCATGAGGATGAAGTGCTCCAGCGCCCGGCCGAACAGCTCGCCTCTCTCCTCGACGATTCGCCGGCGAGTCAAGGCGCCCGCGACTCCAACGTCGAAGAGGTAGAACTTCGGAGCTTTGCCGATAACCTGCCGCTCCTGGCGTCTCTTCCAGGGCTCGACGAAGGTGCCTAGAAGCGTGTCGACGAGGATCTGATAATACTCCTTCACCGTCTTCGCATCGACGCCGCAGTCCCTCGCAATGTTGGCGTAGTTCGTGAGGTCGCCATGGGAGTAGCCCATGGCCTCAAAGAAGCGCGAGAAGGCGGCCACGTTGCGAGTGAGCCCTTCGTCGAAGACTTCCTCCTGCAAGTAATCCACGACGTAGGCCTCGAGCGAGCGCCTGTATTCCGGGTCCAGGTAATGACCGGGGACGAGCCCACAGTTGAGCGCCTGCAGGAGGTCGAGATCCCCGATCTCGATGGAGGTCAGCGGATGCATCTCATAGCGCCAGGCGCGTCCGCCAAGAAGATTCACGCCACCCCGCTTGAGCTTGCGCGCGCTCGACCCGCACAGGATGAAGCTCAAGCCCTGGTTTTCGATGAGCCAGTGAACCTCGTCCAGCAATTGAGGAACCTTTTGGACCTCGTCCAGGATCACTGGAGACCCCAAATCCTCCGGCGGGGTCGCCAGGAGGCGCTCGCGGAGCAGAGCCGGACGCTTGGTGAGCTCCAGCATGAGGTCCGTCTGGAGCAGGTCGAACGTCAGGCCGCCGGGAAACGCCGACCTGAGGTAGGTGCTCTTCCCGGTCTTGCGGGGCCCCCAGAGAAACGCCGACTGGTGTGCCGGCAAGTTGATCTGCAACGTCCGCTCGAATCGTACCATTCGGGAGTCAACTCCATTTTGGTTCAACCAAACGGGAGCCTACTCCGCAATCGCCGGCCTCCACAAGTAGGTCCAACCGGCTCCGCGGGCAGAGAGAGGGCCCCGCACCCTGCTACTCTGTGCCAAATTGGCGCCAAACATTGTTTTTTCCGTTTTCCCATTGTTTGGCGGCTCCAAACATTGTTTGAGGGCTTCAAACATTGTTTTTTCGGCCCAAACAATGTTTGAAGCCCTGAAACAATGTTTGAAGCCCTGAAACATTGTTTGAACGCACCGGACAATGTTTCAGCCCGTGATCCCATATTCCTCCCGATCGATGCCGTAGACCAGGTATTCGCGCTCCATGAGAGCGGTCCGGCCCCGCAGGCTCTCGCCGAGGCGCTCGGCCACCCGGATGGAGCCGCGGTTCTCCGCCCGGATGAGGCTGATGATGCGGTCCTTGTTCAACGCAGTGAAGGCGTAGGCCAGCGCGGCCCGGGCGCCTTCGGTGGCGTACCCCTGCCCCCACCAGCGCCGCGCGAGAGCCCAGGCCAGCTCGCAACCCGGCCAGCCGTCCGGATCGGCGAAACCGACCCGCCCCAGGAACGCGCCGGTCTCCCGCTGCTCCACCGCCCACATCCCGTAACCCCGCATCTCCCAGTGCCCGATCAGGAATGCCAGGTGCCGCCAGGCCTGCTCCCGGCTGAACCGCACGCTGAGATAGCGCGACACCTCCGGGTCCCCGCACAGATCGGCATAGTCGTCGAAGTCGCTCTCCCGGAAAGGCCGCAGCCGAAGGCGCTCGGTCTCCAGGATCGGGATGTCGGGCGAGCTCATCTCTTGGATTCCTCCCTCATCGCTCACAGGATCGTGGTTGTCGTCCGAACCGGAGAGACGGACACTCTCGGGCGTGGGGACATCCGCACGAGCAATGCCGCTCGTGGTCTCCTGTCCCCGCTGAAGGGAGAAGCCATGCTTCGCCTCGTCCTGATCGTGCTCTATCTCGCCGCGTCGCTCTCAGCCTCGCCGCACACCAAAATCGGTGGCGGCCTGGACCCCGATGGGCTAAAGGCCCCGCCGCCGCCGACCACAGTCGACATTGGTGGCGGCCTGGATCCCAACGGCAGCCGATGATCCCCACCGCGCGAGGGGCGTTGCCGGCGCCCCTCCGGTTTTCTCCGAAGACGAACTGTACAGAGGCTGACCCTTCAGGGTAGTCTTAAGTACCCGGACGAAGCGATTCGGCAAGGAGAGTCTTAAATGTCCCACCTGGGGATCGAAGTCATGCGGCGGATCCTCAAGGGTGAAGGAGGATCTCAGGAGATCGAGAACGCCGCGGAGCACATCGCGTCGTGCGAGCGCTGCCGGACTGTGGCCGGCACCCTGGTCGACGAGCTTCGCGGGGAGAGCCTGGGGCCGCAAGGAGAGGGACCGCTCCGGCTGGTGTTCGGCCTGATCGATCGGGAACGGCAGTGGGGGGTGGACTCCCTGGTCGCCATCGCCGAATGGGCCGAGTTGCGGCGCCTGCCCGGCCGACGAAGTCAGCGGGACCGGGTGAGAATGGCGAAGGCGTGCCATACCCTCGCCTTTTTCGACCTCCTGCTGGGTGAGTTGAAGGAGGCGCCATCCTGGGACGAAGCCGAGTTTCTCGCCGGCCTCGCCCTCCTGTGCGTCGAGGCCATGAGCCAGCGCCAGCTCACCCGGGTCGCCGCCAGCGATCTGCGGGCGAAGGTCTGGACCGCGGTCGCCAACACCCGCCGCCGGGCGGCCGAATGGACGCGGGCGCATCAGGCGCTGGCCAATGCGGAGCAGTTCCTGGGGAAGGGCACGGGAGATCCTCGTCTGGAAGCGGAGCGCCTATCGATCGCCGCGTCGACCTTGGCGGATGAGGGGCAAATATCCCAAGCGCTGGAGGCCTTGGAGAAATGCCGGGCGATCTACAGTGTCCTTTCTGAGTGGGCTCTCCTCGCCCGCACACTGATCAAAAAGGCAAACATTCTGGCCGGAACCGAGCCAGCCGATGGTCTGATAGCGCTCGATCATGCCGCCCCTCTGATCCCCGCTGATGATTCATATCTGACCCTCCTCTCTGAGTTGCTTCGGGTGGAGTGCCTGATTGAGTTGCAAAGACCGAGCGAAGCACTGCGAGTTTTCCGGCGCTGCTCTCACCTGCTAATCGCCAACCCAAGAATTCGTACGCGGCTCCGCGGCAAATTCACCAGCGCTCGCCTTCTGGAGGCCCTGGGATTCAAGCAGCAGGCGGAGCGGATTTTCGACGAGGTGGTGGACGGGGACATCGAGCACGAGCTTTACAAGGATGCGTTCCTGGACCTTCTGTATCTCTACGGAGTTCACATGGAATCGGGAGACCTCGAAAAAGCCGCGCGCGTCTGCCGGCGGGCGCTGACGGATGCGGCTCTGTCCGCGATCGCGCACGACCAGCTCCGGACCTTGTGGGCCCAGCTTCTGGAAGCGGCCCAGCGCCAGGCGATCGATCAGGATTTGCTGCGAGACCTCCGGCAATATCTAAGCGTCCATTGGAAGCACCCGGCGGCGCAGGCGCCGCTCGTGTCGTGAGCTTCCTCGCCTTGGCCAGGGACTCTGAAGGTTCTCACCGCCCCGAAATCGTCCCACCAGCTTAGGGTCTGGCGGGACGAGCCCCCGCATGATGTCGAGCTGCCAGCCGCGAGCGATCTCGATCGTCAGCGACTCCCGCTGTAGAGCCTCGTCTCGGACCCGGCTAAAGACCTCGGCCAAGTTGCTACGGAGCCCGGGACGTGTCGTCGTCCCAATTAGTCATTGAGCAGTTCGAGGACTCGCTTCTGAGCGGGGCCGATATCCTCCGCTCTCTGCCCTTCGACTGGATCCTCCTTCAACGAGGCCTCGGCGTCGACGTAGTCCTCGATCGCCCGCTCGAACTTAGGATCGTTCTTGCGGTATGCGCGCAAAGCTTCAAGGGTGACCTCAAGATCCATTTCGACCTCCCTGCCGCGTCTTGAGACGAAGTCCCGGACCGCCTCGTTGACGAGTTGGTTCTGTGGCCGGCCCAGCACTTTACTCAGCATGGAGAGGCCCGTCTGAACAATGGGATCGATCCCTATAGGTCGTGGCCTTTATAGACATGTCCTTACGGTAGTACTGCCGAGCGGCGATGTCAATTTTGTATTTTGACATCACACTCAGGTCTCCTCAGAGTGCGTCTCAAAAGGGGTACCTCTCCGCTTCGTGACGGCGAGGCAGCCGCCGGCAGGCTCACGAAGGCCTTCCTCGTGCACCTTTCAAAGTGGAGGTCAACTCACCCACAACCAGAAGGAGGAAGCAATGTCTTTCAAAGCACGGCTCCTATTGATCCCGGTAGTCCTTCTCCTCACCGCTTCCGTGGCGCTCGCCGCGCCCGGGGCTCCGGCAGCGCCGCAGGCCCCCGCCGTCGCGGCGGGCGAGCCTCTCGCGGCGCTCTCCACGGCGGGCCCCGTCTGCAAGGGAGGGGAGGTCCCCCTCTTCGCCCCCGAGCCGCAGACCACGGCGACCGACCTCTGCGGGGCCTGCAGCGACGCGGCCTGCGTGGGCAAGACGCCGAATGCGGTCTGCGGCCCCGCCGGCTTTCGCTGCATCGCCGGCGGCCCCACATGCAGTGCGGTGGAGCGCTTTCGCTGCCGGTGCCTGATCATTTAGCGGGCTCGGAGAACGCGAACGGACAGGGGGTCACGCGGGCGTCTCCGGCTCCGCGTGGCCCGAACCGTCGACAGCCGTAGCACGACGCGCTACCCTCTCGAAATGGCTGAATCCATCACCCAACGAGATCTCCGCAACGACAGCGGCGAGATCATGCGCCGGCTCGCCCAGGGAGAGTCCTTCGTCGTCACGTGCAACGGCGTGCCGGTGGGCGAGCTCACCCCCCTACGACGTCACCGTTTCGTGCCGGCGGCGACCGTCGTTGCCATTTTCAGGAATGCGCCCGCCATCGATTCCGGCCGCTTCCGTGCCGATCTCGGTGCGTGGGCCGGTCAGGACGTTGAACCCAATGCCTGACCGGCGGCCCGCTCGCGGGCTCCTCGACCCCTCGGTAGTCATCGATCTCGAACACATCGAGCCTTCCCGGATTCCGAGTTAGCGCCTCCACCTGAAGCTCACTTACAATCATAGCCGCCCGGGTTGTTGTTGTGTCCAGCCGAACGAGAGCGGCGGCGTTCTCGAAAGCCGCCAGAAAAGGCGTGCTTGCGTTTTGCAATCAGCGACGTCACAATGCAGGCATGAGCGTACAGATCACCATCCGCGACGTGCCGGACGCCGTGAAGGATGAGCTCGCGGCGCGGGCAGCCCTCCAGGGTAAGTCGATGCAGGAATACCTGCGCGCCGAGCTCGAACGTCTAGCCGCACGCCCGCCGGTCGAGAAGGTGCTCGAGCGGATTCGGATGCGTAAGGCGACGGCAGGAACCAGGCTCTCCCCGGAGGAGATCCTGACCCTCCGTGACGCGGACCGCCGGTGAGCGCAGTCGTCGACGCCTCGCTCCTGGTGGCCGCAACCTCGGATGCGGGCGCGGAAGGACAGTGGGCTGAGGACGTGGTGCGCGCCGGCGGCCTGGTAGCGCCTCACCTGGCTCTCGTCGAGGCCACGAACATCCTCCGCCGGTTCGAGCTCGAGGGCCGGCTTGGCCGGAAGGAAGCCGGTGCCGCTGCTCGTGATCTTCTCCTGTTCGACCTCGAGTTGGTGCCCTTTGCGCCCTTCGCGGAGCGGGTCTGGAAGCTCCGGGCCAACGTCACGAGCTACGACGCCTGGTACGTCGCGGTGGCCGAACAGTGCGACCTCCCCCTGGCGACCCTCGATCGCCGCCTCGCCAGAGCCTCGGGCCCTCGCTGCCGCTTCCTTCTGCCACCCTTGGCCTGAGAGTGCCGGCTACCTAACGCAGGCCCGGAGGAGACGTACCGACCGCATTCTTATTTTGGCCGCCTTCGCGCGCTCAGCAGATATCCGATCATCACGCCGCCGATCGGCACGCCGATCAAGGTCCGCAGGTCGCCGCGGACGAAAGCGTTGCCGAGATCTCCGATCAGATTTACCGTCAGGATTCCCAGTGCGAGCCGGCGACCCCAAGGGGCCAGAATCCATAGCCCCCGAGCCGCGAGCGCGCAGGCAAGGCAGACCGCCGCCATCAGGAGGAGGGCCCAGATCCCCATCCCCACGAACGCTTCGCGAGCCTCGGGATTCAGACGCCAGGCGGGATCGAGCCCGCTGCCGGGAAACAGCAACAGGATGAGAGTCAGGCCGCTCATCGCGGCACCGAAGACGAAGAAGGCGCTGAGGGCGGTAAGGCCCAGCGGCCGGCTTCGCGGGCTCAATGGCAGTGATCCGCCACCAGATGTCCCGTCGCGGCCTCGCCCGAGGCGGTGTGACATTCGAAGTCGAGGCTGAGGTGCAGGTCGTAGATGTCGTTGATCCGCCAGCCGGTGCGGTCCAGGGAGATCGCGAAGAGGCCGCAGTCCTGACGATGGAACAGGATTCCAGGGTCGAGCGGATGCGCCGCCGCGAAAAACCGCAGGCTCGCGAGACCGGTGGGCTCGACGATCAGACGCGTGGTGAGGCCCTGGCCGTCGAGGAAGTCCGCGCCGAGGAAGAGCTGGTGCTCGCCGGACCGGCATTCCGCCGGCTTGAGGGTCCGGTCGCCGAGCGACGGGCTCCGGAGCTCGACGCTGCCGGCCGGAGCGGCCTTTTCGGCGCTGAGGACGGTGCCGACGACGCATCCGGCGCAGAGCGGCGCGAGACCGGCGAGAAGGAGGAGCAGGGCAGGTTTCATGGCACCGATCATAGCCGAAGAAGATATTGAAGATCTTGCATGGCACAAGTCCGAAGAGTACTCTCGGAGAGGACGGGGGAGCGAAATCAAGCAAGGTCAAACCCTCGACAGCCCTCGAAAGGAGATGCCATGAAAACCCATCGCATCCTGATCCTCGCTCTCGCTCTTCTCGCGCTGCCGGTCGCCGCCTCGGCCGCCACGCCGGCCCTCCACGCACCGGCCGCGCCTTCGCTCGATGCCTTCCTCGCCTCCCTCGGCAACCCGGCCGCCACGGCGGTCGACAAGGCGGCGAAGGCCTGTGGCTCTGGCTTCTGCACCCAGGCGCAGCGCGACGCCTGTACGCAGCAGTGCCGCAACCAGCACCACAGCTTCTTCGTGGGCCTGGAGTGCTGCAGCGACACGTGTACGACGCTCTGTATCTGCGGCAGCGTGCCGGTCAACTGCTGAGCCCACGCGCGCTCCCCCGTCCCGATCCCGCCGATTGACCCGCCGCCGCGCCGGGATTAGAGTTCTAACCACGATGAAGCACACACTGCGCGCTACCCTGGCGGCCCTGGCCCTCTTTCTGCCCCTGTACGCGGCGAGGGCGGCGACCCTCCATTTCGCCGGCTATGACTGGACCGTCAAGGAGGGGAATGGGCTCGGCCCGGGACCCTGCGATTGGCGCGCGGCGAACGCCTTTGTCGACTCGGCCGGCGACCTCCACCTGAAGATCTCGCACGCCGGCGGCACCTGGACCTGCGCCGAGGTTGAATCGACGCGGAGCCTGGGCTTCGGGACCTACCAGTGGTGGGTGATCGGCGAGGTCGACCGGCTGGACCCGAACGTCGTCCTCGGCCTGTTCAACTACCCGCCGCCGGAGGTGGGGCCGGACGGCACGAATGAGATCGACATCGAGCTCGCGCGCTGGGGAATCCCCTCGGCCCCGAACCTCAATTTCACCGTCTGGCCGGCCAAAGCGCAGATCCCGCCGGCCGCCACGACCTTCGACTTTTCGCTCGACGGCACCTACACCACCCAGCGCTTCACCTGGACGAGCAAGAGCATTTACTTCCAGAGCCTCAACGGCCACCGCAACGACAACCGCTCCCCCATCGGCCGCTGGCGGTTCGCGCCTCCCTACCCAGCCCGGCGCATCCCGCAGCACCCGCTGCCGGTGCACATGAACCTCTGGCTGGTCGACGGCAAACCGCCGATGGACGGCCGCGAGGTGGAGATCGTGATCCACAGCTTCACGTACAGGCCTTGAGGCCGGCGTGATAGACTTCTTGCTGATATAAAAATTCAGTGCCGGCGGTCCTCCAGGTCGGGATCGTCATTCGGAGGACGGTATGGGTAACGGTCGCCGGAGAAGCACCCTTCTTCTCTCTTCGCTGGTCCTCGCGGCGCTGCCGAAGTGCCCGGCGTGCGTCCTTGTCTACGTGGGCCTCGCCGGCGTTATCTCAATCCCACCGGCCGCCTGGAGCTCCTACCGGCTCTCCCTCCTCATTGGCGCGCTCGCCCTGGCGCTGGGCGGGCTCGCCGTCCGGGCCTGGCGCGAGCGCCCGCATTGCTGCTCAACGGGCCACCGCTGACGCCGCGGCGGCCATTTCCTTAGGAAGACCGACATGCCTGACACCCAACCCACCCGCTATCAACGCGTCCGGGAGATCCTCGACGGCGCGGCCGGAGACAGCGCGGCCGAGTACGGCGGCCAGGGACGTTTCTGGGACCTGCCGCTCGCCGAGCTCCTGGAGGTCGAGGTCTACGGCGTGCGCATGATCGCGCCCGCTCAAACCGCCGCCGGCTCCTGCTGCTGCCACACCGCGCAGAGCCCGGCAGGCGACAGCGCCGCGGATCGCCTCCCACCCTGTCCGGGACGGGGAGCGGCCTCGGGGCTGATCCAGGGGCTGCGCGGCCAGGCGCCTTTCGACACCTCGCGCTTCCCGCCCCTGCCCTGGGGGGGCCAGCCGGTGGCCGAGGACGACATCCGCTTCATCTCCGACTGGATCGACGACGGCTGTCCGCCCGAGGACCGGGTGATCGCCTCGTTTGACGTCCAGGCCGACCGGACTTCGACGGAGCTCGCGGAGATCTCGGCCGATAACGTGGAAGTCGTCGCGCGCGAGGTCTACGAGACCTACGGCGGCTCGCCCAACGAATACAAATACCAGCAGGGCGAGATCAAGCAGCGGATGAACATCGATTGCATGACGCCGCCCCAGCTCGAGCGCTATCGCCATGCGTTCCGCGAGCTCTATGAGCTCAACAAGTGGCCCGAGGACCGGCGCAACTACAACAACCTGGCGCTGACCCATCAGAACCACTGCCAGCACGGCTGGGAGCGCTTCCTCCCCTGGCACCGGATCTACCTCTACGAGTTCGAGCAGGCCCTGCAGGACATCTGCCCCGACGTGACCCTCCCCTACTGGGACTGGACGATGCGGCAGTACCGTCCGGAATGCCCGGAGAAGGGTTGGATCATTCCGAAGGCCTTGCAGGCGTTCCTGACCGGCGCGTCGATCCAGTATCTCCGCGACGCCATCCCCAAGCTGCCGGCGGACGCCGCCGACACGCTGCAGAAGGAGATGGTCGACGAGAAGAAAACCTATCCGTCGCAGCACCGCTTCTTCGCCGAGGTCGCCCGGCTGATCGGCGAGCCGTACACCCAGGGCGCGCACCGCGAGCGTTTCCTCGACGCGCTGCTGGCCGCCAACTCGCTCTGGTATCCGTTGCGCTATCCGGCGGAATACACCAAGAACGGCAAGCCGTCGACGATCAATCAGGCGATCCAGTATCACTACCCGACCGCCGACGACATGGCGCAGATCGCCAGCCTGCGGAGCTTCCGCGATTTCGGCGGCGGCAACCTCTACAACGATTCTTTCGGCTTCCTGGACCAGAACCCGCACAACACGATGCACATCTGGACGGGCGGCATGAATCCCGATTACAAAGCGCCGGCGCAGGGGGCGCAGCGGGAGATCGGCGGCGACCGCAACAAGGGGGTGCTGGTGGCCGGGCGCCGCTTCCATTCGCGCGCCGACCTCTACACCCAGCCGCAGTACGGCGACATGTTCAGCAACCTGACGGCGTCGTACGATCCGGTGTTCTGGCCGATCCACGCCAACATCGACCGCCTCTGGTGGGAGTGGGAGCAGGACCATCCGCAGAGCGTTCCCGCCGATCTCGACTCGGTGCTCACCCCCTGGAGCTACACGATCGCCGATACGCTGAACATGTCACATTTCGGCTACGAGTACGTGAAGAGCACGCACATCATTCCGGTCGGATTGGAGACGCCGGTGGGGCGTTTCGTCTCGCGCCCGCTCGACATCCCGGAGGCGGTGCGCAATGCGTTCCGCTCCGCCGAGGTGCGGCTCCACCGCATCCCGCAACTGCCGCGGTCGTGCTTCATCCGCGTCTTTCTCAACCTTCCCGACGCCAACGCCGAGACCTCGATCGAGCACGCCAACTACGCCGGCTACCTGGCGATCTTCGGCCATGGTCCCTGCTACGGCGGGCCGGGCCATTGCGCGACGCCGCCGAGCCAGGCCCGCAAGTACGATCTGCGCCCGCGCAGTCACAACACTCCCCGCAACCACCGGATCAACGTCACCCAGGCCGCGCGGCGGCTGCTCGACGGCGGCGCGTCGTCCTTCCAGATCACGCTGGTGGTCATCGGCGTCGACTACTGCGAGGACAACGAGCTGCTGCGGCTCGAAGGCGTGTCGTTGAATTTCCTCGATTGATCCAGGAGCCGAGGACGCCATGGCCACTTACAGGATCCACCCCGGAATCGGAATCGCTCGTCTGGGCAACAGCCCGGACGAGTTCTGCATCTCGCCGGAAAAGCCGGCGGAATTGCCGCTCGCCTGCGACGCCAGGGGCAACGTGTTGCTCTCGTCCGACGGCAAGACCGAGCTGCACGTGGAAAAGTTCAAGGACGACGAGGGGCGCATCAAGCGCCAGGCGGCGCGCTTCCAGATCTACGTCTACGACGACGAGAGCCCCGCGGGGCGGCCGCTCAAGATCGGCGATCCGGTCGAAGGGGGCGGCAACGCGGGAACGCTGGTGGACGTGCAGTGGCGCGTCTACCTGGCGAACAAGAAGGCTTCCTGGTATGAGTTCGAGCAGCTCGACGGCGAGCACGGCTACGATCCGGCGAAACACCCGCGGCGCAACGCCGACATCACCGATCCGGAGGCCCGCCAGCGATTGATCATCGATCCCGGCCCGCGCATCGTCGATGGCACGACGCGGCGCACCGCGCGTTTCGACAAGAACAGCGAGATCTATGCGCCCACCTTCCCGCCGCCGCTCGAGCCCTGTTCGATCGACACGCTGGGCGAGATGATGACCGACGACGACGGCCGGCTGCTGGTGCTGGGGGGCCACGGCAACTCCGGCACTTTCGATTTCGATCAGTTCGGCCAGCCGCGCATCGACGACTACGCGAACAACGACGGCTGGTTCGACGACACCTCCGACGGACCGGTGATGGCGCGGCTGGTGATGTACGACCCGCAGGTGACGCAGCAGCGCTTCGTCGACGTCGAAGATCCCGCCTGGGTGGTCGCGGCCTATCCCGCCTACGTACCGCAGATCCTCGACATGGTCACCATGAACGAGGTGATCGAGGACATGGCCATCCGGGAGTTCGCGGCGCGCACCGATCTCTACGGCGAGACCGGCACCTTCGCGGACCCGCAACAGATCGATCCGCTCGACCGCGAGGCGCTGATCCTCTGGCAGGCCGGCCGCCTGGAGTGGAACCCCGACTACAAACCCTGGTTCTATCGCGACATCTGGCCGATCCTCTACCGGCCCGATCAGTTCACCTATCTCAGCAACATCCTGGGGCAGTCGAACTATCCGCACAACCAGTCGAAGCGCGGGCGGTTCGATCCCTACAAGCTGTCGGTGCCGCCGATGGTCGATCGCGCCGCCGTGGAGCGTTGCGAGCAGAGTTGCATCGAGCAGAACCTCTCCGGCGAGCTGTTCGTCAATACACTCGCGCCGGCCCTCCTGGTGCTGGAAAAGCAGACCCAGGCGCAGCTCGGCCGCGAGCTCGCCGCCGCGGGCGAGAGCGAGGCGCCGGCGGCCGCCAACCTGACCGGCCTGCTCACCGACGACATCGCCGGCAAGCTCCGCGAGGCCCTGGCCGACTTCGCCCGCCAGGCGCATGGCGAGGGGGCCGGGGAAAGCTTCCGGAGCTACCTGCAACGATGGCGGCAGGGCGCTGAAAGCCAGTCGGCCCAGGCGGCTTCCTACGCCGACGCCAAGGACCGCCTGGAGCAGCAGGTGCAGGACATCCTGGCCGGCCTCCCCGCGCAGCGCGCGGCGCGCTGGGACACCCAGGCGGGGCTGACCGCCGCGCGCGGCGAAGGCGCGCACGCTCAAGGTGGCGTGCGCGGCGTCTTCGATCAGCTCGGCGCGCAGCTCCGGGTCGTCACCCTCGAGCATCTGCGGAAATATCACACCGGCCGGCTACTCGACGAGGCCCGCCGCAAGTGCGTGGAGGCCAACACCTACGATCCATACCGGGATTACCGTACCTTTCTTTTCGATCTCCTCCGGCAGTCCGGCGACGAGAACGAGTTCTTCGCCGGCGGCAGGCCCAACAGCCGCACCTACAACCTGCCGCTGATGCCACTGCTGGCCGGGGACAATCCGCTCTCTAACGTCGTCCCGTCCAAATTCCTGCGCCTCACCGACACCCAGTACTACCTGCTGCGCCAGTGGTCCCGTGGGCTGTTCTTCAACGAGGAGCTGGAGGGGTGGGCGCGGCCGGACCCCTGGCAGCCCTACGCCGGCTGGGAGAACCTCACCGGCCGCGACCTCGACCGCGGCGTGCTCACCAACCTGCTGGGCGGCGCCTTCTGCCCCGGCGGCGAGGTGGGCTGGGTGCAGCGCAACCCCGCGGCCTATCGCGAGCCGTACCGGATCAAGGCCGACCCGCAGTTCTACGTGTTCCGCGAGACGGCGGCGCAGGCCAACGCCTGGCGCGGCGGCGTGCCGGAAGTGGACTACATCTCGTACACCCAGACCGACCTCAGCCAGGACAACGATTTCGACGCCGGTCTCCAGCCGGGCGACCTGACCAAGTACATGGCCCTCCCCTGGCAGGCCGATTTCAACGAGTGCAGCACGCAGACCATCGACATCACCTACGAAGCCTGGAACAACATCGAGACCGACGGCGACTCGCTGATGAAACGCGAGCAGAAAGTCTGGGAAACGCTCTGGTGGCCGGCCCACCGGCCGCTCCAGACCTATGAGATCTCCGGGATGTCCCACGGCAAGCCTTCCGGCTACGTGTGGGTCGACTGGAGCCGCGGCATCCCGCAGACCAACGCCGGCGACCTCAAGATGACCACCGACTGGTGGCGCCTTGGATTCGTGATCCAGAACCCCTTCCTGCCGGCGGACGTGCTCCCTACCGAGCTGCCGCCGGACAACAAGTACATCAGCGTCGAACGCGATCAACCCCGCGATCCCAAGGAGAAAAAATGAGCAAGAACCCTTTCGTCGGCTCGTGGACCTATCGCAGCCTGCTCAACGACGTCGACCCTGCCAAGGCGTTCAACGACCTGGAGTTCGGCGTCGGCACGATCGTGATCGCGGAAGCGCCGGAGCAGGTGCTCACCGGCACCATCGGGGGTGACGGCTGGTCGCTCGACCTCTACGGCTCGCGCGACTACGGCACGCCCATGCAGGTGCGTTTCCAGGGCAAGGGCGTGGTGAGCGGCGAGGAGTGGATCTACGACTATATCGGCTGGCTGGTGCCGGTCTGGCCGAACAGCAACGACCGCCTGCAGCGCCCGGCGATCGTGGGTTCCGTGGTCCGCACCATCCCGCACTCCGGCAGCGGCGGCGGCACCAATCCCGCGGGGGTGGTGGCCTCATTCTACGCCGTCCGCGTCGACTGAGAAGGGCGTGCCCGCGCGTTCCTTCGACGTCGTGATCGTAGGGGGAGGGCCGGCCGGCTGCGCCGCCGGCCTCTCCCTGCGGTCGCACGCCCCGTCGCTCGACGTGGCGATCCTCGAGGCCTCCGATTCCACCGCTCCGCGGGTAGGCGAGACCCTGCCGCCGCCGGCCCGCGGGATGCTGGTCCACCTCGGCGTCTGGGAGGCTTTCCAAAACCAGGGGCACCGCGAAGTCCATGGCACCTCGGCCGCCTGGGGAGGGCCCGAGCCGCGCGACAACGACTTCCTGTTCGCCGCTAGGGGAAACGGCTGGCACCTCGACCGCGCCGCCTTCGACGCCATGCTCGCCACCGAGGCCGAGCGCCGTGAAATCACCGTGCTGCGCCCCGCGCGCCTCACCGCGGCCACCCGGGAAGAAGCGGGCTGGCGCCTGCGCCTCTCTGAAGGCCTTGAGATGAGCGCGCGCTTCGTGATCGACGCCACGGGAGCCGCCGCGGCCTTCGCGCGGCGGCAGGGCGCGCGCTTCCTCACCGCCGACCGGTTGACCGGCTTCGCCCGTTTCTACGAAGGCTCGGAAGGGGGCGATCCCCGCACCCTGGTGGAGGCCTTCGCCGACGGCTGGTGGTACACGGCGGGCCTCCCCGGAGGCCGGCGGATCGCGGCCTGCCTGACCGACGCCGACCTCGCCCGCCGGCTCCGCCTGCGCGACACCGCCGAATGGAGCCGTCTGCTCGACGCCACCGATCGAGTGCGCGAGGCCCTGCGCGGCGCGCAACCCCAAGGCGACGTGATCGTCCGCGCCACCCCCTCCCGCCGCCTGGAGCCGGTGGCCGGAGACGACTGGCTGGCCGTAGGCGACGCCGCCGCCGTCTTCGATCCTCTCTCCTCCTCGGGGATTCTCAAAGCCCTGCGCTCCGGCATCTTCGCCGGCTATGCGATCGGCGACCGCCTGACCCAAGGGGACGATCGCGGCCTGGAGCGCTATCGCCGCCTCGGCAAAGAAGAGTTCGCCAGCTACTCGACCCTCCGCGCGCGGCACTACGCGGCCGAAGGGCGCTGGCCCGACAGCCCCTTCTGGCGCCGGCGCGGGCAGCTACCGTCTGTGGCCGCATAGAAACGACTTAGCAATCTAAACGCTTGATTGGAGATCCCTCTGTGCTATCGATTTGTGGATTCCAGAACTTCTCGTCCCAGAACGGGAAGCTACCGAAGTCTCCGTGCTTCTGTGGACTCGTGCAACGCAGATCTCCTCCGACGCGGAAGACCTTAAGATGAAGCTGTCGCTTGATCTTGGAGTCCGCGAACGTCAACTCCGGAATAAGGTTGGCAAAACGTCCTACACGACGCCCCAAAGGTGTCGGCGGGTCGGTAAAATAATTGTCGATCCAGACCAATAAAGATCCGCGTGGCGTCAGATCCAGAAAATTCCTCTCTGAAACTTCCGCCAGCGGATGAAGGATCAAATGGTACATTTGAGTTTCTGGGTGATTCGCGAGATAGGGATTTACCGTATCGCGGTAATCCTCGACCGTGGTCGCCGCAGCCATGAAAACAATATTTTTGACCTTCAGATCTGGTTCGTATCGAAGAAGCTGGTCGATCACGATCGCTCCCATACTATGGCCGACCAGAGTTATGTCGATTGGGTATTTGCAGGGCTCGGGAGGAGGAGGAACCGAAACCGGATCATTGTCCGGTCGATTCAAAGCCGGATCATAGTCCCCTTTTTCGCAGAATTGAGGTAAGAACTTATCCTGATAGCGCTTGAGAAAATGGGCCAAGGCAGCTCCGGTATCATAGATCTGAGCCGTCTGAGTGGCCTTCTCTTCTACAGTTTTGGTGCCGTTTGAAGCGTTCTTATTGGGTAGCTGATCTCCGTTGCCAATCTCCGACGAATTGCCTTCCTCCTTCTCTTGTCTTTCCTTCTTGACGGTCTTTGCCTGTACGCCTCTAAATTCCGCCTCCGTCCGAAAAAGCAGGGTCGTGCGGCGTTCCAAGACATCCCAGGCGCCTGTCCCGGCCGACTGCACCAAAAGAGGTGGAGTCAGGATCTTGGGCACTAGGGTCAGCACAAGACTCGTCCTAGGTAACCAACGGTCCGCCGGGCTCCGGTCGTCGATCAAAATCTTCTCCGAGGACTGCGGTTTATTGAGGAGATCGTTGACGTCGATGGCCTTGTTATGAACCAGATCTTGATATCCCGCAAGCGCTCCAAAGCCGGCCGCTTCCTGCGGAGCAATAGCATGACGAGCCTCCGCCACCCAAGCTTCCGGTGCTCGAATGATTGATTTGACTTCATCGACAACCACGACATAGGGTACGAACGGCAGCATCTCGTATCTGAAGTAAATTCCCTTATGGACATGAGCCAGATGGCCCCACCAAGTCGAGAGCAACGAAGAGCGCCAGTTGACGAACAACGGATAATAATGCGAAGTCTCAATTTTTTCGCTGAGATCCACCGCACGCTGCACGGCAGCCTTATTGGTGTTCAAGCCACCATGAAAGAACATGAGCATCCGGCAACTGTTTTTCGACTCCCCCTGCTCTGCCTGGTTATACCTTTCTTTCGCACAGAACCTGACCAGACCGCTGAAGATGTCGTCGATATAATGATCGTATTTCTCCGTATCCTTTGAGAACTGCTTGTAAGTTGCAGGGTCGATTGGCTCTCCCAGTTTACTGGCCATGATGATGTTTGACCGAGGCGGATTGGCGATGTGTCCAGAGCAGCCCCAGAAACTCAAGGTAGCCAGGAAGAGAAGCGCCGACACCGCGAACCTTGCAGACCGAAACTGTCTCCTAGATATGCTCATGATCTCTCTCCCCGGCTCTAAACGGCCCTTTGACTGTTTTGAAGAAGAGACGGACAAGTCCGAGATTTTCTCCTCGGCTGGGCTCGACGCCGGCCAAGCTTTCAACTCCGACGGAATAAATCCAGGAATCTCCAGTCTAGGACAGGCGAAGGCAGTCCGGCCCACGGCGCTCGCCGCTCGACCGGCGCCATTACCGGCGCGATTGCCCGAAACCATCCGCCGCCTCGCGCGGCGAAAGGAGAGACTGTGAAAATTCATCGCCTTGCCATTGCTCTGTCCATCCTCGTTCTGTCGCTCGCTCTCAGTGTGTCCGCCGAGAACAAACCGGGCGCCGCCAGCATCCAGATCCTCAAGCCGGCCGACCAGGCGCAGCTCGACGCCGGCGAGTCCTACCCCCTCGACTACCAGGTCACCCTGGGGCAGGGCGACGATCACTTCCACGTCTGGGTGGACGCGGAGCGGAGCCCGGGAATCCACGATCTCAAGGGGACCTACATGCTGCCCAAGATGACGCCGGGCGTGCACACCATCACCCTCAAGCTGGTCGACAAAGGGCATGTGCCGACGGGGCCGCAGAAGTCGATCCAGGTCAAGGTGAAGTAGGTCCACCGATGAACGAGCTCATCTACACCTGCGTTCAGGCTCTCCACAACCTCGGCGCCGTCGCCGTGGTCGCGAGCCCCGCCCTGGCCCTGGTCCTCCACAGCCGGAACGGAGCCTTCGAGCGGCGTCTGGCCTGGACCCTCCTCCTGGCCTGGGGCCTCCAGGCGGCGAGCGGCGCCGGCTTCGCGGCGGCGAGCTATGGCCTCAAAGGAGCGCTCCCCGAGGTCACCGGTGTCGCCCTGGTGGCGCTGGTGGTGAAGCTGACCGCGACGGCGACCGGCTTCGCCCTCGCGGCCGGCCTGCTCGGGCTCCGCCGCCTGGCCAGTCCGCGCCCTCGCGCCATCGCCTGGTCCGTCTGTCTCGGAGTGGCGGTCGCGGCGCTCCTGGCCGCCGCTCCGCTGCGCTGGTATCTCTGACTTTTCGAGATTGCCATGGCTCCGTTTGCCCAGGTTGCCGGCGTCGGGTATACCATCGCGGAGGCAGAAACCCCCGCGATGCTGAGCCAACTACGAGATCGCCTCTTCAGGCAGGACGACCGGCGGACACGCTTCGACCGCGCCGTCCTGCCGCACCTCGATGCCGCCTACGACCTGGCGCGGTGGCTCACCCGCAACGATCAGGACGCCGAGGACGTGCTGCAGACCGCTTCCCTGCGGGCACTGCAGTTCTTCGACGGCTTCCACGGCGTCAACGCCCGCGCCTGGCTGCTCACCATCGTCCGCAATTCGTTCTATACCTGGCTGGCGCAACAGAAAGGCACGCCTGAGAGCGCCGATCCCTTCGACGAGGAGATCCATTCGACGATATCCGGCGGCGCGGACCCCGAGGTCGAGCTGCTGCGCCAGGCGGACAGCCGCCTGCTGCGGCAGGGCTTCGAGTCGCTGCCCCTCCCCCTCCGCGAGGTGATGGTGCTGCGCGAGCTCGAAGGGCTGTCGTACAAGGAGATCGCGGCCATCGCCGCGGTGCCGATCGGCACCGTGATGTCGCGCCTGTCGCGCGCCCGCCGCCAATTGCAGGATTTTCTGATCGCTCACGGGGTCAAGGAGGGGCGGCCATGAGCTGTCCGCGCACGGAGCAGGAGGTCATGCCCTACCTCGACGGCGAGCTCGATCTGACGAGCGCGCTGGTCTTCGAACGCCATCTCGAGGCGTGTCCGGACTGCGCCGGGGCACTCGCCGCGCAGCGGGCCCTGCGGGAGGCGATCCAAGGCGCGGACCTCCGATTCCGCCCCACTCCCGAGCTGGCGCGCCGCCTACGCCGCGCCGCTACGCCCGAGCCGGACAGGGACCGCTGGCCGGCGATCCAGCGGTTGCAGGCGCTCGCCGCACTGCTGCTGGTGGCGGTCGCCTCCTGGAGCCTGGGGCGCGTCTGGCCGACCCGGCCGGCCGCGAGCTTCGCCGACGAGGTGGTGGCGAGCCACGTCCGCTCGCTCCTCGCCGGCCACCCCGCCGACGTGGCCTCGACCGATCAGCACACGGTCAAGCCCTGGTTCACCGGCAAGCTCGACTACTCGCCGGTCGTGATCGATCTCGCGGCCCAGGGCTTCCCGCTGGTCGGCGGGCGTCTCGACTATCTCGGCCACCACGCCGTCGCGGCGCTGATCTATCGCGCCGACCGCCACGTGATCAACGTCTTCACCTGGCCTACGGGGTATGACCTGGACGGCTCGGACTCTGGAGTTGCCGCGCGCCAAGGGTTCCACGTCCTCCATTGGTCGCAAGGCGGGATGACCTATTGGGCGGTTTCCGATGCGTCCGAGGATCGGTTGCGGCGGTTGAGCCGGTTGCTCGGCTCGCCGTGACCCTGGCGTTCGAAAATCGTTCGGTCGCCAGGGGACCACGGCTTTGACATGCCCTTCATCGCATCATGTTCAAGCAAAAAATTCGTAATCGCGAGCCCTCAGATCGCCGGGCCACCGCAGGCGCCCATATCGTTGCGCGATCCGGAAACGTTGTTGAAGAGGTAGTCCGGAATGCCGGCCCCGATCGCGGGCGAGCTCGCCGCGGGGCAGCAGGAGGTGCCGATCTGGGGGTCCAGGAGGAGCGGTCCCAGATCCCCGTAGGTTCCCAGATAATCGCCGCCGGTATTGGCGAAGAAACCGTTGTAATGGTTGACGACGGACGTGTTGCTCGCCGGCGAGGTGTTGACCAGCGTGGAGCTCCCGCCGCCGAGAGTCTTGTTGTTCACGAACAGGGTGCTGGCCACGTCCGCCATGCCGCCGAACCCCGCGGCAAGGCCACCCCCGACCGAAGCCTGGTTACCGTCGAGCGTGCAGTTGACGATCTGGGCGAGGCCCGCCGGGACCCAGACGGCACCGCCGTTGCCGCTCGCCGTGTTGCCCTTGAACCAGCAGTTGCGGACCAGCACGTTGCCGTAACCGACTCCCGTATGGATCGCGCCGCCGTCGCCAAGGGCCTGATTGGAGAAGAACGACGAGGTGCCGAGGTCGAGGCGGCCGCTGCTGTAGGCCGCGATCGCGCCGCCGTAAGAGGCCGTGTTCTGCTCGAAGTCGGTGTTGCGCAGATAGGGGTCGGCGAAGCCGCCGGTGGCCAAGCCCCCGCCTGCGTAGGTCGCCTGGTTGAACGCGAACTGGACGCAGGTGATGGACGGCTTCGCGGTGGCGCCGACGACAAAAGCGCCGCCGCCCCGCGAGTAGCTCCCTCCCGTGGCCATGTTGTGGTTGATCGCGAGATTGCGCAGAGTCGGCGAGGCGTTGGTGATCGAGACCCCGCCACCGAAGTTGGCCTTGCCATTGGTGACCGTGAAGCCGTCGAGGACGCTGTCCGCCCCCTCGAAATGATTGAAGGTCACCACGGTACCCGTGCCGGTGCCCTTGAGGAACGTCACGCCCGGACCGCCCGCGGCGACCAGGGTGATCGGTTTCCCCATGAAGCTCAGGTTGCCCACATAGGTTCCCGCCTTGACGCAGATCTTGGCGCCGTTGGCCGCCGCGTTGATAGCCGCTTGAATCGAGTGCCCGGGAGTGACCTGGATGGCTCCCGTGGGGCACGTCGAAAGCTTGCAGGTCGAAATCCCGGGACAGGCCGCCAGGGCCGACCGCGGCAGGATCGCAAGGACCGCGAGAAACAGCAGAAGCAGGGTGATACGTTTCATGGCTCTCTCCTTCGTAAAGAACGGAGCGACGGCTCCGCTCGGGTTGCCGGTTGTCGATGGTGCGATGATCGAATGTGTCGATAAGAGTTTCCCTATCCTAGCGCTTTCGCCCATGGATGTACGAATCCCTTCTTCCATTTCATACACTGAGTGGAATAGATCGACCCGCGGAAATTAAGGGGAGGGTTTACTATCTCGCGATCTGAACGGCCCTGGCCGGAGGGGGCTCTGGCCAGGGTGGATTAAGGATCTTTTCCGGGACGTCAGCCGCCCGTGAAGATTTCCTGCCCCGGCGCCAGGAGGTGGTCCGGATCGAACGCCTGCTTGGCGGCCTGGAACTGGGGCCAGCGGTCGCCGAAGTGGCGCTGCCAGTCGTCCGGGCTCATCGGCACGGAGTCGACCGGATAGAAAAAGCCTCCGACATCCCGCGCCTGCTCGTAGAGCCGGCGGTTCGCGGCGACCAGCTCCGCCGAGCGCTCGGGCGTGGGCGGAACGGCCGTTCGCAGCAGGCCGAAGAGGAAGAAGGTCTCGCCCCCCGGCTTGCGGAAGTTGGGCGCCGTGAAATGGCTCCCCACGTAGGGGTAGACGATGATCGGTCCCTGGCCGACATCCGCGGGATCGAGATCCGCGAGGGTGCCGGCGATGAAGCTCTCGGCCTGGCTCGTCGGGATCAATAGATCGACCCAGGGGTGCGGGAAGGACCAGACTCCGATCTGTTTCAGGAAGGCGACGGTGGGTGCCAAGCGGTCCAGGTAATCGAAGTAGGTGATGTCTTCCGAGGTCACCTCGGGAGAAAGGCCGGCGAGGAGCGCCGCGTCGTCGGGCAGGTGCCGCGGCGAGAAGTTCTTCGTCGCTTCGAGCGTGTAGTTCCAGCCGCCGCCGGTGAGGGCGTTCACGAAGCCCTGGACGGTGTCGAAGCGGCCGGCCTGGACCAGCCGGAGCAGATCGTCGAGAAAGACCGGGAGATCCTCGTAGGTGAGCTTGTAGTAGCGCGTCTTGGGCAGGGCAGGCACGAGGTGGACGCGGGCCTGCACGATGACGCCGAACTGGCCGAGCCCGGAGCGGACGGCGTCGAAGAGCTGCCGGTGGCGGGTGGGCGAGCAGGTCATCAGCTCCCCGCGGCCGGTGACGACGGTGAGCTCCAGCACGTTGTCCACCTGCGCGCCGCGGCGGAACGACTGCGACCCCACCCCTCCCACCGAGAGGGTGCCGCCGATCGAGAGCTCGATGTAGTCATTGAGGACCGTCGGCGCAAGGCCCTTCGGGAGCGTCTGGCGCAGCAGGTCGCTCCAGCGCACGCCGGCGTCCACCAGGGCATCATGATCGTTCACCTCGTGGATGGTCGCCAGGGTGGAAAGGTCGATCACCACTCCGGCCGCGACCTGCGCCTGCCCCAGGGTGCTGTGCCCCTGGCCGCGAGCGGCGACCTGAATGCCGTGCCGGCTGGTGAACTGGAGCAGGCGGACGATGTCCGAGACCGCGGCCGGCTTCAGCACCGCCAGCGGCCGGCGATGGATGGCGTGACCGAAGTCGTCGGCGGCGGCGGTCAGGCTGGCGTCGTCGAAGTGGAGGCGGCCCCGGAAGTGCGGAAAGGCGTCCGCCAGATTCGCGCGGCCGGTGGCGAGCTCCGCCGCCGAAACCCAGCCCCGCAGGTGGACGTCGAAGCCGGCGACGGCCACCGCCGCCAGGGTGCCACGCAGGAAGTTGCGGCGGGAAACAGGGGTTGGCTCCATGGGCTGATGCTCGGTATTGTCTGTCATTACCTCTCCTCCCACGCTCTGAAAGTGGTGCTTCCAGGCGAGGGTAGCGGCAAGGCGGCGCTCCGTCAATCGCTGCCCCGCGGTTGCGCTCGCCGCAGAAGATCATATCGACGAGATCCTTCCCGGGATATCCGAAATCATCCATTTTTGATATCCTCAACAAGGAGGTGCTGATGAGCGTACGCAAGACAAGCGTCGAGATCAACGAAGAACTGGTAGCTGCAGTCCAGCGGGTGCTCTCGACAGCGACCCTCAAGGAAACCATCGAGGGGGCATTCCGTGAGGTCTTGAGGGCCGAGGCCCGGCGCGAGGAGGTTCGGGCCTTGACGACGATGAGCGGTATGGACCTGATGGACGAAGACGTGATGTCCCGAGCCTGGCGCGCGTGAGAGCTCGCTATCTCATCGATAAGAGCGCCCTGGCCAGAATGCCGGTCGAGGCCGTCCGCAGCCGATTGGCGCCCATCATTGAAGCGGGAGAGGCCGCAACGTGCGCCATCATCGACTTGGAGATTCTGTTCAGCGCCCGCAATCGTGAGGACCACGAACGCATCCGGCAACGCAGATCTCTGGCCTATCAATCCGTCCCGATCACCGACTCGATCCTCCGGCGCGCCATCGACATCCAGGCCGAATTGGCCCGTACCGGCCGTCACCGCGTTCCCATCCCCGACCTCATCATCGCCGCGGCGGCTGAAGCGGCGAGTCTGACTCTTCTCCACTACGACCGCGACTACGACCTGATCGCCGAGGTCACTCACCAACCGGTCGAGTGGGTTGTCCCGCGCGGTTCGGTTTAAAGCCTGCGAGACCAGAGCGGGCCTCGGCGCTCCGCCATGAAGACGGGGTATCCTGCGCAGGATGCTCGATCCCGAACCGTCCCCGACCCCCGGCGCTCGCCGCATCGAGGCGCCCGTGCTGATCGACCGCCGGGGGACGGTATGGACGCCGGGGCTGATCGACGTCACGCTCCGCTTGAGCGGCCGCCCGGTGCTCGCCGAGTCTCCGCCGCCCGGCGTGGGGCAGGAGCTGGCGCGCTCGCTGCTCGCCGCCGCCGCCCGGCTCGCCGGGGCGCGGGGCGCGGCCGGCGCGTTCACCGTGTCGTTCCTCGCCGATCCGGCGCGCGGGGAGCACCGGCTGCTCGGCACCGCGGCGGGGCTGCCGGCGGGCGTGGCGGTGATCGAGGCGCTGAACGAGCTCGATCTCCCCGCCCTGGAGCGCCATCTCGCGCGCGGCGGCACCCTCGACGGCGAGCTGCCGGAATCCCGCGGGCACGCCGCGCAGGTCGCCCTCGCGGCTCTCGATCCAGAGGACGGCTTCCTGCCCCGTCCTGGCGTGGTCGAGGCGCTGCGCCTCCCGTCCGGACCCGGCCTCCGCGCCGACGCCGCGGTCGAGGAAGGGGAGCTGCCCGAAACGAACGCGGAGATCGCCCGTGTCACCGCTCACGGGCGGAATCGTGCCGAGGCGCTCGCCCGTCTCCAGCGCGGGCTCGCCCGCACCGAGGTCGCCCTGCGCGGCGGCGCCACGGACAAGGCCTTTCTCACCGAGGTCCTCGACCGCCCCGAGCTGATCGCGCGGCAGCCCGCGGAGCCCGGCTGGCTCGACCGGCTGGTGGCGAGCGGCGAGCACCTCCCCCGCCGGGGCGCCGAGCCGGCCCTGGTGGCGGCGGCGATCGCGGGGTACGAGGAGGATCTCGCCACCGCTCGCGCGCGTTTCTACGCCTCGGCGGCGCGCGGCCGGCCCGAGGTGCCGAAGGAGATCGGCCGCGCCGTCGAGCTGCGCCATCGCGGCCAGGACTACCTCTTCCGCGTCTCCCGCCTCGACCGCGCGCGCTTCCGCGTCGAGGTGGACGGGCTCCGCCTGGAGGTGACAGCGGGGCCCCCGGGACGCACCGGCCGCACGATGGCCCTCGGCGAGCGGAGCTGGCGCGTCGCCATCGCCACCCAGGGGAGCCGGCAGATCGTGGAGGTGGACGGCATCCCCCACCGCGTCGAGCGCGAGAGCTGGGAGGCCGTGCGCTCGCCGGCCACGGGAGTGGTCGTGTCGCTCGCCGTCCAGGAGGGGGACGAGGTGGCCGCCGGCGATCCCCTGGCGGTGCTGGAGGCGATGAAGGTGGAGACGACGGTGGTGGCCTCCGGGGCCGGACGGGTGCGCAAGGTGCTCGCGCGCCGCAACTCCCACGTCGTCACCGGCGCGCCACTCCTGATGCTGACGCCCCTCGCCCCAGGCGCCGCCGAAGCTCAGGCGGCGCCGGTCCCAGGGCGCCGGGTGCATCTGGCGAGCCTGGCACCCCCGCCGGACGCCGCCGCCGGCACGCGCGCCGAGAGCCTGGAGGAGGCGCGGCGCCTGATGCTCGGCTATGACGCCGACCTCCGCATCGTCGAGCGCCTGGTCTCCGATGGATCCGGCCGGGCGGCGAGCGCCGACCTGCCTCGCGAGGAAGAGATCCTGCGCGCGTTCGCCGACGTCAGCTCGCTCTTCCGCCGCCAGCCCGCGGACGGCTCCGACGGCCGCCACAGCGCCGAGGAGCTCCTCTCCACCTATCTGCGCGACCTCGACGCTCGCGGCGCCGGCCTCTCCCCCGGTTTCCTCGACCGCCTCCGCCGTGCCCTCGGCCATTATTTGGGAGAATCCCTAAAGGCAGATCCGGGCACCAGGAGCCTCGACCGCTCGCCGGCGCTGGAGGAGAGCCTCTTCCGCATCGCCATCTCCCACCGCCTCTCCCGCCAAGTGCCGGTGGTCCTGGCGCTGCTGGAGGGCTGGCTGGAGCGCAGCGACCTGCCGGACACCCCGGAGCTGCGCGATCTCCTCGACCGCATGGCGGCCGAGACGCAGGGGAGCGAGCCGGCGGTGCACGACCTCGCCCGCGAGGTGCGCTACCGCGTCTTCGTCCGCCCGCTCCTGCTCGCCGCCCGCGAGCGGGTCTACGCCGCGGCGGCGTCCGACCTCGCCCGGCTGGCCGCCCACCCCGGTACGGCCGAGCGCGGCGAGCTGATCCGCGCCCTGGTCGAGTGCACGCAGCCGCTCCATCGCATCCTCTCCCAGCGCTACGCCAGCGTCTCCACGGCGCCGACGAGCGCGCTGCGCGCGGCCCTGCTGGAGATCATGGTGCGGCGCTACTACCGCATCCGCGACCTGGGGGCGATCGAGAGCTTCCGCCGCGAGGGGCAGACCTTCGGCGTCGCCGGCTACGAGCACCGGGGCTCCCACGTCCACTTGATCGCCACCCACGCGGACTTCGACCGGCTGGCCTGGAGCGTCGAGGCGGCGCGGCGTCTCGCCCGCGAGGCGCCCGCCGGCTCCGAGGTGGTGGTGGACCTCTACCTCTGGCGCGGGGGCGAGCCGGCGCCGGAGGCCGCGGTGGCCGCTGAGATCGCGGCCCTGCTGGCGGCCGCCGAGCCGCCGGCGGGATTGAGCCGCGTGGCGGTCACCGTCTCCGGTCCGGCCGGCTCGCAGCACTTCACCTTCCGGCGCGAGGACGGCCCCTTCCAGGAGGAGGAGGTCTACCGCGGCATCCACCCCATGGTGGCGCTGCGGCTGGAGCTCTGGCGGCTGCGGAACTTCCGCCTCGACCGCCTGCCGACTCCCGAGGAGGTCTACCTCTTCCACGGCGTCGCCCGCGAGAACCCGCGCGACGAGCGGCTGTTCGCCGTGGCCGAGGTTCGCGACTTCACGCCGGTGCGCGACGAGGCCGGCCGGCTGGTGCAACTGCCCCAGCTCGAGCACATGCTGGTGGAAGCGCTCACCGGCATGCGCCGCTTCCAGTCGCGCCGCGCCACCTCCGAGCGGCTGGCCTGGAACCGGGTGCTGCTCAACGTCTGGCCGCCGGTCGACCTGCCGCCGGAGGAGATCGATCTCCTGGTCCGCCGCCTGGCGCCGCTCGCCGAAGGGGTGGGGCTGGAGAAGGTGGCCGTCCGCTGCCGCATCCCCGACCGCGAGACGGGCGAGCTTCGCGACCTGGTGATGGAGATCTCCAGCTTCGAGGAGGCCGGGCCGGTGCTCCGCTTCCGCAAGCCAACCGAAACGCCGCTTAAAGCCCTGCGGGAGTACGCCCAGAAGGTGGTGGACCTGCGCCGCCGCGGCCTCCCCTACCCCTACGAGGTGATCAAGCGGCTGACGGCCGGCGGCGGCGACTTCGTCGAGCACGACCTGGACGCCGCGGGAGCCCTGGTGCCGGTGGAACGGCCGTACGGCCGCAACACGGCGAACGTCGTGGTGGGGGTGGTCCGCAATCCCACGGCGCGCTATCCGGAGGGGATGACGCGCGTCATCCTGCTCGGCGATCCCAGCCGGGACCTCGGAGCGCTGGCGGAGCCCGAGTGCCGGCGGATCCTCGCCGCGCTCGACCTCGCCCGCGGAATGGGCGCTCCGGTCGAGTGGTTCGCCCTCTCCGGCGGCGCCCGTATCGCGCTCGACAGCGGCACGGAGAGCATGGACTGGATCGCCCGCGTGCTCCGCCGGCTGGTGGAGCTCACGCAGGCGGGCGCCGAGGTCAATACCGAGGTCAATATCGTGGTGGCGGGGATCAACGCCGGCGCTCAGCCCTACTGGAACGCCGAGGCCACGATGCTGATGCACTCCCGCGGCGTCCTGATCATGACGCCGGAGGGGGCGATGGTGCTCACCGGCAAAAGGGTGCTCGACGCGACCGGCGGCGTCTCCGCCGAGGACAACTTCGGGATCGGCGGCTACGAGCGGATCATGGGCCCCAACGGCGAGGCGCAGTATCTGGCGCGCGACCTCGCCGAGGCGTGCTCCCTCCTGCTCCGCCACTACGAATTCACCTACACCGCCCCCGGCGAGCGCTTCCCGCGGCCCGCGCTCACCCGCGATCCGCGCGACCGCGACGTCCGCGACTATCCCCACGGCGGCGCCTTCCGGACGGTGGGCGAGGTCTTCTCCGACGCCACCAATCCGCGGCGCAAGAAGCCGTTCGAGATCCGCCGCGTCCTCGCCGCCGTGGCCGACCAGGACCTCCCCACCCTGGAGCGCTGGTATGGCATGCGCGACGCCGAGATCGCGGTAGTCCTCGACGCCCATCTCGGCGGCCATCCGGTCTGCCTCCTCGGCTTCGAGTCGCAGCCGCTCCCCCGGCTGGGCTGGGCGCCGGTCCACGGGCCGGACCGGTGGACTGGGGGCACCCTCTTCCCGCTCGCCGCCAAGAAGGTGGCGCGGGCGATCAACGCGGCGAGCGGCAACCGGCCGCTGGTGGTGCTCGCCAACCTCTCCGGGTTCGACGGCTCGCCGGAATCGATGCGCCTCTGGCAGCTCGAATACGGCGCCGAGCTCGGCCGCGCGGTGGTGAGCTTCCGGGGGCCGATCGTGTTCTGCGTCATCTCCCGCTATCACGGCGGCGCCTTCGTGGTCTTCTCCCGCACCCTCAACGACAACATGGAGGTGGCGGCGCTCGAAGGGGCGCACGCCTCGGTGATCGGCGGCGCGCCGGCCGCCGCCGTGGCCTTCGGCCGCGAGGTGGACGAGCGGGTGAGCCGGGACCCGCGGATCGTGGAGCTCGAGGCCGCCATCGCCGACCCCGCCCAGCCCGACAAGGCGCGCCTGCGCGCCGAGCTCGAGGAGGCCCGGGAGTCCGTGCGCGCCGAGGCCCTGAGCGCGGTGGCCGCGGAGTTCGACGGCGTCCACACCGTGCGGCGCGCCCTCGCCGTGGGCTCCATCCACCGCATCGTCGCGCCCGGCGAGTTGCGCTCCTACCTGATCGAAGCGGTCGAGCGCGGCATGGCGCGGGAGGCGCGCCAGCCGTCTTCTTCTTGACAGCCTCTCCGAAGCCTCTTAAGCTGAAAGCTTAGTGTAATCGGACGAAATTGACAGGACTTTTAGGATCGCAAGGAGTTGGCCCTATGCAAATTAGAACTTGTTGCCTGGCGCTGGCGCTCTCGGGATTGATGGCGACGGCAGCCGTGGCTCAAGCCGTGAGCCCGGCCGGGGACACTGAAGTCGTTCCGACCGGCAAGGGGTGGGGGGTGCGGATTCCCAGCCTGGAAAAGCGGGGGCACAAGCCGCCGCCACCGCCGCCGCCGGAGAACAACGGCATCGATTATCACAAAGGTCCCGTCATGCTCGGCACCATCAACCTCTATTTCATCTGGTACGGGACCTGGGACGAAGACACCCAGTCGATCCTCACCGAAGAGGCCCAGAACATCGGCGGCACCCCCTGGTTCAATATCAACAGCACCTATTACAGCGGTTCCGGACGGACCCTCAAGCACGTCGCCAACTCGGTGGCCTACAAGGGCGCCACCACGGACGACTACTCCCACGGCACCACCCTGGATGACTCCGACATCGCCGGCATCGTCGCCGCGGCGATCACCAGCAAACGTCTGCCGAAGGACAAGAACGCCATCTACTTCGTCATCACCGCTCCGGACGTGGACGAGACCTCGGGATTCTGCACCGACTACTGCGGCTGGCACACCTCCGGCCGGCTCAGCGGCCTCGACATCAAGTACGCCTTCATCGGCGGCATCGCCCGCTGCCCGAACGTCTGCTCGCCCAACCGGTTCCACAGCGTCAACAACAACGTCGGCGCCGACGCCATGGCGTCGGTGATCGCCCATGAGTTGGCCGAGGCGACCACCGACCCCGACCTCAACGCCTGGTACGACAACGACGACGGGATGGAGTGCGCCGACAAGTGCGCCTTCACCTTCGGCCCGATAATCCTGGGTGCCAACGGCACCGGCTCCAACATCCACTTGGGCTCGCGGGACTACCTGATCCAGCAGAACTGGGTCAACGCCGGCGGCGGCTCCTGCACGATGGCCTACCCGTAGGAAAAAGGGACGAAAGGGACAACAGGGACTGCAGGGACAACAGGAACAAGGATCAAGGCCGGCCAGGCCGGTCTTTATTGTCCCTGCCGTCCCTGAGGTCCCTTTCGTCCCTGGTTTGACTCTTTCCGGCCGGCCCCGCCCCCCTCACCCCTCCCGCCGTACCGCGCTCTCGTGCCATCCGCGCAGGAGGAGCCAGGAGAGGCCCGAGAGGGCCGCCCAGAGCAGCACCCCGGCCGCCGAGAGAAGGGCCAGCGCCGCGAACATCCGCGGAATCGCCAGCGTGTAGCCCGCCTCCAGGATGCGATAGGCCAGGCCGGATTCGGTGCCGCCGCTCCCCGCCACGAGCTCCGCCACGACCGCTCCGATGAGCGCCAGGCCGCCGCTGATGCGCAGGCCGCCCAGAAAGTAGGGCAATGCGCTCGGCAGCCGCACGCGACGGAACACCTGCCAGCGCGACGCGCCATAGAGCCGCAGCAGATCGAGGAGGTGATGGTCGGCGCTGTTGAGACCCAGGGTGGTGTTGGCGACCATGGGGAAAAAGGCCACGATCCCGGCGCAGACCACCAGGGCGAGCCGGACGTCGTGAATCCAGATCAGGAGCAGCGGGGCGATCGCCACGATCGGCGTGACCTGGAGGACCACCGCGAGGGGAAAGAAGCTCCGCTCGATCCAGCGCGATTGCGCCAGGAGCACCGCCAGGCCGCCTCCCAGGACGACCGCGGCGAGTAGCGCTTCAAGGGTTACCGTGAGGGTGAAGAGGAGCGACGAGAAGAGCGCCGGCCAGCTCTCGCCGAGCGCCGCGGCGATCCGCAGCGGTCCCGGCAGGAGGTACTCCGGAATCTGCCGCCAGCGCACCAAGCCCTCCCAGGCCGCCAGGAACAGCACGACCACCGCGAGCGGCGGCCCGAATTGCAGGAGCGCGGAACGCCAACCGCGAGCAGGGCTCAACGCATCGCCTCCGCCAGCGTCTCGGAGACCTGCCGGCAGGTTTGCAGATAGGCCGCGGACTCGCGGAATTCCGGCCCGCGCGGCGCCGTCGCATCCACCTCTACCTCCCCCACCACCCGCCCCGGCCGGGCGGAGAGGATGGCGATGCGGGTGGAGAGATAAACCGACTCCCAGACGCTGTGGGTGACGAAGACCACGGTGAAGCCCTGCGCGTGCCAGAGGACCAGCAGGTCGTCGTTGAGCCGCGCCCGGGTGATCTCGTCGAGCGCCGCGAAGGGTTCGTCGAGCAGCAGCAGCCGCGGCTCGGCGGCCAGCGCCCGGGCGATCGACACCCGCATTTTCATCCCGCCCGAAAGCTCGCGCGGCCGAGCGCGCTCGAACCCGGCGAGCCCCACCCGCTCGATCAGTTCCGCGACGCGGGCGCGGATCTCGGCGCGCGGTTTTCCGAGGATCTGCAAGGGCAGGGCGACGTTCCCCTCCACCGTGGCCCAGGGCATGAGGGTCGGCTCCTGGAAGACAAATCCGACCGCGTGCGTCCCCGGCAACCGCCGCTCGACGCTTCCCGCCGTGGGCCGCGCCAGACCGGCGATCAACCGCAGCGCCGTGCTCTTGCCGCAGCCCGAGGGACCCAGCAGGCTGAGCCACTCGCCGGGACGGACGTCGAGGTCCAGCCCGGAAAGCGCGGTGATTCCGCCGGCGAACCGCTGCTCCACGCCGCGCAGACGGACAACCGGTTCAGAATCAGGGGCGGGAGGGGGCACGAGCGGGCGCCTTGGGCTGCATTCCAACCTGGTGATCGACGAACCGCAGCGTATAGGCCTGGGACAGGTCAAGATTCGCCGGATAGAGCCCGGCCCGGATCATGTCGGCGGCAAAAGCTTTCCAACGCGCGTCGGTCATCGCGCCGATGCCGAGCTTCAGGGCATCTCCGGAGTCGACCACGCCGTGCCGCTTCATGGCTTCGCGGCCATAGGCGAGCAGGTCGTCCGTCATCTCGGGATTGTCCTTCATGATCAGCGCGTTGGCCGGCCCGGGATCGCCGTAGAGGTAGCTATACCACCCTTCAATGCTCGCATCCACGAAGCGGCGGACCAGGTCGGGGTGCTCCCGCGCCAGCTTCCAGGCGCATTCGATCGTGGTCGAATAGCTGTCGAAACCGTGATCGGCGAGCAGGAGGACGACCGGCTTCACCCCGGCCTTCTGGAGGGTGAACGGCTCGCTGGTCAGATATCCCTCCTGAATGGCCTTCTTGTCCGCCAGGAACGGGGCCATGTTGAAGGTATAGACCCGGATCTGGTCGTCGGTGTAGCCATAGCGGATCTTCAGGAAGTTCCAGAACGTGAGGCGGGCGGGCGGCGCGATCAGGATCGGCTTCCCCTTGAGCGCCTCCAGACTGTCGTGCCCCTGGCCGGGATGGGCCAGCAGAACCTGCGGGTCCTTCTGGAAGATCGCCGCCACGGTGACCATGGGGACCTTCGCCTTGGCGTAGTTGAGCGCGGCGAACGAGCTGGAACCGACGTTGAAGTCGACCACCCCGGCCGCGAGGAGCTGGGGATTGTTCACCTGCGGCCCCCCCATGCGCAGCGTGACGTCCAATCCGTGCCGCCGGTAGATGCCGTTGGCGATCGCCTGGTAGAAGCCGCCATGCTCGGCCTCGGCCTTCCAGTTGGTGGCCAGAGTGACCCGATCGGCAGCGATGCCGGGAGCCGCCGCGAGGAGGAGCAGAGCGAGGCCGAGGAAGCGCTGGAGCACGGGCGGTAGCGTACCACTCCGAGGCGCCACCCTTCTCGCGCGGAGGCTTTTCAGAACCTTTCCAAGTCGAGGCCCAGAAATCGGCTGTCTTAAGTCTCCGAAGCTATTTCTCTCCGACCGGACCTTCCACCAATTCGCTGGCACCTCCCGGGGTGGGCGGGACATCGGGCTTTATGCCGGCGAGCAGGGACTCGATGCCGCTGGGGTCGATCTTCAGGAGCTTCAGCAGCCCCTTCGGATCGATGCCGAGGGCGCCGAGTTGGGCGAGGGTCTGGAAGACGTGCTGCGGGACCATGCCGGAGACCTTGCCGATCCCTTGACCGTTGCCGCCCACGTCGACGATCGAGATCTTGTCGATCTGGCCGACCGCGGCCGCCGCCGGACCGAACATCGCCTGGAGCAGCTTCGCGCCGGCGTCGCCGCCGTGGTCGAGGAGACCCGGCAGCTTGTCGAGCACGAGGATGAACCGGGCGTCGCTCGACATCTGCGCGAGCGCCTCGGCGAGCTTCTGGGTGCCTTCGGCTTCGGCGAGGAGCGCTTGCTTCTTGGCCGCGGCGTTGCCCTCGGCTTCGGCGAGCAGCACGGCCTTCCTGCGGTTCGCCTCACCCTCGCCTTCGAGAGTCGCGGCGTCGCGCTTGGCCTGAGCGGTCCTCTTCAGGTACTCCGCCTCGGCGTCCGCGTCGAGGATGCGCTTCTGCTTCGCGGCCTCGGCATCGATGATCGCCGTCTGCCGCCCCGCCGTGGCGGTCGCCACGACCGTGGCCTCGAGCTCCTTGGTGCGCCGGAGCGCTTCCTTCTCCTGGACGATGACCTGGGCCTCGCGTTCCGCCGCGTCCCGCTCCGCCTGGGCCACCCTGAGCCTCTGCTCCTGAGCGGCCTTGGCGATCTCGCCGGCCATGTTGGCCTCGGCTTGCGCGGTTGAAGTCTCCCTGAGGAAGGCGGCCTTTTTGAGGTCGCGATCCTTCTCGGCCTCGGCGACTTTCGCCGCGTTGGATGCGGTGACGAGAGCCGACTCCCGTTGGGCGTCCGAAACGGCGATGTTCTGCCGCCGGGCCGCGTCGGCGACCCTGATCTCGGCTTCCGCCTTGGCGTCCGCCACGGCCTGCTTGCCGAGCGCGTCGATATAGCCCTGGTCGTCGTTGACGTCCTGGATCACCAGGTTGATCACGTCGAAGCCGACCCGCTTGAGCTCGGTCGAGCTCTCCTCGATGACCCGCTGATTGAACTTGTCGCGCTCGCGCAGGATCTCGCCGATGTCCATCTTGCCGATGATCGACCTCAGGTGCCCCTTGAGGATGTTGCCGACGAAGAGGAGGATCTCGGGGGCGCCCTTGCCGAGGAACGATTGGGCGGCGCGGTTCAGGTCTTCCGGCGCGGGCGAGAGCTGGACCGAGGCCACCCCGCGCACGGTGAGCCGGACGTTGTCCTTGTTGGGGATGCCGGTCTCGTCGATCTCGATCTGGAACGCCGACGTCGACATCTCCATGTAGTCCTCGACGAGGGGCATCTGAACCCGACCCCCGCCGGTGATGACCAGATACCCTTGAACCTGTCCGGTCACCGGATCCTTGTATCTGCGCCCGTAGAAAACGCCGACCCGGTTGGGCGGGATCTTCTTGTACCGGCTCGCGATGAACCGCACCGCGAGCACGAACGCGAGAGCCACGGCGATGATGAGGACAGGGAGAAAGAATCCTCCAAAACGCGATAGGACGCTTCCCATGGTGTGGGTCTCCTTGCGCTACGGGTTGAGTGGAGCGTTCGTTTCCGCCGGTGTTTCCACCGGTATTTCCGCCGGTGTTTCCGCCAAGGGGCGGACGACGAGCTGGCTGCCCGTCGTGTGTACCACCCGGACCTGGCGGCCCTTCGGTATCGCGTTCGTATCCGCCGACGAGGCCAGGAAGCTGCGGTGCTGTCCGCGCAGGGCGAGGGAGACCTCGCCGGTCCCGTGTCTCCCGATGGGAACCGTGACCGTGCCGATCTCCCCGACGGCGGTGCTGGTGTTGACGACGGACGTGGACTGCTGGCCGTAGATGAGCCGCATGACCCAGTACATGACCAACCCCATGAGGAATCCCACGCCCAGGCCGACGAAAGACGCCGGGAGCGGGCCCATGCCGTAATAGGACGCGATGGCGCCGCCGGCACCGAAGCCCATGATGAACGAGCCGAGCACCTTGACCGAGAACATGCTGACGGTGGCCTCGGCGTGGCCCGCGTCGTGGTCGAGGTGGCCGCCGTGGTCGTGGTCCACGTCGTGGTCATGGCCGAAGATCGAGCCGCCGACCAGCAGGATGAGACCCGCGGCCGTGAGACCGAGGAAGATCAACATGGAGCCGTTCCCTCCTTCCTGCGGGTAAGGATACATTCCGGGTCCGGGCAGTATCCTACAGATCAGGGTGTTCAAAGCTCCGAATCCGTTTCGGGGCTTATCCGCCAGGCCGGGACCCGGGAGGCAGGTAGGAGATCACCGAGGTCTTCCGGCCCAAGTACTCGGTCTTGCGCACCGTGGCCGGTCCGAGCCGCGCCTCCGCGGCCACGGGAGCGCCGGTCAGCCGGGAGAGGAGCTGCCGGCCCTCCTCGGCGTCGAGCACGAAGAGGTCCGTGGCCGGCAGCACGAACGGCAGGTAGAGCTGCGAGAGATGGGCGCGGCGGCGGTAGGGAATCAAGGCCACGAACCCGTCGTGTCCGCCCACGAAGCGGCGGATCGCCTCGGCGATGTCGCGCTCCCGCGCCAACGGTTCGGTGAGGACCGCGGCGGGAGCCCGGCCCGCGAGCGCCGCCAGCCGCGGACGCAGGGGTCCCCTCCCGTCCACGGCGAGCAGCCAGGTCCCGGAGAGCCCGGGAAGGCGGGCGCGGAAAAGCTCGTAGTCGGCGGTCACGGAGCCCGCCGGCTCCAGGGTGATCAGGGGCCAGTACGGGGTGAGGTAGTCGGCCGGCACGCACTTCACCCGTTTACGCAGCACGCTGCCGAGACGGGTCAGCGTGAGGTAGCGTCCGCCTTCATCGCGAAGATCGGCGTAGAGATAGATCGCCGACCGGTCCGCGGCGAAGCGGCGTGGATCGACGGCGCCCGGGAACGGCTTGGCGGCGTCCCGCCAGGCGAGCGCCGGATTGCTGGCGGCGAGCGCGGTAGCCACGGGGAGGCGGGAGAGCCGCGTGGACCGGAGGTCGAGCGTCGAGCTGCCGGTCGCCGCCGTGGCGCCGGCCGGCGCCTCCAGATAGAGCGGTGGGGCGGGCCAGACCGCGGCCCAGGCGGGCCAGTTGCCGGTCGTGGGCAACGGGAGGGCGGCGCAGGAGACCAGCAGGAAAGCGGCGGCGCCGAACGCCGCTCGATGGCGCGCCCGGGCGAGGGCCTCGGCGATGAGCAGCCCGCCCAGCCAGACGCCGTACACCAGGAAGCGCTTGGACTGGAAGTCGTAGAGGAAGACGAAGAAGGACGCCAGCGACGCGAGCAGCACCAGAGTCAAGCAGCGGCAGGCGTCCCGGCGAGCGGCTCGCAAGGCGATCGCACCGCCGGCCAGCATCAGGAGGGCCCCCGGCAGGCCGAGCAGGGAGGCCAGGCTGTAGAGGTAGAACGCCATCGAGCCCGTATGGAAAGCCACCAGACGCCACTGTTCCTGGGCCAGGCCGGCGCCGTTGACCGCCAGGGGTTGGATCGCCCCGCCGAGGAGCACCAGCACCGGAGCCGCCAGAAGGCCGGCCCACAGCCAAGGAGAGCGGAGGTCCCGCCGCCGGTGGATCAGCACGGTGGCGGCCGCCGCCGGTACCCAGAGCGCTCCCACCGACTGGGTGAGGGCGGCGAGCCCCGCCCAGAGGCCGCCGGTGAGATACCGGCGGCGGTCCTCGCCAGCGAGCACGAACGAGCGGACGGCGAGAAGCAGGAGGCAGGAGCACGGAACGTCCGCCATCACCTGCAGCGACAGGTTGCCCAGCGAGAAGCAGGCGAGCAGCGCCAGGGCGGCGGCGAAGGCCGCGCGGCGTAGAACGAGGCTGGCGGCGAGGGTATAGAAGGCGAGGATCGTGCTCAGGAACAGGCCCTGGAGCAGGAGCGGCAGCAGGCGCAGCGCCGACAGGCGGTCGAGCAGGGCGATGACCAGGGGCAGCAGGGGCGAGCGGCCCGAGTAGCGGACGTCGGCGCCGGCGAGCCGCAGGCCGTTGGCGATCCAATCGTAGGAATCGCCGTCCATGAAGCCATAGGCGAGAGTGAGGTCCCGCGGCACCAGGCCTGGGAGGAGAGCCAGCAGGTCGAGCAGGCAGAGCAGGGCCAGGATCAGGAAATAGCGGTCCTGCCAGGGGAAAGGCCTGAGCATCCTCTTGTCTTGCCCGGTTTCAGTGGACATTTTGGTTGGGCGGCCCTGAGCTGGTCCTCGATTTTGAGAGAGCTTGGTAGCCCCAGGACCGAGTCTGGCCGTTGGCGATTGTAGAAGACCTCGATGCCGTCGAAGACATCTTCTTGAGCCTGAGCCCTGCTGAGCTGAACCTGAACGGCCTGTTCAGCCGCCGTTCAGCAGGAGCGCTCTAAGCTTCCTGACACGATCACCCTACTCACGACCTGGCGAAGGAGCTTTCGATGAAGCAGAGCGTCCTGTTGACCATCACGTCCGTGCTCTCTCTCCTGTTCCTGACGTTGCACCTGGCGGACGACATCGTACGCGGGTTCGAGAAGGGAGGGCCCTCGAACCTCATTGCGGTGCCCATCTCAGTCCTCTGGCTGTACGGAGCGCTGGTGCTCACTGAACGGCGATCGGGCTACGTCATCGTCTTCCTCACCTCGCTCCTCGGGGCCGACGTTCCCGTCATCCACTTCAAGGCGGCGGGAGGCGTCGTGGGCCGCGGGATCGCGACGTCCGGCGGCGCCCTCTTCTGGGTCTGGACGCTCCTCGCGATCGGCGTGTGCGCGGTCTTCTCCGCTATCCTCTCGGCGCACGAGTTGTGGAAACTGCAGTGGGGCCGATCCCGGAAGCCGGAGCTCCAGAGTCGTTAGGCCGGTGCCGATCAACCACGTATGATGGGCCGCGGATGATGGGGCCGTGACGTGGCGGTTCGCTCTGAAGCTGAGAATGAGAATCCTGATCGTCGAAGATGAGTCGCTGCTGGCCAACCGGCTCGCCGCCACGCTCGGAGAACGCGGATATGCGGTCGACGTCGCCGTGGACGGAGAGCGCGCCGACTTCCTCGTCAGCACCGAGCCCTACGACGCGGTGATTCTCGATCTCGGGTTGCCGAGGATCGACGGGTTGACGCTGCTCGAACGCTGGCGCGCCGGCGGAATCGCGGTGCCGGTGCTGGTTCTCACCGCCCGCGGAACCTGGAGCGAGAAAGTACGCGGCATCGACGGCGGCGCGGACGACTACCTCACCAAGCCATTCCGGATGGAGGAGCTCCTGGCGCGGTTGCGCGCTCTGATCCGGCGATCGAGCGGACAGCTCACGCCCGAGTTGCGGTACGGCGCCGTGGTGCTGGACCCGAGAACGTCGCAGGTCACTCTCGATGGGCAGCCGGTGAAGCTCACCAGTCACGAGCTTCGCGTGCTCTCCTACCTCATGCACCATCGCGGCCGCGCCGTTCCGCAGACCGAGCTGACCGAGCACATCTACGCGCAGACGTTCGACCGCGATTCGAACACCGTCGAAGTGTTCATCGCGCGTCTGCGCCGGAAGCTCGGTGCCTCGACGATCGAGACCGTGCGCGGACTCGGATATCGCATCGGGACGGAATCGTGAAGGGCTCTCTCCGCACACGCCTCTTCGTCGGGGCGCTCATCTGGATGACCGCGGTGTTTGTCGCGATCACTGCCCTGCTGCTCAAGGTCACTCGGAATCATCCGGAGTTCCCGATGCCCGGGGCGACGTATCACATCGGGATGGGACTCTTCGCCGGAGCCTTCCTCGTGGGGGGCTTGTTCCTCGTTCGCAGAGCGCTCGCGCCGTTCAGGACTCTTCGCGCCGGCCTGTCTTCGGTGCGCGAGGGACGCATCCAGAAAGTCGAAGGCGATTATCCGAGCGAAGTGCAGCCGCTCGTGAACGATCTGAATGCGCTGCTCGCGGACCGTGAGCGTGCGGTCGCCCGGGCCCTCGCCACGGCGGGAGATCTCGCGCACGGATTGAAGACCCCCCTCGCGGTGCTGGCGCAGGAAGCGGAACAGGCCGGCGCCGCGGGCCATCACGATCTCGCGGCGACGCTCGGTCAACTGGTCGAGCGGATGCAGCGGCAGGTCGACTATCACTTGGCGCGTGCCCGTGCGACCGCATCGGCGCGCGCAGCGCCGGGACTCCGATGCTCTGTCCTTCCGTCCGTCGAAGGTCTCGTGCGCACGATGCGACGCCTGCACGCGGGCCGCGAGCTCACGATCGACACCGAGGTCTCGGCAGCGCACGAGATTCGAGGCCGCAGGGAAGACCTCGACGAGATGCTGGGGAATCTGCTCGACAACGCGTGCAAGTGGGCGCGCTCCCGGGTCGCCATTTCGTCAGCCCTCGACGCCGCCCAACTCGTGATCTCGGTGGATGACGATGGGCCGGGCCTCGATCCATCCCTGCGCGCTCAGGTGCTGCAGCGAGGAGTGCGGGCCGACCAGCGGGTCGGGGGATCGGGGCTCGGCCTCGCGATCGTCAGCGATCTCGCCGAGCTCTACGGTGGTTCCGTCACGCTGGAGACCGCGCCGCTCGGCGGGACGCGAGCTCGACTCCAGCTTCCACGGCTCTGACTCGACGGTCCGCGATGCCGCATAGACTCCGGTTGACCCTGTCATTCCGAGATGTACGCCGCATACCTCACTGGCTGTGCGATAGGCCTCGCTTCGATAGCGCACAATATTCTGTATTTGCGGTACATCTTTTCAAATAGACTCCAAAATCTACGAGCTAAGCGTTATCAGTCAAGAATAAAGCCGCGCATTCATAAGTATATGCGGCATATAAGCAATGCGTGCCGCACGGATCTCGATCTATGCGGCGTAAAATTGAAATCGGATCGATCTTTGGGTAGCCTATGCGGCATGATAACCAACCTCTCTCTGCCTGACCTTCTGTCGAGCCTGCAAATCCAGATCGCCCGTCACCGAGAGCAGGAGGCGTTCCATGCCGAGCGCGAGACCTTCCACCGTGAACAGCGGGCGGAGCACGCGGCGGAGTTGGACCAGCTCCTGAAGAGCTTCGAGGCTCTCCAGGCCAGCGTGGCGAGCGCCACGCCTCTCGCCGCGCGCCTGCCCATCGCTCCCTCTCCCCTTTCGGACGACCTGCCGGTCGGACGGAAGCTCTCGACCAACTATCTTGTCGCCCGCGCGGTCGAGACTCAGGCGCCCGGAGAGACGTTCGGCCCGGGAGAGATCACCGCCGAGATCAACCGCCGCTTCGCTCCCCGCCTCGGCCGAAAGGTAGACATCCGCCAAGTCTCCGTCTCTCTCCGCTGGATGGCCGACACCGGCCGCATCGCACGCGTCAACCCGGGGCACCAGCGGAAGCAGTCGAGATACGCGCGGATGTAGGGCTCGGCGGCGATCCTGCCGCTTGGAGCAATCCTTCTCCGCCGCCGCAATTCGCGCCGCTGGTATCGCGGCCCTTCAGGCCGCCGGGGCCCGAGTCGCAAACCCAGGGCGTTGCCCTGGGCTAAAGAATCGCGGCCCTTCAGGCCGCATGCGCGCACGAGGCCGTTAGATCGGCGTCGCTTTCTCGACTTGAAGAATGGTGCCTGAATCGACGCTCTGAGAGGAGTGGACGGCGGAGGTATATTCGTTTGGGCTGTTCGGGCGCAAGTGCCGGAGGTCGGCGGCCGGATTCCTTGCCAAATTTGACTCTGAAAACTTTGAGAGCGCTCTCGGAGAGGCCAGTAAAGCAGGCGAGAGCGGATAATCGGCGATTAGCAGGGGTGTTCTACGTCGAAGAGGGTGGAACCTCTTTCTTCCCCCGAGCGCCGCAAATGCCGAAGCTAGATGTCGTGATTCCATCACGGCCAGACGACGCGACCAGATTTTCCCGCCTAGCATATCTAACCCGCGAAAATTCCCCCCTTAGCTGCCGTTCGGAGCCACGCCTCAAATACTGTCTTCGCTTCTTGAGCACCAATAACGTTTACGCCAAAAAGATTATCCAGTTGCCTCAAGACTGCCTCAATCACCGAAAGCCCTCCACTATCCTGAGACAGCTTGTCGAGCATCCGAATTGTGACCCGGGAAGCGGATTCGACCGTCGGTGCATCTCGCCAGATTGATGGAAGCACGCTAGCTGTTAGTACGAGCAAGTCCTGCCTCACCCTATGTTCACCAAAGCGATCAAGAACTCCACGCAAAGGCTGCTTATCGGGGTTCCATTCGCAAAGACCACATGCCGCAATAATGGTCTGCGATGAGATTGATGTGAACCGATAATCAAAGCCGCAAAGTCGAGCGGAGGCAACGTCGCATTCCTCAGCGCTCATACTCTTAGCATCTCGCAACCAGAGGCAGACCACCTGAGTCCAGACCCTTCGCAGGGAGAACTCGCTCATCGCCAGTACCCCGGTAACATAGTCATCGGTCCACAAAGGACAATTACGCTCTTTTGCTATCGCAAGACTCTCAGCAGTCTCAACACCTAGTACCCTTTTCATAACAGCACGAGCCTCGGAATCGATCCGAGCAAGGGGCCGACCTCCTACTATTTCGCAACTTGACTCTATTCTACGGGCGAACTCGACAGCTCTCGCAGCCCTCTCACGCTCCATTTCAGGATTAATTTCCTGGATGACCAATCGATCCCCCTCAGACCTCATGTATCCCCGCAGCCTTCCGTCTTCCGCCACAGAGCTGCCCAATTTCTTCAGGCTCTCCAAAGAGCCTTCAGAAACGATACGCGTTGCGGCAAGCTTAGACAGATCAAAGTCCCGTCCCAATAGGCCTATCGTGCTTAGCGTCGCGAGGTCAAGCACTATTTCGGACGTGGTGCCCAATGCAGAATAAGCGTGCTGGAACTCTTCAGGCCTACCATCTACACAATAAATTACGTGCCTCTCGCTATGAGCAAGCGTCTCTACAACTTCAGATATCTCTCGATGGGCAGTAGCGGCCAAGAGAGAAACAGGAGCCCTACGTTCGGCATATAGCCTCTCTGCCTCCTGTGGCGCCTGAGCGAGCTGTCGATTAAATTCTATTAATTCATCCAGCTCATGCCCCGAAGCAGAATCGCCGTCAGCAATGGTAAACGGCACTGACACAAAAAAGGAGTCATCCGGAAAGCGGTGATTCATCTGCTCCATCGACTCATGCATCCGGAACAGAATCTTGTTCTTGACTTCCTTTACGACAATGGACTCTGATCTGCCAGCAAACACTTGTATCGCGACGTTGTCGCCGACTTTAGCCCCAAGTAGCGCCTTAGATAGCGGGTGGTTTGGCGAGTATTCACCTCGACTAATCTCAGGGTTTTCAGAATCCTCAATCACTACCCATTCTGGAGTCCGTGCTCTTTCTCTCAGTATCTGAACAGCACTGCCGATGATGACCTCTGAAGGAGCCTCGAGCCTAAGGTCGCCTCCAGGACCGCCTAGAATTGAAGTGATGAGAGCACGATGGCTCAGTGGTTCATTCGGGAAGCGCCGGACAAGCTGGTATGCGTCTTCTACCGCAGCCACCGCCTCACCCTGAAACCCTAATATCTGAACCAACCTCGCTCCATCTACGACGGTCTTTATCTCTTGCAGAGCAGGACGGCCCTTCATATAAGCATCAACAATCTCAGACCAACCTCGGATGACCGCTAGATGCAGCAGAAGCAATCGAAGACCTAAGTCATCTGAGTTAGCGTCAAGGTATTGACGAATGACAGCCTTCGCCTCCCTTAGTTCGTTGTACTCCTCAAGAACCTCAATTTCTTTCCCAGCTACTTCTGGTGCATAGATACCATTTGATCTCAGTTCCTTACAGTAGCTAATAATAACGTCATCTCTATCTAGAGCCTCTGCGGACCCTAAAAGATGCATGGTGTCTTCGCTGAATTCTTGAGGCGGACAAATCTCAAGCCAGATAGGCAGTGCTTGCTCCGCCAAGCCTAATCTCGTGAGGATGAGAGCGACTTCATGCTTCTCGGTATAACTTGCATCCTCAGCCAGGCAGGCTGCTGCCTTTAATGCTTCGACTCTTGCGTCATCTCGTCGACTCATCCTAAACAACGCCCAGGACCGTATAACGCCTTGCTCTAGTGCACTTTCCCCCTGTTCGACAAGCTCCTCAATTAAACCATCGCTTAATTCGCCGTAGAGGTGTGCCAAATAGATGATTCGTCGGATATATTCGAGCCGCAGTTCTTCGGGCTCACCCGGAAGTTTAGCCAAGCCATCCTTAAGCAGTAAGAATTCTCCGCGCTTTTCGTTATCATCCCCCCAAGTGTGAAGCGCGATGCTAACCATGAATCGTGTACCTGGCTTAAGATTCCTTGTGACCAAATCTCTCGCAACAGGTAAACCGCTTACTTTGTCCTCACGCCTCAGTGCTTCCGCGATGAGAGCGACGCCAAAGTCTTCATTTTCCGGCTCCTTATCGTATGCAGATCGAATGTCTACAAAGGCCTCATTCTCATCCTTCAAAAGCATAGATGCAAGTGAGCGATTATACCTTGCGGCAGCTATCAGTTCAGGAGAAGCATCGGGAGAGCTCATCGCTGCAGCGAAGTGGTTACGGGCCTCGCTCAAGCGATCCGGGTCTCGCGTGGCGAAGAGCATACGCTCCCGTACTCCCCTCGGAAGTCCCTGCTGGAGTAAAGCTGTCCCGAGCGCGAAGTGTAAACTGGGCGAGAGATCCTTCAGCGGCCTAAGTATCTTTTCGGCTTCATTCGGATTGTTGGCTTCCATAGCCCTATGATGGAGGGCCAGGGCTATATTTGGATTGGACCTAAGGATCTCAGGAATTGCAGTGAGCAAATCTTCGTATGACAAATTTGCCGGGGCACTAGCAATCCTGATCAAATTTCCCCTTTCATTAACAGGGTTCTGAAGGCACGACTCTGACGCCATCCTATAAGCTTGGTCACGGTCGCCGGTTAAGAGGTATGCGTGAGCGGCAATGCTCAAGGCATCACTATCATCTCTAGGTTGATATGCCGCAGCCTCGAAGTAGGCTAAGGCGGCTTTTTCGTGATCCCCTTTATTGTAAAAAGCATTCCCGATATTGGCCACTACCCTGAACTTTTCACGGGGCCCTAGAATTTCCCATCTCTCCTTCTTGATTCTTTCTAGAAGAGCTATGGAAACATCCGGCCTGCCTTCTGTGAAGTGCCTAGCAGCTTCATCTATTTCTGCATGTGAGGTACCCGTCACCGCTTGGAAGCTTGCCACCGCAGTGTACGTCGCAGGGCTCGCAGTCGAAATAGGCGCTGCATTAAAAGCGTACAGTTCGCTCGCTAGATCTGGATTCTCTTTTAAGATCTCTTCTAAATCTTGCCAAGCATATACAACGACACTGAAGAGGCCTGCCACTTTGTGATCCTGCGTTACGCGAATAGCATGCTGTTGAAGCTCTGGCTCTCGGTCAGCGGTCGTGGCTATAATGTATTCACCAAGAGAAGGTGTGAATTTTTTGGCCTTTTCTATTTCTAGATTAACCTCTTCTGTCTCAAGAATAGCGCGGGCATTCTTGAGCTTGCATTGTATTCCAACAACGCGCTCGTCTGTATTTGAAACCAGGTCAACTCCAAATTGCTCCTGACCTCGCCGCGCAAATTTTTGCAGATGAGGCAATTTAAGATATACACTGAATACCTTTCGACAAAGGGTCTCGAAGAATATCTCGTTATCAGGCCTAGGATAGACAAAGCTTTGAATAGGCAAAGTACAACTCCAACTTAAGAAGTTCGCAGCAAGTTTTAGTTCTAATCTTCAACTCCTAGATGCGCCCTCACTCCGACGGATAATTTCCGACTTCGGGTCCGCTCCTTCTTGGCCCAGCGGTCGAGCGCCAAGGACTCGTCTTAATGCATGCAGAGATCTCGCGGACCAAGTTTGTACCCGCAAAGCCCCCGTGCTCCTTTAGGGTGTCGTCATTCTTCATAGGTTCGGGGAACCGGCGATGTCGGAGAAAGCGCCTTGGCGGCCGCCGCAGACATCGGGTTTGGGGCCTCCCTACCCCGCCTTCGCCCGCGCCTCCGCCTTGTCCACCACCACCTCAGTCAGCTTGGCAGTGCGGGAAACCGCCCTCCCGATCGCCTGCAGGAGGGCGATGCGGTTGCGACGGACTTTCTCGTCCTCGGCCATCACCATCACATCGACGAAGAAGCGGTCGAGCACGGGCGCGAGGTCGGCGATGCGGCGCAGGCAGCGCTCGTAGTCGCCGGCCGCCGCGGCTTCCTCCACATCCGAACGTAGCCCCGCGAAGGCGGCGGCGAGATCCTTCTCGGCCGGCTCCTGGAGCAGCGAATCGTCGAGCGTCGCCTCCGGCTCGTTCTTGACGATGTTGGCGATGCGCTTGGCGGCCAGCACCACGGAGAGGAAGCCGGCCTCCTCGCGGACCTTGTGGAGGGCGTCCACACGCGCCCGCAGATCGGGCAGGTTGGAGACTCCGGCGGCGAGACCCGCCTCGATCTCGTCGTAGGCGTAGCCGGCGAGGCCGAGGATGTAGCGGATGCGGTCGGCGAGGAAGGGGCGGAGGTCGTCGAGGATCTGCTCCACGCTGCGCGTCAGGCGGTCGCCGTAGAGGCTCGCCGCCTTGGCCGCCACCGCCTCCAGGTCGATGGGCAGTCCCCCTTCGAGCGCGATGCGGACCACCGCCTGGGCGGCGCGGCGCAGGCCGAGCGGGTCTTTCGAGCCGGTGGGGATCAGCCCGAGGCCGAACATGCCCGCCATCGTGTCCATGCGGTCGGCGAGGCCGACGACCTGCCCCACGGCGCCGCGCGGGATGCGGTCCTCGGCCGAGGCCGGCATATATTGATCGTAGACCGCCTGCCAGACCGGCTCGGTGGCCCCCTCCTCGCGGGCGTAGATGCCGCCCATGATCCCCTGGAGCGAGGTGAACTCCTTGACCATCTCGGTCGTCAGGTCCACCTTGAGCAGCCGGGCGGCGTCGACCGCCTGCGGCTTCTCCTCTCCCAGCCCGAGCTGATCGCAGATCGCCGCCGACAGGGCGACCAGCCGCTCGGTCTTCGTCGCGTAGCTCCCCAGCTTTTCGTGGAAGGCCAGGCGCTGGAGCTTCTCGGCGGCCTGGGCGAACGGCTGTTTGCGGTCCTCGCCATAGAAGAAGCGCGCGTCGGCCAGACGCGCGGCGACCACCCACTCGTTGCCGGAGCGGGCGCGGCCGGCGGGGTCGTCCGGGCGGTCCATCACGGTGAGGAAGTAGGGCAGCAGCGCGCCCTGGCCGTCCGTGGATTCGACGGTCAGCGCGCTCTGGTGGTCGCGCAGGCTGGTGGACAGCACCTCGGCCGGCAGCTCCAGGAAGGCGTCGCCGAACTTCCCTTCCATCACGCCGGGGATCTCGCAGATGGCCGCCAGCTTCTCGATCAGCGCCGGATCCTCGACCAGCCGGCCCCCCAGCGCCTCGGCGCGGGTCCGCATGGTCCCCTGGAGGACGCGCTGGCGCGCCTCGGGGCTGACCTCGATCGCCCGAGTGGCGAGGTGGCGCCGGTAGTCCGCGACGCTCTCGACGCGGAACGGCGCGGGCGACAGCGTGGGATGACCCTCACTCCGGTCGCCGGCGGCGATGCCGAAGAGCTCGAAGGGCACGACCTCGCCGTCGAGCAGGGAGACGATGCCGTGGACCGGGCGCACCCAGGGCCCCTCGCCGCTTCCCCAGCGCATGGTCTTGGCCCAGGAGATGCCGGCGAGGATGCGCGGCACGATCTCTGTCAGCACCTCGCGGGTGGCGCGCCCGTCGATCTTCCTAGTGGCGGCGAGGTACTCCCCCTTGTCGGTCTTCACCCGCGCGAGCTGGTCCGGCTCCAGGCCGGTGCGCTTGGCGAAGCCCAACAGGGCGGGCGTCGGCGCGCCGTCGGCGCCGAAGGCGGCGCGCACCGGCGGGCCCATCACCTGCTCCTCGCGGTCGGCCTCGCGCTCAGGGAGCCCATTGAGGATCAGCACCAACCGCCGCGGCGTGAAGCCGGTCTCGACCTCGCGCGGCGCGACGCCCCGCGCCATCAGCTCCTCGAAAACGCGGGTGGCCAGCTCCTTCACCCCCGGTTCCAGCATGCGGGCCGGGATCTCCTCGCTCCGTACTTCTAAAAGGTATTCCCCCATCGAAGACTCACCGCTGGCCATCGGCCACCTCCGTCATCATCATCCCAGTACTCGCCTCATGCGCTGGGTGCGCCTCGCCCCGGAGCAGCGGGAATCCCTGTTTTTCGCGGCTCTCGACGTAGGCCTTGGCGCAGCCCACGGCGAGGTCGCGGACCCTCTTCATCAGACCCACCCGTTCGGTGACCGAGACGGCGCCGCGGGCGTCGAGCACGTTGAAGGAGTGCGAGCACTTCAGGGCGCACTCGTAGGCGGGGAGCACCAGCCCCTCCTTGAGGCAGCGGTTCGCCTCTTTCTCGTACCCCTCGAACAGGCTCTGGAGGAAGCCGACGTCGGCGATCTCGAAGTAATAGCGGGAGAGCTCGTATTCCTCCTGCTTGCGCACCTGGCCGTAAGGGATGCCCGCCACCCAGTCGATCTCGTAGATGCTCTGCGAGAGGGAGAGGAACATGGTGAGCCGCTCCAGGCCGTAGGTGATCTCGGCGCTGATCGGCTTCAGCTCCAGCCCTCCCGCCTGCTGGAAGTAGGTGAACTGGGTGATCTCCATGCCGTCGAGCATCACCTGCCAGCCGACGCCCCAGGCGCCGAGGGTCGGGGCCTCCCAGTTGTCCTCCTCGAAACGGAGGTCGTGCTGGGTGAGGTCGAGCCCGATCGCCTCCAGGCTGCGCACGTAGAGGCGCTGCACGTCGAGCGGCGAGGGCTTGAGGATCACCTGGAACTGGTGGTGCTTGCCGAGCCGGAACGGGTTGTCGCCGTAGCGGCCGTCGGCCGGCCGGCGCGACGGCTGCACGTAGGCCACGCGCCAGGGCTCGGGCCCCAGGACGCGCAGGAACGTATCGGGGTGCATGGTGCCGGCGCCCACCTCGAGGTCGAGCGGCTGTTGCAGCACGCACCCCTCGCGGGCCCAGAACTCGGAAAGCTTGAGGATCAACTCCTGGAACGTTTGCATGACTCTTCCGTGCCTCTTCCCGGCATAGATCGGCCCCAGGGACGCGGGGACGACGCGCTGTGGATTTCCATGAAGCCCCGGAGGGGCGGCAGGACGCGCAGGGCGGAATCCTATCCTTTCGCGGCGGTCCGGCGCGAGCCCCGGCGCCGGCGGGACCGCCCCACGGCAGGACGGAGAGCGCCACCGCATCCCGCGCGGCGGCCTTCCCGGATTGCGGCACAGCCCTGGGAATCTGCGACACAAATGCCGGGATTTTTGCCTCCGCTCTCGCGAGCTGCGACACGCCCTTCCCGGGGGCGCGACGCGCCCTCTCCAATTGCGCCACGCCCCAAGCGAATCGCCACGCTCCCCCCGCGTGGGGCCGACCGCCCCTCGCGGGGGGCGTGCCGCAATTCGCGAGGGGACGTTGCGCCCCCGCGAAGGGCATGTCGCAATTCGCGTGGGCGTGTCGCGCCCCCGGGAAGGGCGTGTCGCAATCGGCGTGGGCGCGTCTCGCCCCCGGGAAGGGCGTGTCGCCATTCGCGAGGGCGTGTCGCGCCCCCTCGGGGGCCGTGTCGCACTTCGCGAAGGCCGCCGCTCAAAGCTTGGCGAGCGTCTTGCGGATCACGTCGTAGCTGCGCAATTCGCGCTGGAGGAAGCCGCGGCGCACCTGGGCGCAAAGATCTTCCACCTGCCGCAGCACGGCCTCCGCGGGGGGGCGCTCGGCGGCGGTGGGGAGCGCCTCGCGGCCGATGCGGCGCAGGAAGTCGAGCGTCGCGGCGGAGATCAGGAGCCCGCTCCGGCCGCCGCAGTCGAAGCAGAGCAGCGTCTCGCCGGTGCGCGGCAGGATCGCCCCCTCCGCCGCGAAGGGGCCGCCGCAGGCCGGACAGGCGTGGGGGGACGGAAAGACCCCCGCCAGCCGCAGCACCCAGGCTTCGAAATAGCGGGTGGCGAGGTCGCGGTCCACCCCGGCGAGCAGGGCCTCCAGGGTCGAGTCGAGCAGCCGGTAGAGATGGTCCGACGCCTCCTGTTCCTGCGCGAACTCCAGCAGGTGGTCGGCGAGGTAGCTGCACAGCAGGAGCCCCTCGAGGTCGGCCTGCAACAGGTGGGCCGTGCGCACCAGCTCCACCGAGGAGATCCGGGAGAGATCGCTCCCCTCCTTCTCGAACCAGGTCACCTCGACCTTGGCGAGCGGCTGGAGCTGACCGCCGAAGCGGCTGTGCTTCACCCGCGCGCCCCGCGCCACGCCGCGCTTCTTGCCGTACTCGCGGGTGAGGAAGGTGACGATCCGGTCGCGGTCGTGGAGATCGGTAACGTCGAGGATCAGCGCCTCGGCGGTCTGCAGGGCCATCGGGGCCATTCTATAGGGCCTCGCCCGCCCGTGCTATCCTGTCCCCAGGAGGAGGATCGGAGAGACCTGCTCCCCCCTTCTCTTTACCCTCGTTGCGGAATAAGATCCTCCCAGGAACGATTCCGCAAGGGAGAACGCCATGAGCCAGTCAGCCGCCGCGGCCCTCGCGCCCCTGCCCTTCGAGCTCGTCTACGACGACGGAGAGCCCTTGGAGACTTACTGGCATACGCTGGAATTACCCCTTCTGGGAGACTTGATCCGCTTGGCTATGGCGGACCACAGCAGGACTGACTTCTTCGTAGGCGCGAACACCTTCGTGTACTACTCCGTGGAGCAGGCGCAGAACGTCGCGGAAGAGGTGAAGCGAGGGCTTCAGAAGCAGGCTTTCCGCGGACCGGACGTCTTCTGGGTGGGCGGCATCGACCCGAGCCGCAAGCGTAAGTGCTGGATCGCGTGGGAAGAGGAGGGGCGCCTGCCGGACGTCATCTTCGAGATGCTCTCACCCTCGACCGCGAAGAAGGATCGCACTGAAAAAAGGGACCTCTACGCCCGGGTCTTCCGCACACCGGAGTACTTTATGTACGAACCGGAGACGCACAAGCTGGAGGGTCTACGTCTGGCGGACCGGTTCTATCAGGCGATCCAACCTGATGAGAACGGCCATCTGTGGAGCGAGCAGCTTGGCGTGTCCGTCGGCCTCTGGCAGGGGGTGGTCAATGGAGAGGAGGCGGACTGGGTCCGGCTCTTCCGGACCGACGGCAGTTTGGTGCCTACGCAGGCCGAGCGACTCGAGGCGGAGAGCCAACGCGCCGAGGCCGAACGCCTGAAGGCCGAGGCCGAACGCAAGAAGGCCGAGGCCGAACGCAAGAAGGCTGAAGCCGAACGCCAGCGCGCCGACGCCGAACGCCAGCGCGCCGACGCCGAACGCCAGCGCGCCGACTCGGCCGAGGCCGAGAACGCCCGCCTACGCGCCCTGCTCGCCGAGCGCGGCCGGGGCTGACCCTGCCTACTCCACCGCCAGCGCGATCTGGTTGGCGAACGCCTCCAGGAAGTGGAGCCTTTCCGGCGCGGCGAGGCTGTCCGGGTCGGCGGGGTGGACTCCCAGGACGCCCACGATGCCGCGCGAGGTCTTGAGCGGCAGGTAGAGACCCTTGGCGGCGGGGAGGGTGTCGGTGGTCTTGCCGGCGGCGCGGCCGTGGTCGAAGACCCATTGGGCCACGGCCTGCTCGCGGGTATCGAGGATGAAGGTGACGCTCTCCCCCGCCCGTTCGCTCACTTTTCCGCCGGAGTCCGGCAGCAGCAGGAGCACCTGGCTCAGGAAGACCGAATGGATGTGCCTCGCGGCGGCGTGGAGAATCTCGTCTGTATCTTTGGCTGCGGCGAGGTCGCGGCTCATGGCGTAGAGGGCGGCGGTGCGCCGCTCGCGGTCGTCGGCGGCTTCGGCCTGCTGGCGCAGGCGCACGGTGAGGGTCGAGATCATCAGCGCGGTGATCAGCATCACCGCGAAGGTGACCAGGTACTCGGTGTCCGAGACGGCGAAGTTGTAGTACGGCGGGACGAAGAAGAAATCGAACGCCGCCACGCTCAGCACCGCGGCCAGGATCGACGGTCCGCGGCCGAAACGGAAGGCGGTGGCGACCACGCCGAGCAGGAAGATCATCACCAGGTTGGTGGGCCCCAGGTACGGCTGCGACAGGACGGAAAGCGCGGTCGCGGCCGCGGTGAGACCGAGGGCCGCGGCGTAGCGCCGGGCCTTCGGAGTGCCGCGGGAGCGCCGGGAGGCCGCCGGCCACCCCTCCCCCGCCTCGCCGGCGATGACGTAGACGTCGACGTCGCCGCTCTCGCGCTCGAGTTGATCGCGGACAGAGCCGAGGAGGAAGTCCCGCCAGCGCGCGCGGGTGGGCTTGCCGACGACGATCTTCGAGACGTTGCGGCGGCGGGCGTAGCGCAGGATCTCCGCCGCCGGGCGCTCGCCGCTCAGGGTCACCGTCTCGGCGCCCAGCTTCTCGGCGAGGCGCAGGGTCTGCCAGACGCGGTCCCGCTCCTCCTTCGACACGCGCAGCTCGGCGGGGGTCTCGACGTAGACCACCAGCCACTCCGCCCGCAGCCGCTCGGCGAGCCGGCGCGCCGCCCGCACCAGCCGCGCGGCGTTGGGGCCGGAGCTGACCGCCACCAGCAGCCGCTCGGCCACCGGCCAGGTCTCGGCCACGCCGTGCAGCTCGCGGTAGCGCTGCATCTGGGCCTCGACCCGCTCGGCCGTCTTGCGCAGTGCGATCTCGCGCAGAGCGATCAGGTTTCCCGGCCGGAAGAAATTCTCGGCGGCCAGCGACGCCTGCTCGGGCAGATAAACCTTTCCTTCCTGGAGCCGCTTCAACAGCTCCTCGGGCGGCAGGTCGACCAGCTCGACCTGGTCCGCCCGCTCGAGGATTGAATCCGGCACCGTCTCGCGCACCACGACGCCGGTGATCTTGCCGATCAGGTCGTTGAGGCTCTCCAGGTGCTGGACGTTGAAGGCGGTGTAGACGTCGAGGCCGGCGGCCAGCAGCTCGTCGACGTCCTGCCAGCGCTTGGCGTGGCGCGAGCCGGGAGCGTTGGTGTGGGCGAGCTCGTCGACCAGCAGCACCGCCGCCCGCCGGGCGAGGGCGCCGTCGAGATCGAATTCCCGGAGCGTCACGCCGCGATGGTCGTCGAGACGAGGAGGAAGGATCTCCAGCCCGGCGGTGAGCGCCTCGGTCTCCGTGCGGCCATGGGTTTCGACCACCCCCACCACGGCGTCGACGCCACGCCGCTTGAGCTCCTGCGCCGCCTGCAGCATGGCGAAGGTCTTCCCCACCCCGGCGGTGGCGCCGAAGAAAACCTTTAATTTTCCCCGGCGCTCCCGCTCCTCCTCGGCGTTGGCGAGGGCGAGCAGGGAGTCGGGGTCGGGGCGGTGATCGGTCATGGGTTGATGCCCCGAGCTTCGCGGCGTTGCCCTCGCCCCTCCGGGGCGAGCCCCTCACTCCCCAACCCCTCTCTCCCACCGCACTCCCCCCAACCGGGAGAGAGGGGCTTAAGAAATCGAGCGGATTGCCGTTGCTTTTGACTAACCACTCCCTCTTCTCCCGGTTGGGGGGAGTGCGATGGGAGAAGAGGGCCGGGGTGATGAGGGGCCACCGCTGCGCCCCTCATCTCCGCTCCGCCAAGCGATCGAGCTCCAGATTCAATTCCAGCACATTCACCCGCGCCTCGCCGATCAGCCCTAGCCAGCGCCCTTCGACATGCTTTTCCACCAGGGCTCGGACGGCAGCGGAGTCGAGCCCGCGCGCCGCGGCCACGCGGTTCACCTGATAGAACGCCGCCGCCGGGCTGATGTGCGGATCGAGGCCGGAGGCCGAGGAGGTCACGAGGTCGACCGGCACGGGACCGCCCCCATTGGCGGCGCGGATGCGCTCGACGTCCGCCTGGACGCGCTTGATCAGGTCCGGATTGGTCGGCCCGAGGTTGGAGCCTGTCGAGGCGGCGGCGTTATAGGCCGGCGCGGTGGCCGATGGGCGTCCCCAGAAGTAGCGCGGACCGGCGAACGGCTGGCCGATCAGCTCGGAGCCCACGGCGTGGCCGTTGCGGACGATCAGGCTGCCGTTCGCCTGATGGGGAAAGATCGCCTGCGCGATGCCGGTCACGGCCAGAGGATAGATCAATCCGGTCAGCACGGTGAAGACGAAGAAGATCAGGATCGAGCTGCGAAGCTGTCTCATGGTCAGACCACCCCCAGGCCCTGGAGAAGAAGATCGATCAGCTTGATGCCGGCGAACGGGACGATCACCCCGCCCAGGCCGTAGATCAGCAGGTTGTCGCGCAGCAGGCGCGAGGCCGAGTGGCGGCGGAACTTGACGCCGCGCAGAGCCAGCGGGATCAGCGCGATGATGATCAGGGCGTTGAAGATCACCGCCGAGAGGATGGCGCTGTTCGGGCTCGCCAGATGCATCAGGTTGAGCCGGTTGAGCACCGGGTAGGTGGTGGCGAAGGCCGCCGGGATGATGGCGAAATATTTGGCCACGTCGTTGGCGATCGAGAACGTGGTCAGCGTGCCGCGAGTGATCAGGAGCTGCTTGCCGATCTCGACCGCTTCGATCAGCTTGGTCGGGTTCGAATCGAGATCCACCAGGTTCGCCGCCTCCTTGGCCGCCTGGGTGCCGGAGTTCATCGCCACCGCCACGTCCGCCTGGGCGAGCGCCGGCGCGTCGTTGGTGCCGTCGCCGGTCATCGCCACCAGCCGGCCGCCCGCCTGGTAGTCGCGGATCAGCTTGAGCTTGGCCTCCGGCGTCGCCTGCGCCAGGAAGTCGTCCACCCCCGCCTCGGCGGCGATGGCGGCGGCGGTCAGCGGGTTGTCGCCGGTGATCATCACCGTCTTGATCCCCATCTCGCGCAGCTCGGCGAAGCGCTCGCGGATCCCCCCCTTGACGATGTCCTTGAGATGGATCACGCCGAGCACCTGCGAGCCCTCGGCGACCACCAGCGGCGTGCCGCCGGAGCGCGCGATCGTCTCGACCTTGCTGCGTACGTCCGGCGGGAAGGAGCCCCCTTGCGCGCCGACCCACGCCTCGACGGCGTCCGAGGCGCCCTTGCGGAACTGCCGGCCGTCGAGGTCAACGCCGCTCATCCGGGTCTGCGCGGAGAAGGGGACGAAATGAGCCTTGAGGGCGTGGATGTCGCGCTCGCGGATCTGGTACTTCTCCTTCGCGAGCACCACGATGCTCCGCCCCTCGGGGGTTTCGTCGGCCAGCGACGAGAGCTGGGCCGCGTCGGCGAAGTGGGCCTCGCCGATCCCCGCCACCGGCAGGAATTCGGTGGCCTGCCGGTTGCCGAGGGTGATGGTGCCGGTCTTGTCGAGCAGCAGCACGTCGACGTCGCCGGCCGCCTCGACCGCGCGGCCGGAGGTGGCGATCACGTTCGCCTGGATCATCCGGTCCATGCCGGCGATGCCGATCGCCGACAGCAGGCCGCCGATGGTGGTGGGGATCAGGCAGACCAGGAGCGCGGTCAGAACGGTCACGGTGACCGGCGTGCCGTGGCCGGCCGAGACGACGCTGTAGATCGAGAACGGCAGCAGGGTGACGGTGGCCATCAGGAAGACCAGGGTGAGGCCGGCGAGCAGGATCGACAGCGCGATCTCGTTCGGGGTCTTCTGCCGCCTGGCCCCTTCGATCAGCGAGATCATGCGGTCGAGGAAGGTCTCGCCGGGATTGGCGATGATGCGGATGATCAGCCAGTCCGAGAGCACCTGGGTGCCGCCGGTGACCGAGCTGCGGTCGCCGCCGCTCTCGCGGATCACCGGCGCGCTCTCGCCGGTCACCGCGGCCTCGTTGACCGAGGCCGCGCCCTTGACCACCTCGCCGTCGCCGGGGATGGTGTCCCCGGCCTCGACGAGGACCAGATCGCCGCGGCGGAGGTCGGGCGAGGGGACCTCGGTGCGGGGGGCGTCGAAGCGCGCCTCCTGGAGCTTCTTGGCGACGGTCGTGCGGCGCGTCAGGCGCAGGGCCGCGGCCTGGGCCTTGCCCCGCCCTTCGGCCATCGCCTCGGCGAAGTTGGCGAACAGCACGGTGAACCAGAGCCAGACCGCCACGGCCAGGATGAAGCCGGCGGGAGCCTCCCCCTTGCCGGCCAGCGCCTGCACGAAGAGGATGGTGGTCAGAATGCTGCCCACGTAGACCACGAACATCACGGGGTTGCGCACCATTTTCCCCGGCGACAGCTTGCGGAACGAATCCTTCACCGCTTCGCGGATGATCCTGGGATCGAAAAGTGACGTCTTGCGTTTGGCCATGACTTATGAACCTCCGCCGATCATTTGCAAGTGCTCGACGATCGGACCGAGCGCCAGGGCGGGGAAGAAGGTGAGAGCGCCGACCAGCACGATGACGCCGATCAGCAGGACGACGAACAGCGGGGTGTGGGTGGGGAGCGTCCCCGGACCCACCGGCACCAGCTTCTTTTTCGCCAGCGAGCCGGCGATCGCCAGCGTCGGGATGGCCAGCCAGAAGCGGGAGACCAGCATCGCCACCGTACCGGTCAGGTTATAGTAGGGCGTGTTGGCGGAGATGCCGCCGAAGGCGCTGCCGTTGTTGTTGCCCATCGAGGAGTAGGCGTAGAGGATCTCGCTGAAGCCGTGGGCGCCGGGATTCGCGATCGCCTTGAGGCCGGGCGCGGTCACCACGGCCACCGCCGTGAACAGCAGCACGACGAGCGGCATGATGAGCACGATCAGCGCCGCCATCTTGACCTCGTACGATTCGATCTTCTTGCCCAGGTACTCCGGCGTCCGGCCGACCATCAGGCCGGCGATGAAGACGGCGACGATGACGAAGATCAGCATGCCGTAGAGCCCCGAGCCGACGCCTCCGAGGATGGTCTCACTGAACTGCATCAGAAAGAGCGGGACGAGGCCGCCGAGCGGCGTGAAGGAATCGTGCATGGAGTTCACGGCGCCGCACGAGGTGGCGGTGGTGGCGGCGGCGAAGAGGGCCGAGCGGGCGACGCCGAAGCGCACCTCCTTGCCCTCCATGTTGCCCCCCGGATTGAGCGCCGTGGCGGTCTGATCCACCCCGAGGGCCGCGATCCGCGGATTCCCCCGCGCCTCGGCCCAGTAGCCGAAGAGCTGGAAGCCGAGCAGCACGATCAGCATCGCGGCGAGGATCGCCCACCCCTGGCGGGTGTCCCCCACCATCCTGCCGAAGGTGTAGCAGAGCGCGGCGGCGATCGCCGTCTCGGCGAGGATCAGCAGCAGGTCGGTGAGGGGCGTCGGACTTTCGAACGGATGCGCGGCGTTGGCGTTGAAGAAGCCGCCGCCGTTGGTCCCGATGTGCTTGATCGCCATCTGCGAGGCGACCGGCCCGACGGCGATTGTCTGTGTGGAACTGGTTTCGACGAGCGCCACGGTGTGATAGGCCGAGAGCGTCTGCACCACCCCCTGCGAGACAAGCACCAGCGAGAGCACCAGCGAGAGCGGCAGCAGGATGTAGAGCGTGGTGCGGGTCAAGTCGACCCAGAAGTTGCCGAGCGTATTGGCCTTCCGCCGCGCGATGCCGCGGATGAAGGCGATCAGGATCGCCATGCCGGTCGCCGCGGAGGTGAAGTTGTGCACGGCCAGACCGGCCATCTGGGTGAGATAGCTCATGGTGGACTCACCCGCGTACGCCTGCCAGTTGGTGTTGGTGGTGAAGCTGGCGGCGGTGTTCAGCGAGGAGTCGGTGGAAACCGCGCCGAGCTTCTGCGGGTTGAAGGGGAACCACTGCTGCGTCCGCTGTTGCAGGTAGAGCACGAGGATGCTCACGGCACTGAACAGCAGGACGGCGAGGGCGTAGACCTTCCAGTCCATCTCCTCGTCCGGACGCACGCCGCAGACGCGATAGATCAGCCGTTCCACCGGTCCGAGGACGCGGTCGAGCCCCCACAGCCGTTTCCCCTCGTAAACCCGCGCCATGTAGGCGCCGAGCGGCTTGGCAAGGGCCACCAGAACCGCGACGAAAAGAAAGATCTGGAGCAATCCGTTGGTAGTCATCGGCATTGCCTCTTAAAAGCGCTCCGGTTTGAGCAGGGCCACGAACAGGTAGACGGTCAGGCCGATCGTCACCAGCAGGCCCAGGATGTAGAGACCGTTCATTTCGGCTCCTCCCGTGGGACTTCCACCCGCGAGCTGTTCATGGCGTCGCAAAACCGCACGAACCCCCACGACAGCCAGAAGAAGAGGACGGTGGCGAGAATGTAGACGAAGTCCATGGATCCATCTCCTTTCGAAACGTCCTCAGAAGCGGGCCGCGATCCCGAAGCCGAACAGCCAGTCGGGCGAGTCGGAAGTCAGGCCGCGGTCGAAGCTCAGGTCGAGTTGAAAATCGTTCGAAACCAGGTATTTGACGCCGCCGCCCAGGAACGACGAATCGCCGGCGCCGGACAGGTTGGTAACCACGTAGACGGCTTCGCCGTAGGCGCTCCACTTGGGCGACGGCAGCGAGCGGCCGAGCGAAACGGCGAGCGTTTCCTGGCCGTAGCGGTCGCCGCCGGACGGACCGTTCATGTGACCGGTCAAATAGCCAGCGAGCGCGCCGATCCCCCAGCCGCTGGCCAGGTTCCACTCGGCCATCGCGTTGAGCTGATAGATCGGATCGTCCGCCGTGAAGGCCTTGTCGCCGGTCGGCACGATCACCGAGGGGATCAGGGCGAACGAGGGCTGCGCGCCATGGTTGTCGAGCAGGTGCCATTTGGCGCCGATCTCAAGATCGCCGAAGCCGCGGTCGGTGGAGGTCACACCGCCCATCCGCACGCGCGATTCGTTGTAGACGGGAGCCTCCAGCCGGAGCTCGAAATTCTGCGTCACCCCGTAGCGGACGAGGCCGAAAAGGCTGGTGAGGCGGGTATTCACGCCACCGCCGTCGTTCACGGTCACGGCGGGGATCCCCCACTCGGTCTGGAAGACGCCGCGGCCGACGGTGAGGCTGCTGAACAGGAAGCCGGGGCGGTCGGTGACTATCGGGGAAACAGCCGGGGAAGGCGTAGCAGGCTGTCCGAACGCGGCGCCGGCGGAAGTGAGCGATAGAGCGAAAATCGCGATCCGACGAAAAGTGAACATTGCTATCTCCTATCTGTCTTCCCCCGGCTCGGAGGAAGACAGGCTCAGGATGACCGACCGGCGCTTAAGAAGTCCGGAGGGAGATCGAAAGAGTGTCTAAAGATTCGCCGCCGGGAGCGTGAACCAGAAGGTGGCTCCCCGTCCCTCTTCGCTTTCGAAATCGATCTCACCGCCGTGCGCCTGGACGAGGCTCCGGGCGACGGCGAGGCCGAGGCCGACACCGCCCAGATCCTGGGTTCCCGGCACTTGATAGAGCGGCTCGAAGATCCGTTCGCGGTGCGCGGCCGGAACGCCGTCGCCGGTATCGATCACGGCGAAACGGACCCGCCCGTGCCAGGGTTCGGCGGTCACCGTGACGGTGCCGTCCGAGGGGGTATGAGCGCGCGCGTTGCGCAGCAGCGAGGCCCACACCAGCCCCACCTGCTCGCGGTCCGCGAGGACGCGAGGCGCTTCGGGGTCGACGTCGGCCGCCAGCTTCACGCGCGCGTCCTCGAAGCTCTTGGCGGCACCCTCGACGGCGGCGTCGACCAGCTCGCCGGGAGGCACCGGTTCCAGGTGGAGCGGCTGACGGCTCTCCTCCAGGCTCGACATCGCCAGCAGGTGAGCCGCCACGCGGCCGAGGCGGCCGGCCTCGTCCCGGGCGGTTTCCAGCCGCTGCGTCTGGCGCGCGGTGAGCGGCCCGATCTGCTCGCCACGCAGGGACTCCAGCGCCTCCCGCAGGGGGGCGAGCGAGCGGTCGAGGTCGCGGGCCGCATTGCCGAGCACGCCGGCTTGCACCTCGCGGCCGCGACGGCGATCCGTCACGTCCTCCAGGACCAGCACCAGCCCCTCGGCGCGCCCCTGGCCATCGCGCAGGACCGTGCCGCGCGGCTGGAAGAGCCGTTCGCTCCCCCCAATCGCGAGGCGGACCAGGGCCTCCGTGCCGTCCGTGCCGCCGGCGGGAATCCTGCCCGACTCGAGCCGATCGAGCAGGGGGAGGAGCCATTCACGGTGCGCCTCAGGAAGGGCTTGTCCAGACTGGAAGCCGAGCGACGAGGAGGCGGCCTGGTTGGCCAGCTCCACCTTGCGCTGCGGGGAGACCACGGCGATCGCCTGCGGGAGCTTGTCGATGGCGGACTGCGAGATCCGCCGCGCGCGCAGGAGGTGGGCCTGATCGGTCTCGCGCAGCTCGCGCAGGCCGCCGGCCATCGAGTTGAAGGCGGCGGCGAGTTCCCCGAGCTCGTCTTGCGAGGTGAGCGGCACGACGAGGTCGAGGTTCCCTTTCTCGATCTCCCCGGCCGCCCAGGTGAGCCGCTCCAGCGGGCCCAGGATGGCGCGGGAGAGGAAGAACACGGCGAGGCCGGCGAAGAGGGTCCCGGCGAGAAGCCCCAGGGCCATGTCGCGGCTGGCGTCCGCAGCGACCTTGCGCGCCCGGTCCCGGGCCTGCACCATGTTCCGCTCGTTCAGCTGCAGGATCTCGTCCGCCGTCGCCTTGATCCGCTGGAAGGTCGGATAGAGCTGCTGGAAATACAGGGCGCGCCGCTGCTCGACTGGCACCTTGGGGTCGAGGACCTGCTGGAGGACCGGCACGTAGGCGCCGTAGAGCTGCCGCACCCGCTCCGCGCGCTCCCCTTCGCCCGGCAGGGTGATGTTGCCGAGCTCGGTCGCCAGGGCCGCCTCGAAGCGGGGGCGGTGCTGGACCGCCAGCGCGCCCCCCTGCGGCTCCTGCCCCGCCAGGGCGAACAGGGCGCCGCTGTCCATCCTCTCGAGCGATTCCTTCATCTGCTCGGCAGCGATGACGCTCTTGTAGTTTTCGCGCAATATAACGTCGATCGAACCGCCGAGCCGCTCGAGCAGGGTGATGCTCGCGACGCCGATGGCGATCAGGATGGCGAGCAGCAGGACGAAACCGAGGGTGAGCTTGGTCGGGAGCCCGAGGCCCTGGGGGCCGGCGGAGGACGGTTGATGGCTGATCATGAGAGACGCACCTCCAGCCGCCAGGATCGCCGACGCGGGCTTAAGAAGGGCGGAGGAAGATCGAAAGAATTCCTAAAGATTTCGCGCCGTGTCCCCTTTTTCGTCCGGACTGCGCATCTCCAGGCAGCCCCCCTTTCGAGGGCTCCCGAGCGGTCAGATCCGACCGGCGGGTCATGAAAAAAAGAAAGCCAATCCCATGAAAAAGCAGAGCCTGAAGTCCCGCCTGACCCTGAACCGGGAAACCCTGCGGAACCTCAACGCCGATCAGATGGCGGAAGCCCAGGGTGGAGTGGTGGTGCAAATCACCTATGCCACCTGCCCCGTGCTGAACACCAACGTCGGCTGCCTCACCGCGACCTGCCCGACGCGCTGCGGTCAGTGGTACTGCTACGCGGTATAACCACGCCGCCGGAATGACGTGCACCGTTGAGATTTTTTGAACCTTTTATAAACTTTTGACAAAGAGAGATTACGTCCATGAAAAAGAGCCTGAAGACCCGCCTGACCCTCAACCGTGAAACCCTGCGGAACCTCAGTCCCGACCAGTTGTCGGAGGCTCAGGGAGGAGCCCTGCAGGCGAATACGACCGGCTGCACCGTCGCCCCCACCAACTTCAACTGTCCCGTCGTAAGCCAGACCTGTCCCACGCGCTGCGGTCAGTGGTACTGCTACGCCGTCTGACCCTCGCCGCCGGCATGGCGTTTCTCCGCTGAGCCACGTCGAACACCCCGGGCGCCGACGGCGTCCCGGGGTGTTCCCATTTTCCGAGCTCCCCTCCGAGACCTCCCTCCTCCCCACCGTCCCGGCCCGCCCCGGCGGCGGCACTCTAGGATTGCGATGTCGCCAGCAAACCCGAAATGTATTACCCTCAATAGCCATCAAGAAGAATGAGCCAGGACGGATATGTCCATCTCTGATGTGACGAGGCTGCTCCACGCGGCGCACCGGGGGGACTCGGGCGCCGAGGGGGAGCTGTTCAATCGCCTCTACACCGATCTCAAGCGGCTGGCGCGCGCCCAGCTCGCCCGCGGCGGCCGTCCGGGCGACACGCTCGACACCACCGTGCTCGTCCACGAGGCCTATCTGCGCCTCTCCGGCGGCTCCCATCTCGACGCCGGCAGCCGCGCCCACTTCTTCAACCTCGCCTCCCGGGTGATGCGCAACGTGGTGGTCGACTTCGCGCGGCGGCGGGACGCCGACAAGCGGGGCGCCGCCCTGCGGGTCTCCTGGCCGGAGGGGATGGATCCGGCGGCCGCGGGCGAGGTCTCGGAGGTGAACCTGCTGGCCCTCGACGCCGCGCTCGCCCGGTTGCAGGCGGAGAGCCCGCGGCTGGCGCAGGTCGTCGAGCTCCGCTTCTTCGGCGGCCTCTCGCTGGAGGAGATCGCCGGCCTGCTCGAGGTCGGCGAGCGCACGCTCAAACGCGACTGGCGCAAGGCCCGCGCCTTCCTGCTCGCCGAGCTCAGCGACGCATGACCTCCGAACCCGCCTCCGGCCCGCGCTGGGAAGACCTGTTCGACGAGCTCGCCGAGCTGCCGGCGGCGGTCCGCGCGCAGCGGCTCGCCGAGCTGGAGCGCGAGGACCCGACGCTCGCCGCCCGCCTGGCGCGGCTGCTGGAGGCGGACGGCGAGACGGCCGATTTCCTGGTCAGGCCGGCGGCGGAGCTGCTCGACGCCGCCGGGGAGGGCGCGGCCGACGAGGACTGCCTGCCCGCCGGCACCCGCGTCGGCTCCTGGTGCCTGCTCGGGCTGCTCGGGCGCGGCGGCATGGGCGAGGTCTACCACGCGGAGCGCGAGGAGGGGACCTTCACGCAGCGGGCGGCGCTCAAGCTGATCAAGCGGGGGATGGACTCCCGGGCGATCGTGCAGCGCTTCGTGCGCGAGCGCCAGATCCTCTCGCGGCTGGAGCACCCCGGGATCGCCCGGCTGCTCGACGGCGGCAGCGCCGCGGACGGCCGGCCGTTCTTCGTGCTGGAGCGCGTGGAGGGGGTGCCGATCACCGAGTACTGCCGGGCCCGGGCGCTCGGCCTGGAGGACCGGCTGCGCCTGCTGCAGAGCGTCTGCGCGGCGATCGACAGCGCCCACCGGCGCCTGGTGGTCCACCGCGACCTCAAGCCCGCCAACATCCTGGTCACCGAGGACGGCCAGGTCAAGCTGCTCGACTTCGGCATCGCCAAGCTGCTGGCCGGCGACGGCGACGAGGAGACCGCCCATCTCACCCATCTCGAGGCGCGCGTCCTCACCCCCGCCTATGCCGCCCCGGAGCAGATCCTGGGCGAGCCGATCACCACCGCGACCGACGTCTACGCCCTCGGCGTGCTGCTCTTCGAGCTGGTCACCGGCGCGCTGCCGCACTCCCGCGAGCGGCGGAGCCTCGGCTCCCTGGCCGGCGCGGTGATGCGCGAGACGGTCGAGCGGCCGAGCGCCGTGCTGCGGCGGATCGCCGCCGGCGACGCGCCGCGCGTGGCCCGGCGGGTAGCCGGCGACCTCGACCTCATCGTGCTCACCGCCCTCCACCGCGACCCGGCGCGGCGCTACCTCTCGGCGGCGGCGCTGGCGGACGACCTCGGCCGCTTCCTTGCCGGCCGGCCGGTGCGCGCGCGGCCGGACAGCCGCGGCTACCGGCTGCGCAAGTTCGTCGGCCGCAACCGCCTGCCGGTGACGGCCGCGGCGCTCGGCCTGGCGGCGCTCCTCGCCGGCCTGGGGATGGCGCTCTGGGAGGCGCACGCCGCCCGCCTCTCGGCACAGCGGGCCGAGAGCGTGAAGTCGTTCCTGGTCTCGGTGTTCCAGGGGTCGGACCCCGATCAGTCGGGGGGCGCCGCCGTCACCGCCCGCGAGCTGTTCGAGCAGGCGGCCCAGCGGATCGACGGCGAGCTCGCCGGCCAGCCCAGCGTGCAGGCGGAGCTGCTCGCCTCGGTGGCCGACATCGAGGCCAACCTCGGCCTGCTCGACCCGGCGCTTCATCACGCCCAGCGGTCGCTCGCCCTGCGCGTGAAGCTCCTGCCCGCGGGCGATTCCCAGATCGCCGAAAGCCGGGTCCTCCTGGGCTCCATCCAGCGGGCGCGGGGCGATGTCGTTCATGCGCAGGAAACCTTGAAACGGGCGCTGGCGGAGACGCTCGCGGCGAGCGGCGCCGACAGTGTCGAGACGGCCCGCGCGCGGCAGGCGCTGGCGAACGCCCTGATGAATCCGGCGGATCGCGCCCGCGCCGTCGACCTGCTTCGCCAAGCGCTGGCCACGTTCCGCCGCGAGCTCGGCGACGGCAACCTCCAGACGTCCCAGGCGCTGACGGATCTCGGCGCCACCCTGGAGGAGAGCCAGCGCTACGCGGAGGCCGAGCAGGTCTATCGGGAGGCGCTGGCGCGTCTCCAGCAGGCGCTGGGCCCCCGCCACCCGCTGGTCGCGGTCGTGCAGACCGACCTCGCCGGCATCATGGACCGCCTCTCGCGTCCGGCCGAAGCCCGCAAGCTCTTCGAGGCGGCGATCGCCACGCAGCGGGCCATCCTGGGACCCCACCATGTGGACCTGGCCGAGACGCTCTTCTCCTATGGCCTGCTGCTGATCGGCCAGCAGGAGCTCAAGGGCGCCGACGCCGCGCTGAAGGAGGCCCTGGGCATCTGGGGGCCGGACCGTTTCGAGGCCGCCCACTGCCTGCGCTACCTGGGGCTGTCGGCGATGGACCAGGAGCGCTACCAGGAGGCTGCCGGGCTGTTCAGCCGCGCCGCCGAAACCTATGCGCGCACGGCGCTGGGAGCGAACAGCTCCCAGCGCTGGCGAGCGATCGCCAACCTCGGCTGGGCCCATCTGAAGCTGAAGCAGATACCCCAGGCGCGGCGGGAGCTCACCGAGGCGGTGGCGAAGATCGAACAGCTCGCCGGCCCGGAGAGCTACGAGCTGCGCCTGCCGCTCAAGGAGCTGGGGGAGACCCTGACAGCCGCGGGTGCCACGGCCGAGGCGGTCGCGACCCTGGAGCGCGTCCACCGGCTGGAGGGCAAGCTCTTCGGCACCTTCCAGCACAACGAGGTGGCCGGCACCGACATCCTGCTCTCCCAGGCCTACCTCGCCCGCGGCGCCGCCGGCGACCGGCCGGCGGCCCGCCGCGCGCTGGACGAGGCGATCGGGATCTTCACCCGCAAGGCCGCCAAGGATCTGCTCTACGGCAAGGTGCTGCTCGACAGCGGTAAGCTCGCCCTCGTCGAGGGGGACCGCGCCCGCGCCCACCGGGAGGCGGCGGCGGCGCTGGAGATCCTGCTCGCGCACGTGGCGCCCACCCACGAGAAGGTCGCCGAGGCGCGCCGGCTGCTGGCGCAGGCCGACTAGCCGCCCTCCTCCAACTCCGCCAGGAAGCGGTAGCCCACCCAGGGCTCGGTGCCGATGTAGCGGGGGTTGGCGGGGTCGGGCTCCAGCTTGCGGCGCAGCGAGCCGACGTGGACGCGGACGGTGTCCTGGGTGGTGGCGGGGGCTCCCTTCCAGACCGCGGCGATGATCTGGCGCAGCGTCACCGGCCGGCCGGCGTGGGTGGCCAGCAGCTCCAGGATGGCGAGCTCGGTGGGGGTGAGGCGGACCTCCCTCCCCTCCTGCGCTACCGCGCGGCGGGCGAGGTCGATCTCCAGGCCGGGGAAGCGGAGCACCTCCGGCGTTCCCCCGCCGCCGTGGCGGCGGAGCTGGGTGCGGACGCGGGCGAGCAGCTCGCGCAGGGAGAAGGGCTTGGTCACGTAGTCGTCGGCGCCGAGGTCGAGGGCGCGGACCTTGTCCTCCTCCTCGCCGCGCACCGAGAGGACGAGCACCGGCGTCGCGTCGATCCGGCGGATGGCGGCGAGCAGTCCGAGGCCGTCCATCCGCGGCATCGCGAGGTCGGTGATCACGAGGTCGGGGCGCCGCTCCTCGAACCGCTCCCTGCCTTCAATTCCGTCGGCGGCGGCGACCACCTCGTAGCCGGCGAGGGCCATCTCGCGGCTCAGGGTCTGGCGGATCGACGGGTCGTCGTCGACCACCAGGATCAGCGGGTCCTTGCGGGTCATGCCGTTTCCTTCATTCAATACTCTCCACGGGCTCCGGAGCGGCGGGCAGGTCCAGCCGCGCCACGGTGCCGCCGCCGGCGCGGTCGAGCAGCGCCAGCGTGCCGCCGTTGGCCTCCGCGAAGCTGCGGGCGATCTGCAGGCCGAGGCCGCCGGACGCGCTGTCCCCCGAGCCGCGGTCGGCGCCCTGGCGGAGGTCGCGCGGGGTCTGGAGCATGCGGCGGAGCCCCGGTGGGATCCCCGGTCCGCGATCGCTCACCTCGACCCGCACCCGCCCCGGCTCACCCTCCTCGGCGGACAGATCCAGCGGCGAGCCGGCGGGAGCGGCGCGCGCCGCGTTCTCCAGCAGGTTCACCACGATCTCCAGCGCCAGCGAGGGGTCGGTCCAGAGGTCGGCGCAGTCCACAGCGACGCGCACCGCCAGCGGGCGGCCGGCGAGGATCAGCGCCAGGCTCTCCCGCGCCGAGCGGAACAGGGCGCCAGGAGGCACCGCCTCGGGGTGCGGCCGGGCGAGCCCCGCCTCCAGCCGGGCCAGGGCCAGCAGGTTGTCGATCCGCCGCGCCAGGCGCTCCGACTCCAGCGACAGCCCCTGGAGGCTCGCCAGCGCCGCCGGCCGGTCGGCGACGTGGCGGCCCAGGCTCTCGACCTCCAGGCGCATGGCGGTCAGCGGCGTGCGCAGGTCGTGCGAGACGGCGCGCAGCAGAGAGGTCTTCAGGGTGTCGCTCTCGCGGACCGCCTCCAGGTGGGCGGCCTCGCCGAGCAGGCGCTCGCGCTCGACGGCGAGAGCGAGCAGCCGGGCGGCCGGCTCGAAGACGGTGCGCGGCGCCGCGATCCCCCGCGCCACCAGCACGCCGTTGACCCGGCCGCCGACCTCCAGCGGCAGGTAGACGGTGCCGGCCTGCTCGAAGATCCCCCCCTCCCGGGCGCGGCCGAGCGCCGCGTCGTCGAGCGCCGGCACCTCGTCGCCGATCGCGCTCACCACTTCGCCGCCGCGCTCGTCCAGCAGCACCAGGGCGCCCGCGCCGGCGCCGAGGGCGCGCAGGGTGCGCGCCGCCGCCTCGCCGAGCACGCCGGGGCGCTGGCTGACGGCGAACAGGCTGAAGCAGAGGTCGTAGAGGGTCTCCACCTCTTGGCGCCGCCGCTGCGCCTCCTCGGCTTGGCGGCGGGCGGTCGCCACCAGCCGGCTGGCGAAAGTAGAGGCGGCGAGGAACGAGAGGAGGGCCACCCAGTTGGCGGGCTCGGCGATGGTCAGGGTGCCGAGCGGCGGCAGGAAGAAGTAGTTGAAGCAGAGCATCGCGGCGACCGACGCCGTCGCCCCCACCGTCCAGCCGCCCCAGGCCGCCAGCCCCAGCACCGCTACCAGGTAGATCGAGCCGATGGTCGGCGCGTTCGCCCCCGCCGCCCGGCCGACCGCCGTGACCGCGGCCACGGCGAGCGGCGCCGCGACCCAGGCGAGGGCGCGGGTGCGCTGAAAGGTGTTGAGCATTCAGCGGCAGTCTACCCTGCGCTAGACTGCGGCCCGGCATGGCTCTCGTCGAATCCCCAGCTCCGCCCCTCGTCGAAGATCCGAACAGCGATCTGGGCTTCGGCGCGGTCGTCGCCCGCGACAGCCGCAAGCGGCTGCTCAACAAGGACGGCAGCTTCAACGTGGTGCGCGAGGGCCTGAGCTTCTTCCGCTCGCTCTCGCCCTACCACTACCTGCTGACCACCTCCTGGCCGCGCTTCCTCGGCCTGATCGTCGTGGCGTACCTGGTGGTCAACGCGCTCTTCGGCGCCGCCTACTTCACCTGCGGCCCCGGGCAGATCCAGGGCTCCTCGGCGGTCAGCCTCCCCGACCAGTACCTGGAGGACTTCTTCTTCAGTGTCCAGACCTTCGCCACCATCGGCTACGGCGCGATGCATCCGGCCGGGCTGGCCGCCAACGTGCTGGTCACTCTCGAATCGCTGGTCGGCCTGCTCGGCTTCGCCCTGGCGACCGGCATCCTGTTCGCCCGCTTCTCGCAGCCCACCGCCCGCATCCTGTTCAGCGACAAGGCGGTGATCGCGCCGTACAAGGAGCGCTCCGCGTTCGAGTTCCGGGTCGCCAACATCCGGCGCAACGAGATGATCCAGGTCGAGGTGGTGGTGATGCTCACCCGCCTCAAGCTCGACGGCAGCGGCAACCGCGAGTTCATCCCCCTCAAGCTGGAGCGCGACAAGGTCGTCTTCTTCCCCCTCGCCTGGACGATCGTCCACCCGATCGACGAGACCAGCCCGCTCCACGGCGCCACGGCCAAGGATCTCGAGGCGTGGGACGCCGAGGTGCTGATCCTCTTCTCGGGCATCGACGAGATCTTCTCCCAGCGCGTCCACACCCGCTCCTCCTACAAGCCGGACGAGATCGTCTGCAACGCCCGCTTCAGGAACCTCTTCAATCCGCCCAGGGCGGACGGCACGCTGTCGATCGACATCGGCCACCTCAACGAGATCGAGCGGCTGCCGGAAAAGTAGAACGGACAGGAACGGACACGGACGACCAAGGACTGGCACGGACAACCACGGACAGAGGGCGCCTCGGTCTTCGAGGTCCGTGTTCGTCCGTGGAAGGTCCGTGCTCGTCCGTGTCTTCTTCCTCCCCCTTGACGCCCGCCGGAGACTGTGTATACTCAGTATATGGATATGCACAGTGATCTCGTCATCTCCCGGTCGGACGGCCGGCCGATGTACCTCCAGATCATGGAGCAGATCAAGCAGAAGGTGGCCGTGGGCGACTGGCCGCGGGGGGAGGAGATCCCCTCGATCCGGCAGCTCGCGGTGGACCTTCGCGTCAGCGTGATCACCGTCAAGCGCGCTTATCTCGAGCTCGAGCGCGAAGGGGTGATCGTGACGCAGCACGGCAAGGGGTCGACGGTCGCCGCCGACTCCCAGTTGAGCCCCAGGCTCTGGGAGGAGGAGCTGGCGCAGCTCCTCGACCAGGCCGTCCGCCTGGGGGTTCTGCTCGGCCTCGCGCCCGAGGAGCTGATCTCCCGCCTGCGCGCGGCCGCCGACCGCTGGACACTTACGGAGGAAGAGTCATGACCGACCTCGCGGTTCAATTCGCGGGCGTGGGCAAGACGTACCGCCACTTCACGCTCGAAGATATCGACCTGGAGCTCCCCACCGGGAGCATCATGGGCTTCATCGGCGCCAACGGCGCCGGCAAATCGACGACGCTACGGATCCTGATGGGTCTGGTCCACCAGGACCGCGGCGAGGTGCGCGTGCTCGGCCACGCCATGCCCGCGGAGGGGGCCGCGGCGAAGCGCGACATCGGCTTCGTGTCCGAGGACATGCGGCTCTACAAGGCGGCGACGCTCGCCTGGCACATGCGGTTCATCCGCTCGATCTTCCCGAGCTGGGACCAGGCCTACGCCGAGACCCTGCTGAAGCGCTTCGACCTCAAGGCGGAGCAGAAGCTCAAGGGGGTCTCCCACGGCCAGCGTGTCAAGGCGGCGCTGCTGCTCGTGCTCGCCCGCCGTCCCCGGCTGCTGGTGCTCGACGAGCCGACCACCGGGCTCGATCCGGTCGCCCGCTCGGAGGTGCTGGGGGCGCTGATGGAGGTGCTCGCCGACGATCGGCGCACCGTCCTCTTCTCGTCCCAGAACACGCTCGACGTCGAGCAGATCTCGGACCAGATCACCTTCATCGACCGCGGCCGGATCGTCGAGTCGGCCGACAAGGAGAGCTTCCTCGACCGCTGGCGGCGGGTGCGGCTCGACGTGCCCTCCGGCACCGTCCTGCCGGCGCTGCCGGGGGTGATCGGGGCGAGCGGCAGCGGCCGGCTGGCGGTGATCACCACCAACCGGTACGACGACTCGATGGCCGCGGCCTACCGGAACGCCGGGGTCACCATCAACGCGGTGGACCCCATGACCCTCGAAGAGATCTTCGTCGCCAACGTCGCCGGCCGCAGGGAGGGAAAAATCGCATGAGCACCTTCATGATCAAGCGCCTGATCCTCAAGGACTGGGACCTGCTGCGCGGAACGCTCCTCCTCTATCTCGCCGCCGGCGCGGTGGCCCTCGGCCTGGTCGCCCAGGGGAGCGAGGGGGCGTTCTACGCCGGCAGCATCCTGACCATCACGATCCTGTTCGCGCTGGGCATCCACATCGCCATGGCGACCGTCGTCGTGGAGCGCACCGAGCAGACGCTCCCCTTCGTGATGAGCCTGCCGATCTCCCTCGGGGAGTACACCACGGCCAAGATCCTGGCCAATCTGCTGATCTTCCTGATCCCCTGGACGGCGATCACGATCGGCACCTTCGCGGTGCTCGCGGGCAGACCTGAGTTCCCGGCCGGCCTGATCCCCTTTTCCCTGCTCGTCCTGATGGAGACCTTCGCGAGCTACGCCCTGATCCTGGCCGTGGCGCTGATCAGCGAGTCCCAGGGGTGGACGATCGCCGCCACGGTCGTCGGCGAGCTCTCTCTCCAGGGAATCATGTACTTCGCCTCCCACGAGCCCGCCATCGCCGGCACGATGAAGGGGAACCGCATCGTCTGGAGCCCGCCCGCCGTCCACATGCTGCTGGGCGAGGTCGCCATCATCCTCCTCATGCTGGGGCTGACCTTCTGGCTGCAGTCCAGAAAGACAGACTTCCTCTGATCCGGGCAGCGGGCCGCCGGCCCGGACGATGGCCGGCGGCGCCTTCGCCCGCTCAGTGACCCGGCGCGGCGGGCGCGGGAGCGGGCGTTCCGAAGTCGACCTTCGGCGCCACGTCGGCGCCGGCGGCCGCCTCGAAGTAGGGGCGGGGCTTGAAGCCCATCATGGTGGCGAAGAGGGCGGCCGGGAAGCGGCGGATCTGCGTGTTGTAGGTCTGCGCCACCTCGTTGAAGCTGCGGCGCTCGACGGCGACCCGGTTCTCCGTCCCCTCGAGCTGCACCATCAGGTCGCGGAAGGCCTGCACGGCCTGGAGCTGCGGGTACTGCTCCACCACCACCATCAGGCGGGAGAGGGCCGAGGAGAGGCCGTCCTGCGCCTTCTGGTACTGGGCGAACTTGGCGGGATCGTTGAGGATCTCCGCGCTCGCCTGCGGGCTCATCTGGCCGACCTTGCTGCGCGCCTCGATCACGGCCGTCAGCGTCGACTGCTCGAAGTTGGCGGCCCCCTTCACCGAGGCGACCAGGTTGGGGATGAGGTCGGCCCGGCGCTGGTAGACGTTCTGGACCTGCGCCCACTGCGCCTCCACGGCCTGCTCGGAGCCGACCAGCCCGTTGTAGACGCTCACCAGGTACAACCCGAAGATCAAGACCACCACCACGGCGGCGATCAGACAACCGAATCTCTTCATCTCGGTCTCCTTCCGGCTCGGCCGGCGTGACGGGGATCATACCCCGTCCCGCTCCTACCGCGGTTTCTCCTGCCGCGCCAGCGACCGGCAGACGTCGCGGGCCCGCCGGCTGCGGTCGTCGGCAGGGTTGGTGAAGGCGGGGTGCCGGCGCAGGCGCTCGCAGCCCAGCCTGAGCCAGTCGTGCCAGTCGGCGCGCCAGAGCCGCAGAGTGCCGTCCCGTCCGGCGCTGGCCGCCACCTCTCCAACGTTCGAGAAGGCGACGGCGGCGACGGACTTCCAGTGGCCGTGGAGCTCCCCCAGCTTCTTGCACTGCAGGTCCCAGAGCCTGACCGAGCGGTCGCTGCCGCTGCTGATCAGGGAGTGCCCCTCCGGGCTCCAATCGAGCGACAGGACTTCGTGGTTGTGAGCCTTTCCCTGGCACTCCTCCTTGCCCGAGTCGAGGTCCCAGATCGTGAGATAGCCGTCGTCGTCGCCGGTCGCGAGGTAGGGAGCCGCCGGATTCCAGGCCAGCGACACGATCCGCACCTTGGAGGGCCGCAACGGATCGTGCAGGGTCTTCCCCTCGGCGTTCCAGAGAAGGACGGTGCCGTCGTCGGTGCCCGCCGCGACGTGCTCGCCGTCGTCACGGAAGGCTACGGCGGAGAGCTCACGGTTGCCGTTGAATTTGTGCAGGACCCTGCCATCGGCGTCCCGGACGACGATGTTGGCCTTCGCGTCGCCACTCAGGAGTCTGCCCTTGGAGAAGCGGAGAGCCAGGATCTTCTGATCGCCGTCGGCCAGCGGCGGGCCCAACCGCCGGCCGTTGGCGTCCCAGAGCTGGATCGAGCCGTCCGCCGAGCCGGCGGCGAGCCGCTCGCCACCGGGGCTCAGGGCCAGCGCCGAGATCGCGTCAGGAGTCACGTCCGTCAAGGTCAACACCTTGGGGTGATCACTTCTCCTGGTGTCGAACATCCACAGGGCGCTCCCCAAGGCCAGGAGGCGGTCTCCAGAGGCGAAGGCCAGGAGGCGGATGCCTCCACTCCCCGCCTCATTCACCAGCGGCGGCCCGAGCTGGCTGTGCTCGAGGTCGAGGATCCGCACCGACCTGTCGTCGCTGCCGGCCACCAGCGCGCGCTGGCCGGGGATGGCGGTCATCGTGGAGACGTTGCCGTGGAAGCCGATGAAAGGGGGGAGGAGCCGGTGGCCGTCACGGTCGTGGAACAGTACCGTCTGGTCCTCGGAGGCGCTGGCGAGAGTGTTGTCGTCGACGAAGACCACGGCGTTGACGGCGCCCTCGTGGCGCCGCAGGGGGAGATGGGCGTTCTTGCCGTCCGGAGTCCATTGGCGCAGGGAGCCGTCCTCGCCTCCGGAAGCGAGGCTCTTGCCGTCGGGGCTGAAGGTCACGGCGTACACCGGGCCGCTGTGCCCCTGGTACGGCTCGGCCACGGGCTTTCCCTGAAGGTCCCAGAGGCGGACCGTGCCGTCCTGGCTGGCACTGGCGATCGTGGTGCCGTCCGGGCTGAAGGCCAGCTCGTTGACAGCGGCGCTATGCCCCTGAAACGGCGCCCCCACGAGCTGGCCCTGCAGGTTCCACAAGCGGATCAGGCCGTCGTGGCCACCGGTCGCGGCGAGCTTGCCGTCCGGGCTGAACACGACGGTCCAGGCCACGCCGGTGTGCCCTTGCTGCGACGTGGCCCGCAACGTGCCGTCCGCGGGCGACCACAGGCGCAGCTTGCCGTCGTCGCCCACGCTCGCGAGAATCCCGTCGCGGCTGAAGGCAATGGCGCGCGGCACGGTGCCGGCCGCCGGCAGGACGCGGGCAGCGTCTCCTTTCAGGCTCCACAGGCGGATGGTGCCGTCCTCGCCGGCGCTGGCGACCGTCCGGCCATCCGGGCTGGCCGCCACGCAGGAGACGGCTGCACCGTGGACGAAGCGGTCGCGCTCCCGCGCCTCCTCGACGGCTCGCAGCAGGCTGAGCTGGACGGGCGTGAAGACCTCTCCGAAACGGTCCAGACTGTCGCCGGTCGCGGCGATGGCCTCGGTCAAGCCCGCCACCGGCTCCACGGCCAGGAGCCGTTGCACCTCCTGCGGCGTGGCGATGAGACGGTGCCGCTGCTCGACCCGCCACGCCAGCCAGAGGACCACGGCGGCGCCGGCCAGCACCGCCAGGCCCGCGGCCCGCAGCAGCCAGAGGTTGCGGCGGTGCCGGCCGCGCTGCTTGCGGCTGGCGGCGAGCAGGCGCTCCTCCTCCGGCTGCAAAGCCCGCATGCCGGGCAACCCCGCCTCCACCGCTTTCAGATCCCAGGCGTCGAGGGGCGCCGGCGCCGCCGTCCGCCCGTCCCGCCAATCGCCGGCGCGGCTCTCCAGGATACGGCGGGCGCGCTGGCCCGGCCACACCGAGACGTCGTAGCGCTGGCGCACCAGCGGCGCCAGGGTGTCATGGCCGAGCCGAGTCCCCGCCGCCGACAGGGCGCGGTCTCCCGCCGGGTCGGTCAGCAGGAAGAGAGCCTTCAGCGCCAGCACGAGGTCGGTGAGGATTTCGGCGCGGTGGCGATAGCGCTCCCGCAACTCGCTTTCCGTCCGCTGCTCGGCGGTGAGCAGCGGCGTCGTGTGAAAAGCCAGGAGATCGAACACCAGCCCCGACTCGACCACCTCGGCGCGTTGGCCGGCAGGGCGCTCGGACCATCCTTCCAACTCATGGGCGCCGCCCAGCTTCTCGAGCTGGCGATCGAGGAGCTCGCCCAACCGCTCGGAGTCCTCGGGAGAGATCGCGCCCCGGCCGAGCTTCTGGAGCTGCTGGTCGAGGAAGTCCCCCAGCAGATAGCCCTCGTCCCGCAGCCGCCCGTAGAGGTCGGCGGTGAAGCGGGGGGCGGACTCGCTCGCCGCGGTGGCCCGCTGCCACATGCGGGTGAGCAGGATCTGGAGCGTCGGCGCGACCGGCGAGTCGCGGTCCGCCAGCAGCTCGCCGGCGATGAGCTCGGCGAGCCCCGGCTCCACCTCCAGGCCGTAGCGCTCGCGTAGGCGGGGCGTGAGAGTGAGCCCGTTGGCCACCTCCAGGATGGCGGCGCGGTCGAGCCCCTCCAGGAAAACCTTGGCATAGTCCAGGCCGTGGACCTCGAGCTGCTTCTGGATTTCCGGGAACCACTCCTTGCGGAAGCCGAGCACGAGGCGCCCTTGCGGCCGGCCGGCGGGATCGCCGAAGAGGTCCGCGAGCACGCTGAAAAATGCCATCACCTCCACGTGATCGGCCGCGGGCCGGGTGTAGGCCTCCTCGACCTGATCGAGGATGACGATCAAGGGGCGGTTCGCCTCGCTCTCCGTCAGCCGCCAGGCCACGGCCAGCGAGGTTCCCTCGGTGGCTGCCGGCTGCAGCGCCGCGCGGAGCGTCGCCCCAAGGCCGCCCTGGGAGTCGCGCCGCACATAGCGCACCTCGTGGTACCACTCCAGACGCGGCAGGAGGCCGGCGTCGAGGAACGAGGACTTCCCCACTCCCGACTGGCCGTAGAGCAGCACGATCGGCGAGCTGCCGGGATCGGTGAGCCGCAGATAGAGGTCGCGGATCTCGCGGTTGCGGCCGAAAAAGATTTCGGCGTCGCCCGCGGTGAAGCGGTCGAGGTAGCGGAAGGGCTTGGCCGGCAGCGGGCGGCGCTTGAGCCCGGGCAGGCCGTGACAGGGGTCAGGCACCGGAAACAGATCGCCGGTGCGGGCCAGCGGGGCGGCGATGGGGCAGGCGTAGAGGGTGCCGGCGACCGCCTGGCCGTCTTTCATCAGGGCGAATCGCAGCAGGCCGACGAGGGCGCCGTCGATCAGCACCGGGCCGCCCGAGAGCCCCTTCACCGGGGCCCCCTGGCCGGCGGCGGCCTGACGGCTGAAGAGCTGGAAGGCCGGCACGCCTTCGAGATCGCCGCGGTGGTTCTCGACCGTCCCTCGCTGCACCATGCCGTCGCGCGGATTGGCGTCCGGGAAGCCGTAGGTCTCCCAGGAATCTCCCGATGTCTGGAGATCCGCCATGGGCAGCGGCCGGACGCCCTCCAACTCGTCGCAGACCAGCAGGGCCCAGTCGGCGCGGCGATCCCAGAAGTCGGGATGCGGCCGCGCCTCGCGGCTGCCGCCGGGAAAGGTGAGGACGATGCGGCCGGGGAGGAACTGCGGCGGGTCCTGATGGCGGTTCGCCACCACGTGGAGAGCCGTGAGCACGAGACCGGGGCCGACCAGGAAACCGGTGCCCCGGCTCAGCACCTGCGCGCCGTCGACGACGTCGATGCGGGCGATCGCCCGGCGGACGGCCTCTTCCATGGGGTGCGGCTCAGACCCCCTCGGGGCCGGTGTAGTCGCACAGCTCGGCGGCGGTCATGCGGTCGTCGCCGTCGAGGTCGATGCGCACGTAGGTCGGCTTGAAGCGGATCCAGCGCTTGAGCCGCCCCCCCTGCATGTCGTCGACGAACTGCGCGACCTGCTTCAGCGCCTCCGGCTCGGGGCCGGCCAGCAGCTCGACGGGGAACTGGATGAGGTCCGCCCAGGTGCCGGAGTTCAGATACCAGGCGCCGCCGCCGAGCTCGATCTTCTTCGCCATATGGGTGTGGCCGAAGACGACGCAGCGGAAGCCCCCCTTGCTGAGGTCGCGGGCCGCGTTGAGATACTCGCTGGCGGTCTCGACGCCGGGATCAAAGCTCTGATCGCTCTGCAAGGCCCGCAAGGCCTTGAGCAGCGCCGGCAGGCGCCGCTCGACGCTCGCGCTCTTGCGGCTCAGCAGGAGCTGGATCAGCCCCAGGGTCGAATCCACTCCCGCGAAGGTGGAGATGTCCTCCCCGATGGCCGCCGCGGCGTAGGAGGCCGGCTCCGGCTCCAGGGCGGCGAGGAAGGCCCCCGGCGATTCGCCGAGGGCTTCGGCGAGGATCCGGTCCAGCGGGTCGTTCCCCACCGCACCTCCCGAGCTGATGTCAGAGCCGAAGGAGGCGCCGCTCATGTCCCCGCCAAACCCGTCCAGCGCGCTCACCTCGGAGCTGATGTCGCCGCCGAAGGACGGCAGCGCCGGCGCCGCGAGCCTATGTTTGCTGGCCGCCAGCGCCAGGGTGGCCACCTGGCTCAGGATGCTCCGGTAGCCCGGCTCCAGGGCGAGCAGCATGGGCACCACGGCGCCCGTCTCCGGCTTCAGCAGGTCGACGAAACGATAGGCGTCCTTGATCGGATTGATCACCGCCGCCACCATCTTGCTGCCCGCCGGCGGATCGAAAGCGTATTGCGCCGGCACCGGCTGGTTGCGCGACGCCAGCGAGCGGATGCGGCGCAGGGCGTCCTGCGTCACCACGTTGAAGCTGTCATAGCGGTTGCCGTGCTCGATCAGCACGTCCCCCACCGCGTAGGCTTCGCCGTCGTGGATGAACTCGAAATCGTGACGTCCCTCGACGCCGATCAGCTCCTTGAGCCGGCGCCGCACCTGCGGCAACGCCAGCTCGACGTCGTGGTTGCCGAGCAGAAGGGTGAGGCGGTGGCCGTTCTCGAGCAGGCGGCCGAAGGCGTCGAACAGCCGGCGGTCCCGGGCGACGATGGCCTCCAGCTTCTTCGCGGCGGCGGCCGGATCGGCGGTGAACGCCGACCAGTACGGCGGCGCCTCCTCGCGCTCGGCCAGGAAATCCACGGCATCGCCGTTGATCACCAGCTCGATCCGCGGCGCGCCGGCCGGCTTGGCCGCCACCGCCTCCACGAGCTCCGCCACCCGCTCGCCCTGAGTGCAGATGCGGAACCCGCGGTCCTCCGGATCGCCGCTCTGGGGATAAACCCCGCCGAGATGCAGATCGGAAATGATGTAGAGCTGCCGAGCCACACCGTTCGCCATGTTGGACACCCCGGAGGAACCTGGTTGAAAGGCAAAGCCTACCATAGGGGTTCTGGGGGGGGAACCGAGTCTCCATGCTAGATTCTCGCCCCATGAGGGGCTACCTCGACCTGCTCCAGCACGTCCTGGATCACGGCACCGCGAAGTCCGACCGCACCGGCACCGGCACGCTGTCGGTCTTCGGCTACCAGATGCGCTGCGACCTCGCCCAGGGGTTCCCGCTGCTGACCACCAAGAAGCTCCACCTGCGCTCGATCATCCACGAGCTGCTCTGGTTCCTGGCCGGCGACACCAACGTCCGCACCCTGCACGAGCACGGCGTGACGATCTGGGACGAATGGGCGGACGCCGACGGCGACCTCGGGCCGATCTACGGCGCGCAGTGGCGCTCCTGGCCGGCGCCGGACGGCGGCTCGATCGACCAGATCGCGCGCGTCGTCGAGCAGATCCGCACCCACCCCGACTCGCGGCGCCACATCGTCAGCGCCTGGAACGTGGCGGCGATCGGCGACATGGCGCTCCCCCCCTGCCATGCCCTGTTCCAGTTCTGGGTGGGCGAGGGGCGCCTCTCCTGCCAGCTCTACCAGCGCAGCGCCGACACGTTCCTGGGCGTGCCCTTCAACATCGCCTCCTACGCGCTGCTGACGATGATGGTGGCGCAGGTCTGCGATCTGGCGCCCGGCGACTTCGTCCACACCTTCGGCGACGCCCACCTCTACAGCAACCACCTGGAGCAGGCGCGGCTCCAGCTCACCCGCGAGCCCCGGCCGCTCCCCACCATGACGCTCAACCCGGCGGTGCGGTCGATCTTCGACTTCCGCTTCGAGGACTTCACCCTCACCGGCTACGACCCCCACCCGGCGATCAAGGCGCCGATCGCCGTCTGAATGCCGGAACCGCGGATCACGCTGATCGCGGCGATGGCGCGCAACCGCGCGATCGGCCTCGACCAGCGCCTCCCCTGGCGGCTCCCCGCCGACCTCAAGCGCTTCAAGGCGCTGACCACCGGGCACGCGATCGTGATGGGGCGGAAGACCTACGACTCGATCGGCCGGCCGCTCCCTTGGCGGAGCACGATCGTGATCACTCGCCAGACGGACTACGCGCCGCCGGGGGTGCTCGTCGCCCATTCCCTGGACGAGGCGCTGGAGCGGGCTCGCGAGGCCGGCGAAACCGAGGAGATCTTCGTGGCGGGCGGCGAGGAGATCTTCCGCCTGGCGCTAGCCCTCGGCCGCGGCGACCGCATCCAGCTCACCCGCATCGACCAGGACTTCCCGGGCGACACCTTCTTCCCGGAGCTCGACGAGACCCAGTGGCGTCTGGTCGAGCGCGAGGATCATCCGGCTACCGGCGCGGCGACCGGCGCGGCGCCGTTCGGCTTCAGCTTCCTGGTCTACGAAAAAAAGACCGCGGCCTGCTCCGCGGGTGCGGAGCAGGCGGCGGTTTGAGAAGAGGGCAAGAGTGTGAACCTCGCACCCTCGGGGGAGCGGTTGTGATGTAAACGTTTTCTTTCCGGTTTTCCAGGAACGGCCGGCGAAGCCGGCGCACGAAGTCAGAAGTGCGCAGGGATTTGGAAAGCGGGACAGCGAATGTAAAGATTTTTCCCCGTCAGGATGTTCCCACCATGCTCGCCGCCCGGGCGCGGAACCAGGCCGCGGTCCGCGCCAGCCCCTCGCTCAGCGGGATCGGCGCCGGCAGCCCGAGCTCGCGGCGGCCGAGGGCGCCGTCGACGACCGAGCGCGTCTGCTCCCCCGGTTTGGCCGGACCGTGGGCCGCCACGGCCTCCGACCCCAGGGCGCGGGCGATCTCGCGGTAGAGGTCGACCACCGAGGTCTCGACGCCGGTGCCGACGTTGTAGACGTGATAGCCAGGGCGCCCCGCCGCCGCGAGGTTGGCCCGCACCACGTCCGAGACGTGGACGTAGTCGCGGGTCTGCAGCCCCGCGCCGTTGATCGTCGGCGTCTCCCCTGCCAGCAGGCGGTTGAGGAAGATGGCGACCACCCCCGCCTCGCCGTGCGGGTTCTGCCGCTCGCCGTAGACGTTGGCGTAGCGCAGGCAGGTGACGTCGAGGCCGTAGGTGGTGTGGTAGAAGAAGAGGTAGCGCTCGAAGGCGAGCTTGGAGACCCCGTAGGGCGACAGCGGCCGCGCCGGATGCTCCTCATCGGCCGGAAAGCGGTCCTGCTCGCCGTAGATGGCGCCGCCGGTCGAGGCGAACAGGATCTGCCGCACCCCCCCGCGGCGGGCCGCCTCGGCGAGGTTGAGGCTTCCCAGGACATTGACGTCGGCGTCGAAGACCGGGTCCTCGACCGAGCGGCGGACGTCCATCTGCGCGGCGTGGTGAACGAGGATCTCGACCCCCGACCCGCGCACCAGGTCCGCCGCCTCCCGCGAGCGGATGTCGAGCACGTGCAGCTCGGCGCCCGCCGGCACGTTCTCCCGCTTCCCTCCCGACAGGTTGTCGAGGATCAGCACCCGGCGCCCTTCGGCGAGAAAGGCGCCGGCGATGTGCGAGCCGATGAACCCGGCCCCTCCGGTGACGCAGACGGTACCCCTGGATCGGTCTTTACTCATGACTTCGGAGCTTACAGCAAGAGCCAAGCCAGGACTGGAGGCACGCGTCTGTCAGATCGTGCATCCCGGGCAGATCGAGCAGTTCGTGACCTGTCCCTTACTGTGGCAGATCGCGCCGGTGCTGTAATTGTACCCGCCGGCCGCCTCCTGCAGATCGGGGCCGTTCAGGCTCCGCAGGGTCTCCGTGGCGAGGGTGAGCTTCCTGGTCATCGTCTTCTTCTTCATCTGGACCTCCTTGTAGAGTCGTACTCCTGATACTAAGGGTGTCGATCGACACGATGGACCGAGACAACATGATAAATTTCACCCCTGCATGGCAAAGAAGAGGCGTCGAAAGACCCGCAAGGAGTCTGGAGGGTCCGGGCGGGCTGGCGGGCCGCGGAATCTCACGGTCGCGGAGGGCATCGGCTCCCCCTTTCGCGACCGGCGGACGGCCCTGCTCCTGGCGCTGCTGGCGTTCCTGGTCTACAACGCCAACTTCCGCCTGATCGGGGCCGGCGACAGCTATCCCGCGCGCTTCCTCCCCTTCGCCGTCCTGAACCACGGCACGCTCTATCTCGACCCCATCCGCGAGGTCACCGCGCAGCGCAACCCGAACCCCTACTGGATCCAGCCGACCCCGAGCGGCCACTCCGCGTCGCTCTATCCGGTCGTCGCCCCCCTGCTCGTCACCCCCCTCTATCTTCCCGCCGCCCTCTGGGTGCGGTGGGGGGGAGAGACCTACGAGCGGATGTCCTGGCTGGGCAGCCTCCTGGAGAAGCTCTCGGCGAGCGCCGTCGCCGCCGCGGCCGTGGGCTGGATGTTCCCACTGCTGCGCCGCCGGATCGCGCCGCGGCCGGCGCTCCTGCTCACGCTGGTCTTCGCCTTCGCCACCTCGACCTGGGTGACCGGCAGCCAGGCGCTCTGGCAGCACGGCACGGCGGAGCTGCTGGCGGTGGGTGCGCTCTGGTTCCTCACCGGTGAGCCCTCGACCTCCAATCTCGTGGCCGCCGGCGCGCTCGCCGGATTGATGGCGGCCAACCGTCCGCCGGACCTCCTGTTCACGGCGGCCTTCGGCGTCTACGCCCTGCTCCGGGTGCGCCGGCGGGCGGTCTGGTTCGCGGCGGCGGCGGCGGTGCCGGGACTCCTCGCCGCGGCGTACAACCTGACGATGTTCCGCCACCTGGGCGGCGGCTACGGCGCGATCGACCTGGTCGGCGCCGGCTTCTTCGGCCATCCCATCCTCCGGGGCCTCGCCGGCTTGCTATTCAGCCCGGGGCGCGGCCTGTTCGTCTACTCCCCTTTCCTGCTCTTCCTTCCCCTGCTCTTCCACCGCTCCCTGGAGGACCGGAGCGCGCGGACCCTCACCCTCTGCCTCACCGGCGCCGTGCTCCTGCAGATCTTCCTGTACACCCTGGCCGACTGGCGGGGGGGCTTCTCCTACGGCTACCGCTTCCTCACCGACATGGTGCCGGTCCTGATCTGGATGCTGGCGCCGGTGCTCGTCTCGCTCGGCCGCCCGGCGCGCGTGGCCTTCGCGGCCTGCTGCCTGTTCGCCCTCTGGGTGCAGGCGGTCGGCGCCTTCCAATACTCAGGGGTCAGCGACCTCGCGATCAACGATCCGGCGGACGTCGGGATGCGCAACGTCTGGAAGCTCGCGGACGCGCCGATCCTGGTGGAAAGCCGGAACGGCCGCGCTCCGTTCGATCTGCTGCGGTCGGCGCTGAATGGGCCCTGAGCGGCTCACCGGGCGGTAGTCTTCAGATACTTTAGAAGATCTTGTGAATCGCTGAAGACAGGAGAGTGGCCGGGAGGTTCCGCGTCGGCCCGTAAGGCCATGAGATTCCAGCGGAGATCCCGAAGCACCTTCAAGCCGCCGAGAATCGCATCAATCCACCGATTCAGAGGGTCGGAGCCGGAGGCGAAGGCCTTCGCCCCCGGATGGAAGATGATGACAGCCTTTCGTTGGCGCGCCGACTCCAGGTGGGGCAGGAACTCTCGTTTGAACTCCTCCTCGGTCTCCAGGAGAGAGTCGATGGTCTCGTCGAGATCGTCAGGATGCTCACCGGCAGCAACCTTCCGCTCTATCTCCTCAAAAAGAGCCCTACTGCAGCTATTCAGCTTCTCCAGATTCCGCTCGATGGCAAGCACGTCCTCGATGCGAGGAGTTTGCGCGTTCCGCTCCGTTGTACCGGACGGCTCAAAATCGCGAAAGGCATCGGCCAACGGTTGCGGCAATCCCATGGGTAGATTCTAGCAGAGCAGAGACTTCACGCCTTCCGCGTGGGTGCGACTGAAATGGCGCTCCGAGAATAAGCGCCTGGCGCCTCGGCGACAGCTACCGGAGGCGCTCCATCTGGGCGGCCTCCGCCATTCGGGGCAGTCAGGTATACCGCGGGGGTGGAGCGGTCAGATTCGGCGGTCCTTATCACCGCCGCGACGGTGGAGACGTCGGATCCGGCGGTGCTTACCACCGCCGCGACGGTGGAGGCATCGGATCGGGCGGTGCTCACCACCGCCGCGGCGGTGGAGCCGTCGGATCTGGCGGTGCTCACCACCGCCGCGACGGTGGAGACGTCGGATCTGGCGGTGCTCACCACCGCCGCGACGGTGGAGACGTCGGATCTGGCGGTGCTTACCACCGCCGCGACGGTGGAGGCATCGGATCTGGCGGTGCTCACCACCGCCGCGACGGTGGAGACGTCGGATCTGGCGGTGCTTACCGCCGCCGCGACGGTGGAGGCGTCGAATCCGCCAAAATAGGTTCCACCCGTTTCTGCTCAGGCCACCGCCCACGTTGAGGACTGGCAGGCACTGTTCCCGGTGATCGCTGTCCGGCGTGCCCTGCCTCTCCGCAAGGCGGGGAGGATCTCATAGTTTCACCGATGAAAGGACTTGCAGGTCGGGACGCGAGTTCGGCGCCTCGGCCCCTTGGAAGAATCCGCGGCCTACGGCTCCGGCTTGCCGTCGATGTGCCTATCGGCGATCAGGCTTGCCGACACCCAACCCTGCGCTTCGCGGCCGTTGGGATAGTCGAAGAACGTGACATGGACCCAGCCGTCCTCACGTTCGATCTCCTCAACGAGAAGATTCGGCGGAAGGACCCGGAGGGCCTTGAAGCCTTCCCCTGGACCTTCCCGCAATTGAGCCGCCTTCATGACGACGTACGTCGTGGCCCGCGAATTCTTCTGAGCTTTGATTTCGGCCAGCTCTTCCAGGATCTTCTTCTGCCCTTCTTCGATTCCGTCAAGCCTCGCATCGACTCGCGATTCAAGGCCGGAGATCGCGCGATCGATATGGCGATCCGTACCGGCGCTCAGCCAGTGGTTGTCCAACAAGGACACCAGCAGGAAGAAGATACTGAGCAGGCCTTCGGCACTGACTGCCGTCCGGGGCACTCTCTTGAACTGCTCGACGAACCAGGCGAAGAACTCCTGGAGAACCGCCTCGCGCTCTTCCTCCGTCTGAGCCTCCTGGGTTTCGTTGATATAGCCGAGAACCTGCGCGCCGAAGCCTCCCGCGAGCGCCGGAGTCAGCCCTCCCTCCCGAGCACTTGCCACGAGATCGTCCGCGAACATCGACAAGGCCGGACTGGCTACGGACTGGACGCTTCGAAGCCAAGCAGCCTGGCGCGCACTCTCACGAGCAAGCGCGTCGATCCCCGTATTGAGCACCGACTGGTATTCGGCCGATAGGATTCGGGTGGCGCCGGCAAGATCTTGCATCCAACGAGGAAACTGCAGGGACGCCGCAAAGGATTGTGGCAACGCATCCGGTCGGAGCAGGCCTCTCAGGACATCGTAAGACGGAGACTCGAAATAGCGAGCCATCTCCGCGCCGATCCTTCCCGCCGGATCTCTCATGCCTGCGTTCATCGCTTCGGCCTGCCTCACGACGGCATTCATCGCTCCGGCCTGCTTCACGCCGGCGTCCATCGCCTCCGCTAGTTTCACGCCTGCGTTCATCGCCTCGGCCTGCTTCACGCCGGCATTCATCGCCTCGGCTAGTTTCACGCCGGCGTTCATCGCTTCGGCCTGCCGCATCGCACTATCCAGTGCGTCAGGCTGGCGGAGCATCCGGTTCATGCGGTCGTAATCGTCGTAGAGGCCCATTGCGTCTCCATGCCGTGGATGTTGCTCGATTATCAAATTGTAGCACAAAGACGGCGTAAGTACGCTCCGAATGCGAGCCTCACACTGGCTCAACCACGGGGCACCGGGAATAAGTGCCTGGCACCTCGGCGGCGACAGTCCCCCACCCAGGGCGGCCACATAGGGCCGCCCCTACGAAGAACGCGTCGCTTCTGGATTGACGAGGCGCTAGATCTAGATCCCGGCCCGCGCGTCCGCTCCTAGGCAGACGCGGGTGAAATAGAGCCCCAGGGAGCGCTGATCGGGCAGCCCATGGCGGGCCGGCACGAACTCGTCGGTGGCGATCTCCACCAGCGAGGGGTCGCCGGAAGGGACGCCGTCCAGCGGTACGGAGAAGCGGAAGGGACCGGCGGGGAGCGTCGAGCTCAGCACCTCGACGCCGTTGACGCGGAGCTTGACGGCCGCCGGCGACGGCCGGAAGTTGTTGCCGGACAGCTCGATCGCCGGCCGCCCCGGAGTCCGGGGAGCGCCGAGGACGAGGCTGCAGGACGGGGCGCTCCAGCGTCCGGTGCCGTCGGCGTCGTACCAGCCGGCGAGCAGGGGGAGCGGAAGTTCCTCCTTCCTTCCCAACTCGGCGCAGGGGCCGACGCTGCCCGCGCCGACCCAGCCCAGCCGGCCGTCGGGGATCGGATCGGGGGGCTCGACGCGCCGCGGCACGCGCCGGAGGATCGCGACGCTCCGCACCGCGATGTAGCCGAGGTCGGCCAGGCTGTGCGGCAGGTCCGCTTCGCCGCCGCGGATCGTCGACCGTTCGAGAGCGGCGCGGGAGTAGGCGTTGTAGCGCCGGGAGAGCTCCTCTCCCAGGCGCTCGAAGGCACCGCCGGACCCGAAGCTCCCCAGAAGGTTGTGGCGCTCCTCGCGGTCGGCCTGGAGGTCGAAGAGCTCCTTCCGGTAGGGGTTCATCCCGAGCACGAGCTTCCAGCGCCCCTGGGTCAGCGCCACACCCGTGCCGTCCACGAAGTCGAGGTGGGCAAGGAAGGGACGATCGTCGTCCCCCGGCGATGCGTCGCGGTTGAGCCGGCCGGCGAAGCTGACGCCGTCCAGGGGCGCTTCTCCCACCGCCGGTTGAATCCCCAAGAGATCGAGCAGCGTGGGAACCACGTCCATCAGGCTCGCCCGGCCGAGGCGGTGCCCGGCCGCGACGACGCCCGGTGCGCGGATCACCAGCGGGATCCGCAGCACCTCCTGGTAGACCGTCTGGCCGTGGCTCATCCGGCCGTGGTCTCCCAGCTCCTCGCCGTGATCGGCGGTCACCACCAGCACGGTGTTCTTCATCAGGCCCCGCCGGGCGAGATCCCCCACCAGCGCCCGCAGCGCCTCGTCGACCTGCCGGATCTCGCCGTCGTAGAGGTCGCGGGCGCGCGCCATCAGCTCCGGCGAGCGGTGGACGAAGTGAGGGGCGTCGAGCTCCGCGATCGTCACCGGGCGTGCCCGCAGGGCCGCGGAGAGGGGCCGGCCGTCCCAGCCGACGTCGGGCGTATAGGGCGCGTGGGGGTCGATGTAATGCACGTAGAGGAAGAACGGCGGCTTGAGCTCGCCGAGCCTCGGCAGCAGCTCGCGGTTGAGCACCGTGGATTTGGTGCCGTCGCGGTACAGGAAGGTGTCGAAGCCGCGGTTGAAGCCGAACCCCGGCGAGACCCAGCCGTTGGCGCTCGCCCCGAAGGTCTGGTACCCCTGATCGCGGAGCCGCTGGGCCAGGGTGACGGCGGCGTCGGGGAGGCGGTCGAGCCGGTCGATCGCCTGGTGGTGGACGGGGTGGAGGCCGGTCAGCAGCGAAGCCGTGGCCGGCTTGGTCCAGGGGGCCGGCGTGAGGCCGTCGAAGGCCGCTCCCTGCCGCGCCAGCTCGCCGAGGAAAGGGGCGGTGTCCCGCGAGTAGCCGTAGGTCGCCAGGTGGTCCCGGCGGAGGGTGTCGATGACGACCACCACGACGTTGGCGCCGCGCGCGACCGGGTGGCGCCCGGTGCCGCGCTCGTGCCCGCCGCAGCCGGCCAGGGCGAGGAGCATCGCGGCCGCCGCGATCCGCCGACACGCCCAGCGGTCCATCGCTCAGGCCGCGGCAGGCTTTCGCGCGACCGCGATGATCCCCAGCCCCTTGCCGGGGACCAGGCCGTCGATCCGGCGCACCACCGGCACCATCAGGTTGAAGACCTTGAGCTGGACGCGGCTGAAGTGGCGCCGCTTGAAGATCTTGCCGTTGACGTACCAGCCGGGAATGGCGAGGTGGTTGAAGTCGCGCATCGATTCCAGCTCGAAGCCGGTGGCGCGGAGCTCCTCGGCGAGCGCCGGCTTCTCGTAGCGGCAGCGGTGCCCCAACACCTCGTCGAGGCTGGAGTAGAGGCCGGTCCCCTGCGGCACGTAGAGCACCACCCGGCCGCCGGGCGCCAGCGCGCTGTACATGTTGCGCAGGGCGATCAGCGGGTCGCGCACGTGCTCCAGGACGTTGAGGCAGACCACCGTGTCGAAGGTCCCCAGCCAGGGCGCGAAGCAGCGCGGGTCCTCGAGGTCGATGCGGTCGACGTGCAGGTAGGGCTTGCCCAGCGAGAGGTTGCTCAGGTAGTCGAGGTAGTTCGGATTGATGTCGCTCGCCAGGTAGAAGTCGCGCGGCAGCAGCCAGGTGGTGATGTTGCCGATGCCGGCGCCGATCTCCAGCACCCGGGCGCCGACGTGGGGGGCGATCGCCTCGGCCATCCAGCGATTGAAGTTCTGCGCCTTCTCCAGGCTGTGCAGGATGTGGGACCCGTACTCGTCCTCGGCGTAGATGTCGTCGATCAGGTGGTACTTGACCATCGTGCGGAAGGCCTTGAAGCCGTCCTTCCAGCCGATCTTCTTCCCCTCGCGGTAGGTGCGGCCGAGGTAGCTGATGGGCACCTCGAAGATCCGGCACTCGCGCTTGGCGACCTTGGCGGTGATCTCCGGCTCCATGGCGAAGTCGTTGGAGCGGATGGGGATCGACTTCAGCAGCGGGGCCCGGAAGACCTTGTAGCAGGTCTCCATGTCGGTCAGATTGAGGTCGGTCAGCCAGTTGCTGAAGCGGGTCAGCATCTGGTTGCCCAGCGTGTGGCGGTAGTTGAGCACGCGGCGGCGCTCGCTGGGGAGGAAGCGCGAGCCGTAGACGACGTCCGCGCCGTCCTCCAGGAACGGCCGGATCAGCCGCGGATAGTCGCGCGGGTCGTACTCGAGGTCGGCGTCCTGGAAGAGGATCAGGTCGCCCGTCGCCTCGGCGATGCCGCGGCGGATGGCGGCGCCCTTCCCCTGGTTCTTCCCCTGCTCCAGCAGGCGGATGCGGCCGGGGTGCTCGGCGGCGAGGCCGCGCAGGATGTCGAGGCTGCCGTCCTTCGAGCCGTCGTCGACCAGCAGGAGCTCCAGCTCGCGGATCTCGGGAGCGGACACCGCCAGCACCCGGTGGACCAGCTCGGCCACCAGGAAGCGCTCGTTGTACACCGGCACGACGACGCTCAGCTTGACCCCGGCCGGAATGTTCTCCTCGTTCACAGGCGGCTCTCTCTCCCTCGAAGGGGGTGGATGATAGCACCCGATCAGCGGCCGGTGCCGGCCGGGGCGCCCGGAGGCGCGGCGGCCAGCCGGTCGAGGGCGTCGAGGGTCCACTGGGCGAGATAGCCCTCGCCGAAGACGAGGGCCGGGGTGTCGCCGTTGGCCTGGAGGTCGGCCAGCCGCGCGCGGGTGAGCGAGCGGGCGAGTCTGAGGTCGACGGCCGTGGGGGCGGAGGCACCGAACTGGAGATCGAGGAAACGGGCATAGTAGTCGTCCTCCGGGCAGCCGGCGGCGACCTGCCGCCAGGCGGCGGCCGCGGGCGGCGCGGTCGCGGCGGGCAGCGGGCAGAGGGGCGGCCCGGTGGCGACGCGGAAGCTCAGGCGGCCGATCCCCGGAAACTCGAGATCGCCCGCGGAGCGCCCCCAGGAGGAGAGGCCGATCCGGAACGACACCACCCGCGCCTCGGCGCCGGCGAACTCGGCCGCCAGCGGCGGCCCGGCATAGACGACCGCCGAGGTGCAGGCCAGCGCGGTCCGCAGCGGCGCGCAGCTCAGCGGATAGGGGACGTAGCCCACCTGCCAGGGATCGGCCTCCCCGCGCAGCATGAAGGCGGCGTCGAGGTTCTCGGGGCCGAGCAGGCGGCTGTCGAGCGCCACCACGGCGCGCCCCGCGGCGTTGGCCAGCGGGTAGGGCTGGGCGGGCAGGCAGCCGCAACGCCCCTGGGTGCCGGGGGGGACGAGGACCCGCAGCCGCGCGACGGTGGCGTCCAGCAGATCCGGATAGGGAGCCAGGCGTACACCCCAGGGGGCGCCGTCGACGTCGGTGTGCAGCCATCCGAACCAACCCGCGGGGGGCTGGAGGCCGACCCCGACGCCGAACAGGTTGACCGGGATCAGCAGGGCGGCGTAGGCGAGCATCACTGCCGCCGCTCCCTGGCGCCAGCGCGGCCCGAGCGTGGCGAGCCCCGCTCCGACGGCCACCGCCAGCGGGATCGCCGTGAGGTCGTGGTCGCGCGTCGTCCCCGAGTTCCCCAGGAGGGCGACGACGCCGAGCGCCGACATCGCCGCCCAGAACGCCAGGAACCCGGCGAGCCGGCGGCCGGAAGGCGCGCGCAGCAGGAGCAGCAGGCCGGCCGCCGCCAGGGCGAGGTGGAAGGGGAGGAAGACGTCGAGGGTGCGGACGCCGATGCCGTAGAGGGTCTCGGACGCCGATCCCTGCCGGTAGAGGGCGCGCGCCTGGACCGCCCAGAAGGCGAGCGGAGCGCGGTTGACCCAGACGGTGACCGGCAGCGGCAGCAGGCCGAGGGCGAAGAGGCCGATTCCCGGCCACGCCCGCCGCCGCCCCGCCGGCGTCAGCAGCGGCCGCGCGACGTAGAGGGCGAGCGCCAGCCAGGCGAAGGCGAGCGACATCTTCGCCACCAGCGTCCCGGCCGTCAGCAGCCCCGCCCAGAACGACATCCCGGGCCGCGACCAGCCGTCGGTGGCGAGGAGCGCGAGCGACGTGGCGGCGAACGCCGCCAGCAGGAACGGGGTGGGGCCGAACAGGTGGCACCAGATCAGGATGCCCGGCGTGAAGACCAGGTAGACGGCGGCGAGCGTGCCCGCCCCCTCGCCCCCCAGGCGGCGCGCCACCCCGCCGACGCACCCGGCGGCCACGATCAGGAAGAGGAGGTTGGCCAGCACCCCGAGGTCGTAGCCCGGCCCCAGGAGCTGCCAGACCGCCGCCACCGCCAGGTAGTAGGGCCAGCCGTACCAGGGCTTGACCTGATCGAGCCGTGCCTTGAGGAGCACGCCCAGGGAGGGGGGGCGGCCGGCGGCGCCGAAGGCCGCCGCGCGCGTCTCGAACACGCGCTGGACGTGCTGGGCCTCCTCGCGGTCCATGAAGCGGTCCTGATGGATCCAGAGGGCGAGGGCGCCGCAGGCCACCGCCAGCGCGAGGAGCACCGGCCAGAGAGCGGCGATCCGCTGCCGGGCGGGCGTCTGGAGAGGTTCAGGATTCACTGCGCAAAGTCTATCCCGTTGTTCTCGATCGTTGTTCTCGATCGACGTCAAATCGGGGAAGATGGGCCGCCGTGACGCTCCTCCACCCCCTCCCTCCTCGATACCGCCCGATCGCCGGCGCCCTGATCCTGGCCGCAGTGGTGCTGGCGATCTACGGCGCGTCGGCCGGCTTCGAGTTCGTCTACGACGATCACGTGCAGATCGAGCGCAACCCCTGGCTGCGCGATCCGGACGGCTTCCGGATGTTCCTGATCCATCCGTTCTGGGGCTTCTACGCCGACCGCGGCGCGCTGCCGTCCAACTACTACCGCCCGGCCTTCGGCTGGGCCTACTCGCTGGTGGCCCGCGCTTTCGGCCTGCAGCCCGCCCCCTTCCACGTCGTCTCGGTGGCGCTCCACCTCGCCATCACCCTGCTGGTGGCGCTGGGCGCCTGGCGGCTCGTCGCCGAGAGCGGAGAGAGGAAGCGGGAGATCGCGGCGCTCGCCGCCGGCCTGTTCTTCGCGGTCTACCCGGCGCACGCCGAGGCCGTCGCCTGGATCGGCGACCAGGCCGACCTCCTCACCGCCCTCTTCGTGCTGCTGGCCCTGTTCGCGTATCTCTCCCATAAAGACTTGTCGCACAAGGACAGCGGCGGCTGGGCGGCGGGATGGGGCGGACCGGTGGCCTATCTCTTCGCCTGTCTCTGCAAGGAGCCGGGGGCGGCTCTGATCCTGGTGCTCGGCGCCGTCGAGGCGGCCGAGTGGCGGCGCGAGGGATCGCTCGCCGCGGCGCTGCGGCGCGGCGCGGCGCGGCTGGCGCCCTACGGCGCGGCGGCGGCGGTCTACCTCGCCCTGCGCCTGCACGCCCTGGGGAGCTTCTCGCCGCGGAGCTACGGGGTGACGGCGACCCCCGCGGGCGCGGTGGCCTTCGCGGCGGGCCTGCTGGCGCGCTACCTGGCGTTCCTCGCCGTCCCCTTCCCCGCCCGGGTGCTCACCAGCGTGCCCGCTCCCGCCCTCCTCTCCGGCGTGGCGATCGCCGGCCTGGCCGCCGCGGCCCTGGCGCTGCTGGGGCTGGCGGCGGTCGCCTGGAACGGCCGGGCGCGGCGGGAGATCGTCCTGCCGCTGGCGATGATCGTGGCGTTCCTGCTGCCGGTGCTCGCCGCCAACTCGATCGGCGGCGCCAACTTCTCCGAGCGCTATGTGTACCTCCCCTCGATCGGCCTCGCCTGGCTGCTGGGCCTCCTCGCCGCCCGGCTCGCGGCGGCCCTCTCCGGCCGGGTCCGGATCGCCGCGGCGACCGGCGGTCTGGCGCTCCTCGCCGCGCTCGGAGCGGCCGCCTGGGCGCGCTCCGAGGTCTACCACGACGACCTCTCGCTGTTCCGGGCTGCGGCCAGCACGGCGCCCAACTCGGAGATCGCCCGCAACAACCTCGGGATGGCGCTCTACAACCGCGGCAGGATCGACGAGGCCGAGCGGGAGTATCAACAGGCGCTCCGGCTGGAGCCCACGGCCGTGCCGCCGCTCGCCAACCTGGCGGTCCTCTATGAGAAGCGGGGGGATGCGAAGCGGGCGGAGGCGACCTTCCAAAGCGTGCTGCGGCTCGCTCCCACCCATACCATCGCGGTGGTGCACCTCGCCCGTTTCGAGCGCAAACGGGGGGACCTGGCCGGCGCCGCCCACCGGCTCGACGCCCTGTTCGCCGCCGGCGCCGAGAGCTACGACGCGCTGGTCGAGCGCGCCGACCTCCAGCTCGAAGCGGGGCATCCGGAGCTCGCTCTCCCACTGCTCGACCGGGCGGTCCGCACCTTCCCCGACTACGCGCACGGCTGGGGGCTCCTGGCGCGAGCGCGCGCCGCGAGGGGCGACAGCGCGGGCGCCGCCGAGGCGGCGCGGAAGGCGCTGGCGATCGATCCGAAGAACCAGGACGCGCGGAAGGTGCTTGGGGGGACCCAGATCGGGGCGCTTCAGGGCTCTTTGCCTTTCGCGGCGACCTGCCCTTCGAGACCTCACCCTCGGTCCCTCTCCCAGAGGGAGAGGGAGGGCCCGCGTAGGATAAGTCGGGCTGAATCCAACGGGGCTGATCTGGAAACTTCATGCGGAAACGGGCGGCTTCAAAACGCCCTCGCCGCCATGGGCCCTCCCTCTCCCTCTGGGAGAGGGACCGAGGGTGAGGTTTCGAAGGGCAGGCCGCCCCAGAAAGGCATGTCCCCCTGACCCTCCTGATCTGCCCCGTCCGCGGCTGCGGCGAGCCCCTGGAGCGGCGGGAGCGCGCGCTGACCTGCCCGCGGGGGCACTCCTTCGACCTCGCGCGCAGCGGCTACGCCAACCTCCTCCAGCCGCGGGACCGGCGGTCGAAGAATCCGGGCGATTCGCTGGACTCGGTCGAGGCCCGGCGGCGGCTCCTCGACGCGGGATACGGCGGGGCGCTGTTGCGGGCGCTCCTGGAGGAGATCGAGTCGATCGGCCTCCCCGCGGGCGCGGCGGTGCTCGACGTGGGGTGCGGCGAGGGCTATTACCTGGGATCGTACTTGGGATCGCTTCTCGACCAGCGCGACGTCCAGGCGTACGGCGTCGACCTCTCGGCGGCGGCGGTCGATCTCGCGGCGCGGCGCTACCGGCAAGCGACCTGGACCGTGGCCAATGCCGACCGGACGCTCCCCTACGCGGCGGGCGCGTTCGACCTCATCCTGTCGATCGACGCCCGGCTGCACCCGGCCGAGATGCGGCGGGTCCTCAAGGAGAACGGCCGCCTGCTGGTGGCGGTGCCGGGGCCCGACGACCTTGTGGAGCTGCGCGCGGCCGTGCTCGGCGAGGGACGGCGGCGCGACCGCCTGGAGAGCGCGGCCGAGCGCCTCGCGGGCGACTTCGAGCTCGAGGCGCGGCGGACGGTCCGCGACCAGGCCCGGCTCGGGCCCGAGGAGGTGCGGGACGCCCTCGCCGCCACCTACCGGCTGCGCGACAGCCGGCGCCCGGCGCTCGCCGGCCTCGGCTCCGAGGTGGCGGTGACCCTCAGCCACGAGCTCGCGAGGTTCAAGGGTAAGATCCCCGCTCCTGATGAGCTTTTCCCGCGCCGCGCTTGACTGGAACGCCCCCCGAGCCGCCGAGCCCGACCGTCCGCCGGGCCCGGTGGACGTCATCGTTCCCGTCTACGGCGCGGCGGCCGAGCTCGCCGCCTGCCTCGCCAGCCTGCTGCGCCACACCGATCTCGACCGGCACCGCCTGGTGCTGGTGATCGACGGCCCGCAGGGGGCGGACGTCGAGGCGGCGCTGGCGGCCGTGGCGGGGCGCCCGGAGGCGGCGGTCCTCGTCCTGCGCAATCCGGAGCGGCGGGGGTTCGTGGGCAGCGTCAACCGGGGGATGGCGCTCTCGGCGCGCGACGTCACGCTGCTCAACAGCGACACCGAGGTCACCGCGGGCTGGCTCGCGAAGCTCCAGGAAGCGGCGGCCTCGCACCCGGCCATCGCCACCGTCACGCCGTTCTCGAACAACGCCACCATCGCCTCCCTCCCCCGCTCGGCCGAGGTCAATGCGCTACCCGCCGGCTGGAGCCTGGACGGTTTCGCCGCGCTGGTCGAGCGGACCGCGGCCCGCGAGCGCCCGCGCCTCCCCACCGGGGTCGGCGTCTGCCTCTACATCAAGCGCCAGGCCCTCGACCGCCTGGGGCCCTTCGACGAGGAGCGCTTCGGGCTCGGCTATGGCGAGGAGAGCGAGCTCTGCTTCCGGGCGCTCAAGGCGGGGTATCTCAACGTCCTCGACGACGCGACGTTCATCTACCACGCGGGCCAGCGCAGCTTCGGCGCCTCGCGGCCGGCGCGGGTGAAGGCGGCGCACCGGGCCCTGGGGCGGCTCCATCCCGAGTACCTGCCGACGGTGGCGCGCTTCCTGCGCGCGGACCCTCTGCGGCCGGCCCGCGAGCGGGTCCTCGCCGGGCTTAGGGCCGGCGCGCGCTCCCGGACCCGGGCTCCGCGCAAGATCCTCCACCTGGTCCACGGCTGGCCCCCCTGGAACCCCGCCGGCACCGAGGTCTACGCCCGCCGGCTCGCCCTGCGCCAGGCTGGCTGGCGCGAGGTTACCGTCTACGCCCGAATGGCCGCGCCGGACCGCGAGCTCGGGGAGGCGCTGGAGGTCGAGGACGGCGGCGTTCGGGTGCGGCTGGTGGTGAACAACTTCACCCAGCGCGATCCGCTGTCGCGCAACGCCCTCCACGACCGCCGCCTCGCCGCCGACTTCCGGGCGCTGCTCGACGCCGAGCGGCCGGACCTCCTGCACGTCCACCATCTCGCCGGGCACGCCGCCACCCTCCCCGGCCTGGCGGCGCGGCGGCGGATCCCGATCCTCTTCCAGATCCAGGACTGGTGGGCGCCCTGCGCGCGGGCCAACCTGCTCGACGCCGGGCGGCGTCTCTGCTCCGGACCGGCGCCGGCCAGGTGCTCGGCCTGCCTGCCGCTCACCGGCCTCCCCCCGGCGCCGCTGCTCAACCGCGCCCTCCACGCCGCCCGCGCCCGGCTGACCCGGCGGGCTCTCCGCCACGCGGACGCTTTCGTGATGGGCTCGCACGCGATCGAGCGGAGCTTCCGCGAGCTCGGCTGGCTGCGCCCCGGCGACCACGCCTTCGTCATCCCGTACGGCATCGAGCGGCCGTCCGCGGGGACCGGGAGCGAGGGAGCGCGCCGGTCTCCCCGCCCGCCGGGCTCGCCGCTGCGCTTCGGCGTCATCGGCTCGCTTCTCCCGCACAAGGGGATCCACTTGGCGGTGGCGGCGTTCCGCGGCGTCGATCCCGCCCGCGCGACGCTCCAGGTGTGGGGCGATCCGGCCGTCTCCCCCGCCTACAGCGCCGAGATCGCGGCCCTCGCCTCGCCGGCGGTCCGCTTGGCGGGGCGGTTCGCCGAGGCGGAGCGCGGCGGGATCTTCGCCGGGCTCGACGTGCTGATCGTGCCCTCGCTGGGGCTGGAGTCGTTCGGCCTGGTGGCGCGCGAGGCGCTGGCCGAGGGGGTGCCGGTGCTCGCCGCCCGCCGCGGCGCCCTGGCCGAGCTGTTCGACCCGGCGGCCGGCCCCCCCTGCGGCGCCCTGTTCGATCCCGAGAGCCCGGCCGAGCTGAGCGGCTGGATCGCGCGGCTGGCGGCGGCGCCGGAGATCGCCGCCGCCTGGGCGGCCTCCCCGCCGCCGGTCAAGGAGATGGACGAGCACGCCGAGGAGATCGAACAGGTCTACGCGGGGATCCTCGCGGCGCGCGGGAAAACGGCATAGTAGAATGCGAGATCTCGCATGAGCGCACCGCTGGCCTGCACCATCATCGCGAACAACTACCTCGCGTACGCCCGGGCGTTCACCCGCTCGTTCCTCGCCCGGCATCCGGGGGGACAAGTCTGCGTGCTGATCGTCGACCGCCCGCAGCCCGGCCACCGCTACGAGGACGAGCCGTTCGCCGTGGTCTTCGCCGATCAGCTCGGCATCCCGAGCTTCCCGCAGGTCGCGTTCCGCTATTCGATCCTGGAGCTGAACACGGCGGTCAAGCCGTCCTTCCTCCTCCACCTCCACCGCGCCCTCGGCTGGGACCGCGTCTGCTATTTCGATCCCGACATCCTGGTCCTCGGCGACCTCTCCGAGCTCTACGGGCTGCTGGACCGGGCGGACGCGGTGCTCACCCCGCACCTGACCGCCCCGATCGAGGACCGGGCGGTGCCGAACGAGCGCGAGATCCTGCTCTCGGGCATCTACAACCTGGGCTTCCTCGGCCTCGCCTTCAACGAGCGCACCCTCCCTTTCCTCGCCTGGTGGGCGCGGCGGCTCTACCGCGAGTGCCTGCACGAGGTCGAGCGGGGGCTGTTCGTGGACCAGCGCTGGATGGATTTCGCGCCCGCCTTCCTGGCGGGCGCCGCGATCCTGCGCGATCCCGGGTACAACGCCGCCTATTGGAACCTCGCCCACCGGCGGCTGGCGGCGAGCGGCGACGGCTGGCGGGTCCTCCCGACCGGCGACGGCGGCGGGGATCAAGGGGTGCCGCTGCGCTTCTTCCATTTCAGCGGCTACGATTTCCGCCGGCCGGACCGGATCTCGAAGTTCCAGAACCGCTTCACTTTCGCCGACCGCCCCGACGTCGAGCCGCTGTTCCGCCTCTACGGCGAGCGGGTGCGGCAGGAGGGGCAGGAGACGGTCCAGGACTACCCATACCAGTACGGTCGCTTCGACAACGGAGTGCCGGTGCCCGACGTCGTCCGGCTCACTCTGCGGCAGGTCGATCCCGAGGGACGGCGCTGGCCCGAGCCGTTCGCGACCGGCGGCGAGGACAGCTTCTTCGAGTGGCTCCGCCAGCCGGTCGACGACGCGCCGTCGCCCCCTCCTCTCTGCCGGCTGGCGCTGATCCTCTGGGACCACCGTCCGGATCTCCAGAGCGCCTTCCCCCGGCCCTGGCAGGAGGACCGCCACCCCTTCGCCCGCTGGTTCGCCGGCAGCAGCGACGGGCCGGAACGGATCCCTCGCGAGCTGACCCGCGCCCAGGCCTCCACGCCGCCGCCGCCGCCGCCAGCCCCGGCCGTGGAGGAGGAGCCGGCCGCGAGCCTCTCGTCGTTCCTCGACTCACGCCTGGCGCCGGACGGCCGCCTCAGCCCGGCGGAGGTCGCCTGGCTGACCTCCGACGCCGGCCTCGATCCCGCGCGCCTCCCGCGCGTGCCGCGGCTCGCCCTGGATATGCTCCGCCGCCGCCCGGATCTCCTGCGCGCCTTCCCCGACCCGCTGGGCGCGGACCGCCAGGCGATCGCGCTCTGGTTCGCCACTTCCGGACGGCACGAGTACCGGCTGCCGGCCGCGGTCGTCCGCCCCGTCCTGCGCACCCTCCCCTGGCGCCAGCGGGTGTGGGCGCGGCTCTGGTGGGAGAAGCGGCAGCGCCGCCGCCGGACGGAATCCGCGCGGGCCAAGGCCACGATGCCGGCGATGCAGGCGCCGGCCGCACGGCTGCGCTCCGGGACTGGAGGGGAGGGGGTCAGCGTGGTCGGCTGGGCGACCGCGCCCACCGGGGTCGGCGAGGCGTGCCGGGGGACGCTCGCGGCGCTCGGGGCCGCGGGCATCCCCTGGGCTCTCTGGACCCTGGACGGCCGCGCCGACGGCGCTCCCGGCGCGGCGGAGGAGACGGGCGCCCAGGGGCTCCCCTATGAGCCCATCCTCTTCCACGTCAACGCCGACATGATGGAGTGCATCCAGAGCCGCATCCCCCGCTCGCTCCTGCAGGGGCGCCACCGGATCGGCTACTGGTTCTGGGAGCTGTCGCACGTCCCGCTCTGTTTCTCGGCGGCGTTCCGGTGCGTCGACGAGCTGTGGGCCCCGAGCCGCTTCTGCCTCGAGGCCTTCCGCGCCCTCTCTCCCGTCGAGGTTCGCTGGGTGCCCCCGTGCGTGGTACCGACCGCGGCGCCGCCGGCGGACCGCGAAGCCCTGGGGGTCCGGCCGGACGAGTTCCTCTTCTTTTTCGCCTTCGACGCCCTCAGCGTGCCGGAGCGGAAGAACCCCCGCGGCCTGCTGGCGGCGTTCGCCCGCGCGGCGCGGAAGGGAGGCCGGCCGGTCCGGCTGCTGATCAAGGTGAACCACGCGGAGGCCGATCTCAACTACGTCGACCAGCTCCGCCGCCAGGCCGCGGGGCTGCCGGTGAGCCTGGTGACCGGCACTCTCCCCCGGGAGGCCGTGGATGGCCTCACCGCCGCCTGCGACGCCTACGTCTCGCTTCATCGCTCGGAGGGGCTCGGCCTGCCGCTGATCGAAGCGATGTACCTCGGCAAGCCGGTGATCGCGACCGGCTACGGCGGCGTCACCGACTTCCTCGACGACGAGACCGGCCTGGTGGTGCGCCATCGCCTCATCGCCCTGGAGAGCCCGCAGGGCCCCTATCCGGCCGGCGCGGTCTGGGCCGAGCCGGACGTCGAGCACGCCGCCGAGCTGATGCGGGCGCTCGCCGACGCTCCGGACTCCGCGGCGCCGCGGCTGGCGGCGGCCCGCCGCCGCGTCCAGGAGCTCTATTCGCCGGAGGCCGCCGGCGCGCGCCTGGCCGGCGAGCTGGAACGGATCCGCCGGACCGGGCGGGACGCCGCATGAACGGCTCCGGCTCGCTCACCCTCCACACCGCCGGCCGCGTGCTGCGGGCGGAGGGGCTCTCCGCGCTGCGCGAGCGGATCTCCGACCGCCTGCGCGAAACGCTCCGCCGGCGCTCGTTCCGCGCCGTCGACCAGCGGCTGAGCGCCGCCGGCCTGCCCGCGATCCCGGTGCTCAACCTCCTTCCCACCGCTCCCACCCCCCGCCTGGGCGGCATGCAGGCGCAGCTCCTCACCCGCATCGAGAGCGAGGCGCAGGGGCGGCCGGTGGCCCTCCTCTATCCGGAGGACGAGGGGTATCGGCTGGAGGTGGTCGCCGCGGGGCGGCGGCTGGCCCTGGGGATCGGCGGGGGGACGCCGCCGACGCCGGTGACCTTGCGCGACGCCCCCTTCGAGCGCGCGGTGGCGCGCGCCGCCGCCGAGGTCGGGGCGCGCGCCCTGCACGTCGAGGGGCTGGCGTCGATCCCGCTCGGCTCGCTCGCCGAGCTCCGGCGCTCGGGGCTGGAGCTGGTCCTCTCCGTCCACGACTTCAGCTTCTTCTGCCCGCGCCCGCACCTGCTGGAGCGCCCGCAGCTCCGCTTCTGCGGCTACTCCCGCGACCGCGAGCGGTGCGCCCGCTGCCTGGCCCAGGACTGGCCGGTGGACCTGCGCTTTCAGGACCGCCGGCGGGAGATCGCCCGCGAGCTCCTGCTCGCCGCGGCGGCCGTGGTCTACCCGTCGGAGTTCCTCCGCGACCGCCACCTGGAGCTCTTCCCCGGCCTGCCGCGCGAACGGCAGCGCGTCATCGAGCCGGCGGTGGCCGCGGGTCGCGGCGGCGCGGCCCGGCGGCCCGGGCCGGTGCGCCACGTCGCCTACATCGGCCAGGTACAGCCGCACAAGGGCGCCCTCCTGTTCGAGGAGGTGGCGGCGAGGCTGCCGCGCGAGCGCTTCCCCGGCCTCCGCTTCAGCGCCTTCGGCGGCGGCGACGCCGAGCTGCTGCACCGCCTCCGTCGGCTCCCCAACGTCCGCGTCCACGGCTACTACCGCTCGGGATCGCTGGTCGAGCGGCTGCGGCGGACCCGGGTCGACCTTGCCCTGCTGCTGTCGATCGTCCCGGAGTCCTACAGTCTGGCGCTGTCGGAGTGCCTGGCGGCGGGGGTGCCGGTGATCGCCTTCGATCACGGCGCCATCGCCGAGCGGATCCGCCGCCACGGCGGCGGCCTGCTGGTGGCGCCGGGCGAGGGGGCGGAGGGGATCGCCCCGCTGGTGGCGGCGCTCGCGGAGGGGCGGTTGCCGCCGCCCGCCGTGCCGGCGGCGGCGGGTCCGGCCCCCGGCACCGCCGTGGCGGCGTTCCGGGAGCTCTACCGGGAATTGGGGCTGAGCTGAGAGTCCATCGCCGCCGGAGCGTCGAAGATGCGGCTGGTGAGCAGCCCCTTCTTCTGCATCTTGTAGCGCGCCAGGACGCTCAGCACGGCGAAGCCGTAACGGACGCTGCGCCGGAAGCCGATCTGCGAGGCCTCCGGAAAATAGCGAGTCTGGATCGGGATTTCCTGGATGCGCAGGCCGGCGAAGACCCCCTGGGCGATGATCTCGGTGTCGAACACGAAGTCGTCCGAGTTGCGCTCGAGGTTGACCGTCTCCAGGTAGCGCCGGCTATAGGCGCGCAGCCCCGAGTGGTACTCGGAGAGGAAGACGTAGAAGGTGGCGTTGGCCACCGCGGTGAGGAAGATGTTGGCCAGGTACTTCCATTTCGGCATCCCCCCCTCGAGCGGCCGGCCGCCCAGCATGCGGCTGCCGAACACGGCGTCGCACTCGCCGCGCAGCAGCGGCGCCACCAGCGCCGGGATGCTCCGGGGGTCGTACTGGTGATCGGGGTGCACCATCACCGCGATGTCGGCGCCGCGGGCGAGCGCCTCGCGGTAGCAGGTCTTCTGGTTGCCGCCGTAGCCCCGGTTGCGCGGGTGTACGATCACGTGGAGGCCGAGGGCGCGGGCGATCTCCACCGTGCGGTCGCGGCTGGCGTCGTCGACCACCACCACGTCGTCGACCCACTCGTGGGGGAGGTCGCGCCAGGTGCGCTCCAAGGTCTTCTCGGCGTTGTAGGCGGGCATCACCACGCAAACCTTCCGCGTACGGAGGCGGGGATCGAGGTCCGGAGGGGGGCTGGGGCTCAGCACCGGCGAAGTCTATCCCGGCGAGGCGCCCGGCGGGGTCGGTTCAGGGATCGGGGCTCTGACGTTAAGATAATTGCCCAATGCCTATGAGCAGTGCCTTCTTCTACCCGGCCCGCCCGCAGGACCGCGCCCTGACGGCTGCGGGGCAGGTCGAGCGCCTGGCGCGGGCGGCGCTGCGCCATCTCAGATCGGGCCACCTGGAGCTCGCCTCCGCCCTCCCTCGGGGCACCACCCGCGGCTCCGCCGAAGCCACCGGCGAGTGGCCGGTCGCCCTCGCAGGAGCGCCTCCGAACGGAGCGCCGATCCTCTACCTGCCGGCGGTCGCCTGGAGCTACCGGTTCCAGCGCCCGCAGCATCTGGCGCTGGCGCTGGCCCGGGCCGGCCACCCGGTCCTCTACGTCGACGGCTTCCTGCGCAGCCGGCTGCTCCCCGCCCGCCACATCCTGCACACTCAAGGGGAGCTCAACGTGCTCCGCCTGCGCATCCCCGGCCGGCCCGATCCCTACCGCGAGCCGCTCGACCGGCGCACGGCCGCGCGGCTGACCGGGACGATCCTCGCCGGCCTGCGCCACGAGCGGCCGTTGATGGTGCTGGTGCAGCTCCCCTTCTGGGCCGAGCTCGGCCGCGAGCTGGCCCGCCGCCTCGGCTGCCCCCTGGTCTACGACCGCATCGACCTCCACGTCGGCTTCCCCGGCGTGCCGGCCGGGATCGAGGCGGTCGAGGCGCGGCTGATCCGCGAGGCGGACCTGGTCTGCGCCACCGGCGGCCTGCTGGCGGAGCGGCCGCGCGAGGTCAGCCCGCAGGTCCTGATGCTCCCCAACGGCGTCGACCTGGCGGCGTTCCCGGTGCCCGCGGCATGCCCGGTTCCGGCGTCTGCGAGCACCGCCGGCCGGCCGGCCACGATCGGCTATGTCGGCGCCCTCGGCCCCTGGTTCGACGTCGAGGCGGTGGCGGCAGCGGCGGCGGCCTTCCCCGACTGGCGGTTCCGGCTCGCCGGCAAGGTCGAGGACCCCGAGGTGGCCGCCCTCGCCGGCCTCCCCAACCTGGAGACGGTGGGCGAGATCCCGTTCGCCGACGTCGCCGGCTTCCTCTCGGGGCTCGACGTCGCCCTGGTCCCTTTCCGCGACCTGCCGCTGACCCGCGCCGTCGATCCGGTGAAGCTCTACGAGGCGCTCGCCATGGGGCTGCCGGTGGTCGCCCGCCGCCTGCCCGAGACGGAGCGCTGGGCCGAGCCGCTGGTCTATCTCTACGACGGCCCGGGCGACTTCGTCCGCCAGATCCGGCGGGCCATTGCCGAGCGCGGCCCCGAGGCCGCCGGCGAGCGCCGCCGGGTGGCCGAGGGGGAGAGCTGGGACCGCCGCGCGGAGGCGCTGCTGGGAGCTCTGGGGAGGGAAAAAGGGACCTGAGGGACACACGGACTTGCACGGACGTACACGGACTTACACGGACCGGGGCTCCCTGTCCGTGTAAGTCCGTGCAAGTCCGTGTTAGTCCGTGTGCCTCAGCCCCCCGCCTGCCCCCTGTGGTAAGGTTTTTTTTCGATGATCGAGATCCCCCTCTCCGCGCGCGTCTACGTCGCCGGCCACCGCGGCCTGGTCGGCTCGAGCATCCTGCGCCGGCTGCGCGCCGAGGGGTTCGAGAACGTCCTCACCGCCACCCGCGACGAGCTCGACCTGCGCGACCAGTCGGCGGTCAACGCCTGGTTCCAACGCCACCGCCCGGAGTACGTGTTCCTGGTTGCCGGCACGGTGGGGGGCATCCTCGCCAACTCCACGCGCCCGGCCGAGTTCATCTACGACAACCTGATGATCCACGCTACCGTGGTCCACGCGGCCCACCTGCACGGCGTCCGCCGGCTGCTCTACCTGGGGAGCTCCTGCATCTACCCCCGCGAGTGCCCGCAGCCGATCCGCGAGGAGTACCTGCTGACCGGCCTGCTGGAGCCGACCAACGAGCCCTACGCGATCGCCAAGATCTCCGGCATCAAGCTCTGCCAGGCCTACCGCCGGCAGTACGGATCGGACTTCATCTCGGCGATGCCGACCAACCTCTACGGGCCGAACGACAACTTCGACCTCCAGAGCTCGCACGTGCTGCCGGCGCTGATGCGCAAGCTCCACGACGCCCGCGCCGCCGGCCACGACGAGGTGGAGGTCTGGGGCACCGGCTCGCCCCGCCGCGAGTTCCTGCACGTCGACGACCTCGCCGACGCCTGCCTGTTCCTGATGCGCCACTACGACGAGGACAGCCACATCAACGTCGGCACCGGCGAGGACCTGAGCATCCGCGAGCTCGCCGAGACCCTCCGCGAGGTGGTCGCCCCCGGCCTGCGGCTCGCCTTCGACCCCACCAAACCCGACGGCACGCCGCGCAAGCTCCTCGACGTCAGCCGCCTGCACGCCCTCGGCTGGCGCCACCGCATCGACCTGGCGGCGGGGATCCGCAGCACCTACGAGTGGTTCCTCGACCACCTGGAGCAGGCCACCCCCAGCAGCCAGGAGAAAGTGACCGCCTGGAGCGACAGGGTCGCCGGATAGAGGAAGCGGTAGTCGCGGGCGGGCGCCGCCAGCAGGTACGAGAGGGCGAAGGCGAGCGGCAGCAGGATCACCAGGGCGAGCGGCCGCCGCCGGGGCGCGGCGAGCAGGGCCGCCAGCCAGACCAGGGCGGCGCCGATCCAGACCGCGTTCACCCCCGAGATCCAGCGCAGCGCGAGGCTCTCGCCGGCCCCCACCGTCCATCTCCCCAGCCAGGCGCGCACGGGCGCGAAGCGGGCGTTCAGCCGCAGGCCGAGGTCGTTGGCGTCGAGCGCCTGGTAGATGAACATGTGCGGCGGCCCGACGCTCAGCAAGGGGAGGAACGCCTCCAGCTTCACCCGCGCCAGGAGGCCGGGGAGCTCGCGGGCCGCCCGCAGGTACTCGGCGCGGAGGCGGTCGCCGAACCACATCGCATCCGGGTTGAGCAGGGGCGGGGCGGTCCAGAACGACAGCGCCATGTTCCCCGGCACGTAGCGCCGCCGGTAGTCGGGAGCCAGGATGTACCCCTTGATGTAGGGCAGGCGGTCGCAGGCGCGGGCGTCGAGGGCGCAGATCCCCACCAGGTCGAAGGCCATCATGTGGCGCTCGAGATGGGAGTCCTCGACGTGGAAGGCGCGTTCGAGCGCCGCCTCGGCGCCCAGGGAGAGGAGCAGCGGCGCCGCCGCCATCCCGGCCGCGAGCGCTCGCCGGGACGGCCGCCAGAGCGCGAAGGCGATCGCCAGGCCGGCGAAGGGGAGGGTCACCACCGCGTTGTGGCGGACCATGCCGAGCGCCGCCGCCAGGACGGTCAGGGCGGCGATCCGCAGCCAGGTCCGTCCCCCCGCGGGAGCGTCGCGGGGATCGCTCACCAAGCGCGCCGCCACGGCGCAGGTCCAGAGCAGGAGCACGGCCGCCCAGGAATCCTTCCAGAAGATCGCCAGGTAGAACGGCAGCGGCGAGACCGGCAGCAGGAGGAAGAGCACGACCGCGATCGCGATCGCCTCGGCCCCCCACCGCGGAAGCCGCGAAAGCCCGGGGCCGAAGAAAGCCTCGAGCCAGGCGAGGACCAGCGCCCGGACGCCGAACAGCCCGGCGAGGCACTGCGCGAGCATCACCGCGCCGACGTTCCGTCCCACTTTGAGGAACCCGTGCAGGACGATCGCCATCAGCGGCGGGTGCCAGTTGTCGTAGACCCCCGTCCAGGCCTGCCGGAGCTGGTTGATCGAGTCGTAGGACATCAGGGCGGGGAAGAAGACGCGCCAGATCGCCACCGCCAGGGCGGTGAGCAGCAGACAGCTCGCGACTCGATACGTGTTCCTCACAGGCTCCTCTCCCGCGGCGGATTTCCCCGTATCCTACAGGGATCGCGGGACCGCTATGCTACGATCCCGCCCCCGATGCGCCTGCGACCCCGCCGCCTGCTGAGCGCCCTGCGCACCACCTCCCCGTCGGCGCCCTCCGGCCTGCCCGCGGGGCTCGGCGACGAGCTCCCGGTGTCGCCTCCCGAGGCCTGCACCGGCCGCGAGATCGACCGCTGGAACGCCGAGTGGATCGAATACCTGAAGCGGGAGTGGGAGCTGCAGCTCACCCCCCACACCGACTATCCCGACCGGCCGCCGCTCCCCGCCTCCCCCGTCGCCCTGCTCAAGCTGCACCTCGGCCACGGCTGGCCGCTGGCCCTCTACGCCGACCGCGAGGCGCTGGAGGGGCGGCGGGTGATGGAGATGGGGTGCGGCTGCGGCAACCTCGGCAAGCTGCTCGGCCGCTACGTCGAAAGCTATCTCGGCACCGACTACAGCACCCTGGCGCTGAAGGTCGCCCGGCTGGTCTCACCGCCGAACTGCGCCTACGTCCACGTCGCCGACCGCGTGGGGCTCGCGCCCTTCCTCGGCACCATCGACACGGTGGTCGGCCGCTTCTTCTGGATCCACCAGAACTTCCAGCTCGGCGGCTGGAACCTGGATTTCCTGGCCCGCTTCCTGAAGCCCGGCGGCCGGCTCTACGCCGACTTCTACTGGCCGGACTCAGGCGTCGAGCAGGCCGTCGTCTTCACCCCCGACCACGCGCTCTCCAGGGCCTACCCCTCGGCGACCTTCCGCTACACGGCCGGGGACGTCGGCCGGCTGATCGCGGGGCGCCCCTTCCGCGTCCTGCGCGAGGAGATCTCGGCGGAGATGCAGCGGCGCTACGTCGTGCTGGAACGCCTGGAGCCGGAATGACCGGCCGGCGGTGGGACCTCACCGCTCTCGCCGGCGCCTGCCTCCTCCTGGCCCTCGGGATCTGGGTCAACACCGGCACGCTCGCCCCCTACGGCGCCACCCTGGAGAAGCCGTTCCTCTGGGCCCCCTGCGACTACGCCCTGAACATCGACCACTTCCATTTCAAGGCGACCTTCCTGATGCTCGACGGCGCCCCGCGCGAGCAGTGGGAGTTCAGCGTCGTGCTCCGGCGGATCCTCTACCCGCTGCTCGCCTACCCCTTCATGAAGCTCCTGGGGTACGGCGCCGGCGGTCTGGTCACCAACGTCCTGCTCGCCGTGGGCGCGCTGATCCTCTTCTGGCGCGCGCTCAGGGCACGGATCGGCACCGCGCCGCCGCCGGCCGTCCTCGCGCTCCTCGCCACCTACCCGGGGTGGATGTACTGGGCCGGCCTCCCCTACTCCTACGCCATCATCGTCCCCGCAAGCCTGCTCTGCATGGCGCTGCTCTGGCGGGTGGAGGCGCTGACCACCTGGCCGCAGGCGCTGCTGGCCGGCCTCGGTCTCGGCGTGCTGTTCACCGGCTACGACCTGCTCCCCTTCTTCGGCGCCGCCGCCCTCCTGCTCCTCCTCCGGCGCCGGCTCTGGCTCCCTTGCGCCGTCCTCGCGGCGGCCATGCTGCTGCCCTCCCTCGCCACGGCCGCCCTGCTCTGGCGCTTCTTCCGGGTGCCGTTCCGCAACTCGAACACCGAGGCCTACTTCGCCGTCCTCAAGAGCTACTGGCCGCCGATCGACCTGCACGCCTGGTGGGCGCTGCTGCGCCAGCTCCCGCGGGCGGCCCTGAGCAACGCCCTCTACAGCAACTTCCTGTTCCTGCCGCTGCTCTTCCTCGCCCTCCTGCTCGCCGCCCGGTGGCTCCCCCGGGAGCCGGGGGAGTCCGGCGCGCCCCGGCTGCTCCGCCCGGCGGAGGCCGCGCTGCTGATCGCGGTGGCGCTGCTCTTCCTGTTCAACAACCTCGCGCCCCCCTACCCGGGGTGGCCGCTGCGGGGCGCCTGGGTGGCCCGCCTCTACCAGCCGGCCTTCGCCGCCATGATCCCGGTGGTGGCGTACTTCTTCGCCCGCGCTCCCCTCCTCCCCCTGCCGCTCCGGCGGGGCGCCTGGGCCGCCCTCGCGCTCACCGTGGCGCTGCAGGCCTGGGTGGTCTTCGCGCCGGTGCTGGGCGCCCCGCGGCTCTCAGGCTTCCTCTACTGGCGCTTCTACCAGCACGCGCCACGGCCGTTCTACGCCGACAACCTGGAACGCTACGGCGCCCGCCCGGTGGGCTTCTGCGCCAGCCAGCCGGCGAGGTAGCCCAGCGCCGAGGCGAGCGTGAGGCACTGGATCACGAAGGTCGAGGGGGCCAGGAACCGGTAGTCGGGCTCCGGGGTGGCCGGCAGGTAGGAGAGGTAGAACGCCAGCGGGATCAGCAGCGCCAGGGCCAGCGGACGCCGGCCGGGCACGACGAGCAGCAGGGCGATCAACGCGATGTTCAGCGCCAGCCAGATCAGGTGGCTCCCCACCAACGGCCGGACGACGGGGTTCCGCTCGCCGGCCCAGAGCACCGCCTGCCCCAGCCGCTCGCGCACGGCGGCGAAGCGGGGATTGAGCTGAAGACCGAACTCGTTGCCGTCCAGGCCGCGGTAGACCACCATGCGGGCGCCGGTGGGATCGAGGAGTGGGGCGAACGCCTCGACCTTGACCCGCGCCAGCACTCCGGGGAAGCGGCGGACCACCCGCAGGTACTCGGCGCGCAGCGTGGCCGCGTCCTCGTCCCGCACCAGGATCCCCTTCGGGAAGGAGCCGCCCATGTCCCCCGGCTTGTAGCGCCGCGCGAGGTCGCCGCCGCCGGAATGGCCGCGGGTGTAGGGGAGCTCGGAGCAGATCCGCTCGTCCTCGGCGCAGACCCCGGCGAGGTCGAAGACCATCATCAGCCGTTCGAGGTGGCGGGGCTTGACGTCGAAGACCCGGTCGATCGCCCGCTCCCCCGCCAGGGCCAGGAGCAGCGGCGCCAGGGCCAGCGCCGCCGCCGCGCCGCGGGAGCGCCGCCAGAGCGCCGCGGCGAGGACGAGGCCGGCGAACGGCAGCACCACGATCGCGTTGTGCCGCACCAGCCCGAGGAGGACGGCGAGGATCACCAGTGCACCCGCCCGGAACCACGTTCCCCTCGAATCGTCGGAATCGTCGGGCGGCGCGGCGAGCAGGCGGAGGGCGAGGGCGCAGATCCAGAGCAGCAGCACGGCCGCCCACGAGTCTTTCCAGAAGGTCGCCAGGTAGAACGGCAGGGGCGACATCGGCAGGACCATCAGGAGCGCCACGCCGGCGGCGATCCCGTCGGCCCACGCTGGGGATACCGGACGGCGGAACGCCGCCGCCAGCCAGGCCGCCGCCAGGGCGCGCACGCCGAGCACTCCGGCCACGCACTGGACGAAGGTCACCATGCCCACCCCGTGGCCCAGGCGGAAGCACTGGTGGAGGACGATCGCCATCAGCGGCGGATGCCAGTCGTCGTACTGCCCCACCCACGCCTGGCGGTACTGCGTGAAGGAGTCGAACGACATCAGGGCGGGGAAGAAGATCCGCCAGATCAGCAGCCCGGCGCCGGCCGGCAGGGCGAACGAGAGGACCTTCGCGAGCCGCCTCATGAGGCGCCCGGGGGCTCGGCCAAGTCAGGCTGCCGCGCGGCCCGGTCCGAGAGCCAGCCCAGCGCCCACGCGAGCGTGACGCACTGAACCATCAGCGTCGAGGGGTACATGAAACGGAAGTCGTGCGCCGGGGTGGCGAGCAGGTACGAAAGGTAATAGCCGAGAGGGAGCAACAGCAGGCAGGCGAGCCAGCGGTATTGTCTTCGGCCTTCCCGAAACGAAAGGATTACGAGCGCGATCACCCAGACGGCGTTCGCCGTCAGCCAGATCAGGTGGACCCCGGAAATCCAGCGCAGGACGGGGCTCCCGGCCACTCCCTGCGCGGTCCGTACCCAGGCCTGCCGGAGGTCGGCGAAGCGGCCGTTCAGCGTCAGGCCATAGGGGTTGTCGACCAGCGAGCCGTGAAAGAAATAATAGGTCTGATCGATTCCCAAAAGGGTTTCGAAAGCCTCGATCTTCACCCTCGCCAGCCCGCCCGGGAAGGACCAGGCCGCCCGCACGTACTCGGCGCGCAGCTTCGCGTAGTCGAGCCGGATCGACTTGTCCACCGGGCTCGCCGCATCCCAGAAGATGAAACCGATGTCTCCGGGGCGATAGCGGACGAGGCCGGCCGGATCGCGCACGTGGCTCTCCGTCCAGGGCAGCCGGTGGCAGACGGCGCGGTCGGCGGCGCAGAGCCCCACCAGGTCGATCGCCATGATCTGCGAATCGGGGTGCAGCTTCTCGACGTGGAAGAGGGCGTCGATCAGCGGGTTGATCGCCAGGCAGAGCACCAGCGGCAGCGCCGCCAGAGCGGCCGCGGTCCGCCAGGAGCTCCCGTTCCGCCGCAGTCCCCACCCGATCGCCGCCCCCGCCAGGGGGAGGACCACGATCGCGTTGTGGCGGACCAGCCCGAGCAGGGTGACGCAGGCGACGAGCCCGGCCACCCTCCCCCGCGTCGGCCCGCGACGGTAGAGGTAGAGGGCGAGCGCGCCGGCCCAGAGCAGGAGGATCGCCGCCCAGGCGTCCTTCCAGAGGGTCATCAGGTAGAAGGCCAGCGGGCTCAGCGGCACCAGCAGCGCCAGCAGCACCAGGAAGGACAGCCAGCCGGCCCGGCGCGGCGGCATCCCGTTCTCAAAGAAACGGAGGACACTCGTCGCCAGGGCGCGCACGCCGAACACGCCCGCCAGGCACTGGCCGAGCATCAGGAGTCCGAGCGCGCCTCCCAAGCCGAGCGTGATCTTGATGGCGATCGCCAGCAGCGGCGGCTGCCAGTCGTTGTAGTGGCCGGTGAGCGCCTGGCCGTATTGCAGGATGGAGTCCTGCGACATCAGGCCGGGGAAGAACACGCGCCAGAGGACGAGCGCGACGAGCGCGGTGAGGTAGTCGGGGACGCGTTCCTTCCGGATCTCCATTCGCGACTTTGATATCCTCTTGAAAGATTGAGCGGGCGCGATTCCAGGAAGAAGACCATCGAACCCGCGACGCGTCAAGGCGCGTATTCCCAGGGGGAATCCCGGGGGGCCCGGCGGGAATGGCTCGGCCTCGCTCTCCTCCTCGCCGCCGGGCTCCTCCTCCGGCTCGCGTTCGTGACGGCGTTCCCTACCCGGCCGGTCTCCGATTTCAGCGCCCTGGTCCAGTTCGGCCTCCTGATGCGCGACCGTTCGGTGGTCGAGGGGGGGTTCTACTGGGATCTCCTGAGCGCCGGCCTGCCGCTCGTCCTCTCCGTCCTCTTCCGCCTCTTCCCGGCCTCGCCCGAGACCGCGGCCCGCCTCGCGACCGCGATCGCCACGGGGCTCCTGCCGGCCTTTCCGTACCTGCTCTGGCGCGGCGTCCAGCCGCGCTGGGTGCGCCTCCTGGCGGGGGGCCTGCTTGCCCTCTGGCCCGGCCAGATCCTGTTCTCCGGCGTGGTCGCCCAGGACAACTGGGTCCTGCTCCCCGTCGTCGCCCTCGGGGCGCTGGCGGTGCGAGCCGTGGCCGCCCGCCGGGGCTATCCGGTGGCGGCGGGCCTGCTGTACGCGCTCGGGGTGGCGTTTCGCCAGGAGATGCTGGTCGTGCTCCTCCCCCTGCTGCTCGCCGCGGCCCTCGGCGCCCGCGGGGAAGGGACTTGGCGGTGGCGGCGGGCGCTCGCCCTCGGCGCGGTCGCCGCCGGCGTGCCGCTGCTCCTCCTCGCCCTCCAGCGCCAGGCGGCCAGCGGGCGCTTCGCCCTCACCTCGAAGCACGGCGGGCTCGCGATCCTGGGGGCCTACATCCCCGGCTCGACCGCCAACGGCTGGGCGGATCCGATCCCCTACGTCGCCGCCGTCGAGCCCGCCCTTCTGGACGACCTGGAACAGGTGCGGCGCCAGGCGGCCCGGCTCGCGCTGCGGGAAGCCCTGAAGCGGCCCGGCTTCCACGCCGCCCGCATCGCCGCCTTCACGCTCGATGCCACGGTGAGCAGCGAGACGGCCAACCTGATCTGGAGCCTGGCATCGCCGGACCTCTTACCCCCCGCCGATCAGCCGCGCGCCCTCGCCTTCGCGCGCGCGGCGCAGGAGCCTCTCCGCATCGAGATGGCGATCCTCCTGGCGAGTTTCCTCGCCGCGCTGCTCCTCGCCCGGCGAAACCCCGCGGTCTGGATCCTCTGCGCGGCGATCGCCCTCAAGATCGGCCTCCATGCCTTCACCGTCTCGCAGGGGCGGTACTTCCTGGCCAGCACCTCCCTGCAGATCCTGGTGATCGCCCTCGGCGCCAGGGAGGCCGCGCGCCTCCCGTCACTGCGCCCCGCGGCGGCCGCCCTCGCCGGCTGCGGAGCCCTCGCCGCCGGGGTGCTCTTCGCCGCTCCCCGCGCCGTGGCACGGGTGCGGGCGCTCGACGTCGACCCGCCGCGCACCTACCGCTTCAGCCTCAGCTCCGCCCCGGGGGAGCCGAAGAGCCTCGACTGCACGATCGGGCCGGGCCGGCTCACCGCGCTGTCGCAGAACGGCGCCACGCTGGAGATGTACGACGTCGATCCCTCCCCCGGCGAGACCGCCGTCGCGGACTGCGTCTTCCGGGCCTCGGCGCCGCGCGCTCCGCTGATCCTCCGCCTCCTCGATCCGTACGCTCCCGGCGGCCTTCCCGGGCGGATCGTGCAGCGGGTGACGGTGGACGGCCGGGACGTTTTCGTCCACGATGTCGCCGCGGAGGCGGGGAGCGGCTGGACCGAGATCCCTCTCGCCCAGGCCGCCCCGGGGGAACGGAGAACGCTCCGGATCGAGCTGGCGGCGATCCAGCCCGATCCCGGAGCCGCCTGGGGACGGGCGAGCGTGACCCCCTTCAGCCTCGCTCATCAGGAGAAGGGACGATGATCCTCGACACGATGGCGCCGGTCCCCGACCGCCATGACCCCGCCGCGGAGCAGTACCGGCGGGAACGCACCGCCCACTGGGACGCCGTGGCGCGCCACCGGGGGCGGCGCTCCGGCCTGGCCGGCGCCTACCATCGCCGCCTGGAGCGCGTCTACCGCTTCCTCGTCCCCCCGGGCGCCCGGGTGCTGGAGATCGGCTGCGGCGCGGGCGACCTGCTGGCGGCGCTGGCCCCCGCGGCCGGCGTGGGCGTCGACCTCTCGCCCGAGATGGTGCGCCTGGCCGCCGAGCGCCACCCCGGCCTCCGCTTCCTCCAGGCCGACGCCCACGAGCTGCCGGACCTGAAGGGGCTCGCCGAGGGAGAACCGTTCGACGTCGTCATCCTCTCCGACCTGATCAACGACGCCTGGGACGTCCAGCGGCTGCTCGCCCGCCTCGCTCCCCTCACGCATCGGCGGACGCGGGTGATCCTCAACTTCTACAGCCGCCTCTGGGAGCTGCCGCTCGCCGTCGGCGCCCGGCTGGGGCTCGCCCGGCCGGTGCTGTTCCAGAACTGGCTCACCGTCGCCGATGTCAAGAACCTCCTCCGCCTCGCCGGCTTTCAGCCCATCCGCAACTGGCAGGAGGTGCTCCTGCCGCTCCCCATCCCGCTGCTGGCGCCCATAGCCAACCGCTTCCTGGCGCGCCTCTGGCCTTTCCGCCACCTCTGCCTGAGCAACTTCCTGGTCGCCCGGCCGGCCCCCCGGCCGCTCCCCGAGGAACCGGTCGTCACCGTCGTCGTGCCGGCGCGCAACGAGGAGGGGAACATCGCCAACATCCTCGCCCGCACCCCCGAGATGGGTGCCGGCACCGAGCTGCTGTTCGTCGAGGGTCACTCGAAGGACGGCACCTGGGCGGCCATCCAGCGCGAGATCGCGGCCCACCCCGAGCGGCGGGCGCGCGCCTTCCAGCAGACCGGCAAGGGCAAGGGGGACGCCGTGCGCCTGGGGTTCGCCGAGGCGAGCGGCGACGTGCTGATGATCCTCGACGCCGACCTCACCGTCCCCCCCGAGGACCTCCCCCGCTTCTACGAGGTGCTCCGCTCCGGGCGCGGCGAGTTCGTCAACGGCGTGCGCCTGGTCTACCCGATGGAGAAGGAGGCGATGCGCTTCGCCAACCTCCTCGGCAACAAGTTCTTCAGCCTCGCCTTCTCCTGGCTCCTCGGCCAGCCGATCAAGGACACCCTCTGCGGCACCAAGGTCCTCCGCCGCCCCGACTACGAGACCCTGGCCGCCAATCGCGCCTACTTCGGCGACTTCGACCCCTTCGGCGACTTCGACCTCCTCTTCGGCGCCGCCCGCATGAGCCTGGAGATCGTCGAGGTGCCGGTGCGCTACCGCGAGCGCACCTACGGCGAGACCAACATCCAGCGCTGGAGCCACGGCTGGCTGCTGCTCAAGATGTGCGCCTTCGCCGCCGGACGGATCAAGTTCATCTGAGGGCCGCCCCGGTGAGGAGCCTCCAGCGCTGGCTCGAGCACCCGCTGACCCGCGGCCTCGACATCGACGATCCGCGCACCACCCACCTGCGCCGCCGCATCCTCGCCGGCAAGCCCTTCCTGCGCCGCATCTACGAGGAGTGGTACCTCGCGATCGCCGCCTCCCTCCCCCCCGGTCCCGAGCCGGTGCTGGAGCTCGGCTCGGGCGCCGGCTTCCTCGCCGATTTCGTCCCCCGGCTGGTGCGATCCGAGGTCTTTCTGACTCCCGGGATCGACGTCGTCCTGGACGGCCTCGCGCTCCCCTGCGCGCCCGGCGCCCTGCGCGGGATCGCGATGACCAACGTCCTCCACCACCTGCCGCGCCCGCTCGCCTTCTTCGCCGAAGCGGCCCGCGCCGTCCGCCCCGGCGGCGTGGTGACGATGATCGAGCCCTGGGTCACCCCCTGGTCGCGCTGGGTCTTCACGCGCTTCCATCACGAGCCCTTTCTGCCCGCGGCGCCGGAGTGGGAGATCCCCGCCGGCGGTCCGCTCTCCACCGCCAACGGCGCCCTCCCCTGGATCCTCTTCCACCGCGACCGCGAGCGCTTCGAAAGCGCCGCGCCGGAGTGGCGCCTGCGCTCGATCGCGCCCCTCATGCCTCTCCGCTACCTGGTCTCCGGCGGCGTCTCGCTACGGGCGCTGACCCCGAACGCCAGCTATCCCCTCTGGCGCGGAATCGACCGCGCGCTCGCCTCCCGGGCCGCAATGTTCGCCCACATCGTGCTCGAACGGAGAACCGCGTGAGCGGTGACCCCCTCGTCCGCCGCCTCGGCCGCCTGGCCACCCGCGTGCTCCTCGCGCCGGGGTTTCGCGATCTCCCCGGGGTCCGCGCCCTCTACGCCCGCCTCTACGTGCTGGGCAAGACCCTGGCGGAGCCGCGCGAGCGCCGCTTCCTCCGCGAGCAGACCGAGCCGGGCATGGTGATCTTCGACGTCGGCGCCAACATCGGCTTCTACACCCTGCTCCTCGCGAAACGGGTCGGCCCCACCGGCCGCGTCCACGCCTTCGAGCCCGACCCCTGAGCTTCGCCATCCTGAGCCGCCGCGCCCGCCGTCCCAACGTCGAGCTCAACCCCACGGCCGCCGGCGACCGCACCGGCCGCATCACCCTCTTCACCCACCGCTCGAACCGCGCCGACAACCGCGTCCACGACTCGCTGGGGGGAGAGACCGCGGAATCGGTGGACGTCCCCCTCACCACCCTGGACGATTATTGCGCCGCGAGAGGAATCGACCGGATCGACGCGGTGAAGATGGATATCCAAGGCGCCGAAGTGGCGGCGTTAAACGGGTTCCGGAAGACGCTCGGGAGACTCCGGCCGCGCTGGCTGCTGATCGAATTCTCCCCCGAGCACCTGCGCGCCGCGGGCTCGAGCCCCGAGGCATTCTGGACGATCCTCGACGAGCTCGGCTTCGAGCCCTGGGGATTCGACGAGAATGGAAAGGCTTTTCGGATCGAGGACCGGGCGGCGTTCAGCCGCGGGCATGAGGATGGGTATACGGATGTGTGGGCGAAATCCCACGGCACCGCGGCATTTCCGGGCTGAAAGCCCGGGATTATTAAGCCCAGGGCAACGCCCTGGGTGCGCAAACGCCAGCCATTCGATGCGGCCTGAAGGGCCGCGATAACCAGCGGCACGAGGTCGGCGCGTCCGGCGCGCGATGCAAATTCCGTCGACCCAGGCGAAGCCGGTATCGCGGCCCTTCAGGCCGCACGGATGGCCGGCGGTACCATACCCAGGGCGTTGCCCTGGGCTGAATAATCCCGGGCCTTCAGCCCGGCAAGACCGCAACGCCCGTGTTCGGAATGGTGTCGCGGTCGGTGCCGTCCTCGTCGGGCCTTCAACCCGGAAAAGCTACAGGGCCCGGGCGCGGCGTTGATGTCGCGATGAGCTCCTCCTTTACGCCGTCTTGGCCGGGCTGAAAGCCCGGGATTATTAAGCCCAGGGCAACGCCCTGGGTTTGCGATCCCCGCCCGTTCTATGCGGCCTGAAAGGCCGCGATAACCACCTCGCCCATCCCATCTCAATCCCAAACATACCGCTCGTCATACTCAACCTGATACCGCTTCAAAAATCGCCGGTATTCCTCCTGGAAGGTCACTTTCCGGTGATGCTCCTCCTGGCTCCGGATGTATTGCGCCACCGCAGCCGCGTTCGACTGGCTGACGGAGAACGCCCCATATCCCGCCTGCCAATGAAACCCCGCGAAGGCCGCTCCCCGGGGCTTGATCCATTTGGACGAGCTCGTCTTTACCTGCTCCACGACCTGCGCGACGGTCCGGGTCCGCGACAGCCCGAACAACAGATGCACGTGGTCCTCGACGCCGCCGACCTGCAAGGCCGGGCATTCCTCTTCGCGCAGCACGCCCGCGAGATAGGATTGCAACTCGGTCCGGATCGCGGGAACCAGAAACGGCTCCCGGTTCTTCGTGCTGAAAATCAGGTGCACCAAAATTCGGGATAGCGATTGCGCCAATGGCTCCCTCCCCTTCCAGGATCGCTTCGTTGCGCCGAATGGTATCGCGGCCCTTCAGGCCGCACCGGATGGCCGGCGGTACCCTACCCAGGGCGTTGCCCTGGGCTGAATAATCCCAGGCCTTCAGCCCGGCAAAACGGCATCGAGGGAAACCAGGGCGCCAACCCGCACATGACGCCTGGTTATCCCAGCCGGCCCGACAGTATCGCGGCCCTTCAGGCCGCACCAGATGGCCGGCGGCACCTTACCCAGGGCGTTGCCCTGGGCTGAATAATCCCGGGCCTTCAGCCCGGAAAAACGGCATCGAGGGAAACCATGGCGCCAACCGCACATGACGCTGGTTTCCCAGCCGGCCCGACAGGTATCGCGGCCCTTCAGGCCGCACCAGATGGCCGGCGGTACCCTACCCAGGGCGTTGCCCTGGGCTGAATAATCCCGGGCTTTCAGCCCGGCAAAACGGCATCGTGGGAAACCATGGCGCCAACCCGCACACGACGCCTGGTTTCCCAGACGGCCCGACAGGTATCGCGGCCCTTCAGGCCGCACCGGATGGCCGGCGGCATCCTACCCAGGGCGTTGCCCTGGGCTGAATAATCCCGGGCCTTCAGCCCGGAAAAGCCGCCACGCCCGTGTTCGAAAAGGTATCGCGGTCGGTGCCGTCTCCGGCCATGCCTTCCGGCCCGGGAAGGCCCGGGCGCGGCGTTGATGTCGCGATGTCCTCCTCCTTGACGCCGTCTTGGCCGGGCTGAAAGCCCGGGATTATTGAGCCCAGGGCAACGCCCTGGGTTTACGATCCCCGCCCGTTCGGTGCGGCCTGAAAGGCCGCGATAAACCCGTTATCATCACCGGAAACGTCGACCCTTTGACCCCCGAGGACCCCATGGACGAACCCCTGATCGAAACCTGGGCCATCCACAACCGCATCACCCTCTACTTCCTGGCCGCGATCCCGGACGAGGTCTTCGTCCTCCCCAGCGCCCCGATACACCGGCTGGCCTTCCAACTCTTCGCCCACATCCACAACATGCGATTCATGTGGCTCAAGACCACCGCCCCGCATCTCCTGAAAGGCCTCGCCAAGCTCGAAGGCAAGGAGGGCCACCGCGCCGATCTCGGAACCTCCCTGACCGCCTCGGGCAAGGCCATCGAAGAGCTGCTGCGCCAGGGCCTCGCCGCCGGAGGCAAGATCGAGGGTTTCGAATACGACGCCACGGACTTCGCCGGCTTTCTGATCCGCCACGAATCCCACAGTAGGCGCCGAATCGCCTGGACGCTGAAGGACCTCGGGCTCTGGGAGTGGGGAGTGCGGTGACAGATTCTGTTGTAGGGGCGACCCGCGGTCGCCCTCAACGATGCGGCGCTAGGATGCTTCCCTGATTGCCTGCACCAAACCCGCCAGCAACTGTCGAAGCTCCACCGGTAACCCACCAGGAACCGCCGGCACCTCCCCCGCCGCGATCCGGCGAAGAAAGCCGGCCAGCTCGGGAAACGGTGCGGGCAACCCATCGAGTTGGGCCAGCACCTCTTCCTCGTCAGGGCCGAGGCCGTCCTCCCCAAAGCCCACCTGGGCACAGGCGAGGGTCAGGCGTTGCAGGGCCTGGAGCATCTGGGCAGGCAGGCCACCGCCTCCTCCGGCGCGGCGCTCAAGCTCGGCGAGCAGGTCATCGCGCTTCTTGGCCCACTCGGCGGCGGCGGTGAGGTCGTCGCGGGCTTGGGCGATCTCAGAGAGGGTGTCGTAGACCTTCCAAGCTTCCTTGAGGCCGAGGGTTTCGTAGATCTCGCGGGCTTCGTAGGCGTGGCGCTCGGCGGCGGCGAAGTCGCCGAGGCGGAGGTGGATCTGCGCGAGCTGGAACCATGAAGCGGCTTCATGGGGCTTGTCCTTCTGGGCCTGCCGGATCCGCAGGCTCTCCTCCACAGAGCGGCGGGCTTCCTCGAAGCACCGCCGGGCGGCGGGCTCATCGCCCCGCTCGCGAGCGGCTTTGCCTTCCTCTTGCCAAACGATACCAATGTTCTGGGCGGCTTGGCCGAGGCCGGGTTGGTCCTTCAATTGCACGGCCAGCTCGCGCGATTTCTCGTACCACGCTCGCGCCTCGGCCAGCCGGCCGGCCTTCAGTTCAGCCACGCCGAGGAGGTTGTAGGTTTGCATCGTCGAACCCTGGTCGCCCGCCTCCCTGAAGTGCTCGAGCGCCTGCTGGTAGAGGCGGCTGGCGTGCTCGAGTTGGTTGCGATCGGCGGCGAGGCTGCCCTGGTGCTGGAGGGTCGTGCCCTCCAATTCCTTGTCCCCCGCTTGGCGGGCGGCGGTGAGGGCTAGGTCGTAGCGGGAGTCTGCCTCGTCGTAACGGCCCGCAACCATGAGGATCCGGGCGCACTGTACGTGGGAAGTGGCGACCTCGCGTTGGTTGCCCATTCGCTCGTCAATCCTCAGTCCCTTTTCCGCCACGGCCAGTGCTTCATCGTGCCGGCCGGCGTTGCGCAGTGCATTGGCCAGATCGCCCATCGTGGCGGAGAGGTTACCCAACTCGGTCCCTGCCTTCGCGTAGTCGGGCGAGGCCAGAAGCTCTTCCCAGGGCCGACCTCCTGCTTTCTCCACCAACGCCTCACAGTAGCCGCCGGCTTCCTGCAGGATGGGAATGGCTTGCGCGGAGGTACCTGCCTTGTGCAGCACGCGACCCAGATCGGCAACAGTATTCGCCAACTGAAACGCGGGGTCAAACTCGGTGGTTTGGCGGAGGCGCTCGATGAGGGCCTGGAGCTGATCCACCGCGCCCTGCGGATCGCCCTGGGTGAAACGCGTCCAGGCGTGCTGCCGCTCGTAGACGGCGGCGTCTTCCGTGAAGCCCTGTTGGCCCATCGCGTCCTTCAGCCACTTCACCCAGGCATCGCGTTCGCGGAGGCGACCTGACCTTTCCAGATAGTCGCCAAACGTGGCGCCCAGCCTCCCGGCGGCCGGGAGCTGCTGATCGGCCACGGCCCACTGGACGGCGGTGCGGTAGTTGGCCTCCTCGCGGTTCAGGACTTCCAATGCGGCGCGCGATTGCGAGCCTGTCAGCGCCTTGTTCAGCGTCTGCATGAGGGAACGATAGACGCCGAGGAAGCGTTGCCGGATCTCCGGGTTCCGCGCGAGGGCGGGATCGGCCGCGGCGGCAGCGAGGGTGGGGTGAAAGCGCAGGAAGGGCCGGCCGCCGAGTTGGAGATCGTCTTCCCTGCGCAGAAGGGCGATGCCTTCGAGCTCCCGGCGGATAGGTTCCCAGGCTTCCGGGGCGAGTTGGCTCAGCTCGAGCAGCTTCTGCTCGAACACCCCACCGCTGAAGAGGCCGAGCCAGGGCAGGGCCTCGCGGGCGGCGGGGCTCAGGTGGCGGCGGGAGAATTCCAGGGAGGCGAGGAGGGATTGGTTCCTCCCCTCGGGAGCCTCCTGCTGGAATTTGGCCAGGAGCGTGCCGAAGTCCGCGCGGATCTCCTCGGGCGTCAAGGTGCGCAGATGGGGGCCGACGAGCTCCAGCGAGAGCGGATGATCGGCCAGATCGCGTAGCAGCGGATCGAGTTGGTCGCGGCGCAGCCGGGGATCGGCGAGGGTGAGGCCGTCGCGCCGCAGAATGCTCGCGAGCAGCCACAGGCTGTCGGCGCGGGCCAGGCCTTCGAGCTCGTACCGTTGCGCGCCGGCCAAGCCGGTGTCGCCAGGACGACAGGTGACGAGGAGACAGCCTCCACTTCCAGGACGATTCGGACCGTTGGTGAGATCGCGGAACAGCTCGGCGAGGCGGTGGCGCTCGTCGTCGGTGTAGGGGCTGCTGAGGCCGGCGGCGCCGTCGTTCCATTGCGGCAGGACGCTCTCGTAGTTGTCCCAGACCAGGAGCACGTCCTTCTGCCGGAACAGCTCGATGGCGCGGCGGCGCTGCTCGACGGCGGGGAGCTGCTCGAACTTTGGCCCCGCGAGGTAGGTGCCGAGCGCCTGCACCGCGCGGTCGGCGGGCATGGCATGCTCGAAGCTCAGGAAGCACGCGCCGTCGCGGAACAGGCCGCTGCGCGTCCACCACTGCGCAGCCTCGGTGGCGAGCGCGGTCTTGCCCATGCCGCCCATGGCGTGCAGCACGATGCCACGCTGGGAGCGAAACAGGCGCTCCAACTCGTACAGCTCCCGCGCCCGGCCCTGGAAACCATATTGCGGCGACGGCGGAAAAGGACCGGGCTCCCCACTGCCGGCCGGATGGCGGAAGCCCCGACGGCGGCGGGCGTCCTCGGCGTCGGCGCTGCGGAGGAGCCGGGCGAGGTACGCGGTGGAGTCGGCGTCGCGGGCCGGATCGGTGAAATCCACCCAGAGCAGGGCATCCAGATCGGGAGGAAGATCGAGATCCTCGAATTTGATCGGGACGAGCCGGTCCTCCTCGGGATTGAGCGCGGTGTGCTTGTCGATCTCCCATTGCACCCATTTCGATTTCAACGCGCTCTGGGAGCCGGCGACGACGGTGAAGCGGCTGTTCCGGATGCCCGTCTCGCACTGCGGCTCCAACTTGCCCGGGACGGACTCCCAGGCGTCCAGCCACACGCGCAGGCCGTGCTTTTCCGTGAGCCGGCGGGCGAGCGCCTCGACGCGGGCCGCATCGTTGTGCTGGTGGCTCAGAAACAGATCGAACTGCCGCACCGGCTGCTGACGGGCGGCTTCGGTCGGAACGAGCGCGTCGTCCCCTTCGCGCTGGTAGAGGTGCGGCAGGAACCAGTCGCGCAGCTCGATGGTGCGTCCGCCGGGACCGGTTTCGATCCAGCGCGCCGGAGTCGCAATCAGCGCCTTCCGAGCCTCGGCCACGGCTTGGCCAATGCTCGTGCCGCTGACGAGCTCGCGGTAGAAGCGGTCGAGCAGCAACCGCGCGGCCTCGACGTGGACGGCATGGCCCATGGACAGCACGCTCCCCACCCCCGCCTGGATCAGGCGCGGCGCGACGGAGCGGAAGACCGCGGTCTTGCCCACCGTGGCGCTGCGGCACGCTTCGAGCACGACGAGCGGAATGGTGAAGCTCGCCAGCAGATCGCCAAGACGATCGGCCGCGACGGGGTCCGCTGTAGAGGGTCCGGAGCCATCTTCGGGCTTCTCGAAGAACAGCGCGCCGATCTGGGCCTGCGGCAGGAACGTGCCGTGACCATCGAAATGGACGAGCCCGTACGGCTCACCGTCCCGCTGCCCGTCGCGCAACATCTCCTCCATCCGCGCCACGGTAGGAGGCCGGCAGAAATCCACCCGTACGCTGGCGCCGAGTGGATCGAGAGCGTCAAGGAGCGCCTTCGACGTGAGCCGTGGGTCAATGAAGCCCGCATCGGCCGGCCGGCTGACGATGTAGAGGAGGCGCAGGGGGAGTTGGGCCGGGCGGGGGGAGGTCTTCTCCGGCGTCTCCAACTGCCGCCGCACCGACACGCGCTGCGCGAGGCTTCCCGCGCCGTCGGCCATCAGCTCCCAGGGAAGCCGCAGCAGGTCCGGATTCCGGGTGGCGAGGGTCAGCTCGCGCGGCTCCGGACCCTTGAGAAACTGTGTCAGAAGAGCGCGGTTCTCGGGGGCAGTGAACAGTTCGTCGTGCAGCCTGCGTCCCCAGGAGTTGAGGTTCCCTTCGATCCGCTCGGCCCGGACAATCGCGCCGCCATCGGGCAGTTCCATGTAGTCTTCCAGGTACCAGCGCAGATCCTCGTAATCGCCGTCGTCGAGGAACGGCGTGAAGGGCACCTCGACGCCGAGTGGGTGGCCCTCGGCATCGGCGAGATGAGCGCGATAGCCGCCATCCGGGGCGGAGCCGAAGAGGATGCGCAGGTCTGGCATGATCGTGTTTTAGGGCCGGCTCCATTGTACCGCAAGCGCCTTGCGGCGACCGCCCCTCCGCCGTAGACTCCCCCGCCATGTCCGAAAGGGATCTCGCCCAGCTCCGCCAGGTGCTCCGCGAAGCGGTGCGCGCCAGCCGCCTGGGCGTGCGGGAGATCGAGCGCCGGCTGGCGATCGGACATGGCAGTCTCTCCCGGATGCTCGACGGCACGCTCGACCTGCGGGTCCGCCACCTGCTCGCCCTCGCCAACCTGCTCGGCGTGCCGCCCGGCGACTTTCTCGAGATCGGTTGCCCGGATGTCGGCGAGCGCGCGCAGCGGCGCCTGAGCGACTGGATCGGCGCTCCCTCTCGGACGCGGGCCGCCGAACCGACCGCGGCATCGCTCTCCGTCACCGCGCTGACGGAGCTGATCCGCGGCGCCGTGCGCGAGGAGATCTCGAAGCACGAGATTTCGCAGCCGAAGCACGACCCTCCGGCGCGCAAGCGGCGCTCCCAGGCCTGAAGCTCGCCTTGCCGGTTCCGAAGCCTCGGTTTCGGTCCGGGAATGTCACCTTTCGGTCTAAGAGTGTGTGGTTTCGTCCGGCAAAACCCGGGTTTGGGTCGAGCTTTGGCCCGTTTTTCCCTCGAATGACGAGCTTCGCCTCGCAAATCCCGGCTTTACGGCGACGAAACGGGCGCTTCGGCTTTGAAAAGGCGCGTTTGGGTCCCGCTTTGTATGCTTTTGGTCCTGAATGGCCGCCAATTCAGATCCGACGGGGCTTCCACAAAGCCACGGCGACGCCCACCAGCACCAGCGCTGAGCCCAGGACGAGCCGCAGAGTGAACGGCTCGCTCAGGAAGAAGGTCCCGAGGGCCACGGCGAGGATCGGCGTCGCGTAGTTGACCATGGCCATGCTGGTGGCGGACTGCCGGCGGAGCAGCCAGAAGAAGAGGGTGAAGGGGACCGCCGAGCCGATGATCGCCAGGTAGACGATGGAGAGCACGGTCGTGGTGTCGAAGTGGACGGGCCGGCCGGACTCCACGAACCAGGCCAGCGGGGCCATGATCAGCGCGGTGATCCCCATCGGCACGGCGGTGATCGAGAGCGGCGGGACGCCGCCGCCCCAGCGCTTGACCACCACGTTCGACAGCGCCGCGCAGAGGGGCGCGATGAGCATCACCGCCGCGGCTTTCGCCACCTGGGTGCCGCCGAGGGCGTGGAAGTCCTGCGAAAAGATCACCGCGATGCCGCCGAACCCCAGCAGCACCCCGCAGACGGCGCGGGCGGTGAGGCGTTCCGCCGGCAGGACGAAGTGGGCCGCCAGGGCGGTGAGCAGCGGCGTGGTGGCGAAGATGACCGCCGCCAGCCCGGACGGCAGCCACTGCTCCGCCCAGTAGAGGACGCTGTAGGGGATGGTGAAGCTGAGGAACGAGTTCGCCCACCAGAGGCGCTTCTCGTAGGGCGCGCGGCCCAGCTTGACGCCGAAGACCGGCACGAAGGCCAGCAGCACCGCCGAGGCGAGGGCGAAGCGGAGCGCCACGCCGGTGAGCGGCGGGACGCCGCGCAGCCCCACCCGGATCACCGCCCAGGTGGTGCCCCAGATGAGGATGAGGGCCGCGAGGGCGGCCCAGGTCTTGAGGCGATCGGGCTTCAGCGCGCGGCTTTCTGTTCAGCCCGTCAGGGAACGACGACCGTCACGACGTCGGAGTAGACGCCGAAGTCCCGCTTGAACTTGGCGCGGATGCGGAAGAGGTTGGCGCCGCGCTTGAGCCGGGTGATGGTGGCGCTGGTGGCGTTGGCCGGCAGCAGCTTCACCTGCTTGAACTGGCCGCTCTTCTGGCGCTGCTCGACGATCCAGCCGGTCTCGGTGGAGAACGGATCGGTCCAGGAGAGAGTCGCGCTGGCGGTGCCTGGGGTTCCGGTCAGCGAGTAGGCGCCGGCGTAGGAGAGGCAGGTCGGGCCGACCTGACCGATGAAGCCGCCAATGACCTCCTCGACGCGCTGGCTGTCGAGGCCGTAGTGTCCCTGCTCTCCCATCGAGAGCACGGCGGGGTTGCAGTAGCTCATCACCGAGCCGCCGTCGGGCGGGGTCGTCTCCACCCCGAAATAGCACCCCTCCTCTTGAGCGTCGCACATATCGATGGGCGGGTCGTAGCAGTGCGTGTGCTGGGATCCGACGATGTGGCCCAGCTCGTGGGCGGTCAGGATGACGTCCCTCGCCCCCGAGATCACGACAATGCCGTAACCACCGTAGGGACAGGAGGCGGGCTTCGCCGAATAGTTGCAGAGGCTGGAGAGCCAGGCCTGACCGCCGATATCACGGGACCTCTTGCCGGTGAAGAACATCGCCCCATTGCGGGGGTAGGTCTTGACGGGCCGGTGCGCCTGCCAGTAGCTGGAAAATTCGCACAGCACGTCCGCGGTGGCGCCGCTATGGGGGTTCGGCGCGTTCCAGGGGTCGTCGGGCGTGGTGTAGAGGGAGATGCTGGTGATGTTCAGAGAGATTCCGAGCTGGCGGACGTAGAGCTCCGAGACGCCGCCCATCACCGTGACGAGATGGCTCATGGCTTTGTCCACGTCGCCAAAGACCTGGAACATCTCGTAATCCGAGTCGATGGCGATCGACGCCTGGTAGGAAACCCCGGGAGGGACGACGAGCTTGCTCTCCGGCCGCTCGATCGCCTTCGTTCCCGAGGGAGGCTTGAGCGCGTCCGAGAGAGCGCTCTTGGCCAGCGACTCGGCGGGTATCGGGCTCACGGTCGCCGCCATGGCCAGCGACTTTTCAGCCCTGTCGGCCGGCAGGGCGATCTCGTAGAGCTCCTGGCCGGCGGCGATATAACCGCTCCAGGCGCCCGTCACGGCATCGACGATGAGCGCCACCGACGAGCGCGGCATCTCCTCGACGGTGCCGCGGAGGAACGAGAGACGGGCCGCCGCCTCCTGGCCGCGGTCCTGGCCGTCGACGTACAGATGGAAATCATCCGCGAACAGGCGGGCGGTTTCGAGGTCCAGAGTGATCGCGCCGCCGTCGGCGCCGTGCAACCCGGTGATCCGGAACAAGCCCGGCGAGCTCGCCTGGGCCGCACGGGCCAGCTCGGCCGGCCGGACGTTTGCGGCGTCGAAGGAATGGAGCGGAGCGGTCGCCGCGGCGGACGGCGCGGCGAGCGAAAGGCAGAAGACGAACGGAGAGAGACAAATGAAAAGACGATTTTGCAACGGGATCTCCTTCCAGGATGACGCTATTTTAGCAGCCTATCCTGGAAATCGTCCATCGTCCTCGCCTACGGGTAGATCTTGTACAGCATCCGCGGATACGGGATCGTCTCGCGCAGGTGGGTGACGCCGGTCATCCAGGCCACGAAGCGCTCGAGGCCCATGCCGAAGCCGCTGTGCGGGTAGGAGCCGTACTTGCGGACGTCGAGGTACCACTGGAAGGCCTCGACGGGGAGGTTGTGCGATTGAATCCTTTGCAGCAGCAGGTCGTGGTCATGGATGCGCTGGCTGCCGCCGATGATCTCGCCGTAGCCCTCGGGGGCGATGAGATCGAGGCCGAGCACGACTTCCGGGTTCTCCGGATCGGGCTGCATGTAGAAGGCTTTGAACGACGCAGGGAACCTGGTGACCATCAGCGGACGGTCGTGGCCGGCGGAGAGGAGGGTCTCGTGCTCGGCGCCGAAATCCTCTCCCCACTGGATGGGGTTCCCCTGGTCGTTGAGGATCTTGATCGCCTCGGTGTAGGTGATCCGCGGGAACGGGGGCACCACGGATTCGAGCTTGGCGGTGTCGCGCTCGAGGATCTTCAGCTCCTCGCGGGCGCGGTCGAGGACGCGGGCCACCAGGTAGCCGACGAACTCCTCGGCGAGGGCGCAGAGCCCCTCGAACTCCAGGAAGGCGACCTCGGGCTCCACCATCCAGAACTCCATCAGGTGGCGGCGGGTCTTCGACTTCTCGGCGCGGAAGGTGGGGCCGAAGCAGTAGACCTTGCCGAGCGCCGCCGCGGCGGGCTCCAGGTAGAGCTGGCCGGACTGCGAGAGGTAGGCCTTGTCGCCGAAGTAGTCGGTCTCGAACAGGGTCGAGGTCCCCTCGCAGGCGGCGGGGGTGAGGATCGGCGAATCGATCAGGGTGAACTCGCGCTCGTAGAAGAAGTCGCGGATCGCCTGCTCGACCTCGCTGCGCACCCGGAGGGACGAGCGCTGGCGGCTGGAGCGCAGCCAGAGGTGGCGGTGCTCCATCAGGAACGCCGTGCCGTGCTCCTTGGGGGTGATCGGATAGTCGGGCGTTAGGTAGGTGAGCTCGAAACCCGAGCATTGGATCTCGACGCCGCTCGGGGCGCGCTTGTCCTCCTTGACGGTGCCGGTGACGCGGACGGTCGACTCCTGAGTGGCGCGCTCGATCTCCTCCCAGTCCTTCTCGGAGACGTCCTTGCGGCCGGCCACGGCCTGGACGACGCCGCCGGTGACGCGCACCTGGAGGAAGGCGATCTTGCCGCTGGAACGCTTATTGTCGATCCATCCCCGCAGCTCGACCACCTGGCCGATGTGCCGGGACAGCTCACGGATCGTGGTGACAGGTACGGCGGGGACGGCGGATGTGGCTTCGCTCATGGGGGCGGGATTGTACTCCAGAACGCCCCTACGCCTCCGGCAGCTTGGCCAGCGCGTCCGCGGCGGCCCGCTGCTCGGCCACCTTCTTGCTCGTCCCCTCGCCCCGCCCGCCGAGCTCGCCGTGCAGCCAGCACTCGACCACGAAGACCTTGCTGTGATCGGGACCGAGGGAGCCGGTCAGCCGGTAGTCGGGGAGATCCCACCCGAGCGCCTGGGCGACCTCCTGGAGCTGGGTCTTGGCATCGGTCACCGTCTTGCGCAAGAGGGCGAGGAAGACCTCCTCCAGCATCGGCAGGATCGCCTTGCGCGCCAGCTCCAGGCCGCCGTCGAGGTAGATGGCGCCGAACACCGCCTCCATCGAGTCCGCGAGCAGCGAGGCCTTGGTGCGCCCGCCCGAGCGCTCCTCCCCCACCCCGATGCGCAGCGACGTCCCCAGCTCCAGCCCCTGGGCGAATTGGGCCAGGCTGTCGCGGCTGACGAGCTGCGCCTTATGCTTCGACAGCTCCCCCTCGGGGAGCTCGGGGTGGTTGGCGTAGAGCCATTCGGCGGTCACGAGCCCCAGCACGGCGTCGCCCAGGAACTCCAGGCGCTCGTAGTGCTCCGGGATGCTCTGCTCGTTGGCCCACGAGCGGTGGGTCAGAGCGAGCTCCAGGAGATCCTGGCGTTTGAAGCGGTAGCCCAGGCGCTTTTCGATCGGGGTCAGGTCGCGGCGGCCGAAAGCCATGCTGAAGATACTACCAGCGGGAACACCCCGGCTGGGCGTTCCCGCGGGCGGAGCAGCATCTCAGGCGGGTCAGGCGGGTCAGGCGGGTCAGGCGGGTTTCAGAAAAGGTCCACCTTGCCGGAGAGGAGGTTCGAGTCGTGGCCGGCGGCGTCGACGACCTGGACGGTGAACGAGAGCGACTTCGCGTTGGGATCGGGCAGGCGGACGGCCTGGGTGTAGCTGATCGTGCCCGAGGTGACGCCGGCGACTCCCCGGGCGGGAGTCATCTCCGTCACTCCACCGTAGGCCACCAGAACCTGGCTGAGGTTGCCGTCGGGGGCGGTGAAATCGAACTTGATCGGCAGATCGGCCTGGCTCCGGTCCTGATAGCGGATGATCGGCTGCGGGATCAGGGCCGAGATGTGCAGCGAGGCGGCGGGCTCCGTAGTGGTGTGATGACCTCCTCCGCAACCCGAGACGCACAGACCGGCCAGCAGAACGAAAGAAACGATAGGCTTCATACAGAGCGCTCCTTGATTATTCCCTTCCTGGGAAATAGGGCCCCCCTGGGAGCAAACCCCGGCGGCGATGGCTGCGATATCGGCGATGGCGGCCGGGTCGACAGGCTCCGAGTAGAGCGCAGCCGCGGCCGGCCCGCCTGACCGCGACGTTATCGTTTCCTTACCGCCCCCTCCTGACCGAATAGAATGGCCGTCGATGGCCCTTCCCGACGAACCGGTCCGCCGCCTTCGGGGGTATGCGTTCGAGGATGTCGAGGTGGACATCCTGCGGCGCTCGCTGTCGGTGGGCGGCGAGGAGGTCGCCTGCCGGCCGCTGGTCTTCCAGCTCCTGGTGCTGCTCTGCGAAGCCGGCGGCGCGGTGGTCGAGCGCGCGGCGATCTTCTCCCGGCTCTGGCCGGAGAACGTGGTGGCCTCGGACGAGTCGCTGACCCAGATCGCCCACCGCCTGCGGGGTACCCTGGGAGCGAGCGGCGGCGCTCTGCGGACCGTCCGCGGCGTCGGCTTCCGGCTCGACGCCACGATCGAGCCGCGCTTCGAGGAGATGGCGAGCCCCGCGCCGTCAGCGCCTCCGCCGGCGAGATCGCGCCGCGCGCTCGGCTCCGTCCTGCTGGCGCTCTTCGGGCTCGCCGCGGTGGCCGGCCTGTGGACGGTCTGGCGGTCGCGGGAGCTGCTGGATTCCGGCTTCGCGCTCCGCCGCTCGGACCTCGGGAGCGACCGGGCGGAGACGGCCGACCTGGTCCGCCGCGCTCTCGTCGCCTGGGGAGACGGGGACCGCCTGCGCGCCCGCACCCTGCTCGAGACGGCCGATCGCACCGACCCCGCCACTCCGATCCCCGCCGCGCTGCTGTCGCTCTCGCAGCCCGGGGGCCAGGACGGGCCCTGGACCGCCGAGGCCGAGCGCCGGCTGCCGGCCGGCGCTTCGGCCTATCAGCGGCTGCTGGTGCGCTACGCCGGCCTCTCGCGGGAGAGCGAGAACGCCGAGTCGGTGGCGACGCTCTCGGCGCTGCTCGAGCTGCGGCCGGACGCCTGGAACCTGCGCCTCGCCCGGGCCCACTATCACCTGGCGCGGCGCGAGCGCGCGGCGGCTCTCGCCGACCTCCGGCAGATCCCGGTTCAGCCCCTCAGCAACCGGGGGCTCGCCATCGTGCTCGCCGACCGCGCGTCGCTGGGGGATGCCGACGGCGCCGACCGCGACCTCCGGTCCGGACGCTTGGAAGGCGAGGAGGCGCTGGCCGCCTTCGTGCGCGGGCGGATCCGCAGGAGCCAGCACCGTCCCAAGGAGGCGCGGCTGGAATTTCAGCGCGCCATCGAAGAGGCCACGCGGCGGAATCAGCCCGACTTGGCCACCGAGTCGCGGCTGCTCGCGGGGATCACCGCCTACGAGAGCGGCGACCCCGCCGGCGCCTCCCTCTGGCTCGACCGCTACGCCGCCGAGCCCTCGAACCCGCATCGGGACGACGCCTGCGAGGCCCTGGCCCTGAACGCTTACCTGGCGGACCGCCGCGGCGACGACGCGGGGCGGGACCGCCGCCTCGCCGAGGCCCGCCGGCGGCTGCCGGCGCTGGACGTCAGCGCCATCGAGACCCGGATCGCGGTCACCCTCCTCGCTCTCCGCCTGGAAGGGGGGTCGGAAGAGGATCTCGGTCCTCTCCTGGGCAGGATCACCTCCCAGCCGGAGCTCCTGGGTGTGCGCTCGCTCCTCCTCGCCCGCCTGGCCTTCCAGAAACCAGAGGGGCGCGCCGAAGCGGCCCGCCTCCTGCGCCAGTCCCGGCTGGAAGGGGTCGATCAGACCTACTTCGCCGAAGAGGCGGCCCTCCTCGGCTCAGACCTCGGCGAGCCCCCCGTCCACCTCTGGGTCGATCCGCCCTATCCGAACCTGCTGCGCTTCGCGGCGGTTTGGGAGCTCGACCGGCGGCGAAGCCCCAAATAGGTGTAGAATCAGGTCGGAATTCAGGTCTGGAAACGGACCAGGAGGTTCTCCTATGAAGCACGCCCTATTATCTCAAGATGTCCTGCCACTGGGTGAGTTCAAGACCCAAGCCTCCCGAGTGCTGCGCAAGCTCAAGGAGAATCAACGGCCGGTGATCATTACGCAAAACGGGCGGGCCGCGGCCGTGCTCATCACTCCCGAGGAGTTCGACGCTTTTCACGAGCGGGAGCGCTTCATGGCCGCGGTTCGTGAAGGGCTCGCCGCCTCCGAGGCCGGCGATGTGATCGAGGATGATGAAATGGAGCGCCTGCTCGACGAGAAATTCGGGAAGCTGAAAGACGCGTGAGGGTCCGATGGACCCGGCCTGCGGCCCGGGATCTTGACGCGATCGGTGACTTCATCACCCAGGACAACCCGGAAGCGGCACGCCGCTGGGTTGCACGGCTGAAGAAACGGGTCCGCGATGCCGCACCCAACCCATATTCGGGGCGTAGAGTCCCGGAACTGGATCGGGATGATGTTCGCGAAGTCTTTCTTGGCAGCTACCGGCTCGTCTATCGGATCTATCCTGACTGGATCGACGTCATCACCGTTTTCGAAGGACACCGGTTGTTTCCGATTGAGGTCCTTCTGCAGAACCAGAAAGAGTAGGGGCGACCCGCGGTCGCCCTCACCGCTCACCGCCGCCCGAACCGCCGCTCCAGGTCCGAATCGGTCATCTGGAGCACGATCGGCCGCCCGTGGGGACAGGCGTAGGGCTGCTCGGCGGTGAACAGCTCGGCGACCAGGGCTTCCATCTCAGGGGCGGAGAGCGGGTGGTGCATCTTCACCGCCGCCTTGCAGGCCATGCTGGCGGCGAGCGATTCGAGGAGCTGACGGGAGAGGTCCGCCGCGCCGGCCGTGCCGTCCCCGGAATCCGCCGCCAGGCTGCGCAGGAGGACTTCGGCTTCTCCGGAGGAGAGCACGGCGGGGGTCGAGGTGAGGGCGAGGGTCTTGCCGGAGAGGGCGGTCAGCGCGAAGCCGTGCTCCTCCAGCCCCGGCGCCAGCTCGCTCAGCCGGATCCGCTCGGCGGGAGAGAGATCGAGCAGCACCGGCGAGAGGAGATGCTGCACGGGAGGTCGCTGGGCGGCCATCGCCCGGCGCAGCCGTTCGTAGAGGATGCGCTCGTGGGCGACGTGCTGGTCGATCAGGTAGAGGCCGTCCGGACCTTCCAGCAGGATCAGCGTCCCCTTGTACTGCCCGAGCAGACGGAACGGGCGCGCCTCGCCGCTCCGGCCGGACAGCGGGACGATCGGCCGGGCGAGCGGAACGTAGGATGGCGTAGCCAGCCGGGTCGGCGTCACCGGGAGCTCGACGAGCGCGGGCACCCCGGAGCCCCCCGTCACCTCGGTAGTCGATCCGCCGGCCGGACGCTCCCAGGCGGCCGGGGCGCGCGGATCTCCCAGCCCCTGCCAGGCGAAGGGGACGTAGGGCTCCGAGGCGGGAGTGCGCAGCGGCGCGGCCTCCTCGCCGCGGGCGCGCTCCAGGGTGCGGCGGAGGGCGTCGTAGATCCGGTCGAGCAAGCTGTGGTCGCGGAAGCGGACCTCCGCCTTCTGCGGGTGGACGTTGACGTCGACCTCCTCCGGCGGGACGTCGAGGAAGAGGAAGAGGGCCGGAAAATCATCGCCCTTCCACTCGTCGCGCACGGCGCGGTAGAAGGTGGCGAGCACGGCGCGGTCGCGGATCAGCCGGTGGTTGACGTAGATGAATTGCCGCCGGCTGCGCGCGGTGGCGGGCGTCCCCACGAAGCCGCGGATCGCCTCTTCTCCCTCGGGCCCAAGCGGGATCTCGGCGAGCTCGCGGGCCAGCTCGGCGCCGAAGATCTGGCCGATCCGCTCGCGGGAGCCGGCCGGGGTTCCCGGCGCGGGGAGGGCGTCGAGCAGCTCGCGCCCCTCGTGGCTGACCTGGAAGCGCACGTCCGGCCGCGCCAGCGCGTACCCCTGCACCACCTCGACGCAGCGGCGCAGCTCGGTCTGCGGCGCCTTGAGGAACTTCCGCCGGGCCGGCACGTTGAAGAAGAGCGAGCGGACGTCGATCGTGGTGCCGCGCGGGCGGGCGAACGGCTCGGCCACCCGCACCCGCCCCCCCTCGATCAGCACCCGGTGCCCCTCCCCGGGCTCCTCGGCCGTGGTCATCTCGACCCGCGCGACGGCCGCGACCGTGGCCAGGGCCTCTCCCCGGAACCCCAGGGTGGCGACCCGCTCGAGGTCGTCGAAGCTGGCGATCTTGCTGGTGGCGTGGCGGTCGAAGGCGAGCAGGGCGTCGTCCCGACCCATCCCCCAGCCGTCGTCCCCGATCGCGATCCGCGACTTGCCGCCCCCCTCGAGCTGGATCTCGATCAGCGCGGCCCCGGCATCCAGGGCGTTCTCGACCAGCTCCTTGACCACCGACGCCGGGCGCTCCACCACCTCGCCGGCGGCGATCTGGCTGACCAGGGTATCGGGGAGGAGATGGATGCGGGACATGGGAACGGGAGAATAAATACCGTCGGGACGATCCACGGAAGCCGTGCGGATCGGCCAGGGGGAGTCTATACTTGGACCGAGGCCTCCGGGGAATTCCCAGGAGCTGGAGCCAAGAACCATGGATACCTATCGAGTCGCGATCCGCATTCTCAGCGGCCAGCGAGACTCTTCCGCAACGGACGCCTCCGACGAGCTTCGGGCTCAGTTGCCTCCAGTCACCCGGAGGCTGCTGGGGATCTCTGGTGGAGGCACTGAAGACGACTACCGTCGCTACCTCGAAGAGAAACACCGGTGAAGGCTCACCGCGCCCGGGCATGAATGCCCGGGCTACAAAAAAAGCGAAAAGCCGGCTGAAGCCGGCTCCAAATAAATTATGCTGGCTTCGGAGCCGGCTTCAGCCGGCTTTTTGGTTCCGGCGTAGCCCGGGCATTCATGCCCGGGCGGGGCGGCGCCGCGGGACGATCCTCAAAGCTCGCCTCAAAGCCCCCCTCAAGGCTCGCGCTTCGCGGGTTCCAGACGCTGCTCGCTGAGGCTCGGCTCCTTCTTGCCCTTCCCCTCGCCGTCCGAATCCCAGGTGAACGATTCCGTGGAGGCGAGCTCGTCGCGGCCGTGATCGTAGGTTCCGGTCTCGCCGGAGGCCACGGGCTCCTCGTCCGAGCGCCCGCCCTCGATGTGCATCGCCGCCTCTTCGGGGCTCAGCGCCTCGCCTTCGACCTCCTCGCTGTTCTCCGGCCCGTATTCGTAGCTCTCCTCGTCCTTCCGGTCGTGGGAGCCGTGGTAGATGTCGTCGCTGTATCCGTAGGTCCGTTCCGAGTCATCCATTCGCGGGTCCCTCCTGGGCGTGAGGTTCTGCAATTCGCGAGCCCGCGTGGTCCAGCCGCGCCCGCGCCGCCGCCAGCCGGGCGATCGGCACGCGGTAGGGAGAGCAGGAGACGTAGTCGAGGCCGGCCCGCTCGAAGAAGTTGATCGACTGCGGATCGCCCCCGTGCTCGCCGCAGACGCCGAGGTGGAGGTCCGGCCGCGTCTCCCGGCCCCGCTCGCAGGCCAGGCGGACGAGCTGACCGACCCCTCGTTCGTCGATGCACTGGAACGGGTCGTTGTCGAGGATGCCGAGCTTGACGTACTCGGGCAGGAACCGTCCGGCGTCGTCGCGCGAATAGCCGTAGGTCATCTGGGTCAGGTCGTTGGTGCCGAACGAGAAGAAGTCGGCGTGGCGGGCAATCTTGTCGGCCATCAGGGCGGCCCGCGGCACCTCGATCATGGTGCCGATCAGGATTTCCAGCGTCACCCCCTCCTCCTTCAGAATGCGCTCGACGAGGGTGGAGATCATCTCCCGCAGGCGTACCATCTCGGCCTCGGTGCCGACCAGCGGGACCATGATCTCCGGCCGCACCGTCTCGCCCGCCTTGACGCGGACACAGGCGGCGCGAACGATCGCGGAGACCTGCATCTCGTAGATCTCGGGGAAGGTGATTCCCAGCCGGCAGCCGCGCAGGCCGAGCATCGGGTTGGCCTCGGCCAGCGCTTCCGCCCGCGCCTTGACGGCGGCGGCGTCGATCCCCATCTGCTTGGCCAGGCCGCGCAGGGCCTTGGCGTCGTGCGGCAGGAACTCGTGGAGCGGCGGGTCGAGAAGGCGGATGGTGATCGGCAGACCGGGAAGAGCGGCGAAGATCCCCTCGAAGTCCTGCTGCTGCATGGGAAGGAGCTTGGCGAGCGCCGCGGCGCGGGTCTCCGTATCATCCGCCAGGATCATCTGACGCACCCAGGGGAGGCGCTCTTCGGCGAAGAACATGTGCTCGGTGCGGCAGAGGCCGATCCCCTGGGCGCCGAGGGCGCCGGCCACCCGCGCGTCGCGGGGGGTGTCGGCGTTGGCGCGGATGCCCAGGCGACGCTCCGCGTCGGCCCACTCCAGGAGTTGGAGGAAGCCGCGGGAGGTCGGCGAGGCCTCGGCGCCGTCGAGCAGCACGCGCAGCACCTCGGAGGGGCGGGTGGGCAGGGCGCCGGCGATCACCTCGCCGGTCGTGCCGTCGATCGACAGCTCGTCCCCCTCGCGGAAGGTGCGATTGCCCACCCGCACCAGGCCTTCCTCCTGCTCCACGTCCAGATCGCCCGCGCCGACGATGCACGGCTTGCCGAGGCCGCGGGCGACGACGGCGGCGTGCGAGGTCATCCCCCCTCGTGAGGTCAGGATGCCGGCCGCCACGTGCATGCCGACGATGTCCTCGGGCGAGGTCTCGGCCCGCACCAGCAGCACCGGTCCCACGGCGGCCATCTCGGCGGCCCTCTCCGCCGTCAGCGCGATCTTCCCGGCCGCGGCGCCCGGGCCGGCGGGAAGCCCGTGGGCCAGGAGCGAGCCGCCGGCGACCGCCTTCCGCTTCGCGTCGGCATCGAAATCGGGCGCCAGGAGCTGAGCGAGCTGGGAGGGCTGGACCCGCTGAATCGCTTCGCGGTGGTCGATCAGCCCCTCCTCCACCATCTCGAGCGCGATGCGCACGGCGGCCGGGCCGGTGCGCTTTCCCGAGCGGGTCTGCAGCATGAACAGCTCACCGTGCTGGATGGTGAATTCGACGTCCTGCATGTCGCGATAGTGGCGCTCGAGCTTCTCGCAGACCGCCTCGAGCTGGCGGTGGGCCTCGGGGAAGTCCGCGCCGAGCCCCTCCTGCCCATCTTCCGAGACGATCGGCTTCGGCGTGCGGATACCCGCCACGACGTCCTCGCCCTGGGCGTTGGTCAGGTACTCGCCGTAGACCCGCCGCTCGCCGGTCGAAGGGTTGCGGGTGAAGGCCACGCCGGTGGCGCAATCGTCGCCCCGGTTGCCGAAGACCATGCTCTGCACGTTGACCGCCGTGCCGACGCTCGCCGAAATCCCCTCGATCTTGCGGTACTCGCGCGCCCGCGGGTTGTTCCAACTCGCGAAGACGGCGCCGATGGCGCCCCAGAGCTGCTCCTGCGGGTCCTGAGGGAAGGGGCGGCCGGCGCGATCCGCGATCAGCCGCGTATAGGCGTCCGCGACGCCGCGCAGCGACTCCGCCGTCAGCTCGGCGTCGTTGGCCGCCCCCTGCTTCTCACGGGCGGCGGCGAGGATCTTCTCGAACTCCTCGTGCGGCACTCCCAGGACGACGTCGCCATACATGGTGAGCAGGCGGCGATAGGCGTCGAGCACGAAGCGGGGGTCCTCGCCGCGCTCGATCCAGGCGGCGACGGCCGCTTCGGAGAGGCCGAGATTGAGGATGGTGTCCAGCATCCCCGGCATCGAGAACGGCGCGCCGGAGCGGACCGAGACCAGCAGCGGGTTCGCCGGATCGCCGAAGCGCTGGCCGGTCAGCGCCTCCAGGCGCGCCAAGTGCTCCGCGACCTCGCTCTCGAGCCCCTCGGGGTACGCGCCGTCGTGATCCTGGTAGTAGGTGCAGACCTCGGTCGTGATGGTGAATCCCGGGGGGACCGGGATGCCGAGCCGGCTCATCTCCGCGAGGCCGGCGCCCTTCCCTCCGAGCAGGACCTTCTGGGTTCCTTCGCCTTCCGCCGAGCCGCCGCCGAACGCATAGACGCTTTTCGCAGACATCGCAGGCATCCTGGGTCTCCTTCACGGGACAGCAGAAGTGTAGACGCAATGCTCCCCGCGCGGCTCCGCTGGTACACTAAAGCTCCGTTTTTTCAACCTGGGAGACGAGACGGCGATGATGGACAGTATGGAAGAAATCGAGCGGATCGAGACCGTGCCGGCGCTGGAGGCGCTGATCGAACGATCGAAGGAGGCGCCGGTCTGGGTCTTCAAGCACAGCCTGACCTGTTCGATCTCGGGCTCGGCATGGGCCGAGTTCCGGCGCTTCGCCGCCCGCCCGGCGCAGATGGCCGCGGCGGTCTACGCGGTGATCGAGATCCAGCGCGCCCGGCCGGTCTCGAACGCCCTCGCCGCGCTCACCGGCGTCCGCCACGAGTCCCCCCAGGCGCTCCTGCTGCGCGACGCCCGGGTGGTCTGGCACGCCAGCCACTACCAGATCAACCTGACGGCGCTGGAAAGGGCCTAACTCGACTTGTCAAATTGGCCTTATCCGTCGGAGTCCCCCGCCCGGACCCTCACCCCTGGCCTCTCTCCCTTCCCCTCCCGCCCTCCCTCACAGGGAGAGGGGAACCTCCGCCCCCTCAGGATCCAGGCTTTTCTCTTGCCTTTCTCCCTCTTCTCCCGGTGAGGGAGGGTGGGAGGGGACGGGAGAAGAGGGCCGGGGTGATGAGGGCCAACGCCAAAGCCAAGGTGAATCTGACAAGGTAGAGCCTAATCGTCGTCGTCATCCCCGGACGCCGCCACCGGCCGCACGAAGGCGGCGTGCACCGGCGGCGGCATCGGCGAGGCCGCGCCGCGGACCGATTTCCAGAGGATCTCGTTGAGCTCCAACTCGGGAGCAAGGTCCGCCTCGTCGAGGTTCATGGCCTGAGACGCCGCGGCCCCCCAGGCCATCGTGCCGTTCTTCTCGTCGATCGGAATCCGCGCCTCACGATGGGTGAACGGCGCGAGGTCGGGAGCAGACTGGAAGGCCCGGACCAGGGGCGCGGCCGTGGCATCGTACTGGCTCATCGGCGGCAGGCCCAGGATCAGCTCCATCGTGCGCAGCACGCCCGCGGTGGTGTAAAGGGTGCTGTCCACCGCGTGGCGGCGGGTGTAGGGGCTGATCACCAGGGCGACCGAGCGGTGGGCGTCCACGTGGTCGGGGCCGTTCTGGGCGTCGTCCTCGACGACGAAGATGGCCGACTCCTTCCAGAACCGGCTCTTCGCGACCGCCTCGACGACGCGGCCGAGGGCGAGGTCGTTCTCGGCGATCATCGCCCGCGGCGTCGGCGCGTCGGAGCGCGTGCCCAGGGTATGGTCGCCGCCGAGGCGCAGGATAGTCAGCCGCGGCAGCTCTCCGCTGGTTCCCTCCGTACCAGCCTCAAAACGCCGGAATTCCTGCAACCAGAGATCGACCCGATGGTTGTCCGGGATCGTGAGGTCGAAGGCCGGATAGTCTTCGTCGATCCGCCCCTTGAGGCCGGGGACCAGGGCCATCGATTTGCCAGGCCGTTTCTCGTCCGGGTCGACGAACTCCCCATAGCTCCGGACGCTGACCCCGGCGCGGTTACAGGCATCCCAGAGATAGCCGTTCTTGGGAGCCGTGATGTTGCCGTACGCGTTGCGCTGTTCGCCGCCCCCCTCACTCAGGTAATCGCCGCCGCGCTTGGCGTAGTTCATCGGCCAGACCTTCTCCACGAAATCACTGGAGTAAGCGCCGGTCGAGAAGGCGTGCCCGCTGTAGCTCACCTCGGCGTTGACGTAGAAGTTGTCGAGGAGGACGAAGTCGCGGGCGAGGGCGTGGGCGTTCGGAGTCACCTCCTCGCCGAACAGACAGAGGTTGGGATCGCCGTTCCCCTGCGGCAGATCGCCCAGAATCTGATCGTACGTGCGGTTCTCCCGGATGACATAGAAGACGTGCTTGATCCCCTTCGGCATGCCGGCCGGAGCGGAACGGGCCGCCGGGCTCAAGGCCGGGGTCAGGCGATAGACCGTGCGGGTGTAGGCGGCCAGCGCCTTGGCGTCCGGCACGGGCAGGACGGAGAGCGAGCCCTGGAGCAGCTCGGCGATGTAGCGTCCGGGGATTCCCGGCTGCCCACCCTTCGGGTTCGCCACCGAGGTCAGCCCCTTGCCGCTGAGGACGAAGATCCGTTTGCCGTCGCGGCTGAACTGCGCCGCGGTGGGATACCAGCCGGTGGGGATGAACCCCTGGACGGCGCTGGCGCCGGGGCGCTCGACGTCCACCAGGGCGACTGTGTTGTTGTCGGCGTTCGCCACCAGCAGCCTGCGGCCGTCCGGCGAAAGGCTGACGGCATTGGGGGTGCTCCCCGGCGGCGCGGCTGGGGCGAGAGCGATCGAGATCTGCTCGCGCGCGGCCCGCGCGGCGAGGTTGACGACCCAGACGGCGTTGGTGTTGGCGCAGGCCACGAACAGGCGGCCATCCCGCGAGAGCGCCATCGAATTGGGGTGCTCGCCGACCGGAATCTCGCCGCGCGGCTCCAGGGTGACGGCGTCGAAGAGGAGAACCTTGGCGCCGCCCCAGAGCGAGACGAGCAGCGTGCCGCCGTCCGGCGTCACCAGCGTGGTGTATCCCTCGGCCGGAAGCTCGACCTCCTTGATCACCTTGCCGCTGCCGAGGTCCACCGCCGAGAGGAGCTTGCCGAGCGCCTGCACGGCGAATAGGCGGGAGCCGTCCGGGCTGATCGAGAGTCCCCCCACGAAGCTCTCGTCCGTGGGCTTCCGCAGCTTGACAGCGGTGCCCTTCTCCAGCCCGAGGTCGATCCGCCGGAACTCGCCGACGGTGCTCGCGGCGCCGCCCGAGGCGTAGAGCCGCTTGCCGTCCGGGTGCCAGGCGAGGCCCAGCCAGGCGTCGTCCACCTCCACCGTCTGCCGCACGTAGAGATGCTTGAGGTCGACGACGGTGAGCGTCGGCTTGGCATACCCGTTGTTGGTCACCACCAGCATGCGGCCGTCCGGCGACTCGGCCATGGCGAGCGGCAGATCGCCCACCGTCAGATGCCGGCCGGCAGGGGCGATCCGCCAACCGTTGGGCAGGAGGGTGTCGCCCCCTGCCTCCCGGCCGGGCAGCTCGGCGCGCGCCTTCGCCCTATTGGCCGCTGGTTCCTTGGGAGACGGTGCGGCTGACGCGGACAGACCCGCCCCGAGGAGCAGGAGAACGAGGAGGGCTAGGGTTCGTCTGGACATGAAGGGAATTCTATGTCTGCGGCAGCTCACTTCGCAGCTCCGGGGAGAGGCGATCCATGGCCCTCCGAACGGTCTTCACCACGGCAGGGCTGCGGTGCAGCGCCTCCCAGGCCATCAGGACGTCCCCGGGACGATCCGCCAGAAGGACTTCGAGCAGCGCTCCGGCTTGCCTCCGGTCCTTCGCGGCTTTAGTCTGCTCGGAAACCGGCCGCCGTTCCGAGATCCAGAGCTTGTGAAACGCGAACCGCCCGGGGTCCGGAACATTGACCAAGACGCCGCTGCCACTGACGATCACGGCCTGCGCGGGGTTCTCGATCAGATAATCCAGGAACCTGAGTGGATGGGCGGCGACTCCGAGGGCCGGCAGGAAGACCGGAGCCTCGGAGTCCCGACCCAGAAGCGGCGTCAGAAAGTCGACCCGCAGATCCCGGCCGCGGACCTTGAACGAGGTGCTCGGCTGCTTTCCATCCATCCCGGGAACCGGGGAGAGCCCGAGGTCGGAACCGGTCAGCCACTGCTCGACATCGAGCGGCGCCGTCTCGATCGAGAGGGCGATTCCGATGGAGCGGTCCTGCGCGATGTCGATGTCCTGGGTTCGCAGCGCCTGCTGCTCAAAGTGGACGCCCAGCATGTTGGCATAAGCGCTGAACGCCTGCGTGCCGATGAGGATCCCGCCCAGACGGAAAACCCCCGCCTGGGCCAGCAGAGCAAGGACCCGGGTGATCGGGGCGTTCTCCGTCGTCGCCCCTCCAGCGACGAGCATGCTGCAAAGCCTTGCCCGCGGGTCGGCATCGGCCGCGAGCCGCGCACGAGCCTCCCGGACGCTGTCGATCCAGGCCAGCAGGGAGGGCGACTCACGGCCGAGATACTGTTGCCGTTTCCGGTCTCCTTCCTTTCTCTGCAGATACCAGTAGATCCCCCCCTTGATGGTCTTGGAGACGAAGGAACCCTGGGGAGCCGCGGCCATCGCCGCCTCCGCCTCGCCCTGAATCGCCTGGTCGAGGAGCTCGGCGTAGAGAGTCTGCACCGATTCGGGAAGCCGTTCAAAGGCCACAGCGGGACCTCCGGGGAGTTATACGCAAGGTTCTGGCCCTGTGCGTATAACTGGAATCCTACTCCATCGACGTGAGGGCCTTTCCGGAATCGCCGCGATTCGCGCTACCCTTCGCACCCATGTTGCACGCCGCGCTGCTCGCCCTCGCTCTGCTCGCTCCCCAACCGCCGGCCGCCGCTCCGAAAAAACCCACGCCGCACTCCACCCGGACCGCTCGGAAGGTGAAGGGAGTGCCGCTGATCGAGGTCCCCGCCCAGGCACCGGGGGGGAACGAGCTCGCCGTCATCCTCAGCGGCGACGGCGGCTGGGCGGTGACCGACAAAGGGCTCGCCGACCGCCTGACCAAGGGAGGGATCCCGGTGGTGGGCTGGAACTCGCTCCGCTACTTCCTGCGCCGGAAGAAACCCGACCAGGTGGGCCACGACCTCGAAAAGGTCCTGCGCGTCTACCTCCCCCTCTGGCACAAGGAGAGGGCGATCCTGATCGGCTACTCCTTCGGGGCGGACGTCATGCCGTTCATGGTCACCCGGCTGCCGCCGGACCTGAAAGACAAGGTCTCGCTGATCGTGCTGATGGGCCCCACCGGCACCGCCGACTTCCACTTCCACCCTTCGGAATGGCTCCGCAAGCCCTCCGACGACAGCCAGCCGATGCTGCCCGAGCTCGAGAAGCTCCGCGGCCGGAAGATCCTGTGCGCCTACGGCCGGCAGGAGAAGGACAGCTTCTGCCTCCACCTCGACGGTCTCGCCGACCTGCTGATCCGGCCGGGCAAGCACATCGTCGGCAAGGATTACGGGCCGGTGGCCGACTGGATCCTCGCGCGCCCGGCGGGGGCTTCGCCCGGCGGCGCGGTTGGTGCACAATGAGCGCCCTATGAGCTTCAAGACATTGATCCCCACGAAAAAGGCACCGCTGCTCTCCGCCGCCCTGCTCGCCCTCTCTCTCGCGCTGCCGGCCGCCGCCAAGGCGACCGAGGAGACCTTCGACCTCGAGCCTTTCGGCAAGGTCACCGTGTACCACCAGACCGCGCGCCCCACCCACGTCGCCCTCTTCATCTCGGGCGACGGCGGCTGGAACCTCGGCGTCGTCGACATGGCCCGCGAGCTGGCGGGCATGGACGGCCTCGTTGCCGGGGTCGATATCCGCCATTACATGAAGGCCTCGACCGCCAATCCCGACAAATGCTGGGACCCGGGGACCGACTTCGCCGATCTCGGGAAGGCGATCGAGAAGCGCTTCGGCTACACCTCGAAGGTCAAGCCCGTGATCGTCGGCTATTCATCCGGCGCCACGATCGTCTACGCCGCCATGATGCAGGCGCCCCCTCACACCTTCAGCGGCGGCCTGAGCCTCGGCTTCTGTCCCGACCTGATCGTCAACCATCCGATCTGCAAGGGGCGCGGCCTCTCCTGGACTCACGATCCGCAGGGCAAGGGGGTCGACTTCTCGCCCGCCAGCGGCCTGGAAGATCCCTGGATCGCCTTCCAGGGGGACATCGACCAGATCTGCACCCCCGAGGACACCCGGACCTACCTCAAGAAGGTCGAGAACGGCGAGCTGGTCTGGCTCCACAAGGTGGGCCACGGCTTCTCGGTGCCGAAGAACTGGATGCCCCAGTTCAAAGAGGGCTTCGCCAAAGTGACCGGACAATCCAGGTAGGCCAGTCCAGGTAAGATCCTGGCCATGGCGACCTCCAGCCCGTCCAGCCCGCGCCCGTTCAGCTCGAGATTGACGGCCGAGGAGAAGTACCGTCTCCTGCTGGAGGTCTCCGAGGCCGCCAACTCGCAGATCGAGATCGCCGCCGTGCTCGAGGCGGTGGTCGAGGGGCTGGAGCCGGCGATCCACGTCGACGCCCTGGCGGTGACCACGATCGACGGCGACCACCTGGTCCCTCACGCCGTCTACATCCGCGGCGTCGAGCGGCGCCAGGGGGACTCCTTCGCCGACATCGTGTCGCGCTGGATGCTCCTCTCCGGCGGCGAGATGGTGCCCAAGCCGCACGGCAGCCTGCCCCTGGCCGGCACCGGCACCGAGCATGTCGGCCGGACCGGCAGGGCCTGGATCTGCGAGGACCTCACCCAGGGCACCCGGTTTCCCGAGGACGCGCGCCTGCTGGCGGTCGGCGTCCGCTCCTACATCCGCGTCCCCCTCAAGGTGCGGGATCGGCCCGTCGGCTCGCTCGCCTTCGCCCGCGGCGAGCCCGGCCCGTTCAGCCCCCACGAGGTGGACGTCTTCGAGGCGCTCGCCCGGCCGATCGCCGCCGCGGTGGCCAACGCCCGTGCCTTCGAGGAGATCGCACGGCTCACCGGCCAGCTCCAGGCCGAGAACCTCGCCCTGCGCCAGGAGATCGACGAGCGCTCGATGTTCGAGGAGATCATCGGCTCCTCGCCGGCCCTGCGCGAGGCCCTCTCGCTGGTCGACAAGGTGGCGGCCACCGACGCGACCGTGCTGATCACCGGCGAGACCGGCACCGGCAAGGAGCTTGTGGCGCGGGCCATCCACCGCCGCTCGCCGCGCTCGCGCCGCGCCCTGGTGGCGGTCAACTGCGCCGCCCTCCCCCCCTCGCTGATCGCCTCCGAGCTGTTCGGCCACGAGAAGGGGGCCTTCACCGGCGCTCTGCAGCGGCGCGTCGGCCGCTTCGAGCTGGCCGAGGGGGGCTCGATCTTCCTCGACGAGGTGGGCGAGATCCCCTCCGAGATCCAGGTTTCGCTGCTGCGGGTGCTCCAGGAGGGAACCTTCGAACGGGTGGGCGGCAGCCAGCCGATCGCCACCGACGCCCGGGTGATCGCGGCCACCAACCGCGAGCTGGCGGCGGCCGTGGCCGCCGGGACCTTCCGCAACGACCTCTTCTACCGCCTCAACGTCTTCCCCATCGCCATGCCCCCCCTGCGCCAGCGCCGGGAGGACATCCCGATCCTCGTCGAATACTTCGCCGCCCGCTACGCCGCCCGCTTCGGCAAGCGCTTCGAGAGCATCGAGAAGGTCTCCATGGAGCGCATCCTCGACTACGCCTGGCCGGGCAACGTGCGCGAGCTCCAGAACGTCATCGAGCGCGCCGCCATCCTGTCGGAAGGGGACGTCCTGCGCGTCGACGAGCCGCTGCTGGGGAGTGCCGGCTTCTCCGCGCCCTCTCCGGCCGCGGGCACGCCCCTGCCCGACAGCCTGCGCGATTCCGAGCGGCGGCAGATCGAAGAGGCGCTCGCGCAGACCGCCGGCCGCGTCTCCGGAGCCAGGGGAGCCGCCGCGCGCCTGGGAGTGCCGTCCACGACACTGGAATCCCGTATCAAGCGCCTGGGGATCGACAAGTACCGTTTCCGGTCAGGTGCTTGAGTCCGCTCTGGGCCTTCTCACTGATTGCCAACAGATCCTGTAAGATGGCAAAGGAGGGTGCGATGGAAACGACTCTGGACAGGTTTGGCAGGATCGTGATCCCAAAACAGGTCAGGGACGATCTGGGTCTCTCCCCGGGTTCGGTACTGAAACTCGAGGAACGGGACGAGGAAATCGTCTTGAAGCCTGTCGTCGAGAGATCGCCTCTTCTCCTCAAGGATGGAATTCTCGTTTTCACTGGTGAGGTGGAAGGAGATCTGGAAACGGTACTGCGGCGCGATCGCGACGAACGCTCCAGAAGGCTGGCGAGCCTGGAGTGAGGGTGCTCTTTGACACCTCCGTCCCGGTCGCGGCGATGGTTGAAGCTCATCCTCGACAAATCTACGACGCGCTCATCGCTCGTGCGGCCCAGAAAGCGGGCGCCGACCGCCTTTTGACTCTGAATGCGGCGGACTTCCGGCGAGTCTGGCCAGACAGCGACTCAGTCCTTCTCGTCCCCTGACCACTCTTCAAGACCAGCGATCCGCTAAGGACGCCCGAGCACCAGCTTCGGTCAGCACCTTGAAAATCTATCGACGGCTGTTAGAATTTCAAGGTAACCATCATGCGAAGTGGCCGAGGACTGAGCCAGACCGCGCGGATTGAAAGTCCAACTTTCAATCTGCACGATCTGATATCCTCGGTCCATGATCGAGCGGCTCCTCCAGCCCCGACTCCTCGACCTAGCGACGCGGTATCCGGTCCTGACGCTGACCGGACCGCGCCAATCGGGTAAGACGACGCTCAGCCGGATGGCCTTCCCGCATCTCCCCTACGTTTCCCTGGAGAATCCAGCCCAGCGCGAGTTCGCCCGGGAGGACCCGGTCGCCTTCCTGACGCGCTATGGGGACGGCGCCATCATCGACGAGGTCCAGCGGGTACCGCAGATCTTCTCCTACCTTCAGGGCCTGGTCGACGAGGACCCTCGCCCGGGCCGTTTCCTGCTCACCGGTTCCCAGAACCTGGCGCTGGTGGACGCGGTGACCCAATCTCTCGCCGGACGCACTACGCTGACGGAGCTGCTGCCGCTCTCCCTGGAGGAGGCCCGCCGCTTCCCGAACCCGCCCGCGGATCTCGACACGCTGCTGTGGCAGGGCGGCTATCCACGGATCTACGAGCGGAGCCTCCCGGCCCATGAATGGTTGACGGACTACATCGCCACCTACGTGGAGCGCGACGTGCGGCAGCTCATCAAGATCGGCGACCTGCTGCTCTTCCAGACCTTCCTCCGCCTCTGTGCCGGCCGCACCGGCCAGATCCTCAACCTCTCCTCCCTGGCCAACGACTGCGGCATCTCGCAGCCCACGGCGCGTTCCTGGCTGTCGGTGCTGGAGGCGAGCTACATCCTCTTTCGCCTGCCGCCGTTCTTCGCGAACCTGGGCAAGCGGCTCATCAAATCCCCCAAGCTCTATTTCTACGATTCCGGTCTGGCAGCGACCCTTCTCAACGTCGAGAGCCCGGGCCAGCTCGAAAGCCACCCCTTGCGGGGAGCCCTGTTCGAGACCTGGGTCGTGGCCGAGATCGCCAAGGCGCATCTCCACCGAGGACAGCGACCGCGGCTCTCCTTCTACCGCGACAGCGGCGGGCTGGAGATCGATCTGGTCCTGGAGCGAGGCGCCGATCTCGTGCTGGTGGAAGTCAAATCCGCGCAGACGCCGTCCGGCCGGTACTTCGACGCCTTTGAACGTCTCACCGCAGCCCTCGAAGGGCAGAAGGCTCCCCGCATCGCCCGCCGGATCGTCGTCTACGGCGGCGAAGAGTCACAGGTGCGCAGCCGGGGAGAGCTGCTGGCCTGGCGAGATCTAGACGCCTTCGACTGGACCGGGTAAAACCTTCCGGGCAGCCGCCTCCTCAACAATGTTCTGGTATACAATTTAGGAACAGACAAGGAGGCGGCACTTGAACTTCATCAAGCGAAACGTAGTAGCGGGAGTCTTTTCGCTGATCTTCCTCGCGGGTCTTCCGGCAGCCGCGTCCGTCTCCGCGGGGGCCGCGGGACCGGGCGCCGACCGGGACCTGTGGATCGCGCTGTTCCCGGCCGACGCGGAGCCGGTCCTCCGGGATGCTTCCGTTCCCGTCTGGGACCGCGAGGAGGGTGTGGTCATCGCCGGTCCTTCCGGTAACCAGCTCGACGAGTTGCGCGCCGAAGGCGTCGAACCGATCTTCAGCGCCCGCGACCGCGGCGAGGGCATTCACGTCCTCAGCCACGACCGCGCGATCACTCCTCCCGCGATTTCTACTCCCGCGCTTATCGGCGTGCCGCGCTTCCGGATCAACGATCGGGCGACCCTCTATCTCATCCCGGCGGGCCTGGAGATGAGTCTGCCGCGACTCAAATTGCGCGCTCTGTTCCATGGCGTGCCCCGCGTCGCGCTCCCGCCGGTCCGCCTGCATTCCGCCGACGCCGCGGCGGCATCAGCGCGACCGAAGCGAGCGGCGCGGCCGGCTTCCAATCCGCTGGTGCGGAAGATCGTCGACGCCACCCGCCAGGAGAGCTGGTTCCAGGACGTCCGCGACCTGTCCGGCGACAGCGACGTGACCATCCCGGGCTACTGCACCGACTGCCGCATCCGCACCCGCGCCTCCAACTACATGTTTCCGCCCAACAACACCGGCGACCCGCTCGGCAATCCGTTCGCCACCGAATATCTGGAAGACAAGGCCGCGGGCTGGGGCTTCACCGGACCGAACGCCGTGCGCGAGAGCTACACCTCCACGGACTCGGGCTGCACGGCAGCGCAGGGCTCGCAGACCTGGCAGAACCTCGTCTTCACGCTGCCGGCCCAGGTCGACTACGCGCAGAACCAGCAGATCCTCTTCCTCGTCCACTACGACACCATCTCGGACAGCCCGGCCAATGATGCCAACAATTCGCCGGGAGCGGACGACGCGATGTCGGGCGGCGCGGCGCTCCTCGAGGCGATGCGGACCTTCCAGGGCTACGCCTGGCGGTACCCGGTGAAGTTCCTGTTCGTCAGCGGCGAGGAGGTCGGGCTGTGCGGCTCCACGGCCTACACCCGCATGCATCCGGCCGCCTCGATGTGGCGCGTGCTGAATATGGATCAGACCGCCTTCGACGGCAACAAAGACGGCCTGATGAACCTGTACAACTGGAATGCCACCGATTGCCCCGGGTGCGTCGCCTTCGGCGATGATTTCGTCGCGGCCAACTCCGCCTATAGCAACATCATCGCTCCCGCCAACATCGTGCGCAACACGGACGAGATGTGCCAGACGGACCACTGCCCGTTCTGGCAGATCGGCGTGACCGCGATCGATCTCAACGAGGACATTACCCACCGCGACGTCTGCCCCTGCTTCGATCAGCTTCAGAGACCGAATTGCCGCGACACCGTCACTCAGATCTCCCCCCTCGACAGCGAATCGTTGATGTTCGATCAGGATTATTCGTGGCCGACCGAAAAAGCGGCCATCGCGCTCATCGCCCAGACCGCCCAGCCGCTCTACGCCTGCCCGGCCGCGGGCGCCAGGCTCAGCGCCACCGCGAGCAAACGGCAGGCGCGGCTCGCATGGTCCGCCGTGCCGCGGGTGACCAGCTACGTGGTGGAACGCGCGGACGGCGGCTGCGACGGCACCTTCGCCGGCATCGCGTCCACCCCCAAACGCGCGTATATCGACACCGCCGTGACACCCGGCTCCACCTACGGCTATCGCATCCGCACCTGCCCGTTCCAGGTGAGCAAGTGCGTGGCGAGGACCATCCCGGGCACCGCCCCGTAGCTGTAGCTCCTCCTCCTCCGTCCGCTCCGAGCGCGACGGCGGCGGCCGGGAGTTGCAGCATGCAGATCCCATATGTATGATGAGTCATGCAGGTCGAGTTCGACCCGAAGAAGGCCGCCGCCAATCTCAAGAAGCACGGAGTGTCACTCGATGAAGCCGCAGGAAGCCTGCTCGACTCGTTTGCGCTGGCCCGTGAGGATGAGGATGCGGAGGGTGAGGAGCGCTTCGTGCTGGTGGGCATGTCCCGCGAAGGCCGTTTGTTGACGGTGTGTTACACGCTTCGCGACGAAGAAACCATCCGGCTGATCTCAGCCCGTAAGGCGACACGAAAGGAGGAGAGACAATATGCGGAAGGAATATGACTTCACCGGTGCCAAGCGCGCTAAGGACGTACCGCATCTTGCCAAGCTCCAGGCGGAAGGCTCCCGAGGCAAGACCCGCATCACGATCCTGCTGGATGACGACGTGGTGGCCGAGTTCCGGACTCGCGCCGAGCACGAAGGCCAGGGGTACCAGACGCTGATCAACGCCGCCCTCCGGGCTGCCGTAGCTCCCGAGTCGGCTCCGGTAACCATCGAAGCTCTGCGCCAGGTTCTTCGCGAAGAGCTCGTCCCGGCAAGGAACCGCCGGCCGAAGAACAGCGCCTCCTGAAGGCGATCCTCGCTGCCGCCGACGGCGCCCCGTAAGCTGAGCGCCGGAACGGCCCGGCTTCCGGCACGACGGAGCGCTCACGGCGCCACTTCCGCCGCCTACGGCGGCACTCCCGCCTCCCGAGGCGCCCCCTCCGCCTCGTCCGGCTTCACCGGCGCCGGGCGCGGCGCTACTCTCGCCTCTGGCGGCGGCACTCTCGCCTGGCGAGGCGAGAGTGCCGCCGCCAGAGGCGAGAGTACCGCCGCGAGAGGCGAGAGCGCCGCCGCCAGAGGCGAGAGTGCCGCCGCCAGAGGCGAGAGTGCCGCCGCGGGAGGCGAGAGCGCCGCCGCGGGAGGCGGAAGCGAGGCCTCGCGCGGCGGAAGCGGCGCCTTCCCGCGGCGAAAACCGTGCCGCGAGACCGACCGGCATCCTCCCTAGAGAGGATACCGAGGCTCTCGAAGATCCTCCCTAGAGACGATACCCAAGCCGGTTCCAGGCCGCTACTCTCACGGATGCCTCCAAGAAAGGATTTTCTCGATGCGAAGACTCCCGTTGAAAATGGCCCTCCTGCTCATGGCGCTGGTCCCCGCCGTCCTGGCGGCCGCCACGGCTCCGCACTGGCAAGAGATTCCGCAGCATGGAGACGTTCCGCCTCCCCTCTACGAGGCCGGCATCTCCTTCTCCCTCGCGAGCGGCGAGCAGGACACCGTCTACCGCTTCGGCGGCGACAACGACGAAACCCTGGTCAACGACTTCTACGCCCTCGACCTCGAGACGTTCACCTGGAAGAACCTGAGATCGCCGCAAACCCCCGCCGCGCGGGCCAACACGCTGCTCATTCCCGGTCCCTGCGTCAACTGCGTGAGCATCGTGGGCGGGCGGGGCGAGTTCCGCACCGGCGTCATGTTCCCCGAGATGCAGACCTACCACGTCAAGACCGGCCACTGGGTCAAAGTCTCGCCGGCCGAGCTCGGGCAGCGATTCGCGGTGAAGCGCGCCGCCGCGCTCATCGTCGAGGTGCCAGACCGGCACCACCCGCGGACGAAGACGATCTACGCCTTCGGCGGGGTGGGCAACACAGAGCCCCGCTTCCCCACGACGCCCACGGGCCTGCACAACGACCTCGCCGCGTACGACCCCGATTCCGGTTGGCGGATGGTCAAAACGTCAGGGACGAAGCCCGCGCCGCGCGCCTGGACGGCCGGCGGGTACGACCCCGCCACCCACTCGCTGCTGGTCTTCGGCGGCTATCGTCTCGGACCGGACCAGGGGCCGGACACGCCGGGCTCCGAGCTCTTCGGCCCGACGAACTACACCAACGACCTCTGGTCGCTCGACCTCGACACCTTCACCTGGACCCAACTCCATCCACAAGGCCCCCTGCCGTCCTCGCGGGACAACGTCGCGGCCTTCTTCGACACCGCCCACGGCTGGCTCGTCGCTTTCGGAGGCGAGCAATCCGACAGCGTCAAGAACGATCTCTGGTACTACTCGCCATCCCTCAACCGCTGGACCCAGGTGGCCTTGGCGCCCGCCGATCCGGTCCCCCCGGGCCGCACCGGCGCCGTCTCCTTCGTCCGCGAGACCGAGGACGCCTTCGAGCTCTATCTCAACGGCGGGACCACGTCCGAGAACGGCGAGGATGTGCTCCTCGATGATCTGTGGAAACTGACCTGGCCGAAAGACTGAAGAGTTTTGACCGGAGAAAAGGAGAGAATCCCATGAGAATTTCACACCTGCTCTCGATTCTCGGACTGCTCGCCCTGGGAACCCAGGTTGCGGCGGCCGATCCGCCCGGAAACCATGACGATTTCACCGGCACCTATTTCACGTCGCCCACGCCGCCGGCGGCCGAGATCCTCCAGATTCATAGCGACGGCACGGCGATCCTCACCACGTCGGACCAGGTCACGGTGGGCGCCGGCGGGCTCACGTTCAGCGACAGCATCGGCTCCTGGAGGGCGATCGGACCGCGGAAGCTCTCGGCGCGCTTCCTGAACCTCAACTTCGCCGGAACGGTGCCGTCGGCGACGTACGCGGGCGCGGCGGTGGTGGACTATGTGTATCAATTCTCGGCGAATTTCAGCACCATCAACGTGACCTGCCAGGGCAGGATCTACGCCCCGGGGGTGGACCCGCTCGACCCGGGCTCGACCCCGTTCATCACGTTCGATTGCAGCAACCTGAGCGGGCATCCCTACCATCGCGTGGCGGTCCCATAACCTTCGATCTCTACCCTTGGGGCTGATTGTCAATCCGACTCTCAATCAGCCCCGGACGCGGCAAGCGCGGGGCCTCTCCGGATCGGTGAAGACGGTCCGAATCCTGAGGCCTCACCGGCGGCACGACGACCTCCTTACGTCGCGTCCTCCTCTCTAGAGAGGAGGCGAAGCCCCGAAAAGAAGGATATTCTCCGCCAGAAATCCAACGGATACGTTCAATAAGGAGACTTCCATGAAACTCATCCCCTTGCTCTCGGTCCTCGGCCTGCTCGCCCTCGGAGCCGGCCCCGCCGCGGCCAGCGATGGTGGCGGTAATGGTAGCGGTAATTTCACCGGCACCTATCTCGCGTCGCTCCCCCAGAGGGCGGAGATCCTCCAGATTCACCAGGACGGCACGGCGCTGATCACCCTGTCTGACGAGGTCACCTCCGGCGCCGGAGGGTTCACTTTCAGCGACAGCCTCGGCTCCTGGAAGGTCGCGGGACCGCGCAAGCTGACCGCGCGCTTCCTCAACCTCAACTTCGACGTCTCCGGGCCGCCGGCGTTCTCCGGCACCGCAGTGGTCGACTACGTCTATCAGTTCTCGGAAAATTTCCGCACCATCGCCGCGAGCTGTCAGGGCAAGATCTTCCCGCCGGGAGTCAATCCGTTCAGCCCCAGCTCGGTTCCGGTCACCACCTTCGATTGCAGCTACCTGAACGGCTTCCTGTACCAGCGCATGCTGGTTCCTTGAGCGGAAACCCCCCTCTCCGGGCGGCCCCGGCATCCTCTCTAGGGAGGATACCGAGCCTCCCGGCATCCTAGCAGGGCTGCATCGCGACCCGAACCGACAGAGCCTCGGCCTGACTTCCCGCCGCACCCACCGGCTGCCGGGTGAGATGGCGCCAGCCCGCCCGGAATGGGTGCAGAGATCGAAGCGAAGGATGGGGCCTGCAAGGAGCCGCTACGTTGAGGCGGCGGGGGAGAGCCTGGGCGCGGTGCAGGGCGGGCTCGCCGGTTTTTCCAAGGACGGCCCGGCTACCCTCTGGGAGCTCTCTGAAGCTTTCCAAGCCTACCCTTTCGGCGCGGACCTGAAAACCGATCTGGCCGAGCCTCTGCGCGCCCGCTTCGCGGTGGCGAACCCGGCCGAGGCGTGCGCTCCGGCGCGCGAACGATTCATCGAGAGCCTGGCCCGGCAGAGTGATCACTTCCAGGCGCCGGGCGATCCGCCGGCGGCGAGCCGAGATGTGTTTCACGACGTGGCGGTGGCGCCGCTCGTGCCGGACGTGGAGTTTTTCGTCAACCCGAACGACTATCCGGCCACCGGCGCCGCCGACCCGCTGCCGGTGTTTTCGTTCTCCAAGGTCCCGGGCACGCACGGCGACATCCTGTATCCCGTCTGGGCTTTCTGGCACGACGATCCATGGCTGGGCGTGATCCCCATTGGCGCTGGAACGAGATGAGCCGCGAGTTGCTGGACGCGGGCGCCGCGGTGCCATGGGAGAAGAAGAAGCCCGTGAAAAAGAGCTGACCCTCGAAGAAGTCGACCGCTACTGGGCGGACCTGCTGAAGGAATACGCGCCGTTGCAGCGCTTCAAGCCGGAGAAGGCTCCCGGCTTCGTCGCCGTCGAGAAGGCCGAGGACTGAGATGAATGAAAGATCGCGGGAAGTGACGGCCTGGCTTCTGTTCGCCGTCTCGCTGGGCGCCATGGAAGGCGGCGTCGTCAGCGTAATGGTCAAGACGTTCTACCGGCAGGCGGTCGGCGCGGCCACGCTCGACTACATGGTGGCCCTGCTCGTCGGGGCGCCTCTCTTCGCCAACATCGCGAGCCTCGGCTGGGCCGCCGTGGACCAGGGGCGCGGCGCGCCCAGGCTGCTCCTGCAGCTCCAGGTGCTGTGCGTCGTCTGCCTGCTGCTGGTGGCCGCCGCGCCGCGCAACGCCGCCGGCCTCGCCATGGTGGTGACCGGCGCCGTCTCCGCGCGCCTGCTCTGGTCTGCGTCGCCACCCTGCGCTCCTCGGTGTGGCGGCTCTCCTACGGCCGCGAAGCGCGCGCCGCGCTCGCGGGCCGCGTGGTGGCCGTCCACTACTTCGCCATCGCGGCCACCGGCGTCGCCGTCGGCGCGCTGGTCGACCGCTGGCCCGCCGCCCTCCCCGCGCTCTACCTGCTCATCGCCGGGTTCGGGTTCGGCGGCGCCCTGCTCTACCGGGCGCTCAGCCATGGCGGCGATCCGGAGCGCGCCCTCCGCGGCGAAGCCGAAACACGCCTGGAGCGGCAGGGGCTCCTGCGGACGTTCGCCGGCATCCTGCGCGCCGACACGGGCTTCCGCCGCTATCTCACCTGGCTCTTCGTGCTCGACAGCGGCGTCCAGATGATGACGGCGCCGGTGCTGATCTGTCTCGCCGACCGCTTCTCGCTGACCCGCATCGAGCAGACCCTGCTGATCACCGCCGTGCCGATGGTCGCCGTGCCGATCGTCATGCCGCTTTTTGCCGCCGGCTGAGCCAGGTCCACGTGATCCGCTTCCGGGCGTTCCACAGTTGGTTCTACGCCGCCTCTCTCGCGCTCACCACCGCCGGTCTCGCCCTGCACGCCGCGTGGTGTCTGTGGCTGGGCGCCGCGCTCCTCGGGGTGGGGTACGCCGGCGGATCGATCACCTGGCACCTCGGGCATCACGATTTCGCGCCGCCGGAGCTGGCGCCGCACTACATGTCGCTCAACGTCGCCCTCTCCGGCGTGCGCGGCGCGCGGCCACCTGACGTTTCACATTTTCGCCGACGACGAGCTGCGCCCCCGGTTCCAGGAACGCCTGAACGCATGGCCCGCCGAGGCTCGCCGGAAAGTCACCACGGTGCTCTATCCCATCAGCTATCCCGGCGTCGAGGATCCCGAAAAGTGGCGCGCTCTCTTCAAGCCCTGCGCCAGCCAGCGGCTGTTCTATCCCTACCTGATCCAGGGCACGGACCGCGTGCTGTACGTGGATACGGACATCCTCTTCCTGCGTCCGATCGACGACCTCTGGAACCTTTTCGATCGCTTCAAACCGGAGCAGCTCGCCGCCCTGGCGCCCGAGGGCGAGGTCCCGGAGCTCAACTGGTACAAGCGCTTCGCCAAGCACCCCTATGTCCAGCCGCTCGGCGTCAACTCGGGCGTCATGCTGATGGACCTCGCGAAGATGCGTAACTCCCAGTGGCGCGAGCGGATGCTCGCCTACCGCCGGCAGTACACGTCGATCCCCTGGGGCGATCAGGACCTGATCAACATCTTCTTCGCCGAGTCGCCCGAAAAGCTTTACCTCTTTTCCTGCGATTGGAACTTCCGGCCCGACCACTGCATGTACGGCAGCAACTGCAAGGCGGCGGAAGAGAACGGCGTCTCCGTCGTCCACGGCAGCCGCCGGGCGTTCCATGACGGGAAACAGCCCACCTTCATGGCGGTCTACAAAGCCTTCGAGCAGAAGAAGGACCTGCAAGCCGAGCTGGCGGCGGTGGCCGGCCAGAGCGAATGCGGCAAGGTCGGCAAGCTGTTCACCGCGGCCCTGGCGGAAAAAGCGGAAGGGGAGGACGCCGGGGAGGACGCCGGGGAGGACCCCGGCTTCTATCGCGACGTGGCCGCGGCGCAGCTCGCGCCCTGGCGCGAGACAGGCATCCGCCGCGAGGACCTCGACAAGGCCCGCGCGCTGGGCCGGCCGCTGGTGAAATATCAGATTCTCGGCGGGCGCCTCTACCGCGATGAAAAGTGCTACTTCCAGCCGCGCTGCGAGGGCATAGAGCACTTCCTCCTGGAGATCGCGCCCAAGCTGCCGGATCTCGAATTCCTGGTCAACGTCCAGGATTATCCGGTCACCCGCATCGGCAGCCCGTTGCCGGTCTTTTCCTTCTCCAAGATTCCGGCCGAGCACGCCGACATCCTCTATCCCGCCTGGGCCTTCTGGGAAGGCGGCCCGGCTCTCGGGGTCATCCCGACCTGGCGCTGGGATCTGACCCGCCGGGACCTGCTGCGGGCCGGGGACGCCCTCTCCTGGGAACAGAAGAAACCGGCCGTCTTCTTTCGCGGCTCGCGCACCAACGAGACCCGCGACCCCTACGTCCTTTATTCGCGGCAGCACCCGGACCTGTGGGACGTCCGCTACACCTTGAATCAATCCCGGCAGCAGACGGATTACGTGACCCAGGTGCTCAAGCTCGCGCCGGCCGACACCGTCGCGCCTCGCGACCACTGCGTCTGGCGCTACCTCCTCAATTTCGACGGCGTCGCCGCCAGCTTCCGCTTGAAAAACCTGCTGGCCTGCGGCGGGCTGGTCTTCTACGTCGACCCGAAGTGGGTGGAGTTCTTCTATCCCAAGCTGGTCCCCGGCGAGCACTACGTCCCCCTGAGCCTCGATCCCGTGGAAGCCGCGCGCACCGTGGAGTCGCTGCGCGCCGACGACGCGCGGGCGCGGAAGATCGCCCGCAACGGGCGGGACTTCATCGAAAAACACCTCACCCTCGCGCACGTCCGCCGCTACTGGCTCGACCTGCTCGTGGACTATGCGTCGCTCCAAAGGTTCGAGCCCCACCGGGACCCGAGCCTCGTCCTGATTCAACCAACGACCGAAAGGAGATCCGCTCAATGAGATGTAGAACAACCCTCTCACGCCTGTTGATGTTCGCCCTCTTCGCCCTGATTGCCACGGCGGCGCAGGCCCAGCCTTGTCCACCCGGCTTCACCGGCACCAACTGCCAGATCGACATCGACGAGTGCGCGTCCGAGCCGTGCGTGTCCGGGGTCTGCGTCGACAAGGTGAACGCCTACCAGTGCTCGTGCTTTCCCGGGTTCACCGGCGAGAACTGCCAGATCGACATCGACGAGTGCGAGTCCAACCCGTGTATCAACGGATCCTGCACAGACCTGGTGAACGCCTACAGTTGCAGTTGCGATCCCGGCTGGACGGACCCAAATTGTGGAACGAAGATCGTGGCGCTCGACTGCTCCGGCGCCGTGGCCAGTCCGGGCGAGCTCTGGCCGCCCAACCACCAGCTCGTCCCGATCAGCGTGCTCGACGTGATCGATCCGAGCGGCGGCACCGTGACGATCACCTTCACCAGCGTCTTCCAGGATGAGCTCGTCGGAGGCACGGGCTCCGGCGACACCAGCCCGGACGCCACCGGCGTCGGCACGGCGAACGTCTCGGTCCGTTCCGAGCGCGCGGGCAACGGCGACGGCCGCGTCTACCACATCTCGTTCACCGCCACCTCCACGAGTGGCAGCGGAAGCTGCACCGGCGCCGTCACCGTGGGCGTGCCGAAGAGCCAGGGCAAGAAGGGTGGCCCGGTCGACGGCGGCGCTCTGTACGACTCGACGAAGCCGTAACCACAGACCTTCGAGACCCGCCGCCGGGGGGCCCTCCTCCGGCGGCGGGCTCGCAAGAGGGACGCCATGAAACCCGCACCTTTCCTCACCGCTGCTCTCGCGGCCGTCCTTCTCGGGGTCCTGTCCGCGGGCGGCGCCGGCGCCTCTCCACAACCCGCGCCGCAAGACCTCCACGCCCTCTTCCTCTTCACCAATGTCGACAAGAAGCCCGACCTCCAGGCAAAATTCTCGATCTGCATCGAATCGCTCTTCCGCCATCTGGAGCTGCCTCCGGGCGCACAGCTCACCCTGCATTTCGTCGCCGATCCTGGGAGCAAGGCCTACGGGGAGAAGCTCCTCCAGAGCTGGCGGCGCCCGGGCGTCCGCTTCGTCTTCCACGACAAGGACGAGTGGACGGCGAAGATCTTCCCCATCGTGGAAGAGATGCAGAAGCATTTCAGCTCCGGGAAAGGGTCCTACTACAACGACTCGATCTTCTTTCTGTCGATCGGCATGCACCGCATCCTGCCGCCAGAGATCGAAAGGATCGTCAAGCTGGACATCGACGTCCGCTTCGAAACCAACCTCTACCTGCTCTTCCAGGAATTCGACCGCTTCGGTCCGGAACAACTGATCGGACTGGGACCGGAGCTGCAGCCGGTCTACCGGCACGTTCTATGGCGCTATCGGCACGAGTATCCGGAAACCCGGCTTGGCGCGCCGCGACCGGAGGGCTTCCAGGGCTTCAACGCCGGAGTCACGATGCTCGACCTGGGAAAGCTGAGGAAGTCGGAAGCCTACAACCGCGCGCTCGACCCGAAAACCGTGGCCGCCCTCACGGAAAAATACCATTTCAAAGGCCACCTGGGCGACCAGGACTTCTACACGTTGCTCGCCTTGGAGCACCAAGAGCTCTTTTACCCTCTCGACTGCGCCTGGAACCGCCAGCTCTGCACCTGGTGGCAGGACCACGGCTATGGGGAGGTCTTCGATGCCTACCACCAGTGCTCAGGACCGGTGAAGATGTACCACGGCAATTGCAGCACGCCGATTCCGGCGCTCTGCGGTCGAATTCCCTACTGATCGATTCTTGAGCCTCACCGGAGCTCCCGTCCGTCCGCTGTCGGACGGGCGGGACCTCTCGAGATTAGAACCGGTGATGAGACCTATTGGCCGGTCATGAGGGCGGCAGGCAATTGATTCCCGCCGCCGCCGCCCTCTGCTTGATGAGGTTGTGGCACGCCTGGCCCTGCTCCGCGGTGATGAATTGCGCAACGGTGTTGAAGTTGCCGCAGTACGCCTCGGGCGCGATCGCCGCTACCGGGATGAAGTCGCCCGAGGTATACAGGGCCACGAGCTCGGCACCAGGGTCGGAGACCTCGGTGCACGACAGCAGGGTGCCGTTCTGGCCGTTCAGCGCCTCGATGAAGCCGGGGTACCCCGCGACGCACGGGCAGTCGAAGCACGACCCCGCGACATCGCCATGGCCCAGGTGGGCCGACAAGGCGTTCTCGCTGATGGTGATGGTGCGGAAGTTGCCCGGGTTGCCGGGCGGGAAGTGGCAGACTTCAATCTTGGCCGCCTGGGCCGCTGGGGCCACACAGACGGCCAGCACCGCTACGAGTATGGAAAGCTTCTTCATCGAGTAATCCTTTCTGAAAATTTAGTTCGAGTTCGGCTGGGAGATCGTCCCGGTATACGTCCCCGTGGCGTTGGCGAACGCGCCGGTGCCGCCGGTCACGGTGTGGCCTGCCTCGTCACTCGAGGTGAGTGAAGATCAGGGTAGGCGTCCCGGTGGTCTGCGAAAGCCCTGTGAGCACGCAGTAGAGATACGCTACGGGATTGCGCACGTTGACGACCTGAAGCTGATCCCCGGTGAAGCGGCCGCTGGTCACCGTGCCGGTCAGCCCCGCGGCCCCGCCGACGCTGGTGAAGCCGAGCAACAGATTCGTGAGCTCGACATGGCTCGCGCTGGCGTCCGCCCACACGATATCGAGCGTGCCGGTGGCGGTCCCGGCCGAGGTGCACGTCAGGTTGCCCTGCACCTGGTACGTGAACGTGCCGGTGCTGGGGCCGTTGTCGAGCGCCACGCAGGTGGTGAGCGAACCGGTGCCGGTGACGACGGTGAACGGCCCCGTCGCCGGCGGCAGGAGAAAGGCCACCGGCGGGGAGAAGCTCATGGTCAGCGAGCCGGCGCAGGTGGCGTCCACGCCGGCCGACTGAGCTGCCGCAACATTGGTGATCCCTGCCGTTGCCAGCGCCAACACCAGAGCCAGTCCCGTGCGCGCTCCGCGACTTTTGGAATGCATAGAGTCTCCTTATTCGTAGGGCCTTCGTACATTCCCCAGGTTAGCCCCCGCCGTCCGCCGCGTCCATCGTCGCTAGCGATGATTTTTGCACCGTCGGCATCCTCCCTAGAGAGGATACCCGAGGCGGCTTCGAGCCTGTATTCTCACCGCTCTACTCTTGCTGGCCGGGCGCGAGCCCCGCGGGCGGGCCGTCCGCCAGGGCCGAGCCGATGATGTGGTCCATCGCCGAGGACGGCGCGGCCGCTTCGCCGGAGATCAGTTGCAGGTCGTCAACGTGCGCAATCCCCTGGCGTATCTCCACTGCGTGCTCACCGGGCTTTCCCAGACCACCGGCACGCCCACCCTGATCTTCACCGACCTCTAGTAACGAGGCGGCCGGGCCGGCGCTGCGCCGGGGGTGGACCCCTTCAACCCGACCTCGATTCCCGGTCACGACGTTCAATTGCAGTTATCTGAACGGATTTCTCTACCAGCGCATGCCGCTCTAAAGATGGCAGACGACGCGGGAGAGACGGCTCCGGCATCCTCCCTAGAGAGGATGCCGCCCTCCAAAGATCCTCCCTAGAGATGATATCCAGGGTGGTCGCGGACCTCTATCCTGAGGGGGCGTCAAGCAGCCCCTCGTTCGCACACCCACGACCCACCCAAGGAGACGGCCGATGAGATCGTTCACGAGACCTGTAGTTGCCGCTGTATTTTTACTGATAGCCCTCGCGGGACTCGCGACAGCCCTCCCCGCCTCCGCCAGACCCGGGGGGCCGGAGGCCGATCACGATCGGTGGATCGCGCTGTTCCCGGCCGACAGCGAGGCGATCCTCCATGATTCTTCCGTTCCCGTCTGGGACCGCGAGGAAGGGATCGTCATCGCCGGGCCTTCCGAGGCCCAGTTGGACGGGCTGCGCGCCCAGGGCATCGAGCCGGTCTGGAGCGCTCCCGATCACGGCGAGGGGATCCACATCCTCAGCCACGACCGCTACTTCACTCCACCGGTCCTCCGGGGCCTGGCATGGTTCGAGATCAACCCTCGGGCGATGCTCTATCTCATCCCCGCGGGGCTTCAGATGGAGTTGCCGGGGCTCAAGCTGCACGCCCTCTTCCACGGCGTGCCGCGCGTGGCGCTCGCGCCGGTCCGCGTGCATCCCGCCGATGCCGCCATCGCCGCGGACACCGGCGCGCGGCCCGTGGCGTTCGCCCCCATCGCGCTGGTGCAGCAGATCGTCGATGGCACCAGCCAGGCGAATTGGTTCCAGGACGTCCGCGACCTGTCCGGCGACAGCGACGTGACCATCCCCGGCTTCTGCACCGCCTGCCGCATCCGCACCCGCGCCTCGAACTACATGTTCCCGCTCAACAACACCGGCACTCCGCTCGGCAATCCGTTCGCCAGCGAGTACTTGGAGATGAAGGCGGCGGGCTGGGGCTTCACCGCGCCGAACGCGGCGCGCGAGAGCTACACCTCGGCCAACTCGGGCTGCACCGCCCGGCAGGGCTCGCTGACCTGGCAGAACCTCGTCTTCACGCTCCCCGCCCAAGTCGACTACGCACAGAATCAGCAGGTCATCTTCCTCGTCCACTACGACACGATCTCGGAGAGCGCCGCCAACGACGCCAACAACTCGGAGGGCGCGGACGACGCGATCTCGGGCGGCTCGGCGCTGCTTGAGGCGATGCGGCTGTTCAAGGACTACGCCTGGCAGTTCCCGGTGAAGTTCCTGTTCGTCAGCGGCGAGGAGGTCGGGCTGTGCGGCTCCACGGCCTACACCCGCATGCACCCGACCGCGCCGATGTGGCGCGTGCTCAACATGGATCAGACCGCGTTCGACGGCAACAAGAACGGCCTGATGGACCTCTACAACTGGAGCACCACGAGCTGCCCCTCGTGCGTGGCCTTCGGCGATGCCTTCGTCCAGGCCAACTCCGACTACGGCAGCATCATCAATCCCGCCAAGATCGTGCGCAACACGACCAAGATGTGCCAGACCGATCACTGCCCGTTCTGGAACGTCGGCGTGACCGCGATCGATCTCAATGAAGACCTCACCAACAACGACATCAGTCCGTGCTTCGATCAGTCCCAGACGGCGACCTGCCGCGACACCGTCACTCAATTCTATCCCGTCGGCGGCACGACGTTGCTGTTCGATCAGAATTATTCGTGGCCGACCGAGAAGGCCGCCATCGCGCTCATCGCCGCCACCGCCAATCCGCTCTACGCCTGTCCGGCCGCCGGCGCGACGCTCAGCGGCACCGTAGGCACGAACCAGGCGCTGTTGGCCTGGCCCGATGTGCCGCCGGTGACCAACTACGTGGTGGAGCGGGCGGCCGGCGGCTGCGGCGGCACCTTCGCCGGCATTGCCTCCACCGCCACGGCCGGGTATACGGACAGCGCTGTCACCGCCGGCTCCACCTACGGTTATCGCGTCCGCACCTGCCCATTCCAGGTGAGCAACTGCGTCGCGGAAACCATCCCGGGCGCCACCGCCACGACCACCACGCTCACCTCCGCGCCCAACCCCTCCACCCTCGGGCAATTGGTCACGTTTACGGCGACCGTGACCTCCGGCGCCGGCGTGCCCGCCGGCACCGTCACCTTCACCGAAGGGGCCACCACCCTGGCTTCCAACGTCACCGTCGACGGCTCCGGCCACGCGGCGTTCGGTACCGCGGCGCTGGCGGCGGGCAGCCATACCGTAACCGCCGCCTTCACCGGGGCCAGCGGCTGGGGGAACAGCACCGGGACCGACAGCGGCGCGCCGCAGGTCGTGACGGCTCCGACCACCACGACCTTCACCTCCATCGCCGCCCAGGACGGTTACGTTCTGGAGTCGAGCGAGACCTCCAACGTCGGCGGCTCGCTCAACGCGACCTCCACCTCCACCAGCGCCCTGCGGGTGGGCGACGACAGCAGCAACCGCCAGTACAAGACCGTGGTCTCCTTCGACACCTCGGCGATCCCCGACGGCGCCACCATCCTCTCGGCGACCCTGCGGCTGCGCCGCGGCACGGTCTCCGGCACCAACCCGTTCACCACCCACGGCACCTGCTGGGTCGACGTCCAGTCGGGCAGCGGTTTCTCGGGCTCGACGACGCTCCAGACCGGCGACTTCCAGGCAACGGCGACCGCCGTCCAGGCGGCGAGCCTCTCCAACGCCGTCAACAACCTCGACTGGTCGACCGGCAGCCTCAACGCCGCGGGTCTCGCCGCCATCAACAAGACGGGGACGACCCAGCTCCGCGTCTACTTCAATCTCGACGACAACAACGACGGCGGCACCGACTACATCGGCTACTACTCCGGCGACAACGGCACCACGGCCAACCGGCCACAGCTCGTGGTGACGTACCAGTAGGAAGACAGCTCACAGCGGGGAGACCCCTTTCCCCAGTGGGGAGACCCCCTTCCCCAGTGGGGAGACCCCCTTCCCCAGTGGGGAGACCCCTTTCCCCAGTGGGGAGACCCTTTTCCCCCGTGGGAAAATCCCTTTCCCCGGTGGGGAGACCCCTTTCCCCGGTGGGGAGACCCCCTTCCCCAGTGGGGAGACCCCCTTCCCCAGTGGGGAGACCCCTTTCCCCAGTGGGGAGACCCTTTTCCCCCGTGGGAAAATCCTTTTCCCCGGTGGGGAGACCCCTTTCCCCCGTGGGAAAATCCCTTTCCCCGGTGGGGAGACCCCTTTCGCGCACAAGCTCCCCCGCCGCCAACGTGGCGGGGGCTTACTTCCCCACCGTCTCGTCCTCCTCCCCCAGGACGGCCTGAGCGAGGATCTCTCCCGTCATCTCCTGGACCTCGGACCCCGCCAGCTCGAACAGGACAGCGAGGTCGGCCGGCGAGCGCGCGATGCCGGCCAACGCGTGGGCGGTCACCAGCAGCTCGGTCCGGTCCGTCTTCACCGTTCCCACCAGTTCACCCTCCCTCTCCACCCGATACCCCTCCGGACCCCGCGGCCCATCCTCCCGGATGCGGAAGATCGCCGATTGGCCACAGGCGCGCAGGGCGATGGCGAACAGCGTCGCGTCCTCGCGATTCCTAAAGGATGCGGCCGGCTTATGCCCCAACTCGAAGCGCTCCCACTCGCGAAAGAGATGAAAGCGCCCCTCCGCCTCCTGGATGCGCCAGGGCCCAATAATGTCAGTGTCGGCCACATTGACCGGCTCGTCGCGCTCACGGAGGGCGGCGAGGTACTCGGGCGTGAGGGCGGTCATCGGCTGCGCGCGGTGCTGGCTCATCCCATTCTCCTCTTGGTTCGTCGTCGCGGACACCGTAAAATCGCGTCAGGGCGCGACTCTTGAGGCGTGGACCAATTTCTAACCGATAAGGTCGTTTCCTGTCAACACACGGAGATGGATGTACTCTTGTGTCGTATTGCGGATCGGGAGTACACTTTCAGCATGGGCGACCCAGAAGAAATCCAGCGGCTGTTGAACGTCCTCCGAACGTCGATCCGGCTGCTCGGGCTGACCAACCGCGAGATCGAGCGGCGGCTGGATCTCACGCCCAGCTATGTCAGCCGCCTCTTCGCCGGCGCGCTCGAGCTCAAGATGGAGCACGTCCTCTCGATCTCCAGGGCCATGGGGCTACAGCCCTGGGAGTTCTTCGAGCTCGCCTACCCGCGGCGGTCGGACGCGCCGTCCGAGGCGTTCCGCTCCATCCGCAACGTGCTGCGGGACATGCAGCCGTCGCCGGAGCCGTCGCCGTACCTGCCCGGGCTCACCCCCGAGGAGATCGAAGAGAAGATCGAAAGCTTCGTGCGTAAGACGCTGAAGGAACTGGCGGGCGGCAAGTAGGAGCAGGCCGAGAGTCAGCCCGACAGGGGGCGATGCAAGGCCTTAGGGCTCGTCACGGAGTAATTGTGTCATTTCCGCGTCCGGCCCAACGGGTCGGGAGATCCCAGCCCAGGGCTGAGGCCGAAGGCCGATGCCCTGGGAAGAAAAGGCGTTTCCAATCGTAGCGGCCTGAAAGGTCGCGAGAACCCGGCTCGCCAAGACAGTTCTCGCGACCTTTCAGGCCGCAGCGTTGTCATCCCTTCACCCAGGGCATCGGCCTTCGGCCTCAGCCCTGGGCTCCATTCTCCCGACCCGTTGGGCCGGACGGAGCCGAACGCCTCAAGGGCTGAGCTCCCGGAGAGTTGGTGCGGCTATTCTGTGGCGAGCTTAGAGGGTGTCCCGAAAGTCAGCCCCGCAGGGGCGTCAGGAATTAGCCCGGACCGTGAGGTCCGGGGAGGAGAGGTACTCGAGTCCCAAGTCCCGTAGGGACGGCAGGAGGATGCCGCAGAGGACCTGTCGCCCCTATCGGGCCTGTAGATCGAGGATCTTGCGCGCGAGACCCCGGGTGGACGGTGCGTCCGGCCCAACGGGCCGGGAGATTCCAGCCCAGGGCCCACATCGCTCAGCGCCGCGGTCCGTGCGAGGAGAAACAGGGCGTGCAAGTGATCGGGCTCGGTGTTGATTTCGATCGGGGTGCAACCGAGGCCTTTGAACGTGCCGCCCATGTAGGCATGGAGATCGGGGCGTATTTCGTCCGGTAGGGTTCGCTCGCGGTTTTTCGTCGAGAAGACGAGATGAATGTAGATTTTGGAGAGCGATTGAGCCATGGCGCCGGTGACTCCAGCACCTGCCTGCGGATCTGTCAAGCGTGCGATTCTCGCGGCCTTTCAGGCCGCCCTGTAGGTGGCGTCTGTTGACCCAGGGCATCGGCCTTCGGCCTCAGCCCTGGGCTGGGTTCTCCCGGCCCGTTGGGCCGGCGGGGGCCTCGCTGCCGAAGAATCGCCTGGGATCATCTCCTACGCTTCGGATCTACTCCCCTCGCGGGGTGAACCGCTCGTTCGGGTTGACGTACCACCGCCGCAAAAAGTCCACGGCATCCTCAAGAAGAGCGATAGTCCCCATCCGCCGCTCAAAGGCATCCTTGAGGACCATGATCGCCCCGAATGCCTCTCGCTGAATCCGAAGGGCTACGAATACTTCGTGGACTTCCAGCACCAGCTTCTCGGTCTCTTCGTAGCGATCCTCACGCATCCAAAGCAGGGCGAGGTCTAGAGAAGTAAGGGCGGCAGCAAAGCCCATGCCCTCCTGCTCAAACCCTGCCTTGACGTCTAACAAGCCTTCTTCAGCGCTCTTCCACTCCCCCAACCCGACGCTGATCTGAGCCTTAAGCCATCGTAATCTCAGTTGGAAGACCCGCCCCTCAATGTTTTGCAATCCACCCGAGTGCTTGAAGAGGGCCACCCTTGCATCTCGAAATTTTCCGCAAGCGACAAGAAACCATATTTGGTTATGAATCGAAAAAAACAATAGGTCCGAATCGCGGACTCTATCAATTAGTTTCATTGCCTGCTCATTGACTTCCTTGGCTCTTTCTGATTGACAACTATAGTGAAGGTACATAGCTTTGGTAACAAGAGCTCTGCCGGCCAAGTGTGAGTCACCTATTTCTAGATAAGTCGAATACACAATGTCAAGTGCAGCGAATGCAAGATCGAACTGCCTCCGTGTCCCTAGAAAAGAAGCATGGAGATCGTAAAGCTTCGCCTTGAGGTGAATATTTCCAGTACCCTGCAGAAAAAATTCGAAGGCAAAACCAAAACTACGCTCCGCTTCATCCAGATCGTCGGAAACCCGAAGTGCATTTCCCAGTTCTCCCCATGCCCGGGCTTGCCAGTCAGCAGCCTCGCTCTCATCATGCCAATGTGGATCCAAACGACGGGAAACGTTTACCGCGAAGCGAGCCAAGCTCACCATTTCCTTAGGGCTCTCGTGGCGGATGGCCCAGCTTCGCACCAGGAGTGCTTTGAGCGTCCCCAGTCCGCGCAGTGAGATCTCAGTCTTGTCCCGAAGAGCTTCCCATCCTCCTCCCTCTTCCAGACACGCGACAATCTTCCTCTGCCGGATTTCCTCGCGTCGGAGATAGCGCCGGTAGGATCGAAGCTCTGTGAAGGCACGGTCAGGGTCTTCTTCGGACAACATGGAGCTCCCATGAGACGGCTTAGGCGCGGGAGGCCGCTCATAGTGGGATATCAGGAGAGCTTTGCAGGAGGAACACCCTCGAAGAAAATGGCGAGCGATCGCCCGAAAGAGATCGGGAGGAAGACTCCCCTTGACGAACGCCTCCAACTCGGCCGGGGTGGGATGCTCGCTCAACGCTGCTCCTCCATGGGACGTTCCTATTCTCTCACAGACAGAACCAAGGGTTCCGGCCAGACGATAAATCGCCTTCCTCAAAGCCTGTCGCGCTCCTCTTTTGGGCTTGGACAGCAGTAATCGGTGCGGATTCTAACTCAATAGGTCGGAAAGATACAGGATTGCCTCGCGCCGCCAGTAAGGCGTGGCCACCTTGCTTCAAGCGCCTCCCTGCGGGGCGGGACAAGCCCCGCCCCCCTGCTCAAGAAAGCGCCCAGTGAACCGACACCCCTAGCCGTTAGGATCGACGCAAACTGCGATGTCGCCCCCGGCTCTACAGGGTGGGAAGAGGGTTCCCGTGGTCTGGTGGTTCGCACAGCCATTGGGGTCGACGCAGCCTCCCTGCTTCTCTGATGGCCGAAGTGGTCTACCTTCCCGATGCCCCGCCCCCGCCCCCACCCGTAAAGCGACCCGCTCGCCCCAGGAGCCGGCCAGCCAGTTCCAGAGACCGACGAAGTCCGACCCTACCGAGGCGTGAGCCGGCGAGGGGCCGGCGAGAGTAAGGGCGGCTACCAAGGCTCCGCCGGCGAGGACGTTTCTCAAGGTTCGTTGCGCCATGTTCGATCCTCTCCCCCGTCCTCGGAGCGATCCGGGGCCGCCATTGGTCCCGGCACCCGCGGACGCGACATCTCCTATCTAACTCATGTGCCGAGTTTGGCAGATTGCGAGTTGCCTTTCCGCATGTCGGGTCCATCTGCCGACCTGGAAGCGATAGGTTTCTGAACCCGAAAACTAAATCGCGTTCTCAGATGACGGAAAACGAAGCCAACAAATCCGTCTGCGAAAGTTGTTGACAAAAACAAACCGATTAGCCCACTATCCGACCGATGATTTCTGAAAACTTCTCACCGGGATGAAATCGGTTGGCGACCGACCAGGCGCAACCAACCAAGGAGGCGAGTCGTGAGCGACAGGCATCGAGATACGCGGGAGTTTCTCGCCGGTCTACCGGAGCGGGCGGTTCCGGCGCTACTGCACCTGCTCTCCTGCGACGACTGCACGCTGAATGCCGTGCAGTCGCTTCGACAGGAGGGCGCGTATGGGCTCGGCGTCGAGGAGGAGGAGGCTACCGACTATGGAGAGATGTTTCAGCGGCTGGAGGAGGCGAGCCCGGGTCTGCTGAGGGCTTTCGAGGAGCGGCGCAGGCGGACTCAGTCACTTCTCGCGGATCTTCTGGACGTGCCGGTGGAAGAGCGGCTGCGGGCGGTGGAGCGGGAGGAGCGGTTTCAGGAGCCCCATCTGGCGGAGGTGCTGCTGGAGCGGAGCTCGAACGCCCAGCCGAGGGAGCCGCGCCGATCCGAGGAGCTGGCCCGTCTGGCGCTGGCGGTGATGCAGGGAGGTGCGCCCAAGGCATCCGCGGAGTATGCCGCGAGCCTGCGGGTGCGCGCCGGCTGCCTGCTGGGCAACACTCTGCGCCTGCAGCGCCGCCTGGAGGAGGCCGATGGCGCCTTCCGGCAGGCGGCGCAGGGGCTGATGGGACCCCTGGACATCCCGGAGCGCGCGCTGCTCGCCGGCCTGTTGGGGCGTTTGCGTCTCGCGCAGGGGCGGATCGACGAGGCGCTCGCCCTGTGCTGGCGGGCGGGCTTTCTCTATGGACTGGAAGGAGATTGTCACCAGCAGGGGATCTATCTGGCATGGATCGGCCTGATCTACCTCGACCATGAGGAGCCGAATATGGCGCTGCCGCCGCTGACGCACGCGAGAGTGGCGATGGACGCCGCCGACGAACCGGTCCTGGCCTGCCGCGTCCGGTTGGGTCTCGCGCTGTGCCATGCCGCGTATGGCCGGCCGGTTTCGGCGGGGCGGCTCGTGGACGAGGCCCGCGATCTGTATGGGCGGGTCACGGATGACCAGAACCGGGTGCGGTTTTTCTGGGCGGAGGGGCGCGTCGCCGCCCGGTCCGGCCGGACGCAGGAGGCGCTCGATCTTCTGCTGGCGACCCGGAGGATGTGGCTGAGCTTCGAGCGGCTGGCCGATGCCGCGCTGGCGACGCTCGACATCGCCCTGCTTCTGGCCCAGGACCGGCAGCCGAAGGAGATTCATCCGCTGATTCGCGAGATCGAGGCGAGCTTCCCGGCGGATCCGGCGATGGCGGGCATGGCCGTGGCGCTCGCCGCCTTCGAGGCAATGGCGCTCGAAGGACGGGAGGGAGAGGACTTGAAGAAGGCGCATGCACGGGCCATCGCGTATGTCCTGCGGATGGGCCGGAGCGGGCCCCATTCCACCGAGTCGTGAGTGATCCGGGCCCAATAACGGCGTCCGGATCTTGAAGGAGAAGAGGAGGTTCAAGATGTTGCAGAGTGTTGAAGAGGTGTCGATTCCGCCGATGGTGTGGACGCTGGCGGATCTGCGCCGGGTGCCACACCCGTCGGGGGGATTCTTCCTGAAACCGGAGCGGGTTCAGGAGGAGCTGACGGCCCTGCCGGGATGGCGAGGTGTCGCCAACTATCGGGGGATCGACCAGGTCCGGCGGTTCCCCACGGCCGAGGTGGCCAGCGCCTTCGCGGGGTTCGTGTCGGCGTTCGCGCAGGAAACCGGGCAGCTCTGCCTGGTGGTGCAAAACGCGGAGCACGTCACGGTGACGCTGACCGGCCGCCATCCCGGCGGTGCGTTGGGCGTCACCCGGGCCGTGCTCGACTTCGTCAACCGGCTGGCTTGAGCCAGAGACCGGAACAAGGAGACGACGATGGCCAGAAAGGCATTCGCGAATGTGATGACCGAGTGGGAGAAGCTGCTCACGACGGTGACCGCCAACAAGGACGACCTTCCCCACATCGACGCGTACCGGGCGCAGCTCGAAATCGAGGTGGCGGGAGCCAAGGCCGCGAACATCCGGCAGTCGGCGGCGCAAGCGGAAGCGCAGCAGGCCTCACGGGATGTGGATGGCTCCCTCAAGCGGGGCCGCGACCTGGCAAACCGGATCGGCACCGGGATCAAGAGCAAGTACGGTATCCGGTCCGAGAAGCTCAAGGAGTTCGATATCAAGGTCTTCCGCGGCAGGAAGAAGGCCACCCCGAAACCGCCACCGCAGGTGGATCCGCCGACGGCGGGACCGCCGGTCGGAGTCCAGCACGCGGGAGCGAGCGCGGCCCCTCAGGCGGCTCTCGCGAACGAGGCTCCCCAGAACCCCACCGCACGGCAAGGTAGCGAGTAGGTTGTAGGTCGCCGGGGGCGTGTTGGTAGCACGCCCCCGGTGTTTCCAGGGAGTGCCCCCTAGTCTACTCCAAGATGGGAGACCGGCCCTATCTCACCCTTCGGCCGAGACGTCTCAGAATCCATGGCCGGCCACCACCCGCGCCGCCTCGTCCTCCCGCCCGGTGGCGCGCAGGAGATGGGCCCAGTTGGCGAGCGAGTCGTCCCAGCCTTCGTATTTCGCCCCTCGGTCGCGCAAGGCCATCAAGCGCCGGTAGAGAGGCTCGGCCTCGACGTAGCGCCCGTGCTCGAAATGCTGATCGGCCAGGGCGGCGAGCGCCCGTACGAGCTTCGGGTGGCCGGGATCCAGGCTCCGTTCGTCGATGGCGAGGGCGCGCTCGAAGAGCCGGCGAGCGGCTGCGTCGTCGCCGAGGTCCGCCCGGACGAGGCCGAGATTCAAAAGCGTCTTCGCCAGCTCCGGGTGCGCGGGCCCGTAGACCTTCTCGAAGGTCGCCGCCAGACGCTCCAGGAGCGCCGCCGCCTCCTCCGGCCGGCCCCGTTTCCGCAATAGCAGCGCCAGGGCCTCGCGGCTGCCGGCCAGATCGAGATCGTCCGCCGGGAGAGTTGCCTCCCGGATCGCCAGGGCACGCCGGAGGAGCCGCTCGGCGTCGTCCAGCCGGCCGCGGTAGAGAGCGACTCCCGAGAGATTGTGCAGGGTCTTGGCGACTCGGCGGTCGCGGTCTCCCCAGAGCCGTTCCTGGAGCGCGAGCGTACGCCGCAGGGCGGCCTCCGCCTCGTCGAACCGGCCCTGCGCGGCGAACGCCGTGCCGAGATCGTTGAGCGCCTCGGCGACCTCGGGGCTCTCGGGCCCCAGCCTCGCCTCGCGAATCGCCAGCGCGCGGCGGAAGAGCGGCACGGCGTCCCCTTGGCCGGAGAGGCGCGCCAGCGCGCCGAGGCGAACCAGTGTCTCGGCGACCTCCGGGTGCTCGGGGCCGCGGAGCCGCTCGCGGATCGCCAGGGCTTCGGCGAGCAGCGGCCGGGCCTCGTCGTAGAAGCCGAGCGAGGTATGGATACCGCCCAGGGTGTCCAGCAGCCGCGCCCGCAGGAGCGGCTGGCCATGCAGCTCCCGGCCGAGGCGGTCGGCGCCGCGGCGCAGGAGATCGCGGGCGGTGGGGGGCGTCCCCTTGGCCCGCCGCGGGTCCGAAGCCTGGAACAGGTCTTCCAGGAAGTGCGCCGCGGCATCGGCCCGCGCCGCCTCTTGCCGCGCCCGGCGCGCCTGGAGGGCCGTGGCCGCGAGGCCCGCGGCGAGCGCCAGGACCACCAGTGCCACCGAGGCCACGAGCCGCCGGTGCCGGCCCACCAGCCGGCCAAAACTATGCAGTGGCACGCTCACCTCGATTGCGGTGCCGGCGCCGGGAGCCGAGGCGATGCGGCAGCGGCCGCCCAGCAGCCGCGCCCGCTCTTCCACGCTCGCCAGCCCCAGCCCGCCGGCCCGCCGCGCCGCTTCGGGATCGAAACCGGAGCCGTCGTCGGCGACGGTCAGACGCACCGCGCCGACGGCGACCCGGAGGGCGACGCGCGCCATCTTCGCGTGAGCGTGGCGGACGGCGTTGGCGAGCGCCTCCTGGACGATCCGGTAGAGGCCGAGCGCGACCTCCGGCGCGAAAGCACCCTCGACGCCGCGCAGGCTGAGCCGCACCCGCAGCCCGTGCCGCCGCTCGACCTCCGCGCAGTGATCGCGCAGCGCCTCGGCCAGCCCGAGCCGCTCGAGGGCCGCGGGGTGGAGGTCGTGGCTCAGGCCGCGCAGATCCTCGCCCAGCCCAGCGAGGCGGCCACCGAGGACGTCCAGCGCGCTCCCTCTCGCATCGCCGTCCCCGTGCTGGCGGCGGACCGCCTTGAGCTCCAGGGCGAGGGCGGCGAGGCGCTGGCAATAGTCGTCGTGAAGCTCGCGGGCGATCCGCCGCCTGGCGTCCTCATTCACATCACGGCTCCGCCCGTGCGGGCGGCCAGCAGGGCGAGCTCCACCCGGCTCTCGGTGCCCAACTTGCCGTAGACCCTGTTCAGATGGGTGCGGATGGTGGCGACCGTGACGCCGAGCTGATGGGCGATCTCCTTGTTCCCCAGCCCCTGGCCCACCAGGTGGACGATCGTGTGCTCGCGCGGGGTGAGCGGCTCGCCGGTCTCCATCAGGCCGGCGGCCGGCGGCCGCACCCAGGGGCGCTCGACGGCGACCATGGCCCGGGTCACCACCGGGCTGATGTAGAAGCGCTCCTGGAGCACCTCGCGGATGGCGATTTCGATCTCCTCCGCCGCGGAGATCTTGGTCAGATAGCCGCAAGCGCCGGCCTCGAACGCCGCCCGCACCCAGGAGGGCTCGGCATGGACGCTCAGGATCAATACCCGCACGCGGGGCAAGGTCCGCTTCAGCCGGCGCGTGGCCTCGAGGCCGTCCATCCCGGGCATCGAAATGTCGGTGATCACGAGGTCGGGCCGCCACAGCTCGGCGGTTTCGACCAGCTCGCGGCCGTCCGTGACCGTTCCGACCACGTCGAAGTCCGGCTCGAGGAGATTCCTCAGACCCTCGAGCAGAACCGGATGGTCATCCGCGAGAAGCACTCTGGCGCGTCGCTCGAACATCATCCTCCCCTCCCGGTTGAAATGCGTCTCTCAGGATAGGGTAAAACAACGAGCTTACACGCAGCATTAAGGTGATAGCTCCTCCGAGCGGAGGGCTCGAAGCGGCGCGGCTGCGTTTCGAAGAAGAACGTCGAGGTCGGGCAGCTCGTCCAGGCCGGCCAGCCGCTGCTCGCCAGCGTGCAGGGGACCGACGCCTGGGTGAGCGCCAACTTCAAGGGAGACCCAGCTCGCCAAGATGCATCCGGGCCAGAGCGCGGAGATCGAGGTCGACGCCTACCCCGGCAAGGTGTTCCACGGCCGCGTCGAATCGCTGGCCGATCCGGCGGATCCCCGCCACCCGCTGCGGGTGCGAATGAACGTCTGCCCCGCCTCTATGAAGTTCTCGATCCGCTGGAATGAGCTGAAGCTGACACGGTTAGGTCTGCTGTGCCTCGTTCGCCCGCGGCGCTCGGGGCCTCAGTTCGGCTCGTCGATGACCGCGGCGACCGAGGCGGCGACCGCGGCCCGCTCCAGCCAGCGCTCCAGTCGCTCCGGATCTTTCTGGGCCAGGATGCGCTCGCGGACGTTGTCTGGCACCTCCAGACCGCGGACCCGAAGCACGGTCAGCAGGTTGCGCGCCGCCTCCTCGGTCCGCCCTTCGGTACGCCCTTCGGTGCGCCCTTCGGTGCGTCCTTCGGTACGTCCCTGTGCGACGTACTTCTTCGCGAAGTCGCTCTGATATTCGTACCCTTTCATCATCGTCTCCATGGCGCGGCGAGCCGCTTCATTCAAGGAATTGTACACGAGGTCGTAGTACAGCCTGGCCCTGTCGTCGTCGAGCTCCCGGATCGCGGGCAGCAGGGCGGCGGCGATCGTCGCTCCCTGCTCCGTCTGGCCGTGCGCCATTGCGGAGAGGACCCCGAGCTCGGGCCGGCGGGCCGCTTCCCCGAGGTCCGTCACCACCGGAACGGCGGAGCGGTACAGCACGGGCGGATGCAGGACGAACCCGGGAACGCCGATCTCGATCGGTTCCGCGCACCATCGGGCGACGGCCGGGTCGAGCGCGACGACCAGGAGATCCGCCGGGCAGGCGTGGATGGCACGAGAGCCGACCACGTAGGCGGGCCAACTGAATCGCTTTCTGGGATCGACCGCTAGCTGGACCTCGACGACGACCACCCGGACAGGGATGTCACGGTCGAGAAGGACGACGACGATGTCGGCCCGGTACTCGGCGGGCTGGATCTCGGTCAAGTCGATCGGTGCGAGGCGAGATTCGGTATAGGCCGGCAGCGAAACGCCCAGCACCTCGGCGAGGATCTCCGCGGCGAGGGAAGGGCGAGTCTTGAAGAGATCCACCAGGATCTCATGGGCCATCGACGGCATGGTTGGCAATGCCCTCCAGGTTCCGAAATCCGCGACAAGGTATCATTTTCTCGATTCAGAATGAGATTGGCGCAGGGTTGTGAGAAAGGCCCCCTTGCCTTACGATATTTCGTGGATTAACGAGATTTCGTAACGAATCCCCGTCGTAGATTTTTCCAAGCCCTTGATTCTTCAGCATCGGCGCTTTGGCATGGGACGTGAACTACGTCCCTGCGGAGTTGAACGATGCTGCGAATCGAAACCCGAACCGACACACCTTCGGACGTCACCTACGCCCTCGCGGGGCGGGCGACGCTGGAGCGCCTGCCGGAGCTGATCGAGCTCCTGGCCGCCGAGCGCGCCCGCGGACGCCGGGTGACGCTCGACCTCGAAGGGCTGACCCTCGCCGACCGGGAGTTCGTCAAATTCCTGGCCTGCGGGGAGGGCTCCAAGGTCGAGCTCGTCCATTGCCCCGCTTACGTCCTCTCGTGGATCCGGTGCGAGGGGGAGGAGAGGAAACCTTCATGAAGACACGCCATCTCGCGGCGGCCGCGGTGCTGCTGGCGCTCGCCGTCCCGGCCTTTGGGCAGGGGACCACGGCTGCCGGCGAGCCCGCGCCGATCCGCCTGTCGCTGGCGGACGCGGTCAGCCGAGCGCTGGACGCCGGTACCGCCGTCCGCATCGCCACCACCAGCACCCGCGAGGCCGAGGCGCGAGCGCAGGACGCCCGGTCGTACCTGCTGCCGCAGCTCAGCGCCGGCGGCCAGCTCGCCAACGAGACGATCAACCTCGCCACCTTCGGCTTCACCGTTCCCGGCCAGCCGAACGTGACAGCGCCGTTCAACGTCATCGATGTCCACCTCTCGGCCGCCATGAACATCATCGACTTCGTCGCCCGGCGGCGGTATGAGGCGGCGCGGGCGGGGATCAAGGTCACCCAGGAGGACCAGCGCCGGCTGGAGAACGAGGTGGCCGCCGCGGTGGCCTCGCTCTACATCTCCTTCGGCCGCAGCTCGGCGCGCATCGACGAGATCCGCGCCAACGTCGACCTCTTCCAGAAGCTGAGCCAGCTCGCCCTCGACCAGAAGAACGCCGGCGTCGGCACCCGTCTGGACACCACCCGGGCCGAGGTCCAGCTCGCCCGCCAGCGGCAGGCGCTGCTGGTGGCGATGAACCAGCGCGACCTCGCCCAGCTCGCCCTGCTACGGGCGATCGGCGCCGACCTCGGAGGCCGCGTGGAGCTGGCCGACGACTGGACGCGGGCAGGCGCCGCGGTGCCCCCGCTGCAAGCGGCGATTGAAGCGGCGCGCCGGCAACGGCCCGAGCTCTCGCTGCTCAACCAGCGGCTGCGCCTCGCCAAGCTCAACATCGAGGCCGCCGCCGCCGAGGGGCTGCCGACCGTCGCCGCGCAGGCGCAGGGATTCGAGAGCGGCAACCGGGTGCGCGACGTCGAGTGGAGCCGGACGGTGGCCGCGGTCGTCAACGTGCCGATCTTCAACGGCCGGCGCACCCAGGCCCACGTCGCCGCCGCGCAGGCGCAGCGCGACCAGCTCCTGATCCAGCAGAACGACACCGAGCGGCAGGTCGAGCAGGAGGTGCGCCAAGCCCTCCTCGCCTACGAGAGCGCCCGCAGCCGGGTGGAGCTGGCGGACCAGAGCCTGAAGCTGGCGCAGGACGAGCTCGACCTGGCGAGCGACCGCTTCAAGGCCGGCGTCGCCTCCTCGATCGAGGTCGACAACGCGCAGACCTCGCTCGCCACGGCCCGCGACCTCCGGATCGACTCCGAGGCCGACGAGGCCCAGGCGCGCTTCGATCTATCGCGCGCCACCGGCGCGATCCGCGATCTGATCCCGGGCGGCCAAGCCAATCCTCCGGCCAATCCTTCGAATAGCGATACCAATATCAATCCCAACAAGAATCCTAATGCCAGCCCGAACGGCAGGCCGTGAGAGGGAGGGTACCGAGATGAGCAGTCCCTTGAGAGTCGAAAAATCCGAGCCGGCGGCGGCACCGGCGACTGCGTCCGAGAAGGCGAGCGCGCCCGAGAAGAAGAAGGGAGGAACCCGGAAGGTCGTGGTCCTCGCCGTCCTCGCCATCCTGCTGATCGTCGGGTCGATCTGGGGCTTCCGGATGTTCGTGTTCTACGGCCATCACGCGGTCACCGACGACGCGCAGCTCGACGGCAACATCAATCCGATCCTGCCGCGCGTCTCCGGCTATGTGACCGACGTCCTGGTACGCGACAACCAGGAGGTCAAGGTGGGTGACGTGCTGGTCAAGATCGATCCCAGCGATCTGCAGGCCAAGGTGGACCAGGAGCAGGCCGCGGTGCTCAACGCCCAGGCCGCGGTGGCGGTCGCTCAGGCGGCCGTGGCCAGCGCCCGCGCCACCGCTTCGGGGTCGCAGGCGAAGGTCGCCAGCAACCAGGCCGACGTGGTCGCGGCGCGCACCCGCGCCGAGCAGGCGGCCTCTGACCTCGCTCGCTACAAGACGCTGGTGAGCAAGGAGGAGATCTCGCAGCAGCAATACGACGCCGCCCGCGCCGCCGCCGAATCGGCGCGCGCCAACGCGGACGCCGCCCGCGCCACCACCGAGTCGGCCAAGGCGACCGTGACCTCCTCGGGCGCCCAGATCGAGGCCGCCGCGCGGCAGGTCGCCGCCGCCCAGGCCTCGGTGGCCCAGCACCAGGCGACGTTGGAAGCGGCCCGGTTGCAGCTCTCCTACGTCGTGCTCAAGGCGCCGGTCGACGGCATCGTGTCGAAGAAGAACGTCGAGGTCGGGCAGTTCGTCCAGGCCGGCCAGCCGCTGCTCGCCATCGTGCAGGGGACGGACGCCTGGGTGAGCGCCAACTTCAAGGAGACCCAGCTCGCCAAGATGCACCCGGGCCAGAGCGCGGAAATCGAGGTCGACGCCTATCCCGGCAAGGTGTTCCACGGCCGCGTCGAATCGCTCGCCGCCGCCACCGGCGCCCGCTTCTCGCTGCTGCCTCCCGACAATGCCACCGGCAACTTCACCAAGGTCGTCCAGCGCATCCCGGTGAAGATCGTGCTCACCGATCCGGCGGACCCGCGCCACCCGCTGCGGGTGGGAATGAACGTCAGCGTCACCGTGAATCTCGGCTGAGGCGGGGAGGGTCAAGCTCATGCCCCAGCAGGGCGCCAGCAAGTGGCTCATCACGATCACGGTCATCCTGGCCTCGGTGATCGAGCTGATCGACACCTCGATCGTCAACGTCGCTCTCCCCCAGATGATGGGGAACCTGGGGGCGACTCTCGATCAGATCGCCTGGGTGGTGACCGGCTATGTGGTGGCCAACGTGATCGTCATCCCGATGACCGGCTGGTTCGCGGCGGTGTTCGGTCGCCGCAACTACTTCGTCGGCTCGCTCATCCTGTTCACCATCGCCTCGTTCTTCTGCGGCCACGCCACCAACCTCTGGGAGCTGGTGATCTTCCGCTTCATCCAGGGCGCCGGCGGCGGCGCGATGCTCTCGACCTCGCAGGCGATCCTGGTCGAGACCTTCCCGCCGGAGGAGCTCGGCCTCGCCAACGGCCTGTTCGGGCTCGGCGTGGTGGTCGGCCCCACCGTCGGCCCCACGCTCGGCGGCTGGATCACCGACAGCTACTCCTGGCGCTGGATCTTCTACGTCAACCTGCCGATCGGCGTCATCGCCGTGCTGATGGCGATGGCCTTCCTCCCCGATCCCAAGGAGACGCGCAAGATCACCGGCGTCGACTGGTGGGGGATCGCGCTGCTGATCCTCGGCATCGGCTCGCTCCAGATCGTGCTCGAACGGGGAGAATCGGAGGACTGGTTCTCCACCCAATACATCACGGTGCTGACGGTGACCGCCGTCCTGGCGCTGGCCGGATTCATCTGGCGGGAGCTGACGACGGCGAACCCGGTCGTCGACCTGCACGTGCTCAAAGACCGATCCCTGGCGGTGGGCACGGCCTTCACGTTCATCCTGGGTTTCGGCCTCTACTCGTCGGTCTTCATCTTCCCGGTGTTCGCCCAGAACCTCCTGGGCTTCACGGCCATGCAGACCGGCCTCATCCTGCTGCCGGGCTCTCTCGCCACGGCGGTGATGATGCCCGTGGTGGGCAAGGCGCTGCAGAGAGGGGTGATGCCGCAGTTGATGAGCGCCCTGGGCTTCGTCGGCTTCTTCCTCTTCACCTTCATGCTCAGCCACTCGACGCTCGATTCGGGGCGCGGCGACTTCTTCTGGCCGCTGGTCTGGCGCGGCGTCGGCCTCGGGCTGCTGTTCGTGCCGCTGACCACGATGGCGCTCTCGGGTCTCAAGGGGAAGGACATCGCCCAGGGCGCGGGGCTGACCAACATGATGCGTCAGCTCGGCGGCTCCTTCGGGATCGCCCTGGTGACCACCTTCATCCAGCTCCGCTCCTGGACCCACCGCACGGCGCTGCTCTCGCACCTGTCGCCCTACGATCCGGCCGTCCGCGAGCGGATCTCGGCGATCACCGGCGGACTGATGTCGAAGGGGTCGGACTTCTACCAGGCCCAGCAGCAGGCCTACGGGGCGCTCGAGGGAGCGGTGCTCAAGCAGACCTACCTGCTGACCTACATGGACGCCTTCCACATCGTCGGCATCTTCTTCCTGCTCTGCATTCCGCTGCTGCTCCTCTTCAAGCGGCGGGCTGGGAGGTCGGCGGCGCCGGTGTCGATGCACTGATCCGCACTGATATCCTTGCTGCATGGCGAATAGCGAGTCTCCGGGGCCTTTCCGTGCGGATCAGATCCGCCCCGGAGACCCCTACGAGCTTTCCAACGGCCACCTTGTTGAATGTCTCCCCGCAGGGGGCCGTGCAGGCCGCGCAGCAAACGTCGGCGGCGCCGTGCTCGCGAGCGATCCCGCGGTCCAGGACGTCGGCCTTGACGTTGGTTTTTCTCCGTCCCCAGAGACTCTCCGCGCTCCCGACGTCGCGGTCGGCGAAATCCCCGACCAGCCGGGGTGGATCCAGGGCGTGCCCCCGCTGGCGGTCGAGTATGCCGACACCGATAAGGACGAAGAGGATCTGCAGATCAAGATTCGCGAGCTCGTCTCCGCTGGCACCCGCTATTTCTGGGTGGTGCGCCTGACGAGCCCGCGACGGGTGGAGGTATACCAGCCAGGGCAGGAGATGCACACACAGCATCCTGGGGAACAGCTCACGGCACCGGGAGTCATCGCGAATCCGATCCCGGTGGAAGCCCTCTACGACGGTGAGGCGGCCCGCCAGGTGATCTTCCGCAACCTCCTCCAGCGCGAGGGCTACGCCAGCCTTGCGGAGGTCCGTGCCGAAGGGGAGGCTCAAGGTGCGGTATCCTGATCGCATGTTGAACGCGGCGGCCGTGGAGCCGATTCCTCTCTTGACGGATGCCAATGGGGTGATCCGCGTCGCCGATAGCCGGGTGACGCTGGACACGGTGGTCGACACCTTCATGACCGGCGCTTCCCCGGAAGAGATCGCCCAGGACTTTCCCGTCCTTCACCTGGACGATATCTACGCGGTCCTTACCTACTACCTGCGTCACCGCAACGAGGTTGACTCCTACCTCCGCGAGCGGCGCGGGCGGGGGGAGGCGATCCGCGCCGAGATCGAAGCGCGTTCCCCTCAGACCGGCCTGCGCGACCGGCTTCTCGCTCGGCTCGGACGCTAGCGCCCGTGCTGCGCCTGCTCGCGGACGAGAATTTCAACGGTCGCATCCTGCGTGCTCTCCGGCGTCAGATCCCAGACCTTGACATAATTCGAGCCCAGGACGGTTCCCTCTACGGCGCGGACGATCAGACCCTCCTCCAATTCGCTGCGGACGAGAAGAGAATTCTTCTTACTCACGACATCGAAACCCTGGTGGGCTACGCCTGGGAACGGGTTCGCCTCGGGATGGCTATGCCCGGCGTCATCGTAGCCTTGACGGATCGCCCCATAGGTCAGGTCATCGAGGATCTCGAAATCCTTCTCCTGGCGAGCGAGCCTGCGGAGCTTGAGAACCAGATCCGCTTCTTACCGCTTTGATCGGGATCACGACCCGCGCAACTGCACCAAAAACTCCGTGGCATAGCGCCCCCGCTCATCCCGCACCCACATCTCGTCCGGCCCCGGAAGCATCTCCACTACGTGCAGCGCGCTTTCCTCGGATAGCGCGCGACGCACCAGATCCACGAACAGCGGCGATTCGAGATCAGCGTAGAAGGGCTTGGGATCGGCCGCCGTGTGGACGAAGACGTGCCGGGGGATGCCGTGCTCTCGCCGCCAGCGGGCCATCTGCGCGAAGAAGAGGGCGTCTTCCGGCGGCTTGCCTGGCGCCAGGGTCCAGCGGCGGCGGAAGAGGACCAGGCGGCCGCTGGTGAAGCGGGGCCAGCGGTGAATCCCGGGAACGTCGAAGCCGGGGAACCAGGAGAGCGGCTGGAGCCCCTGGCGGCCGATCTCGACGAGGAAGGAGACGAAGCCTTCCGGGCTCACGCCGCTGCTGATCACCGGCACCACTTCGATCTCGCGGGACGGCCAGCGCAGCACGAACCTCCCGTCCCCCGCGTCCCAGCGCACGGTCAGCGCGGCCAGCGGGATCACCTCGGCGCCCGGGCTCGCCCGCTCTCCCGGTAGCTCGATCTCGTGCTGGAAGAGGCTCGGCCGCAGGCCGGCGTTGGCGCTCCGGCCGAGGTGGTTGTAGGTGACCTCGGCGAGCAGCGCTCCCGGCCGCGCCAGCGGCTGCCAGCTTTGCAGCACTTCGCGGGACACCGGGTTGTCCGCGTCCGGACCGCCATGGAGATGGGCGAAACGGGCGAGGGCGATGCCGGCGCCGAAGAGGCCGTTCAGCACCAGCCGGTACTTTCCGGTCGCGATCTCCCCGGGATTCCCGGCGGCGATCTGAAAGAGCGCTCCGGCCGACCACGCCGGCTCCGGCGGCAGGCCGTCGAGGAGCGTCTCCCAGTCCTCGTCGCTGATCGCGATTTCCTCGCCTCCTCCTCGAGCCCGCGCCGCGAACCACTCCCGCGTCCGCTCGAAGGCCGTGCCGGCGTCCTCGGCTCCGGGGGGCGCCGGAGGAAAGGCGTCGGGACGCTCCTGGTCCCCCGGCTCGAAGAGGCCGTGGTAGAGATCGAGGAGGGGGATCTCTTCGTCTGGCGGATGGCGCGAGAGGAAGCGCGCCGCCCAGGCGGCCCGGAAGGCCCTTTCCGGATAGAGGGCGGCGAACAGGCGCGTGCAGCGGCGGAGAGGGACCTCCAGGCCGGCTCGCACCCGCTCCGGCAATGCGATCTCCACTCCGGACGCCGCGTCGACGCGGAACAGGTCATCTGCCTTCATGGGATGGGCGCGCGGCAGAGGTGCCAGGCGCTCCTCCAGGCGGTCCATGGCCTGGATCCGCTCCGCGGGCGCGAGCCCCGGGAGAGCCTCGACCTCGCGCTCGACCGCCTCGATCTCGGGCAGCCAGGGCGCGTCGCAGCCGGCCCGCCGCATCGCCTCGGCCACGAAGGCCAGCGGCCGCCGAGCGTTGTAGGGCGGCTCGATCTCGGCGATCAGGATGCCTTTGTCGACGAGCTGCTCGAAGAAGGGGGTGAGCTCGCCGACGCCGATCCCGTAGCGGCCGGCGACCGCCGCCAGGAGATCCGGGACGCTCAGATCCTTCCTGGTCTCCTCGAAAAACAGATCGAGGATCGGCTGCGTCGGAGTCCGCGAGAGGACCTCGAGGTCGCTCTCCCGCCGCAGCGAGGTGGGGCGCCAGAAGGTCCAGACGCCGCCTTCCCGCCGCAGGGTCGGATTGAGGCGCGGCACGATGGCCGGCCAGGCGGCGCGGTCGGCTCCAACGCAGGCCGCGACCTTGCGCGCCTCGGCGACCGAGAGCAGCACGTCGAGCCGGCCCGGACGGTTGTCGCCGGTCACCCGCGCCTCGTCCCCGCCGATCCAGGCGAGGGCGGTGGCGCAGAAGACGGCGTTGGGGCTGGTCTTGGTGGCGAAGCGGCCGGCGTAGGCGGCGAGCTTAGCCGCGGCGTGGCGCTCGTCGTGCCGCCAGCGCCCGGGGTCGATCTTCGCCAAGTTCTGGAGACGCGCGAGCAGCGAGCGGCTGACCAGCCGCATCCCCTCCTGGAACGTGGGATCGCCGGCGAGCGCCAGCAGGGATCGCCGCGCCTTCAGGAGGCCGTCCCGGTAGGCGCGCTCGAACTCGGCGAGGAGAGCCGTATGCCTCGCCCGGCGTTCGAGATGCTCCGCGACGGCGGTGGCGAGATCGGCCGGCAGCGCCGCGCGGACCGCGTCGAGACGCTCCGGCGGCACGGGCCGCCGGTTGTGGAGGTCGCGCCGCAGGGCGATGACGTCCAGCCGACGCCGTGCCGCCTCGGGATCGCCCGCTCCCACCGGCTCCCCCGCCACCGCGAAGAGCGCGTCGGTGAGCCGCTCCACCTCCGCCGCCAGCCGCTCCTCCAGCTCCAGCAGGGGCCCGAGGCAGGCCACCGCTTCGGGCGCGGCCAGCGGCTCCAGGGTCTCGATGGGGAAGGCGGCGATGCGCAGGAGGGCGAGATTGGGCGCGCTCAGGCGGCTCCCCCTCCCTCTTCGACCAGCCGGTGCATGAAGTAGCGCAGCAGGGCCTCCGGTGTGGGATCGATCCCCAGCCGGTTGCAGTGCATATGGCTGTAGGACCAGGCGAGCTCGGTCAGCTCCTGGTGGATGCGCCCAGAAGCGTGCGCTTCGAGGAGCGCCGCGACGACCGGCCGGCTCGCCTCCATGCACCGCTCGGCGATCCGCCAGGGCTCCTCGCCCCCCCAGAGCTGCTCGGGGTGCCGGCTCTGCTCGCCGGTGAAGAGATCCTGAAGCCCCGGCTTCAGCTCCTGGTAGCGCTTCTCGATGGTCTCCAGCTCGGCCTCCTTCCAGGTCCCCATCTCGCCGGTCCAGCGGAAGCCGACGGCGTAGAAGGCGAGCCGCTGCGCGCGGTCGAAGCCGAGGAGGTCGAGCAGCCGCTCGGTCATCAGCAGCGACCATTCGCGGCGGGTCTTGGCGAGCAGCCCCTGCCGCTCGGCCGCCATCAGGTCGAGGATGGCCAGCGAGTCGTGCAGGAAGAGCTTCTCGGCCAGGGCCATCCCCTCCTCGCCGCCGTAGCGCTCGATCTCGCGGTCATACTCGGCGAACTCGATCCGCTCGACCGCTCCCGAGGCCTGGAGCGGCGCCAGGTCGCGCTCCACCCGCTCGCGCACCGGACCGGCGATCCAGTCAGAACGGCCGAGAACGCGGAAGCGCACCTGCCAGGACGGCACGTTGTAACGGGCGAAGAACAGGGAGTGGAGCTCGGGCGCCGCGCGCAGATCCGCTGCGATCGGCGTCACGAAGTCGGCGAGGATCCGCTCGTGCTGCTCGCGCGGCGCGTAGAGCAGCGTGAAGAGGCAGAGCTGGTCTTCCACGGGCGCAGTCCTCCGAATCAGGGCAGCTAGTTGGGGCCGGCGAGAGAAAGTCCCGCCGGCCCGGGAGGACGCCAGCGTTAGCTGGTCGTCTTGGCCGTGAACAGGCTGCCGGTCGTCGTGATCGAGATCGGACAGGTGCACCTGTTGCTGGTCGTCGACGAACCGCAACCAGGGTTGCACCAGGCCTCGATCTCCTGGACTTCGAGGGACAGGGCCTGCGGCTTCGTGTCTTGCTTCTGATCCATAGAGTCTCCTTTTCGACGAGCGGGGCGGCTTGCCCCTACTCCGGCAAGTGCCCAGCGGCGCCCCAATGGGGACGTCTCATCGAAAATTCTGCATAAGTGGTGCCGCTGCCTCCGCACCGCCCGTCCCCTTCCACACCGCGATCCCGAACGGCGCCGACTTCCTCCCCGTCTCGTCGTACAGGAAGGCGAGCCCCTGCCGCAGCTCCGGCGGCAACCGCTTGAGCTGCTCCATGCGGACCAGGATCGGCGCGCCGGGGTGCGCCGCCAGCCAGGCCTGGACGTCCTCGGGGGTGGACAGCGGGTGCGTCAGGCGTCCCAGATTGAACTGGATGATCCCGAAGATCGCCTCGTTGGAGACCACCGGCGGCAGATAGGCCGGCACCGGATCGCGGCCGGGAAAGCGGGCGGCGATCGCCGTCATCAGCTCGTCCGTCCGCTTGATGGGATCGAAGAGCGCCTCGGCCGCCGTCCCCAGGCCGAGGGTGACGATAAGCCAGACGCCGACCACCCAGGCCGCCGAAGGGGCCGTCCGCCAGCGGCGCGCCAGTCCGGCGGCGATCCCGAGGCCGAGCGCCAGGGAACAGAGCGCGAAGCCGCCGAGGAACGGGGTGGAGACCGTGTTCCGCACCGGCGCCGCCGCCGCGGGCACGTTCGGCGCCCAGGCCAGCCAAGCGGTGCCGACGCCCAGGAGGAGGACGAGGAAGGCGGCGAAACCGCCCAGGGCGAGAAGCGCCCGGCGGTCGCGCGGCTCGATCGCTTCCCCGGATCCCACTCCGTCGAGCCAGCCCGCGACGCAGATCGCCAGCGCTGGCAGGAGCGGCAGGAGGTAGACCTCCCGCTTGCTGCCCGGCACCGAGAGCATCAGCAGGCCGAGCGCCGCGGTGGCGAGGAGGAGACGGCGGCCGTCGCTCCCCGGCGCCCCACGGCGGAAGGGGGCGGAGCGCGCCATTGCCGGCAGGGCCAGGGTCCAGGGGAGGAGCCAGGGAATGGCGATCGCCAGGTAGAACCAGACCGGCTGCGTATGGCCGTAGCGGGCGCTGGCGTCGGTGTGGACGAAGCGCCCCACCGTGTTGTTGACCAGGCACTCCTGAAGGCCGCTCCAGCCGGCGGCCCGCTGGAGCGCGACCGCCCAGGGGACCACCAGGAGGGCGAAGAGCGGCAGCCCCAGCGCCGCCAGCGGGAGCAGCTCGCGGAGCGCCCGGCCGCGCCGGGTGGCCAGCAGGTAGAGCACCGGCGCCCCCGCGCCCAGGCCGACCGCCACGATCCCCTTGGCTAGGAAGGCGAGCGGCAGGGCGATGGCGATCAGCAGCCGCGCCCACCGCGCCTCTTTCCCTGAGCGGGCCTCGGCCAGGAGCATGAAGCCGAGGTGGACCAGGGCGACGAAGAGCATCAGCGCCGGATCGACCGTCACCCGGGTGGCGTTCTGGAGGAAGAGCACGGTGGTGGCGAGGACGCAGACCGCCAGCAGCCCCTGGCGCGCCCCGCCCAGCCGCCGTCCGGCGGCCCAGACGGCGAGCAGCGTGAGGATGGCGAACAGCGCGGACGGCGCGCGTGCCGCCACGTCGTTGTTCCCGACCAGCCGGAGCCCCGCGGCCAGCGTCCACCAGTAGAGCGGCGGCTTTTCCAGGAAGGGCTGGCCGTTGAGCCGCGGCACGATCCAGTCGCCGCTGTCGGCCATCGTCCGCCCCACCCCGGCGCCCAGCGGCTCGTCCGGGCTCCACAGGCCGTGCGAGAGGATCGGCGCGCAGCAGAGCACCACGGCGATCAGCAGGGCGGCGAGGAAGGAGCCGCGATCTTCGGACATGGCGCGGACGTTAGCATGGGGGGGAGGGGCCTGGAGACTCCGGCCCCCTCCCCCCTTGGCCCGCTCCGCCACTTCCTATACGCTCCTCTCGCATGCCTTTCCTCTGCCGTCACAAGATCCCTGGTAACACCCACTTCTGCGCTTCCGAGCACCCGTCCGACGCGCCCTGCGGCGCCTTCGAGTACGCCCGCGTCGAACGGCCGGAGGATCTCCCCCCGGCCGATCCGCGGATCGTCGACGTCGCCGTGCTCGACATGAACCATGGCTGGCCCAACCTCGGCCACGATTGCATCGTCCACGCCCTGCTCGACGATGCCTGCGAGATGCTGCCGATCGCCGAGGAGACCGGCGTGCGCGTGCGCGCCATCTCCTTCGACGTGCGCCGGTCGGGAATGGTCCCCGAGCTCCCCGGCGGCCGCTTCGCCCTCTATGTCGGCACCGGCGGCCCCGGCCACATCGACCCCTACGCCAACGACGGCGTGTCCGAGGAGAGCCAGGGGATCCGTGAGGACCCCTCCTGGCAGGCGCCGCTCTTCCGGGTCTTCGATTCCATCGTCGCCGACGAGGGGGCCGCGCTGCTCGCCGTCTGCCACACCTTCGGCGTGATGTGCCAGTGGTCGGGACTGGCTTACCCGGTCCTGCGCGGCCCTGAGAAGGGGGGCAAGAGCACCGGCGTGCTGGAGAACGTGCTCGACCCCGCGGCCTGGAGCCACCCCTGGTTCCACCGCTTCGGCGACGACCTCGGCGACGGCGGCCGGCTGCGGGTGATGGACAACCGGCTCTTCGACCTCCTGCCGAGCGGCGGCGCCCTCCCCACCGGCACCTCGACGATCGGCTGGGAGACGCTGGGCGTCGGCGGTCCGGCCGGCGACGCGGTCACCATGCTCGAGTTCGCGCGCGACGGCGGCGGCCTGATGCCGCGCGTCTTCGGCGTCAACCACCACCCGGAGATCATCGTCAACCGCGCCGGCCAGGCCGCCATCCTGGAGCAGAAGGTCGAGCGCGGCGAGGTCACGGAGCAGTGGGCGGCGGAACGGCGCGAGATCCTCAACCGCGGCGACCGCGACGAAGCCGCCGAGCGGCTGCTCCAGCTCACCTCCGACTACACGCTGCTCCGCCCCCTCCGCTTCCATCTCCAGCGCCAGGTACGCCTCCGCGCCGAATCGCTCGGCTTCGCCGTCGATCTCGACGAGAACCGCATCGCGCTGGGCCCGACGATCCCGAGCGCGGCGTCGCGGCTGCCCATTCTCCAGACCCGCTGAGGCGCCTTGAGGGGAGACCCCACTTGATCCCGCAACCCCCGTTCCCGAGCGATCTCTCCCCCGAGGCCGAGCTCGCCGAGTTCCGGCGCCTCCAGCCGCTCCTGCTCGACGTCTGGAACGCCCTCACCATGCAGGACGAGGCGTCCCACACCTCGGTGGTGGTGCCCTCGATGACCCTCGACCAGAGCGAGCTCCGCAAGCTCGCCGGCGCCAGCTTCTACGAGGAGCGCCTGCTCTTCCTCCTGATCCGCCTGCGCAATCCGCGGGCACGGGTGGTCTACGTCACCTCGCAGCCGGTGCACCCGATGATCCTGGACTACTACTTCCAGCTCCTCGCCGGCATCCCGGCCAGCCACGCGCGGTCGCGCCTGACGCTCCTCTGCGCCTACGACGCCTCGCCGCGCTCGCTCACCGAGAAGATCCTCGAGCGGCCGCGGCTGATCGAGCGCATCCGCGAGGGGATCCAGGACCGCTCGCGCTCCTATCTCACCGTCTTCAACTCGACCCCCCTGGAGCGCAAGCTCGCCGTGCTCCTCGGCATCCCGCTCAACGGCGTCGACCCCGACCTCTACCCCCTCGGCACCAAGTCGGGCAGCCGCAAGGTGTTCCGCGAGGCCGGCGTGGCGCTGCCCGAGGGGTTCGAGGATCTCCACAGCCAGGACGATATCGAGGAGGCGCTGATCGACCTCGCCGCCCGGCGGCCGGGGATCCGGCGCGCGGTGATCAAGCTGAACGACAGCTTCTCGGGCGAGGGGAACGCCATCTTCCGCTACCCGGAGGTGGAGAGCCGGTCGGCGATCCGCGAGTCCCTGCACCGCATCGAGTTCTCGGTGCCCGAGGAGACCTTCGAGACCTACTGCGACAAGTTCTCCCGCATGGGCGGCATCGTCGAGGAGTTCATCGAGGGGGTCGAGAAGGTCTCGCCCAGCGCCCAGCTCCGCATCAGCCCGCACGGCGAGGTGCTGCTGATCTCCAGCCACGACCAGATCCTGGGGGGGCCGAGCGACCAGGTCTTCCTCGGCTGCAGCTTCCCAGCCCGCGAGGACTACCGGCTGCGCATCCTGGAAGCCGCGACGCGGATCGGCGAGGTGCTCGCCGCCCGCGGCGTGGTCAGCCGCTTCGCCATCGACTTCCTGCTCTGGCGCGCCGACCCAGGCGCGGAATGGGAGATGGCGGCGCTGGAGATCAACCTCCGGATGGGGGGCACCACCCACCCCTACCTGGCGCTCCAGTTCCTCACCGGCGGCAGCCTCGACCACACCACCGGCCTGTTCTACTCCCCGAGCGGACTGGCCAAGTACTACCGGGCGACCGACAACCTCCACTCCGACTCCTACCGCGGCCTCCTCCCCGAGGACGTGATCGACATCCTCACCGAGAACCGCCTTCACTACAGCCACGGCTCCGACTCCGGCGTCCTCTTCCACCTGATCGGCGCCGTCTCCGAGTTCGGCAAGCTCGGCCTCACCGCCATCGGCAACAGCCGCGAGGAGGCCGACGCTCTGTACTACAAGACGCTGGAAGTGCTGGACCGCGAGACGGAGTACGGGCGGCGGTCGGGGTGAGCGGGTAGGCAGGGAGGAAGGGTCCTGCCACGCTGACGGCTCAGCGTGGCAGGCCGGCCAGCCGGTCAGCAGGTCCTGTTGGGGCAGGTGGGCACGTTGCTGCAGTTCATGCAGAAACTGCAGGGAATTGTGCAAACCGAGCCCGGCGCCGTGCAATTCGTGTCTGCCGCGGTCGCGCCTGCCACATGTCCGAGATCCCCCGAGTCCATATTCCTGAGGGTTTCCGTGTTGAGCGCCAGTTTCTTGAACTTCTTCTTCATGGTGGCTCCTCTCTTTCGCTGCGTTGAGGTAAGGTCTGGCGAAACTCGGCCTATCTTATTCAAGAATGCACAATAGTCAAGAGCAAACTGTCGAGTCGACCAGGAGCAGGCGGTCCCAGGCCGGCTCGACCGGGGAGATGGCGGCGAGCAGAGCGAGGCCGATCCCCGCCGCTCCCCCCAGAAAGGCGGGATCGGCGATCCAGCCGATGCCGCCATCGGCCCGCCGGCCGAGGCACCGATATCCGCCGATCCCTTCGCCGGGCCGCCACCGCGCCAGGGTGTGCTCCATCCAGCGGCGCGCCGCGGCCAGCAAGGCGGGGTCGTCGGTGGCGTGGTACAGCCGGTGGAACAGGTGGGACAGCCCCGCCGTACCATGGCAGAGGGCGGGGTCAAAGCCCTCGGCGTCCTCGCTACAGCGCGCGGCCGAGGCGGCGGCGAGAGAGCCGGCCGCGTCTTTCCAGTCGTCGCGGCCGCAGGCACCGGCAGCGGCGAGCAGGGCCACGGACAGCCCGGCGCCCCCCGCGCACCAGGCGAGCTCGCCCGGCTCTCCCTCGGCACGACGGCCGAGGACGCCTTCCACCGCCTCGTCGAGCAGAGAGGCCGCCGCCGGCCCGGCCGCGCCTTCCCGGAACATACGGGCCAGCAGGGCGATCACACCGGCGGCGCCATGGGCCATCCCCCGATCGGGCTCTCGCGCGGCGTTGCCCGGATCGCGCCAGACGACCCCCCGGTCTCGCCGTTCGGCGCACTCGCCGAGACGGTCGACGATCAGCGGGAGCATCGCCGCCGCCGCGGGGCGCGGCAGCCGTTCGAGGGCATAGACGCCCCAGCCCACGAGCCCTCCCAGCAGGTCGAATTCCCCCCGCCAGGGGGCGCGCCGCAGGATCGCGAGGAGCGCCGCGTCGATCTCCTCGTTGACGTCCTCTTCCTCGCCGTCCGCCTCGCCGCCTGTGAGGTGCTCGACCACCCAGGCCACGCCCGTGAAGCCGTGATACAGGCTGGAGGGGGGCGATGGCCGCTCCGCCAACTCGGCGATCGCCCGTTCGAGATAGCGCCCTGCGAGCTCACCGGCCCCGGCGTCGCCGAGCGCCCGCTCGTAGTAGGCGAAGAAGAGCGCCAGGCCCGCCAGGCCCCGGTTCAGGCCCGGCCCGATCGCGTGGCTGGGATCGGCGGCAAGATCCTGGAAGATCGCCTCGGCGGCGGCGCGGGCCCGGGCGGCGCTCTCCCCTTCGAGCAGCGGACGCCAGGCTCCTGGAGCGTTATCCCTCATGGCGGGCTTTTAAGCGGCCCCCCCGCGGGCAGGGGTGAGATCAGCAGCAGGCGGTCCCAGTCAGGCTCGATCCCGCTGGTCGCGGCGAGCAGGGCCAGGGCCATGCCGGCGGCTCCCGAGAGGAAGCTGGGATCGGCGTTCCACTCCAGCCGATTGACCTCGCCCTCGGGCGGCGTCAGGGCGAGGAAACCGCCGATCCCCTGGCCGGGCCGCCAGTATCCGGCCGAGCGGCCGAACCAGGCACGCGCGGCGGCCAGGAGCTCGGGATCGCCGGTCGCCTGGTAGAGGCGGTTGAGCAGGTGGGCGAGACCCAGGGCGCCATGGCAGAGGCCGGCGTCCACCACGCCGCAGTGCTCGACGGGCCGCCGGGCGATCGACCGGGCCAGGGCGAGCGCCTCGCGCTCCCACGCGGGCTCTCCCGCCACCCGCCCGGCGGCGAGCAGCGCCAGGGCGATCCCCGGATCGCCATAGCACCAGGCCGCGCGGGCCGGCCGGGGCTCGATCCCAGGCCCGATCGAGAGGGGGAAGACCGACCACAGGCCCGCCGGCAGCTTCTGCGCCAGCAGCCACTCCACCGCGCCCGCCAGCAGGGGCCGCGCCCGCTCCAGCGCGATGCCCGCAGCGCAGATCCGGGCCAGCACCGCGATGATCCCCGGCGAGCCGTGAGCGAGCCCCAGGTTCTCGTAGCCTTGGGGAAAATAGTCGCGGTTCACCCCGGGCACCAGATGCGGCGGCGTCAACCAGCCGAGCCCCTCGGGCCGCGGAGAGGCGATCTCCGCCAGGCGGTCGACCACCAGCTCCAGGCAGGCGACGGCGGCGGGGCGCGGCAGCCGCTCGAGAGCATAGACGCCGAAGCCGACCAGCCCGCTCGTCAGATCGTAGTCGAACGGCCAGGGTGACTTACGGAGGAGGGTGAGGAGAACCGCGTCGACGTCCTCATTGGGATCCTCCCCGTCGTCCTCGCCGCCCGGACCGCCCTGGAGATGCTCGACCGCCCAGGCGACGCCGGAGAAGCCCATGTACAGGCCGGGGCTCTGCCGGAGGGCGTCCAGACCGTCGATCGCCCGCTCGAGCCGCGCCCACGCGATGTCGCCATAGCCGGCGCCGGGACGGGCGCGGCCCAGGTATTCGAAGAACAGGGCGATCCCCGACTCGCCGGAGCAGAGGTCGGCCGCGGCGTACCGCGACGCACAGGGGGCCTCGCCGATCGCCTCGGCGACGGCGGTGACGGCGGCGTCGGCCCAGGCCGCGTCCTCGCCTTCCAGAATCGGCGACCAGGCGGGCTGGAGCGACTGTTTCAATTCTTTATTCAGCACGGCGGCAACAGTATTCATCGGCCGCTTTCCGTGTCAAGCCGGGTGCGCGGGCAGGCACCCCCACCCCGAAGCCTCACCCCCGGCCCCTCTCCCACCGCCCTCCCTGCCGACCGGGAGAGGGGGGGCCCGGTTGGAGCGATGGAGCTTGTAGGGTGCGCTGTGCGCACCGTCAACGTTCATGGCACGCACAGCGCGCCCTACGAGCCGCGTATTCCCCGTCACGCCCCCCCTCTCCCGGCTGGTGGGAGGGCGGTGGGAGAGGGGCCGGGGGTGAGGTTTCGGGGTGGGGGCGATCCCAATTGACGGCGCGCGCAGCGCGCCCTACGAGCCACGTATTTCCCGTCACGCCTCCCCTCTCCCGGCTGGCGGGAGGGCGGTGGGAGAGGGGCCGGGGGTGAGGTTTCAGGTGGGGACGATCGCAGGGCCGGTCCCCCGGGCACGTTTTCACCCCGACCGGTGTCTAACCGAGACGTACGTCCCCAAGCTCGGGGCCGGTCACATCGTTTCGGGAGGAGGACACCTCCATGCCTCGCAACGTCACGCTTCTCGGCCTGCCGCTCTTCGCCGGCATCCTGTTCGCCGCCGTCCGCCCGCAGAGCCCGGCGACCACCGCCGCGGCAACCCATGCCGCCCCGGCCGCCGCGCGCCCCGCCTCCGGCTTCGCCGCCGCGGCGTTCCAGCCGGCGTCGTTCTCGTTTCCCAAGGGCTCGCCGGACCGCTCCGGCGGTGAGTCCGCCGAGCCGGCCGCGCCGCTCAGCCTCACCGCGTCCGACGGCACCGGCCTCTCGCTGGTCGCCCTGGAGGCCAACGGCGTGCTGGAGCCGCCGCTCGCCTTCACCGAGCTCCACCTGACGTTCGACAACCCGCGCGACCGGATCATCGAGGGGCAGTTCCGGATCTCCCTGCCGCCGGGCGCCGCGCTCAGCCGCTTCGCGATGAAGAGCGACGCCGGCTGGCAGGAGGGAGAGGTCGTGGAGCGCCAGCGCGCCCGCGTGGTCTATGAGGACTACCTGCACCGCCGGCAGGACCCCGCGCTGCTGGAGCAGGACGCCGGCAATCAGTTCTCGGCGCGGGTCTTCCCCATCCCCGCCCATGGCCGCAAGGAGCTGATCGTCTCCTATTCGCACGCGCTGACGCGCTCGGATCAGCCCTACGTCCTCCCCCTCCAGGGGCTCGCGCGGGTCGGCCGGCTCGACGTCCGCGTGCTGCTCGGCGGCCGGCCGGCCAAGGACGCCGCGGCCAGCAACCTCGGCGGCGAGGTCAGCGACCGCCGCGTCGTCGAGCTGCACAAGCAGGACTGGACCCCGGACCGCGATTTCACCATCGCTCCGGATTCCTCCGGCGGCAGCCGCGCCGCCCTGCGCCAGGGGAACCTCGCCGTGGCGCGGATCGCCGCCCCCGTCGCCGCCGAGCCGCAGGAGATCGCGGGGCTCTACGTGCTGATCGATTCGAGCGCCTCGCGCGCCTTGGGCTACGCCGCCCAGGTGCGGCGGCTCGGCCAGTTGATCTCCGGCCTGCGCCAGGGCTCGGGGGGTGCCACGCCGGTGGGAGTCGCCGCCTTCGACCAGGAGGTGGTGCCGGTCTTCGAAGGCCCGGCTTCCCGCTTCGGCGAGGAGGAGATGCAGCGCCTCCGCGACCGCCGGCCGCTGGGCGCCTCCGACCTCGGCCAGGCGCTCGCCTGGCTCGGCGACCGCCTGGATCGGGAGGGGCATAAATACCCCCGCGTCCTCCTCCTCACCGACGGCGTCGCCACCGCCGGCGAGACCGAGGGGCGAGCGCTCAAGGCGGCGGTCCACGCCCTCGGCGACAAGGGGGTCGAGCGGCTCGACGTGCTGGCCGTCGGCGGCCTGCGCGACGAGGCAACACTGCGCGAGCTGACCACCGGCAACCTGGCGCACGACGGTCAGCGGATCGACGGCGCCGCGCCCCTCCCCGAGATCGCCCGCCGGCTGACCCTCGCCTGCCGCTCCGGGATCGCCGTCAAGATCCCCGGCGCCACCTGGGTCTGGCCGGACACCCTGGACGGCGTCCAGCCCGGCGACGAGACCCTGGTCTACGCCGACCTGCCGGCGGACCGCCCGCTCCGCGTTGTTCTCGACGGAAAGGGCCTCGACGGCAAGCCGCAGGAGATCGGCGACCTCGGATCGGCCGAGCGCCCGCTCCTCGAGCGCGCCTGGGCCGCCGCCCGCATCGAGCGGCTCACCCATCTGCGCGAGACCGCCGGCGCCGGCGACGACGACCTCCGCAAAGCGCTCGGCCTGGAGATCGTCGAGGTCAGCGTCAAGCATCGGGTGCTCAGCCCCTTCACCTCCCTGCTGGTGCTGGAGACCCAGTACGACTACGCGCGCTTCGGCCTCGACCGGAAATCGCTCGCCGACATCCTGACCGTCGGCCCGGGCGGGCTGGACGTGATGGCCCGCAAGGGTTTCGACCGCGACCGAAACGAACGCGACCGTAACGACCGGCTGACAATCAACCTCAAGGCGGAGCCGACCTACTATACGTTCGATGCGTTCGGCGAGGTCGGCGCCAACGAGACCGCGCAGCCGGTCGTCGAGGGGGAGGACCGGATCACGGTCGCCGCCGAGTCCCCCCTGCTGGACGAACGCGCGGTCGGCGTCCAGGATGGCGTCGAGGGTGGCGTGGCCGGCGGCGTTTCCGGAGGCGTGGCGGGAGGGGTGGTCGCGGGGATCGCCCGCGTCCAGGTCCCTGAGCCGTCGGAAGCCCCCCGGGCCCGCTCGGCGGGAGCGCCGGCTCCTCCTCCACCGCCAGCCCTCAGGATCTCTACCGGGGCGAACGCCTCCGGGGGGAGGGTCGCATCGCGGGACGACAGCCAGGAGAAGGAGGCTGAGACTCCGGCCTACAGCGGCCGCTTCGCCGAGGTGAAGGAAAACCTCGCCGCCGGCCGCGTCTCCAAGGCGCGGGCGGTCGCCGAAGCCTGGAACACCGAGGCGCCCGGCGATGTGCTGGCGCTGATCGCGCTCGGCGAAGCCTGGGAGGCCGGCGGCGATCCGGCCGGCGCGGGGCGCGCCTACGGCTCCATCATCGACCTCTTCCCCACCCGCGCCGACCTCCGGCGGCTGGCCGGCGAGCGCCTCGAACGGCTCGGCCAGAACGGGCTCGCGCTGGCCATCGACACCTACCGGAAGGCGGTCGCCGAGCGCCCGGACCACCCCTCGGGCCACCGCCTCCTCGCCTGGGCCCTGCTGCGCGCCGGCCATTTCGGCGACGCCTTCGGGGCGCTGGAGACCGGGATCGACCAGAAGTATCCCGACGGCCGCTTCGCCGGCGTCGACCGGGTCCTGCGGGAGGATCTCGGCCTCCTCGCGGCGGCCTGGCTGCGCGCCGAGCCGGGGCGGCGCGAGGAGGTTCTCGACCGTCTCCGCTCCCACGAGGCCGAGCTCGAGGACCAGCCCTCCGTGCGCTTCGTCCTCACCTGGGAGACCGACGCCAACGACGTCGACCTCCACGTCTGGGACCGCAACGGCGATCACGCCTTCTACGGCAAGAAGACCCTGCCTTCCGGCGGCCAGCTCTACGCCGACGTGACGACCGGCTACGGCCCCGAATGCTTCACCGTGCGGGACCCCGCCCGCCGCGACGCCGCGCCCTACCGCCTGGGGGTCCACTACTACAGCCGCGGTCCGATGGGCTACGGCATGGGCACCGTGCAGGTGGTCCGCCACGACGGCAAGGGGACGCTGACGGTCGAGCCCCGCCCCTTCGTGGTGATGACCGACGCCGCGATGGTGAAGCTCGGAACGGTGGGGGACGGGAAGGGGGGGGCGAAGCTGGGGAAATAGGTGGAGGGCGCCCCCCGCCCCGAAGCCTCACCCCCGGCCCCTCTCCCGCCGCACTCCCACCCGACCGGGAGAGGGGGGGCCCGGTTGAAGCGATGGAGCTTGTAGGGTCCGCTGGACGCACCGGCAAGGTTGAAGGTGCGCACAGCGCACCCTACGAGCCACGTCTCTCCCGTCACGCCCCCCCTCTCCCGGCTGGCGGGAGGGCGGTGGGAGAGGGGCCGGGGGTGAGGCTTCGGGGTGGGGGGCGCCGTCACGCCACGGCATGAGCTGCTTCACATCCTCGCTTCCTCGCTCTATCCAGCATAAAAAAAAGCCGGGAAAGGACGGCCGCGTCCGTCCTCCCCGGCAAAGGTGAATCGATTGTCAAAGAACAGTGCGACAGGTGACCTGAAGACACGGCCGGAAGGGGCGGGACGTCTCCCCTCCCGGCCGCGAGGTCAGGCGGTGGTCGGGTGCGGCGCCGGCGTCACCGGGGGCTTCGGCGCCTGGGGCGTCTGGGCCGCCTTGACCGGCGCGCGGAGCGGCTTGAGGTCGAACTCGACCAGCTTCGCCGCCCGGTTGCCGTACTGCTGCCGGATCCCGTTGCGCAGGAAGTTCGCCAGCTTGCGGCCGCTCACGAGCGTCTCCCGCAACCGCTTGGTCGCCTCCTGCTTGGTGGCCGCCATCGCGGCCTGATGGGCCGAGGACTCCTTCGCGGCATCCAGCAACGCCTTGAGCTGCACGCGGTAGCTCTCGAGTTGCGGGAAGTCCTGGGCATTGGCCTCCAGCGAGGCCATCAGCCGCTCCCACCCGTTCAGCGTCACTCCATACTTCGGCTCTTTCGCCATGGTCCTTCTCCTCTGGGCCTTTCGGGCCCGAAATCCGCGCCGGAATCGGCGACGGAAAATCAATCGTCCTCGTGCTCCTCGTGAGACCCGGCCTGTTCGGCTCCAGGGTCTTGCGATGTGCATATGATCTAGGCTACAGTCCCGTTTGTCAAGCCCCTGGGCGAAGATTTTTGAAATCGACCCTGGACATGACAGTGCATTTAACGGCATTCCCTCGAGGATTCAACACGTTACGCCCTCGGCGTATGCCGTAACGACGAGGGAACGTGCCGTTCCCTTCCGGTTGCTCCGCGTTCCCTCGAGGGAATGTGACGGAACGGTCGATGTACATAGGATAGAGAGGGCAAAACGTTGCGTTCCCCTCTCGTGAGCCTCCTTCGAGGGGGAACGTCGCGTTTCTCAGGAGTCGAGAGGCCGATCGAACGGGGAACGGAAGGGAGAGCACCGGCGACGTAAGCCGACGAGGCGCTAGGGTCGCATTCTCCAGGGGAAACGTCGCTTGACGGACGGGGAACGCGCTCTTTGAAAACTGAAACAGCACGGCAGGGGGCGGTAGCGGTCCGTTCCCCTGCCCCTACCTATTCACGCGCCGGCCCGCGCGAGCGGAGCGGGCCGGCGCGCTTGTCCTCCACCCTACTGCTCGTAGTTCTCGACGACGCCGGCGTCGCGCACCTTGGCCTTGTCGGGGTCCTTGTCGAACTCCCGGCGCGCCCGGCGCTGCCGCAAGAGGTCCCAGGCCTGGTCGAGCTCGACCTGGAGGGCCTCGTAGCGCTGGTGGTCTTCCGGCGAGCGATCGTGATGCTGGTCCAGCCGGTGCTCCTCGTCGACGAGGTGCTGGATGCGATGAAGAATTGTCTGGTCGTCCATGAGTGGCCTCCGAATCTGTGGTGAGAGCGCTCGCCCCTTCCCTGGCGGAGGCGGGAGCGGCGAAGGCCAGTCTATCCTTTGAGACCCCTGCCGTGCGGCGCCAAGAGCCTCCGCGCCAGAAGACCCGAACGCAGGGACGCAAAGGACGGCAGGGACAACAGGGACATCAGAACGGAAGAGGACGACAAATCCGGCAGTCTTTTGTCCTTGCCGTCCTTGCCGTCCTTTGCGTCCTTGGCTTTTCTGCCGCGCATCCTGATACCCAGTACCGCGAATCCGAGCAGGGACATCAACGAAACCAGCACCCCCGCCAGGAACGATCCGGGCAAGTACCGCAGCACCACCTTGCCGGTCCCCGCCGGCACGCGCACCGCGACGAGCGTGCCGTCCGCGATCGCGGTGTCGAGCGATCCGTGATCCCCCGCCGCCCGCCAGCCGCAGATTGCGGACTGCGAAACCACCATCCAGGCATCCTGCTGCACCTCGACGGCGATCTCCAGATGGCCCGCTCGGGCTTTGACCCTCTTTACCACCCCCTGCCCGTTCGACTGGGGCACGCCCGGGCCGGGGCGTTCGAGGCTGGCGAGGGCGTAGGGGTCCCGCTGGTGCCGGAGGGCGTCGCGGGCGGCGGCCGGTGAATCGGCTGGCACCACGGCGGCGGGGAAGAAGGCCCAGTGGGTGTCGCCGCCGAGCTCCCAGAGCCGGGACTGGCGGAAGAGGCCGCGGTCGATCCAGGGGGGCCGGAGGGCGAGGTCGGGGCCGGAGACCAGGTAGCGCACGCCGAGGAGCCGAAGGAAGGGCTCGTGGGCGGGCGTCGGCCGCCGGTACTGCTTCTTGTAGGTGCGCCGGTCGAGGCTCAGCAGATCGACGAGCCAGTCGACGTAGCGGGCCGGCTCCGTGGGGTCGTGGGTGCGGAGGTCCGCGATCTGGTACGGGGTGGAGCTGTTGGTGAAGAAGACGCCCCGAGTACCGGTGACCCGAAAAAGTCCGCGATCCTGCCGGATGCGGTCGAGGAGGGGGATCGGCGGGTAGGCGGTCGCTACGCTGACCGTCGGCACGTAGCCGCCGAAGCCGGTGAGCAGGGGCAGGAGGGTGAGCGCCGCCGCCAGGATTCCGGCGGCGAGCGGCCGGCGGCGAAGGCCGAGGCAGGCGAGGAGACCGGCGGCCACGACGAGCGCGACGCGCCAGTGGAAAGCCGCCTCCGCCAGCACGTCCGGTCCGAGCGAGTCGAATCTCCCGCTCCCCCGCCAGAATCCGAGGACGATCGGCCGGCTGGCCACCGCCAGCGCGACGCCGCCGAGGGCCGCCCCCCCGAGGCCCACCCAGGCGCGGAGACGCAGCGGATCGGCCACGCACCAGAGCGTCAGCGCCCGCGCCGCGAGAAGGGCCAGCGCGAAGCCTCCGATATAAGCCGTATAGCGCAGGGAAATCGCGGAGAGCCCCGGCAGCGCGAAGAGGCGGCTGGGGAGTCCGAAGGCGTCGAAGTTGAGCGCGAAGGCCGCGATCATCAGCCCGGTGAGGACCCGCTCGCTTGCCGTACGGGCGCCGAACGCCGCGAGGCCGCCGAGGGCGAAGACCAGGACCAGGAGGCCGCCGCATCCTTCGGCCAGCCAGTGCAGCGGCGCGGGGCCGTGCTCCTCGCTCCGCTGCGGCGTGCCGAAGATGCCCGGCGCGGCGGTGTCCACGAGGCTGGCCCACCAGGGTCCGCCGTTGCCGAGCCCCGGATCGCGCCCCCCTCCCTGCTGCCCCAGCTTCTCCGAGGAGAGCACGGTGTCCACCACCGGCGCGAGGAAGAAAGAGGCGAGCCCGGCGCCGAGAGCCATCACCACCAGCGCCGCGAGCACGGCCCGGCGGCTCGATCGGACTGAGGAAACGGCCCTGGCGAAGAGCGCGAGCCCCGCCATCAGCGCCGTTTCGGGATGGCCGGCGAGCAAGAGGCAAGCGGTCGCAAGGAAGAGCAGGAGCCGGGAGCGAAAGTCGTACGAATCTTTCAGCACGCGTTCCAGGCCGAGCCAGGCGAACGGGAAAATCGCCATCACCTCGGCGTGCGGGAAGAGCTGCCAGACGGCGATCGAACCGCCGAAGGCGTAGGCGAGGGCGGCGACCAGCGAGAAGAGGGGCCGGCAGCCGAGCTCCCGCGCGGCGAGGAGAGTGCCGAGCAGGGCAAGCAGGATCTTCAGGAACGCGCGCAGGCCCTGCGACCGCGCGGGTTCGAACGGCAGCGAGAGGAGCGAGACCGCGCTGAACGGCGCCGCCTGGCCGTTGCCGAGCAGCGCCTCCCCCGCCCCCGAAAACGGATTGAGCAGGGGGAGATGGCCGGCGAGCATCTGCCGCCGGGCCTCGGTCTGCCAGGGCACGAGCTGCAGCGTGACGTCGTTCAGCGTGCTCCCCTTCGAAGCGTACTCCTCGTCGGCGGGGGTGGCCCACGGCAGGTGCGGCACGTTGATGTCCAGCGGGCCGTAGATCATCCCGGGCCGCAGCGACGGCGCCACCGGTAGCAGCGCCAGGGCCAGCAGCAGGAGCTGGAGACGGCGGTCGAGCGCCGGCGGAGCCAGCAGGGCGCCGGCGGAGAGGATCAGGACGCCGCAGAGGAGCATCCAGGGGAGGAGTGCCATAGGGTGAGGATGGTACAGGGGGCGGTGCCCTTTGAGGCGTCCTGCGCTTCGAAGCCTCACCGGCGCTTGCCTCTGAGCTGGGCACGGTGCACATCCGGGGCGATCCTGGCCGGGCCGCGGCGAGAGGGATCTCGGCATGATGGCCCCTTCTTCGGCGAAATCCGCATCCTGCATCAGGGGTCCCATTCAGGATTCTGACAAGCGACCCGGCAGGGGTCCAGGAGGCGCGAATGAAGACGAGCGCGGTGGCAATCGCTTTTCCCCTGATCGTGATGGGCTCGATGACGCTGAGCAAGGCTGGCCTCGCCCAGTGTGCCAACAACCCACCGATCGGTATGATGGGCTTCAATTCGTCGACCTGCTTCGGCAACGGCTCCCTGGTCGCGGCAAACAGCTCCAGCTTCTCGGACGTCGCCGTCGGGGAAGCCGCCCTGGCCGCCAACACCTCGGGAATGGGAAACACCGCGGTCGGCTCCCTGGCGTTGTACCTGAACACGACCGGCAACGCCAATACAGGCGTGGGATCCGGCGCCTTGCAGGAAAGCATCACCGGTAACTGGAACACCGCCCTGGGATACGCCACGCTGACGCAGAACTCAGCGGACGGCAATACCGCTGTCGGCAATGAGGCACTGACGGACAACTTTTTCGGCGCCTACAACACGGCGCTTGGAATCTTTGCGTTGTCCATCAACTCGACGGGCAACTACAACGTCGCCACCGGCGCGTACGCCCTGTCCAACAACTCGACCGGCAGCAACAACGTCGCCACGGGTCTCAACGCCCTGGCGGCCAACACGACCGGCGGCTCCAACGTCGCCGAAGGCTCCGGCGCCCTCGGAGCCAGTGGCACCGGCTCGAACAATGCCGCCCTGGGCGCGAATGCCCTGGCCCACCTGACCACCGGCAACACCAACCTGGCGCTGGGCGCGGGTGCCGGCACGGCCTACACCGGCGGCGAGAGCTTCAACGTCCTCCTCGCGAACTCCGGGGTTGCCGGCGAGAGCAACGTCCTGCGGATCGGCACCCGCTTCCAGAGCAAGGCCTTTGTCGCAGGCATCTACGCCGCCACCAGCGCCTCCGGAGTGCCGGTCTACGTGAACAGCTCCGGCCAGCTGGGAACGGCCACCTCGTCGCTGCGCTTCAAGGAGGACGTCGCCGACATGGGAGCGGCCAGCGACGAGCTGATGAAGCTGCGGCCGGTCACCTTCCACTACCGGGCGGAGTACGACGACGGCCAGCGCCTGTTGCAGTACGGACTGATCGCCGAAGAGGTGGCGAAGGTCGACCCTGGTCTGGTCGAATACGACGGCGACGGCAAGCCGCTCACCGTCCGCTACCATTTCGTCAATGCCATGCTGCTCGGGGAGGTGCAGAAGCAGCATGCCACGATCGCCGGCCAGGCGGCGCGCATCGCGCAGCAGGACGCCGAGATCGCCGGCCAGAAGAGCGCGATGGCTGCCCTGAGCCAGACCATGGCGACCCTGAACCGGACCGTGGCCGCCCTCGCCGGTCGCGTGGCAAACCTGGAAGCAGCAGCCGTCCACCCCTGAAACGGCTAAGCGCCCGCAGTTGCCCGCGGCACGGACGGTCTCTCCTCTGCGGGCCCCTCCCTCCACTTGTGGAGAGGGACCGAGGGTGAGGCTTCGGCCCGAGCCCTCACCCCCGGCCCCTCTCCTGTCCCCCGCCCACCCTCCCTCACCGGGAGAGGGGAGACAAGGACATCCTGGATCGAGTTTGCTTTTCTCCCTCTTCTCCCGGTGAGGGAGGGTGGGAGGGGACGGGAGAAGAGGGCCGGGGTGAAGAGGGCCGGGGTGATGAGGGCCAACGCCACAACCAAGGTGAATCTGACAAAGCAGAATCAAGCCGACCGGCGGCGCTTGAGGAGGTAGTCGAGCGAGATCTTGCCCGCCCCCTCCCAGACCAGCCAGAGGAGCATGACGAGGAAAGAGACCTCCGCCAGATTGGCCAGGCCGCCGATCGTATGGACGTCGCCCAGCCGCGCGGTCAGGATCGCCACCACCATGGTGCAGGCGAGCAGGAAGGCCGCCAGCGGGGTGAGCAGGCCCAGGAGGACGAGGATGCCGCCGAAGAATTCGACGCCGGCCACGAACGGCGCCTGAAGGCTGGGGGCGGGGATGCCCAGCGTCTTGAAGAACTCGATCACGTTCGAGAGGTTGTGGAGCTTGCCCCATCCGGACTGGATGAAGATGATGGCCAGGACGAGACGGGCCAGGAGAGGGGGCAACCAGTCGGTCTTCTCACGCCAGACTTCGAGCTTCGCCAGCCACGCACCGCGGTTCGTTGGGCTCATGGGTTTTCCTCAGGGAAAGGGTTCGCTCAAGGATACGCGGTTGGCCCGTCAGGCGGATCGCCGGAGAAAAGCCTCCTGATCCTCCAGCAGCCCCCGCCCCCCCTCCCAGCGCATCCCATCGACCCGGGCTTGCCCGTCCTGGTCGAAGAACTTGGTGGCGGAGAGGAATGTGTCGCGCAGGTCGGCCCCGGTCAGGTCGGCGCCGGCGAAGTCGGCTCCTTCGAGATCGGCGCCCCGCAGATCGGCGCCGGAGAGATCGGCGTCCCGGAGGTCGGAAAGGCTGAGATTCGCGCCGCGCAGATCCACCCCCGCCAGCCGAGCGCCGCGCAGGTCGCAGTTCTTGAGGTGGAGGTCGTCGAGGTCGCGCGTCCTCGGTTCCCACTCCCGCAGGTCAGCGCCGACCACCACCTTCTTGGGACCGCGGTAGGGGACGAAGCTCGCGGCTTCGCGCAGGACCTTCAGCCTGTCCGGCGGCAGCGAGCCGCTGACGAAGCGCTCGTCGCCCGGCCAGGGGTCGGCGTGGTTGTGGTAACTCGACTCCCGCTCCCAGTAGCCCAGGCGGTCTTCGGCCAGCAACTCGATCCGGCGCACCCACTTGAGGCTCTTGTAGAAGTAGCGGGAGGGGGTGACGGTGCGCAGCGGCCAGCCGTGCTCGGGGGTGAGCGGCTCGCCGTCGCGACCATGGATCAGCCAAGTGTCGGCGCGGGCGAGGTCGAGCGGCAGGGAGGTGTCGTGCCGGCGCGGGGACCAGGCCTCGAAGCGGACGAAGCGGGCCTCGGGCGCTGGAACGGCGAGGTCGAGAACCACCGCCAGTGGCACACCCTGGAGGCGCATCCCGAGGTGGCTCCAGCTCGTCACGCAGTGGATGTCCGCCACCAGCTCGCGCTGCGGCAGGGCGAGGATCTCCGCGTGAGTGAAGGTAAGCGGCCGCTCCACCAGCCCATCGACGGTCAGCCGCCAGCTTCCGAGGTCGAGCGCCTCGGGGGGCGGCTCCAATTCGCCGACGACGGGGAACTTCCTGGTGGCCGTCTGGCCGGGGGGGAGGCCGGACCGTTGCGTCCCTTGCGACCCCTGAGGATGATGGATCACGTGCGGAGAGAAGGAGGAATTGGAGGCGACGACCGGATTCGAACCGGTGGATAAGGGTTTTGCAGACCCTCGCCTTACCACTTGGCTACGTCGCCCGAGACGGGATGGGGCCGCTGGTGCGGCCCCCCGGATCTTAGCAGAAAGCGGAAAGACGTCCGCGATCTCTCGAATTCGAAATCTGGAGCGGGAAACGGGATTTGAACCCGCGACCCCAACCTTGGCAAGGTTGTGCTCTACCACTGAGCTATTCCCGCCCAACAAGCTCGCAAAGGATAGTCAGGGCGCCGGGGGCTGTCAAGCGGCGTGCTACCAACGCCTGCGGACCGGGCCGGGGCTGTAGGGAAAGGCGTCGCGGATCAGGGTGAACCGCCACCCCGCCTCGCCGTGGTCGAGGCCGAGGACGTCGAAGCGGCAGGAGCGGTTGTGCCAGCCGCGGACGGAGAGGTAGAGGGCGGCGGCGCGGGAGAGGCGGCGCTGCTTGGCGAAGCCGACCGCCGCGATCGCCGGCCCGTAGCGGTCGCCCGCCCGCGCCTTGATCTCCACGAAGCAGAGGGTGCTCCCCTCCTCGGCCACGACGTCGATCTCGCCGCCGTGGTTGACGACGTTGCGGCCGAGGATCCGGTACCCCTGCGACTCCAGCCAGCGGACGGCCTCGTCCTCCCCCACCTTCCCCCGCCCCCGGGCGTGGGGCTGCTCGTGGAAGTCGCCGGTCAAGGGTCTCCTTACCGCCGCTTCCAGCGCGTTCCCTGCGGCGTATCCTCCAGGACGACGCCGCGGGCGGCGAGCTCGTCGCGGAGGCGGTCGGAGGCGGCGAAGTCGCGGTTCTTGCGGGCGTCGTTGCGCTCCTGGATCAGCCGCTCGATGCCGGTCGTGTCGTCGTCCTCGGCCTTGCCTTCGGGCCAGTCGGCGGGGTCGAGCACGCCGAGCACCCCGTCGACCTCCCTGAGGGCGTCGAGGATCCGCTGGCGGTCCCCCTCGCCGATCCGCTTCTCCTCGATCGCCACGTTGGCCTCCTTGACGTAGGCGAACAGGGCGGCCAGGGCGACGGCGAAGTTGAGGTCGTCGGCGAGGCCGGCCGCGAAGTCGGCGCGCAGCCGCTCGACGGCCTGGGCGAGGCGGGGGTCGGCCGGGCCCTTCTCCTCGGCGTGTTGGAGGCGGAAACGCATCTCGTCGATCCGGCGGAGCGCGCCGGCGGCGCCGTCCAGCGACTCGAAGGTGAAGTTGAGCTTCTGCCGGTAGTGGACCGAGAGGAAGAGGTAGCGCAGGGCGCGCGGCGAGCACCCGCGCCCCAGCAGGTCGGGGAGGGTGTACTGGTTGCCGAGCGACTTCGACATCTTCGCGCCGTCGACGATCAGGTGCTCGGCGTGCAGCCAGGTGCGGACGAACGGCTTTCCGGTGGCCGATTCGCTCTGCGCGATCTCGTTCTCGTGGTGCGGGAAGATCAGGTCGACGCCGCCGCAGTGGAGGTCGAAGGTCTCGCCGAGGTACTTCATGCTCATCGCCGAGCACTCGATGTGCCAGCCGGGGCGCCCCGGGCCCCAGGGCGAGTCCCAGGAGGGCTCGTCCGGCTTGACCGCCTTCCAGAGGCCGAAGTCGCGCACATCCTCCTTGCCGTACTCGTCGCTCGCCACCCGCTCCCCCTGGCGCGCCTGCTCGAGGTCGAAACCCGAGAGGGTGCCGTAGGTCGGTTCGCTGGCGATCTTGAAGAAGACCGAGCCTTCCGTCTCATAGGCGTGGCCGTTGGCGATCAGCGTCTCGATGATCGCGATCATCTCGGGGATGTGGTCGGTCGCCTTGGGGAAGTGCTCGACCCGCTCCATGTGCAGCGTGTCGAGGTCGCGCAGGAAGGTCTGGATGAAGGGACCGGTGTAGTCGGCGAGCGAGAGGCCCGCCTTGTGGGCCCCCTGGATGGTCTTGTCGTCCACGTCGGTCAGGTTCATCACCTGCGTGACCTTGTAGCCGAGATGGCGGAGGCTGCGCCGCAGCAGGTCCCCGAACAGGAAGGTGCGGAGGTTGCCGATGTGGACCTCGTTGTAGACCGTGGGGCCGCAGATGTAGACGGTGGCCTCGCCGGGCACGAGGGGGACGAAGGGCGCGAGCTTGCGCCCGAGAGTATTGAAGAGAGTGAGCTCGGTCATGGCGGCGCGATTCTACTTCACGACGGTCACCGACCCGGCAGTCCAGGTGAGGCCGGGGATGGCGGTGCCGGTGGAGCTCAGGGCCGAGTTGCGCGCGAAGGCGAAACTCCCCGAGCCCGAGGCAAGGGCGGTGAACTCGATCGTCATCACCACGCCCGAGCCGGTGGCGCCGGGGGTGGCCCCGAGGTGGGTGCCGCCGATGATCAGGGTGCCGGGCGAGGAGGCCGCGGCCTGCACGGCGCCGTTGCCGAGCAGCGGGCCGGCGGTGACGCGGACGAACTGGAGTTGGGTGGCCGGATAGGTGAGGTCGTAGGCGACGCCGTAGAGGTCGGCCACCTGGTTGGCCCGCAGCTCGAGGATCAGCGTGGTGGCGGTGGTGCCGGTGCCGTTCGCAAGATACAGGCTGTTGACAGCCGGCGCGGACTGCGGCGTGAACGTGAAGCCCAGGGTGGGGGGCGGCGGCTCGACCGGAGTGCTGCCGCCGCCTCCCCCACCGCCGCCGCAGGCGGCGAGGAGGAGGGTCAGGAGGAGGAGGACCGTTAAGAGTGGGCTCGATTTCATGGAAATCACACCGTCACCTCCTGCTCCTCGGCCAGCTTCCTGAGCTGCCGGCGCGACCGCTCGCGGCGCAGGCCGCGCAGGTGGTCGGTGAACAGGACGCCGTCGAGGTGGTCGACCTCGTGAAGGATGGCGCGGGCCAGGTACTCTTCGGCGTCGATCTCGAACGGCGTGCCGTCGAGCCCCTGCGCGCGCAGGGTGATCGCCACCGGCCGGTCGACCTTGTCGGTGATGCCGGGGAGCGACAGGCACCCCTCGGTGTCGGTCTCCATCCCCTCGCGGCGGACGATCTCGGGGTTGATCAGGACGAGGATCGCCTGCGGGTCCTCGCCCACCGAGATGTCCACCACGGCGAGGCGGAGGTCGACACCCACCTGGGGCGCGGCGAGGCCGACGCCGGGAGCGGCGTGCATGGTCTCGACCATGTTGGCGGCGAGCTTGCGCAGGGCCGGATCGAAGCTTTCGACCGGACGGCACTTCACCCGCAGGATCGGGTCGGGGTAGATACGGATCGCGAGTATCGCCATGATGATTGATCTCAAAACGCCTGAGCTTATGCCACCGTACCGCTCCGCAGGCTCCGCACCATGGCGGCGATCCCGCGGTCGTTGTGCTGCTCGCGCAGCGTCTCCAGGAACCCGCGGGGGTCGGCGTTGCCGACCAGGCACCTCTCCAGCCCTTCGCGGGTGAGCTTCAGGGCGGTGACCGGCTCCACCGTGCGATAGAAGGCGGGCCAGACCCCGCGCTCGAGCAGGGCCGCCTCGCCGAGGACGTCGCCCGAGCCGAAGCTGCGCAGCGCCACGGCCTGGCCGCCGGACTCCACCAGGGCCTCGACGATGCCCTGCACGATCAACAACAGGAACGGGTCCTGGCTTCCCTCCGTGGCGATCACCGTCCCCGCCTCGATGTGGAGGTGCTCCATGGCGGAGAGCAGCCGCTTCAGCGCCTCTCCGGGCAGCTTCTGGACCACCGTGCTGCCGGCCAGGTGGTGCCAGAGCCGCTTGAGCTCGAGGGCGGTCTCGCCGTGGACGCCGCCGGCCTGCCGCAGCCCGTCGAGGGCGAGCGTGCGCACCTGCTCCATGTTCTTCCCCCGCTGCAGCTTCTCGGCCCGCGCGCGGAGGGAGGGATCGCCCGGCGCCAGCTTCATCGCCTTGGCGAGCAGGGCGATCCCCTTGTCGTGGAAGCCGTCCTGGGCGTACTCCTCGGCCACGAAGACGTACTCGTCCACCGCCCGCTCGAACTGCCGGAGCTGGGTGTAGACCTCGGCCAGCTTGAGATGGGAGTGGAGGTCGCCGGGGGTCTCCTTGAGGCGCGCGCGCAGCCGCTCCACCGCCTCGTCGTAGCGCTCGAGGACGATCAGGTCGTCGATCGTGTACTCCTGCGGCTCCTGTTGCTTCTTGCCGCCGCGGAACCAGTTGATCGCCAAGGGCTCCTCCCTCACAATGGACGTAGCAGAACACGACACCCGCGAATCTTCAGCTCCGCAGCCTGCCGCGCCGCGTCCGCGACGCTTCTTCGCAAGGACGCTCGCGACGCCTGGTGGGGACGGGACGACAGGAAGCCGGCTCATTATAAGGGGCTGGGCGCCAGGAGACGGCAGGAATAAGGGCGGTGGTCCGGAAGTTGCTCTTTACAGCTCTCAAACGACAGCGGGCAGGGCATCGCCCGATCATGGAGACAGAACGATGAAGACTCTGAGGAAGGTCCTCTCTCTACGGTGGACGCTCGCCCTGGGGGCGCTCGCCGGACTGCTCCCGCTGGCCGCTCCCGCGCTGGCTGACGAGCTGTCCAATAGTTCTGCCGATGAATCCGCGGCCGGCCCGGCCGCGGATGCCGGCCAGGGGTACGGATATTTCCGCCTGGTCGACGGCCCGGCCACGGTCACGCCCTCCGGCGGCGACGAGAAGACGGCCGCCGAGGTCAACCAGCCTGTGATGGCCGGCGACCGCGTGTCGGTGCCCCGCCGCGCCAAGGTCGAGATCGTGCTCGCCGATCAGAACATCCTGCGCGTCGACGGCGGCAGCGAGCTGATCCTCGAGCGCCTCGCCGCCTCGCCGGACCGCCAGGACCGCGCCACCGTGATACGGCTGCTCAGCGGCAACGTCCAGCTCATCGTCGCCGCCGATTCGCTGGGCGACGAGCTCCCCCGCGTCGAGACCCCGAACTCGACGATCTACCCGCAGTACTTCGGCTCCTACCGGCTGACCGCCGACGCCGGCTACAGCCAGGTGGTGGTCCGCAACGGCACCGCCCAGGTGGTGACCGACACCGGCTCCTGGAAGGTCAAGGCCGACGAGGAGGCGGTGGTCGACGACCGCAACCCCGACAAGCAGGCCGAGATCCGCGAGGCCGGCGCCTTCGACACCCTGGAGCGCTGGGGCCGCCAGCTCGACGACGAGTACGCCGGCGCCGACCAGCCGGCGAGCGTCGACGACAACCTGCGCTACGCCGCGGCGCCGCTCAACCGCTACGGCGGCTGGATCAACGTCAACGGCGCGTCGTACTGGCGGCCGCGGGTCGAAGCCGACTGGCGCCCCTACTGGCAGGGGCGGTGGATCTATACCCCCAGCGGCCTGACCTGGATCTCCTCGGAGCCCTGGGGCTGGGTGCCCTACCACTACGGCAGCTGGGACTACCTGGACGGCTACGGCTGGGTCTGGCAGCCGGGCTCGGTCTGGTCGTCGGCCTGGGTCTACTGGTACTGGGGCTCCGATTACGTGGGCTGGTGCCCGACCGGCTACTACACCCGCTACTACGGCACCGAGCTGGGCGGCGACGTCGCCTTCCGCTGGGGGGTCTACGGCTGGGCCGGCGGCGGCTGGAACCTCTTCGACCATTGGAGCTTCGTGCAGGCCTCCTACTTCGGCTACGCGGCCGGCTACCGCCAGGGGTACCGCGACGCCTTCTGGGACGCCCACCGCGACGTCCGCCGCTACGCCGTGCCGCTCGACCACCGCGGCCACGGCCTCCTCGGGCGCGGCATCATCACGACCGACACCAAGCCGCTCCGGCCGAGCGTCTGGAAGGATCCTGGCGGCCCGCTGCGCGTGCTGCGGGGGCGGGGCTCGGCCGAGCTGCCGGACGTGACGCTCTTCGTGGCCCGCAAGCCGAACCTGCCGGTCGTGATCGCCCGCCGGGTGGTGGCCGAGAAGCCGCTGGGGCTCGACGGCACGCCGCTGCGTCCGAGCACCCTCGGGCATCCGGTCCGCCGCGCCGACTCCGGCCGGCCGGCCGTCCAGGGGGGCGCGCCGGGGCGACCCATGGTGCGCGAGTTGCCGGGGCGCGGCAGGCCCGGGGTCCAGGCGGACGGCGGCGCGCCGCGCCCCCGGGTCACCGGTGACGACCGCGGCAATCGCGGCACCCCAGGGAATCGAGGGGATCGCGGCGATCGCGGCCGGCCGGCGGCCGAGCCTTCGGTGCGCGGTGGCCAGCCGGGCGGGCGCTCCCCCCGGCCCGCTCCCGAGGCGGACGGCGGCGCGCCGCGGCCCGGCCCCCCCCCGGAGGTGCGCGGTGCCCGGCCCCCGGAGCGCGAACGCCAGCCGGCGGTCCGCGAGGGTGAGCCGCAGGAACGCAAACCGGCGGTGCGCGAGAATCAGCCGCCGGACCGCCAGCCGGTCGTGCGCGAGAACCGTCCCCCCGAGCGCCAGCCGGCGGTGAGGGAGAACCGGCCGCCGGACCGCCAGCCCGCCGTGCGCGAGAGCCGGCCGCCCGAGCGGCAGCCGGTGGTCAAGGAGAGGCCGCCGGCGCCCAAGCCGGAGGTCAAGGAAAAGCCGCCGGAGCGCAAGTCGGACGACGACAAGAAGGACAAGAAGCCGCCGCGCTCCTAGCGGTTCGTCCATCCAGAAGTGACGCGTTCTTCGTAGGGGCGGCCCTGTGTGGCCGCCCTGGGTGGGGGAGATTCCCTGCCGGACCGACCCCCCTCCCAGGGCGGCCACGCAGGGCCGCCCCTACAAAATCCCGCATTTCCAGGGTGACGGCGAACTAGGGGTTCCGCGGCCCCGCCCGGGCGTAAACGCCCAGGCTACGCTGCATCCCGAGCGGCTCCCGGTGCTCGATCCACCGGACAGAGGCTTTCACGGCTACAATCTCCGCTCCCATGCGCTCCTCGTCCCTGTTCCGCATCCTGTTCATCCTGTACTGCATCGAGGCCGGGACGTTCCTCGTGCTGGCGCCCTGGAGCCCGGTCTGGGACCGGATGCTGATCCAGGTCTCCAGCCAGATGGTGCGCGCCTTCGGGCTCTATCCGTTCGTGCGCGCCGCGGTGACCGGCTTCGGGCTCGTCCACCTGGTCTGGGGAGCCCACGATCTCGACGACCTCATCTTCCGGCGCCGGGTGCGTGCGACCGACGTTTAGCCTGCTGGCGATCAGCGACCGCGCCGGTCTCGGGGCGCTGGGGATCGACCCCGCGGACTGGCTCCGCGCCCTCGGCGGCGCCGAAACCGGCGGGACCGCCGCGGTCCAGATCCGCGAGAAGGACCTCGACGACCGCGACCTCTTCGCGCTCGCCCGGCTCGCCCGGACTCTCCTCCCCCCTCCCTTCCCCCTGCTGGTCAACGGCCGCCTGGACATCGCGCTCGCGGCCGGCGCGGATGGCGTCCACCTGCCGGCCGACGGCGTGCCGGCCGCCCCCCTGCGCGCCCGCTTCGCCGCCGCCGCCGCAGGGACGCTCCTGATCGGCCGCTCCACCCATTCCGTCGCGGAGGTCGAGCGGGCGCGGGACGAGGGCGCCGACTACGCCACTTTCGGTCCGGTCTACGCTACTCCCGGCAAGGGGGCGCCGGTGGGACTCGCGGAGCTGGCGCGCGCCGCCGCCACCGGCCTGCCCGTCTACGCGCTGGGAGGCGTTACACTAGACCGGTTCGGCGAGCTGGCGGCGGCGGGGGCGGCGGGGATCGCGGCCATCCGGCTCTTCCAATCCGTGGATGCGACAAATCTGATGACGGTTGCGCGGGCCGCTCGGGAACGCTTCGGCCGCGCCTAGGAGGAGAGCGCTTTGGCAATGGCACCGATCGCAAATCCCGCGGCGGATCCGCAGACGCTGGCCTCCCGGCTGCGCAAGCTCCGCTACCTGCTCGTATCGCTCGCGGTGATCGTGCTCGACCAGTGGACCAAGTGGCTGGTGGAGGTCCATCTCCCCCACCACTCGACCGAGCCGGTGATCCCCGGGTTCTTCAACCTGACCCACGTGCGCAACACCGGCGTCGCCTTCGGCCTCTTCGCCTCAGACGGCGGGGGCGGCGGGAGCTGGCTGCTGACCCTCCTCGGCCTCGGCGCCCTGGTGGCGGTGGGCCTCTACTTCTGGTACACCCCGTCGCGCGACCGGGTGCTGCTGGCGGCCCTGGCGCTGGTGGTGGGCGGCGCGGTGGGCAACCTGATCGACCGCGTGTCGAGCGGCGCGGTGACCGACTTCCTCGACGTCTTCGTGGGCATCCACCACTGGCCCTCGTTCAACGTCGCCGACAGCGCCATCTCGGTCGGCATCGTGCTGATGGCGATCGACAGCTTCCGGCCCCGCCACACCCAGGAACCGTCACGCGAGGAGCCCCGCGAGGCCGCCGTGGCGACGGCCTCCGAGTGATCCCTCCCCCAGCGGGTCCCGTGGCTTCTGCTATCGCCGCAAAACCGGCGAGCTGGACCGTCGGGCCGGAGGGCGCCGGCGAGCGGCTCGACCGCCACGTCGCCGCCCGCCTCGACGCGCCGCGCAACCAGGTGCAGCGCTGGATCGCCGACGGGCTGGTGCGGGTCAACGGCGCGGCGGCGAAACCGTCGGCGGCGCTGTCGGCCGGCGACCGCGTCGAGTGCGCGCCGCCGGAGCGGAAGGAGGAGCGGGTGCTTCCGGAGCCGGGGGACCTGCGGGTGCTCCACGAGGACGCCGAGATCGCCGTGCTCGACAAGCCGGCCGGGCTCACCGTCCACCCCGGCGCCGGCCGCTCGACCGGCACTCTCGCCCACCATCTCCTCGACCGCTACCCCGAGATGGCGGGGGTCGGCGGCCCCGGCCGGCCGGGCATCGTCCACCGGCTCGACCAGGGGACGAGCGGCGTCCTGGTGGTGGCGCGCACGCCGGCCGCCTACGCGCGCCTCTCCCGCGCCTTCGCCTCGCGCGAGGTCCGCAAGCTCTACCTGGCGATCGCCTACGGCGCCCCCTCCCCCGCCGCCGGCACCATCGAGGCGCCGATCGGCCGCCATCCCCAGGAGCGCAAGGAGATGGCCGTGCGCCCCGGCGGCCGGCCCGCGCGCACCCACTACCGCACGCTGGCTGCGGCGGCCGGCATCTCGCTGCTGGAGCTCGACCTCGCCACCGGCCGGACGCACCAGATCCGCGTCCACCTGAAGCACCTCGGCCATCCGCTGGTCGGCGATCCGGTCTACGGCGAGGCGCGCTGGAAGGGGCTCCCCCGCGTCCGGCAGGCAGCGCTGCGCGACTTCCCCCGGCCGGCCCTCCACGCCTGGAAGCTCGCCTTCCGCCACCCCGCCACGGACGAGCCCCTCGCCTTCACGGCGCCGGTGCCGGCGGATCTCCGGGAGCTCTGGGAGGGGGTGACGGGCGAAGGGTGGGAGTGGGAAGAACACGGACGAGCACGGACGAACACGGACTGACACGGACGGAAAATCGCGTTTCTTCTCGTCCGTGGTCGTCCCTGTTCGTCCGTGTCAGTCCGTGTTCTTTTCCCCGCCCGTGTTCTTTTCCCCGCCGCTCCGCATCGCCACCTTGCCCTTGAAGAAGGCCCCTTCGGCGATGACCACCCGCGGCGCCGTGATGTCCCCCTCCAGGCTGCCGGAGGGCGAGACCTCCACGCGGTCGGAGGCCGACACCTCCCCCACCACCCGGCCGCCGATGCGCACCACCGAGGCCACGATCGGCCCGGTCACCACCCCCTCGGGCCCCACGGTCACCAGGGCCTCGATCCGCACCTCGCCGGCGACCTCGCCGTCGATCAGCAGGTCGGTGGCGCCGGTCACCGCGCCTTGGAGGCGGGTGCCGGCGGCGATGTGGGTGAGCCGTTCGGAAGCTCCGCCGGGCCCGGGGGGCGGGGGCGCGGTCTCACGGCGAAAGATCGACATGGGAGTGTGAAGAAGAGCGATTGGAGCGGGCAACGGGACTCGAACCCGCGACATCAAGCTTGGGAAGCTTGCACTCTACCAACTGAGTTATGCCCGCTCGGTGGATCGAGCTGAGCGGAATCTAACGGAGCCGGGCGGCGCGGTCAAGGGGGACGCCGCGGCGCCGGGAGCCGCGCGGTTCCATATGGCGCAATCCCAAGACAACCGGCTATACTCAAAGCATGCAAGGCACCGGATCGGGTCGAGGCCGCGACACCGTGGAAGGCAAGGACTCTCTCTACTTCTTTCCCGATCAGAAGATCACCGAGCAGGAATTCCTCCACCTCCTCCATCAGGGCACCGCGGAACAGCGCGCCTGGGTCATCTCCCACCTGCTTCGCTATGCCCAATGGGACGACATCTGGACTTACGTGACCCGCGACGAGGTCAAGGAGATCTTCCCCACCCTGGATCTCCCCGAGAACCTCCGCAACGCCTGGGGCCGGATGCTCAAGGTCGAAGCCGCCGTCGGATAAGTCGGCGGCTAGCCGGCGAGGCACCTCACTCCCGGAAGCGCAGAGCCACGATCTGCGTCTTCTGAAGCGGGCTGAAGTTGTTGTCGCTCACCAGCACCAGGGTGAGCGAGCCGTCGGCCAGCCGCGGACCGAAGGTCATCCCCTCAAGGTTGTCCGGCACCAGCCCGGACCGCGCGAAATCGAACAGCAGGGTCTTGCGGACCGGCGTGTAGGTCGTACCCGCCAGGGCTTCGCGGCCGGCGACGTCGGTGGCGCCGGCCACGGAGACCCGATAGATCTGAATGCTGAAGCCGTGCCCGAGGACGAACTCGCGCTCCAGCGCCAGCAGGTCGCCGCCGGGGAGGGCGAGGAGGTCCGAGAGGCCGCGCACCTGAAAGCCGGAGCCGGGCCGCGCGATCGGTCCTACCTCGTAGACGAGCTGCGCCCCCGGCACCCACTCGCCGCCCCGCCGGTCGTAGCGCAGGATGCGGACCGGGCTCGGCCCCGTCATGTCGGCGGGCCCATCCTGCTGAAGGGCGCGCTCGTTGGCCGTCCAGAGCGTCTCCCCGCCCGGGCTCAGCGCCACGCTCTCGAAGCCGAGGTTGTCGCGGATCCCGGTCTTCTTCCCGGCCAGGAAGAGCGCCGGCACCGGCAGCGAGCGCAGCGTCTGGCCGAGGAGGGAGAACTCGCGGATGGAGGGCTCCGTCTCGGACGAGATCAGCATCTCCCCCGAAGGCTCCAGCGCCAACCCCTCGCCATCGAAGTTCCTGCCGTTGAACCCGGCCAGCGGGATCGCCGCCACCGGCACCTGGAGGGCTGTCTTCCCCGGCAGGGGGGACACGCCGGCCTCGGTCACCGCGAAGGCGAGCCGGAACACCCGCGCGGGGGTATCGCCGTCGTTGTCGACCACCGCGAGATAGCTGCCGTCCGCCACCCGCGCGATCGCCGACAGGCCGCCGACCCGGAAGCCGCCGACCTTGGCGCCGAACGGCACGATCAGCGACCCCAGCAGCGAGAGGCCCGAAGCGGCGGGCGCGACCTGGCCGGCCTGGGCCGCCCGCGCCATCGGAGGACGCGGCAGGCAGGAGCCCGCCGCGAGCGCGAGGAGCAGCAGAGCCGCGGACTTGAATCTCACGGCTTGCCGGCCGGCACGAAGCGGACCTCGAACAGCTTCGGCCAGAGCTTGCCGGTGATCAGGAAGGTCTTGGCCGCGGGGTCCCAGGCGATGCCGTTCAGCACGTCCGCCTTCTGCCGCTCCTCGGGGGTCAGGAGACCGGAGGCGTCGATCACCGCCGTCACCCGGCCGTCCTTGGGATTGATGCGCAGGATCTCGTCGGTCTGCCAGACGTTGGCGTAGACCAGGCCGTCGACGCACTCGAGCTCGTTGAGTTCCGGGACGGGCTTGCCTTCGCGGGTGACGTTGAGGGTGCTTAAGGTGGCGAAGGTCTTGGGATCGCGGAAGGTCAGGCGGTCCGAGCCGTCGCTCATCACGATCCGCGCGCCGTCCCAGCAGAGCCCCCACCCCTCGCCGTCGTAGCGGAACTCCCCCACCGGCTTGAAGTCGGCGCGGTTGTAGACGAGCGCCTTCTCCTCTTTCCAGGTGATCTGGATCAGCCGGTCGTCCACCAGCGCCAGCCCCTCGGCGAAGTACTCCGCCGGGACGGCGACCTTCCGCTTGACCGCGCCGGTCTTGGGGTCCACCTCGCGCAGGCTCGACTTGCCGTAGTTCCCCGCGCTCTCGTAGAGCGAGCCGCCGTGTAGCAGCAGCCCCTGCGTGAACGCCTCCGGGTCGTGCGGGCGCACTGAGACGATCTCCACCTTGAGCCGTTCGGGCGACGCGGGAACGCTCGCCGGCACGGCCGCCTGAGCCGTTACGGGCGCTTCCGGCTCCGGCGGAGGGGAGCGGTGATAGAAGGTATTAAGCGCGAGGAGGCCGAGCAGAACGATCACGATCAGCGCCCAGCGCAGCTTGGCGATCTTAGCCATTCCCTCCTGGGCCGCCGAGGCCTGCGCGCTCCTAACGGTTTTCGCCATGACGGATCCTCCTCACAGGCCTCCCCACGAGCAGTCGTCCAGGCGCCCCAGCAGCTCCGAGTCGGGCATGCCGATCGGCTGGCCGGGGGGTGCCGCGGAAGGCTCGGGGCGCCTGGCGGCCTCCTCGACGCCACGGCGGTCGAGGTAGCGCGCGATCTCGCGGGCGAGGAAGGCAGACTGCGCGCGGTCGGGAGCGGCGGCGCTCGCCGCGACGGACCGGCCGGCCAGGGCGCGCAGCTCGGCCTCGACCCGCGAGCGGACGCCCGGCGCAGCCTGAGGATCGCCGGCGAGGCCGATCAGGCGCCGCACCAGCACCCACTGCTCTGTGCGCCGCACCTCGGCCAGCCGCTCACCCTTCGGCGCGGCGCCGGTGAACAGCTTGGTCTCCAGCCCCTTCAGCACCTCCTCGAGCCCGGGGAGCGACGGATCGCGGCGGTGGAAGTCGACCAGCCGGGCGGTCCGCTCCGGGCGGAGCAGCAGCCGCACGGCCAGGTCGGCGCCGGTGGCGGCGGCCGACAACGGGTCGAAGGTGGGCGACGTCAGGCCGGTGAACATCTCCTCGTTGGGCTGGTATTCGGCCGGGCGCGGCAGCAGCAGGTCGATCACCGGCTCGGGGAGGTCGAGCGCCTCGGGCGAGAGCGCATCGAGGATCGCCGCCAGCGCCCGCCGCTGTGCCGCGCCGTCCACCGGCCGGGAGGCGGGCTGGCCGTCGCCGCGCAGGGCATTGGTGTACTGGAGACCGCCGACGACCTTGGAGGCGGCCTCCAACTGGTAGCGGTGGTGGAAGTAGAGGGGGACCAGGACCTCCTGGAGCAGGGCGAGCGGCTCGCCCGGGGCGATGTTGTGCTCGCCGAAATTGGCGAGCCCGATGCGGCGCACCGCCAACTCGTGGCGCAGGCTCTCGGCGGCGTCCGGGCCGTTGTCCCAGAGGTGGGTGATCGGGCTCGCCGAGCCCTCGGCGCGCGCGTCCTGATCGGTGAGGAAGATCAGCCCACGGGAGAGCCCGTCCTTCATGATGGCGGCGAGCCCCGCTTTCTCGTCCGTGCCCGGCGCCATCTCGGTGTAGCCGTAGCGGATCGCCTGCACGTCCCACTCGCCCATTCCAGTGGCATAGGCCTTGGAGAAGTCGAGCTTGCCGTCCGGCGTGATGCCGACCTGCGGCGCCGGGTAGTCCATCACCGAGGCCCGGCCGTAGGTGGAGGCGGCGAAATTGTGGGCCAGCCCCAGGCTGTGCCCCACCTCGTGCGCCGCGAGCTGGCGGATGCGGGCGAGCGCGAGCTGCACCGGATCGTCCGGCGCGCCGCTCCCCGTCTTGTCCGCCCCCTCCAAGCCCTCGAAGATCAGGCGGTCCTGGCGCACCCGCAGCGAGCCCAGGGTGACGTGCCCTTTGAGGATCTCGCCGGTGCGCGGATCGATCACGCCGCCGCCGTACGACCAGCCGCGGGTCGAGCGGTGCACCCACTGGACTACGTTGTAGCGGACGTCGAGCGGATCGGCGTCCGGCGGCAGCACCTTGACCTCGAAGGCGTCGATGAAGCCGGCCCTGTCGAACGCCTGTTTCCACCAACTCGCCCCCTCGATCAGGGCGCTGCGGATCGGCTCCGGCGCACCCGGATCGACGTAGTAGACCAGCGGCTTCTTCACTCGCGAGCGCGCCGCCGCCGGGTCGACCTTCTCCAACCGGTGCCGGGCGAGGTAGCGGACGTCGACCGGCGCCGCGATGGGCGCCGCGTAGTCCTTGAACTCGACCCCGAAGTAGCCGGAGCGGGGATCGAAGGCGCGCGGCTTGTAGCCGGGGTCCGGCAGGCGGATCAGCGAATGGTGCTGGACGAGGGTGATCGCTCCCGCCGTCGGCGCCGTCTCGCGCACCAGGGGTCCGGGATCGGCGGACTGGTAGGTCAGCAGGGCCTCGAGCTCGACGTTGTCGGGGAAGGCTTTGCAGTTCTCCGGGTCGACGACGCTGCGCTCGCGGTCGAGCGACCAGCTCCCCTCGTGGGCCATCTTGAGCCGCGCCACGATCTCGTGGGCGTCGCGCACCAGGAAGGAGGTGAAGTCGACCAGCGCGCCGCCGTCCGGGTCCTGGGCGGCGATCTCGCCGGCCCAGAGGATCGAGGTGGCGAACGAATCGTGGACCGCCCGCCGCTCGGCCGGGTCCTCCGACAGGGCGCGGAACTTGAGGTTCGGCTGCTCGACCAGCACGCGCCCCCCCACCCGGCGCAGGGTGACGATGCGGGTGTCGCCGAGCTGACCGCGGTCGAGCCCCACCGGGTTGGAGCCGAGGCCGGTGGCGATCGACTCCTGGTAGATGTAGCTCCCCACCTCGCCGTCCTTCCCCGCGGGCGGCACCTCGAGCCACACCTTTCCCTTCCGGCGATCGACGTAGAAAGTGAGGAGGCCGCCGCGCTTCTCGGCGCCGGCGGTGGCCTTGGCGATCGTCGGCGGTGTCGCCGTAGGGACTTCGGCGGCCGGCGCCTCCTTCGCGCCGCTGCCGGCGGGAGGTGCGGGCGGCGCCGCGGCGAGCGGAGCGGTGCAGAGGAGAGCGGCGGTGGCGAGGGACTTCAGGAGACTTGGCGTCATGGCTTCCCCGAAAAGAGCTTCTCCAAAACGATCTTGCCAAAAAGCAGCCGTCGAAGGCCGGGGCAGTCTACCATCCGGCATGCCCTCGCTTCCCGACTCCACGATCACCCCCAGCGACATCGGGCGCGAGATCCGCGATTTCGACCGCCGGCAGGAGCGGCGGCGCAAGATCGTCCCCCGGGCGATGCTGGTCGGAGTCCTCGCCGGCCTGGTCGCCTCGGGGTTCCGGATCACGCTGGAGGCCGCCGACCGCTGGCGGGACGGCCTCTTCCGGGTCGCGCACGCGATGCCTGCCCCTTGGGGGATCCTGCTCGTGCTCCTGGTCTGCGGCATCGCCTCCGGCGCCGCGCTCTGGCTGGTCCGCCGGTTCGCTCCCGAGACGTCAGGCAGCGGCATCCCCCACCTCAAGGCGGTGCTCCACCGCCTGCGCGGCATGAGCTGGCGGCGGGTGCTGCTGGTCAAGTTCGCCAGCGGCACCCTCGGCATCGGCAGCGGCCTCGCCCTTGGGCGCGAGGGTCCCACCGTGCAGATGGGCGGCGCCCTGGGCCAGATGGTGAGCGGCTGGCTCAAGAGCAACGCCCGCGAGCGGCACATCCTGATCGCCGCCGGCGCCGGGGCCGGCCTCGCCGCGGCCTTCAACGCGCCGCTGGCCGGCGTCATCTTCGTCCTCGAGGAGCTCCGCCGCGACTTCGCTCCCGGAGCGCTGACCGGAGCCTTCGTCGCCTCGGTGACGGCCGACGTCATCGTGCGCCTGCTGACCGGGCAGTCGCCGGTGTTCCGTGTCGTCAACTTTCCGGTGCCGCCGCTGAGCACACTCCCCCTGTTTCTGGTTCTCGGCATCGTCGCCGCCCTCCTCGGTGTCGTCTTCAATCGCGCGCTGCTCGCCAGCCTGCGGCTCTTCGAGCGCACGGCGCGCTGGCCGTTCGGCCTTCCCGCCGCACTCGTCGGCGTCGCCGTGGGCGCCATCGGCTGGTTCGCGCCCGAGACACTGGGGGGCGGCGGCCGGATCGTCCAGGCCACCCTGGGAGGGAAGGTAGGGATCTCCGCGCTCGCGGTGCTCCTGCTGCTCCGCTTCGGAATGACCATGGCGAGCTACGGCACCGGCGCGGCGGGAGGCATCTTCGCCCCCCTGCTGGTCCTCGGCGCGCAGGCCGGCCTGCTGGTCGGCCTGATCGGCCAGACGGCGGTCCCCTCGGCGGCGGGTTTCGGGACCTCCTTCGCCGTGGTCGGAATGGCGGCACTGTTCACCGCCATCGTCCGGGCGCCCCTCACCGGCATCGTGCTGATCCTCGAGATGACTTCGAGCTACCCCCTGATGCTGCCGCTGCTGGCGGCCTGCTTCACCGCCTACGCCCTCGCCGACCTGCTCCACGACCGGCCGATTTACGAGGCCCTGCTGGAGCGCGACCTGCTACGCGGTCAGCCGGCGCCGGCCGCGGGCGCCCCGGCGCAGCTCGTCGAGCTCCTGGTCGAAGAAGGCGCGCCCTTCGACGGCCGGCGCATCGCCGACCTCGGCCTGCCCCCCGGCTGCCTGCTGATCACCATTCAGCGCGACGACCGCGACGAGGTCCCCTCCCGCGACACCGTCCTCCGCGCCGGCGATCGCCTCACCGCGATCGTGGCCCCCTCGGCAGCCGGCGGCGTGGAGCTGCTGCGGCACGGCGTCGACTACCGGGGCTCGGCGCCTCGAGATCACGAGTGACAAGCCGCGCAAGGACTCAGGACCGGCCTCATCGAAGCGCCCCCCTCTTCTCCCGGCGAGGGAGGGCGGGAGGGGACGGGAGAAGAGGGTCGGGGTGATGAGGGCCGCGCTTGCCGCAAAACCGCGGATCGGCTATAAGCAAGAGTCATGCAAAGTTTGGCCATTCCACAACATCCCGTTGAAACCACGGAGAAAGATTTCGACTCGCTAGGACTCAGCCCCTCGATCCTCCGCTGTGTGCGGCTCGTCGGCTTCGAGCATCCGACCCCCATCCAGGCCGCCGTCATCCCGGCGGCGCTCACCGGCCGGGACCTGATCGGCCTCGCCGAGACCGGCTCCGGCAAGACCGCGGCCTTCACCCTGCCGATCACCGAACGGCTCGCCCACGACCCCAAGGCCCGCGCCCTGATCGTCTCGCCCACCCGCGAGATCGCGCTCCAGACCCAGGCCTTCCTCGACGCCTTCGGCGGCGACTACGGCCTGCGGACGGTCTGCCTGATCGGCGGCGTCAAGATGGGCCCCCAGCACACCGGCCTGCGCCGCAAGCCCCACGTCATCGTCGCCACCCCCGGCCGCCTCCTCGACCACGTCGAGCAGGGCACGGCGCGGCTCAGCGACTTCAACCTCCTCGTCCTCGACGAGGCGGACCACATGCTCGACATGGGCTTCATGCCCCAGGTCAACCGCATCCTCCAGGAGCTGCCGAAGAAACGGCAGACGCTGATGTTCTCGGCCACCATGCCGCCGCCGATCGAGCGCATCTCGCAGCAGTTCATGAACGATCCGCTGCGCATCGACATCACCCCCGAGGGCAAGGCGGCGCACGGGATCAGCCACCGGCTCTACATGGTCGAGCCGGACAACAAGAAGGCCTGCCTGCTCGCCCTCCTCCACCAGGAGCTCGGCAGCACGCTGGTCTTCATCCGTCGCAAGAGCGACGCCGAATGGCTCCAGGGCGTGCTCCTGCGCGAGGGGCATCCGGTGGAGCGCATCCACTCGAACCTCTCCCAGGGGCAGCGCACCCAGGCGCTCCAGGGCTTCCGCGAGGGCGAGCACCGCATCCTGGTGGCGACCGACATCGCCTCCCGCGGCCTCGACATCCCCCGCGTCGGCCACATCATCAACTTCGAGATGCCGGAGACCGTCGAGGACTACATCCACCGCGCCGGCCGCACCGCCCGCGGCAACGCCACCGGGATCGTCTCGACGATCGCCACCTGGGTCGACAAGATGATGGTCAAGGAGATCGAGTCGACGCTCGGCGAGGAGCTCCCCCGCTGCACCGTCCCCGGCGTCCTCCCCTACGTCGAAATGAAGCCGCGGGTCACCCTCGGCGCCCGCAGATCCACCCTCAAAGTGAAGCGGCGGTAAGGCCGACTTCCAGGATAGGGGCGCAGCGCGCTGCGCCCCTATGATCGAGCTTCTGGGCCTGGGTCCCGTCGCTCGCGGCCGGCCCGTCCGCCGCGACCGCTCCCCATTTCCCGCCAAATCCCGACCGATCCAGGCCACGGTCCGCGTCATCCAAACCGCGAAGTGAGCCTCCCAGACCGAGGTGCGGGTACCGCGATCGAGATCTGACGACGCCGACCCCGGTCGGAACGGCTTGGACCTGGGTACAAAAAATGCGGACCGCGGTCGCGAACACCCCGACCCCAATCGGAGACTCTCGGACCGCGCGGCGGACATCCCGACCGAGGTCTGGAGGAATCAGACCCCGGTGCGAACAACGCGGATTCCGGGCTTGGTGCCTCCTGCGGGACTGACTTTCGAGACACCCGCGTCAGTCGTGCCGGTTCCCCCCTATCCTATCTCAAAGGAAGATCGATCGGGGCGCAGCTCGTTGTGCCCATGGGATGGCCCGGGAGTGCCGGGAGGCTCGCTTCCGGCTGCTGGCATGACAATCTATAGCGCATGGGAGACTGGCAGCCGCGCTTCACCCTGACCCCGGCGGCGGTGCGCCATCTCATGGAGATCGAGGGCGCCAGGGCGATCGTCGAGCAGGTCGCCGACCTGCCCCCCTGGCTGGAGTACTTCCTGGAGGCACTGGGAGCCGCGTTCGCCGCGGCGAAGGATGAAGCGCTCCGAGCGTCCCAGGAAAGGCTTCAACCCGTTCTCTGTTAGACTGCGCTGCTCATTTTTTCGCGGCCTCCCCAGGGTCCGCTCTTCGAGGTATCCGATCATGATCAAGACGATTTCGCTCCGCCTGACGATGCTCTGCGTGGGGCTCGCGCTGCTCCTCTCCGCCGCCTGCAAGAAGGCTCCCGACAAGTCGGTGATGGGTGGCGCCGCCTCGACCAGTCCGGCGTCCTCCACCTCCCAGCCGGCTCCGGGCTCGTCCACGGCGACGCCGGGGAGCGCTGCGGTCCCTGGCGGTCAAGCTCCGGCTTCGACTCCCGCGGGCGCGATGGGAACGCCGTCGAGCGTGGCCGGCCTCGCGGGGGCTCCGGGCTCCGCGGCCCCGGCGGAGCAGCCGCTGCCGCCCGAGAAGCTCCCGGCGATCGTCGCGCGGGTCAACGGCAAGGCGGTCAAACGGCAGGAGCTGGTCCAGGGCGCCGAGGTGATGCAGATGCAACTCGCCCAGCACGGCCAGCGGGTGGTGCCATCGTCTGCCTTCTATCGCCGGGTGCTCGACGACCTGATCGCGTTCACCCTCATCCAGCAGGACGCCAAGGCCCAGGGGGTCACCGCCTCGCCGGCGGAGGTGCAGCAGCAGATCGACGCCCGCAAGCACAGCTTCCCCAGCGAGGGCGCCTATCGGGAGGCCCTGGCGAAGGCCGGCATGACCGAGGCAGTACTCCGCGAGGAGGCCGACAACCAGATCGTGGTCCAGAAGTTCCTGGAGACCCAGGTCGCCTCGAAGGTCACCGTCAGCGACCAGGCGGCCCGGCAGTTCTACGACAAGAACAAGAGCTCGATGACGGCGCCCGAGCGCGTCCACCTGCGCCACATCGTGGTCCAGGTGGCGCAGAACGCCTCGCCGGCCGACAAGGCGAAGGCGAAGACGAAGGCGGACGAGATCTACAAGAAGGCGCAGAGGGGCGAGGACTTCGCCAAGCTGGTGACCCAGTACTCCGACGATCCCGCCTCGAAGGGGCGCGGCGGCGACATTGGCTGGATCGTCAAGGGTCAGACCGTGCCGCAGTTCGAGGCGGCCGCCTTCGCGCTGAAAAAGCCGAACGACCTGGCGCCGCCCGTCGAGACCCGGTCCGGCTACAGCGTCCTCCAGCTCGTCGAGCGGCAAGCGGCGGGCGAGCTCCCCTTCGACCAGGTGAAGCCGCGCCTCGTCGCCCTGCTCAAGCAGCAGCAGGTCCAGAAGATCCTCCAGGCGCGGGCCGAGGATCTGCGCGCCAAGGCGAAGGTCGAGGTCTTTATCTAGAAACCGGCCTCCACCAGGCCCGGTACCTCCTCGCCGCCGTCCAGCGAGCGGGTCACCTTGTCGACCATCTCGAGGGTCTCGATGTCGTCGCCGCCGGCGGCCCCCATCTCCTTGAAGCGGCGGGCGGCGGGAAGGACGCGCAGCTCCAGTGAGCCGACCGCCTTGTTGTAGGCGTCGACGCTCTGGCCAAGGTTCTTGCCCATCGCCAGGAGATGGCCGGCGAAGGTGCGGAGCCTTTCATGGAGGACCTTGCCGAGCTCGCTGATCTGCTTCGCGTTCTCCTCCACCTGCGCCTGCCGCCAGCCATAGGCGACCGCCCGCAGCAGCGCGATCAGCGTCGTAGGCGTGGCGAGGATCACCCGCTGCTCCACGCCCACCTCGATCAGCGTGGGGTCCTGCTCCAGCGCGGCGCTGAAGAAGGTCTCTCCCGGCAGGAAGAGGATCACGAACTCGGGCGCCGGCTCGAACTGCGCCCAATAGCTCTTCATCGACAATCGGGTGAGGTGGGCGCGGATCTGGCGGGCGTGATCCTTCAGCTTCGCCCGCCGGCCGTCCTCGTCCAGCGCCTCCATGGCGTCGAGATAGGCGTCAAGCGGCGCCTTGGCGTCGATCACGATGTTCTTCCGGCTCGGCAGGCGGATGACGAGATCGGGGCGCAGCCTCCCCTCCTCCCCCTCGACGCTGGCCTGGAGGGTGAAGTCGCAGTAGGCCACCATGCCGGCCATCTCGACCACCCGCTGAAGCTGGATTTCCCCCCAGCGGCCGCGCGTCGAGGTCGACCGCAGCGCGCCGGACAGCTTCGCCGTCTCCCGTTCCAGGCTCCCCTGGGCCGAGGCGAGCCGGGTCAGATGATCGGCGAGCCCTGAGTAGGCCACAGCCCGGGCGGTCTCGATCTCGCGGATCTTCTCGTCCACCTTGTGCAGCGACTCCTTGAGTGGCAGCACCAACTCGCCGATCGCCTGCTGGCGGCGATCGAGGTCCCCTTGCGCCGACTCCTGGAACTTCTCCAGCGTCGCCTTGGCGAGATGGACGAAATTGGCGTTGTTGTTGTTGAGCGCCTCGGCGGACAGGGCCTTGAAGGTATCCGAGAGGCGGGCCTGCGCCTCGTCGAGAAGCCGCATCTTCTCGGCCGCCCCCTGTCGCTCCTTCTCGATCGTGGTCTGGAGACGGGCAACGTGGGTCTGCAATCCCACCCGCTCCTCGCGCAGCAGAGCGCTCTCCGCCGTGGCCTCGGAGATTCGCGACTGCAAGCGCGCGGCGTCCGCGTCCCGAGCCCGCAACCGCTCCTCCAGCATGCCCCGCCGCTGGCGGGAGTACAGGGCGACGAGAACCGCGCCGAGGACGAACGCCAGGATGGGGATCAGCACCGACATCCGCTCAACCCTGGCCGCCTATATGGATATCTGGGGGCACCTCGAAAGGGTACCACAAGATGCTGGGGTACCCGCCTACCCTGACCGACCGGGTACCCCTTCCTGGGACCGCCGGTCGGTCAGGCTACCGGACTGCCGGGCTACCCGGCTTCGGCCCCATCAGGCCGGTACGGTTGCCGCCGGCGCGCCCTGGCGGGGCTTCCGGCGCAGGATGGCGGCGGAGACCAGCGTCACGATCAGCCCGACCGGGAAGATCTCCATGAAGGTCACCGCGGAGTTGTAGAGGACATTCTGGTAATGCTTCGCCATCTCGGCCAGGGTCGCGGCCTTCTCCTGGATCTCGGCCGGGCTCGCTCCCTTCGCCTGCATCTTCCGCAGGACGCTCGCGGTGTACTGGTCGAGGAAGTGGGGGAAGAAGTTGAAGTAGGCGATCTCCCAGCCGATCACGTAAACCGCGCAGGTGACCAGGGTGATGAGGATGCCGACCTGGAAGGCCTTGCCGAAGCCGATCGCGCCGGCGGCAACGTTGTCCCGGTACGACCGGATGCCGAAGAAGACCATCAGGAACGCGAGGACCATGGTGGTGTAGCCGACGATCTCGCTGTGATCGAGGGTCCCGTTCATGCACAGCGGCAGCGTCACCGATGAAAGCGCCACGATGATGAAGCCCGACGCGAGACCGAAGCGGAGCACGATTCTTTTCATTTGCCTTTCCCTCCTTGGTTGGACCCCACCCTAAGGCTCCGGTGCGGCGCCGGCCATCCTCCTTTCGGGTGATTTCCGGGCCGAAACCCCGAAATCATCCTTTCGTTGACCCCGCAGGGACTGCCCTTGCTCACGGGATCAGGCCGAGCTCGCGCCCCCGGAGGACGGCCTGGACCCGGCGGTTGACCCCCAGTTTCTCGAACAGCCGGGAGGAGTGGGTCTTCACCGTATTCTCCGAGACGAAAATGCGCTCCCCGATCTCCCGGTTGCTCAAGCCCGTTGCGATGAGACCGAGAATCTCATGCTCGCGCGGTGTAATGCCAAGCTCTTTGAGCTTCCCGGCGTCGAGCGCGAACGGCCCGCCCTCCGGCACCCGGACCTCCTTGATCACCACCACCTCGCGCATCTCCCTTGAACTGGACCACCGCAGCCCGAAGTAGAGGCCCAGCGCGGAGAAGATCACCGCCACCAGGCCGCCGTAGACCTCGCCGGGATAGGCGCGGATAAAGTACTGGTACTCGAGGACCTTGAGCAGCACGAGGAGACCGCCGCCGGCCAGCGCATACAGAAGGGTGCGTCGCATCGGGCGAGAGCATAGCGCGCTGGAGCGGGAAGTCGCCCCCACCCCGAGACCGCACCCCCGGCCCCTCTCCCACCGCACTCCCGCCCGACCGGGAGAGGGGGGCCCATGGAGGAAGATCTGTCCTTGGGTGGGGTCCCGTTCCTCTCCCGAAACAGAGCGGCAGAAGAGAGGCTGTGCCGTTCAGGAACTCTCGCCTACACGGGCCCCCCCTCTCCCGGCAGGGCGGGAGTGCGGTGGGAGAGGGGCCGGGGGTGAGGATTCGGGGGGGGCCTTTGCCTGGAACGGCACGGCGTTACCCTCAGCGGGCGCCGCTTACTGAGCTACCTGCCCGCGCCCTGCTTTCAGGTCCGCCCCCCGCGCCGTTCATCCGGGGCGCTTCGGCACCGTGACCGTCTTCACATCGACGGTGATCTCCTGGAGGCGCGTGGCCACCTCGGGGGTCATGCTCTCCTGAGCACGCCCGCCGAGATACTTCGCGAGGAACCTCTCCGCGGAGGCGAACATCGCCATGTTGTTCACCGGCCTGGCGAAGCCGTGGCCCTCGTCGGGCGCGACGAGGTACTCGACAGGAAATCCCCGCTCACGCAGTGCGACGACGATCTGATCGCTCTCGGCCTTGTTCACGCGCGGATCGTTCGCTCCCTGGACGACCAGCAGAGGCGCCTTGATCTTGCCGGCTGAATTCAGGGGCGATTGCCGTTCGAGCTGAGCGCGCCCCTCCGGAGTCGAGGGATCGCCCATCCGCTCGGTGAATATCTTGCGGATCGACTCCCAATAGGGCGGGATCGAGTTGAGCAGCGTGATCAGGTTCGACGGACCGACGATCGAGACGCCCGCGGCATAGACGTCCGGCGTGAAGGACACGCCCGCCAGCGTGGCGTAGCCGCCGTACGAGGCGCCCAGGATGCCGACGCGCCGCGGGTCGGCGGTACCTTCCGCGACCAGGTACTTGACGCCCCAGGTGAGATCGTCCTGCATCTTCTGGCCCCACTCGTGGTTGCCGGCGTTGAGGAACTTCTTGCCGTAGCCGGTCGAGGCGCGGAAGTTCGGCTGCAGGACGGCATAGCCGCGGTTGGCGAGAAACTGGGGCCAGGGATCATACCCCCACGCATCCCGCCCCCAGGGGCCGCCATGCGGGAGGACGACGAGCGGCAGGTTCTTGGCGGGCACACCTCTCGGCAAAGTCAGGTAGGCGGGGATCTCGAGGCCATCGGACGACTTGTAGCGGATGGCCTTCATCTCCGCCAGGTGCGGGCGCGGCAGCTTGTCGAAGATGCGGTACTGGAGCGTCAGCTTCTTGCTCGTGCGGTCGAAGAGGTAGCTCTCGCCGGGCTCGGTGTCACTCACGGCGGAGACGAGGAAGAAGCGCTCGTCGTCCGTCCCCGAGCCGAAGAAGATCTCCTTGCCCGGCAGCCGCTTCTGCAAGAGCGCGTAGTCGGCCGCGAAGGCTTTGTCTTTCCAGTAGATCCGCGTCTTGTCGTCGAGATAGTTGGTGGCGATGAGCTCGTCGGTGCGCTCGGAGAACTGAGGGTACTCGAAGTCCACCCGGCTCAAGGGATCGGCTTCGACCAGATCCTCACTCCCGGCGGCGGGATCGAACAGCACGAGGCGGGTCAGGTCCACGTCCCCCTTGTTGGTCACCATGTAGACGTGCTGGCCGTCCTTATGGAACCGCGACGGGTAACAGGTTTCGAAGACGTTGCACGAGTAGACCTTCTTGAACCCGTCGGCGTCCACGCGCAGCACCTCCGTGTCGCCGTTCTCGGCGGAGCGCGTGGCCAGCCGGAGCTGTCCCTTCCGATCGAAGACCCAGCCCGTCAGCCGCTCGGTGTTCTTGCGCAGGAGCGTCCGCTCGCCGGTCGAGAGCTTCACCTTGTAGAGATCGTGCCACGCCGGATCGCGGTCGTTCAGCCCGACGTAGATCGTGTTCGGGTCGGTCTTGGGCACCGCATAGATCATGGCGCGCACTTTTTTCGCCTCGGTCAGGTTGCGCGCCGCGGGCACCCGCTGCCCCGGGGCCGGGGAGGCCGCCGGGTCGACGGCGTACACGTTGAAATTCTCGTCGCCGCCCTGATCCTTCGCGAAGAGGATGAACTTGCCGTCCCGGCTCCAGAAGTAGCCGGCGATGGGCCGCTTGGTTTCGGCGGTGACGGGGTGGGCCGCCGTGAAGGGTTCCTGGGTGCGCTTGACCCAGACGTTGCGCGTGCCGTCGAGAGGCTTGACGAACGCGATGAATTTGCCGTCGGGCGAGATCTGGGCGCCGGCGATCTCGGGGTCGCCGAAGAAGAGCTGCCGGTCGATGAGCGGCGGCGGCCCTTGCGGCTCCGCCCAGGCGGCGGCCGCGATAACCAGCAGGCTGCCGCAGACGGCCCGCTTGAAAATCCTGCCGATCACGGCTCTGTAGGCGCGGTGCTCGAAAAGAGACGGGGTGTGCATGGCGAGAGAGCCTCCTTTGGGGACGAATTTCTGGTGTCAAGCCTGTATACGCAGGGCCAGCTCGGATGTTTTGCGTGAATGGCAGGGGCGGGCACGGATCTGTTGTCGCCTCGGCGCGGCCAACCGCTATAGAATGCCACCATGGAAGAAGAAACCCTCAAGAAGATTGGCAAGAATTTGCTGGGCGGCGCCCTGGTCTTTGCCGGCATCAGCCATCTCACCTTTGCCCGCAAGGCGTTCCGGGCACAGGTGCCCGACTGGGTGCCGCTCAAGAAAGACGACACCGTCGTTTATTCAGGCATCGCCGAGATCGCGCTGGGCAGCGCTTTGGTGCTGGCGGATGAAGCGCATCAAGAGTGGGTAGGGAAAATAGCCGCGGCGTTTTTCGTGGCGGTGTTTCCCGGCAATGTATCGCAATACGTCAATCGAAGAAACGCCTTCGGGCTGGACACCGACGGGAAACGATTGGCGAGGTTATTTTTCCAGCCGGCGCTGGTGTATTGGGCGCTCAGCAGCACCCACGGCAATGCCGGCGAAAAGACGGGGTAAGGCGATGACAGACCTGGATCTCGACCTATCCTGGGTCATGGGGCTCGACGTGAGCCACGATCAGGCATCGTGGACTGGAACAGCGCAGCCCAGCAAGGCTTCACGTTCGCCTTCATCAAGGCGACGGAGGGTGCTCCTTTGACCGATCCCGAGTGGCCGCTCGGGCCGCATCACGGGGCGACCCGCCCCACTGGCGGCTCCAGGCACGGCGTAGCTGCAGGTCGGAGCCGAAGCCGGCCACCGCGGCGGCGCGCGTGACAGTCGCGCCGTATTCCAAGGACTGGCGGGCGCGCTCGAGCCGGATCAACCGGAGGTAGTGCAACGGCGAGATGCCTGCGTGGTCGATGAACAGCCGCAGCAGGTGACGCTCGGCCGCCTGGCCAACGTGGGCCAGCGACGCCATGTCCCAGTCGCGCTGCGGCTCGGACACGATCGCGTCCTGGACCCGGTGCACGGTCGGGTGGAGGTGGCGGCGGTGCATGTGAAACGGCGACAGCTCGGTGTCGCGCGGGGAGCGCCGCAGGTACACCACCATGTCCTCGGCGACGAGGGACGCCAGGGCCTCACCACACTCCTCGGCGATGAGGTGCAGCGCGACGTCGATCCCCGCCGTGATGCCCGCGCTGGACGCGAGCGGACCGTCCACCACGAACACGCGATTGTCGATGACCTGAGCCTGCGGCGCCAGGGTCCGAAGCATCTGCAACAGCTCGTGGTGCGTGGTGCAGCGGCGGGTGCCCAGCAGCCCCGCCCGCGCGGCGAGCAGGGTGCCGGAGCAGATCGTCAACAGACGGTGCGGCGTGTCCGCGTCGAGAAGCGCGTCATGCAGCCGATCGCTCAACCATTGAGCGGTCACCGCGATCTCCGGCGTGACCTGCGCCACGTGAGCCGTCGGTTGACCGACCACCACGACCCAGGTCGGTGTGCTGAGCTGCTCCGGCAATGGAACGAGTCCGCCCAGCTCCAGTCCAACCGACGTCGGCAGGGTTGCCACCGGCCCCGCGAAGCCAAGACGAAAGCGTGGCGGCAGTCCGCGACGTTCGCGGTGCTGGTTGGCGAGACGAAAGGCTTCAGCCGGGCCGGCGATATCGAGCAGCAGCGAATGCCGCACGATGACGAAGAGGACGTCGATGAGCTGGGCGCGCGTGATCATGTGCAGAGAGCCAACGAAGCACAGCGTATATCAGACTGAGGGGCCGCCGGCCAAGCCGATGTCCGAAACTGATTCAAAATTGTCGGCCCTGCGCCGCGACAGGAATTCGGGCCCCCGATATCTTCGCTGTCGTGCGAAAGAATACGCCAAGGCGCTTCGATGCAGCCCACAACACGCCTCCTGGGAGCCGGGCCGGTAGACACGTTCCCGCTGCCGCGCTGGCGACCCTCCTGGTGGCGCTCACGGTGTCCCCCCACTCCGCCGCGCACGCGGCGGACAGCCCGAGACCGTCGCGGCTCGAGAGCACGGTGGACGCGAGAGTCACCCCCGGCGACGATTTCTTCGCCTACGCCAACGGCGGTTGGCTCAAAGCCACCGCGCTCCCGGCGGGCAACCCACGATGGGGTGCCCGCGACGAGCTCGAGGAGCAGGCCCGCCGCCGCATCGCGGCGCTGCTCGACGCCGCCAGCGCCGCACCATCCGGCTCGGCGGCGCGCAAGGTTGCGGACTTCCGCGCTGCCTACCTGAACGAGGCCGCCATCGGGGCCAGGGGTCTGGCGTCGCTCCAGCCGCTGCTCGATCGTGTCGAAAAGGTTTCCAACAAAGCGGAGCTCACACGCTTGCTGGGACGCAGTCTGCGGGCCGACGTCGACCCGATGGGATTCGGCATCTACCAGTCAGCCGGCGTGATGGGGCTCTCCGTGGAGCAGAGCATCCACGGAGAGAAGACCAATAGCGCTTTCCTCGTGCAAGGAGGGTTGGGCCTGCCGGACCGCAAGGACTATCTCAGCCCCGACCCCGGGAAGGAGGCGCTTCGCACACGGTATCGCGAAACCATCCGGAAGATGCTCACGCTCGCCGGCTTCGGCCGCGCGGACGAACGCGCGAGCGCGGTTCTGGCGCTGGAAACGGCGATCGCGCAGAGCCAGGGCACGCGCGAGGCGTCGGCAAACGACCACAATGCCGATACCGTGTGGACGCGTTCCGACTTCGTGCGGCGCGCCCCCGGGATGGACTGGACCATCTTCTTCGACGAGGCGGGTTTGGCCAGGCAGGGAGAGCTCGTCGTCTGGCAGCCGACCGCGGTGACAGGGTTGGCGGCGCAGGTCGCGTCGCGGCCGCTGGAGGCCTGGAAGGACTACCTGCGCTTCCATGCCATCCACGATTTCGCGGACGTGCTGCCGCGCGCATTCGCCGACGAGGCGCTGGCGCTGCATACCGCCACAGAATCTGGCCCACAGCCCTCCCGTGCCGAGCGAGCGCTCGCTGCCACGCAATCGGCCATGCGGGACGCACTGGGGAGAATGTACGTCGAGCGCTATTTCCCTGCCGGGCAGAAGGCGCGCGTAGAGCGAATCTCCGACAACGTCCGCGCCGCGCTCATCAAGCGGGTCGAGGCCGCAACGTGGATGTCGCCGGCCACCAAGGCGAGCGCGTTGTCGAAGCTGCGGACGCTCTACGTGGGGATCGGATATCCCGATCAATGGGAGGATGACTCCTCGCTGACCGTGGACCCGGCAGACCCACTGGGCAACCTGCGACGCGTCTCCGACCGCGACTACCACAAGGCCCTTGCCCGGCTCGGCCAGCCGGTCAACCTGAAGTATTGGTACAGCGCGCCCCAGACGGTCGGCGCGCTGCTCGTGTTCCAGCAGAATTCGTATGTGATGTCGGCCGCATTGCTGGAGCCTCCCAAATACGATCATTCGTCCTCCGACGCCGCGGCCTATGGCTCCGTCGGGGCTCTCATCGGACACGATCTCACACACTACATCGACGTGCTCGGCGCCGACTACGACACCGAGCACCGGATGCGGCACTGGTGGGCCCCCGAGGACATGCAGCGCTTCCAGGCTCTCACGCAGCCGCTGGTGGATCAGTTCGCGGCGTACCAGCCGCTCCCTGGCCTATCGATCAACGGCAAGCTGACGCTCACCGAGAACATCGCCGACCTCGGCGGCCTCGCTGCCGCGTTCGACGCCTATCGCACGACGCTTGGCAGCCGGGTGACGGATACGGCCTACGTGCGGGAGCAGGACCGGGAGTTCTTCGTCGCATACGCGCAGACCCAACGGCGGAAGATCAGCGAGGACGCCCTGCGAAAGCAGGTGGCCACCAACGACCACGCGCCGGAGGACTACCGAGCCGACACGGTTCGCAATCTCGATGCATGGTACGACGCGTTCGACGTGCGCCCTGGGCAGCGGCTGTACCTCGAGCCCTCGGCGCGCGTGCGGGTCTGGTAGCGTCGAGCCTCGAGGCGACCATGCGTGTCACCGTCTGTGAGCTGCCACATGAGCCGGGAGCCCTGGCCGCCGCATGGGCCGCCCTGTGCCAGCACACGGTGCGCCACTCGTCCGAGCTGGTGCTGCTGCCGGAGCTCGCGATGGTCGATCCGGTCTGGCAGGACGAGCTCTTCGACGCTGCCCGCTGGGCGGCCGCGCAGGCGCTCAGCGAGGTCTGGCGCCATCGCCTCCCCGAGTTGCGTGCCGCGCATGTCGTGGGGACCCGTCCCGTGACGATCGACGGCCGGCCCTTCAACCAGGGATTCCTCTGGTCAGCCTCCGGCGGCCTGGTGCCGTTGCGCCGCAAATTCTTTCTGCCGGATGAACCGGGCAGTTGGGAAGCGCGCTGGTTCGATGCGGGTGATCCCGATTTCACCGAATACCACGTCGACGCGTGGTCGTTCGGCCTCAACATCTGCACCGAGCTGTGGGCCTTGGAGACCTACGCCGCCTATGCCGCGCGCGGCGTGCCGATCATCCTGTCGCCACGCGCGACGGAGGCCGCCACGACGGCCAAGTGGCTGTCGGTGGGCGTAGTAGCGGCGGTACGCTCGGGTGCATTCAGCCTGTCCTCCAACCGCGTGGATCCGACGGGTGCATGCGGTGGCGTCGGATGGATCATCAACCCGTCCGGAAACATCCTGGCACGGACGACCCTCGACGCACCCTTCGCGACGGTCGACATCGACCTGTCCGCCTCGGCGGCGGCGCGGGACGATTATCCCTGCTACGTGCTCAGCGGAAGAGGGCGAGCTCGGTGGCCATCTACTCGTTGACTTCCCTCAGAGCCTGCTCCAGCAATTCTCTGGACAAGTACAACCCTCTCCGGAGTAGCTCCTCCAAGAGAGGACGGGCTGCCGGAATGATCCTCGATTTCTTGGCTCGTAGAATCACTCCAAGAGTACCTGTTACAGGCACCCCCAAGGCCCGGGCGCATTGTCTGCCCTCAAAATCGTCCACGACGGCTTCACTACCGGAAAGCAGCGCGTGAGCCAGTACCTGCGACTCGCCGGCTCCAAGGTCCCAACCGGCGATTTCGGGAGGGAGGGGAAGATCTCCTCCTAACCTCAACCAATCGGGAAGCTCAACCGGAATCTTCTCCCCTTTCGTGACGAGCACCTCGTCACGAACTGAGAACGGAATGAAAACTTCGTCCGCGAGTTGGTTAAGCAGAGGGAGCGCATCGATCTGGGCCAAAAAGATAAGGGGAGAGGCGTCGACGACCCAACGCCTCTTAGTCACGCGCGAGCTCTTCCCGAAGCTCTTCCACCGTGACCTGGATGGCCGGGATCTTCCTCCGGAACAGCTCATCCAACAGCTCCGCCCGGCTAAGGCCGGCAATCTCGGCAGCTTTTCCCTGAGAGATCAGGCCTTGAGAGAACCAATGGATCGCCGCTGCGAGCCGCATTTCAGCAGCGAACTCCACCGGAGCCTTCCGCAAGGCCGAAAAGACTGAAGCGGGAAAGTCGAAAACTACCTGAGCCATCTGCATCTCCTCTCTCGAGGTGATCTTACCAGAGACCCGCCCTGCCTGGCGGGAAAGGGAGCCGTTGCCACCCTCCTTGGCATAGGCCACGGCCAGCTCCAGCGCCCTCTGGTGGATGCCCACCGCCTGGGCGCCGATTCCGAGGCGCGAGTGGTCGAGGGTGGCCAGGGTGACCTTCAGGCCCTGCCCCTCCTCGCCGAGGAGGTTGCCTGGGCCCAGATGAATGGTTTCCGCTCTGTCGACGGCTGTCTACATCGCTTCCCCCTTTCCCAGGCTTGGCCTGGCGCAACGCGCGGCACCCAACCCCCGGCGATAACATGAACTGACATCAATTTCCTGCGTACTCAGGACCGATCCTCGTGGTGCCACCCCTCGGTGAAGTTGAACCACAGCGCGTGGATGTGGCCATCGGCGGAGCGGAACAGGTTGTGCTGCTCGACCAGGCCAGTCCTTTCGTTGATGAAGGGGTAGCCGAACGGGTCGCCTACCACGGGGGGGGGACGCCCGGCACCAGCGTGGTGCGATCCTCGCGGTGCTCCCAGGAAACGGCTGGCACCCACCTATTGGGGCGGCCCGTCGTAACCTTCTGCGAGCCGTCGTAAACTTCTGCGAGCGCCGCTTACTGGTTATGGAGCTTGTCGGCGATCGGAAAGGACAGGGCTCCTTTCTCGGTGTACCAAGTCATCACCACGGCTTCGAGGCGTCCGGCTTTCACCGCGGGATCCTCCTCGGCCAGCCGCTTCGCTTCCTCAAGGGTTGCTACGCGAAAAAGCTCGATGCCGCGCCAACGAGGGTCCGGCTGATCGTCGAGAGGCCCGGCGACCATCAGCTTGCCGGCCTTGGCGAGCTCGCGAAGATGGGCCAGGTGCGCTTTCTGAATCTCTTCCAGCTTGTCCTCGGCATATTCACGCGGCTTCTCAGGCCGTCGCAGGAGGACTAGCTGGTAGGACTCCAAACCCGCGGGCGGAGCCGACGACGCGGACGCGGGAGAGCTGCTCTCCGTCTTGGGCTGAGGAGGCGAAGCGTCTTGGACCTGCGCGAGCAGTGTCATGGAAAGTACCAGGGGAAGCAGCATGGCCGAAAGACCTCCAGAGAAGGAAACGGGAGCCCTGATTGTACCAAGTCCCTGGAGCCGTTGCTCCCCTCCTCTCCCCCATGCGAAGATCACCGGCCATGCCCTCCATGGCCCCCGAGATCCTAGTGGATCTTTTCAGGAACCGACCATCTATGAGGCGGCTCGCCAAGCGCTGGAGGTGATGATGAAAGGCTACGAATACCAGAGCGATTTCGCGAAGAAGTACGTCGCCCAGGGACGTGACGAGGGGCGCACCGAGGAAGCGGCGGGCGCTCTTCAGCCCCGCCCGCGCTAAAGGTGGCGGTACTGCGCCCGGCCATGACTTCCACGGGGAAAAACCCGGACTCGCCTACGTCGCTTAGAGATAGCGGCCGTCCGGCATCTCCTGGGCGATGGTGCCGCTGATCTGTCCTCCGATCATCGAGAGCGGTCTGGAAAAGGGGCCTTGCTCGTGAATGAGCTGTGCGCCGGAGTTGTTCGGGAGCTCGACTGTCTTGAACACCACCCGCAGGTTATCCGAAGCGGTGCCGATAAAGGTAAAGACCCAGGTTAGGCCAAAAGCGGTCAACGCAACAAGGCGTTCCTCCAGCGGGCCCTCATCCAGGGCGAGGAACCCGCTACGCCGCGGCAGGTGGTCCGAACCAAGTGGTCAGGGCGCCGCGAAGGCCCTGGTCCGTGCCGTCTCCGACCCACGCGACGTGTCCGTCGGGTCGAATCAACACGGCAGTGGGAGCAGCGACCGCGCCGAGCGCCGGGAGCTCCCACACACCCGCGTATCGCGCGTCGATCAGCCGCACCCGATCCGCCCATGGAGTGATGTCGAAGGCGCCGGGATCACCGAGGTTGAGCAATACCGGTCGGGCCTCGTGCAGCAGGGCGAATGCTCGCCGCGGGCCGCCGGCGGTGATCAGGTCGAGATCGGGCATGCGGCGCCCGAGCAGCGGGTGCCCCTCACCGAAGTCGTAGTGAATGTCCAGACCGGACATCATCGCGACGTATTGCTTGCGCGTCTCGTCAATCCGCAGCAGCTCGGACATCATCTCGCGCAAGGCGTCGTTACGATCGTCACCGCGCTCGATCGCGGTCAGCGCCATGGTGTTGCGCAGCACGCGGGCGCCGACTGGGTGCCGCTCGGCATGATAGGTCGAAAGGAGGCTCTCCGGCGATGTCCCGTGGACCACCTGGGCGAGCTTCCATCCCAGATTCACGGCATCCTGGACACCGAGGTTGAGTCCCTGTCCGCCCATTGGGGAATGCACGTGCGCCGCGTCGCCGGCCAGGAGCACGCGTCCGTCCCGGTAGGACGCTGCCTGCCGGGTCATATCGGTAAACCTGGAGATATAGCTGGCGCCGCGGAGACCATAGTCCGTTCCGTAGGCGGCGACGAGCGCCTCGCGGACTTCGCCCAGGGTCGGCTCGGCGCCCTGATTGATCTGCCTTTCGTTCAACACGACGCGCGCGCGTCTGTCCTCCTCGAGCTTGCCGATAGCAGCCATGCCCTTTTCACCACGGCGGATGCCCCACTCCGGCTCTTCGCCGAGCTCGACCTCGGCAATCAGGTAGCTGGTCGACGGATCCCACCCTGAGAAATCGATACCTGCTTTCTTGCGGATCAGGCTGCGCCCCCCGTCGCACCCGACGAGATATTTCGCTCGCAACGATCGGCCGTCGGACAGCGAAACGTCGACGCCGGTGTCGTCCTGAACGAAACCCGTCACCTCACACCCGCGATAGATGGGCACCGCGAGCTCGCCGACCCAGTCGGCCAGCGTGCGCTCGATGCGGGTCTGCCAGAGCGCGAGAGAGTAGTTGTGGCGAGTCGGAGAGTCGCTGACGTCGAGCGCGATCTTCGCGAAGGGTACGATCCGAAACACCTGCCCCTGGGAAACGAAGCGATCGGCGATCCCCCGCTGATCGAGCACCTCGAGCGTGCGCATGTGCAACCCGCCCGCGCGCAAGCCGGCGAGGTCGTGGCTTTCGCGCCGCTCCACGATGGCGACGTCGACCCGCGCCAACGCCAACTCCCCCGCCAACATCAGGCCCGTCGGACCTCCTCCCACGATCACAACCGCATGCTCAGCCGCATACTCGGTCATAGGGCACCTCCGTAGATTCAGACCTCGACCAGAGGGGCTGGCCGAGGCCGGCGAGACTACGCGGCGCCCCCGGGCTTGCCGCAAGCCCCTTGGTGGGTTATAAATTAGTAGTGGGGAGGAGGAGGTGCTCTCCTTTGCAGCTCGAAGCCGCGCTCGGCGAGCCCCGTTCCCCGTTCGTCACGTCGCATCTCTTGCCCGTCACGTCGCATTTCTTACCCGTCGCGTCGCATTCCCCGCCGCCAACGCTCCATTCCCTCCCGCCGACGCGGCGCGATCGACCCGTTTCATTGCGTTCCCCACCCTTCACGTCGCGCGAGCGATGGGGAACATCGCGTTCCCCCGCCGAAACACCGCCCGACGAGCGCGGAACAGGACGCAAAGACTTCGTCAAGCCATGTACATCCCAGGGAACACAACGTTCCTTCTGGGGAATGCCTCGCGAAGGAGGGGGAACAGCGCGTTCCCCGTTCGTCGCCTCGCGTTCCCCACGGGGAATGCCACTCAACGCCCGGGGAACAGGCCGCTCAAGAGCCCCGAAGCTCATCGCGACCCCCTCGCGGAGAGCCGAGCCCTCGCCTGCAAATCAGGAACAGGGCTTGACTAGACGTTCCGTTCGCCTCTACAGTATGCACATCGTCGACGACCTGTCCAGAGGCTTCCTCGCGAAGCGCTCTCCAGGCGTCGAAGGGGCCGGGGATTTCTACGGATCGCAGGACTCCGCCGTCGCACCAGGCGTCGAGACCGCCTCCAGGGATTCCCTCGGGGATTCCCTCGAAACGGCCCGAGCTCTTTGACAATCGAAACACCTGAGCCCGAGGGAACGGTAGCGGGGCCGTGCCCTCGGGCTTCTTTTCTCTTCGGGTGGGCCCGGAGCGGAGCACAACCACCGCGCGCCTGGCGGCCCGGGAGCCTGGCGGGCAACCGTGCAAGGACGTAAAGGACTGCAGGGACGACAGGGACGGCAGGGACGGCAGCAAAGACAAGAATTACCGGACTTGTATCCCCATCCCTCGTTTTCTGATGTCCTTGCTGTCCTTTACGTCCTTTGCTTCCATCAGCCGCCGGGCCTCACGGCCCACGCTCTCCTACATATCTTGGGTCAGAGGGTGGGGGATCGCCCAAAGGGCGGGCTTTGAACAGCCTGCGGTTTTAACCGCAGGGTCGGATGTCTCCGAGTTCCCCAAACCCCGGAGGGGTGGCCGATGGGTGAAAATCCGCCGCCCTTTGGGCTTGGAGATCATCTGGAGTCCTCCCCTACCGCTGCCGCCGTCCTCGACGATCCGAACTGAGGCTCGACCCGCCGGCCCATGCCGAGCAAGCTTCGGGGATCACTCCAGAAGGCGGACACGCTGTCTGGATGGTCAAGGTCGCCTGGGACGCCGGGTCGCCTTGGACAGAATCCGCAGATTCTTCGCTCAAGACCGCCGCCACCCAGTCCGGGTGCCACAGGTGCGGCGGAAGCGCCGCCGCTGCCACGGACCCCGTACCGTGCCCCTGAGCAGCAAGACGATCGCCACGAAGAGAACCGCCGCGCCTGAAAAGAGCATGGTCCCCGCGACCTGTGCCCAGTGGTCCCCAAAGTGTCCGACCAGCCAGCCCGAGAGAGTGTGCTTTCCAGTGTCGCTGGCGTCGGGCCGGTCCTCCCAGACGTAGATCGCAAGCAGCGGCGAGGCAACCGCGCCAAAAATGCTGATCATAAACAGGAGCTTTGCCAAGCGCCGCCACTTGGTGTAGGCCCACATCCCAAGGGGTGTTTGCCAGGGTAGGACGGAGGTACCGCGCTCTGGGGGCAACATCCAACGATTGTAAGCCTACAGCCGACCCAGGTTCCAGCCTGCTGCCTGGTGATGAGTCTTGGTCGCATACTGCGGGCCATGGAAGGGTATTGCCCCTCCTGGAAACGGCTGGAACCTATTTGGGGTGGAACCTATTGGGGCGATGGCGGCCGGCCGGCCTATTGGGGCGGCCGGCCTCAGAGTAGCCGTTAGAAGCACCGACCCGTACAGGTATTGCACGTTTTTCCGTCAGGACAGCCGTCATCTACGCAGGCCGGAAACTGGGTGCAGGCATAAGCTGGCTTGCTCATGACAGCTCCAGAGGCGAGCAGGGTGGCTACGGCACAAAGGACAAGTCTCTTCATGGTCGTCTCCTTACCATCTTAGAACCGCCCAAAGTGGCGATCCTTGCTTAATATCATCTGGACAAAATTTTCGCAATAGCAGGAATCAAGCAACTTGAGCCGAGGCGTAACTACCCGCCGTCTCAAGCCCGATCTTCCGCGGTGCGGGCCAAGCTCGCCCGCCCGGGCCGTCGTCAGCCCCCCTCTCTCGTTCCGGCCGCTTCTCCATCCGGTAAAAATAACTTGGCGGAGAATAGGTACCAGCCGTTTCCCGGACCGGGAGGGTGGGACCGAGACCGGAAACCATGAAGGCCGAGCCCCCCGCTTTCCGACCGGCCGCTGGATCGGATCGATGCCGGAAACGGCTGGCACCCATTGGGGGCGGCGCACGCCCAGCGCATCGGCCACGGCGTCGCCATTACCTACGAGACCGGCTCCGGGGAGACCCTGAAGAAAATGGCCGAGGAACCGGTCGCCATCGAGATCAACATGGTGAGCAACGCTCAGCTCCTGGGAATCGCGGGGGACGCACACCCCTGCCGCTCTACATGGAGAGGCACGTCCCGGTAGTCCTCGCCACCGACGATCCCGGCATCATGCGCACCACTCTCACCGAGCAGTACCGCCTCGTTGCCCTCGACTACCCCCGCTTCCGCTACGCCGACCTATGCACCTTCAACCGCAACAGCCTGGAGTACAGATTCCTGACCGGCCCTCGATCTGGGCAGACCCGGGACACTACGAGCATCCAGCGCCGGACTGCCGGGCTTCAAAAGACGGGCTCGACCTGAGCCGCTGCGAGGCCTGGGCAAAGGATCACGGCGAAAGGGCCCCGATTCAGGTACGCTTCGAGCCGAGGCTCCAGGAGTTTGAGGAAGGGTTTCGGCGGTAGAGAGAAGCTGGATCGCGTAACCCGAATTGCCGCTAAACATGTGAAAGAAAACACTTCTTGGGAACCTGTTGGAAGCATGCCTACTCTCGAAGCTTGGCCAAGCACTTGTCACCAACGCCGAACGTCTCCTGTCCGGCAGAGTCGATACATGTAACCCAATTTATCACTTTGCTGCAGTTTATAGCGCGTACTTGCCAGCCACTTGGAGTTCGGTCCAGTATCGATTCGACGTGCATTATCAGATCTGTCTCTAAAACTGACTCTGGGGTAACCGTAGAATCGCAGGAACCTCCTGCCGTGAGGAATTTCTTGAAAAGCTTGGAATACTCGCGGGACCTTAGTGTGAGCTCGCTCTCAACTGACCGCCAGCTATCGATGTCAGCAAGAGCCTTCTCCATAACTTCGGAGGGAGGTTCTTCAGTCACGTAAAAGAGCCCGTGAAACTGCAATCTCACGAGACGGTAGTCCTCCGCAGATTTTCCTTTCTTAAGAGTTCCCCACGGTAAAAAGGGACTTAGCTGGAAGAGCGCCATTGACCAGAGAAGCACAGCTGCCACCCCTCGGAGCTGAAGTCCTCTGGGTCGATAACTTGGCGGCGGTCCAGCTATAGGCAGTGCCGACAAATTGTCGCGCACTCGGCGGCCCCATTCTCCACTGCAAAGTTCTCCAAGCGCCTGATTATATTTCTCAGCCACGCTGAAATATCGCAGCTTCCTTCCGAACTCGCTTGTCCGCTTCGAGAGTAACCACCGGGCTCCTTTGTCATCAAAGTACACTCCAACAACGTCCGTCCAATCTACGATGTCCGAGGGTAATTCTCCTAGAGCATTTGCTAGAGAAGACCAGAGCCACTCTAGCTCGCTTCGAATCATAGACATCTTTTGAGGATCTTTGGGATCCCAGGGAGGAAAGATCACGACCGTCTTATAGAGGCCTCCTTGACTTGCCACTTGCGAGATTTCCCAGCGAAGCTCCGCACTATTCTCCAGAAATACAATGATACAGACCGCCCTAGAGCATTGAATCTTTACATAGTCCCTCCAGCTATCGTTCTCAAAATAACCTCTCGCAGAGCCGCCCTTAGGGATCATTTCGCGCCAATCACCAACGGCGACCGGAGGCCCGAGCTCTTTAAAGTGAGAAATAACCACTTCCTCAAGTCTCCGACTCCTCTCACTAAGCCCCAACGGGCTTGGCGAATAAACACTGACCTCAATGGAGTCAACTGAAAAAGCCCTGAGCATGAGAACAGGAGCCCGGCTATCAGCGGACTCAGCTTCCAGCGCACTCCGCTTGAGACCCTGACCCCCGGAATTCACGAAAGCACAAAACGCATAGACAGCTCCCAGGGCAAACGCCGCCCTCTCGAAAAGAGGATAGCGAAAAACAAGAGACAGCTTAAACAACATAAAGGCAACGACAAGGCCAAAAAGGACTAACATCAGACAATCAAGACGGGACAGCCTTCTACGGAAAGGTAAAAGCGGATTCAGAGGAAAAGCGAGGAAGTCTCCAACGGTCGCTATCAGGCGAGTTGCTATTGGCGAAATTGATTTGTACGTTCGACTCATGCCTATTGACCTAAAAAGGGGCGACGGGCTAGCTTTGGATCTGGAGCGTCATTGCTGTCTGCCTGACATCCAGATTACGCCCTTCTACTCGGCTTGCCATTCGCGAGTTGCTTGAGCTGATGTTGGTCTGGCAAAAAGTGAATGGGAAAGCGTCTAAGACTCTATCGCCTCCCAGCCACGCGCGAGCTCTTCCCGAAGCTCCTCCACCGTCATCTGGATGGCCGGAACCTTTTTCCTGAACAGCTCGTCCAGAAGCTCCGCTCGACTCGGTCCAGCAATCTCGGCAGCCTTTCCCTGAGAGATCAGGCCCTGCGAGAACCAGTGAATCGCCGCCGCGAGCCGCATTTCGGCGGCAAACTCCGCAGGAGCCTTCCGTAAGGCCGAAAAGACTGAAGCGGGAAAGTCGAAAACTACCTGGGCCATCTGGGTCTCCTCTCTCGAGGTTATCCTAGCAGAGGCCCACCTTCACTCCGCTCTCGGCTACCGCTGCAGCAAGCTCCGCGCGATCACCATCCTCTGCATCTCACTCGTCCCCTCATAGATCGTGGTGACGCGCACGTCCCGGTAAAGGCGGGAGATCTCGTAGTCGTCGTGGAAGCCGTTGCCGCCGTGGATCTGGAGGCTTTCCTGGCAGGCTCGGTTGGCGGCTTCGGAGGCGTAGAGCTTGGCTTGGGCGGCGAGGCGGCCGGCTCGGGAGGTGCCTTCGGCGGCGGCGGCGGCGTGGGTGAGGGCGCGGGAGGCGGCGAGCTCGGTGGCCATCTGGGCTAGCTTGAACTGGATGGCCTGGTTGTTGGCGATCGGGACGCCGAACTGCACGCGCTCCTTGGCGTAGGCCACCGCCAGCTCGAGCGCTCTTTGGTGGATGCCCGCCGCCTGGGCACCGATGCCGAGGCGCGAGTGGCCGAGGGTCGAGAGGGCGATCTTCAGCCCCTGTCCCTCCTCCCCGAGGAGGTTCTCGGCCGGCACCCGGCAGGCGGAGAAGTAGATCTGCGCGGTGAGCGAGGACTTGAGCCCCATCTTCTCCTCGGGCGGCCCAACGGAGAACCCCGACGCGTCGGCGGGGACCACGAAGGCCGAGATCCCGCGCTTCCCCGCCGCCGGGTCGGTCCGCGCCAGCACCACGAAGTACTTGGCGTAGCCCGCGTTGGTGATCCAGGCCTTCTGGCCGTCGAGAATCCAGACATCGCCGTCGCGCCGGGCGGTGGTCTTCAGGCTCCCCGCGTCGCTCCCCGCTCCCGGCTCGGTGAGGCCAAAACCGCCGACGGCCTCTCCGGAAGCCAGAATCGGCAGGACCCGCCGCTTCAGGTCCTCGCTGCCGAAGTGGACGATCGGCCAGCAGCAGACGGAGTTGGTGACGCTCATCGTCACCGCCACCGCCGGGTCGACCCGCGAGATCTCCTCGATGGCCAGCAGGTAAGCGAGGGTGTCGGTGCCGGCGCCGCCGTACTCCTCGGGGACCAGCATGCCGAGGAGTCCCATCTCCCCCATCTCCCGGAAGATGTCGATGGGGAAGGTGTGGTTGCGGTCGCGCTCGGCGGCTCCGGGCTGGATGCGCTCGACGGCGAAGCGGCGGACCTCGTCGCGGAGGAGCTGCTGGTCCTCGGTGAGCGAGAAGTCGACGCCCTCCGCGGCCGCGGGCGAAGCGGAGGATCGGGGCTCGGTCAGCAGGGCCATGGCGTCTCCTTCCGGCGGCCTTCCTAGGCCTTGTTGAGCACCCAGTCGGCGATCACCATCTTCTGGATCTCGCTGGTGCCCTCGTAGATCTCGGTGATGCGCGCGTCGCGGAAGTAGCGCTCGACGTTGTACTCCTTGGTGTAGCCGTAGCCGCCGTGGATCTGCAGCGCCTTGTTGGTGACGCGCTGGGCCATCTCGGAGGCGAAGAGCTTGGCCTGGGAGGCCTCGACGGTGTAGCGCTTCTGGTTCTCCTTGGCCCACGCCGCCTTCCAGGTGAGCAGGCGGGCGGCGTCGAGCTCGGTCGACATGTCCGCCAGGTAGAACTGGATGGCCTGAAAGTCGGAGAGGTGGGAGCCGAACTGCTCGCGCTCCTGGGAGTAGGCGAGCGCCTCCTCGAAGGCCCCCTGGGCGATGCCCACCGCCTGCGCGGCGATGCCGATGCGGCCGCCGTCGAGAGTGGACATGGCGACCTTGAACCCCTCGCCTTCTTCGCCCAGGCGGTAGCGGGCGGGGATGCGGAGGTCCTGGAAGGCGAGCTCGGTGGTGCCGGAGGCGTTGACCCCGAGCTTGAACTCGTGAGTGCCGTGGCTGTAGCCGGGGGTGTCCGCGGGGACGATGAAGCAGGTGATCCCCTTGTGTTTCTTGGCCAAGTCGACGCTGGCGAAGACCAGGGCCACGTCGGCGTCGGTGCCGTTGGTGATGAAGATCTTGTTGCCGTTCAGGATGTAGTCGTCGCCGTCGCGCCGCGCCGTGGTGCGGATGCCCGCCGGATCGCTGCCGGCGCCGGGCTCGGTGAGGGCGAAGCAGCCGAGCTTTTTCCCCGACGCCAGAGGCTCCAGGAACTCCTTCTTCTGCTCGTCGGTGCCGAATTTGAGCAGCGGATCGCAGACCAGGGAGTTGTTGACCGACAGGATGACGCCCGAGGTGGCGCAGACCCGGCTGATCTCTTCGATGACGAGGCAGTAGGAGACGGTGTCCATGCCGGCGCCGCCGTGCCCCTCCGGCACGCTGACCCCGGCGAGGCCCAGCTCTCCGGCCTGGTCGAAGAACGCGCGCGGGAACTCGCCCGACTCGTCGATCTCCTTGGCGCGCGGGCGGACGACCTCCTCGGCGAACCGGCGGACGGTCTCCTGCAGCAGCTTCTGCTCTTCGGTGAGCTCGATTCTCATGGCTTTCCTTTGTGAGTCGCTAGTGCCAGTCGGCTGGGGGAGCCCGCGAGGGCCCGGAGGCCGATCGTAGCAACGCGCCGTCGGGGGGGTCAAGGAAGGGGGGGTTGGCGTACAATCCCGCTCCATGACTACGAACGAGCCTTTGCAGTACACGGAGACCGAGGTCCGCAGCTATCTCCCCACCGGCTGGGCCCTGGCCGGCAACCCGGGCGGGGATTGGGATGCCAAAAAGAAGGTCTGGAAGGCGACGGTGCTCGACAACGTCGACTTCGACTGGCCGGTCAAGGTCACCGCCGACAAGATGAGCAAGCACGGCCGGCTCGAGGCCCTGCGGCTGGCGATGGACAGGGTGTTCCGCGAGCGGCTGGGGTAGAGACAGCGAGCCAGAGCCCCCCGCCCGAACCCTCACCCCCGGCCCCTCTCCCTTCCCCCGCACGCCCTCCCTCACAGGGAGAGGGGAGACAAGCATTCGTGGCCTGCGACCTCACCCTCGGTCCCTCTCCTGAAGGAGAGGGAGGGCTTGGCTGGAAGGAAGGATCCCGAAGGCGTTCCCCTTCTCCTTCAGGAGAAGGGGTTAGGGGATGAGGTCGCAGGCCACGCAAGTGGAGCGAAGGGCCTAGTCCCCCTTCGCGCTCCACGGCGGCACGACGCCGTTCGAGCGGGCGTAGGCGATGGCCTGGCCGAGGTGCTCGTGGGCGTGGGTGACGACGATCAGCATGGCGTCGCGGACGGTGGCGTCGTGGCCGAAGATGTTGACCTTGTTGTTGAGGTCGGCCTCGGACGCCGCCGAGATGGCCGCGCGGACGTGCTCGAAGGACTTGGTGAGGGTGTCGATCGTCTTCGCCTTGTCGCCGCCCATCTCCTTCTCGAAGGTGCGGGGGTCGAGGCCGGCGGGCATCGCGACCGTGCTCTTCCAGATCGTCGGGAAGAAGTAGTTGGCGGCCGCCACGTGGTTGAACACCTCGCCGGCCGAGCGCACGCCCTCGCCCGGCCGCCAGGTGTACTTCTCAGCGGGAATGGCGTTGGCCAGTTGCAGGAGCTTGTCCTGGGCCTGATCGATCTGGAACAGGAGCGAGCCGCGGACGCCGCCGACCGCCGGCTTGGTGGTGGTGGTCGTCGTGGTCGTCGTGGTCTTGGTCACCTTCTTCTCGGCGGTCTGGGCATGCCCGGGCAGCGCCAGGGTGGCGGCGAGCGCCAGCGCCATGGCGGCGGTCGAACCGAATCTCTTCATCGTGGTCTCCTTTGGAAGGGAAAGCTGAAACGAAAGGCGGATTCTAACCCGATCCCCCTGCGGAGCGGCCGGCCGGACTAGAATCGAGCTTTCGGAGCGCTTTTCGGAGGTAGACCCCGCTTGCTGACGACCCTCACCGTGCTGGGCAGCGTCGCCGTGCTGTCGCTGCTGATCGTGATCCTCTCCGTCCTGCGGCGGCGGTTCTTCTGGGTGCGGCAGCTCGCCTTCCCGCTCTCCGTGGCCGCCGCCGTGGCCACGCTGGAGGTGGTCACCCTCCTCCAGCCGGGGTATATGATGGCGGGGGTCGGCCGCCTGCTCGACTGGGCGTGGCTGTTCCTCGGCCTGATCACGATCTTCCGACTGCTCGGCCTCTACCTCTTCGACGTCCACCTGACGGCGAAGAAGGGGATGAGCCTCCCTTCCCTGCTGCCGGCGGTGGCGATGACCGTGATCTACCTGGCCACCGCCTTCGTCACGCTGCGGATGAGCTTCCCGAAGCTCGACGTCACGGCGCTGATCGCCACCAGCGCGGTGACCTCGCTGGTGCTCGGTCTCGCCCTGCAGCCGATCCTCGGCAACTTCTTCGCCGGGCTGGTGATCAGCATCGAGAAACCGTTCCGGATCAACGACTGGATCAAGGTCGGCGAGCACGAGGGGCGGGTGGCGGCGATCACCTGGCGCACCACCCACCTGCGGACGCGGGACAACGACAACCTGGTGATCCCGAACAGCAAGATGGCGGACGAGCGGGTGCTCAACTACTACTACCCGCACCCGGTGCACCGCGAGAAGGTGCGGGTGGGAGTGGGCTACGGCGAGCCCCCCTACCGCGTGCGCCGGGCGCTGCTCGACTGCGCCGCCGGCGTCTCCGGGATCCTCGACAAGCCGGCGCCGGACGTCCTGCTGGTCTCCTTTGAGCCGAGCTCGATCCTCTACGAGCTGCGGGTCTGGATCGACGACGTGGCCCAGAACCAGCGGATCACGAGCGATCTGCGGGCGCGGATCTGGGAGGAGCTCCGCCGGGAGGGGATCGACATCCCGTATCCGATCCAGACCGTGGAGATCGCCCGCTCCGCACGGTCGCGGCCGGAGATCCCCTCGGAAGCGCCGCGGCCGGCGCGCCTGTACGTGGCCGAGGGGCCGGAGCGCGGCCGGACGCTGACGCTCGACGCCGGCGACCCCGAAAAGGCCACCGCGACCGTGGGGAGGTCGCGCACCTGCGATCTGCCGCTGAGCGATCCCAACGCCAGCAAGGAGCACCTGCGGCTGGCCTGGGAGGAGGGGGCGTGGGTGCTCACCGACCTCGGCAGCAGCAAGGGGACGCGGGTGAACGGCAAGACTGTCGAGCGGGCCGTGCTGGCGCCGTTCGATCGGATCGCGGTGGGCGACACGGTTATGATCTTCGAGGCATGACGGAAACCATCGGTCCCTATCGAGTCCAGGAGCTGCTCGGCAAGGCCGGCCAGTCGGCGGTCTATACCGCCCTGGCGCCGGAGGGGCGGGAGGTCGCGATCAAGCTCTTCCCCCGCCGCCTGGCCGACGATCCGGCGGCAGTCGAGCGCTTCCATCGCGAGCTGCGGGCGATCCTGCCGGTCTCCCGCCATCCCAATCTGGTGCAGCTCCTGGACACCGGCCAGGAGGGGGACCGCCTCTACCTGGTGATGGAGAAGGTCGAGGGGACCTCGCTCGACCGGCTGCTCAAAAGCCGGCGGCTGTCGCTCTCCGAGGCGTTCACGGTGATGCGGGGGATCTGCCGCGGCCTCGCTCAAGGCCACCAGCACGGCCTCCTCCACCGCAGCCTGACGCCGCGCAACGTGCTCGTCTCGCCCGACTTCGCGACGGTCAAGCTGTCGGACCTCGGGATCACCGGTTTCGAGACGGCGGCGCCGAGCCTCACCGCCACCCTCGGCACGGGGGAGATCCGCCTGGGGGCTCTCTACTACCTGGCGCCGGAGATCCTGGAGGGATCGGGCGCCGCGGACGCGCGGACCGACCTCTACTCGGCGGGGGTGATCTTCCACGAGATGGTGACCGGCCGCACGCCGGGACCCAAGTTCGCCCTCCCCAGCCAGGTCGATCCGGCGCTCTCGCCGCAGATCGACGTGGTGGCCCTCCGCTGTCTGGCGCGCCGGCCGGACGAACGCTACGCCAGCGCCGTCGACCTGCTGGCCGCGCTGGAGCGGCTGGAGGAGATCCTGGGTCTGCGCACGCTGACCGAGATCCGCGGCCTCTCCCAGGCGGGCTCGCGGTTGCTCGGCGGCGGCCGCTCCGGGGACGAGGGCAAGCGGCCCCTCCTGCTCTATGCCGGTCTGGCGCTGCTGGCGCTGGCCTTGCTGGCCGGGCTGGGGTTCTGGCTGATGCGGTAGGACGGCTGCCGGGTCCAAGGCCTCGGTTCCCCAGGGGCCATGGAGCTCCATTCCCTTTTCCATCCTTTACTGTCATAAGATAGCGCCCACATGATCAGCTCGGTGCTTGTGGTTTTCACAAGCAACGCCGCACAGGCCATCGGCGCCATCGTCCTGGCGATGGTGCTGGTAGGCTTCCATCGCCTCTACCAGCGCCCCTATCTGCAAAGCTGGGCCTGGAGCTGGTGGGCCTTCTGCGTCTGGCTGGTCGCCGACGCGGCCTCCCAGTATCTGGCCGAGAGCGGGCGGATGCCGGCCGACGCGCTCGGCCGTCTGACGGTGTCCCTCGTCTCGCTCACCGCCGGCTACTGGCAGGTCGGCTGGCTGCTCTTCGGCACCTTCGAGGCGACGGCGGGCCGGCCGCTCACCCGGCGCTTCCGGCGCGCCGCCCTCGGCTTCCTGCTGCTGCTGGCCGCCGGCTGCGTGCTGGGGACCCTCTACACCTCGTCCGAGGTCCGGCTCCTGGTGCGGGTAGGGCTGCGCGCGTTGCTGCTGGGCACGGCGTTCGGAGCCGCGGCCGTCGGCGTCTGGCGCAGCCGGGCGCGGCGTTCGGGGCTCGGCCGCGCCCTGACCGCGGCCGCCTTCCTGCTCTACGGCCTGAACCAGCTCCACTACGCGGTCATCGTCGCCGGCCAGGCCGCCCACACCGGCTCGCTGGCCTACTCCGCGTACTCGGGACCGTTCGACTTCCTGTTCCAGTCGCTGATCGGGATCGGCATGGTGACCTGGCTGCTCGAGGACGAGCGCCAGCGGGTGATCGCCGCCGCGGACCGCATCGACTATCTCGCCTATCACGACTCGCTCACCGACCTGCCCAACCGCAACCTGATCGTCCAGCACCTGCGCAGCGCGATCGAGCGCGCCGAGGCGCGGCTGGAGCGGCTCGCCGTCCTCTTCCTCGACCTCGACCGCTTCAAGGTGGTCAACGAATCGCTCGGCAACCTGCACGGCGACGAGCTGTTGAAGGCGGTCGCCGGCCGGCTGCGGCACAACCTGCGGAGCACCGATCTGCTGGCGCGGGTGGCGGCGGACGAGTTCGTCGTCCTGCTGCCGGCCACCGAGAGCGACGCCGCCGTCGGGCGGGTGGCCGAGAAGCTGCTGAGCGTGGTCCGCATCCCCTTCGCCCTCCAGGAGCGCGAGGTCTACCTGACCGCCAGCCTCGGGGTCAGCCGCTACCCGGAGGACGGCGCCGACGCCGAGACCCTCCTCAAGCGCGCCGAGATCGCCATGTACCGCACCAAGGGGACGAGCCGGGACGGCTATCAGCTCTACGGCCCGGGAATGGACTCGCACAGCCTGGAGCAGCTCTCGCTGGAGGCCGACCTGCGGCGCGAGCTGACCCAGGTCCGGGGGGGCCTGACGCTCTTCTACCAGCCGGTGCTCGACTCGCGCCGCCGCGGCGTCGAGGGGGTCGAGGCGCTGCTCCGCTGGTTCCACCCCACCCGCGGGCTGATGGCGCCGGGGGAGTTCCTCGGGCTGGCCGAGGCCTCCGGCCTCGCCACGGTGCTCGACCTCTGGGTGCTGCGCACCGCCTGCCTGGAGGTCGAGGAGTGGCGCCGCGACGGCGCCGTCGAGCTGCAACTGGCGGTGAACCTCTCGCCGCGCGCCTTCCAGCAGCCGGACCTCCTGCAACGCATCAGCAACCTGCTGGCCGAGACCGGCTTCCCGCCCGGCTTCCTGGTGCTGGAGATCACCGAGACCCTGGCCATGCAGAACGGCGAGGCGACGCTCGCGGTGCTGCGCGGCCTGAAGGAGCTCGGGGTGCGGATCGCCATCGACGATTTCGGCACCGGCTATTCGTCGCTCTCCTACCTCACCACCTTCCCGATCGACACCCTGAAGGTCGACCGCTCCTTCGTCCACACCATCGGCCAGGCCCACGGCAGCGAGGAGGTGGTGGCGGCGGTGATCGCGCTGGCCGTCAGCCTGGAGATCGGCGTCATCGCCGAGGGAGTGGAGACCCGGGAGCAGTGGAGCTGGCTCCAGGGGCTCGGCTGCGAGAGGTTCCAGGGCTACCTCTTCAGCCCCGCGCTGCCGGCCGCCGAGTGCCGCGACCTGGTGCTGAACGGCGAACTGGAGGGGCGGATCGACCGGGTGGAGGCCGCGCTGGGCCCGTGATAGCTTCCGCCTGAGCGGTTTTCGCACGGGAGGGTGACGCATGGGGCAACAGATGGAATACAGGAATCTCGGCAGGAGCGGCCTGAAGGTCTCGCCGATCTGCCTCGGCGCGATGATGTTCGGCAAGTCGGGAAACCCCGACCACCAGGACTCGATCCGCATCATCCACAAGGCCCTGGACTCGGGGGTCAACTTCATCGACACGGCCAACGTCTACTCCGACGGCGAGTCCGAGGTGATCGTCGGCGAGGCGCTGAAGGGGCGGCGGGAAGGCACGGTGCTCGCCACCAAGGTCTTCGCGCCGATGGGGACCGGGCCCAACCAGCGCGGCCTCTCGCGCAAGGCGATCCAGGAGCAGGTGGAGAACAGCCTGCGCCGCCTCGACACCGACGTCATCGACCTCTATCAGATCCACCGCGCCGACCCCTCGACGCCGATCGAGGAGACCCTCTCCACCCTCAACGACCTGGTGCGCCAGGGCAAGGTGCGCTACCTGGGCCTGTCGACCAACCACTACGACGGCGCCGCCTTCTGGGAGAAGCGCTTCGCGGCCTGGGAGATCGTCGACAGTCTCGCGATCAGCGAGAAGAACGGCTGGGAGCGCTGGATCTCCCTCCAGCCCCCCTACAGCATCCTGCGCCGGGTGATGGAGGCCGAGCACTTCCCGATGACCCTCAGGCACGGCATCGGCAACATCGTCTGGAGCCCGCTCGAAGGGGGGTTTCTCACCGGCAAGTACCGGCGCGACGGCGTCAACCCGAAGGACAGTCCGCGCGCCACGAATTCGATCGGCGACCTCGGGAACCCGAAATTCCAGCGCCGGCTCGACATCGTCGAGAAGCTCCTGCCGCTGGCCGAGGCGAAGGGAGTCTCCCTCGCCCGCTTCGCCAACGCCTGGGCGCTCCGCCATCCGGCGGTGACCTCGGTGATCATCGGCCCGCGCACGATGGATCAACTGGAAGACAGCCTGAAGGCCCTCGACGTGCAGATCACCGACGAAGACGCCCGGCAGATCGACGAGCTGGTGCCGCCGGGGACGACCGCCCTCTAGAGATGACCATGACCCTGAACGCCACCCTCGCCCCCTACGCACCCATCCGCACGGCGAAGCGCATCGACGGCGTCACCTATGCCGTGCGCGACGTCGTCTCCCTCGCCCGCCAGGCCGAGGCGCTGGGCAGGAAGATCATCGGCCTGAACATCGGTGACCCCTGCCAGTTCGACTTCCGGACCCCCGAGGTGGTCGTCGACGCCATCGTCAAGGCGCTGCGCGACAACAAGACCTCCTACTCCGCCTCCGAGGGGATCCCCGAGGCGCGGGAGGCGATCCGCCGCGACGCCGAGGAGCGCAAGGGGATCAGGTCGGTCCAGGACGTGTTGATCGGCCACGGCGCCTCCGAGCCGATCGAGCTCCTGCTCAACGCCCTGCTCGAGCCCGGCGAGGCGGTGCTCCTGCCCAGCCCGGGCTACCCGCTCTACTCCGCCGTGCTGGCCAAGGTGGGGGGCCGCGAGCTCTACTACAAGCTCGACGAATCGCGCGGCTGGCAGCCCGACCCGGACGACATCGAGCGGCTGGTGGACGCCGGAACGCGCGCCCTGGTGCTGATCAATCCGAACAATCCGACCGGCTCGGTGGCCGACCGCGCCACCCTGGAGGCGGTGCTGGAGATCGCCGCGCGCCATCACCTGGTGGTGCTCTCGGACGAGATCTACGACCGCATGCTGATCGATCCGGAGACCGACTTCGTGGCCACCGCCGCGCTGCGCGACGACGTGCCGATCGCCACCTTCTGCGGCCTCTCCAAGGTCTGGCTCGGCCCCGGCCTGCGGATGGGCTGGACGATCCTTTCCGGCCCACCGGCCGTGGTGGCGCCGCTGGCCGACGCCATGGGGCGGCTGGTGCGGGCGCGCCTCTGCCCCAGCCACCCGGTGCAGTGGGCGATCAAGCCGGCCCTCGAAGGGCCCAACCCGCACATCGCCGAGGTCAACGCCAAGCTCCGCCGCCGCCGCGACTTCACCGTCGAGCGGATCAACGCCATCCCCGGCTGGAGCTGCGTGCCGCCACGCGGCGCGTTCTACGCCTTTCCCCGCTTCGACCTCGGCGGCCTGCGCGACGTCGAGCTGGTGCGCGACCTGATCCTTCAGCACGGCGTGGTCCTCGTCCACGGCTCCGGCTTCGGCCAGGACGACTTCAATCACGTGCGGCTGGTCTTCCTGCCGCCGGAGGAGATGCTGGGCGAGGCCTACGATCACATTGCGGAATATTCAGCAAAAACTCTGAGAGGGACGGCCTAGATGGCGGATCTCAAAGGCCGGACCCTCTTCGGCAAGACCCTCTTCATAAGCGGCGCCAGCCGCGGCATCGGCAAGGCGATCGCCCTGCGCGCCGCCGCCGACGGCGCCAACATCGCCATCGCGGCCAAGACGGCGGAGCCCAACCCGAAGCTCCCCGGGACGATCTATTCGGCGGCCGAGGAGATCGAGGCCGCCGGCGGCCGGGCGCTCCCGCTCCAGGTGGACATCCGCGACGGCGAGCAGGTGCAGGCGGCGGTCGAGAAGACGGCGGAGACCTTCGGCGGCATCGACATCCTGATCAACAACGCCAGCGCGATCAGCCTGACCCCGACCCTGGAGACGCCGCTCAAGAAATTCGACCTGATGTGGGGGGTCAACGCCCGCGGCACCTTCGCCTGCTCGCAAGCCTGTATCCCCTATCTCAAAAAAGCGGCGAACCCGCACATCCTCACCCTGTCGCCGCCGCTCAACCTCGACCCCAAGTGGTTCGAGCACCACGTCGCCTACACCATCGCGAAGTACGGAATGAGCCTCTGCGTATTGGGGATGGCCGAGGAATTCCGCGCCGACGGCATCGCCGTCAACGCCCTCTGGCCGCGCACCGTGGTCCTCACCGCGGCCCTGGCCATGCTGGGCGGGATCACCCCGCCCCAGAACTGCCGGAAACCGGAGATCGTGGCCGACGCCGCCCACGCGATCCTCACCCGCGATAGCCGCGCTTACACCGGGAACTTCGCCATCGACGAGGACGTGCTACGCGAGGCGGGGATCACCGATTTCGAGCCCTACGCAGTCGAGCCGGGGCAGCCGCTCCACCCCGACCTGTTCCTGGGCGAGACGCCGGCGGAGTATTTTGGGCGGTAGGCCCTCATCACCCCGGCCCTCTTCTCCCGTCCCCCCGACCCCTCCCTCACCGGGAGAAGAGGGAGTGGTTAGTCAAAAGCAATACAGGAACGGTTTGGGGTTGGACAGCAACTCCTGTCTTTCTCCCCTCTCCCTGTGAGGGAGGGTGGGAGGGGGAAGGAAGAGGGGCCGGGGGTGAGGGTTCGGGCGGGGGCGGCACCGCCGGCAAATCGGCCGGTAGCTCCTCCCGCGGCTTGCCCAGCAGGTAGTGCCCCAGCCAGGAAACCTCGGCGCGGATCTTGGTCCGCTTGTGGGAGGGTTTGCTGAAGATGTGGCTTTCGCCGGGGAAGACCAGCGACTCCGCCGGCACTCCGCGCCAGACGAGGTCCTCGTAGAGCTCGGCGGCTTGCGCGGGCGCGGTGCCGTCGCGCTCTCCCGAGATGATCAGGGTCGGCGTCTTCACCCGGCCCAGGCCGCTGATGGGAGATTCGTTCCACCAGAGCGCGGAGTCGTCCCACGGCGCCTTGCCCTGATAGAAGGCTTCAGCCCACATCCGTCCCCGCTCCGTGCCGAACAGCGAGAGGTCGTCCCACACCCCCGCGCCCGTGGCCGCGGCGCGGAACAGGGCGGTGCGGCCGATCAGGCATTTGGACAGCCCGCCGCCGCCGCTGTAGCCGATGAGGCCGACCCGTCCGCGGTCGGCCCAGCCGCGAGCGATGAGGCTCTCGACACCGCGGATGACGTCCTCCGAGGGGCGGGAGCAGCGGTGCCCCTCGATCCCCTGCGTGAACGTGTCGCCGCGGCCGCCGCTCCCGCGGTAGTTGGGATTGAGCACCAGGAAGCCCCGGGCGGCGAGCAGGGCAGGATACGACTCGTAGGAGCCGTAGAGGTCCACCGCCTCGGTGCGGGCCACGCCGAACGGGCCGCCGTGGAGATCCACGATCAGCGGCAGCCCCTTCTCTCCCTTCCGTCCGGGCGGCCAGAAGAGCACACCCTCGACGGCGACCCCATCGCCGCCATCCCAGGCGACGGTCTCGATCTCAGGCAGCGGCATGTGCGTCAGCGCGGCGTTGAAGTCGGTCACCAGGCGGGCCGCCGCGACGCCGTCCGGCCCATCCGCCACGTAGATCTCCGCGAAGTGACGGGCGTCGCCGGCGACGAAAGCGATCCGGCGGCCATCGCGCGAAGCCGAGAGGTTGGCGATCCAGCCGCGCTGCTCGCGCAGCGTCCGCACCCCTCCGGAGGCGGGCTCGACGCGGGAGATCCGCATGCCCGTGGAGACGACGGTAACGGCGAGCAGCGAGCCGTCCGCCAGCGACACCGCCTGATCGAGATGCCCCTGCAGGGCGGGCGCGGCGCGGACGAGGTGGAGGTCGCCGGCGTCCACCCGATACAGCCGCGAGTCGGTCACGGTGTAGCGGCCATCCTTCTCCTCCCCCATGCCGGAGACGAAGAGGTCCTTTCCGGCCCAGGCGAGGTTGTCCTCCAGGACCAGGTTGTGGGTGCGCCGCGGCGCCGCGGCGCCGGCCTTCCCCTCCGGCACCGGCAGCAGGGCCACCTCGGCGGTGCTCATCGACCAGCGGAGAGTGTTGCCGGCGACCGCGAGCCAGCGGCCATCCGGCGAGACGGCGAGGCTTTCCGTATCCTCGAACGGCGCGGTGCCGAAGGGCTCGACGCGGCCGGCGCCCAGAGCGATCTTGAAGAGGGACCCCGGACGCGACGGAGCGGGGCTGCGGCGAACGTCGCCATAGAAATCCCGCAGCCGGCGCTCGCCGGCAATCGCTTCCTCCGGCGGACCGGTGGCCTCGGCGACCATCCCCGAGCCGTCGGGGAGCCAGTCGTAGAGGTCGACGCCCGCGGGGAACCGCGCCGGATCGGTGAGCCGCCGCGGCACCGCTCCGGCTTTCGGCTCCAGCGTGAAGAGCTGGGAACCGGAGAGGAAAGCGAGCGACCCGCCCTCGGGAGACCAGCGCAGCGCCGAGCAGCTCTCCAACTCGGCGATCCGGACGGGCCGTGCGGACTGAGCCTCCGGCGAGAGGTCGAGCGTCCAGACGGTGAACAGCTCGCGGTCGCGCTCGAAGTCGTTGCGGCGGACGATGAAGGCCAGCCACGAGCCGTCCGGAGAGACCCGCACCTCGTCGTAGGCGGCCTCGGTCAGAAAGGTCTGGACATCGGAGAGGTCGGCGGCGGACGCGATGGCCGCCACGGTGGTCGAAGCCAGCGCCGCCAGGCAGAGGACGGCGGCAAGGACGGATCGCATCGGACTCGCTCAGCCCTTCACGAACGTGCCGCGCTCGACGTCCTTGCGGACGCCCGGGAAGGCCAGCACCCGGCCGTGGGCGACGCAGTAGACCCCCGGCGGCAGGTTGCCGGCCGCGAACAGCGCCTCGGTCAGGTTCTGCAGGGCGTCGGACTGCTTCATCTCGAACGGCCGCATGGCGCCGGTGAGGACGACCGGCACGCAGGGCTCGGCGAGGTTGGCGTAGAGGTATTCACCGGTGAGCGCGAGGGTGTCCGTGCCGTGGAGCACGACGATGCCCGCCGTGGCCCCCGCCTCGCACGCACCGGTGGCCCGCACCGCCTCCAGGATGCGGAGGCGGTCCGCCTCGGTCATCTCCAGGCTGTCCTTGCTCATCAGCTCGAAGACGTTGACCTCGGTGTCCTCCAGCCGCAGCTCGGAGAGCATCCGCCGCACCAGGGAGCGCCGGTTGGCCAGCTCCCCCGAGTGTTCGTCGTAGGTCTTCTCGATGGTCCCGCCGGTGGTGATCAGGGTGACTTTGCGCACGGGGAGGGACTCTATCCGCACAGCGTCTTGAAAGGAAAGCCGGCGCCGCGCCATTCCTGTACAATGCGCCATCCATTGCGAGGTTTTTTCTGATCGCTGAGTCTTCGATCTTCGCCGGCAACGCGGAGATCCGGTCGCGGATTCTCGCCGGCTTCCGCGGCGACGTCGCCACTCTGCGCCCGTCCCTGCGCTACCGCGCGGCGCTCGCCGCGGTGGCCTTCGCCATGGTCCTGCTCCCCGTCGCCTACCTGGGCCTCACCGCCGGCGTCGCGTGGGGGCTCTGGACGTACGGCCGTTTCGCCACCGGCACGCTCCTGCCGGAGCACACTTCCACGATCGGGATCCTGCTGGTGCTGCTGCCGCTCTTCGTCGGCGCGACCATCCTCCTCTGCCTGGTCAAGCCGCTGTTCGCCCGCTTCGCCCCGCCGAGCCGGCCGGTGCGGCTCAAGGCCGGGGAGGAGCCCCTCCTCTTCGCTTTCGTGGCTCGGCTCTGCGAGGCGCTGCACGCCCCGGTGCCGCGGGAGATCCACGTCGATTGCGAGGTCAACGCCTCGGCCTCGTTCCGCCGTGGCTGGCTGTCGCTGTTCCGCCACGATCTGGTCCTGACGATCGGCCTGCCGCTGATCGCGGGGCTGCCGCTCCAACAGCTCGCGGGTGTGATGGCGCACGAGCTCGGGCACTTCAGTCAGACGGCGGGGCTGCGCGTCTCGCTGGTGATCCGGACAATCAATTTCTGGCTCACGCGGCTGGTCTATCAGCGCGACCGGATCGACGTCGCCCTGGAACGAGCGGCCAAGCAGCTCCGCAGCGTTCAGTTCCGCATGGCGGTCCGGATCGCGCTCCTCAGCGTCGCCTTCACCCGCAAGGTGCTCTGGGTGCTGATGATGCTCGGCCATACGCTCTGCTCGTACCTGCTGCGCCAGATGGAATACGAGGCCGACCGCTACGAGGTGCGGCTGGCCGGCTTCTCCTCCTTCGACCTCTGCATGCGCGAGCTGTTCGCCCTGAACATCGCCCATTCGATGGCCCTCGAAACCCTCCAGGAACAGTGGAAGGAGCGCCGCCTGGTCGACAACCTCCCCCGCATGATCGTGGCCAACCGGCGCCAGGCCGGAAGGTCGATCGGCCTGGAAGTCGAACGCCGGATCGCCCAGCAGGCCGAGGGGCGTTTCTCCACGCATCCGACGAGCCGCCAGCGGATCGCCCGCGCCCTGCGGGAGAAAGGGGTGGGGGTCTTCGCCTCCGATCTGCCGGCGACGGTCCTGTTCCCGGACGTCGAAGCCCTGGAGCGCCGCGTCTCCCTGGCCTTGTACCAGCAGCAGCTCGGCAACCAGGTGAAGTCCCAGTACCTGGTCCCCCACGAGGAGATCCGGGAGCGCCAGGAGCGGACCGAAGCCGAGGGAGCGTCCCTCGACCGCTACTTCCAGTGCCCCAGCCCACTGAAGGGGCTCGCCCTACCCGCTGGCCTGCCGCCGCCGGCCGATCCGGCGGTTGCCGCCAGGCAGCTCGCGGCGGCTCGGCGAGCCCACGCTCGCCCGGACGACGACCACACGCGCGCGGCCACCCGGTATGGCGAGGCGGTCGAGGCCAGGCTCGCCGCCCGGCAGGCGCAGGCCCTGCTGGAGACCGGCTTCCTGCTCCGTCCCGGCCAGTTCGGCAATGTCGACGGCACGCTCCAGTCGGCTCTCGACGCCACGGAAGAGACCGCGCGGCGAATGAGCGCGGCCGCCGGCGAGTTCACCGCCTTCGAGGAGAAGGAGACCGGCCGTCTCCTGCTCGCCCTCTCGCTGCTGGAAACGCCAGCCGAAGCGGAGCGCCTCCTCGCCTGCGCCGCGCTCCTCGGCGAGAGGTTCACCACCCTCTTCAATCTGCAGGAGACCGGCAGCGTCCTCGACATCCTCGGCCTCCAGGCCAAGCCCGACCGGGCGAACCCGCGTCTCGGCGCCGCCATTCAGGAGCATTTCGGGCTCCTGCTGGAGCAGCTCAAGGAGCTGCACCGCGGACTGCGCGCCGCGGAGTACCCGTTCGATCACGCCGAGCCGGGGATCACGCTCGCCCGGTTCATCATTCCGGCCATGCCGCCGGCGAACGACTACAGAGGTCTGATCGGCGCCACCGAGCAGGCGGTCCAGAGGATGAACGAGGTCTATCAACGGCTCCTGGGGCGCCTGGTCCGGCTGGCGGAGCAGGTCGAAGCCGCCCTGGCCGCGCGGGCCGCGGACGCCCTCCCGACTCGCGAGCCGGCGGGAGCCCCGGCGCTCCCTGCGACGGCGCGCCCTACCCAGGAGATCGTGGAGAGCAAGGCGGAAGCCGTCGCGAGCCGCGACCGCTTCGCGATCTACTTCAGGGACGTCCCGGAGCTTCGAATCCTGGACCTCCACGCTCTGCCGGCCGCCGACCGCGGCGTCTTGGAGGAAGCCCGTGCCGCCACCGCGCAAGGGATGTCGGCTTACGCGCAGAGATCCCGCCAGTACCAGGTGGCCGAGCGGAAGCACCTCCAGGCCCTGCGGGCGGAGCAGATCCTCTCGGCCGGACTCCCGCTACGTCCCGCCGACTTCTCCCCGCTCCCCACGACCTTTCCGGCCATCGTGCAGGCGGGCGATCAGGCGCTCGCCGAGATGAACGCCCTCGAACCGGGCCTCCAGGCGTTCGAAGCCATCCTGGCTCGGCGTCTCGTTGCCGCCCTCGCGCTCCTGCGGAGCGACGACCGGACGGCCGCTCGGATCGCGGACGCGGAGCGCAAGCGCGGCGAGGTCCCGATCCTGCTGGCCGGCGCTCAGGCGCTCCAGCGGAGCTTCCCCACCCTGCGGGAACTCCGCCTCCGATACACGATCCTGCGCGGGCTCGCGGAGCAGGTGGCCGTCGCGGGGCAAGACCCCCGCTTTCGCGCCCGCGTCGGGGCTCAGGTCGTCGAGGTCCACAAGCATCTTCAGGAGCTGCAACGGGGGCTTCAAGGCGCGTTCAGCCCGTTCGCGGACGATCCGGGCCGGGAGGGCCGGCGGGACCTCGCCCAGCGCATCCTTCCCGCCCTGCCCCGTCCCGACGACGTCAACGCCAACTTCCAGATGGCGGGCTCGGCGCTCCGGGAGCTTCCCGATCTCCACCGCCGCATCCTCGGGCGGCTGGCGGAAACGGCGGACGAGGTCGAGCGGTCGCTGGGAAAGGCGTAGGTGTCAGAGTGCGAGGTCGCGGTTAGAGCACGGGAAAGCCGAGCGACCGCGCGATCTCGCCCTGTCTTCCATCGAGCGTCAAAAAGGAGAGATGATCGACATGGGACCGCAGAAATAGAGCGCAGGCGAGGTGCCACAGATCCGCCCCCTTCAACCAGCCAGTGCTCAGGACCTGATCGATCTCTGGTGTCAGGCGCCGACGGGGTAAAACCCAACGCATCCAGGCCAGGGAGTTCCCGGCCCTGCTTCGCCTCCCCTCCCGAGCCAAGGCCGACCTCAACTCCGCTTCAAGAAGATTGGAAGAGAAACGCTGGTCGAAACGCGCGACTCTGACCAGGAGAGCCTGAGAACCGGATTCTTCGAGAGCAATCGCGACAAGGCAGGAGCTGTCTACATAGACGCGCTTCATCCTCGGGATTCCAGAAACCGCTTCAAGCCTCCAGGCTTCGGTGGATCGACGCGCCAATCCTCCTCGAGCTCACGAAGAACTTCCGCGAGTGAAGGCTGGTCGGCGGAAGGGGGGGTAATGATTCCTTCCTCTTCAAGCCGGCGGAGCACTTCCTCGGTGGAAGTGGGACTCTCGACGGACCGGATCTCCGCGACCTCATGTCCCTCCTCCGAGATCAACACCCTCTCGCCAGACCGTACCTTCTCCAGGATCTCACCGAGGTGTTCTCTGGCGTCTTGGACCGAATACGTCATGGGAGTACCTCCGCAAGGAATCATACACCTGTGACGCGTGAAGCGGATCATTTTCGCGCAGGAGCGCGTCCCGGCCTCAATTCTCCAGCGCCGACAGCGCCCGGTGGGCCACCGCCGGCACGCTGTCGGCGGCGAGGCGGGTCAGCGCGATGAGGTTGCCGGGCCGGCTGAAGCGGCCGAGGACCTCGGCGGCGGCTAGCCGCACCTGCCAGTCCGGATGCGAGACGGCGGAACGGAAAAGGGCGTCGTCCCCGGGGCCCACGCAGGCGGCGAGCGCCTTGTAGACGGCCCGCGCTTCGACGCCGGCCCCCAGCGAGGCCAGGGCCGAGCGGAGGACGCCGCGCGCGTCCGGGCCGCCGATCCGCCCCAGGCTTTCGAGGACCGCCGGGCGCAGCTCCTCCCGCCCGTCGAGGCAGCTCGCCAGCACCGGCACGGCCTCGCGGTCGCCGAGGACGCCCAGGGCGCGGATCAGCGCCACCGAGGGCACCACGGCCGCCCGAGCCCGCAGCGCGGGGAGCAGCTCGGTCATGCCGCAGCGCACGGCGGCCTCGGCAGCAGGGGCCGAGTAGAGCTCGGGAGCTTCCTCCAGCCAGTCGTCCCAGGGGAGCAGGGGGGCCATGCCGTCGAGCCGGATCAGCCGGGAGATCACGCCGGGACGGAACGACGGCGAGAGCTCCAGGATGGCCAGGACGACCTCGTCGACCGGTAGCCCCAAAAGGGCGGCGAGGACCACCCGGTCGGCCTCGTCGACGTCCTGCCGGGCGTCGAGCGCGGCTTTCACCTCGTCGCGATGGGCTTCCAGTGCCGGCCACAGGGCCTCCCGGGAAGTGGCGGGGAGGCGGAGGTAGAGGTCGAGCAGCGCTTCGGCGAGACCGGGGACGCGCACCTTCTCCAGCGCCTGCAGGAGGTGCGGGAGCTGCTCGCGGCGATCGGCGGTCTCGGCGGCCGCGGCGAGGAACGCGCCGGCCGGCACGTCGTCCGGAAAGCTGACGGCGAGCTGAAAGCCCCACGCCTGCGGCTCACCGCTGGTGGCGAGCAGCGGCGCGATCAGATCTCGCCGCCGCGCCAGCGCCGAGGGGCGCACGGAGGTCACCGGCAGGGCGCTCGCCAGGGCTTCGAGAGCGTCGCCATCCCAGGGGCTCGCCCCCAGCACCAGCAGGCAGCGCGCGGCGGCGGAGCGCACCTCGGCCGAGCGGTCGTGCAGCCGCGCCGCCAAGGCCTCGCGGAAGCCGCGGGGGAGCGCGCCGACCTCCTCCGGCTGCTGGAGCCCTTCGAGGATGTGGGCCAGCAGCCCCAGCATGGTCTCATCGTCGATCTCGACCCCGCCGGCCGGCCAGTGCGCCGCCAGGGCGCGGAAGGCCTCCTCGCCGCCCACCCGCGCCAGGGCCTCGGCGGCCAGCGAGCCGACCATCGAATCGGTCAGCCGCGCCGACAGGTGGGGCACCACCGCGGGCGACCGCAGATCGCCGAGGGCCTGCACCGCAGCCATCTGCACCCAGAGGTCGCCGGCGAGGAAGGGGAACAGGTGCGGGATCGACCGCGCGTCGCCCAGATGGCCGATGGCGAGGATCGTCTCCTGCTGGACGTTGGGATCGGCGTGATCGAGGAGGGCGTGCAGCGGCTCGAGGGCCCGCGGATCGCGCAGGCGGTCGAGAATGAGGACCGCCTGCAAGGCCACGTCCGGATCGGGGTCGCGCAGCAGCTCGAGCACCGCCGGCAGGCTCCGCCCGCCCCGCAGGCGGAAGATCTCGGAGCCGGCGCTGCGCAGCACGGCGTCCGCCGAATCGCGCAGGTATTCGGTCACCCGCGCTTCCGGCAGCACGTTGGCGCCGATGCGCAGCGCCTGCTCGCGGATGCCGGGAGAGGGGTTGCGCACCAGACGCTCCAGCGCCTCGACGCGGCTGTCGAGCGGCATCGAGGGGAGCCGCTCGAGGATCTCGACGCATTCGTCCCAACTGGGGGGCTGGTTGCCGGCCGGTTCCATGAACTGGGCTCAGGGGCAGGTCTGGAAAGCGTTGCTGTCGGTGACCGCGGCGGACGCCTTCCCCGCCGGATTCCTGTAGCGCTTGACCGCTCCCGTCAGGGTGTCGGTCACGGTCAGGACGTAGTGGACGTCGGTCGTGCCGGCGGCGTACACCCAGTAGCGGTGATAGTTCTCGCAGGCATCGAGCACCTTGACCATGATCTCCCAATTGTCGGGGCTGAAGAACCAGAAGAGCCCCGAATCCGCGGAGGCGCCCGGCACGGTGTGACCCATCGTCGCGGGAGAGCCTTTGGCGTTGAAGGCGACCTCGACGCGGAAGCGTCCGTGGCTCAGGCAAAGGCTGGTCGCGGTGGGCGTGCAGATGGAAACGGGGGGCATGCAGTCGGGGGGCAAGCAGGTGGGAGGAGGGGGCGGATGCACTTCGGGACGGCTCTTGCTCACCAGGAACAGGAAGCCGTTCAGCATCGAGGTCTCAGGCCAGTAATTGTGGCTGTAACCGGGCTCCACGTCCTCTTCCGAGGCGATGCCCAGGGTGGCCCACTGCGTCTCCAGGCTCGGCCGGGCGCCGGTGTAGTTGATATCCTTGGTGCCGTAGTACATCCGGATCGGCGGCTTGTAGCTGGCGTCGGCGAGCGAGGTCACCGGATAGAACGGCGCCGAGAGGGTGAAGACCGCGCTGTACGTCGAGCCGGCATAGGCCTCGAGATAGGCCCAGGCGCCGCCGGCCGAATGCCCCGCCAGGGAGACGCGCCGGTCGTCCACCGTCAGCTCCGCGTGGACCAGGCGGACCGTCTCGGTGACCGTCTGCTCGTCGTTGCCCGTCCCCCAGCCGAGGTCAGAGGCGGACTTCGGCAGCACCACCACGCAGCCGGCCCTGTCGGCGGACGACGCGACGTAGATCTTATATTGGTCCGGCGTCCCGCCGGAGCCGTGGAAGAAAACCACGAGCGGCACCGGCTTGGTGGTGTCGAGCGTGGCCGGCACATAGAGCAGGTAGTAGGAGCCGGTCGCGGGGATTTCGACGCGGGACCAGCCGGGAGTGACCGCCGCGGTGGCGGCCTGCAGGGAGACCAGGGTGAGGAGGACGGCGGAGAACAGCAGAGCGGCCGCGCGCCGACGAGGCCAGAGCAACATGGACTTCATCGGGGTATCTTACCAGCCCTCGGCCGTTTCGAAGCCCTTTTCCACGCTGTGCTAAGCTCGGAAACGGCCCATGTACGCTCCCCCCGCCGAATACTCCTACGTCCGCCGCGAGTGCCGCGCCGTCCGCATCCCGGAAGGCACGCCGGCCGTGCTGTCGTCGGGGACCCGGGTGCGCATCACCCAGGCCCTCGGCAGCTCCTTCACGGTGGCCACCGACCGTGGCTACCTGTTCCGCGTCGAGGCGCAGGACGCCGACGCCCTCGGCAAGGCCCCCGGCGAAGCGCTCGCCGAACCGGCCGAAGCCAGCCTCGAAGACCGCATCTGGGCGCGCCTGCGCACCTGCTACGACCCGGAGATCCCGATCAACATCGTCGACCTCGGGCTGATCTACAGTTGCGAGGTCCTGAACGAAGGGCGCCGGGTGGAGATCAAGATGACCCTCACCGCCCCCGGCTGCGGCATGGGCCCGGTCCTGGCGAAAGACGTCCAGAACGGCATCGAGAGCCTCCCCGAAGTGGAGACCGCCGATGTCGAGGTCGTCTTCGATCCCCCCTGGGATCAGAAGATGATGAGCGAGGCGGCGCGGCTGGAGTTGGGGCTGTTCTAGAAACGAGAGCACCATGCGAGTCAAACGCGTTCCGGGCCGGCGGGAAGAAGAGAATGTCCTGAAGGACATCGATATCCTCCAGAACACCATGAATCAGTTGCGAGGCTGCGGCCTGATCCCGAAGGGTCTTTACCGGTTTCGCACCCACGAGGAGGCGGATGAATGGATGATGCGCCAGATCGCGGCGAATCACGCGCGCCACGCCTCGAGGATCTTGTAGAACTCTGCAAAGCCCTCAACCGGGAGGGCGCCCGCTACGTCCTGATTGGCGGTTTCGCCGTGATCCTGCACGGGTTCGTGCGGGCGACCAAGGACGTAGACCTCCTGATCGATGCTTCAGAGGCCAACGTCCAGGCCGTCAAACGGGCCATGGCCACCCTGCCCGACAACGCGGCCGCTCTGATCGCGGACGATGAGATCCTTCAGTACCAAGTCGTCCGAGTCGCGGACGAGATCGTGGTCGACCTTCTGGGGGCTGCCTGCGGGATCGACTACTCCGAAGCCTCGGCGGCAGGCCTCGATCGCTTCGAGATTCAGGGGGTCAAGATTCCGGTCGCGAGCAAGGAACTGCTGATCCGAATGAAGGCCACCATCCGGGAGAGCGACGCCATGGATGTTCGCTTCCTGCGCCTGCGGATCGAAGAGGAGAAGAAAGGCCGGTAGCCGATCAGGAATCCTCGACCGTAACCTTATCCCCCACCGGCACCCCCGCCCGCTTCCCTGCGAACAGCCGCTTCACCGCCAGCCGTACGTTGTCCAGCTCGGCGAACAGCCAGAGCTTCATGCCGCGCGCCGCCATGTGGAACGGGGCGAGCTTGAGGTCGTAGAGGACCCTGATCCGCCGGCCGTCGTTGCGGCGGCCGGCCTCCCCCGCGGCGCGGCGGGCCAGGGCGATCGCCTTGAAGCGGCGGTTGTAGATCCGCATCATGTGGTAGCTCAGGAAGGCCGGCTTCGGACCAAGAACGGGCATCCAGAAGAACTTTCCAAACAGCAGATAGGCGGGGATCACCACGAAGATGTAGTACTGGGCGGTGTCCATGAGGAAGGACGCCGTCAGCAGGTCGTGCTCCCCCATGTAGTAATACTTGTCCTTGTAGACCGCCTCGAAGAAGCGCCGGTAGGAGCGGTCGAACGTGGCGTTGTGCTCGGCGATGCGGGCCGCGATGGCCGCCGCGTCGGCTCCCGGCGCCGTCTGCGCCTTGACGATCTCGACCGTGGCCTCGACGGAGAACGAGGCGTGGTCGAGCCCCGGCGAGTAGTAGGGGTCGAGGAACGCCGCCGCGTCGCCCATCAGCCCCCAGCCGTTCCCCATGTACTGCTTGGTGACGTAGGCGAGGTTCGAGTAGGTCCGCAGGTCCTCGGTGCGCAGGTGCGCGCCTTCGAGCAGCTCGGCGGCCGACGGGATCGCCTGCAGGAACGCCCGGTACTCGCTCTCCATGTTGCTGCCGCGGTCGAGCTGGATCAGCCGGGTGTCGAAGACGATGCCGACGCTGGTTTCGCCGTTGCCCAGGGGGATGAACCAGACCCAGTAGCCGAACCCCATGTAGTGGTTGGTGGCCAGGCGGCGCGACGCGACGTTGCCGCGCGAGAACTTGAGCGGACCGCGGGCGGCCACGTCGTCGATGTGGCGCACGTTCTGCCACCGGCCCCAGACCGCCGCCGTGGGGTGCTCGCGATTGCGCTCGATCAGCCCCAGCTTCTTGCCGAGGAAGTTGGCGCGCCCGGTGGCGTCGAGCACCCAGCGGCAGCCCACCGTCTCGGTCTCGCCCGGGGTCTCCTCGCGCTCGAAGGTGACGCGGTGGTCGAAGTCGCCGAGCTCGACGTCGCGCACCCGCGCCGGCCGCGCCAGCTCCGCCCCCTCGGCCACGGCGGTCGCCAGCAGGTGCTCGTCGAGGGCGTCGCGCCGGAGCTGGAAGGAGGGCACGGTGCTGCGCTGGAAGGCCCCCGACTCGCTGGCGTCGGCGTGGCCATGCACCTTCTCGTTCTGGAACCAGTAGCGCAGCCCCTCCTTGGGCAGGTGCTCGCGCTCCAGGTGCTGCCACATCGCCAGCCGCCGGGTGAGGAACATCCCGGACATCTCCGTGGTCGCCTCCCCCACCTTGGCGTCAAACTCGCGCTGGCGGTCCACCACCAGCACCGAGAGATCCGGACGGTCCCGCCGGAGCAGGATCGCCGCCGCGGCGCCGCTGAAGGCGCCCCCCAGAATGACCACGTCGTAGTTCTTCATCGTTTGCTCCCACACCCGAGGGCGCTGACAGGAGGAAGGATAGCAGGGGTGGCCCCTGGAGAGCCCAGGTGAAGTGCTATCCTTTGGCAGACCTCTGGAAAGCACACGTGCAAAAAGATCCCGTCATTCGCAACCTGTCCCTGCAGGGTTTCCGCAGCATCGCCAGGGAGAGGATTGAATTCGCCAATCCAACTTTCCTGGTGGGGAGGAACGGCTCCGGCAAAAGCAACGTCGTCGATGCCTTCGCCCTGCTCGCGGAATCGATGACCTCGACTCTCTCTTCGGCGGTTGCACGGCGAGGTGGAGTCTCAACCGTCTTCCATCGCACTGCGTCTTCTCATCGCCCTCTGGATTTCGGATTGGCCGTCGACTTTGGCCCCCTTGACGCGAAGGTCGAGGGAGGGCGGTTCGCCTTTCTCACTCAGGCCGACCCCAACCTTGGCTTTGCCGTGACGAGGGAGAGCTGTTTCGTTCAAGGCGCGTCTCCAGCCTCCTTTGACCGCCAGGGGGGGATGAGTTTGCCAGGATTGAACCTGCCGATCCCCCATGCCGAGCCTTCCTCGCTGCTGCTCCCCAGCGCGGGAGGCCTGGAGTCTTTTGCTCCGGTGGTGCGGATGTTGTCCGAGATCCGCGCGTACACGATCGATCCCGCCAGGCTGCGCGAGCCGCAGGTACCCGACAGCGGCTCAGCCCTCCATTCCCAGGGTGAGAACGCGGCCAACGTCCTTCGAAACATCCAGCAAACCGCTCCCCAGGATCTTGAACGAATCCAAGAATTCCTGACAGCGATACTCCCCTATCCTCTAGAGGTTCACGCGGTCCAGCAGGGGCCCCGGCTTTCGCTGGAATTCCATCAGAGGTCTGGAGGCCGGCCACTGGTTCTCGATGCCTCCAGCATCTCTGAGGGAACCTTGCGTATTCTGGGTTTGATCCTGGCGGTCTTCCAGCGCCCCTCCCCATCCGTCATCCTCATCGAGGAGCCGGAAAACAGCCTGCATCCGGGGAGCCTGGGTCTGGTGCTCGACCTGATCCAGGCCGCGAGCTACAACTCCCAGGTCATAGTGACGACGCACAGTCCTGAGCTCCTCGATGTGGGGAAATGGATCGAGGAGCGCCACCTGCGCATCGTCTACTGGGAGGACGGCGCCACCCGTGTCTCACGTATCGGCAGGGCTTCCCGGGAGGCTCTGCAGGAACACCTGATGGGCGCGGGCGAGTTGCTGCGCTCGAATCTGCTCGACGAGCCTCCCCTTTCCCGCGGGATCCCAGAGACCAGCCTTTTCGAAGCCCTGCCTTGATCATCCAGACCTTGGTCGAAGGAAAGGGAGAGGAGGGAGCGGTCCCCATCCTCCTGCGCAGGTTCCGCGAGATCAGCGGGGCCTTCTCCGTCGACTTCGGCCGTCCGATCCGGAGGCACCGCTCGGAGCTTGTCAATGAGAGCCCCTTGCGCCGGGCTGTTCAGGTAGCCCTACGGCAGGAGCAGGGCTGCCACGGCATCCTGATCCTGTTCGACGCCGATAAGGATTGCCCCAAGGACCTGGTTCTCAAGGTCCAAAGCTGGGCTCAGGCCGAGGCCGGCCGGGTTCCGTGCGAGGTCGTCATCGCGCACCACGAATTCGAGTCCTGGTTCCTGGGCTCGATGGAATCCCTGCGCGACCGCCGAAACATCCGGTCAGACGCCGCCTCCCTTGCAGATCCCGAATCCGTGCGCGGCGCCAAAGAGAAGCTCCAGTCGAGCATGCTCAAGCCATATTCCGAGACCCTGGACCAACCGGCCCTCACGGCTCTCTTCGATCTCGCCGCCGCCCACAGGAGTTGCCGCTCGTTTCGCCGGATGGTCCATGCCTTCGAGCGACTCGCCGTGGCGGTAGGGGCGGAGGTGGGTGAATGGCCCCCTCGATCCTGGGCCTGAGCTCGGTGAGTTTTCCACAGGGTTGCAGCTTTCGCCCCAGTGGGTCAGAATAAGCTCCCGCACAGATGCCGCCCTCGCGCCCTTCCCACCCCGCCCTTTCCTCATGGTCTAACCGAACGGAGACATCTTGACTCGTAGAATGCTGATCAACGCGCAGCGGCAGGAAGAATTGCGCGTCGCCATCGTCCAGGGGAACGTCCTGGAAAACTACAAAGTAGACGTGGCCGAGGCGGGCCTGACCCGCGGCAACATCTACCGCGGCGTCATCGCCAGTATCCAGCCCAGCCTCAACGCCGCCTTCATCGACTACGGCGCCGACCGCCACGGCTTCCTGGCGATCCAGGACGTCGTCCCCGACGCCTACTACCGCCGCCCTTCCAGCGGCCACCCCCGCATCGACGAGGTGCTCGAGAAGGGCAAGCCGATCGTCATCCAGGTCGAGAAGGACCCGATGGGCACCAAGGGCGCGGCGCTCACCACCGCCCTCTCGCTCGCCGGCCGCTACCTCGTGCTGACCCCGTTCGAGGACACCCGCGGCGTCTCGCGGAAGGTCGAGGACGAGGACACCCGCAAGAAGCTCAAGCAGCTCGCCAACGGCCTCGACCTGCCGGACGGCTGCGGGGTCATCCTGCGCACCAACGCCCTCGGGCAGACGAAGATCACCCTCAACCGCGACCTCTCCGCCCTGCTCCGCCTCTGGAAACGGGTGCAGACCGCCGCCATGCACGGCAAGGGCACCCGCCTCCTCTATACCGACCAGGACCTCATCCTCCAGGCGCTCCGGGACTACCTGGACAGCAGCATCGAGGAGGTGCTGGTCGACGACGACGAGGCGTTCCAGAAGGCCAAGGCTTACATCGAGGCCTTCATGCCGCGCTCGAAGACGCGCCTGATCCGGTACGCCGAGCGCATCCCGCTGTTCAGCCGCTACGACCTCGAATCGCAGATCGACCGCATCTACGAGCGGCGCGTCGACCTGCCGAGCGGCGGCTCGATCGTCATCGACGCCACCGAGGCGCTGACCGCGGTCGACGTCAACTCCGGCCGCTCGACCCGCGCCGCCACGCAGGAGGAGACGGCGATCAACACCAACGTCGAGGCCGCCGCCGAGGTGGCCCGCCAGCTCCGCCTGCGCGACATCGGCGGCCTGGTGGTGGTCGACTTCATCGATATGCGCGCCGCCAAGGGGCAGCGCAAGGTCGAGAAGGTGCTCAAGGACGCCATGAAGGCGGACAAGGCGCGCTCGACCGTCGGCCGCATCTCCCCCAACGGCCTGCTCGAGATCAACCGCCAGCGCATCCAGCAGGCCCTGCAGCTCCGCACGCACCGCCCCTGCCCCACCTGCAACGGTGTCGGACGGCTGGCGAGCGAGGAGATGGTCTGCCTGTCTCTCCTGCGCCGGATCGAGGCCCGCGCCGCCACCGGCTCGATCCAGGGCGCCCGCATCGGCCTCCACCCCGAGCTCGCCGACGCGCTCCAGAACCACTACCGCCGCGAGCTCGCCGACATCGAGACCGAGTTCGACATCGAGATCCAGGTCATCGCCACCGCTGGCCTCCACCGTCCGGACGAGAAGATCGACTGGCAGAAGCGCGAGAAGCCCGTCCCGCCCCCGAAGCAGAAAGCCGCCGCCATCACCTTCCAGCCCTGGGACCTCGCCTCCCTCGAAGACGAGGACGACGACGAGGAGGACGATTTCATCGAGGGCGAGGAGCACGAGGACGGCGAGGGCCCCACCGCGGCCGGCGAAGCCGGAGCCGCCGGCAAGCGCAAACGCCGCCGCCGCGGCGGCCGGAAACGGAAGAAGAAGGGAGCCGCGGCCGGAAGCAACGGCGGCAATGGCGGCCCGGACGGCAACGGTGGCCAGGAAGGAAACGAAGCCTCGCACGAGGATGGCGAGAACCAACCCGACCTCGGCGAGGAAGCCGGCTCGGACGTTGACGGCAACCGCCAGGAGCCCCGAGCCGCCTCAGCAAGCCACGACTTCGGCGAGCCCCATCAGCGTCCCATCTTCGAAGGCCCCGCGTTCGTCGACGAGCCCGCGGACCCCTTCGACGACGATGACGAGGATGACGACGGAGAGGACGACGATCTCGAGGAAGGCCAGGAAGCCGTCAGCGCCGACGGCACCCCGGCCACTCCGGGAGCCCCCGGGACCAAGAAGCGCCGGCGGCGCCGGAGGCGGCGGAAGTAACTCACAGAACCTTGACCCCGGCCACCTTCTGTAGGGGCGGCCCTATGTGGCCGCCCTGGGTGGGGGTGCCTCTCGCAAGCAGGGCGGCCACATAGGGCCGCTCCTACAGGGTCTTGATTGACGCACTTCCTCCTTTGTGTTGCAATCCGTGCCGCAAGCCATGACACACGACCAATACGAAGAACAGAAGCGCCGGCTGGCGGAGCAGCACCGGTCTCTCGTGGAGATGGTGGACTCCGCGTATCAATCCCAACTACGGGCGCTGGACATGGTCCGGCGGATGATGTCCGGGGAGGGCCCCGCGGAGCTTCGGCACCCTCCAGCGTCTCCAGCGGCTCCTCCTCAGCCCGTCACGCCCGCCCCTCCCGCGCGGCGGCGGCGGCGGGCCGGCGAGCTCTACCAGGAGGTCCTCGCGACGCTCCCCCGGCTCCCCGAGCTGTTCGCGTTCTCCGACGTCTGCCAAGCGCTCGGCTACACTCCGGACCGCGGCTCCCTGTACCGAGCTCTCCAGGAGCTGAAAGACCTGGGGTACATCGCCGTTCACTCCTACGGTTCGGGAACCCAGCCAACGAGATACCGCCAGCTCGTCGCGCGGGACGAAGAATCCGGCGCGTGACTCAGCCCTCCGCTCTTGCGATCCGGCCCTCCGTTTCTGCGACCCAAGCGCCGCGAACGGAGACAGGACCAAGGCTTCTTGCGACACCGCCCACCCCTCCGCGCCCTCAACGCTCGACATCCGCGACACCGCCCTCGCGAATGGCCTCACAGCCCACGCGAATTGCCTAACGGCCCCCTCGAATTGCGAAGTGCCCCTGGCGAATTGCGCGACGCAATCCGCGGCGGGCGTACCGCAACTCAGTTTCTCTCTGTCGCAATTCGCGGCGGCGGCGTGGCAATTCGCGAGGGGCCACTCGGCCCAAGGGAATTGCGTTTCGCAATTCGCGAGGGGCGTGATGCAATCCGACGGGGCCGCATGGCAATTCGTGGGGGCGGTGTCGCAGAACGCGAGGGCGCTGAGGCCCGAAGGCTGGGCGCGGACGTACGATCCAGGGGCGCTGTCGCAACTCGCTCCCTGCGGTTTTCCGCCCCAAAAGGGCGAGATTTGAATAGCCTGGCAATTCATTGCCAGGTCGGCGCCCCCCTCCGCGTCTCCAGCCCTGAAAGGGCGGAACCGAGATCGCGGACCTCCAGCATCGCCTCGAATTCAGCCCCCCATCCGCCGCCGCAGCGCCTCCCGCACCGCCTTGAACTCGTCTTCGAGGTGCGCCTCCAGATCACGGGACATGAGGACGTCCTGAAGGAACGCGAGGATTCCATCCACCTTCCGAGCGAAATCGTGGGTCAGGTTGATCTCTTTCACCGACTCGGGACTGAGGGTGCTGTCGGGATCTTGCCGTAATGCCTCGAATTTCTTGGCCCGGTCCGCCCAATATCGTTGGTAGGGAGCCCTCTCTAAAGCATCCCCAATCTTGACCTCCGGCAGCACGATCGACACCAGGCATTTCCCCAATTCTTCGGGCTCCTCCTGGCACCTCTGCCAAAGCCTGTAGATCTCGTGCATGCAATACGGAGAGTGCAGATATTTTTCGCTGATCACCGCCACGACGAGGTCGGCATGGGTGAGTTGCCGGATGAAGGACGAGATCCGCTCCCCAGGTAGGATCGTCTTGCGGTCTATGACTGGTCTGAATCCGTCCTTTTCGAGAGCCGCGTAGAGGCCGTCTACGGCTTTGGCGCGAATCTTCCCCTCGGCCGTCTCATCTCCCCAGGCATAAGAGATAAAGATCTCCTTGGGCTTCTCTCCCGCCTTGAGGGCAATAGGCTTGATGTCGATCCCCGTGGACTCCCCGATCCCGCGGGCCTCGTCGGGCCGAAGCTCCCGATCCTCGAAGAAGGCGACGAACTCCGCGGCGGACACCAATCTCTTCTGGACGTCGAAGACCCGGCCTTCCATCACATTGGCAAGCGCGCTCCGGGCCACTGTGGCGCCGTCCAGGGTCAGCAACTCATTGGGCTTCTCTCCGATTCGCTGCCGAAAAACCGTCCGGCGGATCTCGTGCAGGAGACCAAGAGGATTGCTTCCCTGGGCCTTCAGCACCAGAACTCCGGCACCCGGGGCCTCGTCCGAGCTTGTATTCTCGGATTTGATCAGTAACTGGCTGTTCCTCTGGCCATCCTTGAACCAAAGGCCATACTTCCAATACAGACCGAGATTTCCGGCTCTCCGGCCGACCTCACTCATCAGGCTCCGGATGACTGCCGGATGGAAGAAGCGATATTCCAGGCGCAGCGTGGGCGTGGCGGCCTTCTCATTCCAGAGGAGGTGAACCCGATCCGCAACGGCTTCAAAGCTGGGCAAAAGGTCCGGCGCGACGTAGCGCGTCTCGCCTTGAGAGGCTTCGCCACAACGGAAGCACACACCGCAACTCTCCATCAGGTGCAGAAAAAGCCCTTGCTCGTCAGGCGAGTGCTCTTGCCAAACCATCCCCGCTAGATCACTCTGCGTGAAGCGTCCCGAGTCCCTGAGCCAGGGAGCGGCTTGGCTGCGGTGGAACACGGCATAGACAGCGTCGAGTGCCCAGTCCTGGTCGAGAATGATGCGGTTGGAGAAGAGATCCGGCCAATAGAACAACACGCCGGTTTCGTGGAAGTAGTCAAGGGCATGCTCCTCAGAAATAATCTCTCCGACTGCATCGCAAAGCGAATGGAATTCCTCACGGGTGAGAACTCGATGCTGGCGCTCGTCTGCCTTGCGCAACTGGTCCTCGCTTCGCCAGTCATAAAGTTGACGGCGCAGCTTGGCACGGCCGCGTCCTATTGAAAGCGCACCGTTCCTCTCCTGAAGATAACTAATAGCGTTGCGGATCAAGCTTTCAAGAATGTCGTGTCCAACGCCTTCCTTGGCACTGTAGAAGCAGCTTTCGAAGAATCCGAAACCATAAGGCCTTGACGGGTCGGGGCGCCGGTTTATGAATCGGTCACACTGACTCTGAACCACAATAACAGGGCTGCCTCCCCCTGCGAGCGACCTCACGTATTCGAGCCAGTAGGCGCAAGGTTGATTACGAAGTGTAACTCCGTCCTCGACGTATTCGTCCCGGTTGTCGAGTTCTGGAGTCCAGAGAATCAGGAAGACCGCGCGACTGCGCAGGAAGAGCGCATGTGTGCCATGGTAGATGTCTTGCCCTCCAAAGTCCCACCAATTGACTTGGAAGACCTGTTCCTGATTTTTGATCCGAAATCGCAACTCCTCCCGCCAGATCTGCACACCGTGAGTGGACTGAACGGACTCATCGAAGGGCTGGCCCCGAAAACGCCGGCAAAGTTGAGTTTTCCCAACTCGCCCGTTGCCGAGGATAATTAACTTCATTTCATTTTCAGCCTGGGACCCTAATTCCAGCTCGGACAAATAGGTGCGAAGCCTTGGGAGACAGTTATCGACAGGGTCCCGAGAGAGAATCTCGCGAGGCAGGGATATAAGTTCGCCAGCGCAAAGAGCCGTAGGCGGCACTGAGACCCGACGATTACCCATCCAGAGTCTTTGGAGCCCTGAGATTCCGACCACTGGTGACAGGTCCTTCACGCTTGTGCTCGAAATATCGATGCCTTTAAGCCTCTGAAGTCCCACTAGCGGCGACAAGTCTATTACGCCTGTCCCACCGAGGCTCAGGCTCTCTAGTTGGTGAAGCCCTGCCAATGGAGACACGTCAGATACTTTTGGGCAGTACTGGACATCTAGTATTTGAAGCCCTTCGAGGCCGGCCAATGGAGATAGATCCGTCACTTCCCAGCAACCGCGGATATTAAGGTCTTTAAGCTTGGAGAGACCAGACAGTGGCGAAAGGTCTGTCACGCCTCCCGTGCAGTACGAAAGATCCAAGTTCTCCAGCAACGTGAGGCAGGACAGCATTGACAGGTCCGCCACTCCTGTGCTACCAAGACCAAGGCGTCGAAGTCCATTCAGCCGAGATAGCGGCGAGACGTCCCGTACTCCCGTGTGCTCCAAAGAGAGATGTTGAAGCCCTGTGAGACAAGACAGTGGCGACACATCCACCACTCCCGTATTGGCTAGATCAAGACTTTGAATTCTCACCAGACCGGACAGCGGCGACACATCTTTCACTTCCGTGTTACGGAGGTCCAGAACCTGAAGGCAGATGAGACTAGATAGCAGAAATAGGTCAATCACGCCTTTGTGGGATTCGAGAACCAGGCTCCGAAGCCCGATGAGACTCGACAGCGGCGACAGGTCCGTCAGATCTACGCAGCTTCTTAGATCGAGGCTCTGGAGGCCAGTGAGACCAGAAAGCGGCAACAAGTCCGTAACACCTTTGCAGCCTTGAAGATTCAGGCTCTGAAGGCTTGAGAGACTGGACATCACCGAGATGTCCCTAACGCCCGTATTTCCTAAGTAGAGGCGCCGAAGCCCGGCTAGACTAGCCAATGGCGAAACATCCGTCACTTCTGTACTGCAAAGGTCAAGATTTTGAAGCCCCACAAGACGAGATAGCGGGCAAACGTCCTGCACTCCCGTACTCCATAGGTCAAGCCACTGAAGACTGAGATTAGAAAGCGGTGACAGGTCAGTCACGCGTCTGCAGGATCGAAGAACGAGGATCTGAAGCTCAGGGAGACCGGATAGCGACGATAGGTCCGTCAAGCCTGTGCTCGACAAAGATAGATTCCAAAGTTTGCGTAGACTGGCGATTGGGGATATGTCCGTGAACTCGCCGAGCCCTCGACTGTGATCCCAAAGGAGGACTGTCTCTGATGGCCTAAAGACGCCTATGCAGAGCACCCTGAGATGCTGGAGTTCCCCTAGACTGGCAGGAAGCTCGCGCAGAGCCAGATCGCCGAGGTCCAGTCTCTCCGCCTCGGTCCTCCGAGCCTCTTCGATCCGCCTCTCCGCCTCAGCAAGGTTAGGTTCCACGATCATGCAATGTTATCAAGCCGAGTGGAGCAAGGTCGAGTATGACGCGGCAGAGTCAGTAACCGGCGCCGCAGACAACGCACATCGTTGATCGAAGGATGTAGAGACGTTCCCAGCCCGTCCACGACACCCTCCCGCAGGCCACGGGGACGGCGGGACGTCTCCGGCGGAGGGCTGGTCGTTCGAGGACGGCAAGACCTTTCTGGTCAGGCCGAACATCAACAGGGTCCAAGGCGATCACTGGCTTCTGATACAGGGTGCCCTCTCGCGGGTGGTGGCGGTTGGGGCGGGATGCGCTCCGGCGGAGACGTCCCGCCGTCCCCGTGGACTGCGGGAGGGTGTCGTGGACGGGCTGGGAACGTCTCTACGCGCTTCGACCAGCTTGTGCAAACCGTTGGAAAAGCTCCTTATACCGCGGCGAGCCTCCCCTGCTCAAGCCGCTGTCGTACCGGGGAGTCGCGGCGGATCGCCTGGCCTAAATGGTTGGTATCGAAGAGGTAGCCGTTCAAGGAATTCCTATCTCCCGCCGCGCCCGCGCCTTCAATTCCTTCGCTTGCTCTTCAAGGGCTATCCGGAACCGCTCATGCTCCTCATCCGGGATCCTGGCCGCAGCCTCTGCAATCTCTCGTGACCAAGCAGCAATCTCCTCAGGATCGACCGGTGGCTCTCCTTCTTCGATAAGGAGCTCCTGACCTTCCGACCAGGACTGCGGAAGATCGTCCAGCGGCTGAATCCTTCCCTTTCTGAGTACAGCTCGAACCACGACTCTTCCTCCTGGCCAGCGAGCCAAAGCTCGTGCCTAAGTATACCCCAGGTCGCGCCGGACGGCGTAAAGTTCCGGTCTGCTGCTACTGCCCCGCCCCCACCGCGTACCGCCGGAACAGCTCCTCATACCGCCCCATCGTCTCCTCCGCCGAAAAATGCCGCTCGATCTCCCCGGCCGGCCGCACGAACCGCTCCCGATCGCTCAGCACCGTCACGATCCCCTCCCCCAGTGCCCTCCAGTCGTCGCGGGGGACGATCCGGCCCATGCCGGTGAGCTGGACGGGCACACGGCCGCCGGGGGTGTCGGTCATGACGACGGGGGTGCCGCAGAGCATGGCTTCGACCTGGACCAGGGCGAAGCATTCGGTGTCGCTCGGGAGGACCAGGACGTCGCAGGCGGCGTAGAAGTTCGCCATGTCCTGCGGCGAGGGGACGACTCCCAGGAAAACGAGCTGGTCGCGGTATCGGTCGACCAGCGGCTGGTGGCGCGGCCAGTAGGACTCGTAGGGGATCTGGTGCTGGCCGGCGAAGACGATCCGGGCTTCGGGAAAGGTGCGGTTGACCACCTCCAGGGCGCGGATCAGCAGGTCGGGCCGTTTCTCCTCGACGAAGCGGCCGGCGAAGCCGAGGATCGGTCCACCCTGCGGCGACCAGACCTGCCGCAGCTCGCGGACGCGCTCGGGGTCCGGCGCCGGCACGTCCACGAAGGGGGGGATCACCACCACCTTGTCGAGGTAGGGGCTGAGATAGCTGGAGTGGCGGGCGTAGTCCAGCGTGTGGCAGACGAGCGCCGCCGCGCTCCTCGCCAGGGTGCGGTAGAAGGCGTACATCAGCGTCGTGATCAGCCGGTTGAGCGCTCCCGCGGGGAGCACCAGGTCGCCGTGGTGGGTGACGACCACGCGCCTGCCGGCGGCCCCCGCGGCGAGGCCGATCAGGGCCGTTTCGAGCAGCGGCGTATGGACGCTCACCACGTCGTGCTCGCGGAGCAGGCGGCGCAGAGCTCGGGGGTAGCCGGGGAGGATCATGCCGCGGCTGATGCCGAACGGGAGCGGCCGGAGGCGGATCACGCGCACGCCGTTCTCGATCGATTCGCCGAACGGGGTGTCCGGCGAATGGCACGCGCAGAGGACGGTGACCCGGTGGCCGCGCGCTGCCAGCCGCTCGGCGAGCTGCCGCACGTAGAGGGTCAGACCCGTCCGGTGCGGCGCGTAGTAGAGGAGGCAGATCAGGATGCGCAAGGGTCGGTCTCGAATCGCTGCGCGGAAGGGGGCGTTCGCGGTCTGCGACCTCACCCTCGGTCCCTCTCCTGAAGGAGAGGGAGGGCCTGACGGGGGCCGCATCGCAGTCGTCCCCCTTCTCCTTTAGGAGAAGGGGATAGGGGATGAGGTCGCAGGCCACCGACGCCCATCCACGGACGTCCCCGGGCGGCGCATGCTACCATCCGCCGCGAATTCCCGGCAACCGAAGGCGCACCTCCACCCAGCGATCATGATCGACGATTCCGACGACCTTTCCGAGGGGGATGCCGAGGGCACCGGGGGTGATTCCGTGGTGGAGCCCGAGGCCACTCCCGAGCCGGACGGAGAGGGCGCCGCGCCGCGGCGGTGGATCGGGATCGCGCTGGCCGTGCTGCTCCTGTTCAGCTTCGGGCTGCGCGCCTGGGATTCCAGCCAGGGGCTCAACGCCAAGCGCTACTACGATGAGCGCTTCCCGCTCAAGAACGTCTCGGGAATCCTGCTCCACGGCGAGCTGCGGCCGCGCCATGCCTTCTACCTGAGCCTCTCCTACCTGCCGCAGACGGCGGTGCTGGCGGCCAGCCAGTGGCTGTTCGAGGTCACCCGCTATGAGCCGTTCTCGATCTACAGCGAGACGAGCGACGGCTACTCCCCCACCGCCTACTGGATCTGCCGGATGCTCAGCGTGATCTATGGCACGCTGAGCCTCTGGGTGGTCTTCCTGATCGGCCGGCGGATCTACTCGCCAGAGGTGGGGCTGCTGACGGCGGCCATCCTGGCGGCGTTCGGGCGCCATGTGCTGAGCTCGGGTGAGTTCAAGCCGGACATCCTGGTGATCTTCCTGGTGGCGCTCACTTTCTACTGGACGCTCGCCGCCGCCTTCCGGCCCGCCCTCCGCCGCTTCCTCTGGGTGGGGGTGGGCGTCGGGCTCGGTGTGTCGACCAAGTACACGGGGATCGCCGGCGCGATTCCGATCACCGCCGCGGTGCTGGCCGAGGGTCGGCGCGACCGCCGGCAGTGGTTCTGGCTGGTGCTCGCCGGGGTGGCGTCGGTGGTCACCTTCGTGGCGCTCAATCCGTTCCTCGACGTGGTGTTCGAGTTCATCCCGATCCTGGTCAACGGCTACGCCGCCAAGGGGGTCGAGGAGCGGAGCGATCACTGGGTGGTGTTCGAGCGGCAGGTGCAATTCCTGATCGATCACCACGGCCCGATCGTCACCGCTTTCATCGGCCTCGGCGTGGTCTGGATGCTCGGCGCGCTGCTCTGGCGCCTGGCGCGGCCGGAATCCACTTCAGGGGTCATCTCTGGATTCGACGACCGCGAGCGGCGGCTGGGCTCGATCCTGCTGCTTTCCGCGCTCCTCGGCTACTCGGCGCTCCATACCGCGGCGATGACGCTCTTCCGCGGCCAGAACTACCTGCCGGTGGTCCCCTTCTCGTCGCTGATGGCGGCCTGGGCGATGGTCGAGCTCTGGCGCACGGTGACGGCGCGGCTCCGCTGGCTGGCGTGGAAGCCGCTGGCGGCGCTGATCTGGCTGGCCGTGGGGGTGGCCCTGGCGGCGCAGCAGTGGACGATCGTCTATGCGCGGGTGATCCCCACCACGTTCGCGCTGACCAACGCCGCGGTGATCAAGGAGCTCGATCCGATCGGCCTGCGCCAGGTGGTCTACGAGGAGTCGCTGGGGGGCTTCGACGTCGGCGGCAAGCCCCGGCGGCCGCTGGTGACGCGGGTGCCGAAGCTGAGCGCGCTCCCTCCCGCCCTGCTCGACCGGGCGGACGTCGAGATCTTCCCGCAGAGCCGGCTGGAGGGGCCGGACGGCGCGTTCTACCGAGCCCGCCTCGCCCACAGCGTCAGAGGGCAGATTGAAATGGTCGACGATCAATGGTTCCGGCGCCGGGGCGAGCCGCTGGTGGTCCTGCGCCACCCCTGGGAGCTGATCGACGATCCGATCGACCTCGACCTGCGGCGGCCGGAGGACGATCCCCCCTTCCTGGTGGCCCGCCTGCCCGAGGAGCCCACGAAGCCGGGGGAGGCGGTGTCGCTCGTCGTCTGGGTCCCCCGCGACGCGGAGGACAACGACGTGGAGGTGCTGCGGCTCGATCCCGGCGGCATTCCGGTGCCGGTCGAGGACACCGGCCGGCGACTCAACCGCCTGTTCCGGACCAGCCAGCGGTTCGCTCTCACCGGCCAGGAGGTGAGGGTGCGGATCCCGTCCATCCCCAACGGCGGCGGCGCGCGCGGCTACGGCCTGCAGCTCTACTCCTGGCGGCCGGCGGCGGCTCCGGCGCGGCATTGAGCGGTCAGCCCGGGAGCGCGAAGCCCGGCCGTTTCGCGCCGTCGGGGCTGCTCGGCGGCAGCGCCCTGCTGCTGGTGACGCTCAACCTGGCGAGCGCCCTCCACTTCGCCTTCCACATCGCCATGGCGCGGCTCCTCGGCCCCGCCGGCTACGGAGTGATCGCGGCGCTGCTCGCCATCCTCTACGTGCTGAACGTCTTCGCCGAGTCGGTGCAGACGGTGCTGGCCCGCTACACCGCGCACGAGCCCGACCCGGCACGGCTGCACGACCTCCTCCGCCGCGGCCTGCGCAAGGGGGGCGCCGCGACGCTGGCGCTGGCGGTCCTCTATCTCGCGGCCTCGGTGCCGCTGGGGCGCTGGCTGCGCATCCCGTTCCCCCTAATGGCTCTGTTCGGGCTGTCCCTGGTGGGGGTCGGCCTGCTCCCCGTGCACCGCGGCGCGCTCCAGGGATGGAAACGCTTCGGCGGCCTCGGGATGAACATGATCTGGGAGGTGCTGGCGAAGCTCGCGATCGGCATCGGCCTGGTCTGGTTCGGAGCGGCCGAGTACGGCGCGGTGGCGGGGATCGGCCTCAGCCTCTGCGCCGCCTTCGCCCTCTCCTACCTCCCGCTGCGTGACGTCTACCGCACCCCCCCGGCGCCGGCCGCGGCGCCGGACATCTACCGCTACAGCCTGCCGGTCTTCGTGGTGACGGCGACCGTGATGGGCTTCTACAGCCTCGACGTCCTGCTCGCCCGCGCCTTCTTTCCGGACGCGGTGGCGGGGGGGTACGCCGTGGCCTCGTTCCTCGGCAAATCGATCCTCCTCGGCACCGCGGCGGTCACCAAGGCGGCCTTCCCCCACTCCGCCGAAGCCGCCCGGAGCGGCACGTCGCGGCACGTCCTCGCCAAGACGCTGGGGATGCTCGCCCTCTGCGTGGCGCCGGTGCTCGCCCTCTTCGCCCTCGTCCCGGACCTGCTGATGCGGGCCGTGGGCGGCCGCGGCTACCAGGGGGCCGCTGCTCTGGTGCTACCGCTGGGGATCGCCATGTCGCTGATGTCCTTCAGCAACGCCCTGCTCCTCTACCGCCTGTCCACGGGAAGGCTCCGCTTCTGGGCGGCGCTCCCGCTGCTGGTCGCCCTGGAGGCGGCGGTGCTCGGCGTGTTCCGGGGATCGACCCTGGAGTTCGCGTGGGCCGTGGCGGGGATGAACGGGGTGTTTTTGGTGGTGGCGGGGGTGGTGGTTGCCGTTCGCTCGTCCTCGGAAGCGTCCGTGGCCTGCGACCTCACCCTCGGTCCCTCTCCTGAAGGAGAGGGAGGGCCTGACTCGGGCCGCACGCCTCGAAGGCGTCCCCCTTCTCCTTTAGGAGAAGGGTAGGGGATGAGGTCGTAGGCCACGGACGCCATGATCCGCCGCTCTCCGGCGCCGCCTCGCCTCCTCAGCTCTTCCCCCCCGCCACATACCCCAAAGCCTTCAGATCCTCCTCGTCCTTCGGCGTCATCTTCGGCTGCTTGCCCGTCGAGAGCCCCGGCGGCACCTCGGCGCCGTTGTCGGCCAGCCAGGTGGCTTTGAGCTGGCGGGCCATGCGGTTGATCTCGTTGGGATCGTTCACCGGCTGGACGCCCGTCGGGGTCCAGCGGACGAGGGTGAGCTTCGGCGGATCGCCACGGCGGCCGGAGAGGGGGAGGACGTCCGCGAAAGCCCTCGCCAGGCGGCCGAAGATAGCGTCCACCGGCTGGGTGAGCGGCGGCTGCGGCTGGCCGCCGATGCCGGCGTAGCGGGCGCGGTAGTAGTCGGGCTCGGGGGGCGCGAAGCGGCTCTCCCAGAGGAGCTGGAGGTCCCCCTCGACCAGCGAGAAACGGTTGACGCCGTTGCCGAGGTAGAGCTCCGAGAGCGCTCCCTGCGTGGCCGCGGAGGGGAGCTGGAAGAGGCTCGGCGCCGTGCCCGGCTCCGGGGTTCCCCCGGCGGCTTCGATCAGCGTCGGCGCCACCCGCACGTTGGCCACCCGGGTGGAGGCGGGCATCGCGAGCTGGCGGCGGAACCCCTTCGGCAGCTTGATCACCAGCGGCACCTCGACGAGCACGTGGCCGAGGTTGCCGCCATGCGCGATCTGGCCGTTCTCGCCGAACTCCTCGCCGTGATCGGCGGTGACCACCAGCAGCGTCTTGCTCCACTGGCCGCTCTGCCGGAGGGAGGCCAGCAGGTGGGCGAGCATCTGGTCGGCGTAGGCGGCGTTCAACCGGTACATGGCGCGGAAGGTCCGCTCCTTGTCGGCCGGCAGCTTCACCGCCGGATCGAAATAGGGCTCGAGGTCGAGCGGCTTGACCTCGCGCGGCAGATCGGGGGGGACCTCGTCCAGCCGGTCGATCAGCGGATCGCGGCGCAGGTAGGGGGCGTGCGGCGGCAGGATGTGGATCCAGACGAAGTCCGCTCCCCCCTTGAGCTCCGAGAGGTAGCGCTCGGCCCGCTTCCCCTCGCGCAGGTAGCGGAAGGTGTCGAACCCCTGCCCGTAGCCGAACTGGGCCTCCAGCCAGTGGTTGGAGCGGAAGCCGGCGGTGCGGTAGCCGGCCTGCTTCAGCGACTCGGGGAGGGTGACGAAGCGCTGGTCGAGCACCGCGCGGTCGTTGGCCCAGCTCCGCGCCCGCCAGGGCTGGAAACCGGTGAAGATCGCCGCCATCGACGGCACCGTCCAGCTCGACGGCGAGACCGCCCGGCCGGCCCAGGTGGCCTCCCCGGCGAGGGCGGTGAGCGCCGGCATGACCTTGGGCGGACCGCCGAACGCGGCGACCGTGTCCGCCCGCAGGGCATCGATGGTGATCAGCACGATCGGGCCGCGGTGGACCGGCGCCTGCGGCGTGGGGGTCCGCCGGCAGGCGCCGGCCAGGGTCAGGCCGCAGAGGGCGATCGTGAGGGCGATGCTCGTACGGGGAATCATTGCGTAGTTTTTTCGCGACAAGACGGCGGCTCTCCACTCCGGGCAGGGGTCCCTGAACTGCGGTAGGATACCCCACGTGCGTAGATCACCTGGACGCCCGTTCGGGAGAATCCTCTGCGTTCTCCTCGGCTTCGCCTCCTTCGCGCCCTTCGCGGTGGCTGCCTCCGGTCAGGATGAGCCGCTGCAGGCCTTCCGCGACCGCGAGGCCCTGACGCTCCTGCCGGTGGCGGGGGGCGCGCGGATCGAGCTCCCCTCGGGCAAGTCGCTGCAAGTGGCCCTGCCGGAGCGGGCGGAGATCTCGGCCTTCGCCGCGATCGATGGGACCGCGGGAAATACCGGCTGGGTGGCCGCCGGCAGCGCGCCGGACACGAGCGGGCGAACCCGCCTCTTCGTGGTGCGCGGTGACGACCGCGCCTCGCGGCCGTTGCCCGAGCCCCCCGGACAGGAGGGGCGCCAGCGGAGCGGACCGGCGCTGCTGGTGGACGGCGGCCGGCTCGCCGGCATCGCCTGGCTCGAGGGTGACGACGGCCGCACCCTCTCCGTGCGCGCCGCGGCCTGGACCGGCAGCCGCTGGCTGGCGCCCGAGCGCGTCTCCTTCACCGGCCCGGGGAGCCAGCTCGCGCTCGCCGGTGCCGTGCTCGCCGACGGCTCCTGGCTCCTCGCCTGGAGCGCCTTCGACGGCCAGGACGACGAGATCGTCTGGAGCCTGCACGCCGGCGGCGCCTGGCAGCCGGTGAAGCGCGTCTATCCCAATAACGCCGTGCCCGACATCACCCCGGCCCTCGCCGCCACCGCGGACGGCGGCGCCCTGCTCGCCTGGAGCCGCTTCGACGGCAAGGGCTACCAGTTGCGCGTGGCGCGCTTCGACCGCGCCGGCGACGGCCGCTGGGCGGATGAGCACGCGGCGGGGCCCTCCGGCTCGCTCTACCCCGTCTTCGTGGGGAGCGGGAGCGTCCCGCACCTCCTCTACCTGGACGCCGCGGCGCCGCGCGCCTGGAGCGTCCTCGACCTCGACGCCAGCGGACGGGTGAAGACGAAGGCCTCGGTCGCCTCGACTCTGGAGCGCCCGGTCGTCTCCTTCGACGGCGGCCAGGTGCGGATGCGCTGGCCGGCCGAGAAGCAGTCCGCCGCGGCGACGCTGGAAAGAGTGCCGTGATCCGCCGCGACCTTCTCTTCGCCGGCGTGCTGCTGGGCGCTGGGCTCGCGATCCACCCGGCGCCGGCCGCCGCGCAGACCGCGGCCAGGACCTACATCGCTTTCGGCGACAGCATCACCAAAGGGGTCGGCGACGACGGCCGCGCGCAGTCCGGCTATCCGCCGCGCCTCCAGACGCTTCTCGTCAACAACGGCGTCAACGCCACGGTCGTGAACGAGGGGATGCCGGGCGAAAAGACTCCGGACGGGCTCGCCCGCATCGATTCGGTGCTCACCCAGGGCAAGCCGGGCGACGTGCTGATCCTCATGGAAGGGACCAACGACGTCACGCGGGCGATCTCCATCGAGACCACCATCTTCAATCTCGACACCATGGCCGGCCGCGCCGAGGCGCTCGGCCTCACCGCGATCCATGCCACGGTCATTCCCCGCCCCCCCGACGACAACAAGGATGCCGACAACCTGCTGACCGATCAGCTCAACGGCCGCATCCGCAACCTCGCCGGGGTGCGCGGCCGGCGCGAGGGGGACCCCAACGCCGTCTTCCTCACCCTGCCGAACCTCTTCGGCAGCTTCTACAGCAACGATCCCGCGGACCACGTCGGCCACCCCAACGCGGCCGGCTACGACATCCTGGCCCGCCTCTTCTTCAACGTCATCCAGGGGATCGACGCCGTCTCGCCGGTTCCCGGCATCATCAGTCCGACCAACGGCGCCACCAACGTCAAGCCTGACGCCACGATCTCCGTCGACGTCTGGGACTTCGGCGCCGGCATCGACCTCGCCAACACCTTCCTGCTCGTCGGCGGCCAGCCGGTGGCGGCCACCCCGCAGGGCTCGACACGCCACGCCTCGCTGACCTACACGCCCCCCGCGGCTCTAAGCGGCACCGTGACCGTCGGCCTCCGCTCGCGCGACCTCGCGACGCCCCCCAACACGATCGACCGCCAGATCGCCAGCTTCTCGATCCAGGGCTCGACGGTAGGCGGCGGCCTGCCCGGGGACGTCAACGGCGACGGCCGCGTCGACGGCGCCGACCTCGTCCTCTTCGGCCTCCACTTCGGAGCCCTGCGCGGCGAGGCCGCTTACAGCGCCGCCGCCGACTTCAACAGCGACGGCGTCATCGACGGCTCCGACCTCGCGATCCTGGCGGCGAACTTCGGGCAGTCGAAGCCGTAGCGGCCCTCTTCTCCCATCGCACTCCCCCCGACCGGGAGAAGAGGGAGTGGTTGGCTAAAGGCAAAAGCAACGAGGAGCCTTCCGGGAAAGGAAGCCCGTCCCGGAGAGGAGACCTCCTGGGACCGCCGGCGTCCCGCCGGCTCTAACTTTGCTTTTGACAACTTGCCGGTGGCCTCGGGCTCGAACGAAAACAGCGAAGTTAGAGCCGGCGGGACGCCGGCGGTCCCAGGAGGTCTCCTCTCCGGGACGGGCTTCCTTTCCCGGGTCATCACAACGTGTCTTTTCCTTCCGCCCCTACTGCACATACCCGAGCGCCTTCAGCGCCCGCTCCGTCTCGCCGTTCACCTCGTCCTCGTCGCCGCTGTCCTTGGCCTTCTGCATCCAGGTGACCAGCGCACGGCGGAGGCGGCGGACCTCCTCGGTCTGGGTCGCGGCGAGATTGTTCGTCTCCCCCGGATCGGCCGCCAGATTGTAGAGCTCCAAGCCGCCCGTGGGCGAGCCGGCCGCGCGGGACTTCGGGCCTCCCGAGTTGAAGACCAGCTTCCAGACCCCCTCCTGCACGCTGTGGTAGAGGTTCGGATGGTGCCCCGCCTCCGAGTACGCCTCGCGGAAGGTCTCGGCCTGCGCGGCGTCGACCTTGCCGGTCCTGAGCAGCGGCCAGAGGCTGTGCCCCTCGAGGCCGGCGATCTGGCGGTCCGGCGCCACCGCGTCGCGCAGGGTGGGATAGATGTCGATCAGCTCCACCGGCAGGTCGATCCGCGTCCCCTTCGCCAGCCCGTCCATCACGAACATCAGCGGCACGTGGGCCGTGGTGTTGTAGGGGAGCGAGCCGTGCTCGAACCAGGCGTTGTGCTCCCCCAGCTCCTCGCCATGGTCGGCGGCGAAGACGATCAGGCTGTCCTCGAGCAGCCCGAGCGAGCGCATCTCGTCGAGGAGCTTGCGGATGTGCTGATCGGCTACCAGGACGTTGGCGTCGTACTGGGCCACGTAGAACTTGAGATCGGTGTGCCCTTCGAGCGTATAGCCGCGGGCCACCAGCCGCGCCGGGATCGGACGGTCGCCGGGCCCCTGGAAGACGGCGTCGCCGAGGAACGGGTTCTGGGCCCCCGCCGGCAGGATGTAGGGCGCGTGCGGGTCCGAGTAGTGGATCCAGGCGAACAGGCGGTCGGCCTTGGCGTACTTGCGCAGCAGGGGGAGGGCGAGCGCGTTCACCTTGGGCGCGCTCGCGAGCGGCCGGAACAGCTTGGGATCGTCCGGAAACTCGCCGCCCCCCCAGGTCTCCTTGAACTCGTCGAACCCGGTGTCCCAGCCCAGGCTTGCCGCCAGCACCGCGTTCGAGACCACACCGAAGGTCTGATACCCCTGCTCCTTGAAGAACTCCGGCAGCGTCAGATAGGGGGCCGGAATCCGCAGCGCCGCCTTGTGGGTGAGCCCGGTCGAGTGCGGATAGAGCCCGGTGAACATCGCCGCGAACGAGCTCCCCGTCTTCGGCCACTGGGTGATCGCATGGTCGAACGTCACCCCCGTCGCCGCCAGCGCCTGGAGGTTGGGCGTCGTGGCGCGCGGGTAGCCATACAGGCTCATGTGGTCGGCCCGCAGTGTGTCCACCGTGATCAGGAACACCCGCCGGGGCGCCCGCAAGGGCGCGGCGGCGGCGCCACCTTCCTGCCCCGCCTTGCCGCGGCAGCCGGCCAGGGCGAGGAGCAGGACGGCGAGAATCCAAGGAGTCTTCACGGGTTTGAACGGCACGGTCATTTCCAAGAGAGGCGGTCGTCCAGCGGACGGCAGATGCTACTACAGAGCCCCCCACGCTGAGAGCCCCCGCGCCTCCCGTTAGCCAAGGAGATATATTCGCCGGATGAAAGCCCTTAAGCTCGCGGTCGACTGCCACGTCCACGACAACGAGGAAGCCCCCACTCTGGAAGACGCCCGCCTTTTAGAAGCTCGCCCCAAGCAAGACGAGGCCTGGTTGGCGGAGAACCGCGAGGCCGTCGCGGCCTACAACGAGCTTGTATCGCGAAATGGCGTGTTCAGCACCGGTCTCCGGTGTTTTTGAGGCCCCAGCTTCCGTCTCCTCGGATTCCTGTTGACCACTCTGCCGCCCTCCCGCATGTGCTATCCTTCGAGCAACACTGAACAACGACGGGAGGGATGCCAAGAGCTTGGCACCTCGATGCATAGAGGTGTGGAGGCCAGACGCTTCGAAACGATCTATGCTGTGCATGAAACTCAAGAAACTTCCTCAAAGGATCTGGGCCAAGCCGGTCTTTCTCCTGGTCTTCCTGCTTTCCGCACTCGTAGCACCGGCTTGCGGTCGCGTGTACACGCTCGCCTCCGGAAGTCCGCAAGGTGTCTACCTCCCCCTCGCCAACGACTTGGCTGCCGTTGCCAGAAAGTCGGGCGTGGAGATCCGCGTCCTTCCATCCGAGGGATCGAAACAGAATCTCGCCTGGCTCGCCGAAGGACGGGCCGACCTCGCGCTCGCTCAGAGCGACATCGCCTGGAACGCCTACAAGGGCAAGGACGGATTCCTCAAGCCGATAACCATCCTGAGGGTCGTGGCACCGCTCTACACCGAAGCAGTTCACATCCTGATCCATGGCGCCCTTTACGTTCATCGGGTCGAGGATCTCCGCGGCAAGCGGGTCGCCGTGGGACCGGCCGGCAGCGGCACGGAGGCCAATGCAACGCAGATGCTGGGAGCCGCCGGCCTTACACTCTCGGATGTAAACGCGCGCCATCTCAGCGTCGAAGAAGCCATGGCAGCCCTCCGCCGTGGCGAGCTCGATGCTGCTTTCGTGACCAGCGGGGTTCCTTCGGCGGCAGTAACCGGCGTGTTGGAGGACCGCACCGCGATCCTCCTCGAGCCGGATCGAGACTTCCTGGAAAGACTGAGGAACATCTTTCCCTTCTACCTCAACAAGAACATCGAAACGTCCGACTATCCACGCCTCGATGAGCAGGTCACCACGGCGGGCGTCCAAGCCCTGCTCGTGGGCCGCAGTGACATTCCGGAAGCAACGATCGACCACCTTGTCCGTGCCATCTACTCAAGCCGGGAGCTAACCAAAAAATTCCGACTGCCCACGTCCGGCGAGGGAGCGTCTGATCTCGAAATTCCCCTTTTCGAGGCAGCACGAAGTTACCTCAGACTCCAATCCTTGCTTCATCAGAACGAGTTGCTCCTCGTCATCGGAGTCGTTCTTTTGGTCCTCGGCCTTGTCTTTTGGGCCTCATACACTCAGCGGCGAAGCCGGAAGCGTTCTCGACGGGACGGGTACCAGCTCCTTCGCGCCGGCATCACCTTAGCCTTTATATGGATCGCCGGTTCTATTCTGCTCTTCCGAGCGGAACACCGGATCAATGACAACTATGCGACCGTCTGGAGATCGTTGTGGTCAGGGTTGATCACGATCTACAGCCTGTCCGGCAAAGAACCGCTGACTCTCGAAGGACGGGTCGTCGGCATTGCCATGTTCATCTTGGGACTCGGCGTCCTCCTCTGGATCATCGAGAGAGTCGCCTCTCATTATGTGGAAGAAAAAATCATTCCGCTGATTCGCGGCGGCTTCGCAAGGGTACAGAGAATGAAAGACCATTACATTATCCTAGGCTGGAACGAAAAGGGTCACGGAATCCTGGAGCAGCTTCATGGCGCGGACTTTGACGACCACCGTCATATTGCCATCCTCGCGCCGGAAAAGGCCAAGAACCTACCTCAACACAGATTAGTTCATGTTGAACGAGGAGAACGAACCAGTGAAGATAATCTGGGACACCTGAACATTCCGCTGGCCCATTCGGTGATCATCCTGGCAGGGTCAGCCAAGCCAAAAGAAGACGCGAAGACGATCCAGGCCATCCTCGCCATTCGCAAGATCTGCGCTGACCATGTCCAAAAATCCTCTTCGCGACCTGTGCCCATCGTCGCCGAAATCGTCGACTCCAGGAACGTGAAGCTGGCTAAATACGCTGGCGAAAATCACCCAGGAGGGATCGAGATTGTCTCCTCCAACGACGTCGGCAGAAGCATACTGACTCAGGCCGCTGTCCATCCCGGGATATGTACTGTCTACAACCAGCTCTTGGAATTCAAGAAAAACAGCTCCGAAATCCACGGCGCTGACATACCGAAGCATTTAGTTGACAGACATTTTGGTTTTGATGACCTCGTGAAACTGAGCCTCGCCAAGCGAAAAGAGGTTTGCGTGATTCCCATCGCCATGCAGCGTGGTGGCGAGGTGCACATCAATCCGTCGCCAACGATGTTCACGAACTTCAAGGAGTCGGATGTCATGTACGCCCTCTGTGACTCGTCCCTTCAACTGAAGGCTTTCCTCAAAGAGGCCACGCTTACGACCAAAGACGAAGTGGTCCTGAAGGAAGTTTCTGCCTAGTTCCTCTGCCTGTGTCCTGATCGGAGTAGGAGTCCTGGCACCCAGCGGGTCGCCATCGTAGCGACGGCGCTCTTCTTCGGCTGGATCGTGCACGCCGTACGGCCTATCGTCGAGCACGGGCTCGCCTGAAGGCGGCCGGGGCAGGTCGGAGGACGGCCCACCGCGGCGTTGGTCCGCCGCGGTGGCGTCAGGCGCTCACACGTTGTCCGCGGCGGCACGCACCAGGTCGGCAATGCTGGCGGTGAGCTTCTTCACGAACGGGAGGTCGAGGCTCTCGTTCGGACCGTGCGCGTTGCTCTGCGGGCCGAGGACTCCGGTGACCATGAAAGGAGCCTTGGGGTATTTGTCCGCCAGCAATTTCAGCACGCCGATCGAGACGCCCTCCTGAAGCGTTTGCACTGGATTCCCGAACCGGGCCTGTGAGGTGGTGACCAGGGCCTTGTCCAGCCAGGCCGGGGAAGGGGCCGCGTTCCATCCGTCCGCCGCCGCGTCGATCTTCAGCTCGATCGTGCTGCCGTAGGGAGGCTCATGGGTCAGCACGTGGGTGACCTCTGCTTTCGCGGTCTCCGCCTTCAAGGTCGGCGGCAGGCGGAGCGAAAGCTTGAGAGCGACGGAAGGCTGGAGCACGTTGCCGGCGATGGCCGTCGCGGGGAGGCCGTCCTGACCGACGACGGTGAGCTGCGGACGCCAGCTCCCATTGAGGTAGAGCTGCGTGAGGTCGGCGGTGACCGGCTGCAGCCCCGGGAGGACCGGGAATTCCTCGAAGATCGCGATGCCCAGGAACTCGGCCGTCTTCTTGGCCTCTTCCTCGCGGTCCTTGGGGATCTCGACGTTGAGCGCGGCCGGGAGAATGCGGCCGGTCCCGGTGTCTTCCAGGCGGCCCAGAAGCATACGGAGGATGCGAACGGGGTCCGGGACGATCCCGCTCGCGGCTCCGGAATGGACCCCGGTTTTCAGCACGCTGGCCGAGAGCGTCGCGTTGACGATCCCCCGCAGCGAGACGGTCAGCCAGAGCCGGTCGTACGTGCCGGCCCCCGAGTCGAGGAAGAACAGGAGGTCGGGGTTCCCGATGGTTGCCGAAAACTCGGCCAGGTAGTAGGGGAAGTCTTGCGAGCCGCTCTCCTCGTCGGACTCGAGACAGATCACCGCACGGCAGCGCGGGCTTCCCTGATTCCGCAGGGCCTCCATCGCCGCCACCGCGGCGAAAACGGCGTAGCCGTCGTCGGCGGCGCCCCGGCCGTAGAGCCTGTCTCCGACCACCTTGGGGGTCCAGGGGTCGGTCACCGTCCAGCCCGGGCCGGCCGGCTGTTTGTCGAAGTGGCCGTACAGAAGCACGGTCTTGTCCACGGTGCCGGGGAGATCGATCAGGAGGAACGGCGTCCGGCCGGCGGGGGTTGCGAGCTTCACCTGGGCCCCCGGGATGTTGAGCTTCACCACCCAGTCCTGGAGGAGCTTGCCGGCGACCGGGAGTGTCTCGGGCCAGTTCGGATCGTAGTTGCGGGAGATACATTTCAGGGTGATGTATTCCTCGAGCGTCGGGAGGATCTTCTGATTCCAAAACGTATCGATGAAACCGGTTTGGGCGTCCACCCTTTCCTGGAGCTCCATGGCCTTATCGTCTCCTTTCAGGTCCGCGAGGTGTCCTGGATCAGCAACCGACCGTCCGCCGAATCACCGCCAGGGCGGGGTCGCTGGAAATTCTACGCGGTCGCCTGGCTCCTTGAGCCGCGGCGCTTCGAGCCTCGGGCTTCAAACGAAAACCCCGGGTTCTTCAACTCCGGATCGTGCACCTCTTCCGCGACCGCCTGCCCCCAAAAGAAACCCAGGCCGGCCAGATGAAGGCGTTCCATGTAAAGGCCCACCTTCTTGGTGGGAAACTTCTTGATCCTGCAGCCGGAGAAATGGTCGATGAAAAATTGCAGGATCATGCTATATGAGGTGTAGACCGCCTGCGCCTCCTTGCGGCGAAGAGGCTTACCCTTGCCCTGCCCGGCCGCCAAGGTGATCAGGGCATTGTAATAGTCCCAGAACGCTTTCCTGCTGAAGGTATCGCGATCGTTGATCGCCGACACCAGGCTGCCTTCGACGCAGTTGGCGTTGTCCTCCACGATCTGTAGAGAATATTCTCGGGGACGTTCCTTGAAGTGCTTCTTCCTGGTTTCCGCTTCGATCCGACTGAGCTTCATCGCGCCGCCCTTTTTACCGCGTGCCATTTTGGCCAGGATACCACGCTTGGAACCGGTGCAGAAGCGCGGCAATCGCCAGCCTGCCGCGATATACTGGGGCGGGAGGACAACCGCATGAGACATCACCGGCCCTGCATCCTTGTTCTGACGGGAACGTTCCTGGCCTTCGGCGCCGCTCACAGTGCGCTCGCGCAGGTCGCGGTCACCGACGGCCTGATCATCAAGGGCGACACCGTCCTCAAACCGGGGACCTACACCGTGGACGATGTGCAGTCGGACGGGGTGATCCAGATCGCGGCGGACAACATCACCCTCGACGGCACCGGCGTCGTGATCCAGGGCACCGGGTTCCGCGGCTTCGGCATCCACATGAACGGGCACTCCGGCCTGACCCTGCGCAATTTCACCATCCGCGGCTTCACCTACGGCATCTGGATCGAGAACGCGTCCCATGTCACAATCGAGAACAACGACGTCTCCAGCAATCTCAAGGACACACGGACGGGGTTTCTCGACATCGGCTGCGGCGGCTGCTACGGCGGCGGCCTCCTGCTCCGCAACGTGACCGGCTCGACAGTGAGCGGCAACACCCTGACCGATCAGAGCACCGGCCTGGAGCTCATCGGCGGCGGCGGCAACGAGGTCGCCGGCAACCTCCTCTCTACGGGGCCGGACGGGAACGAGTCCCGGCAGAACAGTTGCTGGGGGCTCCGCCTCGAGGGTTCGACGGACAACCAAGTCCATGACAACACCGCCGATTTCGTGGACCGCGAGCGCTACGGGCTCAGCTCGGGCGATTCCGCCGGCATCCTCCTCGTCGCCGGAGCGAACCGCAACCAGATCGTCCACAATTCGATCACTCACAGCGGCGACGGCTTCTTCCTCGGCAATTCCTGCGCGCGGGCGAGCAACGACAACTTAGTCTCCGGCAACGACGGCTCGTTCTCGCCCCACAACGCGTTCGAAGCCACCTTCTCCTCCGGCAACGTCTTCGATCACAACAAGGCGGACCACAGCGATTACGGCTTCTGGCTCGGCTACTCGCACGACAGCCGGGTGACCGGCAACGAGATCGCCGCCAACGCCTCGATGGGGATCGCCATCGAGCACGGCCACGGCAACGAGATCGATCACGATACGATCACCCAGAACCCCTTGGGAATCCGGCTCTGGGCGGCGGACACCACCTGCCTGTTCGCGGACTGCGGCGCGACCTGCCCCTCGGCGGATTACAACCTCCACGACAACACCGTCACTCTCAACACCACCGGTCTCTGGATCGAGAATACGGACGGTGCCACCGTGACGGCCAGCCGGGTGGCGAACAACCGGTCCCGCAACGTCGACGTGCTCGGAGACTCTCCGGGCGTCGTGCTGTCGCGCGACGATCTCACCTGCCTCCGGACCGGACGCAACCGCTGCCAGTTCGCGGTCGTCAACGAGATGCCCGCGGGGCTGAACGTCGACGCGTCGAACAGCTATTGGGGCACGACCAAGGCCGCGGCGATTCCAAAGCTGATCCTCGACACCGGAGACAATCGAGGTCTCGGAAAGGTGATTTACATCCCGTTCCTGAAGAAGCCTGCCTCCCATCCGAGAGGCGCCGCGGTCCTGGACCCCGGGGCGCTGGATCCTGAGTAAGCGGGCCCGCCCAGATGGGCCGGAGGCCAATTCTTTGCGGTGCGCCTCACCATCTCCTCCGAAACGAAAGCCTCACCTCGAAGTGCCCCCTCTTCTCCCGGTCGGGGGGAGTGCGGTGGGAGAAGAGGGACGGGGTGATGAGGCCCAACGCCCCGCATGCCACAATCTTCCCCTATCATCTCCATCCCGATCCATCCCGATCCATCCCAACCCTCCATGCCCCCCCTCCGCATCCACCCCGACCACCCCAACCTCTTCCAGGACGCCGCCGGACGACCCGTCGTCCTCGCCGGCTCCCACCACTGGGACAACCTGCTCGACAACGCCGAGCGCCCCGGCGGCTTCGACTTCGAGCGCTACCTCGACCGTCTCACCGGCTGGGGCCACAACTTCATCCGCCTCTGGACCCACGAGGCCTGGACGCATGAAGTCCACCCCCGCGTCTATCTCCGGGAGGACCGGCCCGGCGTTCGCCGCGCCCTCGACGGTCGTCCCCGCTTCGACCTCACCCGCTTCAACCCCGAGTACTTCGACCGCCTCCGCGCACGCGTGGTCCGCGCCGGCGAAAGGGGCTTCTACGTCTCGGTGATGCTCTTCAACGGCTGGTCGATCCACAACAAAGGCGAAGGCAATCCCTGGCCCCGCCACCCCTTCAACCGCGAGAACAACCTCAACCGCATCGACGGCGACCCCGACGCCCGCGGCGAAGGCTCGGACGTCCACACCCTGAGAGTCCCCGAGATCACCCGCCTCCAAGAGGCCTATATCGCTAAGGTCGTGTCCACTGTGGGAAACCTGGACCATGTCCTCTGGGAGATCTCGAACGAAAGCCCTCAGGAGTCCCTTCCCTGGCAATACCACCTCATCCACTACCTACGTAGCATCGACCCCCACCGTCACCCTATCGGCCTGACCGCCACCTTCCCCGGCAACCGCAACGAAGACCTCTTCCGCAGCCCCGCCGACTGGATCTCCCCCGGCAACCAGGGAGGCTGGCGCAAGAACCCACCCAAGGCGGACGGGCGGAAGGTGGTCATCGTGGACACCGACCACCTCTGGGGGATCGGAGGGGATGCGGCGTGGGTGCGGAAGGTGCTCGAGGCCGGGCACCATCTGGCTTATATGGACCCGCTGGATGAGGATGAGGGGCGGGAGGGGGCGCGGGGGGCGATGGGAGAGGTGTCTTTTTATGATCCGGGTCACTGAGGTAAAGGAGGATCTAGAAGCAATACCGAGGGAACTTGGCTCGGGGAAGCGAGTCTCAGTAGACCATATCCGATTCCTGCCAAGCCGCACAGAAGCCCCGGAGTCTCGATTCCAAGCGGCACGCCACAAAGAAAGCCAAATTCATCGATGCTTTTTACAATTTGAGCTGTCATCCTCTTCAAGCTCTCCTGCCATATTTCTCCGCCTAGACATTGGCTCCCCGTCAAGATAAAATCCAAGCTTCCCAAATCTCCGTGACAGAGAGAGTGGTTGCTACCAAATCCATGTCTCAACGTTTCTGCAAGCGCAGCTTGGATGTCGTCGCCTACGAATGGATAACCCAGCAATGGAACCATCCTAAGCCTGCTGAGACCTATTCCAGGCGCCCCATGACACCATGCCGTCATGAACTTTTTGGACCCTGAATCGAAACTCACAACATCTCTGAAATCGGGCCAAGTCCCCAAATCCTGCATAAAAACCGCGCGCTCGAAAGTCAGTGCTTTTAACGCCGACTCCTTGTAGTGCTCGTCCTTCGTGGATTGATAGAGCCTCAACAGCGCATATGCAATACCGGAAGCGCCGTGCGAAAAACCCGTTAAGGGCAAACCTGGATTTGTAGGGACAACCCAGCCCAGCCCCTCCCCGAGGGGTGATGCGCTGGAGATGAGGTGATCCCCCATCTTACAAGCCAAGGCAAGGATAGCAGCGTCTCCGCTTATGCCATGAAGCTCTAGGAGAGCAGCAATTCCACCGGCCGCTCCGCTTACCACATCCAATCCCTTATCAACCTCAATCAGAGGATCGATCGCGTATGCCATCTCCTCAGCCTCTCTCAGCAGATCGTCGCGCTTCCAGAGAGCAGCCAGATGGACCCAGACATGTATTAGACCACCCCACCCCTCGAATCCGCCGATTGATTCGATTGGCACAATACTAGCCTTCAACTCATTCCGGATTGATACAACCGCTACCTCGGCCACCTCTGTGTAACGTCTGTCACCGGTAATCCAACCAAGGTGTGCCAAGAACAGCGCTATACCAGGTATTCCACCGTAAAGATCCAATCCAAAGGGGAGCAATGCCCATTGGCGTCCCCCTATCAGAGATAGTCCTATCCATGAAACGCTATCGTTAGTTGAGAATGCCAATTTCAGCAGTCGGTCTCCTATCGCGCACGCATACCCCAAAATCTTCTCTCTTGGAACAAAGCGATCTTCGACCAAAACCCGGTAAGTCGTCCAATGCGGGCTGTCTGCAATCGCGATTGCCGACAAAGCTCCACGGATCAGCCACAGTTGTCTCTCCAGATCCTCGGGGCCAAGAAGCTGAAGGCGAGAGCATGCGACCTCCCATCCAGATCTCCTAAAAAAAAGCCGCAAACACTTGTCTTCACTCGTCCAGACATCACGCGAGTTCACCCGCGTCCAGAAGAACGGGACGTCCCCCAACCAAAGGTCGCGGAATTCACTGGGGATAATGCGAGCCACCTTTTCCGCAAGCGGGCTTTGATCTATTCCAAACCATAGCCGCGCAAACAGTCGATCCCTTTCCGACGCGTCCCGCAGAAGATCTGGATGGAAGCTCTCCGTCAGCAGAAGTGAGTAAAACTGGGTCAAGCGAAAGATGGACCTTACCGCGACGCATGAAAACTCCGCCAGGATGCCTCCGTCCTCCATGAGATCTTCACGGAATCGAAGCAGCAGACCGTATAAGTTCTCAAATCCAGCCAGAATGTCATCGATATACTCCAATAAGGGAACATCTTCCCCATTCAAGCTTGGCCTATTCGCAGAAGGCGCCATTTCAAGCTCCTTACGAATTAACGATATGGCATCAGTCCCGGTGCCTTGCCACATGGGAGTCTTGCGCAAGGCTAGCTGTCCAGCCTGCCCTCCCATACCGCTCCTATCGATGAGCTTTGCATCCCTCCCCTGTTGAGGAGCAGGCAGAATTCCGACACCTAACACAGAGCTATTCATGACAAATGACGCGGCCGATCTGTAGATCGAGAGATCGAATTGGCCAAAATCAGCTTGAAATAGGGATTCAAGGTCAATAGGCACAGGGTATTCTCCCGCAGCGATGATATTCTCACTGTGAAAGTCATTCGCCGCGAGGGCGTACAGCAGTGCAAGCAATGCGCCCTGCCTCTCATAGAAACGTGAGATCTCCTCCCTGCTCTCGCAGTGGCAAGGATTGATGAATTCGGACCACCCGTAAGTATCGCGACTGAGAATTTTAGGCATCCGGAAAAGTATGGATCCTCGCCGGTGCAGCCAATCCAGGAGCCTCCCGAAGCAAAGATCCGCTTCTAGCGATCTCGGCTTGTACACCAGTTTGAACCCTGAGCTAAAGCGCGCCATCAGGACCGAGTTGCCCCCGCAGTGTTTATCGCCCAAACCTGACTCGATCGCCTCCAGAGAGCCAGGATCACTTCCGTCACACAAGGTCGAGACGATGGATTCCCAATCTTCACACAACCTTTTGACGAACTGCAGACCGGATGTCACCGCCAAGTCTATAGTGGTTGCAACACAGCGCACCATTACAGGATACTCTTCAAATATTCCATCAACCACGTCCTTATCGACCAGTCTCTCAATAAAACTATTGAATCGCTCCTGGGGCGAGTCACCGGTCAACTCCTCGCGCAGTTTGGCCACATGCATCTCGAGAACGGCTACTTTTCCCACCACTTCACCTAACCGATGCGGAAGACCAGATAGAAGCAATTTAGCGAGATTCGATGCATCGAAGGGAACTCGAGGGGCGCCTTCCTCAATCTTCCGCAGTTCATCGGCGACCCTCGTAACTGCGCCGCGCAGCAAGGGCGTCACCAACAGCAAGAACCCGTTGAATCCGCTCTGTCGCAGAAAAGCGTCAATTCGGGCCACGTCCTCTTCATTACTTGAGCCCTGAGAATGACTATCCACCTCGGCCCACCCTGGAGGGTCCAAGCGATCTAAGCCGGGTTCTTCCAGAATTGAAACAAACTCCTCCTCGGTAACACCCAATTCATCAAGCATCGCGCCAAACCATTCGTTCTGGTCGAAGGGACGTTGTGAGCGCCACTTCCGCAGACGGCGGCTGGACGCATATGCGTCAAGGTCTCCTCCTCTCGATGTTGAGGATCGATCGGCTACTAGCAATGCCGCACGTTCGGGCAGGTTGAGCGCCTTACAGATAGCCGATATGTTCAGCATCAAACTTGCTCCAAATGAAAACTGCCGGGCAGATGCCCGGCAGGAGCGCAGGCAGCGCGCAGACTTCTTGATCAGCAGCAGCAACTGCAACTGCAGCCAGTGCAGTTGGGATTACCGCTCGTAGTACCCGTACCGGTTCCCGTTTTCGTTCCGCAGTCCTGCTGCACGAGACCACCCAGAACCACCGCGAGATCTTCATCAGAGACCTCAACCACGCCAGCAGGGTTGGCGGGAATCAAAGCTTTCTGCTCAGCCGAAAGACTCTCCCGATACTCCTCATCCTTCCAAGCCCGCGCGATGTCCACTGTTGCTTTCTTCATTGCTCCTCCTAGAAGCGCTAACGGTTTCCACACTCAGGATACCTGCCACACGCAGGCATCCCCAGACGGTTTCCTTGAACTGCTCCTCATTCGTGCAAAGACGCGGGCTGTAGACCGGCCTTCGCGGCCCCTTTATGCAACTCTTCTTTTAGAGCATCGATCAGGGACTCTGGAAGCCTACGTGTCCATTTTCCTAGAATTTCGCCATCCTCAATCAGCAGCGTCAACGGCAGGGGCGACCTGGCAAGTCGGGTGATGACCCTGCGCGGGAAAACCTGAAATGGAAACTGAATACCAAGTTTACCCCCGAGATTCTCCTCCTCTCGCGGATGGCCTACGGCAATTATCGCAGCGACCTTCGGCAACTTCGGTATGGAGTGCATCGCATTCAGAACATTTACCCACGACTTGCATACTGAGCATTGTGAGCCCATAAATACAACCACGGATGTACCGGTCGTCAACGAAAGGTTAGTGGGTCTCTCGAGCCAGGAATCCTGCCATGATCTTCCGACCCGCAGACGGCTGAGATTCAAGAACAACTTGTCGTGTTTCAGATAGTATCTATGTGACAGAGCGGAGGCGGCCCCGAAGAGGCCACTGACGGCACCTATGATTATCCAACGGAGGGACAGGGACAATGGTGGTAGCATCTGAGATCTCAACGTCAGAATGTAATCCAATGTCAGCAAAGCCGCTAGGCTCGCATCCAGCAGAAGGCTTTGAGCAACCGAAAGCCTGACAAGGCCGCCGTAGCACCCACAGTCGTCCACCTGATTTACAAAGTGCCCTCGTATTGTGGCGGACGAAAAGACGACCAGCGCCGCGATCGAGAGAGGCAACGCGAAATGCGGAGTATCGCCCAAAAGCAATGCCATCCCCAAAAAGCACTGAGCGGCTACAACCAAATAGGACAAAGGTACAAGGACAGCCTCCCTCATGAGCCGGAGGTCGGTGATGTGCTGAATGAAGTATATGGGATCAACTACTTTGGCCAGAGCGGATAAAATGAACAAACCGCCAACGAGTTTCTCCGAGAGAGCGACGATAGTGGCAAAATTGAACATTTTGTGCTGGTGCGGAAGTAACCTCAGATCTCTGCTTGCGATCGCGTTGGTGTCCCTTTAATAAAATTTACAAAGCCTTGCGTTGAACATTTTACTGTGCTTTCTAAATTATCCTGCATCAGCCTATTCTTGGCGAAGCATACAACCTGATGAGGCGGTCGTCAACCTTCTCCTTAGGTCAGCCTACGCCAAACCGGGCTCACCAAGTCAAGGCTGGCACATTTGCTTCTTAAGGAAGGTTGCACTGCGGTCTCCGGCTCGGAGCTTCTCGGTGGCCTGGCGGAAAGCGTGGACGAATGTAGCCGCGTGGACCCGAGGCCGATCCCCGGGCCGCTCCACAAGATCCTCCTTACATACCACCCTCCTCGTCGAACGGGGAGTGATGCACGAGTAGCGGGAAGGCGAGCGAATGTCAAGCCTACCCGTAGCGTAAAGCTACCGTCGGATCGACCTGCGTGGCGCGCGCGCCGGGGATGGCTCCGGCGACGAGCGAGGCGCCGAGGAGGACCACGGTCGCCGCGGTGAGGGTCACCGGGTTTCTCGGGGAGAGTCCGAAGAGGGTGCTTGCGACCAGGCGGCCACCAGGGCGAGAGTGGCGGGCACCCCGATCGCCACTCCGGCGAGGACCAGCAGGAGGGTTTCGTGGAGCACCATGCCGAGAATGGCCGGGCGTGCCGCCCCGAGGGCCATGCGGATGCCGATCTCGTTGGTCCGGCGGGCGATGGTGTAGGAAATCACGCCGTAGAGCCCGATCGACGCCAGCAGGAGCGCCAGGACGCCGAACACGACCGCGAGCTAGGCGAGTAGCTGCTCGTGGTTGAGCGTGTCGGAGATCATCACGGACAGCGGCCGGATCTCGTTGATAGGCAGGTTGGGATCGAAGGCGCGCGGATCTCGAAGTTGTAGGCCGGTCCGATCTCTGTCGCTTGTTCCATCGGCGTGAAGTAGCGCGGAGGCGGTTTCGCAGTCTGTTCCTCACGCCCTCAATCGGCCTTCCTTCCCCCGCCTTTCCGCGGTAGCCCCCTCTGATCCTTCGTCTCGACCTCTCGCGGGGCCGACGCCGCCCCGCGAGATTTCGGTGCGGAATCTGGGCGGGCGACCGCCGCCCTCCCAGATTCTGATCGGGGATCTCGGAGGGCAATGGCTGCCCCGCGAGATTTTCTTGCCCGATGTCGAAGGGCAGTCGTTGCCCTCCGAGAGTTTGGTGCGAGATCTGGGAGGGCAGCCGCTGCCCTCTGAGATTCTTCACGCCGATCTCGGAGGGCAGCCGCTGCCCTGTGAGATTCTTCAGGCCGACCTCGAGGGGCGATCGCTGCCCTCCCAGATGTTCCCAGATGGGATTCGGAGGCGCTCCGGGCACGACGAATCGCCGGGACGCGGGAGGAACGGGCCGAGCGCGCAGAGCGTTGGGGCGAGCGCGCTTCTCGAGGGGCGCACCCGAACCTCGGCGTCTCCGCCAGTGAGGCGGCGCCCTACCCGTAGCGCAAGGCTTCCGTCGGATCGACCTGCGTGGCGCGCGCGCCGGGGATGGCTCCGGCGACGAGCGAGACGCCGAGGAGGATGACGGTCGCCGCGGTGAGGGTCACCGGGTCTCTCGGGGAGAGTCCGAACAGGGTGCTGGCGACCAGGCGGCCCAGGGCGAGCGTGGCGGGCACGCCGATCGCCACTCCGGCGAGGACCAGCAGGAGGGTCTCGCGGAGGACCATGCCGAGGATGGCGGGGCGGGCGGCGCCGAGGGCCATGCGGATTCCGATCTCGTTGGTCCGGCGGGCGATGGTGTAGGAAATCACGCCGTAGAGCCCGATCGACGCGAGCAGGAGCGCCAGGACGCCGAAGACGACCGCCAGCTCGGCGAGCAGTTGCTCGTGATTGAGCGCGTCGGAGATCATCACCGCCAGCGGCCGGATCTCGTTGATGGGCAGGTTGGGATCGTAGGTGCGCACCGCCTGGCGGACCGGTTCGACCAGGGCCCCGGGATGCTGGCTGCGGATCTCGAAGTTGTAGGTCGATCCGATGTCCGCCGCCTGTTCCATCGGGGTGAAGTAGCGCGGGGGAGCCGCCTCGCGCACGTCGTGGTCCCGGGCGTCCGCGGCTACCCCGACGATCTCGAAGGTCTGCTCGCCCACCTTGATGTGCCTGCCGAGCGGGGGGCGGCCGGCAAAGCAGAGCTTGGCCAGCGATTCGTTGATCACCGCGGCGAGCGGCGCGCCTTTGCGGTCGAGGGGACCGAGATCACGGCCGGCGAGGAGGTGCGTCCCCAGCGTAGTGAAGTAGTCCGGCCCGACGTGGTCGTAATTGAGCTCGGTATTCCCCAGCGCCTTGCCCTGGCCGGGAGTGAACCCCTCGACGGTCGTCGTCGTGGAGTTTTCCGTGCCGCTGAACACCCCGTTCTCGGAGAACGACACCTTCTCCACTCCCGGAACCGCGCGCAGGCGCTCGGCCAACCGCAGCGGAAAGTCCTGGAGCCGCGCTCCCGTCAGACCCGCGGCGATCGGATCGACGCTCATCAGCAACAGACGGTCGCGCTGATAGCCGAGGTCGAGGCTTTGCAGGTTGCGCAGCGAGCGCACGAAGAGCCCGGCACCCGCCAGCAGGAGGAGCGACAGCACGAACTGCATCACCACCATCAGCTTGCCCAGGCGCCACCGGCCGCCGCTGCCGGCGAGGCTCCGCGAGTTCTCCTTGAGCGCCGGCGCCAGCTCGACCCGGGTCGCCCGGAGCGCCGGAGCGAGCCCGAACAGGACGCCGGTCAGGAGGGCGACCGCCGCCGTGAAACCGAGGATGCGCGCGTCGAGATGGAGGTCGAGCGCGATCGGCGACGAGCCGCCGGCGAGCCTCAGGAGCGCCGGTCCGGCCCAGAGGGAGAAGAGCACTCCGAGCAGCGCGCCGCCGCAGGAGAGCAGGATGCTCTCCGTCAGGAGCTGCCGGATCAGCCGGATCCGGCCGGCTCCCAGCGAGAGGCGCACGGAGATCTCCTTGGCCCGCCCCGCCGCCCGTTCGAGCAGCAGGCCGGCGACGTTGGCGCAGGCGATCAGCAGCACGAGCGCGACGAGGGCCATCACCATCACGAGCGGCTGCGCGAACTGCTTGCGGTACCAGGAGAATCCGGTGCCGCCAGGGCCCACCATGACTTTCGGCGAGTCAGGACCGGGCAGGACGTCCTTGGCGATCCCCAGGCTGGCCCCCTCGGCGATCACCTGCGCGTAGAGGGCCTCGACCTCGGCGCGCGCCTGGGCCACCGACGCTCCCGGCCTGAGGCGGCCCATGAGGAGGAGCCAGCTTTCGTCCCAGCGGTCGAGGAACGCCCGTCCCGGATTGGCCTGCTGCTGCATGGTGACGGGAATCCAGATTTCCGTCGGCTGGCCGACGACGTCGCCGAGAAAACCTGGCGGCATGACGCCGATCACGGTGAACGGGGAATGGTTGATCGTGACGATGCGTCCGAGGACGCCCGGATCGCGGGAGAGGCGCTGGACCCAGAAGTCGTGGCTCACGACGACGACCGGCGAGGCGCCCGGAGCCCGGTCCTCCGCCGGCGTGAAGGCGCGCCCCTGGGCCGCCCGGACGCCGAGCACGGAGAAGAAGTTGCCGCTGACCAGACGGCCGTGCACGCGCTCGAGGTCCGCGGCGGCGCCGGCCAGCCTCACCCGCAGAGGCCCGGTCCGGCCGGAGGCATAGACGCCGCTGAACGAACGGTTGCGATCCCGGATCTGCCGGTACATCGGGTAGGAGTAGAGATCGCCGCGGATCGATCCGTCCGAGAGCGAGCCGGTGCGGATGGGATTGCCGATCGCCACCAGCCGGTCGGGCTGCTGGACCGGCAGCGGACGGAGCAGCAGGGCGGTGATCAGGCTGAAGATCGCGGTGTTGGCGCCGATCCCGATCGCCAGGGAGAGCACCGCCACCAGGGTGAACAGGGGGCTCCGGCGAAACGTCCGCAGCGCGTACTCGACGTCCCGCCCCAGGTCCTCGATCCATTTCGTCCCGCGCATCTCTCGGCACCTCTCTTCGATCTGGGTCACGCCGCCGAAAGCGCGCAGGGCGGCATGGCGCGCCGCGCGCGAGCTCATCCCGGCGGCGACGTTCTCGGCGGTGAGCTGGTCGAGATGGAAGGAGATCTCGGCCGCCATCTCGGCCTCGACACGGGACCGCAGGAACAGGGACCGCAGGCGCAGGCGCAACTTGTCCGCAGCGCGCATCAGGGCTCTCTAGGCCATGCGGGCGACGAGGTTGATGGCGGTGGACAGCCGGTCCCAACTGGCGAGCTCCCGGTCGAGCTGCTCCCGCCCTTCCTGAGTCAGCGAGTAGAGCTTCGCCTTCCGGCCGGTCTCCGACTCCCCCCAGGCCGCCGTGATCCAGGCCTGCTGCTCGAGACGATGGAGGGCCGGATAGAGCGATCCCTGCTGCACCCGCAGCACGTCGTCAGAAATCTGCTGAATCCGCTTGGCGATCGCCCAGCCATGCATCGGCTCCAGGGAGATCGTCTTGAGGATCAGGAGGTCGAGTGTGCCTTGGACGAGGTCGCTTGGTTTTCCCATGGTCGATACCCTGACGGTCTACAATAGGGAAGGAATTGTAGACTGTCAAGGTGTCCGTGGGAGGTGGCATTCACCTTGGCTTTAGCGTTGGCCCTCATCACCCCGGCCCTCTTCTCCCGGCCCCTCCCACCCTCCCTCACCGGGAGAAGAGGGAGAAAAGCAAAGGGAACAAAGAGAAAAAGCCTCGTGAGGGGGCGGGGGTGGGATTAGGCGGTGCAACCGACCCCGGAGACGCAGCTCTGCCCGATGGTGCAGGGGAAGCAGGAGTCGCAGGAGTGGGTGCAGGGACAGGGTTGGGTGATGATACCGCCGGCCGCTTCCTGGAGGGTCTCGCCGGCGAGCAGACGGACAGTTTCACGGTTCAGGGTCAGACGTCTCGCATGCTTCTTCATTACGCATTCCTCCTTGTGCTTATGATTCTATACGGAATCGAGGCGCGACGACTGTCAGACGCTCATGCTACGATGTAATACGCTGTCATACGGAGCTAGAGAATGCCCAGAACCGCCATGATCTCGATTCGAATGCCTGATGAGACCAGGGAACAACTCGAGGCGACCGCTGAGGCTCACGGGGAAACCCGGTCGGCCCTCACGCAACGGTACATCGATGAGGGGCTTCGGATGGACCGCCATCCCGGAATCGTGTTCCGGCCCGGGCCGGCAGGACGCCGGCCGGGATTGGCCGGAGGTCCCGATGTCTGGGAGGTGGTCCGAGTGGTCCGGAACGTGGAGACGCGCGGCGACAGGGCTATCGCGGAAGCGGCGACTTGGCTCGGCCTCTCAGCCGCCCAGGTCCGGATCGCCGTGGAGTACTACGCGGACTACCCGGCCGAAATCGATGCCTGGATGGCGAAGGTCGACGCACAGGCGGTCCAGACGGAGGAGCTCTTCCGGCGCCGGCAGGACATGCTTCGTTGAAATTGCTCATTGACGAGCACTACCCGCCGAGCGTCGCCGCGCAACTGCGGGAACGGGGGCACGATGCTGTGGCGGTTCAGGAGGAAGCGGACCTCCGAGGGATGCTCGACCCCGACCTGTTCACCGAAGCGCAACGTCGGAATTGCGCTTTGCTCACGGAGAATACCCCGGACTACATCGTGCTGGACGCCGAGTACCGAAGCCGGCAACTGGCTCACTGGGGCTTGGTTTTCACGAGCAACCGGACTTTCCCCAGAGGCAAGACAACAACCGTGGGTGCTCTGGTAAAGGCACTCGACGAGCTGCTGCGACAGGACGACCCGGGAGGTCCGAGCAGCACGGTGATCTGGCTGCAACGGCCGAAGTGAGCTGCGGCCGGGCGAGGGTTCCTGGCGCAGCCGGGACGACCTGGCCGGAATCCTCTTCCCGACCCACGAAATCCTCCGCATGACCCACGAAGTATGCCGCATGACCCGCGAATTGCTCCGCGTACTTCACGAATTGCACCGCTAAATCCGAGCTTTACCGAGAAGATTTGCCGTGATCCTCCGCATGACCCGGTTTTTTCGCACCAACCATCTCTTAAGCCCCCGCATATTACACCTGATAGGCGGAGCCCAAGGCTGATTTCATGGTGCGCCGGCTGAATTCCTACTCGTATTGAGCGAAGTTCGCGTATGATTCGCGGAGTTTGGGAGCCCCACTTGTGGGTCATGCGGAGGATTTCCTGGAAGAAACCGCCGCTCTGGGCGCCGCGAAGGTCCGGTCCTGATCTTTGCGGCATTCTTCTCCGGAGGGGAGAGCCATGGATACTCGGTTGTCGCTCGCTTCGATTCTGTCCAGCCTCGAAGACCAGGTCGTCCATCACCGCCAGCAGGAGGCGCTGCATGCCGAGCGCGAGGCATTTCACCGGGAGCGGCGCGCGGAGCATGCGGCGGAGCTGGAACAGCTCGTCCGGCACCTCGAGACGTTCAAGGCGAGCGCCGCCGGAGCCGTGGAACTGGCCGCGCGCCTCCCGATCGGGGCGCCGCCCGCGGGGGCCGCCGACGACCTTCCGATCGACCGCAAGGCCTCGATCAACAGGCTGGTGGCGAGAGTGATCGAGGACCGCTCCCCCGCGGAGCCCTTCGGCCCGCGCGTCATCACCGAGGAGGTCAACCGGCGCTTCGCCGCCCGGCTGAGGGCGCCGCTCGACATGCGCCAGGTGTCGGTGGCGCTGCGCTGGCTGGTCGCCGACGGGCGCATCGTCCAGCACCAGAAGGGGCGCCCGCACCAGGAATCGAAGTACGTGCGGCGGCAGGCGTGAGGTTCGGAACCGGCGATCCCGCTAAGCGTGGGGCTCCATCCCTGCGAGCTGCGCCAGGGCCAGGTAGGTGTCGGTCAGCTCGGTGCCGCGAATGGGCAGCAGGACGAGGATCATGACCTCTTCGACCCCGAAGCGCTCGGCGATGGCGGCGAGCCCGGCGTGGCATTCGGCGGCCGGGCCGGCGACGGTCGCGCCGCTCAGGCCGTGGGCCCGTAGGGTTTCCAGCGCTTCCTCGCGGGTGGGGGCGCAGGCCAGGCTGGCGACGACGATCGCCTGCGGAGCCGCGAGCTCGGGGCTGGGGACGAAGCTCCGGCGGTATTCGTCCATGATGGCGGCGCCGTCCGGCCCTGGCGCGTGGTGCAGGGAAAAGCAGAAGCCGGTGCCCTGGCGGCCGGCCCAGCGCGCGGTCCCGGCGCTCGTGCCCAGCACCCAGAGGGGCGGGCCGAGGTCCACTGCCCTCTTGTCGGCGAGCGGGTGCGCGGGATTCAGCCGACCTGTCAGGAAGCCGTGCAGCTCGGTCAGCTTCTCGTCATAAGAGCGAAGCGTTTCGGGGGGCCGGCCGTCGAATAGCGCGTCGCGGAGCCCGGGGTCGAGCGGCAGCCCGCGGGTCACCCCGAGGTCGAAACGTCCGGGCAGCAGGAACTCGATCAGGCCGGCGTCCTCGGCGACGCGCAGCGGGCTCTGGTAGTCGAGGCAGACGCCGCCGCTGCCGACCCGGATACCCTCGCTGGTCGCCGCCAGCAGGGCGCCGAGCAGGAGAGGATTGGTGACCTGCCCGGCCGAATGATGCTCGCCCAGCCAGAAGCGGGCGAAGCCCAGGCGGTCGGCTTCGCCCATGAGGTCGACGACGGCCCCCACGTGGCCGAAGTACAGGATGGAGAGCTTCACTCGTCGGATCTTTCCCCGCGCACCCTACTTCAAAGGCGGACGCCGGGCAACGGCCGGAGCCGCGAATCGAGGTCCAGGGCGTTCCGGGTCGCGGCGCCGAGCGTGGTGTTGTCGAAGATGCACCAGACGTCCCGCCCGGCCGCCGCGTCCGCCTGAAGCCGCGCGGCGAGAGCCGTGAGGAAGTCCTCCGTATAGGCCGAGTAGTACATCTTCGGCGAGCCGTGGAGCCTGTAGTAGCTCAGGTCCCGCAGGCCCCCCGGCTCCGCGGCCGCGGGCACGCGGGCCGGATCGGCGGCGACCCGAGCCACGCCGAGCTTTCGGAGCAGAGCGTCCGCCTCCGGGGTGAACCAGCTCGGATGGCGCGGCTCACACGCCAGCGGCACCGGCGTCCGGGAGCGAAGATCCGTGAAAAAGTCGGCCGCCACCGCGGGCTCGAGGCTCAGGCTCGGCGGCAGTTGGACGAGAAGGCATCCCAGCCTCTCCCCCAAACCCTCCACTTCCGTCAGAAAGGTTTCGACGAGCCCGGCCGCCTGCTGGAGGCGAAGCGCGTGGGTGATCGCCTTCGGAACCTTCACCGAGAAGCGGAATGAGGAAGGGACGCCGGCGCTCCAGCGGGCATACGTCGCCGGGCGGTGCGGACGGTGGAAGGAGCTGTTGATCTCCACCGCCTCGAACCGGGACGCGTAGCGCTCCAGATGGCTGCCGGCCGCCGGAAACCAAGCCTGCTCCTCGCGCGGCAGACTCCAGCCCGCACAGCCGATCCGGACGCCGGGAAGAGTCACCAGCGGATCTTCCGGGCCGAGGTCTGAAAGAGAAATGGCCATCGCACGGGCGAAACAGGGATGGAGGCGTAGAATAGCTTCGAGGCGACCTCACGACCATCTCACGGACCTCGCCAGGATGCGATCCTGGCGAGGCCTACCGGCTTGAGGCTCAGGCCGTCTCGAGGAAGTGGATGTCGGGCGGGCCGAGGACTCCGGCTTCCTGCATGGTCTTGCGCAGCTCGTCGGAGCCGGTGAGCGCGCGAGCGCGGTCCAGGCTCTCGGCCTCGAAGAAGATCATGACTTCCTGCGGATCGTCGGCGCCGCGCAGGACATGCCGCACGGTCAGTCCCGCCGCTAGCTGGTGCGCCCGATCGGCGTCGAAGTAAGGCCGCCAGCGGTCATAGTCCTGCACTCTGTGCACCACAACGACATAGGGCATGGGGCATCCCTCCTTGGGCATGAGTGGATCGAATACTCTCCCTACGGCGATTCCCGGCGCTTGGATGGTGGCCACGGCCCGACGACCCCCAGCAGACGGGCCCCGGGGCGTGGCCGGTCCGGACTCAGCAGTCCCACCCCGCGATGGTGCAGGCGCGGAAGATCTCGCAGCTCGGCCCGGTGTTGCCCCCTCCGGCGCGCAGCTCCGGGCTGTCGGCCTGGAGGCTGAGCACCGTCTCCTTGCTGAGAGTGATCTTCTTGATCGGGGTCTTCTTCATGGCGTCTCCCTTTGAGGATAGCGGCCCCGGAATGCCCGGGGACGGTGGAGCGCTGGCTGGAACCGTTGGAGACATTTCGAGATGACGCCGGGATCATCCCACTCGCCGCGGCGCACCACAAGCGCGGGGTATTCCGAGGGTGAGGGGATCCCGAATTGCCCTTCGTTGGATCAGGTATGCCCGAGAGTGGGCAAGAAACCATCTCAAACCAGGAGAAATGTCATGACTACCTTTCGGAAGCTGTTCCTGCTGCTTGCTCTGTTGACCGCCTTCATGGGTTCCCTGAGCTTCACCGCCAAGCCGGCCCACGCCCTGATCTGCTGCTCGGCCTGCGACGTCAATCCGGACACGGCTCCCTGTCGTCACGGCTGCTCGCCGAGCTGCTAGGCCTCCCTCGGCCCCGAGGCGACGCTCTCCTCCGTGGGGCGGCCTGATGGCCGCCCCACGGATCTCCCTTGTCGCACAACAGGAGACAATGAACGTATTCTCAATTATCATCCGCTCTACGGGAGCGCCCAAGAGGGGGCGACACCCGACCGCGAAAGGAGAACCGTTCATGCGTAAGCCCACTGTTCTCAATCCTCTTCGGAAGCTGTTCCTCCTGCTGGCTCTGTTGACGGCGTTCATGGGCTCCCTGAGCTTCACCGCCAAGCCGGCTCACGCCCTGATCTGCTGCTCGGCCTGCGACGCCAATCCGGATCTGGTTGCCTGCCGCCACGGCTGCTCGCCGAGCTGCTAGCGGCTCGATCGGTAGGGGCGGCCCTGCGTGGCCGCCCTTGGGAGGGAGACCGGTCCGGCCGGAATCTCCCCCACCCAGGGCGGCCACATAGGGCCGCCCCTACGAAGATCGGCATCAAGGCCCCGAAATAGCCTTCGCCGCACAAAAAAGGCGCTCGCCTGTTCCGCAGGACGCGCCCGGGCGTATAGACTCCCCGGGCCCGCGACCGGACGACCGGGCCGAGACGAGCGAGGGTCACTCATGCTGGAAAAAGAGTCGCAGAAGGCAGCGTTGGTGGATCAGGTGGCCGAGCGGGCCGCGGAGCGGACGCCTGAGCGCCGCGACGAGATGCGGCGGTTCGCCCGCCAGTTCTACGAGCACGTGGCGCCGGACGACGTCCTGGCCGGCACGCCCGACAAGCTGACCGACGCCGTGACGTCCCTCTGGGAGTTCGCCCAGCAGCGGACGCCCGGTGTTCCCAAGCTCCGCCTCTACAAGGCCGCCGGCGGCACCGGCTCGACGATCCTCGAGATCGTCAACGACGACATGCCCTTCCTCGTCGACTCGGTCGGCTCCGCACTGATCCGCCTGAAGGCCGATTTCCAGCTGGTGATCCATCCGATCGTCCGCGTCGAACGCGACGGCGAGGGGCGCCTGGTGGCCTTGCGGGAGCCCGGCGAGCCCGGGCGCAACGAGTCGTTCATGCACATCCGGATCAAGCCTCTGCTCGACACCGACCGCGAGGCGATCGAGCGCGAGCTCCACCGGGTGCTGGGCGACGTGCGCGCCGCCGTGGACGACTTCCCGGCGATGCGCGAGCGCTGCCGCGCGTTGATCGCCGAGTTGCGCGAGAGCCCGCCGCCGCTGCCGACGGCCGAGATCGAGGAGGGGATCGCCTTCCTCGAATGGCTGACCGCCACCCCCAGCAATTTCACCTTCCTCGGCTACCGCGAGCTCCGCTTCGAGTCCGAGGGGGACTCGATGGTGGCCCACCTGCTGGACGAGGACGGCCTCGGGCTGCTGCGCGACCGCAACATCAAGATCCTCGAGGGCCTGAGCAACCTCGGTGCCCTGCCGCCGGAGGTCCGCGAGTTCGTTCGCCAGCCCGCCCTGCTGCGGGTCAATAAGACCCGGCGGCGCTCCACCGTGCACAAGCCGGTGCAGATGGACGTGGTGGCGGTCAAGACCTTCGACGCGGCGGGCCAGGTCAACGGCGAGCGCCAGTTCGTCGGCCTCTACACGGCCGCCGCCAACCAGACCAACCCGCAGGCGGTCCCCCTGCTCCAGGGCAAGATCAAACAGGTCCTCGACCGCGCCGGCTTCCAGCCGGGCGGCTACGACGACAAGAACCTCCGCCACATCATCGAGACCTATCCGCGCGACGAGATGTTCCAGATCTCGGTCGACGATCTCCTCCGCATCGCCGTCGGTATCCTGCTCCTCCAGGAGCGCCAGCGCGTCGCCCTCTTCGCCCGCCGGGACCCGTTCGAGCGTTTCGTCTCGTGCCTCGTCTACGTGCCGCGCGACGCCTACGACACTGCCCTGCGCCTCAAGCTCGGCGACGTGCTGGCCGAGGCCTACCAAGGGACGGTGGCCTTCTCGCAGCCCTACCTCACCGACTCGGCTCTCGCCCGCATCCAGATCACCGTCGAGACCGAGCCCGGCCACATCCCGGACGTCGACCCCGAGGAGATCGAGCGGCGCCTCGCCGAGGTCGCGCGCTCCTGGCAGGACCGGCTGCGCGAGGCGCTGGTGGCGGCGCGCGGCGAGGCCGACGGGCTGGCGCTCACTCTGCGTTACCGGAACGCCTTCCCGGCGAGCTACCAGGACCGCTTCGGCGGCGACACCGCGGTCTACGACATCGAGCTCATCGAGCGCGCGCTGGCGACCGACGGCCTCACCCAGAACCTCTACCGCCCGGCCGGCGCGCCCCCCGAGGCGCTCCGCTTCAAGGTCTACGGCACGCCGCCCGCCCGGCCGCTCTCGGACATCCTGCCGATGCTCGAGAACATGGGGGTCAAGGTGGTGGACGAGAACCCCTACGACGTCACCTTGAGCGAGACCGATCCGCCGGTCTGGATGCGCGACCTCAGCCTGGTCAGCGAGGACGGCGAGCCGGTGGACGTCGCGGCGGTGCGCGAGGCCTTCCACGAGGCCTTCGAGCAGGTCTGGCGCGGCGAGCTGGAGAGCGACGCCTTCAACAAGCTGGTGCTGCGCGCCGGCCTGGTCGCCCGCGAGGTGGGCATCCTGCGCGCCTACTGCAAGTATCTGCGGCAGGCCCAGGCGCCGTTCAGCGAGGTCTACATGCAGGAGACGCTGGCGTGCAATCCGGAGCTCGCCCGCGCGCTGGTCGACCTCTTCCGCGCCCGCTTCGACCCGGCCCACGCCGGCGACCGCGGCACCGCGCTGCGGCGGGAGATCGGCCAGCTCCTCGACGCCGTCTCCAATCCCGACCAGGACCGCATCCTGCGCCGCTTCCTCAACCTCGTCGAGGCGACGCTGCGCACCAACTTCTATCAGCGCGGCGCCGACGGGCGGCCGAAGCCCGGCCTCTCGCTCAAGCTCGACTCGCAGGCGGTCGCCGAGCTCCCGCAGCCGCGCCCGTTCCGCGAGATCTTCGTCTACAGCCCGCGCTTCGAGGCCATCCACCTGCGCGGCGGCCGGGTCGCCCGCGGCGGCATCCGCTGGTCGGACCGCCGCGAGGACTTCCGCACCGAGGTGCTCAGCCTGATGAAGGCGCAGATGGTGAAGAACACCGTCATCGTGCCGGTCGGCTCGAAGGGGGGCTTCGTGCTCAAGCGGGCGCCCACCGACCGCGAGAAGCTGCAGGCCGAGGGGATCGAGTGCTACAAGCTGATGATGCGCGGCCTGCTCGACATCACCGACAACCTCGCCGGCAAGGCCGTGGTGCCGCCGCCGGACGTCGTCCGCCATGACGGCGACGACCCCTACCTGGTGGTGGCGGCGGACAAGGGGACGGCGACCTTCTCGGACATCGCCAACGGCATCTCCGCTGAGTACGGCTTCTGGCTCGACGACGCCTTCGCCTCCGGCGGCTCGGCGGGCTACGACCACAAGGAGATGGCGATCACCTCGCGCGGCGCCTGGGAATCGATCAAGCGCCATTTCCGCGAGCTCGGCAAGGACATCCAGACGACGCCGTTCACGGTGGTCGGCATCGGCGACATGTCGGGCGACGTGTTCGGCAACGGCATGCTGATGTCGCGCCACATCCGGCTGCTCGGCGCCTTCGACCACCGCCACATCTTCCTCGACCCCGACCCCGATCCGGCGGTGAGCTTCGCCGAGCGCCGGCGCCTGTTCGAGAAGCCCCGCTCCTCGTGGGCCGACTACGATCCGGCGGCGATCTCGGCCGGCGGCGGCGTCTTCCCCCGCGGCCTGAAGACGATCCCGCTGTCGCCCGAGGTGCGCGCCCGCTTCGGGCTGACGGTGGACGAGATCAGCCCGGTGGAGCTGATGCGGACGCTGCTGCAGGCGGACGTCGAGCTCTTCTTCTTCGGCGGCATCGGCACCTACGTCAAGGCGAGCACGGAGAGTCAGGCCGACGCCAGCGACCGCGCCAACGACCAGCTCCGGATCGACGGCATGCAGCTCCGCGCCAAGGTGGTCGGCGAGGGGGCCAACCTCGCCGTCACCCAGCGCGCCCGCGTCGAGTACGCCCTGCGCGGCGGCCGGCTCAACACCGACTTCATCGACAACTCGGCCGGCGTCGACTGCTCCGACCACGAGGTGAACATCAAGATCCTGCTCGCCGACGTCGAGCGCACGGGCGGGCTCACCCGCCCCGAGCGCGACGAGCTGCTGCGCAGCATGACCGACGAGGTCGGCCTCCTGGTGCTGCGCGACAACTTCCTGCAGACCCAGGCGCTCTCCGTCACCCACCTGCTGGGCGCCCACCTGCTCGACCGCGTGGCGCGGCTGATGCGGCAGCTCGAGAAGGAGGGCGGGCGGCTCAACCGCGCCAACGAGTTCCTGCCCGACGAGGACGTCCTCGCCGAACGGGCGCAGCGGCGGCTGGGGTTCACCCGGCCGGAGCTCTCGGTGCTCCTCTCGTACACCAAGATGTCGATCTACGACGAGCTGCTGATCTCCGACCTGCCGGACGACCCCGCCATGGAGGAGGATCTGCGCCTCTATTTCCCGGAGCCCCTGCGGGCCCGCTACGCCGCGCAGATCGCCCGCCACCGGCTGCACCGGGAGATCGTCGCCACCGCGGTCACCAACAGCATGGTCAACCGGGTCGGCCTCACCTTCGTCCACGAGTTGAAGGACCGCACCGGCATGCCCCCCGCCGAGGTGGCGCGCGCCTACGTGGTCGCCCGCGAGGTCTTCGGCCTGCGGCCGCTGTGGGGAGAGATCGAGGGCCTGACCGCTCCCGCGACGCCGGAGCGGACGGTGCCGGCCGAGGCGCAGTACCGCATGCTCCTCGAGTGCGGCCGCGCCCTCGAGCGGGGCACCGCCTGGTTCCTCAGCCAGCGGCACGGCGGCATCGACGTGCGGGCTCTGATGGCCGCCTTCGGCCCCGGCGTGGGCGAGCTGGCGGCGGGGCTCGACGGCCTGCTCGGCGCCACCGACCTCCAGGTCCGCAACGCGAACATCGCGGAGCTGGTCCGCCTCGGCGCGCCGGCGGCGCTGGCCGAGCGGATCGCCTGTCTCCCCTGGTTCCCCCCGCTGTGCGACATCGTGAGCATCGCCCACGCCGTCGCGGCGCCCGCCGCCCAGGTGGGGCACACCTACTTCCGGATCGGCTCCCGCTTCGGATTCGACTGGCTGCGCTGGGCGGCGGGGCGGATCTCGACCGACAAGACCTGGAACAAGCTCGCCGTCTCCGCCATCGTCGACGACCTCTACGGCCAGCAGGCCGAGCTGACCTCCCGCGTCCTCCAGGCCCCCGGAGGCGCCGCCGACAGCTCGCTCGACGCCTGGGTGGAAGCCCGCCGCCCCGTCGTCGCCCGCGCCGAGCAGCTCCTCGCCGAGTTGCGGGCCACCCCCGAGCCCGACCTCGCCATGCTCACCGTGGCCAGCCGGGCGCTCAAGGCGGTGGGGGTGTAAAGGAAAGCAAAAAAACACGGACGAACACGGACTGACACCGCCCAACAAGGACGGAAACGAAAGCCGTTGTGTTCGTCCGTGTTGGTCGGTGTCAGTCCTTTTCGTCCGTGTTCCCCTCCCCTCCATGTCCCCTCCGAGGGCGTCGCTACGCATCTGCCTTTGCGGATCGATCAACGCCCCGCCCTTTTAACAACGGAGACCGACATGTCACTCACGCGTACCCGCACGCTCGCCGCGATGGCGATCGCCTGTGCATTCTTTCTGATCGCTGGAACCCTCTGGTCGATGCCGACCTGCCCGCTGAGCTACGGCGGCACGATGACGGCCAGGAGCCACAAGCTGTTCATCTATTTTCCCGCCGCGGACGATATGAATTTCCCCCCCTTCATCACCGGCGCCAGCCCGGCGCGGGCGTTCGACGTCGCGGACCTCGATCCGGGGATCGGCACCACCGCGGCGCTGATCGATCGCATCCACGACATCGTGGTGGACGATTATTGCGAGTTCAACGTCGAGGTCCGGGCGACCACCGCCAACCCGGAGCTGACCACCCCGCTGCCGCCGGTGCGGTCGACGGTGGCGGTCGGCTCCGACCCCGACTGGCTCCACGAGCTCTGGGGCGATGCGCAGGAGACCGATACCGGCGACATGGTCAACCCCGACTTCGCGCGGGTTTGGGCCGGCACCTACGCCAAGATCTGTGAAGGCGGCGACGGCAATCCGATGGGCTGCTCGCCGCCGGGCGCCCTCAAGGGGAGCAACTCGACCCTCGAGCGCTGGGCGCAGGCGATCGGCGGCACCGCCGCGCACGAGGGTGGTCACACCTACGGCCTGGCGCACTCGGACGACGACCCGCCGATGGGCGCCAACAACTGCCAGGAGTTCGGCACCGGGCCCGCCGCCGGCGAGGACGGCGTCACCCGCCACCTGATGCCGAACGGCTGCAACCTCACCGGCGAGGACCGCGCCTCGTTCCGCCGTCACTTCAGCAACCGCGACTTCGGGCTGCTGGCGACCAACGTCGGCCTCACCGTGCAGACCGTGCACAACTGGGACATGATCAATCCCAACTCCACCGCCGCGGCGAGCCTGACGATGGACGTCCTCAGCGCGCAGTCCAGCCTGGCGATCGACTGGAGCTGGGCCGGCACCACCAGCCCCTGGATCAACCCGGTGGCGACCAAGCTGGCCGGCACCGTGACCTTCCAGGGCAAGGCGCTCAACCACTTCCGCATCAAGTGGTCGGCCGGGAACCCCGCCTGGTCGGGCAAGGCCGGCGTGCTCCCCGCGGCGGCCCCCTTCCACGTCGGCACCACCTTCACCGGCGTCGATTTCAACCAGCCCGACGCGGTGATCGTGCAGAACATCCGGCTGTTCGACGCCAACGGCAAGGTCCTCCCCCTCCACCCCCGGATGCCCGCCTATGACGCCGGCACGGCGGACTCCGCCGACGGCGCCTACGCGCTCCACTTCTTCCCGCCGCTGGAGGGGGACGCGATGACGCTGCAGAGCGCCATCGTCTACCAGCTCCCGCGCGTGGCCGCGATCGAGTCGATGGTCGGCGCGGGGAGCCCGTTCACCTTCGACGGCGAGCCGATCGTCCCCTGGTCGTCGAGCCGCTGCGTGCCGTCGAGGGACGGCGCCACCGTCCGCTGCGGGCTCGGCAACCTGGCCGACCGGCCGCACGTCCAGGTGGTGCGGGCGATCGGCCAGCCGGGGGTCTACGATTGCAGCCAGGGGGTACCGCCGAACGGCGCCGGAATCCGGGGGGCCCAGGACTCGACCAACGTCCCCGACGCCGAGGGCCCCCTCTGCGCCGGCAGCCTGCGCGATCCCTTCCCGTCCGCCACGGTCTACGCCGTCGCCACCTTCGTCGATCCGGTCGCCGAGCACTGGGACCCCAAGGCGGGGAAGGTGGTCGTCGGGCCGGTGACCACCAAGGTCTTCTACCAGTTCGCCGGTGTCCGTGACCTCGCGAAGCTCGGCAAGTCGGCCGCCGCCACGCCGGAGACGATGGCGACGAAGTAAACGGCCCCGACTTTGCAGTAGACTGCGGGTGGGAATTTGACTGTCCGTCTCAAGGAGGCTGACCTGATGAATCTCACCCGCAGGGATTTCCTGAAAGCCGGCGCGATCGGAGGCGTCGGCGCCACGGTCCTCGGCTTCGACCTCGCCCCCGCCTACGCGCAGATGCGCCAGTTGAAGATCGCCCGGGCCACCGAGACCCGCTCGACCTGCCCGTACTGCTCGGTGAGCTGCGGCGTGATCATCTACACGCTGGGCGACAAGGCCAAGAACGTCACCCCGCAGGTGATCCACGTCGAGGGCGACCCCGACCATCCGATCAACCGCGGCACCCTCTGCCCCAAGGGCTCGTCGCTCCAGCAGGACATCCTCAACCCGCGGCGGCTCACCAAGCCGCAGGTCCGCCGCCCCGGTTCCGACCGCTGGGAGGACATCTCCTGGGACGCGGCGATCGACGAGATCGGCCACCGGGTGAAGAAGTCGCGCGACGAGACTTTCGTCGCCCAGGACGCCCAGGGGCACACGGTCAACCGCTGCGAGGGGATCGCCTTCACCGGCGGCTGCACGGACACCAACGAGTTCAATTTCCTGGTCGTCAAGGCCATGCGCAGCCTGGGGGTCTGCTACATCGAAAACCAGGCCCGGGTCTGACACGGCCCCACGGTCTCAAGTTTGGGACCATCGTTCGGACGCGGGGCCATGACGAATGGCTACACCGACATCAAGAACACCGACATGATGTTGATCATGGGTGGCAATCCGGCCGAGAACCACCCCTGCGGCTTCAAGTGGGCGATCGAGGCCAAGAAGGTCCGCAACGCCAAGATGATCGTGGTCGATCCGCGCTTCACGCGCACGGCCGCCACCGCCGACCTCTTCCTGCAGATCCGTGCCGGCTCCGACATCGCCTTCCTCGGCGGCATGGTCAAGTACGCCATCGACAACAACCGGCTGGCCAAGGATTATCTGATCAACTACACGAACGCCGCCTTCATCGTGAAGGAGGGGTTCAAGCTGCCGGACGACGGGCTCTACTCGGGTTTCAATCCGGCGACGCAGGTCTACGACAAGTCGACCTGGAACTACGAGGAGGGGGGCAACGTCACCGGCCAGCCGGTGCCGCCGCCGGACCCGGCCAAGGTCGCCGCGATGAACACGGCCGCCGCCGCCGCGCGCCAGCCCGCGCCGCCAACGCCTCCAGCGCCGCCCGCCAGTTCCGCAGGTGCCGCGAAGCCCGCCAGTCCCGCCGCGAGCGCCGGCTCGGCGAGCCATGACGCCTCCTCCAAGGGCGCCACCGGCACCGGCGGCGGCGGCGAGGCACCGAAAGGTTTCTATCCCACGGCGGTCGGCGGCAACGCGGTCGCCGGCGCGCCGCCTCCCACCCTGCCGCCGAACGTGGCCTACGACCTGTCGCTGCAACATCCGCGCTGCGTCTTCCAACTGCTCAGGCAGCAGTACTCGCGCTACACGCCGGAGATGGTCGAGCGGATCACCGGCATTCCGAAGGACCAGTTCCTGAAGGCGGCCGACCTCTTCACCTCCGTCCGCAAGGACGGCGACATGAAGAAAGCGGCCACGATCATCTACGCCGTCGGCTGGACGCAGCACACCTTCGGCTCGCAGATCATCCGCACCGCGGCCATCCTGCAACTGATGATGGGCAACGTCGGGCGGGCCGGCGGCGGCGTCAACGCCCTGCGCGGCCATTCGAACATCCAGGGCGCCACCGACATGGCCGGCATCTTCGACAACCTGCCCGGCTATCTCAAGGTGCCGGCCCCGGCGGACACCGATTTCGCCACCTACGCCAAGCGGACCACTCCCACCTCGTCGAAGCCGACGGAGTGGGATTCGTTCAATTATTGGTCGAACACCCCGAAGTTCGCCGTCTCCTTCCTGAAGACGATGTACGGCGACGCGGCCAAGAAAGAGAACGACTGGGCCTTCAACTACCTGCCGAAGGTCGACCGCAACTACTCCTGGACGCAGATCTGGGACAACATGTACAAGGGGAAGATCCAGGGGATGTTCGCCTTCGGCATGAACGGCGTCGCCATCGGCCCGGACTCGCAGAAGAACATCGACGCGCTCAAGAAGGCCGAGTGGCTGGTGGTCGGCGAGATCTATCCGGACGAGACCAGCGAGTTCTGGAGGTCCCCCGGCATCAGCAAGGACGAGATGGCGAAGATCCAGACCACCGTCTACCGCCTCCCCTGCGCGGGGTTCGCGGAGAAGGACGGCTCGATGACCAACTCCTCGCGCTGGCTGCAATGGAAGAACGTGGCGCTGCCGCCGCCGGGACAGGCCCGCCTGGATCAGGACATCATCGCCCAGATCTTCCTCAAGGTGCGGGACCTCTACAAGAAGGAGCCGGGGAAATTCCCCGACCCCATCCTGAGCCTCACCTGGGCCTACACCGATCCGCTCCATCCGTCGCTCACCGAGATCGCCAAGGAGGTCAACGGCAAGGCCCTGATCGACCTCGAGGACCCGGTCACCAAGCAGCAGATCAAGGCCGGCCAGCAGCTCCCGGGCTTCGCCTGGCTCAAGGACGACGGCACCACCGCCTGCGGCAACTGGATCTATAGCGGCTCCTTCACCGAGGCCGGCAACCAGACGGCCCGCCGGGGGACGGAGGACCCGTCCGGCCTCGGCATCTATCAGAACTGGGGCTGGTCCTGGCCGGCCAACCGCCGGGTGCTCTACAACCGCGCCTCGTGCGATCCGGCCGGCAAGCCGTACGACCCCGAGCGGCGGCAGGTCTGGTGGAACGAGGCCACCCAGAAATGGGCCGGCAACGACGTGCCCGATTTCAAGATCGACTCCCCGCCGTCGGCGCACATGGGGCCGTTCATCATGAACGCGGAGGGGATCGGAAGGCTCTTCGCGCCGCTGGCCTTCTTCGCCGACGGCCCCTTCCCCGAGCACTATGAGCCGATCGAGAGCCCGGTCAAGAACGCGTTCCATCCCGGGCAGTCGACCAACCCGGTGGTCAAGAAGTTCAGCACGGCGATGGACAAGTACGCCGAGACCGGCGGCGACTTCAAGATCATCTGCACCACCTACCGGCTGACCGAGCACTACCACTACTGGACCAAGAACAACCCGGTCAACGTGCAGCTCATCCCCGAGCCGTTCGTGGAGATGCCGGTGGAGCTGGCGGAGTCGCTGGGGATCAAGGGTGGCGACAAGGTGAGGGTGACGAGCATCCGGAGCTACTACGTCGCCAAGGCCTTCGTCACCAAGCGGATCAAGCCGATGATGATCGACGGCCAGAAGGTCTACCAGATCGGCATCCCGATCCACCAGGGGTTCCGCGGCATCCAGGAGGACAAGGAGAGGAACGCGAAGACTCTGGTCAACCGGCTGTCGCCGACGGTGTTCGATCCGAACGCCTACACGCCCGAGTTCAAGGGCTTCCTGGTCAAGCTCGAGAAGGCTTAAGGGGAAACCGCCATGAGCCAAGCCAATCTGGAAGTCCGCCGGATCTCGGGCCATGCGGGGAGCGTCCCCGGCGTCGGCCTCAAGCGCGATCTCGAGGTCGCCAAGCTGATCGACACCACGACCTGCATCGGCTGCAAGGCCTGCGAGGTCGCCTGCCTCGAATGGAACGGCCTCTCCCTAACCGAAGACACCACGTTCCAGAACAGTTATCAGACCATGCCGGAGACGGCGTGGAACTTCTGGAACCTGATCAAGTTCGACGAGTACGAGCCCTCCGACGGCGGCCTGATGCTGCTGATGCGCAAGGACCAGTGCATGCACTGCGAGGAGCCGGGGTGCCTGATCGCCTGCCCGGCCGACGGCGCCATCGTGCAGTACGCCAACGGCATCGTCGACTTCCAGCAGGACCAGTGCATCGGCTGCGGCTACTGCATCACCGGCTGCCCGTTCAACATCCCGAAGTTCAGCCCGGAATCGCGCAAGGTGTTCAAGTGCACGCTCTGCTCGGACCGCGTCGCCGAGGGGCTGGAGCCGGCCTGCATCAAGGCGTGCCCCACCGGCTGCCTGCACTTCGGCACCAAGGCGGAGATGCTCGAGCTGGGCGAGAGCCGCGCCCACCAGCTCCGCGAGCAGTCGGGCTTCGCCCACGCCGGCGTCTACAACCCGCAGGGGGTCCAGGGCACCCACGTCCTCTACGTGCTGCACGACGCCACCAACCCGGAGGCCTACGGCGGCCTGCCCGCCAACCCGCACGTCCCCTGGACCGTCTGGCTCTGGAAGCGGCCGCTGAAGTGGATCGGCAACCTCGCCATGGCCGGCGGCCTGATCGGCATGTTCGTCCATTACCTGCGCTTCGGACCGAAGGTCGTCGACGAGGAAAAAGAGGAGTTCCGGGAGGGAAAACAGCCATGAGCGTCGCGAATGCACTGCCGGCCGACCGGGTCCTGCGCTACACCTTCCGCGAGCGGCTGATGCACTGGCTGTCGGGTTTCTCCTACCTGTACCTGCTGCTCAGCGGCCTCGCCTTCTGGTCCCCCTGGATGTTCTGGCTCACCGCCATCCTCGGCGGGCCCACCATCGCCCGCGAGCTGCACCCCTGGTTCGGCGTGATCTTCACGATCGCGGTGCTCTGGATGTGGGGCATCTGGGGCTCGCAGATGCGCTTCACCGCCAACGACCGGGAGTGGCTGCGCTCGCTGAAGCACTACATCCGCAACGAGGACGACCAGGTCCCCGACGAGGACCGCTTCAACGCCGGCCAGAAGGGTCTCTTCTGGGGGTTCCTGGTCTGCGGAATCCTGCTCTTCCTCTCCGGGCTGGTGCTCTGGGAGCCTCACTGGGTGCCGTGGAGCCTGCACTTCCTGCGGCTGCTCGCCGTGATCGTCCACCCCATCGCCGCCCTGCTGACGATCGCGCTGTTCATGATCCACGTCTACATGGGGCTGGCGGTGGAGCGCGGCGCCTTCGCCTCGATCGTCCGCGGCGACGTCTCGCGCACCTGGGCGTCGCGGTTCCACCGGCTCTGGTACGAGCGGGTCGCCCGCGGCGGTTCCCCGGCCGACTCCGCCGCCAGGAAATGACCGGCGGCTTCGCGGGCGGCGGCGGCAGTCTCTGGGAGCGGCGGATCCGGCGGGCCGAGGAGCTCGCCGCGATCCACCCCGCCGCCGCCGAGGGGCTGCGCTACTACGCGCGCGTGGCCGCCTTTCAAAAGGATCTCTATGAGAGCCTTGGCGGCGGGGCCAAGCGGGTACGCCCGCCGGGCTCGCTGCGCGAGGATCTGGAGCCGGCCGCCGCCCTCCCCCGCTTCGCGCCGTTTCTCGCCCTGATCGCGGAGATCGCCCCGTTCCCCCTGGCGCGCTCCGCGACGGACCTGAACGGCGAGGGGCTCGGGCGCTGGGCCGAGGTGCTCGGCGGCTTCCTCGACGGCGAGGCTGATGCGGCGCTCACCGCCGCCGAGGCCCTGATCGCCTGGACGTTCCTGCAGCCCTACGCCGAGTACCTTGCCGACCACACCGAACCGCTGGAGCCCGACGGCACGCCCTACCTCTGCCCGCTCTGCTCCGGCCCGCCGCTGGTCGGGGTCCTCCGGCCCCAGGGGGACGGCGGCAAGCGCTCGCTGATCTGCTCGCTCTGCGCCCACGAGTGGGACTTCCGCCGGATCGTCTGCCCCGCCTGCGGCGAGGAGAGCGTCGACAAGCTCCCCGTCTACGTCGCCGAGGAGCTCCCTCACGTCCGCGTCGAGGCCTGCGACACCTGTCACCACTACCTCAAGACGATCGACCTGACGAAGGACGGCCGGGCGGTGCCGGTGGTCGATGAGCTGGCGGCGATCCCCCTCAGCCTGTGGGCGGCCGAGAAGGGGTATGTGAAGCTGAGCCTCAACCTGCTGGGGCTCTGAGGCACGCCGGCCTCGGAGGTCCGGGGGCTTGATGAGCACCTATCTATATTTCTATCTTCTGACCCGCAGGAAATCGCCGTCCGGCGGGTTGCACTCTCCAAACGGCACCCGGTTGGTGCGCTAGATCGGAGGGCTCATGAAGATGCGGCGAGGCGCTGGAATGCTGGTGGTTCTTCTCGGATTGACGTTGCCGGGTCTGGCGTGGGGGACGGCGATCGTCGCGGCGCCGGCCTTCACTCCCACCCCGAGGATGTTCAAGAGTCCGGTGGCGGTGACGATCACCTCGAAGACGGCCGGGGCGACGATCTACTACACGACCGACGGGTCCGCCCCCTCGCGGCTGAAGAGCCCGGTCTACAAGGGGCCCGTGCCGATCAACGCCACCTCGACGCTCAAGGCCATCGCCTTCAAGACCGGCCTGCGGGCGAGCGCCACCACCTCCGGCCTCTACCGGATCGCCGCGCCGCCGCCTCCCTCGGAATCCGGCGGCACGCTCTTCCTCGCCTCGCTCACTCCCCAGGCGGGATCGACCAGCACCGGCTCCGGCGCCGCGAGCCTCGTCCTGACCCAGGACCAGACGGCGGCGGTGCTGCGCTATTCGTACTCCGGCCTCACCGGGCCGATCACCAGCCAGCACATCCACGGCCCCGACGGCGCCATCCTCTTCGACCTCGACACTACGGCCCCCCAGGCCGACGGCTCGCGGGTCTGGCGGATCCAGCCGACCGGGACCTACGACACGGCGAAGATCCTCTCCTCGCTACGCGACGGCGAGCTCTACCTCAACCTCCACACCGCGGCCTTCCCGGCGGGGGAGATCAAGGGGTTCTTCCACGCCTCGAGCGGCAGCCAGACCTTCACGCCGCCGCCCCCGCCGCCGGCCCTCCCCGGCGGCCCCCCTACTCCGCAGGACGCCGCCCGGTTCCTCTTCCAGACGACCTATGGGCCGCGGCCGGGCGAGGTGGAGGTCCTCCAGCAGAAAGGCTTCCCGCGCTTTCTCGACGAGCAGATGGCAATGCCCACGGCGTCCCATCTCGCGACCTACGACCAGCTATTGGCCACGTCGGGGGAGGACCCCAACCCCGGGCTGGTGCGGGAGTCGTTCATGGCCCAGGCCGTCCAGGGGCCCGACCAACTCCGCCAGCGCGTGACCTTCGCGCTCTCCGAGATGTTCGTGGTCTCCGACCAGGACTCCACGCTGCGCAAGAACCCGGAGGCCCTGGCGTCGTATCTTGACCTGCTGGCCCGGGACAGCTTCGGCAACTTCCGCGATCTGCTGGCGGACGTGACGCTCAGCCCCGCGATGGGGGTCTACCTCGACATGGCGGGGAGCAGCAAGTCGATCCCCGACAAGGGGGTCAACCCCAACGAGAACTACGCCCGCGAGATCCTCCAGCTATTCTCGATCGGCCTCTACGAGCTCCATCCCGACGGCACGCTCCGCCTGGACGCCACCAACCAGCCGATCCCGACCTACGACCAGGACGTGGTGAAGGCGGTCGCCCGCGCCTTCACCGGCTGGACGCTGGGAGGCCAGAGCCAGGCCGATCCGCGGAAGTTCTTCCATCCCGACCACAACTTCCGCGTGCCGATGGAGCCGTGGGCGCTCTACCACGCCACCGACTCCAAGCAACTGCTCGACGGCACCGTCCTGCCGGCGGGGCAGAGCGCGCGGACCGACCTCGAGCAGTCGCTCGACCTCATCTTCCGCCACCCCAACACCGGCCCCATCTTCTGCCGCGGGCTGATCCAGAAACTGATCACCAGCAACCCCAGCCCGGCTTACGTCTACCGCTGCGGGCAGGCGTTCGCCGACAACGGCTCCGGGGTGCGGGGAGATCTCAAGGCGGTGCTGCGCGCCATCCTCCTCGACTACGAGGCGCGGGCGGCGAGCCTTGCCACGCGGCCGGACGAGGGGCACCTGCGCGAGCCGGTGGTGCGCGTGGCCGGCCTGCTGCGCACCCTCGACGCCCGGCCGCGCAACGGCCGATGGAAGTTCGCCCGCTCCCTCGACCAGCCGGGGAAGAGCACCAGCCAGACCCCGCTGCGCTCGCCCACGGTGTTCAACTTCTTCGCCCCGGACTACCAGCTACCGGGAGAGATCGCGCAGTCCGGGCTGGTGGCGCCGGAGTTCCAGATCACCACCGAAACGACGGCGGTCGGCACCGCCAACCTCCAGAAGGCGCTGCTCGGCGCTGGAGGCCCGACCAGCCTCCTGGTGCTCAACCTGGCGCCGTTCCAGACCCCGCAGGTGGCAGGCGACGAGGCCCTCCTCGACCGCGTCAACCAACTGCTCTTCGCCGGCGCCATGTCCGACGCGACCCGCGGCATTCTGCGCGGCGCTCTCGCCGACCCCGCCTTCCCCCGTCAGGCCAATCCGCGCGTGATCACGCTCCTGTGGCTCGCCAGCCTGGCTCCCGAATCCGTGGTCCAGAAGTAGGAGGAGATTGAAATGAGCGAGACTCAGGGCCCCACGCGCCGCCAGTTCCTGGGCCGGACCGCCTGCGCCGCGGTCGGCATGACCGCCATCGGCCACACCATCTTCGACCTCCAGCGGATCGCCGCCGCGGCGACGCTCGACGATTCCAAGTCGCTGGTCTGCATCTTCCTCTACGGGGGCAACGACGGCAACAACGTCGTCGTGCCCACCCTCGGGAGCGACTACGCGCAGTACGCCGCCGTGCGCGACGCCCTGGCGCTGCCGCAGGGCTCGCTGCTCCCCCTGCATCCGCTCGCCGCCACCCCGGGGGATTCGCGGGAGTGGGGTCTCCATCCCAGCCTCACGGGCCTGCAAGGGATATTCAACGGCGGCCGGGCCGCGCTGGTGGGGAACGTGGGGCCGCTGCTGGCGCCACTCACCCGCGACGAGTACCTCAACCACAGCGTGGCGGTACCGCCACAGCTCTTCTCCCATAGCGACCAGACCGCCCACTGGCAGACCTCGGTGCCCGACCAGCCGGCCCGCACCGGCTGGGGAGGCCGCACGGCGGACCTTCTTCGCTCGCTCAACGAAAACGCCAAAATCTCGATGTCGATCTCGTTGGCCGGCACCAATACCTTCCAGGTGGGCAACGTCGTCACGCAGTATCAGGTGGCGCCGGAGGGGCCGACGAGCTTGACCTCCTACGTCCCCGCGGACCAGGGGACCGACGCCGCCTCGAACGCCGTCCGGAGCCTGCTCACGCGCACCTACAACAACCTTTTCGAGCGCGGCTACAACGGCATCTTCAAGCGCGCCCTCGACAGCCAGGAGCTCCTCTCTGGCACCCTGGCCGGCGCGCCGGCCCTGACCACCCAGTTCCCGGACACCGATCTCGGCGGGCAGCTCAAGATGGTGGCCCAGCTCGTCTCGGTGCGCGAGCGGCTGGGGCTGCGCCGGCAGGTCTTCTTCTGCTCCGGCCAGGGATTCGACACGCACGGCGGCCAGGTGGGGGACACCCCGCTCACCGGCACCCAGGCCGACCTGCTGGCGGAGCTCGACGGCGCCCTCGCCGCCTTCGACGCCGCGATGACCGAGCTCCACGTGGCCGATTCGGTGACCGCCTTCACGGCCTCCGACTTCGGCCGCACCCTGATCTCGAACGGCGACGGCTCCGACCACGGCTGGGGGAACCACCACTTCGTGACCGGCGGCGCGGTGCAAGGGGGACGCATCTATGGCCACCTTCCGACGCTCGCCGTGGGCGGACCCAATGACGCCGGCGACGGCCGCTGGATCCCCACCACCTCGGTGGACGAGTATGCGGCCACCCTGGCCCGCTGGTTCGGGGTGTCGGCGAGCGACATGCCGCTCGTGCTGCCCAATCTGGGGAGATTCTCGAATCCCGATCTGGGGTTCATGGGGTAGGGAAGGCGGCTCTGAGCCCCCGGCCTGCTAGCATCGCCGGGGCGCCGGGGCGCAACCGTGCCCTTGTCGACCCCATGAATCGCCGGGAGGAGAGACCATGCCTACGGATCCGTCCGCGAATGCCGTGCCGCAAGCCGCCGACCACCGCCTCCGTTTCCACGCTCCCCATCTCCACCTCGCCTCGGCCTTCGGCGGCGACTGGTTCGGCCGCAACGCGGAGGGCTTCGCCCGCTTCTTCGGCACGCCGGTCTTCCTGATCGCCCAGACCGCGCTGGTGGCCATCTGGATCGGCTTCAACATCTGGGGGCTCGCCCATTTCGACCCCTACCCGTTCATCCTGCTCAACCTGGCATTCAGCACCCAGGCGGCCTACGCGGCGCCGCTGATCCTGCTCGCCCAGACGCGGCAGGCGGACCGCGACAAGGCGCTCTCCGAGGCCGACGCCCAGCACCGCGAGGCGCTCGCCGCCGCCAGCTCCGAGCGCCAGGCGCTGGCCGCCCAACAGCAGGAGATGATCGTCAAGCTGCTGGAGCAGAACACCGAGCTGACCCGCACCACCCAGGAGCTGACGCAGCGGGTGGAGGAGCTGACCCGGGACATCCACAACCGCACCTGCGTGGACCCCGGGCACGGAGCGGTCTGATACCCTGACCTGGTCTCCCAACAAGGACGAGGGGTCTCCCACGCGAGGGTCGTGTCCTTATTCAGTGTGGGCGCCGGGGGGAGGGGCCGATGAACGGTAGGCGCGGCCCCTTGATTCTACTCCTCCCGGGGGCGACTCTCCACTCCTGTAGAATCCTCTCAAGCGCGGCTAGGTTTGGCCGCCGAAACCGAGTCCCCGTGCTCGGGCGCCGCGCTGGAGATTTACGGGAACACCTGTGGGGGGGTCATGGCTATTAGACCAGCGCGGGAGTATCTACAGGCGGTGCTTCGTCATTGGGTGGCGTTCGTGACCGGGTCCCTGCCCATCGCGTTCTATACCGTCCTGGCGCTGGGAGTCCCTGATGTTCCAGGCCTATCGCACCACTGGTGGAACCACTTGCCTCAGTGGCTTGTCTTTCTTCTTGCTGTTCTGGGATTGATTGCAGCTCAGTTTATGGCATGGCTCGACATGCGAGCGGAGCGGGATCTACTTTTGACTGACATGGTCAACCTCAGAGGTGAGCGAGACACCGCTAGAGGCGAGCGAGACACCGCTAGAGGCGAGAGGGACACCGCTAGAGGCGAACGAGATACCGCTAGGAGTGAGCGAGACACCGCTAGAGGCGAAAAGGATAACCTTGGGACTGAGCTTAACTTGCTTAGAGCTGAGCAAGAGGTCTTTATAGACCCTAGGCTTGAACTGTTGGAGGAAATCCCGGGTCTCCGACCGCCTGACAGCGAAACGGCAGGGATTTGGAAGCTCTCAGCCTACAGCCGGAACCGGACCACATGGACACTATTCGACTAAGGACAAGGGCAGAGATAGATCCCCCGCTCTTGGATGTCGGATGCACGGGACCCATCTATTCCGTCATCTGTATCTACCATCTCCCGGCGGGAGAGCCAATCATGACGATGGAGCCTGTGCTCCAAAAGAGGGGCCGTATCTTGATGCAATTGGGAGAAAGGCCGCTCCCGGCCGGAACTGGTATTTTGCTCAAACTTTATTCGCCAGTCCCATTAGAGTTGAAGAGGATTGCTATAGGCCGGAGACGCTAGGCCGTCAGCAGGTCCCGCACCGTCCAAGGCTTGCGGGCAATCCCGGCGGCCATGGCGGGCGTGCAGCGGATCGAGCGGTGCATCCAAGTGAAGTTGTAGGCCGCGAAGTGGAGCGCCAGCGCAGCCCGCAGGGTATCTGTTTACCGGATCGGAGCCGTCATCAGGTCATAGTAGGAAGGCGGTCTGGGGCTGCGAAGAATCGCGCTGAAAAGAGCCAGTGAGTTGAAGCCGCGTTGCTGACCTGTCCGCAGAAGGCTGGTCAAGATTGACTGGGCCTTGGCGCCATCGGACGTGCGGTTGCCGCCACACGATTTGCGGTTGACGACGGCAGGCCGAATCGCCTGCTCGGCGGGCCAATTGGTGGCCTCGACATCCTCCCGGTCGAGGAAGACGAACAGATCGTTCTGGTGGCGCCGCAAGTGCTTGGCCAAGCGCCGATTGCCGGTATGGGTGATCCGACCCGCGAGCAGACGGTTCATCTGGGCTGCCAAGCGCCCTTTGGCGATCCGCACTCCCTGCGGGCTGAGGGTTCCAGCCGTCCGCCGATCCCGCACGGACAAAGCCGCCTGGAGAATCGCCTTGACCTGGCGGGGAAATCTCGCCGCGCCGCCCTGAGCGGTCTCCAGCATCTCCCGACAACGCCGCAGCAAATGGGCTAAGCAGGTCTGCTGCGTCGCTTGGGTGAAACGCCGGTATGGCGCCCACCCATCCGCCACCAGGACTCCCCCATAGCTCTCCCCCAGCACTGTCGCCGCTTGCGCGAACCCGCGGCCCCGCACAATCGCATAGACCGTCTCGCAGCGATTGGTAAAGGCCCACAGCCAACCACCGCGCCCCCCGATGCGCCAGCCGCTCTCATCCGGGTAGACCACGGCAGACTTGCGAATCGCTTGCACCAACTCCTCATAGATCGGCTGCGCTTTCTTCGCCGTCCGCAGCAAGGCCCGGCACAGCGTCGAGCGCGATACCCGAAGACCGGCCATCTGCTCCAGCAAACCGGCGATCTTGCCGTAACTCAAGCCGCCAACTTTGTTCAGATAGGTGGCCAGCGACACCACTCCCGGACCGATCTGAACACCGGCCACTCCCACCGCCTGCGAGCTCTGACGAGGATGTCGTCCGCTCTGTCGACATCCACACCGGGAGCACTCGCCGTAGTGGAGGATGAATTCGGTCGTCCACGGGCGGATCTCCGGAATATCAATCTGGTATTGGCTTTCCTGGCCCATCCGGTGCACTGGGCTTTGGCAGACCTCGCACCGCGAAGGGCAGGCGACCTCAATCGTCTCATCGACCTGCTCGGGAACCGGCCGGCAAGAGCGCTTTCCGTACTGCTCTGCAGGCTTGCGGCCCGGCTTCTGGGGATGGCTCTTCGGCTCCCCCTTCGAGAACGGGGCGGCTTGGCGTTTGCCACCGCGTCGCAACTCCTCGATGATCTTCTCCAATTGAGCAATCCGGCGCTCTTGCCGCTCGATCCGCTGCTCCTGCTCAGCGATCCGGCGCCCCTGCTCGCTGATCCGGCCTCGGAGCTCAGAGTTTTCTTGAAGGATTTCCTCGTAAGTCGGCATGTCCGAAGGAGATTAGACCATGCCTCCAGGGGAAAAACAAGTCGCTCCCAGGCGTGTCGTCAAGGCGGCGGGTGTGCTTCAACCCCCGGAAAGGGCGGTAAACAGATACCCCGCAGGTTGTCCCGCTTCCGGCTGAAAGCGTTCGTCAGGCGGGTGAAGCGTCGCATGGACATCCGGATGTGCAGGTTCGTCCGCTCGACGTGCGACGTGCAAATCCGCTCTTCCTTCGGAGCGCCGGAGACCACGACCTTTTCGGCGGATATTATCTGCGCCGGAGAGTACCGGCGCTCAGCGTCCACCGTTTCAGAGCTGTAGGTTTTCACCAGCATGCCGTAGTCCACCCGGCCGCCGAGGTGGTGCTGCTCGATGGCGCCTGGGTAGCCGTTGAATCCGTCCGTCGAGAGCTGGGAGGCGCCGGAAGTCGCGGCGGCAAGCTTGGCGGTGAAGATCGAGGCGTCTTCCGAGGTGCGGCGCCCCACGTGGTGCGCCAGCGCGAGCTTCGAATTCCGCTCGATCCGCGTAGACAACAACCCAGGCCATGCCATCGCTGGGCGCGTTCTCAATGGGAAGAACCGGCATCCGCACCTCCGCTCGGTGCTCCGCATGGAAGGGAAGGAGAAACTGGGCGCGGCGGGCTGGGGTGCGGTGCCCCGGCTTTCGGCGGCCAAACCTAGCCGCGCCTGGAAGGAGATTCTATCAGGGGAAGCACTTCAGGATGCGCTAGAATGCCCGGGCCGGGGTGGCTCCCTGGCGCTACCAGGGAGAACATCATGAAGAAGCAGGTCAAGAAGATGGTGCTGTCGAAGGAGACACTGAGGAACCTGGAAAAGGGGGAGCTGGTAAGGGTGGCAGGAGAGGCTTCTGCTTATGCGTGCACCGACAGCGTCTGCTGTAGCGGCGGTCTACACACCTGCAATTGTCCTGGGACCACCGGCACGTCGAGGTACTGCTGACGATATCGCGGGCAGGTGAAGCGGCCAACCCGCTTCACCTGCCCCTCCCCCCTTCCACCACCCGCATTGAGTTAGGACACGACCCCCGCGGGGGAAAGGGGGGTTCCCCGCTGGGGAAAGGGGTCTCCCAACCAGGACGAGGGGTCTCCCGCGAGGGAGAGGGGTCTCCCAACCAGGACGAGGGGTCTCCCACCGTGGGAGAGGGGTCTCCCAACAAGGACGAGGGGTCTCCCACCGTGGGAGAGGGGTCTCCCAACAAGGACGAGGGGTCTCCCACCGTGGGAGAGGGGTCTCCCAACTAGGACGAGGGGTCTCCCACCGTGGGAGAGGGGTCTCCCAACCAGGACGAGGGGTCTCCCACCGTGGGAGAGGGGTCTCCCAACCAGAACGAGGGGTCTCCCGCGAGGGAGAGGGGCCCCCCAACGGGGATGCGAGGCTCCCCAAGGAGGGGGAGGGGTCTCCCCAATGGAGGGTGGGCAAAAGGTACCGAGCTTCGGGGTGCACTACACTAGCCTCCGCGCCGGGACGCCGGTCCGCCTGCCTCGTCACCGATGAAACGCCGCCTCAAGCTCCTCTCGATCCTCGTCCTGGCAGCCCTCGCTCTTCTGGCGGCGGCCGAGGTGGCGGTGCGCGCCTTCCGGCCGCAGCCGGCGTTCTATGCCACGCCCGGGCTCTACGTCGCGGACCCGTTCGTCGGCCACCGCATGCGCCCCGGCCTGCGCGGCGTGGTCGGCAACTGGGCGGAATTCACCACCCAGGTGCGGATCAACTCGCTCGGCATCCGCGGCCCCGAGCCCGGCCCGCGGCGCCCCGGTCTCCAGCGGGTGCTGGTGCTCGGCGACTCCTTCACCTTCGGCACCGGCGTCGAGGAGGAGGAGGCCTTCCCGGCGCGGATCGCCGCCCGGCTCTCCCGCGGCGGCATTCCCACGGAGGCGATCAACGCCGGGATCGGCGGCTACGGCGTGCCGGACGAGGTGGCCTGGTTCGAGCGCTACGGGGTGCAGCTCCACCCGGACCTGATCGTCCTCGGCATCTTCACCGGCAACGACCTCCAGGACGCCGCGCCGGACCGGCCGCGGACGTTCGTGGTCGACGGCGACATCCTGGACGAGGCGGAGCTCCACCGCTCGCGCCCCCTCCACTGGCTCTTCCAGCACTCCCAGCTCTTCGCCCTGCTCAAGTTCTCCATCCCGCAGTCGATCGACCGCCCCCTGCGGCGGGCGCTCCACATGCCGGAGCCCGGCGCGATCCGCGGCCTGCGCGAGGAGATGGCCCTCTACGATCCCCGCAACCGGCCGGCGGCGGAGCGCGGCGGCGCCCGCTCCGAGGCGGCGATCCGCCGGCTCCTCGCCGCGACCCGCGCCGACCGGCCGGCCGTCGTCGCCATCCTCCTCCCGTCCAAATTGCAGGCGGACGAGCGCGAATGGGGCCAGACGCTGCGCCAGCTCGATCTCTCCCCCTCGGCCGCCGACCGCACCCTCCCCAACGAGGTCTTCTCCGGCGTGCTGGCGCGCTGCGGCGTGCCGTTCCTCGACCTCACCGGTCCGTTCTCGGAGCAGCTCCGCCGGGGAAAGGTGCTGTTCTTCCCCGAGGATCAGCACTTCACCGCCGCCGGCCACGAGGTGGTCGCCGACCGCACGGTCGCCTTCCTGTTGAACCTCCGGCGGCGGGCCGGATAGACTCGCCAGCCGCCGGCACGGCGGATCTCCTCATGACCTCCCCACCCTCCAGAACCCGCAACGCCCTCACGCTTGCGCTCCTCCTCCTCGCCGCGGCGCTGGCCGCCGGCGCCTGGTGGGCGCGCGCGCACAAGGACACGGTGCGCGCCGCGCTGCGGGCGCTCAAGCCGGGGACCGACGCGCGGCCGGCGGTGGCGGCGGGGCCGGAGGTCTCCTCCCCCGAGTACGCCCGCCTCGGCGACGGCTTCCTGGTCTGGGAGTCGGACCGCACCGGGCCCTGGCGGATCTGGACCCGCCGGCTCGACGGCTCAGGGCTCCGCCAGCTCACCCCCGAGGAGCCGGGGCACGAGCACTGCTGCGCCCACATCTCGCCGGACGGCAAGCAGGTGGCCTACCTCAGCCTCAGCAACTTCAAGTACGGCGCCGACCCGGAAGCCGGCGAGCTCCACCTGATCGCGCCGGACGGCAAGGAGGACCGCGTGGTCGCCCCCAAGGCGCAGACCTACAGCCGCGGCCACCGCGCCGCCATCTGGGACGGCGACGGCAAGCTCCAGTTCATCGACGGCGACGGCAACACTCTCGTCCTCGACCTGGCGACCTCCAGGACGGAGAAGATCGCCTCGCCGAGCAGCGAGGGGCACGGCTGGCTGGTGAACCGCACGCGGACCCACGCCACCACCGGCCTGCCGACCTTCTCGCTCTACGACGCCGCCCGCCGCGCCGTCACCGAGCGCACTCCCTACGGCGGCTGCGAGCCCTACTTCTCCGACGACGGCCGCTGGGGGATCTGGATGGCCGGCGCCGGCGGGCCAATGCGCGCCCTCGACCTCGCGACCCGCACCCCGAAGGCGCTGTTCGAGAAGAACGACCCCCGCCTCGGCGCGCAGGCGTACATGTACTTCCCCATGCTCTCGAACGGCTCGGCGCTGCTCGCCTTCGGCGCCTCGCCCAACGAGCACGACCACGAGAAGGGGAACTACGACATCTTCGTGGTGGAGGTCGATCCGAACACCCTCGACGTCCTCGGCCAGCCGCTCAAGTACACCTCGGCGCCGACGCCGGACCGCTATCCGGATGTCCACGTGGAGCCGCTGCCGCTTGGCCGCACCTTCGGCGAGGCCCCCTTCCGCGTTGAGCTCAAGGACCCCCGGCTCGGCCCCGACGCGGTCTGGGACTTCGGCGACGGCACGCCTCCGGCGACGGGGAGCGGCGAGCACACCTACGAGAAGCCGGGGAGCTTCGCGGTGACCGCGCGAGCGGCCGGCCAGGGCGGGGTCCTGCTGCGCGGCCGGGCGACGATCCTCCCGGCGCAGCCGCCGCACGCGCTGAAGGCCGAGCTTCGCCAGGGGCGCGAGATCCGCGTCGAATTCGACGAGCCGGTCTCCCCCGCTCCCGGCGGCGTGAAGGCGCGCCTGGCCTCCGGCCGGGCGGTTGCCGGCACCGCGGTCGCGGCCGACGGGCGGAGCCTCACGGTCTCCCTCGCCCAGGAGCAGACGACGGGCGACCACCTGCACCTCGAAGGGGTCGTGGACCGCGCGCAGCGGCCGAACGCCCTGACGCCGGTCGACCTCGTGGTGCCGCCGCCGAGCTGGCCCACCGACCGCAAGAGCCTCGTGCTGCTCTGGGACACCGCCGATCAGCCGAACCTCGTCCCCGATCCGGCGCAGGCCGCCGACCGCGCCTACACCATCGCCCCCCACGGCCGGGCGCGGCTGAACCACGATCACGCCATGCTGCTGGTGGGCGACGGCGCCTTCCAGGCCGAGGCGGAGGCGGGAAAGAACCTCGTCGAGCTGGTGAAGAAGAGCAACGAGCTGACGCTGGAGATGACGCTCACCCCCGCCGCGGTGACTCCCCAGACCTCGGCGGTCATTCTCTCGTTTGGCCGCTTCAAGGGCGAGCCCCTGCTCCAGCTCGAACAGCAGGGGGACGCCCTGCTCTGGCGCCTGCTGCGCGACCATTCGGGCGGCGAGCCGGTCCGCTTCGGCAAGCTCCAGGCGGGGCGGCCAGTGCACGTGGCCCTCGGCTACAGCCCGGGGCGGCAGGTGGTCTGGCTCGACGGCGCCTCGGCGCTCGACAGCGGCGCCTGGCAGGGGGATTTCTTCGCCTGGCAGCCGGGCGCGCTTGCGATCGGCGCCGGGGACGACAACGAGCGCCCCTGGCGCGGGGTGGTCGAGGGGCTGGCCCTCTACGACCGCCTGCTCGGCGCAGACGAGGTGGCGGAGAACGCCCGCCGCTACGCCGCCGAACGGGCACGGCGGCCGGCCGTGCCGCAGACGCAGGTGACGGCGACGCTCCAGCGCTGCTCGCGCATCCCCTCGCTCGACGAGATCGCCCCCTACCGGCAGGCGCTGGCCGTCTGCCAGTACAAGGTGGACCGCGTCATCACCGGGACGGCCGGTCCGACGGTGCGGGTGGCCCGCTGGGTGATCCTCGACGGCGCGACGCTCAAATCCCCGCCGGGCGCCTCGGTCCCCCTGGCGCTGGAGCCGTTCAACGCCAACGGCCAGCTCGAGAGCATCTACCTCTCGAACGACCTGCCGAAGGACCCCGGCGCCCCAGCGGCTGCCTCTCCCCTCTACTACGACCCCACGAGCGGGTGAGCCGGACTCGTGGTCTTCAGCTCCCACCTCTTCGTCTACTACTTCCTGCCGCTCGCCCTGGCCGCCTACTTCCTGGCGCCGCGGCGGGTGCAGAACCTCGTCCTCACCCTGTTCAGCTTCGTCTTCTACGGCTGGGCGAACGTGGCGTTCATCCCGCTGCTGATGACCTCGACGCTGATCGATTATCTCTGCGGCCTGGGGCTGACCGGCGGCTTCCGCCCCCCCTGGCGCGGCGAGCTTCCGCTGCTCGAACCGGGCGGCCCGCGCAGCCGGCGGCAGAAGGCGATCCTCACCGTTTCGATCACCGCCAACCTGCTGCTGCTCGGCTTCTTCAAATACTTCAACTTTTCGGTGGACAGCTACAACGCGATCGTCGCGGCGTTCGGCTTCACCGGCCTGCGGCTCGATTCGGTGATGCGGGTGGTGCTGCCGCTCGGCATCAGCTTCTACACCTTCAAGAGCATGAGCTACGCGATCGACGTCTACCGCGGCGACGCGCGCGCCATGCGCGACCTGCTCGACTTCTTCTGCTTCGAATCGATGTTCCCCGACCTGGTGGCGGGGCCGATCATCCGCTTTTCGGAGATCGCCGACCAGCTCGCCCACCGCACGATCACCAGCGAGAAGTTCGCCCGCGGCGTCTCCTTCTTCTGCCTGGGGATGGCGAAGAAGGTGCTGCTCGCCAACCCCTGCGGCCGGATCGCCGACACCACCTTCGCCGCCGCCTCGCTCGGCGCCCTCGACGCCTGGCAGGGATTGTTCGCCTACGCCTTCCAGATCTATTTCGACTTCAGCGGCTACTCGGACATGGCGATCGGCCTCGCCCTGATGCTCGGCTTCATGTTCCCGAAGAACTTCGATTCGCCGTACAAGGCCGAATCGATCACCGATTTCTGGCGCCGCTGGCACCTCTCGCTCTCGACCTGGCTGCGCGACTACCTTTACATCCCGCTCGGCGGCAACCGCAAGGGGGAGACGCGCACCTACATCAACCTCGTGCTGGTGATGCTGATCGGCGGCCTCTGGCACGGCGCGGCGTGGACGTTCGTAATCTGGGGCGCCATCCACGGCGGCTGGCTGGCCCTGGAGCGGGCGCTGGGCAAGGATAGCTGGTATCGCCGGCTCCCCCACGCCGGCCGGGTGGCGCTGACCTTCTTCATCGTCCTGATCGCTTGGGTCTTCTTCCGCGCGCCCGATCTCGGGAGCGCCTTGCGCTATCTGGGGAGCATGACCGGCGGGATGTCGGCCCGGCCCGGCGCCTCCCTGATCGGCGGGCTGATCCGCCGCCCCTACGACCTGCTCAACCTGGCGCTGGCGGCAACGATCGCCTGGTTCGCTCCGCAGACCTGGGACTGGACCCGCCGGCTGACCTGGCCCAAGGGGATTGCCTGCCTCGCGCTCCTCGGCCTGGCGCTCGCCGCGATGGCGACGCAGGGCTATAACCCTTTCATCTATTTCATCTTCTAAATCATGGACCCCGAACGCGAGCGCATCGCCAAGATCGAGATCGGCCACACCGACGTCTCGCGCTCTCTCGCATGGACGCTGGTCGCCCTGTTCGTATTGGTGATCGCCACGGTGCCGATCGTCGACGTCGTCACGGGAAGAGCCTCCCAGACCGGCGTCACCGGCGGCTCGCTGGCCTCCGTGGGGCAGGTGATCGGTCAGCAGGGGTGGATCGCCGGCAGCAAGGCCCTGCTGCGCCAGATGCACCAGCTAGAGGACGGCCTGGAGCGGAAGTCCTGGCTCGGCGCCGCCTTGCTGCCGCGGACGCAGCGCGTGCTGACGGCGCTCGGCGTGGGGAATGAAAAGGTTTATCTTGGACGCGACCGCCGGCTTTATTACACGCCGGACGTCCAGTACGTGACCGGCCCCGCCTTCCTGGAGCGCGGTGTGCTCGAACGCCGCCGGCTCGGCGGCGCCGCCTGGGAGGAAGCGCCCCACCCCGACCCCCTCCCCGCCCTGGCCGACTTCCAGCGCCAGCTCGCGAGCCGCGGCATCGCTCTCGTCGTGGTGCCGACGCCGGTGAAGCCGATGATCGATCCCGAGGGGCTGACGAATGCCCGCCTGCCGATCCCGCTGGAGAACGCCTCCTGGCCGGCGCTGCTCCGCCGCCTGCGCGCCGCCGGCATCGAGGTCTTCGACCCGGCTTCCCTGCTGGCCCAGGCCAGAGGCGCGGACGGCCCGCCGCAGTACCTGCGTACCGACACGCACTGGACGCCGCCGGCCATGGACCTCGTCGCGCAGCGGCTGGCCGAGCGGGTCCGGGCCCTCGGCCATCTCGCTCCGCCGACCGGCGCCGGCCTCTTCCGGCAGCCGCAGAGCGTCTCCAATACCGGCGACCTCGCGGTGCTCCTCACGCTTCCCGCGACCCATCCGCTCAAGGAGCCGGAGCGGGTGACGATCCAGCGCGTGGAGACCGCCGAAGGGAGCCCCTGGCGGGCCGACCCGCACGCCGACGTCCTCCTCCTCGGCGACAGCTTCACCAACATCTACTCGCAGAGCGACCTCGGCTGGGGCACCGGCGCCGGCCTCGCCGAGCAGCTCTCCTACTATCTCGGCCGCCCGATCGACCGGCTCGCTCTCAACAGCGGCGGCGCCCTCAACACCCGCCAGCGCCTCGCCCAGGATCTCGCCTCGGGCAGCGACCGCCTGGCCGGCAAGAAGGTGGTGATCTACCAGTTCGCCGTGCGCGAGCTGGCGATCGGCGACTGGCGGGTGATCGCGATGGGCGGCGAGCGGTGACGGCGCCCCCGCGCGTCGCCGCCGTCGTCGTCAACTACAACGGCAAGGAGATCACCCTGGAGGCGGTCGCCAGCCTGCGGCGGATGACCTATCCCAATTTCGATCTCGTGGTGCTCGACAACGCCTCGACGGACGGCTCCCCCGAAGCGATCTCTGAACGCTACCCCGATCTCCGCCAAGTACGCGTAGAGGTCAACCGCGGCAGCGCCTCGGGCTACGCCCAGGGCTTCCGCTGGGCCTTCGCCAACGGCTACGACTACGTGCTGCTGCTCAACAACGACATCGAGGTCGAGCCGGACCTGCTGACCGAGCTGGTGAAGGTGGCCGAGTCGGCGCCGGACATCGGCTGCGTCGGCCCCAAGTGCTACTTCCACGGCGACCGCAAGCGGCTCTGGTCGGCCGGCGGCATCCTCCGATTCCGGGAATCGATCACCCGCGAGCGGGGCTACGGCGAGATCGACCGCGGGCAGTTCGATCAGGATGCCGAGGTGGACTACGTCAACGGCTGCGCCATCCTGATCCGCCGCGCCGCCGCCGAGGCCGCCGGGATGTGGGACGACCTCTTCTACATCTGCGTCGACGACGCCGATTTCTGCACGCGGGTGAAGCGCCAGGGCTTCCGCTGCCTCTACGCGCACCGGGCCGTGCTCTACCACCGGGTGGCCTACACCACCGGCGGCTACAGCCCGGGGCGGAACTTCCAGTTCGGCCGCAGCGCGGCGATCTACGTCCGGCGCTACGCCAACCCCTGGCAGTGGCTGACCTACCTCGCCTTCAACGCCGCCGCCCTCCCCCTCGCCTGGCTCCGCGAGCGGCGCAAGGGGAATCAGGCGGCGGTGGTGGCGAAGGTGAAGGGGATGCGGGAGGGGCTCACCACGGAGATCCCTCCCCCGCCGGCGCTCTGAAAAGCGGAAACACGGACGAACACGGACTGACACGGACCAGCACGGACACGAGGGACGGCACCAGGTCCGTGTTTGTCCTTGCTCGGCTTTTTTTACCGCGCCGGCACGGCCTCCGCGGGAGGCTTGAACACTAGGCCGTCGCGGTCCTCGGGCGGATTCGGATCGTAGAGGCGGATGACCTCTTCCGGCACCGGCGCGAGGTCGGAGGCGCGCCGCAGCTCGAAGAGGGTGGTGCCCGTGCACTCGCGGTCGATGCTCGGCGCGCCGCCCAGCGTCTTCAGCTCATCGAGGTGGGCGGTGCGGAAGTCGATGCTGAAGCGGGTCCTTCCCGAGGTGTTGTTCACCGACGAGTGCAGATGGGCGCCGGAGAAGAGGATCAACCCGCCCGGCGGCACGACGACGCGGATCTCCGGTTCGAGGTCCAGCGGCCCGGTCGGCTTCGGCTGCTTGCGGGTGTCCGCCTTGACCTCCTTGGCGGCGTTGGCGCGGCCCACCTTGTTCCACTCGTAGTGGTTGTACTCGTTCGAGGAGTTCGGAACCGGCTCGTCCCAGTACTTCGGATGGAACGCGAACGAGCTCTCGGACTCGAACGGGAACACCGGCAGCCACCAGTTGAGCTGGGACGGCGGCGAGGAGTACCAGATATCGCGGTGCGGATGGAGCACGTAGGCGACCCCCGCCGTGAGATACCCGCCGCTGGTGGAGACCCGCATCCTGGGGACGTCGAAGTAGGTCTTCTCCATCTCCATCCCGAGATCCCGGAGCAGCTCCAGAAGCAGCCCCTTGGTCTTCGGATGATGAATGAACCGCGGCTTCAGCGGGCCGACGATCTCGACGAACTTCTCGACCGGAAGCTGGTCCTGCGCATGCTGAGGCTCCAGGGGCGCGAACGCCTCCTCGATCAGCTCCCGAGCCAGCTCAGTGAGCGCCTTGGTGCTCGGGCGCGGCGAATAGACGAAGACATCCCCGGCATAGAGGCGGCGGCGCCGCTCCTCATCGCCGAGGTGGGTGTCGAAGTAGAGGGTGCTCATATCGAGCCAGTATATGGAGGGGGTGGGAGGGGGGTCAATCCGAGCCTATTCCTCACGTCCAAGTCCGTAAAGCTCGAACTTCTTCTGGTGCTCCTCTCCATGCTGCCGCCCACCTCGCACCATCCTTCGGCCGTGTTGCGCGACTTCCCGGAGATCCTCTCTGGAATGACTCTCGAACAGAGAGAATGCCTCGTCCCAGCGCTTCCAGTACTCCATGCCCGAGCCAGCCCACGAGTGACCCGATCCGAAAGTCGCTGCGGCAACTGCCACGGGAGGATGCTTTGCATCCAGAGCAGCACTCGCAAAACTCTCCCAAACGAGGCCTGGCAGCCCTCCAAGTGGTTCGAGATGATAAACGACGAGAGATCTAATCGTCAGTAACTTCTGGTAGAGCTCAATGTCAGAATCTATGAGTGTAGGGAGAATGGACGAAAGTATCCTAGCTGGTTGTAATCCAGCCAGAAAGTCTTCCTTTTGCTCCATCCGCAAAGCCCTAATTGCAGCCGCGAACGGGCTGTCACCCATAAAAGACGAAGGGAGATCAGAATCCTTGAGTCGACACTGGAGCCAATCAAAAGCCAAGTCCGCGTCACCAGCGAGGATGCCTTTAAGCCAGAGTTCCAGGCCGACGGTCTGTCTCATTTCCTCATAGTCTCCGGTCTTGGATCGAAGAATCGCCAAGCGCCACTCAGAACGAACCTCCTCCCGGATCTCACCCTGAGGCTCCTTACACCATTCACCGACGGCAGCGGCGAGTGCAGCCTCCCAGGAAGGCAAGAGAAGGAGCCTTCGCAATGTGGCCAGAGGCACCTTTCCCTGAAGACACAGCGTTTCCATCAGCATGACGTCGCCTTCCACCATTTCGAGCGCACGGTCCAGTAGATCAGGAGAGGGAATCGAGAGTTTGAGCACGAGTGCCAGCGCCAACCTCTCCATGGGTTTGCGATCAAGACAGGAGGCAAGGAACGTCTCCCATCCCGTTAGCTGTAGGTCCACGATACGTTCGAGAAAGGGAGCTACCAAGTGAACGCTGAGATCCCGCGCCAAAAACTCTTCGAACCATTCATTGGGCTGGTCTACCTCCCTAGCAAGAGCCTGACAGAGGGCCGGCATGTTCTGCAGCCAATTGTGGCCGATTCGCTGTGCTTCCCGTTCATAAAAGGCGACTCTATCAGCTACCTTCTGTGGCGAATCCTTTGCCCATTTCAAGACAAGTTGTCGGAAGGCTTCGTCCCAGACAGCTTGCGCTTCCTGGCGCACCTCTGGGCCTGGTTGAGAAGGATAAAGAAGTTCAAAGGCATTATCTCGCCCTAATCCAAGATGAATCTCAAGCTTCGCTGCAAGCCGGTTCAGACCTGCTTGAAGACCTGGACTCCCTGCGGAGAGAGGAACTAAATCTTTCAGCACTTTCTCGACGAAGGCGCTCATGACCAATCTTTCCTCCTCCGAGATCGCTGTTCGTTTGGCAACATATTCTGGGTGAAGCCAGTCCCAAAGAAGGCTCGACAGACGTTGCCAGGATGCTGCATCGATATCTTGGACTGCATCCCTAACGTTGTCCCAGATCGGCACGACCTTCCATAGGATTTCAACGGGCAGCAGGCCCGATCGCATGATTACGGTGTTTCCCATCCCAGGGTCGAGAGTGTCTCCTCGGACGGATGGGTTCAGCGCGATAGCGATGCCGTACACCCCTATTCCTGGCGCTCCCCCTTGAAGCAGAAATTCTCTCACAGCACTCGCGACGGTTGCTCGCCGGCGAATCCATTCCTTCGGGCCCGCCGAAATCTCTTGAACCCAAGATGAGAGCATGCTCATGGCGCGCTCAGTACGGAGCCCTTGTATCTTTGAGAGCTCCGCCGCTCGTTCCAAGATCTTGGCAATAGCCAATTGTGGAATCTGATGGAGCAAAGCTGCGGCAATATCAAGAAGGTCTCTCGGATAATTTTTCAGAACCCATTGGGCAGTCTCAGAACTCAAACGCGCAAAGTCGCTCCAAACACCAGGCGCATTAGATCTTGCGACCAGCTTTCCGAGTTCCTCATCATCGATGCTTGCTCCCAGGAACTTTGCAGCAATTATAGTATTAACCGCTTTGTCATAATTTGGGGCGCGTTTGACCAAATACTCGTAGTCATGTCTAGGGCCTGAAGGTGGGAAGAAGATTGTTCGAACCAATGCGATCCGCAGCGGCCCGGGCCTGACCGCCAGAACATTTTTATCTACTTCTGAAAGAACTCCACCAGCGGCAAGCCCCGCCGCAATCTGTCGGATCTGTAGGCGATTGAGACCAAGAAACTCGCGAACCGAATCTACTTCCATGCCACGGCTTCCTCCAAGACTGAAGGCCGCTAAGACGTCAGCGGCTTCGCTTCCGACAAATTCCTGGAAGAAGGTCAGGAGAGTTCGGCTGAGGACTTTACCCTCAATAACTTCCCGCCACGCGCCTGCCAACCAGAGGGTGGCGATTGTGACAGCGAGACCCGGTTTGTTGGCGGCCTGATCGATCAGGTGCCGCATGGTGTCAGAGTCCTCATCTACTCCCACTTTCCGAAAGACCTCCAGGATCTCGGACCGCTTCAGTAACTCCAGCTTTCTGACCTTGTCTTCCGAAATGCCTCCTAATGCCTCGATTACCTGATCACGATCCCCTTCCCAGGTCGTGGCGACGATCGTGAATTCCATGCCGGTCGTCTGACGGAGGTGTCTCAGTTTTTCCAGGACACCGGGCTTGGTGTGGGCGTCATCGACAATGACGATGCTTGGTAGTTGTTTCCGGAAAGCGCCAGCGACATCGCCTTCAGAGTTGGCCAGGAAGAGTCCCCAGCCTTGCCGGGCCAAAGAGTAGAGGAGGAACGTCTTTCCAGAGCCGGGCTCGCCCGAGAGGACACGGTCCCCCACGGTTTGTCGCAGCCATTCGAGATCCCGGTCTCGGCCAATGGGCTCAAAATCCAGCAGCGGCCGACGAGAGTGAGGAATTATGGAAAGGGCAGAAGGCTCGCCCGAAAGGTGCAAAAGTTGCTTGTACCAGCGAGGACTGGTGTACAAGAGGTTCGCGACCCCACGCTGTTCAACGAGGTAGACCAACGTGAAGCCCTTCTCCCTTGCTAGATTTTTCAGACCTAACTGGCGTTTAGGCGTCAGAGGCCTGGATGTCGCAAAGACAACCTTTTTAGGAGGCTGCTTCTGTCTGAGGAAGGAGTCGATATTCTTCCCAAGATTGCGCCTAGCATTCTTGGCCGTAGTTGTTATCAGAGGATAGGGCTCACCCTCGCCGTCCGCGATGGCACCATCCATCCCCGAGTCCGTTCCTCCATGGACAGGGACAAGGGTGGGAAACAGATCTCTGAGGAGATCCGCCATGCAATCCTCGAATTCCTGCGGATCGAGGGTGCCGTTCAAGCCGGCAAGGATCTGTTCATAGAAGGGGTCATGCGACATTAGAAGTCCTGATTTGAGCTCGCTTGGTCAAGGAGCTTGGCCAACTCCACGAGAAGGTTCCTTTCCGGATCTTCCTGGAAGCCGCGCCGCCCGATCAGATCCACGGCCTCACGGGCGATCTGCAGATCGTCGGTGCCCATTTCGCGGACCAGAACCTCGATATGCTCTTGGTCTTTCATCCTTCCCGCAAGAACCTTGAGAGCTACGAGGTGCCCCGCGCGGGCTACGGGAATTCTGACTCCCGGAAAGATCTCCATCAACGTAGCGGCAGCGACAACCTCCGCCTCGACGCCGGCGCAGTTGATCAGGAGGTCGATCTCGGACCCCGTTTCATCGTCCTCCAAAGGAGGCGAGACAAGGCGTACGGTAGCCAGACGGCCATCCTTGCCCTCGATCAATCCGCCCTTGGGATGATCTCGATATCCCCGCATCCGAAGAGACCGCACAAGGGCTTCAGCTTCGCGGTCTCCCGAGACGGCGAGCACCACGTCCAGATCTCGAGTGGACCTCGACTCGGCCCGCAGTATGACCGCGAAACCTCCAACGAGAGCCCACTTCGCTCCAATGGCCTGGAGGTCCGCATCCAACCGGATCAGAGCTTTCTCGAGGCGGGTCACAGGAGGGCGAGCGAGCTATTGTCCCGATGCGGAAGATTCAATGTAGGGCCTCTTCTCCACCCAAGCCGTGAAGCGACGGCGAATCTCCTCCTCGCTCGCCTCTGGATGCCGGCGGCGGAGGTTCTGCCGCATGATGTCCTCGGCGGTCTGGCAGAGATCGAAGGCCGCAGCGGCTCTGGCGAGGGACTTGGGGTCGTGAATCGGCTCCATGCCCTTCATTCTACTATGGTCCCCCGGACCTGCGCTGGACTGCCCTCCGAGACCTGCGGTCTGGCAGAGCACCGCCAGATCCGCGCTCTCCACCGTCGCGGCATGCGTCTTGACCGCCGGAACTGCGCTACGACCGATCCGGCGATGATGTCCACCGCCGAGGTGTACGTGACCACCGCCGGATCCGCGCGCTCCACCGCCGGGAACTTTGCTTCGACCGATCCGGCGGTGATGTCCACCGCCGAAGTCTACGTGAGCACCGCCGGATCCGTGGTCACCACCGCCACGGCGGTGGAGACTCCCGCCGAATGCGCGCTTCGACCGATCCGGCGGTGGTACTCACCGCCGCGGCGGTGGCGAGCACCGCCGGATCTGTGCGATCCACCGTCGCGGCGGTGGCGACGCAGGCCGGAAGCGCAGCCTGGGGGGTGTGATCCGCCAGAGTGCAGGCCGACTCCCTGATGCTAGACTGCCTCGCCGTGAACCGTACCGTCCATCTGGCCCTCGCGGCGGTCACGGCGTTCTTCCTGCTGTTTCCGCTGACGCTCGGCAAGCCCGGTCTGCCGACCCATCTGAAGGCGGACGAGGGGGCCTATTACCTGGCGGCGCAGAGCCTCGCCCACGACCACAACCTGCGGGTGGAGCCCCAGGACGTCGACCGCGCGTTCCGGGAGTTCCCGTTCGGCCCGGTCAACAACATGATCGTAATGTCCAGCGACGGCTGGAAGACGGTCTACTTCGGCAAGCCCTATCTCTACTCGCTGGCCGGCGCTCCGTTCGCTGGCCTCTTCGGCGCCAACGGCATGCTGTTCTTCAACATGCTGCTGCTGATGGCCATGGTCTGGATGGGCTATCTGTATCTCCGGCGGTACAACGCGCCCGGCCTGGCGGCCCTGTTCTCGGCGTCGTTCTTCCTGCTCAGCGTGGGGTTCTCCTACGTCTTCTGGATTCAGCCCGAGGTCTTCAACATGTTCTCGGTGGCGGCGTGCCTCTTCTTCGGCCTGCCGCGGATCGACGAAACCGGACTGCCGGACCGCCGCCGGGAATGGCTCTTCGCCCTGGTCTCGGGGGCGGTGCTGGCGCTCGCCGTCTACGACAAGCCGATGTTCGCCGCCGTGGGGCTGGCGCCGCTCTGGGCTTATGGACGGGACCGGCGCTGGAAGACGCTCGGCGTCTGGATGGCGGGGGCCCTGCTCAGCATGGGGATCATCGCGGGGATCGCGATCCGGCTGACGGGCCATCCGTCGTCCTACTTCGGAGTCCACCGCCAGGGGGTGACGCTGTGCGAGCCGGGCAAAGTGCCGATCTCTCCCGAGATCGTGGCGGCCCGCACCGGCGGCGGTGGGCAGGGACGAGCGCAGGGCGGCGGGAACGCCGGCGGCGGGACCGGACCGGCCACGCCGGCCGTACCGGGTCCGGCGGTGCCCAATTCGACCACCGGCAACACCTGGACCTGGCTGGTCCGCCCTCCCGACGTGACGTTCTACGAGGAGGCCGAGAACATCGGCTACTTCCTGGTCGGGCGGCACACGGGGATGCTGGTCTACACGCCGTTCGCCGCGCTCGGGTTGATCTTCTTCCTCCTCCCCGGCCGGCGGCGGACGGGCGAGCGTTGGGTGCTGCTGGCGGCGGTGACCGCCGTGGCGCTCTTCTTCCTCACCTTCATCGCCTGGAACTGGCAGGGGGGCGGCGGCTTCGTGGGCAACCGCTACTTCGTCACCGCCATCCCGGCGTTCCTCTTCCTGGTGACGGAGATCCGGCCGCCGCGGCTCCTGCTGGCGGGGTACGTCGTCGCCGGGCTCTTCCTGGCTCCCCTCCTGTTCACCCCGTTCGGCGCCGCCGTGCCCGAGCCGACGCTCCAGGCGCACGTGCGGAACCTGCCGTTCCGCCTCCTGCCGCTGGAGCTGTCGCTGCGCAACGTGCCGGGCTATGAGCGGGTGCAGCTCGGCGACCTCCGCATCGTGGGGCGGCGGGAGGTCTTCGTGCCGCAGGGGGAGCAGATGTGGGTGGCCGGCGCCACCTCGGTCGAGCTCTATTTCATCGCCTCGCACCCGGTCCCGCGCATGGTCTTCCAGGCGACCAACTTCGCGCCCGGCAACCACGTCGAGATCCGGATGGGCAGGGCGCGCGCGGCGATGGACTTCGGCGCCGGCGAGGAGACGCGCCGCGTCCGGCTCGACCCCGGCGAGCCGTTCCGGGTCCGCCGCCAGAAGTGGGCGACGTTCTGGGTCTACCGGATGGTGGTGACCTCGCGCACGGGGAGCGTCCAGCACTGGATGCGGCAGTACCCGCCGAACAACTGCCCCACGTTCGTCCAGGACGACCACACCAACGAGAACTTCTACACCGGCCTCGGTCTCGCCTACCTGGGGACGGGCGCGCTGCTCGACGCCGACATCTTCCAGTTGCAATGGGGGAACACGGTGGCGCCGTCGCAGGTGCCGGCGGGCCAGCCGTTCGAGGTCACCACCCGCCTGTTCAACCGCAGCCGCTTCCCCTGGACGGCGGACGGCGCCGCCCGCGTCAACCTCGCCTATCACTGGCTGGACGCGGCCGGTAAGCAGATCGTGGAGGACGGCCTGCGCACGCCGATGCCCTGGCCGGTGCCGCCGGGGGGGCGGGTCAGCGTGCGGCAGAAGGTGCTGGCGCCGGCGGCCCCGGGGCACTACATCCTGGAGCTCGATCCGGTGCTCGAGACGGTCGCCTGGTTCGGCCGCAAAAATGGCGGCAAGACCCTGCGGATTCCGGTCGAGGTGCTGCTGCGGGAGACCGCCAATGCTGGATAACTTGAAAGCCGACACGCGGCGGCTGCGGATGATCAAGTCCAAGCCGGCGCCCTGGTACGTGATCGAATCGCTGCTGTTCGAGAACGGCTACCAGGCGGTGGTGCTCTACCGGATCGCGCACTGGTTCAAGAGCCGGGGGGTGCCGGTGCTCGGCCCCCTCTTCGCCCGCCTGGGCCTGCTGCTGACCGGCGTCGAGATCGCGCCCGGCGCGGTGATCGGCCCGGGCCTGCTGATCAGCCACGGCACCGGGCTGGTGATCGGCGGCTACGCGCGGATCGGCCGCGACGCCATCCTCCTCCACGGCGTCACCATCGGCTCTCCCAGCCCGGGCAAGATCGAGCGGATGCCGGTGATCGGCGACAACGTGTTCATCGGCGCGGGGGCGACGGTGATCGGCGAGATCACGGTAGGGGACGACGTCTTCATCGGCGTCCACGCCATCGTGACGCGGGACATCCCCAGTGGCAGCCGGGTGCTGAGCACCGCCGGGATCGAGGTGACGCCGCGGCGGGATTCGTAGGAGACTCCAGGAGCCTGCGCCGTAAAAATCTAAAAGCAAGGACGTAAAGGACGACAAGGACGACAAGGACATCAGAAACAGGACGAGGGTGACAAATCCGGCAATCCTTTGTCCTTGTCGTCCTTGCAGTCCTTGTCGTCCTTGTCCGGCTCTTTCTGGCGCGCAGACTCCTACGCCGCCGCGGGCGCCGCCAGCAGCCCCCGCATCCCCTTGAGAATGAGGATCGCCCGCTGGCCGGCATCGGGCTCGACCGGCTCGGCGGAGTAGGCGGCCTCGACGTAGAGGTCGGTCAGGGTCTTCACCGGATCGGCGAGAGCGCGGAAGTCGAACGGCAGGGCGTTGAGGATCTCGTAGGGGGTGGACTTCGCCGGCCGGGGATAGCCCCGGCTTTCCAACAGAGCCAGGAAGCGGTGGTAAGCCGCGAGCACCGCGTCGCGAGGCGGCAGCAGGGCCAGCGCCTCCAGGTTGGCGAGCGGATCGCCCGCGGTCCGGCCGGTCGAGAGCGCCTGCCGCCCGAAGCGGCCCAGAAGGTCGCGCAGCCGATTCAGCAGGGCGCGCCAGCGCTCGGCCATCCGTCCCCCCGAGGTGGAGAGCCGGGGCAGGAGCCGCGAGAGCGCCCAGAGGCCGGCGAGAGCGAGGAGCAGGACGACGGGGATGAGCAGCCACTTTCCGGCCGCGGTCAGCGTCCCGATGAGATCGGCGGCGGGCCCGGTGAGCTCGGCCGGTCGATCCATGGCGTCCCTTCCCTGCTGAGGATGCGAGTCCGAGCCTCTCCGGCCCTCCTGGTCGGAGGGGTTGCGCCTCACGCCTTCCCCCTGATCTCCCTCCTGATCGCCGCGGTCGGTCTCCGCCCCCTGGCCGTGGGCCACCGGCGGCCGGAGCCGGCCCGATCCCTGAAAATGGAGACCGGGCACGGCCAGGGCGGCGGCCAGCACCACGGCCAGGAGCCCGCCGGCCAGGGCCACGCGGCCAGGCACCAGTCCGGGTGAGACGTCGCCGCCCGCCCACTCTGCGCGGCGGAGGGCATCCAGCGCGGAGCCGGCGGCGAGCACGATGCCGGTCGCGAAGAGGAAGACGACCACCGCCGCGAGCGCCCGGATGCCGGTCTGCGGGGCGGCCCTGAGCAGGACCGGCTCGCCGAGCGCGAAGGCGACCAGGGCGGCGGCGGCCAGACGCGCCACCGACTGCGCCGGATTGGCGGGGATCGGCTTCGCCGCCGGCTTTTCGGCCGGAGGGGGCGCGCCGGTCTGCTCCATCTTCCGGCGCTGCCAGGCCTGCATCTTCAGGCGCTCCAGGCCGTAGATCCGCAATCCCGGCCCCGCCGCGGGCCTCCCCTCCTCGGGGCTCAAACCCCGGGTCACCCGCGTGGCAAGCCACCAGACGGCGGCGATGATCAGCAAGTTCGCGCTCTTCTCCCCCAGGCCCACCGCGCGGGTCTCCCAGGGCTCCATCAGCAGCACGGCGACCGTGGCCACGCCCAGCGCCCCGGTGTAGCACCCCTGGAGATCGCGGTCCCCCTGGGTGTGGCCGTAGCGCTCGGTCAGCACGGTGGCCACGGCGAAGCAGAAGCCGATCCACTTGAGCTGCGGCCCGCCCCCCAGGAAGGCCGAGCGGACGTCCACCAGGTAGGAGAGGAGCGAGGCGACCATGGCGATCACCGCCGCCGGCACCACGACGTGGTGGGTGACGAAGGTGAACAGGTCGTCGTCGAGCGGCTCGGCGATTCCAGGCCCGGCGCTCACAGGCTCTGCGCTCCCATCCGTTCGAGGTCCGCTTCCTCCCGCACCGGGTAGACCGGCACCCCTTCGAGCAGGCTGGCGGCGACCGTCCCCGGGCCGGTCGTCTGGATCCAGACCACGGCGACGTCGAACCCCGAGCGCTTGAGGCCGCCGAGCGCGCCGCCCAGGGCAGGGCCGAGATCGGGGGTGATCACCATCACCACCAGCGAGCGCGGCAGGCGGGGCCCTTCGGAGGCCAGCAGCTCTGGCAGCGTGATCCCCGGCGCGAGGGTGAGCCGCGCCAGCGCCGTGCGGAGGCGTTCGCGCTGCCAGGCGCCGCGGCCGGGCTCGACCTCCAGCGGCCGGTAGGCGGGAATCAGCTTGCGGGCGCCGGCGTCCTCCAGGGCGTCCTCGTAGCGCCGGAAGCTCCCTCCCGTCCAGTCGGAGGGGAAGCGCTCGGCCGCGTCGCCGCCGTTCGAGAGCAGCCCCACCGACTGGTTGCCGGCGAGGACCAGCTCGGCGATCGAAGCCGCCGCGGTCACGGCGAGCTCGACGCCGGGATCGCTCCCCGTCTCGGCCGTGGCGCGCGGCCAGGCGGACCTCCCCATCTCCACGGCCAGGAGAACGCCGGCGAGCACCGTCGGCTCGAAGAGCTTGACCTGCAGGATGCCGGTGCGGGCGGTGGCCCGCCAGTGGATGCGGCGCAGGGCGTCCCCCGGCCGGTAGTCGCGCACTCCGAGGAAGCGGGCGGGGTCCTCGAAGGGGCTGCGCCGGCGCGGGGTCTCGTGGACCGGCCGGTGGCCGAGCGGCCACCCCTCCCCCAACGGCACGGCGCGCGGCAGGACGGTGACGAAGCGCACCTCCGAATCGACCGTGAACCGCTTCACCAGCCCGAAGGGATCGCTCGCCTCGATCACCGCCGGTCCCACCCGGAAGAGCCCGCGGCGGGTGCTGTGCAGGGTGCAGGCGGTGCGGATCGTCTGCTCGCTCGCCAGGGTCAGGAAGCCGCAGCTCACCCCCTCGACGTCGAGGCCGGGATCGACCTCCTCGCGCCAGAACAGCCAGGGGGCCGGAAAGGCCTTGCGGTTGTGGAGCACCAGCCGCGACTCGACCGCTCCCCCCAGCTCGATCTCTGTCGACTCCAGGCCGCGCCGCACCTCCACGCCCGCCAGGCTGGCGGCGGGGAGCAGGGCGGCGAGCCCGAGGACGGCGGCGGTGACCACGGCGGCGTAGAGGAAGAAGCCGGCCGAGAAGAGGGAGACGAGGAGGGCGAGGAGCCCGACTCCGGAAGCCCAGAAGAGGGCCTGGCGGCGGCGCTGATTACGGACCTCACGGGAGACTTCGCGGGAGACCTCCCGGGAAGCCGGGCGGACCGCCGCCGCTGCGCTCATCCCACAGGCCGGCCGGTGGCCGCCGGGCCGGCGTCGACGAGGGGGGCCGGCACCAGACCGACCGCCTGGTCCACCACCTGCTGCACGCTGCGCTTGGAGAGCCGCCCCTCGGTGCCGAGGATCACCCGGTGGTAGAGCATCGCCGGGTAGAGCCGCTTGACGTCGTCGGGGAGCACGAAGCCGCGGCCGGCGAGGGCCGCCCGGGCCTGGCAGGCGCGGTAGAGCCCCTGGGTGGCGCGGGGGCCGGCGCCGAGCACCAGCTCGCGGGCATTGCGGGTGGACGTGATGACCTGCACCATGTAGCGCCGCACCTCGGGGTGGACGTGCACCTCGCGGACCTGGTCCTGGAGCTGCGCCAGCGCCTCCAGGCTCAGCACCGGCACCACCTTCTCGAGCGGATCGCCGGCGGAGCGCACCAGCATCTGCTCCTCGGCCGCCAGGCTGGGATAGCCGATGGCGAGGCGCATCAGAAAGCGGTCGAGCTGGGCCTCGGGGAGCGGGAAGGTCCCCTCGTGCTCGATCGGGTTCTGGGTGGCGATGACGAAGAAGGGGCGCTTCAGGAGGTAGGTGCGGTTGTCGACGCTCACCTGGCGCTCGGCCATGCATTCGAGGAGAGAGGCCTGGGCGCGCGGGGTGGCGCGGTTGATCTCGTCGGCCAGCAGGACCTGGGTGAACACCGGCCCCGGGTGGAACTCGAAGTCGCCGCTCTTCTGGTTGAACACGCTCGATCCGGTGACGTCCCCCGGCAGCAGGTCGGGCGTGCACTGGAGCCGCCGGAAGCCGCCGCCGAGAGCGCGGGCCAGGGTCTTGGCGAGAAGGGTCTTGGCGGTGCCGGGGACATCCTCCAGCAGGAGGTGCCCCTCCGCGAACAGGCAGGTGAGGACCAGCTCGAGAATCGGCCGCTTGCCGTAGATCACCGTCTCGAGCTGCTGGAGGACCGCCTCGGCGGCCTGCTGGATCTGTTTCATGGCTCTATGGGACCTCGAGTCGTTCGTCTCGATCGTCCCATAGTACGTACGCGGAGGCGGATGTGTTTAGCCGAGCCCGGTATCAGCTAGCGCGGCGCTTGGCGATCAGCTCCCGCACCGCCGGCACCAAGTCGTTGGGAACCGTCATCACGGTTTCGGTGCGGCTCTCGAACGCGGCCTCATCCTCGGCGATGGCCTCCTCTTCAGTCTGGTTCTCATAATGGTCCAGGACCCCGCGAACCCGGTCCTCGTCCCACCCTGGTGGAAATCTGTTTTGCTTCATCGCTTCCTCCTGCGCTTCCGGTAAGCCGCAAGCTGTCTGCCCTTCAGATCATACGCCGTAATGACGAAGACGCTATCCGGGTCGGGATCCACCAAATAAACCACCTGGAGATGGCGTCCCGAATTCGTCTGGCCAGCAGCCATCCGAGAATCCCTCCGACCAGGGCGGTCTTCTCCAGGGAACCGAAGGACGTCCTCGACCTCCTCCTCGGAAACCCCATGATTGTAGATGTGCGGCTCGTCGGTTTCGGGATCGATATAGAAACGAACGATCACCCCGCCCCCCGCATCGGGCGGATATGCAGGTCGGTCACCTCGGCCGTGCGCGGCAGGGCGAGGGCGTTCAGCACGGTGGCGGCGACGTCGCGGGGCTGGAGGAAGCGCTCGGGGTCGTAATCCCGCCCCTCGTAGCGATGGACCTCCTCCTGCATCGGCGTGGCGGTGCGGCCTGGGAAAACGGTGAGCACGCGCACCCCCTGTTTGTTGACCTCCTCGCGCAGGCCGTCGGCCAGGGCGCGGAGGGCGTGCTTGGAGGCGGCATAGCCGACCCATCCCGCGCGGGCGGGATTGAATCCGGCGCCGGAGTTGACGAACACCACCTGCCCCTGGCGGGCGATGAGCGACGGCAGCAGCTCCTGAGTCAGCAGGTAGGGCGCGTGGACGTTGATCCGGTGCTGGCGGTCGAGGTCCTCCACCGGGGAGCTGGCGAACAGGCCGCCCACGAAGAGGCCGATGCTGTGGATCAGCAGGTCGACGCCGCCGAAAGCCGTGAGCGCGCGGTCGGCCAGGGCGCGCACTTCCGTGTCCTCAGCCAAGTCGGCCACGAAGGTCTCGACGCCCGCCGTAAGGTCGCGGGCCCGCTCGGCCACGAGCTCGAGCTTCCCGGCGCTCCGCCCGTTCAGCAGCAGGCGCGCCCCCTCGCGGGCCAGTTGGATCGCGATCGCCTCGCCGATCCCGCCGCTGGCGCCCGTGATCACCGCCGTCGTTCCCCGGAACAGGTTCATGGCGCCTCCTCGATCTCACGCAAGAGCCCGACGTCCAGCAGCGCGTCCGCCGCCTCGCGGATCGCCGCGAAGTTCATTTCGGCCCTTTCCGCGATGTTCATCAGGTCGTTCTTCCCATCGGAGAGGTTCAGCACCCAGAGCAGGGCCAGCTCGCGCTCGCGGCCGGACTCGTCGCCGCCGATCGTGCGGTAGAGGCCCCGGCGGCCGAGCTGGGGCTCGCACTTGGGGTTGAGGTTCAGATAGCGCCGGTTCCCTTCGAGCACGTCCATCACCGCCAGATAGGTGCGAAGCGAGCCCTCCAGCGCCTCGGGCTTCACGAAACTCAGATCGTCCGCCGAGGTGTGGTATTCGGGATAGCGGCCGTAAGGGGTCCGGCTCAGCGCGCCGACGGCGAGGTTGAAGCCGGGCGAGCCGTACTGCCGCTCGTCGTAGCCGAAGGGGACGAAATCCTCGACGGTGAACGGCTCGCCCGAGGCTTCGAGCACCGCGAGGACAGCGCGATTGATCTCTGTGTAGCGCGTCCGGCTCTTCTTGTAGTGGAACGCCCCCGAGCCGAGGTTTGCCGCGACGAGGCCATGATCGATCTTGACGTCGTTGAGCGCCAGCCAGGTGATCGATCCGATCGTCCCGGGGATAAAGAGAAAGCGGTACGAATAGCGCCGCCGGGGGCGCGCCTGGAGCTCGCGGGCGAGCCAGGTCATCACCGCGATGCCGGAAAGGTTGTCATTGCAGAGCGATGGGTGGCAGACGTGCGTCGAGAGGAGGACCTCCCGCTCGGATTCGCCCGGCAGCAGGAGCTCGCCGTAGGTGAGCGAGCCGTCCGCGAGGGTGGAATCGATCAATACTTCATAATCCCCCTCCGGCAGCGCTTCCAGGGTGCGGTGGCGCAGGCAGAAGCCCCAGGCCTCCTTGTAGTACGACGTGCGGTAGGGGATCAGGTCGGGCTTGTCCGGCAGCGAGAAGAGGTGCTTCTTCAGCTCCGAAAGGGGGAGCTTTTCATGGACCGGCACGCTGTAACCGAGGACATGGAGGTTGTGCTCCTGGAAATCGACCACCTTGCGGCCGGAGGGGTCCTTGATCCAGGCGTCGCGGATGTTCCACTCCCGTGGCACCGTCCAGTCGAAGACCGGCGTGCCGGTGGGAACCTCGCGGATCTCCAGCGGGATGCGCTCGCCGATCATCGCCAGCGTGCGGCGGACGCCGTCGCCGGTGAGGCTGCGGCAGATCGGGTAGGCCTCGGCGATGAAGGCCGTCATCTCTTCGCCCACGGTGTCTTCCCGGACCCTCACCCCCCGGCCCCCTCTCCCGTCCCCTCCCGCCCTCCCTCACCGGGAGAGGGGGAGAAAAGCGGCAGATTGCGGTCCTTGTCGGAGATCACCGTCACAGGCTCCGGCCAGGGGATCGCGAAGGCGGGATCGTCCCAGCGGTATCCGCGGGCGGATTCGGGCGCGTAGAATTCGGAAATCTGATAGAAGACCTCCGTCTCGTCCTCCAGCGTCTGGAATCCGTGAGCCATCCCTTTCGGAATGTACAGCTCGTTCCGGTTCTCCGCCGAAAGGACGAGCGCGAAATGCTTTCGAAAGGTCGGAGAGCCGGGGCGCAGGTCCACGATCACGTCCCAGACGGCGCCGCGGGTGACGCGCACGAGCTTGACCTCCTCGTGCGGCGCGGCCTGGAGATGGAGGCCGCGCAGAGTCCCGCGGCGGTGGTTGAAAGAGAGGCTGCACTGGGCGATCGTGGGGTCGAGCCCCAGCTCCGCGAAGTCGCGGCTGCACCAGGTGCGCGCGAAGAAGCCCCGCTCGTCCTCGATCCGTTCCGGCTCCAGCACCCAGGCGCCGGCGAGCGGGGTCTCGCGATAGATCATTCGAGGATCCTGACCTCCGGGATCGCCACCACGAAGCGGCCCCCCCAGGAGCGGACGTCCTCCATCTGCCCCACGATCTCCTCCTTGAGGTTCCAGGGGAGGATCAGCACGTAATCCGGACGCGTCTCGCGCAGGCGGTCCGGCCCGTGGATGGGGATGCGCACGCCCGGCAGGTAGCGCCCCTGCTTGTGCGGGCTGCGGTCGACCGTGTAGTCGAGGAAGTCGGTGCGGATGCCGCAATAGTTGAGCAGCGTGTTCCCCTTGGCCGGCGCGCCATAGGCGGCGATCGACTTGCCGGCCTCCTTGCTGTCGATGAGGAAGCGCAGAAGCCCCCTCTTCACCCGCTGGACCCGCTCGCCGAAGGAGCGATAGGTGGCCAGTCGCCCAAGACCCGCGGCCGTCTCACGGGCGAGCAGGGCGGCGACCCGCTCCCCCACCGGCTTGGACCCGTCCTCGTCGTGCCTGACGTAGATGCGGAGCGAGCCGCCGTGCGTGGGCAGCTCCTCGACGTCGAACAGGGTCAAGCCATGCGCCGCGAAGACCCGGCGGACGGTGGCGAAAGAGAAGTAGGAGTAGTGCTCGTGGTAGATGGTGTCGAACTGATCCTCGTCCATCAGCCGCAGGAGGTGGGGGAACTCCATCGTCAGCACGCCGGAGGGCCCAAGAAGGATCTTCAGGCCGGCCACGAAGTCGTTCAGGTCCGGCACGTGGGCGAGGACGTTGTTGCCGACCAGCAGATCGGCCCGCGTCCCCGCGGCCACCAGCTCGCGGGCGGTGGCGGCGCCGAAGAACTTGACCAGGGTGGGGATGCCCGCCGCCTCGGCCGCGGCGGCGACGTTGGCGGCCGGCTCGACGCCGAGCACCGGCACCCCGCGCTCCTGGAACCAGCGCAGCAGGTAGCCGTCGTTGCTGGCGATCTCGACCACCTGGTGGCCGGGGCCGAAGCCGAAGCGCTCGATCATCGCCGCCGCGTAGGCCTCGGCGTGGCGGAGCCAGCTCTCGGAGAACGAGGAGAAGTAGGCGTAGTCGGAGAAGATCGCCTCCGGCCGCTCCGCCTCGGGGAGCTGGACGAGCAGGCACTCGCCGCAGACGTAGACGGCGAGGGGGAAGAAGGGCTCGGCGCGGACGAGGTCCGCCGGCTCCAGGTAGGAGTTGGCGAGCGGCGAGGCGCCGAGGTCCACGAACAGGTGGGAGAGCGGCGCGCCGCAGAAGCGGCAGGCCAGCCTCGCGCCCTTCACCAGATCTTCCACGGCGTCTCCCCGCGCTTCCAGAGGTCGTTCAGGTGAAGGTAGTCGCGGTAGGTGTCCATCGGGTGCCAGAACCCCTCGTGCATCCAGACCGAGAGCTGGCCGTCGCGGGCCAGCCGCTGCAGCGGTTTCTGCTCCAGGAAGAGGTTGGGGTCGTCGTCCAGGTAGTCGAAGACCTCGCGCTGGAAGACGAAGAAGCCGCCGCTGACCACCCCCTCGGCCAGCGTGGGCTTCTCGTCGAACTCCTTCACCCGCGGGCCGTCCACCCGCATCTCGCCGTAGCGCGAGGTGGGATGGACGCCGGTGACGGTGGCGAGCCGACCCTGGGCCCAGTGGAACTCCAGCAGCCTGTCGATATCGACGTTCCCCACCGCGTCGCCGTAGGTGAGGCAGAAGGTGGGGGCGTCGTCGACGTAGCGCTTCACCCGCCGCAGCCGGGCGCCGGTGGCGGTCTCCGGGCCGGTCTCGGCGCAGGTCACCCGCCAGCTCTCGTAGCCGTCGAGATTGTGGATCTCGGGCGGCCGGCTGCCGTCCATCGCCAGGGTGAAGTCGCAGTGCATCTCCCGGTAGCGGAGGAAGTACTGCTTGATCTCCCACCCCTTGTAGCCGAGGCAGAGGACGAAGCGGTCGAGGCCGTGGGCGCCGTAGATCTTCATGATGTGCCAGAGGATCGGCTGCGGGCCGATCTCGACCATCGGCTTCGGGCGGTATTCGGTCTCCTCGCGCAGGCGGGTCCCCTGGCCTCCGCAGAGGATCACCACCGGCACGTCGCGCTTCTCAGGCCTGGTCAATCGTGGCTCCTTGGTGAGATCGGGTGGATCGAGTCCTGATTCTATCTAAAGGTAACCGAGCGACTTCAGCTTCTCGATCTCCTGCTGGTCCATCGCGCCGTCGCGGCTGGCCCCGGGGAGGCTGGGAGAGAGGCCCAGGTCCCGGTAGGTCGGCACCGTGCGCACCGGGTGCAGCCTGACGAAACCGGGATCGAGCGCGCCGGTGAGCACCTTGCCGGCGGCGTCCTGGGGCACCGGCAGCCCCAGGAGGTAGAGGACGGTCGGATAGAGGTCGTAGATGCTCGCCCCCGGGACCGTCAGCCCATGTTTCACCGGCCCGCCCCGCATCAGCAGGATACCCGGGGGGCCGTGCCGGTGCTGGGTGTAGAGGCTATGCACGATCGTCGGGCTGTGGCCATGATCGGAGGCGATGAGGACGACCGTGTCCGGCCCCGCCGCGGCCAGGAGGCGCGCCAGGAAGGCGTCGAAGTCGCGGTAGATCCCCGGAATGATGTTCCCGTTCTTCGCGAGGTCCCGCGCCTTGACGTTGAAGAAGCGTTCCGGCTCGTACCACTTCCAGAATTTGTGCTGATCGCTGTCCGGCTCGTGGCTGTAGAAATTGACCAGCCTGGGGTGCGGGCGCTCGGCGAGGAGCTTCAGCAGGGCCGCCGCCTGCCAGTGGAAGTCGCCGGCGGCGAGCAGCGGCCGGATCTCCCGGAAGAGCGACACCGGCTGGGCGAACAGGCCGGCCTGCGCGGTGGGGTGCTCGGCCATCTCGTCGAGCCCGTAGGAGAGGAACCAGCTGTCGGGCTTCGTCGTCCGCGGCGCCGGGAAGGAGTAGAAGTAGCCGTCCACGACGCCGGTCGACAGCCCCGCCCGGTCGGCGATCTCCCAGTAGGGCGGGGCCGCCAGCGAGAAGCGGTCGACCAGCACCAGCCGGGCCAAGCCCAGCGGCGAGACCAGATCGACCAGCTCCTTGAAGAAGGTGCGGTGGACCGGGTAGATCCCCTTCGACGCCAGCCCGGGAAGGGTGGCGCGGTAGAAGTCGAGGACGCCGTGCAGCTCGGGGCGCATCCCGCTGTAGATCGAGGCCCAGATCACCGCCGAGTTCGAGTCGTGGATCGACTCCAGGGGGCCGGTCGCGCCCTGGCGGACGAGCGTGGCGAAGGTGGGGAGCTCACCCCGGGCCATCATCGGCCGGATCACCCGCCAGTCGGCGCCGTCGAAGCCGGCGACGATCACCTTGAGGCCGGTCTCCGCGACGGCGATCCGGACCGCCGGACCGGTCCCCGGCTCCGCGGCCGGCTCGTGCCCGGCGTAGAGGGGCGCCGCGGCATTGATCGCGATCCCGATCCCGAACAGCGCCAGCGCCGCCAGCCAGAGGCCGCCCCGCCCGAGCGCCGATCCGATCCCGAAGAGGAGCCGCGAGCCGAGCCAGGCGCCGAGGGCGATCGGGATCGCCAGCAGCGCGAGGACTCCCGCCATCCCCCACTTCGCCGCCGGATGGAGCGGCGCCTGGTCGTAGGTCAGGCCGTAGAGGAAGAAGACCTCCCAGAAGACCAGGTTGAAGGCGAGGAGTCCCAGCCGCAGGGCGCGCTCCCCAAGCGCTTCCGGCCGCGAGAACGGCAGCGCCGCCAGGCTCGCCGCTGCGAAGAACGCGGCGCTCCAGAGGCCGTAGAGCAGCAGGAAGGAGAAGTAGACGATCAGCGCGTCGCGCGTCGAGCCGAGGTGGTTGTGGAGGACGTGGATCAGCGACAGGACCGCGCCGTAGAGCGCGCCATAGAGGAAGCCGCCAAGGCAGGCGTCGCGCAGGGCTCGCAGTCTCATGCTGACGATGATTTACGGAGGCGGAGCGGAAACTGTCCAGGCAGCGGGGTGTTCTCGGGCACGCGAGACGCTACCAGATCGGCGCTACCCCATCAACTGGTGGTACTTGAGGGTCGTCTCCGGCTCGGGGGGCGTCCCCAGCTCCTCCAGCAGGATGCGGCAGAGCTGGTCGTACTGGCGGCGCGCCAGGTCGCGGCGACCCTGCTCGGCGTAGAGGCGCATCACTTCGACGTGGACGCGCTCCTGGAACGGGTCCTCCACCAGCGCGGCCCGGTAGGCATCCATCGCCTCCTCCTTGCGCTCCAGGCGGTCGAGGGCCTCGCCGAGATCGCGCAGCAGCTCCAGGTAGCGCCGCTGGTAGGTCTCCCGGCGGGAGGTGATCCAGGCCTCGTAGTACCCCTGGAGGAAGGGGCCGCGGTAGAGCTTCCACGCCCGCAGCCAGACCTCGACGGCGGCCGCGAGCTCAGCCCTCTCAGCCAGCTTCTTCCCCTCGTCGGCGAGGGCGTGGAACTCGCCGACGTCGATCTCCCAGCCGACCTCCGGGTTCAGCCGGTAGACGCCGTTGCGGAACAGGAGCGGGGCCGGCCGCTCCTTGTCCCGGTTCCCCCCTTCGAGGGCGCGGCGGAGGTGGCTCAGCGTCGGGTGGAAGTTGCGCTCGATGGTGCGCTCCCCTTCGGTCGGCCAGACCGCGTCGATGACCTCCTCGCGCCCCGCCTGCAGACCGGGCGACGAGGCGAGGAAGGCGAGCACCTGCAGGGAGCGGCGGAGGCGCCAGTCGAGCTCGCGCTCCCCCTCCTCGTCGCGCTGGCGGGCGAGGGGGGTGCCGAGCAGGGAGAGGGTGTAGACGGACGTGGGAGCGCCGGCCGGCCGAGCCGGCGCGGAGGGCGCGGCGGCGCGCGCCGCGGGACGCCGCCGTCGGCGCTCCCGCTCGAAAGCGGCGGCGAGGAGGCGCGGCAGGCAGTCGCGCTCGGGGCCCTCGATCCAGAGCCCCCGCTCCTCGAGCAGCCGCCAGGCCTCCTCGCCGCACTCGCCCGAGGCCGGCCGGACGTCGGGCGCTTCGAGGACCAACTCGCGCTCGTCCTCCGGGAAAGCGTCGATCACCGCGTGGCGCAGGAAGAGGCGCACCTCCGGGATCTCCAGGACCTCCTCCGGACGCGTCCGCGCCAGACCCACGCCGCCGGTGGCCTCGATCGCCAGCCGCAGCGGCCGGTACCAGCCGTCGGTCGCCAGGCGCAGCGCGCGCGACTCCTGCGGCGAGGGGTCGCCGCCGGTCAGGACGCTCACCAGCTCGGCGGTCTCGCGGTCGTTCAGCAGCAGCTCCTGGGGGGGGACGATGCCGCGGATGCCGCCGGTGCCGCCGCGCAGCACGGCGCCGGAAGCCGGGCTCCGGTCGGCCGCGAACACCAGCCGCTGTCCCGGCAGGAGCCAGCGCTCCGCCTCGGCGAGCCGCTCGGGTGGCGGCCCGCCGCCGGCGATCAGCCAGGGGGTGCCCGCCTCCGCCGCGTCCGCCAGCGTCTCCCTCAGGGTCTCCCCGCTCGCCAGCGCCGCCAGCGGCAGGCCCCGGGCGCGCCGGCCGAGCTTCGCCAGCAGCGCTTCGAGGACGGCCGTGCGCCCCGTCCCCGGCCACCCCCAGAGGTGGATCAGCGGGGTATCCAGCGATTCGATCCTGGCGATCAGACGGTCGATGTGTGGGAAGTGAGCCGATTCAGGCATCGTGACGGTACCCGCAGACCGGCGGCTCCCGGCGTCCTGCGCTTCAGCGGGAGACACCTCAGGGGGATGGGAAGGCCTCCATCAGCCCGGACGCCAGCATCTCACGAGACAGGGCGGCGAGACACCGGTTGGTGATCTTGCCGATGCTCGATTCGCGGTAGCCGAGCAGCCGCGCCACCTCCGGCGGCTCGTACCCGAGCCGGAAGCGCAGCCGGAGCACCGACCGGCAGCGGGGGGGAGCCGCTGGATCAGGCTCTCCAGATCGCAGAGAAGGTCCAAGCGCTCCTGCGAGGGGGCGATCGGCTCCGACAGCCATTCGAGGATCGCCGAGTCGACCGCCGAGTAGATCCGCCGCCGGTGCGTCCGCCAGTACATCAGGCAGTGGCGCCGCACCGTGCCGAACAGCCAGCACTCCGGATCGCGCACCCGGTCCCACTGGTAGAGCAGGGCGAGCAGGGCCTGCTGGAGCACGTCCTCGGCGTCCTCGCTCGGGATCCGGTAGAGCGCCAGGAGCCGCTTGAGCCTCGGCTCGACCGCCTTCAGGAACTCCTCGAAGGATTCGGCGGTCTCGATGGGTTCCGGAGTGGGCATCCAGGCCAAGTTTGGATTCGGTAGAAATCCAAAATTAACACTCTTCTCAAGAGCTGTCCAGCTTATAGCTGTATTGGAATCAAAGACTTCCGGCAGGCTCTGCGAGCAAAAAGTCCCGGACCTGCTGCATGTCTTCCCAGGTGGGGCGCTTCAGGGCCGGATTCCGCAGCAGCGCGGCGGGGTGATAGGTGACCATGGTGGGGATCCCCTGGACCTGGAACCACTGGCCGCGCATGCGGCCGATCGGCGCGTCGTTGCCGAGCAGGGTCTGCGCCGCCACCCGTCCAAGGGCGACCAGGACGCGCGGGCGGACCAGCGCGATCTGCTGGTCGAGAAAGCCGCGGCAGGTGGCCACCTCGTCGGGCTGGGGATCGCGGTTGCCGGGGGGGCGGCACTTCACGACGTTGGCGATGTAGACCTGCTCGCGGGTGCGGTCGATCGCCTGGATGATCTTCGATAGCAGCTCACCGGCGGCGCCCACGAACGGCAGCCCCTGGCGGTCCTCCTCGGCCCCCGGCCCCTCGCCCACGAACATCAGCTCGGCCGCCGGATTGCCGGCGCCGAAGACGACCTTGTTCCGCCCCTCGGAGAGACGGCAGCGGGTGCACCCGGCGGCCGCGCCGGCGAGGGCGGCGAGCCCGGTCACCCGCTGGGCGGACGCACCGTCGAGCGGCGGCGCGGCAGGCAGGGGCGCAGGAGCTGGCTGCACCGCAGGAGCCGCCGCGGCGCGCGCCGCGGGGCGGGAGGGCTTGAGGTAGAGATCGCCGTACCCCATCTCGCCGAGGTAGGCGAGGAGGTCAGAGAGGGCGGGGCGGTGAAGGGTGCTCACGGCTGGAGAGTGTAGCCGCGAAGAGGTCGAAGAGCGAGGCCGCCAGCTCTCCCTTCGGCCGCCGCGAGAGGAAGACCGGCTCGCCTTCCCGGCGGTAGACCGTGACCTCGTTGTCGCCGCTGCCGAAGGCGATGTCCGAGCGCGAGACGTCGTTGGCGACCAGGAAATCCGCGCCTTTCCGCTCCAGCTTGGCGCGGGCGTTGCGCTCGAGGTCGTGGGTCTCCGCCGCGAACCCCACCAGCAAGGCGCCCGGCGCCACCGCCCGCAAGCCGGCCAGGATGTCCGGGTTCTCCTCCAGCTCGATCGCGGCCAGCCCCTGCTCCTTCTTGATCTTGCGGTCGGCCGGATGGCTCGGCCGGTAGTCGGCCACCGCCGCCGCCATGACGATCAGGTCGGCCGCCGACGCATACCTGTGGATGGCGCTCTGCATCTCCCGCGCGGTGACCACGTCGACGCGCTCGACGCCGGGCGGGGTGGGCAGTGCCACCGGGCCCGCGACCAGCACCGTGCGGGCGCCGCGCCGTGCGGCCTCGGCGGCGAGGGCGAAGCCCATCTTGCCGCTCGACCGGTTGCCCAGGAAGCGGACGGGATCGACCGGCTCGAAGGTGGGTCCGGCGCTGACCAGCACCGTCCGGCCCACCAGCGGCCCCTGCCCCGCGGCGGCCTCGACCGCCTTCACGATCTCCTCCGGCTCGGCCATCCGCCCCATACCGACCTCGCCCGAGGCGAGCGGCCCCTCGACCGGACCGGCGAAGCGGACGCCCCGCCGCGCCAGCGTCTCCACGTGCCCCCGCGTCGAATCCTGCGCCCACATCACCGAGTGCATGGCGGGCGCCACCACGACGGGACCGGCGAAGGCGAGCGCGGTGGTGGTCAGGAAGTCGTCGCCGAGGCCCAGGGCCAGCCGGGCCAGCAGGTGGGTGGTCGCCGGCGCCACGCACAGCACCTCCCCCCAGGCCGCGGCGGCGATGTGCTCCTCCTCGCCCGAGCCGCCGGCCGCCAGGTACTCCTCCTGATAGACCCGATGGCCCGAGAGCACCTCCAGGGTCAGCGGCGCCACGAACGAGACGGCCCCGCGGGTGAGCGCGCAGCGCACCTCGTGCCCGCGCGAGCGCAGGCGGCGCACCAGCTCCGCGGACTTGTAGGCCGCGATGCCGCCGCTGATTCCGAGCAGGACTCTCATGGGAACGAGGGAGGATCAGGTAGGGAAACCCAGGGCGGCCCGCGGAGGCCGCCCCGGCTGGCGTATCAGTGAACCTCGGCCGGCACCGCCTCTTCGGCGGCCGGAGCTTCGGCCTCCTCGGGCTGGGGCGCCGGGCCGTAGCCCCATTCGATCAACTGGTGGTCGACCTCTTCGAGCGCGATCCGGGTGGGCTTGCGCTTCCCCGCTTCGATCTTGGGGCGGGCGCCCCGCATGAGTTGCTCGGCGCGGCCGGCGGCCACGAGCACACGACGGAACTTGCTGTCCATCGTCGGCCCTTTCTCATCCATGGAAACATTCTCCTTGGCGGCGCTGCAGAGCGCCGCCGGTTCGATTGATCTAGATCGGAGGAGCAGTGCTCCGGTCCTGGAAGTCGTGCAGGATCTCCTGGATTCTGGACTGCATGCGCTCTCGCCGGTGGCGCTTCTCCAGGATGATGGCCGCGAGCACCTCGCTGGCCCGGCGGGCATCCTCATTGATGATAACATAACGATACCGATCGTAACGTTTAAGCTCCCCCAGCGATACCGCCAGGCGGCGGGCGATCGTCCGGTCGTCGTCGAGGGCCCGCCGGCGGAGGCGCCGCTCCAGGTCCTCGTAGCTGGGGGGCATGACGAAGATCCCGTGCGCCTCCGGATGCCGCCCGATCACCTGCTCGGCGCCCTGGACGTCGATGTCGAGCAGGACGTCGATCCCCTTCTCCAGGCGGGGGAACACCTCGTCGCGCGAGGTGCCGTAGAAGTTGTCGTGCACCTTCGCCCATTCGAGGAAGCCGTCGGCGGCGATCATCGCCTCGAAGTCCGCGCGATCGACGAAGTGGTAGTCCCGGCCGTCCACCTCCCCCTGCCGCGGCCGGCGGGTGGTGTGGCTCACCGAGAAGGCCAGGCCGCCGAGGTCGGCGAAGCCGCCGGCCATCAAGGTCTGGATGAGGGTGGTCTTGCCCGCGCCCGAAGGGGCGGAAAGGATGAACAGCTCACCGGGTGGCATCGATTCACTCAAAAGTGCTGAAAGGGGATACGCCGGCCGGTATGGTATCACCTACTCGACGTTCTGCACCTGTTCGCGGATCTGCTCGCAGAGCACCTTGGCGTCGAGCACCGCGCGGGTCATCTCGGCGTTGCGGCACTTGGCGCCGAGGGTGTTGAGCTCGCGGAAGACCTCCTGGGTGAGGAAGTCGAGCCGCTTTCCGGCCGCCCCCCCCTCGCGCATGACGGCGCGGAAGTGCTCGACGTGGGAGCGCAGGCGGTCGATCTCCTCGCTGACGTCGTTGCGGTCGACGAGCAGGGCCACCTCCTGGGCGACGCGCCCCTCGTCGAGCGCCTGGCCGGCGAGCAGCTCGGCGAGGCGCCTCTTGAGGGCCGCCGCCATCTCCTCGCGCACCGGGCCGCGCAGGGCGTCGAGCTTCGCCACCGCCTCCTCCACCGCCCGCAGCTTCTCGTCCATGATCGCCACCAGGCTGGCTCCCTCCCGCTCCCGGCTGGCGACGAGCTGGGCGATCGCCCCGCGGGCCGCCTGGAGCAGCAGCTCCTCGTCCTCGGGCGTCCACTCCTCGCTCTCCAGGTCGACCCGGAAGGCCTCGGGGAGGCGCATCAGGTCCCCCGCCGAGAGCCCGCGGTCGATCAGCCCGGCGTCGACGAGCTGGTGAACGGCCACATGCGCCTCGCGGATCACCCCCATGTTGACCTGCACGCTCGCCCGCCGCTCCGCCACCGACCGCACCTCCACGCGCGCCTCGACCCGCCCGCGCGAGATCTCCTTGCCGATCGCGTCGCGTAGCGCCGCCTCGCTCCCCCGTAGCTCCTCGCCGATCCGGAGCTGGAGATCCAGAAAGCGGTGGTTGACCGCCCGCAGGCTCACCGTGATCCCATGCCGGGCGTTCTCCCCCGACGCTTCGCCGTAACCGGTCATGCTTCGCATGGATGCGTCCTCGCAAATCTTCTCATTGGGCCGCGATCCTAGCATCCCCCGCCGGGCAGGCTCATCGGGTATGCCGATCCAGTAGGTCTTTCAGCAGCCACGGAGAAGCATGAAAGCTCGTCTTTCGGAGTCGTTCCACGGCTTTGGGTAGATCGATGAGCTTCTCTGTCGCTGCCCGATCGAGAATCCCGAGAAGGCCCGTTATCTTCAACCCTCTCCCCACGGCCACTCTTCGCGCCTCCAGATCGTCAAGGATGACCAGGTCCGCACCAAGATCCTCGGTGAGGAAGATCGCCTCTCTCTCCCCTGCCTGGAGAAGGCTCAAATCCTCAGCCGGCCTCGGACGGGCCGGTTGGACCTCCAGCCAAGCGGGAGGGCTTCCTATCCAGTTCCTGAGAATTTGAGGAGCCTCGGGATCCCCAAGCTCCGCGACGACAGCCGGGGGAACGAAGAGCCGATCGTAAAGTGCCGGCAGGGTCTCAATACTTCCGATCAGGAGCAGATAACAGACCGGAGATGTGTCGAGGACGGCCTTCACCGGTTGGAAAGGCCGCGCAGGGTGTCGATATCCCTTTGAAGATCCTCTTCCGTATACCGCAGGTAGGCCTTCTCCCGCTTCAGGAATGCATCCGTCTCCATGCGGGTTTTGAAGCCGAGCATCCGCTGGACTTCAGCGGAGGTGAGAATTTCATCGCGGTAGGAATCCGCGGCCAAGGACTCCAGGGCTCGCCGAGAAAGATCCCCCGAATGGGCCCGAAGCCTCTCGACGATGTCATCTGGCACTTGGAGCAGGACTTCCATGGCTTTCTCCTCTCAGGATGGTACCACGCCACCTGCGCCACGCCCCGCCAGCGCGAGACCGGGCGTTCTCCCCCGGCGCTTCGCCGTAGCCGGTCATGCTGCGCATGGATGGGTCCTCGCGTAGCCTCTTTCTCGGGAGTCGTCACAGATCGAACCGCGGTTGATCGCAGGGCTAGTAGAGACGTTCCCAGCCCGTCCACGACACCCTGTGCAGGCCACGGGGACGGCGGGACGTCTCCGCCGTAGCGCATCCAGCCCCCTCTGCCACAGTCTGCGAGAGAACAACGAGGGCGACTGTCTCGATCGAGCCTCGGCTTGCCCAGGAGAGGTTTGCCCTCGGCGAGGGCCAACCCTCCGCCGGAGACGTCCCGCCGTCCCCGTGGCCTGCACAGGATGTCGTGGACGGGCTGGGAACGTCTCTACAAGCCCTGCGATCAAAGATCTAGGGCGATCGTAGCACGCCACCCGCCAGCCCTTCCGCCTCCCCCTCCACCCCCTCCAGCCGCCGCTTCAGCTCCGCCGCGGCCGCCTCCAGATCCCCACGCCGCTCCACGACCAGCGGCTCGCCGTAGACGATATGGACGGTCGAGAAGGGCAGCGGGATCATGAAGCGGTCCCAGGAGCGGAGCAGCTTCGCGCGGGAGGCGGCGATGGCCACCGGCAGGATCGGCAGGCCGGTCGAGGCCGCGGCGAGGATCACCCCCGGCTGCGCCTCTCTCAAGGGCCCTCGCGGGCCGTCCGGCGTGAAGGCGATGTCCCAGCCTTCGGCCGCCTTGCGCAGAAGCGATCTCATCCCCGCGATCCCTCCCCGGCTGCTGGAGCCCCGGCTGGAGTCGATCCCGAGACGGGCGACGGTGCGCGCGATCAGCTCGCCGTCCTGGCTCTGGCTGACCAGGACCGAGATCTTCTTGCCGCGATAGGCGTAGGGCATCAGCAGCAGGTGCCGGTGCCAGAAGGCGAGGATGAAGTGGGTTCCCGTCCGCTCCCAGTCGCGGATCCGCTCCTCTCCGTGATAGCGGAGCCGCAAAGAAGCCCGCAGGCTGCGGATGAAGCCGGCCGCCAGGAACGATAGGACGCGCGGGCTCACACCCGGAACTGAATGTCGAACAATCGCTTGTAGGAGCCGCCGAGGGCCAGCAGCTCGCTGTGCGAGCCCTCCTCGATGATCTTGCCGCTCTCCATGACGACGATACGGTCCGCCCGGGTGACGGTCGAGAGGCGGTGGGCGATGACCAGCGTCGTCCTCCCCTGGATCAGGTTGTAGACCGCCTTCTGGACCAGCGCCTCGGACTCGCTGTCGAGGTGCGAGGTCGCCTCGTCGAGGATCAGGATGGGCGCGTTCTTGAGCAGCGCCCGGGCGATCGCCAGCCGCTGCCGCTGCCCCCCCGAGAGGCGGACTCCCGCCTCGCCGATCACCGTGTCATATCCCCTTGGGAGCTGCATGATGAACTCGTCCGCGTAGGCCGCGGCGGCCGCCTCGCGCACCCGCTCCAGCGGCAGGTCGAAGCGGCCGTAGGCGATGTTGTTGCGGATCGTGTCGTTGAACAGCACCGTGTCCTGGGTGACGATACCGATCAGCGAGCGCAGCCCCTTGAGCTGGAGGTCGCGGGTGTCCACGCCGTCGATGGTCAGCTTGCCGGCCGTGGGATCGAAGAAGCGCGGCAGCAGGTTGACCATCGTCGTCTTGCCGGCGCCCGAGGGGCCGACCAGGGCGACGATCTCCCCGGCCTTGATCGCCAGCGAGACCTCTTTCAGGACCGGCCGGTCGTCGTACGAGAAGGAGACCCGCTCGTAGGAGATCCCCTGGCGCACGGTGTCGACCGCGGTCGCGCCCGGGCGCTCAGCGATGTCGTTGGGGACCGCGATCAGCCGCGAGACGCGCTGGCTGGCGGCGGTCGCCTCCTGCAGGATCAGGTTGACCTTGTTGAGCTTGCGGATCGGGTCGTAGAGCATGAACAGGGTGGTCAGGAACTGCACCAGCTCGGGGGTCGAGAACTCGTGGGCGCGGATCGCCTTGCCGGCGTAGGTCAGCAGGGCCGCGGCGCCGATCACGGCGATCGATTCGACCACCGGCCCGGCGGAGTTGGCGAGCATCTGCGCCCAGAGGTTCACCCGCAGGTGGCGGCGGGTGGCCTCGCGGAAGCGGCCGAGCTCGAACTCCTCCATGCCGAACGCCTTCACCACCCGGTGGCCGCGCACCCCCTCGGTCATCAGGCTCGCCAGATCGGCCATCCGCTCCTGGCTGCGGTGGCTGGTGCGCCGCATCCCCTTGCCGAAGCGGACGATCGGATAGAGCAGCAGGGGCGCGGCGATCAGCGAGATCAGCGCCAGCCGGAAGTGGGTGGAGAGGAGCAGGGCCAGTAGCGCGACCAGGGTGAAGGACTGCTGGAAGAGGTCGAGCAGGCGGTTGGCGACCGCGTTCTGCATCATCGCCACGTCGTTGATCACACGCGCCACCAGCTCTCCCGAGGGGTGCTCGGCGTGGAAGCGGCTCGACTGCTCGAGGATCGACCGGTAGAGGTCGTTGCGGATGTCCGTTGTCACCCCCAGGCCGATGTGCTGGAAGGCGTAGCCGGACACGAAGTCGGCCAGGCAGCGGAGCAGAAAGACGACGACGAAGAGGGCGGGGAGGAAGTAGACGACGTTGTCGCGGTTCACCCCCAAACGGGTCTTCAGCGACTCGTAGGTCTCGTCGATCTGGTGGGCGACGTTGAGCCGCTGCTTCAGGTCGGCGACGACGCCGGTCTGCGGCTTCCCGGCATGCGCGTCCGGTTTCGAGGTGAAGCCGGCGAGAGGATTGACGTCGTCGCCGGCGAGCAGCACCTCGCCGAAGATCGGCTTGATCAGGGCGGCCGTCCCCGCCGTGGCCGCCGCATAGACGAGGATGCCGGCCGCGGCCAGCATCGCCCACCCCGCGTAGCCGCGCAGGTAGTGCCAGAGGAACGCGGTGGTCTTCGACCTCAAACCGGGACCACCTCCGCCGTCATCGTCTCCGTGATCTCCGCCATCATCTCCGCTACCTCCGCGGCGGCCCGCCGGCTCGCTCCGCCTTCCCCCAGCCGGCCGCGTACCTCGGCGAGCGCCGCCCGCATCCGGTTCCGCTCGCCGGCGTCGGTCAGCAGCCGCGCCGCCTCGGCCGCGATCCGCTCGGGGTTGGCGTCGCCCTGAATCAGCTCGGGGACGGCCCTCTTACCTAATACGAGATTGACCAGGCTGACGTTGGGGAGGCGGACCATCAGGCGGGCCAGGGCGTAGGTCCAGGCGGCCAGCCGGTAGACCATGACCATCGGCGTTCCCAGCAGCCCCACTTCCAGCGTCGCGGTGCCCGAGGCGCAGAGCGCCAGGTGGGAGTCGGCGATGGCGGCGAAGCGCTCCTCGGCGACGATCTCGACCGGCAGCCCGGCGAGCTCGACCGCCTCGTCCACCAGCTCGGGGGGGACGGTCGGCGCGCGGATGATCCGTACCTCGACGGGGAGCCGCGCGGCGAGCCGGCGCGCCGCTTCCAGCAGGGTGGGGAGCAGGGCCTCGACCTCGCTGACCCGCGATCCGGGCAGCAGCGCGACCCGGAAGGGGCCGCTCGTGGCGGGCTCAAGGTCCCAGGCCTGCGGCAGCACCGGCACCTCGTCGACCAGCGGATGGCCGACGTGGACGACGTCGATGTCATGGTCGCGGTAGAAGTCCACCTCGAAGGGGAAGAGCACGAGCATGCGGTCCACCAGGCGGGAGATGGTCTTGATCCTCCCCCGCCGCCAGGCCCAGACCTGCGGGCTGATGTAGTAGAGCACGGAGACGCCCCGCCGCTTCAGCTCCTTGGCCAGGCGGAGGTTGAAATCGGGGAAGTCGATGAGCACGGCGAGCGCCGGGCGCCGGCGGTCCACCTCGCGCAGCAGGGCGGCGAACACCTCGCGGGCGCGCGGCAGGATCTTGAGCACCTCGGTGATGCCGACCACCGAGATCTCGGAGCTGTGGGCGACCGGCGCCAGGCCGGCCGCCCGCATCTCGTCGCCGCCGAGGCCGAACGCCGCCAGGTCCGGGACGCGGCGGCGCAGCTCGGTGATCAGGCGCGCGCCGTGGAGGTCCCCCGACGCTTCCCCGGCGACGACCAGCAGCTCGCGGGAGGTTGCCGTCATCAGAGCAACCCTCCCGTCATGAAATCGACGCGGCCGTCATGGGATCGGCGCCGGCGGGCCCGAGGGGAAGGGGTACATCAGCCAGGCCACCAGCAGGCCGCCCACCACCATGCCGAGGAAGATCTGGAGAAAGAGCCGGATCTGGTCCTTGCGCTCGCGGCGCCAGAGCAGGGTGAAGAACAGGCTCACGATCAGTGCGTACAGTACCATCAGCAGAAAATGGCTCAGCACGGGCGTCACTCCTTCTTCCCGCGGACGATGTCCCAGGCGTCGAGGACCAGCAGCAGGTTCATCAGCCCCGCCGTGAGCAGGAAGGCGGTGCCGTACTCGTAGCCGGCCCCCATGATGTTCCCCTGGTAGTGGAGACCATAGCGGAGCAGGAAATAGACGAAGCCCATGCCCATCGAGGCGAAGGTCGCCAGGAGGGTGAGCGGCTGGCCGGCTACGGCCTGATAGAGGTTCCCTTCGAGGTGGCAGCCGATGAGGATCGAGACGATCACCAGCACGAAGAAGAGGGCGCCGCGCAAGGGGCGCTTGAGGTAGATGTGCCCCAGCCCCGGCACCAGCCAGGCCGAGAGCACGGCCACCGCCGGGCTCCCCCGGCGAACAGGGAGCGCCGGCGACTGCGGCGGCGCGGAAACGTTGCCGGTGTCGGCCAATCAATCCTCCTCTCGGGCGAAGAGCGCCCGCAGGCGCTCTCGCGACTGGCGCAGGTCTTCCGGGATCAGCCGGACCTCCGCCAGGACGGTCATGAAATTCGTGTCCCCCGCCCACCGGGGGACGAGGTGGAAATGGAAGTGGCCCGGCACCCCGGCACCGGCCGGCGTGCCGAGGTTCATCCCCAGGTTGAACCCCTGGGGGTTGTACGCCTCGCCCAGCACGCGCTGAGCCCGGAGCACCAGCGGCCAGAACTCGGCCCGCGCCTCCGGCCCGCTCTCCTGCGGCGAGGCCTGGTGCTCGAACGGCGCCACCATCAGGTGGCCGGTCGAGTAGGGGTGGAGATTGAGCATCACCAAGTGGTGCCGGCCGGAGTGCACCACCAGGCCGTCGGGATCGTCGAGGTTCCCTGCCGAGGCGCAGAAGAAGCACCCGGAGTCCGCCGGCGGACTCGCGGTGATGTACGTGTGCCGCCAGGGAGTGAAAAGCTGTTGCATCCGGTTCGCTTGGTGGTCGGTCGCTCTCTAGCACTCGTCGTTGAGCAGCTCTCTCAGCTCCTTGCCCGGCTTGAAGTAGGGGATCCGCTTGGGCGGAACCTTCACCTTGTCGCCGGTCTTCGGATTGCGGCCGGTGCGCGCGCCGCGATGGCGGATCCGGAAGCTGCCGAAGCCGCGGAGCTCGATCTTCTCCCCATCCTTGAGCGAGTGGACGATGCTGTCGAACACCGTGTTGACGATGATCTCGGCGTGCTTCTTGGTGAGTTGAGTCGTCCGAGCGACCTCTTCGACCAGCTCGGCCTTGGTCATCCCGTCCTTCAAGGGCTCCGTCATCTCCCACCCCTTTTCGTCGACATGGCAACGGCGGGCGCCCGACTGGGTCCGCCCGCCGCTTCCGGGTCCCAGGACCTACTCCACGTCTCCCTCGGACTCCTTCTCGGACTCTTCCGGCTCCTTCGAGGCATCGCGCTTCTTGCCGCGGACCTCCTCCTCACCACCCCGCCGCTCGCGGTCCTTGGCCTGGAGCTCGGCGATCTCCTCCTCGGTGGGCTGCTCCACGCCGCGCATCGAGAGGCCGACCTTCTTCTCTTCCTCCTCGACCCGCAGGATGCGGGTGCGGACGAAGTCGCCGACCTTGTAGAAGTCCTCGAGCTTGGCGCCGGCCGGAACCTCGATCTCGCTGACGTGCGCGAGACCTTCCAGGCCGTTGTAGATGTCGATGAACAGGCCGAAATCGGTGACGTTGACGACCTTCCCCTCGAGGATGTCGCCGGGGTTGTGCTTGTCGGCGAACTCCTCCCACTCGTTCGGCATGAACTCCTTGATCGACAGTGAGACGCGCTGGTTCTCGACGTCGATGTTGGTGATCCGCGCCTTGACGGTGTCCCCCTTCTTGAGGACCTCGCTGGGGTGCTTGACGCGCTTGGTCCAGCTCATGTCCGAGACGTGGATCAGGCCGTCGATGCCGTCGGTGATCTCGACGAAGGCGCCGAACTCGGTCAGGTTGCGGACCTTCCCCTCGATGACGCTCCCCTCGGGGTGGGTGTCCTCCAGCTCCTCCCACGGATTGCGCTCGGTCTGCCGCAGGGAGAGGCTGATCCGCCGCTGGTCCATGTCGAGCTCGGAGACGATGGCCTCGACCTCGTCGCCCACTTCGAGGATCTTGGCGGGATTGACGACCTTCTTGGTCCACGACATCTCGCTGACGTGGATCAGGCCCTCGACCCCCTCCTCGATCTCGACGAAGGCGCCGTAGTCGACGATCGACACCACGCGGCCGTGGACGCGCGAGCCGATCGGGTACTTCTTGTCGACCAGGGTCCACGGATCGTCGCTGCGCTGCTTGTAGCCGAGCGAGACGCGCTCGGTCTCGGGGTCGAACTTGAGCACGACCACCTCGACCTCGTCGCCCACCGTGAAGTGCTCGGAGGGGTGGTTGACCCGGCCCCACGAGATATCGGTGATGTGCAGCAGGCCGTCGATGCCGCCGAGGTCGATGAACACGCCGTAGTCGGTGATGTTCTTGACCGTGCCGCGCAGCCGGGCGCCCTCTTCGAGCCGCTTGAGGGTCTCGGCCTTCTTCTTGACCAGCTCGGTCTCCAGCACCGCCTTGCGCGACAGGACGATGTTGTTCCGCCTGCGGTCGAGGCTGATGACCTTGAACTCCAGCTCCTGGCCGCGCAGCGACTCCAGGTTCTTGACCGGCTTGATGTCCACCAGCGATCCAGGGAGGAACGCGCGCAGCCCGACGTCGACCGTCAGGCCGCCCTTGATCCGGTCCGTGATCCGGCCCTTGATGATCCGACCGTCCTTGTAGGCCCGCTCCACCTCCGTCCAGCGCCGCATCCGCAGCGCCTTCGAGTAGGACAGGAGCACGTGCCCCTCGAGGTCCTCGGTCTTCTCCAGCAGGACGTCGACCTCCTCGCCGACCTTGACGGTGAGCTCGCCGCCGCGGTCGGTGAACTCCTCGATCGGGATCAAGCCCTCCGACTTGTACCCCACGTCGACGATCACCGCGTTGGACGTGACGCCAATGATCCGCCCCGTCACGATCTCACCCTCGGTGAGATTCCGCATGCTCTCGTCGTACAGTTCGAGGAGCTTGCGGTATTCGTCCGCGTCCCGCTCCTCCTCGGACTCAGACGCGAGCAGCGCCTGGTCCTCGAGTTTTTCGCTAGCCGGCATAGAAAAACGTACCTCCTTGGACTTTGGATTCAGGCTCTTGGAGCCTGTTGGGCCCCCACGGCCGTGGGAGCGCGAGCTCTTCTTAACTCATTGAGAACTCGGGCCGCCGAGTATAGGGCGCGGGGGAGGGGGTGTCAATGCGGGGTCCCCCGCCGCCGCCAGGGCGTCCTCGATCTCGGCCCGGACCTCCCCGTCCCCCTCGGCGGCGAGGGCCGCCTCCAGCGCCGCGACGGCGTCCTTTCCCCCGATCCGCCCCAGCGCCCAGGCCGCATGGCCGCGCACCAGGGGGACCTCGTCGCGCAGAGCTTCCGCGAGCGGCCCTACGTGGCGGGATTCGCGGCGGTTCCCCATCGCCACTGCGGCGTTGCGCCGCAGTCCGTCGAGCTTGGCCCGCTTCATCGGGCTCCCCCGGAAGCGCTCGACGTACTCCTCCCGCGGCAGGCCGAGCAGCCGCGCCAGGGTCAGCTCGCCGCGCTCGGGGGGCAGCTCCATCTCGGGATGGACGGCCGGCGCCGGCGCCGCGTTCCACGGGCAGACCTCCTGGCAGACATCGCAGCCGAAGACCCACCCCCCCACCATCCGCCGCGCCGCGGCCGGCAGCGCCCCCCGGTGCTCGATCGTCCAGTAGGAGATGCACTTGTTGCTGTCCAGCCGGTAGGGCTCGGCGAGCGCGCCGGTCGGACAGGCGTCCAGGCAGAGGGTGCAACTCCCGCAGAGGTCCTCGAGCGGCCGGACAGGACCAGGATCGACGTCGAGGCTCAGGAACAGCTCGCCGAGAAGGAACCACGATCCCCCTTCCGGGTGGAGCAGCATCGTGTTCTTCCCCACCGCCCCCATCCCCGCCCGCGCCGCCAGCTCCCGTTCGAGGACCGGCCCGGTGTCCACGTAGCGCCGCGTCTCGCAACCGGGGAACTCCGCGCGGACGCGCTCTTCGAGGGCCCGGAGCCGCTCGCCCATCACCTCGTGGTAGTCCTTCCCCCGGGCATAGCGGGCCACCCGCCGCCAGAGGTCCCCAGAAGGCTCCGGCTGCCGCTCGCCGTCCTCCCTATCTAAAGGATGGTATTGAAGGGCCACGCAGAGGACGCTACGCGCTCCGGCGAAGACCTGGGAGGGATCGAGCCGCGCCTCCAGCCGCCGCCCGAGATACTCCATCCCCGCCTGATCCCCGCGGTCGAGCCAGCGCACCAGCGCCTCGCCGTGCTCCAAGGGGTCCAGCCGGGCGATCCCGGCGCGGTCGAAGCCGGCTTCCAGGGCCCAGGATTTCAGGAGGTCGGCGGTGGCGCGGGGGTCCATGGGGGTAGGATAGGCTACCGTTGCCACATGGGTAAGAAAGGGATCTGGAAGCTCGTTCCGGGTTTCTGGGCCCCGGAACTCGTAGGGGAGCGGTTCCCCCAGCCGGCTTGAGACCCCCGCCAGATGGGGAGAGGCTCAGCTTCCGAGGGAAATGCCTCTCTCGAAGAGGGGAATGTCTCCCCCCAGAGGGAAAACGTCTCCCCCCCGAGGGAAAATGTCTCCCCCAGCGGGGAGAGTGTCTTCCCCGACAGGGGGAATGTCTCAACAAGCTTCTGGAACGTTCCCCCAGCCGTCTGGAACATTCCCCCAAGCATTTGGAACATTCCACCCGAAGTCTGGAACATTCCCCCAGTCATCTGGGACATTCCCCCAATCATCTGGGACATTCCCCCAATCATCTGGGACATTCCCCCAATCATCTGGGACATTCCCCCGGCGGTCTGGGACATTTTCCCCGCCGTCTGGAACATTCCCCCAACAGTCTGGAACATTCCCCCCGCAGTCTGGAACGTTCCCCTTCGCTCCTGAGACATCCCCCGACGGGTTTGGGACATGGGTCCGCTCCTCGGGACCATTCCCCCCCGGTTCTGGGAGATTCGTCCGCCGGAAAGGGCGATTCCCCTTCCAGGGAGAGACCTTCCCCACGACGGTTTGCACTTCCCCCTCGCGTCCCGGACAGTTTCCCCGCCGGGTGCGTTCTGCCTGACAATAGGCGGGCCATGACCGACGCGGAACCCACGGCCCTCGATTGGAAGGAATTGGAAGCGCGGCTCGGAGACGTCGAGCCGGAGATCGCCAGGGACGTCCTGGTCGACCTCCTGAGGGACGAGATCTCTCCCGTCATCGCGCTTTCCCGCCTCCTTCTCGCGATGGGCGGCGCGGCGGAGACCGAGGACCTCCTCGCCTCGGTGTCGCGCCGCTGGGGGCGCCCGCTCGATCCCCGTCTGCGGGAGATGGCGGTCCTCTTTCACGACCATCGGGAAGGGTGCGAACGGGTGGCGGAGATGCTGCGCGAGCACCCCGACCCGGCGATGTCGGGTCCGCCGGAGGAGGTCCTCGCCACCTTCCGCCGCTTCTTCGACCGCTCGGTCGGCCGCAACGAGGAGGCGAGCGTCGCCGCCTACTCGCTGGGGGATTCCGGAATCCTCGCCCAGACCGCGGCGGAGGTGGTCGACCGCTTCCGGGAGTGGGGGCTCCTCGGCCCCGAGCGGACGACGCTGGAGATCGGCTGCGGCATCGGCCGCATGCAGGCGGCCCTCTCCCCGCACGTGGCCGAGGCCCAGGGGATCGACATCTCGCCGAAGATGATCGAGGTCTCGCGCCGCCGCTGCGCCGGCCTCCCCAACGTCGCCTTCGCGGTCACCTCCGGACGGGACCTGGCGGACTTCCCGGCGGAGCGCTTCGACCTCGTCTACGCGGTCGACTCCTTCCCCTATGTCCACCAAGCGGGACCCGCGATCGTCGAGGCCCACTTCCACGAAGCCGCGCGGGTGCTCCGCGACGGCGGCGAATTCGTCATCCTCCACTTCTCCTACCGCGACAGCACCGAGGCCGACCGCGCCGAGGTCCGCAAGCTAAGCCGGGCCGCGGGCTTCACCGTCGTGATGAACGGAGCGCAGCCGTTCAAGGTCTGGGACGGGGTGGCGTTCCGGATGCGGAAGGCGTAGTCTCTTCTCGAACGTAATCTCTGAGAGAGACAACAATGGACATCAAAAAAGTCGGTATCCGAGATCTTCAGAAGCATCTCAGCGCCCACCTTGGTGAGCTCAAGAAGGGAGACACGCTCGTCGTCACGAAGAGAGGCATGCCTATCGCGCGAGTCGTTCCTGTTGAGCTGCCGGAAGTTCCAGTAGACGAAAAGATCTTGCTTCTCATCGCGGCGGGGGTTTTCTCGTGGAGCGGCCGCAAACCCCCAGCCTATGGCCCTCTCGCTTCCGTCCGAGGTCCGAAGACAGTCGCGGAGCTGCTGATTGAGGACCGGGATTGAGGACGCAGACAGAATCCAACGGCTCACTCCGGATCTTGTAGACTCCCTCCCGCGTCGCGTTCCACGCGACTTTTCACTTCAGAAGGAGAATCCGGAATGTCCGACTGGGTCGAAGAGGGCGAGACCGCCCCGGATTTCACCCTGCCCGCCGACGACGGCAAGCAGGTCAAGCTGTCCGATCTCCGCGGCAAGCCCGTGGTGCTCTATTTCTATCCGAAGGACGACACGCCGGGCTGCACCAAGGAGGCGTGCGCGTTCCGCGACCGCACGCCGGAGCTGCAGGCCAAGGGGGCGGTGGTGCTCGGGGTTTCCCCCGACGACGTCGCCAGCCACGGCAAGTTCCGCGACAAGTACAGCCTCAACTTCCCCCTCCTCGCCGACGCCGGCCACCAGGTGGCCGAGCGCTACGGCGCTTGGCGGGAGAAGACGAACTACGGCAAGACCGCGATGGGCATCCAGCGCTCGACCTTCGTGATCGACGGCGAGGGCAAGGTCCGCAAGGTCTGGAAGAAGGTCAACGTGGACGGCCACGACCAGCAGGTGCTCGACGCGCTGGGGTCGCTCTAGAGATCTGTAGGGGCGGCCCTGTGTGGCCGCCCTGGGTGGGGGGCGGCGCACATTCAGGGATCTCCTCCTCCCAGGGCGGCCACACAGGGCCGCCCCTACGAAAACATCGCCCTTCTACCCCGCGCCGCCATCGGGTAGACTACGCGCGTTTCCAGGCTCCTTTTGACCGGACCCCTCTCCAGGGTTCCTCCCCGACAGAAAGGGATTGATTTCGATGGATTTCTTCCAGCAAATGGTGGAGATGGGTCACGAGCGGGTGCTCTTCTGCTCCAACCCGGAGGTCGGCCTCCAGGCGATCATCGCGGTTCATTCGACCGTCCTCGGCCCGGGCCTCGGCGGCTGCCGGATGTGGCCCTACGCCAGCACCGAGGAGGCGATGCTCGATGTCCTCCGCCTCTCGCGCGGCATGACCTACAAGGCGGCGGCGGCCGGCCTCAACCTCGGCGGCGGCAAGGCGGTGATCATCGCCGACGCCAAAAAGGACAAGACCGAGGCGCTGTTCCGGGCCTTCGGCCGCTATGTCGATTCGCTCAACGGGCTCTACATCACCGCCGAGGACATCGGCACCGGCACCGAGGACATGGAGATCGTCCACCACGAGACCCGCTGGGTCACCGGCCTGCCGCCCGAGTCCGGCGGCGGCGGCGACCCCTCGCCGGTGACCGCCTTCGGCACCCTGCAGGGGATCAAGGCCGCCGTGCAGCACCTCGGCAGCGACTCGCTCAGAGGGCAGTCGGTCGCCATCCAGGGGCTGGGCAGCGTCGGCTTCAACCTGGCGCGGTTCCTGCGCGACGAGGGGGCCAAGGTGTTCGGCACCGATATCGACCCCGAGACGAACGCGCGGGCCCACGAGGAGCTCGGCGTCGAGATCGTCCCGCTCAACGAGATCCTGGAGGTCGAGTGCGATGTCGTCGCCCCCTGCGCGCTCGGAGCGGTCATCAACGATGAGTCCATCCCCAAGCTGCGCTGCCGGATCGTGGCCGGCGCCGCCAACAACCAGCTCAAGGAGGACCGTCACGGCCAGGAGCTGCACGACCGCGGGATCCTCTACGCTCCGGACTACGTGATCAACGCCGGCGGCCTGATCAACGTCTACAACGAGCTGGTGGGCTACAACCGCGAGGTCGCGATGCGGATGGCCCGTGGCATCTTCGGCAACATGGCGCGCCTGTTCGAGATCTCGCGCGCGCAGTCGATCCCCACCTATCTGGCCGCCGACCGTCTCGCTGAGGAGCGCATCGGCCGGATGAAGGGGATCGGCAGCAAGCACTGGGTGCGGACGGTCCGCCGGCGCGCGGCGGAGTTGTAGGGCCCGTTGGGAGGAACCATGAACGCTCGCCGCCTTCTCCGTTTTGCACCGGCCCTCCTGGGGCTCTCCCTGGGCGCCTTCCCGGCGGTGGCCGCGCCGCCGATCTGCGATGGCTCGACGGCCCTGACGCTGATCGGCATGGACACCTCGAACGGGCGGACCCTGTTTTCGGTGCCGCCGCTCCGCGACGATCAGACGGGTTGGATCGTCGAGCTCTCCGGCGACGGCCGGGAGGCGCACGCCTGGCCGGATGACCCCAAGGGTCGCTACGGCGGTTCGGTGGGGCCGGGCCCGGTGCTGGCCGTCAGGCCCTGCGGTCCGTCGTGCCTGCAGCCGGTGCGCTGGAACGCGGGCGCGTGGGAGCCCGTGGGCGAGTCCCTCTCGGCACCGACCGCCTCGACGGCGGACCCCACCTACGACCAGACCGGAGCCCCCTGGGTCCTGCTGCACGGGGTGGGCGACACGGCGGGCCAGCAGAGGGCCTGGGCCTTCCGCTTCGAGGGGCGGCAGTGGATGAGCCGCGGCTCGATGACCGTCGCCGCCGTGGGCCAGCCGTCGGCGCTGCCGGCGCCGCAGCGCAAGGACGGCGTGCTCACCGGAACCGGCCTCTTCTCCGCCTCGGGCGAGCCGCAGGCCTGGGTCTCGGGGCTCCCCGGGATCACCGTCGCGCGCCGGGGGCAGCTCATCGCCCTCACCGGTACCTCCGCCGCCTACGTCTCCGGCGACGGGGTGGTCTACCTGTCGGACGACTCCGGCAAGAAGTGGCGCCGCTCGACCTGGACCCCCTGGGGCGGAGCCACCCAGGACACGGTCGGCATCTGGCGGCAGGGCAAGGACTACTGGGTGGACTTCCCCTTCGGCGACCACCGCGGCGCACTCCGCCTGGTCTGGTTCGACCGCCGAGTCGCCGCGGAGGAGAAGGTCATCCTCACCCGCCTCACCCCGAGCGGCGACTGGATCAAGCTGGCCGAGCTCCCCAGCGAGGTGAAGACCAAGAGCGGCGAGCAACTGGCGATCACCCAGATCCTGGTCCCCAAGGGGGATGACTGGATCCTCCTCACCGGCTGCGCGGCGACACCGGGCGGCTCCGGGCTGGTGCTGCGGGTGTTCGACGGCAAGAGCCTGTCGGACGCGAGGTTCGTGGCGATGCAGACGGGGGTGAAGCCGTAAGGAATCAGGGATGGCTAAATTATTTGCGGCGCCGCCCCGCCCGGGCATAAATGCTCGGGCTACGCTGGAACCAAAAAGCCTCCTGAAGGAGGCTCAATCCCTCCGGCCGCGGATTGAGCCGGCTTCAGCCGGCTTTTCTTTTGAGGCGTAGCCCCGGGCATTGATGCCCGGGCGCGGGAGGCGGGGCTCAGGAAGGATGTTTCCCGATCTCCCCCGCCATCCGCTCCACCACCTCGTCGATCGTCAGCTCGGACGAATCGATGAAGGTGTAGGAGCCGTCGCGCGTCAGGGGGGAGTCGGTGCGGGTGCTGTCGCGCAGGTCGCGGCGGCCCATCTCGGCGACGACTTGGTCGAAGGTGACGTCGCGGCCGGCGGCGGTCAGCTCGTCGAAGCGGCGCTGGAAGCGGATGTCGGAGCGGGCGTCGAGATAGAACTTGTAGGGGGTGTCGGGGAAGACCCGGGTGCCGATGTCGCGCCCTTCGAGGACGCCGCCGAAGCGCTCGGCCGCCTCGCGCTGGAGGCGGACCATGCGCTCGCGCACCTCGGGGTAGGCGGAGATCGCCGAGGTGGCCTCCCCCACCTCCGGCGTCCGGATCCGCGACTCGACCGGCTCGCCGTCGAGGAGGACCTCGAAGCCACCGTCGTCCCGGCGCCCCAGGCGCACGTCGGCCTCGGCGGCGGCGGCGATCACGTCCTCGCGGTCGAGAGGGTCGATGCCGCTCTCCAGCACCTTGAGCCCGATCGCCCTGTACATCGCTCCGGTGTCGAGAAAGGGGACGCCGAGGCGGCCGGCGAGCCGCCGCGCCGCGGTGCTCTTGCCCACCCCGGACGGACCGTCGACGGCGACGATCAATGGCGATGAGGGGGAGCCCGCCGTCATCGCCTCCCCTTGCGCGGAGCGGCGGTGGAGCGCGGGCGCGGCCCGGCCTTTCTGGCGGACGGCTTCCTGGCGGTCTTAGCGGCGGGTTTCGGCGCGGCCGGACGTTTCTCCCCGGCGGCCTTGGGCTTCCGCGCTCCGGCCCGGATCGGCGTGGCGACCGGACGCGGGGGACGCACCGGCCGCTTCGGCTTCTCCTGCGGCGCTTCCATGGCGGCGGCCCCGGGAGCCCTCTTCCGCGCCGGCTTCCTCTCCGCCGGCTCGCGGGTAGACTTCATCAGCTTGCGGACCTCCTGCTCGCTGAGCTCGCGCAGGGCGCCCACCGGCAGGGCGGTATCCCGCAAGGGGCCGATGGCGACGCGGCGGAGCTTGCCGACGGGGTGGCCGATCTGGAAGAACATCTCGCGGATCTGGCGCGTGCGACCCTCGGCGATCTCGACGGTCCACCAGGAGTTGTCGCTCTCGGCCTCCCCCTTGCGGCGGGGCGCCGCCCGGAAATCCCGCGGCGTGATCTTCGCCGGCGCCGTGCGCCTACCCTCCAGCATGACGCCGTTGCGCAGGCGTTCGAGCTGCGCCTCGGTGGGGGTCCCCTTGACTTTGACCTCGTAGGTCTTGGTGCTGCCATAGCGGGGGTGGGCGATCCGCTGCGCGAACTCGCCGTCGTCGGTGAGCAGCAGGAGCCCCTCGGTGTTGTAGTCGAGCCGGCCAACGGGCACCAGCGCCTTGCGCATCGTGGGCGGCACGAATTCGAGGACGGTCTTGCGCCCCTCCGGGTCCGAGAGGGTGGACATCACCTTCTTGGGCTTGTTGAGCAGGAGGTAACGGTGCTCGTGGGCGGCGGCGGGCTGCACCCGCTTGCCGTCGACCTTGATCGAATCCCGCTCCGGGTCGACCTTGTCGCCGAGGCCCGCCACCTGGCCGTTGACGGTAACGTGCCCCTCCTCGATCATCTCCTCGGCCTTGCGGCGGGAGGCGATCCCGGCGCGGGCGAGGATCTTCTGCAGGCGTTCCTCGCTCATGGCAACTCGTCCTCCTGCCGCTCTTCCAAGTCGGCGATCTCGCGCAGGATGCGTTCCTCGCGGTCTTCTCCCCGCGGCTCGACCTCGTCCATCCGGGGCGGCAGCCCGGCCATCTCGGCGAGGCCGGCCACGGCGCTGGCGTCGCCAGAGCCGAAGGTCTCCTCGAACTCCTCGAGCGGCGGCAGGTCCTTCAGAGCGTTCAGCCCGAAGTGGACCAGGAACTCCCGCGTGGTGCCGTAGAGGAAGGGCTTGCCGACGACCTCCTTGCGGCCGACGATGCGGACCAGGCGCCGTTCGAGCAGGGTCTTGAGGACGCCAGCGGCGCTGACGCCACGCAATTCCTGGATTTCCGGGCCGGTCATCGGCTGCCGGTAGGCGATGATCGCCAGGGTCTCCAGCGCCGCCATCGACAGCTTGTTGCCGCCGGAGACGTCGAAGAAGCGGCGGAGCCAGCCGACCACCTCGGGACGGGTGGCCAGCCGCACGCCCCCGGCCACGTCCTCGACCAGCACGCCGCGGCCGTCGCCGGCGTAGCGGGCCAGCACCGCCTCCAGGGCCTCGGCCGCCTCCCCGCGCTCGTCCTCGTCGAACAGCTCCATCAGCTTGGTCCGGGGCACCGGCTCGGAGGAGACGAAGAGGATCGCCTCCAGCGCCGCCTCCATCTCGGACCGCTCGGTCGGGATCCGCTCGGCGGCCCGCGCGGACCGCCGCCGTTCCGTCTCGGGCTGCTCGATTTCGAGCTGCCCGGTTTCAGGCTGTTCCGGCTGCTCGGTTTCGGGCTGCTCCGCCTCGGGCTGCTCGATCTCCGGCTGCTCGGTCTCGACCGGCTCGGTTTCGACCGGCTCGGTTTCGACCGGCTCGGTTTCGACCGGCTCGGTTTTGGGCTGCTCGCTCATGACCCGATCGCCTCCCGGTCGAGATCCCCCAGCTCGCGCGTGGTGCGGTAGAGCAGGACGTCGCCGCTCTCGGTCTGGTGGACGCGCACGAGGTTGAGCCGCGCCAGCTCCAGCACGGCAAGGAAAGTGGCGATCGCCTCCGCGCGGCAGGAGAGCCCGCGCAGGTCGGCGATCAGGTCGTAGGGGTGGCCGGCGTCGAGGATGCTCATCAACCGGTCGAACTGCCCGCGCACGGAGAACTCTTCCAGCGAGAGCTGGAGTGGCGGCGGATGCTCACGGTCGTAGCGCACGAGGGCCGTCTTGAGCGCGCCCAGCAGGTCGAAGAGCGAGACCTCGCCGAGGTCGATCGTCGCCTCCTCATCCTCCGGCAGGCTGGGGAGCGGCTGCGGCTGGCGGGTCCAGATCCCCATCCGCGTGCGGTCGACCTCGGCGAAGGACTGGGCGATCTCCTTGAGCCGGCGGTATTCGAGCAGGCGGTCGACCAGCTCCTGGCGCGGGTCCTCCTCGGGCTCCCCCTCCGCCCGGGGAGAGCGCGGCAGGAGCATCTTGGACTTGATGTGGATGAGCACCGCCGCCTCGTAGATGTACTCGCCGGCGACGTCGAGGTTGAGCTCCTCCATGAGCTGCATGTAGGCGTGGAATTGATCGCAGATGGTGGCCACCGGGATGTCCGTGATCTCCACCCGGTTGAGCTTGATCAGGTGGAGCAGGAGGTCGAGCGGGCCGTCGAAGATCGGCAGGTGGACCTGCCAGGCCTCGGGGAGCAGGCCGACGGGATCGTCTTCGCCGGCGTCCGCGGGCTCGGCGGCGGCGCGCTCCTTGCGGCGGCGCGGCTTGGCCGGTTCCGGCGCTTCCGCCTGGATCTCCGCCGTCTCCTCGGGCAGATCGGGAATCTCGGTCTCGTCGCTCATCCGAGGGTGACCTTCCGGTAGTCGAGGCCCATGACCGAGCGCACGGCGTCCATGGTCTCGGCGGTGCGCTCGCGGGCCTTGCGCGAGCCTTCGACCAGGATGTCGTAGACGGTATCGCGGTCGCGCACCAGCTCCTCGCGGCGGCGGCGGATCGGCTCCAGGAAGTCGATCAGGATCTGCGCCAGCAGCTTCTTGTCGTCGACGCAGCCGATCTGGGCGGCCCGGCATTCGATTGCCACGCGCTCCTGGATCTCCGGCGGCGAGAGAAGCTTGTGGAACTCGTAGAGGTTGCAGACCTCGGGGCGCCCGGGATCGCTCCGCTTTACCCGCTGCGGATCGGTGAACATCTGCTTGCACTTCTGCAGGATGACCTCGGGGCTGTCCGAGAGGTTGATGGCGTTGCCGTAGGACTTGGACATCTTGCGGCCGTCGATCCCCGGCACCTTGGGGGTGGGGGTGAACAGCGCCCGCGGCTCGGGGAAGACCTCGGCCTTGTAGAGGTGGTTGAACCGGCGCACGATCTCGCGGCTGATCTCCAGGTGGCTCGCCTGGTCCTCCCCCACCGGCACGAAGTGGGCGCGGTAGATGGCGATGTCGACCGTCTGGAGCACCGGGTAGCCGAGGAAGCCGTAGGTCGAGAGGTCGCGGTTCTCGATCTGCTGGATCTGCTCCTTGTAGGTCGGCACCCGCTCCAGCCAGCCGAGCGGCGTGATCATCGACAGCAGCAGGTGGAGCTCGGCGTGGTCGGGCACCATCGACTGGATGAAGATCGTCGACCGCTCGGGGTCGAGGCCGGCGGCGATCCAGTCGATCACCATCTCGATCGTGTTCTGCGCGATCTCGGAAGGATCGGCGTAGTCGCTGGTCAGGGCGTGCCAGTCCGCCGCGAAGTAGTAGCAGCGGTAGCGGTCCTGGAGGTCGATCCAGTTCTTGAGGGCGCCGAAATAGTTGCCCAGGTGGATCTTGCCCGTCGAGCGCATCCCCGAGAGCACGGTCTGCTGTTCAGTCACTCCATCTCTCCTCTGTCAGATCGGCGCCGTGGCCAGCCGCCGGTCGACGTCGACCAGTAGCCTCTCGTTGACGGCGAGCCCCTTCCATTCGAACGCGACGGCGGCTCCCTGGACGGCGAGGGCGGCCCAGAAGAGCGTCTGGTGGACCCAGGGGCTCGCGGCGCGGGCGGCGACGGCGCCCCCCACCAGGAAGGTCGCCATCGCCAGGACGGCGGCCAGCAGGATCACCGGGTAGCAGATCCGCCGCAGCCGGCGGGCCTCCGCCAGCGGCGCCGGATCGAGCGCGCCCTCGCGGACGGCGTCCCGGATGAGCTTGCCGGTACCAAGCAGGTAGAGCAGGATCCAGGAGTGGGAGAACATCAGCATCAGGAGGGCCGCCAGCGCCACCTCCACATGGGTGGGCATGCGGGCGTCGGCCGGCGAGCTGAGGCCGTAGCCGAGCCCGGCCGCCACCATCACGCCGACCGTCCCGAGGGCGCCGACGACCAACAGGGAACGTCCCATCATCCGATTCCTCCCGCGATTCTCCCGATCATCCCAGACTCCGTTCGACCGCCGCGCGCCAGCTCGCCGCCGCCGCCGCCGGCCGGTAGCGCTCGTCGACCCGCCGCCGCCCCGCCTCCCCCCGGCGCCGCGCTTCCGCCGGGTCGGTGAGGACCGCCGCCAGCGCTCGGGTAAGGGCGGCGGGGTCTTCCGGCGGCACCAGCCAGCCGGTCTCGCCGCCGACCACCACCTCGGGGATGCCGCTCACCGCGCTGGCTACCACCGGCACCCCTCGTTCCATCGCTTCCAGGACCACCAGCGGCATCCCCTCGTAGATCGAGGGGACCACCAGGGCCGCGGCGCCCGCGAGCAGCCCGCGGACGGTGCCGGCGTCGCAGTTGCCGAGGAAGGAGACGGCCCCCTCGAGCCCCAGCTCGTCGGCCTTCCGTTCCAGCGCCGCGCGGTGCTCGCCGTCCCCGGCGATCCTCAAGGTCGCGCCGGGCACCTTCGCGCGCAGCTCGCCGAGCGCCTCCAGCAGGACCTCCACTCCCTTGCGGACCCGCAGGCGGCCGACGAAAAGGAGAAAACCCGCCTCTCCCCCGACGTTGCCGGCGGGCGGCACGTCCAGCCCTCCCGTGACGTTGGGGATCACCTCGACCCTCTCGGCGCGGTAGTCGCGGCGGAGCTCGGCGGCGGTGGCCGCGCTGGGCGCCAGCACCAGGTCGGCGGCGCGGGCGGTGATCAGCCCGAGCAGGATCTGGAACGGCGCTTTCCAGCGGCGGAAGCGGACCTCGACACTCCCCGGCCGTCCGAGGACCCTGCCGCCCGGCGCGACCAGAGGCCGCACCGCCCGCCGCTCCTCGACGTAGCTCACCTGGAGCAGGGCCGCCAGCAGCGGCGGCGGTCCCGCGAGGGACCCGCGCACCGCGCGGACGAGCAGGGCCGCCAGCGCGCCGTCCGACTCGTGCACCTGCACCACATGGGGACGGAAGCGGCGGAGCGCCGCCCAGGCGGCCGGAACGATCGTCAGCGGAAAGAGCACCTTCGGCCCCGCGGCCCCTTCCGGGCCGCGGCCCAGCACCCTCACCTCGTCTCCCCTCTCCCGCAGGCCGGCCGCCAACTGTAGCACCTGTTCACCGACGCCGGAAACGTCGCGCGGCGGCAGGGTGTTGGCGATCAGGAGGACGCGCATGCCGCCTCCTTCTCCAGCAGCGCCGCCAGGGCGGGCCCGTCCAGACGCCCGAGCAGCTCGCGGGCGTCGTCGCGGGCCCGCACCAGCCACTCCCAGTCGACCGGCAGGCGCGCCACCTTCAGCGCCGGCAGCCCGGCCTGGCGGGTGCCCAGGAGGTCCCCCGGGCCGCGCTGGAGGAGATCGCGCTCGGCGATCTCGAAACCGTCGGCGAGGGCGGCGAAGGTCTCCAGCCGCTCGCGGGCCACCGCCGCCAGCCGGCCGTGGATCGCCACGCAGGTCGAAGCGCCGGCTCCCCTCCCGATCCGCCCCCGGAGCTGGTGGAGCTGGGCGAGGCCGAAGCGCTCGGCGCTCTCGATCACCATCCAGGTCGCGGCGGGAACGTCGAGGCCGACCTCGATGACCGTGGTCGCCACCAGGGCCCGCGCCTTGCCGGCCGCGAAAGCGCGCAGCGCCCGTTCCCGGTCGGCGGCGGACATCCGCCCGTGGACGACCGCGACGGCAAACCCTTCCAGCGCCTCCCGCACCCGCCCCTCTACCTCGGCCAGGGAGGCCGCCGCGAGGGCGCTCTCCTCGATGAGCGGCGCCACGACGTAGGCTTGGGCTCCCGCCGCCACCGCCGCCCGCAGACGGCGATAGACCTCGGTCCGCTTGCCCCCCGGGACCACCCGGGTCGCCACCGGCGAGCGGCCGGGGGGGAGCTCGTCGAGAGTCGAGACTGGAAGGTCGCCATAGGCGGTGAGGGCCAGGGAACGGGGGATCGGCGTGGCCGTCATCATCAGCATGTCCGGCCGGTCGCCCTTGCCTCGCAGCAGCTCGCGCTGGGCGACGCCGAAGCGGTGCTGCTCGTCGACGACGACCAGACCCAGATCCTGGAATGCGACCGTCTCCTGGAGGAGGGCGTGGGTGCCCACGGCGAGCCGCGCCTCTCCGGACGCCAGCTCGGCGCGGCGGCGTCCGGCCTCGCCGGCCGAGCCGGTGAGCAGTACCATCCGCCAGCGCTCCCCCAGCAGCCGCGCCAGGCTCGCGAAGTGCTGCTCGGCGAGCAGCTCGGTGGGGGCCATAAAGGCCGCCTGATAGCCGTTTTCCAGCGCCGCCGCCAGCGCCAGTGCCGCCACGATGGTCTTGCCGCTCCCGACGTCCCCCTGGAGCAGACGGAGCATCGGGTGGGGGGCGGCGAGGTCGGCGAGGATCTCCGCCGTCACCCGCTCCTGGGCCGCGGTGAGCGGAAAAGGGGGGATCGCCGCGAGGATCCGCCGCAGGGGAGCGCCGAGGCGGTAGCGGCGCGTCCGCGGCACCCCCTCCTCCCGCCGGCGGCGGAGCGCCAGGGCCACCTGCAGCTCCAGCAGCTCGCCGTAGATCAGGCGCTGGTGAGCTGGACTGCGGCGTCCGTTCAGATCCTCGACGTCCGCCTCCGGCTCGGGGCGATGGAGGGCCTGGAGCGCCTCCCCCAGCGGCGGCAGGCCGTGGCGGCGCAGGAGCTCCGCGGGGATCGTCTCGGCGACCTCGCCCGGCAGATCGATCGCCTGGAGCAGGCCGTCCAGCAGCCGCCGCCGGATGGCCGGCCCCACCTTGCCGGCCGCCGGATAGACGGGAGCGATGCGGTCGCCATGGACGGCCCCCGCCGCCGCCTCGCACGAGGGGTTCACCAGCTCGATGCCCTCTCCCACCGCTTTCAACGGGCCATGGAGGAGGAACTCCCCATCCATGGACTGATTCGCAAGGTAGGGCCGATTGAACCAGACCACCGGCAGCCGTCCCGAGACGTCCTCGACGAAGCCGCGGACCAGCGACATCCCCCGCCGCCGGGTATGGATGCGGTGATGGATGCGGCGCAGCCCCACCAGCCGGCCCAGGAAGGTCGCGGCGGTGCCCGCGACGGCCGCGGCCACCGGCGTGATGCCGCGGCGGTCCTCATAGCGGAAGGGGAGATGGAGGATCAGGTCACGCACCGTGTGGAGGCCGCCGCCGGCGAGCGCGTCGGCCCGCGCGGGGCCGACGCCGCGGACGGTGCGGAGGGGGGCCTCGAGATCCAGCGCGCCGCCCGGAGAGACTACGCGCCCTCGAAGCGGAGGATGACCACGCCGCAGCGCAACTCGTCGCCCTGGCGGATCTCGCCGGGGATGCCGGTGTCCATCCGCCGGCCGTTGAGGAAGGTGCTGTTCATGGTGCCGATCTCCTCGCCGAAGAAGAACTTGCTGCCGCGGCGGTAGACCTTGGCGTGGCGGCGGCTGACCGAGCGCTGGTTGTCGACCGGCGTCAGGTCGATGTCCGGATAGATGCCGGTCACCGGGTCCTTGCGGCCGATCGTGGTCTCGGAGCCGTTGGAGAGGTGGAACTCCATGCCGGACGGCGGATGGACCAGCCGCTCCGGCCCCTCCGCCGGCACCTGCACGTCCGGCCGCGGCATCTCGCGCGAGGCCGCCTTGGTGCCGAGGAAGCCCTTCAGCAGCTCGTCGGTCTCGCGCAGCCGGCGCGAGAGCTTGCGCATCATGCGGACAGCGATCTCGGGGTTCCCCTGGAGGAGCTGATCGAAGGTCGAGCCGTTGATCTGCAACAGCCGGACGTCGGTCGCCGCCCGCGCCGACGCGGCGCGCGGCAGGTCCTCCAGCACTGACATCTCGCCGAAGAAGTCCCCCTTCTCCAGCAGGGCGAGGAGCTGTTCCTCGTCGCCGACCTGGTTCAGGATCTCGACCTTCCCCTCGTTGATGATGTACATCTCGGTCCCGAGGTCCCCCTCGCGGAAGACGTAGTCGCCCTCCTTGACCTCGACCAGATGGCCCTTCCGTCCGGCGCCCGCGGCGGCCGCGGAAGGACCGGAGTTGGTGCCGCCGGGACCGCTGGTGGTCTTGAAGACTGTATTGGCCATTGAGACCCTCGTCCTTGCCCGCTATCCCGCTATTCTTCGCCGCTATTCCTCGCCGAGCAGAAGCCGATCGCGGGCGCCGTCCAGGCTCGCCGGCAGGCCCACCGGGAACGTCCGGTTGGGCGCGGCGTGCCCGCATTCGAGCCCCCACGCAAGCGGCCAGGCGAAACGGGCGAGACCGTCCGCCACCGACGCCGGCCAGTCCGCCGGCTTCCCCTCCGGGCCTTCGCCCTCTCCGAGCTGGCCGACGGTCATGCCTGCGATGTCCGCCAGAGTACCCGAGAGCCCCAGGTGGGTCAACATCCGGTCGACCTTATAGGGGGGCTCGTTGACGTCCTCCCAGAACACGATCCCCCCCGCGAGGTCGGGGGTGAAGGGGGTGCCGAGCGTGGCCGTCAGCAGGCTGAGGCAGCCGCCCAGGAGCGGTCCGCGGACGATCCCGCCCCCCGCCGGCTTCCGGATCCAGCCGGCGACGGGGGATTCCACGGGGTAGCGGCCGGCGAGCGCGCCCAGGAGCGATTCCTCCTCGGCGGAGTCAAGCCCGCGGGCGAGGTCGGCGGCGACCAGCGGGCCGTGGAAGGCCACCAGACCCAGCCGCCGCGCCACCTCCAGCAGGAGGGGGGTGAGGTCCGAGTAGCCCACGTAGGCGCGCGGGTGGCGCCGCAGGAGGTCCCAATCGATGCCGGGGAGCACGCGCATCAGGCCATAGCCGCCGCGGGAGAAGAAGATGGCGCGCAGGGTGGGATCGGCGGCGAGGCGGTGGAAGGCGGTGAGGCGCTCGGCGTCGCCGCCGGCGAACAGGCCGTGACGGGAGAGGACGTTGTCGGCGAGCACCGGCTCGAAGCCGAGCCGCCGCAGGGCCGCGAGGCCGCGGTCGAGCCGCTCCGGATCGACGGGACCCGAGAGCGCCGCCACTCCGACCCGGTCGCCGGGACCGGCGGGAGGTGGGAGCTGAGCCGAGGGGATCAAAGGCCGGAGATCTCCGTAAGCCGAGTTCTGTGTCCCGGCCGAAGCCGGTGAGCTGTCATTCCTCTGGGACCGGCGTTGCCGCCGGCCTCGAGCAACCTACCCGGAAGCGGCCCCGCGCCCGGCGAACCGGACGCGAAGGCGGGACGGGCGGCCCGCGTACCGCTCCCCTATTTGGTCTTGCTCCGCAGGGGGTTTGCCATGCCTCCGCCGTCGCCGGCGGAGCGGTGCGCTCTTACCGCACCGTTTCACCCTTACCGGCCCCCCGAAGGAGACCGGCGGTCTATTCTCTGTTGCACTTTCCGTCGCGTCGCCACGCCTCGCCGTTAGCGAGCCTGCTGCCCGTAGGAGCTCGGACTTTCCTCCCCGCGAGAGCCCGAAAGCCCCCGCGAAGCGACCGCCTGAAGATCTCCGGCGGGGTGATTGTAGCCTACCGGCGTCCGCCGATCTCCTCTTCCGGATCGAGGACCTCGATGTCGGGCGCCTCCTGGCGGGCGGTGCGGGCGGTGCGCGAGGCCATGCCGGTGGTGGGATCGGTCACCCGCCACTCGCCGGCCGCGATCCGCTGCTGCACGTCGTGGAGGGCGGCCGGCAGGTCGGACTCCTTCGAGCCCAGGGCCATCGCCTGCTGTAGGTTCTCCGCCGCCACCCGCAGCCAGCGCGGGTTCTTGGCCTGGAGCTTGCCGAGCATCGCATAGAGCTCGGGCCGCGGCGCGATGCGGACCGCCTCCTTCAACAGCTCGATGGCGGGATAGAAATCATCGTTCGCGATCAGGTCGAGCGCACGCTTGTGATAGCGCTCGACGGCGTCGCGGACCTCCTCGCGCCGCTGCTCCGACACCGGGCTCAGGGACGCCGACCAGGTAAGGCTGGAAAGGCCGCGGTCGTAGGCCTTGCGGCGCTCCGGGTGCGAGAGGTTGAGGTAGGCCTGGGTGAGCTGCTCGAAGAGCATCTCGAGCACCCCTTCGCGCCCGACCAGCCCCAGCCGCGGAGCGTTGGCGGGGTGGACCAGACGGGAGATCTGGTCGTAGGCCTCGTGGATCTCCTGGGCCGCGGCCGTTGGCGGCAGGTCGAGAAGCTGATAGAAGGTCGCCTCTCCCGCCTGTCGCATCAGGCCGGCCACACGCTCCCGATGGAAATCGGGATCGAGGTCCAGGGGGCGCTCGCTGAGCCGCTGCGCGATCCGATCGGAGAACGCCCGCAGCTCGTCGGCGGTGGGACGGTGAACATCGAGTCCTATCACGTGGCGCCTATTTTAACCCGAGCCGGTGAAACCTGGAGCCTTTTCGTATCATGGAGATCCTGATGAAGCGCTGGACGTCCTTCCTGGCGGGGCTCGCGATCCTCGCCGTCGCCACCCTCGTGCGGCTCCCCGCCCTCACCGCCGGGCTGCCCTACATGAGCTACATCGACGAAGGGCACGTCCTTCATCACGCCGCCTATCTGCTCGGGCACCACACCTGGGAGCCGGACACCTACGCTTATCCCACCCTCCCCTTCTACCTCGTCGCCGGCGCCGCCCTCGCCTGGTCGCCGGTCTACGCCCACGTCCACGGCGAGCCCTTCCTCGACGACCTCTCGCCCACGCCTCCGGAGTACTACGACATCCTGGAGCCGCCGGATCTGATCGTCATCGGCCGCGTCGTCACGCTGGCGTTCTCGCTCGGCGTCGTCCTCCTGACCGGCCTCCTCGTCCACCGGCTCGCCGGACCGGCCGCCGGTCTCTTCGCGGCCTGGCTCGCCGCCCTCGTCCCCGCCCTGGTGATGCGGAGCGCGATCGTCAACATCAACCCGATGGTGGTCTTCTTCGTCCTCGCCGCCCTGCTCTTCGCCGAGAGGGTGCGCACCGCGGACCACCCGCGGCGCGACGCGCTCCTGGCCGGCGCGATGTCCGGTTTTGCGGGCGCCACCAAGTACCCGGCGGCCCTGGTCTGCCTCTCCGTGGCCCTGGCGGTCGTGCTGGCCGAGTCCACGTGGCCGGAAAAGCTCCGCCGGCTGGCCCTGGCCGGCGCCGCCGCCATCGCCGCCCTGCTCCTCGCCATGCCCGCGCTGGCCCTGCGCACGGCCAACGTGCTCAACAGCCTGCGCGAGATGGACAGCGTCTACGGCTTCCAGGAGATGGGATCGTACTGGGACCAGGCGATCCACCGCGCCGAGTGGGACCTCCCCGTGACCCATCCCGAGCTCGGGCTCGCCTTCGTGCTCCTCGCCGCGGCGGCGCTCGTGGTGGCCTCGCGAAACCGCCGCTGGGCGCCCGCCCTCGCCGGCTGGCTCCTCTTCGGCGTCACTACCGCGCTGCTGGTGGCGCCCTACAAGTTCCGGGCCTTCCGCAACGTCCTCGCGCTCGTCCCCCTCGCCTGCGCCGTCGTCGCTCTGCTCTATGCCTGGGCGCGCGACCGGTTCCCCCGCTGGAGGCTGATGGACCTCGCCGCCGTCATCCTCCCGGTGATCCTCTTCGCGCCGGGGCTCTACGACTACGACTCCTTTCAGCTCGCTCTCGTCGACTCCCGCGAGCAGGCGATCCACTGGCTCCGCCCCCGGCTACGGCCGAACGACCGGATGCTGATCCAGAGGGAGCTGGCCTTCCTGCCATCGCGGATCGACACGCTGCCAGCCAAGGTCCAGAACCGGGTCTGGGAGAACGCCCGCGACCGCATCATCGAGCACAAGGACCACTATCTGGTGATGGGCGACCTCCGCCGCCCCGATGGCAGGCCGCGCATCCCCGGCTTCCTCCGCGCCTGGATTCTCGCCAACTACGAGGTCGCGGCCCACTTTGGAAACGGCGGCACCTCCACCCTCAAGGGCAGCTTCCGGGGCAACGCGCAGTCGATCTACATCCTGAAGCGGGTGCCGCGGCCGGACCTGGAAGCGGTGCGGAAGGCGGTGGAGGACAAGGAGGAGGACGAAGGGACGGAGGACCCGGGAGGGGGGTGAGGGGGTGGGAGAGGTCCGGCGCCTCCGACGCCCGGGCATAAATGCCCGGGCTACAACGGAACCGAAAAGCCGGCTAAAGCCGACTCAAAAAGCGGCCGGAGGGATTGAGCCTCCTTCAGGAGGCTTTTCGTTTGAAGCGTAGCGCGGGCATTTATGCCCGGGCGCCGGAGGCGCCGGGAGCTGAGTTCTGAAGACGGTCCTCGATCTCGGTGGGGTCCGCGCACTCGAAGAACAGCTCCAGAGCCTCGACGAGATTTCGCCGCGCCTCCTCAACGGAAACGCCCTGGCTCGCAATGTCCAACTCTGGGCAGAGCGCGACGTATCCATTCCCTTCCCGCTCGATGATTCCAGTCAGAGATCGGCTTTGATTCATGGGGTCTCCTAATCGTTCTCGATCGTAGCACCTGCCGCTGGTACCGCGCTCTCCCCCTCCCCCACCCCCTCCCCCACCTCCTCCGCATGCAACTGCTCGAAGATCCGCTGCCCGGTGACCGCTCCGAGGGCGCTCCGCAGATCCTCCAGGCTCGCCTCGCGCACCCCCTGGACGCTGCCGAAGGTCTGGATCAGCAGCTTGCGGCGGCGGGGACCGATGCCGGCCAGCTCGTCGAGGCGGCTGTGCAGGGTGCGCGCGGAGCGGCGGCGGCGGTGGCGGGAGACGGCGAAGCGGTGGGCCTCGTCGCGGATCTCCTGGAGCAGCCGCAGCCCGAGGTCGTCGCGGCGCAGGCGGAGCGGCTCGGGCAGGCCGGGGACGTAGATCTCCTCCTCCCGCTTGGCCAGCGAGACGATCGACGTCTCCTCCACTCCCAGCTCCGCCAGCGCTCCCAGGGCCGCGTTGAGCTGCCCGATGCCGCCGTCGATCAGGATCAGGTCGGGCATCGCGCCGACCTCTTCCAGGATCCGCCGGTAGCGCCGCTCGACCGCCTGGCGCATCGACGCGAAGTCGTCCGGCTGGGTGAGGTCGCGGATGTTGAAGGAGCGGTACTCCCCCTTCCGCATCTTCCCCTCCTCCCAGACCACCATCGACGCCACCGTCTCGCCCCCCTGGAAGTGGGAGATGTCGAACCCCTCGATCCGCCGCGGCGGGTCGGAGAGGTCGAGGTGGCGCTCCAGCGCGGAGGCGCCGGGCGAGGAGGCGCCGCCGGCCCGGAAGCGGCGCTTGTGGGCCAGCTCGGCGTTGTGCATCGCGAGCTGCACCCGCTCGGCCTTGGGTCCCCGCGAGGGCATCCGCACGTACACCCGCTCGTCCTTCTTCTCCGACAGCCACTCGACCAGCGCCTCCTCCCCCTCGATCGGCACCGGCAGGTGGATCTCCTTGGGGATGAAGGTCGTGCGGTCGTAGATCTGGGGCACCACCTCGGAGAGCAGGAGCTCGGGGGAGATCTGCCCCACCCCCTCCCAGAACAGCTCGCGGCGGTCGAGCACCTGCCCCTCGCGCATGATCAGCGAGATGACGGCCGCGTTCCCCCCCGAGATGTGGACGCCGTAGACGTCGAGGTCCTCCTCGTCGACCGAGGACAGCTTTCGCCGCTGGCTGACCGCCTCGACCTCCGCGAGGGTGTCGCGGAGCTGCGCCGCGCGCTCGTAGTCGGTCCCCTCCGCGGCCTCCCACATCTCTCGCTTGAGCCGCTTGATCAGCGGATCGGTGCGCCCGGCGAGGAAGAGCCGCGCCTGCTCGATCGCCTCGTCGTAGGCCGCCTTGGTGGTGAGCTTCGCCACGCAGGGGCCCAGGCAGCGGTGCATGTCGTAATAGAGGCAGGGGCGCGCCCACGAGCCGTCGACGTCGATCCGGCAGACGCGGACCCGGAAGAGCTTCTGGACCAGCTTGATCGCCTTGCGCGCCAGCCCGCCGGGCAGGAAGGGTCCGAAGTACTCGCCGCCGTCGTTGGAGATCCGGCGGGTGAAGGCGATGCGCGGGAACTCGTCGCGCATCGTCAGCTTCAGATAGGGGTAGGTCTTGTCGTCCCGCAGCAGCACGTTGTAGCGCGGCCGCTTGTTCTTGATCCAGTTGTTCTCGAGCAGCAGCGCCTCGGCCTCGGAGTCGGTGACGACATACTCCAGGTCCACCGCCTCGGAAACCATCGCCGCCAGCCGCGGCTCATGGTCGCGCGCCAGGTAGGACGACGCCCGCTTGCGCAGGGACTTGGCCTTGCCCACATACAGGACCTTCCCCTCGGCATCCCTGAAGATGTAGATGCCGGGGCGGTCGGGCAGGGCCCGGATGCGTTCGACGAGCTGTTCGTGGTCGGCCATCGTCCAGAGCTTAGACAACAATCAGGCGGAAGCGGAAATGCCGGGGCTCGGCCGATGAGGATAGAATCGCCGGATGGGCGGCAGGATCTCTCCTGAAACTGGCAGTCTGTCTACATGAGCGGACGTGTCGAGGCCGTTCTGTCGGCCCTGGAAGGAGCTGGGGTCCGCTATCTGGTCGTGGGAGGCGTTGCCGTCGTGCTCCATGGATATCTGCGCACGACCCTCGACCTCGATCTGGTTCTTCAGCTCGCCCCCGAGAACCTGGAGCGCGCGTTGAAGGCCTTCGCAGCCCTGGACTTTCGTCCCCAGGCACCGGTTCCGCTCAGCGCTTTCGCCGACCCCGGAAATCGCGAAAGCTGGCGGCGAGAAAAAAACATGACAGTCTTTTCCCTCTGGCGTCCTGAGTATCCGGGATTCGCCGTCGACTTGTTCGTCGAGGAGCCTTTTGACTTCGACGCGGTATACCGTCGTGCCCTGAAAGTTCAGTTGGAGGGAATGCAGGCCACGGTCGTGTCGCGCGAGGACCTGATCGAGATGAAGCGCGCCACCGGCCGCGCGAGAGATCTCGACGATGTGGCAGCGCTTTCAGATCTGCGAGAGGAGTGACGTGATCGATTCGCAAGGCCCTGATGGTCCGATGGATCTCAGCGGATGGGATTTTGCTGGCGCCCGCCGCCATCACCTCCGAAGCGGGCTGCGGTTGACTCCCGCGGAGCGCCTCCGTTGGCTGGAAGAGACCGTCGACGAGATGCGGCACCTCCTGGGGAAGGCTCGATTGGGGCGCCCTATCGGAGAGAGACCATGACCGACCTCGCTCCGCCTCCGCGCAAGCCCTGGTACCGCCTGTCGCAGACCTCGTGGATCATGATCGGCCTGGTGGTCGGTGGGGTCGTGGGATGGCTGCGTCCCGACTGGGGGAACAAGGTGTTCTTCCTGCGCGACATTTTCCTGAACCTGATCAAGTCGGTAATCGCGCCCCTGGTCTTCTCGACGCTGGTGGTCGGCATCGCCGGGGGCGGCGACCTGAAGAAGGTCGGGGTCATGGGGGCCAAGGCGCTGCTCTATTTCGAGGTGGTGACCACGCTCGCGCTGGTGATCGGCCTCGCGGTGGTCAACCTGACCCGGCCGGGAATTGGCGTCGCGCTGGTGGCGCCGGTCACGGAAACCGTTCAGAAAGTCGCCGAGAACCACCCCAAGACGATCATCGAAACGCTCGTGCACATCTTCCCCGCCAGCGTCGTCGATTCGATGGTGCGCGGCGACGTGCTGCAGATCGTCGCCTTCGCGGTGCTCTTCGCCATGGCCCTCTCCGCCGTCGGCGAGAAGGGCAAGCCGATGCTTCAGGTGATGGAGAGCCTGTCGCAGATCATGTTCCGTTTCACCAGCTACGTGATGATGTTCGCCCCCATCGGCGTCGGCGCCGCCATGGCCCACACCATCGGCACGCAGGGACTGGGGGTGCTGGTCAACCTCGGCAAGCTGATCGGCTCGCTCTACCTGGCGCTGATCGTCTTCACCGTCCTGGTGCTCGGCGCCGTGGCGATGCTCTTCCGGATTCCGATCGGCAAGTTCCTCAAAGCCGTGCGCGAGCCGGCGACGATCGCTTTCGCCACCACCAGCAGCGAGTCGGCCCTGCCCAAGGCGATGGAGGTGATGGAGCGCCTGGGCGTGCCGCCGCGCATCGTCGGCTTCGTGATGCCCACCGGCTACAGCTTCAATCTCGCCGGCACCACGCTCTACCTGGCGATGGCCTCGGTCTTCGTCTCCCAGGCGGCGGAGGCGACCACGGGGATCCACATGGGCCTCGGCGCGCAGATCGTCATGATGCTGACGCTGATGGTCACCTCCAAGGGGGTCGCCGGCGTGCCGCGCGCCTCCCTGGTAATCCTGCTGGCCACTCTCAACACCTTTGTGCCGGGGGGTCTGGGCCCGATCGGCGTCGCCGTCATCTTCGGCGTCGACGAGCTGATGGACATGGGGCGCACCTGCGTCAACGTGATCGGCAACTGCCTCGCGACCTGCGTCGTGGCCCGCTGGGAAGGCGAGTTCGACGACCAGCGGGCGAGAGCCTTCGGCACTCCCGAGGAGACGTCCCTCGACCTCGCCGCCGGCGAGCCCGCCTTCGCGCAGGCCGTGCGGATGGGCGACTGAGCGAAAGCGGGCCGTTTACAGGAGGGAGGTACGGATCAGAAGGGGCAGGACCAGTGTCCCATCCGGCAAGTGCAGATGATACCCGTATAGCCCTCCGCGATCGTGCAGGTGGTCGTCTTGCCGTTGGGCGAGCAGGTGGTGCCGTTCAGGCTCTGGCAATAGGGGCCTGGTGGGCACGCCCCGCAATCCGTGCGCACACCGTTGCACAGGACATAGCCGGCCGTGGTCGGGCAGTTCACGTCGACGGCGGTGCAGGTGCCGGAGCAGCTCGTCGTCAACGACCCGCCCGCGGGGCAGGTCGCCGTGCACGAATCCTTGGTCGGCAGGCCCCGGCGCAAGAAGGACGGCTTGGCGGCGGCATCGGTCCGGCAGGACGCCGGCGCGTCCACCGCGGAGGTCAGAAACGAGGGCAGAACCTCCGCTCGTACCTGCAGGGCGCCCAGAAGGCCGAAGCTGAGAACCACCGCGAGCATGACTTGTTTTTTCAAACGATTCTCCTTTTAAGATTTCGGCAATCATGACCAAGTGGCCGGGCGAGGTCAACCTCCGCCCCGCTGAACCTTGAGGCCCCAGTCCCCTATACTCGGCCGCATGGACTCTCAACGGAAGCGGGTGGTGATCGTCGGCGGCGGCTTCGGCGGCCTCTACGCGGCGAAGGGGCTGGCGGGCAAGCCGGTGGAGGTCACGCTGGTCGACCGCAAGAACCATCACACCTTCCAGCCCCTGCTCTACCAGGTCGCCACCGCCGTGCTCTCTCCGGGCGAGATCGCCGAGCCCCTGCGGCGCATCCTGCGCGCCGCCCCCAACGTCGAGGTAATCCTCGGCGAGGTCCTCGGCTTCGACCTCGCCGCGCGGCGCGTCAAGCTCAACCAGGGCGAGGAGCTCGCCTACGACTACCTGATCGTCGCCGCCGGGGCGCGGCACTCCTATTTCGGCCACGACGACTGGGCGGGCGACGCTCCCGGCCTGAAGACGATCGAGGACGCGCTCGAGATCCGCCGCCGCGTACTGCTCGCCTTCGAGGTCGCCGAGCGACAGGCATCCCTCACCGGCCGGCACGAGCCTCTGCGCTTCGCCGTCGTCGGCGGTGGGCCGACGGGCGTCGAGCTGGCCGGAGCGATCGCGGACATTGCGCGCCGCGCCATGGCGAGCGACTTCAAGGCGATCAGGACGGCGGAAGCGCGGGTCACGATCTACGAGGGCGCCGCGCGGGTCCTCGGCGCTTATCCGGAAACGCTCTCGCGCAAGGCGGAGAAGCAACTGGAGGAGCTGGGCGTCGAGCTCCGCCTCAACAGTCTCGTCTCGGCGGTCGAGCCGGGACGGATCAAGGTCGGCGAGGAGTGGATCCCCGCGAGCGTGATCGTCTGGGCGACCGGCGTCGCCGCCTCCCCCCTCGGCAGGGCGCTGGGCGCGCCGACGGACCGCGCGGGACGCGTGCTGGTCACCCCCGACCTCAGCCTCCCCGGCAACCCCGACGTCTTCGTCATCGGCGACCTCGCCTGGCTCAAGGACGCGGCCGGCGTGGAGGTGCCGGGCCTGGGAGCCGCGGCGACCCAGGAGGGCACGGCCACGGCCGCGAACATCGTCCGCGACCTGCGCGGCGAGCCGCGGCGTCCCTACAAATATTGGGACAAGGGGAGCATGGCCACGATCGGCCGCAACCGCGCCGTCGCGCTGATCGGCGGCCGGCAGGTGTCCGGCATCCTCGCCTGGCTCCTCTGGGCCCTGGTCCACATCTTCCTGCTGATCGGCTTCCGCAACCGCCTGGCGGTTATGCGGGAATGGATGTGGGCCTACTTCACGCGCGAGCGGAGCGCCCGGTTGATCACGGATCTGGCGGAGGAGACGGGGGCGGTGGCTGCTACAAAATCAGCGGCTCCTTAGCTGCGGCGCCCTCATCACCCCGGCCCTCTTCTCCCAGCCCTCCACCCGCCCTGCCGGGGAGAAGAGGGAGTGGTTAGTTTAAAAATAACTTCCAGACGCTTCGATGTTTTGCTTTAGCCCCTCTCTCCCCGGCAGGGGTGGGTGGAGGGCTGGGAGAGAGGGGTTGGGGAGTGAGGGCCCCGCCCTGAAAGGGCCCGCCCTACAACTGCATCGGATACGCGATCTCGCCGTGCAACGCGCTGTCGAGCCCCTCTCTCTCCTGCTCCGCGCCGACCTTCACCGGCGTGATCCGATCGATCAGCCAGAGCATGCCCAGCGTGAATACGAACGCCCAGAGCGAGGAGATCGCCACCGCCGCGAGCTCGACCAGGAAAAAGTGAGTGTTCCCGCGCAGCAGCCCGTCGACGCCCCCGGGATTGAAGACGGTGGTCGCGAAGACGCCGCAGAGCACGATCCCCAGGAAGCCGCCGACGCCGTGGACGCCCCAGACGTCCAGCGCATCGTCCCAGCCCAGCCGGTTCTTCAGCGCCACGGCATAGAAGCAGACGAAGCCGGCGATCAGACCGATCAGGCAGGCGGTGGCCGGCGAGACATAGCCGGCCGCCGGGGTGATCGTCGCGAGACCCGCCACGGCGCCGGTGAGCAGGCCGAGGAAGCGGGGCTTTTTCGTGGTGAACCAGTCCATCGCCAGCCAGGCGATGGCCGCGAAGCTGGCCGCGAGGTCGGTGTTCAGGAACGCCACCGCGGTGACCGAATCGACGCGGAACTCGCTGCCGGCGTTGAAGCCGTACCAGCCGAACCAGAGCAGGCCGGTGCCGAGCGCCACCAGCGGGATCGAGTGCGGCTCCTTGTCCTCTACCCGCCGCTTGCCGACGAACAGGACCGACGCCAGCGCCGCGATCCCCGCGATGTTGTGGACGACGATGCCGCCGGCGAAATCGAGCACCCCCCACTTCGCCAGCCAGCCGCCGCCCCAGACCATGTGGACGAACGGGAAGTAGACGCAGAGCAGCCAGGCGGTCAGGAACAGCATGTAGGCCTTGAACGTCACCCGGTTGGCGAAGGCGCCGGTGATCAGCGCCGGCGTGATGATCGCGAACATCATCTGGTAGGCGCAGAAGACGATCATCGGGATCGTCGGGTTGATCGGCGACGGCATGTCGAGCGTGATGCCGCGCAGGAACGCCCAGTTGAAATTGCCGATGATGCCACCGAGGTCGGAGCCGTCCTTGAGGGAGCCGCTGAAGCACATCGAGAAGCCGCAGACCCACCAGAGCACGGTCGTCCAGCCCATCGAAACGAAGCTCTGAATCATGATCGCGAGGACGTTCCTGCGGCCCACCAGCCCGCCGTAGAAGAAGGCGAGGCCGGGCGTCATCAGCATGACGAGGCTGCAGCAGAGCAGCATGAATCCGGTGTTGCCCGTATCGAGCACCAGGTGTTGCATCAGCTCTCCCTTCGAAAGAGGGTCCGTGCGGCTCCGCGTCGAAAAGTCGAGCTAGTGTAGCAGACGGCAGGTCCCGCCCCTGGGCCGGGCCGGCAGCGCGTAGTGAGGCACGAGCGGCACTCAAGTCTATAGGGACGAGATGACCTCTCCCGAAGACGTCCAAAGGAGGCTGCAATGAACCGCCGACTCTCTCTCCTGGTTTTCGCCCTCGCGCTCGCCGTCCTCAGCCTGGGTGGGCTCTCCACGCCGCCAGCTCAGGCCAGCCAGTGTACGTACCACTGCGCCCTGGTCAGTTGCGGCCTCGAGCGCTGCACTCTCACGGACTGCAGCGTCGTCTACATCCACGTGGTCTGCGGCAACTGAGTCGGCGCCCGCGTCACGCGCCGGCGAGGGCGCCGAGCTTCAGGACGGTGTTCCAGTTGCGGCCCGTGCCCCGGGTGCCGAGCTTCTTTTCGATCACGTTGATCGTCAGACGCGAGTCCCCGATGCCGTCCGGGTAGGTGATGTACGCCTGCCGGCCCACGGCGCGCACCACCTCCCGGCCGGCGATCGCCGACTGGAGAGCTTCCACGTTCCCGGCGTCCGGGGACTGCTTCAGGAACATGACGACGAGATGGCCGGGATCGCCCTCGGCTTCCTCCGGAAAGGGATTGCCGGCGATGACCTCTCGCCACTCCTCGGGATCACGGACGAAGAAATCCGTTTTGAGACCGAGGCGTGTTTCGGTCTCCGCTTCGAGCAATCTTTCCAGATCGGCGCCCGTGAGCTCATCGCTGCGAAACACGAGATTGCCGCTGTTCAGCAGCGACCGCGGGTCCCCGAACTTCAGCTCCGCGAGCATCGCGCGCAGATCCGCCATGGCGATCTTGGCCTTGCCGCCGACGTTGATGCCACGGAGGAGGGCGATGTGGGTCGTCATGTCAGCTTTGGCCATGGCAAACCGATCCGCTGTTCCACTGGACGGCACCGTCCTTCGCCAGCACAGGGCACTCCTTCCTGCCGTCTTCGAACCCGAGCGTCAGCAGATACCCGTTCCAGGCATCGTTGCCATACCTGTGCTGCGCGGATTCGATCTTCGCCTGAGGCCAGTGCAGGGCGACCGACTGGACCACGCCTTGCGGAAGATCCTTGACCTCCATGTTGACGTCGACCGCGTTGATGACCATGACGTCGTCGCCACAGGCGCCGGTCAGCAACAGCAACAGGACCAGGGAGAGCCCGGGAAGACCTCTCATCCAACCTCGGACGTTCAAGCGATTCATCGTTTCAGGCCTCTCTGCTTCCCTCTCGTGAACAGTTTCCGGAAGAGCCAGACCGCCGCCGCGGCGAGGAGGGCGAGAAGGCCCACCGAGCACCCCAGCATCGTCGCGATCCGCCCCGCACCCAGGGCCAGGAATTGATCTATCGGGGGCGGCTGGCGCAACGTCTGGAGAATACCGCGAAGAACCCAGCCGGCCTCCATTCCGTACTCCCGGGGCGCCCAGACGCGCACGAGCAGAGGGCGCGACGGCACGGGGACCACGGCGATCCAGACCTCGGGGTTCGGGACCTGCTCCAGGTAGGGCGCGGCGTACCGGCCGATCGAAAGTGGCCGCCCCTCCCAACTCGCCGGCACCACGGTCACTTCCTCGCCGGGCTCCACGGAGGTGACGGTCGCCCCGCGGGGCGCCCAGGAGATCGAGACCCACATCGCCCCCCGGCGCGCCACGGAAGTGTACTCGGCGAGGATCGGAAAGGCGGGCTGCCGGGCGGGCGCCTTGTAGGGGTTAAAGTCGGGAGGGAGCACGAAGGAGATCCGTGTCAACCCGGCGCCCGCGATCCGTGGCGATCCTCCCGAGCTCAACCGCTTCCGCAGGTAGAGCTCGCGAGGTGTCCGCCCGTCGCGGTCGCGGAGGTCGGGATCGGCGCCGGCCTGCGCCAGCAAGCTGAGGCTCCGCCAGGCCGCGATCTCCGCCGCCCGGTGCAGGGCGGTCCGGCCGCGCGAATCGACGGCCTTGGGGTCCGCATGGTGGTCGAGGAGCGCCTGGACCTCCTCCCACCGGTCGGCGTCCGAAGCGGCCCGCATCAAGGCCGTCTCACCGTCCGGCGCCGCGAGGTTGGCATCGGCACCCAGCTCCAGCAGGCGGACGACCGTCTCGGGTCTGTGCCGGGTCACCGCCGACAGCAGAGCCGTCTCCCCCTTGGGATCGCGACGGTTCAGATCGACTCCGGCTTGGCTGACCTCCCAGATCGTCTTCGGCAGGCAGTGCCCCAGAAGCCTCGGGGAGATCCGATCCGGCGAGGCTCCCGCCTTGAGCAGAGCCACCATGCCCGGACCGTCGCACGCTTCCGTCGCCAGCGTGATGGCATCCTTCCCCGGCGGTCCAACCTGCCCGACGGCTGGGGCCGCATCCTCTCGTGCGCCATGGGCCAGGAGGAGGGCCACGATCTCTCCCCGCTCTCCGCTCGCGGCCTTTTGCAGCGGCGTGAAGCCGTTGGCATCCGGCAGGTTGGGGTCGGCGCCGTGGCGGAGGAGAAGCCGCACCATCTCCAGATGCCTTTCGGAAATCGCCTCTCCGAGGGCGGTCGTCCCCGGCCGCACCGGAACGTAATTGACCTTGGCCCCCTTGGAGAGGAGCAGCTCGACGATCTCCGGTTTCTCGTAGCGCACCGCCCAGACCAGCGGAGTCTGGTGCGCCTGGTCTTCGAGGTCGACCGCCGCACCGGCGGCGAGCAGCATTCGGATCGCCTCCAGCGAAAACGTGTTCACGGCGGCGATCAGCGGAGTGCCGTTGCTCCGGGTCCGTCCGTTCACAGGGACTCCGTCACGGAGCAGGGCCTGGACCAGGGAGAGGTCGCGACCCCTGAGGGCAATCTCGAGCGGCGACCCGGGAAAGTCGTCGTGCTCGAAGCGACGGAGGAGGGCATCGAGGAGATCCTTGTTGCCCGATCTGGCGGCGTTTTCGAGGATCGTCCGATCGCGGAACACCGGAGTCTGCGCGCCGGCGGCGAGCAGGGCGCGGACGATTTCGGGCTGCGAGGATGACTCGGCCAGCAGGCGGGCACCGCCATCCTGGATCCGGCGCGCGTCGGCGCCGGCCGCCACCACGGCTTCGATCACCTGCAGGCTCTTCCCCTGGATGACGGCCACTTCCAGCACCGACCACCCTCCGGTTCCAGCCGCGGCGGCATTGGGATTGGCGCCGGCCTTGAGCAGCTCGGCGACCGCCGCCGCCTGCCCCCGCGAGGCCGCGACCATCAGCGGCGTGTATTTGGATTCGGTGATCGCTTCAAGATGGGCGCCCCGCCGCAACAGGTCCCGGATCAGCTCCACCTGCCCGCGCTCGGCGGCCAGAAACAGCGCCGCGTCCTCCTTCGAAACGGCCCCCGCGGCTCCCGCCGGCCCCGCGGCCAGGACGAGGAGGACCAGACCGATCGCGATCCTATCCCTCATGCTGGCGGCTTTTCGCCATCTTCGCGGCATCGGTGACGAAGGGCACCGTCTTGCCCGCCTTGATGCACGAGAGGTCGAGCCCCTCCACCGTGCCGCGCTCGATGAAATCGGCGATCAGGCGCTCCTCGCAGGTCCCCTCGGCGGCGTGGGTGCCGTGGGGGATCTGGACCAGCAGGCCGTGTGGAAAACCTTTCGCGACCAGCGCCGCGTCGGCGGGAGGCGTGACCGGATCGCGCTCGCCGGAGAGGAGCAGGACCGGAGCGTTGGAATGGATCAGCTTTCCCCAGCCCGCCGGCATCTTCGCGTGCGGCCAGACGCCGCAGGCGGCGAGCTGATCGCGCACCCGGTCGTCGCCGTAGAACGTGCCGTGCGTGGCGGCGGGGATCAGCCGCGGATCGATGAGCGGCAGGTCCTCGGCGCAGGAGACCGAGAACAGGTCCCCCCATGCGAGACCCTCCTGGAGGTTGGAACGGAGCTCGACCGCCGTCTGCGCCAGGATCCGGTAGTCCCCCTGGGCGGCGAGATGAACGCGCAGCGGCACCTGGCTCGCCTTGTCCGGACTGTAAAGAGAAAAGCGGAGGGTGTCGGCCGCGGCCGAGCGGGTGAGCTCGACGGTCACCGGCTTGTGGCTCTTGGGGTCCTTCACCGTCACCTTGGCGGGCTGCTTCGCCAGCCGGTCGAGCACCGTGGTGACCTCCGCCGGAAAATTCGGGAACGCGGCATGGCAGGCCGGCTCCGCCGCGCAATCTCGAGCGAGGAGCTCGAGCCCCTGCTGCGCGTTCCGGGCGTGATACAGAGGAGAAGGCTCGCCCGGCTTCACCACCGACGCGAGGACGACCGTCCGCACCGCCTCGGGATGGCGAGCGAGAAAGATCTGGGCCGCGAAAGTGCCGTAGGAGGCGCCATAGAGATTCACTTGTCCATACCCGAGGAAGCGCCGCACCTCGTCCAGATCGTCCACGGCCGCCGGCGTGGTGTACTGGGTGAGATCAGCCCGCTTCATCAGCACATCGCGGCAGGCGAGGACCGCGTCGAGAGGAAAGATGTGATCGAGCCGCGTTCCGTCCCCCCAGAGCGGGCAGGACAGCGGATTCGACCCGCCCGTGCCGCGGACGTCGACGAACACGATGTCCCGCCGCGCCCGCATCGGATCGCCCGCCAGCCCGGAGGCATCCGCCGTCGCCGACGCCCCGGGACCGCCCTCCAGGAAGAACAGAGGGTCCGCCGCCCGATCGCGCCCCTTCGCCGGCAGAAGCACGATCTTCAGAGCGATCTTCCGCCCCGCGCGGGCCTCGCGGTTCTCGAATACCTCGTAAGACCCGCAGAACGCCTTGACGTGCCCTTCCGGCAAGGTGCAGGCGTGGAGCTTCCCCTGCCAGGGCGGCGCGGCCGGCGCGACGGCGCGGGCGGGCAGCGGCAGAAGCGCGAGAACGGAGGCGGCGAGCAGGCGATAGCGCATGGAATCTCCTCGGAAGTCTTGGCCTTCTACGCAGCTTCGGGAGGATGGTTGCGGCCTTTCCGCCCTGAAAGGGCGACATTTGAATAGCCTGGCGCGTCAGCACCAGGTTGCCGGCCCCCCCACCGTCTCCCCTTGCCCTTTCAGACCTTCGACAGAGCACACCACTTCTGCAACCAAAATACAATTCCCTCTTCGTCGAACGGGCTCTCTCCAAGGCTGCACTAGCAAAACCGTCTAACCCCTGATATTATTATTTAATAAGGAGACCGTAATGAATATATTGCCATTTTTATTTGACCACTGGCACGAAATAGCATATGTGGTCCTTTTCTTGATAGCCATAGGGAATTATGTCTTGCATTTTTTGGATCACAAATCTAAACTTTCAACCGAGAGCTTGCTGATGCTAGTGCTATTCTTTGTCGTAGTAATAGCAACACGCATGGAAGGCTTCAGGGGAGATCAAAGCACTCACATGGACGAGCTTTCCGCCCAGATTCGCAACATGGAATCGCCTTCAGGATTTGCCAGAGTTGAAAAGATCGCCAATGCAGACCAAATGTTCTCCGCACTTATCGAATCTTTGAATAAAGCCCAGACTCAGATTCATGTGACCTCCATCCGCAACGAACCTCCCGCCTTACTCGATAAACAATCTGGACTGGCCTCGGAGTGGTATTCTCAACTCCGACAGTGGCCAAACAAGAAGCCTGGAAGAGTGTTATACCGATTAATTGGCATTCCTAACAAGGCAATGAACCAATGGTTTCACGATGAGTGCACAAAGAGAAGCCGGGATAACTATACTCTGGCGTCCGTCGACTGGGACGGCAAGGCACCGACGATAAATATAGTCGTCTTCGATCATCAAGAGAGTTATCTCATCTTCAGTCCTCCTAATGGTCCATTGGCTGAAACTGAGGTTTACCGGGTTACAGACCCTAGCTTCGCCGACCTTTTGGTTAGGGGCTACTTCGAATATCTGAACCGCACATCTTCCCCTTGCAGCGATCAATAATTACTCGTAACCTTTGCCATTCCGCCGCTCTCCGCAAAGTCCCTGAGGCCCGCGCCTGACTCGCGCCCCAGGCTACATGTCTTTGCCGCTTGTGGGGCAATTTCGAGAGCCGGCGATTCCGCGCGAATCCCACGGACTTCGGGGTGATTAATTTAAGACCGCTCGGGCTTCCATAGGCGGCGCTGAGGCATTTGAGCCATCCCCAATGTTGGCTCCGCCAGGACAAAATAAGCTCCGTCAGCCCGGCGGGGCTTTTCCACCCCAATGTCGGCTCCGCCAGGGAAAAATAAGCTCCGCCACGCCAAAATCTCCAGCGCCAGCCCACCGGAGCTTCGCCAAGCCAATCTCGGCCCCGCCAGGACAAAATAAGCTCCGTCAGCCCGGCGGGGCTTTTCCACCCCAATGTCGGCTCCGCCAGGGAAAAATAAGCTCCGCCACGCCAAAGTCTCCAGCGTCAGCCTGCCGGAGCTTCGCCAAGCCAGCGTCGCCTCCGCCAGGACAAAATAAGCAGCGCCAGCCCGGCGGAGCTTTTCCACGCCGATGTCGGCTTCGCCGGCAAGAAATAAGCTTCGCCAAGCCAAAATCTGCGGCGCCAGCCCGCCGACGCCCCGTCAAGCCAATCTCGGCTCCGCCAGCAGAAAATAAGCTCCGCCAAGCCGATGTCGATCAGGGCTGCTCGCCGGGCTTGGAGGCTGGCTCACTCGCAGCGTCCTCGCCCGGAGAGAAGGTGAGCCGAGAGGAGTGCCGTGCCCGCTCTTTCAGGGAGGACAGGACCGAGCCGGCGATGAGCGCCAGGCCAAGGAGAACCTGGATCTTGCGCCCTGGACCGTAAGCTCCCAGCAGTGCGGACCGGCAAACCATGTCTTCACCGAGCACGCAGGTGAACAGCGCGTCGATGATGACGTACACGCCCAAACACACCACGAGAAATCGGAGTGGGGTCTTGACGGTCATGGTCTGGGTCCTCCTCGAGGCTCGGAGAGCAGGTACTCCCTGCGAGCTTTCCCGAGATCAGGGCTCTTCTCCGGGCTTTGAAACCGGCGCGCTCGTAGCGTCCGCGTCCGGAGGGAAGGAATGAGGAAAGGAGCGCTGTACCCGCTCCGTCACGGAAGACAGGAACGACCAGCCGATGAGTCCAAGGCCAGAGAGAAGCTCAGGCTTGCGCAATAGCTCCGGAAGCCCCAGCCCGGTCCGGCACATCCCATCTTCATAGAGCGCGTAGGTGAACAGCGCGTCCTGGATGATGTATACGCCCAAGCACACCGCGAGAAATCGAACCGGGGTCTTGAGAGTCATGGTCTGGAGTCCTCGGGGCCGAGAGGAGGGCCCGCCTTTGAGCCAGCTCCCTGGATTGTCCGCCAAGACGTCGATGCTGTCCAGGGTCCGGTACACAGCGGCGGGTCTCACGCGAGACCCGTCGCCCTCCCGGATTAACGGCGGACCAGGGTCTGGTTGTGATTCGCGGTGATGCGCGGGTCGAAGCCGACCACGATGATGGGGCGGGGGGTGAGGATCATTGAGATCTCCTTGGCGTTTCTGCCAAACGGTGTGGAGGCCCCGAAGCTCGGAGCCTGTGGCAGGAACGACCCGCCGGCGCGGTTCCTCTCACCGCGCCGCCGGCCCTTTCATCTCATTTCTGGACCGCGCTCCGGATTTTGGCCTTGGCTTCGCGCTGACGCGCGGCGTGCCGGCTCCGGGCCGAAATCGTACTCAGACTGCTCCAGGGACCGTAAAGGGCGAGAATATAGTCCGCATCGGCAGGAGAGAGAAAAGCGCTGAAGGAAAAACCGGGCTGACCTTCCTGGACGGGGGAAATCGCCCCAAGATCTCCCGCCAAGACATCGGAAGCGCAAGTCCGAAGAGCCTCGGCAAACATCGGAATTTGCTCTCTTTGGTTGTCTGCCAAACGGCATAGATCCAGCAACTCAGGATTGCGCTGCTCGACCAGCCCCGCCAGGTCCAGATGGCGAGCATTGCGATCAATCAGGCACAGTCGAGTTCTGAATCCAAAGGAGAGCCCCTCGACAACGAGGGTGAGCCGCCGGCTGCGATAGCAGAGAATGTATGCATTTTTATAGCCCGGCCGAAGAATGCCGGCACCGATGAGCCAGACATTGTTGACGATCTGCGGGTATTGGTTGACGTTGGGGCCCAGCTCCTTGCGGAATCCAAAATCCTCTTCCAGAAATTGAAAGGCCCGCCCGCAGATGCCTTGAAACGTCGCCAGAGGGTCTGAAGAAACGAGGTCTTTGTACAGCTCGGCGATCGGGCGGAAGGCCTCGACGGAGCCAGGAGGTTTCCTCGGCGTTCCGGCTTCGGGCGGCAGGCTTCCCTCCAAGATCCGGGTGTAGCCAATCCCCGGCGACCACGACGGAAGCCCCAGGGCTTCGGCGAGGGCCGCGTGACGGGCCACCGCGCTCTCAGAGCCGCCACGGGTCAGAATCTCGTGGACCGCTCGTGGGCTTACGCCGGCGCCGAAGAAACCGCAGAGAACCTCCACTTTGGCCAAGGTGGCCGGTTGATCCGCGATGCTACGCGCCCCGGCGAGCCGATTGTGCTCGAAGCGAACGTCACCGCCCTCGAAAAGCGCGCACCAGAAACCGGTGGTCTCATCGCAGGCAATGGCGAGCACAGCACAGCCACGCCCCAGTCCCCAGGAGATTCCCCGGGTCACCTGGATCATGATCCGCACGTCGAGGGCTTCAGACGACTTCTCACAGATCAGTGTTCCCACGGAAGTGTGAGGAAACATGTAGACGTCGAGGTCCTTCAGGGCGGCGAGAGCCTGTGTGGGGCGAGCGGTGCGCGCAAGAATCTGTGTGTAGGCAGGCATTCTTATCACTCTCCACTACCCGGCGTAGATCTGCAGCTCCCGCAGCTCGCGGATCTGATCGCGGAAGGCGGCGGCCTCCTCGAATTCCAGGCGCTTGGCGGCGGCGCGCATCTCTTTTTCGAGGCGGGCGATGCGCTCGGTGAGCGGCAGGTCCGAGCCGTCGCCGTCCCCCTTGCCGAGCTTGGGGGGGCCGCCGGCGGCGTAGAGGTCGAGGTTCATCATCTGCACCAGTGGGTTGTGGATGTCCTTCAGGATGGTCGCCGGCTCGATGCCGTGCTCGGTGTTGTAGGCGGCCTGCTTGATCCGGCGGCGGGCGGTCTCGTCGATCGCCTTCTGCATCGAATCGGTCATCCGGTCGGCGTAGAAGATGACGCGGCCGGCGACGTTGCGGGCGGCGCGGCCGGAGGTCTGGATCAGCGAGGTCTCGCTGCGCAGGAACCCCTCCTTGTCGGCGTCGAGGATCGCCACCAGCGAGACCTCCGGCAGGTCGAGACCCTCGCGGAGGAGGTTGATCCCCACCAGGACGTCGAAGTCGCCGCGGCGCAGGCCGGTCACGATCTCCACCCGCTCCAGGGTCTCGATGTCGCTGTGCATGTAGCGCACGCGGATCCCGAGCTCGTTGAGGTACTGGGTCAGCTCCTCGGCCATCCGCTTGGTCAGCGTGGTGATCAGCACCCGCTCCTTGCGGGCGACGATCTTGCGCACCTCGCCGATCAGGTCGTCCACCTGCCCCTGCGCCGGCCGGAGGTCGATCTCGGGGTCGAGCAGGCCAGTGGGGCGGATGAGCTGCTCGACGATCACGCCGCCGGTGCGCGCCAGCTCCCAGGGGGCGGGCGTCGCCGAGACGTAGATCCGCTGGCCCATGCGGGCGTCGAACTCGTCGTAGGTGAGCGGCCGGTTGTCGAGCGCCGAGGGGAGACGGAAGCCGAAGTCGACCAGCGTCTGCTTGCGCGAGCGGTCGCCGGCCCACATGCCGCGCACCTGCGGGATCGACTGGTGGCTCTCGTCGACCACCAGCAGGAAGTCGTCGGGGAAGTAGTCGAAGAGGGTCGGCGGCGGCTCGCCCGGCGCGCGGCCGGAGAGGTGGCGCGAGTAGTTCTCGATGCCGTGGCAGTAGCCGATCTCCTTCAGCATCTCGAGGTCGAAACGGGTGCGCTGCTCCAGCCGCTGGCGCTCGAGGAGCTTCCCCTCGGCCTCCAGCTCGGCGAGGCGCGGCCCGAGCTCTTCGGCGATCGTCTCGATGGCCCGTTCCAGCCGCGGCTTGGGGGTGACGTAGTGGGTCTTGGGATAGACGGCGATGCGGTCGATCTGCTGGAGGGTGTCGCCGCGCAGGACGTCGAAGCGGGTGATCCGCTCGACCTCGTCGCCGAAATACTCGACGCGGATGCCGATGTCCTCGTAGGCCGGCAGGATCTCCAGCACGTCGCCGCGGACCCGGAAGCTGCCGTGGTAGAGGTCCATCTGGGTGCGCTCGTACTGCATGGTGATCAGCCGCTTGAGCGCCGGCTCCATCCCCTCGGCCTCGCCCTGGATGAAGAACTGGAGCATGCCGAAGAACGCCTCGGGCGAGCCGAGGCCGTAGATGCAGGAGACGGAGGCGACGATGATCACGTCCCGGCGCTCGAACAGGGCCTTGGTGGCGCGCAGCCGGAGACGGTCGATCTCCTCGTTGATGCTGGTCTCCTTCTCGATGTACGTGTCCGTGGCCGGCACGTACGCCTCCGGCTGGTAGTAGTCGTAGTAGGAGACGAAGTACTCCACGGCGTTGTGGGGGAAGAAGCTGCGAAACTCCTGGTAGAGCTGGGCCGCGAGCGTCTTGTTGTGGGAGAGGACCAGCGTCGGCCGGTCGACCGCCTCGATGACCTTGGCGATCGAGAACGTCTTCCCCGAGCCGGTAATGCCGAGGAGCACCTGCTCCTTGTCCCCCCGGAGCAGCCCCTCGGTGAGCTGGCGGATGGCCTCGGGTTGATCCCCCTGCGGCGTGAACTTGGAGATGAGCTGGAAACCGGACATGGCAGGATCATAACGCGGCGGAGGGAGGGCTTGTTCCCGCCGGGCCCTCATCACCCCGGCCCTCTTCTCCCTGCCCCATCCCCCTCCCTCACAGGGAGAAGAGGGGGGCCCTGCGATGAAGCTGCTCCTACATCGTCGCGTCTCTCTTGGATCGTCCGCGAGCCGCTCTTTCTTTGCTTTTCTCCCTCTTCTCCCGGTGTGGGAGGGTGGGAGGGGACGGGAGAAGAGGTTCGGGGTGATGAGGGCCTACCGTGCCGACGGCGTCTTCCCCGGGTGGCGTTGAAGTCCCCCGCCGCAACGGCGGGCATCAACCTGAGCGCCTTGACGGCATTATGCACCTCCTGCATAATGTTTCTGCTGCATAATGTTTTGACTGTAGCGTCCTCATGAAGCTGCCCTTTCTAGACCGCGACGAGGAGACCGGGCGCCTGACACGGCTGCTGGAAAGCCGGGAGGGCGCCCTGGGTGTCCTCTATGGCCGCCGGCGCTGTGGAAAGTCGCGGCTCCTGCGCGAGGTTCTACCGCGGGAACGGTCCATCTACTACGTGGGAGACGAGCGGGAGGGAGCCCTCCAGAGGACGAGCCTGGCGGCAGAGGTGGCCCGCCTCCTCCCCGGGTTCGACCGGGTAACCTATCCGGATTGGGACTCGCTCTTCTCTCGCTTCTGGAGCGAAGCCAATCCTGGGGCGGCCCTGATCCTGGACGAGTTCCCGGCCCTGGTCGCCGCCGCCCGCGAGCTGCCGAGCGTGCTGCAGAAGCACGTCGACCGCTATCCCGAACGGGGCCTCCATCTCCTCCTCGCGGGCTCTTCGCAACGGATGATGCAGGGACTGGTGCTGGACCGCACGGCGCCGCTGTTCGGGCGTGCCCGGGAAATCCTCAAGATCGCTCCCCTGCGCGCCGGATGGATCGAGGCCGCTCTCCACCTCGACGATCCCGTTCGATCCATCGAGGCCTACTCCGTCTGGGGCGGCGTACCGCGCTATTGGGAGCTGGCCGGCGATCACCCGGACCTCGCGACGGCCGTGCGGTCTCTGGTCCTGAGCCCGCTCGGGGTCCTCTACGATGAGCCGTCGCGCCTGCTGGTCGACGACCTGCGCGACACGGCCCAGGCCACGTCGATCCTCGCTCTGATCGGCCAGGGGTGCCATCGCATCTCCGAGATCGCGGCCCGCCTCGGCAAGCCGGCCACGTCGCTGGCCCGGCCGTTGGAACGCTTGATCGAGATGGGCCTGGTGGCGCGGGAGACCCCTTTCGGCAGCTCGGTGCGCAGCAGCAAACGCAATCTCTATCGGATCGCGGACCCCTTCCTGCGCTACTGGTTTCGCTTCGTCCAACCCGATCGCTCCCGCCTGGAGGCCCGGCAGAGCGCCGCCGTGGAGAGGGACATCGCAGCCCGCTTTCCCCATCACGCCGGCGAGGTCTGGGAAGAGCTGGCAAGGGAGAGCGTGCCGGTGCTCGACCTCTTCGGCAAAACCTGGGGCCCGGCCGGCCGCTGGTGGGGACCCGGCCTGGACCGCCAGCCGCTGGAAGTCGATCTCGTGGCCGAGAGCCTCGAACAGGGCGCCCTCCTCGTCGGCGAGGTCAAATGGACCTCGCCGGACGACCCGGACCGCCTCCTCCAGGAACTGGAACGGAAGGCGGCCCGGCTTCCGTTCGCCGCCGGGCGGAAGATTTTCATGATGCTATGGCTCAAGGAGCCTGTCCGGGGAAAGGCGAGCCGGCAGGTGATTGCGCCGCGGCAGGTGCTGGACGGGCTGCGGTGAACGGGCGCTGAGCGGATAGTCTGCGACAGCGCCGTTTCCGTCTGCTCTGCTGCAAGGGATGCTGCTACCAAAGGTGCCAGAGGATCCACCTCTGCGCATAGATCGCAGACTGCGGTATCTACTCGCGAATGGTTGCAAAGAAGGCCTTGTGGCACATCGCAGGATTGGCAGGGAGAGCAATCTACGGGCAGGAAAACGGCCAACTCACTCTAGCGTTGCTTGCGATATAACAGCAATCCGTGCAAGAGTACTCATTGGAGAGACCGGCGCCCCAGTAGGTGCTCGCGGAGGCTTCATAGGGTGTGGCGCCGATGCAGACCTTGTCTCCGCTATAGGTATCAATGTTGATTTCAAGTGTTTCTCCGCGGGCCAAGCGAAATACCTTGTCTTCGGGTGGCCAGACAAGATTCTTGGTGACATCAAAAAAACGCACTTGGAGACCGGAACTGTAAGAGCACCCATTGGGCAGAACCCATGCGAGTCTTACCATAGAGGAGGGGGGCTTGCTAGCCTGCGACTGTTCGTTCAGGTCATTCAATAGTTTTCCGATATTTTTCATAGTTGAACCGGGCTGCGCAAGAATGGCGTTGTTATCACCCCATCGCAAATCAACAACACTGGAATCCTTGACGGTAATGATTACCTCAGTCCAAAGGTTTCCTCCACCAAAAGCACTGATACCGTATACCTTGAAAACCACGTCGGTCCCGTTGGCACCTTGGCGAATGCCCGTTAAGTCGGCGCCATTGTAAGTTGCGGTCGGAAAAGCTGCAAAGTAGACTGACTGCCCTATCGCATGGACAAAGCTTTCCCAAGCAGAGTCTTCTGTTGCATTAATCGGAGAAACCGAGAGCATGATAAGCGCCGTAATAATCCAAGCCCATCTCTTCAACATGCTATCCTCCTTCGGACATTCGATCGAGTATGGCCCTCTAGAGCTTCACCCTGTACTCGTCCCGTCGCGCGACATCTTCTCCACACAACTATTGAAAACGTCGTGGGGCTTTCAGCAGAACAGTCTAGCGACGGAGTCTGCGACAAGATTAAGCTCCTAACGGAACTACGCGTAATCGATTATACTGCAAAGACCCGGTGAGTGCAAGGCTTGTTTTTACGTCCCAAACAGACAAACATTGAAGTCTAACTATGCGTGTGGCCTCGCGGAGGAGCCCTCGCCTGTTCCGCGGGCAAGATCTGATTTCCGGCCATTACTCCAAAGCTTCACCGGCATGAGACAGGCTGCTCCCATTCAAGTGTCTCCTCGGCTAGGCTCGTTTCTTCGATTGAGAACGGATCGTCGTCATGAGCCCTCCTGTGAAGGGCATTCTCCTGAGGTTGGCGATCACCAAGGGACTCCTCTGCTGGAAGAACCTCGATGCGGTCGCCGAGCACCTGTCAGCCGAAGATGGGCGTGGCGGTGCCATTGACGATTCGCATGGCATCTTTGGGCCAGCAACAGTGCTCCTGGCGTACTAGACACCGGAAAGCCGACCTGTGGCCCACCTCTGTCGAAAAGGAAGATTCGGCGGGTGTGGAGGCGGAGCGGTAGTTCTCAGATATTCGCGGGAGTGCCCTAACGGGATGACCACCGCTCCGCCAGACTCATTGTGCCTCTACATATTCTACAAAGAAAGTCAGGGTAACGTTTCCCGAATGATTACCTGACCGAGCGACTGAGAAGACGACCTCCTTGTTGGAAGTGATACTGGTGGAAACAGTTACACTGCTGTTGATGAGATTTGGATTGGTCGAATTTTCAGTATAAGAACCCGAAGGGTCGAAGACTGCCCAGCCGCGTGTTACCTTATGATTACTGGTAATCGTTGCGGTACAGACCCCATTGTTTTTATCGTCGACCCGAATCGTGCCCTTGGCGGGTTCCTTATAAATATTGAATTGAACCTTCTGGGAAGATGCTTGCCCCTTTCCCTTGGACGTCAATTGGTTATAAGTAAACTTCAAGGGAATCGATGGGTTGTGACACTCAAAGGTTATACTTGCAGGTTGAGCATACGCCAAAGCGGCAATGAACAAACCTATTACTGCGAGAATGCCGATCTTTTTGTTCATAGACATCTCCTTTTGGAAGGTCTTCCTTCTGCCTTTGGGGTCTCTACTTGGGCTTGCAGCCAAGATATCGCGTCGGTACACTTTCGTCAACGCAATACAGAGTGCCGCATAGGAAAATGTGCCAATGAAGATGTGGCGCTCTCGGCCATTGCCCGATCGCCAAGGCAATTATTCGTCAGGAAGATTCCGCTGGGGTCGCCGAGCCTCGAAGGAGGAACGGTGGAATTTCGGAGGGGCCGCGCTCATCAGGGGCTGCTGACGAAGCTCAGCTCGAGCACCTCAACGCTTAGCTCAAGCGGCGAAGCGGACCCACCGACGCGGCGAGGCCCGCGATCCAGCCTCCGAGCGCTCGCGGTGGAGAATACTCCACGAGCATCGCCGGGACAGGCCGTCCTGAGCGGGGCTTCAGAACTGCCGCCTATGTCAGATCCTCAAACGCAGCAGTTGGGGTGAGAATCCCATTCTCCCGTCGTCCAGTTCTGCGCGATCTCGGAGTCCCCCTTGGCCTCCCTCGACTGCTCGTCGGACAGGTGCCGGAGGGTCTCCCGGTTGAGCGACAACTTCTTCAGCGTCATCTTTCTTATCGACGGCTCCTTTTTCATGGACTGCGGGGCCCGTTGGGTATCGGCGTGTCGGCACGCCCCTGCTAAAACAGTGCTCGACGGAGCAGAATGGGAGCCCGCCCATCTGAGCCCCGAAACCAGGTACACTCGTTTCTCGACTGACAACCGGATCATCATCATGAGCCCTCCCGTGGAGAGCAGTCTCCTGAGGTTGGCGATCGCCAAGGGGCTCCTCCGCTGGGAAGACCTCGATGCGGTCGCCGAGCACCTGCCGGCCGACGGCGGGAGTGGCGGCGCTCCGCGGTGCATGGCCGGTGGGTGACCGCGCTGGTGGCGATGGGGATGCTGACGGTGGGGGACGTCGAGCGCCTGAGCGCCGAGCTGGCGGCGGACCGGGGAGATCTGACGCCCGACATCGCCGGACCGGCACGGCCCTGGCCCTCGGCGGCTTCCGCGGCTTCGAACGCCCCGGCGCCGAACGCTCCTCCACCCTCTCCCCTTCCTCCCGAGCTCCGGTTCCTTGCCGACTGGCCGCGCTACCGCGTCGACCGCCTGCTCGGCTCGCCGGAATAAGTACCACCCAAATCGACGTAAAGGACTCTCGATAAGCGCCGGCTCTCCCTCTTCTCCGGGCTGATCATCCTGATCATCCTCTCCGCCAAGGGAACTTCACACCTGGAGGCTCTCCCCGTGGCTTCCGGCCCCCCTTCCGGCCAGAATCTCGGATTGTCCGGACACACCTCTACCAGCCGCTCTATCCAGAGCGCCGAAGGAGGCAGTTCCCAAGTCAAAGAACGCAGCGCCGTTGACCTACCCGCTCACGAACTGTAACGCCGGAGGGAAGCTCCCTCGGGGGAACACCAAGTCCCGAGCCCCCGCCCGAAGCTTCTCGGCGGCATCTCGGTAGGCCGCCACGAACAGAGCATAGGCGCTCCAAAGCTCACGACGGACCGCCTTGCTCGCCACGTGGAAGGCCGGCGCGGGCGATTTCTTGGTCTTCTTCGGCTTCTGGAGAGGGTCTTGGGCCAAGACGGTCGCCACACCCAGAGGCTTGGCGCCCGTTCTCCTTCTCCGAGCGGTGACTTCGGATTCGATATCCTCCACCAGAGCCGCGACCCGAGCATGCCTCTGCTCTTCTGTCAAGGCCTTCCAGCACGGCAGCGGATCGAGATCCAGTCTCTCTCTCGTCGCATACTGGAGACGATCGAATGTCTCTCCGCGACGGCGCGCCAGGTACTCCTGGGTACGGTCGAACCAGAGCCCTTCCAGGACCTCCCCTTCGAGCAGAGCCCGCACGGTGTGGACTCCTGGCCAATTCCGAGGCCGATCCACGAGGTCTTCCTTCGCGCCGTGCGCGAGACAGTACCGGAGTCGCTCGACTTGGGCAGCCTCTTCGTCGCTGATCACGATCGCGTGGTAGCGCCTGCCGAAAATCTTTTCCCTCCAGCCGGTCAGACGCCCGACCTCGCGAGCCAGCTTCGAGAGGAAGTAGCCCATGAACTTGGCCAGCACTCGGGCATCCTCAACCCACAGCAAGAGATGCATGTGGTTAGAGACGCCGACGAAGAAACAGACCTGGACCTGGTGGCGCTGCTTGGCCCGGGCGAGGGTCCCGATGATGATCTGGTTCATCAGGGGACTGGGACGGAACAGGAGACGGCTGTGGAGCGACCGGCAGGTCACCTCCACCAGAGCGCCTCCTTCGGGGATGAAGCGGAGTCGTCGGCTCATGCCCCAATAAGACGTAAAATCGGCCCGAATCTTCTTCGCCTTAGAACCACCTGGGTTTGTGAGGGGGGGTAGCGACGCGAATCCGCAGCGATTTGGGTGAGAATCATCCGCCGCGATCAGGGTGGTACCTAGTCCCCCCCTGAGGAGACTATGGGGGTCGCGCCCCGTCTCCCCCTTGTACCGGAGCAAGGGGTGGCGCGCACCTTGAAGGATAGGGGGCGTCGTGGGCTCCCTCCACGGCGGCTGAACGATAACGAACGAGAAAGGAGCATGTCATGCGCAGATTCCTCCCACTGGTGAAGGTCCTCCTCGTGGCGACGGTCGTGGCAGGGTCGCCGCTCGCGACGGTCAGAGCCCAGGTCGCCGCAGTGCCCAGCATCGTTAGCGCTCCCTCCCTGATCTGCGTCCTGCCGCGGTGCAACGGCCGCCCCTACTGCCGTGCGAGCAACGGCTGCTGGGTCTGCTGTGCGAGCTGACCGGCCGTCCCGGGGGGCAGACGCGGCAAGCGATTCGTGACGATCGAGCGGACGATGGGGGCCCATGGCGCCGTGCCGACCCTCTAGCGTTCTACGGGACGGGGGTGCGCTCCGTCCCGGTCCGGAGGAATGGTGGCTGTATTGGAAAAAAGAAAAAGGAGAAATAACGATGCGTACACGCTGGATGTTGCTGGCCTCGGTCCTGGTCCTGATGCTGCTCCCTGGAACCCTCCGCGCCGCCGACGCGCCGGGTTGCGCCCCAACCGCGACGATCGCCGCTGTCGCCGGCACCGCGAACGTCACGGCGAGTAAGCCCACCCCCGCCGCCACGGCCCTGCCGGACTGGGCCGGCCTCTCCGCTCAGCCCTCATCGTCGCAGGCCTTGCAGGCAATCGACGGCACTCCGCTCTTTCTGACCACGTGCAATGGCTGTGTAGGGTCGGCGTGCACCCGGCTCCATAGCTGTGTGCTGCTACACTGCTGCTGAGGGCAGGCTTCTCCCCGCCCCAGAACCGCTTGGGTTTGTGAGGGGGGTAGCGACGCGAATCCGCCGCGATTTGGGTGGTACCTCGTCCCCCCCCGTAAGGCCTCAGCCGCATTACGGCAGCGCGATCCCGGAAACTTCATGGCAATGGGCGAGCAGACGGTCCTGGAGCTCGGGGTTTCGCGCGGCGGGATTCACGTCTTTTGGCCGCTGGTGGTAGAAGTAGCGGCCGGTCACCCGCGCGGCGGGGGCTTCGCTCACCGCCAGCCAGGCTTGAGTCTGGTAGCCCTGATCGAGGTCATCCGGCGCGCTTGAGCCGCCCATGCGGGTCGGTACCCATCCCGGATGGACCGCGTTCGACAGCACGTCGGGCCAGCGCCGGGCGACGCCGAAGGCGAGGAGCACGTCGTGGAGCTTGGTGTCCGAATAGGCCTGGCTGCCGTTCCAACGGCGCCGATCCCATTGGAGGTCGTTCAGGCTCGGATCGCCGCCGGTGTGCATGCCTGAGCTGAGGTAGACCAGCCGTCCAGGCTTGCGCAGGAGCGCGGTGAGGACGTACGGCGCGAGCACGTTGGACGGCCCAGAGCTGGGACAGACCGTCGGCGGTTTCGATCCGGCGGGGCTCGCGGTAGCCGAGGCCGACGTTGTGAATCACCGCGTCGAACCGTCCCCATCCGTTCGCCTGCTCCGCGACGTCGCGCATTGCTGCGAGGCTCGAAAGATCGCCCGTCAGCACCGCCCTGGCTTGCGGCAGCGCGGCCCGCGTGTCCTCTGCCCTGGCCTCGTTTCTGGTATGGAGCACGACCTCGTGCCCCTCCTCGACCAAGAGGCGGCCCGCCATCAGGCCGAGCCCATCCGCCGATCCAGTGACGAAGACTTTTGCCATTTTTTCTCCGTTGCCAGGCCGGCGGGTCCGGACGGCTCGAATGTTCCAAACGTCTCCGCGGCACCAACCGTATACCAGGATGCCTCGAGATTCCCAAGGCCTACTCCAAGAGGCCGACGCCGTTCATTGGCAACAACCCAGCGGTGCCATGGTATTGTCCTTGGCTCGGCGGAGAGACGTCTCCGCAGGCCACGATCGTTTCCGTAAGCGATTCGCCGCCTGTGACCTAGAGGGTGTCTCGAAAGTCAGCTCCGGAGGAGGCACCAGGCCCGGAATCTGCGTTGTTCAGACCGAGGTCTGAGTCTTCCGGACCTCGGTCGGGATATCTGCCGCGCGGTCCGAGTGTCCCCGATCGCGATCGGAGTGTTCGCGACTGCGGTCCGCATCGTTCGTACCCAGATCCAGGTCATTCCGACCGGGTCGGCGTCGTTCCGATCTCGATCGCGGTACCCGGACCCCGGTCCGGGAGGCTCGCTCCGCGGTTTGGATGGCGCAGACCGTGGCCTGGATCGGTCTTGATTCGGCTGGAAATCGGTAGCGCTCGCGGCGGGGAGACCGACCGCGAGCGGCGAGACCCAGGGACGACGCGCAGCGCGGCCGCCCGTGGGCGTAAGGAAGGCCAGGAGGCGGTGGCCGACCGCCATCCTCCCGGCGGGTCCGTAGAAGAGGTCTCGGGACGCGCATCGGACCGCGCGCTCCAGCTCTTTGACAATCGATGCACAACCTACCTCCCGGCGGAGACGTCCCGCCGTCCCCGTGGCCTGCGGAAGGTTGTCGTGGACGGGCTGGGATCGTCTCTACGAAATCCTCCGCTGACCGGACTGGCGTCTCCCCTTCTGTCCCCCAAACCGGATAGACTCGTTTCTCGACTGACAACCGGATCGTTATTATGAGCCCTCCCGTGGAGAGCAGTCTCCTGAGGTTGGCGATCGCCAAGGGACTTCTTCGCTGGGAAGACCTCGATGCGGTCGCCGAGCACCTGCCGGCCGATGGCGGGAGTGGCGGCGCTCCGCCGGTGCACGGGCGGTGGGTGACCGCGCTGGTGGCGACGGGGATGCTGACGGTGGGGGACGTCGAGCGCCTTTCCGCCGAGCTGGTGGCGGACCGGGGGAATCTGACTTTCGACATCGCGGGACCCGCGCGGTCCTGGCCCTCGGCGGCTTCCGCGGCTTCGACCGCCCCGGCGGCGAACGCTCCTCCACCCTCTCCCCTCCCTCCGGAGCTCCGCTTCCTCGCCGACTGGCCGCGCTACCGCGTCGACCGCTTGCTCGGCTCCGGGGGGATGGGGACGGTGTTCAAGGCGTTCGATCCCACGCTCGGCCGGTGGGTGGCGCTGAAGTTCCTGCACCGCAACGACGAACGGCAGACCGAGCGGTTCCTGCGCGAGGCGCGGTCGCAGGCGCGGGTTTCCCATCCCAACGTCTGCCAAGTGCACGAGGTGGGCGAGGCGGAGGGGCGGCCGTACATCGCGATGCAATTCATCGACGGCCGCAGCCTCGGCGAGCTGTGCGAGGAGCTGACGCTCGCCGAGAAGGCCCGGCTGATGCGGGACGTCGCGCGCGCCGTCCACGCGGCCCATCGCACCGGCCTGGTCCACCGCGACCTCAAACCGGGCAACATCCTGCTGGCGCGCGACGACGGCGGGGAGATCCACCCCTACGTCGTCGACTTCGGCCTCGCCATGACGCAGGACGAGGTGTCGCTCTCGCGCACCGGGATGATCAGCGGCACTCCGGCCTACATCTCGCCCGAGGCCGCCCAGGGGCACCCGCTCGATCTGCGGACGGACGTCTACAGCCTCGGCGTGGTGCTCTACGAGCTGCTCGCCGGCACGCCGCCGTTCTCCGGCGCCAACCTCGCCCGCGTCCTGGTCCAGCTCGTCCAGGACGATCCGAAGCCGCTGCGGCAGGTGGCCCCAGTGGTTCCCGAGGATCTGGAGACGATCGTCGCCAAGTGCCTGGAGAAGGACCCCGGCCGCCGCTACGGGTCGGCGCGCGAGCTGGCCGAGGACCTCGACCGCTTCCTCGACGGCGAGCCGATCCGCGCCCGGCCGACCGGCTGGACCTACCGCGCCGGCAAGCGGCTGCGCAAGAACAAGGCCCTCGCCGCCGTCTCGGCCGCCGCCGTGCTCGCCCTGGCGCTGATGGGCACCTTCAGCCTGCGCGCCGGCTGGCAGCGGGCGGAGCTGGCGCAGAAGTTCGGCCAGCGGATCGGCTCGTTCCGCACCAGCATGGAGTACGTCGCCACCCAGCCGCTGCACGACATCACCCCCTACAAGCGGGAGCTGCGGGCGGAGATGGACTCGATCCGCGCCGAGATGAAGGCGATCGGCCCGGTGGCCGCCGGTCCCGGCAATTTCGCGCTGGGGTCCGGGTATCTCGCGCTCCACCAGGACGACGCGGCGCGCGGACGCCTGCGGCGCGCCTGGGAGGCGGGCGAGCGCGGTCCGCAGGTGGCGGAGGCCCTGGGCCTCGCCTTCGGCCGCGCCTATGAGCGGGCGCTCGCCGACGCCGACCGCTCGCCGGCGACCGAGGGACCCTCCCGCCGCGAGGAGGCCGAGAGCACCTTCCGCGCCCCCGCCGTGACCTATCTGCGCAAGGCGCTGGACGGAGCGCCCGGCTCCTCGCACCTCGCCGGCCTGATCGCGCTCTACGAGGGGCGCTACGCCGATGCCCTGGCGGACGCGGACCGGGATCGCGTCTCGCCGCAGGCGACGCGGCTGGTGGCGAAGGTCTTCGCCGCTCAAGGCATGGAGGCGGCGCGGGCGGGGCGCTACCCGGAGGCGGTCACCCTGTTCGACCGTTCCGGCGAGGTCTACAGCCGCCTCGCCGCCGCCCGCCCGAGCGATCCGGACCTCTACGCGGAGGACTGCGCGCGCCGCGGCCGCCGCTTGCAGGCCGCCATCGCCCTGGCGGACGTGCCGGAGGCGGCGGTCAAAGCGGACCTCACCGCCTGCGGTCGGGCTCTGCAGGTCGATCCCGGCCTCGCCGAGGGGCTGGTCGCCGAAGCCGACCTGCTCAGCCGCCTGGGCGAGCAGAAGCTCAAACGGGGCACCGATCCCAGCGCCGACCTCTCGGCGGGCATCCGGCTGGCGGCGCAGGCCATCGCGCTCGATCCCCGCGACGTCGAGGCGCGCTATCACCTCGCGATGTCCCACCGGCTGCTGGCGCAGTGGAAGATGGGGCGCGGCCTCGACGCCCGCGGCGACATCCGACAGGGGATCGCGGCGGCCCGCGGCGCGGTCGAGATCGAGCCCGAGATGCCCTCCGCCCACGCCAACCTCGGCACCGCCTACGTGGTGCTCGCCCAGGACCAGCAGCGGCGCGGCGCCGACGCCCGCCCAGCGATCGGCCAGGCGGTGGCGAGCTATCAGAAGGCCGCCGAGCTCAATCCGAAGTCGCTGCCGGCGTTCATCGGCCTCGGCAACGCCTGGAAGGTGATGTCGGAGGTGGAGGTCGCGCAGGGGTCGGACCCCAGCGGCTCGACGGGAAGGGCGGTGGCCGCCCTGGAGCGGGCCGCGGCGCTCAACCCGAAGTGGGCGCCGATCCACAACAACCTCGGCAACGCCCACCTGACGCTCGGCGAGTACCTGCTGACCCGCGGGATCGATCCCCGCGCCACGCTCGACCGCGCGGCGGCGAGCTACCGCCACGCCATCGAGCTGAAGCCCGATTACTACCTGGCGCGCTACAACCTCGGCTACACCTGGCGCTCGCTGGGCGAGGCGCTGCTCGATCAGGGGATGGACCCGCGGCCGGCGCTCGACCCGGCCGGCGCCGCCCTCGACGAGGCTGCGCGGCTCAACCCCACGGACGCCGACGTCTTCCTGGAACGGGCGCGGGTGAGCCTGCTGGCCGCCCGCTGGAAACAGCGGCAGCGGCAGGACGCCGAGCCCGACCTGCGCGCCGCGGCCGCCGAGCTCACCCACGCCGAGACGCTCAATCCCCAGCAGCCGGACGTCTTCTTCACTCAGGGGCTGGTGGCGCGCTGCCGGGCCGAGGGGATCCGCGACGACGCGGCGCGCGCGGTGGCGCTGCGCGAGGGGCTCGACCGCGTCGGCCGCGCCCTGTCTATCAACGCCGGCGAGGCTCGCTATCTCGCGCTACGCGGCCTGTTCGAATCGATGGGCGCGCGCCAGGAGCGCGATCCGGCGCGCCGCAAGAGCCAGGCGCGGCAGGCGGTGGCCTCGCTCGAAGCGGCTTTCAAGGCCAATCCCCTGCTCCAGCGGGAGTACGGCGCGGCGCTCGCCGAGGCGCGGCTCGACGCCGGCGGCCTCCAGACGCAACCGGCTCAGCTCTGAAGCAGGGGCCCGGGATCGCCCTCCACCCCGATCTCCTTGATCCGCTCGACCATCGCCTTCCGGCGCCGCTTCCACAACCGGGTCCGATAGATCATGAAAGCGACGTAGGCATAGAGCCCGACCATGCTGGCGTAGTCCGCGGAATCCTCGTACGGCTTGCCGTGGGAAAAAGTGCCCATCCACGCGATGGCGATCAGCAGAAAACCGACGACGATGATATGGAAAAGAGATTCCAGCGACCGCCGGGTATCGAAGATCTCCAGCTCGTTGAGATCCAGCTCGCTGCGTTTGCGGTAGGCGTGGTAGTAGAGGAGAAAGAAGATCAGGGTGATCGCCACCAGGCCCGCGGCGTAGATCGACAGCATGATCGGCATGTGCTCGGGCTTGATAATCCTTTCCACCGTGCCGTCGGGCAGGCGGATCGTCTTACCTCCACCCATCAGCCGGTTCACCAGCGCGCCGATGAAAAACTTGAGTGGAAAGACGAAGAACAGGACCACGAACAGGAGCCCGCCGGTGAGCGCGACGGTCGGCGAATCCTCCAGCCCGTAGCGCCGGAAAAACATGAACTGCCGGTACCAGAGCGAATAGAGGACGGCGAAGGTCAAGCCGAACGCGGCGAACCCCCGCATCGTCTCCAGCAGCTCTCCCGAGGTCTTGGGCACCTCCAGGGCCACGATCAGCAGGGTGATCGCGAAACCGAAGACGGCGTCGCTCAACCCTTCCAGGCGGGAGATCTCGCGGCTGCGCCAGCGGAACTCGTGCGGCTTGTGGACGTGATGACCGATCATTGTTTCACGGAGCATGGGAAGCCTCCCGCTTCAGGACGCCGATCTTCTCCAGATCGTCCAGATATTCGATCACTTCGGGCAGCGGCAGCGGACCGTAGATGGCCGCCAGGGCGTCGCGGATCTCCCCCACCGTACGCCGGCCGTCGACGAGGTTGAGCGCCTCGTAGGCGTAGTCGCCGCCGGCGCCCCAGAGGCCGGTCCGGTTGAGAAGGGCGGGCGCGGCGATCCCCAGCTTGACCGAATGATCCTGGAAATAATCGTAGCCGAATCCTCCCATCGCGCCTTTGGGATCGGGCGCGCGCCGATAGATGACCGCGCTTTCATAATTCGAACCGACCGCAGGCATGTCCGGCTCCCCCACCAGCTTCCGCAGCAGGGCGAGGTGCGCGTCCATCGTCGTCCGCACGGCCGGCGGGACGTCGCCGAAGCGGCCGATCGAGCGGGCGGTCTCCGCCTCCTGCGCGAGATGGAAACGGAGCAGGTTGTCCGCCTCGGCCGCCTCCCCCGCCGCGCGCAGGCGCCCGGCGCGGGCGAGCGCCCCGGCCGTGCGTTCCAGGCTGCCGCGGCGCACCAGCTCCCAGAGCGCCGGGACTTGGGCTGCGTCGAGGTTCGCCAGGTACCAGGCGCTCGCCGCGCCGAGGAAGGCGGCGCGCATCAGCTTGGTCGCGTCGATGTTGGCGACGCCGTCCGCGTGGGTATGGATGTAGCGGTCCGGCCAGTCGTTGAGGTAGATCGCCGGCACCCGCCACGATCCCTCGCTCCACACCTGGTGATCGCTCCCCTCGGTGAAATCGACGAATTCGGCTTGCAGCGCGCGCTTGCTCCCCTCCGGATCGACCAGCGGATAAGGGGCTTCGCCGGTGGCCGCCAGGGCGTAGGACTGCTCGTTGACGAAACGGCCGAAAGCGGCGCCGACGTCGTTGACGAAGGTGGGGAGGCTCTTCGGCGAGCGGGTGACGTGGAAGACCGCCTTGGTGATCTCGGCGTCGCCCCCCACCATGTCCATGTGGATCACGGCGAGGGCGCGCGCCGCGAGGTCCGGCCGGGCGTTAAGCAGCGCGGTCGTGCCCTCGATCTCGGGCGGCCAGACGAAGCGGATCGTGCGCCTGGGGGCGGCGAGCTTCCCCTCGCGCACCAGCTTCGCCAGGGTCCGCGCCACCTCCAGGATCGTCGAGCAGCCGCTGGCGTTGTCGTTCGCCCCCGGCCGCTGGTGATCGAGATGGCAGGAGAGCACGATCTCGTGCTGGCGCCCCCCGGGCTCACCGCCGGGGATCACGCCGGTGGCGATCCGGTAGGCCCCGGGGTGCTGACCGGCCTTGACGCTGGCCCGCAGACGGACCGGCCGATGGTTCGCCAGCCGCTCCTGCCAGGCGCGCGCAGCCTTGAGCGAAACCATGAAGGCGAAGGTCTTCGGCGCCGGGAAGGTGTCGAGGTGGCCCCAGCGGACGAGGCTCTCGTCCTCCTTCCACCAGCCGGTCACCTGGTTCTGGGCGTAGGAGACGATCCCGGCGGCGCCGAAGCGATCGACGGCGAGCGGGTAGACCGCGCCCGGCTGGGCCGCGGCGAGGACGAGCTTGCCGCGCACGTCCTTATCCTTATAGTCCGCCTCGGCGGTGCCGGCACCGACGTCGACCAGCTCGGCCGCGGCCTCGCCCGAGGCGCTGTCCTCCGCGAGCACGATCGGCCGCGCCTCCCAGGAGGCAACGCGCTCGTCGTCCACCCACCGTCCCCCCTCCTCGCGCTGCTCCCAGAGCTCGGCGAAATCGGCGTCCCACGCCGGCCGCGAGCGCTGGGTGCCATAGAAGACCTTGCCGTCCGCCGGCAGATCCAGGACCTCGACCTCGGAGAGCCCGTACTCCTTCGCCCGCTCGCGTACCCAGTCGGACGCCGAGCCGAACCCCCGCGAGCCGCGAACGCGATGGAACAGGGTGATCGACTGCAGGTTGCGCTTCGCCGCCGTGCCCGAGACCTCGCCGGCGATCGCCCGCACGGCGGCCTCCGGCAGCAGCGGGGGCGGCTCGGTGGCCCGGGCGGACGCGGCGAGGAGGGCCCCCAGGGCGGCCGCGAACCAGAAGGCGCGATTCATCACGGGATTCTCCTTGTGAGCTGCGCGATGGTATCGCGAGATCCCGATCTGGCGCGATGCTTGCTCCCGCCACCGCCATGGCCAATCCATCCCCATCCCGCTACCGTGCCGTCATCCTCGACATGGACGGCACTCTCCTCGACAGTAACGCCGCCCACGTCCACGCCTGGGTGGAGGCGCTGAAACGCCATGGTCACGAGGTCTCCGAGAAGGACATCTGGCCCTGTGTGGGAATGGGCGGGGACAATCTCCTCCCCGCCGCCGCGGGCATCTCCAAGGAGAGCCCGGAAGGGAAAAAGATCGCCGCGACCCGGGGGGAGATCTTCAAGTCGCGCTACCTGGACCATCTGAAGCCCTTCCCCGAGGTCCGCCCCCTGCTCGAGCGGATGCGGAAGGACGGCCTCCGGCTCGCCGTCGCCACCTCCTCCCCCGAGGACGAGGTGAACAAGGCGGTCGAGATCATCGGCGCCAAGGACCTTCTGGAAGACGTCACCTCCGCCGGCGACGCGGCGAAATCGAAGCCCGACCCGGACGTCGTCCAGGCCGCCCTCGACCGTCTGAAGCTCGCCGCCGGCGCCGTGGTGATGCTGGGAGATACGCCCTACGACATCCAGGCCGCCGGCAAGGTCGGCATCGGCGTCATCGCCTTCCGCTGCGGCGGCTTCCGCGACGAGGATCTGAAGGGCGCGATCGCGATCTACGACGGCGCGGCCGACCTGCTGGCCCGCTACGAGGATTCGCCGCTGGGCCGTGGCTCGATTTGACTCAGCTAACTCAGGGCGCCTTCGACGCCCGGGCATGAATGCCCGGGCGGGGTGGGCGCCGCCTATCCGCTGCTCGGCTCGGTCGGCTGAGGCCGGGGCTTCGGCGGCGCTTTCAGGATTCCCCGGACCCGCCCGACCTCGCCGGTCTGGAGCCGCACCTTGATGCCCCGCGAATGCTGGGGAGCGCTGGTGAGGATGTCGCGCACGATCCCCCGCGTCAGCCGTCCCGTGCGCTGATCGGCCTTCTGCACGATCTCCACCTCCAGACCGGGGTGGATGTCCTTGCGGAGCTCTCCGGGCATGGTTCTCCTTTCGACTAGAAGTAAGATCACGGTATGAAGCCCGTGGTCTACCTTGAGTCGTCGATTATCAGCTATCTCACGGGCAGGCCCAGTCGTGACGTGCTCACGGTGGCTCTGCAGCAGCTCACGCTCGACTGGTGGACGGCGCGGCGGCATGACTTCGATTTGGTGATTTCAGAGCTCGTGGTCAAGGAGGTAGCCGCCGGCGATCCCGAAGCCGCCCGGCGCCGGCTCGATGTGCTCAAGGGAATTCCGCTCCTGGACATCAGCGAGGCGGCGATCCAGTTGGCGGAAATACTCATTCGCGATGCGGGGTTGCCGAAGAAAGCCGGAGCCGACGCTCTGCACATCGCGACGGCCGCCTGCCATGGCGTGGAGTATCTCTTGACCTGGAACTCGAAACACATCGCGAACGCGGAGCACCGGCCGCGGGTGGAACGGAGCTGCCGCAACGCCGGGTACGAGCCTCCGGTGCTCTGCACTCCGGACGAATTGATGGGAGAATAGGGATCATGCGTGAACCCATCGAACCCGCTGGTGTCTGGGAGGATCCGACCGTCGCAGAGGTGCGCGCGGTGAGGGAACGTCTCTTTGAAGAGGCAGGGTACAGCTTGGAGAAACTGGGCCAGATGTTGCGCGAGGCTCAAGCCGCGTCGGGTCACGAGGTCATCAGCCGGCCTCCCCGCCGGCCCGAGCGCTATCGCGGCGCCGCCTGAGCCCTGATCCCCGGAAGCTGGTGTCCGTCAGCCCTTCGCCTTCAGCTCGGCGACGACCATCTGGATCTGCTGGTCGGGCTCGGACATCAGGGGGATGCTGCCGGCGCCCTGGTGGCCGCCGCCGCCGTAGCGGGCCGCCAGCTCGCCGACGTTGGTCTTGCAGGTGCGGCGGAAGATGCTGTGGCCGAGCAGGAGCATAGGGAAGGCGCGGTTCGGCCCCCAGTGGATGCGGACCGAGACGTTGACTTCCGGGTAGAGCGCGTAGATCAGGAAGCGGTTGCCGATCGGCGTGTGGTCGAGCTCGCGGAAGTCGGTGATCACCACGTTGCCGTCCACGCGGCTGTAGTTGCGCAGATCCTGGCAGAAGTGCTCGTTCTCTCCCTCCATCAGCTCGCAGCGCTTGCGGACCGACGGGTCGTCGAGGATGGCGGAGATCGGCGTCCCCTCGCGCAGCAGCTCGACGAGATGCAGGAAGTAGCGCTCGAAGGTGCCGAGGCCGCTGCGGCCGTCGATGGTGAAGCCGAGCTTGATGTAGCTCTGGGGGTCGAGCACGTCGGCGGGCGCGAGGTTGGCGGAGTCGAGACGGTCGGTCTCGCGCACCAGCTCGGCGAACTGCGGCATCGCCTCCTCGCCGCCGTAATATTCGTAGACCAGGTGGGCCGCCGAGGGGGCTTGGGCGAAGGCACCGCGGTAGGCCTCCTGCGGCACGTGGCTCGCGGCGGTGTGGAGATGGTGGTCGAACCACATCGCGCAGCCGGGGTGGTACGGCAGGTTGGCGATGATGTCGCCGGGCCGGATGTCCGCCCGGCCGTCGCTGATGTCCTGCGGATGGATGAGCGAAATGCTGTCGATCTGCTCGTTGAGGGAGAGCAGCACCGCGCAGGTCAGGCCGTCGAGGTCGCCACGAGTCACGAGTCGCATAGGTTGCGACGGATTGTAGCAGGAGTCGCGAAAAGCCAGGAGGAGGGATCGGGGCGGTGGCGAGCGTCTGTGGCCTGCGACCTCATCCCCTAGCCCCTTCTCCTAAAGGAGAAGGGGAACGACTCCGAAATCCTTCCTTTCAGCCGGGCCCTCCCTCTCCTTTAGGAGAGGGACCGAGGGTGAGGTCGCAGGCCACGAATGTTACAGAGCAAGGAGCGGAACCGGAGCGGCCCCACGGCCGCTCCGGTCCAGGGATCGAACCCGTCTCAGGCGACCGTCGGATCCGGGCAGCCGTCGATCGGCGTCGTGCAGTACTTGCAGATCGAGATCGTCTGCGACGTCGTGAACGGCGGCACGGGCACCGGCTGCGGTGTCGTGATGACGGCGACCGCGCCGCCGACGATGTCGAGACTGCGGAGGGTCTCACGGTTCAGACTGAGCTTCTTGAGATTCTTCTTCATCGGTAACCTCCTGGGTCGACCAGAAATGGTAGATCTCTGGGAAGTGAATTCTTGATCGGCGGCCTGTCCGGGATCACGCCCACTGCCAGGCGCCCTCCTCCACCATGCCGCCCGGGAACTCGCGGATTCCGGGGAGCACCGGCAGCGGACCGCGCAGGCCGAGGGCGAGCAGGCGGCGGTCGAGGGTGAGGACCAGCGAGCGGCGCTCGAGCCGGTCGAGGGCGGCGGCGACTTCGTCCGCCGACGCCGGATAGCCGTCCCAATCCTGCCGCGCGGCGAGGCGCTCCTTCAGGGGGGCCTCCCCGGCGGCCAGGTAGATGGCGCGGTCGAGGCCGGTGAGGCAATAGCGGCGTTCCAGGGCGCAGCTCCGGGTGTCCTCGATCTCCAGACCCTCGCCGTCGTCCTCGACGGAGAGGACCGGCGGGTCGCCCATCCAGAAGGCGATCAGCCAGGAACGGACCAGCGCCTGGATCTCCCGCACCGCGGGGCGCTCCGCCAGGATCTCGCCGCCCACCCCGGAGAAGAGGTCGGGGCGGCGCTCGTCGGCGAAGTAGTAGGTCAGGTCGAGCAGATCCTGGAGGGGGAGCGGATAGACGTGCGCCGCCGCCGGCGCCGGGGTCAGCGAGAGGCCGTACTTCCCCGGCCGCTGATGGTAGGGGCTGAAACGGTCGTAGCGCACGCGGATCACGCCGCTCGGCGGCTGCAGGTGCTCCAGCGCGGGGAGCCAGGCGGCCATCTCGGCGTACCAGGCGTCGCTCTCGCCGGGGAACCCCCAGAGGAAGTTCCACGACAGGCGGACCCCCAGCTCGCGGCTGGCCTTGAGGAGCTGCACGTTCTGCCAGGCCTGCACCCCCTTGTCGATCAGCTCCAGCACCGACGAATGGAGGCTCTCGATGCCCGGTTGCAGCCAGAGGATCCCCGCCCGGCGGAGCAGCTCGACCTGAGAGCGGCGGAGGTTGGCCTTCACCTCGTAGAAGATCTGCCGGCGATCGCCCCCCTCGGCGGCCAGCGCCGGCAGGAGACTCTGGAAGTAGCTCATGTCGAGGATGTTGTCCACCGTCTCGAAACGCGAGATGCCGTGGCGCCGCTCGAGCTCGGAGAGCTCCTCCTGGACGCGGGCCGCGGACTTCGAGCGATAGGCCATGGACGAGCCGTTGAGGCCGCAGAAGGTGCAGTGGCGGACCGCCCCCCACCAGCAGCCGCGCGAGGTCTCCAGCGGCAGCCCCGGCCGCACCGCGGCGGCGAAGGGGGAGCCGCCGAGCCCCTGGAAGTAGTCGGCGAAGTCGGGCACCGGCAGCGAGTCGAGGTCCTCGAAGACCGGCTTCGCGGCATCGCTCAGGGGCCGTCCGCCATCGCGGCTCGCCGGGCCGTAGATGCCGGCCGTCAGCTCGGAGGCCGGGATCTCCCTTCCCTCGGCGAGCAGGCGGCGGCAGAGGCCGGCGATCAGCGCGTCGGCCTCGCCGGCGACCACGTAGTCGACCCACGGGAAGCTGCGGTGGACGGTACGGCCCATCACCCCCTCGCAGTTGGCGCCGCCCAGCAGGGTGATCACCTCGGGGTCGAGCTCGCGGACGCGGCGGAGCAGGGCGAGGGAGGCGGCCTGCTGCTCGAAGGTGGAGGTGCAACCCACGACGCGGGCGCCGGTGGCCAGCACCCGCTCGGCCGCGCGATCGATGAAGCCGGCCGCCGCCTGCCGCAGCGCGCGCAGGTCCGCGACCAGCCGCACGCTCCCCGCCGCGTCCCGGTGGTAGCCCGGCACGGCGGTGTGGCAGGCGGCGATCCGTTCGAGATAGGCCTCGTCGCCGGCGCGCGGCGCGTCGCGGAAGGCGGCGGCGGCGAAGGTCCACTCCCCCGCCAGGAAGTCCTTGGGGAACTGGGAGGGGAGGTGGAACAGGGGGAGGCCGACCTCCTCGGCGAACCAGAGGTTGGCGTACCTCACCGCCGTGGCGATCCCCTCCCGCTCCAGCACCGCCTTGAGCAGCCCCAGGGCGAGCGAGGGGCGGTTCAGCGACGCGTACGGCATGTTGACCAGGCAGACGCCGGGCCGGGGGTGCGCAAGGCTGGAGGTGGGGTGCGTCGTCTCCGGCATCTCTAGAGAGCTAAGTGCCGCCGGAGTGGCAAAGGGCGACGAAAAGTGAAAACGTTCTCAGTTTGCCGGGGAACGGGCTTACCTCTACTTCGTCAGATTGGCCTCGTCCGCCGAAGCCCGAGCCCTCACCCCCAGCCCCTCTCCCGTCCCCCGCCCACCCTCCCTCACCGGGAGAGGGGAGAGATGCAACGCAAGGACTCAAGGATTGGCCGCATCGCAGGGCCCCCCTCTTCTCCCGGTGTGGGAGGGGGGAGGGGGACGGGAGAAGAGGGCCGGGGTGATGAGGGCCAACGCCAGAGCCAAGGCCAATCTGCCAAAGTAGACTTACAGCAGGCGGAGTTGCTCGGGGCGGCGGGGGGCGAGGACGGGCTCGTCCGGACGGTCGAGGAGGGCGTCTTCGATGTCGGCGAGGAAGCGCGAGGGTTGCGCTTCGGCCGTCTCGCCGCGCAGGGTCCGCCGGCGGCTGTGGAAGAGGAAGAGGCGCGAGCGGGCGCGGGTGATGCCGACGAAGAAGAGCCTTCGCTCCTCGTCGACGTCGGCCTCCGAGCCCGCGGAACCGAACGAGAACGGCAGAATGCCCTCCTCGCAGCCGACCAGGAAGACCACGGGGAACTCCAGCCCCTTGGCGGCGTGCAGGGTGAGGAGCGACACCCCTTCGGCGCGCGGGTCCCAGGCGTCGACCTCGCCGCCGAGGGCGACGGCGGCGAGGAAGCCTTCGAGGTCGGTGCCGGCCCGGATCGTCAGGGACCTGAGGAGGTCGGCGGCGGCGAGCAGGGACGAAGGTCCAGGCGCGCCACCGCCCACGCTCAGCTCCTGGACCGCGCGGTCGAGGAGGGCTTCGACCCGATCTCCCGCGTCAGCTCTCCCTTGGAGACGAGGGAGCAGCGCCTTCACGCCCGCCTGCTCGGCGAGCGGCCGGTGAGACCGCTTCTGGAACGGGATGCCGGCCCGGCCGAGCGCTTCGATCAACGGCGGCGTCTGCGCCTCGGTCCGATAGAGGATCGCCACATCGGCGAAGGAGAGATGCGGCGAGTCTCCAGCGCCGACTCTGCCGCTGTCGAAGGAGAAATAGGAGGTGCCGCCGACCAGCCGCTCCAGGGTGTGGACCACCAACTCGGCCTCCCCCCGCTCGCTCGCCGCGCGCTGGACGACGATCCGCTCCGAGATTCCGTCGCGGACGGCCACCAGCCACCGCCCCGGCACCAGGGTCCCCGGCCGGATCGCCTGGCAGGCGGCTTCGACCAGCGTCCGCGTCGAGCGGTAGTTGCGGGTGAGATGGATGACGCGCGCACCGGGGTAGTCCGCGCGGAAGCGGAGGAAGATCCCGACGTCCGCCCCGCGGAAGCCGTAGATCGACTGGTCCGGATCGCCGATGGCACAGAGGTTGGCGCCGGACGGCGCGAGGATGCGGAGGAGCGCCGACTGGAGAGGGTCGACGTCCTGGTACTCGTCGACCGAGATCCAGGGGAAGCACCGGCGGTAGCCCTCGGCGAGGTCCGGCTTCGATCCCAGAAGTGCCAGGGGCTTCAAGAGGAGGTCGTCGAAATCGACCAGTCCCCTCTCCGCCAGAGCCGCCTCGTAGGCCGCGACCCGTCCGGCCAGCTCCGCGTCCTGCCGCCGGCCGCAGCGGACCTCCCCCATCCACTCCAGCAGCCGCTCGGCCTTCGTGGGAGTGAGAGCGAACAATTCGCGGACGATCTCCGCCCGCTCCGCCGGGGTGGCGACGCGGAAGCCCGCGGCGAGCCCGGACGCCTCCGCCTGCTCCCGCAGGATCGTCAGCCCCAGACCGTGGAAGGTGGCGACGAGAGGCTGCGGGCTGCCCGCCGGCAGCAGCGCCGCCAGCCGCTCCTCGAGCTCGGCCGCGGCCCGGCGGCTGAAGGTGACGGCGAGGCACTGCTCCGGGGCCACTCCCCGCTCGGCGATCAGATGGGCGATCCGGTGGGTCAGCGTACGCGTCTTTCCGGTTCCCGGCCCGGCCACGATCAGGAGCGGGCCCTCCACGCACTCGACGGCCGAGCGCTGTTCCGGATCGAGCCGTCCTTCTCCCTCCTCTCCCGGTGAGGAAGGGTGGGAGGGGCCGGGAGAGGAGGGCCGGGGAGGTGAGGGCCAAGACGGCGGAACGCCGTGGAGGGGCACCGCGGAAGGGACGGCTTCTTCCATCGCGAACAGGGGCGCCACCACCGACCGCCCGCGGATCTCCTCCGGCGCGAACAGGCGGATCACCCCGTACTCGCCGTCGTAGCCGGACTCCCGGAACACCCGCCCCTCCCGCAGCCGCGAGAGCGCCTCGCGCAGCAGCCCGCCGCCGGCCCGTTCGACGTCTTCCAATGGGAGGCGCTCCAGGATGTCGATCTCTGGGCCGAGCTTGCCAACCAGCGCCGAAGCGGCGGCTTCCACGGCGCGCGACTTCGGGCCCACCCCCTGGATCTCCGAGAGGATCTCCGGCAGTTGCACCAGAGAGCGGAACGGCACCGGCCGCGCGGGGCAGGCGTCCTCGGGACGGTCCGCGAGCTCCTCGACGCGGTGCATCACGCCGACCGTCAGCGGCTTGCCGCAGGCCGGGCAGCGCCCCTCCAGGCGGCGGGTCTCCGGCGGCTCCAGGCGCACGTTGCAGGCGCGGTGGCCGTCCAGGTGGTACTTCCCCTCCTCGGGGAAGAACTCGACGGTGCCGCCGAAGCCCTCCCCCGTCTCCAGCGCGCGGCGGATCGCGAAGTAGTCTAGGTCGGTGTCGAAAGCGCACGCCTCGCGCCCCAGCATCGGCGGCGAGTGGGCGTCCGAGTTGCTGACCAGGGTGAAGCGGTCGAGTTGCGAGACGCGCCAGTTCATCGGCGGGTCCGAGGAGAGCCCGGTCTCCACCGCGAAGATGTGGGGAGCCAGGTCGCCGTAGCACTCGTCGATCGAGTCGAATCCCGACTTCGAGCCGAGCGCGGCGAACCAGGGGGTCCAGATGTGGGCGGGGATCAGATAGGCGTCCGGACCGGCGGCGAGGGCGATCTCCAGCAGGTGGCGGGAGTCGAGCCCGAGGATCGGCCGGCCGTCCGAGGCGATGTTGCCGAGCGTCGCCAGCTTCTCGCGGAAGCGGCCGGCGGTGTCCAGGTTGGAGGCGTAGATCAGATGGTGGACCTTGCGCGTGCGCTCCCCCTTCTTGTAGATGGTCGAGATCTCGACCTCCAGAAGGAACCGGGTGGGCCCATGGCAGGCGGCGGGGAGCTGGCGCTCGACCTCCCGCTCGATCTCCGGGCGCAGCCGGAACAGCCCCGGCTCGGCGGGGACCAACTTGGTGCGGATCTCCTCGAACCAGGCCGGATGGGTGAAATCGCCGGTGCCGACGACGGTGATCCCCTTGCGCCGCGCCCAGATCGCGAGGTGCTCGAGATCCGCGTCCCGGCTGGTGGCCCGGGAGTACTTCGAGTGGACGTGGAGGTCGGCGTAGAACGGCACGGTGACGAAAGAAGGGAATCGGACGGACTGTACATCGACGCCTTAGTTCTGTCCACCCATCTCTTATGGCACCCTGAAGATACGCAACGGGCTTCGTCGTAGAATCCCGCGGCATGCCCGCCGACCGCCAAATCCAGGACAAGACCCAGGAGAAGTTCTACGCCGTGATCCGGCGCATTCCGCGCGGCCGCGTGGCAACGTACGGCCAGGTGGCGGCGCTCGCCGGACTGCCCCGGCGGGCGCGGATGGTGGGGCAGTCGCTGAGCTCGACCCCGGAAGGCGTGGAGATCCCCTGGCAGCGCGTGGTCAACGCGCAAGGGAAGATCAGCGCCCGCGGCGGGATCGGCTGGGAGGAGGGGTACCAGCGCCATCTCCTCGAAGAGGAGGGGGTCGTGTTCAGCGCCGGCGGCCGGATCGATCTCGACCGCTTCGGCTGGGACCCGGACGCGCGCCCTCCGAAGAGGGCGCGGTAGAGCCGTTTACTGGCTGTTGAACGTGTCGCAGCTCTCGATCGTGCCGGAATCGAATCCGGTCTTGAACCAGTGCGACCGCTGGGCGGCCGAGCCGTGGGTCCAGGTCTCCGGGTTCACGCGGCCGGTGGTCTGCTTCTGAATGCGGTCGTCGCCGACGGCGGAGGCGGCGGTGAGAGCCTGGTCGACGTCCCCGGCGTCAAGGAGCTTGCGCTGGTCGGTCGAGTGCGCCCAGACGCCCGCCAGGCAGTCGGCCTGAAGCTCCAGCTTCACCGAGAGCGGTCGGGCCTCGCCCGAATGCGCCTGCTGGGCCTCTTCGACCTTGCCGCTGATTCCCAGCAGGTTCTGCACGTGATGGCCGAACTCGTGGGCGACGACGTAGGCCTGAGCGAACTCTCCCGCGGCGCCGAAGCGATCCTTCAGCTCCTTGTAGAAGGCGAGGTCGATGTAGACCTTCTCGTCGGACGGGCAGTAGAACGGCCCCATGGCGGTCTGCGCGTAGCCGCAGCCGGAAGGCGCGGAGTCGCGGAAGAGGACCAGCTTGGCGTGCCGGTAGCTCTTCCCGTTCTGCGCGAAGATCTTCGTCCAGGTGTCCTGGACGTCGTTCATGACGAACTTGACGAACTCGACCTCGTTCTTCTCCTCCGGTGACTCATTGACCGGCGCTGCCTGCTGACCGGCAGGCGCGTCGGCCGGCGCTCCTCCTCCTCCCAGCAGGGCGAAGAAGTTGCGGTGGAAGACGAGGCTCAGCAGGAGGACCACGACGAAACCGCCGATCCCGAGCTTGCCGCCGCCGAAGCCTCCGAAACCGCCACCACCGCCTCCGGTGCTGCCCCGCTCGTCCTCGAGATCCGCACTCGAACTGCCTGGTGTCCAGCGCATAGGAAACCTCCCGCCCGCGGCGAAGGATGCTGATAAAGGGTGGAGGCGCGTCCGCGATCCGGACGCCCTCGTCGGGATTCCCCGTCTGCGAAACCCGTGCCGACGGCTTGGCGGCTACGGAAGCCGCAGCGCGCAGTGGCCGCCGTCGGCCGCGCCCTCGACGTTCACCCAGTTCTGCGGCACCAGGAAGTTGCGGGCGCCCAGCCGGAGGTTGGCGCGGGCGCCGTCGGAGGTGGTGTAGGTCGGGCCGAACGGGTTCCTCGCGAGGAGGCACTTGTCGGTGCTCTCCCGGCCGTCGGCGTCGAACCAGCCATCGGCATCGGGGTTGGTCACCGTCTCGTTGACGCGCGCGGCCACCGCCGCCACCATGGCATCGGCCGCGGCGTCGCCGTTCGGCGTGTTGCCCGGCGCCAGCTCGCAGGCCTCGGGGCAGCGGCCGGGGTGGCCGACGAAGGCGTACTTGATGTCGACGCCGGCGATCTTCGCGTGGTTGTGCCAGGAGCAGAAGTCGGAGCAGAAGCCGGAGGTCTCGTCGACGTCGGCCGCGGTGAGCACGAAGTAGATGCCGTTGGCGTCCAGCGGTAGGGCGCCGCGGCGGATGGCGGCCTTGACCACCTTGAGCACACCGGCGTCGGTGAGACTGGCGCCCAGGGAGTAATCGTCCGTGGCCGAGCCGGAGTAGCTGATCGCGTTGCGGACCGGCTTGCCGGCGGCGTCGTGGTGGGTGGTGTTGATGTTGAAGTAGGGGCTGCCGCCGAGCGAGCTGGCGAAGTCGGTGAGGACCGGCAGGGCCAGACCCTGAGACCAGTCGCCGTACCAGAGATAGTAGACGTGCGTCGTGTGGTTGAGCACCGCGCCGCCGTGGTATTCGAGAGCGCCGCCCCCCTCGACCGCCGTTGCCGCTGTGGTCGCCATCAGGCCCGCGGTGAGCGTCAGGGCCGCGGTGAGCGTTCGCATTCCTGCCATGAGAAGTCCCCCTTTGTCATCATAGCTCCGATCGGGGTCTCCGGCGCCTCCCTTGACGGAGTGCACGCACGTACATACAATGGCCTATGAATGAGATCGCGGCAAAGCCGCCGCGAATCGTTTGAAGCACGGGGTCGATTTCGCCGAGGCGGGGGCACGGAAAAGATGAGAAAAGAATATGACTTCAGCCAAGCCGCGATCGGTCCGGTGGAACCCGTTCCGACGGGAAAGACCCGGATCACCATCCGTCTGGACGACGACATCCTGGAGTGGTTCCGGCAGCGGGTGCACGCGGCCGGCGGCGGCAACTATCAGAGCCTGATCAACCAGGCCCTGCGCGATGCCATCCAGCGGGAGCCTCTCGAAGAGACGCTGCGGAGAGTCTTGCGAGAGGAGCTCCAGGCGACCGCCCTGGAAACCGCGACGGCCGCTGCAAAGCGCTGAGGCCGGTCACACCGGCCCCAGCGGCGAGATCGTTCCCGCCATCCGGCAGCGCGCCCAGACCTCGCCGCCGGAGATCCCGACGCCGACGACGCGGAGGGGCTCGACCCGCACCTCGCCGTGGAAACCGGCGGGGATCAGCCCTTGCAGCGCCCGCGCCGTCTCGCGGTCCGCCGCCCCGAGCAGCGGCGCGAGGTCGAGGTGGGCCGCCTTCTGGAGCGCCGCCAGCACCTCGGCCCGGTGGAGGCGGTCCGCCAGGCGCAGGAAGAGGCTCCCCGATTCCAGGTCGTACTGGAGATCCTCCAGACGCAGAACGCTGCTCCCGGCGTCGAGCACCGGCCGGCCGCGGAGGATCAGCGAGCCCTCCTTCCCCGCCGTCTGGAAGCCGACGGAGAGCGCCAGCCGCTCTCCCTCGACGGCGAGGGATGCGGCTGTCACCACCATCGTCCGGTCGCGGCCGAGACGGTAGGTGCGGCCGTGGAGCGCCCTCTCGACCCACCGCGACAGCTCCTCGGGGGAGGCCTCCACCGGCGCCTCCACCTCGAAGCCGCCGGCCCGCTCGTCGTCGGCGACGCGGAGCGGCGGCAGCAGGGTGGGGGCCGGCTGCACCGGCGGCCTTGCGCCGGGGACTCCGAGCGAGAAGGCGAGCTGGCCGGCGATCCCGAAGCCGGTGTGGAGCACGCCGTCTTTCTCCGTCACCCGGGAGAGCGAGACCTCCAGTGGCTGGAACCGGATCCAGAGGTCCTCCCCCTGAACGGCGCGGCGGGCGACGTGGAGCGACCGCCAGGCCTCCTCCGCCTTCCGCCGCAGGGCCAGGTCGGCGAGAAGGCGGCCGGCGGCCCGCTGTAGCTCCTGGTCGAGGAGCGGGTTGAGGCGCTCTTCCAGGAAGGAGCGGACGCTGACCGGGAAGACGCCGAGGACGTTGAGGTCCGCCCGGTCGAGGTCGACCCGCGCCGCCGGTTTGGGGTCGGGACGCCAGTCCGGGCCGATCGCCGGCGAGGCCGTGCCGTGCACCCGGCCGCCGAAGTCGACCGTCTCCTGGACCGGCAGCCCGGCGAGCCGGCCGCCGATCGTGAGGCTGCCGTGCACTGGGAAGGCGAAGGTGAGCTCCCCCCCGGCGAAGCCCACTTCGACCGCGCCCCGTTCGAGGGTGTAGCGGTAGAAGCCCTCCTTCAGGGCGCTGGCGATCTGGGCCTTGCGCTCGTCGCTCATCCGGGGGGGCACCGAGGCCTCGACGATCCGCCCCACCTCGGCGAGCGGGATCGCCACCGGAAAGAAGAACGACGCCTTCCCCGCCGCCGGCTGGACGGCGGGAACGGCAGCGGGAGCGGGCCTCGGCGGCCCCTGGACGCGGACGCCGGAACAGGCGGCGAGCAGGACGGCGAGCAGGACGGCGAGCAGGAGCCCCGAGGCGCGATGAGCTTTGCGGTTCGGCAAGGAGAGGATTCTACGTCTTTCCAATCCGGTAGACTTGCGCCCATGCCGACCGCCGACCTCCCCGTTGAAAGGCCCTGGGACCGCGGGGCTCCCGAGCGCGAGGGCGCCCCTTCCGCCTGGGCCCTGCTCCCCGAGGACCTCGCCACGCAGGGGTGCCCGGGGCGCTCCGAGCACGTCTTCGGGCGGCTCCAGCGCACCCGCACCTGGCGCCAGGACAGCCTCTGCCTGTCGCGCGAGATCCGCGCCTGGCTCGACCTCCACACCGACCTCTCGCTGCCGGCGATCGTCGAGCGCCACCCTTCGAGCGACGGCGCCACCAAGCTGGTGCTCGAAATGGTCGACGGCCACCGCGTCGAGGCCGTCCACATGCCGCGGAAGGACGGCGACCTGCGGGTCACCTACTGCATCTCCAGCCAGGTCGGCTGCGCGCTCGGGTGCACCTTCTGCGCCACCGGCGCGATGGGGATCGTGCGCAACCTCACGGCCGGCGAGATCGTCGGTCAGGTGCTGGTGCTGATGCGCGAGTTGGGGCCGCGGCAGGGCGAATCGGTCTTTCTGGTCTTCATGGGGATGGGCGAGCCGCTCCACAACCTCGCCCACGTCCATCGCGCGATCACCGTGCTCTGCCACCCGCAGGGAGCCATCCTGTCGCCCTGGCGGATCACGGTGAGCACGGCCGGCCTGGTCTCCGGCATCGAGAAGCTGGCGCGCATGACGCCGCGGCCGCAGCTCGCCCTCTCGCTCAACGCCACCACCGACGCCGCCCGCTCCGCCACCATGCCGGTCAACCGGGCCTGGAACCTGGCGCGGCTGCGGCAGGCGCTCGACGCCTGGGTGCTCAAACCGCACGAGCGCCTCCTCTTCGAGTACGTGATGCTCGCCGGAGTGAACGACACCCTGGAGGACGCCGACCGGCTGATGGCCTGGCTGGGTGACCTGGCGCGGGGGCACAACATCAACCTGATCCCGATGAACGAGCACGCCCGGTCCGACTTCCGCGAGCCGGCCGAGGAGCGGATCCGCGCCTTCGCGGCGCGCCTCCACCAGAACGGCTGCTTCGTGACCATCCGCCGCAGCCGCGGGCGCGACGTGCAGGGCGCCTGCGGCCAACTGGCGCGTCCGCGGCTGGAGGTCGGGGTGGGCGCTTGAGGCGCTTTATCGCTGCGGAGAATACCGCCAGACGTTCTTGATCTTGCCCTTCTGCACCTCGTAGACCACCAGCACGGCCTCGGTGAGGTCGGCGTCCGCCTTGCCCTTCCAGCGGGCGCGCTCCCAGGCGGTGACGAAGGGGCCGCGAGCGATCGATTGCTCGATCGTCTTCTTCACCGTCGGGTAGACCGACAGGAACCTTGCCATCCACTCCTGAAGGGCCTCCTGCCCCCTGGCGTCCGGGACGATGCGGTCGTCGACCACGGTCAGCCACCTCACGTCGGGATCGGTCTCCGCGATCAGCAGGCCGAGGTCGTGGCGGTTGAACCCGGCGATGAAGCGCTCGACGACTTTCAGCGGATCGGCGAGCGGATCGGCCGGCGCCGCCGGAGGTGTCCCCTGAGCGAGCGCGGCGGCGCCCGGGAGGGAGAGCAGCAGGGCGAGGCAGAGGGCGAGGCGTGAGGGCATGGCTACGGCTCCTTTTCGGAGCCGTAGCCTAGCGCAGAATCGCTTAGAGGGAGTTGAGGAACGTGCCGATCTGGTTCTGCTGGGTGGTGCTCAGGTTGAGGTAGTTCTGGATCACCGGCTCGGCTTCGTTGGTGTGGCGCAGAATGGCGTTGTAGCGCGTGGTGTTGAACAGGTCGTGCATGAACCGCGGCCGGGTGCGCAGGCCCCACAGCGGCGGGGTGCGCAGCTTGTAGGCCGTGCCGGCGCCGCCGTTCTGGACGATGCCGTCGCCCGTGCCGACGTCGTGCAGCATGAAGTCGCTGTAGGGGTGGATGATCTTGTCGCCCAGCGAGGCCGGCACGGTGAACGTGCCGCCGTTGATCACGGTGCCCGCCGGAGCGGTCTGGATCGTCGCCGTGTGGCAAGAGTCGCAGCCGATGCTGTGGAAGAGGCTCGCGCCGGCCACGGCGTCCGAGGTGGCGGCCAGCACGGTGTCGCGCGGCGGAACCTTGGTCGACCGCATGAAGCGGGTGAAGGCCTCCACGTCGGGGCCGCGGGGTGCCGCTACGGTCCCCGCATCTTCCGGATCGGCGACGGTGTCATAGGCCGCGACGGACACGCCGAACGAGGTGTTCTCGGTCGGCTGCAGCGGGCTGGTGATCCCCATCTCGTTGAGATAGGCGTCGGCGGCGAAGGACATCAGGCTGGCGTGCTGGTTCTTCCAGCCGAAGCGGGCGATCCGGGTGGTGCCGGCGGCGGCCTCAGAGACCGGCACGCGGATGATGGTTCCCTTCCGTCCCGACGGCTGGGCCGTCTGGATGGTGGTGAAGGTGGCGTCGGCGATCGCCTCGACGAAGCCGTCACCCAGGGTGTTGAGCGAAGATCGGGTATCCACGATGTTCTGCGTCGTGGTCAGACGCTCCTGGATCGCGGCGTTGATCGCGCGGTCGTTGATCAGCGAACCTCCGGGGGGGTTGGTGAAGTTGCCGGAAGCGTCCTCGGTGCCCGCGCGCAGCTCGGTGATCTGGCTGGTGGCGCCGCTCACCGGGTTCTGGTGGCACTCGGCGCAGGCCTGGGCGTTGTAGATGGGGCCGAGGCCGTCGGCGATCTGCTCGCGATCGTCGAAGTTGGCCCGGTCGAGATCCATCTGCGTCTGCGTCGTGAAGCCGTTGGTCAGGTTGTCGAATCCGGCCGGAGCCTCGGTCGCCGTGACCGCGTACACCATCGGCGCGGCCAGCACCAGGATCCCGAGCACCAACCCGTCGGGGCTGGCGAGCCGTCGCATCCACGTCTTCCCCTTGCTCATCTCCAAATCTCCTTCCAAGCGGATCAGGTCCACATACCGGCGGACTCGAATGAATCCGCCGAATTCGAAGCTGGACGAACGGCTACCTGCGGAAAAGCCTGCACGCTTACCACAAAGTTCGAGCCGGGTCTTGAAGAGACGCCAGAGCTGTAGGAATGACCCTTATCCATTCAGGTGCTCGCCGGGCGCCAAAGTGAGCCGGAAGAGTTGTACCGTTCCGCCTGGGAAGAGGAGGAGCCCATGGCCAGTCTCGAGGGAGCGAAGATCGTGGTCGCCGGCGGCACCGGCGCCGTCGGCGAGGGGATCGTCCGGGCGCTGTTGAAGCAGGGCGCGAGCGTGCTGGTGCCGTCGCGCAGCGAGGAGCGGCTGCGCGACCTGGTGGCCTACTGCCAGGACGTGGCCAAAGGGGAGCTGCTGACGCTGGTCGGCGACCTCGGCGACGAAGCCTCGGCGCGGGCGCTCCAGAACCGGATCTTCGAGCGCTACCGCGAGCTCGACGTGGCGGTCGCCTCGCTCGGCGGCTGGTGGCAGGGCAAGCCCCTGACCAGCGTCGACATGCCGGCCTGGGAGCGGATCCTGCGCGAGAACCTCACCGCCCCCCTGCTGGCGGTCAAGATGCTCGTCCCGCTGCTGAACCCGAAGACCGGCAGCTACGTCCACGTCAACGGCCTCAACGCCGAGCAGCCCTACCCCATGGCGGGCCCGATGGCGATGGTCGCCGCGGCGCAGAAGTCGATGGCGCTGACCCTGGCCGAAGAGCTGAGCCCGACCGGCATCCGCGTCTTCGAGCTGATCCTGGGCCCCCTCCAGACCCGCCAGCGCCTGCGCCAGGGGAAGGTACAACAGGACTGGTACACGCCGGAGGAGATCGGCCTGGAGATCGCCGGCCTGGTCACGCTGCGGGACGAGCAGACCGTGCACCGGCTGCTGAGCAAGCGGGACGCCTGGCAGGTGAACTGACCGGGGGGCTGCTCAGAAAGTACAGCCTCTCCGGGGAAGCCGCCCGCCCGGACCCTCACCCCTGCCCCTCTCCCTTCCCCTCCCGCCCTCCCTCACAGGGAGAGGGGAACCCCCGCCCCTCACGATTCAGGCTTTCTCTTGCTTTTCTCCCTCTTCTCCCGGTGAGGGAGGGGGGAGGGGCCGGGAGAAGAGGGCCGGGGTGATGAGGGCCGACCCGCCGAAGACCTGGAAGCTCTATAACCGGCGGATGAGCCGCAGGAGGAGCAGGAGCACGACGGCGCCGATGAAGGCGACAAAGATCGTGCCCGCCATCCCCGCGAACGGCGTATGCCACCCCATCTTGGCGAAGATCCAGCCGCCCAGGAACGCGCCGACGATGCCGACGACGATGTCGCCGAGGAGGCCGTAGCCTCCGCCGACGACGAAGGAGGCCAGAAGACCGGCCACCAGTCCGACGATAATCCAAGCCAGAATGCCCATTTCGTTTCTCCCTTGAAGAGAGCCGGAGGGTCCGGCTCTCCCTTCACGCGTGACGGCGAACGTCCAGGTTCAAAGCATGGCGCATGCCAGGGCTCAAGGCTTCAGCTCGATCGCCGGCTGCCCCGCCTTCCGCAGGGCCGCGTTGAGAGCGGCGAGGTCCCTCGTCTTCAGCCCTTCCCAGGACGCAAGGGTGGCGGCGAGGGTGGGCTGCAGCTTGTCGAAACCGGCCACCGCGTCGGGCGAGGGCGCGGCGTCGGCGTTGTCCACCGCCCCGGCGAGCTTGGTCAGCTCGTCGCCCACCGAGCGAAGGCTGGTGAGCGTCCTCGGCGGCAGCCACCAGGCGGCGCCGCCGGCGAGGTCGAGGGCGCGCGCCTGGAGGGCGTCGATCGCCTTCGCCATCGCGGCGCTCGCCCCTTTTCGGCGGTCGGCCAGCGCCGCCAGCAGCGCGCCGTTCTCCCGCGTCGCCGCGGCGAGCCGCCCGCGCGCCTCCTCGATCCGGCGCGCCAGGGCGAACTGGGCGGCGTAGGCCGCCGGCGGCAGCGTCAGCCGCGGGTCAGGCGCCACGGTCAGCGGCTGCGTGAGCGAGGCGCCGTCCACGGTCAACACCACGCTGTAGCGCCCCGGGGGCGCCCAGACGCCGTCGGCCCACGGATCTCCGGGGCCGGGAGCCGCCGCGGCGGCGTAGCGGAGCGGCCAGACGAAGCGGTGATGGCCGGCCGCCGTCGACAGCGTCACCGGCGGCTCCACCCACTCCGGGGCAATGTTCAGGGTGGTGAGGTCGGTCTTCGGCGCCGCGTCACCGCTTCCGTAGCGCCGCACCAGCGCCCCCGCCTCGTCGCGGATCTCCAGCGTCACCTGCTTCGCGCCGCCCTTCAACACGTAGTCGACGTACGCTCCCGGCCGCGGGTTGGCGGCCGACGCCTCGTCCCGGGGCATCGGCGTACCGGTGAAGCCCGCCGGCCGCAGGCGGACCGCCGCCGCCGGCGCGAACAGCCACGCGGGCGCGCCCGCCACCTTGGGCTCGACCTGCCGCAGCGGCGTGAGGTCGTCGAGCACCCAGAAGGCGCGGCCGTGGGTGGCGATCACCAGATCGTCGCCGTGCACGTCGAGGTCGCGCACCGAGGTCACCGGCAGGTTGGCCTGCAACGGCTGCCAGTGGCCGCCATCGTCGAAGGAGACCCAGACCCCCTTCTCGGTGCCGGCGTAGAGCAGCCCGCGGCGCACCGGGTCCTCGCGCACGGCGTTGACGAAGGTGCCGGCCGGGATTCCGGCGGCGATCGCCTCCCAGTGCCGGCCGCCGTCGTGGGTGCGGTAGAGGTAGGGGTTGAAGTCGTCCAGCCGGTGACGGTCGACCGCGGCATAGGCGCTCTCGGCGTCGAAGTGCGAGGTCTCGACGACGCCGATCTTGGACCATGGGGAGAGCCCCCCCGGCGTGACGTCCGTCCAGTGCGCCCCCTCGTCCCGCGTGCGCCAGATCAGGCCGTCGTCGGTGCCCACCCAGAGGTCGTGGTCGGCCTGCCGCGAGGGGGCGATGGTGTAGATGACGCCGAGGCGGGGACCGGTCCCCGGGTTGTTGGCGGCAGTCGCCGGATCGAGGTTGGCCGGCGTCCCCGGAGCCTCGCGGGTGAGGTCGGGGCTGATCACCGTCCAGTGCTCGCCGCCGTCCTCGGTGCGGAAGAGGCGCTGGCGCGCGAAGTAGAGCACCCGCGGATCGCGCGGCGAGAAGATCAGCGGCAGCGTCCAGGTCTCGCGGTAGAGGTCGGGATAGCCGAGTGTGGGATCGACCGACCGCGTCTGCATCGTGCGCAGGTCGAGCTTGTCCACCCGGCCGCCGAAGATCACCTGCGGATCCTTGGGGTCGGGCGCGATCTCGTCGCTCTCGCCGCCGGCGGTCACCTCGCGGAACTTGGTGAGGTCGATGCCGTCGTAGGTATTGGTGCGGCTGGGGACTCCCGCGGCGCCGGAATCCTGCTGCGAGCCGTAGACCCAGTAGGGGAACCGGGTGTCGGTGGTCACGTGGTAGAACTGGCCGGTCGGCTGGTTGTACCACGAGCTCCAGGTGGCGCCGCCGTCAACCGAGACCACCGTTCCCTGGTCGACGCCGAGGATGCGCCGCTCCGGGCTCCCCGGGTCGATCCAGAGCACGTGGTAGTCGTCGCCGCCGGGGGCGCCCTTGACCGGCACGAAGGTCCTGCCGCCGTCCGCCGAGCGGAAGAGCGCGGTGTTGCAGGCGTAGATCACGTCCGGGTCCTTGGGCTCGACCGTGATGCCGCCGAAGTACCAGCCGCGCCCCCAGATCCGGTTGTCGCCGCTCACCCGCGCCCAGCTCGCGCCACCGTCGTCCGACCGGTAGAGCCCCCCCGCCTCCGGCACGTCCACCATCGCGTACACCCGCTGCGGCCGGCTCGGCGCGATGGCGATACCGATGTGACCGGGATTATTGGGGAGATGACCGGGCAGGCCGGCGAGCGCCGTCCAGTGCTCGCCGCCGTCGGTCGACTTGTAGAGGCCGCCGCCGGGGCCGCTCGAAGGCGGATAGATGTGCCAGGGGGTCCGCCGGGTGGCCCAGAGCGAGGCGTAGATCACGTCAGGGTTGCCGGGCTCGAAAGCGAGGTCGATGGCGCCCGTGTTCTCGTCCTTGAACAGCACCTTCGTCCAGCTCCTGCCGCCGTCGCGCGAGCGGAAGACGCCCCGCTCGGCGTTCGGGCCGTACGGGTGCCCCAGGGCGGCCACGAAGACGACGTCCGGATTGCGCGGATCGACCAGCACGCGGCCGATCTGCTGCGAGTCGGCGAGGCCGATGTGCGACCAGCTCCTGCCGCCGTCGCTCGACCGGTACATGCCGTCGCCCTGGGCGATGTCCGAGCGCATGTCGGCCTCGCCGCTGCCGACGTAGATCACCTTGGGATTCGAGGGGGCCACCGCCAGGGCGCCGATCGAGCCCACCGGCTGGCCGTCGAAGATGGGCCGCCAGGTGCGCCCGGCGTCGAGCGTCTCCCAGACGCCGCCGTTGACGCTGCCGAAGTAGAAGTGCGCCGGCTCGCCCGGGACGCCGGTCACGGCCAGCACCCGGCCGCCGCGGAACGGGCCGATCAGGCGCCAGTGAAGGTCCTGGATCAGGGCCGGATCGACGGCGGCGACGGCGCTTCCGGCAGCGGAGCCGGCCAGGAGGACAAGGGCGGCGAGCAGGCGGCGTAGAGGCATGGCTTCGAGGTCTCCGTGCAGGGAAGGGACGGCATGCGTCACGGGCAGCCCTCATCATAGACTCTCCCCGACACGAAAGGAGAGACCGCGTTTGAGACCGTCAGCTCCAGCCGTCCTCGTCCTCGCCCTCTCGGCGCTCACCGCGTCTCCCCTGTTCGCGAACCTCGAGCTGACCTGGCCGCCGCCGCTCGAATTCGGCCTCTTCGCCGCCGGGTACCAGCCGCGGACCTCCGGCCTCGACCTCGGGCCGGGCCTCCACGTCACTCTCGGCGGCGCTCCCGGCGTCGGCGCCGCGTTCACCGCCTACTGGAACCAGACTCTGTCCACCCGCTTCACCGCGAGCTATTTCAAGCCCGGGATCGAGCTCTCCGGCAGCGCGGCCACCTCACGGTCGGGAGGCGAGATCGAGCTGGTGCCGCTCGCCGCGATGGTGCAGCTCCGCGCGCACCGCTTCGTCCGCGTCGTCCCCTATGTCGAGGCCGGCCTCACCTACCTGCTCCTCCCCGCCTCGACGGTGAAGCCGGCCCTCGCCGCGGCCGGGGTCGCCAGCCTCCGGCGCCCCGACCACATCGCGCTGGTCACCGGCGCCGGGCTCAAGATCGCGCTCAAAGGCCCCTGGGTCGCCGATCTCGACGTGACCTACCGCCCCTTCGCCCAGTCGATCTTCGCCGCCACGGCCTCCGGCCAAGTCATGAAAGACGAGAAGATCGACGTTCACTCGCTGGCGCTCGCCGGCGGCCTCTCCTATCGCTTCTGAAAGGCGTTGCATCGATGAGATGCCGGCCGACACGTCGGTGACGCGTCGGCGATCCGTCCGCCCGACCGGCGGACGCCGGTGATCAAGCCCGCCTCTCCTCGGAAACCTGGCGGTTCAGAGGAGTGGCATTCCCTTTGCTATTTCCGGAAAATGTCCGCCGCCATTGTCCACCGTCGTAAAGATCAACGATCGATTCCTCGACCACGGGTCGAAAGGAGACAACATGTCGAATTCCCTGCAGGCCAACGCAGCCGGAACCCAGGCCCCTCCGGGTCAGCAGACCGTCGCGGTGACGAACGTTTCGGGTGGCCAGGCGACGACGACGATCCAGGCGCCGAACTCGGGCAATATCTGGTTCGCCTTCGGGATCGGTTCCGGGTCCGCCAACCTGAACGTCAACTTCAACGGCCAGAACTATCCCAACGTGCCGTCCGGCGAATACACCCTGAGCGGCCTGACGACGCCGCTGGGGCTGACGGTGAACGGCAACGGCAGCACCAAGCTCGCCTGGATCGCCTTCTGAGGCCTCCCGCCCGCGGGCGGCGAAACCGGGACGCCGCGCTGCCGATACCCCACGGCGGCGCGGCGCCCGCTCCCTTTTCAAGGTATCCTGCGGGCGCCGGACCTGTTTCAGAAAGGGATTCGAGATGCCGAATTTCGCCCGCGCGCTCCGCGGCCTGGCCCTGCCCACGGTCCTCGCTCTTCTCGTTCTCGCCTGCGCCACGGCACGCGCCCAAGGCCCCGCGGGCGCGCCGGCAGGGCCCCCGGACACCTGGTATTTCGCCGTATCGGGCGACTCCCGCGACTGCGGCGACCTGATCATGCCGAAGATCGCGCGCGCCATCGCCGACGACCGCGCGGCCCCGGCGGCGTTCTACTGGCACCTCGGCGACTTCCGGCGGATGTTCGGTCCCGATTGCGACATCGTCAAAGGCACTCATCCCGACTGGGACTGCAAGACGCGCCCGGAAGAGCAGTTGGGGTGGGACGAGATGAATCACTATCTCGACATCGCCTGGGACGACTTCGTCGAGCGCCAGATCAAACCTTTCGATCCGACTCCGGTCTTCCTCGGCATCGGTAACCACGAGCTCGGCGCCGGCAGGACCCGCGCCGATCTGCAGCGCAAGTTCCAGCCCTGGCTGACTGCCGCGCCGATCCACGTTCAGCGGGTGCGGGAGGCCCTCGACCACTTCTACAGCGTCGAGGGGGATACCTACTTCCATTTCATCCGCAACGGCGTCGACTTCATCAGCCTCGACAACGCCGACGCCGCCAGCTTCCCGGCCGCGCAGCTCATCTGGCTGGCGACCGTCCTCGATCGCGACTCCAAGGACCCGGCCGTGAAGACGATCGTCGCCGGCATGCACGAGGCCCTCCCCTTCAGCAAGCAGCGAGGCCACGCCATGGACGCCTCCTGCCAGGGGCTCTGCTCCGGCCAGCAGGCCTACGATCTCCTCTACCGGGCGCAGAAGCTGGCGGGCAAGCACGTCTATGTCTTCGCCAGCCACTCCCATCTCTTCGTCGACAAGCTCTTCGAGACGCCGGAGCACGACGGGCAGGTGCTCCCCGGCTGGGTGGTCGGCACCGCCGGCGCGGTGCAGTACCGTCCGGAATCCGAGCCGACCCAATACGGCTACGCCCTGGTTGCGGTCCAGCCGGACGGCACGCTGGACGTCCGCTTCCGCGAGGTGACCCGCGCGTCGCCGCCGCTGGCCACCGGACCCGGCGCGGACCGCCTCACCGACTTCTGTTTCGATCAGAACAAGCAGACGACCGGGAATTCCGGCTTCAAGGGAACCTGCGCCTGCGGGCAGGCCCAGCCCTGAAGCCTGGGAAGTGGCCGCGGCCTACTTCCCCTGATCCATGTCGTTGAGCTCGCGCCGCTCCTGATCCAGGCTGTTCATGGCGTCGATCTTCTCCTGCTCGGTGCCCTCCATGTTGCGCACCTCGTCCGCCTTCTTCGCGATCTCGGCGGACTTCTCTTCCATCCGGCGCGTCTTCTCGGCAGCCTCCGAGGTTCCCGAGCCCGCGGGGGGTGAGCTGCTCGGCATCCTGCAGCCCGAGACCGGCGGGAGCACGAGAGCGAGGAGGGACAAAACCAGCCACTTCGGCGAACGGCGTACACGGCTCCCAAGCATGGAGACCTCCCGGGTTCGACCTGCGTTCTTTCCTGCCTTCGATCGACTGCGGGCAGTCTAGCACCCCGCCGGCCCGAGCGCCGGAACGTAAATTCTCAAGATCCTGTCTTCGATTCCGCCGGCGCCGGCTCGCTGGGGCACTCCTGCGGTACCAGATCTATTGGACCGTCTTGATTTTCTCTTCATCTGTTCTACTTCATGCAGGAGGCCTTCATGTCTCTCAGTGTCCGCCGTGTCGTGCTCGCAGTCGTATTTCTGATGGGCGCCGCGCTGGCGCCCCCCCACCTGCAGGCCCAGAGCTGTGGCGTCGAACGCTGGTCGGTGAAGACCGGCACCGATGCCGACAAGGGGCTGGTCAATGTCGGCTCCTCGACCTCGAACACCATCGTCACGCTACGGAGCTGGCCCGCTCCCAATCCGATCCCCGCCAACAATCGCGTCGCGCCCTATGAGACGACCGTCTGGGTGCTCGACGCCACGCTGGTCGAATACAAGAGCGAGAGCGATTCCGACTATCACCTGGTATTGAAGGACGCCGCCGGCAACACGATGATCGGCGAGATCCCGCTCCCCGCCTGCGTCGGCTCCAGCAGCCCGTTCCTGTCGAAGATCACCAGCGCCCGCTCGAAGTTCGACGCCATGTACAACCCCTCGGGCAGCTTCCAGACCGCCAACATCCCGGTGCGCATCACCGGCGTCGGCATGTTCGACTTCCTGCACGGCCAGACCGGCGTGGCGCCGAACGGCATCGAGATCCACCCGATCCTGGACATCGTGTTCAATCCGACCACCTCGCCCGACTTCTCGATCTCCGCCTCGCCCTCCGCGGTGACCGCGGCGCAGGGGAGCTCGGCGACCACCACGATCTCGACCTCGGTCTCCGGCGGCTTCAATTCCGCCGTCGCGCTGAGCGCCTCCGGGGTCCCCTCGGGAGCCTCGGCGGCCTTCACCCCGACGTCGATCGCCGCCCCCGGCTCCGGCTCCTCCAGCCTGAAGCTCACGGCGGGGACCGCCGCCGCCGGCACCTACACCGTGACCGTCACCGGCACGGGGGGCGGGAAGACGCACACGACGACCGTCTCGTTCACGGTCACCACGACCGCGGGACCCGACTTCTCGCTCGCCGTCTCCCCCACCTCCCTCTCGGTCGCGGCCGGCGGCAACGGCACCGCGACGGTGACCACGGGGGTCAGCGGCGGCTTCAACTCGGCGGTCGCGCTGTCGGTCACCGGGGTCCCCGCGGGCGCCACGGCGACCTTCGCGCCGACCTCGATCGCGGCCCCGGGCTCCGGCTCGTCGACGCTCACCCTGGCGACCGGCACGGCCGCCGCGGGCACCTACAACCTGACGATCACCGGCACCGGCGGCGGCAAGACGCACACCGCGCCGCTCACCCTGACGGTGACCTCCGGCGGCGGCGGCTCGCAGATCCTCGTCAACCCCGGCTTCGAGTCGGGCAACGTCACCTGGGTCGCGACCTCGGGCGCCATCAACACGTCCGCCTCGGAGCCGGCGCACAGCGGCTCGTGGAAGGCGTGGCTCGACGGCTACGGCACCACGCACACAGATACGCTCTACCAGCAGGTCGCGATCTTTTCGACCAAGACCTCGGCGACTCTGACCTTCTGGCTGCACATCGATACGGCCGAGACCACGACCACGATCGCCTATGACACTCTGGCCGTGCAGGTCCGCAACTCGTCCGGCACGCTGCTCCAGACGCTCGCCACCTACTCCAACCTCAACGCGGGCGCGGGTTACACTCAGAAGACGTTCGACCTCTCGGCCTACATCGGGCAGACCATCCGCGTCTACCTGACCGCCACCGAGGACTCGCAGAAGCAGACCTCCTTCGTCGTCGACGACTTCGCGCTCAACGTCCAGTAACCAAGGGAAATCGAGGAGAACCATGAACAGATATCTCATCGCAGCAGCGCTGGCTCTCGCCGTCACGGGCGGCTCCCTGGCCCAGGACGCCCAGAAGCCCGCGGCCGTCCTCGAGCACGCCGCCAAGGGCACGGTCGTCTTCGACGACGACGGCGGCCGGGCGCAGATCATTCCCCGCCAGCCGGCGGAGAGCCGCGACGCCACCTTCCACGGCGGACCGGTGGTTTCCGGCGCCAACGTGCAGGCGGTCTTCCTCGGCAACGGCTGGCGCGACCGCTCGAACCGCGACCAGGAGGGGCAGGCGATCGCGGCCCTCCGCGAGTCGCGCGGCACCGCGTCCTCCCTCGCGAAGTACGGCCTCAAGGCCTGGGCGATCTCCGGCCAGCCGCTGGAAGATCCGGCGGGCGATCCGGTGGCGGGCAAGACGATCTCCGATATCGAGATCCAGGGCCGGCTGGACAGCTTGCTGGGCGGCGCCGGGCCGCTCGATCCCAAGGCGGTCTATGTTGTCTTCCTGGCGCCGGGCCTCGGCTCGACCCTGGGAGCGAAGAGCTCCGCGCAGGACTTCGCGGCGTACCACAACCACCTCCACTCCTCGGCCGGCGTCTTCCACTACGTCGTCGTGCCCTATGACGAAAACGCCTCGCGCTGGATCTCCGCCGCCCGGCAGAGCCTGCACCAGGCGCTGATCAATCCGGAAGGGAACGGCTGGTACTAGAGAGCAGGTCGTAGAGCGTCACAACGCGAGAACGGTCCACGGGGGCGGCCAGGTACGGCCGTCCCCGTCCAGCGCCCACCGTGGTATAGAATCTCTCCCATCCTCGCCCACTGACCGTTCCGGGCCGGCCCCGCGACGAGCGGGAGGATTGCACTCTGGAGAAGCCGAACCGAACCGCCCTGGTCATGCCCGCGATCGCCGACGCCCTTTCCTCCGTGCTCCGGCCGGCAAGGCTGCTGCCAACCACCCTGGTGCTGGCCTGCGGGCTGCTGCTCGCGCCCGCCGCGCCCGCCACCGGCAATCCCGTCAACTCCGCCGCGCCCGCCGCGCTCCCCCCGATCATCATCATTCCCGGTACCCCGGGCACGGAGCTGGTGGACCGCCGGACCGGCGAGCTGGTCTGGCCGAACCCGCGGCAGATGGCCAGCCGGGACGGCAACGACCGCCTCGCCCTGCCGCTCGACGATCCGGAGAGCTCGGAGATCGTCCCCGGCAAGCTGCTGCGGGCGGTCCATGTGCTGGGGATCGACTTCCCGATCCATGCCTATGACGGCCTGGAGGCGCGGCTGCGGGCGATGGGCTACCGCGAGGGCGACTGGCGTTCCTCCACCACCGGCAAGGGGGAATACTTCTACTTCGTCTACGACTGGCGGCAGAGTGTCGAGAGCACCGGCCGCCGGTTCTCCCGCGAGCTCGCCGAGCTCTATCGCCGGCTGCCGCCGGACACCCCTCCCGCGGTGGTGCTCGGCCACTCCCTCGGCGGCCTCGTCGCGCGCTACGCCTTGATGTACGGCGACACTACGCTCGGCACGAGCGGCCCGCTGCCGCCGGTGACCTGGGCCGGGGGTCCGTACATCGGCACTCTGTTCCTCGTGGCGACCCCCAACCAGGGGACCTTCACGGCGCTCAAGTGCCTGGAGAAGGGGACTTTCTACTACCTGCACTACGGCGCCTTCTCGCCGGGGACGCTGTTCACCTTCCCCTCGGTCTTCGACGTCCTCCCGGCGCGAGTGGAGCCGCTGATCGACCGCCAGGGCAGGGCCCTCCCCTTCCACCTCGACGACGCCGCCGACTGGGAGCGCCTCGGCTGGTCGGTCCTGAATCCCCGCCGCGGATCGGGCCTCCCCAAGGCGCAACTGCACGCCCACCTCGAGGTGGAGCTCGCGCGCCACGCCCGCCTGCAGGCCGCGCTGGCGCAGATCGCCGCTTCGCCGAACCCCGCCGCCCTCTACGTGGTGGGGAGCCTCTCGCAGACCGTCCAGCGCACCGCCCTGGTGACCGAGCAGAACGGCAGGATCCGGGTGCAGTTCCAGCCGCCGGCGGGAGCGGGCCACACCCTGTCCCCCCTCCTCTTCGAGCCGGGAGACACCATGGTCCCCGACCGCTCGCTCACCGCCCAGGGCTCTTCCCACGATCCGGCGAGCAGCCTCTGCTTCCGCTCCGTGCGCCACTCGACACGCTCGCACCAGGGGCTGCTCTCCAGCCCCGAGATCCTGGCCGCCCTCGACGAGATCCTCGTGCCCCCCCGGCCGGCGGCCGGCATGCGGACGGCATCCGGGAAAGCCGCTCCGGACGTGCTCTGCGCCCCCGCGGCGGCACTTCCGGTCGCGACCACGGCGCGGCAGGGAGCGTCCGGCCAAAAGCAGCGCTGAATCTTCCTGACCGCGCCATAGTTGTGTGCCGACTGCGCCATCTGCCGGCGCGCCTACTCGCTTTTCCTGGCGGAAAGCCACGCCCCCATCGCGATAGCTGCCAATGCCGCGGTCAAGCCGCCCAACTTCAATATCTCCAGCATATGGATTTTTGGCCCGGGCAGGCTTTGCACGAAGCGAAGTACCAAAGTCATATCCAACAGCAACAGGCCGAGGATGTACAGCGCCACCGTATAGTTGAACCAAGCACGATGGGTGTGGTCTTGGGGGGCAAGCTCTTTCGGTTTAACATTCTTGAGCCAGTACAGAGAAAGTAGCGTGCCGAAGGGAAATCCGAGCAAAAGGCAGAAGCTCAAGGCTACGGTGGCGGGCAGTGCGGCGGCAACTCGCAGCCAGCGAAGCAGAGAGACGGCTAAGCATGGAGCTCCCAGGAGGCATAGGACACCGGAAATAAAAACGAAGGCGGCATCATTTCCGGTGCCATGGAATGTAAAGCTGAATTGCAAGGCGCCCAGGAGAAGAAAGAGTCCCAGGCAGAGCAACGCAGTAGAGTATCCCTGGACATACTTTGTGTCATGCCTCATTCTGCTCATAGCTCACCTTTCCGTCCACCGCGGGTTTCCCGTGAGGCCTTCGGCCAACATCAGCCGGTAGCCCTTGATGAGCAGAGGAACTACGGGTGCACCCAGCTATTTGCATGCTACCAGAACAACTTCGTCGGTTGACACCCCACGACTCCTGAGAAGTCAGTCCCGAAGGGGCGGCACGCCACGCAACGGAGTGTCACCCCTTCGGGGTTCAGGGGCTCGGGGGATCATAGTGGAAGACTTCGATCACAGTCTTGAATATCTCGATTCATCTATCGCGAGCGCGGGAAACCTATTGCCCTAGGCAAAGCCTAAACCTTTCTGTAGAATGTTCGCTGAAAGGTCCCAACGATGGCGCTCTCCGCGACGGCTCGACGGCTGGAGGAGGCATCGAGGCTCCATTGGGGAGCGCGCCTGGGGTGGGCCTCGGTGGCCCGGCCGCGCACCGCGCTCGCCGCCATGCTGACCCTGGTGGCGGCGATGGTGCCGGGGCTCTTCCGCCTCACGCTCCGCACCGACGGCTACGCCCTGGTGCCGCCCGGCGATCCGGCCGTCGCCACCGACCGCGCCGCCCGCCGCCTCTTCGGGTTGCGCGATCCCCTCCTGGTGGTCCTCGAGACCCGCCATCCCGCCGGAATCTTCAACGCCGCCACGCTCGACCACCTCCAGCGCCTGACCCGCGACCTCGCGGCGCTCCCCGGGATCGGACCGGACTTCGTCCAGAGCCTCGCGACCGAGCCCGCCACCCGTTTCGACTCCGAAGCCACCCGCTTCCGCCGCATGCTCGATCCTCCCCCCCGCTCCGCCGAGCGCCTGGCGGAGGTCCGCGGCGACGTCGAGGCGATCGATCCCCTCCACGGCACCCTGGTCTCCTACGATCGCCGGGCGGCCGCCATCCTCGTCGGCGTCCCCAGGCCGGGCGAGATCGGAGCCGGCCCGAGCCTCGACCGCGCCGCCCTCTACCATCAGGTCGCCTCCCTCGCCCACAGGTATGAAACCCCGTTGGATCGCCTCTCGGTGGTGGGCGCGCCCGCCGCCGAGGCGCTCCTCGGCGAGCACGTCCTCGCCGACCTCGCCCTCCTGATGCCGCTCGCCCTGCTGGTGATCGCCACCATCCTCTGGACGACCTGCGGACGCGCCTGGGGGGTCCTGCTCGGCCTCGCCAAGGTCGGCGCCGCGCAGGTCTTCACCTTCGGCCTCATCGGCTGGTGCGGCCAGCCGGTCTACCTGACCACGGCGGTGATCCCCGTCCTGCTGACCACCGTCGGCCTCTCCGACGAGATCCACCTGCTCTGGCGCTTCCGCCACCGTCCCGCCGGCCAGCCGCCGATCGAGGCGCTCCGCCAGAGCCTCGCGGAGCTCGGCCGGCCGATCGTCCTGACCTCGCTGACCACCGCCATCGGATTCCTTTCCTTCCTCACCTCGCCGATCCGGCCGGTGTGGAGCTTCGGGCTGTTCACGGGGATCGGCGTGCTCTTCTGCCTACTCTGGGCGGTGGTGGCCACGCCCGCCCTCGTCGCCCTCCGGCCGGACGCCATCGCCGCCGCCGGCATCCAGGGGAGCCGGGACGACCGGCCGCGGCTCCCCCGGCTGGCGGTCGCCCTCGGGGCGCGTCCCCGGTTCGCCCTGCCGCTCCTGGCGCTCGCCACCGCCGCGCTCGCCCTGGGTATCTTCCGCCTGGAGGTGCAGGACGGCTGGATCACCAACTTCGCACCGCACAGCCCTCTGCGCCAAGCCACCGAGCGGGTCGACCGGCGGTTCGCGGGCACCCACTCCCTGCTCGCCGTCGTCACTTTCGATCCCCCCGCCGCCGAGATCCCGGCCATCCCGGCGGCCCGCGGCCCTCTGCTCGCGGGCTCGGCGGTGGCGGCGGTCGGCCGTTTCGAGCAGGCGCTGCGCGCCCGCCCCGAGGTCGGCGGCGTCTTCGGTCTCGCCGGACAGCTCTCCACCACCGCCTTCCTCTGGGGTGGGCGCGACGAGGACTTCCGGCAGATCGTCGACGACCCCTCCTGGATCTACCTCTACGTCCGCCGCATCGCCACCGTCCGCGGCGAGGCCCGCCGCCGGGAGCTGATCGACGACGGATTTCACAGCACCGTCGTGACCCTCCTGCTCAAGGGGGCCAACTACCGCCAGACCGCCCGGCTGACGGCGGCGATCCACGACCTCGAGCGCACGGTGCTGGCCCCCGTCCACGGCCGTGTCGAGCTCGCCGGCGACGTCGCCGTCTCACAGGCCATGATCCCCGCGATCGTCCGCAGCCAGCTCGGCTCGCTCCTCCTCGCCGTCGCCGGCAACCTGCTGATCGTCTCGCTCCTCTTCCGCTCCCTGCGTGCCGGTCTGGCCTGCATCGCTCCCAGCGCCGTCGCCGTGGTCTGGACCTTTGGCGTCATGGGCTGGCTGGGCATCCCCCTCGGCGTGGCGACTTCCATGTTCTGCGCCGTGACCCTCGGCATCGGCGTCGACTACGGAATCCACTTCTTCGAACGGTTCCAGCAATCCGCGAACGGCGGCTCTCTCCGGCCCGGCCTCGCGGCCGCCGCCGCGGCCGGTCCCTCCATCCTGATCGATTCGGCGGCGATCTCGCTCGGCTTCGGCCTGCTGGCCTTCTCCCAGGTCCCCGCCGATCGCCGCCTCGGGCTGCTCGTCGCCCTCGCCCTGTCCAGCGCCTGCCTGCTCACGCTCACCACCTCGGGACCGCTGCTCACGGCGCTCCACCGCCGGCGAGCCCGGGACGCGCCGCACGTCGCGAGTGCCACGGCCGAGGAGATGCCATGAGTACCCTGATTCCGCCCGCCAGGTCCACCCGCGGGCCACCGGCCGACGGCTCGGCGCCCTCCGAAAAAGGTTGATTCGAAACCATTCGCTAACGAATGCCCGCAAGGAGATCGAATATGACCAGACATCCCGTGCGAATAATGGTGTTGTCGCTCACGCTGGCGACCCTGGCAGCCATCCCGGCTGCGGCCCAGATCATTCCAAAGGGCGTCGACTACTGGGTGACACCGGATAACGGCAAGACCACGTTCAAGTTCAAAGAGGGGGACGTCGAATCCTTGTGCCATGTCAAGCCGGTCCTCAAATGGGACCACCAAGTGACCCTGCGCGGTGTCCCTACCAAGGGCAAGGACTGGGACTCCGCGGTCGCCCGGCTCACGGAAGCCAGGTTCGACCCGGCCGGGAACGCGTCGACCCGCGTACAGTTCAAGTCTCTGGCACTCGCCAGCACAAAAACTATCGACACTCCTTGCGGCAAGCTGAACTGGACGGCGCGGCTCGCCAAGGGAACCCAGCCGATCACGGCAATGAAGATCACCAAGACGTCGAATCAAGGCGGAAAATTCTTCGCCAACCTGGCCTTGAGGGTCGAGATGCGGGCGACCAAGGCCGACACCGGAGCCTATCTCGGCAGCCTGTTCTACGATGTCAAGCTACCGGACCCGGACGGCACAGCGTGGGCATTCAGCTCGACGCACGCCTTCCAGCCGGGCATTGACCCCGTCACCAAGGACTGCGTCGACGTGCTGCGCAAGAAGCTCGGCGACTTCGCCCCGGATTCGCAGCACTTCTATTACATCTCCAACTTGATCGCTCACAAAGACTGCCGCAACAAAGGGTAACTTCCATGCTCCTGCGGACCGGCGGCGACCGGCCCGCAGGATGAGCCGTTCAGATCATCCCTTGTGTGGAGCGAACACCGCCCGGAAGGCCTTGAGCGCCGCCGGATGATAGATCGTCGAATGCTTCTCCTCGGGCATCCGTTCGTAGTGCCAGTGGAGCCGCGGCGGGGCGCTCTGGGTCAGGACCTCGGAAAACTGATTCGCGTCCTCCACGATCTGTTTCTCGTCGCTGCTCGCCATGTAGAGCGTCTTCTCCAGGTTCGGCCTTGAGCGCAGGCGTTCCGTCGCGGTCTTGACCAGCTCCTTGTTGTTCCACCAGAGGCTCGGATCGAGGGCGATGTAGGTGTCGAACAGGTCGGGCTCGAGCAGGAACGTCTCGACGATGAACAGGCCGGCCAGCGACTCCCCGACGATCGCGGTTTCCTGGGTGGTGCGATAGCGGCTCTTCACCTGCGGCATCAACTCATCGCGAATGAAGCGGCGGAAGGCTTCCGATCCGCCCACGTGAGGCGCGATCTTCTTGTCTTCCTCGTTCCGGGTGGGACCGGTCGTGTCGCGGCGGCGCTGCGTGTTCTCGATCCCCACCAGCAGGAAGGGGCGCATGGTGCCATTGCCCACCGAGACCTGGACCAGACCCGCCACGTGCAGGAAGTCCTCGGCCATCCCTCCGTCCGGCATGTAGAGCACGGGGACCCGCAGGTCGTGCGATTCCGCGTAGCCGGGCGGCATGTAGACGTTGATGCGCCGGGTTTCACCCAGGATCTTGGAGTCGAGGGTGAAGGTGTCGCCGATGACCAGGGGCGACGCCTTCGTTCCGGTCTCGGCCCGGACGCCGGAGGGGAAGGCGAGCAGCGCGCAAAGGAAGACTCCCAGGAGTCCACAGGACTTGAGCATGATGTAGTTTCCTCGTAGGCAAGCCGTGCGGGCGTTCGTCGTAACCTTCTACGGCCCGTCGTAAGCTTACGACGAGCCGTCGTAACCTTCTGCGGCTCGTCGTAAGCTTCTGCGGCCCGTCGTAACCATCTGCGGCCCGTCGTAACCATCTGCGGGCCGTCGTAACCATCTGCGGGCCGTCGTAACGATCTGCGAGCCGCCGTAAGCTTCTGCGGGCCGTCGTAACCATCTGCGGGCCGTCGTAAGCTTCTGCGGCCCGTCGTAACGATCTGCGAGCCGTCGTAACCATCTGCGGCCCGTCGTAAGCTTCCGCGGCTCGTCGTAAGCTTCTGCAAGCCGTTGTATCGATACGATGGATGGCGAGCGCGGCTCAGAGGCCGTCGAGCACCGAGCCAAGCATCATCAGGAGCCCGGCGATCACCAGGCACCAGAAGCCCAGGGTGCTCATGTTGCTGGGCAGGTGAAACACGCCCAGAAAGGACAGGACGCCGATCAGCCAGAGGATCAGGGAGATGATGAGCGTCGCCTTCTTCGGAGCGTTCGTCCTGAATCCACCTCGTCTCGCCATGGGAATTCCTCCGCTTGTTGGATCCGTACTGCGTTTTGGGGAAGGTCGACCCTATCACGGAGCAGGAATGGACGGAGGCCGGTCGCCAGATCCGGGGTTCGGGCCGCAGCCGTTGTATATAGAAAAGTGCCCAGAGCTAAGATATCTTCCAAGCCTCATCCGTGATATCCTGAAACCTGGAGGATTGGCATGAGCACTCGGAAAACCAGCGTCGAAATCAACGAGGAATTGCTGAAGGCGGTCCAGCGAGTCCTTTCCACCGCGACTCTCAAGGACACCATTGAAGAGGCCTTCCGCGAGGTTCTCAGGGCGGTGGCCCGACGCGAGGAGGTCGAGGCCCTCTCGACGATGCGCGGCATGGACCTTATGGACCACGGCCTGATGTCGAAGGCTTGGCGCTCGTGACGGCCGCCCGGTATCTGATCGACAAGAGCGCCCTGGCCAGAATGCCGATCGACGCGGTCCGCGCCCGACTGGCGCCCATCATTGAGGCGGGAGAGGCTGCGACCTGCGCCATCATCGACCTGGAAATCCTCTTCAGCGCACGGAACTTCGAGGAGCATGAACGGATCCGGCAGCGACGGTCTCTCGCCTACCACTCCATCCCGCTGACCGAGGCCATCCTGCGGCGAGCCATCGACATCCAGGCCGGGTTGGCCCGTAGCGGCCGCCACCGCCTACCCATTCCCGACCTCATCATCGCAGCGGCTGCCGAGGCCTTCGACCTGATCCTGTTGCACTACGATCGCGACTACGACCTGATCTCCGAAGTCACAGGCCAACCCACGGAGTGGGTGGTCGAGCGCGGATCGGTCTGACCAGGCGATCTGCCTCCGCTACCGGCACCTACGCCATCAACTACCAGGACAGTGTTTCGCTCCGCCATTCGTGCTTTCAGTCTCATTCCCGTAGGAATCCTTGCTACGGATCATCCCGTTGCGATCGTGGACATAGAACTCGGCGCCTTGAGCCTTGCTGATCTTGCGCCCATAGGTGATTGCTTTCCTCTGAGTATCAAAGCGCTTGGTGGCACGAGTCGATCCACCTTTCTTAACGCTCCATCCCCCATTGGGGTGCAGAACGACATGCTGTGAGTTTCTGGCCACGGCGCTCTCCTCTGTGATCTCGGCTCGCCCTCAAGCCGCCCCCCCTACCGCACCACCGGCACCGCCGCCAGGCGGCTCTTCAGGTGCGCGATGATCTTCGGACCGTTGTCGCGGGAGTTCTCGATGAAGATGCGGTCGGTCCAGCGGCCGGCCTGGAGGGTGCCGGCGACGTAGAGGCCGGGGACGTTCGATTCGCAGGTCACTGGATCGTACGTGGGGATCAGCGTCTCGGCGTCGACCTCGACGCCGCAGCGGCGCTCGAAGTCGGCGTCCGGCTGGTAGCCGATCAGCACGTAGGCGGCCTGGGCCGGCAGGAGCTCGGGGCCGCCGGGGCCGTCGATCTCGATCCCCCCCTCGGGGAGGAAGGCGCGCACCTGGGTATGGAAGCGGGCCGGGATCGATCCCTCCTCGATGCGGTTCTCCATGTCGGGCTTGACCCAGTACTTGACCCCGGCCTTGAGCGCCGCGCCGCGATGGACCAGAGTGACCCGGACGCCGTTGCGCCAGAGGTCGAGCGCGGCCTCGGCGGCGGTGTTGCCGGCGCCGACGATCACCACGTCCTGCCCGAAGTTCGGGTAGGGCTCCTTGTAGTTGTGGGCCACCCAGGGGAGGTCCTCGCCCGGCACGCCCAGCCAGCGGGGGTTGAAGAAGTAGCCGGTGGCGAGCGCCACGGAGCGGGCGCGCAGAATTCGCGGACCCTGCATCCGCCGGGTATGGACGGCGAACTCGTCCCCCTCGCGAGCGACGTCGAGGACGTCCTCGTAGAGGGCGAGCGGGATGTCGTAGTGCTCCACCACCATGCGGTAATAGGCCAGCGCCTGCCGGCGGGTCGGCTTGGCGTCGGGGATCGAGAAGGGGACGTTGGCGATCTCCAGCCGGTCGCGGGTGGTGAAGAATTCCATGAAAGTGGGATAGCCCTGGATGGCGGCGGTCACCGGGCCGCGGTCGACGAGCAGGACCGAGAGCCCCTGGCGGCGCGCCTCGGCGCCGATCGCGATACCGGTGGGCCCGGCGCCCACCACGATGAGATCGAGAGTTTCGTTCATGCCTTCCTCCATCGGTACAGGTGGTCCACCGGACCCTGCCCGTCCTCGTGCCCTACAGGATATGCGGCGGCGATGGCGCCGCACAAATAGCCGATGGCCCCTTCGACGGCCCGCGGCAGTTCCTCCCCCGCTCCCAGCCGGGCCGCGATGGCCGACGAGAGCGTGCAGCCGGTGCCGTGCGTCGCGGCGGTGTGGAGCCGGGGGTGGCGGAAGCGGTGGACCCGGCTTCCCGGCTCGATCAGGAGGTCGACGATCTCGTCGCCTTCGCCGTGCCCACCCTTGACGAGCACGGCCGGCCCCCATCTCAGGATCACCTCGGCGGCCCACTCCCTCTCCTCCTCCGTGTCGGTCAGGCGGCCGGTGATCGTCCTGAGCTCGGGGAGGTTGGGGGTCATCAGGGTCGCGAGCGGCCCCAGCTCGAGGCCGAGGGTGCCGATAGCGTCGTCGTGCAGCAGCTTGGCGCCGCTCTTGGAGATCATCACCGGATCGAGGACGATCGGCACGCCGGTGCCGCGCAGGTGGGTCCGCAGCCGGTCGACCACGGCCCGCACGATCTCCCGGTTCGCCAACATGCCGATCTTGATCGCGTCGGCGCCGATGTCCCCGAGCACGGCGTCGATCTGCGCGGCGACGATTCCGGCGGGAACCTCGTGGACGGCGGTGACTCCGCGGGTGTTCTGGGCAGTGACGGCGGTGACGACGCTCATGCCGTAGGCGCCGTGGGCCGCGAAAGTCTTGAGGTCGGCCTGGATGCCGGCGCCCCCTCCGGAGTCGGAGCCGGCGATGGTGAGGAGGCGGGGAACTCTCACCGGGCTGGTTGCGGCGGCTGCTGCGGCGGCGGCGCCAGGCGGCCGCGGCGCAGCCAGGCGACGACGCCGACGATCAGGAGCACGGCCACGCTGAACGCCTGCGCCAGGGTGAAGGGGCCGAGGAAACGGTCGTCCTTGGCGCGCAGGATCTCGACCGCGAAGCGCTCGACGGCGAGCAGGGCGAGCACGGTGAGGGCGATCGCGCCCGCGGGCTGTCCGGGTTGGCGCCGCCGGAACATCCAGACGCCGATTCCCCAGATGATCAGCGCCAGCGCCGTCTCGTAGAGCTGCGTCGGATGGACCCGCAGCAGCGCGCTGTCCGGCACCGAGGCGGGGATGGCGACGTGGAAGAGGTCGCGCAGGTTGCCGGCGGTGGTCTCCGGCAGGCCTACCGGAAAGGCGACGCCCCAGGGGAGGTCGGTCGGCCGGCCGTAGTCGTCGCCGACCAGGAAGCAGCCGATGCGGCCGACGCCATAGCCGATGGCGAGCGCCGGCGCGGCGACGTCGGCCATCGGCCACCCCGGCAGATGGCGGCGGCGCATGGTCCAGAGCACGCCCGCCGCGCCGAGGATGAAGCCGCCGTACCAGACCAGCCCCGAGCGGTCGAAGAGCAGGTGCCAGTCGCGGTTGAGGATCGCGTAGTAGACCTTGGCGCCGACGATGCCGCCGAGGCCGGCGGCGAAGACCAGGGCGCTGGCGTCCTCCTCGTCGCCGATGCCGAGCCGCTTCATCCCCCAGCGGAGCTGGAGGTAGCTGGCGAGGAAGGCGAGGACGAGCATCAGCCCGAAGGGGCTGACCTGGAACGAGCCGATGTGGAAGATTTCGCGGATCATGTCGAGGGCCGGGAGGCCGGGGCGAAGGATAGCACGCGGGAAAGATTGGGCAAGGGGCAAGGATTTCGCGGAGCGATAGACTCCCTGGAGTCTCTCCCGCCCGGGATTGCAACGCAGGTCGGCGAACCGCCGGGAGGATTCTCCTGAAGTCCCGTAGGGACGGCCGTCGGTAGCCCGGGATTTCAATCCCGGGCGCGGAGGACGCGGGCGTGGAGGGCCGGCGGGACCGGCCGCATCCCTGCCTGAGATTTCGATCCGTGCGCGGAGGGCCCGGGCGCGGAGGGCCGGCGGGCGTGGAGGGCCCAGACCGGCGAGCGCGGATTTAACCCTGGATCGGCGAACGTTGCGCCGGCGACCAGACCCCGCCCGGGATTGAAATCCCGGGCTACCGACGGCCGTCCCTACGGGACTACAAGGAGAAGTGGGTGCCCGATACGTATACGCAGCTCCGATATCACCTCGTGTTCAGCACGAAGCACCGGATGCCGTTCATCACGGCGCAGATGCGGGACTCTCTCTATGACTACATGGGTGGAATCCTGCGGGCCAACGGCGGCACCTTGCTCGTGGCCGGAGGGATGCCCGACCACGTCCATCTTCTGGCGGGCTGGGGAACGACGGTCTCAATGGCGCAGATGGTCAAGAACGTCAAGGGAATCTCCTCGAAGTGGCTGAACGAGAGGCCGGATGCGCCTGCGGGGGGCTTTCATTGGCAGGTCGGCTATGGGGGCTTTTCCGTGAGCGCCTCCCAGGTGCCTGCGGTGCGCGCCTACATCCTCAACCAGGAGGAACACCACCGGAAGATCTCGTTTCAGACCGAGTACATGGCGCTCCTGAAGAAGCACGGCATAGACTTCGATCCCAAGGATTTCGCCGAGCCATAGACTCCCCCCTGGAGTCCCATAGGGACGGCCGTCGGTAGCCCGGGATTTCAATCCCGGGCGTGGAGGGCCCGCTCATGGCGGCCCCAGAGATCGGCCGCATCCCTGCCCCGGGATTTCAATCCCACCCGGAAGCGCTACACTACTCCCCGCAAAGGACTCCTCCCCATGGCCACCGACGACCACGTGAAGTTCGAAGCCTCCCTGAGCCCGCCGGGCGAAAGTGGACCGGCTCGCCTGTACGTCTGGGTGCGGCGGTTCCACGACGGCGAGGAGTTGACCGGCCGCTACGAGGTGTTCGCGGATCTGCAGCGGCTCGACGAGTTCATCGCCCGCGCCGCCCAGGCCGGGGAGGACGTCGCCGAGCTCGGGATCGCGCGCGACGAGTTCGCCCAGTCGCTCGGCTGGCGCCCCTGAAGCCTTCCCGCCCGGTTACAATCGCCCCCTCATGATCACCGAGGGAACCCGTGAGCGCTTCGCCGCTCTGACGGAGATGGTCCGCAGCGAGACCAAAGGGCGATGGCTCGTGCTCACCCACGACAACCCCGACCCCGACGCCCTCGCCTCGGCGCAGCTCCTGGCCCGCGTGCTCCGCCAGGCCCTCGGGCAGACGGTGACGGTGGCCTACGGCGGCATCGTCGGCCGGGCCGAGAACCAGGAGATGGTGCGCAGCCTCCATCTGCCGTTCAGCCACATCCGCCATCTCAGCCTGAAGCGCTACCGCCACTTCGCCCTGGTCGACACCCAGCCGCGGAGCGGCAACAACCAGCTCCCGTCACGGCTGATCCCGGACATCGTGATCGACCATCACCCGCTTCGCGAGAACACGCAGGGGGGCCCCTTCTTCGACGTGCGGCCGAAGTACGGCGCCACCGCCACCATCCTGGCCGAGTACATGCTGGCGGCGGGGGTGAAGCCGACGCACGCGCTGGCGACCGCCCTGGTCTATGCCATCCGCTCCGAGACGCTCGACTTCGCCCGCGAGCACGCCGGCCCGGACAAGACGATCCACGACCTCTTCTTCCCCGAGGTCAACCACCGCCTGCTGGCCCGCATCCAGAGCCCGCGGCTGCCGCTCAGCTACTTCGGCAACCTGCACGACGCGCTGGAGAACCTGGAGGCGGTCGACTCGCTGATCCTCAGCCACCTGGGGCCGATCGACCAGCCGGACATCGTGCCCGAGATCGCCGACCTGCTGCTGCGCATGGAGGGGAAGACCTGGTCGCTGGCCACGGGCTACTACGGCGACCGCCTCTATCTCTCGATCCGCACCACCAACCCGCGCGCCGACGCCGGCGGCCTGATGCGGCGGATCATCGGACGGCGGGGCAAGGGGGGCGGCCACGGCATGATCGCCGGCGGCTGGATCGACGCCGGCAAGCTGCCCGATCCCGCCGAGCGCCGCGAGCTGCAGCGCAAGCTCGGCCTGCGGCTGATGCGGGAGCTGAAGAAGAATCCGGAGAAGAGCGGACGGGTGGAGCTGCGCAAGAGCTCGTGAGACCTCCGATCCCCCTTCTCCGGAAGGGAAGGAAAGCTGATCGCTCGCCTTCCCCGACGCAGATGATTCAGCGGATGATCAGGTTTTTTGCTCGACCGGCAGCACCGCTTCAAGAGCGCGGCGGGCGCGCCGGAAACAGGGTTCGGCGATATAGATCATCGCCACCGGACCCTCCGGACCCAGACCGAGAGGGGGCTCGCTCTGGATGTACCAGGGAATCCCCTCCTCTTCCAGGCGGTGGGCGAGAGACTCGAAGGACTCGGCGTCCTTGACCTCGGTCAGCGGGATGAACTCCACCGGCCGGCCGCCCCCTTCCTCCGGACAATGCGACGAGCCCCCCTCGTGATCAAGACCACATTCAGGACAAATCATGAAACCCTCCTCTCCGCCCTGCCGGCTCGTGGAGCCGGCAGAGCACCCGCGCATGTTTTTGCTTCTCTCCCAGAGTGCGCGAAAGGTGCCGAAGTAGAGACAGTCTGGTGAAATTCTGTTGGCTCTTCCCGGAAAGTGTGTCCGGCGCGGGCGATCTCACTCCCACTCGATGGTCGCCGGGGGCTTGCTGGTGACGTCGTAGACGACGCGGTTGACCCCCTTCACCTCGTTGACGATGCGGTTCGCCACCCGCCCCAGCAGCTCGTAGGGGAGGTGGCTCCAGTCGGCGGTCATGAAGTCGTGGGTGTCCACCGAGCGCAGGGCGATCACGCTCTCGTAGGTGCGGTAGTCGCCCATCACCCCCACGCTCTTGACCGGCAGGAGGACGGCGAAGGCCTGGTTCACCTTCTCGTACCAGCCGCTCTCGCGCAGCTCGTGGAGGAAGATGGCATCCGCCTCCTGGAGGAGGGCCACCCGCTCGGCGGTGACCTCGCCCAGGATGCGCACGGCCAGCCCCGGGCCGGGGAAGGGGTGGCGGGTGAGGATCGGCTCGGGAAGGCCGAGCTCGCGGCCAAGCTGGCGGACCTCGTCCTTGAACAGGTTGCGCAGCGGCTCGATCAGCTCGAAGCCGAGCTCGGCCGGCAGGCCGCCGACGTTGTGGTGGGTCTTGATCACCGCCGAGGGCCCCTTCACCGAGACCGACTCGATGACGTCCGGATAGAGGGTCCCCTGGGCCAGGAAGCCCACCGCGGGGAGGCTCTTCGCCTCGTCCTTGAAGACGTCGATGAACAGCCGGCCGATGGTCTTGCGCTTGGTCTCCGGGTCCTCGACTCCGGCGAGCGCCGCGAGGAAGCGCTCGCGGGCGTCGACCGCCAGGATCGGGATGCCGAGGCCGTCGCGCAGGGTGTGGACCACCTGCGCCGCCTCGTCCTTGCGGAGCACGCCGTTGTCGACGAAGATCGCGGTGGAGCGCTCCCCCACCGCCCGCTTGAGGAGGGCGGCGACGACGGAGGAGTCGACGCCGCCGGAGAGCGCGCAGATCACCCGCCCCGCTTCCCCCAGCCGCTCACGGATGACGGCGACCGCCTCCTCGACGTAGGAGGCCATCCGCCAGTCGCCGGCGGCGCCGCAGATGCCGAACAGGAAGTTGCGCAGCAGCTCGGTGCCGGAGACGGTGTGCGAGACCTCCGGGTGGAACTGGATGCCGTAGAGCTGGCGCGCCACGTCCTCGAAGGCCACGACCGGCGCGTTCTCCGTGGTGGCGGTCAGCCGGAAGCCGGGGGGCAGGCCGCGGATGCGGTCGCCGTGGCTCATCCAGACCGTCTCCTCGGCACCGAGCCCGGCGAACAGCTCGCCCGGCGCGACGACCGAGATCTCGGCGCGCCCGTACTCCCGCCGGTTGAAGCTCTCGACGCCGCCGCCCAGCTCGTGGGCCATCACCTGCATGCCGTAGCAGATCCCCAGCACCGGCACGCCCAGCTCGAACAGCGCTGGCGCGGCGGTCGGCGCTCCCTCCTCGTAGACGCTCTGCGGCCCGCCGGAGAGGATGATCCCCAGCGGCCGGCGCCGCCGGATCTCCTCGACTGGCAGATCGAACGGGTGCACCTCGCAATAGACCCGGTTCTCGCGCACCCGCCGCGCGATGAGCTGGGTGAACTGGGAGCCGAAGTCGAGGATCAGGACGGTCTGGTGCTGTTCAGTGGACATGGCTCAGGCTCTCCTCGTAGGGTGCGCTCTGCGCACCTTGATGCCGCCGGCGGTGCGCACAGCGCACCCTACAGCTCGGTTTCCGACTTCAGCTCCCGCGTCATCAGCTCTTCCAGGGCCCGCCGCGGGTCCTTGCCGTGGTGGAGGACGGCCACCATCTGCTCGGTGATCGGCATCACGACGCCGGCTTGAGCCGCCAGGCGGGCGATCGCGATCGAGTTGCGGACCCCTTCGGCGACCGTGTGGGTCTCCTCCTTGATCTCTTCCAGGCTGCGGCCGGCGGCGAGGTCGAGGCCGATCTTGCGGTTGCGCGAGAGGCCGCCGGTGCAGGTCAGCACCAGGTCGCCGAGGCCGGCGAGGCCGGCGAAAGTCTGCGGCTGGCCGCCGAAGGCGACGCCCAGGCGGGTGATCTCGTGCAGGCCGCGGGTGATCAGCGCCGCCAGGGTGTTCTGGCCCAGGCCGAGCCCGGAGAGGGTGCCGGCGGCGATGGCGATGACGTTCTTGGTGGTGGCTCCGAGCTCCACCCCCACCACGTCGTCCGTGGAGTAGAGGCGGAAGAGGGGGGTGGCCAGGCACTCGCGGACCTCGGTGGCGAAGCGGGGGTCCGCGGAGGCGATGACGGCGGCGCTCGGCACGTTGCGGGCGAGCTCGGCGGCGAAGGTGGGCCCGGAGACCACCGCGAAGCGGATGGCGCGGCCGGCGGCCTCCCCCTCTTCCGCCGCCACCTGGCTCATCCGCGCCAGGCTCTCCGGCTCGATCCCCTTGGTGGCCGAGATCAGCGGCAGCGGCCCGCCGTCCGAGGCCAGGCGCAGGAACTGCCGGAGGATCTCGCGGAAGCCGTGGGAGGGGACGGCGACGACGACGAACTCGCTGTCGGCGAGCGACGCCGCGTCGGACGTCGGCTCCAGCCGGGGCGGCAGCTCGACGCCGGGGAGGTAGTCGGCGTTCGTCCGCTCCCGTTCCATCCGCTCGACCAGCTCCGGGTTGCGCGCCCAGAGCCGCACCGGGTGGCCGCCGGCGCCGGCGAAGTGGACGGCGAGCGCGGTGCCGAAGGAGCCGGCGCCGAGGATCCCGATCCGCCGCGGAACACAGTTGGTGGTCATCCCGCCTCCCCCGCCGGTTTCCGCCGCCGCTCGCCCAGCCGGGGCTCGATCCCCCGCCGCAGGCGTTGCAGGTTCCGCCGGTGCTTGAACACGATGAGCAGCCCGATCCCCGCCGCCGAGAGCACCAGCCAGGGGCCGCCGCCGTAGACCGTCCATCCGAGCCTGGAGCCGAGGGCGACCAGGAAGGGGAAGAGGGCCGCGGTGACGATCGAGGCCAGCGACACGTAGCGCTTCCAGAGCAGCACGGCGGCGAAGACCAGCAGCCCCAGGCCCATGGCGGCCGGCGCCAGCGTCCCCAGGGCGCCCGCCGAGGTGGCCACCCCCTTGCCGCCGCGGAAGCCGAAGAAGATCGGGAAGACGTGGCCGAGCACCACGGCGACCGCGGCGCTGCCGATCACCGAAGCCGGCGCTTCCAGCGCCCGCGGCACGGCCACCGCCGTGATCCCCTTGATCACGTCGAGCACCAGCACCGCCGCGCCCGCCCCCTTGCCGGCGGCCCGCATGGCATTGGTGGCGCCGGCGTTGCCGCTCCCCACCGTGCGGACATCCAGGCCGTGCAGCACCTTGACCAGCACGACGCTGAACGACACCGAGCCGAGCAGGTAGGCGCCGGCCACCAGCGCGACCATGACCGCCGGGGTCAAGCCCGCGGGGGTCCAGCCGGCGGGGGTCAACCGGCCTCCTCCACGGCGTCCTCGGCCATGGGGAAGGCCGCGACCTCGCGGTAGCGGGCCCCCTTGGGCGACAGCCTGCTCTCGAAGAGGATGCCGCGGCCGGCCACGAAGGGCGGTCCGATCGGCCCGGTGAAGGCGGTCTTGAACTTGTCGATCGTCTCCCGCCGCCAGGGATCGGAGCACCGCGCCAGGGTGACGTGCGGATGGAAGCCCCGGGCCTCGGGCGTGAAGCCGAGGGTGTCGACGGCCGCCGCGGTGATCTCCGCCTGGAGCGCCGCCAGCTCCTCGGGAGCCTCGACGCCGACCCAGGCGACGCGCGCCGGCCGACCCTCGGGAAACGTGCCGCCGCTCGCCAGCCGGAGCTCCTGCGGGGGGAAGCGGGCGAAGGTGTCGCGGAGGGCGGCGGCGAAGGCGGGGACGGCGGCCTCCGGCGTCTCGCCGAGGAAGAGGAGGGTCAGGTGGACGTCGGCGAAATCGGCCCAGCGAGCCCGCGGCAGGCGGTCGCGGACGCCGTCGGCGCGCCGGCGCAGGTCGCGCCGCGGCGGCTCGGGGAGCGAGAAGGCCACGAACAGCCTCATGGCCGCCGGTCCCCCTCTCCAGCATCGGCGGCGGCCACCGCCAGCAGGCGCCGGCGCAGCATTTCGAGCACCATCTGGGTCGAGAAGCGGCGCACCCGCTGGCGGTCGCCGGGGAGGCGGACGTGGCGGTGCTCGACCTCGCCGTCGCGCGGGCCGGCCACGGCGAGGTGGACGGTGCCCACCGGCTTGGCCTCGCTGCCGCCGCCGGGACCGGCGACGCCGGTGATCCCCACCCCCCAGTCGCTCCCCAGCGCGCGCCGCACCCCCGCCGCCATGGCGCGGGCCACCGGCTCGGAGACCGCCCCATGCTCGGCGATCATCGTCTCCGGCACCCCGACAAGCCGGATCTTCAATTCGTTGCTGTAGGTGATCGCGCCCCCCAGGAAGTAGTCGCTGCTCCCCGGCACGGCGGTGATCCGCTGCGAGAAGAGGCCGCCGGTGCAGGACTCGGCGGCGGTCAGGGTGGTTCGGGAGGCGCGCAGCAGGTCGCCGATCACGCTCTCCAGGCTGTCCTCCTCGCGGGTGCTGTAGACGGCGTCGCCGGCGAGGGCGGAGAGCCGCGCCACCATCGCCTGGAGGCGGGCCCGCCGCTCGGGCTCGGGGCCGGCCGCCGTGGCCTGCAAGCGGATCTCGCCGACGCTGGCCAGGATGGTGATCGCCTCGCGGCCGAACTCCTCGTAGGCCGGCGCGATCCGCTCCTCCACCACCGATTCGGGGAGGCCGGCGATCTTGAGCACCGCCGTCTCGCGGGCGACGCCGCCGGAACGGGCGGCGAGCCAGGGCTCGAGGGCGGAGGCCATCATCCCCTCCAGCTCGGTGGGGACGCCGGGGAAGAGGAAGAGGGTGGTGCCGCCGCTCTCGACCCGCAGCCCCGGCGCCGTGCCGCGCTCGTTGGCGAGCACCTCCGCCCCGTCCACCACGCTGGCCTGCCGGCGGTTGACCTCCGGCATCTTCCAGCCGAGCGACTGGAAGCGGCGCTCCAGCGCCGCGAGCACCCCGGCGTCGACGTGGAGCCGGCGGCCGAGGGCGGCGGCGACCGCCTCGCGGGTGACGTCGTCGGCCGTGGGCCCGAGGCCGCCAGTGACCAGGATGAGGTCGACCCGCGGCAGCAGGGCGCGCAGCTCGGCGGCGATCTCGTCTTCGGAGTCGCCGATCACCGCCTTGCGCCGCAGCTCCGCGCCGTAGCGCTCCAGCAGCCCGGTGAGCAGCAGCGAGTTGGTGTCCAGCCGGACGGTGCCCAGCAGCTCCGAGCCGACGGCGAGGATGGCGGCCTTCATGGGGCGGGATGATATCGCAGGGATCGCCCACCCTGGGGCCGTCCACAGAGTGACCCCCTGGTACAACTTCCTGGGACCGCCGGCGTCCCGCCGGCTCTAACTCCGCTTTTAATTAGTTTTAGTTAGTTTTAGTTAGAGCCGGCGGGACGCCGGCGGTCCCAGGAGGGTGGGGCGGTTTCACACTTGGCCGGCGATCAGGGGCGGTGCCTCTCCGGCGTTTTCTATGGAGAAGCAGGCGGCGAAGGCGGCGGTGAGACGGTCGTCGGGACGCCGCAGGTAGACCCTGGCGAGCTCCTCATCTTTCTCGACCCGGTCCCCCAGGCGGACTTTGGTCTCCAGCGAGATTCCGAAGTCGATGGCGTCTCCCGGGTGGGCCCGGCCGCCGCCGGCTTCGACCAGGAGGAGGCCGAGCTGGCGGACGTCGACCGCGGCCAGCACTCCGGCCCGGGGTGCCGGGAGCGCCCTTTCGACCGGGGCGAGGTCGTAGCGGGGGGCGCGCAGCCAGGCGGGATCGGCGCCCTGGAGGGCGGCCCAGCGGTCGAAGGCCTCGCGGGCGCGGCCGGAGGCGATGGCCGCTTCCAGCTCCTCCCGCTCCAGGGGGCGGCCGGCGAGACGCGCGACCTCCTCGGCGAGGGCGAAGGTGACCGCCATCAGGTCTGGCGGACCCTCCCCCTCCAGGGCGGCGAGCGACTCGCGGACCTCGGCGGCGTGCCCCGCCCAGCGGCCGAGCGGCTGGCTCATGTCGGTGACCAGGGCGGAGGCCGCAGTGCCGAGGGCGCGGGCGGTGTCGACCAGGCCGCGGGCCAGCTCCAGGGCCCGGTCGAGCTCGGGGAGGAAGGCGCCGTTGCCGGTCTTGACGTCGAACACCACGGCGGCCGGGCCGGTGGCCAGCTTCTTCGACAGGATGCTGGCGATGATCAGCGGCAGCGAGTCGACGGTGGCGGTGACGTCGCGCAGGGCGTAGAGGCGGCCGTCGGCGGGGGCGATCGCGGCGGTGGCGGAGCCGATCGCCATGCCGCAGCGGGCGAGCAGGTCGAGGCAGCGGGCGCGGTCGATCCGCAGGTCCATTCCCGGCACGCTCTCCAGCTTGTCGATGGTGCCGCCGGTGTGGCCGAGGCCGCGGCCGGCGAGCATGAAGACGGGGAGGCCGCAGGCGGCGAGCAGCGGCGCGATGACCAGCGACACCTTGTCGCCGACGCCGCCGGTGGAGTGCTTGTCGCAGAGGTGGGGCACGGCGCCCCCAAGGTCCCAGCGCTCGCCGGAGTCGCGCATGGCGAGGGTCAGGGCACGGGTCTCCTCGCCGTCGAGGCCGCGGATGGCAGCCGCCATCAGGAAGGCGGCGAGCTGCCCCTCGCTCCACGAGCCGTCGGCCGCGCCGCGCACGACCGACCCGATCTCCGCCGCGTCCAGCCGCACCCCGGCGCGCTTGCGCTCCAGGATGCGGTAGGGCAGGGACATCAGGGAAGGGGGGATCAGATCAGCCGGGGAAGCCCGCGGGCATGCCGGGGCGGCTCATCGCCGTGCCGCCGGCGGTCGGCCGCGTCGGATCGAGCGCCGCCAGCTTCTGCTGGGCGTCGGAGCGGAAGGGGGACTGCGGGAACTCGTCGATGATCCGCTGGTAGGACTGGATCGCCTCCTGCGGCCGGTGGAGCTGCTCCAGGGTGACGCCGAGCTCGTGCAGGATCAGGTCCTGCGGCAGCGGCGTGTCCCCCTTCTCCAGCATCCCGCGCAGCTCCTGGGCCACGGCCTCGCCCTTGCCCTGCTTGCGGTCGAGGGCCATCAGGTTGACCTTCGCCTCGGCCGCCAGCATCGACCCCTTGTGGCTGTCGATGAAGTCGTTCCAGAGCTTGCGGGCCTCGTCGAGGCGCCCCTCGTCGGCGGCGATCTGGGCCAGGTAGAGGCCGGCCACGTCGGCGGCGTCGGTCGAGCCGTAATTGGAATGGACCTTGCCGAACAGCTCCTTGGCGCGCGCCAGGCGGGCGGCGTCGGTCGGGAAGCTCGGCGTGTCGGGGTCGGTGGGCTTGGCGTCGGTGGCCGCCACCGGGGCCTGGTAGACCTTCAGCGCCGCCGTCAGGGCGTCGCCCGCCTTCTGCTCCTGGCTGACGCGGTAGAGGTGGATGCCGACCACCAGGAGGACGAGCAGGAGGACTCCCCCCACGGCGTAGGCGATGGAGCGGACGTGGCTCCCGGCGTACTCGACGCTGCGGCCGACGGCGGCGGTAAAATCGTCACGCTTGATGTCTTTGCGGGTCAGACGTTGATTCATGAAAAAACTCTCCCAACCTGATCAGGGGATGTCGACGGAGCCGCGGCCGGCGAGTGAGCGGCGTAACGAGCACGATAGGCTACCACAGTCGCGCGAGTCGCGCGGCGGCCCGCCCGCCAGGGAAGGGAGATAGACTATTGCCGTGAGCCGCGACCTCGACGACGCCGACTACCAGCGCCTCCTCCATTTCCGCATCAGCCTCCGCCGCTTCCTGCACTGGAGCGAGGAGCAGGCCGAGAAGGCCGGGCTGACGCCGGCCCAGCACCAGCTCCTGCTCGCCATCCGCGGCCACGAGGGCCCGGCCGGCCCCACCATCGGCGACGTCGCCGGCTACCTGCTGCTGCGTCACCACAGCGCCGTGGGGCTGGTCGACCGGGCGGGCAAGGCGGGGTTCGTGGAACGTCTGGAGGACGGCGGCGACCGCCGGGTCGTCCGCCTGCGCCTGACCGCGCTCGGCGCCCGGCTCCTCCAGCAGCTCACCGCCACCCACTTCGAGGAGATCCAGCGGCTCACCCCGCGCATCCAGGAGCTCTCGCAGGGGCTGGAGCCGTAGAGGGCGACCCGCGGTCGCCCTCAGGGCCTCCTACGCAAGGGCTCCCGCCATCAGCGGCTCCCCCACCGCCACGCCGAACGCCTTCAGCACGTAGTCGCAGACGAAGATCTCCTGCACCGCGACGCCGGTGAGCTTGCAGACGATGCGCTCGCGGTCCGAGCCGCGCCCCGGATGCCCCTCGTCGGCGGCGAGCAGCACCTCGCCGAGCTCGGCGTCGATGCGCGAGGCGTCCCACAGGCCGGTGCGGATGCCGTGGCCGACCTCGGCCAGGATCTCGTTCTGCGAGCGGCTGTCGACGTAGACCCTGTCGGCCTGGAGGATGGCCTCGGGGTCGAGCTCGCGCTTGTGGATCGAGTCGGCGCCCATGGCGATGGCGAGCACCCCTTCCTGGAGCCACTCGCCGCGCACGATCGGCTCGCCGGCGTAGGTGGCGGTGACCAGGATGTCCGCCGCCCGCGCCACCTCCTCGGGGTGGCTCATCGCTTCCACTGCGAGGTCGGGACGGGCGGCTTGTAGGCCGGCGGCGAGATTCCGCGCGTGCTCGGGGGTGCGCCCCCAGAAGAGCACCCGGCGGACGGACGGGCAGACGTGGAGGACGGCCTCCGTCTGCAGGCGCGCCTGGGTGCCGGAGCCGAAGATGCCGAGCGTCGCGGCGCCGGGGCGGGCGAGCGCCCGGGCGGCCACGGCGCCGGCGGCGGCGGTGCGGAGCTGGGTGATCCAGGCGCGGTCCTCCAGCACCGCCAGCGGCTCGCCGTCGAGGGCGCTGAAGATCATGATCACGCCGTTGATCGACGGGCTCGGCGGCACCCGCCGGGTATTCTCCGGGAAGGTCGAGGCGACCTTCACCAGGCAGAAGTCGAACGGCTCGACGTGCCCGGTCTTGATGTGCAGCGCCCCCCGCTTGCGCTGCGGCATCTCCAGGTGCTGGACCGGCGGGATGTTCGCCTGCCCCCGCGAATAGCTCTTGAACGCCGCCGCCACCGGCTCGATGACGTCCTCCAGGCGGACCAGGCTGCGAATCTCTTCATAGGTGATGGTTTTCATGCGTAGTAGGTGCGGCGGGGGGGAGGGGGTGGGACACGGACGGGCACGGACCTTCACGGACCACCACGGACCGGGGGGAGGGAAGAGGCCCTGAGTCCATGCCCGTCCTTGTCAGTCCCTGCTCGTCCGTGTTTTTCTTCCCCCATGCCCCCGCCCCCGCTCTCGATCGTCATCCCCACCCACGACACGTGCGAGCTCACCCTCCGCTGCCTCGATTCGCTGGCCGCCGCCCCGGCGGCCGGCATGGAGGTGATCCTGGTGGACGACGCCAGCGCGGATGGCACGGCGGCGGCGGTAGCGGCGCGGCACCCGGGGGTGACGGTGCTGCGCAACGGCGAGCCGGCGCGCTTCACCCGCTCGGCCAACCGGGGGCTGGCGGCGGCCACGGGGGAGATCCTGCTGCTGCTCAACAGCGACACCGAGGTCGGTGCCGGGGGGCTCGCCCGGCTGATGGCGGCCTTCACGCGCGAGCCGGAGCTGGGGATCGCCGGCGCCCTCCTCCACTATCCGGACGGCTCGCCGCAGTGGAGCGGCGGCCGGGAACCGACCCTCGCCTGGTTCTTCGCGCTGTCCAGCGGGCTGCCCGCGCTGCTGGCCAGGGTCCCCCTCTACCGCCGCGCCCGGCCGCTCACCGCCGGCCGGCCGCGGGCGGTGGACTGGGTGACCGGCGCCGCCATGGCCTTCCGGCGGCCGGTCTGGGAGGCGGTGGGGCCGCTCGACGAGGGATTCGACTTCTATGCGCAGGACCTCGACTTCTGCCTGCGCGCCCGCCGCGCCGGCTTCGCGGTGGAGATCCGGCCGGAATTCCCGGTGCTCCACCACCACGGCGCCACCATCGGCCGCGAGGCCGGCGCCCGCGGGCATCAGCATCCGGAGCTATTGCGCGGCGACCTGCTGCGCTGGGCCCGCAAACACCGCGGTCCGGCCTGGGCCGCGCGGGCGGAAAGGGCTCTGCGCGCCGGCGACCGGGTGCGGCGGGCGCTTGCCATCCTCCCCCAGACCGTGTAGAAAGCCACCGGCCCCCGCGGGCCGCCCCCTATGCGCGAAATCTTCCAATACCGCGACCTCATCGTCGCCCTAGTGGCCCGCGAGCTGAAGGTGCGCTACCGCCGCTCCGCCCTCGGCTTCACCTGGACGATGCTCCAGCCGCTGCTGATGATGCTGGTCCTGCAGGTCGTGTTCAGCACGCTCTTCCGCTTCAGCCTCGCCAACTATCCGGTCTACGCGATGGCGGGGATCCTGTTCTGGAACTTCTTCAGCCAGAGCATCGTCTCCTCGATGAACAGCCTGCGCTCCAACGCCCAGCTGCTCAAGAAGCTGCCGGTGCCGAAGGAGGTTTACCCGATCTCCACCGTGCTGTCGGGGGTGCTCAACCTGATCTTCGCGCTGGTGCCGCTGCTGCTGCTCCTGGTCATCACCCGCCAGCCGCTGACGCCGGCGCTCCTCTTCCTGCCGGTGTCGATCTTCCTGGCCGCGCTGTTTACCCTCGGCGCCGGGCTGCTGCTGTCGCCGCTGGCGGTGTTCTTCACCGACATCGTGGAGATGATCACCGTCATCCTCTCGGTCGTCATGTACCTGACGCCGATCTTCTATCCCAAGGACATCGTGCCCGAGCGCTGGCGCTGGGTGGTCCGCTTCAACCCGGTGCGCTCGATCCTCGAGGTCTTCCGCGACCCGATCTACTTAGGCAAGATCCCGCCGCTCAGCCACCTCAGCGTCTCCGTGGCGATCTCGGTCGTCGCCTTCGCTCTCGGCGCCGTGGCCTTCCGCCGCAGCAGCGACCGCATCCCGTTCTACATCTGATCCCCGGCCCCTCGAGTGACCATGGCGGACGACCTCAGTATCCGGCTCGACCAAGTCTCCCTCTGCTACCGCCTGGCCAAGCAGCGGATCCCGTCGTTCAAGGAGTACGCGATCAACTTCCTGCGCGGCTCGCTGGCCTACGAGCAGCTCTGGGCGCTGCGCGACATCGACATCACCCTGCGGCGCGGCGAGACGCTGGGGATCATCGGCCGCAACGGCGCCGGCAAGAGCACGCTGCTGAAAGTGATCTCCCGGGTGCTCAAGCCGAGCCGCGGCACTGCGGTGATCAACGGCCGGATCGCCCCCATCCTGGAGCTCGGCAGCGGCTTCGACTACGAGCTCACCGGCCTCGAGAACGTCTACCTCAATGCCCTCCTGCTCGGCCACAGCCGGCGCGAGATCATCGGCAAGATGGACGGGATCGTCGAGTTCAGCGGCCTGGGGGATTTCATCCGCTCGCCGTTGCGCAATTACTCCTCCGGCATGCAGGCGCGGCTGGGCTTCGCGATCGCCACCGCCTGGGTGCCGGACATACTCATCCTCGACGAGGTCCTCTCGGTGGGGGACGTCACCTTCACCCACCGGTGCGAGGAGCGCCTCCGCAGCTTCCACGAGGCCGGCGCGACCGTGCTCGTGGTCTCGCACGCCACCGGGGTCATCGTGAAGAACTGCGCGCGCTGTATCTGGCTCGACGACGGCCAGATGAAGGCCGACGGCAAGTCCCAGGAGGTCGTCAAGCTCTACCTGCGCGAGCACGGTACCGAGCCCGGCGAGCACGCCGGCGGCCGGGCGCCGCAGCCCGCCGCCTGACCGCATTTCCGGTCTCTGCGGAAGGGAGCGCCGGTTGCGCCCTCGCGAGGGCGCATTCCGCCCTCGCGTGGGGCGGTTGCCCCCTCGCGAAGGGCGGCTGCCCCCTGGCGAAGGGCGGTAGCCCCCTGGCGAGATCTCGTAAGCCCTTCGCGTGGGGCGGTTCAGCCCTCGCGGAGGGCGACAGCCCCCTCGCGGAGGGCGGTAGCCCCCTCGCGAAGGGCGGTCGGCCCCTGGCGAGGGGCGGTCGAGCCCACGCGAGGGGGGAACCGCCCCACGCGAGGGCGGAAAGCGCGGAGCCGCCGGTCGACACCCCGGACCCGGCCGCGGAAACGCCCTTGGCGAGGGCGCGTTCCCCCTTCTCCAGGGCCGGTCCGCCGGCAGGATCGGCGCCATCGCCCCTCGGCGCGGCGGACAGCGCCCGGCCGGAGGGCCTCAGGCCTGGACTTCGCCGACCACCAGCCCGTTGGCCGCCGGCCAGGGCTCGCCGTAGCGGCAGCCCGCGACGTCCGCCCAGGTCCCCTCGCGCCAGGTGGTGGGGCCGGTGCGGCGGAAGTACGAGGTGCGCGTAAACGGCACCGCCCCCTCCGCCAGTTGCCGGTCGAGGTGGGGATTGTAGCCCAGGGGCATGGTCACGATCAGCCTTCCGCCGGGGGCGAGCTGGCGGGTGAGGTGCTCGACCGCGCGGACGATCTTGCCGGGATCGCGCGGCTGCTCGTCCCAGCCGACGTGCTCCAGGGTGGAGATGCTGACGATCAGGTCGTACTTCTCGCCGCCCCCCACCTCCAGCACGTCGAGGTTGCGGACCCGCTTCCCCTTCTCGTACTTGTCCACCAGCTCGTGGCGGACCGGGAAGTAGTGCGAGAGCACGTTCCCCAGCTCCAGCACGCGGCCGCCTTCGCACTGGCGCACGGCCTCCCAGACGATGGGGATCTCGACCGCCCGCTCGTTGCTCCAGGTGAAGTTGTAGGGGTGGAGGAAGTAGGGATAGCTCCGCTCGCCGTGCACGAAACGGCGGGGGAAGGCCCGGAAATACTCGCGCCAGAGAGGCCAGGTGACCGCCAGCGCCGCCTGCTTGCCGAGCGACGCGACCCCCCTCTCCCTCAGCGCGCGCCACGCGGACCGCGGATCGGCGTAGAGGCTTGCCATAGAACGTGGAACATCCTACAACAGAGGCGGGGTGGACCGGATCAAATCGACACAAAAAGGCGTAAGTGGGGCGGCGGAATTCTCTTTCGGCCCCGAAGGTTCTACACTGTGACGCAGAACGAACCCGACGACTCCAGAGCGTCTTGCGTAGCAGGACGACAGCCAGGAACGACAGCTTGGGAGGTACATCGCGAGATGCTGGGATTCTTTACGTCAGACGTTGCTCCGACCCCCGCCCGCCACGCCCTCGGCCATGCCCTCGTCAAGAGGCTCCGGCTCTCCTCCGCTCTGATCCTCGCCGCCGCTCTCTCCGCCACCAGCGCCTTCGCCGCTCCCCTGCCCGCGCCCGCGGCGCCTGAGACTGACGGTGATGCAGCGATCGTGCCTGCGATCCTCTCGCACCGCGCCGAGGGACTGTCGCCGAAGGTTCTCGCGATGGCGCTCGACGCCGTGGCCGACGCCCGCGCCCGCGGCGTCTCCGGCCGCAGCGACCGCCTGACGGTGATCGACTACACGCTCCCCTCGACCGAGCCGCGCCTCTGGGTGCTCGACCTCGCCAAGGGCAAGGTGCTGTTCCACGAGCTCGTGGCGCACGGCGCCGGCAGCGGCGACAAGTTCGCGACCCACTTCTCGAACGTCAACGAGAGCCGGGCCACCAGCCTCGGCCTCTTCCTGACCGGCGATACCTACGAAGGGGGCAACGGCTACTCCCTCAAGCTCAGGGGGCTCGACGCCGGCGTCAACGACCTCGCCGAGATGCGCAAGATCGTCATCCACGGCGCTTGGTACGTCAGCGACGACCACTCCCGGCAGTTCGGCATGATCGGCCGGAGCTGGGGTTGCCCCGCGATCCCGCTGCAGGACGCGCAGCCGGTGATCGACGCCATCAAGGGGGGCACCTTCGTCTACTCCTACGCCGCCTCGGCGGCCCCGACCGTGCAGCACGCCGCCTACCGCACCGCCGTCGCGAAGGCCTCACGCGCGGTCGCGGCCTCCTACACGACCTCCTCGCGGTCGCGCCACGGCGCCCGGACCCGCGGCCGGGGCCGGGTCGTCGTCGCCAGCTACCACGGCCGGTCCAGCCGGACCGCCACGCACGCCTCCAGCCGCTCCGCCAGCCACACGGCGGCGACGCGAGCCGCGCGCACGGCGCGGTGAGCGTGGGCTGATCGACGGCCTCGCTTCGATCAGCCTCCGCGGCCTGCGACCTCATCCCCTAGCCCCTTCTCCTAAAGGAGAAGGGGAACGGACTCCGAAGCGTCTTACCAGGCTCCAACAGCCCAGCCGGGCCCTCCCTCTCCTTTAGGAGAGGGATCGAGGGTGAGGTCGCAGGCCACCCCTCCACCCTGGCGCGCTCCTTGCTTCCGCCTTTGATCTCTCGATGCGGAAAATTTTCCCTGCCGGCCTCATCCTGGCCCTGGCCGCGAGCCTGGCCTTGGCGTGCTCGCGGCAATCCCCCGAGGAGAAGCTGCTCGACACGGCACGGCCCGCCGTCTCCTGGCTCGCCACCCTGCGGATGACCGGCGAGCGGTGGATCGCCAACAGCGTCCCGAAATCCTTCGTGAAATCGACTGTCGGCGAGGCCCGCAAGGATCTCGGCCAGGTGGCGGACGAGGCCGAGAAGTCCCCAGCTCCCGCCGGGGAGCGCTCCCCCCTGTTGCAGCTCCTGCGGGAGGGGCGGTCCGCGGGCCTCGGCCTTCAGAAGGCGGTCGAGGCGGGGGACCGGCCGGGAGCGGCGCGGCAGGTGGCGCAGCTCGAGTCGCTCCAGGAACGGATCGCGGCCTGGCAGCGGCAGCTCGGGGGGATGCGGTGAACGGCAAGAAGGCGGCCACCCTGGCGCTCGGCATCCTCACCAGCGTCGGCGGCTTCTTCGACGTCGGCAACATCGCCACCAGCACGCAGGCCGGCGCGGTCTTCCGCCTGCAGCTCCTCTGGCCCCTGGTCTTCGGCACCGTCCTGATGATCTTCCTGGTCGAGATGTCCGGCCGCTTCGCCGCCGTCACCCGCCAAGCGCTGCCGGACGCCATCCGCACCCATCTCGGCTTCACCGCCTGGCTGGGGCCGTTCATCATCCTGACGCTGGTCCACTTCCTGGTGCTCGGCGCGGAGATCGGCGGCATCTGCTTCGCCCTCCACCTGATCACCGGGCTGCCGGTCCCCTTCTGGGCCCTCCCCGTCTCCGTGCTGCTCTGGCTCTTCCTCTGGCGCTCGACCTTCGGCGCCATCGAGAACAGCTCGTCGCTGCTCGGCCTGATCACCCTGGCGTTCGTGGTGGCGGCCTGGCACCATCATCCGCCGGCCGGCCAGATCCTGGCGGGGATGGTCCCCAGCCTCCCCCACCAGGACCCGGCCCGCTACTGGTTCATGGTGGTCAGCCTGTTCGGCGCCGCGATCACGCCATACGTCTTCTACTTCTACTCTTCCGGCGCGGTCGAGGACAAATGGGACGAGTCCTACATCGGCGTCAACCGCGGGGTCGCCTTCATCGGCATGGGGTTCGGCAGCGTGATCGCGGTGGCCGCCATGATCGTCGCCGCCGTAGTCTTCGCCCCGCGCGGCATCCAGGTCGACGACTACCACCAGGCGGCGCTGCTGCTGACCGAGAGCTTCCCCTTCTGGGGGTTCGTCCTGTTCGCCGCCTCGATGGGCATCGCCTGCCTCGGCGCCGCCGTCGAGGTCTCGCTCTCGATGGCCTATACGGCCGCCCAGACGTTCGGCTGGAACTGGGGGGAGGACCTCGATCCGCGGCAGGACGCCCGCTTCTCGCTCACCTACACCGTGGCCATCCTCGCCGCGGCGCTGCTGATGCTGTTCGGCGTCGATCCGCTGAAGCTGACCCTGCTCACCATGGCGGTCAACGCCGCCGTGCTCCCCTTCATCGCCATCCCCTTCCTGCTGCTGATGAACGACCGCAAGCTGCTGGGGAAGCACGCCAACGGCTGGATCTCGAACACCGTGACGATCGTGACCCTGGCGCTGGCGCTCGTCCTCGCCGTCGTCTCGATCCCGCTGATGATCGTGGGGGGGAGCTAGATGGCGATGAAGGCGCTCAAGGATCTGACGGACGAGCTGGAGCTGGCCCGCGACGTCCTCGACACGCAGGTGGTCGACCGCGAGGAGGTCAAGATGGGGCGGGTTGACGGCCTGCTCCTGGAGCTGCGGGAGGGCAAGCCGCCGCGGATCGAGGCGATCGAGATGGGGGGCGTGGTGCTGGCGGCGCGCATCCATCCGCGGCTCGCCCGCTGGGTCGACGGCTGGCGCCGCCGCTTCGGCATCCGCAAGACCGCCGTCTACAAGGTCCCCTGGTCGGCGGTCCTGGAGCTCAACGAGTACCACGTCAAGATCGACGCCGCGGCCTGCGACACGCCCAATTTCGACTGGGAGCGCTGGCTGCAGGACCACGTCATCTGCCACATCCCGGCGGCGGCCAAGGGGGGCAACGAGGAGTGAAGACGATCCACTTCGAGCACCTCCTCGGCTGCGAGGTGCGGGACCCCGAGGGGAAGCGGGTCGGCCGCATCCTGGCGGTGAGCACCCGCCGCGACGGCGAGGACCGCGTGGTCCACGAGTACATGCTCGGCACCGCCGCCCTCCTCACCCGCCTGGGCATCTCCGCCCAGCGCCTCGTCGGCATGAAGATCCGCCGCAAGCCCCTCTGCGTGCCCTGGGACCTGCTCGACCTCCGCGATCCGAAGAGGCCGAAGCTGACGTGCTCGCGGGCGGAGCTCGATAAGAGCTGATTTCCGCCCCGCAGGGGCGGCACCCAACCGAACCTCGCCGGTGGACGGCAGTACGCTCAAGAGCTCGAGGGCTCTCTCAACCTCTTCGGCAAAGGCTCCGGGAGCCTTGGATCGGTTGTCCAGCCACCATCGCGCGGCAACGCGGATCTGAGCCAAGGCTCGATCCGAGACCTGAATCCGGAAACTCAAGATCGGAGCTGAGACCGGAGCTCGGCGATGAGATCCTGACCCTCGATGAATTCACCTCGCCGGATCTCATCCATCGCGGCCGAGAGTTCCTCCTCTTCCCGTGGAGTCAGGCGAATCGGTCCACTGGTCTCCGGAGCCAGGATCATCACGTGCGCTCCCTCCGCAAACCCCTCTGGAACCTCGACCTTGCCATGGACAACCGTACCCGTCATGACCTTCATATCCGAATGGTAGCCCGGACCGTCTCCGTGGTCTATGGGTGCTGCTCTTCCCCGAGGGACCTGGTCGACCTCCACGTCAAGGGACGAAAGGGACATCAGGGACTGCAGGGACATCAGGAGCTCGCGCGAAAGCCTGAGCCGATATCGTTTTTTCGTCCCTGCTGTCCCTGTTGTCCCTTTCGTCCCTTGTTCCCTTTTCTTCCCCCCCGCTCCCCTCACACCATGAGGGGGCTTTACATCCCGCGGCCACTCCCCTATCCTTCCCCTCACATCATGAGGGGTTATTGAGGGAGTAACGCCATGCCCAAGACCTCGCTCGACCTGGTGCAGGGGACCGTCGCGGTCCTGATCCTGAAGACGCTCTCCTGGGGGGCGCTGCACGGCTACGACATCTCGCGCTCGATCCGCCAGCGCAGCGACGGCGCGCTCGGCCTCGAGGATGCGGCGCTCTATCAGGCCCTCCATCGCCTGGAGCGCAAGGGGTGGATCGAGGCCGAATGGGGGCTCTCGGAGAACAACCGCCGGGCCAAGTTCTACCGGCTGACCGGCGAGGGGCGGCAGGCCCTGGCGGCGGAGCTGTCGACCTGGCGGACTTACGTGGAAGCGGTCTCCAAGGTGCTGGAGACGGCCTGATCCATGCTCCGCCGCCGCGCCTTCCGCTTCCCCCGCCGCACCGCCCTCCAGGTGGCGGCGGACGTCGAGGAGGAGCTCGCCTTCCATCTCGACCGGGTGGCGGACGAGCTGGCCGAGGCGGGGTGGCCCCGCGAGGAGGCGCGGGTGGAGGCGCGGCGCAGGTTCGGGGACCTCGACGGAACGCGGAACTACTGCTGCGCGGTGGACGCCGGCAAGGAGAGGCAGATGAAGTGGATCGACAGGTTCGCGGAGTTCGGCCAGGATCTCCGCTTCGGCGGGCGGCAACTGGCGAAAAGCCCCGGCTTCACCCTGGTCGCCGTGCTCACCCTGGCGCTCGGCATCGGCGCCACCACGGCCATCTTCAGCATCGTCTACGGGGTGCTGCTCCGCCCCCTCCCCTTCCGGGCGCCGGACCGGCTCGTCCTCCCCGTGTTCGTCGACGCCCAGGGCGAGACGCACGGCGCCTTCTCGCCGCTCAACTTCCTCGACGTCCGGGCGGCCAGCCGGACGCTCTCGGGCCTCACCTCGATCGAGAACAGCACGCTCAACCTCAGCGGCGACGGCGGCGAGCCGGAGCGGCTGCAGGCCGCGCTGGTGGGCGCCAACTTCTTCGCGGTGCTCGGCATCCGGCCGCTCCACGGCCGCACCTTCGCGCCGGGCGAGGACCGGGCCGGCGCCCCTCGCGTGGCGGTGATCTCGGAAAAGCTCTGGACCCGCCGCTTCGGTAACGATCCCGCCCTGATCGGCCGCTCGCTGTCGCTCAACGGCCAGCCGTACTCGGTGATCGGCATCCTGAAGCAGGGGGCGCAGCTCCCCTCCGCCGCCGACGCCTGGGTGCCGAAGGTGTTCTCCGCGAAGGAAATGAAGCAGCGCGGCGCGGTCTACTTCTCGGCCATCGGCCGGCTCGGCGCCGGGGTGACCCTGGCGCGGGCCCGGGCGGAGGCCGACGTGATCGGCCGCCGGCTCTCGACGCAGTACCCGGACGCCAACGCAAGCTACTTCCAGACGATGACGATCAACTCCCTGGGGGACAAGATGCTGGGGGATACGCGCAAGCCGCTGCTGATTCTCCTGGGAGCGGTCGCCTGCGTGCTGCTGATCGCGGTGGTCAACGTGGCCAACCTGCTGATGGTGCGCGCCGCCGCCCGCGAGGGGGAGATCGCGGTCCGCGCGGCGCTCGGCGCCGGGCGGGGGCGGATCATCCGCCAGCTCCTCACCGAGAGCCTGGTGCTGGCGGTCGCGGGCGGAGCCGCCGGAGCGGCGCTGGCCACCTGGATGGTGCGGATGCTGGTCGCCCTCGGTCCCCAGGGGATCCCGCGTCTCGGCCAGGCGCGGGTCGACGGCGTCGCCCTGCTCTTCGCGCTGGGGATCTCGCTGGCGGCCGGCGTCCTGTTCGGCCTCGCCCCCGCCCTCCAGACCTCGCGCGCCGACCTCGGCGGCGTGATCCGGGAGGGGAGCCGGGGCTCGAAGGGGCGGTCGGGGACCCGGGCGCGGGGTCTCCTGGTGGTGGTGGAGATGGCGCTCGCGGTGGTTCTCCTGGCCGGCGCCGGCCTGCTGATCCGCAGCTTCTCGCGGCTCCAGAACGTCGACCCCGGCTTCCAGCCCGGGCGCATCCTGACCTTCAATCTCGAGCTGCCGGACGGCAAGTACTCGGACGGACCGAAGATGCGGGCCTTCGCCACCGCCCTGCTGGAGCGGCTGCAGCACCTGCCGGGCGTGAGCGCGGCGGGGCTCACCGTGTTCGGGCTGCCGCTCGGCGGCGCCGACGAGTCCCTCTCCTTCACCGTCGCCGGGCGCCCGCCGGCGCCGCCGGACAAGGAGGACTCCATGCGCTTCGCCATGGCCACGCCGGACTTCTTCCGCATCCTGGGAATCCGGATCGTGCGCGGCCGGGCGTTCGACGAGCGGGACCGCGACGGCGCCCAGCCGGTGGCGGTGATCAACGAGGCGGCGGTCCGCAAGTTCTTCCCGGGCGAGGAGCCGCTGGGGAAGCGGATCGATCTCGGCTGGCGGCACCACGGCGGCACGATCGTGGGGATTGTGGCCGACTTCAAGCAGGACGCCCTGGAGCAGCAGATCGAGCCGCAGATTTTCCTCCCCTTCGATCAGGCTCCGCAGGAATCGCTCGCCGTGGTGCTGCGCTCTCCGGCCGATCCGGAGAGCCTCGCCTCGGCGGTGCGCTCCAGCGTGCGCGGGATCGACCCCGATCTCCCCGTTTTCGGGCTGCAGCCGCTGACCGGGCTGATCGCCGCGTCGACGTCGCGCTCCCGCTTCTACATGCTGCTGCTGGGCGGCTTCGCGGCGATCGCCCTGCTGCTCGCCGCGGTGGGGATCTACGGCGTGATCGCCTTCGCGGTGCGCCAGCGGACCCAGGAGATCGGCATCCGGATGGCGCTGGGCGCCTCGCGGGACCGGGTGATGGGAATGGTGGTTCGCCAGGGGATGACCCTGGCGCTGGTGGGCGCCGCCGCCGGGCTCGCCGGAGCGTTCGTCGCCGCCCGCGGACTGCGCAGCCTGCTCTTCGAGGTGAGCGCCAGCGATCCGGCGACCTATGCCGGGGTGGCCCTGCTGCTGGTGGCGGTGGCCGCCGTGGCCGCCTACCTGCCGGCGCGGCGGGCCGCGCGGACAGAGCCGAACCTGGCGTTGCGGGGGGAGGGGTAGGAAAAAGGGAACACGGACTGACACGGACGAACACGGACTTCCACGGACAGCGGGGACTTTCTCATGCTGTCCGTGAGAGTCCGTGTTCGTCCGTGTCAGTCCGTGTTCTTCTGCACGCTCGCCGCTTCCGGCCGGCTCCCCGGCTTCTCGGCCGGCAGGGCGCCGGACTGGCAGGCGGGGCACTCGTTGGGCGCGTGGGAGGGGAGGTCGAGCTGCATCAGCGCCCGGAAGGGGACGTCGAAGGGGTCGCGGCCGGCCGTGCGGTCGATGATGGCGCCGATCGCCACCACCCGCGCTCCGCGGCCGGTGGCGAGCGAGGCGGTCTCCAGGGTCGAGCGGCCGGTGGTCACCACGTCCTCGATGATCACCACCCGCTCCCCCTGGCGCAGCGAGAAGCCGCGGCGCAGCCCCATCTCGTCCCCCTTGCGCTCGCTGAAGCGGAAGGGGACGCCGAGCTCGGCCGCCACCTCGTAGCCGATGAGGATCCCCCCCAGCGCCGGCGAGAGCACCGAGTCGGGGTGGAACGAGCGCAGCAGCTCGGCGAGGTCGCGCCCCACCTTGCGGGCCCGCAGGGGGTCTTCGAGCAGCAGGGCGCACTGCACGTACGCCTCCGAGTGAAGGCCCGAGGAGAGCAGGAAATGACCGCGCCGCAGGGCGCCGCTCTCCTCGAGCATCTGCGTCAGGATCTCCTGGTCACGGCTCACGGATCGGCTCCTCCCGGTGAATGTCGTACTGGTCGAGCTTCTTGTACAGGTTGCTGCGCGGCGTGTCGATCGCCTGCGCCGTCTGGGTGACGTTCCAGTTGTTCTCCTCCAGCTTGTGGAGGAGGAACATGCGCTCCGAGAGGTCGCGGAACTCGCGCAGGGTGGAGACCGCCAGCAGCGAGGTGGAGAGCTCGGCGCGGGCGCCGCCGGCGGCCGCGATGACGTCCTCGCGTGTGACCTTCTCGCCGGGCGAGAGGATCAGCAGGCGCTCCACCAGGTTCTTGAGCTCGCGGACGTTCCCCTTCCAGGGGAGCGCCTTGAGGTGGGCGATCGCCTCGGCGGTGAACTCCTTGGGCTTGTAGTTGTTCTGGTCGGCGTAGCGGCGCACGAAGTAGTCGACCAGCGGCGGCAGGTCCTCGAGGTGCTCGCGCAGCGCCGGCGTGCGGACCGGGATGACGTTCAGGCGGTAGAACAGGTCCTCGCGGAAGCGGCCGGCGGCGATGTCCTCCTCCAGGTTGCGGTTGGTCGCCGCCACCACCCGCACGTCCACCTGGATGGTCCGCTCGGCCCCCACCGGCTCGACCTCGCCGTTCTGGAGCACGCGCAGGACCTTGGCCTGGGTGCGGGCCGACATGTCGCCGATCTCGTCGAGGAAGATGGTGCCGCCGTCGGCGGCGACGAACTTCCCCATCTGCTTGCGCACGGCGCCGGTGAAGCTCCCCTTCTCGTGGCCGAACAGCTCGCTCTCGATCAGCTCCTCGGGGATGGCGGCGCAGTTGACCTGCACGATCGGGCGGTCGCGGCGAGCCGAGGAGCGGTGGATGGCCCGCGCCACCAGCTCCTTGCCGGTGCCGCTCTCGCCGGTGACCAGGACGGTCGCCGGGGTGGGCGCGGCCTTCTCGATCATCTCGCGCAGCCGGCGCACCGCCGGCGCGGTGCCGACGATCTGCTCGGGCTCCACGCGCAGGGTGCGGTTCTCGGTCTGCAGGCGGAACGCCTCGATGGCGTTGCGCAGCGAGAGCAGGACGCGGTCGCGCTGGAGCGGCTTCTCGAAGAAGTCGAAGGCGCCCCGGCGGGTCGCCTCGACGGCGGTCGCCACGTCGGCGTGGCCGCTGATCATCAGCACCGGCATGTCGTAGCCCCGCTCGCGCAGGGCCTTGAGCAGCTCGAGGCCGTCCATCTCGGGCATCTTGATGTCGAGCACGACGGCGTCCGGGGCGCGCTCCGCCACCTTGGAGAGCGCCTGCGAGCCGTTCGCCGCCTCCTCCACCCGGTACCCCTCGTATTCGAGGATCATGTGGAGGCTGTCGCGGATGGCGGCCTCGTCGTCGACCACCAGGACGGAGGCGCGGAAGCTGTCGGCGGGTCTCGGCATGGTTGATTCCAGTCTAACAAGAAGAGGCCGGCTCTCGCGAGCCGGCCTTTTAAACCACCAGATTGTCTGTCGGTCGGTCTACTGACGAATATCGGTCAACGGGAAAGTCCCCTATCGTTTCGCCGGCACCTGGACCACCGCGAAGAACGGCGTGCTGCCGCCGCGCTGGTCGAACTGCAGGGCGTAGAAGCGGAGATAGGCTCCCGGCTTGGCACTCTTGATCGCGCTCTCGAAGTCGCCGGCCCCGCGGATCGCCTGGCCGTTGACCTCGGTGATGATGCTGCCCGGCCGCACGAACTGCTCGTAGAGCGGGCTGGTCGGGGTGACGCTGGTGACGATGATGCCGGCCGTGCTCGCGGGGATGCCGTGGGCGCTGCGCAGGCTGCTGGTCAGGTCCTGGTACTGGATCCCCAGCCACTCGATGCCGCTGCTCCCCTCGGGCTTGCCGCTGGAGGTGTCCTCCTGGGCCTGGCCGGCCGGGCGCTCGCGCAGCTTGACCTGCTTGGTGAGCGTCTTGCCGTTGCGGAAGACGTCGAGCGTGACGGTGGCGTTGGGCCCCTTGCCGGAGACGTAGTTGATCAGGTCGCGGGTCTGCTTCACCTTGCGGCCGTCGACCGAAAGGATGACGTCGCCGTGCTCGACGCCGGCGTCCTTGGCGGGACCGTTCTCGACCGACTGCACGAGAGCGCCGTCGGTGCCCGGGAGACCCCAGGCCTGGGCCTGCGTATAGTCGAGGTTGCGGACGCCGAGGCCGAGGTAGCCGCGGCTGACCTTCCCCTTCTCGCGGAGCTGCGGCAGGATGTCCTTGAGCGTGCTGACCGGCACCGCGAAGCCGATGTTCTCGGCGCCGTAGTTGATGGCGGTGGCGATCGCCACCACCTGCCCCTGCATGTTGATCAGCGGGCCGCCCGAGTTGCCGAAGTTGATCGCCGCGTCGGTCTGGATGAAGTTCTCGAACGAGGCGTCGCCGCTGATCCCGATCGAGCGCCCCTTGGCGGAGACGACCCCGGTGGTGACCGTCTTGTCGAGGTTGAGCGGGTTGCCGACGACCATCACCCAGTCGCCCACCCGGATGGCGTCGCTGTCGCCCAGCTCCAGGTAGCGCAGCGGATGGCCGGCGTCGATCTTCAGCAGGGCGAGGTCGGTCGCCTTGTCGAAGCCCTTGACCTGCGCCGTGTAGTCGCGGTCGCCGAGATGGACCTTGACCGAGGTGGCCCCCTCGATGACGTGGTTGTTGGTGACGATCAGGCCGTCGGAGCTGATGACGAAGCCGCTGCCGCCGGCGTCGGAGCGGAACTCCTCGCCCTGGCCGCCCTGGCCCTGCCCCATCCCGGGAGCGCCCTGGTTGTCCTCGTCATCCGGCTGTTGCTGCTGCGGCTGCTGCGGTTGCTGCCCCTGGGGCCGGCGGTTGCGGGGGCCGAAGAAGTACTCGAACGGATCGACGCCGCCGCGGCCGCCGCGGCCCCCCTGCGGGGCCTTCTCGATGGTGGCCGCCTGAATCGATACGACGGCCGGATCGACGGCTTCGGCCAGATCGGCGAAGCTGGGCAGCGTGGCCGTGGCATGCTGCGCCGCGAGCCGGGTCGCCGAGAGGCTCGGATCCTGGTCGGCGGCCTGGCTGGGGACCGTCATCTGCAGTCCGCCGGCGAGGACCATGCCGAAGACGACCGCTCCCAGCACCAGCAGGAAGGTCGCCAGATTTCTATTGCGATGCGTGCTCATAGAAGGTCATTTCTCCTTTCGCTCATCACTTCTCGCTCTCCCCTTGTAGCAAGGAGCTTGCCAGGGAAATTCCCCAGGAGAGGCGGCTTCGGGAGGCTCGAGGAGGGCGCCAAATTGGCACCGAACAAGGCGAGGTTGCACACGGACGGACATTGACGAGCACGGACCGGCACGGACAGGGGTCAGGTTTCCCCCGCGTCCGTGAGGGTCCCTGTTCGTCCGTGCCAGTCCGTGGTCCTTTCTGTTGGCCTGCGCTTCCGGGAAGAAACCTCCCCCGCCCCGCGTTGTGCTCCTGCGAACGGTCTCGCCCGTTCGCCTCTCCCGACCGCCCGGAGGCCTTCCGGAGCCGGCAAGGTGTTGCTCTGTCGCAACTTGACGGACGTGCCTTTTCCTCTATAATGAGGGAGCCAGCTTGCCCTGACCGGTGACGGTCGGTAAAGGAGTGGGCGTAGAGCCCACTTTTTTTGTTGGGCGAGACCGAGAAACCCGGAACCCGAGGAGCCCTAGAACGAGAGCATGGCCGTTATCCCCAGCAGTAATGCGCCCAGCCGTAATCCCAGCCGTATCGAGCAGATCACGCCCGAGATCGAGCAGGTCGCTCAGGCGGTTGGTTGCGAGCTGGTGCATGCCGAGCTCAAGGGGGGCGTCCTGCGGCTGTTCGTGGATCGGCCCGAGGGGGTGACGCTGGCGGACTGCCAGCTCGTCTCGAGGCAGGTGTCGGCCCTGCTCGACGTGCTGGACTTCGGCACCGGCCGCTACGTGCTGGAGGTCTCCTCCCCCGGTCTCGACCGGCAGCTCTACCGGCGGGCCGACTATGACCGCTTCGCCGGCCGCCTCGCGCGGGTCACCTACGAGGACCCCGAGACCGGAAAGAAGAGAACGGACGTGGCGCGCCTTCGCGGGCTGCGCCCCGTCGCGGTCTCTCCCGAGGACGCCTCCGGGGCCTCCGAGAAGGAGGCGTGGGTGCTGCTGGAGGACGGCAAGTCCGGCGAGGTCCGGGAAGTGCCGCTGAAAAACGTGAAGCTGGCGCGGCTGGAGATCGAGCTGTAGGCCACCGAAGCCGCCAGGCGGAAGATAGGAAAAGGAACTCATGCCCCAGGCACAGACTGCTGAGCTGAACTTGAACGAGATCCTGCGCCAGGTCGCGCGGGAGAAGGACATCGACCTGGAGCGGTGGATCTCCGCCCTGGAGGACGCGATGGCCTCGGCGGCCAAGAAGCAGCACCGGATCAAGGAGCCGGTGCGCGCCCATCTCGACCGCGAGACCGGCAAGTTCGACGCCTTCATCGTCAAGAAGGTCGTCGAGACGGTCGAGGATCCGCTCGCCGAGTGGACCGTCGAGGAGGCGCGCGACCACAAGGCCGACGTCGAGGTGGGCGAAGAGATCCACCTGCCGATCTCGACCGAGGGGCTGGGGCGCATCGCCGCCCAGAACGCCAAGCAGGTGCTCTACCAGCGCGTCCGCGAGGCCGAGCGCGAGAACATCTACAACGAATACATCGACCGCGTGGGCGAGATCCTCAACGGCACCGTCAAGCGCTTCGAGCGCGGCGACGTGATCGTCGACCTCGGCCGCACCGAGGCGGTGGTCCCCCGCTCCGAGCAGGCGCGCCACGAGCGCTACAGCCAGGGCGAGCGCATCCGCGCCGTGATCGTCGACGTCCACAAGCAGCCCAAGGGACCGCAGATCGTGCTCTCGCGCACCGATCCGCGCCTGCTGGTCAAGCTCTTCGAGACCGAGGTGCCGGAGATCTACGACGGCACGGTGGTGATCAAGAACGCCGTCCGCGCGCCCGGCGAGCGGGCCAAGGTGGCGGTCTACAGCCGCGAGCGCGACGTCGATCCGGTCGGCGCCTGCGTCGGCATGAAGGGGTCGCGCGTGCAGTCGATCATCCGCGAGCTGCGCGGCGAGAAGATCGACATCATCGAGTACAGCGACGACCTGGTGACCTTCGCCCAGAGCGCCCTGGCGCCGGCCAAGATCACCCGCGTCTCGGTGACCCACCAGGGCGAGGTGCCCCACCTCGACGTGATCGTCGAGGACGAGCAGCTCTCGCTCGCCATCGGCAAGCGGGGCCAGAACGTGCGCCTCGCCTCCGAGCTGATCGGCTCCCGCATCGACATCAAGAGCGAGAGCGACGTCAAGGACGAGGTGGCCGACGCGCTCGCCCGCATGCTGCAGACGGCGATGGCGCAGACGCCGGCGCCGGTGCGCGCGCCGGTGGCGGAGCTCGACGTCACCGCCGCCCCGGGCATCAGCGCCACGGCGGCGGCCCAGCTCCAGGAAGCGGGCTTCGGCGACATCGACGCGCTGGCCTCCGCCGAGCCGGAGACGCTGCTGGGCCTGGAGGTCGAGGACCTCGACCGCGACCGCGCCGAGGGGCTGATCGCCTGGGCGACCGAGCGGCGCGAGCAGCGGGTGGCGGACCTGGACATCGGTCCGTTCCGCGCCCCTGAGGCGTCCCCGGCGGCCGCCTCGATGGGCGACGAGGACTTCATGGCGGCCCTCAGCCGCGCCTTCGCCGAGAGCGAGCAGCAGCGGGCGACCGCGGCTCACGTCCTCGACGGCGAGAAGGAAGCGGCCGAAGAGGCGGAGGTCCGCTCCGAGGACAACGAGTCGTAAACAGCCTCGGGGAAGACGAGCGGACCCAGGTAAATTAGAGGAGTCACGGAAAATATATGGGAAAGATTCGCGTCCAGGACCTCGCCACGATGATGGGGATCTCCAACCAAGACCTCGTCTTCAAGATGAAGTCCCTCGGCGTGCGCGTGGAAGGCGATGACGCGCACATCGACACTGAAAATCTTCAGGCATTCCTCCAGGGCAAGAAGCTCCCCCATCCGAGGGAGGTGATCCTGCGGGACGAGCAGGCGCCGACGGCGGCCGCCGCGGCGCGCCGCGCGCCGCAGTCGCCCGCGCCGGCCACTCCGACCCGCCGGCCGCTCGCCAACCCACTGCAGAGGCAGCGTCCGCGGACGCTGATCCAGAAAGTCGAGCCGCGCATCCAGACGCTGCCGATGAGCGAGCGCTACGCGCCCCAGGCGGCGCTGGAGCCGGCGGCCCACGCCACGGCGGCCGCGCAGCAGGAGGAGATCCAGCCGGAGATGCTGGTGAGCGCCGCGGGTGCCGCCGCGGCCCCGGTCGAGGCGCAGGCGCCGCAGCCGCCTCCTCTGCAGACGCCGCAGGCGAGCCCGGCGGCCCAGGCGCCCGTGCCCGAGCGCCGCGAGGCGCCCGCGCAGCCCCCCCGGCCCAGCTCTCCCCCCTACTCCTCGGCCCGCCCCGGCGCGCCCTCGGGCGCCCGTCCCGGCGCCCCGAGCGGCCCCGGCAGCGCCCGCCCCGGCTCGCCCGGCTACCGGCCGAGCGGCCCGACCGGCTCCGGCGGTCCCGGCGCCCGTCCGGGCGGCCCCGGCGGCCCCGGCAACCGACCGGCCCCCGGCGCGCGCTCCGGTCCGGCTCCCACGCGGCCCGGCGGTCCGGCCCCCACGCGGCCCGGCCAGTCGATGGCCCCCTCGATGCTCTCCACCGAGGAGCAGAAGCGGCGCGCCGCCGAGCGGATGCAGGAGCAGATCGAGCGCGACAAGAAGAAGAAGGGGACCAAGAAGCCCGGCCCGCGCGCCGGCGGCGAGGAGAACCTCACCAGCTTCAAGGGCACCCTCGAGGATCTCGAGGAGGGGGAGGACGCCGCGAACATGAGCGGCCGGCGCCGCCGCCGCACCGAGCTCCGCAAGGACGAGGCCGACGGCGGCAAGGTCCTGACCTTCAAGAAGGACAAGCCGGCCGGCGCGGTGATGATCAGCGAGGGGATGACCCTGCGCGAGTTCGCCGAGAAGCTCGGCGTGCGCGTCCGCGACCTCATGGGCTCGCTGTTCAGGCGCGGGATCATGGCCAACATCAACCAGGTGCTGGACCCCGAGCTGGCGCAGGACCTGGCGCGCGAGCTCGGCGTCGAGACGATGGTCGTCTCCTTCGAGGAGGAGGTGCAGCTCCAGCAGGAGCTCGCCGGCGGCGGGGTCGAGCAGCAGGACGCCGGCGGCAAGCGGGTCGCCCGCGGCCCGGTGGTCACCATCATGGGCCACGTCGACCACGGCAAGACCTCGCTGCTCGACGCCATCCGGAAGTCGAAGCTCACCGAGGCCGAGTCGGGCGGCATCACCCAGCACATCGGCGCCTATCACGTCGAGGTCCACGGCCGGCAGATCGTCTTCGTCGACACCCCCGGCCACGAGGCGTTCACCATGATGCGAGCCCGGGGCGCCCGGATCACCGACATCGTCGTCCTGGTGGTGGCGGCGGACGACGGCGTCATGCCGCAGACCATCGAGGCGATCGACCACGCCCGCGCCGCCAAGGTGCCGATCGTGGTGGCGATCAACAAGATCGACAAGCCGAACGCCAACCTCGACCGGGTCAAGAAGGAGCTCTCCGACCGCGGGCTGATGGCCGAGGACTGGGGGGGCGACACGGTGATGGTGCCGATCTCGGCGCTCAAGCGGGAGGGCATCTCCGAGCTGCTGGACATGATCCTGCTCACCGCCGACATCCTCGACCTCAAGGCCAATCCGGACATCCCGGCGCAGGGCGCCGTGATCGAAGCGCGCAAAGAAGTCGGCCGCGGCACCGTGGCCACCGTCCTGGTGCAGAACGGCACGCTCAAGGTGGGCGACGTCTTCGTCTCCGGCTCGGCCTGGGGCAAGGTGCGCTCGATGAGCGACGACGCGGGTCAGCGGGCGCAGAAGGCCGGCCCCTCGACGCCGGTGGAGGTCACCGGCTTCAACGACCTGCCCGACGCCGGCGACACGCTCCAGGTGGTGGAGGACGAGTCGAAGGCGCGCAGCATCGCCGAGTTCCGGGCCCAGGAGTCGCGGCGGCGGGGTCTCGCGCCCAGCCAGGCGCGGATGTCGCTCGACCAGCTCTTCACCCACATCCAGGAGGGGGAGGTCAAGGAGCTTCCCGTCGTCCTCAAGGCGGACGTGCAGGGGTCGGTCGAGGTGCTCCGCGAGGCGCTCGGCAAGGCGAGCACGGAGAAGGTCAAGGTGCTGGTGCTCCACTCGGGGATCGGCGCCATCTCGACCAACGACGTGCTCCTCGCCTCGGCCTCGAAGGCGATCATCATCGGCTTCAACGTGCGCCCCGAGCGCGCCGCCGTCGAGCTGGCCGAGAAGGAGGAGGTGGAGATCCGTCTCCACACCGTCATCTACGAGCTGATCGACGAGCTCCGTTTGGCGATGACCGGCCTGCTCTCGCCGACCTTCCGCGAGGTCTCCGCCGGCCGCGCGGAGGTGCGCGACACCTTCAAGGTGCCGAAGATCGGCGCGATCGCCGGCTGCCACGTGGTCGAGGGGGTCATCCCGCGGACCGCCGCGGTGCGCCTGCTGCGCGACAACCGGGTCATCTACGAGGGCAAGATCGCGTCGCTGCGGCGCTTCAAGGACGATGCGTCCGAGGTCCGAACCGGTTTCGACTGCGGCATCGGCCTCGAGCGCTTCCAGGACTTCAAGCCGGGCGACGTCATCGAGGCCTACACCAGCGAAGAGGTGGCGCCGGTCCTGTAGACGGCGAGAGGCCTGTAGGGTGCGCTGTGCGCACCTTGCCGTCCGCTCGCGGTGCGCGTAGCGCATCCTACGCCGGTGTGGAGCCCTAGCCGATGATCATCGGGATTTCCGTCTTCGAGCTGCACCTCCCCGCGAGCCGCAGCCTCAAGGACAAGCGGCGGGTCGTCAAGTCGCTGATCGAGCGGGTGCATCAGCGCTACCGGGTCTCCATCGCCGAAACCGATTTCCACGATCTGCACCAGCGGGCGGAGATCGCGATGGCGGTGGTGGCGGCCGGCGGTGAGAGTGAGATGGACAAGATGATGGAACAGGTGCGTGAGATGGTGGAGAGCGATCCGGAGATCTACCTCACCCGCTGGGACCCGCAGGTCCTGGAGGGTTTGGAGGGAGGAGAACCATGAGCCGGCGCACCGATCGGGTCAGCGACCTGCTGCGGGCCGAGCTCTCGGATCTCCTCCTGCGGGAGATCCACGATCCGCGCGTCAAGCTGGCGTCGGTGACCGGGGTCGAGGTGACCACGGACCTCAAGCGGGCGATCGTGAGGATCTCGGTCCTCGGCGACGACGCGCAACGGCAGGAGACGATCGAGGGACTTCGCCACGCGCGCGGGTTCCTGCGCACGGAGCTAGCTCGCCGGCTCCGTCTACGGGCCACCCCGGAGCTGAACTTCGAGCTCGACCGGGGGGCCGAGCACAGTCAACGGATCTCAGACATTCTGGAGGGCCTCCATGGGCGGGATGAAAGCTCCTGAGGACCTGTTAAAGCGCATCCGGCAGGGCAACCGCTTCCTGCTCACCAGCCACTCCAACCCGGACGGCGACGCCATCGGCTCCGAGCTCGGCCTCGCGCGCCTGCTGCGCGGCCTTGGCAAAGGGGCCGTGGTGTGGAACCGCGACCCCACGCCGACCGTCTACAAGCCGCTGCCCGGCAGCGACCGCATCCACGTCGGCGAGGAGCCGCCGGCCGGCTTCCCCGACGTCTTCGACGCCATCATCGTGCTCGAATGCCCGAGCCCCGACCGCACCGGCCTCGAGCAGCACCTGGGCGCCAAGCCGATCATCAACATCGACCACCATCTGGGGAACCAGTGCTACGGCGCGGTCAACTGGGTGGACTCGGCGGCGCCCGCCGTCGGCGAGATGGTCTACCGGCTGGCGCAGGGGCTCAAGCTCACCCTGGAGCCGGAGGTGGCGAGCTGCCTCTACCTCACCCTGGTGACCGATACCGGCGGCTTCCGCTTCTCGAACGCCACCACCGCCGCCTTCGAGGCCGCGGCCGCCCTGGTGCGCGAGGGCGCGCACCCGGAGCAGGTCTCGCAGTGGCTCTACGAGAGCCAGCCGCTGGCCGTGGTGAAGCTGCTGGGCGAGATGCTCCAGACCCTCCAGATCCACGAGGGGGGGCGGATCGCCACCGGCCGCCTGACGCTGGAGATGTTCTCCCGCGCCGGCGCCGCTCCCGGCGATTCCGAGGGGCTGATCGACTCCATCCGCTCGATCGCGGGGGTCGACGCGGTGGCGCTGATCCGCGAGCTCCCGGAAGGGGGGAACAAGATCTCTCTGCGCAGCCGCGGCGAGGTCGACGTCGAGAAGGTCGCCCGCCACCACGGCGGCGGCGGCCACCGCAACGCGGCCGGCTTCAAGCTGGAGGGCGAGGGCGAGGCGGTCCGCCATGAGGTGGCGGCGGAACTGGGGGCGGCGCTCGGCTCATGACGGAGATGAAAGACGGCCTGCTGTTGCTCGACAAGGAGCCGGGATTCACCTCGCACGACGCCGTCCAGAAAGCGCGGCGGGTGCTGAAGCAGAAGAAGATCGGCCATTGCGGCACCCTCGACCCGGACGCCACCGGCCTGCTGCTGCTGACGCTCGGCACGGCGACCCGCCTCACCCGCTTCCTGATCCGGGCGCCCAAGGTCTACGAGGGGGCCATCCGCTTCGGCAGCGCCACGGACACCTACGACTCGTCGGGCAAGGTGACCGCCGAGGCGGAGCCCGGAGCCGTGGCGGCGCTGTCGCCGGACGCGGTGGCGGCGGCCATGCACGCCTTCGAGGGGGAGATCCAGCAGCAGCCGCCCCCCTACTCCGCCAAGAAGGTGCAGGGGGTCAAGTACTACGAGCTGGCCCGCCGCGGGGAGGAGGTGCCGTCGGAGACCAAGGACGTCACCGTCTACGAGTTCTCCCCCGTCGGCGCCATCGACGAGGACGGGCGTCTGCGTTTCCGCCTCGCCTGCTCCTCGGGGACCTACGCCCGCGGCCTGGCGCACGACCTCGGCGCCGCGCTGGGGGTGGGAGCGCACCTCGCCGAGCTGCGCCGCACGCGCATCGGCGGCTTCAGCACCGAGGACGCCGTCCGGCTCGGCCGGCTCGACGAGCTGGTGCAGGCGGGCGAGGGGCTGGGGCCGGCGTGGATCCCCTTCGACCAGATCCCGCTCCCCTTCGCCGAGGTCACCGCCGACTCGCAGCAGGAGCACCGGATCGCCCACGGCCAGACCGTGCTGGTGCGCGAGCTGGCCGGTGAGGAGGGGGACTGGGTCAAGCTGATCAACCGCCGGCGCGAGTTCATCGCCGTCGGCACCGTCATCGAGAGGATCGGTAGCGCCGGGGTGGGGATCGTCCAGCCTCGGGTCGTGTTTCGCTGAGTCGGGCCCGGAGTGGGCCTGTGCTAGAATGCAAGTCGTAGAGAAATGTAAGGAGGAGTTTGCTTTGGCGCAAACCAGTGAAGTCAAGGGAAAGATCATCAGCGAGTACCGGACCCATGGTACTGACACGGGCTCGCCCGAAGTGCAGGTGGCTCTGCTGACCAGCCGGATCAATGAGCTGACCGAGCACTTCAAGACGCACACCAAGGATCATCACAGCCGCCGCGGCCTGCTCAAGCTGGTGGGTCAGCGCCGCCGCCTGCTCGATTATCTGAAGGGGAAGGATGTCGAGAAGTACCGTTCGACCATCGAGCGCCTCGGGATCCGCAAGTAGTCCCCCCCACCGACCGACTCGGCAGGAAAGCTCCGGGATCCCCTGAACGACGGATCCCGGAGCTCAAGCGACCTCCGGACCCTTCGGCTCCTCGTTCCCACCGAGGACGCGACGCCCAGGCGCTTGAGGGCGGTCCGGAGCTGTAGGCAGACGAGAAAAAAGCGGAATAAAGCGACTAACAGAGAGAGAGAAAACAATCCCATGAAGCAACGCAAAGAGATCACCATCGGCGAGGGCACCCTGATCATCGAATCGGGCTACCTGGCCAAGCAGGCCAACGGGTCCTGCACCGTCCGCCTCGGCGACACCGTCGTGCTCGCCACCGCGTGCATGGAGAACAAGGGCGGCGTGGAGCGCGACTTCCTGCCGCTCACCGTCGACTACCGCGAGTACACCTACGCCGCCGGGCGCATCCCGGGGGGCTTCTTCAAGCGAGAAGGAAGACCTTCCGAGAAGGAGATCATCACCTCCCGCCAGATCGACCGCCCGCTCCGCCCCCTGTTCCCCGAAGGCTACTTCGCCGACACCCAGATCATCTCCTTCTGCCTCTCGGCCGACGGCGAGAACGATCCCGACATCCTCGCCATCAACGGCGCGTCGGTGGCGCTGGTGCTCTCCAACATCCCCTTCTACCATCCGGTGGGAGCGGTGCGCGTGGGGCTGATCGACGGCCAGGTGGTGATGAACCCCACCAACAGCCTGCGCGACGTGTCGGACCTCGACCTGGTCGTGGTCGGCACCGAGGACGCGGTGGTGATGGTCGAGGCGGGCGCCAACCAGGTCTCCGAGGAGCTGATCCTCGAGTGCATCTGGCGCGGCCACCTGGAGATCCAGAAGATCATCAAGGCGCAGCACGAGCTCTTCCGTGACGGCAACCGGGAGAAGCCGAGCTGGACGGCGCCGGAGGTCTACCCCGAGTCGCTCTACGAGCAGGTCAAGGGCGACCTCTACGCCCCGCTGAAGGCCGCCCTCTTCACCAAGAAGAAGTTCGAGCGCAAGGACGCGGTCGGCGCGGTGGTCAAGTCCTACATCGGGGGGATCCCCGAGGACGAGGCGGCGAAGAAGGCCAGCGTCAAGAAGATCGTCAGCCGCCTCGAGGAGGAGATCCTGCGCGAGGTGGTGCTCAACGACCGCATCCGGTTCGACAGCCGGCGGCTCGACGAGATCCGGCCGATCGAGATCGAGATCGGGGTGCTCCCCCGCACGCACGGCTCGGCGGTGTTCACCCGCGGCGAGACCCAGGCCCTGGCCACGGCGACGCTCGGCACCAGCCGCGACGCCCAGGTGATCGAGGAGTACGAGGGAGAGAGCATCCAGAAGTTCCTCCTGCACTACAACTTCCCCCCCTTCTCCGTCGGCGAGGTGAAGTTCCTGCGCAGCCCCGGCCGGCGCGAGATCGGCCACGGCGTGCTGGCCCGCCGGGCGCTCATGCCCGTGCTGCCGCACGAGGACGAGTTCCCGTACACCCTCCGCGTCGTCTCCGACATCCTGGAGTCGAACGGCTCCTCGTCGATGGCGACGGTCTGCGGCGGCTCGCTCGCCATGTTCGACGCCGGCGTGCCGCTCCTCGCCCCGGTGGCGGGAGTCGCCATGGGCCTGATCAAGGGGGACGACACCTTCGCGGTGCTCACCGACATCGCCGGCCAGGAAGACCACTACGGCGACATGGACTTCAAGGTCGCCGGCACCCGCCAGGGCGTGACCGCGCTCCAGATGGACATGAAGATCACCGGCGTCACCCGCGAGATCATGCGGGTCGCGCTGGAGCAGGCGAAGGCCGGCCGCATGCACATCCTCGGCATCATGGAGGGGGCCATCCCCCAGGCGCGCACCGACATCTCCAAGTTCGCGCCGCGGCTCTATACGCTGCAGATCGCCAAGGAGAAGATCCGCGACGTCATCGGACCCGGTGGCAAGACGATCCGCTCGATCATCGAGGAGACCGGCTGCAACATCGAGATCGAGGACGACGGCCGGGTGATCATCGCCTCGCCCGACAAGCCGGCGGCCCGGCGCGCCATCCAGATGGTGGAGCGCCTGACCCAGGTCCCCGAAATGGGCAAGATCTACACCGGCACGGTGCGCCGCATCGAGGCGTACGGCGCCTTCGTCGAGATCATGCCGGGTACGGACGGGCTGGTGCACATCAGCGAGCTCGCCCCGTACCGCGTCCGCGAGGTCACCGACCTCCTCAAGGAGGGCGACGAGATCGAGGTCAAGGTCGTCAACATCGACGAGCAGGGCAAGATCCGTCTCTCCCGCAAGGCCGTGATCATGGAGTCGCCTGACTACGACCCCTCGCAGTACGAAGGGATGGAGATGGCGATGGCTGGCGGCGGCGGCGAGCGCTCGGAAGGTGACCGCGGCGGCGATCGCGGCGGCCGGGGTGGAGACCGCGGCGGCCGGGGTCCCGGAGGCGGCGGCTTCCGGGGCGGCCGGGGCGGTGGCGGTGGTGGCCGTGGCGGCGACCGCGGTGGTCGCGGCGGCAATCGCTAAGCCTCTCGACTCCTCCACGCTGACAAGGGCGGCCTCACGGCCGCCCTTTTCTTTTCCTCCCGGGCTATGCTCCCCGCATGGCAAACACCGTCCGGCGCGACGCCCTCGTCTCCTATCTCGACCAGTACCTCGACTCCCGCGGGAAGGACTTCGGTCCGAACGGCCTCCAGGTGGAGGGGCGGGAGGAGATCGGCAAGATCGTCACCGGCGTCTCGGCCTGCCAGGAGCTCTTCGTCCGCGCCCGGGAAGCCGGAGCGGATGCCGTGCTGGTCCATCACGGCCTGTTCTGGGAGGGGATGCCGAGGACTCTCACCGGCTTTCAGTTCCGGCGGGTCGCGGAGCTGATCCGCGGCGAGATGAGCCTGCTCGCCTACCACCTGCCCCTGGATCGTCACCTGGAGGTCGGCAACAACGCCGTGGCCGGCCGCGAGCTCGGGCTCAAACGGATCGAGCCCTTCGGGCAGTACGACGGGCTGCCGCTCGGCGTGAAGGGGCTCTTTCCAGAGCCGGTTTCCGCGGATGAGCTGGTCGCGCGCTGCCGCCGCGTCTACGGCCAGGAGCCTCTCGTCTACCTGGCCGGCCCGCGATCGATCTCGACGCTCGGGGTAATCAGCGGCGGTGGCCAGCGGGAGTTCTACACGGCGATCGAGGAAGGTCTCGACGCTTACGTTACCGGCGAGGTCACGGAGTGGGTGATGAACGTGGCGCGGGAGACCGGCGTCCATTACCTCGCCGCCGGCCACTACGCCACGGAACGGCTGGGGGTCAAAGCCCTGGGCGAGCACCTGGCGGGGCGGTTCCAGATCGACGTCGAGTTCATCGACGTCCCGAACCCGGCTTAACGGGCCTTCGGGAACAGCCGGAAGAAGTTCTCCCCCGTCCGCCGGCAGACCTCTTCGTAGGTCTCCCCCGTCTCACGAGCCAGCCGCTCGGCGATCTCGACCACGAAGGCAGGGCGGTTCGGCTTGCCGCGGTGAGGGACCGGAGCCAGGTAGGGGGTGTCGGTCTCGACGAGGCATCGATCCGGCGGCAGGATCGGGATCACCTCGCGAACGTTGTCGGCCTTCGGGAAGGTGATCATCCCCGTGAATCCCAGATAGAAGCCGCGGTCGATCAGCACGCGGGCCATATCGAGCCCGCCGGCGAAGGAGTGGAAATCCGCCTGGAGGCTCCGAAAGGCTTCCTCGCGGACCACCGCCAGCATCTCCTCGTTGCTGTCGCGGTTGTGGACGACGACCGGCAGGCCAAGCTCGATGGCCAGCTCCCACTGCTCGCGGAGAGCGCGGAACTGGGCTTCGCGCGGCGAATGGTCGTAGAAGAAATCGAGCCCGCACTCCCCCACCGCCACCGCCTTGGGATCGGCGAGCAGGGAGCGGAGGCGGTCGACGTCCCCCTCTTTCCACGACGCGGCATCGTGAGGATGCGTTCCCAGGGCGCACCAGACGTCCGGGTGGCCGTGACAGAAGGCGAGGACGTCCTCGGCCTCGTCCAGCTTGATCGCCGGCACGAGGAAGCCCCGCACTCCCCGCTCGCGCGCCGCGTCGAGGGGGCGCTCGCGCTCCTCGGGCGGCAGGCTCTGGAGATGACAATGGGAATCGATCGGACCTGGCGCGCTCACTTGACTTGGGTGCCGTTGGGGACCTGGGCGGCCGGATGGAGCAGGACCGGCTTGCCGTCGAGCGAGGCGGCGAGGACCATTCCCTGCGACTCGACGCCCATCAGCTTCGCGGGCTGAAGGTTCGCCACCACGACCACCTGCTTGCCGACCAGCTCCTCCGGCTTGTAGGCGAGCGCGATGCCGGCGACGATCGTGCGCGGCGCCCCCTCGCCGAGGTCGGCGGTGAGCTTCATCAGCTTGTTCGACTTCGGCACCGGCTCGGCGGCGAGGATCGTCGCCACCTTGAGCTCGGTCTGGAAGAACTGGTCGATGGACACAGGGGGCTTTTCGGGGACTGCTGCTGCGGCGGCGGTCTCGGTTTCCATCTTTCTTTCTTTCTCCTGGGCCCTGGCTTCGCCGAGATAGGCCTCTTTGTCGATGCGCGGGAAAAGGGGTGCCGGCGCGGGGATCTCGGCGTTCGCCGGCGTGCCCCCCCAGCGCAGGGCGTCGAGGCTGCTTGGCGGTGTCGCGATGCCGATCGCGGCGAGCACCCGCGGGGCCATCCGCGGCATGAAGGGGAGCAGGCCGGTGGCCACAACCCGCACCGCCTCGAGCCCGACCCAGAGGACGCGGGCGAGGTCGGGAGTGGAGCCCTCGGTCTTGATCATCTTCCAGGGCGCGTGGCCGACGATGTACTGGTTGGTCTCGGCCAGCAACCGCCAGAGGCTCTCGAGAGCCCGGCTGAAGGCGAGGTCCGCCATGGCCGCGCGATAGTCCTCCACCGCTTTCGCGGCGGCGGCGGCCAGCGCGTCGTCGCCGCTCCCTTCGTAAGGGGGCGTCCGGCCGTCGAAGGCGCTGCGCGAGAGGGTCACCAGCCGACTGACGGTGTTGCCGAGATCGTTCGCGAGGTCGCTGTTGTAGCGGTCGACGAAGGCTTCGTCCGAAAAGCTGGCGTCCTGGCCGAAGACCATCTCGCGCAGCAGGAAGTAGCGGACGCCGTCGCTGCCGAAGCGGTCGATCAGCTCGTCCGGGCGGACGACGTTGCCGGCCGACTTCGAGATCTTGCGACCGTCGCGCTGCCACCAGCCGTGTACCCAGACCGTGTGGGGGAGCGGCAGGCCGGCGGACATCAGGAACGCCGGCCAGTAGACGGTGTGTTGGCGGAGGATGTCCTTGCCCACGAGCTGCAGCCGGACGTCGCCGTGGGCCCAGAGCTTGTCGTAGAGACGGGTGTCGTCCGAGCCGAACCCCAGGGCGCTGATGTAGTTGGTCAGGGCGTCGAGCCAGACGTAGACCGTCTGGCCCGGGTGGCCGGGAAAGGGGATCCCCCACTCCAGGTTGGCGCGCGAGACGGAGAGGTCGCGCAGGCCCCCCTCGACGAAGGCGCGAACCTCGTTCAGGCGGGTCTCCGGCCGCACGAAGCCCGGACGCTCGGCATACAAGTCCAGGAGCGGCTGCTGGTACTTCGAGAGCCGGAAGAAGAGGTTCTCTTCCGACTTCCACTCGACCGGCGTACCGTGGACCGGACAGCTCTTCTCTGGCCCCAGCTCCTTCTCGGTGTAGAAGGTTTCGCAGGGGGGGCAGTACCACCCCTCGTGGCGGGCCGTGTAGAAGTCCCCTGCCGCCTCGATCCGGCGGATGATCTCGACCACCCCCCGCTTGTGCCGCTCCTCTGTGGTGCGGATGAAGTCGTCGTAGGAGAAGTCCAGCCGGTCGCGCAGCTCGACGTACTTGGCCACCACGCGGTCGGCGAGGGCGATCGGCTCGATCCCCTCGGCCTTGGCCGCCCGCTCGATGTTCTGGCCGTGCTCGTCGGTGCCGGTGAGGAAATGGACGTCCTTCCCCGCCAGCCGCTGGTAGCGCGCCAGGGTGTCGGCGACGGTGGTCGTGAAGATGTGCCCGATGTGGGGCAGCGCGTTCACGTAGTAGATCGGGGTGGTGAGATAGAAGGTGCTCATGGGGAGGGGGATTATTACATCGTTCAGGCCAGCTCTTCCGGCGAGAAGCGGTAGCGCGCGCCGCAGAAGGAGCAGTCGGCCTCGATGGCGCCGTCGTCGTCGCGCAGGTAATCGCGGTCCTCCGCCGGCAGCAGGGTGAGGTGGCCGAGCAGGCGCTCGCGGCTGCACCGGCAGTGGTAGCGCAGGGGGCGGACCTCCTTGACCTCGCGGTCGAGCCCGGCGAGGACCTGCCCGACGACGTGCTCGGCGCCCCCCTCCTCGATCAGGTGGCTGACGCCGCGGATGCCGGCGATGTTGCTCTCCAGGAGAGCGATCGTCTCCTCCGGCGCGCCCGGCATGACTTCGACCACCATGCCGCCCGCCGCCACGACGCCGCTCGGCTTGCCGAGGACGCCCAGCAGCACGGCGGACTTCCGCTGCTCGCTCTGCGACAGGTAGTAGGCGACGTCCTCGCCGATCTCGCCGCTGACCAGCTCGACCTGGGTCTGGTAGCTGTTGCCGCGCTCGTATTCGCGCAGCACGCGGAGGACCCCCTTCCCCACCGCCCGGCCGACGCCCAGCTTTCCCCCTGGCCAATCGGGGACCTGCACCCGGCCGTCCCCCACCATGCCGCGGAGGTTCCCTTCGTCGTCGGCCTCGGCCAGCACGCGCCGGATCGGCCCGTCGCCGCGGACTTCCAGCATCAGCCGGCTCGGGCTCTTGGTGGAGAGGCGCTGGAGCAGGGCGGCGCCGGCGAGGCAGCGGCCGAGCGCGGCGGCCGGCACCGGCCAGAGGTCGAAGCGGTCGCGCACCCCTTCCAGCACCTCGGTGATATCGGCGACCGCCCAGCGGAACGCGCCGTCGCCAGCCATCCCCAGCTCGAGCGTCCCCTGAGCGGTGATCGGTGTGTCGTTCAAGTCAGAGCCTTCCTAGGATTCGAGAGCGCCCGCCGCCGCCAGGGCCGCGCGGTAGACGTCGCGCCAGGGTGCCCCGCTCGCCAGCGCCAGCCGGCGGCAGTCCTCGAACTCCGGCGCCGCCGCCAGCGGCCGGCCGTCGAGGCGGGCGCGCTTGATCCTCACGGCTCCAAACGCGGTCGCGACTTCGAGAATTTCTCGCTCCGCCTCGAAGCGCAGGGCCGCGTGGTAGCGGCAGCCGAGGGAGCCGGATTCGGCGAGCAGGAGCCCGGCCAGCTCGTCCAGTTGCGGCCGGCGGCAGAGCAGGGTCACCAGGATCCCCGGCCGGTTCTTCTTCATCTGAACCGGCGTGTAGTAGACGTCGAGGGCGCCGGCGGCGAGCAGCCGCTCCATCAGGAAGCCAAACCCCTCCCCCGGCAGGTCGTCGATCTCCGCCTCGACGACCATCACCTCGGCGCGCGTCTCGGCCGCGCCGGCGGCTCCCGATCGCCCCCGCAGCAGGCGGAGGGCGTTGGGATGGGTCGGCAAGTCCTTCTTGCCCAGGCCGTAGCCGACCCCTTCGAGGACCATCGCGGGGAGCTCGACGAACTCGTCGACCAGCTCGGCCAGGAGGACCGCGCCGGTCGGAGTGGTCAGCTCGCCCCCAGGCCCGCCAAAGACGGGGACGCCGCGCAGCAGCTCCGCCGTGGCCGGAGCGGGGATCGCCACCTCCCCGTGCGCCATCTTTACGCGGCCGCTCCCCAGGTTGACGGGACCGCAGGTGAGCCGCTCCGGCGCCAGCAGCTCGATCGCCGCGGCGGCTCCCACCAAGTCGACGATCGAGTCGATCGCCCCGACCTCGTGGAAGTGGATCCGCTCGATCGGCATCCCGTGCGCCTTGGCCTCCGCCTCGCCCAGCCGCTGGAAGAGCCGCAGCGCCCGCTCCTTGACGGCCGCTGCGAGGGCGCTCCCCTCGATCAGCGCGCGGATCTCGGCCAACCCCCGGGTCGGGCCGTGGTGGTGGTGCTCGTGGTGGTGTCCATGATCATGCTCGTGGTGGTGTCCGTGATCGTGTCCGTGCTGATGTCCGTGATCCTGTCCGTGATCGTGCTCCTCCGGGTCCGGCCCCTCGATCGGGCGGCCGTGCTCGAGGACGCGGAAGCGGGTCCCCACGAAGCCGCCGCGCGAGGCCTTGCGGCCCTCGACGGCTACGCCGGCGAGGCCGAGCCGGGCCACGACGTCGGCGAGGGCCTCGACCGGCAGGCCGAGGTCGAGGCAGGCGCCGAGGAACATGTCGCCGGCGATGCCGCTGCTGCAATCCAGGTGATAGTGAGCCATGGCGAGGCCAAGGCTACCACGCGCATTTTTCCTTCAGCGACACCCAGCGCCCCCGGTGGCCGAGGACGACGTGATCGGCCAGCCGGACGCCGACGATCTCAGCCGCCTCCGCCAGCCGCCGGGTGAACAGGAGGTCCTCGGCGCTCGGCGCGGGATCGCCGCTGGGGTGGGTGTGGAAGAGGTAGACCGCCGCCGCGCCCCGTTGCAGGCACTCGCGGAGGATCTCCCGCGGCTCGACCGCGATGCGCGAGAGGGTGCCGCGGAACATCTCGCGCTCGCCGAGCAGGCGGCTGCGGGCGTCGAGGAAGAGCGCTCCCATCACCTCCTGGTCACAGGTGTGGTAGCGGAGGGCCAGATAGCGCGCCACGTCCGCGGGGCGGGTGAGCGGCTCGCCGTCGAGGAGCTGCTCGCTGGCGAGGCGGCGGCCGATCTCCACCGCGGCGAGGAGGGTGGCGGCCTTGGCGGGCCCCAGGCCGGAGCGCCGGAGCGAATGGGGTGTCGCGGTGAGCAGGCCGCTGAGGCCGCCGCTCTCGCGCAGGACGTCCATCGCCATCTGGAGCACCGAGACGCCGGCCCGCCCCGTGCGCAGCAGCAGGGCGAGCAGCTCGGAGTCGGAGAGCGAGCTTCCGCCCTGCCGGAGCAGCCGCTCGCGCGGGCGCTCCCCCGCGGGGAGCTCGCGGATCATGGGAGGGGCCATCGGCTCCTTTCGATCGCCTCGACCAGCGCCGGCAGCGCCTCACCCGCCGGCGCGGCGAGGCGCAGGTCCATGACGCTGGAGAAGGGGGTGGGCTCCGGGTTGACCTCGATCATGCAGGCGCCCGCCTGGGATGACAGCTCGATCAGGTTGGCGGCCGGATAGACCGTCGACGAGGTGCCCACGGAGATGAACAGGTCGCAGAATGTCGCCTCCTCGTAGGCGAGGACGAGCACCTCCTCGGGGAGGGCCTCGCCGAACCAGACCACGGCGGGACGGAACCTGCCGCCGCAGGAGCAGAGGGGGGGCGCCGTGGAGGATTCGTCGATCGCCTCCCCCATATCGCGGCCGCCGCCGCAGCGCTCGCAGACGGCGCGGTTGATCGTGCCGTGCAGCTCGAGGAGGTTGTGGCTGCCCGCCCGCTGGTGGAGCCCGTCGACGTTCTGCGTCACCACCCAGGTCGACGGGAAGAGGGTCTCCAGGCGCGCGATGGCGAGGTGAGCGGGGTTCGGCGAGGCCGCCGCGGCTTGGCGGTAGCGCCAGGCGTACCAGCTCCAGACCTTCACCGGATCGGCCCGGAACGCCTCCGGAGTGGCGAGGTCCTCGGGGCGCATCTGCTGCCAGAGGCCGCCGGCGCCGCGGAAGGTGTCGAGACCGCTCTCGCGCGACACTCCGGCGCCGGAGAAGACCACCACGCGCTCCGCGGTCCGCACCCGATCGCGGACCGGCTCGAAAAGCTCCAACGGGCTCAATCCCCCTCCTTCGCTCGTTGACACTGCGTGAACCATGCTGCTACAAACGCCGCCGTCCCGGACCGTCCTCCTTCCGACCGACAGGAATCTCCCGATGCCCTATCTGCCCAACAACTTCGGCCTCCTCGAGCCGGCGGCGAGCGACTACGAGACGAGCCGCGTCGCCGTCCTCCCCGTCCCCTTCGAGCGCACGACATCCTATGGCAAGGGGACCACCTCGGGGCCCGCCGCCATCCTCCACGCCTCCCAGGCCATGGAGCTCTACGACGAGGAGCTGGCGGCCGAGCCCTACGTGCAGGGGATCGCGACGCTGCCGCCGTTCCTCCCGGAAGCGTTCGACATGGGCGAGGGCCTGGCGGAGCTCCAGGCGGCCTGCAAGGCCCACATGGAGCGCGGCAAATTCCTGGTTACCCTCGGGGGCGAGCACAGCTTAACGCAAGCGCCGGTCAAGGCGGCGCGCGAAGCCTTCGGCGAGATCGGGGTGGTGCAGTTCGATGCCCACGCCGACCTGCGGGAGGAGTTCGAAGGCACGCCTTTCAGCCACGCCAGCGTCATGAAGCGGATCGTGGACACGGGCGTTCCGTCGCTGGCGGTCGGCATCCGCTCGCTCTCGGCGCCCGAGGCTGGAGTCATCCGCGAGCGCGGCCTGCCGGTGATCTGGGGGCATCAGCTCGATCAGGCCGAGGAGCTCTTCCCTCCGATGCTGTCGGCGCTGCCGGAGCGGATCTACCTCACCTTCGACATCGACTATTTCGACCCGGCGCTGGTCCCCGCCACCGGCACCCCCGAACCGGGAGGCGGCCACTGGTCGCCCACACTCCGCCTGCTGAAGCTCCTGTTCCGGACCAAGACGGTGGTCGCCATGGACCTGATCGAGCTGTCGCCGATCGGCGGCCACCCGGCGAGCGATTTCCTGGCCGCCAAGCTGATTTACAAGTGCCTGGGGTATCTCTGGGAGAAGGAAGGGCGGGCCGGCGGTTCCTGAGCGAGGCGCTTCTCAAGGCGCATTGCTTGTGCTAGCGTTGCGGAAACTGGGAATACGAACTCGTGGACCAAGATCTTCTCAACTACCTCGATCAGCGCTTCTCCTCGATCGACCGCCGCTTCGACCAAGTCGATCAGCGCTTGGAGGCGGTTGACCAGCGCTTGGAAGGCGTCGACCGGCGCTTGGAAGGCGTCGATCACCGAATCGAAAAGCTGGAAGCCGACATCCGGGGAGCTTACGTCTTGATCGAGGGCCTGCAGAGCGAGGTCCGACTCGTGGCCGCAGATGGCATTCTCAACCTGACCGAACAGTTGAACCGGCACCGTGAGGAAGTGGCACGAAAGCTTGGCGAGCTTGAGGCTCTCAACAAGCTCGTCTTCGCGGAGTTTCGCCGCTCCCACCGGAATCTCGAAGCTCGCGTGACCCAGCTCGAAGCGACCGGCTAGTCCGTGCCCGCCGGGAAGAGCGTTTCCGGCCCCTCCCCCACCACCCTCCCCGCCAGCCACTTTCCCGTCGCGAAGCCGAGCGACATGCCGTGGCCGTTGAAGCCGGCGGCGTAGATCGCTCCGGGAACCTCGGGCACCCTCCCCGTGCGAGGAAGGCCGTCCGCGGTGAAGGCCATGATCCCCGCCCAGCGATGGCGGACCGGGCGGTCGGCGAGACGCGGAAACGCTGCGTGGAGGAACCCCTCCAGCGCCCCCTGGATCCTGGCGGTCGGCGTCTCCTCGAATCCCACCTCGGTGTCCCTCGCCAGCCGGCGGCAGCCGCCGAGGACGAGGGTGCCGTCGGGGAGCTGGCGGAAGTACTCGTAGCCGTCGTTCACGTACCAGACCCCGCGCAGATCCCGAGCCCCAGGGGCCGTCGCCAGCATCTGGCCGCGGACGGGGCGGATCGCGCCATGGAGATGGGGGATCAGCGCCGGAGCGTAGGCGTTGAGCGCCAGGACCACCCGCTCCGCGAGGAGATGGCCGCCGTCGGTGACGATCCGGATTCGCTCCCCCTCCGGCTCCAAGCGGCGCACGCAGACGCCGGTGCGCACCTCCCCGCCGCCCTGCGCGACGAGGCGGGCGATCCCCCGGCAGAGACGGGCAGGATCGAGACCGCCATCCAGCGGTTGAAAGAGGGCGCCTCCCAGGCGATCGCAGCCGCTCGCCCGGCGCGTCTCGGCGGCCTCGCGCCACTGGAGCTCGAGGCCGAGCGCCACCAGCCGCTCGCCGCTCTCGCGCAGCTCCCGCTCCTGTTCGGCGTGATCAGCGAGGGCGGCGATCCACCCCCCCTCGGGGAGGAACTCGCACTCCACCCTGCCGGAGTCGAGCAGTTCCCCACGTAGCAGCTCCCGGTTTTCGCTCGACAATTGCCAGAGCCGGAGGGCCGCCGCCTCGCCGATCGCCCGCACGAGACGGGTGTAGGGCTCGGCCGTGCCGGTCATCAGGTAGCCGGCGTTGCGGCCGGAGGCGTGGGAGGCGATGCCGTCCGCATCGAGCACCAGCGGTCGCCGGCCGGCGCGGGTCAGCCAGTAGGCGGTCGAGAGGCCGACGATGCCGGCGCCGACGACGACCGTCCCGACCGCCTCGGGAGCGCCGCCCCGCGACAGCCAGAGCGAGGGCGCGCTAGCCAACCAGGACGCTCCCGCCGTTGACGTTGAGGATCTCGCCGGTGATGTGGCGGGCGAGGGGCGAGGCGAGGAAGAGCACGGCGCCGGCGACGTCCTCGGGAGTCGCGATGCGGCGGAGCGGGATCGAAGCGAGAGCCGCCTCGCGCCGCTCCCCCGCCAGGGCGTCGGAGGTCATGTCCGTGTCCACCCAGCCGGGAGCGACCGCGTTGACCCGGATGCCGGGAGCGAGCTCGGAGGACCACGACTTGGTGGCGGAGATCAGCGCCCCCTTGCTCGCCGCGTAGGCGCTGTAGAAGGCCTCGCCGCGCTGGCCGGCGGTGGAGCTGATGTTGAGGATCGAGGCGTCCTCCGAATCCGCGAGCAGCGGGATGGCGCAGCGGGCGCAGAGGAAGGGGCCGACGATATTGACCGCGAGCGTCGCCTGCAAACGCTCGGGCTGGAGGTCGGCCAGCGGATCGTGGACCCAGACGCCGGCGTTGTTGACCAGGCAGTCGAGCCCGCCCCAGCGCTCGTCGGCGGCGTCGAAGAGCTTGCAGACCTGGTCGTTGTCGGTGACGTCACAGCGGAAGGCCCCGTGCGGAGCGTCCGAGATCTCCCGCAGCTCGCGCAGCACCGCGAGCGCCTTCTGGTCGCTCGCCATGTACTGGATGAAGACCGCGGCGCCGGCCCGCGCGAACAGCCGGCAGCAGGCGGCGCCGATGCCGCGGCTCCCCCCGGTGACGACGACCCGGCGCCCGGTCAGGTCGATCAAGCGGCGGCCTCGACCACCATCGCGATCCCCTGGCCGCCGCCGATGCATGCCGAGGCGACGCCCCGGCCGCCGCCGCGCCGGTTGAGTTCCTTGAGCAGGGTGATCAGCAGGCGGGTGCCGGTGGCGCCCAGCGGATGCCCGAGGGCGATGGCGCCGCCGTTGACGTTGAGCTTGTCGACGTCGAGGTCGAGGTCCTTGACCACCGCCAGGATCTGCCCGGCGAACGCCTCGTTGATCTCGAACAGGTCGACGTCGCCGAGCCCCATGCCGAGCTTGCCGAGAGCCGCCCGGATCGCCGGCGCCGGGCCGATCCCCATGCGCGAGGGATCGACCCCGACCACCGACCAGGAGAGGATGCGGCCGAGCGGCTTCCACCCCTTCTCCTGCGCCTTCTGGGCGGTCGACAGGATCATCATCGCCGCGCCGTCCACGATGCCGGAGGCGTTGCCGGCGGTGACGAAGCCGTCCTTGTCGAACGCTGTCGGCAGTCCCACGAGGTCGTCCATGGTGGTCTCCGGGCGCATATGGTCGTCCCGGTCGATCAGCTTCGCCCGCTTCCCCTTCCCCACCTCGACCGGCACGACCTCCTCCGCCATCTTCCCCGAAGCCCACGCCGCCCCCGCCCGCTGCTGGGAGCGGATGGCGAACTGGTCCTGCTCCTCGCGGCTGATCGAATAGTCGCGGGCCAGGTTGTTGCTGGTCTGCGCCATGTAGCAGCCGCAGTAGCTGTCCATCAGCGAGATCATCAGGAGATCCTGGAGCTGGCCCTGGCCGAGCTTGAAGCCGCGGCGGGCGCCGTAGATCACGTGCGGCGCCTGCGACATGTTCTCCATGCCGCCGACCAGGCAGGTGGTGGCGTCGCCGGTGAGGATCGCCTGGGCGCCCGAGATGACCGACTGGACGCCGGAGCCGCAGAGGCGGTTGACGGTGAGCGCCGGCACCTCCTTGGGCACGCCGGCCTTGAGCGCCACATGGCGCGCGCCGTAGATGGCGTCGGGCGAGGTCTGGAGCGCGTTGCCGACGACGGTGTGATCGATCTCCTGAGGATCGATGCCCGTCTTCGCGAACAGGGCGCGCGCCGCGTGCGCTCCGAGATCGATCGCGGAGATGTCGGCGAAGGAGCCGTTGTAATCGGCCATCGGGGTGCGTACCCCGTCGACCAGCACGAGATCATGATCCTTGAGAAGCGAGCTCATCAGCCCTCCCTTTCCCATTTTCAAGAAAGATTTCGAGCCGGCGCGGACGCCACCGAGTGGAAGCGCCGGTACCAGCGGTTCATGTCCATCAACGGATCGATCCGGGAGCCGAGCAGGACGAAGATCCTCCCGCGGTCCGGGTCGATCCAGAAGCTGTTGCCTGCGAAACCGGTGTGACCGAAGGCGGCGGGCGAGAGCGACCGCCCCGCGCTGCCGCGGAGCGTCCGCCGCCACCAGCCGAGGGCGAAGCGGCCACCGCCGGCGAGGGCCGCGGCCACGCCCTCCGGGTGCAACAAGCGCCCCGGCCTCAGCCATTCCGCGCCCAGCCGCCAGAGGTCGCGCGCGCCGCCGAACAGGCCGGCGTGGCCGCAGACCTCGCCGGGTCCCGCCAGGAAGCGGCAGTGGCCGTCCTGCGGGCGCCCCAGCGGCGGCGGTCCGAGGTCGGGCACGACGAAACCCCGCCTCGCCGCCAGCCTCACCTCCTGGCCGGTGCCCATCCGGGATGCGGCCAGATCCTCGCGCTCCCCCGGCGACGCCTCCACTCCATCCAGACCCAGCGGGTCGAGGACGCGGGCGCGGAGCAGCGCCGCCAGCGGCGTCCCGGCGGCCTGCTCGGCGGTCCGGCCCCAGAGGATAAACCCAAGATCGCTGTAGGTGTCCATCCGGGCGCCGAGAAGGTCGCCGTCCCGCCCTCCTTCTACGATCAGCTCGACGGCTTCGTCCAGGGAGCCACAACGATGATAAAGCGGCGTCCACGCCGCCAATCCCGAGCGGTGGCGGAGGAGGTCGGAGAGGGGGTGCGGAGCCAGCCGCGGATGCGCCCGCGGCCAGAGGTCGCCGATCCTCGTCGCCAGCGGCAGGACGCCCGCGGCGTCGAGGACGAGGGCGAGCGTCGCCATGAACGGCTTGGTCACCGAGGCGTAGTCGAAGCGGGTCGCGACCGTCGCGGGGACCCCGTCGCGCGCCTCTCCTGCGGCCTCCTCGATCTCGATCCCGTCGCGCGTGCCGACCAGCGCCACGGTGGCGGACATCACCCCGCGGCTCACCAGCTCCTCCAAAAAGGGGCGGACCCTCATCAGACGTAGTTGGCCGGATCGCCCGTCTGGAACACCACCACCCGCTCGCCCGGCGCGAACGCTCCGGAGGCCTCCAGATCCTCGACCGCGGCGAGCGCGGCGGCGCCCTCGGGGCCGATCCGCACCCCCTCATGGGCGGCAATCCAGGAGGTGATCGAGCCGAGCCGCGATTCGTCCACCGCGATGGCGCTGCCGCCGGTCTCGTAGAGGGCCTTGAGGACGATGAAGTCGCCGAGCGCCCGCGGCACCCGCAGCCCCCAGACACGCGTGTCGGGGTTCTCCCAGGGCGGAGCGGAGTCGAGCCCCGCCTCCCAGGCGCGCACGATCGGCGCGCAGCCGGCGGCCTGGACGGCCACGAAGCGCGGCCGCTTCGAGCCGATCAGCCCCAGTTGCTCCAACTCGGCGAACGCCTTGCGCATGCCGACGATCCCGGTGCCGCCGCCCAGCGGGTAGACGATCCAGTCCGGCAGCTCCCAATCGAACTGCTCGGCGAGCTCCAGCCCCATCGTCTTCTTCCCCTCCGCCCGGTAGGGCTCGCGCAGGGTCGAGAGGGTCCAGAAGCGCTCCGCCCCCGGCTCCAGAAGCTTGGCGGCTTCCACCAAGGTGCCGGGACCGGAGAGCACCTCGGCGCCGTACTCCTCGCAGCGCTCGAAGACCGTGCGCGGCGTGTCGGCCGGGAGCGCCACGCGCGCCGGCAGACCCGCCGCCGCCGCGTAGGCGGTGAGGGCCAGGGCGGCGTTGCCGGCGCTGGCGAGCTGCACCCCCGGCGCTCCCAACTCGCGGGCGCGGTTGATGGCGAGCGACAGGCCGCGGGCCTTGAACGAGCCGGTGGGATTGCCCGATTCGTCCTTGAGCCAGACCTCCACCTCCTCCGGCGCGAAGCGGCGCAGCCGCACCAGCGGCGTCGCCCCCTCGCCGAGGTCCACCCGGCCGGCGAAGTCGGCAACCGGCAGCAGCTCGCGGTAGCGCCAGAGGGTCCACGGCCGGCCGGGGAGGGCCCGCTTCAGCGCCGCGCCCTTCTCGGGATTCAGGTCGTACTCGACCAGCCAGGGCGCGCCGGCCGGCGAGAGGAAGGCCGGCTCGTCGAGCGGCGCGGTGACGCCGGTCTTCGAGCAGACCAGCCGCCGGGCCCAGCGGTCGTCAGTATTCATCGCAATATTCGCCGCAGCGTTCGTCGCCATCATTTCAGGATCCTGGTCTGCTTGGTTCTTTCCAGCGGCTCGTCCGTGCGCCGGCGCACCACCAGGCGCACCGGCACGCCGGCGAGGTCGAGCGACTCGCGCAGGCGGTTTTCCAGGTAGCGCCGGTAGTGGTGGTTCCGCGGCAGCGCGCGGTTGGCGAACAGCATGAAGGTCGGCGGTTTCGCCGAGACCTGGGTGGCGTAGTAGAGGCGCCAGGCGGTGCCGCCGAACGACGGTGGCGAGACTTTCTTGGTGAACTCCTCGAAGAGGCGGTTGAGCTGGCCGGTGCCGAGCTTGAGGTGGTAGGCGGCGAGGGTCTTGTCGATCGGCCCCCAGAGCTTCTCGACGCCGCGTCCGCTGAGCGCCGAGACGTTGACCCGCCCCGGCGTCGCCAGCAGCTCGTCGAGCCGCTCGAAGGAGAGCTCCAGCTTCTCGCGCGACTCGTCGTCCAGCAGGTCCCACTTGTTGACCGCCACGATCGCCGCCCGCCCCAGCTCCCAGATGCTGCCGGCGATCGCGAGGTCGCTGCTGGTCACCCCGGCCGCCGCGTCGATCACCAGCACGGCGAGCTCGGCGCGCTCGATCTGCCGCCGCGCCATCATCACCGCCAGCTCCTCGGCCTGCCCGGTGACCTGGCTCCGGCGGCGCATGCCGGCCGTGTCGATCAGCAGGTAGGACTTGTCGCCGCGGGTGATCAGGGTGTCGACCGGATCGCGGGTGGTACCGGCCACGGGTGAGACGAGCGACCGGTTGAGGCCGGAGATCTTGTTGAGCAGCGACGACTTGCCGACGTTCGGCCGCCCCACGATGGCGATCGCCGGCGCGTCGGGGGGGACCGGGATGTCCGGGATCTCGGGGAGGGCCAGCGCCAGCGCCTCGCGCAGGTCGCCGATGCCGCCGCCGTGCTCGGCCGAGATCAGGAGCTGGCGGTCGATCCCCAGCTTGTAGAACTCGGCGAAGCGGTTCTGCGCCTCCTTGGTGTCCGCCTTGTTGACCACCAGCACCGCCGGCTTGTTGAAGCGCCGGAAGTGCGACCAGACCTCCTCGTCGGCGGAGACCAGCCCCACCTTGCCGTCGACCACGAAGAGCAGCAGATCGCTCTCCTCGACGGCCAGGAAGACCTGCGCGTTCAAGCCCAGCGGATCGTCCCCGGGCACCAGCCCGCCGGTGTCCACGAGCTGGATCGGGCGGTCCTCGGCCAGCTCGACGGTGCCGGTGATGCGGTCGCGGGTGACCCCCGGCAGATCGTGGACGATCGACTTCCGGCGCCCCAGGAGACGGTTGAACAGGGTCGACTTGCCGACGTTGGGACGGCCGATGATGGCGACGGTGGGGGTTAGCGGCATGATCGGGAGTCTATCCTCGGAAGGTCGTACGCCTGCGACCTCACCCCAACCCCTCTCCTGAAGGAGAGGGGCTTTGGATGGCTGTTATTGCCCCTCTCCTTCAGGAGAGGGGTTGGGGTGAGGTCGCAGGCCACTACCGCCGCCCCTTCTTCCCCGGTTTTTTCTCCAGAGGCTTCCGCGCCACCTTCCGCCCCTCCTCCCGCTCGCGCCGCCCTTCTTGCCGTCGAACAACCGGCCTTGAGGACGTCGGCTCCGGCATCCCTACCAGCTTGAAGTCGAGCCCCCGCGCCTTCGGCGAGGCGCCGACCAGCACGACCTCGACCGCGTCGGCCAGCCGGAAGATGCGCCCTTTGCTCTCGCCGATCAGCCGGTGCGCCTCGGGCTCGTAGCGGTAGAAGTCGTCGGCCATCGTGCGGATCGGCACCAGGCCGTCCACGAAATAGCCGTCGAGCTGCACGAAGAGGCCGAACGGCTGCACGCCGGTGATCCGCCCCTTGAAGGTCTCCCCGGCGCGGCCGGCCAGGAAGCGCACCTTCTTCCATTGCAGCAGGTCGCGCTCGGACTGCTCGCTCCGCCGCTCCGTGGTGCTGGTGTGCTCGGCGATCGCCGGCAGCCTCTCGACCAGCCGCGACGCCTCCCACTCGCGCGGCCGGACGCGCAGGTGCGCCTTGAGCTGGCGGTGGACCACCAGGTCCGGATAGCGCCGGATGGGCGACGTGAAGTGGGTGTAGAACTGCGACGCCAGCGCATAGTGGCCGAGGCACTGGGGACTGTAATGGGCCCGCTGCAGGGTGCGCAGCACGACCGAGGAGACGAATTTCTCCTCCGGCTTCCCCTTCACCTCCCGGAGCACCTCCTGGAGCGCGATCGGCGGCAGGTTCTCGAGCTCGCCGTGCAGCTTCAGCCCGAAGGTGCCGAGGAGATCCTGGAGCTCCTCCAGCCGTTCGATCGTGGGCTGCTCGTGGACCCGGTAGAGCGCCGGCACCTCGCTCCGCACCAGCTCCCAGGCGACCGCCTCGTTGGCCGCGATCATGAACTCCTCGACGATCCGGTGCGCGATGTTCCGCTCCTCGGGGAAGACGCCCACCATCACGCCGTCCGTGTTGAGCACCACGTCCCCCTCGGGGAGGTCGAAGTCGATCGAGCCGCGCAGCGACCGCGCGTGATTGAGGATCTGCATCAGGTGGTGCATCTCGCGCAGCGTCGGCAGCACCGGCCCGTACTCGGCGGCGTCCTCCGGCTTCGGCTCCTCCAGGATGCGGCGCACCTCGTTGTAGGTCATCCGCCGGCTGCTCTCGATCACCGTCTCCGCGAAGCGCCGCCCATGGATCACGCCGTCGCGGTCGATCTCCAGGAAAGCCGAAAGGGTGAGCCGCGGCACTTTCGGCCGCAGCGAGCAGAGGCCGTTCGAGAGCCCCTCCGGCAGCATCGGCACGGCCCGCTCGGGGTAGTAGACGCTGGTGCCGCGATGGTAGGCCTCGAGGTCCAGCGCGTCCCCCTCCTTGACGTAATGGGCGACGTCGGCGATGTGGACGCCGAGACGGAAGGTGCCGCCGGGGAGGCGCTCGATCGACACCGCGTCGTCGAAGTCGCGGGCGGTCTCGCCGTCGATGGTGATGATCACCCGCCCGCGCAGGTCCTCGCGCCCGGCCCAGTCCGCCGGCTGCGGATCGGCCGGGAACGCCTCAGCGGCGGTGAGGATGGCCGGCGGGAACTCGTCCGGGATGCCGTGATGGCGCAGGACGACCAGCACGTCCACCCCCGGCGTCTCCAGGTCCCCCAGCACCTCCACCACCCGCCCCTGGAGAGCGCGGCCGATGCGGTCCACTGCCACCAGCACGTAGGCGCCGTCGGGCACCCCCTCGGCGCCCACCACCGGCAGCTCCAGCGAGACCTTGGGATCGTAGGGGTTGAGCCAGCGCAACCCCCGCGCGTCGGTCTCCAGCCAGCCGACCAGCGTGTCGAGGCGCGTGCCCAGCACCTTGACGATGATCCCCTCGGCCGGCCGGTCGCTCCAGGGCTTCTGCTTGCCGAGCTTGCGCACCACCACGAGGTCGCCATCGAGCGCCTTGTGCAGATTGCGCTTGCGGATGAAGAAGAGGGGCTCGCCGCGCGGCGTCGGCCGCCCTTTTGGTCCGATAGCCGGGCGGATCAGGGCATCCCCCTCCTCCAGCCGCTCGACCACGCCGACCGCCCAGTCCGAATGGCCGGGAGCGAACCAGCGCCCCTCCAGCTCCACCGCCCGCCCTTCCTTTTCAAGGCTCCGCAGGGTCCGACCCAACTCCCCGGCCGTCCCTTCCACCCCCTCCAAGTCGACGCCGAGCGCGCCCTCCTCCACTCCGCTTCGCCCCGCCGCTTCGAGGCGGGCGAGAACCTCCTGCCGCTGAATTCCCTCAGCTCCCGGAACCGCGATTGACATAGCCTCTCTTCTCTCCCTAGAATCACCCCGCCTGCGAAAGTGGCGGAACTGGTAGACGCGCAAGTCTCAGAAGCTTGTGGCCGAAAGGTCGTGGGGGTTCGAGTCCCCCCTTTCGCACCAACCCTCTCCCTCGGATTTCGATCTCTCTCCGACTCGACAATCGAGCGCAGCTTACACGACGTCCCCGGTTCCGAGGATGGGACGACGGTTGTAATTGTTGCCTGCCGCCCGCCCGAACCCTCACCCCTGGCCCCTCTCCCTTCCCCTCCCGCCCTCCCTCACAGGGAGAGGGGAACCCCCGCCCCCTCATACTCGAGGCTTTTCTCTTTGCCTTTGCTTTTCTCCCTCTTCTCCCGGTGAGGGAGGGTGGGAGGGGACGGGAGAAGAGGGCCGGGGTGATGAGGGGCCAACGCCGCAGCCAAGGTGAATCCGAGCTCAGCCGGCTCAGCAGCCTCAAACGGCACGGCGCGCGGCGATCCGCATGGGGAGGACCGACTCCAGCCCCGCGGCGGCGCGCAGCGAGGTCCAGCGGACGCCCTGGAGCAGCTCCCGGAAACGCTCGCGGAACCCCTCGCGGCCGGTCTCGTGGATGAACCGGGCGACGCCGCGCAGGGGTCCGGGCGTCGGCCGCCCCGAGATCTCCCAGGGGTGTACCACCGCCACCGGCATCCCCCCCTGTCCGGAATGGGCGTCGACCGCGCGGACCAAGCGCTCGGGCTTGACCAGGCGCCCCGGCCAGCTCCCCGCCGGCAGCCGCAGGGGGCCAGCAAAGGTGAGCGGCGGGAACTCCAGGAGGCCCAGATGGGGGCCCTCGCCGTCCCAGACCAAGTGCGAGGCGAAGCGCGGGTTGCCCGGCCGGCCGGCGAGCGGACAGGGGGTCAGCGAGCTGTCGTAGAGGAAGCCCGCCTCGGCCACGATCGGCAGCCGCGTGCTGGCGAGGCTGCGCAGCGACCACTCCGGCGCCCGGAACCCGAGCACCGGCACGCCGACGACGTCCTCCAGGACCTCCTTGGAGCGCTCGACGTCGGCGCGGAACGCCTTCAGTGAGCGCTCGCAGGCGCGCAGGTGCAGATAGCCGTGGCTCCCCACCTCATGGCCGGCCGCGACGATCTCGCGGATCCGCCTCGGCAGGCGCTCCGCCACCTCGCCGAGCACGAAGAAGGTCGCCGAGCAGCGCGCCTCGGCCAGCATCCCCAGCAGCTCGGGCAGAAGCCAGTCGAGCTCCTCCGTGAGAGGGGGCCGGTCGCCGGGATTCACGTAATCGGGTACCAGGCAGGTGTGGTACCACTCCTCTACATCCACCGTGAGGGCACAGCGAAACGGCCCCTTCAAGCGCGAGACGCGCGGAGCTTCCAGCGCCATGACGACCTCCCTATCCGGGCCCGGGCACCTCTCCGGGACGTTGATCCTACCTAAATTTCATGCATGCAACGTGCCGGTGACGGGAAGATGCCTCCGGCAGGAGGGCGGGCGCTGGCTGCTCACGGCAACGGTAGGCCGCGAGCGCTCTGTCGCTCTCTCTTCGATCCAGTGCCAGCTGGCGCTGGAGGAGATCTACGACAAGGTGGTGTTCTCTGGCGAGTCCGCCCCCGCGTGAGGCCGGGCCGTCCCCAATGGATGCGGCTCTGCGTTATATAGGGGCGGTATTGGCCTCCCGTGGGGAAAGCAACGCCGTATAACTTTCAGCTCGGTCTATACAGGGAGGCTTCCCCCGCTCGGTCCGGGAAACCTCGCCATATAAATTTCCCTGTACCATATATAGTGGAGAGCACCGGTTATATAGATTCCTCTGCTGTCTATATATTTCACTCCCCTCTCTATATAGGGAAGAGACGCAACTATATACCTCCCTCTCTCCGGAGCCGGCGGGCGAGGTTTATTTATATAGAGATCCGCGCTTTCTATATAGAGATGGCTCGCCGAAGGCCTCCAACCGGGCCTCTCTATATAAACGGCTGCCGCCAATATATAGACCGCAGCCTCCGTTCGGCCGCTCCGCGACTCCGATCTCAGGGCCGGACCGGCCGGCGATCCTCCCAACTCGCGGGCTCGATCTCCACCTCGTAGAAGAGGTTCGCCGTCCTCGGTGCCTTCTGGAGGGCGGCGTCGATCTGCCCCGCGGCGGGCTGGAAGATGAAGGGGCGCCGCGGATATCCGCCGGATCCCCTTCACCCGCGCCGGCCAGGCATCCACCGCCGACGGCGTGGTCCGCCGGCGCGACTCGTCCTCGATCAGCGACCCATAGCCAAAAATGTAGTTCTGCGGCCCCTTGGCTCCGCCACTGATGTCGATGCACTCCATGCCGGTCTCTCCTTTACAGTTGGCTTCAACTCACCGATTATAGCCATCCGCCGATCGAAGGGTGTAGAAACGCTCCCAGCCCGTCCACGACACCTTCGGCAGGCCATGGGGACGGCGGGACGTCGCCTCGAAGGGCTTGACCCTCCAGCCGACTTGTCGGCGAACGTCGGGCGACACAGGCAGGGCGCGAATTTCGCGCCTTAATCCAATGGCAGCGGATCTGGCACCCCTCTTGCTCAGTGCAGAAAAAGCTGAAAGGAGAATAAGTCATGAAATTCAGGATTCCTCTGGCAGGCCTTGCCGTTGCCTTCTGTGCTCTGCAGCTCGCATCGGCCAATGCGTCGCTGGCGCAACAGCCGCCGACGCCGGCTCGCCCCGTCGCATTCTATATCCACGCGCATGAGGACGACTGGCAACTGTTCATGTCCCCACACCTGGTCCAGGATGTGAAAAGCGGTAAGCGGGTGATCGTCGTCTATTCCACGGCAGGAGACGCCGGCCAGGGCACGAATTACTGGAACGCGCGCGAAGCCAGCGCGCAGGCGTCGGAACAGTTGGCGTCGCCGTGTGACGGTTGCCACAAGGCCTGGACCTGCTCCTCTCAGACTTTTGCGGGCCACCCCGTGCTGAGATGTGCCTGTGACGCGATCGTCGCCTATCGCATGCGCGGCCCCGACGGTCGGCCCAATGGCACCGGCTACACCTCAAACCAATGCGAGAGCCTGGTGAAGCTCCGCTGCGGGATCAAGACGTTGACGACGGTCGACCACTCGACGACGTATACGTCCTGGAAGGATTTCGTGCAGACCCTCGACGCCATCATCGCGTTTGAGGGCAACGGCGCGGAAGCCGTCGAGCTTCACGCGCCGGACTTCGATCCCATTTCCAATCCAGGGGATCACTCGGATCACGTGACCACCGGCACCGCCGTGCTCGAAATCTTCGCCGCGCATGCGACGAACGATCCCGTCGGCCAGCCCTGGAGCCTGACCGGCTATGTCGACTACGATACCCGCAACCGCCCCGAGAACGGCAGCCTGGAGCAGGTCACGAGTAAAGCCGGAACCTTCCTCGCCTATGATCGGACGATGTGGGAGGAGTGGAACCAGGGCCACGGCCAGGGCTCGACGCTCTGCACCAGTTACAAGAACTACTCCTCCTGGCTCTTCGGCTTCTACCACCGTTCGGTGCTCCCCACCTCGGTCGCTCCTGCCCCAAACTGTCCCGCCGCGGCCTGTTCCAGTTCCGCCGTTGAGGTCCAGGGCTCCGAGCCCACCGACTGACCGGAGGATGCTTTCCCACTTGACCTCCCAGGTAATTGACCCCTCTTCCCTCCGGGTGTGAGATCTCGACCGCGGCGAATGAGTCGCCGCAAGATTTTGACCGAGATGGAGGAAGTATGATGAAAAAATCATTTCCATTCGTAATGCTGCTCGCCGTGGCGGCGGTCCCCGCGCTCGCCACTCCGGGGAAGCCCGCCGCTGCGGAAAAGACTGGAGACTGCGATCAGATCCACGCCGTGATCATCGACGCCCAGGTCACCGATGGCTGCACCAGCCCCAACAAGTTCTGCGCCGCCGGCATGGTCATCGGCGATCACGGGCTGATCGGCAAGACCTACTTCATCACCGACAGCGCGATCGTCGGCCCCCCGACCCGTCCCGGCTCCATCGCCGCCAGCGGCATCCTGGTCTACACCACGAGCCGCGGCACTCTGACGGCGCGGGAGAGCGGCCTCTCGCTCGGCGCCTACTTCTCGAACTTCGACGAGATCCTCTCCGGGACCGGCGACTTCGCCGGCGCCACCGGCCATTTCTGGCTCGCCGGCCAGCAGGTCCAGAACCATTTCGAGACCAACGTCACCGGCGTGCTCTGCCGGCCGTAGGCTTTCGCCCGGCTTTCGAGCATAATCTCGATCATCACTTCAGCGGGGAGCCTGGCGGCGGACCGCCAGGCACCCCGGTCGAGAGCAGCCAGTGACGCTTCATCACGAGATCCCGCGCACCCCCGTCCCATCCTTCGGAGAAACCCTCCGCACCTATCGCCGGGGCGCCGGCCAGCCCCAACTGGAGGCCGCCCTTTCGGCCGGCATCTCGCAACGCCATCTGAGCTTCCTCGAGACCGGCCGTTCCCAGCCCAGCCGCGGCGTGGTGCTGGCGCTCGGCGGCACGCTCGGGCTGTCGCTGGCCCAGCAGAACGAGCTTCTGCTCGCCGCGGGCTTCGCGCCGATGTTCCAGCCGGAAGGGCGCGAGCGCCGAGAGCTCGAGAAGATCGAGGGCGCGCTCCTCGCCTTCCTGGAAACCCACGAGCCCTACCCCGCCGTGCTCCTCGAGGACGCTGTGTGGATCAGGAAGGGCAACCGCGGCGCGGCCCGCCTGTGGTCGGCGATCCGCGGCGTACCGGTCCCGGAAGTGCCGCGGGACAACGTGTTCGACCTGATGCTGAAGCGCGGTCCCGGGCGCGAGCGCCTGGAGAACTGGGCCGAGGCCGCGGCCTGCGTGCTGCGCCGCTACATGTCCGAGGCCCGCATCCGGCGCGGCGAGCTCGGCGAGGCCGCCGCCGCGCTGGCCAAAAATCCCGAGGTGAAACGCCTGCTGCGCCAGGACCCCGGCGAGCCGCCGCCACCGGTCCTGAATCTCAGATACCGCCTCGACGACGCCCGCCTGAACCTGTTCATCGTCATCGCCAGCCTGCAGGCGCCGCTCGACACCCGCCTGGAGGATTTGCGCGTCGAGCTCTTCATTCCCGCCGACGCCGAGACGGCGGCGTGGTTCTCTCGCGGGGCGGAGTAGAAGCGCCCCATGGACAAAGAAGAATTGGGAACCACCTTGGCTCCTCACCTGAAGAGATTGGGGTTCAAGAAGAAAGGTCGTACCTGGCACCGTACGAGCGAGGACGTGGTCGAGGTGTTCAATATCCAAGGCTCGTCGTGGAGCAAGGACGACTACTACCTGAATCTGGGGATCTATCTCAAGGCTCTCGGAAAAGAAACTCTCCCGCCAGAATACAATTGCCACATTCGCGAGCGAATTCCATCGGACTTGCGCTTTGATGTCCCTGAAATCATTGGATATCTAACGGAGTGGCTGGAACAACGAAATACGTTTCAAAAACTGAAGCAGCTTAAATCGCGCGATTTACTGGGCAATGCGGTGGCGCGCGCGGCAGACGAGCTGTTGCGCTCGGATGATGAATCGGAGGACCCGATGACGGCTGACCGCGTCTTTCTCGTCTTGAAGATCTGCTCGGCTCTCGGCTGCGGGCTGACGGCCGGCGTCCTGTTCGCCTTCTCATCTTTCATCATGAACGGCCTCGCGCGTCTCCCGCCCGCGCAAGGTATTGCGGCCATGCAGTCGATCAACATCACCGTTGTCAATCCGTCGTTTTTCACGGTGTTCTTTGGGACGGCCTTGATCTGTCTCTATCTGGCAATCCGCTCTCTCTTGCGATGGGGCCAACCCGGCGCCTCGCTGATGCTCGCCGGCAGCCTGCTGTACCTCCTCGGAACGATCGTGGTCACCATCGCGTTCAACGTCCCCTTGAACGATGCGCTCGCGGCCGTCAAGCCGGAGAGCGCCGAAGGTGCGACGCTTTGGGCAGCCTACCTGGCCCGGTGGACGGCCTGGAACCACGTTCGCACCCTGGCGGCGCTCGCGGCGGCGGCCTCGTTCATCACCGCCTTGATCCAACGCATCCCGCAGTAGCGGCATCGTCCGGTTGTACGGCCTAGCCCCGAATCCGCGGCCCATACGGAGAGATCAGCAGCCGGCGCCCTCATCGCCGGCCGCTTCCCCGGCGTCTCTGCCAAAAGCTGGTGTTCCTAAGGTTCGGGATCGGTCGGTGTAGAAGAACCCGCCGGGTAGACGTTGTAGCAAAAGCGGTCAGGATTCCAATTGCACTGATAGCACCCGGAGTGAGGGACGGTCGAATTTTTAAGCGAATCGTTGCACTCGGCCAGCGTGTTAAAGGGACCGATCGGAGGGGGCGGAGAAGAGGGAGGAGGGGGAGGCGGCGTCGCAAAGGCCGAAGTGATCGAGATCGTCATCAGGGCTAGGACAATCAACAGCAATCTAACTCTCCTACTCATAGAGTCTCCTTTTCCGAAGGCCTCAAAATGACAGATATCTGTACTTTAAGCATATGGCACATTCTAGGTGGCTGTCAACCTGCCTCATCGAGGACCATGGACGCTCCAGGACCAGAGACTTACCGTGGACGCCAACGCTGGGCCCTGTGCCGGCCGGTTGTGCGGCTTGACTCACGTGGGTGTCCAGGTGATCAGGAGCGCCATTCCTCGGACCAGTCCAAGTGGACCAGATCCTCGGGATCTGTCAGCAGGTAGGGACGAAGCCGCAGATTGTCCAGCTTGCTCTGCGGGGCGTTTCCCCAGCGTCCGATGTCGATTGGTAATCCTTTTTCCAAATCGCCTTTGATCGCCATGTTCCTGACCCGCGACTCCTATGCTTCGAACTTCAGGTCTGGATTTTTTCTAGCCGCTTCGAGATAGAAAGCCACTCTGTCGACGAGCTCGGCCGTGGCTCGCCCTTGAACTGCCGCCTGTTTGAAGACCTCCAGGGCGGCGAGCGCCTCGCGGTGGATATCCTGAGCCTCAAAAATGGGGATCATCTCCCGGGCAAGCTCCGCGATCGCCACAAGCCTCCCCTCCTTGGCATACAGAAGGGCAAGGTGCAAGGAAGTGAGCGCGGCATCGTAGCCCATCGCCCTGGAGGCGAGCTCCTGGCGCGCCGCAAGGAGCAGCTCTGCCGCTCGTGCGGTCTCGCCGAGCGCGGCGAGGATGCGCCCCTCGGTCCAGGTGAGGCGCACCATATCGAGCTCGTTTCCGAGCTCCCGGGAGAGCTCCCATACCTTGGGGAGCAGCGCCCTCGCTTCCTCGGGCCGTCCCAGGTGCGAGAGGTAGTCGAGGAGGTTGTGCTGTACGCAGAGGAGAAGCCGCGGTTCACGCTCCGGGTCGATCAAGGGAGAGGCCTCGCGCAGGAGGTCGAGCGCCCCTTCAAGGTTCCCCATCTCCTCAAAGATTTTTGCCTTCTTGACGAACGCCCTCCCGGCCATGTGGAGGTCCTGAGTCTCCGGGTCGCCGGCGAGGTAGATCCCGACGACCTCGTCGATCAGGGCGAGGGCCTCGTCGAAGCGCCGCTGGTCCATCCTGAGAGATGCCTTGAGGGAGAGGATCGCCGGCTCGTAGCCCAGGACGTCGCCCATGCTCTCCGCCCCCTCTTTCCACCATCCGTCGGCTCGCCTTTGCGCCTTCTCCGCTTCCCGCATGTTGCCCGAGACGCGGTAGGCCGACGCGAGATGGGCGAAGGCATAGGCGCGCAGCTCGAAAAGCCACTCCTTTTCGCAGGGCTGCCCTTCAGAAAGGCGCTTCGCTACCTCGACCGCAAGCGAGGCGAGATCGACAGCCCGGAAGGGGTTCTGGAGCCCAGCCTTCAGGCTCTCCCGGGCAAGCAGCTCGGCAAGCCCCCAACTCACGTACTCCTCCCCGGTCCGGACGAGGCTCAGGGCTTCCTCGAAGGTCAGGGGCTCGAGCGTCTCCCAGAGCCTTCCCGCTGCCGTCCGGGAGGCGAAGAGAGCGATGTCGACCGAGGAGAACTGGAGCCCGATGGCGCCGGCTTCGTAGGCGGCGAGGATCGGTCCGCTGGCTTCCCGGCACTCGGGACAAACCGCGAGAAGATGCAGGAGCATATGGCCGATGTCTTCGACAGGGACGGTGCTAAAGGACCTCTCCAGCATCTCCCGCGTGAGGTGCTCGTGCTCTATCTGCGACACCGACGATCCCCCTTTCTCCTGCGACAGGACGACTATTACCTAGAGACGAAAGTATTGTAGCCTAGAAGAAGGTCGCACGCTGTGGGAAGAAGGGGCGGAGCCCTGGGAGAGCCCCGCCCCAGAGACTTGGGTTACCCGTTCGGGTCGAGCGAATGGCGGGTGTCTGTGGCAGAACCGCCCTGCGTAGAGGTCTGCCGCGTGCTTCCGTCCGGGTCGAGGGTGTTACCGGTCTTCGGAGAGAGGTATCCGAAGACAAGGCGGATGAACCTCGTCGCTTCCTCCTGGAGGCTCACTGCCGGTGGGATCGCCCTTCCAGCGCTGCTTCTTCGCGTCTCTCCCCAGGAGGGGAGACTGGCGAGGAGAAGGGCGAGGAAAAGCAGGACCGCGATCCCTCGGGGGTGGAACTTAGGCATAGCGACTCCTTCCCGCGGCGAATCGCGCGGGCCGCCACCATGGCGCCTTGGGATTCACCGCTTGGATGGATGGTGCGCTAGTTACCTTAAAGCTGGCTATATGCAGAGGGTCAGGATCATCTCGGCCAATTTCCAGCGGCATCTAAATGGAGTACGATGCAGTGATGGTTAACTTTCTCCAGGACCAGCACTTCTTCGAGAAGATCTGCGCTATCCCAGCCGAGAAGGTCGCGAAAATCGTCGACGTCCTTCGACACCGGGAAAACGACCGTCGGCTCGTTGAGGGTGCCTCTCGCCTTTCTGAGGACGCTCTCCGAATAGTCTGGGACAATGCCGAGGACGCCGACTATGACCGCCTATAACTTCGTCGGAATCGCACTCGTTCCTTTTCCCTAACCGACTCAACCTCTATTTAACCATAAACCATGATCATCAAAATTCCGCAGGGCCCGATCCGGATCGTAATTGAAGCGATGGGCGAAAACGAGATTATGAACGGTTACGTTGCTGCCGTGGAGGATAGCTCTGCACACCAACTCCGCCGACTGCGAGAAGGAGGCGGAAAGGTGATAGAGATGGATGAACAGACCTATGACATTTCTTATCATGGAATCGACGGTAGCACGTGGGCCTTGGATCATTTATTCGAAGTATACTTTCCAGCGCTCCAACGTGCTGCGACTTTCCTTGCAATCTGGGGCTCTTTCGAGCGTCACATGAACGAGCTTTGCGAGGAGGTGGCGACGGCGGCTAGTCACAAGGTCGCAGTTAAGGATCTTGCAGGAAGAGGCCTTAGCCGTGCGCGTGCGTACCTTACCAAAGTGGCCGGTCTCGATGGTGCCTGGGCTCAGGCACTCTGGCAAGATTTTCCCGACTTGCAGCGACTACGAAACCTCTTCGCCCATGGAGATGGCCATCTGGAGGGCGAGCAAGCACCGCAGCGCAAGTTCGCGCAAGCCTCGCCGCACATTGTCATACAGCACGACGTTGTCTATCTTCAGTCGACCTTCTTGCCCTATGTTATCGAGCAGCAACGCCTGTTTCTTGTTAGCCTTCAAGAAAGTTTGCTTAGCCGCTATGGAGACAGCGCCTAACCCAAGCAGTGGGGCCGGATACCACGCTTTCATCCGGTCCCGCCGCTCGCCTCCCGGCTCGGCCTCCTTTCAGAGGGGTTTGGAAGATCAAGTTTCCCGCTCCCACTGTAGAGACGCCCTCTTACAGAATGAAGAACCTCCAAAAGAGAAACCATGCCAAGACTCATCGTCTTCAACACCATCACCGTAGATGGCTACTTCACCGACAAGAACAACGACATGACTTGGGCCCACGGAGAACCCGACCCGGAGTTCGACGAGTTCGTCGCCGGGAACGCCTCGGGGGGCGGGGTGCTCGTGTTCGGCCGCAAAACCTATGAGCTCATGGCGAGCTTCTGGCCGACTCCGGCCGCGGCGGAGCAGATGCCGGTCGTGGCCCGGGAGATGAACAGCCGGCAGAAGGTGGTGTTCTCGCGGACGCTGGAGGAGGTGTCCTGGAGCAACACGCGGCTGGTGAAGGGCGGTCTGGTCGAGGAGGTCCGCAGGATGAAGAGCGAGCCGGGCGAGGGCCTGGCGATCCTGGGGAGCGGCAGCCTCGTGGCCCAGTTGGCGGAGGCGGGGTTGATCGACGAGTATCAGATGGTGGTATTCCCCCTCGCCCTCGGCGCAGGACGGACGATGTTCGACGGCATGAAGGGGAAGGTGCCTCTGCGGCTGACGAAGTCGCGGACGTTCCGGAACGGGCGGGCGTTTCTGGTCTACGAGCCGGTGGGGTGAGGATCTGAGGGCTCCGAAGGAGCCCAGGCATGTAGCCTGGGGCGCGAGCCCCAGGAAAGGCGCCCAATCCAACCCAAAAGCCCCGGAGGGGCGACGGCAACGTCGTTTCGATGAAGGCTGCCGTCGCCCCTCCGGGGCTGTGGGATCTCTTGAAACCGGTCTACCTGCGGCTGACGCCCCAGGCTACATGCCGTTGCCCCTTCGGGGCTCAGGAATCTTTTGATGGCGGCCTCGCGGCTCATTCGGGATCGAACACCTGCGTCCGCAACGGCCCGAGGACCGATTCGATGCCGCTGGCGGTCCTTCCAACCTCCCGTGAAAATCCATCCGCCAGGAAAGAGAGCCGCTCGTCCTCGCTCTCCAGGGAGGAGACGCACCGCGCCCCGGCGATCGCGGCGAGGAAGGCTTGGGCGTGGCGCAGATCGGCGAGGACGGCCCGCATCTCCACCCGGGTGGGCGACTCGGGCCAGTGGGGCCACCCTCCGCTCACCTCCATGAGCATCTCGTAGAGGAGCTGGCCGAGGATCTCCAGGGCGGCGCGGTCGCCCTCCTTGGTGAAGTGCATCAGGAACGTGCTGCGGAAGGCCGCGTGCTCCTCCCAGGAAGCGGGGAAGGTAGAATCTGGAGTCAGCTCGGGCATGGACTCATCTCCTTGCTCGGGTCAGGTCCGGTGGACGTGTGTCCGCACCCCGCCGGGCCGCCTTGTTAAGCCGAAGCGTAAAAATCGCGGTTCGGCGGTGGTCGCTCCCCAGGCCAATGCACCGTGGGCACGGTACATTCACCATGAATGTATCTTGGAGACACGAGTTTGTCTAGGCTTCGGTGATGCCGAAACGTGACGGCACACTGCGCGAGAGACAAAAACACACCACCCAGGGAGGACTGACCCGGGAGACCGCCTATCTTTACGACGATGAGGAACGGGCTCTCGAGGAGCGGGCCTCGCGCGAGCGGTGCTCGAAATCGGAGGTCATCCGGCGGGCGCTGCGGTCGTATCTCGCCGTGGAGGATTGAGGCGGGTAGTGGCTCCATTGGTTCGCGGCCCCGCCCGGGCCTGAAGGCCTGTCCCTTATATACATCTCCTCGCTTCGATCAGCCTCCGCGGCCTGCGACCTCATCCCCTATCCCCTTCTCCTAAAGGAGAAGGGGGACGACTGCGATGCGGCCCCAGCCGGGCCCTCCCTCTCCTTTAGGAGAGGGACCGAGGGTGAGGTCGCAGGCCACAAACGCCATGAGCCAGGCTGAGCCACTACCACCCTACCCGCTTGTCTCCGGCGAGAGCTTGTGACATCCTTCACGAGCGCGGCGCCGGGTCCCGAAAATTGGCTTCAGCCGGGGGGACCGGCTCGTTCCGTGCCCTGACCTAACTGGAGGTAAGTCCCTTGCCGGAGCAGTACTTCCCAGTCCTGCTGGCGTTGGGAGTCTCGATCGCGCTGGGGGCCATCATCCTCATCGCCTCCCATCTGCTGAGCATGCTCGTGGGCAACCAGCTCGGGGGTGTCGTCAAGCTGTCGACTTTCGAGTCGGGCATGCCGTTGATGGACGTCTCCCACAAGCGCATCTCCATCGCCTTCTTCCTGGTGGCGATCGACTTCATCGTCTTCGATCTGGAGGCCGCCTTCCTCTATCCCTGGTCGCTGATCCTGCGCGACGGCGGGTGGCAGCTCTTCTGGGCGGTGATGGTCTTCATCCTGCTGATCCTGGTCGGGTACGCCTATGTGTGGCTGAAGGGCGGCCTCGACCTCTCTCTGCCGGCGCGCGAGCGGCGGCCCGTGAGGGTGCAACTTTGAGCGTTCATGAGCCGGCCTCCGTGCCGTCCGGTCCGCCGCCGAGCGGCGGCGGCTTCTCGCCTGCCGCGCTGGCCGAGATCGCCGCGCTACGCAAGCGCTACCCCACCGCCGAGGCCCTGACCCTGCCGGCCCTCCACATCGCCCAGCGCGAGTGGGGGGGCTGGCTGCCGGACGAGGCGATCGCCGCGGTGGCGGCCGAGCTCGACTTGCCCGTGGCCAAGGTCTACGGCGTGGTCACCTTCTACGACCTCTACCACCAGAAGCCGGTGGGCCGGCACCGCATCCGCGTGTGCACCAACCTCTCCTGCCAGCTCCGCGGGTCGGACGAGATCATGGAGGCGCTCCATCAGGAGCTCGGGGTGGGCGAGGACGAGGTGACGCCGGACGGCCGCTGCTCGTACATCCACTTCGAGTGCCTGGGCTCCTGCGACACGGCGCCGATGATGATGATCGACGAGACCTACCACGAGAACCTCACCCCCAACCGGACACGGAACATCGTCAGGGGGTTGAAGTGATGCCTGCCTTCGAGAAGGTCCTGACGCGCAACGTCGGCCGCCCCGAGGCGCTGACCCTCAAGGGGTATCGCGACAACGGCGGCTACGACGGCCTCGCCAAGGCGCTGAAGATGGAGCCGGACGCGGTGATCGACGAGGTCAAGAAGTCGGGCCTGCGCGGCCGCGGCGGCGCGGGGTTCTCGGCCGGCCTCAAGTGGAGCTTCATCCCCAAGGGGAAGGACAAGCCGAAGTACCTGGTGTGCAACGCCGACGAGTCCGAGCCGGGCACCTTCAAGGACCGGCTGCTGATGGAGTACGACCCCCACCAGCTCATCGAGGGGTGCGCCATCTGCTGCTGGGCGGTGGCCGCGGCCACCTGCTACATCTACATCCGCGGCGAGTACACGAAGTCGATCGAGATCCTCGAGCGGGCGCTCAAGGACGCTTACGACGGCGGAATCCTCGGCGACAACGTGATGGGCTCGGGGTTCAAGCTCGACATGTACATCCACCGCGGCGCCGGCGCGTACATCTGCGGCGAGGAGACGGGGATGCTCGAATCGCTGGAGGGGAAGCGCGGTCAGCCGCGGGTCAAGCCCCCCTTCCCGGCGGTGGTGGGCGCGTTCGGCTGCCCGACGGTGATCAACAACGTCGAGACGCTGGCCAACGTGCCGCACATCATCACGCGCGGCGCCGACTGGTTCAAGGCGATCGGCACGGACGAGCGCAACACCGGCCCCAAGCTCTACGCCATCTCCGGCCACGTCGAGCGCCCCGGCACTTACGAGTATCCGATCGGCGTCACCTTCCGCGAGATGCTGGACGGCTGCGGCGGCATGCTGAAGGGGCGGCCGCTGAAGGCGTTCATCCCCGGGGGCGCGTCGGCGCCGATCCTCAAGGCGGACCAGATCGACATCAAAATGGACTTCGACACGGTGGCCAAGGCGGGCTCGATGCTCGGCTCGGCGGCGGTCATCGTGATGGACGACACCACCTGCATGGTTAGGTCGGTGGCGCGCCTCGCGAAGTTCTTCAACCACGAATCGTGCGGGCAGTGCACTCCCTGCCGCGAGGGGACGAACTGGATGGAGCTGATGCTCAAGCGGATCGAGCACGGCGAGGGGACGGAGCGCGATTCGCAGGTCCTCCTCTCGATCTGCTCGCACGTCGGCGGCAACTCGCTCTGCGCCCTGGGCGACGCTGCGATCGGTCCGGTGCAGTCGCTGGTCAAGAGCTTCCAGGACGAGATCGACCAGCACATTCGCGACCGGGCCTGCCCCTTCCCCCACCGGCGGTATTTCGAAAAAAGCGTCGAGAAAAGCGTTGAGAATTGATTCGAGAACGGAGCGTAGCTAAGTGCCCAAGGTAACGATCAACGACCGCACCGTGGAGGTGACAGCCGGGACCAACCTGGTCGACGCCGCCATCCAGGCGGGCGTGCAGATCCCCCACTACTGCTATCACCCGCGGCTGTCGGTCGTCGGCCAGTGCCGGATGTGCCTGGTGAAGATCGACGGCATGCCGAAGCTCCAGGCCGGCTGCTCCACCCAGGTGATGAAGGACGGCATGGTGGTGCGCACCGACGTGCCCGAGGTCGAGGAGGCGCAGCGGGGGATGATGGAGTTCTTCCTCCTCAACCACCCCCTCGACTGCCCGATCTGCGACCAGGCGGGCGAGTGCGGTCTGCAGGACTACTCGTTCAAGCACGGCGTGGCCTACTCGCGCTTCCAGTACGAGGACAAGCGGACCTACCCGGGCCGCGAGCGCATCCCGCTCGGCGCCAACGTTGTCCTCAACATGAACCGCTGCATCCAGTGTACCCGCTGCATCCGCTTCACCGAGGAGATCGCGGGGACGGCCGAGCTCGGCTTCTTCAACCGGGGCGCCCGCACCGAGATCGGCACCTTCCCGGGGAAAGAGCTGAACAATCCGCTCGCCACCTGCGTGGTGGACGTCTGCCCGGTCGGCGCGCTGACCTCGACCCGCTTCCGCTTCGCCGAGCGCGTCTGGTACCTCGACAAGAAGCCGTCGATCTGCACCGGCTGCGAGGTGGGGTGCAACATCACGATGGAGAACCGGCGCGGCGACATCAAGCGCTACAAGCCGCGCTACAACGTCGAGGTCAACGACTACTGGATGTGCGACTTCGGCCGCGCCAGCTTCGAGCGCTACAAGACCGTGCCGCGGCTGGCCAGCCCGCGCGTCCGCGGCAAGGGGACCAATGGGAATGGCCATCCGCCGCTGGTCTCCGGCAGTTGGAAGGACGCGCTCGACACCATTCATCAGAAGCTGGTGGACGCCAAGGGCGCCTCGGCCTTCCTCGGCTCCGGCTTCCTGACCTGCGAGGAGGCCTACCTCTTCGGCAAGCTGGCCGACGCCGCGGGAGCGAGCCATCGTTCGGTCGCGGTCGAGATGGGCACCGAGTGGACCATCCCGCGCTTCCAGCGGCCGCCGATCACCGGCCGGGAAGCGGCGCCGAACCGGCGCGGCGCGGAGCTCGCGGGGCTCGGCGGCGGAACGGCGGACGACCTGCTGAGCGGCGATGCCGCGGCGGGCCTCGAGGTGCTGGTGGTCTGCGACAGCGACTTCGGCAAGGGGGCCTACTCGGCGGAGACGGTCGCGAAGCTCCGCCAGGCGAAGTTCCTGGTGGTCTTCGGCTGGGCGGATTCGCCGCTGGCGCAGGCCGCGGACGTCGCCCTGCCGGTGCCCCATCACGGCGAGAAGGACGGCACGTTCGTCAACGTCGAGTGGCGCTTGCAGCGCTTCGAGCGCGCCTTCGCGGCGCCGGGTCAGACCCGCTCGACCGTCGAGGCGCTGGGCGACCTCCTGTCGCGCTTCGACGCGGCTTGGGGCACCCCTCCGAACAGCCAATCGCCTGGAAAGATCTTCGACCGCCTCGCCGGCGAGCTGCCGGCTTTCGCGGGGCTCCACTGGCATGATCTGCCGGCGACCGGCGCTACCCTGAACGTCCCCGGCGCGCCGCACCGCCTCTCGGACGTCGCGGTCGAGACCAGCTCGGAGGCCTCCGCGTGAACGGCGACGTGATCGAGATCCTCGTCAAGTACGCGGTGATGTTCGGCCTGTTCATCAATATCGCGCCGGTGATGGTCTGGGTCGAGCGGCGGGGCGCCGGGCTGATCCAGGACCGCCCGGGGCCGAACCGGGTGGGGCCGTTCGGCCTCTTCCAGCCGCTCGCGGACGCCTTGAAGTTCATGTTCAAGGAGGACGTCACGCCGGAGCTGGCCGACAAGCCGCTCTACCTGCTGGCGCCGGTGCTGGCGCTGATGCCGGCCTTCACCACCCTGGTGGTGATCCCCTTCGGCCCCGACCTCACGGCATTCGGGCGGACGATCCCGCTGGTAGTGACCAACGTCGACACCGGCGTGCTCCTCTTTCTGGCCATCTCCAGCCTCGGCGTCTACTCGCTGGTGATGGCCGGCTACGCGTCGAACAACAAGTTCTCGCTGCTCGGCTCGATCCGCGCCTCGGCGCAATTGATCAGCTACGAGCTGGCGCTGACCATCTCGGTGCTCGCCGTGCTGATCCCGGTGAACAGCTTCCGGCTGTCGGACGTGGTCGCCTACCAGCAGGCGCACCACCTCTGGAACTGCATCCCGCAGATCCTCGGCTGCATCGTCTTCCTGATCTCGGCGTTCGCGGAGACCAACCGGCTGCCGTTCGACCTGCCGGAGGCGGAGTCGGAGCTGGTGGCGGGCTTCCACACCGAGTACGGCGCGATGCGCTTCGCCCTCTTCTTCCAGGGCGAGTACTCGAACATGGCGGCGCTCTCGGCGCTCGGCGCGACGCTCTTCTTCGGCGGCTGGACCCTCCCCTTCATCCACCTGAGCGGCTGGCTCGGGGCCATCGTCGGCCTCGGCACGCTGATCGCCAAGATCGCGATCGCCATGGCGGTCTTCGTCTGGGTGCGCTGGACCTTCCCGCGCTTCCGCTACGACCAGCTCATGCGGCTCGGCTGGAAGGTACTGCTGCCGCTCTCCATCGTGAACCTGATCCTGGTCGCGGCGATGACGCTCGCGGGCTGGCTCTAGACCGAGGAAAGAAGCCGACGATGGAAACCGTGATCTTCTTCCTCTTCGCCGCGCTGACGCTCGGCTCCGGGATCGTGGTGGTGACGCACAAGAGCCCGATCTACGCCACGCTCAGCCTGGTGCTGACGCTATTCTCGATGGCGGTGCTGTTCGTGCTGCTCGGCGCCCCGTTCCTCGGCGCGCTGCAGATCCTGGTCTACGCCGGCGCCATCGTGGTGCTCTTCCTGTTCGTCATCATGCTGCTCAACGTGCAGAAGGAAGAGGACGCGCACGTCGACCGCGGCGTACAGCTCTGGATCGCCATCCTCGGCGCCCTCGTCTTCCTCGGCATGTTCTGGCTGGCCTTCTGGCGCACCGGCCTGCGGGTCGGCGCGGCGCCGTCTCCGCCGCCGCTCACCGAGGCCCAGGTGTCGCTCAAGGGTCTGGCCACCGCCCTGTTCACCGACTACCTGCTGCCGTTCGAGATCGTCGGCCTGCTGCTGCTGGTGGCGGTGATCGGCGCCACGGTCGCCGCCCGGCGACCCGGCAGCGAAGCGATCCAGCCCGACGACGACCTCGCCAACGACAGCGCCGCCACCGGCCCCGTGCTCCCCAGGGAGGTCCGTTCATGAGCGTCCCCATCTCCTGGTACCTCCTGCTGTCGGCGGTGCTGTTCTGCATCGGCGCCATCGGCGCGCTGACCCGGCGCAACGGCATCAGCATCTTCCTCTCGGTCGAGCTGATGCTCAACGCCGCCAACCTCACCCTGGTCGCCTACGCGCGGCAGTGGGGGGATCACACCGGCCAGCTGATCGTCTTCTTCGTGATGGCGGTCGCCGCCGCCGAGGCCGCGGTGGGGCTCGCGCTCTTCATCGCCGTCTTCCGCCAGCGGCGCACCATCGACGTCAACCGCTTGAATCTGATGCAGGGGTAAGAGCCTCTCATGCTCGAACTGCTCTGGCTCATCCCGATCCTGCCGCTGGCCGGCGCCGCGATCAACGGCCTCCTGGGGAAGAAGTTCCCCAAGGCCCTGGTCACCGCCGTCGGCGTCGGCGCTCCGCTCCTCTCGCTCCTGGTCGCGCTCGGCTGCCTCTGGCAGTACGGGCATAGCTCGTTCCCGAACGACGCCTACGAGCAGGTGAAGTACGCCTGGACCACCGGCGCGCTCGCCATCCCCGCCGGCTTCCTGCTCGACCGATTGTCCTCGGTGATGCTGTTCATCGTCACCTTCGTCGGCTTCCTGATCCACGTCTACTCGGCGGGCTACATGGGCCACGAGGAGGGGTATCGCCGCTACTTCGCGTACCTCAACCTCTTCATGGCGGCGATGCTGATGCTGGTGCTGGGCAACAACTACCTGGTGATGTTCGTCGGCTGGGAGGGCGTGGGGCTCTGTTCCTACCTGCTGATCGGCTTCTACTACGACCAGCCGGTGCCGCCGGCCGCGGGCAAGAAGGCGTTCATCGTCAACCGGATCGGCGACTTCGCCTTCCTCGTCGGCATGTTCGCCCTGTTCGCCAACTTCGGCAGCCTCACCTATCACGACGTGCTGCCGAAGATCGCCGCCAACCCGGCGCTGGTCACCGGCGGCGCCTACGCCATGGGCCTGCCGCTCGCCAGCTTCATCGCCCTCTGCTTCTTCATCGGCGCGATGGGCAAGAGCGCCCAGATCCCCCTCTACGTCTGGCTGCCGGACGCGATGGCGGGCCCGACGCCGGTGTCGGCGCTGATCCACGCCGCCACCATGGTCACCGCGGGCGTCTACATGGTGGTGCGCTCGAACGTGATCTATCAGCTCGCGCCGGGGGTCTCGCTGTTCGTCGCCATCATCGGCGCGGCGACTGCGATCTTCGCGGCCACGATCGGCCTCGCGCAGACCGACATCAAGAAGGTGCTCGCCTACTCCACCGTCTCGCAGCTCGGCTACATGTTCCTGGCGGCAGGGCTCGGCGCCTACTCGGCGGCGCTCTTCCACGTCATGACCCACGCCTTCTTCAAGGCCCTGCTCTTCCTCGCCTCCGGCTCGGTGATCCACGCCATGGGAGGCGAGCAGGACATGACGAAGATGGGCGGCCTGCGCAAGCAACTGCCCCAGACCTTTATCACCTATGTGATCGGAGCGCTGGCGATCGCCGGCGTTCCGGGCCTCGCGGGCTTCTTCTCGAAGGACGCGATCCTGGGCGCTGCCGCCGGCAGCGGCCACTGGGTGCTCTGGGCGGTCGGCCTGATCACCGCCGGGCTCACCGCGTTCTACATGTTCCGCACGGTCTACATGACCTTCTTCGGCACTTTCCGCGGCACCCACGACCAGGAGCACCACCTCCACGAATCGCCGCCGTCGATGACCATCCCGCTCTGGATCCTCGCCATCGGCGCCGTGTTCGCCGGCTACGTCGGAGTGCCCAAGGTGCTCTCCCTCGGCTTCGATCTCGACAAGCTCCACGAGTGGCTGGAGCCGGTGATCGCGCACCCCGCCGGCCTCGCGGCGGCCGAGCACGAGATGGGCACGGGCGCGGAGCTGGCGCTGATCCTGGTCACGACGCTGGTGGCGCTGTTCGGCATCTTCTACGCCTGGCAGACCTACGGCGGCGACAACGGGCTGGCGAAGGGGCGCGTCTGGGCGGAGCGATTCCCGACCCTGCATCGCCTGCTGGTCAACAAGTGGTACGTGGACGAGATTTACGATGCGCTGATCGTCCGGCCGCTCGCCGCGATCTCCCGCTTCTTCTGGAAGGTGATCGATACCTTCGTCATCGACGGGGCGATCAACGCCGGCGCGTTCCTGACCGAGCTGACCGGCGACGTCGGCCGCTTCTCGACCACCGGCAACGTGCGCAACTACGCCCTCTACTTCTTCCTCGGCGTGATCCTATTGTTCTGGTGGATCGCCTTCAGGTGACCGGATCGGAGATATGGAAACCTTTCTTGGACTGCTCGTCGGCAACACGCTGACCCGTCTGGTCTTCTTCCCGACGATCGCGGCCCTGCCCCTGTTCTTCCTGGCGCGGGCGCAAAACCGGGCGGTGAAGATCTACGTGCTGGCCGCCTCCCTGATCGAGGTCGTCTTCGGGGCGCTCTACCTGTTCAGCCATCTCGGCGCGGACGGCGGCTTCCCGTTGATCCACGACACCGTGCTCCCCTGGATTTCGAGCTACGGCATCCGCTACGACCTGGCGATCGACGGCATCTCGATGCCGCTGGTGCTGCTCGGCATCCTGCTGCTGCCGATCGTGATCCTCGGCTCCTGGCGGGGGATCGAGAAGCACTGGGCGGCGTTCGGCGCCGCCATGCTGCTGCTCACCACCGGCGTGCTCGGCACCCTGCTGGCCTATGACCTCTTCGTGTTCTACGTCTTCTGGGAGGTCATGCTGATCCCGATGTACCTGCTGATCGGCATCTGGGGGGGCGAGCGGCGGATCTACGCGGCGGTCAAGTTCTTCCTGTTCACGATGGCGGGGAGCCTGCTGATGCTGATCGCCATCCTCTGGCTGGCCTTCACCTTCAAGGACCTCAACGGCGGCGCCTGGAGCTTCGCGTATACCGACCTGCTGCGGCTCGACCTGCCGCTCCACCAGCAGATCTGGCTGTTCGCCGCCTTCGCGCTGACCTTCGCCATCAAGGTGCCGATGTTCCCGGTGCATACTTGGCTGCCGGACGCCCACGTCGAGGCACCCACCGGCGGCTCGGTGATCCTCGCCGGCATCCTGCTCAAGCTCGGCACCTACGGCTTCCTCCGCTTCGCCCTGCCGCTCTTCCCGCACGCCAGCCGGGCGGCCCAGCCGCTGCTGGTGACGCTGGCGATCATCGGCATCGTCTACGGCGCCCTGGTCGCCTGGGTGCAGACGGACATGAAGAAGCTGGTGGCCTACTCCTCGATCGCCCACCTCGGCTTCGTCATGCTGGGCTTGCTGGCGGTCGACATCGTGGCCTGGCAGGGATCGCTGCTCCAGATGGTCAACCACGGCCTGTCGACCGGCGCGCTCTTCCTGCTCGTCGGCATGCTCTACGACCGGCGGCACACCAAGAAGTTCGACGAGTTCGGCGGCCTCGCCAAGGTGGTGCCGGTGTTCGCCTTCTTCCTGGTCTTCGCGAGCCTGGCGTCCGTCGGCCTGCCCGGCCTCAACGGCTTCGTGGGCGAGTTCATGATCCTGATCGGCAGCTTCCGCACCCTCGGCTGGATCCCGGTCGCGATCGCCACCTCGGGCGTCATCCTCGCCGCGCTCTACCTGCTGAAGATGATCCAGCTCACCATCTGGGGGCCGATCACCAAGGACGAGAACAAGAAGCTGGTCGATCTCTCGGGGCGCGAGCTGGCGGCGCTGATCCCCCTCTGCATATTGATGCTCTGGATCGGCGTGGCGCCCGACTCCTTCCTGCAACCGAGCCGCAAGGCGCTCGAAGGGGTGCTCTCCGACTATCGTGGACGGCTTGCCGAACCGGTGGTGGCGCAGCCGGCGCTGCGGGCGGCTGTTACTTCGAGCACGACAGTGGAGGCCGGCCGATGAACCGCTCGGACTGGATGGTTCTGCTCCCCGAGATCCTGCTGAGCGCCGCCGGCTGCGTGGTGCTCCTGCTCGACGCCATCGCGCCTTCGCTGCGGCGGGCCTTCACGGCGCTCTCGCTGCTGGCGACGCTCGCCGCCGCCTGGGCCGTCTACTACGTCACGCCCGGCCACACGGTGACCGACCCGGCCGCAACCTTCCACGGCCTGCTCGAGACCAGCCCGCTGACCGCCGCCTTCTCCTTCGTCATCCTGCTCGCCACGGCGCTCTGCCTGCTCGCCTCGCAGGGCTATCTGCGGCGGGAGAAGATCCTCTCCGGCGAGTATCATGCCCTGCTCCTCTGGTGCGCCACTGGCCTGCTGCTGATGCTGCGCGCCACCGAGCTGCTGACGATCTTCCTGGCGCTGGAGCTCCTCTCGCTCTGCCTCTACTCGCTGGCCGCCTATCACCGGCGGCTGTCGATCTCCGGCGAGGCGGCCATCAAGTACTTCCTGATGGGCGCCTTCGTCAGCGCCTTCGTGCTCTACGGCATCGCGCTGGTCTACGGCGCCACCGGCTCGACCCGCTTCGCTGCGATCGGCGCCGCCTTCGCCGCGCAGCCCACCGTGCCGGTGCTCGCCACCCTCGGCATCCTGCTGCTGGTCGCCGGCTTCGGTTTCAAGATGAGCCTCGTCCCCTTCCACGCCTGGTCGCCGGACACCTATCAGGGCGCCCCCTCCCCCTTCGTGGCCTTCCTCTCGGTGGCACCCAAGGTGGCGAGCGCGCTGGTGCTCTACCGGCTGCTCGACGCGGTCGTGCAGGGGGGCGGCGCGCACAACGCCGCCCGCTGGTCGACGGTGGTGGCGATCCTCTCCGTGCTCTCGATGGTGGTGGGCAACCTGCTCGCCCTGGTGCAGCGCGACATCAAGCGCATGCTCGCCTACTCCGGCATCGCCCACATGGGCTACCTGCTGCTGGCGCTGGTCACGCTCGACCGCGCCTCGCTGATGCCGGTGCTGGTCTACCTGCTGGCCTACGTGCTGATGAACGCCGGCGCCTTCACGGTCGTCTCGATGCTCTACAGCCGGCCCGGCGAGCAGCACCTGATCTCGGATCTGGCCGGCTGGGGCTACCGCTATCCGCTGCTCGGCGGCTGCCTCGCCGTCTGCATGCTGTCGCTGGGGGGTATCCCGCCGACCGTCGGCTTCCTCGGCAAGTACGTGGTCTTCCTGAAGGCGGTGGGCGACGGACACGTGGGTCTGGCGATCACCGGCGTGATGGCCAGCCTGGTCGGCGTCTTCTACTACCTCCGCGTCCTCTACGTCCTCTACATGAAACCAGAGACGCGGCAGCCGGACGGGCTGCTGATCGACATCTGGGGCCGTACCGCGGCCGTGGTCGCCGCCCTGGGGACCCTGGCGCTCGGCATCTGGCCCACGGGCCTCCTCCAGTGGCTGATCGCAGCGACCGCCGCGAAGTAACCGGCGGCGAGCAGGAGGAGGTCTCCCCGCTCACCCTCAACCGGCTGTCGTTCTACCTGCGCTGCCTCCGCCATCTCCAGGAGCTCGGCGTCAGCCGGGTCTCCTCGCAGGAGATGGCGCAGCGCTACAACCTCTCGGCGACCCAGATCCGCAAAGACCTCGCGCAGTTCGGCGAGTTCGGCATCCGCGGCGTCGGCTACGACGTCGACGCCCTGGCCGACCACCTGAACTCCCTGCTCGGCCTCGATCGCCGGCGGGCGCTGGTGATCGTCGGCATGGGGAACCTGGGGAGCGCACTGGCGCAGTACCTCGGCTTCAATTACGGCGCCTTCCGCGTGGTGGCGGGGGTCGACAACGACCCGAAGAAGATCGGCCGCTGGCTGGGCGACCTGACCGTCCGCTCCTCCTCGGAGCTCGCCGAGGTCGTCCGCGAAACCGAGGCCGAGATCGGCGTCCTCGCCGTCCCCGCCGAAGCCGCCCAGGAGAACTACGACGCCCTGGCCGACGCGGGCATCAAAGGCGTCCTCAACTTCGCCCCCGTCCGCGTCAAACGCCGCGACGACGTGCCGCTCAAGAACGTCGACCTGCGGATCAACCTGGAGGAGTTGGCGTTTTTCCTGCGGTAGGTGCCTTGGGACCGACGTCTCAGGGTTGGTGTCGCAGCTCCTGCTCGACCCGCTCCGCGAGAAAGATCTTGAGGAGGGACTGATAGGGGACGTCGCGCTTGTTGGCGAGCATCTTCAAGTTCTCGATCAGCAGCTCCGGAAGGCGGAGAGAGATCGTCCGTGTGGTGGGCTTGAGTCGGGGGAAGGAAATCGGCTTGGCCTGGCTCCAGTCGATGTGGTCGGTAGAGTCGTGCGTAGCCCAGTACTCCCGTTCGTCGTCTTCAGACTCAAACTTCGGGATCGGCTGCAAACTCTTGCTCTCTGACAAGTTCGTACTCCTTTTGCTCCGCCCGGGTCATGCTGCGTGCCGAGATGACCCGTACCTTCTCTCCTCGAAGCGTATAGACCACGTAGAGAAGACGGCCTCCATCCGACTGTCCCAGAGCATAATACCGGGCTTCGTCGTCCGGCCTCAGGTCGGGTAAGTCTTGGAACTGCCCAGCGGCTCATGATCTTCGATTATCAACTGCCAACATCCTACTCCGGTCCCCGCCGGTAGAAGCTGATCGCGCTCTCGCCGTACCGCCGCACGTCGATCCGCGTCAGCGGTCCCACCTCGATCGCCAATTCCCGCCGCGAGGTGTGCTCCACCGCGACCTCGCCGTCCTGAGCCAGCAGAGGCGCCACGGCCTCCAGCAGCTCGCCGTAGGCGGCGAAGGTGTAGGGGGGGTCGGCGTAGACGAGGTCGAAGGTGCCGGGCGGGAGGCGGGCAAGACCTTCGGGGAGGGTGAGGCGGCGGATCTCCAGCAGCCCTTCTCCCAGCTTGCCGGCATTGGCCTCCAGCGTCTTCACCGCTTGCAGTCCCTGATCGACGGCGAGGGCCGAGAGCGCTCCTCGCCCCAGCGCTTCCAGCCCGACCACGCCGCTTCCCGCGAAGAGGTCGAGGACGCGGGCACCGGCGAGGCGATCGCTCCAGATCGAGAAGAGCGCCTCGCGGACCCGCCCCTCGGTCGGCCTGGCGCCCGGCGGCACAGCGAGACCGCGGCCGCGGAACTCGCCGCCGGTGATCCGGACGCCCGGCTTCACTGCTCCCTCGACACCAGCGTCGTGAACTTCTTCCGGATCTCGCCGCGGGTGATGTAGATCTCCAGCGGCTGGTCGAGCCCCTCCAGCTCGATCCCCTTGTTGTCGCCGGTGAATGCGATGATCCGGAAGCGGAGGCCGTCGCCGATCCGCTTCAGCACGTCGCCCGGCCGGGGATCGTAGTCGGCGGGCAGCTCGTCCTTGTCCTTGACCACCTGGATCTTCTTCTCCAGCTCCCTGGCGATCTGCAGGACGTGTGCGAAATTGAGCTGCAGCGGATCGAACGGACCGAACTCGAAGCTCTGGAGCTCCTTGCCGGGGAGTTGCAGGCGCAGGGTGCAGCGCTCGACCCAGGCGCCCCCGGGCCCCGGCACCGGGCTCGTCACGTTGGTGAGGTCCTCCTTGGCGAGGCGGTTGACGTAGCCCTCGAGCGCGTCCCGCCCCAACTCGGCGAGGCCCATGAATTCGTTGCCGATCTTGCCGCGGCGCAGCCGGATGGTGCCGTTGGCGAACAGCGTCGTCTCGCGGCGGGAGCTGTCGGTCCGGCACTCGTAGCGGAGGAGCTCGGTCGAACGGTCGTCCGCCTGGGACGCCCACGGCAGCAGGAGGGCGAGCGGCAGGAAGGCAGTCACGATGCGTGAGCGGATCAAGAGTCTCCTTTGGCAACCGCCAGAGCGTAGCGCAGCTCTCCCGGCTGGTCGACCTGGCCGTCGAGCCGGGCTCGCCGCGTGGCGCGCAGCGCCTCGCCGATCCGGGGGCCCGGCAGCACGCCGGCCGCCAGCAGGTCGGCGCCACGCAGCGCGAGAGCGAGGGGCCGCAGCTCAGCGAGATAACGGTGAACCCAGCCGCGCTCGTCCCGCAACAGCAGGAGTTCCTCGCCGGCGAGCGGCTCCAGCGCCTCGGCGGCCTGATGCGGCTTGGGGTCGCCTTGCAGGATCGCGCGCGCGGCCTCCAGACGCTCCGGAAAACCGGTCAGCAGGCGGCGGTCCTCACCGGCGAGCAGGAAGCGCTCGGCGAGCCGCTCGCGGTCGTCCACGCCGAAATCCTCCACCAGGGCCATCAGGAGCAGGCGCCAGAGCGCGACCGGCGGCCCCACGATCCCGGCGAGCTCCTCGTGGGCGGCATGGGCCGCGCGGAGCCGATCGCGCGCGGCGCCGTCCAGCTCCAGCCGGGAATCGATCGCGCGCAGCACGCCCAGCTCGTCCAGCCGCTCGATCCCGTTCAGGGCGAGCGCCGGATCGTCGAGCAGCAGGGCCAGCTCGTCGCGCAGCCGCGAGCCCGAGAGGCGATCGAAGACCCCCTCGGCGATCGCCACCCGCGCGAGGCCCAGGGTCTCGGGCGCAATGTCAAAGCCGAGCCGCAGCCCCAGGCGCACGCCGCGCAGGATGCGCGTGGGATCGTCGACGAACGACCGCTCGTGAAGCACCCGCAGGTTTTTCGACTCCAGATCGCGGCGGCCGTCGAAGAGGTCGATCAGCTCCCCCTCGGTCTCCAGCCCCAGGCGGATCGCCAGGGTATTGACCGTGAAGTCGCGCCGGAAGAGGTCCTCGCGGAGCGTCGCGGCCCGCACCTCGGGGAGCGCGGCGGGAGCGCGGTAGACCTCGCTGCGGGCGGTGGCGACATCGACGTAGAGACCCTCCGGGCCCTCGACCACCGCCGTCAGGAAGGCGGGATGGGCGCGCACCCGGCCGCCGAAAACCTCCGCGAGCCGGGCGGCGAACTCGATGCCGTCCCCCTCGACGACCACGTCGATGTCCCGGGTCTCGCGGTCGAGCAGGAGGTCGCGCACGAAGCCCCCCACGAGGTACGCGGGCACGCCGTGCCGGCGCGCCAGCGCGGCGATCGTCTCGACACGCTCCAGCACCGAGACGGGAAGCCTTGCAAGGAAGTCGAGAGGAACGAGCAAACCCATATCGGGATTTTACAATGCCGACCCGCAACTCGGCCCGCTTCCGAGTTGGGACGGGTCACGTCCTTCCGGGGCCTATCCGACAGAGTGGTATAGACTTTGCTGATGGCGCCTCAGCTCCCCCCCTACACGATTCCCGCCGGCACCGACATCGGGCATGCCCACCTCAAGGTGTCCGACCTCGAACGGTCGCTGGAGTTCTACTGCGGGGTGCTCGGCTTCGAGCTGACGTCGCGCTTCGGCCCGCAAGCCGCCTTCGTGTCGGCCGGCGGCTATCACCATCACATCGGGCTCAACACCTGGGAGAGCCGCGGCGGCTCGCCGCCGCCCGCCGGCCGCACCGGCCTGTTCCACGTCGCCATCCGCTTCCCCACCCGCCGCGACCTAGCGCTCGCCCTTCGCCGCGTCCTCGCGGCCGGCGTCCCCCTCCAGGGCGCCGCCGACCATGGGGTCAGCGAGGCGATCTACCTCGCCGACCCCGACCAGAACGGCCTCGAGCTCTACTGGGACCGTCCGCGAGAGGAGTGGCCGCGCGGGGCGGACGGCCTGCCGGCGATGTACACCGACCCCCTCGACCTCGACGACCTGCTCCGCTCCGCCGGCGCGCCCGCGGCCGAGTAGCCCGGACGCCGGTAGGCGCTTTCAGGGCGCCTTTGAGAAGTCTGCCCGCTACCCACCCGACGGGGTGGGTAAACGCCTGATTTTCCCACCCTGCCGGGTGGTGACACGGGCAGGCGACGGGATCACGATCCTTCGAAGCTCACACTTGAACTCAGTCGCACGATCCTGGTCACCGAGCCCGTTCAGCACGGGTGCTTCGAGAAAGGATGTACGATGGCAAGTCGCTCAGTTTTCCCGCGTTGGACAAGCGTCCTCGCCATGACGGCGTTCGTCGCCGTCCTGGCCTCCCTCCCCGCCTCGGCACAGCTCCAGTTCAGCTCCGCGGACGGTAAACAGAGCTTCAAGATCGGCATCCTCGGCCAGCTCCAGGGCGAGAGCATCGAGAACGCCGACGCCAAGGCGGACTCGGCGAACAACATCTTCCTGCGCCGCATCCGCCTGCTGGCCAACTTCAAGCTGTCGGACGAGCTCACGGTCTTCGTCGACACCGACACGCCCAACCTCGGCAAGGGGAACCCGGACGGCACCAAGAACAACGCCGACCTCTTCCTCCAGGACGTCATCGTCACCTACGCCTTCAGTAAGGAATTCCAGCTCGACGGCGGCCTGCTGCTGACGGCGCAGACGTACAACCACAACCAGTCCGCCGCGTCGCTGATGACGGTGGACTACAGCCCGTACACCTTCAACGAATCGACCCCCACCACCTCGCGTACCGGCCGGGACTACGGCGTCCAGGCGCGCGGCTACCTGGCGGACGATCACCTCGAATACCGCGCCGGCGTCTTCCAGGGGCTGCGCGGCGTCAACAACACCAATGCGTTCCGCTACGCGGGACGGCTCGCCTACTACGTCTTCGGCCCGGAGACCACCTACTTCTACCGCGGCACCTCGCTCGGCAAGATCCAGACGCTGTCGATCGGCGCCAGCTTCGACGAGCAGAAGGACTACAAGTCCTACGGCGCCGACCTCTATTGGGATCAGCCGATCGCCGGCGGTGACGGCGTCACGTTGCAGGTCGACTACCAGCAGCTGGACGGCGACGTCTTCATCCCCTCCCTCCCCAAGCAGACGACCTCGATGGCCGAGCTCGGCTACTACTTCCACACCCTCAAGATCCAGCCCTACGTCCAGCTCGCCCGCGACAACTTCGACGCGGTGACCCGGCCGGACGAGAAGCGCACGCAGGGTGGCCTCGCCTTCTGGTTCAACGGCCACAACTCGAACCTCAAGCTCGCCTGGACGAAGATCGACCGCGACGGCGCCAAGAAGCGCAACCAGTACCAGGTGCAGTACCAGGTCTTCCAGTTCTGAGCCGTACGAACCAAGGGGGAAAAGCTTATGAGTGTTGCGACGCCCGCGGCCGCCGACTCGGCCGTCCTCCAAGTCTCGCCGCAAGAAGAGCGAAAGGTGATCTTCGCCTCTTCGCTGGGTACGGTATTCGAGTGGTACGACTTCTACCTCTACGCGACCCTGGCGCCGTTCTTCGCCGCCCTGTTCTTCCCCAAGGGCAACGACACCGCGGCTCTCCTCTCGGCCTTCGCCACCTATGCGGCGGGCTTCCTGGTGCGCCCCTTCGGCGCCCTGGTCTTCGGCCGCCTCGGCGACCTGGTCGGCCGCAAATACACCTTCATGGTGACCATCGTCGTGATGGGCGCCTCGACCGTGCTGGTGGGGTGCCTCCCCACCTACGCCTCGATCGGAGTGCTGGCCCCCACACTCCTGGTGACCCTCCGCCTGCTGCAGGGACTGGCCCTGGGCGGTGAGTACGGAGGGGCCGCGACTTACGTCGCCGAGCACGCCCCGACAGGGCGGCGCGGCTACGCGACCAGTTGGATCCAGACCACGGCGACGATCGGCTTCTTCCTCTCGCTGCTGGTCATCCTCGTCTGCCGCGTCAAGATGACCCCCGACGCCTTCAAGGAGTGGGGCTGGCGGGTGCCGTTCCTGCTCTCGGCCGTGCTCCTCATCATCTCGATCTACATCCGGGCTCGGCTGAACGAGTCGCCGGTCTTCCAGCGGATGAAGGCGCAGGGGAAGGGCTCGACCTCGCCGCTCACTGACAGCTTCCTCCGCTATCCGAACAACAAATACGTATTTCTCGCGCTCTTCGGCGCCGCCGCCGGCCAGGGCGTGGTCTGGTACACGGGGCAGTTCTACGCCCTCTTCTTCCTCACCATCACCCTCAAGCTCGAGTGGCTGAAGGCCTACGAGCTCATCGGCGCGGCGCTCCTGGCCGGGACCTTCTTCTTCGTCTTTTTCGGCTGGCTGTCCGACCGCATCGGCCGGCTCAAGATCATCCTTGCCGGCTGTCTCCTCGCGGCGGTCACCTACTTCCCGCTGTTCCACGCCCTGACCCATGCCATCAACCCCGGTCTCGAGGAGTTCCAGAGCAGCCATCCGATCACCGTCGCGGCGACGGACTGCCACTTCCACATCTTCGTCTTCCCGGGCACCAAGTTCTCCGACTGTGACCGCGTGAAGGACAACCTCACCAAAGCAGGGCTCTCCTTCACCTCGCAACCCGCCGAGCCCGGCCAGACGGTGACGATGCATCTCGGCAACACCACGCTGAACGGGTGGAACGAGGACCAGTTCAAGGCCGCCCTGAAAACCGAGGGCTACCCCGCGGCGCCCGACCCGGCGCGGATCAACTACCTCGTGGCGTTCCTGATCCTCTGGATCATGGTGCTCTACGTCACCATGGTCTACGGTCCGATCGCCGCCTTCCTGGTGGAGCTGTTCCCGACCAAGATCCGCTACACCTCGATGTCCTTCCCGTACCACATCGGCAACGGCTGGTTCGGAGGCATGCTCCCCCTCCTCGCCACCGCCATGGTGGCGAGCGCCGGCAACATCTACTATGGCCTCTGGTACCCGGTGGTCGTAGCTATTATGACCGTGGTGGTCGGCGCGATCTTCCTGCGCGACAACAAGGACCAGTCGATCGTGGATTGAGCGGCGAGCTTCGCCGACGCTGCAACCGCCGCCGGGCCTTCAGGGGTCCGGCGGTTTTGTTTTTGGCACCTCGTAACGAAGCGCCACCATGCCGCTTTCGTAGGCTTTGACCTCCGCCAGATGGAGCGCAACGTCCTTGTCGAGCTTCTCGAAGAATGGGATCCCATCACCAATCAGGATCGGCAAGATCGAATAACGAACTTCGTCGGCCAGTCCGAGACGAAGGCATTCGGCGGAGACCGCACTGCCACCCACAAACCAGATGCTGCGGAACGTCGGCCGCAGCCGCCCATTCACGAGCTGCGCGAGATCGCCGGAGTAGAGCTCGACGGTATTCCGGGTCCGCGGCAGCTCGCGACGAGTGAGAACGAAGGTGGGTTTGTCGCCGTACGCCCACCCGAACCCCTTGGCCTCAAAATCCAATGCGGTCTCATAGGTTCGTGAGCCCATGACGTAGCAGTCAATCGTCTTGAGAAACGCCTCGACGAATCCTGGGTCCATGGTCTCCCCGCCTGCGAATTTGTCCGAGGTCTCGAGCCAGTCGACGCTCCCGTCCCTGCGAGCGATGAAGCCGTCGAGGCTCGCCACCATGTGGATCGTTACGCGAGAATCAGTGATTTCCATGGTTTCGCCTTGATGTCGAGTGCGGGCGAACCTTCTGAAGAGAGTGGATCCGCCGCTCAGGCGGGGGTCGCGATCCGCGAGATCTCGGGCAGGTGCTCCTGGGCGATCTGGACGAACAGGTCCACGATCCTGGCGTCGAACTGCGTGCCGGCCGCTTCGCGCAGGCGGCGGAACGCCTCGTCGAGGGGAAGAGCGTCGCGGTAGGAGCGCCCGGACATCATCACGTCGAAGGCGTCGACGATCGCCACGATGCGGGCACCCAGCGGGATCTCCTCCTCCGCCAGGCCGGCCGGATAGCCCTTGCCGTCGATCCGCTCGTGGTGGTGCAGCACGAAGAGGCTCACCCGCTCGAACCCCGGCACCAGGCGGAGGATGGCCCAGCCGTAATCGGGGTGCTTCTTGACGGTCTCGTACTCCTCGGGCGTCAGCTTTCCGGGCTTCTGCAGGATGTGCTGCGGCACGCCCACCTTGCCGATGTCGTGCAGGAGCGAGGCGATCTCGATGTCGCGCAGATCCCGCTCGCTGAGCCCGAGCTGCTGCGCCACCCGCATCGCCCACTCCGCCAGCCTCGTCCCGTGCACGCCGGTGTGAAGCTCGGTCAGGTCGAGAATGGTGGTCAGGCTGCAGACGAAGGCCGAGGCCATCTGGCTCAGCTCCGACTCGAGCTGCTTGACCCGCAGGGCGGGGGCGACCTCGGAGCCCGAGCGCGGCGCCGCCGTCTGCGGAAGCCAGGGGAGGCGCTTGGGGTCCAGCTGGATCACGCCGGCTCCTCCTCGGAGTCCCCGGGCCGCTGCGTCATCCTGCGGTCGATCGGCACCTCGACCAGCCGCTCGCCCGCGAGCGGCAGGCAGAGCCGCATCTCCGCGCGGGGCTCGACGGTCATCTGGAACTCGCCCAGCCGGTTGGTGCCGGTGCTCGCCAGGACCTCGTCGTCGCTCATCAGGAGCACCGGCGACTGAGGGACCGGGCAGAGCGGATCACCGAGGTCGGCGAGCTGGCCCACGAGCACCGCCTGGCGGCCGCGGGGATCCCGCTCGATCCGCAGGTCGAGGTAGAAGCCTTCGGCCTGATACAGCAGATGCCGGCTGGTGACGTCCCGGCGCCGCACTCCCTCGTTCATCGGGGATTGGGCGGTGTCGAGCACCAGGCGCAGGGGCAGCCGCGTGCGCCCGGCGAGCTCTCTCTGGGTGGAAAAATCCATGCGTGCTCTCCGGATTACGAGGTCAGTGCGGTCGATTCGAACTCGAAGGTCAGGATTACGGTCTGGCCGGGGTCGAGCCGCGGCGCAGCCGGACCACCGCCGGCGCCGAAGGGGAGCTGCACCCCGGGGCCCGTTGTCCACTGGTTGAAGATCTTCGTGTTGTTCCACTGGATCGACTTGAGCCTGCCGTTGCCGGTCGGCCAAGAGAGATTGAGCTGGCTGAGCGGCAGTGGCACGGAGCCCGTGTTGGTGATCTGCCAGGTGACCTTCTTGTCGGCGAACTGGAGCTGGGTCGCCGGCCGGGCGGCGCATGCATCCGCCGGCGGCGGCGGATAGGCCGTGGCGCAGCCACCGGAGAAAGTCAACCCGACGGCGTAGTCGGCGCGATCGGGACCGTCATAGATCAGGCCCCCCTTGAGCCCGCTCACCGCCGCCGCGAAGTCGGCCCGCCCGAAGCCGGCGGTGCCGTCCGGAACGCCCACCACCGGCACGGCGTGGGAGAGCGCCTGGCTGGCCAGGTAGAAGTCGGTCGCGTCCGGCTGGTGCTGGCGCTGGTTCTTGCCGGCGAAGACGGCGGCGAGGCCGCTGATCCAGGGCGCCGAGAAGGAGGTGCCGGAAACCAGCGCCCAGCCGCCGCCGGGGTAGGTCGTCACCACGTCCTCGCCCGGCGCCGCGATGGTCACCAGGTCGCTGCCGTAGTTCGAGAAGGCGCTCAGGTGGTCGTCCATGGTGGTCGAGGCCACGCCCACGACGTTGCCCAGGGAGGCCGGGTAGACCAGGACCTGCTTGCCGTCGTTGCCGGCGGACGACACGCAGACGATGCCCTGGTCGGCCGCGTAGTTGACGGCCCGCATCAGCTCCGGCGAGAACTCCTCGACGCTGAAGCTCATGTTGATGGCCGTCACACGCTGGTCGACGGCGTAGTAGATGGCGCGGATCACGTCGGAGATCTGGCCGCTGCCGCTGCCGTCGAAGGCCTTGAGGGGGAGGATCTTGGCGTCCGGAGCCACGCGGTGGATCACCCCCGCCACCATGGTGCCGTGGCCGAAGGCCGGCGGCACGGCGGACGGATCGAGCTGCGAGACCTGCGACGCATCGAGCACGGCCACGGTCGAGGCGTTGAGCGCCACGACGCTGCTGGCGCCGAGGATGGCCCGGGTCCGCTGGCCGAGGATCGCCCGCGTCCGCTGGTCGAGCACGTCCTTCCACTCCGAGGGGTCGGCCTGGTCGTGGATGAAATCGTAGCCGGGCAGCAGCGACGCCTGCAGGATCGGATGGGTGGGGTCGACCCCGGAATCGATCACCGCGATCACGGCGCCGGCGCCGCGCGAGGCCCGGTCCGCCTCGTCGACCCGCAGCACCGTCGCCGCGGCCTGCTGGACGTAGGCCCGCCAGACCAGCCCTGTGGAGCCGTCGGGATTGGTGCCGAAGGGCACCTCGAGCGTCGCGTCGATCAGGTCGCGGCCGTTGAGGCGCACGCGGGTGATCCGTCCGTTGGCGTCGGGCCAGGTCAGCGCGATGCTGCTCAGGGTGAGGAGCTGGCTGCCGGGGTTGGTAAGCTGGAAGGTGATGCCCTGCGAGCTCCCCTGGAAAACCTGGCGGACGGCGGTGGCCGGCGTTCCTTCGGCGAAGGCGAGGGTCAGCGCGTAACCGGCCGGGCTCGAGCTCGGCGGATTCTGGAAGCTGAACGTGAGCTGGGACGACGCGCCGGCCCGGATCTGGCGGTCGGTCACCGCTCCCAGCCAGTAGGAATCGATGGCGCCGCCGGGCGGCACCAGCCGCGAGGCCTGCGCCACCTCGCCGAGGATCGCCCGCGTGCGCTGCTGGAGGCTGAGGCCCTGGTAGGTCTCGGGCAGCGAGGCGAGTATCGCGGGCTCGAGGCCGACGACGCCGGGGGTCGCGGCCTCGATCTCCTGGATCAGCGCGTCGGGCGAGACGCCTTGCGGCGCCCGCACCAGATAGACGCTACGGCCGAGGGGGTCGGGCGAGGATACGACCACTCGAATGACCTGCAGGTTGTGGCTCTGCGCCACCGCGTCGATGCCCGACGCCGGCACCCGCAGGAGGAAGTCGTTGGTCGCCGGCCGTGGCGCTTCGCGAGCCAGGGCCGCCAGCGCGCCGCTCAGCAGCAGGGCGAGGAGGAGGAGCGCCGGGCGCAGGATGAAAGCTCGCATCAGGGTTTCTCCAACTCGTCGAGAGCCTGCTTGACGTCGAGGCGTCCGTGGCCAACGCTGGCGTGCCCGGGGCCGTGCACGGGCAGCGAGTGCGCCAGGGCGTCCACGGAGAGGAAGTAGTTGGTCCGGAACGGCTGCTGGTCGGCGTGGTTCTTGTTCACGAACAGGGCGACGGCGCCGCTCACCCAGGGCGCGGAGAAGGAGGTGCCCGAGACCATCGCCCAGCCGCCCCCCGGATAGGTGGTGATGATGTCCTCGCCGGGCGCCGCCAGGGTCACCAGGTCGTCGCCGTAGTTCGAGAAATCGCTCAGGTAGTCGCGGGCGTTGGTCGACGCGACCCCGATGGCGTCGCCCAGCCCGGCCGGGTAGACCATCGCCTGCAGGCCGTCGTTGCCCGCCGCGGCGACGCAGGTGACGCCGTGGCGCGCCGCATAGTTGATCGCCCGCAGCAGCTCCGGCGAGGAGGTGCCGACGCTGAAGCTCATGTTGATCACCTGGGCCCCGTGGTCGACCGCGTAGTAGACGGCCCGCACGATGTCGTACAGGCTGGCGTCGCCGTTGGCGTTGAACGCCTTGAGCGGCATGATTTTGGCCATCGGCGCGACGCGGCGGACGACTCCCGCCACCATGGTGCCGTGGCCGAAGTCGGGCGGAATCGTGGCGGGATCGATCGTCGACAGGGCATTGAGAACCACTGTCGCCGAGGCGCCGAGCTGAGTGCCCTGCGCGCCGGCGAGCGGTGTGCCCGACTGCTGGCCGAGGATCGCCCGCGTCCGCTGGTCGAGCAGGTCGCCCCACTCCGAGCCGTCGCCCGGCAGGTCGCGGGTGAAGTCGTAGCCAGGGACCAGCGCGCCGCTCAGCATCGGATGCGTGGGATCGACGCCGGTGTCGATGATCGCCACCACCCCGGCGCCCAGATAGGAGGCGTTCGCCTCGGGCAGCCGCAGCAGGAGGGCGGCCGGCTGGTTCACGTAGGCGTTCCACACCCGCAGGTTGCCGATCTGGATCTCGGTGCGGTCGGCGAGGGCCCCGAGGATCGCCCGCGTGCGCTGGTCCAGCTTGATCTCGCTGCCGGTCTCCGGCACCGAGGCGAGCGTCAGCGCCTCGACGTTGAAGGCGTCCGGCTCGGCGGCGCGCACCTCCTGGAGCACGGCTTCGGGATCGGCGCTCGCGGCGGCGCGCACCAGCAGCACCGCCTGGCCGGCGTCGGGCGGTCCCAGCCGTTCGACGATCTGCAAGCCGTGGCGCTGCGCGATGGCGTCCGCCTCGGCCGCGGGTGCCCGCAGGATGAAATCGTTGTTGTCCGGCTTCTTGCCGCCCGCCTCGGCGCGCGCGGCGACCAGGACTGCGAGCAGAGCGCAGAAAAATCGCGTGGTGAGTCTCATCATCCCTCGGCCCTCAGAAGATCCGGCACATCCACCAATCGAAAGAGAACGACGACGGCCTGCGAGCTACGGTACTGCGGTACGACGGCAAATATACCAGCAAATTGCATGCCCGGGGCGGAGCCTTTTTCACACCGGACCGACCGCCGGGGGCGCGAGCTCGAAGGGTTTGCCGACCAGCACGAAGGGGGCCCAGTAGTAGGGGTGCGGATAGGTCTCGCGCAGCTCCTGCATGGCCAGACGGGCGGCGCGGGCGCGGTTGCCCTGGCGCGCGAGCTGGCGGTAGAAGATCGACATGAACTCGGCCGTGCTCCGGTCGTGGACGTCCCACAGGGTGACCATGGCCGAGCGCGCCCCGGCGTAGAGCAGCCCGCGGGTGAGGCCGATCAGCTCGTCGCCGCTCTCCACCACGTTGAGGCCGGTGCCGCAGCCGCTCAGCACCACCAGCTCGGCGCCGAGCTCGAGCTGATAGAGGTCGAACAGGGTCAGCCGCGAGCCGCCGAGCTGGATGGCGGAGAACATCGGGTTGTCCTGCCGGAAGAAGCCGTGCGTCGCGATGTGCACCAGGCGGGCCTCGGGCCCCGCCGCGCGCAGCCGCTCCTCGGTGGCCGCCTCGCCCAGCAGGAGCTCGGAGCCCGGAAGGGTGGCCGCCACCGTCTCCACCTCGGCCTGGATGTTGGGGGTCAGCCGGTCGGGAATGCCCAGGATCAGCGCCCCGCGGCCGGTGGCCGGCTCCCGCGCGCAGCAGAGGGCGAAGACGCTGGCGCTGGGAGCGTAGGACACGGTGAAGCGGTCGATCACGTACCTCTCGCCGTCGTGCATCGCATGGAACGGGAGGTAGTGGAGCGACCCGTGGGGGACCACCACCAGGTGCTCCGCCAGCTCCAGGAGATCGGCCACGGGGGCCAGGAGCTCGGCGTGGAGCTCGGCGAGATGGGCGCGGGTGGCCTCCTGGATCTGGGCGGCGAAGGTGCGGCAGTAGTCGGCGCCGAGCCGGAACTTCGAGAGCTGGAACTGGAGCAGCCGCTGGATCTCCCGCACCCGCGACGCCGAGGTGATCGGCCGCACCTCCAGGAGGCCGGGGCCGACGACCGCGGCGTAGAGGGTGTCCCGCGCCTCGTAGTACTCGACGATCAGGGTGCCGGGCGGGAGGGTGGCCCGGATCTCGCCGAGGTCGAGGGTGGCCGCCGTCTGCAGCGAGCCGAACTCGGCGTCCGCGGTGCGCAGCTCGCTCAGCGTCTCGAGCAGCTTCGACTCCTGGCCGCGGCTGAGCAGGCGCAGCTCCTCCACTCGCGAGCGGGTGCCGCCGGCGGCGACCGCTTCCAGGGCGAGCGGAGCCTGGAGCTCGTGGACGTCGATCTGCCGGTAGTACCAGTTGAGCTCCTCGCGCAGCCGCCGCATCCGCTCGACCAGCTCGCTGTGGGTGGAGCGCGACGCCGGCAGCGACTGCGCGCGGAAGGCGATGAGATCGGCCAGGCAGCGCGACTTGGCCTGCTCGATGTAGGTGAAGGCGTCGCGCTGGTCGGCGGCCGTGGGCTCGCCGGCCAGGGTCATCGCCACCAGGCTGCGGTAGAGCTCGGTCTTGTCGCGGAAGAAGGAGATCTTCAGCTCCTCCCGGTGCAGATGGGTGCGCAGGCTCTCCAGCAGCGCGTGAGCGAAGCGGTAGGAGCCGAGGGCGCCGGCGCGGTCGCCGAGGGCCTCCTCGGCCTGGCCGAGCACGAACCAGGCCTTGGCGCTGGAGGCCGGGATGTCGAGCTCGTCGAGGCGGCCGAGCGCCGCCCGGCAGCGCTCCCGGGCCGCCGCCGGCTGCTCCATCTGCAACAGGATGCGGGCGAGCAGCACGTCGCAGAGGACGGCCCGCGCCCCCTGCCGCGCGCCGAGGAAGAGGTCGCGCGCCCGGGTCGCCAAGTGGCGGGCCTCGAACGAGCGGCCCTCCTCGTGGAGGATCAGCGCCTGGTAGAGGTCGATCGCCGCCGGCCAGACGAGGTTGTCCTGCGCCACGAAGCGCTGGCGCGCCTGGCCGAAGAGCTGCAGCGCCTGGAAAGCCTTCCCCTGCTGATGGGCGGCGATGGCCAGGAAGGCGACCGCCTTGGCCCCCTCGTAGGGCATGGCCAGCTCCTCGAAGGCGGTGAAGGCGAGCTGGGCCAGCCGTGCCCCCTCCTCGGTGAGGTTGAGCTCGAGGTAGATCTCGGCCTGGTCGAGGTCGCAGAGCGCCAGCTCGTAGGCGTCGCCGGCCTCGCCCGCCCGCGCCCGGCTGCGCTGGTACATTTCCAGCGCCCGCGTGTACTCGCCGCGCTGGTAGTGGAGGTAGGCGATGTTGTAGTCGGACTGGGCGGCGGCGAGCACCATGCCGTGGCGCTCGCAGAAAGCCGTCAGCTCGCCGTAGGAGGCGAGCGCGGTGGTGAACTCGTGCAGCTCGATCGAGGAGACGCCGATGTTGGTCAGCGCCGCCGCGATGTCCTGCGGATCGCCGTGCTCGCGGAACTCCGCGAGGGCGCCGCGGAAGAGCTCCAGGGCCTCGGGGTGGCGGTCCTGGCGGGCCAGGATATTCCCCTCGTTGCTGGCCAGCCGGGCGAGCAGCAGCCGGTCGCCGTGGCGGGCGAAGACCTCGCGGGCCTCCCGCGCGTCCGCCCGGGCCTCGCGGAAGAGCCCGAGGTAGCTCTGGGTCTGGAGCGAGCTGCTGAGCACGACGGCCGCCTCGACCTCGGCCCCGACGGCGCGGAACCGCGCGACGGCGGCGCGGTAGTGCGCGAGCGCCTCCTCATAGCGCCCGGTCAGGTAGGCGGCGTGCCCCTGCGACTTGGCGGCCAGGGCGCGGCAGTAGTCGTCGTCCACCGCGTCGCACAGCCAGACGATCGCCTCGGCCAGCCGCTCCGCCTGCCGCAGGTCCTCGAGGGCGTAGCGCACCAGCTCCCGGCTCAGATGCTCCACGGCCGGCCGGTCGTGGAGGTCGGCGCGGGAGGCGAGGAAGGCGCCGCGCTCCGCCGCGCTCTCCAGGCCGGCCAGATGGCCCACCCAGTCGTCGTCCGGAGCCGCCATCAGCGGCGCCGCCAATAGAGCTCGTCGGCGTTCCAGAGCAGGTGGTCGTCGAGCACGGCCGGCTTGAGGTTCCCCAGGGCCGCCTTGGCGGCCACCAGCACGGCGGGGGTGACCAGGGGGATCAGCGGCCGCTGCTCGGCCACGATCTCCTGCACGCGGTCGTAAAGGCGGCGGCGCGCGGCGGGATCGCGCTCGGCGAGCTGAGCCTTGAGCAGGCGGTCGATCTCGGCCTGCCAGGGCTCGACGGGGCCTTTGCCGCTCAGGCGCCAGAAGTGATTGCCGCCGTCCGAGGCCAGCAGGCTCATCGAGGGATTGGGATCCGCGTCGCCGCCGTCCAGCCCGAGCAGGGCCGAGTCGTAATCGTAGGACTTGAGGAGCCGGTCGAGCAGGGCGCGGAGCTCCAGAGGGGCGATGCGGACGTCGATGCCGACGCGCCGCAGGTCCTCCTGGACCAGGCTCGCCAGGGCGCCGCGCTCGCCGTTGCCGGCGACGGTGAGCAGCGTGAAGGCGACCCGCTCCCCGGCCGGATCGCGCAGGGCTCCCGCGGCGTCCCAGGAGAACCGGGCCTGCCGCAGCAGGCGGCGGGCCTCCTCCGGCGCGTAGCGGGGGGGCGGCAGCGCGGCGTCGAGCCAGTGGGAGCCCGGCGTCTCGTGGGAATTGAGCGGTGCGGCGTGGCCGCGGTAGACGACCTTCACCATGGCGCCGCGGTCGAGGGCCGCCGACACCGCCTGGCGGAACGCCGTCAATCCCCACCAGGCCTGCCGGCGCCGCACCGCCCCGAGCGAGCCGCCGGAGCCGCCGGCGCGGCCCGCCAGATCGTTCTGGTTGAAGAAGAGGAAGTTGAGGTCGAGGCCCGGGCCGGCGTCGGTCATCCGGTAGCCGCGCCGCGCCGCGTCGCGCGAGAGCAGGTTGAAGCTGTCCGCGCTCAGGCGGTCGAGGACGTCGATCTCCCCCGCCTGGAAGCGGACGACCGTGGCCTCCGGCACCGGCAGGAACACCAGCTCGTCGAGATACGGCAGCGCCGCGCCCGCCGCGTCCTTCTTCCAATAGAAGGGGTTGCGCTCCAGCACCAGCCGCTCGCCCGGGCGGCGCTCGCGCAGCCGGAAGGGGCCGAGACCGGCCATCGCGCCCGCCGCGCTGTCGATCCCCCACGCCTTGTCCAGGGTGCCAGCCCGGAAGGGCGCCTCCAGCAGGTGGCGCGGCAGGATGTAGAAGCTGTCGAACAGCCGCTCGGCGGCGGCGTAGGGCGCCGCCAGCCGGAGCTCCACGGTGCGGTCGTCGATCCGGCTCACCCGCACCGGCTGGCCGCCCACGATCAGCAGGTCGCGCTGAGGGGACTGGAGCTTCTCGTCCAGGTAGACCTGGAAGCTGAAGACCACGTCGTCGGCGGTCGCCGGATGGCCGTCGGAGAAGCGCAGCCCCGGGCGGAGGACGAGGGTGTAGCGGCGCCCGTCGTCCGCGGCCGTCCAGCGCTCGGCCAGCGCCGGCTTCGTGCGCTGATCCTGGCGGTCGATGTGGATCAGGTCCGCGTTCATCGCGGCGATCACGGCCAGGCTGGAGGCGTCGGTGGCGACGGCGGGATTGAAGGTCTTGGGCTCGGACCCCAGCGCCGCCACCAGCCGCCCCCCCCGGCGGTCGCCGGCCGCTTGAGGAACGGCGGCTCCGCCCTGCGTCCTGCCGGACGGCGATCCGCACCCCGCCAGGACGAGGGCGCCGGCGCAGAGCCCGGCCAGCAGTAGCGGTAGCGGCAGCAGGGGGCGCATCGGAGCCGTCCAGGGTGGCGTCATCGTCGATCTCATCTCGCGGCCGCTTCAGATCTCGCCCGATTGCAGATTTTCTCGTAAAAACTCGCCAAGCGTATGGTAGCTCAGCACCACCCCGGTCAGCAGGACCGCCGGCCAGAACATCCAGCGGTAGGAGACCAGGACCTCGTAACGCTCCAGCTCGGCCAGCATCGTTCCCCAGCTCGGCACCGGCTCGGCGACCCCGAGCCCCAGGAAGGAGAGGGTGACCTCGGCCAGCACATACTGCGGCACCAGCAGCGCGAGCTGGGTGAGGGCGACCCCCAGCGCCCGCGGCAGCACATGGCGGCGCAGCACGTAGAGCCGCGAGGCGCCGAACCCCTGCGCCGCCAGCACGTAGTCGCGGCCGCGGGCGCTCAGCACCGCCGCGCGCACCAGCCGCGCCGGCCCCGCCCAGCCCACGGCGCCGAGCACGGCGATCACCACGAAGAAGCCGCCGGCCGGCGCCAGGTCCAGAGGGAGGAGGGCGCGCACGGCGAGCAGCAGGTAGAGCCAGGGGAGAGCGAGGAAGAGCTCGCTCACCCGCATCAGGAGCTGGTCGAGCCACCCCCCCTGAAAGCCGGCGGCGCCCCCGGCGAGGAGCCCCAGGGCGACGGCGAGAGAGGCGGCGAGGAGCCCCGAGAGCAGCGAGACGCGGGCGCCATAAAGCAACCGCGAGAGCTGATCGCGCCCCAGGCCGTCGGTCCCCAGAAGAAAGAGGCCGGCCGGCGCGTCCACTCCGAACAGGCGCACCCGCGCGCCGGTGACGCCCGGCGGCGGCGCCACCAGGAAACGGATGGGGAAAGGCCGGTTCCGGTCCTCGCGATAGCGGCCGGAGGCGGCGGGCTCCTCCGCCCAGCGGTAGACGAACGGGCGGGCATGGAGTCGCCCCCCGGCGTCGATCCAGTGCGGGCGTACCGGCGGCGCATAGGAGCGCTCGCGGTCCTGCTGCTCGTAGCCGTAGGGCGCCAGGAACCCCGCCCCCAGCGCCCCCGCGTAGAGCAGCGCCAGAAAGGCCGCCGCCAGCGCCGGCCCGATCCGCCTGCCGGACGGGCGCCCGGACAGCCGGCTCACGCCCGCACCCGCGGGTCGAGCCCGTAGAGGAGGAGGTCGGTCACCAGGTTGCCGAGGACGAGGAAGACGCCCGACAGCAGGAGCACGCCCACCACCACGTGCAGGTCGCGGGCGAGGATCGCCTGCAACAGCAGAGGGCCGAGGCCCGGCCAGCTCAGCACGACCTCGACCAGCACCGATCCCGAGAGGAGACCGGCGATCGACAGGCCGAGCAGCGAGACCAGCGGCTTGGCCGCCGCCGGCAGGGCGTGACGCCAGAGCAGGCGGCGGCGCGGGATGCCGCTCCCCCGGGCGGCCTGCACGAACGGGGCGGCCAGCGCCTCGGCCACGGCGGCGCGGACGTGCCGGAAGATCACCGGGAACGCCGACAGCGCCAGCACCGCCGCCGGCAGCGCCAGGTGCGCGGCGAGGTCCCGCGCCCGCCCCCAGGCGCCGAGGGCGTCGTAGTCGAGCGAGGCCATGCCCCCCGCCGGCAGGAGCCCGGTCCAGGCCGCCAGCGCCAGACCGGCGAGGGCGAAGACGAGCTCCGAAACGGCCAGCAGCACGGCGCTGGCGGCAAGGCCTATGCGGTCCCCCCAGCTCCCCTGGCCGGCGGCGGCCCAGACTCCGGCGGGTACCGCCAGCGCCCAGGCGAGAGCCATCGCCGTGACCGCGAGGAGGAGGGTGTTGCCCGCCCGCCGCCAGAGCAGCGGGCCGACCGGCGCGTCGTAGGCCACCGACCAGCCGAGCTCGCCGGTGGCCACCGACCGCGCCCAGCGCAGGTAGCGGACCGGGAGCGGCCGGTCGAGACCCTGGCGGGCGCGCAGGGCCGCCACCGCCGCCGGCGAGATCCGCGGGTTGAGCCGCAGCTCGGAGGCGGCGTCGCCGGGGGCCATCTCCGCCAGCAGGAAGGAGAGGACGGAGACGGTCGCCAGCAGCAGGACGCCGTAGCCCAGCCGGGCGGCCACGTATCTCAGCACGGCATCCCCCCTCTCAGCTCCCGCGCCGCCGCCACCAGCTCCCGGCTCGCCGTCTCCCGGGGGCGCGCCAGCAGCTCGGCCGGCGCCGCGCGCTCGACGATCCGGCCGCCGTCCATCACGGCGATCTCGGCGGCCAGCGCGCCAGCCAGCTCCAGATCGTGGGAGACCAGCACCATGGCGAAGCCGTGCGCCTCCTGGAGCGTCCGCAGCAGGCCGGCGATCTGCGCCTGGAGGGGGAGGTCGAGGCCGGTGAACGGTTCGTCGAGGACCAGCACCCGCGGCCGGGTGGCGAGCGCCCGGGCGAGGAGAAGCCGCCGCTTCTGGCCGCCGCTCAGCCCCGGCACCGGCCGCGCCGCCAGCTCGCTCGCCAACCCCACTTGCTCCAGCAGAGCGAGGGCGGCGCGCCGTCTCTCCCCCGCCCCTCCTCCACCCTGGAGAAGCAGCGGCTCCTCCACCGCCTCCAGCGCCGAGAACCGGGGGTTCAGGGCCGCCGCGGGGTCCTGGAAGACGAGCTGCAACGCGGGGCGGAAGGCGGCGCGGCGGCGCTCCGGCAAGCGCTCCAGATCCTCGCCGCCGAGCCGGATCTCGCCGCCGTCCGGCTCCTCCAGCAGGGCCAGGCAGCGGGCCAGGGTCGACTTGCCGCTCCCCGAGCGGCCGACCAGGGCGAGCCGCGCGGCCGGGGCGAGGTCCAGATCCACCCCGTTCAGGGCGGCGATGGCGCGCCCGGCGCCCAGAGGCCGCCGCAGCGCGTAGGTCTTGCGCAGGCCGCGGACCGCGAGAAGGAGCGCGCCACCGGTGTCTTCCACCGGCGCCGGGGACGGCACGGCGGGAGGCGTCGGCAGGCTGCGCAACAGCCCGGCGGTGTAGGAGTGCCGGGGATGGCGGAAGACCTCCTCGCGCGGCCCCTCCTCGACGACGCGGCCGGCGCGCAGCACCACGATCCGGTCGGCGAGGGCGGCCAGCACCCGCGGGTCGTGACTGATCAGCAGCAGCGCCAGCCGGCGCCGCGCCTTGAGGTCGTGCAGCAGGGCCAGGATCTCCACCGCGACCGGGGCGTCGAGGGAAGCCGTGGGCTCATCGGCGATCAGCACCGGCGGCTCGCAGATCAGGGCGCGGGCGAGGGTGACCCGCTGGCGCTCGCCGCCGCTGAGCTGGTGAGGATAGGAGGCGGCGATGCGATCGGGATCGGGGAATCCCATGGCGGCGAGCCCCCGCGCCGCCGCCTCGCGGCAGAGCTTCCACGAGAGCCCGCGGTGGACGCGCAGCACCTCCGCCACCTGCTCCCCCACCCGGATCACCGGGTTGAGGGCGAGCGAAGGCTCCTGGGCTACCAGGCCGATCCCGGCGCCGCGCACGCGCTGGAGCCCCCGCTCGTCGAGGCCCACAAGCTCAAGCCCGCCGAGGCGGATCGAGCCCCGGTCGATCCTGCCGTTGACGGGGAGAAGCCCCGGGATGGCGAGTGCCGTCGTGGTCTTGCCGCATCCCGACTCCCCCAGCACCCCGAGCGCCTCGCCGGCCCCGATCGCGAAGCCGACCCCCTCCACCGCCGGCGTCCAGACACCGCGCGGGCCCCGGTAGGACACGGCGAGATCGCGCACCTCCAGCAGGCTCGCGGCCTCCACGGGCGGCGGGGACGGACGTCGGTTCTCTGACATGGACGTCTCGATTTCGGTTTCGATGTCTCCATCGTAGCCGATCCGATCGAGGAGGGGGAGGACGGGTCCCGTCGGCCGCGAAGAGGAAGGCGGCCCGGGGGCCCTCCCGCGGTAATCAACCACCCTCTATCAGCGGAGACGCCCCGCCGTTGTAGGCCCTTCGAAGCGTCGGCGCACATCGTCTGGGACGTCTCTACGCAACGTCGAAGAGATGGCCGAAGATAAGGTTACGGGAGGGTTGGAAGATTCCTCCGCAAAGGCCCCCGTCATCACCATCTCTGACCATCGCAACATCGTGCCGTAGAGACGACCCAGACGCTCTACGACACCCTCCGCAGGCCACGGAGACGGCGGGGCGTCTCCGCAGCGGCGAGGTCCCTTCGGTCTTCACCACCCCTCGGCGTCGCGATAAGCGATCGACTCTCAAGACGGGCAGGATCGCGCCGGGCCTCTGGCAGGCGCGGGTCCGGGCGCTCTATGACCGGATCCCCCGGCGGAGTTGCTGGCGGCCGTCGACTTCGACCGTCCGCATTCTCCTCCGGGAATCTGCTCAATCCTATTGTATGAGACCTTCGTTCCTTGCGGCAAAATGCCGATCGGCTGCGCGTCAGGGAGAGGGTCTTTACCCTACGAACGGATTGACGAAACGCACGCCTTCGACTTCCCGGCCATGTTGAAAGTCTTCACTGTAGATGGTCGAAAGCCGGTGGAGATGAGCAGCAGACCAGATAAGGCCGTCCCAGAAGGAGAGTCCATGCCCAAGCGCCGTGGTCAAGGCCTTCAGCGTGAGGTCGGGAGTCAAGGGTACAACTCGCGCACTCTGGCTGATCTCGTCGACGATGTCGTGAACTTCTTCAGGGGCAAGGTTGAGGCCTTTTCCCCGGCGCAGCAGAGTCCAAGCCAATTCGTTCAGAATCTGCACCGACAGAACAAGGTCACCCCTTCGAGTGACCTCCTCGATCAACCGTACAGCCTTGTCGTGTTTGCCTGAATCGGCAGGATCGAAGGCGTAAACGAAGATGTTGGTGTCGATCAGGACGCTCAAACCTTACGACCCCGTTCGTAGATCTCCTCCCGTCCAGGATAAGGTGGGCCGCCGAGAGGTATACCGGTTCTCATTCGGTCCAGCATCCTCTTGCGGGCGTCTCCTGCCGAAGCCTCGGCAGGCACCGAGGGGAGGAAGGTGACGATCACCCGGGCTTCCCGCAAACCCACAGGCCGCTCCAGGAGCTCGACCTCCCCATCGCGGTAGATTCCTTCGACTTCCTTGAGTACCTTGGCTCCTCGTGGGGTCGCTCTCATGGGTTCATTCTATCTCCTGCGCGCTAGAATGGCTCATCAGGCCCCCCATGAACCGCAGAGACCTCATCCAATCCCTCCTCGGCACTGTCGCCTCGTATTCGCTGCTCGAGACGCTGTTCAGCCGCGACGCCTTCGGGGCCGCGGTGAAGCCGGTCACCGACTCCTGGGTGCGGGACCTCAACGACATGAGCCGGGATCTCAAGACCGGCAGGATCGCGCCGGGGCTCTGGCAGGCGCGGGTCCGGGCGCTCTACGACCGGATCCCGCCGGCGGAGCTGCTGGCGGCCGTCGACTTCGACCGGCTGACGAAGTACTTCGACTTTCCGGACCTCGGAGTGAGCACGCGGCCAGTCGACTTCCCGCGGCTCGCCGGACTTCCAGAGGACATCGTCTTCCAGCGCAAGGTGTTCGGCATGCGGCGGGACCGCGCGATCATCCCCCATGGGCACAAGAACATGGCCTCGTGCCACTACGTGCTCAAGGGCGAATTCCGGCTGAAGCAATATGACAGGATGGAAGAGGACGACACCCACATGGTCATCGTGCCCACGATCGACGAGGTCGCCCGCGTCGGCAGCCATTCGTCGATCTCGGACGAGAAGAACAACGTCCACTGGCTGCGCGCGACGACCGAGACGGCCTTCACCTTCGACGTCATCGTCCTCGACGTCCAGGGCAAGCCCTACGACATCGAGAACATCGACCCCGAGGGCGCCGAAACGCTCTCCGGCGGCCGGTTGCGAGTGAAGAAGCTCGCCGTCGAGGAAGCGCTCCGCAAGTACGGGCACGATACGCACCACGCATAGAAGGAAAAAGGCGGGGCTCCGCCGCCGCCGCGAAGCGGTGGAGCCCCAGGTTTGAATCAGTTGTCAAAGAACAGGCCTGAAGGCCACTCTTCGCGTCGCGTTCCCCACTCGACGCGTTCCATTTCCTGTCCGTCGCGCCCTGTTTCATGCCGTTCGAGCCGCGTTCCCCGGAGGGAACGGGACGCAAGCGCGGGCGAACGGGACGCGACGGCTTCGATCTGAGCCGTTCCCCCCTCTTCACGTCATTCGATGAGTCCGTCATGTGGCGTTCCCTCAGGGGAACGCCGTGTTCCACGCCGCTTATGTCATGCACATTCAAAGAAACGCCACACTCCTTGTGGGGAATGGGACGTTCCCCGCGGGGAATGCGCCGCGAACGAGGGGGAACGTCGTGTTCCCTGCTCTTCTCGTGACGTATCGAGGAGGGAACGGCATCCAATCTCCCGAAGAGCCAGCCTGAAGGCGCCCCGGGAGGCTTGACAGCGGCCTCCAGGTCATCCATTCTATGTACATGATGACGATCTGTCCAGCCCCCAGGGGGTGGCGGATCGGAGAGGTGGTCTTTGACAATCGATGCACCCAGCCGGAGGGGACGGATGCGGCGCCGTCTCCTCCGGTCCCTCCTATTCTTTTACGGATAGAATGGGCGCAGTTTCGTCGAACCCTACGCTATGGACCCCTCGAGCTCCCTCGTCCTCGTCTTCCCGTCCAAGGTCGACCGCTGGATCTTCGCGCTGGCGGCGATCCCGCTCGCCGTCTCGGTGGTGGTGATGGGCTCGGCGCTGATGTCCGGGCCTCCCCCCGGCGCGGTGGCGCTGATGGTGGGAATCGAGGTCCTCCTCCTCGGCTTCATGGCCTCGACGTTCAGATCGACCCGCTACGAGGTGACCGGCCGCGAGGTGATCGCCCGCTCGGGCCCGTTCCGCTGGCGGGTCGTGATCGAGAGCATCGAATCGATCCACCCCTCGCGGAGCCCGATCTCCTCCCCGGCGCTGTCGCTCGACCGCCTGGAGATCCGCTACGACGGCGGCCGGGCGCTGCTGGTCTCGCCCGAGGACCGCGAAGGGTTCCTGCAGGCCATCGTGGAGCGCTCCAAGCATCTCCACCGCGCGGGCGAGCAGGTGCGGCGGGTGTAGGCCTCTTGGAAGAGCTGGCCGCCTGCACTACCATGTCGTGCATGAAGACCGAGGTCTACAGTTGGCGCCTTACTGCTCACCTCAAGGCTGAGTTGGAGGAGGCCGCCCGCGCCGAGAAGAAGAGCGTCGCGGAGCTCCTTGAGCAGATCGCGGAAGAGTGGCTCGAACGCTCAAAGGTTACGGACGAGGACGAGGAGGAGAGGCAGAAGAGGCTCCATGAAGCGGCGATGAAATTCGTCGGCAGTATCCATGGGGATCATCCCGGTCGAGCCGAGAATGCCCGGTCGCTGGTGCGGGCGCGACTCGCAAGCCGGTATGGCCGCTAAACCTCGCGGCCTTATCGATATGGGAGCGATCCTGGCTTTTCTAGACGAACGAGATCACTGGCCGAGCCTGGCGTCTTGGGTGCTATCCCCCGTGGGACGGTGATGCCCCAGCGGCCTCTCCATCCAATACGACAGTTAATTCCCCAAGGGTGCTCAAAATATGTTCCCCGATTTTCCAGAGTACAAAGCCCGCGCCCAGAAATTGTTCAATCAACGGATAGAAGCTTCAGTTCTTGAAATCGCTCCCGTACTCCGCGAGATCCATACATTCCGCCAACATGAAGGCGATTCCGGAAAATTGTCTCGCTCCGACGGGTCTACTGACATTATGGATTTCCCAGAAATAGGCTCTGAAGTCAGACTAAACCGCGAGGAGTTCAAGTCTTTTGATCCGAAACAAATGGAAGGCAAATTGCTATGCGTGGCGAAAGATTTCGCGGCTGCACAAATGCAGTTAATGGTCAAGAAAATGTCGGAAGCGGCAGAGTCTATTGGCAATATAGTCACTGCGAAAGAAGGAGATTTCACTCCTGAATACTTTCTTGAAATGCTCCGACGGATACAAATTGATTTCGACCCCAACACCAGAATCCCTCGGCTACCATCCTTTCTAGGACACCCTACCCAGGAGAAGGCTCTCAGGGATAAAATGGCTCAGTGGCAATCCCAGCCCGAGATCCAAGCCGAGTACGAACACATATTACAAGATAAATTTGAGGAATGGCGTGCTAGAGAGAATCTTAGAAAACTGGTTGACTAACCTCAACGAAAGAGGTTACGAAATACCCTTTACCCAGCTCTTATCCGCAGAAGGCTTCAAGGTCCTTCATGGACCAGCTCATCATCCTTTCGAACACGGAAAGGACATCCTTGCGCTCGCACAAAGCGGACATCTCTATGCCTTCCAGCTAAAGGGCGGAGACATCGACTTAGCTGATCTAGAATCCATCCAGGGCCAACTCCTTGCCCTTTGCGCGACAGCAGTTACCTATCCAGGAGTAGAGCCGCCCCGGCGACCCGACCGAGTGGCTCTTGTCACCAACGGCAAGCTTACGCCGCCAGCACGAGGCCGACTAGAAGCCTTCAATCATGCGAACCGGCCGCTCGGACTTCCCGTGCTTGAATGCATCGAAGGAGAACATCTTGTTGGCCGATTCAAGGACGCGCACCAGCAATATCTACCAACTAATCCAAGCGACCTGAACAGATTCCTTACCCTGTATTTGTCAGATGGCAGCGGGCCCTTCCCCATAGAAGAATTTCTAGGTTTCATCAATACCCTCATTGACCCCGCGCTGAAAAGTGGTGCGGTGATTCGCATTCACCGGGCCCTCGCAAGCATGGTGCTCTTCACTTCCTATACAACTTCGCCTTGGGAAAGATTGAGGAACCATGTAGGGATTGCGGAAGCATGGCTTTCATGCGCGATGACAATACTTCAAGTCGCAGAGCTTAAGGTCCCTGAAGAAGCCTGGCTCACTTCTTACGAACTCGCCTTTGAGGGCAGCAGGATGGCACTTAACGAGTTACTCCTTGAAGCATCAGCCTTGGAAGATCTCGTAATTCCGGACCTTACCGATGGGATGGTCTACCCATCTAGGTGCCTAATAGTCTGTGGGTATATATCAGCGTTTTCTATTTCTGAAAGACTCATCGTCGGTGGTCGCAACTGCAGTGAGGATGCACAGAAGGTAATCTTACGAGAGCTACCATACATAGGAAGCCCCGGAGAGGTCGGAGCGCCATTTTTCTTTAATATCGCGGCAGAATTGGAATCATGTGGACACGTACAGGAAGGGGTCGAGCTTGTCGCGAAATGGGCCAATACCTTGCTCAAAGTTAATCAATTGGGTTCAACAGAAGCTCTTCCAGATCCCTACCACCGGTTCAATGAGGTTCTCCTGTCTTACTTTGAGGACGAGGGCTTGGAAGAACAATTTGATGGACACGCATACACGCTTCATGTTGCCGTAGATTGGCTTGCGCGGCGCGGATTACGCTCCTTGGTAGAAGCAATGTGGCCACGATTATCTAACTTAGCATTGTGCGAATTTCAATGTTCTATCCCCAGTAGAATACTCTCTGTAAGAGATGATGACGGCCAATTGAAAACCTGGCAACCAGCCACCCCCGAATCATGGGAACGCCTCCGCAGCGCCGCTTTGTCTGTCAACGAAAACGAGCTACCCATAGAGCTTTGGAAACATGCCGAGATGATTCCGTATCTCGGACTCCTGCTTCCATTTAGATTTACGACGCCAGTCGCTAAAGCCTTGGATTATTTTACGACGAGGACTTGTAGGGTCGTTTTTAATGATGACCTTGAGGATATGTCAGATCTGAATTGAATCCGATTCATGAAGGTCCCGCGTCGGAAACGACCTTCACAGGAGGGCGGCTTGCGCCTCGGAGAGGTCGAGGTCGGCCGGGTCGATCCTGGGAGTCAGCCCATGAGCGTACGCCAGCGGGATCATCTCGCGGAGGGAGACTCCCGCCTGGCCCGCGGCGTGGGCGAGGGAGCCCTCACCACGCTTGTACGCCTGAAGCGCCTTGTTCACCCGCCACTCCCGAAGACCCCAGATCAACACCTGCTGGCGTTCCTGAGGGTCGGCCGGCATCTGCTGCTCCAGCTCTTCGGGGACCGGGATGGATACTTTGTGTCTGGCCATAGGACCTCGCGTCTCCGGCTATCCTACCACCGCCCCTCGCGGCCCGGTTCCACCCAGGCTGCAACCCGCGCTCACAATCGATAAGATGCTTCCATGGCCATGAACGCTGATACGCCGCCAGCCCTGGAGATCCTCCGCTCGGCCCGCAAGGTCGGGCTGGTCCTCTCGGGGGGAGCGTCGCGGTGCGCTTTCCAGGTGGGGGTCATCGAGACCCTGACCGAGCTCGGGTTTGAGCCGAACCTCTCGGTGGCGATCTCGGGCGGGGCCTGGAACGCGGCCGCGGTGTCGGCGGGCACGGTGCCCCGCCTCCGCCTCTACTGGCGGGCGTTCACCCGGATGCCCCGCTTCGACATCCGCAACCTGCTGCGCGATCATTCGCCGTACCGCTTCCCCGAGATGCACCGGCGCACCTTCAGCCGCTACGTGGGGGTCGAGCGGCTCCGCCGGCCGGAGGCGCTGCCGGCCTTCATCGGCGTCACCCGCCTGCGCGACCGCCAGGGCACCTTCTTCGACCTGCGGACGGTCGAGGACCCGCTGGCGCTCTGCCTCGCCTCGAACTACGTGCCGCCGTTCTACACCCACGCGCCGCGCATCGACGGCGAGCGCTACGGCGACGGCGGCAGGGCCGACAACCTCCCCTACGAGAAGGCGTTCGCCGAGGGGTGCGACGCCGTCGTGCTGGTCACCATGAAGGGGGAGAGCGAGGGGGGCCTCTACCGCAACCCGCGCGAGCCGGACCACGTCATTCCATCGCCCTTCCGCGAGCGGACGGTGGTGATCCGCCCCCGCCACCGCCTCCCGTGCGAGTTCACCGAGAACCGCTGGGAGATGCTGCGCTCGACCATGGACCTCGGCCGGCTGCGCGCCCGCGAGGTGATCCTCGGCGAATACCATCCGGAAACCGAGGTGCGGGCCGAGCTCGGGGCCCTGGACCTGTTCATCCGCCGGCTGCTGATGACCCGCGTCGTGGCCTCCTCCACGGGCCGGCGCAGTACGCCATAGATCAACACGCCTTAATGTGGCCTGTAATCTTCGGCTGCCACACTGAGCCGGTCAAAAGGCAAAAACACTCTCTCCGGGTTGGCTGATCCGGCTTGGCTCCTTGGCGGCGTCTCCCGCGGGGAAGCGCCGCCGCCCTTTTTCTTCCGCGGACCCGGTAAGATGGGGTCCACTTACAAGGGGGAACGAGGATGGATGAGATCCTGAGTCAGCTCACGGCGTCGCTCGGCAGTCACCCTGGTCAGACCGAGGTGGGGGCGGGAGCCCTGCTCAACCTGATCCGCGAGCACGCCTCGCAGGGTGATTTCGACCAGCTCCTCAAGGCGGTGCCGGAAGCGGCCCAGTGGATGGGCACGGCGTCCAGCGTGGCCGCGGCCCCGCAGTCCACTCCGGCCCCCGGCGAGCCCGGCGCCGGCCTCTTCGGCGAGATCGCCGGGGTAATCGGCAGCCTCACCGGTAGCTCGACAGGCGGCGTCGGCGGCCTCCTGTCGGTGCTCGCCCATTCGGGGCTCAGCCTCGAGACCCTCACCGCCCTGGTGCCCCAGCTCCTCGCGCTCCTCGAGCAGCGCGGCGGCTCGGACCTCCTCCAGCGGATCGCCGCCTCCGTCCCCATGCTCCGCGACTTCCTCGGCGGCGCCGGCCAGGCCACGGGGCAGACGGCCGGTCAGGTACCGCAGGGCGGCGACACCGGCGGCATCCTCGGCGAGATCGGCGAGCTGGGGAAGATGTTCAACAACTAGTTCCTGCCCAGGCGTCAACGCTTCGATCAGCCTCTGCGGCCTGCGACCTCATCCCCTACCCTTCTCCTAAAGGAGAAGGGGGACGACTGCGACGCGGCCCCCCGTCAGGCCCTCCCTCTCCCTCCCCCTCACCGCCCCGGCGGCTTCGCCGGCACGCTGTCGAGCGGCGGCCGGGGCGCCGGCACGCAGGGGACGGCGAAGCTCCGGTGGCCGTCGCGGCCGACGCTGCGGACGGCGAAGTATTCGTTGTCGGTGCTGGTGTCCGCCAGCACGACTTCCCCCGGCCGCTCGACCGGGCGCAGGACGTGCCAGCGGGCGTCGGTGGTCTCCCGGTGCAGGATCTCGAACCCCTGACGCGCCGCGTCGTCCCCGGCCTCGATGGTGATCTTCGCCGCCGGGGTGACGGCGCCGGCGAGGACGGCCGATTTCGGTGGCGCCGGGGCCGCGGCCAGCTCGGCGAGGAGGAGCTGGTTGAGCGCGGCCACGTCGGCGACGAACGGAAAGTCCATGTATTGGATCAGGTCGCCGTACTGGACCCCCTTCTCGACGCGGACGGTCTGGTGCTGGTGGTCGTAGTTCTCCAGTGGCTCGGTGATGCGGATCGCCGGCAGCCCGGCCTCGACGAAGGGGAGGTGGTCGCCGCCGCGGCCGAAGCGGTCGTGGCGGAAGACCAGCCGCACCCGCTTCGGCCCGGCCAGCTCGTCGAGCCGGCGCGCCATCTGCCGGCCGGGCGAATCGACGCCGTCGGGGCCCCCCTCGCTGAAGACGCGCGGCCGCCGGTCCTTGGAGCCGTTGGTGGCGCCGACGATGTCGTTGGTGATCATCCCCCCCACCTCGTACCCCTGCTGGGCCAGCCACTCCTTCATCCGCTTGGAGCCGAGGAGCCCCTGCTCCTCGCCGGCCACGGCGGCGAAGATCAGCGTGGCGCGGTACCCCTCCGGCTTCGGCGCCAGGGCCCCGGCGGAGAGGATCGAGACGATCACGCCCGAGGCGTCGTCGTCAGCGCCGGGAGCGTCGATCCTGGTGTCCATGATGTCGGTGGCGCGCGAGTCGAGGTGGCCGGACATGACGTAGGCCGTCTTCCGGCGGATGGGGTCGGTCCCTTCGAGCACGGCGTAGACGTTCTGCATCGGCACCGCTACGTTGCCGGTGCGCGGGCCGGTCGTCTCGTACTTGTCGACGATCACCTTGAGCCGGCCGCCGCTCTTCGCCGCGATCGCCTCCAGGCGCCGTACCACGAGGTCCCGCGCGCAGCCGATCCCCCGTTTCGGATCGGTCCAGGACGACATCGAATGGCGCGTGCCGCAGCCGACCAGCTCGATGTCGATGGTCCTGGCCTCCTGGGCGGCGGCGGAGGGCGCCGGCGCCGCGAAGGTGGGAGGAACCAGGCAGGCTGCCAGCACGGGAAGGAGGACGAGGACGCGCGATCGGATCATGCGGGGCTCCTTTGGGTAGGCGCGGGAGATTTTACAGTAGTCCCGAGAGAGGGACGACCGGAACCCCTAAGAGCCTGCGCCGAAAAAACCCGTACCAGGACGGCAAGGACGCTAATTCTACTTCGTCAGATTGGCCTCGTCCCTCGGAGCCGCCCGCCCGGGCCCTCACCCCCGGCCCCTCTCCCGTCCCCCACCCACCCTCCCTCACCGGGAGAGGGGAGAAAAGCAACGCAAGGGCTCAAGGAGTGGCCGCATCGCAGGGCCCCCCTCTTCTCCCGGTGTGGGAGGTGGGAGGGGACGGGAGAAGAGGGCCGGGGTGATGAGGGCCAACGCCAGAGCCAAGGTGAATTTGACAAAATAAGGCCGCGTTCAGCCCTTCGGCCGACCGACCCGCACCACCGGGCCCGCGGCGGCACGCCGGGCCAGCGCGCGGAAGCCGCGGGCCTCCGCCGTCTTCCGCACGTCTTCCAGGGTTGAGGTCGCCGAGGCCGGGTCGCCGGTCTGCCGCTGCAGGAGTCCCAGCTCGAGCCGGGCTTCGAGACCGAGGATCACGGAGCCGATGCGGGCCGACTCCTGGATCGTCCAGTGGAGGAGGTCCAGGGCCGACGCCGCGTCGCCGGTGGCGGCACGGACGGGCGCCACGGCGGTGGCCACGGTGAGCCGGAGGTCGAGGTCCTCCCCCGCCTCGGCGATCGATTCGGCCTGGTCGGCGGCCTGACGTGCCGGCGCGCTCCGGCCGCTGGCGAGGAGCGCCTGGGCCAGGCGGGCGAGGGCGCGGGCGCGGAAGCCCTCCATGCCGCGCTGGGCGTACCAGTCCGCCACTTCGGAGGCGAGGCGGGCGGCCTCGCCGGGGTTGCCCTGGAGGCGGAAAAGGTCTGACAGGTCGAGGCGCACCGCCGCCGCCTCCAGCGCCTCGCCGTTGGTCGTGCGCTGGCGGAGCGCCTCCTCGAGCCGGCGGCGGGCGCCGGCGAGGTCCCCGTCGTCGAGGCTCCAGCGGGCCGTCTCCTGGAGGACGGCGGCGAGCTGGCTGCGGGAGCCGGTGGCGCGGGCGAGCGCTTCCTGCTCGCCGCTCAGCCGCTTCGCCTCGGCCAGGTTGCCGAGCCGCTCCTGGAGCTGCGCCTGGAGGCCGAGCACCTCGGCGACGCCGAGCCGGCTGTCCCCCTGCCGCTTCATCTCCAGGGCCCGCGCGAGGCGCCGGCCGGCCTCCGGCAGGTCCCCGAGGCGCACCAGCACCTCCGCGGAGGCGGCCAGCATCGAGGCCCCGTGGACCGGGTCGCCGATCCGCTGGGTGATCCCGTACGCCTGCTCCTGGAGCCGCCGGGCCTCGCCGAGCGAGCCGAGGCACGCCAGGACCAGCCCCTGGTAGCTGAGCGACCGCCCTTCGTCCACCCGGTTCCCCGTCTGGCGGCTGAGCGCGAGCACCTCGTCGAAGCGCTGGCGGGCGCCGGCGAGATCGCCCCGCGCCAGCATCACGGTGCCGATGGCGTTGAGCGCCTCCTCCGCCAGCACCCGGTCGCCGTCGGCGAGGAAGGCGGCGTGAGCCTGTTCCAGCAGCGTCTGGGCGCGCGGCAGGTCGCCGAGGTCCTGCGCGACGAAGCCCAGGTTGTCCAACTGGATGGCGCCGCTCTGGACGCTGCCGATCCGCCGCAGGGTGGCCAGCGAGGCCTCGTACATCGCCTGCGCCTCGGCCAGGCGCCCCTGCTCGTTGAGCGCCACGCCGAGGTGGGTGAGGACGAGGGCGACGGCGGACTGGTTGCCGGCCTTGGCGAAGAGGTCGCGCGCCACCTCGAAGAGCGGGATCGCCTCGCGGGAGCGGCCGGCCAGCAGCAGTCCGTCCCCCTGGAGCATGGACGCCTGCGCGACGACCTGGGTCTCTCCCGACTTGCGCCCCTTCTCCTCGGCGAGGCCGGCGGCCCGCATTTCGGCCGGGAAGTCCGACAGCCGTTTGTCGACCTGCGACTCGATGAGGTCGATCCGCGGATCGCCCCCCGACGGCGGCGGCAGCTTGCGCATCTCCGCCACCACCACCAGGGCCTCGGCGTTGCGGCCGGCGGCGGAGAGGCAGCTCGCCAGGCGGAGCCCGTACTCCAGGTTGTCGGGATAGAAGGTCCAGAGCGAACGGTAGAGCTCGCTCGCCCGGCTCCAGTCCTTCCTCGCCTCGACGGCGCGGGCCTCGATCGCCAGGCGCTCCTGTTTCGGCAGGGCGGCCGAGAGCTGGACCGCCTTCTCGGCCTCGGCGCGCGCCCGGTCGTCGTCGCCGAGGCCGATCCAGGCGAGGGAGAGGGCGGAGCGGAGCGCCGCGGAGTCGGGGCTGACCTCGGCGGCGCGGACCAGCAGGTCGCGGGCGCCCCGGGGATCGAAGGCGCGCAGGCGGGTCAGCCCTTCGGCATACAGGCGAGCCGCCTGCGGGTTGCCCGGCAGCAGCGCCGCCGCCGCGCGGGCGTCGGCCGGCGAGGGCTCGGCCCAGCCGAGCTCGTGGCGCAGCCGGCGGCCGGTCCGCGACACCAGGTCGAACAGGCCCTCCTCGGTCCCCTGCTCGGCGAAGGAGGCCACCGAGTCCCCTTCGGCGGCCCGCATCGCGCGGACGTCGATCCGCAGCTTGCGGCTCCCCTTCTCCTCCAGCACGACGTAGGAGCCGGCCACCACCAGGTCGGCGCCGAGCCGGTCGTGGATCTGCTGCAGCGTCTCGTCGTCCGGATCCTCGGTGTAGGGGAGCGACAGCGTCCGCTTCACGCGGACGACCTCCTCGCCGGGGACCATGCGGACCGTCGAGCCGGCCGACAGCTCGGTGATCAGCATCTCGGACAGGGCGGTGGAGAGCCAGTCCTGGCCGCGGTCCCCGCTGAGGTTCCGGAAGCCGAGCACCGCGACCGTCGGCCGCGCGGGGATTGCCGCCGGGGCGCCGCTCGTCCGCCGCCGCGGCTGAAAATTCTTCCGCCCGTTGTAGAAAAGAAAACCGCCGGTCGCCAGCGCGGCCACCAGGGCGCCGAGGACCACGGCAGCCAGGAAGCGCTGGCGGCCCCGGGATGGGAGGCTGCGGATCACCGCCGTATCGGACGGGGGCGCTGGCAGGAGGGCCGGCGCCGCAGGCGGGTCCTCGACCTCGCCGGCGACCTGCAGCCTGCGGGTAACCGGCAGCTCAGCGACGACCGGCGGCTCTCGGGAGATCGTCAGCTCGCCGGTGCTCTCGCGCGGCACCTCGCGCACCTCGGCGACGAAGCTGTACCCCCGCCCGGGGACGGTGACGACGTAGCGGTGATCGTTGGCGCGCTCGCCCAGGGCCTTGCGGAGGGAGGAGATGTTCTGCGTCAGGTTGGCCTCGGTGACGAAGGTGTCCGGCCAGACCCGCTGGATCAGGTCCTCCTTGTCCACCACCCCACCCCGGTTCTCGAGCAGGGCGAGCAGGATCGCGAACGCCTTGGGGGTCAGGGAGACCAGCTCGCCGCCGCGCAGGAGGCGCCGGCGTACAGGATCGACGCGAAAGCCGTCGAACTCGTAGACCCGCTTCTCGGCCGTCGGCACCTGGGAGCTCGTTGCCATGGGGGGTTGGTCGCGGTCCACGGGACAGGCTGGGGCCCTCGCGAAATCGCTCGCGAGCGCCGTTCTCGAAGACTGCCGGGACGGTCTACGGGATTGTACCTCACCCCCAGCAGGGCTGAAAGACGGCGGCTTTGATCTTTTTTGAGGAAGCTTGAGCCGGTCTGTGAGGACTCTTGAGCGGCGCCCCCCCTAGACTCCCCCTCGATGCAGCACCCGAGGGGGGAGAGGGTGGTCGCCGGAGGGAGGGGCAGCCGCTCCGTTTGAAGTTCTTCTTTGTAGTCTTGAAGTTAGCAGGGGAGAGAGAGTCTATTGTTGTTGTTTTGAGTTCGCTTTGGAAACACGTGGAGGGTGAAGGCCCGGGGGAGTGATCCGCCCGGGTTTTTTCTTTTCGGCCGGCCTCCCGGGGCCTGTTCCCGTGTATAAGGGGAGGGCATGCGGGTCGGCGTCGTCTCGGATACTCACAACCTCCTCCGGCCGCGGGTGATCGAGCTGCTCGCGGGGTGCGAGCGGATCCTCCACGCCGGCGACGTCGGCGACCTGGCGATCCTGGAGGCGCTGCGCCGGATCGCCCCGGTCGAGGCCGTGCGCGGCAACAGCGATGGCGGAGCCACGGCCGCCGCGCTCCCCGAGGTCCTGGCCGGGGACCTCGCCGGTCTCCCCTTCCGGATGGTCCACCGCCGCGAGGACGTCGATCCGCGCTGGCTGAAGGACTCCCGGCTGGTGATCCACGGCCACTCCCACCGTCCCGAGCTCTCCTGGCACGGCTCGTGCCTGCTGCTCAATCCCGGTTTGAGCGTTGCCCTTTTGACGTAAGTTCAGAGGGAGAGGGAAAGTAGTAGAGGGAAAACGAGATGTCATCCTTCCCCACCGTCACCCTCCGCACGCAGGTCTCGACAAGCGTCCGCTTCTCCTCGGGAGCCATCCCGGGCCAGCGGGCGTAGAAGTCGTCGATCCCCGCCGCGACCTCCTCGCCCGAGAGGTGCTCGACCTTCAGGAAGTCCACCTCGCCTTCGAGGCGCGGCAGCTCCTCATCGATCTCCCGGCGCCGGGCTTCGAGCGGCCGGTAGCGCTCGTCGAAGGCGTCGGGGGTGAGCTTGTCCTCGACATAGAGCCGGTAGACCCGGTCCATCTCGCCCTGGACCCGGGCCCGCTCTCGTCCGAGGTTCGCGAGAAGTTCCTCCCGCTCGCGCAAGACCTCGTCGCCTTTCGCGGCATGGGCGAGAATCTCGTCTTCCGTGACCGCGAACTGCTTCAGGCGCTCCCGAAAGACCCGTTCGAGGTCGGAGGCCGGGATCTTGTTCCGACAGCTTGCGCAGGTGTACTTCGTGCCCTTGTGGGGGACGTACATCTTCGCCCCGCAGACGCAGAACGTGTGTCCGGCGAAGAGGTGGGTGACCTTCTTCGCGGGACGGGCGGAGGGTTTCCGCTTCCGTTCGAGGAGGAGCGCGTTCGCGGCCTCCCAGACGTCCTCCTCGACGATGCCCTCGACCTCGGTCCAGATCCACTCCTCCTCGGGCTTCGGGACCCAGTGCTTCTTGTCACCGGTCGATTGGGTGTAGTTCGCACGGCGCAGGCCCTTCGAGGTCGGGTCCGTGATGAGGCGGCGGATCGTGGTGTCCGTGAACTTCGTGCCGCTCCGCGTGCGGTAGCCCCTCTCGTTCAGGAGCCTCGCGACGGTTTTGAGGCGCTCGTGTTCGAGGAAGAGGTCGTAGATGAGACGCCGGACCGGGGCTTCCTCCGGATGGGGGACGAGCTTCTTCTCCACCCAATGGTAGCCGAAGGGTCCCTGGCCGCCGAGGGGCTTCCCGAGCTTCGCCCTGATCGGGATCGAGGCCGCGACTCTCCGAGCCGTCATCTCCCGCTCGCACTGGCCCATGGCGGCGGTGATCGTGTAGTACATCCGCCCGATCGGGGTCGAGGTATCGATCGCCTCCTGGAGGGAGACGAGGTCGGCGCGGTGCTTCTCGAAGAACTCCGAGATCTCCAGAAGCTCGCGGGTGTTCCGGCCGAGGCGGAAGAGCTGCGAGAAGATGAGGCAGGAGATGCGGCCCTTGCGCACGTCCTCCAGCATCCGCTTCGTCTCCGGGTGCTCCAGGACCGATTTCCCGGAGACCGCTTCGAGGTGGTAGACCTCGCGCACATCCCAGCCCTTGAGTTCCGCATACATCCGCCCGCGTCCCTCGTGGTGCTGGGGGCTGTCGCTCTCGGCCTGGTCCTGGGTCGAGACCCGAATCCAGAGGCCGACCGCCTTTCTCGGGGCGCCTTCGGGAGGGACGGGACGGAGGGGGTTTTCCTGCCAGGTGACGTGTACCGGAGGACGGGGGGTACGCTTCTCGTTCATGGTCCGCCTCGTTTCTTTGTTTTCATCCTGCGGGCGATGAGGTCGGCGATGGCCCGGGAGCGGGAGGCCTTCGCCGTCTCATCGGGCGCTTCGTAGTCCACTTTGACCCGGTAGCCGCCCACCGTCTCCTCTTTGGCAGCAGGGGGGAGGCCGTCCAAAAACGATGGTAGCTCCTCGGGGTTGTGGAAAAACAGGCGGAAAAGGTCGTCTTTCGAAAGTTTCTCTTCGAGCGCCGCACGGAGCTTTGCGAGGTGGTTCTTCTTCAAGGAGATGAGGACCACGCGGTCGAATCCGGCCGAAAGGCACTTCAGGGCGTTTCCTACCTCCTGCTCCACCCCCGTCGTGACCGAGATCTCGCAGGCGATCGCTAGACTCTCCCGTTCAAGGGCGACGTCGACGCTGCCCTTGCCGTCCAGGATCGATTTTTCGATCGTGGCCCGGAACCCCCGGGCCTCGCCCCAGCGCTTCACGAGTTCCTGGAGGTACTGATGCTCGGGCCCGCCGCGGCCCGAGGCAGGAGGCGCCGGCCGGGGCTTCTTCACCGCAACGGCTTGTCTTGGCGCAAGTGACTCCTGGGGAGCGGCCACGGGGAGAAGCGGTGCAGGGGTGGCGGTCGTCCCTTGAGGGGCAATGGGCGCTTCCTGCGCTCCTCTGAAGCTCTCTTCTTCAACCCGCCGGGGGAACCTACCTCTCGTGAGGACAAGAAGCTCTTCCTGCCGCGCACGAGCGGCCTCGGACGAGATCCCAGGCAGCGGCACCGTCCGCAGGTTGAAGTCGTACTCCGACCGCTCCACCCGTACCACGGCCTCGCCCACACCGAGGTTCAGGAAGTCCGCGGCCGAGAACGAGGAGAACCCCCGCTCCAGATCCCGCGCGTCGTCCTCTCCTACCCGGAAGACGATCCGGGTCGCCGCGTTCCCGAGGAGTGCCGACGCCACCTCGCGGTTCTTCGCCTCAAGCTGCCGGAGTTCCTGATGGGCGAGCGTGAGTCCCAGGCGGTACTTCCTTGCCCCCGTGAGGAGGGCGGCCATCGAGGGGGTCGCGAACTCATGGAACTCGTCAAGGTAGAGGAAGAAGTGGCGCCGGGCGCCGGGCGCGAGATCCTGGCGCGAGATCGCCGCCTGATGGAAGGCGGAGACGAGGAGGCTCCCGAGAAGCGAAGCGTTCTCTTCGCCCAAGGCCCCCTGGGAGAGCTTCGCGAGGAAAACTTGCCCCCGGTCCACCATTCCGCGGAAGTCGAGGCGGTTCTCGCGTTCCACGACCACCCGCCGCACGAGCTTGGGCCTCAGGAAAGTATCGAGCCGGGTGAGGATCGGTCCCTGGGGCTTCCCGACGAGAAGGGGGAATTCCTTCTGCCAGTAGTAGAGGACTTCGGAGTCGGAGACCGTCCGCAGGAACTCGGCCCGGAACTCCCGGTCGACGAGGAAACGCCGGAGTTCCAGGAGCGTCCCACCGGTCCCGGATTCGAGGAAGGCGAGGATCGCGTTCGCGAGAACCGAGTTCATCTGGTCGCCCCAGGAGGTCGAAAGCCGCCGGAAGACGCCGACGAGATCCGAGGAGAGGAGGATCTTCTCGATCTCCGTGCGGGCTTCGAGCATGTTCCAGCCCAGAGCCGCCTCATCGTCAGAAGGGTCAAAGAGGATGAGGTCGCGCTCCCGCTCCTTGGGGAAGCGCGCGAGGATCTCGTCCACAAGGTCGCCGTGGGGATCGAGGACGCCGACCCCTTCTCCGCGCGCGAGGTCATCAAGGATCATCCGGGTGAGGAGCGTGGACTTGCCGCTCCCCGAGGCCCCGACCACGTGGACATGCCGCATGCGCAGGTCCCGCGGGAGCCGGACCTCCAGCAGCCGGCCGTCGTGGGCGTTCGCCCCCAGGGCGACCCCATCTCCCAAGACCGAGTGAGGCGCGCCCTTTGTGCGGGCGACCTCCCGCCGGAGCTTCGCGAGCCGCACCGACTCGTGCGGCAGGTGCACGAGTCCCGCGAGTTCGTCTTGCCCCAGGAGCATCCCGGCGCGGTGCGTGGTCCGTCTGAGGAGATCGCCTTCAAGGTCGATCTCCTCGTCGAGCGAGAGCGGCAGAAGCTCGTTCCAGAAAGCAAAGGCGTTCAGGCCGCCTGCGGCACTCTTTAGGATCTCCCAGGTCCGTTCCGCATCCCGGGCTTTGGCCGCGAGCCGCACGACCGCGGCATAGAGCGGTTGGGCGGCCTTTTCCTTCGCCAGGGCAGTGACCTCTGGGGCATCAAGGAAGAAGGGCTCGCCCCGATCCGTCGTGACAGCCCTCAGCATGTGCTCGGCCCATGGATTTGCGACCGGCTCGAAGAGCACCTGGAAGCAGGCCAGCTCTCCCTCACGCACCAGAGCGAGGCCGGCAAAGAGCGAGAGCAGAGGATCGGGCCGGAAGTCCCGGGAGGCGCCGAGGGGCAGCATGAACTCGCGGGCCAGGCCGAACTCACGGACGGCGCCCTCGCCCCGAATGCCGCGCCATGCCGGCCGGAGTCCCTCCCCGTCTTCGCTGAGGAGAACATCGGGGAAGAATGCCCGGAGCTGGCCCATGACCCGATCGCGATCCGGCAGGCGGACCGTGATCTGGGGGCAAAGAGAGTCGGGAAGCCCCAGCACCTCGAAGGCGAGCGGGAAGCGGGAGGGTGAGAGCGCAAGGAGGAGTTGCGCCGAGAGGGCCGGGGAGACCGACACCTTATCGGGGAGCGTGACTCTGATTTCACATAGCGGCGCCTCGTTCTCGAAAGGCTCAGGGTCCGGCTCCGGAGGCTCCGGATCTTCTGGTGGCCGGGATTCTTCCGCCTTCCCGAGGAGGCGCCCAATGAGGCCGCTTAGCCTCGTCTCGCGGCGGCCGTCGTTGGCCGCCGGCCTCCCGATCACATGTCCCGGAAAAGGGAGGAAGACAGGTTCCAGGGCGACCGGGTAGTCGTAGGACTGCCAGCCCCGGCCCCTCAGCTCCCAAGCGTAGAAGGCCTTCGTCAGCTCCTCCGCGTTCCCCATGGGAACACCCTCCCCCGCCTTACCTCAAGAGGCTCCGGGTGACGGGCTTCCGGCCCTCCGGTGCGAGCGCCCGGAGGCCGTTTTTCTCAAAGAGGGCGTCGATCCCTTCGAGGACCGCCGCATGGACGGAGTCCCGGAAGATGATCGCGGTGTCCTCGTTGAAGTATGTGACTGGCCGGAAAATGAGCTGATAGAGGAAACCCGTGATCGGCATCGAGAGCACCGTGGGTTCGAGCCCGGCATCCCCATGGCGGACGAAGGCTCCGAGGCCGAAGAGTCCCCCGATGAAAAGGAAGGGAAGGAGCAACAGTCCGAAACATCCAGCGCACCCCGGGCTCCCGTTCCCGCCTCCTTTTGAAAAGACGAAGAGAAGGAAGCCGTACGCCAGAACGCAGGCAACGATGAATCCGAGGTCGAGAAGGACTCGCGGAATCCTCGCGAGCCACCAAGAGAAGAAATACCCGGTGCCGAAGGGCGCGGCACAGATATCGAAGTTCAGGTTCTCATGGCTCACCCGCAGGTAAACGCGCTTCCCGGAGCCGAGGCCGCTCTCATGCCACTCAACCTCGGAGATCAGGAGGTCGGGGATCTTCCGTCGCATGACCGCTGTCCGAACCAGCTCGTAGAAGTCGAGGGCGGAGGTAGAAAAGCCCTCGACGTGGGTATGCCAATGGCCTTCGACGTGCGGGTGCTTGCCCATTCTCCGTCCCCCTCTCCGGAAGTGCTGAGCAACCCTCCCTGCTTGCTCTTAAGGCTGCACTGTGAAAGGCACGTCAACGCTCGCCGGTTGGCCGTTCGGCTGACTCATGTTCGTCACGCGCAAGGTATAGGTCCCAGGGATCGATACGGTAAAGACGCCTGCCGTGACCTGCGTCCAGGGGATTGCCGTCGAGGGGTAGACGTCCCTGCTGATCGATTGGTTTAGCTCGACGACCAGATAACTCGTGGAATAGACAAGGCCTGTTCCGTTTACCACGATCTGGCAGCTCAAGTTGGCCCTGCACGGTTGGTTCGTGTTGTTTAGCACCGGGCTCAAGGAACTCACGGTCGGCGGAGGATCAAAGATAGTGAAGTTGATGCTGCTCGTGGCGAACGAAGCATACGGCTGGACGACCTTGAGGGCATAGGTTAGCTCGCCATAAACCCCGCCTCCGGGGCTCGTCGAGAACGTTCCACCGGGCGCCGGATAAAGGTTGAAGGTCACGGTGGTTGGGTTCACATAGGTGGTCGGGGAGGGCGCACTGCTGCCGATCTCAAGCATCGAGTCGTTCCGGAGGTTCGTGCCATGGACAGTAATCGTATGATCTTGCCCGTCCACGATCACGGAGGGAGGCTCGGCATCGGTGAGCTGCGGTAAGGGGTGATAGGACACGAGGCAGAGATTCGTCGTCGCGGACTGGCCCGCGGCATCGGTAACCTGGACCGAGAAATATCTCGTGGGATAGTTCGTGCCTACCCATATGGCGCCGCCGTCGGTCGCTCCCGTAGGGCAGTCGTTCGTGAGAGACGGAGTCCCTGACAAGACACCGGACGCCGAGAGTTGAATGCCCGGATCGGGGGCAGCCCCCACGAAGGACCAGTGATACCCGGGAGTCCCGCCGCTCGCCGCGAGCGACGTTGAGTACGCCGAACCGATGGTTGCGATCGGCAATCTTACCGTTTGGATCGCGGGCGGCGTGCCGGTGTTGATGATGATCGTCGCCCCCTGGGTAGTGGCATCTCCGAGCGAGTCTCTCACCAGGACGGTAAAGGAGAACGTGCCGCCCTGCGTCGGCGTGCCCGCGATGAGGAGAGCGCAGGTGGAGGAAGTGCACCCCGGCGGCTTCCCCGCCACAAGACCCGGCGGCAGACTGCCCTGCGAGATGGACCACGTGTATCCGCTCAGGCTCCCGCCCTGCGCCGCAAAGATAAACTGGTAGCTCGCACCCAATGTTCCGGCCGGCGGATTTGGTGGCGTGTGGCCCGAGCTGTCGGTAATGATGAGTGCGTTGACCACGACCCGAATCACGGTGGCCAAAGAGGCGGATTCCCCGAGCGCATCAGAAACCATGATCTCGGCCGGAAAACTGCCCGCCTGGGTGGGCGTTCCGTAGAGGAACCCTCCCGCCGGATCGATCTGGAGACCCGGAGGCAAGCCGGTCGCCTGCCAGCCGTATGGAGCCTGTCCCCCGATCGCAAGGTAGGTGATCGAGTTCGGCTTGGTATATGCCGCACCGACCGAAAAGACAAAGCTGCTCGGGGCGTTTGAATCAATACCCACTTTCTGGCCCACGACGATCGAGAACGCGCGCTCCACGAAGTGGCCGCCGGAATCGCGAACGCCGATCGTGAAATTCTCGTCCTGGTAGCCATATCCCGGGGTTCCGCTCACGACGCCGGTTTGGGCGCTCAGGCTGAGCCCCGCAGGCAGGGTGCCGCCCTCCAGGCTCCAGACATACCCGGTGCCAGTTCCGCCCGACGCGGCGAGCTGCGCGTAGTAAGGCTGAGCGGAGACCCCATTCGGCAACGACGCGGTGACAATCGCGAGCGCGGCGCCGCAGCGGGAAGTGGTAAAGGTCTGGGAGAGTCCCGTAGCAGTGCCGGCGCTGTTCGTCGCAATGGCGTAATAGGTATACGTAGCCTCGCAACTGAGGCCCGCCAGGTTCGCCGAGAACGGCACCCCCTGACGCACGTTCCCGATGTTTTGTAACGGCGTCGAGAAAAAAGGATTCGACACGAACGTCCCGTACTGAAACGAGATGTTGGTCGAGAAACCGTTCGGATTCACGGAGACGTGCAGGGTCGCGCTGTTCGACGTAATTTCGTCGGCGCTCTCGCCCGACAGGGAGGGCGCCCCGGGAGCGCTCGGCTGGATGTAGTTTACCGTCACCGAATGGCTCGACACGGGCATGACGAGGCTATTCGTCACAGACGTGCTCGCGTCGTTTTCCGTCCCGACCCAGCTACCGACCGACCATCCATTCGCGGGGACTGCGGTCACTTGGATCAGTTGGCCTGCGGTGTATTGCCCCGTTGCGCAGCCCGGGCTGTTCGCTGGCGAGGCGAACGGGACGCTCCCGCCGCTTGGGTTATTCAGGGAAAGGCTCAGGGTGTAACAGGAGTTCCCGGAAGGCTGGCAGGCCGCCGTCGTAAAGCTCAGCGTCAACCCCCGCGTCGTACCGCTGCTGTTCGTGGCCGCTCCGCGGAAAGAGTACGTGGTATTGCAGAGGAGCCCGCTAACGCTCTGGGAAAACTGGTGGACCGTACCATCCGAACCCACTATCTGTGGCGTGGTTTGGCTGACCGGTGATTGGCCGGTCCAATACTCGAAAAACCCGCTGGCGCTGCTCTGCCGAGGGTTGATTGAGGCGCTCAGCATTGCCGTACTCTGAGTCACGCCACTCGCGTTTCCGGTGGTGACCAGCGGCGCCTGAACGTTGCAGGTTCCCGCCTTCAGCACGCCGTTCTCGTTCACTACTGCCGGACGACAAGCCTGTGCTACGATGAAGTCCGCGACGTTCTCTGGGTTGTCGCCAAAAGAGATCCATGGATTTGGCGGACTATTCTCATACTTTGTCCTCACTCGCCAATGGTACGAACCATCGATGAGACCGAAAACAAAGATCTCGGCTAGACTTCCTGAATTCACCAAGGCAGATGATTGGGTTGGCGATCCGGTAAAACCTCCTCCCTTCTCAGAAAGTCGACGGAGCTCAATATCTAACCCAACCCTCCCTCCCGCCGGATCGCTCACGGACCCCCGGAACCGCACAGTCCCGTCGATTACGTCACCTCCGATTAGTATTGATGTCCTGCCATCGGACTGGAACTGATCTAGACAGGCGTCTCCATGAGGATTGCCAAGGTCACACAGCCTGAGCGTACTATCCAAGGAGTAGGTCATCCATTGTAAGACACCTTGCCCTCTTGAGTCGGAGCCTAGCGCACGCGCGGCCGATATATCCATTCCAAAGCCAGTATCTGAGCCAAGCCAATACCGCCACTCGGACTTTGCATTAGGAGCGACCGCCGGAGACTCGAAGACATAAAATGGCTTTGATAATGGCGTATCGCCAGATAACAGCCCCTCGGGATCTCCGGTCCAACTCCCAAGGTATCCTATCGCCCGGCCTGGGTTTACATAGAGGCACTGAAAGCTTGTGGAGTCACCTACATATTTGCATGTGCGGAGACTTGACCCTCCCAAACTGTCAATGGGCGGCTTGGTTATTGGCACCAATCCTGCTGCGGTATAAATGCGATTCACGGTTTGCTCACACTTTATCCGGTCGCCTGCCGAATAGAGGCCATTACTCGCGCAGCCTGACCAGTCATGGAACACATAATACGACGAGTTGTTAGTGCAATACCTGAAAGAAATCCTATAAGCGACATCCGTCGCAGACTGCTGAGTGCTGAATTTGGAAATTCCTTGGCCAATACCGAGACCTGAATCATCCACCTGCCATGGCCCAATGCCAGGATGCCAAAAGGCTTGGTGGTAGGGTGCCCCAACGCCAGATTGGTTAGGGCCGAACAGATTTTCGTAACCGTTTTGAACATCGTGCCGGCTAAGCACCATTGGCGCCGGAGGCCGATTGATATTTGCGCTGTCGCGACCTGTCGTCTCCCACCATGTGGGAGCTAACATGTAGGCAATCAGTTTGCTAGTACTGAGATGATAACGGCACTCGGGATGCGTCGCGGTATAGTTGGACGTCATTGCAGCGTTCATAACATCCATGAACGGCATGGAGCCAAAGTCTTGCGCAGTAGCTTGATTATCCGGAGCGATGGCAATGGTGAAGAGTAGAGTGACCCAGCGTGGTCCGTGTTTCACTTGGAGATTCCCCACAAAATAGCGTCGTTAGCCCGAACGAGAGAGGAGGCGAGCGCCATATCATTAGTAGTAAATATGAAATCTTCTTCATCACCTGCTGGGAGGTCCATGCTATCAAGAGTCTTCGTAGGGTCGCTCTGGAGCCGAATTTTTGGTGAAGCCACATAAAGGACCTTGCCTTGCTTATCAAGCCAAGCGGCGATAACACCAACTCCTTCAGCGGTCGTAGTCGCCGCGTTACGGAGTGACCCAAATAATAAATAATCTGTTCCGTTGAATATGCCGCTTTCATCAATTCCGAGAACAATTGACCTCGGCCCATCTTGGACTGGGTCAGTCTCCACTTGCCATGAATAACTCTTTACGTCCACACTCGGAACAGCAGTCTGTATCATGAAGGGGCCTGGTTCGCCGGGCCGCAGGTCATCAAGAGGGAGCTGGGCCGACACAGTCGCAATCACTTTTCCGTCAGAGCCAAAAAGGCGAACAGTCAGACTCCTGATATGCACAGACTTACCGGTCTGGTTTCGGAGCAATCCAGTCGCCTTCCAGCTAGCGGACGGCCATACATTGACCGAACTATCAAGAACTGCAACGCGATTATCTAAATCTGTCGTATTGTAGTACGGCCCGGAATACCCGTAGAGATTCTTAAAGGCATCTGGGTCAGGCACTGGCATTCCTGGCATCACAGGCGCCGTTGGTGAGACATCCTTTGGTAAGGGCCCTAAGAGAGGTGTGTCTGTCGCCAGAGGTATGGTGGGCAGAAGAGCAGCCGCGTCTGCCGCCGCAGTTGATGACGATGGCATCTCTATAGACTCAGGGGGGCTGAGGTGCCTGGAAGTTGGGTTGTCTTGGGCGAACAAGTCAACGCCAACGAGCAATAGGATGCACACGCCTACACTAGTGAGGATCACCACCGGCCGCCGAAAAAATTTCAACAGTTTTGTCTTCATCGTCATATACCTATCAGTAACTCCTGGCCTCGGAATGAGACTCTATTCTATGCAACGCTTTCTCACCCATTGTGCGAGTCTTGATTTGGTTTGTCAAACCCCTTCAAATACAAGATAGGTCGTCTTATGTTTCCTTGTCTATCCTGTTCCCGCCTTTAGAACTCGGGTGAGCCAGAGAACCCTGGCCTCTCGCCTTACCGCCCCGATGGTGCCGGAGTGCGGGAGCCCCGAAGTTTCTCGTGCCGCCGCCTCTACTCATACCAGCGCAAACGAGCGGCGATTTGGTTCGGGGCACGAGAAGAACCTTGAACGGACGGCCGAGAAGGTCCAAGCGGCTTCTCCGAACCAAAGGCATCTCCAAAGACGCTTACCTATTAAGGGCCAGTGGTATAGTGCCGGCTATCTGCTTCAGGACGAAGGCGCTCGCCAAAGGGAGGGTCGCTTCATGGCTGACGATGACCGCAGGATCACCGGACTCCTGCACCTCCTGAGCGAGGGCAACCGGGAGGGGCTCGACCAGCTCTTCGAGGTGCTCCACACCACTCTCTACCGAATGTGCGAGCGCCGCCTCGGCAAGCTGCCGGCTCGGGACTCCTTTACCCCCACTGCGCTCCTCCACGAGCTGTACCTCGATCTCGCGGAGCGCTACCCCGAAATGGATAACCGCCATCAGTTCTTCGGGTATACGTATAAGGCGATCCAAAGTGTCGCGGTTAGCCACATCCGTAAGGTCCGCGCACAGGTCCGAGGCGGGCACCTCCAGCAGGTCGATCTTGAAGGGGTTGACGTGCCGGACGAGCGCGAGGGGCCGGAAATCGTCGTGGTCTTCGAGGTCTTGGCCCGGGTTGAAGCCCAAGACCCGAAGCTTGCGGAGATCATCCGCCTCAGGGTATTCGATGGACGAAGCGAACGGGAAACCGCCGAACTCCTCGGAATCTCCCGGAGACAGCTCCGGAGCCAATGGGAGATCGCTCGCCGTCTTCTCGCCCATCTTCTCGGAGTCAGTGAGGGGAACAAAGATGCCAAAATTTGAGCGCTGGCTAGAGGTGAAGGCGATCTTCGAGCAGGCAATCGCACTCGCCCCGGAAGAACGGGCGAGCTTCCTTGACCGCGCTTGCGGCATTGACCAGGAACTGCGGCGTGAGGTGGAGGCGCTTCTCGCCGCACCCGCGGTACCTACCTCTTCGATCGGGAACCTGCTTGGCCTCCCGAACCGCACCGAGGAACTGGACTACGCGGAAGGGGATGTCATTGACCACTTCGTGATCGTCCGGCGGATCGGACGCGGCGGCATGGGTGTCGTCTATGAAGCCCGGGATACCAAAAATAGCAACCGGGCAGTGGCGCTCAAGATACTTCTTTCCCGCGCAGTGAGGTTATCCCAAGACAAGAGGCTTGCCGGATTCTCCGATCCAAGCATCGTGACTTTCCACGACAGCGGCGAGACCCCAGACGGCCTGCCTTATTTCGTCTTTGAGTACGTCGAGGGCGAGCCCATTACCACATTCTGCGAGCGTCGGAAGCTCGATGTCCCGGAGCGCCTGCGACTCTTCCAGAAGGTATGTGATGCCGTCCGCTACGCTCATCAGCGACTCGTGATCCACTGCGACCTGAAGCCGGAGAACATCCTCGTAACGGCGACTGGAGCATTGAAGCTCCTGGACTTCGGGATTGCCAAGGATGTGGGCAACGATTCGGTGTCGAGCTATCCATCGCCTATGACCCTGCCGTTTGCGAGCCCGGAACAGGTCGGAAATGAAGAGACCACCACCTTGAGCGATGTGTATTCCCTTGGGGTGCTCCTCTGCGTGCTCCTGACCGGCCGCCTGCCCTACCGGAATGGAAAAACGGTCGCCGGGCTCCGGGACGCGATCCTACATGAGGAGCCCGGCCGCCCGAGCGAGCTTGCAAACCTCCCCGCCAGCGCAGCGGAGGACCCGCCGCACTATGCCACTCCGCCTCCGGCAAGAAGCCCTATGGACCTCGAACGAAGCTTGCGTGGCGATCTCGACGCCATCGTCGCCAAGGCTCTCCGCAAGGAACCTGCGGAGCGCTACCAGTCTGCGGCGGATCTCGCGAGCGATATCGCGCGCCACCTGGCCAGCCTGCCTGTCTCGGCCCGGGGCGGTTCTCGACTCTACCGTGCATCGAAGTTCCTGAAGCGTCATCGCGGGGCAGCCTCGGTAGCGGCGGTTATCGTTTGTCTTGTGATCGTGTTCCTCGGACTCTGGCTCCGACAGTACAGGGAGACCGTCCGCCAGCGCGATCAGGCTACCCGCGAGGCCACCCGAGCCGCAGCCACCACGTCGCTTCTCATTGAGATGTTCCAGCTAACCAATCCGCACGAGACGTTTCGCGGAGCGAGATCGGCCAAGGAGCTTCTCGATCAAGCGGTCGAGGAGTTGCCGCGACGCCTAAAGAACGAGCCCGAGACGGAAGTTCAGTTGTTGAATAGTATTGGCGAAATGTATCAGAATATGGGCATGTTCAAGGAAGCATCGAGTACCCACGAGCATGCTCTTGAGATCGCTACGCACCACCTTGCGAAGAACGATTCCTTACTAGGAGACACGCTATTCGAGGTGGCAACCTTACGCCGCGGCGAGGGTCAATTCCCCGAAGCGGAGGCCATCTACCGTCACGCACTCGCAGTTTTCGAAAGCGGGCTCCCGCCCAGCGATCCAAAAATCGGTGACACCCTGCAACAGCTTGGCATCATGGCTGATGAGCAGGCGCGCTACGACGAAGCCCTGAAGCTTGAGCGGCGCGTCCTTGACCTGCGGCGGGGAGCACCCAACCCCAACCCGGAGGCGATCGCCGATTCCCTGAGCGGGCTCGGAAGTCTTCTGACCAAGATGTATCGTCCGAACGAGGCGGAGCCGATCCTTCGGGAGTGCCTCGCCATGCGGAGGAAAATCTATGGCGAGCGCAACCCTATCGTGGCCGATGACTATTCGAATCTAGCGGCGATTCTTCAGCAGACAGGGATGTTCGATGAGTCGGAGCGTCTTCAGAGGAAGGCTACCGCGATGTTTCGCGCGGCGCTTGGTGCGCAGCATCCCCGAGTTGCCATTTCCACGCACAATCTGGGGCTCCTGTTTATGCTGAAGGGGGACTTCAAGGATGCGGTTAGCACCCTCAGGGAAGCATTGGCTATTGCGGAGGCGGGTCTTGGCAAAGAGCATCGGTCGACGGTCAAGATCAAAGTTCAGCTCGCGCTTGCTCTTGTGGCCGACCACGAATTCCCCGAGGCTGACCGGTTGATTGGCGAATCCAATGATTTTGCACGCAAGCAGCTCGAACCTACTGACCGCCTACTGGCCTCGATTGCGCGTGCCCAAGGATTGAGCCTCTATGAGCAGAAGGACTACCAAGGGGCGGCTTCTCATCTGCGGCAGGCCGTCGAGATACTCCAAATGCGGACAGGACCCGCCGCCTATATCACCGTCTCTACCGGTGCTGAATTAGGCAGCACACTGGTACAGCTCGGGCGTTGGCAGGAAGCCGAGCCGTTGCTCCTCGCTAATTATCGCCAAGCGGTTCCGGTTGATAGACCGAAGGCTCTTCAGCGTCTCGTACAGCTATACGAGGCCGCAGGTAATCATGAGAAAGCCGCCGAGTACCGGAGGCTTCTGCTACAAGGGCCACCTCCCCACTGAATGGCCGGGTCACTGTCTCTTCGACTATGAGCCACACGTCCAGCGAGATCAGATTCGCAAGAAAACCCCCAGGGATAATCCTGGGGGATGATTGGTCGAGGGCGGTCCTCCTGAGCTTCTCCTTAGGCCGCTGCTCGAAGAAGTCCTGACACCCTTTTCTCCAGTGCCACCCGGTCGTCGTTGTGAGGGATGGCCCTCGCAACCGCCGTCCCGCCGTTTACGAGTTCCCAGACGGTGCGTGCCCCACCCTCCTCCGCCTTGGCCGTCCGGACGATCGCCTCGCCCTCCTTCTTGGTGAACTCATGCTTCCGGAGGAACGCCATGACCTCCTCGTCCGAGGAGCCCACCTTCTTCCGGGTCGCCCGCTCAAGCTGGGCTTCCACGTCGAGGACCGAGGCTTCGGCGTAGGCGCGGAGCATGGGCCGGACCTCCCGGGCGAAGCGATCGGGGGCGTTCTTCGTGTGCTTGATCGAGATCTCCTTCACCTCCCGCGCCCCCCAGACCATGCGGTTGTCGCAGACGTAGTCGTAGAGGAAGGTCATGAAGCCGAACTTGTGGTGCCCGACCTCCGAGTTCCAGACCATGAACCCCCGGAAGAGATGGCGGACTGCTCCCTCCACATGGACCGTGACCGGGTTCTTCTCGTCCACGAGGAAGATGAAGACGTCCCGGTCGGAGGCATAGAGGGTCGTGGCCCGCTTGGGGTTCTTCGCCTGGTAGGAGGCCGCCGGCACGTGCCACCTCCCGTCCTCGTTCGAGTCCATGACGGCCCTCACGACTTCGTGGTCGTAGATCCGGCCGTAGTCGGGTCCTACGATGCACCGGAGAGTCCCCGTCGGGAGACCGGGACCCGAAGGGAGCTTCATCACCTGGACGAGCGCCCGATCGGCGAGATGCCTGAGCCCCAGGTTTATCGCGTGCGCCGCCATCGCCGGCCCCGTAGAGACCGGAGCGATGTCCCGAATCCACTTGGCCGGCGTATGCGAGATGGTCGCGAGCTGCCCCAGGCTCCAGTGGGTGGGGTCCAGGACCCCGAGGTCATTGTGCTCCAGGTAGAGGGAGCCGCCCGCTTCGGGAAAGCCGCGGGCGACGAGCGACGTGTTCGGGATCGTCCGGGCCTCGCTCCAGTCGGCCCTGGCACGGGTCGAGGCGTAGAGATGGTCGAGGGTGAGGTAGCGCTCGTCGTCCGGGCGCTTCCACCACTCCTCGGAAGCACGGGTCAGAGTCTTCTCTTCGGTCAAGACAGACATACGGATCTCCTTGCCGGCTAAGGCCGGCCTGGTTGTGGCGGCCAAGCCGCCGTTTCTCTTGGGTTCGGGAATGGAGCCGGGAAAACTGCTAGATGAGGCCGGCGAGGACGATCCCGCTCCGGATCGTGGGTTCTGCGCAGAGCGGGCAATACCCATTGTGCTGGTCGGGCTCTACCTCGGTCGTGTAGTCGCACTCCGGGTTCATGCAGATCCCGGGGGCGAGGTCGCGAAGGGCATAGGCGTCGATGAACTCCATGACGCTCATGCCCCACTCGCGCGCGAGCTGGTCGAGCTTCGAGACCTCGTGGTTGGCTTCCGCAACCGTCTTTGGCACGGGTGAGCCTCCTTTCGGGTGGGTCAGTGGTCTTCTTCAGGCAGGCGGACCGTCGAGGCGAACCGGGACGCTTCGGTCACGACGTGGAGTTCCCGGCCATGCCGGGTGTGGTAGACCGAGACGAGCCGCTCGCCATGGCGCAGGGCGTATTCGTTTTCGGCCCGCTCCGCGGGACCGACATCGCCCCAGTCTCCTTGAACATGGCGATAGACGAGGGTCTCCGGATCTTCCTTGGCCTCGACGAGCGCCACGAGAGCGCCGGGGGTGACGACTATCCAGCCCGGCCGGAACCTTGGGATCACAATTGGCACCGTACTCCTCCTTTCTCTCTGAATAGGTTTTCGAGTAACCGGGATTCAGAGTATGGGCGGAGCAGAAATGACAAAAGGCGGCATAGAGTGCCGCCTTGAGAAGAATGCGATCTTGTTGTCCGATCGATCAGCCGAACCAAGAGACGAATGCCTCACGGCAATGGCCCGAGCCTCATAGCTTCATTCTGATACTACCTCCCTCCCGCCAGTTCGGTTCTCAATCCGAAGTTTGCAGCGGAGAGTAAGCTTGTTGCGTCACGAAGCGCGCTGAGCTGCCTTGCGAGAACGTCACGAATTTCGGCATAGACTTCTGTGACAATATCTTCCTGATTGGCAATCAACGCCGTACTCCCAGGAATGGAATGATGGGGCAGGGAAGCGAGTATTTGGTCGACCGATGACTCCTGAAACATAGACTTTGCCTCATTACCCTGCTGATCTTTCGAATCAGGATAACGAAAGAAGGTTCCTCTCGCATCCGCTGCCTCTATCTCCAGAATCCAGGCATCAAGCTCTGAGGGGAAGTTTAACCAGCTAGTGTTGCAGAGTGGGCGCCATTCGCTTTCGTAGAGCGCGAATTTATCTCGCAGGTCTTCATAGAGCGTGCCAATACTATGAATAGTCGTAAGCGGCTGAAGCTTACCCTTGACCTGCACCTTTATTTCATCCAATCCGGCTAAGCCACCAAATCGGCGATCCAAGATAGCAATCATCGACTTCAGGAATAGCTCTATCGCATGGCGCCGAAGAAAGCAGACTGGCAAAGCCCAGTTTAGGAAGCGGTGTTCTTCTACCGCCTTCTCAATACATTCAGCCGCCTCCTCAAAAGCGTCGGCCATTGCGCCTAAGCCAAAGTCATAGTGTTTGTTGAGCGGAGTGAATTCCCAAAACATACGAAGAAGGTATGGCATACTGCGCGGTCGGTCAAGCTGGGAGGCATCGCACCAGACAATAGGGCTGCAAACAGTTTAAGGGGAAGACGTTCACGGCACGCGCCGAGCCTTACGGCTCCCAGGGTATACATACCTCGCTACATACAAGATATGTAGGGGCTCCGCCCGAGGTGGACCGCCGAATCCCCATACGGGGCTTCAAGAACTGGCTCCCCACCGCTGCCGGGCTGCGCCCGACTCGCGGTGTTTCCTGACGGCTAACGAGTTTCGGTCTTCTCCCTATCGGTCGGCCCTTCAACCAAACCCCGCGAGTCGGGCCCACCGGCCTCGGAACTCGGCCTTCCCGCCAGCGGTGGGGGACTGGTCTACGAAGGGCCGACGCGCGCGTCAACTGGTTCCGGCGTCGGACTTAGCCGCCTTTCCAGTCAGGAAAGAACGCATCACACTTCTCCTCGCGTCCGCCTCTCTTGCCGCGCCCGCGAAGGTCACCATACCGCTATGCAGGCGTGACCCGGAAGCCCCAGGAGCCGGCTTCTTCTGGTTCCTCTCGGCATGGGAGAACCTGGCTCCCTGACGGGAGGGGAAGAGAGGTTCGGGCGCTCTACCTGTATGGACCACACCCCCATCGCAATAGGCACCCGTACGTACTGGGTCTCTCCCGAGGAGAAACTCGTATTACTCGCGCCCGAGGACCGGGCGCAGCATCTTTACATCGTCGGCAAAACGGGCCTCGGCAAGAGCACTCTCTTGCGGAATCTTATCCTCCAAGACCTCTATGCCGGGCGAGGTGTGGGTCTCCTCGATCCTCATGGTGATCTCGCCGGGGAGGTTCTGGACGCGATCCCGAAGACAAGGACGAACGAGGTCTTGTACTTCAACCCTGGCGATCTCGCTCGTCCCGTGGGCCTGAACCTCCTACCCAGGGTACCGCGCGACGCTGAGCATCTCATCGTCGCCGGCGTCCTCTCCGCCTTTCAGGGGATCTGGGGCGAGAGTTGGGGACCGCGGATGGAATACATCCTGGGCCATGCCTTGGCGGCGCTCCTCGACCACGGAGGGCTCACGATCCTCGCCTTGCCCCGCCTACTTTCGGACGACGCTTTCCGGGAGCGCGTGACCGCGAAGGTCCAGGATCCAGTCGTTCGCGCCTTCTGGCAAGGCGAGTACGCCCGCTACGAGCGCCGCTTCCGCCTGGAAGCCATCGCCCCGATCCAAAACAAGATCGGGCGCCTTCTCGCGAATGCGCCGATGCGGAACATCCTCGGTCAGGCGGGGAATCGCTTCGATGCCGGGTTCCTCATGGACCGGGAGCGGATCATGATCGCGAATCTCTCGAAGGGGATGGTAGGCGAGGGCCACGCCCGGCTCCTCGGGGCGCTCCTCCTCTCGCAGTTCCAGTGGGCGGCCATGCAGCGAGCTGTCTTTCCGGAAGCCCCCCGCACTCCCTTCTACCTCTACATCGACGAGTTCCAGAGCTTCGCGACGGAGGCTCTCACCTCCATCCTCGCCGAGGCGAGGAAGTACGGGCTCGTACTGATCCTCGCTCACCAATACCTCGACCAGCTCACGGACGAGATCCGGCAAAGCGTATTCGGCAATATCGGCAATCTCATTGCCTTCCGGGTCGGCCAGGCCGATGCCCGCATTCTTGAGGACGAGCTCGGCGGCGACGTGAAGACGGGGAATCTCGTCTCTCTCGGGAAGCACGAGATCTACGCCCGGCTCCTGGACCAGAGCCGCATGAGGGAGCCCTTCCGGGGCAAGACCTTGGCGCCCGTCCGGGGAACCTCAGTCGGACGGCGGGAGGCGGTGATCCGTGAGTCCCGCGAGCGCTACGGCCGGCCGAGAAAGGAGGTGGAAGGCAAAATCGAGCGGTGGCTTGGTAGCTAACCATGCCGCCTTTCCCGAGTTCCGGACGGCCGGTACGCTGATCCGGATGCCCCACGCCCGAACCCGAAGACCCCGCTTCGACCGCGCCCCCATGCCGGGCATGATGCTCACGCCCCGCGATCTGGAACTCCTCCGCGCCGTCTACCGGCACCGGCTTCTCCGCTCCACCCACCTTGTAGCCCTCTCGGGAGGAAGCCGACAGGCCACGCTCCGGCGTCTCCAACTTCTTTTTCACCATAGCTACCTGGACCGACCCGCGATGCAGCTCGATTGGTACATCCGGGGTTCGGAACCCTTGGTCTATGCCCTAGGAAACCGGGGCGCCGAGATTCTCGAGACCGGAGGTGATCTGAGGTCGGGCGGCATTAGGTGGGACACCAAGAACCGCAACCTCTCCCGGGTCTTCCTTCATCACACGCTCGCGGTCGCCGAGGTCATGGTGGCCTTCGAAGTCGCCTGCCGCGACACGGAAGGGGTCGAGTTCATCCGGCCCGAGGAGATACTCGCCGCAGCTCCGGAAGAGACTCGGCGCCTACGCATTCCCTTCCGCTGGCAGGTCGATGTGCGCGCAGGCGAGAAGCTCCACCGCCTCGGGGTGGAACCGGATCAGATCTTCGGTCTGCGCTTCGCCGGCAAGCCAGAGCATCGTCGGTGTGCATACTTCTTCCTTGAGGCGGACCGCGGCACAATGCCGGTTGCGCGCCAGGGCCTCGCCCAGACCTCCTTTCGGCGCAAGCTCCTCGGCTACCGGGAGACCTGGCGGCAGGGCCTTCACCGGATGCACCTTGGCATCCCGAACTTCCGGGTCCTCACCGTCACGACGACAAGAGAGCGGATACGGCACTTGGTTGAGGCGTGCCAGTCGTTTCCAGGAGGCGGTTCGCGGCTCTTTCTCTTCGCGGACCGAGAGAGCCTAGGTCTTGGGGATATTCTGGCGTATGAATGGGTGAACGGGCTGAGAGAGTTCCTTCAGGGTCTCGAAGACAGCTACGGACAACGATCCGCTATTGGTGAGCCGCTCTAACCTCTAATATGCATCGCCTGAAATTGGCCGGGGCATGGGAAGAACGCGCATCGATACGTTGATATTTTCGTGTATTTGCATATCTCTGTTGCCCCTCCGCTTGCGTGCATCTTCTCCAGTTTGTATACTCGGTGTTGTTGTTAGGGGGCTGATGCAACCTATGTCCAGCGACCTAGAGGCAGTCGTCTTCGATCTGGATGGAGTCTTAATCCATGGCTCCAACCAAGGGTATTTTGATTGCCACGCCTACGCGCTGGCAAGTGTAGGTCTCGAAATTCCACTCGAAGAGCAGCGTAGACGTTTGCTAGAATTCTGGAGCTATCCTCACGAGTTCCAGCTAGGTCTATTCATATCCGATCCCGCACAACTTAAGAGAGCCTCCAAGCTGTATGAGGACTATCTTTTCTCAGATCGCTTTTTTTCCAAGGTTCGTCCAGTTCCAGGAGCAACGCAGGTAGTTATGCAGCTAGCCAATTGCGGCTTGAGGCTTGCAATCGCAACCGGAATGCATGTACGACAGGTGCCAATTGCATTAAACTTGCTAGAGCTGGATGCGTCGTCTTTTAAGGCTATTATTAGTGGTTACGAAATACTCGACGACAATCTTCAGAAGCCACACCCCTACATGCTTAACACACTCCTGGCCCGCCTTCAGATTCGAAATGATCAAGGAATTTACATCGGGGACAGCAAGGATGACATTCGGATGGCTAAAGCAGCCAAAGTTCCATCAGTTGCGGTGCTAACAGGAAACATGGACCAGGAACAGGCCAACTCTGAAGCCCCTGATTATATCCTACCGTCAGTTGCGGATTTGCCCCAATTATCGGTCATCAAAACAGCCTTACTTAGAAGCCCTGATCGCCAGTAGGTATAATCGATTGAGAATCTGAGACTCCATGATGCCGCTTGACGTGAACTCTGAGAACTCCTCTCTCGCCGAGGTCCTTGACTCGCTGAAAAGGCGCCTTAGCGAAAATATCGAGATCCGCCGGCCTGAACCGTCGTTCCAAGGATCTCCAGAGTGGATCGCTGCGGCAGTAGCAAAACGGACGGAGCTTCTGGCTTCGAGCGTGAGAAAGACTGTTGCCGAGTGTGCTGATCTCATCGATATAGTGCATCTATTTCTCGATTGGATGAATGACGGAACAGTTGTTCGTATCATTGGCGCGGGACGCGCGCGACTTGCAGCGTCTATCCCGGCGAACCGACTTGCGCATGGAGGTGCTCGCGTATTCGTCCAAGACGACCTTGTGCCCATGCCGCATACTGTCAGATCTGGAGGTATTATAGCCGCAAGCGCATCCGGAGCAACCCCCTCAGTACTGGCGACATTGGATGTTATTCGCAAAGATGCGCCGCAGATCATAGTTGTCGGTATTGCTCGGCATGATGCCACCATGTTCAGTTCTCTCTGTCACAAATTCATTGGCATTAGGCTGGAAGATGCGACACCTAATCCCCTCAGCGCCTTGGCTGACATGGGAGAATACGTAATAAGCGAAGTGCTCGACGCTCTGGTGGTTGCAGCAGGACGCCTAGGTGGGTTCGATGATCGTAGATGGCGCCTAGGGCATGAAAATATAGGGGCGACAGGTCCCTACGACGCAAAAGCGTCTCACGTAGACCTTCTGTTTAGCGAGTTCTGAAAGTGTTTATGCCTAATAGCCGGCCATTGGTTGGTCGAGAAGAAGAGCTTAATACTCTTATCAGTCTTATAGCTGACGAGGATGTAAGGGTACTTTACATAGAGGGCGAGACTGGTTGCGGCAAAACGGCTCTCGCTACTGAAGCGATCGATCGCTTCTTGCAGGTCGCGAATCGGAAATCAGTTAGAATTTTCTTGGCTCGCTCTGGTCAGGTTAAGGGAGTGGAGGACTGGTTGCTCACCGAACTTGCAAGCAACTTGGCGCCTACGGTGCCTCCCAACGCGACCAACACGGAACTAGAAAGGCTGATTATCCACTCCGCGCAGACCTCACAAGCCATTGTTCTCATTGATAACGCCGAATCTCTTGACAAGGAATGGTTGTCCCGCTTCCTTGATAACTGGCTCTCGGGGATCTCTACAGCTCAGCTCATCGTCACTTCGACGCTCTCTCTGAGATTAAGCCATCCAGGTTATCGAATATATCCACTCGGCGGTCTCTTACCTGCCAAAGTGGATGCAATTTTCTCTTTCCTTGGCTCTGAACTACAGGACCGCTTTAGTTCGGTAGAACTCCTGGCCGCAGCTAAGCAACTTGGCTATCTGCCACAAAGGCTTCTCTACATGCGTTGGCTGAATCCGGAAGGCCAGCAACAACTGGCTGAAGTCGCAACTGAACTCGCCGCCAATACAGACTCAGTGTCTGTCGCCAGCATTCGGAAAAGGAGTGACGGATTTGTTGGCCATTATCTCGCGTTGGGTCATGTAAGGACCCTTCAATTTGACGAAGAGCTGTTAGCCGCGCTTTGGGATAGCTTAGGTGGTGGTTCAGCTGCGCCATATGTAGCCATTCGCGATCGTCTGCTGAGGGAAGGCCTCCTAGTAAAGACATCGGAAAGCGCCAACGTAGGGAGCCTCCGCATTAACCCCGGAGTGCATTTACAGCTCGAAAAACTATTGGCAAGTAGCGTGGGCGTATCTCATCTACCGCATATAGATTATTTTTTGTCGGGTTATTTTAGACAGCGTTTCGAGAAATCTTCAATGCCTGACCTCCAAGACTTGGGGCATTACATATACCACTCTGCTCGCTGCGGTAATCTGCCGAACGCTGCGGAATATGTCCTATCTGATAGGCGCCTTGAAACCCTGCGTGGGCAAGGTCTGACTTTGGCTTTGCGCCGAGTTCTGATAATTCTCGATGAGGAGCTAGATACAGTTCGGTTGAAGACTTCTCGACCGGCGGAATGGAGGGATGAGGCGCTTTTGCAGGTGCGGTGTCGCACTCTTCTTGAGCTTGCTAGATGCCAATGCGAACTGAGCGAATATGTTGAGTGCCTAAACTCTCTCTCCGCTCTAGACGAGGTAAAGCAGACTCTTGCTCCAAACCTTTTGGAGGCGGAGCTGAGACGGAAGATGAATATCCTTCGTGGGATCAGTTTCGGTTGCTTGGGGAGATTGGAGGAATGCATTCGCTCTTATGTTGCGGTGGTATCTAATGCACTCGACAGTAAAGGGCTTGATCCTGGTTCCATTGAAGCTCTAGGATACGCTGCAATGGTGACAGGATATATTGACATGGAGAGAGCGCTAAGCTTGGGAGAATGTAGCCTAACCTTAGCAGAGAGTTTGGGAGATGAATTGATACTTACAAAGAATCGATGCAGCTTGGGCCAAACAGCTTTATATTCTGGGCGCTTTGGCCAGGCTGTTGAGCTTCTCGGAGCGGCTGAAGAGTGGTGCCGGGGCAGTGAAGAACGCAAGGGCGACCGACGAGAGTTGGGCCGCGTGCTCATTCCCGCAGCAATGGTTATGATGATGGTAATCAGGGATGGCGAGAAGTCTTTATCTCTTGCGAAAGAGGCTCTAGCTATTAATCTTTCGGTTGGCGATAGACGGAGGTACGCGAGGGCTAAGATCGTAGAAGCGTTAGCTACGATTTGTGCAGGCATGCGGGAGAAGGGGGCGTCTTTGCTAGATGAGGGCCTTGACCATTTGTACACAAGCCGTGATTGGCTTAACCTAGTGCTTGGCGCTTTAACCTCAGGCTACCTTCAGGGGGCTAGTGGCCTTGATGAGATTGTAAGGTTGGCGACAGTTAGCTCTGATGATCAGCTCTGGGCAAAATTTCTCAAGGAAGCTCGCGGAGACCACGAAATGGTACCTACATTGGGGAGGTTTTGGGAACGACATTATCTCCCCTTGCTGCAAGGCGCAGGAATTTAGGGGGGACAATGGACCCAAGCGACGAGGAGTTTTGTTTGAGGAAATGGCGCGCTAAACCGGCTCGGGTCGACGGTCTTCTATAATGGAAATGACATTATGGACACGGTTAAGCTTATCAAAACGTACATAGAACAGATCAAGCGGCCCAATATTCTCTTGGGAATAGACGGAGGCCAGGGATCCGGAAAAACAAGCTTTATTGGTAAACTGAGTACAGCATTGGATCGCTACAATGTTGTAAACATTGAGACTGATGACTATTTACTTGATCGAGATCAACGCGAGGACTTGCCAGTCTCGTTCTTTGAATCCTTCGAGAACCTATCAGATCTATATGATTTCGAGAGGTTCTCCGAAACGGTCAGGACTTTGGCTGTATCGGTGCAAACTGAGATTATCTTGGGAGGGCTCTACGATAGGAAGACCGGAAGACGCGATCGTTCAGAAAAAATAAAACTGAGTGATAAGAACATTGTTATTGTGGGTGGGCCATATTTGCTGTCGGCGCTATTGCCGAGATTCGATCTGACGATTTTCCTTGATGTCGATGAGGCGGTCCGCTTGGACAACACGCTGCGGCGCACACTAGATAACAATAATAGATCGATAGAATCGCAGAACGCGGTCTTCGGCAAATTCGAGAAGTTCTTCTATCCTTACTATTCCGACAAACTGGCTGAGTTCGACGTAATCATTGATAACAATGATTGGTCGAATAATTATATAACAAGAGATCGTGTCGGAGTACATAGCCCCGCGGTCGGCAACCCTTAAGGCCACGTTTAAAATAACTACAATTTACAATATTTAATCTATGACACTTAAGGACAAGGCTGTGGTAATCACCGGAAGTAGCAAGGGGCTTGGAAAAGCTCTTGCTGCAGCGTTTATCCATGAGGGCTCAAGGGTAGTTATCAGTGCACGATCGATAAGTGAATTGGATAATGCGGCCCGCGAAACTGGAGCAACTCCTTATCTTGCGGATGTGACTAAAGAAAGGGAGGTCGTGAAGCTCGCCCAATTCAGCAAGAGGCAATTTGGGACGATTGACGTCTGGATCAACAATGCGGGTACCACCATTTCCCATTCATCAATTGAAGAAATTGACGATAGGGCGGCTCATCAGGTCATGGAGGTGAACTTCTTCGGCACGTTCTATGGTTCGCGAGCGGCGATCTCAATAATGAAAGGGCAAAAGTATGGCGTCATTGTGAATATTGTCTCGATGAGCGCCTTTGTTGGCCGTCCTCAGTCATTGGTGTACTCCGCGAGCAAATGGGCGGCCCGTGGATTCACGAAAGGTCTTCGTATGGCTCAAGAGCCAAACCATATCTCTGTGATTGCAGTGCATCCAGGAGGCATCAAGACTACGATGTTTGGCGATCAACTTCCAGTGGGTTACGAAGACTGGATGGAGCCGTCTTTTGTTGCGAAAAGCATAGTACGAAACTTGAGGCGCAGCTCACCAAAAGAAGAGTTGGTAGTGCGCAAAAAGTAATTGCGACCTACTCACCTCGATCAGGTAAAGCTAGATCACCTTAAGGAGGTTCTAGTTGCCCAGTCGCTGGAGCGATTCTCGGAATATGCAGAAGGACACGACTTTTGAGATATGGCATAGGAGAGTCAGTTCATGACAAATTTCTTGGATAAGCTAACTGCGATTAGTACCATGTTGACGGCTATTGCTGCGGCGGCGGCGGCGTTCATCGCTTTCTTCCAGACACGGGCAGCATCAAAAATCGCAAAATCAACTGCTGATCAAGCGATGGCACTCGCCAAGTTTAACGCTGAATTGCAATCCGTCCAGCATTTTGACACTCAATGGCAGTCGGACCGTATGATCAAAGTACGCCGCGGCGCAGCAGCGGCGCTGCTGCGCGAAGAGCCGAGCGTAGATGTCGATGAGGTCCTTGATTTCTTCGAAGAGATCGCACGCCTCGTAAAGCGTGGTATCTTGCCGATAGAGACGGCCTGGGATGCCTATTATTGGCCGATTGCGAATTATTGGGCGAAGTCCGCGGCCTACGCGCAGGAGGCTCGCGACGATGAGGGTGCGTCGTGGACAAACTTGCCCGAGGTATTAACGCGGCTACAACAAGTAGAATCAAAAGAAAGCGACCGGCCGATCAATGCAGTTTCTCCGCGCGAGGCTCAGACCAGGGTATTCTTAGAAGGTGAAACCAAGCTGGAATTGCTATGACCTGACTGCGGAGTTCAACCAAGCGAAGATGAGGTCTCGGGCGTGAGCCGTACGATACTAATGTCCCATAGGCAGGGCAGCCTTGTGACTGCACTGCAAATACCGTGGTTCCCATGCACCACGGGGATCTGCCCCGGGGCAGGGTGCGAGCCATCATCCGTCAGAGGGGGAGGACCGAGGAGGAGTTCAAGCCGTTGCTATAATGGCTCACGCCGCCTTGCCCTCCTCGGTCGCTTCTCGTCCCCCGGGACTACCCTCCATCAATTGCCTAATGTTTCCAAGCTTCTCTCTTGACTCCGCCTCAGCCAAAAAGGTTCGAACTTCGTGGAGAAAGGTCCGCAGCTCGATACTGGTCGAAGTTGTTGACCATCGTCTGAACGGTTTTGCCGCGTCAATCCTGAGTTCCCGGTCTTGGAGCCGAGGGTTCGAACCGGCGATTTGAAGGATGAGCCGTTTTTCATCCGGAGTGCCGGTTCGGAACCGCGAAGCCGCTTCTTCATTGAACGCAACGAGGAGACGGGCGGGTTCGAACCGGTCCTCATCTTGGCCGAGCTTCGCAATCTCCTGAGCCATCCGGAGACGGTCTCGGGTGATCTCCTGGCGCTCCTGTAGGAACTCGGCGTCGTCCAAGATGTCCCGGATGCGGAGCTTCTTCAGGTTCGCGAGCTGGCGGTCGAGCGCCGCGGCCTGGTTTTCGAGCGCCCGCCGTTGCTTTCCGAGGATCTCCTCCTCGTCGGCGGTGAGCCGGCTAAGGCGTTCCATCTCGAAGCCGTGGAACTTTTCGGGGATCGAGATCTCTTCGAGGAACTGTGCCGCCTGTCCGTCCAGCCGCTCAGCGGAGATGGAGCGTTGGGCGCAACGGTAGTCGAGGCGACGCCAGGAGCAGTGGTAGTAGGTGTAGTGGGAGCCGAAGCGGTTTGTCTTGTGCTCAGCCGTGACGGCGAAGCCGCATTCCCCGCAGCGGATCATGCCGGTATAGGGGAAGGCATAGGTCTTCCGCCGCGGTCGCCCCGGGCGGCCGAGAAGCTCCTGCACCCGCTCGAATTCGGAGAGGGTGACCATGGCCTCGTGCTTCCCCGGGTAGATCTTTCCTTCCCACTCGATCACCCCCGCATAGAAGGGGCTCTTGAAGATCTTGTAGATGGCGCTCTTCGTGAAGGGAGCGCCGCCGATCCTCTTATGGGTCCGCGTGACGAGTCCCCATTCCTTTCCCGCCATCTCCCAGATGCGACGGGGAGTCGCCTCCTCGGAGAGGAGGAGCCGCCACATCTTCTGGATCACGTGGAACCGCTCGGGGTCGGGGATGATCTGCCCACTCTCGCGGTCGTTCAGATACCCCGCCGGCGCGAAGTTCGGGAGCCAGCCCTTTTCCACCTTGGCCCGCATGCCGCGGCGGACGTTCTCAGAGAGGGCGTCCACGTAGTACTTGGAGTACCCGAAGATAATTGAGAGCATGAACTTGCCCTGCGAGTTGTTCTCGAAGGTGTGGTTCGCGAAGCGGAGGTCTTTGAGCGTGCCTTTGTCGAGAAGGTAGATGATCCGGCCGCCGTCGATCGAGTTCCTCGCGAGCCGGTCCGGGTGCCAGGCGATGATTCCTTCCGCCTTGCCCTTCTCCACCTCGTGGAGCATCTCCTCGAAGACGGGACGCCCCGGAGCCTTCGCGCTCTGCGCTTCCTCGAAGGTCCGGACGATCGTGAGGCCCGAGCCTTCGGCAAGGCGCTCCATCTCAACTCGCTGCGAATCGATGGAGAGGATCTGCCGATCTTCCGATTCGCTTGACTTGCGGCAGTAGAGAAAATATTTCATGGATGCTGTGTGTCTTCTCCCCTCGAAGGCGACGGGTCCTGATTTCTCGCAGGCTGACGCGAGAGCATCAGATAGAGCGCGTCAAGGCGGGCGATATGTTCGCGCGCCTCGTCCACGGTGATCTTTTCTTCAAACTCTTCGCGCCAGATCTCCTGGAACCGGCGGATGTCGTCCTCCGTGATGCGCACGAGGACGACGATACTCCGCGATCAGCGGGCGAGGTAGGCGGGAAATGCAGGCGCCCTTTGAGGTGAGAAGTGCAGTTGGGTGAGTGATTCGACCTTGTCTATCGATGGTACGAAGAAGAGACGGATTCGTCAAAAGGTGATTGGATGGTGTCGATGATCTTCGCCTTTCCTCTCTCGGAAACTTCTTGATTTTCCAATCTCGTTCTTACCTTGGAAACCCAAAGCAGCGCGCTCGTAAAGGGTGTGTAGATTTCGTCCTTGGTTTGTTTTCTTCAGCGGGTATCCTGATACCCATCATGAAGAACCTCATAACAATCAGGATCAAGGCCGAGCTTCCCGACACGCGTGCCGGCCCGACGACGACTCTTTCTATATCATTCACACTCCGTCGCCCAATTTACCCTCTTCACTATGGAAAACACCCCAACCCGCATCTTCGCTATTGACCCCACGACCAAAGGCTTCGGCTATGCCGTCTTCGAGCTGCCGTTCCGCCTCGTCGAATGGGGGATCGCCCGTGTCGCCGGCGAGAAACATGCGGGCACTGTCCTCCGGTTCGAGCAGCTTCTCGCTCGCTTCCGTCCGGACGCGGTGGTCTTGGAGGATGCCGAGGCCCCCGGTTCGCGCAGGCAACCCCGCGTCCGGCGCCTGATCGAGGCCCTCACGAGACTAGCCCGCGAGCGCGGCATCGCCGTGTACACGATCGCAAGGAGCGCCGTCCTAAAGTGCTTCTCTTCCACCGACAACGTCGCAACGAAGCAGTCCATAGCGAGGAATCTCGCCGGACGTTTCCCGGAGCTTGCGGAGCAGTTGCCGCCGCCCCGCAAGCTTTGGCAAACCGAGCATGAACGCATGTCGGTCTTCGACGCCCTGGCCCTCGCCGTGACCCACGCGAACTCGTAATCCGGCCCGACATGTTCTCTTCGCGCAAGGCGGCCCCCGAGGCCGCCTTTTGCGTTCCTGCCCCGGCCGCTACCCTGATTCGCAGAACTCCGACAATTTTAAGAAAGGAGGATGAGATGCCCGAGGGCTTCATCTCGTTTGCGGAGGTAAAGCGTGCAGTCACGATGGAAGCGGTTCTCACCCGCTACGGACTCCTGGAGGGATTGACCCGCAAGGGCCAGAACCTCGCGGGTCCCTGTCCCTTCTGCAAAGGCAAGTCACAGCGCCAGTTCCAGGCGAATCTCTCGAAGAACGCCTGGTACTGCTTCGGATGCAAGGAGGGCGGGAACGTCCTCGACTTCGTCGCGAAGCGCGAGAAGGCGAGCGTGCGTGCCGCGGCCCTGAAGCTCGATTCCTGGTTCGAGCTCGGACTCGGGGCAGAGTCTCCATGTCCCGAGCAACCCCGGACTCCAACCCCGGCGCCACCGGCCGCGACGGAGGTAGCGCCCACAGAGAACCCGCCCCTGGCCTTCACCTTGAAGACCCTGGACCCCCGCCATGCGAGTCTCGAGGCCCTGGGACTCGGGGAGGCGACCATCGACCGCTTCGGCGCGGGGTACTGCGCGAAGGGACTCTTGAAGGGGCGGATGGCGATCCCGATCCACAATCGCTACGGGGAACTCCTCGCCTACGCGGGTCTCGCCCTCGGCGAGGAAGCTCCCCGCTACCTCTTCCCGCCGAAGTTCCATCCGGCGCTCGAAGTCTTCAACCTGCATCGCCTGATCGAGGTCCCTGAGGAGAGGGGGCCGCTCTACCTTGCCCCCGATGTCCTCGGAGTCCTCCGGCTCGCCGAGGCCGGGTACGTCTCGGTCCTCGGCCTCTTCGACGGCTCGCTCTCCGAGGCGCAGGAGGAGGCCATCCGGGGCGCCCTCTCGCTCTACGAGGGATTCCAACTCGTAGGCGAGGGCTTCGCCGACCGCACGATTGCCCGGCTCGCGCGGTATGCGGGTGTCTCCTGGGTCGCAGAGCTGTCCCAGAACCCCCTTACCGAAGCAGGGAGGGAGTATCAATGAGAACGGCGGAGCCTTTTGCCTTGGGAGGGGTCGTCGCGACTCCCGCCGCCCTCCAGGCCTTCGCCGACGCCGAGGAGAACTACCTGCCCTATCTCATGCGCCACGCGGGAGGTGATTGGGGCGACGTTTGCCCGGAAGATGCTTCTGCGAACGACGAAGCGCGCGACGCCGGCGAGCGCATCATCTCCGCATACAACCTTCGCTGCGGCACGAGGGTGTGGATCATTACCGAAGCCGACCGCTCCTCCACCTGCATCCTCCTCCCCGAAGAGTATTGATTCCCCCCGCCCCGCGGCACGGCCGTCGGGGCCTTTTCTTTGGCCGCAGACTTAGGCCCCTACCATCCGCAGCTCGAAGTCCTGGAGTCTCAGCACGAGGAGGGCGTACGCGAAGGCAAGGGAGGTCGCCGAGGAGTATTCCGAGGCCTTGACCGGGAAGGCCTCTTCCCGCTCTGCCCGGTCCTTATCTTGGTAGCTCACGGAGGCTCTGAAGTGTCGCACCTTGCGCACGGGAGTGTCTTTCTTTGGGCTGATACTTGGCTAAATGCTATCACGACCGCCGGGCACCCGGACGATCCGGGCTTTCGCTCACGAGGTCGAGGAGAGCCGACTTCGCCCGCAACTCCTCGGTCCACCGCTCGGGCTCCGTCCCTATGAGATCGCGGTACGTTTCGACAATGAGCGCCCGGAGATTCATGACCGCCTCTTGCCGGGTGCCTCCCCTCGCGGAGAGCTTCACCTCGATGAGGTGCGCCGCAAACCCCGGCCCGTCGAATTCGATGAGGAGATCCATGGGACGCCTGAACCGAAAGGTGTTCGGCAGGAGGGTTTGGACTCGAAGAGCGACGCCGCTTTGATTGTGCCAGAGCGCCTCGTAGGCGCTCTGGATATCCGCCGTGACCTTCTGGGACAAGAGTATTGCCTTTCCGATCAGGTCCATGGCCTTGTCGGCGGCCGCCTTCTCGCGCGGCTTGCGGCGCAGGGTGCGACCCTGCCGCGCCTTGCTTTCCCGTGCGATTTCCCGCACCGCCTCGATCGCCCGCGGGGGGAAGAAGCGTCGCCGGCCCCGTCTTTCAAAAGGGATGCGGTCGCCGTGCTTCTTCAGGAAGACGAGGAGCCTATCGTAGGAAACGCCCGCTTGGCTCGCCACCTCGGTCATCGAATATCGTTCTTTTCTCTCGCTCATGATCCGGGGTTACCCCACTGACGAAATGATGGAGACTCCCAGATCGTGCGGATAGAGGCACACGCTCTTCGTCTCCCTTTCCCACTCCCTTTGAGGAATGAAGATCCGCCCGCCGTGCCGTCGCACGAGGCATGCCAAGGCGCGGTTCAGGCGCTCCGGGTTTACCAGATGATCTGCCTCGACGTGTCCCCAAAGTATGAGGTAGGACGCTTCGGAATTCGGATCGTCATCCCAATCCCGGAAGTACGCTCGCACCAGTTCCGGGCCGCCCTGCCGCGCGATGCGGAAGGGCGAGTTGCGGATGAGGTCGAGGTCGAGACCGAGTTCGCCGGTGACGATGATGGACACGCGATCGATACCTTTCACCTGCGGATTGAATGCTCTGACGTGGAGAACCTTGGCGCTATTTTCATGCTTGGTTTTCAGGAGGTTCATGATGGCCTTGATCCCGATTCATCTTCCCGTCCGCATTGCCGCCGAGCTCCGACCTTCGCCCCAAGACAACCTCCTCGAAAACCCTCCGGTGAAGGTCCAGGACCTGGATCAAGAGCCGAGAGAATGCCTCTTCAGTTTCAGCCCGCAGCAGGGAACCACCCTCTTTAGGGGGGAGCATCCACGCGCCGGGACGATCGGACGAATTGAGTGCGGAGGCCCGCTCATCGACCAAGCTCAGCGTGTAGAAGAAGTCGCAAACGCCGATGTCCAGGGCGCCGAGCACCTTCTCAAGCGAGTCCAGTCGGGGGAGCTCCTTTCCGTTCTCATATTTCGAGAGCTGGCTTTTCCCGATCCTTGCGTCGCGGGCAATGCAAGCCTGGCTCTTGCCCCGAAGCTGTCGAATGAGCGTGAGAGTGTTCCCGACGTTATGGAACAAAGATGCCACCCATCACTCTGGGGTTGGGGCGGTAGGCCGCCACAAATTCCGGGAGCTGGCGGGCGGCACGCTCGAACGAGTCGCCCGAGCGGTGCGAGAAAAAAAGAGCGGGGCGGCGGGTGTCTCTTGCCGCCACCCCGGGAAAGGAACCACAGCCATCGGCTGGGCCGGAGGACTCTTGCATGCGTCTCGGGAAGGCCTTCCGGATGATCTCCCTCCGCTCTCGGATCAATCGATGCAATCTCTTCTTCTCCCTGTAGGCAGGTCGGTCGCCGTTTGGCACGCGGGCATCGTCCCCGAACGGCTTCAGAGAGGCGTGCAGGTCCCGAGGGCGCTCGGGCTGCGGAAGGCAAGAGCGCCGTCAAACTCCCAAGCCTGCCGCGTCACCGCCACGCACTCCGGGCAGCCGCTCAGGAGATGGCGCACGACCAACTGACTCTCGGCGCGGGAGACCTCGCCGCGTAGGAAGCGCAGGAGAAGCTCCGTCTGGGGGTGTTCGCAAGGTCGCGTCATGGTCCTTGGAGGCATCCGGCTCGGTTCGGCGTCTCCAACGGAGAGGGTAGGGTCATCGCCGGGCGGCAGTTACCCGAAAGCGGTAAGCGGTCCTCCAAGGAGACCGGAGTATGGAATTTTCTTCTCAGTTCCGCCAACAAGCGGTTGGGAATTCACGTGCGCTTGTCACGCTAAGGCATACTTGAGGTACTTCTATAGTTGAGCCCGGAGAAGGTGCATGCCGCAACCCAACCCCACGCCACTTAGCCTGAGCCTGGCCTTCCTGCGCCTCATCCAGGGCTGGAGCCAGGCGAAACTGGCTAAGGCCACCGGGATCTCGGTGAAGATGCTCTCGCGGTATGAGACGGGGAGGACCACTCTCTCCCGAGAGCTGCTGGAAAGGATCGTTGTCGCGATGGGCTTCGGGCCTGAGGCGATCGATTGGAGCCTCTTCTATCTCCGACAGGTCCGCCAGGAGATGGATGCCGCCGCCTCGCCCGCGGGGCCAACGGCAGCGGAGCGCCGGCTCATCGAACGGGCCACGCTCGCGAAGGCCTTGTCCGGGGCGGATGAAACGCGCTCGGAGCTCACCCGCTCCCTCCGGAACCTCCGCGCGGAGCAAGACCGCCGGGAGGCACAGCGCCTCTGGGAGTACCTGAAGGGCCGCCGGGCCAGAGACCGGCGGGTGCTTGTCGAGGGCGGGCGGGAGTACAAGAGTTGGGCTCTCTGCGAGCGGCTCTGCTTTGCCAGCTTGACGGCTGCGGCGGACGACTCCGTCGAAGCAGTGGGATTGGCGGAGTTAGCCGTGAGGGTTGCCGAGCTGGTGGGGAGGGAGGAGCCCGAGCACATGGGCCTCCAGGGCTATGCCTTCGCTTTTCTCGGGAACGCTCGCCGAGTCCAGGGAAATCACCCAAGCGCCGAGGAGGCATTCGCCCAATTTGAGCAGTTGTGGAGTGGGGGAAGTCCCGCAGGCCACTGTCTCCTCGATGGAGCGCGCCCCCTCGACCTCAAGGCGTCGCTACGGAGGCATCAGGGAAGCTTCGACGAAGCCTTGGATCTGCACGCCCGGGCACTCGCAATGGCGAACCCGGCTGACCACGGTTCGTTCCTACTCAACAAGGCAAAAACTCTGGAGGAAATGGCCCGCTACGAAGAAGCGATCGAGACGCTGAAACAAGCTGAACCCTTATTAGGTGGCGGACCGCGCGAGTCACGGCATTGGTTCGCGCTCCGGTGCAACCTTACGGTCAATCTTTGCCACCTGGGGCGCTTTGATGAGGCGGAAGCATTCTTGCCGGAAGTGCGGCAACTGGTAGACCGGTCTGGCAATCGACTCGACAAATTGCGGGTGCGTTGGCTGGAGGGACGAGTCGCAGCCGGCATGGGACGGTGGGACGAGGCTCTCGCCGCTCTGTCCCAGGTGCGGGCGGAGTTTACCTCGCGCGGGATCGCTTTCGACACCGCCCTGGTTAACCTGGAGCTTGCGGTAGTCCACCTGGAGTTGGGGCGCATTGGAGAGGTAAAGACGCTCGCGCGGCAGGTGCTGCCGATCTTCAAGGCGCAAGGAGGGCACCGCGAGGCCTTTGCGGCGCTCTTGCTTTTTCGCGAGGCCGCCGAAAGCGAGGCGGTCACGGTGGAGTTTACCCAGCGTCTTATCGAATACCTCCACCGCGCCCGCTACGACCCGAACCTCCGCTTCGAAGCCTGAGCATCAGAGCCGCCCGTCAATAGAGCCTCGCTTGCCGCTACGCCTCACGATCCCACCAGGACCAGGCTCGAAACGTCGCGGAGATCATCGCCTGTCCCTTGGCTTGCAGAGAGGCCAGCCCTGGCTTCAGTGCCCGCCCGTACAGCGGCCGTTCGGATCGATGCTGCAACCAGTGTCCGCTTGGGCAGGAGCGTTTGAACCAGCGCCGGCTTGGCAAGAGGCGCCGTGCGGATCGATCGAACAGCCGGTCTTAAGGAAAACACGGCCGAGCGTCTCCCAGAGGCGGACCAGGACATCCGGCTGCATCGCAACAATGCGCGGTTCTCGGCCAAGCTCGATAGCGCGCGGCTGCGCCGCCGCCCAGGGCGACCCGATGGCCATCACTCCAAGAACTAGGACGAGGATCACCCGATGAGAGCGGGAAGAGAACATAATGAGTCTCCTTTTCACGGGGGCCACACGGCGCTGCCACCGTGGCCGCCGGCGCCTCTCCAACCAGTATGGTGCCTTGCGGGGAAGATTAGTCTACCCAAGAGGTCTTCAGGGAGGACCGCTGATGACGAGGCAACGGGAGCTAACAGCCAGCGGCGTAGTCGTAGGCCTTCTCCGCTTGCTCCGTGGCTGGAACCAAACGGAGTTGGCGAATGCCTCCGGAATCGACAAGTCCCTGATCTCCCGCTATGAGCGAGGAACCAAGGTGCCGAGCCGTCGAACCTTGGAACGCCTCGCCGCCGCCGCAGGCATCCCCTTTTCTTGGGTAGAGCGGCAACTCCCGGAGATCCGTGCAGCTCTCGCCGCGATCAAGGAGGGAGCACCCGCCGTGGCCCAAAGCTCCGCCGGCACGACCGATGTGGAACAAGCGGTTCTCGCACAACTCGGTTTCCAACTGGAAGGGCAGTCTCCTCCCACACCGAAGCAGGCTCGAAGAGAGGCTCAGGGGCTTTGGGACTACTTTAAAAACCGATCAGCTCGGGACCAGCGAGTGCTTGTCGAGGGCGCACGGGAATATCAGAGTTGGGCCTTTTGCGAGCGTCTCTGCTTCGCCAGTTTAGCGACTGCGGCGAACGACCCCCTGGAAGCGGTGGAGTTGGCGGAACTGGCCGTCAGGGTTGCCGAGCTGGTGGGGGGAGAGGTCCCCGAGCGCCAACGTATTCAGGGCTATGCCTGCGCTTTTCTCGGGAACGCCCGCCGGGTTCAGGGGAATCACCCAAGCGCCGAGGCAGCCTTTGGCCTTTCCGATCGGCTCTGGATCGCGAGCGCTTCCGGGAGCGCGGGTCCTCTCGATGAAGCACGTCCGCTCGACCTCAAGGCCTCTCTCCGGCGGCACCAGGACCGATGCGCAGAAGCCCTTGAGCTGCACGACCGGGCGCTGAGATTGGCGAACCCGGCTGACCACGGCTCGTTCCTGATCAACAAGGCAAAGACCCTGGAAGAAATGGCCCGGTTCGCCGAGGCTGTCGAAGCGCTTACCCATGCCGCGCCCCTGGTCAAAGCAGGGCGCGAACCGCGGCTCCTGTTCGCACTTCACTGCAACCTGACGGTCAATTTATGCCATTTGGACCGGTATGCCGAGGCCGAAGCCTTGTTGCCGGAGGTGCAGCGGCTCGTCGGAGGACTCGGAACGCGACTGGACACGGTACGGGTTCGCTGGCTTGAAGGCAAGGTGGCGGCCGGCTTGGGCAGACGCGAGGAAGGCATCGCCGCTTTGAAGGAGGTGCAGCAGGAATTCAAGGACCGCGGAATCGCCTTCGACACTGCCCTGGTCTCGCTAGAGCTTGCGGTGGTCCACCTTGAAGAGGGGCACACCTCAGAAGTCAAGACACTTGCGCAGCAGATGACGATCATCTTCAAGGCACAGGGAGTCCATCGGGAGGTTCTGGCGGCGCTCCGGCTTTTCTGGGACGCCGCTAAACGGGAAACGGCGACCGTGGACTTGGCGCGGCAGCTCGTGAGGTTTCTTCATCGCGCTCGGCATGACCCAGACCTGAAGTTTGAGCCTGAGAGCCAGCCGCTCCAAGGCAGGCCATAGGGCATCGCGGAGACCGGCTTCCCGCTACTCCACGGCGAGGATCTCGGGAACGATCCGGCCGTCTGCGACGGTGAGGACGGCGAGGGTGAGGGGATAGGAGAAGCGCCGCGGCCCCACGGCTCCAGGATTGAGGAAGAGACAGGCACCTCGCCACTCAAGCTCCGGCCGGTGGCTGTGGCCGAAGACCACGAGGCGAGCCTGCTTCGCCCAGAGAGGATCGACGTCCTCCCGGCGGTGGATCATCCGAAAAGGCAGGCCGTCCAGGTCCCCGGAGGCCATAAGGGGCAGTTCCTCGGCCTCTGGGCCGGAGTCCGTGTTCCCGCGCACGACATCGACCGGCGCGATCTCGCGGAGCTTCTTCAAGACCTCTGTGCCTCCCACATCTCCCGCGTGGAGAATCCGGTCCGAGCCCGCAAGGAGGGTGAGGACCCGGGGCCGCAGGAGTCCGTGGGTGTCCGAGAGCACTCCGACGCGCATGGGAGGAACGCTATCCCATGGGGAAGCTCCGGCTCAATGCTCCGGCTTACACGCCTTCCCGTGTAATTGCTACAGCCGCCATGAACTCTTCGAGCGTTTGCCGCACCCTGTCGTGCCCGTCTCCCACCCGGCCCGCCTCCCATGCCCGCACGGTCGAAGGGTCGAGACCCAGGTGAAGGGCAAGGGCCTTTTGGGAGAGCCCCATGACCTTGCGCGCCGCCCGGAGGCGCTCGGACAAGGACCGCGGCGCGGGGTTGGGGTCGTGGCCCAGGAAGCGGATGACCCGGGAGTAGGGCGCCTCGCCGACCTTGGCCCGGCCGTTTTCCCAATTCTTCACGGTGGCCAGGGAGACCCCGAGCGCCCGCGCCGTTTCGCGCAGGGTGAGCCCGAGTTCCGAGCGCCGCAGCCGCAGGTGCTCCCCCAAAGGCACCTCTGGCACGGGGGGTGCAGAGTCCAGGGCCGGTTTAGACGTAGAGAGGATAAGATCGCAAAATGGCAACGCGATTAGGAGCTTGCGGCAACCGGCGCTTCCATCTGCCCCTCACGCTCGCTATTCTCAGGGTGGCCGACTCGTCGGTCGTGCCCGAGATCCTGGCGGTCGAGTAGGCAGGAGTCAGTCGAGGGCCGGGAGTCGACCGCATCCCATTTGAGACAAGGAGAGAGAGAGCATGCGACACCCACGCCGCATCGTCTTGCTGTGCCTGATGACCGCCCTGGGCGGGTCAAGCCTCGCGTCAGCCTCGGGCTTCGGGCTGTTCCAGCACGGCGCCCGCGCCATCGGGCAGGCCGGTGCCTTCACGGCCCGCGCCGTCGACCCCTCGACCGTCACCTACGACCCGGCGGGGATCACCCAGCTAGCCGGCCTGCAGGCCGAGGCCGGCCTCGACATGAACAACCCCACGGTCGACTACCAGAGCTCGACCGGCAGCTTCGCGGCCCGGCACATTATCCAGTTCCCGCCGGCGCTCTACGTGACCTGGAAGCCGAAGAGCGGGCCACTGGCCTTCGGGCTCGGCTACGACTCCCCCTTCAACGACAGCCTGTTCTGGGATCCCGTGGACTTCCCCGGCCGCTTCGTCAACCGCCGCACCGAGCTCCGCCTTTATGAGATCCACCCGATCGTGGCCTACGACCTGGGCGAGGGGTGGAGCGTCGGCGCCGGGTTCCGCTACGCCTTCGGCAACCTCGACCGCGACGTCAACGGCATCGAGACGGTCGACGTCGTCACCACGCCCGGCCCGGCGACGCCGGTGAGCGTCGAGCTCCGGCGCAACGCCACGGCGGACATCAACGGCACGGCTTGGGACGCCTCCGTTCACTACGGCGCGCCGTCCTGGGGTTTCGGTGCCGTGTTCAAGAGCGCCGAGAGCCTGAAGGGGAACGGCACCGTGTCGTACGTGACCCGTGACACACCTACCGTCCCGGGCTTCGACATGGCATTCCAGACGCAGTTCGCCAACGGCCGCACCCGGGAGTCCTTCGAGCTCCCCCGCGAGGTGCGGGGGGGCATCTGGTACGCCCCCTACCCCGAGCTGCGGATCGAATTCGACGCCAGCTTCCAGAGCTGGTCGAGCCTCCAGACGACGGACATCACCTACTCGCCCAACCCGTTCAACCCGAGCTTCCCGACCGAGAGCACGCCGCGGGACTGGAAGGACACCACCGGCCTGCGGCTAGGCGTCGAGGGGAACGTCACCGACCACTTCCTGCTCTACGGCGGCGTCGCCCGCGAGCAGTCGCCGGTACCCGACCGCACCGTCGAGCCCGGCTTCCCCTATGGCGATTTCATGGTCTACGCCGCGGGCTTCGGCTACGAATTCGCCACGATCTCGTTCGACATGGCGTACTCGTACCACAAGTTCGACAGCCACAACGCTCCGCATCAGGAGCTGCAGAACCCGGCAGTCACCGGGTCCTACAGCGGCCGCGACAGCGTCTTCGGCCTGACGGCGCGCTGGCGGTTCTAGGGCAACACGGACGAGCACGGACGCACAGGGACCTTCACGGACCGTGAAGAGATCCCCCCTGGTCCGTGCAAGTCCTTTCCTCGTCCGTGGCAGTCTGTGAGGCCCTTACCCCTACACCAGCACCGGCCGCTCGCTGGCCAGCCGGGTGAACATTCCGGGCTTGTAGGCGGTGATCCGGCCGGTGAAGGCCGAGGCCGCCACGGTCAGCGGCGAGGCGAGCCAGAGCTTGCCGGGTCCGGAGCGCCCCTTGTAGTTGCGGTTGATCGCCGAGACGGTGACCTCGTCCGCCGTCTCGGAGACCCCCGGCCCGCAGCCGATGCAGGCGCCGCAGCCGGGGTGGATGAGCTGCACGCCGGCCCGCTCGAAGGTGTCCGCCAGGCCGTTCTCGCGCACGAAGCTCTCCACCGCCTGCGATCCGCACTGGATCATGAAACGCACCCCCGGCGCGATCCGGAAGCCGGCGTCCAGCGCCTCCTTGACCACCTGATGGTAGAAGATCAGGTCGTCGATCTTCCCCGCCGTGCAGCTCCCCCCATAGGCGATGTCGATCGGCACGTCGCCGATCTCGTCGATCCAGGCGCCGTTGGTCGGGTCGGACGGGATGCCCTCGTCCGGGTTGCCCGGGTGGGCGACCATCGGCCGCAGGGTCGAGAGGTCGATCGTGTAGACGCCGCCGGCGTACTCCGCGCCAGGGTCGGGGGCCACGGCGCGGGCCTTCAACCGCTCGACATCGATCCCCGGCCGCCACTCAGCCAACCAGCGCCAGGTCTCGTCGTCGGCCACCACGACCGCCGTCTTGGCCGCACACTCGGTCGCCATGTTGGTCAGCGTCGCCCGCTCGTCCATCGACAGCGTGGCGACGCCGGGGCCGGTGAACTCCATCACCCGGTCGAGGGTGAGCTGGGGGCGGGCGTGGTTGAGCAGGATGAAGAGCATCAGGTCCTTGGCCGTGACCCCAGCCGGCAGCTTGCCGGTCAGCTCGAAGCGGATCGACTCCGGGACCTCCACCTGGGTGAACCCCTGGTGGATCAGGTCGGCGTACTCGGTCGCCCCGACACCCCAGGTGAGTGCGTTGTTGACGCCGCCCATGCAGGTGTGGCTGTCGGTCGCCTGGATGAAATCGCCGGGATCGATCAGGTGCTCGCGCGCCACCTCGTGGCAGATGCCGGGCGAGATCCGGTCCTTGGCCGAGAAGTCGCGCACGCCGGTGTGGGCCTGGAACTCGCGCTGCAACACGCGCAACGTCTCGATCTTGTCGAGGAAGGCGCGCATCTTCGGCACCTCGTCGGCGTAGATCAGATGGTCCTCGAAGACCGCGAACTTGCCCGGGTTCTTGATCTCGTACTCGGCGCCGTACTCCTGCTCCAGGAAATAGTGGACCTGGGCGGTGGTGAACTCGTGGGAGTAGCCGCCGTCGACCGACACCACCACGGCGTCGCCGGGCTTCACGTAGTGCGGACCATCGCCCACTCCCAGGAGATGGCGGGCGAGGATCTTCTCGGCCATGGTCATCGGCCGCGGGCCGGTGTCCGGCTTCGGCAGCTCGAGCTCGCCGGCCGCCAGCGCCTTCGAGAACGGGAACAGCCCGCCCTGGCGGATGACGATCTGCGTGATCGGGTCCCACCCCTGGCAGAACTCTTCAAGGGGAATCCCCTCGCCGGCCTGGAGCCGCTGGATCATCCCGTGGTCGCCCATCAGCACGCCCTGGCTGATGTTGTTGCGGGCGTGGATGGGAGCGAAGGAAGCGGCGATGGCGATCCGGATGCCCGACCACTTCTCCGCCTGCACGGCGGTCTCGCGCGAGCTCCCCACCCCCTTGCGGAAGCCGGAGACGATGACCTCGAAATTGCCGTCGATCAGCGCGTCGCGCTCGAACAGGCGCTTGCCGTCGACGATCAGGCCGGCGTAGGCGTCGCGGGCGATGTCCTCGGGGCGGTGGCTGAAGCAGACCCAGGCCGGGGTCATCGCGTCGGTATTGATGTCGTCGAGCAGGTCCTCGACCCGGAGATCGGCCATCCGGAGGTCGAGCTCCCCGCGCAACTGGCGGCGGATCAGGTCCGGATCCTTGGTGAGGAACAGCACCCGTTTGCCGGGGATCAACCGGAGGGTCTCAGGAGGCTTCATCGAGGGCTTCTCCTTTCGCGCTTTCGCAACGGACGGCGCCCGCCCATCCCGGTGACGGGGAGGTGGCGGAGCGCTGACATTCTATCCAAACGCCGACGGTCCCGGGAGGAATTTCGGACTCCGGATCTCGCAGGCCGGATGGGTCTGTCGCTTGCTTCGACGCGGTGCCTGGTGGTATCCTCGACATCAGTTCGGAGGTTCTAATCGTGTCGAGACATGCAGCAGCGGTATCCCAGAAGGTGCTGTGCTACGATGACCGCATGGCCGGCGTCGTTTCCCCCGGAGTCGCGGCAAAGCGCGTCAGGGCGAGGACGCCGCACACGAAGAAGCACATCGTGGTCCCCGCCACGGCCGAGCAGATCTCCAGGGGCGTCGGAGTCACCAGGAAGGACGCGGCCCTGGTCAGGAAGGTTCTGCTCCAGTTGGGGTATATCCAGGCAAAGACTCCCGCGAAAGCCAAGACGAGATCCTCGCAGGATTGACGGCTCCCGCCATCAGTGCCTCCATCCTCCGTTACATCCCACTACACGGTGTTCCTGAACGTACCCTTCGACAAGGGGTATCGTCCGCTCTTTCTTGCTTTGATCGCGGGACTGGCGGCCTTGGGCTGCGAGCCTCACTGCGTCCTGGAGATCCCCAGCGGCGGACAGAACCGCTTGGACCGGATCTACGGTCTGATCGAGGCATGCGGGGCCTCAGTCCACGACCTCAGCCGGGTTTCCTTGTCAGGTCCACTCAGAGTGCCCCGATTCAACATGCCGTTCGAGCTGGGGCTCGCCTACTCCATCGCCCGCCGCCAAGCGCACGGCTTTTTCGTCCTCGAGGAGCGCCCCCATCGGATCCAGGCCAGCTTGAGCGATTTCAACGGGCACGACACGCACATTCACGAGGGGACCCAGGACGGAATCCTGAGCTGTCTCCTGGACTGCTTCGGGCTGCAAGGCAGGCCGCAGCCGGCCTTTGCGACACTGAGGTCGATGACACGCAAGTTGAGCCGAGCCGTCGCGGCCCTGGAGTCCGCGCAAGGGCTCGATCATCCTTTCCATCCCTATATCTTTCGCCAGGCCGTGAGCGCCGCCGTCCAGCTCGCCCGCGCTGAAGGCCTCCTCGCCTGACTCCTTCAGGGCCCGCCGGTCTTTCACGGCCATGATATAAGCCCGGCCATGGCAGACGCCGGCAACGTCTACGAAAAAATCGTCGGTACTCCCCTTTCGTCGAGCGCCCTGCCGCCGGCGCGGATCTCCGCGGCGGTGGTGCTCTGGCGGCGCGTCGAAGGGGGCGGCCCGGACGAGGTCGAGGTCTACTGGGTGAAACGGTCCGAGGCCCTCGCCTTCATGGGCGGATGGCACGCCTTCCCCGGCGGCGGGCTGTCGCGGTCGGACGCCGGCCTCCCGGTCTCCGGCGAGCCTCAGCTCGCGTCCGACGCACCGGCGGCCACGGCGCAGCCGGAGTCGATCGATGTGGGCGACGAGCCGAGCCCCGACCTGCTCCCCGGGCTCGCCGCCTGTGCCCTGCGCGAGCTGTTCGAGGAGACCGGGATCCTGCTCTCCTCCCCGGCCGTCGATCCCGAGGATCTGCCCGAGCTCCGGCGGGCCCTGCTGGCCGGCGAGCGGACCTTCGCGGACATCCTCACCGCGCTGGAGGTGAAGCTCCAGGCTTCGCCGCTGGTCTACGCCGGACGGTGGGTGACGCCGCCGTTCGCGCCGGTCCGCTTCGACAACCGCTTCTTCCTCCTGGAGTGGCCGCAGGACGCCCCGGCCGAGCCCTCCGTCGTCGAAGGGGAGCTCGAGCACGGCGCCTGGATCCGGCCCGCCGAGGCGTGGGAGGCGTGGCATCGCGGCGACGTGCTGGCCGCGCCGCCGATCCTCCACATCCTCCAGGTGCTGAGCCAGGACGGCCCGTTGCGCGGCCTCGCCCGCCTGCGCGACTCGGCCGAGGCCAACCTCGGGCCGTTCCGGAAGGTCGAGCTGCGCCCCGGAGTGGTGATGTTCCCGCTCCTCACCCACACCCTGCCGCCGGCGGTCACCACCAACGCCTACCTCCTGGGCCTGAGCGACGCCGTGCTGGTCGACCCCGGCGCCTCCGACCCGCGGGAGCTCGACCGCCTCGAGGCCGCGCTCGCCGCCGCCCGCGAGACGCTCGGCCGCCGGGTGACCGCCATCTGGCTCACCCACCACCACCCGGACCACGTCGGCGGAGTCGAGCGCCTGCGGGCGACTCTCGACGTGCCCGTCCTCGCCCATCCGCTCACCGCCGAGCGGCTCGCCGGCCGCGGCATCAAGGTCGACGGCGAGCTCCAGGACGGCCAGCGGGTCGATCTGGGAAGTGGCATCTCGATCCTGGTGCTCCATACGCCGGGCCACGCCCGCGGCCACCTCTGCTTCCTCGAGGAGGAGCAGGGCTCCCTGCTCTGCGGCGACATGATCTCCGGCGTCAGCATGATCGTCGTCGATCCTCCCGAGGGAGATATGGATGACTACCTCGGATCGCTGACCAAGCTCGCGTCGTTGCGGCCGGGCATCCTCTTCCCCGGCCACGGACCGGCGATCAAGAACGGCCTCGCCAAGCTCCGCGAGTACATCGATCACCGCCGCTGGCGGGAGGAGCGGATTTTCGAGGCCTGGAGCGCCGGCCGGAGGACGCCCGCGGAGATGCTCCCCACGGTCTACGAGGACGTGCCGCCGAAGGCCTGGCCGATCGCCGAGCGGCAGATCCTGGCCCACCTGGACCGGCTGCGGAAGCTGGGGCGGCTCGGCTAGCTACTCTGCCCGCAGCGATTCCATCGGATCCACCCGCGCCGCCCGGGCGGCGGGCAGCAGGCAGGCGAGCAGGCCGGCGGCGATCAGCACGGCCGGCGCGAGGACGAACACCGCCGGGTCCCACGGGCGCACCTGGAACAGCGACACGGCGAGCAGGCGGGCAAGGGCCGCGGCGAGGAAGAGCCCGAGGGCGACGCCCACCCCGAGCTGGGCCAGCCCTGAGCGCAGCACCAGCCGCCGGACGTCCGCCGCGCGGGCTCCCAGCGCCATCCGGACGCCGATCTCCCGCGTCCGCCGCGCCACCGCGAAGGCCATGACTCCATAGAGCCCAACGGCCGCCAGGAGGAGCGCGCAGCCGCCGAGGAGGCCGAACAGCGCGCCCGCCCGGGTATAGGGCTCGGCCACTCCGCGCAACACCTCGTCCAGGGTGGCGACGCCCGCGAGTGGCACGTCGGGGTCGACCGCGGCCGCCTGGCGCCGGAGGGCCGCCGTCAGCTCCGCGGGCGGACCGACCGTCCGGATCGCGACGGCTCCCCCCCAGACCGGCACCTGATCCCACGGGAAGTACATCGCCGGCTGCGACGGATCGCCGTCGAGCCCGCCGAGCGCGAGGTCCTGGACGACACCCACAATGGTGCGCCAGGGGTGGTCCGCGCCGCCGGTGCGCAGCCTCTTGCCCAGCGGGCTCCTGCCCGGGAAGAAGCGCTCCGCGAAGCCATGGCTGACCACCGCGACCGGCGGCGCGCCCTCGCGGTCGGCGGCGGAGAAGAGCCTCCCTGCCAGCAGCCAGAGCCCGAAGAGCTGGAAATACTGGGGCGAGACCGACGACCAGCGCGCGCCGGGCCGACCGGCATCCGCTTCTTTCTCCAAACGATCTTCCAAAGTGACCGGCTGGGTGGGAGCCACCAGGCGTTCGAGCGGCAGGACGGAGGCGAAGGCGACAGTCCGCACCCCCGGCAGTCCGGTGAGGCGGCGCCCCAGCTCCTCGAAGTAGCGGCGCCGGGAAGCCTCGCCGTCGTAGGCCGGGCCGTCCATCGAGACTCCCGCCGTCAACACCCGGTCCGCGGGGAAGCCCAGGTCGAGCCGGGCCAGCTTCGCCAGGCTCTTGACGGTCAGCCCGGTGGGGACCAGCAGGCCACAGGAGAGCGCGATCTCGGCCACCGCCAGCAGGCGGCTGGAACGGCCGAGGCGGAGCCCGGTCGAGCCCCGGGACTGATCCTTGAGGATCTCGCCCGGATCGCTTCGCGCCGCGTGGAGCGCCGGCAGCGCCCCGGCGACCAGCGCCGCCAGCAGGGTGAGCCCGAGGGCGAACAGGAAGACCGGGAGGTCGAGGCGGATGTCGACCCAGAAGGAGACGAGGTCGTTCCCCATCAGGCGGCGGTAGAGGGCGATCGCTCCCCGCGCGATCCCCAGGCCGGCGAGGCCGCCGGCGGCGGCGAGCACCAGCGATTCGGCCAGGAGCTCCGACGCCACGCGCCAGCGCCCGGCGCCGAGGGCGGACCGCACCGCCATCTCCGGAGTCCGGTCCACGGCCCGCGCCAGAAGCAGGTGGGCGACGTTGACGCAGGCAATCAGCAGCACGCCGAAGATGGCGCCCAGCATGAGCCACTGCCGCGATCGCAGCTCCCGGTCCACGTAGGCTTCGACGAAGGGGACGATCCGGACGTGGAAGCCGGGAGCGCCCCCCGGCGGCACGGGGAGCCGGCCGCCGAGAGCGCGGAATTCGGCTCCGGCTTGCGGCGGCGAGACTCCCTTGCGCAGCCGTGCCACCACCTGGAGAGGATAGTTCTGGCGCTCCGCGAGGTCGAGGCGCAGCGGTTGCCAGAAATACTGGTTGAGGGGGAAGCGGAAGCCCGGCGGCATGACGCCGACGACCGTCGCGGGGTTGCCGGAGATCCGGACGACGCGGCCGAGCACCCCTGGATCGCCGCCGAAGCGCTGATGCCAGAGCTCGCCGCTCAGCACGACGACCGCCGGCGCGCCGGGCCGCTCGTCCTCCGACCGGAAGGCGCGGCCCAGCACCGGCTGAACCCCCGTCATCCGGAACAGGTCGGCGGTCGCATACCCGGCGTTGTAAGACTCGGAGGACGCGCCCGGCACGCCCAGGTTCAGCCGGAAGCCGACCCAGGAGGCGAAGGCGTCGCAGGAGGCCTGACCGTCCCGCAAGAGACGCACGTCGGCCGCCGTGAACGCCGCGGCGGGGGTGCCGTCGGCGGCGACCCGTTCTACGCGGACGATCCGGTCCGCATCCGCGAACGGCAATCCGCGCAGGAAGGTCCCCTCCACGATCGCGTACATCGCCGTGGTGAGGCCGATCCCCAGCGCCAGCGTCAGCACGGCGACGGCCGAGAGCGCGGGGTATTTCCAGAGGCGGCGGAAGCTGGAGCGCAGGGATTCCAGAAGAGATAGCGCGCTCACCGGCGCCAAGTTTTCACACCGCGGGGAACCCTGTCCAGAGATCGAGGGACTCACCCGACGGAACTGGTGAATCGTCCTCTTTCGTGGACGAACCTCCTGGTTTCATCGCTCGAACAGTACTTCGCGAAGTCTTGGGTATGGCCTCCCCGGAGGACGGCCTCGTCCTCTCCTCGCCAATCCACAAACGGGCCCGGAGCGGCGGGCTCTTTGCGGATGGACCGGTCGGGATTAAGATGTGCGCCCCCGAAGCTCCGGCCGGGAAGTCCCGAAGGTCCGGCACGAGAGGTGCATGGAGTGGGGGACTTGAGAGCGGTGAAGCTGATTTGCGACCGTTCGCTTGAAGAGCAGCGAGGTGATCCTGGCTGGATGGCGAGTTCCAGGCGGCGATCCCTTGAAAGTCATCAACCCTGGCATGGATCGCCGCCGATCGATCGCCACTCTGGAGAGCCGAGGAAGACCATGACACCGCGCAACACACGCGTCCTCGTTTTCGCAACCGCATTGCTGACGGCGCCGCTTCTCCCGTTGTGGTCGCAGCCGCCGGTCCACCGTCCCCAGCCCGCGAAGAAGGACCCGCCGAAGGGCGAGGTGATCGTCAAGAGCGACACTCCCATCGACCCGAACGACCCCCAGGCGGCCGCGGGCCAGACGTCGGATCAGAGCTCGGCTCCCCAGGCACAGACACCTCCAGCTACGCAGGACCAGATGCAGCAGCCGGCCGCCCCCGGCCAGCCGGCGACGGCTCCCCCGGCCTCCGGCGGCATGACGGCGCCCAATCCGAACGCCGCCAAGGGGATTCCGCCGGACCAGATGGGCCTGTCGTTCGCTCCGCCGCAGGGTTGGCAGCAGGGCGATCCCACCAAGTTCACGGTGCCGGGGAGCATCTGCTGCGTCTGGTCGCCGGACAACGTCTCCTCGGTGGCCATCTTCGCCCAGAACTCGGGCAAGCCCTACAACCCCCGCACCCTGCTCGAGCAGAGCGCGACGGGCTTGCAGAAGAGCCTGGGCGCCGAGGTGAGGACGAAGGAGATCATCAACGTCGGCGGCATGCGCGGCTTCTCGCTGGTGGTGAGCGGCCCGGGCACCGGCGCCGGCATCGACGGCAAGGGCACCGTCCGCACCGATCAGCACTGGGTGGCCGTGCCGCGGGACAAGGACGTGGTGATCTTCCTGATGACCACCCCCGACGACAAGTTCGCGGCCAACGAAGCGGCCTTCCAGACCATGCTCGGCTCGCTGAAGATCACCGGCACCCAGACGCCGGACCAGCAGGCCGCCAAGTAAGACCTACTGAGGCGTCGCGGGCTTGGCCGGCGCCGGCTGAGCCTGCGGTGCCTCCGCGTGCTCCTCGCCCTCCGGCATCTTCATCCCCGCCTGTTGCACCATCGCCTGGTACTGCTCCGGCGTCAGCTTGCCCATCTTGCGGACGAAGGCCACGATCGCCCAGACCTCGTCGTCGGTATGGGTGACGCCGAAGGAGGGCATGCCGGTCATCTTGATGCCGTTCTTGATCACCCAGAAGGTCTCTTCCGGCGCGTCGTGCCCGACGTCGGAGAGCTCGGGAGGATCGGGGTTCAGGCCCTGACCGATCTCGGAGATCTTGACCCCCGGCGCGCCATGGCACGGGGTGCACATCTCGTTGTAGTGGATGAGTCCGGTCCTGATCCGCGTCGCATCCTCGAGGTTCGGCACCGCGATCTTCCCCTTGATCCCGTCGACGCCCCGGCGGACCGAATGCTGCTGCGTGGTGACCAGGGCCCAGCGGATCAGCCCTTTGTCCGGGGTGGTGGCCGAAACGTCGTAGAGCCCCGAAAACATGAAGGCGATCCCGCCCAGGACGAGGAGCGCGACGACCGCCAGCGCCGTCAACAACGTTTTCATTTGTACCGTCCTCCCGTAGAGTGGTGCCGTGACCGACGCGGATCATGCCATGGCAGCGGGCTTGCCGGCCAGAGAGGGAGCGCCCGCGCTCGCGCTGGTGCTCTCGGGCGGCGGCGCGCGGGGCGCCTACCAGACGGGGGTCCTCCGCGGCCTCGCCCGCCGCATCCCCGAGCTCCGCTTTTCGATCATTACCGGCGTCTCCGCCGGGGCGATCAACGCCGCGTTCATCGCCGCCCACCCCGGCTCGCTCGCCGAGGCCACGGCGGACCTCTGCGAGGTCTGGGCGAACCTCCAGGTGGAGGACATCTTCCGGATCGACACCCCCTCGCTCGCCCGCCATTTCACCCGCTGGGCCACCCGGCTCGCCGCCGGGGGATCGCCGATGGCGCCGGCGGTCAGGGGGCTGGTGGACACCCGCCCGCTCCACGGCACGATCGAACGCGCCACCGCCACCGTCGACGGCGAGCTCATCGGCATCGAGCGAAACCTGGCGCGGGGGAGCCTCGACGCCTTCGCCTTGACGGCCCTCAACTACTCGACCGGGCAGACGGTCACCTGGGTGCAGGGGCGCGGCTTCCCCACCTGGCGCCAGCCGCGCCACCGGAGCTTCCACGCCCGGATCACCGCCGACCACGTCATGGCCTCCGCCGCGCTGCCGATCTTCTTCCCGGCGGTCCGCCTGGGGGACGCCTGGTACGGCGATGGCGGGATCCGCCTGTCGACGCCGCTCGTCCCCGCCCTGCGCCTGGGGGCCACGCGCATCCTCGCGCTCTCGCCCCACTACGAGCTCAGTTTCGAGGAAGCCGAGCGCACCAAGACCCCCGGCTATCCGTCGCCGGCGCAGATCCTCGGCCACCTCATGGATTCGATCTTCCTCGACGTGCTCGACGAGGACCTGCGGCGGCTCGAGAGCGTCAACACTCTGCTCGCCGGGATGCCGCCCGAGAAGCACGGCGGCCTGCGCGAGGTGGCGATCCGCGTCCTGCGCCCCTCCTGCGACCTCGGCCTGCTCGCCGCCGCCTACGAGCCCCGCCTCCCCACCAGCTTCCGCTACCTCGTCCGCAGCCTGGGGACCAAGGACACCCACACCTCGGACTTCCTCAGCATGCTGATGTTCCAGCCGGACTATCTGCGGCGGCTGATCGACCTCGGCGAGGAGGACGCGGAGGCGCGGCTGGACACCATCCGCGACCTGGTGGGTGTGCCGGCGGCGGTGTAGGCCCTCATCACCCCGGCCCTCTTCTCCCGTCCCCTCCCACCCTCCCTCACCGGGAGAAGAGGGAGAAGAGCAAGGGAGAAGCCTGGATCATGAGGGAACGGGGCTCCCCACTCAGCCGCGCGTTGCGAGCAGGGCCCTAAGACGCGCGATCTCGGCCTCCGCCGCCTCGGCTCGCTCCTCCGCCGCTTCGGCTCGTTCTTCCGGCATCGGCACCAGGCTGCCGTCGGGACGGAAGAGCCGCACCCAGTCGCCCTCCCTTCCGTCCACGACGCCGTGCCAGGCGCCGAGGAACGCCCCGAGCTGCTCGCTCCAGAGCCGTCCGTTCTCATCGGGCGGGATCGGCTGGTAGAACCGGCCCGCCAAGCGCAGCCCTTCCAGCGTCCCAGTCTCCGGATCGCACAGGAAGTACTCCGCCGTGCGAAAGACCCGGGCGTAGAGGTCCCGCTTCTCGGTGCGGTCTTTCCTGGCCGTGGAAGGAGAGAGCAACTCGACGATGACGTCCGGCAGCCGCCCACCCTCTTCCCAGGCGAGCCAGACCTTGCGCTCGCGGGCCGGGTCGACGCCGCCTACCCAGAAGACGTCCGGGCCGCGGAAGGCCCGCTCCGGCAAGCCCTTCTTCACCTCGTCCGCGACCTCCCGTGCCTGCTCCAGGGAGTAGTAGACGAACATGTCCCCGCCGGCGTAGAAGTCGGTCCTGCCCTGTTCCGCCATGACCTGGCGGAACAGCTTTCGCAGGAGAGGGTACTCCAGGGTATGCCACTCGGTCTCCAAGGGCTCTCCGTCGTCGTAGACGAGCTCGAAGGGCAGAGGCGCGAGCGTGGCGGCAGCGGGCTGGCTCATGGCATGCTTCCTTGCGGAGTCGTTTCTTGCGAGGATCTTATTCCGTATAGCCGGTAAAGGGAAGGGGGCCGGCTCGGGCGGGCGGCTCCCGCCCGCTACGCCACCGTCACCTCTTTGCACAGGAACACGTCCTGGATGGAGTGGAAGAGCTCGACGCCCTCCTCCATCGGCCGCTGGAAGGCCTTACGGCCGGAGATCAGCCCGGAGCCGCCGGCGCGCTTGTTGATCACCGCCGTGCGCACGGCCTGAGCGAAGTCGTCCGCCCCCGTGGATTCGCCGCCGGAGTTGATCAGGCTCACCTTGCCGCTGTAGCAGTTGACCACCTGCCAGCGGTTCCAGTCGATCGGGTGGTCGGTCACCAGCTCGCCGTAGACCTTCGGGCTGGTCTTGCCGAAGTTGAGCGCGGGGTAGCCGCCGTTCACCGTCGCCTGCTTCTGCTTGACGATGTCGGCCTGCATGGTCACGGCGAGGTGGTTCGCCTGGCCGGTGAGATCGGCAGAGGTGTGGTAGTCCACCCCGTCCTTCTTGAAGGCGTTGTTGCGGGTGTAGGCCCAGAGCACGGTCGCCAGCCCCAGCTCGTGCGCCTGCTGGAAGGCCTCGGCGATCTCGACGATCTCGCGGTCGGCGTCGTCGCTGCCGAAGTAGACCGTCGCGCCCACCGCCGCCGCGCCCATGTTCCACGCCTGCTCGACGCCGCCGAAGAGGATCTGCTGGAACTTGTTGGGATAGGTCAGCAGCTCGTTGTGGTTGATCTTGGCGATGAACGGGATCTTGTGGGCGTACTTGCGGGCGAGGATGCCGAGCACGCCGACCGTCGAGGCCACCGCGTTGCACTCGGCCGCGATCGCCAGGCGGACGATGTTCTCGGGATCGAAGTAGATCGGGTTGGGAGCGAACGAGGCCGCGGCCGAATGCTCGACCCCCTGGTCGACCGGCAGGATGGAGAGGTAGCCCGTGTTCGCCAGCCGGCCGGTGCCGTAGAGGCGCTGGAGGTTCACCAGCACCGGCGGCTTGCGGTCGGACAGCGACCAGACGCGCTCGACGTGGTCGGGGCCGGGGACGGTGATCTGCTCCCTCGGAATCCCCTTGCAGGTAAAAGAGAGCAGGTCGTCGGCATCCTTGCCGAGGCTCCTGGTGATCTGGTCGATGCCGCCTCCCGTGCGTTCCATGATGGCCATAGAGGTCAATTCCCTCCGTCTGAGTCTCGATTGGAGTTTTCGGCGCCCTGGAAGAGGCCCCGGCGTATGGTATCGCGGTTAGGCCCCTCCCGCGACCCCGGAGCACGCCCAGACGGTACCACCGCCTCCGGTGCCGCGGTGATGGACCTCCCGTGGGTGTACCATCATCCGAAGACGGATCGGAGATGAAGATGGCTACGACACTGCAGATTGAGCTCCCCTCCAGCCTTTCCGAGGATGAAGCCAGGCTTCTCTTCGCGGTCAAGCTCTTCGAGGTCGGGAAGGTGTCCCTCGGCCAGGCGGCCAAGATCGCGGAGCTCTCGAAGCGCGCGTTCATGGAGATGCTCGGGCGCTATGGAGTACCGATTTTCAACTACTCCGCCGAGGAACTGCGGAGCGAGGTCGATTCTTGACGGAGCCCGTCGTCGTCGACAGTACCTGCCTGATAGGTCTCGACCACATCGACCGCCTTGATCTTCTCCCCAGACTCTTCGAGCCCGTATTCGCCCCTCCCGAGGTTGCCCGCGAATCCGGCCTCTCTCCTGAATGGTTGAAGATCGAGAAGCCCTCTAATCCAGCCCTCGTGGCCGCCCTCAAGGTGGCCGTCGATGACGGTGAAGCTGAAGCCATCGCGCTGGCGGCCGAGCATAGGTGGCGGATCGTTCTGGATGACCGGCGGGCTCGCGATGTGGCGCAGCGGATGGATCTCAAGATCATAGGCACGGTAGGAATTCTGGTTCGCGCCAAACGAGCGGGACTCCTGCCGTGGGTCAAACCTTTGCTCAACGAGCTGACGGAGAAGGGCTTCCATCTCAGCGAAAGCCTGAAGAGGGAAGCGCTCCGCTTGATCGGCGAATAGAGCGCCCGATACCGCCGAACGCGAGCGGCGACCTCATTGAGCACCGCCGAATCAGTGGTCACCACCGCCGCGAAATAAGTCACGGCCGCCGGGAGCTGTGCTTTGACCGATCCGGCGGTCTGTCCACCGCCGAGGCCTGCGTGAGCACCGCCGAATCCGTGGTCACCACCGTCGCGGCGGTGGCGACTCCCGCCGGTTCCGCGCGTTCGACCGAACCGGCGGTGGTAACACCGCCGCGGCGGTGGTGACCGCCGCTGGATCCGCGCTCATCGCCGCCGCGCCGGTGGAGACGCACGGGGAGACCCTCTCGCTCGGTATGGCCGCGCCCCCTACGCCAGCGCCGCCGCCAGCTCCCCCGCCCGCGCCACCTTGAGGTCCGCCCTGATCCCGTCGAGCTTCGGCGGACGGGGGAAGCCCCATTCGACGAGAGCGAAGGCGCAGCCGGCGTTGTGGGCGGTCTCGGCGTCGATCCAGGTGTCCCCCACCAGGAGCAGCCGCGCGAGGGGGACGCCGAGCCGCTCGGCGAGGACGCGGAGGCCGGCGGGGTCGGGCTTGCGGGTGGGCAGGCTGTCGCCCCCCAGGATCTCGACGAAGAAGCGGGAGAGGCCGAGGCCGTCGAGGATCCGCCGGGAGAGGGCCTCTCCCTTGTTGCTCAGCAGGGCGAGCGGATAGCGCGGAGCCAGGGCCACCAGCATCTCCTCGATTTCCGGGTAGGCCGTGGTTTCGTCCAGGCAGACCTCACCGTAGTGCCCAAGGTAGCGGGCGAGGGCTTGGTCGACCTGGTCCGGCGGGAACCCGGGGCCGAGCGCCCGCTCGACCAGCAGGCGCGCGCCCTCCCCCACCATCGTCACCACGGTCTCCAGTGGGAGGGGAGGGAACCCGAGCTCCCCCCGCATCCGGTTGATGGCGGTGGTGATGTCGCGGCGGGAGTCGATCAGCGTGCCGTCGAGATCGAAGACGAGGGCGGCGGGGCGCTCCATCGCCCGGCTCAGGCGTCCAGGATCTCGGCCTTGACGTGGCTCTTCAGCACGCCCGCCTCGAAGCCGCGGTCGAGCAGGAGCTGCACGGCGCGGCGGCCGGCCTCGCCATAGTCGCGGGTCCAGTCGTTGACGTACATGCTCACGAAGCGGTCCGAGCGCACCGGGTCGTCCTCGAGCCCCCGGGCGTAGCGGGTGGCGTAGCCGAGCGCCTCCTCGCGGTGATCGAGAGCGTAGTTAATGCTCTGGCTGAGCAGCCGGCAGAGGCGCAGCTTGAGATCGGGGTCGAGGTCCCGCTTGATGCCGTTGCCGCCCAGCGGCAGCGGCAGGCCGGTGTCCCCCTTCCACCACTCGCCGAGGTCCACGACCTTGCGCAGGCCCATGTCGGCGTAGGTGAGCTGCCCCTCGTGGATCACCACCCCGGCGTCCGCCTCGCCGGCGAGCACCACGTCGAGGATGCGGTCGAAGGGGACGATCTCGGTCGTGACGTCCGGCTGCCAGAGGCGCAGGGCGAGATGGGCGGTGGTCAGCTCGCCGGGGATGGCGACCTTCAGGCCCGGCAGATCGGCGCGGCCGAGAGGCTCGCGGGAGACGACGATCGGCCCGTAGCCGTCGCCGAAGCTGGCCCCCGAGGGCATGATCTGGTAGCGGTCCGCCAGGTGGGCGTAGCCGTGGAAGGAGAGGGCGGTGATCTCGTAGGTGCCCTGAAAGGCGGCCTGGTTCAGGCTCTCGATGTCCTGCAGGACGTGGCGGATCTCGAGCCCCTCGGTATCGAGCAGCCCCTGGGTGAGGGCGTAGAACATGAAAGCGTCATCCGAGTCCGGGCTGTGGGCGATGCGGATGGTGGTCGTGGTCGTCTCGGTGGTCATGGCCCGGGAGGGTATCAGAATCGAGCGCCGCGGAATCGAGGACGCCCGCGCCCCCGGCAGAGGCCATCCGCCGGAGCCGAGGCCCGGAGGCGTCTCGCCAGGAATCAGGTAACTCCTTTGAATTCATCGCATTGAAGCCGTGGCACGCACCTTGAATTATATCTCCCGCGAAGGGCCCGATGGACGGTCTCCCCTTCAGTCATCAGGAGATACCCCATGAAGACCCGCATCCTCGCGAAGATTTACGGGCCGGTCCTGCTGCTCACGGCGGCCCTGGCTCTGTCGTCCTGTATCATCGTCGACCGCGGAGGCCATCACCGCCGCCATTGGGAGGCACCGGCCCCGTACAGCCAGGGGGTTCGCCCCTGAGGCTCTGGCACATGGCTTGAATCGATCCACCTGGGCGGGACGGTCCCGCGCCGTCCCGCTTTCAACCAGGAGGTGCCCGCCATGCCATCCAGTCTCGCTCAAGGGTCCCGACTCGCCCTGCTCCTCGCGGCGGCGCTGTCGCTCCCCGCCTGCTACGTCGGCCCGCCTCCCGGACATCCCTATCCTGACCGCTCGTACGACGACGACCGCGCCGAGAGCGGCCCGCCGGATCGGCCGGTGGATCAGATCGACGGCTTCGTCACGTTCGAAGGGCGCTGTCCGACCCTGCGCGAGCACGGCTCGGACGAGGTGTTCGCGCTGACCGGAAACACTCGCGCCCTGCGGCCGGGGGATCACGTCCGGTTGAGCGAGCGCGAGGCCGAGGGGAACCCCTGCGGCGGCGACGCGCCGGCCCTGGAAGTCACGAGGATCGAGGCGATCTGGCAAGGCGACGGGCACCGCGACGCCTACTTCGACGCCCGCCGCGACGGCGACTTGGACCGCTTCCTGGCCGCGAGTCGCGACCGCGGCGGCTGGTACGCCGAGCGCTATGCCTACCTCGCCGGCAACGTCGACCGCCCTGGTGAGGATCGCCGCTATCAGAGCCCGCCGTACGTGCCCAACATCCCAAACGCGCCCAATCCGAACGAGCCCGACGATCCGAACGGCCGGAGCGCCGAGCCGGACCGCCCGCCCGGGGCACCGGACCGCCCGGACATGGAGTCTGACGACGACGAGGAGCGGGAGCAGCTCAGCGTCACCGGCCGGCTCGAGCTCGGCGGCCAGTGCCCGGTGATCCGCACTCCGCAAGGGGACTCCTGGGATGTGCTCGGAGATCTCGGCGATTACCGGAACGGCGACCGGGTGAACGTGATCGGCGTGGCCACGGGGCGCTCCGCCTGCGGCGGCAGAGCGCTCACGATCAGCGAGATCCGGGGACGCTAGGGCGCCCCCGCCCGGACCCTCACCCCTGGCCCCTCTCCCTTCCCCTCCCGCCCTCCCTCACAGGGAGAGGGGAACCCCCGCCCCCTCAGGATCCAGGCCTTTCTCTTGCCTTTCTCCCTCTTCTCCCGGTGAGGGAGGGTGGGAGGGGACGGGAGAAGAGGGCCGGGGTGATGAGGGCCGCAACTTAGAACTACTCGTACTGGATGAATCCCGGCGCCATGATGCCGTCGGGATCGAACTTCCGCTTGGCCTCGAGGATCATCGGCCAGCGGTCGCCGAAGTGCTGGGCCCACTTCTCGACGGTGTTGAAGGTGACGAAACCCGAGAGGTAGCGCTTGCCGCCATAGACGATCGACAGCTCGCTCGCCATGTCGAGCTGGGCGAGGGCGCGGTCGAGGAACTTGAACGGCACGCCCGGCAGGATCCCCCAGCCCATTACGTAGTCGCCGCCCGGGTGCATGAACAGCGGCACGTCCGAGGTGCGGGTGTAGGCCGGCCAGAGGAGGACGTGGCCGCCCGGCCCCAGCGCCTGCGGCGGGGTCTGGCCGAGCACCGACTCGATGAAGTCGCGCGCGGTGTCCCAGGGCAGGGTGGTCTCCATCCACGGGTGGGCCATGTCCCAGTAGCCGCTGCGGCGCCAGAGCTCGAAGACGGGGTCCATGCGGTTGGCGAACTCGAACTGGGTGAAGTCCTCGGTATGGACGTGCCGGTAGGGCTTGAGGCCGGCGAGCACCGCCTGATCGTCCGGCTCCTCGCCGGGGTCGAGCTCGACGGTGACGTGGACCGGGTAGAACCACTGGGCGAAGGTCTGCATCCCCTCGCCGAGCTCCATCCCCTCGCCGATCTTCTTGATCCCCTGGAGGCAGGGAGTGCACCACGACTCGATCGAGGAGAAGGTGGAATTCTCGGGGTCCATCACCTTCTTCGCGTCCTCCATCACGGCGCTGAGCTCGTCGTAGAGGAGGAAGTACTTGCGGACGGTGCTCTTGACCGGACGCAGGCGAATCCTGGCGCGGGTGATGACGCCGAACTGGCCGAGGCCGCAGCGCACGACGTCGAACAGGTCGCGGTTCTGCTCGCGCGAGCAGGTGACGATCTCGCCGGTGCCGGTGACCACCTGGAGCTCGTCGACGTTGTCCGCCTGGGTGCCGTAGCGGAAGCTCGCCACGCCGAGGCCGGCCATCGACAGGGTGCCGGAGATCTGCACGCCCAGGTTGTTGGTCAGCACGCGGGGGATCAGCCCCTTCTCCAAAGTCGCGGTGACCAGATCGCGCCAGACGACGCCGCAGCCGACGGTCGCCGTCTCGCCCGCCTCGTCGATCTCGTGGATGGTGTTCATCACCGAGGTGTCGAGCAGCACTCCGCCATCCGTGGTGGCCTGCCCGCTCTGGGTGTGCGCCTGGCCGCGCGCCGTGACGGCGATCTTGCGCTCGCGGCAGAAGCGGACGACCTCGGCGACCTCCTCGGCCGAGGTGCAGCGCGCGACGGCGCCGGGCCGCCGGTTCACCGTGCGGCCGAAATCGGAACGATAGAGGTCGCGGACTTCGTCGTCGAGCAGGATGCGGTCGCCCAGGATACCCTTGAGCTCGCGCAGGGCGTCGGCGACGCGGACCTCGGTATCGGCACTACTATGGACAGTCATCGGGTTCTCTCCCTGGTTTGGTCAGAGCTGGTTGGTCAACGCTGGTAGGTCAACGACCGGGCCGGCCGGCGGCGGCGGGGGCTCGGCGGGATCCGGCGCCGGAGGCGGGACCGGCGGTTTCACCGGCACCTCCCGCTTGGGATCGTTCCGGCTCTCTCCCGGCCGCTCGGGCATGACGTGCGACTTGTCTTCCTCCGCCCGGCCGGCCTGGCCGGCGATGTTGGCGGGCAGTACGGTCTTGAAGCCCCTCTTGATCCACTGGTCGATGCCGCCGTCCATCAGGACGATGCTCTCGAAGCCGCTGGCGCCGAGCACCTTCGTCCCCTTCTCGGCGCATTCGTTGCTCTCGCAGTAGATCAGGATCGTCTCCTCGCGGAAGGGGATGATCTCGAGCAGCCGGTACGGGAGCCGCGCCAGGGGGATGTTGGTCGCCCGCTGGATGTGCCCGGTCTGGCCGTTGAACTGCTGCGCCGTGCGGAGGTCGAGGACCAGCATGCCGGGGCTGTCCCGGATCATCTCGTAAGCCACCTGCGGCGAGAGCTTGCGGTAGGGAGGCCGCGGCTTCGACATCCACGCGCGGACGTGCGCGCACCCGCCGACGGCGAGGGCGAGGATCAGCAGCGGCGCGAACCGGCGCAAACCCTAGCGCTCCGCGGCGATCGCCGCGGCGACCGACTCGTAGGTGGGGAACAGGTCGCTCAGGCGGGCGACCTGCAGGAGCTTGCGGATGCGCTCGGACGGATTGACCAGGATCAGCTCGCGCTTGGAGTTGCGGAAGCGCCCCAGGTACCCCACCAGCTCGCCGATGCCCGTCGAGTCGATGAAATTGATCTTGGAGAAGTCGATGAGCACGTGCCCGCGGTCGTCCGAGAGGGTCCGTTCGAGGGTCTGGGCGAAGAACTGCGCGCTCTCCCCGAGCTTGATGACCCCTTCCACGTTGAGGAGGGTGAAGCCGTCCAGGTGCCGTTTCTCGACGATCATTGGGCCTTGGGTCTTGCCGTTGCGGCGGAGCGCAGTCTAACACGCCGGAGCGCCGGGCTTCACCTGTAGAATGGAGCGCGGGGAGAGCCGATGAAGATCCTGATCGCCGATGACCAAGCGCTCTTCCGCTACAGCCTGCGCAGCCTGCTCGAAGCCCACGGTCTCGAGGTGCTCGGCGAAGCCAGAAACGGCCGCGAAGCCGTCGACCTCTCCCGCAAGCTCAAGCCCGACGTCGTCCTGATGGATCTCTCGATGCCCGAGATGGACGGCTTCGCCGCCACCCGGCTGATCAGCGCCGGCCAGCCCGAGGTCAAGGTGGTGATCCTCACCGCCTCCGACGAGGACTCCAAGCTGTTCGAAGCGATCAAGTCCGGCGCTCAAGGGTACCTGCTGAAGAACCTCGAATCGGCGGAGTTCTTCAGCCTGCTCGAGGGGGTCAAGCGCGGCGAGCCGGCGCTCACCCCCGCGCTCGCCCGCAAGCTCCTCCAGGAGTTCGCCCGTCCCGCCCAGAGCTCGGCGCCGCAGCAGGACCCCGACGCGCTGACCGACCGCGAGCGCGAGGTGCTCGAGCTGCTGGTCCACGGCGTCACCTCGAACCGCAAGCTCGCCAAGCAGCTCGGCGTCAGCGAGAACACCGTCAAATTCCACGTCCGCAACATCCTCGACAAGCTCCACCTCCACAACCGCGCGCAGGTGGTGGGCTACGCCATCCGCCACCGCATGGTGGAGACGGCGACGGAGCCCTGAGCCGGGATCGAAGCGGTGGCGAACCGATCCAGGAAGACGGAGCGCGGCCCCCTCGCCGGCGTCCGCGTCGTCGACGCCTCGCGCGTCCTCGCCGGCCCCTATCTCGCCATGCTGCTGGGGGACCTCGGTGCGGACGTGATCAAGATCGAGAAGCCGGACGGCGGCGACCAGACGCGCGCCTGGGGACCACCCTGGGTGGGCGAGGGAGAGAACCGCGTCAGCGCCTACTTCGTGTCGGCGAACCGCAACAAGCGGTCGGCGGCGATCGACCTCAAGCGGCCGGAGGGGCGGGCGGCGTTCGTCCGCCTGCTCGAAGGCGCGGACATCCTGGTCGAGAACTTCCTCCCCTCCGAATGGCGGCGGCTCGGCTTCCGCGGCGGAGGCTTCACGCGCGCCCATCCCCGGCTCGTGCAGTGCACGGTGACCAGCTACGGCACGGCGGGCCCCGAGGCCGACCGCCCGGCCTACGACGTGGTCCTGCAGGCGGAATCCGGGCTGATGTCCCTCACCGGCTTCGAGACCGGCGAGCCCGTGCGGGTGGGGATCGCGATCGTCGACGTCCTCTCCGCCCTCTACGGCCTCGCCGCCGTGCTCGCGGCGCTCCGCCGGCGGGACGCCACCGGCAAGGGGAGCCGCGTCGAGGTCGCGATGGCGGACGCCGGCGCGTCCTTCCTCTCTTACGCCGCGCAGTCGTGGCTCGCCGACGGCCGGCAACCCGCCCGCCTCGGCTCCGCGCATCCGAATCTCGCGCCCTACCAGGCCTTCCGCGCCGCCGACGGCTGGCTGATCGTCGGCGTCGGCAGCCAGGCGCTCTGGCGCCGCTTCTGCGCCGCCATCGAGCGCCCCGCCCTCGCCGACGATCCCCGCTTCGCCAGCGGCGAGTCGCGGGTGAGGAACCGCGCCGGCCTCGACCGCCTCCTGGGAGAGCTCTTCGCCACTCGCCTGGTCGCGCACTGGGACGCCGCCCTGCGGGCCCACCGCGTCCCCGCCGGACCGCCGGCGACCGTCGGCGAGGCTGTCGAAACAGCGCGCCGGCGGGGCCAGGTGATGGACCTCCCCGCCGGCGCCTACGGGGTCCTCCCCACCATCGCCGCTCCATTCCTTTTCGACGGCGAACGCGCCGCTCCCTCGGCCTCGGCTCCGGCCCTCGGCGAGCATACGGAAGCGGTCCTGCGCGAGGCAGGGATGAGCCGCGAGGAGATCGGAAAGCTGTGAAGTTCTTTGTCCCCCTGGCCCTGATTCTGGCCCTCGCCGGATGCCTGACCGCCGCTCCCAATGTGCCGGCGGCGGCTCCCGCGGCGGCGACCGGACCGGTCGCGCTCAAGGACGGCGACCGCATCCTGGTGCTCGCGCCTCATCCCGACGACGAGGTGCTGGGCGCCGGCGGGGTCCTGCTCGAAGCGGCGCGGCGCGGGCTGCCCATCCGGGTTGTCTTCCTCACTCACGGCGACAGCAACGAGTGGTCGTTCCTCGCCTACCGCAAGCGCCCGGTGCTGACTCCGGGCGGCGCCCTGGCCATGGGCGCGATCCGTCACCAGGAGGCCCTGGCGGCGGCGGCGCTCCTCGGGGTTCCCGCCCAGAACCTCAGCTTCCTCGGCTACCCGGATTACGGCACGCTCGACATCTGGCGCTCCCACTGGGGCTCGCGCCCACCAGCCCGCGGCCGTCTCACCCGCGCCCGCGCAGTCCCCTATGCGAACGCGTTCCGTCCGGGATCGCCGTACAAAGGGGAGGAGATCCTCGCCGATCTCGAGAAGATCCTGCGCGATTTCCGGCCGACCCGGATCTTCGTCTCACACCCGGCCGATCACCACCCGGACCACGCGGCCCTCTACCTCTTCACCCGCGTGGCGCTCTGGGATCTCAAGGATGAGGTGACAGCGACGATCCATCCGTTCCTGGTCCACTATCCCGGCTGGCCGGCCAAGGGGCTCCGTCCGAATCAGGAGCTGACACCTCCGGACCGCCTGCGCGCCGGCTTCCTCTGGCAATCCCGAGAGCTCGCGCCGGCCGACGTCGCCGCCAAGCGCCTCGCCCTCGCCGCGCACCGCACACAGTACGGCTACAGTGCCTCGCGGCTCCTCCCTTTCGTCCGCCCCAACGAGCTGTATGGAGATCTGACCGTGCCGGATCTGGCGGCGGCGGGCGGAGCCGTCGATTTGCAGGGGCTCAGCCTTCGGAGGGTGGGGAATCAACTGGAGATCGGAATGGCGCTCCGGGAGCCGCTCGGCGAGGAATCCGCCGTCTCGCTCTCCGCCGTCGGTTATCGCCCCGACGTCAGTTTCGCGGCGATGCCGAAGCTGGAGATCCGCATCGCACCACACGCCTGGACGGTCCGCGACCAGGGACAGCTCCTTTCACGCACCGCGGCCTGGGGCGGCACTCAGGGTCGAACGCTAGCCGCGCGCATCCCCCTCGCCTCGCTGAACGATCCCCGCCGCCTGTTCCTCCAGGTGCGCACCGGCTCCCGCCGCTCGGCCTCGGGGCAGACGCCGTGGTGGATCGTGGAGCTCTGACGAGCCGCCTCACCGCCAGCGGTGCACCTACCTCCGGATCCACCCCGCGATGTCGGCGATCACCGCCTCGTCGACGTGCCCGGGCTTCTCGTACTCCGCGGGCAGGCTCTTCCCCTCCCCTGTCATGAACAGGTGGTTGAGCTTGGGGTAAGTCTTGAAGGTCACGTCCGGCCGGCCGGCGAGGGCTTTCTGCCAGGCCGCAAGGTTGTCGAGGGTGACTTGGTAATCGCGCTCCCCCTGAAGGATCAGCAGCGGCTGCTTCAGCGCCCTGGCGGCAGTTGGGGGGTCGTAGCCGCGCAGATCGAGCCAGTAGGAGTCGGGAGCGCCGAGCGCGGTGCCGGTCTCGCCGGGCTTCAGCGCCTTGACCCGCGCGACCTCGGCCTTCACGGATTCGAAGCGGCTCTTCTCCGCGTCGGTGACGGTGCCATCCGCGGCGTCGAGGTAGGCGATCTGCTCGAGGATGATGTCCTCCAGGGGCTTGGCCGCGCCGGCCATCACGATCAGCCCGGCGAGCTGGGGATCGCGGGCGCCGATGCGCGGGATCAGCATGCCCCCCAGGCTGTGGCCGAGGACGAAGACGCGCTTGGGATCGATCCTCTCGGTGTGGCGGAGCAGCTCGGCGGCGGCGAGGGCGTCGTCCACCGTCTCCTGCTGGACGGTGAAGTCCTTCACCCCGGCGAGCTGGGCGCCGTGCTGCCGGGTCCGCTTCTCGTAGCGGAGCACGGCGACGCCGCGCGAGGCGACCCCCCAGGCGAGATCGCGGAAGGGCTTGTTCTTCTCCACTGTCTCGTCGCGGTCGTTGGGGCCCGAGCCGTGGACCAGCACCACGGCGGGGAAGGGGCCCTGCCCCACCGGTACCGACAGGGTGCCGGGGAGCGCCCACTCGCCGGCGCCCACCGTCACGTCGCGCTCGCGGAAAGCGTCCTTGTGGACGTAGGCGGCGGGAGGCGCGGTGTCGGGCGCCGCGGCGGCATCCCGGGAGGGGGGCGCGGCGAGGAGCGGAGTCTGGGCCGGCAGGAGGGAGGGCAGGAAGAGCAGAGACAGGAGAAGACCGGCGGCGCGTTTCATGCCGGCGATCCTATAATGCCCTCATGGAGTACGAACCGCTTCCCGAGCGCCGCCCCCCCACCGTCTCCGAGCCGCCCCCCCGGCGACCCTGGCGCCTGCTGCGCTGGACCTGGCCGGTGGTCGCGGCGCTGCTGGTGGGCGCGGTCAGCGGCGTCGCCATCGCGGCGGCTATCCACATGCCGCAGGTGGACACCCTCGCGACCTATACGCCGCGGATGGTGACCCAGCTCTTCGACAAGAACGGCCACGTCTTCACCACCTTCGCCCGCGAGCGCCGCGTGATGCTGAAGGAGGGGGAGATGCCGCGGGTGATGGAGCAGGCGCTCGTCGCCTCCGAGGACTCCAACTTCTTCCAGCACGGCGGGATCGACGCCCTGGGCATCGCCCGCGCGGCGCTCACCGACGTCCGCGCCCACCGGGTGAAGGAGGGGGCGTCGACGATCACCATGCAGCTCTCCCGCACCCTCTTCCTCTCCCGCGAGCGCACCTGGCGCCGCAAGGTCGAAGAGGCGTTCGTCGCCGTCGAGTTGGAGAAGAACTACACCAAGCAGCAGATCCTTACGCTCTACCTGAACCTGGTCAACCTCGGCCATGGCAACTACGGCGTCGAGGCGGCCTCCCGCTACTACTTCAACAAGCCGGCTTCCAAGCTGACTCTTCCGGAGGCGGCGATGCTGGTGGGGATCATCCCGGCGCCCAGCCACTACAGCCCCTACCGCACGCCCGAGCTAATGGAGCGCCAGCGCAACCGCGTGCTGCGCCGCATGCTCGAGGAGCGCTACATCCAGCAGCCGGAGTACGAGCGGGCGCTGGCGCAGCCGATCCTGGTCGAACCCCAGGAGCCCGAGGAGAGCTTTGCCCCCTATTTCGCCGAGGAGGTGCGCAAGGGCCTGGAGAAGGACTACGGCGCGATCAGCCTCTACGAGGGGGGCCTGCAGGTGCAGACCACCCTCGATCCACAGATCCAGAAGTCGGCCGAGAGCGCCATCCACGCCGGGCTGCTGAAGATCGACCACCGCCGCGGCTGGCGCGGCCCGATCGCCGAGATCAAGGAAGCGGACATCGACAACCAGCAGCTACCGACCTGGGGGCAGTTCAAGGTCGTGCCCGGCCGCTGGTATCAGGGGCTGGTGCTCGACTCGGGACCGAAGAGCGCCACGGTCAAGATCGCCAAGGAGACCTTCACCCTCGGTCCCGAGGGGATCGCCTGGACCGGAAAGCATCAGCCGGGCGACCTGGTCAAGCGCGGCGCTATCGCCTGGTTCCGCTTCGAGCTTCCGGAGACGAAGGTGGCACCGGGAAAGAAGGGGGCCGCCGCTCCGGCGACTCCCCCGCCCACGCCCGCGGCCGGGCCGCTACGGCTGATGCTCGAGCAGCAGCCGAAGATGGAGGCCGCCGCGCTGGTGCTCGAGAACAGCACCGGCGCCATCCGCGCCATGGTGGGCGGCTGGGACTTCGACCGCAACAAGTTCAACCGCGTCACCCAGGCGCGCCGGCAGGTGGGCTCGGCGTTCAAACCGTTCGTCTACGGCGCCGCCCTCGAGGCCGGATGGACCCCGGCCGACACGCTCCTCGACGCACCGACCTCGTTCATCGGCGCCGACGGCAAGCTCAGCTACCGCCCCGAGAACTACTATCACAAACACTACGGCATCGTGACGCTGCGGCGGGCGCTGGAGCAGTCGATCAACGTCCCGGCGGTGAAGCTATTCGAGCTGGTGGGAGGCAAGCGGGTGGTCGACTTCGCCCATCGCGCCGGTGTGCAGGACCCGATCCCGACCTGGCCCAGCGTGGCGCTCGGCTCGACCGACCTGACGCCGATCGAGATGGCCTCTGCCTATTCCACCATCGCCAATTCCGGGACCCACATCGAGCCGTTCCCGCTGGAGAAGGTCTCGACTCCCGACGGCCAGGTGCTGTTCCAGCACTTCCCCGCCACCTACATCGCCACCACACCGCCGGTGGCCTACGTGCTCACCCACATGATGGAAGGGGTGATCGATCACGGCACGGCGTACGACATCCACGACCTGCCGCTCGACATCGCGGGCAAGACCGGCACCACCGACGACTACTCCGATGCCTGGTTCATCGGCTTCACGCCGCACTACACGATCCTCACCTGGATCGGCTACGACGTGAAGCGCTCGCTCGGCGCCGGCATGAGCGGCGCCGTGGCCGCCCTGCCGATGTGGCGGGCGATCGCCGAGGACGGCCTCGCCACCGGCTGGCTGGTCAAGGGGGACAGCTTCCAGGTGCCGCCGGGAGTGATCCAGCGCGACGTCGAGTACTACTCGGGGTTGCTCTCGGGGCAGGAGGGGCGGGTGATCAAGGAGGCCTTCGTAGCGGGCACCGAGCCCAACCGGCAGTACAACTCGCAGTGGTCGACGATCAGCAGCCTCCCCTGGTACCAGCAGAAGGCCTTCTACATTCCGAAGCAGGGCGAGAACATGCCGAACAAGACCAACGGCGCGCAGACCCAGCCCGAGCCGCCGTCGACCCCCGGACCGCAGGAGGCGCCGGCCGAGCCGCCGCCGCCGTAAAGGCCCTCATCACCCCGGCCCTCTTCTCCCAGCCCTCCACCCACCCTGCCAGGGAGAAGAGGGAGAAAGGCAAAAGCAAAAGTGCCCTTTTTGAGGGTGGGGGTGCCCCTCTCCCAGGCCAGGGCGGGCGGAGGGCTGGGAGAGGGGTCAGGGGTGAGGGCTTTTGCCCTTCCGCCCCACCATCCCGAAGTCCTGAAAGCCGAACAGCATCTCGTCCAGCCGGTCGCGCAGCCGATTCACCTGATCGGCCAGAACGCGCTGGTCGGCGGAGAGCGTCGCGAGGTCGATCTCTGGAAGCGCCTGCTCCGCGGGAAAGGGGCGGAGGTCGAGGCGCTCGATGGGGTCGAAGCCGGCGAGCTCGTACATCAGCTTCAGGCTGTCGGGGTGGACCGGCCGCACGTGCGTCGGGTCGAGCCAGAAGTTACGCGCGGCGACCACCACGGAGAGCGGGTTCGGGGTCTCCAGGATCAGCACGCCGCCGGGGCGCAGGGCCCTGTACGCCAGTCGCACCAGGCGGTCGAGGGCGGCCGCCGGGAGGTGCTCGATGACGTGGAAGGAGACGACGCCGCCGAGACTGGCTTCCGGCACTCCGGCGAGCGCCGCGAAGAGATCTCCCGCCGCGGCCTCCAGCCCGCGCTCGCGGCAGAGTTGGACCATCCGCTCGCTCGCATCCACGCCGCGGCCGGCGATACCGTGATCGCGCAGCAGGGCGAGCGCCTCGCCGCGGCCGCAGCCGAGGTCGAGCACCGGTCCGGGAAGGCCCTGAAAGTACGGCAGATAGGCGGCGATCCGCTCGCGGATCTCCTCCTCCGTGCCGCGGTAGCGCCGCTCCAGCTCGACGTAACCGATCTCCTCGTGGGCACGGGCGATCGCCTCGATCGCTTCGGCGGGAGGGGCCTCCGGCGGCGCCGAGCGGACGGCGGCGAGCGCGGCGCCGAGCCCGCCGAGCAGGTCACGCACCTCGCGCCGGTAGCGATCCAGCTTCTGGTCGGCGCGGGCGAAGAGGGCGTCGTTGTGGCGCATCACCTCGTGGATCCCCTCGGAGTCGAGGGCCTCCTGGTATTCGATGCGCCGCAGGTGGTCGGCGCGCGCCGCTTCCAGGCGTGCCAGATGCTCGATCAGGATGAGGTTGAAGGTGCGCTGCCGCTCCCAGAGGTCGTTCTGGGGGGTCTTGACCAGCGGACGCAGGAGGCGCTTGAAGCCGACCAGGAGCCGGCCGAGGACGCCGCGATGGCTCCGGATGGGGAACGGGTGGTCCCCCGCCCAGAGCCATCGCCAGTCGTCGAGGTCGCGGGTGGGCTCGACGAGGAAGTCGCCGAGCGCCGGGGAGCGCTCGGGAGCGGGACGCCCGGCGGAGTCTTGTGGCTTCGCCTCCATGCGCCGGCGCTCCCGAGCCCAGGAGAAAAAGGCCGCTTACTCTTCCTTGACCACCGAGACGGTCACTTCCGCGACCACCTCGGGATGGATCTCGATGCGCACCTGGTGATCGCCGAGGGTCTTGATGCCCCCCTCGAGATCGATGCGCCGGCGGTCGATGGAGAAACCCTTCTTCTCGAGGATCTCCGCGATGTCGCCCGCGGTGACCGAGCCGTAGAGCGTGTCGGTCTCGCCGACCCGCTTGGGGATCTCGATCTTCAGCCCCGCCATGCGGTTGGCGACCTCCTGGGCGCCCTCCCGCTCCTTGGCGTGCTTGGCGTCGATCTTGGAACGCTGGTGCTCGAAATACTTGATGTTGGCGCCGGTGGCCTCGAGCGCCAGCCCCTGCGGCACGAGGAAGTTCCGGCCGTGCCCCGGCTTGACGTCCACCACCTCGCCACGGCGGCCGAGGTGGCGCTGATCACTGAGCAGTATGACTCTCAACGTTCCCTCCTAGTCCGTGGTGAACGGGATGAGCGCCAGGTGGCGTGCCCGCTTGATCGCCTGCTGCAAGGGGCGTTGATGGTTGGCGCAGGTCCCCGAGATCCGCCGCGGCAGGATCTTCGAGCGCTCCGGGATGAACTGCTGGAGGAGCTTGACGTCCTTGTAATCGATGTAGTCGATCTTGTCGGCGCAGAACTTACAGACCTTGCGCCGGCGGAAGAAGACTTTTCTTGCGCGTGCCATGGTCTAGACCTCCTCCTGGGATTCCGGCTCGCGGCCGCCACCCACCGGGGTTTCCCGCTCGCCACCGGACGCGGCGGCACCCTTCGCGGGCTGCCGGCGGGCGGCCCGCTTGAGGGCCTCGTCGGTGCGCACCGTCAGGTAGCGGAGGATCTTGTCGTTCTGACGCATCCGGTGCTCCACCTCGGGCAGGGCGGTTTTGCCGACCTCGCTCTCGACGAAGAACAGGAAGTACTTGCCCTCGTTGACTTTGTCGATCGGGTAGGCGAGCTTGCGCCGCCCCCAGTTCTCTTCGCCGGTGATCGTCGATCCACCGGCCGTGATCATGTTCCGGTAATCCTGCGCCATGGTGACCACTTCCTCGTCGGAGACGCGAGGGTCGACCACGAACATCAGCTCGTACGTACGCATGGGTAGTGTGCTTCCTCCCTATGGCCTGGGGTCGGTCCCGCCGAAAGGGGCGGAACAGAGAGGTGAACGAATCGGCGGCGCCTGCGGCCCGCCCGGTGACAAGGGGAGCGATTTTACACGGCTTGGCGGAAAAGGCAAGCGGAGGGGGTAGAACACGGACGCTCAGGGACTGACACGGACGAGCACGGACCGGCTCTGCTCGATGTCCGTGTTCGTCCGTGTTCGTCCGTGTTCGTCGGTCCTGCCTAACCGTTGAACCCGCGCATGGCCATCTCCACGCCGTCCCGCGCCCAGACCTCGCAAGCGTCCGCGGCGCGGAGGATCATCGCCTCGACGGCCTCGCGCTGGTCCGCGGCGAAGGCGCCGAGGACGAAATCGGCGAGGTGCTCGCCCTCGACCTTCTCCTCGCCGGCGATGCCGAGGCGCAGCCGAGGCACCTCGGCGGAGCGCAGGTTCTCGATGATCGATTCGAGGCCGCGGTGGCCGGCGGGGCTCCCCGCCCGGCGCACGCGGAGCTTCCCCAGCGGCAGGTTGATCTCGTCGTAGACCACCAGCAGCGACTCCGGCACGAGCTCGTAGCGCTCGGCGAAGCAGCGCGCCGCGTAGCCGCTCCGGTTCATGTAGGTCTGGGGCTTGGCCAGCAGGACGTCGGCCGGGCCGGCGGCAGGGCCCTCGCCCTCGCCGGCCGCCGGATCCGCCCCGACCGCGGCGATCGCGGCGCGGCCGGTGAGGGCGTTGCACTCCAGCCGATCGACGGGGACCCGCCAGCGCCGGGCGAGCTCCTCGACCACCCGGAAGCCCACGTTGTGGCGGGTGTCGCGGTACTCCTCGCCCGGGTTGCCCAACCCGAGGATGAGGCGCATGCGGGGGGGGCTGCCCTACTCGCCCTTGGCCTTCTTGATGACCTCGGGCTCAGGCGTGGCGCCGGCCGCCGCGGCGTCCTCGGTCCGGCCGTGGCCGAGCGAGGCGAGCACCTTCTCGGGCTCGTCGAGCAGCACCACGCCCTCGGGGAGCTTGACGTCCTTGGCCTCGACGTGCTGGCCGACGTGCAGCTCGGTGACGTCGACCTCGAGGTGCTTCGGGATCTGGCCCGGCAGGCACTCGATGTGGACCTCGCGGGTGACGAAGTCGAGCATCCCCCCCTCGACCTTGACGCCGACGGCGACGCCGGTCAGCTCGACCGGCACGGCAACGCGGATCTTCTGATCCATCAGCACGCGCTGGAAGTCGATGTGGATCACGTGGCGGGTGAGCGGGTCGACGTCCGTGTGGCGGATCATGGCGTGCCGCTCCTTGTCGCCAAGCTTGAGGAGGAAGATCGGGTTCTCCCCGGAGTGCCCCTTCATCAGGTCGACGAGCGTCTTGCGGTCGACCTCGATGGCCACGCTCTCCTTGCCGCCGCCGTAGACCACGGCGGGGATCTTGCCGGCTACGCGGGCCCGCCGGTTGGCGTTCTTCCCGGTCTCGTTCCGGGGGTGGACTTCGATCGTCATCGTGTCACTCATAACTTGTCCTCGCTTCTATTTTTTGGAGCAGATTATACGAACAGGGAGCTCACCGAGCTGTTCTCGTGGATGCGGCGGATCGCCTCGCCGAGCAGCGGCGCCACCGACAGCGGGCGCAGCTTGGCGGGCAGGCGGCGAAGCTTGTCCTCCACCGGCGTCGTGTTGGTGATCAGCACCATCTCCAGGGGCGAGGCTGCGATACGCTGCAGGGCGGGTCCGGAGAGGACGCCGTGGACGCCCGCCGCGAGCACCCGGTTGGCCCCCTTCTCCTTGAGGGCGTCGACCGACTTGGTCAGCGTGCCCGCGGTATCGATGATGTCGTCGACGACCAGCGCGTTGCACCCCTCGACGTCGCCGATCAGGTGCATGACCTCGGCCGTGTTGGGGGCGGTGCGGCGCTTGTCGATGATCGCGAGGCCGGCGCCGAGGCGCTTGGCGATCGCCCGCGCCCGCTCGACGCCGCCGGCGTCCGGCGAGACGACGACGAGGTCCGGGATGTTCAGGTCGCGCACCGCCTCGAGCAGCACCGGCGCGGCGAACAGGTGGTCGACCGGGATGTCGAAGAAGCCCTGGATCTGGTCGGCGTGGAGGTCCATGGTCAGTACCCGGTCGGCGCCGGCGCGGGAGATCAGGTCGGCGACCAGCTTGGCGGTGATCGGCACCCGCGGCTTGTCCTTCTTGTCCTGCCGCGCGTAGCCGTAGTAGGGAATGACCGCCGTCACCCGCGAGGCCGAGGAGCGCTTGAAGCTGTCCAGCATGATCAGCAGCTCGACCAGGTTCTCGTTGACCGGGGTGCAGGTGGGCTGGACCAGGAAGACGTCCGAGCCGCGGACGTTCTCCTCGATCTGGCAGAAGGTCTCGCCGTCGGAGAAGTTGAACGCCGACACCTTGCCGGCCTCGAGGTTGAGGTATTCACAGATCTCAGTCACCAGCGCCGGGTGCGCCCGTCCTCCGAAGATTTTCAGCTCGCCAGCCATGGCTCCCCTCTGAACGACAAAAACGACGGTCGAAATCAGCGACACGTCGAGGCCCGCCGCGGAGCGGGGCTCACGCGATCGAAGCGTTGGGACCTTTACACCATACCCCGCGGTTGAGTCCGGACTGGTTGGGGCGGGAGGATTCGAACCTCCGGTAGCCAGATTCAAAGTCTGGTGCCTTACCGCTTGGCGACGCCCCAGCGTGGGGTTCACCCTTTCGGGCGACCGGCACGGGACCGCAAGCTTACACGGTCCAGAAGGAGTCGCGGAGGTGCATCTCCTCGACCTCTTCCAACGACTTCTCCGGCGCGGCGGCGATGGCGTGCGGCTGCTCGTCCGCGGGCTCCTGCGCCGGCACCGGCACCGGCGAGGGCGTGCGGAGCGCCCGCTCCCCCCGGTCCGCCGGCGCCTCGCCGCGCTCCCCGAGGGCGTGGTCGTACTCGGCCAGCACCTTCTCCTCGATGATCCGCCGCGTCTCGTTGTTCAGCGGGTGGGCGACGTCCTTGAACTCGCCGTTCTTCTTCTTCCGGCTCGGCATGCTGATGAACAGCCCGTCCCGCCCCTGGATGATCTTGATGTCATTGACCATGAAACACTGGTCGAAAACGATCGAGACGAACGCCTTCAGCTTCTCTTCCTGAATCGGAAAGACCTTGACCTCTGTGATTTCCATTGTCCGCGTCCTCTCCGGGTCAATCCCTGGTCGCCGACCTTGCGCTACCGGAGCATGGGCTCCGGACAGCTACCTTTCCGGCGACGTTCCCCTGCGGCGCTCGCGGACCACATCCGCGCTGCCGCAAGGAGAGCCGCTCTATATACGCGTCGGCATCAATCCACGCATTATATACTGGCGGGAACCTCCGGAGAGCACTCACCTTGGCAGTTGCCCACGCGGGAAGGACCTTCCCCCGCGCGGGCACTCATGGTAAGGGCGCCGGACGGGGCGTGTCAAATTCGCGGTCCGGGGGCTACTCGGGCGGCGTCTCGGCCGGGCCGTCGGAGAGGTCGGGATCGCCGCAGGCGGTCTCGTGGTAGCCCGCGGGGACGGAGAGCGCCGGCGGCTCCCGGTTGAGGTCCTCGCGCAGCACCTCGCGCCAGCGCACCTGCACGCCGCGGTCGCGGTCGGAGAGGATCGAGCCATCGTCTCGGCGCATCCACCAGACCTTGGGGGTGCTCCCGTCGGCCAGCGTCCAGCTCGTCACCAGCCCCTGCTCGCCGAGCGTGCCGTACCAGTGGCGGCCGGTTTCGTCCTTGAAGTCGAAGGTACGGCCGCGCGGCTGCGCCGTGGCCGAGCCGGGCGCCGGCTCGGTCGGCACGCGGTCGAGCAGGAGCGAGGGTAGCGACAGCAGCGGGAAGGGGCCCAGCAGGGCGCCGGTGATGTCGAAGCGGCCGTCGAACTTGCAGAAGGTGCGGTTGCGGTGGTTGAGAGAGAGGCCCGAGTCGTTGACCACGTCCAGGCTCCAGAGGGCTCGGCCGAGCGGGTCGACCGCCTGCACCTGGTAGCGGATCGGTGACACCAGCCGCAGGGTGACGCGGAACGACCCCTCCCCTTCCGGCCCCGAGTAGCTGACGCGGTAGAGCCGTTGCGAGCCGTAGGCGGCCTGCGGGATCTCCCAGGGGGCCAGGGAGCTGGCGGGCTGCAGACGGGGGGGTGGCGCGCTGGCACAGCCGGCGACGAGCAGCGCGAGCCCGAGCAGCGCGGCCCTGGTAACGGTGATGGCGGCGGCCCTAAGAGTGGGGGCTCGCCGTGCCGAGGTCGCCCAGCTTGCGCCGGACCTTGTCGGCGTTGTCTCCTCCGAGCTCGAGCGACCGCTGATAGGCCTGCCGCGCCCTCTCCTTCTGCCCCAACGCAACATAGACATCCCCCAGGTGCTCCTGCAACGTCGCGTCCTCGGGCTCGAGGCGCGCGGCCCGTTCGAGGTAGCCGCGAGCCTGCTCCGGACGGCCGATTCGATAGTAGGCCCAGCCGAGCGAATCGACGTAGGCGCCGTTGTCGGGGTCGAGCGCCACCGCCCGGCTCACCAGCCTCACCGCCTCGTCGAGGTTGATCCCCGCCTCGGCGAAGGTATAGCCGAGGTAGTTCAGCGCGGCATGGAAGTCGGGATCGATCGCCAGGACGCGGCGGAACTCCGCCACCGCCTTGTCGCGCTGGCCGGAGCGCTCGTAGGCCGCCCCCAGCAGGAAGCCGGTGGGCGCCTGGTCCGGGTGGGCGGCGGCGAGCTTCTCCAGCACCGGGATCGACTCCTGGTACTTCTCCAGCCGCTGGGCGGTCTGCGCCGCGAGGCTCTGCGAGCGCTCGTCGCCGGCGGCGAGGTCGCCGAGGATCTTCTCGGACTCGGCGTCGCGGCCGGCCTTGCTCAGCACCTCGGCCCGCTTGGCCAGTACCGGCGGCGTCTCCTTTTCCTTGCCGAGCAGCGCCAGCGCCTCGTCGTACCGCTTGTCTTTGGCGTAGGCGTCGGCCTGCAGCGACACCGCCTGGAGGCGGACGGCGTCGTCGGTGGCGGTGAGCAGGGGGCGCAGGGAGGATTCGACCTTGTCCCACTGCTTGCCGTCGTAGAAGACCTGGGCGGCTTCGAGGCGGGCCTCCTGGGCCTCCTTGGCCTTGCCGTCCTTCTCCAGGGCGGCGGCGAGGCGGTCGAGCAGCGCCGCCGCGTCGCCACGCCGGCCGGCGCGCTCCAGCACCCGCGCCAGGGTCAGGGTGACGCCCGGCTCCTTGGGATCGGCGTCGTGGACCTTGGTCAGCAGGGCGATGGCGTCGTCGTTGCGCCCCTGGGCGGTGTAGATCATGCCGCGCAGGAGGTTCAGGGCGGTCGCGCTCTCGGCCGGGCTCTGTCCCGGCGGCGTCCCGCCGGCGGCGCCGGCGGCACCCGCGGCACCGGCGCTGGGGATCGCCAGCGCGTCGAGCGCCTTCAGCGCGCCGTCGAGGTCGCCGTTCTGATAGAGCGCCCAGGCGAGCTGGCGCTTCAGGCGGGGATCGTCGCGCACCTCGTCGGGCGCGCCGCGCAGCGTGTCCAGCGCCGCCGCCGTCCGGCCGCTGCGGCTCTGGAGGTCGGCGAGCGTCAGCCGCGCCTCCAGCGAGGTGGGATCGAAGCCGAGGATCTCCTGCAGCGCCTTCTGCGCCTCCTCCGGCTTGTTGGCCCGCATCAGCGACTCGACCAGCAGGGCGTAGGCGGTGCGCTGCTGGGGGACGTTGTCGACCAGCTCGTGGAACACCGCGGCGGCCTTGTCCGGCTGGTTCTGATCGAGGTAGATCCGGCCCAGGGTGAGGAACGACGGCGCGTCCTGCGGATCGCGCCGGCGCACCGCCTCCAGGGCGTCGCGGGCGGTGGCCATCGCGGCGGGGTCGATGGCCGCGAGGTCGATGTAGACCTCGCCGGTGGCGCGCAGCACGTCGAGGTTGTCGGGGGCCAGCACGCGGGCGGCGGCGACCTTCTCGGCCGCCTTGCGCAGCGAATCGTCGCGCACCGGCGCGCTGCGCTCATACTGGGCCATGCGGTCCAGGAGCTGCGCGTGCTCGACCAGCACGTAGGCGGTGTCCGGCGCCTGCGGAGCGATCTTCTCCGCAGTCTCGAAGGCGGCGAGCGCGTCGTTCACCGCTCCTTCGACGGCGAGGAGCTTGCCGAGCGCGAACTGGTAGGAGGCCGCCGGCGGCAGGGGCGCGGCGACCGGAGCGGACGCGGCGACGGTTGCTGCGGCGGTGGCGGCGGGCACGAGAGCGGGCACGAGGGACAGGCTGGCGGCGCAAACCGCAATGCTACCGAGCTTCACAGCTCGCAGGATAGCAGTGCCGCTCGGCGCTTTACAAGGCTATCGACCCGCCTCTATAATGTCGCTCTTGCGCTTAAATACAGCAATCAGAATGAGTTACAGACAGCCTTTGAACCGCGTACCGATCGACCTTTGAAAAGCATGGCCAAGCTCGGACAGCTCCTCGTGGCGCGCGGCTGGATCACCGTCCAGCAGCTCACCCGCGCCCTGAAAACCCAGAACGTCGGCGGCGGCCGGCTCGGCACCTGCCTGGTAGAGATGGACGCCCTCACCGAGGAGCTGCTGCTGCGCGGGCTCTCGGAGCAGCTCGGCGTCCCCTCGGCCAGCGCCGACGACCTCTACGGCGTGCCCGAGGAGGTGATCGGGCTGATCCCCGAGAAGCTCGCCCGCCGCTGCCGCGCCGTCCCCTTCCGCGTCGAGGGGGGGCGGCTCGACCTCGCCCTGATGGACCCGCGCAACCTCTCGGCGCAGGACGAGATCGCCTTCGCCTCCGGCAAGCGGGTGAAGGTCTTCGTCGCCGAGGAGGTGCGCATCCTGGAAGCCCTCGAGCGCTACTACGGCGAGGAGTGCCCCTCCCGCTTCGGGCTGGTGCTCGACCGCCTGAACCGCGCCCGCTTCCTCTGGGACAAGCCAGCGGTGGTCCCCTCCGAGCCGGCCGGCGAGCTGCTGCCGTCGGTGGACAACCCGTTCGCGCCGCGCGACAGCCCGCTGGCGCCGCCGCCGAAGATCTTCCTGCCGCCGGCCCTCCCCGAGCTGGAGCCGCCTCCGCCGCCCCCTCCCGCGCCCCGGCTTCCGGAGGTCGCGCCGGTGTTCAGCGCCGAAACCGCCGCCGCGCTGCCGGCCAGCGCCTTCGGGCCGCTGAGCCCGCCGCCAGCCCCGGAGCCGCCGCGCGCCGAGCAGCCGACCCTGCCGATGCCGATCCCGATCTCCCCGATGCCCCCGATCGCGATCACGCGGCCGGTCCCCCCCACCCTCCCGGTGCCGGCGCTGGCCGCGGTCGCCGCGGATGCCGCAGATGCCGCGGTCGCCGCCGCGGCTCCAGCGGCAGCTCCGGCCGGGCCGCCGCCGCGCTCGCAGAGCGTGTCGCTGACGCCGGAGGAGCGGGCCGACCTCGGCGCCGTGGCCTGGATCGAGACGGCCGCCGCCGACCGCTCGCTGCCGATGCCGGCCAGCCTCGATGAGGCCGAGGCCGAGCTGGCGAAGGCGACCGACCTCGAGGAGGTGGCGCGCCTGCTCCTCGGCTTCCTCGGCCGCGACCACCGGCGGGCGGCCATCTTCCAGGTCACCCGCGAGCGGATCAACGGCTGGCGGGTGCACGGCACCGGGATCGACCGCGAGGCCTTCGCCGCCTTCTCGATCGGCTTCGACCAGCCCTCGCTCTTCCTCAACCTGCGCCACGGCCACAGCCTCTATCTCGGGCCGCTGCCGCCGATGCCTGCCCACCGCCAGCTCGCCCGCACCTGGGGGGGCGACCTGCCGCGCGACTGCGTGATGCTGCCGGTGCGCATCAAGGACCGCCTGCTGATGGTGATCTACGCCGACGGCGCGGCGCAGGGGCCGGTCGATTTGCAGGCGATGCAGCGCCTGCTCGACGCCGCCACCGCCGCCGTCGAGCGCTGCATCCTTGCCAACCGCCAGCGCGCCGGGGCTAAATCCTAGTAGGATCTCGTTTTGTGGACGTCCTTCGGTTGACACCCGTCAAAACCCGTTGTTAGACTCGCCGCCGTTTCGGAGCCGCAATGATCAAGTCGGACATCGTCGACCGCGTCGCGGAAATCACGGATGTACCCCGGGTGAAGGCGGCGCAGGCCGTCGACACCATCATCGAGGCCATGAAGGGCGCGCTGTGCGAGGGTAAGCGCATCGAGCTCCGGGGCTTCGGCGTCTTCCAGGTGCGCGACCGCAAGAAGGGCGTCGGGCGCAATCCCAAGACCGGCGTCGAGGTCGCCATCTCCCCCGGCAAGACGGTGCGCTTCAAGCCGGGCAAGGATCTCAAGAACCTTTGAGCCCCGACGGGCAGCCCGGGACGCCCGCTCCCTCCCCCCTCATCGAGCTGCTGCCGGCTCCGGGCCCTCCCGGCAGCTCCGGCAACGTCTTCGCGGCGGCGCCGCGGCCGCGCGGGCGCACGCTCTACGGCCGCGCCGGCGTGCTCTTCGCGCTGACCTTCCTGTGCACCACGACGCTCAGCCCGGTGATGGTGCTGGCGGGCCGGATCGGCGTCATCACCCCGCTCGATCCGTTCCTGACCCCCACCGTCGTCGCCGCCGTCTGGCGCAGCCCGGAGCTGCTGCGGATCGGGCTCGCCTTCTCGATCCCGGCGCTGCTGATCCTGCTCTGCCATGAGATGGGGCACTACATCGCCTGCCGGATCTACCGGATCCCCTGCACGCCGCCGTTCTTCCTGCCGGTGCCGATCAACTTCGGCACCTTCGGCGCGTTCATCCGGATCAAGGCGCCGATCCGCGACAAGCGGCAGCTCTTCGACGTCGGCGTCGCCGGTCCGATCGCCGGCTTCGTGGCGCTGATCCCCTTCCTGCTCTACGGGATCGCGAACTCGCGGCCGGTGCCGCTGAGCGCCGCCGGCCACGGCATGGCCCTGCTGGTGACCGGCCGGCCCCTGGTGGTGCAGTTGGCGACGCGCCTCTTCCACGGCCCGCTCGCCGCCGGGACGGTCCTCGAGCTCCACCCCACCGCGCTCGCCGCCTGGCTCGGCCTGTTCGCCACCGCGCTCAACCTGCTGCCGCTCGGCCAGCTCGACGGCGGCCACATCCTCTACGCCGCCGCCGGCGGCCTGCAGCGGCGGCTGGCCCTCCCCTTCTGGCTCGCCCTGGGGCTGATGGGTTATCTCTGGAAGGGGTGGCTCCTCTGGTGCGCGATCGTGCTGGTGATCGGCCTCCGGCATCCGCCGGTCTACGACGAGGACGTGCCGCTCGACCGCAAGCGCCAGGCGCTCGCCTGGGTGGCGCTGCTGATCTTCGTGCTGACGTTCATGCCGGTGCCGATCGACTACGTGGCGGTGCGGTAGGGCAAGGGAACACGGACACAGCGACGAACACGGACTTTCACCGACCAACACGGACACCGAAGAAAGGCCCTTTCCGCTGTCCGTGCTCGTCGGTGCAAGTCCATGTTCGTCCGTGTGTCCGTGTTCCGCGGTTCCGCGGTTCCGCGCCTCCTAGAAGTCCGCCACCAGCGTCACCGGTCCGTCGTTGACCAGCTCCACCTCCATATGGGCGCGGAAGCGGCCGGTCTCGACGGGGAAGCCGCGGGCGCGGAGGTCCTCGACCAGCGCCGCCACGAGCGGCTCGGCCTCGTCGGGAGGCGCGGCGCGGTCGAAGGAGGGCCGGCGGCCGCGCTCGATCGAGCCGGCGAGGGTGAACTGGGAGACGATGAGGAAGGCGCCGCCGACGGCGGCGCTATCCAGGTTCATCTTCCCCTCGGCGTCCTCGAAGATCCGCAGGCCGACCAGCTTGGCGGCGGCGGCGCGCACCGCCTCCGGGCGGTCGCCGCGCTCGATCCCCACCAGGACGAGCAGGCCGCGGCCGATCTCGCCGACCGTCTCTCCCGCCACCGTTTTTCCCGCCAATCTGACCGCGGCCGAGCTCACCCTCTGTACGACGAGGCGCATTTTTGATCCTATGGGGAGGACATTTGTTCCGCCCGGCCGCTCCCTCCCCGTCCGCCCGGGCGCCGGAACGCTGTGATACCGTAACCGATTCGAGAGGAGAAACGGACGCATGGTCAACAAAGTGATCCTGGTCGGCAATCTCGGCCGTGACCCCGAGGTGCGGTCGACGCCCTCGGGCCAGCCGGTCGCGACCTTCACGCTGGCCACCAGCCGCCGGTGGCGCGACAAGAGCGGTCAGAAGCAGGAGCAGACCGAGTGGCACACGGTCGTCGTCTGGGGCAAGCAGGCGGAGATCGCCGGCCAGTACCTCACCAAGGGCAAGCAGATCTACGTCGAGGGGCGCCTGCAGACGCGCTCCTGGGACGACCGGCAGACGGGCGAGAAGAAGTACAAGACGGAGGTCGTCTGCGACAACTTCCAGATGCTCAGCGCGCGCGGCGGCGGCAGCGACTTCGAGTCGCACGGCGCTCAAGCCGGCGGCGGCCAAGCCGCGGCTCCGGCCGCCGGACCCTCCTATGACGAGGGGGGCTACGGGGGCGAGCCAGAAGAGGACGACATTCCCTTCTAGAGCGCTCGCGGCGGCGATCCGGCCTGAAGCGGCGGCGGTCCCGCCGGAGAAGGCGGACCTTCCGCCTCTGGCGGCGGCGCTCCCGCCGGAGAAGGCGAAGCTTCCGCCTCCCGCGGCGAAGCTGCCGCCGCCAGAGGCGAACGTCCCGCCTCCCGCGGCGGCAGCGGGATCCGCCTTGGACGGTCCGCCGCCGGCGTCCGTAGAAGGAACAGGATGCTTCCGTTCCTCGCCAGGAGACCCGCCATGACCCGCCTGTCCGCCGCCCTGCTCGCCGCCGCCGTGGCCACCGCCATCGCTGCCCCGGCGGCCTCGGCCGCCACGTCCTGGACACCGCTCGGCCCCTTCGGCGGCTCGGTCCAGACGCTCACGGTGGCCGCGAGCGATCCCCGGACGCTCTATGCCTCCCTGAACGCCGCGGGCCTCTTCCGCAGTGCCGACGGCGGGCTCACCTGGACCCCCATCCACGCCGGCACCGCTCTCAGCAACGTAGCGGTCGATCCGAGCCGGCCCGCCACGATCTATACCTATTTCGATCCCGGCGGGCTGCAGAAGAGCACCGACGGCGGCGGTCACTGGACACCCCTGACGATCCAGGTCTCCGCGGTGACGGCGCTCGCCGTGGACCCGGCGCGCCCCACCCGCGTCTATGCCGGCACCAGCGCTCAGGGGGTGTGGCGCAGCACCGACGCCGGCGCGTCCTGGCAGCCGGCGCGCGTGAACCTGTCGCCGGGGGATGCCCGCGTGGTCTTCCAACTGGCCGTTCCCAAGGCCGGCGGCATCGTCTACGCCGCCACCGACGCGGGCGTGTTCAAGAGCACCGACGGCGCCCTCACCTGGCGCTCCGCGAGCCAGGGGCTGCCGGCGGGCACCGTTTTCGTCCTCGCCGCCGCGCCCTCGGACCCGAAGCGGGTCTACGCCAGCCTGCTCAACAGCCGGACCGTTTACCGGACCACCAACGGCGGCGCCTCCTGGCAGCGCGCGGCGCTCCTCCCTCCGGCGCCGCCGGGCGCGGGCAACCGCGACAAGGTGACCGCGCTGGCGGTCTCGCCGGGCTCTCCCGGCACCGTCTGGGCGGGCACCCTCCTGAGCGGACTCTTCCGGACCGCGGACGGCGGCGCGCACTGGACCGGCGCGGGGCTGCCGCCGCAGGAGGCGGGGGTCCCGGCGGTCGCCGTCGCGCCCTCGTCACCGCGCACCATCTACGCGGGGGTGACGGCGGCGGGAGCCGACCTCGGCGGCGTCTTCGCCAGCGCCGACGCCGGCGCCTCCTGGAGCCGCCGCAACCAGGGGCTCGACGGCCTGGACGCGCACGCGGTGGCGGCGCCGCCGGACTCCCAGGCCGTCCTCTACGCCGGCCTCGAGAACCAGGGGCTATTCCGCAGCGGCAACCAGGGCAGGAGATGGGCGCGCGTGGCGCTCCCCGGCGCTCCGGCGAGCGGCACACCCCTCGCGGACGTCGAGATCGCCCCGTCGTCCCCCGCCACCGTCTACGCTCTCGCCCTCTCCTGGCTCTGGCGGTCCACCGACGCCGGCGCCTCCTGGATCGAGGCCTACGCCTACCCCGACGGACCGGACCTCCAGTTCCTGCGGGTCGATCCCGCGGACCCGTTCAGGCTCTGGGGGAGCACCGGCTTCAGCCCCTTCGGCAGCGCCGGGATCCCTCTCCTGAGGAGCACCGACGGCGGGGACACCTGGAGCATCGCGGCGGCCCCGAACCTGGGATGCGTGGTCGCCGATCTCCAGTTCGCCCCCTCCTCCCCTTCCACCCTGTACGAGGGCGGCGCGAAATCGGACAGCTTCTCCTGCCAGTCCACCCAGGCCTCCCTGTTCCGCAGCACGGACGGCGGTGCCACCTGGACCGAGGCCGATGCCGGCCTCGCCGCCCACAGCGTGACCGCGCTCGCCGTCGATCCCCTCGATCCGCAAGTCGTCTACGCCGGCACCGGCCACGACTACTTCCCGAACTCCGGGGACGGTGTCTGGAAGACCACCGACGGCGGCGCTTCCTGGAGCCGCGCCGGCGAGGCCCTGCAAGGGCGGACGATCACCGCGCTCGCCATCTCGCCCGTGGTCGGCGTGGTCTGGGCTGCCGCCGGTGGCGCGGTCTTCCGCAGCCAGGACGGCGGCGCGACCTGGAGCGACCGGACGGACGGGCTCCAGGCCGCCACGGTCTACCAGTTGCGGATCGATCCGGCGGAGCCGCAGCGGATCTACGCGGCGACCTCGGGTGGGGTCTGGGTGCTGGAGGACGACGCGCCATGACCTTCCGGCCGCCGCGCCGTGGTAGAGTTCCGACCCTGATTTCTCTGGAGTGATTCGGCGCCGGGCGGCCGACCGCGGTCCGCCCTCCGCTTCGGTTGATTTCGAGAAGAGAGCCGGCCCTGGCGAGCAGGAGGCTCGTCGCGCATGAGCTCTGAGCAGATACCCGCGCCGGAGCCGCCCCTGTGGCGGCGCATCTGGAGCCCTCCCGAGGCGGAGGTCTCGTCGGTCGGCTATGGCGGCGAGATGCTGGTCGCCAGCGTGCGCCTGGCGATCGTCTTCGCCCTCCTCTACTTTCCCATCCACGAGCTGCGGCTGAAGCGCGGCAGCTTCGATCCGTTGGCGCTGCTGACCACGGCGACGGTCGGGCTGGTGCTGGCGCTCGCCATCTACTCCGCCACCAACCGGAGCTGGGGGCGGAGCTGGATCGGCTTCGTCAGCGGCGTCCTCGACGTCAGCCTGGTGAGCGCCATGCTCGGCGTCTTCCTGGTCCTCGACCGGCCGCTGGAGGCGACCAACAACCTCGCCATCTACCCCATCTATTTCCTGGCCATCGCCGCCACCAGCCTGCGCTACGACGCGCGGATCTGCATCGTCACCGGCGCGCTGGCGCTCGTCGAGTACGCCGCCCTGATCGCCTACGCCGACTGGCGCTGGCACCTGCACGCCCTCACCTTCGCCCCGCTCGCGCAGCTCGCCGGCGCCACCCTGGTGGCGGCGACGATCGTGGTCCGCGCCCGCGAGCTGCGGCTGCTCTCCACCCGCGACCGCTTCACCGGCCTGCTCAACCGCGCCGTGTTCAACGAGCAGCTCGAGCGCGAGGTGGCCTTCGCCCGCCGCGAGGACGGCCGCTTCGCCGTCGCCATGCTCGACATCGACCACTTCAAGAAGTTCAACGACACCTACGGCCACGCCGGCGGCGACCAGGCCCTGCGGGTGGTGGCGAAGATCCTGCGCGACACCTGCCGCTCGACCGACGTGGTGGCCCGCTACGGCGGCGAGGAGTTCGCGCTGATCCTCCCCGGCGTGATGAGCGGCCGCGCCACCGATCTGCTGGAGCGCTTCCGGCGGGTGATCGCGATCAAGCCGATCCACCTGCCGAACCGCCCGCAGCCGGCGAGCGTGACGGTGAGCATCGGCGTCGCCATCTGGCCGGACGACGGCGACAACCCCGCCGAGATCCTGCGCTGCGCCGACCAGCGCCTCTACCAGGCCAAGGAGCAGGGGCGCGACCGCGTCGTCGGCCCCACTCCGCACCACCTCCCGCGCCCACCCGGGGAGGGCCCGCGGGCGACCGGGGAGATGCGGCTGCCGGTGCTGCCGCCGGTGCCGTGAAAAAGGAACACGGACGAACACGAACCTGCACGGACGAACACGGACACAGAAAAAAATCCCCCAGGGTTGGCCGCTGGGGCCCTTCGTGTTCGTCCGTGTTAGTCCGTGTCCGTCCGTGTTCCTTTGTCCTTTTCCTACCCCAGGCTCGCCTGGAGCTGCTCCAGCGTCTGGCGCACCCGCTCCAGTTGCTCGCCCTGGCTGTTGTTGCGCATGAAATCGACGTACTCGCGCGCCGAGCGGAGGGTGATCAGCCGCTGGCGGTAGGTGTCGAGGCGGCGGTTGGCCTCGGCGACCCGCGCCTCCAGCGCGGGGTGGGCGAGCCGCTCGACGATGGCGGGGAGCGCTTCCAGGGTGTGGCAGACGAGCAGCACGTCGCAGCCGGCGGCGAGGGCGATCTCGCAGCGCTCGGGGAGGTCCCCCCACTCGTCGAGCGCCTTCATCTCCATGTCGTCGCTGAAAGCCACGCCGTCGAAGCCGAGGCGGCCGCGCAGGATGCCGCCGATCACCGACGGCGAGAGCGTCGCCGGCCGCATCGACAAGTCGTAGGCGGGATAGAGCGCGTGGCCGACCATCACCGCCCCCGCCAAGCGGCCGAGGGCGGCGAACGGCTCCAGGTCCGCCCGCAGCTCCTCGGCGGGGAGGTAGACGGCGGACCTCTGGAAGTGGGTGTCCTCCCCCGCCGCGCCGAGGCCGGGGAAGTGCTTGAGGCAACCCCCCGCGCCGCCGGAGTGCAGGCCGCTCAGAAACGCCTGGGCCCGCGGGATGACCTCCTTCGGGGTGGCGCCGAAGGTGCGCTCGTCGAGGGCGTTGCCGGCGATCCCGCGGTCGAGGTCGACGACCGGCGCGAGGTCGAGGTCGATGTCGAACAGCCGCAGCGACTGCGCCACCCAGCGCCCGGCCTGGAGCGCATAGCTCGGCGGCTTCCTCGCCAGCGCCGCCGCCGCGGGCGCCGGCCCCACGATCTCCTTCAGCCGGTCGACCCGCCCCCCCTCGGCGTCGATCCCCACCACCGCGTCCGGGAGGATGCGGCGCAGGGCCGTCATCAGGCGGTTGAGCTGGTGCTCGTCCTGAAGGTTGCGCTTGAACAGGATCACGCCGCCGGGCTGATGGGCGGCCAGGATCTCGGCGGAAACCTTGTCGAGCTCGGGACCGGGAAGGCCCACGAAGACCTGATCGGCTGGCTGCATGGGCGGGATCTTATCGGAGTCGGGCCTACCCCAGCCGCGATTTCAGGCTGTGGATCAGGTTCAGCGCCGCCAGCGGCGTCAACTGGTCGGCGTCGACGCTGCGCAGCACTCCGGCCACCACCTGCTCGGGGGGCGCGAAGAGAGTGAGCTGGGCGGGCTGGCCGTTCTCCGGAGCGTTGCCGCGGGCCAGGCGGGGCTTGCCGGTGGGGTCGTACTCGGCCGATTCGAGGTTCGCCAGGATCTCCCCGGCGCGGTCGATCACCGCCGGCGGCAGCCCGGCGAGGCGCGCCACGTGGAGGCCGTAGGACTTGTCGGCGCTCCCCGGCACGACGCGGCGGAGGAAGACGATCCGCTCGTCCCACTCCTTCACCGCCATCGTCCGGTTGACCACGCGCGGCAGCAGCGAGGCGAGCTCGGTCAGCTCGTGGTAGTGGGTGGCGAACAGCGTCTTCGGCCGCCGGTGCTCGTGCAGGTACTCGACGATCGCCCAGGCGAGCGACAGGCCGTCGAAGGTCGCCGTGCCGCGGCCGACCTCGTCGAGGACCACCAGGCTGCGCTCGGTGGCGTGGCGCAGGATGTTGGCGGTCTCGATCATCTCCACCATGAAGGTCGACTCGCCGCGGGCCAAGTCGTCGGAGGCGCCGACGCGGGTGAAGATGCGGTCGCAGACGCCGATCACCGCCTCGTCGGCCGGCACGAAGCTGCCCGCCTGCGCCATCAGGACGATCAGCGCCACCTGCCGCAGGTAGGTCGACTTGCCCCCCATGTTCGGACCGGTCAGCAGGACGATCTGCGCCACCTCGCCGTCGAGCTCGGCGTCGTTGGGCACGAAGGCGTCGCGGCTCGCCTGCTCGACCACCGGGTGGCGACCCTCGCGGATGACGACGGGCGCGCCGGCCAACCCCATCTTCGGGCGCGTGTAGCGCTGGCGGGCCGCCACCTCGGCGAAAGAGGCGAGGGTGTCGAGGGCGCCGATCGCCCTGGCCAGCTCGATCAGACCGGCGGACTCGGCGGCGATCCTCGACGTCAGCTCGCGGAAGAAGCGCTGCTCGAGCTCCACCTGCCGCTCCTCGGCGGAGAGGATCTGCTCCTCCAGCTCCTTGATCTCGGGGGTCACGTAGCGCTCGGCGTTGACCAGCGTCTGCTTGCGGATGTAGTCCGCCGGCACCCGCTCCTGGTTGGCGCGGGTGACCTCCAGGTAGTAGCCGAAGACCCGGTTGTAGCGGATCTTCAGCGAGGAGATGCCGGTGCGCTCGCGCTCGCGCACCTCCAGCGCCAGGATGTGCCGCTTGCTGTCGCGGGTCAGCGAGCGGTAGCGGTCGAGGTCGGCGTCGACGCCGGCGGCGATCACCCCGCCGTCCTGGAGGTTGGGCGCCGGCGCCGCCTCCAGCATCCGCGCCAGCTCGGCGGCCAGCTCGGGGAGCGGATCGGTCGCGGCGAGGCTCGCCAGGAGAGCGGACTCAGCCCTGGCGATCGCCGCCAGCTCGTCGAGGATCGCCGGCGCTTCGGCCAGCGAGTCGCGCAGGGCCGCGGCCTCGCGGGGGTTGAGGGTGCCGAGGACGGCGCGGGCCACCAGCCGCTCGGGGTCCGCGACGCGCGCCAGGCGCTCGCGCAGCCGCTCGCGCCGCGGGTTGTCAGCCACCAGCGCGCCGACCGCGCGGTGGCGCTCGGCGATCTCCTGGGGATCGACGAGCGGCCGGCGGAGCCATTCGCGCAGCGTGCGGCCGCCGGGGGCGGTGACGGTGCGGTCGAGCACGGCGAGGAGCGTGCTCCGCTTCCGCCCCGAGCCCGCGACGGTCGCGCGCTGGCTGGCGAAGACCTCCAGGTTGGCGAGGGTCGAGGCGTCGAGCACCAGGCGGTCGCCGGCCTCGCGCACGGCGAGACCGCGGATGTGGGCGAGGCCGCTCTTCTGCGTCTCCTGGGCGTAGGCGAGGGCCGCCGCCGCCGCCTTCACCGCCGGCTCCCCCTCGTCCAAGCCGAAACCGCGCAGGGTGCCGGCGCCGAACTGGCGCAGCAGCAGCTCCCCCGCCCGCTGCGGCTCGAACAGGCGGTCGCCGGCGAGCGGCGTGCGGCAGGGGCACTCGCGCTCGGCCCACTCGACGATCTCGACCGGGAACCCCGCCTCGCCCCGTTCGGCGTGGAACAGCACCTCGCGCGGCCGGAGCAGGGCGAGATCCTCCACCGCCTCCTCGGGGCTCCGCCAGCGGCGGACGAAGAAGGTGCCGGTCGAGAGGTCGAGGAACGCCCCCGCCCCCGCCTCGCGCTCCCAAACCAGACCGGCGAGGAAGTTCTCCTCCTTGCCGTCGAGCAGCGCCGGGTCGGAGACCGTGCCGGGGGTGACGACGCGCGTCACCTCGCGCTTGACCAGCCCCTTGGCCTGCGCCGGATCCTCCACCTGGTCGCAGATCGCCACCTTGAGCCCGGTGGCGAGGAGCTTGGCGAGGTACCCCTCCAGCGCGTGATGGGGGACCCCGCACATCGGCACCTCGCTCTCCGTCCCCTTGTGGCGAGCGGTGAGCTGGACCTCCAGGATCGGCGCCGCCTGGCGGGCGTCGTCGAAGAACATCTCGTAGAAATCGCCCATGCGGTACATCAGCAGGGCGTCGGGGTGCTGCGCCTTGACCTCCAGGTACTGGCGCATCATCGGCGTCAGGGTGGTGACGGGGAGAATCGACATGCGGAGGGGAGTATAGCGTCGCGGAAAGACGAAAAAAGACCGAGCCCGCCCGCGCGTCCGGGCCGCGGCTTGGAATCCGCCGATCGCGAAAGGATATATTCCCGGCATGGCCGCGACCTTCCTCGCCCTCGACACCGGTTCCCCGCGGGTCAGCGTGGCGCTGGCGCGGGACGGCGCGCTGGTGGCGTCGCGGTGGGTCGAGCAGGAGCGCTCCTCGGCGCGGCTGCTGGCGATGATCCGGGAGGTGCTCGACGAGGCGGGGATCGGCGTCGCCGGCCTCGGCGGGATCGACGGCATCGCGGTCCTGCGCGGGCCGGGGAGCTTCACCGGCCTGCGGATCGGCCTCGCCACCGTGCTCGGCCTCCACCAGGCGACGGGCGTGCGCGCGACGGCGATCCCCACCCTGCCGGTGCTGGCCGTCGCGGCCGCCGGTGAGGCCCCGCTGGCGCCGATCGTGATCGCCGCCGTCGACGCCCTGCGCGGCGACTGGAGCGCCCAGGCTTTCGCCGCCGGACGTCCATTGACCGGCATGGAGCTGGTCGCCGGCCCCGAGTTGCAGCGGCTGGCCCGTGGCGGTGCCGCGGTGGTGATCGGCTTCGGGGCCTCGCGGCTGGCGGCGCTGCCGGACTGGCCGGCGGCGATCCGCCTGATCGAGCCCGGTCCGCTGGCGCCCACCGCCGCCCTGCTCGCCGCCAGCCCTGAGACCGACTGGGACCCCGCTCACCTCACCACCGCCATCTACTCGCGCCCGCCGGCGATCACCCTCCCCCGCCCGCGCGCCGCGCCGACCTCCGCGCCGTGACGGCTCCGGCTCCCACCCTCTGCGTCCGCCCCGCCCGCCAGGGGGACCTCGACGTGATCGCCGGCCTCGAGGAGGTGTCGTTCCACGACCCCTGGCCGCGCGAAATGCTGGCCTACGAGCTCTGCCACCCCCACTCCGTGCTGCTGGTCGCCGCCGACGATTCGAACCGGCCGCCGGCCGCCTACGCCGCCTTCCGCCACGCCGCCGGCGAGGCGGAGCTGCTGCGCGTCGGCGTCGCCCCGGGGTTCCGCCGCCGCGGTTTCGCCCGCGCCCTGCTGGTCGAGGGGCTGGAGCGCCTGCGCACCGCCGAGGTCCAGGTCTGCTATCTGGAGGTGCGGGTGGACAACCGGTCGGCGATCTACCTCTACGAGAGCCTCGGTTTCAGTTGCACCGGCCTGCGGCGCGGCTACTACCGCGATGGCGCCGACGCCCTGATCTTCGTCCTGGGGCTGTAGTTGATCCCTCCGGACCCCGGTGCTATCCTCCGGAAAGCGACACATGCTGACACTTCTTCTCACCACGGCAGCCCACCCCGACGGGGGTTTCGGGCGTGACCGTGTCACGGAGCCGGTCGTACGGTGAGCCCGTTCGCCGCCGGCCGCCCCCTTCGTTTTTTCTTCCTCAGCAGGCACCGGTCCATGACGGACCGCTTTCCTCATCACGCTGAAGTCAATCGGCCGGCAAAACGACCGGCAAAGGAGGCAGACGTATGTCTCAGCACGACGACCTGAAGGCGGAGCTGATCAACACGGACGACGAGTTCCGCCGCCTCTACGAGGAGCACCAGTCCTTCGAGAAGCGGCTTCAGGAGATCAACCAGAAGTCGCTCCTCTCGCAGGAGGATGAGATCGAGGAGAAGAAGATCAAGCTGCACAAGCTGACGCTGAAGGACCACATGGAACAGATCCTGCGAGCGCACCGCGAGTCGCGGGTCTCGGCCTAGCAGCTCGCCGGAGGCTCCGCCGACACCCTTGAACTCGAGAGACTGGAATTTACCGGAGCCTCCACCATGAAGTTCGCGAAAGAAGGCTGGCCCTTCGTCCTTCCGTTCTGGTTCCTCGCCGGGCTGCTGTTCTACTTCGGGCGGCCCGGCTGGGGGACCACGGCGCTCGTCGCCGGCCTCCTCGTGCTTCTCTTCTTCCGCGACCCCAAGCGCGGCTATGAAGGGGAGGCGGGGATCGTGCTGGCTCCCGCCGACGGCCTGATCACCCGCGTCGAGACGATCGAGGACGCCGAGATCGGCCCCGGCCGCTACCACCACATCGTCACTTTCCTCTCGGTGTTCGACATCCACGTCCAGCGGGTGCCGGCGGCGGGCGAGGTCATCGCCTCCCGCTACAGCCGGGGACGGAAGGTGGCCGCCTTCCGCGAGGACGCCGGAGAGGTCAACGAGAAGCACCTCTCGGTGATCCGCCGCCCCGACGGCGACCTGGTGGGGGTGCGGCAGATCGCCGGCCTGCTGGCACGGCGGGTGGTCTGCTATCTGAAGGAGGGGGAGCGGGTGCACCGCGGGCAGGCGATGGGGTTGATCAAGTTCTCGTCCCGCGTCGACCTGCTGATCCCCGAGAGCTACAGCGTGCTGGTCAAGAAGGGGGACCGCGTGAAGAACGGCGAAACCCCGATGGCCAGACCCGGAGACCAGCGTTGATCGGCGACCGCCATGGCCGCGAAGACCGCGATGACCGCGGTAGCCGCGATGACCGCGACGGCCGCGGCGTGGCCCGCGCGCGCCGCATCCGGCGCGGCGCCTACCTGCTGCCCAGTCTGTTCACCATGGGCAACATGGTGTTCGGCTTCTACGCGATCATCCGCGGGCTCGATCAGGACTTCAAGACGGCGCTCCTGCTCATCGTCCTCGCGGCGGCCCTCGACAGCGTCGACGGGCGGATCGCGCGCATGACCGGCACCGAGAGCGAGTTCGGCAAGGAGTACGACTCGCTGGCCGACGTCATCACCTTCGGCGCGGCGCCGGCGATGCTGGCCTACCTCTGGGGGATGCGCGACTTCAACAAGGACGCCTGGCTGATCTGCGTCTTCTTCATGGTCTGCACGGCGACCCGGCTGGCCCGCTTCAACGTCCAGACCCGGGTGGTGGACAGCCGCTACTTCGTCGGCCTGCCGTCCCCCTGGGCCGCGCTGACGATCTGCGCCCTGCTCTCGTTCTCGCTGCGGTACACGGGCGAGGTCCGCAGCGTCCTCCAGGCGGTCATGGGCGTGGCGCTGCTGCTGGTCGGCTCCCTGATGGTCTCGACCTTCCGCTACAACAGCTTCAAGAAGCTCGATCTCCGCAAGCGCTGGAGCTACCGGGCGCTGGTGCCGATCCTGGTGATCCTGCTGGTCATCTGGTACCTGCCGGGCGCCATCCTGCTGACGATCACCCTGCTCTACACCCTGTCGGGGCCGGTGATGGCCGCAGTCTCGCGTCTGCGCTCGCCCCGCGGACCCCGCCCCGAGGACGCCCTCCCCCTCGAAGGAGCGCCGTGAACGCCATCGCCATCGTCCACCCCATGAACCTCCTCGGCAAGGAGCTGCGGGAGTCCCTGGACCGCCTCCCCGGCTTCGGCGGCGACGTCCGCCTGCTGAGCGGCCGCGAGGACGAGGTCGGCACCCTGACCGAGGTCGCCGGCGCCGCCTCGCTGGTGGCGCGCTACGAGCCGGAGAGGCTGGCGGGGGTCTCCGTGGCCTTCCTCTGCGGCTCGATGGAGGACAACCGCCCGGTCCTCGCCGACCTGCCGGAGGGGACCACCGCGATCCTCCTCGCCTTCGACGCCACCGTCGACGATGGCCTGCCGGTGGTGGCGGGGGTCAACACCGAGGCCGCGGGAGGCCACCGCGTGCTCCTCTCGCCCCATCCGGGAGTGGTGCTGCTCGCCAGCGTCCTCCACGCCCTGCGCGAGCTCGATCTCCAGGAGGCGGTCGCGACGCTGATCCAGCCGGCCTCGATGCGCGACGACGCGGGCATCGAGGAGCTCTTCGAACAGACGCGGCAGATCGTGGCGATGGCCGGCCGGACGGCGACCCCGGTCTTCGGCGCCCAGCTCGCCTTCAACCTGCTGCCGACGGCGCTCCCGGCGGATCCCGTGGCGGCGCAGCTCCACGCCGTGCTGGGCGGACTGGCGCCGGCCGTGGCGATGCAGGTCCTCCAGGGCCCGGTCTTCCACTCGGTCTCGGCGAGCCTCTACGTGCGTAGCCGGGAGAGCGCCAGCCCGCAGGCGGTCCGCAGGCTGCTGGCCGCCCACCCTCATCTCGAAGCAGCCGCCAAGCCTCGCCTGCTCGGGCCGGCCGACGCCGCCGCGAGCGACAAGATCCTCTACGGCAACGTCCGTAAGGACGAGGCCGGCGGCGGCTTCTGGCTCTGGGCGGCGATGGACAACCTCACCCGCGGCGGCGCCCTCAACGCGATCGAGATCGCAGAGGTGGTGGCGTGATCGCCCGGCGGCCGGCCGTCCCGGCATACCCGTGCCCTTGAACAGCCTCTGCGTCTTCTGCGGCTCGAACCCCGGCGCCTCTCCGGAGTACGCCGAGGCTGCCGTCCGCCTCGGCGGCATCCTCGCCAAGCGGGGTATCCGGATCGTCTATGGCGCCGGCCGGGTGGGGCTGATGGGCGTGGTCGCCGATGCCGCGCTGGCCGCGGGAGGAGAGGTGATCGGCGTCATCCCCGAGGCGCTCGCCACGCGGGAGGTCGCCCATGACCGGCTCACCAGCCTGGAGATCGTCGATTCCATGCACGATCGGAAAGCGCGGATGTCCGAGCTCGCCGACGGCTTCATCGCCCTCCCGGGCGGCATCGGCACGCTGGAGGAGTGGTTCGAGGTCTGGACGTGGAGCCAGCTCGGGTTCCAGCCCAAGCCGTGCGCCCTCCTCAACGTCGCCGGCTACTACGACCACCTCCTCGCCTTTCTCGACCACGTGACCGGTGAGGGCTTCCTGAACCCCGTCCACCGCGGGATGGCGCTCGTCGACGACGATCCGGAGCGCCTCCTCGACCGTCTCGCCGCTTGGCGCTCTCCGAGCCTCCCGAAGTGGATCGACGCCTCGGAGCGGTAGCTGACGCTTGACTTCCGCCCGGCCTCCGATTACGATCAAAAGCGTAATCGAGGCGTAATTAATTACGCCGGAGGCCGCGGCGGTTTCCTCCCGCCAGAAACAACAACGGCCCGGATCGAGCGGCAGCTCGTCCGAGCCCAACCGCGCACAGGAGTGGCACCCATGCGTGATCCCGAAGATCCTAACATCCCTCTCCCCAATGCCTTCTCCGAAGACTTCCTCCGCCGCTTCGTGCAGGACGACGAGCCGGCCTCCGCCGCCGAGGCCGACGTCGCCGGCCCCTGGCGGATCGAACCCGCCTCCACCGTCGACGGCCGCGAGGCCTTCGGCGTGTGGCGCCTGGGGGAACGACCCGACTGGGGCGACGCTCCGGCGGGCCTGTTCCGCGAGCACGCGACGGCGCTGCTGGCCGCGGCGGTCCGCCCGTTCGTGGGGCGCGATCCGTTCTACGAGCTGGGCAAGGAGCGCTGGAACGGCGGCTTTCCGCTGCTCCGCCAGGGCGAGGCCGTGGGCTGGGTCGAGCTCTTCGACGAGGACTGGGCCTTCGGGGTCAACGTGCTGGAGAGGTTCACCCGCAGCCCCATGGCCCTGGCCACGCTGCTGCGGGCGGCAGGCCCTCTCACCCTGGAACGGGCGGGACGGATCCTGCGCGAGCGAGTCATGGACGATGGCGAAGAGCCGTAGCCCGTGGAGCCCTCTCCCGCCGGCCGGCGGGAGAGGGTGAAGCTTTCCGGGCTTGAGTCCGCGGCCTACCGCGGAGGCGGCGGAACGCAGACAAAGCAACGGGTTCGGCCGGTGACTGGCTGGTTATTGCGGCGGGGGCGGGCAGCCGCCGGCACCGCAGAAGACCGATTCGCACATGGAGTACTGAGTCGTCGTCCCCTGCGAGAAACGCCGGCCGCAGCAATCGTAGCCGGCCTTGCCGACCTGATGCGTATGGCTCGCGTCGCTGTAGTAGTAGCAGGTGCGGCCGACGCCGTTGACGGCCTGGGCCGGCTGAGGAACCAGGGCCACGGCGGTGGTGAGGGCCGAGGCCAGAGCGGTCAGCAGAAGGAACCTTCGACAGGAGCTGGCGGTGTTTGAAATCGTCGGCATATCCTCTCCTTTCGTCCAGACGGCTTTGGTGCCGCCCATAGCTGTTAGTGCATGAAATTGAAGAAAGCGAGACTCAGCACTCGATGACGTTGATGGCGAGCCCCCCGCGCGAGGTCTCCTTGTACTTGGTCTTCATATCGGCGCCCGTCTCGCGCATGGTCTTGATGACGCGGTCGAGAGAGACCTTATGCGAGCCGTCGCCGCGCAGGGCGATGCGGGAGGCGTTGATCGCCTTGACCGAGCCCATGGCGTTGCGCTCGATGCAGGGGATCTGCACCAGCCCCCCCACCGGATCGCAGGTGAGGCCGAGGTTGTGCTCCATGCCGATCTCGGCGGCGTTCTCGATCTGGGCGGTGGTGCCGCCGACGGCCGCCACCAGCCCGGCCGCCGCCATCGAGCAGGCCACTCCCACCTCCCCCTGGCACCCCACCTCGGCGCCGGAGATCGAGGCGTTCTCCTTGTAGAGGATGCCGATGGCGCCGGCGGTGAGCAGGAAGCGGATCAGGCCGTCGTCGCTGGCGCCAGGGGTGAAGCGGCGGTAGTAGTGGAGCACCGCCGGCACGATGCCCGCCGCGCCGTTGGTGGGCGCCGTCACCACCCGGCCGCCGGCCGCGTTCTCCTCGTTGACCGCGAGAGCATAAAGGTTCACCCAGTCGAGCACGGTCAGCGGGTCCTTGAGCGCCTCCTCCGGGCGGGAGGTCAGCTCCTGGTAGAGCGCCGGGGCTCGCCGCGGCACTTTGAGGCTCCCCGGCAGGACGCCGGTCTGCCGGCAGCCGCGCTCGACGCAGCTCTGCATCGCGTTCCATATCCGCAGCAGGCCGCCGCGGATCTCCTCCTCGCTCCGCCAAACCTTCTCGTTCTCCAGCATCAGCTTCCAGACCTCGAGCCCGGTCGCTTCGCTGATCTCGAGCAGCTCCTTGCCGCTGTGGAAGGGATAGGGGAGCTCCGTCGTGTCCTCGACCAGCCTCCCGTCGCCGGTCGCCCCCTCATTGACCACGAAGCCGCCGCCGACCGAGTAGTAGATCCGCCGGTCGAGCGTCTCGCCCTCCGCGCCGTAACTGGTGAAGCGCATGCCGTTCGAGTGCAGCGGCAGCAGCTCGCGGCGGTTGAAGACCAGGTCCTCTTTCTCGTGGAAGGGAACGCTGTGCCGGCCGAGGACCGCCAGCCGCTCCTCGCGCCGGATCGCCGCGATCCGCGGCGTCACCGCGTCGGGATCGACGGCCTCCGGCGTCTCCCCGGCGAGCCCCATCAGCACGGCGCGGTCGGTGCCGTGCCCCTTCCCCGTCAACGCCAGCGAGCCGAAGAGCTTCACCTGGATCCGCGCCGTGCGGTCGAGCACCCCCCGGGCGTCCAGCCGCTCGGCGAAGCGGCGGGCGGCCCGCATCGGCCCCACCGTGTGCGAGCTCGAAGGGCCGATGCCGATGGTGAAGAGATCGAATATGCTGATGGCCATACCGGGTGCGCCTCTGCCGGGATTCTACACGCCCAGATCCGTCTCGCCGGTCGCGTTCCCAGCCCTTCAGGAGAAGGACTCATGAGAATCGCTCGTCCGGCTCTAGCCGCCTTTCTCCTCTGGCCGGTCCTGGCTTTGGGAACCGGGGCGCAGGCCTCCGGCTCTCCTGAGCCCAAAGCCGCGCGCCGTCCCCCTCGTCCGGTCGGGTACCCGGTGCTGCCGGGGATCTGGAGTCTCAGCGGCAATGATCCGGGACTGGCGGCCGGCGACCTCGCGCCGCTACAGAGGATCGTCGGCAACGCCACGGTCGTGGGGCTCGGGGAAGCGGTCCATACCTCCGGAGGTTTCTACCGCATGAAGCATCGGCTCCTCCGCTACCTGGTGGAGACGATGGGGTTCCGCGCCTTCGCTATCGAGAGCCCCTGGATCGCCGCGGACTCGGTGGCCGCGTACGTCCAGACCTGCGAGGGCACTCCCGAAGATGCCATGAAGGGGCTGTTCGGCGTCTGGCAGAGCACCGAGGTCCGCGACATGGTCCAGTGGATGTGCGAATGGAACCGCTCACATCGCAAGGCCAAGGACAAAGTTTCCTTCTTCGGCTTCGACATCCAGCAGCCACAGGACGACAAGCCGGCGCTGGCCGCCTTCCTCGCACGGATCTCCGCCGACCCCTCGCTGGCCGGCGGGCTCGGGGACTGCTCCGGCTCGACCTCCGACCTGATCAGCGACGCGGGCTACGCGGGATGCACGGAGGGCCTGCGGCGGATCGACGCCTACTTCCAGCAGAGCTCGGCGGCGATCGTCCTGCAAACCTCGGAGCAGGATCTCGCGATCGCCGAGCTCAACCTGACCGGCCTGCGCGCCTGGGAAGATGAGGATTACGCCTTCCAAAACGGGCGTTCCGCCCAGGTCACCGACGCGCGCGATGCGGGAATGGCCTATGCGTTCGGAGCCCTGAGAGCCCTGCGCACCGGCAGTGCCAGGACGGTCCTCTGGGCCCACAACTTCCATATCGCGAAAGGGATGATGGGCGGTGGGAACACGATGGGAAGCGTCCTCGCCGGGAGCCTGGGGAGCTCCTACGTCAGCCTCGCGCTGGTCGCCGACGAGATGAGCATCGACTGGGCCGGCGTCGGCTGCGGTCTCGCCGATCCGACCTACCGGTACTCGGTCGAGGAGCTCCTCCATGCCCTGGGCAAGCCCGCTCTCCTGGTCAACCTATCCTTTCCCGGAACGTCCGATCCCTACATCCCCCCCGGTAGTCTCGGTTTCGGCTACTATTTCCTGGACCCGCGCCAGTACTATGACGGCGTCGTCTACCAGGACGTCTCGCCCAAGATGACACCGCTCTTCCGGTCCCCCGCCTGCCAATAGCCGCCCGGAATCCTCCCGGGGGCCGCCGTGTTGTAGATGGGTGGACCGCCCCCCGACGGCCGCGATCCCTTGGGATGTCCCTGGTATAAACTTGCGGCTCCCTCGTCACCTCGCGAGCGCGAGGTGATTTTCATCTATGGCTCCCAGGAGGGGAAACGTCCCCATGTCCGATTCCGAGCAGGGTCATCACAACATCAACAACTACCACCGGGTGATCATCCTCGGCTCCGGCCCGGCCGGGCTGACCGCCGCGCTCTACGCCGCGCGGGCCGACCTGGCGCCGCTGGTCCTCGAGGGGAACCAGCCGGGCGGCCAGCTCACGATCACCACCGACGTCGAGAACTTCCCCGGCTTCCCCGAGGGGATCCTCGGCCCCGAGCTGATGGACCGCATGCGCGAGCAAGCCCGGCGCTTCGGCTCCAAGGTGAAGTTCGAGCAGGTGGTCGAGGTCGATCTGGAGAAGCGCCCGTTCACCCTCCGCACCGACGAGGACACCTACCGCTCCGACGCCCTGATCGTCACGACCGGCGCCACCGCGCAGCTCGGCGGCATCGCGGGCGAGAGCGAGCTGATGGGCTACGGCGTCTCCGCCTGCGCCACCTGCGACGGCTTCTTTTTCCGCGACAAGGAGATCGTCGTCATCGGCGGCGGCGACTCGGCGATGGAGGAGGCCACCTATCTGACCAAGTTCGCCAGCAAGGTGACGATCGTCCACCGCCGCCGCGAGCTGCGGGCCTCGAAGATCATGCAGGACCGAGCCTTCGCCAATCCCAAGATCGCCTGGATCTGGGACACCGTCGTCACCGAGATCGTCGGCACGCGCGAGGGGGGCGTCACCGCGGTGAAGCTGCACAACAAGCGCACCGAGCTCGAGAGCGTCTACCCCACCCAGGGCGTCTTTTACGCCATCGGCCACAAGCCCAACACCGACCTCTTCCGCGGCAAGCTCGAAATGAACGACGTCGGCTACATCAAGGTCCACGAGCCGACCACCCGGACGAGCGTGCCGGGCGTGTTCGCCGCCGGCGACCTGATGGACCCGATCTACCGCCAGGCGATCACCTCCGCCGGCACCGGCTGCCGCGCGGCGATCGACGCCGAGCGCTGGCTCCAGGAGCTACAAGACTGATGCTTTCCAGGCCCACCTCCCAGATCAAGACCCTCGGCGCGCTGCGCGGGGCCGGCTACCGGCCCCGTTCGATCAAGCAGGAGGTACGCGACAACCTGCGCGCCCGCCTCGCCGCCGGCGGCCCGCTCTTCCCCGGCATCCTCGGCTACGACCGCACGGTGATCCCGTCGGTGATCAACGCCCTGCTCGCCGGCCACGACTTCATCCTCCTCGGCCTGCGCGGCCAGGCGAAGACCCGCATCCTGCGCTCCCTGATCACCCTGCTCGACGAGGAGGTGCCGGTGATCGCCGGCTCCGAGCTCAACGACGACCCGCTCGCCCCCATCTCCACCTGGGGCCAGCGCCTGATCCAGGAAAGGGGCGACGACACGCCGGTCGAGTGGATGAGCCGCGAGCAGCGCTACAACGAGAAGCTGGCGACGCCGGACGTCTCGATCGCCGACCTCCTCGGCGACATCGACCCGATCAAGGCGGCGACCCGCAAGCTCACCTTCGCCGATCCGGAGGTCATCCACTTCGGGATCATCCCGCGCACCAACCGCGGCATCTTCGCCATCAACGAGCTCCCCGACCTCGCCCCGCGCATCCAGGTCGGCCTGTTCAACATCCTCGAAGAGCGCGACCTGCAGATCCGCGGCTTCCCCGTGCGCATCCCGCTCGACATCATGATGGTCTTCTCGGCCAACCCCGAGGACTACACGAACCGCGGCAGCATCATCACGCCGCTCAAGGACCGCATCTCGTCGCAGATCCTCACCCACTACCCGACCGACGTGAATCTGGCGGCCGACATCACCCGCCAGGAGGCGTGGACGGAGCGTGACATCCCCCACCTGGTGATCCCCGACGACATCCGCGTGCTGGTCGAGGAGATCAGCCTGGCGGCCCGCGAGAGCGACCTCGTCGACCAGTCGTCCGGCGTCTCGGCCCGCGTCGCCATCTCGGCGCTCGAGCTGCTCGCCTCGAACCTCGAGCGGCGGGCGCTCGCCACCCGGGACAACCCGGTCGCCCCGCGCCTCTCCGACCTCCAGATGCTACTGCCGGCGATCACCGGCAAGGTCGAGATGGTCTACGAGGGGGAGCAGCAGGGGGCCGAGGTGGTGGCCCGGCGGCTGATCGGCCAGGCGGTCAAGAAGGTCTTCGACGGCCGCTTCCCGGAGGTCGGCAAGGAGACCGGCAGCGGCGGCGAGGACGACAAGGGCCCCTACGCCCGCATGATCCGCTGGTTCGCGGAGGGGAACGCGGTGACGGTCTCCGACGAGCAGCCGTTCGCCGACTACGAGACCGAGATCTACCGCGTGCCGGGCCTCAAGGAGCTGGTCTCCCGCAACGGCAAGACCCGCGAGGAGCGGGCCCTCGCCGCCGAGATGGTGCTCGAGGGGCTCCACCAGCACCTGAAGCTGGCGCGCCAGGACCTCGACAGCCAGATCAGCTACAAGGAGATGGTCAAGTTCCAGCTCCTCAAGCCCCGCCGGGGTCCCGGCGGGAGGGACCGGGGAGACGTAAACTAGAGGTAGCACCCTGATGAGGCATCAATATCTCTATCTCGACCCCGAGCTGATCAAGGCACTCCTCGCCGGCCTCGATCTCCTGCGCCTGTTCAACCAGCTCATCCTGGCGACCGGCGGCGACGTCGAGGAGGCGATGGACTGGATGCGCTATCTCCAGGAGCAGGGGCACCTGCCCGAGGAGATCGATCTCGAAGCGTTCTTCGCCAGCCTGGAGAACCAGAACATGGTCGCCCGCGACGGCGAGGGGGGGCTCCAGCTCACCACCGGCGGCGAGCGCCGCATCCGCCGCAGCGCCTTCGAGGAGATCTTCTCGACGCTCGACAAGTCGGGCCCCGGCTACCACGCGGTCCGCGCCGCCGGCGAGGGGATCGAGCGTCTCCCCGAGACGCGCCCCTACGCGTTCGGCGACGACATCCACCTCCTCGACTCCTCCCGCTCGCTCCAGAACGCCTTCCGCCGCGAGCAGAGCGACGAGTTCAGCCTGCTGGAGGAGGATCTGGAGGTCCACGAGACCGAGCACCTGACCTCCTGCGCCACCGTGGTGGCGATCGACATCAGCCACTCGATGATCCTCTACGGCGAGGACCGCATCACGCCGGCGAAGACGGTCGCCCTGGCGCTGACCGAGCTGATCACCACCAAGTACCCGAAGGACCACCTCTCGGTGATCCTCTTCGGCGACCGCGCCGAGCAGGTCTTCCTCTCGGAGATCCCCTACATCCAGGCGGGCCCGTACCACACCAACACGCGCGACGCGCTGCAGCTCTCGCGCAGCGTGCTGGCTCGCCAGAAGCAGCCGAACAAGCAGATCTTCCTGATTACCGACGGCAAGCCCTCGGCGATCACCGAGAACGGGCGGATCTACAAGAACCCCTTCGGCCTCGACATGCGGATCGTCAATCTCACCCTGGAGGAGGCCGACCTCTGCCGCCGCCAGAAGGTGGTGATCACGACCTTCATGCTGGCGACCGACACCATGCTCACCCAGTTCGTGGAGAAGCTGACGCAGATCAACCGCGGCCGCGCCTACTTCGCCTCGCCCTACAACCTGGGGGAGTTCATCCTGGCCGACTACATCCGCAACCGGCGGCGGCGGGTGCGTTGACCATGAAACAGCTCTCATCTCTGGCCCTTCTGCTACTGCTCACCGCCTGCGCCTCCGCCGGCCCGCCCCCCTCCCCCGCGGCGCAGATGGCCGCCGCGAGCGAGATCGCGGAGGTGGTCTTCCGCTACCAGTTCCAGCACAACGCCTCGACCCTCCAGCAGGGCGCGGAGCGGTTCTGCCTCCTCCTGCCCGACGAGCGGAGTCCCGACGAGGCGTTCCTCCACCGCTTCGACGGGACCAGCCCGCCGGTGGTGGCCGGCTCGCGGTGCGAGCGCAAAGCCGCGGGGGACCTGTTCTTCCGCGTCCAGAGGCTCGACTGGCAGGGCGACGACGAGGTCTGGGTGCGCGGCGGCTACTCGGAGGGGACCCTCCGCTCCTCCGTCGAGTCCTACCGGGTGCTTCGCAAGGACGGCCGCTGGATCGTGGCAGGCGCGCGCCGGGAGAGCTAGCGGCGGAGCCCCATCTCTTCGGAGATCAGCTCGTAGGAGCGCCGGCGAGCGGCGTGATCGTGGGTGATGGTCACGATCAGCACCTCCTCAGCGCCGTACTCGCTCGCCACCGCCTCGATGCCGCGGCGGACCGTCGGCGGCGAGCCGACGATCAGCCGGCGTCCGGTGGGCAGCAGGTCCCGCTGTCCGGCGAGGAACCTCAGCGCCTTTTCGACCGGCGGCACCGCCACCAGACGCCCCTGATAAAGCAGGCTGATCGCCATCCGCGAGCTGGCGGCCAGCCGCTCCGCCTCGGCGTCGGTCTCGGCGCAGATCGCCGAGGCGGCGACCGCCACCCGCGGGCTCGCCCCCCACTTCGACGCCTCGAAATCGGCGCGGTAGCGGGCCGCGATCGCGGCGCCCCCCGGCTGGATGAAATCCGCGAAGGCGTAGGGGAGCCCCAGCTCCGCGGCCCAGATCCCGCTCTGCGGCGACGACCCCAGCAGCCAGGGCTCGGGGCGCTCCGGCCTCCCCGGCAGGCTGGCGGCGAGCGAGGCGAAGGGGTGGTCCTCCGGCATCGAGTCGTCGAGATAGGCCAGCAGCTCGTCGAGCTGTTGCGGGAAGTCGTCGGGCGCGAGCTGGCGGCGGTCGCGTTGCAGCGCCACGGCGGTGCGCTGATCGCTCCCCGGAGCCCGCCCCAGGCCGAGATCGATCCGTCCGGGATAGAGCCCGCTCAGCATGCTGAACGACTCGGCGACCTTCAGCGGGCTGTAGTGCGGGAGCATGACGCCGCCGCTGCCGACGCGCAGGCGCGACGTGGCCGCCGCGATCGGGCCGATCAGCACCTCGGGGCTCGCGCAGGCCAGCATCGGGGTGGCGTGGTGCTCGGCCACCCAGTAGCGGTGATACCCGAGCTGCTCGGTCCAGCGCGCCAGATCGATCGAGTTGCGGAGCGCCTCGCCGCCGGTCGAGCCTTCCGCGATCGGCGCCTGATCCAGAACGCTCAGGCGCAGCGGCCGGTCCACGCGGTCGTCAGCTCCTGGCAAAGTCGGCATTCCCATCCACCTCTCGGGACGTTTATACCCCATCCGTTTATATCCCATGCAGCCAGGCAGGATAGAATCCCGCTCTGAACCCAGGGAGGGATTCCAATTGACCACGCATTGCCGGCTCCTCATCGCGCCGCTCCTGCTCTCCATCCTGCTCGCCGCCTGTGGCGGAGGCGCCGACTCCAAGTCCGGCGGCGCACCCAAGGTGGACGCCTGCCAGCTCTTCACCGAGCAGGACGTCCAGGCGGTGGCCGGCGATACGATGGCCTCTCTGAGCAGCACGATGGACGAGGCGAAGGGGCGCAACCCGTTGGAGTGCATCTACAACAGCGGCTCGCTCGACCAGCCCCGAATCCTCAGCCTGCTCATCCGCCCGCACGGCAGCGCCTCGGAGGCGAGGGACTTCCTGGCGTCGAGCCGCTCCACCTTCAGCACGATGTCCGGCGGCAAGGTCGCGGACGTCCCCGGCCTCGGCGACGGTGCCCTCTGGGTGGGGGGGCGCATCCAGCAGCTCCACGTGATCGCGGGGAGCCAGCAGCTCATCATCACCGTCCAGAGCCCCGACGGCACCGATCAGCTCCCCCGCGCCCGGCAGATCGCCACCCGCGTGCTCGAACGGCTGCGCGCGCCCGCCGCGAAGACCGCGAAGAAGCGCTAACGACGTCCGCCACCTCTCGTTTCATGTGGTCCGACCGGCCCTCCGAAAAGCGGCGGCAGCGCCTCGCCGGTCGCCTCCTCTCGATCCTCCCCGCGCCGCGTCCAGGGTCCCGAGGGTCGAAGACGCCGCTGCGGACCGCCGGCGCGAAAGCTCCGCCGGACCCTGAGCAGGTGGCGGCCGAACTCGCCGGCCAGCCGGGATTCGCCTGGCTCGACGGCGGCGACCGCAAGACGAGCGGGCACCGCCTTCACGTCCGGCCGCTGGTGACGCTCGCCGTCCGCAAGGGACGCGCCACGGTGACCGGCCCGGGGGGATGCGCCACCTTCGCCGCTTCCGGCTTCGACCTGCTGGACGCCGCCTTCGCGGCCTGGAGCGACGCCGGCGCGGCGGCGACGCTGGTGGGCTATCTTGGCTATGAGCTGGGAGGCGAGATCGAATTGCTCCCCCCTCCCCCGCCGGACGACCTCGGGCTCCCCGACCTCAACCTCGCCCTCTACGACGCCGCTTTCCGCTGGGACGGCCAGGGCTGGACGCTGGAAGCGACCGACGCCTGGCGCCAGCCGGGCTCGCCGGACCCGGTCCTCGCGGGCGAGCGACTGCTCGCCGCGGCCCGCCGGCGGAACGATCCCGAGCCTCCGGACCTCCCCGCCAACGCCGCCCGCGTGATCAGCCATCCCAGCCGCGGCGGCTTCGAGGCGGCGGTGACGCGGACCGTCGAGAGGATCGCCGCCGGCGAGATCTTCCAGATGAACCTCTGCCGCCGCCTGGAGGCGCCGCTCGCGGCATCGGACCTCTGGCCCTTCTACCGGCGTCTGCGCGCCGCCAGCCCGGCCGAGCACGGCGCTTTTCTCGCGCTCGACGCGGGGCGGGCCGTGCTCTCGATCTCGCCCGAGCTCTTCCTCTCCGTCCGCGGAGGGGAGGTGGAATCGCGGCCGATCAAGGGGACCCGGCCGCGCGGCGCCACTCCGCGGGAGGACCGGGCGCTCGTCCGCGAGCTGCTGGAGAGCGCGAAGGACCGCGCCGAGCTGACGATGATCGTCGACGTGGTCCGCAACGACCTCGGGCGCGTCTGCGCCACCGGCAGCGTCGAAGTGGCGAGCCACGCCGAGCTGATGAGCCTGCCGACGCTCCATCACACCGTCTCCACCGTGCGCGGCCGGCTGCGGCCGGACGCCGGTCCGGTCGAGCTGCTCCGCGCCGCCTTCCCCGCCGCCTCGATCACCGGCGCCCCGAAGATCCAGGCGATGGCGCGCATCGCCGCCGAGGAGGAGCGGCGGCGCGGTCCGGCCATGGGCGCCCTGGGGTGGATCTCGCTGGGCGGCGACCTCGAGCTGGCGGTGGCGATCCGCACCGCCGTGGCCGCGAAAGGGCGAGTGGCCTATCACGCCGGCTGCGGCATCGTCGCCGACTCGGACCCCGAGCTCGAATTCGCCGAGAGCGCGGTCAAGGCGCGCGCCTTCCTCGCCGCCTTGGGGACCCAGGAGGCGGGATGAGCCTGGCGTGGTGGAACGGCCGGCTCGTCGATTCCGAGGAGGTGTGGATCGCTCCGGACGACGCCGGCTTCCTCTTCGGCGACGGCCTCTTCGAAACCCTGCGGGTCGACGCCGGTCGCGCGCGGCACCTGTCCGCCCACCTCGATCGCCTCTTCACCGGCCTTCAACGCCTGTCGATCGCGCCGCCGGAAGACCGCTGCGCTCTCGGCCGCGCCGTGACGGACGTCGCGAGCGCCGCGCCGCATCCGGTGGCCCGCCTGCGGATCACCGTCTCGCGGGGCACCCCTCAGGGCCCCACCCGGCTGATCACCGCCTCTCTCTACGAGCCGCCGGGCGAGGACGTCTACCGCCGGGGCGTCGCCGCGATCCTGGTCCCTGAAATCCGGATCGACTCCCGAGCCCCTCTCGCCAGCCTCAAGAGCCTCTGCTACCAGCCGAATCGGCTCGTGCTTCGCCAAGCCGAGGCCCGCGGCGCCTGGGACGCGCTGCGGCTCAACGAGCACGGCCGGCTGGTCTCGGGATCACGGAGCAACCTCGCCCTGGTCCTGCCGGACGGCATCTTCACGCCTCCCGAAAGCGAGGGTTGCCTCCCGGGGACCGTCCGCCGCCGCTTGCTCGAAGCGGGAGCGATCCAGGAACGGCCGCTCGACCCTGGCGACCTCGCCGCGGCGGCCGGTCTGCTGCTGATGAACAGCCTGATCGGCGTCCTGCCGGTGGCGAGCGTCGACGGCTGGGAGGTCCCCGTGGGGCCTGAGGCTTCCCAGTTGAGAGCCCTCACGGCATAGCCCGTGCATAGGGCACGGGCACGATGAAGATCACCGTGCTCGGCAGCCTCGAAAGCGCAGACCCCAAGTCTCACGACGTCGTCGTCGACCAGGTCGCGGCCGCTCTGCGCAAGCAGAAGCACCGCGTCTCGATCCTCGGCGTTCACGACGACCTCAAGAAGTTCGTCTCCGGATTCTCCCGGCGCAAGCCGGATCTCATCTTCAATCTCGTGGAGACGTTCGGCGATTACGTCAGCGGCGACTCCGCGGTGGCCGGCGTGATGGACCTCCTCGGCCTTCACTACACCGGCGGCGGCCCCGGCGAGCTCTATCTGCGTCAGGACAAGGGGCTGGCCAAGAAAGTGCTGGCCTTCGAAAAGATCCTCTTCCCCCACTTCGCCATCTTCTCGCAGGACGCGGATTTCGAGACCGCCGGGAACCTCCGCATGCCGCTCTTCGTCAAGCCGCTCACCGCCGACGCCTCGATCGGCATTGACGGCGAGTCGCTGGTGCGCGACACGGCCTCGCTGATGAAGCGGGTCGTCCTGATCCACGACAAGGTGAAGGACAGCGCCCTGGTCGAGGAGTACATCGAGGGGCGGGAGTTCTACGTCGGCGTCCTCGGCAACCGTGAGCCGATCGCCTTCCCGCCGGTCGAGATGGACTTCTCCGGCCTCCCCGAGGGGCTCCCCCACGTCGCCGGCACCAAGGCCAAGTGGAAGAAGAACAGCGTCGAGTACAAGGGGACGAAATCGGTCCTCGCCGACATCCCGGACGAGCTGCGCGCGAAGCTCCAGAAGGTCGCCATCGACGCCTACCGCGCCCTGCGCGTCCGCGACTACGGCCGCGTCGACCTCCGCTACACGGAGACCGGCGAGATCTACGTCATCGAGGTCAACGCGAGCTGCTACCTCGAATCCGAGAGCGAGTTCGCCATGGCCGCGAAGGCGATGGGGATCGAATACCCTGAGCTGGTGCAGCGGATCGTGGATCTGGCGGTGGAGCGCTACGGCAACGGGAAGTAGAGTGGCCCCTTCGGGGCTGGCCCCTCACTCTCCCAACCCTCTCTCTCCCACCGCACTCCCCCCAACCGGGAGAGAAAGGGCTAAAAACCCGATCTCTTGATTGGACTAACCCTTCTAACCACTCCCTCTTCTCCCGGTCGGGGGGAGTGCGGTGGGAGAAGAGGGTTGGGGTGATGAGGGGCCAACGCCAGAGCCAAGGTTAATCTGACTTAGTAGAACTAACCTCCTCAGTGTCGCAGAACAAACGCCCCTCTCTGAGCTCTCGGAGAAACTGCTCTCCGTCCACGAAATCTCCGGCATCTGCCTCCGCGATGGCCTCCAGGAGGGACGCCTCTTCTTCAGGGCTGAGCACGAAGCCTTCGTCCTCGTCGTTATCCATGGCTAAATGCTATCCTGGGATGCCGCCGTCGTCCAGCTACGGCACATAACTCCCCTTCTGCACATGGTTCATCGCCAGCGCCGTGACCAACACGGTCAGGGCGATGACCGCCGGCGTCTCGCGGTCCTCCGGGTAGACCTGCTCCAGGGCATCGGCCCGCTCGGCCAAGTGGCTCAGCAGGAGCCGGGTCTTCTCGGGGAAGTGGCCGGTCCAGCGGTAGACGTCCGCCGGTAGATCGCGGGCGAGGCGGCGGATCAATCCTGAGGCCGGCCGGCGCGGCGCGGACGTCGAGAGATCCTCGGGGCGCCCCCAGTCCTCGAAGATCGTGCGCAGCGAGCCGTCCAGACCGGGGAGCTCGCCGGCCTCGGTTTCCCAGGAGCGGTAATACTGGTCGAGCGAGTAGGAGATCTCCGAGACGTCCTCGTCGAGCTCGTCGTCGGTCACCAGCGGGTCGATCCCGGCGAGCTCGCGCATCGCGCCCTCGCAGTACTCCAGCTTGGCGAGCGCCTCCGGCCACGCCGCGTACTCGCCCCGCCAGTCGAGCCCCGGGGTCATCCAGACGGCGAAGGTCTCGGCCCAGTCCTCGTCCGGATGCTTCTGCGCGTACCAGCCCGGCAGATGGCGGACGTGGCGGCGGCTGAACGGCTCCGGCGTGTACTCCTCGCGGTAGGGGCGGCTGATCGGCCCGAAGTGGCGCACCCACTCCTCCTGCTCGTAGAGCTTGTAGGCGTAGTTGACCACGTGCCCCATCTCATGGCGGAGGTAGCGCAGCAGCTCCCAGCGGCCCAGCCCCTCGACGTGCCCCGTCCGCTCCGCGTGCAGCGCCGTCAGCTCCGGCCGGGCGAGATAGAACGGGATGGCGATCGCCACCGTGCCGAACGGCACCCCCCACTCGGTCGAAAGGTAGAAGCGCGGCTTCACCCGGCGGATGCCCGCCGCGGCGAGCTCCCCCTCGAAGACCGCGATCACCGGCTCGAGGAGCGTCCCCGCGATGGTCAATCCGAGATCGCGGATCGGCCGCTCGCCGAGGTGGGCTTCCTGAAAGGCGTCGGGCTGGGAATCCATACGGGAGATCTCCGCAAGAGGTGTGCCGTCCTGGAACCTTCTCACGACTCCCGTCGTAAGGGAGGACAGGATGGAGGGACTCTGATGAAAAGAACCATGAAAAAGACCGCGTTGCTCATACTCGCCGTGCTGCTCTGGACCCTGCCCGCCCATGCGAAGGAGATCGTTCGCTCGTTTCACCAGCGGATCCCGATCGGATCGGCCGGCAGGATCCACCTCGACTTCCCCGTCGGCGAGGTCCAGGTCACCGGCGGCGACAACCGCCAAGTGGACCTCGACGTCAGGATCACCTGCAACGAGCCGACGGGCCGTTGCGAGAGCGCCGCGCACAGTCTGCGGGTCGTCTTCAACCGGGCCGGCGGCCAGCTCGAGATCCGGGTCGCCGACTGGCCGCACTTTGGAGCGACCAAGGGCCTGAACGTGGACGCGGTCCTGCGCGTGCCGCGCAACCTGCCGCTGCGGGCCGACCTCAGCGTCGGCAAGCTGACCATCGACGGGATCGCCGCCGACGTCACGGCCGACCTCGGCGTCGGCGAGGTCGGCGTCACCCTGCCCAAGGAGGCGATCGGCTCGGCGAACATCGACGCCGGCATCGGCGAGGCCAGCCTGGTCGCCGCGGGCCGACGCTACTCCAGCCAAGGGCTGATCGTGCGCGCGATCCACTGGGACAAGGGGCAGGGGCGCGGGCGGGTGAAGGTCGACTGCGGCGTCGGCGAGATCCACGTCACCCTCGCCTGAGCCGGCCGCCCGAACCCTCACCCCTGGCCCCTCTCCCTTCCCCCTGCCCCCCTCCCTCACAGGGAGAGGGGAACCCCCGCCCCCTCATGATCCAGGCTTTTCTCTTTGTCTTTCTCCCTCTTCTCCCGGTGAGGGAGGGGGTCGGGGGGACGGGAGAAGAGGGCCGGGGTGATGAGGGCCAGCGCCACAGCCAAGGCCAATCTGACAAAGTAGAGTCAGTGGGCCGGCGGCGTCCAGAGCATCCAGCGGATGAGCAGGGCGCCGCCGAACAGGAAGTTGCCGACGCCGAGGATCCCGAGCAGGATCCGCAAATCGCTCCAGGCCTCGAGGTTCGCCCACACCCGCAACAGGGCGAGCAGCGCCAGCAGGAACAGGCCCATCGCCCAGAGCGCCATCGGCAGCCGCCGCCGCAGGCCGCCGGTGCGCCGCGCCTCCAGCAGGATCACGATCAGGCTCACCAGGCAGACGAACGAGATGAAGGCTTCGATCATCTCCATGCCGTCCCATTCTACATACTCGCTCGCTCTACATACTCGCTCCATAATGCTCGCGCAGACTGGCCGGCAGAAAGGAGGATTCATCCTCATGAACAAGAGCATTCGCTGGCCCGTCGTCCTCGCCGTCCTGCTGCTCGCCGCCGGAGTCGGCTTCTGGGCCTACCAGGCGGGCGTGGCGCACGGCATCGAGCAGAGCGGCAAGATCGTCTTCGCCGCTCCCACCGCTCCCGCTCCCGGGGCGTACCCGTACCCGTATCCTTATCCTTACTATGGCTGGCACGGACCCTTCGGACACGGATACTTTTTCGGGCCTCTCCTCTTCCTCGTCTTCGGGCTCGTCGTCGCCCGCGTCCTCCTCCGCGGCCTGTTCTGGCGCCGCGCCGGGTGCGGCCCCTACGGCGGCCCCTTCTACGGAGGCCCCTTCTACGGAGGACAGAGCGGAGGATACGGCGGCTGCGGTCCCCGCGGCCGCTTCGAGGAGTGGCATCGCCAGGCTCACGGCCAGCCTGCCGGTCCCGAGACCGGTGCCCCGCCGGCGGAAGGGGTGAACGGGCGGTGAAGACCATCCTGGTCGTCGACGACGAGCCGCGGATCGCCGGAATCGCGCGCGATTACCTGCGGCTCGCCGGCTTCGACGTGATCGTCGCCGGCGACGGCGTCCGCGCGCTGGAAGCGGCGCGCGGGCGCCATCCCGACCTCGTGGTGCTCGATCTCGGGCTCCCCGGCCTCGACGGCATGGAGGTGGCGCGCGCCCTGCGTCGGGACTCGGACGTGCCGATCATCATGCTGACCGCCCGGGTCGAGGAGGACGACCGGTTGCAGGGGCTGGAGGTCGGCGCCGACGACTACGTCACCAAGCCGTTCAGCCCGCGCGAGCTGGTGGCCCGCGTCCGAGCGGTGCTGCGGCGAAGCGAGGGGCGGCACGTCGACGGCGACCTCCTGCGCGTCTCCGATCTGGTCATCGACGTCCGCCGGATGAGCGTGCGCCGGGGGGGCGAGCCGGTCGACCTCACCCCCACCGAGCTCCAGATCCTCGCCACCCTCGCCCGCCACCCCGGCCGGGTCTTCACCCGCGCCCAGTTGCTCGACGCCGCGCGCGGCACCGACGCCGAGGCGTACGATCGCGCCATCGACAGCCACGTGAAGAACATCCGCCGCAAGCTCGAGCCCGACCCCCACGCGCCGCGCTACCTGGAAACCGTGTACGGCCTCGGCTACCGGCTGGTGGACGAATGAGGGAGCGCGACCGGCCGCCGTCCTGGGACTGGCGCGGCATGCCTCCCTTCGGCAGCCGCCGCCGCCGGCCGCCCCACTTCGTGCGGCGCCTGGGCTGCGCCTTCGCGGCGCTCATCGCCCTGGCCGCCCTCGGGGCCAGCACCCTCGTCTCGCTCCTCTGGCGCTCGCCGCAGCGGACGACCGCCATCTCGGTGGTCGCCTTTACGCTGGCCGTGACGCTCGGCCTGGCCTTCCGGCGCACCATCGGGCGCGTCGGCGGCGCGTTCGCCGAGCAGGCTCGCCTGCGCCGCCAGCTCATGGCCGACGTCGCCCACGAGCTGCGGACACCGCTGGCCATCCTGCAAGGGCGCATCGAAGGACTGCTCGACGGCGTCTACCCGCGCGACGAGAGCCATCTCGGCGAGCTCCTCGACCAGACCCGCCACCTCTCGCGCCTGGTCGACGACCTGGGCACCCTGGCCCACGCCGAGGCCGGCGCCCTCGAGCTGCGCCTGGAGACCGTCGACCTCGGAGACCTCGTCCGCGACGTGGCGGCGGCGCTGTCGCGATCCATCGACATCCAGGTGCCCGCGGACCTCCCCGCCGTCGAGGCCGACCCGGTGCGCATCCGCCAGGTGCTGCTCAACCTGCTCGCGAACGCCCTCCGCCACACCCCGGCGGAGGGCGCCGTCTCCGTCGAGGTCCAGACCGGGCCGCAACAGATCCTGATCCGCGTCCGCGACACCGGCTCCGGCATCGCGCCGGAGGACCTGCCGCGCATCTTCGAGCGCTTCCAGAAAGGGAGCGACTCCGGCGGCTCCGGCCTCGGCCTCGCCATCGCCCGCAAGCTGGTGCTGGCGCACGGCGGCACCATCGGCATCGAGAGCACACCGGGACAGGGCACCGAGGTGACGGTGTCTCTGCCCCGCTGACCGCCAGACGATCCGCCCGCTCGAATCGCCTGGCAGCTGGCTCCATTTTCAGAAGCCGGATTCAGTTGTCAAAGAACCCAACCCCGCCGGCGGCCCCCGAAAGCTCCGCCGCGAGCCTCATTCCCCACCCTTCACTCCGCGTTCCCCACCCAAGACGTCGCATTCCCCCTCGATCGCGTCCCGTTCTCTCCACATTTCGCGGCGCGAAGGACTCGCAACGCCCCGTTCCCCGCCCTTCACTCTCCCTAACGGCCGGGGAACGCCACGTTCCCCACTTCGAACGCCATCCGACAAAGGGGAACTGGACGCGATGACCCCGTTCTGTTACGCGCATACAAGGGAACAGAACGTGATGGACGGGGAATGCCACGCTCCCCTTGGGGAACGCCGTATCCCCTCTCCTTCACATTGCATTCCCCATGGGGAACGCGGCGCGATCTCCAGGGAATGCAGCGTGAAGAGCACGTCCAGCGTTACCAAGACCCCCTTTACGCCAAGCCGTCAGCACCCATGAACCGGTGGCGCGAGGCTTGACAAGCCATCCGACGTCCTCTAGTATATGCACATCGCGATCATCTGTCCAGAGGCTCCTTCCGAGGACCCGCTGGAGATGGCGCAGGGGTCAGGGACTTCTACGGATCGCAGGACTCCGCCGTCGCACCAGGCGTCGAGGCCTGCGCCCGGGATTCCCCGGAGAAATGGCCCGAGCTCTTTGACAATCGAAGTACCTGAGCCGGGGGAACGGTAGCGGGGCCGTTTCCTCGGCTTGATTTCTCGCTGCGGGCCTCCATCCAGCCGTTCAGGCGCTTATTGGACAGTCTGCATGGCGTTGACGCGAATACGATTTAGCGGTAGCCTCTCGACTCGTTTCACCAAAAGTGTGAATAACCATAATAATCACTCTTCACGGCTCATTAACGCGAATAATACTGAGGCTACATCCTGGAGAGGATATGACTATAGGGAACCTTGATAAAGAAAATTTCGCCGCGGTGCTTCACCAGCACCTTAGCCCTTCGAGCCCTATTCAGTCCCCCGAACATCTCTTCGGAAGGGGAGCGCAACTCCGGGAGATAGAGGAAGCTCTTTTCGCACGTGGCCGTCACATCTTTATTTACGGAGACAGAGGCGTAGGTAAGACGTCTCTGGCGCAAACAGCAGCTTTTTCACACCAAGGAGCAGATAATGATCCAATCCTTCTTACTTGCGGAAGAGACGCAAGCTTCTACCAAATTATCAATGCCATTGTCTCCAGGGTGTGGAGTCATATCCCCCTTGGCAAGGAGGTAACCGGAGGCGCCACCAAAGGCAAAATCTCAATCCCGGGATTTTCCTGGGAGACAGAACGAAGGTTTGAAAACAAAAGCATTCCTATAGTTCAAGACATGAATAGTGCCGTAGAGGCCATTCGCTTCTTGGGTGCGGCGTACTCGCGAAAAACGCTTGTTGTATTGGACGAATTTGATCTCATCACTGACCCCAAGGACAAGGAAAGATTTGCCGATTTTATAAAGCAACTCGGCGACCAGCAGATCAACGTACAATTTATCTTGTGTGGAATCGGAGAATCGCTGGATGAACTCTTGGGAGCCCACGCTTCATGCTACCGTTATTTAACCGGCATCGAAGTGCCGCGTCTGTATTTTGACGCTCGCTGGTCTATTGTTGATCAATCCTCTTCGGCTCTAGGCATTACGGTAGGTGATGATCCTCGGTTCCGAATAGCCGCCATCAGTGATGGGTTCCCTCACTACGTGCACCTCGTCTGCGAAAAGCTGTATTGGGAGATTTTCAATGATCCTCAATCATGTACAAATGTTAGTCAAGAACATTACTCAGAGGCGATTAGATCAGCTATAAGCGGAATACAGCAGCAACTCAGGAGAGCCTATGAAAAGGCTACCATGAAAAGCACAGATGACAACCATCGAATCCTTTGGGCAGCGGCTGATCATCCAAACCTTCAGCGTCGGGGTGATGAAATTTACGCGTCTTACATAAGAATTATTAACATCCTCCGAGAAGGGGCTCTTGAAAGAAAACTTTTTAATTCTAGGTTGGCAGAACTGAAATCTGTTAGCTGTGGGCGCATACTAGTCAGCAAGAGAAGGGGCTGGTATCAATTTAATGAAAGCATGCTTCGAGGATATGTTAGACTGAGAGCAGAGGCTGAGGGGGTCATGCTTGCGGCCGAGTATGGGGATACGCCAGAGCATCCAATAACAGCTCGACCACGGCGAACCAAGCCAATACATGGCTGGAGAAGATTTGTTTCTCGCGATCCAGGTTAATATATCCTGGGAAATAGTAGGAACCGGTGTAGCGCATCTATGTTCCATAGAATTAAAGACATGCATCTTACACAGGTAGTCTGAGCAGGAGTGGAGGCCGTCGAGAAGACGTTGGAGGAGCAGACGGATACAGCTAATCTTGAGGTTAGGTTTCGCTTCAAACTCCCGGAGGGCGTATGCTTGGCAAGTCGTTAGGATTGATCTCGCTTCCAGAACGCACGTTTGAGCATGATCTCGCTCTACTCGTGCGATTTCAGGAGTTTTCCGCTGAGCTCCTACGTGTCGCTCTTATCGGCATTTCAGCGATCGGCTTTGTTGTCTCTCGGATAGTTCTTCCTGACGAGAAAACAACACGGATTGTCATTGATCCCATTGTGAAGCTGCTCGTCATTGCGGCCTTGGTATCACTAGCCGCCTCCGCTGCCGCTGCTCTTGTTCATCGTTACTACGTAGCAGATAGCATGTCCTGGCATCTGCAGGCGATGCGGCGATATGAAAGAAATACTGGAACTGATGTTGAAAGAGCCAATTCTGAGTTCAAAGCCCGGCTCAAGGAATTCAAGGTGTCCGGCAGAGCAATTGCCTGTTCTGCCCTTGCTCTAGGCATGGGGGCTGTGCTTCTCGTCGCAGCAATCGTTCTTGCTATTCCATGAGGGACCTAACCCGGCGGAGCCGACCCAAAGAGGTGCCACCCGTTTCTTGGAAGGCTGAGCTAAACAACGCCAATTTGCGCCTCCTCGGACCTTTACCAGCCCCTCCAAGGGGCGGCGGTGAGGCCCCACCCCCGCTTTCAGCCAGGGGAAGAGGTGCCAGCCGTTTCTTGGAAGACTGAGCGAAACAAGGCCGATTTGAGCCTGCTCGGGCCTTACAAGCATCTCGACGGCGCAGCCGGGAGGCTCCACCTCCGCTTTCAGCCTCAGGACTGTCCCGGAAGTTCGGTTTCAGCAGCCTCCGCAGACGAAAATCTGCCCGCAGGAGCACACTTCCTCCAGGCAACTGGTCGCGGCAACATCTGTAGGTCGTCCGGGACCCCGAAAAGGTCATCCCCCGACGAACGGCAAGGCCGGTGGGAAGCTGCCGAGAGGGAAGACGGCGTTGCGGTCTCCCGCTCGGAGCTTCTCCGCCGCGTCGCGGAAGGCGGCGACGAACAGGCGGTAGGCTTCCCAGAGCTCGCGACGGACTCTGGCGGTCACGGCGTGGAAGAGCGGAGCGGGGGATCTCTTCGTGTTTTTTGGACGATGGTGCGGGCGTTGACCCAGGATCGCCGCGGCGCCGAGCGGCTGCCGGCCGGTGCTCGACCTGCGGACTGCGGCCTCCTCCTCAACCTCACGGACCAGGCCCACAGCGCGAGATCTCCAGACGTCTTCCGAAAGATGCTTCCAGCAGGGTAGGGGTGAGAGGCGCAGCGTTTCCACGCTCGCGTACTCAAGACGATCGAAGGTCTCTCCCCGGTTGCGGGCGTTGTACTCTTGCGTGCGATCGAACCAATGGCCCGTCAGATCTTCTCCGCGGACCAGCGCCCGGGCGACGTGAACTCCCGGCCAGTCCTGCGGCCGACCGACCAGACCCTCCTTGACGCCGTTTCCGAGCAGGTATTTGAATCTCGCGATCTGCGCTCCGTCCTCCCCGCTGACGATGATTGCTTGGTATCTCCGCGACCAGATTTTGTCGGTCCAGCCGTAGAGCCGGCTGACTTCCCGAGCGATGTTGGAATTGATATACCCCATGAAACGAGCGAGCTGGCGCGCGTCGTCGACGTCGAGCAAAAAGTGATAATGGTTGGAAGCAAACATGTACCCGCACACGCGGACTTCATAGAGACGCTGGGCCCGTCCCAGGACGCCGGCAATGATCTCGTCGAGGTCCCGGCGGGGCCGGAGGAGGAAGCGGCTTTGGAGGGTCCGGCAGGTGACCTCGACCAGGGCACCGCCGTCGGGGATGAAGCGAAGGGGTCGGCTCATGCCCCAATAAGACGGAAAATGACCTCTGAAACTTGCTCGCCCTAGAACCGCTTGGGTTTGCGAGGGGGGTAAAGGTCTTCTCTGGCTCTTGGGGAAGGCATTCAATAGCTCCTGGCGAGCTTCCGCACTATACTCGCCGGCTGTCGCCTCAAGAGGGTGGGCGGGCGGCATCAGGAGCCAGGAGGCGCGGAGTGACAGTACGGAGAAGATCACTAGCGTCCGGTCTATTTCCTGTCTATCGGCCGTAAGGTCTGCATTGACTGAAGTTTCGGGCGACTCAGGGGTGTCCACGATTTGAATTTCGGGGGGCGGAGGCACCCCGGAGAGCTTGAGCAATTTCTTGGGGGCGGTGCTTCGCCTCCGATCCCACTGAGTCAGGGGCCGGCCGGGCGGAGTTCCCGGTAGCTGAGCGCGAGGCTTTGCTAATCGCCCATGCCATGCTCTCGGGCTTGACCGACCCCGAGGTGACGCATGAATGTGGGCAAGACGCTGTTCGCACAGGTGATGGAGTTTGTCCCCTGGAAGACCTTCGGCCGCATCGTCGAACGGCACAAAGGTGATGCGGGCGTGCGCACTCTGAGCTGTGCCGACCTGTTCCGCGTCATGGCCTTCGCGCAACTCACCTGGCGCGAATCGCTGCGCGACATCGAGGCTTGTCTGGCCGCCAACCAAACCAAGCTGTTTCATATGGGAATGAAGGCGTCGCCCGCGCGCTCGACGTTGGCCGACGCACTCGAGCGTCGCGACTGGCGTATCTATCATGGGCTGGCTCAGCGACTGATCGCGCGCGCCAAAGCGCTCTACGCGCAAGATCCTTCGGTGCTCGGACTCGATGCCAGCGTCTATGCGCTGGACTCCACCACGATCGATCTGTGCCTGAGCCTGTTCGACTGGGCGCCGTTTCGATCGACCAAGGCGGCTATCAAGCTGCACACGCTTCTGGACCTCCGGGGCTCGATCCCGACGTTCCTCCACATCAGCGATGGCAAGCTGCACGATGTCAACGTGCTCGACATCTTGCCGATTGAGGCCGGTGCCTTCTACGTAATGGATCGTGGCTACGTGGACTTTACGCGGCTGTACGCGATGCATCAGGCCGGTGCCTTCTTCGTCACTCGTGCCAAGCAAGGCATGGATGCTCGGCGCGTGTATTCGGCGCCGACGCAGCGCTCTACCGGCGTAATCTGCGACCAGTGCGTGATGCTCAATGGGTTCTACTCGGCCAAAGCCTACCCGGAGCATCTGCGGCGTGTCCGTTTCAAGGACTCCGAGTCTGGCAAGACGCTCGTCTTCCTGACCAACAACACGGTCTTGCCCGCCTTGACGATCGCGGCTCTGTACAAAAGCCGCTGGCAGGTCGAGCTGTTCTTCAAGTGGATCAAACAGCACCTGCGCATTAAGCGATTTCTTGGTACCAGCGAGAACGCGGTGAAGACGCAAATCTGGTGCGCCGTGGCCACTTACGTGTTGATCGCCATTGTCAAGAAAGAGCTTCAACTCGAGGCCTCGCTGTACACATGTCTACAGATCTTGTCGGTCTCGATCTTCGAGAAAACCGAGATTTCATGCGCCTTGCAGCCCGATCGGTCCCAACGAGAAATAGACAACCCCGCTAACCAACTGATTCTATTCAACTTCTAACCGGACGCTAGTACGGAGAAGATCCAGACTGAGCCGGACCCAGGCCATGGTCCCCGGGCTATTTTATTTCGCGGCGATTACATCCGCCTTCGTGACCTACTTTGTATGGGATGATCGACCGGATGTCAGCGATGCCGGCAGGCATTCCCTCTCGAGTTGGCTGGTTGCGACCTTCGGCGTCCACTGGGCAAGGCCGGCCGGGACTGCCATCTTCTCCGTTCTGACGATTCTCTTTACAATGGTGGGTGTACTGTCTCTACGCTGGTTGCGAAATATGAACGATCCAAGGAGATCGAATGTGGGCTCATGAAGACAGCATCGAGGTTTCCGCGGCTCCCGCTCGCGTCTGGGCACTGTTCGCGGATGTGAACCGCTGGAAGGATTGGAACTCAGGGGTCGAGAGCATTCAGATCCACGGCCCGTTCGCCAGGGGGACGAGATTCACCATGAAGCCTCCCGGGCAGGATCCGCTCGTCAGCACGCTGATCGACGTCGAGCCCAAGGAAGCCTTCACGGATGAAACGGTGGTCGATGAAACGCGCGTGGTCGTGAGTCACCGGCTGGTGCCACTGCCTTCCGGTTCCACCCGGATCATCTACAGCACGGAGATCACCGGACCGTCCGCGGAGGAGGTGGGTTCCATGGTGACCGCCGATTTCCCGGATGTGCTGGCCGCCTTGAAGCGGCTGGCGGAGCAGCCGTAGCGGCGGGCTAATCCGGCTTGAGCGATCCCACTCTTCACGTTGTCCTCGTCGAGCCGGAGATCCACTGGAACACCGGCAACGCAGGGCGGACCTGCCTGGCGGTCGGGGCACGGCTTCATCTGGTCCGGCCGATGGGGTTCTTCCTGGACGAGCGCCGGCTCCGCCGGGCCGGGCTCGACTACTGGGCGCGCGTCGATCCGACCGTCTGGGACCGCTGGACGGATTTCGCGGCGCAGCTCCCCAACTTGGGGGAGCCCTTCTTCTTCAGCGCCGAGGCGGGACGGGACTTCTGGAGCGTGGAGTATCCGGAGCGGACGGTGCTCGTTTTCGGCAAGGAGAGCGTCGGCCTCGCGCCAGAGATCCGCGAGCGCTACCGGGAGCGGCTGGTGCGGATTCCGATGGTCGACCCGCAGATCCGCTCGCTCAACCTCTCGACGTCGGTGGCGCTGGCGGCCTACGAGGTGGCGCGTCAGCGGCGCCCCACCCTCCCCCGCCTGGCGTCTCCAGGATGAGCCGGTCGCCGGGACCGACCTCGCGGCCGTCGATCGACGCCAGCTCCTCCACCTCGCCCGAGGCGCGCTCCAGCCGTTGACGCCCGGGCTGGCCGGGTTCGCCGCCTTCGACGCCGTAGGGGCGCTCGACGCGGTGCTGGGAGAGGAGAGAGAGGGACATCGGCTCCAGGAAAACGATCTCGCGGACGGCGCCGTCGCCGCCGCGCCAGTGGCCCGCTCCCCCAGACCCGTGACGGATGGCGAAGCGGTCGAGGCGCACGGGGTAGCGGTGCTCCAGCAGCTCAGGGTCGGTGATCCGTGTGTTGGTCATGTGGGTGTGGACGGCGCTGGCGCCGTCGAAGCCGGGGCCGGCGCCGGCGCCGCCGCAGACGGTCTCGTAGAAGCCGAAGCGCGAGTTTCCGAACAGCAGGTTGTTCATCGTCCCCTGGCCGCAGGCGAGGAGGCCGAGCGCCTTGATCAGGGTGTCGACCACCCGCTGGCTGGTCTCGACGTTGCCGCCGACGACGGCGGGCGCCTCGGCGGGGTCGTCGGGAAAGGGCGGATTCAGCATGCCGGGGGGGATGCGGATGTCGACCGCGCGCAGGATCCCCTCGTTCAACGGCAGCGGCTCGGCGATCAGCAGGCGGAGGACGTAGAGCACGGCGCTGCGCACCACGGCGGGGGGCGCGTTCAGGTTCCCCGGATGGACGCCGCTGGTGCCGGCGAAATCGACGATCGCCGCCGGATCGGCGCCGGGGCCGGCGATCTCGATCCGCGCCGCGATCACGGCGCCGTCGTCGAGCCGCTCGGCCGCCTCATAGCGCGCGGCCGGCAGGCGGGCGAGAGCGGCGCGAAGCCGCTCCTCGGCCCGCGCCTTGAGCGCCGTCATGTAGCGGGCGGAGGTCTCGCGTCCGTGCTCGCGGGCGAGCGACTGCAGCGCTTCGGCGCCGCGATGGTTGGCGGCCACGGCGGCGCGCAGGTCCGCCAGGTTCTCCTCGACGGCCCGGGTGGGGAACGGCGCGTCGAGGAGGAGACGGCGAGCGGCGTCCCAGCGGGCTTCGCCCTTCCGGATCAGATGGGTCGGCGGGATCACCACCCCCTCCTCGATCAGCCGCCGCGCGCCCGGCGGCATGGAGCCGGGGCGGATGCCGCCGATCTCGGCATGATGCGCGCGGCTGGCGACATAGCCGAGCAGCGCTCCGCCATCCTCGCTTTCGAAGACGGGGGTGACCACCGTCACGTCCGGCAGGTGCGAGCCGCCGAAGCCGGGGTGGTTGGTCATCACGACGTCGCCGGGCTCCAGCGCGATCGTCTCGCGCAGCCGCCGCACGCAGAGTCCGAGGGCACCGAGATGGACGGGGATGTGCGGCGCGTTGACCACCAGCTCCCCCGCCGGATCGAGCAGGGCGCAGGAGAAGTCGAGCCGCTCCTTGATGTTGGTCGAGATCGCCGTGCGCTGAAGGCGCTCCCCCATCTGCCGCGCGATGGCCGCGAAGCGGTGGGTGAACAGCTCGAGCTGAACGGCTTCGGGGCGGGGGGCGGGGGTGATGGCGGTCTCCCTGGAGATGGGTTCGCGGGTGGTTGGATTCGAGCTTCGGGGATTATAGGATGGCTCACCTCTTGCACCCCGCCTTGCCCCTGACCATGGCCAAACGCTCTTCGATCCGCCAGCCGAAACTGCTCGCCGGGCACGGCCACCCGCGCCCCCTGTTGCAGCGCCAATCCTGGAGCTCCCTGAACGGCGCCTGGGATTTCGCGCTCGATCCGGACGCCGCCTGGCGCAATCCGCGCGAGGTGCGGTGGGAGGCCACGATCGCCGTCCCCTTTTCGCCGGAGACGAAGGCGAGCGGCATCGGCGACACGGGCTTCTATCGCCGCTGCTGGTACCGCCGGACTTTCGAGGCTCCCGAGCTGCGGGAGGGCGAGCGGCTGTTCCTCCACTTCGGCGCCGTGGACTGGGCGGCGACCGTCTGGGTGAACGGCGCGCTCGCCGGCTGTCACGAGGGGGGCTACACGCCGTTCTCGATGGACCTGACCGACCTGCTCGCGGACGGCCCGCAGACGGTGATCGTGCGGGCGGACGACGATCCGGCCGACCTCTCCAAGCCGCGCGGCAAGCAGGATTGGAAGCTCGCGCCGCACTCCATCTGGTATCCGCGCACGACCGGCATCTGGCAGACGGTCTGGCTGGAGAAGGTCCCCGCGACCTGGATCGGGAGCGTCCGCTGGGTCCCCAGCCTGGAGCGCTGGGAGATCGGCTTCGAGGCCTGGGTGGAGGGGGAGGAGCGCGAGCGGCTCCGGCTGGGGGTCAAGCTGTGGGCGAACGGCCAGCTCCTCGCCGACGACACCTACCAGATCGTCGCCGGCGAGGTCCACCGCCGGATCGCGCTCTCCGACCCGGGGATCGACGACTTCCGCAACGAGCTGCTCTGGAGCCCCGAGAAGCCGACGCTGATCGAGGCCCATCTGCACCTGTGGTCCGGGCGCGAGGATCTGCTCGACGAGGTCAAGAGCTACACGGCGCTGCGCTCGATCGCCGTCCAGGGGAACCGGCTGGTGCTGAACGGCCGCCCCTATCACCTGCGGATGGTGCTCGACCAGGGGTACTGGCCGGAGAGCGGCCTCACCCCGCCGAGCGACGCGGCGCTGCGACGGGACGTCGAGCTGGCCAAGGCGATGGGGTTCAACGGCGTGCGCAAGCACCAGAAGATCGAGGACCCGCGCTATCTCTACTGGGCCGACCGGCTGGGGCTGCTGGTCTGGGAGGAGATGCCGAGCGCCTATCGCTTCACCAAGCGCTCGATCCAGCGGCTGACCCGCGAGTGGATGGAGGCCGTGCGGCGCGACTTGAGCCACCCCTGCATCGTCGCCTGGGTCCCCTTCAACGAGTCCTGGGGGGTGCCGAACCTGCCGGACAACCAGGCGGAGCGCAACTGGGTGCGCGCGCTCTATCACCTCACCAAGACGCTCGATCCGACGCGGCCGGTGATCGGCAACGACGGCTGGGAGAGCATCGCGACCGACATCATCGGTATCCACGACTACGACGGCGATCCGGAGCGGATCGCCACGCGCTACCACGCGGACGACGTCCTGCCGCGGCTCCTCAAGCAGGAGCGCCCCGGCGGCCGGCTCCTGGTGCTCGATGAGGCGAGCGGCGCCCTCGTCCCGCCCGTGATGCTGACCGAGTTCGGCGGCATCAGCGAATCCAGGGTCAAGGGCGACTGGGGGTATTCGCAGGCGCAGAGCGGCGAGGACTTCGCCGCCCGCTACCGGGAGCTGCTCGCGGTGGTGGGTTCGCTCGCGCTCTTCTCCGGGTTTTGCTACACGCAGTTCGCCGACACCTATCAGGAAACCAACGGCCTGCTGCGGGCGGACCGTACCCCCAAGCTCGCGCTGGAGGAGATCGCCGCCGCCACCCGCGGGGAGGCCGCGCCGCGCTCCTCCGGCGGAGTGGCGGCCGGGATCGGCGGCGCCGGCACGCGCCACGACCCTCACGCTCCGGACGAATGAAGGCCGGCGGATCGATCGCCGCCCGGAGAGTTGCCGGGAACGAAGCTCATGGATAAAAAGGTTTTCATCAAGCCCGACGGCCGCCGGTTGATCCTCTATTCGCGACGGCCGATCGCCGGCGATCTGCGGGCGCCGAGCCCGGGGACCACGCCCCCGGGGTCGCGGAGCCATCTGCGCTGGCACCCCTTGCGCGGCGAGTGGGTGGCCTACGCGAGCCACCGCCAGGACCGCACGTTCCTGCCGCCGCCGGAGTACAACCCGCTGGCGCCCTCGACCGACCCCGCCCATCCGACCGAGCTGCCGGCCGGCGACTACGACGTGGCGGTGTTCGAGAACCGCTTCCCGACCTTGAGCGAGCGGGCCGAGGAGCCGGCGCCGCCGTCGATCGTCCCCACCCGGCCGGGCAAGGGGGCCTGCGAGGTCGTGGTCTTCACCCAGGACCCGCGCTCGTCGCTCGGCGCGCTGCCGCTCTGGCACCTGGAAGAGATCCTCGAGGTCTGGGCGGACCGCTATCGGGAGCTGGGGGCGCGCGACGACGTCGACTACGTGATGCCGTTCGAGAACCGCGGCGTCGAGGTGGGGGTGACGCTCCACCATCCGCACGGGCAGATCTACGCCTACCCGTTCATCCCGCCGATCCCGGCGCGGGAGCTGGAGATGCAGCGCGCTCATCTCGCGGAGCACGGCAGCGGGCTGCTGGAGGACCTGATCCGCCGCGAGTTGGAGGATGGCCGGCGGCTGATCCATACGGCCGAGCGGGCGGTCGCCTGGATGCCGGCTTTCGCGCGCTACTCCTACGAGGTCTGGGTGGCGCCGCGCCGCGCCGCCGGCTCGGTGGCGGATCTCGACGCGGCCGAGCGGGCGGACTTCGCGCGGGCGCTCAAGACCGTGCTCCTCAAGTACGACCAGCTCTGGGGGAAGCCCTTCCCGTACATCCTGGTCTTCCACCAGGCGCCCACGGACGGCAGGCCTCATCCGGAGGCGCACCTGCACGTCGAGCTCTACCCCGCCTACCGCATGCCGGGCCGGCTCAAATACCTGGCCGGCAGCGAGCTCGGCGCCGGCGTATTCACCGCCGACACGCTGCCGGAGGAGAAGGTCAAGGAGCTCCAGGCGGTGGAGGTGACACTTGACTAGATCGTTCGCCGACCTCTTCGGCGGCGAGCCGCGAGTGCGCGCCGACGCCCCCGGGCGGGTGAACCTGATCGGCGAGCACACGGACTACAACGGCGGCTTCGTGCTGCCGCTCGCCATCCCGCAACGCACGCGCGTCGAGCTCGCGCCCCGCGCCGAGCCGCGGGTCCGCGCCTGGAGCGCCGACGTGAAGGAGGCGGAGATCGAGGAGTACCGGCTGGGCGAGGAGAAGCCCGGGCGCGACTGGCTCGACTACGTCCAGGGGGTCACCCAGGTTCTGCGCAAGGAGGGGTACGCGCTCGGCGGCTTCGACCTGCGGATCGAGTCCGACGTGCCGCTGGGGAGCGGCCTCTCCTCCAGCGCGGCGCTGGAGGTGTCGCTGCTGCGCGCGTTGCGGCAGGCCTTCGGGCTGGATCTGGACGACGTGCGCCTCGCCCTCGCCGGCCAGAAGGCGGAGAACGACTTCGTGGGAGCGCCGGTGGGCGTGATGGACCCGATGGCCGCGAGCCTGGCCGACGAGAAGACGGCCCTGTTTCTCGACACCCGGAGCCTGCGCTACGAGAAGGTCCCGCTGCCGGTCGAGGCCGAGCTGCTGGTGATCGATTCGGGGGTTTCGCACCGCCATTCCACCAGCGGCTACCGGACGCGGCGTCAGGAGTGCGAGCGCGCCGCCGAGCTGCTGGGCGTGCCGCAGCTCCGCGATCTCGAGATCGAGGACCTCGGGCGCCTCTCCAGCCTTCCCGAGCCGCTCGACCGGCGGGCGCGGCACGTCGTGACGGAGAACGCCCGCGTCCACGCCGCGGTGGCCGCCCTGCGCGACCGGGACTTGCCGCGCCTGGGGCAGCTCCTCTACGCCTCGCACGCGTCGCTGCGCGACGATTTCGCGGTCTCGACCCCCGAGATCGACCGCCTCGTCGAGCTGGCCCGCGAGGAGCCGGACCTCTTCGGGGCCCGGATCACCGGCGGCGGCTTCGGCGGCTCGATCGTCGCCGTCGCCCGCCAGGGCACCGGCCGGCAGGCGGGAGAGCGGATCGCCGCCCGCTACGGAGAGAACGGGAAGCGGGGGGGGACGGTCCTGGTGCCGGCGCGATGATTCCCTCCCGGCGCGATTTTCTCACCCAGGTACGCGCCGACCCGGTCCTGGAGTATCATAGGCAGGGAAGGACGACGTCATGGCCCAAGCGCTCAGGAAACCAGATCTCGATACCCGACCCTACGCGGAGAGAATCCGCGAGCTCGTCGAGAACGACTACGTCGGCGCTGCTCGCAAGCTGGTCGCAGAAGCTGTGGAGCAGGGAGAGAAGGACGCTGAGTTCCTGAAGTGGCAGCGGGTTCTGGCTCCAGCAGTGTCCAATGTCAGTCGCAACAAGGAGCTGGATTCCGATCCCATGCCCGATGTGAACTGGATCCGGGAGCATCGAGCAGATTTTTGTGGCCAGTGGGTTGCTCTTCTGGAGGGCGAATTGCTCGCCAGCTCACAGTCCCTGGATGAAGTCATGTCCCACCTGGAAAAGAACCCGGTGGGCCGGCGCGTCTTGTTCCATTACATCGACTAGAAATCGCCCAATGCTCAAACTCGACGAGGTTGACTTTACCTGTGGCAGAGCTTCGTTTGTCGATTCCCTGAAACATTTTCAGGAGCCGACAGCCAAGGTCTTCGTCAAGATCTGCCTCGAAGACCGCAGCGATTTTGGTTTCTACGCCCAGCTCGATACAGGCGCGGCTTCCTCTGACTGGCCGCCCGGCAAGACCTTCCTGGGATACTCCGGACTGCTCGACTCGATCCGCTTCGCTCTCGACCCACAAAGGAATCACTTCTACTTCGGCCCTGGGGACTGATCACAGTCCCAGATGTTCCTGCTTCGGCCAGTCGAAGATCATCGCGATCACGGAGGCGCCTCCCAAACCCCAACTCCACCAGGGGTTGCCCGTCAGAATCGCGAGCACAAAGCCGATCACGCCGGCGGCTTCGCGCATCCCGAACGCGACGAGGTTGGACGTCTGGTAGGCGGCGAAAACCTTGTGGATGTCGCCGCCGAAGCCGGCCGCTCCAATCCGTTTGAAGACCGCTCCCTTGACCGCTGCAGAGGATGCGAGGAGAGCCACCCCCAAGGCGAACAGGCCGAGGACGACCGGCCGGGGGATCGCGACCGGCTCGAGCGCTCCCGTGACGAGGAGGAGGGCGAGGACGAGGTTCATCAGGACCGGCCCGGCGAGGATCGATCCGCAGGCAATGTGGAGCTTCCGGAAACGCTCGGAAATCATGGGTTGGCGCGCCCTCGAAGGAGGCGGTCGACCTCGGCGGCCCGGGGCCAGCGGGTGAGCATGCCGAAGGCGGCGGCGGCGCAGAGCACGATCCCATAGTAGGCGGTGCCGGAGGTCAGCGAGACCAGCAGCCCGAGCAGCGCCGCCACCTCCAGGATCGCGAAGCTGATCAGGGTCGCCTTGCCGTAGGCGGCGAGCACCGGCTCGGCCTGAGGCTGCAGCTCCACCGCCCGAGGGAAGGCGCGCCGCAGCACCGACGAGCGGAAGCGCGAGGAGAGGAGGATCAGCATCGCCGCGAAGAGCGACAGCGCGACCGGCACCGCCGGCGGCAGCCAGGGGCGCGGCCACCCTCCGGCCTCGCGGGTCAGCGTCCAGCTCAGGACCGCGAGCAGCAGGACCGTCGCCGCCAGCGTCCGGGCGACGCGGGTGACGGGCAGGAGCCGTCGCGCGTAGTCGGAGGTCGGATCGTCGCGGCGGCGGCCGGTCAGATCCAGGTCCAGATCCATCGCGTCACTCTACCGTACGCACGAGCGCCAGGTTCCCGGCGCCATCCAAACGACCCTGCCAGCCCGCCGCCACCAGGGTCGCGCTGTGGCTTTCGAAGACCAGGGCGGGACCGGCGAAGGCGGCTCCGGGAAGCAAACTGGCACGATCGAAAGCCGGAACGTTTTGCCAGGCGCCCTTGACCCAGCAGCGGCGAACACCGGTCGGAACGGCCCCCGACGGCTCCGGATCGGGAAGGGGGGCCTCGGCCTCCATGCGGGAGGAGGCGACGGCGCGGATCGACTCCAGCTCGATCGCCCTCCCCTCGGGCGCGTAGCCGTAGATCTCCCGGTAGGCGGCGTCGAAAGCGGACTCGACCGCGCCTTCGCCGGCAGCGAATTCGACGGCGAGCGTCGCCTCCTGGCCGGCGAAGCGGAGGTTCAGCAGCCGCCGGCGGACCGCGACGTCACCGACGGCGATCCCCTCGGCCGCCACGGCCGCCGCCGCCTCGCGGCCGAGCACGTCGAGCCAGCCGCCGAGGCTCTCCCTCACCTTCGCGAGCGGCTCCAGCACCTGCCGGTGGGCGAAGCGCTCGACGACCGCGGCTCCCAACCCGAGCGCGGAGAGGAGCCCCGCGTCCGCCGGCACCAGGACGCGGGCGATCCCCAGCAGCTCGGCCACGGCGCAGGCGTGCTGAGCGCCGGCGCCGCCGAAAGCCACCAGCGCATGGCCGGCCGGATCGTAGCCGCGCCGGAGCGAGATCGAGCAGATCGCCTCGGCCATGCGCTCGTCGGCGATCTCCAGCAGGCCGGCGAGCACCGCCTCAGGGCCAGGATCGAGGGTTCCCATCCGCTCGCGGAGCTGGCCGAGAGCACGGTCCGCCGCCGCGACGTCCAGGGGGATCTCGAAGCGTTCGGGATCGAGCCGGCCGAGGATGAGGTTGACGTCGGTCAGCGTCAGCGGCCCCCCGGCGCCGTAGCAGGCGGGGCCGGGCCAGGCACCGGCGCTCTCCGGCCCCACCTTGAGCTGAACGCCGTCGAAACCGCAGATCGAGCCGCCCCCCGCCGCCACGCTCTCGATGGCGAGGGCCGGCGCCACCAGGTGGGCGTCCCCCACCTGGTGCTCGAAGAGGTATTCGAAGTCGCCGTCCCAGCGCGCGACATCGGTGCTGGTGCCCCCCATGTCGAAAGCGATGACGCGCAGGAAGCCGGAACGCCGTCCCGCCCGCGCCGCGCCGACCACACCGCCGGCCGGTCCGGAGAGGAGGCCGTCCTTGGCGCGGAAGGCCTCCGCCCGCACCAGACCGCCGGCGCTCGTCATGACATGCAAGGACCCCGAGCGGAGCGCTCCGGAGACGCCAGCCAGGTAGCGCTCCAGGATCGGAGACAGGTAGGCGTCCACCACCGCCGTCTCCGCCCGCGGCAGGAGCTTGATCAGCGGCGCCAGCTCCGAGGAGAGCGAGACGTGGCGGAAGCCCGCCTCGCGCAGCAGCACCCCGACCTCCCGCTCATGGTGGGGATCCCGGTAGGCGTGCATCAGCGCCACGGCCGCCGCCTCGATCCCCTCGTCCCGCAACCGGCGGGCGGCCGCGCGGACGGCTTCGGCGTCGAGCGGAATCAGCACCGAGCCGTCCGCCGCCAGCCGCTCGGGGACCTCGACGACCTCGCGATAGAAGGGCTCGGGGCGGACGATCGCCAGCGCGAAGAGGTCCGGCCGCTGCTGAGTGCCGATGCGGAGCAGATCGGCGAAGCCGCGGGTGATGAAGAGGGCGGTCGCGGCCCCCTTGCGTTCGAGCAGCGCGTTGGTCCCCCGCGTGGTGGCGAGGCGCATGGCGATCTCCGGCAGCGCGCCGGCCAGAGGTGTGCGGGTGACCAGCCGCGCGGCGAGGACCGGCGCCTCTTCGGGCGAGCGGAGCTCGAACGCGGCGCCGGCGAGGTCATCTCCCGACGGCAGCGGCAGCAGCGGCGCGCTCAGCCGGAGGGTGGCGGGATCGGAATCCTCGACCGCACTCGAAATGTCATGACCCAGCAGGCGGAAGGAAAATCCTCTGAAGAATCCTGCGGGGAGATCCCAGGCGGTGGCGAGCCGGACCGCGTCCTGTCCCGCCGATCCCGCGATCCGGCCGCGGACGGCGCTCGTCGAGAGCACCTTGGCGCGATGGAGGCGCCCCTCCGGATCGACCGCCAGACAGTCGGTGAAGGTGCCGCCGGTATCAATCCAGATCTGCCAGGCTCTCCCCGTCTCCGGGGCCGGCGTCACGCGCCCCCTCCGACGGGCGGCGGCGGGACGGTGTCGCCGGCGAGCCGCGCCGCGAGCCGCCGCACGCGCTCGTTGGCCTTGTCGCGGGCCGCCGCCTTGCGCAGCCACTTCTTCGCCTCGCCCTTGTCGCCGCCGGCCAGGGCCGCGAGGCCGAGCGCGGCGTAGGGCTCGGCGTCCTCGCGGTTGAGGTACATCGCGCGGCGGTAGAAGCGCCGGGCCTCGTCCGTTCGCCCCTGCGCCAGCGAGAGGTCGCCCAGCGCGAGGAAGCTGAATGGGCTCTGGGCGCTCGCCCGCACGGAGAGGGCCATCAGCGCGTCGGCTTCGGGGTCGTGCCCGCGCATGCGCAGGAGCACCGCCAGGTTCTGATAGGCGGAGGCCCCCTGGGGATTGACCTCCAGGGCCCGCCGGTAGGCCGACTCGGCGCCGTCGAGGTCGCCGGCCCGCCGCAGGCCGACGCCGAGGTCCACCCAGGCATCCCCCAACTCGGGATCGATCGCCACCCCCTTACGCAGCCAGGGGAGCGCCTCCGCTGTCTGCCCGGCGCGCAGCAGCTCGGCGCCATGGTTGGAGTGGTAGAGCGCGATCGCGGTCAGGTCGGCGAGCCGGCGCACGTGGTGGTATTCGGCCTTGGGGGCGTTGGTGAACTCCAGGATCTTGACCTTGCCGCCGCCGAGGCCGAAGCCGGCGCTGACATGACCCGAGATCACCAGCAGGTCCCCATCGCGCTCGAAGCGTTCGACGTCGTCCACCCCGAGGTAGAACGCCGGGACGCCGAGCTCGCGCGCCATCCCCACGAACAGGCTGGTGAAGCCGAGGCAGTTGGCCTTGTGGGTGGCGAAGGCCTCGCGGGCGGTGTTGGTGTGGCCCGCCTCGTAGGAGAGGCCGAGTCCGGAGGGGCTGACGATGACGCCAAGGAGCCGCTCCAGGCGCTGCTCGGGCGAGCCGGTATCCTGCACCTGGGCGTGGACCCAGGTCCGCATCTCGTCCGTCAGCTCGAAGGGGACGACGGCGGTGGCGGGATCGATGCCGCGCTGGCGCAGCTCACGGGCAACGCCCGCGGAGGTCGTCGGCCCCGCCGAGGTGCATCCAGTCAGGGCAAGGGCCCAGACCACCGGGACGACCACCGCGACGGCACTCCCCCGCATGGGCGTGGACCCCGGGCCTCAGGCGGCCCGCGCCGCCGGGCGCCAGAAGCGGAAGAGCACCTTCTTGACCCCGAGGTAGAGCAGCCCCACCACGATCAGGAAGGCGAGCAGCGGCACGGTGATCGCCAGCACGGAGAGCATCGCCGCACCTCCCGCCTCGGCGGTGGCGAGCACCGGGTTGGCGAGGCCGCCTGTGGTGAAGGACGAGATGTGCCGGGTGACGGAGGTGATCCCCTGGAACGCCGCGGTGGTGCCGCCGCCGGCCACCACGGCCAGCGTCCACTTGAGGAAGGGGCTGACGTCGGTGGTCATCGCCGAGGCCGTCACCACGATGCCGGCGACGATCGCCGCCGGCGTGGCGATGGTGTCGAGCAGGTTGTCCAGCCAGGGGATGTAGTAGCCGGCGATCTCAAGGACGGTGGCAACCGCGAAGGAGAGCAGCGCCGGCGTCGAGCCGATCCAGGAGAAGCTGGGAGCGAGCGCGAGATGGCCGACGCCCGCCCGCGACGCCAAGCTCATGATGAGCAGGGGGACGAAGACCCGGAAGCCGCAGGCGGCGGCCAGCCCGAGGCCGATCAGGATGCTGAGCACGGTTTCCACCATTCCCCCTCCCCCTCCTTTCGAGTCCGAGTCCGGCAGGGTGGCGGAGGGCCACCTCGGTCAAGGATAACGCAAGGAACCGCGAATCGATGTGTTCGCGGATTCCGACCCTATCCCCAGGCCCTGGGATCGAGGTCGTACGGCAGAGGCGTCAGCGATTCCAGGCCGTCCGGCCCGAGATGGACCAGATCCTCGATGCGGACTCCCCAGCCGGTCTGTCCATCGTCGGGGGCGGGCTCGTAAAGCCCGGGCTCGATCGTGAAGACATCCCCCTCACGGAGGACGCCCTCGCCGCCGGAGGCCTTCTTGAAGGTAGGGAACTCGTGGAGGTCGAAGCCGACGCCGTGGCCGAGGTTGTGGACGTAGCCGCGGGTGGTTCCCGGCGCTGAAATCGGGGTGGGCCAGCCAGCCTCGGCGAAACGGGCGCAGACGGCCTCCTGGAGGTCCCAGCCGCGCACGCCGGGCACTCCGCGGCGATGGACGTCCTCGACGGCGGAGCGCACCAGGGCGTGCGCCCGCGCCAGGGCTTCCGGCGGCTCGCCGACGCAGAAGGTGCGGGTGCAGTCCGCGAACAGGCGGCCACGGGGATAGAGGTCGACCACCAGCGACTCGCCGGCCCGCAGGACGCGCCCGGGGGTGCCGGCGTTGTGGGGGACCGCCCCCTCCTCGGCCGGCGCCAGGATGTTCCCCCGCGGCTGGGTCAGCCCAGCGGCGAAGAAGACCCGCGCCACCTCCGCCCGCAGAAGGGCCACCGTCAGCGGCTCGCCTTCCAATTGGAGCTCGCCCGTGGCGTCCGGCGCCGCCGCGGCGAGCAGCGCCGCCACCGCGCGCATCGCCTCGCAAGTGCCTTCGGCCGCCTCGCGGATGCCGGCGAGCTCCTGCGCCTCCTTGCGCTGGCGCGAGGCGAAGACCAGGGAGTTGCCCGGCACCCAGACCCACCCTTCAGCGGCCAGCAGCGAGCAGGCCCCCTGGATCGTGCCCGCCGGACCATGGCCGGCGAGAGCGATCCGGCCGGGGATCAGGCCGCAGAGCTCCAGCGCCTTCCCCCAGACGCGAGCGAGAAACGGGCCCGCCTCCGTCAGCTCGCTGGACAGGCGCGAGATGTCGAGGTCGTCGGGGGTCATCAGGGAGAGCCCGGTCGCCGCGGCCTCCTCCCGCTCCATCAGCGTCAGGAAGCCCAGGCGGGGCTCGCCGCCGCGGGGGAGCAGCAGGAAGCACTCCCCGATGTGGACGGGGACGGGCAGGAACGGCGCAAGGTCGGTGTCGTCGGCAGACGGCGCGACGACGAGCAGGGCCTCGCAGCCGAGCTCCGCGAGGCCTGCGGCGAGCGCGTCGAGACGGGCCCTCATCGGCTAGGCGATGGCCGACTTCACGTCCGCGGCGCCCAGGTTGCGCTCGATGAACTTCTCGAAGGCCGGCTTGGGCATGGCGCCCATCATGCGGTCCGCCATCTTGCCGTCCTTGAACAGGATGAAGGTGGGGATGCTCGACACCTGGAACTGATACGCGATCTTCTGCTGCTCGTCGACGTTCAGCTTGGCGATCAGCACCCTGTCGTTCTCCTCGGCGATCTGTTCGAGCACCGGCGCCACCGCGCGGCAGGGGCCGCACCAGGAGGCCCAGAAGTCCACCAGCACCGGCTTGTCCGACTTCAACACCTGGTCCTCGAAGTTGTCGTCGGTGATCGTCAGGATTTTATCGCTAGCCATGATTGCCTTCCTCTCCGGACGGGGCGAGCTTGCGCCGCCCCACTTAAGTTTCATCGGAAGAAGGCCGCCGCGGGCGGCCTTCACTCTCCTTCCAACCCGGCGGCGGTGACTTCTTGTTCCAGCCGCCGGCGGCCGGCGAAATATTCGCGCGCCGTTTCGACGTCGCGGCCGATCTGGGCCGAGAGGTCCATAACGTTCGGGAAGATCCGCTCCTCGCGCAGCCGCTTGTGGAACTGGAGCTCCACCCGCTGGCCGTAGACGTTGGCCTTGAAGTCGAGGATGTGGCTCTCCACCACCCGCTGGTAGTTCTCGTAGACCGTCGGCCGGGTGCCGATGTTGGTGACGCCGTCGAAGGTCGCCGGATAGCTCGGGAAGAACACCCGGGTGGCGTAGACGCCGTCGGCGGGCAGGAGCTTGTTCTCGGAATTGACGTTGATGGTCGGCCAGCCGAGCTTCTGCCCCATGCGGTCGCCGCGGACGATGACGCCGGCGATCGGATAGGGGCGGCCGAGCATCTCCGCCGCCTCGGCGGCCTTGCCCTCGCCGAGCGCCCGGCGGATGCGCGAGCTGGAGATCCGCTCGCCCCCCCAGGTCACCTCGGTCACGCCGTGGGCGGTGAAGCCGAGCTCCCCGCCCATCTCTCGCAACAGATCGAGATTCCCGTCCCGCTGGTGGCCGAAGACGAAGTCCTCGCCGACGTAGACCTCCTGGAGACGCAGCTTCTCGTGCAGGAGCTCGCGCACGAACTGGCGCCCCGGCACCCGCGAGAACTCGGGGGTGAAGCGGACGATCAGCATCGTCGCGACCCCGGTCTCGCCGAGCAGCGCCTCCTTCTGCTTCGGGGTGGTCAGCGGCACCGGCGCCCGCTCCGGGGAGAGCACGGCCAGCGGGTGGGGATCGAAGGTGACCACGACGGCCGGAACGCCGAGCTCGCCGGCGCGCGCCACGATCCGGTCGAGGATCGCCCGCTGGCCGCGATGGACCCCATCGAAATTGCCGATGGTCGCGATGCCGCCGTGCGGCAGATCGCTGCTGTTGAAGGCGTCCTGGACGACGTGCATGGAAGAGGGCGGCGTTAAGCGAAAACAGCGTCAGCGGGGACGACCCGGTCGGCGTCCTGGGATCGCACGGCGCCAACCACATGACCCACGAGGTCGTCGGCGTAGGCCTCGGTGATCTCCACCCGGGCCAGCGTGCCGGCCGGGGCCGAGCCGTCGTTGATCAGCACGCGGCCGTCGATCTGCGGGGCCATGCCGTGGTGGCGCCCCTGGAGGAGGTGCTCGGACTCCTCGCAGACCCCCTCGACGAGAACCGGCAGCGTGGTTCCTACCAGGCGCCGGCGCCGTTCGAGCGCGATCGGCCGCTGGGCTTCCAGGAGCTGGCGCAGGCGGCGGCGCTGAACGTGCCGCGGCACCCGCCCCGGCAGCTCCGCCCCCGGCGTCCCCTCCTCCGGGCTGTAGGCGAAGGCGCCGAGGTGGTCGAAGCGGGCGCGCCCGACGAAGTCCATCAGGTCGCGGAAGTGCTCCTCGGTCTCGCCCGGGAAGCCGACGATGAAGGTCGAGCGCAGGAAGATGTCCGGCGCCAGCTCGCGCGCCCGGTCGAGCAGCCGCAGGTAGCGCTTGGCGTCGCCGCCGCGCCGCATCGCCGTCAGGATCTCTCCGTGGCTGTGCTGGAGCGGCATGTCGAGGTAGGAGCAGAAGCGCTCCTCCGTCCCCATCAGGCGCAGGAGGTCCTCGTCGAGCGTCGTCGGATAGGCGTAGAGGAAACGGATCCAGGGGATCGTCGTGTGCTGGAGGAGCGCCTCGACCAGGCGGGTCAGGCCGTGCCGGCGGATCCCGAGATCCTCGCCATAGCGGGTGGTGTCCTGGGCGATCAGGTTGAGCTCGGTGATGCCGGCCGCCTCGAGCTGCCGCGCCTCGGCGACCAGGCTGTCGATCGTGCGGCTGCGGAAGCGGCCGCGCCAGATCGGGATCGCGCAGAAGGTGCAGGGATTGTTGCACCCCTCGGCGACCTTCAGGTAGGCGTGCCCCTGGGTGGTGAGCAGGCGGGGGGCGGTGTGGTCGAAGACCATGTGGGAGGGGGCCGGCAGCGGCGGACCGCCGCCGAGCTGAACCACGTCCCCCACGTCGCGGAGCTGATCGAGGCCGACGAAGCCGTCGATCTCGGGGATCTCGCGGGCGAGCTGGTCGCCGAAACGGTTGACCATGCAGCCGGCCACGAGCACCCGCTCGACCCCCTTCCCCTTGCGGCCGACGGCCTCCAGGATGGCGTCGATCGACTCCTGCTGGGCCTCCTCGATGAAGGCGCAGGTGTTGATCACCACCGTCTCCGCCGTGTCGAGGTCGTTGACCACCTCGTAGCCGCGGGCGCCCAGCTCGCCGAGCATGATCTCGCTGTCCACGAGGTTCTTCGGACAGCCGAGGCTGATCATGCCCACGCGGGGCCGGCGGATGGGGTCGGACATAGGCGCGAAGTCTAGCAGATCGAGGAGAGGGGAAAACCTGAAAGGGCCGCGGCGGTGGCGAACGCGGACCCGGCGGTGCTCCTCTCTGCCGCGGCGGTGGACATTACCGCCGGATCGGCCGAGCCACGCTTCCGGCGGCCGTCTCGCCCGCCGCGGCGGTGATGAGCACGGATCCGGCGGTGATGAGAGCAGATCCGGCGGTGTTCTTCGCCGCCGCGGCGGTGCTCCTCTCCGCCGCGGCGGTGGAGCCACGCTTGCGGCGGTCGTCTCACACGCCGCGGCGGTGGTGAGCACAGATCCGGCGGTGCTCCTCGACGCCGCGAGCGACCCTACGTGTACAGGAGCCAGTAGCCGCCCACCACGATCGCCGCCGCGGAGAACGAGGCGAGCAGCGCCTGGTAGGCGAGCTGACCGCGGCTGGTGATGCGGTGGGCGATCAGGCCGAAGGTCGAGGAGAAGATCGTCATCCCCGCCACGGCGCCGAGCCCGAAGCCGACCACGTAGGCGACGGAGGCCCAGCGGGAGGGGAGCGCCAGCGCCGGCAGCAGCCCGAGCAGGTGCGAGCTGCCGGCGAGCCCGTGCAGGCTGCCGATCATCACCGCCGCCCGTCCGGGGCGCTTCTTGTGATGATCCTCCTCGTGGACGTGCGGCGCGGGGAGCTTGGCGAGGTACGCCCGGCGGAGCCCCCAGAGGCCGACGCCGATCAGCACCACCCCCACCAGCCGCTCGCTCCACGAGGAGAGGCTGGCGATGGGGAGCACCCCCCGCAGGAGCAGCATGACCACGCCGATCGTCCAGACGCCCAGGCTGTGGCCGATCCCCCAAAAGAGCCCCATCCGCCACCGGCGGCTCCGCTCGTTGATCACCAGCGGCGCCACGGCCGAGAGGTGATCCGGTCCCGAGAGTGCGTGGATGATGCCGGCGGACAGTCCGGCCAGGCCGGCGACCAGGATCGGGACGTTCATGAGCTGGAAACTGTACCAGAGTCGGCTTAGGGCGAAGTACGCAAGATCCTGAAAGCGCTGGCCCACAAGGTCTTGGTAGCCTCCTTTCGTAGCGGCGCACAACAGAAACCGGACGCCGCGAAAGGAGACCTGCCGTGAAGAAGAAGACCCCCAGGAAACTGCGCCTCCACCGTGAGACCCTCCGCACGCTAGGCTCGGACCGGCTCTCCGGGATCGTCGGGGGAGCCACCACCACCAAGTACCTGCAAGCGTGCTCGAACCCGTGTCACACCGACCTCTGCAACGGCAACGACACCAACAGTTGCAACGTTTTCTCCTGCGCCTCGTGCTTCGCCGTCACCTGCGGCTGCGACACCCTGGTCGATCAGTGCCCCTAAGCTCCGTGGGCAGGCGGGCTTTCCCGCCTGCTCAGACGGTGATTCCGACATCGTCGAACGCCTTCTCGATCGCCGCCAGCTTGCCCGTGCGTCCGGGATCGACGCGGAACAGGCTGCGGGCCACCAGCTCGAGGCCGCGCCGGCTGTCGGTGAACCCGGAGGTGCGCGAGAGCTGCTCGGTGAGGGTGAGGTAGAAGAGCCTGGCGACCGTTCCCGGGTCGAACAGGGGAGCGCCGGCGCTCTTCGCGGTGATCAGGTTGAAGAAGGCCCGGTTGTGGATGCCGCTGTTGGTGTGGACGCCCCCCCAGTCCCCCTCGGCGGTGAAGGGCAGCTCCTGGAAGTCTTTCATATGCCCCGGCTGGCCGCGCTTCGGCGGGTCGGAGAGGTCGCGCAAAGGGAGCCCCGAGCCGTCGAGCTCCTCGCCGACCTGCCAGTCCCACCGGTCGACGTCCGGCTGGCCGAAGTTGGCGATGAGGACGCCGAAGAGGTCCGAGTACGACTCGTTGAGGGCGCCGGTCTCGCCGTAGTAGTCGAGCCGGGCGGTGGCCTCGGTGACGCCGTGGAAGATCTCGTGCGCCACCACGTCGCGGGCCACCGCGTAGGAGCGCAGGGCGCCCTCCACCGGCCGCTGGCCGTAGACCATCTGGCCGCGGTACCAGGCGGCGTTGCGCCACTCCTGGTCTCCGGCCCGGCGGACGCAGTTGATGCTGGAGACCAGCCGCCCGCCGGCGTCGTCGATCCCGTGACGGAGCAGCACCTTGTGCAGGAAGCCGACGACGTCGGCGGCGTTGGCGTGGGCGCTCACCGCCGCCGGACTCCAGGCGGCCGGCGCCGCGAGGGCGACGTAGCCGCCGGGGAGCTGCGCGAGGTCGGTGTCGACGGAGCGGAAGGCGAAGTCGTAGGTGTGGACGTTGAGGCTCGGATCGGCGAGGCAACGGCCGTGCTGCGCCACGTCCGTGCAACGGAACCGGCGCGGCACGGCCAGCCCGTCCGGCGCCTCGTCCTCGACGAAAGCAGGCGCGGCTTCTCCCGTCACCGGATCGGCGGCCACCGGCTCGACCGTCTGGCCGCGCGGCAGGGCGGCCACCAGCTCTCCGCTGTGGGCGTCCACGACGTAGTCGAAGATCTGCGGCAGGGGGTGGCCCTCGCCGTCGTCCCGCGCGCCGCACCGGAGGACGTCCTCGGCGATGTAGGCGAGGTGCCAGGCGCCGCCGGCGGAGTCGAAGTAGTAGACCAGGCGGGGCTGGGCGTCGAGCAGGCCGTCCTCCGCGGCATAGCCGGCGGCGGCGCGCACCGCGTCCAGCGCCGCGGCCGGCGACAGCCGGGCGACCGCATCGACGCCTTCGGGGGCGCCGAGGGCGGAGTTGATCGACAGCAGGCGGTTGCAGGCGTCCATCTCGATGGTCACCAGCGAGCCGTAGACCGGGATCTTGCGGTAGAGCTGGCGGAACTTGACGGTCTGGGAGTTGGTGAGCAGGAGGTTGCGGTGCCCGATCGGCTTGAACTCGGCGACGCCCCCCTGGAGGTCGGCGGAGATGAAGCCGGGGAGCCGGTCGCTGGCCAGGGCGTTCTGGAGGAGCAGCCGGGCGGCCTTCTCGGGCGCCATGTCGGCCGGGTCCCCCCCCGCCTCGCCGGTAGCGCCCAGGACGCTGGGCGCCATCGCCGAGGCGATCGCCGGCGAGCCGGCGTTCTGATCCCTATGGAAGGCGAAGGTCCGCAGACCGTTGTTTCTGAGACTCACGCGGCTCCTCCCGGCGTTTTCCTCATTTTAGGCCGGGGTGGAGGTTTCCGCCAGCCGTCTGCATTGCCTCCCCTCCCCCCGCGCCTGCTATCCTCTGCCCCCTATGAACGCTGAACGGCACTACGACCTCCTCGCCATCGCCCGCCGCGCCATGACCGATCACGGGCTCGAGCCCGATTTTCCGCCGGCGGCGCTCGCCGAGGCGGCGAAGCTGACGCCCGACCTCCACGAGGGCGACAGCTCCGTCCGCGACCTGCGGGACCTCCTCTGGTCGTCGATCGACAACGACGACACCCGCGACCTCGACCAACTGGAGGTCGCGGCGGCGCTCCCCGACGGCGGCATCCAGGTGCGGGTGGCCATCGCGGACGTCGAGGACCTGGTCCACCCCGGCTCGGCGATCGACCTCCACGCGAGGAAGAACACCACGTCGGTGTATACCGCCGGCCACACCTTCGCCATGCTTCCCGAGCGGCTGTCGACCGGCATCACCTCGCTCAACGAGGGGGAGGACCGGCTGGCGGTGGTGATCGAGATGACGGTCGCCGCCGACGGCACGATCGCCGCCTCCGACGTCTACCAGGCGCGCGTCCACAACCGCGCCCAGCTCGCCTACGACGCGGTGGCCGCTTGGCTCGACGGCCAGGGGCCGATGCCGCCGCGGATGGCCGCGGTGGCCGGGATCGCCGACCAGGTGAAGCTCCAGGACGAGGCAGCCGGCCGCCTGCGCCGCCTGCGCCACGAGCAGGGGGCGCTCGACCTCGAGACCCGGGAGTCGCGGGCGGTGGTCGTCGACGGCAAGGTGACCGACCTCAAGGAGGAGACGGACAACCGCGCCAAGAACCTGATCGAGGACTTCATGATCGCCGCCAACGGCGTCACCGCGCGCTTCCTCACCGCGCACGGCCTCCCCTCGATCCGGCGGGTGGTGCGCACGCCGGCCCGCTGGCCGCGGATCGTCGAGCTGGCGGCCACCTTCCATGAGACGCTCCCGGCCGAGCCCGACGCCCGCGCCCTCAACGAGTTCCTGGAGCGGCGCCACCAGGCGGATCCGGAGGGGTTCGCCGACCTCTCGCTGTCGGTGGTGAAGCTGTTGGGGCCGGGCGAGTACGTGCTCGATCCGCCGGACGGCGATCCGCCGGGGCACTTCGGCCTGGCGGTCAAGGACTACACCCACGCCACGGCGCCGAACCGCCGCTATCCCGACCTGATCACCCACCGCCTGGTCAAGGCGGTGTTCACCGGCAAGCCGTCGCCCTATCCCGACGCCGAGCTCGCCGAGCTCGCCCGCCACTGCACCGAGCAGGAGGACGCCGCCAACCGGGTCGAGCGCCAAGTGCGCAAGTCGGCGGCGGCGCTGATGATCCAGGGGCGGATCGGCGACACCTTCGACACCGTCGTCACCGGCGCCTCCGACAAGGGGACCTGGGTGCGCACCGTCCAGCATCCGGTCATCGAGGGGCGCCTGGAGCGCGGCTTCGCGGGGCTCGACGTCGGCGACCGGGTGCGCGCGAAGCTGGTCTCCACCGACGTCGAACGAGGGTTCATCGATTTCGTCCGAGCATGATTCTTACCTAGGCAAACCATGGCTAAACCGCAGACTGAGCGCCCGTTCGTCTCCGCCGACTTTTTCTCCTTCCGCACTCCCCTGCTCCCCTTCGACGAGCTGGAGGCGTTCGGCGAGGGGCTCGAAGCCCCGGCCGCGGCGGCGGCCGGGACCGACGATCCCGAACGGCTGGAGGGCGCCCTCGCCGCTGACTGCGAGCGGCTCCGGGCGCGCCTGACCGCGCTCGCCGGGCGCCCCGAGATCCTCGAGGCGATCTTCCTCGCCTCCCCCTCGCTCCACGAGAGCCTGGCCCTCTGGCGTGCCCAGCCGGACAGCAAGAAGGGGCAGCGCGCCGAGCGGGCCCTGGTGCGCTACCTCTACCGGATGGCGGCGCGCGCCACGCCGTTCGGCCTGTTCTCCGGCTGCTCGGTGGGCGCCGTCGCGGGGGAGCCGGGCGCTCCCACCCGCATCGCCGTCGGCCCGCGCGCCGGCTACGAGCGGCATACCCGGCTGGACATGGACTACCTGTTCGCCCTCTGCGAGGACCTCGGGCGCGATCCGGCGGTTCGCGCGGCGCTGACCTACCGCCCCAATTCGAGCCTCTACCGCGCCGCCGCCCGCCTGCGCTACGCCGAGGCGCGGCTCGACAACAAGGTCCGCTCCCACCACCTGGTCGCCGTCGATTCGAACGACTACCTGGAGGAGGCGCTCCGCCGCGCCGAAGGGGGCGCCACCGCTCAGGAGATCGCTGAGGCGCTGGTCGCCTTCGATCCGGACGGCGACGTCTCAATCGACGAGGCGGCGGAGTTCGTCACCGAGCTGATCGACAGCCAGATCCTGGTTTCCGACCTCTCGACGCCGGTCACCGGACCGGAGGCGATCCACGACCTGATCGACCAGCTCCGCCGCATCCCGGCGACCGTGGAGACCGCCGAGCGGCTGGCCCGCGTGCGCACCGCCCTGGAGGCGCTCGACGCCGGCGGCCCGGGAGCCGATCCCGCCCGCTACGAGGAGGTGGCCGCGACGCTGCGCGAGCTCCCCACCCCGGTCGAGATGTCGCGCCTGTTCCAGCTCGACATGGTCAAGCCCGGCGACCGGCCGGCGCTCGGCGCCGAGGTGCTCGAGGAGATCCAGCGCGGCGTCGACGTCCTGCTCCGGCTGGCGGTGGAACGGCCTACCGAGGGGATCGAGAAGTTCCGCAAAGAGTTCAACGAGCGCTACGAGGGGCGCGAGGTGCCGCTGCTGCAGGCGCTCGACGAGGAGGTCGGCATCGGCTTCGAGCGCGCCTCCGACTTCGGCGCCGAGGCCTCGCCGCTGCTGCGGGGGATCGGACTCGGCGCCGCCGCGGCCGATCAGAACGTCCCCTGGGGGCGTATGCAGGCGTTCCTGCTCGCCCGGATCAACCGCGCCCTGGCCCACGGCGAGCGCGCCATCGAGATCACCCCGGAGGATCTCGACAAGATGGCGCCGCCGGACCCGCAGAAGCCGAAGTCGCCGCTCCCCGACGCCTTCCACGTCATGGTCACCCTCGCCGCCGCCTCCCAGGAGGCGATCGACCGGGGGGACTTTCAGCTCCTGTTCGAGAACGCCGGCGGACCGTCGGGAGCGCGGCTGCTGGGGCGCTTCTGCCACGCCGATGCCGGGCTCGCCACCCAGGTCGCGGAGCACCTGCGGGCCGAGGAGGCGCACCGCCCGGACGCCATTTACGCCGAGGTGGTCCACCTGCCGCAGGGGCGGATCGGCAACATCCTGGCGCGGCCGGTGCTGCGCGAGTATGAGATCCCCTTCCTCGGCCGCTCGGGCGCGCCGCCGGAGCGGCAGATCCCGGTGAGCGACCTGCGGGTCTCCGTCGAGGGATCGCGGATCGTGCTCCGCTCGGCCCGCCTCGGCAAGGAGGTGATCCCGCGCCTGACCTCCGCCCACAACTTCTGGCACGGCAGCCTCGGCGTCTACCGCTTCCTCTGCATCCTGCAGTCGCAGGGGGTGATCGGCGGTGTGAACTGGAGTTGGGGACCGCTCGAGAGCGCGCCCTTTCTGCCCCGGGTCACCTGCGGCCGGCTGGTCCTCGCCCGCGCCTCCTGGTGGATGACGCAGGACGAGATCAAGGCGCTGACCAAGGCCACGGGAGCCGAGCGCTACCGCCAGGTCCAGGATTGGCGCCGGAAGCGCAACCTCCCCCGCCTGATCGCCCTCGTCGACGCCGACAACGAGCTGCTCGTCGACCTCGACAACGTGCTCTCGATCGAGACCTTCATCGACGTCGTCGAGGAGCGGGACCAGGCACGGATCGTCGAGTTCTTCCCCGGCCCGGACCTGCTCGCCGCCTCCGGCCCCGAAGGGCGCTTCCTGAACGAGATCCTGATCCCCTTTACGCGCCGGCCGCCGGTTCCGAACGCCGCGAACGCCGACGCTGCCACTCCGAAGCCCAGGCCGGCCCTGGCCGCCGCGGCCGCCGCCGGGGGAGCGCCGCTGCCGCGCTCCTTCCCACCCGGCTCCGAGTGGCTGTACGCCAAGCTCTACACCGGCACCGCCACCGCCGACGGCCTGCTGCGCGAGGTGGTGGCGCCGGTGGCGCGCGACGCCATGGCGGCCGGCGAGGCCGACGGCTGGTTCTTCATCCGCTACGGCGACCCGGAATGGCACCTGCGCGCCCGCTTCCACGGCGATCCGGCCAAGCTCCAGTCCGGGGTGCTCACCCGCCTCCACTCGGCGCTCGCGCCGCTGCTCGCCGACGGCCGCCTCTGGCGGGTGCAGCTCGACACCTACGAGCGGGAGGTGGAGCGCTACGGCGGCCCGGAGGGGATCGGCCTCGCCGAGCGCCTGTTCGAGATCGACAGCGAGGCCGTGCTCGACATCCTCGAGATGCTCGAAGGGGACGAGGGGGCCGACCTCCGCTGGCGCCTCGCCCTGCGCGGCGTCGACATGCTGCTCGGCGACCTCCGCTTCGACCCCGAGACCCGGGTGCGGGTGATGCGCGGCATGCGCGAGGGGTTCGCGCGCGAGTTCGGCGGCGGCAAGGGGCTGCGCGTGCAGCTCGACCTGCGCTACCGGCAGGAGTCCCGGAGCCTGGCGCCGCTGCTCGATCCGGCCGGCGACGCCGAGAGCGACCTGGCGCCGGCGCTGGAGGTCCTGCGCCGGCGCTCCGAGCGCAACGCGCCGATCGTCGAGGAGCTGCGCGCGCTGGAGGCCGCCGGGCGGCTCAACCAGTCGCTCGCCGAGCTGGCGCCGAGCCTCGTGCACATGCACGTCAACCGGATCATCCGCTCGGCCCAGCGGGCGCACGAGATGGTGCTCTACGACTTCCTCTATCTGCTCTACGAGTCGAAGGCCGCCCGCGAGCGCAAGGGCGACCGCCCCCCCAAGGCCAGGAAGGAAAAGGCGGCGCCGGAGGCCGCGGCCAGTTAGGACCTCCGCGGCAGAAAACCCAAACCAGGGACGAAAGGGACACCAGGGACCGCAGGGACACGAAGGAGATCCCTCTGCTTGCTGTCCCTGTAGTCCCTGCTGTCCCTTTCGTCCCTGGTTTGGGTTTTCTGCCGCGCAGGCTCCTCGAACTAGGAAGCCGTCCGCGGCGCCACGTCGCTCAGCAGCAGCCGGTCCCACTCCGGCTCCACCGGCGCCGCGGCGGCGAGCAGGGCGAGCCCGACGCCGGCTGAGCCGGTGAGGAAACCGGGATCGGTACGCCAGTCGAGCTCCTCGCCCTCGCCGACGATCCACATCCGGTACCCGCCGATCCCCTCGCCCGGCTGGCGGTAGGCCAGCGTCCGCTCGACCCAGCCGACGGCCGCCGCGCGGAGAGCGGGATCGCCCGTCGCCTGGTACAGGCGGTTGTAGAGGTGCGCCGCGCCCACCGCGCCATGGCAGATGCCGGCGTCGACGACGCCGGACTTCTCGACGTCGCGGCCGGCGGCGGCGCGGGCGACGGAGATCGCTTCGCGCTCCCACTCCGGCTCCCCCACCGCCCGCGCCGCCATCAGCAGCGTGGCGGCGATGCCGAGGTCGCCGTAGCACCAGGCGAGACGGGTGGGCCGCGGCTCGACGCCGGGCGCGACGTTGTAAGGGAAGGCCGCGCTCTCCTCCGGCGGCAGCTTCTGGGCGAGCAGCCAGGCGACGGCGCCGTCCAGGAGCTCGCGGGCGTCGACGCCGGCGGCGCACGCCCGCGCCAGCACGCCGATCACTCCCGGCACGCCGTGGGCCACGCCGAGGTTGTAGTTCCCCTCCGGAAAGGTTACCAGCTCGCGCTCGATCATCAGCTCGGGACCGGTGCACCAGGTGATCAGCCCGCCGGCCTGCCGCTCCGCGACCTCCCCGAGGCGGGCCACCGTGCTCTCCAGGCACTCCCGGCCGCCGGGCCGGGGGAGGCGCTCCAGAGCGTAGACGCCGAAGCCGACGAGCCCCGAGATCAGATCGTACTGCCCCTTCCAGGGGGCGAGCCGGAGGTGCTCGGCGAGCGCCGACGCCACCTCCTCGCCGGGATCCTCTCCCCCCTCGTCCTCGAACAGCCGGCCGCGCAGGTGCTCCAGGGTCCAGGCGACGCCGGAGAAGCCGCTGTAGAGCCCGGGCGGCGCCTGCATGCCGCCGGTGGCGTCGATCGCCCGTTCCAGCAACTGCATCGCCAGGTCGTCATACCCCTGCTCCGGGCGGACCGAATCGAGGTACGTGAAAAAGCAGGCCAGCCCGGCGTCGCCGCCCGCGAGCGAAGGCCCCCGGCGGAGCCAGGTCGGCTCCTGCGGGCGCGGCTGGCCGACGGTCGCGCGGAGCTCGCCGGCGATTTCGTCGATCCCTTGCAGAACGCTCTCGGCCGCGTCGGGAGACAGGATCGGAGTCCAGTTGGAGGCGGTGTCTTGGTCGCTCATCAGGAGCGGGAGTCTATCGCGGGCCGGCGCCGCCGCAAAAGCTCTCCGGGGCGGCGACGGTCCGCGATCCACCTGCTATCCTTGCCGCCCATGCGCCGGCTTCATCTGACCACCGGCGGTGAGAGCCATGGCCCCGGCCTCACCGCGATCCTGACCGGACTGCCCGCCGGACTGCGGGTGGACTTCGATCTCCTGGCCCGCGACCTCGCCCGGCGCCAGCACGGCTTCGGCCGCGGCCGCCGCATGCAGATCGAGAAGGACACCGCCGAGGTCCGCGGCGGCGTGCGCGGCGGCGAGACCCTCGGCTCTCCCCTGGTCCTCTGGATCGAGAACCGCGACTACGTGAGCTGGGAAAAGATCATGGGCCCGCGGGAGGTCGATCCTCACATGGTCGAGACCCGGCGCCTCAAGTCGCCGCGGCCCGGGCACACCGATCTCGCCGGGGGGATCAAGTACCAGCGGCGCGACCTGCGCGACATCCTCGAGCGCGCCTCCGCCCGCGAGACCACCGCCCGCGTCGCCGCCGGCGCCTTCGCCCGCATGCTGCTGGCGGAATTCGGAATCGACATCCGGAGCGGCGTCCGCTCCCTGGGACCGCTCGGCGCCGACGCCCCGGTCCCCTCCTGGGAAGATCTCCTCCGCGTCGACGAGACCTCGCCGCTGCGGGCCATCGACCGCGCGCTGGAGCCCGAGATGGTGCGCCTCGTCGAGCGGGCCAAGGAGGAGGGGGACACGCTCGGCGGCGCGGTGACCGTGATCGCCCGCGGTGTCCCCCCGGGGCTCGGCTCGCACGTGCAGTGGGACGAGAAGCTCGACGGCCGCCTGGCCCAGGCGATCCTCTCGATCCACGCCGTCAAGGCGGTGGAGATCGGCGCCGGCGTCGCCGCCTCGCAAGGGTTCGGCAGCGCCGCCCACGACGCCATCGAGCGCACGGTGGACGGACGGTGGCACCGCCCCACCAACCGCGCCGGCGGCCTCGAAGGGGGGGTCACCAACGGCGAGGACGTGGTCATCACCGCCTACAAGAAACCGATCGCCACCCTTCGCAAAGGACTGCCCAGCGTCGACCTCGACACCCTGGAGGCGCGCACCTCGCAGTACGAGCGGAGCGACGTCACCGCGCTACCCGCCGCCGGCGTCATCGCCGAGTCGATGGTCGCCCTGGTGCTGGCCGACGCCCTGCTGGAGAAGCTCGGTGGGGACTCGATGGTGGAGGTCCTGGCGCACTGGCAGGCCACGGCGGCGCAGCAGCGGGCGTGGCCGGGGTGACGCACCCGCGATGAAAAGGCATCGCCGGCACCGCTTCCGGGTGTTCAAGCCGGTCGTCCGTCCGGCCCTCGGCCGGAAGCTCCCTCCGGAGCTTCAGATTGGCCGGGTGGAGCGGCTCGCGGAAGCGCTGCCGGAGGGGATCGAAGACCCCGGCTTCGAGCTCCTGCTGCGGCGCATCGACGGCGCACCCTTCTTCGGCGGCAACGAGGTGACGGTCTACTTCGAGGGGCGCTCCGCGTTCGGCGCCATGCGCGACGCGGTGCGGGCGGCGCAGCGCGAGGTCCTGCTCGAATCCTATATCTTCAAGGACGACTCGACCGGCCGCCTGTTCCTCACCGAGATCGAGGCCGCCGCCAAGCGGGGAATCAAGGTGCGGGTGCTCGCCGACGCCGTCGGCTCCTACGAGACCAGCGCCGGGTTCTGGGCCGAGATGGAGAGCCACGGCATCGAGGTCTTCCTCTTCCATCCGCTGTTCAAGAGCCTCTGGTACCAGCCCTTCCGGGACCATCGCAAGATCCTGGTCGTCGACCGCGAGGTGGCCTTCACCGGCGGCATGAACATCGGCGAGGAGTACGGCTCCTGGCGCCGGCGGCCCAAACCCGGGGAGACCTGGCGGGACACCCACGTGCGGGTGGTGGGCCCCGCCGCCTGGGAGATGGCGGTGGTCTTCTCCGAGGGGTGGGTCCATGCCGGCGGCGAGGCCTTCGAGATCGATCCGCTGCCGGCCGAGGCCGCCGAAGCGCCGGGAGTGCGGACGCTCGTCCTCGACTCGCGGCCGAAGCGCGGGCAGGCGGAGTCCGCGGCGGTGATGGCCGCCGTGGCGGCGGCCTCCAAGCGCTCGCTCTGGATCACCAACGCCTATTTCGCCCCCGGCCACCGGGCGATCAAGGTGCTGGGCGAGGCGGCCGCGCAGGGCGTGGACGTCCGCCTCCTGCTGCCGGGCAAGTCCGACGTCCCCCTCGCCCGCCGCGCCGGCCACGGCCACTTCGGCGCGCTGCTGGAGCAGGGGGTGAGGATCTTCGAGTACCAGCCGGCCATCCTGCACGCCAAGACGCTGGTGGCCGACGGCCTCGTCTCGATGGTGGGCTCGACCAACCTCGACTTCCGCTCCTTCCTCTTCAACGCCGAGTGCGACCTGCTGATGCTCGACGCGCCCACCGCGGTGGTGATGGAGAAGGCCTTCCTGACCGACCTGGAGAGCGCCCTGGAAATCAGCCGCGAAGACTGGCGCCGGCGCTCCTGGATGAAGAAGCTCGGCGACCGCATGGCGCGCTGGCTGTCGCCGCTGCTGTAGGAGGGCAGGAAAAACCAGACAAGGACGTAAAGGACGGCAAGGACGGCAAGGACGAGCCGCCCGAAGGCGACATTCCCTCTGGGGTCTCTGACGTCCCTGGTGTCCCTGCTGTCCCTGCTGTCCTTTGCGTCCTTGGGTTCCGCGATAGGATAGCCCCGGCATCCCAAAACCCTCCCGGCCGACCCGCGTAGAGAGAAGGACGAGATGACCGCCAGCGTCCACACCCGCCGGAACCTCCTGCTCGTGGCCGCCCTCGGGCTCGCCGCGCTGGCGGCGGGGGTGGTGCTGGCGCAGGCCTTCCTTCCGGAGTGGCGGACCGGCCGCCCCCTCCGCGAGGCGGCCTACCGGGAGCGCGTGCGGGAGGTGGCGGCCCGGGCCGGGCTCGCCCTCGAAGCGGCCGAGCCGCGCCTCTACCTGCTCACCCGGAGCCCCCAGCAGCTCGAGCCCTACCGCGCGCTGGGCAACCGCGGCGGCGAGTGGCTCCAGGCCACCCGCTCCGCGGTCTGCGTCGCGGCGTTCACCGAGGTTCAGTCCTCGGAGTCGATCGGCAGCCCCGGCCTGATGGTCACCCTCGCGCTCGACGGGCAGCCCGAGTCGCTCAACTGGTGGAGCACCGACTTCCAGATCCTCCTGTCGCCCGGGATCTTCTTCGGCGCCGCACGCCCGCGGATCGAGCCGCTGGCCGCCCAACTCCTCGCCCCCGGCGAAACCCTCGGCGCCGGGCAATGGGAGACGGTCGCCACCATGGCGCGGGGGATCTACCCCCTGCACGGCGGGCGGCGGCCGCAGTTCCTGCTCGGCACGGCCTTCGGGCAGAGCGGGACACTGGAGCGCCGGCCGGGCGCGGTGACGGCGCGGCATACGGCGGCGGCGGAGGCCGCGATGCTCCGGATGATCACCGACTTCTGGTACGCCGTGCCGGCGTTCCTCGCCCTGGCGATCCTCTTCGTGGTGCTCGCCATGCAGTCCCGGATCGGCGTCGTCAACGGCGCCGTCCTCGCCGTCGCGGCCGCCTTCTCGCTGCTCCCCTGGCACCCGGTGACGGGCTTCTGGCCGTTCAGCCTGGCGGCGACACTCCTCTGGACCGTGCGGATCTTCCTCCTCTGGTCGTGCGCCGAGTCGCTGCTCCGCTCGACGGCGGTGGACTTCACCACCAGCCTGGACGCCCTGCGCGCCGGGCGGATCGGTCCGCGCGGCGGCCGGGCGCTGGTGATCGGCTTCGGCGCCGGCGCCGCCCTCGGCGGCCTCCGCCTCGCCCTGCTCGCGGGGGCGGAAGCCCTCCCCGGCACCTGGCCCGAGCGTTTCAGCGTCCCGCTCCCCCTCTTCCAGCCCTTCCACAGCCCGGTCGCGGCGGGGATCTGGCTCGCCGGCGGCGTGGCCCTGGCCCTCGCGCTCGCCATGCGGCTGCTGCCGATCCGCTGGGCCCCGGCGGCGGCGGCGCTCGCCGCCGGCCTCTTCCTGCGCCCCGTCCCCATCGAGCCGGCCCTGACGGCGGGGCTGGCCGCCAATGTCCTCTTCGCCGGCCTGCTGGTCTGGATCTGCCGGCGTCACGGCCTGACGGCGCTGCTGGCGGCCTCGCTGCTCTCCTTCCTCCTCCCCGCCGCCGTCTTCGCCTACCGCTTCCTCGACTGGATGCCCGGCAGCTTCGCCGTCGCGGCCGGCCTCTCGGCGGCGGCGCCGCTGCTCGGGATGCTGGGGCTGTCGCGCTCGGCCCGCGCCGAGGTGCAGCGGCTGGCGCCCCCGGTCTTCGTCCGCCGCCTGGAAGAGGAGCGCCGCTTCCGCAACGAGATGGAGCTGCTGGCGAAGATGCAACGCGGGCTGCTGCCGCGCACCCTCCCCCCCCTCGCCGGCTACGAGCTGGCGGCCCACTCGGCGATCGCTAACGAGGCCGGCGGCGACCTCTACGACGTGCTGAGCGACGGCGAGGGATTCGTCTGGATCGCCGCCGGCGACGTCGCCGGCCATGGCTACTCCTGCGCGATCGCCCAGGCGATGACCAAGGCGGCGCTCGCCAGCCTGATCGGCCGGCAGCGGACCCCCGCCGAGGTGTTGCAACGGGCCGACCGCGTGCTGCGGGCCGCCGGCTTCACCCGCAACTTCACCAGCCTCGCCCTGCTGCGGCTCCGCCCGGAGAGCGGCGAGGCGCTGCTCGCCAACGCCGGCCACCCCTATCCGATCCTGGTCGCCGGCGGCGCGGTCACCGAGCTCGCGATCACCCCGTCCTCCATGCCGCTCGGGCTCGGCCCCCCGCAGACTTACGTCGACCGCCCGGTCCATCTTCCCCCCAGCGCCGCTCTCGTGTTCTGCTCGGACGGCCTGTTCGAGGCCACCGACGGCGCCGGCCGGGTCTACGGCTACGGCCGCCTGCGCGAGCTGCTCGTCGACGCCGGCGCCCAGCCGGCCGACCGCATCCTGGAGACGCTGCTCGCCGACTGGCGGCACCACCTGCGGAGCGCCCTGCCGATGGACGACACCACGTTCGTGGTGCTGAAGCGGCGCGCGGAGGCGGACCGGTGACTGCCGTGACGATCCCGCGCTCGTCCCGGAACCGCCTCCTGCTCGCCGTCGGCGCGGGGCTGCTGGCGCTCGCCCTCGGTGCCGCCCTGGCCCTGGCGGTCCTCCCCGAGTGGCGCACCGGCCCCTTCCCCGATCAGCGCCCCTTCCGCGCCCGCTTCCGGGAAATGGTCCGGGAGACCGGGCTGCGGCCGGCCCGGCGCCATTCCAGCCTCGCCCTGACGGCGAGCGACTCAGGGCTCCAGAAGACCTACGCCGCTCTGGGCGAGCGCGCGGCCTCGTGGCTCATCGCCACCCGCTCCGGGGTCCGCGTCAAGGTCTTCCAGCCCGTACGCCTGCCCGGCGACGCCGGCGACCAGGCGCTCGCGGTGGAATTCTCCCTCGACGGCCGCCCTCTCCGCATCGCCTGGAGCGAGACCGGCACGCCCCTCTTCGGCCACACCGACGAGGTGAAGTTCCAGCGTCTCGCCGACACCCTGGGACGCCTGCTGCTGGAGCCCGGGGAGACGCTCGGCCCCGGGCGCGGCGGGCAGGTCGTCATCGGTCCCCCGACCTGGCGTGCCTTCCAGATCCTGGCTAGCTCGCCCCCGCAGGAGGTCGCCATCCAGATCGCTCCGCCGCGCGGCATCCTCGCCGAGCGGCTGCCGGCCCAGGGGGGCGGGGAGCGGCCGGAAGCCACGGCGAAGCTGTTCTCCGCCCTGCTGTTCTTCCTGCCGCTGGCGCTCGCCGCCCTGGTGATCTTCCTCGCCCTCCTGATCCGCGGGCGGATCGACCTCGTCAACGGCACGGTGCTCGCCCTGATCGCCCTGGCCTCGGCCAACCCGAGCTGGATCCGGGGGCTGGATGCGGACTGGACCGTGATCTTCGACCTCCTCCTCGGCCCGTTCTCCAAGGCGCTCTGGATCTTCTTCGTCTGGTCCGCCGGCGAATCCCTGCTCCGCGCCGCGGACCCCGAGTTCTCGACCAGCCTGGACACCCTGCGGCGCGGGCGCCTCGGCCCGCGGGCCGGCCGCAGCCTCCTGCTCGGCTTCGCCCTCGGCGGCGGCCTCGCCGCGCTGACGCTCGCCGTCTACGCCCTCGCGGTCGTCCTCCCTGGGAGCTCGCCGGCCGCCTCCAGCCTGCCGCTGCCGGTGTTCGGCGACAGCGGCAGCCCACTGATGGGCGGCATCTGGCTCGCCTCCGGAGTGGCGCTGATCACCGCGCTGGCCGTGCGCTTCCTGCACGGGCGCGCGGCGCGCTGGGTGCTGCCGGCGGCCGCCCTGCTCGGCGCCTACGCCCTGGCGCCGCTCCAGCTCCTCCCCCTCCCCGCCGAGTGGGGGGTGAACGTGCTCTACGCTGGAGCGCTGGCCTGGATCTGCAGACGGTTCGGCCTGACCACTCTGCTCACCGCCGCCGTTACTTCCCTCCTGCTCCCCGCCGCAGTCTATTCGGGTCTCCACCTGGACTGGCTGCCGGGCTCCTTCGCCCTCACGGCCACGCTCTCCGCGGGAATCCTGGCCGCCGGCTGGTTCGGGACCTCGCGCGCCGAGGCGGCCGAGAGCGGCGGCGAGCCGCCGCCCCCCTTCATGCGCCGCCTGGGCGAGGAGCGCCGCCTGCGGCACGAGGTGGACCTGCTGGCGCGGATGCAACTGGGCCTGCTCCCCCGGGAGATGCCGCGGTTGGAGGGGTATCAGATCGCCGCCCGCTCGGTGCTGGCCAGCGACGCCGGCGGGGACCTCTACGATTTCCTGCGCGACGCCGCCGGCCAGCTCTGGATCGCCGCCGGCGACGTCGCCGGCCACGGCTACTCGTGCGCGGTGGCCCAGGCGATGGTCAAAGCGGGCCTGCTGAGCCTCGTCGAGCCCGCGGAGACCCCCGCCGCCGTGCTCCGCCAGCTCGATCGCGTGCTCCGCTCCACCAGCATCGACCACAGCTTCACCGCGCTCGCCCTCATCCGCCTCGATCCCGCGACCGGCGACGCCCTGTTCGCCAACGCCGGCAACCCTTATCCCCTGCTGGCCGAGTTCGGCCGCGTCACCGAGGTCGAATCCCCCGGCCTCCCCCTCGGCCACGGTCCAGTGCAGCCTTACGCCGACCGCACCTTCCGCCTCCGCCCCGGCGCCGCCCTCGTCCTCTGCTCCGACGGCCTCTTCGAAGCCCTCGACCGCAACGGCGACGCCTACGGCTTCGAGCGCGCCCGCGAGGTCCTGCGCGCCATGGGCCACCGCCCCGCCGTCGAGATCGTCGACGCCCTCCTCAACGACTGCCGCCGCCACCTGGGCGCTGAAACGGCCCCGGACGACGTGACGGTGGTGGTGGTGAAGCGGGGGTAGAAAAAAAGAGCCCTCACTCCCCAACCCCTCTCTCCCAGCCCTCCCCCCACCCTTGCTGGGGAGAGAGGGGCTAAGACCACGACCTTGAACGCTTTCGTAGGACGCGCTGTGCGCGCCTCCCTTTCCCCTCTTGCTTTTAACTAACCACTCCCTCTTCTCCCCGTCAGGGTGGGTGGAGGGCTGGGAGAAGAGGGCCGGGGTGATGAGGGCCCCCCTTGCTCTGAACCGACCAGTCGTGCTATTTTCCTCTCCGTGAGCAAAGGCGAGCAGACCAAGCAGGAGATCCTGGAGCGGGCGCTGGCGCTGGCCAGCGAGGTCGGCCTTGAGGGGCTGTCGCTCGGCGTGCTGGCGGCGGGGATGAACCTGTCGAAGAGCGGGCTGTTCGCGCACTTCCGGTCCAAGGAGGCGCTGCAGGTCGAGGTGCTCCAGCGGGCGATCGACCATTTCATCGCCGACGTCGTCGTGCCGGCGCTCCGGCAGCCGCGCGGCGAGCCCCGGCTGCGGCTGCTGTTCGACGACTACCTCGTCTGGGTGCACGGCAACGGCGGCCGCGGAAGCTGCTTCTTCATGGCCCTCACCCACGAGTACGACGACCGCCCCGGCCCCGTCCGCGACCTCCTCGTGCAGTCGCAGCGCGACTGGTACGACACCATCTCCCGCGCCGCCCGCGCCGCCGTCGAGGAGGGGCACTTCGACGCCGGCCTCGACCTCGATCAGTTCGCCTACGAGTTCGTCGGCATCGGCATGGTCTTCCAGCAGACCGCCAAGCTCCTCGAGGACCCGCGCGCCGAGCCGCGCGCCCGCGCCGCTTTCGAGTCCCTCCTCGACCGCAGCCGCCCCCGTTCCTGACCCCTCGTTTCCGCAAGGAGATCGCATGCACCCCACGCACCTGGAGAACGCCGCGCTCCCTCTTTCCTCTCTGGACAAAAGCACGACCGGTCGTCTTCGTCCGGTTCCAGCCCCTTCCTGGTTGCGCGCCGGGATGCAGGTGGCGAGCACGCTCGCCCCGGGTGCCGCCGCGCGGGTGGCGCGCAAGCTCTTCTTCACGCCGCGGCGGGCGCGGGTGCGGGACGAGGAGAGGACGGTGCTGACGCGCGGCGAGCTCTTCTCGTTCGAGGTCGAGGGCCGGCGGGTGGCCGGACGCGCCTGGGGCGCCGGGCCCGCCATCCTGCTGGCGCACGGCTGGGGCGGCCACGCGGGGCAGATGACATCGCTCGTCGATCCCCTGGTGGCAGCCGGTTTCCGGGCGGTGGCGCTCGACCTTCCCGGCCATGGCGAGTCGGCGGGGAACGTCTCCTCGCTGGTCCACTTCGCCTCGGCGCTCCGCCGCGCCGGCGCCCTGTTCGGACCGGTGCGGGGGATCGCGGCCCACTCGTTCGGCGCCGCCGGCAGCGCCTACGCGATCGCCTGCGGGCTGGAGGTGGAGCGCGCCGTCTTCTTCGCGCCGCCGCTGAGCTTCGAGTCGTTCTGGCTCCGCTTCCGCGCCGGCGTCGGCGTCTCGCCGGAGGTGATGGAGCGCATGCTCCGGGAGGCCGAAGAGTGGCTCGAGGTGCGGTTCGACGGCATCGCGCCGGTCCACATCGCCCCGCGGATGACCGCGCCGCTCCTCGTGCTCCACGATCCGGAGGACCGCGAGGTCCCCTTCGAGGAGGGAGCCGAGCTCGCCCGCCGCTGGCCGGGCGCCGAGCTCCGCCCCGCCCCCGGCCTTGGCCACCTGCGCATCCTGCGCGACGAAGCGTGCGTGGCCGCGGCGGTGGCGTTCCTCAGGCCACCGTCACCGGAAGCGGACGTCTGGACGCGCGGAGGAGACGTCCGCCCAAGCTGGAACCCGGTTTTCACCGGTTGATACCCGCTGGCGGCAGGATTGCAAACCACTCCTGGAGTCTCGTGCACAGGAGGTTTTCCATGCCCTCGAAGGTCTTCTTGATGGCGGTCCTCGTCAGCCTCCCGGCAATCGCCCATGCCGAGTCGCCGGCCCCCCTGCTGGACATCGCTCCTTTCTGCCGGTCTGTGGTGAAGGCCAGTTTTGCCGAGCAGGACGGCGGTTCCCTGATCTTCCAGGTGGAACGCGTCTACACGGGAAGTCCGCCTCCTCAGCTCCGAGTTCCCGTCGCTCACTGGCGGCAGGCCTGGGGGGACCCAAGCCGAGGCTTCGAAGGGTTTTTTGTCTACGGTCACAATCCGGAGGTGGACTCCGTCTTTCCAGTCGTGAAGGACAAGGTCCTGGCGGATCCGGTCGCTGGAAGTCCCCCCGGCGAGATGCAAGCCCCTTTCTGGCTCCCCCTCTCCGAGGTCGAAAAAAAGCTGTCGGAGGTTGCCCGGCGCCGCTGCGCCCTGGTCCTCACGTTCTCCACTTCCGAGGAGAATCCCACCCAATACCAGGTGGTCTTCACCAACGGCGGCGAAGAGCCGATGGCCGTGAACCGTGGCGGCCATCTGGAATACCTCGTCTCCGACACCAAGGGAAAGCCCCTATCGCAGACGATCAAGCCCAGGAACGGGCCTCTGGCGGACGATTACGTGGAGCTCCAGCCCGGAGACTCGACCGCCGTGGAGGCCCCGGCCGAGCTCCTGGCGGGCGTGGCCGCGGGCTGGGTCCAGGTCCGGGTCACCTATTCGAATTCGAACGCCGGTGGTGGCCCTGCCGACTGGTATGGGACCCGGGAAACCCACGCCTGGATCCGATCATCGGGCCCGGATCCGCGGCCGGCATCCACGGGCTTTTCGCAGCCTGGGACGGTCGTGAACGCACCTGCGCCGAGTTACACCGAGCTCGCGGCCAGAGCCCGGGTCCAGGGAGATGTGAGGGTGAATGTGACGATCCTTCCCACCGGCGAGGTTGCCAAGACCACCATGCTGGGCGAAGGACAGCCGATGGGGCTGAGCGCGGCGAGCGTGGAGGCGGCGCAAGCGTGGCGCTTCGCGAAGTCGGAAATCGAGCGCACGCAGGAGATCGTCTTCGAGTTCAGGGTGGTGGGAGACTGCGATCCGGAGCCGCCACCCTTCGAGTGGACCGGGGGGTACCACCTCCGCGTCTGGGCACCGCGAATGAGACTGCCTCGGGTCAGGTACGTGCTGACGTTCGACAAAAACGGCGAGGCCCACTGCGACGCGGCCACCCGGCAGGTGCCGCAGTGCGATTCTTGAAGCCCGGGCGAAGGGAAGGCGCGGTGGATGAGCGCTCCCCCGAGGCGGGTTACACTCATGGCATGAAGAAGCTGGCGCCGCTCCTCTGGCTGATCCCGCTCCTCCTTCCGCTCGGCGGCTCCGCCGCCGGCGATCCGGCCTTCTCCCGCAGCCGCTGGATCGAGCAGCAGGAGGCCTGGGGGGCCCGGGTGCCGGAGAACCTCGTGCCGGAGAGCCCGCGCAAGCTCAAGGCGTTCCTCGACCAGCTCGCCGTCAAGCGCCCGCCCCGCGGCGGCATCCCCCAGGGGGTGATCCGGCTGAGCGCCGACCTGCTCGATCCGATCCCCGGCCCCTCGCAGGGGGAGACCGAGACGGAGCCCTTCTTCACCGTCGATCCCGAGAACCCCGCGCACCTGCTGGCGGGATACCAGGAGGACCGCTTCCTCGACGAGGGGTGCCGAGCGCTGACCTCCGCCGTCTCCTTCAACGGCGGGCGCACCTGGCAGGAGACGCTCATCCCGCGCGTGGCCGCGGCCTCCGGCGGACCCTACGAGCGCACCTCGGACCCCTGGGTGACCTTCGGCCCGGGGGGGCGCGCCTACTTCGTCTCCCTGGGGTTCAACGAGACGAGCGCGCAGAACGGCGTCTACGTCTCGGCCTCGGACGACGGCGGGGTGACCTGGGGCGATCCGGTGGCGGTGCACAGCGGCACCCAGACGTTCGACGACAAGGAGGCGATCGTCGTCGACACGCGGGACGACAGCCCCTACAAGGGGCGGCTCTACGTCGGCTGGGACTGGTTCTCCGCCGACCGCCAGCAGCCGGAGCTGATCTCCTGGTCGGACGACGGCGGCCGCTCGTTCCAGGCGCCGGTGACGGTGACGAACCTGGGGGTGAGCATCGGTATCGTGCCGCTGATCGGGCCCGGCGGCATCGTCCATGCCGTCTGGCTCAACTACGGGGCCCAGATCACGATGCGGTCCGCGCACTCGGCGGACGGCGGGCGGACCTGGAGCTCACCGGTCGAGATCTCTCAAGTCGACGCGGCCGGCGTCGCGGGATCGCGCACCGGCGCCGGCATTCCGGCCGCGGCGATCGACCCGCGTACCGGCGCGCTCTACGTGGTCTGGCAGGACGAACGTTTCTCGCCGGGCACCGACCAGGCCGTCCTCTCGCGTTCGACCGACGGCGGCGAGACCTGGAGCGGCCCCCAGAAGGTGTCCGACGGCCCCACGGGCGCCGCCAACTTCACGCCCGCCGTGGCGGTGAGCGCCGAGGGGTGGGTGGGAGTGTCCTACTACTCCCTGCGCAACGATCCCTCGGGCGTGCTGGTCGACGAATACCTCGCGCTGTCGAAGAACGCGGGGCAGCGGTTCGCCAAGAGCCTGCGGGTGAGCCCGGCGTCGTGGGACCTGCGGTACGTGGCAACCTCCGACGGCTTCTTCCTCGGCGACTACCAGGGGCTCGCCGCCGGAGCGAAGACCTTCTACCCGCTCTGGATCGCCACCTACGCCGCGTCGCGCTTCAATCCCCTGGTCCGCCAGCCCGACGTGTTCACCCATCCCTTGAGAGTGCGGTGATCCCATGCACCCGATGCCGATGACCAGCGGGGAATTCCTGATCGGTCCGGGCGAGATCTTCCTGCGCCTGTTCGTGGCGACGGTGATCGGTTGTGTGCTCGGCCTCAACCGCGAGATCCATGGCAAGCCGGCGGGGATGCGCACCCACGGGCTGGTTTCGCTCGGCGCGGCGCTGATCAGCCTGGTCGCCATCGAGCTGGTCACCAACGGCACCCAGGTCGACGGCTCGGCGGTGCTCCGCGTCGTGCAGGGGGTGATGGCCGGCATCGGGTTCCTGGGTGGCGGCGTCATCCTGCGCGACGACTCGCACCAGAGCGTCCACGGGCTGACCACCGCCGCCTCGATCTGGGTGGTCGCCAGCCTCGGCATCGCCTGCGGCGCCGGCCAGTGGCTGACCGCCCTGATGGCCCTCACCCTCACCCTGGCCGTGCTGATCCTGCTCGGCCGGGTGGAAAAGCGGTGCATCGGCTGGTTCACCCGCAACCAGGTCCAGCCGGCGACGCCGGAGGCGGCTCACCCGGCCGCCGGCGCTCGCCCCCCCGGCCTGATATGACGGCTGTCGCGGCGCGCGGCTGCAAAACCGTTTAAATCGTTGATTCTAAAAAATAACCTCCGTCTCCTTTGAGCCCCTGGAACGCACCCTATAGATGTGGATCTCTCGCTTTCGCCTTCCGGAGGCGGTTACCCATCCACAAAGGAGCGGACGATGACAGTGTCGAAAACGATGCTTCGTTCAGCCGTAGGAGTCGCCCTGATCCTGGCTGTGATCAGCGGCTCGCCCGTCTTCGCCGGAGAGGTCATCCACCAGGGAGTCGATCTGTGGATGACCGTCGCCGGCTTCGCGCAGACCAGCTTCGCCGAGCAGCCGATCCCGGCGGGCTTCTTCTGCGAGGGCTCGCAGCCGTTCACCGGCAAGGTGAAGTTCCAGGGCGCGCCGCTGGCGGTCGAGCCCGCCGGCAGCCTCGGCTCGATCGACACCGTCGTCCGCCGTCTCGACGACGCCAAGTTCAACGCCAAGGGCGAGGCGACCACCCGCATCCAGCTCATGGCGCTGTCGCTGGTGAGCGTGCAGCCGATCGAGACGAGCTGCGGCAAGTTCAACGTCGCGGTCAACCTCGCGGGCGAGCAGCCGAAGACCCTGATGCACATCTTCCAGAGCGATGCTTTCGGCGGGACCTACACGGCGCCGCTGGCCCTCAACGTCAAGGCCGTATTCACGCCGGTCAATGGCGACGCCGCCGGCCGGCGCGAAGTGACCCGCCGCATCGACCTCGGCCCGGGCAGCAACTCGGTCTGGGCGTACATCAACCTGCCCCGCTACAAGCAGGGCGTCCGCGTCGACACCAACGGCGACGGCCGGCCGGACACGGTCCTCCCGGCTTCGTCGAACTTCCTGGCGGGCGTCGCTCCGGCCCTGCTCAAGGCCCCGCCGGCGCTCCCCCGCCTGGCCGCCTCCACCAGCCAGACCACGGCGACGGCCACGCCGATCATCGCCTGCCCGGTGGGCCAGTGCGCCTACCAGTCCTGCCACTGCGCGCCGACCACGCAAAACCCGCCGCCGGCATGGAACCAGTCCTCCACCGGCTGCGCTTCCGATCACCTCCATTGCATCTACACCTGCGCGCCTTCGAGCGCCTGCACGGTGGTCGCTCAGCCCGCGGATACCCAGACGATGAATTGACCGTCCCGGCGGCGGTTCTCGACGAACCGCCGCCTGTCTCTCCAGGGGAACGTCTCCCCCGAAAAGGGGGAATGTCTCTCCCAACCAGCGTAGCGTCTCCCCCGACGGGGGGAATGTCCCCCCCGACAAGGGGAACGTCTCAACAAGCTTCTGGAACGTTCCTCCAGCTATCTGGAACGTTCCCCCCGCCGTCCGGAACATTCTCCCCGCCGTCTGGAACATTCCCCCAGCCGTCCGGAACATTTTCCCCGCCATCCGGAACATTTTCCCCGCCATCTGGGACATTCTCCCCGCTGTCTTGGACATTCTCCCCGCCATCTGGAGCACTTTCCCCGCCATCTGGGACACTTTCCCCTAGGTCTGGGACACTTTCCCCGCCGTCTGGGACATTCCCCCAGCCGTCCGGAACGCTCCCCCAGCCGTCTGGAGCGCTCTTCCAGCCGTCCGGAACGCTCCCCCAGCCGTCTGGAGCGTTCCCCCAGCCGTCGGAGGCGTTCGTCCGCCGGGGAGCGCAATCCCCTTCTTGGAGGCGACGTTCCCCAAGGTATTTCGCACCTTCCCCCGGGCCACGGACCGTTTCCCCGCGCCAAGACTCTCTCCTTCCGGTTTCGAGCACCTTCTCGTTTAGAGGTGGATTGCGACAAGCCCCCGGCCGGGAGGCCCGCACCCCTCACCAGAAAAGGAGAGGACGATGAAATTGTCCAGTGCCTTGCTTCGCACAGTTGTAGGAGCCGCCCTGATTCTCGCGTTGGTCGCCGGCTCTCCCGCCTTCGGAGCGGAAGCCATCCACAAGGGGGTCGATCTGTGGATGACCGTCGCCGGGTTCGCCCAGACCAGCTTCGCCGAGCAGCCGATTCCGGCCGGTTTCTTCTGCGAGGGCTCGCAGGCCTTCACCGGCAAGGTGAAGTTCAAGGGCGCGCCGCTGGCCGTCGAGCCCGCCGGCAGCCTCGGCTCGATCGATACCGTCGTCAACCGCCTCGACGACGCCAAGTTCGACGCCAAGGGCGAGGCGACCACCCGCATCCAGCTCATGGCGCTGTCGCTGGTGAGCGTGCAGCCGATCGAGACGAGCTGTGGCAAGTACAACGTCTCGGTCAATCTCGACGGCAAGCAGCCGGAGACGCTGATGCACATCTTCCAGAGCGAAGCCTTCGGCGGCACCTACACGGCGCCGCTGGCGCTCAACGTCAAGGCCGTCTTCACGCCAGTCAGCGGCGACCTGAGCGGCCGCCGCGAGGTCACCCGCCGCATCGACCTCGGCCCCGGCACCAACTCGGTCTGGGCCTACGTCAACCTTCCGCGCTACAAGCAGGGCGTCAAGGTCGACACCAACGGCGACGGCAAGCCTGACACGATCCTGCCCGCCTCGTCGAACTTCCTCGCCGGCGTCGCTCCGGCCGTCCTCAACGCTCCGCCGGCGCTCCCCCGCCTGGCCTCCACGAAGCTGCAGGGCTCGACATCGAGCGCCACCATCTCTTGCCCCGCGGGACAGTGCCCCTATCAGTCCTGCCACTGCGCCGATCCGAGCACCAATCCGCAGTGGAACCAGTCGGCCGCCGGATGCGACCACCTGCACTGCATCTGGACCTGTGCTCCGGCCGGCGCCACTTCCGGCTTCAGCACCGGAACGGACACGAGTGCCTGCTATGCAGTCCAGGCGGACCGCCCTTTGAACTGAACGTCCAGGCGGCGGCCTCCGGGCCGCCGCTTTCCTCCCATCCTCCGCGGCCGGTCTCCCTCCTCCGGGTTTCTAGCACTTCTTTACTAGAGGAGGCTTGCAACCAGCCCCCGGCCGGGAGGCCTTGCGACCTCCATGAGAAAGGAGCGGACGATGAAATTGTCCAGAGCCTTGTTTCGCACCGCCGTAGGAGCCGCCGTGATCCTCGCCCTGATCGCCGGCTCACCCGCCTTCGGCACCGACACCATCCACAAGGGAGTCGATCTGTGGATGACCGTTGCCGGGTTCGCCCAGACCAGCTTCGCGGACCAGCCCATCCCCGCGGGGTTCTTCTGCGAGGCTTCGCAGCCGTTCACCGGCACGGTCGTGTTCAAGGGCGCGCCGCTTGCGATCGCGCCGGCCAAGGGTCTCGGTCCCATCGATACCGCCGTGCGCCGTCTCGACGACGCCAGGTTCGACGCCCAGGGCACAGCCTCGACCCGGATCCAGATGATGGCCCTTTCGCTGGTGAGCACCAAGCCGATCGAGACGAGCTGCGGCGCCTACGACGTCGCCGTCAGCCTGGCCGGCGAGCAGCCGGTCACCACGATGAAGATCTTCCGCACCGAGGCGCTCGGCGGGACCTACTCGGCGCCGCTGGCCCTCAACGTCAAGGCGGTCTTCACGCCGGCCAACGGTGACAAGAGCGGCCGCCGCGAGGTGACCCGCCGCATCGACCTCGGTCCGGGTAGCCGCTCGGTCTGGGCGTACGTCAGCGTTCCGCAGTACAAGACCGGCGTCAGGATCGACACCGACGGCGACGGCCGGCCGGATACGGTGTTGCCGGCATCGTCCAACTTCCTCGCCGGCGTCTCCCCGGCCGTGCTCAAGGGGACCGCAGCGCAGCCGCGCCTGGCGGCGAGCACCGACACTTCGGTGCCGGTCTGCCCGGCGGGACAGTGCGTCTATCAGTCCTGCCACTGCAACCCGACCAGCACGAACCCCTACGAGCCTCACGGCTCGTGCGATCCCACCCATCTGCACTGCGTCTACGTCTGCGTCACGCCGCAGCCCGGCACGCTGTGCCTGGAAGTCGCCCAGCCGATCGACGGCACCTTGCAATGAGCTTCAGGCGGCGGCCCAGACGGGGGCCGCCGCCGTCCTGCGCCCTCGCTTTGCTATGCTCCCGGCATGGAATTCCAGGGCACCGAAAGCTACTACCTCGACCCCGAGCTGGGCGCCATCGTCAACATGGCGATCGCGATGGAGAAGCCGCTCCTGCTGACCGGCGAGGCCGGCACCGGCAAGACGCAGCTCGCCTTCGAGATCAGCCGATCGCTGGGCTACCCGATCGAGACGCTGCGCTGCAAGTCGACCATCAAGGGGGAGGAGTCCTGCTACGTCCAGGACACCGTGCTCCGCCTCAACGACGCCCGCTTCGGCACCTCCGGCACCGGCCGCGACGTCAACCGCTTCTTCGACTACGTGATCTGGGGGCCGATCGGCCGCGCCTTCCGCGCCGAGGAGCGGGTGGTCCTGCTGCTCGACGAGATCGACAAGACCGAGTCCGACGTGCAGGACAACCTCCTCGACGTGCTCGAGGACTGCGAGTTCACCATCCGCGAGGTCAACCAGTTGGTGAAGGCGAGGATCCGGCCGGTGATCATCCTCACCTCGAACGCCAAGCGCGAGCTCTCCGACCCCTTCCTGCGCCGCTGCTTCTGCCACCACATCGCCTTCCCCAATCCCGAACAGATGCGGGAGATCGTCAAGCTCCACTTCGCCGACCTCGACCAGGGGCTGCTCGACTCCGCCCTCGGCATCTTCTACGAGCTACGCCAGAAGGGGTACGAGAAGCCGCCGGCCACCAGCGAGCTGCTCAACTGGCTGGGCGCCCTGAACCACGCGCGGATCACCCCCGACCGCCTGAACGTCCCCTTCATCGGCACCCTGCTCAAGCGCACGGAGGACATCCTCTCCTTCCGCAATGGAGGCAAGCGGGCGCGGATCAACTGATCGAATCGTGATTGGATCGGTAAAAACCTTTATGTTCCTCGACGGCTTCATCCTCCTGCTGCGCGACTACGGCGTTCCGGCCAGCCTGACCGACACGCTCGACTTCTATCGCGGCATGGAGCGGGGGCTGGCGCCGGACCTCGATTCGCTCTTCCTCTTCGCGCGCCTCTGCTTCGTCCGCCGGGTCGAGCACATGGACGCCTACGAGCGGGCGTTCGCCTTCCACTTCTACGGCATCGACCTGCCGCGGGTGGCCGAGGGGGATCCGGAGCTGCTCAATACGCCGCAGTTCCGGCAGTGGCTCAAGGAGGCGGTCCGCCGGGGCGAGCTGCCGCCGCAGGCGCTCTGGACCTTCCCGCCGGGCGAGCTGATGAAACGGTTCTGGGAGACGGTACGCAAACAGATGGAGGAGCACCACGGCGGCAGCCGCTGGGTGGGCACCGGCGGCAACTCACCCTTCGGCCATTCGGGAAACTCCAAGGGGGGCGTGCGCGTCTTCGGCCAGGGGGGCAAGCTCTCCGCCACCAAGGTGATCGGCGAGCGCCGCTACATCGACTACTCGGACTCCAACGCGCTGAGCGGCGCCAACCTCGCCCAGGCGCTGACGTCGCTCAAGAAGCTGGCGCCGACCGGCCCGCGCGACCAGCTCGACATCGACGCCACGATCCACGAGAGCGCCAGGAACGGCGGTGAGATCGACCTCGTCTTCAAGCGCGACCTGCTCGACCGCATCGAGGTGGTGCTGCTGATCGACAACGGCGGCACCTCGATGCTCCCTCACGTCGAGCTCACCCGCCTGCTCTTCGCCAAGGTGCGCGACCGCGTCAAGCGCTGCCACACGTACTTCTTCCACAACACGATCTACGGCTCCGTCTACAAGGACCCGCAGCGCCGCCGCCCCCTCCCCACCGCGGAGCTGCTGCGGCGGTCTCAGGACACCCGGGTGCTGATCGTGGGCGACGCCTCGATGGCCCCGGAAGAGCTGGTCTATCCGAGCGGGTCGATCTACTACGGGGAAGAAGAGGGCGAGGCGAGCCTGCGCTGGCTCGAGCGGCTGCGCGACCGTTTCCGCCACGCCGCCTGGCTCAACCCCATCCCCAAGGAGCTCTGGCGGGACGTCTACGGCCGCGACACGATCCGGAAGATCGGCGAGGTCTTCCACATGGAAGACCTCACCCTGGGCGGCATCAAGCGAGCGGTGGCGTGGCTGACGCGGGGGTGACAGACGCTTAGGGCTCGTCCCAGAATAACTGCACCAGTTTCCCGGAGCACGGCAGCCCCAGGAGGTCTGGTTCCGTCCGGCCCAACGGGCCGGGAGAACGGAGCCCAGGGCTGAGGCCGAAGGCCGATGCCCTGGGTGGGAGGGAGGACAATTCGTTGCGGCCTGAAGGGCCGCGGGAGCCTTTTTGCCGAGTCGGGTTCTCGCGACCCTTCAGGCCGCAACCATGGGGGCACCTGTCTTCCCAGGGCATCGGCCTTCGGCCTCAGCCCTGGGCTCCGTTCTCCCGACCCGTTGGGCCGGACGGAAGTTGACTCGATCAGAACTGGACAGTTATTCTGTGACGAGCCCTTAGGAGGGTTTCCTCCCTTGTGGTAGAAATCGCGTCCGTAGGGAAAGCTCTCATGACCGATCAGGAACTCAAGGGTCCCGCCTACAGAGATCTTCTGCAGGCCGAAATCGACCGCATTCTCCGGGAGAATGCTCGACAGCTACAACGGCTCGGCGAGAGGTTCGGCGGCTCTACGGAAGGGATGGCCTATCCCTCCATGCAGAAGGTTCTCTGTGAGAGGTTCGGAATGAGCGTAACTTCGGCCAGAGTCTCATCCCGCAAGAACGGCCGGACCCTGGAGATCGACGTCCTGGCGTATGCCAATCGCGAGGTGAACGCGGTGTACGCCGTCGAGGTCAAGAGCCATCTCCGCGAAGACGGGCTCCAACAGATGCTCCGCATCCTCCGCGACTTCCACGAGTTCTTCCCCGGTCACGAAGGCAAGAAGGTCTACGGCATCCTCGCCGCGGTGGACATCCCCGACAATGTCGCCGCTCGGGTGCTGAAAAAGGGGATCTTCCTGGCGAGGATCCATGAGGACACCTTCGAGATCCGCGTTCCCGACAGTTTCCAGCCTCGCTCCTACTGACGCGCCCTCCCCACCCGTCTCGTTCTTCAGGACCGGGCGGGGCGAGGACGCTTATCCGCGCTCGGCCGGGGTTGGCGCCGCCTCGGGCTCGCGGACGGGCTTCTTCTTGGCCGAGCCCGGCATTATGCCGTCGCCCATGCGGTTGCGGGCGGAGATGTGGGCGGAGTAGGAGGCCTCCACCCGCTTGAGCTCGTCGGTCTTCAGGTGGCACTTCTTGTACTTCTTGCCGCTGCCGCACCAACAGATGTCGTTGCGGCCGATCGGGGCCTTCGGCCCTTCCTTGCGAGGGGATATCAGATTGCGGAACCAGCTTGCCAGGGACACCGTCGTCTCCAGTCGTTGAGGGGTTGAGGATCTCATCGGCCGCCGGAGCGGCTGATCCTTTCTCCAACAGGTTCTGGGCTGCCGGCATTTCAGGAGCTGCCGGCGCCGCCCTCTTCCGAGAGCGGAGGAGATTACCAGAATAGAGCCTCCGGGCAAACCGCTCCCTAGCCCTGGGCCCTCGCGAGCGGAGCGTCTCGGAAGGAGTGGAGCTCGAAGAGGTCGAGGATCTCCTGGAAGCCATGCTCGAGGACGAACGTCGGCCGGACCGTGCGACTGCTGGCCGTCCTTTCCCGTTCGACCTGCTCCGCCGTCCAGTGAGTTACGGACCGCAGCAACTCATACTCCTCCCGCGTGTGGGCGGTCCCGTACTTGGCATGGACATCGATGATTCCGGCATCCTGGGCCATCGAGACATCCTTGATGAGGCTGTCGCCGATATAGACGCTCGTCTCCACGTCCCCACCCACCTCGCGAACGATGTCCAGGAGTACCGCCGGATTGGGCTTGAGCTCCCCCTTGGGCGTGTGCCGATGCGCGGTCCGCAGGAGATCATAGCTCTGCACTGGATATTTGCGAATCTTCTCTCGACTCAACCCATGCGGTAGTGAGTGATCTTCCGGCGAGTAGAGGACGTCCAGCGTGCCGTCCAAGCCCATTGCGCGCACTCTGCTGGCGCTATAGAAGCCCATGGATTCCGTGTAGCCGACGATCATGACACCGTTACGTTTCAGGGTGTCCAGCGTAGGGAGCACACCGGGGTAAAGACTGAGGTGCTGCTTGCGGGCCCGGCTGTACTCGTGCACGGCATCATCATAGATGATGACGACATCCTCTCCAGGATGCAGAGCCCGGAGAGAGGGAATCTCCTGCAGAAGGAAGGCGTACTCCGAGGTTTGGTGCCTCTCGTGGACCTGCTTGATCTCCCGGATCAGAACCTCTCTCGGAATGCCGCTGTCGCGTTCGAGACGATCAAGGAAGGCGCTGAAGGCGTGATACCAGGGCTCGAACCAATCATAGAGAGTATTATCCAGGTCCGTGATGACCAAGTCGATGATCGGCTTCTTCATGAACGCTTCCCCTTCCCCGGGATATCGTGAAGCTCCCAATCACCAAGCGTCAACCTGGAAGGATCAGGATCGAGGGTGAAGCCGGCCTTCCAGCTTTGAATTCTGTCGAAGGCGCCGGCGGCCTCAGCTCTGAAGATCTCCAGCGTCAATCCGTCGCTTCCGGCCTCAAAAACATTGAAATAGTTCTTGCCGGCTTCCGTCTCCCGAGAGCCGGCGCTGCCCCCTCCCACGATCGAGAGATCCCCAAGACGCCAGGAGGTCTGAGCATGCTCGGGGAGCTCGTAGACTCCCGATCTCCAGACGAAAACGCGATGCTTGTGACCATGCAATACGAGCTGAACTCCCTCTTGAGCAGCGAGGCGCTGAATCCGCGGAGCGTCGATGGCAATGCCAAAGCCCCGATAGTAGGAGGACGCGTCTTCCAGGTTGTCCGTCAGTGCGAGGTGGTGGTGCAGGGCGAGAACACGCAGGCTCAGGCTCGCAGTCTCTTTCCAGCCCAACTCGTTGGCCACTCCCATGAAGCTGTTTTCCTGAACTCGCCCCATGCCCGCGAGAAAGTCCTTCCCCTGCTCCAGGGAGCTCGAGTTGACGCCGCAGATCTCGAGCGCGAGACCGCAAGGCAACACGAAGCGGCGCCCCATGGCGAGCAACGCCGTCAGATCGTGCCCGAACAAGCCATGATAGAAACGGCGATACTCTGCCTGCGCCTCCGCGGGAGCGATGTTGACGACGGCGCCATCGTCATATTTTTCATTCTTCGTCCACTGAATGTCATGATTCCCCGGAATGATGACGAATCGATCCATGTCCAGGGACCAGATTCCAGCGAGCCGCCGGAGAAAGGTCGCCGCCTCGGCGTACTCCCTTTCCGCTCCGGTGAAGGTGAAATCTCCCGTAACGACGACCAGTCCGATCCGCCGGCCGTCGAGGGCATTGGCGATGGCTTCCGAGAGAGTCGCCAATCCGGACTCCTGCTCGCTTTCCAGACGCCAGACGTGGACCCCACGATGATTCCCCGTGGCAAAGTGAGGATCGGAAATATGAACCACGACATTGCTCTGAGCCTCGACGGGCTCCCGGGAGATCGGCTTGCTGATCGACCGCGTCGTCAACAGCACTGTCTGCGTGGAGTCTCCGGAAGCCTTGCGCCGCACCTTCCAGATCGTGGTGTCCATGCCCCTCAGCTCTTGGGGGTCCACGATAACCTTGTTCTGCAGACTCTTGAGGACCGCCTCCGAATAATTCGGAATCTGCGGAACGGATGCAAAGGAATAGTTGCCGAAAAAGTCGATCGGTTCCGGGCCGATCCGGGTCATGCGCAGCCACGCGCGACTGAACGGGCTCTTGCGGTAGTAGTCCGGAATGAGGTTCTCTTCCCCTTCGGGAACGGGGACCCGCTCATCCAAGGGCCCTGGGACGATTACGTCCCGGACCTCCGCAACATGGACTTCGCCGGTTCCGGAGTTGAAGAGCCCCACGGTGACAGGCTTTCCGGAGGAGGTCACCTTCTTGAGATCGGCCCACAGCGCAGTGTGAGGATCCTCGTGGGGCCGCTTCCACCACCCCCACCAGCAGGCTTTGTGCTCTTCGATCACCTTCCGGTGCTCGGCGAGCGTATCCGCGATCAGGTCGCGGAAGCGGAAGAGGACCTGGATTTCGTCATCGAAGCTCATCAGCGGCGGTTCCTCATCCAAGGATACGACACTGCCTCTCGACCCCGCTACCCCGGAATCCAGCAGACCACCGCCGTGCCGCCTCCGGCGCGTCGCTCGAGGCGGAGGCGGCCGCCGTGGGCTTCGACGATCTCGCGGCAGAGCGGCAGGCCGAGGCCGGAGCCGCCGGGTTTCGAGGTGTAGAAGGGGAGGAGAGCCTTCTTCATCCCCTCGTCGGTGAGGCCGGTGCCGCGGTCGAGCACGCGGAAGCGCACTCCGCCCTCTCCGGATGCCTCGACGGCGAGCCGCACCTCCTCCGGCGGGCCGCCGGCTTCGTGGGCGTTCTTGAGCAGGTTGATCAGCGCCTGCTGCATCTGCCCGGCGTCGAAACGGCCGGGCGCGCCGGGGGGCTCGTCGATGAGGTCGAAGGGGACCACCTGCCGCAGCTCGGCAAGGAAAGGAATCCAGGCCACCGGCTGCCGGGAGGGAGCCGGCAGGCGGGCGAAGCGGGCGTACCCCTCCAGGAACTCCTTGAGATGAGTGGAGCGCTCCTCGACGACGTCGAGGGCGGCGCCCAGGCGCTCGGCGTGCTCGGGCACCCCCACCATCAGCCGCACCGAGCGGGCCAGCGAGGCGATCGGCGCCAGCGAGTTGTTGATCTCGTGCGAGAGGGTGCGGATCGCCCGCTTCCAGACGTCCACCTCCTGGCGCCGCAGCTCGGGGGTCAGCCGCTTGACCAGGGTGAGGTCGTGCCGCCGGCCGTTGAGCTCGAAGGCGCGGCGGGCGACGTGGAAGACCTCCTCCTCGCCCGCCGCGTCGGCGAGGGAAAAGAGGGAGTCCCGGCCGCTCGCCAGCGCCTCGCGCAGCCCCTCCGGACAGCCGGCGAGGATCTGGGCGAAGGGCCTCCCCTCGAACCGGCCGCGCATCGCGAACAGCTCGCGGGCGGCGCGGTTGACGAACAGGATGTGCCCGGGAGCGTCGGTGAGCACGATGGCGGTCGGAGTCGCCTCGAAGACGGTCTCCAGCAGCATCTCGCGCTGCACCAGGGCACTCCGCTCGTCGCGCAGCACGTCCCCCACGGCGTTGTAGAGCTCGACCAGCTCCCCCAGCTCGTCGTGCCGGTCGACGGCAAGGTTGAGGCTGAAGTCGTGGTCGCGGTAACCCTGGACGCCGTCGCGCAGGGCCTGCAGGACGCGGGCGGCCGGAAGGAGCGTCCGGTCGAGCACCCACCACCCCAGCGGCAGCCCGAAACCGGCGCCGGCGATCAGCACGGTCCACGGAGAGGGGAACCACTGGGCCGCCGCCATGCAGGCGGCGATCACGGCGAGCAGGCCGAGGAGGAAGGCGAGGCGGACGCGGGTGATGAAGCGGAGCGGTTTCAGTCTCCTCATCCCGTCATCCCCGCAGCCGGCGCTCAAGGGCCAATCCGAGCTTCTCCATCTTGCGGTAGAGCGCCTGCCGGGAGAGGCCGAGGATCTCAGCGGCCTTGGCCACGATCCCCTCCGCTTCGGCCAGAGCGCGCTCGATCCTGACCCGCTCGGCGAGGCCCGTCTCGTCCCCCTCGACGGCGAGGGAGGAGCCGGCGGCGAAAGGCGCGGCGGCCAGCCCCAAATCCTCGGCGCGGAGGGTGTCCCCGGCGGCGACCAGCACGGCCCGGCGCAGGGTGTTCTCGAGCTCGCGGACGTTGCCCGGCCAGGGATGGCGGATGAGGCGCTCGCGGGCGTCGGGGTGGAGCCGCCAGAGGGAACCGGCCGGCGAGGGGGAGAGGTCGCGCAGGAAGCGCTCGGCGAGCGGCAGCACGTCCTCGGGGCGGTCGGCGAGCGGCGGCACGGCGAGCTCGATGACGTTCAGGCGATAGAAGAGGTCCTCGCGGAAGCGGCCGGCGGCGATCTCCCGGCGCAGGTCGGCGTTGGTGGCGCAGATCAGCCGCACGTCCACCCGCCGTGTCTCGCTGCTCCCCAGGCGCTCGAACTGGCCGCTCTGGAGGACGCGCAGCAGCTTCGCCTGCCCCGAGGGCGAAAGGTTGCCGATCTCGTCGAGGAAGAGGGTACCGCCGTCCGCCGCCTCGAAACGGCCGATCCGCCGGCGGGCGGCGCCGGTGTAGGCGCCGGCCTCGGCGCCGAACAGCTCGCTCTCCAGCAGCTCGTCGGGGAGCGCGCCGGCGTTGACGCGCACGAAGGGCCTCTCTTTCCGCCGCGAGTTGGCCTGGACGATCTCGGCCAGCTTCTCCTTGCCGGCGCCGGAGGGGCCGGTGATCAGCACGGGGACGTCGCCACGGGCCACCTGGAGAGCGAGGGTGACGGCGGCGTGCATCTTCTCGCTCGCCCAGACGGCGCCGGCGAGGTCGTGCCGAACGGCGAGATCCTCCCAGCTCCGCCGCGCCCGCCCGCGCAGCCGGGCGTTCTCGAGCTGCAGCTCGCGCAGCTCCAGCAGGTTGCGGACGGCGGCGAGGAGCTTCTCGTCGTCCCAGGGCTTGGCCAGGTAGTCGCTCGCCCCCTCCTTGACGAGCTGGACGGCCGTCTCCAGCGAGGTCCAGGCGGTGAGCAGCAGGACGGGAAGGGCGGCGTCGCGCCGCTTGATCTCGCGGAAGAGCGCGATCCCCTCCTCGCCCGAGGTCGCCTCGGGACTGAAGTTCATGTCCTGGACGACGACGCCGATCTCGTCCGCCGCCTCGCCGTCGAGCCGCCGCAGGGCTTCCGCGGGCGAGCGCGCCAGGGCGCAGGCCACCCCGCGGATCTCGAACAGCACCTGGAGAGCGGTGACGACGGCCGGCTGGTCTTCGACGATCAGGACCTTGAGCATGGTCATTCCCTGGGAGGAGGTCCGGTCAGGATAGCAGGTCGGAGGGCGGAGGAATTGCCAGCTCTCGCGAGTCCCCTTGCAGCCTCCCCGCGACACCTTATTGATGGATGGCAAACCACTAAGTTTCAATAAGGAGATCCCTTCATGCGCAAGAAGATGTTGTTCCTCGCACTCGCACTCGCGGCGACCGCGGGCTCGCTCACGACCTCCCGCGCCGTGGCGGCCGGCACCCACGGCTGCTCGTTCTGTACGACCTATCCCGACGGCTCCCAGTGCTGCCGGAGCTGCGTCTGCGGCGCGAACGGGATCCCCATCGCCTGCACCCAGGTCTACTGTCCGCCGGCCGGCGGCGTCTAGTCGAGGAAATCCTCCATGCGCAAGAAGATGCTGTTCCTGGCCCTCACCCTCGCCGCCACCGCGGTCTCGCTGACGGCCCCCAAGGCCCAGGCCTTCCCCATCGGCGGCGGTCCCTATCATTCCTGCCCGATGTGCACGACCTACCCCGACGGCTCCCAGTGCTGCATACCCTGCGAGTGCGGCGTCAACGGGACGCCGGTCATCTGCTCCGACATCGCCTGCGCGCAGGTCGGGAGTCTCGGCTAGGCCTGCCAGGCCGCTACACGTTTCGCGTCGCGATCGCCGGCGGCACCCGGGAGCCCCGCAGGGCGGGACCGAGGGCCGCCGCGATCCCGATCGTCCAGAGGGCGACGGCACCGGCGGCGACCACCGCCGGGCTCAGCCGCGCTCCCGCCACCCAGGTGACCAGCCCGAAGTTCAGGATGTAGGCGAGGGCGCCGCCGAGGACGACGCCGAAGCTGGTCACCATCCAGTTCTCCAGCAGGAAGTGGCGGACGATCGCCGCCCGGTCGGCCCCGAGGGCGCGGCGGGTGCCGATCTGCCGCTGCCGTTCGGCCACCGAGAACGCGGTCAGGCCGACGATCCCCAGCGCCGTCACCAGCACCAGCAGCGCCATGACGGCGTCGAGCGAGGCCACCAGCAGCCGGTCGCGGCCGTGGAACTCGTCGCGGTTCTCGACCTGCGTGCGCAGATGCAGGAGGCGCCCCTTCTCGGCGCCGAGCAGAGCCTTCTCCAGTTGCGGCACCAGCGGCCCGGGCGCTCCCTGCGTGCGGACGAGATAGTGGGAGCCGTAGTCGAAACCGGCCGAGCGGGCCGGCAGGAACAGGACCCTTTCGGAGGTCTGGTCGAAGGGGTTGTAGAAGCGGTCGACGATCCCCACGATGGTGAAGCGCTGGGACTCGTCGCCGTCGGAGACCTGCTTGCCGACGGCGGGGACGCCCGGGTAGAGCCAATCGGCGAGCGCCCGGCTCACCACCACCGGCTGCACCTCCGACGGCGGCGCGTCGGCCCCATGGTCGTATTCGGCCTCGGTGAAGCCGCGCCCCTGGACGATGGGAATGCCGAGGGTGGCGAAGAGGCCCGGATCCGCCTCGGCGCGCTGGGTGCGGACCGGCTCGCCGTGGGTGCCGGGCACGCGCATGGTGGTGATGTTGCCGCTACTCTCCCACGGCCGCAGGGCGGTGTGGGAGACCGCCCGCACGCCGGCCACGGCGCTCAGCGTCCGCCGGTCCTGATCCACCAGTTGATCGAGAGCTTTCTGATCGCGCAGGCGGTCGTCGAACGGGTTGCTCTGGATGGCGATCAGGTGCTCGTCGTCGAACCCGGACGGCTTGGCGAGCTGCGCCCGGGTGTCCAGGATCAGCCCCAGGCAGTTGGCCACGATGGCGAGCGTCAACGCCACCTCGGCGACGATGAGGACGACCCGCGCGCGGTTGCGCAGGAGGGAACGGAAAATCGGTCCGAAGTCCATGGCGGTTTTTCTCCTACAGGCGCCTACTGACTACTGGCTCTTGAGATGACGGGCGGGCGGGATGGCGCAGATCCGCCACGCGGGGTAGAGGCCGGCGATCGCCCCGGCGAGGAGCGAGAGCACGACGGCGGCGAGGATCATGGGGACGTCGAGCTGGAAGAACGCCACCCCCTCCGGCCCGTCACCGTAGACGCGGTTGAGCACGGCCAGACCGGCGAGCGAGAGCAGGACTCCCAGGAATCCGCCGGCCAGCCCCATCAGCTCGCACTCCACGAGATGCTGGGCGAAGATCGTCCAGCGGCTCGCCCCCAGGGCCCGGCGGATCCCTACGGTGGAGGCGCGGGAGAGGAATTTGCCGAGGAACAGGCCGATCAGGTTGAGCGCCGCCACCACCAGGAAGAGCAGCGAGATGACAGCCAGCGCCTTGGTCTTCGGCGGCACCACGTTCCATTCGGTGATCAGGTCGAGCAGGGAGGTCACCCGGTTGTTGAGCGGATGCGGGAAGCGGCCGAGCTTCTTCTGCTCGCCGACGTAGGCGTCGACGAAGCTCTTGTAGGCCTTCACCGACCGGGGGTCCGGCAGCTCCGCCCAGAATTCCAGGAACAGCATCTCGTTCACCATCAACCGCGCGGCATAGGGGAGCTTCTCCTCGCCCGGAGCCGGGTTCCGCCAGTCCATCTGTATCTCGGCGGGGTTGATCTCCATCGGCCCGGCGAGGTTCAGGGGGATGAACAGAGGCTCGGGCGCGGCCATCGGACCGCTGATCGGCGCGTAGGCCCGAATCCGCGGCCGCCAGGGCGCCAGCACTCCCACGATCCGCAGCTCCTGCTTCTCCACCCGGATGGTGCGGCCGACGCTGTTGGCGCCGCCGAACAGACGGTCGTTGAGCGCCGAGCTGATCACGGCGACGGTCTCGGGGCGGGCGTCGGCCTCGCGGCTCCACGGCCCGCCGTAGCGGAAGGGCACGGCGAACATCGGAAAGAAGCCGGTGGTGACCAGCCGGACGCTCTGACGCAAGGGGCTGGCGCCGCCGGCCGGGAAGACGGTCAGCCGCGAGGCGAAGGTCGCCGTGCTGCGCGCCGGGATGCGGCTCTTCAGCAGCTCCTGCGCGTCGCGCCAGGTCACCAGCGGCGGCGGCGTCTTCAGGAAGGGGTCGTCCGCCACCCCCCAGGAGTTCATCCGCACGTAGTAGAGGGAATCGCTCTTGCCGGGCACCGGGTCGCGCGCCAGCACGTGGTAGGCGGTGATGAAGGTGGTCGAGACGCCGACGCCGAGGGCGATGCCGAGCAGGATCAGCGCCGACAGCACCGGGTAGCGGCGGACGCTCTTCCAGGCCAGTCGCAGGTTGTAGAGCAGCATGGCCGTCTCCCCGTCCCTATCCCGCCGCCTGGCGCTGGACGGACTCGGACCGGGCTTCTCCACGGTTCAGGGGGAACGGCGCGATCCGCTCGAAGTCGACCAGGCGGCCGTCGGCGATGTGGAGCTGGCGGTGGGCGCGCGCCGCGTGCTCGGGGTTGTGGGTGACCATGACGATGGTGGTGCCGGCCTCGTTGACCGCCTCGAGGATCGACATGATCTCGCGCGCCATCGCGGAGTCGAGGTTGCCCGTAGGCTCGTCGGCGAGGATCAGCTTGGGATCGCCGGCGAGCACGCGGGCGATCGCCACCCGCTGCTGCTGGCCGCCGGAGAGCTGGGACGGCAGATGGCGGAGGCGCGACGACAGCCCCACCATGGCGATCGCCCGCTCGATCCGCTCCTTGCGCTCCCGGGCCTTCAGCCGCCGGTAGCGCAGGGGGACGTCGACGTTGTCGAAGACGTCGAGGTCGGGGAGCAGGTTGAACCCCTGGAAGATGAAGCCGATCTTCTCGTTGCGGACGCGCGACATCTCGCGGTCGGAGAGGCGCGAGACGTCCATCCCGTCGAGCCAGTACTTCCCCTGCTCGAAGGCATCGAGGAGACCGGAGACGTTGAGGAAGGTCGTCTTCCCCGAGCCCGAGGGGCCGGTGATGGTGACGAACTCGCCCTCCTCCACCTCCATGGTGAAATCGCGCAGCGCCCGGGTCTCGACCATCCCCGTGCGGTAGATCTTCGAAACGTTGTCCATCTTCAGCATCGCCATGACGGTCTCCCTGATGAAAAGAATCAATTAGCGCCGCACCAGCACGGTCTTCGCGCCCTTCAGCGGCTCGGTGTCCGAGAGCAGGATGCGGTCCCCCTCCTTGAGGCCGTCGACGACCTCGACCTCGGAGACGCTGGTCGCGCCGGTCCGGATCGGCCGCAGGGTGGCGAGGCCGTCGGCGAGGACGTAGGCCTGCCTGCCTCCCCCCGCCTCCAGGAACGGTCCGCGCGGGACCTTGAGCACGTTGGGTCGGGTCTCGAAGATCAGCCGCACCGACACCCGCTGGTTCTGCCGCAGCCCCGGCGGGATCGCCGCCAGCCGCACGGTCCCCTCGACCTGGCCGGAGCGCACCTCGGGGGAGACGGCGGTGAGGGTGCCCGGCAGCTCGCGGCCGCCGTAGGAAACCGCCGCCGGCGTGCCCGCCGCCGCCTCGGCGGCGTAGGCCTCGGGGATCTCGACCGCGACCTCCAGCTTCGCCAGGTCGACGATGGTCAGCAGCGGCGCGTTCGGCGCCACGGCGTCGCGGTCCTGGGCGTCGACGGTGGCGATCAGGCCGTCGAAGGGGGCGCGCAGGGTCAGCCCGGCCACCCGCCGCTGGAGGTCGGCCACCACCAGCCGCTGGCGCTCGACCTGGCGGCGGCGGTCCTGGGCCTCGAAGTCGCGCGCCTCGCGGCCGAGCTTCCCTCCCTGGTCCGCCTGCTCGAGCTGGACCTCGGCGATGCGCACGCCGTCGCGGCCGCGCTCGTAGTCGACCTCGTTGAGCAGCCCGTCGGCGCGCAGCTTCTCGGCCCGCTGGAGGTCGCGGCGGGCGGCGTCGAGGCCGACCCGCCGGAGCTTGACCGTCTGCTCGTCCCCCTGGTTCTGCTGGCGCGCGGCGAGGCCGCCACGGGCAAGGTCGGACTCGATCGACTGCAGCCGGGCCGTCTCCTGGGCGAGCTGCGATTTCAGGTCCGGGCTCTCGACGGTGGCCAGCACGGCGCCGCCCTTGACCGCCTCGCCGGCCTTGACCGCCAGCGCCACGATCCCCTGCGCCGGGCTGTAGAGGCGCGGATGGTTGGCGGCGACGACGCGCCCCTGCGCCGAGACGTCGCGCTGGAGGTCGCCGCGCACCACCGTCCCCACCTGCACGCGGTCGAGGTCGACCGACTGCTCCGCCCGCGCCCACCGTCCCAGCGCGGGAGCGAGCAGGGCGATCCCCGCCGCCGCCGCCGCCGCGGTCCCGATCCCTATCTTCACGCGCCGGGAGAGCCCCGGCGCCCGGGCGATCCTCTGGTCCATGGATTCGGTCTCTCGGATCATGCCGATCCTTCATAGCAACCGCCGCGCCACCTGCATGCACACCGGTAAATCGCTGACAGACAGATATTTACGGGAAATGGACGGCGTCCGCGGAGCTGTCCGGTTGACAGGTGTCCGGCGGACGGCCGGACAGGTGTCCGGGGCGGAGACAAAAAAAGGACGCGCGACCGAAAGCCGCGCGCCATGAATGAGAGGAGGCTTTTCGCTTTCGGGGACCGGCCGGGCGACCGGGCCCCGCTTCGCGGAAGCCACTCATCTAGTAAGTTGCCGCACCCCGGCTTTTTTTGACACGGAATCCGAAATTCGATCCACGAAGTGAGAAATCGCCTTCGGGAGGGCTGGAAACGACGGTCGGTCCCGTGGCCTGCGACCTCACCCTCGGTCCCTCTCCTGAAGGAGAGGGAGGGCCTGACGGGGGCCGCGTCGCAGTCGTCCCCCTTCTCCTTCAGGAGAAGGGGATAGGGGATGAGGTCGCAGGCCACGGACGCTCCGCTTGAATCCCCCTACTCCTTCTTCCGCTCCTGGCGCTGGCCGAACAGCATCTTCTGCTCCAGCCGGGCCCGCTGGGCGCGGTAGAAGGCGTCGAGGAAGGGGCGCGCGGGATCGCTCCAGCGCTCGCGGGGCCAGCCGATCTTGGCCTTGATCTTCTCGCCGACCTCGTCGAGGACGCGCCCCTCGAGGGTCCCCTGGTCGTGGCGGCGCAGGAGATCCTCCAGCACCTGCAGCTCGTGGATGCCGTAGATGTCGAGCTGCTGGCGGGTGAACGGATAGGCCTCCACCACCGGCGGCGCGGCGAAGGGGCCGGCGGGCGGCGGCGGCGACCAGCGCGCGGCGGGCGGGCGCGCGGCGGTGGGAGCCTCGCCGGCCTCTCCCCGCGGGCCGCGATCGGCGAGATCGGCCAGCAGCACGGCCGCCGGCACCTTCACCACCATCGTCCCCGCCACCAGGTCGCCGCAGCGCAAGCGGTCGCGGTTGAACAGAGGCATCAGGGCGAAGACCAGCAGCCAGACGGCGGCCATCAGGCGCCCCCAGGCGGGCGACTCGGGGAGCAACTGCGCGGGCAGCAGGAGCACCAGGACCGGCAGGTTGAGCTCCAGGTTCCGCATCAGGTTGCGGGCGAAAATCGCCTCGGCGGTCAGCGGCCCGCCGTCGCGCGAGATCACCCGCAGGCCGGCCTTGCGTTTGCCGAACGTCACGCCCCCCCAGCGCACCTCGAAGTAGACGAAGTAGAAGTTCCAGAGCAGGAACACCGTGATCACCGCCAGCGACGCGCCCAGCGCCGGCAGGCCGGCGACGGCGCTGAGGGCCAGCAGCACCAAGAGCACCGCCGTGCCGGCGGCGATCAGCAGCAGGTCGAAGAGGAAGGCGCTGAGGCGGTCGCCGGCCGGCGCCACGACAAAGGGGAGCGACAGTCCCTCGGGAGTGACCACCCGGTGGACCCGCGCGGCGGCGAGCGTGACGCTCATCCCGCCTCCCCCCGTGGCTTCCGACTGTGCCCGACGGCGAGGAAGTACCAGCTCCAGAACACCAGGGTGACGGCGGCGACGCTCCAGCGCACGGTGACGTCGTGGACGAGCTGGCGAAAGAGCCCCTCGATCATCCCCGCCACCAGGAACATCGACACCGCCCCCATCGCCAGCAGTGCTACCTCCCGCCCGTGGAGAGCGAGGTTGCGCAGCCGCGTGTGGCGGCCGGGGAAGACCAGCGAGGCGCCGATCACCATGCCGGCGGCGCCGCACAGGCAGACGGCGCTCAGCTCGGTGACGCCGTGCGGCAGCACCCAGGCCCAGAGCTCCGGCCCCAGCCCCCGCGTCTCGTAGAGCGCCGCCAGCGCCCCGAGCGACAGGCCGGTGGTGAACAGCAGGTAGATCACCGGCACGCCGGCCGCGAACCCCAGGGCGAAGCAGAGCATGCCCACCCGCGAGTTGTGGGTGAACAGGAGAGCGGCGAAGACCTGCAGGCGCTCCGCCTCGCCCCCCTGGTAAAGGATGTCCCGCAGCTCCTGGGTGGAGGTCGCCGGGCCGCGCCCCTGCGCCTCGGCGACGCCGACCAGGCTGTAGAACTGTTCCGGGTCGGCCAGCGTCAGCTTGTAGCCGGTGAGCACGCCGAGCCCCATCAGCGCGTAGGCGGCGAGCACGAAAGCGAAGTAGCGGCGCACCACCGCCGGGAAGCGCCGGCTGAAGAACTCCGCGATCGCCTCCCCCGGCCGCCGCCGGGCACCGTAGACGGCGATGTAGGCGCGCCCCACCAGCGCCGTCAGGTAGTCGAGCAGGTTCTTGTCGAGGCTGATCGCGGTCGCCACCGACAGCGAGCTGATGGCGCTCCGGTAGAGCACGGGGAGGCGGTTGAGCTCGGCGGCCGTGAGGCTCTTCAGCCCCCCCTTCTCCTGCCGCTCCAGCAGCTCCTCGAGCTCGCGCCAGGCGGCCTCGCGCTCGCGGCGGAACTGGGCGGACTTGAGCGCGAACTCGGGCATCAAACCCGCTCCCGCCGCTTGATGTCGAGGTAGGTGTTGATCAGCCGCGAGGTGACCGCCACCGGCGGCGCGTCGATCGGCACGATCCCTAACCGGCGCAGGCGGAGCATCACCACCTCGCGGTCGCGCAGCAGGCCGCCGGCCACCACGGCGCGGTTGAGCTCCAGGGCGCTGGCCGGCGCGCGGTCGGCGGTGGCGGCGAGCGCCGGGTCCTGGAGCGCCACGAAGACCACCACGTGGCGGCGCGACAGGCGGTCGAGGTTCTCCATCATCAGCTCGGCGCCGACGGTGTCGACGAAGTCGGTGAGCACCACGATCAGCGAGCGCCGGGAGAGCCGCTGGCCGATCGCCGTCAGCCCGAGGGTGAAGTTGGTCTCGCGGTCCGAGTAGTCGACCTGCCCCCCCATCTGGCTGAGGACGTTGAAGCCGCGCACGCCCCCCTTGGGCTCGACGAAGAGCCCCGGACGGGCGTCGAAGGTCGCGAGCCCCACGCGGTCCCCCGCCCGCAGCGAGACATAGGCGAGGATCAGCGCGGCGTTGACCGCGTGGTCGACCTTCGGGATGCCGGCCAGCGGCTCGCACATCAGCCGGCCGGTGTCGACGGCGATCATCACCTGGTGGTTGCGCTCGGCGCGGTTCTGGCGTGCCACCAGCTTGCGGTGGCGCGCCGTGGCCTTCCAGTCGATGGCGCGGCGGTCGTCGCCGGCGGCGTACTCCTTGAGCGAGTCGAACTCGGTGCCGTCCCCCTGGTAGCGCTCGATCTTCAGGCCGCTCCGGAACTCGCGGTCGTTGAGGAAGCGGAGCGCCACCGCCTTCACCGGCCGGATGTTGGGCACCACCGGCGCCTGCCGCTTGAGGTCGATCTTCGCCACCGAGGCGATCAGTCCGAAGGGGCCGGCGGAGCGCACCCAGGCGCGCTCGACGACGATCCGCCCCCGCCGCGTGGGGATCAGCCGGAAGCGGAGCTCGGCCTGCCCCCCGCGCACCCGTCCGCGCAGCGTCGGCTGCGGCACCAGGCGATCCGAGAGGTCGAGGGCCACCGCCAGCGGCAGCCGCCGCGACGACGGCACCGTCACCGTCAGCACCGCCTCCTCCTCCTCGCCGATGTAGAGGGTGCCCGGCATCTCGACCGAAGCCGCGATCCCCGCCCGCCGCGGCGCCCAGAGCGCGTCCACGCCCAGCGCCAGCGCCATCACCCCGAGATAGGCCGGCCAGACCACCCAGAGCCGCTCGGCCACCACCACCGGCAGCAGGGCGACCGGCAGGCCGAGGGCGAAGAGCGCGATGGCGAGGCGGGTGGGGCGCATCAGGATCCCCTCACTCCCCCAACCCCCTCTCTCCCAGCCCTCCACCCACCCGCCGGGGAGAGAGGGGGCTTAAAACAAAGCGAGTTGCTTTTCTCCCTCCTCTCCCCGGTGAAGCCGCCCGCCCGGACCCTCACCCCTGGCCCCTCTCCCTTCCCCTCCCGCCCTCCCGCACAGGGAGAGGGGAACCCCCGCCCTCTCTCAGCGCGTCTTTTTCTGTCTTTCTCCCTCTTCTCCCGGTGAGGGAGGGCGGGAGGGGACGGGAGAAGAGGGCTCATCGCGGCGCCGCCACCTGCCCGAGGATCTGCTCGAGCACGGGATCGGGCCCCAGCCCGTCGACCTCGGCGCTCGGGGAGAGGACGACGCGGTGGCGGAGCAGCGGCTTGAACAGGCTCTTGATGTCGTCCGGGATCACGAAGTCGCGCCCTTCGAGAACGGCGGCGGCGCGGGCGGCTGTGGCCAGCATATTGGCGGCGCGGGGGCTGGCGCCGTACTGGAGCGCCGGGTGGTTGCGGGTGGCGCGTATGAGGTCGACCACGTAAGCCACGGTCTCGTCGGCGAGGCGGATGCCGGCCACCACCTGCCGCACCCAGGTGATGAAGCGGAGGTCGCAGAGCGGCGTCAGGCCCAGCCGGTCGAGGTTCGGCATCGCCGTCTGGTGGCCGTGGGTCTTCACCATGGTCACCTCCTCGTCGCGGCCGGGATAGCCGATCAGCACCTTGAACAGGAAGCGGTCGAGCTGCGCCTCGGGGAGCGGGTAGGTCCCCTCCTGCTCGATCGGGTTCTGCGTCGCCACCACCATGAAGCCGGAGGAGAGCGGGTGCGAGGTGCCGTCGATGGTGATGGTGCGCTCCTGCATCGCCTCCAGCAGCGCCGCCTGGGTCTTCGGCGGCGTGCGGTTGATCTCGTCGGCGAGCAGGAACTCGGTGAACAGCGGCCCCTTGGTGAGGCTGAAGGTGTTGGTCTGGAAGTTGAACAGGTTGGTGCCGATCAGGTCCCCGGGCATCAGGTCGGGGGTGAACTGCACGCGCTTGAAGTCGAGCTTGATGCAGGCGGCGAAGGTGCGCGCCAGCAGGGTCTTGCCGGTCCCCGGCGGCCCCTCGAACAGCAGGTGCCCCTCGGAGATCAGCGCCACCATCATCAGGTGGGTCGCCTCCTCCTGGCCGATGATCACGCGGCCGATCCGCTCCCGCAGGGCCCGGCCCAAATCACGCACCTTTTCGATCGACATTCGTCAGCTCCCTTTCGTCATCCGCGCCGGATCATCTGCCCCGGGTCATCGCCAATCGCCACTCGTGAAGCCGTCTCGCCAGCCGCGCCGCCTGCTCCTCGCCGCGCCTGCCCTCCGGCAGCCCGCCGATCCCCCGCTCCAGCGCGCCGAGGCTCAGCTTCAACCCGCGGCTGTCGGTCAGCCTCTGGAGCCGCGCCAGCCGCTCGCCGTCGGCCAGCTCCGGCGAGAGGACGTAGTGGGCGGCCACCGTCCGCGTGGTCTGCCGGAAGTAGCGGAGCAGGCTGTCGCCGGCGTGGCCGCCGGTCACCAGCAGCTTCGCCGTATTGTCGATCAGGACCTCCTTGCCGGCCGCCAGCGCCGGCGCCGCCGGCAGCGGTTTGCCGAAGCGACCCATGCCCGCCCAGAGCACCACCGCCAGCAGCAGCAGCGACTGGAGCACGCCGAGCACCAGCGGGAAGCGGAGCGACTCGGCGAGCAGCCCGGGCACGCGGTCGAAGCCATGGATGGTCTCGTCGAACACCACGCCGGTCGCTCCCGCGTCGTGGGCGAGGAATTGGTAGACCGCCTCGGCGTTGCCGGCGCGGCCCAGCCCCTGGTTGTTGAGCAGGTCGGGATCGGCGATCAGGAAGGTCCGCGCCCCATGGCGCGCGATCAGGGTGCCGCCGGCGCAGGCGACGACCGGCTCGTAGGCGGCCGACGGCGCCAGAAGCTGGACGGTGTCGGACGCGATCTCGATCTCGATGGCGGCCGGCGGCGTTCCCAGGCTCGCCGTGCAGCGCAGCGGACCGGCCGGGCGCGCCACCTCGACCCCCATGAGGGTCGCGTCCCCGAGCTCGCCGAGCACCCTGCGGACCTCCGGCGGCGAGACCAGCGTGACGCTGGCGAGCCAGTCCGGCCGCTTCTTCCGCGGCGCCCCCGGGGTCCATTTGGGGAGCACCACCACGACGGCCGCCTTGCGGGTCCGCGCCTCCTCGTAGACCGTCTTCAGCCGCTCCGCGTCCAGCCCGTTGGGCTCGGCCAGGAGCAGCGCCCGGCCCGGCCCAACGCCGCCGGCCGGCGCCTGGCGGGTCACCACGCCGATCCCCATCGCGCGCAGGAACTCGAACAGGCCGTGGTAGCCGAGCGCGCTGTAGCTGAAGGTGTTGGCCTCCGGCGTCGGCCGGCGCTCCAACTCGGCCCCGTAGACGCCGAGCAGCACGGCCGCCGCGAAGGAGACCACCGCCGTGCCGACGATCCAGCGCAGCGCCCGGCGCGAGAATCCGCCCTCGATCTCGGGGGACGCCTCGCCGGCCTCCAGCTCATCCATCGCGACGACGGGCACCGGCTCGCTCACGCCGCCCTCCCGGTGAGCTCCTGGAAGCGGGCGCGGCTCCGCTCGTAGTCCTCGGCTCCCACCTCACCGCCGCCGAAGAGCGACAGCTCCACCGTGCGCACCAGCTCGGCGAACACCTCCCGGGCGTCGGGGGCGAGCGGCAGCAGGCGCACCAGCTCGCGGCTGGTCCGCGACGGCTGCACGGGGGTCTTGGCGCGCGCCGCGAAGTGGCGGATGGAGGCCAGCAGCAGCGCGTGGACGGCCTCGGCGTAGCGCCCCTCGGCGGCGAGCCGGGAGGCGTCGTCGAAGCTCGCCGCGCTCCGCGCCGGCGCCGCCGCCTCGACGGTGACGAGCTCGACCGGCGCCGACGGCGCCCGCCGCCGGCGCGTCCGCGCGATCGCCTCGCGCGCGATCCAGCTCACGATCAGCCCGCCGACCACCACCAGCAGGACGGTGAAGACCACCTTGGCGACCACCGCCCCGACGCCCGACGACGGCAGGGACACGCGCGGTCCCGAGTCCTCCTCCTCCTGCTCGGGCACCGGCAGCGGCTCATTCGGGCTCGCCTGCGGCGGCTTCGCTCGGTAGGAGCCGGGCAGCTCCTGGTGCGTGGGGAGGGCGCGCTGAAAGCGCGAATCCGCGAGCGCCTCCCGCGCCTTCCTCTGCGCCTCGCCGGCGGCCGGCGCCGGAAGCTGGGCCGGAGACTGCGCCGGAGATTGCGCCGGAGACTGCACGGGCACCGCGAGGCTGCCGGCGAGCAGCAGCGCCGCCAGGACGAGCCGGCGCTCACACGAAGACCGAGGCGATCTGGTCAACGTCGATCGATTCGTTGAAGCTGCGCAGACGGTAATAGATGACGGCGGAAACGGTCGCGGAAAGACCGAGCATCAACAGGCTCCCCAACGTTTCGAGCACCGGCCCGGCGACCGGCACCAGCCCCGCCGTCAGCAGCAGGCCGAAATAGAGGACGCCCAGCACCAGTTGGGCGCCGAAGATCGGCCAGCGCTGGCCGTCGGTCAGGAAGGCGCTCCGCCGCAGCGACTCCATGACCCCCGGCCGCTCTTCGACCGCCGCCGGAATCGCCACGAAGTACTTCAGCCAGAGCATCAGCGCGGGAACGTAGCAGAGGAGGAGGAGCGGCACCAGCATGATGCTGCAAGCCGCGGACGACCGCGTGCCCCCCGACGCCATCAGCCCGATCAGGAACGCGATCGGAATGACGGTCAGGATCACCGCTCCCATCACCAGCAGGATCTGGAGGACCGCCACCGCGAGCACCCGCAGGAGGCTGGAGAACCCCACGCTCAGGCAGGTCCCCAGCGACGTGTCCCGGCCGCTCATCTGCTGGAAGACCCCGTAGGTGATGCCGGCGGTCGAGATCGGCAGGCAGAACAGGAACGTCGCCAGCCCCACCAGGCTGCTGGCTTCGAGCGCGGCCACGGGGTGCTTCTCCGCGTACTGCTTGGTGAGCGCGGCGGCGAGGAAATAGACCGGCGAGAAGGCCACCGCGGTCAGCAGCACGAAGGGGATGATGTTCTTGAAGTAGACCGTGAACGCCTCGCTCAGGATCTCGCCGGTCCGCAGCTTCTGGGTCACGCTGAAGACCGGCGTGAGCGAGCCGCGCCCCGCCGCCATCGCGCCGGGAGTGCCTGGAGTGCCTGGAGCCGGGCCGCTGTAGACCGTGCCGCCCGCGGGCGGCGGAGGTGGCGGCGGACCGCCGTAGACCGTGCCGGCCTCGGCCGGCGGCTCGGGCGCGGGCTCCTTGAAGATCGGTTTTTCCCGGAAGACGCTCTCCGCCGGCGGCGGTGGCGGGGGCGGCGGCAGCACGATCCGCACCGTCTCGTTGCCGCTCCCGGGAGGCGCGAAGGCCGCCGCCTGCGCCGCCACCGCGGCCACGGGTCCCCGGTAGCGGGCGACGACCACGCCGCAGCGCATGCATTCCGGACTCTCGGGCTGCTCGAAGCCACACTTGGGGCAGATCATTCCGGCGATCCTCCTTCGAAGGAGTTGTCGCGCGCCCGTCTTCCATTTCGCGCCTTCAGTGGCTCGGATCGTAGAACGGCGGCGCGGGAGCGTCAAGGAAGGGGGTAGTGGCTCAGTTTGGCTCCCGGCGCCTCCGACGCCCGGGCATAAATGCCCAGGCTACAGTGGAAGCGAAAAGCCGGCTGAAGCCGGCTCAACTCGCGGCCGGAGGGATTGAGCCTCCTTCAGGAGGCTTCTTGGTTCAAGCGTAGCCCGGGCATTGATGCCCGGGCGTCGGAGGCGCCGGGAGCCAAACTGAGCCACTACTTAATTTTTTTGTCTTTATCGTCCTTGTCGTCCTTGCAGTCCTTTACGTCCTTGTTCGGCTCTTCTGACGCGCATCTCTACGGCGTGAACAGCTCCAACCGCACCGAGTAAACCACCGACTCCCCCGGCTCGAGCAGCGCCATGCCGGTGTCCGCCTCCGGCCCCCATTGCGCACCGAACGGATCGCTCCAGTTGAGCTGCGGCTCGACGGCCACGAAGGCGCCGTCCACGGGCGCGTAGACCTGGATCGCCCGCACCGGTGGCGCCGACGCCGACACCCGCAGCCCATAGGACGCCGCCGGATCGATCACCTCCGTCACCGCCTCTCCCGCGACCGTATCGAGATCCACGAAGCAGTCGTCCAGATGGAGATCGCCGAGCGGCCGGCCGCCGGGCTGCGAGAAGTCGTACGGCGTCCCGGCGACCGCCTCGACCTCGCCGGTGGGCAGCACGCCGTCATAGTCCTGGACCAGGGCGCGCCCCCGCGCCGGCACCCGCAACCGCGCCCTCTCCCTCAGGCCGCTCGGCAGCGCGAAATAGGGGTGCCAGCCGATTCCGATCGGCAGCGTTTCGTCGCCGACGTTGCGCGCCGTGATGGTGAGGCGGAACGAGCCTGGCCGCAGGACGTTCTCGAACGCGATCTCCGTCCGCGACGGCCATCCGCAGCCGAAATCACCCGCCTGGAGCACCCCGCGCACCGCGTCCTCCTCCGCCGACGTCCGCCGCTCGACGGCGCCGACCGGGGAGTCGAGGATGAGCCCGTGCATCGACACCCGCTCCGCCCCGGGGCGCCGGCCGCCGAAGTTCGCCGGCAGCGCGACCTCCCGGCCGAGGATGCGGGTGGTGATCGTCCGCCCATCCGAAGACAGCCTTCCCCGGATGCGATTGGCGTAGGGGATCAGCACGGCGCCGCCGAAGGCGAAGGATTCGTTGCCGGGGAAGGGCCCGGGGGACCGCGCGAACCGCGCCAGCGCTTCCTCGCGGGGAGGCGACGCGATCAGGTCCACCTCGCCCCGTTCCGGCAGGCGGGCGCGGAGCTGGAGCGTCATCCAGCCGCGGCCGGGGAGGATCTCGGCGCTGGTGAAGGCGGGCTCGGCGGCCGAGGGCACGCGCAGGGTGACGACATCCATTCGCGCATTGTAGTTCGCCGTCCCGACCTCGCCCTTCCAGGGCGAGAAATCCTTTGCTCGCCTCCAGCGGCGGCGCTCTCGCCGCTTCCGGCGCCCCTTTCGCCGCGCCAGGCGGCAGTCTCGCCTCCAGCGGCGGCGCTTTCGCCTCGCCAGGCGGCGGTCTCGCCTCCAGCGGCGGCGCTTCCGCCTCGCGAGGCGGCGGTCTCGCCTCCAGCGGCGAGAGCGCCGCCGGAAGCGGCGGAAGCGCCGCCTTCTCAGGCGAAGGCGCGGCCTGAAGCGGCGGGAGCGGCGCCGCGGCGGGCGAAAGGGGCGCTGGGCGCGCTCCGGCGTCGAATGCGCGCCCCCGCCCTGCCGCCGCTTTTGCTACTCTTCACGGTCCGGCCGCTCGACGGCCGGCGACTCCGCATGAACCTCCTCGACTCACGCCGCCTCACCGGCCCCAGCCTCCTGCTCGATCGCCCCGGGGCGATCCTCGAGGTGGCGCTCGCTCCCGAGGAGGCGTCGGCGGCGATCCCGGTCTGGGCCGCCCAGGTGCGGCGGATGCTCGACGCGGTGGGCTGGACGGGAGCGGAGATCGCGGTGCGGCGGTTCGCCGGCGGCGCCAGCCTGGCGATCACCGCGCCGGTCGACGGCCTCTATGCCGCCACCGAGATCAACGACTGGGCCTGGGGCGCGGCCGAGGCGGCGGTGCGGGGACTGGAGACGGGGGATTTCCAGGCCGCGGCGGCAAGGCTGCGCGACGAGATCGCCCGCGAGGCCAACCCGGCCCTGATCGCGCTGCAGGCCCACGCGGCGTCGCGCGGCGTCGCCTTCCTGGCGGACGACCACTTCGCCTCGGTGGGGCTGGGGAAGGGGTCGCTGGTCTGGCCCGTCCGCGCCCTCCCCGATGCCGCCGACATCGACTGGAGCCACGTCTACGACGTCCCCGTGCTGCTGGTGACGGGGACCAACGGCAAGACCACCACCGTGCGCCTCCTCGCGGCGATCGTCGACGCCTCCGAGCAGATGGCCGGGACGACGTCGACCGACCTGGTGGAGGTCGGCGGCGAGGTGGTCGACCGCGGCGACTTCTCGGGACCCGGCGGCGCGCGCACGCTGCTGCGCGACCGGCGGGTGGAGGTGGCGATCCTGGAGACCGCGCGCGGCGGGCTGCTGCGGCGGGGGCTGGCCGTCAACCGCGCCGACGCCGCCCTGGTCACCAACATCGCCGCCGACCACCTGGGCGAGTTCGGGATCCTCGACCTGCCGGCGCTAGCGGAGGCCAAGCTGGTGGTCGCCCGCGCGCTGGGGTCGAAGGGGCGGCTGGTACTCAACGCCGACGACCCCGAGCTGGCCGCGGCGGCCCGGGAGGGCCGGCTCGGCGCCGCCATCGTCTGGTTCAGCCTGGACGCCGCCAATCCCCTGGTGAAGAAGGCCCTGGCGGGCGGAGGCGAGGCGTGCTTCCTCGACGGCGGGGCGCTGGTGCTGGCCCGCGGCAAGGCGAAGAAGGAGCGGATCGAGGTCACGCGGGTCGAAAACGTGCCGGTCGCTTTCGGCGGCGCCGCCCGGCACAACGTCGCCAACGCCCTCGCCGCGATCGCCATGGCGTCCGCGATCGGCATCCCCCCGGAGGCGATGGCCACGGGGCTCCGGCGGGTCGGCAACACGCTGGCGGACAACCCCGGCCGCGCCAATGTCTTCGAGCGCGGCGGCGTCCAGATCCTCCTCGACTATGCCCACAACCCCCACGGCCTCACCGCCCTGCTGGACGTGGCGCGCTCGCTTCCCGCCGGCCGCCGGCTCCTCCTCCTCGGCCAGGCCGGCGACCGCACCGACGAGGCGATCCGCGACCTCGCCCGCGCCGCCCTCCCCTTCCAGGCGGACCGCATCGTGATCAAGGAGCTCCCCGAGATGCTCCGCGGCCGCTCAGCCGGCGAGGTGCCGGCGATCCTGGAGGACGAGCTGCTGCGCAACGGCGTGCCCGCCGCGACGATCGAGCGCGCGGGCTCCGAGCTGGAGGGAGCGCGGCGGCTGCTGGCGGAAGCGCGGCCGGGGGACCTGGTGGTGCTGCTGGTGCATACCCAGCGGGAGGCGGTGATAGACTGCCTTTCTTGATGAGAGCGAAACTCGCCCTTTTGGGCTTCTTTTTGTTCGCCTCCCAGGCCTTCGCCGAAGCAAAGATCTCCGACATCAAGGTCGCTCTCGACGGCGACCGCGCCCTCGCGACCTTCACGCTGGAAGACGCCTTCGACCACCGCTTCTCCGAGCGCGTGGACAGCGGTCTGCCGACGGCGATCCTCTACCGCTTCGAGCTCGCCCACGACCGCAAGCGCTGGTGGGACCAGCGGCTGCGCGAGACCACCTATGAGGTGGTGGCGATGTACGACGCCGTGGCCCGCATCTACACCGTCCACTTCAAGCTCAACGACAAGCTGATCGAGAGCCGCACGGTGCGCGACCGCAAGGGGCTGGAGGAGGCGATGACCCGGATCGAGAAGCTCCCCGTCTTCTCCGTGGCCGGCCTCCCCCACGAGTGGCGCCTGTTGATCAAGCTGGAGGCCGAGCTCGGCTCGCGGACGATCCTCTCCCTCATCCCGGCGACCATCAGCACCGACTGGAAGGAGTCGCCGAAGTTCCGGGCGCCGGGGCTCCCCTGAGGCCCCGGGATCGGATCGGGATCAAATCATGGGCCTGCGCGCGAAGCTCCGCCGCTACCGCAAGAACAACCGGCTGATCGGGGCGGGGCTGGTCGCCCTGATGCTGCTGTTCACCGGCCTCTTCTACCTCGCCCAGCGCGGGCGCGACCTGCCGACCGCCCTGGTCACCAACCGGGTGCTCTTCTTCGTCCTCTGGTACGTCAACGTCCTGCTCATCCTGATCATCCTGTTCGTCCTGCTGCGCAACGTGATCAAGCTGGTCGTCGAGCGCCGCCACCGGGTGCTCGGCTCGACCTTCAAGTTCAAGCTGGTCGCCACCTACATCGGCCTGTCGCTGATCCCGGTGCTGCTCCTCTTCGCCATCGCCTCCGAGCTGCTCCAGGGGGCGATGGACCGCTGGTTCAACACCCCGGTCGCGCCGGTGCTCGAACGCGGCAACGCGGTCGCCCAGGCACTCTACGACCGGATCGAGCGCACCAACCTGCGCGACGCCGCGCGGGTGATGCGCGAGCTCCAGGGGATCGACCTCGACGACCCGCAGCAGCGGCCGCTGCTCAACCGCCGGATGCAGGCGCTGCTCGGCGAGCTGAACCTCGACGTCCTCACGGTCTACCAGGGACGCGAGTTCGTCAACGCCATCCTCAACCTGCAATCGGGGATCGCCGAGCTGCCGGAGGCCGACCGTTCGTTCCTGGAACAGGCGATGAAGGAGGGCAAGGCGACCGCCGTGCAGACCCCCTCCGGCACCGACGGCAGCCTCCTCTCGGCCGCCGTGGCCAGCCGCGCCCCGCCGGGGAAGGCCGGGGCGCCGACGATCGTGGTGGTCGGCTCGCTGCTCGACCCGACGCTGACCGCGCAGCGCGAGAAGCTGGTGCAGGACTACCAGGCCTACCGCCAGCTCGTGGTGCAGAAGGACGAGGTGCGGGCGAGCCATTTCCTGCTCTTCCTGATGGTGACCATGGTGATCCTGCTCGCCTCGTCGTGGACCGGGCTCTACCTCGCCCGGCGGGTGACGGTGCCGATCCAGGCGCTGGCCGAGGGGACCCGGCGGATCAGTGGCGGCGACCTCTCGCACCGCGTCGAGGTGGTGGCCGACGACGAGTTGGGCGTGCTGGTCGACTCCTTCAACCGGATGACCGAGGAGCTGTCGAGCAACAAGGAGCTGCTGGAGCGGAGCAACCGCGAGCTGACCACCAGCAACCAGCGGCTGGCGGAGGAGCGGGCGCTGATCGCCGCCGTGCTCGAGAACGTCGCCGCCGGAGTGGTCTCGATCGACTCCCAGGGGCACATCTTCACCTGCAACGGCGCGGCGCTCGCCATGCTCCGCCAGCGCGAGGAGGACGTGGTCGGCAGGCCCTTCGAGGAGGCCTGGGGGGACCCCGACCGCAAGCGGCTGGCGGCGGCGGTGCGCGAGGTGGGGCGCGGCGGCCACGGCAGCAAGGAGATCCACCTGACGCTCGGCGGCGAGTGGAAGACCTTCGAGCTCAAGGTGACCGCCCTGCGCGACGCGGCGGGGGCGATCCAGGGCGGCGTGGTGGTGATCGAGGATCTGACCGAGCTGATCAAGGCCCAGCAGCTCGCCGCCTGGAACGAGGCGGCGCGGCGGATCGCCCACGAGATCAGGAACCCGCTCACCCCCATCCGCCTCGCCGCCGAGCGGCTGCTCCGCAAGCACCATCAGGGGGATCCCGCCCTCGGCAAGTCGATCGAGGAGGGGGTGGAGATCATCGTCCGCGAGGTGGTGACGCTGCAGGGGATGGTCGACGAGTTCTCGCGCTACGCCCGCATGCCCCGTCCCCGCCCGGCGCCGGTCGACCTGCCGAAGCTGGTGGGCGAGACGCTCCACCTCTACCGCAACCTGAAGCCGGGGGTCGAGGTCGCGGGGGAGGTCGACCCCGCCCTCGCCGCGGTCTGGATCGACGGCGAGCAGATCAAGCGCGCCCTGATCAACCTGCTCGACAACGCCGTCGAGGCGACCGACGCGCCGGGCAAGGTCGAGGTCGCCGCCTATCCCGTCGACGGCCACCTGGAGATCCAGGTCGCGGACAGCGGCCGCGGCATCCCCGCCGACGCCAAGGAGAAGCTCTTCCTCCCTTACTTCTCCACCAAGGGGCGCGGCACCGGCCTCGGCCTCGCCATCGTCCACCGCATCGTCACCGACCACCAGGGGGCCATCCGGGTGGAGGACAACGCGCCGCACGGCACGGTGTTCACGGTCGAGCTGCCGATGGGGTGAGCCCTCATCACCCCGGCCCTCTTCTCCCGTCCCCTCCCGCCCTCTTACGTTCTTGCGCTAGACTTGAAGCACAATCGGGAAGGAGGAAGCCAGGATGCCGAGCGATGGGACCCTCTTCAGGAGGCGGCAGGGGAGCACGCCGTCTCTCTGTCTCGTGTTGCTGCTCCTCGCCGCGCCCGGGGCTCTCCGCGCGCAGGAAGATCCGGACATGCCGCCGGGGGCTGGCCGCCACATCGACAGGACGACCTACCTGCGGCTGCGGGGAGAGCACGTGGCGACCCTGCGCGGCCTGAAGACCCCGGTGCCCGCGAACGCCCGCGCCAAGGCCATCCGGGTCCTGGAGCAGCAGGAGCGCTCCCTGGACAAATTGAGCTCGAGCATCTCCAGCCTGGCTTGGCAACCGATCGGTCCCGCCCCGATCCCCAACGGACTGACCTATGACGTCGACATCCCCACCAGCGGCCGGGTCACCGCCATCGCGGTCCATCCCACGGACGCCAGCAGAGTCTACGTGGGGACCGCGTACGGGGGCGTGTACCGCTCGCTCGACGGCGGCGTCACCTGGGCTCCGATCATGGATCAGGCGCTCTCGCTGGCGGTCGGCTCGCTGGCGATCGACCCCTCGAATCCCACCCGCCTGTGGGTGGGGACCGGCGAGGCCAATGAGAGCGGCGACAGCTACTTCGGCGTCGGCCTGTACCGCATCACCAACGCCGAGTCCGCCACCCCGACGCTCGAGGGTCCGTTCAACTTCGATACAGGCGGGAACGACATCTTCTCGAACGCCTCGGTGACCAAGGTCCTGATCCACCCGTCCGACCCCAACACCGTGTTCGTCGCCACCGGCGCCGGCTACTTCCCGAACGGCGGCTTCGGCCCCTCGACGCCGCCATTCGGCCTCTACCGGACGCAGAACGCCCTCGCGGCCTCGCCGCGGTTCACCCGTCTCGCCGCGCCACCGGGAGCGACCGGCACGGAAATCGGCGACGCCATCCTGGAGCCGGGGAATCCCGACCATCTGCTGTGCTCGACGCTCGAGTACGGCACTCCGGCGTTCAGCGGAGTCTGGCGGACGACCAACGCCAACGCCGCCGCGCCGTCATTCGTCCGCACCCTGACTCTGCCGCTCGGGGCGCGGGGGATGTTCGCCGCCAACAAGATCGGGTCCACCGTCAAGATCCTGCTCGGCGCCGGCGATCCCGCCAACTCGGTGCGTTGCCCATCCTCGGACACCGGCACTCTGCGCCAATCGACCGACGGCGGTCAGACCTGGAGCGCGCCGCTCCTCGCCGCGGCCGGCTTCTGCGGGAGCTGCAGCTACGACCAAGCCGTGGCGATCGACCCCGGCAACTCGAGCCAGATCTACCTGGGAGGGGGCTTCGACGGTACCAACTGCTCGATTACCTTCACCCTCTCGACCGATGGCGGCCAGACCTTCTCCCCGGCCAAGACGGTCGACAGCACTCTCCACGCCGATACGCACGCCATTGTGGCCGCGCCTTCCAATCCCTCCATCGTCTATCTGGGCAGCGACGGAGGAATCTTCAAATCGACCGACCACGGGCAGAACTGGGTCTCTCTCAACAATTCCCAATTCAGCGCGACGCAGTTCTACAGCCTCGCCCTGCACCCCAAGGACCGCGAGGTGATGATCGGCGGCACGCAGGACAACGGCACGCTGCTGCGCCAGGCGAATGCTTCGTGGACCCAGTGGGTCGGCAGCGACGGGGGCTTCACCGTCATCGACAGCAACGCCTCCAGCAGCAAGGTGTTCGACCTCTATGGAACGTTTTATAACATCGTCGGCTCGATGGGATTATTACGGGCCGGCAGCACGACCTGTGCCGCCCAGGGCAGCTTTGCGTTCCGCGGCTGCGGCTTTACACCCTACAGCGTCCTCAATTGCGAGGGTGTCCCTTACTACGCCACGAACGGCCTCAACTGCAGCGACTCCGCCGTGCTCTTTTTAGCGCCGCTGGTGAGTGGGCCGGGACGGCCGAACCCGATCTATTTCGGCAGCGACCGGCTTTACCGTTCGAGCGATCGGGGAGACACCATGAAGGTGGTGAGCCAGCAGCTCGAGGCCGGGACGGCGGTGAGCGCCATCGGCATCGCGCCGGGCGACGACCGCGTCCGCCTCGTCGGCCTGGCCAACGGCAAGCTTTTCCTGACCACCAACGGCAGCTCGGCGCTCACCGACGTCACCGGGCCGATCCCGCCGCTCTTTGTCGCTCGCATCGTGATCGATCCGAGCAACTCCGCCGTGGCCTATGTGACGCTCGACGGCTATACGTCCCAGGCCAACCAGGCGGTCTGGAAGACGACCAACCTGGCCTCGGGCCATCCCACCTGGCAGGCGGCCGGCAACGGCATTCCGGACATCCCGGTGAACGCCTTCACAGTCGATCCCGAGAATCCCCAGCACCTGTTCGCAGGAACGGACATCGGGGTCTACTACTCGCTGAACGGCGGCGCTCAATGGCTCCCCTTCAGCACCGGCCTCCCCCGCGTGCCGGTCTTCGACATCGCCTTCCAGGGCGGTCAGCGCGTGTTGCGCGTCGCTACCCATGGCCGGGGCATCTGGGAAATCACACCGCCGGCCGCCACGGTGACGCTCCCTCCTTGCAACCTCTTCAGCGGCGCCCTGCGCTCGAACGTGCGCAAGACCCTCGCCGTGGCGGGTTCCTGCGGGGTGGCGGCCTCGGCGAAGCAGGTGGTGATCAAGCTCACCGTCTCCCGGGGGACGGGGCAGGGGAACGTGCAACTCTATCCCGGCAACGTCACCTCGTCATCGTCCGGCATCCTGCGCTTCAACCGCGGGGCAACCCGTAGCGCCGACTTCACAGTTTCGCTGGGCAACGGCGGCATCGCGCTGCTCCCGTTCGTCGCCGGCAACGGCACCGTGCGCGTGAGCCTTGAGGTCGATGGCTATGTGCCGTGAAACGGCTGCGGCCTGCTGATCCTCGCCACCCTGGGAGCCGCGGCCGGTGATGATCGCCCTCTTTGATCGCAAAGCCCCGATGGGTTGACTCTCGTCCTTTGGAGGCTTATCGTATGTTTGTCATTTTTTTAACAAAGGAGAACGATATGAGGCTTGTACGATTGGCACTTGCCACGGCGGTTCTGGCGTCGATTTTGATTGCTCCGGAAGCCTTCGGAAAAGGGAAGGGTGGAACGCTGCTGTTCCATCGGTCCCTGGCCGCTGATGGCTGTGATTACGCCTACACATGCGCTAACGGGTCTAGCGGAACCTGTTGCACGGGTCTCAGCAATTGCTGCAGCACGTGCAATACCGCCTGTGGAGGAGCCTGCGGCGGGCTCTGCCCGGCGACCTAGGACTGTCACGAGGACGGCCTCTTTCCGCGGGAACGAGAGAGGCCTACACCTCCCCCTCCCCCGCCGGCCGTAGCGCGTAGCCGACGCCGCTGATGGTCACCAGGTAGCGCGGCTCGGCGGCGTCCGACTCGATCTTCTGGCGCAGGCGGTGGACGAGCTGCTTGAGGAGCTGGCGGTCGCCGGCGCCGCGCGAGCCCCAGACGTGGGCGAGCAGGCGCTCGGCGGGGAGGGTGTGGCCGGCGTTGGCGAGGAGGATCTGGAAGAGCCTCAGCTCCAGCCGGGTCAGCCGCACGGGCTCGCCGCCGCGCACCGACACCGACTGCAGCTCGAGGTCGAGGCTGAAGTCGCCGGCGGCGAGCGGCAGCGGCTTCTCCTCGCCGGCCCGGCGGAGCAGCGCCCGCACGCGGGCGAGCAGGGTGCGCGGGCTGAAGGGCTTGGTGAGGTAGTCGTCCGCGCCGAGGTCGAGCGCCTGCACCTGGTCCTCCTCGGCACTACGGACGGTGAGCATCATGATTGGTATTCGCGACGCGGCGCGGATGCGCCGGCAGACCTCCAGGCCCGACAGGCGCGGCAGGTTGACGTCCAGGATCACCAGCGCCGGCGACTCGCGCTCGAAGGCTTCCAGGGCGGCGGCGCCGTCCGCCGCCTCGACCACCATGTAGCCGGCCTGCCGCAGGGCATAGCCGATCAGGCTGGAGAGCTCCAGATCGTCGTCCACCACCAGGATCTTCACGCCGCCTCCTCCCGCGGGTGCTCGACACGCTCGACAGGGAGGACGACGCGCATGCGCGTCCCTTTTCCCGCCTGGCCGGGCACCGCTTCCACCGTGCCGCCATGCCGCTCGACGATCGAGCGCACGATCCAGAGCCCGAGCCCCATGCCGCCCGTCTCCGGTTCATCCCCATCGCCGGCGCGCCGCACGAAGCGGTCGAAGAGCGGGGCCGCGGAGGTGTCCGGCAGCCCCGGCCCCTCGTCCTCCACCCAGAGAGCGATCCTGCCGCCGTCCATGGCGCCGCCGACGCGCACCAGCGAGCGCGGCGGCGCGAACTTGTTGGCGTTGGCGAGCAGGTTGACGAAGACCTGGGTCAGGCGCGGCGCGTCCCCCCGCACCGGCGGCAGCGGGTAGGGGAGCTCGACGAGGATCTCCTGGCCGCGCTGGGCGAGCAGCGGCGCCGTCATCTCGACCGCCTCCTCGACCACCTCGTCGAGGGCGACCGGCCGGCTACGGATCGACGCCTGGCCGGATTCGATGCGCACGCTCTCCAGCAGGTTGTCGATGAGCTGCGTCAAGCGCAGGCTGCCGCGCTCCAGAGAGAGCACGAGGCCGTGGGTCTGCGGATCGACGCCGGCGGGGTCCTGGAGCAGGCGGTCGCGCAGCAGCTCGATCGAGGCGAGCTGGGCCGAGAGCGGCGTGCGGAACTCGTGCGAGATGTTGGCGAGCACCGCGTCGCGCTGGCGGCGGGCGGCCTCGACGCCGGTCTCGTCCCGCAGCACCTGGAACTGCTGGTCCTCGGTGGGGGGCGCGCTGGTGATCACCACGGCCAGACGGCTGCCGTCCGGCCGCAGGAGGTGCTCGGTGGCGGTGGCGCCGCCGCGGAAGCGGGCATGGACGATCGGGCAGCTCTCCTCGCAAGGGCGCGTGCCGTCGGCGCCGCGCGGGTTCAGCACGTCGCCGCAGAAGCGGCCCAGCGCGGCCTCCGGAGCGACGCCGAGCAGCGCCGCCGCCTGCGGATTGAGATAGCGGACGCGGCGGTCGCGGTCGACGCTGAACACCCCTTCGACGATGCCGGTCAGGATCGCCTCCCCTTCGGCCTGGCGGCGGCGGAGCTCGGAGGTGAGCTGGAGCAGGCGGCGGCGCATCTCCTCCATGGTGGCGGCGAGGGTGCCGAGCTCGGCGCCGGGGGCGCGCGGGGTGGGCGTCGAGAGGTCGCCGCGGCCGATGCGCGCCGCCGAGGCGGTGAGCGCCTGGACGGGGCGGGTGAGGCGCCGGCTGATCAGGAATCCCGAGAGCGTGGCGAGCGCCGCCACCAGCAGCGAGAGGAGCAGCAGGTCGCGCACCAGCCGGGAGAGCGACGAGGCCACGCCGCCGCGCGGCAGCGCCGTCTCGACCAGCGCCGCCACCCCACCCCCCGGCGCCCGCAGCGGGCGGACGGAGAGGTAGAGCCCGGCGCTCTTCAGGCGCCCCGACCGCGGCCTGCCGCTCGCCAGGACCTCGGCTCGCAGCGGCAGGCGGGGGTCCGCAGCGTCGGCCAGCGCGCGCTCAGGGTCGAGGATCGCCACCGGCAGGCCGACCTGGGCGCCGATCTGGCGGGCGAAGGCGGGATCGAGCACCAACGCCGCGGCCGCCGTGGCGTCGGGCGTGCTGGCGAGGGGGAGCGCCGAGCCGAGCAGGAGGGAGCCTCCCGGCAGGCGCAGGATCGACGCGCTCTCGCCGCCGCGCAGCACCGGCTCCCAGGGCACCGCGCCGCTGGAGGCCACGATCCTGCCATGCTGGAGAATGGCGACGCCGGAGAGCGCGCTGGTGCGCCGGAAGCGGTCGAGGAAGGCGGCGAGGCCGGCGGCGTCCCCTCCCTCCACCAGCCGCTTCACCGTGGGGCGCTCGGCCAGCAGATGGGCCGATGTGCGCACGTCGCGCGCCGACCGCCCCACCGCCTCCTCGGCGGCGGCCCCGGCGAGGTTGACCCGCGCGATCCCCTGCTCGTCGGCGAACCGCTCGATCAGCCCCGTCGCCGCGACCACCACGCCGATCACCGCCAGTAGGACGAGGCCGGCGTTGAGTCCGATGAGGAGGGTGCCTAGGGAAGTGCGGCGCATAGGGTTCAAGAGGTTAGCACTCACGGATCAGACGCCTTCGATCGGCCTCAGTGGCCTGCGACCTCATCCCCTATCCCCTTCTCCTAAAGGAGAAGGGGGACGACTGCGATGCGGCCCCCGTTGGGCCCTCCCTCTCCTTTAGGAGAGGGACCGAGGGTGAGGTCGCAGGCCACAAACGCCCCCTATCAAAGGGTGGGCGTGAGCCCCAGGCGGCACTCAACGCGACGCCGGGTGCCGCCCCTTCGGGGCGAAACTGCCACACGTCGTGGCAGAAAATCGTCCAACAAGCTGTTGGACAATCCCTCACCGCCCCGTCCGCCACTCGATCACGCTCTTGATCCCCAGCGTCACCAGGGCGAGCAGCGCCAGCAGCGACGCCACGGCGAAGGCGGCCGAGAACTGGTATTCGTTGTAGAGGATCTCGACGTGCAGCGGCAAAGTGTTGGTCTCACCGCGGATGTGCCCGGAGACGACCGAGACGGCACCGAACTCGCCCATCGCGCGGGCGTTGCAGAGCACGATGCCGTAGAGCAGCCCCCAGCGGATCTTCGGCAGGCTGACGCGGAAGAAGGTCTGGAGGCCGGACGCGCCGAGCGTCAGCGCCGCCTCCTCCTCGTCGTTCCCCTGCGACTGCATCAGCGGGATCAGCTCGCGCGCCACCATCGGCGAGGTCACGAAGATCGTCGCCAGCACGATCCCCGGCACGGCGAAGATGATCTTCACGTCGTGCGCCTGGAGCCAGGCGCCGAAGAAGCCGTGGGCGCCGAAGAGCAGCACGTAGATCATCCCCGAGATCACCGGCGAGACGCTGAACGGCAGGTCGATCAGGGTAATCAGCAGGTTCTTGCCCGGGAACCGGAACTTGGCGATCGACCAGGCCGCGGCGAGGCCGAAGAGGAGGTTGACCGGCACCGCGATCGCCGCCGCGGTCAGCGTCAGGCGGACGGCGGCGAGGGCGACCGGCTCGCGGATCGCCGCCACGTAGGCGCCGAAGCCGTCCGCCAGCGCCTTGGCGAAGACGAGCGCCAGCGGGATGAACAGGAAGAAGCCGAGGAACGTCAGCGCGGTGGCGAGCAGCAGCCCGCGGACCCATCGCGGCTCGGTGAGGGCACCGCGGCGCTCGGGTCGCGCGGAACGGTTCAGGGCGGCGACGGTGCCGGCCATCTCAGCGGTCTCCGTCCGCGGCCCGCAGCCGCCGGCCGCGGCGCCAGGTGAGGAAGTTGATCGCCAGCAGCAGGGCGAACGAGGCAAGCAGGAAGACCAGCGCGATCGCCGTGGCGCCCGCGTAGTCGTACTGCTCCAGCTTGATCATGATCAGCAGCGGCACGATCTCCGATTTCATCGGCATGTTGCCGGCGATGAAGATCACCGAGCCGTACTCCCCCAGGGCGCGGGCGAAGGCGAGCACGAAGCCGGTCATCGCCGCCGGCACCAGCTCGGGGAAGATCACTCTCCGGAACGTCTGCCAGCGGCCGGCGCCGAGGCTCGCCGCCGCCTCCTCCACCTCCAGGTCGAGATCGGCGAGCACCGGCTGCACCGTGCGCACCACGAACGGCAGGCCGATGAAGGTGAGCGCCACCACGATCCCCAGGCGGGTGTAGGCCACCTCGACGCCGAGCGGCACCAGCCAGCGGCCGATCCAGCCGTTCTTGGCGTAGAGGGTGGCGAGCGCGATACCGGCCACGGCGGTGGGGAGCGCGAACGGCAGATCGACCAGGGCGTCGACCAGCCGCCGCCCCGGGAAGGTGTAGCGCTCGAGCACCCAGGCGACCAGCAGGCCGAAGACGAGGTTGATCGAGGCGGCGGCCGTCGAGGCACCGAGGCTGAGGCGGTACGCCGCGAGCGCCCGCGGCCCGGTGACGTCCGCCCAGAAGGTGGACCACGGGAGGGTGGCCGATTTCAGGAAGACGGTCGACAGCGGGATCAGGATCAGCAGCGCCAGGTAGGTCAGCGTGAAGCCGAGCGACAGCCCGAAGCCGGGGAGGACGCTGCCCCCCCGCAGCCGCCGGCGCCGCTCCGCTTTCACCGGCCGGCACCGTAGATCTGGTCGAACACGCCGCCGTCCGCGAAGTGCGTCTGCTGCGCCTTGGTCCAGCCGCCGAACACCTGGTCGACGGTGAACAGTTGCAACTTCGGGAACTGCGCCGCGTACTTGGCGGCCACCACCTCGTTGCGCGGCCGGTAGAAGTGGCGCGCCGCGATCTCCTGTCCTTCCGCCGTGTAGAGGAACTGGAGATAGGCGGTGGCCACCTGGGTGGTCTTGTGCTTGGCGGCCACCTTGTCGACCACGGCGACCGAGGGCTCGGCGAGGATGCTCACCGAGGGCGCCACGATCTGGAAGTCCCCCTTGGCGCCCATCGAGCCCTTGACGGCGAGGAGCGCCTCGTTCTCCCAGGCGATCAGCACGTCGCCGATGCCGCGCTCGACGAAGGTGACGGTGGCGCCGCGGGCGCCGGTGTCGAGGACCGGCACGTTCTTGTAGATCCGCCCGACGAAGTCCTTGGCCTTGCCGGGATCATTGCCGAATTTGCGCAGGGCGTACCCCCAGGCGGCGAGGTAGTTCCAGCGGGCTCCTCCCGAGGTCTTCGGGTTGGGGGTGATCACCGCCACGCCGGGGCGCGCGAGGTCGTCCCAGTCGTGGATCTTCTTCGGGTTCCCCTTGCGCACCAGGAAGACGATCGTCGAGGTGTAGGGGGCGCTGTTGTTGGCCAGGCGCGCCTGCCAGCTCTTGGCGATCAGGCCGGAACCGGCCACGGCGTCGACGTCGTAGGCGAGCGCCAGGGTGACGACGTCGGCCTCCAGGCCGTCGATCACCGAGCGGGCCTGCTTGCCGGAGCCGCCGTGCGATTGCTGGACGGTGAGATCCTGGCCGGTCTTCGCCTTCCAGGCCTTGGCGAAGGCGCCGTTGACGTCCTGGTAGAGCTCGCGGGTGGGGTCGTAGGAGACGTTGAGCAGCTTGATGCCCGCGGCGTGCGCCGCCTGCGCAGTACCGGCCGCGATCAAGGCGCCGATCGCGAGCGCGGGCAGGAATCTTCCGATTCTCATGGTGTGTCCTCTCATCAGAAAGCGATCTGGAAACGGCTGAAGAAGATCTTCTCGTCCTCGCGGTCGCCGGTGGTGGCGCCCCCCTCGAACTTGGTGACCTCGTAGTCGAAGAGCAGCCGGACGTTGCGGTTGAAGTACCAGTTGAGCCCGCCGGCCCACGCCTTGGCGGAGCGCGCGGAGCTGGCGAGGTTGGCGAAGGTCGGGAAGGTGGCGTCGTCGACCTTCAGCTCGCTGTAGCGGGCGGCGAGCTCGAAGGCGCCCCAGGTGTGGGCCGCGAGGTCGAAGACGTTCTTCGGGTTGACCCCGCGGTAGGAGGCCTCGCCGCCGGCGATCACCCACGAGGCCGCCACCTGCCAGGACCTGTTCTCCAGCGTCTTGGCGACGAGGTCGCGCCGCACGTCCTGGCGGGAGATCACGTACTCGGTGAGCAGGCCGAAGGGGCCGTTGTAGAAGTACCCCTGCGGCGAAAGGCGGAAGTGGGTACCGTCCGCCACCGTGGTCCCCGCCGCGGTGCCGTCCGAGCGATAGGAGAAGAAGCTCACCTGGCCGGGCGTCTTGTAGGATGAGAGGCCGGTGGCCGTGGGCGTGCCCCCCTGGTCCCCCTGGCTCGCCGAGACCCCGAAGCCGAGGTTCTTGAGCGCTCCGGCGCCGGTCACGAACGGCTGGAAGAAGAGGCGGCCGGCGACGTCCTTGTCGTTGTTGGTGTCGGCGTCGGCGCTGCCGCCGTCGGGCACGCCGTTGAAGACTCCCACCGCGTAGCTCACGGCGCCCCCCGCGAGGTCGCCGCTCACCTGCACGCCGAGGTCGCGATTGGGCACCAGGTTGGTCGGCAGAGCCCGCTCCACGAACAGCAGGTCGGTGGCCGACTGCAACCGTTCCAGGCCCACCGGCGGCTTGAACTTGCCGGCGCGGACGCGGAAGGCCGGGTTGAAGCGCGCCTCCAGATAGGCGTCCTGGAGCACGGTGGTGCCGACGCCGAAGTCCGGCATGATGCGGAAGTCGAAGATCTTGTAGACCGTCCCCTCGAAGATCGGCCGCACGCGGCGGAGGACGAAGGTCTCCACCTGCGGCTTCGCTTCGTCGCCGGTCCAGAAGCGGCCGTCGAGCTGGACGTAGCCGCGCAGCTTAAGCACGTAATTGCCGTCGGCCGAGCGGAGCGAGAACCCCTCCTTGCCGGCGACCGCCTGGGCGGCCGTCTTCGCCTTCTCGTCGGCGGCCTCCTTGTCGATTTCGATCTTGCGGTCGAGGACGCGGATCTTCTGATCGAGCTCCCGGAGCTTGTCGTCGACCGACTGCGGCGGATCCGGTTCCTGCGCCCGCGCGGCGGCCGGCAGGGCCAGCAGGCCGAGCACGAGCCAGAGAGCGTGCTTATTCTTCATGGAGCCTCCAAGGGTGGAAAAGAGAAACGTCATGACACCGCTTCCGGCGAGCGGACGATCAGCACCGGCAGGTGGGAGACCTCGGGGAGCAGCTTGCCGACGAAACCGCCGAGCCCGATCCGCCCGTCGCGGCCGGGCAGCGGCGCGCCGAGCACCAGCAGGTCGTGCTTTCCCTCGGCGATCTGGGCGGCGATCTCCTCGCGCACGGCGCCGTGGCGGACGCGGGTCGCCACCGCCACGCCGAGACGGTTGAGGGTGCGGGCGCTGCCGGCGAGGAAGCGCTCCGCCAGCGTCTCCGCCGGGGTGCCGCGGGCGGCGGCCGGCAGCACGGTGAGGATCGTCACCTCGGCGCCCAGGTGGCGCGCCAGGCGGCCGGAGAACGAGACGTCCTCCTTGCCCGGCTCGCCGACGGCGACGCAGATCAGCAGCCGCGCCGGCAGCGTGGCCTCCAGGGCCGGCGCCAGGAGCAGGTGGTGCTGGCCGGCCGCCAGCACGCCTTCGGCCGTCTCGACGGCGTCGCGCGCCGGCAGCGGCAGGATCACCAGGTCGCAGGGACGGCGGAAGACCTCCTCGGCGACCGCGCCGGCCGGCGGCTCCGGCGTCAGGCGCGTCTCCAGCGCGGCGAGGCCGCCCCCCAGCACCTCCCGCGCCTCCTGGAGGGAACGCTCGCCGGCGTCGCCCGCGGTGGCGGGGCCGAGCACGGCGACCCGCGCGTGGGCGCGGCGGGCGATCTCGCCGGCCAGCATCAGGGCTCCCCGCGAGCGAGGAGAGCCGTCGGTCAGCAGCAGGAAGCGGAGGCCCGGATGCACCAGGGCGTGCACCCGCTGCACCCCGACCCACGCCGAGTCGCCGGGGTGAAGGGGAAAGCGCCGCGCCTGGTCCTGCGAGCGGGTGGCCTCGATCCATACCTCGTCGCGGCCGAAGGGGACGGCCGGCGCGATCGCCCGCACGCCGGGGAGCGGCGGCAGGCGCAGGCGCAGGCGCTCGAAGGAGCCCACGAACGAGCGCTGCTCGACCACCGCCTCGCCCAGGAAGGGGACGGAGGGATCGTCGGCCGCGGCGCGCAGAGCGACGTCCTCCGGCCGGAAGAGCACCTGTACCCGACGCGCCGCGCCGGACGGCTCCGCCGTGGTGGCGAGCGGGAACTGCACCGGCCCCAGCCGCACTCCCTGCGCCGTCGCCTCCCCCACCATCAGATTGGCGGTGCCGAGGAAGGTGGCGACCAGCTCGGTCTCGGGGCGCAGGTAGAGCTCGTCGGGGGGGCCCACCTCGAGCAGGCGGCCGAAGCTCAGCACGGCCAGCCGGTCGGCGAGCTCGAAGGCCTCCTCCTGGTCGTGGGTGACGAAGACGGTGGTGATCGCCAGCTCTCGCTGGATCTCGCGGATGGTCCGCCGCAGCTCCAGGCGGACCTTGGCGTCGAGGGCGCCGAACGGCTCGTCGAGCAGCAGCACCTCGGGCTGATGGGCGAGCGCCCGCGCCAGGGCGACGCGCTGCTGCTGCCCTCCCGAGAGCTGACGCGGCATGCGGCCGCCGAGCCCCGAGAGGCCCACCAGCTCCAGCAGCTCGTCGCGCCGGCGGCGGCGCGCCGCCGCGGCCACCCCGCGCACTGCCAGGGCGAACTCGACGTTCTCCGCCACCGACATGCCGCGGAACAGGGCGTAGCTCTGGAAGACGAAACCGACGCCGCGCCCGGCCGGCGGCAGGTCGGTGACGTCGCGGCCGTGCAGCGTCACCCGCCCGGCGTCGACCTCCGAGAGGCCGGCGATCATCCGCAGCAGCGTGCTCTTGCCGCTCCCCGAGGAGCCGAGAAGCACGAAGAGCTCGCCGTCGCCGACCTCCAGCGACACGGAGCTCACCACCGGGTGCCCCCCGTAGCGCTTGGTCAGGTCCTCCAGCACGATCGACATCGGAGGCCCAGGATAGGGACCGGCGGTCACGCCGTCAGTCGAAAAAGGGTGACAAAAATAGTTAGTTTTGGAACCGTCGATAGGTGGGGAAAAACTTTTCCGGTTTTCTTGTCCCCTTTCGGTGCTCTGCGGCAACTTATTCTTTGAAGGGGATTCGATGATCTGGTTTGAGGAGGAGATGAACGTGGAGGACATCAATTCAAGGGAGGGGATGGAACGCTTCGCCATGGCGGGGCTCTCCAGGGACGACAACCGGGATCTCGTGCGCCGGCTGCTGGCGAACGCTCCGCGGATCCCGTCCACCCCGAATCGCACCACTCGACCCGGCCTCGGCGGGCGCGACGAAGGCGCCCGTTACGACGAGGCTTTCCGCAAGACCGAGCGGCGCCTCGTCGAGGCGCACGACCGCGTCCTGCGCGAGCAGCAACTCGCCACCGTCCAGTGGGCCGGCCTCGAGGGGCACCCGCCGGCGCGGCGGCTGGTGATGGTCCGCAATGACGAGCGGCTGCACCACTGGGGGCTCTTCGACCTGCTGCTGGAGAAGAGCCGTGAGAGCGTCCTCGCCGACGCCGAGACGGCCGTGGGCCTGGCCGAGCTGGCGCTGGCGGTGACCGAACGGCTCGATCCCGACATCTACGGCGAGGAGCGGGTGAGCGACTTCAAGACCGCCGCGCTCTCCGCCCTGGGCGACGCCCGCCGTCTCGCGGGCGACTTCGCCGGCTCCCGGCTGGCTTACAGCCAGGCGCGCATCAACCTGGAGATCGGCACCGGCGACGTGCTGGAGGAGGCGAGCCTCCTCGGCGGCCTGGTCAAGCTCCTCTGCGACCTCGGCGAGTACGGCAAGGCGGCCCAGACACTCCAGCGCGCCAGCGCCCTCTATCACCGGATGGGCGACTCGCACCTCGACGGGATCACCGTCCCGCGCGAGAAGAAGGAGAAGGAGCGGGCCGAGGAGCGCAAGGGGGCCAAGGCCCTGTAGGCGCGCGCGGGCTGGAGGAACGTGGAGACGGCCCGGTATAGACTCCGGCCCGTGCGGATCTCCCTCGTCCTCCTGCTCGCCATCGCAGTCTTCGCATTGCCCGGCTGCGTCTCGCTCCGCCCGTTCGCCGACGTCCGCCGCCAGGTCGCCGCCGACCGCTTCGTCGACGTCGGCGGTCAGCTCGTGCACGTCGAGCAGGCGGGCGCCGGCGAGCCGGTGCTGCTGATCCACGGCTTCGGCGCCTCGACCTACTCCTGGCGCAAGGTGATGCCCGCCCTCGCGGCGTCCCACCGGGTGGTGGCGATCGACCTCAGCGGCTTCGGCTACACCCAGCGGCCCACCGCCCGCGCCAGCTATACGCGGGAGGCGCAGGCGCAGCTCGTGCTCGGAACCCTGGACGCCCTGGGGATCGAGCGCGCCCACTTCGTCGGCCACTCCTACGGCGGCGGCATCACCCTCTACCTGGCGTCGCAGCACCCCGAGCGCTTCCGCACCATGGTGCTGGTCGACAGCTCCGCCCCCACCTACGCGAACGACCGGCGCAGCCGTGCCGCCGCCTTCCGCCCCCTCGACAGCCTCCTCGTCCGCCTGGTCTTCCTGCGCCCGGCGATGGTCCGCCGCAGCCTCCTGAGCTCCTTCTGGGACGACTCCCTGGTCACCCCCGACCTCGTGCGGGCCTATCTCGACCGCCTGGCCATCGAGGGCGCGACCGACGCCTTCTACGGCCTGACCGCTCCGGCACCGGCGGGGGCGAAGGTGGAGCTCGAGAAGATCGCCGTCCCCGCGCTGGTCCTCTGGGGCGCCCACGACACGCTGATCGCGCCGGAGGTGGGCCGGCGGGCCGCCGCGCGCATCCCCCACGCCGAGTTCGTGCTCTTCGACCATAGCGGCCATCTGCCGATGGAGGAGGAACCGGAGGCGTTCCTGAAGGCCGTCCTCCCCTTCCTGGAGCGGCACCGAGGCTGATGTCCGACCACCTCGGAGGCCGCCTCGGCCTCGTCGCCACCTGCGTCCTCGGCCTCGAGGAGATCCTGGAGGGCGAGCTGCGGTCGCTCGGCGCGCGGGAGGTCGAGCGCCAGCGGGGCGCCGTCGCGTTCGTCGGCGGCTGGCAGGACTGCTGGCGAGCCAACTGGCGGCTGCGCACGGCGAACCGGGTGCTGGTCGAGCTTGCCTCCTGGGACGCCCGCGACGGCCCGGAGATCGCCGCCGGCGCGCGCTCGCTCGTCGCCGGCCCGGCGAACCGCTCCGGGCCGCGGCTCCGGCGGGGGGGCGTCGACGCCGCGTCGCTCTTCCACCCCGACCGCACCTTCGCCATCCAGGCCACCGCGACCGCCTCCGAGGTGCGCGACACCCGCTGGGCCGCGATGTCGCTCAAGGACGGGCTGGTCGACGGCCAGCGCGACCGCTGGGGACGGCGCTCGGACGTCGACCGCGAGGACCCCGACCTCCATCTGCGCCTGCGCCTCCACCGCGACCGCGCGACGCTCCTGCTCGACAGCTCGGGCGAGCCGCTCGACCGCCGTGGCTACCGCGCCGTCAGCGGCGCCGCGCCGGTGCGCGAGCAGCTCGCGGCGGCGTGCGTGCTCGCCTCCGGTTGGGATGGGAAGGGGCCGGTGGTCGATCCGATGTGCGGCTCGGGGACGCTGCTGATCGAAGCGGCCTGGTACGCCCTCGGCTGGGCGCCCGGCCGCCTGCGGCGCCATTGGGCCTTCGAGCGCCTGCCGGGCTACGACGCGGAAGCCTTCAACGCCTTGCTCCAGGAGCCGCTCCCGGTCCTCGGGGCCGACGTGCGCCTCCACGGCAACGACCTCTCCGCCGAGGCGCTCGACGCGGCGCGGATCAACCTGGAGCAGGCGAACCTGCTCGACCGCGCCGGGCTCACCCGCGGCGACGCCGCCGCGTTCGAGCCGCCGCCGGAGGCCGGCCTGGTGGCGATCAATCCGCCGCACGGCGAGCGGCTGGAAGCCAGCGCCGGGCGCTGGCGCGCTCTCGGCGATCTGCTGAAGACTCGCTACAGGGGTTGGAAGGCAGTGGTGCTGGCCGGCGAAGATCGCGGCAAGGAGATCGGCCTCCGCCCTCGCCGCCGCATCCCGGTGATGAACGGCCCCAGCGAGGGGAGGATCCTGATCTTCGATCTGTACTGAGACTCCCCAGGGAGCTTAGAGGCTGCGCTTCTTGGCGCGCAGACCGCGGCGGCTGCCGCCTTCCTTGCGCGGCTTGAAGTTGCCGCCGCCGCCGCCGCCACTGGCAAAGCCGCCGCCGAAGCCGCCACCGAAGTCGCCGCCGCCCCCGCCGAAGTCGCCGCCACCCCCGCCGAAGCCGCCACCGCCGCCGTAGCCACCGCGGTCGCCGCCGCCGCCATAGCCGCCGCGACCGCCGCCGCCCGCATATCCGCCGCCGCCGCTGTAGCCGCCGGGGCGCGGACCGCCGGGAGTGCGCTCGCGCGCCTCATTGACGTTGAGGTTGCGACCCTGGAAATCGTAGCCGTTGAACTGTTGGACCGCCTTGAGCGCCTCCTCGTCCGAGCTCATCTCGACGAAGCCGAAGCCGCGGGAGCGGCCGGTGGCGCGATCCATCATGACCGTCGCCGACTCGCAGGTGCCAGCCTGGCTGAACAACGTGCGGAGATCGTCGTCGTTGGTCTTGAAGTTCAGATTGCCTACGAAAAGCTTCTTGCCCATGTTCTCTGTCGCTCCTGGCCTCCGCGAGGCCTTCGTTTCGGTGTGCCGGTTCAGGACTCACAAAGATACCAGAGCATGCAAGGCGCCGCAAACCCTGGTGTCTTTACACCGCCGCCGGAGCCGGACCCGCGCCGGCAGGGCATGCTAAAATCCATGCCGGCCCGCCGGTCCGAGCCCGGAGTCCTCTCGCCCCCTTGGAGAAGCGATGTCACGCATGTCCCGCGCCACCCTCGTGCAGCCGAAATCCCTCCTCGTCCTGGCGGCGCTCGCCGGTCTCCTCGCCGGCGGCGGGAGCTCCGCGCTCGCCGCCCGCCCCGGCGCGACGAGGAAGGGCGCTGCGGCCACGAAGAGCGCGGCGGCATCCACGTCAACCGTGGCCGACGCGCCGTGGGAGGGCGCGGCCTTCGCCGCCGATCCCGGCGCCGTCGCCCGCGCCGCCGCCAAGGTCGACAGCGACGGCGACGACGTCGTGGTGCTGCTGATGGAGGCGAGCTACGGCTTCGACGACGCCGGGCGCGAGACCTTCAGCCAGCGGCTGGTCTACCGGATCCTGACCGCCAACGCCCACGAGAGCTGGTCCACCGTCGAGGAGGGGTGGGAGCCCTGGCACCAGGCGCGGCCGGAGATCCGGGCGCGCGTGATCACCCCCGACGGCGCCGAGCACACCCTCGACCCCTCCACGATCTCCGAGAGCAGCCCCGCCCGGGACGCCCCCGACATGTTCGAGGACGGCCGCGTGCTGCGCGCGCCGCTCCCCGCCACCCGGCTCGGCGCCGTGGTCGAGCAGCAGGTGACGGTGCGCGACACGGCGCCCTTCTTCGACGGCGGCGTGGTGCGGCTCCACAGCCTCGATCCCGGCATGCCGGTGCGCCACGCGCGGGTGACGCTGGAGGCGCCGGCCGCGATGCCGCTGCGCTGGGTGGCCCGCGAGCTGCCGGGGGTCGAGCCGCGCGAGGAGGTGGCCGCCGGGCGGCGCCGGTTGACCTTCGAGGCGCGCGGCCTCGAGCCGGCGGACGATCCCGAGCCGGGGCTGCCGGCGGACGTGCCGCGCTCGGCCTACGTCGCCTTCTCGACCGGCCGGTCGTGGGCCGACCTGGCGCGCCGCTACTCGGAGATCGTCGACCGCTCGATCCGCGGCGCCGACGTCGCTCCCTTCCTGAAGGCGGCCTCAGGTGTGAGCCCGGCGGCCTCGCAGCTCGACACCATCGACCGGCTGCTGGCGCGGATGAGCGACGAGGTCCGCTACACCGGCATGGAGCTCGGCGAGGGGGGGCTGATCCCGCGCACGCCGGCCGAGACCCTGAAGCGCCGCTTCGGCGACTGCAAGGACAAGGCGGTGCTGCTGACCTCGCTGCTGCGCGCCGTCGACATCCCCGCCTACGTGGCGCTGCTCAACGCCGGCGAGGACGACCAGGACGTCGAGGAGTCGCTCCCCGGCTTCGGCCTGTTCAACCACGCCATCGTGGTGGTGCCCGGCTCGCCGGCGCTCTGGATCGATCCCACCGACCCCTACGCGCGGGCCGGTGAGCTGCCGGTCGCCGACCAGGGGCGGCTGGCGCTGGTCGCCAGCCCGACGGCGGCGGGGCTGGTGCGCACGCCCGAGGCGACCTCCGCCGACAACCGGCAGGTGGAGACCCGCGACGTCTACCTCGCCGACCTCGGCCCCTCGCGGATCGTCGAGACCAGCGTCTACCAGGGGGCGATCGAGCGCGACATTCGCGCCCTCTACTCGCTCCAGGACGGCCCGACGGTGCGCCAGGCGCTCAAGGACTACGCCGCCGCGGCCTACCTGGCCGAGGATCTCGCCGCGGTGGACCACTCGAAGGCGGCGGACCTCTCGACGCCGATGCAGTTGCGGCTGGAGGTGAAGAACGCCCGCCGCGGCTTCACCGACGAGCGCAACGCCGCCGTGGGGGTGAGCCCGTCGGCCCTGCTCAACCGCCTACCGGACGAGCTCACCAGCGCCGCCGCCAAGGCCGACGCCGGCGATGCCGGCCGCACCGCCAATACCGCCAATACCGCCAATACCGGCGACGCCGCCAAGCTGCCCGATCCGCGCCTGGCCGACTACGTCTTCAGCCGGCCGAGCACCGTCGAGGTGCGCTACCGGATCGTGCCGCCGGTGGGCTACGCCCCGCAGCCGCTCCCCGCCGCGCGCACCCGGCACCTCGGCCCCGCCACGCTGTCGGAGGAGTACGCGGCGGGCGCCGACAACGTCGTCACCGCCACCTTCAAGCTCGACACCGGCAAGCGCCGGATCTCGCCGGCCGAGTTCGAGGCCCTGCGCTCGGGCGTGCATGAGGCGCTGCAGGACAAGGTCGCGCTGCTGACCTTCGACCAGGCCGGCGAGGCCCGCCTCAACGCCGGCCAGGTGCGCGAGGCGCTGGCGGAGTTCCAGCGCCTCGCGGTGCTGGCGCCGAAGGCCGCGCTCCCCCGCACCCGCATCGCTCGGGCGCTGCTCGCCGGCGGCATGGGCGAGGCGGCCCGCGACGAGGCACGGCAGGCGACCCAGCTCGAGCCGAAGCTGGCGCCTGCCTGGCGCCACCTCGGCTGGGTCCTCCAGCACGACGACATCGGCCGCCGCTTCGGCGCCGGCTTCGACCGCGCCGGCGCCATCGCCGCCTACCGCAAGGCCAGGGAGCTCGACCCCAAGGACCCCCTCGTCCGCACCGACCTCGCGGTCCTGCTCGAGCACGACGCCGCCGGCGTCCGCTACAGCCCGCAGGCCGACCTCGGCGCCGCCATCGACGAGTACAAGGCGCTCAAGAAGGACCTCGGCGCCAAGAACGTCGACGACAGCCTGCTGATCGCCCTGGTGCGGGCGGGGCGCTTCCCGGAGGCCAAGGAGCTGGCGGCGCAGATGAAGGACTCGCCGACCGGCTCCCTCTACTCGCTGGTCGCCACCGCGGCCACCGACGGCGTCGACGCCGCGGTGCGCGAGGGGGAGCGCGCCTTCAGCGACGACCGCGCCCGCGCCTCGGCGCTGCAGACGGCGGCCCAGACCCTGACCCTCGCCCGCCGCTACCCCGAGGCCGCGGTGCTGATGGAGCGCGCCGGCCGCCAGACCGACAATCCCGCCGCCCTGCTCTCGATGGCGGAGATGCTCCGCCGCGCCCGCCGGCACGAGGAGATCGTGCTGCCGCCCAACCAGCCCGCCACGCCGGGGCGCCGGCTGCTGGCGATGACCGTCGGCGGCAAGCTCGACGTCAAGCAGATGGCCGCGCTCTTCTCCCGCGACCTGGCGCCGGAGATCCTGAAGACCGGCCCGCAGACGCAGCGGCTGGTCGAGGCCGGGCTCGGCCAGGCCCGCCGGCAGCTCCGCTCGCAGGACGTGCCGGCGGACGTGGCCCTCGACTTCGCGCTCGGCATGATGCAGGAGGCGGTCAGCGGCGACGACGCCTCGGGCTACCGCGTCGGCTTCTCCTTCCCCTTCAAGCAGAGCGGCACCACCTTCGAGGTCTACGTCGTGCCCGACGGCGGCGAGTACCGGATCGCGGCGCTCAGCACCGCCACGTCGATGCTCGGCGACGAGGCCCTGCGGCGCGCCGGGCGCGGCGACCTCGCCGGCGCGCGCAAGTGGCTCGACTGGGCCCGCGAGGAGATGGATGGCGGCGGCCATGGCACCGGTGCCGGCAGTACTGGCAATGCTGGCAATACCGGCAGTGCCGGCGGCGCCGCCGATCCGCTCCCCTCGAGCCCTTTCGCCGTCCTCTGGACGCCGGGGAGCGCGGCGGACGCGGGCGAGATCCGCTGCGCCGTCGCCGTCCTGAGGGCGGAGAACGGCGATGGCGCCAGGGAGCCCTCCCTCCTGCGCTCGTGCCGGGATTCCGCCGCCGACCCCGCGCGGCGCAGCGCCTTCGACCTGGCTCTCGCCTACAGCGCAGTGGGGTCCGGCAGCTTCGCCGACCTGGAGGACGCTTCCGGGCGGCTGCTCGCCGCCCTGCCGGGATCCGAGGGCGCCGCGCAGCTCCGGGGCTTCGCCCTCTCCGGCCTCGGCCGCTGGGACGATCTGCGCGCGCTCGCCGAGAGCCGGCTCCAGCGCTCCCCCGACGACGGGTGGGCCCGCGAGATCCTCTCCCAGGTGGCGATCCACGCCGGCGACCTCGACCGCGCCGAGGCGCAGCTCCGGCAGACGGTCCAGGCGGGCAAGGCGTCGGCGAACGATTTCAACCAGCTCGCCTGGCTGCTGCTCGAACGCGGGCGGGTGGACGACGCGGCGCTCGACTTCGGCCAGCGCGCGGCGACCCTCTCCGACTACAAGCAGGCGGCCTTCCTCCACACCCTCGCCTGCCTCTACGCCGAGCAGGGGCGCACGGCGGAGGCCTACCGGATCATCCTGCAGTCGATCGGCGCCCGCGCCGACGAGGCTCCGGGCGCCGAGGACTGGTACGTCTTCGGCCGCCTCGCCGAGCAGTACGGCCTGCCGGACGTGGCGCGCAAGTACTACCGGAAGGTGGCGCAACCCAAGAGCCCGGACGCCGAGACGATGTCCACCCACGCCCTCGCCGCCCGCCGCCTGGCGGCGCTCGGGGAGGAGAAGGAGAAGAAGCCGCTGCGGCGGGCGGCGCGGTAGGGGGAAAAGGAAAAGCCACAAGGGACACAAGGGACTCCAGAGACAGCAGGGACAGAAGAAAAAGGCTCGTCTTGGATTCTTTCGTCCCTGGTGTCCCTGGAGTCCCTTATGTCCCTCTCCGGCCCCGGCGCCACCCCCCTGATATACTTGAGCTTCAAACTATGTGCCCACCCTCCCAACCCTCCCGCCCTTCGGCCCTCGCCCTCCTCGCCATCGCTCTGACTTCTTGCTTGATGCCGCTGGCGCAGCTCGCCGCGGCGGGCCCGGTCCAGCGGCCGGGCGAGGTGCTGGTGGTGAAGGTGAAGTCGCCCATCCACCCCGTCTCGGCCGAGCTGATCGCCGACGCCATCCAGGAGGCCGACCGCCGGGGAGCGGCGGCGGTGATCGTCGAGCTCGACACCGCCGGCGGCCTGATGACCTCGACCCGCGACATCACCAGGGCGGTGCTGGGCGCGCGCACGCCGGTGGTGATCTTCGTGGCACCGAGCGGCGCGCAGGCGGCCTCGGCCGGCTTCTTCATCCTGATGTCCGCGGACATCGCCGCGATGGCCCCCGGCACCAACGCCGGCGCCGCCCATCCGGTCGACGGCAGCGGCAAGGACATCGGCGGGACGATGGGCCGCAAGGTCGAGCAGGACGCGGCGGCCAACATCCGGTCGCTGGCGGTGCGCAACGGCCGCAACGTCGCGCTCGCCGAGGCGGCGGTGCTGCAGAGCCGCTCGTTCACGGCCGGCGAGGCGCTCCAGGACAAGCTGATCGAGATCGTCGCCGCCGACGTGCCGTCGCTGGTCCGCGCGCTCGACGGCCGGGTGATCCACCGCGGCGTCACCGCGGTGACCCTGCACACCGCCGGCGCCGCCGTGCGGCCGTTCACCGTTTCGCCGCTGCGCGCCCTGCTCGGCGTGATCGCCGATCCCAACATCACCTACCTGCTGCTGGGGCTCGGCTGGCTCGGCCTGCTCTTCGAGCTGATGCACCCCGGCGCCGTGCTCCCCGGCGTGGTCGGCGCGATCTGCCTGGTGCTCGCCTTCTACGGCCTCTCCGTGCTGCCGGTCGACTCCGCGGGGCTCGCCCTGATCCTGCTGGCGGTGGTCTTCTTCATCCTGGAGATCAAGCTGCCGAGCTACGGCATGCTGACGGTGGCGGGAGTGTCCTGCCTGGTGCTCGGCTCGCTGATGCTGTTCAAGACTCCCGAGCCGGCGCTGCGGGTCAGCCTGGAGCTGATCGCCATGATCTCGGCCTTCACCCTGGCGGTGGTCGGCTTCCTGGTCTGGATGTCCCTGCGCGCCCGCCGCATGCCGGTCCGCTCGGGAGTCGAGGCGATGATCCATGAGATCGGCGTCGCCCGCTCGCCGCTCGATCCGCGTGGCAAGGTCCTCGTGCAGGGGGAGATCTGGGACGCCGTCGCCGACGAGCGGGTCGAGACGGGAGAGCCGGTCGAGGTGGTGGCGGTGCGCAATCTCACCCTGGCGGTGCGCCACCGCCGGGAAATCGTCGTTTGAGCCGGCCCTTCGGCCGGACAAGGGAAGGGGCTCTCAGCCTATGCAATTAGGATTCGTCGCCATCGTCGTGATCGGAATCTTCCTGTTCTTCAAATGGGTCAACATCCTCAAGGAGTACGAGCGCGCGGTGACCTTCTGGCTCGGCCGCCTCGCCGCGCAGCCCAAGGGACCCGGCCTGGTGCTGATCTTCTGGCCGTTCGAGACGATGATCAAGGTGTCGCTGCAGACGGTGGTGCTCGACGTGCCGTCGCAGGACATCATCACGCGGGACAACGTGTCGGTGAAGGTCAACGCGATCGTCTACTTCCGCGTCGTCGATCCGGGGCGCGCCATCGTCGCGGTGCAGAACTACCTCTACGCCACCAGCCAGCTCGCGCAGACGACCCTCCGCTCGGTGCTCGGCCAGGTCGACCTCGACGACCTCCTCACCGAGCGCGAGAAGCTCAACCTGAAGCTCCAGGAGATGATCGACCAGCACACCGATCCCTGGGGGATCAAGGTCTCGATGGTCGAGGTCAAGAACGTCGACCTGCCGCCGGACATGCAGCGCGCGATGGCCAAGCAGGCCGAGGCCGAGCGCGAGAAGCGCGCTAAGATCATCCATGCCGCTGGCGAGCTGGAAGCTTCGGTGAAGCTGGCCGAGGCGGCGGACATCATCTCCGCCAACTCGACGACCCTGCAGCTCCGCTACCTGCAGACGCTAACGGAGATCTCGGCCGAAAAGAACTCGACGATCATCTTCCCGTTCCCGGTCGAGTTCCTCCAAGCCTTCCTCAAGAAATGACCAGCAGTGGGAGCCTGAACCGACGTGGCTGAACCGCACGAGCCGAGCTATTACGAGATCGCCCTGACCAACCGCCAGGTGGTGGTCGCCTTCGTGGTCCTGTTGACCTGCCTTCTCGGCGCCTTCTTCTCCGGCGTCTGGATCGGCCGCGAGGGCTCCGTCCGCGCCGCGCAGGAGCAGATCGTCCGCAACACGCCGCCGCCCGAGTCGAAGGAGGGCAAGAACCTCGAGGAGCTCGAGTTCTTCGACAAGACCAAGAAGGCGGCGGACGCCACGAAGTCCGATCCCCAGGAGGCGCGCCCATCGCTGGGCACCACCCTGCTGGAGGATATCGGCGTCAAGAAGAAGCCGGCGGCGCCGCCTCCCGCCGCCGCCCGGGAGGAGCCCGCGCAGGCCCAGCCTGCCGCGGCGATCCCCGCCGCCCCGGCGCCCGATCCCGCCCAGGAACGGCGCGAGCGCCGCAAGGCGCGCGCGGCCGCGGCAGCCGCCGCGGCCGCTCAGGAGCCTCCAGCCGAAGCGGCGACCAAGCCGGCCGCGACACCCGCGCCAGCCGCGCCCGCCAAGCCGGTCAAGACCGCGAAGGCCGGAAAGACGGGCAAGGCGGCGGCCACCGTCCCGAAGGGGTCCTACGTGATCCAGGTCTTCTCCTCCGCCGACCAGGCCCAGGCCGAGCGGATCCGCGCCAAGCTGGTCGCCGGCGGCCAGAAGGCCTTCCTCTCCCCCATCGAACGCGGCGGACGCACCATGTACCGCGTGCGCGTCGGCCCCTTCAAATCGCGCGACGAGGCGCAGAAGGTCTCCGAAAAGGTCCGCAAGGGGTACAAGCTGGACACCTGGGTGACGGAGTAGCCGTCTGCCGTGCCTGTTTCAGTCCCGACAATGCGGGACGTTCCGTGGCCTGCGACCTCATCCCCGACCCTTCTCCTAAAGGAGAAGGGAGGCTCCTGCGATGCGGTCCCCGTTGGGCCCTCCCTCTCCTTTAGGAGAGGGAACGAGGGTGAGGTCGCAGGCCACCAAGGCCGATCGAAGCGTTTCTGATGAACCGCCCTCTCCTCCGCTATCTCCTCGCCGCCGCCGGCGGAGTCCTGTGGGGGCTCTGCTTCGGCCGGGAGCCCTTCCCGGCGGCGGCGTGGATCGCTCTCGCGCCGCTGATCCTCCTCCTCTCGTCGCCCCGCCCGGGGCGGCTCGGCTGGGTGCACGGCTACGCGGCGTGGATGACCGGCCTCTACTGGATCGTGCCGACGCTCCAGACCTACGGCGGCATCGTCCTGCCGGTCGCGATCGCGCTGACCAGCCTGCTCGCCGGCTACCTCGCCCTCTTCCACGCGCTGTTCGCCTGGCTGGGCGCGAAGGTCTGGCGCCGATGGGGCGCCGGGCGGCTGCTGGTGCTGCCGGCGCTCTGGGTGGCGCTCGAATGGCTCCGCACCTACCTCGGCGGCGGCTTCCCCTGGAACCTCGCCGCCTATTCGTGGATCGCGGTGCCGGGCGCGCTGCCGCTGTCGGCGTGGATCGGCGCCTACGGCATCTCGTTTCTGGTGGTGCTCACCAGTGCGGCGGTGGCCGCGTCGATCCAACGCCGGCGCTGGGAGCCGGCGGCGCTCGGCCTCCTCGTCCCCCTCCTACTGCTGCCGCTCGCCGGCCGCTGGAGCCTGCGCCAGGACGCCCGCGAGCTGGAGCGCACGGCGGGTTTCGGCCACGCCGTGCGCCTGCTGCAGCCGAACATCCCCGATCTCGTCGCCTACGACGAGGCGGTGATGATGCGCAACCACCTCCGGCTGATGAACCAGTCGCTCGCGGCGTGCCAGCCGGGCTCGCTGGTGGTCTGGCCGGAGAGCGCGGAGTGGCCGTTCGTCCACCACCGCTCGGCGCTGCTCGACGCCGATCTCGCCCGCCTGGTCGACCGCGGCTGCACGGTGTTGTTCAATTCCATCTCGCCGGCACCGGGCGACGCCTCCTACAATTCGGCCTTTCTGCTCTCCCCGGCAGGGACGGAAACACGCTACGACAAACGCCACCTCGTCCCCTTCGGCGAATACGTCCCCTTCCGCGGCGTCTTCGGCTGGATCGACAAGCTCTCCCGCAACGCCGGCGAGTTCCGGCCGGCGGACCAGGCGGCGCTCCTCCCCTGGGACGGCGAGAAGATCGGCATGGCGATCTGCTACGAGGTGGTGTTCCCCGAGGAGGTCGCGACGCTGGTCCGCAAGGGCGCGACGATCCTGATCTCGATCACCAACGACGCCTGGTACGGCGACACCACCGCCCCCTGGCAGCACTTCCGGGCCGCCCGCTTTCGCGCCGCCGAGAACCGCCGGCCGATGCTGCGGGCTGCGATCACCGGCGTCTCCGCCTGGGTGGCGCCCGACGGCTCGGTGCGCGAGCAGCTCGGGGTGTACCAGGAGGGGGTCCTCCGCCTGCGGGTGACCGGCAGCCGGGAGCTGACGCCGTTCAGCCGCTGCCCCTGGCTGGTGCCGGCGTTCTGCTCGGTCTTCGCGGCGGCGGCGTTTGGGATATATTTCGCGCGAAGGAGCCCACCACCATGATCGCCTACGAAACACAGCAGAAGATCGACTCTCTGGGGGAACAGCTGACGAACCTCCGGGGGTATCTTTGAGGCCACCGACCTCGAGCGCGAGCTGGCCGAGATCGACCACCAGATGGAGGCGCCGGGCTTCTGGGACAGCCCGGGGAAGAACGCCGCGATCCTCCAGAAGCGCCGCGAGATCGAGAAGCGCGTCGAGACCCTGAACCGCCTGCGCGCCGACGCCGAGGAGCTCGACACCTGGCGCGAGCTGCTCGCCGGGGGCGAGGCGGACCCCGAGTTCGACCGCTTCCTGATCCGCCTCGAAGGCGAGCTCAACCAGCTCGAGCTGCTGCTCAAGCTCTCCGGCCCCGACGACGACAAGAACGCCATCCTCGCCATCCACCCCGGCGCCGGCGGCACCGAGTCGCAGGACTGGGCCGAGATGCTGCTGCGCATGTACCTACGCTGGGCCGAGGCGCACGGCCACGAGGTCGAGCTGCTCGACCGCCTGGACGGCGAGGAGGCGGGGATCAAGAGCGCCACGCTCGCCGTCCGCGGCCCGTACGCCTACGGCTACCTGAAGAGCGAGCACGGCGTCCACCGCCTGGTGCGGATCAGCCCCTACGACTTCCAGGCCCGGCGCCACACCTCGTTCGCCTCGGTGGACGTGTTCCCCGAGGTCGACGACACCATCGAGATCGAGGTCAACGACAAGGACCTGCGGATCGACGTCTTCCGCTCCTCGGGCGCCGGCGGCCAGCACGTCAACAAGACCGAGTCGGCCGTCCGCATGACCCACCTCCCCACCGGCATCGTGGTCTCCTGCCAGAACGAGCGCAGCCAGATCAAGAACCGCGCGATGGCGATGAAGGTCCTCCGCTCGCGCCTCTACGACCGGGAGCTGCAGAAGCGAGCGGCCGAGCAGGCGGAGCGCGAGGGGAAGAAGATGGACAACTCCTGGGGGAGCCAGATCCGCAGCTACGTCCTGCAGCCCTACCGGATGGTCAAGGACCACCGCACCGGCGTCTCCGTGGGCGACGCCGACGGTGTGCTCGACGGCAAGGTCGATCCCTTCATCGAGGGGTACCTGAAGGGACAGATGGCGGCGGACAAGGACGAGATGGCGATCTAGGGTGCGCCCGATGCCCACCACCCAAACCCTCATCACCCCGGCCCTCTTCTCCCGTCCCCTCCCGCCCGGAGCATGCGGAGGGAGCCGCCCGCCCGAACCCTCACCCCCGGCCCCTCTCCCGTCCCCCGCCCGCCCTCCCTCGCCGGGAGAGGGGAGAAAAACAATCCCGGGATTCAGGAGCGGCCTCATCGCAGGGCCCCCCTCTTCTCCCGGTGAGGGAGGGCGGGAGGGGCCGGGAGAAGAGGGCCGGGGTGATGAGGGCCCCCGCCGCAGCCGCGGAATCCAGCCATGAAGATCGGGACGCTCGGATTGAAGCTCGACTACGTCTCCCCCCTCCCCCCCGTCCGCTCGGGGATCGCGGACTACAGCCTCGACCTCCTTCCCCATCTCGCGGCGCTGGCGGACGTCCGCCTGATCCGCCTGGACGGCCAGCCGGTCGACCCGGCGATCGAGCGCGCCTGGCCCATGGCGCCGGCGAGCGAGACGGGCTCGGACGGGCGGCTACCGCTCTATCAGATGGGGAACAACCGCTATCACATCGAGGTGCTCGACCTCGCGATGCGGCTCCCCGGCGTGCTCACGCTCCACGACGTGGTCCTCCACCACCTGCTGCTCGACCTCACCCTCGGCCGCAACGAGCCGAGCGGCTTCTGGGACTACAAGGCGCGCCTCACCCGCGATCACGGCTGGATGGGCGAGGCCGCGGCGCTCGCCAAACGCTGGAACGCCTGGGGGGACGCGCCCATTTTCGAGCTCCCCGCCCACCGCGCCCTGCTGCGGCGCCAGCGCGGCGTGCTCGTCCACAGCGAGTGGGCGGCGGCGTTCCTGGCCGAGGAGGAGATCGGCGTACCGGTGCGCGCCGTGCCCATGGGCATCCCGCTGCCGCCGGCGGCGGACGAGGGCGCGGGGCGGGCGCTGCGCCGCCGCTTCGGCCTCCCCCTCGACCGCCCGGTGCTCGGCTCGTTCGGCTTCCAGACGCCGATCAAGCGCACCGTCTCCGCCGTGCGGGCCCTCGCCGCGCCGGGGCTGGAGGAGGTCCACCTGCTGATCGTCGGCGAGGCCGCACCGGTGATGGACCTCGAAGGAGAGGCGCGGCGGGCGGGGGTGGCGGAGCGCGTCCACGTCACCGGCTTCGTGCCGTTCGAAGACTTCGCGGCCGCCATCGCCGCCGTCGACCTCTGCCTCAATCTGCGCTACCCCACCGCCGGCGAGACCTCGGCCTCGCTGCTGCGCGTGCTGGCCGCCGGCCGGCCGGCGATCGTCTCCGACTTCGCCCAGTTCGCCGATCTGCCGCCTGAGATCGCTCCCCGCGTGCCGCTCGGCGAGAAGGAGCCCGAGGCGCTCGCCGCGCTGCTGCGCGATCTCCTCGGCGATCCCGGCCGGCTGCGGGCGATGGGCCGGGAGGCGCGCGAGTACGTGGCCTCGCGGCACGATCCGGCCCGCGCCGCCGCCGCCGTCGTCGCGGCCTGCGAGGAGTGGGCCGAGCTGGCACCGCCGGGGGACGACCCGCTAGGCTTTCCCGCGATCCCGACCCCCTCCAGCCTCGCCTGGGGAAATCTCCCCGGCGAGCTCGAGGTCGAGGGCGCGGACCTCCCCTGGCCCGAGGGGGAACGGCGGCGCCTCCGCCTCCGCCTGCGCAACACCGGCTTCGCCCGCTGGCTCGCCGGCGAGCGCGGCCCCGGCGGCGTGGCCGTGGTGGTGAAGCTGTTCGTGGACGGCGGCGCCGATCTGCTGGAAGGGCGACCCTGGCTCGCCCTCCCCCACGACGTCGCGCCCGGCGAGGAGGTCCGCTTCGAGACCGACGTGCGGCGCCCGCCGGGCTCGGCCCATCTCTGGATCGAGCCCCACCTCTTCGGCGGCCTGGGGCTCTCCAAGCTCGGCGGCCCACGCTGGGAGCGGCGGATCTGATGGTGGCGCCGCTCAAAGCGGCCGCCCCTTCGGGGCTAGCCCCTCACTCCCCCGGCCCCTCTCTCCCATCGCCCTCCCCCCAACCGGGAGAGAGGGGAGAAAGACGAATCCACCGCCGTTGTCGCTGTTCTACTAACCACTCCCTCTTCTCCCGGTTGGGGGGAGGGCGATGGGAGAAGAGGGCCGGGGTGATGAGGGGCCGCCGGAGAGGAAACGTATGAGCCCGCGCCGCTCCCCCTTCGAGATCGCCTCCTGGGCCGTCCTCGGCCTGCTGCTGCTGCTGACCCTGGTCGGCGCCGCGCGGCTGGACCGCGCCAAGCTCCCGCTGCTGGGCGACGAGGCGACCTATGCGATGCAGGCGGCTAGCCTCGCCCACGACTTCGACCTCACCTACACCCGTCACGACTACGACCGCTTCGTCGCCGATTGGGGGGTGCCGCCGGAGGGGTTGATCCTGCAGAGCCGGCCCGGCGGCGACCGGCTGGTCTATGCCAAGCCGCCGCTCTACGCGCTGATCCTGGCGCCGTTCGTGGCCATCGCTCCGGTTCGCGGTCCGGTGGTGGCCAACGCCCTCCTCCTCGCCGCCGCGGCCCTGCTCGCCGCCCGCGCGCTCCGCCGCCGCATCGGCCCAGCGGCGCCGCTCTGGGTGGCCGCTTTCGTCTACGCCTCGGCCGCCTTCGCCTACGTCTTCTGGGGGGACTCCGACCTCTTCGTCTTCGCCGCGGTGGCCGCCGGCTTCGCCCTGGTGTACGGAGAGACCGACGGCGTCCGGCGCGAGGGCGAGCCGCCGCCGCAGATCTACGCCGGCGAGGATACGGTGCCCGCCCGCGCCTTCCTCCTGCGCTGGCTCGGGGCGGGCGCGCTGCTCGGGATCGCGGTGGTCTACCGTCCCGTCTACCTCGTCCTGCTGATCCCGGCCTTCCTGGCCGCGCGGGAGGCGCCGGCCGACCGGCGGATGCGCGCCGCGAGCGGCCTCGCCCTCGGGGCCCTCGCCGTCGTCATGCTGTCGATGGGGGTCCAGTGGCTGGCCGGTGGCGATCCCACCGGTTATGGCGGCCAGCGCCAGGGGATCTACGCCACCCAGTCGTTCCCGGAGGTCGCGGTCCCAGCCGCCCGCTGGTCGGCGGAGGTGGCGCGCCAGGGAAGCTCGTCCTGGCTCCAGGCGGCGGCCGTGCGGCCGGAGCTTAACCTCAAGCTCGCGGGGTGGAACGTCCTCTACACGCTGGTGGGGCGCGACTTCGGCATCCTCCCCTTCTTCCTGCCGCTCCTGCTCGGCTTCCTCGCCTTCCGGGGAGACCGCGGACGGTGGGCGATCCCGCTCGCCGTGGTGGTGGCCCTCCTCGCCTTCCTGGTGCTGCGGCCGTTCAACTTCGCCGGCGGCGGAGCGCTCGGCAACCGCTACTTCCTGCCGCTCTACCCGGCGCTCTGGTTCGTGGCCGCGCGGCGGGCGAGCGCGCTCTGGCCGCCGGCCTTCGCCCTCCTCGCCGCCCCCTTCCTGCTGCCGCTCTGGAGCGCTCCCACGGCCTACCCCGTCGCCGACACCGGCGAGTACCGCGCCGTCTCGGGCTTCGCGCGGCGCTGGCTCCCCTACGAGACCACCCAGACGAGCGCGCCGGGCCAGCAGGTGGCGGTGGGCAACGGCCTCTGGCTGAAGCTCCTCAACCATAACCTCTGGCCCACCGGCCACAGAGACGCCCTCCGCATCGCCGGCAGCGCGCCTGCCCATCTCCTCCTGGGGAGCCCCAAACGCCTCAAGGGGCTCGACGTCGAGCTCGACAAGAACGGCCCCTCGCACCTGCGCATCGGCGACAACGACCTCCGCCCCGTCCTCCTGGAGCCCAACGGCTCCGTGGTCTTCGAGATCGCCATGGGAGAGCCGCGGGCTGTGCATCCGCTCTGGTGGGGACCAGGGGATTACTACATCTACGATCTGGAGATGCAGCTTCCGGGGGCGAAGACCGTGCCGATCGGGCTGCGGATGTGGCCGGCGGAGGAGCTGACTCAGACGCCGTGGATGAAGAAGGTGAAGTAGCGTGGAGCTCGAGTGGTCTGAGCGCTGGATCAACTGGCGGATCTGGAGATCGAGAAATGGTCCCGTTCAGTAGCTGTCTGGTCTGTGGTGGGGAACTGGTCGAAAAGCAGGTCGAGAAGCTCCTGCGTGGGGGCAACAACACAGCGGTCCTCGAGGTACAAGCCGAGGTCTGCCTCCACTGTGGGGAGCGGCTTTACTCTGTGGAGACCGTAAAGCAGTTTGAGCAGGTCCGGGCGAAGTTGGAGCGCGGGCAGGTCGAGGCATTTCAGCCTGGGCCGGTCGTTCAAGGTGGCTTGATCCTTCATGGCCGCTACCTCAACCGCACCTGGACGGCACCTGTCTGCTTCTCCTCCTGCACCTGCCCCTGGTCCAGGAGCCGAATTGTCGCACCTGAGCAACGGTATAATCGCTCCCAAAATGGCGGCGCGCCCTGGACGAGTAGTGGATTGTGCGTTCGGTGCGACTAGAGGGTAACGATGCAAAAAGTTGCTGCTTATCTCTTGGAACGCTATGACGGAATGAACTGGCCCGAGGCACGGTCTTCTGAGGCAGAAAACCTTAAGTCTCAGGTGGAGAGTTGGCTTCGATCAAAGGGCGCCTCAGAAATTGCTTCAACTGGTATTTACAAGGCTGAGGACGGAAGCCCAGCCACGTTCTCCATCGAAGAGGCCGCAGACGGTGACCGCACTTGGTGGATGGCTCGGCTTCAGGAAGTTACACCGGGGGGGCGTCGGTTCCTGGCCGCTGTGTCGATCACGAACGGAAGCGCCAAGGTGTCGGTCTATACGACGCTGGAGGTCGGATCGGACGTCACTTTGGTCAACCCATTCGATGTCGATCCGAAGTGTCCAAAAATTATTCGCACGTTGCTTCAAAATCAGGAACGTTGGTGTCACGGCTTTACAGAAATTCAAAATTTACGGCAGCTAAGAGGCTTCGAGGCGGGAGAAGGACTTGCCGCAGAAATTAAACATCCTGACCGAACTGTACCATTTATCGTGATTACTGAAGGGAAGCAGGGGATTGCGATTCCTAGGTTAGATGAGAGCCTCAGCTATGATTTGGCCGGAATTGCTAACGTCGTAGTGCTCGACTCCAATGCGACCTGGGCATTAACGGATCATCTCGGGCCAAGTCTCTCCTGCCACTCGGGTGCTGTTCGGCTATATTGGCCTAGATTTTCGATCCAGGAAGACCCATATAGGCACCCCCTTTGGACCATGGTCCGCCTCCAAGCGGCTGGCAGCGACTTGGCCGCCATTAGAGAACGTTTTCGGCGGCAGTTGCGGGCTCTAGTGATGCATGCCTCTGCTCTGAGCGTAGTTAGACCTCGAGAGATCGACGAAATTCGCGGCAATGCCAGTCAGCGAGCGATCATAGAGCTAAAGGAGCGAGCCACTTCTCTCCAAGACTACGCTGAGTTGGCCGACCTGTACATGAAGGACAACGATCAGCTACGGGCGACCAACGCTGACCTTGCAAATCTTGTCGATGAGCTCCAAATCCGTGTAGCAAAGCTGGAAGTTGATCGTGAAGCCCTATTATCACATTTGAGGGCTGCCAAAGGGTTGGCAGCCCAGCTAAAGTCTGGCGCCAACGAGATCCCCCCCGATGCCGGGGCAGAGAATGACGAAGATTTAGAACCTGTCCAAGGCGATGTCAGGTTTTACAAGAAGAGGTTTTCCACTCCGGATCATGACGTCATGATCCGAGTAAACGATTGTGACCATGATAGCTGGCAAAGTGCCCATTCTGCCGACAAAGCTAAGAAGGGGATTACCAAAATTGAAAAGGGCCGCACAGACTGGCAGACAGTTCAGCACTGTGCTGCCTGCACAGGTGGCGGTATGTGGCGGGTAAAGTGGTAGTTAGACTTTTCGAACGCGAAAATAGGGTCGCCGGGAAGAGCATCAGGACGGCGGCCCATTTGTTGAAGGAATGTGGAGACCAGCCGAGAACAGGTGCCAGCCAAACAGCATAGCACCTACTCCCACCGCCTGACGCGCCCTCGCCTACTGACGCCCTCGCCTACCGCATCGAAGCCGGTCAGCGCTCCTTCCGTGTAGATGACGGTGGCGCGGCGTCGTCTTCCGGGGGAGGCAGGGGGACGGCGACGAAGCGGCAGGCGCCGGCCGCAAGGGCGGCGAGGACGGCGACGGTGACCGCCAGTCGGGTGCCGTGCCAGAGGCTGCCGACCCATTGGCGGATCTCGTCGGCCAAGACGCCCGCCTGGCCGCCGTACATCTGGAGATCGCGGAGGGACTGCTTGCTATCCTCCAGGCTGCCCAGGGCATCATCCGGCGGCGGCGCGGCGGTGCGGTAGATCACCAGGGAGGCGAGGAAACCGGCGACGAGGATCGCGTTGCTCAGGGCGCGAAGCATCCTGGTGCGGTGGCTGGCGTGATGCTCAAAGGCTGGCTCCCCCTCGCCGCGCCGTCGCCACGGATTCCCAGGAGCGGCGCGGCAGGGGAATAGAGCGCCCGCCGGAGAGGGTCTCTCGCGCGGCGAGAACCTCAACCATGAAACAGTCGGACGCGACCCGCCTGGCCTGCCAAACCAGGTGCCCCAAACCAGGTACCATTTAAGTACTCGTCACAGAATAACCGCACCAATTCTCCGGGAGCTCAGCCCTTGAGGCGTTCGGCTCCGTCCGGCCCAACGGGTCGGGAGAATGGAGCCCAGGGCTGAGGCCGAAGGCCGATGCCCTGGGTGAAGGGATGAAAACGCTGCGGCCTGAAAGGTCGCGAGAGCTGTCTGGCGAGTCGGGTTCTCGCGACCTTTCAGGCCGCAACGATTGGAAACGCCTTTTCTTCCCAGGGCATCGGCCTTCGGCCTCAGCCCTGGGCTGGGATCTCCCGACCCGTTGGGCCGGACGCGGAAATGACACAACTACTCCGTGACGAGTCCTAAACAGTCATCTCGAATCGGGTGGCACCTCGCAAGGGGGCAGGCACAGAGTCGCGAGGGCCGGGAGGCTCCCTAATTGACGTCGTTGCCGGTGGTGAGCACCGGCCAGGTCTCGGGGCAGACATAGCAGCGGCTCTGGCAGGTGGGGTCGAAGCTCCCTCCTCCCGCCGCGCCCCCTTCCGCGCTCTTGAGGTCGGACCTGTCGAGCAGGCGGAGGGTCTCCCGGGAGAGCTGCAACTTACGCATCGTCTTCTTCATGATGGGCCTCCTTTCTTCTATTATGGTGCGCGGACCCGCCAAACAGGCGCCACCCGCTTCGTCGGAGCCACCCGGAACCTGATCAAGACATCCTGGACGGAGTAGATGACCGACGAAGAACCGAAGAGCTGGATCCTCGCCCTCCGCCACCGCCTGGCCTCGCCGCCCGCCCGCCGCTTGGCGGCGAGCGACCTGCGGCAGGCCGCGGTGCTGGTGCCCCTGTACGTCGACGCCGGCGAGCTCTGGACCGTGCTCACCCAGCGCGCCGAGGACCTGCCGAGCCACCGCGGACAAGTCGCCTTCCCCGGCGGCGGGCGCGAGCTCAAGGAGGACCCCTGGGCTGCGGCCCTGCGCGAATCGCAGGAGGAGATCGGCCTCGATCCCAAGGCCGTGCTCCGGCTGGGCGAGCTGGACGAGGTCGAGAGCCCGGCCGGCTTCCGGGTGATCCCCTGCGTCGGGGCGATCCCGCAGGGGACGAAATTCACTCCCAACGCCGGCGAGATCGCCGACGTCTTCAGGCTCCCCCTCAGCGCCTTCGCCAATCCCCGGCTGGTCGAGGAGCGCGAGGTCCTCCTCAACGGCGTCGCGCGCAGCCTGCGCATCTACCACATCGGTCAGCGGACGATCTGGGGACTGACCGCGCGGGTGCTGCAGAACCTGCTGGTACGGCTGGGACTGGAGTCGGAAGAGGAGAGCTGAGGAGCGACCCAGGATCTCCCCTCGGGCTCGGCTATCATCCTGCTCGGCGCGGCGGTACTGCTGGTGGCGGTCTACGGCGGCACACGGCTGCGCCGCCACCGGCCGGCGGGCGTCTGATCCACCGCTCCATATACATTGCCCGTCCCGATATATAGGGAGAGGCCCTGAGGGCTCGGCCAATCGCCGGTATATATAGACCGAGCTCTTTTCTATATGAATTCCTGGTGCGGGAGGCTGTCCGCGGGACATTTCCATATATCCGCATCGTTTGGATATATGGATCTGCCGATGAGCACACGGGGGAGACCCTCATCTATATATCCTTGCCGGGAAGATATATATCCCTGGGGTCTCCCAAGCGGGGAGAGGCTTCGGCTATATATATTGAATGGAAGGATATATAGATTTGTCCTTTCCCTGGGTTCCGGCAGAGATCTCTATATATCCCGGTCGTAAAACTATGGGTCCGGGCCTCGAAACAAGGCAGGGTGGAGGCGGTCTGCTCCGACGGTAGAGAACTTTGGCCGCAGGGACTCGTAGTCTTCTCTCATGCGCGCCACCGAATTCGAGTTCCGTTATCGCTTCTGGTTCATCTTCCTGCTCTTCTGGGTGGGATTCGCGGCGTACTGGCTGGACCCGGTGAACGTCGGCGAGGCCCTGGTCCACCCGTTCGTACCCGTGGAGCAGCTCCGCCCGGCCGTCCATGCGTTCTCCTGGGTGGCGGCCCTGCTGATCGGGATCGCGGCTCTAGTCCGGACCTGGGCGAGCGCCTACCTGCAGAGCGAGCGGGTCCACGACGCCAACCTGCGCACCGAAGGGGTCGTGGCGGACGGCCCCTACCGCCACCTGCGCAATCCACTCTACCTCGGCAACCTCCTGCTCGCTGTGGGGATGGGGCTGCTGATGAGCCGGCTGGGCTTCGCTATTGTGGTCCTCGGGCACGCTTTCTTCCTCCTGCGCCTGATCGGCCGGGAAGAATCCGAGCTGCTCGCGACGCAGGGAGAGCGCTACCGGGCCTACTTCGACGCCGTGCCCCGGCTCTGGCCTTCGCTCCGGCCCCGGGTGCCCGCGAGCGGCCTCCAGCCCCGCTGGGGCCAGGCGTTCGCCGGGGAGACATTCTTCTGGCTCTTGTTCGCGGGCATGCTCTACTTCGCCGTCACCCGGAACACCCGGACGATCCCGATCGTGGCCATGGTGGGGATGGGGATCTATTTCGTCATGCTGGCGGTGCTGAAGCGCCGGCGGGCGCGCCTCACTTGACCAACAGCACAGGGCAGCGCGCCACGATCGCGATGCCGTAGCTGAGCGTCCCCAGGCCGAGGGCGGGGTGGTCGCGGTCGACCTTGTGGGAGGAGAGGATCATCAGGTCCACCGCCGCCTCCTCGGCGTAGCGCACGACCGTCTCCGCCCGCTTGCCGAAGAGGATCTCGTGGCGGACGGCGGCGCCCCTCCCCTTGAGCCTCTCCTCGAGGGCGAAGAGCTTGGCCGCCACCTGGGCCTCCAGCCGGTGGTAGAAGTCGGACATCTCGCTGAAATCGATGTGCTCGATGGTCTCGATGACGTGCAGGAGCGTGATCTCGCTCCCGGCGGCCGCCGCGGCGATCTGCACGGCGCTGTCGAGCGCCGCATCGTTCTTGTCGGTGAAGTCGACGGGTACCAGGATCTTTCGGAACATGGAGGCCTCCCCTCGGGGCCATCATGTCCAGGCGGTGGCGGAGGTGTCAACCCGCGTAGGTAGGACGGCGGCTCGGGAGGGGGTGGCGCCGGCACCCTTGAAAGAGAGGCGGAGCCCTTCGCCTCGCTTTCGACAAGGAGATTCCATGCGCACCAGCCGCCGCCTGCTCCTCGCCCTCTCCCTCGTGACCCTCGGCGCGACCTTCCTCGCCAGCCCGCGGCCGACCCAGGCCATCGGCCGCTGCGGCAACGAGTGGTTCTTCTATTCGGACGCCACCCACACGCACCAGGTGGGCTACGAGGTGTACGAGTGCAACTGCACGCACGCCTTCTCGGGGACGCGGACGCCTTACAGCGTCATCCACTCGCTCGGCTGCTGAACGGCGCGCCCGGCGCCTCCCCCTCCTCCCACTTCTGGACGCCGTAGCGGCTGAGCCTCACCTCCGGCGCCCAGAAGCCGTCGGGGAGACCGGCCTTCCGCCGCAGGTGGTCGAGGAAGTCGCGAGGATCGGGGAGTTGCTCCCAGACCTGAGGGAGGAAGGTGCTCCGGTGCCCGTCGTACTCGAAGACGACGCCGTCGATCCCCGGCCGCAGGAGTCGGAGCGCCTCGGCCTCGCTCACCGCAGGGAGCGGCTCCGGCGGCGAGAGGAGTGAGACCTCCACGGTGACGCCGGGCCATTCGCGGGGCTGGACGGGAGGGAAGCGTGGGTCCTCGAAGGCCGCGGCGAGGGCGTTCCGGCGCACGTCGTCGCCGAGCGGCCGGCGGGCCTCGATGGAGCCGATGCAGCCGCGCAGGCTCTCCCCCCGCCGCAGGGTCACGAAGGTGGCTCCCGGCTCGCGCAGCCAGGGCAGATCCAGATCCTTCGGCTCGGGACCGGCGCCCAGGGCCTTCTCGATGCTGCCGCGGGCGATCCGCAGCAGGGTCTCGCCGTCAATCCCGTTCATAAAAGGCGAAGGCTCCATAGCCCACCACCCGCGAAGGGTCTCCGGCGGTGTCGGCGGAATTGCGCAGGTCGAGCAGCTCGGGGGTGAGGCCGCGCCGCCGGGCCACTTCCATCAGGCCGTTGATCGGCACCGCGCCGCAGGCCTGGCGGGGGTCGAGCGACCCTTCCAGAGCCAGGATGCGGCGGGCGGTTTCGAGGTCGGCCCGCTGGGCGGCGTCGTAGGGGAGAAAGTGCGAGAGGTCGGAGCTGATGACGATCAGCGTTTCCGGCCCTCCCCAGAGGCGCTCCAGCACCTCGGCCACCTCCTCGGCGCTCGCTTCGCCCGCCACCAGGGGCACGAGGTCGAACTCGCCGAGCAGCGTCTGCAGGAACGGCAGCTCGACCTCCAGCGAGTGCTCGCGCTCATGGGCCTCGGGGATCACCCGCACCTGCGGCAGCCGGAGCGACGCGCCCGCCCCCGCCCCCTCGACCCGCACCTCGCCCAACGGCGTGGCGAACCAGGGGTCCCCCGGCAGCGCCAGCCCGCGGATCGGCACGTAATGCGAGGGCCCGACGAGCACGACCCGCTCGATCGTCTCCGCCGCGGCCGCCACGGCGCGGAACGCGCTGCCGGCGATCGGCCCGGAAAAGACGTAGCCCGCGTGGGGCGCGACGATCGCTTTGGGGACAGCCGCTTTCGGCACGGCCGCTTTGGGAGCAGGCGCCTCGCGCAGGAAGCCCTCGACCATGGTGGCGAGCGTGGCAGGATTCGCGGGGTAGAACGTGCCGGCGACGGCGGGTGGGCGGGTGGTGATCATGATCTTTTCAATATCTTGACCCTACCGGAGAATTCCAAGTCCTCCCCAAGAGCCCCAGGCTCCACCAGCCTCCTGGGACCGCCGGCGTCCCGCCGGCTCTAACTAAAACTAACTAAAACTAATTAAAAGCGGAGTTAGAGCCGGCGGGACGCCGGCGGTCCCAGGAGGGCTCCTTGCTAGACACCTTTGAGCACCTGGCGGCACCTGCGCTGCGCGCGGTCACGATCCGGCAGCGGCAGCTCCTCGAAGGCGCGCAGGGTGCGCTCGCGGCCGGCGGCGAGCAGGGTGAGGACCTCGCGGAACTCGTGCTCGGCGCGGTTGCGGTTGCCCAGGCGAAGGAGGCAGTCGGCGAGCAGCACGCGCACCTGGTAGAGGGCGGGCTCGAGGTAGAGGGCGGCGCGGTAGGCGTGGATCGCCTCCTCGGTGCGGCCGCAGAGGTCGTCGAGGAACCCTTGCAGGGCGTGCGCGGCGGGATCGGAGGGGTCGGCCGCCAGCGCCGCCTCCAGGGTCCGGCGGGCGTCCTCGACGCGGTTGGCGGCGAGATCGCGGGCGGCGGCCAAGAGGCGCCCGGCGGCCGAGTCCACCGGGCTCGGGGGCAGTACGGAAGACGCGGCAGGAGCGGCAGCCGCCGGCGCCTCGGCGGCCCGGGCGAGGCTCCAGGCGCGCGGATCGGGATCGGTCCACCGCGCGCGCTCCTCGACGGGCGGCGCGGGCTCGGGCGGCGGGGCGCGCCGTGGCGCCGGCCGCTTCGGCGGCGGAGCTTCCTTCACCGGGCGGACCGGGCGGTGGCGATAGGCGAAGCAGGGGCCGAGGTCGAGCGATTCCAGCTCGTCCTGGATCTGCCAGAGCGTCTCCGAGGCGCCGAGAAAGAGGTACCCCTCGGGCGCCAGCAGCCGGCCTACCTGGGAGACCACCCAGCGCTGGAGCGGGCGGCGGAAGTAGATCAGGACGTTGCGCATCAGCACCAGGTCGCACTCGGCGAACGGCAGCGCGAAGGGCGCGTGGGCGAGGTTGAGGCTCTGGTAGGAGATCCGCGAGCGCAAGGTCGCGTCGAGCTCGAACAGCTTGCCGCGGCGGGTGAACCAGCGCGCCAGCAGCTCGGGGGGGACCTGGGCCACGGCTCGCTCGCCGTAGAGCCCCAGCCGGGCCCCGGCCAGCGCCTCGTCGTCGAGGTCGGTCGCCACGATCGTCCAGGTCCAGCCGGCGAGCGCCGGCTCGTCGGCCAGCAGCATGGCCAGCGTCGCCGGCTCCTCGCCGCGGGCGCAGGCGGCCGACCAGATCCGCAGGTGGCGCGTGGCGGCGCGGGCGCGCAGCAGCACCGGCAGCGCCGACTTGAGGATGGCGTCGAACTGCTGCGGCGCGCGGAAGAAGTAGGACTCCTTGATGGTGACCAGCGAGACCAGAGTGGCCCATTCGCCCTCGATCTGGTGCGCCGCCAGCGCCCGCACGTAGTCGCCGAGGCCGTAGTGCCCGGTGGCCTTCGCCCGCCGCTGCGCCACCTCGTCGAGGAAGCCGAAGCGGGCGGGGGGAACGACGTTGCCCGTCGCCTCGCGGATCAGGACGACGAGCTGCTGGAGAGGGGTGGAGGCGCCCGGGCTGGTCATACGTCAGGGGCGGACCCGGTTGCGACCGGCGGCCTTGGCCTCGTAGAGACGGCGGTCGGCGAGCGACACCAGCAGGTCGCCGCGCGGCGAGCCGGCGATCTCGTCGCGGTCGGCGACGCCGAACGAGGCGGTGATATGCACCGCGCCGCCGCCGGGGAGGCGGATGGGGTAGTCCTCCAGCCCCAGCCGCAGCCGCTCGGCGGCCTGGCGGGCGGCGCCGAGGTCGACCTGCGGCAGCACGGCGAGGAACTCCTCGCCGCCGTAGCGGCCGAGCAGGTCGGTGCTGCGCAGGCACTTGCGGAGCACCGCCGCCCCCTCGCGCAGCACGGCGTCGCCCGCCAGGTGGCCGTGGGTGTCGTTGACCTCCTTGAAGTGGTCGAAGTCGCAGAGCACCACGCTGAGCGGGTACTTGTAGCGGCGGGCGCGGTCGAGCTCCTCGGTCAGCCGGTCGTAGATCACCCGGTGGTTGAGCTGGCGGGTCAGGCCGTCGAGGGTGGAAAGCTCGTGCAGCCGCTGCGACAGGCGGGCGTTGTCGAGCACCAGGGCGAGATGGCCGAGCAGCGCCTCGATCAGGCCGCCGGTGGCGGCGGCGAGCTCGTGCGGATCGCGCGGCAGGTAGGCGAGCACGCCGGTGGCGTCGCGCACCGCCAGCGGCAGCCAGATGGTGCGCTCCAGATCGACCGCCACCGCCCCCCGCTCGCCGCCGATCCGGATCTCGACCGGCACCTCGGGCGCGGCCCCCAGCGCCTTGACCAGGATGTCGGTCAGCGCCTCGACGTCGCTCTGCCGGACGGGGTCCTGGAGGAGGATCTGGATCATGCCGGCGTCGATCTCCGCCACCGCCACGGCGAAGAGCTGGACGTCGACGAGCTGGCCCAGGGTCTCCAGCGCGCCGAGGGCCGCCTCATGGAAGTCGTTGGCGGCCATGCCGCGCTCCAGCAGGGTGTTGAGCACGGTGGCCTGGAGCAGCGAGGCGTCGAGATGGCGGGCGACGCGGGCGAGCACCTCGACCGGCCCGATCCCCTGCGGATCGAGGGCGCCGGCGGTGGCGCCGGCGCGGGGCGAGGCGTTGGCCTCCCGGACCAGCCGCGCCACGGTCTCCACCAGCTCCCCCGGCCGGTGGTCCTTGGTGAGATAGGCGTCGGCGCCGGTGCGCAGCCCCCAATAGCGCGAGGCCGCCTCGCCGTGGCTGGTGAGGATCAGCACCGGCATGTGGGCGCTCGCCGGATCGGCCTTGAGCAGGCGCAGCAGCGGGAAGCCGTCCATGGTGGGCATCTCGAGGTCGGTGACCACCACCGCCGGCCGCTCGCGCAGCGCCGTCATCGCCCCCTCGGCGCCGTCGCGCGCCTCCAGCACCTCGAAGCCGGCGCCGCGCAGGGTGCGGGCGAGGATCGCCCGCGTCACCTCGCTGTCGTCGACTACCAGCACCCGCCGGTTCACCGTTCCCCCTTAGCTGCCCAGAGCCGGGCGAGCGCGCGGGCGAGCTCGCGCGGCGGCAGCGCGACGTCGGCGGCGCCGCGCTCGACGGCGACGCGGGGCATGCCGAAGACCACCGAGCTCGCCTCGTCCTGCGCCATCGTGATCCCTCCCGCCTGGCGCAGGGCGAGCAGCCCCTCGACGCCGTCGGACCCCATGCCGGTCATCAGCACGCCGGCCACCTCGCGCGGGCAGTGCTCGGCGGCGGACTGGAACATCTCGTCGACCGACGGCCGGTGGCCGCGCCGCGCCGGGGTTCCCGCGTCGAGGCGGAGCACACCGCCGGCCTCCAGCCGCAGATGGGAGCCGCCAGGAGCGAGCCGCACGCCACCGCGGCGGAGGACCTCGCCGTCCTGGGCCAGGCGGACGTCGAACGGCAGCTCCTTGTTGAGCCAGTCGGCGAAGCCGAGCTCGAAGCCGGAGGCGATGTGCTGGACGATCAGGAAGCCGACCGGCGCGTCCGCCGGCACCTCGTCGAGCAGCTCGCGGATCGCCGCCGGACCGCCGGTGGAGGCGCCGATCGCCACCCAGCGGAGCTCGCCCGGCGACGCCGCGGCGGCCGGGCGCGCCGCCGCGATGGCGGACGGCCCCGTCGGCGCCGGGCGCGGAGCGCGGGGCCGGGGGACGGCGCGCGCCTGGGCCACCGTGCGCACCATCTCGGGGAGGCTCTCGGCGAGCAGTTGCCAGCTCGGCGTGTCCTCCGGCTTGGGGAGCACCTCGAGCGCCCCCCGCCGCATCGCCTCGAAGGCGGTCTGCATCTGGTTGCGGTTGGCGCGCGAGGAGAGGACGACGATCGGCGTCGGCCGCACCGCCATGATCCGCTCGGTCGCCTCGTAGCCGTCGAGCACCGGCATCTGGAGGTCCATCACCACCACGTGCGGCTGCAGGTCGATCACCGCCTGCACCGCCCCCTCGCCGTCCGCCGCCTCCCCCACCACCTCGATGTCGCGGGTCTTGCGGAAGAAGCGCTTCAGCACCGCCCGCACCGAGGAGGAATCGTCGACGAGGAGGACGCGGATCATGGGGTGACCTCGGGAGATCGCCTCGGCTGCGGCGTTGGGCCCTCATCACCCCGGCCCTCTTCTCCCGTCCCCTCCCACCCTCCCTCACCGGGAGAAGAGGGAGAAAGGCAAAGGAGACCGTTTTTCCATGGGCGGGGGTGCCCCTCTCCCGGTGAGGGAGGGTGGGAGGGGGACGGGAGAGGGGTCAGGGGTGAGGGCCCGCCCCGCAGGGGCGGCCGTTTTACGGCCGAGCCCCTCACCGCCCGCTCCCGCTCAACCGCCGCACCAGGTCCACCAGCTCCCCCGCGTCCAGGCTCTGCTTGGTCAGGTAGGCGTCGGCGCCGACCTTGAGGCCGCGGAGGCGGTCCTCCGGGCGGTCGCGGGTCGAGACGACGATGATCGGCAGGTGGGCGAAGTGCTCCATGGCGCGCAGGTGGGCGGCGAGCTCGAAGCCGTCCATGCGCGGCATCTCGATGTCGGTGACCACGCAGTCGAAGCGCTCCTCGCCGAGCAGCGACAGCGCCTCTTCGGCGTCGCCGGCCGCCACCACCTCGAAGCCGGCGTCCTCCAGCAGGCGGCGCTCCATCTCGCGGGTGACCAGCGAGTCGTCCACCAGCAGCACGCGGACGCGGCGGATCACCACCTGCGGGCGCGCCGCCGGCAGGGCCCGCAGGTACTCGCGCTGCGACAGCATCGAGGGGGAGAGCACCCCCACCGGCTCGCCCGAGGCGAGCAGCGCCACCCCTTCGAGCAGGCGGTCGGTGGGGGCGCGGCGGGTGATCGGCCGCACCAGCACCTCCTGCTCCCCCTCGACCGTATCGACGGCGATGGCCAGCGACTGCCCCGAGACCACCCCTTCGAGCAGGAGCTGGCTCTCCGCCGCCGGCTGGCCGTAGAGGCGGGCGAGCGGCACGAAGGGGACCAGCCGGCCGTCGGCCAGCGTCACCAGGGTGCGGCCGTCGCGCTCCACCACGGCGCCGGGATCGATGCGGGTGGCCCGCCGCACCACCGCCGCGGGCAGGGCGATGCGGAGCTGCCCCACCCGCAGCAGCATGACCGATTCGCCGCGGCGGGCCACCGGCACCTCCAGGATGAAGGTGGTGCCCTGGCGGGGCTCGGTCTCGACGAAGACCTCGCCGCCGACGCGGTTGACGATGGTCGCCACGACGTCGAGCCCGACGCCGCGGCCGGAGGTCTCGGAGACCTGCTTGCGGGTGGAGAAGCCGGGCGCGAAGAGGAGCCGCAGGGCCTCCTTCTTGCCCATCGCGGCGGCGGCCGCCGCATCCACCAGCCCGACCTCGGCGGCGTGCTGGAGGACGCGCGGGATGTCGATGCCGCCGCCGTCGTCGGAGATCACCAGGCGCACCCGCGGACCGTCCGCCAGCGCCTTGATCGAGATCCGGCCGATCCGCGGCTTGCCCCGCGCCTCGCGCACCTCGGGGGACTCGATGCCGTGGTCGACGGCGTTGCGCACCAGGTGGAGCAGCGCCTCCTCCAATTCGCGGGCGATCCGGCGGTCGAGCCTTGTCTCCTCCCCCTCCAGCTCGACCTCCACCGAGCGCTCCAGCGAGCGGGCGAGGTCGCGGGCATAGCGGGCGAACGAGAGCAGGAAGCCGCGCATCGGCTGGAGCTGGAGCGAGAGCATCTTCTCGAGCTGCTCCTCGGCCGAGCGGATCAGCCGCCCCTGCCCGCCTTCGAGCTCCACCGCCACCCGCCGGAGCATGGTGGCGAGCACGGCCAGCACCTGCGTCGGCTGCGGCTCGTGGAGGCCGTCCTCGGCCAGGCGGGCGAGGTCGTAGATGCGGTCGACCACCTGCCGGCCGGCCACCGCCATGATCCGCACCTGCGTCGCCCGCTCGGCCACCGCGTCGAGCGCGGCGACGTCCACCCGCACGTCGTTCGCCACGGTCGGCGGGGGGTGGGCGGCGGCAGGGGCTTTGGGCTCCGGGGCGGGAGGAGGAGGAGGAGGCTCTTCGATGACCGCGGGCGGCGCGGACGGAGCGGGCGGCGGCGGGGCCACCGGAATTACCGCCGGAGGCGGGACGGGCTCCAGCGCCGAGCCGCGGAGGAGATCGACCATCGCCTGATCGACCGGCGGATCCTCGCCGCGGGAGACCGCCTCGACCAGCGAGGTGAGGTCGTCCACCACCCGCGTCAGCAGCGGGATCATGCCGGGGCGGGCGGCGTGGAGCACCTCCTCGGCGGCGTGGCAGAGCTCGGCCAGGGCGCCGATCCGCATCATCCGGCCGGCCCCCTTCAGCGTGTGCAGCTCGCGCTTGGCCTCGACCACCGACTGCGGATCGCCCTCCAGGCGCGGCACGCAGGTGGCCAGCCGCTCCAGGCGGTCGCGCGCCTCCTCGACGAAGAGGGGGATGAGGTCGGCGAACTCCGAGTCCACTTCAGACCGCCGCCGTCAGATCTTGGTCCAGGAGTCGACGTTGACGTCCAGGCCGAGCACCCCTTCGAGCTCGCCCTGATCGTAGATCGGGGTGGCGGCGGTGAAGATCGACTGGCCGGAGAACAGCGAGGTGAACAGGGGGGTGAGGATGGTCTGCCCCTCGCGCACCGCCGACTTGTACCAGGGGCGCTCCGAGAACCCCTCGCCGGTGCGCACGCTCCCCGGCACGTCGCGGTCGCCGACGATCTGGCGGTTGATCACCAGCGCCGTCTGCCCCCGCCGGCCGTCGTAGAAGTAGAGGCACTCGACGAACCCCTGGCGGTGCACCAGGTCCTCCAGCAGCCGCTCGATCGCCTCCCAGTTGCCGAGCCGGCGGGCGACGTCGCGGGCCCACTGCTCGGCGGTGTGCTTGAGCGAGTGGGGGGAGTCGAGGTGGAACGACTGGGCGAGCATCTGGATGATCAGCCCCAGCCGGTTCAGGCGGTCGGCGGTCTCGGTGAAGTGGCGCAGGCCGTCGGCCATCCGCTGCACCACCTGGCTGACCTCCTTGAGGGTGAGCACCACCTCGTCCGAGGCGGCGTTCTGCTGCTGGGTGGCGAGCGAGATCTCGCGCGCCACCCGCGCCGTGTCGCTGGAGGCGCCGCGCAGGTCCTCGATCGCCGAGGCGGCGGCGCGCGCCCGCGTCAGCACCCGGCCCGCCTCGGTGCTCCCCTCCTCGGTGGCGACGACGGTGGTGCGGATCGAGCCGGCGAACTCGTCGAGCAGGTTGCGCACCGACTCCACCGACTCCTGGGAGCGCTGGGCGAGCCGCCGAACCTCCTCGGCCACCACCGAGAAGCGCCGGCCGTGGTCCCCCGCCGCCGCCGCCTCGATCGCCGCGTTGAGCGACAGGATGTGGGTCTCCTGCGCGATCTCGGTGATCAGGTCGAGCACCCGGTAGATCTCCTTCGAGCGGGTGCCGAGGATCTCGGCGCGGCTGGCGATGCCGGAGATCCGCTTCTTGACCTCCTCGACGCCGTCCACCGCCTCCTCCACCGCCCCCTGGCCGGTGTTGCCGCTCTCCTCCGCCGCCTGCGCCAGGTCGGCCTGCGAGGCGGCGTTCTCGGCGATCTGCGAGGCGGTGCGCGCCAGCTCCTCCATGGCGGCGGTGATCTCGACCACCGACGCCGCCTGCTCCGAGGAGCCCGAGGCGAGCTCGGAGGCGATCTCGTTGACCGAGTTGGCCGCCGAGGCGACCTCGATCGAGCTCGACTGGATCTGCTGCGCCAGCACGTCGAGCGCGTTGGTGGCGTTGGACAGCGACGCCGCCAGCTTCCCCGGCAGCTCCTGCGCCGCCTGTGAGCAGTTGACCAGGTCGCCGGCGCGCAGGCGGTCGAGCGCGGTCACCAGCGTCGCCTCGATCGCCACCCGCCGCCGCTCGGTCCCCTCCACCCGCTGGCGCAGGTTCTGCTGCGAGCGGTAGACGACCTTGGCGTAGAGCGCGAGCGTGCCGATGGCGGCGAGCAGGAAGGCGTTGAACATCCAGTTCGGGCCGCCCGCCGCCTCGACGACCAGCAGCAGCACCAGCCCCGAGACGGCGATGCCGCCGAGGATCAGCAGGCCGGTCAGGGCGTGGTTGAAAGTGCTCTCCAGAGTCCCGCTCGCGTCCTTCATACGTCCTCTCCTTCGTCGTTCGCACCGCCGCCATGGCCTTCAGCGCTGCCGCAGAGCAGGGCCGCCGGCAGCCGCCGCGGGTCCATCACCAGCACCGGCAGCCCGCCGTGCACCGCCACCCCCGCCGCCGCGCCGGACCAGAAGCGCAGCAGCGCCGGCGCCGCCGGCCGCACGCGCAGCGTCTCCACCACCCCCACGATCTCGTCGGCCGCCAGCGTCTCGGCGCCGACCGCGATCCGGTACCCGGCCCCCTCCCGGCGGAGGCCGTCGACCGCCTCGTTGGCGATCCCCCAGACGCCGCCGGCGCGGCGCATCAGCAGGAAGCCGCGGGCGCCCGGGACGCCCATGATCAGCGTCCCAGCGCTTCCAGGTTGAGGATGCGGACGACCTCGCCCCCCACCGCTGCCTCCCCCTGCAGGAAGCCGCCGTCGCCGCCGGTCACGATCGAATCCGCCGGCACGTGCACCACCTCCAGCGCCGCGTCCGCCGCGAAGCCGATCATCTCGCGCGCCTCGGCCGGCCCCACCCAGATCACCACCGTCACCGGATAGGACGGGTTCGCCCCCGGCGACGCGTTGACCAGGCGGGCCAGGTTGAGCACCGGCAGCGGCTCGCCGCCGAACTCCGCCAGCCCCTCCAGCTCGCCGGCGGCGCCGGGGAGCGGGTGCACGGTGAGCGCCCGCACCACCCGCCGCACCGCCGCCAGCGGCAGCGCGCACGAATACTCGCCCGCCCGCACCAGCAGATGGGTCCCCTCCCGCCGCGTCTTGCGCTCGGCTCCGTTCAGCGGCTCGCCCACGGGCTAGATCCTCGTCCAGCCGGTGACGTTGATGTCGATCCCGAGCACCGCCGCGATCGAGCCGTCGCCGTTGTGCAGCGGCGTGCAGACGGTGAAGCAGGCCTCGGAGTTCTGCATCGAGGCGTAGGGGGGGATCAGCGTCGTCCGCCAGTGGCGGGAGACCGCCTTGAACCAGGGGCGCGAGCGCACGTCGGTCTCGCGCACCTTGGCCGCCAGCGAGCGCTGGCGCTCGTCGAGCAGGTCCTGGTTGAAGGAGAGCGCCAGGGTGCCGCCGTCGAGCGCCATCATGTAGCCGAGCTCCACGAACGGCGCGTTGTGAACCAGCTCGTCGAGCACCGCCTCCTTCTCGGGGAGGGTGGGGAGCGGCTCGATCCGCCGCGCCCAGTCCTCCACCAAGTGCTTGAGCGAGCGCGGGGAGTTGAGGTGGAACGACTGCGCCAGGAGCTGGATCTCGAGGCCGAGCTGGTTCAGCCGGTCGGCCGTGCTCGACAGGTTCTTGAGACCGCCGGTCATCCGCTGCACCACCAGGCTGACCTCGCGCAGCGTCATCACCACCTCGTCCGAGGCGGCGTTCTGCTGCTGGGTGGCGAGCGAGATCTGGCGCGCCACCCGCGAGGTGTCGCCGGAGGCGCCGCGCAGCTCCTCGATCGCCGACGAGGCGGCCCGCGAGCGCTCCAGCACCCGGCTCGCCTCCTTGCTCCCCTCCTCGGTGGCGACGATGGTGGCGCGGATCGAGCTCGAGAACTCGTCGAGCAGGTTGCGCACCGACTCCACCGACTCCTGCGAGCGCTGGGCGAGGTGGCGCACCTCCTCGGCCACCACCGAGAAGCGCCGGCCGTCCGCCCCCGCCGCCGCCGCCTCGATGGCCGCGTTGAGCGACAGGATGTGGGTCTCCTGGGCGATCTCGGTGATCAGGTCGAGCACCCGGTAGATCTCCTTCGAGCGGGTGCCGAGGGCGTCGGCGCGGCTGGCGATCGCCGAGATCCGCTTCTGCACCTCCTCGACCCCGGTGACCGCCTCGAACACCGCCGCCGATCCCGCCTCGCCGCTCGCCTCGGCGCGCGCCGCCAGCTCCGCCTGCCGCCCGGCGTTCTCGGCGATCTGCGACGCCGTGCGCGCCAGCTCCTCCATGGCGGCGGTGATCTCGACCACCGACGCCGCCTGCTGCGACGAGCCGGACGCCAGCTCCGAGGCGATCTCGTTGACCGCGTCGGCGGCCGAGGCGACCTCGATCGAGCTGTCCTGGATCTGCTGCGCGAGCTGCGACAGCGCCTCGCTCGCCGCCTCCGAGATCTTCGCCAGCCGCTCGGGGAGGCCGCGCGTATGGTCGATCGAGCGCACCAGGTCGCCGGCGCCGAGCTGCTCGAAGGCGCCGATCAGCTCCGCCTCCAGCTTCCCCCACACGCTCTGCCCCGCCGGCAGCCGCCGCTCCAGGTGGCGGAAATAGGGGAACACCCAGAGGCCGTAGGCGACGACGCCGACCAGCGCCAGCCCCAGAAAGACCCACCGCGGCCACCCCGGCGCCCCCGCCGTCGAGCCGAGCGACAGCAGCAGATAGCCGACGAGCGTCAGCCCGACGACCAGGATCCAGCCGAGCAGCGCGTTCTCGGTCGAGTGGCCGATCGGCTCGCGGGGCTCGGCGGCGGCCGGAGCGAGGCCCGTGAGGATCTCCTGTGTGTGCATCCCTGTGCTCTCTCCTTTGCCTCGGACCGGAGCGCCGACACACCGGGCGAGCCCCCACTCCACGTCGAGCGGCGACTCCCGGCGCTTTCAGCGCTTTCAAACGGAGCGTGAGCCGTAGGATAGGGAATTCGCCAGGCGGGAGCAAGCTGCGAAAGGCTCCCTCACTCCCCCAACCCCCTCTCTCCCAGCCCTCCACCCACCCTGTCCTGGGAGAGAGGGGGCTTTGAAGGCAAAACCGGCAGGCACGCGGGCCTCCTGCTTTTGACTAACTTTCTCCCTCCTCTCCCCGGCAGGGGCGGGTGGAGGGCTGGGAGAGGAGGGCCGGGGAGGTGAGGGGACCGCCCCCCAGTTGAAACCACAGCCCACTTGGGCTATACAATACCTCCAACAATTTCGCTGATTCTTCTTTGTCGGGCTGAAGCTTGAAGTGCTGGACCCCCGTGCGGGCGCCAGGGGTGTGCAATCGACTCACGTTGTCTTTCAGGGAGATGCAACCGTTATGAACCGCAAGATTTTCGCTCCGCTCCTCGGCCTTTCCCTAGGCGCTCTGCTCGCCGTGCCCGCGGCGTACGCCGGCGACGGCCACACCCTTCACGGCGTCGGCGCCGTCAACAGCTCGATGGGCGGAGCCGGCGTCGCGCTGGGGATCGATACGCTCGGCGGCCTGCTGCTCAACCCCGCGCTCGCCACCCAGCAGGACGGCAGCCACTTCGCCTTCAGCGCCGAGTACAACACCGCCACCAACGCCGTCTCCAGCTCCGTGCAGACCCCCATCGGCACGTTCAGCGGCAAGACCGACGACTTCGGCGACACCGCCCTGATCCCCGCCTTCGGCTGGGTGCACCATACCCGGGGCTCGAACTTCGCCTACGGCATCGGCTTCCTCGGCCTCGCCGGCTTCGGCACCGACTACCCGCAGGACCCGCACAACCCGATCCTCTCGCCGCAGCCCAACGGCTTCGGCCGCGTCTATTCCAACTACCAGCTCCTGAAGGTGCCGACCGTGCTCGCCTGGCAGCTCAGCCCGGCCTTCTCCTTCGGCATCTCGCTCAACGCCGCCCGGGCGACGCTGGAAGCCGATCCCGCCGGCTTCGCCAGCCCCGACTGCTCGGGGCCACAGGGCCCGTGCTACTTCCCGCACGTCAACGGCGACAGCGCCTGGGGCTACGGCGCCGGCGTCGGCGTGCAGTACAAGCTCAGCCCCACCTTCGCCCTCGGCGCCTCCTACAACTCGAAGACCAAGTTCCAGAGCTTCGTCTGGCACTCGGCGGTCGCCGATCCGGCCCTGCCCAACTACGGCGCGAGCCGCAAGATCAGCCTCCAGCTCGACCTCCCCGCGCAGGCCGTCGTCGGCCTCGCCTGGACCCCCACCGACCGCTTCGCCCTGGCGATCGACGAGAAGTGGATCGACTACGAGAACGCCGCCGGCTTCAAGGACGTCCTCGGCTTCAAGAACATCAAGGTCGAGGAGATCGGCCTGCAGTACAAGGCGACCGACAAGGTGGCCCTCCGCGCCGGCTACAACCACGCCGAGGTGCCCATCCCCGCCTCGCGGACGTTCCTGACGGTCGAGGTCCCGGCGGTCTTCGTCAACCACTACTGCGTCGGCCTCGGCTTCCGCGCCACCGACGCCCTGACCCTCGACCTCGCCTACTACCAGGTCCCGAACAGCAGCATCACCGGCCCCTTCCTCGGCCCCACCGGCCCGGTCCCGGGAACCTCGGTGACCACCCGCAGCGGCATGAAGTCGCTGATCGCGACGTTCAACTTCGCGCTGCCGCAGTAGGGCCCTCATCGCCCCGGCCCTCTTCTCCCGGTCCCACCCCCCTCACGCACCGGGAGAAGAGGGGGGCCCTGCGATGAGGCCGCTCCTGAATCCTTGCGTTGCTTTCTCCCCTCTCCCTGTGAGGGAGGGGGGCGGGGGAAGGGAGAGGGGCCGGGGGTGAGGGTTCGGGCGGGCGCGCTGCCGCCCGCCGACTCTGCTCCCCACCCCCCACTTCCCCCCCAACCGTGTCCTCCCCCACCATGCCCCCCGCTCCCCCGCCCTACCCCCTCCCGGCCATCCCCTACCTCCGTCTCCACCTCACCCTCCGCGCCCTCGCGCCCGCCCACCTGCCGCCCTACCTGGGCTCGATGCTCCGCGGCGCCTTCGGGCACGCCCTGCGGCGCTCGGTCTGCGCGATGGGCCCCGAGCAGCCGTGTGAGAGCTGCCGGCTGCGGCAGGCGTGCGTCTACCCGCGGATCTTCGAGACCTTCATCGAAGGCGAGCCGCCGCCGCTCTTGCGCGGGCTGACCTCCGCTCCGCGGCCCTACGTCTTCGAGCCCCGATTCGATCCCGCGGACGCGGCCCCGCGGCACCTCGCCGCCGGCGATCCGCTGGCGTTCGACCTGATCCTGATCGGCCAGGCCGTGGACCTCCAGGCCTACGTGCTGCTCGCCGTCGAGCGCATGGCCCGGTCCGGCCTCGGCGTCTCCCGCGCCCCGTTCGAGCTCGACCGCGCCGAGGCGCCCACCCCTGATGGCACTCTCACCCTCTTCGCGGACGGCCGCCCCACCGGTCCCGCCGCTCCGCCGTCCTTCCCCTCCCGCGAGCCCCTCGGCGCGAACCGGACCACGATCCGCCTGCTCACCCCCCTGCGCCTCAAGGAGCGCGGCCACCTCGCCGCCACCCTCGACGCCCGCTCGCTGGTCCTCGCCATGATCCGCCGCACCCTCGAGCTCGCCTGGTTCCACGTCCCCGGAGCCGCCATCGACTGGACCTTCCGCCCCCTCCTCGACCAGGCCGCGGCCCTCCGCTCCAGCCCGGACGTCGCCTGGCACGACTGGGAGCGCTACAGCAGCCGCCAGCAGCGCAAGGTCACCCTCGGCGGCCTCCTCGGCACCCTGGAAATCGAAGATACCATCCCCCCCGACCTCGCCGCCCTCCTCCGCACCGCCGAGATCCTCCACGCCGGCAAAGGCGCCACCTTCGGCCTCGGCCGCATCGCGCTCGAATAAGCAATTCGAACAACGGCTCCCTGCCGCCGTTGAAGCGGGAAGCCTTCCGGCGTAAACTTGGCGCTGACTCGCCACCCTCTTTGAAAACTGAAGAAAAATTCCAGTGCTGACAAAAAGCATGCCACCTCCAAATCGCCGTTTTGGCACACCGGTTGGACTTCTCCTCTAAGTGACTTTCCATCAACGATTTGCAGGATGGCGACGACCATGAGACAGGCCCCGCAGGCGGTCAAAAAGAGAGCGGCTGAGGGAGGTGGGAAAAACAGCCACCTTAACCCCTTCTTCTGCAAGGCCTTGCGAGGGGTGCTGTCCGAACTGCCCTGATCTGTATTGAGGGATTGAGACATTCGTCCGTCGCACATCTCAATCCAGAGTTCCGAATCAAGTCCGAACTGCCCTGATCTGTATTGAGGGATTGAGACTCTTTGCCTTGCCTTCGGCCGTGTCGTTCGGGACGAGCGGTCCGAACTGCCCTGATCTGTATTGAGGGATTGAGACGGTTCCTCCCTTGTCTCGAAGCCCACTCTCAAGAAATACTCCTCTGTCCGAACTGCCCTGATCTGTATTGAGGGATTGAGACTGACCTCGCCCCCGGGTCCGACTAAGGTCCGGACTTCGTGGAGTCCGAACTGCCCTGATCTGTATGGAGGGATTGAGACGTATCGGGGTAGGTATCCGGCCCCGTGTTGCAGGGATAGGTCCGAACTGCCCTGATCTGTATTGAGGGATTGAGACTCGAACTGCATCGCTGGGTAGTAGCGATAGAGCCGTTGGCGTCCGAACTGCCCTGATCTGTATGGAGAGGGTGTCTGGAAAGGCTCAAGTCTCCCGCCCCCACTGTAGAGACGCCCCGTGGGGCGTCTCCGGAACGGCGGTATCGGTGCCCAGCGTCGGAGCGTCCGGGCGGTTGAGCCGTTTCCTCCCCCTCGGAGACGCCCCACGGGGCGTCTCTACAGTGGGGGGGCGGCGCTTTCCAGACACCCTCTGAGGGATTGAGACGGGTCGCGGGCTACAAACCGCGCCGTCGTACGGTTACGGCGGCTTGCAGATCCTTACGACGGCTCGCAGAACCTTACGACCGCCCACAGATCGTTACGACGAGCCGCAGATGCTTACGACAGCCCACAGACGCTTACGACGGCCCGCAGATCCTTACGACGCCTCGCAGATGATTGCGACGGCCCGCAGATCCTTGCAACAACTCGCAGAACCTTACGACGCCCCACAGATCCTTACGACGACCCGCAGATCGTTACGACGCCTCGCAGACCGACAGCCCGCAGATCGTTACGACGGGCCACAGATCCTTACGACAACCCGCAGATCCTTACGACAGCTCGTCGTAACCTTCCGCACGATTGGAACGCCGATCTCCGGACACAAAAAAAGGGGGCGCGCCGAAGCGCGCCCCCGCGAGCCGGCGTTGCCGCCGGCCGGTTACGGATGCGAGGAGCCAGTGGGAGGCGTCGTCCCGCCGGACCCCGTGCCCGGCGTGCCGGTCCCCGGGGTTCCCGGAGTTCCCGGCGCCACCACCTTCTTCTTCCGGCCCCGGAACGGCTTCGCTCCGAACTCGGCGACCTTCTCCGAGCGCGGCCCGAAGTGCTCCTTGATGCTCGACAGCAGCACGCTCGCCAGCCGGTCCCCCTCGGCGATCACCGTCTTCATCGCCTGGGAGGCCTGCTGCTTGGCCGCCGTCTGAGCCGCCTGCGCCGCCGCGATCTGCCGGGCCTGGGTCATCATCCCCTCCAGCTTCGCCCGACTCGTCTCCAGATGCGCAAGCTCACCTGCATTCGCCGTCAGCCGCTCGCTGAGGCGCTCCCACCCCTCCACCTTCCCCTTGTACGTCGTCTCTCTGCTCATGGTCCTCCTCCTATGGAGCCCGTAGGCTCCGTAATCCTGCGCCGATATGACGCCGGAGCTCTGAATCCCGTCCGATACCCGCCGCGGCCCGCCGTTCTCCTCGCTGTCCCCCTCGCCACCGCTGCATAGCCACGCTTCCGTTGCACATATGTTCTCCAACTCAAGCGCATATGTCAACCCCCCAGCAGCATATCGACGAAAATGACCTTCCAGGGCGGGAGGCGCCGAAGGACCCGCCGCCCCAGAGAGGCGATGCCAGGATCCTCCGCGCCGACCGGCGCCGCCCGCCCGCCGAAGCCGCCCCACCACCTCCTCACCCCAGCACGCCGCTTCCGTGTCTACCCACCCACCAGGACCGCGGCGACCTCCCTGTCTTCCGGGCCAACGGTCCGGGCTCCCTCAGCCCAGCCCACCGGGCTGGGTCGAAAGCCGGCCCCCACCCGCGCCCCAAAGGGGAGCGCTATCCTGGAGACTGAGTTGGCCCCTGTCGCCGTTGAAGGCGGGAGTCTCCAGGCGTAGACTTGAAGCTGAAGCAACCTTCTTTGAAAACTGAAAATGCCGTAATGGAGGCGAATCCAATTGCCCTGATCTGTATTGAGGGATTGAGACTGACTCTCTTCCATCCATTCCCTGACATCAGCAGAACATAGTCGAAATTGCCCTGATCTATATTGAGGGATTGAGACCTTCTGCTGGTTCTCGGACATGATGACACTCCTTCTGGTCGGAATTGCCCTGATCTGTATTGAGGGATTGAGACGCGCCCTCGGCGACGACACCCGTCGAGTTGATGTGAATGCAGTGTCCGAATTGCCCTGATCTGTATTGAGGGATTGAGACGAGGTAGATCACGAACGGGGGGAGGCGGGGTGAGTTGGGTCCGAATTGCCCTGATCTGTATTGAGGGATTGAGACATCACGTAGGCATAATGTCCATGGCCAAGGGAAGAGGGTGAGTCCGAATTGCCCTGATCTGTTTTGAGGGATTGAGACGGGGCGATGGGAGGCATGTTCCGGAGCCAGCCGACATGTCCGAATGCCCTGATCTGTATTGAGGAATTGAGACGAGTAGTCGGCGACCGCCCACTCTGCCGGCCGGAGCATACCGGTCATGTCCGAATCGCCCTGATCTGTATTGAGAGATTGAGACGCGAGCGTGGCGATGTTAGGCTTGAACTTGGCAGGGAAGTCCGAATTGCCCTGATCTGTACTGAGGGATTGAGACTGAAAGGTCGCGGGGCGCTCAGGGGAGTGGATTTCCGGTTGCCGTCCGAATTACCCTGATCTGTATTGATGGATTGAGACCACACATCCTTGTGCGTGCCGTCTCGGTCGGTACCGCTGTCCTGTCGGAATTACCCTGATCTGTATTGAGGGATTGAGACGTGAACAGGTCTGCCCACGGGAGGACGAGAGCCATCCAGTCGTCCGAATTGCCCTGATCTGCATTGAGGGATTGAGACTGTGCGTAGGATGTGACGACGATGCGTGAGTACCCTTTCGGTCTGAATTGCCCTGATCTGTACTGATGGATTGAGACAGACCCGGCTCGATGACCTTCTGGGCATCTCCCCAGTTGCTAGCCCGAATTGCCCTGATCTGTATTGAGGGATTGAGACTTGACGGTGAACGCCAAGTCGTCGCGATTGATGCCCAGCGTCCGAATCGCCCTGATCTGTTTTGAGGGATTGAGACCAAAGTAACTTCTGATTGTGGAGAACGGGCAGTTATAAGTCCTGGTCCGAATAGCCCTGATCTGTATTGAGGAATTGAGACAGGCAAGCCAGCGCCAGCTTCGGGGCGGCGGCCCTCAGGTCCAAATTGCCCTGATCTGTATTGAGGGATTGAGACATACGCGACGGAACCCATTGGTTGAGCCCGCCGATGTTATTCCGCATTGCCCTGATCGGCATTGAGGGATTGAGACTGCCGAGAGCGGCCGAGAGCTTGACCATGCCCATCGAATGTCCGAATTGCCCTGATCTGTTTGGAGGGATTGACCCTCTGGTCCTCGATGAATGGCAGGGAAGGCGACCTCGCTCGTCCGAATTGCCCTGGTCTGTATTGAGGGATTGAGACGGAACAGATGCCGACGTGCCGAAACCCTGCCAGAGATTGCGTCGGAATTGCCCTGATCTGTATTGAGGGATTGAGACTGGGGCTCGCCCGGGATGATGATGCGGAGGGAGTCGGGTGCGAATTGCCTGGATCTGTATTGAGGGGTTGAGACCATGTCCGGCCTCCAGCCCTCACCCTTCGCCGGCTTCTCGTCCGAATTGTCCTGATCTGTATTGAGGGATTGAGCCGAGCCCGTCGCAGACTCCGGTCAACAAAGCATGTGCCTTCCGTGTCTACCCACCCACCAGGACCGCGGCGACTCCCTGTCTTCCGGGCCAACGGTCCGGGCTCCCTCAGCCCGGCCCATCGGGCTGGGTCGAAAGCCAGCCCCAGACTGCGCCCCAACGGGAGCGCTATCCCGGAGACGGAGGCGGCCTCAGTCACCGTTGAAGGCGGGAGTCTCCAGGCGTAGACTTGAAGCCGTAGCATCCTTCTTTGAAAACTGAAAATCCGTAATGGGGCGAGCGTGCATTGCCCTGATCTGTATTGAGGGATTGAGACTTTGCGGCCAGTAACTCGTTGGCCGTTCTTAATGAGAGCGCGTCCGAATTGCCTGATCTGTATTGAAGGATTGAGACGTAGCCAGTGAGGGAAACAACTACCAAATCTGACCATTGTCCGAATAACCCTGATCTGTATTGAGGGATTGAGACATGTACCCGACCATACCGACGTGCGCCCAGTCGATCCTTCCGGTCCGAATTGCCCCGATCTGTATTGAGGGATTGAGACGAGGATTTCGGCGATCTGATCCTGGAGGAGACGCTCGGTCGGAATTGCCCTGATCTGTAGTGAGGGATTGAGACGCCGAACACGGTGAGGATGATCGCGACGGACATTCCTACATAGGTCCGAATTGCCCTGATCTGCATTGAGGGATTGAGACTGCGCGTAGCTGGTGCTACTTGCAGCCATGATCTGGAGGTCGGAATTGCCCTGATCTGTATTGAGGGATTGAGACGACCTTTTGACAGTCCAAGAGAGGTTGAGAGGAAAAACTACCGCTGCACGTCCGAACTGCCCTGATCTGTATTGAGGGATTGAGACTTCTGGAAGGTGCTGCTGTTCTGCGCGTACGTGACCATGTCCGAACTGCCCTGATCTGTATTGAGGGATTGAGACTTTTTTGTCGGGTAAGCGTTCGAGAGAACGCCTGCAACGGGTCCGAACTGCCCTGATCTGTATTGAGGGATTGAGACGAGAAGTTCATCACCTGGAGCACGTGCACGACCTGCTCCGTCCGAATTGCCCTGATCCGTATTGAGGGATTGAGACTTGAGGGAGAGCATCGATTTGGCCGTGGATGGCGATCAACTTCCGTCCGAACTGCCCTGATCTGTATTGAGGGTTGAGGCGAGCCGGTCGCAGACGCCAGTCAACAAACCATGGGCCTTCCGTGTCTACCTGTTTTTGAAAGAGCCGCAGGCTTCCTCCCCGTCGTTCCGGGCCAACGGTCCGGGCTCCCTCAGCCCAGCCCGACGGGCTGGGTCGAAAACCGGCAATCCTCCCGCGCCCCAACGGGGAGCGCTATCCTGGGAGACTGAGCCGACTCTTATTGCCCTTGAAGGCGGGGGCCTCCAGGCGTAGACTTGAAATCGAAGCAGCCTTCTTTGAAAACTGAAATGCCGTAATAGAGCGAGTTCAATTGCCCTGATCTGTATTGAGGGATTGAGACTCGTTCTTCAGAGTCGTATTCCCTACCATGTTGCGCTGCGAGTCCGAATTGCCCTGATCTGTATTGAGGGATTGAGACAGGGATAGCAGGGTTCTTAAGCTGGCAATGCTATCAGCCGAGTCCGAACTGCCCTGATCTGTATTGAGGGATTGAGACTAGGCCCACGATGCGGAGCAGGACATGATCCACCTCGGCGAATGTCCGAACTGCCCTGATCTGTATTGAGGGATTGAGACGCTGCCCTCTAAGCGATTACCGGGAGCGGATCCAATATGGTCCGAACTGCCCTGATCTGTATTGAGGGATTGAGACCTGCTTGCGCTCTACCCCGAGGTCCGCTGCCTCGTACGGTCCGAACTGCCCTGATCTGTATTGAGGGATTGAGACTGGGCTTCTCCTTCCGCCGGGCATGGATTGTAATTCAATGCCGTCCGAACTGCCCTGATCTGTATTGAGGGATTGAGACTACTCCTTCGACACGCCGAGCACGAGAGCCTGGGCGCCAGTCCGAACTGCCCTGATCTGTATTGAGGGATTGAGACCAGTCAGTAAAGGGGGTATTAAATTGTGTCCTGTTCCGTCCGAACTGCCCTGATCTGTATTGAGGGATTGAGACTTCATGAGAGACTCCTTGAAGATTACGTTGGCCTTGCTGTTTGGTCCGAACTGCCCTGATCTGTATTGAGGGATTGAGACATCGCAGCTTCAGCGATCGGGCCGTCGATGCTGATGAGGGTCCGAACTGCCCTGATCTGTATTGAGGGATTGAGACGTGTGAGGGAGTTGAGAGTCTGTCTCCTCATGCCCAGCAAGTCCGAACTGCCCTGATCTGTATTGAGGGATTGAGACATGTTTTTCATTTCCTCCGCGATGGATGTGACGGAATAGATGTCCGAACTGCCCTGATCTGTATTGAGGGATTGAGACTCTGTTGAGTACAGGAAATTGTTGGACTCGCTTCGCTGATGTCCGAATTGCCCTGATCTGTATTGAGGGATTGAGACTTCGCTACTCCTTCTTCGCTACTGTGGCAGGTTGTGAATTGGCGTACGAATTGCCCTGATCTGTATTGAGGGATTGAGACTGATCTCGACGTACCCGGTGCGGCGCACAACGATAGTGACTGTCCGAATTGCCCTGATCTGTATTGAGGGATTGAGACATAATCTCCCCGTCATTCTCGGAATCAGGACGCCTCCCTGTCCGAACTGCCCTGATCTGTATTGAGGGATTGAGACTTCTTCGTTTCGGCTGAAGTGACTCGAAAAATGCTCCGCGTCCGAACTGCCCTGACAATGGTTTCAGTCCGAACTGCCCTGATCTTTATTGAGGAATTGAGCCATCATGTCCCCCAGCCCGAGTACGGCAGCGAAGATCACTGACGTCCGAATTGCCCTGATCTGTATTGAGGGATTGAGACGGATCTGCTTCGGATGAAACATTCCGTTCTCCTTGTGTAAGTCCGAATTGCCCTGATCTGTATTGAGGGATTGAGACCCTTTCTGGCTCGGACCGATGACCACCTCGATGGTGAGCAGTCCGAATTGCCCTGATCTGTATTGAGGGATTGAGACACCAGCTTGCAGTTCAGCACTCGCTTGTTGGCGTTGAGTCGGAATTGCCCTGATCCGTATTGAGGGATTGAGACCAGTCGCCGTGGAGACTTTGAACGACTGATCTGAACAGCGTCGGAATTGTCCTGATTTGTATTGAGGGATTGAGACCTGGCATGGCCTTCCGCGACCCGATTGGCATCCTGAATCGCCTTGGTCCGAACTGCCCTGACTGTATTGAGGGATTGAGACTTCTCATCGAACCAGATGATCTGAGTTGCCTCTGCCACGTCCGAACTGCCCTGGTCTGTATTGAGGGATTGAGACTGACTGCGAAGCGTTCTGCGCGGCTCGAACATCTGGCCGACATCCGAACTGCCCCGATCTGTATTGAGGGATTGATCGCCGTAGCCCAGTTTTAACCACTCCGCCAGTGAGGGTTCCGCCCTTTCAGGGCGGGCGAAGGCGGGGGGGGCCTGCCTACCTGGCGCTGAAGCACCAGGCTATTCAAATTCCGCCCTTCCAGGGCGAGTTCCGAATCGGTCCTGACGCAGCCGTCTTGAAGTTGAGACGGTCATAGAGGTTAGTGATCGGCCCAGGCAACCAACCCGCCTCCCTCAACCTTTCCCACCCAACCGTGTCTCTCCCCTACCAGGAGGGACTCGCATGCCCGAGAGGGAGGACTTCGAAGACATCTCCTTGGAGATCCGGGGGCTGGGGAAGGGGCGGTTCGAGACGCGGTTCAAGGCGAATGGGCAAGGAGAGGGGGTGGGGCCGTTTGGGTTGCAGATCGATCCGGTCAAGCTGCGGCCGTTCCTTACGATCTTCAATCCCGTTCCGGGGGGATCGGCTCCGGACATCACGGAGATCGGGAGTCAGCTCTTCGACGCGCTGCTCCAGGGGGACGTCCGCCGGCTGTTCGACCGCAGTCATTCCCGAGCGAACGAGGCACGGGCCGATGGAAGCCCTCGCGGCATCCGCCTCCGGATCCTGTTCGATTTGAAGGACAAAGACGTGCGGCCCCTGGCGGCTCTGCCCTGGGAGATGCTGCACGATCCTCTGAACCGCATTTTCTATGGACAGGGGAGCCAGCACCTGCTGGTCCGCCATCCGGAGGCGCCTCAGCCCATCGAGCCTCTGGCGGTCACTCCACCTCTGCGTGTCCTGCTCATCCCGTCATCGCCGAAAGACCAACCGCGCCTGGCTTTGAAGGCGGAGACCAAGGCTCTCGAGAAGGCTTTGGAGCAGGATGATCGAACCGAGGTTTCCGTTTTGCACCCCGCCACCATCGACGGTCTGCGCAAGATCCTCCAGCAGGAGACGTTCCACGTCCTCCACTTCATGGGGCATGGACACTTCAGCTCGGAGACGGGCCAGGGGTGGCTCTATTTCGAGGACGAATCCCGAAAGTCGAATCCCGTGGATGGAACCTTTTTCTCGGCTCTTCTCCGCGAGTTTCCCCACGTGCGCCTCGTCGTGCTCAACGCCTGCCGGACGGCCCAGGTGTCAGGATCGTCGGGGATCGGACCGTATGGAACGATGGGGACGGGCTTGAGCCTCGCCGGCGTGCCCGCCGTGGTGGCGATGCAATATTCGATCTCCGACCCGGGCGCGATCGTTTTCAGCACGACGTTCTATCGAGCGCTCGCGTCCGGCGAGCCCGTCGACCTGGCCGTGGGATTGGCGCGGCGGGAGCTCTACTCGGCGCGGTACCCCGCGATCGAATGGGCCGTGCCGGTCCTCTTCCTGCGCTCGCCGGACGGCCGGATCTTCGACGTTCCGCGGCGGGAGATGCCTCCGGCGCCCAGCGTTCGAGACGACGCCGGCAAGGCGAACGGCGGCCTCGCGTCGGAGGCCGCCGAAGAGGCGCCGCTCACGCTGGGAATCCGCAGCCTGGAACCCCTCGGCGACCGGCCCGAAAAGACGCTCGTCCTGACGGACCATTTTCACGGCCGGCATATCCGGGAAGCCGCGCTCTGGAGCTCGGCGGTGCTCCCCGAGCTGAGCGCGTTCCTGGTGGAGGCCACGGCGAGCCGGAAGCCACTATTGCTCGACTTCGCCGCCCACGCGAGCCTCGCCTTCGCCGCGGGGTATCTCCTCGAATCGAAGAGCGGCCACACGGTGTCCATTCGCCAGCGGCAACTGAAAGGGGGCTTTCAGGATTGGCGCTCGAACGACGGTCCGCTGCCGGACGCGCCCTATTGGAAAGCCGAGGACGACCACGGGCTCGACAGCGCCGCCACGGACGTGGCCGTGGCCGTGAGCCTCACCTGGCCGGTGCTGGACGACGTGCGTCATTACCTCGACCGCGAGAACCTCCCCATCCGCCGCATCCTGCCGGCGACGCTCGCCCCCGAGCCGAGCCCGTCCGGAGTGAAGAACGGCGAGCACACCCTGGCGCTGGCCCAGGCGCTCGCCCTGAGAATCCGCGCCCGCACCGCCCCCGAGCGCCACGGCACCCTCCACCTCTTCGTCTCCGGCCCCAACGCCTTCCTCTTCTACCTAGGCCAGCTCGCCCACGGCCTCGGCCGCATCCAGCTCTACGAATATGACTTCGAGAAGGGAACGCCGGGAGGATATTGGCCGTCGCTGGTGCTGGGGGCGTAGGGGCGGTGAAATGGAACGGGGCGGGTAAACACTTCTGGATGAAGCGTGTCTCATGAGGGAGGGGGCGAACCGTGCCGGACGACTTGCGACAGCTTTTCCTTCATCTTCAAAGCCAACTCGCGGCGCATCTCCAGACCCATCGCGCGGTGCTCGACCATCCTGGCGCGAAAGGCTCCGCGACGGAGGAGCGTTGGCGCGAGATGCTCGGCGAATACCTCCCCAATCGCTACTGCGTGTCCAAAGCCTTTGTGATCGACGCGGACGGAGCGCGAAGCGACGAGATCGATCTGGTCATCTATGACCGCCAATTCTCGCCCTTCCTCTTCAAGCAGGACGGCGCCATCTTCATCCCCGCGGAGAGCGTCTATGCGGTCTTCGAGATCAAGCAGAGCCTGACCGGCAGAGATGTGGCGTACGCGATCGAGAAAGCCGCCTCGGTTCGCCGGCTGAGGCGGACCAGCGCGGCGATCACACACGCGGGAGGCACGTTTACGCCGCGTCCCCCGTTCCCGATTCTGGCGGGCATGCTCACGCTGGAGAGCGAATGGAACCCTGCCTTGGGAGAGAAACTCGTGGCAAAGCTCGAGGCCGGTCCGCGGGAAGGCCGCCTGGACCTCCTCTGCGCGTTGCAATACGGCTCGGCGGAAGTGACCTACTCCGCAGAGAACCGAGCGAACCTCGACCTGAGCGCTCCCGATACCGCCTTGATCTTCTTTTTCCTCCGCCTCCTCGAAAGACTCCAAGGCCTGGGGACGGTTCCCGCCATCGACCTCCGCGAGTACGGAAAGGCTCTGGCGAGATGACATGGCGCACGTTCTGATCGTCACGCTCGGGCCCATCCAGGACTTCATCGCGGCCGCCCGCCGGACGCGGGACCTCTGGTTCGGCTCCTGGCTGTTGAGCGAGCTTTCGAAAGCCACGGCTCAAGCGATGGCGGACGAGTGCGGGCTGGAGAACCTCGTGTTCCCCGGAGTGCTTAGGCGGAAAGAGCTGCGTACGGAGAGCAACACCTCCGTGGCCAACAAGATCGTGATCCGGGTGCCGGACGGGCTGGATCCCGCACAGGTGGCAAAGCGGGGCGAAGCCCGGATGAGCGATCGGCTCGCGCTCCTGTGCAAGGAGGCTTTCGACAAGATCGGGACTCCCTACTTCGAGCGGCCGACGGCGGAAGATCAGGTGAGAGACCTGATCGAATACGCCTGGGTCAGCGCGTCGGAAATCGGTGTGGATGGATACGCTCAGGCACGCCGCAAGGCGGAGGAGTTGCTCACCGCCCGCAAGAACACACGGCTCTGGGGGAAGGTGAGTTGGGGCGCGGAGGTTCCGAAATCCTCGATCGACGGCGAACGGGAGTCGGTCCTCCACGAGGATCTCTTCGACAAGGGCAGCGGACTGACGCCCGAGCAGATCCGGAAACGCTATGGCGTGGGACCGGCGGAAAGGATCTGCGGCGTGGGACTCCTCAAGCGGCACGGCATTCGGGAGGAGTCCCGACTCGCTCACCACTTTCTCAGCACCGGCCATCTCGCGGCTTGGCCGCTCTATCAGCGCCTCCATAAGATTAAGCCCGACGAGGCTCTGAAAGAGTCCTGGCAGGACTACCTGACCGTTCTGGAGCGGGCAGGCGTCCGGCTCGAAGATCAGGAGATCGTTCAGGGCGGCGGCTGGAAGCATTTCCTGTTCGAAAAGTACGACGGCAGCTTGCTGTTCGAAAACCGGTTGTCCGAGATTCTCGAAGAATTCGTGCCGGCCGGGCAGCTCCCGGAAGCCCTCCGAGCCGCACGAGGATGCCTCGCACGGTTTCTCGAAAAGCTCGGCGTCTCCACGCCTCTCCCCTATTACGCCATCCTGGTGGCGGATGGCGACAAGATGGGGAAGGCGATCGAGTATCAGACCACTTTCGAGGGACACCAGAGCCTCTCTCGCGCGCTCGACCAATTCTCCCAGAGCGTGCGGACGACCGTGGAAACGAACCATGGCGGAGAACTGGTCTACGCCGGGGGCGACGACGTTCTCGCGCTCGTGCCGCTTCACCAAGCCGTCGACTGCGCGCGGGCGCTGGCCAAAGACTTTCACGAGAAGCTCTCGGGATTTCCCGTCGACAAGGACAAACAAACTCCGACTCTCTCGGCAGGCATCGGGATCTCTCACTTCCTCGATCCACTGAGGAGTGCCCTCAATCTGGCCCGCAAGGCCGAGAGCCTCGCGAAGGTAGAGCGCAACTCGCTCGCGGTTATCGTGGACAAGAGATCCGGCCCGCCGGTGGAGGTCACGGGAATCTGGGGCGATCTGGACGAGCGGCTGAGCACCTACGTAACGATGCACCGGAACGACTGGGTGCCCGACGGCGCGGCCTACGAGTTGCAGGAGCTCGGGCGGTTGCTCGACAGGGCTGACGAAACCGAAAAGGCATCGCTCCAGGAATTGGTGCGAAAAGAGGCTGAACGAATCCTCCGCCGCAAGCAGCCCCAGCATGGCGCCCAGAAAGAGCTCGCGAAAACCGTTCTGGATCGTCTGGTCGCAGACGTCCAAAAGCTGGAGCTCAATAAGGTTGTGGACAGCCTGATCGTGGCGCGGCTGCTGGCCCAAGCCTGGGAAGAGGCCGATCCCACCGAACCCGGAGGCAACGCGCCATGAGCGTCTGGCTCGTCGAGCCCCTCGATCCGCTGATCGCGCGGGATGGGCGGCCCTCCTCGGTCGGCGGCCACTTCTTCACCGTCAGTTTTCCCTATCCGTCCATGCTCGCCGGCGCGATAAGGACCCGGATGGGATGCGAGAACGGCGCCTTCACCATTCCCAAGGGATCCTTGAACGATCTGAAGGAGAAGGTGATCGTCCAGGGCCCTCTGCTCGCCGAGTTGAAGGCGGACAGCGAGGAAGTTCTGCAATGGTTCGCGCCCGCGCCCCGCGACCTGACGATCCTCCAGGGCGATGACAAGAAGACGACGATCAGGCGGCTCATTCCGTGTCCACTCCATCCAGGGGAAGCGATGGACTCGCTCTCCGAGGAGGGCTTGCACCCGGTCGGTTCGACAGGAGAGGAAACCTACGGCAAGCCGCCCAAGGATCTCCCCGCTTTTTGGAACTGGATGGACTTCGAGGCCTGGCTCACCCATCCGGCCGATCGGTCCGACGTGGATCTGAAGACCTTGGGCATTGAAGCCTTGCCAATCGAAACGCGCGCTCATCTCGCGATCCAGCCCGGCGAGCGGGTCGGCATCGACGGCATGTTCTTCCAGACCTCCGGCCTCCGGTTTCTACAGAAAGGCGATTCGCTCCTGGAACCTCGCCGGTTCGCCCTCTCCCTTTCGTGCCAAGGCGCGAATGTCGCAGGACGGGACCTCAAAATGGAAAGGCAGATCGCACCTCTAGGCGGCGAGCGCCGCCTGGCCCGCTGGTCTCCCGCGTCCAAAGAGTGGCCGCGAATGCCGGAAGCGGTCCGGGAGAGGATCGTGGCCACGCACCGAGCCCGACTGATCCTTCTGACCCCGGCCCTCTTCGAGAAAGGCGCCCTCCCCGGCTGGAACGGGGGCGCCTGGCCTCTGGGAGGACCGGTCAAGGCGGGAGTCGTCGCCGCCTGCGTGCCGCGTCCCGCCGTGGTCTCCGGCTGGGATCTCGCCAAAGGTCGCCCCAAGGAAACGAAACGCCTGGCACTCGCCGGCAGCGTCTACTTCGTGGAACTGGATGGAACGCCCGAGGAAATCCAGCGCTGGTGCGAAGAGTCCTGGCTCGCCTGCCTCAGCGACGACGCTCAAGACCGCCGGGATGGCTTCGGGCTGGCGGCCCTCGGGACGTGGGAGGAGCAGCCATGAGATCCGTTCCAGCGGCGCCGGCCGAGACGAAGAGGAAGGCGCAGGTCTCCGACGAGCGCACTTATCAGTTCCTTACCTTTGTATTCGGTGGCGGAGTCAAGGTCATCGATCACGAGAAGCATAGGGATTCCGTAACGCCGGTTCGTGGCGCTTCAGTTCGCGGTCAACTTAGATTTTGGTGGCGTGCTTGCAATCCGTCCCAATGCCAGACAGTCGACGAGCTACGGAAACACGAAGGGGAGATCTGGGGCACCACAAGCCAAGCCTCCAAAGTGGAGATCGCGGTTCTTGCTCAACCCGCGGCGCCGAAAATTGTCCAGGTCTTTGAATACAATGAAAAAGGGCGGATCGTACCCTGCAAGGGAATGAAAGAGATCGCCTATGGCGCCTTTCCCCTGCAGCCCAGCCGCGATGCGCAGCGATCGAAGGCGAAGCCAGGAGTGCTCTTCGACTATGGGAGCTCAAAGTTCTCTCTGTGTCTCACTTATCCGGAGGTGCTCCGAAAGGACGTAGAGGCGGCGCTTTGGGCCTGGGAAACCTTCGGAGGATTGGGCAGCCGAACTCGGCGGGGATTCGGCGCGATCCAGCGTATTGGCACTGGGGGCCTTGGCGCCATCGAATCCAAGCTCACAAACTATGCGACAAACCCCCGAATCACTGGAGTGCCCTCCCTCCACCATGCCCGCTTCGCCACTGCGTCTAGGTCCCGCACAACCTCTCAGGATGCTTGGGTGGAGGGTCTCGGCCTTCTCCAGAGTATTCGCCAGGGGGAGTACTTTGGTAGGAACCAGCGGCCCCAAGGCTCAAGGAAACCAGCAGGTCGCAGTCTTTGGCCTGAACCCGACGAGATCCGCCGCCTTACTGGACAGTCCGCGCCCCTTCACGCCAATCCCGTCGTCAAGGTCTCCCGCTTCCCCAGAGCAGGCTTCGGGATGCCGATCGTCTTTCACTTCAATCCCGGCTCTCAAGATGAACCTGGTAGCGCTGGGGATCCGGACATGAAACCTCTCCAGCTTGAGCCGGTAGGGTTTGAGCGATTCGCTTCTCCGTTGATCATTCGACCGATCGCGGACGGCAACAAATTTTACACCGCGGCGCTTGCGCTATCGTCCGACATTCCTGACTCTCAGCTTGTCGCAGACAAGAATATCTTCCTGGTTGATTGGCGACTCGAGCCCGATCAAGCCAAGTCGATTCGCCCGCTGAATCGGAACGGCATCACTCATGTCGATCCTATTGACCTCTTCATCTCGGAGCTCAAGAAATGACTACCCGCTTCACGCTCATTCATGCCATGTCTCCGCTCCACGCGGGTACGGGGCACTCGGTTGGAGCCATCGACCTGCCCATCGCGCGGGAGCGGCCGACGGGAATCCCGCTAGTCCCAGGCTCCTCGATCAAAGGTGCCCTGCGAGCAAGGAGCCCGCGAACCGATGGAAAGGATGACCCCATTACTCGCGACGTTTTTGGACCAGATACCGCGAATTCTTCCGATCATGGAGGCTCGGTCCAGTTCTCGGACGCTCACCTCCTTCTGCTGCCGGTCCGAAGTCTGCGTGGCACCTTCGCCTGGGTCACGTCACCCCACTTGATCCGCAAGTTTGCCAGGGGAGCGCACGAGACTGGACTGAACCTCGCTCGCCTTCCCGGCTCTCCCGTGATGGAGGAATGCTGCGTTCTCAATGAGACGCTCACGATTCCAAGCGCCGGCGGTAAACGGGTCGTTTTCGAAGATCTCGACTTCAAGGTGAATGACACTCAAAAGGCTACCTTGCAATCGTTTGTCGCCGAGATTTCCCCGGTGCTCTTCCCTTCAGACTCCGCGGATCCTCAAGACTGGAAAGAAAGCCTGGTCAATCGGCTCTGTCTAGTCCACGACGACATGATGTCCTTCCTGCTCGAAACTGCGATGGAGGTCCAGGCCCACATCCGACTCGACAATGACACCAAGACCGTCGAAAAGGGCGGCCTCTGGTATCAGGAATCGTTGCCTGCGGAGAGCGTCTTGGCAGGCTTGGTGGTCGCCGCTGACGTGACGGCGGCGAACGGCAGGCAGAAAAGGGAAGCACATGAGCTTCTCAACCACGTTTCTTCCCTGACGAAAAAGCTCGTACAACTAGGAGGAAAGGCGACCACCGGACAGGGGAGTTGCTTCGTGCGGATCGGAGGCCAGCCATGACTCTCGAACAACGGCGCGCTTCCATGGCTTTTGATCACCTGAAGGTGGTCACTGATGAAAAGGATCGGAAAGTCTACGGTGGAATGGCCCTGAAGCTCCCTGCCTTGATCCGCAGCGCGGGTCTTTGCCAAGCGCTCTACTTCGTAAAATCACGTTCGGGCAAACCTATCCTGGGCCTCCTATTGAAGCACCTAGCGGAGCAATTGACGAGAGTCGATCCCAAAATCAACGATGTAGAGTCTCTTTGTTCCAAGACACGAGGGGCGGAGGTCGCTGACTACGTTTGGCTCACCCGGGAAGCGCTCGCCTCGGTGACCTGGTATGGACGACTCGCCCGGTCTGAATGGGGGATCGTCCTCGGCGAAGACGACACGGAGCCGAAGTGATGGCAAGCCTCAGGGATGCCATCGCACCCATGAAACCGGATGCCGGTACGAACGCCGGCCTCTGGCTGGAAAAGGGACTGCCCGACGTTGAGGAAAAGGGACCTGGCCGGCAGCGTCTCTTCGAGAAATTAGGCGAAATCAGAGTACCGGACGATTACCGTCGCTTCTTCCAGCGCTGGAGAGAATCGATTGAAGACCAACAGCCTGATGCCTTGGTCGTCGAAGCGACCGTAGCGGGACGGATGGTCGTCGGCCTCGGAGCGGAGTCGGTCCTGGAAGTTTCGATCGGCCTCCACCGCACCTACGGGGTACCCTATATCCCAGGATCGGCGCTCAAGGGACTGGCCGCCGAAGCCGCGCACAAGAAGCTGGAAGATCCCGCTTGGCGCAAAATCGGTGAAGACGGCAAGATCGGTTCCTCGCACAAGATTCTTTTCGGCGATCAGGAGAGCAGCGGCTACGTTACTTTCCATGACGCGCTCTGGGTGCCAAACGGCGAGAAGCTGCCGCTCGATCTCGACGTAATGACGGTCCATCATCCCGATTACTATCAGGGCTCGGACTGCCCTCCCGCCGATTGGGACAATCCCAACCCTGTAGCCTTTCTATCCGCGCACGGAACGTACCTGCTGGCGGTGACCGGGCCCGCAGAGTGGGCCGAGACGGCGATGGCGATCCTCACGGAAGCGCTAGAGAAGGACGGGATCGGAGCCAAGACGGCGGCAGGGTATGGCCGGATGAAAGTCAACCGGCCGCCGGAGCCGGAGAGGATCAGGTGGGAACCTCTCGTGGCCTCGCTCGGATTTGGCAACGCGGACAACGTGGTACCTCGAATCCTCGATGGTTTGAAGGGGAAGGAGCGCCGAGACGCCGCGGTTTCGATCCTCGAAAAGCTGGTCCGCAGGGAGGTGCGGCGTCGTAAGGACAAGGAATGGGTTCAAAGACTGTTCGAGGCCGCAGGAGAGCCTCTAATCCCACCGCCTTCGTAACCCTATCGACGGAGGCGGTAGAGACGTCCCAGGTCATGAACGACAACCTTCGCAGGCCACGGGGACCGCGGGACGTCTCCGCCGGAGCGCAGACCGTCGCCGCTATCAGCGCTGACTGGAGCAGAACAAATCCGTCCCCCCCACCTGTTCCGCGGCCTTCTCACGAAATGTGGCGAAGGGAGCGGTTAACCCTTCGAAGAGACGTCCCGCGGTCCCCGTGGACTGCCGAGGGTGTCGTTCAGGACCTGGGAGCGTCTCTACCGCCTTCGTCGAAAGGTTTTTGTTTGGCGAGAGGATTCAGTGCCCCAATAAGCTGCCCAGATCCGCCATCAGCTCGGCGTAGATCTCGATCCCGTCCCAGAGGTTCTGCAGGCGCAGATTCTCGTTGATGCCGTGCTGGTTGTTGTCGTGGTTGACCATGGGGACGCCGATCATCGGGGCTTTGAGGCTGTCGGTGAAGAGGGCCATGGGGACGCTGCCTCCCAGCATGGGGACCTGGACGGCGGGCTCTCCGGTGGCGCGTTCGACGGCGGCGACGACGGCTCGGGAGACGGGGAGGCTCATGTCCGTTCGCGAGGCGGCGTAGTCGAGCGACCAGGCGAGGCGGGCGACCTTGGGGTGGGCGCGCAGGGTCTCGCGGTCGGGGGCTTCGGTGACGAGGGTCCACCCCTTGGCGCGGAGGAAGGCCTCGACCTTCTCTTTCACCTTCTGCGGCGTCTGGTCCGGCACCAGGCGGAAGTCGATCGAGACCTGCGCTTCGGTGGGGATGGCATTCGCGGCCCCCTCCCCCACTTCGGCGGCGCGCAGGCCGCGGATGTTGAGGGCGGGGTCCATCAGGCGGTCCTGGAGGCGGGCGCCGTTCCCTTCGGTGCGGCCGAGAGCGAGGTCGTCCTCCAGCTTCGCCTCGACGGCGGGCATGGCGGCCACGGCGCTTTTCTCGGCCGCGGTGAGCGGCCGGACGTCGTCGTAGAAGCCGGGGATCAGGATGTGTCCCTCCTCGTCGCGCAGGCTGGCGATGAGATGGGCCAGCGACACCGCCGGGTTGGGCGCCCAGTTGCCGTAGTGGCCGCTGTGCAGGGGGCGGAGCGGGCCGTAGACGGTCAGCTCGAGGCCGGCCACGCCGCGGGCGCCGAAGAAGACCTGCATCTTGCGCGTCGGCTGCACCGGCCCGTCGCAGAGGAGCCAGGCGTCGGCGGCCAGCAGCGGGGCGTTGCGGCGCAGGATCTCCGGCAGGTGGGCTGAGCCCTGCTCCTCCTCGCCCTCCAGGAAGAGCTTGACGTTGACGGAGGGCTTGCGTCCGCCGGCCTTCAACGCGTCGAGAGCGGTCAGGATGGCGACGATGGGCGACTTGTCGTCGCTCGCCGAGCGGGCGTAGATCCGCCATTCGGGATCGAGCGGACCTTTGACCGAAGTCAGGTCCACGTCCTTCGGATCGTTCCCTTTCCCGGGCGTGCCGAGCGGCCCGGTACGCAGGACGGGCTTGAAGGGATCGGAGAGCCACCCCTTCTGATCGACCGGCTGGCCGTCGTAGTGGGCATAGAACATCAGCGTCCGCTTGGCGCCGGGGACGGTCAGCTCGCCGTAGAGGGAGGGGGGCGTGCCCTCCCCCGCCGACAGCCGGCGCACCTGGAAGCCGCGGCGTTCGAGCATCTGGGTCAGATGGTCGGCGTTGCGCTCAATGTCCGCCACGCGGGTGGCGACGTTGGGGAGGGCGAGCAGGCCGGTCAGCTCGCTCAGGATCTCCCGCTCGTGGGCCTGGCGATAGGAGCGGACGCCGTCCCGGACGCTGGGAGCCGTTTCCGCGGCCACGGCCAGGGCCGCGGCGAGCAGCAGGACGGCGCCGAAGGCTACCGATGTCCTCTGGATCATGGCTGGAGTCGAATCTGAAAGGAAGGGAAATGGTCGGGGCGAGAGGATTTGAACCTCCGGCCTCACGGTCCCGAACCGTGCGCTCTACCAAGCTGAGCTACGCCCCGACGGGATGCGCGGTCTGCCGAGATCAACGAACCCGGGGTCAATTGACCCGGAACAAACCGCGAGAGCGGGGAGGATACAGCCTCGGCGGATTCGAGGTCAAGCGGCGCGGATGGAGGCGTCCGTGGCCTGCGACCTCACCCTCGGTCCCTCTCCTACAGGAGAGGGAGGGCCTGACGGGGGCCGCATCGCAGTCGTCCCCCTTCTCCTTCAGGAGAAGGGGATGAGGTCGCAGGCCACGGAGGCCGATCGAAGCGTGGAGATGTGGAGAACGGGTAGGCATTCATGCCCGGGCGGGAGCCGAGTCCCCGCCGTTCTGCACGGCCGCGGGCGCCTTGTGGGGTCCGCCTTTCTTGACCAGCAGGCGGGCCTGCCAGTCCTGGGTCGGAATGATCGCCGCGCCTTCGAGGAGGACGGTCTCCTCGGCGAGGCGGGCCGGCAGGCAGCGCTCCGCGCCGACATGGGCGGCGAGGTAGGCGACGAAGGCGCAGATCAGGGCGTCGAGGTTGTCGTCGGTCTTGCAGGCGAGGTCGCGCTGGGCGTCGGTGCGCGGGCGGAGGGCGGCGCCGTCGCAGAGGAGGCGGAGCATGCGCTCCCGGTGCTCTTTCTGCTGGTGGCGCTTCCCACGGTCCTCCTGTCGCGCCCCCTTGTAGTGGGTCACCAGGCTCTCGGCCGTGTCGCGGTCGGCCAGGCTGGCGATCACCACCGCCCAGGCGACCCGCGGATGGGTCTCGATCAGCTTCCCCTTGCCGGCGCAGACGGTCTCGCGGGCCAGACCCAGGAGGTTGGCCAGCTCGACCGCCCGCCAGACGTTCGAGCAGCGGCCGACCTGCTGGACGGTGTCGCGGGGGATGCCGAGGTTGGTGACCCGCTCGGCCATGGCGAGGTCGGTGCGCCGCCAGAGATAGGGCTCGCTGCCGGCGTCGTCCTCGGTCTGCCCGAGAAACCAGCGCATGCAGGGGGCCGGGTAGGAGAAGGGCTGGTCGACGGCGGCCTTGTCCGCCGCGCGGCAGCGTGCGGCGATCCGCTGGAGGCCGTCGTGCCCCTGCCAGGATCCGCTGGGAAACTCGTAGAAGAGGCCTTCCGGAGTTTCCACGATCTCGGCGAGGCCGGTGGTCGCTCCGGCAGCCGAGAGATCGATGCCCAGAAAGGTCTTCGTCACTCTCGCTTTATAGCAGGGATCGGGAGGCGGTGCTCGCCATGGATCATGAGGGTAGCTTGTGTTTCTCCACCTTTCCCAGGGCGTTCCTGGGGAGGGCGTCGACGAAGCGGATCTCCCGCGGCACCTTGAAGCCGGCCATCTGGGACTTGCAGAAGGCGATCAGCTCGGCGGCGTCGACCGGAGCACTCGTGGCCAGGAAGGCGACCGGCACCTCCCCCCAGTCGGCGTGGGGCCTCCCCACCACCGCCGCTTCGCGCACGCCGGGGAAGGTCGCCAGCACCTCTTCGACCTCGCGCGGATAGAGGTTGAAGCCGCCGGTGATGATCAGCTCGTGCCGGCGGCCGAGGAGGGTGACGAAGCCGGTCTCGGGGTCCTGGCGGGCGAGGTCGCCGGTCTTGAACCAGCGCCGGCCGAGATCGTCGTGGACGAAGCTCGCCGCCGTCTTCTCCGGCGCCCGCCAGTAGCCGGCGAAGACGTTGCCGCCGCGCACCTGCAGCTCCTCGTCGACGATGCGGATCGAAACCCCCGGCAGCGGCACCCCGACGGTGCCCGGCCGCCGCGCGCCAGCGTAGAGGTTGGAGAGGTTCATGCCGGTCTCGGTCATGCCGTAGCGTTCGAGGATCTCGTGGCCGGTCAGCTCGCGGAAGGCGGCGAACGTCTCGGCCGAGAGCGGCGCGCTCCCGGAGCAGAACAGGCGCACGGACGAAAAATCGAGCCCGGGTCCCCGCGAGCGCAGCTCCTCGACCAGCCGGCCGTACATGGTGGGGACGCCGAAGAAGAGCGTCGCCGCGCCGGCCAGCAGCTCGGAGGCGACCTCGGCGGCCTCGAAGCGGCGGCGCAGGAGCACCGTCGCGCCGGCCGCGAGGGAGCAGTGGAGCCCCACCACCAGCCCATGGGTGTGGAAGAGCGGCAGGGCGACCAGCAGAGAGTCCGCCGCCGCCCAGTCCCAGGCGGCGAGCAGACCGGTGACGGTAGCCAGGACGTTGTCGTGCGTGATCTCAGCGCCCTTGCTCTTCCCCGTGGTACCGGACGTGTAGAGGAGCATCGCGAGATCGCCGCCGTCGACGGCGGGGAACGCGAACCCCGCCGGATCGGCCGAGCAGCCCTCCAGCTCCTCGGCGAGGACCAGGTCCCGCAGCCCCATCTCATCGAGGATCGCGGCCTGGGACCGCTCGGTGACGATCAGCCGCGGCTCGGCGTCCGCCAGCATGTGGGAGATCTCCCGCTGCCGGTAGGCGAGGTTGATCGGCACCATCGCCGCCCCGAGCCGGATCACCGCCAGATAGGCGATGACGAATTCGGGCCGGTTCCCCAGGAAGAAAGCGACGCGGTCCCCCTTGGTCACGCCCCGAGCGGCGAGACCGGCGGCCAGGGCGTCGGCGCGGGCGAAGAGGTCAGCGTAGGTGAGGGTGACGTCCTGGCCGTCCTCCTGGAAACGGAGAGCTGGCTTTTCGGGGGTCCGGCGGCGGGGGATGGCGAAGAGGTCGTGGAGATTCATGGGGGTGCAATGGTACGGGTTTCCTTGGCTGTGGCGTAGGCCCTCATCACCCCGACCCTCTTCTCCCGTCCCCTCCCCCCTCCCACACCGGGAGAAGAGGGCGCCCCCACCCTCCGCTATTGAAACGGGCTCCTGCTTGTCTCCCCTCTCCCTGTGAGGGAGGGCGTGCGGGGGAAGGGAGAGGGGCCGGGGGTGAGGGTTCGGGCGGGGGCCTAGCCCAGATCCGGCTCGGCGCTCCGCTCCCGGATCGCCGCTCTCACCTGATCGCGGAGCGCGATCCCGGCGTGCCAGCCGGTCCCTTCGGGGCGGACGGCCGGCGCCACGGCGGCGGTCACCCGGCCGTGGCGGAGGAGCCAACTCCCTCCCCGCAGCAGGTCGCGGGTGCCGGAGATGGCCACCGGGACCACCGGCACGCCGGCGTCGACCGCCACAGCGAAAGTGCCCATGCGGAAGGGGAGGAGGCCGGGGTAGCGGCGGAAGGTTCCCTCGGGGAAGATGACCAGCGAGTCCCCCCGCTCCAGGGCGTCCAGGGCCTTGCGGGTCTCGCCGGCGCTCTGGGCGGTGTCGAAGCGCTCGACGAAGATCGACCCCAGGCGTTGCAGAAAGATCCGCGAGATGAAGCTCTTCTCCAGCTCGCGCTTCACCACGAAGGCGAACTCCGGCGGCAGCAGCGCGGTGAGCACGATGCCGTCCAGGTAGCTGGAGTGGTTGGAGGCCACGATCCGCGCCCCGCCGGCCTCCAGGTTCTCGCCGCCGTCGAGCCGGAGCGGGATGCCGATCCAGGCGAAGAGGAAGCGACCGACGCCGCGGGCCAGCCGGCGCCGCGTCTTGAGGCCTGGCGCGAGGACGACGGCGAGCCAGAACGGGATCAGGAACAGGGCGACCGAGGCGTAGGCCCAGGCGGCGTAGAGGAGGCCGCCGAGGGAGCGGAGGCGGCGGACCGCTTGCATCCGCGCGCCGGAGAGGGTCAGGTGGGCGAGCTGCAGCCAGAGGGTGGCGCCGCCGCGGCCGCTCTTCCCGGACTCGAAGACCTCGCGCGCCGACGAGCGGCGGATCTTGCCGCTGGAGGTCTTGGGCACCCCGTGCGGCGGCACCAGGGCCACCACGTCGGCCGGCGTGCCGAGGAGGTCGATAGTGACCTCCTGCACGGCCTGGCGGATGGCGTCGAGCGCCGCCTCGCCGCGCTCGCGGGTCTCGGCCATCACCACCAGCCGCTCGGTGCCGGTGGCCGGATCGGGGCTGCCGAAGACCGCCACGCACCCCTTGCGGATGCCCGCCACCTCACCCACTGCCGCCTCCAGCTCCTGCGGGTAGAGGTTGCGGCCGGCGCGGATGATGATGTCCTTGACCCGGCCGGTGATATAGAGCTCGCCGGAGGCAATGTAGGCGCGGTCGCCCGAATCCCGCCAGTCGCCATGGACCAGCTTGGCGGTGGCCTCGGGGTTGCGGAAGTAGCCGCTGCTGGCGGAGGGCCCCTTGAACTCCAGCCGCCCCTCCTGCCGGTCGCCCAGCTCCTGGCCGGCCTCGTCGACGACCCGCACCTCGTGGCCGACCAGCGGGAAGCCGCAGGAGACGAAGCGGAGGGCCGACGGGTCGTCCGCCGCCGCGGGCAGGGCGCGGCCGGTGCGCTGGAAGGCATCGCGGTCGACGGCGTCGATCACCGGCGGCCGGTCGAGCGGCGGGAAGGCGACCGCCAGAGAGCTCTCGGCGAGACCGTAGACGGGCGAGAAGGCGCCCGGCCGGAAGCCGTGGGGAACGAACCGCTCGGCGAAGCGGCGCAGGGTCTCAGGCGCCACCGGCTCGGCGCCGTTGAGCGCCATCCGCCAGGAGGAGAGGTCGAGACCGGCGATCTCCTCGTCGGGGATCTTGTTGATGCACAGCTCGTAGGCGAAGTTGGGCGCCGCCGACAGCGTTCCCCGGTGGCGATGGATCGCCCGGAGCCAGCGCGACGGGCGGGCCAGGAAGGCCAACGGCGACATCAGCACCAGCGGCACGCCGAAGTAGAGGGCGCCCATCCAGCAGCCGATCAGACCCATATCGTGATAGAGCGGCAGCCAGCTCACGATGACGTCGTCCGGCCGGATGTCCGCGCCCTGGCGGATCGCCCGCAGGTTCGCCAGCAGGTTGGCGTGAGTGAGCACGACCCCCTTCGGGTTCCCCGTGCTGCCGGAGGTGAACTGGAGGAAGGCGATGTCCTCGCCGCGCACCGGCGGCGGGCTCAGCGCGTCGGCCCTGGAGGCCGGAGCCGCCGTGAGCTCGTCGACGGTGACGACGCGCCGCAGGCCCGGGAGCTGGGCGCGCAGCAGGCGGGCGAGAGTGAGCACCTCGGAGAAGGTGACGAGCACCTCGGCGCCCGCGGTCTCGAGGATGCCCGCCTGGCGGCGCAGATGGTCCTCGATCTGGCTCTTGCGGGCCGGCGGGTAGAGGGGAACCGGAATGCCCCCGGCCCGCTGCGCGCCGAAGAAGGCGACGAAGTAGTCGAGGCCGGTGGGGAGCATGATCCCCACCGCCGCGCCCGGTCCGACGCCGAGGCGGGTGAGGCCGGCGGCCACCGCGTCGACCCGGCGCGCCAGCTCGCCGTAGGTCAGTTCCTCGGGCTCGCCGTCGCCGGGGTAGTAGAGGACGTGCCGCCGCTCGGGGTGGCGCTGGGCGTGCCAGTCGAGCACCTCGAGCAGGGTGCGCGTGCGGTCCGGAGCCACCTCGCCGCCGCCGAGGCCGCTGATCGACGCGGCAGCCTCGAAACCCTCGCCCGCGGACATCGCCGGGTGCGCCGCGGCGAGCGCCTGGAGGAGATCGCGCGGCGTCTCGGCGCTCCCCAGCAGATCCTCGGAGAGCCGCACGCCGAAGGAGCGCTCCAGCCGGGCGAGCAGCTCAACCCGGCCGAGGCTGTCGAAGCCGAGGTCGCGCTCCAGCGAGGAATCGAGAGAGACCGCGCCGCGCCGCTGCGGCTGCAGCTCCCGCGCGAGCCCCTCGACGACCTCCAGGAGGGCGGCGGGCGCCGGGGCCCCGGCCTGGGCTTGGGCTGTCTCAGAGACCATGGACGTGGCAGTGTACCGCGTCAGCTCCGGCCCGAAGTGGAGTATCCTCCCTACGACAATTTGACGCTCCTCGAGGCAGCGCTTTGGAGGACAGGATGATGACCTGGACGCAGGTATACACTCCCGTCGGCGGCAGCATCCTCGGCTCGGCGCTCGTCGCCGCGATCCCCGTCGTTGTCCTCCTCGGGCTCCTCGCCTTCTTCCGCCTGCGGGCGCACTGGGCCGCGCTCCTGGGGCTGGCGGCGGCGATCTCGGTCGCCATCCTGGTCTATGGCATGCCGGCGCGGCTCGCGCTCGCCGCCGCCGCCGACGGCGCCGCTTTCGGCCTGCTGCCGATCGGCTGGATCATCTTCGGCGCCATCTTCCTCTACGACGTCACCGTCAAATCGGGCGATTTCGAGGTCCTCAAGACCACCATCGCGGGCCTCGCGAGCGACCGCCGCATCCAACTGCTGCTGATCGGCTTCAGCTTCGGCGCCTTCATCGAGGGGGCGGCCGGCTTCGGCACGCCGGTGGCCATCTGCGGCGCGATGCTGATCGGGCTCGGCTTCCGGCCCCTCCAGGCGGCGGGGCTTGCGCTGCTCGGCAACACGGCGCCGGTCGCCTTCGGCGCGCTCGGCACCCCGATCATCACCCTCGCCAAGGTCACCGGGCTTCCGGAGGCGGCGCTCTCGGCGATGGTGGGGAGGCAGCTCCCCTTCTTCTCGGTGCTCGTCCCCTTCTGGCTGATCTGGGCGATGGCCGGGCGGAAGGCGATACGCGAGGTGTGGCCCGCCTGCCTGACGGCCGGCGTCTTCTTCGGCATCACCCAGTACTTCGTCAGCAACCATTTCGGCCCTTCGCTGGTCGATATCGCCGGCTCGATCGTCTCCATCCTCTCGCTGCTGATCCTCCTCCGCTTCTGGCAGCCGAAGACGATCTGGAGCTTCGACCACGAGTCCGGAGCGGCGCGCGCGGCCGAGACGGCGGCGCGGATCGCGCCCACCCCGAAGGCCGCCTTCAAGGCCCTCGCGCCCTGGTTCCTCCTCTGCGCCTTCGTGTTCCTCTGGGGCTACCAGCCCTCCAAGGAATTCCTGAACGGCGGCGCCGAGGGGCACGAGAACTTCCTCCACGGGATCTCGGTGGTCAACGTCCCCGTCCCCGGGCTCGACAAGGCGGTGGTGCGGACGCCGCCGGTGGTCAAGAAGCCGACGCCCGAGGCCGCGGTTTTCACCTTGAACTGGCTCTCCGCCACCGGCACGAGCCTCCTGCTGACCGGATTGCTGAGCGGCCTCCTGCTCGGTTTCTCGCTCGGCGAGCTGGCGAGGATCCTGGGCGGGACACTCTGGCGGGTGAAATGGTCGCTGCTGACCATCGCCGCCATGATGGCCCTGGGGTTCACCACCCGCTACGGCGGCCTGGACGCGACCATGGGGCTCGCCTTCGCGTCGACCGGCGCGCTCTTCCCCTTCTTCTCGCCGCTTCTGGGCTGGCTCGGGGTGGCGCTCACCGGCAGCGACACCTCGTCGAACGTCCTGTTCGGAGGGCTCCAGCGGGTCAGCGCCGAACGGCTGGGATTGAGTCCCATCCTCGCCTGCGCGGCCAACAGCAGCGGCGGCGTCATGGGGAAGATGATCGACGCCCAGAGCATCGTGGTGGCCGGCGTCGCCACCGGCCAGGAGGGGAACGAGGGCGAGATCCTGCGCTACGTCTTCTGGCACAGCATCGCGCTAGCCTCCCTGGTCGGCGTCCTCGTGCTTCTCCAGGCGTATGTGTTCCCGGGGATGGTCCCGTAGGGGGAGCCCGGCGCAGCGAGCGATGGGCGGCGCCGAAATCAGCGTTGGAGCTCGCCGGCAAGCTTCAAGGCTGAGGACCGTGTGTCTCCATCCAGCCGGAAACGCAGGTCCTCCAGCCGATCCAGGAGCGGTTCCAGACGAGCGATCCGGCCGATCTGCTTGGCTTTGAGCAGCAAGCCCAGAGTCCCCGTCAAGTTCAGCTCCAGCCTTTTCGCGACACGGCGGGCGAGCGCATCGTCGAGGACGACCAAGGGGTTTGCAGCTTCGAGGGCCAGCGCCAGGACCTCCCGCTCTCCCGCTCCCAGATCGGAGACGAGAGGAAGCACGGACAGCCCCGAAACTCTCCGCACCTCGATCCAGCCAAGGGTCTTCAGCTCCGGCAGGGCGACTCCCAGGGAATGACCCGCCGCGATCTCCCGGACCACACTCTCGGGGATCAGAACCTTCCCATAGAGATCCGGCAGCAGATCGAGAAGGTCGAGTTGATGGAGATATTGCAGAGGCGAGGTATCGACGATGACCTCAAGCATTCTCGAGGTCCCGGCGGAGCTCCTCTTCGGTCATGCGGAACGTTGCGACGCCGTAGTCGCCCAGCCGGCTCATAAAGAGCACGCGGGGGACGCCGGCCAGCTCGGCTGCCGCTCCCGAGGACAGCTTGCCCATTTCGTAAAGCTTCGCGGCGGCGGCCATCCGCAGCTCACCGCCGATCCTCTCCTCCGACACCTTCAGGGCCAGGAGAGAGTCTTCCGGGATATCCAAAACGATCTGGCTCATTCAAGTCCTCACGAGGTCCGGGTCGGACCGGCATTGTGCGGCTCAATTCTACGCTCTGCCGCGCCGACCCGGTACGAAGAACATCCCCCTACTCCCCCGGCTCGGCGTGCGGGATCGACCGCAGGTACTCGTAGATCGCCCGGATGTCGTTGTCGGTCATGCTCTGGTAGGTCGGCCAGGGCATCACCTGGAGGAGACGGCCGTGCTCGGCCGGGTCGGGGTCGTGGCCGGTGCGCAGGACGTTCTTGAAGCCGGCGAGGGTCAGCCCGGCGGGGAGGCCGGCCGCGTCCGGCGTGATGTTCGGCGAGGTGAAGGGGCCGAACTGCTGGCCGCCGGCGAGGTAGTGCGCGGCGTTGACCTGCTTCGGCTGACCCTGGAAGGGATCGTGCCCCGCCGCGTAGGACGGGTTGGTGTGGCAGTCGTTGCAGCCGCCCACCGCGTTGACCAGATAGCTCCCCAGGCCGACCAGGTCGCGGTCGCGATTGCGCAGGGTCAGATGGACCGGCGCGATCTGGAAGCCGCGCACGATGCGATCCCCCTCGGGGTCTCCCGAGGACGCCTTCTGGTCCTGCGCCAGGCCGGTCAGACCGAGGGCCAGGCCCGCCAGCAGGAACGGTGTGATGAGCTTTTTCGTCCGCATGTTTTTTCCCTCCTGAAAGGCGTTCAGTTTATCGCCAATCCGGCGTTCCGGGAGCCCCCCAGCGGGTATCATAGGCGGCGCGGACAGGAGGGGTAGGCGATGCTGTTCCTGACATCGATCATGGACCGGCCCGTCGAGGGTAAGAGCGGCGAGCGGATCGGTCAGATCTCGGATCTGATCGTCCGCATCGGCGACGACCGCTACCCGCCGATCTCCGGCCTCGTGGTCCGCGACGGCCGGCGCAGCTTCTTCGTCGCCGCCCACCTCCTCCAGGCGCTCAACGGCACCGCCCGGCTCACCTCCTCCACCGTCGATCTCCAGCCCTTCGCCCGCCGCGCCGGCGAGGTCCTGCTCCGCCGCGACGTGCTCGACCACCAGCTCATCGACATCACCGGCCGGCGGATCGTCCGCGTCAACGACGTCCAGCTCACCCGCGTCGAGGGGGCCTACCGCGTGGTCGGGGTGGACATCAGCGCCCGCGCCCTGCTCCGCCGATTGGGGCCGCGGGCGCTGCAGGGGCGCATCATCGGCCGCCAGATCATCGACTGGTCCGACGTCCAGTACCTGGCCAGCGCCGCCCCCGTGCAGCTCAAGGTCTCCTACGACCGCCTGGCCGACCTCAACCCGGTGGACCTGGCGCGCATCGTCGACGCCCTCTCCTTCCGCGAGAGCGCCGAGATCGTCGCCGCCCTCGACGAGGAGACCGCCGCCGAGACGCTCGAGGAGGTCAGCGACGAGCGCGTCGCCGACCTGCTGGAGGGGATGGACCAGGAGCGCGCCGCCGACATCCTGGAGGAGATGAACCCCGCCGCCGCCGCCGACGCTCTCGAGGACCTCGACGACGAGGTCGCCGAGCAGCTCCTCGCCCGCATGGAGCCGGAGGAGGCGGCCGACGTCCAGGTCCACCTCGAATACGACGAGGACAGCGTGGGCCGCATCATGACGCGCGACCTCGTGCGCGTCGCCGCGGACGCCACGGTGGGCGACGCCCTGCGGACGATCCGCTCGCTGGAGGAGGTCCCCGATCCCCTGCTCGCCGTCTACGTCATGGCCGCCGACGATCCCGACGTCCTGCTCGGCCTGGTGCGGCTGCGCATGCTGATCCTGTCCGATCCCGCGACCCCGCTCGCCGACGTGCTGGACGAGGAGGCGCCGACGGTCTCCCCCGACGACCCCGCCGAGAGCGCCGCCCGCGTCCTCGCCGAGTACAACCTCCTCGCCGTGCCGGTGCTGGGCGACAACCGCCGCCTGCTCGGCATCGTCACCGTCGACGACGCCCTCGCCGTGCTCCTCCCCGAGATCTGGCAGCGCCGGGGACGGGCCTACTCTTGACGGTCCGCAAGCGCTTCTGGCCCTACCTGGCCGCCCTCGGGCCCGGTCTGCTGGCGGCGAGCGCCGGCAACGATGCCGGCGGTATCGCCACCTACGCCTCGGCGGGCGCCTCCTACGGCTACGGCCTGCTCTGGGCGCTGGTGCTGGTCTCGATCTTCGTAGGCGTGGTGCAGGAGATGAGCGCCCGGCTGGGAGCGGTCACCGGCAAGGGCTTTTCGGACCTCGTCCGCGAGAGCTTCTCGCTGCGCCAGACGGCGCTGATCCTGCTGACGCTGCTGATCGCCAACACCGGCATCATCGTCTCCGAGTTCATCGGCGTCGCCGCCGCCTCCGAGCTGTTCGGGGTCAGCCGCTACATCGCCGTTCCCATCGCCGCCGTCTTCGTCTGGCTGCTGGTGACCCGCGGCTCCTACGGCTGGGTGGAGCGGATCTTCCTGGTGCTCAGCCTGGCGTTCCTGGCCTACATTGGCGCCGCCTTCCTGGCGCGGCCGGACTGGAGCGCGGCGCTGGAGGGGACGATCCACCCCCACCTGCAGTTCGATCCGGTCTACCTCAACCTGCTGATCGCGCTGATCGGCACCACGATCTCCCCATACATGCAGCTCTACGCCCAGTCCTCCGTGGTCGAGAAGGGGGGAACCGTGGAGGACTACCGCTACACCCGCTTCGACGTCATCCTCGGCACCCTCTTCTCGGGGGTGGTGGCGGTGTTCATCCTGATCGCCACGGCGGCGACTCTCCACCCGCACGGCATCACCGTCGAGACCGCCGCCGACGCCGCCCGCGCCCTGGAGCCGATCGCCGGCCACTACGCCACGGCCCTGTTCGCCCTCGGGCTCCTCGGCGCCTCGCTGCTGGCGGCGGGGGTGCTGCCGCTCGCCACCACCTACATGATGAGCGAGGCGCTCGGCTTCGAGCGCGGGGTTTCGCGCTCCTGGTCCGAGGCGCCGATCTTCATGGGCATCCTCACCGGCCTGATCGTCCTCGGCGCCGGCGTCGCCCTGATCCCCGGCCTGCCGCTGATCCCCGTGCTGGTGGGCGTCTACGTGCTGAACGGCCTGCTCCTCCCCGTCGAGCTGTTCGCCATCCTGCGCCTGATCAACGACCCCGAGCTGATGGGCGAGCACGTCAACGGCCCGATCTACAATGCCATCGCCTGGGGAATCGCCATCGTGGTCAGCCTGCTGTCGCTGGCGCTGATCGGGATGACGGTGGTGGGGTGGGTGCGGTGAAAGAACACGGACGAGCACGAACAAACACGGACTGACAAGGACTGGATCGTCCTGGCTGTCCGTGTTCGTCCGTGTCAGTCCCTGTTCGTCCGTGTCAGTCCGGTTTCCGCCCCTCACCCCTCCCGCGCCAGCAGCAACTGCTCGGCCGGCGAGAAGATCCGCCCGCGGATGAGCATCGTGCCGACCAGTGAGGTCAGGCCGGACGAGGCGAAGATCATCGCCAGCACCACGAACTGGTAGATCGCGGCGTAGACCGGGTTGGCGTGGGAGAGGAGCATCCCCGCCATCAGGCCCGGAATCCAGACGATGCCGAGGGAGCGCAGGGAATCGATGGCGGGGATCAGGCTGGCCTCGAAGGAGGCCTGCACGTAGGGGCCGACGCTGTTCCTCGCTTCCGCCCCCAGGGCCAGGGCGGTCTCGACCTCGCCGATGTGCGCCAGCACGTCCGACCGGAAGCGGTTCAGCGCCAGGCCGTTGGTGTTCATGGCGTTGGCGATCAGCATGCTCCCCACCGGCACCAGGGTGGTGATGGCGGTGTCGATGACGCCGAGGGTGGTCATCAGCGCGATCACCGAGCCGGCCCCCGCCGCGATCGCCCAGGTGGAGACGGCGAAGGCGCCCGGCAGACCCTTCGCCCTGCGGGCCGAGGTAGCGCCGGCCGCGACGATCATGCCGGCCAGCAGGAAGCCGCTCGTCCACCAGGGCCCTTGCAGCAGCAGGACCAGGATGGAGCCGACCGCGACGATCTGGACCAGCCCGCGGACCATCGCGACCGCGGCCTCGCTCTCGAGATGGATGCCGCGTCGGCGCGCCAGCAGGACGACGATCCCGGCGGCGAGGGCCGCCGCCAGCGCCTGCGCGAGGCCGAGTTGGAGCTGGGTGTGGAAGAGAGCCTTAAGCATGCAACACCTCGGCGATCGATCCGGCGCGCACCACGCGGCCGTTCTGGAGCGCCAGCGCGCGGTCGGCCAAGCGCGCGGCCTGCTCCATGTCGTGGGTGACCATCACGCAGCCGAGCCCCTGCTCGCGCACGATGGCGCGGACCAGAGCCTCCACCTCCCGCTTCGAAGCGTCGTCGAGCGCCGAGGTCGGCTCGTCGAGCAGCAGCACCAGCGGGCCGTTGGCGAGGGTGCGGGCCACCGAGACGCGCTGCATCTCGCCGCCCGAGAGCTTCGCCACGCCGCGGTCGGCGTAGCCTTCCAGCCCCACCCGGGCGAGGAGGTCGGCGACGGCGGCGTCCGGCAGCCGCTCGCCCCGCTGGGCCGGACCGAAGCGGAGGTTGTCCGCCACCGTGCCCGGAAAGAGGAAGGGGCGCTGGGTGACCATGCCGACCTTGCGGCGAAGCTCCCGCGGCTCAAGCGTCCGGTAGTCGGACCCCTGGAGATAGACAGTGCCGTGGGAGGGCTCGTCCAGCCGGTTGAGCAGGCGGAGGAGAGAGCTCTTGCCGGCGCCGCTGGGGCCGACCAGGGCCAGCACCTCGCCGGCGCGGGCCTCGAAGCTCGCGTCCTCCACCAGCACCTTGCCGCTCACCGCGCGGCCGAGGTTCTCGGCGCGCAGAATGGCCTCCGGTAAGCTCAGCGCGCCGCCGCCGCGGCGGTGTGCCGCTGCTCGCCGATCCAGCGGTCGACGTTCTCCTCCAGCACGTTGAGCGGCACCGAGCCGCTCCCCAGCACGACGTCGTGGAAGGCGCGGACGTCGAACCCGGTCCCCAGCTCGGTCTCGGCCTTGCGCCGCAGCTCCTTGATCTTCAGCTCGCCGAGCTTGTAGGAGAGTGCCTGGGCCGGCCAGGAGATATAGCGGTCGACCTCGGTCTCCACCTCGTGGAGCGGCAGCGCCGTGCGGGTGGCCAAGTAGTCGATCGCCTGCTGCCGGGTCCAGCCCATTGAATGGACCCCGGTGTCCACCACCAGGCGGCAGGCGCGCCACATCTCGTAGGTGAGGCGGCCGAAGTTGCTGTAGGGGTCGTCGTAGATCCCCATCTCCAGTCCCAGCCACTCGGAGTAGAGCCCCCACCCCTCGCCGAAGGCGGAGATGTAGGAGAAGCGGCGGAAGTCCGGCAGATCCTTGAGCTCGCGGCTGAGGGAGATCTGCAAATGGTGCCCCGGCACGGCCTCGTGGAGGGTCAGCGCGTTGAGGTTGTAGAAGGGGCGGCTGGTCAACTGGTAGGTGTTGACCCAGTAGATCCCCGGCTGGGTGCTCCCCTGCGGCGACTCGACGTAGCGGCCGGAGGTGTACTTTGGGGCGATGTCGTCCGGCACCGGCCGCACCGTGTATGGCAGGCGCGGCAGGGTGCGGAACTCCGAGGGGAGCATGCCGTCGATCTTCTTGGCGAGGAACGACGCCTTCTCGAGCAGCTCGCGCGGCGTCCTGGCGTAGAACTGGGGGTCCTCGCGCAGGAACTTGAGGAAGGCGGCGAAATCCCCTTTGAAGCCGACCTGCCGCATCACCTCGTTCATCTCCCGGGAGATGCGCTCCACCTCGCCGAGGCCGATCTTGTGGATCTCCTCCGGGCTGAGGTCGAGGGTGGTGTAGCGCCGGATCTGCTGCCGGTAGTAGGCGCGGCCGTCCGGCAGGTCCGCCGCCGCCAGGGTGGCGCGGGCCTGCGGCGCGTACTCCTTGCGGTAGAAGTCGAGGAACTCCCGGTAGCCGGCGACGGCGCCCTCCATCACCGCCGTCCGCCCCTCGCGGCTCAGGCGCTCCCGCTCGCCGGCCGGCACGGTGGAGGGGAACTTGGTGAACGGCACCCAGAAGACGCTCTGGGCGGCGGCGTCCACCACGTGGGTGCTGATCGATTTGTCGTAGCCGACCAGCGTCTCGCGGGGCACGCTCATTCCGCGCTTCAGCCCCATCCGCATCAGCTCGATCTGCTCGCGGACATAGCGGGGCCACGCGCGCAGGCGGCTCATATAGTTCTCGTAGTCCTTGACGGTGGCGAGCGGCACGTCCTCGGGGAGTCGCGAGAAGCCGGTGTGGAAACCGGAGTCGGCGTTGAAGGGCATCTGGTAGTCGCCGAGCTCGAAGTCCTCAATCCGGTTGTCGAGCTGCCGCTGAAAGATGTCGTAGTTGACCTGGTCGTCCGCCGACACCCGCGCGCGGTCGATGGCGGCGAGCTCGTCACGGAAGGCCTTGGCCTCGCCGTTCTCGCGCTGGAGCTCGGCGAAGGTGGCCGAGGGGAGGAGCGCGTCGTACTCGTGCCGCCCCACGGAGGTGGCCTCCAGCGGGTCCTCCTTCAGCCGGAGCTCCCACTCGCGCTGGAACAGGTCGTGGAGCCGCGCCGTGGCATCGCCCGGCGCGGTGGCGGTGGCAGCCAATGTCGCGGCGGTAAGGGCGGCAGGAAGGAGCGGGAAGAGAAGAAGGAACAGCTTTTTCATCGAGACCCCCGGGTCGAAGTGAGCCGGGTGAGTCTATCGCGGCTGCTCTTCCCGAACGAGGCAAGTGTGACGTGATGCCGGAATTCGCTATCCTGTCTCGTGGGAGGACGATGGAATGGCGACTTTGGCGCTCGACATCCCTCCGGCAGAGCTTGCCGAGCTCTGCCGAGGATGGCACATCCGTAAGCTCTCTCTCTTCGGCTCGACGTTGCGAGGAGAGGCCGGTCCCGACAGCGACGTGGACCTCCTGGTCGAGTTCCAGCCGGATCAGCCGATGGGCCTGATCCGGATGGCCGGGATCGAGCGCGAGCTTTCTGAGCGGATCGGCCGTAATGTGGACCTCAGGACTCCGGCGGATCTCAGCCGCTACTTCCGGGACGAGGTTCTGCGCGAAGCCGAGATCCAGTATGCGGAAGGATGACCGCGTCGGAGAGGCGGCCGCTCGGATCGATCAAGAAACCCGAAAGCAGGTCTCCCAAATCCCCTGGCAAGATATCGTCAGGATGCGAAACCGCCTCATCCACGCCTACTTTGACATCGATCTCGACCGCGTCTGGGACACGGTTATGGATGATCTCCCTACACTGATCCAGCAGGTGGAAACCGTCCTCGCCGGTCTGGACGGCTGACCCGCCTCACTCGATTGTCTCTCCCCACCCTCGAGCGCCGATCAGCGGCACGAAGCGCACGGTCCCGAGGGGCTCGCGGCTGAAGGTGCCGTCCGGAAGGCGGCGCACCCGCACCAGAATCTGGTCGCGCGGGGTCGGGCCGACGGGGATCACCAGCCGGCCGCCGGGGGCAAGCTGGTCGAGCAGGGCCTGGGGGACCTCCGGCGCCCCGGCCGCCACGGCGATGGCGTCGTAGGGCGCCGCCGCCGGCCAACCGAGGGTGCCGTCGCCCTCGATCACGTGGACGCTGGCGTAGCCCAGCCGCTCCAACCGCTCCCGCGCCGCGGCAACGAGCGAGGCGTGGCGCTCGATCGCCCAGACCTCGCCGGCCAGCCGCGAGAGCACCGCCGCCGCGTATCCGGAGCCGGCGCCGACCTCCAGCACCCGGTCCCCGGGACTGAGCTCCAGGGCCGCGGCCGTCAACGCCACGATGAAAGGCTGCGAGATGGTCTGCGCCTCGCCGATCGGAAGCGGAGCGTCGTCATAGGCGGAAGGGACCAGCTCCGCGGCGACGAAAGCCTCCCGCGGCACCGCCCGCAGCGCCGCCAGCACACGCTCGTTTCGGATACCCCGGGCCACGATCTGTCGGTCCACCATCCCGTCGCGCAACGCGGAGTAGTCGACGTCAGTTTCCTCAACCACGGTGTAGCCCTCCATACGAACATCTCGTTATACTCACGCGTCACTCTGTGACGACCAGACCATGATGGCCTGGCCTCCGCCCCATTGGGGAAGGAGAGTCTATGAAGAAGCTGAAGACCGCGAAACTGCAACTCAGCCGTGAAACGCTGCGCTCCCTGGAGCAGTCGGAGCTCAAGGGCGTCGACGGCGCCGCTTCCGCCAACCTGAGCTGCGAGATCACCTCGTGCAACGGTTGCAACACGCGCAACACCTGCACCACGCGCTTCTGCTAGAGCTTTCCGAGTGAAACTTCGCCGCCGCCGGAAGAGCGACTTCTTCCAGCGGCGGCGAGGCTCCAACCGCGAGCCGCCTCCAGCACGATCCTCGACCTTGACGCGACAAGTACTTTGCATTACAAAGTAGCCATGAACAAGATCAAGCGCACCCTCGCCGCCACGGAGCTCCTCCTCGTCCTCCCGGCCGCGCTGTTCATGGCCGCGCTCTTCGTACGGAACCTTCAGCCGGCGCCCTATGAACCGGCGCAGACCGCCCGGCGCCTGGTGGACTGGTTCAGCGCTCGCCCGCTCCTGGGCCTCGACGTCTTCCTCATCGCGATGCCGTTGGCCGTGATCGTCCTCGGCTGCGCAACCTTGCTGCACGGCTGGCGCAGCGACGCGGCGCTCCGGCGGACCGCACGGGAGACGCTCATCGCCTTCCGCGCACACCTGGCGACCGTGCTCATCGCCGGAGCCACCCTAATGGCCGGTGGCGTCCTGGCCGTTGTCGCCCTGCACGTGATCACGGATTGAGGGGCGCCGGAGTGGCGGCAGGTCTGGGGTATCCGCTTCCCTGACCAGGGTCGGCCCATCTATTCTGTTTCGCATGAGCACGGATACCGACCGGTATGGGGCGCAGAGGACCCTCGAGGCGTGCTGCCGGCAACTGATGGCCGAGGGAGTGATCGAGCCGCTGTCGGCGGACGAGGGGGAGACGAAAACCTGGATGCAGCGGGAGCTGGCGTCCCTCGTCGAGGGCCACCTCCACATTCAGCTCGATGGCGCCCGGCTGTCCGAGGAAGAGCGCCTGGCCTACGAGCGCCGTATCGGCTTCGACGGCCGCCCCTTGGCGAGCCCTCACAGTGGGTACTCCCGGCCCTTCTGGCTGCTTGCCGGCGGCCGGCGGGTCGGCACGATCGCCGTCGTCAAGATGTTCTACGGTTTCGATCTGGTTTCCATCATGAGCCTGTATGTCGATCCCGCCGAACGGCGGCGGAACCATGGCCGCCGCGCCCTCGAGGCGGTTTTCCGCGCAGCCCTGGCCAACGGCGCCGGAGGCCTCCGGCTCGACACGCACTGGACCTGGCAGCCGGCCGTGCGCTTCTATACCCGCATCGGGATGTGGGTCCGGATGTGGAAGCACGACCTGGTCTTCACTTGGCTGCCGGACCTGCCTCCCTACCGTGTCGAGATCGGCGGCTCCCACGCACGTTTCCTGATCCATGAGGACGATCGCTGGCGTGCCGTGGTCACCGCCCGCAACCTTGGAGAGCGCCTCGGCTGGGAGCCCGCCGATCTGGGAAGCCTGCCCCTGGAGACATCTCATTGCATCCCCGGTACGTTCGCTCTCCATCTCGCTCTGGCCGGCTGGCCGCTCGTGCGCACCGAGGAAGCCTGGGAACGCCGCCACCACTGGTCCGACGCGGGTGAGCCCGAAGGCCTCGCCTACAAGATCGAAATCTTCGAGGCCGTGTCACGGCAGCGAGGCTTCGAGATCTGCACCCCGCGGATTCCGGGGCTCGCGTACCGCGATCTGGAGGAGATCGAGTGAGGCCGCTCCACGCAATAGGCTCGGACTGACGCAACTCCCCGGCAAGCCCGACGTTATAGTCGCCATCACCAGGGGAGATCCCATGCACCCGAAGCTCATCGCCCTTCTCTTCGCTCTCGCCACGGCCGCCGTAACCGCGAATGCCGCGCCGCCTCCCACCGAGGTCCAACCGGTCAAGGAGATCCTGCACGGCGTCGAGGTGGTCGATCCCTACCGCTGGCTGGAGGGGAGCGCAGGGCTCGCCGCGGGCGGTCCGGACGCCGCGCTCGACGCCAAGGTGGCGGCGTGGACCGACGCCCAGAACGCCTATGGACGCTCGGTGCTCGACGCCCTGCCGGGGCGCGCGGAGCTGGCGGCGCGCATCCGGGCCCTGGAGGCCGTGGGTTACCAGGGAAACGTCATGCGGCGGGGGGAGCGGCTGTTCTATCGCCGGCTGGAGGCGGGCCAGCAGCAGGCGTCCCTGATGGTGGCCGAGGGGGAGGGCGCGCCCCGCGTCCTCCTCGATCCCGCCGCCGTCGATCCCAGCGGCCTCACCACTCTCGCCTGGTACGAGCCGAGCCCGGACGGCAGCGTCGTCGCCTTCGGCCTGTTCAAGGGGGGCGATGAGAACGCCACCCTCGACCTCGTCGAGACCGCGACCGGCACCTGGCGGGCGGACGAGATCACCGGCAAGGTGCGCGAGGTCGAGTGGCTGCCGGACGGCTCGGGATTCCTCTACAACCAGCTCGCCGACCTCAAGAACCCCTCCTCCCGGCGGATCCGCTGGCACCACCTCGGCACCCATCCGCGGGAGGACCGCACACTGATCGAGCAGGACAGGACGGGGCCGGGGGCGACGAGCTGGGGCCCCTTCGCCCATCTCAGCCCAGACGGCCGCTGGGCGGTGGTGGGGCACTGGATGGGGAGCGCCGTCAACGACCTCTGGGTGATGGATTTCCAGGCGTGGCGCCGCACGGGCAAGGCCGAGCGCCGGCCGATCGTGGTCGGCAAGCAGGCCCAGAGCGGCCTCCCGGACACCTACCTGAAGGGGGACCCGATCGTCGGCGGCACCCTCTACATGACGACCACCCTCGACGCGCCCAACAAGCGGGTGGTGGCGGTGGACCTCGCCGATCCCGCGCCGGAGAAGTGGCGAGTGATGATCCCCGAGCGCAAGGACGCGGCCCTGCAGCGCCTCTCGGCCGCCCGCGGAATGCTGGTCGCCGAGTATCTGAAGGACGCCACCACGCGGGTCGAGCGCTTCGGGCTGGACGGCCGGCCGCTCGGCGAGCTCCCGCTCCCCGGCCTGGGCTCGGCCAGCGTCGCCACCGCCCCGGACCGCACGGAGGCCTTCCTCAGCTTCACCAGCTTCAACATGCCGGACACGGTCTTCCGCGTCGAGCTCGCGACCGGCGAGCGGAAGGTCTGGTGGCAGGCCCGGGAGCCGTTCAATCCCGCCACCCTGGAGGTCGAGCAGGTCGCCTACCCCTCGAAGGACGGCACGCGGATCACCATGTTCCTGGTCCACAAGAAGGGGCTGAAGCCGGACGGCTGCGTTCCCACGTTCCTTTACGGCTACGGCGGCTTCGGCCTCTCCACCACCCCCTTCTTCGACGCCAGCCTGGTGCCCTGGCTGGAGGCGGGGGGCTCTATGCGCTCCCCAACCTGCGCGGCGGCGGCGAGTATGGCGCGGCGTGGCACCGCGCCGGCATGCTGGAGAGCAAGCAGAACGTCTTCGACGACTTCATCGCCGCCGCCGAGTGGCTGATCGCCCAGGGGTACACGCGGCCGGAGCGGCTCGCCATCTTCGGCGGCTCGAACGGCGGGCTGCTGATCGGCGCCGTGGTGACCCAGCGTCCCGACCTCTTCGCCGCCGCCATCGCCACCTCGCCGGTGATGGACATGCTGCGCTACCAGAAGTTCCTGCGCGCCCGGAACTGGACCTCGGAGTACGGCTCCAGCGACGATCCTGCGCAATTCGCCTGGCTGCTCCGCTACTCGCCGTACCAGAACGTGAAGAGCGGCGTGAAGTACCCGGCCCTGCTGCTCACCGCCGGCGAGCGGGACGAGCGGGTCCACCCCCTGCACGTCCGCAAGATGGCCGCGCGCCTCCAGGCCGCCACGGCGAGCGACCCGGCGCGGAAGCCGATCCTCCTCCAGGTCGACCGCGACACCGGCCACGGCATGGGCGACCCGGTCGACAAGCAGATCGCCGAGCTGGTCGACCAGCTCAGCTTCTTCTCCTGGCAGACGGGCGGGGCGTGCGTGCCGAAGGCGAGCCGCTGACGGCGGAGGCAAAAAAAAGCGGCCGGCAAGAGCCGGCCGTCACATTGGGGAATCTATGAGGATCTCAGTGTGACAGGGCAAGGTTACAGGGAAGATTACGGCGGGAACGCCGCCGTTCTATGATGGCGCCTGAGATCGAGCGGGCCGGCCTCTCGTTTCCCTCTTTTTCTTCGTTCCCGGCATCCCGGTGTGTCGTGGTTGGAGCTTCTTGATGCTTGGTATCCAGCGGTCCCCCCTCTCCCTGACCGACTTTCCCGAACCGATCCGCAGCGAACTCTGGGGGGTCGAGCGGCTGGAGCAGCACGCCGCGGGGCTGGCGGCGTCCCAACGGGTGCGCCCCGGCCGGCGGCGGGGGCGGCAACTGGCGGCGCGCGTGCGGGAGAACGGCCGGGTCCTGCTCGCCTCCTACCGGACGATCGCCGAGGCGATGCGCGACGAGCGGGCGATCACGCCGGCGGCGGAGTGGCTGGTGGACAACTTCCACCTCGTCGAGGAGCAGGTGCGCGAGATCCGCGAGGATCTCCCCCCCGGCTTCTACCGCGAGCTGCCGAAGCTCGCCAACGGCCCCTTCACCGGCTTCCCGCGGGTCTACGCCCTCACCTACGAGCTGGTGGCGCACACCGACAGCCTGTTCGACGCCGAGGTGCTGCGGCGGTTCATCGCCGCCTATCAGACCGAGCAGCCGCTGACCCTGGGCGAGCTCTGGGCGGTGGCGATCTCGCTCCGCCTGGTGCTGGTGGAGAACCTGCGCCGGCTGGCGGAGCGGATGGTGCGCGCCCGGGTGGCCCGCAAGGAGGCCGACGACCTCGCCGACCTCCTGCTCGACGAGGGGCACCCGGGATCGCCGGCGCTGCTCCGCCGCTACGAGGAGCGGCCGCTGGACGTCCCCTTCGCCGTGGCGCTGCTCGGCCGGCTGCGCGACCACGATCCGGCGGTCACCCCGGCCCTCGGCTGGCTGCACGAGCGGCTGGCGGCGCAGGGCACGACCACCGAGGAAATCGTCGCCGTCGAGTACCGGCGGCAGACGACGATGAACGTCACGGTGCGCAACCTGATCACCAGCATGCGGCTGATCTCGGCCTTCGACTGGCCGGGGTTCGTCGAGAGCGTCAGCCTGGTGGAGGCGGCCCTGGCCGGGCACCCGGGCTACAAGGCGATGGACTTCAGCACCCGCGACCGCTACCGCCACGCCGTGGAGGTGCTGGCGCGCGGCGCCCGCCTCCCCGAGCGCGAGGTGGCCGAGCGCGCCGTGCGGCGGGCGGCCGCGGTGCCGGACGGCGCGGAGCGGCCGGCGGACCCCGGCTACGACCTGATCTCCCGCGGCCGGGCCGCCTTCGAGCGCGAGCTCGGCTACCGGCTGCCGCCGGCCCGCTGGGCGCGGCGCGTCTTCGTGGCCTGGCGGACGCCCGGCTACCTGTGCACCATCCTCCTCGTCACCCTGGGCTTCCTGGCGCTGCCGCTGATGATCGAGTGGCTGCGCGGAGGCGGGCCGAAGACGCTGATCGGCTTCGCCCTGCTGGCCCTGGTGCCGGCCTCGGACCTCGCCATCCAGCTCCTCAACTCGTGGGTGATGAAGCAGCTCGGGCCGCGCCCGCTCCCCCGCCTGGAGCTGCGCGACGGCGTGCCGCCGGAGCTGCGCACCCTGGTCGCCGTGCCCACCCTGCTGACCGGCACGGCGGAGATCGAGGAGCAGATCGGCCGCCTGGAGGTCCACTACCTGGCCAATCCCGAGGCCGAGCTCCGCTTCGCCCTGCTCTCCGACTGGCGGGACGCCTCCGCGGAGACGCTCCCCGACGACGACGAGCTGCTGGCGGCGGCCAGGACGGGCATCGCGCGGCTCAACGCCCACTACGGCCCCGCGCCCGCGGGCGATCCCCGCTTCCTGCTCCTCCACCGGCGGCGGCTCTGGAACCGGAGCGAGCAGGCCTGGATCGGCTGGGAGCGCAAGCGGGGCAAGCTGGAGGAGCTCAACCGGCTGCTGCGCGGCGCCGCCGACACCACCTTCCTGCCGGAGCCGCGGATCTCGCCGGCGCCCCAGGGGATCCGCTACGTGCTGACCCTCGACGCCGACACCCGGCTGCCGCGCGAGGCCGCCCGCCGGCTGATCGGCACCCTGGCGCATCCGCTGAACCGCCCCCGCTTCGACGCCCGCCGCGGCCGCGTCACCGCCGGCTACGGCGTGCTCCAGCCGCGGATCACCCCGACCCTGCCGACCGACGAGGACGGCTCGCTCTTCCAGCGCATCTTCTCGGGGCCGGCCGGCATCGACCCCTACGCCGCCGCCGTCTCGGACGTCTACCAGGATCTGTTCGGCGAGGGCTCGTTCACCGGCAAGGGGATCTACGACGTCGACGCCTTCCAGGCCGCGCTCGCCGGCAAGGTGCCGGAGGACCGACTGCTCAGCCACGACCTCTTCGAGGGGATTTTCGCCCGCGCCGGCCTGACCACCGACATCGAGCTGTTCGAGGAGTTCCCCTCCCACTTCGAGGCCGCCGCCGCCCGCCAGCACCGCTGGGCGCGTGGCGACTGGCAGTTGCTGCCCTGGATCGTGGGGAAGGGACCGAAGAATACAAGGGACGAAAGGGACAGCAGGGACGGCAGGGACGCAAAGGAAAAGAGGGTTTCGATCCCGATCATCGGGCGGTACAAGATGATCGACAATTTGCGGCGGACGCTCTGGGCGCCGGCGGCGCTGCTGACGCTGGTGGCCGGGTGGACGCTGCCGAACGCCACGCCGGCGCTCTGGACGCTCTTCGTGCTGGCGGCGATGGCGGCGCCGTCGGTCCTGCGGGTGATCGGCGGGCTGCTGCCGCGGCGACGCGGCATCTCCAAGCGGAGCCACTTCCTCTCCTTTGCCGCCGACGCCCGCCTCGCCGTCGTACAGGTGGCGCTGGCGGTGGTCTTCCTCGCCCAGGACGCCTGGCTGATGACGGATGCCATCCTGCGCACCCTGACCCGCCTCTACGTCACCCACCGCCGGCTGCTGCAGTGGGTGACGGCAGCGCAGGCGAAAGCGGGGCTGGGGCTCGACCTCGGCCTCTTCTACCGGCGGATGGAGGGCGGCGTGACCTTCGCCGGGCTGGCCGCCGTCGCCGTTTGGATTTCCGGCACCCTGCGCCACCAGCCGTGGTCCTTGCACGTGTGGGGGTGGCCGCTCCTGCCGCTGCTGCTCTGGGCGGCGGCGCCGGCGGTGGCGCGCTGGATCAGCCTCCCCCCGAAGCCGGCGCAGGCGGCGCCGATGTCCGCCGCCGACGCGCGGGAGCTCCGGCAGATCGCCCGCCGCACCTGGCGCTTCTTCGAGACCTTCGTCACCCCCGAGGACCACGCGCTCCCCCCCGACAACTTCCAGGACGACCCCAAGCCGGTGGTGGCCCACCGCACCTCGCCCACCAACCTCGGGCTCTACCTGCTGGCCGCCGTCGCCGCCCGCGACTTCGGCTGGGTGGGCACGGCGGACTGCGTCGTCCGGCTGGAGGAGACGCTGGAGACCATGGGCCGGCTGGAGCCCCACCGCGGCCACCTGTTCAACTGGTACGAGACCAGCGATCTCCGCGCGCTCAGCCCGCGCTACATCTCGACGGTCGACAGCGGCAACCTCGCCGGCCACCTGCTGACCCTGGCCGAAACCTGCGACCAGCTCCGCCATCAGCCGATGCTCGGGCCGCAGACGCTGCCGGGGATCGCCGACGCCGTCGAGCTGATCCGCGCCGCCGCCCCCGCCGCCGCCGGCCGCAGCCAGACGGTCACCCGCCGGCAGCTCGACGAGGCGCTGGCGGCCCTCGCTCCGGCGCTCGCCGCGGGCGTGCCCGTGCCGGCGACCGCCGCCGCCTGGACGGTGCGCCTGGCGGAGGTGGCCCAGGGGCTCCACGCGGTGGTGGACGTGGCGCGGGCGCTGGCCGGCGAGCAGCGGCAGGGGGCCGACGCCGCCGGCTGGGCCGAGGCGCTGGCCTGGGCCGAGCTGGCGCAGAAGAGCGTCGAGAGCCATCAGCGCGACCTGGAGGAAGCCAACCTGGGCGCCACCGGCGACCTGCTCCCCTCCGCCGCCCTCGTCCATCGCCTGGAGGGGATCTGCCGCTTCGCCACCGAGATGTTCACCGGCATGGACTTCAGCTTCCTCTACGATCCTTCGCGGAAGCTCTTCTCGATCGGCTACCGGGTGGACACCGGCGAGCTCGACGCCAGCTTCTACGACCTGCTCGCCTCGGAGGCGCGCCTGGCCAGCTTCCTCGCTATCGCCAAGGCCGAGGTGCCGGTGGCGCACTGGTTCCAGCTCGGCCGCGCGCTGACGCCGGTCAGCCGGGGCGCGGCGCTGATCTCCTGGTCGGGCTCGATGTTCGAGTACCTGATGCCGGCGCTGGTGATGCGCTCGCCCGCCCACAGCCTGCTCGACCAGACCTGCAGGCTGGTGGTGCAGCGGCAGATCCAGTACGGCCGCGAGCGCAAGGTCCCCTGGGGGGTCTCGGAGTCGGCGTTCAACGCCCGCGACCTCGAGCTGACCTACCAGTACTCGAACTTCGGCGTGCCCGGCCTCGGCCTCAAACGGGGGCTCTCGGAGAATGTGGTGGTGGCCCCCTACGCCACGGCACTGGCCGCGATGTTCGAGCCGCGCGCCGCGGTCGCCAACTTCGCCGCCCTCACCCGCGCCGGCGCCCGCGGCGCCTACGGCTTCTACGAGGCGGTGGACTACACCGCCGCCCGCCTGCCGGAGGGGGCCGACCGCGCCGTGGTGCACGCCTACATGGCCCACCACCAGGGGATGGCCCTGCTGGCGCTCGCCAACGTCCTCGACGTCCGCGGCGACGGCGCCATGCCCGCCCGCTTCCACGCCTCCCCCCTGGTGCGGGCGACCGAGCTGCTGCTCCAGGAGCGGACGCCGCGCGACGTGGCGGTGGCCCGCCCCCGCGCCGAGGAGGTGGCGGCGGCGGCGAAGTCGGACGCCCTGACGCCGCCGGTGGTCCGGCGCTACACCTCTCCCCACCACGCCGTCCCCAGCAGCCACCTGCTGAGCAACGGCCGCTACGCGGTGATGCTGACGGCGGCCGGATCGGGGTTCAGCCGTTACCTCGGCGCTGGCGGCACCGGCGGCTCCGGCCCCGAGACCGACATCGCCATCACCCGCTTCCGCGAGGACACCACCCGCGACGCCTGGGGGAGCTTCATCTTCTTCCGCGACGCGCAGAGCGGCGAGGTGTGGTCCGCCGCCTGGCAGCCGAGCGGTGTCGATCCCAGCCGCTACGAGGCCGCGTTCTCCGAGGACCGCGCCGAGATCTCCCGCCGCGATGGCGTGATCTCCAGCCGCCTGGAGGTGGTGGTCACCCCCGAGGACGACGCCGAGGTCCGCCGGGTGACGATCCACAATCACGGCCTGCGGGTGCGCGAGATCGAGCTGACCTCCTACGCCGAGGTGGTGCTCGCCCCGCCCGCCGCCGACCTCGCCCACCCGGCCTTCTCGAACCTGTTCGTGGAGACCGAGTGGATCGCCGGCCTCGGCGCCCTGCTCGCCTCACGCCGGCCGCGGGCCGAGGGCGAGGCCCGCCTGTGGGCCGCGCACGTGGTCGCGGTGGCCGGCGGCAGCCTCGACGACGGCAAGGGCGACGGCCACGCCGGGGGGGACGGCGTGGAGTACGAGACCGACCGCGCGCGCTTCCTCGGCCGCGGCCGGGGGATCCGGACGCCAATCTCGGTGGTGGACGGCCGCGCCCTCTCGAACAGCGCCGGCGCCGTGCTCGACCCGATCTTCAGCCAGCGCCGGCGGGTGCGCCTCGCTCCCAACAGCCAGGCGCGGATCACCTTCACCACCCTGGTGGCGCCGTCGCGCGAGGCCGCCCTCGCGCTCGCCGACAAGTACCGCGACCCCGCCGCCTTCGAGCGGGCGGCGGCGATGGCCTGGACGCAGGCGCAGGTGCAGCTCCGCCACCTCGGCATCGAGCCCGACGAGGCCAACCTCTTCCAGCGCCTCGCCAACCGCATCCTCTACTCGGACCCCTCCCTGCGCTCCCCGGCCGAGGTGCTGGCCCGCAACGCGCAGGGCGCCCCCGCCCTCTGGGCCCACGGCGTCTCGGGCGACCTCCCCATCCTGCTGGTGCGCATCGACGAGATGGACGACCTCGGGGTGGTCCGCCAGGCCCTGAAGGCCCACGAGTATTTCCGTCTCAAGGGGCTGGCGGTCGATCTGGTGATCCTCAACGAGAAGGCGGCCTCCTATGTTCAGGACCTGCAGAACGCCCTCGAGGCGCTGGTGCGCAGCAGCCAGTCGATCCTCCACCACGAGGGGCACCAGCCGCACGGCGCCGCTTTCGTGCTGCGCGCCGACCTGATGGCGCCCGCGGTGCGCGACACCCTGCTGACGGCGGCCCGGGCGGTGCTGGTGGCGCTCGACGGCACGCTCTTCGAGCAGATCGAGCGGCGGGTGCGCACCGAGTCACGGCGGGCTCCCGCCGGCGTGCCCGCGGCCCGCGCGCGGCGGGCCACCGCGACGGCCCGCGACGCCGCCGCCACGCCGCCGCCCGAAGCCCCCCCGCGCCCTACGCTGGAGCTCTGGAACGGCCTCGGCGGCTTCGCCGACGACGGCCGCGAGTACGTGACGATCCTCGGCGAGGGGCAGTGGACGCCGGCGCCCTGGATCAACGTGATCTCCAACCCGAGCTTCGGCTTCCAGGTCTCGGAGTCGGGCGCCGGTTACACCTGGTCGGTCAACAGCCGCGAGAACCAGCTCACCCCCTGGTCGAACGATCCGGTCAGCGATCCGCCGGGCGAGGCCTTCTACGTCCGCGACGAGGAGAGCGGCGCGCTCTGGGGGCCGACGGTGCTGCCGATCCGCGAGGACGCCTGGCCCTACACCGCCCACCACGGCCAGGGGTACAGCCGCTTCGAGCACACCGCGCACGGCATCGGGCTCGAGCTGCTCCAGTTCGTCCCCATCGCCGACTCGGTGAAGATCTCCCGCCTCACCATCACCAACCTGGAGGCGCGCCCACGGCGGCTGTCGGTCACCGCCTACGTCGAATGGGTGCTCGGCACCTCGCGCGGCGCCGCCGCCCCCTTCGTGGTCACCGAGATGGACTCCGCGACCGGGGCCCTGCTGGCGCGCAACGCCTGGAACGGCGAGTTCGGCGCCCGTGTCGCCTTCGCCGCGCTGGCCTTCGACACCACCGGCAAACCGCTGGCCTGGACCGCCGACCGCTCGGAGTTCCTGGGCCGCAACGGCACGCTCGACCATCCGGCCGCGCTCGAACGGGGCGACCGCCTGTCCGGCCGCGTGGGCGCCGGGCTCGATCCCTGCGCGGCGCTCCAGGCCGCCGTCGACCTCGGCGCCGGCTCCAAGATGGAGATCGTTTTCCTCCTGGGCGAGGGGGAGAACGCCAACGAGGCGCGCACCCTGGTCCAGCGCTACCGCGCGGCCGACCTCGACGCCGCCCTCGCCGAGGTGACCCGCTCCTGGGAGGACGTCGCCGGCGCCCTCCAGGTGAAGACGCCCGACCGCGCCATGGACCTGCTGCTCAACCGCTGGCTGCTCTACCAGACCCTCGCCTGCCGCGTCTGGTCGCGCTCGGCCTTCTACCAGGCGGGCGGCGCCTTCGGCTTCCGCGACCAGCTCCAGGACGTGGCGGCGCTCACCGTCGCCCGCCGCGAGATCACCCGCGCCCAGATCCTGCGCGCCGCCGCCCGCCAGTTCGTCGAGGGGGACGTGCAGCACTGGTGGCACCCGCCGACCGGCCGCGGCGTGCGCACGCACATGTCGGACGACCTGCTCTGGATGCCCTTCGTGGCCCTGCACTACATGGACGTGACGGGCGAGACCGGCCTGCTCGACAAGACGATCCCCTTCATCGAGGGGGCGCAGCTCACCCCGGGCCAGGAGGACGCCTACTACACGCCCACCGTGTCGCGGCAGACCGGAACACTCTACGAGCACTGCGCCCGCGCCCTCGACCTCCGGCTGGCGGTGGGGCGCCACGGCCTGCCGCTGATGGGCACCGGCGACTGGAACGACGGCATGAACCGGGTCGGCCGCGAAGGCCAGGGGGAGAGCGTCTGGCTCGGCTGGTTCCTCCACCCGCTGCTGGTGCGCTTCGCCCCGATCGCCGAAGCCCGCGGCGAGAAGAAGCGGGCCGCCGCCTGGCGCGAGCACGCCACCGCGCTCGCCGCCGCCCTGGAAAAGGAAGGCTGGGACGGCGACTGGTACCGCCGCGCCTTCTATGATGACGGCACGCCGCTCGGCTCGGCGGCCAGCGACGAGTGCAAGATCGACTCGATCGCGCAGTCCTGGGCGGTGCTCTCGGGCGCCGGCGAGCCGGGGCACGCGCGGCAGGCGATGGCCGCCGTCGACCGCATGCTGGTGCGCCGCGAGGAGGGGCTGGTCCTCCTCTTCACTCCCCCCTTCGACCGCACGCCTCTCGACCCCGGCTACATCAAAGGCTACCTGCCCGGCGTCCGCGAGAACGGCGGCCAGTACACCCACGCCGCGGTCTGGTGCATTCTCGCCTTCGCCGCCCTCGGCGACGGCGACCGCGCCGCCGAGCTCTTCGCGCTGATCAATCCGATCAACCACGGCAAGACCCGCGCCGGCATCCAGCGCTACAAGGTGGAGCCCTACGTGATCGCCGGCGATGTCTACGCCGAGTCCACCCACACCGGCCGCGGCGGCTGGACGTGGTACACCGGCTCGGCCGGCTGGATGTACCGCGCCGGCGTCGAATCGATCCTCGGCTTCCGCCTGCGCGGCGCCGTGCTGTCGATCGATCCCGCCATCCCCCGCGCCTGGGACCGCTACGAGATCGCCTTCCGCTACCACGCCGCCGAGTACGCGATCACCGTCGAGAACCCCCGCGGCGCCACGAGGGGCGTGACCGCCGCCGAGCTCGACGGCGCCCCCCTGGCGCCCACGGCGGCCGGCGCGGCCGAGATCGCGCTGGTGCAGGAAGGGCGGCACGCGGTGAAGATCGTATTGGGGTAGACCGCGGGGCTCGCTTGGGGGCTTCGATCGGCTTCCGCGGCCTGCGACCTCATCCCCTGTCCCCTTCTCCTAAAGGAGAAGGGGGACGACTACGACGCCGCCCCAGCCGGGCCCTCCCTCTCCTTTAGGAGAGGGATCGAGGGTGAGGTCGCAGGCCGCCAATGTGCCCCGAAGCAAAAAAAAGGCGCCCTCTTCAGGGCGCCCGAAATTGGAGACGAACGGTTAAGGCTTAGACCGGCGGCGGCGGAGGCGGCGGCTGGTCGCGCTGCTCCTTGCGGTTCTCCTGCCGCTGCTGCTGCTGTTGCTGCTGTTGCTGCTGCCGCTGTTGCTGCTGGTTCTGCTGCGGCGGACGCTGCTGCGGGCGGCTCTGGGCGGCCTGCTGCTCGCGCTGGTGGCGGGCCTGGAGCATCTGCTGCTCGCGCTGCTGCTGCTGCTGGAGGGCCTGCTGCTCGGCCTGGTGCTGAGCCTGCAGCGTCGCGGCCTGATTCTGCTGCCCCTGGCGGGCGTTGCGCTCCTGCTCCTGGGTCTGCATCAGACGGCTGCGCTCGGCGTCCTGCCGGGCCTGCAACTGCTGCTGCTCGTCCTGGTGCTTGCGCGGCATGTCGGCCGGGTTGAACGCCGGCCGGCCGTTGCCGGGCTGCCGCACCTGCGGCTGCTGGCCGGGCTGCATCTGAACCTGGCCCGGCTGGACCTGGCGTCCGGGCTGGACCGCCGGCTGACCGGGCTGTACCCGCTGCGCCTGCTGCACCCGCTGCTGGCGCCGCTGCACGGCGATGGCCGGAGTCACGTCCGGGCGCGGCTTGGCCAGCTCGACGGCCGGCCGGAAGATCTGCACGCGGTCGCCCTGCACCTGCGCGACCCGCCCCTGCGCCGGGTTCCTCGACTCGGCGATCTGGTAGTGGTGCACCGGCCGGCCGGTCGCCTGCGCGACCCGCTGCTCGTCGAGGCTCCGGTTGAAGACCCGGTTGTTCGACACCGTGATGTTGGTGATGTTCCGCGTCTGGTGGATGAACGTCACGTTGCGGGCCGGCGGCTCGATCTCCAGACGGTCGTCCAGGAACGAGCGCTCCGACACGAAGGAGTACGCGTACGGGTCGATCGCGAGGCTCAGGTTCAAGCCGCCGATCTGCAGGCCGATGCCGGCCCGGAAGCCGACGGCCGGAGGCAGCGGCGCCCAGCCGACGTAGCCGCCCCCCTCCTGGAAGGAGACCCACGCCGGACCCCAGTCACTGCCGGGGACCCAGAGCCAGCCGTACTCGGAATCGAGCGTCCAGCGGCCGTAGTGGTAGGTGGCCCAGCCCCAGGGCTCCGAGGAGACCCAGGTCCAGCCGTAATCGGTGTCCACCCAATGGCCCTGCGTATAGGGGCGCCAGCCGACCGCGACCTGCGTCGGCTCCCACACCCAGCCGTAGCTGCCGCGCTGGATCCAGCGGCCGTAGGGCGACAGCTCGCTATAGAAGACGCTCTGGTCGACCGGACCCTGGTTGCCTTGGTCCTGCGCGTACGCCGGATCGTTGTACTGGTCGTCGGGCGAGCCGTAGTTGCCGTCCGGCCGCGGATCGTAGTACGGCTGCTGGTTGTCGTACCCCTGGTCGCCGCCCTGATTGGAGTAACCCTGGTTGTCCGGGTAGTTGCCCTGGTTCTGATACCCAGGGTCCGCGGGGGGCGCCGACGGCGGCGGATACGACGGCTGGTACTGACCCTGGGCGGCGGAGCTCAAACCGGCTCCGGCCACCAGGGCTGCAAAAGCGAGATTATGTAGTTTCATGGCGGTCCTCTCTCTAGTCGTACTTCTCGCCCCATGAACATTGCAAGACCCGGGCCATACCACCGCGACCCCTCCTTGACAAATGCAAATTTCGTTTCTACTGTGCTGGTCAAAACGGCCCTGCCAGGACCGCCATCATGGCCCTCCGAAAACGAGGCCGAGGGAGAGAACAGCATGTCGAGATTGACCCGGACCGGCGTCGGTAGCGTGCTCCTTGTCACCGCAGGTCTCTATCTGTCCTCCGGCGGGCCCGCAGCCGCTCAAGGCCTGGCCGCGCAGCCGGACGACGAGGCGATCAGGGGCGCCGCGCCCGTCATCCAGCATGTGTTCGTGATCGCGATGGAGAACCACGACTCGACCGAGATCTACGGCGACACCACCGACGCGCCGTACATCAACAACACCCTGATCCCGGCCTACGCCCACGCCACCAATTTCACCGATCCGCTCGCCCTCTCGATCCCCAGCGAGCCGCACTACGTCTGGATGGAAGCGGGCACCAACGCCTTCTCCGACCACACCTTCACCACCGACAGCAACCCGTCGAGCTCCAACAGCACCAGCAGCACCGCCCACCTGACGACGCAGATCAAGAACGCCACCAGCGGCGTCACCTGGATGACCTACCAGGAAGGGCTGAATTCCACCACCGGCTCCTGCCCGATCGCCGGCAGCGGCTTCTACGCGCCGAAGCACGACCCCTTCATCTTCTTCAAGGACGTCTCCGGCAACCCGCCGTCGAAGACCAACGCCTACTGCATCGCGCACCACAAGCCCTACAGCTCCTTCGCCACCGACCTGGCGGCGAACAACATCGCCTCCTACGTCTTCATCACGCCGAACCTCTGCAATGACATGCACGGCGCCAGCGGCTGCCCGAACAGCAACACCATCCGCTCCGGCGACGACTGGCTGAAGGCCGAGCTGCCGCGCATCATCTCCTGGGCCACCACCCACGCCGGCACCATCTTCATCACCTGGGACGAAGGGGATTCCACGGGCAAGATGCCCTTCCTCGCCGTCGGCCCCGGCGTCAAGGCCAACTACACCGGCACCGTGGCCTACACGCACAGCTCGATCATCAAGTCCGTGGAGCGCATCCTCGGCCTCTCGACGCTGTCGACCGTGTCGAGCGCCAACGACTTCACGGATCTGTACAACGCGGGGTTCTTTCCGTAGGAACGGCGAGCGCCTCCCGAATTCGATCCGGGCGTTGGTGGCCTGCGACCTCATCCCCTATCCCCTTCTCCTAAAGGAGAAGGGGGACGACTGCGACGCAGCCCCCGCCAGGCCCTCCCTCTCCTTCAGGAGAGGGACCGAGGGTGAGGTCGCAGGCCACCACGGTCACGACGTGCGTCCTGCACTACCATAGGCGCCATGAAGCCCGCCGCCCGAATCTTCGCCGGTCTCGCTCTCGTCGCCCTCTCCAGCGCTGCCGCCTCGGCCGCTCCGGAAACCGCTCCGCCGCCCAGAATCGTCGCCGTCAAGGCCGGCCGGCTGATCGACGGCCTGGGCGGCGCGCCGGTTCGCGACGCCGTGATCCTCATCCAGGGGGATCGGATCACCGCGGTCGGCGCGGGACTGGCGATCCCGGCGGGCGCGGAGGTGGTCGATCTCTCGACGAAGACGGTGCTTCCCGGGCTGATCGACTGCCACACCCACATGACCAGCCAGTCCGGCAACTACTATGAGGACCTCTTCCGGCGCAGCCCGATCGACGTCGCCGTGATGGCCCACGTCTACGCCCGCCGGACGCTGGAGGCGGGATTCACCACGGTGCGCGACGTCGGCGCGATCGAATTCATCGACGTGGCGCTGCGCAACGCCATCGACCGCGGCGACGTCGAAGGGCCGCGCATGCAGGTGGCGACGCTGGCGATCGGCTCCACCGGCGGCCACAACGACCTCTCGGGGTTCTCGCCCTACCTGCGTTTCGATCACTTTTCCGGCGTCGCGGACGGTCCGGCGGAGATCCGCAAGCTGGTGCGCTTCGAGGTCAAGAACGGCGCCGACCTGATCAAGGTGATGGCCACCGCCGGCGTGCTCTCCGAGGAGGCCTCGGTGGGAGCGCCGCAGTACTCACAGGAGGAGATGGACGCCGTGGTCGCCGAGGCAGCGATGTGGGGCAAGAAGGTGGCGGCCCACGCCCATGGCGCCGAGGGGATCAAGCGGGCGGCGCGGGCGGGGGTCTCCTCGATCGAGCACGGCGGCCTGATCGACGACGAGGGCATCCAGCTCCTCAAGGCGAAGGGGATCTACCTGGTGCCGGACATCTATACGGACGAGTACATCGTCGCCGAGGCCGACCATCTGGGATTGCCGCCGAAGATGCTGGAAAAGGAGAAGGAGCTGCGGGTGCATCAGATCGCCAACTGGAAGCGCGCCATCGCGGCCGGCGTCAAGCTCGCCTTCGGCACCGACGCCGGCGTCTACCCGCACGGCCAGAACGCCCACCAGTTCCGCTCGCTCCTCGACCTCGGCCTCACCCCCACCCAGGTGATCCGCATGGCGACCGTCAACGCCGCCGACCTCCTCGGCTGGAGCGACCGCGTCGGCGCCCTCACCCCCGGCCGCTTCGCCGACCTGATCGCGGTCGACGGCGACCCTCTGGCCGACGTCACCGAGCTCCAGCGCGTGCGCTTCGTAATGAAAGGCGGCGCCGTGATCGTGCCGCGGCCGGTGCAGACTCCGTGATGCGCTTTTCGACCCGTGGGTCCAGTGTTTCGACCCGTGGGTCGCGGTCCTCGACCCGTGGGTCGCAGTCTTCGACCCGTGGGTCAGAGTCTTCGACCCGTGGGTCGCACTCCTCGACCCGTGGGTCGGAGTCGTTGACCCGTGGGTCGCAGTGTTTGACCCGTGGGTCGGAGTCGTTGACCCGTGGGTCGCAGTGTTTGACCCGTGGGTCGGAGTCCTCGACCCGTGGGTCGCGCTCTTCGACCCGTGGGTCGCACTCCTCGACCCGTGGGTCAGAGCCGTCGACCCGTGGGTCGCGGTCGTTGACCCGTGGGTCGGAGTCCTTGACCCGTGGGTCCTGAAGGCGACGAGACGATCGTCGCCGCCACCCGGCGCTGGCTCGAAACCGCCGTCATCGGTCTCAACCTCTGCCCCTTCGCCCGCGCGGTCCACGTCCGTGAGCAGATCCGCTACACCGTCAGCGCGGCGACGACTCCGGAGGCGCTGCTCACCGACCTGATCGCCGAGTTGCGAACCCTGGTCGCGGCGGCGCCGGAGGAGATCGAGACCACCCTCCTGATCCACCCGGCCGTGCTGACCGACTTCCTGGACTACAACGACTTCCTGGGAGTCGCCGAAGCCGCGGTCGCCGACCTCGGCCTCGAAGGGGTGATCCAGATCGCCAGCTTCCACCCGCGCTACCAGTTCGCCGGCACCGCCGAGGACGACGTCGAGAATTATACGAACCGCTCCCCCTACCCGTTGCTCCACCTGCTGCGCGAGGCGAGCGTCGAGCGCGCCGTGGCCGCCTTCCCCGACGCCGCCGAGATCTTCGGCAAGAACATCGCCACGATGCGCGCCTTGGGGATCGCAGGCTGGCGCCGACTGGGAATCGACGAGGGGAACGGCACGGCCACCCCAAGACCTCGCCCTGAAAGGGCGAAATTTGAATAGCCCGGCATTTCAATGCCGGGAACAGTGCCCCCTCAGCCCATCCCGCCCTGAAAGGGCGGTGCCGTTCGATGATCGGCCAACGTCGGGTCCCGCCCCTTCAGGGCGGATGAGATTTGGGGGACTGCCTACCTGGCATTGAAATGCCAGGCTATTCAAATTCCGCCCCTCCGGGGCGGGTGGAACCGGGGAGATTTCCCGACAGGACCCGGCCCCCCACCCAGGGCGGCCACATAGGGCCGCCCCTACAAAGCCTGACGCGATCCCCCTGATCCGCTCAAAGACTCTTCATAAATTCGACCAGATCCCACTTCTCCGCGTCGGTCAGCTTGGTGCCGTACTTATGGCCGGCGTTGGAGTTGCCGGGCAGCGTGGTATCGAGCTCGAAGCTGCCCGCGGATGGCGCGGTGTCGAAGCCGACGTTCACCGGATCGAAAGTGGTGCTGAGATAGAACGATTTGATCCGCTGATCCTCCGGCTGGAGCAGTTGCCAGAGGCTGGGGACCGAGCCGTTGTGGAGGTAGGGCGCGGTCGCCCAGATGCCGTCCAGCGGGCGCGCTTTGTAGGCTTTGCGGGGCTTCGGGAGCTGGAACTTGACGTCTTCGAGATCCTTCGTGATCGCGCTCACGGACTTCAAGGGGTGGTCCAGGATCGCGCCGACGATGATGTGGTTGAGAAGGTCCGCTCCCACAGCCGTCGGACCGAAGCGGTCCCCCACCAGGAAGTAGGTCCGGGAACCCTGGAGCGGGCCGCTCTTTCCCATGCGGGTGGCGTTGAGCGCCATCGTGGGATCGGTGCCGAGCTCCGCGATCGGGGTCATGACGGCGTTGATCTTGCGGTGGGGATCGGTCCTCGAGGTCAGGGCGTGGCAGCCGGCGCAGCTCTGCCGGTAGAGCGCGGCACCCCTCGTCACCTTGGCGCGATCGAGGGCGGGGAGGTAGGCCTCGGGCCACTGCGGCGACCAGAGCCGGCTCAGCGTCTCTTCCAGCTTCCCCAGGGACGGAATGTTGGCGGAGGACGGGTAACTGCTCTTCCCGGCTTTGATCTCGATGGTGCCGAAGACGCCCAGGACCTCACCGAGGTTGCGCGCCAGGGGGCCGACGCCGAAGTTGGGCGCGATGCCGTTCCACTGCACAAGGTCGAGATAAGGCGTATCCCAGAGGAACGGCACCGAGACCGGCGCGTCGGCCTGATGGTAGTTGTCGGGCTCTTTCAGGTCGGTACCCAGAACCTGATTGAAGATGGCGCCGAAGGCATCCAGGCGCCCGGTGCCGTAGGGGTGCGGCGGCGTGTCGAGGCGGAACCGCTCGGCCAGCACGTCCGTCCGCGCGAGCATGTCGCCGCGCAGGGCGGACGCTTTATCCTTGCTATAGCCGCTGCCCAGGACCTTGTGGGCGAAGCGATCGAATTTCGTGTCGTCGGTCTGGGTCTTCCGCAGCGCATCGACCAGCGCGTCCTGGAAGGTGGTGGGATCGGCGATCATCGGGCCGCCGTCGATGCGCAGGGCGGTCCCCTTGTATTCGATCTGGCCGGTATGGCAGAGGGCGCAGGTCCAGCCCACCCAGCGCTCCCCCGTCTTCTTGTCGTGATCGAGAGCGAAGCCGACCGGCAGGCCGTCGGGATTCGCGGACGACGATTTCGCGAGCAGGAAGCGGAACCGTCCCAGGCTCGGCTCGGACCGGAAGAGATCGGGGCTGGACGTCTGTTCCAGCGCCAGGAACCAGTCGTAGGGGAGGAGGCGCGAGCCTTGCGAGCCGTACCAGAAGAAATTCTGATCCGCCTCGCTCCACCCCTGATTGAGGTTGACCACGTGGCCGACCGCCGCCGGCACCGGCGTTCCGTCCTGGATGACGGGGCCGCGCAGAGCGGTGCATGTGCTCACCACGAGCGCCAGGCAGACGACGGCGCCAAGACCCAGCCCGGCCAGCTTTTTTTTCGCCATGCTCAGCCCCTCCTCGGGCTCGACACCATCTGTGCGACGATTAATGGACTAGACGATACCTGAAACGGTCGGAGGAGGCAATTCGCCGTTCGGTCTTGGGGGTTCTGCTACACTGGCGTATCGATCGACAATCCGACAAGAGAAGATGATCGCGAACCGAAAAAAACCGACACCCCAGCGCTCTTCCAGCAAGACCGGCACGCTCCCCTCGCCACCCCCGGACTCCCCACAGACCTCGTTTCCGATCGTCGGCATCGGCGCCTCCGCGGGGGGGCTCGAGGCCTTCAGGCTGCTGCTGCAGAGCCTGCCCGCGGACACCGGCGCGGCCTTCGTGCTGGTCCAGCACCTCTCCCCCACCCAGGAGAGCATCCTGCCCGCCCTTCTCGCCCGCTCGACCGGGATGCCGGTCAGCGAAGCGACGGACGTCCAGAAGATCGAGGCCAATCACGTCTACGTCATCCCGTCCCAGATGGATCTGGCGATCACCGACGGGCACCTCGCGCTCCTGCCGCGGACGGCGGCGCCGGAGCGCCACATGCCGGTCGACCTCTTCTTCCGCACGCTGGCGGAGGTGCGCGGGAGCCAGGCGGTCGGCGTGGTGCTCTCGGGGACCGGCTCCGACGGCACCCTGGGGTTGAAGGCGATCAAGGCCGCCGGCGGCATCTGCCTGGCCCAGGACCCGCAGTCCGCGGCGTTCGACGGCATGCCGCGCAGCAGCATCGCGGGGGGGAGCGTCGATGCCGTCCTCCCCCCCGACGGCCTCGCCCGCGAGATCGCGCGGCTGGCCGGCGGCTCCTATCTCCGACAACCGGTCGAAGACTCGACGCACGAGGGGCTGCTCGAAGCCGAGCGGGCCGCTCTGGAGACGATCTTCGGGGAGCTGAGGAAGGTCACGGGCAAGGACCTCGCCGGGTACAAGAAGCCGACGCTGCTGCGGCGCATCAGGCGGCGGATGGCGCTGCGCCGGATCGAAGGGATCGCGGACTACGCCCGGCACCTCGAGAGCGACCCGGGCGAGGCGCAGGACCTCTACCAGGACCTGCTGATCAACGTCACCTCGTTCTTCCGCAACCCGGAGATCTTCGCGGCCCTGCGGCGGGACGTGTTCCCGCGGCTGCTCGCGGACCGCGCCGGCGACGCGCCGGTGCGAGTCTGGGTGCCGGGGTGCTCGACGGGCGAGGAAGCGTACTCGATCGCCATCTGCCTGCTGGAGAGCCTCGACGGCGTCGCGGCCGGCCCCCCCATCCAGATCTTCGGCACCGACGTCCGCGACGACGCCGTCGGCAAGGCGCGGGCGGGGATCTACCTGGAGAACATCGCCGCCGACGTCTCGCCCGAGCGGCTGGTGCGCTTCTTCGCCAAGGTGGAGGGCACCTACCAGGTCAGCAAGACCGTCCGCGACCTCTGCGTCTTCGCGCGCCACGACCTGATCCGCGACCCTCCCTTCTCGCGGCTCGACCTGATCAGTTGCCGCAACGTCCTGATCTACCTCGAGCCGGGCGTGCAGCGGCGGGTGATGGCCAACTTCCGCTACGCCCTGAATCCCAAGGGCGTCCTGCTGCTGGGGAGCTCGGAGACCATCGTCGCGTCGTCCGACCTGTTCCAGCCGGTCGACCGCGAGCACAGGGTCTTCGCACCGGTCGAGACGGCAGCCCCCACCGGCTTCGGCGCCGGCGCGGCCGCCCGTACTGGCAGGCCCGTTTTCGCCGGCCGGGCGGGCGCCGCCGGCCGCGAGGGGGGCGAGCTCGGCGAGGTGCAGCGGGAGGCCGACCGCATCCTGCTCAGCCGCTACGTCCCGGCCGGCATCCTGGTCGACGACAACCTGGAGATCCTGCATTTCCGCGGCGATACCCAACCCTACGTCGGCCACGGCACCGGCAACGCCAGCCTCAGCCTCCCCCGCCTGATCGAGAAGGGGCTGTTGGCCGGGCTGCGCGAGCTGATCCAGGAGGCCCGGGCCACCCGCGCGCCGGTGCGCCGGCAGGGCCTGACGTTCCGCCACGGCAAGAGTTTCCGCAGCGTCGACCTCGAGGCGGTGCCGGTCCAGACGAGCGCCGGCGGCAAGCTCTGCTTCCTCGTCCTCTTCGCGGAGACCCCGCCGGCCGGCGCCGCGGCGGGACAGGCGCCCCTGACGCCGAGCCTCCCGACGCGGGAGGAGGAGCGCCAGATCGCCCACCTGGAGGCCGAGTTGGCGACCACCCAGCAATATCTCCAGGCGGTCATCGAGGACCAGAACACCGCCAACGAAGACCTGCAGTCCGCCAACGAGGAGATCCTCTCCAGCAACGAGGAGCTGCAGAGCCTCAACGAGGAGCTGGAGACCGCCAAGGAGGAGCTCCAGTCGGGCAATGAAGAGCTCAGCACGCTCAACGAAGAGCTGCAGAACCGCAATCTGGAGCTGGGTCAGCTCGGCGACGACCTGATCAACCTGTTCGCCGGCCTCCACATCCCGGTGGTCCTGCTGAGCCTCGACCTCTGCCTGCGCCGCTTCACCCCCGCGGCCGCGCGGCTGATGAACCTCCTCCCCACCGACGTCAACCGGCCGCTGAACGACATCCGGCCCAACTTCGACCTCCCCAGCCTCGAGGTGGCGATCCTGGAGGCGATCGAGACCGCCACCCTGATCGAGCGCGAGGTGCGCGACCGCCAGGGGTGCTGGTACTCGCTGCGCATCCGCCCCTACAGGACCCGGGACAACCGGATCGACGGCGCGGTCCTGGTGCTGGTGGACATCGACGCCCTGAAGCGCGGCACCGCGCTGGTGGCCGAGGCCCGCGATTTCGCGGACGCGATCATCGAGACGGTGCGCGAGCCCCTGCTGGTGCTCGACGGCGAGCTGCGGGTGGAGCGGGCGAACCGCGCCTTCTATGACGCCTTCCGGGCGCGCCGCGAGGAGACGGAGGGGCGGTTCCTCCACGAGCTGGGCGGCCGCCAGTGGGACGTCCCGGCACTGCGCGAAGAGCTGCGAAAGGTCCTCGCCGGGGAGCCGGAGATCCTGGGATTCGAGGTCGAGCACGACTTCCCGGAGATCGGCCGCCGGACCATGGTGCTCAACGCCCGCCGGGTGTGGCGGGACGGCCGGGGGACGGAGAAGATCCTGGTCGCCATGGAGGACCGCACGGAGGTCAAGAAAGCGGAGGAGGAGCGCGCGCAGCTCGCCGCCCGCGAGCAGCGGGCGGCCCGGCAGGCCGAGGCCGCCAGCCGGCTCAAGGACGAGTTCCTGGCGACGGTCTCCCATGAGCTGCGCGGCCCCTTGAGCGCCATGGCCGGATGGGTGCAGGTGCTGGCGGCGGACCGGGTGGATGCGGCGACCGCCGCCCGCGGCCTGGCGGCGATCCAGCGCAATGTCCAGGCGCAGGCGCGGCTGGTCGAGGACCTGCTGGACGCCGCCCGCATCACCACCGGCAAGCTGCGCCTGGAGCCCCGCCTGCTCGACCTGCTGGCGCTGGTCCAGGCGGCCGTCGAGACCGTGGGCGCGGCGGCCGACGCCAAGGGGATCACCGTCGACCTCACGCACGACGACGGAAGCACCACCGTGCTGGGCGATCCGGACCGCCTGCAGCAGATCGCCTGGAACCTGCTGGCGAACGCCGTGAAGTTCACGCCGCGCGGCGGGCGCGTCGAGGTCTGGCTGGGCCGCGCGGAGAACCTGGTGCGGCTCCGCGTCCGCGACACCGGCCAGGGGATCAGCTCGGAGTTCCTCCCCTTCGTCTTCAACCGCTTCCGCCAGGAAGAGAGCACCGCGGCCCGCAGCCAGACCGGCCTCGGCCTCGGCCTGGCCATCGTGCGCCACCTCGCCGAGCTGCACGGCGGCCGGGCGTCGGCGGCCAGCCCGGGAGAGGGCCGGGGATCGACGTTCACGGTGGACCTCCCGGTGCCGGCGATCCTGACGGCGGCGCCGGCGGGTGAAACGCCCTTGGCCCCGGAGCCGATGGACAGCGCCTCGCGTCCGCTCGCCGGCCTGCGCCTGCTGGTGGTGGAGGACGAGGAATCCGGCCGTGAGATGCTCACCCGGCTCCTCGAGCTGTACGGGGCCGAGGTGGTCGCCGCCGCCTCCGCCTCCGAAGCCCTGGAGGCGCTGAAACACGGCGTTCCGGACGTGCTCCTGAGCGACGTCGGCATGCCCGGCGAGAGCGGCTACGACCTTCTCCGCCGCGTGCGGGCCCTCCCCGCCGACCGCGGCGGCCGGGTGCCGGCCCTGGCCTTCACCGCCTACTCCTCCAGCCAGGACCGCCTGAACTCCCTCGACGCCGGCTTCCAGGCCCATCTCGGCAAGCCGACCGATCCCGCCCGGCTGGTGGCGATGATCACGGCGCTCGCCAAGCGGCTGGACTGAAGGGCGGACAGCCGAAGGGCGGACAGCCGAAGGGCGGACAGCCGAAGGGCGGACAGCCGAAGGGCGGACAGCCGAAGGGCGGACAGCCTCCTCGCCCTGGAAGGGCGAAATTTGAATAGCCTGGCATTTTAATGCCAGGTTTCCAGGTCCCATATCCCCATTTCCCGCCCCAAGGGGGCGATGCTTTTCGGCGGCCGGCATAGTTGGGTCCCGCCCTTTCAGGGCGGACGGGATTTTGGGGGACTGCCCTAACCTGGCATTAAAATGCCAGGCTATTCAAATTTCGCCCCTTCAGGGCGAGACTTGATACACCGCCATGTCCGATCCCGCGAACGACACCGTCCTGGAGCAGGGCAAGCGCCTCTCCGAATCGCTCCTCTGGAGCCTCCAGCAGCGTTTTTACGACTCGCAGGGGGCGAAAGCCTGGGCCTCCGGGGTGGTCCCGCACTACATCACCGGCAACGGCTGGATCGCCGACAGCTACTCCAAGGTGGTGCTCGGCTGGCTCCGCGACTGCACGGCGGCGACGACGGCGATGACTGCGGCGGCGAGCGAGCCGGGCTCGTTCCCACCGCTCGACCCGCGGCATCCGGTGACGATCGTGGAGCTCGGCTGCGGCTCGGGACGGTTCGGCTTCCAGTTCCTCAGCCGTCTCCTCGACCTCCTCGGCCGCTCCGCGCTGCGCCACGTGCGGGTGCGCTACCTGATGACCGATTTCACCGACAGCATCCTCGATCCCCTGCGCCGGCACCCCGCGCTCCAGCCCTGGATCGAAGCGGGGCTCCTCGACTTCGCCCGCTTCGACGCCACCGCGCCTGGAGATGAAATCGGGGAGGTGCGCAATCCGCTGATCGTGATCGCCAATTACGTCTTCGACAGCCTCCCGCAGGACGCCTTCGCCGTGCGCGGCGGCGAGCTCTTCGAGCTCCTCCCCGTGCTCTCCGTGCCGGACGAGGAGGAGGATCTCGCCGAGCCCACGATCCTCCAGCGGGTGGAGGTCTCCTGGGAGGAGCGGCCCGTGGCGGCCGACTACTATGGCGATCCGGAGCTCGACGCCATGCTCCGCGAATACGTGGAGCGGCTGCGGGATTCGACTCTCCTGGTGCCCCTTACCGCCATCCGCTGCCTGCGCCGCCTCGCGGCGCTCGCCGGCGGCCGGCTCCTTCTCCTCTCGGGGGACAAGGGCTACTGCCGCGAGGAGCTGATCGAAGGGCGCGGCCTGCCCGCGGTGACCACCCACGGCAGCCTGTCGATGATGGTCGATTACTACGCGCTCGGCCGCTGGTTCGCCGGCCAGGAGGGCGAGTTGCTGGTCACCTCCCACCTGCGGACCAGCCTGAGCGTGGTCGCCGGGCTTCTCGGCACGCCGCCGGGCGGGTCGGTGGAGACCCGGCTGGCCTTCGACGACGCCATGGAGCGGAGGGGACCGGACGACTTCTTCGACCTCCGCGGCGGCTTCGGGACGGTCTACGACGACCTCACCCTGGAGCACCTCCTGGCCTGGGTGCGCATCTCCGGCTGGGACGCCCACGTGATGCTAGGCTGCTGGCCGATCCTGATGAAGCACGCGGCGTCGGCGGCGGGGATCTTCCGCCTGGAGATCTACCGCGCGGTCCACGAGGTCTGGGAGCGCTACTTCCCCCTGCGCGAGGCGCGCGACCTCGCCTTCCATCTCGGCGTGCTGCTCTGCGAGATCGACTGCCACCAGGACGCCCTCCCCTTCTTCCACGAATCGGTGGCCGCCTACGGCCCCAACCCGGCGACCGTGTTCAACATCGGCCTCTGCCTGTACCACCTTGGAAATCTGGAAGAGGCCGGCCAGCAGATGGACCTCGCCCTGGCGGACGCGCCGGAGTTCGAGCCGGCCCGCGAGCTGCAGAAGGAGATCGCGGCGGAGATGAAGGCGGCGCGGCCCAAGAAAAAGCCAAGAAAACGCGGTAACCTCCTGGGACCGCCGGCGTCCCGCCGGCTCTAACTCCGCTTTTAATTAGTTTTAGTTAGTTTGAGTTAGAGCCGGCGGGACGCCGGCGGTCCCAGGAGGTTTCCTCGGGCGGTCAACGCCTCCCCTCCACCGTCACGCTGAGCTGGAAGCGCGGCCTTCCCCAGCTCTCGACCAGCCCGATCCGGCGGCCGAGGTCGCGCGTGGCGGTGTCCTCCATCCGCTGCACCGTCTGCCGCCGGAAGTCGAACAGCGGCGGCCAGGCGGCTTCGCCGGGCGCCGGCGGCGAGGGGGCGAGGGAGACCACCAGCAGGTCCCGCCGGCTCAGGCGGTCGCTCTGCTGGGAGCGCTCGAAGAGGAAGCCGGGGAGCCGGCCGAGGTTGCGCACCAGGTCGCCGACCAGCAGCGGCAGCACGCGCGAGGGCGGTGCGACGGCGCTCACCGGGCTCGAGGAGTCGACGATCAGCACCTGTCCCGCCGAGGCCTTCACCGCCACGTCCACCGGCACGTTGTTCGAGTAGCCGCCGTCGACCAGCGACTCCTCGCCCTCGGCCAGCGGCAGCCGGTGCGCCGGGAAGATCGGGAAGGGCGAGCCGGAGGCGAAGATCACCTCGTGGAGGAACTCGCGGCTGGGGATCGGCGCCGCGCCGCGCCCGGGGCCGTAGACCAGCCAGCGGGCGCCGCCGGCGGTCTGCCCCGCGGGGACCAGGCAGTCGGCTCCGGGCGGCACGAAAACGAAGTAGCGGGTGCCGTCCTTCTCCAGCAGGTTCGCCGGCGCGATGAAGCAGGCGGTCGGCTGGTAGTCGAGGCCGCCGGCGCGCTCGCCGGTCCGCGCCTCGAAGCGGGAGATCGCGCCTTCCAGGTAGCGATGGGCGGCGCCGTTGCCGTAGAGGGCCGGCGCCACGACCAGGTTCCACCAGCCGAGGGCGAAGATCGAGAACGCCGCCATGCGCAGGAAGCGGCGGGTGACGAAGTCGCCGTTGGGGTGGTGCCCGCAGAGGAGCTCGAAGCTGTCGCGGAGGTATCTCACCAGGCGGCTCTGCCCGCCTCCCAGCCGGCCGAGGGCGGCGAGCAGCAGGAGGCTCCCCAGGGCGGCGCTGGTCAGCAGGAGCCAGAGCCAGAACTCGCGGGTCAGCTCCAGCGGCGACAGCCAGTCGGGGAGGTAGTGGATGACCCCGACCAGCACGGCGTAGACCGCCAGCGCGTGCAGCAGGACCACCACGTAGGCGAAGAGGAAGTCCTGCAGGCGCAGGTGATACTGGCGGTGCGCGGCATAGATCCAGGAGACGCCGCCGACCATCAGCACGAGCAGGCCGACGCAGACCAGGAAGGTGCCGCCGGTGACGTCCAGCGTGTGCTTGCCGAAGCTGGCCCAGGGCTGGAACGGGTCGACCTCGGCCGGCCAGCAGAGGTTGAGCAGCAGGAGCGCCGAGAGCAGCAGCGCCGCATAGTAGCCGAGCCGCCAGAGCCAGCCGCCGGCTCCGAAGCGGCCGAGGAAGAAGTTGGCGCCCAGGCTCACCAGCACGAGGAGAAAGCCGGAGAGGAAGAAGGGCATCTTCAGGGCGTCCATCCACCCCGCCGGCAGCAGGACATAGAGGGCGAGCGCCACGCCCGCCGGCACCAGCAGCTCCAGGGCCACCCGGAGCCCCGCGCTCCACCCCGCCCGGCCCTCGGGGGAGCGGAGCGGCAGGATCAGGCCGCCGAGCAGGACGAGCGGCGCCAGCACCGCGAAGGCGGGTCCGAAGGTGACCGGATCGGTCAGGAAGTGAAGCCTTGTTCCCTTCGCCTGCGCCGCCAGCGGCAGGACGACGAGGAGCGCTCCGGCCGCCGTCAGCAGGGCCGGGGAGATCCAGGGACCGCCGTGCCCCTCGCGGCGCTCCTGGTGCTCGTGGATCACCGACTGGTCGGCGAACATGGCGATCATGGCGAGGAGCGCGTAGATCATCCCCTCGAACTCGGGGATCTGCTCCTTGGGGACGGTGCCGTTGGCCAGGCGCACCAGGAACGGGGCCACCAGCAGCAGGAAGAGGAGGATCGGCATCAGCCAGGGGCGCATCCGCGTCGCGCCCTCTTCCCGCGGCGGGCGGAGCGGCGAGCGCTCGGGGACGGAGACGGCGGCCAGCAGGGCGCAGAAGACGAGGAAGCTGGCGATCACGCTGGCGTAGCGCAGCAGGTCGGTCCAGTTGAAGATGTCGGTGCTCTCGAGGAAGCGGTCGGCGCTGTGGAACCGGTCGCGCGTCTTCCAGAGGATGTCGGAGAGGTCCCAGGGCCCCTTCCCGGCGAGCTGCGAGACGAAGAAGCCGAGCAGCGCGCCGCCGCTCGTGCCGATCACGTACTGCACGTCCAGAGGCTCGCCGGCTGCTGTGCCGGGGGTGCGGAAGTTCCTCAGCTCGCCGCGCCGGTAGAGATCGTCGAGGATCCTCGACTGGTACGCCGCCTTGACGCCGCCGCCGGGCAGCACCAGCGCCAGGCTCCGCCGCCCCGACGCCTCCTGGTCCTGGCGCAGCAGCCGCAGCGCTTCGTCGACGGTGAAGCCGAACATGCGGACGCCGAACGTGGGCTCCGGATCGAGCATCTTCAGGAAGGCCGTGGGCGGGCTCCTGAGGGAGGAGGACGAATTTCGCGGCTTGAACAGGGCCTCCAGCGCGGCGGGGAGCGTCACGGCCGCGGCCGGCAGCCCGGGGAAGAAGATCGGCCCGGCGGCCCGCGAGGCGATGACCAGGTGCTCGCGGCCGAGGGGAGCGCCGGCGACCGCCGCGCTCCCCGGCACGCCCTCGCCCGGAAAGAGGACGTCCACCAGCCCCTCCCGCTCGATGGCCGCGTCGGCCGGGAGCCGCCAGCAGCTCTGATCGTTCGCCGCCGCCGGAGCCCGCTCCAGCGAATCGCAGTCCACGGCGAAGTGGGTGCCGGCGAAGAAGGCCTGCCAGAAGAGATCCGCCAGCCGGTCCCTCTCCGCGACTTCCGCGATCCCCCGCGTGCGCCCCTCCAGCCAATCGGCCGCCCTGGCGACAGGCGCGAGGAAGCCGGACGTCGAGAGATGTGAGGCGAGGATGAGCCGGTGCCCCGGGATTTGGGGAGCGGACGGCTGTCGCGCCGCGTTCCAGGCCTCCGCCAGGAACGCGTCGAAATCCTTCCAGGCGTCGCCGTCCGCCCGCCGCGTCCAATGACCGCCGGAGAGCCGTTCGGAGAGCGGCTGGGCCTGGGGCGCGGGAAGCAGCAGCTTCCCCAGCGCCCCCAAGGGGTAGCCGACGATCGCCATCTCCTGCAACGGCACGGCGTCATGCTGGGTGAGGAGATAGACCGAGAGATCAGGAACGATCGCGACGTCGATCAGCCCCTGGGCCATCCAGTCGAGGATCTCGTAATCGCCGGCCACCGTGATGTTGATCTGCAGCTTGCGAGACGGGCAGAGGCCGTGATCCTTGTAGAAGGCCCTGAACAGCGCCTCGACCTCCCGCTGAAGCCCTTCGGTCCGCACCCCCTGAGCCTCCGGCAACGGAGGCAGGCCGACGTTGAGCACATAGGGGAGCTGATCGCCGGAACACGCATCCCGATGCGGTGCCATCGCCAGCGCCGGCGGCGCCAGAAGGCTCAGCAGGAAAGACAGAGGGAGGAGGATCCGCGCGGGCATGGATGGCTCTTCGGTGGATCGTCTTAGATTTTGACAGACCCTTGCTTACTTTGAGGCGCGGGTTTGATCGATTTCGTTACTTTGCCCAACAGTAACAAACCTCCCCCCTCCCGCGCCCAAGATCCCGCGAGGAGACCGAAATGAGCGAACGTGAAGAGGAGACCGCCGGCAGGGGTGGGTTCAGCCGCCGCGCGCTGCTCCGCGGCGGCGCGGCGCTGGCCGCGGGCCTGCCGCTGGGCCTACCGCTGGGAGTACCGCTGGGGCTGGCGGCGGGCGCGGCCGAGATTCCAGGGCGGGACGGCGAGGCCTACCGGGTGCGGATGGCGGCGGCGGACCTCCAGCGCGCGGGGAGCCGGGCAGCCCAGGCGGCCAACGGCGACGAGGCGGAGATCCCCGGTTATGCCGCGGTGTACTCGAAGGCGCTGCCGCACGATCGGCTCGGCGTGGTGAACCCGGAGGCCTACGCGCTGCTGCTGCGGGCGCTGCGGTCGGGAGACCCGCGCGACTTCGAGTTCATCCCCAAGGTGGGCGAGGTCAAGCTCACCGATCCGCAGGCCGGCTACGCTTTCAACCTGATCGGCGCCGACCCGTGGGCGATCGCCTGCCCGCCGGCGCCCCGCTTCGGCGGCGCGGAGCAGGCGGCGGAGATGGTCGAGCTCTACTGGCAGGCGCTCGCCCGCGACGTCCCGTTCGCCCGCTACGGCTCCGATCCGCTGACCGCGCGCGCCGCCGGCGAGCTGGCGCGGCTGCGCGGCCGGCCGGTCACCCCCGCATCGCTCTTCCGCGGCGACAGCGCCGGCAGCCTCGCCGGGCCGTACCTCTCACAATTCCTCTGGCAGGAGATCCTCTACTCGCCGCTCCCCGTCGAGCAGAAGATCCGCACCGCCGTTCCCGGCCGCGACTATCTCGGCGACTACGACCGCTGGCTGGACACCCAGAACGGCGTCCCCACGGGACCGCCCGCGCTCGGCACCGTGCCTTGCTACGTGCGCAACGGGCGCGACCTCGCCGAGTTCGTCCACCGCGACTTCATCTACCAGGGGGCGCTGAGCGCCGGCCTGATCCTGCTCAAGATGGGAGCGCCGGCGAACCCGGGAAACCCCTACGCGCATTCGAGCGGCCAGGCCGGTTTCTCCACCTTCGGCGCACCCTACCTGCTCTATCTGATCGCCACGGTGACCCAGGCGGCGCTCAACGCCTGCTGGTTCCAGAAGTGGATGGTCCACCGGCGGCTGCGGCCGGAAGAGCTGGGCGGACGGCTGGAGAACCATCTCGCGAAGCGTGCCGCCTACCCGCTCCATCCCAGCCTGCTCGACTCGGCGGCGCTCGCCGAGACCCTGCGCCTGCGGTCGAGCGCCCTGCTCTCATCCTCCTACCCGGAAGGGTGCCCGACCCACCCGGCCTACCCCGCCGGCCACGCGGTGGTGAGCGCCGCTGGGATCACGGTGCTGAAGGCGTTCTTCGACGAGGCCTGGGTGCTGCCCGAGGCGGTGACGGCGAGCGCCGACGGGCTGTCGCTGGCGCGCTACGACGGGCCGCCGCTGACGGTGGGCGGGGAGCTCGACAAACTGGCGACCAACATCGGCCTGGGGCGGATGTTCGCGGGGATCCACTGGCGCTCGGACATCGAGGCCGGTCTGCGCCTCGGCGAGGAGATGGCCATCTCCGTCCTGCGCGAGCTTCAGCTCACCTGCCGCGAGCCGTTCAGCGGCTTCCGCTTCCACCGTCTGGACGGCCGCCCCGTGGCCGCCTGAAGGTTTTGAACGAACCCCTCGAAGGAGGTTCCCATGAAGTCTTCCTATCGCCTTCATCCCGCAGCAGCCCTCATCGCCGGCGCGGCGTTGCTCCTCGCGTCCCACGCTCTCCAGGCCGCCTCCACCATCAACGGCACCACCTGGTTCCCGGTCGGTCCGGCGCCCGTCACGCAGGGGCAGGCGTACGGACCCGGCTACGGCGGCATCCGCGCCGAGGTCGCGGGGCGCACCACCGCGGTGGCCATCGATCCGCTGAACGCGCAGGTGATCTACCTCGGCACCGCCAATGGCGGCGTCTGGTCGACCACGGACGGCGGCCAGCACTGGAGCCCGCGCTCGGACGGCGAGAAGTCGCTCGCCATCGGCGCCCTGGTGCTCGACAATTGCACGGCGACGGACTGCAACACGATCTACGCCGGCACCGGCGAGAACGGCATCCGGCGCGACACCTACCGCGGCGCCGGCCTGCTGATCGGCCAGACGAGCGGCGGTGAGATCTCCAGCTTTTCCTGGACGCTCAGCGGCGAGTCGATCTTCCGCAACGGCTCGATCAACAACGTCGTCCTCGACCCCGCGAAGCGCATCTTCGTGACGCTGTCGAGCGGCGAGACCGCCTCGGCCTCGGAGTCGACCGTCACCGCGCCGGCGCCGGCGCAGGGGTACGGGATCTTCCGCTCCCCCGCCGGCGGCGGGAGCTGGACCAAGCTCACCGTGGCCGGCAGCAACAGCGCCAGGCCGTCCAGCCTGGTGATCGATCCCACGGACGGCAATACGCTGTACGCCGGCTTCATCGGCCGCGGCGTGTTCAAGAGCACCGACGGCGGCGATACCTGGTGCCCGCTCGACCCCGGCATTTCGGTGCCCGGCTGCGCGGCGGTGGCCGGCCTGCCCAATCCGTCCAGCCTCACCTTCGACTTCGTCGTGCTCGACATCCGGCGGCCGAGCGCCGCGCAGCCGGCCGTGCTCTACGCCAGCTTCGGCGTCTGCGGCGATCCGATCACCGCCGACTGCCAGCCCGGGGTGTTCCGCTCGACCGACGGCGGCGCGAGCTGGCAGCAGCGGCTGCCGCCGATCCCCAACGCCTCCGGCATCACGGTCGGCTGTCCGCGCGACTACAGCCGCTACAGCCACGTGCTGAAGATCGATCCCACCAGCTCCGACAAGGTCTACCTCGGCGGCTACGCGCTCTGCCTGTCGACCGACGGCGGCCAGACTTACAACCCGCTCTGGAACCTCCACCCCGACCAGCACGACCTGGCCTTCGATCCCACCAACCCCCAGCACCTGTTCGCCAGCAACGACGGCGGGCTGTACCACTCGACCGACGGCAACACTTGGCTGAGCCTCAACTACGACCTCCAGATCACCGAGTTCCAGTCGATCTCCTCGTCGCCGCTCACCGGCGCCGTGATCGGCGGCACGCAGGACAACGGCACCGAGATGTGGACCGGCAACCGCGTCTGGCAGCACATCAATGACGGCGACTCCGGCCCGACTGTGATGGACCTCGGCAACGTCAACCAGATGTACGACCTCTACACCCGGCAGTGCCCGCAGGCCGGCTCGGGCGCGCTGGGCAGCTTCTCCGCCATCCTGAACGGGCTCGACGGCGTGACCAGCGGCCAGTGCTACGGCAGCTTCGTCTATCCCGAGGACTCGGCGTTCTACCCGCCGATCACCCAGGATCCACAGTCGCCGCACGTGATCTACATCGGCACCGTCGAGCTCTACAGCCGGGCCAACGCGGCGGGCACCTGGCAGGTGGTGAGCCCGAACCTCGCCGGCGGCGGCGGCCCCTTCCCCGACATCGGCACCGGCAACGTGATCACCGCCATCGCGGTCTCCGCCACCAACCACAACGTCGTCTACGTGGGCCTCTACAACGGCGCGATCTGGGCGAGCGACGCGGGCTCGGGGCCCTGCCCCAGCGCCTCCTGCTGGCACAAGATCGATTCCGGGACGCCGGCCGCGCCGGTGACGCGGATGGCGGTGCACCCGACCGACCCCACCACCGTCTACGCCGCCTTCTCCGGCTTCGGCGCGGGATCGCACCTGTTCAAGCGCACCGGCGGCGGCGCCTGGAGCCCGCTCGCCGGCGGCCTCCCCGCCGACGGGCCGGTGAACACGGTCACGATCGAGGCGAACGATCCGCAGCGCGTCTGGGTGGGCACCGACGCGGGGGTCTACAAGAGCACCGACGGCGGCGGGACCTGGAACGCCCTGAACAACGGGATGCCGAACGTGCCGGTCTATCAGATCAGCCTCGACGAGGTGCGCGGGCGGGCCTGGGCGGGCACGCACGGGCGCGGCGCCTTCGTGCTCACCAAGCCGATGGTGAACAACTTCGAGGGGTGGGTCGACGGCGGGATCTGGGACATCCCGGTCTACGGCACCGGCTTCCTGAACACCAACCAGAGCTGCACGGTGACCATCCTCCGCCAGGACGGCTCGACCTGCGCAACCGGCTCCACCGACGGCGACGGCGGCGCCATCAAGACCGACGGCACCGGCCAGCTCGTCACCAGCAAGGGCGCCTTCTACATGGGCCGGCCGGTGGTTTGGGGGTGCCTCAACGGCAAGTGCGTCGGCGGCGGCACCGTCGCGGCGTGCAACCAGCCGGGCAACCCGATCACCTCGGTGATCGTCAACTGCAACGGCGAGATCGGCATCGAGCACGTCAACGGCTGCCAGCAGCAGAACAACCCGCCGACCAGCATCATGGGCCTCGACGGCACGCCGGGAGCGGGCGGCGGCGGTGGTGGCGGCGGCGGACCGCTCGGCGCGCCGGCGCTGCCTCCCGGTCCGGAGCCGCCGCCGCCGCCGGCCAACGCGGAGAAGCGCGCCTTCTTCATCACCCCCACCGTGCAGGCGGGGGACGGCTCGACGCATGCGCTCTGCTCGGTGCGGGTGCCGTTCACGGTCGGCGAGGAGCGCGCGAGGATCATCCAGCGGGCGAGCGACCTGATCAACGCCAGCGCCACCTGCGCCGCCGCCGGCGTCACGGCGCGGACCACGGGGATCTTCCCGGTCCCCCACGGCGGCGAGGATCTGCCGGGCTACGATCCCCATCTCATCCTCTCCGCGCCGCCGGTGAAGGGGAGCCAGCTCATGCCGGCGTTCCAGAGCGATCCCGGCCAGGCGGCCGGCCTCTGCTTCGACCTCCAGGGGCTCGGCGTCGCCACCTCGGGCCAGCTCGAGATCACCCGTGTCCGCTTCGCCACCGCTCCGGGCGGCGCCGCGGGGGGCGCCCTGCGCTTCACCGAGATCTCGGGCGTCGGCACCTGCGAGATCGACGTGCCCACCGCCGCCGGACAGACCGCCGGACAGGTCGCGCAGGCCGTGGCCGCGGCGTTCAACACGCCCGGCATCCCCGGCCCGTTCCCGCGCTGCCAGTCCCGTGAGAACCCCCGCGACGTGGTGCGCGACGGCGACTCGGTGCTCACCGTGCTGCCCCACGCCCTTCGCCTCTGCGTCGGCGATGCGGGACTGGGAATCGCCCTCCTGCCCGACGAGCTGAAGAACCGCTATCCGGTGGCCAACGCCGGCTTCGACCACGAGGTCCACTCCACCACCGTGAAGCTCGACGGCAGCCACTCGACCGATCCCGACTCGACGCCGGGGACGACGGACGGCATCGTCCAGTACCTCTGGTTCGAGGTGCTGCCGGACTCCTCGACGGTGCCGCTCGGCGCCGGTCCCCTGCTCACCGTGCACCTCGCCAAGGGGTTCCACCACGTCGTCCTGAGAGTCACCAACAAGGCCGGCCTCTCCGACACGGCGACGGTGGTGATCGAAGTCGAGGAAGGCGCGGATCTCGGCGGGCTGGCCGCCTCGGTCTTCCTGTCCCAGGCCTACGGCCGCAGCGACGACGGTGTGCTCTTCGGCATCCCGCATCACGGCACGACCGACTACCGGGACCTGGCGCTGCGCCTGAGCTATGGGCTGACCACCGACGACGAGGTCGTGGTGCAGCTCCGCAACCAGCGCCGGGGGCTCGATCCGCGCCCCGGTCTGCGCAGCGACGTGGACGCCGACTGGGCCTTCTACGAGCATCGCTTCGGCTCCGGCCTCGACGTCCGCGCCGGGCGGACGCCCGTGCCGGTGGGGATCTGGAACGAGCGGCGGGAGGCCGGCACGCGCCTCCCCTTCTTCGCCGCCCCGGCCGCGGTCTACCAGGAGGGTGGCGCCGTCAATGAGACGGTGGACGGCCTCGCCCTCGCCTACCCCATCAAGCTCGGCGGCGGCTTCAAGCTCGACCTCGCCGCCTACGGAGGCGGCTGGGATCTGCTCGAACAGGCGCCCGGCACCGCGCTCGCGGCCCGCGCCCGCGCCGAGGACGGCCTCGGCTTCAGCGCCTGGCTCCGCACGCCGATCCCCGGCCTGCGCTTCGGCGCCGCAGCCAACCGCTTCACCGCGCGGGACGGCCTGTTGCGGGTGGGCGCCAGCGACGACTGGCGCTCCCTGCTCCTCTCGGTCGACGGCAGCTTCGCCCACTGGGACCTGCGCGCCGAGTACCTCGCCGGCCGCCACCCTCTCGCCCTCGCCGGCATCGCCTTCCCCACCGTCGACACCCGCGGCGGCTACCTGGAGCTCGGCGCGGCGCTGACGCCGAAGCTCTGGCTTCACCTCCAGGGGGAGTTCCAGACCAGCGACTTCAAACGTCCCGCGCACCCCAGCGCCGACGTCCACCTCGACCGCGACCTCGCCGTCGCCCTCGACTACGCCTTCCGCAAGGACCTCGTCCTCAAGCTCGAAGGCCACCAGGACCGCGGCTTCCTGAGCCAGGACCACAACCTGGACGTGTTCACCGATCCGGCGGTGAAGGTCCACTACGGGATACTGACGTTGGCGGTGAGCTTCTAAAGCGGCAGAAGACAAAGGACGCAAAGAACCTCAGGGACAGCAAGGCCGAAGCAACAGCGGCCGCGGCCTGTCCCTTTTGTCCCTGACGTCCCTTGCGTCCCTGCCTTGCCTCTGAAGGCTAACCTTCAAACACGATCGAGCGCATCCAGCTCCTCGAGAGAGAGCCGACGGCCCGTGCCTTCCGCATGGGTCTTCAGCGAACGCTCGATCTGCTCCATCAGGGATTTGTTCTGAAGGACGTACAGTGTCTCCTGCTCCTGCTCCCAATCCTCAGCGCTGACGACGACGAAGTCCTGGCCGCCGCGGCGCTTGACGCGCAGAGGGACGTGATCTTCCACCACTTCTTCGACAGCCTCCCGCAGGTGGCTACGGAACTCATGAGCCGACATCTCTCGCATGGCCAGATTGTACCCGGACCGAGATTCCGTGGGCCGGCCTCTTCGATGACCCCGGCATGGTCCCTGCCGAACGACTGGAAGAGGACTTGGCGGCACATTGGCCTGATGCTCTCGACCGCGCCAACGAATAATGTCGTGCTTTTCCGGGCCGAAGGTCCGGGCTCCCTAAGCCCAGGGCATCGCCCTGGGTTGAACGACGGAGCAACACGCCAGCGCCCTGAAGGGGCGCGATAACCGACGCACGATCCACCACTACCGCCGGCGTCGATTTCGATATCGCGGCCCTTCAGGCCGCAAAACGATCGGGGATGCCCCTACCCAGGGCGATGCCCTGGGCTGAGGGAGCCCTGGCTTTCAGCCCGGTACAGCGATGAACCCTTCTCGTCCCTTTCGTCCTTCTCGTCCCTGCCGTCCCTGTTCCGGCTTTTCTGCCGCAGCGCGCCACCCGCCGCTTCCGGCATAGAATGATCCCTGACCCCCGCTTTCAGTCAGCGGTTTCGGTTCCGTCCGGGAGAGGCGCCTTGGCCAAGGTTCTCGTCGTCGAGAGTGATTCCGTGTTCGCCGCCGTGCTGGCGGACCGGCTGCACGTGGCCGGCCACGAGGTGCGCCGGCTGAGCGACGGTTCGCGCGCTGCGGCGATGGCTCAGGAGCAGGGGGTCGACCTGGTGGTGCTGGGGGATTCCCCCAACTCGGGGCTGCCGGTCGTCGAGTCCCTGCGCGGCCAGCCGGCGACGCGGTCGGTGCCGCTCCTGATGCTCTCGGCGCAGAGCGCTCCCGCCGACCGCGTGGCCGCCCTGCGGGCCGGCGCCGACGACTATCTCTCCCGCCCCTGCGACCTCGACGAGCTGCTGCTCCGGCTCGACCGCCTGCTCGCCAACCGCACCGCCGCCCTCCAGGTGCTCCAGGGGGACCTCGCCAACCATCCGCTGTGGGCCCTGCTCCAGTATCTCGGCCAGGTGCGCAAGAGCGGCATCCTGCGCGTCAAGGCCGAGAGCGGCGCCGGGACCATCGAGATGCGCGACGGCGAGCCCGCCGCGGCGCGCTGGGAGGGGGAGCTGCGGGGGCGTGAGGCGCTGCTCGCCCTGCTCTCGCTGGAGGAGGGAGGATTCCGCTTCGATCCGATGGCTCCAGGCCTTCCGGCGGAGACGGCGCCCGGCCTTCCGCTCCAGGAGCTGTTGATGCACTCGGCGTGGCTCAAGGATGAGATCGGCAAGCGCCGCCATCACCTGCCGCCCACCGGTCAGCCTTTGCAGGCCCTGAGCACGACGCTGCCGCAGATCGAGGGGGGCTTCCATACTCTGCCGTTGCGGCGGGTTTTCGAGCGGGCGCTCCAGCGGCCGGGGGTGCGCCTGTTCGATCTGATCGCCGACGAGACGGAAGCGCCGATCTCGACCCGGCTGGCCGTGGCCCTCCTGATCGAGCACGGGGTGCTCGCCCCGCAGTCCGCCGAGACCGACGCGGAGCTCCAGAACACCCGCGAGATCTCCAGCGGCATCCTGTTCGAGCTGGCGATCGAGGATCTGCTCGAGTCGGCGGCCGGAGCGGGGTTCACCTCTACGGCGCTCCCCTACCTGCTGCTGGTGGAGCCGGCGGTCTGGCCCGACCTGCGGCGCCTGCTCGAGCAGGCGCCCGGCTTCCGCCAGAACGAGAACCTGCGCCGGCTGGTCGAGCAGGTCGAGCTCCGCCGCGCCGGCAGCGCCACGTTCCCGAGCAAACGCGGCAAGCTCTCGCTGCACGTCCAGGTACTCACCGGGACGGTGCAGCCGCAGGTCAACGCCATCGTCCCGGGCTGCGCCGGCATCCTGGTCTGGATCCGCGGCTCCGAGTCGCTGGACGGCGTGCGCGCCGTGGTGCAGCGGCTGGAGGCGAGCGGTCCGCGCGGTGCGGCGGGCATGGTGGTGGCCGGCGCGGAGACGGCAAGCCGCGAGACCGGCCCGCTCCTGCGCGGCGCCTCGCGCTGGCGCAGCACCCCCCACGAGCCGCAGAGCCTTCTCGGCCTGCTCCGCCTCCTCCATCCGGACGGGCGCTGAAGAGAGCCATGCCGGCCCGCCCCACCGTGCTGTTGATCGACCCGCAGGCCGAGCGCCTGCGGGAGCTCGGCAACCGTCTCGCCGCCGAGGGGTACGAGGTGGTGCCGCTCGCCGATCCCGCCCGCGCCCGCCGCTTCGCCGAGGGGCTGGAAGCCGCCGTGATCGTCACCACCACGGCGGCTCTGAAAGTGGGGGTCGACCTCCAGGCCCTGCTCGGCGGCCAGGAGGGCGTCCGGCCGGCGGCCCGCACGGTCGTGGTGCTGGGCGAGGCGGCCGCCGAGGAGGAGGCGCTCCCCCCGGAGGTCTCCTTCCTGCCCGTCGGCGGCGTGGAGGCCGGGGAGATCGCCCGCCGCCTGCTGCTCGTGCTGCTCGGCCGCGAGCTGGGCGCGGTGCCCGACGCCGGCCTCGCCTCGCTGGTGGGGGACCTCGCGCAGACGCCGCTCATCGAATTGCTGCGCGGCTTCGACGCCGCAGCCACCAGCGGCCGGATCGACCTGCGTGGCGGCTCGCTCCTCCTCCAGCGCGGCCAGGTGATCGCCGCCGCGGCCGGCGCGGCGCACGGCCTCAAGGCCTTCTGCCGGCTCGGCCGCCTCCATGAAGGGCCCTTCCGCTTCGTGCCCGGCGAGCTGCCGGCGCGGCGCGAGATCGAGGAGGACCTCGATTCCCTGGTCCTCGCGGCCATCGAGGACTCCCTCGGCGAGTTCCCCGATCCACGCGTCCGCGTGGAGGTGGAGATCGGCCCGAGCTTCTTCGCCTCCTCCTTCGCGCCGCTCCAGCAGCGCATCCTCGGCTCCGCCCAGCGCGGCGCCACCCTGCGGCAGATCCTCGACGGCCTGCCCGATCGCGACGGCGAGATCGTGCAGGAGGTGCTGCGCCTCGAGGAGCGCGGGTTCCTGGTGCGGCGCGAGCCGGCGGTGCAGATCGTCACCGACTCCACCGCCGACCTACCCGCGGACCTCGCCGGCGCCCACGGCATCGACGTCGTGCCGCTGACGGTGGCGTTCGGCGCCGAGTCCTTCCGCGACCGGGTCGACCTCCAGCCCGGACAGTTCTACGGCCTGCTCCGGACGAAGAAGGCCCATCCGGCGTCGAGCCCGCCGACGGCCGACGAGTTCGCCCGCCGCTACGGCGAATGGCTGAGCCAGGGGCACGACGTGGTCTCGATCCACCTTTCGTCGCGGCTGTCGAAGACGTTCGACAACGCGGGCACCGGCGCGACGGCGGCCATATCGGCGAACGGCGCGCAAGGCACGAACGGCACCCACGGTGAAAACGGCCAACAGGGCGCGGCTCCTTCCGTGTCCGTGGTCGATTCGGGGCAGGTGAGCCTCGGGCTCGGCCTGCTCGCGCTGTTCGCCGCCCGCATGGCGGCGCGCAACGAGAGCGCTCCGGAGATCCGGCGGCGGCTGCTCAACCTGGCGCCGCGCGTCCATACGCTGTTCGCGGTCGACACCCTCGAATTCCTCGCCCGCGGCGGCCGCATCGGCCGGGCGCGGGCGCTGCTCGGCGGCCTGCTGGGGATCAAGCCGATCCTGGGGGTGGTCGAGGGCGAGGTAGCGCCGGTCGACCGCGTCCGCGGCGGGCGCGCGGCGCACCCGCGCATGCTCGCTCTCCTGAAGGAGCGGATCGATCCGGGGCGGCCGGTGATCGTCGGAGTGAGCCACGGCAACGCCCCCGCCTGGGCGGACCGTCTGGAGAAGCTGCTCCGCGAGACCTTCGCGGTCAGCGAGCTGATCCAGGCCGAGGTCGGTCCGGTCGTCGGCACTCACGCCGGACCGGGCGTCGTCGCCGTCTCGCTCTTCCAGCCGATGGGCGACGAAGCGGCGCTGATCGCTCCACTTTAGAAAGAGTTCTTCTGTGACAGTTCGGCGGGCTGATCCGTATTAAGGATCAGATCGGCGAAACGCGGAGGAAAACTCTTTGAGCCAACTCGGTTGGAATCATCTGACGCAGGCGGACAAAGCGGCGATCCTGCAAGGGATCGAGGACGGGGCCGCCTATGGCGGCCCCTATCACGTCGAGTTTCACCCCCAGGACCGCTGTAACATCGATTGCTTTTTCTGCTCCACGGCTTCGCTCCGCGGCAAGGACGAAATCCCGCTGCCCCGCTTCGAGGAGATGCTCGGCGAGCTGAAGGAGATGGGGACGCGGGCGATCCGCCTGGCGGGGGGCGGCGAGCCGCTGTTCCATCGCAAAATCCATGATTTCCTGCGCGCCGTCCAGGCGAGCGGCCTGCCGATCGAGAACCTCACCACCAACGGCGTCCTCCTCCGGTCCGAAGTCGCGGAGCTGCTGATCGGCACCTGCGAGCAGGTCACCTTCAGCCTCAATACGGCGGACGCGCCCTCCTACGGCGCGATGATGCAGACCAACGAGCGCAACTTCCAGCGGGTGGTGGACAACCTCCGCGGCCTGGTCGAAGCGAAGCGCCGGCGGGGCTCGCGCACGCCCCACATCAAGCTCCAGTTCCTGGTCTGGAAAGAGAATTTCGGGCAGATTCCCGAGATGTACCGGCTGGCCCGCGAGGCCGGCGTCGACTCGATCCTGTTCAACGGCCTCGCCGGCCTCTCCCCCGAGCAGCGGATGACGCCGGCGGAGACCGAGGAGATGCTCGAGCTCTATGAGGACCTCCTGCGGCGCGACGAGTACCGGAAGATCGACGTCGTCAACAGCTTCGAGCAGGACCTCTCGGAGCGCGTGACGCGGATCGGCGTCAGGCTCGGCGAGGAGCGCAAGGCGACGTCGACGGTCCGGCGGCTCGCCCGGCTGGCGGCGCGAAGCGACTTCACCCTGCGCGAGAAGATCGATCATCACCGGCGCGCCCGCGGGCTGGAGCGGATGAAGGCCGCCAACGAGGGGCTGGGCACGCACTGCCTGATCGGCTGGCACTCGATGCTGGTCCGCTCGACCGGCCAGGTCGCTCCCTGCTGCCTGCTGCAAGGAGCCGAGCTCGGGAACGTCTACCGGCAGTCGATCCGCGAGGTCTGGCACGGCGAGGCCTACGACCGCTTCCGCGGCGAGCTCTCGCGGATCCTGCGCCAGCGCAACGACTGGCGGCATGCCCCTGAGCGCGATCGCACGGTCACCCCGCTCTGCGGCCCCCAGGGAGGGTGCCCGGTCGGCTCCTTCTACTACTACCCGGACACCCCCTTCCTCCGTACGTTCAACGAGACGGTGCGGAACCTCCCCGGATCAGCCACGCGGCGCTGAGCGAGGCGAGCAGCGCGAGCCCCGCCGCGGTCCACAGAACGCCCTGGAAGCCATCCAGGAAGGACCGGTCCACCGCGGATCGGGCCGCCACCCGCGCCGGCTCCGGCAGACCGGCGGGGATCTCCAGCGCCGCCAGCCTCTCCCGCTGCGCCGCCATCGCCGCCTTCGCCTGCGGCGGCAGATCGAGCCGCGCCAGCCGCCGGTCGAGGCCGCGGCCGAACAGCCCGAGCATCAGGATGCCCAGCACCGCCACGGCGAGCAGCCCGGCGCAGCGGGAGACGGCGTTGTTGATGCCGGAAGCGATGCCGGCGTGGCGTTCTTCCACCGCGCCCATCACCGTGGTGGTCAGTGGCGCCACGCTGATCGACATCCCGAGGCCCAGCACCAGGATGGCGGGGAAGAACGCGGTCCAGTAGCCGCCCTCCGGGAACAGGATCGCGAGCAGGGCGAAGAGGGCGAAGCCGGCCCCGGCGATGGCCGGCCCCACGATCAGCGGCAGCCGCGCGCCGTAGCGTTCGACCAGCCCACCGGACCAGCGGGAGAGGGTGAACATCAGCAGCACGAACGGCAGCAGCGCGGCCCCGGCGGCGGTCGCCGAGTAGCGGTGGACCTGGATCAGGTCGAAGGGGAGGAAGAAGAGGGCGGCCGCGAGAGCGGCGTAGAGCCAGAGGGTCAGCAGGTTGGCGCCGGTAAAAGTGCGCGAGCCGAAGAGCTCCAGGGGCATCATCGGCGCCGCCGAGCGCGATTCGACCGCGACGAAGCCGAGGAGCGCCGCGGTGCCGGCGGCCAGCCCCGCGATCACCCACGGGCTCCCCCAGCCCAGCGAGGACGACTGGATCAGGCCGAACGTCAGACCGCCCAGCCCGAGTGTCGCGAGGAGCGCGCCGGGAACGTCGATCTTCCCCGCGGTCTGCTCGTCCCGGCTCTCCGGCACCCAGCGCAGCGAGATCAGGATCACCGCCAGGGCCAGCGGCAGATTGAGGAAGAACACCCACCGCCAGGACGCGTGGTCGACGAGCCAGCCGCCGAGCAGTGGCCCGACCGCCGCCGTGATCGAGCCGAACCCAGACCAGGTGCCGATCGCCTTCCCCCGCCGCTTCTCGTCGAAAGAGGCCGAGAGGATCGCCAGGCTCCCCGGCACCATGAGCGCCGCCGCCACCCCCTGCACGGCCCGCGCGGCGATGAGCTGCGCGCTGTTCGCCGCGAAGCCGCAGGCCGCCGAAGCGGCGGCGAATCCGGCGATCCCGATCAGGAACACCTTGCGCCGGCCGAAGCGATCGCCCAGCGAGCCCCCCACCAGCAGCAGGGCCGAAAGGAAGAGCGCGTACGCCTCGACGATCCACTGCACCTGGGTCACCGAGGCGCCCAGGCTCTTCTGGAGCGCCGGCAGCGCCACGTTCACCGCCGTGCCGTCGATGAAGCCCATGCCGGAGCCCAGGATGGTGGCCGCCAGCACCCAGGGCTCGGCCTGCGCGTCGCACGGAGCGGAACGCTTGCCCGCCAGTGCCACTCCCTCGTTGCACGGCTCTCTCAGGATCTGCACGGTCCGATTCTATCCCCGGAGGTTGCCGATCCCGATTGTATGTCCGGTGTAGATTGGAAGAATGCGATCTTCCCCTCCGCGCGTCCTGGTCCTTCTCCCCCTGATCCTCCTCGCCGTCATGATGGGCCTCGGCTTGGCGATCGAGGCCGCGCGGTTTCACACCCTGTTTTGGGCAACGAAGGTCCCCCTGGCATTCCTCCTGGCCGTCGGGTTTTTCCACGGCGCCAGGGAGCGGTGAGCCATGCACCTCTTCATCGAGATCCTGACCCTCCTCTTCTTCCTGGCCTTCGTGGCACACGCGGTGATCCTGCGGGGCACTTCCGGCGCCCTGTTCTTTGGAGCGATGCTGCTGCTGGGATTCCTCCGGGAGAGCTTCGTGGTGCTGCGCGACATCCTCTACGGCTTCGCGCCGCTCCACCTGATGCTCGGCAGGGCGCCGCTCATCGCGTCCGTCATCTGGGGCTACAGCATCTATGCCGCCGTGGTGTGGGCCGAGGCGGTCTCGGGCGAGCGGCATGGAAACCGCCGGCCCTCGGGACGGTTCCTCGCGCTCGTTGCGCTGTTCATGATCGCTCTCGCCTGCTTCTACGAGCCCTTCCTGGAACGGATCGGCATGGCGCGCTGGCAGGCGGGAACGCGGAGCGTGCTCGGCGTCCCCCTGATCACCTGGATCGGCTATCCGAGCCTCGCCGTTCTTTTCCTCTCCCTCTGGGGCTGGGCGATGGAACGGGATTCCCGCTCAAGGCGGGCCGCCGCGCTCCTCATTCCTCTACCCTTCCTCGCCGTGGGACACGCGTTCGGTCTGCAGGCGCTCAAGGACGCCCTGGGACTGTGAGGAGCGGATCGCTCCGGTCCGATTCTATCCCCCATCCTCCGATAGACTGTCGCCGCGACGAGGAACCGCCATGACGGATCTGACCCTACCCGATTTGCCCGACCTCCTGGCCGCCCGCCGCGCGCTGGCGGGAGTGGTGCTGCGGACGCAGGTGCTGCGCTCGGACGCCCTGGACGAGCTTGCCGGCGGGCAACTCTTCTTCAAGGCCGAGGGGCTGCAGATCACCGGCTCGTTCAAGGTGCGCGGGGCCTGCAACCAGATTGGGCACCTCTCGGCGGAAGAAATGGCGCGCGGCCTGATCACGGTGAGCGCGGGCAACGCCGCTCTCGGCGCAGCCTGGGCGGCCCGAGCCGCCGGTGCCCGGCTGGTGGTCGTGATGCCGGAGAACGCGGTCCCGGAGAAGCTGGCCGCCGTAGCCGCCATGGGAGCCCGCATCGAAAAGGAGGGGGCACCAACGCCACCCAGGCCTTCGAGCGCCTGGCGCGGCTGCGGGAGGAGACGGCTACACGCTGGTCGGACTCTTCACGACGAATGTGAAGAATCAGCCACTTTGCCACAGCGCTGACAGTCCAAGTACCGAGGAATAGAGACAGACTCAGACATACCCCAAAGACGAAGGCGAATTCGTCGGCTTGTTAGACGAAGGGGATCGATGCCAGCGAGATGCTCTATTATCGCAATGGACATTGCCGAGGCGGTAAGTGCCGGCCCGGGCGGAAAGGACGGGCGCGTATCTGGTGGTGAATGCTGAAGTGTTGCGTGCAAGTAGCCTGCAGCGTCCGCCATTTGCGCGAGATTGAAGCGGCTTTGGCAAACATAACACGGCGATTGAAAGGGTACGGAAATCGGGCCGATCCAAGACCCCGCCATTGCCATGTACGAAAATCCAAGTCGCAGGGAGGCCTCGCCAATCCACGAAACAAGTCTTAAGCGCGGTTGATCAGCCGATAACACCACAAGCTCACTAGCCGCACAGAACTCTAGGGCGTCCTCTTGGCTTAGGACAAAGCGCCCAATTGCTCGTACATGGCCGGTCGATCGGTGGGCCTCTAGGCGCTGTGCGAGCGCCTCTGCCTTCGGCCGCCCTATATCTTCCTCGGTATAGAGAAACTGACGCGGAAGGTTCTGTTCCTGGACAGCGTCGCCATCTACGAGGGTCAGTTGGCCGACGCCGCTTGCATACAATAATTGCGCAACCATAGATCCAGCTCCACCGAGGCCGATGACGCACACACTTGCAGACATCAGCCTTCTCAGCATGTCGTGGCGGCTGAGTTGCGTAGTCTCAAAGCCCTCGAAGTAGGCTAGCTCACCGGAGTAGCGCCCGGAGTGAAGCTCGTTATTGGCGCGGTCACCTGTGGACGATCGAGGATGAAGGCTAAGTACGCCGATGGAGACAAGTTCGAGTGTCGCCTGGCGAAGCTCCGCGAGTCCGACGTCCACCTGAGAAGCGAGAAGGCCAAGAGCGGTAGTGCCAAGCGAGGCCGTCCGGGTGATGGTTTCGTGCAACTTGCTCCTGGGGCCGAATCGAAAGGAGTTTCCGTCGGCATCGAAGAGCACGAAGCCATCAGAGCTGCTGGTCTGCAGTAGACGGAGCTGCAGGCGAATCTCAGTTGTTTCTAGCTCTAACGCTGCGATGTCGGCGACTTTGACGGTGAGTGGCCCTCCTTCAGCTAGCAGGCTGTCAATCCGAGTCTCAACCGCCATAGCGGGCAGGCAGGTCTCTGTACCAGCGGACGAGGACATCGGGACCGAGCATCCGCAAGACCTCGTGCATGCTCTGCTCGACTAGCGGGAGGTTCTGGTTGATCAACCTCGCGGGTGACTTCTTGGCCATAGATCGCTGCTCCATTGCTTGGAGGTGAGGTTCTGGACGATGAAAAAGTATTTGGCCAAAGTGTTTGTGGCAGAAGCGGACATAGTCTTCGGTGAACAATAGAAAGGTATGCCAGAAATCGTCGATGATCGTGGAATCGCGATAGAAATGAATGCGAAAACTCTTAGGATCACGTTGGCCGCAGAGCCAGAGCCACCGTTTGAGATCGACAAAAAGTTCCTTGGCTTCTTTGAGAGGAAGGCCTTTCTCGTAGGCAAAGTAGTGGACGAGATCGTCGTTCGTGTACCTCAGAACTGCAGCGAGAGTCGGTGTCTTCCGGCGCATCTTAGTTCCCCATTCCCGTACGCTCTTCCGATGAGCATGCAACTGCGAGCGTCGGGTCGGCCTTCCAGCGCTCTTTGGTCTCAGCGAGAATCTGGCCAACCAGATCCGCGGCTGCCGCTTCTGTGAGAGGTGCGGAAAGTGTCTTCTTAGCCTTCGTTGCGCTCGCAGTCGATCCGGCTGTCTTTGCCTTCATGCGGGGCCCTCCTCGGCGGCAGTTAGGTCTCGAAATGAATGGAAGCGGTACATGGAACAGATGATCGGGCAATATGTGGGTGGGGAGTGATGGGTGTCGGGCCTTTGGACGGCAGCTTGGGGCTCCTTCGCTACCGCCCACATCCGAGGACGGCGTTGGAGCATCTCGGGACGTGCTTTCTGCCGCCTAACCTCAAGACCAACTGTATCCGTCTGCTTCCCCAACGCTTCCAGACAGCTTCCATGCTGTTCAAGCAAACGATGAAAAAACTATGCCGTTTATTCTAGGGAAGGTGGATAGTCTACACTGATCTCTACTACTCGTCAACTTCGGTAGTGCTGTCGGGTTGGAAGCCTGGCCAAGTGAGGTAGAACGTTTATCCGACAGGGGAGTATCGGGTTTGCAGTTCATGGTTGGGGCTAAACTCAATGGAATTAGACACATCACCATGTGGCGCGAGGGAGAAAGGCTGGCGACTTCCGCCCGCTCCTTCCCGCAAGGGTGAAGCGGGCAGAGCGGATCACCGTCCGATGAGTCACGGCCGCAGCCGGCTTGGCCGGCGGCGGCCTGCTCTCCGGAGCCCGAAGGTCTACGGCGTTCAGCCCGACGGCGCGGACGGCATCGTGCGCTCGCTGGCGGCTGGCGCGCCCACTCCGCCCGAGCGGGTGCAGACCGTGGCGGACGGCCTCACCGCCCCGAAGCCGGGAGTCCACAATTTCGAGATGATCCGGCGCTGGGCGGCGGGCGTCCTCACCGTTCCGGATTCGGCGATCCTGGCAGCCATGGGGTTGATCCTCCGGCACCTGAAGGTAATCGTGGAACCGGCCGGCGCCGCCGCCCTGGCCGGCGTCCTGGCGGACGAGCGCTTCCGCGGCCGACGGGTCGGCATTCTCCTGAGCGGCAGCAACACGGGGATGGAACGGGTGCGGGAGGCGCTGGAGCGGATGGGCTGAGCGGCTCCTCTCTCGTCCATGGCGGAGAGAGGAGCCCGGCGAAATCAGTCGCAGGTCCAGTGTTTGGTGCTCGGGTCGCAGAAGCAGCTCCCGTGGAAGCCGTCCAGCCAGATACAGCCAACGTTCTTGCCCAGAAGGCTACAGGTCGCACCGTCGAGGTTGTCGCACGAGGGGGGCGCGGCTTGCGCGGCCTTGGGAACGGACGTCAGGGAAGCGACGAGGGCGAGGGCTGCGAGGGCGAGACGGATGGAAATTTTCATGACGATCTCCTTAGAATTTTCGGTTTTTTCTTACATGCAGGAGAACGTACCCGGACCGCCTTTACCCTCACCCCGGATTGATCAGCGATATCCCGCGGCCTGCAACTCGAACAGCTCGGCGTAGCGGCCGCCCGCCGCCAGCAGCTCCTCGTGGGTGCCCATTGCCTCGACCTTGCCGTCGGCGAGCACCAGGATGCGGTCCGCCATGCGCACGCTGGAGAAGCGGTGGGAGATGAGCACGGCGGTCTTCCCCTCGCTCAGCTCCTTGAAACGCTGGAAGACCTCGAACTCCGAGCGGGCGTCGAGCGCCGCGGTCGGCTCGTCGAGGATCAGCACCTGGGCGTCCCGCATGTAGGCGCGGGCGATCGCCACCTTCTGCCACTCGCCGCCGGAGAGGTCGACGCCGGTGCGGAACCGCTTGCCGATCCGCTGCTCGTAGCCGGCCGGCAGCTTGGCGATCACCTCGTCGGCCAGGCTGCGCCCGGCGGCGCCTTCGATGCGCGCGCGGTCGTCGCGGGCCTCGATCCGCCCCACCGCGATGTTCTCGGCAGCCGTGAGGTGGTAGCGCACGAAGTCCTGGAAGATGACGCCGATATTGGCCCGCAACGCCTCCAGGTCGTACTCGCGCAGGTCGCGGCCGTCGAGCAGGATGCGACCTTCGTCCGGGTCGTAGAGGCGCGCCAGCAGCTTGACCAGGGTGGTCTTGCCGGCACCGTTCTCGCCCACCAGGGCCAGCACCTCGCCGGCGCGCAGAGAGAAGCTCATGTCGCGCACCGCCCAGCGCTCGGCGCCGGGGTAGCGGAAACCGACGCTCTCGAAGGCGAAGCCGTCGCGGATCGGCGAGGGGAAGGGGAGCGGATCGGCCGGCGACACGATCTCGGGCGCGATCTCGAAGAAGGAGAAGAGATCGTCGAGATAGAGCGCCTGCCCCGCCATCTGCGAGAAGCCGATCAGCAGCCCCTCGAGCAGGGTGCGCAGGCGGAGGAAGGAGCCGGCGAGGAAGGTGAGGTCGCCGATGCTGAACCGGCCGCTCAGCGTGCGCCAGACGATGAAGGCATAGGCCACGTAATAGCCCACCGTGCCGAAGGTGGTCAGCAGCGCTCCCCAGCCGGCGCGGCGGATCGCCAGCCGGCGGTTGTCCAGGTAGAGGGCGTCGGCGAGCTGGCGGTAGCGCTCGATCAGGAAGGCGTTGAGGCCGAAGATCTTCACCTCTTTGGCGGTCTCGACGCTGGCCCCGGTCTGGCGCACGTAATCGATCTCGCGCCGCTCCGGCGTCCGCACCCAGTCGAGCGAATAGCTCTGGGAGTTGAAGTGGGCCTCGCCGAGGAAGGCCGGCACCAGCGCCAGGATCAGCAGCGCGATCAGCCAGGGGGCGTAGACCACCAGCCCGGCGGCGAAGCTGACGATGGTCACCAGGTCCTGCGCCTGGCCGAAGAGCTGGTTCATCAGCGACATCCGGCCGGTGGTCTGCCGGCGGGCGCGGTCGAGCTGATCCTGCAGCTCGCTGTCCTCGAAGTCTTCCAGGTCGAGAGTCGCCGCATGCTCCATCAGCCGCACGCTGGTGGCGTTGGTGAACTGCTCGGAGAGCAGGGCGTCGAACAGCGAGACCAGCCGCCCCAGCCCGTCGGCGAGCACCGCCAGGAGAAGCTCGACCGCCACCAGCAGCGCGAGGTGGTTGAGCAGGCCCTGGGCGAACCAGTCGCCCAGACGCGGATGCGTGCCATGGGTGCCGGCCAGCCGGATCACCTCGTCGATGATCAGCTTGCCGACGTAGAGGGTGGCCACCGGCAGCAGGGCGCGGACGAGGCGCAGCGTCAGGTCGCCGGCGGTGAGGCTGGGGCTGGTCCCCCAGATCAGCTTGAGGAAGGGGCGCAGGTTGCGCAGGGCGCCGAAACGCTCGCGCATCGAACGCGACGTCAGAGGAGGTGGAGTGCCGCGGCCGTCCCAGGCACCGCGGCCATCCTGGAGGGGGGTCTGAGCCATTCTGGTGTCTCTTGCAAGAATGACACACAGGGCCCTCGAAAGAAGGGCAGAAGGGACCCAAGAGACAGCAGAGACAACAGGGACAGGGGAAATAACCTGGTGCCCCTGAAGTCCCTGCTGTCCCTGGACTAGGCTGCCAGAGCCCGCTCCAGGTCCGCGATCAGATCCTCCGGATCCTCGATCCCCACCGAGAGGCGGATCAGGTCGGGCGGTGGGCCCAACCTCCCCCGCAGCTCCCGCGGAATGCTGGCGTGCGACATCCGGCAGGGGAGGCTGATCGAGGAGCCCACCGAGCCGAAGCTGACGGCGATCGAGAAGAGCCGCGCGGCCTCGACGATCCGTTTCGATCGCTCCGCGTCGCCGGTGGTGAAGCTCACCACGGCGCCCGGACCGCTCGCCTGGCGCTCGTGGATCGCGCGGATCTCCGGCGGCGCCAGGGTGGGGAAGAAAACCTTTTCAATCCGCGGATGGGCGGCGAGGAATTCCGCGACCCGCGCCGCCGTGGCGCACTGGCGCTCGACGCGCAGCGCGAGCGTCCGCATCCCCCGCAGCAGCAGCCAACTGTCGAAGGGGGCGAGGCCGGTCCCCTCAGCGTTGAGGTGGAAGGCGAGCCGCTCGTGGAGCGCGGGATCATCCGTAACCACCGCCCCGGCGCTGACGTCGCCATGGCCGCAGAGGAACTTGGTGGCCGAATGGATCACCAGGTCGGCCCCCAGGGCCAGCGGGCGCTGGAGGCAGGGGGAGAGGAGCGAGTTGTCCACCGCCAGCAGCACGCCCCGGGCGTGGGCGATTCCCGCGAGGCGCGCCAGATCGGCGATCCGCAGGAGCGGATTGGTGGGGGTCTCCACCAGCAGGAGGCGGGTGGCCGGCGAGATCGCCGCCTCGACCGCCGCCGGATCGGTGGTGTCGACGTGGCGGACGCGCACCCCCAGCTCCGGCGCCACCCGGGAGAGGAGGCGCACCGTGCCGCCGTAGAGGTCGTCGCCGGCGAGGATCTCCTCTCCCCCCTGACCAGGCGGGTGACGGCGACCAGGGCCGCCATGCCGCTGCCGAAGGCGCAGGCGTGAGCGCCGCCTTCGAGCGCCGCGATCTGCTTCTCGGCCAGCGCGCGGGTGGGGTTGGACGTCCTGGAATAGTCGTATTCGCCGAATTCGGTGGCGCCGGGCTGGCGGAAGGTCGCCGTCTGGTAGATCGGCGGCGCCGAGGCGCCGTAGGGATCGTTGCCGGCCGGCTGGTGGACGCAGAGGGTGGAGGTCTTCATGCCGCCCCCTCTTCCGGGGGCAGGCCCAACTGCTGCGCTCGCTTCAGCAGGTCGAATTCGAAGACGAGGGTGGACATGGCGTTCTCTCCTGTTCGTTGTAAAGAGTGAGGCTTCGAAGCGCAGGCCGCCCCGAAGGCCGAGGTCGCGATGTCAGGCCTCCAGCGCCTGCCGCAAATCGGCGATCAAATCATCGGGATTCTCCAGCCCGACGGAGATCCGGATCAGTCCGTCGGTGATGCCGGTGGCCAGCCGCTGCTCCACCGGCACGGCGAGGTGAGTCATCGAGGCGGGATGGGTGACGAGCGTCTCGGCGGCTCCCAGGTTCTCGGCCAGGGAGCAGAGGCGGACGGCGTTCATCACGCGGATGCCGGCCTCGGTTCCCCCCTCGACCTCGAAGGCCATCAGCGCGCCGCCGCTCCGCTGCTGCCGCAGGGCCAGCGCGTGCTGCGGGAACGATTCGAGCCCGGGATAGAGGATCTTGGTCACCCGCGGGTGACCTTCGAGGAAGCGGGCGACCTTGAGGGCGTTCGCCGAGTGGCGCTCCATCCGCAGCGGCAGCGTCTTCACCCCCTGGAGGGTGAGCCAGGCGTTCATCGGCGATTGAATGGCCCCGATGGCATTGCGCAGGAAGGTGAGCTTCTCGTGCAGATCGGCGTCGTTGGTGATCAGCGCGCCGCCGAGGGTGGCGTTGTGCCCCTCGATGAACTTGGTGGTCGAATGGAGCACGATGTCCGCTCCCAGCTCCAGGGGGCGCTGGAGGACCGGCGTCTGCAGCGTGTTGTCGACCACCACGATGGCGCCCGCGGCGTGGCTGAGGCGCGCCACAGCCTCGATGTCGGTGAGCTTGAGGGTGGGGTTGGCGGGGGTCTCGACGAACACCAGCCGCGCCGGCCGGCTGAGGGCCGCCTCCCAGGCGCCGAGGTCCGCCGCGTCCACGAACTCGCTCTCGACGCCGAACCTGGAGAGCACCTGCTGGAAGAGGCGGACGGTGCCGCCGTAGACCACGTCCGAGAGCAGGGCGCGGTCCCCGCCCTTGAGCAGGGCGAGGGCGAGCACCGCCGTGGCCCCGAGGCCGGTGCCGTAACAGGACGCGTGCGCGGCCCCCTCCAGCGCCGCCAGCCGCCCCTCCAGCGCACTGACCGTGGGGTTCGCCGTGCGGCTGTAGGTGAACCCCTTGTGGCTCCCCACCGCCTCCATGACGTAGGTGGTGGACTGGTAGATCGGCGTCAGCAGGGCGCCGGTGGCCGGGTCGGGCGAGGTGCCGGCGTGGAGCGCCAGCGTCGCGAGGGAGGGGTCGGTCTCGACATCGTAAGCCATCGTCATGAGAGCTCTCCTGAAAATCTGGTGAACGCAAAAAGCCACCGCCGGCCGGGCCGGGCGGTGGTCTTTCGCTGCGTGAAGCGGTTCGGCGGGGTGTTCTAGGGGCCGATCAGATCGACGCCCTCCGCCTTCGCGAAAAGACCAGCGCCGGATGAGCGCATGCTCATGGGCATTCGCACGCTACAGAGGCCGGCGGTCGCGAAACGGAGGTCCATCACGCCATGAATGTACGGGGGGGCGTGGCCGGTGTCAAGAGAGGGTAAGCAGGCTTATATCTTGCATTCTGTCCGCGCCGTAGCACTGAATCGCAGGAGCCCCCGAGGGCTGGAGGAAACCTTCTCTTCCTAGACACCGTGCAGCCGGATCCGATCTGGGCTCAGGCCTAGGGTGGGCGCTGAGCGTGGTGACGATCCTTACTCGTAAAGGAGGAAGTTGATGGCGAGACTGAAGAGGAGATTGTCGCGGTTACCCTTCATCGCTGTATTTTTGACTCTGCTCGTGGCCGTGCCGCTGGTCCTCGCCGCGGTCGACGCTCCCACCGGCTACGACAACCTCACCAATGGCTTCACGACCCAGACGAATTTCGATTCGAATCGCGCGGTGTTCGACACCGTCGAGCAGATCGCGGACGGCCTGGGACCGGTCTACAACGCCCAGGCCTGCCGGGAGTGCCACCAGAATCCGGTCTCGGGATCGGTGACCCAGGTCAACGAGCTGCGGGCGGGATCGACCGACGCCAGCGGCAACTTCACCCAACACCCCGGCGGCACGCTGATCAACGACCGCGCCATCGATCCCGCCATCCAGGAGCACGTCTTCGACAGCGACAACACGGTCACGTTCCGCACCTCGCTCTCCATCGTCGGCGACGGCTTCGTCGAAGCGATCCCGGACAGCGAGTTCACCCGCATCCAGACCGCCCAGCCGGCCGGCCTGAAGGGAACCATCGTGACGGTGCCGGTCCTGGAGACCGGCCTCGACGGCACCCATCCCATCCAGCGGATCGCCCGCTTCGGCTGGAAGAACCAGCACGCCAGCCTGATCTCCTTCGCGGCGGACGCCTACCTGAACGAGATGGGGATCACCAACCCGATCTTCCCGAACGAGAACAGCTCGAACGGCCACTCCGTCGCGGCGTTCGACACGGTGGGCGATCCCGAGGATCCGCCGACGACGAACCACCCGTTCGGCAAGGACATCGAGGCCTTCGCCGCCTTCATGCGCTCCACCAAGGCGCCGCCGCGCGCCCCCGCCGCCGCGTCGGCCGGCTCCGACGATCCGATCACGGTCGGAGAGGCCGTCTTCGACCGCATCGGCTGCGTCACCTGCCACACCGACGCGATCGCCACCGCGCCGCCGCAAACCGCCTTCAACGGCGGCTTCTTCATCGTCGACTCGTCGCTGGGCAACAAGACCATTCATCCCTACGGCGACTTCATGCTGCACAACATCAAGACGGGCGACGGCATCCCGCAGGCGTCGGCCACGGCCGACCAGATCCGCACGGCGCCGCTCTGGGGCCTGCGCACCCGCACCCGCCTGATGCACGACGGCCTCTCCTTCACCGTCTCCGACGCCGTCGCCCGCCATAAGGGGCAGGCGGCGGCCAGCGCCGCGAGCTTCGCTGCCTTGAGCTCGTCCGATAGCTCCACGATCATGGCTTTCCTGAACTCTCTGTAAACCCGATAGAGGAGAAGGTCGATGGCAAAACTGAAGAGGAGATTGTCGCGGTTACCCTTCATCACTGTATTTTTGACTCTGCTCGTGGCCGTGCCGCTGGTCCTCGCCGCGGTGGATGCTCCCACCGGCTTCGACAACATCACCAACGGCTTCGAGAATCAGACCAATTTCGATCTCGACCGAGCGCAGTTCGACACGGTCGAGCAGATCGCGGACGGGCTGGGGCCGGTCTACAACGCCCAGGCCTGCCGGGAATGCCATCAGAACCCCGTCTCGGCGTCGAGCACCCAGGTCAACGAGTTGCGGGCGGGGAAGCTCAACAGCGACGGCACGTTCGTCGATCATCCCGGCGGATCGCTGATCAATGACCGCGCCATCGACGCGGCCATCCAGGAGCACGTCTTCGACACCGATACCATCCGGACCTTCCGCACCTCGCTCAACCTCCTCGGCGACGGCTTCGTCGAGGCGACTCCCGACAGCGAGTTCACCCGCATCCAGAGCGCCCAGCCGGTGGGGATGAAGGGAACGATCGTGATGGTGCCGGTCCTGGAAGCGAACACGCCCACGACCCGGATCGCCCGCTTCGGCTGGAAGAACCAGCACGCCAGCCTGCTCTCCTTCGCGGCGGACGCCTACCTGAACGAGATCGGGATCACCAGCCCGCTCTTCCCCACCGAGAACACTTCGAACGGCAACTCCGTGGCGGCGTTCGATACGGTGCCCGATCCTGAGGACGCGCCGACGGTGGGCCATCCGTTCGGCAAGGACGTCGAGGCCTTCACCCGCTTCATGCGCTCCACCAAGGCGCCACCGCGGGCCCCCTCGATCAACGACACGGAAACCCCGACCGCCGGCGAGGTCGTCTTCGACCGCATCGGCTGCGTGACCTGCCATACCGATGCGATCACCACCGCGCCGGTGGGGACCGTGTTCAACGGCGGCACCTTCACCCTCAACGCGGCGCTGGGGAGCAAGACCTATCACCCCTACGGCGACTTCATGCTGCACAACATCAAGACCGGGGACGGCATCGTGCAGGCGCAGGCCTCGGGAGCGCTGATCCGCACGGCGCCGCTCTGGGGGCTGCGCACCCGCACCCGCCTGATGCACGACGGCCAGTCGCTGACCATCCTCGATGCCATCAACCGGCACTCGGGCCAGGCCTCGTCGAGCGTCGCGAGCTTCAACGCCCTGAGCGCGGCGGACAACAGCTCGCTGTTCGTTTTCCTGAATTCGCTATAGCCAGGGTACGGGCGGCCCGGCGAGGGCCGCCCAGTTCGTTCACCTTCCGAAGCACCCACCGGAGCGAGGGGCTCACGAGGACGCCGCGAACGGCGCCGCGGTGCCCTTGTCGACCTCGGCCGGCAGGGCGACGTCGCCCTGCGACGAGCCGAGGTCGCGCCGGAGCAACTCGAGCTGCTTGAGGTGCTCCTTCTGCGCGGTGACGACCCGCAGGAAGACGTTGGCGACCTCCTCGTCGACGTCGCGGATCATCTTCGGATAGAGGATGTCGTTCTCGTAACGCTCCTCCGAGATGGCGTTGCCGATGTCGCTCTCGGAGCCGTGGATCTGCTCGGAGGCCACCAGCAGCTCGATGGCGAGGGCGTCCTTGGCCGCGGCCAGGCGCAGCCACCGTTGGGCGACGTTGGGCATGCCGTCCGCGCGGGCGCGGTCGGCGTAGGCGCGGTAGCGCGCGGCGCTCGCGGCCTCGGCGGTAAAGCCGGTCTTCAGATGCTCCTGGAAACGCGGGATCCTCGACACGGGGTTCTCTCCTCTTCTCCGGTTCGCGCTAAGATGCGCTGGCGTCAAGTCGGGTAAGCCTGCCCGCCAGGCTGCTACCGATGACGTACAGCGGGGCAATTCTATGGGAGTTGGAGTGGTTGTCCAACTTCGGGGACCTTCCGGCGGATTTCCGGCTCCCAAAAACTTTGCCGCCATCCTCCCGTAGTGCCTTTCGGGGACTCTGTTTCGCCCCCTGGCTGATCCCACGTGAAAGAACGCCCCCGCCGCTTCCTCAGCTTCGTCGCCATCCTCGCGGTGCTGATCGCCGTCGCCGCCGCGAAGATCCCCTACTTCAGCGGCCTGACCGCCTTCCTGCTCTGCGCGGGCGCCGTGGCGCTGCTGATCTGGGGGCTCATCCGGGCCTACCGGGCGTTCCTCTGGAAGGTGGGCCGGCGGCTCGCCTTCTCCTACTTCCTGCTCGGCGTGCTGCCGATCCCCCTGCTCCTGTTGCTGCTGGCGCTGCTCGGCTACCTGCTCTCCGGCTTCTTCCTCGGCCATCTCTACCGCGACGCCGTGCAGTCGATGCAGGGGGAGATCGCCGCGGCGGCCCAGGGGCGGCTCGCCGCCTTCGCGGCCTCCGGAACGCCCCGCAAGCCGGAGGGCGGCGAGATCGTCTTCGGCTACTACCGCAACGGCCGCAAGCTGGCCGGCGATCCACGGCTGCCCGCCGTCTGGCCCGCCTGGCTGGAGCTGCCCGGTCCTCTCGTCGTCCAGGGTGACAGCGTGAAGGCCGTCCCGCGCTTCGTCGCGATCCCCAACGGCCGGCCCACCCTGGCGTCCGCCGCCTCGCGCGACGGCCGCGGCGTGGTGGCCTTCTACGCCGGCGACTTCGACGGCGAGCTCAGCCGGCGCGCCGAGGTATGGACCGAGCTCTTCCGCTCGGACGATCCCGACCTCGACACCAAGGGGTTCGAGATCCGCGGCCGCAAGGTGCCGCTGCGCTATGTCCGCAAGGACCAGCAGGAAGCCGAGGCGGCGCGCTTCTTCAAGCGCCTCTCGCGCGGCCAGCGCTACTGGGACGCGCCGCTCGTCTGGTGGGGGGAGATCTCCGGCCCCCTCCTCGATCTCGCCACCGGCCGCCGGGCGTCCGAGTACGTGGCGGCCAACCTCAACGCCACGCCCAACACGGTGCTGCGCCACCTCTTCTCCAGCGCCGCCGAGATCGACGCCCTCGCCTGGCTCACCCTGCTGATCGTGGGCTTCCTGCTGTTCGACGTCTACGCCGCCGCCGCGCTGATGGCGGGGTTCATGATCTTCGGGCTGTCGCGGGCGGTCAACCGGCTCAGCCGCGGCACCGAGGCGGTGCGGAAAGGGGACTTCGGCGTCCGCATCCCGGTGCGGCGGCGCGACCAGGTGGGGGACCTCCAGCGCTCGTTCAACGAGATGGCCGGCAACCTGGAGACGCTGGTCGCCACCGCCGCCCAGAAGGAGTCGCTGGAGAAGGAGCTGGAGCTCGCCCGCAAGCTCCAGAACAGCCTGCTGCCGAGCGATCTCCCGGCGGGGGGCGGCATCGAGTTCGCCACCCTGTTCGAGCCGAGCGCGGCGATCGGCGGCGACTACTTCGACGTCCTGCGCCTCGCCGACGACGAGCTGGCGGTGATCATCGCCGATGTCTCCGGGCACGGCCTGTCGAGCGGCCTGCGGATGGCGATGCTCAAGGCGGCGCTGCTGATCCTGGTCGAGGAGACCCGCGAGCCGGAGGAGATCCTCGGGCGGCTGGACGCCGTGGTGCGCTCGAACCGCGAGCGGCGCTTCTTCGTCACCGCCACCCTCGGCCTGTTCAACCTGCGCACGGGAGTCCTGCGGCTGACCAACGCCGGCCACCCCCCCACCTACCGGGTGCGGGGCGCCGAGGTCGAGGAGGTGCTCCTCCCCAGCTCGCCGCTCGGCGGCCTCGGCCACGCCTACGCCAAGGCGACGCTACAACTCGCACCGGGGGATTCCGTGGTCTGGCTCTCCGACGGCCTGATCGAGGCCACCAACGCCGCCGACGAGCCTTTCGGCTACGACAGCGTCAAGCAGGTCCTGGCGGGAACGGAAGGGGAGAGCGCCCTGAAGATCCGCGACCGCCTGCTGACCGCGGTGGACCACCACACCGCCGGCCACCCCCTGGGAGACGACCGCACCCTGATGGTGATGCGGTGGGGGGGACCGGTCTGATCCCGGAATCTAAAGGCAAGGACGTAAAGGACAACAAGGACGACAAGGACATCAGGAACAGGACGAGGAATCCGGCAATCCTTGTCCTTGTCGTCCTTGCAGTCCTTTACGTCCTTGTCTGTGGCTTTCCGGCGCGCCGCCCTCTACAGGCCGGCGATCTTGGCCGTCAGGCCCAGCGTGCCGAAGATGCGGCGGACGTACTCGCGGGTCTCACGGTAGGGGGGGACGCCGTTGTAGCGCCAGACGGCGTTCTCGCCCGCGTTGTACGCGGCGAGGACCTTGGAGAGGTCGTTGGGGAACTGCTCGACCAGCCAGCTCAGGTAGGTGATGCCGGCCTCCAGGTTCTGCCTGGGGTCGAGCAGCCTCTCCTTGTGGACCCCGAAGCGCTCGGCGGTCGCCGGCATGAGCTGCATCAGGCCGCGGGCGCCCTTGTTGGAGACCGCCCGCACGTTGCCGGACGACTCGGCGCGGATCAGGGCGGCCACCACCTGCGGGTTGATCGAGTGGCGCTTGGCCGCCTCGAAGATCATCGTGCCGTAGGGGCCCTCCGGCACCTTGGCCTGCTTCTCCTCGAAGCGGAGCGGGATCGCCGCCACGGCCACCGCCTCGGCCGCCGCGACCTTGGCCACCGCCGGCGGATCGGGCTCCGGCGTGTACTCGTCGTCGAGCACCCGGTCGACGCGCTCGATCGCCATCGTCATCCGGCCGCCGGAGGGGAACGTCAGGTGCGCCTGATCCCCCTCGGCCTCGAAGGCCGCCACCTTCATCACGCTGCCGTCGACCAGGATCACCAGGTTGGCGCGCGCCGGAACGGCCGCGAATCCAAGCAGGAGAACGCCGAAGGCGAGGAGCCAGGGGGACGGGAAGGGCCGGGAGCTGTGCTTCATCAGGGCGAGGATCTCCACTCCGTCGTCAACTAGGTCCATCTATTGTACGGAACAGCGGGCGAAAACGCCTAGGCCCTTCCGATGAAGATTGCTCGGACTAGTGTAAACAGCGGTGGGATCTCAGGAATTCCGGGGCGGCGCTTCTCTCTCCCGGCGTCCCTTGCCGTCCCTGCTGTCCCTTGGGTCCCTTTTCTTCCTACCCTACGACCGCGGATGGAACCGGTCGTAGAGGCTCTTCAGGCGCTGCTGGTGGATGTGCGTGTAGATCTGGGTGGTCGCGATGTCGGAGTGGCCGAGCATCGTCTGCACGGCGCGCAGGTCGGCGCCGTGCTCCAGCAGGTGGGTGGCGAAGCTGTGGCGCAGCACGTGGGGCGAGATCTCGGTGCGCAGCCCGGCTTTCAGGCCGTACTTCTTGATGATCATCCAGAAGCCCACCCGGCTCATCTTGTCGCCGCTCTTGTTGACGAAGACGTTGAGGTGGCGGCCGCGGGAGAGCTCCGGACGGACGTCGAGCAGGTAGCGCTGCACCCAGTGCTCGGCCTGCTCCCCCACCGGCACCACCCGCTCCTTGCTCCCCTTGCCGAAGGCGATCAGGAAGCCGACGTCGAGCCGGAGCTGCGGCAGCGTCAGGCCGACCAGCTCGCTGACCCGCAGGCCGGTGGCATAGAGCAGCTCGAACATCGCGCGGTCGCGCAGGCCGAGCGGCGTGGCGACGTCCGGCGCCGCCAGCAGCGCCTCGATCTCGGATTCCGCGAGCACCTTCGGCAGCGGCTTCCAGAGCTTGGGCGGCAGCAGGTTGACCGCCGGGTTGTCCGTGCGCTCGCCGGTCGTGACCAAGTGCTCGTAGAAGCCGCGGATGGCCGACAGGGCACGGGCGCTCGACCGCGGCGAGAGCCCCTGGCGCTGGAGGTCGCGCATGTGGGTTGAGAGGTCGGCCGGGAGGGCGGCGACGAGGTCCAGCCCCCCCTTCCGCGCCAGCGCGTCCCCCAGGCGGACGAGGTCGCCGCGGTAGCCGTCCACCGTGTTGCGGGCGAGCCCGCGCTCGACGGCGAGGCTCTCCAGATAGCGGTCGAGCACCCGCCGCCAGGGGGGTACGGGGGGAGCCGGGGAGGGCGCCGCCGGCTTCACGGCAGCGCCCGCGGCCTCGGCGGCTGGGCCGTGATCCCGCGCGCGGTGCAGATCTCCAGGATCTCCCCCTCCTCCAGGGTCGCCGCGGAGCCCTTCGCCTTCTGGAAGATCTCCTTGACCAGCTCGGACTGCGCTTCGATGCCGCGCTCCTGGAGCCAGTAGACGACGTTCGACTCGCCGCTCATCGGCCCGATCTCGATCACCTGCCGGCAGCCGATCATCCCCGCCGGGATCGACGAGTAGATGCGGTCGGCCAGCCAGTCCTCGCCGCGGGCGCGGGCCTTGATGATCGCAGAGGCGTGCACACCCGTGCCGGTGCGGAAGGCGTCCTTGCCCACCACCGGGTAGTTGTCGGGGAGCGGCACGCCCGTGGTGTCGGCCACGAACTGGCAGTACCGCTGTAGCGCGTGGAGGTCGCGGTCGATCCAGCCGAGGAGCTGCATGTTGACCAGCAGGGTGTCGATCGGGCAGTTGCCCACCCGCTCGCCGATCCCCACCGCCGTGCCGTGCAGGCGGTCGGCCCCCGCCTCGGCGGCGGCCAGGGCGTTGATCACGGCGAGGTCGCGGTCCTTGTGGCCGTGCCAGTCGATCATCACCTCCTCGCCGACCACCTCGCGGATGAAGCGGATGACGTTGCGCGCGCCATTCGGCGTCGCATGCCCTACCGTGTCGGCGACACAGACCCGCTTCGCCCCGGCGTCCACCGCCTCGCGGTAGAGGCGGCGCAGGTCCTCCGGCTTGGCGCGGGTGGTGTCCTCGGTGACGAACATCACCGGCAGCCCCTCCTTGACCGCGAACTCGACGGCCTCGCGGGTCAGCTTGAGCATGCGGTCGAGCGTCCACCCCTCGGCGTACTGGCGGATCGGCGACGAGCCGATGAAGCAGGAAGCCTCGATGGCGAGCCCCGTGCGCTGCGCGATGTCGACGATCGGCTGGATGTCCGCGATCACCGTGCGCGCCGCGCAGTTGGGCTCGATCTTGAGCTTGTGCTCGACGATCTCGCGCGCCAGCCGCTCGACGTCGCGCACCACGTGGGGACCGGCGCCCGGCAGCCCGAGATCCGCGGACTCGATGCCGAGCTCCGCGATCATGTGCAGGATCCTGACCTTCTCCTCGATCGACGGGTTGCGTACCGAGGGCGACTGCAGGCCGTCGCGCAGCGTCTCGTCGTCCAGCTCCACCTTCCCCCTCGCGGGGCGCAGCTCGGCGCCGGCGGCGCGGTTCCAGTCGTAGATCAGCTCGGACTCACTGGGGTGCATCAAGACCTCCAAAGAAAGGCAATGCCTGCAAGGCAATGGATTGATTATAAGCGCCCGCCGCCCGGACCCTCACCCCCCAGCCCCCTCTCCCGTCCCCCTCCCGCCCTCCCTCACCGGGAGAGGGGGAAAAAAGCAACGCGAGGATTTAGGAGCGGCCTCATCGCAGGGCCCCCCTCTTCTCCCGGTGAGGGAGGGCGGGTGGGGACGGGAGAAGAGGGCCGGGGTGATGAGGGCCTACGCGACCTTCGCCTCTACCGCCCTGGCCAGCAGATCGCCCACCTGCGAGGTGGTGAGCGAGCCGCCGAGGTCGGGGGTGGTCCGCCCCTCGCGCATCGAGCGGGCCACGGCCGTCTCGATCGCCTGGGCGGCCGGCCGGTGGCCGAGATAGTCGAGCATCATCGCGGCCGAGAGGACCGCGCCCACGGGGTTGGCTTTGCCGGTGCCCGCGAGGGCCGGCGCCGAGCCATGGACCGGCTCGAACATCGAGGTCTGGCCGGGGTTGAGGTTGGCCGAGGCCGCCACCCCGAGCCCCCCCTGGAGGGCGGCGCCGATGTCGGTGACGATGTCGCCGAACATGTTGTTGGTCACGATCACGTCCAGCCCCTCGGGACGCAGCACCATCTCCATGCACAGGGCGTCGACGTACATGCAGCGGTTCCCGATCCGCGGGTACTCCTTCGCCACCTCGGCGAACACCCGCCGCCAGAGGCCGTGGCCGTGGAGCATGACGTTCGACTTGTCGCTCATCATCACCTCGCGGCGCCCGTGCTCCACCGCGTACTCGAAGGCGGCGCGGATGATCCGTTCGACCCCCTTGCGGGTGTGGATCTCCTCCTGCACCGCGACCTCGTCCGCCCACCCCTTCTTGAAGGTGCCGCCGACGTTGACGTAGGCCCCCTCGGTGTTCTCGCGAAAGACGACGAAGTCGACGTCCTTCTCCGTGCGGTCCTTCAGCGGGCAGAGCTTCGCGTCGTAGAGCTTCACCGGGCGGAGGTTGATGTAGAGGTCGAGCTGGAAGCGGGTGCCGAGCAGGATGTCGGCGGCGTGCTGGTTGGTCGGCACGCGGGGATCGCCGAAGGCGCCGATCAGGATCGCCGAATAGTTGTCGCGGAAGTCGTCGAAGGCGCCGGCGGGGATCGTCTCGCCCGTCTCCAGGTAGCGGTCGGCGCCCCAGTCGAGATGGACCAGCTCCAGGGGGAGGCTCCAGGTGCCGGCGGCGGCCTCGAGGACCTTCACCGCCTCGGCGGTGACGTCCTTGCCGGAGCCGTCGCCGGGCAGCACCGCGATCCGCTGCGGCCGGCGTTCGGAGGGGGGGGTCGGATTCATGCGCGGGATGCTAGCACGAGCTCCGGCGCCGCTCCGGGGGCCGGCGCCGCGCCGGCGGACGCTCGAAGAAGCTCACCACCCGGCCCGCCGCCGTCTGCGGCAGGGCGGGCGCCACCGGCACCCGCAGGACCAGCCCGAGCTCGAAGACGAACGCGATCTCCGGGCAGAGCCAGACCGAGTGGAGCCCGGGCCAGTGGGTGCCGGGAGCGAGGTCGAGCAGCCGCGGCAGCAGGCCGTCCCCCTCGACCTCGGCGCGCATCGGCCAGGTCGGCACCCGCGGATGATCCGTCGAGATCCGCTGCAGCTCGCCCGAGCCGAAGGCGTACCCCCGCGGCCGCTCCTGGAAGTAGCGCACCGACTCCTCCCACGAGCCCAGCCGCGGCCCCTCGCCGACCAGCGGCGAATCCGGCCATGCCCGCACCACCAGCCGTCCCTTGCGCTCGGCGGTCCACTCCCAGGGGCCGCCGCCGTTGCGCGACGGCCGCGGGAAGTGGAGCCTTGCCCGCGTCGCCGGCTGGTGGGTGATCAGCCGCACCCCGGGGGCCACCCAGGCCGGCATCAGCATCCGGCGGAAGAGCACCGAGGGAATGCCGTCGTCGTCCAGCACATAGAGCCGGACGGTGAGCTGCGGATAGCCGAACTTGAGCGCCGGCAGCGCCGTGAGATGGAGCGAGTCCTGGTGGAAGAGCAGGGCCGACGCGAACACGTAATCGCGCCCCTGCCAGGGGTGGCGCTGGTAGCGCAGCGGCGCCGGAGGCGGCGGCAGCGCCTCGGCCGGGAAGGCCCAGTTGAGGTAAAGGCAGTCGCGTACGGTGGTTCGCAGCATGGCTCAAGCCCGTCAGGTCAAACATAGCGTGGGCGGGGGCGGGGGGCAAGGTGGAACCCTCCCGCCGGAGGGCTTGTAGAGACGTTCCCAGCCCGTCCACGACACCTTTCCGCAGGCCACGGGGACGGCGGGACGTCTCCGACGGAGGGCTGATCCTCGCCATTTGCACGCTCGTGTGGGGCACGTTGCATTCGATGTCAAAAAGCCAGGATCGCGTGGGTTGCCTCCTCGCAGTCGGCGACCGATGGAACGGGGAGCCCTCCGGCGGAGACGTCCCGCCGTCCCCGTGGCCTGCACAGGATGTCGTAAACGGGCTGGGAGCGTCTCTACCGCCTCCGGCGAACGGTGATCGCAGGCGAGGCGGCCCCGGATGCTACAGTCTCTGGGATGAACAGCTCGAAACGACTAGCCTGGATGGGAAGTCTCGGAATCGTCCTCGGCGCGGGCCTGCTCGCGGCGGCGCTCCCGGCCGTGCTAACCGGCGCTGAAAAGAGCGCGGCCCCGGCGGCCGTTCAGCTCCCTCCGGGCGCCGAGGCGGCGGCCAAGGCGATCGACCGCGCCTCGCTGGAGGCGCCCATCCGCTTCCTCGCCGACGACCTGCTGGAGGGGCGCGGACCCGCCAGCCGCGGCGACGAGACCGCGCAGCTCTACCTCGCCTCGACGCTCGAATCGCTCGGCTACCAGCCGGCCCTGCCCAGGGGTGAATGGCAGCAGAATTTCGAGATCGTCGGCATCAAGTCCGACATGCCGAAGAGCTGGACCTTCAAGGCCGGCGACCAGACCGTCGCGCTCAAGTGGTGGGACGACTACATCGGCGCCAGCGGCGTCCAGGCGCCCACCTCCACGATCAAGGACGCCGAGCTGGTCTTCGTGGGCTACGGCATCCAGGCCCCCGAATACCAGTGGGACGACTTCAAGGGGATGGACCTCAAGGGGAAGGTCCTGGTGATGATGAACAACGATCCCGACTGGGATCCCAAGCTCTTCGAGGGGAACCGCCGGCTCTATTACGGCCGCTGGACCTACAAGTACGAGAGCGCCGCGCGGCAGGGGGCGGCCGGAGCGATCATCATCCACACCACGCCGTCCGCCGGCTACCCCTGGCAGGTCGTGCAGACCTCCTGGAGCGGCCAGCAGTTCGAGCTGCCGGCGGCCGGCGAGCCCCGCCTCCAGCTCCGCGCCTGGGCCACCGAGGAGGCCGCCCGCCGGCTCCTCCAGACCGCCGACAAGGATCTGACCAAACTCGTCGAGCAGGCCAAGAGCCGCGACTTCAAGCCGGTCCCGCTGGGGATCACCACCTCGCTGACCTTCTCCAACGCGATCAACAAGACCCGCACCGCCAACGTCCTCGGCCTCCTGCCGGGCAGCGATCCGAAGCTGAAGGACGAAGTGGTGGTCTACACCGCGCACCACGACCATCTGGGGGTCGGCCAGCCGGACAAGAGCGGCGACCGGATCTACAACGGCGCCGTGGACAACGCCTCCGGCTGCGCCGAGGTGCTGGCGATCGCCAAGGCCTACGCCGCGCTGCCGCAGCGGCCGCGCCGGTCGATCCTGATCGCCTTCGTGGCCGCCGAGGAGCAGGGGCTGCTCGGCTCGGCCTACCTGGCGGCCCACCCGCCGGTGCCGGCCGGGCGGATCGCCGCGAACATCAACTACGACGGCGGCAACATCCACGGCCGCACGCGCGACCTCACCGAGATCGGGCTCGGCAAGTCGTCGCTCGACGGCGTCGTCAAGGCGCTGGCGGCCCGCCAGGGGCGCCGCCTGGAGGGGGATCAGTTCCCCGACCGCGGCTTCTTCTACCGCTCCGACCAGTTCAGCTTCGCCAAGGTTGGCGTGCCGGCGATCCACCCCGAGGCGGGCACCGACTTCATCGGCAAGCCGGCGGGCTGGGGCAAGCAGCAGGCCGAGGAGTACGAGCTCCACCGCTACCACCAGCCGAGCGACCAGTTCGATCCCACCTGGGTCTACGACGGCATGATCGAGGACGCCCAGCTCGGCTTCTACACCGGCCTGGTGGTGGCCGACACGACAGCGATGCCCACCTGGAACCCCGGCGACGAGTTCGAGGCGGTACGGAAGAAGTCGCTGGCGGAGGTGGCGAAGGGGCAGTAGGGTGGCGGCCGGCGTGGCAGAAAGCCAACCAAGGACGTAAAGGACTGCAAGGACGAAAAGGACACGGACTTGATACCCAATCTTCGGTCCTGGAAGTCCTTGCCGTCCCTGTCGTCCCTTATGTCCCTGGTTTAAGGCTTGGGATCGCGGACGATGCGGAAGCCGGTATCCACCTTCCTGTGGTCAGGCTTCGAACCCGTTCGGTAGGACGAGTCGCAATGGAGGGAGTACGTGTAGCTCCCTCCTCTCCGGATTTTATCGGTCCCCTTCGCCGGACCGGTAGGATCGCGAGCGGGCTCGTCCGGCAGGGGCCCCTCCCAATCCTCCACCCACTCGGAGACATTGCCGTACATGTCATAGAGACCCCAAGGATTCCTCTGGAAGGAGCCGACGCGAGTGGGCCGGCCCGTTTTACTGCAATTCCCATACATCCGCAGCTCTGAGAAATCCTCGCCGAAGCTGTACTTGCCGGAGGTCCCCGCCCGCGCCGCGAGCTCCCATTGCGCCTCGGTCGGCAGGCGGTAGTGAGCGGCCGGCTCCTTCGCATTGAGACGGGTCAGGAACGCTTCGGCATCGTTCCACGACACGTTGCCGACCGGCAGCTTGTCGCCCTCCTTCGCCTGCCGAAGAGGGGGCCCCATGATCTTCTTCCATTCGCCCTGCGTTACCTCGAATTTGCCGAGGCAGTAGGGTTTCGTGATCTCCACCTGCCTCCCCTTGACGCCCATGGCGAAGCGGCCGGGCTTGATCCTCACGAATGGCATATCGAGGCCGGGCGGCGACGGACAAGCGGGATCCGAGGATAGGTCGGGCAGCGTCGAGAGCCAGTAGCCTCCGCTGCCGAGCAGCATCGCACCCAGGATGGCCGCGAGGAGGACGCGCCAAGGACGTCTCGTGTCGATGGGAACCGGTGCGCGCATGTAGAGGACGGGCGTGCTCCACTCCAGATCCCGGGTCTCCGCATAGATCGCCCGCCGCGCCTCGCCGAGGGCGCCGTCGATGGGGAGGTCCTGGGAGAGCGCCTCGTAGAAGCGCTCAGCGAAGGCGAGCGCCGCGCGATCGGACACGCGGCTACGCATCGCCAGCACCGCCGGGACGCCCGCGCTCGCCAGGGACTGCGCGACGCCTCCGAGGATGTTCTCGTTCGAGGTCTTCGCTCCGACGCAGGAGTTCAACACGACGAGCCGGAGATCCTTCTGCCGCTCCAGCAGCACCTTCAATCTCTCGCCGGGGACCTCCTGCTGGCCCCCCTCCCCGTCTTCGAGGATCAGGCTCCCCTCCCCCTCCTCGAAGCGGCCATGGCCCACGAAGTGAACGATGTGCCAGGACCGGCTCATCGCCTTCTCGAGCGCCGGCAGCGTCGGCGGAGTCAGCCGCACGATCCGTACCTTGCCGCCGTCGGAGAGCGGCTTCAAGGCGCGGCTCAGCCGGCTCCACTCCCCCTCGCCGTCGATCGGCTCGCAGTCCGCGGGGTTGGCGACGACGACGAGGATCTTGAGGGGAAGAGCGATCTTCTTCGGCCTCAGTGGGCTGGGGTTCTCCAGGTAGCGTACGACCGAAGTCTCGCCGGAGAGCGCGAGGAATTGACGGTCATAGAGTAGCTCCCAGGGCCAGTTCTCCAACTCCGGCGCCGCGCCCAAGCGGAGGAGGATGCGAAGACCCAATCCCTGGGAACTGACGGTCGAGAGGCTCTTGTCCCACTGACGCCGGATGTCTCCCGAGATCAGCGCGCGAAACAGCTCGGAGCCGATCTCCTCGGGCCTTTCCCGCACTGCGCCCTGGGGACGGAGGTCGCGCCAGACCACCTTCAGATCCTTCTCCTCGAAGGAGTGCTGGGTGTCCACGGGCGATTCGCCCGCCGGCGCGTGCAGGAGCCTCACCTGATACCGCTTGCCACGACCCTTGGGAGCCTTGACGACCAGCAGCTCGAAGCTCTCGCTTCGCCGGGGGCGAGTCGAGGGAGGTCCGGGAGGCCTGCGAACAGTCACGGCGGAGCAGACCCGCTTCCGCCCTGCCTTGTTTAGAGGCCCGGATATATAATTTTACGTCCGTGATATATAGATAGCTCTCCGGGGAGCCCAGGGAGAGAGAGCGGATATATAGATTTCCATTCTTGATATATAGCCGAACCCTCGTCCTCACTGAGGAGACGTTCGGTCTATATATCCAACGGACAAAAATATATAGACAAGGCACTTCCCCTCCGGCTTTGGCGTCTCCCTCGGCGTTCCCGACCGCACATCCATATATCCGGACGACTCACCTATATAGAAATGCCCACGGCCGGCCAGGGGAACCAGGAATCCATATAGAAAAGCTTCATTGTTATATGTACCGATGACTCGGAAGCTTATCCAAGCCCTCTCCCCATATATCCCCAACCAGCGGTCTATATAAATCAGACCCCCGCCGGCCGGTACCGGCGCAGCCGCTTGCCGCCGTAGACCGCCACCAGCAGCACAGCCCCGAGGAGGATGATCGCCGGGCCCGAGGGGAGGTCGAAGTCGAAGGAGAACACCAGCCCGCCGAGGGTGATGCCGACGCCGATGGCGACCGAACCGGCGAGCACGCTGCGCAGATCCTTCCAGAGCATCAGGCTGATCACCGAGGGGATGGTCAGCAGCGCCACCACCAGGATGATCCCGACGACCTGGATCAGGATCACCACCGAGAGGGCGATCATACCGAGCAGCAGCGCCATCAGCAGCCGCACCGGCAGGCCGCGGACCCGCGCGAAGACCTCGTCGAAGGCCACGGCGACGATCCCCTTGAAGCAGACGAAGAGGAGCGCCAGCACCGAGACGGCCAGGATCAGGATCGCCAGGAGGTCGCGGTGGGTCACCAGCAGGATGTTGCCGAACAGGTAGGTCATCAGGTTCGGCGCGTAGCCGGGCGTCTTGTAGACGAAGACCACGCCCACCGCCATCCCCACCGACCAGAGCACGCCGATGATGGCGTCGTAGGAGCGGATCGTCTCGCGGTCGACCGCGCCCAGGGCCAGCGCGCAGGCGAGCGCCACCGGGATGGCGCCGAGCAGCGGATCGACCCCGAGGAAGAAGCAGATCCCCATTCCCCCGAAGGCGGCGTGGCTGATGCCGTCGCTGATGAAAGCCAGCTTCTTGACCACCACGAAAGTGCCGATGACGCCGCAGAGCACGCTCGCCATCACGCCGGCGAGCACGGCGTTGCGCAGGAACTCGTAGTGGAGGGCGTCGAGGAATCCGTGCATTTCAGTGATGCGGCATTTCAGTGGTGATCATGGGCGTGGAGCACGCGGTGGGGCACACCGTGGGTGACCAGCTCGACCGGACAGCCGTAGACCTCCTCCATCACCTCCAGCGAAAGCTCGGGATCGCCGTGGTAGAAGAGCTTGCGGTTGATGCAGGCGATCCGCTTCACCATCGGCGCCAGCGAGGTGACGTCGTGGGTGACGACGACGATGGGGATCTCGAGGTTGAGCTCCTGGAGCAGGTCGCGCAGGGTCTCGCGCGACTCGGCGTCGATCGAGGCCGTGGGCTCGTCGAGGAAGAGGATCTCCGGCTCGGCGACCAGGGCGCGGGCGATCAGGGCGCGCTGGAGCTGGCCGCCGGAGACCTCGGAGGCGTGCGAACGGGCCACTGACGCCAGGCCGAGGCGGTCGAGCGTCGCGTTCGCCGCGGCGCGGTCCTCCCGCGAATAGGGGCGCAGCACGGAGCGGCGGCCGAGGCGCCCCATCAGCACCATGTCGGCGATGCGCAGGGGGAAATCGCGGTCGAAGGTCGAGAACTGCGGCACGTAGCCCAGCCGGCCGCGCGGGTCACTTCCAGAGGGAAGGTTGAACGCCACCTCGCCGGACCAGGGGCGGACGAGGCCGAGGATCGCCTTGAGCAGCGTCGTCTTGCCGCCGCCGTTGGGACCGATGACGGCCAGGAAGTCGCGCGCTCCGATCTCCAGCGAGACGTGGTCGAGCACCACCTCCTGGCCGTAGCCGAAGGTGACGTCGCGGACTTCGACGAGCGGCGGAGACGCGGGCTCAGGCATGGGGGAGCGCCTCCTGGAGCTCGCGGGCGACGCGGCGGAGGTTGCCGAGCCAGTCCGGGTCCTGCGGATCGGCGACGAGCACGCGGCCGCCCACCGCCTCGGCGATCACCTGCGCGCTCTTGCGCGGGAAGCCGGCCTGGACGAAGACCACCTGGATCCGCTCCCGCCGCGCGCGGTCGATGAGCTGGATCAGCCGCTGCGCGCTGGGCTCCTTCCCCTCGGCTTCGATGGCCACCTGTTGCAGGCCGTACTCGCGCGCGAAGTACCCCCAGGTAGGGTGGTAGACCATGAAGCGGTCCCCCTCGCGGCCGGCCAGGCGCGCGCGGATCTCGCGGTCGAGAGCGGCGATCTCCGCCTCGAAGCGCTGGAGGTTGGCGCGGTACTCGGCGGCATGGGCGGGATCGATCCCCGCCAGCGCGGCGGCGATGTTCCGCGCGGCCACCGCTACCGTGTCCGGCGCCACCCAGACGTGAGGGTCACCGCCGCCTTCCTGTCCGTGGTCCTGTCCGTGACTCCGTCCGTGTTCGTCATCCTCTTCCCCTTCTCCCGCGAGGAGCTGCATGCCGCGCGACATGTCCACCACCTGGATGCCCGGCAGGTCGCGGAGCACGGCCTTGAGCTGGATCTGCTCGAACTCGAACGCCGGGTGCCCCACCGCCACGTAGAGCCGCGCCCGGCTGAGGGCCGCGACCTGCCGGGGGGTGAGCGGATAGTCGACGTGGGAATAGCCGGGGGGGATCATGACCTCCACCTGCACATGGTCGCCGCCGATCCGCCGGACGAAATCCGCCTGCGGCGGCACGCTCACGGCGACGCGGATGCGGGAGTCCTCGGCGGCCGGGAGGGCCGGCAGGCAGGCCGCGAGGCCGAGGGCCAGGAGGAGACCAAGGGGTTTCATCGAGCGAGATCATAGTCGGATCGCGGGTTTGATCGTTCGCCGGGGGCGCTGATCGTTCGCCGGAGGGCGTAGAGACGTTCCCAGCCCGTCCACGACACCCTTCTGCAGGCCACGGGGACGGCGGGACGTCTCCGCCGGAGAGGACAACTCTCCATCTCCCGCAACCCTCAGGAAGGCCCCCACACCCACCCCATCAACCCCGATGCCCTTCGCGACGACCTGCCCTCCGCCGGAGACGTCCCGCCGTCCCCGTGGCCTCCGGGAGGGTGTCGTGGACGGGCTGGGAGCGTCTCTACATCCTCCGTTCGACGGCGTGGTGCGCGGGCGTCACATCGCCCCTCCTCGGTATCCACCTCTATAATCCCCCTCATGACGACCACCACACCGCAGCAACGCATCGAAGCCGACGTCAAAACCGCCATGAAGTCGGGGGAGAAGGAGAAGCTCTCCACCCTCCGGATGCTCCTGGCGGAGATCAAGAACGAGCGCATCCGCCGCGGCGACGAGGTGGACGAGGCGGGCTTCATCTCGCTGGTCCGCAAGGCGATCAAGCAGCGCGAGGACTCCATCACGCAGTACCGCGCCGGCAACCGCGAGGAGCTGGCGGCCAAGGAGGAGTCCGAGCTGGGAGTGCTCAACGCCTTCCTGCCGGCGCAGGTGGACGAGGGGCAGATCCGCGCCGCCGTCGAGGAGATCGTGAAGGAGAAGGGGCTCTCCGGCCCGGCGGCCATGGGGCCGATCATGAAGGCGGTGATCGCCCGCTTCGGCTCCAGCGCGGACGGCGGCACGATCAACCGGATCGCCCGCGAGGTGCTGGCGAAGAACGCCGGCTGACGTCCGCCGGGTGACAGAAACCTCCAGCATGCGTCGCGTCATCGTCGGCACCGCCGGTCACATCGATCACGGCAAGACCAGCCTCGTGCTGGCCCTGACCGGGATCGACTGCGACCGCTGGGCGGAGGAGAAGGCGCGCGGCATCACCATCGACATCGGCTTCGCCCACCTGACCGAGGGGGACCTCCAGCTCGGCTTCGTGGACGTGCCCGGCCACGAGCGCTTCCTCCACAACGCCCTGGCCGGCCTCGGCGGCATCCGCATCCTCCTCCTCGTGGTGGCCGCGGACGAGGGGGTGAAGCCGCAGACGCGCGAGCACCTCGCCGTCTGCTCGCTGCTCGGCATCCCCGCCGCCGTGGTGGCACTGACCAAGGTCGACCTCGTCTCCCCGGACCTCCTGGAGCTGGCGCAGCTCGAGGTCGAGGAGCTGATCGCGCCCACGCCGTTCGCCGGATCGGCGATCCTCCCCGTCTCCAGCACGACGGCTGAGGGGATTCCCGAGCTGAAGGCGGCGCTCCTCGACCTGGCGGCGAAGCATGCGCTTCTGGACGAGCCGGGCAAGCCGGCGCGGCTGCCGGTCGACCGCGCCTTCCATCTCAAGGGGCTGGGAGTGGTGGTCACCGGCACGCTCGGCAGCGGCACCATCAAGCCGGGGGACACGCTGGAGCTGCTGCCGAAGGGCGAGAAGGTGCGGGTGCGCAGCGTGCAGGTGCACGGCCAGCCGCGCGAGCAGGCCGAGGCGGGCGAGCGCACGTCGCTCCAACTCACCGGCGTCCCCCTCGACGACCTCTCGCGCGGCATGCAGCTCGGAGCTCCGGAGGCGTTCCAGGCCACCACCAGCCTGTTCGCCCGCTTCACCCTGCTGGCGGACGCGCCGGCGCCGATCCGCGGCTTCGTCCCCGTGCGCCTCCATCTCTACGCCGCCGAGGTGCTCGGCCGCATGCGCCCGCTGAACCCGGAGGGTCTGGCGCCGGGCGAGACCGGGCCGGTCGAGATCCGCCTCCAGGCGCCGGTGTCGGCACTGCGCGGCGACCGCTTCATCATCCGCCGGCCGTCTCCCCCCGCCACCCTGGGCGGCGGCGAGATCCTCGATCCGCGCTGGCGGCGCCACCGCGGCACCGTCCTCCAGCAAGCGCTGACCGCGCTCCAGAAGGACCTCGTGGCCGCCCTCCCCTTCTGGGTGCAGGAGGCCGGGGAGCGCGGCGTCGAGGCGAGCGAGCTGGCGCGGCGGCTCGGGGTGCCGCCGGCGCAGGTGGCGAAGCGGCTGGCGGCGCTCGCCCGCGACCAGAAGCTGATCGAGGTCCCCGAGGAGCACGGGCGCGCCCGCCGCTGGATCTCTCCAGGCGCCGTGCAGAGGGTGACGGAGCGGGCTCGGCGCGTCCTCAAGGAGCACTTCCAGAAGGACCGCCTGGCGGAGTCGATCTCCAAGGCCGAAGCCGTGCGCCGCATCCTGCGCGGCCGTGGCGCCGAGCTGGCGGACGTCTACCTCGGCTGGCTGGCGGCGCAGAAGGTGCTCGTCGTGCAGGGAGATCAGGTGACCCTCCCCGGCCGCAGCGCCCAGCTCACCGGCGAGGAGTCGGCGCTCTCGGTCGCCGTGCTCGAACGCTACGAGAAAGCGGGGCTGGAGGCGCCGTCGCCCGGCGAGGTGGCGCTGGCGCTCGGCGCCAAGCCGCAGATCCTCGACGGCGTGATCCGCCACCTGGTGACCCGCGGCCAGATGGTCAAGCTGCCGAGCGGCCTCCTGCTCTCCGCCGCCGCGCTGGCCGCCCTGCGACGCGACCTCCTCGCCACCGCCTGGGAACGCTTCACGGTCTCGGACTTCAAGGACCGTTTCGGGCTCACCCGCAAGTGGGCCATCCCGCTCCTCGAGCACCTCGATTCGACCGGGGCGACGCGCCGCATGGGAGATGATCGGATGATCGTGCGGCCGACCGCCGTATAGTCCTCTACCATCAAAGGAGGGACGTCATGCAGCACCCGTTGCAGTACCCGCTCACCCTCAACTTCAAGATCGCCGCCCTGGCGCCGCAGATCTCGGTGACCGACGCCTCCGGGCGCGAGATCCTCTACGTCCGCCAGAGGCTGTTGAAGCTGCGCGACAAGATCCGCGTCTTCGCCGACAGCTCGCAGTCGCAGGAGCTCTACGAGATCAACGCCGACCGCATCCTCGACTTCTCGGCGATGTTCACCTTCACCGATTCCCAGGGGCGCACCGTGGGCAGCGTCCAGCGGCAGGGGCTGCGCTCGCTCTGGAGGGCCACCTACGAGATCCAGGGCCCCACGGGACTCTTCACCATCGTCGAGGAGCAGCCCTGGCTGAAGGTGATCGACCACTACGTCGAGGAGATCCCGATCGTGGGCATGTTCACCGGCATGTTTTTCAGCCCCACCTACGGCATCCAGAGCGGCGCCAGCGGCCAGACCGCCCTGCGGATCACCAAGCACCGAACCTTCCTGTCGCGGACCTTCCGGATCGACAACCTGGCGGGTCCGCTCCCGGAAGGCGACGAGGTCGCCACCCTGCTCGGCACGATGATCATGGTCCTCCACGAGCGGCGGCGCGAGTAGGAGAAACCGGTGTCCGCCCTCCTCTCCGACGCCGAGCTGCTCGCCCGCCTGGTCGGTTTCGACTCGACCAGCCGCAACAGCAACCTGCCGATCGCGGACTTCCTCTGCGACTACCTCGATCGCCCGGGGGTGCGGATCGAGAGGAACCCGTCGGCCGACGGCGCCAAGACGAACGTGATCGCCTGGCTGGGTCCCGAGCCGGCCGGCGACCGCCAGGGCCTCGTCCTCTCGGGGCACATGGACGTCGTCCCGGCCGACGAGGTGGGGTGGCGGCACGACCCCTTTACTCTCGCCGACGAGGGGGACCGCCTGGTGGGGCGCGGCTCGTGCGACATGAAGGGGTTCCTGGCGCTGGCGGCCAATCTCGCGGTCGAGGCCGATCCCCGGACGTGGAAGGCGCCGCTGGCGCTCGTCTTCACCTACGACGAGGAGGTCGGCACGCTGGGCGCCAAGCGCTTGACCGAGACCTTCCCGCCGGCGGCGAGCCTGCCGCGCAGCGCCATCATCGGCGAGCCCACCTCGCTCCGCGTGGTCCGCGCGCACAAGGGGCACACCAAGTTGCGGATCACCCTCCACGGCACCTCCGCGCACAGCGGCTATCCGCATCTGGGAGCCAATGCCATCGAGCCCGCCGGCCGGGTGATCGTGGCGCTCACCGCCCTCCGCCGCCAGTTGGAAGCGGAGGTCGCGCCGCACCGCGAGCTCTTCCCGGAGGTCCCGTTCGTGCCGCTCAACCTCGGCACGGTCCACGGCGGATCGGCGATCAACGTGGTGCCCGACCGCTGCGCTGTCGAGGTTGGATTCCGGCCGCTGCCGGGAGTCGCCACGGAGGAGCTGATCGCGCGGATCGGCGCCGCCGCGCGTGCCGCCGCCGCCCCCTTCGAGCCGGAGGTGGAGCTGCTCTCGGACAGCCCGCCGATGCTGCTCGACGAAGGCTCCCCCATCCACCGCCACCTCTGCGCCCTGGTCGGCCAGAAGAAGGGAGCGAGCGTCTCCTACGCCACGGACGCCGGCTGGCTGCAGCGCCTGGGGATGGACTGCGCCATCTTTGGACCCGGTTCGATCGAGGTCGCCCACAAGCCGAACGAATACCTGCCGAAGGACGAATTCGCCGCCGCCCGCGGGCTGGTCGCGAGCGCCGTCCGTCACTTCTGTGAGGAGCGCGAGGGGGAATCATGAAGACGATCGAAGCCGACCTCACCTGGACCGGCGCCCGTTTCGAATCCGGCATCCAGATCGCCGTCGGCGGGGACGGGCGGATCGCCGAGGTCGGCGCCCTCGGCCGGACGGTGGATGAGCGGCTCGCCGGCCGAGCCCTCCTCCCCGGCCTGGTGACGGCGCACTCGCACGCCTTCCAGCGCGGCCTGCGGGGCCTCGGCGAGACCTTCCCCGCCGGCGCCGCCGGCAGCTTCTGGACTTGGCGCGAGGCGATGTACGCGCTGGTCGGCCGGCTGGGCTCCGCGGAGCTCCACGCCCTCTCGCTCCTCACCTTCCGCGAGATGCGGCGGGCCGGCATCACGACCGTCGGCGAGTTCCACTATGTTCACCATCGCGATCCGGAGGCGCTCGACTACGCCTTCGACGCGGTGGTACTCGCCGCCGCGGCCGAGGCGGGGATCCGCATCGCCTTCATCCAGTCCTACTACCGCACGGGCGCCGTGGGGCAGCCGCTCGAAGGGCCGCAGCGCCGCTTCGATTCGCCGACCCCAAAAGTCTACTGGGAGCAGATGGATCGACTGGCCGCGCGGCTGGACCCGCGTAGAGAATCTCTCGCCGCCTCGGTGCACAGCCTGCGCGCCGGCAGCCCGGAGGACCTCGCGGCGATCTACGACGAGGCGCGCCGCCGCGATCTCCCCTTCCACATCCACGTCGAGGAGCAGCGGCGCGAGATCGAGGAGGTGATCGCCTTCTACGGCCAGCGCCCAATGGCGCTCCTCCTGAAGACCCTCGGCACGGCGACCGACCTCACCGCCGTCCACTGCACCCACACCGACCCCGAGGAGATGGACCGCTTCCTCTCCGCGGGGGGCACCGTCTGCCTCTGCCCGCTGACCGAAGGGAATCTCGGCGACGGCATCGCGGCCGTCCCCAGACTGCCGCCACAGCGCCGCTCCCTCTGCCTGGGGAGCGACTCGAACGCCAGGATCTCGTCGATCGAGGAGATGCGCTGGCTGGAGTACGTCCAGCGCCTCGCCACCGAGAGCCGCGGCGTCCTGAGGGATCAAGAAGGCGACGTCGCCTGCGTCCTCCTGGAAGCGGCGACCACCGGCGGCGCGAAGGCCCTAGGCGTGGAAGCCGGCCGCATCGAAGCGGGTTTCTGGGCCGACTTCGCGGCGATCGATCTCGACTCACCCCTGATCGCGGGGTGGACGCCGGAGAGGCTGCTCGAATCCGTGATCTTCGGCGCGACCGAGGAGGTGGTGGCAGCGACGTGCGTGGGTGGGGAGTGGGTGGAGCACCGGGGGCAAGGATAGATCAATGGCCGTCGCCCTGCCAAGAGATCCTATGCCAGACTACGCATAGCGGCCTGCCTCAGCTCTTCGGCGATCCCCTCCAAGTCTCCCAGCTCGTCCTTGAGAATGCCATACAGCTCCTCGGAGGTCACGTCCTGATAAACATGAGTGAGGCGGTTGCGGAAACCGCCGAGCTCCTTCAACACAGCGGCAAGGCGTGAGTCTTGAACGAGTCCCTTCTCCGCTGCCAACCGTGCGAGCTCTTTGTATTCGAGCGCACCCTTTCCATACCCTCTGGCCAAGAGATGACGGAGCAGGTCGAAAATGGCCTGGATCGCCCGGCGCAGCAGGGATTCCGCGGCTGCGGGATTACGAAAGTCAACCGTGAAACCCTCCGGAGACTCTGTAGGAAGCTTTCGGAGATCTTCCAAGCAGACCTCAAGGCTCCGGAGAAGGTCGCCGACGACCTTCATGCTGACCGGCCCCTTCGTCATGTGGTGCTCACTCCAAAGCGTTCGATTTCTATCTGCCGTTGGATCGGCAGTAACTCCTCGGCGCGATTCATTACTACCAACTCGTACCGGTCGGCCTCGTCCGAATCGGTCGTTGCCACGCGATGTCCATCAATGGCGGAGAACTGGAAAATAGCGTCCAGGCGCTGCAGCGGCACGAGATCGACCTGCAAGGGGGAGAATACGTCCTCAAGACCGACCTGGAGATGGGACAGGACCCGAGGATTGCTCGGTCCCCGGAAGACGACCCCGACGTCCAGATCCGAACCTTCTCTCGCCACTTCTTCTCCCCTCAGCAGCCGGAGCCCGTCGTCGGCCCGCGACCCGAACAGGTAGACGGCGAGGAGTCCATGCTCCTGGCAGACTTGGTCGAGAAAGTCCTGGCGGTTCATACCGGACAGTATAGTCTCGTGTACGGCATCGCCTTCCTCCAGCCCTGCTACCGGTGGAGTTACCGGTCGTAGGCGGAGTCGTGGTCCGGGTGTAGAGACTGAAAACGCAGCCATTCGCCTTCCCGAAAGCCGACGGCGCGAAATCCCTTTCCCATGCGGAGGGAGTACAGACGCTCGCCCCGATCTCCTGTCCGAGAGGCTATCTGCTCCCATTTGAGACCCGCATCTCGATAGACCTGCTCCCAGGTCATCGCCGAGATCTTACTGAGTGTAGTGAGGACGGAACGCTGCTCATCCTTCGTCAGGTTAAACAGCTGCCTCTGGAAAACCGGATTATTTAGATCGAGCCGAACGCTTTTCGCCTCGGACTGCATGCGCAAGACTTTCTTCGAGCTCATTCAGATCTGTCTCTCTCGGCGGATTCGCCGCGGCCCAGGCCAACGCCTCATCGAGATCTGCTTTGACTTGTGGGGTGTGCAGCCAGCGCTCGTTGTCCGGGATGAACTCTCCGAGCTTGATGTGCCAGACACCCGGCTCCGGCTCCTCGACCATGACGTGCCGCCCCGCGTACTGCTTGCCGAGGGCGATCTGCCCGCTGTTACCCACAGTTTTGATGACTGCCATGCCAAACCTCCGTCATGCGGCATTATGGCACGATTTGTAGGATAATGGCTTTCCATGTGCGGACGCTATACCCTGACCTCCTCGGGCGAGGAGCTCGCCCTCCTCTTCGATCTGCCGGAGCTCCCCCTGCTGCCGCCGCGCTACAACATGGCGCCCACGCAGGGGGCGGCGGTGGTGCGCGTCACCGAGCCGGGCGGACCGCATCGCCTCGACCTGCTGAAGTGGGGGCTGATCCCCTACTGGGCCAAGGAGGCGAGCATCGGCAACCGGATGATCAACGCCCGCGCCGAGAGCGTCGCCGAGAAGCCCGCCTACCGCTTCAGTTTCAAGAAGAAGCGCTGCCTGGTGGCGACCGACGGCTTCTACGAGTGGAAGAAGGAGGGGAAGCTCAAGCAGCCCTTCCTGATCCGCCGCCAGGACCGCAAGCCCTTCGCCTTCGCCGGCCTCTGGTCGAGTTGGAAGGACCCCGAGCACGGCGGTGAGCTGGTCGAAACCTTCACCATCCTCACCACCGGCCCGAACGACCTCATGCGCCCCCTCCACGATCGCATGCCGGTGATCGTCGCCCGGGAGAATTTCGATCTCTGGCTCGATCCGAAGATAGAGGACGCCGAGAAGCTCCAGCCCCTCCTCGTCCCACATTCCGTCGAGGGCTTCGAAGCCTTCCCCGTCAGCCGGCTGGTCAACAGCCCGGCCAACGAGGTGGCGGGGTGCATCGAGGCGCTGGTTCAGGAGTAGTCGCGAGCGAACCGGATCTGATCTTCCGTGACGACGACGAAGCGGTCAGCAAGCCGGTCGCTGTAGGCCTCCAGAAGTCGGCGTATCGTTTCGACCTTGATCGAAGGGCGCTCGTCGTCGAGGCGCAGGAAAACGACTCCCCGGTGAGGACGGCGTTCGCGGAACACCATGTTCCCGAAATCCTTGTCGTTCGTCAGGAGAATCCAATTCTCAGCGAATGCCTTCTGCAGGATCACCTCGTCATCGGATCCTCGGGCCTGGTCGAAGACCGAGAAGACCTCGAACCCCTGCTCTCTCAGCCAACGCGCCACGGCGGGACCCGTGCACTCGTCCACCAGGAAGCGCATCGGCGTGGGTCAGACGGCGAGCGGCATGAACGAGGTGTCCTGGAGAGACCTGGACGCGAAGAGGAAACAGGCCTGAATATCCTCCGCCGCCAATCCGTCGTACTCGGACAGGATCTCCGCCACGGTGGTTCCGTGCGCGAGCAGTCCGAGGATGTACTCGACGGTGAGACGGGTTCCCTTGATCACGGCCTTGCCGACCATGACGCGAGGATCCGCGATGATTCTCGAGAGGAGTTGGTCGTCGCTCATGATGCCTCCGGGACGATTCTATCCCGCCCTCACAACACATACGCCGTCAAAAAGATCCCCACCATCGCGAAGACCAGCGCGAGCTTCCCCGCGATGCCGAGGAGCATGCCGAGCCAGGTTCCGAAGCCCACCCGGCTGGCTTGGCGCCAGCTCCGCTTGGCGAGGTATTCGCCGATCACCGCACCCAGGAAGGGTCCGAAGATGAAGCCGGGGAGGCCGAAGAAGATGCCGACGATCGCGCCCAGCGTCGCGCCGATCAGCGCAGCCCAGCTCGCTCCCACCCGCTTGGCGCCGAACTTGGTGGCGAAAAAGTCCACCACGAAGCTGAGCAGGGTCAGCAGGGCGAGGATGGAGAGCGTGAACCACCCCACCTTCTGAAACCCCTCCGCCCACGCGGCGACCAGCAGACCCACGAAGACCAGGGGTGTGCCGGGGAGCACCGGCGCCACGGTCCCGATGATGCCCACCACCACCAGCAGGGCGCCTACGATCAGACCGAGGTTCTCCGCGCCCGCCATCCCCTATCCTCCCGGCTGAGCGCCCAGCTCGACGGGACGGCCGAGGAGGCGCCGGCAGAGTCCGACGAACCGCCGCTTGTGCAGCGCGCCGTCGAAGACGTCGTAGTGGTTGGGGACGACCCAGCGCGGATCGAGCCGCGCCGCTTTGCGCAGGCTGTCCGGGATCAGCTCCGGCCGGCTGTTGAGGATCGGCGGCGGCAGGTGCGGCCAGAGGTAGCTCACGAAAAGGTCGGACGAGAAGAGCAGGTCGTGCCGCGCGCTGTAGAAGCCGCAGTGGCCGTCGCTATGCCCCGGCAGGTGGACCGCCCGCAGCCCGCCCCAGACCGGCAGCTCGTCGCCGTCGTTAAAAAACTCGTCGATCCGCCCCGCCTTGTAGCGCAGCGCCCAGCGGCCGAAGGCCTCCAGCCGGCCGCACCAGCGGGCCGTCCCGGTGTAGGGATAGCGGCCGTCGACGTGGATCTGCTCGGCCGGATGACCGTAGACCGGCGCGCCCGTCCAGCGCTGGAGCCGATCCAGGTTGCCGGCGTGGTCGAGATGCCCGTGGGTGAGGACGATCCCCCGGATCGATTCAAGCCCGAGCCCTAGCTGGCGCAGCTTGCGCCGGATCATCAGCGGCTCGCCGATCAGGCCCGTATCGAGCAGCCAGGCATCGCGGCCGTCCACCAGGAGATGGCAGGTAACGGTCGCCCCGCGGATCGAGTAGAGGCCGGGGGGTGGGTTTTTCCAGGGCATCGCTTTCCTCTTGCGGACGGCTCGGCTCAACGCGGACGAACACGGACTGACACGGACCCACACGGACAGAGCGACGAGCGTGGCCATCCTCGGTTTTCGTGCTCGTCCGTGCTCGTCTGTGTTCGTCCGTGTTCTTCCCGCTCTCCTATCGGCTTGCCGGCCCCTTCAGCTGGCGGTCGAAGAAGTCCACCGCCGCATGATACGCCGCCAGCCAGCTCGCGGTCCGCAGGAAGCCGTGGATCTCGTCCGGCAGCACGAGCTGCTCCACGTGCACCTTCCGCTCCCGCAGCGCCTCGACCAGCTTCACCGTCTGGCTGAAGAAGACGTTGCGGTCGTCGTCGCCATGGATCAGCAGCACCGGCGAGCGCCAGCCGTCGAGCCAGGCGACCGGCGACGACTCGAAGGCCAGCCGCTCCTGCTCGGGGGTCGGGTGGTAGTCCGGCATGAAGATCCGGATCCCCTCGTTCCAGTCGTGGACGCCGTGGAGGTCCACCCCCGCCGCGAACAGGTTGGAGGCGCGGGCGAGGCCGAGCGCGGTCAGGAAGCCACCGTAGGAACCGCCCCAGAGGCCGATCCGCGCCGGATCGACATCCGCTCTGCCCTTCAGGTAGAGCCCCGCGCCCAGAACGTCGTTGAACTCGCTCGCCCCTCCCGCCCCCTGCGTCGGCGCCTCGCGGAAATTCAAACCATAGCCGATCCCCGACCGGTAGTTCACAGACAGCACCACGTACCCGCGGCTCGCCAGGTACTGGTTCATCGCGTAGGCGTGGTTGTAGTACTCGATGTAGTGCCAGCCGAGCAGCATCTGCCGGTGCGAGCCGCCGTGGAAGAAGAGCAGGGCCGGATGGCGTTCGCCCTTCTTCGCGCCAGGAGGCAGGAAGAGCTGGCCGTGGATGCGCAGGCCGTCCGCGGCGGTGAAGATCACCGGCTCCGGCTCGACCAGCGCGCTCTCGGCGACCTCGGCGGGGACGGTTCCCGGGGCCAGCTCTTGCGCTGTCTCCTTCGCCGCGCCACCCCCGATCTCGATCACCGGCCGCGCCGCCTTGCGCGCTCCGGAGCTGAGATAGGCGAGCGCCTTGCCGTCGCTCGTCATCACCGGCAGCCACTCGATCCCCGTCCCCTTCGTCAGCGCGACCGGCTTGCCTCCCGCCGCGTCGACCTTCCAGAGATGGCGGCGGTCGAGATCGCCCTGGTTCGAGCTGAACAGCAGCTCCCGGCGGTCGGGGGTCAGGTTGACCGTCTCGACCTCGAAATCGCCCGGCGTCAGCAGCGCCGCCGCGCCTCCGGTGGCCGGAATCGAGTACAGGTGCAGCCAGCCGTCGCGCTCCCAGGGGAAGACGAGGCGGTCGTCCGCCGCCCAGAGGAGCTGGTTCGCCGCCACGATCCCCTCGCCGAAGGCGCTCCCCGGCCCCGGCTCGGCGCGCCAGACGGTCTTCGTCGCGCCCGTCGCGGCGTCCGCCACCAGGATCGACCAGGGATCGGCGGCGCTGGGAGTCGCGTAGAAGAGGGTCACCTTCGAGGAGGCCGGAACGCGGATGAACGCGATGCGCGTGCCGTCCGGCGACCAGACCGGCTCGCCGTCTTCATCCACGCTCGGATCGAGCCAGCGCACCATCTTGGCCGCGAGGTCGTAGATCCCCACGAAGCTGTGATCGCCGCGCAGGCTGACGAAGGCGAGCTTCGAGCCGTCCGGCGAGAAGTGGAGCTGCCGGCTGGCTCCCCGCGTCTGCACCCAGGTGACCGGCTCCGCCTTGGCCGCGAAGGACATCCAGATCACATGCCCCTGGCGGCTGAACGCGATGCCGTCCCCTTTCGGAGATACCGCCACGCCGCTGCCCGGACCGATCCGCACCGGCCCGCCGCCGCCTTCCAGGGAGACCCGCCAGATCGCCTGCTCCGCTCCCGCCGGATCGCTGGTGGGGTTCGGCGCCTCCCCCTGCCGGTTCGGAGCGCCGCCGCGGACGTAGATCAGCGACTTGGCGTCCGGCGTCCACTCGAGGCCGGCGATCCCCTGGCCGTCGTCCAAGGTATAGCTGGTGACCTGCCGTCCCCGATACTCCGGAGGCTCGGCCACCCAGACGTTGCGGGCCCCCTTGGCGTCCGTGATCCAGGCGAGCTTCGCACCGCTCGGCGAAGCCAGCAGCTCCTCCGGAAACGGCGCGCTGAGCAGGCCTTCCAGGGTGACCTTCGGGCTCTGCGCGGCGACCGGCAGGCCGGACAGCAGAAAGGCGGCAACGGCGGCGAAGAAGCGGCGGCGGACTGGGAGCATCGAGACCCCTCCAGGTTGGAGAATGATGGACCTGAGGGGTCTATTGTGGACCAGAACTATCCCGGCTCAATCTGGAGCGATCATCGACTTCCTCAATAACCGGCGACCATGGACTACAGCCAGGATCAGGAGCCGTGGCTCGCCAGCGACCGCCCTATAGATGAGTCGGTAATTTCCCGACAGGATTTCCCTCCAAGGGCCGCGGGGAAATTCCGGAACGACTCTCCCCACTTCCGGGAGAGAGGAGAGCTTAAGGGCCGAATCTTGAAGACGCTCGACCTGGATCTGGGCATAGCGTCTGGAGTCTCTGGCGATGTAGTCGTGAATTTCTCTGAGGTCCGCGAGAGCCTTTAAAGTCCAGACTATTTTGCGAACCACTTCGAAGTCTCCGCCACAACATCTTCATGAGTGACGAGCCGTCCCTCTCGAACATCCTCCTCGGCCGCGTCCAGCTTCTCTCGGAGGTAGAGTCGGTACAGCACCTCGTCCATGTCAATGGGTTCAGGGAGATCCTCGACGATCTTGTGGAGCTCTTGCTTGTCGATTCTCATCGGGCGTTCTTCCGGATCAGAGTATAACCGAATGGCCTCACCGTCCGAGGAGTCGGGTCGAGCAGTCGGCCCGCTCACTCCCCCACCTCCTCAAACCGCAACGCCGGATCGTGCTGCGCCCGCCGCAGATACGCCTCCACGCCGGAGACCAGCTCCACGCTGGCCCGTTCCGCCTCCAGGGCCTGCTTGAGGTAGGCGAGCGCCGCCAGCGCCTCGTGGTGGATGTTCAGCGAGGAGAAGATGGGCACCATCTCGCCGGCCAGACGTTTCAGGTCCGCCGTCCTCCTCTGGGCGGCGTAGAGGGTCGCCAGTTCCAGCGAGACCAAGGCGGTGTCATACGGGATTCCCTCGCTGACGAAGCCGTCGCGCGCGGCCAGGAAGAGCGACTCCGCCTGTTCGGCCTGTCCGAGACCCCGGGAGATCTTCCCCTTGACCCACTTCCTGCGGTTCTGGGTCCAGGCGTCCGTGAAATCGCGGTAGAGGGGGCGACTCTCCCGGTACAGCTTCTGAGCTTCCAGGAAACGGCCTGCTTCGGCGAGATCATCGATCAAGTTGTGGCGCGCGCAGAGGAGGAGGCGAGGCTCCTGCTCAGGATCGATCAAGCTGAGAGATCGATATAAAAGCTGTATCGCTGAGTCCAGGTTGCCGATCTGATGATGGAGGGTCGACATCTTCAGCAAAGCCCTGCCCGCCCGATGTTCCTGAGAGCTCCGCAGGAAGATCGACACCGCCCGCCGCAAGAGTTTGAAGGCGGCGGCAAAGTGGCGCTGCGCCCTCCGCAAGGAGGCTTCGAGATCAAAGAGAACGGCCCTCTCCAGGGGATCCTGCGTGCCTTTCTGAAGATGCTCGTAGGCCTTGGCAAAGGCCTCTTCCGCGGCTGGAAGGTCGGACTTCACTCGCCGGGCGTTCGCCACGTAGGCCCAGGCCCTGCCACGGAGATCCTCGATCAGCTCGATCCCATATTTCCCCACATCTATTTGATTGGAAACGCTGACGGCAAGAAGCCCCAGATCTTCGGCCTCGATCGGATTGCGGATGCTCATTTCAATGCTCCGCTCGACCAGCAACTCAAAGACACCCCAGGAGTGGAACCGGGGCGATTTCCGCATCAGCAGGTCTCGCTGCTCCGGCGGGTAGCGGGTCAGCTCCAGAAAAAGCGCTGGAGATTCCGACCGCTCCTTGCTCAAGATGCCCTGCCGATCCTGGAACACCTGTTCGCTCCCATGGAGAGCCGGACTGTAGTCGGTAGGCCGCTCAGGCCAGTGCAGCACGTCCGCCATTCGCTTGGCGACCGGACCTGACCGGTGGCGCATCAACCCGTGGAAACGGCGGCGACACACCCCGCAGGCGACGAGGTGCTCGACCACGCTGAGATGCTCCCTCGACAGCGACAACAAGAACTCCTCTAGTGCAAAATCCTTCGGATGGATCTTCAAAAGTCCCCCCTTTCAGGCCCCCACCACTGGATGCCTGCGTACCGCCTCTAGAGGACTAGTTGCCGCAGACCGGAGAATTGTGACAACCGAATGAGGAGAAAAGAAGGCGCCGGACGACTACCGGCGCCTCGGAAATAAGCATAAGGGCTATTTGATTCCATCGACCCTCACCTTAGGCCCCACATTCGTTGTCGTCATCGATGAAAAGATTCCTTCCTTTTTAGGAGCCCCATCGGGGTCCATCTGGCTCCCCTCTTTGGCCACGATCCCCTTCCCTGAAGTGCCCACTGTGGAGACCGTCGGCACGAACATGCCTACCAGCCACTCCCAGACACCGGTGACCGGAAGGGGCGCCGGACGGCTGGGGCGATTCTGGGCGAAGGCGGCGGGGATGAGCAGGCTGGCGAAGACAAGGGCGGCGGCGGTCGAACGCAGTTTGCTAGACATGGAAGTTTCCTCTCCTCGGCGGGCTGGCGTCTGGCGGCCTCCCTGGCCGCCGTCCTCCCACCTACCTTGAAGAGTGGCACTTCTTACCTGAAAGCGTGCCGTCTTTCAGACGCGCAGAGCGGATTTATCCGCTCGCGACGGTCCAAGAGGACCCCAAGGAGAGACTTCAGCGCTGGCTGAAAGCGCGTCAGGGCCTGGGCGGTGTGGCGGGCTTCGGCGCGTCCGGGGGGCGCAGGGTGAAGCCGAGCTGGCGGAAGAGCTCGATCTGGTCGTTGACGATCCAGGTCTCGCGGATCTTCCCCCCGGCGAGCCGGAAGAGGGTGACCCCCAGGACCTCGACGGACTTGCCGCCCCCCTTCTGCGTCGCGCGGACCGTGTAGCGAGCGGCCACGCGGTCCCCCTCCGCCAGCACATCGGCGACGGAGTAGCGGATGTCCTGGAACAGCTCGCGGGCGCGCCGCTGCGACGCGCGGATGGCCTCGGGTCCCTGGATGCCCGCGGCCGTCCCCGGCGTGCGGTCCACGAAATCGGGGCCGATCACCTGGTCGAGCTCGTCGAGCGCCCCGCCGCTCAGGATCTGGAGATAGTGGCGCACCACGGCCTTGTTCGCCTCCGGGGTGTCCTGCGCGGGGGCCGCTTGTGGAGCGGACGGTGATGCCGGAGGCGGCGCCTGCGCGAGGGCGGGGAGGGGGGCGAGGAGGAAGAGGAGAACCAGGCCCATGCGGGATCCGGGATGCTTGTGGCCTGCGACCTCACCCTCGGTCCCTCTCCTGAAGGAGAGGGAGGGCCCGGCTGGAAACCCGCGGCGAGTAGGGCGCGCTATGCGCGCCAGGACAACCCTGACGGCGCTCACAGCGCGCCCTACAGGCAATACGCTTCCGGATGCGCCCCCCTTCTCCTTCAGGAGAAGGGTCGGGGATGAGGTCGCAGGCCACCCCCCATCCCCCCTACAACGTCTCAAAACACCCCCGCTCCCCGTCGCACCGCCCCTCGTCCGCCACCTTGCCGTCCGGCCCCAGGCAGGTCATGGTCAGGCTGCACCAGCAGAAGCCGTCGCGGGCGTTGGCCACCTCGACGTCGGCGTCGACGTCGATGAACATCCCCTTCCAGCGCAGGCGCGCGCAGCAGGCCCGGGGACCGGTACGGTCGGAGTTGGTGGCGAGGTTCATGGTCATCAGCCCTCTTCTTCAACCTTCTTCTTCAGCTCTCTTCCTCAATAATGCCGCCGGCGGCGATCAGCGCCCGCTTCACGGCCACCTTCGCGAGCTGGATCTTGTAACGGTTCCCCTCCAGCGAGAACGCCTTCTGCACGGCGGCATCCGCCGCCTTCGCCGCCAGGGGGGCGTCGAGCTCCTGCCCCTTGAGCGCGGCGGCGGCCTCGGCGGAGATCCAGGGCATCGGCGCCACCTGGCCGAGCACCACCCGCGCCTCGCGCACCTTGCCGTCCGGGTTCATCTCCAGGGCCACGGCGGCGGTGGCGAGCGACCAGTCGAGCGTCTCGCGCTGGCGCACCTCGTAGGACGCGATCTTGCGGCCGGCGGCCGGCGGCAGCAGGATCTCGGTGAGGATCTCCCCCGGCCGCAGGTCGTGCTCGCGCTCGCCCTCCTTTTTCGGGATGCGGTAGAGCTTCTCGAGCTCGACCTGCCGCTCCCCCGCCGGCCCGAACAGCACGGCCCGCGCGCCCACCGCGATCAGCACCGGCGCCAGGGTCGACGGCGAGACGAAGTAGGCCGGCCCCTCGTTGCCGAGGATGGCGTGATACCGGTAGTCGCCGATCGGGATCATCGACTTGCCGTCCAGCATCGCCAGCAGGCCGAAGCCGTTGCGGTAGTACCAGCAGCGCGGGCGCTGGAGGAGGTTGCCGCCGAGCGTCGCGACGTTGCGGATCTGCGGCCCGGCGAGCCGGCCGGCCGCCGCGGTGACCGCCGGGTACTCGAAGCCGAGCCCGGCGTCCGCCGCCAAGTCGTCCATCACCATCAGGGCGCCGACGCGCAGGCCGCCCTGTTCGCCAGACATCGCGCGGACGCTGGTCAGGCCGGGGATCCCCTTCAGATTGACCAGCCGCTTCGGCGTCTCCACCCCCGACTTCATCAGCGCCAGCAGATCGCTGCCGCCGGCCAGCGGCGCCGCGGCCGCCGGATCGGTCCCCAACAGCTTCACCGCCTGCTCGCGCGTCGTGGGGCTGGCGTACTCGATGCGGTGCATCACGCCACCCCCTTGCCTGGGTTCGCCGCGTTGTAGAGCGCGTCGAGCACCCGCCGCGGTGTCATCGGCACCCAGGGGACGCGGACGCCCACGGCGTTGGCCACCGCGTTGGCGATCGCCGCCAGGGGCGAGACCATCGGCGGCTCGCCGACCCCGATCACGCCGCGCTCGTCGTAGCCGGGACCGGTCATCATCTTCACCACCAGCTCGCCGACGTCGCCAATCCCCGCCATCCGGTAGGTCTCGAAGTCGTGGTTGAGGGTGATCCCGGTCACCGGATCGGTGATCTTCTCCTCGGCCAGCGCGGTCGAGACCCCCATGATCAGGCTGCCATAGACTTGGCTCTCGCAGGTCTTGAGGTCGATGATCAGACCGCAGTCCTGGACCGCGACCATCTTCTGGATCTTGACCACCCCGGTCTCGACGTCCACCGTCACTTCGGCCATCTGGACGCCGCCGACGCCGCCGCTGGTCAGCTCGCCCGGCCCGGGATTGGCGCCGGTGGCGGTGATCGGCGTGCGGCCGAAGAGGCCCAGCGCCTGCTTCCAGCTCATCGACCGCTTGGGATCGGCCTTGACGCGGACCGCCCCCTCGGCCGCCTCCAGCTCCTCGGGTTTCGCCTTCAGCTCCTTCGCCGCGCGGGCGAACACCTGGTCGAGCGCGTTGAGCGCCGCCCGCCGGGTAGCGGACGAGACGCCCCCCACCGTCGTGCTGCCGCCGGAGCCGCCGGAGGCCGGATAGCGGCTGTCGCCGATCCGCACCTGGACGGCTTCGAGCGGCAGGCCGAGCGAGTCGGCGAGGACGATCGCGATCACCGTGCGGGTGCCGGTGCCGATGTCCTGCGAGGAGATCTTCGCCTCCGCGGTGGCATCCGGATGGATCGTCACCTCGCAGTTGCTGCGGTGCCCCTTGCCCCCCCAGGTGTGGAGCGAGAGTCCCAGCCCGCGCTTGATCGTCCCCTTCGAATCGCCGCGCGGATGCCAGCGCTGGCGCCAGCCCATGAGCTGATCGGCGGCCTCCAGCTCCTCGCGGTAGGTCTTCTCCAGCTTGCCGGTGAGCGGCAGGTTCACCTTCACCAGCTCGAGCGGGTCCATCCCCAGCGCCGCCGCCATGTCGTCGAGCGCGCTCATCGAGAGGTAGCACCCCTGTGGATGGTTGGGCGCCCGCCAGGCCCGCGAGCTCGCCTTGTTGGTGGGGACGGCGATGTGTTGCTGCTTCCGATTGGGGATCTGGAAGACATACGGCAGCGGCGGATTGCCGGCGCTCCCCGGCCCTCCCGACCCCCAGGACTTCGAGATCCAGGCGGTGAGCGTGCCGTCCTTCTTCGCCCCTACCTCGATCTCCGCGAAAGCGGACGGGCGGTCGCCGGCCACGGTCAGCTCCTCATGGCGGTCGAGCATCAGCTTCACCGGCGCGCCGGCCAGCTTGGCGAGCCTGGCGCACTCGATCCCCCAGCGGTCGATGCCGAACTTGCTGCCGAAGCCGCCGCCCACGAAATCGGCGATCACCCGCACGTTGGCGGCGGGGATTCCCACCCCCTCGGCGAGCTGCGAGGCGACCCCCGAGACCGCCTGCGTCGAGCACCAGGCGGTGAGGTGGTCGGGCTCGGTCCAGTGGCAGATCTGGCCGTGCGCCTCCATGCAGTTGTGGGCCACCGCGGGCGCGTTGTAGGTCCCCTTGAACCGCACCTCGGCGGCGGCCATGGCGGCGGCGGCGTCCCCCTCGGACTCCTCCTTGCCGGGATCGGTCTTGGGAGCGCCGGCGAGCTTCGCCTCGGTCACGAAATGGGGCAGCACCTCGTATTCGACCTTGATCGCCCGCAGCGCGTCATAGGCGAGCGCCTCGGAGGTCGCGGCCACGGCGGCCACCTCGTCGAGCGCCCACTGGATCTCGGTCCCCGGCTCCTGGATCACCCGCACCGCCCTGACCCCGGGCATCGCCTTCGCCGCCGAGACGTCGATCGACTTGATGCGGGCGTGGGCGTGCGGGCAGCGCAGCACCTTGCCCCAGAGCATGCCGTCGGGCTTGAGATCGTAGGTATATTTGGCGCGCCCGCTCGCCTTGGCCGGGCCATCCAGCCGCGAGATCCGCTGACCGATCAGCTTGCGGTCCTTCGCCTCGGGCCAGGAGGGGACGGCGGCCTTTTTCGGAGCATCCTGGTCAGCCATGCGGCTCGCCTCCCTTCGGCGGCGCGGTGGGAGCGGCCTGATCGTCGTCGTTCATGTGCGTCGCGGCGTCGAGCACGGCCAGGCGCATGCCGGCGTAGGTGCCGCAGCGGCAGAAGTTGCCGGAGAGGCCGTGATGGACGTCCTTGAGCGTCGGCGAGGGGGTGCGGTCGAGCAGCGCCTTGGCGGCCATCACGAAGCCGGGCGTGCAGAAGCCGCACTGCTGGGCGTCGTGCTCGACGAACGCCGCCGAGAGCGGATGCAGATGGCCCGGCTTCGCCAGACCCTCGATCGTCTCGATCGGCTGGCGCTGGGCGTCGATCGCCAGGATGCTGCACGAATAGACCGCCCTGCCGTTGAGGATCACCGTGCAGGCGCCGCAGGTGCCGCGGTCGCAGACCCGCTTGGCGCCGGTGATCTCGAGCTCCTCGCGCAGGGCGTCGAGCAGCGTGGTGCGCGGCTCCAGCTTGAGGTCGTAGGGCTTGTCGTTGACCCGCAGCCGCACCGGCACCGGACCCGGACCCCAGACCTCCAGCCCCTCGGGAGCCGGCGGCGCCTGAGCCGGCTTCCTCGCCGCCTCCGCGATCTCGCCCACCAGCATCCCCGCCGTCCCGAGCGCCCCCGCCGCCGCCCCGCCGCGCAGGAACTGGCGCCGGGAGAGGCCGGAAGGGGGGGAATCGTCGCGTTTGTCGTCGTCAGCCATGCCGCCCCTCCTGATGGAAGCCCACCCGAAGGTACAACAAAAGGGCCCGGCGTGTACCGTCCGTCAAGCGAGGTCGAGGTCAGTCTGCGGAAAATCGTTGCCGATGCACAGGAGAGGCTGGTCCGCGACCTTGGCTGTAGCGTAGGCCATGCAGTCGCCGAAATTGAGCGCGGCCGGGTGCCGGCCCTTGCCGAAGCGCCGGAAGGCACTCGCAGCCTCACGCCAGTGGCGTTCCCCGAAGAGGATCGTCGTCACCGCGAATTCCTGAAGGAACGCGGATAAGGCGACCTCTGCGTCTCCCTCCAATCGGCCGGTGAGCACCAGCGCGCACTCGACGAGGATCGGCGAGCTCACCGAACGTGAGCTGGCCCGGCCAAGCTTGGCCAGCAAAGCTCCCACGTCCGGTTCCGCGAGCAGGATGGCAATGATGGCGGAAGTATCGAGGATCACACGCCGTCCGGTCCGTACCCCAGGATCTCTTCGATCTCCTCCTTGGAGATCCGCTTCCCCCGAAACTCCGGCCGAACGTGAGGCCAAACCTCGTCCTCCAGATACTTTCGCCATCGCGCGACGAGAGCTTCCGGATCGGCCGCGGGAGCGAGGCGTTGCCACTTCTCCTCAAGAGCCTTCCGGACCGCCTCGGCCTGGCTGTCTCCGGTGAGCTCGGCGATCTCCGCGGCCAGCCGCTCGGTCTCGGGGTCAATCGTCAGGGCCATGCCTTCATGGTCCCAACCCAGGAAGGAAAAGTCAACGGCGCAGCCGGCACCGGCCGAGCTTCCCATTGACCCACAGAGCCGAAGTCCGTACTCTGGCCTCAAGGAGACTCGGATGGGAATCGCCGGAATGCGGAAACTGGAAGCCCAGATTTCGGAAGACCTCCGCCGCGATCTGATCTCCGCGGTCGGTCGATACCTCGCCGAAGCCCTCGAGGCCAGAGGAGCGCGTGAAGAGGAAATTCTCGAGGACTTCGAGGCTTTCCGCCGGCGTCAGAGCCAGAGGCGGACGATGTCCCGCGTATTCGAATAGATCATCAGAACGGCCAGCAAAAGCATCCCCGCCAGAGTCAGAGGCACTCGCAGACTCACCCAGCGAGGCGAGAGCTTCTCCAGACAGCTCATCAGGATCTGTCCGCCGTCGAGCACCGGGATCGGCAGCAGATTGAGGACGGCCAGCGACAGGCTCAGCATCAGCGCCAGCTCCAACCCTCGTCCCGCGGCCGCGGCCCGCCCTCCTTCGACGACGATCCCCACTACGCCCGTGATCGCCTCGTGGTGCCGCCACAGATCGGGAATCGAGCTCATCATCCGCCAGCAGCTCGCCGCGACCTGCTCGAAAGGAGCGATCAGCACGCCCGCCGGCGAGAAACCGCGCCGCGCGACATTCAGGATGGCGAAGAGTGGAAGCCCCACCATCAGGTTGGCCGCCGGCCCGCCGAGGAAGAAGACGAGGCGCCTCCAGAGCGGGATCGCGCGGAACTCCTCGTCGTCCGCGACCGCCGGGGTCACGAAGCCGCCCAGCGGAAGGGCCCGGAGCACATACTCCGTCCGCCCCCATCGCCGGCTCCAGACCTTCGGCCCCAGGCCGACGGAAAAGCCCGCGACCGGAATCCCGACCCCCTTCGCCGCCAACAGATGGCCGGCCTCATGGATCATCACCAGCAGGCTCAACAGCAGCAAGACGCCGAGGTAGCTCATGGCCGTGGTCCTCCCGCCTGCTCCAGGCGCCGGCAGGCAGGGACTATTTTCTCACACCGCCGCACTCCTGAGCGAAAGCACAAGAAAAGGACGGGGCTCCGCCGCGAAGACGCAGGAGCCCCGTCCATCCCGCCCGGGACCTCAATCGATTCAGTTTTCAAAGAGCCCAACCCCGCCCACGGACCGCGCCAGCGCCTCCGCGAGCCTCATTCCCCGTCCGTGATGCCGCATGCCCCACCGCTCACGTCCCATCGTCGACTCGTCACGTCGCATTCCCCACCGCCGACGCTCCATTTCCCCGGGCCAACGCGGCGTGACAGACCCGTTTCATCGCGTTCCCCGCCTCGCACGTCACGAAACGGCTGGGAAACGGAGCGTTACCCCGAGGGAACAGGACGAAAACGCCTCGCCGCGTCATGCACATTCAAGGAGAAACAGCGTTACCTCCGGGGAATGCCTCGAAACGGCTGGGGAACAGCACGTTCCCCAGCCATCACCTCCCTTTCCCCTTGGGGAACGGGACAGAATCCCTGGGGAACGTGGCGGAAATCCGCCTCTGGCCCACCCGGAACCCGGCACCCTCCGGCCAACCGCCCCGGCCTCCCGAACCAGAGGGACTTGACTAGACGGCTAGCCGGCCCCTATACTATGCACATCATCGACGACCTGTCCAGAGCCTTCCTCGCGAAGCGCTCTCCAGGCGTCGAAAGGGCCGGGGATGTCTACGGATCGCAGGACTCCGCCGTCGCATCAGGCGTCGAGGCCGCTTCCGAGGATTCCCCCAAGAAAAGGCCCGAGCTCATTGACAATCGATGTACCTGAGCCGAGGGAGCGGTAGCGGGGCCGTTCCCTCTGGCTTGTTTTCTCTGGGTAGGGACTCGGGAGAGGCTTGCTCTGCCGGGAGCCACAGAAAGCTAAAAACAAGGACGTAAAGGACTGCAAGGACGACAAGGACATCAGAAACAGACGAGGGTGGCAATCCTTTGTCCTTGTCGTCCTTGCAGTCCTTTACGTCCTTGTCTGGCTCTTCTGGTGCGCAGGCTCTATGATTGAATACGGGCGAAGCGAAAGCAGGTCACCGAACGATGATCATCGAGTTGCGCGGACGCGATTCACGTTACCCTGACCTGACGCCAGGCCAGCCCTACGTCGTCCTCGGTATCGAGGCCAACGCTTTCCGGATCTTCAGCGACCAGGGACGGCCTTACCTCTACCCCCCCGAGATCTTCACCATCGTCGACGCTCGCGAGCCAGACGACTGGGTGAACGAGCGCGGTGAAGACAACGAGCGCTACGCCTACCCGCCCCCCCTCAACGACGGTGGATTCTTCGAGGACTACTTTGACGGCAAGCCGGAAGCTATCGCCACGTTCTGGCGGGTGATGAATCGGCGCCTCTCGGCTGTAGCCTGAGGGATGCCGATATTCATACTCCTTTTTCTTCCCTGCCGATCGGCGGGCTATTGCCTGCGTACGAGGCGTGCTTTCATGGCTCCTCCTGAGGTGATTCCATTGTACCCGCGGAGGTGACGGCAAGCCTTGACCTCCTTCCCCGCCGGGGATATCGTCCCACCTGACTTTCGTCGAGGAGGTTCTTCCGCATGCCCAGGCGTGTTCTCTCGTCCATCTTCCTCGGCGGCCTGGTGGCCGGCTTTTTCGACATCACATACGCCTGCCTGTTTTCGTATCTCCGCAGGGGCGTGCCTCCCAGCTTCATCCTGAAATCGGTGGCCAGCGGGCTCCTCGGGAGCGCGGCGTTCGACGGCGGTACCCCCGCCGCGGTGCTCGGGCTCGTTCTGCACTTCTTCATCGCTCTGGTGGCGGCGGCGGTCTATGTCCTGGCCAGCCGGCGCCTGCCGGTGCTGGCCCGCAAGCCGGTCGTGTGCGGCATCGCGTACGGCGCCGCGGTGTATGCGTTCATGAATCTGGTGGTCCTGCCGCTCTCGCGCACCGCGCCGAGGACGACGTTCCCGATGATCGTGATCGTCACCGGGCTGCTCGTGCACATGTTCCTCATCGGCTTGCCGATCGCCCTCGCGGCCCGGCGGGCCGCCTTGGACTAGATGGCTCTCCCCATCTCCTTCGAGGACGCCCTGGCGGCGCGGGAGCGGATCCGGCCTTATCTCCAGCCGACGCCGCTGCGGTCGTACGAGGCGCTCGACGAGGAGATCGGGCACGGGATCCGGGTGCTGGTCAAGCACGAGAACCATCAGCCGACGAACGCGTTCAAGATCCGCAACGCGCTCTCCGCGTTGACTCTGCTGTCCGCGGAGCAGAAGCGGCGCGGCGTGGTGGCGGCGACGCGGGGCAATCACGGTCAGGGAGTGGCGCTGGCGGGCCGGCTGCTCGGGGTGCCGGTGACCGTCTGTGTGCCGCTGGGGAACAGCCCCGGGAAGAACCGCGCGATCCGCGGCTTCGGCGCCGAGTTGATCGAGCAGGGGCGCGATTATGACGAGAGTGTCGAGGTCGCTCAGGCGCTGGTGCGCGAGCGCGGGCTCCATCTCGTCCACTCGACCAACGATCCGGCCATCATTGCCGGCGCGGCGACGATCGGCCTGGAGATCCTCGAGCAGGCGCCGGAGGTGGAGGCGATCGTCGTCTCGATCGGCGGCGGCTCGCAGGCGGTGGGGGCCCTCGTCGCCGCCGGCGGGCTGAAACCGGGGCTGGAGGTCTTCGGCGTGCAGGCGGCGGGAGCGCCGGCGCAGTACGAGGGGTGGCGCGCCGGACGTCCCCTGGTGCTGGAGACGGCGGCTACCTTCGCGGATGGCCTCGCCACCCGTGGGTGTTACGAGCTCACCGCCGTGGCCTTGCGCGAGGGTCTGGCCGATTTCGTCCTGGCGAGTGAGGCCGAGCTCGCCGAGGCCGTGCGCCTCGTGCTGCGCACCACGCACAACCTCGCGGAAGGCGCCGGCGCCGCGTCCTTCGCCGGGCTCCGCCTGCTGCGCGACCGCCTCGCGGGGCGCAAGGTGGCGGTGGTCCTCTCCGGCTCGAACATCGACGCGGAGACGCTTCGGCGGGTGGTCGACGGCGAGCTTTGAAGGGCGACCAAAGCAGGGACTATAGGGACTCCAGAGACATCAGGGACGCTCTTGTGTGCCCTGGTGTCCCTGAAGTCCCTTTTGTCTCTCTTTTACAGCGCGGTCGCCGCCGTGAACTAGCCGATCCCGGCGGCTTCGGAAGGGCCTTCTCTATTCACTTGACGGACTAGTCCCTTGGAGGCATACTTTCAAGGGAGGCACTATGGCAGCCAAGAAGTGGTCCGACATCCGAGCCCGGAAGTTCTCGCCTGCCGAGCTCAGCCAGATCGATCAGGAGATCGAGAGCGAGTTGCTGGAGATGGACCTGCGCGCGTTGCGGGAAGCGGCTGGGCTCACCCAGGGAGAGCTGGCGGAGCGTGTGGAGATCACCCAGTCGCAGCTCTCGAAGATGGAACGGCGGGACGACCATCGGATCTCGACGCTCCGCCGCTACATTCAGGCGCTCGGCGGCAGCCTGGAGATCTGCGCGGTCCTCAACGGCAAGCGCATCAAGCTCGCGGAAGGGTGAGTGGACCGCTTCACTCGCTGCGCAGAGTCCGCGCCGGATCGAGCCGCGCCACGCGGAGGGCGGGGAGGAAGCTCGCCGCCGCCGCGACCAGCAGGAAGATCGCGGCGACGCCGGCGAAAGTCAGAGGGTCGGTGGGCTGCACACCCCAGAGCATCGATTTCAGGGCCCGAACGGCGAGCAGGGCCAGCCCGGAACCCAGGATCACGCCGGCGGCCACCAGCAGAACGCCGGGGAGGGCGACGGTGCGGATGGCCTGCGCGACCGTGGCGCCGAGCGCCATGCGGATCCCCAGCTCACGGCGGCGTTCCGCCACAGCGCTCGCGATCAGGCCGTAGACGCCGACGGCCGCCAGCAGCAGAGCCAGACTGGCCAGCGTGGTCAGCAGGGTCGTTTGCAGGCGCGGCCAGGCGAGGGTGCCGGCGGCCACTTCGTCCAGATCGCGGAAGCGGGCGATCGGAAGTTGCGGCTCCACGGCCTGGATCGCGCGCTCGATGCCGGCGGCGATCCCCTGCTGCGGGCCGCGGGTGCGCACGATCCAGCTCGGCGAGAACCAGGTATGGATGATCGGCAGGAATGCGTCCGGCACCTGCGCCGCGGGGATGAACGCGGCGGGCAGCGCCGCCAGCGGTCCTGCCCCACCCCAGCCGGACGCGCGCGCGACGTCGCCGACGACGCCGACGATCTCGCGGCTCCGATCGTTGAAGAAGAGGTGGCCGCCGATCGGCTCCTGGTCCCGTAAATACTTTCTGACGAAGGCCTGGGTGACGATCACCACCTGGGCGGAGCCGGCGCGGTCGGCCGTCGTGAAGGTCCTCCCGCGCAGCAGCGGAACGCGCAGCGCCCGGAAGTAGTCCGGAGTGATGTACAGGAGATCCGTCGTCTGGGTGCCCTCCGCGGCGTGCGGACCGTCGGCGGGGCGGAATCCCATGTTCAGCCAGCGCTCGTAGGGAAGCGAGAGGCCCACCGCCGCCGCCTCGACGCCCGGCAACCGGCGGATCCGCTCCAGGCTCTCCGTAAAGAGCCGGTCGGCGCGCGCCGGGGAGGCGTAGCGGGCGTCGTCGAGCGACAGCGTGGCGGCGACGACGTTCGCCGGATCAAAACCTTTCGGAATCTCCTGGAAGTGCGCCAGGGTCCGGATCAGCAGGCCCGCGCCGATCAGCAGCACGACGCCGAGCGCCACCTCGCCGACGACGAGGAGCCGGCAGGACCAGCGCTGCTCGGCCCGGCCGCCGTGGCCGCCGGTGCCGCCGCGCTCGATCAGATCCGCGCGGGGATCGACGGCGCTGGCGCGCAGGGCGGGCAGCAACCCGAAGAGGAACGTGGTGAGCAGGGAGAGGCCGAGCGCCACGCCGGCGACCCGCGCGTCCAGGCGGATCTCCTGGGGCAGCGCGAGGCCGTCGCGCGCCAGCAGATTCAGCGCCTTCATGCCGAGCGCGCCGAACGCCACCCCGGCGGCGCCGCCGAGGAGGGCGAGGACCAGGCTCTCGACGAGGAGCTGGCGGAGGATCGCTCCGCGCCCGCCGCCCAGCGCGACGCGGGTGGCCATCTCCCGCGCGCGTCCCGCCGACCGCGCCAGCAGCAGCCCGGCGACGTTCAGGCAGCCGATCAGCAGCACCACGAGGACGGCCGCCCAGAGCAGCAGGAGCGACCCGCGCAGGGAGAGCGTGAGGCCGCGTTGCAGGGGGATGACCGTCAGCCAGGCCACCAGGGAAGGCGGCAGGCGAAGATGAGCCAGCGCCGTGCCGCTCAGCGCCGCGAGCTCGGCATCGGCCTGGGCCCAGGTGACGCCCGGCCGCAGCCGCGCCACGATCTCGTAGTTGGTCCCTTCGCCCTCCCCCGTGGTCGAAGGGCGAAGCGGCGTCCAGAGGTCCGCGCGCACGCTGCTCTGGAACCCGGCGGGCAGGACGCCGACGACGGTGTGAGGCTCGCCCTTCAGCCGGATGACCCGGCCGATCACCCTGGGATCGCCCGCGAAGGCGCGGCGCCAGAGCGCGTGGCTGAGCACGGCGACGGCCGGTCCGCCGGGGCGGTCCTCGAGCGCCGAGAACTCCCGCCCGAGAATCGGTGGGACGCCGAGGACGCGGAAGAAGCCCGCCGAAACCCGCTGCTGGTGGACGTATTCAGGCCGCTCGCCGGCCGTCAGGTTGACTCCGCCCGACTCGCCGGCGTCCACCGCGCAGTCGAGAGAGCGGACCTGCCGGCTCACCGCTTCCCAGATCGCTCCATCCTGTCCCGTGTCGACGTCCTCCCCTTCCCTGCCCCGCGTCCGGATGGCCAACTGGGCCAGGCGATCCGGGTGCGGATAGGGCAAGGGACGGAGCAGCGCGGCGTCGACGACGCTGAAGATCGCCGTATTGGCGCCGATGCAGAGGCCGAGGGTCAGCACCGCCGTGAGCGTGAAGGCCGGCGACCCGGCGAGACGCCGCACGGCAAAGCGCAGATTGCGGGCGATTTCCTCGCCCCAGGCCGGGTTCGGAGTCATATCGGCGCTGTAACCTCCTCCCGTTGATATACGTTCCGCCGACTTCCTCCGTTTCACCCGAGCCGCGGGACAAAGGATCAGCCGTACATCACTTCAGATGATCACTCAGGAACGCCACCGTCCGCGGCCAGGCGTCCTGGGTGGCCTTGAGGTTCGCGCCGTTCCGGTCCTCCTGGGCGCGCAGGAAGCCGTGCCCCGCGCCGTCATAGACGTGCGGGTCATACGTCTTGCCGAGCTTCTTCATCTCCGCCTGGGTCGGAGCGACGGTGGTGGCGATGCGCGCGTCGTCACCGCCGTAGAAGCCGGCGACCGGCGCCTTGATCCTGGGGAGGTCGGCGGTCTCCGGCGGCGTGCCGTAGTAGACGACCGCCGCCGCGAGGCTGGGCTGATGAACCGCGTAGGCGAAGCTCTGCCCGCCTCCCCAGCAGAAGCCGATCGTGGCGCTCTTGCCGTTCGCGGCGGGGAGCTTGAGAGCGTAATCGCGGACGGCATCCAGGCGGGAGATCGCCATCGCCGGGGTGAGCTGGCGGACGAGCTTGACCACGTCGTCGCGGCTCGCCGCCGAATCGGTGCCGCCGCCATTCGGGCCGAGCCCCGAGATCAGGTCGGGCGCGACGGCGATGAACCCCTCCTTGGCGAGCTGATCGGCGACGCCGCGGAACCAGTCCGAGAGGCCGTAGATCTCATGGATGAGGATGACGACGCCGGCCTTGTCCTTCCGCTCGGGATAGACGATCCAGGTGCGGATCGGAGTGCCGCCCCCGGGGAGCTTGATGTCCACGTATTCGCCGTGGCGCGGCGACTTCTCCAGGGCGGCCTTGGCCTGTGCCTCCGACGGAGGGAGCTTCTCGTCGCGCGGCAAAGGCTGGGCTGCCATGGCAGCGGCCGGCGCGGGAGCGGCCGCCGGAGGCGCGGCCGGTGCCGGAGTGGCCGGGGTCTGGAGCGGGAGGGCCAGGAGAAACAGGGCTGCGAGGAACGTGGTCATCTTCAGCCTCCTATCGAAGTCGCCGAAGCTTGCTGTGCTTGCGGCCGTAGGAGAAGTAGATCACAAGCCCGATCCCCAGCCAGACGAAGAGGCGGAGCCAGTTTTCGGACGGCAGCGAGAACATCAGCACCAGACAGGTCACGATTCCGAGGATCGGCACCAGCGGCACGAAGGGGACGCGGAACGGCCGCTCGGCTTCGGGGTGAGTGCGGCGCATGATCAGCACTGCGGCGCAGACGATCACGAAAGCGAGCAGCGTCCCCATGTTGACCAGGAAGAGCAGGACGCTGATCGGCAGGAACGCGGCGAGCGCGGCGACGAAGAGTCCGGTCACGATCGTCGATTTCCAGGGCGTGCGGAAGCGGTCGTGGACGGCGCCGAAGAAGCCCGGCGGGAGCAGGCCGTCGCGGGCGATGGCGAGGAGGATTCGCGCCTGGCTCAACATCGTCACCAGCAGCACGGAGGTGATGCCGGCGAGCCCCGCCGCGGCGACCAGGAACTGCGCCCAGCGCAGCCCGACGCGGCGAAAGGCGTCCGCGACGGGAGCGGTCACGTCGAGCTGATCGAACGGGACCATGCCGGTCAGCACGGCGACCACGGCTATGTAGAGCAGCGTGCAGAGCACCAGCGAGACCAGGATACCGATCGGCACGTCCCGCTGTGGCTTGCGCGCCTCCTCCGAATGGGTGGAGACCGAATCGAAACCGATGTAGGAAAAAAAGGCCAGAGCGGCGCCGGCGAGCACCCCGAGGGGCTTGCCGCCGGCGTCGCTCTGGCCGAGGAGAGTGTGGCCGAAGGCCTGAAGCCCGGTCAGGCCGTAGGGAGCGAAGGGGTGCCAGTTGGCGGGATTGACATAGAACGCACCGACCAGGATGACGAAGATCACCGCCCCCACCTTGATCGCCACCAGGGTGGTGTTGATATTCGCGCTCTCGCGGATCCCGATCACCAGCACGACCGTGACCAGCGCGACGATCAGGGCCGCGGGCAGGTTGATGATCGATCCGGTGGCGATCAATTTACCGAGCTGGGGATCATAGTTCACCACCGGCCCGGCGATCGCGTGCGGGAGGTGCAGACCGAAGACTTGCAGGATGCTCTGGAAATAGCCGGACCAGCCATCCGCGACCGTCGCGGAGCTGACCGCGTATTCGAGGACCAGATCCCAGCCGATGATCCAGGCGAAGAGCTCGCCCAGCGTGGCGTAGGCGTAGGTGTAGGCGGACCCGGCGACCGGGACCATGGAGGCGAATTCCGCGTAGCAGAGCGCCGCGAACACGCAGACGATCCCGGCCACCGCGTAGGAGAGCATCAGCGCGGGCCCCGCCGTCTGCCGGGCCACGGCTCCGGTGGTCACGAAGATGCCGGTGCCGATCACCGCGCCGATGCCGAGGCTGGTGAGCTGTACGGGCCCGAGCACGCGCCGGAGCCGGTTTTCTCCTTTGAGCTCCTCCAGGAGCATGCCCAGGGGCTTGCGAGCGAACAACGGATTCGCCATGGTCCTCGCCTCCTTTCGACCTGAAGGGAGGTTAGAGGCCGGCGGAAGGCGGGACTATTCCGGAACCTTCGGGAAAGAGGCGGGCGGGCGGGGAGGTGGCGGGAGGTGGCGGAAGAACACGGACCTGCCACGGACCTGGCATGGACATTCACGGACAGAGAATCAGTTTGGCGTCCGTGGGGGGGCTTTGTGTCAGTCCGTGCCGGTCCGTGTTACCACCCGCCCCACCCGGAGCCCCTCGGCCAAGCGGTAGGCGTGATGGGCGGTGACGATTCCCGATCCATCCTGCAAGCGGCTCCGGAGGCCGTGAATGTGCCTTGCGGCGAGGTTGGTGATCTCGGCGCGGCCGGCTCCCTCGGGAGCGATCCGCTCGCCCACCTCCAAAACCGGTATGCCTTCGCCGCCCTGGAGGCGATCCGCGATCAGATCGATCCAGGTCACCGCCTCCTGACTGCCCGGCTTCAAGGAAAGGCGTTTTCCCTCCGCCAGAAGGCGCCCCCCGATCTCGACCGTTTCGCCGCTCCAGACGGCGAGGTCGAGCCCGGACTCGATCTCGCGGCGATCCTCCTCGGTCTTCGCTACCGCGGCTTCGGGCGCTCCCGGGACCTGGAGGACCAGCGGAAAAGCGCGGGCCAGATAGGCACGGACGACCGGCGCCACCATGCCGCCGAGGTCGCCCTTGTCCATCACGTCGCGGGGGTCGAAGCCGGCGTCGAGGAGGTCGCGGCCGAAGGTGGCCTCGTAGCCCCTTTTATTGGAGAGGAAGCGGCAGGCCGGCGGGCTCCCCGCGAACATGCCGCGCACGGTGTTGGCGAGGTAGATCGACTCCCACCAGCGGTCCGGTGGGATGAAGCCGAGCGTCGCGAGCTGGATGTCCTGGAGGAGCAGACCGCCGGGACGGAGGAGGCCCGCCACCGCCTTGCAGAAGCGATGGGCGCCCTCGAACACCGCGCCGTCGAGGGCCAGCCGGCGCGGGCGCAGAAGAGCCGGGACGTCGCCGTCGAGCCGCGCGGCCACCTGGAGGCCGGGATGCGCCTCCAGCCAGGAGGCGGCGAGGCGGGTGGTGTCCGGACCCGCTCGATCGAGGCAGACGACCGTGGTCAGCCGCGTCTCGGCCTCCGGCAACACGTCCAGCAGCTCGGAGACGTGGTGCAGGTGGTCCTCGACGACCACCAGCGGCCGCCGCGCGAATCCCGTCGCTCCGACCCAGGTCATGGCGGCAACTATATGATCCCTGTAAAGCGGAGTCCCCAGTGACGCCCGATCCCGAACTATCCGAACGACATGGCCGCCGCTGGGGCTCACGCCTGCTCTACCTCGGCGTCTTCCTGTTCGCCCTGCTGGTGGCGCTCGCCGCGCTGTCGATCCGGTCGGAATGGCGGGAGCGGATCGGGCAGAGCCGGTCGGACGCGATCTTCCAGCTCGTGCAGGGGAAGACGCCGGCCCGGCCGACCGAGACGCCCGGCGCCACGGCATGGCTCAACCTGGAGCTGCGGCGCTATCGCGAGCGGATCGCGGACCCGGCCAAGGCGCGCCTCTACGGCGAGGTGGCGGAGTGGCAGGACAACCGCTCGGTGCCCCCCTTCTTCGCGCCCCTCCGGGACCTCCTGGCGAGCCCTCTGACGACCCTTCAGCTCCCGGCGCCCGCGGCGCTGCACCCGCCCACGGACCTCGGCGAGACGGCCGAGCCGCCGCTCTCGCTGCGCGCCCAGAGCTTTCTGGAGCTCGACCGCCGCTGGTTCGCCGTCACCCGGAGGCGCGCGGTCGACGGCGGGAGCCTCGCCGATGCCGCGAACCCTTCGAACCGGTTCCTGGCCGCCACCGCGCCGCACCTCCTGGCGCTGAGCGACGAGCTGCCGCGGCTCCTCGCCGCCCATCCGCTGCCGGCGCTCCCGGGCAGCCGCCCGCCGCGGGTGGTGCGGCTCTACGCGCTCGCCGAGGACGGCACGCTGATCACGCTCCCCCAGCCGGCCGATCCGGAGCGGAGCCGGCGCGCGGCGATCGCGGAGGGCCGCGAGCTCCGCGCCTCGCCCGAGCGGCCGACCTTCGTCTCGAACGAGTTCTATTTCCGCTTCGACTTCGCGAGCCCGGAGAGCCAGACCTTCTACTCCGGGCTCTACCTCGACCTCGGCGGCCAGGGGCTGGTGGCCACGATCACCGTTCCCATCCGCGATATCGCCACGGGCGAGCGCGGGCTGGAACGCGGGATGATCGGCGCCGACCTTTCGTTCGACATCGACTGGGAGGAGCTCGCCCGGCGGATCGATCCGCCGATGATCGCCGGCGTCGTCCATCTCGCGGAGCCCCCGGCGCGGAACCATCCCTGGTCGGACCTCGCTATGGCGTTTTCGCTTTCGCAACCTTCGCTTTCGCAACCAAAGCCGCTCCGCCGCGCGGTCGCCGCTGTCGCCGCCCAGCGGCCCGGCGAGGAGGGCGCGGCCGAGAGCGTCCCCAACGTCCTTCACGGCGTGGTCGAGGGGCAGGGGGCGGTCGCGGCGTTCCAGGTGGCGGCGTCGACCTGGCTGGTGGTGCTCTTCCCCAACACGCCGTCGCACCTGCCGCTGATCCCCGTGCTCCTCTCGGTGGTGATGCTGGTGGCGCTGCTCTGGGGTTTCGAGCTCAACCGGCGCCGGGCCGAGCGGGCGCAGGGCAAGGCCGAGCTCGCCTTCCGCGAGAAGCAGAACCTGCTGAGCACCATGCAGGTGCCGCTGGTGGTGGTGGACCCGAACACGGACGAGGTGGTGTTCGGCAACCAGGCGGCGCAGAACCTCGGCATTCAGGCGGGCTCGCGGATCGGCGACCGGGTCGCCCACGATCCCAGGGCGCGCGCCCACTACGAGCGGATGCAGGTCGCCAAGCCGGAGCCGCGCCGGGCCTACGGCATGCCCCTGCGGGTGCGCGGCGAGGACGGCCGGGAAGAGGAGCGCTACGCGATCGTCCGCTCGGTGGCGGTCACCGCGCCGATCGAGGCGCTGCACGCGGACGAGCGCCACCGGCTCGGCATCCTCTTCCTGATCGAGCCCGAGGCCGATCTCGCGCTGCTCAACCGTGAGCTGATCGACAGCACCCGGCAGGACGAGCGGCGCAAGCTCGCCGGCCTCCTCTCGCACGGCGTCGACACCCTGATCCGCGTGCTCGCCTACAGCCTGCGGGCGACCCGGGGGGCCGCCGCCGCCCCGGAGCTTGGGATCTGGCTCGCCGAGTACGTCGACCGCCGCCTGCGCACCACCGCCTGGCTGCTCGACCACTGGGAGGCCGAGCCGCCGCTCCCCCCCGACAGCTCGATCGAGCCCCGGCAGGCGCGGGAGACGATCGCGCGGCTCCAGACGGTGTTCGCGCTGGCCGCCGGGGACGCCGACCTGCGCACCCGGCTGCACTGGGACAACGGCGTGCTGTCGGAGAGAAAAGATCCCGGGGCGCCGGTGTTCACCGCCGGGATCGACTGGCCCGAGGATCACTGGTTCGCCTGCCCGGTGCGCGGCGGCTTCGGCTTCTTCCTCGGCGAGGTGCTGATCAATGCCATCCGCCACGGCGCCCCAAGCTCGACGCCGGCGCTGCGGATCGCGCTCGACCGCGTCCGCCGCGAGCTCCGGTTCGAGGTCGAGAACGACCTGCGGAGCGAAACCTTCGACGGCGACGGCGAGACCTACGGGGGGAAGGGCATCCTGCGGCGGCTTGCCGGCCTGTTCGAGTGGCGCGATCTGCGCTTCGAGCGGCGGGACCGGACCTATGCCGTCTCCTGGAGCGTGCCGGCGAGCGAGCGGGGAGATCCGCGCAAGGCCGATTAAAGAAAGCAGAATAAAGTGGTGCCAGGAAATGCTATTCTTTCAGCAGCGATGAGGCGCTTCCCTCTTCTCGTCACGATCCTCTGCTTCGGGCTCCTGCTCGCGCGGAGCGCCGCGCCGGCGCTCCCTCCACCGGACGAGGCGTGGATCGAGCTCCACACGGCGAGCTTCACCCTGTTCAGCAACGCCGGCGAGACCAGGGGCCGCCAGTTTGGAGCCGACCTCGAACGGCTGCGCGACGCGCTGTCGCAGCTCTCGCCGGACCTGGTGCTGAAATCGCCGGCTCCCACGTATGTCTACGTATTCCGGACGTCCAGCGCCTTCCGGGCCTATCAGCGCACCTACAACGGCCAGCCGCTCGACTCCGACGGCTATTTCCTCGCCCGGCAGCTCGCCAACTACGTGGCGATCAACGGCGACACGCCCGGCGACGAGCGGGCGATCATCTATCACGAGTACATCCACTACGTGATGCACAACACCTACGCCGTCCTGCCGCTCTGGCTCCACGAGGGGCTGGCCGAGTACTACAGCACCTTCGAGGCCGGCAAGGACGAGGCCCGGATCGGCCTGCCGGTCGCCGCGCACGTCAAGTGGCTGCGGCACCACACGGCGATCCCTCTCGCCGCCCTGTTCGCGGTGGACGAGCACTCACCGGAGTACAACGAATCCTCCCGCCGCGGCGGTTTCTACGCCGAGTCCTGGGCCCTGGTCCACTATCTGATCTCGGGCAACCCGGCACGCCGCCAGCAGGTCGCGGAATACCTCCGGCTGGCGCAGGCCGGCACCCCGCCGGACCAGCTCTTCGCCAAGGCCTTCGGCGCCGATCCCGCCGCCCTCGAGCGCGAGCTCCACACCTACGTCAAGAACCTCCTGTTCGACCCCACCCGCCTGCCCCTCCGGCCGGAAGCGAACCTGGCCATGGAAGTGAAGGCGATGCCGCGGGCGGACGTGCTCTTCCGGCTGGGCGACCTGCTGGCGAACCTGGGGGACGAGAAGCGAGGGGACGCCGAGGAGCACTTCCGCGCCGCCCTCGCGGCGCAGCCCGAGCATGGCCCCGCCCTCGCCGGCCTCGGCTTCCTGGCCGAGCGGGCCGGCGATCCGGCGGCGGCGCGCCCCTACTACGAAAAGGCGGCGAAGCTGGCACCGGACGACATCGCCGTGCAGTACCTCTACGCCAGGAACCTGCTGGACGATCCCGGCGCCGGCTCGCTGCGGCTGGCGCGCGCGGCGCTGGCTCGGGCGGTCGCCGTCCGCCCCGACTTCGGCGAGGCGTGGGCGCAGCTCGGCTACACCTACCAGTCCGAGGAGACGCTGTCGCCGGCGGCGGTCCAGGCCCTGGAGACCGCCCACCGCCTCCTGCCGATGCGGATGGACGTCGCCCACAACCTCGCGGTGGCCTACGCGCGCACCGGCCAGACCGCGAAGGCCGAGGAGCTGATCGCGCGCGTGCTCGTTCAGAAAGCCAAGCCCGAGGAGGTCGAGGACGCCCGCGAGGCCGTGCTGGACGAGGAGCAGCGGCAGGCCGAGGAGCTGATCGAGCAGCAGAAGCTCGACGAGGCGGTCTCCCGCCTGACGGCGGTGAAGGCGAAGACGACCCAGGCCAGCCGGCGCGCGGGGATCGAGGCGCGGCTCGACGAGATCGGCCGCGTCTCCAACTTCAACACTTTCGTCGAACGCTACAACCAGGCGGTCGAGCTGGCGAACCGGGGGAACGTCGAGGGAGCCCTCGCCATCCTCGAGCCGCTGGCCGCCACGACCCGGGACCCGGTCCAGGTCGAGAGGGCGCGCTCGCTGATCGGGCACCTCCGGCCGGCGAAAAAGAAGGGAGCAGCCCATCACCGTTGACATGCCGCTGACGGAGCCGCTGACAGAGCTGACGCTCGGGGCCGAGCCGCTGACAGACCGCGACGGCTATCTGCTACGGATAAATTGCTTTCCCTACAGTCACTTACGGTGATTTGCGAACTGGCACGGCCGATGCAATACACCCTGGCATTGACGTGCCCTCCAAGCAGGCCTCCCGGCGGTATCCCCCGTGGGAGGCCCTTTTTATTCCTTGCGCGGATCGACGGCCCGTGGTTACACTGATTTCAAATGTCCGATGCGACCTCCGGATTCACGGTCGAGCAACCGGTATGGGATGACTTTTCCGCCGGCGATCGACGCAGGCGCACCAGGGCCCGCTACCCCGCGCTGACGATCCTCTACCATCCCGACATTCAGCGGGTTGGCGAGCGGGTCATCCTCAGCGGACTGGTACCGGGCCGGCACCTCCCTCTCTCCCGCCTCGAACCCAGGTTCGAGGCCCCTTATCAGGCCGGGGCCCGGCCGCTGCTCGACCGTTGCATCAGCCGGTCGCCGTTCCTCATCACGATGGACGAGGAGGGTGGGATCGGCCTTTCCACCGAAGGGCTCCGCACGCGCCTGGTGGCGGACGGCGTGGCGGTCGTGAAGAGCTGCGCCCTCTCGGCGCAGGAGGTCGAGCGCGGGGTCGTCCTCGAGCTCGCCGACCGCATCGTCCTGCTGCTGCACACGCTGCCGGTCCTGCCGCTGAGCACGATCGGCAGCCTCGGCCTGATCGGCGAGAGCGAGGGGATCCAGCGCGTCCGTCACGAGATCCGCCGCGTGGCCGATCTCGAGGTGCCGGTGCTGCTCCGCGGCGAGACCGGCACCGGCAAGGAGCTCGTCGCCAACGCCATCCATCAGGCTGGTCCGCGCAGCGACGAGCCCTGCCTGTCGGTGAACATGGGCGCCATCCCGGCGTCGCTCGCCACCTCCGAGCTGTTCGGCGCGACCAAGGGGTCCTACACCAGCTCGGTGCGCGACCAGCCCGGCTATTTCCAGCGCGCCAACGGCGGCACGCTGTTCCTGGACGAGATCGGCGAGGCCTCGCCCGAGGTGCAGGTGATGCTGCTGCGGGTGATCGAGACCGGCGAGATCCAGCGCGTCGGCGGCCCCGGAACGCAGAAGGTGGACGTACGGCTGATCGCGGCGACCGACGCCGACCTCGAAGGAGCGATCGAAGCGGGGCGCTTCCGCGCGCCGCTCCTCCACCGCCTGTCGGGATACGAGCTGTTCATCCCGCCCCTGCGCGAGCGCCGGGACGACTTCGGGCGGCTCTTCTGCCACTTCCTGGCGGAGGAGCTGCGAGCGATCCACGAGGAGCACCGCCTGACCCCTCCCAAGGAGGGCGCGCCGCACTGGATGCCCGCCTCGGTGGTGGCGCGCCTGGCGCGCTACTCCTGGCCGGGGAACGTCCGTCAGCTCCGGAACACCGTGCGGCAGATCGTGATCGGCAGCCGCTCCTCGGAAACCGTCGAGATCGGGCCCCAGGTGGAGCGCCTGCTGCGGGAAACGGCGCCGATGGTGGATGCCGCGGCCTTGCCGCCGCCCGCCCCCGTGGCCGTCCCGCGCCGGCGGGCCGAATCCCAGACGTACCGCTCCCCCGCCGAGGTCAGCGAAGCCGAGCTGGTCGAAGCCCTGCGGAGCAACCGCTGGGAGGTCAAGCTGGCCGCCGAGCGCCTGGGCATCTCGCGGCCGTCGCTCTACCTGCTGATCGACAAGTTCCCCTCGATCCGCAAGGCGGCGGACCTCAGCCGCGAGGAGATCCTGGAAGCCCGCGAGATCTGCGGCGGTAGCCTCGACGCCATGGTTGCCCGCCTGGAGGTGTCGAAGAAGGGACTCCTGCAGCGGATCACCCAGTTGGGGATCGAGTAGAGGGCGGAGAGTTCCGAAAGCCGCCGAACGTTCGTCCCTTTCGTCCCTGATGTCCCTTTCGTCCCTTGTTTACAGCCCTTGCGGGGGCAGGGTTTTCGCCGCCGCCCCCTTCTTCGGATAGATCAACGATTTGTTCGGGTACGCCGGGGCTTTCGGGATCGGCACCGGCTCGGCCTTGATCTTTTCTTGCAGATACTGGATGGCGGCGTCGAGCTGCGCGTCCTTGCCCTCGAAGGTGGCGTGGGGAGTGTCGTCCACTACCAGGTCGGGATCGACGCCGTGCCCCTCGATCAGCCAGAGGCCGTCAGGGCCGTAGACGCCGAACTCGGCCGCCGTGGCGATCCCCTTGTCGACCAGGATGTTGCTCGACGACAGCCAGATCTCGCCCCCCCAGGTGCGGGTGCCGATCACCTTGCCGAGCCCGAGCCGCTTCACCCCTTCGGCGAAGGCCTCGCCATCCGACGAGGTCCCCTCGTCGACCAGCACGGCAAGGTGGCCGCGGAAGGCGTAGGGCATGTTCGGGTAGGGGCCCCCCTCCCGCGGCTGCCACCAGAACCACGCCTTGCGCAGGAGCTTGGCCAGGATCCAGCTCTCGATGTTCCCCCCGCGGTTGTTGCGCACGTCGATGATCAGGCCGGGGCGGTCGAAAACCGGGTAGAAGTCGCGCGCCCAGCTCGTGTAGTCGTCGCCGCCCATCGCCCGCAGGTGGACATAGCCGATCTCGGCCTTCCCCTTCTCCTCGACGGCGAGCCGGCGCGAGACCTCCCAGTCGGTGTAGCGCAGGTTCGCCGCCTCCTTCGGAGCGACCGGCGCCGCGACGACGTCCCGTTCCTTGCGGGTCTTGGCGTCCTTGACCCGCAGGAGCACCTGCTTGTCCGTCTGGTTGCGCAGCAGGAAGCCGAGATCGGGAGCCGAGAGGGTCGGAGTGCCGTTGATCGACACGACGACGTCCCCCTCCTCGACCTCCACGCCCGGCGCGCGCAGCGGGCCGGCCGTGGACGGCAGGTCGGGGTCGGTGCGATAGATGTGATCGACCCGCCACCCCCCCGACTTCTCGTCGCGCGCCAGCGTGGCGCCGAGCGAGGCGACCTCGACCGTCTCACCTCCCTTGCGGTACTCGCCTCCGTGGACGAAGGTGTGCAGCGCCGACAGCTCGCTCACCATCTGCCCCATCAGGTCGTCGAGCTCGGCCCGGCTGGTCACCCGCAGGCTCAACGGACGGTACTTCTCGAGCATCGCCGGCCAGTCGACGCCGTGCATCTTCGGGTCGTAGAAGTAGTCGCGCTCCAGGCGCCACGCCTCGCGGAACATCTGCTGCCACTGCTCGCGCGGCGAGATGGGGAAGGTCCACCCCGCGAGATCGACCTTGGCCTTGGCGAGCTCCTTGTCCGTCAGCAGGTCGGCCCCGGCCACCGCGTCGCCGGCCTCGAGGACATAGAAATCGTCCCCCCTGTGCAACATCAACTTTTTGCCGTCGGCCGAGAGGTCGTAGTCCTCCACGTCGGCGAGGATGGTCGCGACATCGATCTTCTCGGGGTCGAAAGGGACCGCCTGGAGCGCCATCGCGTCGTTCTCGATCCCCGGCTGCACCGCGAGCCAGAACAGGTGGTCCTCGCCCGCCGAGAGCGACTCGTAGTTGCCGGGAGGCACGGGGACCTCGTAGAGGCGGGAGGCCAGGCCGTCGAGATCGACCTCCACTTTCGGCGGTTTCTTCGCCTTGTCCTGGTCGTCGTCCTTGTCCTTCGCCCTGTCTTTGCCTCGGTCTTTGTCTTTGTCGGCGGTTTTGTCGGCCTTCGAGTCGGTCTCCTCCGCCTCGGTCTCTTCCTTGTCCTTCGGCTTCGCGGGATGAAGCTCGTCGGGGAGTTGGAACGGGGAGCGGGTGCCTTTCTTCAGGGCGATGCCGAAGATGCCCGTGGTCGCCGTCAGGTAGGGATCCGGCTGGCGCGTGCCCCAGGGGGAATGGACGAGGGTGCGCAGGCTGCGGTCGGAGAGGAAGTAGATCCACTTGCCGTCGCGGCTCCAGGCCGGGCTCGTGCTGTTGAAGCGGTCGGTGGTCAGCGCCACCGTCGTGCCCTTGGCGACGTCGTAGAGATAGATCCGGTTGAACGAGTTGGCGCTTGCCACCGACCAGGCGAGCCAGCGGCTGTCCGGCGACCAGGCGAGGTCCTGGAAGCCGCCGTAGGGAGAGGTCGAAGTGGCGATACGCGTCTGCTTGCGGCTCTTCAGGTCGAGCAGCCAGAGCTGCAGGTCCTTGTCGTGATGGGCGAGCCACCGGCCGTCGGGCGAGGCCTCCCCCTCCCAACGCAGCACCCTGGCGTCGGAGGTGAGCTGCTCGGGCTTGCCGACGCCGTTGGCCGGGAACTTCCAGAACTCGACCTCGCCGGTCTCGTCCGACAGCGCGAAGACGCTCTTGCCGTCCGGCAGGAAGCGCGCCTCGCGGTAGCGCACGCCCGGCTTGCGGGTGACCTCGACGATCCGGCCCGTCTTCACCGGTACCACGAACACCTGGCCGCGAGCGGTCAGCACCAGGCGGTCCCCCGCCGGCGAGAGCTGGACCGCGGTCAGGTAGTCGCCCGGCTTCTTCACCCAGGTCTCCCGGAGCTGATCGAAGTCCGAGATCAGGCGGACCGGGAGCGGCGCGTCCTGGTTCGCCGCGATGTCGAAAATCCGCAGGTCGGCGCCGAGCTGGTAGACGATCCGGCCGGCGGAGAGGTCGGGAGAGCTCACGTCCCAGCCCTGGTGAAAGGTGAGCTGGCGGAGGTCCTTGCCGGCCTCGTCCATCGACCAGAGGTTCATCGTGCCGTCGCGGTCCGAGACGAAATAGACGCGCCCCTGCCAGAGCATCGGCGCCTTGCTGGTGCCGGCGAAGTCGGCGGTGAGGGGCACCGCCTCGGCGTCGCTCTCCTCGCTGGTACCGGAATACCGCCAGAGGTTCTGGACGGCGCCCCCCTTATAGCGCTTGGTGTGGCTCCCCTGGAAGGCGAAGCGGGTGAAGAAAAGGGTCTTGCCGTCGGCGCTGTAGACGCCGTCGCTCGCCTGCGCCAGTGGAACGAGGGTGCGCCTGCCGGTCGCCGGATCGAGCCGCGCCAGCTCGGTGCCGGGCAGGCGGGTGTCGTGCACGGTGGCGTAGAGAATCTCGCCCCCCGGTGTCCAGCCCACCACCACCGCGCCGTTCCTCCCCTCCCCTTCGAACGTCCGGCGCACCGGCAGACCACCGTCGACCGGCATCGTGTAGACCTCGGTCGGCCCCTCATAGGCGGCCGAGAACGCGATCGTGCGGCCGTCCGGCGAGATCGCCGGATTGGACTCCTCCGCCGGGTGCGTGGTCAGCCGGGTCGCCACCCCTCCCCGCCGGTCGACGCGCCAGAGATCCCCCTCGGCGGCGAAGACGACGGTGTCGCCGTGGATGGCTGGGAAGCGGTAGTAGCCGAGGCTCTCCTCGGCGCGCAGGGCGCCGGGGAGCAGCAGGAAGACGAGCGCGAGAATCCGTCGTATCACTAGGAAGACCTCCGGGCGCGGATGGTAGCAAATCGGCGGTCGCCTCGCCGATCAGCTTGCCTCGCTTCATCGTCTGGAAGGTCGCGGCGAAGACGTCGGTCGCGGAGAGCGAACGCGGTCCGATCAGCACCACCACGGGTTTCGAATAAAAATCGTTCGGACGGCCCGCCCAGGTCTTCGGCTTGGCCTCGTACCACGCTCCCGGAGTTCCCCAGACCCGCAGCGTCGCCACATACTGCCGGCTCTTCCAGCGTGGCAGGGGAAACTCCTTGTCGGTGAGGTATCCCAGGATGTTGTAGGCGATCAGGCCGCTGCCGCCGTCGTTCTCGCGGACGTCGAGGATCAGGCCGTCGCTGGCGCGGATCTCGGGAAAATGCTTCTCGAACTCCTTCTGTACGTCTCGCTGTTGAAGGTGTTGAGGGCGACGTAGGCGATGTTCCAGGGCAGCATTCGCAGCTCGAAGGCCGGAAGAGCCGCCGCGTCGGGATACGGCCCGCGCGAGCCGTCAACCCTCTGCTGTGAGTGGAGCGATGGTCTGCAACTCCATCGGAAGAGAGTCTTGGGCCCCCTGCGTCTTCGGCAGCCTCAGATACTTGCCCTCACCAGAAAACCGGATGTACCGGTGCCAGACAAACGTAAGGTCGAAGAGGAGCGCCACCAGCCACCAGAGATACAGAAAGAATGCGGTCGCCAGGAATACCGGCCACAATTGATGCAGCTCGAGATGCGCGTTCGGCAGACTGGCCATTTGGTTCTTGATGTGGCGGAAAAGGACATACGCCAACGCGAGGCTACCCGGCACCAGGAGCGCTTGCGTGCCCCAAGCCGGTATGAACCGGCTCACCAGGTAGACGGCAAGGAGCACCAGGACGGCGATGCCTACGATGCTGAAGTCAAAGACTCCGTGAACCGTATCGTTGATCAGGCAGGTCCGGAATGGGTTGGGGCTCACGAACAGGCACGTGAAGCACCCGTAGGCGACGATCGACAGGAAGAAGGCGCCCAAGCCGAACAGATGCCATCGCCAGAGGCCGCTCAAACGCGGGAGCCTTGCCCCGACTGTCAGTCCGGCGAGCAGGCAGGTAATGGCGGCAACACTTCCAAAGGTCTGGCGTGGCCCTTCGTCCAGCGGATTCTTGACGACGGATACGGCCCTTGCGACAGGAAGGGTAAGGTCAGGACGAACGGCGCCGTGCGCTGCGTTGTAAAGAACCAGAACAGCGCAAAAGAGCAGCACGAGCGCCCCCAGGTAGGGACTGACCCAACTGATGACCTGGGACACCCTCTTGTCGGCGGGCGGTTTCGCATAGCTCCTGCCCTCGGGCTTCGGTGCGATCTTCTCGTCCTTGTAGACGACCTGTTGAATGAAATGGCCGAAGACATCCGGGTCCTGCCAATAGTCGATGTGGGCCTTGCCCGCCAACGGATAGCGTGCGAAGCCGTGATCGTGGTCGGCGGGGAAATTGAAGACGCCTGTCCATGCGGGCGCCGCGAAAGTCGCGCGCGCCGTGTCGAGCGCGAAGCCGACGGGATCGCCGAAGTCATAGTAGTTCCGCCACTCGATAGGCGTCGTGGGCCGGCGGCGCGGGGAGGTAAAAGCCTCGAACAGCTCGGGCCAGAGGATCAGATGCTTGTCGATCGGACAGCCGAGGGTCATGAAGCCGCGAACGTTCTTGATCCACGCTGAGTCCTTGCACCCACAAAGTGCGCTGAGCAAGCCGAGCAGGGAGACCACCGTGCCTTCGCTGTGCGCAATGATATAGATCTCCGCGTTCGGATACTCTCGACACACCGACTCCATCCGCTCCTCGAAGGTATCGCCGATCTTCTTGCCCTGGGCCTTGAATTCCGCCACGATCTGCACGTCGTCGACGTAATCGACCAGGATCTTCTTGAGGTCGAAAGAGAAGACACCTACTTTGTCAGCCAGGAAACAGAGCTGCTCCAGCAATTCGATCGTCTGGAGCATCTCGCCGAGCACCTGTTCGATCATGCCCTGGTCGGCCGCGTCAAGGTCCCTGCAAGCCAGGCCGCGCATACGGACGCGGCTGATGATCGTGCGCACCCAAGGCTTGATGTCTTCCAGAGAGTAATTCTCCTTCGCCACCTTCCGGGGGATGCCGGCCCAATAGACTTCCGCGAACGCGAGCTTGCGGAGCTCCGCCGGGTAGCCCCCGGGGAGGACCAGCGATGTCCCTCCATCGGTGTGAAAGTTCCCCAAGGGAACTCCAGCCGCCGCGCCGTGATATCGGCAGAATTGGGACAGCGTCTGCTGCAGCGTGGCGAACCGGGTCTGGTCGCCGACGCCGTGCACCGCCACGACCACTTTCTCAATCGACGCATCCATGGATTCTTCCCTCCTAGGTAGCCTTGCCTCAACCACTCCCCAGACGGACGAGCTGCCGCATTTCTGTATAAAGCTTAGCAGCTCTCACCGCCAGCAGGTGTACCGGTGGTTGAAATTATTATTCTAGGCAAGTCTCTATAAGGGTAAATCCAACGCTCTCCATCCTAGAAACCCACGGATCAGGCCCTACAGCTCGATCGGCGCGAACCCCGCGAACATCTCGCTGCACTCCTTGACGCTCGCCAGCGGGACGTACTCGCAGGCCTCGCCGTAGCGTTCCCACAGCTTCAACACCTCGAGGTTCTGGTGCGCCGCCGCGATCGCTTCCTGCGACACCCATTCGAATACCTCGATGATCGTGCCGTCGGCGGCGTGCATGGCCTGGACCGGACGGTCGGTGGCGAGCCCCTGGCCGCGGAGGATCGGCACGTGCTCGCGGGTGAGCTGAAGGAGGAGATCCTCCTTTCCCGGACGCGGCCGGTAGGCGACGATGACGATGACTCCGCCTGCGATATTCCTTTCCATGGCTCTCCTCTCAGATTTCGTCCTGAGCGTTCGAATCGTATTGCATGGCGCCGACCGCGTTGCCTTCCGGATCGCGGAAGAAGATCAGGTGGCCGACGGTAGGGATCAGGGTCCGTGGAATCAGGATCGTGCCGCCGCCCGCCACCACCGCGGCGGCGACGGCGTCCACGTCCGCCACCGCAACGGTGCATTCGAAACCGACCGTCGGTTCACCGGCGATCAGCTCGCGGCGTTTCTGCAGGGCTCCCAGGAGGCCGGGATCGCGGCCGTCACTGGTGGCGATCTTGAGAAAGCCCGGCGGTCCCCAGGCTTCGAAGCGCCAGCCGAAGACCTTTTCGTAGAACCGTCGCGCGCGGTTCACATCGTCGGCGTTGATCGCGAAGTGCGCGAGGTGGTTGATGGGGCGCTCCTGGGATGGCGGCATCCGGGGGTCTCCTTTCGATTCGGCGCGTGGCCGTCTGGCGAGCCCTACGATAGGCCTCTCCCGCGCTCCGAGTTAACCCTATACTGCCAGCCAATGTCGAGAACACGCCAAACGGCCGGACCGGAGGTCCGCACGATGTCGGTCGCCTGGGCCGCGGCCTACACTTGGCGCGACCGGGTCAGCGAATGGGGGCAGATCCTCTTCGCCTCGCGCGGCATGCTCACGGCGCACACGGACGCGGGCCTCTGGGTTGTCCCCGCCCATCAGGCCGTCTGGATGCCGGCCGGCGTGCGGCACAGCGTGGAGGTGGCCGGCGGCGTCGCCTTGCGAGCCCTCTATCTGAGCCCGCTCGACGCGGCGGTCCGCGGCCGGCTGCCGGAGGCCTGCCGGGTCGTCGAGATCTCGCCGCTGCTGCGCGAGGTCCTGCGCCGCACGATGCGCCTGAAGACCCTCGACCGGCGTATCCCGCCGGAGCGCCATCTCCTCGACCTCCTGCTCGACGAGCTCACCGTTCTCCCCCTGACGCCGCTCGACCTCCCGATGCCGCGGGACGCGCGCGCGGCCCGGGCCGCGGCCTGGATCCGCGCGGACCCCGCGGCGCGCCACACGCTGGACGAGGTCGCCCGCGCCTCGGCGGCCAGCCCGCGGACTCTCGAGCGGCTCTTTCGCGCCGAAACCGGCCTGCCCTTCGCCGTCTGGCGGCAGCGGGCGCGGCTCCTCCACGCCCTGCAACGGCTGGCCGAGGGGGAGACGGTCGGCGGCGCCGCCGGCGCGGTCGGCTACGAGAGCACCAGCGCTTTCGTCGCGGCCTTCCGCCGCGCCCTCGGCACGACGCCGGGCCGCTACTTCAAACGGCCCGCGGACGAGGACGACGAGGAGAGTCCGGCAGCAGCTCGAAATGATAGAAGGACCGGCGATTGATCGTTTCGAGATGCCATAGCCGGAACCCCAGCTTCTCCATCACGCGGACGGACGCGCCATTGCCGACCTCCACCATCGCCACGATGCGGCGCAAGTGGAGCTCGTCGAAGCCGAAATCCACGAAGCCGCGGGCGGCCTCGGTGGCCAGGCCGAGTCCCCAGTAGGGCCGAGCGAGCGTGTATCCCAGGGCGCCCTCGAAAGGGATTGGTCCCTGGAGGCCAAAGTGAGGATAGACGCCGCAATACCCGATATATCGATCCGTGGGCTTGTAGACGGTCGCCCACAGGCCCAGGCGGTCCTCGACGGGCGTCAGAAAGTCACGGAATTTCGCCTCCGCGCGCTCGCGAGTCCGCGGGTTCCGCCCCACGAACCGGCGCACCTCGGGATCGGCCTCCAGCGCACAGAAAGGATCGAGATCCTCGGCCGAGTGATCGCGAAAAAGAAGCCTTTCGGTCTCGAGGACGATCATTGGTGTGGAGGCGCCGTCCCTCCAACGAGCTCCGCCGCGAAGCCCTGCCGCCAGCTCGGGTAGAGCGGCTGCCATCCGAGCTCACGCTTCGCCTTAGCGTTCGATCCGCCGCGAATCCTCGTCATCATCGAGACGCCCATCTCGCCGATCGCGAGCCGTCCGAGCCAGGCGGGAATCCTGTGCGGCGGCTTGGCGCCCAGCACGCTCGCCAGCGCCGGCAGCCAGGCCGAGATGGGCGCCGGATCGTCGTCGACGACGTTGTAGATCCCCGGCTCGCCCCGCGACATCGCGGCCACCGTCGCGCGCGCCACGTCGGCGGTATGGGTGAACGACCAGATGCCGGCGCCGTCGCCGACGATTGGCAGCTTGCGCTTCCGGACCATCTCGACGATGAAGCCATCGTTCGCGATGCCGGTTCCCGGCCCGTAGAGAATTCCGTAGCGCAATGCCTGGGCGTTCAGATCGGCGGCTCCGCGCACGGCGTCCTCGAGATATCGGATGGCCGCCAGGGCTTTCCGGCACTTCTCCGGCGGTGTCGGATCGAGCGGATCTTCTTCCGTCTTGATCGGTCCACCCTCGCGCGCGAACGGCCAGCCGCAGAAGCTCTGGGCGATGAACCGGCGCGCTCCCACCAGCCGCGCCGCCGCGATCAGGGTGTCCGTGACTTCCGTGCGGAAACGGTTCGTCAGCGCAAACTCCTCGTCAAATTTCTTGAAATTGCCGGTGCCGGCGAGGGCCGTCAGCTCATGCAGGATCACCTCCGGCTCGGCCTTCCGGACCGCGGCCGTCAACCCTTCCCGATCGAGCGGGTCTGCGAGGACCACCTGAGCGCCCAGAGTTTTGACGATGGCGGCCTTCCGCGCGGAGCGGACCAGGGCGACCACTTCGTGATGGTTCTCGATCAGAAGGGGCACGAGCTGCCTGCCGATCGCTCCGGTGCTCCCCGTTACGAAGACTTTCATCTCGATGCCTCCAAACCCGGTGGCGGGATCGTTTTCTCTTTACAGGATGGGTGCCCCACGTTGGAAAACCGTTCCGGCTTCAAGCCACTTTTGTATCACGAGCTCGATATGGGCTGAAAGCGCGGGCACATCGAGCGGAAGCCTGACCCGGCAAGGTTACTACGCCGGGAGCTGCCGGGGATGGACCTCGAAGCGGCCGCCGGGCTATCATGGCTATCCGTAAATAACTTGAAGGCATCCATCCAAGGAGGAAGCGATGAGGAAAGTTCTTTTGCTGGCGGGTCTGCTGACGGTGCTGGTGCTGGCGATCTATGGCGGGCCGACGATGGCGTCGGCATCGCAGACCTGTACGGAACCGTGCTCGGGCGGCTCGACTCTGACCTGCACGGTCGCGACCGGGATCTGCACGAGCTCGTTGGGATCGGTCACCTGCTGCGGGGCGACGCACGACTGCGCCGCCATCAACACCTACGATACCTGCCGGACCAACTGTCTGAACGCCTACGACACCTGCATCAATCACTGCACCGTGCGGAACCCCTGCGTGCAGAACTGCAACAACGCCCGAACCACCTGCCTGAGCCACTGCGGGACGCGTCCCACCACCAGTTGGTCCTGCTGATCTCCTGATTCCGACCTTGCCTTTCGTAGGGGCGGCCCTGTGTGGCCGCCCTGGGTGGGGTGCCTCTCGCGAGCAGGGCGGCCACACAGGGCCGCCCCTACTTCTTCTTCTCCTCCGGCTCGGACGCCAGCGAGTCCGCGTGGCGATGGACCATCTTCCATTCGTCCCCCTCGCGGCGGAAGAGCTCCGTCACCCGCAGCTTCATGGGGATGGCTTCCGCCTTCCCCTTCATGCGGACCGTCGCGTGCTGGAACCCCACCCAGTAGGCGACACCGTCGCTCGCGGCCATCTGGAGGATCTCGAAGTGGCTGTCGCCGCCGGGCTCGAAGATGGCGACGTCTTTCGCGTAGGTCGAGAACACCTCCTCCGCGCCCTGGCGGTAGCCGCCGCCGGGGCCGAAGAAGGTCGCCGGCAGGATGCGGGCAGTGACGCCGCGGAGCGGCTCCGCGTCACCTGTCACATAAGCGCGCGCCGCCTCCTCGCGCCGCTTCATGAAAGTTTCGAATTCGTGCTGGTCGTCTTGCATGATGGTCTCCAAGGTCGCAGTCCTGGAAGTCTATCTTGCAAATTCTGGACCTCCGAAGGCGGAGAGACGTTCACGTCTCAGTGGGAGCCCGCGCCTTGAGAGACAGCTCCCCTGTAGCGCAAAGCGTTGATGAGAGCGTTGGTGACCTCGACGTCGCTGAGCGCTTCATCGGAAAGTCTGAAGAGCGTACGGCTGCGCACGGTCGTGAGCTTGGAGATCAGGAGGTCTGCGCTCAGGCCCGAGCTCAGAATGGCCAGCGGACTCGTGCGATCGTCGACCCCGTTGTTCTTGATCATGCCGTCAAGCCGTACGGCAACCTCGGCGTCGGGCAGCTTTTGATCGCCTTGAATACTCGCAAATCCAGCCTTCGCCGCTTCAAAGGAGACGCCCTGAGCCGCCTCGCGGATCTCCGCCAGGTATTGCTTCGACTGCGAGTCCAGAGGCTTCGGGTCGAGCGCGAGCAGGAAATTCCGACCGGCGGGGCCAGCCGATCGCATCATGTACGAGGCGACGCGCGAAAACGTTGCGAAGTCCGGTGAATCGGCAAGCGCCTGACGAACCTCGGGCAGGGCCACGGGGGAGCCGAGCCAGACGAGAATTTCCAGGACGCGCTTGGCCACAGCCTTATCTGCAAGCTTGGTCCGCAGAACGCCCTCGGACTCTGCCCCGTAGGCACCATACAGGAAGACACAGATCAGAGTCCCGTCAAGCTTCAGGGCGTGCTGGGGAATATAGACCGGGCTATCCGAAGACAGAAACGCCCGCTCGATGAAAGGAAGGACTCGCGCGTCATGGTCCTCCGCGACCGCATGCGCGAATTCGAACAATTCTTCATTGTTGGCCGCAATGACCGGGGCCCGCGGGTTGAGGCGTAAGAGCGCGTTCAGGGCAACAGCCTTCCCCTCCGGGGCATCCTCGGTATACAAGAAGAATCCGACGTCGAGCAAGAGCAAGTCACTCGGGCTTGCCTGTCCGAGCTCGGCTCCTAGCTGAGCTCGAAGGATGGGAAGAGCCTGCGCCTGATTGGCCGTAAAGAATTGCCAGGTGGCGTCCATCTGCTCGTTGAACCGCTCGATCGTCTTCGCATCCCCATCCGACCGGACCGCGCGGATCTGATCCAGCCTCGCCAGGATCTCCTGCTCCAGCGTCTCCGCTCTGCCGCTGCCGGCGATGAGCGCGAAAACGAGCCCGACTCTCCACCACGGCCTTGCCAGGAAGCGCCGGAGTGCCGCGGCTGCCGATTTCGCCGGGACGATCGTCAGGGAAATTTCCATATCCCTAGTATATGCCCCTCTGGCGCTCAACGGTAGAGGAGCGGCGGCTCCCATCGCGCAAGCCGGCTCTTGACAGAGCGCCGCCGGCTCTTTACGATACCTAGATAGTTCTGTATAGCCAGCTAGGTGAACGATGCCAAGACAGAAAAACGACATCCTCCAGGGAACCCTGGCCCTGCTCGTGCTCAAGACTCTCGAGGCGCAGGGCAAGATGCACGGCTACGCCATCACCGCGCACATTCAACAGGCCTCGGCCGAGCTGCTCCGCGTCGAGGAGGGCTCGCTCTATCCGGCACTCCACCGCATGGAGCAGGACGGCTGGGTGCGCGCCGAATGGGGCACCACGGAAAAGAACCGGCAGGCCCGCTTCTACTCGCTCACCGCCGCCGGCCGCAAACAGCTCGCGAAGGAGCAGGAGAGCTGGGCCCGTCTCACCGAGGGCGTACGCCGCGTTCTGCGGTATGCCTGACCCGTATCGCGAGGACTTCGATCCATGGCCTTTTATCAAAGGTTCGTCAATCTCCTGCGGTCCGAGCGGCTGTCGCGGGACCTCGAGCGCGAGATGGCTTTCCATGTCTCCGAACGCGCCGACGACCTGGTCGCCGGGGGACTGAGCGAGCCCGAGGCGCGGCGGGAGGCGCAGCGGCGTTTCGGCAACCGCACCTTGCAGAAGGAACGGATGCGCGACGCGGACGTCCTCGTCTGGCTCGAATCGATCATCGCCGACCTGCGGTACGCGGCGCGGGCGCTCCGTGCCAGCCCCGGTTTCGCGCTGGTCGCGATCCTGTCGCTGGGCCTCGGGATCGGCGCCAACACCGCCATTTTCAGCCTGATCGATGCGGTGATGCTGAAGTCGCTGCCGGTGAGCCATCCGGACGAGCTGGTGCAGGTGACGATCGACGACAACAACATTCTCACCAATCCGATCTGGGAGCAGTTGCGGAGCCGGAAGGATCTCTTTTCCAGCGTCTTCGCCTTCACTGCCGGCAGAGAGCCGGCCTTCGACCTGGCGAACGGCGGCGAATCCCGGCGCGTCCACGGGGCCTGGGTCAGCGGTGGATTCTTCTCGGGGCTGGGGGTGCGCGCCGCCGCCGGCCGCCTGCTGCGGTCCGAGGACGACGTCCGCGGCTGCCCGGCGGTCGCCATCCTCAGCTACGGCTTCTGGCAGAGCCAGTTCGGCGGCCAGGCGGCGGCCGTCGGGAAAATCCTTTCTCTCGACAACCATCCCTTCGAGATCATCGGGGTGACCGCCCCGGGATTCTTCGGTGTCGACGTCGGCCACTCGCCCCAGATCTACGCGCCGCTCTGCGCGGAGGCGATCGTCCACGGTCCGGACAGCATGCTCGACAGGCGCTCGACCTGGTTTCTCAACGTCGCCGGCCGGCCGCGGGCGGGAATGCCGGCGGAGCAGTTCCGTGCCCGCCTCGCCGCCGAGTCCCGGGCGGTGTTCTCCGCCACGCTGCCACCCAACTTCGGTCCTGACAGCCAGCGCAAGTATATGAAAGGCATCCTGCGGTTCAAGGAGGTGGCGAAAGGGCTCTCCGACCTCAGGCTGCGCTACCGCGAGGCCCTGTTGATCCTCCTGGGCGTGGTCGGCCTCGTGCTGCTCATCGCCTGCGCGAACGTCGCCAATTTGCTGCTGGCGCGCGCCACCGTCCGGCAGCGCGAGATGGCCGTCCGCATCTCGATCGGCGCCGGGCGCCGGCGGCTGGTCCGGCAACTGCTGACCGAGAGCGTGCTGCTCTCCCTGGCCGGCGCGGCGGTGGGGATACCGTTCGCGTACTGGGGGAGCCGGCTGCTGGTGGGTTTCTTCTCCACTCGCACCAACCCGACCTGGCTCGACCTCTCGGTCGACGGCCGCGTGCTCGCCTTTACCATCGCCGTCGCGATGGCCACCGGCATCCTTTTCGGGCTGGCGCCGGCGTGGCAGGCGACGCGCATCGATCCGCAGGCGGCGATGAAAGAAAAAGGGCGCGGGACGCCCAAGGGATCGTCGCGTTTCTCCCTCGGCAAGGCGCTGGTGATCGGCCAGGTGGCGCTCTCCCTGGTGCTGGTGGCCGTCGCCGGGCTGCTGCTAGGGAGCTTCCGCAGGCTCGCGACACTCGATCCGGGATTCTGCCGGGACGGCGTGCTGCTGGTCGCAATCGAGCTGCGCGGCAAGCCTTCTCCGGACGGACCAAGAAACGTGAGCTATCGCGAGACCCTCGACCGCCTCCGCGCCCTTCCCGGCGTGCGCTCGGCGAGCGCTTCGATGCTCACTCCCGTCAGCGGCCAGGGGTGGAACGAGGAGCTCCTGGTCGACGGCTATGTGCCGAAGGCCCCCTACGACAACCTCATCTGGTTCAACGCGGTGAGCGACGGCTTCTTCTCCACCCTGGGCACCCGGGTCGTCCTCGGCCGGGACTTCGACGGCCACGAAGGAGCCGGCTCGCCGCTGGTCGCCATCCTCAACGAGACGGCGGCGCGGAAGCTCTTCGGCCGCGCCAATCCCCTGGGCAAACACTTTCGCACGCAGGAGGGGAACCACACGGATCCACCGGTCGAGATCATCGGCGTCGTCGCGGACGCGAAGTACCAGTCTCTCCGCGAGGAGACTTCAGAAACCATTTACCTGCCGATCGACCAGCACGAGGCCTTAGGACCCTACTACAGCCTAGAGCTGCGGACGGACGGCCCGGCGGCCGCGCTGATCCCGGCCGTCCGCCGGCAGCTCGACCAGGGGAGGCCCGGCACCTCGTACACGCTCACCCTCCTCTCCGCCCAGGTGGACGAATCGCTGACGCGCGAGCGCCTGCTGGCCACCCTCTCGGGCTTTTTCGGCGCCCTGGCGCTGCTGCTGGCCGGCATCGGGCTCTACGGGACCGTGGCCTACAGCGTCGCGCGGCGGCGGCACGAGATCGCCATCCGCCTCACTCTCGGCGCCCTGCGCAACCGGGTGGTCGGCATGGTGCTCGGCGAGGTCGGCTGGATCGTGGGAGCGGGCATCGCCCTCGGCCTGCTGCTGGCGCTCGCCACGACGCGCTGGGTGGCGTCCTTCCTCTTCGGCCTGACCCCCTCCGATCCGCTGACCCTCGCCCTGGCCGCCGCCGCCCTCGCCGCAGTCGCCCTGGTGGCCGCGGTCCTCCCCGCCTGGCGCGCGGCGCGGCTCGATCCCGTGGTCTCGCTGCGCGAGGAGTAAAGTCCCCTCAGGGCTGGAACTTGAGCTCGGCCCAGCCCTGGCCCTCTCCCTCCTCGTCCAGAACGGCGAAGGTCAACGTCTGCGCGGCCCGGCGCAGTTTCAGCGTGGTGTGATAGCGGGCGAAATCTCCGGAACGCGGCGCGGCGGGCAGCTTCATGCTCAGCAGCACGTCGTGCAATTGCGTCGCTCCACCCCCCTGATCCAGACTGTTCATCGAGAGCCGAGCCCGCAGCAGATAGCCGCCGTCGACCTGCAATGGCGTCAGCATCCGGGTCGGGACGATGAGCGTCACCGGCACACTGATCTGACCGATTCCCGCCCACTTCGACTTTCCTGCTTCGACCTGGATCGGTTCCGCTTGCGGAGTGATGCCGAACAGGAGCAGGCTGTCCCTCTTGAGCCCCGCCATCTCTCCCTTCGACAGGTCCGAGAAGCTGCTCCGGTTGCGCGCCTTGAGCCCCGGGCGCAGCACCTCGACGTCGATCCGGTGGTTCCCGCCGTCGGCGCGCCACGCCGGGGTGAAACCCAGCCCGTAATAGGAGCTGGTGTCCGCCGCGATCCGCGTGAAGACGCTGGTCCGCAGAGTGTTGAAAAGCAATTTCCCGCCGGTCTCCCGAGCTACGAACCCCATGGCGTCGTTGACATCGCGCTCCCAGGGCGTGGAGATGAAACCCAGATCCTCGATCGGCGTCGGCGCGCTCGGCATCACATCATCCCCGGGCGCGGACACGCGGTGCTGTGGCAACAATACTGGATAAATCGTATAACCCAGGAGATTCGCCGTTCCCGTGATCGGCTCGAACAGATTTACGGGACTCGGGAGACTCGCGGCGTTCGGCAGCTCCTGTGGCTGCAGGATCTCGGGCTCCTCCCGAGAATTCCGCGCAGTGGGCGCCAAGGAATTGAACGCCGGCGATTCCCTTTGCGGTGCCTTCGTAAGAGCGAAGAGCGGACGTTGCGGCAGCGCGGCCCAGCCGCCGGAGATCAAGAGCAGAACCTTGCGTCCCGGGGGTGGAGACACGCCGCGCATCGCCGCCGCGGCGGCTTGCGCCGCGCCCTGGGTGCCGAGGAAGAGCTCCTCCGAATCGGCCATCCCGCTGGGGTCGTCCTCGGCGGCCTGCGCGCGCTTTACCAGAAGCTGGATGCCATGCGATGCACGGCTCTGACTCTCCCGCAGGGTTTGCCGCAGGACGTCGCGGTCCCCCGTCCAATCTTTCACCAGATCGAGCTTGTGGCCGTCGAACGCGACGATCGCCATCCGGTCCGCGGGCCCGACCGGCAGATCCCTCGCCAGGAGCTTCAACATGAGATTCCGGTCGGAGGTGACGGCGGAGGAATCGTCGACGAACACGAGATAGCTGGTCCCCACCGGACCGGCGGGAGCCGCCGCCGGCGCGGAGGCCGGCGTGGAGGCCGGAGCGGAGACCGGAGCGGCCGTCTCCGTGGTCCCAGTGGTTCCGGCGGCCTCGACAGCCGGGCCGGCCGCCTGCCCCTCCTGGACCTCGGTGAAATAATCGAGGGGCACCTGGCGGCCGTCCACTCTCAGCCGGAAATCGGAGGCCTTGAGCCCCTGGACCCGATTCCCCTTGCGATCCGTGACGACCACTTCGACGTTCACGGTGCGGACGTCGATCGAGGCTCCGAACTCCGCCGCCGGGACCACCGGCGACGATTCCTGCGCACCGATCGCGACGACACCCAGAATCAAGCCGATCCAAATCAGCGTTGCCTGCCTGCGCACGTTCATCCTCCGAGGCGGTCATCCCGCGATGATGCATCACGTCCTGCGGACGCACTCTTGCACCTTAGCAAACGAGGTGCCGGGGGTGGAACCAGGTTTTCCAAGGCGCGTCGCCCTCTGAACAGGACGCGGCCGTCTCCCTACAGGAGCGATACGGTGATGCCCGCCTGCCCCTCCGGCGGATAGACCGTCGAATATCCGTACTTCGCCTGGAGGTCCGGGCTGGCCCAGACTTCGTTATACGGACTCCTGTAATTGAAATGCAGAGCCGGTTGAACACCGGGCTGCCTGCCGTACTTGAGGAGACGGGCGATCGCCTGGCGGTCCGGATGGCAGAAGTGATCGCCGTTGGTGGACACGAGATAGCGCGGGCACTCGAGCAGCTGGACCAGATCCGTGCTGACGTTGTTCTGGCTCGCGTGGTGCGACACCTTGAAGGCGTCCAGCTTCAGCCGCTCGACGCCGCGCTGCCGCAACAGGGCGCGGATCGAATCGATCAGCATCGGCGCGTGCGCGTCGGCGGCGAAGAGGACGGCGGCGCCGCCGAACTCCGCCAGCACGGCGACGCTCGTGCCGTTCGGAGCGCCGTTGTCCCCCGCGAACGGCTCGGCGGCGAGCGCGTCGACGTCGGTCGAGGTCGACGGCGTGCCTTTCAGGAGCTTTCCGTAGTCGACCCGCCCACCCGGCTCCAGGCCGTACCGCTTGATCTCGCGCGTCCACACCGGCGCGAGCTTCCTGAGCTTCTCGGTCGACGGCGACAGCAGCGTCAGCTTCATGCCTCCGGGCAGGACGTGGACCGGCAGCTCGCCGCCGTCCACCACCACCGCCCCGCCCTCGCGCCAGACGTTCCAGGGGAGTTGGAGATCCATGATGGCGGTCGAGAACATCTCGCCCTGCCGGGCTCCCAGGCGTCCGGAAACATGCCGCCAGCCGTTGAACCAGATGTCCCCGAAGCGTAATCCTTTCTGAATCGATTTGAAGAACGGCAGCGCGCCGCCAATGTGATCGGAATCGATGTGCGACAGCACGAACAGCTCGAGGAAGCGCTCGGCGGGCGGTACGGCGTCCACGCGTTCCCGCAGCCGGCGCGCGGTCTGCTGGGTGCCGCAATCGATCAACCATCGATGCGTCGTCGCGGCGTCGCCATACTCGATCCAGAGGCTGTCGCCATGGCCCGCGGGCATCATCTCGATGTCGAAGAACGGCGCCGTGCGGTGGCGTGCCGCGCCCGCCAGGGCCGCCAAGGCCGCCGGCGTCTTCGGCGTTTTCGGCATTTTCGGCGGTTTCGCTCCCGAAGAGCCGCCGGGTCCGGCGGCCGGTCCCGAGGGGGCCGGCGGCGGTGGCGTAACCTTACGCCGCAGCAGCTTCACGAGCCGTTGAGCCGTTTGGATCACTCCGAATTCACCATCCCAGGGCGCGTGCCTCGCGGCCTCCCGCTTCACGAGGTCCGCCTCGAAACGCTGATCGCCCCACCAGCTCGCGTAGCGCTCCAACTGGCGCCGCGTGGATTTCACCGGGAACTCGTCCTGCCAGGGATAGATCCGGTTGAGCTCCTCCGCGTGATCGACGGCCCGGTCGTGCGCTTTCTTCCTGTCCGGTTCGCTGAGCCCGGACGCGCCGAGCCGGACCAGCCAGAGCTCCGCCAGGCTGGCGTGCGCCCAGGCTCGCTGGTCGGTGTCGGAATGATCGCAATAACGGCGGGCGCTGAGCATGGCCGCTTCCCAGGCGCCCTCCTCGCTCTCCAGGCCGAGCACCATGGAGAGGGAGACCACCTGGACCAACACCCAGTGCAGGGTGGCGAGCCGCTGCAGGGTCCGCGAATCGTTGACCAGCAGACCCCGGACGGCCCTCTCGTAATCGAGCCGCGCCTCGTCGAGCAGATCGTAGGGATCTTCCAGCGACGCGCCACTCTCCGCGAGCGCGAAGGTGGCCTGCGCCACCCGCTTTCGCGAGCTCGCCCGTAGACCGACGCATTCCACCGCGTACTGCCCGTTCAGAGGGAGCCGGTCCAGCGCGTACTCGACCGCTCGCCGGAGCTCCTGGAATCGATCGTGGCTCTCGTCCGGCGCTTTGACGGCATTGTCGATCTGTTCGAGCGCCGAATCCATCGCCCGCTTGGCCTGCCGGTATCGCAGCGCGTCCAACTGTTCGCCGAGCGTCCGCGGCAGCGCTTCGTAGACGACCAGGCTCGCCCAGTCGTGCCAGCTCGCCGTATAGCGGGCATGGAGCGCCGCGCGCGCCTCGTGCACCAGCATCAGCGGATGCTCGCCCCAGAGCAGGCCGTTATAAAGCTTTTCGGTCAGCGGGATGGAGCCCTCGATGCTGAGAGGAAACTGCGCCGCGACGACCAGCGGGATCCCCGCCTGGTGAAGCTCGTGAGCGAAGCTGGCGCCGGGGATGACGACCGTGCCGACGTTGCCGCTGTCACAGCTCGCCACCGTGACCACCGCCGGCCGGTGCTGCACCGAGGTGATCGCCGTCCTGAACCGATCACCCGACACGACGTCGGGCGCATCGCCCGAGCCGCGCATCACCAGGCCATAAGAGCCGGGGGACGTCGCATCCAGATCGCCGTGCGCCAGCACGTGAACGTGCGTATACCGGGCCTTACGGCACTCTTCCATCACCTCGGCCAGGGTCGGATCGATCAGGATCGTCAGCAAGTCGCCGATCCGCGTGCGGCCGGGCTCGGAGATCTCCTCGTCGCGCTCCGGATACTTGAATCGCTCGATCGCCTTCACCAGCACGTCCCGGTGCGCCGCGAAGGGCACCTCGTCGGGGTTGCCGGCGACGAACAGGATCCGCGGCCGCTCGGGCCAGACCACGCCTTCCGGCGACACCGTCCGGATGTTGCGGGTCATGCAGACGGGAGGGCGGGTCTGGAGCGACAGCCAGCTCTCGCCCGACACGCTCGCCGTCACCGGCGCCTTGGCGACCTCGAACGGGAGGAGCGCCAGCTCCGACGCCGAGAGCGTCAGGCGCAGATGGACGAGCGTTCCGGACTGGTTCAGATCGATCGAGAGCGAGCCGGGAAGCCCGGGCACGCCGCCGAGGAACTTCCCCATTTCCGTTCCCAGATCGTGCAGCATCGCCAGCCGGTCCTCGGGATCGCCGGTCTCATAGCGCAGCTCCTTCAGCAGCCGCTCGAAGCGTCCGTGCTCGTAGGGAACGGTGACCACGCCGGCCCCGGCATCGCCGCACACGGCGAGATATTGCGTCAGGGGGGACAGCAATTGATTGTTGGGAGGGCCCGGCCGCAGAAACTCGACACTCACCAGCCGGATGGAAACATCCTCGGACATCGTGATCCCCGTTGTCGCAGATGGGTCAAAGGGTTGACCCAGCCATCGTAGGACAGTCCGATATCTGCGTCAACTCGCCGGGAGCGGCGGGTCAGGCTCGCCCGGGGCCCTCTGCTGTACCTGTAGAGATACAAGGAGGAACGAATGCCAAAGATCATCGTGTTCCTGAAGAGTCGAAGCGTCCTGCTGATGGCCCTGCTCGTCGTGCTCGGCGGGACTCTGGGGCTGATCGCGCCGGTTGAGACCGCCCACTCCGCCGTCTGCCGCTTCCGCCCCGTCATCCGGACCTACTTCAGCGACGCCGCGCACACCACGGAAGTCGGCCAGCGCGGCACCGACTGCAACTGCAGCCCCATCTTCTGGGGCGTGACCTCGTCGTTCTTCGTCAGCGGGCAGCTCTGCTGCTCCGCCAACGTCTGTTAGACGGAATCCCTTCCGAAGCGCTCGAAAGGCGGGAGCGGCCTACGAGGCCGGCCTGCCTTTCGGTTGAGCTCGGACCAGTGAAACGGTTCAATCCGGGGCGAATGCCTCGAAAGGAGAACACTGTGAAAACATTCCTTCGAATCGGTGGGTTGGGCGTCGCTCTGACCCTCTCGTTCCTCTCCAGCGGCGGCGCCATCATGTATGGCACCTGCACCACGATCTGCGGTCTCCATGACGTCCAGCACTGGCCGGCAGCCTCCTACGCGGAGTGCTGCGACCAGACCTCCACGGTCTGCTCGGATGGAATCCCGCGCCCGGGGAACTCCTATATCCCGCCCGGCGGCGTGGCGGTGAAGTGCGGCTCCTAGCCGGAGCCCAGGACGAACTGGTTGCCGTCCGGATCGGCGAAGATGGCGGAGGTGCCCCACTCCTCCTCGCGCGGCTCCTGCACGAAGACCACCCCCTTCGCCGCCAGCTCGCGGCAGGTCGCCTTCACGTCGTCCGCCGTGAAGGAGATCCCCGTGAAGGTCCCGATGCGGTCCTGGTGACCGGCCGGAGTGAAGAGCGTGATGCCGGTCCCCGACCGCCCGATTCCCAGCTCGATCCAGCGCTGCTCGCCGTCGAACGGTTGATCGGTGACGATGCGGAATCCCAGTTTCTGCGTGTAGAACTCGAGCGCCCGCTGCTGATCGCCGACCGGCACGCCGACGAATTTCATGGCCTTGATCATGACGTCTCCTCCCAAAGGTTGACGGACCGCCACCCGCGCACCGCGAGCGACCGGTAAATCATCCTCCGGCAGAGACTTGCCGCGCAAGGCGGGCGAGGGCTACTATGGCGACGGTTGCCATAGTCTCCATAGACGGGAGGCGGGAGGCGGGATGTCGACGGTACCGGTGGACGCTTACGTGCTGGACACGCTGATGGCCGACCTCGTCGGGCACGACCGCCAGCCCTCGGCCTTCCTGGTCTATCTCTTCCTCTGGCGCCGGACCCACGGCAGCGGCGAGCCGGCCGCCCAGGTGAGCCTCCTCGACATCGCGACCGCCACCGGCCTCTCGAAGCGCGCGGTGCAGGAAGCCCTGCGCTCGCTGGCCAAGCGGCGGCTGCTGACGATCGAGCGCGAGGGGATCACCGCGGTGCCGGTCTACAGCGTGCTTCGCCCCTGGCGGCGCTGACGGCGGACGTCAGAACTTCTCGGCGGCGATCAAAGGTGGAGACTCCTTCTCCGCCGAGATCAACTCGAACGCTACGAGATCTTCCGAGCGAAGAAGGCCGCGGCTTTTTTTAGAAAATCTCTCTTCATCTGCAGCCGCTGGTTCTCTCGCCGAAGCCGGCGAAGCTTCTCCCGCTACGTCCTAGTCTACTCCCCTCCTCAGGCCCAGCGGCGCGCCGCTGGGCCTCCTCGATCCAGCGGCGCAGAGCCGTCTCAGTCAGATCCAGGGCTCGGGAGCCCAGTACGCCGTCTTGCCCGGCTTCGAACGTGGTCCACTGCCGCAGCCTTCTGCTCTTTCGTGAACACGCGCCGTCTCCTCCGGCTCATGGATACCCCTCTGGGCGCATTTTCGCCCTTATATCAGGTGTCCACCGATTCCGGGCAAGGTCACAGGAACCGGAGCTCCGACTTGTGGGTAAGACCGATCAGCGTCGCGGCCTAATTCTTGACCGGGTCCCCCTGGTCGATATGGCAGCGCCGCACCCAGTTTCCCGACCTATCAGCGTAACTTGGCTGAAGCTCTTTCACCGCGGCTTTTTAATCGGTTTCAATCGGGCCTGAAGCTTCTGGCCGAGCTCAGAAAGCTTGGTGTATTCAAGAAATTTCTTACCAGCTAGGTCTTCCGGAACCCGCAAGGATTTACCCTGGAAGTCTTCGCCGAGCCGGGTCAGCACGAGGTTACGGTCGTTGAGCGCCAGCGCAATCCCAAGCGGGATGAAAGCTTCCGTGGACTGGGGGCTGCCTTCGACCTCCTCGGCACGCGCGACGACAAGATCGGCGTGCTGGATCAGAGAATAAACGTCGAGGAGGAAATACTGGTTGAAGTGATCTCCCGAAAGGAGCCGCGCCACATCCACGCCGTCCTCCAACGGGTAAATCGCCTCCAGGCCTATGGCTTGCAGAACAGGCTCGACCTTTGCCCGATAATCCTGCTGATCGCCGAAGTGGTTATGATCGAGGATGATGGCATACTTGTGCCGCTTCTGACGCTCCCAGATCTCTTCTCCAAGGAAATGGATCATGCGGGAGTCCGCGCCATACTTCATGCTCCGGTTAAGCGTTTCCTCGATGCGCTTGTTGAGCTCTTCGATCAGGCTGCTGTAACTGGAATATGAGAGATACCGGATCCCCCGGAGCAACGGGGGCACCCTGCCCTCTTGCCGCTCGGTACCGTTGCTGACGCGCAGGAACATCAGACCCGGGATGTTCATCCCCAACCCCAAACCCAACTCCAGATATACATTGCAATTGGGAACTGAAACCTCATACAGGCAGAGCTTCGCCTCCTCCATCTCCTCCTGGATCTTAGAGAGCAGGAAGCCGCTTGCCAGCTCGTCTGCGTACTCGAAGCGAAAGGCCTGGGAAGCCCGCCCCAAGTGCTCCCGAAGGTTAGTCAACAGCTCGCGATTGAAGCGATGCGCCACGAAGACCTTGACCGGCTCACCTTTGGACTGCAACACCTGCACCGAATCCATGATCCGGCTCTTGTTGTCCAGCTCCACTTTGCTCAAGGCGATATTGATCGACCGCAGCGTGCGCTGGATCACCTGGACCCGCAGGCTCAACTGGGCCCAGTTCGCCGCCAGGGATTTGGAGAAAAGGGTGATGATGCCGGTTACGTCTCCCGCGATATTCTCCAGAGGAATCGCGATCCGCAACTCGTCGTGCCGGTCCAACTGGATGGCAAAGAGCCCCGTTCGGCAAACGCTGACCTCCAAAATTTGCTCGTTCTGCGCGGCGTTTACATCATATTCCGTTCCGTCATTGTCAAAAAAGCCCGCCAGGAACTTGACCGCCCGGAGCTTGCCGTGGGGAGCCACGTAGTCATAGTAGGTGGCTTTAGGGCAGCCGAAGGCTTTGTTTAGCAATAACGCAAAGAAACGGTAGGCAAACTCGTGAGAGCCCTCCGCATAGATGCGATTTGTCATCGCGATCACCACGTCCTTGAGGACGGCGTCGTCAAAGGCCAGAATGTCGCGATCGAACTCTTCGCGCACCTCGGCGAGCAACGGGGCGCAGTAATCCAAGGCCTCGTCGAAGAGCCCAAGGGAGGTGAACGTCTTCACCAACCGCCGTGGCGTGAAGTGGTTCCGCAAAAATTCGCTAGTAATTTTGTTTCGGAAAAGCCAACGGGCGGGCAAGCCTTCATCCTGCTCCAGGATCAGCGCCCCCGTCAGTTCGGGCGAAGTGATCTTAAATTCGTTGTAGAGCACTTTGTAAGTGTCCGATGCCTCATACCGCAGGCTCCCCTCGTCGAGGAGCCGCAGGACCAGATCCAAGGAGTCCACGTCCTCCTCCACCTGCATCGCCATGTAGCGCAGACTCTCCTCCGCGTTGGTCGCAAGCATTCCGTCGACGACGCTCTTGACCGTCTCCAAATCCACTTGGCGCCCGCTCGCGAGGCTCTCCGCCAGCGCGAGGGAGCTGAGCCTCTGGATCATGTTCAAGTCTCCGCCGGCGAAATCCACGATGGCGCCGACGGCGTCATCCCGGAGCTCAAGCCCTTCGAGTTCGTTGACGTGCTCTAGATAGCGGCGCGCCTCAGAGACGGCGAGGTCCCGCAAGACGAAGTCGGTGCATACGTTGAACGGCGAGAGAGTCGGATCCACTTCGAAGGTGAGAAGACGGAGAGAGATCGACCCCGCGAAATTGAAGGAGATGTTCTTGAAGAAGCTGTTCTTGCGATCGGCCCGCAGGTTGTAAATGCCGTGGGCTTTCCGCAGCAGCCGCGTCAACAGATGAGGCGGCATATGCTCAATACCGTCGAACATCAGCACGAGGAGGAGGTCGATCTTCTGAAGCAGCGAGCCGAGATAGGACACGAAGTCGTCGGGATCCCAGGAAACCGCAATGCTGTCGAGCCCCTCCCGGTAAGGTGCCAGCCGCGGTTCCTCCCGCAGTCGCTTCAGAATCGCACCGCTCAAGCCTGAAAAAAAACGGGCCTCATCCCGAAGATCGAGATCGGCGGGGTGGAACAGGATGGGGAACTCATACTCGCTCTCTTGAAACCTGCGGTACAGCGCTTTGAGGATGGTCGTCCTGCCGCTGTACTTCGGACCGAGGACCAGGCAATATCTGCGATCTCGAATGTTTTTTACCAGATCTTCGACGACGTTGACCCGCGTCAGGATGGACTGGTGAATCCTCGGATTCAGTGGCACGTTGGCGACGAAGGGATTTATCCGGCTCACCGCTGGACCTCGGTAAACGGGATGGCACTGCCCTCACGGATCATGCTCTTGACATAGGAGACTGGGGAGCGGTGGCGGAAGATACGCCGGATGATGGGAACCGCCAGCTCATAGCGGGAGTGGCCGAAGCTTTGCTTATCCGGGACGATGAAGCCCGAGGTCTCCAGATCCTGAAGGCCGCCGAACAGCCTCTTCTCCTCGACATGGACCGAGTGCTCTTCGCAACACTTCTGCAGATCTTCCTGGGCGAACCGCGGCGGAGCCCCCTCCTGGGCATACGTGCAGAGGATGAAACCTTCCAGGGCATCGGTGTTCTCGTGCACGCTCGCCTCGTAGAACTGAAGATACTCTGGAGCGTTGACGATCTCCTGCAGTATGTCGCGATGGACGCGGCGTTCGCCCCGCGCGACAACCGCCTCGGCTATCTTGTAGCAGAGGTACTGCACGGAGGATGGACGCCCCGCGGTCTCTTGGAGCATCAGCACACCGATCTCATGTAGATCCTCGACCTCGAATCCCAGGTCCTCCATAGGCCTGGAGAGAACTTTCTTGACTATACCCAGATTGAAATTGGCCAACCCTGCACCGTCCGGCGTCACGAAGTTGTACAGGTCGGCTTTGGTGTTTTCGCTCTCCGACGCCAGCGCTTTGGAACCCGCGACGACAAATTGGATCACGCCGAGCTGCTTGGAGTTCGTTTGGAAAAGAGAGCGAAAGCTCCAGGTGATCTTGAAGGTCTCAAGCCTCTCTATCTTCAAGACTTGGTCGTATTCGTCCAGGAAAAGATACAACCTCTTGTCTGGACGACTTCGCACAAAATCGCGCAGGTACTTCGTGAAATCTGGCAATTTGTGCGGCGACATCCAACGCTCGGCGCTGCTCAGGCTCGTTCGTTCTCCCAACTCCACGAGAATCGCCTTTAGGAATCCGGCGGAAGAGTCATAGGTCTTGCAGTCGATGTAAACCGTGTTCGGACGGCTTGAGCGGGCCGCGTTCTCTTCCAGGCGGCGCTTGGCTTCGAGCAGAAGGGAGGTCTTGCCGCTCATCCGGTTGCCGCTGACGACGTAAGATTTTTCAGGATGATTAAGAATGGCGCGGAGTTGGTCCTCCCGTCCGAAAAAGCGGTTGCCGGTTACAGCCCCCTGGTATTGATAGGGCATCAGCCGGCTTACGTCGAAATGCTCGGTCAACAGGTCTCGCATGAAGGTGATAAACGTCTTGGAGCGGATCCTCAGTCCAATGCTCTCACTGTCCAAGAGAATCGTATCGTCTAGCGCATCTTTCGCCTTCTGGTGAAGAGACTCGGGCAGGTTCGGGAGAGCGATGATCTTGATCCGGCCCAGCTTGCCGTAGCTCCGAATGGTGTCGCGAGCTGCATTCCATGCGACGTCGGCCGTGACGAAGGGCGACGGGAAGTCGAAGTACACGATGTCTTCAGAGCCCGACAGGAAAAGGAGCCTGCTGATATCAAGGATAAAGTGATCACAACCGGGCAGAGCCGGCAATTCCGTGACAATCGCGTTGGAGATCGACTCTGCGGCGTCGATAAGAGCGATGGGGCGGCGCTTCTTTTTCATGGCACAGGCTTGACGATACCGTTCATATAGAGGATTGCCAGGAGGCTGCGCAGATGATCCTCATCAAGAGCGATGGCCTGTGAAAGAGTCGCCAGCTCGAACGTGTGACCGTTCTCAACGTTGCCGATCAAGGCTCGTGCATAGCCCGTGGTCTCCTCGTCACCGAGGGGAAAGACCGTCTGGCGCCCCGATCCGGTGATCTTCTTGACCAGAATCCGGCCGCCGGGCTCCAGGACATAGCTGTCTTCGTTGACCGCGCCCCGGCGGAGCTTCCGGCTCCAGGCATACTGGGCCGGAGGTTTGAAGCTCCGGAAGCTGTCCTGGAAAGGTTTCAGGTCGTAACAGTGCTCACCGCGATCGATGATCTTACGCTCGTCGATCGTGACGGTGGGACGTACCGTGGTCATGTCGCAGTGCACGGACTGGCATTGGTTGCGCCCGCCGTAGCCGACATTGTGGCCGACCGCGATATGAATGGTGCCGTACATCTTCTCATCGATCAGTTGGACACCGGTGATCGACCGGATGTGCTTATTGACGCCAATGCCGAGCTCAGCGATCACCGGCCAGCACGCTTCCTGTTGGTTGGCGCGCGCCACCTCGGCGATATGAAGAAGATACTCGACCGCCCCACCAGTTGCAAGGTAGTTGTGCTTCACTAGCCGCCCCTCGGCGAATTCGAGCAGCGCCTCCTTGTGGCCGGTTACCCTCTCCTTGCCGATCGCCCCATTGATGACGATCTTGCCGTTGGCCGAATCCTCGAGGGGAGCGACGAACGTCTCGCCGGCGGGCACGTTCCCCCAGGCCTGCCGCGGAATGATGCCGTAGCTCTGGATGGGCGGCCGCTTGATCCCGCCGAGGGAGAAGGACAACTCATACGACTGCCCCTTCCGGTCGCGCGTCGAGACGACGCATCGAGAGCCCTTGACAAGCGGCAAAGTGAGATCCAGGCACGTCCGGGCCACTTGGTCATAATCGATATCGATGGCATTCGCAAGCAGATCGAGGGAGGCGCCAGGCATGGTCGCTACGGTGGGGCGCGCGCCCCGCTTGTCGGTGGTCAGCTCGATCCGGAATCGACTGCAGCTCTCATCGTCCGTGGTGGCCACCAGAATGCCGTCTGCCCGTTCGATCTCTCGCAGCAAGTCCGGCGTAAACGCCTCGCCGGTGCTCTGTGTCCTCTTGCTGACGAACGCCTTCTTGAATTCGACGCCGCACTCCTTTGCAGCGGCCGAGAAGATCGACGGAAAAAGGCGTGTCGACTCGTCGTAGATCAAAAGAAAGGCATCGTACTGCCTCAAATGGAGGCACTTCTGTACGATGATTCGCGCTCCGGTCAGGGCATTCTGGGATCTGCCCTCCATCACAGGCGACTCCACAGCCTAGAGCAAGCAGTTCTCTTAATGGTATGCATGATGTAATTGTAGCACACCATCTCCTTGCAGCAAATACAGCTTGACCACCACCGTCGTTATCGTCCCCGTGGTCCTTGCTGGCCCTCCTGACGCCAAGTCTACCAACCCTAGCCGATTACCAGAACGAACTGATTTCCGTCCGGATCGGCGAAGATGGCGGAGGTGCCCCACTCCTCCTCCCGCGGCTCCTGTACGAGGACCACCCTCTTCGCCGCCAACTCGCGGCAGGTCGCCTTCACGTCGTCCGCCGTGAACGAGACTCCGGTGAAGGTCCCGATGCGGTCCTGGTGGCCGGGGACGGTGTGAAGAGCGCGATGCCGGTTCCCGATCGCCCGATGCCTAGCTCGATCCAGCGCTGCTCGCCGTCGAAGGGTTGATCGGTGACGATGTCGAATCACGGCGTTTGCGTAGTTACTATGGCGATGGCTGCCATAGACGGGAGGCGGGATGACAACGGTGCCGGTGGATGCCTACGTGCTGGGCACGCTGATAGCCGACCTCGTCGGGCACGACCGCCAGCCTTCGGCCTTCCTGGTCTACCTCTTCCTCTCGCGGCGGACCCACGGCAGCGGCGAACCGACCGCCCAGGTGAGCCTCCTCGACATCGCGACCGCCACCGGCCTCTCGAAGCGCGCGGCGCAGGAAGCCCTGCGCTCGCTGGCCAAGCGGCGGCTGCTGACGATCGAGCGCGAGGGGATCACCGCCGTGCCGGTCTACAGCGTGCTTCGCCCCTGGCGAAGAGCCTGAAGCGTATCCATGTTCTCCTCAAAGAAAGCGATCGACTTTCCGAGGTCCCAATTCTTCTTGTCGGCGACAAAGGCGTGCCAGAGCGGCAGGTATCGGGAGAGCTTGTCCGTGCCGTTCTTCTTGTCGAGGTACGCGAGGGCCGCCATCACTTCGCCCTGATCGAACCAGAGATCGATCCGTTGAAGGTAATAGTCCAGGTATTGTTCGAGGTAGGCGTTGCCCGCCGGCTCGTCGAGCGCGGCCAGGGCAAGGGCATACGCCGTGCCGGCGAAGCAGACGTCGCTGCGGACGAGGAGGCGGCCGAGGTGGTCGGCGAAAGCCGTGCGATGGGTGAGCGCCGCCAGATAGGCGCCGCAGGATCTCGGACGCCAATCGAAATGGCTGAGAAGCTGATGGATCAGCTCGTCGCCGACCCGCGGAAGATGCGTGGCCAGGAATGCTTCGACGTGCGGTTGCCGCAGGCCGAAATACAGCGGTCGTACCCACGATTCGATGATCTCCGCAGGGGGCGGACCATGGATCACGGGCACTTCCAGGTCGGAAAAGGGGCTCTGGTGGCGAACAGTGGCCCCGGCCACATGCAGTTGAACTGGGTTCATGGGATTCGGAAGGCTCATGGCTTCACCGGATGGACGTCCGCGGGCGCTCTTAGTATGCTCCCGGGCGGATTCCATCTTTCGCACGGAGATTCTATGCCTCGTTTTCCCGTCGTGGCCTCGATCGCTCTCCTCTCGCTGCTCCACGCCCTGCCTGGGGCCGCCGCCTCGGCCCCGAAGACCCTGTCGCCGGATCTGCGGGATTTCTACATCGATCTCCACCAGCACCCGGAGCTCTCGCTCCATGAGGAGAAGACGGCCGCCAAGGTCGCCGCCCGTCTGCGCTCGGCGGGTTTCGAGGTCACGACCGGCGTCGGCGGCACCGGCGTCGTGGGGGTGCTCAAGAACGGCGCCGGCCCGACCGTGATGCTGCGGACCGAGCTCGACGCCCTGCCGGTCGAGGAGAAGACCGGCCTCCCCTACGCCAGCACCGTACGGGTGAAGGACGACGCGGGCGCCGAGGTTTCGGTGATGCACGCCTGCGGGCACGACGTCCACATGACGGCCCTGGTGGGGACCGCGGCCGAGATGGCGCGCCGGAAGGCCGACTGGCACGGCACTCTCATCCTCATCGGCCAGCCCGCCGAGGAACGGATCCGGGGCGCGCGGGCGATGCTCAAGGACGGGCTCTTCACCCGCTTCCCCAAGCCCGATTTCGTGGTCGCCCTGCACGACACTCCGAACCTCCCGGCCGGCCAGCTCGGCGTCACTTCCGGATACACGCTCGCGAGCTCCGATTCGGTCGACCTGACGATTTACGGCAAGGGGGGCCATGGCGCCTCGCCGCAGTCGGCGGTCGATCCGATCGTGATCGCCGCCCGCACGGTCCTGGCGCTGCAGACGATCGTCGCCCGCGAGAAGGACCCACAGGACCCGGCGGTCGTCACCGTCGGCTCGATCCACGGCGGCAACAAGCACAACATCATCCCGGACGAGGTGAAGCTGCAGATCACCGTCCGCGCCTACAAGGCCGAGGTCCGGAAAAACATCCTGGCCGCCATCGAACGCATCGCCAAGGCCGAAGCGGCGGCGGCGAACGCGCCCAAGGAGCCGGCCTTCGCGGTCATCGAGAGCACCGGTGCGACCTACAACGATCCCAAGCTGACCGCGCGGATCGCGGCGACGCTCCGCCGGACTTTCGGAAACGATAACGTCGTCGAGGTGCCGCCGCAGATGGCTTCCGAGGACTTCAGCGAATATGGACTGGCCGGAGTTCCCGCGGTCCAGTGGAGCCTGGGCGCCGCCGATCCCGCGAAGCTCAAGGAGCTCGAAGCGGCCGGCCAGCAGCCCCCGTCGCTCCACTCCAGCCTCTTCGCCCCCGACCGCGACCCGACGATCGCCACCGGCGTGGAATCGGAAGTGGCCGTGTTGATCGATCTGCTGGGGAAGGGGTAAGGGAGCTTCAGGGCTCCGATCGGCCGGCGCTCTCGCGAAACTGGACCACGTTGCCTTCCGGATCGTGAGCATCGCACGCCCGAAAACCCCGGGCTTCAAATTCCTTGCTCGGAGGATCGAGCTCGCCGCCCAGGGCACGAGCCCTGTCCCGAACGTCCGCAAGGCTGGCGACGGGAAAGATCAGCTTGGCGGCCACGTTCGTGCGGCGCGCGGGAGGAGAGGTGATCGGGTTCTCCTTGGCGATCCGCTTCGGGACGGGGTGGACGACGAGCTGAAAGTGCTTCGATTCCAGCACGATCAGGTCGCTCCCGGCGAGCGTGATGGTCATCGGCACCAGCTCTGCATAGAACTTCGCGACGCGCGGCAGGTTCTGGGCAAACAGGACGGCACCGGCTTTCAGATCATCGGACATTAGGTTCTCCCGGTTGAATCCTACTATGGCCGTCTGACACTTCGTTGGGTAGGATTGCCGGGCCGCCTTCTGGTCAGTCCAAGACACAACCTCACAGAAACGGGTGACGCCTAGAGGAAATTGAACATGGCTAAGGGTGCCAAGAAACTTCGGCTTACCGAGTCCGGCGAAGAGATGGGCGAGCAGCTCTTGCAATCAGTTCGGGAAATGAAGGCCGGATTGCGCGGCCGCGTGCATACACCTGAAGTGTCCAGCATTGTCGAGGCCCGTCTGATCTCGGGGCTCTCGCAAGCCTCGTTTGCCGCTCTGCTGGGTGTATCCGTCCGCACGCTGCAGGACTGGGAGCAAGGCAGGCGGGAACCGTCGGGGGCGGCGAAGACACTCATCAAAGTTGCCAAGCTTCACCCTGAGGTCCTGCAGGAGTTGGCCTCGTAGAGCACTGAGGACGTAGGGGCCGCGGAAACGCATGCCACTTATTCCGAGCCCCGGCGAGCTCATCCTCGACAGCCCCGGCAAGGAACCGTCCACCTACGCCCGCGAGGAAGCCGGGGCTCTGTATGACCCGGAGCCCACCGCTCGAGGCTTGCCAGAGTGAGGGGAAATCGAGGGCCGGCGCGTTCCTCCTTCCGGCGGTGCCGGAGTCACGGCACATCCAACTCTTTGGAGATTGAGGACGCTATGAAACGGAAGATCCAGGTTCAGCCACTTCAGTTGTCTCGCGAGACGATCCGCCAGCTCGACAGCGACAAGCTGGCGGCGATCAACGGCGGTTTCACCGAGAGCATCACCACCATCTTCTCCGTCGTGGTGAGCTGCCCTGTCGCCCGGTAAGCTTCAGGAGAGAGAGCGGCCGGTCTCCATCCGGCCGCTCATCGCCGCTCTGGCGTGCGATCGACGGTCATGGCTTGGGCTCGGACTGAAATCCGCCTACGAAAGCCACATGGGCAACTCCGCCAGAGTCCGGACGCCGGCGCCATACCAAAGGTAGAGCCGGTATCCACCGAACCCATACAGCCCGTCCAATTGGTATTCATGATACGTCAGGATCAGGCCCGGTGCCAACGGGAACGCGGCATAGGTGGCGAGGTACGGATGCGCGTCCCATACGAGGGAAGAACCTGACGTATCTGTTTACCGGATCGGAGCCGTCATCAGGTCATAGTAGGAAGGCGGTCTGGGGCTGCGAAGAATCGCGCTGAAAAGAGCCAGTGAGTTGAAGCCGCGTTGCTGACCTGTCCGCAGAAGGCTGGTCAAGATTGACTGGGCCTTGGCGCCATCGGACGTGCGGTTGCCGCCACACGATTTGCGGTTGACGACGGCAGGCCGAATCGCCTGCTCGGCGGGCCAATTGGTGGCCTCGACATCCTCCCGGTCGAGGAAGACGAACAGATCGTTCTGGTGGCGCCGCAAGTGCTTGGCCAAGCGCCGATTGCCGGTATGGGTGATCCGACCCGCGAGCAGACGGTTCATCTGGGCTGCCAAGCGCCCTTTGGCGATCCGCACTCCCTGCGGGCTGAGGGTTCCAGCCGTCCGCCGATCCCGCACGGACAAAGCCGCCTGGAGAATCGCCTTGACCTGGCGGGGAAATCTCGCCGCGCCGCCCTGAGCGGTCTCCAGCATCTCCCGACAACGCCGCAGCAAATGGGCTAAGCAGGTCTGCTGCGTCGCTTGGGTGAAACGCCGGTATGGCGCCCACCCATCCGCCACCAGGACTCCCCCATAGCTCTCCCCCAGCACTGTCGCCGCTTGCGCGAACCCGCGGCCCCGCACAATCGCATAGACCGTCTCGCAGCGATTGGTAAAGGCCCACAGCCAACCACCGCGCCCCCCGATGCGCCAGCCGCTCTCATCCGGGTAGACCACGGCAGACTTGCGAATCGCTTGCACCAACTCCTCATAGATCGGCTGCGCTTTCTTCGCCGTCCGCAGCAAGGCCCGGCACAGCGTCGAGCGCGATACCCGAAGACCGGCCATCTGCTCCAGCAAACCGGCGATCTTGCCGTAACTCAAGCCGCCAACTTTGTTCAGATAGGTGGCCAGCGACACCACTCCCGGACCGATCTGAACACCGGCCACTCCCACCGCCTGCGAGCTCTGACGAGGATGTCGTCCGCTCTGTCGACATCCACACCGGGAGCACTCGCCGTAGTGGAGGATGAATTCGGTCGTCCACGGGCGGATCTCCGGAATATCAATCTGGTATTGGCTTTCCTGGCCCATCCGGTGCACTGGGCTTTGGCAGACCTCGCACCGCGAAGGGCAGGCGACCTCAATCGTCTCATCGACCTGCTCGGGAACCGGCCGGCAAGAGCGCTTTCCGTACTGCTCTGCAGGCTTGCGGCCCGGCTTCTGGGGATGGCTCTTCGGCTCCCCCTTCGAGAACGGGGCGGCTTGGCGTTTGCCACCGCGTCGCAACTCCTCGATGATCTTCTCCAATTGAGCAATCCGGCGCTCTTGCCGCTCGATCCGCTGCTCCTGCTCAGCGATCCGGCGCCCCTGCTCGCTGATCCGGCCTCGGAGCTCAGAGTTTTCTTGAAGGATTTCCTCGTAAGTCGGCATGTCCGAAGGAGATTAGACCATGCCTCCAGGGGAAAAACAAGTCGCTCCCAGGCGTGTCGTCAAGGCGGCGGGTGTGCTTCAACCCCCGGAAAGGGCGGTAAACAGATACGACTTGAAGCTTGCCGAAAGCAAAGATGACTCGTTCCACTCCGACAGTGCTCAAACCATTCTCCAACTCCTGCATAGCTGCTGCGAGCGAAACGGGATCTAGGTCGTCGTCAAGGCAGGCGAGGAGGATCGCGGCTTCGCGTCTTGCGGTCTCGTTTGAGTTGCGCAGCTCAGAGCGCAGCCGCGCAAAATCCGAGGCCAGGGCGAGCTGCCGGCACGCGCAAACTTCAGGCGAAGATCCTACGTCGGGTTCGCCGCCAAGAGCAGCGATCAGATTAGCAATAACCGCATCCAGGTTCTTCGCACCCGCCGTGACGTCAATAGCCGTTTGAAACCAGTGTGGTACCTGCGCATTGGGGTCATCCATGAGGACGCAGACCATGTGAAGGTGAGGTGCGTCCGAGCAAGTGCGCCACATGGCCCAATCGCACTCATACTTGACGTATGTCGATTTATGAGTTGGCACGGAGTCGAAGTAAATGAAGGCATCGGCGTGGTTTATCCCCATTTGCAATTCTAACTTGGAGCTTTCTAGATCATCGGCTGACGCTGATCGCAACCACCAGTGGTCGAAGATGGGCATGAGCCCGTGAGCAGTCAGACCTGCTGCGACCCGCTCCACGAACGAGCGATCGGCATTTGAATAGCTTAGAAAGGGCCGCCGAACCACCATGGCTAGCCTGCTTGCGGGCGATGGGTTAGCGACGGACTCAGCTCTGGGACAAACTTTTCCGGCGTGCGGCCTGAAAGGCCGCGCTAGGTTGCGCGGCAAGTTGCTCACTCCTGTTTGGCCTTTGGCACTATGGATCGCTCCATGAGTGGACCGAAGTCAATCTTGCAGCCTGGCGTCAATAAGATCGCCTCTTGATCTGAGGTGAGATCACTAAATCCGTCGACCTGTACTACTGTCTGGAATTTCTTGATGATAGCCGGCCTTGAACCATCAGGTTTCAATGCGGCCCCTAGCGCCACGGTTAGAAGGTTATAGCACTGATTTTCGTCTTTACAAAAAAGAGGGCGACCATGATTCGTCACATGATAGGCAGAAGTGACCTCCACATACACCTTGGTCCAGGGTTTGAAGGTATAAGGAAGACGGTCAGAAACGGCTGGCCGGTCACCGGTAAGAGCAGCGAAGTCGTCGTAAATAGTAATGATATAGGTCGCTGTGTCATCCTGCATAAGACGCAGTTCGTTGTCTTCTATGGTGATCGGACTCAGTACATTCTCTATCCTATTTATCGTGACACCGCCTCCGCTTCTGTTCTGGAATTCGTATGCCGCAGTCCAAAGGAAGGAGCTGTAGCCTCTCGAAGGATCGTTCGAGACAGGACTCACAACCAGAGTCTTTTGATTTCCGAATAGTGCTTCAATCTGGATAGATGCAGCAAGGCCGACAGGCGGAGCATCTGGCCGCCTGCCGAGAATGGTTGCGACCAACTCGCCATATGGAGTGTCGTCTGGAGGGGTTCGTCCGAAGTCGAGATAGTACTTTCCCTGAAGCCATGATGGGGCCGAGGCTGCCCAAGTGCCTCGAGAGAGAATCGGAATGAACTTCCGAGTGTTCCCGTAAATATAGACCTCGCCTGTCATAATGTCGCCTTCGTACCCAACTCCGCCAGCCCGCGAGTCTGAGCGCTGCTTGTAGCGTGGTGTACAGACAATCAGGGCAAAGTCGCTTTCCCTGACGGATGTCTCCATGAAACGCGGCAGTTGGTCGCCGGGAACCAAGTGCCACTGATCCAGAAGAGTCTCTATTCCTTCTTGTCGGAGCCGGGCCGCGAGATCGCGAACCCAGGCCTTGTGAGCGTCGTCGTCCCACGAATAGGAGATGAATACCTTTGGCATGAGCAATGGCCCTAACTTAAACTAAATAGGGTGGGGCACTTCTCAGGTTCAACTTACACAATAGCAAACATCTTCTCCGTCGCCCCTTCACCATTGTAGCTCCTCGTAAAGCCAGAGGAAAGGCCATCTGTCTCCAAGGGAGTTCCGGAGCACACGCGCTTCCTCGCGACAAGCCTGGTGGTCAATAGCGCGGGCAAGGGTTGGGGGTCCAGGAGCCACTGTCTGAGAGGGCTGTGTTCCTGAGCGCCGAGCCCTCATCACCCCGACCCTCTTCTCCCGTCCCCACCCACCCTCCCTCACCGGGAGAAGAGGGAGAAAAGCAAAAGAGAAAAGCCTCGATTAGGAGGGGCGGGGTTCCCCTCTCCCTGTGAGGGTCCCGGTGAGGGAGGGTGGGTGGGGACGGGAAGGGGCCGGGGTGACGAGGGCTCGTTCACTCGAACCGACCATAGAACAATCCACCACCCAGAGCCGCGGCGTAGACGATCCCCGGCTGGTTGCCGAAGGTCGCCAGAAATCCGATCGGCTGCCGCGAAGGGTCGAAGAGGGCGCCGATCGGCTTCAGGGTCACGCCGCCGTCCCGGCTGCGCAGGACTCCCGCCTGAAAGCTGCCGGTATAGAGCGTATCCGGGTCGGTCGCGTCCACGGCCAGCGTTCCGAAGGTGCCCAGATTGGCGGACGGCTGATGAGCGACCTGCCAGCTCTCCCCGCCATCCCGGCTGCGGAGGATCTGGCCGGTCTGAAAGTCGAGACCATAGAGGGTACGAAAATCGCTCGGCGCCACGACGACGACGGAGGGGGCGACCGGCAGGGTCTTCCAGGTGACGCCGCCGTCTGTGCTCGCGGCGAAGAAGCGCTCGGAGTGCCCCTGCCCGTCGCCCCCTTGCATCAGCGCGTAGAGGTTGCGCGGTGAGTCTGGATCGACCCAGAGGCCGGAGGCGCTGACGGTGAAGTCGTCGCCGGAGGGCGCGGCACAGGGGATGACGGTCGCCCAGGTCTGGCCGTCGTCGGTGCTGCGGCTCAGGCCGCACCCCTTGGCGGCGATCAGAGTGCCGGACGTGGAGACGGCGATCCGTTGGAAGCCCTCGAAATTGCGCCGCGCCCAGGTTTCGCCGCTGTCGCGGCTCTCCCATAAACCCTTTCCATTGGCTGCATAGAGGCGGTCGGGATCGGCGCCGTCGAACGCCAGGTCGAGCAGACCGTCGCGGGCGACCCGCCGGTTGAAGCCCTGCCAGGTCTGGCTGCCGTCGGTGGTGAAGAAGGCGCGGTCCCCGCTGTCGGCGAGACCGACGTAGACCGTATCCGGACGGCTGGGATGGACTCTGAGCAGTCTCACCGGACCGCCGCTCAGGCCCGGCTCGAGCCCGATGTGCCAGTTGGCGCCGCCGTCCGTGCTCTTGGCGACGCCTCTCTGATAGGCCCCGGCGTAGAGGACACCCCGCGGCCCGGGGCTCAGGGCGAGCGCATAGAAGGCCAGGGTTTCGTTGAGCGGAAGCTGCGGCAGGCCGCCGTTGAGCGGCAACCAGATGCGGCCGCTGTCCGTGCTTCCGTAGATCCCGCCCTGGCCCGCCAGATAGAGCTTCGCCGGGGAGCTCGGGTCGGCCAGGAAAGCAGCATCGAGAAGCTTTTGCCGAGGGGCGTTCCCGGTGCGGCGCCAGTTCCGGCCACCGTCATCGCTCCGGTAGATGCCGCCGGACCCGTGCAGATAGATCGCTCCGCGAGCCAGGGCGAGGTGCCCGAAGGGCACCGGCTCGCCATCCTCCGAGGGTCCGGCGAGCAGTCTCCAGGTCTTCCCCGCGTCCGTGCTCTTGTAGACGCCCAGCTCGTCCGTGTAGTACGCGGTGCGCGGCGAATTCGGGTCCACCGCGACCGATCCGAGATGGGAATTGACGAACGTCGCCGACCAAGTGCTTCCGCCATCGGCGCTGCGCAGGAGCCGGGAGCCCGAAGCGGCGAGGATCACCGACGGCTTGCCCGGGATCACGGCAAGGCCCGTGACTTCGGCCTGCGAGGGGAAGGTGGTCTGCCAGGTCTTGCTGCTGTCGAGGCTGCGCGCGATCTGGTCGCCGCCGACGTAGATCGTTCCAGGGTGGGCCGAGTCGAGGGCCACGGTGGCGAAGACCGAACCGACGAGGCGCGTCCAAGTCGCGCCGGCATCGGCGCTCCGATAGACCGTGCCTTCCGCCGTATAGATCACTGACGGATTCCGGGAATCGATCGCAATTCCCGTGGGAGTGCCGCCACTGGGGCCGAACGGAACCCAGGGCTTCTGCGGCGCCTGCCCGGAGGCCATCGAGGCGAAGGCGAGGAGGATCGCGGCCAGGGAGAGGGGCGATGTCCAGAAAGGTTTTTGGCGCTTCATCGCAAATCTCCTCACTCGAATTGCCCCACGAACAGGCCGCCATCCTTCGCGGCGGCATAGACGCGACCGGGTCGCGTGGGGACCGTCCAAAGCCGGGTCGCCACCTGCTTGTCGGCCTCGAACGAGGCGCCCGCCGGCTCCAGGGTCTTGCCGCCGTCGTGGCTGGCCAGGACGCCCTGGAGAGTGCCGACATAGATCGTGTCGGCGTCCGTCGCGTCGACCGACAAGCCGCCGGACAGTTGGGTGTTCAAGGGCAGAGGCGCGTGGACGAGGCGCCAGCTCTCTCCGGCGTCGGTGCTGCGGTACAGGGTATTGAGGAAATCGAACGTATAGACCACCTTCGGCCGGCTCGGCGCGACGGCCAGCAGGTTGAGAGTGCCCGGGAACGGCAGGCGCGTCCAGCGGGCGCCGCCGTCCCAGCTCCGGAAGGCCTCGAACTTTCCGAACCCGATCTCGCTCACCGTCACGAACAGGGCATAGAAGGGACCGGGGGTCCGGGCGTCGGTCCACAGGGAGCGCACGCGGCGGATGACGCCTTCCTTCTCGGTGCAGCCGATCACCGTCTTCCAGGTCCGCCCGCCGTCCAAGCTCCGGCTCGCCCCGCAGTCGGCACCGATCAGATTTTCTGGACCGAGGACGGCGAGCTGCTCGAACGCCTGGCCGGAGATCACGGTCCAGGTCGCGCCGCCGTCCCGGCTCTTCTGGATTCCCGACGCACTGGACGCGTAGAGGGTGTCGGGAGCGGTCGGATCAAAGGCGATATCGTACAGTCCATCCTGAGAGATCCCGCGCGCGAACGGTTGCCAAGTATGGCCGCCGTCGGTGCTGCGGAACGACCGCGCGCCAGGGTCCTCCAGGCCGAGCCCGACGTAGACCGTGTCCGGCCGCAGCGGGTTGAACCTGAGGAACTGGATGGAGCCCCCGTTCAAGCCGGGCTCGACGCCGATCCGCCAGTGGGCTCCCGCGCTGCCGCTCCAGGCGACTCCCCAATCCGCGGCACCCGCGTAGAGGACGTCGGGCTGCGAGGGCGCCAGGGCCAGCGCCAGGAACGGCAACGGCTGGTGGGACGGCCGCGGCAGGCCGGCGCCGAGCTCGCTCCAGGTGGCACCGCCGTCGGCGCTCGCGAAAAGCCCTGCCCAGCTCCCCACGTAGAGCCGGTCCGGAGAGCGCGGGTCCACCGCGAGCGTCTGGAAGATACTGGGGGAGCGCGGCAGCGTTCCCGCCAGCCTCCAGGTGGTCGCGCCGTCGTCGCTGCGAAAGATCCGGGGATCTTCGAAGAGCATGGCGTAGAGCGTCCGCGGAGCGGAAGGGGCCACCGCGAGCGCCCCGGCCGTGACGGTGGGGCTCGCCACCGGGCGGCTCATCTCAGGCCAGCTACGTCCCCCGTCGGTGCTCTTGAAAACGATTTCCGAGCTGAAGTGATAGATCCGGTCCGGATCGGCCGGATCGATCACGATCGCCCGGATTTCATTCAGATCCTGAGCGACCAGCGACCAGGTCTGGCCGCCGTCCCCGCTGCGCAGCAACCGTCCTCCGCCACTGCCGCCGTCGCCGGCGAAGAGGACGTTCCCCGGCGCCGCGGCGAGAGCGGTCAGCTCCAGCATCTGATCCGTGGGAGGCGAGATATCGCTCCACGTCTCGCCACGGTCGGTGCTGCGCAGGAGGCGGAGCCCGCCAGCATAGATCGTCGAGGAATGCTCCGGATCGAGGGTCACGAAAGAGAGGCCGGGCCCCGCCAGGGCTCTCCAGGTCTGGCCGCGGTCCGCGCTCCGATAGATCGTGCCCGATTCCCCGTCGAGCACGCCGGCCGTCGCGTAGACCGTGGAGGGATCGCCGGGATCGACCGCCAGCGACAAGACGGTCCCGCCGCCTGGACCGAAGGAGGTCCAGCGGAGATCCGCGGCTCGAGCGGAATCCGCGAGGGCCAGGGAGAGAAAGATCGCGCCCAGGCACAGAAAGGGAGGCCAGAAAGGCTTGCTCATTCGAATTTCCCCGCGAAGAGCCCGCCGTCATAGGCGCCGACGTAAATGATCCCGGGGCGAGCCAGATCGGTCCAGACCTGGCCCGCTGCCCGCTTCCCGACTTCGAACGGAGCCGTGATCGGTTTGAAGGTGGCGCCGCCGTCGTGGCTGACCTGGAGCGGATTCGTCGCCAGGTAGAGCGTGTTCGGATCGGCCGAGCTCACCACCATTTCGCTGAAGAAGAAGCTGATTTCCGGCGGCAGGGAGCGATTGACGACTCTCCACGTCGCCCCGCCATCCGCGCTCCGCAACAGGCGCGGGGCCTGAAGGGATTGATCCACCGCGTAGAGGACGCGGAAGTCGCCCGGCGCCACGGCGAACGCGGTCGGAGCGCTCAGCGCCTTGATCTTCGTCCAGGTGACGCCGCCGTCGCGGCTCCGGAAGACCTCGAAAAAGTAGTTGTGGGTCCCTTCCAGGATGGAAAAGTGGACATAGACGGTGCGGGGGTCCCGCGGATCGGCCGCGAGGGAGATCGGAGTCCGGAAGCCGCCGTTCGCGTTGGCGCAGGGGATCGCCTGCTTCCAGGTCCTGCCGTCGTCCGTGCTGCGGAGGACGCCGCAGTGCGCGGCGAGCAGAGTGTGATGGCCGAGAACGGCGAGGCGGGAGGGGGCCTCGCCGGAGATCCGCGTCCAGCTCTCGCCGCCGTCGGCGCTCCTCCAGATCGCCGTCCGGTTGGAGGCGTAGAGGAGGTCGGGATCGACGGGATCGAAGGCGAGATCGTCCAATCCCTGCTGCGAGATCGTGTGGGCGAAACCGGCCCAGGTCCGGCCGCCGTCGGTGCTGCGGAAGGAGCGGTCGCCGGCGCCGAGGGCGAGATAGACGATATTGGGGCGCAGCGGGTGGAACTTCAGCAGGTGGGGCGTGGCGGCATTGAGGCCGGTCTCGAGGCCGATCCGCCAGTGCGCTCCGGCATCCAGGCTGCGGCCGACGCCGTCGTCGGTGCCGGCGTAGAGGGTGGCCGGCCGGGCCGGCCCAGAGGATGCCACGGCGAACGAGAAGATCTGCGGCCGCTGGCCGAAGGGGCGGGGCAGGCCGGCGGTGATCTCCCGCCAGGTGCCGCCGCCGTCGCCGCTGGTGAAGATCCCTTCCCAGCTCGCCGCATAGAGCCTGTCCGGCGAGCGCGAATCGACCAGGAACGACAGGATACCGCTGACGCGGGGCGGCCGGCCCACCGCGCTCCAGCTCGCGCCGCGGTCGTCGCTGCGCAGCACCACGCCGTCGGCCTGCGACAGGAAGTAGAGCCGGTTCGGCGCCGACGGCGCCAGGGCGAGACCGGTGAGGTCGAGCGGCGAGGCGGGCACCGTCAGGGGCGTCCACCGCAGCCCGCCGTCGTCGCTCGCGGAGACGTCTTTGTAAGCGAGGTAGAAGACGTGCCGGGGGTCGGTGGGATCCACCAGGATCGACTGGATGTTGTAAGCGGCCTCCGCGACGAGCGGCCAGGTGCGGCCGCCGTCCGCGCTGCGCAGCAGCAGGTTCCGGTCGGCGGCGAAAACGACGCCGTCCGGCGCCACGGCCAGGACATTGATCGAGACCGTGTCGCCGGTGGCCGGCGTGACGTCGGTCCACGTCTTGCCGCCGTCCGTGCTGCGCAGGAGGACCTGGCCGCCGGTGTAGACCGTCCCCGGATGGGCGGGATCGAGGGCGACGACCTGGAGGTTGGGGCCGGCGAGCACCGTCCAGGTGATGCCGGCGTCGGTGCTCTTGTAAAGCGTGTCGACGGCAATGGCGTAGACCACGGCGGGATTGCCGGGATCGACCGCCAGCGACTCGATTACGCCGCCGCCAGGGCCGACGGGGGTCCAGGGGTTGACGGCGGACCGCGCCGGAACCGCGAAAAGCGCGAGCATCAGGGCGAACGTCAGGCCGAACGCCGGAATGAAACGCGAAGGTGGGACACGATGTTGTGAATCGATCAAGGTTTCTGCCTCCTGTCCATGCCCCATGATGCGCGATTTTGGCGCCGGATTCGTCACCCGGCCGCCACCGCCCTCTCGGGCGCGCCTTTCGGGTAGACTCCCCAGTGAGTCCTCCGGAGCATGCCCGCGCAACGCGTGAACGACCCGCTGCTGATCGGTCCCGGCTTCTGGCGTGGCGAGCCGGCGCCGCTCCTCGCGCGGCTGGGCGCCACCGAGAGCGGTCTGACGGCGGCGGAGGCCGCTTCCCGCCTCGCCCGCCTGGGGCCGAACCTCCTCCACCCGCAGCCCCGGCGCGCCGTCCTGCTCCAGCTCCTGTCGCGGTTCAAGAACCCGCTGCTGCTCCTGCTCATCGGCGCCGCGGCGGTCTCCGGACTGACCGGAGACGTCGCCAGCTCCGCCATCATCGGCGCCATCGTGCTCATCAGCGTCACGCTCGACTTCGTCCAGGAGTACCGCGCGGGCCAGGCCGCGGAGCGCCTCCGCCAGTCGGTCGCCATCCGCGTCACCGCGCGGCGCGACGGCGCGCCGGTCGAGATCCCGGCCCGCGATCTGGTCCCCGGCGACGTGGTGGAGCTGGCGGCGGGGAGCCTGGTGCCCGCCGACCTCCGCCTGTTCGCGGCCAAGGACCTCTACGTCGACCAGGCGCTGCTGACCGGCGAGCCCTATCCGGTGGCGAAGGACACCGCGCCTTCGGAGGCCGCCGACGAGGCGCTCGCCGAGGCGGCCAACGCCGTGTTCATGGGCACCTCGGTGCTGAGCGGCACGGGGCGGGCGCTGGTCTGCCGCACCGGCGCCGCCACGGCGGTGGGCGAGATCGGCCTCTCGCTGGAGGCCAAGCCGCCGGCGACCTCCTTCGAGCTCGGCACCCGTAGCTTCGGCCTGCTCATCCTCCGCCTGGCGATGCTGATGGTGCTCTTCGTGCTCCTGGTCAACCAGGTCCGCCATCGCGCCCTGCTCGAATCGTTCCTCTTCGCCGTCGCGCTCGCCGTCGGGCTGACCCCCGAGCTGCTGCCGATGATCGTCTCGGTGACGCTCGCCCGCGGCGCGCTCCGGATGGCGCGCCAGCACGTCATCGTCAAGCGGCTGGCGGCGATCCTCGACCTGGGGAGCATGGAAGTCCTCTGCACCGACAAGACCGGCACGCTCACCGAGGCCAAAATCCGGCTGGAGAAGCATCTCGCGCCGGCCGGTGAGGAGAGCGCGCGGGTGCTCGAGCTGGCGTTCCTCAACAGCACCTTCCAGAGCGGCCTGAGCAACCCGATGGACGACGCCATCCTCGCCCATTCCGAGGTCGACGTCGCCGGCTGGGAGAAGCTTGACGAGGTCCCCTTCGATTTCGAGCGGCGGCGCGTCTCCGTGCTGGCCCGCAAGGGAGACGGCGCGCCGATCCTGATCGCCAAGGGGGCGCTGGAGGACATCCTCGCCGCCTGCAAGCTCTACGAAGCGGGCGGCGAGGCCGCCACGACGGCGCCGATCGACGACGCCACCCGCCAGGCGCTCGCCGCCCGCTCCTCCGCCCTCTGCGCCGAAGGCTTCCGCGTGCTGGGGATCGCCTGGAAGGAGATGCCCGCCGGCTGCCGCTCGGTGATCGTGGCCGAGGAGCGCGACCTGGTATTCGCCGGCTTCGCCGCCTTCGAGGACCCGCCCAAGGCGAGCGCCGGAGCGGCCATCGCGGCGCTCGCCGGCAGCGGCGTCGAGGTCAAGGTGGTGACCGGCGACAACGAGCTGGTGACCCAGCACCTCTGCCGGCAACTGGGGATCCCGGTGGCCGGCATGCTCACCGGCCACGAGATCCAGGCGATGGGCGACGACGCGCTCGCCGCGCGGGCCGGCGAGGTCACCCTCTTCTGCCGCGTGACGCCGCAGATCAAGAGCCGCATCCTGCTCGCCCTCAAGCGGCGGGGGCGCGTGGTCGGCTTCCTCGGCGACGGGATCAACGACGCGCCGTCGCTCCACGCCGCCGACGTCGGCATTTCGGTCGAGGGGGGCGTCGACGTGGCGAAAGCGGCGGCCGACCTCATCCTGCTCCAGCAGGACCTCTCGGTCCTCCACCGCGGGGTGCTGGAGGGGCGCCGCACCTTCGGCAACATCATGAAATACATCCTGATGGGGACCAGCTCGAACTTCGGCAACATGTTCAGCATGGCGGGAGCGGCGATGATCCTGCCGTTCCTCCCCATGCTGCCGGTCCAGGTGCTGCTCAACAACCTCCTCTATGACGTCTCTGAGATCCCGATCCCGATGGACGAGGTCGACGAGGAGATGCTGGCGCGGCCGCGGCGGTGGGACATGACGTTCGTGCGCAATTTCATGTTCGTGGTCGGTCCGGTCAGCTCGGCCTTCGACTTCCTCACCTTCTTCGTCATGCTGCGCCTCTTCCACGCCGGCGAGGCGCTCTTCCACACCGGCTGGTTCGTGGAGTCGCTCGCCACGCAGGTGCTGGTGATCTTCATCATCCGCACCCGCCGCTCCCCCTTCCGCAGCCGCCAGCATCCGCTCCTCGCCGCCACCTCTCTGGCGGTAGTGGCGGTCGCCCTGATCCTGCCGTTCACCGCGGCGGGCCGGTGGATCGGCTTCGTGGCGCCGCCGGCCCGCTTCTTCCTCGTCCTCGCCGGCATGGTCGCGCTCTACCTGGCCGCCGTCGAGATGGCGAAGCGCTGGTTCTACCGGCGGATGACGGGAGAGCGCGCGCCCTCCTGAACACCGCGTCCGCCGAAACCGGCAGGATCCCCGGTGACGCGCCTGGAGCGCCCAGTCGCGGCGCTGCCGGCGTCAGAAGGCTCCGAGTCTCTCGCAGCGGTGTAGGATCTCCCATGATGCGACCGGAGCTGAATCATGACTGATCTTCGCGACGAATTCCTGAGCGAGGAGGATCTCGATCTGCGCAACCTGTCGCAGGACGAGCTCATCGCTTACTGGAACCTCTGGCTCGAGCAGGCCCAGGCCACGAACGACCTCGACGAGGCTTTCTACTCCCACGGTGTGTTCGAACGCGATCCCGCGGTGCCGCTGCGGCCCGCCAGCGCTCCCGGTACTTCCAAGTCCAGGAGCCTGCGCGCCAGAAAAACCCAGACAAGGACGTAAAGGACTGCAAGGACGACAAGGACAAAGGATTGCCGGATTTGTCACCCGCGTCCTGTTTCTGATGTCCTTGCCGTCCTTGTTGTTCTTTACGTCCTTGCTTTTCGCTTTCTGCGGCGCAGGCTCCTAGGGTCTTGGGGGCGGCTCTGCGCCACTCCAGCGTTCAGTCCGGCGAGTCGCCCGGCACGCCCAGGCGCAGCCGCATCAGGCTCGGCTTGAGGGTGGTGGAGATCATCGGGAAGGCGCCGTTGGTGATGTAAAGGTTGAACCGGTCCTGACCCTTGCGGCCGAAAGCCGTTGCGGTCGGAACGTCCAGGCCGTCGGCGGCGGTCAACAGCACTTCCGTGCTGCCGTCCGGATGTACCAGCGTCAGGACGGGCCGGGTGGCGCAGTAGATGCCGCCGTGGACATCGAGGGAGAAGTCGTCGCATCCCGTTCCCGGCAGGTGGGCGTGGATTCGCGGTTCGCCCGCGGTGCCGTCGTGATTGATGGGGATCGCGACGAGGGTGGCCGCGGCCGTGTTCGAGACGTAGACCTCGCCCTTGAAGATCTTGATCCCATTGGCCGCCGGAGCGCCGGCGGGCGCGCCCGCCGGCAGCTTGAGCAGGGGATGATCGAGCCAGACCTCGGCGGGGCCGCCCTGGGCCGGTACGCGCCAAAGGACCCCCAGCGCCGTGTCCGCCACATAGATCTCGTCGTCCTCCAGGGCGATGCCGTTGGGGAGGCTGGCGAGCGGCAGGCTGGCGATCCGCTTTCCGTGGCCGTCCGGCGAGATGCGCCAGATGCCGCGGAAGGCGACGTCGCAGGCTGCCACGGCGGAGTACAGCGTGCCGTTCTCGGAATCCTGCGCAATGCCGGTGATGGCCCCGACGAGCGGTCCGCAGGGCGTCAGCGGCGGACCGATGGGCAGTTTGATCAGGGTCGATTGCGCGCCGCTCGGCGCGATCCTGCGAATCTCGCCGGTAAAGGCGAGACTGACGTAGATCGTCCCGGACTTGTCGACGACAAGGTTTTCCGGGGTCTCCAGAGCCGCCGCGTCGAAGCTCACGAGGGTTTCCAGCGTGCCCACCTCCGGCCGATGAGCCAGCAGCGTGGCCGGAGCGAGCACGGCCAGCAGGAAGGTCAGCGTCATTTTCTTCATTCGGGGGTCTCCTTTCAATGAGTGCCCCGTGAAGAACGAGACGAATGGCGCTTTCCCCTCAGGACCGCAGCGCCACCATCGGATCGACCTGCGTGGCTCGGCGCCCGGGCACCCAGGCCGCGAAGAGCGAGATGAACGCGAGGGCGGCCGTGACCGTCGCGAAAGTCGCCGGATCGGTCGCGCCGACGCCGAAGAGGAGGCTCGCCATCACCCGCGTGGCGGCGAAGGCGAGGACCAGGCCGGCCCCGAGACCCGCCAGGGCGAGCCCTCCGGCCTCGCGCAGCACCAGCGCCATCACCGTCCCACGCTGCGCGCCGAGCGCCATCCGCAGCCCCATCTCCCGCGTCCGCTGGGCCACCGAGTAGGCGGTGATGCCGTAGATCCCCACCGCCGCCAGCACCAACGCCAGGACCGCGAACATCCCCAGCAGCACCATGTTGAATCGCCGGCCCGCCAGCGATTGCGAGAGGATCGACTCCATCGTCACGGCGCGGGCGACCGGCTGGTCGCGATCCACGGCATAGACCGCCGCGCGGGCGCTCGCGATCAGCCCCTTTGGATCGGTCCGCGCGCGCAGGACGAATGCCTGCTCGGTCGTCGGCTGCTGCGCCTGCGCCACGTAGATCGCCGGACGCGGATCGATCTGCAACGCCGCCTGCCGCACGTCGGCCACCACGCCCACCACCGTGATCCAGGGCTCCTGGGGCGCGCCGATCCCCCCGGCGCGGAGCCGCTTGCCGAGCGGATCGACAGCCGGGAAGTAGGCTCGGGCCAGAGCTTCGCTGATCACCGCGACGAGCGGCTTGCCGGCGATGTCGCTCTTCTCGATCGTCCGGCCGGAGATCCGGCGGATGCCCAGAGTCTCGAAGTAGCCCGGCGAGACCTGGCGGTAGTCGGCCAGCGGGGTTTCCGACGGCTTCGGTTTCGGCTGCCCCTCGAACACCAGGGCCTCGATCTCCTCGTCACCGCCGAGCGGCAGACGCGAGATCATGGCCGCGGAGGTGACGCCCGGCAGAGCCCGCAAGCGGTCGAGGAGCGCGTCGGTGAACGCCGCCTCCTTCGCATCATCCGCGTACTTCGTCCAGGGGAGGTCGACCTCCAGGGCGAGGACCCCGTCGCCGCGGAAGCCGGTATCGACGGCGGTCAGGCGTTCGAAGCTGCGCACGAGCAGGCCGGCGCCGGCGACCAGGAGCACGGCCACCGCCGTCTCCAGCACCACCAGCGCCCGCCGCGTGCGGCCGCCGGCCGACGTGCCCGATCCGGCGCGCGTGCCGTCGCGCAGCGATTCGGCGAGGTCCGGCCGGGTCATCTGGAGGGCCGGCGCGAGACCGGCCAGCACGCCGGTCAGCAGGGTCACTGCGAGAGTGAACAGGAGGATGCGCGGATCGATCGCCACCTGGTGAGCGACCGGGACGTCGTCGGGGATCCAGACCGCGATCGCGCGCAGGCCCCAATAGGCCAGCAGCAATCCCACCGCTCCACCGGTCCCCGCGAGCAGCGCGCTCTCGGTGAGGAGTTGCCTCACCATCCGTCCCCGGCCGGCCCCGAGCGCCGTGCGCAGGGCGATCTCCTTCTGCCGCGCCGCCGCCTGTGCGAGGAGCAGGTTGGCCACGTTGACGCACGCGATCAGCAGCACCAGTCCGACCGCCGCGAGCAGGATGAGCAGCGCCGGCTTGACGTCCCCCACGAGCTCCGCGGGAAGCGGCATGATGCGGACGCTCCAGCCTCCATCCGTATCGGGAAAGGCTTTCGCCACCCGTTCGGAGATCGCGCCGAGCTCCGCCTGGGCCGTAGCGATCGATACGCCGGGCCGCAGAAGGCCGAGGGCGAGAGAGCCGCGATTGCCTCGATTCTGGCGGTCCTTGGGCGAGAGCGCCCGCGGCGCCCAGACGTCCGGCTGCGCGGCGAAACCGAAGCCGTGCGGCATCTCGCCGCCGCGCGGGAACGCGAACGCCGGGGGCATCACGCCCACCACCGTCAGCGGCTTGCCGTTGAGGTCGATCGTCCGCCCCACGATCCCGGGATCGCCGCCGAACCGGCGCAGCCAGAAGCGGTGGGAGAGCACCACGGTCGTCCGTTCGCTCCCGTCGTCCGCCGGTTGCAGGGTGCGGCCGAGGAACGCCGGAGTGCCGAGGACCTGAAAGAGCTCGCCGGTGACGAAGGTGGCGGCGATCTGCTCGGGCTCGCCCAGGCCGGTGAGGTTCAGGCGGGCGCCGGAGACGAGCGCCATCTTCTCGAACGACTTCGCCGTCTTCCAGTCGTAGAACGTGCCGGGCGAGACCGGCAGCTTGTCGGGGAGCCCCACCTTGTGCGCCAGAGGCGGATTCGACGCCCAGACCATCGCCAGCCGCTCCGGATGCTGGAACGGCAGCGGCGCCAGCAGCACCGAATCGACGACGCTGAAGATCGCCGTGTTGGCGCCGATCCCCAGCGCCAGCGTCAGGATCGCGATGATCGTGAACACCGGCCGCTTGAGCAGCGTCCGGACGGCGAAGCGAAGGTCTTGCAGCAGAGTCTCCATGCGGGATTGGCCCCTCCGTGTGTCCACAGGGCCCTACGAAAGGGGTGGACGGGATGTTTCAGACAGCGAGACTGGGGGTCCCCAACCAGGACCCTGCGAGTTGTACTAGAGTGACGCCGCCCTCTCCGGGGCGACTCAGCAGGGAGGCTCCCGATGGCGGCCGACGCGGCGCTGCTCACCACCGTACCGTTCTTCCAGTACCTCGACGCGGACGAGCGCGAGGTCCTCGCCCAGCAGCTCGACGAGGTGCGCGTCCCCGCCGGCGAGCTGGTCTTCGAGGTGAACGACCCCGGCGGCACCATGTTCGTCATCCGCGAGGGGTGCGTCGAGGTCTTCTTCAAGGACGACACCGGCGAGCGGGTCGTGCTCGAGCGGCAGGGACCGGGCGACGTCTTCGGCGAGGTCTCGTTCCTCGACGGCGGCTCGCGCACCGCCTCGGTGCTGGTGGTCGAGGACCTGACGGCGCTGGCGGTCGACCGCGACGATCTCAGCCATCTCTTCGGAGTTCACCCCGAGGCGGGGCTCGACATCATCTCGGCGATGGGCAAGCGGCTGCGCCATACCGTGGAGCTGCTGCGGAGCACCACCTCGCGCAACGTCAACACCGAGGCCGAGGACCGCCGGACCGCCATCGAGCGGGCGGCCGACTGGGTCGCCGCGTTCTCCGGCAGCATCTCGTTCCTCGTCCTGCACGTCGTCATCTTCGCGGTCTGGATCCTGCTCAACGTCAACTGGCTGCCGGGGTGGAAGCCGCCGATGTTCGATCCGTTCCCGTTCGGGCTGCTCACCATGGTGGTGTCGCTGGAGGCGATCATCCTCTCGGTGCTCGTGCTGCTCAGCCAGAACCGCCAAGTGGCGAAGGACCGCATCCGCGGGGACATCGAGTACGACGTCAACCTCAAGGCCGAGCTCGAGATCGCCCAACTGCACGAGAAGATGGACCGCCTGCACGTCGAGTCCCTGAAACGCCTCGACGAGCTGCGCCGCCACATCGCCAAGGCCCCGGCGCCCCCAACGCCGGGACCCTCTGCTCCGTAGACTCTTCGAGACGCCCACGATCGATCCTGCGCTCGCTGACGGGAACCGGACCCGGCCGGCGCATCGTCCAGTATAGAGGCGTTTCCAGGAGCACCCATGGCGATCCATAACCCCGTCGGTCCCTCTCGCTTTCCACCGGAGCCGTCCGCCGGCAGGCGCTGGCTGGTGGTCTCCTTTCACGGCCTCGCACCGCATACGCAGCGCCCCTGCCAGGAGCTGCTGCTGCTGCTCACCGAGCTCGGCGTGCCGCGGGCGTCGCTGGCCCTGGCGGCCGACGAGCGCGCCGTCGAGTCCATCCTCGAGCGGCCGTTCTTCCTCCGCTGGCTGCGCTCGCTGGCGGCGGAGGGGCACGAGATCCAAGTGCGCGAGAGAGCGGAGATCCTCGCCGCGGCCGGGGTGCCGGCCTGCTGCGCGGAGCCACGGATCGCGTCCCCGACGATCGCCTTCAGCACCCGCAGCTTCCTGCACCGCGCCGTCTCGCCGCTGATGGCGCGCGCCCGCTTCGCCGCCGCCCGGCGGCACGCCGTCCTGCATGTCTCGGTCCACCCCGACGACCTCTACGAGCGGCGGCTGCGGCACGCCTTCGTCGGCGTCGTCCACAAGGCGCTGGTGGACCGCGAGCCGGTCACCTGGGGAGAGCTGGCGCGGGCCGCCGGGTCGTCACAGATTTGACAGCCGTATGTCACACTCCTGTGGGACGCGAGCGGGTAAGATCTGTGACATGGAACGAAGACTGGATCAGGATCTCGACCGGGTACGCCAGGCTCTGCTCAAGATGGGCGGCATGGTGGAGGGCATGGTCGCCAAGGCCACGCAATCGCTGCTCGACCGCAACAATCAGCTCAGCGCCGAGGTGATCGAGGAGGACAACCAGGTCGATCATCTCGAGATCGAGATCGACGAGGCCTGCCACCTGATCCTCGGCACCAAGCAGCCGGCCGCGGTCGACCTCCGCTTCCTGGTCGCGGTGATGAAGATCAACAGCGACCTCGAGCGGATCGGCGACTCGGCGGTCAACATCGCGCAGTCGGTCGAGCAGCTCAACGAGCAGCCGCCGCTGAAGCCTTACATCGACCTCCCCCACCTCTCGCAGCTCGTGCAGGACATGGTGCGCCGGAGCCTCGACGCCTTCGTGCGCCGCGACGCCGCCCTGGCCGTCGAGGTCTGCCGGTCCGACGACGCGGTGGACGGCCTCTACAAGCAGATCTTCCGCGAGCTGCTGACCTACATGATCGAGGACCCGAAGACGGTCAGCCGCGCTCTCCACCTGCTTCTGGTCTCGCGCAACATGGAGCGCATCGCCGACCACGCGACCAACATCGCCGAGGACGTCATCTACTACGTCGAGGGGCGCGACATCCGCCACTCGCACGGCAGCGACCTCCTCAAGGTGGCCGGATAGGCGCACCGCCAGGATCGCCGCGCTCCTTTCGTCAGCCGGCTCGCTTTTTCGCCTCTGCGACACCACTAGACTAGACGCCCCAAAATCTTGTCGCGGGGAGGGGGAGGACGACGTGCTGCGTGCCGGTAGACCTACCGACCTTGGAATCGCTTTTTCGACGATCGCCGTGCTGGCGATCCTGGTGATTTTTTTGTTTCCGCTTCTCTCCCGGTCCAACGAGCCGGCGCGACCGCGGCACGCTGTGGCCGGGGCCGCGCTTCAGCAGACGACCACGCAAGCTCCGGCGCCGGAGGGACCCGCACCGCAGGAGGACTCCCATCGCCAGAGCCTGGTCGAGATATCTCTGGGCCTGACGCTGATCCTCGGCGTCGCCCTGCTCGCCATGGCCGCCGGCTCGCGGGGGCGCCCCAGCTAGAGGATGCGGAGCCTCCGTCTACACTCTGCCGCCGTACGCGCTGTATACTAAGCGCATGGATCGAGACCGCTACCAGCGGGAAGCGTCGCGCCTGACCGCCATCCTGCGGGCCGAGCTGCGGAACAAAGGCGTCTCCATCCGCTCCCTGGAGCAGAAGATGGGCGTGGGCAATTCCGTGTATCAGAAGCTCCTCGGCGGCAAGATCACGTTGACTCTGGCGCACCTCCTGCAGATCGCCGACGCTCTGCGGCCTACGGAGTGAACGCCGCGGGCTCGAAGCGCAGCCCGGGTCGCCAGGGGAGCCGCTCCAGGAAGACGCGGATGCGATCGATCAACAACAGGTTGACAGCCTGCGAGCGGCAGGCCTCGCGCACGAAGTAGAACGCCTTCGCCGCCTCCCGCTCGACGCCCAACTCGTCGAAGATCTCGTGCATCTCCGTCGCCAGCTCCTGGACCTCCGCCGTCCGTCCCTGCCGCAGCCAGACGGCCGCCAGCTCCATACCGACGAGAGCGGCCTCATAAAACTGACCGATCCGTAGAAACTCCTGCCGGACCTGCGAGAAGGCGCGTTCCGCAGTGGCCAGCCGGCCGAGCCCGGCGTGGATTTTCCCTTCGACCCAGCGCAGCTTCAGTAGGTTGATCGGTTCGGCCGCGAAGGCTTCACGAAGGCCGCTCCGAAGAAGGAGACGACTGGCCTGCTGATACTCGCCGCAATCCGTCAAAGCATCCAAGAGCGCTTGGTGGCCGATGTTGTCGAGTTGCGGACCGACTTCTGGGCGGAGAAGCGCTAGACCATCTTGCAGGAGAGTTATGGCCTCACGAGGTGAGCCCATACACCGCATGTTGATTCCTTTGGAGATTAGGGCTCGACCCGCAAGGTGTGGATCGCCAGCCTCCAGATAGAGATCATGAATCTGATCCAACAGGGCGATCGCGTCTTCAAGGCGCCGCTGATCGCTCCGAAGAGAGGCGAGCAGGTCCAAGACGCGGGCCTGCAAGAGAGGATCGCCCGATCCTCGATCCAGGGACTCCAAAGCCTCTCCAAAGGCTTTATCGGCTGCGGCAAACTGATCGTTGACGCGAAAGGCGTTGCCCAACTCCGCGAACGCCCGGGTCTGGACGTCGGCGACGAACCCGGGCCAGGGGTATTTCTCCAAGCGAATATTCTTGGCGACACGGGCGGCGCTCTCCGCGAGGCTCAACATTCGCCCGGGATCGCTGAAGCGCGCCTCGTAGCTCTTCCGCAGTAGGGCCTCGCAAAGGGGCCAGCCGTGGAGCGCCTGCGCCTGCCGATAAGGGAACTTTGAATCTCCGAGACCACCGGGAGCCTGATCCAGTAGGACGAGAGCCCGCTCGAGCTTCACGGTCTCCTGCTTCCATCGCTTCGTCAGAGACCGCGCGGTGGCACCGGCGCGAATCAGGACCTCGTCATAGAGATCCTCCGCCACCGGCTCCGCCGCCGTCCAGGGCTCCTCTCCCAGCAGCGGCTCAAGCCGGCGCCGGCAGCGAGCGCAGCCTGTCATCAGGTGGAGGAGCATCCTGCGCCGGCCGGCCTCATCCAGACGGCCGGCGAGGAAATCCGCGATCTCATCCTTCCCGAAATGCATCCCGGTCTCCCCAGACAACGAATTCATGCCAGAACTACAGAATTGTCGCACAGAGAGACTCTCCGGGCAAAGCCCGAGGATCGGCCGGTAGCAGCTCCGTTGGGCTCCCGGCGCCTCCGACGCCCGGGCTAAAGGCCCGGGCTGGGCGGCGCTAGAGAGAGACTAACCATTGGGGTCGATGGACAGCCCCTTATCCACGGACGCACCGGCGGTCGCGGCGGCGGCACCATCGGGATCGATGCTCGCTCCTTTATCTGCCATCGACTTGGTGCAGCCGTTGGGATCGATGCTCGATCCCTTCTCGCATTTCAGGGTCATCGTGCGGCTCTCGGCGAGACCCAACCAGGAGAGGGCGCGCGGCAGGAGCCGATCCACCCAGGTGTGAGCGTCCTCCCAGACAGGCCAGCCCGCGGCTCCCGCCGGAGCCGTCAGCACCAGGGCGAGCACCACCGCGAGCGCGACGGCGGCTCCGACACGGTTCTTGTTTCTCGGGAACATGCCTTCCTCCTTCATCGCCGTGGCATGCGCGGAGGCCGTCATTGGCCTCGGGCGTCCACGGACATGACAAACGGCACTCCCTAGTTTGCCCCAGTGGCGCAATCACGGCCCGTTGACTCCTGGACAAGGTTTGAGGCTCGGCCGGACCTCTTTTGGGGTCGGGCGGAACCCTTCGGATGCTCAGGCGACAATTCCACCGGTTTCTTGTTGACATGTCTCCGTTTTGCCGATCATCATGCTGCGACATGGATGGAGGATCTACAGTTCTGGCCGCCGAGAACGGCGAGGGTGACCTTCGCCGGAGGCTCGGTGTTCGCTTGACGGAACTACGGCGGGCAAGGGGATGGACGCAGCGGGAGCTGGCCCGGCGGTCGCAGATCGATCCCGGGCGGCTCTCGAAGCTGGAGCGGGGAGTCCACCGGGCCAGCCTGGACGAGGCCACCCGCCTCTCCCTGGCCTTGAACGCCGGCCTCGACGAGCTGGTCTTCGGAGCCTCCAGCCTGGACGGCTCCTGGCAGCGCCTCCTCCGCGGGCTCGAAGAGGCCGGAGGCCCTCCAGCCCTCGACTGCGCCACGCGCATGCTGCGGGCCCTGATCCACGGATATCAACACCCGGATTCCCGGAGAGAGGAAAAGTCATGACCGCAGCAGAAACCACCGCCGAGGCGCAGCTCGGCGAGATCGCCGACGCGCTGGAGGCCATCCGCTTCCGGCTCCTGGGAGTGCAGGCCAGCCTGCCGGCCTCCGCCCTGGAGCGCGATCCTCTTCGGGAGGAGGACGAGATGGACACCGCCACCAAGCTCCGCGCCCTCGTCGGCTGCGTCCTGGAGGACCGGATCGCGCCCGCTCTGCTGGAGCTGCGGAGGGCGGGGGTTGCGGAATCGCCGGAGATCAGCCGAACCGGCCGGTGATGTAGTCCTCGGTCTGCTTCTTCGCCGGCTTGATGAAGATCTTCTCGGTGGGCGCGTATTCGATCAGCTCGCCGAGGTAGAGGAAGGCGGTGTAGTCCGAGACCCGCGAGGCCTGTTGCATGTTGTGGGTGACGATCACCTGCGTGTATTGGGTCTTCAGGTCCTGCATCAGCTCCTCGACGCGGGCGGTGGCGATCGGGTCGAGGGCCGAGCAGGGCTCGTCGAGGAGGATCACCTCGGGCTCGACGGCGATCGCCCGCGCGATGCAGAGGCGCTGCTGCTGGCCGCCGGACATCCCCAGGGCGCTCTCCTCCAGCCGGTCCTTCACCTCGTCCCAGAGCGCCGCGCCGCGCAGGCTCCGCTCGACGATCTCGTCGAGGTCGCGCTTCTTGTTGATCCCCTGGATGCGGCAGCCATAGGCGACGTTCTCGTAGATCGATTTCGGGAACGGGTTCGATTTCTGGAACACCATGCCGATCCGCTTGCGCAGGGCGTTGATGTCGATCGCCGGATCGTAGATGCTCCCCTCTTCGAAACGGATGTCGCCTTCGACTTTGACGTTGTCGATCAGGTCGTTCAGCCGGTTGATGCAGCGCAGCAGGGTCGACTTGCCGCACCCCGAGGGACCGATGAAGGCGGTGATCTGCTTTTCCGGGATCTGCATCGAAATGTTTTTGAGCGCCTTCTTCTCACCGTACCAGAGCGAGAGGTCGTCGATGCGCAGGATCGGGTTTTCGATCCGCGGCGCCAGCGCCGGATCCGCGGTGGGCACTGTAAGGGTTTCGGTCATGATCGGTCTCTTGTCCTTCCCCGTGCCTAGACGGCGCTGCCGGCGTACTTGCGCCGCAGGTGGTTGCGCAACATGATCGCCACGAGGTTCATCAACGTCACCACCAGGATCAGCAGCAGGGCGGTGGCGAAAACCAGCGGCGTGGTGGCCTCCACGTTGGGACTCTGAAAGCCGACGTCGAAAATGTGGAAACCGAGGTGCATGAACTTCCGCTCGAGGTGCAGGAAAGGGGGCCGGCCGTCGAGCGGCAGGGTGGGAGCGAGCTTGACCATGCCGACGATCATCAGCGGCGCCACCTCGCCGGCGGCGCGCGCCATGGCGAGGATCATGCCGGTGAGGATGCCCGGCGCTGCCGCCGGCACCACGACCCGCCGGATGGTTTCGAACTTCGTCGCGCCGAGCGCCAGCGACCCCTCGCGCACGATGCGGGGCACCGCCGCCAGCCCCTCCTCCGCCGCCACGATGACCACCGGCACGGTGAGCAGCGCCAGCGTCAGCGCCGCCCACAGGATGCCGCCGGTGCCGAAGGTCGGCGTGGGCAGCGACTCGGGATAGAAAATGCGATCGATCGTGCCGCCGATCAGGTAGACGAAAAATGCCAGGCCGAACATGCCGAAAACGATCGACGGCACGCCCGCCAGGTTGTTGACGGCGATCCGCACCAGGCGCACCAGCGGCCCCTGCCGGGCATATTCGCGCAGGTAGAGCGCGGCGAGCACCCCCATCGGCGCCACCGCGAAGGACATCAGGAAAACCATCAGCACGGTGCCGAAGATGGCCGGGAAGATCCCCCCCTCGGTGTTCGATTCGCGCGGATCGCCGGCGACGAACTCACCCGATCGAGCGAGATAGAGCCGCAGCTTGGACAGGCTTCCCATCGCGTTCGGGCGGATCGCCCGCACCACCGTGCCGACCGGCATCTCCTTGGTTTCGCCGGCCGCGGTCCTCATCACCAGCGTCTCGGCCTGATAGCGGTCGCGCAGGTCGGAGAGGCGGGCGGCGAGGCGATCGTAGCCGGCTTGGCGGACGGCTACCTGGCGCTCGATGGCGGCCTTGCGGCGGTCGTGCTCGGCCGCCGTGACCTCCCCGCGGCCGGCCGCCAGGTCGAGCTTCTTCTCGTCGAGGCGCAGGCGTTCGATAGCGTAATTGACGTCGCCGATCGGTCCCTTCTCCAGCGCTTCGATCCGATGGAGCTCGCGGAGCTTCCGTTCGTGGAGGGGCCCGAAGGCGCGCCAGACGGCGTCGGGGCCGGCGGCGAGCACCGTCCCCTTCTGCCGGAGCTCGGCCATGGTGCCGTAGAAGTTCCCCCACTCCAGCCGCTCGAGCATCACGACGTCGGCCGGGCGGGTGCGCGCGGCGATGTCCTTGGTATCGATCCAGACGAAGTCGAGGCCGCCGACGTCGCGGTTGCCGATCTTCAGTCGGACGCGATCGATGGCCGCCGCCGCCCGCGTCCCGGTCTCGGCGATCGCCTTCTCCTGGCTCCAGACCTCGCCGAGGATCTTGCGGCCGTCCTTGAGCGTCAACTCGACCAGATCCTTCTGCCAGAAGTAGCTCAGGCCGTTGTAGGCGAGCAGCGCCATGATGGCGATCACCAGCAGGAGGTTGAGCGCCAGCGCGCCGCCGCAGAGCCAGGTCAGCGCCTGGCCGACGGCGCCCGCGCGCCGCCGGTAGTCGCCGAAGAAAGTGGTGCCGGCGCGGGCTTCCCGGCGAGCGCCGAGCCGCGATTCGATCGCCGCCGGCGCGCGGTCCACCGCCGAGACCTGGGTGGGGGTGTGTGAGAGACCCATCGTGAGCGACCTCCGACCGATCACATTCATCAGATCTGCGTGTACCGCTCGCGCAGCCGCTGCCGGACGATTTCCGCCACGGTATTGATCAGGAACGTCATGATGAACAGCAGCAGGCCGGCGAGGAACAGGGTGCGGTAGAGAGTCCCGCCGTGCGGGGCCTCGGGGATCTCCACCGCGATGTTGGCCGACAGCGTCCGGAAGCCATTGAAAGGGTTCCAATCCATGATCGGCGTGTTGCCGGTGGCCATCAGCACGATCATCGTCTCGCCCACCGCGCGGCCGAAGCCGATCATGATCGCCGAAAAGATGCCGGGCGAGGCCGAGGGGAGCACGACGCGGGTCACCGTCTGCCAGCGGTCGGCGCCGAGGGCGAGCGAGCCGGCCACCAGGTTCGCGGGCACGTTCGAGAAGGCGTCCTCGGCGATGGCGAAGATGATCGGGATCACCGCGAAGCCCATCGCCAGCCCCACCACCACGGCGTTGCGCTGATCGAAGCCGAGGCCGGTCGCGTTCAGCAGCCAAGTCTTGAAATCGCCGGCGAAGACCAGCCGCTCGAAGCCCGGCGACAGCCGCAGGCAGACGGCGGCGCCCCCCGCCAGCACGAAGACGAAGAGCAGCGCTTCCGTGCCCAGCGGGAAACGGCCGCGGAACGCCCGCGGCAAGCGGCTCCAGAGGAAACCGGCGAGCAGGATGAAGAGCGGCAGCGCGACCGCCATCAGCACCAGGGCCGGCACCACCCGCTCGATCCGCGGCGCCAGCCAGAGGCCGGCCAGGAAGCCGAGCACCACGCTGGGGAGCGAGGCCATGATCTCGATCATCGGCTTGACGTAGCGCTTGTACGCCGGATGCATGAACTGCGAGATGTACATCGCCCCGAAGACGCCGAGGGGAATCGCCAGCAGCAGCGAATAGAAGGTCCCCTTGAGCGTGCCGACGAGCAGCGGGGTCAGCGACAGCTTGGGCTCGAAGTCGTCCGAGCCGCCGCTCGACTGCCAGACCCAGGCGGGCGCGGCGTACCCCTCGTACCAGACCTTGCCGAACAGCGACCGCGGCGTCACCTCCGGATGGGGGTTGCGGATGTCGATCTCCGCCACCTGCGCTCCCCCGGTCTTCGAGCCGCCGGCCAGATAGGCGCCGTCCGCCTTGGGCGTATAGAACATGGCCGCCGCATCGCGCACCGGCGCGGCGCCGGTCCACAGCGTGCGGTCGGCGGTCGAGAAGTAGAGCCCGAGCTCCCCTGAGCTCGCGGCGAGGAAGCTGCGGTCGCGCTGCGAAGGGGCGATCCGGCGGATGGCGCCGGCGTGACGGGGGAACTCGTGCGTCCGCGCCAGCCGCAGGGTGTCGCCGCTCTCGTTGACCGGGAACCAGACCGAGAGCGCGCCGTTCTCCTGGCCGACGACGAGCGAGCGGCCGCCGAGCAGCAGGTTCAGCGCGGTGATCGGAGCGCCCGCGTTGGCCGAGTGGAGCCCGCCCGGCTGGCCGTCCTGGAGGGTCCACCAGAGCAGATCGCCGCCGGCCGTGCCGGCGTAGAGGTTCTTCTGCGTGAAATCGATCACCAGGGCGGTGATCCGGCCCGGCGCTTCCACCTCGGCCCGGCTGACCGACGCCGTCGCCTCGCCGGTGATCTCGTTCTTGGTGACGCTCTGGCGCACCACGGCCAGCCGGCCGTCCGCGAGCGCCGCCGCGGCGAGAGCGTTGCCGTCCGCGTCGAGTTGCGCCGCGAAGGCGCCGAGCGGCCGCCGCAGAGGATCGAGGTCGAGGAAGACCGGCGGCGTCTCGTCCGGCGTGACCACCCGCTCCGATCCCTGGAACGAAACGCCGAAGCCCATGCTCTTCAGCATCACCCGGCCGTCGGAGGTGGCGGCGGCGAAGGCGTGGGTCTGCGGCGGCACGCTTGCGTCGAGGAGTGTGGGAACCTTTTCCCCCTCTCCCGGTGAGGGAGGAAGGGAGGGGACGGGAGAGGGGGCCAGGGGGTGAGGGTCTCCCATCACGTTGGATGAATAGACCACCTTGCCGTCGCTCATCCGCACCACCCGCACCACGCCGTGGTCGTCGAGCGTGGAGACGTGAGTGCGGTAGTCGTCCGAGAGCACCGCCTCGACGCTGGCGGCGCCGGGGACGGTCACTTTCCGGCCGGCGTCGACGCGGGCGTGGAACAGCAGCGGCGCCACCTCGACCAGAATGAAGATCAGGATGCCGAGGATGCTCGCGATGATGCCGATACCGCCCGCCGAAACGATCCAGCGGGCGGCGCCGTCCGCGAACAGACGTTTGCGGGACGTCTCGGATTTCACTGCAGTTTCGCCAGCTCTTCCTGCACGATCTTGGCCGGCAGCGGAATGAAGCCGTCCTTGACCACCGTCTGCTGCCCCTGCTGCGATAGCACGTACCTGAGATACTCGCGCACCAGCGGCTCCAGCGGCTTGTTGGGCGCCTTGTTGACGTAGACATAGAGGAAGCGGGCCAGCGGGTATTTGCCCGAAATCACGTTCGCCGGATCGTCGTCGACGCACTGGCCGGGCTTGGCGGCCACCGGCACGGCGCGCACGCCCGAGGTCTTGTAGCCGATGCCGCTGTAGCCGATGGCGAACTTGTCCTCCGTGACGCCCTGGACCACCGAGGCCGAGCCGGGCTGCTCCTTGACGGTGTCGCGGTAGTCGCCCTTGCAGAGCGCGTGCTCCTTGAAGTAGCCGTAGGTCCCGGAGGCGGAGTTGCGGCCGTAGAGGCTGATCGACTGGCTGCCCCAGCCCGCCTGGCCGACGCCGGCCGCGCCCCAGGCGTTGATCGCCTTGCCGCCGCAGGCGTGGCCCTTCGAGAAGATGCCGTCGATCTGCTGGATCGTCAGGCACTTGATCGGATTGTCCTTGTTGACGAACACGCCGATGCCGTCGACGGCGACGCGGAAGGAGGTCGGCTTGTAGCCGTACTTTTTCTCGAAGGCGTCGATCTCCGCCGCCTGCATGGTGCGGCTCATCGGCCCGAGCTGCGAGGTGCCCTGGATCAGCGCCGGCGGCGCCGTCGACGAGCCCTTGCCCTCGATCTGGATGCGGATGTTCGGATACTCCTTCTTGTACCCTTCAGCCCACAGCGTCATCAGGTTGTTCAGAGTGTCCGAGCCGACCGAGCTGAGGTTGCCGGAAACACCGCTGGTCTTGCTGTAGCCGGGGATCGCGGAATCCACTTTGGTCGCCTGCGCCAGAACGGCGGTGCTCCCGCACAGGGCCAGAGCCAGCGCCAGCGGGGCCGCCACGTGATTGGGCTTCATCATCTCTCCTTATCGAGGGTTGACTTCAAATCGAGGCTCATGGGGCCGGACCTGTGACAGCCCGGCGAGCCCCACTCTCGCAAAAGGGTTTGGCAGCGCGCCTACCTTGATGTGACAGCCGGGTGACAAACCCATTCCCGGTTCTGCATTTCCGGTTCTTCTTGCGGAAAGCGGCCTGTCGCAGGGCTGTCACAGCGCCGTCGCAGAGTCGCTGGCGCGGCTTTCTATGCTCGCCTTCGACTTGCGACGAGTTTGCTCAATGCCGAGCGCGACCTACCGCGCGCGGCGAGTTTCCATAACGTTTTAAATCGATGTCAAAGGAGAGCAGGATGCGCAGAAAGGCTCTATGGAAGGCCGGTTTGCTGGCGCTCGCCCTGGCGCTGCCGGCGGCCTCCGCCGCCCGCGCCCAGGTGACGGGACTGTATTACCAGGAAGTCGCGAAGGACGACCGCATCTACGTCTTCAACACCCCTGAGAAGTTCCACGCGTGGGAGGCCAGCAACGACATGGGCGTCGCCGTCACGCTGATCGGCCGCGGCCCCAACGGCGAAACCATCGTCGCGGAGAACGACACCGCCCTCGACCTCTATCTGTTCAAGCACAACCTGCCGGCCTACGAGCGGCCGACGCCGAAGCCCGCCAAGGCCGCCGACTATCCCTCCAGCAAGCTCGGCATCCGCGTCTACGCCGACTTCAGCTCGAAGAGCAACAAGGACGGCGCCACCGGCATCAAGAGCGCCGACAGCGGCGAAGGCGTCGACGTCAAGCGCACCTACTTCACATTCACCCACCAGTTCGACCCGGTCTGGTCGGCGGTCTTCCAGTCCGACATCGGCGACCAGGGCGCCAAGCGCTATGACGTGTTCGTGAAGAAGGCCTACATCCAGGCCCAACTCGCTCCCATGGCCACGCTCCGCCTCGGCTCCGCCGACACCGCCTGGATCCCCTACGTCGAAGGGATCTACGGCCTGCGCTACGTCGAGCAGACGATCACCGATCACCTGAGCTTCGGGGCCTCCGCCGACTGGGGCTTCCACGTCACCGGCTCCAGCCCGCTGGTGCAGTACCAGATCTCCGCCGAGAACGGCCGCGGCTACAGCAACCCCACCCGCAGCAAGAGCGTCGACTTCGAGGGCCGGCTCTCCGTCACTCCGATCGCCGGCCTGAACCTCGCCGTCGGCGGCTACAGCGGCAAGCGCGGCCTGGAGACCGACGCGGTCGCGGCCAAGCACACCGCCACCCGCCAGGACGCCCTGGTCGCCTACAACACCGATTTCTTCAAAATCGGCGGCGAGTATTTCGAGGCCAAGAACTGGAACAACGTCACCACCGTCGCCACCGACAAGTCGGACGGCTACTCGCTCTGGGGGCAGGTCAACTTCAATCCGGCGTGGTCGGTCTTCGCCCGTTACGACGATGCCAAACCGAGCAAGGACCTCAAGCCGGACCTCAAGTTCACCTATTACAACGCGGGGCTGCAGTGGACGGTCAACAAGGCGTTCGCCGCCTCGCTGGTCTATAAGTACGCCGAGGTCAAGGGTGGCACGCTGAGCACCGGCAACGGCACCATCGGCTCCACCCTCGCCAGCGACAAGGGCAAGTACAGCGAGATCGGCATCTTTACGGTCTATAACTTCTAAGCTCGCCGATCCGCCTCCCGAAACAGATTTATGACTCGCCTGAAGGCCGCCGCGAGGCGGCCTCTTTTTTTGCGTAACCGCCCCGCCCGGGCATGAATGCCCGGGCTACGCTTCAAACGAAAAGCCTCCTGAAGGAGGCTCAAACCCTCCGGCCAATGTTTGAGCCGGCTTCAGCCGGCTTTTCGTCTCCGTCGTAGCGCGGGCATTGATGCCCGGGCGTCGGAGGCGCCGGGCGCTGAACGGAGCCGCCCGGGATGACGATCTTCAGCGCGCTTTTTTCCCACCCATCGCCGGCGCGGGGCTCTCACGGTTGAGCCGGGCCGCCTCCTCCACGAGCTGGCGCAGGCCGTCCTTGCGGAGATCTTCCACTTTTCGTAGCTTGACGTGGCGCAGGTTCTTGCCCGTCCCTTCGAGCAATCCTTTCGAATCGCTCAGCGAGGTTCCACGCGTGAAGCCGAAGGTGATGTGTTTCGTAGCGAGCATGAAGTAGCAGAGCGGCCCATTGAGCTCGAAGGTGGGGATGCCCCACGGGTTGATCGTTTCCGTGACCTCGGGAACGACCTCCCGGACCAACGCCTGGAGCCCGCGGACGATCTCGTGAAGCGCCGGGTCCTGAGCGCGGCCGGCGGTGTGGATCCGCGCCCAGGGGCTCGGCTCAGCGCTGATCGTTGGGCCTTCTGATTTCGCGACGCGCCATCCGCCTTCGAGCAGGGGGACGGTGGCGCACGCCGGACCGCCATCCTTGGCGGTTCCCGCGATGCGCGCCTCCAGGATTCCGTCCGAAGCCGCCAGGGTTTCCTCGATCATCCGCCAGGTGATGGCGGACAGCGGTATCTTCGCGCGTCGCGTCCAGCAGGAGCCGGCCTCTCCGGCGCAGGTTCCCGAGTTGACGTAGACGAACCGGCCGGCCGGCGGACCCTGCGCGAAAGGACCGAGAAAGTTCGGCAGGCCGTCCGGGCGCTCGCCGAGGCGGAGGCTCAGATCGAACGACAGGTCGTTACCGGCGGCGCGGACGGGCGAGACGATCTCGGTCTTGCCACGCTGCAGACAGAACACCACGCCGCTCGGTGGCTGGGCGAGGGTGATGCGGAGCGGGAGAGCTCGTTCCATCAGGCAGAGCGGCGATGAGCGACCACGTCCCCGCGAGGCATGTTCTTGGATACCCACTCCCGTTGCTCGGCGGTGTCCGGCACGGGTCTTCCACGGGCCTGCTCGATGCGGCGAAAGGCCTCGTTGGATTCCTCACCGGCGGCGATGAGCACAGACGCGGCCACCACGGACGACCTGCCGATTCCCTGACGGCAGTGGATGGCGACGTTCTTCCCCGAGTCGAGCGCGGTCTCCAACCGGGTGACGAGCTTGGACAGGTCGGCCGACGATCCAGGCACCCCGTAGTCGGGAATCGGGAAGGAGTAGAACTCAAGCCCCTGAGCACGGGATTGAAGCTCCTCGTCCTGAAGCTCGAATTCGGCGACTTCGTCCGGAGTCAGCAAGGACGTGACAACGCCGAGGCCGGCAGCCCGCCACGACCGCACCTCGTCCGCCAACCAGTCGCCACCTCGCGGCCGCGGCACAACTCCCAATCGGCCCGGCCAGGACCCTGAGATCCAGTAGACCTCGGCTTTCCTGACTGGAGATCTATCCTCTAGGCTCATTCCAGATTTCCCTCGGCAACTCGTCGACGTCCACTCCGCGCTCCCGGAGAACGTAAGCGCGGTGATGACCGTCCATTATAGTGCCGTCCGGTTTCGCCTTGAGAGCTCCAGGCTCACCTGGACGCAAGGAGTCGACCAGGCCCTCCGTTGAAAGTTTCCTGAAGGCCGCCAGCTTCGGCCGACTCAGCGAGCTCTCGGGATGCAAAGGCTTCAGCGGGACTTTATCCACAGGGCCTCACCAAGCTCAGCCGCCCGCCATCGCCCCCACGATCAGAAAAGGCTCCTCCCCTCTCGCCACCGCGTCGGGCAGAGGGGCGTCCGGCGGCTCGTGCGACAGGTCCTGCTCGCAGGCGAAGAACCTCACGAACGGCCGGCGCCGCTGCGAGACGTGGTCGCGGATCGTCCCGAGCAGCACCGGATAGGCGGCCTCGATGGCGTCGAGGACCGAGCGCTGGGTCGCCAAGCCCTCGACCTCGACCTCCACTTCGCCGCCGATGTGCGCCAGGTTCTGCAAATGAGGCGGCAGCTCGACGCGGATCCTTCCGACGGAAATCATGGCAGGGTCTGAACCTCGACGGAGAGGACGGCCGGCAGGTCCCGGACGATGGGAACCCAAGTGTCGCCGGCGTTGGCCGAGGCGTAGACCTGGCCGCCGGTGGTGCCGAAGTAGACGCCGCACGAATCGAGCGAATCGATCGCCATCGCGTCGCGCAGCACGTTGACGTAGCAATCCTTCTGCGGCAGCCCCTGGGTGAGCGGCTCCCACTCTTCGCCGCCGGTCCGGCTCCGGTAGACGCGCAGCTTTCCTTCCGGCGGATAGTGCTCGGAGTCGCTCTTGATCGGCACGACGTAAATGGTTTCCGGCTCGTGCGCGTGAACGCCGATCGGAAACCCGAAATCGCTCGGCAGGTTGCCGCTGACCTCCCGCCACGACTCGCCGGCGTCGTCGCTGCGCATGACGTCCCAGTGCTTCTGCATGAACAGCACCCCTGGACGCGACGGGTGCATCGCGAGGTTGTGGACGCAGTGGCCGACGTCGGCTTTCGGGTCCGGGATGCCCTGGGACCGCAGGCCCTGGTTGATCGGCTGCCAGGTCTTGCCGCCGTCGTCGGTACGGAACGCGCCCGCGGCCGAAATGGCGATGAACATCCGCTCGGGATCGCTGGGGTCGAGCAGGATCGTGTGCAGGCACATCCCGCCGGCGCCCGGCTGCCACCGGGGCCCCGAGCCGTGCTTGCGCAGCCCGGAGAGCTCCTCCCAGGTCTGCCCGCCGTCGCTCGAGCGGAACAGGGCGGCATCCTCCACCCCGGCGTAGACCGTATCCGGATCGGTCAGCGACGGCTCGAGATGCCAGACCCGCTTGAACTCCCAGGGGTGCTGCGTGCCGTCGTACCACTGATGGGTGCCGGGGACCCCGTCGTACAGGAACTTGTTGCCCATCACCTCCCAGGTCTTCCCGCCGTCGTCGGATCGCTGGATCACCTGCCCGGACCAGCCGCTGGACTGCGACGCATAAAGGCGGTCCGGGTTCACCGGCGAGCCCTTGACGTGGTAGATCTCCCAGCCCGCGAAGTGGGGGCCGCTGACGCTCCAGCGCTCACGCTTGCCGTCCGAGGTCAGGACGAAAGCGCCTTTGTGGGTACCGACCAAAACTCGTACTGCGGTCATCATGGCTCCTTCCTGAGCTTCCAGTCGGCCTCAGCCTATGTCGTCTCCTGAAGGAGGTCAATATGACGTCAATACGGCTCGCCGGAGCTCCTACATCCGCACCCGCAGGAACGCCATCCCGGAAACCGGGCTGTCGCCGTAGACGCCCTTGAGCTCGCTCGGCACCAGGGCGACGCTGCCCAGCAGACCCACCCCCGTCCGCCAGTTGTCGCGGTGCACGAAGTCGTAGATGTAGCCGAGGGAGACCTTGCCGACGTCGAACACCCGGCCGGCGCGGACATCGCCGTCGCCGAGCAACTCGTCGTTCTGCTGCCGCTCGATCCGCCCGAAGAGGGTCTGGCGTCCGCAGGCGGCGGCCGATTCGAGGAGGAACGAATTCGTGGAGGTGCCGGGGGTGCGGTCGTTGCGCCCCCAGGCGAAGGTGGTCTGCCAGTTGCCGTCCGCGAGGGGGCGGTTGTACATCGCCGACGCGGTGGTGCGGCGGTCGTTCACGTCGGGCTCGAGCTGCTCGGGGCTGTGGAGGTAGCCGTGGCTCACCTGGAAGGACCAGTCGGGCATCGGCTGCCAGGAGGCCCGCAGAGACCAGGAGTCCATCTTCGGGCTCTCGAAATTGGTGCGGTTCTGATCGGGCTCGCGGCCGGTGAAGATCGAGCCTTCGAGCTTGATCCCATCGTGGATCCAGCCGAGGGTCGCGACGCCGAAGGTGACGTGCGTCGAGTCGAGCCAGTGATGGCCGAGCGGCGCCTCGGGGTTGTCCATCCCCGAGAAGCGGTGCATGTAGGTGGCCGGTCCCAGCGCGGGCTCGCCCGGCAGGCCGGTATAGAGGAAGACAGAGTCGTGGGCTCCCACGGCAATGCTATAGGTGCCGGCGAGTTCCATGAGCAGGTCGTGCGGGTGCTGGCGGTCGACGAGCGGCGTGACGCCGTTGGCGGTCTCGCCGGTCTGCAGGAGCAGCGGATAGCCTTCGGCGCGGATCGTCCACGGCTCGGCCGAGACCATGGCGCGCAGGCCCAGCCGGCCGGCGCCGAGGTCGCGCGAGGCCATCCCCATCAGCATGTTCTCGCTGAAGGTCTTGTCGGCGCCGCGCGGTCCGCCCTGACGGTCGAAGATCAGGTTGGCGAAGCCGTGGGTCATCACGTCCCAGCCGTTCCACATCGAATGGACGCCCAGGTGCGGGGTGGATTCCGGCTGCCAGGCCGTGCCGGAAGCCTCGCGCGACATGCTGTAAGAGCCGAGCATGCCGCGCATGGCATGCATGCCGTGGTGGTCCATGCCTTTCATGTCCATGCCCTGCATGTCCATACCGGGCATGTCCTGCGCCGCGGCTGCGGCGGCGATCCGGAGAGCGAGCAGGAGAAGGGCGAGCGGGCAGAGTCTCATCGGGGTCAGGTCCATGCGCAAAACCATCGTAGTACGGACTGCAATCCGTCCGCCAGGGACGCGCTCCCTGCGCTACAGTCCACCCATGATCGCAGCCTTCTTCCGCCGTTTTCGCGCGACGCCCTCGGAGCTCGCGATCACCTGCGCCGTGTTCCTCGGCATCGGCATCCTGATGAACTCCTTCGGCCGGTGGGCCCGCATCGCGGAGTTCCGGCACCTCTGGCAGATCGGCACCTGCTACCTGGGCTTCGTCGTGCCGCTGGCGCTGTTCGTGCGCGGGCTGTCGCTGCCGTTGCAGTACTGCGTGTGCGTCACGGCATTCATCCCGCTGGAGGTGGCCGGCTACGCCCTGGGCTCCTCCATCGCCTTCGACGGCAATGCGTTCGAGGCGCTGTTCGGCACGCGCAACTTCACGGCGGTGATGGTCGCCGCCGTCGCGCTGGTTCCGCCGATCGGCTTGAAAATCGTGGAAGGGATCCGAAGGGCGGCTCCGTCGAGCCGCCCTGGACGAGAGGACGAAGCCGAGCTCAGTGGACGAAGGTGATTACCGGTTCGCCGTTGATCTCCGTGCAGGTCTTGCTGAGGAGCTGACAGAGGTCGACCCGCCGGCGCTCGATGTCGTTGAAGTTGTGGTTGATATTGCAGAGGTCGGGCACTCCGGTTTCGCCGCCCAGGAAGCCCGAGACGGTCGACGCGTGCCCCGGCAGTCGCGTGCTCACCTGCGTGAAGGCGGACGTCCGGGTCTCCAGGCCGTGGCAGCCGGCGCAGGTGTTGAGCGAGAAGATGTGACGCGCGTTGGGGTCGGTGATCGACGTGCAGGCCGGCGTCGGACCGTCCCAGCCCAGCTCCTGCGCGTTCGGCGCCGCGGCGCCGCGGAACGGGGAGCCGCTCCAGATCAACGGCACGACGTAGTTGTTGGCCACGATGGCCGGCGTGTTGGCGTTGACGTAGGTCGAGATGGCGGTGGTCTGGTTGAGGCTGCGGGCCGGGGTCTGGGCGACGGTGTTCAGGAGGAGCGGCAAGGGGCCGGACGACGTCGAGGTGGCGGCGAGCTTGAACTCGCGCAGCTCCCAGGGCTTCCCGGGCGGAGCGATCTTGATCTCGTCGCTGCGCACCTGGTTGATGGCGCTGCCGTTCGGCTTGCCCGGCGAGGCGCCGATCGTGGCGAAGCGGTCGGTCACCGCCTGCAGCGCGGCGTTGTAGTCCGGCCCGAACGTGTGTCCGCCCAGGCCGTGCCAGAGGTCCGCCCAGTTCTGGACGGCGGCGCAGTCGGCGGCGTCGAGGCCATACTCGAAGATCACCATGAACAGGGTCGGGTTGCCGGAGGCGTCGAGCAGGTTGTAGATGAAGCGCCCCTCGCCGGCCGAGGTGCCGCCGGAATAGCCCGCGTTCTCCCGCAGATCGAGACGGGCCACGATGGCCAAGAGCCGGAACGGCGCCTTCTTCATGTCGAGGGTCGTGCCGCCGCTCGCCGCCAGCCAGGGATCGATGACGACCGACTGGATGTTGGGGCGCGCCCGCACCAGATCGCTGTTGACCGTCTGGTCGCTGGACCAGGTATGGAGCCAGTTGAGAGTGAAGGTCGACAGCGTGGCGGGGTCGGTCGTGCCGGCGAGCGACGCCATGCGGGTGCCGAACGTCCACGCTCCCTGGGTGGCGGGAGGGGGCGGGAGGGTCCCGGAGATGCAGGTACCCCAGGTGGTCCGCAGGCAGTCGTCCACGACGGTGACGTCGGTAACGAACAGCTCCTTGGACGGCACCACCGTGCACGACGACTGGATCGGCAGCCCGGAGACGTCGCGGCTGGTCCGCACGGCGGCCTGCTGCTGGGGGGTGCCGACCTCGGTGCGCGTGGGGGTGCCGGTTGAGGCGAGGGAGATCAGAGAGGCGCTCAAAACGAGCATGAACAGGGCCAGAATGAGCCTCGGGTTGAGATGCGAGCGAAGGCGGCTCATGGTTTCTCCTCTTAGTGAGCGGCTCCTCCCCTGGATGGGGATTTACGTCTCATCTAAAAAGGTGCCTCCGCGCTCCTGTCCCGAGCCGGCCCCGAAAACTGTCACCGGTTTGGCGTCAGCCCGCGGCGGCCGCCGGGCGCACCGTCACCTCCAGCATCAGCCAGTCGATCTCCGGCCGCTCGCCGGTCTCGTCGGCGTCCGTCTCCCAACCCTGCCACCGGGCGACGGGATGGAGCTGGACGCTCCGGCCGTCGAGCCGATCGAGCTTCGCGTCCGCGAAATCGGTCCACCCCGAATCCCGGTCGGGCGCGAGCAGGAAGACCCGCCGGCCCTGGCGCAGCGCTTCGGCTGCCAGGTCGCGCTCCAGCCGCAGCATTTCGACGGTGGTGCGCCCCTTCAGCAGCGCGTAGAGGGCGCGGGCTCGCTCGGGCTGGAAGGCGTTGGGCGCGCGGGGATCCATCCGTCCCAGCCGGGCGATCCGCTTGGGGATGAAGATCACGCGGCTGTAGAGCTGGTAATCATCGCCGGCGTACTGGAGGTAGAGCAGCGCGTGTTGCGGTCCGAAGAAGACCGATCCCGCCGAGGCCACGCCACGCACCGCCTCCCCCGCGTTCCAGGCCTGCTGCTGATCCTCGTGGATGCTCTGCAACGTCGGCCGGATCTCGCGCAGGCCGAAAGCCGCGCACCCCAGGACCAGCAGCAGCGCCATCGCCGGCTGGACCCATCGGCGCAGCACCGCGGGCCCCGGCAGGCCTCGAGTCAGCAGCCAGGCGACCCCCAGCAGGAGCGGCGGGAAGATGGTGAGATAGAAGCGGGTGTAGGCGATGTCGTCGGGCGCCCAGTAGTAGGCGATGTAGAGCAGGAGGTTGGGTAGCGTCCAGGCCCAGAGCACGAGCCCCAGCCGCCACTCGCGCCAGGTGAGGAGCAGCAGGCCCAGGAGGCCCAGGGGAAAGAGGATCGGCAGGCCGAGCGTGCAGAGCTGGTGCAGCGCCGGCTGCCAGTGCTCCAGGAAATAGGCCGTCGAGAAGGCGGTGCTCTCATGGGTCGCTCCATAGCCGGTGAGCCGGTGGAGCACGCGCAGATTGAAGGCGACCTGGACGCCGGCCGGCAGCAGCCACCCCGCCGCCAGCGCGGCCACGCCGGCGAGCCGGCGGCGGAGGTCTTCCCGGCGGCCCGCTTGTCGTCCAGAGACCTGGAAAATCGCCACCAGGCCCACCGGCAGCAGGGTCAGCGCCTCGGTGTAGCGGGTGATCGCCGAGAGGCCGAGCAGGAGCCCGGCGAGCGCGGCGTATCGGTGCCTGCCCGTCCGCCACCAGCGCAGCAGCAGGAACATCCCCCAGGTGGTGAAGCAGACGGCGGCCGCGTGGCTGTCCGGGTCGTTGGTCTCGGCGAGCAGGACCGGGCTCGCCGCCAGGGCGATCATCCCGAGGAGGCCGCCGAAGGAGCCCACGGCGTCGCGGACGAGCAGGAAGGCCCCGAGGAGGCCCAGGGTCATCAGCAGGGGATTGATCAGGAACGGCGAGCGCCAGCCGAAGAGCTTGTAGGCGGTGGCCACCAGGAGCGTCTGCCCGAGCGGGTACTTCGGATAGAATCGCCCCTCCGGCGTGCCGATCCACATCATCCCCACCAGTGTGAAGGGGTCGGGCGCCGAGTAGCCCGGCGAGCCGGTCTGCGCGAGGAGCTTGCCGGAGACCAGGTAGGCGTTCTCGTCGACGTTCGAGTCGGCCGCTACCCAATAATGATGGGTGCCGAGGAAGAAGAACGCCGCCACGGCGAACGCCAGGGCCAGGAGGACGAGGCGGACGCGCGCGGGCTCCTCGACGGGACGCGGAATGACGGAGATCTTCGGTTCCATGCGCGAAAGTTCCCTCGGACGGCGAGATCCTACGTCAGAAAGAAAGACGCGCGCTCGCGAGGCCTGGACGGCCGCGCGGGAAGCAGGACGGAGGCTGAAAACGTCAGGCCGCCGGCCGTTGAAGGAAGACGGGCGCGCGGGAAGCTAGAATTCCGGCCGTCCTGATAAAACAGGCGTCGGGGAAGCTAAAAAAGTCGGCGTCCAAGCACGGCGGGCGCGAAGGAAGCTAAAAATCCGGCCGTCCAAGCAAAACAGGCACGAAGGAAGCCAAGAACGCCGCCGTCCAAGCAAAAACGCCGCCGTCCTCAGCGATATCCCTTGGCGAGCAGCATCCGCGCGCCGGTCTCGTAGCCGTTGCGGTCCGCCTGCTCGAATCCCAGCGAGTCCGCCACCCGGTTGATGACGTTGAACAGGGCGCAGACGTGGATGGCGTCGGCGATCTCCTCGTCGTGGAGGCCGGCGGCGCGCAGCGGCGCCACGTCGTCCGGTCCGATCTCGTCCGGGCGCAGGGTCAGCTTCTCCAGGAAGGCGAGCATCGCCCGCAGCTTTTCGGGGATCGGGGCCGTCCGGTAGTCGGCGAGCACCGCCGCCACCACCGCGTCATCTCCCTGGGCCATCGACGCGACCGCGCCGTGCTGGTCCTGTCAGAAGACGCAGGCGTTGCAGCGCGAGGTGAAGGAGGCGAAGAGCTCGCGCTCCCAGACGCTCCACCCCGACGGCCCGCGCATCACCGGCTGGATCCAGTCGTTGAAGGCGCGGCCGAAGAAGCTCGGCCGGTAGAGGATGGTGCGCACGACGTCCGGCACCCGGGCGCGGATCTTCCAGCTCATCACCGGCAGGAGGAAGCGCTTGATCCCCTCGCCCCGGTTGACCCTCGCGAGCCTCATCGTTGTCTCCCTTCCATCGCCCCCTCCAGCGCCCCGTCCAGCGCCGCGAGACCGCGCTCCAGCCGGACGAGGCCACCGCCGACCGCGACGCTGACCGCGATCTCGAAGATCGCGTCCTCCGAGTAACCGGCCCGGCGCAGCGCCTGGACGTCCTCGTCGGTGATGCGGTGGGCGTGGAGGGCGGTGGCGTCCACGAAATCCCGCAAGTTGGCCGGGATCGCCGTCCCCAATGGAGCGCCGGCACCACCGCCGAGCTCGGCGGCGCGCGCGGCGGCTGCCTGGCGCAGACCGGCGGCGGTCTCCCCCTTCCCCTTCAGCACGGCGTCGCGCAGCCGTTCGGCCAGATCCACATAGCGTCGCATTCCGGGTCTCCTCTTCTTTCAGAGGTGCCTTCAGCCGCCCACGAAGAGCCGGGTCAGGAAAAGGCCCAGGGCGCCGGCCACGAGGCAGACCACCAGCGTCACCGCGACGTTGGTGCCGGCACCCACCCAGTCGCCCTGCTGGAGATAGCGGAGCGTCTCGTAGTTGAAGGTCGAGTAGGTGGTGAATCCACCCATGACCCCGGTGGTCAGAGTCAGGCGCAGCGTCGGCGACAGGAGGGCGGTGGCGAGCGCGATCTGCATCAGCACCCCGAGCAGGAACGAGCCGATGACGTTGACCGCCAGCGTGCCCCAGGGGAATCCTGGCCCGAGGTTCCGCAGCGACCAGTCCGACATCAGGTAGCGCGCGCCGGTGCCCACCGCGCCGCCGAGGCAGATCCAGAGGAAGCGGGACATGGGCGGCATTCTAGTCCAGCGACTAGTCCAGCGACTGCCGTGGTAGGCTCGCCCGCCGCCGTGTTCCTCCTGACCCAGCCCGACCGCCGCCAGATCGCCCGGTTCCTCGCCGCGCAGCGGAGCCGTACCTTCTCCTATCGCGAGGTCGGCGCCTCCCGGCGGGGGACCAGCGTCGCTCCCGCCTCCCCCGCCGGCTATCAGGTGGACCACAACCGCGTCCAGCTCGGCGAGGGGAGGGCCGCCTTCGCGCGCGCCGTGGACGCGCTGCGCCACTGGAAGCCGTTCGACCTCGGATGGATCTCCGCCTATCCCGACACGGCGCCGCTGGAGCCGGGGATCACGGTGGCGGTCCGCGCCCGGCACTTCGGCTTCTGGTCGCTCAACGCCTGCCGGATCGTCTATACGATCGACGACGAGGGGCCGGTCGTCCGCTTCGGCTTCGCCTACGGCACGCTCCCCGACCACGCCGAGCAGGGGGAGGAGCGCTTCGTCGTCGAATGGCACCATGAGGACAACTCAGTCTGGTACGACCTGCTCGCCTTCTCGCGGCCCAACCATCCGCTGGTGCGCTTCGGCAAGCCGGTCGCCCGGCGGTTGCAGCGCAGGTTCGCCAGCGACTCCAAGCGGTCGATGGCGCGCGCCGCCGCGGCGCAGTTCCCAGGGCCGCCTGAAAAGACGCTCGAAAGGCCGCAATGACCCTGGTCTTCCGGAGCGAGGAGGAGCACCCCCTCCTCGTCGCCTTCGGCCTCTCGACCGGCCGCCTGGCGCGGCTGAACCGGAACATCGACGCCGAGGACGAGATGCTGCACCAGTATCTCAACCTCAGCGGCCGGAACCGCGACCGGGCGCTGGTGCAGTACTTCGACTCCGGCCGCCGCCTCTGGGAGACGATGGCGGCGATCCTGCGCTGGCGCTTCGGCGACCTCGACCTCGTCCGGATCCTCGATTTCGCCAGCGGCTACGGCCGGGTGACCCGCCACGCCGTGCTCGACGTCGCCCCGGAGCGGCTCTGGGTGGCGGACATCTACGCCGCCGGCGTCCGCTTCCAGGAGGAGCAGCTCGGCGTCCACGGCCTCGTCTCGCACGCCGATCCCGACCGCTTCGAGTGCGCCGAGACGTTCGACGCCGTCCTCGTCTCCTCCCTCTTCACTCACCTGCCCGAGGCGACCTTCCGCTCCTGGCTCGGCCGGCTCTGGCGGCTGCTGCGCCCCGGCGGCGTGCTGGTCTTCAGCGTCCACGACGAGGTTCTCCTGCCGCCGGGCGCGGCGCTGCCGCCGTCCGGCATGCTCTTCGACCTCAAGAGCGAGAGCGGCTCGCTCCCCGGCGAGGAGTACGGCACCTCCTGGGTGAACGAGGCCTTCGTCCGCCGGGCGCTGCGGGACCTGGCGCCGCGGGCCTCCGCGCACCGCGTGCCGCGCGGGCTGGTCAACTTCCAGGACCTCTGGATCGTGGTGCCGGAGCCGGATCAGGACTTCTCCCGCCTGCGTGTGCGCGCAGAGCCGGAGGGCTTCGTCGAGCACTGCTCGGCGCCAGCCCGCCACCTGCGGATGGCCGGCTGGGTGGTGGACCGCGCCCTCGGCCAGCCCCCGCGCGAGCTGCGGCTGCGGATCGGCGGCGACGTCCGCCTCGCCGTCCGCGAGTTTCAGCCCCGTCCGGAGGTGTCGGCCCTCTTCCCCTACGAGGACGTGACGGGGTACGGCTGGCGCTTCGAGGCCGAGGTGCCGGCGAGCGCCCTGGAGCGCGGCGCCACCCTGGAGCTGGAGGTGGTCGACGCGGCGGGGGGCACCTCGACGCTCTACGCCGACACGATCGCCGCCGCCCTCCTCCGCTCGGCGCGGCTGGACAAGCACGCCCTGGAGGTCCGCCTCCAGGAGCAGGCGGCGGCGCGCGACGCCGAGCGCGCCGGGGAGGCCCGGCGGGTCGACGCTCTCCACGGCGCGATCGGCGAGCTGGAAACCCGCATCGCCGCCATGCGGGCGAGCCGCTTCTGGAAGCTGCGCAACGCCTGGTTCCGGGTCAAGCGGAGGCTGGGGTTGACGGAGGAGGAGTAAAAAGGGGTGCAGGACTTTATTGCCGCTGTCGCCAGCGGTCTGGATTCCTGGACAGGTGCATTACGGCAATAACGCTGATCCGATCGGGCCGTATCCGGAAAAATACGCCGTAGGGAAAGCGCTTCAAGAGAGCCCTCCTGGTGTCCCGATATACGACTGGAAAGCGGAGGGGACTCTCTTCGATCCCTGAGAGAGCCTGTTCAACGATCTCGAGAAAGGCGGCTCCGAGCCCCTGCGAACGAGCTTCGTAAAATCGCGCCGCCTCGCGAGCCTCCCGCTCGGCTCGCGGCCGGAGCGAAATCGGCAGAGCCGTCATAGAGACGAGAGGATTCTCTGCTTGACCTCCTGCCAGGAGGAGCCCGCGTCCGGGTCCGCGTCGTCGTCAGCGATGCGCTCATCAAGGATCTGTCGCTGCCAGTCCGGAATCGGGGGCTGCGGGGCCGTCGTTTCCACGCTCTCCCAGAGGGCTTCCGCCAGATCGAGGCGATCCTCCACCGAAAGGTGCAAAGCCTCGCGTTGGAGCTGGGATTTCGTCATGTCCAAACCTCCGACCTCAGTCTACCGCGTCTCCGCCCGCCGCGCCCCGGCCACGCCGACGGTTCCCGCGATCAGGCCGAGGACGATCAGGGCGAGACCGATCAGCGACCGCAGATGGTCGGTCGCCGCTCCGGACATCGCTTCGCGGACCAGCGTCGGCAGGCCGGCGTCGTGCGGGATGGTGAACAGGCCCACCGCCGCGAGGAGGAAGCCGAGGCCGGCCAGGTTCTGCCCCGGCGGCTTGGCGGGCCGGCCGCTCTCGCGACCGACGACGCTGTGGGTGTAGCCGTACGAGAAGTAGATCGACATGCCGAGGATCAGCCAGCCGATGAACCGCCACCAGGAGGTCGGCGGCAGGTAGAACATCAGGAAGATGCAGAAGGCGGCGCCCAGCATCGGGATCAGCCACGCGCCCAGGGGGACCCGGAACGGCCGCTCCCGGCCGGGGTCCTTGTAGCGCAGGATGGTGATGCCGACGCAGACCAGCACGAAGGCGAACAGCGTGCCGATGTTGGTCAGCTCCACCACCTCGTTGATGTTGGCGACCGAGGCGAACACCGCCACCACGATGCCGGTCAGCCAGGTGGTGACGTAGGGGGTGCGGTACTTCGGGTGCACCTTCGCCGCCCACTGCGGCAGCAGGCCGTCGCGGGCCATCGAGAAGAAGATGCGCGGCTGGCCCATCTGGAACACCAGCAGCACCGAGGTGGTGGCGAAGACGGCGCCGAGCGAGATGATGATCGTCGGCCATTTCAGCCCCAGCGCCGAGAAGGCGGTCGCCAGCGGCTCGGCGGTGTCGAGTTGCTTCCAGGGGAGCATGCCGGTCAGCACCAGCGCCACCAGGATGTAGATGACGGTGCAGGCGATCAGGCTGGAGATGATGGCGATCGGCATGTCCCGCTTCGGGTTCTTGGTCTCCTCGGCGGCCGTGGAGACGGCGTCGAAGCCGATGTAGGCGAAGAAGATGATGGCGGCGGCGGTGAACACCCCGTGGTAGCCGTTGGGCGCGAACGGATGCCAGTTGGCGGTCTTGACGTAGAAGAAGCCCATGATGATGAAAAAGGCGATGATCGCCAGCTTCAGCAGCACCATCGCCGAGTTGAACCAGGCGCTCTCGCGGATGCCGACCACCAGGACGACGGTGATCAGCATGACGATCAGGAAGGCCGGCAGGTTGAAGACGATCGGGACCCCGAGCAGGTGCGGCGCCGAGGCGAGCGCGTGGGCGGCCTGGGCGACGGCCGCGCCGAGGGCCTGGACGGCGGCGCTCCCTCCCTGGGCCTGGGCTTCGGCGATCTGCCGCGCCCCTTGCGCCGCCGATCGGTAATCGGTGCACAGCCAGTCGGGAAAATTGATCCCCACGTTGCGCAGCAGCTCCTGGAAATAGCCCGACCAGGAGATGGCCACCGCCACGTTGCCGACCGCGTATTCGATGATCAGGTCCCAGCCGATGATCCAGCCGACCAGCTCGCCGAGGGTGGCGTAGGCGTAGGTGTAGGCCGAGCCCGAGACCGGCACCATGGCGGCGAACTCGGCATAGCAGAGGGCCGCGAAACCGCAGGTGATGGCGGTGAGGATGAACGAGATGACGATGGCCGGCCCGGCGCCGGGGTGCTCCGCGCCGCCGGCGGCGGCGGTGCCGACGGTCGAGAAGATGCCGGCGCCGATGATCGCGCCGATCCCCAGCAGGGTGAGCTGGAAGGCGCCGAGGGAGCGCTTGAGCTGGGATTCCGGGTTCTCGGTGGAGGCCAGGATCGCATTCAGCGACTTGGTGCGGAAGATGCCTTGGAGCAAAGGTTTCCTCCCTGCGAGCGCGCAGCCGGCCGGTCCGGGTGCGTCGAGTTCATGAAAGCGCGGCGTGGAGTCTGACATGCCGGAGGGGAGGGTGCAACGGCGGGGGGCTCCCTTGCGGCACGCCGAGCCGAGCGGTACTCTGAGCTGATGAGCCTCGAAGAGTACATTACCGTCACACCGGGAGTCCGAAGTGGCAAGCCCTGCATCAAGGGAACCCGGATCACCGTCTACGACATCCTCGAATACCTCGCCGGAGGGATGACGGAGACTCAGATCCTCGAGGACTTCCCCAGCCTTCGCCCCGAGCACCTCCGGGCCTGCCTGGCCTTCGCCGCAGCTCGCGAGCGCCGGCTCGCCGTCTCGACCGCCGCGTGAAGCTCCTCTTCGATGAGAACCTGAGCCCGCGTCTCGTCCGGAGGGTCGCGTCGCGCTTCCCAGACAGCCAGCACGTCGATGGCGCCGGCCTGCAGGGCCAGGCCGACCAAGCCATCTGGGATCACGCCAAGCTTCACGATTTCACGATCGTCTCCAAGGACAACGACTTCCGCCAGATCAGCTTCTTGAAGGGGCAGCCGCCGAAGATCGTCTGGCTCTCCGTCGGCAACGCGGGCACCCAGAAAATCGGCGAGCTGCTTCAGCGCAACGAGGCACGGATCCTTTCCTTCCTGGAGAGCCCGGAGGAGAGCCTTCTCGTCCTCGAGCTGAATCCTGGAGGCCGAGCCTGATCCCGCCCCTCTTCCGCCCGATTTTCCCGTCCCCGCCCCCTGGAGTTGGCATCGCGGCCGTTTTCCTCTAGGATTCCGCCCCGCCTCATGGCCAGCATGAAACTGCGGTTTCACCCACAGATTCCGTCCGGCGGCCTCCCCCGCGTTGAGGGGAGGGATCTTCGCCCGGACCTGAAGTCGGTACAACTGTTGCATTGGGTCCGCGTTGAGGGAACGGTTCCAGGGCCGAGTCTTCCCGGGAACTCTTTTTGAGATCCCCCCTTCTAAGAGGTGGAGAGGTGACTATGCAGAAGACATTGATGCTTCCCGTGGCAGCCCTTCTCATCCTGCCGCTGGTGGGCTGCGGCAAGATCCAGGCCCGGGCGGAGCTCAAGAAGGGCAACTCCTACTACACGCAGGAGCAGTACTCGAAGGCCCTGGACTACTACAAGAAGGGGCTGGAGCTCGACCCCGACGCCACCTTCGCCTGGCGCTCGGTGGGGCTGTCCGCGCTCGCCCTCTACCGTCCGGGCGACAACGATCCGAAGAACCAGCAGTACGCCGCGACGGCGATCGACGCCTTCGAGAAGTTCCTGGCCGAGAATCCGAACGACTCGAAGATCGAGGATTACCTGCTGGCCACCTACGTCAACGCCGAGAAGTACAACGAGGCGCTCGCCTTCATCGACCGCCGCGCCAAGGAGCGGCCGGAAGAGGCGAGCAAGCTCGGGCAGGCCAAGGTCAACATCCTGACCAAGGCCGACCGCCTGGACGAGGCGTTCAAGCAGGTCGACCTGCTCCAGGGCGAGGACAAGGCCAAGACCCTCTACGCCATCGGCGTGACGGCCTGGGACAAGGTCTACCACGATCCGGGGAAGCTCGACGCCGACGGCAAGAACAAGCTGATCGCCCTCGGGCTCGACGCCCTGAGCAAGTCGCTCGCCGTCCAGCCGGACTACGTGGATTCGATGGTCTACACCGGCCTGCTCTACCGCGAGAAGTCGAAGCTCGACATCGACGGCGCTCAGCGGCTGGCCGACGAGACCACGGCGGTGGACTGGACCAAGAAGGCTCTCGAAACGCGCAACAAGAAGAAGGCGGCGCAGCCGGCGCCGGCCCCTGCCAACACCTGACCAAAGAGTGGGTGGTGAAAGATCATGTTTGAGAATTCACTGATCGATTTGGACAAGAAGAACAAGCGCGGCCTGCGCTGGTGGCTCTTTCCGGTCGCCCTGGTGCTCCACTTGGTCGCCGGCGGCGCGCTGCTGTTCGCGCAGTACTGGAACGTGCCGGCGGTGGACGAGCCGCCCATCAACGTGGTGTTCGTCAACGCCGCGCCGCCGCCCCCCCCTCCGCCGCCGCCGCCGCCGCCCCCCGCGGCGCCGAAGCCGGTAACCCCGCAGGTGGTGCCGCACGTGCAGCCGACCGAGACGGTGCAGCCGGTGCAGGTGCCGGAGAAGGTGCCGCAGCCGCAGCAGACGCCGGACGCCGGCGCTGAGGGCGGCGTCGAGGGCGGTGTCGTCGGCGGCGTGGCCGGCGGTGTCGTCGGCGGCGTGGTCGGCGGAGTCGTCGGCGGCACGCCGGGCGGCGTGGTCGGCGGCGTGCCGGACGACGCGCCGTTGCGGGTCGGCGGCGACGTCACCAAGCCGGAAGTCATCAGCCAGCCCAAGCCGGTCTATACCGAGCTGGCCCGCCGGGCCCGCGTCACCGGCACGGTGATCGTCGAGGCGATCATCGACCAGGGTGGAAACGTCACCAACGTGCGGGTCCTCAAGGGCCAGCCGATGGGCCTCGACCGCGCCGCCGTGGACGCGGTCCAGAAGTGGAAGTTCAAGCCCGCCATGCTCGCGGGCAAGCCGGTCAAGGTCTACTACGTGCTGACGGTCAATTTCCAGGTGCAGTGAGCGCCTAGGCTTTAGAAAAGGAGAAGCGCATGGATCTGAATCCTCTTGTTCTCTGGGAACAGATGACCATCCTCAACAAGGGGGTCATCCTGATTCTCATCACCCTCTCCGTCTGGTCGCTGTACGTGTGCGTCGAGCGGCTGATCGTGTTCCGCAAGGCCCGCAAGCAGTCGCTGCTGTTCGCCCGCCAGGCGACCGAGCACCTGAAGAACGACCGCCCGCAGGCGGCCATCGACGTGGCGATGAAGTACCCCCAGAGCCACCTGGCCCGCGTCGTCTCGGCCGGCCTGCAGTCGTTCCAGTTCGAGAGCCAGACCAGCCCGCTCTCCGAGGTCGAGATCGTCGAGGCGGCCACCCGCGCCGTCGAGCGCGCCACGCTGCTGACCACCTCCGACATGAAGCGCGGCATCGGCTCGCTGGCGACCATCGCCACCATCACCCCCTTCATCGGCCTGTTCGGCACCGTGATCGGCATCATCAACGCCTTCCACGGCATGGCCCTCACCGGCTCGGGCGGCATCGGCGCGGTCTCGGCCGGTATCGCCGAAGCGCTGGTGGCGACCGCCTTCGGCCTCGGCGTCGCCATCCCGGCGGCCTGGATGTTCAACTACTTCACCAACGTCCTCGAGCGGCTGCAGATCGAGATGTCGAACTCGGCGTCCGAGCTGGTCGACTTCTTCATGAAGCGGCAGAGGAGCAAGCATGCGGCCTAAGCACCACAAGCTCACGCTCGTCCGCGAGGTCCGGAGCGACATCAACGTCACTCCCCTCGTCGACGTCTGCTTGGTGCTTTTGATCATCTTCATGGTGGTCACCCCGATGTTGCAGAAGGGTGTGGACATCCAGTTGCCGGAGACGGTCAACCCCACGAAGATGCCGGAGAACGCCAAGCAGCTCACGCTGGCGATCAAGGCGGACGGCTCGGTCTTCGTCAACCAGAACTGGGTGACGAAGGAGAACCTGAAGAACACCCTGGCCGAGGTGCACACTTCCACCCCGGACAAGGACGTGGTCATCAAGGCCGACCGGCGCCTGAAGTACAAGGACGTGCGCGGGCTGATGCAGCTCGTCAACGAGGTCGGTTTCAGCCGCGTGGGTCTGGTCACCGAGAAGAAGAAGGGCGGTGCCGCCTGACCGGCGGCGCCCCCAACCCGAAGGAGCTCAAGCCATGGCAATGAACATGGGCAATGCGGGGAGCGTGCGGAGCGAGATCAACATCACGCCGCTGGTCGACGTGGTGCTGGTGCTGCTGATCATCTTCATGGTCGCGGTGCCCTTGCTCCAGATGGGCTACTCCGCTCAGGTGCCCCCGAAGATCGAGACCGCGACGCCGCCGCCGTCGGAAGACCAGATCATCGTGCGGATGGACTCGACGGGCGCCACCTACATCAACAAGCAGCTCGTTCCCTACGCGGACTTCGGCGGCCAGTTGAAGACCGCCCTCACCGGACGCGCCCAGAAGGTGGTGTTCTTCGCCGCCGACGGCAACCTGCCCTTCGACAAGGTCGTGGACTTCATGGACCTGGTCCGCAACAGCGGCGCCGAGAACCTCGGCATCGTGTTCGACGACCTCAAGAGTGGCGGAGCCCCCGCGGCCGCCGCCGCTCCCTGAACCCCGGTAGAAGCAGTAGATCCAGCGCTTCCCTTTCCCTTCCCCCTCGTTCCCGGCGCACCGGGACGAGGGGGAAACTGTTTTCAGGCGTCCCGCTGCCCTTCCATCAGGAGCCGCCGCCGCCGCGCAGCCCGTGGCGGAGGCGCCCCAGGAACCGGTTGATGGGGTGGGAGCGGTCGAGGAAGGAGAGCACCGGCCGGCTGCGGACGCCGAGCTCCTTGATCAGGGCGAGGAGCTGGGGGTTGTGGCGGTCGATCTTCAGGCCGGCGCGGATGGTCTTCACCGCCCCCTTGCGGTCGCGCGCCAGCAGGTAGGTGCGGGCGAGGTTGAGGTAGTTCTCCGCTTGGTAGAACTCGAGCTCGATCGAGTGCTTGCAGAGCTTGATCCCCTCGCGGATCCGGCGGTCGCGCATGGCGATGCCGAAGCCCAGGTAGGAGTAGAAGAGCCCGGGCAACCCTTCGGTCGCCTCGCCCCTCTCTGTCACCTTCCCCAGGTGGTGGAGTCCCTCGTTCCAGTCCCCTCTCCGGCAGCAATCGATCCCTAGCTTCATGGCGGCGGCGATCTCGGGGCTCAGGGCCATCTCGAAAAACCTCCCCGGCGGCGGACCGGGATCCTGTCACGACAAGACGACAAAGCGAAGTGATGGTGGAACTTATATAAAAGCACCCGCGGGACACAAGCGGTGTGCCCCGTGCTAGACTCTCCCGCTGCGTCCGGCCCAGCAGAAAAAAAGGAAGGCGCGGCGATGAGCCACCCGCAGAGCCCCTCGAACCAGGAAATCCAGGAGCTGACCGCGATGTCCCGGCGGTTCAGCGAGACCGGGCGCTACGACGAGGCGGCCGACCTGCTCCTCCTGGCCCTCCGCCTCGAACCGAAGAACCTGAGCGTCAAGCTGAGCCTGGCGGAGGTCCGCAAGCTCCAGCAGCAGAACCGGGGGGGAGTGAGCTCGCGCAGCCTGCGCGACATCCTCCGCGAGGGGTTCCGGCGCAACGCCATCGACGCCGCCCACTTCCTCGGCCTCGCCCACCTCTACGCCGAGAAGGGGGAGAACGCGCGAGCGATCGAGTGCATCGAGGTCGCCAAGGCCAAGGACCTGGCCAATCCCGCCAACCACAAGCTGCATGGCAAGCTCCTCTTCCGCCGCCGCGACTTCGACGGCGCCGCCGAGGAGTTCGGCCGCGCGCTGCGCTACAACCCCTTCGACCGCGAGACGGCCGAGAGCCTCGGCCGAGCCGAGTACGAGCGCAAGCAGTTCGAGGCGGCCCTGGGCGCCACGGTCCACGCTTTCCTGCTGCTCAATGACGGCGACAAGGAGGGGGTGCGGCGGCTGCGGCGGCGGATCCAGACCCTGAAGCAGATCCTCGGCTGGGGCAACCGCGAGCTGTCGCACCTGTTCCGCGAGCGCCAGGAGACCGTGCACACCTCCTTCGACCGGCTGGAATGGAACCGCGAGCGCTTCCTGGAGCAGGGGGGGCTGCCGGGCGCCAACATCTCCCTCCACGTGCCGCCGCCGCGCCGCCGCGACACCGGTGGCCAGCTCGACCTCGCCTCGCGGCTGCGGCGGATCAAGCCGCTCGCCCACTTCTCCGACGAGCAGATCTTCAAGCTGACCCAGGCCGTCCGCGAGGAGGTGCAGGACGTCGGCACCCTGATCTTCGGCCACCGCACGCAGGGGCGCGACCTCTACATGCTCGAACGGGGGGAGATCACCGTCCAGCGCACCACCACCTACGGCACCTTCGCGCTCGGCGCCGTCGAGCCGGGGGACTTCTTCGGCGAGGCCAGCTTCATCACCGGCCAGGAACGGAGCTCCGACGCCCTCGCCGCCGCGCCCAGCCAGCTCTTCCGCATCGATGCGGCGGTGCTCGACAACCTGATGGAGAGCTCCCCCGAGATGGGGGTCCAGATCTACTGGACCCTCTGGCACAGCCTGGCGCGCAAGCTGCGGGCGACCAACGACCAGCTCAAGTCGTTCTTCTCCAACGAGTCGATGCCGGAGAACTTCCTGCGCCTGCGCAAGCAGGCCGCGGGCGTCCCCTCGAACGTCCAGGTGGAGCCCTCGGACAAGATCCGCCTGTTCCGCGAGCAGGGGCTCTCCCGCCGCGAGCTGATGACCCTCGCCACCTTCTCGCGCGAGAAGCGCTTCGCCGCCGCCGCCTCGCTCTTCCAGGAGGGGGACGAGGGGGGAGAGATGTACATCATCCTCGAGGGGCGGGTGATGATCTCGAAGTTCATCCCCGGCGCCGGCGAGGAGGCGCTCGCCATCCTCGAGCGCGGCGACTTCTTCGGCGAGATGTCGCTGATCGACGGCGAGCCCCGCTCGGCCGACGCCCGCGCCCACGGCGGCCCGCTCACCGTGCTCGCCCTCGACCAGGGGACCGTGCGCGAGGTCCTCGCCATGGACCCCCACGCCGCCCTCGAATTCCTCCAGCTCCTCTGCCGCCTGGTCGCCAACCGCCTGCGCGAGATCGACGAGAAGGTCATCGGCTGGCGCATCATGTCCGGCGAGCGCAACGAGAGCGTGTCGGCGTAGCGCGGTTCATCCGGCCAGCGCCTTGCCGGTGAGCTCGGCCTCCAGGCCGCCATACTCGGAGCGGCGCAGCACCAGTGAAAAGCCGTGCAGGCTCGCCACTCGATGGGCGATGTCGAGGCCGAGCCCCTGCCCGCCCGGAGCGCGGGTGCGGGCCTCGTCGCCGCGGAACCCCCGGGCGGCGAGACGAGCGAGGTCCGCCTCGGGAATCCCGGAGCCGTCGTCGATCACCCGCAGGCGGAACCGGCCGGCGTCATCGTCGAGGATCAGGGCGGCGTGGCCTCCCGGGCGGTTGTGGCAGATGGCGTTGTATACGAGGTTGCTCACCGCCTGCTCGAGCAGCGTCAGATCGGCGAGCGCGGCGACTGGCTCGGCCGGCGTCGCGCTCTCGAGCTCCACCTCCAGCTCGCGGGCGATCGGCCGATGGCGCCCCATCACCCGCGCGACCAGAGTGTCGAGCTCGACCCGCTCGAACTGGAGCCGCGGCTCGGCGCTGTCGAGACGAGCCATGGTCGCGAGGTCGTGCATCAGGCCGCCCATGTAGTGGGCCTCCCCCTGGGCTTCGACCAGCAGCGACCGTTCGACGGGCTCCCCCGCCGCGACCTGCTCCTGGGCCCTGGCGAGATGGCCCTGCAGGACGGTGAGGGGGATCATCACGTCGTGGGTCGCGTTGGCCAGGAAGTCGCGTAGCGCCTGCTCGCGGCGATCCTTCTCGTCGAGCTGGGTGCGCGCCTCGCGCGCCGCCGCGGCGAAGGCGGCGGCCAGCGTCCCGATCTCGTCGCCTGCATCAACCGGCACCTCGGACCGGTATCCGGAGGCCGCGGAGCGCTCGACCGCCGCGGTCAGGCGCGTCAGGCGGCGCAGGGTGGGGGCGACGGCGATCATCTGGGCGAGGAGGATGATCAGCCCGGGCAGGAGCCAGTCCTTGAGCGGCGGGATGATCGCTCCCAGCCAGGGCTCCGAGGCGCCACGGGCGAGGACGAAGGCGCACCGGCCGCCGTCCCAGGGGGTGCGGACGAGAACGGCGATCTCGCCATCGGCCCGCGAGCCGGGCACCGCCACGGTGCCCCAGGGCGCGAGGCCGTTCCGCAGCGACAGGTCGAGGGAAGGCGCCGGAGCCTCGGCATGGAGTTGCCCGTCATAGGCGAAGAACACCGGCCGCCGGGGGCGGCCGCCCAAGCCTGGTGGTGGTGGAGGAGGCGGCGGTGGTGGCGGCCGATCCCCACGGGGTCGCGGCGGGCCTTCACGAGGCGGCGGGCCTTCACGAGGTGGGGGTCCCTCGCGGGGAGGCCCTTCATGGGGCGGCGGCTCCTCGCGCGGCGGCGGCGGCGGATCCTCTGGGCCGGATTCCTCGAAGACGCGTGGCCTCGGCCGATGGCTGCCCCAGGTGGTGGGGTCCGCTTCGCAGCGCTGCCGCTCGCCGGAGGTCTCGAGCCTGGCGAGCGCCAGGTCGGTGAGCGCGCCCTCGGCCGCCCGCCGGCGCGACACGGAGTCGATCGCCGCCAGCGCCGCCACCAGGGGGAGGCTCACCGCCAGGGTCGTCAGCGCAATGCGGGTCCGCAGCGTCAAGTCTCGTCCTCGGCGGCCAAGCGATATCCAATCCCCCAGACGGTCCTGATCAGCGTTCCGGAGCCCAGCTTCTTGCGCAGCCGCGACATGTGAGCGTCCAGGTTCCGGTCGGTCCCGTCGCGCTCCGGATCGAGCACGTGATCGGCCAGCCACTGCCGGGTCACGGCGGCGCCGGGACGGCGGGCGAGCGCCGCCAGGAGGTCGAGCTCGACCCGGGTCAGCTCGACGGCGCGGCCGGCGATCCACACCTCGCGGGTAGCGAGGTCGATCCGCAGCGCGCCGACCTCGAGGACGTTCCCCCGCGCGAGCACCGGCCGGCGGAGGCGGGCCCGCACCCGCTCCATCAGCTCCTCCGGCCAGAACGGCTTGGTCAGGTAGTCGTCGGCGCCCAGGGCCAGCGCCCGCACCTTGTCGTGGGTATCGACCCGCGCGCTCAGGACCAGGACAGGAACCTCCGAGCCGGCCCGCAGAGCCTTCAGGACGTCGAAGCCGTGGGCCCCCGGCAGCATCAGATCGAGGATGACGAGCGCCGCCTCCGGCCGCTCCCCGGCCACGATGGCGTTGCCGTCCCGCGCCCAGGCCGGTTCGTAGCCGCCCCGGCGCAGGTGCTCGACGACCTGCGCCCCCAGCTTCGCATCGTCTTCGATGACCAGCACTCTCTCCGTCATGGTTCCGTCCATAGTAGCCCGTGAATCCTTGCGGGAACCTTGCGCAAGATTCCCGCAAGAATCTCTCCCTACCATTCGTCTCAGGAAGCTCTACACCCGTGTCCTCAGGGCCGCCCGATCTCGGGCCAGGCCCTTGGTGATAAGGAGACTTGCGCATGACGAGAGACGAGCGGACCCGCTGGCTCGCGAGGCCCCAGGCCTTCATCCTCCCCCTGCTGCTCCTGGCGGCGCCCCTGGCCTATGCCGTCGCGACCCTGGAGGCTCCGGCGGGGTACGACAACCTGACCAACGGCTTCGAGACCCAGACGCAGTTCGACCTCGACCGGACCGTCTTCGAGGAGCGCGAGGGAATCGCCGAGGGGCTGGGGCCCGTCTACAACGCGCAGTCCTGCGCCGAGTGCCACCAGAGCCCGGTGACGGGCTCGTCCAGCCAGATCACGGAGCTGCGGGTGGGCCGGATGGACGGCGCCGGGAACTTCTCCGAGCCGGCGGGCGGCTCGCTGATCAACGACCGGGCGATCGATCCGTCGATCCAGGAGCGCGCCTCCCCCCAGGACAACGTGGTGGCCTTCCGCTCGTCGCTCGGCATCCTGGGCGATGGCTACGTCGAGGTGCTCCCCGACGGCGTGTTCAGCCAGATCCAGGCGGCGCAACCGCCGACGATGAAGGGGACCATCGTGCGGGTGCCGGTGCTGGAGATGCCCGGCGTGACGCGGATCGGCCGCTTCGGCTGGAAGGACCAGCACGCCAGCCTCGTCTCCTTCGCGGCGGACGCCTATCTCAACGAGATCGGGATCACCAGCCCGCTGATGCCCAACGAGAACAGCTCGAAGGGGAGGTCGGTGGCGGACTTCGACACGGTCGCCGACCCCGAGGACGCGGCGACGCCCGCGGCGCCCAACGGCTCCGACATCGAGGCCTTCGCCCGCTTCATGCGCTCGACGAAGGTGCCGTCCCGCGACGCGGTGGTGGCGGCGATGCCGGACGCGCAGGCCGGCGCGGCGCTGTTCCACCAGATCGGCTGCGACATCTGCCACACCGCGAGCCTCCGGACGGCTCCGGCGGGTGCCGTCGTCCACGGCATGAATCGGGATCTCCCGGTCCCGTCGGCCCTGGGCGACAAGGTCATCCATCCCTACAGCGACTTCATGCTGCACGACGTCGGCACGGGGGACGGCATCGTGCAGAACGGCGGGCCGGGCAGCGCGCACAAGCTGCGGACGGCGCCGCTCTGGGGCCTGCGCATGCGCCCGCGGCTCATGCACGACCTGGCCAGCGTCTCCTATCCCCAGGCCATCCTCCGGCACACGCGGGAAGCGAGCCCGGTGATCCAGGCATACAGGAACCTGAGCCCGACCCAGCAGAACCAGCTCTCGCTCTTCCTGAGCTCGCTGTAACGGCGGCTTGCCGGTGGATCACTCGTACCGTAGCGCCGCCGAGGGGTCCACCCGCGCCGCCCGCCAGGCCGGGAAGAAGCAGGCTAGAAGGGTGACCAGCAGGGCGGAGCCCACGATCGCCAGAACGTCCAGCAGCTCGACGCGGAAAGGGACGAAGTCGATGAAGTAGATCGCCGCCACCTCCGGATCGAAGCGCACCAGCTTGAAGGTGGTCATTACCCAGCAGACCGCCGATCCGGCGAGCACGCCCAGCAGCGTGCCGAAGGCGCCGAGAAAGCCGCCATAGACCAGGAAGACCAGCCGCAGCAGGCCGGGCCTCAAGCCCAGCGCCCCCAGCAGGCCGATGTCGCGCATCCGCTCGCGCACCAGCACCACCAGGGTCGAGGCGACGTTGAAGGTGGAGACGATCACGATCAGCAGGAGGACGATGAAGAGGGCGATCTTCTGGATCTGCAAGGCCGTGAACAGCTCGCGGTTGAGCTGCCGCCAGTCGGTCACCACGAAGTCGGGCTGCAGGACACGGGTCGCGGCGTCTGCGATCCGCGGCGCCTCGGCGGCGTCGGCCACCGTCAGCTCCAGCAGGTCGACCGCCGTCTCCCCGCCCATCAGGCGCTCGACCAGGGCGCGGTCGAGGAGCACCCAACTGCGGTCGAACTCGGCGAAGCCGGTGCTGAAGGTCGCCGAGACCCGCACGCTCTGGTAGTGGAAGTGCGGCCGCCCCTCGCCGAAGCCCAAGGCGACCAGGCGGAGGATGTCGCCGGGCCTGACGCCCAGCCGGTCGGCGAGATCCTTGCCCAGCACGCCGGAGGGGATGCCCGCCGGCGTCGGCCGGAGCTGTTCGGCTGTCGCCGTGAGCTCGCCGCCTCCCGGATCGACGCCGCGCAGCACCACCTCCAGCCCCTGCGGCGCCGTGGCGCTCGCCAGCGAGCCTTGCCCATAGGCGACGCGGCCGACCCGCCGCACCCCCGGGATGGCCAGCAGGGCGCGCTGGCGGGCGGGAGTCAGCGCGCCCGGCTCGCCGCCGCCGACCGCGCCTCCGACCGGATACGCGATCACCGCGGCGTTGCCGCGCACCAGCTTGTTCTGGAGGTCCTCGCGGTAGCCGGTCATCAGCGCCATGGCGATGATCATCGCCATCACCCCCAGCGCGGTCGACAGCAGCGCCGCCCGCGCCGTGCCGTCGAGCAGCCGGCTGTGCCGCCCGCGCAGGAAGCGCCAGGCGATCACCCAGGGGAGGGGACCGTCGAGGGAGGGATCCTTCACGAGGTCTTGCCTTGGCAGCCTCGCGCCCGGGATTGAAATCCCGGGCTACTGACGGTCGCCCCTTGCCGGGGCTTTGAGAAAAAAGAAAGCTCGGGAAGTCCCGGATGGGACGGCCGTGGGTAGCCCGGGATTTCAATCCCGGGCGAGGCGATCAACCCTCTCACTTCCGCGTCGTCGCGTCGAGGAAGCGGTCGAAGAGGATCGCGGCGTCGTGCGGGCCGGGCGCCGCCTCGGGGTGGTACTGCACCGACCAGACCGGCTTGCCGGCCACGGCGAAACCCTCGACGGTGCCGTCGTTCAAATTCACCTGGGTGACGGCGCAGGAGGCGGGGAGGGACGCGGGATCGACCGCGAAGCCGTGGTTCTGGCTGGTGATCGCCACCCGGCCGCTCGCCACGTCGCGCACCGGCTGGTTCCCTCCATGGTGGCCGAACTTGAGCTTGAAGGTGCGGCCGCCGAGGGCGAGGCCGAGGAGCTGGTGGCCGAGGCAGATGCCGAACACCGGCAGCTCGGCCGCGATCAGCTCGCGGACGTTCTCGACGATCGAGGTCAACGGCTCGGGATCGCCCGGTCCGTTCGACAGCACGACGCCGTCGGCCCCCAGGGCCCGCACGGCGCTCGCCGGAGTGCGCGCCGGCAGCACGGTCAGCCGCGCGCCCCGCTCCGCCAAGGAGCGCAGGATGTTGGTCTTCACCCCGAAGTCGTAGACCGCGAGGTGGCGGCGCTCCTCGCCCACCGCCGCGATCTCGTAGGGAGCCGCGCAGGTCACCTCGTCGACCAGCGCCCGCCCCTGCATGGTCGGGAAGGCCGCCAGCTCGGCGGCCAGGGCGTCGACGTCGGAGCGCTCGGTGGTGAGCACGCCGCGCAGCGCCCCGCGGTCGCGCAGGCGGCGCACGACGGCGCGCGTGTCGAGCCCCTGCAGCGCCGGCACGCCGTAGCGCCGGAGATAGGAGACCAGGCTCTCGTCGCCGGCGGAGCCCGAGGGGTGGACCGTGAACTGGCGGGCGATGAAACCTTCGACCCAGGGGTGGCCGGATTCGGCGACCTCCGGAGTGGTGCCGTAGTTGCCGATGTGCGGCTGGGTCATCACCACGATCTGGCCGCGGTAGGAGGGGTCGGTGAGCACCTCCTGGTAGCCGGTCATGGAGGTGTTGAACACCACCTCGCCGAAGCGAGTGCCGGACGAGATCGCCTCGCCTTCGAACACGGAGCCGTCCTCGAGCACCAGGAGGCCGGAAGAGAGGTTGGATTTCAAGTCTGCAGGCTTCCTTTCACCCTTACCAGGCGGGGCCGCGAAAGGGTATCATGGGCCTGCTTTTCCCAAGGGAGACAACTCTATGCGCCACCCGCATCCGGCGATCCTGTTTCTGGCCGCCCTGCTGACCTCGGCCACGCTGCTGCTGGCGGCTGCGGCCTATACGATCATCCTCAAGGACGGCTCCAGCCTGATCGCCAGGCAGAAGTACACGGTGCAGAACGGCCGGGCGATCATCATCCTGCTCAACGGCACCGAGACTTTCGTGGCGCTCGACAAGATCGACATCCCGCGCACCGACGCCGCCAACAAGGGGGGCTACGGCACCGGCGTGGTGATTCCCGGCTCGCCGCAGGACGTCGGCACCCCGCCGGCCCAGGTCCCGCGCGACCAGACCCTGGGCGACCTGATCAACAAGAAGGGCGCCGGCCCGCGCGAGGTGGCGGGCACCAAGCGCGACAAGGACACGCCGGGCAGCGGCCGGCTGGTGAAGACCAAGGCCGGCTACAACGACTTCACGGGGCTCGCCCGCAGGCCCTACCCGCACGCCGACCTGACCGCGGCGCTGCAGCAGTTCTTCCGCGGCCAGGGGCTCGACGACGTCGAAATCTTCGAGGGCACCGCCGGCGATCATCCGCTGGTCGAGATCAGCGCCAACTCGGAGGGCTCGGTGTTCAAGGCGCTCAACAGCGCGGCCGCCGGCCTGCTCCAGATCCGCGACTCCTTCCCCGGCCGGGTGGCCGCCTTCGACGTCCTGCTGACCACGCAGAGCCGCGAGCGCGCCGGCCAGTTCGTGCTGACGCCGGAGATGGCGAGCGAGCTGGTCGCCAAGAAGGTGGAAGTGGCCGCGTTCTTCGTGAAAAACGTGCAGTTCTAGGAGAACTGACAGGGACGAACACGGACGAACAAGGACCAGCACGGACAAGAGGATCGTGCGGTCCGTGTCAGTCCGTGTTCGTCCCTGTCAGTCCGTGTTCCTCCGTATTCCTCTCTCTTCAGGACGGCACTTCGGAGGACTCCTCGGCGTCCTCCTCGCCGTGCATCCCAAGGTAGCGTTCGACGTTCATTCCCACCCGCTGGCGGAAGCGCTGGCGGTAGCTCTCGACCTCGCCCACCGCCTCGTCGAGGAAGATCCGCTCGACCCGGAAGAGGGGGACGAACATGGTCGACAGGCCGAGCGTCTGATCGCCCGGCCGGGAGGCCTGCGCCATCCAGTCGTCAAAGCTGGAGACATTGATGCCGCGCAGCATCACCCCCGCCACCCCGAGCTCCTGGAGGATTCCCCAGAACTTCTCGGTCGGCTGGATCAGGTGGACGATCACCAGTGAGCCGGGGCGGATCACCTTAGCTCCCTCCTCTCCCGGTGAGGGAGGTGGGTGGGGTCGGGAGAGGAGGGCTGGGGTGGTGAGGGTCCCCTTCGGACAGCTCCAGCAGCACGCCGCCGGCGCTCTTCGGATGGACGAACTGCACCCAGCAGCCGCCGGCGCCGCGGGTAGGCTCGGGGCGGAGCACCTGATAGCCATTCTCGCGCAGCCGCGCATCGTCGCCGCGGACGTCGTCGCTGCCGAGGCAGAGGTGATGGATTCCCGGGCCGCGCTTCTCCAGGAACTTCGCGATGGGCGACTCCTCGGACGTCGGCTCCAGCAGCTCGATCCACGACTCGCCGCAGGGGATCATCGCCACCCGTACCCCCTCGTGGGGAACCTCCTCGATCCGTTCGACGTGGAGCCCCATCGCCTCGTAGAGCCCGCGCGCCTCAGCGATCGAGCGGACGGCGATGCCGACGTGGTCGATCCTGCCGATCATGCCATCCGCTCCTCGGTGGGCCCGGCCGGACCGTCCTCCTCGGCGAGTGCCGCCTCCTCGCGCCCCTCTTCTCGCGCGCCCTCGAGCACGCCGCTGAACAGGCGGTCGGCGACGCGATAGGGATCGATCTTCCGCTGATGCCCGCGCTCGACCTCGCGGTCGACGCCGAGCACGCGGTCGGCGGCGGCGACCACCCGCTCCTTGAGGATCGTCTCCACCCGCAGCCGCAGGTGCGAGCGGCGCCGGCGCTCGATCTCGCCGCTCGACGCCAGGTGCTCGCGATGGCGCTCGATCCCGGCGAGCACCTCCGCGATCCCCTCCTCGCGGGAGGCGACGGTCTTCAAAATCGGCGGCAGCCACTCGCCGTGATCGCCGATCGACAGCATCATCTGTAGGTCCTTGGCCGTCCGCTCCACCCCCTCGCGGTCGGCCTTGTTGATTACGAAGACGTCCGCGATCTCCAGGATCCCCGCCTTGATCGCCTGGATGTCGTCGCCGAGGCCCGGGTTGGTGACCAGGACGACGGTGTCGGCGCTGCGCACGATGTCGACCTCGTCCTGCCCGACGCCGACGGTCTCGATCAGCACCCAGTCGAAGCCGGCGGCGTCGAGCAGGTCGACGGCGTCGCGCGAGGCGCGGGCAAGGCCGCCCATGGCTCCGCGGGTGGCCATCGAGCGGATGAAGACGCCGGGATCGGTGTAGAGGGTCGACATCCGGATGCGGTCGCCGAGCAGGGCGCCGCCGGTGAACGGGCTGGTGGGATCGACCGCCAGGATGCCGACGGTCTGCCCGTTCTTCCGGATCAGCCGCGCGAGGCGGTCGACCAGCGTGCTCTTGCCGGCGCCGGGCGGACCGGTGATTCCCACCACCCGCGCCTTCCCCGTCTCGCCGTAGACGCGGCGGATCAGCTCGCGCTGCCCGGCGCCGCCGTCCTCGAGGATCGAGATCGCCCGCCCCAGGGCGCGCGGATTGCGCTCGAGGAGGCGCGGGACGAGGTCGTCGAGGCGGTAGCCGCTCCTAGGACGCATACATGGCCTCGCCCGGCCGGGGATAAATCCCCGGGCTACGCCCCAACCGAAAAGCCGGGTGAACCCGGCTCCCCCCGATTTCCCGAGTTTTCCCTGGAGCCGGCTTCAGCCGGCTTTTCGGTTCTCGCGTAGCCCGGGCATTGATGCCCGGGCGGGGGCGAGCCTCAGGCATTGCGCCCCTTCAGCAACTGCCGCGCGATCACCAGCCGCTGGATCTCGCTGGTGCCCTCGCCGATGGTGCAGATCTTGGCGTCGCGGTAGTACTTCTCGGCCCGGTAGTCCTTGATGAAGCCGTAGCCGCCGAGGATCTGGACGCCGCGCTCGGAGCAGAACACGGCGGCCTCGCCGGTGTAGAGCTTGGCCTCGGAAGCGAGCCGCGACACCTTGCCGCCGCGGTCCATGGCCTCGGCCGCCGCGAAGGTCAGGATCTGCGCCGCGGCGATGCGGGTGGCCATCTCGGCGAGGGCGAACTGGATGGCCTGGAACTCGGCGATCGGCTTGCCGAACTGCTCGCGGACCTTGGCGTAGGCGAGCGCCGTGTCGAAGGCGCCGATCGCCGTGCCGAGCCCGAGGGCGGCGATCGAGATGCGGCCGCCGTCGAGGATCTGCAGCGCCTGCTTGAACCCCTCCCCCTCGTTGCCGAGCAGCCGGTCCTCGGAGACGAAGCAATTCTCCATCACCACCTCGGCGGTGTCCGAGGCGCGGATGCCGAGCTTGTTCTCCTTCTTGCCCGGGCGGAACCCCTCCATCCCCTTGTCGAGCACGAAGGCGGAGATGTTGCGGCCGCGGGTGCCCTGGGGGTCGGTGACCGCGAAGACGACACAGGTGTCGCCGACGCTGCCGTGGGTGGTGAAGGTCTTGGCGCCGTTGAGCACCCAGCCGCCGTCCACCTTTTCGGCGCGGGTGCGGGTGCCGGCCGCGTCGGAGCCCGCTCCCGGCTCGGTGAGGCTCCAGGCGCCGATCTTCTCCCCCTTGGCCAGCGGCGTCAGCCAGCGCCGCCTCTGCTCCTCGCTGCCGAACTTGTAGATGTGGTTCGAGCAGAGCGAGTTGTGCGCCGCGACGCTGATGCCGACCGAGGGGTCGATCCGCGACAGCTCGGTGACGACGATGACGTATTCGGTATAGCCGAGCCCGGCGCCGCCGTACTCCTCGGGGAAGATGATGCCGAGGAAGCCGAGCTCCCCCGCCTTGCGCATCACCTCGCGCGGGTACTTCTGGCTCTCGTCGAACTCCTCGACGATCGGATCGACCTCGCGGCGGGCGAACTCCCGCGCGGTCTCCTGGATGGCGCGCTGCTCGTCGGTCAGGGAAAAGTCCACGGGTTCTCCTCTCGGGGGCGCCCCTTCCCGGGCCGCCGTACGGGCCGCGATGCTATCGCGCCCCCGACGGGTTGGCAACGCGGCGCCCGCGGTCTCCGGTCCCTCTCCGGTCGATCGATGGCGCGCTTCTTGCTCCGCTCCGGAAGGCAGCACCGTTTCCGGACGCGAGCAATCCTCTCGCGCCCCACCAACTTGAGGTGGACCATGAAAACCTTACGCTTCGCGCTACTGGCTCTGCTCCTCGCGATCGGTCTCGCGGGAGCCGCCCATGCCCAGGTCTCCGCGGACATCCACATCGGCCCCGGGGGCCGGGCCGCCGTCGACCTCGGCTACTTCTACGACGACCTCGCCTCCTATGGCAACTGGATCGAGCGCCCGAGCTACGGCTGGGTCTGGACGCCGCGCTCGGTGGCCGCGAGCTGGCAGCCCTACCAGAGCGGCCACTGGGTCGCGACCGACCAGGGATGGACCTGGGTGACCTCCGAGCCCTATGGCTGGGCCACTTACCACTACGGCCGCTGGTATGACGACCCGGAGATCGGCTGGTCCTGGGTTCCCGGCAACGAGTGGGCGCCGTCCTGGGTCTCCTTCCAGGAGGGCGGTAACTACATCGGCTGGGCACCCCTGCCCCCCTCCGTGACCATCGCCTCCGGCTTCGACGGCTTGGTCAGCGTCTCTCTGGCGCCCGCGGCCTATCTCTTCGTGCCGGAGCGCGAATTCCTGGCGCCGAGCCTCGGCTCCTACTATGTGCCGCGCGACCGGGTGGACGTCATCTACCGCGGGACGCGCAACCTCACCAACTACAGCTACTCCGGCGACCGGGTCTACAACCGGGGCGTCTCGGTCGACCGCATCCAGCAGGTGGTGGGCCGGCCGGTGACGCGCTACCAGCTCGCCGATCTCCGGACGCGGGGCGCGGCGCGGGTCCAGGGCAACCAGGTCCAGGTCTTCCGCCCGCAGGTGCAGAAGGTCGCCAACGTCCAGCCCCCCTCCGCGCGGCCGGCGGCCCGGAAAGCCGTGGTGAACGCGGCGCAGTTCCAGCAGAGCCATCCCGAACGCGCCGCCGCCCGCCGGGCCGTGGCCCAAGGCACCGCGGCTCCGGCGCGCCAGCCGGCTCCGACGGCCACGGCCGCCGCGCAGCCCAGGCCGGGACGTCCGGCGAAGGTCAATCCCGCTCAGCAGCCCGACCGCAGCGGTCAGACCCCACCGGCCCAGACCGCCCGGCAGCGCAGCCGCAACCAGGCGGCCCAGCCCGCGGAAGCGACCCCTCCCGCCCGCCAGCGCCGGGCGAATCAGCCGCCGCCGGATCAGACCGAGCAGCAGCGCCCGGCCGCGCAACCGAAACGGCAGCGTCAGCCAGCCCCGGAGCAGCAGCCTCCGCCGGCCGCCCGTGAGCGCCAGCAGCGGCCCCCACAGGACAACCCGCCGCCGCAGCGCCAGCAGCGGCAGCAGCCGCCCCAGGCGGAACCGAAGCAGCAGCGCCAGCAGCCGCCTCCGCCGCAGCAGAACCCGCAGCGGCAGCAGCAGCAACAACAGCGTCAGCAGCAGCGGCAGCAGGAGAAGGACAAGCAGCAGCAGGACGACCACAAGCCGCCTCAGCGGTAGGCTGCTACCGTGGGCCTCGAGCGATCGAGGCCCAATCCGTCCCCTCCCCACCGCAAGACCGTCCTCTCAGCCACCCACCTCCTCGATTCCCTCCCGATTCCCCCTCGGAAACGGTCCTGGCACGGCTCTTGCCCTATATCAGGAGTGACCGCGCCGCTGATTCCGGCTGGCAGTACAACGGGCGCGGAAACCCAAACACGGCGAGGTGACCTATGAAAACAACACGCAATGCCCTCTTCGCCCTGCTCCTTTTGGGCGGCGCCTTCGGGGCGATCCCCGCGTCGGCGCAACTGGCGGCGGACATCCACGTCGGCCCGTCGGGCCGCGCCTCGGTGGACGTCGGCTTCTTCTACGACGATCTGGCCTCCTACGGGAACTGGGTCGAGCGCCCGAGCTACGGCTGGGTCTGGACGCCGCGCGCGGTCGCCGCGAGCTGGCGCCCCTACCAGTCCGGCCACTGGGTCTGGACCGACGAAGGGTGGACCTGGATCTCCAACGAGCCCTACGGCTGGGCGACCTATCACTACGGCCGCTGGTATGACGATCCCGAGATCGGCTGGTCCTGGGTCCCCGGCGACGAGTGGGCGCCCTCCTGGGTCTCCTGGCAGGAGGGAGCCGACTACATCGGCTGGGCTCCGCTGCCTCCCGGCGTGAACGTCGGCGTCGCCTTCGGCGGCGGCGGTTACGCCTACGGCATCGCTCCCGAGAGCTACTGCTTCGTGCCGGAGCGCGACTTCCTGTCGCCGCGGCTCGGGTCCTACTTCGTGGCCCGCGACCGGATCGGTGGCTTCTGGGGCCGCACCCGCAACTTCACCAATTACCGGTTCAACGGCGGCCGGGTGTTCAACCAGGGCGTGCCGGTCGACCGCATCCAGCGCTTCACCGGCCGCGTGCCGCGCTATCAGGTCGCCGACCTCAGCTATGCGCGGGGGAGCAACAACTGGCGTCAGGCCCGCCTCCAGGGCAATCGCCTGGCGCTCTTCCGGCCGCAGGTGCAGAAGGCGGCCCGTGTCGCGGCGCCTCCCAACCGTGCGGTCGCTCGCCGCGCGGTGATCAACGCGGCGCAGTTCCGGGCCGCCCATCCGAACCGCGTCGCCGCCGTCCAGCGGCAGGAGCGGCAGGTCGCTCAGCAGCGTCAGCAGCGGGCCGAGGTCCGCGGCCAGGGTCAGGCCCTGCGCCAGCAGCAGAAGGTGGTCCAGCAGCGGCAGGCTCAGAACCTCCGCCAGCAGACTCGGGCGACGCAGCAGCGCCAAGCCCAGGTCTCCCGTCAGCAGGAGAAAGTCGCGCAACAGCGCCAGGCGCAGAATTTCCGTCAGCAGCAGCGGGGAGCCCAGCAGCGGCAGGCCCAGGCCTCCCGCCAGCAGGAGAGGGCCGCACAACAGCGCCAGGCCCAGAATTTCCGCCAGCAGCAGCGGGGCGCGCAGCAGCGCCAGGCTCAGGCCTTCCGCCAGCAGCAAAGAGGAGCACAGCAGCGCCAGGCCGCTCAGCAGGGCCAGCGCCAGCAGCAGCGAGCAGGCGGCGGCGGCCAGCGGGCCCAGCAGCGTCAAGGTCAGGGTCAAGCTCAGCGCCAAGCTCAGGCTCAGGGCCAGGGCGAACGCCGGCACGGGCGTCCTCCGGGCCAGTAGCCGCTCCAATCCGACCACCACTCTCCGAGCCCGGCCGACCGCCGGGCTCTTCTCTTTGGTGTCTTGACTTTACGGGCTCTTCAGGGCGTCCGCTCCTGGCCCCGCGACCGTCCTCTCCAGGGGTCCCTCCGCTCGCGGCGCCCCCGGGGAAATGACCTGGCACAGCCTTTGCCCTATAGTAGGGTAACCGCGCTGAGCATCCCCAAATCAGGGGGTCTGACACGCGCGGACACCAAGCACACGGCGAGGTAACATCATGAAAACCACACGCAACGCACTCTTCGCCCTTCTCCTCCTGGGCGCTACCGCCGGAGCGGCATCCGCCCAGCTCTCGGTGGGCGCGGGGGTCAACGTGGGTTCCGGGGGCCACGCCTCCGTGGACCTCGGTTTCTTCTACGACAATCTCGCTCAATATGGAAACTGGATCCAGCGCCCGAGCCACGGCTGGGTCTGGACGCCGCGCGACGTCGCGGCGAGCTGGCGACCCTACCAGGCCGGCCACTGGGTGTGGAGCGACCAGGGGTGGACCTGGCTCTCTGACGAGCCCTACGGCTGGGCCACCTACCACTACGGCCGCTGGTACCAGGACCCCGAGATCGGTTGGGCCTGGGTGCCCGGCAACGACTGGGCTCCGGCCTGGGTCTCCTGGCAGGAAGGCAAAGACTACGTCGGCTGGGCTCCCCTGCCCCCTGGCGCCAACGTCACCAACGCCAGCTACAACAGCGCACCTGCCGGCCCGAACGGCGGCGGCTATGACAACGGTCCGGCCTACGACAACAACCAGGCCTATGACAACAACCCGCCCTACGACAACCAGGGCTACGACAATCCGCCGTACGACGACAACGCCGGTTACGACAACGGTCCCGTCTACGACAACGGCCCGGGCTACAACAGCGCCCCGGTCTACGGCGGCGGCTACGGCTACGACAGCGGGTATGGCTATGGCGGCGGCTACGCCAATTACGCCTATGGGATCGCGCCCGAGGCCTACCTCTTCGTGCCGACGCGCTCCTTCCTCTCCATCGACCTGTTCGACTTCTTCGTGCCCTGGGTGCGGGTGAGCTCGTTCTGGGGCTTCACCCGCAACTGCACCGACTACGGGTTCTACGGCGGCCGCTACTTCAACCGCGGCATTCCGTTCGAGCACGTCCACCGCTTCTACGGCAATGTGCCGCGCTACCGGCTGTCCGAGCTCGGCGGCTTCCGCGGCCGTGGCTATCAGGTGGACGGCAACCGTCTGGCCTTCTTCCGTCCGCAGGTGAACCGCGGCTGGCGGGGCTCGCCGCTCGACCGTCCCGGCGCCCGGCGCTCGGTGGTCACCGCGGGCCAGTTCCGCAACGATCATCCGGACCGTCAGCGAGTTTTCGCTCAGACCAACCGCCAGAATTTCGGGCGGAACGACGGGCGGAATGATGGCCGCAATAATGGCCGCAATGATCAGCGGGACTACCGTCAGGGCGTCCCGTCCCGCCAGGCCCAGGGCTTCCGCGGCGGCCAGCAGTGGCAGAACGGCCAGCGCGGCCAGGAGCAGGTCGACCGCCAGCGCCAGCAGGGACAGTACCGCCAGCAGCAGCAGTACACCCAGCAGTACCGTCAGCAGCAGCAGTATCGCCAGCAGGGGCAGTACCGCCAGCAACAGCAGTATCAGCAGCAGTACCGTCAGCAGCAGCAGTACCGCCAGCCCCAGCAGTATCGGCAGCAACAGCAGCAGTACCGCCAGTCGCAGCCTCAGCAGCAGCGGCAGCAGTACCGCGGCGACAGCGGCCGGGGTCAGGCCAATCGTGGCCAGAGCAACCGGGGCCAGAGCAACCGTGGTCAGAACGATCGTGGCCACGGCGGCGATCGCCGGCAGCACGGCGGCTAGAAACCTTTCTACTCGTTCCTGAGAGAAGAGCCCGGTGTTCCCCACCGGGCTCTTTTTTTATATTCCCGAGTCTCCAGACCGTCCGCTCCGGGACCCGCGACCGTCCTCCCGTGGGGTCCCCTCTCCGCGCTCCTCCTATAGACCCGAAGTGGCACGCCTCTTGAATTATAAAGAGGTGACCGCGCGAGGGATCACCGATCACGAACGCTCAACCCGGCGCGGTATCCCAACCCAAAAAAACGGCGAGGTAACCTTTATGAAAACCACACGCAACCGCCTTCTTGGCAAGACAGTCCTGGCCTTGAGCCTCCTGGGTAGTGCCGCCGGGGTGGCCTCCGCCCAACCCTCCATCTCGGCGGGCATTCACCTCGGTTCCTCGGGCCGCGCCTCGGTGGACCTCGGCTTCTTCTATGACAACCTGGCGTCGTACGGAAATTGGATCCAGCGCCCGAGCTACGGCTGGGTCTGGACGCCGAGCCAGGTATCGTCCAACTGGCGCCCGTATCAGGACGGCCACTGGGTGTGGACCGATCAGGGGTGGACCTGGATCTCCGAGGAGCCGTACGGCTGGGCGACCTATCACTATGGCCGCTGGTACGACGATCCCGAGATCGGTTGGGAGTGGGTCCCCGGCACCGATTGGGCTCCCGCCTGGGTTTCCTTCCAGGAAGGCGCCGACTACGTCGGTTGGGCGCCGCTGCCCCCTTCCTACGACATTAACGTGGGCTACAACGGTGGCTACGGCCTCTCGCCTGAAGCCTACGTCTTCGTGCCCGAGCGCTTCTTCCTCTCGGCGAGCCTGGGAAGCTACTTCGTTCCGCGGGATCGGGTGAGCGTGTTCTTCGGCCGGACCCGCAACTACACCAGTTACCGTCATGACGGCGGCCGGATCTACAACCAGGGCATTCCGTTCGAAAACGTTCAGCGGTTCGTCGGCCGCAACGTGCCGCGCTACCAGATCGCCGACCTCCAGGGCGGCTATCAGCAGCGTGGCGGAGCCCGCATCGCCGGCAATCGCCTCGAGATCTTCCGGCCGCAGGTGCAGAACGTCCGCGTGGCGCCGCCCTCCTCCCGTCCGACCGCCCGCAGGGCCGTGGTGAGCGCCGAGCAGTTCCAGTCGAGCCACCCGAACCGCGCGGCCCGTCAGATGCAGGTGCCCGAGCGTCAGGGGCAGTACAGCCAGCAGTCGCCGCGGAACGCGTATCAGAACGGCCGTCAGCGGCAGGCCAACGGTCAGCCCCAGGATCAGTACCAATATGACCGGCGTCAGAACAACGTCCCGCCGCAGGGCCAGACTCCCAACGGCCGGCGTCCGTTCAACGTCCAGCCCGATCAGTCCCAGAACGGCCGTCAGCGGCAGCAGTACAACCCGCAGACCGACCGCCAGTATCAGCAGCAGCAACAGCAGCAGGATCAGGCCAACCGCCGGCGTCAGTACAACCCGCCGGCCGACCGCAATCAGAACCAGAACGATCAGCAGCGGCCGCCGCAGGCGAACCGCCAGCAGCAGCGGGCCCCGCAGCAGGCCAACCCCCAGCGGCAGACTCCCCCGCAGCAGCAACAGCAGGCGGAACGCAACAACCAGGGCCGGCGCCAGGGCAATAACAACAACCAGAACAGCCAGGGCCGCCAGCAACAGCAGCAGCAGCGGGACCGCCGCGACCGTCAGAACCAGGACGAGAATCGTCCCCCGGGCCGGTAAGGTCTTTTAACAGCTACTCGTTCTGAAAGCCCGGCGCCTCGCCGGGCTTTTTGCTTTTTCTCTTTCTAACCCTTCTCCTCTTTTATAGAGGCTCGTACTCCTCAGCCTCGATTTCCGCCAGACGCACGATCTGGTTGGCTGCACGACGGAGTTTCGGTTTACCGTACGCTTCGGCGAGACGGCGAAGCTCGATGAGGTCGAGGCCATCCATGTTTTGGAGGCGGAGCTCGGCGAGGTAGGCGGGCGAATCGCCATCCGTCTCCAGGTAAACGAGGTCCAGCAGGGCCTTCTCAGGAGTCGCCAGCAGAGCTTCCCTTCCGCCCACGAGAGGCGTTCTCCGGAAGCCGGTGAGGAAATCAGGCTGGATGTGTCGGAAGACATAGGTGCCCAGCGGCGTGTCCCATCGGCCCGGCCGGCCGACCGAGACGCTCGTCGTCACCGGCACCGACTCCGGGATCAGCGAGGCGTGCGCCAGAGCGGACTGGAGGCTCACATAGGACCCTGGAACCAAGCGGTTCGCCACCACGAAAGGATGCGGCCGGGCCCGCTGGAACGGAGGCGCCAGAGCGTAGAGACCACGTCGAATCTGATCGAGGCGACCTGCCCGCACCCACCGGGATAGCTGGCCGTGGATCTCCGCGGGATCGACGTCACCAGCCAGCAGAAAGCCGGTCTCGAAGAGCGGTTCCGAGTCGACGATCTCCAGTAGCTCCTCGAACTTCATGGAGCCAACTTAGCAAAAACGTCCACTTACTGCAACGGAAATGGAGATTTCTTGACCCGTGGGTCCAAGGTGTCGACCCTTGGGTTGCAGTCATCGACCCATGGATCCGAGGTGCTGACCCATAGGTCGCGCTCCTCGACCCGTGGGTCCAAGGTGTCGACCCGTGGGTCGCGGTCCTCGACCCGTGGGTCCAAGTCGTTGACCCATGGATCGCGCTCCTTGACCCGTGGGTCCAAGGTGGTGACCCGTGGGTCGCGGTCCTCGACCCGTGGGTCCAAGTTGTTGACCCGTGGGTCGCGCTCCTCGACCCGTGGGTCCAAGGTGTCGACCCGTGGGTCGCGGTCCTCGACCCGTGGGTCCAAGGTGTTGACCCGTGGGTCGCACTCTTCGACCCGTGGGTCCAAGGTGTCGACCCGTGGGTCGAGGCTCTTGACCCGCGGGTCGAAGGTGTTGACCCATGGGTCGCGGTCCTCGACCCGCGGGTCGAAGAGTTGGACCCGCGGGTCGAAGTCGCTGACCCATGAAATGTGCGGCAGGCAAGACATCCGCCAAAGCCGGCCGGACGGTTGCCGGCTCCGGCGGGAGATAGGTTGTGAATCAATTGTCAAAGAGCCTGATCGCGCTGTCTGACGCGACCGAGGCCTTGTATACGGATCAGCCGGGAAAAGCGTTGTACCAGGAAGGCGGTTGCCCAGCCGCCTCCTGCCTACCCATACGCCCACGGGCGGTTCGGCGCGCCGTCCGTGGGTCTGTCCTCTGGCCCAGCGTCTCAGTCAGATAAGATGGCCTTAAATTTGCATTGCCTAAATTGTTAGGAGCGAATTCTTCGCGCCGCCAACAAGGAGCCCCCCATGAAGAAATCCCTCAAGAAGCTCAGCCTCAACCGGGAAACCCTCCGCAATCTCACGTCGGAGGAAGCCGGAAAGGTGGCTGGCGGCGAGACCTCGAACGTGGCCTCTGAGTGCAACACCTGCTCGTGCGTAACCTGCCCTGGTGTTACCTGCCAGAAAGGTTGTGGACCAGAGCCAACGATCGGACCGGAGCCAATCACCGCATAGCGCAGTTTTCAGCTCGTCTCTCCGCCGGCATCTCCGGCGGAGAGACGATTCTCAAGAAAAGACCGCCCCTAACTGCACCCGCTCGTCGACCCGCAGTTCAAACACTTGTAGCAGCTCCCATTCCGCACCATGATCGAACCGCAGTCGTGGCAGCTCGGGGCATCCTGCTGGTAGAGGAAGGTGGGCTTCTGGATCATCTCGGCGTTGACGGCGTGGGCGACGGTCTCGAGGCGGCCGCCGCCCATGAGGGGCATGGAGCCGGGGAGCTCTCCGGCGAGATCCTCGCGCAGCACCACCCCCGCCGCGATCTTGTCCTCGCGGGAGAGGAACTTCGAGGCCAGCCAGCGGAAGATGTAGTCGGTGATCGACTTGGCGATCGGGATCTCCGGGTGCTTGGTGAAGCCGGAGGGCTCGAAACGCGTGTGGCTGAACTTGTCGACCAGCGTCTGCAGCGGCACTCCGTACTGGAGCGCGATCGAGATCGCCGTCGCCAGGGAGTCCATCAGGCCGGAGATGGTGGACCCCTGCTTCGCCATCACCAGGAAGATCTCGCCCGGCGTGCCGTCTTCATAAAGGCCGACGGTGATGTAGCCCTCGAACTCGTTGATCGAGAATTTGTGAGTGATCGCCTGGCGCTCGTCCGGCAGCTTGCGGCGCACGGCGCGCCGCTCCTGGAGGGGGAGCACGGCGGCGACCTCTTCCTTCTTGTCGCGCTTGGTGGAGAGCGGCTGGCTGCGCTTGCAGTTGTCGCGGTAGATGGCGACCGCCTTGAGGCCCATCTGCCAGCCCTCGACGTAGGCTTGCAGGATGTCCTCGGAGGTCGAATCCTCGGGCATGTTGATCGTTTTGCTGATCGCTCCCGAGATGTAGGGCTGCACCGCGGCCAGCATCTTGAGGTGGCCCATGTAGTGGATCGAGCGGCTCCCCTGCGCCGGCTTGAAGGCGCAGTCGAAGACCGGCAGGTGCTCTTCCTTCAGATAGGGCGCGCCTTCAATGGTGTCGCTCTCGTCGATGAACTCGACGATGGCGCGGATCTCGTCCTTGTCGTAGCCGAGGCGCTTGAGCGCCGCGGGGACGGTGTTGTTGACGATCTTGATCATGCCGCCGCCGACCAGCTTCTTGTACTTGACGAGCGCGATGTCGGGCTCGACGCCGGTGGTGTCGCAATCCATCATGAAGGCGATGGTGCCGGTGGGGGCGAGCACGGAGATCTGGCTGTTGCGCAGGCCGTGCTCGTCGCCGAGCAGGACGACCTCGTCCCACGACTTCTTGGCGGCCTGGAGCAGATCCATGGGGACGTGGGCGACGTCGATCTTCTTCACGGCGTCGCGGTGCTTGCGCATCACCCCCAGCATCGGCTCGCGGTTGGGCTCGAACCCTTCGAACGGTCCCATGGCCTCGGCGATGCGCGCCGACTGGGCGTAGGAGGCGCCGGACATCAGGGCGGTGATGGCCGCCGCGTAGTCGCGGCCGGAGTCGGAATCATAAGGAAGGCCGCGGGCCATCAGCAGGGCGCCGAGGTTGGCGTAGCCGATCCCCAGCGGCCGGAACTTGTGCGAGTTCTCGCCGATCTTGACCGTCGGATAGCTGGCGTTGCCGACGATGATCTCCATGCCGGAGATCACCACCTCGCAGGTGCGCTTGAAGCTCTCGACGTCGAAACCCTTGTCGGCGTCGAAGAACTTCATCAGGTTGAGCGACGCCAGGTTGCAGGCAGTGTCGTCGAGGAACATGTACTCGCTGCAGGGATTGCTGGCATTGATGCGATCGGTATTGGCGCAGGTGTGCCAGTCGTTGATCGTGGTGTCGTACTGCATGCCGGGATCGCCGCAGACCCAGGCCGCGCCGGCCAGCGTCTTCATCAGGTCGCGGGCCTGGTAGGTGCCCATCACCTTGTGGTCGCTGGTGCGCGCCCGGGTGTGCCATTCGCCGTCGGCGAGGACGGCGTTCATGAATTCGTCGGTGACGCGCACGGAGTGGTTGGCGTTCTGATAGGCGATCGAGTCGTAGGCGCCGCCAGGGACGTTGAAGCCCCCCTCGAAGCCGGCGTCGATCAGGGCCCAGGCCTTGCGCTCCTCGACCTCCTTGCACTTGATGAAGTCTTCGATGTCGGGGTGGTCGATGTCGAGGATGACCATCTTGGCGGCGCGCCGGGTCTTGCCGCCGCTCTTGATGACGCCGGCAAAGGCGTCGAACCCCTTCATGAAGGAGACCGGACCGGAGGCGGTGCCGCCGCCGGCGAGGGCCTCGCGGGAGGAGCGCAGCTTGGAGAGGTTGCTGCCGGTGCCGGAGCCGTACTTGAAGAGCATGCCCTCGGTCTTGGCGAGGGTGAGGATGGAGTCCATGGTGTCCTCGGCGGCGTTGATGAAGCAGGCCGAGCACTGGGGCTTCTCCTCGATGCCGACGTTGAACCAGACCGGCGAGTTGAAGCAGGCGTACTGGTAGAGAAGGATGTGCTTGAGCTCGGCGTGGAAGGTCTGAGCGTCCTCCTCGTCGGCGAAGTAGCCGCCGGCGCGCCCCCAGCCGGCGACGGTGTCGACGACACGGCCGATGAGCTGGCGGACGCTACGCTCGCGGTCGGGCGAGCCGAGCTGGCCGCGGAAGTACTTGGAGACCACCACGTTGGTCGCGGTCTGCGACCAGAACTTGGGCATCTCGACGTCCTTCTGCTCGAAGACCTTCTCCCCCTTCTCGTTCGAGATCACGGCATGGCGCAGCTCCCACTCGACGGTGTCGAAGGGGTCCACTCCGGGCGCCGTGTAGTAGCGCTCGAAGTGCAGACCCCGCGCGGGGGCTTCGGCGGGGGTCTCCGCCTTGGGGGCTCCGGCGGCCGGCGTCATCGCCCGGGCGCGGATCGCTCTGCCTCTCGCCTCGTCCGATTGCAGGGGGGAATGGGGCTCCATGCTCTTCTCTCCTCGATGTGATTCGCTCGTTGACCCTTCGGCGGGCGCGGCTCGGGCCGTACCCACCCACGACAGACCCGGTTACCGCGCCTCTGGCAGTGGAGAACGACAGATCAGGCCCGCCGCCCTGGAGACCGGAATCCCGGGCTCGGCTTCGCCTGCAAAGGATTGAACACTGGCGTACATAGCTTTGAAATTCGTGACCCGCATCTCCAAAGCTACGCCCGCCCTGAGCCGCTGTCAAGGGGAAAACCACAAGATGTTGTGGCTTGTCACAGGCCCGGCCCCAAGAACTGGAGCGGAAGGGAAGGAAGCTCTTACAATCCGCGATCTTCCTGACAGGATTTCCACAGCCGGATTTACGCGAGCCCTGGGAGGGCTTGCGGAAATCCATGTGTAGGGCTTGGATGGGCAGGAGGGCAAAGCGGAGGGGCGCGGCAGGCCACGCCCCGTGGAATCCTTCAGGCCGGCGTCTTCGCCCTGCCGCCCTTCTTGGCCTCACGGTAGCCGGCCTTGAGGGCGTCGGCCTCGGTCATGAACTGACCCTTCTTGGTCTTGCCGTACCAGGGATCGCCCTGGCGGTGGAAGACCTTGGTCTCCAGGTTGACCCACACCATGCCGGGCGAGGGCGGGGTCTGGGCCTGGATGTTGGCCGGCGACGTCGCGCCCTTCGGAGCGGCGGCCGGAGCCGGAGCGGTGGCCGGACGGGTGGGCTCCACGGCCGCCGAGTTCCCTGACGCCATCGGCGAGCTGACGGTGACCATCGGGGTGATCTGCTGGATCACCTTGGCGGAGACGCCGGCCCGCGAGAGGTCGGCGACGGAGCTGTACGGACGGCCGGCGATGATCTTTTTGGCCGTCGCCGGGCCGACGCCGGGGAGGCTCTCGAGCTGCTTCTGGGAGCCGGCGTTGAGGTCCACCGGACCGCCGGCGGGAGCCGCCGCGGCCTTGGCAGCCTTGGGGGCTTTCGCCGGAGCGGCCGGCGCCATGGGAGCCACGGGCGCGGCCGGGGCGGCCGGAGCGCCGCTCACGGTGACCATCGGCGAGAGCTTCTGGATCCCCTTGGCGGAGAGGCCCGCCTTGGAGAGGTCCGCCACGGAGCTGTACGGACGGGCGGCGATGATCTTCTTCGCCGTCGCCGGACCGACGCCCGGGAGCGCCACGAGCTGCGCCTCGGTCGCCGTGTTGAGGTCCACGGGACCGGCCTGAGCCGCCGCGGCGGCCTTGGCCGAAGCCTTCGCCGCGGTGGCCGGCGCGCCCGTGAGGAGGGCGAGGACGAGAGCGCAAGCCAGGGACAACGCACCTACCCTGTTCAATTTCAAAGCCATCTCAAATTCTCCCTTTGTAGATCGGTGGGAACCGGAACGGAGCCGCTCCGCACCCTGCTCCATCATAGTCTCAGCGGCTCCTATTGGCGTCCAGGAGACCGCAGAAAAAGCCGAGCAGGGACACCAGGGACCTCAGAGACACCAGGTCCGGCATTTTACGTCCCTGCAGTCCCTGCTGTCCCTGGAGTCCCTGCTCGGCCTTTCCGGCGCGCAGTCTATAGAATCCTCCCCATGGCCACCGAGACGAAGACCGCCGACCGCCCCGCCCCCTCTCCTGTCGACGACGAGCGGCGGACCTCCTCCGAGATCCCGATCCGGCGCTTCTACACGCCGCGGGACCTGACCGGCATCCCTTATGAGGAGGCGGTGGGCGATCCCGGGCAGTTCCCGTACACCCGCGGCCTCTATCCGGAGATGTACCGCCAGCGCCACTGGACCATGCGCCAGTACGCGGGATACTCCTCGGCGGCCGAGTCGAACCGGCGCTACCGCTACCTGCTCGCTCAGGGGACCACCGGCCTGTCGGTCGCCTTCGATCTGCCGACTCAGATCGGCTACGACTCCGACCACGCGCTGGCCCGTGGCGAGGTGGGGCGCGTGGGGGTGGCCATCGACTCGCTCGCGGACATGCGCCTCCTCTTCGACGGCATCCCGCTCGACCGGGTGACCACATCGATGACGATCAACGCCACGGCGGCCATCCTGCTCGCCCTCTACCTGGCGGTGGCCGAGGAGCAGGGGGTCCCCTGGGAGAAGGTGGGGGGCACGGTCCAGAACGACATCCTCAAGGAGTACGCGGCGCGCGGCACCTACATCTACCCGCCCCGGCCGTCGCTCAAGCTGGTGACCGACATCATCGCCTTCTGCGCCGAGAAGGTGCCAAAGTGGAACACGATCTCGATCTCCGGCTACCACATGCGCGAGGCGGGCTCGACGGCGGTGCAGGAGGTGGCCTTCACCCTCGCTAACGGCCTCGCCTACGTGAGCGCGGCGCTGGAGCGGGGGCTCGACATCGACGAGTTCGCGCCCCGCCTGTCCTTCTTCTTCAACGCCCACAACAACTTCCTGGAGGAGGTGGCGAAGTTCCGCGCCGCCCGCCGGCTGTGGGCCGAGCTGGTCAGGGAGCGCTTCGCCCCCCGGGACCCACGCTCGCTCTGGCTCCGCTTCCACACCCAGACGGCCGGCTCGACGCTCACCGCCCAGCAGCCGCAGAACAACGTGGTGCGGGTGGCGATCCAGGCGCTGGCCGCGGTCTGCGGCGGCACCCAGTCGCTGCACACCAACTCGCTCGACGAGGCGCTGGGGCTGCCCACCGAGGAGGCGGCGCGGCTGGCGCTGCGCACCCAGCAGGTGATCGCCAACGAGAGCGGCGTCGCCGATGTCGCCGATCCACTCGGCGGCTCTTACGTGGTGGAGGCGTGGACCGCGGAGATCGTCGAGCGCTCGCGCGCCTACATCCGGAGGATCGACGAGATGGGAGGGGCGCTGGCCGGCCTCGAGCGGGGGTTCCAGCAGAAGGAGATCGCCGACGCCGCCTACATCTATCAGATGGCGGTCGAGGAGAAGCGGGAGATCGTGGTGGGGGTGAACGCCTATGCGGCGGACGAGGAGCTGCCGACCGCCGTGCTGCGGATCGATCCGGAGGCCGAGCGCGCGCAGGTGGAGCGGCTCCGCGCCGTGCGCGAACGGCGGAACCCGGAGCGCGCCACGGCGGCCGTGAGCGCGCTCGCCTCCGCCGCCGGCGAGGACCGCAACCTGATGCCGGCCATCCTCGACGCCGTCCGCGCCGAGGTCACGCTCGGGGAGATCTCGGACGCTTTGCGGGAGGTCTACGGGGAGTATCGGGAGGCGGGGCTGGAATAGGAAAATCCCCACCGTCCCCACCGGATGACAGGAGGCGTTGAGGCTCAGGCTCCGCGGGCGACGAGGACCGCTGTGAAGCCTTCAGGATTTCCGCCTGGAGGACGGCGACCAGCTCCGACTTCAGACCTTCGGTTCGTCCTTCCAACCTGGCGATCCGGTTGCCCAATGACGCGAGCTGGTCGCCCAAGTAGGATAAAAGCGTGTGGTGCGCGTTGCGGTTCTCCCTGATCTCATCGGCCAGCCGGTCGCAACGGTCGGTCAAGGCCTCAACCTTGGCATCGAGCCGGCCGACGCTCGGCGCAAGGATGTCCTGGAGGAGGCTTCTCAGCCCCTTGACGGTTTCGAGAGCTCTATCGCTCAATTCCGAGATCGTGCTCCAGCCGCCGGATCTGCTCGCGCTGAGCAGCCAGCTCCTGCAGAGTCGAGTCGATCCTGCGGAGAGAGGAGTCCAGCCGCTCCTCGGACCGGCGCAGCGGCCAACTGATCTCGAGGGCGAGCTCTTTGGCCTTCTGAATCTCGCGCTCGAACTGGTCCCTTCGCAGGGAATCGTCGAGCGGCTTGCGAGAGGGCCGTCTCCCGACACGTCCCTCTGCCGAGCCGGCGAAGCGACCGATCAGGCGAGCTCCCCTTTGTAGGACAGTGCGCCTGTGGAGAGGAGAGGCAAGTCGCTTGAGGATCATGGTCTCGACATCTTAACAGGAAACCCGGCATCGATCGCCACACCCGGACATCTTCCCTCTTCTCTGTCCCGGGCGTAGACTTCGGCGACACTGTGGATTCAAGCACCGGGAATTCAAGCGAGGGAACCTGACCGGCCGGCCGACCCCCTCGGCGGCCTGCCGGCGTCATGATGCGGAGCCGAACCGTCCATCTGCCTGGAGGCCCCTTCCCGCGTGAGCTGCTGCTCGACGCGACGGTGGAGGCCGGACGTCCGCCCGACGTCGTGCTGGCCTTCCTGCCTCCCGAGGAGGGGCTGCGCGACACGCTGGCGACGCTGACCTCGGTGTGGCCGGACGCGCTGCGCCTCGGCTGCGAGGCGGTGACGCAGTTCGCCGGCGACGCGACGACCGGCACCGGCACCCTGCAGCTCTTCTGGTTCGACGATCCCGAGCACCACCGCGCCACCCTGGAGGTGATCCCCGGCACCTATGGCGAGCCTCCCTCCTGCCGGCGGGTCGAGGCGGTGGCGCGGCGGATCGCCGCGGCGGACGGGGCGCTGCTGCTGGTCGACGGCCTGCGGTTCCCCATCGAGCGCTTCCTCGGCGATCTCCGGCGGACGCTGGTCAGCACGCCGCCGTTCGTGGCCGGCGGCCTGGCCTCGCAGCGCGAGCCGGTGACGCGGGCGGGATCGCGGGTGTTCGTGGGCGACCGGGTGCTCCCCTCCGCCTGCCTGGTGCTGACCCTGCAGGGGGTGGAGATGCAGGTGGAGGTGGTGCGCGGCTGGAGCCCGGCCTCGCCGGTCTATACGGTCACCCGCGCCGAGGGGGGGCAAGTCCACGAGATCGACGGCGCGCCGGCGGCCGACTGGTACCGCCGCTTCTTCACCGTCGACGGCGAGCTCGCCCCGATGCCCGCTTCGGCCAACCGCTTCCCGCTGATCATCGAGGGGCCGCGGCCGGAGCGCCAGGGGCTCTACCGGAGCATGCGCGCCTTCGACGATCCCACCGGCACCGTCAGCTTCCTGGGCGACGTCGAGACCGGCGATCACGTGCGGCTCGGCATGGGCAACGACCTCTCCCTGCTGCGCACCGCCGCGGAGCTGCCGGCGGGGCTCGGCCCCGAGGCCGCCATCCTCTACTCCTGCATGGGGCGCGAGGCGGTGCTGGGCGAGCGCTCAGGCGACGAGGCGGCGGCAATCCGCGCCGCGCTCGGCGGCATCCCCTTCTCCGGCTTCTTCACTTGCGGCGAGATCGGCCCGACGCCGCGGGGGAACCTCGCGTTCTACAACCTCACCGCCATCCTGGTGCTCCTCCGCGAGGTGGGCGCATGACCGCCGGGCCTCTCGACCTCGACAACGCGATCCTGCGCAATCTCCTCGCCGAGACGACGCGCGCGTACGAGACCCAGATGGACGAGCTCTACGCCGAGAAGGAGCTCGCCCAGGTCACCCTCGCCTCGATCGGCGACGGCGTTCTCGCCACCGACAATCACGGGTGCGTGAAGTACCTCAATCCGGTGGCCGAGAAGCTCACCGGCTGGGACCGCGCCGCCGCCCTCGGCCGGCCGCTCCCCGAGATCTTCCACCTCACCGGGCAGCATGAGGACGTCGAAAAGCTGCTGCGCTGCTGCCTGGAGGAGGGGCAGAGCTTCCGGCTGGCGGAGCGCGTCACCCTCGAGCGGCAGGACGGCCGGCGCTACGCCATCGAGAGCACCTGCGCCCCCATCCGCGCCCTCGACGGCGCCATCGTCGGCACCGTGCTGGTCTTCCAGGACGTCTCGGACAAGCGGCTGATGGCCCTCCAGCTCGCCCACCAGGCGACCCACGACGAGTTGACCGGGCTGCTCAACCGCCAGGCGTTCGACGGCCATCTCCAGCGCGCCCTCGAGGAGGCCCGCTCGCTCGCCAACACCCACGCGCTCTGCTACATGGACCTCGATCAGTTCAAGCTGGTCAACGACACCTGCGGCCACCTCGCCGGCGACGAGCTGCTCTGCCGCGTCACCTCCCTGCTCCAGGACTCGATGCGCGACACCGACCTGGTGGCCCGCCTGGGGGGCGACGAGTTCGCCGTGCTGCTCTCCCGCTGCAGCCTGGCGGACGCCGAGCGGCGGGTGGAGGAGTTCCATCACACGCTCCAGCAGTTCCGCTTCACCTGGCGGGACAAGACCTTCACTGTCGGCGCCAGCATCGGCATCGTGCCGATCACCCGCGCCTTCCGCACCGTGGCCCATCTCCTCTCGGCCGCCGACCACGCGTGCTACGCGGCCAAGGACAAGGGGCGCAACCGGATCCAGGTCTACCAGGAGGACGACGACACCTTCGTCCGCCGCCACGGCGAGATGAACTGGGTGGTGCGCATCCAGCAGACCCTGGAGGACGACCGCTTCCGCCTGTTCGCGCAGCAGATCCAGCCGCTCTCGCCGAAGGCGCCCTCCGGCCTCTACTTCGAGGTGCTGCTGCGCATGGCCGAGGACGACGGGCGCATCCACCTCCCCGCGGACTTCCTGCGCGCCGCCGAGCGCTACGGCCTGATGAAGGCGATCGACCGCTGGGTGATTCGCAAGGCCATCCACACCCTGCGCGACCAGCCGGCGCCCTTCCTCGACCTGCTGCAGCTCTGCGCCATCAACCTCTCGGCGGTGTCGCTCGGGGACGACGGGTTCTTCGAGTACGTCACGGCTGAGCTCGCCGACTCGGGGGTGCCGCCGGCCAAGCTCTGCTTCGAGATCACCGAGACGGCGGCGATCGAGAACCTCCAGCAGGCGCAGCGGCTGATGGCCCGGCTCGCCGGCCAGGGGGTCCGCTTCGCGCTCGACGACTTCGGCACCGGGATGTCCTCCTACAGCTACCTGAAGGAGCTGCCGGTCTCCTTCCTCAAGATCGACGGCAAGTTCATCAAGGACATCGTCACCGACTCGCTCGACCGCGCGATGGTCGAGTCGATCAACCAGGTGGGGCACGTGATGGGAGTCCAGACCGTGGCCGAGGGGGTGACCAACGCCGCCGTGGTCGAGCGCCTGCGGGCGCTGGGAGTCGACTACGCGCAGGGGAACTGGATCAGCCCGCCCCGGCCGCTGGCGGGCGCCGTGGCGGCGGACGGGCGGGAAGCGGTCGCGAGCTCGGGCTCGGCCGAGGATCTGGCGTAATCGGCCCTCATCACCCCGGCCCTCTTCTCCCGTCCCCTCCCACCCTCCCTCACCGGGAGAAGAGGGAGAGACCCCTTCGGGGTTGTTTGGACGGGCGGGGGTGCCCCTCTCCCGGTGAGGGAGGGGGAAGGGGGGACGGGAGAGGGGTCAGGGGTGAGGGTTCGGGCGGGGCGGTGATTCCCTGATGACATCGGCCGCGTCCCCCTGTAGGATGAGGCGAAATTTTTAGGGGAGAACCTATGGCGGAAAGGCCGGAAAGCAGCGCCACGGCGCCGAGCCCCAGCAAGGAAGCATCAACGGGCTTCGTCCGCGAGCTCGGGTTGCTCGACTCGACGATGATCGTGGCCGGCTCGATGATCGGCTCCGGCATCTTCATCGTCCCGGCGGAGATCTCCCGCCAAGTGGGCTCGGCCGGCTGGCTGCTGATGGTCTGGGTGGTGACCGGTCTGCTGACCGTCGCCGCCGCCCTCTCCTACGGCGAGCTGGCGGCGATGATGCCGAAGGCGGGCGGGCAGTACGTCTATCTGCGCGAGGCCTATTCGCCGCTCTGGGGGTTCCTCTACGGCTGGACCCTCTTCCTGGTGATCCAGACCGGCACCATCGCGGCGGTCGCCGTCGGCTTCGCCCGCTTCCTCGGGGTGCTGGCGCCGGCCGTCTCGCCGGAGTCCTGGATCCTGCCGCCGGTCAAGCTGTCCGAGAGCTACGCGGTCAGCCTCTCGCTGCAGCAGCTCGTCGCCATCCTGCTGATCGTCTTCCTGACCTGGCTCAACACCCGCGGCATCCGCCTGGGCAAGCTGATCCAGAACACCTTCACCTCGGCCAAGACGCTGTCGCTCGCCGCGCTGATCGTGCTCGGCATCCTGGTCGGGCGCAACGCCGGCGCGATCGCGGCCAACTTCTCCGACCTCTGGACGCCTCACGACGTGGTGACGATCAAGCCCGACTTCGCCATCGCCGCGCCGATCGCCGCCACGGCGGGAGCGTTCGGCCTCCTGGTCGCCTTCTGCGTCGCCCAGGTGGGCTCGCTGTTCTCCTCGGACGCCTGGAACAACATCACCTTCACGGCGGGCGAGGTGAAGAACCCGAAGCGGAACATCCCGCTGTCGCTCGCCGCCGGCACCACCCTGGTGATCAGCCTCTACATCCTGGCCAACGTCGCCTATCTCTGCACGCTGACGCTCCACCAGATCCAGACCGCGCCGGACGACCGGGTGGCGACCGCCGCCCTACAGGTGATCTTCGGCCCGGCGGGGGCGGTGATGATGGCGATCGCGATCATCATCTCGACCTTCGGCTGCAACAACGGCCTGATCCTCTCCGGCGCCCGCGTCTACTACGCGATGGCCTGCGACGGCCTGTTCTTCCGCAAGACCGGCCGGCTCAACGACCGCCACGTGCCGACCTACGGCCTCATCCTGCAAGGGATCTGGGCCTCGCTGCTGGTGCTCCCCCGCACCCGCGCGGTGGGCGCCGACGGCGTCGTGACCTATGGCAACCTCTACGGCACGCTGCTCGACTGGGTGGTCTTCGCGGTGCTGATCTTCTACGTGCTGACCATCGCGGGGCTGTTCGTGCTGCGGCGCAAGCGGCCGGACGCGGAGCGGCCGTACCGCGCGTTCGGCTATCCGGTGATCCCGGCGCTCTACATGCTGGTGGCGTCGCTGATCGCCGTCGTGCTGCTGATCTACAAGCCGGCGACCAGCCTGCCGGGGCTTGCCATCGTGCTCACCGGCATTCCCGTTTATTTCGCCTGGCGCCGCAAGGCCAGCTAACCCTTCCAAGGAGGATCAACCGGATGTCGCTGACCCGAACGAAATCGATCGACAAACTGATCGCCGAAGGAGCGGTGACCGGAGAGGGGTCGCTCAAGCGCACCCTCGGCCCGGGTGCGCTCGTCGCGCTCGGCATCGGCGCCATCATCGGCGCCGGTCTGTTCGTCCGAACCGCCGCGGCGATCGCGGACCGCGCCGGTCCGTCCGTGGTGCTCGCCTTCCTGGTGGCGGGCGTCGGCTGCGCCTTCGCCGGCCTGTGCTACGCCGAGTTCGCCTCGATGATCCCGATCGCCGGCAGCGCCTACACGTACTCCTACGCCACCATGGGCGAGCTCGTGGCCTGGATCATCGGCTGGGACCTCTGCCTCGAATACGCCGTCGGCGCCGCCACGGTGTCGATCGCCTGGAGCGAGTACTTCAACCGGGTGCTCCATCTCGTGGGCATCGGCGCCATTCCCTACCAGTGGTGCCATTCGCCGATGGAGCGCATGGCGGCCGATCCGAGCGTGCACGGCATCATGAACCTGCCCGCGGTCGGCATCCTGCTCGTCCTCACCGCTCTGCTGGTGCGGGGCACGCAGGAATCGGCGTGGGTCAACAACATCATCGTGATCACGAAGGTCGCCATCGTGCTCATGGTCATCGTGCTCGGCTGGGGCTTCATCAACCCGGCGAACCACACGCCCTTCATCCCCGAGGCCACCCAGTACGTGGCGCCCACCGGCATCACGCACAACTACGGCGGCATCATGGGCATCCTGGGCGCGGCGGGCGTCGTGTTCTTCGCTTTCATCGGCTTCGACGCCGTGTCCACCACGGCGCAGGAGGCGAAGAACCCGAAGCGCGACATGCCGATCGGCATCCTCGGCTCGCTCGCGATCTGCACGGTGCTCTACGTGCTGTTCTCGTACGTGCTGTCGGGCCTCGCGACGGTCGAGGACTTCCGCACCGTCGGCCGCGAGGCCTCGGTCGCCTACGCGATCACCAAGTACATGCCGGGCTACGCCTGGCTCTCGAACTTCGTGACCGTCGCCATCCTCGCCGGCTTCTCGTCGGTGATCCTGGTCATGCTCCTCGGCCAGTCGCGCGTCTTCTACTCCATGAGCCACGACGGCTTGGTGCCGAAGGTCTTCTCCGAGGTACACCCGCGCTTCAAGACGCCCTACAAGTCGAACTGGCTGTTCTTCGTCTTCACGGCGCTCTTCGCGGCGTTCCTGCCCGAGGACATCGTCGGTGAGATGACCAGCATCGGAACGCTCTTCGCGTTCATCCTGGTCTGCGCCGGCGTCTGGATCATGCGCGTCAAGCGGCCGGACATCCCGCGCGGCTTCAAGGTGCCCTTGCTGCCGGTGACGGCGGTTCTCGGCATCGTGGTCTGCCTCTCGATGATCTACGGCCTGGGCTGGACCAACTGGCTGCGGCTCATCGTCTGGCTGCTGATCGGGTTCATCATCTACTTCGGCTACAGCAGGAAGCACAGCCTGCTGGCGGGCAAGTAGCAACCCGGTCAATAACTCGACGCGGCCGCGTGCCGCTCTCCAAGGCTCTCCACCGGCCGGCTGCCAAGCCGGCCGGTTTCGTTCTTGGCATTAAGGCGGCGCAGGGTCAGCACGGTCACCTCCGGCGGCGTGCCGAGGCGGAAGGGGATCCCCCAGTAGTTGGTCCCCGGATTGATATAGAGCTGCGAGCCGTTCCGCCGGTGCTGACCCATCGCATGCTCCAGGAACGGGGAAGCCAGGCTCCAGCCCAGCCGCGGGATCGCGATCTGGCCGTAGTGCGTATGCCCGCTCAGGGTGAGATCGACGCCGTGGTCGGCCAGGGCCGGCCAGAGCGCCGGGTTGTGGGCCAGCACGAGCGTAAAGACTCCCTGGGGCACCGCCGCGAGGGTCCGCTCGATGTCGGGCGCTACGGGTGAGCCGCGCCGGCCCGCGGGGTCGCCGGTGCCGGCCACCCAGAAGCGCGCGCCGTTGCGCTCCAGCGGCACCGCGCGGTTCACCAGCACGGTCATCCCCATCGCTTCCAGCCCCTGATGGACCGCCGGCCACCCCGCGTAGACGTCGTGATTGCCGGGGATGGCGAACACGCCGAGAGGCGCGGAGAGCCCGTGGAAGGCCTCAGCGAACGGCTCGACGTCGCGGGCGTAGTCGTCCACCTGATCCCCGGTGACGGCGATCAGGTCCGGCCGGGCCTCGCGGACCGCCGCCGCCACCCGCGCCAGGTGGCGGCGCGAGGTGTGGGGGCCGACGTGGAGATCGGAGACCTGGACGATCCGCATCCCCTCGAGCCCGGCGGGCAGGTCGTCGACGCGCACGTCCAGGCGGCGGACCACCAGCCGGCGCGCCCCGGCGTAGCCCGCCAGGGCGACCGCGGCTAGAATGACGGCGCTCAGCGCCAGCGCCCAGCGCCCCGCCGATCCGCTGGCGCCGAACGGCAGCCCGGCGGTGGCTCCGATCAATCCGGAGACCGCGAGCAGCGGCAGGAAGAGCTGGGCATACCAGAACGGGCGGACCAGGAAGAGCCGCCGGAGCGCCGACGGATAGGCCGCACGGCCGCGAGCGCGGATGATGCCCGCGATCGGTGCCACGGAAAGACAAGCCAGGCCCAGCACCGTGAGCCATCCGCCCGGCAGCAGGGGGTGCAGCAGTCCTCCGACGATCAGCCAGCAGGCGGCCGTCCAAAGGGTCAGGATGACGAGGAAACGCCAGTATGCCTTCATGGGGAGAGCAACAACTTCGGGCTCCGTCCCTATTCTCCGCATGAAAAAGGACGCCCCATAAAAAAAGACCCCGCTCCACGAGCGGGGTTTTGGAGGGAGGTTTGGAGAGGAGATTGTCTGTTGGGTTTTGTTTCCGTCTCCACCTATCTATACGGAGCAACCCCCCCGAGTGTTTAGGCCCGCGGCCCGCTTCGCGGCTACATCCGGCAGACGCCGGAGCACATGGAGGCGCCGTTGTCCGTCCAGACCCCGAAGATGCACGACTGCCCCTTGTACTTGGTGGTGTTGACGCAGCAGCCGTTGTAGACCCACTGGTTGGAGCCGTTGACGCACGCGGCGAAAGCCGGCCGGCTGGTGGTGACCAGGGAAGAGACGGCCAGGGCGGACACCAGGAGAATGCCGCGGACGATGGTCATGGGCTTGAGCTTCATGCGATCGGCTCCTTTTCGAGGATCAGCGACCTGTATGGGCGCTTGCGTGGATGCCGAGCTTAATGAATTGTTGACTTGCCGACAAGCAGTAGAATCGACGATCGGCCTAGTTGGGCGGCGCGACGGGGCAGCGCCCCTGGCATTTGATGTTGCCGTTGTCGGTCCAGACCCCGAAGATGCAGGACTGCCCCTTCTTCTCCGCGAGAATGCCGCCGTCCGGACTGGAGCAGCACGCATCGTTGAAGACGTAGCGGTTGTCACCGTCTGTGCAAGTGGCCGCGGTCACCCGGCCTGGTGAGACGAGGACGCAGAGAGTCAAGGCACATCCCAGGAGAGCGAGGCGGAGGGTCGGTTGCGAGAGCTTCATCGTCATATCTCCTAGCTAGTTGGCAGCAGGGGGCGGGAGACAGGGACCCAGGCACCTCCAGGCGCCATTGTCGACCCAGGAGCCGTTGATGCAAGATTGCTGGAACTCCTTCAGGAGAGCCCCGTTCGGGGTGTAGCAACACCCGTTCACGACGTAGCGGGTGTCCCCATCGCGGCACGTGGCCGCCGTGACCCGGCCTCCCAAGGCGAGGGCGCTGAGGACCAGGGCAGATCCCAGGAGGGCGAGGCGGAGGGTGGGCTTCGAGAGCTTCATCGTACTATCTCCTTTGGGCAGGAGGCTCTTGCATCATGGCAAGGCTCACCTTTAGAGGGTGTCTGGAAAGCCGCCGTCCGTGCCCGCTCGACCTCACCCCGATCCCGGAGGACCCATGATCATCGCCACCTGGAACGTCAACTCGGTCCGCTCCCGCCTGGAGCGGGTGGTCGGCTGGACGGAGCGGGCGCGCCCGGACGTGCTCTGCCTCCAGGAGATCAAGACCACCGACGACCTCTTCCCCTTGGAACCGTTCACGGAGCTCGGCTATCACGTCGAGACCTTCGGCCAGAAGACCTACAACGGGGTCGCGATCCTCTCCCTCACGCCGATCACCAAGGTGGTCAGGAACCTGCCGGCCGACGAGCCCGGCGCCCCGAGCCGGCTGCTCGCCGGGACCGTGGACAAGGTCCGGATCGTCAACGTCTACGTGCCCAACGGCCAGTCCCCGGAGAGCGACAAGTTCGTCTACAAGATGGACTGGCTGGCCCGCTTGCGCGCCTTCCTGGAGGAGACCGCCAAGCCGAGCGATCCCCTGGTGCTGCTGGGAGACTTCAACATCGCCCCCGAGGAGCGGGACGTGCGCTACCCCGATCTCTGGCGGGGGCACATCCACTTCCACCCCAAGGAGCACGCGGCGCTCGCCCATATCACCTCCTGGGGGCTGCACGACCTCCTGCGCAAGCATCATGAGGAGGGGGGGCTCTACTCCTGGTGGGACTACCGCCAGCTCGCCTTCCAGAAGAACAACGGCCTGCGGATCGACCTCATCCTGGGGACGAAGAAGATGCTCGACCGCTGCACCGGCGTCGAGATCTTCCGTGACGAGCGCAAGGGGGAGTCGCCCTCCGATCACGTGCCGGTGGTGGCGGCGTTCAAGTAAGAAGAAGAGACTCCAGGGACAACAGGGACGGCAGGGACAACGGGATCTCCGGGATACGATCCCTGCCGTCTCTGGAGTCCCTGCCGTCTCTGGAGTCCCTGTCGTCCCTGGAGTCCCTGCCGTCCCTTTCTTAGAAGGCCGCTTTTAGCTCCCGGGCCCGCTGTCGCGCGTCTTTTCTTTCGATGCCATGTCCCACTTTGGCCCGGCTTGAGATACCCTATAGCTAGGAACCATCATGCGCCGCTTCGTCATCCACCTCCTGGCCCTGGCCGGGTTCGCCGGTTTCGCCGGGACCGCTCTTGCGGCGCCCATGGCGCAGCCCGTCGAGCTGGTGGCGCCGCGGAGCGGCGAGACGCTGGTCGCCGGCGCCACCGCGGAGATCGCGTGGGCTCCCCTCGCGTCCTACGCGAAGCTGCGGGGGGCCGAGGAGTGGGAGGCGTTCCTCAGCCTCGACGGCGGCGCGACCTATCCGCTGCGCATCACCCCGCACCTGGACCAGGATCTCCGGCGCTTTAGCTGGCAGGTCCCGCCGGTTCCCACGGCGGACGCCCGACTCCTGCTGCGCTTCGGCGACGAGCGGCGGGAGACGATGGTCGAGCTGCCTCAGCGTTTCTCGATCGCGGCCTCGCCGGTGGCGGCGGCTCCGACGTTCCTGCTGGAGATCCAGTCTCCGGCCCGCGGCGAGCGGGCTCGGCTCGACAAGGACGACGATGACGAGGCCGGCGTCGTGGCCTGGGTGGAGGGATCGCGCCGCGGCGGCGCGCTCCGCCAGGTGGTCGCCGTCGCGCCGCCCGGTTTCCAGACCCGGATCCAGCCCGCCGACACCCATGAAGAGGCCATAGAGCTCGCCGGCGGCCACTCGCTGCCGGTCCCGGAGCTGAGCGCGACCCTCGGCGCCGTCCCCCAAGTCCCACCGGGCTCGCGGTTCGCGGGCCCTCTCGATAGCCATCCCTTCGCTTTCGACATCCTCCTCCTGACGCAGCGCCGGAACGAATAGACCGGGCCTCTCGTCCCCGAGACGCCACCGGTCCCGCGGCCGCGACGGCTGCGGTACGCCATCGTTCCAACGTTTCGTTCGCGCAGGCAGGAGGAGTTTTCACATGTCCGTTTCCCTTACCGTTCGAGGGATTGTTGTCCCCCTGGCGTTCGCCGTGGCCCTGGGCGCCGCCCTTTCCGCTCAGCCGCAGGAGGCCGCGCCGCCGGCCACCCCGACCGTCACCGAGACGATCCAGGTGACCGCCACCCGCACGCCCGAGGACGTCGAGACCGTCCCCGCCTCGATCACCGTGATCTCCGGCGCGGACCTCGCCGCCCGCGGCGTCACCGACCTGCCGTCGGCGCTCGCCCTCGCCGGCGGCATCGCGGTCGCTCCCGGAGGCGAGAACGGCCCGGCCGGTGCGGTGCCCGAGATCTGGGGGCTGCGCGAGTTCGACGCCTTCCTCCTCGTCGTCGACGGCGTGCCCTGGGGGGGCGCCTTCAACCCGGCCATCCCCAGCCTCAACCTGGTCGACGTCGACCGCATCGAGATCCTCCGCGGCGCGGCGCCGGTGATGTACGGCGCCACCTCGTTCTCGGGGGTGATCCAGGTGATCCACCGCCAGGCCGGCGCGGCCGGTGGCCAGGTGGACGTCTGGGGGGGGAACTACAGCAGTGGCGGCGCCGCCGTCTCGGCTCCCCTGCCGCAGATCGGCGGCTTCAAACAGTCGCTGAGCGTCGACGGCGAGCGCCAGGGATTCAAGGACGACCGCACCCGCTACGACCGCGGCCATGTGCTCTACCGCTCCTCCCTCGACGCCGGCGGCGGCACCTTCCGTTTCGACCTCGACGGCTCGATCGTCGACCAGAAGCCGGCGAGCCCGAACCCGATCATGGATCCCAGCGTCTCCCGCCTGGTGCCGCTCGACTCCAACCAGAACCCGAGCGACGCCAAGATCGACGAGAACCGGCTCCACTTCGTCACCGGCTATGACCATGCCCTGGCCGGCGGCGCCTGGTCCACCACCCTGGCGGTGACCCACAGCACCAAGAAGTCGATCCGCGGCTTCCTGACCGACGTCTCCGAGGACGATCCCAACGCCGAAGGGTTCCACCAGGACCTGACCCAGGACGACGTCTACTTCGACAGCCATGTCACCTGGAGGCTCGGCTCGGCCTTCCACCTGGTGGCCGGCGTCGACCACCTCTACGGCAAGGCGAAGGCCGATTCCGAGACCTTCGACTATTTCATTCCGCTCAACGGCTCTCACCCGCCGTCGAGCGCCGACCAGCCGCTCGACCACGGCTTCAACCTCGACGACAAGCGGAACTTCTCCGGGCTCTATGCCCAGGTGGAGTGGGACCCGACGCCGCGCTGGCACTTCCAGGTCGGCGGCCGGCTCAACCGCACCAAGGAGCAGCGCACGGCGGGCGACCGCGAGCTCAGCTTCCCGGATCCCGGCGACGAGGGGACCGACGAGCGGACCGTGACCCGCGGCAGCGGCGCGGTGGGCGTGAGCTGGCTCGCCTGGGGGGACGCCCGGAGCGGCCTCTGGCTGTTCGCCGACTACCGCAATACCTACAAGCCGGCGGCGCTCGACTTCGGCCCCGAGGCCGAGCCGGACATCCTCAACCCCGAGACGGCCCGCAGCTCCGAGGTGGGCATCAAGAGCCGCCTCGCCGGCGGCGCCTTCGAGTGGGAGCTGACCGCGTTCCAGATGGACTTCGAGAACCTCGTGGTCGCGCAGTCGGTCGACGGCCTGCCGTCGCTGATCAACGCCGGCTCCGAGCGCTTCAAGGGGGCCGAGCTGGAGCTCAAGGGCCGGCTCGGTGGTCTCCACGGTGACTGCTGGTGGCAGGCCTCCTACGCCTGGCACGACGCCAAGTACCGCGATCTGGTCGAGGAGCTCGACGGCGAGAACGTCCAGCTCGCCGGCAACCGACTCCAGCTCTCGGCGCACAACCTGGTCTCGGCCGGCCTGGTCTACTCGCCGGCCCAGGGCTTCTTCGCCTCGCTCACCGCCAACTACACGGGCTCCCGCGTCCTCGACGAGCAGAACGAGATCCTGGCGCCCAGCTACACCACCGTCTCCGCCGGCATCGGCTACCGCTCCGGCCCCTGGCAGGTCCGCCTGGACGGCCAGAACCTCAACGACACGCGCCCGCCGGTCTCGCAGAGCGAGCTCGGCGACGGCCAGTACTACCTGCTGCCCGCGCGCACCTTCCGACTCGGCCTCGCTTATCGCTTTTAAGAGCTGAAGGCGGTCCACAAGCCCCCCGCCGCTGCGAGCGGGGGGCTCTTTTTGGCGAGTCGCGAGTTCTGTGGCAACCTATGGGGAGATCCCTTCCCAGGAGGCCACCGGATGAAGAAGGACTTCGACTTCGAGCAGCGCCCCATGGTCGACTGGATGGCTCCCGGCCAGCTCGCCCAGACCGGCATCAAGGCCGTCGTCTCGGACATCTTCGGCTCCTACGCCGACAAGCGGGACGTGATGGCCGCGCTGGACCCCTCTCCCAAGCTCGACGACGCGTTCGCCAAGGCGGACGAGCTCTGGATCGACTACGTCGCGGACCTCGGGGACGGCTTCGACGCCACCTACACGATGGCCCGGCTGCTGGCGGCCCCCCGGCTCTCGGTCGAGCACGACGGCAAGACCTACGATCTGCCGCGCGGACAGATCCTGGTGATGGGCGGCGACCAGGTCTACCCCACCTCCAGCTACGACGAGTACTACAACCGGCTGATGATGCCCTACAAGGCCGCCCTCCCCCAGACTCCGGCGGACGCGGTGCCGGCGCTCTACGCCATTCCGGGCAATCACGACTGGTACGACGGCCTGTCGAGCTTCACCCGCATCTTCTGCCAGCAGGGGTGGTTCGGCGGCTGGAAGACCCGGCAGAGCCGCAGCTACTTCGCCGTCAAGCTGCCGCACAACTGGTGGCTCTGGGGGATCGACATCCAGCTCGAGGGCTACATCGACAAGCCCCAGCTCGACTACTTCTACCGCCAGGCGCTCGACAACGTGCAGGCGGACGACCGGGTCATTCTCTGCGTCGCGGAACCGCGCTGGGTCTATGGCGTCACCCGCGGCCCGGAGGCCTTCAGCAGCCTGCGCTACTTCGAGGACCGCCATCTCCACAAGCTCAAGCCGGCGCGGCTGAAGGCGACGCTCACCGGCGACCTCCACCACTACGTGCGCTACGAGTCGAAGGACGGCGAGGTGCAGCGGATCACCGCCGGCGGCGGCGGCGCCTACCTGTTCGCCACCCACGACATGCCGGAGACCCTGAAGCTCGACGAGGGGTTCAAAGAGAGCGCCCGTACCGTGGAGTACGAGAAGAAGGCCGCCTTCCCCGATACGGCGACCTCCACGCTCCTGACCTTCGGCAGCCTGCTCCTGCCGGTCCGGAGCTGGAAGTTCGGCCTCTTCCTCGGCCTCTTCTACTCGCTCTTCAGTTGGATCTTGCAAAGCGCCAGCAAGACCCGGCACGACCTGGTCGGCCGGTCCCTGCTCGATTACCTCAAGGACCGGGGGATCGGAGATCTGGGGACCGTCCTGCCGACCGTCGGCGCCCTGCTCGCCAACACGCCGATGAGCGTCTTCCTTTGCGTGCTCATCGTCGGCGGCTTCTACGGATTTTGCAGCGCCGAGAAGCCCGCTGCCCGCTTGGTGATCGGGGCCGGCCACGGCGCCGCCCACGTCCTGCTCAACCTGGGGCTGATCTGGCTCTTCGCGCACCTCAACCTCCACTGCCTCGACTTGGCGGTCGACTCCTGGCAGGAGGTGACCCTGTTCCTCGCCGAGATGCTGGTGGTCGGCGGCCTGCTGGGCGGGGTCCTGTTCGCGCTCTACCTGACCCTGTTCAGCTTCGTCGGCGGCTTCCACCTCAACGAGGCCTATTCGAGCCAGAGCATCCCCCACTACAAAAACTTCCTCCGCCTCCACCTGGACAAGGAGGGAGCGCTGACGATCTACCCGATCGGAATCCGCAGGATCGGCACCTGGAAGGCCCGGCAGAACCCGCCGGAGGGGGAGCCCTGGTTCGACCCGGACCGGCCGGCGTCCGCGCCGGAGCTGATCGAGGCGCCGATCGTGGTCCGCTGAACCGCGAGGGAGAGGGGTTTCCCCACTGGGGAAAGGGGTCGCCCCGCTGGGGAAAGGGGTCTCCCCACTGGGGGTCGTGTTCTAACTCGATGTGGGTACTGGAGGGGCCGCCGCTTAGCGCCAGGAGCTTAGCTTTTTCGCTTCCGCCCGCTTGCAAGTTGTTACCCATCTACCCATATATGCCATAGTATCCATGCCAAAGGGTAAGTTGAGCGGCGGGTGCGGCGTCCTGAGTATGCCGCCCCGGGCGAGCTTATGCGCTGCTAACAATAGGCTCGACGGGAGCCGGCGGCGCCCGTTAGGCTTGCACCGGTGTCCCCTCTTCTGGAGTATCTGCGGTCGTTCCGACGGCATGGGGTGGCGATCGTGACCGGATCGTTCCCCATTGGCCTCTACACCTTTCTTGTGCTCGCCTATCCAGACGCGGGCAAGGTGCACTACCCCTGGAACCACCTACCGCAGTGGCTTGTCTGGACCATGGGGATCCTCGCGCTGATCGTGGCGCAGTATTGGGCATGGCGAGATCTTCGAGCAGAACGCGATTTGCTAAAGCAGGGGCTCGAACCTCTCCGTCAAGAGCGCGAGCAGTTAAGAGGCAAAGTGGACGTGCTGGAGCAACAGGTCAACCAACTTCAGACACAGCGGCTCACATCGGTCCCGGGCGCCGTCTCGTCTTTCCGCAGGTCTCCTGAATCCCGAGCGAGTGTCATTGCGCAATTCGAGCGGCTTATTCCCAAGCTGGAGGCGGAGATATTCCTGGACTGCCTTACCTACGCTTGGCCCAAGTTTAAATTTCTCGGTCCTCTGTATCCCGAATTCATGGTGGTACGTGTAAGGAATATCTCGCCTCGCAACATCGCCAATCTTGTGGCTCGGTGCAAGGCAGGAGATGGAGAGATCAGGTGTGTTTGGTCCTCGCATTCCGGCTCGCGTGTTACTCCTGGCGGGAATCATTCGGCTGACATTACCACGGGCGACTCACGATTAGTCGTAATAGCACAGTGCGTGAAAGAAGACGAGATCTGGTTAAAGTTAGGCACTTGGGCGTCGATGCCCGAGTTAGTACTGAAAGCTACCTCGCCTTCCGAGGGCGTACGGTATGCCGCACAGTCTACCGGCGAGATTCTCAATTTAGGACGAGAGGCAAGCTTGGATCTTACCTTCACCGCTGAAGGTGTTTCGGAAAGCTATCGCCTTCAGCTTGGCTTCACGGAAGGAAACGAACCAACCTTCTCCATGCGAAACACTTCCCCTTAGAACCTTAAGTCGCCAACATTTGCCGGAGGTGCGTCTGCGTCAATCCGAAAGGAGGCGCTTATGCCCCTCTTCTATGGCGGAGCTGTACCGATGTATCGCCAGTTGAAGGGCCTGCTGCTCTCGGGTCGCCCCGAGGGCAGATACAAGCCTGGGCGGCGGGGGGGGAAGATGGCCACAGGGATCGCCCGGAAGCTTTGGACGGTGAGGGACCTGCTTACAGCCTAGCGCGGCCTATATACATCGTGATTGCCCATGTCTGTCAGCAGATAGTAGGGAGGCCCGTCATCATCCTTCGCAATCCGAAGAAGAATACGGAAATTGTCATTGACTCGAATTGACCAGACGCCCCCCACGCCCTCTAATGGCTTGAGCCGTAAAGCGGGGGTATTCGGATCTTTTGACAGTTTGATTACTGCGGCCTTAACCCGTGGCTTCAGATCGTGATCACATTTCCGATAGAGATCCATGAAGCTTTCCGACATCGCGACGCGTAGCTGACTAAAGTTCGTCAAGGTAGTCCGCTAACTCGCGAGGAGAGCTAAACAGCGGAGAGCTTCTAGTAGCGCGCAAAGAGCGTAAGCCCCTTAACTTCCAATGAAGATCACGGGCAAACTCAAGGATGCGCGTGTAGACCCGGATGTGCTTCTCCCAACTGCTGATGGCCCACGAACGGTCTTCTTTGGAGACAGGAAGCGAAAACTGCTGCCGAAGGTAGGCTTGCCCCTGACGCAGTTCAGGGAGGTAGCTCTCCCTGAATTCCCGCTCTATCTCTGCGTAGTGGTCTATTAGCTCGTCAAGGTTGATGGATAACGTTCCCGCCTCAAGATCTCCCTTGACGGTTTCAAAGACCCGTTCGCCGCTCTTCTCCAGCACTTTAAGGCTTTGGGCTAGTCGGTCTATTTGCATAGAGTGCCGCTCGGCGGAAGCTCGCCAGCGCGCGTAGGCATCAGACTCAGGTAAGGCAACCGGAGGTTCCTCGGGATAGGGAGCACTGAAGGCCGCAATGTCATCTTCGAGAGTCAGCTCGCGCGGCAGTGCCATGGTTGGAGTGTAAACCAGGGTCACTCCAAGTTGGCCGCCTGTGTAGAATGGTAACATCGACGACCCGATTTACCGGATTCCGGGCCGTCTCATTTTAAGCCTCTTCCCGCTGGAACCGCTGGAGAAGCGGCACGGGATCTTCTGCGGGTTCCTGACCGCCCCACCTGACCCAAACCCGGGAGAGGTCGCTCGCCAGTTCCTTGCAACGGCGCTGAGTTGCCAGGGTGGCGACGATCCGCAAGTCCGGCAGGAAGATCAGGGAGTGCGGCCCGCCACCCCGTTGCGTCGGTCCCACGGCGCTCCCCCGATAGATCCCGAAGGGCGGAGAGGTGCAACCGGCGACCTCGATCTCCCGACCGTTCATGAGACGGACGGTGAAGCGGTTGAACCGACTCCAGGCGAGCGGGACGGGCTTCCCGGCCTTCTTCAAGGCGTCGAGGTAGCGCGGTCCACGGCTTCGGCGATCCACGTCCCCATAGAGGCGTGGCCGTGGGCCTGTGCGACCCGATACCAGGCGACGGACTGCGCCATCGTCGCCCGGACCGTGAAGCTCGCTACTTTGAGCATCGAGGGTGCTTTCGCCGCTACCGGTTCAGCTCCTGTCCCAGGGTATGGGAGACGTCGGCGAGCCCCGCCACTGTCCGGCCGCAACGCTGCACAGTTCCTCGACGTCGCGGGGGAGGGAGGAGACCTCCTGCTCGTTCCGGACGGACCGGAGGTAGCCTTCCAGGAAGCGCATCTCCGCCAAGGCGGCGTGAAGCTCCCAGGACGTCCACGGACAGACTGAGGACGGGCTGGGCGGTCGGCTTCTCCAGGACGGTGCCGAAAAGGTATGTGCGAGGTACTGGAACGCTTCCTGGTCTTCCGTGGGGAAGTGAATCAGGAAGGTGGCCGGGAAGCCTTCGAAGCGTTCCCAGTTGGCGACGGTGGAGTTCGAGGGGGGTCCCCCCGCTGGGGAAGGGAGTCGCCCCACTGGGGAAGGGCGTCGCCTCACGGGGAAAGGCGTCGCCCCACCGGGGAAAGGGGTCGCCCCGCTGGGGAATGGGGTCTCCCCGCTGGGGAAGGGGGTCTCCCCACTGGGGAAAGGGGTCTCCCCACTGGGGAAAGGGGGTTCCCCCGCTGGGGAAGGGGGTCTCCCCGCTGGGGAAGGGGGTCTCCCCACTGGGGAAAGGGGTCTCCCCCGCTGGGGAAGGGGGTCTCCCCGCTGGGGAAGGGGGTCTCCCCGCTGGGGAAGGGGGTCTCCCCCGCTGGGGAAGGGGGTCTCCCCCGCTGGGGAAAGGGGTCTCCCCGCTGGGGAAAGGGGTCTCCCCGCTGGGGAAGGGGGTCTCCCCACTGGGGAAAGGGGTCTCCCCGCTGGGGAAAGGGGTCTCCCCACTGGGGAAAGGGGTCTCCCCACTGGGAAAAGGGGTCGCCCCGCTGGGGAAGGGGGTCTCCCCACTGGGGAAAGGGGTCTCCCCACTGGGGAAAGGGGTCGCCCCGCTGGGGAAGGGGGTCTCCCCACTGGGGAAAGGGGTCGCCCCGCTGGGGAAAACGGGCGCGACGCTAGGGAGCGGCCTCCTCCTGACCTCCCCCCGCTTCGGGGAGAGGAGCCGGCGCGGGGACCGCGTTGATTTTCTCCTTGAGCGTCGCGTACTTGCCGTCGAGCGTCTCGAAGACGCCGGCGATCTGCTCCAGGCGCTGATCGACGTCGATCGTCCAGTGCTCGTTCTTGACCGGCTCCAGCTTGACGCCGCTCAGGCGGTAGGAGAGGGCGTCGAAGCGGAACGGGATGGCGCCGACGAAGATCTTGGCCGAGAGGATCTCGGCCCCCTCCTCCAGATAGCGGAAGAGCTCGTTGAGGACGGCGCCGGCGAGCGTCACCCGGGCCTCGCGGGTGGCCAGGCGGACGCTGCCGGTCTCCGGTTCCACCATGACGTCCGATTCCTCGAGCAGCGCCCGCAGGAACCGGCAGCCGAGCACCGACTGCCCCGGCTCCTTGGGGATGACGACGTCGCTCATCTCCTCGGCCTCGGGCGCCTCGTCGAGCCAGGGGGCCTTGAAGTCCCCCTCGACCCCGGCCTGCCGCAGCAGGGTGAGGACCGTTCCCAGGTAGGTCTTGGCGGTGCTCAGCACGTAGAGGATCGGGCCGTCGATGCAGCACTCGACGATCTGGGTACGCGGCGCCTGCCGCAGGGCTGACTCGGCCTCGGCCAGGTCGCGCAGCTTCTTGCGCGTCTTCGGGCCGACGAAGGTCTTGCCGGTGGCCTCCATCTCGGCCTTGACCAGCTCGCGGAGCCGCTCCTTGACCGCGGTGGCGTCCGGCCGGATGCGGTCGATCCGCAGCCGGAAGACGTAGCGCCCCTGCGCCACCTCCCAGGGAGCGTCGAGCTCGAAGGGGACGAACCCCATGCGCTCGCGCACCTCCGAGCCGGGCTCGATCTCCCAGAAGCGGGCGCGCTCGAAATCCGGCCCCTGGGGGGGCACGGCGACGTTGAACCGCGTGACGGCGACGGTGGCGCTCAAGAGTCCCATACGTGAAAAACCTCCTGCTGATCTCCGGTCCACCCAGGCGGACACTGGCGGACGGGAGGGGGATCTTAGCCGATGGGAGGGGGAGCGGGGGGAGGAACGGCGGCCGGAGCGGCTTTTTGGGGATCGACCTTGGGATCGGCCGGAGCCTTCGGAAGCGGCTTCTTGGCCGGCTCGATCGCTGGATCCGGTGCGGGCTTCGCGGCCGGCTCGCTCTCGGTCACCGGCTCGGCCATCACTGTCGGATCGACCGCCTCGACCGCCTCGACCGTATCGGCCGTATCGTCGATCGGCTCCACGACGGCGGCGGCCGCCGGGGTCGGAGTCTCTTCGGAGGCGGCCTGGTAGACCTCGACCGTGCCCGCCGTGCCGGCAGTCTCGGCGGCAGTGCCACCGGTGTCGTCCGCGGGCACCGCGCCGAGGTCGACGGTGAAGACCTGGCCGATGTCGGAGTCGACATAGAGGTCCTGGACCGTCTCGTCCGCGGCGGTGAACTCCGCGACCGGAGCGGCCTTGCGGATGTACGGGGCGTTGGCGTGCCACTCGCCGCGCAGCTCGCTGGTGGCGATCAGCGCGTTCAGATAGGTGGAGAGGTCGGCGGCGGCCACCGCCAGGCTCTCGGCCTCGGCGCGGAAGCGCTCCAGCTCGGCCGCCGAGGTCGCGTCCCCGCGCTGCCGGGCCTTGTCGCGCAGGGCCTGGAGGCTGGCGGCGAACCGCTGCTCGGCCCCCTGCAGGCGCTGGAACTGCTGGCGCTCGGCATCGGTCAGGGGGCCCCCCTGCCGCCGGCGGACCGCTTCGCGGCCGTAGCCGGCACGCAACTGGCGGTAGGAGGCCGAGGCGGCCCGGACCGCCTCGGAGATCCGGTCGTTCCGCACCCCCGTCCGCACCCAGGCCACCCGCAGCTCGCCGAGGTCGGAGCTCCCCTGGTCGACCAGCAGGAAGAACCCGGAGCTGCGCGGCGCGAGCGACCCCTCGATCTGGCGGACGCGGGTACGGAACGCCTCCAGGGCGTTGAGGAACGGCGCCTGCCGCGGGCTCCGGGGATCGAGCCCCCCCTTGGGCTCCTTCGCCGCCTGCGCGGCGGCGCCGAGGGCCGCGTCCACGGCCTGCGCGAGCTGCCGGGCATTGACTGCGACCGGCGTCGGCGCCGGGGCCACGGCCCAGCCGCCTCGGGAGAGGGCGAGGAGAATCAACAGAACGGCGGCGCGGCGGATCGGTCCCATACGGCGTGCTCCTGCGGTGTTCGGGCGCAGCGGTAGATCAGAAACCAGGCTCCTTGACCATCATACGGATCGGAGGGGAGGAACGTCCAAGGACGCGAGCGGATTCTTGAATCTGGAGGGAAGAACAATCAAGGCGGCGCCACTGCGGGATCAGTGACGCCGCCTTCAACTCAAAAAAGGAGAAAGACCATGGGCGGATAGTACCTGTTTTGACCTTCTTGGGGAAGAGGCCGCGCTCACGGTGGACGCTCTCCGCGTCTCATGGGACAATACGCCCGCGTCCTGCCCGGACGGCCGCCTCCGGGTTGCCGTCCGCCCGGCTCCCATTCCTGCAAATCCTGACGAGGAGAGACCATATGGCTGATTCCACCGTTGCGGAACCGACGACCGAGAAGCGCACCCTGGTCCACTACGAGGTCCGGGACGGCGTCGCCTACCTGACGCTCGACGATCCTCCGGCCAACACCTACACCCACGAGATGATGCGGCAGATCGACGATTGCGTCCTCAAGGCGCGCTTCGACAAGGACGTCTACGTCATCGTGGTCAAGGGCGAGGGGGACAAGTTCTTCTGCGCCGGCGCCAACATCAACATGCTGAAGTCGTCCGATCCCTACTTCAAGTACTACTTCTGCCTGCACGCCAACGAGACCCTCAACCGGCTCGAGCAGACGCCGAAGCTGGTGATCGCGGCCCTCGAGGGTCACACGGTCGGCGGCGGCCTCGAGATCGCCATGGCGGCGGACATCCTGATCGCCAAGAAGGGCTCCGGCAAGGTCGGCCTTCCCGAGGTCACCCTCGGCGTGCTCCCCGGCACCGGCGGCACGCAGCGGCTGGCCCGCCGGGTCGGCAAGAGCCAGTCGATCGAGCTGATGGTCACCGGCCGCCTGATCGACTTCGAGGAGGCGCAGCGGATCGGCATCGTCAACAACATCTTCGAGCCGGACAACTTCCTCGACCAGGTCCACGAGTACGCCAAGCAGTTCTGCCCGCCGAACAAGGCGGCCAAGGCGGTCGGCCGGATCAAGCGCGCCGTGCAGTCCGGCGCCGAGGTCCCCTTCGAGAGCGGCCTCGCCATCGAGCGCGAGCTCCAGCAGCAGCTCTTCGAGAGCCCGGACGCCCGCGAGGGTCTGGACGCCTACATCTCGAAGCGGAAGCCGGAGTTCCGCGGGTATTGAGACTCGAGCTTGAGAGGTGGATCCCGACCCTTGCGGGGCGGGCCCCTCACTCCCCAACCCCTCTCTCCCAGCCCTCCACCCACCCACCGGGGAGAGAGGGGCTCAAGACAACGGTTCTGAAAGTTTTTTGACTAACCTCTCCCTCTTCTCCCCGTCAGGGTGGGTGGAGGGATGGGAGAAGAGGGCCGGGGTGATGAGGGGCCCCACGCCCCAGTTACGAAAGGTTCCCGATGACGCATCACGATCCCCACGACAACGACATCGTCCTCGCCGCCCCCGTCCGGACCCCCATCGGCAAGTTCGGCGGCGTTTTCTCTTCGCTCTCGGCGGCCGACCTCGGCACCGTCGCGGCGACCGGCGCGCTCGAACGGGCGGGGCTCGATCCCTCTTCCGTCGACCAGGTCATCTTCGGCCATGGCCGGCAGGCGGGGGGCGGACCCAACACGGCGCGGCAGATCGGGTTCCGCGCCGGCGTGCCGGTCGACCGCCCGGCCTACACGGTCAACCAGGCGTGCGCCTCGGGGCTCCAGGCGGTCCTCTCGGCCGCCCGCACCATCCTCAACGGGGAGGCGCGGGTGATCCTCGCCGGCGGCACCGAGAGCATGTCCAACACTCCCTACCTCCTCCCCCGTGCCCGCTGGGGCTACCGGATGGGGAACGCCGAGATCGTCGACGGCATGTACCAGGACGGCTTCAACGATCCGCTCTCGAAGCTGGTGATGGGCGAGACCGCCGAGGAGCTGGCGGCCGAGACGGGCATCGACCGCGCCGCGTCGGACGCCTACGCCCTGGAGAGCCAGCTCCGCTGCGAGCGCGCCCGCGGGGAAAACCGTTTCGCCAGCGAGATCGTGCCGGTGAAGGTCGCCGGCCGCAAGGGGGAGACCACCGTCACCACCGACGAGCACCCGCGCGACGGCATGACGATCGAGGCGATGAAGAAGCTCCCCGCCGTCTTCCGCGAGGGGGGCGTGGTCACCGCCGGCAACGCTTCGGGGATCACCGACGGCGCGGCGGCGATCGTCGTGGCCTCGCGCGCCGCGGCCCGCGAGCTCGGGCTCCCCATCGTCGCCCGGCTGGTCGGCTGGGAGGTGGTGGGCGTCGATCCGCGGATCATGGGGATCGGCCCGGTGCCGGCCGTGCGCAAGCTGCTGGCGAAGACCGGCCTCGACAAGGGGGCCATCGACGAGGTGGAGCTCAACGAGGCGTTCGCCGCCCAGGTGCTCGCCTGCAACCAGGAGCTCGCCTTCGACCCCGCCCGGCTGAATCCGGACGGCGGCGCCATCGCCCTCGGCCACCCGATCGGCGCCACCGGCGCCCGCATCCTCGTCACCCTCCTCCACGGCCTGGAGAAGCGCGGCGGCGAGCGGGGGATCGCGACGCTCTGCGTCTCCGGCGGCATGGGGATCGCGGCCCTGGTCCAGCGGGAGGCCGCGGCGTGACGGTGCCTCCCGGAACCATCCTGGTCTCGACCTCGACGGACGAGCGGGCCGCGGCCTACCTCGCCGCCCTCGCCGCCGTCGGCGTTCCCGAGGAGGCAATCCAGGTGGTTACACCCTTCTCGGAGATCCCCCTGCGCGACCTCGCCGCCCACGCCCGCGCGCTCGTCCTCTGCGGCGGGCTGGACGTCGATCCCGAGCGCTACGGCGAGGAGCCGCTCCCGCACGCCCGGGTGGAGGTGAACGTCGAGCGCGACGAGCTCGAGTGGCGCCTCCTCGACCTCGCCCGCGAGCGCCGGCTGCCGGTCTGGGGGATCTGCCGCGGCCTCCAGGTGCTCAACGTCTACCTCGGCGGCTCGCTCTGGCAGGACCTGCCGACGCAGGCGCCCAGCCAGGTCGACCACAGCCGGTCGGAGACCCCCGACGTCCTCGCCCACACCGTGAAGGTGATCGCACCGGACGCCCCGATCGGCGAGCGGCTCACCCGCGATATCCCCCTGGTCAACAGCCGCCACCACCAGGCGGTCCGGCGGACGGCGGACGGCTTCGTGCCGGTAGCCCTCTCGCCCGACGGCCTGGTCGAGGCGGTCGTGCTCGACCGCGACGACTGGTGGGTGCGCGCCGTCCAGTGGCACCCCGAGAACCTGGTCGACCTCGCCCAGCAGAGGGCGCTCTGGATCGATTTCGCGCAGGCGGCCGGCTTCGCGGCGTAGGAGCGGGGAAAACAAGGGACGAAAGGGACTTCAGGGACCGCAGGGACAGCAGGAAGAAGCTCCCACCTCGAAGATTTTTTCTCCGGTGTCCCTGAAGTCCCTGTTGTCCCTGAAGTCCCTGGTTTCTTACCAAGCGAGCCCAGCCATGCCCGACTCTCCCATCCACCTCCACCGTAACGGCCGCGTCGCCACCCTGACGATCGACCGCCCGCCGCTGAACATCCTCGACATCCCGACGATCGACCGCCTCGGAGAGGCCATCGCCGGGCTGGCGGCCGATCCCGAGCTGGTGGTGGTGATCCTCCGCGGCGCCGGCGAGCGCGCCTTCTCGGCCGGGGTGGCCGTGCAGGACCATACGCCGGAGCGGGTCGGCCCTATGCTCGACAGCCTGCACGGCGCGATCCGCCGGCTGCGGGACCTCGACGCGATCACCCTCGCCGCCGTCCATGGCCACTGCCTGGGGGGAGGCATGGAGCTGGCGATGGCCTGCGACCTGGTGATCGCGAGCGACGACGCGAGCTTCGCCCAGCCGGAGATCGAGCTCGGCTGCTTCCCGCCGGTCGCCTCGGCCCTCCTGCCGTCGCGGATCGGCGCCGGGCTCACGCTCGACCTCGCCCTCACCGGCCGGACGCTCTCCGCTCAAGAGGCCGAGCGCCTCGGGCTGGTGACCCGCCGCATCTACGTCGGCGACCTCGACGAAACGGTGCGGGAGATCGCCGAGCGGATCGCCTCCCGTAGCGCCCCGGTCGTCCGCCTCACCAAGAAAGCCGTCCGCGCCGGCCGCGACCTCCCTTTCCTGGCCGCCCTCGCCGAGACCGAGCGGATCTACAAGGAAGAGCTGCTGCCGCTGGAGGACGTGGCCGAAGGGGCGGCCGCGTTCCTGGAGAAGCGGAAGCCGGAGTGGAAGCACCGGTAGGGGATCAAGGATAGCGTCCGGCCACGGACTCTTCGATCATGATCTCTACGGGACCGACGGGTGCCTTGAGACCTTTGAGAAGGACCAAAGCCGCCACGGCTTGAGACTGTGAGGAACTCTGGTCGCTGACGGGGATCTGGAGACGCTTCGTCACGGGTATGAGTATGACCACCCGATCCTCAGGAAGGCAAGATGAGCCGCAGCGCCTGAGACGCTGCGGCTCACGAAGCTAACGCCTCAGCAGGAGAAGCTTTTGGACGGCGCCACTCCGCAGTGGTTCCAGCACGTGCGCAGGGCGGTGTTGCAGTTGGTGATGCAGTTGCCGCCGTGACCTCCGCAGGTGTTGATGCAGGCGTCGTGCTGGTTGTCGCAGTTGTTCCGGCAGGCATCGTAGGCGTTGACCGCGACGCAGTCGTGGGTCTGCCCGCAGCAGGTGACCGTGCCGGACGCGCTGCTGCACGTGCCGGTCGCCACAGTACAGGTCAGGATCGATCCTCCGGAACAGGTCGCGGTGCAGGTCTGGGTCGCCGAGACGAGCGTCGGCCCGCCCCAGGTCACCATCAGCACCACGGCCAACAGTCCTGCCAATACGAAGACTCTCCGCATTCTTTTCTCCCTTCACGGTCGTCCATTCTCGAAACCTAGAGACACACCCCAAGAAGTGCGGGCGGGGGACTCAGGCGAGACGCCTCCCCTTCCGCTATGATCCCCCGGTCCGGAGACCGGTCCATCCCGGCCGCCTCCGGCGCAATCCTTGATTCCTATCCGACCTGGAGGAGACCGCGATGCCTGAGACCATCCTGGTGGAACGCGTTGGGCGCGTCGCCATTCTGACCATCAACCGCCCCGACAAGATGAACGCCCTCAACGAGCAGGTGCGCACCGACATGCTGGAGGTCCTCGGCCAGATCCTGACCGACGACTCGGTGGGGGTGGTCGTCATCACCGGCGCCGGCGAGAAGTCGTTCATCGCCGGGGCGGACATCGGCGAGTTCGCCGGCCGCACGCCGTTCGACCAGCGCCATGCCATGCGCAGCCCGCGTATCTTCGACGTCATGGCGGCCTTCCCCAAGCCGGTGATCGCCATGATCAACGGTTTCTGCCTGGGCGGCGGCTGCGAGCTGGCGATGTCGTGCGACATCCGGATCGCCTCCGAGAAAGCGCGCTTCGGCCAGCCGGAGATCAACCTCGGGCTGATCCCCGGCGGCGGCGGCACCCAGCGCCTCCCCCGCCTGGTGGGCGTGGGCCATGCCATGCGTCTGACCCTCACCGGCGACATGATCGGCGCCGCCGAGGCCCAGTCGATCGGCCTCGTCGAGATCGTCGTGCCGGCCGAGGAGCTGCGCGCCAAGACCCTGGAGCTCGCCGACAAGATCGCCTCCCGCAGCCCGCTCACGGTCAAGGTCGCCAAGGAGGCCCTGCGCGCCAGCGAGCGGCTGTCGATCGAGGACGGCATCACCTACGAGCGCGACCTCTTCTGCCTCTGCTTCTCCTCCGCCGACAAGGAGGAGGGGGTCAAGGCGTTCCTGGAGAAGCGTCCGGCCCAGTGGACGGGGCGCTAGAGCCATGGCCACGACGACCGCCGCTCCGCACGCGGACCTGCTGGCCCTGCGCTCCGAGTTCCCCATCCTGGAGCATACGACCTACCTGATCAACAACTCGCTCGGGGCGATGCCGCGCGCCGTTCACGACGAAGTGGAGGCTTTCGCGAAGGCCTGGGACGAGCGGGGTGTGCGCGCCTGGAGCGAGGGGTGGTGGGAGATGTCCGCCGAGACCGGCGATCTCCTGGCCCCCCTGCTCGGCGTCCGCCCCGGCGCGGTGTCGATGCACCAGAACGTCTCGGTGGCCGCGGCGGTCTTCCTCTCCTGCATCGACTATCCCGCCGAGCGGAACCGGATCGTCTACACCGGCATGAACTTCCCCAACGTCATGTACATCCTCGACGGGGAGCGCCGGAAGGGCGCCGAGATCGTCACCGTCCCCACGGACGACGACATCGGCGTCCCCATCGAGCGCCTGCTGGCGGCGATCGACGAGCGCACCCGGCTGGTCCCGATCTCCCACACCCTGTTCCGCAGCGCCTTCGTGCAGGACGCCGAGGCGATCGCCCGCCGCTGCCGCGAGGTGGGGGCGGTGCTGCTGCTCGACGTCTACCAGTCGACCGGCGTGATGCCGCTGGAGCTGGAGGCCTGGGGGGTGCACGCCGCGATGGGGGGCTCGGTCAAGTGGCTCTGCGGCGGTCCGGGCGCCGGCTATCTCTGGGTGGAGCCGGGCTTCGCCCAGACCCTGCGACCGGCCTTCACCGGCTGGCAGGCGGACGAGGAGCCCTTCGCCTTCCGCCCCGGCCCGATCCGTTACCGCGACGAGCCGTCCTGGCGCTTCCTCACCGGCACGCCGAACATCCCCGCCCTCTACTCCTGCCGCCCCGGCTACCGGATCGTGGCGGGCGTGGGAGCGCACAAGATCCGCGAGCGCTCGCTCGCCCTCACCGACCACCTGATCGCGCTGGCCGAGGAGGCCGGCTTCGAGCTGCGCACCCCGCGCGACCGCAAGCACCGCGGGGGCACCGTCAGCATCTTCCACCCCGAAGCCGACCGCCTCTGCCACGAGCTGATCGACCGCGAGATCATCTGCGATTTCCGCCCCAACGCGGGGATCCGGATGTCTCCCCACTTCTTCAATACGGAGGAAGAGCTGGAGCACGCGGTGGCGACGCTCAAGATGCTGGCCTCCTGAAGGGAACACGATGAAAAGAACGCTCCTCGCCCTCGCCCTGTCGCTCGTCTGCCTGGCGCCGGCCCTTGCTCAGCAGACCGCCCCAGCCGATGAGGCGGCGGCCAAGCGACAGGATATCCGCAAGCTCCTGGAGGTGACCGGGTCGGCCAAGCTCGGGCAGCAGGTCCTCGCCCAGATGATGAACACTTTCCGGTCCACGAACCCCAAGGTGCCCGATGAATTCTGGGATCAGGTGCTGAAGGAGTTCGATGCCGGCACCATGATCGACCTCGTCGTGCCGATCTACGAGAAGCACCTCACCCATGACGACATCCGAGGCATGCTCGCCTTTTATCAGAGCCCGCTCGGACAGAAGCTGATCGCGGTGACGCCGGCGATCACCCAGGAGAGCATGCAGGCCGGCCAGCAGTGGGGCCTCGGGATCGCCCAACGGATACAGCAGCGGCTGGAAGAGCGGCCGAAGAGCTCCAAGGGCAGGTAAGCCAGGAGGGCTTCTCTTCTTGATGTCATCCGAAAGGGAGCTCGGATCACGTTCCCTCTCGTTCGCGAGGTATTCCCTCTCCTTCGGATCACCCAAGGTCCGGCGAACGTCATCCGTAGACTCCTTCGGACAATGCCCCCTCCTATTCCTGTCATCCGGAGACCCCTTCGGACGACTTTCCTTTCTCTTCGGATGACGTTCTCTCCAGGGAATGCCACGGGAAGAGGCCTGCGAGCGACACGGAGGAGGGGTGGGGCACCCGGAAGGAGGGGAACGTCTCTCGAAGGAGACTTCGCGCGGCTCGGTCTCCCCTTCGGATCACTCGAAGAGGAGGGAATGGGACAAGACGGGCGGGGAACGCGGCGTCGAGAGGTCTTCAGGTCTCGCGAGAACTTCTTCGGAGGACGCGAAATCCGGGGAACGCGGCACGAAGAGTGTCTCAGACGTGATTGAGCAGCATCAGCTCGTAGGGATGAGGCTCCAGGTAGACCTGGTCCCGCAGATAGGCGACCTCCTGCCGCCGGACGTGGTGCCGGATCAGGGTCAGGGGGACGATCAGCGGGATCAGCTCCAGGCGGTAGCGCTCGATCGTCTCCGCCAGCTCGGCGCGATCCGCGGCGTCGAGAGCATCCGAGACGAACCCCGCCAGATGATGCAGGACGTTGGTGTGGCCGCGGCGGGTGGGAGGACGGCGGAGGACCTCCGTCAGACCCTCGCGGTACGCGGCGGCGAGGTCGCCGGCGGGCTCGTCCCTCTTCGACTCCCCCAGCAGACGGCCCAACCGGCGCATGCCGGCCTGGTTGCGCGCCAGGAGCAGGAACTTGTGGCGCTCGTGGAAGCGCATCAGACCGGCGCGCGTCCAGCCGGCCCGCTCCCCTTCCCGCCAGCGCTGGTGGACGAAGACGCGGGCGATGAAATTCTCGCGCAGCAGCGGATCGTTCAGCCGCCCCTCCTCCTCGACCGGAAGGTCCGGCAGGCGCGCGATCAGCGCCTCGGCGAAGAGGCCGCGGCCGTCCTTCGAGGGAGCGCCCGCGCCGGCATAGACCTTGACCCGCTCCAGGCCGCAGCTCGGCGAGTCCTTCTTGAGCACGTAGCCGTCCAAGTCCATCCCGGCCAGCTCGGAGACCCGCCGCGCCGACCAGGAGCGCATGGCCTCCGTGGAGTCCTCGCCCGTGCTCGGCGTCACGAGGCGCACCTCCTCACCCCGCCGCTCCAGCCGGATCGGCGGCCGCGGCGTGCCCATCCCGACCTCCACCTCGGGGCAGACCGCCACCCACTCGACGTAGCGGCCGAAAGTGTCGGTCAGGAACGCGTCCCGCTTGTGCCCCCCGTTGTAGCGCACCTCCTGGCCGAGCAGGCAGGCGGAGACGCCGATGCGGAGCTTGGGGGGAGTGGGGGGCATCCGTTATGTATAGCGCACTCAGAGCCGATACAATCCCTCGAGGATCGGCCGGCCATCGGCCTTTCGGGAGATCCCATGCAACCGATTATCGCGAGTCACCAGGGAGAGCTTCTCGAGCTTTGCGAGCGCTTCGGCGTCCGCAGGCTGGAAGTGTTCGGCTCGGCGGCCGGCGAGCGGTTCGACCCTGCCCGGAGCGATCTCGACTTCCTCGTCGAGCTCGGTCCCGCCTCTCCAGTCGAGATGGCGGACCGCTATTTCGGTCTGCTCGAAGCTATAGAGGTACTGTTCGCCCGCCCGGTGGATCTGGTGATGACCGCCGCCATCAAGAACCCCTACTTCCTGCAAGGGATCGAGCCTTCGAGAACCCTCCTCTATGCGGCTTGAAGGCCCCTGCTACCATACCCCCATGCCCCCCCTCAACCACCCCCTGCTCATGATCCCCGGTCCGGTGGAGCTTTCGCCGGCCGTCCTCGCCGCGGCGTCCTGGCCGCCTCCCAGCCATACGGCGCCCCGCCTGATCGAGGCGTTCGGGCGTTCGATCGAGCGGATGCGCGAGGTCTGGCGCGCGGATGCGGCGAGCCAGCCGTTCATCCTCGCCGGCAGCGGCACGCTCGCCATGGAGGTCGCGGCGGCCAACCTCGTCGAGCCGGCGGACCGCGCGCTGGTGGTCGTCACCGGCTACTTCTCGGAGCGGATGACCGAGATCCTCCGCCGCTACGGCGCCGAGGTGACCGAGGTGGCGGCGGCCGTGGGCGAGGCGCCGTCGCCGGAGGAGGTCCGCGACGCCTTGGCGCGAAGCGGCCCCTTCAAGGCCCTCTTCGCCACCCACGTGGACACCTCGACCGGCGTGCGGATCGACCCCGAGCCCCTCTGCCGTCTGGCCCGTGAGGCGGGAGCCCTCGCCGTGTTCGACGGCGTCTGCGCCACCGCCGCCGAGCGTTTCGAGATGGCCGCCTGGGGGGCCGACCTCTACTTCACCGGCTCCCAGAAGGCGATCGGCCTTCCCCCCGGCCTGGCGTTGATGGTGGCGGGCGAGCGCGCCCTCGCCGTCCGCGAGTCCCGCAAGGCCTCCCCGCCACCGCTGTTCCTCGACTGGGCCTCGTGGCTCCCCGTGCATCGCGCCTACGAGGAGCGAAGCCCAAGCTACTTCGCCACCCCGGCCACCTCGCTGGTGATGGCGCTGGATGCCGGCCTTGGCGAGATCCTGGAGGCCGGCGTCGCGGCACGGGTCGAAGCCCACGCCCGCTCCGCGTCCGCCCTGCGCGCCGCCTGGGACCAGCTCGGCCTCCGCTCCGTTTCCGGCGAGGCGGTGACGGCCAACACCCTGAGCGCCCTCTTCTTCCCCGCCGGCGTCGACGCCTCCCTGCTGCCGCGGATCACCGCCCGCGGGGTCGTCGTGGCCGGCGGCCTCCACCCGGCGGTGAAGGCGACCTCCTTCCGCGTCGGCCACATGGGCTACACGGTGACCCGGCCGGACTACCTCCGCCGCGCCGTCGGGGCCATCGCCGGTGCGCTCCAGGACAGCGGGGCCGCCGTGGACTCCGCGGCGGCGGTGTCGGCGCTGGAGAGCGGGCTGGCGGTTCTTGAAAGGGTGGAATAGTCCAATCCGCCCGGCGTTTACACTCTCTGCCCGCCAGGGAGGACGCCGTGCCCGCCTTTAACCGCGATGACCGTGACGAACGCATCCGCCAAGCCCTTCAGCTCCTGATCGCCGAGGCCCGGGAGCGGATCGACCGGCATCCGCTGGGGCATCTGGTGGCGGGACGGGGAGAGGCGATCGACCTTCAGCTCTCCCTGCCGACCGCCCTGCGCGACGGCCAGATCGGGAAGCTCGGGCGGGACGCCTCGGAGGCCCTTCAGGAGGCGGTAGAGGCTCTGCTCCAGCACAGCGCCCTGTTCCAGCCCGGGCGGGTGCTCTGCCTGCGCTGCCAGATGGCGACGTGCGAGCACTCGGCTCCGGCGGAGGGACGCCAGGTGTTCGCCGGGTGGGGGCCGGCCGGGCTCCCCCGCTTCGTCGACTTCGGGCAGTGGCTCCTTCAAAGACGCGATCCACGGGTCGATCTGCTCTATAAGGATTCGCCGCAGCTCCTCACCGTCGTGGTGCCGGAGGCGGAGCTGGCCGGCGGACTGATCCCCGCGTTCCGGCAGCGCGAGGACAGCTATCGCATCCACGCCCAGGTCACGGCCGGCTGGTACCAGGTGCCCGATCCGGCGTCGGGGACCCGCAAGCCGTTCGCGGTCTCGCTCCAGGTGGTCTCGACGCGCGCCCGCCGCAACCAGCGCCGGTTCGGGGTCAACGTGGTCGGCAGCGGCCCAGGGGGCGAGCCGCTCGGCAACCTCTACGACAAGATCGGCGAGATCCCCTGGGGCGAGGCGGTGCGCTGGGCGCAGGGGGTGCTGGTGGGGATCGAGGCGCAGATCGACAAGTCGCCGCGGACGCCCCGGGAGGCGATCGAGAAGCGGATCGAGGGGCTGGCCAACGCCGTCGCCCGGCGGCTGGAAAAGGACGGCCGGGGGAAGGAGCGCCGCACGCGCCACGGCCAGCAGCGCCACGCCGAGGGGGACCGCCCGACGCGGATGGCGCTGGCCGACCTCGCCCACGCCCACGGCGAGAACCTCCTCTTCGACACCCGGCGCGAGACGCTGGTGGTGGTCGGCGAGCACGGGCGGGCCCACGTCTTCAACCTCGCGGGAAAGCTTGTGACCTCAGTGCGTTACAGCCCGGAGGTCATCGAGAAGCGGCGGCAGAACGGTGTCTGGCGCCCGGCCGCCGCCGAGGAGATCCGGAAGGTGCGCGAGCAGGTCGCGGCGGCGGGGTGAGATTGTGGGTCAGCAGCGGATACGGATTCGTCGCCACGCCGCCGATGTAGATCCCATAGTGCAAGTGGGTCGGCGTCCCTTGAGCGTCCCCCGAGTCGCCGACGTAGCCGAGCACCGTCCCCACCTCCACCCAGTCGCCGAGGCCGACGTCGGACCAAGCGTCGAGGTGGGCATAGTAATGGTTCCACCCGGCGGGCCCGAGCACCAGCACCCGCCGGCCGCCCAGGAGGTTCCACCCTTTGCGCACCACCACGCCGTGGGTGGTGGAGATCACGGGCGTGCCGCGGAGCGCCAGGATGTCCGTCCCCTCGTGGGTGCGACCGCCGCTGCGGACGCCCCCCCAGGAGTCGGTGATCTGCGACGGCTCGATCCCCTGGACCGGCATGGGGAGCGCGACGGGCGGCGGCTCGCGGTAGAGCCGGACGATGCGAACGGCGTTCTTCACGTAGGGCCAGGCCCAGACGAGGAACCCCGCGAGGATCGCCAGGAGGATCAGAAGGGGCAGTCTGCCGCGGATCGTTCGCCGTCTTGCCGTCCTCGCCTCGACCCTCATCCGGTCATCTTCCCTTTGGATGCCCTCCTGCCGCAACGTCCGTTCGCTTAGAATTCGTCGTCATGATCCGCTTCGCCGCCCCGCTCCTCGCCCTCGCCCTCATCCGTCCAGGTCCCTCGCTCCCCGGCGTGAAATTTCCGACTCCGACGGGGGACGTCTGGGTGGAGACCGCCTCCCCCGGCGCCGGCAAGCCGCTCGAAGGAGTGGGGCGCGGGGTGATCGAGGCGCCCCCCGAGCGGGTGTTCCGGGCGCTCGCCGACTACGGCCACTGGTCGGAGTTCATGCCCTTCCTGGTGCAGTCGGTCGCCATGCCCCAGGCGGACGGGTCGACCCTGGCCGAGCACGTGATGAAGCTCCCCGCCCCCACGGGCGAGCGCCACTACCGGGTGCGCTTCCGGTCGAAGGCCGAAGTCGGCCCCGCGGGCAAAACCTGGACGATCGACTGGTCGTACGTCGCCGGCTCCGGAAACGTCAAGGACCACCACGGCTCCTGGACCTTGACGGCCCTGGGCCCCGGCCGCACCCTGGCCGTCCTGCGGCTCTACACCGATCCCGGCGGCCTCACCCCGCAGTGGGCGGTCGAGCGCGGCACCGCCGAGACGATCCCCTGGATCTTCCACGGCCTGCGCCAGCAGGTGAGGCGGTCGCGCTACGAGGGTCCGGTGCGCTAGAATCCCTCCGTCCACTTCGTTCGCCGACAGCAGGCCCGAGGATCTATGAGCCAGAAGAAGAACGTGCTTCCCCTGGAAGTTCACCTGGGAACCGAGCTGCGCCGCCGCTCGGCCGAGCTCACCCGCGCCTGGCTCGACCGTCTCCTGGAGCGACTGGACGTCCACCCCCGCCGGATCTTCCCGGCCGAGGCCCTGCTCAACCACATCCCCGAGGTGCTGAGCTCCGTCTCGGATTACCTGTCGTCCGAAGGGGACGTGGCTTCCGAGAGGCTGGTGCAGGACGAGTTCGCCAAGCTGGCGCGCCTGCGCCGCGAGCAGGGGTACGACATCGACGAGATCCTGACCGAGTTCGAGATCCTCGGCGAGATCCTCTACAAGGCGTTGCGCGAGGATGCCCGGACCTTCGGCCGCAAGGTGGCGCCGGACTACGCGATCGAAGTCGCGGAACGCCTTCACCGCGCCCTGACCTCGATCACGGCGATCACCGCCACGACCTTCCGGGAGGAGGGGTTCCGCGACCGCCGCGAGCGGGCCCTCCTGCTCGGCGGGTTCGGGCGCGATCTCGCCCACGAGCTGCGCAACCGGCTGGCCTCGGCGGAGATCGCCCTCCACCTGCTCGCGGGCACGCCGGAGCCCGCCACACAGGAGAAGGCGCTGCGCACGCTCCACCAGACGGTGCGGAGCCTCAAGGGGGTGGCGGACGACCTCCAGGCGCTGGCGATCGCCCAGGGGAGCGAGGAGACCGCCCAGGGGCGGCGGCTGTCGCTGCGCGCGCTGGTCGCCGAGACGGTCGAGGAGCTGCAGACGATGGCGGGCGAGCGGGGTGTGCGCATCGATGTCCAGGAGCCGATCCCCGACGTCCAGGTCGACGCCACCCGCGTCGAGCTGGCCCTGATCAACCTGGTGGGCAACGCCGTCAAATACTCCGACCCCGGCGAGGAGGACCGTTGGGTCCGCCTCGGCGTCCAGCGGGCCGAGGAAGGCTACTGGCGGATCTCGGTGGCGGACAACGGCCTCGGCATCCCCGAGGAGATGCACTCCCTGATCTTCGAACAGTTCGTCCGCGCCCACCCCGAAGTGGCCGACGGCACCGGCCTCGGACTCGCCATCGTGCAGGCCGCCATCCAGCAGATGGGCGGCCGCATCTGGCTCGAGAGCACCCCCGGGGACGGCACGACCTTCCACTTCACGGTGGTCGACCCGCCGGCGGCGCGGGAATAGCCGGACGGATCTTGCATACCTCCTTCGGGGGGGTTGATTTAACCTCCGATTTGGAGCATCGTGAGAGCTCATCTCACACAAGGAGACCAGGAATGAGCAGTGCAGAGCTAAAGCGCCTCTTGGAGGACGTGCGGCAAGATCCCTGTCTGCTGGACGAGCTGCGGGCGCGGCGCCGCGATCCGGACGCGGCGCTCGGCTGGGCGCGCGGCAGGGGCTATCACCTCGTCCTGGAGGACATCGTCGAGCTTGTGGATACCGATCGCGAGCTGTCGGACGACGACCTCGAAAAGGCCGCGGGCGGCGATGCCTGGCCGCCGATCTAAGGCGTGGGACCGGCAAGCTTCCCAGCGCCGGTCCTGACCTGTGCCGACTGGTTGAAGGTCCTCGAGCCCCGACTGACCGCGCCGCTCTTCGATCCCGAGGCGGTCGAGCGACTGCGGAATCTAGCCACCCTCCTGCCGGGCGAGTGCCAGGGGACGCTTGAGGCTCGCCTGGCGCCGGGCAGGGCCCCGGTCGACCTGTCTCTCCGCGTGCGCACCGCGGACGAGGCCTCCGGCATGGCGGCGCGGTTCCCCGCCTCGCCGCCGCGGCAGTTCCTTCTCGGCTGGGCCGAGGCTGGAGGGGGGCTGGCGCCCGTCCGCTCCGTCTGGCTGGAGTGGGACCTCGACCGCAAGCCGGTCGGGGATCTGCTCCCCGCTCCGGTGGTCTGCGCTAAGCTGCCGCGGGATACCGATTCCGGCTGGCTCACCGGCACCCTCGTCCCCGCCCTCCAGGGCCGGCCGCTCCCAGACGGCCAGCGCGCACGCATCCTCGCCTGCCTCGCGGCCCTGCCCTCCTCGGCCACCCTGCTCTACGTGTTCGACCTGCGAGCGCGAAACAGCGCGGCGGTCCGCCTGGAGATCTTCGGACTGGAGCCCGGCGAGATGGCCGGCTATCTCCGGCGCCTGATCCCGGAGAGGGCCCCCGCCGTCGAGAGGGTCGCCCCGCTCTTCGCCGGAGTCGAGCGGCTCCATCTCTCGTTCGAGGTGGCGGACGCCGTCCTGCCGCGGATCGGGATCGAGGGCTCCTTCCCTCGCCAGCCCTCCCGGGAGCCCCGCTGGGCGGCCCTGTTCGAGCGGCTGGTCGAGCGGCGGCTCTGCTCCCCCGCGAAACGGGACGCGGCACTCGCCTGGACGGGATACGACACGTTCTGGACGGCCGCGGAACGATGGCCGCTGGCCGCGATCGGACCTCGGGGCGTCTGCCTCCGCACCCTGAGCCACGTCAAGGTCGTCTGTGCGCCGGACCGCGAGCCCGAGGCGAAGGTCTACTTCGTGTTCGGGCCGCCCGACCGCTCCAGCGACGGGGTGGCGAGCTCCACGGCGAGCCGGTCCGCCCTCTCCACGTAGGCCGGGAGCCGCAGCTCCGCGAAGATCCGGCGGGCCTCGCCGAGCTCCGTCGCGGCCGCCTGGGAGCCGGCCCCGGCCAGGCGGGCCAGCTCGAGCCGGGTGCGCCCGACCTCGAACGGGGCCCGGATCGAGCGGAAGCTGTCGAGGGCCTCCCGCAGCCAGATCTCCGCCGCCTCCCGGTCGCCGTCCTCGCGGGTGACGCGGCCCAGGGCCCGTTGCGCCATGCCGCTCCCATACCGGAAGCGGACCGCCTCGGTGACCGCGAGCGCCTCGTGCGCGAAATCCCGCGCCTCGTCGAGCCGTCCCGAGAGGCGGTAGGCGTCGGCGAGGAAGGCGGAGAACCAGCCGAGGAGCTGTTGCATCCCGGCCTGGCGCAGCCGCGCCGTCGAATCCTCGAGCGCCTCGATGGCCGTGGGCAGATCCCCCTTTTCGAGGAAGGCATAGCCGAGGAATCCCAGGGCGGCGGCGGTGTTGAGGGGGTCCTGCGCCCGTTCGAGCCCACCCTGGCACTCCTCGATGCCGAGCGCCCAGTTTCCCAGCGAGGCGTGGAAGTAGCCGGTGCTCCAGGAGGGATCGAGACGGGGGTCCTGGAGCGCGCGCCAGATGGCCTCGGCCCACTTCATCTTGTCGAACGCCTCCTCGAACTGGCCCAGGACGTAATGATGGAAACCCGCCACCCAGTAGGCCTGCCCCTGCCACCAGGGCTCGTCGCTGCGCTCCAGCAGGGCGAGGGATTCGCGGCCGTGCTCGATCCCCTCCGAGAAGCGGCCCGACCAGAAGGCGTCCCGGCAGAGCACGTACCAGGCCTTCCCCTCCGTCGCCGCGTCGCCGCGCATCCGCGCCGCCGCGATGGAGAGGCGCGCGTGGACCGCGGCGTCCTCCTGGTTGCCGAGATAGCTGTGGGTGTGGGCGAGCCAGAAGAAATAGGGCCCGGCCAGCGCCGGATCGTCGAGGCGGTCCACGAGGTCGCGGTAGCGCAGGAACAGCTCCAGGGTCTCCTGAAACCGGGCCAGCGGCAGCAGCGACTCCGCCAGTTGAAGGATCAGCCCGAGTCGGCGCCGGTCCCTCTCCCCTGCGGGCAGCCGCTCGCACTGGGCGAGCGCCTCGCGCAACGCCTGCGCCGCCTCGGAATGCGCGTACCGGTCCGCCGCCTGGCCTGCGAAGAGCACCAGATAGGAGACCGCCTTCTCCGCGTCCTCGGCCTTGGAGAAATGGTGCGCCAGGGTGTCGTAGAACTCCTCGAGGTGGCCGGCGTGGAGCCGCTCGAAGGCCCGCCCCGCCGCCTCGTGCAGGCTCTGCCGGCGCCCCTTCAGCAGGGTCTGGTAGACCGCCTCCTGGGTCAAGGCGTGCTTGAACAGGTAGCGCGACTCCTCGGCCGTGGGCTCCTCGTAGAAGAACTCCCACCGCTTGAGGTCGGAGAGCAGCGACGTCAGGTCGCCGTCCTCCCCCCAGACCTGGGTCAGCGCAGGCAGGGAAAACTCCCTCCCCAGGACGGAAGCCGTCTGGAGGAGCCGCTTGTGCTCTTCCGGCAGGCGGTCGATCCGCGCCATCACCACGCCCTGGATGGTATCGGGAACCAGGACGTCCGGGTGCTCCAGCAGCGACCGCGCCAGCTCTTCGAGGAAGAAGGGGTTCCCCTCCGCTTTGCTCAGCACCATTGCCACCACCGCCTCGGAGGGCGCGGCGCGGCGCAGCACGGAGCGCACCACCGCCTGGCTCTCGGTCGCCGTCAGGCGCGAGAGGGTGATCTGGGTCGCATAGGACTTCTCGAGCCAGGGGGGCCGGTAGCCGGAGCGGTAGGTCACCAGGAGCAGCATCCGTGAGACGACCAGCCCCTCGGCGAGAAAGGCGAGGAAGTCTTCCGAGGTCTTGTCCACCCAGTGCAGGTCCTCGATCTCGAGGACCACGAGGTTCCCCTGGCCCGCGTTGAGGATCATCTGGCGCAGGATCCGGAAGGTCCGGGCCTGGAGCGCCTGCGGGCTCAGCTCGGCGAGCCGCTCGGTTCCCTCCTGGACGCCGAGGAGGCAGAGCAGGTAGGGGAGCGACTCCTCCGGCTCCATTTTCGCGCTGAGGAGGGCCGCGGCGACCTTGGCGGTCACCATGGCGGCGTCGTCGGCCTCTCCGATTCCCCACTCGTTGCGTAGCATGTGCAGGATCGGCAGATACGGGACGCCGCCACCGTAGGAGATGCAGCGGCCCGCCAGGAACGGCACCGGCTGCTCCCACAAGCGCCGCTGAAACTCATAGACCAGGCGCGACTTGCCCGCGCCGGCCTCGGCCGCGATCCCCACCACCTGCCCCTCCCCCGCCGCCGCCCGCCCTCGCAGCTCCTCCAGGGTCGCCATCTCTCGATGGCGCCCCTCGAACGGGGATTGCGCCATGCCTCCCAGCACCGCCTGCTCGGACTGACCGAGACCGAGGCTCAAGAGCCGGAACGCCTGGACGGGGGCCTCCTTCCCCTTGACCCGGAGAGGGCCCACGGGCTCCAGGCGCGCGGAGCCCTGGAGGAACCGGCCGGCGTCCTCGCTCACCAGGATGGTCCCCGGTTCGGCGAGCTGCTGCATGCGGGCGGCCAGGTTCGTCGTGTCCCCCACCGCCGTATAGTCCTTGCGGAGCTGGTCGCCGATCCCCCCCACCACCACCCAGCCGGTGTTGATCCCCATCCGGACCTTGAGGTCCAATCCCTCGCCGAGCTCCGCCTGGTGCTCCTGCAGGACCTTCTGCAGGCCCAGCGCGGAGAGCGCCGCCCGCCGGGCATGGTCCTCGTGGGCGATCGGCGCGCCGAACAGCGCCATGAAGCCGTCGCCCAGGAACTGGTTGATCGTGCCTTCGTAGCGGTGGACCTCCGACAGCGCCAGCTCGAAGAACCGGTTCAGCAGCAGGTGCATGGTCTCCGGCCCCAGCCGCTCGGCCAGGGCCGTCGACCCCACGAGGTCGCAGAAGAGGACGGTGACCTGCTTGCGCTCGCCCTCGAGGGCGGAGCGGGACTGGAGGACCTGCGTGGCGAGGTGGTTGGGGGTGTAGCTCTGGGGCACCGAGCCGGCCGGGCGGGACGTTTCCGGAGAGCCGGCAGGCGCCGGCGCCGGGGCCAGGGGCGTCCCGCACTCACCACAGAACTTGAAACCGGGCTGCGCCTCCGTTCCGCACTGAGCGCAGGCCGGGGCCAGCCGGGTACCGCACTGGCCACAGAACTTCAGCCCGGCGGGATTCTCGAATTGACACTGCGAGCACTTCATGGCCTTTCCAATCGTCGGACCCTAGTGTACCCCTCCGCGCCAGCTCAGAGCAGGATCAGCGCCACGCCCGTTGCCATCAGGAACGCCGAGCCCAGCTTTTGCAGGCTCAGCGCCTCCGCGAACACCGTACGGCCCAGCACCACCGCCAGCAGATTTCCGACTCCGCGCTTGACCGCCTCGATGACGCTGACGAGCAGGAACTGCAGCGTGACCAGTTGCAACCCGAGGGTCAGGGTGCTCGTCACCAGTGCGAGCAGGAACGGCCGCCAGGCCCGCCGGATGCCGGCCAGCTCCCCCAGGCGCTGCTGGAACCCCAGCAGCGCCAGCGAGCCCAGGGCGATGCCCGCCGTCAGAAAAAGACCATGAAAGGGGGGCGTAGCGTGCGCGACGGCCAGCTTGTCCAGGGGGACCGCGCACGAGATCAACAGCGCCGTCCCGGCCATCAGCCACGCGCCCGGCTGGGACAGGGCCGTTCGCCAGAACGGCCTGCCGGCACTCGCCGGGTCCTTCCGGGGAAGGTTGAGCCAGAAGGCCCCGGCCACCACCAGGACGATCCCGAGGACGGCCGGCGGCGCCAGGCGTTCACCGAGGAGCAGGAATCCGAAGAGGGCGGTGAAGACCGGCGTCAGCGAGAGTAGCGGCACGGTGACGGACAGGGGCGAGATCCTCACCGCCTGGAGAAACGCGAAGTTGGCCGCGAGGTTGAGCACGACCGAGCCCAGGGCCGGAGCGAGGTATCCCCGCGCCGGCGCGGCTCCGCCGCCGGCGAGGACCAGGGCTCCGAACAGGGGGACCGACGCGAAGGCCAGCAGCACCACCATCGGCAACGGCGCCAAGTGGCGCACCAGCACCTTGCGGGACAGGTCGAACCCCGACGAGGCGAGGCTGGCCGCCAGGAGGATGAGGAGTGGACCGAGAACCATGGGCTCGCCGGTGAGCTGCCTGTGAAAGAACCGCGATGAGGGTTGCCGGACGGGGCGGGCCAGAATCGGTGGCCTGCCCGGACCGCGACTCAATCGTGGCGGATGGCTTCCGACGGCTCGACCGCCGAGGCGCGCCGCGCCGGCAGCCAGCTCGCGAAGAGCGTCACCAGCGTGAGGAATACCGGAATCCCCAGCAGGATCGTGGGGTCGGTCGGGCTCACCTTGTAGAGCAGCGAGTTGATGGACCTCGCGAGGAGAAGACAGGCCGCGAGCCCGAGCGCCATGCCGATCAGGGAGACCACCAGGCCGTCCCAAAGGACGAGGCGGGCGATATCGGACCGGCGCGCGCCGATGGCCATCCGGACGCCGATCTCCCGCGTCCTCTGGCTGACGATGTAGGAGATCACTCCGTAGATCCCGATCGCTCCCAGGAGCAGCGCGATGGCGGCGGCGATCCCGAGGAGCAGCACGGTGAAGGCGACGCGGGCGGTCGAGCGCCCCAGGATCTCCCGCAGGGACTGCACCTCGCTGACCGGCAGGGCGGGGTCCACCGCGTGAATGGCATCTCTCACCGGCCGGGCGAAGGCGGCTGGATCGCCATTGGTACGAATCACGAGGGTCCCGCCCGGCGGCACCCAATGATCCTTGCCATCCTGGCTGGCCAGCCGGCGCCACGCGAAATAGACCACCTGCGTTGGGGGCTTCTGCAACCCCACCTCGTGGACGTCCCCCGCCACTCCGATCACCGTATACCATTCGCCTTCCCGCGGCGTCTCGGGGGTCAGCCGCTTGCCGAGAGGGCTCTGGCCGGGCCAGAAGCGTTCGGCCACCGATTGGCTGATCACCACCTCGCCCTGCCGCTGGCCGGGATCGATGCGCGTGAAGGAGGAGCCGGCCCGGATGGGGATCTTCAGGGTCTCGAAATAGCCGGGAGTGACGAATTGATTGTTGAGCGAGGGGCGCGCCGCGCTCGCCGGCAGGGGGTGGTCCTCGATCACGTAGTCGCTGTCGGACGCGCCGCCGCTCAACGGCAGTTGGCTGACCATGGCGGCGGACCGGACCCCCGGCACGGCCTGCACACGGCCCTGGACATCGCGCATGAAGCGGGCGACCGCCTGAGCGTCCGGGTACTGGGCGCGTGGAAGCGTCAGTTGCACGGTCAACAGGCCGTCCGGATCGAGGCCGGGATCGACCGCCTGCAGGCGCCGGAAGCTCTTGATCATCAGGGTCGCCCCGACCAGCAGGACCAGCGCGAGGGCGATCTGGGTCGCGGCCAGGATCCGCCGGGACTGGTGGGCGGCCCGCCCCGCCATGCCGCTCCGCCCGCCTTCCTTGAGAGTGGTCACCAGCTTCAGCCGGATCGACCGGAAGGCCGCCAGCGAGCCCGCGAGCAGACCCGCCAGGAGCGCCAGCAGAATCGTGAACCCCAGGACCGCGCCCCCGATCCCCACCTCGTCCAGCCGGGGGATTCCCGGCGGGCGCAACCGCAGGAGAAGCTGGATGCCCAGGCCGGCCAGCACCAGCCCCACGACTCCGCCTCCCAACGCGAGCAGCGCGCTCTCCATCAGGAACCCCTGGACCACCTCGCCGCGCGAGGCCCCCAGGGCGACCCGCACGGCCACCTCCCGCTGCTTCCCTTCGGCCCGTACCAGGATCAGGTTGGCCACGTTGGCGCACGCGATCAAGAGGATCAGACCGGCGCTGACGAGGAGGGTCCAGAGTGTCCTCTTAACGTCCCCCACCCGGTCCTCCAGCAGATCGTGGACGAGCACCTGGAGCTTCCAGGTCTTCAGGCTCGCGGAAGTGAACGGTCCGCCGACGGCCTCGGGAAGCCGCAGGGCAAGAGCCGACAGATCCTGCGCCGCTCGCTCCCGGGTGACGCCGGGGCGGAGCCGTCCAATGCCGAAATAGCTGTAGTTCTCCGGAGAGAGATGCGCGGGGTCGATGGTGATCGGGATCCAGACAGCGGTCTGGGGGCGCGGGAAGCCGAAGCTCTTGGGCATCACCCCCACCAGACGGCGGCTGACCCCGTCGATCCGCACCAGCTTCCCGGCAACGGCGGGATCGGCACCAAAGACGTGATGCCAGAGGTCGTCCGAGATGACCGCCACCGGCTCGGCGCCCGGCTTCTCGTCATCCTCCCCTAGAGTGCGTCCGAGCGCCGCCGAGGCGCCGAGGACGTTGAACAGGGACGCTGTGGTATCACAGATCGTCACCCGCTCCGGCTCCGGTCCGCCGCTCAGGTTCGCGTCATCGTTGAGGTAGATGCCGATCGCTTGCAGGGTCCGGTTCTGCTCGCGGTAGAAGCGATAGACCGAATCGGACAGCCGCACCTTGTCCGAGCCGATTCCAGGCATCGTGTGCCAGATCGATACCACCTCTTCGGGCCTGGAGATCGGCAGCGGCCGCAACAGGACGCTGTAGACCACGCTGAAGAGGGCGACGGTGGCGCCGATGCCGACCCCCAGCGTGATGATGGCGAGCAGAGTATATCCGGGCCGGTGGAAAAGCCCGCGCAGTGACGTCCGTAGAAGTTGCAGAATGGCCTCCAGAAGTCGCCCGAGGGCCAGGATGGCCGGAAGCCCGGATGGCTCCAGGCTCCCGGGCTCCCGGGCATCAAATCCTACTCCGCGTTCGGCTTGCAGCACCCGGTGTTGTTGCAGTTGCCGTTGCCGCCCGCCGCGTCCTCGAGGCTTTCGTCGTCGAGCTCGGTGGAGTCGGCGTGCGCCAACTGCTTGAGCAGATCCTCAGCGTTCTTCTCGGACATCGCTCCATCTCCTTTTTGTTAGCGCCCTTGCGGGCCGGGTTTGCGTCACAGCTCAAACGACATGTTGAGCTGATTGGGCTTTGCTCATCGGCACCTTGCGGCCGCTCTCTCCGGAAGTCTCCACGACCGACCTCATCTCCTCCTTGGCGGTGCGCCGCAGCGGAATGCAGGGAGACTTCTGCGTCTCGAACCGGATCAGGGGGCAGGAGCTCCCCATGCACACCGGCAGCACGACGCACTTCTGGCACTTCGTATCCTTTTCGAAGGCGGGCTCGCACCAGAGGGCCATCTTTTCCTGATCGAGATGCAGATCGCCGTCTTCGCCGAGGTACCCCACGATGTTGCGGTCGGCCATGTCGAGCTCGATCGTGCACTTCATGACCTTGCCGGTGGCTCCGACGATGAAATGGTAGGGACGGGCGGCGTAGCAGACGCCGGAGCCGACCGGACCGGACTTCTGAATGCTGTCGGAGATGGCCAGCCCCCGCTTGCGGGCCTCGGCCTCGAGCTCGCTCTGAATCTCGCGGGTTTCATCCACCCCGCAGGTTTCCAGCAGCGCGTCGTTGGAGTTGCCCGGCTTGAAGACCGGCCGGAAGCGGACGTTGAAGCGCCGGTCGTCCCGGAACTCGCCCTCGACGAGGTCGAGGAACTCGCCCAGCCGGGGATAGTTCCGCTTGTCCCAGTTGACCCGCAGATCGACCTTGAAATGGTCCGGGCGCTGGCGGAGCGAGATGAGGTTGTCGAAGATCCTCTGGAACGTGCCCTGGCCGTCCCGCGCCGGACGGCTGCGGTCATGATCCTCCTGGGCGCCGTCGATCGTGATCTGAAAGCTGTTGATCTTCCAGGCGAGCATCTTGTCGGCGATGTCGGGCGTCAACAGATAGCCGTTGGTGGTCATGCCGCTGACATAGCGCAGCCCGCGTTCTTCCGATACCCGCAGGAAATAAGGCGCCAGCTCCTCGATGGCCGGCAGGCCGTACAGCGGCTCGCCCCCGAACCAGCTGACCACGAGGGTGCGCAAGCCGTCCAGGCGCTTCTCGACCAGCTTCTTGACGCCGGCCCGGATCGCCGGTTTCATGGTGCCGCGGGCGAACTCCTCGTAGCAGTACTGGCAGCGAAAGTTGCAGTCCTCGGAAGCCAGCAGCATCAATTCCAGCTTGTCCGTCCGGTAGTGTTCCTGACCGAACGCGAGCTGGATCTGCCGGTATTCGTCCGAGCCTTCCTTGAGCAGGAATCCGCGATCGAAAAGATACTGCACCACGCCCGTCAGCTCGGCTTTGAAACCTTTTTTGGTGAGCAGGCTCTCCACCGCCGCGCGCTGATCCGCTTCGAACACGTTGAAGCTGCGGCGATGGGAGTTCCAGACGACCAGCCGGCCGTCGTCGGTCTGCGAGCGGATGTTGTAGCGGGACGGCACCCAGTGGATCTTGGGGCCGCCTCCCTCCGGCCCCATCACCACCTCTTCCGGCTCCAGGTCGTGCGGCGATTGCTGCAGGATGTTGAGTCGATTGGTCAGACCAGTAGGCATGAGAGCCTCCTATAGGAGTCTTGGATCAGACAGGCTGACAGGGGGGAGGAGCAACAACAGCAGAGCACAGGTCGCGCATAGAGACCTCATGGCCGGAGGAGATCGCCATTCCCCCGAGTCTACTGTTGGTCGTGCCGGAATGGGCACGTCCAGGAATAGAGATATCTTAGAGGAGTCGGCCTTGCTAGTCAACCAGGATTTCTCATGTGCCGCTACGCTGTACTTACGACCAGATCACCAACTTCACCATCCGGCCGGGCCGCTCTCCGGCGGACATGGCCTTCAGACCCGCGGGTCCCCCTCTCTCAAGGGGGACCTGGAGAAGAGAGGAAAGAAGAGATCCGACCTCACCAACTCCTTCGCAAGGTCGAGCAAGCGATCCTGGTGAGCGAGGACGGCTTCCCCGGGGAACTCGGCCCGCAATTGCCGCAACAGGCTTTCCGTATCGACGCCTTCCACGAGACCACGGAAAATAATCCGGTTGACGTCATTGAATTCAAACCCAATGGTCTCTTTCCCGGACACTCCCGCCAGCCACGTCTCAATGGCGGCCAGCGGCTCGACGTCGGGGAGCTGGAGAATGAATCGTCTCGAGGATCGCGTCCCGGTCGGGCATCAGCATCAACAAGGCCAGCAGGAAGCGGGCCTCAGGATCGTGGATCCGCGAGCGCAGCGCGGTCACGATCCGAATCCGCCGCTCCGCCTCGCAAACCTGCCGCAAAAGATCGACGACCTGCCCATGCCGCTCGCGAGCGATATTGTAAAGATTTTGCAAGAGCTCCTTGTCCACCTTGCGGCGGACCAGCGTCGAAAACAGATAGAACAGGGCTTCCAGATCACCGTTCTCGATCAGCTTCCGGGCATATTTTTCCAGTCCCTCGATCTCCCCGTGAGCCATGCCGTCCAGCAGGATCAGCCGGCGCGTCCGCAACTCGTCGGCACCATCCGTGTCGATCGCCAGGCCCGGCGGCAGATAGCTGTACTGCGGCAGATGGCGGCGCTGGCCATGGGTGCGAATGACGATCGTCACGGACGGCAGATCCAGGTGGAAGAGCTGATGGATCAACCGGTCCCCGGCATGGATCGGGCGCACGATCCCGGGGCGCAGGACCTCCGTGGACACTCGCTGCAACCGCCCGCAGATCATTCTGGAGTTGATGGCCCGCTCGGGCTCGAAGCGCCAGTGGCTGTGGACGCTCGAGCCCGTGAGCAGCGAGAAGACACCGGAAAAAGAGTGCTCGTGGATCGCGGTGGTTCCCGAGCGCCAGAACAGGGCTTCGATGTAGAACCTCGACGCTTGAAAGAGCATGACCGGCGGCTCTCCGAAGAGCTGATCATTGTGCGGCTGCCGGAAAGCATGAACGGGGCTGAAGACCCAATCGATGACGTCGGACATCTCGACCCGCCCGGCCGGCGGATCCTGCTCGAACGCCTCCTGCGCCAATCGCGAGAACACCTCTTCATCGTAGTTGCACGCGAGCCACTGCCGTTCTATGCGTTCGCCCAGGCTCTGGAAATAGGGAATCATCTCAGCCTCCGATCTCAAGCGGACATCACCCGCTTCACCATGCGGTCGAATCGCTCTCCGGCCAGGTAGACGCCATCCAGCACGTTGGGATCGAGCTCGTCGGCGTCGTCCTCCTCGTCGTCGCCGCTCCCGCCTCCCGGCCCGAGGTCCCGGTGGCGCTCGCGCACGGTCGTCGAGAGGTAGATGGCGAGCGCCCGGTAGAAGCGGGCGGCGAAGCCGAAATCGGCCGCCAGCTTGCGGTTGAGGATCGCCTTCGAGAGGGCGAAGACGGTCGAATCCTCCAGCGCCTTGACGGTGGCGGAGGGAGGTCGGGCGTCGACGAAGGACATCTCGCCGACGATCTCGCCGGCCTCGAGCCGGGCGAGCTCCCGCTCCGGGCCGCGGCGGCTCTCGAGCCGGACGGCGAGCTTTCCCTCCAGGAGGATGAAGAGGGCATCCACCGGCACCCCCTGCCGGATCAGGACCTCGCCGGCGGGAACGAACCGCCTGGCACCGGCGGAGAGCATCCACTCGACGTCGTCGTCGTTGAGCTGGCCGAAGAGGAAGAGGACCTTGCGCATGATGACTCCCTTGATTTGGAAATCAGGCGATCTGCCGTTCGGCGAGGCGGGCGAACGGTCCGTTGCGGCGGAGGAGGTCTCCGTAGCTCCCCTCCTCCACGACCCGGCCGCCGTCGACGACATAGATGCGATCGGCGTTCTGGATGGTGCTCAGCCGGTGGGCGATGACGATGCGGGTCGCCTTCAGCCGCTCGAGGCTGCGGCTGACGATCTCCTGGGTGCGGTTGTCCAGCGCGCTCGTCGCCTCGTCGAAGAGGATGATCCGCGGCCGGTTGACCACCGCCCGGGCGATCAGGATGCGCTGCTTCTGGCCGCCGGAGAAGGTCTCGGCCCCCTCGCTGATGACGGTGTGCATCCCCATCGGCATCGCCTTGATGTCCTCCTCCAGCCCCGCCGCCCGCGCCGCCGCCCAGGCGTCGTCGATCCCTAAGTTCGAGCTGCCGGTGATGTTCGAAAAGATGCTCCCCGCCATCGGCCGGCCGGTCTGCAGGACGACGCCGATCTGGCGGCGGACGGACTGCACGGCGAGGCCGGCGAGGTCCTGGCCGTCGAAGTAGATGGAGCCCGAAGTGGGCTTCTCGAAGCCGAGGATCAGGCGCAGGCAGGTCGACTTGCCCGCGCCGGAGGGCCCCACCAGGGCGATGAACTCCCCCGGGCCGGCGCGGAAGGAAACGTCGTCCAGGATCAGGGGACCGTCGCCCTGGTAGCGGAAGGAGACGTGGCTGAACTCGATCTCGCCGGCGAGGTCCCCCGGCTCGGCCTTGGATGCGTCGACCTCGGGGACCGCCTCCAGGATCGGCGCCAGCCGCTCATAGACGGGCACCATGGCGAGCACGCTCGAGAAGGCCGCCACCAGGGAGAGGGCCGCGGCGAGGAACTGGCCGAGGGCGGCGCTGAAGGCGAGGAACTCGCCGGTCGGCATCGCGTCCAAGGAGGCGTAACCGACGATGGCGAAGACGACGAGCGAGGTGAGCACTCCATAGACCGCGTTGAAGGCGGTCTGGAGGTTGGCCGCCCGCTGCGCCGCCAGGGTCCGCCGCCGCTGCTCGGCGAAGCGCTCGGCCCAGCGGGCATAGGCCCGGGCCTCCGCGCCGGCCACCCGCAGCTTGGCGATGCCGTTGATCAGCCCGAAGAGCAGGCTGGCGATCTTGCCCTGGAGCCGGAGGAGCTCACGCTGATGGCGGATCTGCAGATAGACCAGGCCCGCCGTCACGCCGCTCAGCAGGGCCACCAGCGCCGTGGCGACCAGGGCGAGGCGCCAGCTATAATAGAAGAGGAGCCCGAAGCTGAAGACCGAGAAGACCGCTCCCAGCAGCAGGGTCAGCGTGTTGCCCGTCAGCATCTCCCGGATGGCGTTGATCCCCAGCGAGCGGTTCGCCAGGTCGCCCACCGCGAACTTCCGGAAGAAGGTCACCGGCAGCGAGAGGAGGCGGTCCCAGACGGCCGACTGCACCCGGCCGTCGGCGCGGCCGCCGAGGCGGAGGACGGCGAGGCTGCGAGTCAGTTGGAAGACCGTGCCCGACAGCGCGCTGACGATCAGCGCCAGGGTGATCTGCAGAAGCTGGCCCCGCTCCGCTCCCGGGATGACGCTGCCGAAGAGCTGTCCGGTCAGGACCGGCACGAGCATGCCGAGCAGGCCGCCGCAGGCGCCCATCAGCAGGATGGTCAGGAGGTCGTCCCCGCGGCCGGCGAAAGTCGCGCGCAGCAGGTCGCGCAGCCCGAGGGAGCGCTCGGGGAAGGGCGGATAGAACATATGGGCATCGCCGCTCAGGCTCTCGGCGACGGCGGCGTCGACGCGGACGCGTGTCCCGGCCTCGGGATCGACCATCTCGTACGCCCTGGCCGAGACGGGCAGCAGGGCGACCGGGCGCTTGCTCGCCGGGTCGGGCTCCAGGGTGAGGAAGCCGACCAGGGGCCCGTTGTCGCGCCGCCACCAGTCGTCGCGCAGGATCACCCGGCGCGAGCGGACCCTGGAGGCGGCGCAGATCTGTGCAAGGCGCTCTTCCAGCTTGCCCCCGGCCGGCGCGTCGGCCCGGGCGCGGACGGGGATGCCCTGGGCCTGACCGGCCAGGATGCAGGCGGCGAGCAGCGGGTCGGAACCCGGCCCGGCCTGGACGTGAGCACCCGCCCCGTCCGCCGGCAGGAGGACGGAAGCCAGCCGCGCGTAGGCGCTCCTGAGGCTCGCACGGTCGAGGTCGAACCGGCGCTCGAGGCGCTCGCGGTCCTGCCGCTCCACCCTCTCGCCGTGGAGGGCGACATAGCCTAGACCGAGATGGAGGAAGCGGGCGAGACCCGGCCAGAGCTCCCCTTCCGTCAGGAGGGCGGGGGTGGCGACGGCGGCGAGCCGCGCCTCGCCGGCGCTCACCAGCCAGAGCCCCTCCGGCAGGGGGAAGGGGTCGCCGCCGGCCAGGGCGAGCTCCGCTTCGCCGAGCAGCCGGGAGCTCCCCTCGAGGTGGCGTACCCAGACGACCCCCGCTTGCGCGCGCGCCGCCTCGCCGGCCCCGGCGAGGTGAGTCTCGGCCTCGGGGCGGAGCTCCGCGAAGAGCTTGGGGCCGGCGGCACGGGGCACCCCGTCCAGGAAATCCGCCAGCCAGCCGTCGAGCCGCGCCGCGAGATCGGCGGCCGTGGCCGGGTCCTGGGCCAGCTCCCGGACGCGGTCCGCGGGGAGCCACCGCAGACGCGTGCCGGCGTGCCCCACGGCGAGGAGGCTGAAGGGACCGGCGTCCTCGACTCCGCAGAGGAGCTGGCCGGAGGCCGCCGAGCAGAGGTGGATCCGGACCCCCTCCCCGCCCTCCGCCACGGCGAAAACCTCGACTCGTCCGGCCTCGACGAACCAGGCGCCGTGTGAGGAGCCGAGGCGCAGGGGAAGGTTGCCGCCGGCGAGCCGGACCTCCTCGCTCTCCGCCAGGGCTCGTTCGAGGGACGGCATGGTCACTCCGCGCTGATCAACCGGGCGTAGGGGCCTTCGACCCCCTTGAGATCGTCGTGGGAGCCGCGCTGCACCACCTTCCCCTTCTCGAGGACGATGATCTCGTCGGCGTCGCGGATGGTGCTCAGGCGATGGGCGACGATCAGGCAGGTACACCCCCGCCGCCGCAGGTTCTCGTCGATCCGGCTCTCGGTGGTCGGGTCGAGGGCGCTGGTGGCCTCGTCGAGGACCATCAGCGAAGGGCGGCCCACCAGGGCGCGGGCGATCTCCAGCCGCTGGCGCTGGCCGCCGCTCCAGTTGGCCCCACCCTCCTCGACCTGGCTCTCATAGCCCCCCGGGCGCGCCGCGATGTCCTCGTGGATGCAGGCGTCCTTGGCCGCCGCCACGACCTCCGCCAACGGGATGGTCGCGTCCCAGAGGGTGAGGTTCTCTCGCACCGTCCCCTCGAACAGGAAGACGTTCTGGTCGACCGCGGCGAGCGAGCTGGTCAGCACCCCCGCCGGCAACTCGTGCCGCTGGCTGCCGTCGAACCGGATGTCGCCGCTCCAGGGCTCGTAAAGGCCGGTCACCAGCCTGGAGATGGTCGATTTGCCGCTCCCCGAGCCCCCCACCAGGGCGACCCGGGAACCGGGCCTCAGGCGGATGTCGAGCCCTTCGATCAGCGGTGGATCGAGCCGGCTGTAGCCGAAGGCGACCTCGCGCAGCTCCAGGAAGCCGTCCAGCCGGACGGGGACTCCGGCGGGGGGGAGCTCGCCCGCGCCGCTCGCGGCGCCGGGATCGATCCGGTAGCGCAGGACGTCGTCGAGCCGGTTCATGTCCCCCTCGACCGTCTGCAGCCGGCCGCCCAGGCTCACCAGCCGGTTGATCGGGGCCACGAACGCCGCCATCAGGAGCTGGAAGGCGACCAGCCCTCCGAGGGTGAGGCTGCCGTTCATCACCCGCAGGCCGCCGAGGCCGAGGATCAGCGCCGTGTTGACCGCCGAGAGCAGCGGCGGGACGGCGTCGAGGATCTGGGAGTAGCGCTCCAGCTCCTGCTGGCCGTTGACCACCTTCGCCTGGAAGCCCGCCCAGCGCGTGAACAGGTCGGACTCGCCGCCGGTCGCCTTCAGGGTCTCGATCGTCTGCAGGCCGCCGATCGCGGTGCCAAGGAGCTTCCCCTGGTCCTGGGCGAGCCGCCGGTTGCCGTCCACCCGCCGCCGGGAGACGAAACGCAGGGCGGCCACGTTGAGCGACACGACGCCGAGGCCGACCAGGGTCAGCACGGCATCGTACTGGAACAGGACGACGGCGAAGAAGACGACCATCAGGGCGCCCAGGGCGTTGGTCGCCAGGTCGCGCGAGAGCAGTTGCGCCACGCGGTCGTTGATCGCCACCCGCGAGCTGATGTCCCCCGCGAAGCGCTGGCTGAAGAACACGGTCGGCAGCCGCAGGACGTGCCAGAGGAAGCCGCTCGAGGAGCCCACCGCCAGCCGGGTCTCCAGGCGCAGGAGGTAGACGGCCTGGATCCAGGTGAGGAGCCCGGTCAGCAGCGCGGCGATCCCCATGGCGACGAGCAGCGGCGGCAGCCACTCCCGCCGGTTCTCCAGCAGCACGCTGTCGACGAAGATCTTGGAGAAGGCGGGGACCACCAGGCCCGGGATCGCCAGCGCCAACCCCGCCAGCAGGACGTACGCGAGCGCCGCCCGCGAGCCGGCGAGGCGGCGGCGCAGGGCGGGGATCAGCCGCGGGGGCTCGCCCTGGCGCTGGAAGTCGGGCCCCGGCTCAAAGGTCATCACCACGCCCGTGAACGCCTCGTCCAGCTCCTCCTCGCTGACGTCCCGCGGGCCGGTCGCCGGATCGTTCAGGTAGACGCGCCCCTTGCGGAAGCCGTCGAGCACCAGGAAGTGATTGAAGTTCCAGTGCAGGATGGCGGGAAGGGTCATCGTGCGCAGGGCCGCCGGCTCCTTCTTGTACCCCTTGGCGAGGAGACCGTAGCCGCGGGCGGCCTTGACCATGTTGCTCGCCTTGCTGCCGTCGCGCGATACGCCGCAGGCGACGCGCAGCTCTTCGAGCGGCACCCAGCGGCCATGGTGGGCGAGGACGATGGCGAGGGCCGCCGCCCCGCACTCGACCGCTTCCATCTGCAGGACGGTGGGCGAACGGCGGAGCATCAGAACCCGGTCGCCTCCCGGATCTTGGGGATGACGAGATGGACGGGGCGGTCCCGCCGGATGACGATGTCGCCGGAGGCCAGGGTGCCGCTGCTGATCTTGAGGTCCGGCCCGCGCGAGGAGGACCAGCGGTAGCCGGTCGGCGTCGCGGCGTCGCGCCGCAGGGCGACGTTGACCTGGATCGGCGGCCCCTGCTCCATGAGCTTGGTGACCAGCGCCTCGTTGCCGAGCAGGCGGACCATGCCGCGCGAGGTCGAGGGGAACTCCGCCACCCAGGTCACCGTGCCCAGCAGCGAGCCGTACTCCTCCCGCTTGACGGTGCTCGGCGAGAGCTGGACGGTCATGCCCCGCTGCACCTGCTTGCCGGTGGCCGCCGGGACGAAGAGCACTGCCTGGAGGTTCTCGGAGAGCACCTCGACGCTGAGGATGGCGGTGCCCGGGTTCACCACGTCGCCGCGGTTCGCCAGCACCTCGAGGACGCGGCCGGAGTAGGGGGACAGGATGTTGACGTTCTCTCCCAGCTTGGCGTTGAGCTCCCGGATCTCCACCTCGAGGTCGCGCAGCGAGGTCTGGCGGAGCTCGAGCTGCTGGTCGAGCGCCTGGTCGGCTTCGATCCGCTTGAGGTCGAGGCCGTTGAGGTCGAGCCGCGCCTGCGCGAGCTGGTCGCGCTTGGCGTTGAGCGCCTGCTGGGTGGTGAGGAAGGTCTCCTTGGTGATCAGGCCGTCCTTGAGCAGGCTCTGCTGGGCATCGAGGCGCTCGCGCAGCAGGGCGACGTCCTTCTCCAGGGACTCGCCGCTCCGCTCGAGGTTGGAGCGCTGCTGTGCCAGGTCGCGGGCGCGCAGCAGCTTCTGCCGGTCGGCGATCCGGACCGCGTCCCCGAACTGCGACTGCAGGAGCCGCTGCTTGGACCGGTCGTCGGCGATCTGCCGCAGCAGCACGTCCTGCTGGATCCGCGCCACCGGCTGCCCCTTCTCGATCACGTCGCCGACGGCGACGAGCACCTCCTGGACCTGGCCGGCGGCGTTGGAGACCAGGTCGGAGACCCCGCCCTGGCGGAGCAGGATCCCGGTCCCTTGCGCCTCGGTGGGGATCGAGCCGAAGATCCCCCAGCCGATCGCCGCGAGCAGAAGGGCGCCGATCCCGGCGAGCGCCAGCCACCCCCTGGGGTCGGTGACCTGCACCATCTGGTCGAGCTGCTCGGGCGAGGAGAGCCGCTCCAGCGACACCTTGCGGAAGATCACCGCGCCTCCTCCCGGGGCAGGGTCGTGAGATGGGCGAGGTCGACCTCGCCCGCGGCTCCGCCACCCTCGACGAGAGTCCCGGTCTGGTAGCGGAGCTCGAGCAGCGAAAGGGCGAGGGCGAGCTCGGCCGCGACCTCGGTCTGCCGGGCCGCCACCAGCCGGTCGCGCTGTGTGATCAGGTCGAGCAGGGTCGAGGTGCCCCCCTTGAGCTTCTTCTCCTCGTTGGCGACCGTCCGCTCGAACAGGCCCACCGCTTCGCGCGCCTTGGCGAGCTGGAGCGCATCCCGGCCCACGGCGTCGAGCGCGGCCGGCACGTCCGCCCCGATCCCCTTGGCCAGCAGGTCGACGGCCAGGAGGCCCTGCCGGCGCGCGGCGTCGATCTGGAGGAGCGTGCCGCGGGCGTTCCGGTTCAGGATCGGCAGCGAGAGCGCCAGGGCGGCCGTCGCCCCGGCGCCTGGAATGTTGCGGACCAGCGGTGAGAAGAAACCGCCGGCGTTCCCGCCGTCCGCGATTCCGGAGTAGCCCGGCGTGAAGACCAGGTCGAGCTGCGGCAGGAGCGCGTTCTCGGCGGCCTTGCGCTGGATCTCGAGCTCGGTCTCCCGCTGCCGCGCCGCCTCCACGTCGGCCCGGTGACGCAGGGCGAGCGCGATGAAGCGCGGCGCCCGCGGCGCCGGCGGCACTTCCTCGGGGCGGACGGCCGGGAACGGATCGGAAGGGAAAGGGAGGGCCGCGATCTCCGCGGGGTCGAGGCCGATCTCACGCCCCAGGCTCTGCCGCTGGGCGAAGAGGTCGCGCTCGCCGCCGATGCGGGCCGACTCCGCGGAGGCCAGGCTCGCCTCGAGCTGCACGAGGTCGGCCGCCGGCACCTGATCGGCCTGGATCAGCTTGCGGGTGTTGGCGAGCAGCTCCCGCGCGCTCCCCTCGTTGACCCGCAGCACCTCGAGATTGTTCGCCGCCGCCCTCATCTGCCAGTACTGGGTGGCGACGGTCCTCACCCGCTGGGCGACCGTCTGCCGCAGGTCGAGCTCGGTCGCCGCGACCTCGCGCTGGGCGGAGAGCTCGCCCGCCTGGACCGCCGCGCGGCCGCGGCCGCGCAGCAGCGGCTGGCGGATCTGAAAGGTGACCATCCCCGTGTCCACCGCGCCAGAGCCGGCGCCGACGTCCTGGGTGCGATCGAGCAGGACTTGCGGCTCCAGTTGCAGGCCGGTGCGGAACAGCTCGGTTACGCCCACGCTGCCCTCTAGAATCCGCGTGTCCTGGTGGGTGGACAAGGTCAGCGGCAGCTTGGTGTTCGCCTGCGACAGCTTCGAGACGACCACGGGGTCGAAGATCCCGGACGCGATGAGAAGGGCCCCGCGCGCCGAGTCCACACGGGCCGCCTCGATCGCGACGTTGGGGTCGTGGGCCAGTGTCAGGCGGACGGCATCCATCAGGGTCAGCCCCCCGGGCGCGTCCTGCGCCAGGGCGGCGATCCCGCCGGACAGCGCGAGCAGCACCCATTTCAACGGTTTCCGGCTTCGCTGCACGCTCAAGGTACTTTAGGCTACCAGTATGATCAGGGCGCTTCAACTGGAATCCCTCGGCGCCTCGCCCGGCGAGGCCGAGGAGCTGCTGGCCTACAACGAGAACGTCTTCGACCTCGACGTCCTCCTGACTTCGAAGGTGCGGCTGCCGCTGCCGGACGAGCCTTTCGTGGCTTTCTGGGCCGAGGCCGAGCGCGCGGCGCGGACGCGGGGCGCCTTCTCGGTACTGCGCGAGCATCTGCCGCAGCTCCGGTTCCCGATCCGGGCGGGCATCAGCGAGACCGCGGACTATCGCGCGGCCACCCGGCGGGGCGCCGACGCCGGGACGCTCGCCGAAGCGACCGGGCTCGAGCTGGAGAGGCCCGAGGCGATCGAGATCGTGATCCACCCGAGCCCGGCCGGACGCATCCCCCTGCTGATCTGCCGGCGCCGGGAGGAGTTCGCCGCCCTGCTCCGGGCGCTCACCCGGCGGAACGAGCCGGAGCCCGTCCCCCCGGCGCAAGGGGCGCTGATGGTCTCGGGCTACAACAATTGGAGCCGCGTCGGAGAGCTGCGGCGCCACTGGGAGGCCCTCGAGCCGTCCGCACGGGAGAGCACCACCTGGGCCGAGGAATTCCAGCGTCTCCAGGGCCGGCGCGAGCTCTACCAGGACCGTTTCATCCTGCTCTCGGACGGCCCCTACAGCGCGGTGCCGGCGGCGGACCTGGATCTGGGTGAAGCGGAATGGCGGGAGCTGTCCCTGGCCATCCGTCGCGACCACGAGTGCACCCACTACTTCACCCGCCGGCTCTTCGGCTCGATGCGCAACAACGCGCTCGACGAGCTGATCGCCGACTATGCCGGGCTGGTGGGAGCCACCGGCCGCTTTCGCGCCGACTGGTTCCTGCGCTTCGTCGGTCTGGAGGACTTCCCCCGCTACCGGGCGGGTGCCCGGCTCGACCTCTACCGCGGCAAGCCGCCGCTGTCCGACGGCGCCTTCCGGGTCCTTCAGGCGCTGGTCGCGCGGGCGGCGGCGAACCTCGAACGGTTCGACGCCGGCCGGGACGGCGGCTCGCGGCCCGAGGAGACGGCGTGGACGGTGGCGGCTTTGGCCTCCCTGCGGCTGGAGGAGCTCGCCGACGACGGCGCGGAGGAGCGGCTCCGCCAGGCGGTCGCGGCGGTCAGGGAACGGCTGTAGCGGAATCCAGCTCCGCCCCAAACCTGTTCATTTGGCCCTAGAGGTTCTAGGGCGAAGAAGATTCGACCCCCTTTTTCCGTCTTATCCGGGCAGGAGGATTCATCTGCCCATGGACGAAAGAGATCGACTCGACACCGGCTATCAGCACCTCTTCTCCCACCCCCGCATGGTCCATGACCTGCTCCGCGGCTTCCTGCCGGAGGAGTGGACCGGCTGGCTCGACCCCACCACCCTCGAACGGCGGGACGGCGGCTCTCCCGCCGACCGGCCGGAGAGCGCCCTGGTCTGGCGCCTGCGCTGGCAGGGGGGCTCGGACTGGGTCTACCTGCTGCTCAAACCGCAGACGGAGGCGGACCCCTTCACGGCCCTGCGCCTGGAGCTCGACCGCGGCCTGCTCTACCGCGCCCTCCTGCGCCGGCGCCGGGGCGTGGCCCTGCGTCTGCCCGCCGTCCTGCCGGTGGTGCTCTACAGCGGCGAGGTGGAGTGGAACGCCCCCCGCGACGCCCGCGAGCTCTTCCTGCCGCTGGTCCCGGCGCTCCAGCGGCACGTGCCCTCGACGCGCTACCAGGTGCTCGACACGGCCAACACGGCGATCCCGCGCCAGGCCGGCGAGGACAACCTGGTCTCGCTCCTCTGCGCCTTTGAGCGCAGCCGGACGGCGGCGGCGGTCGACCCTCTCCTCGAGCGCCTGGCCGGCCTGCTGGCCGCCGCCGACGACGATCCCCTGCGCCGGGCCTGGAGCCGCTTCCTCGGCTGCTCGTTCCTCCCTCGCCGCTTCCCCGACCTCTTCGCGGCGGCCGCCGAGCCGGAGGGTGTGCTAGCGTGAACGCACACCCGAGGACTCTCGCATGCGCCATCGCCTCGACGACAGCCTTCCGATCCCCGGCCGAGCCCACGACCTCGCCGGTTTCCGCGCCTGGGCGATCTCTCCTCGCTTCCCCGAGCGGGGGCGGATCGATTTCCTGGCAGGCGACCTGGAGGCGGACATGAGCCCCGAGGATCTCCTGACCCACGGCCTGGTCAAGACCGAGATCGCCGCCGTCCTCCATTTTCTGATCGCTCGCCGGGGACTCGGGGAGGTCTATGTCGACCGCGCCCGGATCTCGAGCCCGGCGGCCGACCTCTCCGTGGAGCCCGACGTCGTGGTCGTCTTCCGCGACACTCTCGACAGCGGGCGGTTGCGCTACATCCCGGCCGCCAGCGGCAAGCCGGGACGCTACATCGAGATGGAGGGCGCGCCGGACCTCGTGGTCGAGATCCTCAGCGACCGCTCGGTCCGCAAGGACCTAGTCCGCCTGCCGCCGCTCTACGCCGCCGCCGGAGTCCCGGAGCTCTGGCGGGTGGATGCGCGGCAGGAGCGCCTCCGCTTCGAGATCCTGGCGCTCGATGCGGGTGGTTACGTCAGGATGAGACCGGACGGGCGGGGGTGGACGGGGTCGCCCCGGCTGAACCATCGGTTCCGGCTGGTTCGCCATCCGGTGCGGCCCGGCCGGGAGGGCTACCGGCTGGAGCACGATTGAGCGCCGGGGAAGCCTTCCGGCTGGCCGCGACGGGCGAGGAGGGGCGCTTTCGGATCGAGATCCCGGCCGCGAGCCCCCTCTTCACCGGCCACTTTCCCGGTCAGCCGATCCTCCCCGGCGTCGCTCACCTGGCGATCGTCGAGCGCGCCCTCGGCATCCCGCTCGGTGCCTTGCGGGCGTTCCGGGTGCGCCAGCCGGTCCTGCCGGGCGAATCCCTGGCTCTCTCCCTCGGCGCGCTCGATCCGGAGGGCTGGCTCCGGTTCGAGATCCGCCGGAACGAGGCCGTGGTGGCGGGCGGCTCCGTCCAGACCTCCCCGGGCGGCGGCGGAGCGGAGCCCGAGACGTCCCCCGCCGCGGGAACCGGCGAGCCCTCCTTCCTCCTCCCCCACTCCCCGCCGGCGCTCCTGGTGCGGAGCGTCCTCACGGCCGCGGAGGAGGAGATCGACTGCGTGGCCGAGATCCCTCCGGATCACCCGCTGGTGGTGGCGGGCCGCGCCCCCACCTGCCTCGCCGTCGAGGCCGCGGCGCAGGGAGCGGCGGTGCTCGAAGCGCTGGCGCGGCGGGAGAGCGATCCCGGTCCGCGCGTCGGCTACCTGGTCGGCATCCGCGAGGCGCGCTTCGCCACGCCCCACCTCCCCGCCGGCCGGCCCTTCCGGGTGACCGCCCGCCTCGCGGGGAGCGCGCCGCCGCTGTCGATCTACGAGATCGCGGCCGGCGGCGGGGTCGCCGCGACGATCAGCACGTTCATTCGTGGCGGATGATCGACATCGGGTCGACGCGGGTGGCCCGGTAGGCGGGGACCGAGCTCGCGGCGAGCCCCACCAAGCCGAGCAGCAGGGCGACGGCGACGAAGACGGCGGGGTCGGTCGGCGTGACGCCGAACAGCAGGTTGGAGAACAGGCTGGTCGCCCAGACGGCGGCGACGACGCCGAGGACCAGTCCGGCCAGCGTCAGCGCGAGCCCCCGCCGCAGCACCATGGCGACGATCTCCGAGGCGCGGGCGCCGAGGGCCATGCGGATCCCCAACTCGCGGGTGCGGCGGCTGACGGCGAACGACAGCGTGCCGTAGAGGCCGATGGCGGTGACCAGCAGGGCGGTCAGGCTGAAGCTCCCGAACAACCAGGAGAAGAGGCGGGGCTGGGCGAGCGTCTCCTCGACCTCGTCGCCGAACCGGCTCACCTGCACGCCGAGGTTCGGATCCAGCTTGCGCAGGATGGCGCGGACGGGCTCGGCCACCCGCAGGGGATCGCCCGCGGTCCTCACCTGCAGCGCCATCGCGGGCTCGTAATGCTGGGCGAGCGGCAGGTAGAAATAGGGGTTCGGCGCCGTCGGCAGCTCCGAGAAGCGGATCCGGCGCACCACTCCGACCACCTCGCGAGCGGTGCCATCCGCCGTCACCACGCGCTCCCCCACCGGGTCGCGGCCGGGCCAGAGAGCCCGCGCCGCCAGCTCGTCGAGGATCGCCACCGCCGGCGCTCCCTTGCCGTCGGCGGCCGAGAAGTCCCGGCCGCGGACGAGCCCGATCCCCAGAGTGGCGAAGAACCCCGGACTGACGACGTCGTACTCCATCGTCACCGGCGGCCGCGGCACGGCGCCGCGCGGCCGCAGGCTGCCGATCCGGGTCTCGCCGGCGACCCGGGCGAGCGGCACGGTCAGGGTCAGCGCGGCGGCCTTGACACCCGCCACCCGCCCCACCTGGTCGCGGAGCTGATCGTAGAAGGCGAGGCCGGCGCTCGCCGGCAGGTTGCGCAGCGACAGGTCCATGCGCAGATTGACGACGTGCCGGCTGTTGAAGCCGGGATCGACCGACCGCAGGTTCTGAAGGGTGCGGACGAACAGCCCGGTGCAGACGAGCAGCATCAGGGAGACCGTGACCTGCCCCACCACCAGGAGCTCCTGCAACCGGGTCCGGCCGCTCTCCGGTACCCCTTCGCCGCCGCGGCGGAGCATCGGCACTCCCTGGCGGCGCGTCGACCAGAGAGCCGGCGCCAGGCCGAAGACCACACCGGCCCCCAGCGAGAGCCCGCAGGAGAAAAGGATGACCCGGCCGCCGACGCCGAGGTTGTTGATCGTGGGCAGGAACCGCCCCAGGGAGAGCCCCTGGATGGCGTCGACCGTGAACAGGGCCAGCAGGAAGCCGACGAGGCCGCCGACGAGCGAGAGCGCCACGCTCTCGGTGAGGAGCTGGCGCACCAGCCGGCTGCGGGTGACCCCCAGGGCGAGGCGGACGCCGATCTCCTCCTGCCGCGCCGCCGTCTTTACCAGCAGCAGCCCCCCCAGGTTGGCGCACACCACCAGCATGAGGAGGCTGGTGACGATCGACAGCAGCAGGAGGGGGCCGGTGAGCGTGTCCTGGCTCCCGGGCCAGAGGCCGAGCTCCGGATAGAGCGCGAGCGCCGGCGGGCGTTGCGCCGGCGGCATCCCGTCGCCGCTGAGGGCCGCCAGCCGGTCCATCTCGGCCTGGGCGCGGGCGAGATCCACCCCGGGAGCGAGACGGCCGAAGAACCAGAACAGCCAGTCGGGTTTCGCCGCCAGCAGCCCCGCCGGCAGGCGGGTGGGGAGCAGCAGCGGCGCGGTCTCCATCGGCACCCAGACGTCGATCTCCTCGGTGTGCAGCGTGCCGTGGAACCCCCGGGGCGCGACGCCGACGACGACGAAGGCGCGGCCGTTGAGGTCGAGCGTCCTGCCGAGCGCGGTCGGGCGGCCGCCGAAGACCCGCCGCCAGAGCTCGTAGCCGATGACCGCCTCCGGCTGCTTCTCGCGCGCCCCTTCGCCCGGAGCGAACAGGCGGCCCAGGGAGCTCTTGAGGCCGAGGACGGTGAAGTAGTTGTCGGTCACGATCTGACCGCTGACTCGCAGCGGCTCGCCGGTCCCCGCCAGGTTGAGCGGCAGCGAAAAGTAGGCCGCCAGGCCGGAGAAGGAGCGGCTGAGGCTCCGGTAGCGCTGGAAGCTCGGATAGCTGAGCGCCAGGGAGTACTGCTCGCCGGCGACCCCCAGGTCCTGCGGCTTGCCGGCCAGGGAGACGATACGGGACGGCTCGACCACGCCCGGGAACGGCCGCAGCAGGAGGGTGTCGACGACGCTGAAAACGGTGACGCTGGCGCAGATCCCCAGCGCCAGGCAGGCGACCGCGACGACGGTGAAGCCGACGTTGTTGTTCAGCTTGCGGAAGCCGTAGCGGACATCGAGGGGGACGCTCATCGCTGGAAACCCGGACCGCGACGTCGCGGAATCGAAACCGATCCTCCTTGTCGGGAGCTCCGGCAAAGATTAGCATCTTTGCATGGCCATGAAAACTGGACGGCTTCTGCTCGTCCTCGCCTCTCTGGCGTTCGCCGGGCAGCCGCTCGCCGGGCGGCAGGCCGGCCCGGCGTCCCCCCTCCAGTGGCCGGTGCCCCCGCCGGGCCCCCCGCCGGAGCCCCGCCCTCCGCTGCTGATCGCCCCCTCCGACCTCGCCCGGACGCTGGCCGCCGGCGCCCTCCCCCTCGACGTGCGGGGCGCCGGCCCCCGGTTCGCCGCCGGCCACCTGCCGGGAGCGATCCCGGCCTGGAGCGACGCGGAGGGCGCCGATCTCGAAAAGCTGCGCGCGCGGCTCGCCGCGGCAGGGATTTCAGGGCGGGAGACGGTCGTCCTCTACGGCGAGCCGGACACCGCCGGGCGCGAGGCGCTGGCCCGCTGGCTCTGGCGGCTCCGCCGGGCGGGTTGTGGCGAGGTCCGTATCCTCGACGGCGGCCCGGACGGCGGGCTCGCGGCCTGGCGGGCCGCCGGCGGCACTCTGGAAACCGGCGCGCCGCGCCGCGCCGCCGTGGCGGCCTTCCACCCCGCCGGACCGGACGCCGCCGCGGTGGACGCCGCCTGGATCGACGGTACGCTCGTCCAGACCGGCGTGCAGCTCCTCGACGTGCGCGACGCGCGGGGCTGGGACCGCTGGGCGACGCCCCCCACCTTCGCCGCCGGCCATATCCCCTACAGCCTGCCGTTCGACCCCGCCGCGCTCCTCCCGGCGGGCGGTGGCTGGCCGGACCCCGGGGAGCTCCGCGGCCGCCTCGCCACCCTGGGGCCGCGTCCCGGCGACCCGGTGCGCGCGGACGCGCTCCTCGTCCTCTACGGCACCGACGCCGCCGATCCGCGCCCCGCCCTCGGCTACCTCCTGCTCACCCTGGCGGGGCGCGACGCCCGTGTCTACCCGGGAGGGTGGCGGGAGTGGCGGGCCGGCGGCAGCCGGCCGGTGGTGCGGGTGATCTCGGCCCTGGAGCTGGCGGACCGCCTGCGGCGGGGCGATCCCAAGCTCGCCGCCGACCGGCCGCCGGCCGATCTCATCCTGCTCGACCTGCGCGAGGCGCGGGACTTCCGGATCGGCCACCTGCCGGGCGCGCTGAGCCTCCCCTTCCTGCACTTCGCACGGGACTTCGAGATGGTGGTGCGGGAGGGGTGGCCCGCCGCCGACCGGGCCACCACCCCGCTGGTGCTCTACTGCTACGGCACCGACTGCGTCCGCAGCCGGAAGGGGAGCGCCCTGGCCGCCCGGCTCGGCTTTCGCGACGTGATCTGGTTCCGGGGTGGAATCCGGGAATGGCGGGAGGCGGGGTACCCCCTGCCGGAGACGCCGGCGCCGAGCCCTTCTCCGGCTAGTCCTTCTCGGGATCGGCCGCCGGCTTCGCCGGCGCCGGGACCGGGCTCACCCGCAGGTGCAGACGGACGTCCTTGACCTCGAGCTCGGGGCCGGCGTCGAGCGCCAGGGAGTCCGCGGCGCTCAGCGCCCGGTTGAGGTCCTTGTCGTGCCAGCCGCGGGAAGTGTGGATCTTGCCCTCGTCCGGAGAGACCTCGATCCAGCGCTGGCCGTTGAGGCCGGCGACGAGCTGGCCGGTGGGCTCGAGCACGAGGCCGTTCTCCAGGTAGTAACCCGGCCCCATCCAGTCGACGACGAAGTCCTCGCCGTCGAGCTTCAGGCGGACGCCGACGGCGAGGGCCAGTTGGATCTCGATGTGGACGCTGGCGCAGGTCTTGAGGTTGTGCGCGGAGTCGCAATAGCTCAGTCCGTCGGCTCCGGGCTCGGTCTCCAGGATCATCTGTGAAGGTTTCGCCGGCTGCGCCTGCGCGGCCGCCAGGGGGAGCGACAGGGCGACCGCCAGGAAGAGCAGGGTCGAACGGTACGAGGACATCATGATTCGGCTCCTTTCGAGAGGTAATTTCCGAAGAGGGCTCTCCGGATCGGCCGCCTCTGCATCGGCCCCCTCCCACTCTCCTGCTGCAAATGACCGAATGGATGCAACCAGTCTAGCACCGTTCGCCGGGCCAGAGCCGCCGGAAGCAGAACCACTGGTGGGGCTCGCGCCGGATCGCCTCCTCGAGGTCGGCGGTGAAGCGGGCCAGCGCCTCCCGGAGGTCGCGCTGGCGGTCCTCGCTCTGCGCGACGCGGATCGCCGGCCGCAGCAGGCAGCGGTAGCGCAGCCGCCCCGCACGCAGCACGAAGACGGGGACGATCGGCACGTCGGCGGCGCGGGCGAGGGCGGCGGGCCCGACCGGCAGCGCGAAGGGGCGGCCGAACAGGCTCGCCTCCAGCGTCCGGCCGCCGGCGCGCGGGCGGTCCCCCTGGAGCGCCACGACCTCGCCGCGGCGCAGGGCGTCCAGCAGCTCCATGCCGAGCTGCGGCTCGTCGGCGAAGTGGGTGGTGTAGAGCTCGCCGCCGCAGTCGCGGATCAACCCCTCGATGAACTGCTGCGCCCGCGGGTCGGTCTCCGGCTCGCGCACCACGTGCACGCGCCGGCCGTCGCGCGAGGAGGGGATCATCGAGCCCACCTCCCAGGCCCCCATGTGGGCGGTGACCAGGATGAAGCCGCCGGGCTTGCCCGCGGGGTCCCGCCACTCCTCCGGCCCGTCGGCCTCGACTGTGAAGACGCGGTCGGTGCTCAGCCGCTCGTAGCGCTCCGAAAGGCACCAGGCGAAGGTGCGGAAGGTGCGGTGGATCCGGCGCTGGCGCTCCCACCAGCCGCACGGCCCCAGCACCGCCTCGAGGTTGGAGGCGATGGCGGCGCGGATCTTGCGCAGGGCGATCCAGAAGAAACCGGTGAAGAGGTCGAGCACCACCCGCAGCGCCCAGAGGGGAAGAATGGTGACCGCGAAGCGGTGGAGGCGGAACCAGAAGACTCCGGTGACGTGCAGCGGCCCCAGCAGCCGGCGGCTCCAGCCGCCCTCCGGCGCGTGCGGCGGGGTCTCGCGGGGGATGGCAACGCTCATGAAAGCCGTCTCTCGTCCTTTCCGTCCTCGGTTTCCTTGCAGTCCGTACCCTCATTCTCCCACGGTTCGGGCTCCGGCAGGGGATTCCGCGCCGTTCGATCTCCCGCCTTTCGGTCGAGCAGCCCCTCCAGCGCCGGCAGCACCAGGACGGTCGCCAGCAGGCAGGCGGTGAGCCCGAGGGCGACCAGGGCCCCGGCGTGGCTCAGGCCCGGCACCCGCGAGCTGCTCAAGGATCCGAAGCCGATCACCGTGGTCAGTGTCGCCAGGGTCAGCGCCAGCCCCATCTCGCCGACCGCCGCCTGGAAACCGCCCTCCGGATGGAGGCGCTTCCAGTGCACGGCGTTGGCCCCAAGGGTGGTGCCGGTGCCCAACAGCAGGGGGACGGTGAAGGCGCAGAGCAGATCCAGGGGCCGCCCCAGGAGCCCCCAGAGCCCAAATGCCCAGACGCAGCCGAGCGTCAGCGGCAGGGCCGCGAGGAGCGCGTCGCGCAGCCGGCCACGGAAGGAGATCAGCACCACCGTACCGACCAGGATCAGGGCCAGGACGCTCGACCGCGCGAGGTCGGAGAGGGCGAGGTTCCGCAGCTCGGCGCCCACCCGCGGGATGGAGGCCAGGGCGACGTCCCGGCGATCCGGCGCGAGCCGGCCGAGCTCGCGGGCCAGGGCCTCGGGGTCGACCTTCGCGCCCTCGCCCAAGGGGAGGCGCACGTGCACGGCGACCACCGCTCCCTTCCCATGGGGCTCGGCGCGCACCAGCTCGGACATCCAGCGCGGCCACTCGGCGAGCGCCGGGGCGCCGGGGTCCTCCCCCCGCGCCAGCGCCCGCATCGTGTCGAGGGCGGGGGTGAAGGGGGCGAGCTTGAAGCCGGCCGCGGTGAGCTCCCGCTGGAGGTCGTCCGCCGCCCGCGCCAGCGGCAGCCCGCGGAGCTCGGCCAGGCGCTGCCGGAGCCGGTCCCCTTCGACCAGCCAGTCGGCCGGCGAGGTGATCTCGGCCCGTGGGCCCAGCCGCGCCGCCAGCACCTGCCGCGCCGCCGCGGCGCGGTCGAGCGCCTCGCTCAGGGTTCGCCCGCGGAGCACCACGGAGAAGGTGTCGAGCCCCACCGAGAAGCTCCGCACGAGCAGCCGCTCGGCCGCGCCGGAGGGGGCGTCGGCCGGCCGCAGCGCCAGCAGGTCGGTGGAGAATTCCAGGCGCGAGATCCCCCAGCCGGCGAGCGCGGTGAGCAGGACGGTGAGGGCGAGGGCGGCGCGCCAGCGCCGGGCCGCCAGCGCCGCGATGCCGGCCAGCACCGGCCGGCCGAACCGGGGCCAGAACCGCAGCGGGCGGAAGCGGGCCGAGGCGGCGGGGAACCCGGCGAGCACGGCGGCGCACAGGGTGGCGGTGGCGACGAACGTGGCAATCACCCCCAGCGACAGCACTTGGCCCAGCTCGCGCAGGAGCCGGAAGTGGGCGACGGAGAGCGCGGCGAGGCCGGCGGCGGTGGTGATCGCGGTGGTCGCGACCCCCGGCCCGGTCTCCCGGAAGGTGGCGGCGAGCGCCGGCGCCACCCCAACGCCCCGCAGCCGCAGGTCGCGGAAGCGGTTCGAGCCGATGATGCCGTAGTCGACCCCCATGCCGAGCAGGGCGGCGGTGAAGCCGACGCCGAGGGCGCTGATGCTCCCCATCTCCAGCGTCGCCCCCGCCGCCATCCAGACCGTGCCGGCGGCGACGGCGGCGAGGATGGCCGCGGGGAGGAAGAGCCCCTCGAAGCCGAGGATCATCACCAGGGCGAGCCCGAGGACGGTGCCGGTCGCCGACTTCTCGAGGTCGCGGCGGAACAGGGCCTCGTCCTGGGCGGCGTAGATCGGCCCTCCCACCGCCTGGAAGTCGAGCGTGACTCCCGGCGGCAATCCTGCCGACTTCCCGGTCGCCGCGTAGGCCCCCCGCAGCACCGCGAGCAGGGCTCGCCCCCCCGCCGGATCGACCTCGGCGCTGGCGGGAGTGAGGATGACCAGCGCGGCGTCGCCGCCGGGCGAGAGGAAGGCACCGCTCAACGGGTCGATGGGCAGCGACGCGGCGGCGGCCCCCAGCAGCCCTTCCGACAGCCCCAGGGGATCGGCGGCGAACAGCGGCGCCGCGATCGCGCCGACCGGGCTGCGCAGCGCCTGCCGCATCTCGGCGGCGCGGATGTGGAGGGCCTCGGGCTCCAGACGGCGGGCGAGGTCGTCGCGCCAGCCCGGCGTGCGCAGCAGCAGCGGCATGCGGGGGGCCACGCGGGCGAAGAAGAAGCGCTCGTCCTCCTCGGTCAGGCCGGCGCGGGCGTCGGCCACCAGGGGGCTGTCGCGCACCCGTCCGGCCAGCTCGGAGGCGGCATTGATCAGGACCTCGGGCTCCACCTTGGCGCCGCCGCGGGCGCGCACCAGCACGAAGACCTTCTCGAAGCCGCCGAAGGTGCGCAGGAAGGTGCGGTAGTCCTCCGCCGCCGGCGCCCCCTCCGGCAGCAGGGACTCGATCTTGGTCTCGACGCGGATGCGCGAGGCGGGGAGGAGGCACGCCAGGGTCACCAGCACCGCCACCGCCAGCACGAGCCGGGGCCGGCGGGCGATGAAGGCGGCCAGGGCGGCGGAAAGGCGGCTCAGCATGGGGTTCTCAAAAGCAAGAAACAAGAGACTGCAGGGACACCAGGGACTGCAGGAAAAGCAGGAACCGGATTCGAAATCATGCTTTGCATTTCTGGAGTCCCTGAAGTCCCTGGAGTCTCTGATGTCCCTGGTTTCCGCCTTCCGCTCAGGCGGAAGCCCCGGCGTCCACCACCAGTGCCTGGCCGGTGATCGCCGCGGCGGCGTCCGAGAGGAGGAAGCGGACCGCCTGCGCCACGTCGGCCGCCTGAACCCCGCGCGCCAGGCACTCGCCGGCGCGCAGGTGGACGATCGCCCCTTCGGGGAGGCCGGCGGTGAGGTCGGTGGCGACGAAACCGGGGACCACGGCGTTCACCCGCACCCCCCGCTTGCCGGCCTCGCGGGCCAGCGAACGGGTGAGCCCCAGGATGCCGGCCTTGGAGGCGGCGTAGGCCCCCTGGCCGGCGACGCCGTGGAGGGCGGAGAGGGAGGAGACGTTGACGATCGACCCCCGCCGCCGCACCATCATCCCCCGCAGCACCGCCCGGCAGCAGCGGAAGAGGCCGCCGAGGTTGGTGTCGACCACCGCCTCCCAGTCGTCGTCCGAGGTCATGGCGAGCAGCGACTCGCGGCGCAGGCCGCCATTGTTGACCAGCGCCGAAACCGGCCCCAGCGCCGCCTCGACCTCGGCGACCAGATCGTCCGGCCGGGCGCGGTCGCGCAGGTCGAGCTGGAAGGGGCGCGCCCCGGTGGCGGCCGCCACCTCGCGCGCCGCCCCCTCGTCGGCGTTCCAGGTGAAGGCCACGCGGGCGTCCGGCGCGGCGGCCAGCGCCTCGACCATGGCGCGGCCGAGCCCGCGGCTGCCGCCGGTGACCAGGATCGTATCCGCCGGCAGCGAGCCGCTCAGGGGCGCGCCCATCGCAGCATCTCCAGACGGGCGCGGGTGACCGCGCCGGCGATCCGCAGGCTGTCCATCAGCGGCCGGTAGTGGCTGGTCGTCCGCCCGTCGGCGAAGCCGAGGCGCACCGGCACCGTCACCACCCGGAACCCCCGCCGGGCGGCGCGCACCACCACGGCGCTCTCGGCCTCGAAGCGCGCCTCGGGAAAGCCCACGTCCTCGATCAGCCGCCGCGAGTAGTAGCGGAAGCCGGTCTGGATGTCGGTGAGGTGCTGGCCGGCGGCGAGCGAGATCGCCCGCGAGGAGAGGCGGTTGCTGGCCCGGCGGATGGAGCCCATCTGGGCGAAGAGGTGGTCGCGGATGCCGAGGACGAGGTCGGCGCCCGCCGCCGCCGGCGCCAGCAGCTTGGGGATCTCCTCGGGGAGGTGCTGGCCGTCGGCGTCGAGGGTGACGACGCCGTCGAAGCCGCGGCCGAAGAGGTCCTGGAACGCGAAGGCGAGCGCCGCCCCCTTACCGCGGTTGCGCGGAAAGGAGCACACGCGCGCGCCGGCCTGCCGGGCCTCGTCGGCGGTGCCGTCGGTGGAGCCGTCGTCCACCACCAGCACCTCGGCCAGCTCGGCCAGGGCGCCGCGGGCGACCGCTCCCACCGAGGGGGCCGCCTGGTAGGCCGGGATCGCGCCGGCGATCCGCAAATTCACAGGATCTCTCCCAAGATGGCTCGTTCTCCTGCAGGAATCGTACCCCAGGGCGAACGGCCACCGGGTGGCGGGATTCTAGCCCAAGAGGGGTTCCCGCTCACCCCCGCCCCAGCACCACCCACGCCGCGGCGCCTCCCGCCGCGAGGGTGGTGGCGAGGACGACTCCGGGAGGGGAGAGCGGAGAGCCGTCGAGTGGGGCGATTCCCAGCTCGGGATCGATCTCGGCGAAGCCGGGAGTGGGACCGAGGGGCGCGCCCGAGGCTGCCAGCACCGCGGCGGCGAGGTGGCCGCCGCCGTACTCCCCCATGACCGCCTTGGGCGCGGCGATCGGCGGCAGGGTGGCGCCCGCCCAGGCGGCGCGGAGCACCGCGGCCTCCAGCCGGTCCCCTTCGCGGGAGCCGGAAGCGCCGGAGACGACGAGGTCGACGTCGCCGGGCTCGAGGCCGGCGCGCTCCAGGGTGCGGCGGAGCGCGCGCGCCAGCGGCCGGTGCCCGTGCCCCCAACCGGAGGGGGGAGCGGTGGGATCGAAGGCGCTCCCCCAGGCCAGCACCCGCGCCAGCGGACGGCGGTCGCCACCGGGACCGCCGCGAGCGGCGAGGCTGGCGGCGCTCTCCAGCAGCGCCACCGTGGCCCCCTCGCCGGCCAGGAAGCCGTCGCGGCGGCGGTCGAAGGGGCGGGCCAGCTCGCAGCCGTCGGTGCCCTCGTGGGCGAGAGCGCCGAAGCGGTCGAGCAGGGCGTGGAGCAGCGACGTCATCTCGTCCACCGCGCCGGCGAGGACGCGGCCGGCGCGGCCGGCGGCGATCTCGGCGGCGCCGGTGCCCAGGGCGAGCAACGGCCCGGCCTCGCGCTGGCAGACGGTGAGGCTCGGCCCCCGCGCCCGCAGGGCGATGGCGATCTGCGCCGCCGGCGCGTTGGCCACGCTCTCCATGAACAGCGAGGGGGAGGCGGCCTCGGGGCCCTCGAAGAGGATCTGCTGGAGCAGCGCCTCGGTGTTGGTCGACGGTCCGAAGGCGGTGGCGATCACCACCGCCGTCCGCGGCTCCTCGTCCTCGCCGCCGGCGCAGCGCAGCGCCATCCGCGCCGCCGCCACCGCCAGCTTCGAGGGGGGGCTCATGCGGCGCGCTTCCGCCGGCGACAGCCACCCCGTGAACGGCCCCGGAGGGACCAGGGCGGCGAGCCGCGCTCCGCCCTCCCGGTGGTAGCCGGCCCCGCGGTCGACCTCGCGGGCGAGCCGCGCGCCGTCGGCGAGGGCCGCGGCGAGGAGGTCGGAGCCGGCCCCCCAGGCGCCCAGGGCGCCGAGGCCGGTGATGTAGATCGGCTCGCTCAAGCGGCCCGGCCTGTCATCCGGGGCCGGTCGGGCCGGTCCGGCCAGCGCGAGAAGACGAGGGCGGCGTTGGAGCCGCCGAAGGCGAGGTTGGTGGAGACCGCCGCCCGCGCGCCGGGCAGGGGGAGAGGGCGGTCGAGGACCAGGGAGACCGGCAACTCCGGATCCGGGTCTCCCGCGGCGCGCACGGGGTGCAGCTCGCCATGGTGCAGGCAGAGCACGGTCGCCACCGCCTCGATCGCCCCCGAGCAGCCGAGCAGGTGGCCGATCAGCGCCTTGGTCGCCACCAGCGGCATCCCCTCCGCCCGCTCGCCGAAGACCCGCCGCAGGGCCTGCCACTCGGCGGCGTCGTTGAGCGGTGTGCCGGTGCCGTGGACGTTGACGAAGTCGATCGCACCGGCCGGCAGGCCGGCGTCCGCCAGCGCCGCCTCGACCGCCGCCGCGGCGCCGCTCCCGGCGGGATCGGGCGCCGTCATGTGGTGCGCGTCGCAGGAGGCGCCGGCGCCGGCCAGCAGCGCCAGCGGCTCGGCTCCCCGCGCCAGCGCCCGCTCCAGCGGCTCCAGAACCAGCACCGCCGCCCCCTCGCCGAACGACATGCCGGCGCGGTCGGCGCGGAACGGCCGGCAGGGGATCTCGTCCACCGAGCGCAGGGCGTTGAAGCCGGCGTAGGTGAGCTGGCAGAGCGAGTCCGAGCCGCCGGCCAGCGCCATCTCCACCTCGCCGGCGCGCACCGCCGCCAGCGCCGCCCCGAGCGCCAGCGCGCCGGAGGCGCAGGCGGACGAGAAGGTGATCACCGGACCGGTGGCTCCCACCTGCCGCGCCACCGCGTCGCCGGGCGCGTTGACCTGCTGCGGGATCAGCGAGGCGAGGCGCGGACGGCGGCGGTCGCGCAGGAAGTCGGCGAAGAAGAGCTCGCTCTCGTACATGCCGCCGGTGCTGCTGCCGAAGAAGACCCCGAGATCGCCCTCCCAACCCCCGTCGCCGTCCTCTCCGAGGGACGCGGGAGTCAGCTTGGCCCCCGCGAGCGCTTCCAGCGCGGCGAAGACGGCGAAGCGGTCGGCGATCGACAGCCGGCGCCAGCCCGGGCAGGAGCGCGCCAGGGCGGCCACCGCCGCGGGGACCGGCGCGGCCTCGGCGGCGATGTGGGTGCGGTGGCGGGAGTGGTCGAAACGGTGGAACGGGCCGATGCCGGGCTCACCGGCCCGCAGCCCCGCCCAGAGGGGTGCGATGCCCCAGCCGAGGCCGCAGACGGCGCCGACCCCGGTGACGGCGACCTGCCGCTCTTCCCTCATCGCCGGCGCCTCCTCGCGGAGGTCTCTATGTCCGCCCCTCGATGAACTGGGAGAGCGTCGAGACCGAGGAGAAGACCTCGCGGCCGATCTCCTGACTCTTGATCCGGATACCGAACTCCTTCTCGAGCGCCACCACCAGCTCGAGCGCGTCGACCGAATCGAGGCCCAGCCCCTCGCCGAACAGGGGAGCTTCGTCCTCGATCATCTCCGGCCTCATCCCCTCGAGGTTCAGGCTCTCGACGATCAAGCGCTTGATCCGCGACGGGGTCGTGGCGACTGCTTCCGACATACGCAAAACCTCTGAGATCCCGGCGGACTCTGGTCCACCGTGCGGCACGCTCCGCAGGTTTTTTCTTTACTCCGAGCCCTGAATGCTAGCGTGCCCCGGGGGGTGCTGGCAAATCCCAACCCTTTCTTCAACAAGTCCTTAGCGGCCTCCGGCAACTCCCGCGGACGGGGACGCCGCCGCCGCTGGTATCATCCCTCCTCCATCGGAAAGGAGACGAGCGGCCGGCTTGAGCATGCAAGACCCCATCCTCCAGGCGTTCGAGCGCCTCGCGCGCCGCGACCCGCTGGCGCCCCTGGTCGTCTCGCCCGACCACCGGGCCACCGTCGGCGACGTCGCGGCCCTGGCGCGCGCCGCCGGCCGCGCTCTCGAGGCTCCAGGGGTGCCCGGGTTGCCTCCGGGCACCGTCGTCGGCCTCGCCGCCGCCAACGGGCCGGGCTTCCTCGCCTCGCTCCTGGCCCTGCGCCGCGCCGGCCTCGCCGCGCTGCTGCTCGACGCCCAGACCCCCGGTCCCGAGGCCCTGCGCATCCTCCGCGCCCTCGGCGCCCCCGCCCTCCTGCGCTGCCCGGACGGCTGGCCAAACGGTCCGGACGGCTGGTCCATGCAAGTTCCGGGCACAGCCGGGGAGCCCGCCCCGCCCATCCCGGACGCCGCCGTCGTCAAGCTCACCTCCGGCTCCACCGGCACCCCGCGGGGGATCGCCGCCTCGGCCGAGGCGCTGCTCGCCGACGACGCCGCCCTCACCGCCTCGATGGGGCTGACGGCCGCCGACCGCCTGCTCACCACGATCCCCCTCTCCCACTCGTACGGCCTCGCCAGCCTGGCGATCCCCGCCCTGGCGCGCGGCACCCTGCTGGTGATCCCCGAGACGGCCGGCGTCTACGACCCCTTCGTCACCGCCGCGCGCGCCGGCGCCACCTTCTTCCCCACCGTGCCGGCCTACCTCGACGCCCTGGCGCGGATGGGCGATCCGCCCCCCCGGCCGCCGGCGCTACGGCTGGTGATCACCGCCGGCGCCCCGCTCTCCGCCCTCACCTCCGCCCGCTTCCGGGAGACCTTCGGCCTGCCCGTCCACGTCTTCTACGGCTCCAGCGAGTGCGGCGGCATCTGCTACGACCGCGAGGGGGGGGCCGCCGAGCGGGGGACGGTGGGATCGCCGGTCGACGGGGTGCGGATCGTGCTGGAGCCAGCCATCGCGGGGGACGCGGGGGGGCGGGTCACCGTCGAATCTCCCGCCGTCGCCGCCGGCTACCTCCCCGATCCCGACCCCGACCGGCTCGCCGGCGGCCGCTTCCGCGCCGGCGACCTGGCGGAGTGGCAGGGGGATGAGCTGGCGCTGCGCGGGCGGGTGGACGACCTGGTCAACATCAAGGGGAAGAAGGTCAACCCGCGCGAGGTCGAGGCGATCCTCGCCGGCCTGGCCGGGGTGGACGAGGCGGTGGTGCTCGGCATCCCCCTGGGCTGCCGCGGCGAGGTGCTGCGCGCCGTTGTCGCCTGCCGGCCGGGGAGCCTCAGCGCCGGCGAGGTGGTGGCCTGGTGCCGCTCGCACCTCTCGGCGCACAAGGTGCCGCGCAGCGTCATCCTGGTCCCCGCCCTGCCGCGCAACCCGCGCGGCAAGCTCGACCGCGCGGCGCTGCTGGCCCTGGAGGCGGACGGCCTTGCCTAGGCCCTACCGCCTGCCCCCCCTGCTGCTCGGCTCGCTCGGCCTGCACGCCGCCAGCGCGGCCACCCTCGCCGCCGCCCCCCGCCACTGGCGGCTGGTGGCCGGCGCCCTGGTCGCCAACCACGTGGTCCTCGCCGCCGCCAGCCTCTGGCCGCGCAGCCAGTCCGTGGGCGCCAACCTGCTCCGGCTCCCCCCGGCGGGCCACGGCGCCGCGGCGGACGGCGGCGAGATCGCCCTCACCTTCGACGACGGGCCCGATCCGGAGGTCACGCCGCGCGTGCTCGACCTGCTCGACGGCGCCGGCGCGCGGGCGAGCTTCTTCGTCATCGGCCGCCGCGCCCGCGCCCACCCCGAGCTCACCGCCGAGATCGCCCGCCGCGGCCACCGCGTCGAGAACCACACCGACACCCACCCCCACCTCTTCGCCTGCTACACGGCGGGCCCGCTGCGGCGGGAGGTGGAGCGGGCACAGAGCGCGGTGGCGGCGGCGACCGGCCGGCGCCCCAGGCTCTTCCGCGCTCCGGCCGGACTGCGCAACCCCCTCCTCGACTGGGTGCTCCACCGCGCCGGCCTCCACCTCGTCTCCTGGACCCGGCGCGGCTTCGACGCCGTCGACCGCGACCCGGCGGCGATCGCCCGCCGCCTGCTCGCCGGCCTCACCGCCGGCGACATCCTCCTCCTCCACGACGGCCGCGCCACCGCGCGTCCCGCCGGCAACCCGGTGGTCCTCGAGGTGCTGCCGCGGCTGCTCGACGCCCTGGCCCGGCAGGGGTTCCGGTCGGTGCCGGTCCCCGATCCGGCGGCGAGCCCGGAGGGTGCTCCTTGAAGCGCTGGAAGGAGAAGCTGGGGAAGGGGAAGTTCAGCCGCGAGATGCGCGATCTCCTCTACAAGATGCGCACCGAGGGGATGTCGCCGGGCAAGCAGGCGGGGGCCGTGGCGCTGGGGGTGTTCATCGGCTGCACCCCTTTCTATGGCCTGCACCTGCCGCTGTGCATCCTGCTCGCCAAGCTGCTGCGGGTGAACCCGGCGCTCACCTACCTGGCGGCGCACATCAGCCTGCCGGGCGTCACCCCGTTCCTGATGATGGCGGAGTTGGAGACCGGCCGCCGCCTGCGCGGGCAGAGCTATCTCCACATCCACTTCCACGAGCTGCGGCAGCTCGGGTTCCGGCAGGTGGGAGCCGACCTCATGCTCGGCACCCTGGCGATCGGCGGCGGCCTCGCCGTCATCCTCTCCCTGCTCACCTGGTGGGTGGCGCGCCGCCGCCACGCCCACCCCCGTCAGGAGGCGCTGCTGGAGAAGGCCGCCCTCCCCTATCTCGACACCGGCATGCTCAACTGGGAGTTCGTGCGCGGCAAGCTCCGCCACGACCCCCTCTACTTCAACTTCGTGCGGCGCGGCGTGCTGCCGTCCACCGGCCGCCTGCTCGACCTCGGCTGCGGCCGGGGGATCCTGTTCTCCCTGCTGCTCGCCGCCCGCGCGCAGGCCGAAGCGGGCGACTACCCCGAGGGCTGGGCCCTGCCGCCCTGCGGCCTCTCGTTCTTCGGCATCGAGGCGCGGCCGAAGGTCGCCGCGGCCGCCTGCCAGGCGCTCTCCGGCAAGGCGGAGATCGTCAACGAGGACCTGCGCACGGCCGGCTTCCCCGCCGCCGACGTCGTCCTCCTCCTCGACGTCCTCCACTACCTGCCGGCCGCGGACCAGGAGGCGCTGCTGGCGAAGGCCGTCGCCGCCCTGGCGCCCGGCGGCCTCCTGCTCATCCGCGACGCCGACGCCGGCGCCGGCTGGCGCTTCACCGCCACCCGCCTCCAGGAACGCTTCTCCGCCCTCCTGCGCCGCCACCGCAAGCAGCGCTTCCACTACCGGAGCGCCACCGAGTGGACGAGCCTTCTCCAGACCCTGGAGCTGGCCGTCGACGTCCGCCCCATGGGGATGGGCACGCCCTACGCGAACGTGCTGCTGGCGGGCAGGAAGTAACTCTACTTTGTCAGATTGGCCTTGGGTGTGGCGTTGGCCCTGATCACCCCGGCCCTCTTCTCCCGCCCCCCCGACCCCCTCCCTCACCGGGAGAAGAGGGGGGCCCTGCGATGAAGCCACTCCTGAGTCCTGGCATTGCTTGTCTCCCCTCTCCCGGTGAGGGAGGGTGGGTGGGGGGACGGGAGAGGGGCCGGGGGGTGAGGGCTCGGGCGGGCGGCTCCAACGGACAAGGCCAATCTGCAAAGTAGAGGTAAGCCCGGCCGGCGGAGGGCGCGCTCCTACCCCCCGGTCACGATCGGCGGCACCGGACCGCTCCCGCGGTGGAAGTGCTCGGTCGTCTGCGCCAGGATCACGCCCAGCTTGCTCACCGTCACCCGGTTGATCAGCGTCTCGCCGTCGGCCTGCAGGTACATCCAGAGGCTGTAGCGGAGGTTCGTCAGCCGGGTCTTCCCCGCCACCACGTACTCCCAGCGGAAGATGTTCCCATAGGCCAGCCCGTGCGAGACGCCGACGACGTCGTTGGCGGTGGCGTCGTAGTGGTGATCGTCGACCCGATGGACGCGCCAGACCCGCTGCTGGCGGTGGCCGTCCTCGAAGGTGAAGTCCTGGGTGATCATCAGGTCCTCCCCCTCCCGCCGCCCCATCATGTCGGTCTTGAACCGGCTCTTCGGCTGGCCCCGGCGGCTCTCGATCACTCCCCAGGAGCGCGTCGGACCGTCGAAGTATCGGAGCGGATCGAAGCGCGGCTCGCCGGCGAAGCTCTCCGGCTTCAGCCCTCCGGCACAGCCCGAGATCAGCAGGGACAACGCGAGCAGAACGGCGGCGCCGGGCCCGTGCAGCGACTTCTTCATTGGAGACTCCCTTCCCGGAGCCGCTCTAGCGCGGACCCCATAGGATTACGGAGGCACCGAGAAGGCAGATCACACCGCCGATCAGGTCCCAGCGATCGGGCAGGCTGCGCTCGACCAGGGCCAGCCAGGCCAGGGAGGCAAGGATGTAGACGCCGCCATAGGCCGCATAGGCCCGGCCGGCGAAGGGCGATTCCACCCGGCTCAGCAGCAGGGCGAAAAGGGCGAGCGAGGCGAGTCCCGGCAGCAGCCAGAGCGCCGGACGGTGCAGCTTGAAGACCATCCAGACCGCGAAGCAGCCGGCGATCTCGCAGAGGGCGGCGACGGCGAAGAGGGCGAGCGAGCGCACCGGCTCCTACTCCTCGCCGCTGTTGCCGCTGTTGCCGCTGTCGCCGCTCCCCTGCTCTTTCGAGTCGTGGTGGAAGCGGTGGAGGAACCTGTGCACGACCGGGGCGAGCACGATGCCGGCGACGGCCAGCACCGCCAGGCCGCAGTAGAGCGCGTAGAGCCCCGCGAACAGCTTGCCGCCGGTGGTCTTGGGCGCATCGACCGGGCCCATGCCGCCCAGCAGCATCGAGGCGTTCAGGAAGGCGTCGACCCAGCCGAGATGCTCGAAGAGGTGATAGCCGGCCATGCCGGCCAGCAGCGAGACGGCGATGATCCCCATGCCGAACCCGGTGCTCTGGGCCAGGCGGTTCAGGAACTCGCGGAGGGGCAGCAGGGGCTCGTACTTGTGCTCGTACATGGCGTCAGCTTGACTCCGGCCGCTCGGTGGGGCTCTTCGCGCCCGGACCGGGGAGCGGCGGCGACTCGCCCCCCGCGGCCTCGGCCTCCAGGAGGCGGTCGAGGCTCGGGTAGCGATAGAGGGTTGGCGCGCCGTTCAGGAACAGGCCGCCGGTGTCCGCGGTGGGCCCGTAGGTCGAATAGAGGCTCGCCCCCAGCATCCGCAGATAGGCGGTGAGCTGCCCGCGGTGGTGGGCCGAGTGGGCGATCCGCCGCGTCAGCACCCAGGCCCGGCTGCGCTTGACGTCGAAGAAGCGGGTCGCCCCCTCGAACCACTCGTCCGGCATCCCGCGCAGGCGCTCCAGCCGCCGCGCCGAAGCCCCGGCGTACTGCCGGAGAAAGGCGACGCGGATCTCCTCCGCCGGCAGTGGCGCCTCGCCGAGGTCGATCCCCAGCATCCCCTTCATCCAGAGATCCTCGCTGACGCACTGGTGGACCATGTGCTCGCGCGGCGTCCGCGCCCGCGGCTCCGGGCGGAAGCCACAGTCCTCGTCCCGGAACTGCGACCAGACGGAGAGGGTCTTCAGACGCTCGGTGTCGTAGGTCTCGAGGAGGAAGTCGTAGCGGGGCATCCGCAGAGCGTATCACCGGGCTCTACCCCGCCCCCGGCCGGGCTCTTGCTATAGTGGTCCCATGCCCCAGCCTCCTTCCCGAGCACCCGAGCCCTGGCCGGATACCGGTCCCCTCGCGGAGTCGTCCGACGGAGTCGACCTCACCCTCATCGAGTGGACCCTGAGCCTGACGCCGCGCGAACGGCTCGACCTCCTCCAGGATTGGGTGGACGGGCTCGCCGAGCTCCGGAATGGACGAGTCGCGGAGCGTTAAGTTCCTCGGGCTCCTGCGGGTCCTGCTCCGGCACGAAGTCGAGTTTTTCGTCGTCGGCGGCGTCGCCGCCCAGCTCGAAGGCGCGCCGATCCTGACCTTCGATCTCGACGTCCTGTACGACAAAGCACCCGAGAACCTCGCCCGCCTCCTGGCCGCCCTCCGAGAGCTCAAGGCCCGCTATCGCGATCCCGCGGGGCGGCACATCGAACCGGATGCCGCAAAGCTGGCGACCCTCCGGATGCACCTCCTGCTGACCGAGCTCGGCGCGCTGGACGTTCTCGGCTCGATCGGCAATGGGCTCACCTATGGGGATCTCGTGGACCGGACCATCGCCTTCGAGCTCGGGGAAGCCAGGGTCCGCGTTCTCGAGCTCGCCGCCGTCATCGAGACCAAGGAGCACGCCAACCGCGACAAGGACCGCGCAGTGCTGCCGGTCCTGCGGCAGACCCTCGCGATGAAGGCTCGCAAGCCCTCGTGAAAGGTCGGAGCGGGCGAAATCTGACGCCCGCACGGCGTTCGCGAATCGCCTGGCACCTCGGTTCGGCGCACCTCGGTTCGGCTCCGGGCGGAACCGCTGAAAAGGAGCCTTGCTGGAATCATTCCTGAGATGCCGGGATAGCGTCCGTCTTCCGCTGCACAGAATTCCGCGATGACGCCTTGACTGGGTGCTCTGACAAGTCGGCTCTCGCCCCCAGCTCGATGACTTTGATCTCCTCCAGTGCTGCGGCAGGGTTCTCGGGATGGCGCTTATACAGGATGAGATCTCTCATCTGCTCCTTCTCACATTCTCTAGTCTGGTCGAGGAGGTAAATCGCCCGTTTAAAGAGTTGTTGAGCCAAGGCGGCGAGGAGGCCAAACGCCACAGTTCCTCGAAGATAGGTTATCCAATGACCGCCAAAGCTTCCCCGAACCTCCGAGGACGAGTTCGGGCCTTGCGGGAGAAACAGAATGGCGACCATCACCACAGACAGTGTCAGGGCGATCAAGACCCACCCACCGATAAACCAACGCCTCCGTTGGGCTTCCAGTTCGGGCTGAATATCCCGGAGGCCAGAGCGTTTTTCTGGCCGTTGGCCCTCTAGAGCATTCTGGACATCCCTAGGGCCAGCCGCCGTCTCCGACCGTTGAGCGTCCTGGGCGAGCTTAGGGACGCGAACGCGCGGGCGTTTCAGGTCCTCACGCGAGGCCATAGGGCATCCCCGGACCGAGAAGGCGAAACGCAGCGATCATAGACCCTCGCCAGCCCTCGCCAGTACAAAAGACATTGGCGCGGACTCTAAATTGTATGGCCTTTTAGCTTGGACCGCAACCCTGCAGGACCTCTCCAGGCCGAATTTTCCTAGATGATGGGACAAAACAAGCTGTTGACCGACGCTTCAGGCAGCTCTATACTTTTTTAGCTTGACTCTTAGTCCAGCAAGGACAATCACGTCGTGAGCCTCCCCAAGCAGCCCAAGAAGGAACGGAGTCGCGCTTATCCTCTCGTCGACCTCAAGACGGCCGACGAGATCCTGCGCGGGCCGGTGAAAACCCTGGGGACCGCCTCCTTTGACCGCCAAGCTCTGGCTAAAGCGCTCGGCTACTCTTCCGCTGAGGGTGGAGTTGCGGCAAGGAAAATCGGAGCCCTTGTCCAATACGGGCTTCTCGACCGTCATACCAAGCTTTTCCAGATAAGCCTGCTCGGACGTCGACTCCAGAGCCTCGCTCCCGCCGACCCTGGATACCATCTTGCCTTAGGGGCAGCGCTGGAAAGGCCGGCGCTTTTTCGACAGATCCTCAGACGATACCGGCCGGTCGGCCGACTTCCGGAGAATCTGGCTCGAATCCTTGTCCAGGACTACGGGATCACCGCCCGCGCCTGTGCGGAAGCTGAGGCCGTTTTCGTCCGCTCCGCCTGGTTTGCCGATGTCCTCGATGAGGAGGGTCGCCTTCGAGACCAACCGAAAGGCGAGCCGACTTCCCCGCCGCAGTCCCTTGAGTCTCCACCGATTCCCTCCCCTTCCTATGAACCTGGGACGAACCCTTACGACATTCCCCTTACGGCCGGACGGAGGGCAACCCTGGAGTTCCCGGCCGGAATGACTCGTGAAGACTTGGTCTGGCTGGAGCGAAGACTGCGGCAAGCTCTTAAAGAAGGTGCCTTGTGGGCATTCTTGGCTTTCGAGAAACCGGCCGACGCTTCGACGGAGCCGGCCAACGCCGTGGATGAGCCTTCCAGCGCGCCTAAAGAGAACCCGAATAACCTCGTTCCGTTCTCAAATCGTCCCGGGAACCAAGCGTCCTAACTAGCCGGAGCACACGTAGCACTTCCACCTGAAGTCCAGGGAGAAGTGCTGGTCGGGGCCGCCCTGGTCAACACAGGACTCATTCGAGACGACGAAAGCGCAGACGCCGGCGGCGCCGCAGTCCTCCGCCGCGGACTGCTCGGCGCTGCTCCGGCCGAGCTCGGCCAGACCGCCGCACGTCCAGCCCGGCGCGGCTCCCCAGGTGGTATGGCTGAGGATGTTCCAATCCCCGTTCGGGCAGGAACAGCCGGAGACCGGCGCCGCGATCGCGGCGGCGGAGATCGGGAACGCAAGGGCCAGAACACCGGATACCGCGAGCCGCCAGAGCTTCTTCATGCTTGATTCTCCCTCCTGGACCTCAACAGAATATCAGAAACGACGTAATCAGGATCAACTTCGATGAGGATCGAGGAGCCCGGCGCAGCCCATGATATCGTTAGATCTGCATATTTCCTCGGCCGACCCCAAGGAGAATCCGATGACCGATCGTCGAGTTGCGAGGTTTTCCCCGCTGGCGCTCCTGCTGCCCGCGGTCCTGCTGCTGGCGGCTCCCGCGACCGCGGACGTCTTCCACTTCCAGACCGACGGACCGGACGGCAGGATGGCCGCCGCGTCGAGGCCTCCGTCCGGGGGGACCGAGATCGAGGCCGCCGACGACTTCGTGGTGACCGACCCGACGACGATCCAGCACGCCACCTTCACCGGCCTGATCACCGGCAGCGGCACCATCGGCGAGGTGACGGTGGAGATCTATCGCGTCTTCCCGCTCGACTCGACCAATCCCCCTTCCGGCCAGGTGCCGACGCGGACCAACTCGCCGAGCGACATCGCGTTCAAGTCGGCGGACAGCGCCGGCACGCTGACGTTCTCGACCGCCACGCTCGCCCCCACGTTCACGGCCTCCAACTCGGTGCTCAACGGCATCCATCCCATTCCGGGACAGACCACCGGAGGCGAGGGACCGGTCACCGGCCAGGAGGTGATGTTCACCGTAATTTTCAACCCGCCTCTCGTCCTCCCCCCCGACCATTACTTCTTCGTTCCGCAGGTCCAGGTGACGGGGGGGCAGTTCTACTGGCTCTCCGCCCAGAAGCCGATCTCGGCCGCCGGCACGCCGTTCACCGGCGATCTCCAGAGTTGGATCCGCAACGCCGCCCTCGACCCGGACTGGCTCCGCATCGGCACCGACATCGTCGGCGGCGCCACCCCGCCGACGTTCAACGCCGCCTTCTCGCTGGACGGGACCACCGGCTTCCTGCCGTCGGTGCCGGCGCTCTCGACGCTCGGCCTGCTGGCGCTGGCGCTGCTGCTCGCGGGGACCGCGCTGTTCCGGCTCCGGCGGCGAAGCGCTCCAGCCGGCTGCTGACCCCGGATTTCTCACTCCCAGGCCCGAGCCAATCAGGAGTTTCGCCCTTCCCATGCTATTGTTTTGCTCAACTTACGGGCGCCCCCGCCGGTTTACGCGCGCGGAGACCTGCTCCGGCCCACGCGTGGGCCCGTTGCCCCCACGCGTGGGCCCGATGCCCCTTCGACTGGGGCCATCCGCCCCTCGCGAGATCTCGTAAGCCCCACGCATAGGGCCGATGCGCCCACGCATGGGGCCGATGGCCCTTCAGCAAGGGCTGTCCGCCCCACGCGAGATCTCGTAAGTGGAACGCGGAGGGCCTACGGCCCCACGCGTGGGATCTGCGGGCCCACGCGAGGGCGCGTCGCGCCCTCGCGAGGGGGCGACGCGCCCTCGCGAGGGGCCAACCGCCCCTCGCGGCCGCTGAAGCCGCGGAAGCGTCCGCCGACAGACCCGCTTCGTGGGCTGAAAGGCCCGACCCGGTCGCGCAACCAGCCCACCCGGAGGCCGAAACAGCGGAATCCAAGGCGGAGAGCGCGATCCCCTGGGGGGTCTCCCAACGAGGGCCCAACGAGGGAGAGGGGTCAGCCCCGGCCTGCTGGCGCTAGAGCAGCCGCAGCTCGCGCTTGATCTCGTTCACCCGGGCCTGGATCTCGCCGCGGTCGAGGGTGCGGTAGCGCTCGGGGAGGAGCTCGCGGCTGGTGCACTCGAGGACGGCGACGAGGATCTGCATCTCCCGCTCGTGGTTGTTGACGGGCGAGATGAAGTCCGAGAAGGCCTTCTGGAAGTGCTCCGCCTTCACCTCGGAGGACTCGGCGGCCTCGGCTTCGAGGATCGCCCGTACCAGGACGGCTTCGAGGTCGGAGCCGGAGAGGCCGAGGTACTGGTCCTCGGTGGCCACGGCGGCGAGGCTGGTGACGGCGGTCCGGATCCCCAGCTTCTTCAGCATCACCCCGTAGATCTCGTCGTACTCGGCCGCCGTCTCCGGGTAGAAGAGGGGGATGTGCTCCTCGGCGCGACCCTGGCGCTTGAGGTCGATCGGCAGCAGGTCGGGGCGGGCGGTGATCAGGAACCAGAGGATGTTGCCGCGGTTCGTGGTGTCACCCATGAAGGCGGCGATCTGGGCGAAGACGCGGTTCTGGGTGCCGGAGTCCCCCTGCTGGTCGCGGTTGCCGAGGGCGGCATCGGCCTCGTCGATGACCACGCCCACGGGGGTGAGGGCGGAGAGGATCTTGAGGATGCGCTCGAGGTTCGATTCGGTCGAGCCCACCCACATCGAGCGGAAGTTCTTCAGCTTCACGCAGGGGAAGCCGATCTCCTTGGCGAAGCACTCGACGAGGAAGGTCTTGGCGCTCCCCACCGGACCGCAGACCAGGTAGCCCATTGGCACTGCCGCCGGGTTGCCGCGGGCGATGGCGCGGGCGGCGCGGCGGAGGCGGTCCTTGACGGCCGGCATGCCGGCCACCATCGAGAGGTCGAAGCGGGGCTCGACGTACTCCAGCAGCCCCAGCCCCTCGGTCTCGATGACTTCCTTCTTGACGTTGCGGGCGCGGTCGCGCGTCAAGTGCTCACCGTCGGCGTCGGCGCCGTCGAGGAGCTGGCCGATCTGGACGCGCGTCATGCCGGCAGTCATCTCCGCCAGGCGCGCCGGCGGCAGCTCGGATTTCGACGCGTACCATTCCGGGCTGCGCACCGCTTCCAGGTAGGCCAGCCGCTCCTTGGCGTCCGGACGGACGATCTCGACCTCGCGCGTGGCATGGGAGCGGACCAGCTTGGGATCGAGCTCGGCGAGGCTCTCGGTCACCATCACGAAGACGATGTTCTTGGCCAGCAGCACCGGGTCCTGCGACCATTTGCGCAGGTAGACGAGCACGGCGCGGTCCTCGGGGGTGCGGTAGGCGACCTCGGCGGCAGGCACGACGGTCTCGGCGAAGGGGAGGATCAGCACCACCGGGCGGGCCGGCTGGAGGCTGGCGCACTGGCGGAAGTAGGCGTCGAGGAGGGCGAAGCAGTTGCCGGCGTCGCGCGGCAGGGAGTCCGCCCAGTTGGTGCCGTGGACGGTGTCGTAGGCGCGCATCCGGTCCTGGAAGTGGCCGCGCGCCGCCGGCGTGGCGAAGCCGAGCCCCTCGGCCCGGTTGTAGGTGACGATCGAGGGCCAGCCGGCGAAGAGCTGCTGGACCAGGAAGTCGTCGAGCGCCAGGAAGCGCAGCCCCTCCGGGCCGCGGACGGGGACGAGGTCGGCCGGCACGCCGTGCACCACGAAAGCGTTGGACTGCTTGGAGCTGACGGCGCGCACCAGCTCCGACGCCCACGGCGGGAGCGAGTCGAGGAACACGGCCGGGGCGGGAGCGGCTTCGGGCATCAATTTCTCCTCGCTTCGATTCGGCCTTCCTGGCCTTTGACCTCATCCCCGACCCTTCTCCTAAAGGAGAAGGGGGACGACTGCGATGCGGCCCCCGTTGGGCCCTCCCTCTCCTTTAGGAGAGGGACCGAGGGTGAGGTCGCAGGCCACCAACATCCCCCAATCCTCTTTCAGGTTTCTATCCGGCGTCGGGAAGTTTTTGCGGCGTCGCGGCCGGGGTCGCCTGGGTGGGGAAGGGCGCGGCCTCGCGCACGGCATCGGGCTTCTTGAGCCCCATCTCCACCTCGAACTCGGAGAGCACGCTCTGGGCCTGGAGGGAGCGCGCCTTGCGCTCGTTCTTGATCCGGTCGACGTCGAGGCCGCCGGTCGCCACCTCGACGGCGGCCTTGGCCTCGGCGGACTTCTGCTTGATCTCTTCCAGGTATTTGTCGTTGGTGGCGGCGGTGCCGTAGGTGTCGAGCTCGGCGATGGCCGAGGCGGCGTTGCGGAGCGCCGCGGCGTTGCGCGACTCGGTGATCGCCTTGCGGCTCTCCTCCATCTTCAGCCGCAGCTTGTCCTTGATGTCCTCTACCGTGAGCTGGGTGTTCTCGAAGGCCTTGGAGGCCGCCGTGAGCTGGTCGGTGGTGGTCGCCAGCTCGGTGCGCACCTGTTGCAGGCTGGAGGCGTCGTCCTCGGCGATGCGGCGCGACTCGGGGCTCCCCTCGGTGAGGGCCGCCTTGATCGAGCTGATGAGCTGCTTCTCCCGCGCCTCCAGCGCCGCCTTCCCCTGCTCCAGGCGGATGACCGTGGCCCGGGTGGTGATCAGGATCTGGTTCAGCTTGGGCAGGGTGTTGCGCATCTCCTCGATCGACTCCTGGAGCATGACCTCCGGGTCCTCGGCGAAGGAGATGAAGTAACCGATCCACGATTTGAAAACTCGGGCGAGACGCTGAAACATGGCTTTCTCCTGATTATTTACCTGGGTCGCTTTCCCTGGTGGACGCCGGCGTGGGTGTGTCCGCCGTCGAGATCGGGTTCTTCTCGACGAACGGGTTGACGGCGTCGAAGAGCTTGCGCTCCTCGGTGCGCTTGAGCGTCAGCCAGCGGGAGAGGCGCCCCTGCTCGGCTTCGAGCCCGGCGCGGTTGGCTTCCATCGTCTCCCGGTTGCGGCGGGTGACCTCGTCGATCTCCGCCTGGAGCTTGGCGTTGTCCTTGTCGATCTGTTGCGAGCGGGACGCCTGCTTGAGGCGCAGGAACTCCTCGAACTTGTCGAGCGCCTGGTCGCGGCGGACGGCGTCCTGCACGATGTCGGTGATCGGCACCGGCCCGGACGGGTTCATGTTGAGGAAGCCGGTGAGCGCCGCGGCCTTGGCCCGCAGATCGAGCGTCGCGAAGCCGGGCGAGGAGAAGATCTCCAGCACCTTGTAGGCGCCGTAGCCGTGCGGCGGATCGGTGACCCCGGCGGCCTTGTAGATCGACGGGAAGTCCGGGATGTCGGCGGCCCCCTCGTCGCCGCCGCCGGTGCCCGTAGCGGACGCCGCGGCCGCCGCCGCGTCGAGCTTGCGCTCGTCGATCGGCGGGGTTGCCGGGATGTTGCCGAGCAGCTCGTTGATGTCCACCGTCCCGGCCGGCGGCTTGGGAGCCGGCGCGGACGAGCCGCCCGTCGAGGACGCCGCGGCGGCGATCTCGTCCGGGTCGAGCTCCACGATCTTCATCCTGCTGAGGACTTCCTTGAGGCCCATGCCGTTCCTCTCTGTTCGGAGCCGTCTGCGGTCCTGAGAACTGATGAGCGAAGAGCCTATTCTCTTTCAAAGCCCACGGGAAGGCGGTCCGGGCTACACCTCGTAAGCGGGCCGGCGGACCTGCCGCGGCAGAGGCAGCAGGTTCCCGTGGGAGATCAGCGAGCCGGCGAGCGGCCTGAGCTCCGCCATCTCGCGGCGGGTGAGCGGCCGGACACTGGCGACCCGCCGCGGCACGCGCGCCGTGGCGGAATCGCACCCCCGCTCGAGCAGGGTGGCGAGGATCCAGCGGCCGAGAGTCCGGCGAGCCGCGCTCATGGAGGGGATTCTAAGGCTACTTTGCCAGATTGGCCTTGGCTCTGGAGTTGGCCCTCATCACCCCGGCCCTCTTCTCCCGTCCCCTCCCCCCTCCCTCACCGGGAGAAGAGGGAGAAAGACAAAGAGAAAGGCCTGGATCTTGAGGGGGCGGGGGTTTCCCCTCTCCCTGTGAGGGAGGGTGGGAGGGGAAGGGAGAGGGGCCAGGGGTGAGGGCTCGGGCGGGGGCGCCCACGAACTCCTTGCATCCGGTCTGTCACCGCTGTATAATTCAGGCATGAACGATTCGTCCTGCACCCTCCCCTCGATCGTGTTCCGGGTCCTCGGCGCGGCGCACGAGGTGGAGGCGCGGCTGGAAGGGGCGCTGGACGGCCTCGGGCTCTCGCTGGCCAAGTTCAACGTGCTCTCACGGCTGGCGGAGACCGATGAGGCGATGCCCTTGAGCCAGCTCGCGGACCGCTGCAGTTGCGTGCGCTCCAACATCACCCAGCTCGTCGACCGCCTGGAGGCCGACCGTCTCGTCGAGCGGCTGAACGATCCGCACGACCGCCGTTCCGTCCGAGCCGGGCTGACGTCCGCCGGCCGGGAGCGCCACGCCGAGGCGCTCCAGGTCGTTCAGGAGACTGAGAGCCGGATGTTCATGGGGCTGGACGCGGACGACCGCGCGGCGCTCTGCCGGCTGCTGGGACGGCTGGAAGCGGGAGCCTAAATCCCTTTTTTTGGACCCGAAAGTTCATTCCTGCACTTTCAAGACACGAACTATTCAGGAGGCGAACCATGGCTCAATCCGAGCAGCACCTTACCCTTCATTCCCCGGTCCAGGTCGGACCGTACACGCTGCGCAACCGCATGGTAATGGCGCCGATGACCCGCAACCGCGCCATCGACGGGAACGTCCCGAGCGAGCTCGCGGTCACCTACTACGCCCAACGGGCCTCGGCCGGGCTGATCGTCACCGAGGGGACCCAGGTCTCGCCGCAGGGGATCGGCTATCCCGGCACGCCGGGCATCCACGCCGAGGAGCAGATCGCGGGGTGGCGCCGGGTGACCGACGCGGTCCACGAGCGCGGCGGGAGGATTTTCGCGCAGCTCTGGCACGTCGGCCGGATCTCGCACCCGCTGCTGCAGCCGGGCGGCGCGCCGCCGGTGGCGCCGTCCGCCCTAGCGGCCGAGGGGCAGACGTTCACCAGCGAGGGGCCGAAGCCGTTCGGCGTCCCGCGCGCCCTGGAGCTGGACGAGATCCCCGGCGTCGTCGAGCAGTTCGCGCACGGCGCCCGGAGCGCCCTGGCGTCGGGCTTCGACGGCGTCGAGATCCACGGCGCCAACGGCTACCTGGTCGACCAGTTCCTGCGCGACGGCTCGAACCACCGGACGGACGCCTATGGCGGTCCGGTCGAGAACCGCGCCCGCTTCCTGCTGGAGGTTACGGCGGCGGTGGCGGGCGTCTGGGGAGCGGAGCGGGTGGGCGTGCGCCTCTCCCCCACCGGCTCGTTCAATTCGATGAGCGACTCGGACCCCGCGGCGACCTTCGGCCATGCCGCGCGGGAGCTCGACCGCTTCGGCCTCGCCTACCTCCACGTCGTGGAGCCGGTGGCGCGGACCCCGGAGATGCCGGCGCCGGTGGCGCCGGGGCTCCGTCCCCTCTTCCACGGTCCGTTCATCCTCAACGGCGGCTACGACCTCGCGGCCGGCAACGCGGCGATCGCCGCGGGCGAGGCGGACCTGATCTCTTTCGGCGTGCTCTTCCTGGCCAATCCCGACCTCCCCGAGCGCTTCGCCGAGGGCACCGCGCTCAACCCGCCCGACCGCGACACCTTCTACCAGGGGGGCGAGAAGGGGTACATCGATTACCCGACGCGGGAGGCAGGCGTAGGGGCTTGAGGATCGGCCTCGTGGGAACCCGACGGCTCCGGCAATCGTTCCCAGAGAACGAAGACCCCATGGGTATAGAGGGGGTCGGAGTCGTTGGTGGTCTGCGCGAGATCGAACCAGAGGTTCCAGGCGCGGTCCAGCTCCTCGCGCGTCATATCCGCAAGGTTCAGGTCGTCCTCACTGAGCAGTTCCATGGGAGTCCTCCTGGACGAGCGGGTTGGGCGGCAACCGTTTCTCTGCGAGCTCGCAGAGGCGTTCGTGGGCTTCGGGCAGAGGCAGGTCTCCGATCTTCGCGGCCTGGAACTCCTGCATGTACGCCAGGGAAGCGGCTCGGTATCGCTCCAGTCTCGCCCGGTCCTGCTGCTGAAGCCGGTCGAGCTCCCGCGCCAGCTCGACCACGACGGCGTCCCGCGAGCCCTGATCGATGGCGGCCCGCACGGAAGGCCGTGGCGAGCCCGCGCCATAGTCAGGTGCCAGGGCAAGGATGCGGTCCGGATCGGTCGTGAACTCGATCTCGCGCTCGGGCGGCAGCCGGCGCGACAGCTCGCCGATCACCGGATAGTCCTTCGCCCTCTGGGTCTGCTTGATCCGGATCAGTGGCTCGACCGGGAGGACGCGCAGGGGTGCCGCCGGCTGAGGCGCAACGAAAAGGTCGCGGATCTCTTCAGGTGCCATCCGCGGTGGACGGCTGACGAAGTCGCAGCGGATCCTTCGCCTCTCGGCGTCGATGAGCTCGAAATGGCTCGACCAGCCTCCAGCCAGCCAGCGGACATCGAGGGGAGCTCCCGGACGATATCGGGCCCCATGGCGCCCCAGGATCCCGAGTGCTCTTCGGCAGGCTTCCGGAGTTTCCCGCAGGATCCAGTCGCCGTCCTTGCTCATCATCGAGATCTTATAGAACACCACGGCCTGACCCGAGGCGAGCACGACGATGTCGCCTTCCGCGTTGAGCTCCTCCGTCAGGTCGAAATAGACATTGCCCGTCCCCATAACGACCATCATAAAGGACGATGGCGCGGGGACGGGCCTTACCAGCGGACGCGAGCCTCGTCGAACCGTCTACGGCACGAAACCCGTGCGGTCGTACAGCCCCGGCAGGGTGTCCAGACCCGGCCAGGCGCCCGGCAGCACGTAGTACTTGATGCTCCCGGTGCTGAGCTGATCGATCCAGACCTCGACCTGCGAGGTGTTGAACTTGACGATGTTGGGCCAGAGGAAGCCGTTCGGCTTCGGGCCGACGATGCGGACCAGGACTTCCGAACGGCCGGGGAGCGAAGCGCTCACGCAGAGGGTTTCCGGAATGCAATCAGACTCCTGCACGCCGGTGATCGCCGTTCCCGCGGTGACCCGGACCTTGAACTGATAGCCCGGGATCTGGCTGGTGGCGAGCCACGAGCCCGCCGGCGGAGCGGGGGACGAGAAAACGGCGGAGCCGTTGACGGTCCCGTTGTAGACCGCGACGGCGTCGTTCGGATTGCCGTTGAACGACCAGACCGCCAACAGCCCCTGCACCGGCCCGGTGATCGGCGCGGCGAGGTCCTGCTGGATCTGCGCCTGGGTCCGGGCCACGTTCCAGAGGTTGACCTCGTCGATCGAGCCGGCCGGGGTGTGCACGTACGAGACGTCGCTGCCGATCCGCACCTCGTTCGTCGAGGAGGTCAAGGGGCCGGTCTCCGCATGCGTTCCCGCCAGCACGCCGTTGATGTAATGCCGGCGGTTGGCGCCGTCGTAGGTCACCGCGATGTGGGTCCACAGAGTGGTCGAAATCGTTCCGGAATCGAAGTTGACATTCCCAAGAGTGCTGTTGTAGCCCTTGATGTAGGAGCGCAGGGTAGTGCCGCAGACGCCGATCCACCAGGCCTGGGTCCAGCCTTTGCCGGCGATGCTGGAGCAACCGCCGCCATTGGCGTCCGTAACCTTCACCCAGGCTTCGAACGTGAAGGCGCCCGTGGGGTTGAGCGCCGGGTTGGCAGGGACCGAGATGTAGCCGCTGGAGCCGTTCAAGTCCAGCCAGCCGCCGAAGGGCTGGGCCGCCGCCGCGCCGGTCAGGCTGGCGGCGAGCGTCAGGCAAAGCACAAGAATCCCCAGCAACCGCGCAGGCATCCTCTGAAAAACTGATCTCATAGCTCTCCTCCTTGTTCGATCCGCGGATCCGACAGAAACACCTGTTCGTCAATTCTACGCTTGTGGCGACGGCGTCGCTGCCGTCTCGGATGAATTGGGCGCGGGGAAGCGCCAAAAAGTTACAGGCGGGCCGGCTTGGCGGGGGCCGCGCCGCCGCGGAAGATCGCCAGGTACCCCTCCAGCGCCTCCAGGGCGAGGCGGTCGGCGGGGGTGTTGACCACCCGGATACCGCCGCGGCGCAGGTGGCGGGCGAGGCGGCGGTTGGCGAGCTGGATCTCCAGGCTCGCCACCTGGGCGAAGGCGGCGGCCGGCGTGGCGGGCGGGTCGGCGGCGAGCGCCCGCAGCTCGGGATCCTCGAGGTTGAGCAGCAGCGCCCGGTGGCGGCGGCCGAGGCGGAGCAGCGACTCGCGCAGCAGCTCCGCCGCCGCCAGGTCGACCACCGAGGTGAAGAGCACCGCCGTGGCGCTGCGCGGCTCGACGGCGAAGGTCGCCTCGGCCGCGAGGTCGTAGGCCGGCTCGGCGAGCCGGGCCTCGAGATCGTAGAGCGCCGCGTAGGCGAGGGCGGCGCCGCGCCCGCCGGAGCGGACGCGCACGGTGCGCAGCACGCGGTCGGCGAAGGCCACGATCGTCACCTGGTCGCCGCGCGCCGCCGCCACCCGGGTGAGCGCCAGGGTGGCCGCCACGGCGTAGTCGAGCTTGCTGCGGCGGCCGTCCATGGAGGCCATGGCCCGGGCGCAGTCGAGCAGGATGACCAGGCGGGCGCTCCGCTCCCAGGTGTCCTCGCGGGTCACCGGCCGGCCGTGGCGGGCGGTCGACTTCCAGTGGATCTTGGCGATCGGATCGCCGGGAAGGTAGAGGCGCAGGGCGTAGGGCTCGGTCCCCACGCCGTGCAGGCGCTGGGGGATCTGCCCCATCCGGCGGCGCTGGGCGAGCGCGAGGAGCTGCCCGACCTCCCCTTCCCAGCGGACCTGGGGATAGACGCGCACCGGCTCGGGGCGCAGCAGGTCGCGCTGCGCCCAGGCGAGCTTCCAGGGACCCAGGACGCGGGCGGTGAGCGGCCCCGCCGTGTGCTCCCCCCGCCGCCGCGGGATCAGGGTGTAGTCCCAGCGGAGCTCGCCGCGGATCTCGACCGTGCGGCGCAGCGGCCCGGCCGCCAAGGCCGGATGGAGCCCCTCGCGCAGGATCGCGGTCACCGGCCGCCGCGCGCCGGCCGCCGCGGAATCGAGGGTCACGGCGACCTCCGCCGGCGCCTCCTGCACCAGCAGGGGGGGCCAGCGCCGGGAGGCCGTCAGCGGGGTGCGGACGGCGCTCCGAAAGTCCACCAGCGCCGCCAGGACGACTCCCAGGTCGAGCCCGAGCGCGGCCCAGGCCAGCCGCTCGTCGAGGAACGAGGCGACGAGCAGGAGGGTGGCGAGCCCCAGGAGCTGAAAGCAGCGCGCGGCGGGCATGCGAGCGTTCCGGTCACTCCGCTCAGTGGGGCACGGGCACGGCCGCCGCGGCGCTTTCCAGAACCTGCCGCGGGGTGAGCCCTTCGAGCTCGGACTCGGGGGTGAGGATCAGCCGGTGGGCCCAGCAGGGGACGAGCAGCCGCTTGAGGTCGTCCGGCACCAGGAAGTCCCGCCCTTCGAGCAGGGCGCTGGCGCGGCCGGCCTCGAGCAGCGCCAGGGCGGCGCGCGGCGAAACGGGGAGGTCCACCTGGGGGGCGCGGCGCACTCCGGCGGCGAGCTGGCCGAGGTAGGCCAGCAGCTCCTCGGCCACGTGGACGCGGCGCGACGCCTGTCGCAGCGCAGCCGCCTCGCCGGGCGCCAGCAGCGCCCCGGGCAGGCTGCCCCCCCAGTCGACGAGCTCTCCGGCCACCGCCTGCCGGTAGAGGTCGAGCTCGGCCTCAGGGGACGGGAGGCCCATCTCGATCCGCACCAGGAAGCGGTCGAGCTGCGCCTCGGGGAGCGGGTAGACCCCCTCGAACTCGATCGGGTTCTGGGTGGCGATGACGAAGAAGCCGGGCGCCAGGGCGAGCCGGGCGCCGTCGATCGTCACCTGCCGCTCCTGCATCGCCTCGAGCAGCGCCGACTGCGTCTTGGGTGGGGTGCGGTTGATCTCGTCGGCCATCAGGACGTCGGTGAAGACCGGCCCGCGCAGCAGGCGGAAGGAGCCGGTGGCGGCCTCGTAGACGTTGGTTCCGAGGACGTCGGCGGGCATCAGGTCGGGGGTGAACTGCACCCGGTTGAAGCCGGCTCCGAGGGTGGAGGAGAAGGCGCGGGCGAGCAGGGTCTTGCCCACCCCCGGCACCCCTTCGAGCAGCGCGTGGCCGCCGGCCATGTAGGCGACGAGCAGGGTCTCGATCGCCGTCCGCTGGCCGAGGACGGCGCCGCCCAGCGCGTCGGCGAGCTCGCGGGCAGCCGCGATCAGCCGCTCGGTGGGGATAGCGGAGGTGGCTTCAGGGATCGGATTCATGCGGCGGTCTCCCGTTCGGTTTCCCTTTCAAGATCGGCGGCGGCGGGCGGCTCCAGCGGCCGTCCCCGCCGCCGCGCCGCCACCTCCCGCGCCAGCGCCACCAGCTCGCGCGGGCCGGCGCCGGCGGCGCGGAGATCGAGACCGGCGGGGAGGTCGGCGCCGGGATCGAGCTCCCGCGCCCGTTCGAGCAGCCGGGCCGCCGCCTCGCGATGATGCCCCAGGCGGTGGTGGAGGGCGCCCAGACCGAGCAGGAACGACCCCGTCGAGCCGGTCACCGCCGGCGTCTCGTTCCAGGCCGGCCCGAAGCGGCGCGACAGCGTCCAGAGCGCCACCAGGTAGAGGACGGCGAGGTGGATCAGGACCAGGTCGAGAGCCCGGCCGAGGGGCGCGGACGCCACCGCCCCGCCGCCGGTCAGCCCGTGATGATACTCGTCGAACGTCCAGCGGTCGCCGAGCCGCCGCCGCAGGGTCTCCAGCAGGGCGGCGTTGCCGGGGTGGCCGGAGTCGCCCAGGCGGGCATTGGCGAACGTGTCGACCGGCAGGATCCAGATCCGCCCCCGCCCCCGCGGCATGACGCCGATCACCTCCCGCCCCCCCGGTCCCGCGAAGAGGTTTCCAGCCCCCTTCGGCAGCTCCGGGGTCCAGCGGGGCGCCCAGACCCGCACCGGCGCGGCGGCGCCTCCGAGCCGCCGGAGGTCCCACTCCTGGCGGGCGAAGCGGCTCCAGCGCAGGGGGTTCAGGGTGGCCCTGCGAGCCTCGCGCAACGGCAGCCCCAGGGCCTCCAGCGCCACGATCTCGCCGACGTTGCCGAGCTGGCCGGAGTAGGCGACGACGAGGTCGCCGCCGCGGTGGAGATGCCGTTCGAGCGGCTCGACGATGTCGGGCGTGGCGCCGCGCTGCCAGGGGAAGGCCAGCACCAGCACGCCGCCCGCCTCGAAACCGTCGAGGGGCTGGTCGAGCAGCCCCGTGCGCACGCCGCGGGCTTCCAGATAGCGCCGCGCCGCGAGCCAGCCGTCCGGCCCGCGCGAGAGCGAGCTCCCCCGCGCCTCTCCCCCGCTCGCGAGCTTCCAGGCCACCGCTCCCAGCAGGACCACGCCGGCCACGATCAGGAGTTGCCGGAGGAGCGTCGGACGCCTCAAGAGAGCGCCTCCTCCAGCCGTCCCACCAGCCGCCGCACGTCCTCGACCTCCGGACGCCGCGGTCCGTAGATCAGCCGGTCGAGAGCGCGGACCAGCGGCGCCAGATCGGCGTGGGCCGCGTGCGCCAGCAGATCCCGGCTGGTCCAGTCCGGCTCGGCCCGGTCGCCGGCGAGCGAGCGGGCCAGCCACCACCAGGCGGCTTCCAGGGCCTCGGCCGCACCGCCCGCCGCCAAGCGGCGCTCGAGCTCGGCGCGCCAGGCGGTGGCGTCGCGGTTCCCGGCAGCAGGGAGCGCCGCCGCGATACGGCTCTCCCGCTCCGGCCGCCGCGGCCGGCGAAGCCTGGGAAGCAGGGCCCGGACGAGCAGCAGGACCGCCGCGAGAGCCATCAGGCCGGCGAGGACCAGGAACGCTCCCCGGGAGAGGTGGAGCATCCGGGAACCGCGCAGGAGGGCCTGGAGGACCGCCTCCCGGATGGCCCGGCCGAGCTCGCCGAGGTAGGAGCTGGCGGGCGGCGCGGGGGTACGGTCGACCCCCGCGAGGGCGCGCTCCAGCAGGGCGCGGTCCGCGGGCATTATTGGTCCCAGAGCGGGTCCCAGGGCGGGAGGAGCGCCGGACGCAATCAGGACCAGGGCTCCGCCGGGGATGGCGGCGATTGCGGGGATGGCGGTGGCGGTGGCGGCGGGCCGGGGAACAGGGTGTCGATCTCCGCGCGCAGATCGCTTCCCTCTCGCCGGCCGCGGACGTCGAAGAAGAGCATGCCGATACCGAAGGCGGTGTAGAGATAGACCGCCGTGCGGACCAGCGAGCTCAGGAAGACGGCGGGGAGCTGCAGCCAGAGCCAGCGCGACATGGCGGCCTGCACGTCCCGGTCCCCCGACATCACGTTGCGGAAGAGGTCGATGAACATCGGGAGCTGGAAGGGGAGCGTCACCAGCAGGCTCGCCAGGTAGCTGATCAGGGTGGTCACCACCATCAGGACGAGGATCTTGACGATCGGGCTGTCGGTCAGCCGGAGGCTCGGGTTGAAGCGGGCGAGGTCGGCGCTGCGGGAGAGCGCCGCGAAGCCGAACACCCCCTCCTCCACCATCGCCGGCACGGCGAAGGAGAGCAGCGGAGCGACGTAGAGCACCGGCACCAGGCAGAACAGCAGCGAGACGAAGATGGCGAGCCCGGAGAGGAGGAGCGTCCACCAGACCGGCAGCCGCAGGGCGAACCGCCAGCTCCGCCCCATCTCGATCGGCCGCCCCATCAGCGCGTCGAGGGCGGCGACCTGGCCGGCGACGTAGGCCACCGCGGAGACGGAGACCAGGACCAGGCCGATCAGCAGGGCGGCGGGAGTCCAGAGCAGGGTCCAGCTCGAGATCGCCTCCCCCTTGCCCAGGATGCCGCGCAGGGTGAGGATCTGAAACACCTGCAGCAGGGTGGTGAGGATGGCGACCGGCAGCGCCACCGAGGGGAAGATCGCGCGCAGGTGCGGACGCAAGCGCCGGATCGCCTCGTCGAGCATCGGCAGGAACGGCATGGGAGCGGGGCGGACGGGCGCGGTTCCTGGCTCTATCATGGGGTCGCCTCCAGGCGGGGGACGGGACGCAGGGCGAGGGCGAGGAAGATGCCCTCCAGGGCGAGGCCGAGCAGCAGCTTGACGCCGGCGGGGAGCCCGGGCGCCGGCGAGACGAAGACCTCCACCAGGGCCAGCACGACGAACCAGGGGAGGGAGCCGAGCAGGACGGCGAGGGCGTCCCGGCCGGCCGCGCGCAGGGCGAGCGGCCGGGGGAGGTCGCCGGCGGCCACCAGCGCCCGGCCGAGGCCGAGGCCGGCCGCGGCGCAGACCAGGATCAGTGTCAGCTCGAGGATGCCGTGGGCGGCGATGAACCGCAGCAGCTCCCCGGTCATCGAGTAGTGGAGCGTGACGCCCACCGTGGCGCCCAGCAGCAGGCCGTTGAAGAGGACGACGTAGAGCGGCACCACCCCGGCCAGCAGCCCGCCGCTCCACGCCGTCAGCGCCACGGTGAGGTTGTTGGTGGCGATCCCCGAGGACGAGAGGCTCGGCGGCACCGTGGTCACCAGCGACTCGGTCCACAGCCGCCCCTCCTCCAGGCCGCGGACGGCTTCGGGGCCGAGGATCGTCAGCCCCATCTCCGGCCGCACCACGGCCACCCCCAACCCCCAGAGCACCGCCAGGAGGAACAGCCCGACGGTGATCCCCAGCAGCCCGAGCTGGCGCTGGAATGCCGCGGGGAAGGTGCGCGCGAAGAAGCCGGCGACGCTCCCCGGCCGCGCCGTCCCCTCGCCGGTGAGCCGGCGGGTTCCCACCAGGGCGAGGGATTGCAGCCGGCGGGCGGCGGCGGTGCCGGGGAAGCGGGAGGCGGCCAGGGCGTGGTCGTGCAGCACCTGGCGGTAGCGCAGGGCCATCTCCTCCAGCCGGTCGTAGCCCACCGTCCGGAAGCGCTTGCGGGAGGCGGCGAGCTGGCCTTCGAAGGCGTCCCAGAGCGGCCGCCGCAGGCGGATGAAGCGCGCGTAGTCCATCAGCCCTCCACTCCGAGAGCCTGGCGGATGGCGGCGATGGGATCGCGCCGCGGATCGACGCCGGCGAGGAGCTCGGGAGCGTCCCGCCGGATGCGCTCCAGGATGCGGTCGGCCATCGCCCAGGCCGCCGCCGTGTCCTCCAGCGAGCCCGCGCGGGCGAGGAAGGCCTCGACCAGCGCCAGCTCGCGGGGGCCCCACCCCGGCGGGACCCGTCCCAGCACCGGCGCCGCGTCGGGCGGCCGGTCGTGGACCACCAGCGTGCCGGCCAGGCGGTCTCCCAGCCGGCGCGAGAGGGGGTCGACGGCCATCAGCAGGGCGCCGAAGATCAGGTCGAGGCTGCGCACCAGGTTGCGGGCCAGCAGGGGGCCGGCCCCCGGGGTCCCCCCCTCGGCGGTGACCACGCGGAGCTTCACCGCCAGCTTGCCGAGCGTCCGGCCGCCGGTGGCGATCTCCAGGCCGGCGAAATAGCCCCATTCGAGGAGGAACCAGCCGGCGACGAGCAGCGCCGGCGCCCACCCCGGCGCCACCCGGGCCATCAGGAAGGCGACCGCCAGCACCCAGAGGATCGCCAGTCCGGCGAGGACCATGTAGTCGAGGGCCGCCGCGAGCGAACGGCTGCCGAGGCCGGCGACGGGAAGGTCGAGACGGATGTTGTCCAGCCCCAGGATGCTCTCACGCCCTATGTCGGCCACCCACGACTCCTGTCCTTGCGGAGCCTAAGCGTATGTTGCGGCCGGGGGAAAGACAAGGAACGGACGGGCACGGACGAGCACGGACCGGCACGGACGAACACAGAACCCAGGACCCGGTTACGCCCGCCGTCCTTGTTCGTCCGTGCCCGTCCGTATTCGTCCCTGTGCTTTTTTCCTACCGCTCCCGCTGCGCCTCCCCCGTCATGGGCACGAAGCGCACCGGCATCACGTTCGAGCGGTCGAAGCCGCCGTCGGCCCGCTTGGTGAGGACGAGGAGGTTCTGAATGGCGCCGGGGACGCCGACCGGGATCACCAGCCGGCTGCCGACCTTGAGCTGGCGGAGGAGCGGCTCGGGGACGGTCGGCGGCGCGGCGGTGACCAGGATGCCATCGAAGGGGGCCGCTTCGGGCCACCCCTTGAAGCCGTCGCCGGTGCGGACCTGGACGTTGCGGAAGCCGAGGTCGGCCAGGGTGCGCCGCGAGCGGTCGGCCAGCGGCGACAGGATCTCGATCGTGTAGACCTCCTCCGCCACCTGCGCGAGGACCGCCGCCTGGTAGCCCGAGCCGGTGCCGATCTCCAGCACCCGCGCCCCCGGCCGCAGCTCCAGCAGCGACGTCATCAGCGCCACCATGTAGGGCTGGGAGATCGTCTGGCCGTCGCCGATGGGGAGCGGATGGTCGGCGTAGGCCTCCCCCTGCCGGTCGGCAGCCACGAAGCGATGGCGCGGCACCGCCTCCAGGGCCGCGAGCACGGCCGGATCGGTGACTCCGCGGGAACGGATCTGCTCGACCATCAGGTGGCGGGCCGCGGCGCACTGCTCCTCGCTCGCTCCCTGCGATGACCCGAGGGCCGGCACCACGATCAGCCCCGTCATCAGCACCGGGAGGAGCGCCAGGAAACTGCGTCTACTTGTTCTCACCCGGCACCTTCCCCTTCATCGGCGAGAGGCGGACCGGGATCACCATCCGCTTCTGAATGCCGTCGGCGGTCTTGGTGATCACCAGGAGGTCCTGGAAGAAGCCCCCCACCGGCACCACCATCCGGCCGCCGATCCGGAGCTGCTGGAGCAGCGCCTTGGGGATCGACGGCGGCGCGGCCGAGAGCAGGATGGCGTCGAACGGCGCCTTGTCGGTCCACCCCTGGTAGCCGTCGCCGAAGCGGACCTCGACGTTGTGGTAGCCCAGCACGTAGAGCCGCTTGGCCGCCTCGTTGGCGATCGGCTGGACGATCTCGACCGAGTCGACCTCGCGCGCGATCCGCGACAGCACCGCCGCCTGATACCCGGAGCCGGTGCCGATCTCCAGCACCTTGTCGCCGTGCTTGAGCTTGAGCAGCGACGTCATCAGCGCCACCACGTAGGGCTGGTAGACCGTCCGCCCCTGGCCGAGCACCAGCGGCTGATCGCTGTAGGCCTGCGCCTTCAGGGCGTCGGGCACGAACAGGTGGCGCGGCACCTGCTCCATCGCCGCCAGCACCTCCGGCTCGACGATGCCGCGCTGCTTGACCTGCTGCTCGACCATGGCGCGGCGCAGCGCCTCGTAGCCGTCGCCGGCCACGGCGGTGCCGCAGAGCAGGGCGATGCCGGCCAGTCCGAGGGCGGCCCCCCGAAGGAGCCTGCGGCGGTGGCCCCGGAGGGCCGTCCAGCTCACCGCGCGCTCCCCCTTTCGTAGACCACCTTGCCGTCGACCAGGGTGTAGTCGATGCCGGCGGCGGGGATCTCCCGCTCCGGCACCGTCATCGGATCGTGGGCGAAGACCACCAGGTCCGCCCGCTTGCCGACCTCCAGCGAGCCGACCTCCTTGTCGAGGAAGAGCGACCAGGCGGCGTCGAGGGTGAAGCCGCGCAGCGCCTCCTCGCGGGTCAGCCGCTCGCCCGGCAGCCAGCCGCCGGGCGGATTGCCCTGGAGGTCCTGGCGGGTGACGGCGGCGTAGAGGCCGAGCCGGGGGTCGGCCGACTCGACGGGGAAGTCGCTCCCCAGGGCCAGCCGGCCGCCCGCGTCGAGCACCTTGCGCCAAGCGTAGGCGCCGGCCAGCCGGCGCGGGCCGACGCGCTCGCCGGCCCAGGGCATGTCGGAGGTGGCGTGGGTGGGCTGCATCGAGGCGATGATCCCCAGCCGCGCCAGGCGCTGGATGTCCTGGAGGCGGAGCACCTGCGCGTGCTCCAGCCGGAAGCGCGCCTCCGGCCGCGGCCCCTGGAGGGCGCGCTCCATGGCGTCGAGCGCCACCAGGCCGCCGCGGTCGCCGATGGCGTGGATGGCGACCTGGAACCCACGGTCGACCGCCCGCCGGGCGACCTCCGCCATGTGGTCGCCGGTGGAGACCATCAGGCCGAGGTTCCCCGGATCGTCGCTGTAGGGCTCGATCAGGGCGGCGCCGCGGCTCCCCAGGGCGCCGTCGGCGTAGAGCTTGACGCCCCGCACGTTGAGCCGGGCTTCGGGGTCGATCAGCGGGCCGCGCGCGAACCAGCGGTCGAGCAGGGGCGCGTCGTCGGTGAGGAAGACGGCGGCGCGCAGCGGCAGCTCGCCGGCGGCCTTGAGCGCCTGATAGGCGCGGATCTCGCCCTCGCCGACCCCCATGTCGGTCACCGTGGTCAGCCCGAGCGCCACGCAGTGCCGGGCGGCCTGCCGCAGCGTGCGCCGCCGGTCGTCGTCGGAGGGCGCCGGCAGCCGCCCCTCGGCCCACCCCTTGGCGTTGTCGACCAGCACGCCGGTGGGGCGCCCAGCCGCGTCGCGCAGGAAGCGGCCGCCGGTGGGATCCTTGATCGTCGCGTCGATGCCCAGGAGCGCCATGGCGCGGGCGTTGACCAGGGCGGCGTGGCCGTCCACGCGGGCCAGCCAGACCGGGTGGTCCGGCACCGCCGCGGAGAGCGCCTCGTGGGTGGGGAACCGCTTGTCCGGCCAGCGGTTCTGGTCCCAGCCGTGCCCCCGCACCCAGGCCCCCGGGGGCAGGGCGCGGGCCGCCTCGCGGACCCGCCGCACCACCTCGTCGTAGGTGGCGGCGCCCACGAGGTCGACCTGCTCCAGGGACTCGCCCAGCCCGCCGAAGTGCGAGTGGGCGTCGATCAGCCCCGGCGTGACCGCGCGGCCGGCGAGGTCGATCACCCGGGTCGCCGGGCCGCGCAGGGCCTCGGCGCCGCCGTCGACGCCGAGGTAGACGATCCGCCCGCCGCGGACGGCCAGGCTCCCCTCGACCTTCCCCGGCGGCTGGACGCGATAGAAGACGCCGTGACTCAGGATGAGGTCGGCGGTGTCCTCTCCATAGGAGAGGTTCGGGGTGGCGACGACCGCCACCCCGAAAAGCAGGAAGCCTAGGAAAGGCACGGATCTCGGCGACATGTCAGTTTTCTCCCCCTGCTCCTTCCACCCAGGGCCGTACCCATGGGGTGCAAAGAGCAAGCCATTCGGAAACCTGTCTGGATGCTATGTTTTCGCGGGGGGCGATGTACACTCCCGCGGATGTTTCCCGAGGGTCCCGTCGCGCTCCCCGAGATCGTCTCACGCCTGGAGCACGCTCTCGCCACCTCCACCGCCGAGGCGACCGAAATCTCCTGGCTGGAGGTCCGCCGCGGCCAGGAGAGCACGGGCAAGCGGCGGCAGGACAGCTACGAGCTGAACGAGCGCAATGTCCTGGTGCGGGTGCGCCAGTCCGGCCGCACCGGCCTGCACCGCACCAGCGCCGCCAACCGCTCCGGCCTCGAGAACGCCGTCCGCGAGGCGCAGGCCCAGGCGCGCCTCGCGCCCCCCTCGCCGCCGCCGCTGGAGATCCCCCAGGCCGGAGCGGCCGTGAGCGTCGCCGGCCTCTTCGATCCCGATCTGGCGGCATTGAGCCCCGCCCGCGCCCGCGACCTGCTGCAGCGTCTGGCCGAGCCGGGCAACCGCCCCGGCTCCCGGGGGGAGACCGTCCGCCTCGGCTGGTCCGAGGGACGGATCGCCGTCGCCGGCAGCCGCGGCCTGCGCCGCGCCGCCGAGGTCACCTCGGGATGGATCGAGGTGATCTGCGGACGCCAGCCTGGCGCCGGCCGTGCCGCCGCGGCATCGCGATCGCTCGCCGGGCTCGACCCCCAGGCGGTGCGCGAACGGGCGCGGCGCCGCCAGGGCCCCGCGGACGTCGAGCCGCCCCCCGAAGGGCCGGTCCCGATCCTGCTCTCCCAGGAGGCCGCGGCCGCCCTCGTCGAGCTGCTCAATCGCCACGCGCTCGCTTCCGACGCTTTTCAAGGCGGCCTCTCCTTTCTCAACGGACGGCTGGGCCAGACGGTCTTCCACCCCTCCATCCACCTGCGCGACGATCCCACCGACCCGCGCGGCCTCCCCTTCCCCTTCGACCTACTGGGCGCCGCCGCGCGGCCGGTCGACCTGGTCGCGGACGGCGTCGCGCTCACCCCGGCGATCGACGACCGGCTGGCCCGCGCGCTCGACCGCCCGCCCACGCCGCAGCGGGTGGCGCCGGACGAAGCCGTCCCCGGCCACCTCTTCCTGCTGCCGGGGGGAGACGCCGAGAGCGACCTCCTCGCGGCCGCCGAGGGGGGGATCTGGATCGCGGCGCTCGACCCGCTGGAGGCCTTCGATCCGCGCGGCCTGCGCTTCCGGGCGGTGGCGCGGGGCGCCCGCAGGATCTCCGGCGGCGCCCTCGGCCGCTCGCTGCCCGATCTGATCTGGGAAGACGCCCTGCCCGGCCTGCTCTCGCGGGTGCTGGGGGTCGGCTCCGAGCTGGTGCCGATCGCCACCGGCGCCGGCCTGTTCCGGGCGACGACCGCGCCGATGCTGGCGGTGATGGGTGGGACCGGGTTGCGCTTCGCAGTCGATTGACCGCAGTCCAACCCACTTCCAGCGGAGGGCGTAGAGACGCTCCCAGCCCGTCCACGACACCGACGGCAGGCCACGGGGACGGCGGGACGTCTCCTCGAAGGGCAGACAGGTCCGCCCGCCACCGCCGGTGAGAAGGCCACCAGCGACAGATCGGTGAAGCGAGAGATGTCGGGAAGGGAGAGACCTCGACCTTCCCCGGTCAGACCTGTGCGCACCTCGCTGCAGGGGTGCCCTGCGGAGACGTCCCGCCGTCCCCGTGGCCTGCCGTCGGTGTCGTGGACGGGCTGGGAGCGTCTCTACACCTCTTCGCCCAGGGAATGGATGATCAGCGGGGCTACAGCCGCCGCAGGAGCACTAGCGTCTGGTCGTCCCCCTGCGGCAGCCCCTGGGAGAAGTCGCCGACGGCGCTGGTGATCGCCTCGATCACGCCCCCCAGGGAACGTTCGCGCTCGGCGCGCAGGATCTCGATCAGCCGCTCCATCCCGAATTCCTCCTCGTCGGGCGACGCCGCCTCGGTGATGCCGTCGCTGTAGATGCAGACCAGGTCGCCCCGCCCCAGGGTCACCGCGCTCGACTGGTAGCGCGCACCCGGGATCAGACCGAGGGGGACGCCCCCCGGCTTGAGCTCCTCGACCCCGCCGCCGGCGTGCAGCAGGATCCCCGGATTGTGCCCGGCGTTCATGTAGTGGAGCACGCCGCTCTCCGGGTTCAGCTCGGCCACCAGCATGGTGATGAACTTGTTGGCGGCGCTCGACTCGCCAATGTGCCGGCTCAGCCGCTCGAGCATCGCCGGGACGAAACCGGTCTGGTCGAGCAGCAGGCGGAGGGCGGAGTGGAGGGTGGAGACCATCAGCGCCGCCGGCATCCCCTTGCCCGTGACGTCGCCCACCACCAGCCCGACCTGGCCGTCGTCGCGGCGGAAGAGGTCGTAGTAGTCCCCTCCCACCTGCCGCGCCGGGCGGTACCAGCCGATCAGCTCGTAGCCCGGCACCACCGGCGCTCCCTTGGGGAGGATCTGGCGCTGGATCTCGGCCGCCAGGTGCATCTCGCGCTCCAGCCGCTCCTTCTCCAGCGCCTGGAGGTGGAGGCGGGCGTTCTCCAGGGCCAGAGCGGCCTGGTTGGCGAACAGCGACAGCGTCCGGCGGTCGGAGGCGAGGAAGGGGCCGACGCCGCGGCGGCTCTCCTTGTCGCCCACCGCGATCAGCCCGCGCGGGCCGCTCTCGACCTCGATCGGCACGCCGAGCAGGTAGCGGGCGCCCGGCAGCAGGTGGGCGGGGGCCTCGCCGCCGCCGGTCAGGCTGCCCGCCAAAAAGCGGCGGAGCTCGGGGTCCTCGCCGGCGAACCAGGGCGCCGCCTCGCCGCCGAAGATGCGGTCCAGCCGGTAGCGCCCATCCTCGAGGATGTAGAGGGCGCCGCGGCGCGCGTCGAGCAGCGAGACGGCGCGCATCAGGATCTCTTCCGACAGGCGGTCGAGGTCGAGGGTGGAGGCCACCGCCAGCCCCACGTCGTAGAGGGCCTCCAGCTCGACCACCCGGTAGTTGACCTGGAACTGCTGCTCCTTGAGGTCCTGCTTCAGCCGGCTGCTGCGGAGCGCCGCGGCGAGCAGGAGCGTCAGCGGATCGCCGGCCGGCGTCGCGGCGAAGGCGCCGGCGGGGGTGAAGAGGAGGCGGCCGCCCGGAAAGGTGAGGCTGCCGAGGCCGTCACCCGGGGAGCCGTCGGCGGCCTCGGCGATGGCGGCCGGCAGATGGAGGCCCACCGAGACCTCCTGCTGCAGGGCGCCCGCCCGCTCCAGGTAGAGGCCGGCCGAGTCCGCGCCGTGCTCGCGGCGCCAGAGGTCGAGCAGGCGCTCCAGCATCTGGCGCTCGCCCGCCTCGTCCCGGGCGAGCGCGATCAGCTCGTCCCAGGCCTGCGTCACCGTGCCGGCGCGCGGCGTGCCCTCCATGTCTGTCTCCTACGGGTCGGGGACTTCAGGACCGTATCTGAGCCACCGCGGTCGCTTCGTCCGGAAAGATCGGAGCGTACTGCGCGAGGCCCATGATATGGAAGGTCTTTTCGATCGTCGGGGTGAGGCAGCAGAAACCCAGCTTGCCGTCGATCTCGATCATCTTCTCGATGATCTCGATGAGGATGGAGATGCCGATCGAGTTGACGATCTTCGTCCCCGCCAGGTTGAGGAGGAGGGTCTTGTAGCCCTCGTCGAGGAGCTTGTAGGCGGCCTTGGCAATCTCCTCGCCCCCCTGGTTGTTGATATACCCCTCCGTGTAGATGACCGCCAGACCTTCGCGGCGATCCACGGTGATGTTGAGGCTCTCGGTCATCGGCTCGCCCCCGTTTTCATCGCATCTTGCTCATCACGACGGTCGTTCCGTCGGCGCCGGACTGGATCTCCACCTCGTCCATCAGCCCCCGGATGATCTTGAGCCCCCAGCCGCGCTTGCGCACCGACTTGAGCTTGCCGGCGATCGTGGGTTCCTCCACGACATCCGGCGAGAAGCCGATCCCGCTGTCGCGGACCAGGATGCGCAGCTTGTCCGGGTCCCCCGCCTCGCCCAGCACCTGAAAGGTCACGAAGACCTCGCGTTCAGAGGCGTGGCTGTGCTCCAAGGCGTTGATGCAAGCCTCCACCACGGCCATCCTGACCTCGTCGATTCTATCCGGACTCATCCGGATCGACTCGGCGATCGCCGTCGCGGTCTTGCTCGCCTCGATCTCCATCTCGGGGACCATCGGCAGCGCCAGCGTGACCTCCCTCATAACGCCTTCAGCCATGTCCGTGGACCGGTTGGGCGTGGTTAGAGGGAAAGGTAGAGCTGCAGAGCGTAGATCACGATGGGATGGACCAGGTCGTGAGACAGCAGCCAGCCGAAACTGGCCAGGGAGCCCACGGACAGCAGCACCTTGACCGGTATCTCAGGGACCGCGACGTGCTTCCGAACGGAGTCTAGCATGACGTTCCTCCTCATCGCTCCCCATACAACGCAAGGTCGTTGCCAGACCCCCCGGAAATCCCGGCTTGACATCTCAAGCCCAGCGTTTACAAGGGCTTAACAGATCGCGGAGCGCGGCCCCCGCCAAAATGTCTCCATCGCAGGCGCGACATTTCGCCCCATCTTTGGACGCATCGCCGCGAGAGGAATCGGCAGAACGCCCATCTTGTCGCGATTGTAGAGCGTTTGGGACAAAAAGTCGCGCGCGGGGCAGTTTGCCTCAGGGCTCCTCGACCTTCCAATCTCTGATGAATCCCAAGTACTCCACCATCTCCATAACTTGAACGTCCCGGTCGGAGAATCGGAGTTGGCCGACCATACGGGCCAGGTAGGTACGGAAGAGGTTGAAGCGCTGCCACAGGCTGTTGCCGCTCGGGAGAACCCGGTCGGTGACGACCCTCAGCCAGTTACGGACCTCCGTGATGAGCACCTCGGGATCGCCACCGTGCGAACGGATGTCATTACCAGAGATGTCGGATAGGACGCGCTGGTAGCGATAGCGATCTTTCTCCAGGATGAGACATTGCTTCTCGCGCAGGCGGGGCGCTCCGTAGTACCGGCAGCCCAGGTCGAGCCCGAGCTCGAAAGGCATGTTGAAGCGCGGCCCGTCTCCTGGATGGAGCGCCTCCATTCGGGAGATGTCATGGACACTAAAGCGACAGGACCGGATCAGTTCGCGGATCTTCTCGACTCGGACGCGACCGGAGTCGGCTTCTTCCGAGGCAAGCCTCGGCTGGAAACCACATTCGAAGACGACGAAGATCAGCGAACGGAGAAGCGGGAGGTAATCCTGGTCAAAAGGGCAGTTGATGAAAAGGCTGCTTTCGAAGCCGTCCGCACTTCGCGTCATAGATCCCCGCGGAACGAGTCTCTTACAGCCCCGATCTTCCGGAGCCCACAGCCGTCACCGAAGGGCTCTCCCAGGCTTCGAGCCCTCCGTCCCGGGTATGGACCACCAGGTCCTTCCTTAGACGGACCGCGAGGTCGCGCGCATAGGAGACGGCGTCGTCCTTGCCGTTGAAGGTCTTCCGCGACGCGCGAGTACCCTCTCTGACCACCACCCACCCACCCATCGAGGAGATGACGTGGACACGATCCTTCCCTTCTGCCTTCAGCTTCCGCATTCCGGCGACGATCTCCGCTCTCTGGGTCTCGGTAAATCTCATGGCTTGGGTCCCCGGTCGCGAGTATACGACATTTTCAGCCGCGCCAGCCGCTCAGTACCCCTTCCGCTGTAACGTCTTGCGGTCGAGCCCCAGGATCTTCGCCGCCTCGCTCTTGTTGCCGCCGGCCAGCTTGAGGACGCGGGCGATGTGGCGCCGTTCCAGGGTCGCGAGGTCGAGCGCCTCGGGGGAGGTGGCCTGGGGGGTGACGGCGAGCAGGGAGCGGACGAGCTCGGCGTCGATCTCGCCGTCGGCCAGCGAGACGGCCCCCTCGATGACGTTCTGGAGCTCGCGGACGTTGCCGGGGAAGTCGTAGGCGAGGAGCAGGGCGAGCGCCTCCGAGCGCAGGGCGGGGATCGGGATCCCCTCCCGGCGGCAGAACTCCTCCAGGAAGGCGCGCACCAGGTGGGGGATGTCGGCCTTGCGCTCGCGTAGCGGCGGCAGCTCGATCTCCACCCCCTTGAGCCGGTAGTAGAGGTCCTCGCGGAAGCGCCCGCCGCCGATCAGCGCCTCCAGGTCCTGGTGGGTCGCGGCCACCAGCCGCACGTCGACCGGGATCGGCCGCCGCCCCCCCACCCGGGTGACCTCGCGCTCCTGGAGCGCCCGCAGGAGCCGCACCTGGAGGGAGGTCTGCATGTCGCCGATCTCGTCGAGGAAGAGGGTGCCGCGGTCGGCCAGCTCGAACTTGCCCGGACGGGCGTGGACCCCGGTCGCCACCCCACCCTCGATGCCGAAGAGCTCGCTCTCCAGCAGCCCCTCAGGGAGGGCCGCGCAGTTGACGGCGATCAGCGCCCCCTCGCGCCCCGAGAGATGGTGGAGGAGCTTGGCGATCAGCTCCTTGCCGGTGCCGCTCTCGCCGCGCACCAGCACGCTGACGCCGCGCGGCGCCACCCGCTCGATGACGTCGAGCACGCGGCGCATCGGCGGCGCCAGGGCCACGATCCGCCGCCCCCCGACCTCCTGGGCGAGGCGACCTTTCAGCGCCTTGTTCTCCTCCTCCAGCCGCTCGCGCTGGGTCTCCAGGCGCTCGACCTGACGGGCGGCGTCGAGGGCGGCGCCGGCCAGCGCGGTCACCGAATCGAGGAAGCGGCGGTCGTCGACGGTGAAGGAGGGATCGGCGTCCCCCCGCACCTCCTTGTCGAGCACTGCGACATAGCCCAGGAAGACGCCGCGGTAGGAGAGCGGCGCGGCGAGGAGCTGCTCGTAGGGGCGCCCGGCCAGCTCGCCGCCGGCGCGCACCAGCGTGTGCCCCTCGGTCAGCAGCTCGCGCCAGATCGGGGCTGCGAGCAGCGCGTCCCCCGCCGGCAGGGCGTCGAGCCAGCCGACGCCGGCCACCCCGCGCGCGCCGCCGTAGGCATCGCGGGTGACCGCCACGGCCGCCCCCGGGTCGAGCACGGCGCAGACCCGCTGCAGCAGCTCGTCGACCAGTTCCTGCTCCGGGCGCTGCGCGTGGAGCGCGATCGCCAGGTCGTAGAGGGTCTCGAGCTGGAGGATGCGCCGCTTCTCGGCGATCAGGGCGTCGTGGCGTGCCATCGCCCTCATTGTACGGCTCCGCCGGTCAAAGGGTTGCTCCTACGCCGGCCCCTCGCAGTAGTGCGGGTAGTAGTAGCCGCAGGTGACGACCGTGTTGCCGGACGACGAGACGATGGTGCAGGTGGTGGTGCCGCCGTGGAGCGTGCAGTAGCCGCAGGAGCACTGGGGAGGGAACGCCAGCGCCGGCAGGGCCATGGCGAGGGCGGCGAGCAGCAGGAGGAGCAGCGCGAGCTTCTTGGTCATCTTCATCGTGTCTCCTTTGATTTCGGGGGTGCGGCCGTTCGCCGGAGAATCCGTACCCCTTACCCTTCGAGGTGCTCGCGGGAAGGGGAAGCGAGACGCCGGGGATCTCGCGCGAGGATCTCGAAAGGTTCTAAATAGCGATGGCAGCGAGAGATGCGGGCCGCCGGCCGCCTTGACAGAGCCGTCCCCGCAGGCCTACTCTGAGAGGGACCTGGAACGAAGACGCTCGCCACGCGAGCCTGGCCCATGCGGAGCGAACCCTCGAACTTCTCGATTCCGACCCCGGCGAGCCCGCGCTCCAAGCGCGCCTGGGTGAGGCCCCGCATCCTCTCCCGCGAGCCGCTGGAGGCGGTGGCGGCGGTCTGCGCCCCCTCTCCCCCCTCGAAGGGGAACCCCGGCCTCTGCCCGTCCGGACCGATCTCCTCCTAGGACCACGCTCCTCAGGTACATGCCGCATAACCCTTGAGGCGAGCGTTCGCTCTCAGGATTATGCCGCATATCCAAAAGCATAAGGGGTAGCACCCTCGGGCTATGCCGCAAACACCTGGGCCCGGAAGGAGCCGACCGGATTCAGACCGCATAAACCCAAGTCCGAGCCCTCACGCCCCAGGGGGAGATCTCTCCGACCGCCACTTTTGCGGCGTCAACCGGGATCGGAGCTCTCTGGAGCCCGGTTTTTGCGGCAGACACCTGGCCCTGAGGGGGGAGCTCCGGTCGTTTTGCGGCATTTGGAGGCGCTTCTACCGGTTTTCGTCTCTTCCGCCATCACCTGCTCCAGGATCTCCCGCCGCTGCACGGCCGCGGGGTAGAGCTGGAGCGGGCTCCCGGACCAAGCGGCGGCCGAGCCGGGGCAAAAGTTGAGCAGATGGCTCCCCTCTCCCCGGTCGTCGAGCCCCTCCTTGACCCGCACTGTCAGGTCGCGCACCTCGGCGAGCCCCGCGGAGCCCCCCCAGATCTCGCGGATCCCCTGGCGGTGGAGGTTGCCCACCGGCCGGCGCCACTGCACGCAGGGATAGACGTTGCCGTAGGGATCGATCGCCAGCCCCGCGGACCCCGCGCCGCAGTGCTTGTCGACCGGCGTGGGGACCGTGCCGTCGTCGCCGCCGCGGCCGATCTGGACGTCCGCGGCGCCCCCGGCGCCCCCCGCTCCCGATACCGCCCGGCCGCGGGCGAACTGCAGGCGGAACAGCCGCAGCACCCCCTCGCGGCTGGCCGACACCTGGAGCGGCTCGCGGTCGCCGTCGTCGCGCGGCGTCACCTCCGGGTCGACCTGGAGCGGCAGGCCCAGCTCGTCGGCGAGGGCGAACATCCCCTCGATCTCGCCCTCGTTCCAGCGGGTGAGCGTGCTGTTGAGCTTCACCCGAAGCCCAAGCGCCCGCAGCTCGCCGAGGTTGGCGACCAGGCGGTCGAAGCTGCCGGGCACGCGGGTCTGGCGGTCGTGGGTGGCGGCGCGGGCGCCGTGCAGGCTGACCTCGATCAGGAAGGGATCGACCTCGTCGCGCAGGCGGCGGGCCAGCTCGCCGCGCAGGGCGTGACCGTTGGACTTGACGCGGACGACGAAGCCGAGCGCACGGGCCCGCGCGCCGAGGGCCAGGAAGTCGGGGTGGGCGAGCGGCTCGCCCCCCGACAGCGTGAGGTTCATCACCTCCAGCTCCCGCAGCTCGGCGAACAGGCGGAAGTAGTCGTCGCGGGTGAGCGGCGCGCCCCCGGCCGCCAGGTCGTTGTAGCAGAAGAAGCAGTCGAGGTTGCAGCGGTAGGTCAGCTCGACCAGCACGGAGAACAGGAGGTTCCGGCGCCAAGCGGTGGCGACGACCCGCGCCAGGCTCAAGAGACGGGCTCCAGCAGGCCGGCCTCGGCGAGCTCGGCGGCGAAGTCGAGCACGTCGCGCTCGAGCGCGGCGGCGTCCCCCTCGTACTCCGCGGCGAGGGCGGCGATCCAGTCGCCGACCGAGCGTTCGCCGTCCGCGAGGTCGAGCACCGCGGCGCCGGCCTCGTTGAGCACCAGGACCTCGGCCGCGGACTGGCGGAGCACCACCGCCTCGCCCTCGATCTTGCGGTAGCGCACGTCGCTCCGCCGCTGGAGGACGGTCGCTGGGGTGATCGCGGTCATGGCGCTTCTCGAGGGGGGATCGACCGCAGTATAGCCCAGGGGTCCCCGGTCAGCGAGAAGGTCAGCTCGTAGGCGGGCACCCGCCGGGCCAGCCGCTCGAGCAGGCCGAGCAGCGCCTCCTGCCGCCAGGGGTCGCGGTTGACGTACGGCGCGGCGGCGACCAGGCCGGCGAGGGCCGCCGCCGGCGACAGCGGCCGCAGCCCCTCTCCCGGGCCCTTGGCGAGCCGCACCAGGGCGCGCAACGGCACGCCTGCCGATGCCGACGACGCCGCGGGCTCGCAGCGCTCCCCCAGGTCGCCGGTGAAGGGGAGCTTCCAGAGGCGGGCCCCCGCCCCGTCCAGGGCGACGGCGTTGAGGTCGTCCGAGAGCACCGCCGCCCCTCGGGCGAGGCAGAGGCGGGAGGCGGTCGTCTTCCCCGCGCCCGAGCGGCCGAGGAGGAGGAAGCCGGACGCGCCGTCGGTCACCCCGGCGCTGTGGATCAGCGCCGCTCCCCGCGCCAGCAGGCGGTAGGCGACGAGCACCCGCAGGAAGTTCTCGCACACGGCGGCCGACCACTCCTCCCCGGCCGTCTCGCAGGTCCAGAGGGCGCCGGCGAGATCGGGCCAGCCGTCGAGCCGCGCCATCAGCCGCAGCCCGGCGAGCCGCACGCCGGCCGCCGAGGGCTCCATGTCGAGCGCGTACTCCCAGCCGCGCACGTCGCGGTCGAGGAAGTCCGCGGCCGGCGCGCGGAAGACCCGCGAGGCGACGGCCGCCCCCTCGCCGCCGCTCCGGCAGAGCCCGCCGAAGCGGTGGCGGAGCGCCTCCTCCTGGGCCGGCGCGAGGCCGGAGAGGAGGTAGGGGCCGCCGGCCACGTCGAGGGCGACGGCGCGGTCCCCCCAGGGTTCGCCCGAGGCGCGGCCGGGGAACAGGTCGGGGACGCGGAGGAAGCCGCCGCCGAAGGTCATCTGCGTCCTAGCGCGAGGCCGAGGAAGCGGAGCAAGGCGCGCAGGCGCTGCGCGGCCGAAGGGTGAGCCCCCTCGACGCGGCCGAGCACGGCGTCGAGGGGGACGGGCGCGTCGTGCACCGGGCAGGAGTCGCCGCGGGTGACCAGGGCGAAGCGGCCGGCGTGGAGCCGGTAGCCGAGGAGGCGGTGGGCGATCAGGCGGCCGTCCGCGGCGCGGAAGACCACCACGTCGCCCGGCAGGTAGAGGCGGGCGGCGCCGACGCGCGCGCGGCCGCCGTCCGCCAGCAGGGGCGCCATGCAGCCGCCGCGGACGGTCACCTCGACCGCCCCCTCGCGCGCCAGGCTGCGCAGGGCGGCGAAGACCGCCGGCGGCGAGGTCCGGGGCGTCATGGCGTGTCTGGCGGCGCCGGCGCGCCAGCCGCGCCAGCCGCGCCAGCCGCGCCGGAGGGGAGCTCGCCGGCGAGGTGGGGCTCGAGACGGAGCGCCAGCCCGAAGCTGCGCGTCGCCTCGTCCCGCCGGCCGGCCAGCCACTGGGCCCGGCCGAGGTCGAGGTAGGCCTCCGGCCGGGGCTCGAGACGCAGCGCCTCCCGGTAGGCCTCCTCGGCGGGCTCGGGCCGGCCGAGGAGGAAGTACTGGCTGCCGCGGGCGATCGGGATCCCCACCTCGATCGGGTCGAGCGCCGCCGCCCGGCGCAGGATCTCCAGGTTCCCCGCCAGGGCCTGCGGCGGGATCTGGCCGGAGGCGACCCCCAGGGTCAGCGCCTCGACGTTGCTCAGCGCCCGGCTGGCCGTCATCCGGTTCCGCCAGCGGACCGTCTGGCCCACCAGCGCCAGGGCGAGCAGGAGGGTGAGCAGCGCCGCCAGGGTCCTCCCCCTCATGCGTCCTCCTCCGCCCGCCGCAGCACCCAGCTCAGGAACAGGAGCGCCGGGAAGGCCACCAGGGCCACCCGGAAGGGGAAGTCGACCAGGGAGAGCACGGCGAGGGCCGCCGTTCCCGCCCAGGCCAGGGCGCGGTCCCCTGGCTCGGGGATCCGGCGCAGGGCATTCACCAGCACCCAGAGGCCCCAGGCGAGGGCCAGCACTCCGGGGATCCCCCACTCGGCCGCCGACTCCAGGATCTCGTTGTGGGCGTTGCCGAAGCCGCCGGACTGGGTCAGGCCCGGGAAGAAAGTGACGCCGCGGTCGAGCAGCGCCAGCTTGGCCGGCACGAACTCCGGCTGGTAGGCCCCATGGCCGACGCCGGCGAGCGGGTGCCGCTCGAACATCCAGACCGCCGCGCGCCAGCCGTCGAAGCGGCCGGTGAGCACGGAGTTCCAGTTCCCCCGCGCCATCTCGTCCCATTTCTCCAGCACCCGGCCGCGCAGGGGGGGGACCGCGACGACCAGCAGGGCCGCCGCCAGGACCGCGCCGGCGACGAGCGCGGCGGCCCGGCGGCGCGGGACCCCCGCTCCCCAGAGCAGCAGGCTGCCGGCGACGAGCGCGGCCACCGCCGCCAGGGTCTGAGTCAGCAGCAGAGCGTAGACCGCGGTGGCCAGCGCCAGGGCCGCCGCGAGCACCCCGGCGCTCCCCCACCCCTCGCCGGCCCGCCGGCGGCGGCGCAGGAGGTCCTGTGCCACCAGGCAGGGGAGGACGAGGAACGCCGCGAGGTCGCCGGGATTGCCGGCCAGCGAGGTGATGGCCAGCCGCGAGCCGGCCGCGAGGGAGGCGAAGCGCAACGGCTGCCAGAGGCCGTGGAACTGGGCGATCCCCAGCAGCGCCAGGAGAGCGGCCGGCCAGAGCTCCCCCCGCAGCAGGCGTTCCAGCCGGGAGGCGGGGAGGGCGGCGCTCCACCCCACCAGCGCGGCGGCGCCGATCGCGAGGTCGATCAACGCCTCGCGGACGTGCAGCGGGTAGCGGGTGAAGGCGAGCCCCGCCGCCGCCACCGCCAGCAGCGGGACCACGATCCGCACGGCGGGCAGCCGCCAGACCGCCGCGAGGGTGACCCGCTCGACCCGCTGCAACCCGCCGGCGAGGCAGGCCAGCGAGGCCAGGGCCAGCCACTCGGCGGCGAGCCGTTTCGGCTGCCGGAACGATTCCTTGGCCACCGGCGCCCAGAGGACCGGCGGCACCAGCACCAGCAGCCAGAGGAAGAGGGTGCCCAGGCGGAGATCGAGCGGCGGGCGGCGATCGGTCTTCACGGCCGAGGAGTATACCCGCGCTCAGCGCCGGAGCCGGACCCACCGCGCCCCGTATTTCCCCAGCCGCCAGAGCAGGTCGAACGGGCGGGCGAGGCGGCGGCCGAGCAGCCCGAGACGGCCGCGGGGGGGGCCGTAGACCGCCGCGATCTGGGCGTCGGAGAGGAAGAGGGCGCCGAGCACGGCGCGGGCGAGCTGGACCGGCCGCGAGCGCTCGCTCGGCTGCGGCCGGAAGAGCCCCAGCCGCAGGGCGGCGGCGTAGTCGGGATCGAGCCGCCCGGCGAGGATGTGGCGCAGCAGCTCCTCCTCGGAGCCCGGCGGCCAGCCGGCGGGGTCCTCGCCGGCGGCCAAGCGCCGGCAGAGCCGGTCGACCGCCGCCGCTTCGGCGGGCGAGACATCCCGGGAAACCCAGGCGGCCCAACCAGGGACATCAGGGACAGCAGAGACACCAGGGACAAGAACTACCCTCTTCCCCTGGAGTCCCTGGAGTCCCTGCTGTTCCTGCTGTCCCTGCTGTCCCTGCTGTCCCTGGTTGGCACCTTCCGCCACTCCCAGATCGATCAGATCCCCCACCATCTTGAGCAGCGAATAAGAAGAGGGCCAGTAGCCGTGCTGCCCCAGGCCGTGGACCAGGACGTGGGCGGCCAGGACCTCGGGCGCCGGCGCCGCGCAGCGGCCGGGGAGGTCCGGCAGGGGGAGGAGCAGGCCGGCGGCGGCGAGCGCCGCGAGGGTGGCCGACGCCGCGCCCTCCAGCCGGACCCCGGGCAGGTGACGGTGGATCTCGACCACCCCCCCTTGCGGCCCCACCAGGGCGGGGAGCTGGTGCTCGGCCTCGGGGAGCCCTGAGCCGCGGAAGCCGGCGGCGACCAGGGCGCGCCAGAGCTCGCCGGCGCGCTCGGCCGGCGCCAGCAGGTCGACGTCGCACGCCTCCCGGCTGCCGGCGGCCAGCACCCCCGTCGCCTCCAGGGCGGCGAACTTGAGGCAGGCGAGGGGCACGCCGAGCGCCGCCGCGACGCCGGCGACCCGCCGGACCTCCTCCATCAGCCGCAGCCCGACCGCGGCGGCGCGGGCCCGGTCGCGTGCGAAGCCGGCCGCCGCCCCCTCCCCCAACTCGGCCCCGAGCTGGCGCCCCTGGCGCACGGCGATCCGCGCCGACAGCTCGAACCGCCGGGCGAGGTCGAGCGCCGCCGCCGGATCGCAGGCGGGCCCCGGCGCGCCGGCGGGGCCGAAGGCGCGCAGGAGCATCCAGCGGATCTCCGGCGTCAGCGCCAGCGCGGGAGGCCGGAAGCGGAGGGAGCGCGGCGGCGGCACGTTGGCCAGAATACCGGCCAGAATACCGGAAGGCTACCGGCTGGAAGGAACTGCTACCATTTCCATCATGCCCGTCCAAGAATCCCGACCGTGGGCCGGTGGCGCCCTGCGCCTGGGGCTCGCCCTGGCGGCGGTCGTCCTCGCCCTGGCGACGCTGGCGCAGCGCCGGGGGCTGGAAGCGGAGCGCTCGGCGGCGCTGGCCTGGCTGGAGCGCGCCGGGGTCACCCTGGACACCTCGTCGCTCGACCGCGAGTCCGACCCGGACGGGGTGCGCCTGCGCGCCGCCCGCGCGGTGCTGGCCTCCGAGCTCGATCCGGCGCGGCGGCAGGGGGCCCAGCCGGCGCCGCGCGAGATCGCGGCACGGATGGCCGAGGACGCCGCCGCCGCCCGCGCGGTGCTGGCCCGCCGGCCGGCCTCCTGGGAGGCGGCGCTGGTGATGGGCGGGGCCACCTACCTCGGCTGGGCGCAGGCGCGCGACCCACGGCTGTTCACCGCCTACCGGCAGTGGGAGGCGCCGCTGGAGACGGCCCTGCGCCTGGCGCCCGCCAAGCGGGAGCCGGCGCGCTTCCTCGCCGCCGCCTATCTGGAGATCTGGCCGGTGCTCTCGCCGCGCAAGCGCGAGGTCGCCCGCGGGCTGCTGACCGAGATCTTCCGCCAGCCCGACGACCTGGCTCGCCTGCTCGAGCCCTGGCTGGACACCGCCGCCGACCTCGGCCAAGCCTTCGCCGTGATCCCCGACCAGCCCGAGGCCTGGGAGCGGGTCGAGAAGGTGTACGCCCGGCGGGGCTACCTCCCCGGCTACGCGGCGGCCCGGAAGCGGCGGGAGGATTCGCTGCTCTCGGGGCTGCGGCGGGACCTCGCGGCGGCGGACCGGCTGCGCGACGACGGCCGGCTCGACGAGGCGCGGGTGCTCTACCTCTCGGTGGCCGAGCAGGCGCGCCCCGAGGCCCGCTACCTGCCCCTGCTCGAGCAGGCCCTCGAGCGCTGCCCGCCAGGCCCGGTGGACGGCGCCACCGCCGCCAGGCTGGCCCCCCATCTCGCCCGTGCCCTCGACCGCTGCCTGTTCGCCGCCTGCGACCTCCATCCGGCCGCCCTCAAGCGGCTGTCGCACTTCGTGCGCGACCCGGCGCCCTCGCAAGCGGCGCTCTCTTCGCTGTTCGCCGGCGACCTGCCGCGGGCAAGCCTGTGGGAGCGGCGCACCGAGGGTCTGGGCACCGAGGCCTGGGCGCCCTACCTGATCACCAAGGCGCGGGCGCTCGCCGCCCGCGGCAAGGTCGACGAAGCCGGCCAGGCGCTGGCGCTGGTCCACCTTTCGTGGCAGGGGAAGCCCCTCTACTGGCGGGCGCGGGCCGAGGTGGCGCGCGCGGCCGGCGACACCCGCGGCGCCGCCGAAGCCGAGGCGCGCCTCGCCGGCCTCGCCCGGCGGACCTGGGAGCCCCAGGACTGGACCTGGAGCCGGGGCACCGCCCGGCTGGAGATGATGACCGGCGCGCCCGCGACGGGGTTCGCGGTGGGGCTCGACCAGGTGCCGGCGACCGGCTCGCTGGTCGAGCTACGGCTCGACGGCGCGGCGGTGGGGGACTTCCCCGTCCGCCCCCAGGCGGGGGTGGCGCCGGCGCTGCGGCTCGACCTGCCGCTGGGCCGCGGCCTCCACGTGCTGGAGCTTGACAGCCTCGACGGCGGCCAGGTCCTCCCGGGCGCGGTCGCGCTGCGCTGAGCGCTCCGGAATCCGCGCCGTCGCGGTCGCGCCGAGAAGGACGAGCAGGGTCACGGCGTTGCCCGGCATCGAGAGGCCGAAGTCGAACGACTCGTGGAGCGCCAGCGAAACCAGGATGCCGAAAGCGGCCAGCGCCGCGGCGCGGTCCTCCGAGCGTCCACCCTCGCGCAGCACCGCCGCCAGCCGCCGCACCAGCCCCCAGAGCCCCGCCGCCAGCAGGGCCGCCCCCACCACTCCCGCCGTCACCAGCACCTCGAGGAGGTCGCTGTGCGGGTGCCACCAGGTGCCCTGCAGATCCACCGGCTGGACGAGGGGGAAGCCGTCGCGGAAGGTGCCGAGCCCCGCGCCGGTCGCCGGGAACCACCGCCAGAGCACCAGGTCCGCCCCGTATTCATGGAGGCGGGCGCCCCAGCTCACATCCGCGGCCGAGGTGGCCAGGAGGCGGCCGAGCCCCTCGCGCCAGCCGAGCGCCGCCACCGTGAAGATCCCGGCGAGCGCCGCCACCGCCCCCAGGGGCACCTTCCACCAGCGCCGGCGGCGCCCCGCCGCCAGGGCCCCCTGGACCGAGACCGCGGCGATCGCCGCCAGCAGCCCGCCGCGCGAGCCGGTGAACGAGAGCCCGGCGAACAGCGTCAGCCAGAGCATCACCGGCGGCGCCACCATCAGCACCCGGCGCTCGGGCCGCGCCTCCTTGCCGGCCCGGCGCGCCGCCCACCAGCTCCAGGCGAAGGCGACGGCGAGCGCCATCTCCAGGTAGGCCGCCAGATGGTTGGGGTTGACGAAGCTGCCGCGCATGCGCACGGCCGAGGCGTGGAGGTCCACTCCCCAGAGCGTCCGCGAGCGGGCGAACCAGTCATGGGCGCCGAAGAAAACCTGGAAGAGCCCGCCGGCGAGCAGCGCCACGGCCAGCCAGCGCCGGTGCTCGCGGCGCTGGCCGGCGACCGCGGCGGCGAGGAAGGCCGCCGCCGCCGCCGCCCAGCCGAGGGCGGCCTCGCGCGTCGCCCCGGCGGCGAGCGTCAGCCGCGCCGGAGCCGGCGCCCCCAACTCCGCCGCCTGCCGCTCGAGGGCGGCGTGGTGCGGCGAGAGCACCGCGACCAGGCGGGCCGGCAGGGGCGCCGCCTGCGCCAGGGCGAGCAGCGCCAGGCCGGCGAGGGCTGCGGCCGGCAGCGCCACCGGCCGCAGCCCGCGGGGGTGGTCGAGGGCCAACGCGGCCAGGGCCAGCGCGCCGAACGACAGCGCCTCGAGCAGCGCGCCGGCCCAGGGCGTCACGCCGCCGAAAGGGAGCGGCGCCCAGAGCAGGAGGAGAGCCAGGAAGAGGGCGAGAAGGAGGGCGGAATGGCGTATCATGGCGCCGACCCGAGCACGTTCGACAGCGGAGCCCTCGCAGGACACGGGCCTGCCCGCCGGGGGGAGATCATGCGCCTCAATATCTGGCCTAATCGGCGAGCTTCGATAACGATCCTCTGCCTGACGGTCCTCGGCCTGACGGCGAGGAGTGCTGGAGCCCAGTTCCTCCAGTATACGCCGCCAGGTGGGCCCGAGCTACGCCCCGAGACGCGGCAGGAGCAGCTCAAGCGCGAGCTGGCCGCCGCCAAGTACCGGCTGGGTCCGGTGCACATCGCCCCCTGGGCCAGCCTGCACGACCTCGCCTACGTGCGGAGTCTCCTGTCCTCGGGCCTGCGGCAGCCGAACGATTTCACCGCCACCGTCGGCGCCGGCTTCCGCGCCTACCTGCGCAACGGCCCCAAGGCCACCTGGACCGCCCAGGTGCTCCCCGAGTACGTCTGGTGGCAGCGCCAGAGCCAGCAGCGGCAGCTCAACGGCCGCTATCTCCTTGGCTTCAACGGCTACTTCAACCACCTTACCGTGGAGCTGAAGGCCGGGCGGGAGCAGCAGCAGCAGCTCGTCACTCCCGAGGTGCCGGTGCCGGTCAACTCCCGCCGCGACGGCGGCGAGCTGCTGACCGAGCTCGAGCTCACCGGCGCCCTCTCGGCCTTCGCCGCGGTCTCGTTCGACCGCCAGAGCAACCTGGTCGACGACCTGCCCGATCCGCGGACCTCGGCCATCCGCCTCCTCGACCGCGACGACAGCGTGGTGCGCGGCGGGGTGCGCTGGCGCCCCGACCGGCAGTGGTCGGTGGCGCTGGGGGCCGAGCGCTCGGAGACGACGTTCGCCCACAGCGCCCTCGACCGCTCGAACAGCGGTACGGCGCCGGTGGCCGAGGTCAGCTTCCGGGGGCACGGCATCGCCTTTCAGGTCGACGCCGCGGACCGCTCGCAGACGGCGGCCCAGGGGGCGGCGTTCGTTCCCTTCCACGAGGTCACGGGCGACGCCTCGCTCACGCTCGGGAACGCGGAACGGACCAGCGGCACGCTCTACGCCAGCCGCAACCTCCTCTACTCGCTGTCCCGGGACTACGCCTACCTCGACGACGAGCGCGTCGGCGCCGCCCTGAACGCCACCTTCGGCCGTCGCACCTATGGCCGCGTCTTCGTCGAGGGGGGCCATGAACGGTACACCGCCTTTTCCCCCAGCACGCCGCCGAGGAGCGACGCGGTGTCTTCCTACGGCGCCTCCCTGACCCTCGCCCTTCGCCAGGGCTTCACCGTCGGGGTGCGGGGAATCCGCTCGCGGTTCGACTCCAACCTGCCGGGCGCCGACCGCAATTACACCTCCGTGGGGCTCACGATCAATCTCACCGGGTTCCAGTGAGCGCTCCTCCGGCGCGGCGCTGGACCGCCGGCGGCGGTTTGCGGTATCATCTGTGGCGGTAAAGCGAGCGTCATGAAGAAGATAGCTGTTCATTTATCGATTCTGCTGCTGATGGTGATGGCTGGGATGGCGGCGACGGCGGCGCGGGCCCAGGGGCGGGACTCGACCTACCGGGTCGGGCCGCGGGACCTGCTCAGCGTCCGCGTCGACGAAGACGAGAAGCTCAACGGCGACCGCCGGGTCTCCGAGGCGGGCCTGGTCAACCTGCCGCTGCTCGGCGACGTCCCGGTCCTCGGCAAGACCACGGTCGAGATCACCCAGATCATCAAGAAGCTCCTCGAGGACAAGTACATGCAGCGGGCGTCGGTCGACGTGCAGGTCACCGAGTTCCGCTCACGGCCGATCTCGGTGATCGGCGCCGTGAAGACGCCCGGCAACCTCGGGTTCTCCGGCCACTGGACCCTGCTCGAGGCGATCACCGCGGCCGGCGGCCTGGCCGAGAACCACGGCAACGTCGCCTACATCCTGCGGCGGGCGGAGAACGGCCTTTCCGACCAGGTGACCATCGACCTCGACGACCTGCTGGTGCGCGGCGACCAGCGGCTCAACCTCCCGATCTTCGCCAACGACCTGATCAACGTCCCGGTCAACGTCGAGGTGACGGTCTACTGCCTCGGCGAGGTGGCCAAGCCCGGCGCGCTGATCTTCAAGAGCAGCGAGCGGATCACCCTGCTGGCCGCCATCGCGCACGCCGGCGGCCTGACCGACCGGGCGGCGCGCAAGATCCTGATCAAGCGGGTGGCGCGCAGCGACGGGCCGCAGGAGATCACCGTCGATTTCAACCGCGTCCTCGCCGGCAAGGAGCCCGACCCCGAGCTCCGGCAGGGCGACGTGATCGTCGTCAAGGAGTCCTTCTTTTGAGCGTCCTCACCCCCGTTTCCATCGACGATGACCAGGAGCTCGCCGCCGAGCCCGAATCCGAGTTCAATCTCGCCGAGTACGTCGGCATGCTGCGGCGGCACTGGAAGCTCGCCCTGGTCTGCTGCGCCATCGGCCTGGCCGGCGCCGGTATCCACTACGCCATCACTCCCAAGGCGTACCAGGCGACGACCACGATCCAGATCGAGCGCCGCAACCTGACGCCGCTCAGCAACGCCCAGAACCCCTGGCTCGAGAACTACTGGAACATGGAGTTCTACCCCACCCAGTACGAGCTGCTGCAGAGCCGCGGGCTCGCCGAGCGGGTGGTCAAGAGCCTCGACCTGATGGAGGACCCCTCCTTCAACCCCGGCGCGGCGAAAGAGGGGGCGCACGGCGCCAACGCCGAAGGGGACGACGCGGTGCTCGGCAGCCTCGCCGACCAGATCCGCGGCGGCCTCGCGGTCGAGCCGGTGCGCAGCACCCAGCTCGTCCAGCTCTCCTTCCGCGCCGCCTCGCCGGAGTTCGCCGCCAAGGCCGCCAACGCCTTCGCCGAGGCGTACATCGACATGGGGGTCGAGGACCGCTTCGCCACCGCCGGCAAGGCCTCCACCTTCCTCTCCTCGCAGATCGAGACGCTGAAACAGGAGGTCCAGGACAAGGAGACCCAGCTCCAGGCGTTCAGCCGCCGCAGCGACATCGTGTCGATGGACCCGCAGGCGAACGTCACCCTCAAGCGGCTGGAGGCGCTCAACGCCCAGTACATCGAGGCCAAGAAGGAGCGTATCGAGCGCGAGGCGCAATACCACGAGACGCTCAACGGCCCGCGGGAGTCGATGTCCGACAGCCTGACCAACGGCGTGGTCAGCGATCAGCGGGGGCAGATCCTGAAGCTCGAGCGGGACTACGAGACCAAGCTCAAGACCTTCAAACCGGACTTCCCCGACATGGTGTCGCTCAAGGCCGAGATCGAGAAGGCCCGCCAGCACCTCATCGAGGTGGTCGGCGAGCAGGTCAGCAAGGTCAAGAGCAACGCCCTCGCCGCCTACCAGACGTCGCTGCGCCAGGAGCAGACGCTGGAGAACGACCTCAACACGCTGAAGCGCGAGGCGATCGACCAGAACTCGGCCGCCGTCGAGTACACCAACCTCAAGGTCGAGATCCAGACCCGCCGCGACCTTCTCGACGAGCTGATGCGCAAGCAGTCCGAAACCGAGGTCGCCGTGCGCCTCCAGGACACCCGGCAGTCGAACATCCGGATCATCGACAAGGCCCTGGTGCCGGGGGGCCCGTTCCAGCCCTCGCTGCGCAAGGACGTCAGCTACGGCCTGCTGCTCGGGCTCCTGTTCGGCATCGCCTGCGCGGTGCTCGTCGAGTTCCTCGACCGCACGGTGAAGACCCCCGAGGAGGTGGAGCGCAAGCTCGGCCTGCCGATGCTCGCGGTGATCCAGGACCTCGCCGAGTCGGGCAAGGCCTATGGCTATTCCGGCTACGGCTACGGCTACGGCTACGACGAGGCCGCGGAGGAGCAGCCGCGGGCGCGCCCGGGCCGGGCCGCGGCCGGCGGCTGGCGCGAGAAAAAGAAGGCGGGCCCCGAGGCAGCCGCCGCGCCGAATCAGATCGAGCTGGTGCCGCACGAGCGGCCACGGACGCTGATCTCCGAGTCGTACCGTTCATTGCGCACCGCTCTCCTCCTCTCCTCCGCGCGCGAGCTCAAGACGCTCGCCGTCACCTCCGCCGTCGCCGGCGAGGGGAAGACCGCCACCGCGTCGAACCTCGCCGTGGTCCTCGCCCAGCTCGGCCGCCAGGTGCTGCTGGTCGATTGCGATCTGCGCAAGCCGCGCCTGCACCAGGTGTTCCGGGTCTCCAACCGCTTCGGGCTGGTCAACCAGCTCACCGCCACGGCGGAGCCGGAGACGGTCTTCCTGCCGACCGAGGTGCCGAACCTCTGGGTGACCCCGTCGGGGCCGATCCCGCCGAACCCGTCCGAGCTGCTCGCCTCCGACCGCATGCGCGACTGGCTCAAGCTGGTGCGGGCGCGGTTCGACTTCGTCGTCCTCGACACCCCCCCCGCCCTGGCGGTGACCGACGCCACCATCGTCGGGCTGCTGGCGGACGGCGTGGTGCTGACCCTGCGCAGCGGCAAGGTCACCCGCGAGGAGGCGCGGCTCTGCCGCGACCGCCTGCGCCTCGCCGGCATCAAGATCCTCGGCGCGGTGCTCAACCGCTACCGCTCCCACCAGACGGGCCTCGGCAAGCGCTACAAGTACTACGAAGCCTACGGCGCCGAGGAGGGCGAGCCGCGGAAGGCCGGGAAGACCGGCTCGGCCGCCTGATGCCCAGGCCGCCGCGATCAGCCCCGTCATGATCGACCTCCACTGCCACCTCCTCCCGGGTGTCGACGACGGTCCGCGCGCCTTCGCCGAGGCCGTCGCGATGTGCCGCCTGGCCGCCGAGGACGGCTGCGAGGCCATGGTGGCCACCCCGCACCAGCGCCGCGGCGTCTGGTGGAACTCCGACCGCGACCAGCTCGCCGCCCTCGCCGACCAGCTCCAGACGGAGGTCGGCGCCGGCTTCCGGGTCTATCTGGGCGGCGAGATCCACGTCGACTCCGAGCTGCTGGCTGAAGTCGAGAAGCTGCCCGAAGCCGGTGGCGTCCTGCCGCTCGCCGGCTCGCGCTACCTGCTGATCGAATTCGACTCGAGCCATACGCCGCGGGAGGCCATCCACCTCGTCCACGAGCTGGCGGTGGCGGGCTGGCGGCCGGTCCTCGCCCACCCCGAGTTCATCCCCTGGCTCGCGGCCGACCGCGACCTGGTGGCGCGCCTGGTCCAGCTCGGCGCCGTCGCCCAGGTGACGGCGATGAGCGTCACCGGCGAGTTCGGCCGCCGTCCGCAGTCCGACACCTGGGCCCTGCTCGACGCCGGGCTCGTCCATTTCATCGCCAGCGACTCTCACAACACCCGCCGCCGCCCCCCCGGGCTGCGGCGCGCCTGCGATCTGATCGCCAGCCGCTGGGGAGAGCCGACCGCGCGCCGGCTCGCCGCCGACAATCCGCGGGCGGTCGTCGAGAACCGTCCGCTGCCGGAATCCGAATGAACGCCAAGCCCCTCCTCGCCTCCCTTCTCCTCCTCGCCGGCTCGCCGGCGAGGCCGGCGATCGCCACCGTCGAGCCGTTCTACCAGAGCCTGCTGCGCGACGGTCAGCTCGCCTTCGACCGCAAGGACTACACGACCGCAGCGCGCACCCTGCGCCTCGCCTGCTTCGGCATGCTCGACGAGCCCCGCCCGCTCACCGACTGCCTGGTTCGCCTCGCCCTGGCGCAGGACGGCGCCGGCCAGGCGGAAGGGTTCCGCGAGACCTTCCAGCGCCTCGTCGAGGTGGAGGACCGGTTCAAGGGCTACAGCCAGGCCGACCTGCCTCCGGAGCTGCGCGGCGCCCTGGAGGCGCGGCTGGCCGCCCGGCTCCCCGCCGCCACCCTGGCGGGATTCCCCGCCTTCCGCTCGACCCAGGCGAAGAAGGGTGCCGCCGCCACGCCGGCGATCGGAAAGGGAGCCCCGACCGCCACGGCGGCCGCTCCCCCGCCGAAACCGGCGCCGGTCCCCGTGCAGCCGGCGGCCGCCAATCCCGCCGGCCCTCCCACGACGGCCCCCCCACCATCGTCCGCCGCCGCGGCGGTCAAGGCCGGTCCCGCCGAGCCCGCCAAGCCGCTGAGCGAGGGCGAGCGCAAGAAGCTCGAGACCGCGCGCCAGCTCCTCGGCGCGCCGAGGCCCTCCAAGGAGCTGCGGCAGGCATTCGAGCTCGCCCGCTCGGTGGCGGACGCCCACCCGGACTCGAAGGAGGCGCAGCACCTGGCCGCGGAGGGGGCCTACCGGATCTCCCGCTGGAGCGACGCCGCGACCTACTTCCACCGCGGCGGCGATCCCGGGGAGGACGAGCCGGAGCGCCTCTTCTACATGGCGGTGTCGCTCTACGAGTCGGGAGATCAGGCCGCCGCCGCGGCGGCCCTCCGGCGCGCCCTCCCCAACCTCAAGCGGTCCGCCTACGTCGAGTCCTACATTCGTAAGATCCTGGGTCAGCCCTAGCCATGGAATCGCCTTCCAGTGCAATCCGTCCAGCGATATCGGGTAGAATGGTGATACCCCTGGGAGAATTCAAATGCGAGCGAGCCCCCTCCTTCTAGCCTGCCTACTCCTCGGCGCCGCGACCGCCGCCACGGCCCAGTCCGTCATGGTCGAGAAACCGAGCTGCCTGCCGAGGGAAGCCAACGGCCTGGTGAAGGCCACCCTCACCTCGGCCGCCCCGGGTCTCGCGCCGCGACTCTACTTCCGCTGGTTCGACCACGAAGACTTCTACTGGGTGCCTCTGGAGATGGAGCCAGGCGGCCACTACTGGGCGACCCCGCCGAAGCCCGAGCTGCGCAACGAAAAGGTCGAGATCTACGGCGCCCTGGTGGATGCCGCCGGCAAGACCGTCGCCCGCTCCGAGAGCCAGGTCGTGGCGGTGACCAGGGACTGCAGTGTGCAGCTCAGCTCCAAGGAGCGCGGCGTCGCCGAGACCCTGACGGTCGGCGAGACTTCGCCGAAGCAGCAGGGGAAGAGGGTGCTGGGCTTCCTCTGCGACGGCATTGTGACCCGGATCAACTCCGCGGGGGTCCGCCGTCCCGACGACGTCTGCCGGGCCTGCGTGGTGGCCTGGTGGCCCAGGGCGGTGCTGGGCTCCGCCGTCGCCGGCATCGTCGGCGTGGTCGTCACCGACCAGGAGCCGGAGCCCTCCCCCTCCCGCCCGTAACCGGTCTGTCACCTTTTGCCGACCCTGCCGCACCCTTGAGTGCGGGCGTCCGCTCGCGCACTTCCGGAGAGCGCCGTCCTCGCCGCAGGAATGCGTCCGCGCTTTCCGTCCGAAGTCTTCCAGAACCGACCCTGAGCTACGAGGAATCCAATGTCGAATGTCTCTGTCTTTCCGAGCCCCCTGCCGGAGCGCGACCGTCCCGCCGACGCCGCCCCCGTCAGTCATCTGATCGAGCCCCACGGCGGCGAGCTGATCAACCCCATGGCCGCTCCCGAGCGCGCCGCCGAGCTCAAGGGCGCCTCCCGCGACTGGCCCTCCTGGGACCTCACGCCGCGCCAGTTCTGCGACCTCGAGCTCCTGCTCAACGGTGGCTTCTCGCCGCTCACCGGTTTCATGGGGAAAGCCGACCATGATTCGGTCGCCGAGCGCATGCGCCTCGCCGACGGCACTCTCTGGCCGCTGCCGGTCCTGCTCGACGTCACCCCGCAGTTGGCCGAGACGCTGCGCGTCGGCGGCATGCTCGCGCTCCGCGATCCGGAAGGGGTGATGCTCGCCGCCCTGCACATCGAGGAGATGTGGGAGCCGGACCGCGAGGCGAGCGCCCAGGCGAGCTTCGGCACCACCAGCGCCGACCACCCCGGCGTGGCGCACCTGCTCCACAAGACCAACAAAGTCGCCGTGGGCGGCCGGATCGAAGGGCTGCAGCTCCCCGTCCACTACGACTTCCGCGCCCTGCGCCTGACGCCGGCCGAGCTGCGGGCCGAGTTCGCCCGCGAGGGGTGGCGCCGCGTGGTCGCTTTCCAGACCCGCAACCCCATGCACCGCGCCCACTGCGAGCTCTCCCTGCGCGCGGCCAAGGAGGTGCGGGCCAACCTCCTGATCCACCCCACCGTGGGCATGACCAAGCCGGGCGACATCGATCATTACACCCGCGTGCGCTGCTACCAGGCGGTGATGCCGCGCTTGCCGCAGCACACGGCCAAGCTCTCGCTGCTGCCGCTCGCCATGCGCATGGCCGGCCCGCGCGAGGCGGTGCTCCACGCGCTGATCCGCAAGAACTACGGCTGCACCCACTTCATCGTCGGCCGCGACCACGCCAGCCCGGGCAACGACAAGCAGGGGAAGCCCTTCTACGGACCTTACGACGCCCAGGACCTGATGCAGAAGCACCAGGAGGAGCTCGGCGTCGAGATGGTCCCCTTCAAGATGGTCTCCTACGTCGAGGACCTCGACACCTACATGCCGCAGGACGAGATCCCGCCCGGCTCGCGCACCCTCGACATCTCCGGCACCGAGCTCCGCCGCCGGCTCCAGGAGGGGCGCGACCTGCCCACCTGGTTCACCTTCCCGGAGGTCGCCGACGAGCTGAGGCGCACCCATCCGCCGCGCTTCCAGCAGGGCTTCACGGTCTTCATGACCGGACTCTCGGGCTCCGGCAAGTCGACCATCGCCTCCGCGCTGCTGGTCAAGTTCATGGAGACCGGCGGCCGGCCGGTGACGCTGCTCGACGGCGACATCGTGCGCAAGAACCTCTCCTCGGAGCTCAACTTCTCGAAGGAGCACCGCGACATCAACATCCGCCGCATCGGCTTCGTGGCCGCCGAGATCACCAAGAACGGCGGCATCGCGATCTGCGCTCCCATCGCCCCGTACGACAGCGTGCGCAAGGAGGTGCGTTCGCTGATCGAGCCCGGCGGCGGCTTCGTGCTGGTCCACATCGCCACCCCGATCGAGGTGTGCGAGGAGCGCGACCGCAAGGGGCTCTACGCCAAGGCCCGCGCCGGCATCCTCAAGGAGTTCACCGGCATCTCGGACCCCTACGAGGAGCCGGCCGACGCCGACCTGGTGATCGACACCACCAAGCTCTCTCCCGAGGAGTCGGCGCAGGAGATCCTGCTCTACCTCGAGCGCGAGGGGTACGTCGGCGGGGGCCTGGAGGCCAAGTGAGCGCAGGCTCGTACGGCGACGACGTCGCCCACATCCGGGAGGCGCTGGAACGGGCGCGGGCCGCGTTCCAGCGCTTCACCCCGGGCGAGGTCGCCGCCCGCCACAAGCAGGGGGACGATCCGATCACCGAAGCGGACACCACTGTCGACACGCTGCTGCGCGAGTTCCTCCCCCGCAACGGCGACGGCTGGCTCTCCGAGGAGACCCGGGACGATCACGTCCGTCTCGAGCGGCGGCGGGTCTGGGTGGTCGATCCGCTCGACGGCACCCGGGAGTTCGTCTCCGGGATCCCCGAGTGGTGCGTCTCGATCGGCCTGGTGGTCGACGGCGAGCCGGTCGCCGGCGGCATCTGCAACCCGGTGACGGGGGAGACCATCGTCGGCGCGCGCGGCCTGGGGGTCACTCTCAACGGTAAACCCGCGACGGTGACCGGCCGCTCGACGCTCGACGGGGCGAAGGTGGTCGCCAGCCGGAGCGAGGTGAAACGCGGCGAGTGGGAGGGCTATCGGGAGGACCAGTTCGAGATCCGGCCCATGGGCTCGGTCGCCTACAAGCTGGGCCTGGTCGCCGCCGGCCTCGTCGACGCCACCTGGACGCTCACTCCCAAGCACGAGTGGGACGTGGCGGCCGGCGTCGCCCTCGTGCTCGCCGCCGGCGGCGCCATCGTCACCGGCAGCCCCGAGGAAGCCCGTTTCAATCGCGCCCAGCCCCGGCTGACACGGCTGATCGCGGCCAATTCCACGCTGATTTCAGAGATCGAGAGAGAGATCGCGCGGCGCGGTTGAAAGCACCTGAGTGCACCTGAGTAGATGGAGCCGGGGAGGAGCCGCCGCCCCGAGTCCTCATCAATTTCATCGTCTCAGGAGAACATCATGCGCAAGAAGCTGATCTTCCTCGGATTCGCCCTGACCGCCGCCGCCGCCAGCACCCTGCCGTCCGCCTATGCCGATCCGCCGGTGAACTCGTTCTGTCCGCCGGGCACGCGAAGGGTCGACTGTGTCACCGACCCCACCAAGTTCATGTGCTGCCCCAACACCGCCTTCTGCGCCTGTTAGTGGGTCTCTGGGAAGTCAGCCCTCGCAAGGTCTGCGGGCAATACCCCTCCCCAGGAGAGCTGACTTCTCGGACAGACGGCGTTCCCCGCTTCCCCGGGCTCCGTCCTGACGGAGCCAAACTTTACATCCGAAGAGGCCGCATTGCTGAGGGCAGAGGCACCTTACTCAATGGGGCCGGGCGGAGCCACCGTTCCGCAGCCTACCAGCCCCTTTACCTATGGAGGACTCTGATGCGTAAGAAGCTCGCTCTCCTCGTATTCGCCGCCGCCGCCGCGGTGGCAACCACCACTCTCGCTCCCGCCAGCGCCGCCGCCGAAGGGCAGACGATCTGTCCGTTCTACCCGTATCACCTCGTAACCTGTCCGGGCGGCCGCGTCATCTGCTGCCCCAACAACATCATGTGCGACTGCCCCTAGGGCAACGTGGGGATCGCGCGGCGGGAGTGAGATCGGGAGAAACCGCGCCGCCGCTCGGCGGCGCGGTTCTGTCTCAGGAATCAGAAGCAGGGTGGGCAGCCGGAGCAGACGTGCGTGGCGCTGCAGTCGCAGGCCGAGCAGTTGCTGGCCGCCAGCGAGCCGCCGGCCGCGTGCTGAAGGTCCTTCTCGTCGAGCTTCCTGAGCGTCTCCGTACACAGGACCAACTTCTTGGGTGCCTTCTTGTTCATCGCTGTCTCCTTGGGGTCGAAAGGCATTGCAAATCAGCGTTGAATGGTGCACTTCTTCTTTTGACAAAGTCAAGAGCACCGGAGACCGAACCAGGGATCGCCCGGCACGGTTGAACGCACCTGACTAGATGGAGGCCGGAGCGGAGACGCCGCCCCGAGCCCCTTCAATTGCATTGTCTCAGGAGAACATCATGCGCAAGAAACTGATCGTCCTCGGATTCGCCCTGGCAGCCGCCGCGGCCAGCACCCTGACCACCGCTTCCGCCGATCCCATCTGCCCGTCGAGCGGCGACCGCGTGGTTTACTGCACCACCCATTCCGGGTACATCTGCTGCCCCCTGACCGCCATCTGCGCCTGCTAGCGCCACGGATCGGGCCGCGGGCCGAGTCGACTCGACCCGCGGTTTTACCTCATGGCTTGTAGGGGAGCGCCGCGCCCAGCTTGCGGGCGATGCGGTCCTGGATCCAGTGCGGGTCCCACCACTCGACGGGGGTGACCGGCAGCCCCTGCAGCAGCATCGTGAAGTGGAGGTGGTCGCCGCCGGCGAGGCCGGTCTGGCCGGAGCGGCCGAGCTCCTGCCCCCGCTTCACCATCTGCCCCTCCTTGACCTCGATCTGCGACAGGTGGCCGTAGAGGCTCATCAGGCCGTAGCCGTGGTCGATCACCACCGCGTTGCCGTAGATCCCGAAGAAGCGCGCCAGCACCACCTTGCCGTCGTTCGAGGCCGGCACGGCGTCGTGCGTCACCGAGGCCATGTCGAACCCCAGATGGTCCTCGACGTCGATCGACTGGCCGTTGTGGAGGTAGGTCCGCCGCTGGGCGAAGGCGGCGGTGATCTTGGCGTTCCGCATCGGCTGGAACGGTTGCGTCCAGAGGAACCGGGGCTCCGACTTGTGAGCCAGGTCGATCAGCGTCGCGGCGTTCTTCTTGCGCAGGTTGCGGTTGATCTCGACGTAATTCTTGACCAGATCCCCCTGGTCGGCGACCTCGGGGGATTGCCCCATGATCTCCGGCACGACCTTGTTCATATAGGCGTCGGTCGCCTGGATGGTGTCGGTGGTGATCGGGCGGGGGGTGAACTTGTCGACGACCCCGGCCTCGGACCGGTTGCCCACCTCGTCCTCGGCGATCAGCCGGACCTTCGAGGCGTCCGTCATGTCGTAGGGGACGGCATAGAGGGCGAAGCGCATCTGCCGGTCGTTCCCCGGCATCGGGAAGCTCGGGAACCACCAGACGCCCGACTGGACGCCGTCGCGGACCGCCCCCTCCCCCACCCGGTAGACCACCGCCTCGCAACCCCCCTGGTTGACGTAGTGGAAGCTGGAGGAGATCTGCAGCGTGGGAGGCGCCAGGCGCACCGGCAGCTTGATCTCCTCGATCACCGGGCTGGGCCGGCGGAACAGCGACCCGGCGCGCTCGGCGGTGACGCGCACCGTGGCCTCGCCGGAGCGCAGCCCCTGCACGGTTTCACGGCCGACGTCGGCGCGGAGCACCACGGGCGGCGGCGAGCCCCAGAACTTCCACGCCGGCTGCGGCTCGAAAGTCTTCTCCAGCACCGGCTTGACGTCCTGGTTCTGGACGACCTCCACGCGGACCTTCTCGACCCGCTGCGGGTCGTCGATCCGGATCTGGATCGGCGTCCGGCGGCCGATCCCCTTCAGGGCGGACTCGACGGTGAGCTTCGGGGTCGCGCCGGAGTAGAGCCCGGCGAACAGTCCCACGGCAACGATGAGGAGAACCAGCACCAGCAAGACCCGCAGGAAGCAACCCGCGGCTTTCCGACCACCTTCGCGATCCCGACGCGCCATCGACAACCTCTTTTTTCCAAGGAGTTTCTTCTCGACCAACCAGAGGGGCCCATCATACCTCGCGGATCACGGCTCCTGGGTCATTTGCGATCATCCGCCGCGAAGGCCGCGCAGGATCGAGCGCTTGTCGGCCCAGCGGGCGCGGATCTCGGCCAGGTCCGCCGGCTCGAGCGTCAGCTCGCTGGCGATCTGGCGGATCTGCACCTCCTCGACGCCGGAGATCGAGTCGTCGGCCGCCGAGACGGCGAACAGGCAGTCGAGCAGCTCGCGGCACTGCTCCCGGGTCGCGATCTGCCGGAACTCGCGGGTGACCAGGAAGCTCTCGGTGCCCCCCTCGACCTGGTGCTGAGCCTTGGCGAGACCGACGGCCAGGCGCGCCTGCTCCTCCGAGAGGTGCCCCGTCTCGCGGAGGATCTGCTCCATCCGCCGCGTCTCGTCGTCGTTGATCTCGAGATCGGCGTTGGCCACGCGGGCCAGGATGAAGGCGAAGGCGGCGAGGTAGCGAGCCCGCTCCGGCGGCAGCGACTCCAACTCGCCGACGATCTTGCGCACCGTCTCGGTGTCGCCGCTCTCGGGGCGCGCATTGCGCCGGAGGCCCAGGATCTCGAGGAACGACATGCCGATGATCCTAACATGCAGAATCGGATGCTACGATCAGGGTTCGATTGGACTATGGCGACAAACCGCGACGACAAGCGAGGCCCGATGATCTCAGCACGCGAAGCACTCGACCGGCTCCGGGAAGGCAACCTCCGATTCAACGCCAGCCTGAACCGCTCCGACGCCTTCCTCAGCCAGGCCCGGCGGGCCGAGCTGACGACGATCCAGGAGCCGTTCGCGATCATCCTCGGCTGCTCGGACGCTCGCGTCCCCGCCGAGATCGTGTTCGATCAGGGCCTGGGCGACCTGTTCGTGATCCGCGTCGCCGGCAACATCGTCGCGCCCTCGCAGGTCGGCAGCGTCGAATTCGCCGCCGCGCGCTTCGGCACCCGGCTGGTGGTGGTGCTCGGCCACTCCCAGTGCGGGGCCATCCTGGCGACGCTCGAGGAGCTGCGCCGGCCGACGGCGAACCAGTCGCGCAACCTGCAGGCGATCGTCGACCGCGTGCGCCCCTCGGTCGAGGGGCTGCTCCAGACCGACCTCCGGCACGACCCGGAGGCGCTGGTCCGGCAGGCGGTCCGTGACAACATCCGCATCTCCGCGGACCACCTCCGGCACGGCTCCCAAGTGCTCGAGCAACTGGTCCAGGAAGAAGGCCTCCTGGTGGTCGGCGCCGAGTACTCTTTGGAAACCGGCCTCGTCGAGTTCTTCGACGGAGTGCCGCCCGCCGCCTGACCCGCCGCGCCACGTCTCCCCGGCACAGGCAAAGTTTTTGCTTGTGGAAGTGTCCTGAACATGCCAAAGGAGACCGCGATGAATTTGTACGTGGGTAACCTGCCCTATCGGATCACCGAGGACGAGCTGCGCGCCACCTTCGAGGAGTTCGGGGAGGTTTCTTCCTGCACCATCATCAAGGACAAGGTCACCGGCCAGTCCAAGGGGTTCGGCTTCCTGGAGATGCCGGAGGCCTCCGCCGGCGAGGCCGCGATCCACAACCTGAACGGCCGCGATCTGATGGGCCGCAAAATCAACGTCAACGAGGCCCGGCCCCGCGAGAACCGTCCTGCCGGCGGCGGCCCGCGGGCGTACGGCGGCGCCGGCGAGCCCTGGTAATACTTTCTTTTAGCGATATCTTTTTGCGCTGGCCACTCGGGGTCGATTTTCTTTCCGGGTTGGTCTAGAGTAGCGCCTCCCCCAATGTTCGCGGTGCTGCGGTTGCCGCGGTGGTTTCGGAGGAGCTCTCATGCTGCAGGATCTGACGCCGGCCCGGTTCGAGGAGCACCAGGGCACAACGTTCCGCATCGACCGCGGCGATGGCTCTCCCCTGGAGGTGGTGCTCCAGCAGGTCAGGCGCCTGGAGCCCCATCCGGGACCGCGCGCCGAGCCCTTCTCGGCCTATTTCCTGGGCCCCCAGAGCCCCCTGCTGCCACAGCGGATCTACCCGGTCGCCCACGATCGGCTTGGGACCCTCGACCTCTTCCTCGTCCCTTTGGGGCCCGATCCAAAAACCGGCGGCATGCTCTACGAAGCGGTCTTCAACTGAGGAGGCTTCCACTCCATGAGACGGTAGGGTCCCCGCTCCTCGATGGGCGAGAACCCCAGCCGCTCGTAGAGCCGCATCGCCGGATTGAAGACCTCGACGTGGATCGTCACCGGCTTGCCCGCGGCCTCCCCTTCGGCCAGCAGGTCCCGTAGCATTGAAGTCCCGACCCCATCCTTGCGGAACTCGGGGAGCAGGGTGATGTCGACCAGACGGATCTCGCGGTCCCGGCGGTGGACGTAGAGCCTCCCGGCAGGAACGCCGTCGATCAGGATCACGTCGAACTGCGCCCCCTCGTAGTGGTCCCGGTACCAGGAGTGCTGGGCGTCGAACTGGTGGCGGACAAAGGCGTCCTTCTGCTCCGCCGTCCAGTCGATCACCATCGCGAGCTCCTCCTCGCGCGTGCTGCGGTACACGCGGAGGAGGAAGTCCATGTCGTCCGGCGCGATCGGCCGGAAGGTGACGCGGGGGTCTGGCATCGGCCCTGATTTCCGCGGTGATTCTACGCCGCCGGCTCCGATTCGAACGAGACGAGAACCGAGAACATCCCCGCGCCGACGTGGCTGGCGAGATCGGACACCCGGACCTCCCGGCTCCAGACTCCCGGATTGAGGCCGAGGACATAGGTGCCCCGCCGCAGCCGGGGCTTCCCAGTCTCGTTGTCGACGGTGAACTTCGTCGTCAGCACGCGGGTCACCCCGTCCGCACCCCTGACCCGCAGCACGAACTGCGGCAGCACCTGCCAGTCGAGCGGGAAGCGGAAGCTCGTCGGCGGGCTGGGGTCCCACCCCGGGGTCTGCCGAAGGCTCCAGACGAAGAACCGCAGCGGCGCGGGGAAAGCCGGATCGGGCGACGGGAAGATCGCTTCGAGATCGATCGCCTGCGGCACGTCCCGATGGCGCCTCGCCTCCAGGGCGAGCGGCGGATAGAGGCCGTGAACGTGGACTCGCAGCGGCAGGCCCGGCATCGAGCTGTCCGACTGGAAGAGGCTCTCGGCGGGGACGATGACGGGCGCCGGCGCGGCCTCCTCCTCGCTCGGAGCTGACGGCCGCCGCACCTTCCGCGGCAGGCGCTTGAAGCTCCTGTACCCTTCGCTTCCGTCGATGTAGCCGAGGGACATCGGCATCGGCCGGGGAGCCGTCGAGGTCTTGGCGGCCAGCGGCTCCGCCCAGGCGAGGCCGCGGAACATCGGCATCAGAAACCCAGCGGCACCCAGCGCCAGGACATCGCGCCGCCGGAGCAGGGAAGGTGGGTCAGGCTCGGAACTCTCCTTCATAGTCATCGCGCGTCCCTCCGCCTAATGTCAATAAGCAAATAAAAAAGAACCACCCCGGCCCACCCAGAACCGGGGGAGGAGACGCCCCCCCTACGTTCTCGGCGGGTAAACGCCTTGCAGCGCGATGCAGAAGTTGAGCGTCAGGTAGGGCTGCATGTTGTTGTGAGGCTGGTCGCCGCCGGCGGGGGCGAGGGCGTTGTCGGACATCGTCACCAGAGGCGGAGCCGGGGAAGCGGCGAGGTAGGGCTGGGCTCCAGCGACGCGAGCGACCGAGTTCGCAACTGGTGTCGTCCGGTTCGCGGTCCCGCCCTGAGACATCAACGCGTGGCTGTGCGAGGGGATTTCGGACTCGAGGAGGCTGACCGTGTCGGAGCCTCCAGTTTCGCCAAGGTCGTGTAAGCTCAGCCCGGGGCCCTGGCCGGGGTGCATCGGCGCGTTGCCCTGCATATCCGGCAAGGCGAAGTTGGACTTGCCGTCACCGCCGTACGTCGTCCCGAGAAGCGAGAAGAGCGCCGTATTCTGTGATAGGGGCAAGATCTGTCCGTCGCAGAACGCCCAGCCTTTGGGGGCAAAGTTGAACGGGAAGATGCGGATTTCCGCAACAAACGGGTCCATTTCGTCCTCCTAGGTCTGGCTCGGGAAGATCCCGAACAGAGAGATGATAAAGTCAACACAGAGATAGGGCTGAAAGTTGGTGTGCGGCTGGCTTCCGCCAACTGATGAGATCGAGCCCGCGGCCATCGGCGTGGCTGGAGCGGCGCTCTGGTACATCGACACAACAGTAGACTCGGCCAGCAGGTTGCTTTGTGGGTTCGGATCGTTGCCGAGGGTGTTGGCGCAGAGCAGCGGATGGCTATGCGCGGGGATCTGCGACACGGTCAAGGTGACCTCTTCCACTCCGCCGGTTTCGGCCAACGTAAAGCCGTTGCCGAAATGGATGGGAAGGCGGCCCCGCAGGTCGGGCAGAGCGAAAGTGCTTTGTCCGTCACCGCCGTAGGTGGTTCCGATCAGATTGAATAGCGTTTCGTACTCGGAGATCGGCAGGAGCTGCCCTTCGCAAAACATCCATCCCGCGGGGGCGAAGTTTCCCGCGAACATGCGGATTTCTCCGACGTAGGGTTGGGCCATGTTCGAGTCTCCTAAGTCTGGCTTGGAAAGATGCCCTGAAGGGCAATGCTGAAGTTGAGGACGAGGAACGGCTGCATGTTCAAATGCGCTTGGCTGCCGCCGACGGTCCCGACCGAGGCCGCGTTCATAGCCGTAAGATTCGTCGGCGAACTGTAGGGGTTCGCCGGCGCCGCCTTGGCCAAGAAGGCTCCGGCCGGAACGACTTGTCCGCCGTCGTTCGAAGAAGCCATCAGGCTGTGTGTATGGGTCGGAATCTCCGAAATCGAAAGCGTGTGTCCCTGCTCACCCCCTCGTTCCCCGAGCGTGTGGCCCCCACCCATGTGAATTGGCGCCCGGCCTTGGAGGTTCGGCAGGCCGAAATTGACCCGCCCATCGCCCCCATAGGTCGTGCCAAGCAACGAAAACAAGGCTTGGTTCTGGTTGATCGGCAATAGCTGGCCATCGCACGTAGCCCATCCTTTCGGCGGGAAACCGAAGCTCATAATCCTGATCTCACTCAGGAACGGTTCTGCCATCTCTCCTCCTCCTTCCCATATCGGCCTGAGCTCCTGCTCAAGCTGTTGGAACCGAAATCAATTCCTCTGTGCCGCCAGCTCCTCGACTACGGAGGGGTTGTGATCGGACCGGCGATCAACGCGCACCCGGAGGCCGCGCTCGCACTGCCGGTGTTGGTACTCGTCAACTGCGCGGTGCAGTTCGCACTCGCAGGAGGCGTGTCGACGAGCTGAGCCTCAGCGGCGGCTGCGACCTCGTCAACGATAAGGAACGTCGGCAAGGAGTCGACCGCCGCCCCAGCGGGCACCGTGTTGCCCCGAACGTCCGAGCGCATGCGGTTCGGCGAACCGGCCTGACTGTCGGCCGCGAGGTAGATCGCCGCCGCTGGGAAGCCGGTCGAGTCTTGCGGGTTGACGTCGTTGTTGGTCACCGTGATGTCGTGCTGGATGAGCGCACCGACGCTGAGCGGCCCGAGGAACTGCGCGTCGATACCGCGCGCCTGGGGGACCTGACGGATGACGTTGCCATCGACCAAAAGGGTCGCTTGCGTGCGGCCCTGGATCAGTATCCGGATGCCGTTACCGATCGGGGAACCGGAGCTGGCCGTGCCGGCGGCGCCGATCACGTTGTTCTGGATCCGACCTTGGATCGTGCCGCCGGTCGACGTCGAGGAGCTGAACACATTGACGGCATGGCTGGTCCCGGTGGCGGGTAGGGTCATCGTCATCGTCGGGTTGTTCAGCAGCTTGAAGGTCAGGTTCGCCGAGCCGGACTGCTCGAAGCTCGTTTGCAGACCATTGTTGGTGAAGGTGCTGGACTGAACCGTTAAATCGGAAATCGTCGCCGTGTCCTGCGCCTGGACCGTGATTGCCCGTGCCGGCTTGTTGTTCGAGAACGTCACCCCGGTGATGTTGCCGGTGGTCAGCGTCGAAGTGCCACGAATGTTGAGCAGCACCGAGTTGCCGCCGAAGGTGGTCCCGAGGCTGCTATAGCTGCCACCGGAGATGGTGAAGGAGTTTAGGTTGCCGCTCGTATTGTCGATGAAGACATTCGCGAGCGCGGAACCCGTCACGTTCGTGTTGGTGAACGTCGAGGTCCCGGCCAAATTGGTGACCTTCACGCCGCAGTCCGTAGCTGTCGTGCCGTTGCTAGTAAGACTGCAGCTGGTGAGTGTCAGGTCGGTGACCGTTGTGCCCAGGAGCCCGCTCCGAGTGCTGTTCTGGATGTTCATCCACGAGAGGTTGACACTCCGGGTGCTGGTCAACGAGACGCTGTCGCCCGTGGTCTTCTGGATCGTGCCGCCGCTCCCCGCGGAACCGGTGCCGCTGACCGTGAGCCCCCCCAGCGCCCCAGTGCTGTTGAGGATGATGCCGTTCGCCGGCCCGCTCGCCGCCGTGCCGGCCGAGATGCTCTTGAACTTCAGCCCACCCGCGCCGATCGTGGTATTCGCCACGTTGAGGGCCACCCCCGTCGTGGTCGTGAGCGTGCTCGTCGTATCCGTCGCCGTCACCGTGCCGCCGCCGGTCGCCGTGAAAGCGGGGTTGGCGCCGGTGCTCAGCGTCAGGGGGGCCGTGAAGCCGATCGTGGCGCCCGTGTTGGCGTTAAGGAAGATGCCCTGGCCGGTGCCGCTGCCGGTGTCGCTGATGGCGCCGGTGAAGGACTGCGTGCCGCCCGTGGCGTTGGTCACCGAGACCAGCCGGCCCGTCGTGTCGGTGATGGTGCCGCCATAGGTGACCGCGGCGGTGCCGGCGTTGACGTTGAAGTCGGTGCCCGTGGCGTTGGTGATCGCGCTGCCCGAAGGCGCCGAGAAGGTGCCGTTGACCGTGTCGAGGCTCACCCCAGTGGACGCGCTGTTGGTGCTAGTAAGGCTCGCGAGCTGCAGATCGACCGTGGCGCTGGTGACGTCCACCGCCGGGCCACCGATGGCCACGAAGGTAGCGACGCCGGCGCCGACGGTCACGCGGGTGCCGGTGCCGGCACCGGTATTGACCGCTCCCGTGCCCGTGATCCGGAGGGCCGCGCCGGCGTCCGCGAAGATGTCGAGGTCGGTGAAGGCGAGGTCGCCGGAGACACTGGTCAGCACCACGCCGCTCGCGCCGACGCCGTTGCCGGAGGCGCCGACCACCGTGGTGCCGCCGGAGACGGTCTGATAGCCGCCCCCCGGGGTGGCGTCGAACTTGGCGCTGGTGATCGCGATGCCGGTGCCGACGTTGTTCTGGCTCACCGCGTTGTTGGCGAAGCCGGTGATCCAGGTGGTGCCGCCGAGCGAGCCGTCGATCGAGATGCCCGTCGCGTTGGAGACGACGGCGTTGTTGGTGAAGCTGATCGTCAGCGTGCCGGCGCCGGCAGCGGTGCGGGCGTCGAAGGCGTTGCCGGTCGCGGCGAGCGCGTTGTTGTTGAGCGTCGCCGTGAAGGCGCCCGTGCCCCCCTCGGCGAGGTTGACGCCCTTGCCGGTCGCGCCGCTCACGTTGTTGTCGCTGATCGTGACGCCCACGGTGTTGGCGCCGGAGGAGGTCACGTCGACGGCGTTCGAGGTGGCGCCGGTCGCCGAGATGTCGAGCCCGCGGACCTCGACGAAGTTACGGTTGCCCGCCGTCGCCGGCACCGAGACCGCCGGAGTGCTCGCCGCCGCCGACCGGATGTGCGCCTTGTTGGTGGCGTTGACCAGCGGCGTGGCGAAGCCGGGGACGTTGAGGTCGATTCCCTGGCCCCAGAGCTTCTGGCTGTCCTTCAGCGTGATGGAGCCGCTGAGCGGCGTCGTGCCGGTATTGCCCTCGAAGATGTAGATGATGTCGCCGGCATTGGTCGTCGCCGCGTTGAAGGCCGCAATGCTGTCGAAGGCGTTGGTCGAACGGCCGTCACCACCCGCCGGGTTGTTGGCGTCGACGATGTCGCGGATGTACCAGACCCGCTGGCCGACCGTGATGTTGACTGTGCCCGTGGTGGTGTCCTGCGTGTCGGTCACCTGATAGGTGAAGGAATCCGCGCCGGTGAAGCCGGCCGCCGGCACGTAGGTGAAGGAGCCGCCGGTGGCGACCGAATAGGTGCCGCCGTTGGCCGTGGTGCCGGAGGTCGCGATGATGCTGAGCACGCCCGGCCCGTCGGAGTCGGTCGGCTGCGCCTTGGCATTGATGCCCTGGGGATCGCTCCAGGACGCGACGCCGGGGAGGATGGCTCCAGCGACGTGGAGCTGGGTGTTGCCCGGCGTGGTGTAGGTGATCGGGTTGGTGGTCAACGCCGGCGGGATGTTCACGTGGGTGACCGTGACCGTGAAGGTGTGCGTCACCGAGGTGTCGACGCCGCCGTTCGCTGTACCGCCGTTGTCCTTGAGGACCAGGGTGATGGTCGAGCTGTGCATGCCCGCCGGTACGATCGCCGGAGTGTAGGTGAGGACCCCGGTAGAGGAGATGGTCGGTCCCGACGCGAAGATCGTGGAATCGGAGTTGCCGGTCACCATGAAGGTGAGCGTCTGGCCCGACTCATTGGCGGGACCGGCCGAGATGGCGGTCGCCCACGGGTTGACGGTGATCGCTCCGGCGTTGTCGAAGACGTTCTGGTCCGCGCCCTGGGTGAACGACGGCTGGTCGTTGACCGAAGTCACGTTGATCACGAAGGTCTGGGGCGCCGAGGTGTCGACGCCGCCGTTGGCCGTGCCGCCGTTGTCCATCAACACCAGCGTGATCGTCGCCGTGCCGTTGGCGTTGGCCGCCGGGATGAAGGTCAGCACGCCCGTCGGCGACACCGTCGGGCCGGCCGCGAACAGGCCCGGGTTGGTATCACCCGTGATGTTGAAGACGACGGTCTGGCCCGACTCGCTCGGCGGACCGGCCAGGATCGCCGTCGCCCACGGGCTGATCGTCTGCGGACCGGCATCTTCCAGCACCGTCACGTCCGGGCCCTTGGTGAAGCTCGGGGGCTGGTTGACCTGCGTCAGGGTGATCACGAAGGTCTGCGGCGCCGAGGTGTCGACGCCGCCGTTGGCCGTACCGCCGTTGTCCATCAGCACCAGCGTGATCGTAGCCGTGCCGAAGACTCCGTTGGCCGGGGTGAAGGTCAGCACGCCGGTCGGCGAGACCGCCGGACCGGCCGAGAAGAGGCTCGGGTTGGTGTTGCCGATGACGTTGAAGGTCAGCGTCTGGCCCGACTCGTTGGGCGGACCGGCCGAGATCGCCGTCGCCCAGGGATTGAACGTCTGCGGACCGGAGTTCTCGGACACCGTCTCGTCCGGACCCTTGGTGAAGCTCGGCGCCTGGTTGACCGCTGTGACGTTGATCACGAAGGTCTGAGCGGCGGAGGTGTCGACGCCGCCGTTGGCCGTGCCGCCGTTGTCTTTCAGGTTGATCGTGATCGTCGCCGAGCCGGCGGCGTTGGCGGCCGGCGTATAGGTCAGCACGCCGGTCGGCGACACAGACGGCGCCACCGCGAAGAGCGCCGCGTTGGTGTTGCCGGTGATCTGGAAGGTCACCGTCTGCCCCGACTCGTCCGCCGGGCCCGGCGAGATCGCCGTCGCCCACGGGTTGACCGTCTGCGCGCCGGCGTTCTCGAGCACCGACTGGTCCGCCCCCTTGGTGAAGCTCGGGGGATCGTTGACCGCCGTGACGTTGATCACGAAGGTCTGCGCCGCCGAGGTGTCGACGCCGCCGTTGGCCGTGCCACCGTTGTCCTTGAGGACGATCGTGATCGTCGCCGTGCCGTTGGCGTTCGCCGCCGAGGTGAAGGTCAGCACCCCCGTCGGCGAGACCGCCGGCGCCACCGAGAAGAGCCCGGGGTTGGTGTCGCCGGTCACCTGGAAGGTCACCGTCTGCACCCCCTCGCCGGGTCCGGGCGAGATCGCCGTCGCCCACGGATTGATCGTGTGGGCACCGGAGTCCTCGAGGACGGTCTGGTCCGGCCCCTTGGTGAAGCTCGGCGGCTGGTTGACGTTGTTCACCGTGATGGTGAAGGTCTGCGGCGCCGAGGTGTCGACGCCGCCGTTGGCCGTGCCGCCGTTGTCCATCAGGACGAGGGTGATCGTCGCCGAGCCGAAGGCGTTGACGGCCGGCGTGAAGGTCAGGGTGCCGTTCGGAGCGACCGCCGGCGGCACCGAGAAGAGGGCCGCGTTGGTGTTCCCCGTGACGTTGAAGGTCAGCGTCTGCGCCGACTCGTCCGCCGGGCCGGCCGAGATCGCCGTCGCCCAGCCGGGCACCGTCTGCGCGCCGGCGTTCTCCAGCACCGACGGGTCGGCCCCCTTGGTGAAGCTCGGCGCGTCGTTGACCGCCGTGACGTTGATCACGAAGGTCTGCGGCGCCGAGGTGTCGACGCCGCCGTTGGCCGTGCCGCCGTTGTCCTTGAGGACGATCGTGATCGTCGCCGTGCCGTTGGCGTTCGCCGCCGGCGTGAAGGTCAGCACGCCGGTGGGCGAGACGGCCGGAGCCACCGAGAAGAGCCCCGGATTGGTGTTCCCCGTCACCTGGAAGGTGACCGTCTGCACGCCCTCGCCGGGTCCGGGCGAGATCGCCGTCGCCCACGGGCTCGCGGTGTGCGGGCCGGAGTCCTCGAGGACGGTCTGATCCGGTCCCTTGGTGAAGCTCGGCGGCTGGTTGACGTTGGTGACGTTGATCACGAACGTCTGCGTGGCCGAGGTGTCCACGCCGCCGTTGGCCGTGCCGCCGCTGTCCTTGAGGTTGAGGGTGATCGTCGCCGAGCCGAAGGTGTTGACGGCCGGCGTGTAGGTCAGCACCCCGGTGGGCGACACCGCCGGCGCCACCGAGAAGAGCGCCGCGTTGGTGTTGCCGGTGATCTGGAAGGTCAGCGTCTGCGCCGACTCGTCCGGCGGGCCGGCAGAGACCGCCGTCGCCCAGGGGTTCACCGTCTGCGCGCCGGCGTTCTCCAGCACCGTCTGGTCGGCGCCCTTGGTGAAGCTCGGCACGTCGTTGACCGCCGTCACGTTGATCACGAAGGTCTGCGGCGCCGAGGTGTCGACGCCGCCGTTGGCCGTGCCGCCGTTGTCCTTGAGGACGATCGTGATCGTCGCCGTGCCGTTGGCGTTCGCCGCCGGCGTGAAGGTCAGCACGCCGGCCGGGGAGACCGCCGGCGCCACCGAGAAGAGCGCCGCGTTGGTGTTCCCCGTCACCTGGAAGGTCACCGTCTGCACGCCCTCGCCGGGTCCGGGCGAGATCGCCGTCGCCCACGGGTTCGCGGTGTGCGGGCCGGAGTCCTCGAGGACGGTCTGATCCGGTCCCTTGGTGAAGCTCGGCGGCTGGTTGACGTTGGTGACGTTGATTACGAACGTCTGCGTGGCCGAGGTGTCGACGCCGCCATTCGCCGTGCCGCCGCTGTCCTTGAGGTTGAGGGTGATCGTCGCCGAGCCGAAGGTGTTGACGGCCGGCGTGTAGGTCAGCACCCCGGTGGGCGACACCGCCGGCGCCACCGAGAAGAGCGCCGCGTTGGTGTTGCCGGTGATCTGGAAGGTCAGCGTCTGCGCCGACTCGTCCGGCGGGCCGGCAGAGACCGCCGTCGCCCAGGGGTTCACCGTCTGCGCGCCGGCGTTCTCCAGCACCGTCTGGTCGGCGCCCTTGGTGAAGCTCGGCGCGTCGTTGACCGCCGTCACGTTGATTACGAAGGTCTGCGGCGCCGAGGTGTCGACGCCACCGTTGGCCGTGCCGCCGTCATCCTTGAGCACCAGGGTGATCGTCGCCGAGCCGTTGGCGTTGGCTGCCGGGGTGTAGGTCAGGGTCCCGGTCGGGGAGACCGCGGGCGCCACCGAGAAGAGGGCGGCATTGGTGTTCCCCGTCACCTGGAAGGTCAGCGTCTGGCTCCCCTCGTTGGGACCCGCCGAGATCGCCGTCGCCCAGTTGGCGACCGTCTGCGCGCCGGCATCTTCCAGCACCGTCTGGTCCGCGCCCTTGGTGAAGCTCGGCGCGTGGTTGATGTTGGAGACGTTGATCACGAAAGTCTGGGGCGCCGAGGTGTCGACGCCGCCGTTCGCCGTGCCGCCGCTGTCCTGCGCGACCAGGGTGATGGTCGCGGTGCCGAACTGGTCGGTCGCCGGGGTGTAGGTCAGCACGCCGGTGGCGGAGACCGCGGGAGGCGTCGCGAACAGGCCGGGGTTCGTGTTGTTGGTGACGTTGAAGGCCACCGTCTGGGCCGACTCGTCCGCCGGTCCGGGCGAGATCGCCGTCGCCCACGGGTTCACGGTCTGCGGGCCGGCGTTCTCCAGCACCGTCTGGTCCGCTCCCTTGGTGAAGCTGGGCGCGTCGTTGACCGGCGTCACGTTGATCACGAAGGTCTGCGGCGCCGAGGTGTCCACGCCGCCGTTGGCCGTGCCGCCATTGTCCATGAGATCGATCGTGATCGTCGCCGTGCCGTTGGCGTCCGCCGCCGGGGTGTAGGTCAGCACGCCGTTGGAATCGATCGCCGGCGCGGTCGAGAACAGTCCCGGGTTGGTGTCGCCGGTCACCTGGAAGGTCACCGTCTGCCCCGACTCGTTCGGCGGACCGGGCGAGATCGCCGTCGCCCAGGGATTGACCGTCTGCGGGCCGGCGTCCTCGAGCACCGTCTGGTCGGCGCCCTTGGTGAACGACGGCGCGTGGTTGACGGCGTTGACGGTGATGCTCACCGTGGCGGTCGAGCTGCCCGAGGAGTTGGTCACCGTGTAGGTGAAAGTGTCGGCGGGCGGGCTGACGAACCCGGCGGCCGGGGTGTAGGTGAAGCTGCCGTCGGTGTTCAGGGTGACCGAGCCCCCCTGAGAGGTCGGCGCGGCGGTCTGCGCCGTGGCCACCAGGTTGTCACCGGTGTCGTTGGCGAGCACGCCGGGCGCGGGCACGGTGAGCGTCTGCCCCTCGAACACGCTGTAGGTGTCGTCCACGCCGGTCGGCAGCGTCTCGAACAGGACGTCGAGCCGCAGGTAGAGCATGTTGGTCTGCAGCGCGGCGAAGGCCTTCACGATGTCGGCGTTGGGAGCCGCATCCCCGCTGACGTCGGTGGCGATCGTCGCGGCCACCCCGGTCCAGTCGGCGGGGTTGCCGTCGACCACCAGGCCGGCCGCCCAGGCGAGGCCGCCGCCCAGGCCCAGCACCAGCAGCAGCATCGCGGCGCGCCGGTGGCCGCTGCGGCGGATCAGCAGGAAGGCGCTGCCGGTGAGCAGGAGGGCCAGCACGAGCATCCCCCAGCCGCCCAGCGCGGGGACGTCGGGGATGAGCTGCAGGACGATCGGCGCGCCGGCCGGCGTGCCGTTCAGGGTCAGCAACTGGTCGGTGGCGCCGTTGCCATTGAAGATCGAGGTGTAGCCGATGCGGACCTGCTTGCCCGCGCCCGTGCCGGCCAGGTCGAGGGAGGTCTCGATGACGTCCGAGGGGGTGTTCCCCACCGGCGTGCCGAGCCCCTGGCCGATCGCCGCCATGGGCGCCGTCGCCGGGGCGAAGATGTGCGTCACCGGGTTGCAGACCAGCCGGGTCACGCCCCCCACCGTGCGCGTGGCGCCGACGTTGATCGTGATGTCCAGGATCTCCTCGGCCGTGGTGAAAGTCGGGGAGAGGGTCGGCAGCAGGGCGCAACCCGTCGCCTGGTCGTTGTCGAGGTCCAGATAGATCTTGAAATCGGAGGTGGCCGCCGCCGAGGCCGCGGACGCGAGTCCGACGGTCAGCAGCAGAAAGGCGAGAGCGGTCCTGACTCTGGTGGCAAGCATGGAATTCATCGGAGATCTCCTCGACAGGAACGACAGGCGCCCACCCCTCCCCAATGCGGAGACAGGCCAGGACGGGCGATCAGATGAGCGTGTGCAGACGGCATCGATAGCGCTACCTACACTTAGATTTTGTCGCGGTTCCGGGCTTTACCCGGTTGAGCCGCCTCGCAAGGCGGCAGACGATGATCCCGGATCCGCACAAAGACCTGAGCTTCGGAGACGTGGTAACGGTACCACAGGGATGCCCGGATTGGGGCACTCCAGGGTCAAATTCAACTCCTGTTCAAGTACGCAAACTACGGTAACTAGAGAGTCTCCGTCTGCTATGCTGGCGCGAACGCTTGGCTTCGCCCTGCCCGATCCCAGTCGTCTGATGTCAAAAGCGCCCGCGCCCCTGCCGCCCCTGGATCCGCTGCTCGCCACCAAGCTCCACATCCCGGCCCTGCGCCCCCACCGGGTGCCGCGGCCGCGGCTGACGGCGCGCCTGGAGGCGGGGACGGCGGGGCCCCTGACGCTGCTCTCGGCGCCGGCCGGCTTCGGCAAATCGACGCTGCTCTCGGAATGGATCCACCAGGGGGGCCGCCGGGTCGCCTGGGTGTCGCTCGACGAAGGGGACGGCGATCCCGTCCGCTTCCTCGGCTACGCGATCGCGGCGCTGCGGACGCTCCACCCCGGCCTCGGCGAGGAGGCCCTGACCTTGCTCCGGCACGCCCGGAGCCCTACTCCGGAGGAGCTGGAGCCGATCCTCACCGCGCTGCTCAACGAGATCGACGCCACCGCCGAGGATCTCGTGATCGTGCTCGACGACTACCACGCGATCGACGGCGCGGCGGTCCAGCGGACGGTGCAGTTCCTGCTCGACCGCCTGCCCTCCCGCCTGCACCTGGTGCTCGCCACCCGGGTCGATCCGCCGCTCCACCTCTCGCGGCTGCGCGCCCGCGGCCAGCTCGCGGAGCTGCGCGCCCGCGACCTCCGCTTCACCTCGCAGGAGGCGGCCGACTTCCTCAACCAGGCGATGGGCCTGGCGCTCTCGACCGCCGACGTGGAGGCCCTGGAGGAGCGCACCGAAGGGTGGGCGGTGGGGCTCCAGATGGCGGCCCTGTCGCTGACCGGCCGCCGCGACGTCGAGGGGTTCATCGAGCAGTTCACCGGTAGCCACCGCTTCGTCCTCGACTACCTGACCGACGAGGTGCTCAGCCGCCAGCCGGAGGGGGTGCGCGCCTTCCTGCTGCGCAGCTCGATCCTCACCCGCCTCTCGGCCCCGCTCTGCGACGCGCTCCTGGCGCGGACCGACGCGCAGGCGGTCCTGGAGAGCCTCGACGCCGCCAACCTCTTCCTGATCCCGCTCGACGACACGCGGACCTGGTACCGCTACCACCACCTGTTCGGCACCCTGCTGCGCCACCAGCTCGAGCGCCAGGAAGGGAAGGGGGCCGTGGCGGCGCTCCACGAGCGCGCCGGCGACTGGTACGCCGCCAACGGCTATCCGGAGGACGCGCTGGAGCACGCGCTGGCGGCCGGCGCCCTCGACCGCGCCACCGAGCTGATCGCGCAGCACGCCCTCCCCCGCCTGATGCGGGCGGACGCCGGGACGGTGATCCGCTGGCTCCGCTCGCTTCCCCTCGAATGGCTCGACCGCCGGCCGGCGCTACGCCTCACCTACGCCTGGGCACTGGTCAGCCAGTTCGAGCTCGGCGCCGCCGAGGAGCAGTTGCGCGCCGCCGAACGGGCGCTGGCCGCCGATCCGGGGCTCGCGCTCGGCCTCGACGTCGAGATTCTCCGCGGCCTCCTCACCCGCACCGCCAACCGCCCCCGCGAGGCGATCGTCCTCTACCGGAGCGCCCTCCAGCGGCTGCCGGAGGAGGGCCACTTCCTCCGCGGCCTGCTCTTCCTGGAACTCGCCATGGCCTACCTGATGATCGACGACCTGCCGGCGGCGGAGACGTCCCTGGAGGCCGCGCGCGCGGCGAACGGCCGCGCCGGCAACACCTTCGGCGTGCTGATCGCGGAATGGAACCTCGCCGAGATCCGGATCGCCCAGGGGCGGCTGCACGAAGCGCTGGACCTCGCCCGCCGGTCGCTGCGGCTGGCCGAGGAGGGGGGGCCGAAGGCGCCGGGCGCGGCGATGGCGCACGGCATCATGGCCGCCATCCGGCGGGAGTGGAACGACCTCCCCGCCGCCGTCGAACTGGCCGGCCGCTCCTGGGAGCTGGGCAAGCAGGGGCAGATCGCCAACGGCCTGCTGGTGGGGAGCTTCGCCATGGCCCGGGTGCTGCAATCGCTGGGGGACTTCCCGGGCGCCCTGGCCGCGCTCGACCGCGCCGAGGCGATCATGAGCCGGGGGGGCCAACCGAGCCTGGTGGAGTTCATCCACGCCCTGCGCGCCGGCATCCAGCTCGACCGCGGGCGAATCGACGGCGACCGCGAGGGCCTGGAGGCCGCCACCCGCTGGGCCCGCGCCGCCGGCCTCCTCGCCGGCTGGCGGGAGGAGCTCGCGGAGCGCTTCCCGGGCATCCACCGCCGCGAGTTCCCCTTCCTGGTCGCCGCCCGCATCCTGATCGCCCGCGGCGAGACCGGTCCCGCGCTCGACCTGCTGCCCCACCTGCTCGCCATGGCGGAGCGCAGCGGACGGGTGCATTCGACGATCGAGATCCTGGTGCTGGAAGCGCTGGCGCGCGATTCCCAGGGAGAGACGGCGGGCGCCCTGGGAGCCTTGCGCCGGGCTCTGCGGCTGGCCGAGCCCGGCGGCTTCGTGCGCGTCTTCGTGGACGCCGGACCGGAGCTCGCCGGACTGATCCGCCAGGCCGCGCCCGGCACCGTGTCGCCCGTCTACGCCCACCGGCTGGTCGAGTCTTTCGGAGAGCCGGAAGCGGCCGTGGCGACCGTGCCGACGCCGGCCGCACCCGTCAACGAGCTGCCGGAGCCGCTCTCCGAGCGCGAGGTCGAGGTGCTCCGGCTGATCGCCACCGGCCTCTCGAACGCCGACGCCGGCCGCAAGCTCTTCATCGCGCCGAGCACGGTGAAAAAGCACCTGGAGAACATCTACGCCAAGCTCGGCACCCGCAACCGGACCCAGGCGATCGCCCGGGCCCGGGAGGGTGGGGTGCTGTAGGGTCTACCTCACCTCCTGCGCCGCGCCGCTCTTGACGGCGCGCTCCATCAGCTCGTGCATCTCCTTGTCGGCTTTGCGCCCCAGCTCTTCCTGCTGCTTGCCGAGCGCCTCCTGCTGGCGGCCGAGCTCCTCCTGCTGCTTGCCGAGGGCCTCCTGCTGGCGGCCGAGCTCCTCCATCCTGGCGTCCAGCTCCTTCTCGCGCTTGTCGAGGTCGCGCTCGTCGGCGTCGCCGCCGCGGCGGGCGCGGGCGGCGGCGAGGGTGCCCTGCTCGGAGCCGAGAGCACCCTGCTTCGCTCCCAGCTCGCCCTGCTTGGCGCCGAGCGCGCCCTGGCGGCTCCCCAGCTCACCCTGGCGGGCGCCGAGCTCGCCCTGCGCCTTGGAGATCGCCTTGACCTGCTGCAACAGGGAGGCGTCGTGGACGACGTACTCCTTGCCGCCATGGCGGAACCAGAGGAAGTCCTGCTTCGACTCCCCCCGCAGCCGCTTAACCCGCGGGAGATCGTCGGTGTCGCCGCTCATCGTCACCGAGTCCGAGCCGCCGTACATCAGCACGTAGGAGTCGTCGCCGCCGGTGCGGTAGGCGAACCCGTGCTGATGCTTGGGGGGAGCCGGCGGCTTGGGCGGCGCGGGCGGGCGCGGTGGTGCCGCCGGCGCTGGAGGTGCCGGAGGTGCCGGAGGCGGAGGGGGCTCTTGAGCGGTCGCTCCCTGCGCCCGCGGCGTGGGTCCGGGACTCGGTGCCGGAGTCGGAGCCCAGGCCAGCCTGGCCACCGGCCGCCGCGCGGCGGGAGGCAGAGGCGGCATGGGAGCCAGCGCCGGACGCAAGGCCGGAGGAGTCGGCAGCGCCGCGCGCGGCGCGAGGGCCGGCCGGGGGGGCACGGCAGGGACCGGCGGCAGCGAGCCGCGATAGGCGCGGGGAGTCCGCGACGGCCGCGGCGTCTTGGGAACACCAGGAGCGACGGGAGCGACCGCGGGAGTCACCTCGTCGCCGACCCCGCCGGAGACGCCTTCGCCGATGGCACCTACGACACCCCCCGAAACACCTCCTACGACACCCCCCGGGACGCCTCCCACGACGCCTCCATAGATGCCGCCCTGAGCTCCCTCCTGCGGCAGCGCGGGAACCGCCTCGGGAGCCGGCATGGCCTCTTGCGGATCTGCCGGAAGCGTCGCCTCGGGAGCCTCGGGGGCCTCGGCGGCGTCGGGGGCGGGGATTGCGACGGGTGCCGGCGGCGCCGGCGGCTGCGCCACGATCCGGAGCGGGACGAGACCGGCGAGGACCGCCGCGCCGGCGAGCCACCACCAGCCGGACACGCGCCGCCTGCCGCTGTTTTCCGATCCACTATGTTCTGAGCTCTGAAGCATCTGAAGTCTCCTTTTCAGGGTCTGCAAGGAGGGGGAGGCGCCCGCGGCGGCGAGACCGGTCTCTCGCGGAGCCACACCCCACCGGAGGAGCAGGCGCCCATAGTCCCGGGGCGCCGACCCCAGGATTCGGAGCACCTCCGCGTCGCACGCGGCTTCGCGGGCGATCGCGTATTCACGGGCGGCGAGCGCCGCCAGCGGATGAAAGAAAAAGATCCTGTGCGCCAGCGCCGGCACCCACCCGAGCCAGAGGTCCTTGCGGCGCAGATGGACCAGCTCGTGGCAGAGCATCATCGAGACCTCGGCGGGCGTCAGCCGCTCGATCCCGGCGCGGGGGATCAGCACCACCGGCTGCGCCAGACCCGTCACCTGCGGCGTCCGGACCTCGCCGGACCCCCGCAGCTCCGGAGCCCGGCGGAGCCCCAGCCGCGCGCAGATCCCCGCGAACGCCGCCCGCACCCAATCCTCCCGCACCGGCTCCGAGGAGCGCACGATCCGCCGGGTGGTCTGCAGCTCGCGAAGCGCTTTCCAGGCGAGCATCAGCAGTCCGGCCAGCCAGAGGCACACCAGCGCCACCGTGCCGACCTCCTGAAGCCACCTCTTGTTCCCCTCTCCCTGTGAGGGAGGGGTCAGGGGGAAGGGAGAGGGGCCAGGGGTGAGGGTCCGGGAGGGGGCGCCAACGCTTCGCACAAGGAAAGATCGCGCGCTCGCCGTCTCCCTTACCCGCTCCCCCGCCGGCAGCACCGGCAGCACCACCGCCGGGAGCGGAACAAGCCCCAGCAGCAGCTTCAGGCACGCCGCCCACCAGAGCCCGCAGCGCAGCGCGGCGGGCAGGCGCGGCACCAGGCGGCAGAGGAGCCAGACGCCGGCGACGAAGAGCCCCCCTTCGACGGAGGCCCGCGCCAGCGTGCCGGCGATCCCCCAGGCGCTCACGCCTCCTCCTTCCGCTTCGACTGGAGCTTCGCCACCAGCTCCTCGAGCTCGGCCAGATCGGCGTCGGACACCTCGGCGTCCTCGGTCAGGTAGGTCACGAAGGGGGACACCGAGCCGCCCAGGGTGCGCTCGACGAACGACTTCACCACGTCGCGCAGCACCTCACCGGCCGGCGCCGGGGAGAAATATTGGTAGACCCCATCCACCTGGCGGCGGTCGAGGTGCCCCTTCTGCCGCAGGCGCTCCATCATCGTCAGCACCGTCGAGCGGGCCAGCCCGCGCGGCGCGCCGAAACCCTCCGCCGCCTGCCCCACCGTGGCCGCCCGCTGCTCCTCCACATACTGGAGGAGCGCCAGCTCCTGGTCGCCGATCGATTTAGGTCGCATGCTGTTTTCTCCCCGTGCCTACATCTGTCGCCATGATAGACGTGACGACATCTGTCGTCAAGCCCTTCTACGGGCCTCGGAAGGGAAAGTTTTCAGGGATAGTGTCTGGCGTCCGGGAGAACGCCAGACTGACATCTGTTTGTTACTGCTGAGGCGGGCTTGATGCCGCTTGCCGCTGCTGCTGATCGCTGTCGTATCGGTGGAGCATCATGGCCCGTGCCGACTCGAAAACATATCGCTCCGTTTTGGCCCTAACCCCCTCGATCTCCGGCACGGTGCCGCCCCGCCGGCCGCGGAAAACCTCGGGGCGATCACACCAGAGAGCCACATATCCATCCCGGTCGCGGCCGCCACGCTCCAGGATGCGAGGATCTTTCCGGCCGCTGGTGAAAGCGAGCACACGCCAGGTTCCCGGCTTCCCGACGTCCTTGACCTGGGGAACGATGCGATCGGATTTCACCTTCACCTTGGATTTCTTGAGCTCCAGAGCGAAACCCGGGACTTCGCCGGATGCGATCTCGAATCGATTGCTGTCCCGTCCCTTCGCCTCAATGGAAAGGGGCGCTCCCAAAATCCGGCGATAGTCTCCGCTCTCGGCGACGAACGCGAAGAGCGAGCCTCCGGACGCCACGTAACTCTGGATGACGGCGGCGGCCTCGGGGTGCAGGAGGAGGCTCGCCATGTCCTTGTCGTCGAGGACCAGCAGATCGGTATCGCGGAGGTGGCTCGCCAGCAGTTGCCGGAGGACGTCGGGATCGCGTGGGAGCGGCTCGGGTCCGGGAGTCGGTTTCGGCTGCGCCTCGTTCGACGCCCTTTCCTGAACCGAGGCCTTCGCCTGACCGATGGGTGGTGCCGCCGGAGAGACCGGCGGAGGTCCGGAGGGGATCGCACCCGAGCCATGGGTCAGCCCTGCCGTGACGCCCTCGGCAACTCCCTGAAGGAGCGACATGCCGACCTCCCGCCAGACGCTGTCGCTCTCTTCCTGGTCCTGCTTGCGCTCGAGCAGGAGGTCCAGAACCCGGGAGGTCTCGTGATCGACGAAGAGGTCGAGGACGGGAGGCGCACTGAGGACGCTCAGCCTCCCTCCCATACAAAACCGGGTCTTTACATGAACGGTGGGTGGTTTGACGATCTCTTCCCGACTCTTCGCCGAGCTCTTGAGCGGCGGGCTCTCCTTGCTCTGCGGGTCGTAGACCGGCGGCGCCACCACTTTCGGCATCAGCTCGACGCTGCGGCGCCAGGCACCGAGCCCCGGCGATGTCGTCGATACCGTATAAACATCCACCGGCAGATTGCTCTGCTCCTGCGGATCGAAGAAATCGAGAGGGAGCTCGACCCTGTTCTTCGTCTCCTTGCCTTCCAGGATCACCTTGCTGGAAGGCCGAGGCCCCGTGGTCCCGAGAGTGAGACCGAGCGTGTTTCTCAACAGGCTGCTATGAGTCGCCTTATCCTGATCGTGGTCCCTCACCGTGACGTCGGTGGTGTGGAGTTGGTACCGGGGCTCCCAAAGCGTCATGCTGTACTCCCCCACAGGCAGCGCACCGCCCTGGTAGTCCTCGACGATGAGGTCTCCCCCTTTATAGGTAGAGAAATCAAAAGTCTGGCCGGCCGCCACGTAAGTCGGACCATAGTCCGCCCACCGTGGCAACTGCTCGTCGAACAGATCGCAGCTCGCGTCCTCGGCATACCCGCTGGGACGGCTGAACTGATTGATCTCGAGCCCCTTGCGTCCGATCAGGACGACGCGCTTCGGCTTCTGGTCGAAGTCTTCGTCCAGATACTGTCGCTTGATACGCGGTTCGAGCGAGCCCCCCTTTTTGCGGAAATGGAGATCCATCGAGTCGCCGTCGATCGTCCCTGCCGCGAGAGGATCGACGTGCACCACGAAACGCTTCAGCTTGGGGTCCGCTTTGTCGAGAGGAAGGCCGCTCTCTCGGTTGAAAATCTCGATCTCGTCTCCGACGTCGCGGGCTTCCCAGTACCGGCTCTCCGTCTTCAATCCCTCATAGCCGGGCCTCTCTAACCGCATCGAATACCAGCCACTCAAAAGGTTCTCGACGCTGTAGCTGGTCGGATCCGTGGCCCAAGGTTCGACGACGTCCTTGTCGCTGCCCATAATCACCGTCGTGCCGCGCTCGACCGGCGGCTTTTCTTCGTCGAGCGCGGAGTCGAGGAGAATGGGAGTAAGGAAGACCTGGACGTTCTCAGGATCGCTCAGGTTGAATTTGAGACTACCGTAGTAAGGACGAAGAAATTCCTGCTCAAGCGCGATACCCAGGCGTTCGACGATCGAACGCAGACAGCCCACGGGACCGCTGCGCTGAGCGGCGGCGATGATCCGGCCGTCTGCCCGCGAGAGGAGCTTGGCGTCGATCTCGACCCGCGGGCCACTGATCCGCCGGGCCGGCTGCGCTTCCTGGCGGGATTTGCCGTCCGCAGCCTTTTCTACGGTCTTGGCCTCGACGATCTCCGGCAGGAGGGTGACATTGCCGAGAACGATCGCATCCAATTTCTCCAGCAGCTCGCGGGCGTTGGGATCCGTCGTCTGCAGGTTGGTCATGCCCTTCTGGTTGCGCTGCCACTCCGTGAGCACATCCCCCAACTTTTGGCGTTCGACCACGACAAACTGGCTCTTGCGCTTGAGGAAGGTGACGAGCATGGCCTGGACGGACGAACCGTACTTCATGTTCTGGGCCTCGGAGTTGGTGTCCTGGAAGTCCAGAACGGTGACCCGCGGCTTGCGCTGGGCGGTGTATCGCCCGCTGACCGAAAAGCTGGGCTCTGCCCAGGCCGTCAGGGAGGCCAGCAGCGCCCAGGCGGTACAGCAAACAAGGGAAAGCGTCCGACGACTGACAGTCATTTCGATTCCTCCTTGAAAAAATGTTGAAGCCTGCGTGCGGCCTCCGCGGCCAGCTCTTCACCAGCGGCATCGCAAGCGGCGCCGCCGTCAGCCTTCGCGCGCACGACGGAGATCGTGCCGAGATCGGACAATGCGCCGTGCCCCTCAGCGCTACCGGCCGCGCTCAGCGAGCAGGAGATCCACGACAGACCCGATTCGTTGTACGGCGTGGTCCGCGGCGCATCGACGTCCAGCCGCAGCGTCCAACCGGAGGCCGTGACTGTCCGGGCGGCACGCCGCACGGCATTGGCAAGCCCGGCCGGGGGCTTGCCGGAAATCTCGACCCGTAGCCCGCCTGTGGCGGCGGACGTCGGGACCTGCGAGGCTCTTTTCACGGAGGCCGGCGGGGGTGGATTAGCCGCCCGTTCCCGGCGGACCTCTCTCTGGGCCTCAGCCCGGTCTGGCTCCGGTCCCATAGGAGCTTGCGCTGAGGGCACTGTGGCTTGAGAGACGGGTGACAAAGCCTTCATCCCAACGAGACGCGGGGGCTCCTCCGCCGCGGCCAAGAGAAGTACCGCCGCCGCGCCCGCGGCGAGCCGCAGTCGCGTCCTGGGGATCACCCGTGCAGGTGGCTTGGCAGGCTCCTCAACGAAAGGCAGCAGCAGCCCTGGGGAATTGCGCTGGAACAGGATCGGAATGGCCCAATCCGTGCTCTCTGGTCGCAGGGAGTGGATCGCCTGTCGCCCTTCGGTGACCGCTTCCTCCAGGGTCATCCCGCAAGCCAAGCGGTGGTAGAACGCGGCGCTGAAAGCGACCGCCTGGTGATCGGCGATCGGCGACTGCATCGCGACGACCGCCGGCACTCCGCCGAGTACCAGAGCCGTCGCGACTCCGCCGAATGGGCTGGACCTTCCTTCCGCGCAGGCGAGCGCTGTGCTGCACGCATTCAGCACGACCAGCCGTAGGGAGGGAAAGTCCTTAATCTTTGTCGCCAGATGACGGCCGGTCACCGCCTCGGGCAGGCCATTCGCATCCGACACCAGCAATGCGCCCTCGCCCGTTGTCCGCTCGAAGACGCTATGGCCCATGTAGTGCAGGACGTGAAACTGCTTCTGCACCAGGGTCCGCCGGAGAGCCCCCGAATCCACCTGCTCGAGCACCTGGATCTCGATCCCTGGATTCGACAGCAGGGCTGCGCTCAGGCTCGCCAGCTCACCCGCCAGATCGAGAGCGCCATGGCCTGGCTGTTGGGCGCTCACGATCAGGATCCTCAGCGGTGGCTCGTTCCGTAACGGCGCCGAGGCCCTCGGGACGTCCAGCGCGCGGACGATTGGAGTCCGCCGGCTGAGGGCCAGGAAATCCTCAGTCTCGGAACGGTAGAGAAGCTCCCATGGGAGCCGCTGGAGACTGGCAAGACTCCGATCCCTCGGGTTGATTCGGAGGCGGATCCGCAGACCGAGACCTTCCGCGCCGACCCGACTCAGGCTCTGAAGAAAAAGGTCGCCGATCTCGCCTTGGAAAACGGCACGGAAGAGCCCTGCCCCCACTTCGGCATCGGATGAGGACTTGGCGGAGAGGTCCCGTTCTCTTCCCGCCAGCATCAACTCTCTCTCAGGAATCTCCAGGACGGCCTCGGCCTCTCCGGCCGGCGACCGTAATACCCGGACGAGTACTCCACCTCCCGACCGTGGCCCGACCTGCAGCTCGAAGTCTTCGTAGTCCACGGCCGTGCCCCCCGGAAGGAAAGACACCCGCGCGAGCCGGAGGTTTAGCGAAGACTGCCCAGGAGTCTGTCGTGGGCTTGAGGAGGCAGCTTCCCCGGAGAATTTGACGGCTGGGCATAAGTCTGTTCGAATGTGCGGCAGGGAAAAAATTTAAGTCAGGAGGCACTATGAGAGTCGCCTTCCTCAAGCCGCCGATCGGCGGCATTCTCGGACTCGAGATGCTGACCTTCGTGGAGCCCCTCGGGCCGATCTCGATCGCCGGGGGTCTCGAGGCGGAAGGGCACACGTGCAGGGTCTTCGATCTGCGGATCGACGGCGAGGACAAGGGGATGGCGCTCTGCCGGAGCTTCGCTCCGGACGTCGTCGGCCTGCAGTGCAACTTCACCACCGAGCGCTTCCGGCTGCTCCGCCTCGCCGAGCGGGTGCGCCGGGAGATGCCGGGCGCCTTCGTGCTGGTGGGCGGGCACGACGCCTCCCGCGAGCCCGGATGGTTCCTTCACCCGGCGGTGGACGCCGTGGCGGTCGGCGACGGCGAGGAGGTCATGCCGCCGCTGGTGGCCGCCCTGGCGCGCGGGGCAGACCTGGAGAAAGTGCCCGGGCTGATCCTCAACCGCGGCGACCATCAGGTCGCCACCGGCGCCGCGCCCGCTCGCCAGGATCTCGACTCCCTGCCGATGCCGGCCCGCCACCTGACCGCCCACTACGCGGACCGCTACTACATCAACTTCCGCAAGCCGCTCGCCCTGATGGAGACCGCCCGCGGCTGCCCCTTCAAGTGCAACTTCTGCTCGGTCTGGAAGTTCCACCAGAGCACTTTCCGCGAGAAGTCGCCCGAGCGGGTGGTGGCCGAGCTGCGCGCCATCTCGGCCCCCAACGTCTTCATCACCGACGACATCTTCTGGATGGACGTCCGCCGCGCCGAGGAGATGGCCCGGCAGATCAAGGCCGCCGGGATCCGCAAGTACTTCACCGTGCAGACCCGCACCGACATCATCTGCAAGTTTCCGCACCTGATCGAGATGTGGAAGGAGTGCGGCACCCTCTCGATCTTCCTCGGGCTGGAATCGGTCACCGACGAGGGGCTGCGGCAAGTCAACAAGCACAACACGGCGTCCAACAACGCCCGCGCCCTCGCCATCCTCAAGGAGATGGGGGTCGGCTACACGCCGAACTTCATCGTCGACCCCGACTGGGACCACGACGACTTCGCCCGCCTGCGCGACTGGATCGGCGAGACCGGCGCCTACAACAGCGGCTTCTCGGTGTTGACTCCGCTGCCGGGCACCGACCTCTGGGAGACCGCCCAGAAGCAGGTGATCACCCGCAACTGGGAGATGTTCGACATCGTTCACGCGGTGCTGCCGACCCGGCTGCCGCTCGCCGAGTTCTACGAGGAGTACTCGGCCCTCTGGCGCCACGTCCTCGCGGTGCGCCGCCGCCATCGCGGCCGCCTGCGCACCTACGTCGGGCTCGGGGCGGCGCTCGCCACGGGCAAGGTCACCCTGAGCGCGGTGCGCAAGGGGATGAACCTGGCGAAGGTCTTCAGCCGGCCGGAAACGTTCCTGCAGGCGCATCAAGAGATGGTGGCCTCGGGAACCATGGGGGCGAGCTAGAAACTGGAAACCAAGGACATAAAGGACGTAAAGGACGACAAGGACACCAAAGATATGAGCCGGGGAGAAGTCCGGTAATTTGTTGTCCTTGTCGTCCTTGCAGTCCTTTGCGTCCTTTGAGAGAGAATCCCCTTAAGATGCTGCGCGAGGTAGTACTTTGCGTCCTCCTTCTTCTCGGGATCGCCCAGACCGCGCCCGCCGAATCTGCCACCGGCTTCGTCGACGCCCCCGGCGGCGGCAGGCTCTGGTACGAGGCGCGCGGCGAGGGGACGCCGATCGTCTTCCTCCACGACGGGCTGGTCTCCAGCGCCACCTGGGATCGGACCTTCGATGTCCTCGCGCAGAGCTTCCGGGCGATCCGCTACGACCGCCGGGGCTTCGGCCGCTCCGATCCACCGAAGGGTCCCTACTCGGATGTGGACGATCTCCAATCGGTCTTCGCGACGCTGAAGATCGGCCGCGCCGTCCTGGCCGGCTGCTCCAACGGCTCCCGGCTGGCCGTGGACTACGCGCTCGCCCATCCGGACTCCGTGGAGGCGCTGGTGCTGGTGGGTCCCGTGGTCTCCGGCCTCCCCTACTCCGAGCACTTCGTGCGCCGGGGGCTGGTCAACTTCCGGCCGATGTTCCGCGAGAAGAGCCGGGAGAAGCTGATCGAGTCCTGGGTCCAGGACCCCTACCTCACCGCCTTCCACGACGCCGGGTCGGCGGCGCGCCTGCGGGAGCTGCTGACGAAAAATCCCGGCCCCCTGACCGCGAATTTTCCGGAGAGCCGGCCGCCCGAGCGCCCCGCCGCCGGCCGCCTCGCGGAGATCCACGTTCCCACCCTGATCGCCGTCGGCGCCGCGGACATCCCGGATGTCCACGCGCAGGCCGGAGTCCTCGAAGCGGAGATCCACGGTGCCCGCAGAGTGGTCTTCCCCGGCGCCGGCCACCTGGTGCAGCTCGACCAGCCGGAGGCGCTCGACCGCGAGATCCTGCTCTTCCTGCGCCCCGACGAGGTCGCGCGCCGCGAGCTGCCGGGCTTCCATGGCGCCGGTGCCGAACCCGATCCGCGGCCCTTCGACTATGACGCCGGCGCTCCCCTGGATCTCCAGGAGGCCGGCACCGAGCGCCGCGGCGACGTCCGGATCGTCGACCTCTCCTACGCGAGCCCGCTGGGAGGGCGCGTTCCCGCCTATCTCGTCCTGCCGCCGCGCGCCGGGAGGCATCCGGCCGTGCTCTTCCTCCACCCCGGCCAGGGGAGCCGCTCGACCTTCGTCGACGAGGCCGTGAGCCTCGCGAAGGAGCGCGGCTTCGTCTCGCTGACGATCAGCGCTCCCTTCCTGCGCCCCGAGAACCAGGGGCAGCGGAAGGGGAACCCCTGGAACCCCGAGGTGAGCCGGAAGGAGCAGATCCAGGCGATCGTCGACCTCCGCCGCGGCTTCGACCTGCTGGTCTCGCGTCCCGAGGTCGACGCGCAACGCCTGGCGTACGTCGGGCACAGCCTGGGAGCCACGGTCGGAGGGACGCTCGCGGGAATCGAAAAGCGGCCGGTGGCCTTTGTGCTGATGGCCGGCTATCCGTCCCTGACGCGCGGCACCGCTCAGGGTCACGACCAGGGGTCGATCGCTTTCCAGGAGCTTCTCACCGCAGAGCAGCGCAAGGCCTACATGGATGCCCTCGAGCCTCTCGACGCCATCCACTACATCGGCCACGCCGCTCCCGCGAAGCTCCTGTTCCAGTTCGCGAAACGGGACGATTTCATCTCCCCCCTGGACGCGGCGGTCTACGTCCGCGAGGCGAGCGAGCCCAAAGAGGTGAAGTGGTACGACACGGACCACGCCTTCAACGAGGAAGCGCGGCGGGATCGGGATGAGTGGCTGGGGCGAGTTCTGGCAAAGCCTTGACGCTTCGACCCATGGGTCCCCCTTGCGCTCGCCAATCTGACAGACTAGAGAGGGAGGGCGGCGCTCCCGGCTGATATCCTCTCGCCCCTTGGAAGATGCACGATGAAGGAGACGAGACGATGATCAAGCTGGTCCTGCTCCGCCACGGCGAGAGCCTCTGGAACCTGGAGAACCGCTTCACCGGCTGGACGGACGTGGACCTCACGCCGAAGGGGCGGGAGGAGGCGGCCGAGGCCGCCCGCCTGCTGAACGAGGGGGGCTACACCTTCGACGTGGCGTTCACCTCGCTGCTCAAGCGGGCGATCCGCACGCTCTGGATCACGCTCGACGGCATGGACCTGATGTGGATTCCGGTCTACCGGAGCTGGCGGCTGAACGAGCGCCACTACGGCGCGCTCCAGGGGCTCGACAAGGCGGAGACGGCGGCCAAGTACGGCGACAAGCAGGTGCTGGTCTGGCGCCGCAGCTACTCCGATCCGCCGCCGCCGCTCGATCCGGCGGACCCGCGGTTCCCCGGACACGACCGCCGATACGCCGGGCTCTCGCCGGAGCAGCTCCCGCTGGCCGAGTCGCTGAAGGACAACGTCGCGCGCTTCCTCCCCTATTGGCACGAGACGATCGTCCCCGAGCTGCGGGCGGGCAAGCGCGTGCTCATCGCCGCCCACGGCAACAGCCTGCGGTCGCTGGTGAAGCACCTGGACGGCGTGTCGGACGAGGAGATCGTGGGGCTGAACATCCCCACCGGCATCCCGCTGGTCTACGAGCTGGACGGCGACCTCAAGCCGCTCCGCAGCTACTACCTGGGCGATCCCGCCGCGGCGCGCAAGGCGGCCGAGGCGGTGGCGAAGCAGGCGGAGCGGAGGTAGGGCCCTCATCACCCCGGCCCTCTTCTCCCGTCCCCTCCCGCCCTCCCTCACCGGGAGAAGAGGGGGGCCCTGCGATGAGGCCACTCCTGAATCCTTCCGTTGCTTGTCTCCCCTCTCCCAGTGAGGGAGGGGGACGGGGGATGGGAGAGGGGCCGGGGGTGAGGGGTTCGGGCGGGCGGTCGCCCTTTCTCACCGTCGCCTCCGCACTCCTTCGCCCCCCATCCCGCCGAGGAGGGCTCCGGGCGGCAGGGTGCGCAGCATTTCCAGCGGGTCCAGCGGGCTGATCGAGCGCTCCAGGTTCTGGAGGTATTCCGGGTCGAATTGATCCAGGGGCTCGTCATAGGTGGCGCCAGCCACCGGCTCCGGCTCCATCAGCGCTCGCAGAGTTTCGGAGCAACCCGTACATTCCTGGATCAGGTGCGCGATGACGGCCCGGTTCTCGTCCCGCGAGCCGGTTCCCTTGGCAAAGCGCTTCAAGGTCTCCATGGAAGGATGATCGTTCATCGCTTTCCTCCCTGTCTCTCTCAGGTCGAAGCGGCCTGCTCCGTCCAGTGATGCCTGGAGTTCATTATACACCCTCCATGGCTTAAAATTGTAACCGAGTTGAAAATTATTTGGCCAGTTGCCTGCTCTTCATTTTGTTTCTGTCTATTAGCATAAACAGAAGCGAAATGTGGCGCGGGGCTGGCCTAGTGCTTTTTCCGCGGCCCGTCGTCCCGCAGCGGATCGAAGAGGGCGCCCCGCGGGACGTTGCGCGCCGTCTCCATGGGGTCGATCGAGCTCTCCAGCCCTTGGAGGAGGCCCTGATCGAAGCGGTCCAGAGGCTCTTCGTAGTCAGCGCGGGCGACCGGGTTCGGCTCCATCAGGGCCCGCAGGATCCTGGCGCAGGCCGGGCACCCCTTGAGCAGATGAACGACCACGGCGCGGTTCTCTTCCCGCGAGGCGGTCCCGGCGGCGAAGCGCTTCAACGTGTCTTCGGAGGGATGATCCATCACTGTCCTCCCTGCCCCCTCGAGGGCTCATAGGCGCTCTCCTCAGGGGGTGACTCAGGGAGGACTTTCATTTCAGTCCGGACGGAAATACTTCTCCCGACCGGACCGGTGGCTGAACGACCCCCATGTTGTTCTTGGCCCGGAAGCGGCCAACCCCGTCCGCATCCCCTCCGGCTAGGTTATATAAGCTCCAATCGTTGAAATTATAATCGAATTGAGCCGCGACGGAGCCACGACCTGCATTTAGTTGCGCTTTGACATTGGCGTACGAGTCGAACTTCGAAGCCCAGGTCAGGTTCCGATCACCAGGCCGCCGTCGACCGAGAGCACGGTGCCGGAGATGAAGCCGGCGGTGTCCGAGGCGAGCCAGAAGTAGGCCTCGGCGATGTCCTCCGGCGTGCCCATGCGGCCGAGCGGCGTGTGGGCGATCATCCCCTGCAGGACCTTCTCGGGAATCGCCAGCGCCATCTCGGTGGCGACGAAGCCGGGCGCGACCGCGTTGACCCGGATGTTGTAGCGCCCCAGCTCGCGCGCCCAGGTCTGCGTCATCGAGATCACGCCCGCCTTGGTGGCGGCGTAGTTGGTCTGGCCGAAGTTGCCGTAGAGGCCGACGACGGAAGAGGCGTTGAGGATCGCCCCGCCGCCGCCGACGATCATCCGTGGCGCCACAGCCCGGGTGCAGAGGAAGACCCCCTTGAGGTTGACCGAGATGACGGCGTCGAAGTCCCGCTCGCTCATCTCCCCTGTCTTCTGCCCCTCCTTCCACTTGACGAGCTGGGCGTCCCGCGTGATGCCGGCGTTGTTGACCAGCACGTCGATCCGCCCCCAGCGCTCGAACACTTCCGCCGCCGCGGCCTCGACGGCGGCGGGGTCGGTGACGTCCACCTTCTGGAAGGCTCCCGGGCTCTCCTCCCCTTCCCTGACGTCCCAGACGGCGACGCGGGCGCCGGCCGCGGCGAAGCGGCGGGCCGTGGCCCTGCCGATGCCGGCGGTGCCGCCGGTGACGATGACGACCTTGTCTTTCATCAGAGCTCCTTACTCCGCATCGTTGTTCCCCCGCCTGGACCCCGAACCGACAGGGTGTATGCTTCCGCATACGCCCTCCGGGACCCGCCCATGTGGAACACCTCCTCTACCACAGCTCCCGGAAATCCGTGAAGTCCCGCGTTCGCTTAGGGTTACGCCACCCTCCCCCAGCCGCCTCGCGGCGCGGCACCATCCTTGCGCCTGCCAGCGGCAGAATCACGCGCCATGGCGGCCCGTGCCCGTTGTTGGAGGTTCGACGTTGAGGACACGCACGCCCTGGATCCTCGCGCTGCTGCTGCTCGCCGCGCTCCCGGCCGCCGGCCAGGAGGCGGCGCCGGAGCCGGCCCGCTTCCTGATCGAGACGATCACCGTCGAGGGGCCGAAGGAGGCGGCGGCGAACATCGTCCGCGCCGAAACCCTGCTGCGCGCGGGGGAGTCCTACACCGAGGACCAGCTCCGCCTGGCGGTCTACCGCGTGCATCGCCTGCCCTTCGTGCTCGACGCCAGCTTCTCCCTGCGCAAGGGGAGCCGGCGCGGCGCCTACGAGCTGCTGATCGAGGTCCAGCCGGCGCGCTGGTTCTTCTTCGACCAGTGGGTGCGGGCCTACCTCTTCGGCGTGCCGCTCCGTCTCGACCAGCGCGGGTTCACCTCGAAGGACCAGCGCTCCAACCTCTCATTCGACGGTCTGGTGGGCACCCGGCTGTTCGTGGGGCGCTCGGGCGTCCTCTTCGGCGCCCTCGACAGCGAGGAGGGGTTCCAGGTTGGCTTCACCCAGTACGACCTGTTCCACCAGGGGATCCTCGCCAGCGCCGGCTTCTCGACCAACGTCTGCTGCGTCGCCGAGCCGCTGCCGCTGGGGCTCGATCCGCGCTTCGTCACCTGGGAGTTCACCAACTCGCGGCGGCTGTCGCTCAACGTCGCCATCCCGCTCGGCGGCCGGCAGTCGCTGCAGGTGGCGGTGAGCGACCGCGCCGGCGGCGCCGGCCTGCGCGAGGAGATCCTGGTCGACAACTCCATTCACGAGCTGGGCGACTTCAATCAGGGTGAGCTGAGCTACCGCCGGGCCGAGGCGAAGTGGGTATACGACACCAGCGACGACCCGGTCTTCCCCAGCCGGGGGTCGACGCTGTCGGCGGGCCTGGAGGCCTCGCGCGTCGCCGCGCACGGGCTGACGATCGGCGGCCCGCAGAGCCCCGCGGGCGTGGCCGCTCCGCCGTTCAAATCGGAGCAACTGCTGGCCGCCGGCTCCGCCGTCCGCTACTGGTCGATCACCCCCCGCCAGACGATCGCGGGGACGGTGCGGATCGCCGTCGGCCGCTCGCAGATCGAGAACCTGCTGGTCGTCGCCGACGTCCTGCCGACCGTCGATCTGAACTACCTGGGGGGCACCGTCCGGCTGCAGCACTCGCTGACTCTCCAGCGCGGTCGCGCCCGCGGCAGGATTCACGACCTGCGCTGGGAGAGCGGCGCCGAGCTCGGCTTCGAGCGCACCTCGCCGGCGCTGGGCCCCAGCCCGCTCCGCCGTTTCGCCCTCGACACCGCCCTCGTCTACCGCGACCAGTGGGGGCGCGTACGGGTGTCCTTGACCTATCTGAGCCTGGGGAAGATCGTGCCTTGAGGCGGCGCGCTCCCCTCCTCGCGCTCCTGGCGGCGCTCCTCGGCGGGCTCGCCGGCGGCCGGCTCGCCGCCGTGCCGCCACCCGCCGTCGAGGCGGTGCGGGACGCCCTGGCGCTGACCCACCTGCCGCCGATCCTCGGCGACGAGGAGGTCCGCAAGCAGCTCGCCACAGGCCTGACCACCAGCTTCGTCTTCACCGCCGAGGCCCGCGGCGCCTCGGGCGCCAAGCTGACCGGGGCGGCGCGCGTGGACGTGCGCTACGACCTCTGGGACGAGGTCTACCTGGTGACCCGCATCGACACCGCCGGCCACGCGGCGCGGGTGACGCTCCCCTCCTTCGAGCGGCTCGCCGAGTGGTGGCGGGAGGAGCGGCTGGTGGTCCTCCGCGGCCCCGCCCTGGCGGGGGTGGCCGGCGTCAACGTGCGGCTGCGGCTGATCCCCTTCTCGCAGGCCGAGCAGCTCGACACCCAGCGCTGGTTCTCGCAGGCGCTCTCGGCCGAGAAGCCGGGGAGCGCCGGCGCGGTCTCCGACGCCGTGCAGGATCAGCCGGAGTCGTTCAGCCAGGTGATCAACCTGCTGATGTCGACCTCGATCGGCCGGCCCGCCCTGCTGGAATACGAGTGGAAGCGACTGGTGCCGGCGGCCGGGAGGAAGCGGTGAACGTCCGCTCCGCCCTGGTGACCCTCTTCGGCATGCTGATCGCCGCCGCCCTGGTGCTGCTGCTGTTCGACCGCGAGATCTCGCGTCCCTGGTTCCGCCTGGCGGTACAGCCCGACACCGTGGCCGCCCTGGAGCGCTCGATGGCGGATCAGAAGCTCCTCGCCCGCTACGATCCCGCGCACCGCGGGGAGTACCGCGCGCGCTTCGAGGCCACCGAGGTGATGCTCAACCGCCTCCGCATCCTGGAGCACAACGAGCGGGGGATCGAGCGGCGCTGGGAGACCATCCTGCTCGCCGCCGTCTTCGCCGTCCTCGGCCTGGCCGGCTTCCTTCACCTCCTCCGCCAGCGCCGTCTGGACTCCCGGCTGAACCGGTTGCGCCGCGGCCTGGTCGCGCTGTCGGACGGCCAGGAGGATCTGGAGATCGGCGACCGCAGCCGCGACACCGTCGGCCGGATCGCCGGCATGATCGAGGACACCTCGCGGGCGATGGCGCGCGACCGCAAGCGCCTGGCCTACCTCCGCAACCTCTCCGGCTGGCAGGAGACCGCCCGCCGCCACGCCCACGAGATGCGGACGCCGCTCACCGCCGCGCGCCTGGAGCTGGCGCGCCTGGAGCGGCTGCTCGGCGGCGACGAGCTCGGCGCCGCCCGGCAGGTCGCGGTCAGCGTCGGCGAGGAGCTGGAGCGGCTCGGCCGCTTCACCCAGCAGTTCACCTCCTTCGCCCGCATCCCCCTGCCCCGTCCGCAGATCCACGACCTCGGCGCCGTGGTCGGCGAGTTCGTCACCACCTTCGCCGCCGCCTGGCCCAACCTCACCCTCCGTTTCGAGCCGCCATCCCAGCCGCTGCCGGCGGCGCTCGACCGCGACATGCTCCGGCAGGTGCTGGTGAACCTCTGCGACAACAGCTCGCTCGCCCTCCGCGCGCTGGACGCCGAATCTCAGGAGGGCAAGCAGGGCACGGTGGCCCTGCGGGCCGGCGACCTGCCGCGCGGCGTCTTCCTGGAGGTGAGCGACGACGGCCCCGGCATCGCTCCCGAGATCCGCGCCCGCGTCTTCGAGCCCTACGCCACCACCCGCAAGGTGGGCGAGGGGATGGGCCTGGGGCTCGCCATCTGCAAGAAGATCCTGCTCGACCACGGCGGCGACCTGGAGCTGGTGGCGAGCTCCGCCGCCGGCACCACCTTCCGCCTCACCTTCCCCCATCGACTGGAGGACGCCGCGGCATGAGCGGACTGCTGGATTCGTGGCCCTCGCCCCCTGCGGGGCGAGCCCTCACCCCTGGCCCCTCTCCCTTCCCCTCCCACCCTCCCTCACAGGGAGAGGGGAACCCCCACCCCTCGCATGCATCCACCCCTGTCTCTTTTCTTTGCTTTTCTCCCTCTTCTCCCGGTGAGGGAGGGTGGGAGGGGACGGGAGAAGAGGGCCGGGGTGATGAGGGCCTCAACTTCGGGCCCAAGGAGCGTCTGATCCCATGAGCCGACTGCTGATCGTAGAAGACGACGAGAAGATCCGCGCCAGCCTCCTCCTCCAGCTCCGCGAGGAGGGGTACGCGCCGCGCGCCCTCGCTTCGGCCGAGGAGGCGTCCACCCACCTGGAGGACCCGTCGGTGGCGCTCCCCGAGCTGCTGCTGCTCGACGTCCGCCTGCGCGCCATGAGCGGCGTCGACCTGGTGCGGCGGCTGGTGGCCTCCCAGCGCCTCCCCCCCACCATCATCATCTCGGGCGAGGCGTCGATCAGCGAGACGGTCGAGGCCCTGCGGCTCGGCGTCCACGACTTCATCGAGAAGCCGTTCAGCCGCGAGCGCCTGTTGCAGGCGATCCACAACACGCTGGAGCACCAGGCCCTGAAGCGCGAGGTGGCGTCGCTCAAGGCCGACCTGCGCGGCGAGTCCGAGATCCTCGGCGCCTCGCCGGCGATCGAGGAGCTGCGGCGCAAGATCGCCCGCGCCGCGGTCACCGACGCCCGCATCCTGATCATCGGCCAGAGCGGCACCGGCAAGGAGCTGGTGGCGAGCGCCCTGCACCAGCAGAGCCCGCGCAGCGCCAAGGCGTTCATCAAGATCAACTGCGCGGCGATCCCCCACCACCTGGTGGAGGACGAGCTGTTCGGCCACGTCAAGGGGGCCTTCACCGACGCCAAGGCGGCCAAGCCCGGCCTCTTCGAGGAGGCCGACGGCGGCACCCTCTTCCTCGACGAGATCGGGGACATGGACATGACCCTGCAGTCGCGCCTGCTGCGGGTGCTGGAGGACGGCCGCGTGCGGCGGGTCGGCGAGACGCGCGACCGCCAGGTGGACGTGCGGGTGCTCATCGCCACCCACCGCAACCTGGAGGAGGAGGTGAAGGCCGGCCGCTTCCGCGAGGATCTCTACTTCCGCCTCGCCCACCTGCCGATCGCCGTCCCCTCGCTGCGCGAGCGGCGGGAGGACATCCCGCTCCTCTTCGGCCACTTCCTCGAGCGCTTCGCCCGCCAGCACCGCGTGCGCCCCCGGCAGGCCGACCCCGAGCTCCTCCCCTACCTCGAGCGCTACGCCTGGCCGGGGAACGTGCGCGAGTTGCGCAACCTCTGCGAGCGGCTGGTCGTCTTCGGCGCCGATCCGCTGACCCCCGACCAGCTCCCCTCCTCCTTCTTCGAGCCGGCGCGGATGCCGGAGACCGGCCTCCTCCTCTCGCCGGCCACCCTGCCGATCGTCCCCCTCAAGGACTTCAAGGCGCAGTGCGAGCGCGAGTACATCGAGAGCGTCCTCCACCGCACCCGCTGGAACTTCACCGCCGCCGCCAAGGTGCTCGACGTGCAGCGCACCTACCTGCACCAGAAGGTGAAAGTGCTGGGGATCCGCCGGCCGGGGGTGGGTGGGGAGGAGGAGATGGAGATGGTGGGGTAGGTCGGCACCTCGCTCTTGGAGTAGACTTTGCTCTATGACGAGAGCCTTTCTCACTGAAGCCGCCGCCAAGCTCAGCGTTCCCGAACGGATCGAGCTCGTGGAGGCGATTTGGGACACGGTGCCGTCCGATCTGGACGCGATCCCCTTGCCTGAGAGCCACCGAGTTGAGTTGGAGCGCCGCCTGGCGGATTTGGAGGAGAATCCCGACGCCGGCAGTCCCTGGGAGGAAGTTCGTGCCCGACTTGAGCGGGCTCGGTGAGCCTGCCGGTCATCGTCCGTCCCCTCGCGGAACGGGATCTGCTGGAAGCGCAGGAGTGGTACCGACAGAAACATCCCGATCTTGGCGCACGGTTTCGCTCATCGGTCGATGATGTCTTCAGTCTTCTGGCAGATTCCCCACAGATCTTCCCGGCCGTCCTGCGCGATGCGCGGCGAGCGACCGTACAGCATTTTCCCTACATCATCTATTACGTTTTCCGGCGGGATCGGATCTTGATTCTCGGATGCTTTCACGCCCGGCGCGATCCGCGCATTGTGCTCCGCCGGATTGACGGCGAGGCCTAGCCGCGCCGCCCCGACCGCGCCACCCCTGGTCAAGAGCAGTACTGACCGCCGAATCGGAATTGCCCTTGCTCCCCAACGAACTGCGCCTGCGACTCGTATAACTTGTACAAAAGCTTCCCACAGGTGGGCAGTCCGCTCGCCGCCGCATGGTCGAGGCTCAAGGAAGGTAACGATCGTGCCCATTCCTCGCTGGATTCTCTTCTTGGCCGGGCTCATGACGGCAAGCTTCGCTCCCCTCTCGGCCACTTGGCTGCCCGTAGGAGGCCCCGTTCAGCCGATCCTCCAGCTGCGGCTCGACCCCAGCCAGCCTCGGCTCCTCTACGCCCAGATTCTGGCCGTGGGTGGAGACGCGGCCTATCTCTGGCGCAGTGAGGACGCGGGCGCCACCTGGCGCGACGTCCAGGCCGGGCTCCAGCGCCTGTTCAGCGCGCTCGCGATCGATCCCGAAGACCCGCGGGTCCTCTGGGCCTGGACCCGGTCGAGCGAGCTCTGGCGGAGCGACGACGCCGGCACCACCTGGGAGCAGCGCCCCATGAGCTCCAGCCCGACCGCGTCGCGGACCATCCAACTGCTGGTCGATCCCCGCCGCCCGGAGACGCTCTACCGCGTCGACGTCGAGTCCTCGCGGCCGCTCGTCGCCGTGTCGCGCGACGGTGGGGTGACGTTCACGAACGGCCCTTTCCTGTCGAAGACCTTCACGAATCCCGAACCCGTGCTCGCTTCTCCGGAGCGGGACGAGCTCCTTGCCTTCGTCACCGAGGGCCTCGTCGCCAGCACCGACGGCGGGCAGAGCTGGCATCTGCGCGGCCAGTTCCGGCATGGCGGATTCGTGAGCGGCGCCCTCGCGCCGTCGGCTCCCACGACGCTGTACGGCGTTGCCGCCAACAACAACCAGTGCCTGGCGCGGAGCGACGACGACGGCGCACACTGGCAGTCGCTGGCCTATCCGCCGCGTCTCCCCGCCGCTCACGCGACGTGTATCGCCGTCGCGGTCGATCCCCTGAACGCGCGCCATCTCTGGGTCGCCGCGCAGGTCGCCGAGACCCGGTACCTGCTCTTCGAGTCGAGGAACGGCGGCGCGAGCTGGTCGAATCCGATGGCCGAGCCGGTGCCCGGCGTGGTCGCGGCCGGTGGCGAGCGGATCTACACCAGCAGCGTCGAGACCCCCGGGCTCTACGTCAGCGCCAACGGCGGACGCGGCTGGACGGCGACCGATCGCGGCATCATCGCCGGGGACCTGCGCGACGGCCTGGTCGCTCAGCGGCTCCCGGGAGGCGGCGTCGGCCGGCGGGTCGTGGCGCTGAACACGCCTCTCAACGAAGACCCGGACTTCCTGTACCGCAGCGATGGCGGCCTGGACTGGGTGAAGATCGCGCTCAAGCCGGTCACGATCGCCGACGCCGGCGGCTCGGTCGTGCTGGCGGGCGACCTCCACGGAGTCTCCAGGAGCGTCGACGGCGGCAACACCTGGAGCGCCGTCCCCTCCGCCCCCGCCGGAGCCCGGGGTTTCCGTCCCAGCGTCACGCAGCCGTCCTACGTGGCTCTGGACAGCATCGACACGACCGGCCCTTACGATCAAATCACGCTCTGGATGAGCGACGACGCCGGCGCGACCTGGCGCTCTTCCACTCTGTCGTCCCAGTGCACGCCTCTCGGGGGCTACAAGTGCCCGAATTACCCCGCCTATGCGGTCGACCCCTTCAACCCTAGCCGGCGCTGGGCGGCCTACAGCTACACCGAGCAGGGCGATTTGCCCACGATCTTCACCAGCACGGACGGCGGCGCTTCCTGGCCGGAGTTGAATTTCAGCCTGCCGCTGACCCGCGCGCTCGCCGCCGATCCCACGGTCCCGGGACGCCTCCTGACGGGTACCGACGGCGGCCTCTTCGTGAGCGCCGACGGCGGGGCGAGCTGGCAACCTCTCGGCGACCTGCCGGACGGCGCGGTCATCCTCCAGTTCGCCTGGGATCCGCTCGCTTCCTCCTGGTATGCCGCGACACGCGCCAACGGCATCTTCCGCAGCCTCGACGACGGCGCCCACTGGCTCCCCCTCGACGGCGTGCCCGATCTCGACGCCCCGACGATCGCGGTCGATCCTCGCCGGCCCACGGCGCTCCTCGCCGCGTTCGCCGGGCAGGGCCTGTGGCGCTGGGTGCCCTGAAGAGCGCGCCGGATCTCTCTCCCGCCTCCAGCGGCGCCGCTTCGAGCGCTGGAGGCGGCGCTTTCGCCTCCAGCGGCGGGGCTCTCGCCTGGCGAGGCGAGAGCGCCGCCTGGCGAGGCGAGAGCGCCGCCTCCAGAGGCGAAGGTGAGGCCGGACGAGGCGGAAGCGGTGCCGCTGGCGGCGAACCTACCGCCTCGAGCGGCGGAAGCGGCGCCGCGCAAGGCGAAAGGGTCGCCGCCGGCGCTCTGTCGTGCCGGAGGCGCTTTTTGCCCCGAAGGGGCAGCGGCATGTAGCCTGGGACGCGAGCCCCAGGTAGCGATTTCAAGGGGTTTCCTGAGCCCCGAAGGGGCGACGGCAGTTTGTCTCTGAGCGTTGATCTGCCGTCGCCCCTCCGGGGCTTTTTCATAGAGGTGGGCACCCTACCTGGGGCTCACGCCCCAGGCTACATGCCTGGGCTCCTTTGGAGCCCTCTCGGGCCGGCAAGCCGCAGTTCTATGGCTGACCGGACCTCTTCCCAAGACAATCCCGGCTCACCGGCGATCGCGGCACGCGCTCGGCACTCGATCTCGGCGATCCATTCTTTATCGCTGCTTTCAGAATGAGGCGAGACACCAAGGCTGTCGAGGCGATCGTCTTTCGTCAAGTCGGGCTCCTCGACTAGACGGCTACCGGCAGGAGCCGGAAAACTTTGGCGGACTTTCCTGCCTTATCGACCTCTCCCGATCGAAGAGCCCTTCTAACAGCATCCAGCTTTTCCGCATCCTCCAGCGACAAGTATGGCGCCCATCCTTCCTCGCTCTCGATCAGCTCGATCTCGACTTCGGCGACATACTGGCCCTCGCGAACCAGTTTGACTTGTCGGTGAGTGGTCATGGCTTCCTCTTAGTAAAATCAGCGTTCCAACGCTCGACATCCGGGCGGTAGGCGGTGATCAGGACCGCGGGAGTGGATTCGCGCCTCGGAATTCCCCAAACCGCATGAAGAGGTTGGTCATCGCTGTCTCTCTGCAGGACGAGAACGCACGGCCCTTTGGGAAAATCCGGGTAGTCCTCGAGGACCTCGGCTTCCTCCACTCCGGCGACCACATCCGTCGCCAGAATACCATCGGCCGCCAACTCCTCGTAGCCATGGCTTGAAATCCGGACCTCACGACGGCGTACCAACTCCTGAATAGCCCTAAAAGTCTTGCTCATCGTGCCGACGACCTGTATCCCGCCCCCCGCAGCACCTTCCCCGGCAGCGCTCCTGTCATCTTGCCGCCGTCGATCACCGGCACGCCGTTGACCAGCACGTAGTCCATCCCCTGGGAGAGCTGGTTGGGGCTTTCGAAGGTGGCGAGGTCCTTGATGGTGTCGGGATCGAAGACGACGACGTCGGCCCACATCCCTGCCTTGAGGACGCCGCGGTCGGCGAGGTGCAGGCGCTGGGCCGGGAGGGCCGAGAACTTGCGGATGGCGTCGGGGAGGGTGAGCTGATGGTCCTCGCGGACGTACTTCCTCAGGATGCGCGGGAAGGTGCCGTAGGCGCGCGGATGGGGGTGCTCCTTGCCGAGGATGCCCTCGGTCGAGGTCCCCTGCGAGTCGTTGCAGATCGACACCCAGGGCTGCTTCAGGGCGAGCAGGACGTCCGGCTCGGACATGCCGAAGACGGCGACCTCGGTGTAGCCGTGATCCTCGATCAGGAGGTCGAAGAGGGTGTCGATGGCGTCCTTGCCGCGCAGCTTCGCCACCTCGGCCAAGGTCTTCCCCTGGAGCGGCACGAGCGCGGGGTTCTGGAAGACGGAGAGCAGGATTCCCTCGGGCCCGGGGACCTCCTGCCACTCGTTGTCCCAGGCGACCGGCGCGGGGTCTTCCAGCTCCTTGCGGATGCGGGTGCGGGTCGCCGGGTCCTTGAGGCGCGCGATCATCTTGTCGTCGCCGCCGTCGTGCGCCCAGGGTGGGATGAAGGCCGAGAAGGAGTTGAACCAGGCCGGATAGGCGTAGGTGTCGGCGGTGATGTCCACGCCCTCCCGGCGCGCCGCGTCGATCTTGGCCACGACCTCGGCCATACGCCCCCAGTTTTGCTTGCCCGCGGTCTTCAGGTGCCAGATCTCGACTGCGGTGCGAGCCTCGCGGGCGATGCGGATGGCCTCGTCGATCGCCGCCATCTCGGCCTCGCTCTCGCTGCGCATGTGGGTGGCGTAGAGGCCGCCGTGGCGCGCGCTCTCGGCGGCCAGGGCGATCAGCTCCTCGGTGGAGGCGTAGGGGGCCGGCGCGTACTGGAGCGAGGTGGAGACCCCTACCGCACCCTGCTCCATGGCCTCGCGCACCAGCCCCTTCATGCGCTCCAGCTCGGCCGGCGTCGCCGCGCGGTCCGCCTCGCCGACCACGACCCGCCGCACCTGGGTGGCACCGACGTAGGTCGCGAGGTTGATCCCCATCCCCTGCTTTTCGAGCCGCTGGAAGTAGTCGGCGAGGCTCCGCCAGTCCGGCTTGATCCCCAGATGGTCGTAGCCGACCTTGTCTTCGGCGACGATGGCGTCGGTGAGCGGCGCGATCGATCCCCCTTCACCGGTGATCTCGGTGGTGATCCCCTGATAGATCTTCGACGGCAGGCGCGGCTCGACCAGGATCGTCAGCTCGGACTGCCCGAGCATGTCGATGAACCCGGGGGCCACGACCTTGCCGGCGACGTCGATCCGCCGCTTCGCCGCCGCTTGCGCGAGATTGCCGATCGCCGCGATCCGCCCGCCGCGGATGCCGACGTCCCCGGAGTACCAGGGGGAGCCGGTGCCGTCGACGATGCGGCCGTTGGCGAGGATGAGGTCGAACGGGGCGTCGGCGGCGAGGGCGGCGACGGGCAGGAGGAGGAGGGCCGCGAGGACGATCTTCTGGAATTTCATGGGGATCCTTGTCGGTAGTTCCGTGGCCTGCGACCTCACCCCAACCCCTCTCCTGAAGGAGAGGGGCTCAAGACAGCTCGTTTCTAGCCCCTCTCCTTCAGGAGAGGGGTTGGGGTGAGGTCGCAGGCGTAGAGCGCCCCGATCCTATCCCGGCTGCTGCCAGAGCTTGACGCCGCCCAGCAGCCCCGCGACGTTCTCGATGATCTTGACGTTGGGCGGCAGCTCGAAGTCGATCTCCTTGGCGTTGCCGCCGCCGAGATAGAGGACGCGGTAGTTGAAGATCGGCGCGAGTTGCTCGATGACCTTGCGCACCCGGCGGTTCCAGCGCTTCTTGCCGACCTTGTGGAGGGCGGCGTTGCTCACCAGCTCCTCGTAGGTCTTCTTCTTGCGGAACGGATGGTGGGCCATCTCGATGTTGGGTACGTAGTGGCCGTCGACGTAGAGCGCGAAGCCCATGCCGGTGCCGAGCGTCAGCACCAGCTCGGTGCCGGCGCCCTCGACGACCGCCAGCCCCTGGACCCCGGCGTCGTTGGCGACCCGCGCCGGCTTGCCCGTCAATTCCTCCAGGGCGCCGGCGAGGTCGAAGCCGTGCCAGGAGGGATCGAGGTTGGGCGCGGTCAGCGTGCGCCCCTTCACCACGACCCCGGGGAAGCCGGAGGCGACGCGGTCGAAGGGAGACATCTGGCGCACGATCTGCGCCACGACCTCCATCACCGCCTCCGGCGTCGCCGGGTGCGGCGTCTCGATGCGCACCCGCTCGCCGGTGGGGCGGTCGGCGGCGTCGGCGGTGAACCCCTTCACACCGGTGCCGCCGATGTCGAGGCAGAAAGTGATCAGCGATCCGCTCTTCTTGGCCATCCCCGCTCCTCTCGTTGTGGACTGCGAGCGGGGATTATTACAGAGATCATCGCAGAGCGCCCGGCGGTCCACCACCTCAAGGCTGGGCGAGCGCCTGGTCCACGATCGCCTGCGCCTCTTCGACGATGCGGCGCAGGTGGTCCTCGCCGCGGAAGCTCTCCGCGTAGATCTTGTAGATCTCCTCGGTGCCCGAGGGGCGGGCGGCGAACCAGCCGCCTTCGGCGACGATCTTTACCCCGCCGATCGGCGCGTCGTTGCCGGGAGCGCGGCTGAGCACGCGCTGGATCGCCTCGCCGGCGAGCTGCGTGCTCTTCACCTGCTCGGGCGAGAGCGCCGCCAGCCGCCGCTTCTGCTCGGGGTTGGCCGGCGCCTCGACGCGGTCGGCGAGGGGATCCCCCAATTCGCGCGTCAGCTCGCGGTAGATCTCGCCGGGATCATGTCCGGCGAGCGCCGTGATCTCCGCCGCGAGCAGCGCCGGGACGATGCCGTCCTTGTCGGTGGTCCAGACCGTGCCGTCGCGGCGGAGGAAGGAGGCGCCCGCGCTCTCCTCGCCGCCGAAGCCGAGCGAGCCGTCGAACAGGCCGTCCACGAACCACTTGAAGCCGACCGGCACCTCGTAGAGATTGCGGCCTAGACGGGCGGTCACGCGGTCGATGATCGCGCTGCTCACCACGGTCTTGCCCACCGCGGCTCCCGCGCCCCACTGCGGCCGGTGCCTGAAAAGGTGATCGATGGCGACCGCGAGATAGTGATTGGGCGGCAGCAGCCCGGAGCTCCGGGTGACGATGCCGTGCCGGTCGTGGTCGGTGTCGCACGCGAAAGAGAGGTCGAAGCGGTCCTTGAGGCCGATCAGCCGCTGCATCGCGTAGGAGGACGACGGGTCCATCCGGATGCGCCCGTCCCAATCCATCGTCATGAAGGCGAAGGTGGGATCGACGGTCTCGCTGACCACCGTGAGATCCAGGCCGTAACGCTCGGCGATCGGCGCCCAGTAGTGGACGCCGGCCCCACCCAGCGGATCGACGCCCAGGCGGAGGCCCGAGCCGCGGATCGCCTCCATGTCGATCACCTGGCCGAGATCGCTCACGTAGGGGGTGAGATAGTCGCGGCGGTGCGTGGTGGGAGCCTTCAGCGCCCGCTCCAGGGGCAGGCGCTGCACGCCCTGGAGGCCGCCCTCCAGGAGCTCGTTGGCCCGCGCCTCGATCCAGCTCGTGACGGCGGCTTCCGCCGGGCCGCCATTCGGGGGGTTGTACTTGAACCCGCCGTCCTCCGGAGGGTTGTGCGACGGCGTGACGACGATGCCGTCGGCAAGGCCCTGGGTCCGCCCGCGATTGTGGGTGAGGATGGCGTGCGAGATCACGGGCGTCGGCGTGGGTTCGTCGTGCTCCGCCAGCATGACGTCGACGCCGTGGGCGGCCAGCACTTCGAGCGCGCTGGCGCACGCCGGTGCCGACAGCGCGTGGGTGTCGACGCCGAGGAACAGCGGGCCGTCGATCCCCCGCAGCGCGCGGTACCGGCAGATCGCCTCGGCGATGGCGAGGACGTGCCCCTCGTTGAAGGTCTTGAGAAACGCCGATCCCCGGTGCCCCGAGGTGCCGAAAGCGACCCGCTGTTCGGGGACCGCGGGATCGGGCTTCTCGGCGTAGTAGGCGCTGACGAGGCGGGGCACGTCCAGCAGCGCCGAGGCGGGAGCCGGCAGGCCGGCCAGAGGGTTGATCTTCAAGGTGGGCCGCCCTTCGGTGACGACATCTTTTCTTCGACCTTACCGTCCGCCCCCAGCACCGCCGCGTAGCCACCTTGGGCGAGCCAGGCCTTTGCCGCGGCGTCCCCCTTGAGGTAGGCGTCCCAGAAGGCGGTGGTGCCCTGGAGGATGAGACTGTGGAAGAGCGGGTCCTTCTCACGGTCGCCGAGGAGGCGGCCGGAGAAGATCATGTGGTCGCCCCCCTGGAAGGTGACGAGGTACTGGTCGGCGCCCTGGATGTGATCGTAGGCGAGGCGCCGTTCGGCCGCCGAGGTCTCGCCGAGCGGGCTGTCGTCGCGGGTGCCGGTCATGTGGAGGACCGGAATGTGGATGCCGGCGTAGACACGGTCGAGGCTCTCCCGCTGCCGCGGCGCCGGCGCGCTCATCGCGATCGCCGCCTTGATGCGCGGATCGGCGGACGAGCCCAGGCGGCCGACCGCCTGGCCGGCGACGGCGAGGGTGGTCCAGGCGCCGAAGGAGTGGCCCGCCATGCCGATCCGGTCGAGGTCGAGCCGGTGGGCGAGCGGCGAGCCGCCGCGGTTCACCTTCTCCAGTTGATCGAGGACGAAGCGCACGTCGAGCGGGCGCGCCAGGGCGTTGGCCGGATCGGCCGCCGCCTCCCGCAGCTCCTTGAGGACGCGCCCCCCTTTCTTGAGGGCGGGAGTGTCGCTGCCCAGATGCTCGACGTGAACGGCGACGTAGCCCTGGCTCGCCCACTGCCGGCCGAGGTATTCGTACCCCTCGCGCGAGCCCCCCAGGCCGTGCGAGAAGACGATCACCGGGAACGGCCCCTTGCCGGTGGCCGGGGAGTAGATCTTCACCGGCACCGGACGGTCGCGGGCCGTGTCCTGCCAGCTCAGCAACTCGGAGACGACCAGGTAGGGCCCGAGGTCCTTCTTGTAAGAGGTCGGGCCTTGAGTGGCGGCGGTAGCCGCGGCGATGGCGACGGTGGCGATCAGGAGGAGGGCGAGGAAAGCGCGTGCGGCTCTCATGGGATCTGGAACCTCCGGCCGGCGACATTCCTGCGGATCGGCCCGCGCCTCATGATACCTCCTGCCGCGCTCCCCGCAGGTCGATGGCCGCCCGGGCGATGGCGGCCTTGAGCTTGTCGATGTCCACCGGCTTGACCAGGTGCTCGCGGAAGCCCGACTCGCGGCTGCGGCGCAGGTCCTCCTCCATGCCGAAGCCACTGACGGCGATCCCCTGCAGGCCGTAGCGGTCGCGCAGCTCGGCCATCAGATCGAAACCGCTGCCGTCGGGGAGCCCGAGGTCGCTCACCACGAGGTCGAACTCGTGGCTCTCGGCGAGCTGGCGGGCGGTGCGCAGGTCCGCCGCCGGCCGCACGTCGTGGCCGGCCAGCTCGAGCAGCGCGGTCATCACCTCCAGCGTCGGCTCGTTGTCCTCCACCAGCAGCAGGCGCAGCGCCGGCGCCTCGGCCGGCCCGGCGGCGATCCCCTCCGGCTCGGCGGCGGCGGGCGGGGCCACGGTGGCGAGGCCGACGGTGAAGCAGGCCCCCTTCCCCCGTCCCGGGCTCACGCCGGTGAGGGTGCCGCCGTGCTGGTCGACCAGCGCCTTGGAGATCGCGAGGCCGAGCCCCAGGCCGCCGAAGCTGCGGGTGATCTCCGGGTTCCCCTGCTCGAAGGCGTTGAACAGCCGCGGCAGGTCCTCCGCCGCGATGCCGATGCCGGGATCGATCACCGAGATCTCAATCCGTCCGGACTCCGGGGTGCTCGTCACCACCCGGATGGTGCCGCCGGCGGGGGTGAACTTGACGGCGTTCTTGAGCAGGTTCCAGAACACCTGCTGCAAGCGCGCCGCGTCGGCCCAGACGTGGCGCTCGGCGGCGCCGGGCTCGAGGTCGATCGACGGCGTGCCGCTCTCCACCCCCTCGCAGCAGATCGCCACCGCGTGCTCGAGCAGCGCGTGGACATCGGTCGACTCCAGGTGAAGCGTGAGCTTGCCACGGGAGACGCGGGTGAGGTCGAGGAGGTCGTCGATCAGCTTCGCCTCCAGCTCGACGTTGCGCTGGACCATCCGCAGGTCGGCGCGTAGCGGCTCGGGCACGTCGGGCGAGCGGGCGAGCGCCGCGACCCGCATCAGCACCGGGGTCAGCGGCGTGCGCAGCTCGTGGCTGAGGGCGGCCAGGAAGTGGTCCTTGGCCTTGCTGGCGGCCTCGGCCCGGCCGTACAGGCGGGCGTTGTCGATGGCGAGCGAGGCGCGCGAGGCGAGCCCCTCGGCAAGCTCGAGATCGTCGCGCTCGAAGCTCCGTCCGGAGGCGTCGGAGGTGGCGAGGAGCATCACGCCGAGGCTCTCGCCGCGGGCGGCCAGCGGCACCGTGATGAACGATCGCGGGGCCAGGCGAACGAACGCGTCGAGCATCTCGGCAGGCTGGTCGAGCGCCTGCGCCCGCTCGATGGTCACGCCCGGCGCGAGCTGGCTCTCGCCGCTGTCGACGGCTCGCCAGAGCAGGCTCCGCGGGTTCCTGGGGAGGGTCTCGAAGATCTCGCCCATCCGCCGCATCACCCCGGCCTTGCCGGAGTCGACGTGGAGCGCGGCCACCTGGCGCAGCAGCGGCCCCTCGTGAAGCTCGAAGATCAGGCCGTAGTCGGCGAGGCGGGGGACGGTGAGGTGCAGGAGGCTCTGCAGGGTCTCCGCGTAGTCGAGCGACTCGGAGAGCGCGCTGCCGGCCTCGGCGAGCAGCGCCGCGCGCCCCTCGGCCCGCTTGCGCCGGGCAAGGTCGAGCACGAAGCCGACCGAGGCGTCCGATCCCGGCAGCAGCGCGGCGCCGAAAAGGACGGGCAGCCGGCTGCCGTCGGCGCGGCGGAGCTCCTTCTCGTAGGGTGCGCAGGCGCCGGTCGCCATCAGCTCGACCATCGCCCGCTGGTCGGTCTCCTCCCAGCCCGGAGGCGTCAGCTCGATCCAGCTCAAGGTCCCGCGCGCCAGCACCTCCCGGCCGTGGCCGACCATCGACAGGAAAGCGTCGTTGGCGCCAGTGATCCACGCCCGCTCGTCGGCGTAGAAGATGCCGACGATGTTGGATTCGAACAGCCGCTCGGTCCGCGCCTGGCTCTCCGTCAGGGCCTGGAGGAGCGACCGCTCGGTCTCTGGCCGGCGGGAAGCTCCGTCACGCCTCTTGCGAAGGAATCGGCGGCGCAGGGATTTGAACAACGGCGGCCTTTTTTCCGGGTAGCGCGACAGCGTTCAATATAGCAAAAATCCTCGCGGCGCCCTTACTTGGACGCGAGGGCGAGTTGGTGCCGCGCGCAGGGCGGCATAGGTGGGGTCGGAAGCTGGAGCGGGAGCCGCGAGGGCGGCGGGGGGGAGGATGGAGAGAAGGAGGGCTGAAACCAAAGAGGAGAAGGGGCGACTCACCATGAACCTCCGCGGATGCCTGGGTTAGGGATGCAACCAGAATTTTCTTGTCTCCAAGCATACACGTCAAATCTGGAAGAACCTCATCCCCCTGCCTACGTTCCTTGCCGAAACATAGGGGACGTAGTACGCTGGATGAAATCCTAAGGGAGAAGCCATGGGCGGTCGTTTGGCCTGCTTCGTGAGTCTGCTAGCCTTGGCGGGCGGGGCGTCTTTCGGGCAGGAGGTGGCGCCGCCAACGCAGCCCAAGTGCCGGGACTACGGGCCGGCACCGATCCCCCGGATTTGTACGGAACTGGACTCCAACGCGTTGAGGGGAGCGGGGCATTCAACAGTGTGGACGATCCGGGTCGAGGGGGGAAGCAATCGGAGCGAGGTCCGCCTCCATAACCGCTCTCCCGCCGTAGTCCGGCTTGAAGGAGGAAACGATCAGATCGTCAAGGTCGTTCGCGGCGGCGAAGTCCAACGCAAGGTGACCTCGATCTCGACTGTGCCTGGAACCGCTGGGCTCGACGCCACTCCATACTCCTCCTCTCCCGAACGGGAAGCGACCTTTCTGGCAGTCGCGCTGATCTCCCCGCTGGAGCACGCCGAAACCGAGTTCGTCAAGCGACGGGAGCGACTCTCTAAATCGAGCTATCCCGTCGAAGCCATCGGTAGGTTGCTCGATACGACCGAGTCCGAGTTGCTCGACGCCTTGAGCTATCCGGAACTGGCAGCCCTGCGCGGCTATGTTCAGGTGAAGTTCCGCGAGGCCCGGAACGGACTGTCGAGAGTCAGAATGGCAGCGAGCAACGCGGAAACCCATCCCACCTCGCGAGTGATCCCGGCCCTCTGGACCGGCGCTCCGTACATCAAGATCCGCGTTGCCGGCCCCCCGCCGACCGCCGGCGGGAAGCTTCAGAAGGAGGGGACGGAGTCCGTGCTCGCCCAGATTCTCCGTACGATCCATCGCCTCCTCGAAACCGTCCGGACCCACGACCTCTACACCCGACTCTGTATCGTCAGTGCACCGGGAGACGGCGCACGGTTCATGATGCGCCCGCAGATCTCCGATGTCAGCGAGAAGATGGAGATCAACACCAACGGCGAGTTGCAGGCCTACCGAGGCCTCTACGTGTTCTCCATCCGGCAAGGATTCCGGCAGCGGATCAACTGCGAAAAGCTCGACCGCGAGGATTGCGTCGTGATCGATCTGGTCGATGATCCAACGCCGATCTTCCACTGCGATTTCGGCAAGCGGAACTGCGAACGGCGTCCGGGGCCCGTGCCCGTGGGGGTATGTCATGGAAACGGGCCCTGAAGAGCAGGTCGGTCCCCTCCCTTCGGCGCTCGCGAGGCGCTACGTCCTCTACGTTGGCGGGTTTGGTCTCGCGGTGGGTTTCGGGCTGGCGCCGTTCCTCGGGAAGATCCCGGGGCTCGATGCTCTGCTTTCCATCTTTCCGGAGAGTCTGCGGAGCTTCCTGATCCCCCTTTCCATCTTCTTGATGGGGTTGGTCGCCCTCGTCATCCAGTTCTATTCCGGGGAGGCCATCTCGCGCACCCTGCTGCGCAAGCGCTTTCGGTGGAGTCTGATCGCTTTGCTGATCGGCTTCGCCACCCTGCTCACCCTCGTCGACTTTCTGGTCATCCCTTTTCAAACCGACCACGGAACGCAGACCGTGCACGTGCTGATTTCTTTTTCGCGTTCAACGGCCTGCCTCTGCCCCCGCTCCGACTCGGATTCCACCTGTCTCCGGAAGATTAGCCTGAATCCGGCCAAGATCGAGGACTGTTGGGGGAGTGGAGCGATTCAGCGTAGCCGTCTCCTGCTCAGCCTCAGTTACCTTTTTGTCATCGTGGACTTTGGCGGGCTGATCGGACTGCTCCTGCTCCAGGAAGAGGCGAAGAAAAAACAGCGGCGGCGGCCCCCGAAAGCCGCCGTCGCATCAAAGGCGTCCGATTCGAGCCCGCCTCACGGCACGTCGTAGGCGTCGGTCGGCTTCCCCTGGAGATACTTGTCCATCCAGGCCACGATGTGGCGCAGGCGCTCGATGCGGTGCCAGGGCTGGCCGGAGCGCGACAGCTCGTGGCTCTCGCCCGGGAAGCGCACCATGACGACCGGCTTGTGCAGGTACTTGAGGGCGCGGAACATCTGCTCGCCGCCGGCGGTGGGAGGCGTGCGGTAGTCGGCCTCGCCCTCGATCAACATTAGCGGCGTGGTGACCTGCTTCACGTAGGTGATCGGCGAGCGGCGAGCGTAGTCCTGCGGGTCCTCCCAGGGGGCGCCGTGGAACCAGGACGCCTGGAAAATCGTGAAGTCGGCCGTGTACCACCAGCTCGACCAGTCGGCGATCGAGCGCTGGGCGGCCGCCGCCGCGAAGCGGTGGTCCTGCGTGACGATCCAGTTGGTGAGGATGCCGCCGCCGCTGCCGCCGGTCACCCCCAGCCGCTTGGGATCGGCGACGCCCCGCTTCACCATCTCGTCGACGCCGGCGAGCAGGTCCTTGGCGTCGTCGCCGGGGAAGTTGAACTGGATGACGTTGCCGAACTCCTGGCCGTAGGTCGAGCTGCCGCGCGGGTTCGGATAGAGCACCACGTACCCCTTGGCCGCCATCCACTGCATCTCGTGGAAGAAGGTGAAGCCGTAGGCCGTGTGCGGGCCGCCGTGGATGTTGAGGATCAGCGGATACTTCTTCCCCGCTTCGTAATTTGCCGGCTTCTGCACGAAGGCGTGGATCTCGCGGCCGTCGAAGCTCTTGTAGGCGATCTCCTCGGGAGCGGTGAGCTCGAGCTGCGAGAAGAGCTCCTCGTTGGGGCGGGCGACCGGCGTCAGCTTACCCGTGGCGGCGTCGAGCACGTAGAGGTCGCCGAGCACCGTGGGGGTCGAGATCACCAGGGCCAGGCGCGAGCCGTCGGGGGTGGCCGAGTAGGAGACCACCTCCTGGTCGCCCTGAGTGACAGGAGTGATGACGCCGGTCTCGGCGTCGAACCGCTCGAGGTTGGCCCGGCCGCGCTCGGCCACCACGGCGATCAGCGAGCGGCCGTCCCGGCTCCAGACGATCGGCTGTGGACCGCCGCCGCGGGGCGGGTGCTGATCGGAGCCCAGCCCCGAGAGGACATCGGCCTCGTAGCTCGCCGTCAGGTTCCGCGCGCGGGCGTCCGGCGCGAGCTCGGCGACGAAGAGGTCGGGCTGGTTGTAGGAGCGCTCCGGCTGCACGTCGGCGGTCGCCGCGAAGCCGATCCGCCGGCCGTCGGGCGAGAGCGCGGCCTCCACGATCGCGCCGTCGAAGCCGAAGACCTTGCGGACCTCCCCCCCCTCGGCCGGAATGGAGTAGAGGTCGACGTGCGGTTGCGCGTAGTAGGGCTCCCGGTTGTGCTGCGAGCCGTAGTAGAGGCGCGAGCCGTCCGGCGACCAGAAGGCGGCGCCCTCCTCGAACTCTCCCGAGGTGAGCGGCCGCGGCTCCGGCGGGCTGGTGAAGCCGGACGCCGGCGCCGCCACGACCCAGACGTGAGCCGGACGGGCCGGATCGTCATAGCCGGCGCCGTTGACGCGGTAGGTCGCCTTGGCGACCACCCGCACGTCGCTCTCGTGCTCCTCCTCCGCCTTCTTGTCGGTCCCCTTCTTGTCGTCTCCCTTCTTCTCCTCCCCCTTCTTGTCGCCCGCCTTCGCGGATTCTGGCGGCTTCGCCTTCGCCCGCCACTTCCGGATGTCCTTCTCGTTCATCGTGCTCGCGAAAGCGATCGCCTTGCTGTCCGGCGACCAGAGCGGCTCTCCGGCCCCCTGCGGCAGATCGGTGAGGGCGACCGCCTCGCCCCCCCGCGTCGAGAGGAGGAAGATCTGCGGCGGCTGGCCATGACCATCCTTTTTGACCGAACGGACGAAGGCGAGGCGCGAGCCGTCCGGCGACCAGCGCGGCGTGGAGTCGGCAGGGCCGCTGGTGAACGGCCGCGGCGGCTCGCTGCCGTCCGCCGGCGCGATCCAGAGGGCGGTGTCGTAGCCGTCCTTCTTCTCGTTGACGGTGACGCGCACGTAGACGACCTGCCTGCCGTCCGGCGAGATCCGCGGATCGGCGGTCCAGACGAACTTGAAGAGGTCGGTCTCGGCGATCGGCCGCTTGGCGGCGCTCAGGGCATGGGGAGCCGCCAGCAGCAGGACGGCGACGACGGCCGCCGCGGCCCGGCGGCGACCGGGACTCGAAAGAATGGAACGCATCGGCAGGGCTCCTCCAGGTTTGGGCACGACGTCATCTTAACGACATCGGGAGCCGAAGGTTTCAGCCTCCGTTCGCCCTCGCGTGGGAGGGCAAGCGGAGGCCGGCGGGATCGCGGTCAGGAAGGGATCAGACCGGGCAGCTCGGGTGGTTCGGGCACCAGACCAGGGGACCGCCGCAATCGGCGTAGCAGTTCGTGAGCGCGAAGCAATCCCCGGCTGCGGCGCCGGTGCAGGAGACGGTGCTGCCGTTCTTGCACTGGGCGGTGGCGGTGCAGCCGCTCCCCGACGAGCAGACAGGGCAGTAGATCGTCCCCGACGTCGTGCCGGTGCAATACCCCCGCTGGCCGGCGGCGCAGTTGGAGTTCACCCCGCTGCTGGAGGTCCCGGTGCAGGTCACCGTCGAGCCGTTCCAGCAGTTGGCCGTGGAGGTCGACTTGGTGGGCAGAGACCCGCGCGCCGCCACATCCTGAGGCTGCGCGGGGGCGAAGATGGCGGCCAGGGCGGCGTCCGCCGCCGGATCGGCCGGCGCCGCCAGGGCCGGCAGGGCGCAGAAAACCAGGGCCAGCAGGGCAGTTCCAAGGGACAAACTCTTCTTCATCTCCAATCCTCCTTAAGTTGAAGATGAGTGTATCGGTTTAGCGCCTACTTCTTCAAACCGATCTCCCGCAGCCGCTGCTCCAGGAACTGGCCGCCGGTGATCGGCGGGTACTTCGGCGGCCGGTCGGCGCTGACGAAGCGGTCGGGGATCGTCAGGTCGCACGCCGAGTAGGGGTGGACGAAGAAGGGCATCGAGTAGCGGTCGCGCGTCGCATTCTCGGCCGGGTTGACCACCCGGTGGGTGGTGGCGGGGATCACCTCGTTGGTGAAGCGCGAGAGCATGTCGCCGGCGTCGACCACGATCTGCCCCGGACCGGTCTCGACCGGCATCCATTCGCCCTCGCGGGTGAGGATCTCGAGCCCGGAATCGGTCGCCTCGCAGAGGAGGGTGATCAGGTTGATGTCCTCGTGCGCCGAGGCGCGCACCGCCGGCGCGTGCTCCGGCTTGACCGGCGGGTAGTGGAGAATGCGCAGGATGCTGTTGCCCACGTCCATCATCGAGGCGAACGACTCGCGCGGCATCTCGAAGTATTCGGCCAGCGCGCGCAGGAGCTCCTCGGCCACCCGCTCCAGGTTGGTGTAGAGGCGCAGCGTCGGCTCCTCGATCTCCGGAATCTCCGCCGGCCAGACGTTCGCCGGATACTCCTGGCGGTACGGATGCCCCGGCGGCGGCTCCTGGCCGACATGCCAGAACTCCTTGAGGTCGGGGAGCGGGTTGTCCTTGGCGTGCTCGACGCCGAACGGCGTGTACCCCCGCGCTCCCCCCTCGACGCCGGCGTAGCGCCGCTTCTCCGCGTCGGGGAGCGCGAAGAACTGCTTCCAGAGGTCGTAGGTCCGGCGGATCAGCGCCGGGTCGATCCCATGCCCCTCGACGTTGAGGAAGCCGAACTCGGTGAGCCCGCCGCCGAGGGTCTCGATCAGGCGCGACCGGGCCGCGCCGCCGCCCGAGGTGTAATCGTTCAGGTCCACGGTGGGGATGTTCTTGACTGCGGTCATGGCGAATCTCCTCTCCACATTGTCGCGAAGAGTTTAACCTCCTGGGACCGCCGGCGTCCCCGCCGGCTCTAACCAGCTTTTTTTGACAGCGGAGTTAGCTCTACTTGGTCAGATTGGCCTTGGCTGTGGCGCTGGCCCTCATCACCCCGGCCCTCTTCTCCCGTCCCCCCCACCCCCTCCCTCACCGGGAGAAGAGGGGGGCGCTCCGATGAGGCCATCCTTAAATCCTGGCGTTGCTTGTCTCCCCTCTCCCGGTGAGGGAGGGTGGGCGGGGGACGGGAGAGGGGCCGGGGGTGAGGGCTCGGGCGGGGCTCCGGCGGGCGAGGCCAATCTGACAAAGCGGAGTAAGACAACAGCGGAGTTAGAGCCGGCGGGACGCCGGCGGTCCCAGGAGGGTGTACCAGGATCTCAAGGCCGGCGTGGCACAGCCCGTGCTAACGTTTCCGGCGGACGGACCCGATGCTCAGGCGAATTCTCAATCAGACCCAGGACCAACTGCTGGCCGAGAACCGCCGGCTGCTCGGCGATCTGCAGCAGGCCCTGGTGCGGTTCGACGCCTCGGCCGAGGACCAGGCGACCCTCAAGCGGTCGGCCGTGCAGCTCGACGAGCTGTTCCTCCTGGTGGTCGCCGGCGAGTTCAACGCGGGCAAGAGCGCGTTCATCAACGCCCTGCTGGGGAGCAAGATCCTCGAGGAGGGGGTCACCCCGACGACCACCCACGTCCACGTCATCAAGCATGGCGGCGCCGTGGCCCGCACGCCGGTGGAGTCGGCGCTCGACGTCATCACCGCGCCGGTCGAGCTGCTCCAGGACATCAACATCGTCGACACCCCGGGCACCAACGCCATCCACCGCGAGCACGAGGCGATCACCCGCGAGTTCGTGCCGCGCTCGGACATGGTGCTCTTCGTCACCTCGGCCGACCGCCCGTTCACCGAGAGCGAGCGCGGCTTCCTCCAGGGGATCCGCGACTGGGGGAAGAAGATCGTCATCGTGGTCAACAAGATCGACATCCTGGAGACCCCCGAGGACGTCGACCGCGTGCTCGCCTTCGTCGCCGAGAACGCCCGCACCCTGCTCGGCTTCGCGCCGGAGATCTTCCCGGTGGCGGCCCGCCTCGCCCTGCGCGCCAAGACCGCCGGCGACGCCGCGCTGCTCAGCGCAAGCCGTTTCGAGGCTCTGGAGCGCTACATCGTCGACACCCTCGACGAAAAGGAGCGGGTGCGGCTCAAGCTGATGAACCCGCTGGGCGTCGCCGAGCACCTCTCGAAGCGCTACCTGGAGATCACCGAGGGGCGCCTCGGCCTGCTCAAGGAGGACTTCGCGGCGATCGAGGACATCGAGCGCCAGATGGCCCTGTTCAAGGAGGACATGCAGCGCGAGTTCCGCTTCCGCCTCGCCGACGTCGACAACGTCCTCAACGAGTTCGAGAACCGGGGCATGAGCTTCTTCGACGACACCATGCGGATCGCCCGCGTCGTCGACCTGCTGAACAAGTCGAAGATGAAGGCCGACTTCGAGCGCACCGTAGTCTCCGACCTGCCGCAGCGGATCGAGAAGCGGGTCACCGAGATCATCGACTGGCTGGTCAGCTCCGAGCTCCGCCAGTGGCAGGCGGTGACCGAGCACCTGGCGCTGCGCCGGCAGCAGCACGCCGACCGCATCGTCGGCCAGGTCGGCCGCGGCTTCGACTTCGACCGCACCCGCCTGCTCGACAGCGTCGGCCGCTCCGCCCAGCGCTCGGTGGAAGCCTTCGACCGTGAGCGCGAGGGGAACCGGCTCGCCGATTCCGTCCAGGTGGCGGTGGCCAGCACGGCGCTCACCGAGGTGGGCGCGATCGGCCTGGGAGCCCTGCTCACCCATCTGGCGGTCACCGCGGCGGCGGACTTCACCGGCATCCTCGCCGCCGGCACGATCGCCGTGCTCGGCTTCTTCATCATCCCCAACCGGCGGGCCGCGGCCAAGAAGGACCTGCGGGCGAAGATCGAGGCGATGCGCGGCCAGCTCATGACCTCGCTCACCGGCCAGTTCGACCGCGAGATCGAGGGCAGCCTGCGGCGGATCGACGAGGCCATCGGCCCCTACACCCGCTTCGTCCGCGCCGAGCGTGAGCACCTCAACGCGGCCGGTGAGGAGCTGAAGGCGGTCGACGCCGGACTGGTGCGGCTGCGGGGGAGGGTGGAAGAGCTGTAAGAGAGCGTTTCGGCTTCGGTGACTCATTACGAAGGAGAAGTGACATGGTGAAACCAGCAAAGAACACCATTTGCCTCTGGTACAACGGCGACGCCGAGGACGCGGCGCGCTTTTACGCCCAGACCTTTCCCGATTCATCCGTCGACGCGGTGCACCACGCCCCGGGAGACTTTCCGTCCGGGAAGAAAGGGGATGTGTTGACGGTCGAGTTCACAGTGATCGGCATTCCCTGCCTCGGGCTCAATGGCGGACCCGCGTTCAAGCACGACGAAGCGTTCTCGTTCCAGGTCGCAACCGAGGACCAGGCCGAAACGGATCGTTACTGGAACGCCATCGTCGGCAACGGCGGCAAAGAGAGTGATTGCGGCTGGTGCAAGGACAAATGGGGCCTGTCCTGGCAGATCACGCCGGTGGCTCTGTCGCAAGCGATCACCGATCCCGATCCCGGCGTCGCCAAGCGCGCGTTCGATGCGATGATGACGATGCAAAAGATCGACATCGCCGCGATCGAGGCGGCGCGCCGCGGCTGAGAGCGGGATTGAGGCCCCTCCGCCGTCCCGAAGCGGAGGAGCCCCAGGCCACCCGGGTGGGGTGACGTTCGGATTCAGTTTTCAAAGAACGGCTTCGCGCCGCGTTCCCCGTCCGTCGGGTCGCGTTCGGCGTTCGTCACGTCCCGTGTCGAGTCCTTCGCGTGGCATTCCCCGCCGTCCACGCCACGTTCCCCCGAGGAAGTGCGGCGTGAGCGATGAGGAACGTTGCGTTCTCCATCCCTCGCGTCCCGTGAAGCCCTCGTAACGCCACCTCGCGCCTGGGAAACGTGCCGTGGACGAGGGGAACGCGACGTTCCCTCCCTCTCTTGTCATGCACATTGCCCGTCACGTCACGTTCCCCCGGAGGAATGCACCGCGAACGAAAGGAAACGGCGCATTCCCCATCCACCGCGCCATGAACCGAGGACAGAACAGAGCTCGAAGGCGCCTCGAAGCCTTGACAGCAGCCTCAAGGTCGCCCATCATATGTACATCATTGGATAATGTCCAGCCCTGAGGCAAGGACATGAGCTCTTTGAAAATCGATGGACCCAGCCGGAGGGGGCGGATGCGGCGCCGCCCCCTCCGGTCCCTCCTGTTTTCGGGACCTCCGCCTGGATCTGGTAGAGTTTCACCGTGCAAGAGATCTGGTTCCGCAAGTGCAGCTCTTTTGAAGAGGAAGAGGAAGCCGACCAAGAGTTCTGGGCGCGAATGACGGGAGACGAGCGCGTCAACGTCCTGGAGCAGATGCGCCAAGAGGCCTGGAAGATCACCGGTGAGCCCCTCGAGAGACTTCGAAGAGTTGTTCGCGTTGTTAGGCGCCCACAAAGCTAGGTTCCTGGTCGTGGGAGGCTACGCCTTCGCCTTCCATGCGAAGCCACGCTACACGAAGGATCTGGACATCCTCATCGATGCCACGCCGGAGAATGGCCGGCGCGTTCTCCAGGCGCTCACCGACTTCGGCTTTGGCAGCCTGAATCTGACGGTCGAAGACTTTACGACTCCGGGCAATATCATCCAGCTCGGCCATCCTCCGAGCCGCATCGATTTTCTGAGCTCGCTGAAGAAGGTGACCTTCGACGAAGCCTGGGAGCATCGGATCGAGGGCCGCTTCAGCGATCAGACAGTTTTCTACATCGGACTGGAAGACCTGATTCGCAACAAGCAGGCGGTGGGCCGGCCGCAGGATCGGGCCGACGTCGCGGCCCTGAAGAAGAAGCTCAAAGCGCCTCAGAAGCCCGCCAAGAGGAAGCCTGATTGAGCGTTGAAGGCTCTCGACCGAAGAAGCCCGGAATCGGCGACGTCTTCCGGGCTCTGCGGCAGCCCAAGATCGCCATCATGCTGGGGCTGGGCTTCTCGTCGGGCCTGCCGTTCTTCCTCACCGCGAACACCCTCGGCTACTGGATGCGCGACGAGGGTCGGACGCTCAAGGCGATCGGCTTCCTCTCCTGGGTGGGGCTCGCCTACTCGTTCAAGTTCCTCTGGTCGCCGCTGATCGACCGGCTCGACGCGCCCTTTCTGGGGAAACGGCTGGGCCGACGGCGGGGGTGGATCCTCACCGCGCAGATCGTGATCGGTTGCGGGCTGCTGGCGATGGCCGCGGTGGGGCCGCGGCACGGCCTCCTGGCCCTCGGGATCGCGGCCTTGACGGTTGCCTTCGCCTCGGCGACCCAGGACATCGTGGTGGACGCCTGGCGGATCGAGGCCGCCGACACCGACGAGGAGCTCGGCCTGCTCTCCAGCTCCTACCAGCTCGGCTACCGGATCGCCGTCCTCATCAGCGACGCCCTGATCCTCTTCGCCGCCAGCCACCTGGGATGGCCGGCCTCGTACGTGCTGATGGCCGCGCTGATGGCGATCGGCGTCGCCGCGACCCTCAAGGCGACCGAGCCGGCGGGAGCGGACGAGGTCCTGCACGAGAAGTCGGCCGAGGCGCCGCTCTGGACCCCTCGGGGCCTGTTCGACGCGGTGGTGGGCCCCTTCCTCGCCTTCTTCCGGACCTGGAGATGGCTGGGCCTGCTGATGCTCGCCTTCATCAGCCTCTACCGGCTGCCGGAGTTCGTGATGGGGCCGATGGCGACCCCCTTCTACCATGACCTCGGCCTCTCGAAGGACATGGTGGCCACCGTGCGGACCACGGTGGGTCTTGTCGCCTCGTTTCTCGGCATCGCGTTCGGCGGTCTGCTGGTGGCCCGCGCCGGATACATGCGGGCGCTGATCCTCTGCGGCCTCCTGCAAGGGATCGCGATCGCCAGCTTCGCCCTCCTCGCCATCTACGGGGGGGATCCGCGGCTGTTCGCCGCCGTGATGATGTTCGACAACTTCGGCGTCAGCGCCGCCGGCGTGGCGCTGGTGACCTACATGTCGAGCCTGACCAGCCTTGGCTACACGGCCACCCAGTACGCCCTCCTCAGCAGCGCCTGGGCGATCGTCGGCAAGTTCCTCAAGGGCTTCTCCGGCGCGGTCGTGGAAAGCCTCCAGGCCCACGGGCACACCCTGATGGATTCCTACGCCCTCTTCTTCGCGGGCGCCGGCGGGATCGGCCTGCCGGCCATCCTGCTCTGCCTCTGGCTGGCCGCGGTGCAGGGGAGGGCACGGAGCGCAGACGCTGGAACCCTGCCGGCCCCTGGCGCGTAGTGTGAATGTAGAAGCCGGCTCTGGAAGCCCGGCCCAGGAAAGAGAGTGACTCCATGCCCCTCTACCGCTCGCGCCAGCACAAGCTCATCGCCGGAGTCTGCGGCGGCCTCGCCGAATGGCTCGGCTGGGACCCGACCGTGGTCCGCGTCCTCTACGTCGTCCTCTCCATCGCCTCGGTGGCCTTCCCGGGGATCATCTCCTACGTCATCCTCTGGATGGTGATGCCCAAGGAACCGGCGTAGGGAGGGCGGACGGGAAGCTGCCTCCCCGTCCGGTCCGAGAAGCCCTTACTGCAAGTGGAAGGTGGTCGCCAGGAACACCGCGAGCTGCGCCCGGGTGTTCGGGGACTCCGTGCAGAAGTTGCCGCCGCCGCAGCCGGCGGTAATGCCGCTGAGCGCCATCTCGCGGATCCAGGGGCAGAAGGGGCTGGTGACGAGCACGTCGCCGAACACGGGCGTGGTGCAAGGCGTGGGCGAATAGCCGGCCCCGTGCCAGGTCGCGAGGAGGAACACCGACATCTGGGAGCGGGTCACCGGGTTGTTCGGACAGTACTGGCCGCCGCCGCAGCCGGCGGTCACCCCGCGGTGGACCAGCTCCTGGACCCAGGGACAGATCGGGTCGGAGGCGGCGATGTCGCTGAACGGGCTCGTGGTGCAGGCTGGCGGCACATAGGCGGCGCCGCTCTTGGCGGCGATCAGCATCTGCGCCATCGAGCCCCGGGTCACCACGGTTTCCGGGCAGTACTGCAAGGGGTTCTGGGCGCAGCCGTTGGTGACGCCGGAGCGGTAGAGCGCCTCGATGAATTTCCGCGCCCAGTACTTCGGCGGCACGTCCGCAAAGACCGTGGCGCAGTAGTCGAGGGCCGCCGCCATCACCTCCTGACGGGCCTGGGCGGTCGGCAGCGCCTCGAAGGGGAAGCCGAGGTAGATCGTCCGGTGGTTGGGACCGATCCGGCTGACCGCGGCGTTGCCCTGGTCGCCCGAGAAGGCGAGCTCGGCGCCGACGGCCGGTGAGATCTGATCGCTGAAATTGGTGAAGGGATAGGCCAGCGCATAGGGCCCCAGGCCGGTGAAGGCCGAGCCCTGCCCCTGCACGCTGGTCTGAGCGACGTCGTCCACGGCCGATCCCAGGCCGAGATAGCCCGTCATGAAGCTGGTCGTGCCGCGGGCATAGTGGTAATCCTGGGAGCTGATGACGAGACAGCGCCCAAGGCTGCCGCTCAGGAACGAGGAGAGGTCCGCCTCTCCCGAAGGTCCGGGCCCCGTGACTCCGGTATCCGAGACACCGGTGAACCAGAGCACGGTCTTGTAGGCCTGGAGCGCCACGTTCCCGGGCTCGGTGTCACTGTGCCCGGTGTCCCAGATCTGGTAGGACTTTCCCAGCGAATCCAGCGCCGCGGTGTAGTAGGCCCTGACGTCGGGGCTATTGTCGTCGTCGTCGACGAGGAGGATCCCGCTGCCGGGCGACGACACGTAATTGGCGGTCACCGTCTGGTTGCCGGCCGGCATGGTGACCGTATTGGTGCCCGAGGTGCTGGCGTTGTTGACCGTACCGCCCCAGCTCCCCACGCTCCAGCCCACAGCCGGGCTCGCGGTGACCTGGATCGAGGCTCCGGCCGTGTACTGCCCCGACGCGCAGCCGATCGAGCTCGCCGGCGACGCCGACGGATCGTTCCCGGAGCCGGTGTGCGCCCGGGTCAGCGTGTAGCAGGGCTGGCCGAACGGGCTGTCGCGCTGGCGGCCGAACCAGTAGTTGTAGGTGACGGCGTTGGAGTCGGCGCTGCCGCCGCTCTGAGTGTGCCCGACAGCCAGCCAGGTGTCCGGATATTTCTCGTGCGGCATCGAGCCGTTGTAGTCCCCGTAACGCCCGAAGGTCCCGGAAGAGCCGGTGGCGATCCCATAGACCTCCCAGCCACTGCTCGCCGGATCCGGCGAGAAGTCGTCGCGGATGACCGCGACGGCCGTGGGGAACTGGTTGCCTCCCAGATCGTCGACGTTTCCGGCCAGGTGCCCCCGCTCGTTGACCGACATCGCCGGATAGAGCCAGGCGTTCGTGCTGTTGAAGATGTCGGGCTGCGAGAGGACGGCCAGCGTCGAGGGGTTGAGGATGACGGAACGCACATAAGGGTAGGGCCGGGTGGAACCGTTGGCGGCCGAGTTCCACATGAACCCGAGCTCCGTGTCGGTGATCCAGCCCGTCTGCATCCGCGGGTTGGCCCGGGTGCAGGGGTCGAGGCCGTCCGGTCCGGGGCAGGCGAAGGTGCCGAAGGCGGTGCTGGCGAGGCCGCTGACCGTATTGATCGCCAGCGTGGTCGAGGACTCGGGCCAGGAGAGCACCTTGATCGAGGTCGAGGAGTCGATCGCCGCGAAATACATGGTGGTCTTTCCCGGGCGCGTGCCTTCCGCCGACGCGCCGTTGACCGGCAGGATGCTGCCGTAGGAACCGATCACGGTGAAATAGTTGAAGGTGAGCGAGGAGCCGCTGTCGAGCTGCGACAGGGACGCCCGCACGATCATGGAGCCGTAGAAGGTATCGTCCACGGCGCGAAAGATATTGGTGGTGAAATAGAGATCGTTCGCGCTCACCTGCATCTGCGGAAAATCGAGCCAGGTGCCGGCGGGAAGGCCGAAGAGCGCGGGGGTGAAATCGTAATAACCCCACGAATTGGCGCCGAGACCGGCCTGCCCGTGGGTGACGGCGAGGCGCACGCCGTTGGTGCCGGAGGATGAGCTGGAGGTCTTGATGTACTGCATGTACCAGAAGATCAGGTTGCGCGAGGAATCCTGAGCCACCCGCTGATCGCAGCAGAAGCCGGCGGAGAAAGCGGCCGGTGAGCTCGGGAAGGTCGAGAACGGACTGACGTACGAGAACGAGGCGCCGTTGTTCGTCGACGTTTCGGCGTACCAGTTGTGGGTGGTGAAGATCCCGTCCCCCTGGCTGCCGACGTTAGGCTCGTTGACGCTGCTGACCAGCGGCGCCGTGAGCGATGAAGCCCGGAAGAGGACGAACGTGCCCGGTGCCTGTGCCTGACCGACGGCGCCGATCACGGTCTCCGCGGTCTGCTGCGGCGGCAGGTTGAGACCGTCGTCGATCAGCGGCGCCGATGGCTGCGTCTCCTCGTTCTCCTCCAGGTACTCCACGGGCGGCGGCGGCGGCTGGCCCGACAGCTTGCCGCGCACCTGATGGCTCGGCAGGCCCTGGATCGTGCCGACCTGCTCCGTCGGCGAGAGTTGAACGAGGGACACCCGTTTCGGGCCTGCCGTCCGTTGCGCCGCGAGCAGGGAGCCCTGGAACGCAAGGATCAGGGTTGAGCCCAGGATCAAGGACTTGAGGGTTCGGTCCACGGATAGACTCCTTTCGATTGAAACATTGTTCGAACGCGGCGGTCGCTAGCGAAATGTCTCGGAGATCATCGTTCCCAGTACCTCCTTCAATGAACGCGAGATCGGCTCGTTAAAAGGCCTTCCTTGGAAATCACGGCACCATCCATGACATCGCCTTCTTATCCTCTTGTTGTTACTTCACAAAAAACGTTTCATCCGCATTTTGCGATGGGCGGAAATGCGGAGATCGCCAACCCTTCCGGCCGGGAATCCGACGTGCTATCTTGCCGTTGTGCCGCAATGCGGCAGAATCGGAGGACAGCCATGACCGTCACCACTCTCACTCCCCAGATCGTCACCGGCGCGGCCCGCGCCTCTTCGAAGGCTGAGATGGATGCCGCGGTCGCGGCGCTCCAGGAGCGCAAGGGTGCCTGGACCGAGGTCTCGCTCAGCGAACGGCAGGCGATCCTAGGCGACCTCAGCCGCCGGTTCCTCGCCGTGGCGGAACGCTGGTCGACCCTGGGCACCGAGGCCGAGGGGCTGGCTCCCGATCAGCCCGGCTCCGGCGAAGAGGCGATGGTCGGGCCCTACTTCATCCTGCGCAACCTGCGGCTTTTGCGCGAGTCGCTGCTCGACGTCGAGACCCACGGCCGCCCACGCATCCCCGGCGCGGTGCGGACGCGGCCGGACGGCCAGGTGGTGGCGCGGATCTTCCCTATCGACCTCTACGACCGCACCTTCTACGCCGGCGTCACCGCCGACGTCTGGATGGAGCCGGGAGTCAGTGCCGGGGAGCTCGCGAAGACCCAGGCCGTGGCCTATCACGCGCCGGTGCGCCAGGGGCGCGTGGCATTGGTCCTCGGCGCCGGCAACGTCTCGTCGATCGGTCCGATGGACGCGCTGTACAAGCTGTTCGTGGAGGACCAGGTGGTGGTCTTCAAGACCCACCCGGTCAACGTCTTCCTCGGGCCGCTGATCGAGGAGGCGTTCCAGCCGCTGATCGAGCGCGGCTTCTTCCGGGTGGTCTACGGCGGCGCCGAGGAGGGGGCCTATCTCTGTAAGCACCCGGGGGTGGACGAGATCCACATCACCGGCTCGGACCGCACCTACGAGGCGATCGTCTTCGGTCCCGGCGAGGAGGGGCGGCGGCGCAAGGCCGCGAACGAGCCGCTGCTCACCAAGCGCTTCACCGCCGAGCTCGGCAACATCAGCCCGGTGATCGTGGTGCCCGGCCCCTGGGACGACGGCGACCTCGACTACCAGGCCGAGAACATCGCCACGATGCTCACCAACAACGCCGGCTTCAACTGCAACGCCGGCCGGGTGATCGTCCAGCACGCCGCCTGGGGTCAGCGCGGCGAGCTGCTGGCCCGGATCGGCCGGGTGCTCTCCGGGATCCCGGTGCGCCGCGCCTACTACCCCGGCGCCGGCGAGCGCTTCGACGCCTTCCTCGGCGCCCATCAGCAGACCGCCGAGATCTTCGGCAAGCGCGCCGGCGACAAGCTCCCCTGGATGCTGATCCCCAACCTCGACCCGGAGAAGCGCGACGATATCTGCTTCACCACCGAGGCCTTCTGCGGCGTCTTCGGCGAAACGCCGATCGAGGCCGCGAGCGTGGCCGAGTACGTCGACCGGGCCGTGGCCTTCTGCAACGACACCCTCTGGGGGACGCTCAACGCGACGCTGATCGTGCATCCGGAGTCGCTGAAGGACCCGCAGGTGAAGCAGGCGGTCGACCGGGCGATCGCCGGCCTGCGCTACGGCACGATCTCGGTGAACCACTGGGCGGCGGTGGGCTACGGCCTCGTCGTCACCCCCTGGGGCGCGTTCCCGGGGCACACGGCGCGGGACATCCAGTCGGGCAACGGCTTCGTGCACAACACGCTGATGTTCGACCGCCCGCAGAAGACGGTCGTCCAGGCGCCGTTCTACGTCTGGCCGAAGCCGGTCTGGTTCTCCACCCACAAGACGGCGCACCGGCTGACGCCGAAGCTCTACCAGTTCGAGGCCGCGCCGTCGGTCGCCAAGCTGCCGGGGATCCTCGGCCTGGCCGTCCGCGGTTAGGTCTGCATCCGGTAGCAGGCGCTTGCCAGCTCCAGCGGCACATCCCCCTGGTAGGGCGGACGGGCGACCGTGCCGGTCGTCGAGATGATCAGCGGCACGGTGTCAGGGCGCGGGTGCCGCAGCTTGAGCACGATGCCGGCGGCCGGCGTCTGGGCGCAGGTGCGGTAGGGCGGGGCGACCACGATCTGCCGCCGGACGCTCCCCCAGACGATGTTCACGTAGGTCGCCTGGGCCCTGCCACCGGCGCGGTCGAAGTTGATCACCGTATAGATCACCCCGGGCTCGGCCGGCGGCGTGAACTGGTAGGCGGCATACCGCAAGCCGAAGGCCGCCGAGGCGGCGAGGACCAGCAGCAGGACGGTCAGTGGGCGGGCGAGAGCGGGATGGATCTTGCGCATGGTGATCTCCTCTCCGAGATATCTCTGCAAGATGAGTACCCTTCAGACCTCCCGGGGTTCTGGGAGCCTATGATAGCCAGCGTCTTGACACCCGCAGCCGTTCTTGCAAGCCTCTCGCATGCTCCGATCCCTGGCCTTCGCCGCCCTGGCGACCGTTCTCCTGGCGACCGCCTCCGTTGCCCAGCCCCCCGCGCCTCCCACGGACGCGCCCACGCCGGACACTGCGCCGGCTCCGGGCGCTGTGCCCGTGCCGCCGGCGCCCGACCGCGGCGACTTCAAGGTGGTCTACGAGAAGGTCAAGAGCCCGGACGACAAGGAATTGCAGGAGATCTTCCGCGGCACACAGCTCCTGGAGGAGACGGCCAAGGCGCTGAACGAAAAGCTGGCGCTGCCGGCGGACGTCACCATCTCGCCGCGCGAGTGCGGCGCCGCCGATGCCACCTACGAGACGGACAAGCGGCGGATCTCGATCTGCTACGAGCTGATCGGTGGCTTCGCCGAGCTCTTCCTGCGCGCCTCGGGCAAGGCGCCGGACGCAGCCCAAGCCGGCGCCGCCGTGGCCGCGGCGACCCTCTTCGCGCTGTTCCACGAGACCGGCCACGCGCTGATCGACCTCTACAAGCTGCCGGTCGCCGGCAAGGCCGAAGAGGCCGCCGATCAGATCGCGACGCTGGTGCTCCTCGGCAGCGGCAAGGAGGGGGGGACCACCGCGGTCGACAGCGCCTCGACCCTGCTGGCGCAGGCGCGCAACGCCGACGTCAAGGCGCAGCTCGCCAAGGTCCCCTTCTGGAGCGGTCACGGCTTCGACGAGGCCCGCCTGGCGGACATCCTCTGCTGGGCCTACGGCCGCGACCCGGAGGCCTTCCAGGAGCTGGTCGGCGACGGCACCCTGCCGGCGGCGCGCGCCCCGGGGTGCGCCGCCGAGAGCGCGGCGATGGCGAAGGCCTGGGCCGAGCCGCTGGCGCCCTGGCTCAAGGGGTGGACCCTGGCTCCCCCACCGCCGCCGGTTCCCTCCGCGATGCCTAGCGAGCCGCTTTCGCCGCCCCCGCCTTCGTCTCCGCCACCCACGCCTTGATGTTCTTCTCCAGCAGGTCGAGCGGCACGGCGCCGTTGCCGAGGACGTGGTCGTGGAAGGCGCGGATGTCGAAGCCGGCCCCCAGCTCCCTTTCGGAGTAGGCCCGCAGCTCCTTGATCTTCAGCTCGCCGAGCTTGTAGGCCAGCGCCTGCCCCGGGGTCACGATGTAGCGGTCGATCTCGACCTCGATGTCGTGGTCGGTCTTCGCGGAGTTGGCCTTGAAATAGTCGATCGCCTGCTGGCGCGTCCACCCCATGGTGTGCATGCCGGTGTCGACCACCAGGCGGATCGCCCGCCAGACCTCGTAGGTGAGCTGGCCGAACTTCGAGTAGGGGTCCTTGTAGAGCCCGATCTCGTCCCCCAGGCTCTCGGAGTAGAGCCCCCACCCCTCGACGAAGGCGGTGTAGTCGTCGTGCCGGCGCCACTCCGGGACCCCCTCCAGCTCCTGGGCGATCGAGAGCTGCAGGTGATGGCCGGGGACCGCCTCGTGCGAGGTGAGCGCCTCCATCTCCCACTTCGGCCGCGATTTCAGGTCGTAGGTGTTGGCGTTGAACTCGCCCGGCCGGCCGGCGGCCAGCGACCCCTCCTCGTAGTAGGCGGTGGTCTGCGCCTTCTCCGCGTAGGCGGGCACCGGGATGACGCCGTAGGGGAGCCGCGGCAGGTGGCCGAACAGCCGGATCAGCTCGGGATCGATCCGCTTGGCGATGTCGCGGTAGCCGGCGAGCAGCTCCTCCGGCTTGTCGTAGAAGAAGCGGGGATCGGTGCGCAGGAACGCGCAGAAGTCCGCGAAGCTCCCCTTGAAGCCGGTCGCGGCGATCAGGGCGTCCATCTCCCCACGGATGCGCTTGACCTCGGCGAGGCCGATCTGGTGGATCTGCTCGGGGGTCAGGTCGGTCGTCGTGTGGACGCGCGCCGCGTAGGCGTACCAGGCCTTGCCGTTGGGCAGGTCGCCCATGGCGATCGACTCGCGGGCGGCCGGCAGGTAGGTGTTGACGAGGTAGCCGTGTAGCTTGCGGAAGGCCGGCGCCACTTGTTCCCTGAACGCCTGGGTAGCCTCGCGGGTGAGGCGCTCGCGGTCGGCGGCGGGGACGCTGCTGGGGAACTTCTGGAAGGTCTTGAGCATCGGGCTGGTCATCGGATCGTCCACCACCAGGCTGTCGACCTGGGCGGGGACGTCGCGCAGGGTCACCTTCGGCGGTGTGATCCCCTCCTTGAGCCCGCGGTCGAGCAGCGCGATCGTCTGGTCGATGACCCTGGGCACGGCGCGCATCCGGGCGAGGATGTTCTCGTAGTCCTTGACGTTGCGCCCCGGCATGATCGAGAGGAGCTGGACGGCTCCCTGCGGCGGGCCGCCCAACTGGCTGATCAACTGGTATTCGCCGTGGAACTTCGCGCCTTCGATCGACTCCTCGACGTGATGGATCGCCAGGTCGTAGTTGACCTGCTCGGCGGGGGTGAGCCGCGAGCGGTCGATCGACGCCAGGGCGGTCTGGATCATTGGATCGAGGCGGTGGCCGAAGTCGATCGACTCCTGCGAGAGATCGGACGTGCGGTCGTCGAGGCCGGGATAGCCGACGTAGGTGGCGTACTCCGGCGAGGCGTGCATCTGGTAGTCCCAGGTGAGGTCGAAGAGCTTGCGCAGCCGTTCGCTCTCGCTCCCCTGCCCCTTGGTGGCGGGGAACTGCTGAAATTTCGGGCCGAACTCGGCGACGTCCGGCGGCACGGCGGCGGTCGCGGTGGCAGCGCTCAGCAGGAGCGCGGCGAGGGTGAGGGTGAGCCGGTTCAGAATCGTCATTTCTTCCCTCCGAAAGTCACGTCCAGCTCCACCTTCTTACCGTCGCGCACCACCACGGCCGTGGCCTTCTCTCCCGGCTTGGCGCGCTGGAGCACGTACATGAAGTCATGAATGTCGCGGATCTCCTTGCCGGCGAGCCCGACGAGGAGGTCGCCGCGGCGCAGTCCCCCAAGATCGGCGGCGCTGCCGGGACGGACGCCCGAGAGCAGCACGCCCGGACGGCCATCGCCCGCGTAGTCGGGCACGGTGCCGAGCGAGGCGCCGTAGGAGCGGACGTCCCCCTGCGGCGCCGGGGCCGGCGCGCTCTTGTAGGTCGGGCGCTCGGACCGGTCGGCGATCTTCAGGGCGACGTCGGCCACCAGGGTTGCCACGCGGGCTCCCCCGGCCGCGTTGATCTTGTCCGCGTCGTCCGAGGGCTTGTGGTAATCCGCGTGGGCGCCGGTGAAGAAGTGGAGCACCGGCACGCCCGCGGCATAGAACGGGCTGTGGTCGGAGGGGCCGTAGCCGTCCCCCGACAGGGCGCAGTCGACCTGCTCCCGATCGCAGGCCGCCGGCACGATCTCCTTCCATTCCGCCGCCGAGTCGCCGCCGAGCACGGTGAGCTTGTTGCCGCGCAGCCGCCCCACCATGTCCATGTTGAGCATGGCGACCAGGTCGCCGGTCTTCAGTTGGGCCGTGGGGTGGCGGGTGAAGGCGGTCGAGCCGAGCGTCCCCTCCTCCTCGCCGGAGAAGGCGATCAGGTAGACGTCGCGGCGCAGCTCGCCCTTCTTCGCCGCGAGCTGGCGCGCCACCTCCAACAGGGCGGCGGTGCCGGAGCCGTTGTCGTCGGCGCCGTTGTGGATTTCGTGCGAGTCGGGCGCCAGCGATCCCGTGCCGCCGTGGCCCAGATGATCGTAGTGAGCGCCGATCACCAGCGCGCCCGGCAGCCGGTCGGCGGCGCCGGCATGGATCACGCCCACGACGTTGGCGGCCGGCTTGGACTTGCGCTCCAGATCGACCTTCAGCGCGGCGCGATGGGCGCCCGCGAACAGGCCGGAGCCCACCGCCCGCTTCACCGAGACGGCCGGGATGCCGACATCGCCGCCGGCGTCGATGGCGTCGAGCCCGAGGGCCGGTAGGGGCGCTTCCGCGGTCGCCGCCGTCGGCGCGGCGCCGGAAGTCGAGGCGACCGGGGAATCGACCACGATCACCCCCTTGGCGCCGTGCTCGCGGGCGTTGAACGCCTTGTAGCGGAGGTCGCCGTAGCGTCGCTCGAGGGCGCTGTCGGAGAAGGGCGCCCCCTCGGGGACGAAGCGGCGGACGGCGACGATCTTCCCCTGGACGTCGATCCCCTTGTAGTCGTCGATCCCGAGCTCCGGCGCGGTGATGCCGTAGCCGGCCGCGACCACCTCGCCTTCGACCGATCCAGAGGCCGAGAACGAGGCGGGGCGGAAGGAGTCGGCCGCCAGGGCCGCACCGTCGAGGGCGACCGCGGTGCCCGGCCGCATCTCGACTCCCACGGGAACGTCGAAGCTCTCGAAGTAGCCGCCGTCCCCCGCCGGCTCGACCCCCAGAGCCTGGAAGCGGCCGGCGAGCCATTTCCGCGCCTCGTCGAGGCCCGCGGTGCCGATCCCCCGCCCTTCGCGAGCGTCGTCGGCCAGCCAGTGGACGTCGTCGTGAAAGCGGTCGGCCGCCGCGGTCGGCGACGACGCGTCGGGCCTATCTGACGCAGATACCGCTGGAGCGTGCTCAACCCAGCGGGCCACGAAGATATCGGTCTCCCCCGGTTGCGTGCCGTTGCGGTTGGAGGCGAAGGCGAGGTGGGTGCCGTCCGGCGAGAACACCGGGAAGCCGTCGAACTCCTTGGTGAAGGTGATCCGTTCGAGATGGGAGCCGTCGACGTCGATCGCCCAGAGGTCGAACTCGCGCCCCTTGGGATCGCCGTAGTTGGACGAGAAGATGATCCGGTTGCCCGAGGGGAAGAACGACGGCGCGAAGGACGCGGCGTTCAGGTAGGTGACCTGCCGCGGCTCGCTGCCGTCGGCGTTGGCCACCCAGAGCTCGAGCTGCGTCGGGTGCACCAGCCCCCGGGCGAGCAGGCCCCTGTACTCGTCGAGCTCCGCCCCTGGCTTGGGGCGCGAGGCGCGCCAGACGATCTTCGAGCAGTCGGGCGAGAAGAAGGCGCCGCCGTCGTAGCCGGGGGTGTCGGTGATCCGCTTGACGTTCCCGCCGTCGGCGTCCATGCGGTAGAGGTCGAGGTCGCCGTCGCGCGTCGAGGTGAAGATCAGCGAGCCGTCCTTGGGGCAGACGGTGGTCTCGGCGTCGTAGGCGTGGTTGGCGGTCAGCGGCTTGAGATCGCCGCCGTCCGGCCGGGCGGTGAAGATCTCGTAGCCCGGATCGATCGACCAGACGTAGCCGTGGGAGCGGTCGGGGGGCGGCGGGCAGGCGTCCCCGGCCAGGTGGGTCGACGAGTAGAGGACGCGCTGGCCGCCACCCATGAAGTAGGAGCAGGTGGTGCGCCCCTTGCCGGTCGAGACCAGGACCGCCGGCCGCGAGCCGTCGGCGGGGATGCGGAAGATCTGGTCGCAGGCGTAGGGGGGGCGCGTCGACTGGAAGATCAGCTCGCGGCTGTCGGGGGACCAGTAGGCCTCGGCGTTCTCGCCGCCGCGGCTGAGCTGGCGCAGGTCGGCCAGGTGGACCTCGCGGGGATCGACGGGCGGCGCCTTGAGCGCCTCCGCGGCGCGGATCGGCAGGCCGGTCCCCAGGGCAAGGGGCAGAAGCAACAGTGAAAGACGTAAATTCATAGGGTTCTCGGCATGGATTGGCGGTCAGAGGCTTGGAACGGCTCCGTCTGCCTGCTATTCTGCACCAAACGGAGGGGCTCGCCGTTGTCCTCAGCGACCCCCGGAATGGAATTCCAGCCGCCCCGCATCGGTTGAAACGTTTCCCGGCATGCTATTTTCACAGACCCCGCCGGAGAGGCTGCTCCAGGCACCCCGGTCCGCGAAACGCCGGGCCCGCAAGAATCCAAGACGAGTGGAGACGAAATGAACGATCAGGAAAACCAGCAGGAAAACCAGGACGCCGGCCATGGCGTGGCCGAGCTCCAGCAGGAGGCTCCGGCGACGAGCGAAAACGCAGCGGTCGATCATCCTCAGGTCCATGCCAGCGAAGCCAGCGCTCCGGCAACCGAGGGCTCCTCCGAGCCCGAGCAGGGAGATCAACCGCAGGAAGCTCCCGCTGAGAGCGCAGAGCCGGCGGCCGTCGAGGCCGGCCCGGACGAGAAGACCGACGAAAAGAAGGACTTCGGCCAGATCCTCGCCGACTTCGAGGGGGATGCCCCGAAGAGCGAGGCGCCCACGGCCGGCCAGAAGGTCAAGGGCAAGATCCTGTCGATCACCGAGGAGTGGGCGTTCCTCGACCTCGGCGGCAAAGCCGAGGGGCGGATCGCCGCCGCGGACCTCAAGGACGCCGAGGGCAATCTCACCGTCAAGGAAGGCGACGCGCTGGACGCCACCGTCACCGGTACCGATCCGGAGAGCGGCGCCCTGCTGCTGCGCCGCAAGGCGGGCGGCGGCGGCAAGGGCAAGCGGGCGGCGGCCGAGGTTCCGGCCGAGATCCGCCAGGCCCACGAGGCCAACCTGCCGGTCGAAGGGCTGGTGACCGGCCTCAACAAGGGGGGCGCCGAGGTCCAGGTGGCCGGCATGCGGGCGTTCTGCCCGCTCTCGCAGCTCGATCTCCGCTACGTCGAGAACCCCCAGCAGTTCGTCGGCCAGAAGCTGCTGTTCAAGGTCAACCGGCTGGAAGAGGGGAACCGCGGCGGCCGCGGCCCCAACATCGTGCTCTCCCGCCGCCAGCTCCTCGAGGAGGAGCAGCAGTCGCGCGCCGCCGAGACCCGCGACAAGCTCCAGGTGGGCGCCGTGCTCACCGGCCGGGTGACCTCGCTGACCACCTACGGCGCCTTCATCGACCTCGGCGGCATCGAGGGGATGCTGCACGTCAGCGAGATCGGCCATAGCCGCACCACCCACCCGCAGGACGTCTTCACCGTCGGCCAGGAGGTCGAGGTGCAGGTGATCAAGATCGAGAAGGGGAAGGACGAGAAGCGCCCCGAGCGGATCTCGCTCTCCCGCCGCTCGCTGGAGAGCGATCCCTGGAACGACGCCGCGTCCCGCTTCCCCGAGGGGACCGAGGCGACCGGCAAGGTCATGCGGCTGGAAACCTTCGGCGCTTTCATCGAGCTGGCTCCGGGCCTCGAAGGGCTCGTCCACATCAGCGAGATGGGGGCCGGCCGGCGGTTGAACCACTCCCGCGAGGCGGTGCAGCAGGGCCAGGAGGTGCAGGTGCGGGTGCTCGGAGTCGACACCGGACGGCGCCGGATCTCGCTCTCGATGGGCGGCGGATCGGGCATGGCGGCAGGCGGCGGCGCGGGCATGGGCGCGGGCACGTCCGCCGGAGCGAGCGACGAGCCTCGTTCCGAGCGGCGCCGTGGCGGCGGTGGGGGCGGCGGCGGTGGCCGGCAGCAGGATTTCGCCCGCAGCGAGCGCGGCGACCGCGGCGACCGTTCGCGGGGGGACCGCGGCGGCTCCCGCGATCACGAGGCCTACGCCGGCGGCAGCGGTGGGGGCGCCACCACCAGCTCCACGCCCAGCGGCTCGGGCTTCGGCTCGATGGCCGACTTCTTCACCCGCGCCAAGAAGGGGTAACAGCTTCCAGGACAGACACGGACCAACACGGACGACCAGGGACGAAAAAATCCCTTGTCCTTGTTCGTCCGTGCCTGTCCGTGCTCGTCCCCGCTCTCTCCCCCGCTACCGCTTTTTCGGAGCGATCCGTAGCATGCCCTTCCTGCCGTTCGCGCCTTCCGTGAAGCTCCACTCGCAGCCGAGCATCTTGCAGACGGTGTCCAGGCACTGATCGACGGGCGCCGCCTCGAGATTCAGGGTCAGGGTGCCCTTGATCGCGGGATCGACGGCGATGTCGGCTTCCAGCATCTCGCCGAAAGTCTTCAGGACTTCCCTGCCGTCGGCATCGGTGACCTTGAGATCGATCGCCTCCTTGAGCGGAGGCTTGCCGCGATCGGCAACGCCTTCCGGCTTGGCTGCCGCCGCGGGCAGGATCCGCAGCTTCGGCGGCGAGCCGGCCTCCAGCCTCCAGCGGCAGCCGAGGCTCTCGCAGACGGTGTCGAGAAGGATCCGCACGCGCACGTTGTGGAGCTCCACCGACAGCGGCCCGCGGACACCGGGGTCCACCACCGCCTCCGCTCCGAGCATCTTGGCGAAGCTGCGGAAGACCTCGTCCGGAGCCGCGTTCTTCAGTGTCAGATCGACCCGGTCCTCCAACTTGCCCGGATCGGCCTTGGGCTCGGCCCAGGCCGCTCCCGCGACGAGCAGCAGCAGCGCGCACACCCATCCTGCCTGGCGTAATCCCTTCATCGCTGTCCTCCGTGAATCAAGATCATGGACCCGGACGGCGGGGAGCTCTCGGCGGCCTCTCCATTGTGGATCAGGACGCGACCCTCCAGGTGCCGGACGATCAGCACCTCCCCCACGTTCTCGATCGAGGCCGACGCGCGCGGACGCGGAGCGAAGACCAGCAGGAGCACGCCGAGCGCCAGCAGCGCCGACGCTCCGGCGACGGCAGGCACCAGCCAAAGGCGCCGAGCCGGCCGCCCCTCGGGCTCCTGCGCCAGGGCGCCGCGCACGATCCGCTCGACGCTCTCCGAAGTGGACTCCAAGGCCTCCCGCAGTTGCCGGTCAGTCCCGCTGTCCATCGCGTTCCTCCAGAAGTTGCTGCAGCCGCTTCCTCGCTCGGTGCAGGCGCATCTTGAGCGCCGAGACCGAGATGCCGAGCACCTCGGCGCCCTCGGTCGGCCCGAGGTCGCCCGCGGCCACCAGCAGGAGCGCCTCGCGGTCCCTGCCGGGGAGCCGGCGCAGGGCCGCCAGCGTGCGGTCGAGCTCGGTCCTCAGTGTGGCGCGGCGCTCCGGATCCGGCAAGGGGCTCCGGCCGTCGAGCAGCGCGTGCAGGGGCTCCAGCAGGCGCCGCTGGAGCATCAGGCGGCCGGCTCGCCGGCGCGCCACGGCGAAGGCGAACGCCGCCGGGCAGTCCGGCGCGCCGGCCCGGCGCCAGCGCTGGACGAGGGCCGCCAGGGCGTCCTGGGCGACCTCCTCGGCCAGCGAGACGTCGCCGGTACGCCCGAGCGAGTAGCGGAGGAGTTGGGGGGCCAGCTCCCTCACCGCCGTTTCCAGTTCCATGATCGGGATGTACCTGGAGTGGGGATCGGGTCACACCCTGCGGAGAGAAAGCGTACAAAGTGGCTTGAAATCAGACGATTCCATGATACCCTCACAGGGCCGTATAGGCGTTTTTCTGACAATTTCTCGCGCCGAAGGCGCATGGGGCCATCATCAGAATGGAGTTTCAAAAGCCTCCCATGCAGAGCCCACTCGTCCCCTCCCGTCCTCGGCGCGGCCGCAAAGCGGCCCTGTCTCTCCTCGCCATCACCAGCACCTGCGCCACCTGCGCGACGCCTCTCCTCGAGGCCCAGAGCCTGCTGGGATCGCACGAATCGCTGCTGCGCCAGAACGAGGAGGCGCGCGAGCACGAGTTCACCTACCTGCGCACCTCGGCGGACGTCCGCGACTACGCCCAGCAGGGGCTCCTGGTGCGCCTGCCCGGCAACTCGGACTACGAGCTGGCCACCGACGAGGTCTCCTTTCCCTACGCGCGGCCGGAGGTGAAGACCTTCGTCGAGCGCCTGTCGGAGCAGTACCGCGCCGCCTGCGGCGAGCGCCTGGTGGTCACCAGCCTGACCCGTCCGATCACCCGCCAGCCGCCCAACGCCTCGGTGATCTCGGTCCACCCCACCGGCATGGCGGCCGACCTGCGGCGCAGCGACAGCTCGGGATGCCGCCAGTGGCTGGAGACCGTGCTGCTCGACCTCGAGGGCAAGGGAGTGATCGAGGCGACGCGGGAGCAGTATCCGCCGCATTATCACGTGGCGGTCTTCCCGAACCCCTACCTCCAGTACCTCGCCTCGGGCGAGGTCCTGCCGGAGATCCAGGTCGCCCGGTCGACCCACGAGACCGCCTCGCGGGCCCGGATCGTCAGGGTGTCCTCGCGGCACCGCCGGGGCTCCCGCCGCGGCCGGGCCGTCGTCGCGGTGAGCCGGCATCGGGCTGGCACCCACGGCAGCGTCCACGGAAAGAAGGCGCACTCCTCGCATGTCGTCCGCGCGGCGAACCATCGCCGGGTCGCGCCGCGGCACCATGGGGTCGTCGTTCGCGCCAAGTCGAAGAGCGCGTTGCACCACTCGCGGTCGCGGACGGCGCACACACGCTGATCCAACCCGAACCGCTTTGGCCAATGAGCCAGCCCGGAGCTCCGGGCTGGCTCTTCGCATTCAGGCACCTACCAGACCGAGAAGCCCCTCGCGAAACGTACGGAAGCTGGGCGACCGGTTGCGGAGTGGCTCCATCCAGGCGGAAATTTCCCGAGCGGCCTTGATCTTCGCCAGACCTTCGCGATGATGGCCGGCTCGCTGGAGCTCCCGTTCCAGCGCTTCCCATGTGCCACCCCGGATGGCGTCGGGATTCCGGTAGCCCGCGCGTTCACCCAGCGAGGCGGGAATCCCCGGGTAGGCCTTCCGCAAAGCATCAACATCCCCAAAGAACCAAGCTTCCAGCTCTTCCACGGCCAGCCGGTTCAAGACCTGGAAACGGTGCCCCTCCGCCGATCCTCGAGTTACAAAGCCTGCCTGCCAAGCGGCATTCTCGAGCGCGGCTTTCTGCTCTCCGCAGTCTTGCTCGTCAGCATCGATCAGGACCACGATCCCGGCATTTTCGGGGAGCCACTTCCGAAACCCGCGCAGGCGGCTCGGCAGTTTTTTCAGCAAGTCGTGTTTGCCCTGATAGGGATAGACGTTGAAGGAAAAGCTCTGCCCGAGAATCTTCGGCACGAGAGCGCCGATCGCGACCTCGGCGGACGGCTCCTCCACCAGGAATTCGACGTGAGAGAGAGGCATCGGCTAACCAGTGGATGCTGGAAGCGCTTTCGGCCCACCCGAACGGACCAAAGGATCGCCAACCTCGAAATGCCCTTCGAGCCAGAGATCGCCCAAGAGAGCACCCTCACGCACGAACTCCGGAATACCGCGCATGTCGGCGGCTCGGCGGGCCTGGGTATAGCCTCTGTCGTCCCGATACAAAACCCAGACCTCTTCGGCCCTCAAGGCATTGACGAAAAAAGGCGAATGGGAGCTCACCAGCAACTGCGTCCGGACAGTGGATTCCCGGCACTCTTCGGCGAGCTCCGGAAGGAGCCGCGGATGCAGGTAGTTCTCCGGCTCTTCGATGCCGACGAGCTGAGGAGGATCGGGATCGTAGAGGATGGTGAGATAGGCGAGAAGCTTCAAAGTCCCGTCCGAGGCGAACCGGGCCAGCACCGGCTGCTCGAACGGGGCGTCCTTGATCTGCAGCAGCAATCTCCCATCCGGCATGACGTCCGCCGTCACCCGATCCAGGCGAGGCACCCGCTGCGCGAGCGCCTTGAGGATCTCCTCCAAGCGGCCGGGATGCTGCTCCTTGAGGTACTGGATGACGTTGGGCAGGTTGTCTCCCGTGGGGGATAGACGCTCGAGAGGGCCGGCCTCCACGGAGCCTCGCGTGCCTTCGGCGCTCAGATACGACAGATACCATCCCGTAATGAAGCGGCGCAGGGCGGTCACCCGTGGGTGCTTCGCGAGCTGTCCCAGCGTGTTGACCGCGATCGTCTCGGGAGAGCTGAGGCGCTCTTCGACCCGCTCGTCCTGCTCGTCCGGAACCTCGCCCGAAACCACGCGTCCAGAACCTTCATGGAAATCCAGAAAGCGGAAGGGGGCTCCATAGGGCTTCCGCTTCCAGGCCAACCATTCCTCGGCGACAAAAGGTCCTTTCGACCCCTCGTCGATCGACAGGTGATAGGTGATGACCGGCTTCTCCCGAGATTCCCGATATTTCAGCTCGATGACGATCGGCCCTTCGGTCCCACGGGTCCGCAATTCCTTGAAACGACCCCGGCGATCCCAGGCTTTCCGCAGGCCGGCGGTGAAGCACTCCGAGAGGAACGCAAAGACGTCGAAGATCGTGGACTTGCCGCTGCCGTTGGGCCCCAGGAACACGGTCAGCGGCGTCATCCCCCTGAGATCCAGATCGGCCAGCGCACGATATCGTTTGACTCGCAAGGCCTCGATCCGGGGGATCGCATGTCTGATTTCAGGCTTCGTCATCGTCGCTCCTACCCCCTCACCACCCGGTACGCCGGGATCCTCTGCTGCAATCCCTTGAGCTGGAGGTCGCCGAACGGCTCGGTGGGATAGGCGCCGGCGAGCAGGCGGTGGGTCTCGGGGCCGATGACCACCTCGCCCGGCGGCGCGGCCCCTTCCAGGCGCGAGGCGACGTTCACCGTGTTGCCGAGCACCGTGTAGTCCACGCGCCGGGCGCTGCCGATGTCCCCCACCACCACCGGACCGCTGTTGAGCGCGACCCGCGCCTTGAAGCCGGGGAGCCCCTCGGCCGCCCGCTGGAGGTTCCAGGCCGCGAGCCCCTCCTGGATCTCGACCGCCGCCCGCACCGCCCGCAGGGCGTGATCGGCCTGCGCCACCGGCGCGCCGAAGAAGGCCATCACGCAGTCGCCGATGAACTTGTCGAGGGTACCGCCGGCGCGGAAGATCGCCTCGACGGCGAGGTCGAGGAAGGCGTCGATGGTCTCCGCCACCAGCTCGGGGGGAGCGTTCTCGGCGAAGCTGGTGAAGCCGACGAGATCGGCGAAGAGCACCGTCGCTTCCGCGCTCTGCAGCCGCCGCATCCCCTCGTCGCCGCGCCGCAGCACCTCCTCGATGACCCCGGGAGAGTGGTAGCGCTCCAGCCGGCTGCGCGCCTGCCGCTCGAACTCGGCCTTCAGCGCGTAGCGGATGCGCTCGACCGCCACCGCCACGTAGTTGGCGAGGGTGGTGAGGACGTCGAGATCGCGCTCGCCGAAGGCCCCCACGTGGATGGGGGAATCGACCTGGATCACCCCCATGATCCGCTCGCCCGACCAGAGCGGCGCGCACATCGCCGAGCGGATCTGGTGCAGGCGGATCGACTCGCCGCCGGAGAGGCGCTGATCGGCCTGGGCGTCGAAGGTCACCAGCGCCACCCGTTCGTCCATCACCGTCTGCAACATGGTGCGCGACACCGGCACCTCGCCGGCGGGGCGGAACTGCGACTTCTTCTTGATCCGCGCCAGCTCGCAGACCAGCTCCCCCGACTCGTCCGCCAGCAGGATGAACCCGCGGTCGACCGGGAACGCCTCGAACGCCAGGTCGAAGACCCGCGACAGCACATCGTCGACCGATTCGGCGACCGTGAGCATGCGCGCCAGGCGGGTGAGGAAGCCGAACATGCGGTGGACGTAGATCTGATCGCTCGTCTCGGTCTGCGGGATGGCGGCGGACGGCTTGGCCGGGCTCCCCGCGAGGCCGTAGGCGGCGGCGAAGTCGGCGAGCGGCCGGATGATGGTGGCATTGCCGAGCCCGGCGAGGGTGCCCTCCCCGACCTCCGGCGCGACCGAGCGCACGGGGCGCGGCTCCTCCTCCTCCAGGCGGATCTCGAAGGCGCCGATGGTCAGCAGGTCGCCGGGGCGCAGCGGAGCCTTCTCGACCGGCACCCGGTTGACGTCGACGCCGTTGGTGCTCTTCAGGTCGTGGACCGACCAGCCGTCCGCCTCGCGCAGAATCTCGGCGTGATAGCGGGAGACCGAGACGTCGGACAGCACGACGTCGTTGTCGCTCCCCCGCCCCAGCCGGAGCCTGCCGCCCGCCATGGGAACGACCCGGTCCTCGCCGTTGACGATGTAGCGGAGGCGCAGCATGCAGGGCAGTTTTACCACGAGGCGGCCCTCATCACCCCGACCCTCTTCTCCCGGCCCCTCCCCCCTCCCTCACCGGGAGAAGAGGGAGAAAAGCAAAAGAGACGCCTGGATCATGAGGGGGCGGGGGTTCCCCTCTCCCTGTGAGGGAGGGTGGGAGGGGAAGGGAGAGGGGCCAGGGGTGAGGGTTCGGAAGGGCGGGTGGAGGGCTGGGAGAGAGGGGCCGGGGGAGTGAGGGGACTGCCTACCGCGGGTCGCGGTCGGAGATCGCGCGCAGGATCCCCTCGGCGAGAGCGAGGCTGAACCGCTCCCCCTCGGAGAGGCCGCGGAAGGCGGCGACGACGCGCGGGCAGAACTGGCTGCCGGCGCCGGCCAGGATCTCGGCGGCGGCCTGCTCGTGCGGCAGGGCCACGCGGTAGGGGCGGCTGGTGGTCATGGCGTCGTAGGTGTCCGCCACCGCGATGATGCGGGCGGCGAGCGGGATCTGCGGATCGGTGAGGCCGTCGGGATAGCCCTTGCCGTCCATCCGCTCGTGGTGGCTGCGCACGCCGTGCAGCACCCAGGGGTTGTCGAGATGGGAGACCATCGAGGCGCCGTCCGCGGTGTGGAGGCGCATGATCTCGGCCTCGTCGGCGTCGAGGGGAGAGGGCTTGCCGAGGATGCGGTCGGGAGTCCTGATCTTGCCCACGTCGTGGAGGGTGGCGGCCAGTTGGAGGTTGCGCAGCTCCTCGCGGGCGAGCCCCATCTCGTGGCCGAGCAGGACCGAGTAGGCGACCACCCGGCGGACGTGGCCGCCGGTGTAGGGATCGCGCCGTTCGAGCGCCTCGGCGAAGGCGGTGACCGTCTTGAAGAACTGCTTCCGCTGCCGCGCCCAGAGGCGGGCGTTCTGCAGCGTCGGCGCCAGGATGGCCGCGAACTGGCGCATCCGCCAGAGGTCGCCGGCGGTGAAGCGGTCGCGCCCCACTGGGTTGAGGAGCTGGACCACGCCGATCACGGACCCTTGAGCGCGCAAGGGCACGGTGAGGATGGCGCGGGTCTGGAACTCGGTCCCGGGATCGCCCTGCCAGCGCGGATCGGCGGCCACGTCGTTGACCATCTCGGCCTCGCCGGACTGGGCAACGCTGCCGACGATCCCCTCCCCCACCGGCACCCGCAGGCCGCGGATGTCGACGGCGGCGCTCCCGCGCACGACGCGGAAGAAGAGCTCCTGGCGCTCCTCGTCGAGCTCCCAGATCGAGCTGGTCTCGGCGCGGCAGACCTCCTCCGCGTTCTCCAGCGCCAGCTCCAGCACGGTCGCGAGGTCGCGCGTGCCGGAGAGCTTGACGCCGATGTCGAGCAGCGTCTCGTACTCGGCCAGCCGGCGGTCGGGCTCGAACGAGGGCCCGTAGGTTGGCGATCCGGATTCCGTGGCGATCATGAGTCGATTCCCCCTGGTCTCTACGACACTCTCCCGCTCCGACTTGTTCACCACCCTCTGAACGATTCCTACGCGCTGAGCTCCTCAAGCTGGCGGAGCAGCTCGGCGACCGAGCGGTAGCGCTCGTCCGGGTTCTTCCGCAGGCAGCGCAGGATGGCCATCTCCAGCATCGGCGGGATCTCGCGCCAGCGGGTGCTCGGCGCCGCCGGCTCCTCGCGCAACTGCTTGGCCATGATCTCCATGGCCGTGGCCCCCTCGAACGGCAGCGTGCCGGCGAAGAGCTCGTAGAGCACGATGCCGCAGGAGTAGATGTCGGAACGGGGATCGGCCTCCCGCCCTTCGAGGATCTCGGGCGCCAGGTACTGCGGCGTCCCGACGATGAAGCCGGCCTGGGTCGCGCCCGGCGCCAGGCGGTCGATCGGCCGGGCGATGCCGAAGTCCATCAGCTTGGCGTTGCCGGTGGCGTCGAGGATCAGGTTCTCCGGCTTGATGTCGCGGTGGAGCACGCCCACCGAGTGCGCGGCGGCGAGGCCGGCGCAGAGCTGCCTGGCCAGGCGGAGCCCCGCCGAGTAGGGGAGGCGCCGGGTCTGGTCGAGCATGTAGCGCAGGGTGACGCCGCGCACGAACTCCATCGAGATGAAGGGGATGCCGTCCATCTCGCCGAAGTCGTAGGTGCGCAGCACGTTGGGGTGGGTGATCTTGCGCGCCAGCTTGAGCTCGCTCTTCAGCCGTTCGAGCTGGGAGCGGTCGCCCCAGAGGTCCCGCTTCAGCATCTTGAGGGCGACCAGGTCGTCGAGCTCGCGGTCGCGCGCCTTGTAGACGATCCCCATCCCTCCCTGCCCGAGGACCGAGAGGATCTCGAAGCGCGCTCCGAGTAGGGCCCCGGGCGAGATGCCGGTGAGGGTGGCGCTGCTCCCCGGCGGCGTCAGCGTGGTGGCCTGCGCCGCGCGGTCGCCGGCGCCGGCGGTGAGCTGGGCCGCCACCTGCGCGCCGAGCACATAGAGGGGCTGCGGGGTGATCACGCCGCGGCGCGGGGCAAGCCGGTAGCCGGCGGCCTCGAGGGCGCCCTTCAGCTCGTCGTGCACCTCGCGCGACATCAGGATCTCGCCCGAGGTGGCCTCGCGCAGCAGGCTCTCGATCTGCTGCACGGGCAGGCCGACGAGCGCCCGCTCGGCGCGCTCCCCCCAGGTGACCGGACCGCTGACCGCCCGGCCGGACGCCAGCGCGATGGCCGGCGCCTCGGCGTCGCCGGGCAGGCCGGCGCCGCCGTCCAGGACCTGCGAGGCGACCGTCAGCGCCCGGTGGCCGCGGCTCTCCCCCTCGAAGCGGGCGAGCACGCGGTGGCCCGCGACGGCCTCCACCTGGCCGCGCCCGCGGGCGATGGCGGTGGTGACGCGCTCGAGGTCGGCGGTCAGCTCGGCCAGCGTCTGCCGGGGCTCGACGGCGGCGGCGGAATGGGCGTAGCGGCGCAGCTCGATGGCGAGCAGGAGGACGTCCCGGCTCTGCGCCTCGCCCAGCAGGATGCGGGCGCCGGCGGGCTCCGGCAGGTTGCGGGAGAGCTCGGTGACGTACTCCTCCATGTCGCGCTTCTGGCGCAGGTCGCCCAGCAGCTCATGGAAGGTGTGGGCGAGCCGACCCACCTCGTCGGTGCGGTCGGAGTCGATCTTCTGGTCGTAGTCCCCCTGTCGCGCGGCCTCGGCGGCGGTGGCGAGCTGGCGCACCGGGCGCAGCGCCCGCCGCGCGAAGGCGAAGGCGAGGAAGGGGGCGATCAGCACCGACGCCAGTCCGGTGGCGAGCAGCACGTTCTGGATCTGGCTGTAGGTGGCCAGCGCCCGATCCATCGAGGCGAGGGCGACGGTGGCGCCGACCGGCGCGCCGTCGGCGTCGCGCAGCGGCGTTTCGACCACGATCCAGGGCTCACCGTTGAGCGACAGCTCGGTGCGCTGGTTCGCCTGGCCGGCCCGCAGCGCCCGCCCCATCCGGTCGCCGGCGGCGAGCGTCGCCGCCAGGCTGTGGGCGGTGGAGGGCTGCAGGGTCGTGGCCACGATCCGCGGCCCCTCGGGCGTCGCGGCGACGAACGCGACGTCGGCGCCGCTGACGTCGCGCACCTCGCGGACCCCCTCGGCCTGGTCGGTGATCTGAAAGCCGGTGATCAGGTAGCCGAAGGGGGTGAAGTCCTTCTTCACCGGTACCGCCACGGCGTAGTAGAGGTCCCCCCCCTCGCGCCAGACGCCGCGGCTCTCCTGGTTGTCGGCGGAGAGCGCCGAGGCCACCAGCGGCCGCTTCGAGAGGTCCTCGCCGGTCCCCTGCGGGCGGTCGGTGCGCGCGATCACCTTCCCCTGGGGATCGAGCACGATCGCGAAGTCGAACTGGAGGTCGTTGCGGCGCTCGTTGAGCTGGTCGAGGATCGAGCGGGTGTCCTGATTGTTGGCCGCCTCGGAGAGATAGGCGCTGAGGTAGGGGTCGGCCGCGAAGAAGCGGGAGATCAGCAGGAGCTGCCGGTAGCGCTGCTCCTGGAAGGACACCTGCGCCGCCGCGCTGCCGCGCAGCGAATCGAGCACCGCCTTGCGGGCGATCCCCCGCAGGGTCAGCCAGGTGACGGCGACGGCGGCGCCCACCAGCAGGGCGATCAGCAGCGAGGTGACCAGGAAGATCCGGGTCTCCAGCGACAGCCCGCGGCGGCGGCGGTCAGCGGTTTTCGTAGCGGTCCCCTCGCGACCGGAAGTAGGACTTCCCCGTCTTGTCCAGGTGGGAAGGGATGAGCGGACGCACGATCTGCAATCCCACCGTCAACGGTCCCTTCTGGGGGAGGTCGACGTCGATCGACCAGGCGTCCGCCTGCTCGTGCCAGACGACGAGCTTGCCCGGGCCGCGGGGGAGGCCGAGGAGGGCGAATTCGCCGTTGGCGCCGGGCGAGGTGAAGTGCGGCGTGTCGAGCACGAGGATATAGGCGACCATGTCGTGGTGAACGTTGCAGTAGACGCGCACGACGCCCGGCTGGTCGAAGCGCTTCTCCTTGCCCGGCCCCTGGTTGTAGAGCCCGAGGTCGAACTGGTTGGGCGTCGACACCGAGAAGACGTTGTGCAGGATCGGGTCCTCGTTGGGGAAGCGCACCCGGCTGCCGCGCGGGATCACCAGCAGGCGCGGCACCAGCTCCTTGTGCCGGGTGACCATCTCGAACGGCTTCTCCGCCGCCTTCACCGGGCGCGGGCTCGCCGGCTCGAAGTAGACCACGGTCTGCCGCACGTCGCTCCCCCGCGCCGGCGCCTTCCCCCCCTTGGCCAGCAGCTCGATGTGGCCGTGGAGGTCGTCGGCGAGGGCGGGCAGGGCCAGGAGCGCCAGGAGAAGGAGAGCGGTAAGGGTGCGAGCGGCGAGGCCTCGCCCGGGATTGAAATCCCGGGCTACTGACGACCGTCCCCTCCGGGACTCAAGCCCCGGAAGGGGCGACCGTGGGTAGCCCGGGATTTCAATCCCGGGCGGGATCGGCGCTCGCGTTACAGCCTCCATCACAGCCTCCATCACAGCCTCCATCCCAGGGTCACCAGCGTCTCGTTGTTGTGCCTCTTGGCGCCGGAGGCCAGGACAAACCTGTTGTCGGAGTACTCGACGGTGAGGTCGAGCCCTTCGTAGAGGCCGAAGCGCAGGCCGCTGTCGACCTTCTCCCAATTCCAGGCAAAGCTGGGACTGGGCGTCACCTTGGGGTTCTTGAAGCCGTTGTCGAGCTTCGAGTAGCGCACCGCAGGCGCGATCGAGGTGAAGAGCTGGCGGCCGCGCACGGCCCAGACCAGCGGCAGGTTGAAGCGCCACGCCACCTCCCCTTCCAGCCCCGTGCGCGGCAGGCCGGCGAGGTCCTGGTCCACGTACTGGCCGAAGAAGGAAAAGTCCCCCAGGTAGAGCCAGACGTTGCCACCGGCTTCCCGCTTCTCGTCGTTGGTGATCGCGTAGGTGACGTCGGCCGGATTCACGTCGGGGCCCTCCGGACCGTTGAGGATGTCCAGATCGGCGCCGTAGAAGCTGCCGGGGATCGACGCCCGGCGGGCGAGCTTCCGCTTGTTCCCCCAGGCCAGTAGGTCGAGGCCGTTGCGCCCGCCCTCGTCCGCGATCCGCCAGCCGATCCCCACGCCGGTCTCGAGCTTGCCGTCGAGGTTGAAGTTCGCGTAGTGGGCGTTGTAAAGGATCGGCAGGCCGCTGTTGAGCTTCGGGTCCGGCGGCTGGTGCAGGAGCTCCGGCGTGCCGTTGTCGCCGGCGAGCGCGTTCGGATCGCGCAGGAAGACCGGATTGCCGGCCGCGCCCCGCACCTTGACGTAGAGGTGCCGGCCGAGGCTGACGCCCAGCTCGCCGCCGGTCTCCTCGAAACGGTTGAAGGCGGTGGAGACCAGGCCGTAGCTCTGGAGGTGGCGGTCGTCCTGGCGCTCGAACTTGGCGATCTTGCCGAGCTTGACGTAGACCCCGCTCCCCGGCGCCAGCGTCGCGGTCTCGGGCTCGCGGCCGAAGCGCACCCACGCTTCGTCGATGTCGACCGTCTCGCCGGTGGACGTCGGGTTGCGGTCGTAGAGGTCGATCAGGTCGACCTTCAGAAATGACGTGAAGAGGTCCCCCCAGGCGGCGCGGCCGGAGACGGTGACGTCCGAGAATTCGTAGTGCGAGCCGGGATCGACGGTCTCCTCGAAGACGGGGACGCCTCCCTGTCTGGCCGACGTCTTGAAGACGTTGTCGTCGCTGTCGCGGTAGTTCGCCCGCGCCTCCAGGCCCAGCTTGTAGTCCCAGTGCCGCGGCGCGTCCTCCGCCGCCTGCGCCGCCTGCGCGGCTCCGTCAGACGGGGGATCCTGGGCGGCGGCCCAGGCCGGGCCGGCGCCCGGAACGAGCCCGAGCAGCAGCAGGACGCACCATCTCCTACTCGACCGTTGCAACTCCATCTGTCAGGTGACCTCCAAGCAAATCTACGGACTCGGGAGGTAGCTTAGATGGATGCCGCTCCGCAGTAAAGGGAAATGGCCCTTCAGGCGTAGCGCTGCTCGCGGCGGCGCGCCCGCAAAGCCTTACCCACGACCACCAGGCCCACCACCCACACGGGCACCGAGAAGAGCCCCAGGCGCACCCGCTGGGTCAATACGCTCTTCACACCCGACTTGACGTTCTTCATCTTGCTCATCCGCGTCTCCCTCTGGCCGCTGCGGCCGGTTTGAGCTCCAGGATCGGAATCTGAAGCTGGCTTGTCCCTCAACAGGGCTTCCGACTGCACTATGGTTTTGCAACTCAAATGCCACTTATGAGTCTCGGGCTATCCGGGACGTTTACAATGGGGGGATGCCATCATGTTGGTACAAGAGGTACAAGAGGAGACTCGCGTGATCTCGTCCGAGGCCTTCCGGAAGGCGCTGCGCCACTTTCCCGCCGGCGTCACGATCGTGACCGTCCGCGCGGGAGACCGGATCCACGGCCTCACCGTCTCGGCCTTCTCTTCCGTCTCGGCCGAGCCGGCGCTGATCTCGATCACCATCGAGAACCGCCACAAGGCCTGGGCGATGCTCCAGGAGCCGGAGGCCGTCTTCGCCGTGAACATCCTGGGCGAGGGTCAGTCGGAGCTCTCCAACCGCTTCGCCTGGGTCAAGGACGAGGACCGCTTCTCGGCCGGCAACTGGGCCACCGCCGAAACCGGCGCGCCGGTGCTGCTCGACGCGCTCGCCTATCTCGATTGCCGGATCCAGGCGCGCTACCCGGCCGGCTCGCACACCATCTACGTCGGCGAGGTGGTGGCCAGCGAGGTGCCGGTGGAGGAAGCGGCGCCGCTCGTCTACTGGAACCGCGGCTACCGCAAGCTCGGTCTGCACGAAGAGCCCTCGTAAAGCCCGCGCCCTCCGGGCGGAAAGGCGGCCGGTCCGCCGGAGGAGGGCCACCTCCCCCGCCGCCGAGGCCACGATCGCCCTCGTGAAGGCCGAGCTCGCCCTCGCGGAGGCGACGATTGCCTTCGCGTGGGCAGCACCGTCCCTCGCCGAGGCGAACGTCCCCCTCGTGAGGGACGGGGTTGCCTTCGCCGAGGCAGGCGATGCCTCCGTGAGGGCAGCCTGTGCCTCCACGAAGGATCTCCCGGCCCTCACGAGGGCAGCCCTCCCCCCCACGAGGGCAACGCTCGCCTCCACGAGGGCGAACACGGCCTCGGCGAGGCGGGAGCCTCAGACTGCCGGCTTACAGAGGTCGAGCACGACTTCGACGCGCCGGTTCTTCTGGCGTCCGGCCGGATCGTCCGTGCCATCCGGCCTGGCGTTGGGCGCCACCGGATGGCGCTTGCCCCAGCCGGCCGTGGGCGTGGACGCCGGCAGCGCGCCGTGGGCCGCCAGCCAATCCTTGACGGTCGCGGCCCGCCTCTCGCTCAGCGTCTGGTTGTAGCCGTCGTCCCCCTTGGCGTCGGTGTGCCCCTCGACCCGCGCCGGATGCTTGCCGGCCTTGGCGAGGAGCGGCACGAGGGCGTTGAGGGTCTCCTCGGCGCTCGGGGTCAGGCTGGCCTTGTCGAACTCGAACAGGGCGTCCGAGACCACCTGGAAGCGCTGGGTGCACTTCTCGGCCTCGGCGTGGATCGCCTGGATGCCCTTCGGTACCTGGATCTCTCCCGGCTTCTGCCAGGGTCCCTTGGGCTGCTGGATCTCGCCCGGCTTCTGCCAGTGTCCTTGCGCGACGGCAGGCATTGCGAGCGCGAAGCCGGTCAATGCGAACCCGGCGATGCCGGCAAGGCCGGCCCTGGTGAGGCGAAACATGGTCGTCCCCTTTGTGGAATCGAGCCATTTTAGCCGAACCGTGCCATCATCCGCCGCCATGGCCCTGACCTCCACGATCTACAACTTCGACGTCGAGCTCGCCGACGCGGACCGCGGGGTCTACGAGACGCTCCCCATCCGCGCCGCCCTCCACCCTTCGGAGACCGAGGAGTACCTCTGGACGCGGGTGCTCGCCTACTGCCTGGAGTACGAGCCGGACATCGCCTTCTCCAAGGGGCTCTCCGATGGCGACGAGCCCGCCCTCTGGGTCCGCGACCCGGCCGGCCGCGTCAAGGCCTGGATCGAGGTCGGCACCCCCGACGCCGCGCGCCTCCACAAAGCCTCCAAGGCGGCGGACCGGGTCGCCGTCTACACCCACAAGGATCCCCACTCGCTCCTCCGCCGCCTCGAAGGCGAGCGCATCCACCGCGGCGAGGAGATCCCCATCTACGGCGTCGATCGGCAGCTCCTCGCGGATCTGGTCGCCCTGCTCGATCGGCGGCTGAAGCTGCAGCTTTCGGTGACTGGGGGATCGCTCTATGTGGACGTGGCTGGGAAGAGTTTGTCGGGGGTAGTGACGGAGCACCGGATTGGGTGAGCTACACCTGATAGGGGACGGTGGTCCCGTCCTCATACAGGGCGACGACCTGCTCGTCCTGCCAAACATAGACAGGCCGGCCGGCACGCCAGTGCTCGGCGATCGCTGCGGCCATGGCTTCCTTCATAGCTCGCTCGGCCTTGATGGCCAAGGGGGGAAGAGAACGTTTCTGGGGGGAGTCTTTCATCTCGATTGTGCCTCCGCCTGGATTCTAGCGAACGTTGCCGAGTCCAGCACGACGTAGCCCTGCTTTCCTCGCCTTGAGGCAACCAGTCTTGGTCGAGCCTTGGAGCTGTCAAAGATGAGACATGTGTCGAGAACCTTGGCGTCCAGGAAGAAGAGGTTGGATAGCCCTCTCGAATAACGGCGGCGAACTGTCTCCTCAGGGACGGAATGTCCTCCTGACTCGACGCGCTTCCGAACCCTGGCAATCGCGAGATTCGAGCTCGGAAGCCATAGGAAGAGCAAATTCACCCGGAAGCCTTCTTCCTTCAGTCTGGTCAGCAACGCCAGATGACTACGGCCAGCCAAGGTCGTCTCGAACCCGAAATTGACTCTCGCCTGAGCCAACGTCTCAATTCTCTCGAGCATGAGCCGCCCCGCCTGGATGGCCAGGCTCTCCGGGTTGAAAGGCGAGAGCCCAGCGGCGATCAGGTCCGCGTTGACGAACTCCCTGCAATCCGCATAGTCGGGCAGGAAGAGGCGGGCGAAGGTACTCTTACCAGCACCGTTCGGACCCGCGACGATATAGACGTTCGGTCGTTTGGTTGCGGTCACTGGCGGCAATGATTCCACAAGGAGAGATTTCTTGACAGCAGATTTCAACAGTGCCCTCGGCCTGCACCCCGGCGACGAGCCCGGCACCCTGATCCTCGATCCCCGGCCGGAGCATCAGGTCGCGCCGGACGTCGTCCATTTCGCGGTCCTGACCACCCTGGCGGAGATCTCCGCCGCGAGCGCCGTCGGCGCCTCGGTGGTGCCGGCGACGGTGACCGTCCACCTCCTCTCCCGCGCCCGTCTCGCGCCGCTGGTCGGCAAGGGACGGCTGTTGCGGAAGGGGAAGCGTCTCGCCGTGGCGGAAGGCGAGGTCACCCAGGACGGTCAGCTCGTAGCCAAGGCGACCGTCCAGTTCGCGGTGCTGAGCTGAGCTAAGGAATCCTCGCCTCCACGGGCCCTCCCTCTCCACTTGTGGAGAGGGACCGAGGGTGAGGCTTCGAAGCGCAGAACGCCCCAGCGATCAGGGACGCCCTGCATCCTCGCTACGTCGTCCTGTCGCCCCTTCGGGGCTCTGAATTGGTTGGGATCGCCCTTCCCCGGGGCTCACGCCCCGGGCTACATGCTGTCGCCCCTTCGGGGCTGGGGCCGGAGATCTCCGCCGCGAGCGCGGTCGGCGCCTCGGTGGTGCCGGCGACGGTGACCGAGAGTTACTGCACGTATCCCAAAGCTCGCAGCCGCTCGCGGGTCTCGCGGTCGACCGGCGCTTTGTCGGATGCCCCCGGGACGGTTCGCCCGCGCTCGACCCATGCCAGGAGGCGCGATCGCAACCAGGCCGCCTGAAGAAGGCCGCTTCCTGCTAGGTTCACGGTCTCGCCCGGGTCCTTTTCCCTATCGAAAAGGTACTCGGGGTCGTGGGAGCGGCCCAAACCCTCGCCCATCCCCCATGCGAGCCCCATGCGCGGTGCCCAGACGAGCTTGAGGTGGCCCGAGGACGCGGCATAGATGCCTCCCTTTACATTGGACGCCGCCGCGAGGTGGAGATCCTCGTTGTCCCCGTTCAACCGGACCAACGAACGACCTTTGGTCCCCAGGGGAGGCGCGATACCGGCAAACTGGAGGAGAGTCGCGTAGACGTCCATGGTGTTGGTCGATGCCGCGATAGAGGCAGGCTGTATACGGCTCGGAGCCCAGAGGATCAACGGGATGTGCAGCATCTCCTCGAAGAGGGTGTAGCCGTGAAGAACGCCACCGTGGTCGAAGAGCTCCTCGCCATGGTCCGCCGTCACGGCGACCAGGGTATCGGCGGGGGAAGCCCAGGAGCGAAGGCCAGCCATGAAGCTCTCCAACTCGGAATCGTTGTAAGCGAAAGAACCCGTGTAGAGCCCCGAGAGCCTGTTCCGGTCCGCCGGCGATGCCGCGATCCGCTTCTGCTTGACTCCAAGGAGGGTGTCGGTGTTGCCGTCGATGCTCGATGCGATCCCTTGCGTGAAGCGAGACCGGAACGGCTCGGGAGGATCATAGGGATTGTGCGGATGAATCGTATGTAGGTATAGAAACGCCTTGGTGCCCGGTGGTAGCGAGTGAAGCCATGTCAAGGCGCGATCCTGAACCCGTGCCGCGTTGTCGTTGTAGGGCGGCTTGGCGGAGTCAGGATAGCTGTCGATGAGCACGTCCCCGGCCACATGCTCGAATCCGCGATCGGTACCGAAGGCTGGGCTGACGTGGGGATTTCCGGAGAAGAGGCCGGTGCGATAGCCCGCCGCCTGGAGGAGCTCGGCGAGAGTCTTGCCGTCCTCGGGACGAAGCTTCCAGCCGCCATGCTCGACGAAGGTTCGCCCGGTGAAAAGGGCCTTGGTGGAGGGCAAAGTGTCCGGAGCGACACTGTGATGAGCCCGGAAGGTCATCCCCTCTCGGGCCAGGCGGTCGGCCGTTGGAGAGGCGCCCGACGAAGCTCCCATATAGCCGAGCCGGTCGGCCCGAAGAGCATCCATGACATAGAGCACGATCAATTTTGGAGGGGACTTCTGAAAGGGCAGGACGGATGGATCTGCCGTGGCTCGCCCTGCCAACCCCAAGCCTTGCCAGCGACCCGCGGGGCCGGCGCCGGAGGCGCGCAGCCGGACTCGCACAAAGCCCTTCTGCTTGCCTACCGGCAGCGAGAGAGTCCGCCCACCGCGCCGCCACCAGTTGGGAGTCCAGGAAAAGCGCTGCACTTCCCGGCCATCCTCCCTTTCGAGAGTGAGCTCGAAGCTCTGCCCGGCACTGGGAGAGTCTGGAGGCATGAACCTGCCAACCAAGACCTCGCCACCCGTCACCGGCCGCACGAAATCCACCAGCGAAGGTCCACTCTGCACGAGGTCGGAGCCTTTGGCCTCCGCCTCGCCGATCTGGGACGGCGCGCGGACCGCGGCAGCCACCACTTCCACTTGCTCAGCTTTGAATATCAGGTCGACCGGGACTCGTCCCAGGGGCAGTTGGGAGAACGGCAAGCGCAGCTCTAGCGGGGCGGCGATCGGGAACGACCCCACATTCCGCCCGCCAGCTCGAACCTCGACCGTGCCCGCCGACGATCCCCCGTCAGCAAAGGCGACCGCCAGCGTGCGGTCCTTCTTTTCCACATTGACCAGCTCGAGGCGCGCGGGTTGCCCGTCCAGAGGCGGGATCAGGACGCGAATCCCGTCCGTTCGCCGCATGCCGAACCAACCGGTAAGGAAGCGGCCACCTTCGAGAGAGGGGGGCCAGGCAATCTCTCGCCGCTCGACGAGCACGTCGGGCGCATGATCGCCGTCGAGCAGCAACCTGACAGGCCCCGGGGAAACGGACTGCACGCCTCCGGAGCAGCCGACGAGGAGGAGAAGACTGAGAAGGCTCGCTCGCGGATCTACCGGCTTCATCGTGCCAATTCTAATCAGGTCCGCTTCCCTACCCCGCCGCCGCCGTCTTCGCCGTCCCCCTGGTCTTGGCCTTCAGGTAATCCCGGTTCATCCTGGCGATGAAGTCGATCGAGATCCCCTTCGGGCAGACGGCCTCGCACTCGGCGTGGTTCGAGCAGTAGCCGAAGCCCTCGCGGTCCATCGTTTCGACCATGGCGAGGGCGCGGTCGAATCGCTCGGCCTGACCCTGCGGCAGGAGGTTGAGGTGGGAAACCTTGGCGGCCGTGAAGAGGTTGGCGGCGCCGTTCGGGCACTGCGCCACGCAGGCGCCGCAGCCGATGCACTGCGCGGCGTCGAAGGCGAGGTCGGCGAGCGGCTTGGGCACCGGGGTGAGGTTCGCCTCCGGCGCGCTGCCGGTCGACACCGAGATGTAGCCGCCGGCCTGGATGATGCGGTCGAAGGCGCCGCGGCTGACCACCAGGTCCTTGATCACCGGGAAGGCCTTGGCGCGCCAGGGCTCGACGTGCAGCACGTCGCCGTCCTTGAAGTGGCGCATGTGGAGCTGGCAGACGGTGGTGCCGGGCATCGGCCCGTGCGCCTCGCCGTTGATCATGAAGCCGCAGGAGCCGCAGATCCCCTCGCGGCAGTCGTGCTCGAAGGCGACCGGCTCCTCGCCGCGCCCGGAGAGCTGCTCGTTGAGGACGTCCAGCATCTCCAGGAACGAGGCGTGCTCGTTGACGTCTTTGACTTCGTATCGCTCCATGCGCCCCGCGTCCGCGGGGCTCTTCTGACGCCAGACGTGGAGGATGAGGTTCATTATTTGTAGCTCCTTTGGCTGGGCTTGACGTACTCGAAGGCGAGCGGCTCGCGGTGGAGCGTCGGCGCCTGGCCCACTCCATTCCACTCCCACGCCGAGACGAAGGAGAAGTGTTCGTCGTCGCGCAAGGCCTCGCCGTCGGGCGTCATGTGCTCCTCGCGAAGGTGGCCGCCGCACGACTCGTCGCGCTCCAGGGCGTCGCGGCACATCAGCTCGGCGAGCTCGAAGAAGTCGGCCACCCGGCCGGCCCGCTCCAGCTCCTGATTGAGCTGCTCGGGGCCGCCGACGATCCGCAGGTTGCTCCAGAACTCCTCGCGCAGCGCCGGGATGAGCTGCAGCGCCTTGCGCAAGCCCTCGGCGTTGCGGGCGATGCCGCAGTACTCCCAGACGATGCGGCCCAGCTCGCGATGGAACGAGTCCGGGCTCCGCTTGCCGTTGATCGTGAGCAACCGGTTCAGCCGCTCGCGGACGTCGGCCTCGGTGGCGCGGAAGGCGTCGGTGTCGGTCGACAGCGCCTCGCCCAGGTGGCTCGCGAGGTAGTCGCCGATGGTGTAGGGGATCACGAAGTAGCCGTCGGCGAGCCCCTGCATCAGCGCGCTGGCGCCGAGGCGGTTGGCGCCGTGGTCGGAGAAGTTGGACTCCCCCAGCGCGTAGAGGCCGGTGACGTTGGTCATCAGGTTGTAGTCCACCCACAGGCCGCCCATGGTGTAGTGGGGAGCCGGGTAGATCCGCATCGGCACCACGTAGGGGTTCTCGCCGGTGATCTTCTCGTACATCTCGAAGAGGTTGCCGTAGCGCTCCTCGATCAGCTTCTTCCCCAACCGGTTGATGGCGTCCGCGAAGTCGAGGTAGACGCCGTTCTTCTGCGGCCCCACGCCGAGACCCTCGTCGACCACCGTCTTGATGTTGCGGGCGGCGACGTCGCGAGGCACCAGGTTGCCGAAGCTCGGATACTTGCGCTCCAGGAAGTAGTCGCGCTCGCCCTCCGGGATCTGGTCGGGCGAGCGCTTGTCGTTCGAATCCTTCGGCACCCAGACGCGGCCGTCGTTGCGCAGCGACTCGGACATCAGCGTCAGCTTCGACTGGTAGTCGCCCGAGGCCGGGATGCAGGTGGGGTGGATCTGCGTGTAGCAGGGGTTGGCGAACAGCGCGCCGCGGCGGTGGGCCCTCCAGGCGGCGGTGACGTTCGATCCCTTGGCGTTCGTGGACAGGTAGTAGACGTTGCTGTAGCCGCCGGTCGCCAGCACCACGGCGTGGCCGGCGTGGCGCTCGATGGCGCCGGTCACCATGTCGCGCGTGATGAGGCCCACGGCGCGCCCCTTGGCGTCGACCACGACGTCGAGCATCTCGGTGCGCGGCAACATCGTCACCTTGCCGGCGGCGATCTCCTTCTCCAGCGCCTGGTAGGCGCCGAGCAGGAGCTGCTGGCCGGTCTGGCCGCGGGCGTAGAAGGTGCGCGAGACCTGGGCGCCGCCGAACGAGCGGTTGTCGAGCAGGCCGCCGTACTCGCGGGCGAAGGGGACCCCCTGCGCCACGCACTGGTCGATGATGTTCACCGACACCTGGGCCAGCCGGTAGACGTTGGCCTCGCGGGAGCGGAAGTCGCCCCCCTTGACGGTGTCGTAGAAGAGCCGGAAGACGCTGTCGCCGTCGTTGTGGTAGTTCTTGGCGGCGTTGATCCCCCCCTGCGCGGCGATCGAGTGGGCGCGGCGGGGAGAGTCCTGGAAGCAGAAGCACTTCACCTCGTAGCCGAGCTCGGCGAAGCTCGCCGCCGCCGACGCGCCGGCGAGGCCGGAGCCCACCACCAGGATCGTGAACTTCCGCTTGTTGTTGGGGTTGACCAGCTTGAGGTGCCCCTTGTGATCGTCCCACTTGTGCTCGATGGGACCGGCCGGGATCTTGCTGTCGAGCGCCGTCGTCGGGGGAGTCATCGTCATGGTGGCCATGGGCGCGCGCTCCTAACGGACCAGGCCGGTCAGCACGGCCAGGGGAAACGAGATGTTGCCGATCGTGATGATCCAGGCGAAGGCGTGGGCGAAGCCGTTGCGCCAGCGGTTGAAGCGCGGCTGGTTCCAGCCCAGCGACTGGAACAGGCTCCAGAGCCCGTGGTAGAGGTGGAAGCCGAGCGCCACCTGGGCCAGGATGTAGAACAGCGACACATACCAGCGCGAGAAGCTGGCCACCACGTTGCGGTAGACGTCCCCCTCGACGAAGCCGGGGTTGACGACGCCCAGCGTGAGGTCGAGCAGGTGGTAGATCACGAAGAGCAGGATGATCACGCCGCCCCAGCGCAGCGTCCGCGAGGCGTAGGTGGTGTGGATCTTCGGGCGCACCGCGTACCCCTGGGGGCGCGCCGCGCGGCTCATCAGGGTGAGCTGCCAGGCCGCCCACATGTGGAGGAGGACGGCCGCCAGCAGGACGGCGCGGGCGATCCAGAGGGCGCCGTACGCCGGCAGCGCCGGGGCGCCGATATGGCGCAGAAAGACGCCGTAGGCGTTGAGGTAGTGCACGCCCGGGCCGTTCTCGCCGGGAGCCCGGTAGAGGCCGGGCTCGTACAGCTTCAGGTTGCCGATCAGGTGGACGACGACGAAGCCGAAGAGGAGGATGCCGGTAACGGCCATCACCGCCTTCTTGCCCACCGCGGATCGATAGAGGTCAGTGAACCAGGACATGGGTTTTCCTCATCGGAAGCTCGGACCGGACCCCATCCTAATCCAAGCGCTCCCGGTTTGTGGCACCTGGTTTGTGAAACTTGTCACAAGGCGGGTCAGTGGCCCAAATTTTCCGTGACGCCGCACCGCCCGGGCATGAATGCCTGCCCGTTACCCTCGGTCCCTGCGCCCCCACCCCGAATCCTCACCCCCGGCCCCTCTCCCACCGCCCTCCCGCCGCCGGGAGAGGGGGGGCCTGGTTGAAGCGGTGGTGCCCGTAGGGTGCGCTGTGCGCACCGTTCAACGTTGCGAGGTGGGCGCAGCCCACCCTACGAAAACTTGCGATCATGGCCCCCCCTCTCCCGGTTGGGCGGGAGGGCGGTGGGAGAGGGGCCGGGGGTGAGGATTCGGGGTGGGGGCGCAGGCGGAGGTACCACCTCGGAGGCACCACCTCAGGCGGGGGGCCGGCGGCGCCGGCGGCGGCGCGGGCGCACGCCCGCCTCGCTCTCGGCGGGAGCCTTGAGCGGCGGCCGGCGGCGCGCGGCGGTCTGCCAGGCGGCGAGCGCATCCTGCCCCTCGCCGGTGGCCAGGACGAGGATCTCGAACAGCAGCAGGGAGTCGTCGAAGTAGGGCTTGCGGGCCAGCTTCAGCCGCTCGTGCGGGGTCCAGTTAGGCTCGCACAGCCGCTGGAAGCCCATCACGGCGTGGTAGACCTGCTGGGCGCGCAGGTTGGAGAGGGTGAGGCGGGAGAAGAAGGGCGCCAGCTCCTCCTGGATCATCACCTCGATCGCCGGCCGGCTCATCGGCTTGCCGTCCTGCGCCTCGATGTCCATCCGCCGGAGCATCACCTTGGGGAGCAGCAGCGCGGCCAGCAGGCCGGTGTCCGAAAGCGGCCGGTCCTGGGCGACCATGCGGTCGATCACCGGCAGGATCTGCCCGAAGTCCCCCAAGCCCCGCGCCCCGGCGCTCAGCATGGCGTAGGCCTCGGGGAGGAGCACCGGCAGCAGGTCGAGCTCGAGCATCCACTGCATGGCGGCGCCGGCCCGGCCGCACTTGAGGAGCTGGATGATTTCCTCGGTCACCCGCGCCGGCGAGGCCTTCTCCAGCTCCCTGCTGTGGCGGTGGATCGCCTCCTGGGTCCGGGTCTCGATGCCGAACCCCATCCGCCCCGCGAACTCGCAGGCGCGCAGCATGCGGACCGGGTCCTCGCGGAAGCGGAGCTCGGGGTCGCCGATGGCGCGGATCAGCTTGCGGTCGAGATCCTCGATGCCCCCCACGTGGTCGATCACCGAGTAGTCGCCGACGCTGTAGAACAGGGCGTTGACGGTGAAGTCGCGGCGGAAGGCGTCCTGCCGCGGCGTGCCGTAGGTGTTGTCGCTGGTGATCAGCAGCTCGCCCGGCTCGGTCCGCTGCTCCTCCGGATCGGGATCGCGGCGGAAGGTCGAGACCTCGACCGTGCTGCCGTCGTGGAAGAAGACGTGGACCAGCCGGAAGCGCCGGCCGATGATCCGCGAGTTGGAGAACAGCCGGCGGATCTCGTTCGGCTTGGCGTTGGTGCCGATGTCGAAGTCCTTCGGCGTGCGCCCCATCATCAGGTCGCGCACGCTCCCCCCGACCAGGTAGGCCAGGTAGCCGGAGCTGTGCAGGCGGTAGAGGACCTTGAGGGCGTTCTTGTCGATGTCCCGCCGGGAGATCGGGTGCTCGGCGCGGGCCAGGATGCGCGGCTCCTCGACGTTCTCGCTCACGGGTTCCTGACTCACGGATCGCTGATGGACGGATTGAGGATTGGGGGCATGGACAGACATCGATAACCAGCTATATCTTGCAACACAAAGGCTTAGCCGCCCAGGCACGGGCAGTCAGACTCTATCGGGGTTGAAGCCGGGGAACAAGCCTCAAGCGATGAAATCAGGGGAAACGGGAGGAAGGAGGAGGAAAAAAAGTGGGCCAGGGCGGGCGGAGGGCATTAATACCCGCCCCGGCACCGGAGGGAGAGGAAATTGTCTTGCGTTCTTTAACGCCGCGAGGCCCTCAAAGCCCTCGCGGCGTCTCGGTTCTATCGTTCAAAGATCCGCCGGTTCTCAACCCGTCCTCGCGTCCACCCGGCTCTTGCCTATCCATGGATTCCAAGAAGCGTGCCAGGGGTCCGCGGTGGCGGACGTCTCTTTGTTTTCAGCGGTTTGAGGAAAAAGAGAGACTTCGGGGGGTACGGTGGGGCGGACGCTCGTCCCCTGCCGATGACAGGGGCGGAGCCTGGGGTGGACTCCGCGCTTTCGCGACCTCTGCGGAGTCAGCGCAGGCGGGTCACGATGTCGATCTCGGACATCATCGTGCGGTGCACGGGGCAGCGGTCGGCCATCTCCAGCAGCCGCTGGCGCTGCTCCTCGGTGAGGGTGCCGAGGAGCTCGATCTCGCGCTCGATGCGGTCGATCTTCCCCACCTTGGTCTCGCAGGCGGCGCAGTCGACGGCGTGGATCCTGGCGTAGCGGAGCCGCACCTTCACCCCCTCCAGCGGGATCTGCTTGCGGTCCGCGTACATCCGCAGCGTCATCGAGGTGCAGGCCCCGAGCGCGCCGAGCATCAGGTCGTAGGGGGTGGGCCCCGCGTCGGTCCCGCCGACGCTCTTCGGCTCGTCGGCGATCAGACTGTGATGGGGAGTCACGATCTTCTGAAGGAAGCCCTCGGGCGCTCCCAGGACGAGCACCTCTCCCTCCCTGGCGGATTCCGGGTCCACGGTTTCGTCGATCATCGTGCCGCGATCGTAGCACCGCCGCGGGATATGCTCACCTCCGTGTCCTCTGAGCCGATCCTCGAAGCCCTCGACGTCGCCAAGACCTACGGCGGCGCGTCCGGGACCGTGGCCCTGGCCGGCGTCTCGCTCGCCGTCCAGACCGGGGAGACGGTGGCGCTGGTCGGCGAGAGCGGCTCGGGGAAGACCACGCTTCTGCGCACCTTCAACCGGATGATCGACCCGTCGTCCGGCACGGTGCGGATCGAGGGGAAGCCGGTGGCGGAGCTCGATCCGATCGCCCTGCGCCGGCGGACCGGCTACGTGCCGCAGGACGGCGGCCTGATCCCCCACTGGCGGATCGACCGCAACGTCGAGCTCGTCCCCCGTCTCCTCGGCTGGGACCGCGACCGTCGCCGCGAGAGGACGCGCGAGATGCTGGAGCTGGTCGGCCTCTCGGAAGCGCAGGGGCGCCGCTTCCCCGCCGAGCTCTCCGGCGGCCAGCGCCAGCGCGTCGCCTTCGCGCGAGCCCTCGCCGCCGATCCCCCCCTGATCCTCCTCGACGAGCCCTTCGGCGCCCTGGACGCCCTGACCCGCCTGGAGCTCCACCGCCAGTTCCTGGAGCTGAAGGGGCACCTCGGCAAGAGCGCCGTGCTGGTCACCCACGACCTCAACGAGGCCTTCCGCCTCGCCGACCGCATCGGCGTCATGAAGGCCGGGCGGCTGCTTCAGCTCGGGACCCCGAAGGAGCTGGAGGATCAGCCGGCGGACCCCTATGTGTCGGCGCTGCTGGAGCTGCGGCGTGGGTAGGCGCCCCTTCGGGGCGGGGCCCTCACTCCCCCGGCCCCTCTCTCCCAGCCCTCCCCCCACCCCTGCCGGGGAGAGAGGGGAGACAAACAAGGAAGAGACGCCAGGTTCTTCTCCCTCCACTAACCACTCCCTCTTCTCCCCGTCAGGGTGGGTGGAGGGCTGGGAGAAGAGGGCCGGGGTGATGAGGGTCTTCAGTTCGGCGCTCCTCCTCCTCGCGCTCGCTCTCCCCCTCCATGCCGCCGACCGCGTCGTCGTCGGCTCCAAGAACTTCGAGGAGAGCCGGATGCTCGCCGAGATGTTCGCCCAGCTCCTGGAGAGCCGCACCCACCTCCAGGTGGAGCGCCGGCTCGGCCTCGCGGGCACGCAGGTCTGCTTCGAGGCGCTGAAATCCGGAGCGATCGACGTCTACCCCGAGTACACGGGAACGGGACTGGTCTCGATCCTCGGCGAGAAGGCGCAAGGGGGACCGGACCGGACGCTGAACCGCGTCCGCGCCGAGTTCCTCCAGCGCTGGAACCTCTGGTGGCTCGCCCCGCTCGGCTTCGAGAACTCCTGGGAGATCGCCGTCCCGCGCGAGCTGGCCGACCGCGAGCACCTGGAGACGATCTCCGACCTCGCGCGCGTCGCCGGACGCCTGCACGGCGGCTTCGGCCACGAGTTCGTAGGGCGAGACGACGGCCTGCTCGGCCTCCAGAAAGTCTACGGCCTGCAATTCGGCTCGGTGGATCACCTCCAGCAGGCGATCCAGTACCAGGCGGCCAAGCAGAGGACGATCGATGCCCTCGACGTCTACTCCACGGACGGCCGGCTGATCCTCTACAATCTGAAGGTCCTGCGCGACGATCGCCACTTCTTCCCGCCCTACGAAGCGGCGGCGCTGGTGCGCGGCGAGACCCTGAAGAAGCACCCCGAGGTCGGCGCCATCCTCGGCCTCCTCGCCGGCTCGCTCAGCGAGGACGCCATGCGGGCCTTCAACCTCCGGCTCCAGGAGGGGCACGAGAGCGAGGTGGTCGTGGCCCGGGACGCCCTCCGCGCGATCGGCCTGGTGGTCAAACCGGGGGCCGCGTTGGAGCATCGCGCCAGGAAGCCCGGCTTCCTTGCCTATCTCTGGAGCGCCCGCAAGGACCTCGGCCGCCTGACCCTCCAGCACCTGGGCCTCTCGGCGGCGGCCCTGCTGCTGGGCGCGCTCGTGGCCATCCCCCTCGGGCTCTGGCTGGAGCGCCATCGGCGCTGGGCCGAGACGGTGATCCGACTCCTGGGCCTCCTCCAGACCGTCCCCAGCCTCGCCCTGCTGGCCTTCATGATCCCGCTGCTCGGCGTGGGGGCCCTCCCCGCCATCGTGGCGCTCTGGATCTACTCGCTCTTCCCCATCGTGAGGAACACCTACTCCGGCGTGCGCGATGCCGATCCGAAAGCCGTCGAGGCCGCGACCGCCCTGGGGATGACCCCCGGCCAGATCCTCCGCGAGGTCCGCCTCCCCCTCGCCGCCCCCATCGTCATGGCCGGCCTGCGCACCGCCGCCGTGATCACGGTAGGCACCGCCACCCTCGCCGCCTTCATCGGCGCTGGAGGCCTGGGTGAGCCGATCGTCACCGGCCTCCAGCTCGCAGACAGCGCGATGATCCTCTCCGGGGCGATCCCCGCGGCGCTGCTGGCGTTGGTGGTGGATGCGGCCCTGGGGATGGTCGAGAAGTCGCTGCGGCCGGCGGGGTTGGAGCGAGAGACCGCCTGATCGACCCCAACCCTTCGACGGAGGCGGTAGAGACGTTCCAGGTCCTATACGACACCCTGCGAAGGCCACGGGGACCGCGGAACGTCTCCGCCGGAGGGCATACCGTCGCCGAAATCAAGACCCAAGCGGGGTGCGCTGACGCCGTTCGCGCCTCTTCTTCCGCTGCCTCTTCACCCAGATCGCGCCTCCGACGCGGATCCCTTCACATCCTCCTGCCAGACCAGCGTTGACGATTTCCGCTCCTGTCATCGGTACGATCGTAAGCCTTCGATCGCAATCCTCGGGGATGATGGGGATCTCGCCGGTACCGTCCATACCCTGATTACATGACATAATGGAAGTCCATGCAAGATCCTCCTCGGAAGCCGGAACAGAACGAGATTCGCGTTTCTGTTCTTCGGGAATCCAAGCCGCAGGGTGCCGTGGCCATGCTTGGTTTTGCCAGACGTTTCCGGCCGACGCGCACTACTGAGGAATGGATAGCTGAGCTACGTGAGGCTGAGTTGGAATCGGATCGGTAAAGCCTTACCCGAACGTCCCCACCCACCCCGCACTCCCGCGCAGCAACTCCAACCCCCGCTCCAGCAGCACCTGATTTTCCGGCTTTACCAGCCACGTACTCCGCCCCGAAGGATGAGGCAGCGGAATGACGTCAAAGCTCAGATCGCCGCGCGAGACCGGGAACGCCCTTCCCACCCGCTCGTGGAGCGGCGCGGTCTCGGGGAGGAAGAGCTTGATGGCGAGCTGGCCGACGGCGATCACGGTGGCCGGGCGGATCAGCCGGAGCTCCGTTCCCAGGTAGGGCGCGCAGTTGGCGATCTCCTGCGGGTTGGGGACGCGGTCGCCCCCCTGTGGCGCGCGGCCGGGAAAGCAGCGGATCACCGCGCCGATCCAGACGCGCCGCCGGAACTCCTCTTCCGGCACGCCCAGGCGCTGGAACCAGGCGAACAGCCGCGATCCCGCCGTGTAAGCGAACGGCCGCTGGAGCACCACCTCCTTCGGTCCCGGCGCTTGGCCGACCAGCATCAGGCGGGGCCAGACCTCCGGACGGGCGGCGACCGGCGGCGGCTCGACGGTCGGGCAGATCCGGCACCCGCGCACCTGGGCGAGGTGACGGTCCAGCGCCTCCCAGTCTTCTTTCAGATCCGCCACGGGCGCTCGGCGAGGCAGTCGAGAAAGGCGTCCACCACGCGCGGATCGAACTGGCGCCCGCGCTCGCGGCGGAGCACGGCCGCGGCCTCGTCCTGCGGCACGGCCTCTCGGTACGGGCGGGTGGTGGTCATGGCATCGTAGGCGTCCACCACCGCGATGATGCGGGCGCCGAGCGGGATCTCCTCGCCGGCCAGGCCGCGCGGATAGCCGGGGTGCTGGCCGTCGAGCTCGCCGTCGAAGCGCTCCTGGTGATGGAGGACGAGGGGGGCGGCGCCGCGCAGCAGCTCCAGCCGCTCGAGCATCCGTGCGCCGATCTCCGGGTGCCGGCGCATCAGGTCGGTCTCCACGGGGTCGAGCGGCCCTTCCTTGCCGAGCACCGATTCGGGCACGCCGAGCTTGCCGACGTCGTGGAGGAGGCTCGCGTAGTGGAGCGTCTCGAGCTCGCGGCCGCGCAGCCCGAGCTTCTCGCCCGCCGCCACCGCGTACTCGCTCACCCGCCGCAGGTGGCCGCCGGTGTAGGCGTCCTTGGCCTCGATGGCCTGGATCAACGCGTCGGACACGCGGACGAGGTCGCGCCCCAGCAGCCGGTTCGATTCGATCAGCTCCTCGCGCAGCCGCACCTCCCGCTGGCGCGACCATCCCACCAGGGCGCCCGCCACCGAGAGGATCAGCAGGTCGGCCCGCCCCGCCCACACCTCGCGGCCGACCTCCGGAGCGCCGAAACGGAGCACCAGCGCCGCGAGGCCCAGCAGATGGCAGAGGCCGCTCCCCGAGGCCGCCAGCACTCCCCCCTTCAGACCGTAATGGAGCGCGGCCCAGAGGATCGGCAGCAGGTAGACGAGCGTGGTCCACTCGTTGCCGCTCGGCAGCACCCAGGCCAGCCCCAGCCCCACCACCGCCGCCGCCAGCACCAGGGCGGAGCCCAGCAGCAGGTCCCGAGGACGGTTCCTCCCCTCGGTCTCCCTGGCGGGGAAGAGGATCAGCGTCTCCTCGCCGAGGCCTGGGATGCCCCCATCGCGCCGGGCGTCCCCTCCCCGCGGCTCGTCCGGCAGGGGCACCATCCAGCGCCGGCCCCAGCGGTCGAAGAGGAGCAGGATCGGCGGCGCCAGCAGCGTGGCGCTGACCAGCGAGCCGGTCCCCCAGGTCCAGATCCAGAGGGCCGGCGAGCCTCCCGGCGGCGAACCGGCCGCGCCGGAGGCGGCCAGCGTCAGCGCCGAGCCGGCGAGGCCTCCCGCGAAAGCGGCGCCCAAGGTCCAAAGGAACGAGCGCAGGTTCGGCAGGCCGCGGCCGAGTTGGGGCACGTAGCGGAAGACCGCCCAGCCGGCGACCCCGGTGAGGGCGAACGAGAGCGCGAAGACCAGGGCTTCTGAGAGGCTGCCGTGGGTCATCCAGACCGCCGCGAGCTGTCCCACGCCGGCGGCGGCAATGCCGAGCCCGCCGAAAAGGATGCCGGCGGTGAGCGAGACGGCGGGGGTGACGGGGAAGACCAGGCCGCCGCTCCACTCACGGACCAGCACCCCGCAGAGCCCCGCGACGAACGGCAGGGCGATGCGGAACCCATTCCCCCGCCGGAGCCAGTCCACGATCCGGCTCGAGCGGTGGTAGGCGAAAGCCGCCCCCTGGGAGGAGGCGGCTCGCGGCTCCGGATTGACGACGCTCATCCCGGCTGGAGGAACCCTCCTCTTCTCCGTTGAACGATGACGGTCGGAAGGCCGGCGCGGACTACGGCGAGGTCCCCTTGAGCGGGGCCCCCACCACCAGATCCTCGTCCGCCTTCACGATCGCCTCCGGCAGCACCTCGACGGCGGGCTGCCACCAGGGCGCGCCCTCCTCGAACACGTCCCCCTCGTGGCTGCAGGGGGACGCGATGTGGTCGCGGCCGTACATCGCCTTGCCGCGATGGCGCATGCGGTGCAGCGGATAGATGCTGCCGCAGACCAGGCAGAACCGGCCGATCGTACGCCCCTGCCGCTCCTCGGGAAGCTGGCTCTGCGGCGCCGCGTGCGGGAATCGATACATGATGGCTTGACCTCAGCGGGCCGCGATCAGCTCCGCCCGCGAAAAGAAGAAGGAGAGCTCGATGGCGGCGTTCTCCGGCGAGTCGCTGCCGTGAATGGCGTTACGCTCGATGGAGGTGCCGAATAGCTGCCGAACGGTGCCCGCCTCGGCCTTCGCCACGTCCGTGGCGCCCATCGACTTGCGCAGATGGACGACCGCGTCCTCGCGCTCCAGCGCCACCGGGACCACCGGACCGCTGGTCATGAACTCCACCAGGCTGCCGTAGAACGGCCGCTCCTTGTGCACCTCGTAGAAGGCCTCCGCCTGCGCTTTCGTCAGCCGCAGCATCCTGAGGCCGCGGACGGTGAAACCCTCCTGCTCCAGGTGAGCCAGGACTTTGCCCGCATTGCCGGCCTCGACGGTGTCCGGCTTGAGAATCGCCAACGTCATCTGCATGAGATCGTACTCCCTCGTATCCGATTTCGTATCGATAGAACGTCGCGCCGGCGCCGCCGGCCGCGACCGGTTGAACTCTACATCACCTCGGTCACATCAGCTCGACATCCCCCTCCGCCCCTTCGACCCGGAACACCGTCCCCACCACCTCCACCACCCCGCCGGGCCCCAGCAGCAGCGCCGATTCGGCGGGGATCCCGAAGCCGTACCGCACGCCCTCCCCTACCAGCATCTTGCGCAGCCGGCGGTCGTGGGCGGGATCGAAGTTCGGCTCCACCACGCCGTCCGGCAGCCAGCCGAAGCCGGGGATCAGGTCCCCCTTGAAGATGCTGCGGGCGAGCTTCCCGGCGCACTGGGCCGCGGCGGCGATCGCCACCACCATCCCGCCCTCGGCCAGCTTCCGCGCCAGCGCCTCGGCAGCCGGCGACCCTTGAATCGCCTCCAGCAGGTGGTCGGTCACGCCGCCGCCGATATAGACGGCCGCGACGTCCCGGATGCGCTCCGAGTTCCGCATCCGGCGGCCGTCGCGATCGCGGTAGATGGGAATGATCTCCACCTCGCGGTCGAACCCTTCCTTCAGATACTCGGCGAAATGGCGCGGATAGTCGTTCGACCCCGACGCCGCCGGGATGAACCCCACTGGCCCCGGCGGCACCTTGTCGAGCCACGCCTGATCCGCGTCCTCGGTCTCCCCGAAGCTGAACTCGCCGCCGCCGAGGAGGGCGAGCCAGCCGGGGGTGGGGGTGCCGTTGCCTTCGGTCATGGTCTTGCTTCCGTAGGTCCGTGGCCGCTCGACCTCACCCCAACCCCTCTCCTAGAGGAGAGGGGCTCAAGCTTGTCTTCATTGTTCCCCCTCTCCTTTAGGAGAGGGGGCCAGGGGGTGAGGTCGCAGGCCAAGGTCGCTCCGATTTATTTCCCCAGCGCCCGCGCCATCGTCTCGCCCAGCTTCGCCGGCGAGTCGACCACGTGAATGCCCGCCGCCTTCATGGCGTCCATCTTCTCCGCGGCCGTTCCCTTGCCGCCGGCCACGATGGCGCCGGCGTGGCCCATGCGCCGTCCGGGCGGGGCAGTGACGCCGGCGATGAAGCCGACGACCGGCTTCTTGCAGTGCGCCTGGATCCACGCGGCGCCCTCTTCCTCGGCGTTGCCGCCGATCTCGCCGATCATGATGATCCCCTCGGTCTGCGGATCGTCGTTGAACGCCGTCAGCACGTCGATGAAGTTGGTGCCGTTCACCGGATCGCCGCCGATCCCCACGCAGGTCGACTGCCCGAGGTCGAGGTTCGAGAGCTGCCAGACCGCCTCGTAGGTCAGCGTGCCTGAGCGCGAGACGACGCCGACCGACCCCTTCTTGTGGATGTGCCCCGGCATGATGCCGATCTTGGCCATCCCCGGTGAGATCACGCCCGGGCAGTTGGGGCCGATCAGGCGGGTGGGATTGGTGCGCAGCAGGTCCTTCACCTTCAGCATGTCGTTCACCGGGATGCCCTCGGTGATCGCGACCACCAGCTCGATACCAGCCGCGGCGGACTCCATGATGGCGTCGGCTGCGAACGGCGGCGGCACGAAGATCATCGACGCGTTGGCGCCCGTCTTCTCACGCGCCTCGGCGACCGAATCGAAGACCGGAATCCCCTCGACCGACTCGCCCCCCTTGCCCGGAGTGACGCCCGCCACCACCTTGGTCCCGTAGTCGCGGCAGCCGAGGGCGTGGAAGGTCCCCTCCTTGCCGGTGATGCCCTGCACGAGCAGGCGCGTGTCGTCATTCACCCAGATCGCCATCTCTACGCTCCTCCCTTGGCGGCGGCAACCGCTTTTTCCGCCGCGTCGGCCATCTGCTCGGCCACGATGAACTGAAACGGCGCCTCGCGCAGGATGCGCCGGCCCTCGTCGACGTTCGTCCCCTCGAGGCGCACGATGACCGGGATCTTCACGTCCCCCAGCTCCTCGATCGCCCCGACCACGCCGCGGGCGATGCGGTCGGTGCGGGCGATGCCGCCGAAGATGTTGATCAGCACGGCCTTGACGTTGGGGTCCGAGACCAGGATGCGGAAGGCGTTCTTCACCGCCTCCTGCGAGGCGCCGCCGCCGACGTCGAGGAAATTGGCCGGCTCGCCGCCATAGAGCTTGATGATGTCCATCGTCGCCATGGCGAGCCCGGCGCCGTTGACCATGCAGGCGATGTTGCCGTCCAGCTTGATGTAGTTGAGGTTGAATTTGCTCGCCTCGACCTCCAGGGGGTTCTCCTCGGCGAGGTCGCGCATGTCGAGGATGTCCTTGTGGCGGAAGAGCGCGTTGTCGTCGAAGTTCACCTTGGCGTCGAGCGCCATCACGTCGCCGCCGCCGGTCACCATCAGCGGGTTGATCTCGGCGAGCGAGGCGTCGGTGTCCATGTAGGCGTTGACCAGCCCGGTGATCAGCTTCGCGGCCTTGGACGCCGTGGCACCTTTCAAGCCGAGCGCTTGGGCGACGGCGCGGGCCTGGAACGGCTGGATGCCGAGCTCCGGCTCGATGGTGACGCGGGAGATCGCCTGCGGGTCTTTCGCCACGACCTCTTCGATGTCCATGCCCCCCTGGGAGGAGGCCATGATCACCGGCTTCCCCTGGGCGCGGTCGAGGGTGATCGAGACGTAGAGCTCCTGAGCGATGTCGGCGGTCTCTTCGACGAGCACCTTGCGAACGAGCTGCCCTTCGGGGCCGGTCTGGTGGGTGACGAGCTGCATGCCGAGGATCTGCCCGGCGATCGCGCGCGCCTCCTCCGGCGACTTGGCGAGCTTGACGCCGCCCCCCTTGCCGCGCCCGCCGGCGTGGATCTGGGCCTTGACGACACACCGGCCGCCGAGCTCCTCGCAGATCCTCGCCGCCTCGTCGGCGCTCTCCGTCACCCTGCCCTTGGGGGTCGCGACCCCATACCGGCGCAGGATCTCCTTGGCCTGATACTCGTGGATCTTCAAGACAGTTTCCTCCGCGAAAGCGCTCCGAGAAAGTTCCCTGGGAACTTGGATTCGAGACTTGGGGTACGTCCCCGGAAGGGGACGGAAGGCGCCGGACGGACCGGGCCGGGGGGAGTGTAGCAGAGAGGAGGGCGGTTCAAATCCTGGCTCAGGATCACGCAGGCCGGCTCTTGGACTCCTCGACGAAAGGGGCTACCCTTGGTCGGTGGAGTTCGAATGGGACCCGAAAAAGGCCGCGAACAACCTTCGTAAGCATCGGGTCTCATTCGCCGAGGCCACGACGGTGATCGGCGATCCTCTGAGCATCACAGCTCCCGATCCCGACCACTCCCTTGGTGAAGATCGAGACATCACGGTGGGACGATCGATCCGGGGCCGGCTGCTCATCGTCTCTCATATCGAGCGAGGGAACCGGGTCAGGATCATCAGCGCGCGCGAATTGACGCCATCGGAAAGAGAAGCCTATGAAGACCAGGCCTGAAGATGAGATGACGGACGAGCTACGCCCGGAATATGACCTCCGGGAGCTGCTCGCCAACGGAGTCCGGGGCAAGTATGCCGAACGCTATCGCGCCGGGACCAACCTCGTGCTGCTCGACCCGGAGGTCGCGAAGGTCTTCCCCGACGAACAGTCTGTCAACGATGCCCTGCGCCTGGTGATCGAGCTCACAAAAATTCCGGGCGCCAAGAAACGGCGTGCGGCGAAACTGTAGCCGACACGATTTTTTCCGTTCTCATAGAATAGCCGCGTCATGGAAGACGCGACTCCCCTAAACACGGCCCGTGCAACCCTCGCAGAGACCTTCGGCTATGGCGACTTCCGCCCCGGACAGGAAGCGGTGATCGGGCACCTCCTGGCCGGGCGATCCGCCGCGGCCGTCTTCCCCACCGGCGGCGGCAAGTCGCTCTGCTATCAGATCCCGGCTCTCCTGCTGCCCGGCCTGACCCTCGTGGTCTCGCCCCTGATCGCCCTGATGAAGGACCAGATCGACCAGCTCACCCGGCGCGGAGTGGCCGCCGGCCGCCTCGACTCGACGCTCACCGGCGACGAGGTGCGCGCCCTCATGGATCGCCTGCGCAAGGGCACGATGCGCCTCCTCTACGTCGCTCCCGAGCGCTTCAACAACGAGCGCTTCCGCGAGGCGATCTCGCGGATTCCGATTTCGCTCTTCGCGGTGGACGAGGCGCACTGCGTCTCCGAGTGGGGGCACAACTTCCGCCCCGACTATCTGAAGCTGGCCGGCTTCGCCAAGCTCTTCGGTGCCGAGCGCACCCTGGCCCTCACCGCCACCGCCACCCCGCAGGTGCTCGCCGACATCTGCCGCGGCTTCGACATCGCGCCCGACTGCGCCGTCCGCACCGGCTTTCACCGCGAGAACCTGACACTCCGCTTCACCCCCATCCTCCCCGCCGACCGCGACGCTCTGCTCCTCGACCGCCTTACCCCAGGCGCTTCCGGCCCCACCATCGTCTATGTCACTCTGCAGAAGACCGCCGAGGACGTGGCCGCTGCCCTCCTGCGCGCCGGCGTGCCGGCCCGCGCCTACCACGCCGGCCTGGAGGACGAAGAGCGGACCCGGGTGCAGGACTGGTTCCTGGAATCGACCGACGCGGTGGTCGTCGCCACCATCGCCTTCGGCATGGGGATCGACAAGGCGGACATCCGCAAGGTGATCCACTACAACCTCCCCAAGAGCCTGGAGAACCTGGCCCAGGAGATCGGCCGCGCCGGCCGGGACGGGCAAAGGGCGATCTGCGAGATCCTCACCTGCACCGACGACCTCCTGCCGCTCCGCAACTTCGCCTACGGCGACACGCCGGACCTCGAAGCCGTGCACAGTCTCCTCGCCGACCTCGCGAGATCCGCCCACAGTCCCGACCCCATGGAGCTCGCCCTCCACGACCTCGCATCGCGCCACGACATCCGGCTGCTGGTGATCCGGACCCTCCTCACCTACCTGGAGCTGGCCGGCTACCTGGAGGCCGGCACGCCGATCTATTCGGAGTACGAGCTCCGTCCGCTGATCGCCTTCGACGAGATCCTGAGCCGCTTCGCCGGGGAGAGGCGCGAGTTCCTGCGCGGCATCTTCCAGCAGGCCAAAAAGGCCAAAATCTGGTCCCGCCTCGACCTCGAAACCGCCGCGCAAGCCCTGGGCTCCCCCCGCGACCGCCTGGTGCGGGCCCTCGACTACCTCGCCGAGCAGGGCCTCCTGGAAGTCCGAGCCGCCGGCCTCCGCCACCCCTACCGCTGGCTCCGCCCCCCAGCCGACCTGAACGCCCTCGCCAAGGACCTTCACGAGCGCACCCTCGAAAGAGAGACCCGCGAGATCGCCCGCCTCGACCAGGTCCTGACCCTGGCCGCCCACGACGGCTGCCAGACCGCCTATCTCGCCGCCCACTTCGGAGAGCACCTCCTCCACCCCTGCGGTCACTGCTCCTGGTGCGAAAACGGCCACCACCCCGCGAAGCTCCTCCCGCCGAAACCCATCCACCTCGACGAAGTGGGTTTGCGGAGGGCGACAACCCTGCGCCGGGAGATCCCGGAGCTGGCTTATCCACGCGCCCTCGCTCGCTTCCTGGCTGGGCTTCCCTCCCCTCGCCTGAGCCGCACCAAGCTCAGGTCGCATCCGCTCTTCGGGGCTTTCGCGCAGGTGCCGTTCGCGGAGGTACTGCGGCGGGTGGAGGGACCGTAGTAACATTGGGCCACTGGACTTCGCCAGCCGCAGCATGCCTGCTGACGGTCGGGGAAAATCCGTACCAGGAAAAAGGCATGCCAAACCAAAATGACCCCTCGAGCCCCGAGGTAACGGCGGCCATCCTAAATGTTAAAAATAGTCGGTTTAACGTGCTGGCGAGAGGCACGCTCCGAGAACACGGGAGATCTTTCTCGGCTCCTTGGAAAGGGGTAACGGCGGAAGAGGAGGTAACCCACAGCAAAATCAGGACTTGCGGATGGATGGGTTGGAAGTGACCAGATCAGTCAGGTGGGATTGCGACTCTCCTCGAGGGAGGGCAGCTCGGCGATGATGCTGACGTTGACGTTGGAAGTGACCAGATCAGTCAGGTGGGATTGCGACTTCTCCTCTTGCCTCTGCCTTACCCTTACTTCCTGAGTAAAGTTGGAAGTGACCAGATCAGTCAGGTGGGATTGCGACTTTCTTGGCTATGCCCAGCCACACGAGCGGCTTGCAGAGGTTGGAAGTGACCAGATCAGTCAGGTGGGATTGCGACGAAGTGGGAGGTGGAAGTGGGGGCGGCGGAGGCAGAGATGGTCGTTGGAAGTGACCAGATCAGTCAGGTGGGATTGCGACCAACACTTCGGGAACGTTTTCTAATCCCAAATTTTTTGCCACTGTTGGAAGTGACCAGATCAGTCAGGTGGGATTGCGACTCTTGGGCGTAAACCGGAATCCCGGCCGCAAGGGAAGCTAAAGTTGGAAGTGACCAGATCAGTCAGGTGGGATTGCGACTGCACCGTCTGGATGGTCTGCTGCTCGTTCTCGTTCTTGACCGTTGGAAGTGACCAGATCAGTCAGGTGGGATTGCGACTTCTGCGCGGGTACGTGAAGCAGCAGAACCTCGCGACGCAAATGTTGGAAGTGACCAGATCAGTCAGGTGGGATTGCGACGCATTCGCCCACCACCTTGGGCCACGCCTCCGCGCAGGCTGAGTTGGAAGTGACCAGATCAGTCAGGTGGGATTGCGACTTTCTTCGGAAGGTACCTGGCGAACCCGAGACCGAACTCGATTGAGTTGGAAGTGACCAGATCAGTCAGGTGGGATTGCGACAGGCGAAGTAGCTCTGCTGCCACTCCTTCGAGAGTCATCGTTGGAAGTGACCAGATCAGTCAGGTGGGATTGCGACTGAGTGACGTTGGCCCCGATGGCCCAGACATCCAGCGAAACTCCGTTGGAAGTGACCAGATCAGTCGGGTGGGATTGCGACTCTCCGGATAAGTAGAGAACACCCCCTACCTTGACGATGGAGTTGGAAGTGACCAGATCAGTCAGGTGGGATTGCGACTCTCAGAAGGGCACATAGAGTTCGTGTTCGCCCGTAGGAACGATTAGAAGTGACCAGTTCAGTCAGGTGGATTTGCGGTAACGTTCACGAATACGCCGAAGCCAGATCGTGACCAGACCGGTCAGATAAAACTGACCGGTCTATCTACTGCGGATCTCCCACCCCAAGCCGCAACTCATGGCTATGCGTTAATATTTTAAGAGCCCCTGGAATCCGTAGCTGAAATCGCGTAGCCTTCCGGAGCTTCAACCGGCCCGCAGGATCGTTCTCGGCCGGCCCGGAGGGCCAACGCTTGGAGAAGCTCGTTTTTTCTCTCGGCCTGATCCCGGTCCAGGAATGGATCGCCCAGGCCCGCCGCTCCCGCGACCTGCGCGCGGGCTCGGTCTTCCTCTGGCACGTCCTGGCCGGCGTGCTCGCCCATCTGGAGGAGGACTTCGCGGCGGAGATCTGGCTCCCTCGCCTACCGTGCGACAAGACGTTCCGGGACCTCGCCTCCCTCCCCTTCTCCCAAGCGCTCGCGGAACCCTACGGAATCCCGAACCGAGCCTCCGGCGTCTGCCAAGCTCCAGAGTCTCCGGCGCAGGCGTTCTCCGCGCTGCAGGAGAAGGTGGTGACGGCTTGGCTGGGTTTCCGTAAAAAAGCCTTGTCCCAGAGTGAATTTCCGGCGCGGATCTGGAAGGATTTCGAGCCGCATTGGACGCGCTATCGGGATGCGACCGCGGACGGCAGCGACTGCCCGCTGACTCTGGTCTGGGCCGTGCGGCCCGTCACTCCAGGTCTTTCCGACGAGAAGGTGCTGGAAGCGGCCGACCGACTGTATGGGGCCGTCAAGCGCACGCGCCCCTTCCACCCCTGGAAGCAAGGAGCGCCTGTCGGGAAGTGCACTCAGTGCGGCCGCCGCGAAGCGATCGGGCCCACCAGCAGCTTCGCAGTCTGGCGCTCCTGGCACGAGGCGTGGGCCCGGGAGCCCTGGATCGAGACCGGCTTCCGGATCGATGCCGCGGAGCGCCTCTGCTACGTCTGCCTCGCCAAGCGGATGGCCGCCTACGAGGCCAGGGACGAGTTCCCCTCGACGGGCAAAATCGCCGCGGCGCCCTGGCTCTGCCACCTGAGCCAGGTTCCGGCGCTCCAGCGGCACGTCGAGCGGCTGAAGGCCACCCAAACAGGAAAGGACGACCTCGCCCGCGCCCTTTACGCTCCGCCTCTCGGGCTCCCCGAAGCTGAACGGAAGACAGTCCTCAATCTCCGGAGTGCTCTCCGCCAGGGCATAGAAGCGCAAAACCGCCTCCCGCCGACGCCGAAGTGGGAGACCCCGCTGACTCCCTCCCCCCCTGCCTACCTTGCGCTGCTGGCCTTCGACGGCGACGACATGGGTCGAAAGGTCCGCCAGGACGCGCGAGGAATGTCCCAGGCGATGAGCGATTTCGCCGAACAGGCCCAGGAGGCTCTCCAGGCGTATCACGGAAAAGCTTTCTATCTCGGCGGGGACGAAGGGCTCGCGATGGCTCCCGCCGGCGACGTGCTCGGCCTCGCCCACGACCTTCACGCGGCGTTCGAGGCGGCGTTCGCCAAGATCGCCTCGCCGCCGACGCTCTCGATGGGGATCGCTCTCTTCGAGCATGGCCGCCCCATGCGGAGCGCGATCCTCGCCGCGCGCGGTGCCCTGCGAACGGCCAAGGACCGGAAGGGGAAGGACTCGCTCGCCGTCTGGGTGGAGACCGCGTCCGGCAACCGCTGGGGATTCGCCGCGCCCTGGGGGGACGACTGGCACCGCCTGCGGAGCGCCGTCGATCTGATTCAAAGCGGCCGCCTCTCGCCCGGCTGGGCCTACGACGTGGAAACTTTCCTCGAAACGCTGCCTGCGCCGCCCAGCGAAGGCTGGATCGCGGACGTTCGCGACGCCGCGCGAACCGAGATCGAGCGCCTGTTCCTGCGCCGCTCGCGCGGCAAGGGGGAGACCGCGGCCGAGCGGCGAGCGGCGAAGCGGGTGGCCTGGACTTCCCTGCGCGGGAACGAGTGGTGGCCGAGCGACTCGGAGGGAAAGCTCGCCGCCGTCCATCCCCAACAATTCCACCTGATCGGGTTCTTGTCCCGGCAGGCGGCGACGGCTCCGCCCGAGGCCTGACGCCTTGATCACTCTCAACGTCCGCATCGAGCCGGCCGAGCCGATCCTCTTCGGCGACAACCGCTCGGCCCGCACCGGCGAAGGGCACGCCGTGGCCGATCAGGACCCTTCCCCCGCCACGATCTACGGCGCCATCGGCGGCCGCATCGCCCACCGGCTCGGCGCCCGCGGAGAGCGCCACTGGACCCCCGCCGCCGGTGTCCTTGGACCGTTCTCCCGCGAGCTCGACCGCCCGCCCGGCCCGGATGCGCAGGCCGAGTTGATCGGCTACGCGGCTTGCGACGCCGAAGGCACCCCCTGGTTCCCGAAGCCGCTCCACCTGCGGATCGAGAACCTCAATCAGACCCGGTCCTCCCGCGGCCTCCTCCTGCCGGACCTCGAGGCGAGCCTCACCTCCTCCTCTCTGCCTCCGGGCTGGTGCCCCTTGCGGAGCGCGCAGGATCTGGACCACGAAGACGAGGAACCGCTGCTGATCGACGAGGACCTGCTCGGCGATGTCCTCGCCGGAGCGGAAGACCTCGGTCTGGGGACTTCCATCCGGCACGAGCGCTCGCTCGACGCCGTTGAGCCCCGGCTCGGCCTGACCATGGCCAACGCCTCGAACACCGCCGCCTCCGGCCGCCTCTTCGCCCGCCCCTACCGCCGGTTCCATCGCGAGCTGCTCACCGGCCGTCAGGGATGGGCCGGAGCCGGATTCTCCGCCTGGTACCGCATCCTCGGCGAGCAGGATCCGGGCGTGAGCGCCTGGGACGGTCTCGGCTTCCTCGGCGGCGACCGCCGCCGCGCCGACTTCCGCTTCACCGTCGCCGGCTCGGACCCCCTCTCCATGGCGCGCGACCGGGTGTGCGAGCGAGCGGCGGCCAGCCGGGGATGGCTCGCCTATCTCCTCACGCCCCTCCCCGTGCCCGAGGCCGGAGTGACGCTGGAGGGCCGCGCCCCTATCGCCGGCGCGATCGGCCGCACCCGGTACGTGAGCGGCTGGGCCGCAGCCTCTGCCGACCCGGGACCCCGCCCGCTGCTCGCGCTGCTCCCCGCCGGCTCCGTTTTCTTCTTCAAGTGGCAGGACGACGAGCAGGACCCGGAGCTCCGGCGCGCCTGGCTCCGGGAGCACTGGCTCGCTCCTCTACGCCCCGAATACGCCGCCGCCGGCTTCGGCCGCATCCTGACCGGAGTCTGGCCGTGAAGCTCGAAGCCGGTTCCTCCCTGCTCCTCCGGCTGGAAGCCGTCACCGCCCTCCACACCGGCAGCGCCGCGGGCGAGGCGTCGCTCGATCGTCCAGTCCAGAAAGACGCCCAGACCGGTCTCCCTTTCCTCCCCGACTCCGCCCTCAAAGGCGTGCTCGCCAGCCGCTACGGCGATGTACCCGAAAAGGGCACGAATCCTGAGCGGGAGTCGCGCTTCGGCTCGCCGGACCGCTCCGGCCATCATGGTGCTCCGCCGAGCACCGGCCGGTCCGGCCCCCTCGTGCTCGGCAACGGCGAGCTCCTCGCCTTCCCGCTCCCCTCCCGGCCGGGACCCACTTGGGTCTTCCCCGCGCTCACCCTGGCCTGGGCCCTCCGCTTCGAGCCCGGCGCCACGGACGTCAGCGCATTGCTGTCGCTCCTTTCCGAAATCGAAAGATCCGCCGGAAAAGCGTTCGCCTGGCCGAAGCTGCCGCTCCTCGACGTCCCCCTGCCGCCCGAGCCACTTTCCGGCGTCTCCGTACGGCAGCAGGAACAAGCCTTGGTGGCCCTGCTGCGCCGCCTCGCCGGTCCGTCCCTGCCGGCGGACGCGCCGCTCGCCGTCCTCTCCAGCCGCGACGCCGCTCGCCTCTGGCCTGCCGCCTCCGACCGGCGCGTCCTGACGGCCCTGGACTCCTCGACCCGCACCGTCCTCGACGGCGCCCTGCGCCGAGTGGAGCTGATCCCGCCAGGCGCCCTCTTCCTCTCCCTGGTGACCTGCGAGACCGGCTTCCCCGCGGCCTTCTGTGAGCTCGACGACGACCTCTTCCAGATCGGCGCCTGGGAGAGCCTCGGCCTCGGCTGGCTGCGGCCCTCGCGCGTGCAGGCCGCCGCCCAGCCATCGCCTCTGCCGCCGGTGGCGCAGGCCGGTTCCCCGCTGAGATCGTTCAACGCCACGCGGGTGATGGTGGAAGCCCACCAGGCGGTCCGCCGGCTGATCGCCGAAGCCGCTCCCCCGCTCCGGTGCGCCGTCCGCTCCGCCGCCCGGCGTTTCGGCGGCCGAGCCCAATTCTCCGGCCTCGAAGCCGCCTTTGCCTTCGAGCTGGCCAAGGCGAAACCGGCCCATCGCAAGCCGTCGAAAGACGCCCAAGCGCACCGTTGGCTGCTCGCGGTCCTATTGAGCACCTCACCCGAGCCTCCGGCTGATCTCGGACCGAGCTCGTTCCTTCTCGCCGAGCTGAGGGAAGGACTCTTCATCCCCGGCCGCCTCGCCGCCCGCCGCGAGCTGATCCTCACCCGCTGGCTCTGGCTCGCCCGCTACCTCGACACCGATCCCGAAGCCGCCCCGGACGAGGAGGAAGACTCTTGAGCAAGGTGATGTTCGTGACCGTGGGCACCTCGTTGTTCCATTCGGCGAGTTGGGAAGACGTGTCGGAGCTCCGGGAGTACGGAGAGTGGAAAACCGGCAACCCCCTCTGCTCCCCCGAAGCGAGAAAGCGGACCCGCAACGCGGAACGGATCGAAGCCGCTCTCGAGAAAGGGCTCTGCGCCGGCGATTACGATCTCTGGGTTCGACGCCTACCGGAAGATCTACTCTCAGGCTCTCCGCATATGGATACGGTCATGCGCTACAGCGCCGAGCTTGCCACGATTCTCAAGACCTGGAATCTAACCTCGGAGTGCCCAGTACTCGGAGACTTTCTGCGCTCATATTCCAAAATCCATCTCGTCGCGGACCCGGCCTCCCTCCAGCCCTTTCAAGCGGCGCAGCATCTCGCCCATACTTTGAATGCCCTGGCCGGGAACGGCGGACCCGCGCGGGTGATGGAGGTCTACGGTCTCTCCAGCACCGATCCCGCCGTGCTCCTGGGCGACCACACAGGGCTGGGCCTGCTCGGCCGGCTCATCTTTCAGAATTGGAACGATCTTCGACAGATCGATCTCGTCGTCTCGGGAGGATACAAGCTGTATGGAATCACCCTCACCGCTCTGCTCCGGTTCCCCGAAAAGAAAGTGCGGCTCCTCTATATCCACGAGGAGGGAAGCCGCCTGGTTCAGATTCCCAGGGAATTGAAGGAACCGACACAACGGCAAGAAGCACGGCGAGACCTGCTCGACGTGGGGATGTTCGGATAGCCATGGAACCTAACAACTCCCTGGTCGATATCTTGGTGGCCAATCCCGGCCAAGCCGAGCCGCCGGTCGTCGGCGATCCCAACTCGGTTTCTCTTCAAAATCTCGCCTCTGCCGCCAAGCAGGTGCTCGCAGGAAAGCTCGCCGCTCCGTCGCACGGCGACCAGCGCTGGGAGGATCTGGAACGGTGGCTGCGCTGGGCGCAAAGCGGCGACCATCGCTCCTTGATGCGCTGGTCCCATCTCACCCTCAACGCGAAGAAAGATCGAGATCAGTACGTTCTCGATCTCTGGCGCTCCATCGCAGACCCCAAGGGTCCGAACCATGGCCTAATCGAATGGATCGAGACAGATCACTCTCCCTGGGAATACTACCGACGGCACTTCTTCGGCTGGTTCCTCGGCCGCTTCGACCTCGGCGCCGCCAGGGCGGTCTATGCGGACCATGTCCTCACCCGCTGGTTCCATCTCCTCTGGGCCGGCCTCGCCATCGTGTTGTCCGGGCTTACCCTGGCGGAGGGCTGGAATTTCACCAAGTCCCTGTTGGCCCTGCTCGGCTTTGCTGTCTTTACGCTCGCCGGAGGACTGTTCTTTCTCTGCCGCCCGCAAAAGCTCCCACTCCACGCCTATTTTCAGTCTTTGATTCCCCGTCTCGGGGCCGCCGTGGGCTTGGGATATCTTTTCCTGATCAGCACGAGCGAGTTGGTCCAGATTCTGGACAATCTGAAGAAAGGACCCTCTTTCTTCATCGCCTCTTCCGTGGGTTTGATCCTCGTGTCCCTGCTCTATCTTGCCTTCCATATCTCGCGGCGGGTCCATCCGCAACCGGGTTTCTGGCGACTCCTGAGGAGCAGTGCCTCGGTGCTCTTCCTGGCGCTCGGCTACAGTGCCATCGAGCTGATCCTGCTGGCCCCGCTCCTTTTCTCGCCTCTGTTCCTCTGCGGAGTCCACCAGGATCCCACGGGCCCGGCTTGCATCGTCCACGGCGAGCCCTATCGTCTGGCGCTCTGCGCCGCGATCGCCCTCAACCTGGGCGTCATCCTGCAACTCGCCTGGGACGAAAAGCCCCTTACGGAGCCGCTCTGACATGGCCCTCGAAGAATTCAAATTCGACCTGCTTCTCAACAGCCCTGCGTTCGTCAACGACGTGGCACGGGGGACGAAACAGGTCGAGTACTTTGAAAAGGATCCGAACACCCGGCAATCTGTCCGGACGTTTGCCGAACCACCCCCACCCTATTTTCCCGTTGACTCCCGAGGCATTCGTATTCCGAGCCTGCGCGGCGTCCTCGAATTCTGGTATCGCGCCCTTTTGGGCGATCTCACGGACCACGACGAGATCTACGACCGGCAGGCGACAGTCTTCGGATCTGCCGAAGGGGGACAGGGCCTGACGATCCGCCCGGCAGGGACACCCCGCTTCAAGAGCGGCGAGCTGAGCTTCGATCAGAAGCCTTTGTCCTATGTCTATCTCGGTTATGGACCTCTCCAGAACCTGACCGTGCCGGACGACCGGGGGCGCCCTTTGCCTGTCGCCACGAGCTATCATAAGACCCAGGCCCGCGACGCCATCCTGGTCGAGGATGGAACCCGGGGCCGCTTCCGGTTCATCGCGCGGGGCCTCCCGCGTCAGATCGAGGCCCTCCGGAAAGCTCTCGTTCTTCTGCATCTGTTCGGAGGAGTTGGTTCCCGCTCACGCCGGGGCTGGGGCTCCGTCGAGGTAGAGGCCAAGGGCATACCCAAGCCTCCGTCGAAGGATCTGGCCCCCTGGATCGCCGCCACGTTGGGAGAGGTCTGGAAAACCAGCTCCTGCAAGGCTCCGGAAGATCCCCATTTCTCCGCCTTGAGCCCGAGGGCCGGGATCTTCGTTACCAAGTTCCCACTGACGGACTATCAATCCGTTCTGCTCACGTTTTTCGAGCACTTCGAGCGGGTGCGATCGTTCTGGAAGCAGAAGCCTCTGGCTGTGGCCGACCATACTCTGGAGCTCAAAGACTTCAAGCTGCCTCGAGAGGACTCGATCACAGACGTCCCGAAAAGGCTTGCCTTCGGCATGCCCTATCATCCTTCCGGGAAGAAGTTGGACATGGAGTACCAGGGTCGCCGGCCTGGGGTTGACGACGTCACCCGCCGCGCCTCCCCTCTCCTTCTCAAAGTGATCCGGCTGAGCAACGGCCAACACGCCGGCGTGGCACTTTTTCTGAAAACAGAAACCTTCTTCGGCGATCCAAAGATGGAGATCGGCGCCGTGGGCAAGGATCTCACTCAGCCGTTTCCCGGCTATGACGCAGTCGACAAATTCTTTTCAGAAGGCTGGACCAAGGTCCCTCTGCCATGACGATCACGGTAAGCGGCCCGCCCCTCCAGGCTCCGAAGGAGCCCAGGCATGTAGCCTGGGGCGCGAGCCCCAGGATTACGAGCCTCCAAGGTGATCAAGCCCCGAAGGGGCGACGGCAGCTCATCGTTCGCGGGAGGATTTCCGTCGCCCCTTCGGGGCTCAGGGCTTTGTTGTGGAAACGGTTCCCTGGGGCTGACGCCCCAGGCTACATGCCTTTGCCCCTTCCGGGGCAAGACTGATCACGAGGTCTTTGATGAGCTACCTTCGGCATCTGGTCTTCTTTCACACCATCACACCCCTGCACGTGGGGTGCGGACAGGACGTCGGCGTGGTGGATCTGCCGGTGATCCGCGAGCGGACCACGGGCTATCCGTTCATCCCCGGGTCCGGATTGCGCGGCAGCCTGCGCGACCTCTGCTCTCGCAACGCCAAGGATCGCGTCGACGAGCTGTTCGGGCCGGAGGCCACCGCTCTGGACGACGAAAACGCTACCCGCCACGCCGGCTGCCTTGCCGTGCACGACGCCCATCTTCTCCTCTTCCCCGTGCGCTCGGAATGCGCTCCCTTCCTCTGGATCACCTGCCCCTCCGCGCTCCGCCGCTTCTCGCGCCAGGCGGGCCTGCTGCTCGAAAACGACGACTGGAAGGTCGATCCCGGCGCCTCGCCCGGAGAGGAGGCGTTGCAGGGGAGCGTCCCTGGACCTTCCGTCTGCCTGGAAGAGATCGATTTCACCGTTCAGCCCTTCCCGGCGGCTCACTCCTTCCCGGCCTGGCTAGGCACGCTCGCCACGGCACTGGACGTCCCTGAAATCGCGGACCGCACCGTGCTGGTCTCCGACGCCTCCTTCCACTATTTCGTCACCCATGCCACCCAAGTGATCCAGCACAACCGCCTGACCTCGTCCAAGACCGTTGCGGACGGTCAGCTCTTCTCGGTGGAGGCCGTGCCGCCCGAAGCCTTCTTCTATGGCTTTCTCGGCGCTACCGATTCCCGAAAGCCCATGGAGGACGGAGCCGCTCCTCCGCGCAGCCGCGAGACGGCCCTGCAAGACCTCCGCAAGCTCCTCACCGGCGACGGTGAAAAGGGCACGCAAGGCTTCTTGCAACTCGGCGGCGACGAGGGCACCGGCCTCGGCGTGACCCGCGCCGTCTGGGCCGGCGGCGCGCCTCTCCCCAAGGGAGGCGGCCATGGATCTTGATCAGCTCCGCGCCCACCACGCCTTCACCTATGTCCAGGATGATCTCGGCGAGCACCGCGCCGACTTCCTCGCCCTGGCCCGCAAGCTGCCGTTCATGCTCCACACCAACGGCCTGCTGGCCACCTGGGCGCATCTGCTGGCGAAGAAAAAGGATCCCGAGGCTCTCGTCTTGCAGGCCCTCGCGACGCATTTGCGAGCCCTTGCCCTTCGCTTGGGACTCGACGTCCTGGCCGAGGGGGCCGCACGGAAAATTTTCGACCGCTGGGTAGACGCTCGGCACGGGCTCACCGGCTTCGCGCTGCGCAAAAACACCGCCGAAGCGCTTGCCTTCTCCGTCTGGCTCAAGCGTGCCGCCGAAGCCTTGTGCGATACCGGAGAGTCGGAACACTCTCCCCCGCCAGCCGAGAGCTCCACCACCGGAGAAGGCACTCCGGAGACAGAGCTGTGAGCTCCTGGACGACTTGGCGGCAACTCCCAGGGCGAAAGCCGGATTCCGACTCCGGCTCGCCCACTCTCCTCTTTCACAAATGGCATGCGTACGACGTCGCCGAAGACATTTTCGATACCAAGAAGTCCCGAATCGCCTTTCTGGAAGCCGTCGCGAAACGGGCTGACACGCTGACCGGCGGCAAGGACTACGAGCGCTGGTATGGACTCTACCGGCAGGCGCTGGCCGGCTTGGACGTGCGCACGCAATGGAACACCGCCTCCACCGTCTGGCGCCTGGTCACCGGCCTCGCCACCAATCCGGCCCTGAAGACCGGCCTCACTCTCCACCTCCTCCACGGATTCCCCTACCTGCCCGGCTCCGCCGTCCGCGGCCTCGTCCGCCGCGCCGCCGAAAGCGACCTCACGGCGGCTTATGAGTCCTGGATGCCCCACCTTGCCGAAGGCGTCCTCCCCACCGACGAGGAGATCTCCGCCTTCCTCGATCGTGCAGAGACCGTCCGCACCCTCTTCGGAAGCCTGATCGTCGAACGGCCGGACGGCGGAGACGACCCCGGCTGGACTCTCCCCCTGGAGCTCCTCCGCAGCCTCCGCCAAGCCCTCCAATCCCGGCCGGACGACGATCCCCTCCGCCAGCGGATCGACCGCCTCCTCAACGGCTTCACCGGCGGCCTTCTCACCTTCTTCGACGCCGTGCCGAAGCCCGGCCAGCAGAACCTCCTGGAAGTCGACGTGCTCAATCCCCACTACCCCAAGTTCTACAGCTCCTCGAAACGTCAAGTGCCGTCCGACGACCAGGACCCTATCCCTGTCTACTTCCTGGCCGTCAAAGCCGAAACCGCCTTCGTCTTCCCCTTCCGCCTCGGCTCCCTCCCCGAAGGAGAGACCCGCGAGTCCCGCGATGGGCTCACAAAGCAGGTCTCCAAGTGGCTGGCAACCGCCCTGAGTACCCTGGGAGCCGGCGGAAAGACCGCCGCGGGCTACGGCTACTTCCAGAGCTTCGATACCGATCCAGGTCCGAACAGCGTAGAATCGAAGAACTTGGGGCAGGAGTAACTGCCAACTGGGAAAGAACCATGCCTGGAAAAAAGCATGCCAGCCCGACATCGAAGCTTTTTAATCTAGGTAACGGCGGACAGCCCAAATGCTTGAAGATATTGAACTTAGTAGCCTGGAACGAGAACCGCTCCAAGCTCCCCTGAGGCTTTGCCGAGCGCCTCAAAGGGGGGTAACGGCGGAAGGGAGGATAACTCACGGCAAAATAAAGAGTTGCGGACGGATGAGTTGGAAATGACCAGAGCAGTCAGGTGGGATTGCGACTTCTGTTGATGAAGCCGCTCTCTGTGATCTGCGCACCTGCGTTGGAAATGACCAGAGCAGTCAGGTGGGATTGCGACTCGAATTTGCCACTAAACAATAGGGCTGCCCACGCCGTAGTTGGAAATGACCAGAGCAGTCAGGTGGGATTGCGACTGCACAAGTTCAGGCAAGCGGCCTGGTTAAAGCTGAGACCGTTGGAAATGACCAGAGCAGTCAGGTGGGATTGCGACAAGTACACGTGACCGCGAGTGATGGCGTAGCAGCAGTTTTGTTGGAAATGACCAGAGCAGTCAGGTGGGATTGCGACTTCTTGGTAATGATGGGGGGAAACCGAACCTGCACTGGGATGGTTGGAAATGACCAGAGCAGTCAGGTGGGATTGCGACAAGGCGGCTTTAGAAGAAACAGTTTCCCGCCTTTGACTATGTTGGAAATGACCAGAGCAGTCAGGTGGGATTGCGACGGAGCCAGAGCAGCAACTTGTTTCGTCACCACTCCCGGCTTTGTTGGAAATGACCAGAGCAGTCAGGTGGGATTGCGACTTCTGGAAGTCGCCGCAGTTCGGCGCGCCGACACCGTAGCCGGTGTTGGAAATGACCAGAGCAGTCAGGTGGGATTGCGACCTTGGTATGTGTCAGAATGCAGAACGCCTGACTTGAAGGCTTCGTTGGAAATGACCAGAGCAGTCAGGTGGGATTGCGACTTCTCGATGCCGGCCACGTTCTGGGGGCAGCGCCCGTAGTCGCGTTGGAAATGACCAGAGCAGTCAGGTGGGATTGCGACTCTCCGGCCGCTCACGTTCCCGGATCGACTCCGTAGATGTTGGAAAAGACAAGAGCAGCCAGGTGGGATTGCGACTTATCCACAAGAACGAGGGTTGCACCGACTTTCTTGATCACGAGGGTTGGAAATGACCAGAGCAGTCAGGTGGGATTGCGACTCCAAGAATCGGTAGCTTCACAACTCCAGGGTTCTTCCATAAGGCGTTGGAAATGACCAGAGCAGTCAGGTGGGATTGCGACTCTCAGGGTATCTACCCGGCACGGCATGATCTTCCTCTGTCCGAGATGACCAACTCGCCTTTCAGGGCGGAACGAGCTCTCGAATCTGAATACGTAAAGAGGCCGGCCCCAGGCTACACGCCTTGCCCCTTCTGGGGCTCGCGCTGAAGTCAGCTCAACGAGCCGCAACGTCTCCGAATCCCGTCATTCCTCCCGTACCTCCGCTATAATCATCGGGCCGGAGTTCCGTCAGGGCGCATCTTGGCGGGCGGCGGCGGAGGTCACGTCCCGATGTGGAAGACCATCCTGGAGCGGGCAAATCTGCGGCGGGCCTTTGAAAAGGTGCATGACAACGGCGGGTGCCGCGGTGCGGATGGCATGACGGTCGGTCAGTTCGCCGCCGATCTCGATCGCGAGCTCGACCGGCTTCAGGACCGCCTGCTGCGCGGCTGCTATCACCCATTTCCGCTGCTTCAGATCCCGGTCCCCAAGCGGAGCGGCGGCGTGCGCCGGCTCTGCGTTCCCACGGTCCGGGATCGCGTGGTGCAGACCGCGGTGGACCTTGTGGTGCGACCGGTTTTCGAAGCGGAATTCGAAGACTGCAGCTATGCCTTCCGGCAAGGGCGGTCGGTGCGCGATGCAGTGCGCAAGGTCTGTGAATTGCGCGAGGGCGGCTACCGCTGGCTGATCGACGCCGACATCGACGACTGCTTCGGCAGTATTCCCCATGCCCTTCTGCTCGAACGGCTGGCGCGGTTGCCCCTGGAGGACGAGGTCGTTCGCCTGTTCGAGCTCTGGATCCGGACCGAGGTCTATGACGGTCGGGCTCTCACCGCGCCCGGCCAGGGGATTCCTCAGGGCTCGGTGGTCTCACCAGTGCTTGCGAACCTCTTCCTCGACCAGCTCGACGAGAGCTTCGCCCTGTTCGGGCAGGCGGTCGTCCGCTACGCCGACGATTTCCTTCTCCTCTGCCGCGATCAGGAGCAGGCCGAGGGGGCTCTGGAGGTGACCGACTCCCTCCTCGACGGCCTCGGGTTGTCCCTCGATCGCGGCAAAACGGCGCTCACCAGCTTCGGACACGGCTTCAAATTCCTGGGGGCGCTCTTCGTAGACGATGAAGTCTACCTCCCCTTTCGGCAGAGACCCCAGGAAGACGAGTCCCCCAGGTTGCCTCCGCCGCTCGATCTTTGGACCTATCTCGAGCTTCGGCAGGCGAGATAGGCCATGGCTCGTCTCTACATCACCGAACAGCAGGCCATCTTGCGCAAGACAGGCGACCGGCTGATCGTCGAGAAGGACGGCGAGGTTCTGGCGGAGATCCCCTGCCTGAAACTCGAAACAGTGTTGATCTATGGCAACGTTCAATTCACCACGCAGGCCGCGGTCGAGCTGCTGGACCATGGGATCGAGATGGCGATCTTCTCGATGTCCGGAAAGCTGCGCGGGCAGCTCACTCCGCCCAAGGCCAAGAACGTCGTGTTGCGGATGCGGCAGTACGAGCTCGAACGCTCGGAGCCTTTCTGCCTCGGGCTGGCGCGCGCCATGGTCCGGGGCAAGATCCTCAATTCGGTGGCGGGGCTCAAGCGGTTCCGCGCCAATCATCCCGAAGCCCTGCCGCCAACGAGCGTCGACGCGGTCGAACGCAAGCTGGAGAGCCTTGAAAGCTGCGCGTCGCTGGAGGTGCTGCGCGGGATCGAAGGCGCCGCCGCGGCCGCCTACTTCCAGGCTTTCGCGGCCCTCGTCCCGGCGGAGCTCGGCTTCCCCGGCCGGCAGCGGCGGCCGCCGCGCGATCCGGTCAATGCGCTGCTCTCCTTCGGCTATGTCCTGGTCGGCAACGAGCTCCAATCCCTGCTCGACGGCATCGGCTTCGATCCCTATATCGGCTTCCTCCACCGTCTCGACTATGGCCGCCCTTCCCTGGCTCTCGATCTCCTCGAGGAGTTCCGCCCCGCCTTGGTGGACCGCTTCACGACTCGCCTGCTCAACCTCGGCATCCTGAGCCGAGTGGACTTCACCCGCGGTCCAGACGGCGGTCTCTACCTGGGCCGCGAAGGCAAACGCCGTTATTTCGCCGAGTACGAGAAGGAGCTGAACACGCCGTTCGCCGGGGAGCCGCAGAGCCTCACCTTCCGGGACGTCTTCCGCCGCCAAGCCGAGCGTCTGGCCGCCGCGATCACCCGCGACGAGCCCTATGAGAGCTTCCTCCTGCCATGCTGATCCTCGTCTCCTACGACATCCCAGACGACCACCGACGGACCCGGATCGCGCACCTCCTCAAGGACTTCGGCACGCGGGTCCAGTACTCGGTCTTCGAATGCCGGCTGACCGAGGAGCAGGTCGCCCGTCTACGTGCCCGAGTGGCGGCTTTGGTCCTGCTGGAAGAGGACAGCGTGCGGCTCTATCGTCTCTGCGCCGAGTGCGCGGCCCACCTCGAGATCCAGGGCCTCGGCCGGACCACGGAAGATCCCGAATCGTACGTCCTCTAGGAAAACGTCATGCCAGGAAAAAAACATGCCAGCGTCAAAAGACCCTTTTTGCCGGGAGGTAACGGCGGAGACTGTAAATCTTGGATCTGCATGGCTTACCGTCGCGAGCCACCCGGGATCGAAGCCTCGGGGCTGCGCTCTTCCAGCCCCTTCCGAGGCGGTAACGGCGGAAGGGGGTATAATGAGCTCAGGGCATGGGAGTTACGGGCGCGGGAGTCGGAATTGACCAGAGCAGTCAGGTGGGATTGCGACTTCTATCAATCCAAGAGATACGACGGTACTGCGCGATCGTCGGAATTGACCAGAGCAGTCAGGTGGGATTGCGACTTTCTCTCCCTTGCCGGTGGCCGCGCCGGCGTGACCTGCCAGAATCAGTCGGAATTGACCAGAGCAGTCAGGTGGGATTGCGACTCTGGTGTTGTGGATGTCAAGCTTCCGGGCGTACTCTGTCGGAATTGACCAGAGCAGTCAGGTGGGATTGCGACTGACGGTATGCGGCTTCAGGGCCGCTGGGCATTGGTAATTGGTTGTCGGAATTGACCAGAGCAGTCAGGTGGGATTGCGACTTTTTTGAAGAGCTGGTAGCCGAAGTTGGCTATCGTCAAGCCGTCGGAATTGACCAGAGCAGTCAGGTGGGATTGCGACTTCTTGTGGCCGTCGGAAAGCCTGACTTCAGGCAAGCGTCTTAACGTCGGAATTGACCAGAGCAGTCAGGTGGGATTGCGACATATAGATCCAGTCTTGCAGCTCGCCCGCATCTTCTGTCGGAATTGACCAGAGCAGTCAGGTGGGATTGCGACGCATTGTGAGGCCCCGCACGTAGAGGCGCAATCGTAGTCGGAATTGACCAGAGCAGTCAGGTGGGATTGCGACCGAGGACGTTGCGAGTGGTCGGGAAACTGTCCTTGCCAGTCGGAATTGACCAGAGCAGTCAGGTGGGATTGCGACTTGGGTTCCATCACCCTCCGCTTTTCCTCCACCGAACGCGTAGTCGGAATTGACCAGAGCAGTCAGGTGGGATTGCGACCTCGGCGCCTTCGTAGCGCGTGATGGACCCTTCAAGGTCGGAATTGACCAGAGCAGTCAGGTGGGATTGCGACGACCTTGAGGGTCGGTGGATCCGTGTCGAGTTTCCATGGTCGGAATTGACCAGAGCAGTCAGGTGGGATTGCGACACGCACCCTCAGCCCTCCATCGGATCTCGGTTTCAACAGCAGTGGGTCAAAATGTAGAGACGTTCCCAGCCCGTCCACGACACCCTGGGCAGGCCACGGGGACGGCGGGACGTCTCCTCGGAGGGCATACAGTTCCGTCTGCGATCTCCTGCGAAGGGATATTGAATCGCTGAAACGGACGAGCGGTTTGCAGGCGCTCGGCCTGCCCAGGAAGGCCTTGCCGTCGGCGACGACCAGCCCTCCGGCGGAGACGTCCCGCCGTCCCCGTGGCCTGCACAGGATGTCGTGGACGGGCTGGGAACGTCTCTACGCCTTGGATCAGCGATGAGCGCCAGCAGCTGGAGCGTTGAGATAGGCTTCAGGGCGTGCCGGACTATCTCCTTCCCGTGATTCCCTATCTGCGCCTGCGGGTGACGATGCGGGCGGAAGATCCGGCGGCGTTGCCGGACTATCACGGCTCGATGTTGCGCGGGGCGTTCGGTCATGCTTTGCGGCGGACGGTGTGCACGATGGGGCCGCGGCAGGCGTGCGCGTCGTGTCAGTTGCGGCGGGCGTGCGTCTACACGCGGATTTTCGAGACGTTTGTCGAGGACGAGCCGCCGCCGTTCCTGCGGGGAATCGATCAGGCCGTGCGTCCCTACGTGTTCGAGCCGCGGGGAGGTGGGGAGCGGCTGCCGCGGGGCGGGAGCCTGAGCTTCGATCTGCTCCTCTTCGGGCAGGCGGTCGATCTCCAGGCGTATGCGGTGCTAGCGCTCGAGCGCATGGCCCGAGGGGGCCTCGGGGCCGGCCGCGCCCGTTTCGAGCTCGTCGGGGTCGAGGCCGCAGATCCGGCCGGGATTCCGCGCACGGTATTCGCCGAAGGGGTCGCGCCGGCGGCGGCTCCCGTGGGTCCCTCGTATACCGCGGACTCTCCGTTGCCGGAGGGCTCGATCACTCTGCGCTTCGTAACGCCCTTGCGGATCAAGGTGCGCCACCAGCTCACCGATCGGCCGCGGTTCCGGGACCTCGCGTTCCACATGCTGCGCCGGGTGCTGGAGATGGCGCACTGGCACGTCCCCGGCGCGGCGGTGGACTGGAATTTCCAGTCCCTGCTCCAGCGATGCGAAGGGGTCAGCATCGCCGGCTCCGATCTGCGCTGGCTCGACTGGGAGCGCTGGAGCCAACGCCAGAACACCGCCATGAAGCTCGGCGGTCTCGTGGGCACCCTCACGCTGGAAGGCGATCTGGCTCCGTTCGCTCCGCTGCTCCGCACCGCGGAGGTGCTCCACGCCGGCAAGGGAGCCACCTTCGGCCTGGGAAAGGTGGAAGTGGTTCCTTGAGCGGCTCGGCGCTTTCTCTCTGAAGCCCTCTGAAAAGTGTCTCTCGGCGAGCCCATTCGCCGCCCATTGGGAACAATTCGTTCCCATGAGGGGCGTATTTGTCCCCTCGATCGCCATTGTCTCTTCGTGTCGTCCGTCCGATCCTTCGACCGCAGAGACGGAACGGAAATCTATTTCTGCCGTGACTAGATCGCGGCGAGACATGCCCTGAAGTATCTGCCTACCTGTGGAAAACCGGCCTTCTATTAGAACTCTGGTTGACTAAAAGGAAATCATGACTCGACAATGACGTCCAGATCCGGCCCAATGACGGTGTTGGATCTGAAACGTCAAAGGAGAAGAGTCATGGCAAGCGAAACGGTAGGACAATCGCTCAGTGGATGGCAGGATCTGACCACGGCGCTGGCAGCCAACGCGGCGGAGCTCCCTCATCTGGAGACCCGGCGGGTGCTGCTGGCGGACATGCTGAAGCAGGCGCAGGATCTCACCGCCCAGCAGGCGGCGCTGGCGGCCAGCAAGCAGGAGGTGTCCAAGAAGCTTCAGGCTGTGCTCGATCAGGGGCGGAAGGCCGCCAGCTTCCTGCGGCTGGGGGTCAAGCAGAATTACGGCACCCGGTCCGAGAAGCTGGCCGAGTTCCGGCTCCCCGTCTTCCGCGGCCGGGCCAAGGCCGCGGCGCCTGCTGCTGCCGGGGGCACCACGCCCTCGAATCAGCCGCCGGCGACTGCACCGACGACGCCTCCGGCCACCACCCCTTCCACCACCCCCTCCCCTTCCCACGGCGCTGGCTCCGGCCAGTAGCCCCTCGGGAGGCGTGCCGCCCGGTACGCCTCCCGCATCCTCTCCCTCCTCAGGATTCCGCCCCTCTTCCCCAGGATTGCGACTTTCCTGGGTTCCCGGACGAGAAAGGTCCCGACCTTTTCGCCTATCCTGGCTTCCCGAACGAAAAAGGTGCCCTCCTTTTTTCCATCCTGACTTCCCCGATCGCGATCCTGACGACCTTTTCGCCCATCCTGGCTTCCCGAACGAAAAAGGTGCCCTCCTTTTTTTCCATCCTGACTTCCTTGATCGCGATCCTGACGACCTTTTCGCCCATCCTGGCTTCCCGGACGAAAAAGGTGCCCTCCTTTTTTCCATCCTGACTTCCCCGGCCACGATCCTGACGTCCTTTTCGCCAATCCTGGCTTCCTGGGCCGGCGTCCTTCCCCCGGGCATGCCTTGAGAACAAGGGGTTCCGTCCACCGGGAACCCTGTGGTAAAAAATGCGGCATGCCGAGAACCCGAACTGCCGCCGCGCCTTCCTCCCAGGGCCGCAAGAAGGCCGTACGCGCTCACATCCCCCAGGGCTGGCGCACCACCGACGAGGACGAGATCGAGCGCCGCCGGCAGCGAGCGGCTGGCGAGGTGCTCGCCGTGGAGGCGCTCGAGTCTGAGCACCCCGTCTTCGGGACGTTCCGCGTCTCGTCGGAAACGGGCTCGTCGTACGAGGTCGAGATCCGCTCTCTCGCCGAGCGCGACAACTCCTGCGGCTGCCCGGACTATGAGGTCAACGGCCTCGGCACGTGCAAGCACGTCGAGGCCGTCCTGGCCCGGGTGGGGGCGGCCCGGCAGACGGCCAAGCCCAGGATCGAGGTCTTCCTCCGGCGCACCGGCGAACGGCCCGAGGTGAGAGCGCAGGGGCTGGAGCGTTCCGGCGCCTCCAGGGCCCAGATCCTGGCGGACCGCTACTTCACCACCAAGGGGGCTCTGCGCGGCGATCCGCTGGTCCGCCTTCCGGCCCTGTCCAGGGCGCTGGCCGCCGCTTCGCCGCAGGTCCGGGCGGAAATCCGGCTCTCCCGGCATCTCCTCCCCTGGGTCGAGGAGCAGCGCCGCAAGGCCTCACGCCAGACGGCCCGCGAGCGGTTCCTGGCCGAGGTCCAGGCCGGCCGGGCCTCCTTGGACGTGGTCAACGTCCCCCTCTATCCCTACCAGCAGGAGGGCATGCTCCATCTGGCCTTCACCGAGCGGGCCCTGCTGGCGGACGAGATGGGGCTCGGCAAGACCGTCCAGGCCATCGCCGCCTGCGAGTTGCTCCGGCGCCTGCGCGGCGTCGAGCGCGTGCTGGTCGTCTGTCCGGCCTCCCTCAAGGGCGAGTGGGAGGATCAGATCGCCCGCTTCAGCGGCCTGCCGTCGCGGATCATCGCCGGCCCCCGAGCCCAGCGGCTGGCCCAGTACGATGAAGGTAATGACGAAGCCGGCTCCTTCTTCTATCTCGCCAACTACGAGCAGATCCTCATCGACGCCGACGCCGTGCAGCAGCGGCTCGCTCCGGACGTGATCATCCTCGACGAGGCGCAGCGGATCAAGAACTGGCAGAGCCGCACCGCCCAGGCGGTCAAGCGGCTGCGCAGCCCCTACGCCTTCGTCCTCACCGGCACGCCGCTGGAGAACCGCATCGACGAGATCTACTCGATCGTGCAGTTCCTCGATCCCTCCCTGCTCGGACCCCTCTTCCGCTTCAACCGCGAGTTCTACCTTCTCGACGAGCGCGGCCGGCCCGCGGGCTACCGGAACCTCGACGAGCTCCACCGGCGGCTCGCGCCCGTCCTGCTGCGGCGCCGCAAGGACGAGGTCGAGGGGCAGCTCCCGGGCCGGTTGGACAAGCACTACTTCGTCCCCCTGGAGGACGAGCAGATCCCCCGCTATGCCGAATACGAACGGCGGGTCGCCCAGATCCTCGCCGAGGCCCGCCGGCGCCCCCTCCTGCCCAAGGAGTTCGAGCAGCTCCAGCGCTGGCTCGCCTGCATGCGGATGGTCTGCGACACCCCCTACATCCTCGATTCCGAGTGCCGGGTCTGCCCCAAGCTCGCCGAGCTCCGGGAGATCCTGGAGGAGCTCCTCACCGAGCCCGGCACCAAGATCCTCATCTTCTCGGAATGGGAGCGGATGCTCGACCTGGTGCGCGAGACCCTTCAGGAGATGGGGACGGGCTTCGCCTGGCACACCGGCTCGGTGCCCCTGGCGCGGCGCCGCGACGAGGTCCGCCGGTTCAAGGAGGACCCCGACTGCCGCCTCTTCCTCTCCACCGACTCCGGCGGCGTGGGACTCAACCTCCAGGCGGCCAACGTGGTGATCAACCTCGACCTCCCCTGGAACCCGGCCCGCCTGGAGCAGCGCATCGCCCGCGCCTGGCGCAAGCATCAGACGCGCCCGGTCCGCGTCCTCTACCTGGTGACCGAGGACACCATCGAGCACCGGATGATCCCCCTCCTCGTCAACAAGCAGAGGCTGGCCGACGGCGTCCTCGACGGCCGGGGGGATCTTTCCGAGATGCCGCTCCCCTCGGGCCGGAAGGCGCTGGTCGAAAGGCTGGAGACCCTGACCGGCCTCACCGGCGCGCCATCCGAGCCGACGCCGGCCGCCGATCCCTGGGAATCTCTCGGCGGCGAGTTGCGGACCGAGCTCGGAGAGCGCCTGCTGCGGCTCGAAACCCATCTCGGACGCGACGGCCGGGAGGTCCTCCTCGCCGTCGCCGAAGATGCCGTCGAGCGTCCGCGGATCGAGGAGATCCTGAGCCGGCATTTCGATGGGGCCGCGTCTCCGCCGATCCTGGAGCTGATCGATCGGTCCGCCTATGAAGCCCTGGAGAGGCTCGTCGCGTCCGGCGTGCTGAGCTTTCCCACCGAGGGCCGCCGCCTGCTCCACTCCGCTCCATCTCCCGGACCGGAGCGGGACCCGCAACGCGAGCGTCGGCTGGCCGCCGCCCGTGCGACTTTCGCCCAGGCCGAGCGGAAGATCCGCATGGCGATCGTCCTGGCCGGAGGCGGATTCGCCGTCGAAGGCCTTCCCGCCCTTCGCGAAGGCGTCGAGCTTTGCCTTCAGGCCCGCGCGCGGATGGAGGGCCTCGACCTCCCCGATTCCCAGCCTGTCCCCGGACCCTGGATCGCGGAACGGCTCCCCGCGGCTCTCCCGCTCCTCGATCGGCTCCGGGCTGAGCCCGGAACCCAGCTTGGCGCCACGGAGGAGGAGGTGCGTGCCTGGATCGCTAAAGGTGAAACGCTTGCGGCCTCGATCGAGGCTGAGCTGCGGCAGGCCGGTTGAAGAGTCGCTATTGTTGTACCCTTTCGACATGAGTCATGCGATTTTGGGCAAGTCGAACCCCATGCCTGAGCTTTCGCTCGATGATTGGTTCAACCTGCCCGAGGACCAGCCCGGCGAGCTCGTGGAGGGAAGACTGGAGGAGGAAGAGGTGCCCGACTACCTTCACGAGCTGCTGGTGGCTCTGCTGATACAGATTCTCGGCAACTGGATCTCCCCGCAGGGCGGTCTGGTGGCTGGCTCGGACGCCAAGTTCGCAGTCGGCTCGGGGCGCGGGAGGAAACCCGATCTCACGGTCTACCTGCCAGGCAGCCGCCGGCCGCCGGCCCGCGGCTTGATCCGCGTCCCACCGGACATCGCCGTCGAGATCGTCTCGGCGACGCCTCGCGACGGCCGGCGGGATCGGGTCGAGAAGACGGTGGACTACGCGGCTTTCGGCGTGGCCTGGTACTGGCTGCTCGATCCTCAGTTGCGCAGCCTGGAGGTCCTCCAGCTCGATCCCCAAGGCCGGTACATCCACCTCCTGGGAGCGAGCACGGGCCTCCTGGAGACGATCCCCGGCTGTGAGGGGCTGACGCTCGACCTCGACTCGCTCTGGGCGGCGATCGACTCTCTCGAGTGACGGGGCCCTGGATAGGCCAAGGTCTTCAGGGGTGGTCAGCGTAGATTCCGGCGCGCGAAACCGCCTCGACCGGCAACGCAGGCGCATCGCGGAGCTCGTCGGCGATCTGGTCGAGCAAGGCAGAGAGGGGTTTGGCTTTGGGCCCGCGGACGGAGACGCGCAGAAGGCCTTCGACCGTGGAATCGACCGCCTGGAGCAGGACCTCGCGCACGACCTGCGCGTCTTTTCGGGCGGCGCCAGCCCGCAAACGATGCTCCTGTTCCGAAGAAAGCTTGAGCTTGATCGTCATCCGCCGACCTCCTGACGATTCATCCTAACACGCGGGAGGGGCCCCTCCCTTTGTCCTCGAATCCCGGAATTGCTAGCATGCCTTCCAATGACCCTTGCCGCGATGCTCGCTCACCTGGTCGACTGGCGGGTCCGCGAGCGGGGGAGGGAGTATTTTCAGGGTGAACGGGTGCGGCTCAAGGAGTGCGGGCCCGAGGCGGTACGGGCGGAGGTGTCGGGGACGGAGACGTATGACGTTTCCCTCACCCGCGAGGAAGACACCGTCTGGGCCCGCTGCTCCTGCCCGTTCTTCGCCGGCGGCGTCCTCTGCAAGCACGTGTGGGCGGCGGTCCTCGCCGCGGACGAGCGGAAGGGTCTGCGAGGGCCGTATGGCGACGTGCCCCGCAAGCTGAAGCTGCCGAGCGAGGCGAAGGAGCGGTGGATGCCGGTCCCGCCGGCGCCCCCCACCTGGCGCGACCGGCTGCAGGAGCTCGCCGCGCGCCCTCTCGCCGGTCCGGGTCCCCTCGCGCTGTCGGACGGCAAGGAGATCCTCTATCTGCTCGACGTCCCCACCACGCTCAAGAGCCAGCGGCTCACCTTGCGGGTGATGACCGGCCGCCGGGGGGCCGGGGGGTCGTGGCAGGCGGTCGCCCCGATCAGCCTGACCCGCGAGGCCGTGCCGCGGCTCGCCGAGCCCGACCGCGGTCTGCTCTCCTTGCTGATCCTCGCAGCGGCCGAGGGGGGCGGTAGCAAGTGGTACTCGGGCTACTCCTATCAGGTGCCCACGGTCTGCCCGATCGCCCCGGTGGCGGCGGAGGTCCTGGTTCCCCAGCTCGGCGCCACGGACCGCTTCTGGACCCGCCCGGGCAAGGAGATGAAGATCGGCGCGCCGGTGGTCTGGGATGACGGCCCGCCCTGGGAGGTCTGGCTGGAGGTGCGCGACGAGCCCTCCGGAGAGGTCGCGCTGGGCGCCACCCTGCGACGAGGGACCGAGCGGCTGGCGGGCGGAGCGCCGCCGGTCGTGCTCGGCGAGTCCGGGTTCCTGCTCGCCGGCGACCATCTGGCCCGCGTCGCCGAGGGGGGCGCGCGCTGGACGGCGCTGCTCGACCCCGCGAACGCCCTGCGCGTCCCCGCCGGCGAGCGCGACGAGCTGCTGGGGCGCCTGCTGACCGCGGACCCGCTGCCGCCGCTCGAGCTGCCGGACTCGATGCGCTTCGAGGCGGCCCCCGGCGTCCCGCGGCCGTTCCTGCGCCTGCTCCCCCCGCGCTGGACCCGCAGTCCCCCGCGCGCCCAGCTCTCGTTCCTCTACGAGGGTCACGAGGTGGAAGCGAGCTCGCCGCAGCGCGGCCTCTACGAGCCGGCGGCGCGCCGTTTCCTCCTCCGCGACCGCGACGCCGAGGCGCGCGGCGAGGCCCGCCTCCGCGAGCTGGGCGCCCGCCCGGACGTGGACCCCTACGCCTCCGGGCCGCCGGGGCTGCAGATCGCCGCCAACCGGATCCCCTCGGCGGTCGCCGCCCTCCTCGCCGAGGGGTGGGCGGTGGAGGCCGAGGGGAGGCTCTACCGCTCGGCCGGCCGCTTCAAGATGTCGGTCTCCTCGGGCGTCGACTGGTTCGACCTCGACGGCGAGGCGGATTTCGAGGGGCAGTCGGTGCCGCTCCCCAGGATCCTCGAGGCGATCCGCAAGGGGGCCCGCTACATCACCCTCGGCGACGGCACCTTGGGCGTCCTCCCCGAGGAGTGGACGAAGACGTTCGCGCCGATCGCCCGTCTGGGCACCGCGGAGGGGGCGAGCGTGCGCTTCCGCTCGGTCCAGGCGGTGCTGCTCGACGCCTGGCTGGCGGACGAGTCCATGGATTTCGCCTCGACCTCCTGCGACGAGGCCTTCGAGCGCGCCCGCCGGCGTCTCGCCGACTTCAAGGGGATCGCGCCGGCCGAGGCGCCGCCGGGGTTCCAGGGCGAGTTAAGGGGATACCAGCGCACCGGACTCGGATGGCTCCACTTCCTGCGCGAGATGGGATTCGGCGGCTGCCTGGCGGACGACATGGGGCTCGGCAAGACGGTGCAGGTGCTCGCGCTGCTCGAATCCCGCCGCGAGCTTCGCGAGCGGGAAAAGCTCCCGCCGTCCCTGGTGGTGGTGCCGCGCTCGCTGGTGTTCAACTGGATCGCCGAGGCGGCGCACTTCACGCCCGGCCTGCGGGTGCTGGACTACACCGGCAACGACCGCGGCGAGCGCGCGCGGCAGGGGGCGGCCTTCGCGGAATGCGACGTGGTGCTGACCACCTACGGCACGCTGCGCAAGGACGTCGCGGCGCTGCGCGAGGTGGAGTTCGACTATCTGATCCTCGACGAGGCGCAGGCGATCAAGAACTCCGACAGCCAGACCGCCAAGGCCTCGCGCCTGCTGCGCGGCCGCCACCGGCTGGCGCTCACCGGCACACCGATCGAGAACCACATCGGCGAGCTCTGGAGCCTGCTGGAGTTCCTCAACCCCGGCTTCCTCGGCGCCTCTCCCACCTTCCGCCGCCACGCCGAGGAGCTGCGCGCCGCCAGCTCGGAGAACCGCGGCATGCTCGCCCGCGCGCTGCGCCCCCTGATCCTCCGCCGCACCAAGGACGCGGTGGCGCCGGAGCTGCCGCCCAAGCTGGAGCAGACGATCTACTGCGTGCTCCCCTCCCGGCAGCGCAAGCTCTACGACGAGCTGCGGGACCACTACCGCCACTCGCTCGGCGCCCGTATCGGCCAGCAGGGGTTGGGGCGCTCGAAGATCCTGGTGCTCGAAGCCCTCCTCCGCCTGCGCCAGGCCGCCTGCCACCCCGGCCTCCTGGACCCCAAGCGCAAGGGGGAGCCCTCGGCCAAGCTCGACCTCCTGGTGCCGCAGCTCCGCGAGGTGCTGGAGGAGGGGCACAAGGCGCTGGTGTTCTCGCAGTTCACCAGCTTTCTCGCCATCCTACGCGAGCAGCTCGACGCCGCCGCCGTCCCCTACCTCTATCTCGACGGCCACACCCGCGACCGCCAGGAGAAGGTGGAGGCCTTCCAGTCCGACCCCGGCTGCCAGCTCTTCCTGATCAGCCTGAAGGCGGGGGGCCTGGGGCTCAACCTGACCGCCGCCGACTACGTCTACCTGCTCGACCCCTGGTGGAACCCCGCCGTCGAATCCCAGGCCGTCGACCGCGCCCACCGCATCGGCCAGCTCCGCCCCGTCTTCGCCAGCCGCCTGGTGGCCCGCGACACGGTGGAGGAGAAGATCCTGGAGCTCCAGGCCTCGAAGCGCGACTTGGCGGACGCGGTGATCCAGGCGGACAAGAGCCTGCTGGCGGGGTTGAGCCGGGAGGATCTGGAGATGCTGTTGTCGTAACGAAGGACCGGGAGACGCCGTCCTGCAACCATTTGTCGTCGCAAGGTGGAATTGGTAGCATGCCTGCCGATGAATCTCACGACGACGCTCGACCGTTTCGTCAACCCGAAGGTGCGCAAGCGCGGCCAGCACTATTTCCGCGGGGGAACGGTGCGCCTCACGTCCTGTGGCCCCGAGAGGGCGGAGGCGATCGTCACCGGTTCGATCCGGTATGACGTCTCGCTGCGGCGCGACTCCCAAGCCCTGCTCGCCTCCTGTTCCTGTCCCTACTCCTCGCGCGGCGAGACGTGCAAGCACGTCTGGGCGGTGATCCTGGCCGCGGACGCGAAGGGCGGATTGAGGGGAGCCCAGGGGGTCCTGCCCCAGAAGCTCACGGCGGTGACTCCCGAAGGAAGCCCGGCAGGCGGCGCGAGGAAGGAGCGCAAGCCCGCGGCCCCGCCCCCGCCGGCCTGGCGCGAGAGCCTGCAACGGCTCGCGGCGGCGGGCGACCCTTTCGCCCTGGAGGCGCCGGCGGGCGAGATCCTCTACCTCCTGGACATGCCGTCCACGCTCCGCAGCCAGCAGCTCACGCTGGAGTTGCGCACCGCCCGGAAGAAGCTCGATGGTTCCTGGGGGAAGCTCCAACCGCTCTACCTGAACCGCAACAAGATCCCCGGCCTCCCGGACGCCGCCGACCGGAAGATCCTCTCCCTGATCGCCGGAGCGACGCCCGGCGGCCCCTGGAAATGGTATGCGACCGGCATCACCCTCCAGGTCCCGACGACCTGCGAGATCCCGCTTTCGGCGGCGGACCTCCTGCTCCCGCTGCTCGGTGCCACCGGACGGTTCCGGATGCGCCTCGATTCCGAGTCCGACCTCGGCGAGCCGCTCTCCTGGAACGGCGGCGAGCCCTGGGAGATCCGCCTGGAGGTGCGCGAGGAGACCGGCGGGGACTGCCGTCTGGCTGGCTCGTTGCGCCGTGGCGAAGCGCGCCAGACCGAGCCGGTGGTCCTGCTCCAATCGGGGCTCGTGATCTCCGGCGGCGAGGTCTCACATCTCGTCGATCCCGCGGCTCTTCGCTGGTCGCGGCTGCTCCACCCCGAGAACACCGTGCGGGTGCCTGCCGCCGACCGGGAGGATCTCCTCGAAAGCCTCCTCGCCGCGCCCGATCTCCCCCCGCTCGAGCTGCCGGAGGCAATGCGCTTCGAGGAGACGCGCCCGGTCCCACGGCCGCGGCTGCGCCTGCGGCCACCGGAGGAGCCCCGGAGCTGGCCGCGCGCGGAGCTCTCCTTCCTTTATGACAGCCAGGAGGTGCCGGCCGGCGCGGCGGGCCGCGGCCTCTATCAGCGGGAGGAGCGTAGATTCCTGATCCGCGATCTCGAGACGGAGCGCCGGAGCGCCGGCCGGTTGCTCGAGCTCGGCTTCAAGCCGGACGCCTACGCTCCGCCCGGCAAGCCGCCGCTGCGGGTCGCCGCCGGCCGCATCCCGAAGGCCGTGCCCGCGCTCCTTGCCGAAGGGTGGTCGGTCGAGGCGGAAGGGAAGCTCTATCGCTCCGTTGGCAGCTTTCAGATGTCCGTGGCCTCGGGCGTCGACTGGTTCGAGCTCCATGGCGAGGCCGAGTTCGACGGCGAGACGGTCCGGCTGCCGGCGCTGCTGGCGGCGCTCCGCCGCGGCGAGAGGTTCGTCCCGTTGAGCGACGGCAGCCTCGGGCTCCTCCCCGAGGAATGGGTGAGGAAGTTCGCGCCGATGGCCGGCCTCGGCGAGGCGACAGGGGACCATGTGCGCTTCCGCCTCCCCCAGGCGGCCCTGCTCGACGCCTGGCTGGCGGACGAGCCCGCGGTGACGTTCGACGACACCTTCGAGCGTGCCCGCCAACGCCTGCGCGGTTTCGCGGGGATCGCGCCGGCCGAGGCGCCGCCGGAGTTCCGCGGCGAGCTCAGGGGATACCAGCGCGCCGGCCTGGGATGGCTCCATTTCCTGCGCGACTTCGGCTTCGGCGGCTGCCTGGCGGACGACATGGGACTCGGCAAGACCGTCCAGGTGCTCGCTCTCCTCGAGGCCCGCCGCTCTTCGCGCGCGAGCGAAGGGCTGCCGCCGTCCCTGGTGGTGGTGCCGCGCTCGCTGGTCTTCAACTGGCTCGCCGAGGCGGCCCACTTCACGCCGCGGCTGCGCGTGCTCGATCACACCGGCATCGCCCGCACCCGCGACGGCGACGGCGAGGCCTTCACCGCCCACGTTCGGGACCATTACGACCTCGTGCTCACCACCTATGGCACCCTCCGCCAGGACGTGGGGACGCTGCGGAAAATGGAGTTCGACTACGTCGTCCTTGACGAGGCGCAGGCGATCAAGAACGCGGACAGCCAGACCGCCAAGGCCGCCCGTCTGCTGCGCGGCCGGCACCGCCTGGCGCTCTCCGGCACGCCGGTGGAGAACCATCTCGGCGAATTGTGGAGTCTGCTCGAATTCCTCAACCCCGGCCTGCTGGGAGCCTCCCCGTTCCTGCGCGCGAATTCCGAGGAGCTGCGCGACCCCGACGCCGGCACCCGCGGGCTGCTCGCCCGCGCGCTGCGCCCCTTCCTCCTGCGCCGCACCAAGGAGCAGGTCGCCCCGGAGCTGCCGGCCAAGACCGAGCAGACGCTCTACTGCGAGCTGCCGCCCAAGCAGCGCCGGCTCTATGACGAGTTGCGGGACCACTACCGCAGCGCATTGGGGAAGCGCATCGGCGAGCAGGGGCTGGGGCGCACCAAGATCCTGGTCCTCGAAGCCCTGCTCCGCCTGCGCCAGGCGGCGTGCCATCCGGGCCTGCTGGACCGCGACCGCAGAGCCGAGCCCTGCGCCAAGCTCGACGTCCTCCTCCCCCAGCTCCGCGAAGTCCTCGCCGAGGGGCACAAGGCGCTGGTCTTCTCGCAGTTCACCAGCTTCCTCGCCCTCTTGCGCGACCAGCTCGACGCCGCGGGGACCTCCTACCTCTATCTCGACGGCCGCACCCGCGACCGCCGTGAGAAGGTGGAGGCGTTCCAGTCCGACTCCGGTCACAATCTCTTCCTGATCAGCCTGAAGGCGGGAGGCCTGGGGCTCAACCTGACCGCCGCCGATTACGTCTACCTGCTCGATCCATGGTGGAATCCCGCCGTCGAATCCCAGGCCATCGACCGCGCCCACCGGATCGGCCAGATGCGACCCGTCTTCGCCAGCCGGCTGGTCGCCCGCGACACGGTCGAGGAGAAGATCCTGGAGCTCCAGAAATCCAAGCGCGACCTCGCCGACGCCGTCATTCAGGCCGACGGCAGCCTGCTCGCGGGATTGAGCCGCGAGGATCTGGAGATGTTGCTGTCGTAGGGGGGCCTCACCTCTCCCGTCCCTTCCGCCCGCCCGAACCCTCACCCCTGGCCCCTCTCCCTTCCCCCGCCCCCCTCCCTCACAGGGAGAGGGGAACCCCCGCCCTCTCAAGATCCGGCTTTCTCTTTGTCTTTCTCCCTCTTCTCCCGGTGAAGGGAGGGTGGGAGGGGACGGGAGAAGAGGGCCGGGGTGATGAGGGCCGCCCCAGCCGGCGCGGAAGTTGCCCTCGTGGAGCTTGCCCTCGCAAAACAGCCATTGCTACACTACCGCGCCATGAAAACCTCCCTGTCCCTCCGCGCTGTCCTCCTGTCCCTCGCTCTCGCGCTCTCCGCCAGCGCCGGCTATGCGGTCCATGATCCCGGCCAGTGCCCGGCGAACGGCCAGCCGCTGCCGACCGCCGAGCAGCGGCAGTTCATCGTTCCGGTCAAGCTGCTGCACTGCTTCCTGTCGCCGGCCGAGATCAATACCGCCAGCAGCTCGATCGGCCACGACGCACAGACGACCGTCACCGATCCGGCGTTCGAGAGCGGCGAGCTGAATCCGGACGGCTCGCTCCGGCCGCCGCTCACCGCCGACCAGTTCGTGGCGCTGGCGAAGATGCACACGGTGCTCGACGAGGACATGCGCGCGGGGGCGGTGATCCGCAAGTTCATCGCCAACTCGGACGTCGGCGGTTTCCTCTACGGCCGCACGGTGATCGGCTCATCCGACGCGCCCATCGTGGTCTCCACCAACACGGTCCGCGGCTTCGTCGGGCTGGAGCGCAACACCCAGGGGCTCGACGCCGGCGAGACGATCGGCGCGCTCGGGCTCGACTACGAGTCCACCCCCACCGGCCAGTTCACCGACGCCAGCCCCTTCCCCTTCGATCGCCAGGTGGCCGCGGAAGTGATCGCGCACGGCCTCCACTCGATCCGTCATCACATGTCCGCGCAGGGGGCGGCCGACGCGCAGATCCCTCTCGCCCGCGACCTGGAGGACTACGTCGGGGCCTCGGCGCCGAGCCTCGACAACCGCACCTTCGAGATGAACCGCCAGGGTCAGACGAACCCTTATACGGGCCTCGGCATCTCGGACAACATCGGCCTGCTGACCTACCGCACCGACGACGCCCCGGACGCCGTCTATCCGCTCCACCTCAACGAGGAGGACGTGATGACGGTCCCCACGCCGCTGATCTCCGGCGACAAGATCTTCCGCCGGACGGTCGACGGCCAGGAGACGATGATCGCCCGCTACGTCAAGATCACCCACGCGGACGGCACCGTGCTCCACCGCTGGGACCTCGCGCGGCACCTCTCCGCCGCGGACCGCGCCTACTACCAGATGCTGATCCAGCAGGCGGCGGCGCGGGTCGCGGCGGCCGGCGGCTGAGAAAGGGCTTTCAGACACGGCTCCGAAAAGGTTTCTGTCTTTTCCACTAACTACTCCCTCTTCTCCCGGTGAGGGAGGGGGGTGGGGTCGGGAGAAGAGGGCCGGGGTGATGAAGGCCCCCGCGCGTCATAGGCCACGAACCGCGGCAGCAGCAGCGCGCAGAGCAGGACTCCCACCACGCAGAGCACGCCGCCGGAGACGATCGAAACCTTTACATTGAACGCCGCCGCGATCATCCCCGCCTCGACGTTGCCGAGCAGCGGGCCGCTCATGTAGCTGACCATCTCGATCCCCGCCAGCCGGCCGCGGAAGGTGTCGGGGATGGTCTGGTTCCAGAGGGTCATCCGGAAGAGGCCGCTGATGCAGTCGGCGGCGCCGGCGCAGGCCAGGAAGAGGAGCGCCGGCACCAGCCCCCCCGCGAAGCCGAAGCCGACGATGGCCAAGCCCCAGACGGTGGCCGCCGCCATCACCGCCAGGCCGTGGCGATGGACCCGGGCCGTCCAGCGGCTGGTCAGGCTGGCGGCCAGCGCGCCACAGGCGGGCGCCGCGGTGAGCAGGCCGAGGGCGTGCGCCCCCCCTCGCGTCGCCGCGATGGCGGGGAAGAGGGCCAGCGGCATGCCGAAGACCATGGCCACGAAGTCCACGACGTAGGTGCCCATCAGCTCCTGCCGGCTGCGGGCGTAGCGGAAGCCCTCGAGCACGCTGCGCAGGGTCGGCCCCGCGTCGGATTCGGACTTCGGCACCGGCACCGCCCGGATCGTCCGGATCGCCGCCAGCGAGAAGGCGAAGGTGGCGACGTCGAAGAGGTAGGTCGACGCCAGGCCGGTCGACGCGATCAGCGCGCCGCCCAGCGCCGGACCGGCGATCATGCCGACGCTGCCGCGCAGGGTGGCGAGCGAGGAGAGGGCCGGCATCTCGCCGGCGTCCACGAGCCGCGGCGCCATCGCCTCCAGCGAGGGGCGCTGCAGGCCGTTGAGGGCGGACATGAAGGCGGCGATCGCGTAAAGCGTCCACACCGGCGGCCGGCCGGAGAGCGCCGCGAGGGCCAGCCCGCCGCTGCCGCACGCCAGGCCGAGCTCGGTCCACAGCACCATCCGCCGGCGGTCCACGAAGTCGGCCAGAGCGCCGCCCACGAACGCCGTCGCCAGCAGCGGCACCAGCTCGGCCGCGCCGAGCAATCCCACCTTGAGCGAGGAGCCGGTGAGCTGGAACATCTGATAGGGCAGGGCCACGTAAGTGACCATGCTGCCCAGGAAGGAGACGAATTGAGCGGCGTACAGCCACCGGAAATCGCGGTGGCGACGGAGCGGTCCGAGGTCCATGATGGCGGGCACGATAGCACCCGCGCGCGGAGCCCGGAGCGCCCGCGGACGCTCCGGGATGGAAAGGGTTTCCGGCTTCGGCGTTACGGCAGCGGACCGCTATAGCAGGTGCAGGCCGCACCGCCGTCCTGGGAGCAGAAGTTCCCGTAGAGGTTGTAGCACCGCTTCCCCGTCCGGCAGAGCGCGCCGCCCACCTGCCCCGCGCACCAGACGTCGCTGCACGCACCGCAGATCGTGGTGGTCTTCAGCACCACCGGACTGCCCGCATCGCCCGCGGGAAGCACGACCTTCGAGGCGTTCGCCAGGCAGAGAGGAGACGGCAGCAAGGGCGCGTCGATCGCCACGGCGGCGGGGGCCACCGGGGCCGCGGGCACATCGGACGCCGGCGCCGTCGCGGTCGTCGCGGCCATCGCGAGCGATCCGGTCAGCAGCACCGAGCCGAGGAACAGCAGTGTGGAGCGAAGCTTCATTCCGGTCTCCTTTCGGATGGGAGGCGTTCTGGCTCCTCCTATCAACCAAGGGTGCTCAACCGCTGAAAACCGAGCCGGATCGAATCTTCTGCTGCACCTCGCGGACGAACGCCGCGGGATCTTCGACCTCGATCACCAGCTCGTCGTACGTCTCGTGATCGAGCGAGAGGACCACCGCCTCCTGCGGATGGTGGATGTCCCAGAATACCCGCTTGCCGTCCTGATAGAAGGTGCCGGCGGTGATGACGCCAGGGATGGACGTCCCCGGGATCTTCAATCCGTGCCACCACCTCTTCACGATCTCGCCGTCGAGGCGGACGCCCGTGATGTTCCGCAGTGAAATGCTGAGCTGGCTCTTGAGTGCCCACACCTTGTCCATCCCCTCGACGGTCAGGTGCAAGGTGTCGCCGGTGATCTCGTAGTGGACCATGATGATCTTCCCCTTTCTTGGCATCAGAGTGATATCACTCTGATGTCCAATACGCAAGGTCGGAGGGAAGGTTTCAGGGGGCGCCTCGCACGGCGGCTCCCCGGGACCGTCATCGGACGTGAGACCGGCTTCGCGCGCGGTGTCGCCCGGCCACCCGCCATCGCCAACGCTCTCGCCGGGGGTTCCAACCCTCGCTTTGGGATCTCCGCCGGCCTGAAAACCTCGTCCGCCCGCCTCGATTGTCCTTCCACCCCGCTGGGCGGAGCTTCCGCCCAGGTCGGCGGTCGTCTCGCCCAGGTGGGCGGACCGACTTTCAACGGGGGGTGCCTCCTCCGCCCACGTGGGTGGTGGTCTCGCTCAAGTGGGCGGAACGACTTTCCATGTGGGTGACGACGCCGCCCACGTGGGCGGAAGGACTTTTTACCTGGGCGACGACGCCGCCCACGTGGGCGGAACGACTTTCGACGGGGGTGACGTCTCCGCCGACGCCGGCGGGAGTCCGGACCGCGCGGGCGGGTCGGCCTGGCTCCCGGCGCCTTCGACGCCCGGGCATAAATGCCCGGGCTACAGTGGAAGCGAAAAGCCGGCTGAAGCCGGCTCAACTCGCAGCCGGAGGGATTGAGCCTCCTTCAGGAGGCTTCTTGGTTCAAGCGTAGCCCGGGCATTGATGCCCGGGCGTCGGAGGCGCCGGGAGCCAAACTGAGTCACTACCGGTCAGTCAGTACAGGCGCACGCGGAAACGTCGACGGAGGTGCACGCGTAGCAATTGGAAGCTCCCGTGCATGCGAGGGTCGTGCATTTGGCCGAGGCCCCTGCAACCTCGGACATCCGAGTCGTCTCCAGGTTCCGCAGGGTCTCCCGAGCCTCCGAGGTCGTGTTCAGGGTTGAATCGTCAGTCGCAAGCACACTGGGAGCCGCAAACGGAAGTACACTGCTGGGGAAAGCAGGAGGTTCCCGTGCATAGGGCCGAGCCACCCGCAATCTCGGACATCCGAATCGTCTCCAACTGGCGCAAGGTCTCCCGACTCAGCCGAAGCTTCTTGGGGTGCAGGCTCTTCTTCATGGGTTGTCCTCCTTGAATCCGTGGGTTATCGAGATGTGAAGACGCGCGCTGCATCTTAACCTGACCGCGCAGTCGCCGTAAGGGCACAGACCCTCGCCGCCAACCCACTTAGCCCGCCCCCTACGGAACGCTCTCATCGAGCACCGCCCGGGCCCGTTCGAGAACCAAGGGACCGGCGGCATCGCGAACTGGAGTAAACTTCGGCGCAGCCGGTGCATCCAAAGGACGATCAAATGAGCCGCATCGCGATGGATGTCCCCGATGAGAGCCTGCGGGCTCTGAAGCTCTCGGACGAGCAGGCAGAGGGAGTTCTCCGGATGGCGGCAGCCGTCAAGTTCTTCGAAATGGGCCGGCTGTCCTCGGGAGCCGCCGCGCATCTCGCAGGCGTGCCCCGGGTAGTCTTCCTCTCTCGGCTTGCGGACTATGGGGCGGATACCTTCCGGATGACCGCCGAGGGCTTCCAGAAGGAAACGCGCTTCGTCTGAGGTCATCCAGGACTGATTCGTCATCTCATGCCATGAGCCCCGCAGCAAATCAGATCCTCCAGGCCATCACGGTGCATCGCGACGCCATCCGTCGCTATGGCGCCCGACGCCTCGGCCTTTTTGGCTCCCAGGCGCGAGGGAACGCTAGCGCGCAGAGCGACCTGGACTTCCTCGTGGAGTTCGAGCCCGACGCCAAGACCTTCGACAACTACATGGACCTCAAGGCGTTTCTCGAAGATCTCTTCGACCGCCCTGTCGACCTCGTCATTTCCAGCGTCATCAAGCCGCGTCTGCGGGACGCGATCCTCCGGGAGACGATCTATGCCCCGGGATTCTGAACCCAGGGATACCGGGGTTTACCTCGAAGACATTCTCGAAGCCGCCCGAAAGATCCGCCTGGATGTGGTGATGAACAAACTACCCGCCCTGGAGGAAAGCGTTTTCCAGCTTCTTGCCGACATCAGCCTCGCAGGGGCGCCATGAAGACCTCGCCAAAGAAGTGCGCTTCGCCTGAAGCCATCGAGAACGGCTCCGAAGGAGCCCAGGCATGTAGCCCGGGGCGTGAGCCCCGGGGAAGGCACCCACCCCAACCCCAAAAAGCCCCGAAGGGGCGACGGAAGTCATTGATCTGAGTTAGCTGCCGCCGCCCCTCCGGGGCTTTGGGGTTGTGCGGATCGGCCCTCCCTGGGGCTGACGCCCCAGGCTACATGCCGTCGCCCCTTGCGGGGCTTGAACCGAATCAGCCCGCTGCCGCCTCCACCCGCTCGTCGAGCACCGCCCCGGCCCTTTCGAGCGCCAGGGGACCGGCGGCCTCCATCACGTGGGCCAGCGCCTCGGGGGAGCGCACCAGCCGCTCCACGACGTGCAGGGCCTCGATCAGCCGCTCGTCGAAAAGCTGAGAGTGGCCGACGAGCTCGCCGCCGTTGCCGGTCTCGATGGCGAAGCCGTCCGGTCCGGATGTCTTGTGCAGCCGAAACGCCGCGTCCCGACCCGTGCCGGGGAGGACCGCCGCCGCCAGCAGGGCGATCCAGCGCGCGCGAAACACCGCCACCGGCCGGTGTCCCCGCTCGGGCGACTCGCCGATCCGGAACACGCCGAACCGCTGGCCGGGCATCTCCAGGATGCACCAAGGCCCGGCCACGTCGGCCTCCCCCGCCGTCGGGGGCTCGTCACGTGGCGAGATGCGACGGAGGCAGGAAGGGGAAAACGCATTGTGGGCGGCAGAAAGGATAGACTTGCCGCAGTTCGGCATGGGGGATAGACACCTTATGCTGGGTCAGGTCCGGAGTGGGTTTGCAGACTCACACCGGGCCGTTTTCTTTTCTGAGCCGGACGCTCCGGCCCGCGATGGCTCGCGTTAGTAGGGAGTGTTGCTGGAAGGCCGTACTCCTTGCGCTTGCGTGGAAGGACTTCGGTGATGGTAGGATTGCAGGGGGAAAGGGCGGCGTAAGTCAAAGTTAGCCGGTACAGGTGAGGCATGACGATTCCATCTACTCTAGAAGAGCTGATTGAACGATACCGTGAGAATCAACCACATTATAGAGTTCCGACGTACAAAGAATTTAGGCTCCGCAAAGAATTCATCGACCCCTTGCTAGAATGCCTGGGATGGGACCTCGCCAATAAACGTGGCTATGCGGAAGCCTACAAAGATGTAGTTCATGAAGATTCGATCAAGATCGGCAAAGGCAGAAAAGCACCGGACTACGCATTCCGCATCGGTGGCACTCGAAAGTTTTTCGTCGAGACCAAGGCTCCTTCGGTTGGATTGAAGGACAATCCAGACCCCGCTTATCAACTCAGACGTTATGGCTGGAGCGCAAAACTCCCACTTTCAATACTGACTAATTTTGCAGAGTTCGCAGTCTACGATTGCCGGATAAGACCGCACAAGGATGACAAAGCTAGCAAGGGAAGAATTCTCTACTTCACCTTCGAGGAATATGGCGCACACTGGCCACAGCTTACATCAATATTTTCACAGGAAGCCATAGCTAAAGGATCTTTTGACAAATTTGCAGAGGATGCCAAGAAGAAGCGCGGAACGGCCGAAGTAGACACGGCCTTTCTGGCCGAAATAGAGGAATGGAGGGAGGCTCTTGCAAAGAATATCGCACTCAGAAATTCTGGGATTTCTGTCCGCGATTTGAATATGGCAGTCCAAAAAACGATAGACCGCGTTATATTTCTTCGCATTGCGGAAGACCGAGGAATCGAACCATACGGACAGCTAAGAGAGCTTACTCGACAAAAAGACATATACAACCGACTTACAGGCATCTTTCGAAACGCTGACGCTCGCTACAATTCGGGCCTATTCCACTTTAACCCAAATGATGGATCATCTGAAACTATCGATATTTTAACTCTAGCCCTAAATATCGACGACAGGGTCGTGAAAGATATATTCAAGAGCCTTTACTACCCTGAAAGTCCATACGCATTTGAAGTTTTCCCAGCCGATATACTCGGGCAAGTGTATGAACAATTTCTAGGAAAGGTCATTCGACTAGCTGGAAAATCCGCAATAGTGGAAGAAAAGCCGGAGGTTAAGAAGGCAGGAGGCGTGTTCTATACCCCAACATTCGTCGTCCGCTATATCGTGCGACAGATCTTGGATCCACTTCTCAAGGGTAAATCTCCGGCACAAATCGGAGGTTTCGGAAAGCTGCCGAATGACACAAACACCTTGAGGGTTCTCGATCCCGCGTGCGGCTCTGGATCGTTCTTAATCGAAGCTTACCAGCACCTACTCGACTGGCATCAAGAGTGGTATATCAAGGACGGCGCAAAGAAGCATGCACGGGGTCGAGAATCAAAACTTTATTCCGCCAGCTCTGGAGATTGGCGCCTCACCATCCAAGAGAAGCGTCGAATCCTTTTAACTCACATTTTTGGTGTCGATATCGACCAACAAGCAGTCGAGGTAACCAAACTCTCTCTACTCCTAAAAGTATTGGAAGACGAAAACGCTGACGTCATCGCGTCGCAAATGAACTTGTTCAACATGCGCGCGCTACCTGATTTAGGCAATAACATAAAATGCGGCAACTCTCTCATTACTCATAATTTTTACGAAACACGACAAGCAAGCTTGTTCTCTGAAGAACGCCGAGTTAAAATCAACGCATTCGATTGGGAAGATGAATTTGGGTTCAGCTTCAACGCAATTGTCGGCAACCCCCCTTATGGAGGCGACTATAATGAGGAAGAGAAGATTTTCTTCCAAGATAAATACAGCTATAAACGGGGCAAGCCCGAGACATACCTGTTCTTTTTCGAGCAGGGATTACGGCTCCTAAGCCCCGGAGGAATGCTGGGCTTCATCGTCCCCAATGCATGGATGACAAATTTTTACGGCCTACAAATGAGAGCCCTTTTGCTAGATAATTTTGCTATCAGCGAGGTGAGCGACCTTGAGCCCGTCAAAGTTTTTAAGGCTGCCACGGTCGACACATGCATCGTCATACCTAAGAACGAAAGCCCTACCGCCAAGGCTAAGATAATCGTAAGCCGCATTGGACACGACAAGGTCATCCGCCCTGAGTTTAGGGTCAAACAGAGCCAATGGCGCGCTGACCCGGATAAAATTTTTAACGTCTACTCCTCGGAAGTGGACTTAGAAATCATGGCCAAAATGCAAAAATCTGGTCAGGTACTGAGAGACTTGGTCGATTACTCTCAAGGAGTGATACCCTACAAAACGAGAGAGGACGGCACTAATAACCTTTATATTTCTAATCGCCCTCAAAATAAATATTGGAAGCCTCTTTTTGAATCAGCGTCTCAAGTAGAGCAATATCAAATTGCGAAATCGCACGCTTATATTAGTTACGGAGGATGGCTATGGTGCGCTCGCGACCCGAAGTACTTTGAATCGCCAAAGATTCTTTTTCATCGTCTCAGAAAAAAATTGCCACAGCAACTGATAGGGGCACTAGACTACTCTAAAACAGTTAATCGCCACGCACTCTCGAATTTAATCCTGCTTCACGGTCATGAAGAAGACGAACTTTGGGCGGTGCTTGCCTTGTTTAACTCTGCTATAGCCAATTGGTGGTTTGTCAAAAGATATGGACCACTTATGGAAGTAGGAGGTTTCAAGGTTCAAAGCATCCCTATACCTAGGGATTGGGACAAGCTGTGGCCAGGGCTTGCCAAAAGAGCTAAAGCTATTACTCTCGCACTTGAAGCGGCGTCTTCTTTAAACGATAAGCGCGCTGTTCGCGAGCGGGAAGCGCAAAGCCATCGAAAGATCATCGAAAATCGACTGGCGGAAGGGTATGGACTTACAGGGGAAGACCTTCGCCATATCAAAACTTCTTTTAACAAGATTGTTAGCCGCTCGCAGGCCATTCCAACGGCTGACGAAGACGACGCTGAAGACTTAGTTTAGTACCAAACCATAGGACTACTAGGAAAACCTTCCTCATGCCCAACACCCAAGCCTACGCCGCCCACTCCGCCACCACCCCCCTGGCTCCCTATAGCTACGACCGCCGCGATCCCGGTCCCAAGGACGTGCAGATCCAGATCCTCTTCTGTGGCGTCTGCCATTCGGACCTCCATGCCGCCCGCAGCGAGTGGGAGGGGACGGTCTACCCTCTCGTCCCCGGACACGAGATCGTCGGCCGGGTGGTCAAGGTCGGCGGGGAGGTCTCCAAGTTCAAGGAAGGGGACCTCGCGGCGGTGGGGTGCATGGTGGACTCGTGCCAGCACTGCGCGAGTTGCGCCGAGGGGCTCGAGCAGTACTGCGAGAACGGTATGACCGGCACCTACGGCGGTGTCGAGAAGGAGACCGGACAGCCGACGCGCGGCGGGTATTCCGAGCGGATCGTGGTCGACGAGAAGTTCGTGCTGCGGATCTCCGACAAGCTCGACCTGGCGGCCACGGCTCCCCTGCTCTGCGCCGGCATCACGACCTGGTCGCCGCTGAAGCACTGGAAGGTCGGCGAGGGGAGCAAGGTCGGCGTGGTGGGGCTCGGCGGGCTCGGCCACATGGCGGTCAAGCTCGCGCATGCCCTGGGAGCGCACGTGGTGCTGTTCACCACCTCCCCCGGAAAGAGCGAGGACGCCAAGCGCCTCGGGGCCGACGAGGTGGTGATCTCCAAGGATGCCGAGGCGGTGGCGAAGCACGCGGGAAGCTTCCACTTCATCATCGACACCGTCGCCGCGCCGCACAACCTGGACACGTTCATCACTCTGCTGAAGCGGGATGGCGCGATGGTCCTGGTGGGCGCGCCGGGCGAGCCGCACCCGTCCCCTGGCGTCTTCAACCTGATCATGGGGCGCCGCACGCTGGCCGGCTCGCTGATCGGCGGCATCGCGGAGACCCAGGAGATGCTCGACTTCTGCGCCGAGCACGGGATCACGTCGGACGTCGAGATCATCCCGATCCAGAAGATCAACGAGGCGTACGAGCGGATGTTGAAGGGGGACGTGAAGTACAGGTTCGTGATCGACATGGCCTCGCTCGGCCAGGGGGCGTAGGCGGCCTGCGACGCCCGGGCATCAACGCCACCCTCTTATACACATCTCGCAGGATCGGGGATGTTTGTGGCCTGCGACCTCACCCTCGGTCCCTCTCCTAAAGGAGAGGGAGGGCCCGGCTGGGGCCGCATCGCAGTCGTCCCCCTTCTCCTTTAGGAGAAGGGGATAGGGGATGAGGTCGCAGGCCACGGAGGCCGATCGAAGCGAGGAGATGTGTATAAGCGCCCGGGCCTTCAGACCCGGGCGTGCCGCCTGGCTTCTAGATGTAGATGTGGCAGACGTTGCCCATGCAGGCATTCCACTGGTCGACGCAATTCCCGACGCAGGTGGAGTCGCCCGCGCAGGAGTTGATGCAGGCATGCTCCTGGCTGGCACAGGCCGCCGTGCAGGCCGAGGCCTCCACCCGAGTCGCCAGAGCCGCCGAGACGAGGACGAAAGCCGCCGCGAGACCGAATTTCTTCCGCACAGGCATTCTCCTATTCATGAATGCAACTGCCGCTGCAGTTGATGACGTGGCCGTTGCAGATCATGCTGCAGTTGTCGAGAGGGGCGCAGTTGGCGACTCCGCAGCTAAGAATCGTGCGGTTGGGGCAGTGCACGGTATACGGGCACGCGGCCGCCGTTGCGGGGTGAGTCGTGGCGGAATTGGCGGCGACCAGGGCGGCGGCGAGCAACAGGACTCTGGACAACGTGCGGATCATAGACTCCTCCTCTGAAAGTGGGTTTCTACGGGTCCATCGGGGCATTACGGACAAGTAAACGTATTACAAAGGTCTTATATCCGTCAACGCAGGAGGCGATAAACATGGATACGAAACAGGGCCTTCCCATCCTCGCCTTCGCCTCGCCCGCGAAGTGGGAGGAGTGGCTCGCGGAGCATTCCAGGACCTCGAAGGGGGTCTGGCTCAAGTTCGCCAAGAAGGGGTCCGGCGAGACGACGGTCACCTATGCGGAAGCGCTGGAGGTGGCGCTCTGCCATGGCTGGATCGACAGCCAGAAGGGCGCGCTGGACGAGACGTTCTTTCTGCAGCGGTTCACGCCGCGGGGGCCGCGGAGCAAGTGGTCGAAGATCAACGTCGACAAGGTGGAGGCGCTGACCAAGGCGAAGCGGATGCGGCCGGCGGGGCTCGCCGAGGTCGAGAAGGCCAGGGCGGACGGCCGCTGGGAGGCGGCGTACGACGGTCAGCGGACGATCGCCGTGCCGGAGGATCTCCAGAAGGAGCTCGACGCCAACCCCAAGGCGGCGGCCTTCTTCGCCACCCTGAGCAGCGTCAACCGCTACGCCATCCTCTACCGCATCCAGGAGGCCAAGAAGCCGGAGACGCGGGCGCGGCGGATCGAGAAGTTCATGGGGATGCTGGCGCGCGGGGAGACGGTGCACGGGTAGGGGTGGCGCCTACTCTCCGCCGAAGGGAGTAGAGACGTTCCCAGCCCGTCCACGACAACTCCGCGCAGTCCACGGGGACGGCGGGACGTCTCCGGCGGAGGGCAGGCCGTTGCGCTTGCCACCGGGCCTCCGTCAGGCCCCGTTTTTTTGGAAGGCACCACCGGCGGCGCGTTGGGGGCGACCGCCAACGTCCAGAAAAACAGACGCCGAGAGGGTTGTCGGCGCGTTCCACCGGGGACGATGCCGTACGCAACGGCATGCCCTCCGGCGGAGACGTCCCGCCGTCCCCGTTGACTGCCGTAGTTGTCGTGGACGGGCTGGGAGCGTCTCTACAAGCCCTTCGATCCATGGTGATTCCTGCCGCGCTCCCCAAATGTCATAAACTGGCGCCTCCCCGGCATGACCCTCCCCTTCGAATCCCAGAACCGCGACGCCACCAGCCTCGAAGGAGTGCTGGAGCGGGTAGTGTTCTCCAACGAGGAGAACGCCTGGAGCGTGGTGCGGGTGCAGGTGGCGGGATACCGCGACCTGGTCACGGCGGTGGGCAACCTGCTGGGCGTGCAGCCGGGGGAGAACCTGCGGCTGACCGGCGGGTGGATCACCGATCCGAAGTACGGGCGGCAGTTCCGCGTCTCCTCCTATGCCACGGTGACGCCGGCGACCGTCAACGGGATCGAGAAGTACCTGGGGTCGGGGCTGATCCGGGGGATCGGCAAGGTGATGGCGGGGCGGATGGCGGCGGCGTTCGGGCTGGAGTGCCTCGACGTGATCGAGAACCATCCGGAGCGGCTGACCGAGGTCGAGGGGATCGGCCCCAAGCGGCGCAAGGAGATCGTGCGCGCCTGGGAGGAGCAGCGGGAGATCAAGGAGGTGATGATCTTCCTGCAGTCGCACGGCGTCTCCACCCACTACGCGATCAAGATCTACAAGGCCTACGGCGCGCAGGCCACGAACCTGGTGCGCGAGAACCCCTACCGGCTGGCCAACGACATCCATGGCATCGGCTTCAAGTCGGCCGACAAGATCGCCGCGGCGCTGGGCATCCCGCCGGACGCGCCGCAGCGGATCGAGGCGGGCACGCTCTACCTGCTGGGTCAGGGGGGGGACCGCGGGCATCTCTACCTGCCGCGGCAGGCGCTGATCGAGGAGGCCGAGAAGCTCCTAGGGTCCACGGCGGCGCAGGTGGAGACGGCCGTCGCGGCGCTGGCCGAGATGGAGCAGATCGTGGTCGAGGAGATCCCCGGATCCGCCGATCCGGCGATCTATCTGAAGTCGCTCCATTCGGCGGAGGTGGGAGTGTCGCTGCGGGTGCGGACGCTGCTGATCCAGCCGATGCTGCCGATGGAGATCGACCTCGACCGCGCGCTCGACTGGTTCGAGAAGGCGGAGAAGATCGCGCTCGCCCGCCAGCAGCGGCAGGCGATCCGCGCCGGGCTGACTCGCAAGATGCTGGTGATCACCGGCGGCCCGGGCACGGGGAAGACGACGCTGGTGCGGGGGATCGTGAAGATCCTCGACCGCAAGGGGCAGAGGGTGCTGCTGGCCGCTCCCACCGGCCGCGCCGCCAAGCGGCTGGCGGAGGCCACGGGCGCCGAGGCGACCACCCTCCACCGGCTGCTGGAGTTCAATCCGCAGACCCGGCAGTTCGACCGCAACCGCGAGCATCCGCTCTCCTGCGACCTGCTGATCGTGGACGAGGCGTCGATGCTCGACACGGTGCTCGCCTACCACGTGCTGAAGGCGGTGCCGGACCATGGGCGGCTGATCCTGGTAGGAGACGTCGACCAGCTCCCGTCGGTGGGTCCGGGGCGGGTTCTCGGCGACATGATCCGCTCGGAGGCGGTGGAGGTGGTGCGGCTGACCGAGATCTTCCGCCAGGCCGAGCGGAGCCTGATCGTGGTCAACGCCCACCGGGTGAACCAGGGCTCGATGCCGATCCTGGAGTCGGTGGACAGCGACGGCGACTTCTTCTTCATCGAGCGCAAGGAGCCGGCGGAGATCGTGGAGACGCTGGCGCAGCTCGTCTCCAAGCGGATCCCAGGCAAGTTCGGCTTCAATCCGGTCGACCAGATCCAGGTGCTGACGCCGATGAACCGCGGCCCGCTGGGCACCGACAACCTGAACGCCGTGCTGCGCGACCTGCTGAATCCCGAGGGGGTGACGGTGACCCGCGGCGGCCACAGCCTGCGGGTCGGGGACAAGGTGATGCAGGTGCGGAACAATTACGACCTGGAGGTCTTCAACGGCGACATCGGCCGGGTGAAGGCGATCGACGAGGTCGAGCAGATCGTGACCGTGGCGGTGGACAACCGCGAGGTGGTCTACGACTTCGGCTCCATCGACGAGCTGACGCTGGCCTACGCCTGCTCGATCCACAAGTCGCAGGGGAGCGAGTACCCCTGCGTGGTGATCCCGCTGCACACCACCCACTACGTGATGCTCCAGCGCAATCTCCTCTATACCGCCCTGACGCGCGCCAAGCGGTTGGCCATCCTGGTCGGCGAGGAGCGGGCGCTGCGGGTGGCGGTGGGGAACCGGCGGGTAAGGCCGCGGTTCACGCGGCTGGCGGAGCGGTTGGCGGGGTAGGGGAAAGGCGCCCTCACGGGCACCCTTGCGGACGGGCTGCCGCCCGCCCGCACCCTCACCCCTGGCCCCTCTCCCTTCCCCTCCCGCCCTCCCTCACAGGGAGAGGGGAACCCCCACCCGCTCATGTTCCAGGCCTTGCTCTTTCTTTGCTTTTCTCCCTCTTCTCCCGGTGTGGGAGGGGGGAGGGGACGGGAGAAGAGGGCCGGGGTGATGAGGGCCTACGCCGCGCCTCAGGAGCCCTCCCGTCGATTCTCCCCCCGCAACCACCCCACCACCCACCCATCCACCCCAAGCGCCCGCGGGAACGCCACGTGGCCGCCGCCGGCGATCCAGCGGACGGTGAGGCGGGGGGCGGGGCGTTGGAGGGCGGGGCGGACGGCGCGGGCGGGGACCATGGGGTCGTGCTCGGAGTTGAGGAGGAGGGCGGGGACGCGGAGGTCGGGGAGGCGGGGGGCGACGCTGGCGCGGGCGTAGTAGTCGGCGGCGTCGGCGAAGCCGTGGCGGGGGGCCACGACGCGGTCGTCCCACTCGCGGATCGTGGGGATGCGGCGCACCTCGGCGGGGGGCACCGGGACGGGGTGCCGGGCGGCGACCGAGTCGTAGATGTCCTTGAGGCCGTTCAGCAGGTAGTGGCGGTAGATCCAGAGCGGCGGCGAATCGAGCTCCCCCTGGGCGAGGGCGAGGTCGACCGGAGCGCAGATGGCGGCGACGGCGGCGAGGCGGGGGTCCCCCTCCTCGGTCCCCAGGCGCAGGGCGACGTGGCCGCCCAGGGAATAGCCGAGGACGTAGAGGCGGGCGTAGCGCTGAAGCTCCGGGCTGGCCAGGGCGGCGTGGAGGTCGGCGGTCAGCCCGCCGTGGTAGAAGTCCTCCCCCTGGCGGTCGGCGCCGCGCAGGTTCACCCGCAGCGAGGAGATCCCCGCCGCCTCGGCCGCCGCCACGCCGGCGCTCAGGTAGTGGCTGTCCGAGCACCCTCCCAGGCCATGGACGAGGACCAGCAGCTCGTCGCTCCCCGGCAGCTCGCGCAGCAGGCCGGTCAGCCGCACCGGGCCCCGCGCGGGGTCGGCGACCGTGGTCTCCCAGGGGCGCGCCACCGGCAGCCGCGGCGGCCGCAGGCGGTGGAGCAGGCGGGGAGCGAGGGTCCAGAGATGGCCACGGATCGGCACGCCGGAATGGTACCGTCGAAGTTCCTTTCTCCGCCGGCTCGCGAGGGAGGTGAAACGTTTTTGGCGTTTCGGACGTTATATGTATGGAAGCGACCTGATGGGACCCCTTTATCCAGACATTCGAATCTCCCTCCGGAGCCGCAACCGCTACGCGGTGGTGAGCGCCATCCGCCACGGGCTGCGCCGCGCCGGCACCCCCCCGGCCGAGATCGACCGCTTCAGCCAGGAAGCCCTGATGATCCAGGATCAGCGCCGCCTCGAAGAGCTCTGCAGCCAGTGGGTGCGGCTGGAGAGCGCCGCCCAGTAGCCGGTTCGGGGAAGGCCGGGCACCGCTCCCTTGTTCTCCGCAGGGAGGAGGAGGGAGATATGAGAGCCATTCGCATCCACAGTCTGGGCGGTCCCGAGGTCCTGCAATACGAGGAGGTCGCCGATCCGGTGCCGGGCGAAGGCCAGGCGCTGATCCGGATCGCTGCGGCCGGAGTCAATTTCGTCGACGTCTACTTCCGCACCGGCCTCTACAAGGTCCCGGCGATCCCCTACGTTCCGGGACAGGAGGCGGCGGGGACGGTGGAGGCCGTGGGCCCTGGGGTCACCGAGGTCGCGGTCGGCGACCGGGTGGCGTTCACCGGCATTCAGGGCACCTACGCCGAGCTGGCGCTGGCGCCCGCGGCGCGGCTGGTCGAGCTGCCGGCGGAGGTCGATTTCCAGCACGGGGCCGCCGCCATGCTCCAGGGGATCACGGCGCACTACCTGGCCTCCAGCACCTACCCGCTGAAGCCGGGGGACGTCTGCATCGTCCACGCGGCGGCGGGGGGCGTCGGCCAGCTCCTCTGCCAGATCGCCAAGCTGCGCGGCGCCCGCGTCCTCGCCACCGTCTCCACCGAGGAGAAGGCGCGGATCGCCAGGGACGCCGGCGCGGACGAGGTGATCCTCTACAGCCACCAGGACTTCTCCGCCGAGGCCAAGCGGCTCAACGGCGGCAAGGGGGTGCAGGTGATCTACGACGGCGTCGGCCAGGCGACCTTCGCGAAGGGGCTCGACACCCTGGCTCCCCGCGGCACGATGGTTCTCTTCGGCCAGGCGAGCGGCGCGGTGCCGCCGTTCGATCCCTCGCTCCTCAATCAGAAGGGATCGCTCTACCTGACCCGGCCGTCGATGCATCACTACATCGCCGACCGTGACGAGCTGACGTGGCGGACGGGGGAGATCTTTGGCTGGATCGCCGAGGGGAAGCTCCGCCTGGCCATCGATCGCGAGCTGCCGCTTGACCGGGCCGGGGACGCACATCGCGCATTGGAAGGCAGGGAGACCACGGGAAAGGTGCTGCTGATCCCGTAGGTTCGCAGTTCCTGCGACGCTCGGCCGCGCTGGCCCGTATACCTGACAACCTGGGAGAACTTCATGAAGATCGTGCTGTCAGCCCTGCTCCTCCTTGCCTGTCTGGCCCGGCCCGCCTTGGCCGGCATCGATCAATGGACGCGAGTCGGCCCGGACACCGGGCTGGCCCGGACGTTCGCCGCCGCGCCGTCCCGGCCGGCCACGGTCTATGCCGGACTGAGTCTCGGCGGCGTCTTCCGCAGCCTGGACGGCGGCGCGACCTGGAGCTTCGCGGGGACCGGGCTCAACCTCCACGAATCGGCCCGCGCCCTGGTGGTCGACTCCCGCGCCCCGGAGGACCTCTGGGCCGGCACCGATCACGGGCTCTACCACAGCGGCAACGGTGGCGCTAGCTGGGACCTCTCGCGCCATGGCGGCGCCGCGTCCATCGTCCAGAACCCGGTTACCAGCGTCCTGTACGCCGCGTCGTACCCGGCGTACCCGGCCGGCCCCGTGCTGCGCAGCGCCGACGGCGGCTCTTCGTGGCAGGCGCTGGCGGGCGCGCCGCCGGGCGTGACCACCCTGGCGATCGACCCCGTCCAGCCGCAGATCCTCTATGCCGGCACCGGCACCGGGCTGTTCAGGAGCACGAACGGCGGAGCGCACTGGGCGAAGCTTACCCGCGGGCTGCTGAGCCTTCCGATCGCCGCCGTGGCCGTCGATCCCCGGTCGCGGACGGTCTACGTCGCGACCGCGAGCGTGATCCCCGGGCAGATCGTCTACCGCAGCGACGACGAAGGCGAGCACTGGACCCCGGCGGACGGCGGCGTCCTGCACTATACCTACGCCCTGGCGGTCGATCCGGGCAGGCAGGGAGCGGTCTGGGCCGTGTCGTCCGGCCAGCTCTTCCGCAGCCTCGACCGGGGCCGGACCTGGAAAAGGGCGGACACGGGGATCTCCGCCGGAGGCGCGCTCGCCGTGCTCCCGGGCGCCGCCACGCTGCTGGCCGGAACGGCTTCGGGAGTCGTCCGGAGCGGCAACCAGGGCGCCTCGTGGAGCCCGTCCAGCCAGGGCCTGGACGCGGCCACGATCTACGGGCTGGCCCTCGATCCTCTCCGTCCGTCGCGCCTCTACGCCGCGGCGGACGGGGTCTACCGGACCGCGACCGGCGGTGGGCGATGGGCCCTGCTCCCCGGCGGCCCCTCCTCCATCGACGTGAACGGACCGCTGGTCACGGACCCCCACCGTCCCGGGACCGCCTACGTCGGCGTGTCCGGAGGGGTCGCCCGCACCACGGACGCCGGGAACCATTGGAGCTCCGTGAGAAACCTCTCCTGCCTCCTGCCGGGGTCGATCGCCGTCGATCCCCTGGATTCCTCGGTGGTCTACGCCGCCGGCGACTACTCCGATACGGGGTGCGGCCTGTTCCCCGGAGCCTGCTCCAGCTTCCGCAGCGACGACTCGGGAGCGCACTGGACGTGCATCCGGGTCGGAGGGGTCATGGCTCCCGATCCCCTCCAGGCCGCCCGGGTCTACGCTCTCACGGGCTCGGATGTCGAGGTGAGCGCCGACCGCGGCGCCTCCTGGTCGCTCCTGGCTTCGGGCGTCAACTTCTCCGTCCTGGTTCCAGACCCCCAGCGGCCGGGAACACTCTGGGCGGGAGGGCCCGAGGGCGTCTTCCGGAGCGACGACGGCGGGCGGACCTGGAGCTTCTCGGGGTCCGGGATTCCGGATAACGCTCAGGTGACCTCCGTGGTCCTCGATCCGGTCGACCGGGACGTCCTCTACGCCGGCACGCTCCACAACGGCGTCTTCAAGAGCGCCGACGGCGGCCTCAACTGGGGGGAGCTGGGCACCGGCCTGGAAGGGCTGAACGTGCGGTTCCTGGTGATCGATCCCCGCACCCGCACCACCCTCTACGCGGGCACCGACGCGGCCGGGGTGTTGAAGCTCCGGCAGTCGGCGGATTAGGCCAGCGGAGCTCGGCGGTCTTCCGTATACTTGAGCCAACCCGGGAGATCGCCATGCACCGACGCGCCGTCGTAGCCCTGTTGCTCCTCGTCCCTCTGGCCCGGCCGGCCGTGGCCGCCGTCGACTCCTGGACGCGCGTCGGCCCGGATGGGGGGATCGTCTCGACGTTCGCCGCCGCGCCGTCCAGACCGTCCACGGTGTATGCCGGGCTCAGCGTCGGCGGCGTCTTCCGCAGCCTCGACGGTGGGGCGACCTGGAGCTTCGCCGGCGCCGGGCTCGACCTCCACGGCACGGTCCGTTCGATCGTCGCCGACTCCCACCGGCCGGAGACCGTCTGGGCCTCCACCTTCCAGGGGCTCTACCGGAGCACCGACGGCGGGACGAGCTGGAAACTCGTGCTCACCAGCGGCGCCGCCGCGCTCGCTCAGAGCCCGGCCTCGGGCGTACTCTACGCCGGTATCCAGAGCGGTCCCATGCTCCGCAGCGCCGACGGCGGCACCTCGTGGCAGACGCTCGCCCACTCACCCGGGAACGTGCTCGGCCTGGCGGTCGATCCGTTCCACCCCCAGACCCTCTATGCCGCCACCCTCGCGGGATTTTTCAAGAGCACGAACGGCGGCACGAAATGGCTCCGGATCACCGGCGGGCTGCCGGCCTACCCCCTCACGTCCATCTCCGTCGATCCGCGTTCCGGGACGCTCTATCTCGCCACCGCGAGCGTGGTCCCGGGGAAGATCGTCTTCCGCAGCGACGACGACGGGGCGAAATGGACCTCGGTGGACGGCGGCATGCTGCCCGGCTACACCAACGTCCTGGCCGCCGACCCGGGAAGAAAGAAAGTGGTCTGGGCGGTGTCCGGAGGGCAGGTTTTCCGCAGCCCCGATCAGGGGCGGACCTGGAGCGCCACCGAGGCCGGGCTCCCCGGCAGCGGCGTCCTCGCCCTGCTGCCGGGCGCCTCCGCGGTGCTGGCGGGGACCGTCTCCGGCCCCTTCCGGAGCGTTGACCAGGGGACGTCCTGGCAGCTATCGAGCCAGGGGATGCAGGCGGCCTCGATCTCCGGTCTGGCCCTCGATCCGCTCCACCCTTCACGCCTCTGGGCGGTCGCGACCGGCCAGGTCTTCCGGACCGTCAGCGGCGGCGAGCCCTGGCGTCTGCTCGCCGGCGTGCCGTCTCCGGCCTACCAGACCGGACCGCTCGCGGCGGACCCCAACCACCCCGGGACCGTCTATCTCGGGCTGCTGGAGGGGGTCGCCCACACGACCGACGCAGGGACCCACTGGAGCCCGGGATCTCCGCTCTCCTGCGTGCTGCCGGAGACGATCGCCGTCGATCGGCTGGACTCCTCGGTGGTTTACGTCGCCGGGCTTTTCACCGAGCCGAGTTGCGAGGCGCAGCCCGGCGCCTGCGTCAACTTCCGCAGCGACGATGCCGGTCAGACCTGGACCTGCGTCCCGATCCTGGCGGACGCCCTGGTCCCCGACCCCTTCCAGCCCTCCCAGGTCTACGCGCTCTCGGGCGAAGATCTCTACGGAAGCGCGGACCGCGGCGCCACCTGGTCGCTCCTCGTCGTGGGCGTCAACCTCACGGTCCTGGCCGCCGACCCCCACCGCCCCGGCACGCTCTGGGGCACCGGACATGCCGGCCTCTCCCGCAGCGACGACGGCGGGCGGACCTGGAGGTTGTCCGGCGACGGCATCCCACAGTTCACCCTGCTGTCGGCGCTAGCGTTCGATCCCGTGGACCCCGACGTCCTCTACGCCGGCACGCTGGAGCGCGGCGTCTTCAAGAGCTCTGACGGCGGCGCCACCTGGGCGCTGCTGGGCACCGGCCTCGCCGGGATCAACGTGCGGTTCCTGGTGGTCGACCCGCGGAGCCCCGACACGCTCTACGCGGGGACCGACGAGGCCGGGGTGATGAAGATCCGGCAGTCCGGAGGGTGAAACACGGACCTACACAGACGGACCGGGACGGACACGGACGCGGAGCGGGTTCAGATCACCCTTTCGTTGCCGCCGTCGACGGGAATCCAGGCTCCCGTCGTCTTGGCGAAGCGGGGGCCGCAGAGCTCAGCGGCCAACTCGGCGACATCGCGGCTGGTCACCTCGACGCGGAGGACGTTGTTGCGGCGGTACTCGTCGACCGTCAGGCCGTAGGCGGCGGCGCGGGAGGCGAGGACCTCGCCGGTCCAGACGCCGGTGTCGAAAACGGCGTTGGGGTGGAGGACGTTGACGCGGATGCCGTCCGCCCCCCATTCGAGGGCGGCGACGCGGGCGAGCTGGTGGAGCGCCGCCTTCGAGGCCGAGTAGGCGGCGGCGCCGGGCCCGGGCGCCGGCACGTTCTTCGAGCCGATCACCACTACCCGGCCGCCGGCCGGCGCCAGCTTCAGGAACGGGTGGCCGAGACGCAGCAGCACCAGGTTGGCGTCGAGGTTCACCCGCATCACCCGGTCCCACTCGGCGAGCGGCAGGTCGGCGATCTTCTTCGCCGCCGGGAAGATCCCCGCGTTCAGCACCAGCAGGTCGAGGCCGCCGAAGGCCGAGATCCCCTTCGCCACCGCCGCCGCGACCTCCGCCTCTTCGGTGACGTCGCAGCGGATCCCCAGGTAGTCCGGCCGCGAAAGAATCCCGGTCACCGTCGGATCGACGTCGAGCCCCACCACCGCCGCTCCCCTCGCGAGGAGCGCCTCGACCGCGGCGCGGCCGATCCCGGAGGCGGCGCCGGTCACCAGCGCGACCTCGCCGGCGAACATCGCCGGCTTCCCCGCCTGCGCCAGCTTCGCCTGCTCCAGGTCCCAGTACTCCATGTCGAACAGGTCGCGCGCCGGCAGGGCCCGGTAGCCCCCTAGCCGCTCGGCCCGCTCGATGATGTCCATGGTGTGGGCGTAGATCTCGGCGGCGATGGCGGCGTCCTTCGTCGAGCGGCCGGCGGTCAGCAGGCCGAGCTCAGGATCGAGCACCACCCGCGGCGCCGGATCGAGCATCGTCTTCGGCGCGGCGGCGTGCGGGGCGTGCTCGTTGAAGTAGGCGCGGTAGGCGCCGGCGTACCCCTCGACGTCGCGGCCGATCAGCGGCAGCCGCTTGGTGCGGATGACATGGTCGGGCGTCGCCGGCCCCGCGGCGATCCGCGCGACGTCCTCACGGCGGGTGAAGGCGAGGCTTCGCGGGTCGCGGTGCGACGCGAGGACCATGGGGAAGCCGGCCGCGCGCGAGATCTCGTGGCGCAGACGGGCGATCGCCAGCAGATCGACCTCGTCCCCGGGCATCTCCGGGAAGGGATCCAGGCTCCAGGCTCCACGCCGTTCCAGCAGGCGCTCGGCGCGGCCGACGAGGTCGATCATCCGCTCGTAGGACTCCCGCGCGGTGGCGCCGAAGGAGAAGATGCCGTGGTTGAGCAGCACCATGCCGATCGTCCCCGGCCCGGCGAGCGCTGGGAAGCGCTCGGCGCACAGGCGGGCGAGGTCGAACCCCGGCATGATGTAGGGGACGACGACGACCGCATCCCCATAGGCCTCGCGGACCAGCGCCTCGCCGTCCGGATTGTTGGTGAGCGCGATCACGGCGTCGGCGTGGGTATGGTCCACGAACTTGAAAGGGAGCGCCGCGTGCAGGATCGCCTCAACCGACGGGGTGGGCGCGGACGCCAGGGTCATCGCCGTCCGCAGCTCGTTGACCATCTCGGGGTCGGAGAGGCGCTGCAGCGTCGCGAGGCGCGCCGCGGGACCCAGGCGCACCGGCGAAAAGCCCGCGGCCGCGATCGTCTCCAGGTCCCAGCCGCTCCCCTTGACGTAGAGGATCTCCTCGGCCTCGCCGAAGCGGTTGGTCTCGCGGATCTTCACCGAGGTGTTGCCGCCGCCGTGCAGCACCAGGCTCTTGTCGCGCCCGAGCAGGCGCGAGGTATAAACGCGCGCCCCGAGGTCCCCCTCGTAGCCCGCGGCTTCTTCATCGTTCCAGAGGTTCTCGACCATGGGATCTCCCGGCAATCAGGGAGGGTAAGCATAGTGCAGGAGTCCAAAGCGATTCCTGACCGCTGACGCTCCCTCACCCCATCCGAAGCTGCCGCTTCCGTCCCGCCACCGCCGCCAGCCCCAGCAGGGCCGTCACCACCAGGAAGATCACCGGCGTTCCCGCCTTCGCCGTGGCCGGCAGGGTGCCCAGGAAGTCCAGCCCCGGCACGTGCTGCATAGGCCCCAGGTACCAGAGGACCAGGTAGGCCACCTCGAAGAGCTTGCCGCCGCCGCTCCAGACGCCGAGCGCCAGCGCCAGCGTGGGGATGAAGAGGGCGGCGACCGCCCAGGTTCCCGCCGCCGGCCAATTCCCCGCCAGGGCGAGCCGCAGTCCGGCCGCCCCTCCAGTGACGAGCGTCAGGAGCACCCCGGCGGCCCAGACGGCCGGGAGCTGCCGGCTCAACGGGCGCGCCGCCGAGAAGACCAGGCCCTGAGTGCCATACCGGGCCTCCCGGTTGCCCAGCGCCGACCAGAGCAGCAGCGGCCAGATCCAGGCCACGGGGAGAATCCCCTGGCGGACCGCGTTGAGAGGGGACACGAAGGCGGCGATGATCAACCCCGCCGCCACCGCGTACCACCACCAGCGCTGCCCCTGGAGCAGCAGGCGGGTCTCGGCGCGCAGCAGGGACAGGAAGCGGAACCGGCGGGCTCCCGCCGGCAGCGGATGGAGCTGGACGGGGACCGGCGGCGCGGCGGAAGCGGCCGTGATCTCCGCCGCGGCGTCCGCGGCTTTCCCCTTCTCCTTCCGGACGCGCGCCCGCCCCCGCGACGGGTCGAAGCGATCGAAGAAGAGCGCGGCGAGCAGGGCGAGGCCCACCGCGACGAGGAGCCAGACGAGCTGCCCCAGCACGACGCTCGACGTCCAGTGCATCCCGGGCCAGACGATCGTCCGCGTCGCCGTCTCGTCGGGCATGCCGCCGAAAACGAAGTTGCGATGGGCCGCGCCGAACCGGTCGTTCATCTCCGCATACATCCGCGTCGACACGGCGCCGAGACCGAAGGGGTCCGGAAAGCCCGGAATCTGGACGGCCGCCGGCAGCAAGCCGGCCCAGGCGCAGAACCAGACCACGTTGCCGAAGCCCCCGCGCAGGAGGGGAAAAGTCTCGAACAGGACCGCGCTCGCCGCCACCAGGGCCATCGTCGGCAGGCAGAGGAAGAGGAACGGCGAGAGGAGGCCCCAGAGCTCGATCCGCGTCTCCTCCCCGGCGACCCACTGCGCCACCGGCCCCATGGCGGCGAGCACCGCCACCATCGCCAGCAGCACCGCGAGGTTGCTGGCCGCCTTGCCCAGCATGTAGAGCGGCTTGGACATCGGCGTGGTGGCGAGGATCTCCCCCACCCCGGTCCGGCGGTCTCGCTCGACGGCGTTCTTCACCACGTAGAAGCCGGCGAGCGAGAGGAAGAGGTTGGCCGTCAGGGCCATCAGGATGCCCACCCAGGCCGAGTTGTAGATCCCCCGCGTGTCGCCGATCCAGAGCTTCATCTGCCCGGCGGCGACCACGTAGCCGAGATAGACGGCGAGCCCCAGGGTGACCAGGAAGCTCTGGCGCCGCACCCGCTCGAGGAAGTCGGCGCGCGCCAGGTGCCAGAGCACTCGTGCCGACGCCATGGCGTTCATGCCGCCGCCTTCGCCGCCCGCTCGCCCGCGAGCACGGCCAGATAAGCATCTTCGAGCGTGGGGGGCACCGGGACGGCGCCGGGGGCCGGTGGGAACTCCGAGACCGCTCGCACGTGGACGCCGTCGGCCCGGCGGACGGTGCTGCTGATCTTCCAGCGCTCGCGAGCCGCCGGCAGCTCGGCGCTCGGGATCGTCCATTCCCAGGCCCGCCCCTCCACCCGGCGCAGCAGCTCCTCCGGCTCGGCGTGGGCGAGCAGGCGCCCGCCGTCGATCAGGGCGATGCCGCTCGCGGTGGCCTCGACGTCCGAGACGATGTGGGTGGAGAGGATGACGATGCGCTCGCCGCCGAGGTCGGAGAGGAGGTTGCGGAAGCGCACGCGCTCCTCCGGGTCGAGCCCGACGGTCGGCTCGTCCACGATCAGCAGCCGGGGGTCGTTGAGCAGCGCCTGGGCGATGCCGATCCGCTGCCGCATTCCACCCGAGAAGCCGCCGAGCGGCCGCTTCCGCGCCTCGGTCAGGTTGACCAGCACCAGCAGCTCCTCGATCCGCGCCCGCGCGGCCCGGCCGTCGATCCCCTTGACCGCCGCCATGTACTCCAGGAACTCGACGGCGTTCAGATGGGGATAGACCCCGAAGTCCTGCGGCAGATAGCCGAGCACGGCGCGCAAGCCGTCCGGCGAGCGGACGGCGTCGACGCCGTCCCAGAGCACCCGCCCCTCGGTCGGCCGGGTGATGGTGGCGAGGATCCGCATCAGCGTCGACTTGCCGGCGCCGTTGGGACCCAGCAGGCCGAGCACCCCCGGCTCCAGCGTCAGACTGAAATCGCGGAGACCCCAGAAGTCCCCGGCGTAGCGCTTCCCCACTCCCTCGATCGTGAGCTTCATGGCGGATCTCCCTCCCATTCACCGGTCTGTACGCCGGAGGGAGGGGAGAAGTTACGGGGCGTTGTCTTCAGGCCCGGGCGGGGCGGCGAAGGCGCCCGGAGGGAAGTCGAGCGTGCGGGTGGGGAACGGCAGGGTGATGCCGTTCTCGTCGAACGCCTTCTTCAGCCGCTCGATCGCCTCGCTCTGCGCCCGCAGATAGTCGGACTGCTTCGAGGTGAACTCGATCCAGAAGCGCACCACGAAGTTGATCGAGCTCTCCCCAAGCTCCTGGAAGAAGATCTCGATCTCCCGGTCCGGCTTGCGCGTCGGGACCGTCCCGATCGCCTCCAGGGCCACCCGCTTCACCTTGTCGAGGTCGTCGGCGTAGGAGACGCCGGCCTTGAGGTCGATCCGGCGCTCCCCCGGCGCGGTGTAGTTGGTGATCGGGTTCTCGAACACCTGTTTGTTGGGGACCATCACGACCTGCCCCTGCGGGACGCGGATCTCCGTCCAGCGCAGGTGGACCTGCTTGACGATGCCCTGGATGTCCTTGGTCTGGATCAGGTTGCCGGCGCGGAAGGGGCGCTCGATCGAGAGATAGATGCCGGCCATGAAGTTGGCCGCGATGTCCTGGAAGGCGAAGCCGAGCGCCAAGCCGAGGATGCCGGCCCCGGCGAGCAGCGAGGCCACCGTCTTCTGCAGGCCGACGATGCCCAGCCCGACGAACAGCCCGGCGACGACAAAGGCCAGGAAGACCGCCTGGCCGAGGAGGCGATTGACCTGCTCGCTATGGGAGATCCGCCGCAGGACCCTGTGCAGGAGGTTTCGCGCCAGCCTGGCGATCAGCCAGAAGCCGACCACCACCGCCACCGCCACGGCCAGGTTGGGCAGCAGCAGGATGAAGTCCCGCGTCCATCCCAGCACCTTGGCGACGAGCAGATCCCAGGCTTTTCCGATCCCCATGGGCTCAGGTCGCTTCCACCCTCACTGCTGCTCGCCCGAACCGACCTCCGCTTCCGCCACGCTCACCGGGGCCTGCGCCGGCACCGGCGCGGCGGCGATCGCGTGGGCCGGTACGTCGTCCTTGCAGCCGTAGACGTAGACCGGGGTGCGGTTCGGCACCATGCGCGGCAGGCGCTGGGAGGCGAACATGGGGACGCGGATGCAGCCGTGGCTCGCCGGGTAGGCCGGGACGTCGAGGCTGCCGTGGATGGCGATGCCGCCCACGATGTAGAGCGGGTTGTACATCTCGCCGAGCGGGCTGGTCTTCCAGCCGGACGCCCGGGAAAACACCTCCAGGTGGCCGCAGGGAGTCACGGCGTGGGTTTCCGGATACCCGTTGTGATGGAAGGTCTTGCCGCTGCCGGACGAGATCGGCAGGATGTTCCCCACCTTCCCGTCGGCGTCGACCAGGAAGAGCACCTGGCGGGCGAGGTCCACTTCGATGTGCTGCCCCAGCTCGCGGGGGCGGGGGGGAGCGGCGACCGACAGGGCGTTGAGCTCCGCGCGGGTCAGCTTGCCGGTGGCCCTGGCGTGCTCGACCTTCTGGAAGGCGATCAGCGCGTGGCGCGAGACGTCGTCCCAGACGCCATCGATCGGGCCGGTCCAGTAGCCGAGATCGGCGAGCCGCTGCTCGGCCTGACGGATGTCGGCGTGCGTCAGGGGCGTCGGAACGGCCTTGGGCGTCGGTTTGGAGATCGGTTTCGGAGACGCGGCGGCGGGAATGGCGAGGAGAGGTAACAGCGCGACGGCGAGACCAACGGCGGACCTGCGGTGCGGCGACATCGGAAAACCCCCTTACCCTGGTGCGGCGCCCCCCCGGTTGGGGTCGCTTTCATCTTGAAACCAACCCCGGCATCTTACCGGTTCCCAGCGAACGCTGGGGGACAATCAGGGTTCTAGCAACAGGGATGCCAACAGCGCGGCCCGCTCGGGGAGCCGGTCGAGCACCACGTGCTCGTCGGCGGCATGGGCACCGTCGCCGACCGCGCCCAGGCCGTCCAGGGTGGGAGTGAAGCGGCTCGTCAGGCTGCCGTCGGAGGCGCCGCCGGCGGTGGCCTCGCCGAGGGCGATCCCCAGCTCCTCCGCCCGCCGCCGCGCCGCCGCGAAGAGCGCGCGGTTGCCGGGGGTCGATTCGAGCGGCGGCCGGTCGATCCCCCCCTCGACCTCGATCCGCGTCCCCGGAGTCTCCGCAGACGCCCCGTTCAGCGCCAGGACCTCGCGCTCGATGCGCGCCGCGTCGTCCGCCGCCAGCACCCGGATGTCGAGATCCGCCCGCGCCTCGGGAGCGACGACGTTGGCCCGGAGGCCGCCGGCGATCACGCCGACGTTGACCGTCACCCCCCGCTCCGGATCCTCCAGCGCATAGAGCCGGTCGATCACCCGGGCGAGCTCGCGGATGGCGCTCGCCCCCTTCTCGGGATCGAGCCCGGAGTGGGCCGCCTTGCCGAAGGTCCGGAGGGTGAAGCGGAGCGACCCCTTGCGCCGGGTCTTGAGGTCGCCGGCGGGCCCGAGCGAGGGCTCCAGGACGAAGACCCGCCGCATCCGGCGCGCCAGCCGCTCGATGCGGGGGGAGGATTCGAGGCTGCCGACCTCCTCGTCGGAATTGATGAAGAACGCCGGCTCCACGGCCGGCGCGAGCCCGAGGTCGTGAAGGGCGCGCAGCGCGAAGATCCCCTGCACCAGACCCGCCTTCATGTCGTACACCCCGGGGCCGTAGAGGCGGCCGGCGCGGACCTCGGCCGGCATCGTCGCCAGCGTCCCCGCCGGCCACACGGTGTCGCAATGCCCGATCAGGAGCTGCGCCGGGACCGGCTCGGGGGTGCCCCGCCGCCGCTGCCGCCATACCGCCCAGAGCTGGCCGCCGTAGACCTTCCCGGGGAGACGCCGCGTGCGCATCCCGGAGGCCGCGAGCTCGGCGGCGAGACGGGCGAAGACCGGCTCCTGGGCGGCGGGGTCGTGGCTCGGGGATTCGAGGCAGACCAGGTCGCGCAGGAGGGCGGTCATCTCCTCCTGGCGAGCGAAGAGATGGGCGAGGAGGGCGCGGGGGAGGTCGTTCACGGCGCGGCTGCCGCGCCGTCCGTGGTCTCGATCCCCCGCCAGGTCTCCTCGCTGTCGTCGAAGATCGGCAGGTTGGGGGCGCGGCCGCGGGCGGCGTTGATGTGCCAGCCCCAGAGGAGCGCCCACTTGAGGTAGGTGCCATAGGCCTGGAGCATGCAGAAAACCAGGCCGTGCATGCCGTCGAGGATGCCGAACTGGAAGAGGTAGGTGCGGAAGAAGCGCCAGATCGAGCGGCCGAAGATCTCGGCGAATCCCGCCCGCCGCTTCTCCCGCCAGTGCTGGGCGGCGCCCCAGAAGCTGTACTTCTCGATCCGCCGGACGTATTCGTCGAGCGAATCGGCCATGTAGTGCTCCATCGGGTTGCGCAGCACCGGCGCCGGCCCGCGGGTGATCATGTCGGCATGGACCCGGCGGTTGGGGTAGCGGGCCGAGCCGTTCCGGATCAGCCGCACGACGCGGTCGTGCTGCCAGCCCGAAAAGCGGATCACGCGGTCGAGGAAGTAGACCCGCCGCTTGATCGTGTAGGCCTCGTGGGTGGGACCGGCGGCGAGCAGTTGCTCGATCTCGCGCTGCAGGGCCGGCGTGCAGCGCTCGTCGGCGTCGAAGATCAGGATCCACTCGTTGGTGACCTGGTCCATGGCCCAGTTCTTCTGCGAGGCCGAGCCGTAGTAGGTGCGCTGGTAGAACCGCACCTTCTCGAAGCTGCGGACGATCTCCGGGGTGCGGTCGGTCGAGAAGGAGTCGACGACCAGGATCTCGTCGCACCAGAGCAGCGACTCGACGCAGCCGGCGATGTTCGCCTCCTCGTTGAAGGTGGTGATGATGGCCGACACGCGCGGTCGGGCGGACGGGGTCTGCTGGGTCGGGGAAGAGGGCATACGGATCTCCTCGCCAAGCGTATCAGAGCGTTCCTCCTGCTAGAATCCCGGCCGTCAATTAACCGACCAAAGCCAAAGAACCGAACCAAGCCGACAAGACTCCGTGCGCTCCTACCTCGTCTTCCTCATCCTGTTCGCCGTCAAGGTCCTGGCCCGGATCTTCTACCGGCTGGACGTGCAGTTCATCGGCGATCCGCCGCCCGACCGCTGGCGCCGCATCCGCCTGACCGCCATCCTCAACCACACCAGCCTCTACGAGGCGCTGTTCACCGGCGCCTGCCCCAACCACTTCCTCTGGCGGCTGGCCCGCCACGGGGTGGTGCCGATCGCGCAGAAGACCTCCGAGCGCGCCCTGGTCGGCCGCTTCTATGGCCTGGTGGCGGCGCGGGTGGTCTCGATCACCCGCGAGCGCGACGAGACCTGGAGCGAGGTGCTGCGCCAGATCGATCCCGACGCCATGGTCCTGCTCCTCCCCGAGGGGCGGATGAAGCGGGCCACCGGGCTCGACTCGCAGGGCAAGCCGATGACCGTGCGCGGCGGCATCGCGGACATCCTGGAAACGATGGGCGAGGGGCGGATGCTGCTCGCCTACAGCGGCGGCCTCCACCACATCCAGATCCCGGGCCAGCGGCTCCCCCGCCTGTTCAAGACGATCCGCCTGCGGCTGGAGGTGGTGGACATGGCCTCCTACCACGCCGACCGCCTCGCCGAGGGGGGCGCCAAGGGGTTCCGGCGCGCCGTGGTCAACGACCTCCAGCGCCGGCGCGACACGTACTGCCCCGCCGACGCGGAGACCGACGCCGCGGTGCGCCGGCGGGAGGCGGGGGACGGCGGCAGTGAAAGCCCACACGGACGAGCACAGACGAGCACGGACGGACACGGACAGTAAGACCTAGCCGGCGGGTCCGTGTTGTCTTCCTGTCCGTGTTCGTCCCCTGGGGCCCCATCCCCCGCCGTACTACAATGGGCTGGTGTTCGGCAAACCCATCGAGCTGATCCAGATCTTCGGGATCAAGATCCGCATCGACCCGTCCTGGTTCATCGTCGCGGTCCTGGTGACCTGGGACTTCGCGACGCTGGTGTTCCCCGGCCAGCTCCCGGGGCAGCCGCCAGCCGTCTACTGGTCGATGGGGGTGGCCGGCGCCCTGGCGTTCTTCCTCTCGGTGCTCCTCCACGAGCTCTCCCACGCGGTGGTGGCGCGGACGTACGGCGTCCAGGTGCGGGCGATCACCCTGTTCATCTTCGGCGGCCTCGCCGAGATGCCGGCCGAGCCCCCCACGCCGCAGGCGGAGCTGGTGATCGCGGCGGCGGGGCCGGCGGCGAGCTTCGGCTTGGCCCTGGTCTGCGGCGCGCTCGTGCTGGTGGGCAGCATCGCGGGGTGGCCCAAGGAGGCGGGCTCGGTGCTCGGCTACCTCGGCTTCCTCAACGGCACCCTGGCGCTGTTCAACCTGATCCCCGCCCTGCCGCTCGACGGCGGGCGGATCCTGCGAGCCATCCTCTGGGGGTGGCGCAAGAACCTGGGCTGGGCGACCCGGATCGCCTCGGCGATCGGCTCCGGCTTCGGCCTGCTGATGATCGGCCTCGGCGTGGTCTCCCTGATCTCGGGGAGCTTCGCCTCCGGCCTCTGGCTGTTCCTGATCGGCCTCTTCCTGCGCAACGCCGCCACGGCCACCTACCAGCAGCTCCTGCTCCGCCGGGCGCTCGAGGGGGAGCCGGTCTCCCGCTTCATGCACGCCGACCCGGTGACCGTGCCGCGCGGCATCCCGGTGCTGGAGCTGGTCCAGAGCTACATCTACCGCTACCATTTCAAGATGTTCCCGGTGGTGGACGACTCCGGACGCCTGCTCGGCTGCGTCACCGCCCGGCGGGTGCGCGAGCTCCCCCGCGACGAGTGGGACCGCCAGACCGTGGGCTCGCTGGCCGAGCGCTGCACCCCCGAGAACACCGTGCGGGCCGACACCGATGCCATGGAAGCGCTCTCGCGGATGAGCCGCAACGGAGCCTCCCGATTGATGGTGGTCGACGAGGACCGCCTGCTCGGCATCCTCTCGCTGAAAGATCTGCTCCGCTTCTTTTCGCTGAAGATGGAGCTGGAGGAGGCCGGCAAGGGCTGAGCCGGCGGGAGGCGCCAAGAAAGTTTCGATTGAAACGCTGCGAGCGACTCGTTCGCCTCTCCTGGAAGCACCACAGTATGTAAGGCGTAGACTGTGGAGCCTACTGTGGAGCGTGAGGAGTGAAGCCTTGACGACATCGATCGACGACCGCGGCACCCCCCTGTCGTATCCGGGGACGGCTTCGCCCCGCCGGACTCCCGCCGCCGCCCTGAAGCGCGCGCTGCTCGGCATTTCCCCCGGCGAGACCTCGTTCGTCCGCCGCGGATTCCACGACGCCGGCGACTCCGTCCTGCGCGAGCGACTGGAGAACGTCGGCCGCTGCTTCGTGGCCGGCTATCACGCGGCGCTGGAAGAGAGCGGAGCAGCGGCGGCCGCGGCGCGGATCGAGGCCGAGCTCGCGAACGACCAGCGCGGTTTCGCCTACGAGGGGGCGGGGATGGCGCTCGCCCTGCTCGACGCCCTGACGCCCCTCCTCCCCGGTCAACGGCGCGACCGCCTGACCCGCTTCCTCGCCGGCCCCGGCGACGCCCACGCCTACATCGTCAACGTCGGCGCCGGATGGATCCTGGCGCGGCTTCCGATCTCCCCCGAGCGCCTGCTCGCCCGCCTCGACCCGCTGCTCGGCTGGCTGGCGCTCGACGGCTACGGCTTCCACGAGGGGTTCTTCCACTGGCCGCGATCGGTGACCCGCCAGGAGGTGCCCCGCAAGCTGCGCGGCTACGCCCGCCGCGGCTTCGATCAGGGGCTCGGCCGCAGTCTCTGGTTCGTCGAGGGGGCCGACGTCGAGCGCATCCCGCGGACGGTTCGAGCGTTTCCGGCGGCGCGCCAGCCGGACCTCTGGGCCGGCGTCGGGCTCGCCAGCGCCTACGCCGGTGGACCCGACCGGGACGGGATCACGGCGCTCCGGCAGGCGGCGGGCCCCTTCCTCCCGGAGCTGGCGCAGGGCGTCGCCTTCGCGTCCCAGGCGCGTGAGCGGGCCGGCAATCCGACCGCGCACACCGCGCTGGCCGCCGAGGTGATCTGCGGCCTGAGCGCGGCCGAGGCCGGCGCCGTCGCCCTCCGGACCGTCGAAGCCCTGCCGGCCGACCGGCCGGGCGAGCCCGCGTTCGAGGTCTGGAGACAGCGCATTCAGGACCGATTCAGGAAGGGGGTCTGATCCGATGAACGAGCCGCAGGCCGGCTTCTTCCGCCGCAACGCGACGCGGCTGACGGCGGTGGCGGTGATCGCGGGGCTCTACGGCTTCGCGCGCCTGCCCACGCTGCCGCAGGCCGAGCGCGACGCCCTCGCCTCCCGCTTCGCCTTCACCCGCGAGCCGCTGGCGGCCCCCGCGGGCAACCTCGACCGGGTGGTGCGGCAGGTGCACCCCAGCCTCAACGACATCCGCTCCTGGATCTCCGCCGTCGGCGCCGGGGTGGCGCTCAACGACCTCGACGGCGACGGGCTGCCGAACGACGTCTGCTCGGTCGACACGCGGGTGGACCAGGTGCTGGTGCAGCCGGTGCCGGGCACCGGCGCCCGCTACGCCATGTTCACCCTCGATCCCGCGCCGCTGCACTACGACGCGCGGACGATGGCGCCGATGGGGTGCCTCCCGGGCGACTTCAACGAGGACGGCCAGATGGACCTCCTGGTCTACTACTGGGGGCGGTCGCCGGTGCTCTTCCTGCGCCGCACGGGCGGCGGCGCCGGCGCCACGACCCTGTCGGCCGCCGCCTTCAAGCCGGTCGAGCTGGTCCCCGGTAATGAGATCTGGAACACCAACGCGCTCACCAGCGCCGACGTCGACGGCGACGGCCACCTCGACCTGATCGTCGGCAACTACTTCCCGGACGGCATGCGGGTGCTCGACGCCAAGGCGACCGACATCGCCCACATGCACCGCTCGATGTCGCGCTCGGAGAACGGCGGCAGGAACCGGCTGTTGCTTGGAGCTGGGGGGACCTCGGGACCGGAGCCGACCGCCAGCTTCACCGACGCCTCCGACGCCTTCGACGCCAAGACCGCCTACTCCTGGACCCTGGCGGCCGGCGCCGCCGACCTCGATGGCGACCTGCTCCCCGAGATCTACTTCGGCAACGACTTCGGCAACGACCGCCTGCTGCACAACGTCTCGACCCCGGGGCACCCGCGCTTCGAGGTGCTCGAGGGGCGCCGGACGCTGACCACCCCGGCCTCGAAGGTGCTCGGCCACGACTCCTTCAAGGGGATGGGGATCGACTTCGCCGACATCAACGGCGACGGCATCCCTGACATGTACGTCAGCAACATCGCCCAGAACTGGGCGTTGGAGGAGAGCCACTTCGTCTGGGTGAGCTCGGGGGACACCGGGGCGATGCGGCACGGTGTCGCCCCCTACGCCGACCGCGGCGAGGACCTCGGGCTCTCCCGCAGCGGCTGGGGGTGGGACGCCCGCTTCGCCGACTTCGACAACGACGGCGTGCCCGAGGCCACCCAGGCGATCGGCTTCCTGCGCGGCGAGAAGAACCGCTGGCCCGAGCTCCACGAGCTCGCCATGGGCAACGACAACAACATGCTCCACCCCGCCGCCTGGGCCCACTTCAGGCCCGGCGACGACCTCTCGGGGCATCTCCACAACCCCTTCTTCGTGCGCGCTAAAGACGGCCGCTACTACGACATCGCCCACGAGCTGGGGCTGGACGACAGCCACGTGACCCGCGGCATCGCCATCGCCGACGTCGACGGCGACGGCGCCCTCGACTTCGCCATCGCCGACCAGTGGGAGACCTCGTACTTCTTCCACAACGTCAGTCCGCGCCGCGGCGCCGCGCTGGAGATCGAGGCGCGGCTCCCCGCCATGGCGGGACCCGCCGGCGCCTCGCGGCCGGCGATCGGGGCGGAGGCCACGGTCTGGCTCCCCGACGGCCGGCTCATGGTGGCGCAGGTCGACGGCGGCAGCGGCCACTCAGGGAAACGGGCGCCGGAGCTCCACTTCGGCCTCGGCCGCATCGCGGCCGGCACGCCGCTGCGGGTGGATTTCCGCTACCGCGACGGCTCCGGCCGGGTGCGCGCGGAGACGCTGCGCCTCGCCCCCGGCCGCCACACAGTTCTTCTAGGAGCCACTCTCCCTGGAATACCGACGATGCCACCCCCTCCGGCCGTAGCCGCGGGCGGGACCCCCAGGACGCAACCGGCCGGCACCGGAAAGGCGGGCTGAGACATGGCAGAGACTCCAAAGACCACCGCACCGCCGAAAGACATGCGCCTGGCGGCGCTGCGGCGGTTCGCCACCGCCATCACCATCCTCAACCTCGTCGGGCACACCGTGCTCGGCTTCGAAATGGCGTACGCCACGCCGCTGGTGGCCCTGCTCGCCGCCTACTCGACCGAGCTTCTGCTCGAGCTGATCGAGGCGCGCCGGCTCGGGATCAGGCCCCGCTTCCTGGGCCCCGGCACCACATTCATCGACTTCATGCTGCCGGCCCACATCAGCGGCCTGGCCGTCGCCATGCTGCTCTACGCCAATGACCGCCTGCTGCCGGTCGCCTTCGCGGCGGCGGCGGCCATCGCCTCGAAGCACCTGTTCCGCGTCGGCACCAACGGCGCGCGCCGGCACATCTTCAACCCGTCGAACCTCGGTATCACGGCGACGCTCCTCGCCTTTCCCTGGGTGGGGATCGCCCAGCCCTACATGTTCACCGAGAACCTGTCGCAGGGCTGGTCCTGGTTCCTCCCCGCCCTGATCATCTGCTCGGGGAGCTTCCTCAACACGGTATTCACCAAGCGGATCCCGCTGATCGTCTCCTGGCTCGGCGCCTTCGTGCTGCAAGCGGCGGTGCGCCACTTCCTGTTCGGCAACCTCTTCCTGCCGTCGCTCAACCCGATGACCGGCGTCGCCTTCCTGCTTTTTACCTTCTACATGGTGACCGACCCGGCGACGACGCCGCGCACGGTACGCGGGCAGATCGCCTTCGGCGTGGCGGTGGCCGCGGCCTACGGCACGCTGATGGCGTTTCACATCGTCTTCGGCCTGTTTTTCGGCCTGACGGCGGTCTGCGCCGGCCGCGGCGCGATGCTCTACGCCAAGGCGCTGGCGGCGCAGCGGGCGGAAGCCAAGGAGCGGCTCGACGTGCCGATGCCGGCGGGAGCCTGAGATGAGCGGCGCCACCGTCAGGGAGGGGATCGCGATCGTCGGGATGGCCTGCCGCTATCCCGACGCCCGCACCCCGGCCGAGCTCTGGGAGAACGTCCTCGCCCGCCGGCGGGCGTTCCGGCGCATCCCGCCGGAGCGGCTGCGGCTGGAGGACTACCTCACCGGCGACGCGGCAGATCCTGACGGCCTGTACGCCTCCGAGGCCGCCGTGCTCGAGGGGTGGGAGTTCGACCGCGTCCGCTTCCGCGTCGCCGGCCCCACCTTCCGCTCGGCCGACCTCGCCCACTGGCTCGCCCTCGACGTCGCCGCCCAGGCGCTCGCCGACGCCGGCTTCCCCGACGGCGCCGGGCTGCCGCGCGAGGCCGCCGGAGTCCTGCTCGGCAACACGCTGACCGGCGAGTTCTCGCGCGCCAACCTGCTCCGGCTGCGCTGGCCCTACGTCCGCCGGACGCTCGGCGCCCAGCTCGCCGCCGAGGGGTGGGAGGAAGGGCGGATCGCGGAGTTCCTCGCCCGTCTGGAGCCCACCTACAAGGCGCCGTTCCCGGAGCCGATGGAGGAGACGCTCGCCGGCGGCCTCTCGAACACCATCGCCGGCCGCATCTGCAACCACTTCGACCTCCACGGCGGCGGCTACACGCTCGACGGCGCCTGCGCCTCCTCGCTGCTGGCGGTGGCCAATGCCTGCTCCGGCCTCGCCGCCGGCGACCTCGACGTGGCGCTCGCCGGCGGCGTCGACCTCTCCCTCGACCCCTTCGAGCTGGTCGGCTTCGCCCGCACCGGCGCTCTCGCCCACGGCGAGATGCGGGTGTTCGACGCGCGCTCGGACGGCTTCATCCCCGGCGAGGGGTGCGGCTTCGTGGTGCTGATGCGCGAGGGGGACGCCGAGCGGCTCGGCTGCCGGGTCTACGCCGTGGTCCGCGGCTGGGGGGTCTCCTCGGACGGCCACGGCGGCATCAGCCGCCCCGAGGCGGCCGGCCAGCAGCTCGCCCTCGCCCGCGCCTACCGGCGGGCCGGTTTCGGCATCGACACCGTCGGCTACTTCGAGGGGCACGGCACCGGCACCGCGGTGGGAGATTCGGCGGAGCTCGCCGCGCTCGCCGGCGCCCGCCATGAGGCGGCGCCCGGCGCGCACCCGGCGCCGGTCGGCTCGATCAAGGCGAACATCGGCCATACCAAGGCGGCGGCCGGGGTCGCCGGTCTGATCAAGGCGACCCTCGCCGTCCACTCGCAGTTGATCCCGCCCGCCACCGGCTGCGAGGAGCCGCACGCCCAGTTCGGCGAGCCGGCGGCGGCGCTCCGCATCTCGGACCGCGGCGAGCCCTGGCCGGCGGGCAGGCCGCTGCGCGCCGGCGTCTCCGCCATGGGCTTCGGCGGCATCAACGCCCACCTGGCGATCGAGGGGGCGCCGGCGGCGCGCCGCCGATCGCTGGCGGCCCGCGAGCGCGAGCTGCTCGCCTCCTGGCAGGACGCCGAGATCCTGCTGCTCGCCGCGACGGACGCGGACGCCCTGGCGCACCAGGCGGAGCGGCTGGCCGGGATCGCGGCCCGCCTCTCGCGCGCCGAGCTGGCCGACCTCGCGGCGAGCCTCCAGCAGACGCTGCGGGACGGCGCGGCGCGGGCGGCGGTGGTCGCCGCCAGCCCCGCCGAGGCGGCCGAGCGCCTGAACCGGCTCGCCGGCCTGCTGCGCGGCGGCGAGTCCGTCGGCCTCGACGCGCGCCACGGCGTCTTCTTCGGCACCGGCGCCCGCGGCCGGCGGATCGGCTTCCTCTTCCCGGGCCAGGGCTCCCCCTCGCATCTCGACGGCGGATTGCTGCGCCGGCGCTTCGACACTCTCGAAAGCGTCTACGCCGAGGCGGATCTCGATCCAGCAACCGACGCCGTGGATACGGCGGTGGCGCAGCCGGCCATCGCAACCCACACGCTCGCGGGGCTGGCGCTGCTCGACCGGCTCGGCCTGCGCGCCGGCGTCGCCGTCGGCCACAGCCTGGGCGAGATCGCGGCCCTCCACTGGGGGGGCGCCCTCGACGCCGGCAGCGCCCTGCGCCTCGCCGCCGCCCGCGGCCGGGCAATGTCCGAGACGGGAGACCGGAACGGCGCGATGGCGAGCCTGGCCGCCGATCCCGCCACCGTCGAGGCCCTGCTCGGACCGGGTGCGGCGATCGCCGCCTACAACGCTCCGGACCGCACGGTGATCTCCGGCGACGCCGACGCCGTGGAGGCCGCCGCCGAGCGCGCCCGCGCCCGCGGCATCGCGGCGACCCGGCTCCGCGTCTCCCACGCCTTCCACTCGCCGCACATGGCCGCCGCCGAGCCGCGCCTCGCCGGGGAGCTGGCGGCGGTCGCGATGGCCCCCCTCGCACGTCTTGTCGTCTCGACCGTCACCGGCGAGCCGCTGGCGCCGGATGCCGACCTTCGGGCTCTGCTGCGCGAGCAGCTCACGGCGCCCGTCCGCTTCGCCGGCGCCCTCCGCGCGGCGGCCGACCGCGCGGACCTCTGGATCGAGGTCGGTCCCGGCCGTGCCCTCTGCGAGCTGGCGGGCGAGATGATCGCGGCGCCGGCGATCCCGCTGGACGTCGGCGGCCCGTCGATCGCCGGCGTGCTCAAGGCGGCCGGCGCCGCCTTCGCCCTCGGCGTGCCGGTCGACACGGGCGTGCTGTTCGAGGGGCGGTTCACCCGGCCGTTCGACGCCGACCGGCCGCTGAAGTTCCTGGCTAACCCGTGCGAATCGGCGCCGGAGCCCCTCAACTCCCGGCCCCCTCTCCCAGCCCTCCGCCCTCCCGTCCGGGGAGAGGGGGAGACGATGGCGCGCGCGATCGTCGAGTCAGGGCCTGCCGCCGTCCCGTTTGCGACGAACCCGCGCGATCTCCTGCGCCAGCTCGTGGCGCAGCGCGCGGAGCTTCCGGCCGACGCGGTGCGCGACGACAGCCGGCTGCTCTCGGACCTCCACCTGAACTCGATCTCCGTCGGCCAGCTCGTGGTCGAGACGGCGCGCCGGTTGGGGCTCCGCCCCCCCTCCTCGCCGACCGACTACTCGCGGGCGACCGTGGCCGAGGTCGCCGAGGCGCTGTCGCACCAGGCGCCGCTCGAGCCGGCGGCGGCCGACGAGGTCCCCGCCGCGCCAGCCGGCGTCGACTCCTGGGTGCGGCCGTTCACGGTCGAACGGATCGAGCGGCCCCTGACTCGCGTCCAGGCGAAGAGAACGCAGCCCGCCGCGCCCGTGCGGAGCTGGCGGATCGTGGCGCCTCCGGACCACCCCCTCGCCGGTCCGCTCGCGGCCCGGCTGGAGGGGAGCGGCGTGGCGCTGCTGCTGCCGCCGGAGGTGGACGAGCGGCATCCTCCCCTCTTCGTCGAGGCGGCACAGGCCGCGCTGGCGAGCCCCGGCCCGCTCCGCTTCGTGCTGATCCAGCAGGGGGGTGTCGGCGGCGCGTTCGCCCGCACCCTCCACCTGGAGATCCCGGGGACGGCCACCACCGTCATCGATCTCCCCGCCGACCATCCGGACGCCGCCTCCTGGGTGGTCGCCGAGCTCGCCGCGCAGAGCGGCGCGGCGCCGGCGTACTCCGAGGCCCACTACGACGCCGCCGGCGTCCGCCGGGTCCCCGTGCTCCGCCTGCTGCCGGAAGCCGCCGGGACCGCGGAGCTGCCGCTCGGCGCCGGCGACGTGCTGCTGGTGACCGGCGGCGGCAAGGGGATCGCCGCCGAGTGCGCCCTCGACCTCGCCCGCGCGACCGGCGTCCGCCTCGCCCTGCTCGGCCGCTCGCGGCCGGAGGAGGACGCCGAGCTGGCCGCCAACCTCGAACGCTTCGCCGCCGCCGGCGTCCAGGCGCTCTACCTGGCGGCCGACGTCACCGATGGGCCGGCGGTGCGCGCGGCGGTCGAGCGCGCCGAGGCCGAGCTGGGCCCCGTGACCGCCTTCCTGCACGGCGCCGGCACCAACTCCCCCCGCCGCCTCGCCTCTCTCGACGGTGCGGCCTGCCTGCGCACCTTCGCGCCCAAGGGGGCCGGCTTCCGCAACGTGCTGGCGGCGATCGATCCCCGCCGGCTGCGGCTGCTGGTGACCTTCGGCTCGATCATCGCCCGCATCGGGCTCCGCGGCGAGGCCGACTACGCCCTCGCCAACGAGTGGCTGGCGCGGGCGACCGAGCGCTTCGCCCAGCGCTATCCGGACTGCCGCTGCCTGGCGCTCGAATGGTCGGTGTGGGCCGGCGTCGGCATGGGCGAGCGGCTGGGCACCCTGGAGAGCCTGATCGCGCAGGGCATCTCCCCGATCCCGACGGGGACCGGCGTCGCCATGCTCCGCGAGCTGATCTCCCGCCACCAGCCCGCCGTCTCGATAGTGGTCGCCGGCCGCTTCGGGGACTCCTCGACGCTGGAGGTCGAGCGCGCCGAGCTGCCGCTGCTCCGCTACCTGGAGACCCCGCGGGTCCACGTGCCGGGGGTGGAGCTGGTGGTGGACGCCGAGGTCTCGGCCGACTCCGATCCCCACCTCGCCGACCACGTCTTCCACGGCGAGCCGCTGTTCGCCGCCGTGCTCGGCATGGAGGCGATGGCGCAGGCGGCCATGGCGCTCCTGCGCACCGACGAGATCCCGGTCTTCGAGGACGTCGTCTTCCAGCGCCCGGTGGCGGTCCCCGTGGGGGGCTCGACCACGATCCGCGTCGCCGCCCTGGTGCGCGCGCCGGGCACGGTCGAGGTCGTGCTGCGCGACGCCTCCACCGGCTTCGCCGCCGACCACTTCCGTGCGATCTGCCGTTTCGGCCAGATGGCCGACGCCGAGGCCCGGCCGCGCCTGCTCGCCCCCTTCCCGGCGGCGGGTACGCCCGGCCGCATCGCGCTCGATCCGCTGGGGGACCTCTACGGCGGCGTCCTCTTCCACCAGGGGCGCTTCCAGCGCCTGGCCGGATACCGCAGCCTGCGCGCCACGGAGTGCCTGGCGGACATCTCGGCGGACGGCAGCACGGTCTGGTTCGGCCGCTATCTGCCCGACCGCCTGGTGCTCGGCGACCCCGGCGCGCGCGACGCCGCCATCCACGCCATCCAGGCCTGCATCCCGCACAAGACCCTGCTGCCGACGGCGGTCGAGCGGGTGGTCAGCCATGGCCTCGCCGCCGACGTCCCCCTTCTCCTCGCCGCCCGCGAGAGGAGCCGCGACGGCGACGAATTCGTCTACGACGTCGAGCTGCGGACGATCGACGGCCGGCTCCGCGAGAGCTGGCAGGGCTTGACCCTGCGCGCCGTCGACCGCATCGCCCCGCCCCTCTCCTGGCCGGCCGCCCTGCTCGGACCCCACGTCGAGCGGCGGCTCCAGGAGCTCTTCCCCGGCGCCGGCGTCCGCGTCTCGCTCGAACGCGAGGCTCCCGCTCCAGAAGGTCAGAAGGCTCCCCGCCGCCACCGGCCGGACGGCGCTCCCGATCAGGAGGGCCTTTCGAGGTCGCGCTCCGGCGGCCTGACGCTGGCGGTGACGGGCGTTGGACGGATCGGCTGCGATCTCCAGGAGGTCGCCGAGCGCTCCGAGGAGGTCTGGCTCGGTCTGCTGGGAATCGAGCGCTCGCGGCTCGCCGCGCTGATCGCCCGCGAGCGGGGCGAGCGCTACGGCGACGCCGCCACCCGGGTGTGGGCGGCGGGCGAGAGCCTGGTCAAGGCCGGGGTCGCGCACGGGGCGCCGCTGATCCTGGAGGCCGGCGGGGAGGACGGCTGGCTCCTGCTCCGCTCGGGCGACCTGCGCATCGGCACCCTCCTCGCCCCGGTCCGCGAGCTGGCAGGCTCGGCGGCGCTCGCCGTCCTCGCCGAGAGCGCGCATTGAAGGCCTACGAGTACCACCACCTGGTGGGGTTCGAAGAGACCAACCTGGTCGGCAACGTCTACTACGTCAACCACCTGCGCTGGCAAGGGCGCTGCCGCGAGATGTTCCTGCGCGACCACGCCCCGGAGATCCTCGCCGAGCTGGCGGACGGCCTGGCGCTCGCCACCGTCCGCTGCAACTGCGACTACCTGGCCGAGCTGGAAGCGTTCGACGAGATCGTCATCCGCATGCGGCTGGGCGGCGTGGTCCAGAACCGGATCACCCTGAATTTCGAGTACTGGCGGCGGAAGGGAGACGACGAGGAGCTCGTCGCCCGCGGCGAGCAGGTGGTCGCCTGCATGCGCCGCGAGGGGAAGCGCGCCGTGCCCACGGCGGTTCCCGGGCCGCTGCGCGAGGCGCTGAAGCCCTACGCGTAGCGGGGGGCCAGGGGGACACCAGGATTCCTGTTTCCTGCTGTCCCTGGAGTCCCTGCTGTCCCTTAGGTCCCTTTTTCCCTCTACGGAGCGTCGATCGTGGTGGTGTTCGCCACCGCGTAGCAGTGCTGGAGGACCGGCTGCGTCACGAAACCGGAGCGGACCCCCGCCTGGGTGCCCGTGGTGCAGGGCGGCAGCGGCGGATTGATGTGGTGCCGGGCGGTGATCGCCGAGTGCGGCACGCCGACGCCGCAGGGGGGCGTCGTGCAGCCGGACTGCGGCACGCTGCTCCAGCCGGCGGCGAAGTTCGAGGTGGCCGGGACGGTGGTGTCCGCCACGCTGTCGCCGTCGGTGTCGACCTGGACGGAGCTGCCATAGCTCAGGCCGCCGGTGCCGGGGTGGTGGGTCCACGAGGCGCCCGAGGTGGTGAAGTGGACCGTCGACTGATCGAGCGTGTGGACCAGGCCGCCGGTCCCCTGCTGGGTGAAGGTGAGCCGCGGGCTGATCGTCACGTCGCTGTCGAAGGTGCCGCCGGTGGCCGTCGAGCTGGTCCGGTGGAGGGTCATGGCGAAGGCCGACTGGGTTGGCGCGGCGCTCGACCGCACGTCCCAGAGGGAGCTGCCGGTGCAGCCGGAGACCGAGATCGGCGAGGTGCTCTTGAAGTTCGCCGCCCGCACGATCGCGTTGACCGTGGCGTTGCCGCTGCCGTCGAAGGTGGTGTCGGCCAGCCGCTCGACGACGGTGTCGGTGTTGCCCAGCACGTTGGCGGGGCTGGTCACTACCGGCACGCCGGTCAGCACCACCGTGCCCGACCAGGCGGCCGAGCCGGTGCAGAAGTAGCCCGCCGGAACGCTCACCTGGGCATAGGTCGAGCCGTCTCCCGCGGTCTGGAAGAGGTCACTGCCGTGGGTGACCGTGTTGTCCGCGAGCACGGGCAGCGCGATGAGCGCCGCCGCCAGCCCCATGAAGATCATCTTTCTCATTGCTGTTCTCCTTGTTGAAGCGCTGGCCCCCCGGCACCTGCCGCGGAGCGTGATGCGCCCAATGTAGAGGGTGCCTCGACCGGCCCGGCATGAGCCTATTGCAATGTGACAACCTGAAAAGAGATATTTGCGTATGTTCTCCCTCGCGCGAGCGGCCCTGCGCCGGCCCGCCCTCACTCTGCTCGCGTTCCTCCTCGGCAGCGCCCTGGCGGCCGCCGGCCTGGTCCGGCTGGAGATCCGCACCGACGGCTCGGCGATCTACCCGCGGGGCGATCCGGCGGTGACCCGGACGCTGCGCGACCGCGCGCTCTTCGACGAAGCCGACACGATCATCCTGCTGGTGAGCGCGCGGCCGGGAGGGCCGCCGGTCGCCTCGCCCGCGGGGTTCCGCTTTCTGCGCCGCGCCGACCGCGAGCTGCGGCGGCTCCCCGGCGTCGACGGCGCGGGCGTGCATTCGCTGGCCGACCTGATCGCGCCGCCGACGACGGGGACGATCGACCTCGTCACTCCTCTCGACACCATCCCCGACGATCCCGCCGCGTTCGCCGCTCTGCTGGCGCGGCTGCGCGCGATCCCCGTCGCCGGCGGCCTCTTCCTCTCCCCCGATGGCCGGGCCGCGCCGCTCTACGCCCCGGTCGCCGCGAAGGCCGACCGCCGCGAGGTGATCCGCCAGCTCGAGAGCTGGCGGGCCTCCCGCGCCACCGCCCCCTTCGACCTGCGGATCACTGGCCCGGTGGCCGCCGAGGCGGTGCTCGGCGAGACGGTGCTGCGCGACCTCACCCGGCTGGTGCCGGCGATGGTCGCCGCCCTCGCCCTCCTGCTCTGGCTGTCGCTACGCACCCCGGTGGGCGTCATCGCGCCCCTCGCCCAGGTGCTAGCGACGCTGCTCTGGACGCTCGGCCTGATGGGATGGGCGGGAGTGCCGGTCACCCTGGTGACCACCATCCTCCCCGTGCTGCTGATGGCGATGTCGATGACCGACGAGATCCACCTCCACGAGCGGCTCCAGCACCGGCTGGCCGGCATCCCCCCGGGGGGCGACCCCCGCGAGCGGCTGCTGCGGGCCACGGAGGGCGCGTTCGCCGACATCGCCTCGCCGCTGGTCCTCACCTCGCTCACCACCGCGGCAGGCTCCTACTCCTTCCTCGGCGCGGCGATGGCACCGCTACGCGACCTCGGCCTCTTCGCCGGCACCGGGCTGCTGCTCGCCATGCTGTTCACCTTCACCCTGGTCCCCGCCCTGATCGCCCTCCTCCCCCCCGCGTGGGCCGAGCGCCGGCACGCCGGCCGGCCGGACGCCGCCCAGGGGCCAGTCTGGGAGCGGCGGCTCTCCAGCCAGGCCCGTCCCCTCCTCCTCGGCGGCACCGCGCTCCTGCTCCTCGCGCTCCCCGGCCTCGCCCGGCTGCGGGTGCAGGACTCCTGGATCGACAACTTCGATCGCCGGTCCCCCCTGGTCACCGCCGAGCGCGCCTTCAACCGCTCGTTCTGGGGGAGCTACCGCTTCGACGTCGTGCTCATCGGCCCCGGGAGGCAGTTCTTCTGGACGCCGGCAGGGGTCGCCCTGCTGGAGGACGTCGGCCGCCTGGCCCACGCGGCGCCCCACGTCCGCGGCGAGCTCGGACCGCTGGGGCTGCTGGAGACCGGCGCCCGCGCGCAAGGGCACGCGCCGCCGGTCTCGCGCCTGCCGCCGCTCGAGATCCGGCGCGCCGGCGCCCTGGTCGAGGTGCTGACCAACCGGGTCGGCCTGCGCCAGTACCTGACCGCGGACAAGAGCGCGGCCCGCGTGCGCCTGTTCGTCCCCGACGCCGACTACGCCCGCGGGACGGCGTTGCGCGCCTGGCTCGAACGGCGCCTCCCTCCCCTTGCCGCCCGCCACGGTGCCCGCGCTCACGTCTCGGGGGACGTACCGGTGGGCCTCGCCGTGGTGGGGGCCATCGTCGGCAACCAGCTCAGCTCGGTCGGCTGGACGGCCGCGACGATCGTCCTGATGCTGCTCGCCGCCTTCCGCAGTCCGCGCTGGACCGCCGTCCTGATGGCCCCGGTGCTCGCCGCCACGCTGCTGCTGTTCGCGGCCCTGGGCTACGCCGGCATCCCCCTCGGCATCGCCACCAGCATGTTCGCCGCCCTCACCCTCGGCGCCGGGGTCGACTTCGCCCTCCACTACGTCCACGCCTACCGCCGCGAGCGGCGCGCCGGCCGTCCCCACGACGAGGCGGTGCTGGCCACCCTGCGCACCGCCGGCCGCGGCGTCCTCTGGAACGCCGTCGTCCTCGCCTGCGGCTTCTCCGTGCTCGCCCTCTCCGCGATCAAGCCGAACGCCGCCCTGGGGCTCCTCCTGGCGGCGGCCATGCTGGTGAGCTACGCGACGACGGTGGGTTTCCTGCCGGAGATCCTGAAGCGGTGGGGAAGGGAAACGCCGAGATGAGCCGGCAGGGACGGCAAGGACTGCAGGGACACCAGGGACAGTACCCAGTCCGGTTTTTCGTCCCTGCCGTCCCTGCCGTCCCTTTTTTTGCGCCTAGGGGAAGCCGCCGGAGAACTGGGTCGGGAACGGCCGCACCACGGCGATCGCCGAGGGGATCAGGATGAACGGGTAGTGAACGGTCTGCCGGGTGAAGATCGGGAACTCATACTTGGTGAAACCGGAGACCGGATAGCCCGGGGTGGGCGAGACGCCGGGGAAGAAGTTGGACGTGCCGAACGTGGTCAGCTCGGCCACGCCGTTGCCGTCGCCGTCCACCTTCAAGCCCGCCTTCAGCGGCTTGACCTTCTGCGCCGAGGGCTGGAAGTTGCCCGGGCCGCCCGAGATGGTGAAGGGGATGTTGGTGGCCTGGACCCGGATGTCCTGGCCGTTGGCGCAGGTCACCGCGCCGCAGTCGATCACCGTGCTGGTCCCCTTGGCGCGGTCGGTGAAGACCAGCCGCGGCCGCACGTTGAAGCTGGAGGTGAAGGTGCCGCCGTCGCCGTTGGAGAAAGTGAAGGTCACCGTGCCGGGGGGGACGTTGCTGCTGAACTCGGAAATGAACACCCGCAGATCGTAGGAGCTGCTGCCGATGGTCACCGGAGCCTCGCTGAGCAGGCGCAGCGCCACGAGCGAGATCGGCCCGGTGCCGGTGCCCGTGGAGCCGATCGTGATGTCGCGGGGCCGGCGCACGATGGTATTGACTCCGGCCAGGTCGGTGCCGGATCCGAGCGACTCCCCGATCAGGCTCACCACGGGATTGCTGGTCACCGACGCGCCGAAGATCTGCTGGATCGGATACTGCGCCAGGTCGATCGTCGTGCTGCCGCCGCCGATCGTCGCCAGACCCTCGTCCGCGGCCGTGATCACGGTCGTCGCCGCCAGGGTGGGACCCGCCATAGCCAGCAACGCGATGCCGACGGCCAAAAACGTCTTCTTCACGCCCATACACGCCTCCTTTTCGGTAGGGGAATCCATCTGGATTCCAAATATACTCAACTGCTTACTACCGAATAAGGGTGCGCGCTAACGCTTTGGCGGGACAAGACCGCGTTCCCTCCGGGCCGCGAGCGCACCGGCGATCTCCGAATTGAGCTCTCCCCCCATCAGGATGGCGAAGGCGGTGAGGTAGAACCAGACCAGCATCACGATCACCGCGCCGACCGATCCGTATGCCGTGGCGTAGGTGCTGAAGTTCTCGATATAGATCCGCAGGCCGAAGGAGGCGAGCAGCCAGAGGGCGACTCCGACGACCGCTCCCGGGCTCCCCCAGTGCCGCCCCTGTCGGCCGCCGAGGTCGGGGGCGAAGTTGTAGACCATCTCGAAGGAGAAGACTACAGAGGCCAGGATCAGCGGCCAGCGCAGAACGAAGTGCCAGGCCACCGCGAAGGCGATGCCCACTCCCAGCCGGTCCGCGATCGCCTCGCCGACCGTCCTGCCGAGGAACATCAGGAGCAGGGCGCCGACGATCAGCGCCGCGAAGGTGAGCGTCAGCAGGACCGCCACGATCCGCCGCCACCACCAGGGGCGGCTCTCCCGGAACCCCCAGATGGCGTTCAGCGTCCGCGACATCGCCAGCATGCCGTTGGAGGCCATCCACACCGCCACCGCCAGCGACAGGTAGAGCTTGATCCCGGTGCGACCGCTGCGGATCTCCACCAGGGTGTGGTCGAGCAGCGCCGTGACGTCGTGGCTCGGCGACACCCGCGCCACGTAGCGCAGCAGGCTCTGCTGCAGGCGCGGGTTGGCCTCGGCCAGATAGCCGAGCAGGGTGGTCATGAACAGCAGCAGCGGGAAGACCGAGAACAGGAAGAAGTACGCCAGCTCCGCGCACCGCCCCAGCAGCTCGTCCTCGTAGACTTCCCGCCCCAGCCGGAGACCCAGCTCCTTCCAGGTGAGGCCGGCGCGGGTCCAGAGGGTGGCGGGCATGGAGGGAAGATAGCGCAGGCGAGCACCCCCGCCCGAACCCTCACCCCCCGGCCCCCTCTCCCGTCCCACTCCCGCCCTCCCTCACCGGGAGAGGGGGAGAAAAGCAACGCGAGGATTTAGGAGCGGCCCCATCGCAGGGCCCCCCTCTTCTCCCGGTGAGGGAGGGGGCTGGGGGGGACGGGAGAAGAGGGCCGGGGTGATGAGGGCCCATGCTACAGTTTCCCTCCCAACCGTTTCGACGGAGACACCACCGCCGATGACCCGCCAGCAAGCCGCGAAACAGATCGCGAAACTGCGCTCCGAGATCCGCCACCACGAGTACCTCTACTACGTCGAGGACAAGCCGGCGATCTCCGACGCGGAGTTCGACCGCCTGTTCCACGATCTGGAGGCGCTGGAGGCGGCGCATCCGGACCTCGTGGCCGAGGACTCCCCCACCCAGCGGGTCGCCGGCCAGCCGGTGGACGGCTTCCCCACCGTCGAGCACGCGGCGCCCATGCTGTCGCTCGATTCCAACCAGGACGAGGCCGCCCTCCGCCGCTTCGACGAGCGCCTGCGCAAGGGGCTGGGACCGGACGTCGCCGTCGGCTACGTGCTGGAGCCGAAGCTCGACGGCCTGTCGATCGAGCTGGTCTACAAGGACGGCCTCCTCGTCCAGGCCGCCACCCGCGGCGACGGCCGCAAGGGGGAGGGGATCACCGCCAACGTCCGCACCATCACCAGCGTCCCGTTGCGGCTGCGCGACAGCGAGCGGCCGGTGCCGCCGTTCCTCGCCATCCGCGGCGAGATCATCATGTTCGCCAAGGCCTTCGACCAGCTCAACGAGCGGCTGATCGCCGAGGGCAAGGAGCCGTTCGCCAGCCCGCGCAACTCGGCCGCCGGCTCGGTGCGCCAGCTCGATCCCCAGCTCACCGCCTCCCGCCAGCTCCACCTCTACGCCTACGACATCCTGGCCCCGGCGCAGATCCCCGGCATCGCCAGCCAGTGGGAGGTGCTCGCCGCCCTGCGCGCCTGGGGGCTGCGGGTCAACGAGAGGGTGCGGCAGGGAGCCACGGTCGACGACATCCTCGCCTTCCACGCCGGCATGGAAGCCGCCCGCGACGACCTCGGCTACGAGATCGACGGCGTCGTCATCAAGCTCGACGACCTCGCCGACCGCGATCTCCTCGGCTGGACCTCCCGCCATCCGCGCTGGGCCTTCGCCTACAAGTTCCCGCCGCGCAAGGAGGTCACCCGCATCCTCTCCATCCTCCCCTCGGTCGGCCGCACCGGCGTCGTCACCCCGGTCGCGATCATGCTGCCGGTCGAGATCGGCGGCGTCACCGTCGCCCGCGCCACCCTGCACAACCGCGAGGAGGTGGCGCGCAAAGACGTCCGCGAGGGGGACCGGGTGCGGGTGCAGCGCGCCGGCGACGTCATCCCCCAGGTGATCGAGCGGATCGAGGAGCCCGACCGCGAGCGCGGCCTGGAGTGGCGGATGCCCGACGCCTGCCCCTCCTGCGGCACGGCGCTGATCGAGCGCGGCCCGTTCACCGTCTGCCCCAACAGTTTCGAGTGCCCGGCCCAGCTCGCCGGCCGCATCGTCCACTTCGCCTCCCGCGACGCCCTCGACATCGAGGGACTGGGAGACGAGACCGCCAAGCTCTTCGTCGCCCAGGCGCTGGTCCGCCAGCTCCCCGACCTCTGGGAGATCCGCGCCGATCAGCTCGTCGATCTCGAAGGGTTCGCCGAGAAGTCCGCCAACAAGCTGGTGGACGCCCTGAAGAAGGCCGCCGCCGGCGCCGAGCTCCCCCGATTTCTCTACGGCCTGGGGATCCCCGAGGTCGGCGTCGCCGTAGCCCGCGACCTCTCCCGCCACTTCGGCACCTTCGCTCGCCTGCGCGCCGCCGACGAGACCGCCCTCCAGGAGGTGGCCGGCGTCGGACCCCGGATGTCCGAGCAGATCCTCGACTTCTTCGGCGAGCCGAAGAACGCCGCCATCCTCGACGAGCTGACCGCCCGTATCCGATTGATCGAGACCGAGCCGTCCGACGAGGGGGTGGCGCGCGTAAAACCTCTAGCGGGGCAGAAGTGGGTCTTCACCGGCGGCCTCAACCACCTCACCCGCCGCGACGCCCAAGGCTACGTGGAGTCCCTGGGCGCCCGCGCCACCGGCTCCGTCAGCAAGGCGACCGCGGTCGTGGTGGTCGGCGAAGACGCCGGCTCCAAGGCCGAGGACGCGCAGAAGCTGGGAGTCCAGACCATGAACGAAGAGGAATTCCTCGCCTTCCTGCGCGGGAACGGGATCGCCGTCTAGCCTGTTCTGATGCGGTGGAGGCCGGGGAGCCCGGCCGCCGGACGAAGGGGAAAGACCGATGAAACTTGCAGTGACCCTGATCGCCCTCGCGCTGTTCGGCGCCCTCGCGCTCGTCGCGGCCGCCCCGGTGCCCAAGGCTGAGAAGAAAGGATCGACCGCCGTGATCGAGAAAGTCGTCAAGTCCGACGAGGAGTGGAAGAAGATCCTCACCCCCGAGCAGTACAACGTGCTGCGCAAGGAAGGGACCGAGCGGGCCTTTACCAGCCCGCTGAACAACATCCACGAGAAGGGGACGTTCGTCTGCGCCGCCTGCGGCCTGACCCTCTACAGCGCGGATCAGAAGTTCGACTCCGGCACCGGCTGGCCGAGCTTCTGGGCGCCGATCGACCCCACCCACATCACCACCAAGACCGACCGCAGCTTCTTCCAGGTCCGCACCGAGGTCCTCTGCGCCCGCTGCGGCGGCCACCTCGGCCACGTCTTCGAAGACGGCCCGAAGCCGACCGGCCTGCGCTACTGCATGAACGGCGCGGCGATGAAGTTCGTGCCAGCGGGGAAGTAGAGGCTGAATCCTTGAGGGTGGGGAGAAGGCGCGGCTTTCCCCCACCCAATGCCCTCACCTCCCGGCCTCCTCTCCCAGCCCTCCACCCGCCCCTGCCGGGGAGAGGAGGAGAAAGGCAACAGCGGAGGAGAATGGCATCTTGGATGATGCGGAGCCGCGCGACTCCACGGATGCGCCTGGGCGATCGGTTCGAAGCCAGACACCGAAGCTGACCTTCATCTGCTCCTCCTCCACCCTCCGTCCCCTTTTCCCCACTTTCTTTCTCCTCCTCTCCCCGGCAGGGCGGGCGGAGGGCTGGGAGAGGAGGCCGGGAGGTGAGGGCATTGGGCGGGGGAAATTCTCGCCTCCAGAACAACCCCTGGTATCCTCCTCCAATGCCAACGGAGGCCCAAAGGTGAGCGCTCCCCGCCAGACCGCCCGCGCTCGCGAGCTGCGGAAACATCAAACACCCGCCGAGGAGGCCCTCTGGCAACTCCTCCGCAATCGCCGCCTCCTGCGCTTGAAGTTCCGCCGGCAAGTCCCGCTCGGTCCCTACATCGCCGACTTCTACTGCCATCGGTACCGGCTCGTCGTAGAGCTCGACGGGCCCGTCCACGAGGAGCACGAGCAGATCGCTCACGATGAGGACCGCGCTCTCTACTTGAGCGTCCTGGGCGTCACCATCCTCCGCGTCCCCAATCAGCGGGTCTTTGACGAACCCCGAGGCCGTGCTCGGAGAGATCCACGAAGTGGTCGGCTAGGACGGCTCGCAGATGGTTACGACGAGCCGCAGATGCTTACGACAGCCCGCAGATGCTTACGATGGCTCACAGAGCCTTACGACGGCCCGCAGATGCTTACGACGACTCGCAGAGCCTTACGACAAGCCGCAGATCATTACGCCAGCCCGCAGATCCTTACGCCAGCCCGCAGATAGTTACGACGGCCCGCAGATCCTTACGACGAGCCGCAGAAGATTACGACAGCCCGCAGATGCTTACGATGGCTCACAGAGCCTTACGACGCCCGCAGATCCCTTACGACAAGCCGCAGAAGGTTACGACGGCTCGCCGTAACCTTACGGCCGCCCGCCGTAGGCTTACGACGTCTTCCTGTGCGACCAGCAGCGGCAGGCGTTGATCCCGTTCCGGACCCAGTCCATGGGAATCGGTCAGGAGGCCTTTAACAGAACGTACTCGGCAAACGAGTCGGAATCGGGGATTGGCAGGCCGTCTTCCTTGAGCCCCTCGATATGCATTTCGAGAGCCTGATACATGTTGGCTTCCACCTCCTCGCGGGTATCGCCGGTGGCAACACAACCGGGAAGATCCGGAGAGTACGCCGAGAAGTTGGTGCCCGCGCGCTCGACAATGACGAGAAATTTGTGCATGGTACCTGACCTCTCTACTTGAGCTTCGCCTGCTTCAGGATGCTGTTGAGCGTACCCGGCGCGAGATCGTCCGATGGCTTCCCCGCGATGGTCACTCGGCCTGTCTTCTTCGGATGCTTGTACTGCCGGTGACTCCCTCGGGTGACCACGAGATGCCAGCCATCAGCCTCGATCCGTTTGATGATCTCGAAAACCTTCACTGAGGCTATTCTATAGGTGCCTCCAAAGAGACGCCATGCGTCTCCGCTCGCCCCCTTCAGTGCACCGGCCCCACCCCCGCCATCGCCGCGGCCCGCGCCCGCTTCGGCGGCATCGTCCTCGCGGTCCTCTCGCTCTCCTGCGGCTTGGGCCTGAAGCTCACGATCTGCTCCCAGACGCGGGTCAGGTCGTCGCCGAAGATCACCACCAGATCGCCGGCACGGGCCATCTCCAGCGCTTTCCGGACGGCCTCCTCCTCGTCGGAGAAGTCGTCGGGCACGATGCGCTCGAAGGGGAAGCCGGCGGCGACGAGGCCCTGGCGGAGGAGGCTCGCGACCTCGCCCCGGCGGCGGCCGCGCAGGTCGGCGTCCTCCTTGATCAGCAGGAGGTCGAAGGCGGGCGCGGCGGCAGAAGCGAGGGCGAGGACGTCCTCGTCGCGGCGGTCGCCGGGCGAGGCGATGACGCCGATGCGCCGGCCGTGGACGGCGAGCTCGCGGAGGGTGCGCGCGACGGCCTCCATGCCGTGAGCGTTGTGGGCGTAGTCGAGGAGCACGCGGAAGGGGTGCTCGTTGTAGAAATTGAGCCGCCCGGGAGCCTGGAAGAAGTCAGGCGAGAAGGTGCGCAGCCCCTGGCGGATGGTGTCCACGCCCACTCCCATGCCGTGAGCGACGGCGGCGGCGAACATGGCGTTCTGCACGTTGTGGAGCGCCCGTCCCTCGATCGTCGCGGGGATCTGCCGGGCCCAAAGGAGTGGGATCTGCCGCTCGCCCTGGTAGAGCGCGATCATCCGGCCGTTCAGGCCGTTCTCCAGCACCACCGCCTTGCCCTTGGCGCGGACGTGCTCGCGGACAAGCTCGTTCCTGGGATCGAGGGTGACGTAGATCGGCTCGGCCGGACTGGCCGCGGCCATCCGTGCCACCCGCTCGTCGTCGGCGTTGAGCACGCAGTAGTCCTGCGCCACCTCGGCGAGGATCTGCTTGACCTTGGCGAGGTCCTCCAGGTCTTCGATCCCCCCCAGGCCGAGATGGTCGGCGGCGACGTTGGTGATGGCGGCGACGTTGCACTTGCGCCAGCCGAGCCCGGAGCGGACGATGCCGCCGCGGGCGCTCTCCAGCACGGCGGCGTCGACCGAGGGGTCGCGCAGCACGAGCTGGCTCGCCCAGGGACCGGTCATGTCGCCGCGCACGGTGCGGGCGCCGTCGATGTAGACGCCGTCGGTGGTGGCCATCCCCACCCTATGGCCGGCGAGCTTGAGGATATGGCCGACCATGCGGGTGGTGGTGGTCTTGCCGTTGGTGCCGGTGACCGCCGCGAGCGGGATGCGGCTGCGGCTGCCGCGTGGGAAGAGCATGTCGATCACCGGACCGGCGACGTCGCGCGGCTTTCCCTCGGTGGGCGCCAAGTGCATGCGGAAGCCGGGCGCGGCGTTGATCTCGACGATGGCGCCCCCCACCTCGCGGTAGCTGCGGGAGATGTCGGGCGAGATGAAGTCGACGCCGCCGACGTCGAGGCCGACCGCCTGGACCGCGCGCTCGGCCATCTGCCGGTTCTCCTCGTGGATGCAGTCGGTGCGGTCGATCGCCGTGCCGCCGGTCGAGAGGTTGCCGGTGGTGCGCAGGTAGAAGACCTGTCCCGCCGGCAGCACCGAGTCGAGCGTCAGCTCCGCCTCCGCCAGCAGCCGCCGCGCCTGGTCGTCAACCTCCAGGCGGGTGAGCGTCTTCTCGTGGCCGATCCCCCGCCGGGGATCGCGGTTGACCTCCTCGATCAGCCCGGCGATCGTCTGCCGGCCGTCTCCCGTGACATGGCCGGGGACCCGCTGGGCGGTGGCGACGGCGCGGCCGTCGACCACCAGGATGCGGTAGTCGTTGCCTGGCTGGTAGGCCTCGACGATCACCCGAGCCCCAAGCGCCCGCGCCTTGTCATAGGCCTCGCGCACCTGATCGGCGCACTTGAGGTTGGTCGCCACCGCCGTGCCATGGTTGCCGTCGAGCGGCTTGACCACCACCGGGAAACCGAGCCGCTCCGCCTCCTCCACCGCCTCGCCGGCGTCGTAGACGATCGCCTGCCGGGGCACGGGGAGGCCGAGCTGCTCGAGGATGCGCTGGGTGAGCCGCTTGTCGGAGGCGATCTCGCTGGCGATCTGGCGGGTCTCGCTGGTGACGGTCGCCTGGATGCGCTTCTGGTGCTTGCCGTAGCCGAGCTGCACCAACGAGCCCTCGTTGAGGCGGATCCAGGGGATGTCCCGCGCCTCGGCGGCCTTGACCAGGGCCGCCGTCGAGGGGCCGAAGGCGTGGCGCTGGACGATCCGCACCAGCGCCTCGAATTCGGCCTCGAAGTCGAACGGCGACGGATCGTGATCGGCGCGCTCCGGCGGCAGCAGGTGGCGGACCACCCTCTCCGCGAGGTCCCACGCCGCCAGCCCCACCTCCTCGTCGATATAACTGTAGACGACGTGGTACTGCCCCTTGGGCAGCCCTTCGCCGCGCGTCTTGCCGAAGGTGACGGGCGTGCCCACCAGCACCTGGAGCTCGATGGCGATGTGCTCCAGCACGTGCCCCATCCAGGTCCCCTCCTCCTCCCGCAGACGGCGCACGAAGCCGCCGTCCTCGCCGTAGGAGCAGCCATGGTCCCAGAGGGAGGGGATCATCTCCAGCAGGCTGTCGGAGAACCCCGGCAGCTTGACGGTGGGGAACTCTTCGAGCTCCTCGAGATCGACACGCCGGCGGATCACCGGCCAGAGGGCGTAGAGGTTGGGACCGCGATAGACCCGAGTCTCCAGGATTTTCATGATGCGACGTCTCTCCGGAAGATTGGTTTCCTGGTTTGATTCGACGCCCACAGAAAAAGCAAGGTGTATGCCACGGACGCCCCAGACGCCGGCCACTCCCTGGGACCGCTCCTTTGCACCGACCCGTGCCTTCTACTCCCCGCCGTCCTCCGAGCCCACCGCCAGCTCGTCGGTGAGGATCTTTTCCGTCATCACCGGCGGCCTCTCGGGGGAGCGGCGGTCGACCGGCTCGGGGTGGATCCTCGGCGGCGGCGTGATCCCCTGGCGGCGCTTAAGGTCGTAGCGGCAGCCGGTGGTGAGGAAGTCGAGTTTCAGGCCGATCATGGCGACCGGCTGGCCGCGGTGGACGGCGTGGCTGTCGGTGAACTTCATCTGCGAACCGTCCACCACCATCACGGCGCCGGCCCCCAGCACGGAGAGCTCGCCGTTGCCGCTGATGATCGCCGCGGTGTCCTCGTCGATTCCCACCCCGAGGGGTGCGGGATTGTAAGAAAGCGCCGTCAGCAGGCGCCCCAGGCGGTCGCGGCGGCGGAAGTGCTGATCGATGATGAGGTCGGGCGCGAGACCGAGCCCCTTGGCGAGGTGGACGAGGCGGCGGCGGGGGGTCGAGCCGCTCTCCCCGAGAGCGATCATGTGCTCGGAGAGCAGGGCTGCCCCGGCGCTGGTGCCGGCCACCACCATGCCGGCGGCGTGGCGGTCGCGGATGGTCTGGGCGATCGGGGTGCCGCCGAGGATGGACGACAGCTTGAGCTGGCTACCGCCGGTGATGAACAGGCCGGTCGCGTACTCCAGCAGGTCGTGCGCCTCGGGGCCCGCCTCCATGGCGTCTTCGCGGGTTTCGATCTTCAGCACCTCGACGTTCTCGGCGCGCAGGGCGAGGAAGAGGTCGGCGTAGCGCTCCCCGGTTTCGGGGGTCTCGGAGGCGGTCGCCAGCACCACGATGCTGGCGTCGTCGCCGCCGGCCGCCTCCAGGAAGTAGCGCAGGATGACGCGCTCGCGGGTCTTGTCCTCGGCGCCGCCGATGGCGATCAGCAGACCGGGGTGCGTCGGGTGGGGAATCGTCAGCACGTCCATGGCTCCTCCTCCGGGTTCCTTCTGGCAAGGAGAATGCCAGATTGGAAGGGAGAACACGGACGAACACGGACCAGCACGGACGGACAGGGACAGAGGGAGCTTGGCTTTCTCGTCCCTGTCCGTCCGTGCTCGTCCGTGTTCCCACCCGGCACAATTCCTGCTTTCCGTAACTTTACCGGGGGCTCGATACGGTACCTCGTGCGATTCCTTTTTTTCAGGGAGGGACGGAATGATGCAGATCGAACAGCAGGCCCAACGGGATCTCTCCTGGGCGGACATCGAGATACTGACCCAGGCGGAAGCCGCGCCGGAGGAGCGCCGGACCGTCGTGCGCCGCTTGGTGGCGCAGGCCGCTCGCAACTCGCGGGCCCTGGGAGCCGACGGCGTCGAGCGGCCGACCGCCGCCCACGAGGCTGCCTATGACGAGGCAATCCACCGGGCCTTCGCGGCGACGCGCAAGAAGGAGGAACGGCTGCGTCAGGAGCGTCGGGACGCGGGGCGGCTCTGGGATCTGCTGGAGAGCGAGGCGCCGGCGCGGCGGCGGATCCGGGTCACCAACGACCGCCGGTTCCACACCTGCGGGTTCTACGAGTGTCTCCTGGAACGGTCGCAGCGTCTACTCGATCCGTCACCTCAGGAGGCGGTGGAGGCGGCGGAGCTCGCCCTGTCGGCGGCGCGGGGGCTTCCCCCCGGGGTCTATGGCGAGGCGTCGGTCCACGACTTCCAGGCCGCCGCGCTGGTCGCCGTCGGGACGGCCCGGCGGGTGGCCGGCGACCTCGCCGGCGCCGGAAAAGCGCTCGATCAGGCGGCGGCGACGCTGGCCACGGCGAGCGGCGATCCGCTGGAGACCGCCGAGCTCGAGAGCGCGCGGGCGGCCCTGCTGCGCGACCTCGGCTACCCCGAGGACGCCGAGCGCGCTGGCCGCCGGGCCGTCCTCCTCGCGCACCGCGCGGGCGGACCCAAGCGTCCCTTCCCGCCGCGGGAGCTGGAGGAGTCCGAGCCCCAGCGGAGCGCGCGGCGGGTGTCGATCTCAGGGTTCAGGCCACGGCGGCACTGACCCCTCATCACCCCGGCCCTCTTCTCCCTTCCCCCTCCCGCCCTCCCTCACAGGGAGAAGAGGGAGAAAAGCAAAACGCCTCGTTTTCCGGTTTCCCCTCTCTCGCCCGCAGGGGTGGGTGGAGGGCTGGGAGAGAGGGGCCGGGGGAGTGAGGGTCTTCCTACTTCCCCACCCGCGACAGATGGAACGTGTGGGCGCCCGCCGGCTTGCCGCCGGCGTAGACGTCCCACTCGCTGACGATCCCGCCGTCCGGCGCGAAGGCGATCTTGCCGCCGTGCATGAAGGCGCCCTTGTCCATGTCGATGTTGGTGCCGCCGTCGAAGGCCATCACCAGCTCGTTCGGCGTCGACTTTTCGGTATCGAGCTTGAAGTGCGGCTGGTTGGCGCCGGCGCAGTAGTGGGTCGCCACCAGGTCGTTCCCCGCCAAGTGGTACATGGTGATCATCTCGTGCGGCGTGCCGGAGAAAAGGGTTTCCATCACGACGCTGCCGTTGGCGCTCACCTTGTAGCTGACCGGCGTGACCATCCCGCCGTCCCCCTTGCCGCTCCAGTCCCCCGCGAGGGTCTTCAGCCGTTCGAAGGCGGCCTTGCCGTCGACTTTACCGCCCAAATTACTGGCCGGCGTGTCGCCCGCCCAGGCGGCGGCGGTGAGGGTCAGGGCGAGGAGCCCGAGGAGAAGCGAAAGCTTTTTCATCATGATTATTTCCTTTCAGAAAGGGTGGGTCAGGAAGCTGGGTCAGGAAGCGAGCTTGGGGGCGGATGGCCTTTCGGCGTGCCGCTGCGTGGCGAAGCCGACGATGACGCCGACGGCCATGCCGGGGAGCATGATCTCCCAGAAGTAGGGGTTGCCCATCCGCACCACCAGGTAGGCCAGCAGGCCGCCCACCCCGAGGCCGAAGAGGATGCCCAGCGGCAGACTGTTCACCTTGCGGGAGAACCAGCCGATGAGGACACCGGCGATCAGCCCCTTGATCATCGAGCCGATCACGATGCCGACGATCTGTGGCCGGGTCTGCGGCGCGGAGATCAGCGCCGTCAGCCCGTCGAGGATACCCAGAATCCCGCCCAGCAGAAGCCCGAACAGCGGTTTACTCATACTCTCAAGTCCTCCTGAAGATCGCGTCGATTTCGTCCGACGATCTCTCTTACAACGGTCCCCGGAATTCCTTTAACGGCCCAGGAGGAGGATCAGCACGATCCGCATCAGGGCGTAGGCGAGGACGAGCAGGATCGCCGCGCGGTGATTGCGGGCGAAGCGCAGGACGCGGTCCGCCAGGCTCTCGCGGTGGGCGCTGACGGCCAGCCCCGCGAGATAGCGGGAGAGGTCCGCCGCCAGCTCGTCGACCTGGCGGTAGCGCTCTTCCGGATCGATCGCCATGGCCCGCCGGCGGATCGCGGCCAGCGCCTTCGGCGCCTCCTCCCCCGCCAGCAGGAAGCCGAGCAGCGCGCCGAGCGCATAGACGTCCGTGCGCTCGTCCATCCGGTCGATCTCGCCGCGCTCCTGCTCGGGGGCCATGTAGCCCGGGGTGCCGAGGATGGTGCCGTGGGCGGTCTCTTTCCTGCTCCCCTCTCTCCCCGGCAGGGCGGGTGGAGGGCTGGGAGAGAGGGGCCGGGGGAGTGAGGGGCTGGGAGGGGGGCTCGCCCGCACCTTCGCCACCCCCCAGTCGAGCACCAGCACCTCGCCGAAAGGGCCCACCATCACGTTCTCCGGCTTCAGATCACGGTGGATCACGCCGTGGGCGTGGGCGAAGGCGACCGCCTCGCAGACGCGCTCGAAGGCGCGCAGGCGGTCCGGCAGGGGGACGGCGGGGGCGTGCTCGTCGAGGCGCAGCCCTCGCACGCGCTTCATCGCGTAGAAGGCGCGGCCGTCCGGCAGCAGGCCTGCGTCGTGGACGGGGACGATGCCGGGGTGCTCCAGCCGCGCCAGCACGCGAGCCTCGCGCAGCAGGCGTTCGACCTCCTCCCCGGAGTCTCCGGGAAGCTGGACGATCTTGAGGGCGACCTCGCGGTCGAGCCGGCGGTCGAGCGCCAGGTAGACGGTGCCCATGCCGCCGCGGCCGAGCGTCTTCAGGATCTCGTAGGGGGTGCCTTCAAGGTCCGGGAGATCGGCCATCTCGCGCAGGTGGTGGAGCGCCGCGTCGGAGATCCCCGTCATTTCGCAGCTCCGGGATCGACTCCGAGGACATTCCTGGCCTCGGCTTGGTACTCCTCCTCGGAGGCGGTCAGCTCGCGCAGCCGGGCGAGCACCCGCCGCCGGAGCTCGCGGCGGACGGCGGCGAGGAAGTTGGTGACCTGGGTGACGGGGAGCCCGTGCTCGGCGGCGAGTTGGGCGTAGCTCGGCCGCTCGACCGCGTCCGGCCCCTCCAGGTCGTAGCGCTCGAAGAGGCGGAAATGGATCTCCTTGCCGGCCGTCTCGCACCAGCGGCGGAGATCGGCCACGGCGAGGTCGAAGAGCGCGCGCACCCACTCGCGATGGAAGTATTCGTCCGGATCGAGCCCGTCGCCCGCGCCATGGCGGAGCAGCTCCGCCTCGGCACCCGCGAAGTCCAGGACGGCCTCCAGCGAGACGGGCGTCTGCCCGCCGCCGCGCTTCAGGCGGTGGGCGGCCTTGCGCTCGTTGGCGGCGAAGCCGTCGAGGCAGGTGCGCAGATAGGTCCGGAAGCGGGCCCGCGCGGGGTCGTAGCGCTCGAACGTCCCCTTGACCAGAGCCGTCGCGAAGAACTCCTGCGTCAGATCCTCGGCGTCCTCGCGGTCGAGCCGCCAGCGCGTCCGCAGGAGCTTGTAGACCGGCTTCCAGTAGCCTCCGGCCAGCGCCTCCCACGCCTGACGGCGCACCGCCGGATCGGCGTCGCGCGCCGCCAGCAGCACCGAACGGCGGGTCTGGGGGAATCGATCCCCCGCGCCCCAGGGACCGGCATGGGTGGCCATGGTGGATTTACTATAAACCGCAACCGGCCTGGCGGCGGAGCCCCCATGCTACGATCCGCCGTCGAGGGAAGAGCGATGCGGGGAGCGCTGAAATCGAGCTTCGTCCTGGTTGGCATGCTGATGCTGCTCGCCGGCGCCTGCCGGCCGCCGCGGGGTCACAACTACGTGGTGCGGGCGGAGGTGGTGGAGATGCCGGGCGCGGCCAACGGCCAGACGTTCGTGCTCCATCACGAGGCCGTCGACAACTTCGTGACGCGCGACGGCAAGATGGAGGGGATGGACTCGATGACCATGCCCTTCCTGGTCGCCCGCACCGTTCCGCTGTCGCAGATCCAGCCCGGCGACAAGATCGAGGTCATCCTGCACGTCGACTGGCAGGCGGACCGGGCGGTCGAGATCACCGGCCTGCGCAAGCTCGCCCCCACTCAGACGCTCGACTTCCGCGCCGCACATCCGCCCAGGAAGAGCTAGCGCGATCAACTCGAAACTCACAAGGGAGAACTCATATGCCGGTACGTAAAGCCAGCGCGGTTTGGGAAGGCGGTATCAAAGAGGGCCACGGCACGGTCAAGCTGGGGAGCGGCGCCTTCGAAGGTCAATACTCCTTCAGCTCCCGCTTCGAGGAGGGGACGGGCACCAACCCCGAGGAGCTGATCGGAGCCGCCCACGCCGGCTGCTTCTCGATGGCCCTCTCCGCCGGCCTCGGCCGCGCCGGGATCACCCCCAAGCGCGTCGCCACCACCGCCAAGGTCCACCTCGAGAAGGTCGGCGAGGGCTTCAAGATCACCCGCATCGAGCTCGACAACGAGTCCGAGGTGCCGGGCGTCGACGACGCGACCTTCCAGGAGCACGCCCGCAAGGCCAAGGAGGGGTGCCCCGTCTCGCAGGCCCTGGGCGGCGTCGAGATCACGCTCAACGCGCGGCTGGTGAGCTGACGCGGGCGGGCGCGGCGCGGCGGGAGAGGAGAAGATATCGAAATGCATCTATTTTCTCCTTGACTTCTCCTCTTCGCGCCCATACCCTCCAGCTACTCACTCCCATCGTAGAGAAGGAGAAGTTTCAATGGTCTGGAAGAAGAGTGACGACCCGCCGACGCACCACCCCGAGCCCACTCCCGCACCCCGTCCCGTGACCTCGTCGGCGCCCGCGCCGTCGCCCTCGCCGATCCAGAACGAGCCGCCGCGGCCGGCCACCGGCCGTGCCACGATCGGACCGTCGATCTTCATCAAGGGGGACCTCTCGGGTGAGGAGGACCTGGTGATCGAGGGCCGGGTCGAGGGGAAGGTGGACCTCAAGCAGAACAACGTCACCATCGGCAAGAACGGCCGCGTGAAGGCCGACGTCTTCGGCAAAGTCGTGGTCATCGAGGGCGAGGTGGACGGCAACGTCTTCGCCCGCGAGCAGGCGATCCTCCGGCAGTCCGGTGCGATCCGCGGCAACATCACGGCGCCGCGCGTGATCCTCGAGGACGGCTCCCGCTTCAAGGGGAGCATCGACATGGAGCCGCCGAAGGAGATGGGCGGCCCCGCGCCGGTCCGCAACGTCGAAGTGACCCGGCCCGAGGCCGCAGGAGTGAAGGCCACCGCCTGATGAGCTGGTTTTCACCCCGCGGCGCCGCCGCCCCCCGCAAAGAGCAGGGCCGGAGTCAGACCGCCGTCGAGCCGCCCGATCTCCACCGGTCGCTTGCGTTCGCCGCCCTCTGCGAAGAGATGCGGCGGCGCAAGCTGCAGGTGCTGGACCTCGGCTCGGCGGTCGGCTCGAACGTCGAATTCCTTTCGCAGTTCGGCTGCAAGCTGTTCATCGAGGACCTCTACTCCGCCCTCTCCACCCGTCCCCCGGGGGAGGGCGAGCTCGCGGGGCCCGGCTTCTTCGCCGAATTCCTCTCGATCCCGCCGGAGACGCGCTTCGACGTGATCCTCGCCTGGGACCTGTTCGACTACCTCCAGCGCAAGGAGCTCGCCGCCTTCTCCGAGCAGCTCCGGAGCTTCACCAACCGCGGCGCGCTGATCTTCGCTCTGATCTCCTACAACAAGACCATTCCGGCGCAGCCCTACCGCTTCCGCATCCACGACGACCAGCACCTGATCTACGAGCGGCGCACCGCCGCCGAGCGCCCCTCGCCGCGCCTCGCCCCCGCCGAGGTCACCAACCTCCTCAAGGGGTTCCGCGTCGACCGCTCGTTCCTGCTGAAGCACGGGATCTCGGAGTATCTGCTGGTGCGGGAGTAGGGGGAACACGGACTGACACGGACGAACACGAACGGACACGGACGGACACGAACAAAAACAGTTTCTCGTCCCTGTTCGTCCGTGCCAGTCCGTGCTCGTCCGTGGTTTTTCCCTTCCCCCTCCCCCCTACCAGACCCGGCAGACCTTCGCCGGCTCCTTGTATAGCGCCTGCCCCGCCTTGCAGCCGAAGGCGGCGTCGAATTCGGGCATGTTCACCACCACGCCGTTGATCCGTGCCTCGTTGGGCGAGTGAGGGTTGATGCGGGCGCTCAGCCGTAGCGCCTCGGGGCGGTTGCCGCCGCAGTCCCACTGGGCGAAGCCGACGAAGAAGCGCTGCTCGGGCGTCAGGCCGTCGCGCGGCTCCAGCTTCTGGCCGTGGGTCTCCTCCTGCCAGGCGAGGTAGGCGAGGATCAGCCCGCCGAGGTCGGCGACGTCCTCGCCGAAGGTGAGCTTGCTGTTGATCTTGATGTCGTCCACCACCGTGTACTGGGCGTACTGGTCCATCACGCAGGCGGCCCGCTGCTGGAACTCCTTGTCGTCCGCCGGCGTCCACCAGTTGCGCAGGTTCCCCTGGGCGTCGTACTCCCTCCCCTCGTCGTCGAAGCCGTGGGTCAGCTCGTGGCCGACGGTGCCGCCGGTGTTGCCGTAGTTGGGGGCGGCGTCCATCTTCGGGTCGTAGAGCGGCGGCATCAGCACGGCGGCCGGGAAGTTGATGTCGTTCATCGGCGGGTTGTAGTAGGCGTTCACCGTCACCGCCGTGATCCCCCACTCGCCGCGGTCGAGCGGCTTGCCGATCTTGGCGAGGTCCCGCCGCGTCTCGAAGGCCGCCGACCGCGCGACGTTCCCCGCGAAGTCGCCGCGCCGCACCTCCAGCGCCGAGTAGTCGCGCCAGCGGTCGGGATAGCCGATCTTGTCGCGCATCGCGTGCAACTTGACGATCGCGGCCTGCTTGGTCGCCGCGCTCATCCAGGGGGACTCCTCGATCCGCTTCTCCATGGCGTGGCGGATCTCGGTCACCATCCGCTCGGTGTCGGTCTTCACCTGCGGCGGGAAGGCCCGGCGGATGAAGACCTCGCCCAGCGCCTCTCCGAGATCGCGGTCGATGAACTGCACGCAGCGCTTCCAGCGCGGCGAGAGCTCCTTGGTGCCGTGCAGGTAGGTGCCGTAGAAGTCGAAGCTCGCGTTCACGAAGGGGGTGGAGAGGTCGGGGGAGAAGTCGTTCGCCAGGTGGAAGCGGAGATAGGTCTTGAGGTCGTCGAGAGGAGTCGCGCCGATCTCCGCCGCGACCGCCTGGAAGAACTTCGGCTCGGTGACGTTGAAGTCGTCGAGGCTCGCGACGCCCATCCCCTGGAGGTAGGCGTCCCACGGGAAGGTAGGGGTGAGCGCCTGGAGGCCCTTGCGCTTCATCGGGTGCGAGACCTTGTAGGGGTCGCGGCGCTCGACCGGCGTCAGCGAGGCCTTGGCGAGAGCGGTCTCCAGGCGCATCACGGCCTCGGCGCCGCGCGCCGGCTGCGGATCGCCCAGCAGCTCGAAGACCTTCCGCACGTAGGCCTGGTAGCGCTCGCGACCCTCCTTGGACTTGGCGTCGTCCTTGAGGTAGTCCTCCGGATCGGGGAGGCCCAGGCCGCCGGCGACGGCGATGCCGAGCACCTTGGTGGCGTCCCGGGGGTCCTGGCCGGAGCCGAAGCCGAAGAACATCGAGCCCGACTCCCCCGCCGCGTGCAGGCGGGCGAGGAGGGGAGCGAGATCGGCCCTGGACTTGAGGGCGGCGATGGCGTCCAGCTGCTCCTTCAGCGGCGCGGCGCCCGCCTTCTCGATCGCCGCCTCGTCCATGCAGGAGGCGAAGTAGTCGCCGATCTTCTGGGTGTTGGCGTCGCGCCCGGGCGAGGCTTGAGCCGCCGTTTCGAGCATCCCCCAGAGGAAGCGCAGGTTGTCGTCCTCGGTCTTGGCGTAGACGCTCCACCGCGACTGGTCGGCGGGGATCGGATTCTGGTCCAGCCACTTGCCGCAGGAGAAGCGGAAGAGGTCGTCGCAGGGGCTGACCGAGCGGTCCATCACCGTCGGATCGAGGCTCGGCGTATACGGCAGCGCCGCGAGCGGTCGCTCCTCCGCCGCAAGGGCCGCGTGCGCGGCGAGCGGCAGGAGGGCGAGGATCGGGAGAAGGGCGAGACGGCGATTCATAGAGCTCCTTTGAATGACCCGATTTTGAATGACCTGAATGGTGTTACCAGATCCGGCAGACCTTCTCCGGCTCCTTGATCATCGGCTGGCCCGGCTTGCAGGCGAAAGCCGCCGCGAACTCCGGCATGTTGACCACCACGCCGTCGATCCGCGCCTCGGCCGGCGAGTGCGGGTTGATGCGGGCGGAGAGCCGCCGCGCCTCCGGACGGTCGCCGCCGCAGGCCCACTGGGCGTAGCCGACGAAGAAGCGCTGCGGCGGCGTCAGGCCGTCGCGGGCTTGCAGGGTCTGGCCGCGAGTCTCCTCCTGCCAGGCGATGTAGGCGATGATCAGCCCGCCGAGGTCGGCGACGTCCTCGCCGAGGGTGAGCTGGCTGTTGATCTTGAGGTCGTCCACCACGGTGTACTGGGCATACTGGTCGGACACGCAGGCGGCCCGCTTGCGGAACTCCTGGTCGTCCCCCGGCGTCCACCAGTTGCGCAGGCTCCCCGTCGCGTCGAACTGCCGCCCCTCGTCGTCGAAGCCGTGGGTCAGCTCGTGGCCGATGGTGCCGCCGGTGTTGCCGTAGTTGGGCGCGGCGTCGAGCTTGGGATCGTAGAGCGGCGGCAGCAGCACGCCGGCCGGGAAGTTGATGTCGTTCATCTGCGGGTTGTAGTAGGCGTTGACGGTCGGCGGCGTCATCCGCCACTCGCCGCGGTCGACCGGCTTGCCGAGCTTGGCGAGGTCCCGCCGGGACTGGAAGAGGGCGGCCCGCGCGACGTTGCCGGCGAAGTCGCCGCGGCGCACCTCCAGCGCCGAATAGTCGCGCCAGTGGTCCGGATAGCCGATCTTGTCGCGCATGCCGCGCAGCTTGACCAGCGCCTGCTGCTTGGTCTCCGCGCTCATCCAGGGGGAGGACTCGATCCGCTTCGCCATGGCGTCGCGGATCTGCGTGACCATCTTCTCCGTGTCGGCCTTGACCGCCGGCGGGAAGACCTTGCGCACGAAGACCGCTCCCAGCGCCTCCCCGAGGTCCCGGTTGACGTCGCCGACGCACCGCTTCCAGCGCGGCGCGATCGCCTTGGCGCCGCGCAGGTAGGCGGAGAAGAAGTCGTAATTCGCCTGCACGAAGGGGGCGGAGAGGAAGGGGGCGGCGCGGTTCGCGAGATGGAACCGCAAGTACGCCTCAAGGTCGTCGAGGCTCGCCGCGGAGAGCTGTTTCTCGACCTCCTGGAAGAACGCCGGCTCGGTGACGTTGAGCCGGTCGAGGTCCGGCTGGCCGAGCGCCTTCAGGTAGGCGTCCCAGCGGAAGTCGGGGGTGAGCGCCTGGAGCTCGCTCCGCTTCATCAGGTGGACGGTGCGGTGGGGATCGCGCCGCTCGACACGGGTCAGCGAGGCCTTGGCGAAGGCGGTCTCCAGCCGCAGCACCGCCTCAACCCCCTTCTCCGGCTGCGGATCGCCCAGCAGCTCGAAGATCCGCCGCACGTAGGCCCGGTAGTGCTCGCGGACCTCCTTGGAATGGGCGTCCTCGCGCAGGTAGTCGTCGCGGTCGGAGAGCCCCAGCCCCCCGGCGCGGGCGATGCCGATCACCTGCGAGCTGTCCTCCGGGTTCTGATCGGCGCCGAAGCTGAAGAGCATCGAGCGGGACGCCCCTTCCAGGTGGAGCTGGCCGAGGAGGGGGGCGATCTCCTCCCTGGACTTCAGGCCGGCGATGGCGGCCAGCCGGGGCTTCAGGGGATCGATCCCCGCCCTGTCGATCGCCGCCTCGTCCATGCAGGAGGCGAAATAGTCGCCGATCTTCTGCGTGTTGGCGTCGCGGCCGGGGGCGACCTGAGCCGCCTCCTCGAGCATCCCCCAGAGGAAGCGCCGGTTGTCCTCCGCCACCTTGGCGTAGACCTCCCAGGACGAGAGGTCGGCGGGCATCGGGTTCTTCTCCAGCCACTTGCCGCAGGAGTACTTGTAGAAGTCGACGCAGGGATCGACCGCGCGGTCCATCACTGAGGGGTCGAGGCTCGGCGTATAGGGGAGAGCGGTGAGCGGGCGCTCCTGCGCGAAGGCCCGAGCGCCGGCGAAGCCCAGCAGGGCGAGGGCCGGAAGAATGAGGGCCGGCAGGACGGCGAAACGTCGGATCATCGGCGGGCTCCTCGGGGACTGGAACGAGTCTCAGGGGTATCGAGCGCCCAGAGCTCCTCGCCGGTGTCGTGGTCGGCGGAACGGAAGAAGAGGCGCGAGCCGGCGGCGGCCAGGGGAAAGCCCCCGATCCCCTCTTCGCCCGGCCCTGCAAGGTGACGGATCAGCGTGGTCCCCGCCGAGGTGCCGTCGGACTGCCAGAGGTCTCCCTCGGGCGTGGTGAAGACCAGCCGGCCGGCGAAGACCTGGAGAAAATTGGGATAGAGCCGGACCGGTCCGTTCGGATCGAGAACGGGAGCCGTCCCCTCCGCGGTTCCGTCGCTCTTCCAGAGAACGGGATCGAAGGGCCGGTCGGCCGTGCCGGCCGTAAAGTACAGCGCCCCTCCGAGCGTCACCGGAGGGCTGCGGAAGACGGGAGTTTCGAGCGTGATCGCACCCAGCCGGTGCGTCCCCGCTGCCGTGCCATCGGTCAGCCAGAGGCCCATATCGTCGGCCGAGGTTCCACCGGCGACCAGCAGGCGGGTGCCGTCCGAGGCGAGATCGGTCACCTGGAAAGCGGCCCCCGGTACCAGGTCGGCGGGGACCGTGCCCCCCTCGGTTCCGTCGGTCGACCAGAGCTGCTGATTGAAACCGTCGGGAGCGGCCACGAACCAGAGCCGGCCGCCGGCCACGGTAAGACCGGCCGGGTTCGAGCTGGATCCGGGATCCGGAGCGATGTCCTTCACCAGGCGGGTGCCGGCCGCCGTGCCGTCGCTCACCCAGAGCTCATCCCCCAGGTCCGCGACCCGAGCCGTGAAGTAGACCTTGCCCTGGAAGGCGGTGAGGTTCCGAGGATCCGAACCGGAGAACCCTGGCTCAAGGTCCTTGACCATCACCGTTCCCGCGGGGGTCGCGTCGGTCTTCCAGAGCTCGGCGCCGTGATCGTCGTCCGTGGACACGAAGAAGACGGTGCCGCCCACGCCGCAGAGGTCCTGGGCGCCCCGGAAGCCGTCCGGTGTCAGGCGCAGAGTCCCGCCATCCGTGCCGTCGCTCCTCCAGAGAGCGTTGAATCCGTTGGCAAGCCGCAGCGTGAACACGAGCCTTCCCCCGGCTTGAGCCGCGAAGAAGCCCGAAGTCGGGTCTTGCCCAAGCCCCAGATCGGAGGAAAAATCATGGACGAGACTCGATCCGGCGGCCGTTCCATCGCTCTTCCAGAGCTCATTCGCCGACACGCCGTCGTTGGCAAAGAAGAAAACGTCACTGCCGACCGGGGTGATCTCGGTTGGGTAAGAGCCCGCGACGTTGCGGTCGTTGATGTCCGCCAGCAGACCGGTCCCCTGGGCGGTGCCGTCGGTGCGCCAGAGCTCGTTGCCATGCTCGCCATCGTCGGCGGAAAAGACCAGGGAGTTTCCCAGGACGGCACCGCTTCCCTGCGCCAGAGAGTGCATGCTCGCTACCTGGCGGGTCCCGGGAGAGGTGCCGTCGGTGCGCCAGAGCTGCTGGGCGTTGCCGCCGGGATCCGGGAGGACGAAGAACGCCTGGCTGGCGGTTTGGAACATGGGAAAGACGTTGGAGCTGCAGCCTCCCCGGCAGAAGTCGCGGAGCAGGTGCGTGCCGGCCGGAGTGCCGTCGGTGACCCAGGGCTCCTGGCCGCGGGCGGGAGTGAAGCCGGGAAACAGGGCGCGGTTGCCGAAGGACGGGAAGACAGAGCCCGCTCCCGAGCAGCGGCCGGGGCATACATCCTTGAGCAGCGCCGTACCGGCCGGCGTGCCGTCGGTCGTCCAGAGCTCCGAGCCGTGGACGCCGTCGTCGGCCGGGAAGATGAGCCGGTTGCCGATCAGGCTGGCCGGGAGGTAATAGTCCGGCCCGGAGGCGTGGAACGCCGCGGCGAGCGCGAAGTTGGTCAGCCGGCGGGTCCCCTTGGCCGTCCCGTCCGTGGCCCAGAGCTCCTGGCCGGTCCTGCCGTCGTCGGCGATGAAAAGGAGACGGTTGCCGAAAGCAAAGGAGTACCAGAACACAGGAGAGCCCGCGCCGGGGACCAGATCGGTCAGCGGCGCCGTGCCGCGCGGGGTGCCGTCGCTCTTCCAGAGCTCGACGCCGTGCGCCGGCGTCGGCGCCACGAAATAGAGGTAGGGGCCGGCGACCCGCAGGAACGTGGGGTCGGCATGCGCGGCCGTGGCCGGCACCGGGTCGATCACCACCCGGGTCCCTTGCGGCGTGCCGTCGCTCGTCCAGAGGAGGGGGCCGCGGTGGGGATCGTCGGCGACGAAGTAGAGGCGATCCTTATAGACCGCCATCTGGCGAGGATTCGATCCATGCGGGCCGGGCAGCAGGTCGGTCACCTGAAAGGTGCCGCCGGGCGTGCCGTCGCTGCGCCAGAGCTCGGTGCCGTGGATGCCGTCGTCCGCGGAGAAGAAGAGAAGGCCGAGCGCGGGAACCCAGCGCGGGAAGTTGACCCCCGTCAAAGTGGTGGCGACCGACGTGAGCTCGAAAGTGGTCGCCGGAGTGCCGCCGCTCGCCCAGAGGGAAAAATTCCGGTCGCCGTCGAGGGCGCGAAAGAAGTATAGATGGTCGGTGACGGCGAAGTACCCAGGATAGGACGAGCAAGCACCAGGGCAGATATCCGTCAGGCGATAGGTGCCCTGAGCGGTGCCGTCCGTGCGCCAGAGCTCCCTGCCGGTGTCGCCATCGTCGGCGGTGAAGAAGGCGGTGCCGCCGACCGTGATGTAGTCGGAGGGGTTCGAGCCCGCGCTGGCGAAGCTCGTGTTGATGTCCTTGACCAGGCGGGGGGTGAGCCCCGCGGCGCCGAGAGGACCGGCGAGCAGGCAGAGGGCGAGAAACGAAACCGGGCGAGCGCGCATTCAAGTCTCCTGAAGTCCAACCATGGCGGCGGTGCAACTTTATCCCACTCCTTGGCGGGACTGCCGAAGCTCGGCTCCGGCGTAAGCCCCAGGCGGAGCTTCCGCCCTGACAATTCGAGGTCTCACCCAGCTCTGCGGAGCTCTCGCCAACAGGGTTGGTCCTTCCGCCCACGTGGATGGTCGTTCCGCCCAGGTGATTGGCGGAGCCGCCCACGTGGGCGGACGTTCCGCCGCGATGGTTGGTCGACTCGCCCAAGTGGACGGAAGAGTTTTCTACGTGGTTGGTCCTTCCGCCCAAGTGGGCGGTTGAGTTTTCAACGTGGGCGGAAGCGTCGCCCACGTGGTTGGTCCTTCCGCCAGGTGGGCGGCTCCACCGCCCACCTGGGCGGAAGGACTTTCAACCGCGGCGAGCCTTCCAATCGGCTGGGTTGCAGGCCGGCGCGTTCGGGCGGACGACGCCGCAAGGGGGTTGGAGCCACAAATTGCCCAGGCCGACCGACCGATCGCGCGGGCCGGGGAGACCCTCTGTAAGCGACTTCGTAACCGCGCCGGGATATGCTACCCCGCGGAGGCCCGTGGACCCCTCGCGATACCCCGGTCCCCGGGCGAGCCTCGAAGTCTCTACCGCAGTCGAAAAAGGAGGAACGTATGGCGAGCAGTGACGAGAAGCCCGACTTCTCCGACGTGGAAGGCGGCGCCTCATCCACCGCCCCCCTGGCGGAGCCGGCCGAACAGACCTACACCGTCGTCTCGGGAGACAGCCTGTCCAAGATCGCCAAGAAGTTCTACGGCGAAGCCAACCACTGGCGGCGGATCTTCGACGCCAACCAGGACCAGATCAAGGACCCCGACGAAATCTTCCCCGGTCAAACCCTGAAGATCCCTGCCGAGTAAGAAAGAGGAGAACCCATGCGCTTCTACCGCACCACGCTGCTGATCCTGGCCCTCTGCCTGGCGCTGTCCGCCTGCAAGAAGAATGACGAGACCCCGCCGGCCCCCGCCCCCGCGCCGGACGTCTCCACCGCGCCGGTCACCACCGATACCACTCCCGCCGCCGTCCCCTTCAAGGTCGATTCGGTCGACCTCGGCAAGGCGATCGGCCCTGACAAGAAGATCACCGACGCGGCCACCACCTTCGGCACGAAGGACACGATCTACGCCTCGGTGGCCAGCGAGGGCACCGCGCCGACCGTGAAGCTCCACGCCAAGTGGACCTTCGGCGACGCCGCGACCGTCGTCAAGGAGGAGGATCTGAACATCGTCCCCACCGGCCCGTCGGTCAACGAGTTCCACATCTCGAAGAAGACCCCCTGGCCGACCGGCAAGTACCACGTCGAGATCACGGCGGACGGCGCCTCGGCCGGAGCCAAGGATTTCGAGATCAAGAAGTAGGCCGCGCCTCAAGCGCAGGCTGGGCACCCACGAGGGGGAGGACAAGATCTTCCCCCTTTTTCAATTCGCATGAGGAAATCCGGCCACGGCTTTCGTTATCTTCTGGAAGCTGAACCCTGTCCTTCTGAAAGCGAGGAATCATGAAGAGAAACGTCAAGAAGCTGTCCCTCAACCGGGAAACCCTTCGCCAGCTCAACGAGCGCGCCCTGCACGGGGTGAAGGGAGCCAACAACACCGTTGTTGCTTCCTGCCAGTGGTCGGACTGCGATACCTGCGGGATCGTCTGCTCGACCCCGATTCAGTCCTGCACCTGCCCGATCGGATAAGAAGCGAGCCGTCCAGCCCCGGAACGGGGCGGCCCGATGGGCCGCCCCAGGGCCGCCGTGAGCTCTAGGTGTGACAGGGGTTGGTGTTCGGGTAGCAGTTGTAGCTGCCGTTCACCAGGCAGCAGTGATGGTCGATCGTGCACAGCGGGCAGACCGGATAGGCCTCGGCGCGGCGGGCGGTGGAGAGGGTGGCGGTGGCGGTCAGCAGGAGGGCGAACAGGCCCAGGGTGATCTTACGCATGTTGTCTTACCTCGTAAGCGCGATCCTCCGTTCAGCCGGAGGGTCATTGGTATCTTACGAAGCAAAAGGTAAATATGTCTATCCCCTGAGGCGGCTGGCGAGCTGCTCGGCCCGCTGCTGGTTGGAGGGAGCGCTCGGTCCCAGCTCGCGGCGGACGGTCGAGGCGACGCGCATCTCCCGCTCCTCGGGCGGCAGGGAGTGGTCGTGGACGACGTTCCAGGTCTGGCTGACCACGATGGCCTCGATGTTCTCGATGCGCTGCTGCAGGGCGGTCCGCTCCTGTCTCATGGCGGCGACCTCCTGCTCCAGCTCCTTGTTCGACGCCCCCAGGACCTGTTGCTGGGCCTTCACCTTCACCCAGGTCTTGAGGACCCCGGAAAGGATGGCCACGATTGGAATCAGCACCCAAAGCTCTTGAAAAGGCATCCTGACCTCCCGGGGCATTGTACGCCGTCCCGTCTCCAGGGTTTCGGCGCACCTCGATGTCGGAGATGATGTAGAGTTCGCTACCCTATGTCCGACTGGTCCCCGACTTCGTGGCAGGAGAGGCCCGCGCTCCAGCAGCCGACCTATCCGGACGCCGAGCGTCTCGACGCCGTGCTGCGCGATCTCGCCAGCCTGCCGCCGCTGGTCACCTCGTGGGAGATCGAGAGCCTGAAGTCGCAGCTCGCCGAGGCGGCCCGCGGCGAGCGCTTCCTCCTCCAGGGGGGCGACTGCGCGGAGAGCTTCGCCGACTGCACCTCGCAGGTGATCACCAACAAGATCAAGATCCTGCTCCAGATGAGCCTGGTGCTGGTCCACGGCGCGCGGCGCCGGGTGATCCGCGTCGGCCGCTTCGCCGGCCAGTACGCCAAGCCGCGCAGCGACGACATGGAGACGCGGGACGGCGTCAGCTACCCCTCCTACCGCGGCGACCTGATCAACCACGTGCCGTTCACGCTCGCCGGCCGCACGCCCGATCCGGAGCTGCTGCTGCGCGGCTACGAGCGGGCGGCGCTGACGATCAACTTCATCCGCGCCCTGATCGACGGCGGCTTCGCCGACCTCCACCACCCCGAGTACTGGGACCTCTCGTGGGTAAAGCACTCGCCCCACGCCGAGGAGTACCGGCGGCGGGTGGCGTCGATCCGCGACTCTTTGCAGTTCTTCGAGTCGCTCGCCGGCAGCCAGACCGGGGAGATCCGCCGCGTCGACTACTTCACCAGCCACGAGGCGCTGCACCTCCACTACGAGCAGGCGCAGACCCGCCGGGTGCCCCGCCGCGCCGGCTGGTACAACCTGTCGACCCACTTCCCCTGGATGGGCCTGCGCACGGCGCAGATCGGGGGGGCCCACGCCGAGTACTTCCGCGGCATCTCCAACCCGATCGGGGTCAAGGTGGGAGCGGGGGTGACGCCGCAGGGGCTGGTCGAGCTGGCGGACCTGCTCGATCCCTTCCGCGAGCCGGGGCGCCTCACCTTCATCCACCGCTTCGGCCACAAGAAGATCGCCGACGGCCTGCCGCCGCTGATCGAGGCGGTGCAGGCGGCCGGCCGCAGGGTCCTCTGGGTCTGCGACCCCATGCACGGCAACACCGAGGCGGTGGCCAACGGCCTCAAGACGCGGCGGTTCGACCACATCCTCTCGGAGCTCCAGCAGGCCTTCGACCTCCACGAGGAGCTCGGCTCCTACCTCGGCGGCGTCCACTTCGAGCTCACCGGCGAGGACGTCACCGAGTGCATGGGCGGCGCCCGCGGCCTCACCGAGGAGGACCTCCAGCGCGCCTACCGCTCGCAGGTCGACCCGCGCCTCAACTACGAGCAGGCGCTGGAGATGGCGCTGCTGATCGCCAAGCGCATGGGGCGGGGAAACAGTTGATTTTCAGGGTTTGAAGAGAAGGGGACGGGGCCCAAGGCCCCGCCCCGGTGGGAGGTGCGCTCGTTACTTGCAGGCCTGGGACTGCGGCACGCAGGTCTGGTTCCCGCCATGGACGCAGCAGTGGTAGCCCTGTATGCACAGCAGGGTACAGGCCCCTTGGGCAGCGTTCACCTTCGGGGTGGACGCGGTGAGAGCGGCGACGGTGATAAGCATGCCAAGGATTCGCGCTGTAGTCTTACCCATGATGTTTCTCCTGGGAATCCGCCCTCCGTCCATCGGAGGGAGACGATTTAGCTAAAAGCACATATGGTGCCAATCCTCACGGCGATCCTCATAGTCCCCCGTTGAATCCACGATGATCCACGAGCACCGCCGCGGCGTTTTCACCGTCTCGACCGACCCCGGACGCCTCGATGCCGAGGCGATCCACGCCTTTCTTTCCACGTCGTACTGGGCCGAGGGGATCCCCCGCGAGCTGCTGGAGCGGGCGCTCCGGAGCTCGCTCTGTTTCGGCCTCTACGACGGGGAGGAGCGCCAGATTGGCCTGGCGCGGGTGATCACCGACGGCGCGACCTACGCCTACCTCTGCGACGTCTACGTGCTCCCCGAGACGCGCGGGCAGGGGCTGGGGACCTGGCTGATGGAGTGCGTGATGGCGCACCCGGACCTCCAGGGGCTCCGCCGCTTCTCCCTGGTGACCCGCGACGCCCACGAGCTCTACCGCCGCTTCGGCTTCACGGCCCTGGCGCGCCCCGAGGGGCACATGGAGATCGCGCGGCCGGGGCTGTACAAGGAGGGCCCCTCATCACCCCGGCCCTCTTCTCCCATCCCTCCACCCGCCCTTCCGGGGAGAAGAGGGAGTGGTTAGTCTAAAAGCAACTTCCAGATGCCTTGATTTCTTGCTTTAGCCCCTCTCTCCCCGGCAGGGCGGGTGGAGGGATGGGAGAGAGGGGTTGGGGAGTGAGGGGACCGCCCCGAAGGGGCGGCCTTCACTTCTTCCCCTCTTCTTCCCTCTCACTTCTTACCCTTCACCTCGATCTCCACCCCGATCGCCGCGGGGGGCAGGACGCCGCTGAGAAAGAGGAGCTTGCCGGTTTCGGGGATCGCGATCGGCAGCGGCTTGAGGCCCCCCACCAGCCCTTGACGGAGAGTCTTGACCTCGTCGGCGTAGCGCTCCTTCGCCTTCACCTCGTTGCGCTTCTCCTCCTCGGGCCTGGGCCTGGGCCTGTCGTCGAGGAGGGGGGATTCGGCGGTGACGGTGATGACGTCCTCCACGGCGGGACTCATCGAGATTTCGAGCGAGGTGTTCCGTCCCTCGTTCATCACCACGTTGGGGTAGTCGATGCTGGAGTACCCCTCGAGCTCGGCCTTCAGGCTGGTGCTCCCCGGGAATAGCTGGAGAAACCGGAACTGCCCCTGGGCGTTGGTCACCGCCACCGGCGTGCCGTGATCGGTACGGAGGGTGATCGTCACACCCGGCAGCGCCTCCCCCTTGTCGTCGTGGACCACACCGTAGAGGTTGGCGTTGCCGCCCTGTCCGCTGGTCGTCGACGCCGTGTTCTCGGGGACGCCGGCGGCCTGGACCGGTGCGGCGGAGCCGGCCTCCAAGGCCAGGCTCACCACGGCCGCGCTCTCGCCCACCGGCCGCAGATCGCCGGAGCGGAAGCGGTATCGGGCGCCGTCGGGCAGCAGCAGGCGCCAGCGGTGCTCCAGCACGGGGATGGTGACGCGGGGGAGGGAGAGCGCGAGGTCGGACCGCCCTTTCGGGATCGCCGCCGACAGCACGGAGACGACCTCGACCACGGCGTCCTTCCCCGTGTCGAAGCCGAGCGGCACCGAGATCGTCCCGCCGCCGCGCTCCAGAGGGCGGACGGCCACGTCGTCCACCCGCGCCGACCAGAGGGTGGAACCGGCGCCGAGCGTGAGGTCGAGGGCGGTGCCGATGGCGGCCGGCCGCAGGGTGATCCGGTCGCGGTGCAGCAGGGTGCCGTCGAGGGTGATCAGGGTCGTCGTCTCCCGCAGGCTCGCCACCGCCGGCAGGGCGGAGGCGGCCGGCAGCGGCGCGACGGACATCCGCAGCCCCGCGGTCGAAGGGACCGCCAGCCGCCAGGCCGCCGAGAGGTCGACGCCGCCGAGCGCCTCCCGCAGGTTCGGCGGCAGGTCGTCGAGGTCGATCCGCGTCCAGGATGTCGCCGGGAGCGGGTTCACCTTCGCCGCCACCGACGAGGAGAGGGCGACGTAGCGCGCCCGCACCGCCTCCGGGAGCCCCTGGGGGATCACGGGATCGAGGGCCAGCTCCGCGCCCGCGGCCGGGGTGGACGTCAGTACCAGGTAGCCGATGCCGCGGAGCTGCTGGCGCCGCTGCACGGTCAAACGCCTGGACTCGATCACCGGCACCACCTCACCCTCGTCCGTGCCCACCGTCTCTACCACCAGGCCGGGAGGGAGGTCGACGGTGAAGCTGCCGAGACCGCCGCGCAAGACCTGGTAGAGCACCACGTCGTGGCGCCGCGGGCCGTCCGGCCGGATCTGCACCAGGGTCAGCACCAGGCTCTGGGCGATCAGCTTCTCGGCGTCGCCGCCGTCCACTTTGCGCCGCACCTCGAGCGTCTGCGCCTGCCCCCGCCGGGAGGTCAGCCGCACGGTGCGCCGCGCGCCTTCCACCCGGTCCTCCACCACCACCGTGCCCGGCGCGCTCCAGGCGAGGTCGGCCGGCAGCTCCAGCTCGGTCAGCGACACCGGCGCCGCGGCGGGAGCCAGGGCCAGCCGGCTCACCCCCCCACCCGACATCGGCACCGGCCCCGAGATCTCGACCGTGTAGCGCCCCGGAGCGGGAGCGACCAGCAGCCACTCCCCTGCCGTCGCGCCGGCGCTCAGGGCGGCGCCGGACGCATTGCCGCCATTGCCGCCCGCGGACCGGACCTCCGCCTTCCGCGGCACGCCGGTCACCGGCAGCACGATCGGCCCCTTGGGCTCCCCCTGGACGAGGATCTCGTAGTCGGCCGTCACCTCGGCCACGTCCTTGTCTCCCAGCGACACCCGCACGTGCTGAGAGGTGATCTCGGCGACCGGCGCCTCGCGGGCGGACGCCCGCCGCAGGCGCTCCTTCTCGGCCGCCTCCCCCCTCTCGATCAGCGCGAGATAGTCGCGGACGGGGAGCGAGACCTCCTCGGGGCGCGGGACCTCGGCGGCCGCGCCACGCGGCATCGCCAGGGCGAACAACAGCAGGAGGAATCGAGCTTTCAGAACCATCCGCGCTTCTCCTTGTTCCCCTTCACCTCGATCTGGACGCCGATCGTCTCGGGGGGAAGGACGCCCGAGAGGAGGAGCAGCTTGCCGCTCTCGGGAATCGCGATCGGCAGCGGCTTGATGCCGCCGACCAGCCCCTTCTTGAGCTCCTCGAAGGCGTCGAAGTCGTAGTAGGCCGGGGGCGGCGCGGCCTCCGCGGCGGGCGGGGCATATCCGGACTGCTGGCCCCCCTCGTTGCCGCCGACGTCGATGCGGTCGGTGAGCACTCCGGGCGTGCTCTGCAGGACCGCAGTGGGATCCCGGGCGGTGGGGATCTTGTCCAGCTCGGACTGGGACACGGTCGCTCCCGTCGAGATCCTGCGGGAATCCTTCTCCACTCGCGGCGAGCCCCCCCGGAAGGTGATGTTCGCCACCGCCGGCTTCAGGTCGCCGGCGCGGTAGCGGTACTGGGCGCCGTTCGGCAGCAGCAGGCGCCAGCGGTGCTCCTGCACGGGCACGGCGACGCGGGGGACGTCGAGCGCCAGCTCGGAGCGGCCGGCGGGGATCGCCTTCAACTGCACGGAGACGACCTCGACCACCGCGTCCTTGCCGCCGTCGAAGCCGAGCGGCACGGAGATCTTGCCGCCGCCGCGCTCCAGGGGGCGCACCGCGACGTTGTCCACCCGCGCCGACCAGAGCGCGGCGCCGGGAGGGAGGGTCAGGTCGAGGGAGGCGCCGATCGCCCCCGGCCGCAGGGTGAGGCGGTCGCGGTGCAGCAGGGTGCCGTCGAGGGTGATCAGCGTCGTCGTCTCCCGCAGGCTCACCAGGGCCGGCAGGGCCGCCGCGGCCGGCAGCGAGGTGACGGCCATCCGCAGACCGGCCGGCAGCGGCGTTCCCGGCGAGCCCGGCGGGCCCGAAAGGCGCCAGGCCGCCGCGAGGTCGACGCCGCCGAGCGCCTCGCGCAGGTTCGGCGGCAGGTCGTCGAGGTCGACCCGCGACCAGGCGGCCTCCGGGACGGGATGGGCGTCCGCCGCCACCGAGGAAGCCAGCGCCACGTAGCGTGCCCGCACCGCCTGCGGATCTCCCTCGGGGATCACGGGATCGAGCGCCAGATCGGCGCCCGTGGCGGGCGTCGAAGAGAGGACCAGGTAGCCGACGCCGCGGAGCTGCTGGCGGCGCTGCACGGTCAAGCGCCCGGATTCGATCACCGGCACCATCTCCCCCTCGTCGGTGCCTACGGCCTCCACCGTGAGACCCGGCGGCAGGTCGACGGTGAAGCTGCCGAGGCCGCCGCGTGAGACCTCGTAGATCACCACGTCGTGCCGCCGCGGACCGTCCGGCCGGAGCTGGATCAGGGTCAGTACCGAGCTCTGGGCGAGCAGCTTCTCGGCGTCGCCGCCGTCCACTTTGCGCCGCACCTCCACCGTCTGCGCCTCTCCCCGCCGCGAGGTCAGCCGCACGGTGCGCCGCGCGCCGTCCACCCGGTCCTCGACCACCACCGTGCCCGGAGCGCTCCAGGCGAGGTCGGCCGGCAGCTCGACCTCGGTCAGCGCCACCGGCGCCGCGGCCGGAGCCAGGGCGAGACGGCTGATACCACCGGACGAGAGCGGCACCGGGCCCGCGATCCGTACCGCGTAGCGCCCCGGCGCGGGAGCGACCAGCAGCCACTCCCCCGCTTTGCCTCCCGTCTGGGCGCCGGCGCTCAGGGCGGCGCCGGCCGGGCTGACCGTGGCCTCGCGGGGCATGCCGGTCACCGGCAGCACGACCGGCCCCTTGGGCGATCCGGAGACCAGGACCTCGTAGTCGGCCGTGACCTCGGCCACGTCCTTCTCCCCCAGCACGACCCGCACACGCTGGGAGGTCACCTCGGCGACGGGAGACTCGCGGGAGGCCTCCCGCTGTTGCCGCGCCTTCTCCGCCGCGTCCCCCTTCTCGACCAGGTCGAGATAGTCCTTGAGGACCAGCGTGATCTCCGACCGCGGCGGCTCCGCGGCCCGGGCGGCGCCCACGGAGAGGACGAGGGCGCACAGGAAGAGGAGGCACAGAGGCAGGATGTTTCTGGGGCGTCCTGCGCTCCGAAGCCTCACCCCCCGGCCCCCTCTCCACTCCGTGGAGAGGGGGAGAACAACCCTTTTCCGACCAGAGCCTTGGACCGGGGTCCTATTCATCAGAACCATTCGCGCTTCTCCTTTTCCTTCGACACGCGCACCGCGAGCGGCGGCGGCGCGGCCGAGAGAGCGCTCCAGGAGGCCTGGAGATTGGCGAAACCGGGGGGGATGTTGAACAGCGCCTGGGCGCTCTCCAGGGCGGCGGCGGAAGACTGCAGGGAGTTGATCTGCAGGCTGGCCTGGGCTCCGAGCCCGGTGACGACCCTGCGCGCCGTCAGGCCCGGCGGCGCCCCGATCTGGCCCGCCCGCGCCTTCTCCGCCAGCTCGTAGCTGCGGCCTCCCGGCAGGATCAAGCGGACCTCGACCTTCGCCACCGGCGCGGAGAGGGCCGGCAGCGGTACCGAGAGGGCGCCGTCCCCCTTCGGCAGATCCAGCGGGAGGACCCCCTCCAGGTGGACCACCTGGGCGGCCTCCTGAGTCAGCAGCGGGATCGCGAGCGAGCCCGGCGCTCCGGCCTTGCCGGGAACCACGGTGACGCCGTCGCGATGCCCCACCGCCAGCTCGAAGCCGGGCGGCAGGGTGAGCGTGAGCTGCTGCGCGCCGCGGTTCCGGATCTCGGCCCAGAGCTGGTAGGAGGCCTTGCCGGCCTCGCCGATCGCCACGTCCACCAGCAGGCGGTCGACCTGGGCGGCGAGCACCTCGGTGCGTTCCGCCCGGGCGGCCTCCCAACTCGGCGGCCGGGCCGCGTCCGACACCGCGAAGAGGCGGCCGTCGGCCGTCTTGATGGATTCCGGCAGGTGAGCCGTCTCGCGCTCCTCGGGGCTCCGCGCCGCGCCGGGGTCGACCAGCGACAGGATGCCGTCCCCCTTGAGCGCCGCCTTGGCGAGCAGGATCGTGCGGGCGCTCCCTTCGGGGATCAGCAGCGGCGTCGCAAAGCGGTCCTTGGGCTCGCCGGTGAGCGACATCTGTACCGCCAGCGAGTCCTCGACCGGCGCGAGAGGGGTGACGATCAGCGTGCCCGCCTCGACCTTCCAGCCGGCCACCGGACCGCTGACATCCGCCACCTCGAGGCCGGCCGGCACCGGCACCCGCAGCGTTTCGAGACGCCCCTGGGCGACCCGGACCTCGATCCAGCCGAGCACCTGGAAGCGCGTGCGATACAGGGTGGAAGCGGTGGCCGAGGTGGCCTCGAAGCGGAGCGGGAGCTGGGCGCGCCGGGGAACCGTGGCTCTCCCCGAGAGGGTCCAGCGGACTTCCGTCCCGGGGAGGGCGACGAACGTCCAGCCGGTGCCTGGAGGGCCGGCGAGGACCAAGCCGGAGCCCTCGGGATCGAGCTCCTCGACCGCCCCGGAGGCCTCGATGTAGCCCCGCACCACGGCGGCGGCCGGGAAGCGGAGGGCGAAACGCCAAGTCGGCCGCGTCGCCTTGTCGTCGCGGGAGACCGGCACGGCCGATTCCAGGCGCACCTCGCGGCGGCCGGGACCCCGCACGTGCATCTCCAGCCCCTTCTCCGAGACCTCCACCCGCCCTTCGCCGCCCTTGAAGTCGGCGGCGATGAACGAGCCCGCCTCGCCCAGCGGCACCGTCTGCCACTTGTCGTCGTAGAGGGTCAGCCGCAGGGTCTGGACCACGCGGGCGCTCTCCGGCCCCACCTTCACCGCGTACTCCGCCAGCTCCAGCGCGTAGGGAGCCGGCGGCGAGGGGGGCGTCTCCGTCCCCGGATTGGCCCGGGCGCGCAGGGCCTCGTACTTGTCCAGCGGCAGAGTGACCTGCTGCGCTCCGGCCGCGCCGGCCATCGTGGCCATGCCGGCCATGGCGGCCAGCAGCGCGCACCCCAAGCCGACGATCGATCTTTTCCAGTACCGCCTCATCGCGTTCCTCCCCTGTGTTTGCCTCTCTACAGGTTAGACACTATGAGGCTCTTCCGCGAAACCGCGCCATTCGTCCCCGGAGGGGAGCGGTCCGTCACCAGGTTTGATCTGCTTCCGGGCGTAGGGGCGGCCACGTAGGGCCGCCCCTACAAAATCCCGCATTTCCGGGATGACGGTGAACGTAGGCCGCGAACGGACCGCGCCCTACCCCTTCTTCCGCTCCAGCACCTTCCGGATATACCCCGCCGCGTCCGGCGTCTTGCAGTCGGTGTCGCCGTGGTCGACCTCCACCTTGCCGAGCCGGGCGGCGGTGGCGAGGGCCTTCTGGGTGAGAGCAGGGTGATGGCCGCCGATGGCGATCACGGCGCTGTTCATCTCGTGGCGGACGCGGTTCAGGCTGCCGTGGAGATCGCGCTCGATGGCGGCGAGGTAGCCTTCCAGCTCGGCGTCGGGCAGGGCGCCCTCCTCCCGCGCGAGATGGGCCATCACCTTCCAGCCGGCGGCGGAGATCCACTCCTGGTCCGAGGCCATCCACCGCGCCATCACCTCGCGAGCCTGCGGCGACCTCGCGGCGACTTCGGCCAGGGCGTCGATCTCGACGTAGTTGCGCAGCCCGGCCGCCCAGGCGTCGAGCGTCTTCAGGTCGAGGCGCGCGGGGTCCGCGACCTTCGCCGCCAGGATACGGGCGTCGTGGTTGCCGGAATCCCAGAGCCCCGCCGCCAGCTCCTGGTCGGTCTTGATCTTCTTCTGGAGATCCTTCAGATGGGCGGTGCTGACGCCGTAGACGTCCTCGCCCGCGCCGTGGCGCCGGTAGGTCTTGCGGAACTGCTCGTTGCCGAGCGCCTTGAGGGTGTCGAGCGTCTCCTGGAGCTTCATGGCGGCCTCCGCACTATCGCTTCATCAGCTTGAACGCGATATCCCGGCCCTGCTTCTGCACGTACGCCAGCCGGATCCAGAGCAGCGCCAGCGGCTCCAGCAGGCGCGCCTGCTCGAGGTTCCCGGCGTCGACCGGATCGAAGCCGAGATCGGAGGCGAGATGGGCGGCGGCGGCCTTGGCGCCGGCGTCGTCGCCGCAGTAGAACATGCTGGCGGCGGTGCCGTGGAAGTCCGGGTCCGCCATGTTGTTGGCGCCGGTCGTGTTGAAGATCTTGACCACCTTCGCCCCGGGCGCCCAGGACGCGACCATCTCGCCGGCGGAGGTCTCGAAGCCGTGGGTCAGCCCGGAGAGATTCGGCGCCAGGGGGTTGGTGGTGTCGAAGACGATCTTGCCCGCGAGGTCGCCGGCGCTCTTCACGGCGTCCTGGGTGGCCTCCCACGGGGTCGCGAACACCACCACCTCGCCAAAAGCCGCGGCTTCGGCCACGGAAGCGGCCTTCGCCGTCGAGTCCTTCAGCAGTTCGGCCGCCTTCGGGTCCGCGACGTTCCGCACCCCGAAAGTCACCTCATGGCCGGCCCGAGCCCAGCCGCGCCCCAGCGTTCCGCCGACGTTTCCCGCTCCGATGATTCCGATCCGCATGTTGGGTCCTCCTTGTCCATTCACCGGTGAGTTATAGTCCAAAGGGCGTATCGACGCCCAGAAGAGGAGTGAGCATGGCAATTCAGGAGTTGGAGATCAAGGGCTTCCGGTCCTTACGGCACGTCCAGTGGAAGCCTGGGAAGCTGAACGTGCTGATCGGGCCGAACGGATCAGGAAAGTCCAATCTACTTCAGGTCCTCGACCTTCTAGCCAAGAGCGTCGTATCAGAGCTTTCTGAAGAAATCTTGAACCTGGGAGGCATCGTGCCTCTCTTATGGGACAGCCAAGAGCAGGAAATCTACTTGCGCCTGACGACGGACAACGAAGATCAGCCACTTACTTATGAGATATCGCTGCGGAGGCTCGGAACGACGAGCTCTTACCGCATCCAGCGGGAATCTTTGACAGGGGCGGCAGTGCTCTTATCTCGCGATTCCGCAGGAAAGGCACTTTTACTCGACAACGATGGCAACGATTGGATACTGGAGACCGATGAGGCGACCCCAGCGCTCTCATACGCGTTCGGAGGCCTTGCCGAGCCTCGCATGGCTTCCTTTCGTGAGCGCATTGCAGGCTGGAAAATCTACAACAACTTCCGCGTCGACAGAGACGCCCCCGTCAGACAGGCGGTCGTCACTCGTTTCGATAAATTCGTCGAGGCCGACGGCAAGAATCTGATAACAGTCCTGCATACGTTGTACTCCGAAGATCGTGCGTTCAAGGATTCCGTGGACGGCGCAATGCGCGCAGCGTACGGGCCGGATTACGAGGGACTCTTTTTCTCTCCAGCGGCAGATCAGAGAATCCAACTGCGAGTGGGATGGAAATCTCTTCAGACAAAACAATCGACCGCCAATCTCTCGGACGGGACCCTCCGATTTCTCCTGCTCATCGCCATCCTCGCCAATCCGAATCCCGGCGAGCTCATTACCATCGACGAGCCGGAAACCGGACTCCATCCGCGCATGTTTCCCATCATCGCCGAGCTTGCCGCGGAGGCTGCAGAGCGAACCCAAGTCATCTTCACAACTCACTCTCCTCAGTTTCTCGATGCATTCAAGGATGAGGCCCCAACAATTACCGTCACCGAATGGGTCGACGGCGAGACGCGGCTCTCGGTGCTCGACGGTGACGAGTTGAAGAGATGGCTCGAGCATTACAGCCTCGGCGAGCTCTACCGTTCGGGCGAGCTCGAGGTCCTGGCATGAGGTTCGTGGTCTTCGTCGAAGGAGAGACTGAAAAAGAAGCCTTACGTACTTTCCTCAAGCGGTGGCTGGACGCAAGGCTACCCTCTCGCGTCGGCATCAACATGGTTCGCTTCGAAGGCTCCTCGCACTACATTGAAGGGATCGACAAGAAAGTCCGTTTGGACCTCTCCGGCAAGGCGGGAACCGAGATCATCGCCGGCATTGGTCTTCTCGATCTTTATGGCCTGGGGTTTTATCCGGATCACGTAAGGGATGTGAAAGAGCGTTATGCATGGGCAAAGAGCCACCTTGAGAGCAAGGTGGACCATCCACGTTTTCGCCAGCATTTCGCCGTCCACGAAACCGAGGCCTGGTTGCTTGCACAACCCGAAATCTTCCCTCGGGAGGTGAAGGACGCGCTTCCCGGGAGGTCTTCTCATCCCGAGACCGTGAACTTCGACGAGCCTCCGGCGAGGCTTCTGGCCCGCCTATATAGGGATAAGCTCGGACGGAAGTACAAGAAGGTAATCGACGGCACCAACCTTTTCCGGAATCTCTCCCCCGACCGGGCTTACGAGAAATGTCCTTACCTGAAAGCCCTGCTCGACGACATGCTCGCCCTCGCGCAAGCGGCGCTCCAGTGAGCTGCTACCTCTTCCCCTTCTTCTCCTCGTCGTACCGCACCAACGGCACCTTCCACATCTGCGGCGCCTCGTCGGCGGCCCAGGTCCAGAGCTCCTGGTCGAAGCGGTCGACGGACACGCCGAGGGCGCCGAGGATCGCCTCATCGGTGGTCTTGCCGGCGCGGTAGGCGTCGAGCAGGCGGTGGATGCCGGCCTGGCCGTAGCGGTGCTCGACGTAGTGGAGGGTCCAGGCGGACTCGTCGTAGCCGAGGGCGACCATGGCGCCCGAGAGGCTATCGATCGCCGGCTCGAGCAGCGGGAAGCCCAGCAGGTTCTCCTTGTCGCGGTAGCCGGGGATCGGGTTGACGTCGTTCTCGTTCATCTCGACGTGCTGCGCCAGCCCCTCCTGGAGCCAGTGCGGCGCCTGGTTGGCCGTGGCATCGGTGATCATCGCGTGCGCCAGCTCGTGCGTCAGCAACGAGACGACGAAGGGGTTGAACTTCTCGACGTCGCCGAGCGGCACCCGGATCTTGCCGTCGTAGAGGCCGAGCACGTCCATGCTGGGGGAGTAGCCGGCCTTGAAATCGTCGTAGGGGAGCAGGCGGACCTCGACGACCCGTGACGAGGCGACGGGGATCCAGGCCTGCAGGCGGGCGCGCTCGGCTTCCAGGATGCGGGCCGCCTCGCGCCCGAAGGCCTCGCCGCGCAGCGGTGGATAGACGACCGCGAAGTGCGGGCTGTGGAAGGTATCGGAGGACGCCGCCAGCCGCTTCTCCATGCGGAACTGGCGCAGGCGGTCGCCGCTCGCCTCGAAGGGGAGCTGCGAGTCCCCCTTGGCGGCGAGCTTCAGGGCGGTATCGAAATTCCCCTCTTCGGCGAGCAGGTCGGCGAGGTCGTAGAGGGTCGCCGGGTCGGACCGCCGGTCGGCGATGTTCCCCTTGGCAAGGAGGATCAGCAGGTCGCGCGCCTCGGCTTTGCGGTCGGCGCGCAGCAGAGCGCGGGCGCGCAGGCGGACGAGGTTGGGCGGCAGGCTCGCCGGCTCCCCGGAGAGGGAGTCGGTGAGGGCCAGCAGGTCCGGCCACCGGCGGCGCTCCGCCAGCGCCTCGGCTGCGTCGGTGGTCCGCCGCCGCATGGCCGGCTGGGCGAGCGCTCCCGGCGTGCGTGCGGTCCTGAGCAGCTCGGGCAGGCGCTCCAGGAGCCGCTCGGCGCGCTCCCGGCTCCAGGCCCCGGCCGGATCGCTCGGCGTGCCGATCGGCGCCAGGTCGCAGCCGCCAGGCACCCGCAGGGCGCTCTCGCCGCGGTCGAGACGCAGGGTCTCGCCGAGCAGGCGGGCGCGGAAGCCGGCCGGCATCGGGATCGCCCGCTGCGAGACGCCGGCGCAGGATACGACCGGCTCCTCGGCGCCGGCGAGATGGACGAGCCTGCGGATCTGCAGGTCTCCGAGCAGGACGGTGAGCAGCGGCCGGTCCGCCAGCAGCTCTTCCCGCGGGGCCGGCTCGAGCTGCCAGCCGGTGCGGAACTCGTCCCGCGCCTCGGCGAGGTGATCGTCGATCACGGCGAGCTGCGCCAGGGAGAACCAGGGGCTGGACTGCCGGGCTCCGAGGTCGGCGAGCTGGTGGAGGAACTGCCGGGCGTGCTCGCGGAAGCCGAGCAGGAGGAACGCCTGGGCCGACTCGTTGAGCACCCCCTCGTGCGCCAGGCCGACCGTCGCCGCGCGCTGGTAGGCCAGCGCCGTGGGCACCTCCTCCAGACGCAGGAACGAGGTCCGCGCCCGCAGCAGCTCGGCGAGCGGATAGACGCCCGGCGAGGGAAAGGCCTGCAGCACGCCGTCGACGCCGCGCAGGTCCATCCCCCCTACCAGCGTCTGGGCCCACCAGAGCTGCGCGACTTTGCCGGCGACGCCCGCCGCCCGCGTCTCCGGCGGCGCGGCGGCCGGTACCGCCCCTTCCGCCTGGGTGAGGGCGCGCCGGAGCGGCAGCAGCGAGCGCAGCTCGGCCGTCTCCGCCGTCCCCGTCCCCTGCGGCCTCCCCGCGCCCGGCGCCAGCAGGCGCGACAGGACCGCCGGTGCGAGGCCGGCGGCCAGGAGCACAGCGCCGGCGAGGCCGAGCGGGATCGCCAACGTCAGCCGTTTGCGCTCGAATCCGGCGGTCAACAGGAGCAGCGCGCCGGCGGCTCCGACGGCGAAGAGGAGCCAGCCCGGGATCTTCGCCAGCAGCAGCCAGCCCGGCACCGTGGTGAGCGGCCGCCGTGGCGGAGGCGCCGGCGCCGCGGCATCCCCCGGCTCTTTGCCGCCGGCCCCTTCAACGGTCCCTTCCCCAGTACCCTCCCCGGACACCGCCGCCACGGGCTCGGCGGCGATCCGCAGGGAATCGATCTTCCAGGCGCCGTCCTCCTGCACCAGGCCGAGCACCAGCGTGTCGTCCACCCCCGAGGGGAAGTTGAGCGCGAAGACGGCGCCCCGGCCGGAGATCTCCTCGGGCGCGGCCTCCAGCTCCCACTCGGCGCCGGCCGGCGAGCCCGCCCGCACCTCGATCTCGGCCAGCGCGGCCTGCTCCCCCAGCCGCCGTAGCGGCGAGTGCCGCGACAGGCGGCTCCACCAGGCGGCGGGCCCCTGGTCCAGGTACTTGGCGGCGAGCACCGCGGCCTGGCGCTCGGCCTCGCTCAGCTTGCGGGGGCCCGGCGTGGGCTCGGCGCCGAGCGCGATCGCGGGGATCACGAGGAGGAAGGCCAGGGCGAGAGCCCTGGCGCGAAGAGCGGATCGGTTCATCGGCGTCGGGCCTCCTCGTGCGAAACACTTCCAGGGGAACGGACAACATTATATGGTTATGCCATCACGCCCGTTTCGTTGGACGTAGGCTCGGTGGGCCGCTGGCGGTCCGCCGCATGCCATGAGGCGCCATGCCAAGAGGGATGACGAGATGAACAGAACCTCTCTGACAGCGCGGAAGCTCCCGGCGACCGGCCGGGCCCTGCTCGTGCTCGGACTCGCGGCCACCCTCGGCTGCGATCTGGCGATGAAAGAGAAACCGAAGGCCGCCACCGACCTGACCGCGACGCCGGAGGCGATCACCCTGATCCAGGCGACCAAGGACCGCTGCGTCAGGATCGCGAAGAACGGCCTCGAACGGGTCCGCACCGCCGAGCTGGACGGGCAGCGCCAGCAGAACGACGGCGACAGCGCCGAGCCCTCCAGCAGCTCGAAGTCTTCGTCGGTCTCGACGCAGACCGTGCTGGAGAACTACCTGGGCGGTGAGGCGCTACCGGAGATCGCGGCGGTGGACAAGGCCGGCGACCTGATCCGCGATCTGCTGCCGCAGGTGAAGGACGAGGCCTCGCCGGAGATCACGCAAGCGGTGAAGAGCCTCTCCATCAGCCAGGATCAGGTCTGCCAGCGCGCCCGCAACGCGCGCCCCACCCGGCTCAACTACCAGGAGAACCTCGACTCCGCGGTCCACGACTACGACACCGCCGCGGCCAAGCTGGAGACGCTCTACACGGTGAGCGCCACCGACACCCAGTTCGCCCTCAGCAAGTTCAACCCGCTGCTCGACGAGGCCCGCAGCGGCACGGACCATCCCGCGGCCAGCCCGATCAAGAAGATGACGCCGGAGCAGCTCAGCCAGCAGCGCAAGGAGTGGGAGGCCAGCCAGGAGCTCCAGCAGCACCAGCAGGCCGAGCACGACGCCGCGGTGGTGCGCTGGCGCCAGCGCCAGGAGGGGAAGACGCCGATCCTCGCCAAGGTCGGAACGGCGCCCGACCTGGCGGCGAAGAACAGCCTGCCGCCGGAAAAGAAGCGGCAGACGATGCAGTCCTGGTCCGCCACCTACGCCGCCCGGGTGGCGCCGGTCCGCACCGCTCTCGCCAGCTACCTGAACCTCCGGCGGATCGGCACTCCGGAGCAGATCCAGCCGGTCTGCCAGCAGCTCCTGGACGCCACCACGGCCCTCAACACCGACGCCACCGCGCTCGATCCCCCCGACAAGGCCGCCTCCCGCTCGCTGAAGAAAGCCTACGGCGACCTCCAGGAGTGCGCCCGCAACTGCGTCAACGGCCAGAGCGCCGAAGCCGCCTTCCGCCTCGCCTACTACCAGCGGGCGCTGGGCGAAGCCACCACGGCGTTGCAGCCGTTCAACGTGACGCCGTAGGGGGGACTGACACGGACGAGCACGGACCTTCACGGACGTTTCCTGAAGTTGTCCGTGTTTGTCCGTGTCAGTCCGTGTTCGTCCCTGTTCTTTCCTCCCGCACCCCCGCCACCGCCTCCCGCACCCTTGCCGCCAGCCGTTTCCGGTCGCCGTCCACCACCGGCTCCGCCGCGAAGGCAATGGTCGCCTCGATCCGCCGCAGGCGGAACAGGCCGATCAGATGCGGCAGGAGCGCGGCGCTCCCCCACCAGCCGGCCTCCGGCGGATCGTAGGTCAGGGCGGCGGCGTGGACCGGCAGGGAGCGCCGGGCCGGCAGCGCCAGGAGGGGGGAGCGGAAGGGCAGGATCTCCTCGCCCGAGGAGCTGGTCCCCTCCGGAAACACGATCACCCCTTCGCCATGGGCGAGCGCCGCCTCGATCTCCGCCAGCACGCGGGGGATCTCCCGGCGGTCGGAGCGGTCGATGAAGATCGTGCCGAACCCCTTGCAGATCGGCCCCAGCACCGGCCAGCGCCGCACCTCCGCCTTGGCCACGAAGCGCCCCGGCAGACGGCTCGCCAGGACGAGGATGTCGAGATAGCCGAGATGGTTCGTGGCCAGCAGGAACGGCGGGCGCGGCGGCGGACCGGAGACCTTCACCTCGGTCCGCAGCAGCGCGAGGAGAGCGCGCGATGTGGCCCCGAACAGCCATTGCCGGAACCGCCCCCTCGCCTTGGGCGCGAAGACGAGCGCGGCCTTGCCGAGAGCCAGCAGGGCGCCCGCGCCGAGGATCACCGGCGCCGTCGCCAGCAAGCGTATCCAGGCGACGGGTTGCTGATGGGTGTCGATGATCTTGCCGCTCATCCGCCGGACCCCTGACTTTTGCACATCAGGTACAATATTGAAAACTTACCTTCACAGTGGCGCTACTTCCAGGAGATGCTTCCCGTGGCGGTACTCGAACTCCCCCCCGAAGACGGCGAGCACATCGGCCGCTACCAGATCGTAAGGATCCTGGGCCGCGGCGGCATGGGAGAGGTCCTCCTCGCCTGGGATCCCGATCTGAACCGATCGGTCGCGATCAAACGGATCCGGCACGACAGCGCGACCACTCCGGTCCTGCGCCAGCGTCTGCTGCAAGAGGCCTTCGCCGCCGGCAGCCTCCATCATCCCGCCATCGTAACTGTCCATGATTTGCTGAAGTATGAAGAAGATGACTGCATCGTCATGGAGTACGTGCCGGGGCAAACCCTGGCCGGGATGCTGAAAGAGGGTTCCCTGGAGCCGGCGCTCGCCGTGCGACTGGCGAAGAGGGTCGCCGCCGGGCTGGCGGCCGCCCACGAGGCCGGTTTCATCCATCGCGACCTCAAAACCGAGAACGTCATGATTACCCCCTCGGAAGAGGTCAAGATCCTGGATTTCGGCTTGGCGAAACCGATCGGTCTCGCGGCGGTCGATCCCTCTTTGACTCTGGATGGACACGTCGTCGGTACCCCCCGCTCGATGGCGCCCGAGCAGGCGACAGGCGGAGTGGTCGACGAGCGTTCGGATCTGTTTTCGTTCGGCGTCCTCCTCTATGAGATGTTGACGGGGATCTCTCCTTTCCAAGGCGCCGATCTAGCGGAAACTCGCGGTAAAGTGCAGCGAGATCAGCCACCTTGTGTGGACACGCTGCGGCCGGGCCTTCCACCGCGCCTCGTAGCGCTCGTCTACCGGTTGCTCGAAAAGGCTCCGGGCGTCAGACCCCAGAGCGCTGGCGAAGTGGCCAGGGAGCTCGAAGCGATCTCAGCATTACTGAGCCCAGGTGGGCAGGACCCCGATGTGACCCTTAGCGATCTGCCGACCGGTGAAAACGGACCCTGGAGAGGCGAGCCCACGCCTGCGATCTCTCCGTCCGTGGCGGTGCCGACGCCGCCGCCGGAAACATTGCGACTGCCAAGACGCCGGCGGAACGTGCTGATTGCAATCGTTCTCTCTTTATTGGTGTTGGTCGCGGTGGCGATCTTTTATCAAATCCGCTCAACCCGAGCCCCTGTGAAACTCCTCCGGATCGTCGTGCCCAGGCCAGAGGTGGGAAACGATCCCCGACTCCAACTCGCGGCATCGGGGCTCCTGAACGCTGGCTTGGATACTCTTGGATCACTGCGTGGCATCGCCGCTGTCGATCCTCTTGAGATCAAGGGATCGCCCAGGACTTCCAAGGAGATCGCTCTGGCTGCGGCGGCGGACGAGGTCCTGATCATAGGTCTGGAGAAAGAGAGCTCGGGCAACCTCGGATTGATTACGCTGCGCTGCATCCAGGGAAGCGATGGCCAAGATTTGTGGGCTGACAGGTTTCAGGGTTCACTCGATCCGCTGTCGCTCGGCAGGCATCTGGACAGCCGTCTGCGGGCCCACTTCTCCAATCACTCCTCGACGACGCACTCGCTCCCGCTCGAAGTGAGAGATGAGGACTACTCCGCCTTCCTCAATATCCAGCAGCGCTTCCAAAAAGGCCAGACCTTCCTTGAGCCCGAGTTGCCACGGCTCGAAGCCATCATCGAGGGCTCCCCCAACTTCCTCGACGCCCGGCTGCTGGCTGCCGATGTGGCCATCAACGTCTTCCAATCCAAACGCGATGCGGACTCTCATCAACGCGCGGAACGTCTCGTCAAGCAAGCGGAACTGCGAGCGTCTGACGATCCCCGTCCCCTTCGGACTCGGTTCTGGCTTGAGTTGGCCGACGGTCAACCGAAGGTCGCGGCAAAGACTCTCTCCCGGCTCGAGGATCTGATGCCCGGCGACCCACAGAACCTAACGCTTCAGGCGAAACTTGCGGAAGCCCGAGGAGATCTCAGAGAGGCGCTCTCCGATCAGCAAGAGGCTGTCGAGCAAGTCCCTTCGTGGGCAAACCTCCTGACACTCGCGAACCTCGAAGAAAGACAGGGGATGGTCCCCGAAGCCCGGCTCCATCTGCAAAAGATCCTCGATGATTCTCCAGGCAACATCTGGGCCCGTGAGCACCTCGGCGAGCTTGAGCTGGATTTCGGCGATCCAAGGAATGCCGAGAGGATCTACCGGGAGCTCATCTCTCAGTCAACCGAGCGGACCTCCACTCTGCCATTTCGCACCAATCTGGGCACCGCCCTCGTCCTCCTGGGACGGTACCCCGACGCTGTCACAGCGTTTCAAGAATCTCTAGAAATTGCCCCAGACGATGTAGCGGCGACCCTGAACCTAGCGGACACCGAGGACGGACTGGGCCACGTGAAACAGGCCGATGCCCTCTATGGGAAGGTGCTCCGGCAATTGGAAGCAAATCATCCCAAGGGTAACTTCAGCTTTTACGACGAGATGATCGAAGCTCAATGCCTGGCACATCTGGGCCACCTGCACGAGGCCACGATGATCGTTCGCAATGCCCTTCGCCAAAATCCCGACAATCCTGATGTCACCTTCACCGCGGCGCTGGTCTATACGCTCGCGGGCGATTACGACGACGCTCTGGAAATGATCCAGAACGCGATCGCTAAACACGGCTGTCCGAATTGGTTCAAAGTTCCCGCCTTCGCCCCGCTGTTCAAAGATCCGAGATACCAACGGATCCTGGGCGGGGCGACCCGTTAGGGCCGCCCCTTTTGCAACGAGCCGCTAGACATCATGCGTTGGAATTCGCCTGGACGGAAACGCCGCCGGCCGGCGGCGGCGGCGGGTCGGGAACGCGAACGATCACCAGGCTGGAGCCCCCGGCCGGCGGCGTCAATATATCGGTCTTCTTGGCCGCGCTCGACGCCAAGGAGATCTTATAGTTCGCGACGTACGGCCCCCTGAGAACCGAGGAGGGGAACCTGATTTCGCAAGTGACCTGCGGGGGCGAGGCTCCCACAGCTTTCATTGAGCCGGGGACGACCACTTCGCACGAGTCAAAAGCGATCGCCGGCGTCAGGCCGGTGGGCAGATTTTTGAACTGCCAGGTCACGCGGGCGTTCTCGGTCACCCCGGTCGAGCTCGACAACGTGATCGGCATCGGCTTGGGGGTCACTTGCAGAACTTTTCCCGTCGCAGGTCCCAGGGCGTCGACGACGTCGACTTCGATCTCGTAAGTGTTCATATCAATTTCTCCATTTATCTTCGTTCGGCAACATTGCCTGATGCTCGGAGGTATCACATTGAGTGCCAGGCCCCACCCGAGATGGCGTCAGGCACGAAAGGCCTTGCGCCTCAACGGTTTTCCGGAGGCAAGCCCACGTTGTTTCCCCTTCGGCCGCTGTATCGATTCGGATAGACTCTCTCCAAATGAAAAGAGAATCGCTGGAGATTCCGACCTTGATCGCCGTCTCCGGGCCGCTGGCGGGACAGACGTTTCCGCTGGCGGCCGACCGGCTGACGATCGGCCGCGACCAGGCGAGCGACGTCCACCTCCGGGACCTCGCCACCTCCCGGCACCACTGCGCGATCGAGGCGAGGGACGGCCGGCTCCTCCTGCGCGACCGCGAGAGCCGCCACGGCACGTTCGTCAACGGCGTGCCCATCGGCGAGCGGTTCCTGGAGCACGGCGACCGGATCACGATCGGCGCCTCCCTGTTCCTGGTCCAGAGCCGTTACGACACGCAGGAACCGGAGAGCGGGCCCGTCCTGCTCGAGGACGGCCCATGGTTCGCGGAGACCACGATCCACCCCGCGGTGGAGCGTTTCGACCTCTTCCGGATCGAGGAGGAGCTGCCGGTCGAGGCCCGGGTGGCCCGCGATCTCCAGGCCCTGCTGCGGATCGCCAACGCGCTCCACGAGATCCGGGCCACGGCGCCGCTCGCCCGCCGCCTGCTCGAGCTCGCCCTGGAGACCGTTCCCGCCGAGCGGGCGGCTCTCCTCCTCCTCGATCCCACGGGAGCGTTCATCGCCGCCGCCGCGCTGGAGCGCCGGGGCCGGACGGAGCCCTTTCCCGTCTCCCGCAAGGTGATCGAGCGCGTCGCGAAGGAAGGCTCGGCCGTGCTGGCGAACGACGGTCTCCAGGGGGGCGGCTGGGAGAGCGCAGAGAGCCTTCACGACGCGCGCATCCGCTCCCTTCTCGCCGCTCCGCTGGCCGGCCGGGACGGAATGCTGGGCGTCCTCTATCTCGACACCCGCGAGCCGGGAGCCCGTTTCGACGAACGCCATCTGGAGCTGGCGACGGCCGCCGCCGGCATCGCCGCCGCGGCGCTCGGCACTGTCCGCTACCTGGAGGCCCTGGAAGAGGAGAAGCAGCGGATCGAGGGCGCCCTGGACGCCGGGATGGTGGGCGAGAGCCCGGCGATCCGCGAGACTCAGCGGCTCCTCGCGCGCATCGCGCCGACGCACTCGACCGTCCTGCTGCGCGGCGAGAGCGGCACCGGCAAGGAGCTCGCCGCGCGCGCCCTCCACCGTGGCAGCCTGCGGGCCGGCAAGCCGTTCGTGGCGGTGAACTGCGCCACGCTTTCCGAATCGCTGTTGCAGAGCGCGCTCTTCGGCCACGAGAGAGGGGCTTTCACGGGGGCGGTCGAGAAAAAAATCGGCAAGGTCGAAGCGGCCCAGGGGGGCACCCTGTTCCTCGACGAGGTGGGCGAGATCCCGCCGGCGCTCCAGGCGCAACTGCTGCGCGTCCTCCAGGAGCAGGAGTTCGAGCGGGTCGGCGGCACGCGGCCGATCAAGGCGGACGTCCGGCTGATCGCCGCCACCAACCGCGACCTCGAAAAGATGATCCGCGAGGGGACCTTCCGGGAGGACTTCTTCTACCGCCTGAACGTCATCACCGTCCCGCTACCGGCCCTGCGCGACCGCCGGGAGGACATCCCGCTCCTCGCCAGCCACTTCGCGGCTCAGGTCAGCCGCAAGCTCGGCCGCCTCATGGCGGGTTTCACGTCCGAGGCGAGAGCCTGCCTCCTCCGCTACGAATGGCCGGGCAATATCCGCGAGCTCTCCAACGCGATCGAGCGGGCGGTCGTCCTGGGAGAAGGCGAGCTCATCCACCCCGAGGATCTGCCTGAGACCGTCCTCGAAGCGGTCCCCAGCCTGGAGCCCGGCGCCGCGATCGGCAAGTACCACGACACCGTGGCCGCCTTCAAAAAGCGCCTGATCGTCGACGCCTTGGAGCAGTCCGGCGGCAACGTCACGAGAACCGCGGAGCTCCTCGACCTCAACCCCACCTACCTGCACCGGCTGATCCGGAACTTCGGATTGAACGGCTGAGCAGGAGCGGGCGGGGGCGAGCCGGGGCCGTTTGTTAAGCTTGTAAATTCGTCCGATCCCCCTTCGGAGGCAGGCCGCCGGGACGATCCGGGAAGGTACAATCCCGCCTCAGCACGAAGCTCGAGCTCCAGTTCTCTTCCAGAGGAGGAAGTCTGCATGAGGTGGAATGTCCTACGGCCGGCCGTGGGTGGGGTAATTCTCCTGGCAATGCCCGCTTTCGCCGCGGGTGCCGCCGCGGGTGCCGCCACGGGAGCCGCGGCGGCGGCAAAGACCGCTCCGGAACCCGGGAACTACGACGTGCGGGTCGGCGCGCGGCAGGACCTCTCCAGGGTCGTCGCCCAGCGTTCCGTGTCGCCGCTCAAGCCGGCGCCCACTCCCTCCGAGCTGCGGGCCCAGATCCAGACCATGCAGTCGGCGCTGAGCACGCTGCGGACGGCGGCGCCCGGCGCGACCGCCCGTTTCTCGCCGGTGACCGTGGCTCCCGAGATCGTCGCGGGCGAGCGCGGCGCGCTGTCCGCTCCGGCTCCCGGCCGGTCCGGCTTCGACATCGTGCGCGGCTTCCTGCACGCCAACAGCGCCCTCTACGGGCTCGGAGACGCCGAGATCGACGCCCTCCACTTCCTCGGCGAGAGCGTCAGCCCGCGCAACGGCATGCGGATGGTGCGGGTCGAGCAACTGGTCAACGGCCGGCCGGTGTTCCAGAGCGAATCGCGGTTCATCCTCGACCGCGACGGGCGCGTCTGGCGCTCGCTGGGCCTGATGATGCCCAACGCCTCCGCGCCGCCGCTCCCCGCGTCGCTCGCCTTCGGCGCCCCCCAGGCGCTGGCCAGCGCGATGCAGACGGTGGGGCTGCCGGTCGACGCCTCCCGCATGGCGGTCACCGCCCCCACCGCCACCACCGCCACCACCGCCAATAGGGCGGTGACGCGGGTGGTGGCCAACCAGCCCAAGATCACGGGCGACGTGGCGAGCGACCTGGTCTATTTCCCCGCCGGTCCCGGCGTGCTGGTCCCGGCCTGGCGGCAGATCACCTTCACCAAGACCGCCGCCGACTGGTACACGGTGGTGGACGCCGATACCGGCATCCTCCTCTGGCGCAAGAACATCCGCGCCCATGCCTCGACCCAGGAGGCGCGGTTCGGCGTCTACGTGCAGGCCGACGGCAAGACCCCGGCGGTGAGCCCCGCTCCCGACGAGCCCTCCACCGTGACGCCCGGCTCGGGCACCCAGTTCCCGGCGATCTCGCGCACCAACGTCAGCATGTCCACGGCGCAGAACCTCACCTTCAGCCCGAACGGCTGGATCCCGGACGGCGGCTCGACGACGACCGGCAACAACGTCGACGCCTATCTGGACACCGACGCCGACGACGTGCCGGACGCCGGGCTCCTGGACAACAACGGCCGGCCGGTGGGCAATCCGGACGTCAACAGCAACAACCGCGACTTCCTCGGCTCCACGCCGCGCGACTACAACTACACCCCGGCCCCCTCGGGCGGCAATCCGGACGCCGGCGACAGCCCGACGACCGCGCAGTCCCGGCGCGGCGCCGTGACCAATCTCTTCTACATCTCCAACTGGTACCACGACCAGCTCTACGGCTACGGCTTCGACGAGGCGGCCGGCAACTTCCAGACCACCAACTTCAGCGGCATGGGAACGGGCGGCGACCCGGTGCTGGCCGAGACGCAGGACGGCTCGGGGACCGACAACTCGAACTTCTCGACGCCGCCGGACGGCATGTCCGGCCGCATGCAGATGTACATCTTCGACTTCCCCACACCCGAGCGCGACGGCTCCCTCGACGCCACGATCGTGCTCCACGAGCTGACCCACGGCCTCTCCAACCGGCTGATCGGCGACTCCAACGGCCTGCTCTGGGACGAGGGGGGCGGCATGGGCGAGGGGTGGAGCGACTTCTATGCCCTGTCGCTGACGCACAACACCAACGCGGACGATCCGAACGCCGAGTATGCCGAAGGCGCTTACGCCACCTACCAGTTCCTCGGGCTCACCGACAACTATCTCTACGGCATCCGCCGCTTCCCCTATTCGACGAACAACAGCGTCAACCCGCTCACCTGGGGGGACGTGGACGACGTCACCTACAGCCCGGCGGGAGGCATCGCCCCGAGCCCGCTGCTGCCCGATTTCGAGGGCGGCGGCGCCCTCGAGGTCCACAACATCGGCGAGATCTGGGCGCTGTCGCTCTGGGAGGTGCGCAGCCGGATCATCGCCGATCCGGCGGGGGCCAACGGCGATGTGCCCACCGGCAACGCCACCACCCTCCAGCTCGTCACCGACGCTCTCAAGATGACGCCGCTCAACCCGAGCTTCACCGACGCCCGCGACGCCCTGATCGCGGCCGACTGCGTCACCAACGCCTGTGCCAACGAGGCCTCCATCTGGGGCGGTTTCGCCGACCGCGGCCTGGGCTACAAGGCCGTGGCGCCGCTCGGCCAGTCGGGCGTGCGGGGCGCCGGCAGCTACGTGGGGATCGGCGAGTCCTTCAAGGTGCCCTATCTGGACGCCGGCCCGATCACGATCGACGACAGCCTGGGCAACAACAACGGCGCCATCGATCCGGGCGAGCCGATCCGGCTCAGCGTCGGCCTGCTGAACCCGTGGCATAACACGGCGTTCAACGTCGCGAGCGCCACCGCCACCCTGACCTCGTCCACTGCCGGGGTGACGATTCTCGACAACTCCGCCACCTACGGCGCCATCCCCGCCCAGGGCACCGGCAGCGGTGATTCCTTCCTCTTCACGCTGGCGCCGTCGGCGCTCTGCGGCCAGTCGCTGAAGTTCACCCTGACCACGGTCAGCACGCTGGGCACCACCAGCGTCGACTTCGTGGTGCGGGTCGGGACGGCCGCCGGCCCCGGCACGCCGGTGACCTACACCCGCACGATCCCCGGCGGCCTCGCCATTCCGGACGACACCCTCCCGGGCGTGACCGACTCCTTCAACGTCACCGACGACCTCGAGATCTCCAATCTCGACGTCCGGATCGACAGCCTGACCCACACCTTCACCGGCGACCTCGTAACCAGCTTCAAGGCGCCGAACGGCTACGGCACAGCGCTCGACTATGTGCGTGGCCTCTTCACCGGCGAAGGCGACGGCGACAATTTCATCAACACCGTCTTCGACGACGCCTCGGTCAACGACCTCAACCTGAGCGCCTCGACCGACGCGCCGTTCACGGGCGACTGGCTGCCGGCCTTCAACTCGCCGATCTGGAGCCTGTTCGGCATTCCGAACCTCGGTCCGGACCCGGTGGGCCAGCTCTCGCGCGTCAACGGCCTCAGCACGCAGGGCACCTGGAAGATGCACGTCGCGGACGAATCCTCGATCGATACCGGCACGCTGAACTCGTGGTCGCTGATCGTGACGCCGACGGCGTTCACCTGCAGCGCCTTCGTGCCGGCGGCCGCCGTCTCCGGCACCAAGACCGTCAGCGGCAACTTCAACGTCGGCGGCACGGTGACCTACACCGTGATCCTCACCAACAGCGGCTCGGGGGCCCAGGCGGACAACCCGGGCCATGAGCTCACCGACACCCTCCCCTCCACCCTGACTCTGGTGAGCGCCACCGCGACCTCCGGCACCGCCGCCGCCAACACCGGCACCAACACCGTCACCTGGGACGGCGCGCTGGCGGCGGTCAACGGCTCGGTGACGATCACCATCACGGCCACGGTCAACGCCAGTGCCAACGGCCAGACCGTCTCCAACCAGGGCACGATCTCGTACGACTCCGACGGCAACGGCACCAACGACGCCACCGCCGTGACCGACGATCCGGGCACCGGCGCGGCCGGCGACCCCACCACGTTCCAGGTGGCGGCGACGCCGTTCGTCACCGGCACCAAGAGCGTCAGCGGGCCGACCACCGAAGGCTCCAACATCACCTACACCCTCGTGCTCACCAACAGCGGCGGGGCCGCCCAGGGGGACAACCCCGGCAACGAGCTCACCGACGTCCTCCCCTCCAGCCTCACCCTGGTGAGCGCCACCGCGACCTCCGGCACCGCCGCCGCCAACACCGGCACCAACACGGTCACCTGGAACGGCGGCCTCGCCGCCGGCGCCTCGGTGACGATCACCATCCACGCCACGATCAAGGCCGGGACCGCCGGCCAGACGATCTCCAACCAGGCCATGATCTCGTACGACTCCAACGGCGACGGCACCAACGACGCCAGTGGGGTCACCAACGATCCGGCCACCCCGGCGGCCGGCGATCCGACGTCGTTCACGGTGACGGTGACCGCCGCGGACGTGCCGACCCTCTCGGACTTCGGCCTGGCGGCCCTCGCCCTGCTGCTCGCCGCGGTCGCCCTCCTGCAGGTGCGGCGCCGCCGCACCGCCTGAGGTCCCCCGGCGTTCCATCCACGAGCCCCCGGCGATCGGCCGGGGGCTTCTCTCGCGTCCCTTCGGGAATAGCCCCGCCCTTCCGGCAACTTTTGGCACCTGAGCTCGTATCCGTTCCTTTCTGCTCCGCGCAGAATTCGGGGAGATCATGTCCATGCAGGTGTTGAAGCTCTTGAAGTCGATGACGCCGATCCTCGCCCTGCCGGCGCTGCTGCCAGTATTGCTACCAGTACTGCTGGCCGGCTGCGGCGGGGATGCCGCCAGCGCCGGGGCCCGCGCGAAGGCCGAGGGCAGAACGGCGGGCAAGGCGGCCGGACCGGCCCGCGAGGTGCGGCTGGCGAACGCCGAGGAGGGGCGGCTGGCGCGGACCGTCGAGGTCTCGGGCACGCTCGCCGCCGACGAGCAGACCCAACTCGGATTCAAGATCGCCGGCCGGCTGGAACGCCTGCTGGTCGACATCGGCTCGCCCGTGCGCCGCGGCCAGGTGGTGGCGCGGCTCGTCGCCATCGACTTCGAGCTCAAGGTCCGCCAGGCCGAGACCGCCCTGCAACAGGCGCGGACCGCCCTCGGCCTCGCCGCCGACGGCACCAACGACGCCGTCGATCCCGAGCAGACGGCGGGGGTCAAGCAGGCCGCCGCCACCTTGACGCAGTCCCGCCTCAACCGCGAGCGGATGGTCAAGCTGTTCGACGAGCAGCTCATTCCAAAGTCCGATCTGGAGACCGCCGACGCCAACCTCGGCGTGGCCGATGGCCGCTACCAGGAGGCGATCGAGACCGCCCGCACCCGGCAGGCCCTGCTCTCGCAGCGCCGGAGCGAGCTCGCCATCGCCCAGCAGCAGCTCGCCGACTCGGTGCTCACGGCCCCCTTCGACGGCGCCGTCCGCGAGCGGCTGGTCAACGCCGGCGACTACCTGGCGGCCGGCACGCCGGTGGCCGTGCTGGTGCGGGTCGATCCGCTGCGGCTGCGGCTCGCCGTGCCCGAGCGCGAGGCGGCCGGCATCCGCGTCGGCCAGCCGGTCGAGCTGACGGTCGAGGGGATCGCCGCCGGGCACACCGGCCACATCGCCCGCATCAGCCCGTCGATCAGCGAGAGCAACCGCACCCTGATGGTCGAGGCCGAGGTGCCGAACGCCGACCGCGGCCTGCGCCCCGGGGGGTTCGCGCGCGCCCGGATCGTCGTCCAGGCCGGCGACACGGCGGTGCTCGTCCCCGCCTCGGCGGTGGTCACCTTCGCCGGCATCGAGAAGGTGGTCGGCGTCGACGGCGGCAAGGCGGTCGAGAAGCGGGTCCGCACCGGCCGCAAGTCGGGGGACAAGGTCGAGATCGTCGAGGGGGTCAAGGCCGGCGAGCCGGTGATCGTGCAACCGGGCAACATCGTCACCGGCGAGCCGGTGCGGGTGGCCCTCTAGGGCCGGGGCGACGCCGTGCAGAAGCTCGCCGCCATCTGTATCCGCCGGCCGGTGTTCGCGGCGATGATCATCCTCGCCCTGGTCGTCGTCGGCGCCGCCGCCTACGGCCGGCTGGGAGTCGACCGCTTCCCCTCCGTCGACCTGCCGACCGTCTCGATCCGAACCACCCTCCCCGGCTCCTCCACCGAGGAGACCGAGTCCGAGGTCTCGCAGGTGATCGAGGAGGCGGTCAACACCGTCGACGGCATCGACGAGTTGCGCTCGATCTCCTCGGGCAACACCTCGTTCGTCATCGCCACCTTCAACCTCAACCGCGACATCGACACCGCCGCGCAGGACATCCGCGACCGCATCGCCGGCGTCATCCGCCAGTTGCCGCTCAACATCCAGCCGCCGGTCGTCTCCAAGTTCAACAACGACAGCTCGCCGGTGATGTCGATCACGCTCTCCGGCAACCGTTCCCTGCGCGAGCTGACCGAGTACGCGGACAAGATCGTCAAGATCCAGCTCGAGCGCTCCCCCGGTGTCGGCGAGGTCGACCTCGTGGGTGGCCTCTCGCGGGCGATCAACGTCTGGATCGATCCCGACCGGCTGGCGGCGTACGGCATTCCGATTGCCGCCGTGCGCGAGGCGATGGTGCGGCAGAACGCCGAGGCGCCGGGGGGGAACGTCACCTCCGGAGCGCGCGAGCAGACGCTGCGCACCATGGGGCGCTTCGCGACCTCGCAGGAGTTCAGCGACCTGGTGGTGGCGACGATCAACGGCCAGCCGGTGCGGGTGCGCGACCTCGGCTCGGCGGAGGACGGCACCAAGGAGCAGCGCTCGATCGCCCGCCTCGACGGCGTGCCGACGGTCAGCCTCGACATCCTCCGCCAGTCCGGCGCCAACACGGTGGCGGTGATCCAGGGGGCGCGCGAGGCGCTGGCGCACGTGCAGGCGCAGCTCCCGCCGGACCTCAAGCTGGAGATCGTCCGCGACCAGTCGGACTACATCTACGCCGCCCTCCACGAGATCAACCTGCACCTGATCCTGGGCAGCATCTTCGCCTCGCTGGTGGTGTTCGCCTTCATGCGGAGCTGGCGCTCGACGGTGATCGCGGCGGTGGCCATCCCCACTTCGGTGATCGCCACCTTCGGCATGATGAAGGCGCTCAACTTCACCCTCAACAGCGTCACCATGCTCGCCCTGGTGCTGATGGTCGGCGTGGTGATCGACGACGCCATCGTCATCCTCGAGAACATCTTCCGCTTCATCGAGGAGAAGAAGATGGGGCCGTTCCAGGCGGCGAAGGAGGCGACGCAGGAGATCGGCCTCGCGGTGCTGGCGACGACGCTGTCGCTGGTGGTGATCTTCGTGCCGGTCTCCTTCATGTCGAGCGTCTCCGGAAGGTTCCTCTACCAGTTCGGCCTGACGGCGGCGGCGGCGGTGCTGGTCTCGCTGCTCGTCTCCTTCACCCTGACGCCGATGATGAGCGCCCGCATGCTGCGCGCCACCGACGCCGCCTCCGGGCACGGCGGCGAGGCCGCCTCGCGGCAGGGCTTCTACGGCCGGCTCGACCGCGGCTACGAACGGCTGCTGCGCGCCACCCTGGCCCACCGGCGGATGGCGGCGCTGATCTGCGTCGGCGTCATGCTCGCCTCGATCCCGCTGTTCAAGCTGGTCAAGGTGGAGTACATCCCGAGCGACGTCGACGAGTCGGAGTTCGAGGTCAACGTCCGCGGGCCCGAGGGGATGAGCCTCGCCGCCATCGACGAGGCCATGCGCGCCATCGAGGGCGAGATCCGCCAGGTGCGCGGTATCCGTAGCGTGCTGACCACGGCGGGGGGCGGCTTCCTCGGCGGCGTCAACCAGGGGAACGTCTTCCTGCGGATCACCCCGAGCGAGGAGCGCAAGTTCTCGATCTCCCGCTTCCTACGCGGCCTCGCCCACCTCGATCCCGGCGCCGCGTTCCGCGGCAACTTCAGCCAGCAGGACGTGATGACGGCCGTCCGCGACCGGATCGCCAAGTTCCGCGACCTCCGCTGCTCGGTGCGCAACCTGCAATCGTTCAACATCGGCGGCGGCGGGTATGAGATCGACTTCGCCCTGCGCGGCCCGGACCTCCAGGCGCTCGCCGCCTATGCCGAGCAGCTACGGGTGAAATCCAAGGAGCTGGGGGGGATCGTCGACGCCGACACCACGCTCAAGCTCGACCGCCCCGAGCTGCGGGTGCACGTCGACCGCAACCGCGCCGCCGCGCTCGGCGTCGACATGTCGGACATCGCCGAGGCCCTGCAGCTCATGGTCGGCGGCGACCAGCAGGTGTCGCGTTTCCACGACCCCGGGATCAACGACGACTACGACGTCCAGCTCCGCCTCTCCGAGGGGGCGCGCAACGACCGCCAGGCGATCCTCGGCCTCTTCGTCCCCGGCCGCGACGGCAAGCTCTACCAGCTCGGCAACTTCGTCACCCTGACGCAGGAGACCACCGCCTCGCGCGTCGACCGCCTCGACCGCCAGCGGCAGGTGAGCCTGCGCGCCGGCGTGGCCCCCGGCTACGCGCTGGCGGACCGCCTGGAGGCCTTGCAGCAGGCGGTGAAGGAGATGAACCTGCCCCCCACCTATACCTCGGCCGTCAGCGGTCGCGGCAAGGAGCTCGCCCGCACCTACAGCGAGTTCGTCTGGGCGCTGACGCTGTCGATCATCTTCATGTACATGATCCTCGCCTCGCAGTTCGAGAGCGTGGTCCACCCGCTGACCATCCTGCTGTCGCTGCCGCTGGCGGTGCCGTTCGCGCTGCTCTCGCTCTGGGCCACGCACAACACGCTGAACCTCTACTCGGCGCTGGGGATCCTGGTGCTCTTCGGGGTGGTGAAGAAGAACGCCATCCTGCAGATCGATCACATGAACAACCTGCGGGCGCAGGGGATGGACCGCCTGTCGGCCATCCTGCAAGGCAACCGCGACCGGCTGCGGCCGATCCTGATGACCACCCTGGCCCTGGTCGCCGGCATGCTGCCGCTCGCCGTCGGCACCGGTCCGGGCGCCGAGGAGCGGCGGGCGATCGCCGTGGTCGTCATCGGCGGCCAGAGCCTCTCGCTCCTCCTGACGCTACTGGCGACGCCGGTCTTCTACTCGCTGTTCGACGATCTGCGAGGCAAGGAGGGGATGGGGGTGCTGGTGCGGCGGGTGTTTCCGAAGTGGGGGCGGGAGCGGGAGATCGAGGAAGAAGCGGCGTAGGCTTCGGCGGCTCGCGCCCTCGCCTCCGCGGGGAGCGCGACCGCGAGCGGCGTTTCCGCGTTCTTACAGGCTGTTTCCGCGACCCCGTCCGGTGTGTGGCCGCTCGCGAAGGCCCTCTCCGCCCTCGCGTAGGGCGGTTGGCCCCACGCATCCGGCGGTTGCGCCCTCGCGTGGGCCGGGTCGCCCTTCGCGAGGGGGCAATGCCCCTAAGCGTGGGGCCGACCGCCCCTCGCGAAGGGGCGACCGCCCCAAGCGAAGGGCCGACGGGCCCTCGCGAGGGGCCGAGCGCCCTTGGCGAAGGGCCATTCGCCCCTGGCGAGGGGACGACCGCCCCAAGCGAGGGGCCGCAGGCCCTTCGCGTAGGGGCAACCGGCCCACGCGAGGGCGCAACGCGCCCATTCGAAGGATCGATCGCCCCAGGCGAAGGGGCAAACAACCCATACTAAAATAAAGAACCCTGCCGGCCAGGCGTGACCGCCTCCCGCCATGTCCGAACCCACCGGTCTTCACGCCACCCATACCGTCTTCAACCAGCCGCCCCGAAGACGTCAACCTCCGGCTGTTGCTAGACTATGGTCATGAGCGAGCGTGAAACAGAAGACAAGGACGGCAAGGATGGTCCACGGCAATGGGTGCCGAAAGAAGAGCTTCTGAGGTTGCTCAGAGATCTGCATCTGCCTCCTGATCCCACCCTGATGGACGAACTTCGCGAATTTGGTGAAACCCTGGATGAGTTGCAGGATCCCTGGGAGCGTTGAACCCTTCCCCCGCCCAGGCATTGATGCCCGGGCGGCGCCGAAGAGTATCCTTTCGCCATGTCCGATTTCCACGCCACTCACACCGTCTTCAACCAGCCGCCTCCCTTCGAGGATATCAATCTCTTCACCTCCGATCGGGCACTGACCGAGGCCCTGCGGCGCGAGGGAGCGGAGTGGGCCGAGGAGCGGGCGCGGGACTTCGGGGAGATCGTGGGCCGCCGGGAGACGATCGCCTGGGGGTTCCAGGCCAATGAACATCCACCGGTTCTGCGCACGCACGACCGCACCGGCAACCGGATCGACGAGGTGGAGTTCCATCCCGCCTGGCACGCGCTGATGGCGCTCGGGGTGAAGCACGGCCTTCAGGCTCTGCCTTGGAGCGAGCCGCGGGACGGCGCGCACGTGGCGCGGGCGGCGCTGTTCATGCTGCTCGCCCAGGTGGAAGCCGGCGTGGGGTGCCCGCTGTCGATGACCTACTCGGCGGTCCCCGCCCTTCGTCTCCAGCCGGAGCTCGCGGCCGAATGGGAGCCGCGCTTCGCCTCGACCGCCTACGATCCGCGCCTCACGCCGGCTGGAGACAAGACAGGCGCCCTCTGCGGCATGGCGATGACCGAGAAGCAGGGGGGTTCCGACGTGCGCGCCAACACCACGGCGGCGCGGCCGCTCGGTGCCGGTGGCCCCGGCGGCGAATACGACCTCACCGGCCACAAATGGTTCTGCTCCGCCCCGATGTGCGACGCCTTCCTGGTGCTGGCGCAGGCCCCGGGCGGCTTGTCCTGCTTCCTCCTCCCCCGCTTCACGCCGGATGGCCGGCGCAATGGTTTCCATCTCCAGCGGCTCAAGGACAAGCTCGGCAACCGCTCGAACGCCTCCAGCGAGGTCGAATTCCACGCCGCCTGGGCCCGCCTCGTCGGCGAGGAGGGGCGCGGCGTGCAGACGATCCTGGAAATGGTCAACCACACGCGGCTCGACTGCGTGATCGGCGCCGCCGCCGGCCTGCGGGCCGGGACGGCGCGGGCGATCCATCACGCGATGCACCGCCGGGCCTTCGGCAAGCTCCTGATCGATCAGCCGCTGATGCGCAACGTCCTCGCCGACCTCGCGCTCGAGTCCGAGGCCGCGACCACGGCGATGATGCGCCTCGCCCGCGCCTATGACCAGGAGGAAACCCCGTTCCGGCGGCTGGCGACGGCCGTGCTCAAGTATTGGACCTGCAAGCGCGCGCCGGTCCATGCCGCCGAGGCGCTGGAGTGCCTGGGGGGCAACGGCTACGTGGAGGAGTGGGGCATGGCGCGCCTCTACCGCGAGGCGCCGCTGAACTCGATCTGGGAAGGGTCCGGCAACGTCCAGTGCCTGGACGTGCTGAGGGCGATCCAGAAGAACCCCGAGTCGCTCCAGGCCCTGCTCGCAGAGATCTGGGAGGCCCGCGGCGGCGATCACCGGCTGGACATCTACGTCAACGAGCTCCGGACCCAACTCGCCAGGACGGAGGATCTGGAGCTGCGGGCCCGCCGGCTGGTCGAGCGCCTCGCCCTCGCCCTCAACGCCTCGCTGCTGGTCCGCCACGCCCCGCCCGAGATCGCCGACGCCTTCTGCGCCAGCCGCCTCGACGGCGACGGCGGCCGCGCCTTCGGGACCCTCCCGGCGGGGACCGATTTCGGGGCGATCCTGGAGCGGGCGGCGCCCCTTTAAATCACCCGCGGCACAGGGGCAGGGCCCGCCTGGGTCAAGGGAGAAGGGAGAAGCGTCCCTTCCGTGGCAGGCGATAGACGTTGAAGTCGCGCTGGTCCAGAGTCAATACATGGCGAAGTCCCTCTCGCTCCGCAACCCGGACGAGCGCGGCGTCGGCCAGATCCATGGGAAGGTCGCGGTACTTTTCCATGAGGTTCTTGATGGGCACGATGTCCTCCTCCTCGAGTGGCAGGAGCTGCACCGTGCCCGTCTCGAAAATCTCCCAGAGCGCCTTCTGCGCCTGCCAGGAAAACGACAGCAGATACATGGCCTCCACCAGGACCGGCCAAACGCTCAAAAGGGGATCTGAGATCTTCCGAAGGGTCGCTACAATTTCGCCATGGTGGGCATCGCTCCGGTCCAGCAAAGCGACGAGAGGGCCGGCGTCAACCAGGACGGCGCGCACCGGACCGTTCTTTCAAGAGCTCGCTCAGACGCTTTCCCGTCTCTGTAGAGAGCTGCCTTCCGCCGCTGTCCACAACCCCCACGAAGGCCTCCAACCGTTGATAGGCCGAGCGAGGCTCCGCCTCCTCCTCCGCAAGCCGGGTGATCGCTTCGCGAATGACCTCGGACCGCGTCTGTCCTCGCCTCACCGACAGCCGCTTCAGGGCAGTTTCGGTCTTGATATCCAGTCGTACAGTCGCCATACGGAAGTCCTCTTGTACTACGAAAGTGTATCACACGAGATCGGGCAAATGGCTGCCGGACAGCTCGCCCGGCTTCAGGAACGCTCCCCGCAGGGGCGGATTTTTCGGTGGCGATCCTGGAGCGGCACTCCATCGCGGGATAGGCGGGTTATCATGGAGCTCACCATGCCGAAGTCATTCATCGCCTCCAACCCAGCCGTTATGATGGGAAAACCCGTCGTAGCCGGCACCCGTATCACGGTGGAACTGATCCTTGAAAAGCTCGCCGCCGGCGAGACGGTAGAGCAGATTCTGGATGCTCATCCCCGCCTGACTCGGGAAGCGATCTCAGCCGCGCTCGAATTCGCAGCCCGGGCTCTCCGAGCCGACGTGGTCTACCCCATCCCCGACGAGGCTGCTTGAGGCTGATGGCCGACGAGGGCGTCGATCGTCAGATCGTCGCCCACTTGCGACAGGAGGGACATGAAGTCCTCTATGTCGCCGAGCTCGATCCCGGAATCGACGACACCCTCGTGCTGGTACAGGCCGGCAGGGCCGGATCGCTTCTCCTCACGGCTGACAAAGATTTCGGCGAGCTGGTCTTCCGCCAAATGAAAGCTCAGGGAGGAGTCGTCCTCTTACGTCTATCGGGTGACGGGTGTGCCTGCCGAGCGGAAAGGCCAGATCGTCGGCACGTTCCTGGAGAGCCATGGGAATGAGATGGTCGAAGCCTTTTCCGTGATCTCCCCCGGACACCTGCGGGTTCGTAAGAATCTCTGAAGGGAGCGGATCTCACGACCGCCGCAGTGAAGGGGTGAGGACCGGTGCGGGGAACCGCAGCCGGAAATCCTCCACCCGGAACCCCGCCAGCAGCTTCCCCTGGTTGACGTCCGGAAACGCCTTCGGCATAGCGCGGAAATCGAGCAGCTTGGCGGGACGGAGCACGCCCCGCCCGCCAATCCGCGTCTCCCAGACCTGGCCGTCCCGGAACTGCCTGATCGTCCGCAGGGACGGAGGCGCCAGGAAGGCTGCAGCCGGCAGCGCGAGGCCGCGATCAGGTGCGACGGTGAGATCGACGTCGACGAGGCGGTCGTTCTGCACGATCACGCGTTCGGCGCCGCCCGGCTGCTTCACGACCTCGAACTCGGCGGTGCGCTTCGGGATCCCCCAGTTCTCCCAGCCGTTGACGGCGCTCGCCGCGGTCGAGACGTAGATGCGAGTGATCGAGAACAGGTGGTGCCGCCAGCGCAGGTTCCGCCCGGCCGCGAACAGCATCTCGCGATAGGGGCCGACCGGAGACTGCCGGTATTCCACCAGCATAAGCACCCCGAGCTCCGCCTCGAAGTGCGGCCCGACCAGCTCCGGCGGCAGAGAGCCGCCGTTGCGCAGGAACCAGGGCTTGAAGGAGAACACGAAGACGTAGCCGCTCCCCCGCAGGCGCCAGGGGGGCGGGACGGGGATTAAGGAGGTCTCGGCCACGGCGGGGGACATCTTATGAGATCTCCCGGTCCCGGAATTGCATCGCCCTTCCCCAAGGTTTCCAGAAGATGGAACCGGCTCGCGAAAGGAGACCTCCCATGAAATGCCAGACCCCCGATTGCAGCGGCGAGCACGAGACGCGGGCGATCAGCCACTCGGTGATCTACCGGCAGCGCACGGTCGTCGTCCATGGAGTGCCGGCGGCGGTCTGCCCGGAGTGCGGCGACGCGGTGCTGGGCGAGGAGACGTCGATCCATCTCGAAGTCCTGCTGCGGCGCAAGGCGCGGTCGAAGACGACGGCCTTCCACTTCGTGATCTGACGGGGGCGCCTCCCCGGCGCAACTACCGCCCTGTTCTGACGTACTCTCCCTGGCGACCCTGGAAGTAGTCCTGGAAGTAAGCCCAGAGGAGAGATCCGATGCGCAAAGCCGCACCCGCCGTCCTGTTGCTCGTCCTCGCGTTCCTTCTCATGCCCTGGGCGCACGCCCAGGGTCCAGCGCAGGCGCCGGCGGCGACCTCTCCTCCGGAGACCTCCTCGTCCGGGCCGGTTCCGGTGCCGGAGCCGAGCGACAAGGCGGTGCAGTACTACCGGAGCGGCAACGTCCTGTGGGTGATCTCCACGCTCTGGGGCCTTTTCGTGCCGATGCTCCTGCTGTTCACCGGCCTCTCGGCGCGGATGCGCGACGCGGCACGGGCGATCGGCCGCAACTGGTTCTTCACCGTCGCGCTCTACGGCATCTTCTTCGTCGTCGTCACCACCCTGCTCAGCCTGCCCCTTGAGTACTACTCGGGCTTCGTCCGCCTGCACGCCTACGGCCTTTCGGACCAGACGGCGGCCAAGTGGTGGAGCGACGCGATGATCGGCGTGGTCATCGCCTGCATCGCCGCCTTCCTCCTCCTCTGGTTCCCCTACCTGCTGCTGCGCAAGAGCCCGCGGCGGTGGTGGCTCTACTCGGGGCTGGCCGTCATCCCGGTGCTCGCCGTCGTCCTGTTCATCACTCCGATCTGGATCGAGCCGCTGTTCAACAAGTTCGGCCCGATGAAGGACAAGGTGCTGGAGGGCCAGATCCTCGCCCTCGCCGACCGCGCGGGGATCGAGGGGAGCCGGGTCTACGAGGTCAACAAGAGCGTCGACACCAAGACGGTCAACGCCTACGTCACCGGCTTCCTCAGCACCAAGCGGATCGTCCTCTGGGACACCATCCTGGCCAAGCTCGACTCGCGACAGCTTCTGTTCGTCATGGGCCACGAGATGGGCCATTACGTGCTCGGCCACGTCTGGCAGCTCATCCTGCTGGGCTCCGCGATCGCGCTTTTCGGCGCCTGGGTGATCTATCTGACCGCCGGCGAGCTGATCGCGCGCTACCGCGCCCGTTTCGGTTTCGACGATCTGGCGGACGTGGCCTCGCTGCCGCTCATGGCCCTGCTCTTCTCCCTGGTCTCCCTGGTGCTGACGCCGGCCATCCTCTCCTTCGGCCGCCACGTCGAGCACGAGGCGGACCGCTTCGGCCTCGAGATCACGCGGGACAACTACGATTGCGCTACCGCCTTCGTCAAGCTGCAACAGGAGAACCTGAGCATGCCGCGCCCGAGCCTGTTCATCAAGCTCTGGCGCTACGATCACCCGCCGCTCGGCGAGCGCATCGACTTCTGCAATGCGTACCGCCCCTGGGAGAAGGGGGAGCCGTTGAGGTACGGCGACAAGATCCGGGGGCCGCGGTCGTAGAGTCCTATCGGCCGAGCCTCCCGCGGGCTTGCAAGGAGATCAGCTCCTCCGGCGACAGGCGCCCCTGGCTCCCGGCCTTGCGCAGGGACTCGGCGTCGAGGCCGTGCACGTGCATCGAGATGAGCTCGTCCGGGGTGGCGTTCTTGTACCCTGCCTCGACCACGCCGCGGAGCCACTCGGGGGTGATGCCGTGGTCGTGAAACTCGACAACGCGGAAGGGGATGCGGAGCGCGTAACCCGTGGCGCTCAGCCCCTGCACATAGGCGGAGTCGATGCCATGGTCGCGTAGCGTCACCAGGTCCGAAGAAGAGATGTCGCGAAAGCCGCTCTCCTGGATGGCGTGGGCGAACTCGGGGGTGACGCCACGGGTATGGAGCTCCTCCAGTTGCTGGATCGAGGCGCTGCGCTCGAGAGTCCCCCCGAGCGCCTGGAAGTGCCACCGCACGTAGTCCTTGAAGCTCGACGGACCGTGGCTCGGCGAGGGGCGGCCATATCCCAGCTCCCTCATCTCGTGGACATAGGAGGCCGGAACGTCGTAGACCGCCAGCTCCAGCAGGCGAAGATCGGACGGCGAGGCCCCGATCTCCTCCGCCAGGGCCGGATCGGCGGCGAAGGTGAACGTGCCCTCGCCACGCCGGCCGTCGTACTTGCCCTGGAGACGGATCGTCCCGGCGCTCCGCCGCAGCTCGAAGCGGACGTCCGTCCCGCGGGCCAGGCCCGAGAGCTGGCTCAACGGGTAGTCGTCCACGGAGGTCCATCGCCGCCAGAAGCTGGTCCGCGAGTCGAGGGTCAGTCGCAGGCGATCGCCCTGGCTCTCCGCCGTCCAGGTCCGCACCGGTTGGGATGCCGCGCCGTGGTGGCTCTGCCGCGCCGTGGCGCCGGAACAGGCGACCTGGACCGCCGCGCCGGCCGGCAGGAGCGCCAGGGCGAGGAGGCCGGCCGCCCAGGGGCGGCGCGAAGAGCGCTCCGGACCGGACACCAAGCGTCGGACGCGGCCGGCGAGGGAGCCGCCGGACGCCGCCATCGCGAGCCGGGGCGCGGCGCCGCGCAGCCCTTCGAGCTCCACCAGGGCGCGGGCGTAGCCGAGCCGGTCGCCGCAGACGGCCACCGCCAGATCATCGCAGCAGAGCTCCCGCTCGTGGCGCATGCGGGCCGATACCCACCAGACGGCCGGATGGTAGAAGAGCAGGGTCTCCACCACCGCCTGGAAGAGGTTGACCAGATAGTCGTGCCGCCGCACGTGGGCCAGCTCATGGGCGAGGATCGCCTCGAGCTGCCTCGGCGCGAGCCCCGCGAGGGTGCTCGCCGGCACCAGCACCACGGGGCGCAGCCAGCCGACGACCGCCGGCACGGCGACCGCCGCGGATTCGAGGAGAGTCACGGCGCGGTGGATCCCCAGCCGCCGGCCCAAGTCGCGCGCCAGCGCCTGCGTCTCCTCCCCCGCCGGACGGCCCTGGCGGGAGAGCCGCCGCACCCGGCCCAGGCCTCCCAGTTGGACGAGGGAGATCGCCGCGACCCCGGCGAGCCATAGGTTGAAGATCCACGGTAGCAACGAGGCGCCAAAGGTCTGTGGTGCTACGGCGCCGCCGGCAGGAGAAGGCGTCGGCGCCGCCGCGAGGGGGACGGGTGCGATAGAGACGGGGACCTGGGCCGGAGGAGGAGCCTCTCCCGCCAACTGGAAGAGGGTCGCGAAAGGGAGCGCCGCCAGGAGCAGGAGCGCCGCGGTCGCCACGGCGTAGCGCGTGGAGGGTCTCGCCTTCTCCAGGAACGACAGGACTCCCCAGGCGGCGAGCCCGACCAGCGCTCCCTGCCAGAGGAAATGCATCAAGGCCTGAGCCGTGGCGGTAGCAATGGCGCTCATTTCGTCTCTCCTCCGTTTCGTAGATATTGCCTGGGCGCGTCGCTGGCTAATGGCGTCCGCGCTCCAGCTTGCCCGTGGTCCGCAACTCGACCAACTCATCAGCGGAGAGGTCCCGGTACCCCTCGCTCGCCGCCTTCCGGACGAACTCGGCATCGATGCCATAGAGCCGGAAATCGCTTAGCTGCCTCATCGACAGATCGCGATAGCCGGCATCCTCCATCTCACGGATAAACGCCGAAGTCACATAGACCTGGAACCGCCGCTCGTCCCGCAGGTCGCCATAACCGGCATGCTGCCATTCGCGGATGACCTGGGCGTCTACGCTCGAGATCCGGAACTCGACCAGCCGCTCCGGGGACAGCTCGCGATAGCCCGCATTCCCTAGCTCCTGGATGTACTCCGGGGTGACGCCGTGGATCCGGAGCTCGAGCAGCCGCTCCCCCGTGAGCTTTCCGTATCCGAGGTCCAGGAGCCCCAGGGTATAGGTGTATGAAAGGTCAAAAGCGGCGTACTCCATCAGACGGTCGTCCCGCAACGCATACCCCAGATTCGCCATCTGGCCGATGTAGGCGGGATTGCCCTCGAAGGTGAAAGAGCCGGTGCCTTGAGGCACTTCCCCGCCGCTCTCGAAACGGCCTTCGAAGCGGAACGTCCCGGCGTCGCGGCGAAGCTCGAAGCGGACCTCCGGACCAGCGGTGAAGCCGGCGAGCTGATCCGCGGCGAGGGAGAACGAGCTCTCCAGGCGGCTCCGGCCACGACCCCAGCGCAGGAACATCTGGATCTTGTCGCCTCTGCGCTGGGCCGTCCAGGTGTTCTGGGACGACAGGTCCAGGTCCTCTTTGGCAGGCGTCTCGTCGGTCCCGTCCGCGGCGGGCGCCGGGGGCGCGACCGGCGTCGGCCCCACAACAGGAGGACCGATGATCCGAGTTCCCTCCACGACATGACCAGGGGGGGAGGCCACGCTCCGGTCCGGCGTTCCCGAGGCGTGGGAGATCTCAAGGCCCGCCAGCGGCAGCAGCGACAGGGCCAGGACGCCGGCCATCCACGATTGCCGGGGGCGGTGGACCGGGGCGCCGACCAACCGGCGGATACGCTCCACCAGGGAGCCACCGGACGCCGCCAGTACCAGTGGGGAGGCGGGAGCGCGCAGGCCTTCGAGGCTCGCCAGGGCGCGGGCGTAGCCCAGCCGGTCGCCACACACCGCCACAGCCAGATCGTCGCAGCAGTTCTCCCGCTCGCGCCGGACCTGGGCCGACACCCACCAGACCGCCGGATGATAGAAAAGCAGGGTCTCGACGGCGGTCTGGAGCAGGTTGACCAGGTAATCGTGCCGCCGCACGTGGGCCAGCTCGTGGGCGAGGACCGCCGCGAGCTGGCTTGGCGGGAGTCCGGTCAGGACGCTCGCCGGGACCAGCACCACGGGCTGCAGCCAGCCCACGACCATCGGCACGGAGACCGCCGTCGATTCGAGGAGGGCCACGGCGCGGCCGATCCCCAGCCGGCCGCCGAGGTCGTGCGCCAGCGCCTGCAGCTCCTGCCCTGCCGGCAGCCCCTGGCGGGGCAGACGCCGCACACGGCTCCAGCCACCCAGGTGGAACAGGGAGAGAGCCGCGACTCCGGCGAGCCACAGGCGGAAGATCCACGGCAGCAGGGAGACGCCCAACTTCCGCGCCTCGCCGGCCGAAACCGCCCCGGCCGCTGTGGGCGCCATCATCGGGGACGCCATGGGGGCCGGCATGGAAACCGGCCGCGCAACTGGGACGGGAGCGTTGGAGGCAGCCCGTTCCGCGGCGACGGGAGTCACCGACCTCATGGGACCGGCCGTGCGATCCATCAGCCGGGAGGCGGTCGCGATCGGCAATACCGCCATGAGGAAGAGCGCTCCAAGGGCCACCGCGTAGCGGGTCGAGGCTCTCGCCTTGTCGAGGAGAACCAGGATCCCGCCCGTCGCGATGCCCACCAGCGCCCCCTGCCAGAGGAAGTGCACCAGAGCCCGGGCCATGGCTTCGGCCGCCGGGCTCGCCCAGATCGCGGCCATTCCAGTCTTGATGGCGCTCATTTCGTCTCTCCTCCGAGTTGATCGAGCAGCTCACGGATCTCCGCCAGCTCCTCCGCCGTCGCCGGCCGCGAGGAGAGGGCGCGCAAGACCAGGCGGGCGGCCGAGCCCTCGAAGGCCCGATCGAGCAGATCGCGGACGAGCTGCGTCTGCGTCTGCTCCTCGGGCAGGCGTGCCGTGTAGAGATGCGCCCGCTGCGACTCGTCGCGGGTGACCAGACCCTTCTCCGCCATGATCTGGAGCTGCTTCAGGGTCGTGGTATACCCGGTCGGGCTGCTGCGGGCGAACTCCTCGTGGACATCCTTGACGGTGCTCGGGCCGCGTCTCCAGAGCACGCGAAGGATGGCCAGCTCGGCGTCGGTGGGTCGGGGTAGCTCAGCCATGGAGAGACGATATACGAAGGTCGTCGTATTTGTCAACGAAGACTTTCGTAGATCGTTCCATCCCGTACAATCCCCCTCCCATGTGGAACCCCGGAGACCGCGTCAGCCATCGATTTCATGCCGAGCTCGGGACCGGCCGCGTCCTGGGCGTCCAGGGGCGGAGCGTGCGGGTGCAGTTTCCGGAGAGCGGCCAGACCCTGAGCTTCGCGGCCGGCACGGACGCCCTGGTGCCGCTGACCATCACTCCCGGCGGGCGGGCGCGGCTGGAGCCCGAGGGCGAGATGGTGGTGGTCGAATCGTGCGAGGAGGGGCGCTGCACGCTCTCCGACGGCCGCGAAGTCGATCTCGACAATCTTTGGCCGCTGCCGGCCGAGATCTCCCCCGTCGAGCGGCTGGCGCGCGGCCAGGTGGACGGCTTCGAGGATTTCGCCAACCGGCTGGACGGCTTGAAGCTGCAACGCATCCGCCAGGCGGGCGGCCTCGGCTCCTTCCTCGGCGGGCGGATCCAGATCTTCCCCCATCAGCTCTATGCCGCCGAGCGCGCCTGCCACAGCGATCCCGTCCGCTGGCTGCTCGCCGACGAGGTGGGCCTGGGCAAGACGGTGGAGGCCTGCTTGATCCTCAACCGCCTCCTCCACACCGGCCGGGCCGAGCGCACGCTGATCGTGGCGCCGGAGACGCTCACCCTCCAGTGGCTGGGCGAGCTCTGGCGTAAATATCACCAGGTCTTCGTCCTCCTCGACGAGAAGCGGCTGGACGACGTGATCAAGGACTACGGCGAGGGGTTCAATCCCTTCGAGGTCCACCGCCAGGCGATCGTGGGGATGGACACCCTGGTGAAGCGCCGGCGGCTGACCGAGCAGGCGGTGGAAGCGGGGATCGATCTCCTGGTGGTCGACGAGGCCCATCACCTGCGGCGCCCCAAGGGACATCCGGGCAACGAGGCGTACCGGGCCGTCGCGCCGATCGCGGGGTTGAGCCGCCACGTCCTCCTGCTCACCGCGACGCCGCTGGAGGACGACGCCCACGGCTTCTTCCGCCTGCTCCAGCTCCTTCGTCCCGAGGAGTTCCCGGAGGAGGAGTCCTTCGACGAGCGCCTCGCCCGCCGCGAGCCGCTCCCCCCTGCACCAGCTCGACGCGGCGGGTGGACATCGGCGGCCTGCCGCCGCGCCTGCCGGCGCCCGTGGATCTCGACGGCTGGGAAGCCTCGGATCTGCTGGTGAGCCGCCTGCGCGGGCAGGCCGCCGACAACCCTCTCGCCAAACGGCGCAAAGCGGACCGCGTCTTCCGCGCCCTCGCCTCTCCCACCGCCCTGCTCGCCGTGCTGGAGCGCGACGACGAGGAGACCGCCGCCCTCGCCGCCCAGGCCGAGCGCGAGGACCCACGGGTGCGCTGGCTGGTCGAGCAGTCCGGCCGCTGGACGGGACCGGACGAGAAAACGCTCGTCTTCGTCGCCCACCGCGAGAGCCTCGATCTGCTGAAAGGGGCGATCGAGCGCCAGGGGCGGCGGACGGGCGTCTTCCACGAAGGGCTCTCGGCCGAGCGGCGGGACATCGAGGTGGCGCAGTTCCGGCTCCCCGAGGGGACGTCGATCCTGATCTCGACCGAGGCCGGCGGCGAGGGGCGGAACTTCCAGTTCTGCCGCCGGCTGGTGCTCTTCGACCTCCCCTGGAACCCGGGCGTCGTCGAGCAGCGGATCGGCCGGCTCGACCGCATCGGCCGCGCGATCCCCACCGAGATCGTCTACTTCCGTCCCCCCGGCGGCTTCGGAGCCGCCGTCGCCGGCCTCTACGAGGGGATCGGCCTCTTTCGCGAGCCGCTCGGCGGTCTCGAACGCGAGCTGCGCCACATGACGCGGGCCATCGAGCAGGCGGCGGTCGAAGGTCCGGAGGAGATCGGCACCGCCGACTTCGAGAAGGTCCTGCGCGAGGCCCAGGCGGCTCACGACCGGGTGCAGCAGGCGGCCTTCCACGAGCTCCACCGCGATCCGTACCGGCCGGAGATGGCCGCCGGCATCCTCCGTCGCGTCCCCGTCAACCTCGACGCCCTCAACGAGAGCGTGGTGGTGCGCGCCGCCTCCCGCTTCGGCTTCGACGTGGAGGCGCAGAGCGGCGAGCGGACCTGGCGGATCGAGTATGGCTACGAGGCGCTGGTGGACCACTTCTTCGGGGTCCCCCTCGGCACCGCCCTGCTCGGCACGTTCAGCCGCGAGCGGGCGGTGGACGAGGAGACGCTCGACTTCTTTTCCTCCGGCCACCCGCTGGTCGAGGGGATCCTGGCCGAGCTCGAGGAGGGGCCGCGCGGCCGGGTGGCCCTGCTCCAGATCGCCGGCGACGAGGAAACGTTCGGGTTGCTCGCCATCTACGGCGACACTCGCGACCTCTCTGGCTGGCGGGCGGTCGCCGTCGACGCCAAGGGTGCGCCGCGCCCCGACCTCGCCGAGCGCATGACCACCGGCTACCTCGAAACCGAGCCGATCGAAGCGAAGAAGTGGACCGCCCAGGCGAGCTGGAAGAAGGCGATCCGCCGCATGGCCGACGCCCTCCCCAAGGACGAGAAGCCGCAGGCCCTGGCGGCGTTCCGGGTGCGGCGAGCCTAGCCTTTTCGAAGTCCCGGAGGGACGTCTGTCAGTAGGCCGGGATTTCAATCCCGGCCCGGCGGTGGCGACTCCAGGTCTGGCGGTGCTCTCCACCGCCGCGGCGGTGGACATCCACGCTGAATCGGATGGCACCGCGGATTCGGCGGTGCTCTCCACCGTCGCGACGGCGGACATCCACGCCGAATCGGATGGCACCGCGGATTCGGCGGTGCTCATGGACGCCGCGGCGGTGGATACGTCAGACTCGGTGGTACTCATCACCGCCGTGGCGGTGAACATCCACGCCGAGCCGGCGGCACCGCAGATCCGGCGGTGCTCTTGGACGCTGCGGCGGCGACGTCCCCACCCGGGATTGAAATCCCGGGCTACCGACGGCCGTCCCTCCGGGACTGAGGCGGACTCGGCTCCATCTCCTCTGCCGTGCTAGCCTTTCGCCGCTTCGCAGGCTCACAGGAGGATCTGTCCATGCCTCGCACAATCCGCTCGATCGCGCTTGCGGTCGTCTGTTCGTTGATCGCCGCCGGAGTCTTCGCGGCTCCCACGGCGCCGGTCAAACCGCGGCTGGTGGTGCTGATCTCGATCGATCAGTTCCGCGCCGATTACCTGTCGCGCTTCGCCGACCTCTACCTGCCAGCCGAGAGCGCCCAGGGGGTGGGCGGGTTCCGCTGGCTGATGGAGCGCGGGGCCTACCACACCGACGCCCATCACGATCATTACCCGCTGTTCACCGGCCCCGGCCACTCGATCCACCTGACCGGCGCGCCCCCCTACAAGACCGGCATCGTCGGCAACGAGTGGTTCGACCGCGATTGGAACGCGGAGCGCTACTGCGTGCAGGATCCCAAGAGCCCGCTGGTGGGCGCCGCCGATCCGGACGGCAAGCGCGGGGTCTCTCCCGCCACTCTGCGGGTCAGCACGGTGGGCGACGAGCTGAAGATGGCGACCGGCGGTCAGGCGAAGGTCTGGGGGCTGGCCTTCAAGGACCGAGCTGGAGTGCTGATGGCGGGACACCTGGCGGACGGCGTGCTCTGGTTCGACGACAAGACCGCCGCCTGGATCTCCAGCCGCTTCTACTTCAAGGACGGCGCGCTGCCGCGATGGGTCACGGACTGGAACGCAGCCAAAAAGATCGACTCCTTCTTCGGCAAGGCCTGGGATCTCTCCGTGCCGCCGGCCGCGCTGAAGCGCCTCTGGACGCCCGGCAACGAGTTCGCCAATCCGCGGACCGGCCTGGGCAAGACGTTCCCTCATCCCATCACCGGCGGCCTGGAGAAGCCGGGCAAGGCGTTCTACGCCGCGTTCGAGAGCACGCCCTACGGCAATGCTTACGTGCTCGACTCGGCCGAGGAGCTGATCCGCCGCGAGGGCCTGGGGCAGGACGCGATCCCCGATCTGCTGGCGATCAACCTCTCGACCAACGACTACATCGGCCACTCCTTCGGCCCCGACAGCGCCGAGGTGCTCGACGCCGCGGTGCAGACGGACCGCCAGCTCAGCCGGTTCTTCCGCTTCCTGGGCAAGGCCGTGCCCGGCGGGCTGGCGAACGTCACGATCGTGGTCACCGCCGACCACGGCGTGGCGCCGATGGTCGAGGAGATGAAGAAGTCGGGTTTCGCCACCGCCACGGCCTATCAGGAGAAGGCGCTCGAAAGCGCGGTCAAGGCTGCCCTCGAAGCGGCGTTCGGGCCAGGCGACTGGCTGACGACGATCTCCGAATTCAACGTCTATCTCAACCTGGAGGCGCTGCGAAAGAAAGGTGCCGAGCCGGAGAAGGCCGAGGTGATCGCGGCCGAGGCCCTACGGCGCCAGCCCGGCATCTACGCCGCCTACACCCGCGAGCAGATCGTGGACGGCAGGATGCCGGAGACCGACATCGGCCGGCGGGTGACGCTCGGCTTCCACCCCAAGGTGAGCGGCGACGTGGTGATCGTGCTCGACCCCTACACCGTTCCGGGCTATTCGAGCGGACCCGTTTCGACCGGCACCACGCACGGCACGACCTACGCCTACGACACCACGGTGCCGATCCTGCTCGCCGGCGCCGGGATCAGGCCGGGCCGCTACACGCAGCGCGTCTCGACGCTCGACATCGCGCCCACCCTGTCGGATCTGCTGGGCATCCTCCAGCCCAGCGGCTGCGAAGGGCACGTGCTCTCGCCGGCGTTGAAGTAGCTGGATCAGCCGAACAGCCCGAGCTGTTCCACCTTGCCCGGAACCCGGAAGTCGGCGGTGGAGAGCTCGGGAAAGGGCTGATCGAGCCCGTACCGCCGCTTGAAGGTCTGGAAGGTGACGCGGATCTGCTCCGCGAACAGTCCTTCCCCCTTCATGCGGCTGCCGAAGCGGGCGTCGTAGAGCTGGCCCCCGCGCAGCTCGCGGACGCGGTTGAGCACCTTGTCCTTGCGGTCGGGAAAATGCTCCTCCAGCCACTTCTCGAAGAGGCCGGCGACCGCGCCCGGCAGGCGCATCACCGTATAACCGGCCCGGGTCGCGCCGGCGTTCGCCGCGGCCTCGAGGATCTTCGGCATCTCGTGGTCGGTGATCGCGGGGACGACCGGGGCGACGTTGACCCCCACCGGAATGCCGGCCGCGGCCAGGCGCTCGATCGCCTTCAGCCGGTCGCGCGGATGGGAGGCGCGCGGCTCCATCCTGCGGGCCACCTCGGGGTCGAGCGTGGTGATCGACAGCACCACCACCGCGGCCTGATGCGCGGCCAGCTCCTGGAGGATGTCGATGTCCCGGGTCACCAGCTCGTTCTTGGTGATGACGGCGACCGGATTGCGGAACTCGGCGAGCACCTCCAGGCACCGACGAGTGATCCCCAGGCGCCGCTCGGCCGGCTGGTAGCAGTCGGTGACGCCGCTCATCGCCAGCGTCTGCGGCGTCCATTTCGCGGCCGAGAGCTCCTTGCGGAGCAGCTCGGGTGCGTCCTCCTTGACCAGGATGCGGCTCTCGAAGTCGAGCCCGGCCGAGAAGCCCAGGTACTCGTGGAACGGGCGGGCGTAGCAATAGACGCAGCCATGCTCGCACCCCCGATACGGGTTCACGGAAGCGTTGAAACCGACGTCGGGGCTGTCGTTGTACGCGATCACCGACCGCGAGGTGTCGCGCAGCAGCTCCGTTTCGACCCGCTCGGGCGCCGGGACCTCCTCGTCCCGCTCGATCACCAGGGTCTCGAACCGGTTCAGCGGATTGCCGATCGCCCCACGCCCCTTGAGAGCTACGTCCTCCATGGGCGTAAGTATAGCGCAAGTGGGGTGAAACCGAGAACCCCGCCGTGGGTGGATGCCGCTTCAGCCGTGCAGGGGGCGGCTGCCGATCCCGGTGCCGGGCGCCGTATCGCGGGCGTTCTCGAGAGCGGTGATGATCTCCTTCAGCGGGCCGACGGCCTGCAGGGCCGGAGCGGCCATGGACTGCCGCCGGGCTCCGGAGTCCTTGGCGATCTCCTGGAGCGCCAGGGTCGCCTGCCGGAGGTCGTCGATACAGGCGGTGATGCGGGCGGCCGCCGTGAGGGTCGGCACCGGCGCCGCCTCGGCGAACACCTCGAACACCATCACCGTGAACAGGTTGAGAGCCACCGCAAAGGTCGGATGGAGCCCCTGCACCGCGGTCCGGCGGACGAGGTCGCGTTCGAAAAGAATCCGCGCCCGCAGGCGCTCGATTAGCGCGTAGCCGATCTCCTGAAGGGCTCGCGGCCCCCTCGCGGACGGTCCCTCCTTCTCTTCTCCCTCTGCCATGTCGAAACCTCAGGCCCGCACTCGGGCGGCCACCAGTTGATGAAGAACGCTCCGGTGCAGCTCGAAGATGCCGCGGCTGACCCGCTCGAAGGCCTGGTTCACGTCGTCGGACAGCAGGCCGGAAGTCTGTGGCATGGAAACCGAGGGCGGCGCGGAGGAGCTCAGCCGTTCGAGCTGCTCGTCGAGAAACGCGACGGTGGTGAAGAAATCGACGTAGCGCACCGACAGCGCGGCGAGGATCTTCTCCAGCGAATCGAGCCTCGGCTGCTCCTTGGAGTTCTCGTATTTCGAAAGCTGGCTCTTGCCGATGCCCGCCTTGCGCGCCAGGTCCGCCTGCGACCACCCCTGCTCCTCACGCAGGAGCTGCAGGGTCCGGCCGAGGTTGCGAAACATTCCCATGGGGAGAAGATGCTACTTCGCGGAACGCCGCCGCCGTTTTCCTCCCATCGGCCCTAACTCTCACAGTGGTAATGAGATACGCCCTCTGGACCGCCGGAAGCTCCCCGGGAAGGTTGCAACAAACCGCAACAAAGGCGGCCAGTCTCGAACCAGGACACGCCTTCCGGGCCAATGTTTCGATGCCAGCATCTTCCGGCGTGCTACGAAACACCTTCGGCCCGAAGGAGCGACTTCTGAGGAGGGGAGGTGGTATAGAATTTCGGGTCACCATGACCGACGAGGAACTGAGCCGATATCTCGCCGTCCTCGCGGACCTCGTCAAGGAAAAGAAGATCGCACTGACGAAGCTGGACCGTCTGCTCGGCTGGCGGGGCGGCATGGCCGGGCGCCTTCTGCGCGGCGAGCGGGACCTCCGGCTCAGTCAGCTCCTCGCCATCCTCAAGATCCTCCAGGTGGAGCCTCTCAATTTCTTCCGGGCGGTCTATGCCGAACGATCCGTCTCGACACGGCTGATGGAGAGCCTGGCCGCCGCATCGCCCACGAGCACGCCCCTGGTGGTGCCGCCGATGATGAGCGAGGACGAGTTCACCAAGCTGATCCGGACGGCGCTCGACGACGCGCTCGCCGCGCGGGAGGCCCGCGCGGACCTCGAGCGGCCGCAGGATTAGCCCTCTCGCCTTTCGAGGTCGGCCAGCAGGCGCCGGATTTCGACCAGCCGTTCCGCCACCCGGGAGAGGGCCTGACCGGTGTCCTCGCACGCCCGCCGCAGGAGCAGGAGGGCGAGGATCGCCTCGCGGCCGACCTGGAGGGCGCGGAACGTGGCCATCACCTCCTCGGCCAGCGGAATGATCTCCATGCGCCGCCCTTCCTGAGCGAAAAGCAGGGCGAGGTCGATCGTCACCAAGCTAGCCGGAAAGCTCAACCGCGATTCGGCGAAGCCGGCACGGGCGTCGCCGAAAGCCGCTTCGGCGGCGTCGGCCTGCCCGGTCGCCGCCGCCAGCCGCCCTTCGAGCCAGCGCAGACGCAAGCCGTTGAGCCGGTCGGAGCCGTACAGGGGGCTGATCCTGGGCAGGAATTCCGCCACGACGGAATAGAGGCCGAGATCGGTGGCGGCCGAGACCAAGTTGTGCACGGCTGTGAGCAGCAGGGTGGCGTCACGCTCCGGCTCGATCCGCGCGAGACCGCCGACTGTATAGCGGATGGCGGTCTCCGGGTCGCCCGCGTTCTCGGTATAGGCGCCGCGGGTGATCAGGGCCCGGCCGGCAAGATGGGGCTCGCCCTGCGCGGCGTAGAACGCGGCGAGGCGGTCGAGCAGGGCGAAGGCTTCCGGGAAACGGCGGCGGTGCGCGAGCAGCGACGCGAAACGGTCGGCGATCTGCGCCGCCAGCAGGGGATCGCCGCTCCCCCGTTCGAGCTCGTCGACGGCGCTCTTGAACGCCGCCTCCGCCCGATCGAGCAGATCGGCGAGGCGGTAGGCGTTGCCGAGCTCCGTCCAGACCCGGGCGTGGGTGTCGGCGATCACGTCCGGGCGGACCTGGAGGGGATCGAGCCGGTTTGCCGCGGCCTGGGCCAGCTCCGCCAGGTAGATCATCCGCAGAGGGTCGTGATAGCGGCTGGCTCGACTCGCCGCCAAGAGGCTGTCGATGATGGAGAGCACGTCGTTCGGGAGATCGGGCACGGGATTCCTCCAGGACCGCTCTATTCTCTCATAGAGATGCCGCGGCGTGCTGCCCAACATCTCCGGAGGCCACACGGCCGGCCTCCGGAGTGAGGGAGGCTAGCCGCAACCCGCGCAGGCCGGATGCGGCGGCGCCGGGCAGGGGCCGCCGTTGGGATCGATGGTGATCCCGCACTTGAGCGGCAGAGGCCGCCGGGGCGCCGGACGCCGCTTCGCCGGGCAGGGGCCGCCGTTGGGATCGATGGTGCCGCCACACTTGAGCGGTAGGGGCACGGCGAGCCAGGCGCGGAGGCTCACGGGGAGTACCCGGTCGAGGAGGTCCGTCGCGGACGGCGCCGAGCGCTGAGGAACCGCCGCCTGAGCCCCGACAGCAAGCGCGAGAAGGACGAGAAAGCCGACCGCTATCCTACGGACCTGCTGGTTCTTTCGAGACATACTTTCCTCGCCGACACGGATGACGGAGGACCTCCAGTGGCCTCAGTTCCCGTGCTCGACGCCTAGTATTGCATTTTTTTACCGTCTTTAGGCGCTATTTTCAGGCGCGAGGTTACGGCATAAGATGCCCGATCCGGCGGCGATCCCGGAAATGCCGGCCGAATGGTGACGTTTTGGACTTTCCGTGTTGACAAATTGGCAGCGCGGCCCGATCATTGGGGCATGCGCAGGCTCGCCTCACGGAGATACCGCAGCTCGGAGCTCGCCACAGTCGTGGGCTCCCGGATCGAGGCCTTCCGGCGGGAGCGGGGGTGGACGCGAGCCCAGCTCGCCACCCAACTGGAGGTCGACCGGAAGTGGCTGGAGGACTACGAACGGGGGCTCAAGCTGCCGCCGACGTACTCTCTCTACCAGCTCGCGGGAGCCTTCGGAGTGAGCGTCGGGGCCCTGCTCGACGAGCGCCCCGCGGAGCCGCCCATCGTCGCGGAGCGGCTGCTGAGCATCCTCCGCCAGTTCGAGCGCCTGCCGGCCACGGACCGCGAGGAGCTCACCCTGTTCCTGGAACGGCTCCTCGCCACGGTCGCCATGCTCCGCGGCCGGTGAATAGCGGCCTCTGAACGCACGGCAGGGGGCGGCTCAATTGACGGCGTCCCCGTCCACCAAGCCGGCTTCGAGCTCCTGCGGGCTGGGGAGGGTGCCGCGCAGATGGGCGGGCATCATCCGGTAGCTCGCCACGCCGATCGGCTTCTGCTGACCCTGGAGGGTATATTCCGCCACCAGGCGACTCTTGGTCTTGCACAGGATGAGTCCGATGGTGGGCTGGTCGTCGGGGTGGCGGAGGAGATTGTCGACGGCGGAGAGATAGAAGCTCATCTTGCCCGCGTGCTCGGGCTGGAACTCCGCCACCTTGAGCTCGACCACGACGTAGCAGCGCAGGCGGAGATGGTAGAAAAGAAGATCGAGGAAGAACTCCTGACCGTCGACCTCCAGAGAGTACTGAGTGCCCACAAGCGCGAAGCCGGCGCCCAATTCGAGAAGAAAATGGCGGACTTGCTCGATCAGCCCTCGTTCGAGATCCCGTTCCCGGGCTTCGTCGCCCAGGCTCAGGAAATCGAAGATGTAGGGATCCTTGAGGGCCTGACGGGCGAGATCGGATTGGGCGGGGGGCAGGACACGGTCGAAATTGTTGAGGGCCTGTCCCTGCCGGCTGTAAAGGCCGGATTCGATCTGGTGGACCAGGACAGAGCGCGACCATCCGTGGGCGATGGCCTGATGGATATAGAACTCCCGCTCGGCGGGAGCCTTGAGCTTCTGCATGACGCGAACGATGTGCCCCCAGGGAATTTGTGAAACAAGCTGTTTCACAATTTGGCGGTCGGAGAACTCCTCGGCGAAAGCCCGCATGAAGAGCAAGTTCCGCGGCGAGAAGCTGGCGATCTCCGGAAAGGAGAGCCGCAGGTCGGCCGCCAGCCGCTCGACGACCTTGGCTCCCCATCCTTCCCGCCTCTGGCTCTCCAGAATGCGCTGTCCGATCTCCCAGTAGAGCAGTATCAACTCATGGTTGACGGCCAGGGCCGCCCTCACCTGTGCCGCCCGAATGCGGCTCCGGAGGTCCTCCAGCAGCAGGGGATAGTCGACGGTCAATTGTGAAACAGCCTGTTTCACAACTTTCATCCCGGAAGCAGATCCCTGCTTGCCGGAAGGGACCTTCCGGGAACGACTCGTTTTCGGGTTCACGCTACAGATCCTAGACCGGCGTCCCTTCGGACCGCAACTGCTTCGCGCCCAGGCCCATGCCGCAGCGGCTCAACTCTCGGTACAATAGAGACAGTTGAACGATCGGCAGGGTGGCGAAGGCCGCGCCGGCGCGAGCCGCCCGCCGCGGCCTTCCGGCGGGAAGGATTCGCACGGCGAGCCTGTTGTCGTCCTCAACACGAGTGCCGATCGGTCAATCACTGGAATACCGACATCATGAGCCGCCTCACGCGTTGCACGGACGTCACGAAGCTGGTGAGGCGCCATGGCGAGCCCTGAGCCCAGGGAGCGGGAGCCCTTTTTCGCCTGGCCCGGGATGGCGAGCTTCAAGCTCACCCTGCCGCTCTCCTATCTCTTCTTCAAGATCTTCTACTCGGTCTACGGCGGCGCCAGCCTGCTCGCCAAGCTGCGCCGGCCCCTGACCGACTTCTACTTCCCGTGGGAGATGCGGCTGCCGTTCCTCCCCTCCTGGTCGCTGATCTACCTCTCCGTCCCGGTGCTGATGCTGGCGACGCCGTTCATTCTGCGGACCTGGCGCAGCTTCACCCCCTTCGTCCTCACTCTGACGGTGGAAACCCTGCTCGCCGGCGTCTTCTTCCTCGCCATCCCGCTGGCGCAGGCCTACCCGCCGCGACTGGCGGACGGGTTCTTCGGCGGCGTCTTCAACCTGGCGGACCGGCTCAACCTCGACTACAACAAGTTCCCCTCGCTCCACATCGCCTTCGCCGTCACGGCGGCCCTGGTCTTCGGGCGGCGGTGCGGCTGGCTGGGGCGGACCCTGTTCGGCGTGTGGCTGGCGGCGGTCGTGGCCTCCACCATGCTGATCCACGAGCACCAGCTCCTCGACATCCTCGGCGGGCTGGCCCTCGGCCTCTTCGGCGTCGTCGCCGTGCAGCGGCGGGTGTCTGACGAGCTCTACCTCGACATCCTACGGATCGACGCGATCTGCCTGCGGGAGATGGCGTATTTCGTGCGCCGGCGCGCCAGCTTCCTGAGGCCCTTCTGGACGCTCACCCGCACCTCTCTCCTCCGCTGGCGCCAGACCCGGCCGCTGCGCGCCGCCTACTGCCTGACCCAGCACGTGGAGGATGTGCTCGACGGCTTCCGCCAAGTGCCGGTCGAGCCGGAGGCGTACGTCCGGTCCGTGCTGCGCGTGCTGGGCGGCGGGGCGCCGGCCGACGCGGCGGCCCTCACGGTCGGCGAGCAACTGGCGGCGTACCTCGCCGGCGAGCTCGGAAGTGCGGCGAAAAGCGAGCTGACCGAGCGGTTGGAAACCCTCAAGCGGGTCAGGAGGACGTTTCCGCCGCCGTCTCTTTCTCCCGCTTCTTCCGCCGGAACCGCTCCCGCGCCTCCTCGATCGGCCGCTTCTCTATGAAGTAGGCGATCGCCGCCTCGCCCAGCCCCCAGGTGCCGGCGAAGGCGACGCCCGCGGACACCGCCGAGCCGGCGCCCGGGAAGACGACCTTGGCCAGCGCCCGCGCCCCCTCCCGCAGCGCGAAGGCGGCGCCGACATTGGCCCCCAGCGCCACCAGGAACTCCCGCGCCACCTTCCGCGACAGCTCCCGCCCCGAGACGTAGGCGATGCCGCTGACCAGGCCGATCTGCAGGGCGGTGATCGGCAGGATGTCCGCGACGGGGATCGGCACCGCGGCGATGCCCGCCGCCACCGCGGCCGCCGCGGCGGTCATCTTGCGGGCCAGCTTCCGCTGCACGGCGCGGAGCTGGGCGAGGCGGGCCATCTGCACCTGCGCGCTGCGCGGCATCACCTCGACCAGGTAGTCGACCAGCTCCTCGACATGCCAGTAGTTGTCGTAGACCCGCCGTCCGTCCTCGAACTCGGCGTAGGTGGAGACCGGGATGACCCGCGCCAGCGCGATCCCCCGCTCGGCGAGGGCCTCCTGGATCGCCTTGACCGCGGTCTCGATGTTCCGCTGCTTGGTCGCGTTCTCGTAGGGGGGCTCGACGCGCTTGGGGTCGAGCTCGTCGACCTGGGTGACCACCGCCACCACCGGCGCCTCGTAGCGGTGCTTTGCGGCGATGAAGGCCCGCACCGCCTCGACGTTGTCGAGGTCCTGCGCGATATGGGCGTCGACCTCCTTGGCCTTGCAGAGGAAGAGGATGGCGTCCGGCCACTCGACGGTGAGGGCGGCGCGGACCTCGTCCAGGGCGTCCTGGAAGTTCGCCGACTCCGGGCGCGTGCGGTCGCCGAGGCCGCGGGTGTCGAGGATCTTCATCTCCCCGCGCGGACCGGCGTAGGAGTACCAGGTGGGGCGCCCGGTCTCGGAGAGGACCGAGCCGACCGCCGCCATCGGCTCGCCGAAGATCGCGTTGATCAGCGACGACTTGCCGGCTCCGCGGCGCCCCAGGATCATCAGCTTCGGCGGCCTGGCATCCATCAGGAGCTCCTTGAGGATCAGCAGCTCGTTCCTCGTCGAGCGCCCCTCGGCTTCGGGAATGCGGTCGATCGCCTTCTCGGCCAGCTCCGAGATCGAGGCGAGGATGGAGGTGAAGTCGGACATGGGCTCTTCGGCGCGATCTCGCTTCGTCGATCCGCCCGGGGCATCTTATGTTGCCGCCCTCTCGTTCCGGCGCGTTTTCGTGGAATGATTCGCGCTGAGGAGCGCTCCGCCCCTCTCTCAAGGAGATTTCCATGGCCACCACCGTCCCCACCGCCACACCGCCACGCCGGAGGCGGGGCAAGCTGGGCCTGTTGTCCGTTCTGACCGTGATCCTGCTGGGCGGGCTGTTCGCCCTGTACGTCTGGGCGACCCTCCACATCAACTACTCCGACGGCGAGCGCGCGGGCTACGTGCAGAAGTTCTCCCGCAAGGGGTGGGTCTGCAAGACCTGGGAGGGGGAGCTCGCGATGGTGAACCTGCCGGGCACGCTCCCCCAAATCTTCAACTTCTCGGTGCGCGACCCCACCGTCGCCGGCCAGATCAACAAGTCGCTCGGCTCGCGCGTGCGGCTCCACTACGACCAGCACAAAGGGGTCCCCTCGGACTGCTTCGGGGAGAGCGAGTACTTCGTGACCCAGGTCGAGACCGTCGGGCCCTGAGCACTCAATCGTCCGGCGCGGCGATCCCCGCCGCGGCCAGCAGGGTCTGAAGGTCCTCCGGCAGCGGCGCGACGATCGTGATCCGCTCGCCGGTCGCCGGATGCAGGAACGACAGCCGACGGGCGTGGAGCGCCTGGCGGCCGAAGCCGCGGCAGGCCGCCGCGGCCCCCTCCTCCGCGATCCCCTTCCAGCGCGGCTCCCCGTAGAGCGGATCGCCGACGATCGGCCACCCCTGCGCCTGGAGATGGACACGGATCTGGTGCGTGCGCCCGGTCACCAGGCGGCAGCCCAGGAGCGTCAGCCCGCCCCCCTCGCCGATCCGCCGGTAGAGGGTGACGCTCTCCTTGCCTTCCGACTTCGAGGTCATCCGCCGCTTGGGATCGTCCGGATCGCGGAGGATCCGGAGCTCGATCCTGCCATGGCCGGGCGTGGCGCCGTAGATCAGGGCGAGGTAGTCCTTCTCGCCATGGTGGCTGCGCAGGCTCCGCGTCAGCGCGGCGTGGATGGCGGCCCGCTTGGCGACCAGCAGCACGCCCGAGGTGTCGCGGTCGAGCCGGTTGACCAGTCCCGGCCGCTGCCCCGTTTCCCAGCCGCGGGCGCGCCAGAGCAGGGCATTGATCAGGGTCCCTTCGTGATGGCCGGGCGCGGGGTGGACGACGACGCCGGGGGGTTTGTCGAGCGCCAGCAGATAGTCGTCCTCGAACAGCACGGCGAGCGGCATCTCCTGGGCGAGGATCGCGCGCCGCTCCGGCGGCGGCGGCAGGAGGATCTCGATCCGGTCGCCCAGCGACGGCCGGGCGGCCGGCTTGGCGGCCGGCGCGCCGTTGACCCGCACCAGCCCCTCCCCGATCCACCCCTGGATGCGCGCGCGGGTGATGTCCGGCCGGTCGGCGAGGTGGCGCAGGAGGACGCGGTCGAGCCGCTCCCGGTCGTCGCCGCGGTCGGCGCGGATTATCCTGGGGGTACTCCTGGGGGTGCTGGCGGAGGACACCTTTCCACTCTACCGGATCGAATCTAAGATCCGCGCATGCAAATCCCCCTGGTCGGTCTGATCCTCGCTCTCGCCGCCGTCACCGCTCCGGCCGCTCCGGCCGCTCCGGCCGGCTCCGGATTCGACGCCCGCTTCACCGGCCGCACCCTGCGCTGCGACTATTTCCACGGCGGCATCGCCAAAGAGGAGCACGTCAGCCTCGACAAGCTCCGCCTGGAGGGGGAGTGGCCCGGCAGCCGCGTCCATCTTCAGGACGACACCAACCTCGGCAAGTACTTCTTCGAGGTGATCGACCCGGCCACCAACCAGGCGATCTGGTCGCGCGGCTTCTCCAGCATCTACGGCGAGTGGGAGACCACCGGCGAGGCCGCCGCCGGCACCTGGCGGACGTTCCACGAATCGATGCGCTTCCCGGAGCCGCGCGGCAAGGTGCAACTGGTGATCAAGAAGCGCGGCGCCGACGGTACCTTCCGCGAGATCTTCTCGACCCTCGTCGACCCCGCCAGCCGTTTCGTGGACCGCTCGCCGCTCCCGGCCGCGGGGAAGGTCTGGACGGTTTTCGAGAGCGGTCCGCCGGCGGTCAAGGTCGATCTCCTGGTGCTCGGCGACGGCTATGCGGCCGGCGAGACGGCGAAGTTCCACGCCGATGTCCACCGCCTGACCGCGGCCCTCTTCGCCACCGAGCCCTACAAGAGCCACCGGAGCGACTTCAACGTGCGGGCGATCGACCTCCCCTCGCCGGCTTCCGGGGTCACCGATCCGCGCACCGCCACCTGGCACCGGAGCCCGCTCGGCCTCGCCTACAACGCCTTCGACTCCGAGCGCTACATGCTGACCTTCGCGGACGAGGCGGTCCGCGAGGCGGCGGCCCAGGCGCCCTACGACGCGCTGATCCTGCTCTCCAACAGCCGCAAGTACGGGGGCGGCGGCATCTTCAACCTCTGGAACACGGCGGCCGTGGACAGCGCCGAGTCGGCCTACCTGCTGATCCACGAGTTCGGCCACTCCTTCGCGGGCCTGGGCGACGAGTACTACACCTCACAGGTCTCCTATGAGACGTTCAACCCCGCCGGCGGCGAGCCCTGGGAGCCCAACGTCACCGCCCTCCTCGACCCGCAGCACTTCAAGTGGCGGGACCTGGTGGCCGCCGGCACTCCGATCCCCACCCCCTGGAACCAGGAGGCCTACGACAAGCTGGTGCTCAGCTACGAGGACAAGCGGCACGCGCTGCGGGAGAGGAACGCGCCGGAGGAGGAGATGGAGGCGCTCTTCCAGGAGGTCCGCGAGAAGACGACGCCGATGCTCCACGCCGAGAAGTATTTCGGCACCGTGGGCGCCTTCCAGGGCGCGTCCTACCAGGCGAAGGGGCTCTACCGGCCCGAGGTGGACTGCATCATGTTCAGCCGCAACCCGAAATCCTTCTGCTCTGTCTGCGCCCGCGCCATCGAGCGGATGATCCGCATGTACGCGGAATGATCCTCGGTAAAAGCGGCTAGTCCGCGAAGGCCGGGCGGTCGCCGACCGGCAGGCTGACCAGGAAGCGGGTGTCGCCGGGGCTCGACTCGACGCGCATCTCGCCGCCGTGCCGTCCCACCACGATACGGCGGGCGATGTCGAGGCCGAGCCCCGACCCCTCGCCCATCGGCTTGGTGGTGAAAAAGGGCTCCCAGATCCTCCCCAGCAGCTCGGGCGAGATGCCCGGGCCGTCGTCACCGATGACCACCTCGACCTGGCCGTCGACGCGGCGGGTGCCGACGCTCACCCGCCCGCCCGGCGCCACGGCGTCGAGGGCGTTGTCGAGCAGGTTGGTCCATACCTGGTTGAGCTCGCCGGCGTAGGCCTGGATGACCGGCAGGCCGGGATCGTAGTCGCGCGTCACCGTCACGTTCTTGGCCTTGGCTTTGTGGCCGAGCATGGTGAGCGTGCTGTCGAGGGCGCGGTGGAGGTCGGTGTCCCCCTTCTCGCTCAGCTCGCGGTCCATGTAGGAGTACTCCTTGATGGCGCCCACGAGGTCGGAGATCCGGTGCGCCGCGTTCTCCATCTCGCCCAGCAGCAGTTGGAGAGCGGCGCCGGTCTCCACCCAGGGGAGGGCCGCGGGGAGGACGGCGGCGGGAACTCCCGCCACCCAGCGCTCGAGGTCGGCGGCGGTCATCCCGGTGGCCACGAAGGTGGGGGCGAGGCGCCAAGCGTCCGCCACCTGGCGATCCTCCAGCCAGTCGGAGAGCTCGCTCTCGCGGTCCGCCTGCTCCAGGGGGCCGAGCGCGGGGGCCCCTTCCGCGGCGCCCTTCCCGGAGGTGGCGTGCAGCCGGCAGAGGGTCTCCATCTGGCCGGGCTCGACCCCCTGGTGGATGAGCGCCGCGGTGAGCGCCGGCAGGGCGGCGAGGCGCAGGCGGAGCTCGGCCACAGCGCGCCCCACGGCCGACGCCGGATTGTTGAGCTCGTGCGCCAGCCCGGCCGACAGCTTGCCGAGCGCCAGCAGCTTCTCGTTCTGCTGCTCGGCGCGGGTGGTCTCGCGCGCCCGGTCGGTCATCACCCCGATCAGCCGCGGCTCGAGCACGGGGATGCGCTCCAGCATCTCGTCGAAACGGCTGGACGCGATGGCGGCGACGCGGGTGGGTCCGGCGGCGCGGATGGTGGCCCCCCAGATGCGCAGGCGCGAGAAGGGGAGAAGGCCGGTGATCTCGCCGGCCCGCGCGATGAAGGTGCGGGTGGAGGCCGAGCCCTTCTCGCCGCGCCCCCGCAGCTCGCCCGCGAGGACGATGGACATCCGCTCCGCGGGCTCGCCCTGGCGCGAGATCACCTCGCCGTCGGCGAGATGGAGCTCCTCGGCGTTCTCCGCCAGCCAGTCGATCTCCTCCTCCGTGAGATCGGCCAGCAGCGGCACGCCGCGCAGCGCCTGCCGCAGCGACGCCTCGCCGATCCATCCACTCTCCTCGCTCCCCGTGATCCCCGCGCTCGTCTCGATCCTTTCGCTCATCGGCCAGCCCTCCGTGTTGGCTTGATCCTACCTCGGGAATCAGTTTCCTAGGAGCCGCAGGATCTTGGAGATTCGTGGGTTTCACCGTCAGCGCCGAAGCGGGCGTACCCAATCGGAGGGGAAAAAAGGTTCTTCTATCACTTTTCCCGCGTGGCGAAATTCAACAAGGAGACATCACGATGAAACTGCACGCCAGACTCTCTGCCCTCGCCCTGACCGGTATCCTGACCGCCGCCGCTCTGCCGGCCGCCGCCCACGCCGCCGCTCCTCCCGCGCAAGCGGTCGATTCTTCGGCGGCCTACTCCCTGCTCCACCATCCGCGCGCGCTGGCCAGGTTCCTGCACCTGTCGGCGGACCAGAGCACGCAACTGATGGGTTTCTACAACACGCTGCAGGCGACCGTCGAGCCGCTGCGCGCGGCCCGTCCGCCGCTCTGCACGCAGCTCCTCGCGGATATCAGCGCCGGCTCTCCCCAGTCGTCGGCGGTGGGCGCCGATTCGATCAGCCTCTATGATAACAAGCAGCAGATCATCACGGCGCGCGAGGCCTTCGACAGCAGCTTCTCGGGGATCCTCAACCCCGATCAGCTCGCGTCCTACGACGCGCTGAAGGCGCTCGCGCGGTTCTCGGATCCCGAGATCAACGTGATCGGCGACTGCCCGCGTCCGGCGAATTAAAAGGCAACAAGGGACTTTAGGGACTCCAGGGACAACAGGGACTCCAGGAAAAAAACTTGTCCCTGGTTTCCTGGTGTCCCTGGTGTCTCTGTTGTCCCTGAAGTCCCTTGTTACTGCGCCCAGCGCGAGGGATCGCCGGTCTCGAAGCCATCGGCAAAAATCTGATTCATCACCCCCGCGGAGAGCTGGACGCGCGCCAGCGTGGCGGTCCGCGCCGGGAGGGTGGCGGCGAAGCCGGTCGAGGTGCCCGGCAGCGTGCCGGCGCCCGCCAGGCCGGAGCCGTCGAGGCGCCAGAGGGCGACGTTGCCGGTGACGCCGCCGGTCACCACCACGGTGACGTCGCGGGAAACGACGTCCTTGTTGAAGAGCAGGACGAAAAGGTTTCCATTCAGGGCGCGGACGGCGTAGCTCCCCACCCCGTCGACGTCGCTCGACAGCGCCCGCACGCTGTCGCCGCTCACCTGGGCACCCGCGCCATCGTAGTTGCGGAACAGTCGATAGGCGTCTTCGGCCAGGCTGCCGGCGCCGGGCGCCTCCCAGCGAAGCGCCATGTCGAGCCCCTCGCGGCCGAAGATGGCGAGCGCCTCGGCCTGCGCCAGCGCGCCGGAGACCGTGTTGTCCTTGCCCCACCGGTACTCGGCGAGGGCGAGCTTCATCTGCGGGCAGTAGGTGTCGCGCCAGGCGCGCATCCGCGGAATGAGCTGCACCACCTTGATGCTGCCGTCGGCGATCCACGATTCCGAAACCCAGCTCGGATCGTAGAGCTCCTTGAGCGAGCGCAGACGCAATTCGACGGTCGCCTCGTCGTCCTCCGCCGAAGGATCGCCAAACAGGCCGGACACATTGTCACCCTGCGGATAGAAGTGGATGTCGAGCCAGTCGACCGGCAGCTTCCCGGCCGCCGGATGGCCGGTGGGAAAGCGGTTGCCACAGGACTGCTGCATGTACCAGGCGGGCCAGGGGAGGCCGCCGTGCGCTGCCTGGTCGGCGCCGCTCAGACAGCCGCCGGCCGCGGCGTCCTTGGCCGAGCTCCAGAGGTCGCACCACCCCCAGGTCTCGGGACCCAGGACCTCGGCGCCGGGATCGTGGCTCTTGATCTTGCTCGCCGCCGCCAGCCCCTTGGTCCACACCTCGTTGTAGGTGGGAGGCACGGGGTGGACATCGCGATGGGTGCTGTCCCAGAGCATCGGCTCGTTGTCGAGATTGTAGTAGCGAACGCCGTGCGCCGTGGCGGCGCCGAAGCGGCTCACGAGGTGGTCGACGAAGCCCCCCACGTGGGCGTCGAGGTCGACCGGCACCGAGGTGTCCGCGGGGCTGTTGCCGGTGATGTAGCGCAGGTTCGCCCCCTCCGGCGCGGCCGGCCCCGCGGGGTTGCAGCAGCGCGCCGTCCCGCACATGGTGCTGTTGAGGGCAGGATTGCAGACGCCGTTGCCGTTGTTCGCGTTGCCCGGCTCGGCGTCGGTCTGCGGGCCGTACTTGGCCACCGAGAAGCCGGGGAGGCGCGCCGCCGACTTCGCCACCTGATCGATCGGCATGGTCATCACCACCTGGGCGCCAGCGGCCAGGGTGGGAGTGACGAAACCATCGGCCGAGGTGCCGTTCCCACTCCCCTCGCTGATGTTGAGGAAGTAGTAGTCGAACGCCCGGTTCGAGGTGTCGAAGATCCAGTTGTAGCGCGTCGTCGCGTTGCCGCCGCGGCGGTTGGCGGTGTAGACGCCGGTCGCGAGCTGTGGCGATCCTGCCCAGTTGACGCCGTAGATCAGCGGGTTGATCGAGCGGCGGTCGAGGCCGGGATCGACGGCGACGGTGACCGGGCCGGGCGGCGGCGGCGCCGCGGCCTGGATCAGCTCGAGGTCGTCGACGTAGGCGGTCGCCTGGTTCGCGGCCGAGTTGGCCTGGAAGATGATGCCGTCGAAGGAGGTCGCCGTGACTCCCAGGTCGGCCCAGGTCACCGTCATCTGCGCCCAGCCGGCGGGGAGCGGCGTCAGGTCCTTGCTGCCCACCTCGGCGCCATTCTGATAGATCACCAGCCGCACGGCCTGGTTGCCGCCGGCGCCGTCGATCCAGAAGCGGACCGCCGTGAAATCGGCGACCAGCGGGCGCGCCGCGCCGGGGTTGCTGTGGAAGTAGAGCCCCTGGAAATTATCGGGCTCCCAGGAGATGGCGTCCGGCGCGCTCTGGTAGATCACGGACTGCGCCAGGTTGCGGGTCGCCCACCCCCAGTCCTGCCAGCCGTTGCGCAGCGCGTTGTCGTAGACGGTCTGCACCGCCGCGCCCGCGGGCGTAGCGGCCATGGCGGCTGCGGCGACCACGGCCAGGGCCAGGACCGACCGACGACGGGGCTCTCTCACGGCTGACTCTCCTATAGCAAACTATCGAAGTGTCTCATGGAAATGCCGTGGGGGAAAGGACACGGGGCCTGTAACGTTTCGGGAGTTCGCGACTCTGTACAGGGGAAAGGAGGCATTCACCATGCCTGCATCTCCCGCAAGCCCGAACCTGGAGTCGCTATATCGCCCGCTCTGGCTGACCTACGGACTGGTCCCGCTGCTGGCGGGGCTCGACAAGTTCTTCAATCTGCTCACCTTCTGGCCGAAATACCTGAGCCCCACGGTCGCGGGCCTGCTGCCGGTCTCGCCGCAGACCTTCATGTACGCGGTCGGGGTCATCGAGATCGTCGTCGGCCTGCTGGTGCTCACGCGCTGGACGCGGCTCGGGGCCTGGATCGCCATGGCTTGGCTGATCCTCATCGCCGTGAACCTTATTACGCTGGGTCTGTTCGACATCGCCGTCCGGGACCTCGCGATGGCGGTGGGCGCGTACACGCTCGCCCGGCTCGTGGAACTGCGCCAGGAAGCGCCCGCGGCGGCGCGCGCCGGAGCCTTCAGCGAGAGCCGGGCGTAGACTCATAGCCCGGAGAACGATCATGAGCCAGCCAGCCCTGCAACCCGCCATCGCCGCCGTCACCGTCGAAAGCGCCGCCGCGACCCTCTCCGACGAGGAGGTCGTGGCGCGCGTGCTGGCGGGGGACACCTCGCTCTTCGAGATCCTGATGCGGCGCTACAACCAGCGCCTCTTCCGCGCCGCCCGCGGCATCCTCGCCAACGACGCGGAGGCCGAGGATGTCCTGCAGGAGGCCTACCTGCGGGCCTTCCGCGAGCTCGCGAGCTTCCGCGGCGAGGCCCACTTCGCCACCTGGCTCACCCGGATCGCCTGCCACGAGGCGCTGGCCCGCGCACAGAAGCGGCGGCGGCTGGTCCCCCTGACCGGCGGCAACGAGCCTCCCGATCCCCCCGCGGAGACCCCCGGCCCGGAGCGCGACCTGGAGAACCGCGAGCTCCAGGCCCTGCTGCGCGCCGCCGTGGAGATCCTCCCCGATCCGCTGCGCGCCGTCTTCTGCCTGCGCGAGATCGAGGATCTCTCGACCGAGCAGACCGCCGACGCCCTCGGCCTCAGCGTGGAGAACGTGCGCGTCCGCCTCCACCGGGCCAAGCGGAGCCTGCGCCAGACGCTCGACCAGCGGATCGGCCAGGAGGTGCGCCGCCTCTACCTCTTCGACGGCGCCCGCTGCGACCGGATCGTGGAGCACTTCTTCGCGGCGCTCAATGCGCCGGTGCCGCGGTGACCACCAGCTTGCGGGTCATCCCCTTCACCTCGTGGCTGCCGATCGGGCAGTAGACCTTGTACTCGCCGGCCTTCAGGGTGATCGTGAGGCTCCCGGTCTCCCCCGGCGGCACCGGCTTGTCGACGATCCCTTCGCTCCCCGGCCCCTCGAGCTTGAAGCTGTGATGCTTCTGGCCGTCGTTGTGGATCACGAAGGTGGTCGGCCCGGCGGGTAAGGTGTCCGGCATCTGGATGGCGTACTCCCGCACGTGGACCTCCACGGAGGCGCCCTTGTCCGCCGTCGGCGGGTCCGCCGCGAGCGCGGCGCTGAAGGCGAGCAGGACGACCGGCACCAGCAGGGAGAGGGCGCGCTTCATCGGCTCTGTGTTCACGGCAGGGCTCCTTTCGAGTGGGTTCCACAGAAACAGGTACAGCGTACAGGACCGGGCGGGACAGAGCGAAGCGGCGCCATTCCTAAGGGTGGCGATGAGGATGGCGGCCGGCGGCGCCCGGGCATAAATGCCCGGGCTACGACGGAAGCGAAAAGCCGGCTGAAGCCGGCTCAAACCCCGGCCGTAGGGATGGAGCCTCCTTCAGGAGGCTTTTTGGTTCCACCGTAGCCCGGGCATTCATGCCCGGGCGCCGCCGGCCGGAGGGCCTGGAATGAGCCGATGATCGATCTCCTGAGCGCGCCTCACCAACCGCAGGTCTGACCCTGGTTCTGCTGGTCGAGCCAGGTCTTGAGCGGCGCAAAGTAGTCGGCGATGGCGGAGGCGTCCATCTGCCGCTGGCCGGTGACGGCCTCGAGGGCGTCCGGCCAGGGGCGGCTGGCGCCCATCTCCAGCATCTTCGCGAGCCGCGCGCCCGCCTCCTTGTTGCCGTAGATCGAGCAGCGGTGGAGCGGCCCCTTGTAGCCGGCCGCCTGGCAGAGGCCGCGGTGGAGCTGAAACTGCAGGATGTCGGCCAGGAAGTAGCGCATGTAGGGGGTGTTGGCCGGCACGTGATACTTCGCGCCGGGATCGAAATCGGCCTCCGAGCGGGCGACCGGCGGCCGGATCCCCTGGTACTTCAGCCGCAGGTCCCACCACGCCTGGTTGTAGTTGGCCGGCGTCACCTCGCCGGAGAACACCTTCCAGCGCCACTGATCGATCAGCAGGCCGAAGGGGAGGAACGCAACCTTTTCCAGCGCCTTCTTCATCAGCAGGCCGATATCCTTCGAGGTGTCGGGAACCTGATCGATCAATCCGATCTGCTTCAGGTATTCCGGCGTGATCGACAGCGCGATGGTGTCCCCCACCGCCTCGTGGAAACCGTCGTTGGCGCTGTCCTGGAAGAGGAACGGCAGGTTGTCGTAGGCGCGCTGATAGAAGTTGTGGCCGAGCTCGTGATGGACGGTGCGGAAGTCCTCGTCGTTGATCTTGACGCAGACCTTGATCCGCACGTCGTCCTTGTAGTCGATGTCCCAGGCGCTGGCGTGGCAGACGACGTCGCGGTCCTGCGGCTTCTTGAACAGCGAGCGCTCCCAGAAGGTGGCGGGGAGGGGCGCGAAGCCGAGCGAGACGAAGAAATTCTCGCCATACTTGACCATCCCCCTCTCGTCCACCTTCTTGGCCTGCAGCACCTTGGTCAGGTCGTAGCCGGGATCGGCGTCGGGGGGCGCGACCACGTCGTAGATCTGGTCCCACTCCTGCGCCCACATGTTGCCCAGCAGGTGGGCCGAGATGGGCTGGTTGAGCGGCACCACGGCGTCGCCGTACTTCTTGTTGAGCCGCGCCCGCACGTAGCAGTGGAGCGAGTCGTAGAGTGGCTTGAGCTGCCCCCAGAGGCGATCGAGCTCGGGGCCGAAGGCGTCCGGCGGCATGTCGTACTTGGCGCGCCAGAGGACCCCGGTATCCTTGTAGCCCAGCTCGCGGGCCCCCTGGTTGGCGATCTCGACCAGCCGCGCGTAGTCCTTGCGCATCGGCGGCGAGATCTTGTGCCAGCCGACCCAGGCGTCGAGCAGCTCCTTGGGGTCGCGGCTGTTGCGCATGATGTCCTCGACGTCGGGGAGGCTCTTGCAGGGGGCGCCTCCCGGCGGGCAGTACTGGCTGGAGCCGTACTGGGCGTCGAGCGAGGCGGCGAGGCGGGAGAGCTCGGCGTTCAGCTTGGGATCGGCCGGCGCCGGCAGCACCAGGCCCCGCTTGAGCAGCTCCATCTCGCGCCGCAGGTCGGCCGGAAGCTGGACGGCGTCGAAGCGGACCGCCTGCTTGGCGAGGTCGACGGCCACGCCGGTGAGCACCTCGTTGCGGGCGGCGGCGAGGATCTGGGTGTCGTAGGTGATGAACGTCTCCTGCACCCACGACGCCCGACCCGCCTCGATCGTGAGGTCGAACAGGCGCTTCTGCGCGTCGTCGAGGAACTTGCGCGCCTCCTCGACGGTCGGCTTGGCGGCCGACTTGGGCGCTGCGGCGGTAGCGGGGACGGCCGAGCAGATCAGCAGGAGGCCCACACCAGCCAGGGATGCGGCGAACGAAACGAACGGATTCTTCATAGATTTCTCCGCGGAGGATTCATGGATCGCGGCGCGAGTATAGCGGACGCCTCAGTACGCGCAGCAGCCGATCAAAGGGTGTAGAGACGTTCCCAGCCCGTCCACGACACCCTTCCGCAGACCACGGGGACGGCGGGACGTCTCCGCCGGAGGGGAATGCCGTTCCATAGATCTCGCCCTTGAGAAGGCCACCAACGGACTCACGGCAGGCCAGGAGGAAGGTTCAGCCCCGATCAGACCTCGCTCGCGCCAGCGGCATTGCCTCCGCCGGAGACGTCCCGCCGTCCCCGTGGCCTCCGGAAGGGTGTCGTGGACGGGCTGGGAACGTCTCTACGACCTTCAATTGGCGGACGGAAGGCCCCCCTACCGCGCGAGCGCCGCCGCGATCCGCGCCAGACCTTCGGCGAGGGTGGCGCGGGAGCAGGCGAAGGAGAGGCGGATGTGGTTGTCGGCGCCGAAGGCGGCTCCGGGGACGACGGCCACGGCGGCTTCCTCGAGCAGGTAGTCGGCCATCGCCATCGAGTTTTCGCGGCCGGGGCGGAAGCAGGCCGAGACCTCGGGAAAGGCGTAGAAGGCGCCGTGCGGCGGGCGCAGGCGGAAGCCGGGGATCGCGTTGAGGCCGGCCGCGATGATCTCGCGCCGTGCCCGGTATTCGGCGACCATCACCTCGACCTCGGGCTCGGCGCCGCGGAGCGCCGCCAGCGCGCCGACCATGGCGAAGGAGGTGGGGTTGGAGGTGGCGTGGCTCTGGATGTTCTCGACGGCGCGGATGACCGGCGAGGGTCCCAGCGCGTAGCCGAGCCGCCAGCCGGTCATCGCGTAGGTCTTCGAGAACGATCCCACCAGGACCACGGTGTCGGGGAACTCGGCGGCGAGCGCCCCGGCCGAGGCCGGCGGCACGTCGTAGAGGAAGCGCTCGTAGGTCTCGTCCGAGATCACGATCAGGCCGCGCTCGGCGGCGAAGGTGACCACCTGCCGCAGGTCCTCGGGGCTGATCACGCCGCCGGTCGGATTGCAGGGGGAGTTGAGCAGGATTGCCCGGGTACGGGTGGTCACCGCGTCGAGCAGCGGCCCGGCGTGGATGCGGAAGCCGTCGTCGACCGCCGTCGGCACGGTCACGGGATGAGCGCCGGCGAACAGGATCTGCTCCGGGAAGCTCACCCAGCAGGGGGAGGGGAGGACCACCTCGTCCCCCGCCTCGAAGAGGGCGAGCGCGAGCTGGAAGAGCGCCGCCTTGCCGCCGACGGTGACCACCGAGTCGGCTCCCTTCCAGGGGGACCCCCAGCGGGTGCTGTAGACCTCCGCGATCGCCGACCGCAGCTCCGGCAGGCCGCTGCCGGGGGTGTAGCGGGTGAATCCGTCGGCGAGGGCCTGCCGCGCCGCTTCCACCGCCACCTTGGGCGAGGGGAAGTCGGGCTCGCCGGCGCCGAAGTCCATGACGTCGACGCCGCGCGCCTTGAGCTCCGCCGATCGGCGGGTCACTCGCAGGGTGGCGGATTCGCCGATGGCGGCAGCACGGGCGGAGAGCTTCACGGGGGCGAATCGTATCACCGGCATCCCCCCGCTCCGGAAGCCCCCCGGAGCGCGAATAAATTTCCCCCGTTTCGTGTTTCGCGGGGGTGATGATCAAGACCCGCGCGCTCCTCTCCCGACCTGGCCTCTGGCTCGGCCTCACCCTGGCGCTGGCGCTCCCCGCCCTGTCGGCGCGCGCGGAGGCGCAGCTCCGGCCGCCGCAGAAGGCCACCTTTGTCCTCGACGCCGACCGCACCGCCTACGATCCCGGCGCCGGCGCCCGCCTGGCCGCCCTGGTGACGATCGAGCACGGCTGGCACGTCAACAGCCACAAGCCGAGCTTCGAGTACCTGATCCCCACCGTCCTCCATCTCGACCTCCCCGTGGGGTGGCCGCCGGAGACGGTGCAGTATCCGGCGGCGAAGCTGAAGACCTTCTCCTTCGAGCCCCATCCGCTCGCGGTCTACGACGGCGACGTGGTGATGGTGGCCGCCTTCCAGCTCCCGAAGGGGGTGGCGGCGGGGAGCTATCCGGTCCACGCCTCGCTCCGCTACCAGGCCTGCAACGACTCGCAGTGCCTGCCGCCGGTGACCGCGGAGGCGAAGATCGAGCTCAAGGTGGGACCGGGCGGACAGCCGCAGAACGGTTCCATCTTCGCCAAGACGGCGTCTGCCGGTCCTGACCAGGAGACGCCCGCGGCGCCGAATACGCCCGTTGCGGTGACGTCCGCGAAAGCGCCGGAGACGCCCGGCGGCAGTCTCGCGGTGACGCTGCTGATCGCCATGCTCGGCGGGCTGATCCTCAACGCCATGCCCTGCGTGCTGCCGGTGCTCTCGCTGAAGGTGTTCGGGCTGGTGCGCAGCGCCGGCCACGGCCGCGCCGAGGTGGTGCGCGGGGCGCTGGCCACGGCGGCGGGCATCCTCGCCTCGTTCCTGACGCTGGCCCTGGTGGCGATCGCGGCGCACGCGGCCGGCTCGGCGGTGGGCTGGGGGGTGCAGTTCCAGCACCCCGGCTTCGTCACCTTCCTCGCCGTGGTGGTGGTGCTCTTCTGCCTCAATCTCTGGGGGCTGTTCGAGGTGCCGCTGCCGCAGAGCCTGGCGCGGCTCGGCGGCACCGGACCGCGCGAGGGGGTGGCCGGCCACTTCTTCTCCGGCCTCTTCGCGACGCTGATGGCGACTCCCTGCTCGGCCCCCTTCCTGGGCCCGGCGATCGGCTTCGCCCTCGCCCAGCGGGCGCCGACGGTGCTGGCGGTGTTCGCCGCCCTGGGGCTCGGCATGGCCCTCCCCTACCTGCTGATCGCCGCGGCGCCGGGCGTCGCCCGCTTCCTGCCGCGGCCGGGGGAGTGGATGGAGACGGTGCGCGGGGTGATGGGCTTCCTGCTAGCGGCCTCGGCGGTCTGGCTGCTCTACGTGCTCTCCTCGCAGGTGGCGCCGGAGACGCTGGCGGCGATCGAGCTCGGCCTGCTCGCCATCGCCCTCTTCACCTGGCTCCATCACCGGGTCGCGACGGCAGGGATGCCGCGCGGGCTCGCCGCGGCAGGGATGATCGCCGCCGTCGCCGCCACCCTCTTCGTGGCCGCCGGTTCCACCGGCGAGGCGCGGTCGAGCCTGACGGCGTCGAAGCCCGCCGGGCTGATCCCCTGGGTGGTGTTCGACCGCGCCCGCGCCGAGTCGCTCGCCCGCGGCGGCCAGCTCGTCTTCGTGGACGTCACCGCCGACTGGTGCTTCACCTGCAAGGTCAACGAGCGGCTGGTGCTGGACACTCCCGAGGTCGCCAAGGTGTTCGAGGAGCACAACGTGGTGCCGATGCGGGCCGACTGGACGAACCGCGACGACACCATCGGCAAGTTCCTCGCCGAGCACGGCCGCTACGGCATCCCCTTCTACCTGCTCTACCGCCCGGGGCGCGAGCCGCACGTGTTCAGCGAGCTGCCGACGCGGGACAGCCTGGTGGCGACGGTCAAGACCGCGGCCGCTACCCCGACCCCCGCGGCCGGCTCGTGAGCGGCCCCGCCTCTCCGCTGTCGTAGGCGACCGGCAGCGTCACGGTCATCACCGCTCCCCCTTCCGGCCGGTTGGCGGCGACCACCTCGCCGCCGTGCTGCTCGGCGATCCGCTGCACGATCGACAGCCCCAGGCCGGTGCCGCCGCGGCGGCGGGTGAAGAAGGGCTCGAACAGGCGCTCGAAGTCGCCGGCGCGGAAGCCGGGCCCCGAATCCTCCACCAAGAAGCGCACCCTTCCCTCCTCCGCCGGCTGGGCGCGGAAGTGGACGCACGCTGCCGCCGGCGAGTGCTGGATGGCGTTCTCCAGAAGGTTCTGGAAGATCTGCGCGACCCGGAGGCGGTCGACCCTCAGCAGGGGGAGCCCCGGCTCGGCCGCCTGGGCGATCTGGACCCCCTTCTGCTCGGCGAGCGGCGCGCAGGCGGCGACCGCCTGCGCCATCACCTCGTGGGGGCAGGCCTCGGCGAGGTCGAGGCGGGGGGGCTTGCCGTAGTCGAGGAGCTGGTGCATCAGCGCGTTGAGCCGGCCGACCCGCTCGCGCAGCACGTCCAGATAGCGCCGGTACTCGGTGCGCCGCTTGAACTTCGATTCGAAGGCGTCGAGGGTCGCCGAGATGCCGAACAGGGGGTTGCGCACCTCGTGGGCGACGCCGGCCACCAGGGCGCCCATCACCGACATCGTCTCGCTCCGGCGCAGCCGCTCCTGGAGGCGGACGGTGTCGGTGATGTCGAGGATGACCACCACCGCCCAGCGGTCGCGGTCGGGGCCGACGACCGGGCTGATCGAGACGTCCCAGGTCTGCCCGCCGTCGCTCTGCGCCTGGGCGCTGGCGCGGCGGTCGCTCTCCGCCACGTCGCCGAGCAGCCAGCGGACGGTCCGCCAGGGCGGGCCGTCGCCGAGCACGGCCAGCGGGTGGTGGATCGCCCCCTCGTAGGAGACGCCGCCGAGGTCGCGCGCCGCCTCGTTCATGCGCAGAACGCGGCCGTCCATCTCGAGCAGCAGCAGGGGCGAGGCGATGGCGTCGAAGGTCAGCCGCCACTCGAGCGCCGAGCGGCTGATCAGCCGCTGGAGCTCGGCCTGGCGGTCTTCGGGGCGCGGGCGTTCCTCGCCGTCGGTGACGTCGCTGTGCATTCGCTGTCCCACTGAGAGAACTGGTGCTCGCGTAGTATATCCGGGACCGATGAGAGACGAGGACGAAGACGGCGAAGATCCCCTCGGCGGCGAGCCGGTCGAGCTGCCGGTCGACGGCGTGCTCGACCTGCACAGCTTCCGTCCGGCGGAGGTGGCGGACGTCGTGCGGGAGTATCTCGACGTGGCGTGGGAGAAGGGGATCCGCGAGCTGCGCTTCATCCACGGCAAGGGGATCGGGGTGCAGCGCCAGACCGTGCGCACGCTGCTCGATCGCGACGCCCGGGTGGAGGCCTTCGGCGACGCCCCGCTGGAGGCCGGCGGCTGGGGCGCCACCTGGGTGAGGCTGCGCCAATCGTAGGGGCGGCCCTGTCTGGCCGTCCTGCTCAGCCTCACCGAGAAGAAACAGGGCGCCCACATAGTTCTACTTTGTCAGATTGGCCTTATCCGTCGGAGCCGCCCGCCCGAGCTCTCACCCCCGGCCCCTCTCCCGTCCCCCCGCCCACCCTCCCTCACCGGGAGAGGGGAGAAAAAGGACATCCGGGATCCAGCTTTGCTTTTCTCCCTCTTCTCCCGGTGAGGGAGGGTGGGAGGGGACGGGAGAAGAGGGCCGGGGTGATGAGGGCCAACGCCAAAGCCAAGGTGAATCTGACAAAGTAGAAATAGGGACGCCCCTACAGGGAACCCAAGGGAAATCATGCCTTCCACGCTCACCAAGGTCTGGCGCCGGGGGCGCCGGCGTCTCGCCGGCGGGCGGTCCATCCAGCTCGTCTATGGCCGGCGCTACCAGGTCGACCTGCCGGGGGTGGCGTACGACTTCCAGCGCGGCGAACGCATCCTCGCCTTTCTGGATGCGGCGGGCCTCTTCGACCTCGACGCCGTGCATACCGCCGAGCCGATCCCCTTCCGCTACCTGCGCCGCGTCCACACCGACGACTACCTCGACTCGCTCACCCGTCCGGACGCCCTGCTGCGGATCGTCGGCTTCCACCTCTCCGAGGATCTCGTGGAGCGGGTGCTGGAGGCCCAGCGCACCATGGCGGGGGGCACCCTCACGGCCGTCCGCCTGGCGCTCGCCTCGCGGCAGGTCGCCGTCACCCTGGGCGGCGGGCTCCACCACGCCTTCGCCGCCAAGGGGGAGCGCTTCTGCATCTACAATGACGTGGCCGCGGCGATCGCCGACCTGCGCGCTCATGGGAATGAGGCGCGGATCCTGATCGTCGACCTCGACCTCCACGACGGCGACGGTACCCGCTCGATCTTCGCCGCGGACCGCACCGTCCACACCTTCTCGATCCACAACTACACCTCGCCCGGCATCGAGGCGGAGGAGGCGACGGCGATCGAGCTGGGGGGCGGCGTCGGCGACGCGGCCTATCTAGAGGCCCTGCGCGCCGCCCTGCCGCCGGTGATCGAGCGCTTCGCCCCCGAGCTGGTGGTCTACCTGGCCGGCTGCGATCCGGCGGCGGACGACCAGATCGGTGACTGGAAGATTACCGACGGGGCGATGCTGGAGCGCGACCGCTTCGTGCTCTCCTGCGTCCGCGCGGGGGCCCGGAAGCTGCCGCTGGCCGTGGCGCTCGCCGGTGGGTACGGCCTGAACGCCTGGCGCTACAGCGCGCGCTTCCTCTCGACACTGCTCAACCGCGGCCGGCCGGTGGAGCCGCCGAGCACCGAGGAGCTGCTGCTGACCCGCTACCGCAGCCTCGCCCGCGAGATCGAGGAGCACGAGCTCACCGGCGAGCCGCGCACGGACGACTGGGGGCTCACGGCGGAGGACCTCGCCAGCGCCCTCGGCGGCCCCCGCCGGCCGCGGCGCCTGCTCGGCTTCTACTCGTGCCCGGGGCTGGAGCTGACGCTCGAACGGGCGGGCCTGCTCGAACGGGTGCGGAACCTCGGCTTCGACCATCCGCGGCTGGAATTCGACCTCGACAACCCGGCGGGGGACACCGTGCGCCTTTACGGCGACGCCGGCCGGCGGGAGCTGCTGATCGAGACCCGCCTGCGCGTCGACCGCCGGGAGCTTCCCGGCATGGCGCTGCTGCGCATCGAGTGGCTCCTGTTGCAAAACCCGCGCGGGCACTTCACGCCGGAGCACCCGCGGCTGCCGGGCCAGACTCACCCCGGCCTCGGCATGCTCCAGGACCTCATCGCCCTGTTCATCCTCGCCTGCGACCGCCTGCAGCTCGACGGGCTCCTGTTCGTCCCCTCGCACTACCACGTCGCCGTGCAGGGGCGGAAGACGATGCGCTTCCTGAATCCCGCCGACGAGGGGGTGTACCGCGCCCTGGAGCCGGCGCTCCAGGGGCTGTCGCTCAGCGCCGCCGCGGAGGCCGTGGCGGCCGGGCGGGTGATCGATACCACCTCCGGAACTCCGTTCGCCTGGGAGCCCGCGGCGATGACCTACCCGGTGAGCGAGCGGCTGCGCGAGCAGGTCACCGGCGAGGACTACGAGCGGCAGGCGGCCGCGGAGGCCGGCCGCCACGCCTTCGTGCTGCGGTGAAGGTCGCGGCCGGGGAAGCCGGGGATTCCGGCGAGCGGGGCTCGGGGTGCTCCGGGTGCTCCACCTCCGCGAGCCAGCCGACCGATTCGGCGGCGCGCAGGGAGTCGCCGGCCGAGAGAAAGATGGCCACGGTCCGCCGGAAGAGCACCGCCGCCTCGTCCGGGCGCTGCTGAGCCTGGCGCAGGAAGGCCCGGCAGACCAGGAGCTGCGCCTTCTCCATCGGGTCCCCGGTCCCCTGGCGCAGAGCGGCCGCCGCTTGCCGGAAGGCCTCCTCGGCGCCAGCGAGGTCGGTGGCGGCCCGGCGGGCGTTGCCGATCACCATCCAGCACCTCCCCCGTGTGTCCGCCAGCACCTTGGCCGTGTACCAGCCAGCGTCGAGCGCGTCGACGAGCGCCAGCGCCAGGCCGGCGAGCCGCTCCGCCTCTCCGGGGGAATCCACCGAGGCTGCGTGGCCGCGCTCCACCAGCCGGCCGCAGAGGGCGAGGCTGCGGAACCGCCGGCTGTTGCGCACCAGGATCTCCCGCCGCTCCGGCCGCTGCGCCAGCAGAGTCGCGAGCAGCGCCGGCGCCTCCGCCCGCTCGCGCGCCGCCGCCTGGATGCGCGACCGGAAGCTCGACAGCACGCCGTCGACCGCCCGGCCCACCGCCCGGGTCGAGGGGCGCCAGGAGAGTACCCCTCCACGGTCCCCCGGCCGGCGCCCCGTCAACCCCTCGCGGCAGGACGGGCAGGCCTGGACGTGATGGAGGAGGCGCGCCCGCGTCTCCGGCAGGAGCTGGACCAGCCGGCTCAGGACCTCGGGCTTCGGATGGATTCTCGGCATCGAGTCACCCCTCATCCCTATCACTGGTTTCGCAGAATCGACGTCTCTAATAGCAGAGTTGCCGCAACCATCTTCCAGGTGACAACGAATTTGATGAATGTTCGCCAGGGCCTCGGCCGGGGGCCCTGCTATGATCTCCGGAGCCCTATCTCTACCTTGTCAGATTGGCCTTGTCCGTCGGAGCCGTCCGCCCGAGCCCTCACCCCCGGCCCCTCTCCCGTCCCCCGCCCACCCTCCCTCACCGGGAGAGGGGAGAAAAGGACATCCGGGATCTGGCTTTGCTTTTCTCCCTCTTCTCCCGGTGAGGCCCGAACCCTCACCCCTGGCCCCGCCCCCTCATCCAGCTTTACTCTTTGCTTTTGCCTTTCTCCCTCTTCTCCCGGTGAGGGAGGGTGGGAGGGGACGGGAGAAGAGGGCCGGGGTGATGAGGGCCAACGCCAAAGCCAGGGTGAATCTGACAAAGTAGAACTATGACCCGCCTCGTGAGCCTTCCGTTCTGGCTGGTGGTCCTCCTGCTGCTGCTCGCCACCTGGGCGGCTCTCGACCGTCTGCTGGTGCCCGGCGTCCGCTGGTACCTGCGGCGGCGGGTCAACCGCGCCATCGACGAGCTGAACACCCGGCTGCGGCTGAAGATCCCCCCCTTCCACCGCACCCGGCGGCGGGTGCTGATCGACCGCCTGGTGTTCGATCCGGCGGTGGTGGAGGCGGTCGACGTCCAGGCCCGCGAGGGGGGGATCCCGCGCCAGGTGCTGGTGTCGCGGGTGGAGCGCTACGCCCGCGAGATCGTCCCCGCCTTCAACGCCTACTTCTACTTCCGGATCGGCTACTGGCTCTCCAAGCGGCTGGCCCAGACGCTCTACCGCGTGCGGCTCGGCTTCTCGGACGAGGCCGGACTCGCCGCGCTGGCCCCCGGCTCGACGGTGGTCTTCCTGATGAACCATCGGAGCAATATGGACTACGTGCTGGTGGGCTACCTCGCCGCCGACCGCACCGCCCTCTCCTACGCGGTCGGCGAATGGGCGCGGATCTGGCCGCTGCAGACCCTGATCCGCTCGACCGGCGCCTATTTCGTGCGGCGCAACTCGGGCGATCCGCTCTACCGGCGGGTCCTCGAGCGCTACATCCACATGGCGACGGCGGCGGGAGTGCCGCAGGCGGTCTATCCGGAGGGAGGGCTGTCTCGCGACGGCCGGCTGCGCCCTCCCAAGCTCGGCATCCTCGACTACATGCTGCGCTCCTTCGATCCCGTCCACGGCGACCGCGATCTGGTGTTCATCCCAGTGGGAATCAACTACGATCGGGTGCTGGAGGACCGGACCCTCCTGCTCGACCTCGAGCCGGGGAAGCGCAAACGCGACCCCCTGTTCGCCGCCCGCACCACCCTGCGCTTCCTCGGCCGCAATCTGGCTTTGATGCTGCGCAGCCGCTGGCACCGTTTCGGCTACGCTTGCGTCAACTTCGGCACGCCGCTCTCGATGCGTACCTACCTGCGCGAGCGCGGCCTCGATCTTCGCCACCTGTCACGGGAGGAGCGCATGGACCATCTCAAAAACCTGGGAGACGCGCTGATGCTGGAGATCGGCGGGGTGATCCCCGCCCTGCCGGTGCCGCTGGTGGCGACCGTCCTGGTGGCGAGCGCCGGCGAGCCGCTCTCGGAGCTGGAGCTGAAGGCGCGAACCTTAAGCCTGATCACGGAGCTGGAGCGCGCCGGGGCGCACGTCTACATCCCGCGCCGCGACCAGGACTACGCCATCGTCGCCGGTCTGCGGATGCTCACGCTCCGCCACTTGGTCGAGGAGCGGGAGGGTCTGTACGCCGCGGTCCCCGCGGAGATGCCCCTGCTGCGCTACTACGCGGGCTCGATCGCTCATCTGACGGAACCTCGCGCGAGCTCGACCGCAGCCACTCACTGAGCTCCGCCTCGCCGATCTCACCCGCGGCCAGGCGCAGGAACGTCTGGATCCGATCCTCGCGCGAGGCTTCCAGGCGCCAGCCGTGCAAGTCGAGGAAAGTCAGCGCCGCGGCCAGCGCGATCCTCTTGTTCCCGTCCACGAAGCAGTGGTTCCGCGCCAACCCGTAGGCATAACACGCGGCGAGATCGAACTCGCTCGCGTCCTCGGCATAGGCGAGCAGGTTCCGGGGGTGGGCCAGGGTGGAATCCAGCAGGCCTCGATCGCGCAGGCCCGCGGCCCCGCCGTGCTCGGCGATGGTGGCCTCCTGCACGGCGAGGACGACGTTGATCAGCAACCACCTCGGCGAGCCCGTCACTTGGCCAGCTCGCGCAGCACGTCCCGGTTCTCCCGCAGGATCCGCTCGGCCGCCTCCATCTGCTGGGCGAACTCTTCGTCATAAGGAGTAATCTTGTAGCCATCCTGCGACTCGGTGAGATACAGGACGTCCCCTTTCGTAACCCTGAGACGCGAGAGCACTTCCCTGGGCAGCACGACCCCCGTCGAGTTGCCTACCGTCGTGACTTTGAGCTTGAACATCGAGCCGTCCTCCGTTATAACAAAGATCATAACAGATCCGCGAAAGGATGTCTTGAACCTGACCGTCCCCTTTTCCGTATGAGTCCTTTATGAGCCGCCGTGCCCCAGGAACCGTCCGCCGCCTCCACGGCTTCTTCCGCGAGTATACGGAAGGGCTGGATTCGCGGGATTTCAAGCGCCTGTTCGACCGCGACGCGGCCAGGGCCTACGCGGTGCTCACCCGCGAGCACAGCCAGGACCCCGAGCCGAAGAAGGGGATGCGGCGGTTCCTCTTCCGCGCCAAGCTCGCCTTCCTCGGGCTTTCCTACAAGCTTTCGCCGCCGCGGCGCCTGCTGTTCGCCTCCTCGCTGGTGGCGTTCTGCTTCGGCCTGATGAGCGACTCCGGGATCTTCTACGACTCGAAGAAGGTCAGCATCCACATCCAGTTCAACCCGATGTGGTTCGCGGTCAGCGTCGGCTGCCTGGTCTTCCTCCTCGCCCTGGAGCTGGTGGACCGGGTGCGGGTGCGCGACGAGCTGGAGGTCGCCCGCGAGCTCCAGAAGGAGCTGCTGCCGCGCGTGATGCCCGAGCTCGCCGGCTACGACTTCGCCCACTCCTACCGTACCGCCAACGAGGTGGGAGGCGACTTCTACGGCCTCACCCCGCTCCCCGACGGCCGCCTGGCGCTGATGGTGGCCGACGCCAGCGGCCACGGGATGGCCGCGGGCCTGGTGATGGCGATCGCCAACGCCACCTGGCGCACGGCCCTCGACCTCGATCCCAACCCGGAACGGGCGATCGCGATGCTCAACCGCACGCTCTGCCGCACCGGCACCACCCGCACCTTCATGAGCGCCTTCTACGGCCTGCTGCATCCGGACACGGGAGAGATGGAGTACGTCTGCGCCGGCCACCCCTTCCCGCTGCTGCGCCGCGCCGGCGGCCGCACCGAGGAGCTGGGCGTCGGCGGCTATCCGCTCGGCCTGCGCGATCCCCTGCCGATGAGCCTCGGCCGGGCCACGATCGAGCCCGGAGACCAGCTCCTCCTCTACACCGACGGCCTCCCCGAGGCCCTCGACGCCCAGTCCCGGACCGCCTTCGGCTACGACCGCATCCAGGCCGCCCTCCAACTCGGCGGCACCCCGCAGCAGGTCCACGACAACATCCTCGCCAGCTTCGACGCCCACGCCGGGGACGAGCCGCTGAAGGATGATCTGACACTGCTGGTGATCGGGCGGGGGGCGGTGGTGGTCGCAAGAGCACACGCCCAGGAGCTCAGCCCCGTAGGGGCGGCATCTGAATAGCCTGGGGCGTGAGCCCACCCTCTTACACACATCTCGCAGGATCGGGGATGTTTGTGGCCTGCGACCTCACCCTCGGTCCCTCTCCTAAAGAAGAGGGAGGGCCTGACGGGGGCCGCATCGCAGTCGTCCCCCTTCTCCTTTAGGAGAAGGGGACAGGGGATGAGGTCGCAGGCCACAGAAGCCGATCGAAGCGAGGAAATGAGTGTAAGAGGGTGAGCGTGAGCCCCGTTCCGGCCATCCGGCCGGGGTGTTCCCGACGTAGAGTCCTCGGAGCCGGCAGCGTCCGGCCTCGCCCAGAGAGGAGCCCTTTGGTGAACGCAGCGCCCGATGCCGTAAAGACCGCAGGTGCCGCACCCCCGAGATCCCGCGGCAAGCTCATCCTCTACATCGTGATCGGCGCCGCCGTCCTCGCCGGCCTCTTCCTGGCCGGCCGGCAGGCCGGCGCGTACGTGCCCCGCTTCGCGCAGTGGGTGGCCAGCCTGGGCGTCTGGGGGCCGGTGGTCTTCATCCTCGGCTATGCCGTGGCGGCGATCGCCTTCATCCCGGGCTCGCTGCTGACGCTCGCCGCCGGCGCCATCTTCGGGCTCGTCCAGGGGACGATCTACACCCTGGTCGGCGCCACCCTCGGCGCCGCGGGCGCCTTCCTGATCGCGCGCTACGTGGCCCGCCGGCCGATCGAGCGCAGGATCGCCGGCAACCCGAAGTTCGCCGCCATCGACAGGGCGGTCGGCCGCGAGGGGTTCAAGATCGTCGCGCTGCTCCGCCTCTCCCCCATCTTCCCCTTCAACCTGCTCAACTACGGGCTGGGGCTGACCCAGGTGACCTTCCTGCAATACCTCGCTGCCTCGATCTGCATGCTCCCCGGCACCCTCCTCTACGTCTACTACGGCAAGGCGGCGGGAAGCCTGGCGGCGCTCGCGGGCGGCGCCAAGACCGAGAAGGGGACGAGCTACTGGGTCGTGCTCGGCGTCGGCCTGCTAGCCACGATCGTCGTCACCACCTTCGTCACCCGCCTGGCCGGCAAGGCGTTGCGCCAGCAGATCGACGCGCCCGCCGGGGAGATCAAGCAATGACTGCTCCTGTCCACTTCCCCGTCGAACCGCTCGACGAGTTCAACCGCCAGCTCCTCGCCAACGTCCACCCGTCCTCCTGGGTCAACCCCGAGCCCGCCCCGCGCTATCACCTGGTGGTGATCGGCGCCGGCACCGCCGGTCTGGTCTCGGCCAAGGGGGCCGCCGGGCTCGGCGCCAAGGTCGCCCTGATCGAGCGTCACCTGATGGGCGGCGACTGCCTGAACGTCGGCTGCGTCCCCTCCAAGGGGGTGATCCGCGCCTCGCGCGCCTGGGCCGACGCCCGCGAGGCCGCCGGACGTTTCGGCGGTCCCGCGGTAGCCGCGGATGCGGCGACTGATTTCGGATTCGCCATGGCGCGCGTGCGCCGGCTGCGCGCCGGGATCAGCGCCGTCGACAGCTTCGAGGGGGCCCGCAAGGCCGGCGTCGACGTCTTCCTCGGCGACGGCCGCTTCCTCTCGCCGGACATGATCGAGGTGGAGGGCAAGCGCCTCCACTTCCGCCGCGCCGTGATCGCCACCGGCGCCCGTGCCGCCATCCCCCCCATCCCCGGCCTCGCCGAGACCGGCTACCGCACCAACGAGACAATCTTCAACCTCACCGAGCTGCCGAAGCGGCTGGTGGTGATCGGCGGCGGCCCCATCGGCTGCGAGCTGGCGCAGTCCTTCGCCCGCTTCGGCAGCCACGTCACCCTCCTCTGTCAGGATCACCACGTTCTCCCCCGCGAGGACGCCGACGCCGCCGCCATCGTCCAGAAGGCGATGCTCGCCTCCGGCGTCCACATCGAGCTCAGCCTCAAGGTCACGGGCGCCGAGCGCCGCGGCGGCGAGAAGGTGGTCACCTTCGAGCGCGAGGGGAAGAAGCACGAGGTGGCGGTCGACGAGATCCTCTGCGCCGCCGGCCGCGCCCCGAACGTCGAGGGGCTAGGGCTGGACGCCGCCGGGGTGCGCCACGGCAAGCGGGGCGTTGAGGTGGACGACAATCTGCGCACCAGCAACCGCAACGTCTTCGCCTGCGGCGACGTCGCCTCCCGCTACCAGTTCACCCACATCGCCGACGCCCAGGCGCGCATCGTGATCCAGAACGCCCTCTTCTTCGGCCGCTCCAAGTCCTCGGCGCTCACCATCCCCTGGTGCACGTACACTACCCCGGAGATCGCCCACGTCGGCCTCTACGAAAAGGATGCGCGAGAGAAGGGGCACGAGGTCGAGACGCTCACCATCCACCTCGCGGACGTCGACCGCGCCATCCTCGACGGCGCCGACGAGGGGTTCCTGCGCCTCCACGTCGAAAAGGGATCGAAAGAAGGAAAGATCCTCGGCGCCACCCTGGTCGCCGAGCACGCCGGAGACATGATCGGCGAGCTCTGCCTCGCCATCACCCACGGTGTCGGCCTCGGCAAGATCGCCGGCGTCATCCACCCCTACCCCACCCAAGGGGAAGTGGTGAAGAAAGCCGCCGATACCTGGCGGCGCGGCAAGCTGACGCCGACCGTGAAGAAGATCTTCGATTGGTTTTTCCGCACGTTCAAGTGAACGTGCACCTGAAAGGGGAGACCGCATGGCCCCGAATCGGCGCTACGCTCCTCGATCGGAGCGGTGAGCTTTCGAAGCGTTAGGCCTGGTCGTTGATTGTGTCATGCAAGCGATTTTAAAAGACCTGCTGAGCGAGCTTCACACACTCTATTTCAAGCCTAACGGCTTCACCAAGAGGCGTCACCGCTTCAGCCGACAGGTAGGCTCAGCGATGCAAGAAATCGAATTCCAGTCATCTCAGTGGAACTCAACGGGGGAGTCGGTCGACTTCTTTGTGAACGTCCATTGCGGCTTCGCAGATATTCTCATGCGCGATGGCAAGCCAGCCTTGACAGGAACCGGAAGGATCGAGGGTCTAGCCCCCGGCGCACCCGCAAGGTTCGAACTTACACGGACGAATTTCGCGGCAACCCGCGATCAGTTGATTCCCCTTCTTGCCACCGCCATGAGAGAGCTCCCAGAGCACTATGGAGATATCAGAGCTCGCGCACAGCAAGGGTGGCACACTCCCATCCCCCTGCCCGCAACCTGGAGGGGGAACCCAATGCCTATCTTCAAGCCTGCCGCTCTGTATTTTGCCTTCGTCTTGGGCACCGGCATCGTTTTGGGCTCCATTCGCGTACCGTTTCTGGTTCCTCGACTCGGCGAACGGTATGCCGAGCTTCTGGAAATGCCTATCATGTTTGTGATCATCGTCCTGTCGGCTCGCTATGTAGTACGTCGGTTCGATCTTCCCGCGAGCCTTTCGATCCGGCTGCGGGTTGGGTTCTTGGCGCTGGCGATGTCCGTGCTGGCCGAGTTGCTCCTGGCGGTTGCGCTTCAAGGCCGTTCGGTCGCGCAGTACATCGCCAGCCGCGACCCTGTATCCGGGTCGGTCTACCTCGCCATGCTCTTGCTGTTCGCGCTCATGCCATCCATCCTCATGCGGGTGCGCAACGGACTTCCAGTCGTTCGTTAGGAAGGAAACCCTCGCCGGGCGCCTCCTGCGGGGGCTGACTTTCCAGACATCCTCTGAGACTCGGCGCGGCCTCAAACCCTGGCGCCGAACAGAGCGCCGACTCCGGCCGTCAGCGCCATCGCCAGCGCGCCCCAGAAGGTCACTCGCACGGCGGCCCTCCAGACGGATGAGCCGCCGGCGCGGGCCGCCAGGGAGCCCAGCAGCGCGAGAAAGAACAGGGAGCTGCCCGAAACCGCCCAGACCAGCGCGGAGGTGGGGACCAGGACGACGAGCAGGATCGGCATCGCGGCACCGACCGAGAAAGTGCCTGCCGAGGCCAGAGCCGCCTGAACGGGCCGCGCAGTGAGGGTCTCGGAGATGCCGAGCTCGTCGCGGGCGTGAGCGCCCAACGCATCCTTGGCCATCAACTGGGTGGCGACCTGGCCGGCGAGCTCGGCGTCGAGCCCGCGCTTGACGTAGATGGCGGCCAGCTCGGCGTGTTCGAATTCACTGTCCGTGGCCAACTCCACACGCTCTCGATCCAGATCGGCGCGCTCCGTATCGGCCTGGGAGCTCACGGAGACATACTCGCCAGCGGCCATCGACATCGCGCCCGCCACCAGCCCGGCCATGCCGGCGACCAGAATGCTGCCGCGGCTGGATTCGGCCGCGGCCACGCCGACGATCAAACTGGCGGTCGAAACGATCCCATCGTTGGCGCCGAGGACGGCGGCGCGCAGCCATCCAATGCGGTGGGTGCGGTGATGTTCAGCGTGTCTCATGGGTCCGATCATAGCGCGGTACTCCGGGGTACAATAGGAGCGGGCCGCACCCATCGGAGGGAAGATGATGATATCGAGCGCCATCGCACAGCTCCGCACTACGGACTTGGCGGCATCCATAGATTTTTACACCACCAAGGTAGGACTAACGCTCGAATTCCAGTACCAGGATTTTTACGCGGGCATTCGGGCCGGCGACCAGCTCTTTCACCTGAAGCTCGTCGACAAGAAAGATCCCTCCATCGAATTCGTGGACCATGGGGATCACTTCCATCTCTATTTTGGAACGGACGACGCCGCGGCCACGGCAGAGGCGTTGAAGAGGAATGGAGTCCATCTGGTGAAGGACGTACACGAGACCGCCTGGGGAACGAGAGAGCTCGTCATCAAAGACGATCAAGGGCATACGCTGTACTTCGGCGAAACTCGATAGGTTGCCCGGAAACCCTTGACTCCGGTAGTGGCTCCGTTTGGCTCCCGGTGCCTCCGACGCCCGGGCATCAATGCCCGGGCTACAGTGGAAGCGAGAAGCCGGCTGAAGCCGGCTCAACTCGCGGCCGGAGGGATTGAGCCTCCTTCAGGAGGCTTCTTGGTTCAAGCGTAGCCCGGGCATTCATGCCCGGGCGTCGGAGGCACCGTGCCAAACTGAGCCACTACCCGTACTTGAGGCGGTCGAAGGCCACTTGGCCACAGCGAAAATCACTCCCACCGAAATACGCGCGACGACACCACGACACCCACGACGAACACCGCCGCCAGCGCGGCGACGTCTCCCAGATGCGACGACCACGGGTCGCCCGTCCAGATCCCCTGGAGCAACGACGCCGAGTGGCTGAGCGGCAACACACGAGCGACCGTTCGCAGCACCGGCGGCAGGGAATCGATCGGCACGAACAACCCCGAAAGGCCGAGCATCGGATAGAAGATGACCGCGCCGATCGGCTGCGCGAACCGGGCCGTGGGGACGATGCTCGCAACGATGAACCCAATGGACAGAATGCTGAGCGTGCTGATCAGCAGGGCGATCGTGAAACTCCCGAGCGGAACCCGCGGTCCGATCGCGAAGTAGCGCCGGCCCGCAAGCATCATCAGCGCCATGGTCAGCGCCGCCAGCATGAGCTTCACCAGAATGTGCGAGGTAAGAATGGTCCACGGCCTGAGCGGTGTCGCGCGCAACCGCTTGAGGATCCCGCCCTCGCGATAGATCGAGATGATCGCGACCAGTGACAGGACTGCGCTGATGGTGATGAGAATCGACACGAAAGCCGGCACTCCGCCTGCGCTGAGCAGGCCGCTCAAGGCGGGAGTTGACGGCGCGCGCTTGCCGGCGGTCGTCCGGCCGAGCAGAACGAACAGGAGAACGGGTACGACGATCGTCCCGATTGCGCCGAGCGGCTCGCGCAGGAAGATCTTGATCTCGATCCACGTGAGCCGCAGGAGTCCTCGCAGAAGGTTCGTCATATTTCAGTCGCGGATGGAGTGGCCGGTGAGCTTGAGGAACACGTCCTCAAGATTCGACATGTCGGTCCGGAAATCGGTGACCGTGACGTGGTTCTCCGAAAGGCAGCGGATCGCGTCCGTGACGAATCTTTCGCCGAGGCCCCGGATCCTGTAGCGTGACTCCTCTCGCGTCACGGACACCACGCCCGGAATTCGCTCGAAGTACTCGGCGGCATTCGCGTCGGCCGTCGAGAGTGTCACGCCGCGCTCGGGACAATATTTGTCGACCAGCCGTTGCGGCGAGTCGATATCGATGATCCGGCCATGTTCGATGATCGCCACTCGATCACACAACCGCTCGGCCTCCTCCATCAGGTGCGTCGTGAGGAAGACCGTCTTCCCACGGTCGCGAATGTCGCGCACGAGCTCCCAGATCTTCCGGCGCGCTTGCGGATCGAGCCCAGTGGTCAGCTCGTCGAGAAAGACGACCTCCGGATCGTTGATCAGGGCGAGCGCGATGAACAGGCGCTGCTTCTGGCCGCCGGAGAGCGTCATGAACCAAGCGTTGCGTTTGTCGGCAAGCCCAAGCTGGTCGAGCAGTTGGTCGGCCGTGGAGGACGTCTTCCGGTAGATCGATGCCCACAGGTGCATCGCCTCCCACACCTTGATCCGCTTCTGGAGCTGCGCCTGCTGGAGCTGGACGCCGATCCGTTCCTGCAGCTCATAGACATCGCGGACCGGATCGAGGCCGAGAACCATGATCGAGCCGGAGCTCGGCCTGCGGATTCCCTCGACGCATTCCATCGTCGTGGTCTTGCCCGCTCCGTTGGGGCCGATGAGACCGAAAATCTCGCCGTCGCTCACCTCGAACGACACGTCATCCACGGCCACGGTCTTGCCATATGTCTTACGAATGCCGGAAACCTGAATGACGGGGCGAGCGACGTGGTCCATTCCCATCAGGTTACCCAGTGTGGCACAAGCTGGCGGGCGCCGGGAGCCGAACGGAGCCACTACCGGCACAAGGGCTCAGGCCGGGCTCTCCACGACCAGAAAGCGGAAGGTCGTGCTTGCCGCCAAAACCCACCTCCCCCCGATCTGCCTTCACCGGGGAAAAACTGGCACTCTTCCATCCAGGGCGGTCCCGCCCGGTCATTGGGGCCGGATGCGCGGCCGCCTGGAGAGGAGAGGTCTGATGATGCAGCGAACGATCCGTTCCGTCGCTCTCGCCCTGGCCCTGCCGGTCCTGGCGGCCGGCGCGGTCCACGCCCGTCCCCTGGCCGTCCATCCGGCGCCCGCGGGGTTCCTGGATGCGCTCTGGCAGTGGGTGGCGTCGTCCCTTCCCCACTGGAGCAAAGCGGGGAGCGACATGGACCCCGACGGACTTCCCCTCAAGGCGGGGAGCGACATGGACCCCAACGGCGCCGGCCATAACCTCTTCACGCCTCTCCCTGCGTCCAATGCGGGAGGCGACATGGACCCCAACGGCTAGAAGTCACCGCTTCCGGTAAGACGCCGGTTTTCAGGAACCGGCGTTTTCTTCTTCCCTCTTGTCACGAATCGCGGGTGTGCGGCAACATAGATAGTAGAGAGATGCTACCCTATCGCGCCATGGAACGACCCACCGACTCGTGCGTCGAGATCCTCGACCGGCTCTCGCCGGTGCTGCCGGCGGTGTTCAACGCCTACCGCGTGCCGCCTTCCCGAGCCCGGGAGATCGTCGACGACGCCTGCCGCACGCTCCTCGCCAAGAGCCGGCTGCGGCACGAGGATCCGGAAGGGTGGCTGCTACGGACCATCATCGAGAGCTGCCGGCGGCGGCGGAAGGAGGAGCGGCGTGAAGATCCACCCGAATGACGACGTCCTGGAGGAATTCGTGCTGTCGCTCGACGACCGCGACCGTTCGCTCCTGCGGCACCTTGGCTTGTGCCCCTATTGCCGTTCGCGGCTCCACTACCTGCCGCGGCCCCTGGTTCAGACGACGACCGGAAACCCTGAATCCATCGGCGACGCGGAGAGCCGGCGCGCTCTCGCCGAGTGGGAAGCCACCCTGCAGAAGGAACGGGACGATGCCCCCGGCCTCTTCGTGGAACTTCTGGAGCAACCCTCCGACGCGCGGGATCTCCTTCTGCACAAATCCCCACGCTTCCAGACCTGGGGCGTTTTCGAGCTGCTGGTGGAGCGGAGCCTCGAAGCCTGCATCCAAGACCCGACTTTCGGCGAGCATCTGGGCTTGCTGGCGTTGCGCCTCTCCGATCACCTGGACCGCGGACGGTATGGCGCCGAACGGATCGCGGACCTCCGGGCGCGGACCTGGGCCTTCGTCGGCAACGCCTGCCGGATCCGGTTCGACTTCCAAGGAGCTGAGGAAGCTCTTGCCCAAGGGTACCAACAACTTAAGAAGGGTACTGGGGATGGGCTTGAGCGGGCGATTTTCCTGGACTTGAAAGCTTCCTTGCGCCGAGATCAGCGCCGCTTCGATGAAGCTCTGCGGCTCCTCCGTCGAGCAGTCGACCTCTTCCTCGGCCACGGAGAACAGCACCGAGCCGGGCGGTCCCTGGTGAACATGGCGACCGTCCACCACCATTCGGGAAATATGGAAGCGGCGATCTCCTCTCTCTACAAGGCTCTTCCCCTCATCGATTCCGACCGGGAGCCCCGCCTGCTCTTGTGCGCCCGCCACAATCTGGTCTTCTATCTCACCGGGCTCAGTCAGTTCATGGAGGCTCAACGCCTCTACCTCGAAGCCCGCCCGCTCTATCAAAGCTTCAACGAGCCCTGGGTCCAGAACCGCCGGAGATGGGTCCGGGGGAAGATCGCCAAGGGCCTCGGTCAGCTCCGGCGGGCCGAGGCCCAGCTCCTGGCCGCGCGGGACGGCTTCATCGCGGAGGGCATTCCGTACGATACGGCCCTGATCTCGCTGGAGCTCGCGCTGCTCTACGCCGAGCAGGGGCGGACGGAGGATCTGAAGCGGCTCGCCGCCGAGATGGTGCCGATCTTCGCCTCGCGGCACATCCACCGGGAGGCGCTGGCCGCCCTCACCTTTTTCCGGCAGGCCGTGGAAGCCGAGAGAGCCGGCGCGGAGCTGGTGGCAAGGGTCGCCGCCTACCTCCGCAGCGCCGAGGGAGATCCCAGACTTCAGTTCGAAGCGGGAGACGGCGCGCCATAGCCCAGTGCTTCGTCACCTTAGAAATGCGGGATTTCGTAGGGGTGGCCCTGTGTGGCCGCCCCTACGAAGAACGCGTCACTTCTGGATTGAAGAAGGCCCAGGATCTCAGCCCCCTTGCGCTCGCCCCTGACCGGCACTACCCTCCTCGCACGAGGCGACCCGAGGAGACCGTCTTGGACCAGGGCGAATACCAGCGATTGCGGCGACAACTCGACGAGGAGCTTCGCGTCGGCATGGAGATGCTCCAGGCGGGGCACCGTGCGAAGGTTGAGGCGTTGGATGCCAGGTGGCAGGAGGAGACGGAGACGGCCTCCGCGAGCCGTCTGGCCACGCCCGAACCCCAGCCGGAGCCGGTCGCTCCCGCGGCCTCCCAGAGCAGAAGGCTCGAGGCCGGAGAGCTCCTGAACGACGTGGAGGCGGCCCTCGCGCTGATGGGGGAGGAGTTCAAGAAGAGCGATCTCTGCCGCGCCCTGGGCTACGAGCCGCACCGTAGCACGCTACACCGCGTCCTCCGGGAGCTCCAGAGGGACGGCATCCTCGAGATCGGGAGGCAAGGACTCGGTCGGGGCGGCCTCTTATACCGAAAGATCCGCCAGCCCACGCCGCCTTGAAGTCGCGCCAAGCGGGGAGAGGCTCCGTCTGCGTTGGGGAATGTCTCACCCAAGAACGGTAGCGTCTCACCCAAGAAGGGGAATGTCTCCCCTAAGAAGGGGAATGTCCCCCCCAACAGGGGAAACGTCCCAATAAGCTTCTGGAACATTCCCCCGACTGTCCGAGACGTTCGGACCGCTATCTGAAACGTTCCCTCAGCCGTCTAGAATGTTCCCCCAACCGCCTGGAACGTTCCCCCAACCATCTGGGACGTTCGTCTAACGATCCGGGACATTCGTCTAACGATCCGGGACATTCGTCTAACGACCCGGGACATTCGTCCAACTATCTGGGACATTCCCCAAGGCGTCTGGGACGTTCCCACTCGCGTCTGAGACAGTCTCCCCAGTGTCCGGGAGGCTTGCTCCACTCTCTGAACCCTCCCCCTTCGGATCTGGAACACTCGTCCTGCCGGGGGAACGATTCCCCTTGGCTCTTGAGTCGTTGCCCCGCGTGTATGGGACATTTTTCAGCTCCCCCTGAGCCGTTCCCCCCGCGCCGCCACCGGAGCTGCTCGGAAAGGCTACGTCCTGGCGCGGCTGCTTCTTCAGGCTATCGAGAAGACCCTGCGCCTCAGCCGGCGGCGTTTCGGTTCGCGTCCCACGGTCCGTACTCTCCAATAGGAGGAGGGAAAGTACCACTTTCCCTCCTCCAGGAGGCTGGGCTCCAGAAAGAGCCAGACAAGGACGTAAAGGACTGCAAGGACGGCAAGGACAAGGATTGGCGGATTGTCATCCTCGTATCTGTTTCTGATGTCCTTGTCGTCCTTGTCGTCCTTTACGTCCTTGCTTTTAGATTTCGGCGGCGCAGGCTCCTGGCTCAACTCGGCTTGATGCCTCCGCAAGTGCTCAATCCTGGCGAAAGCGCACCGGCGTTCCGGGGATGGCAGCGCGGTGGAGTGGTACGATCCGCACAACAACATGGAGGATCCCATCATGCAACCATCGTCCAGCCTGACCTCCCAGCCTCAATCGTGCCGGTGGCCCCTCGTCCTGCTCCTCGTGGCTCTGTTCGCCGTTTTCGCCACGGCTCAGGGCCGGGCCCAGACGCAGCCGGTCGCCGTGAGCCCCGGCTCTCCGTCGGCCACGGTCGCGGCCCCCGCTTCCGTGGACGTCGCGGACTTCCTCGCCACTCTGTCCGCCCCTTCCGCGGGCGACCTGGGCGGGCTCACGCCGGCTCCCGCGCTCGCCTCCGGCTGCTCCAGCAACGCACAGTGCCCGGCGGGCCAGATCTGCTGCCTGGCGTGCGGCTACGCGGGGTGCGACCGCCACGCGTGCTTCGCGACGAAGACCTGCCCGCACTTCCCGTAAGGGATCGCCGTCAGGCGCCGTAGTCAGCTTCGACCAGCGGGCGCGCTAAAACTGCCAGCCCTCACCCTTCCTTGGTGAAGTTGCGTCACCCCTGACCAGACCGGCCAAGGGAGAAGCCTCGCGCTAGAAAGAGCTGGACAAGGACAAAGGATTGCCGGATTTGTCACCCCTCATCCTGTTTCTGATGCCCTTGTCGTCCTTGTTGTCCTTTACGTCCTTGCTTTTAGATTTCTACGGCGCAGGCTCCTAAAACGGCGACAGGAGATCACACCGCCGACACCCGCCGCACGCCCGGCAGCCCCACTCCGGGCGCCGGGCGCTCGCGGAGCACCTCGCGGCGGAAGACGAACAGCTCGGCCGGACGCCCTCCGGTCTGGGCGTCGTGGCGGCCGGTGCCTTCGACCAGGCCGGCGTTCTCGACCAGGCGGCGAAAGTTCTGCTTGTGCAGGCGCACGCCGGCCAGCGCCTCGACGATCCGCTGGATCTGGAGCAACGTGAAGGCGGGGGGCAGGAGCTCGAAGACGACCGGCCGGTATTTGAGCTTGCCGCGCAGCCGGCCGAGGGCGGTGGCGAGGATGCGTCGGTGGTCGCGGGTCATCGGCCGGCCGGGGAGCAGATCGGGGCGCTCGGCCGGCGCCGGCCTGCGGGTCTCGGCGGCGCCGCCGGTCGCGTCGCGGTCCCGCCAGGATTCCGGCACCAGATAGGCCTCGTAGAGCAGCTCGTAGCGCTCCAGCACCCGCTCGCCGTCCCAGCCGACGCCGCCGAGGCCGAAGACGATGTCCGCCCGCTGCCGCCGCTCCCGACGGAGGTCAGGATCGGGGGCGGTGCGGACCCAGGCGTCGAGGGCGGGCGCGATCGCGCCATCGATCACTCCGGGGCGGCCGGAGCGCCAGTCTTCCCAGGGGAAGAACTCGTACCAGTCGATCCAGCGGGCCTCGCGGTGGACGGTGACCTCGCGCACCAGGGCCAGGTAGGCGACCGAGACGCCGCGCGCCTCGCCGCGGGTTTCGGCGGGATCGCGGTAGCGGTCGCCGAAGGTGTAGAGCTGCTCGACGTAGCCGAGCTCGAGGCCCGTCTGCTCGCGCACCCACCGGCGCAGGCCGAGGTCGAGCGTGCGGTCGGTCTCGGGCTCCAGCGGTCCGAAGGGGAGGGCGACCTCCGGATTCGCCGCGAGGCTGACGGTGAGGATGCGGGGCACCTCCGCGGTGACCGCCACGATCACCGCGTTGAGGCCGAGGTTGACCTTCACCGTTCCTCCACCGTCACGACCGCTGGCGCCGGGCTGCCGGCGGCGATCAGCTCGCGGTCGAAGATCTCGCCGAAGTGCCGGGCGGCGACCGCGGCGATCTCGGGGAGCGAGGGGGCCCTTCCGGTCAGCCGCTCGATCGAGGTCATGCGGACCTCGTGGAGCCCGCAGGGGATGATCCCGGTGAAGTAGGAGAGGTCGGTGGCGACGTTGAGGGCGAAGCCGTGAGTGGTGATCCAGCGCGAGAGGTGAACGCCGATCGAGGCGATCTTCTCGTCGCCCGCCCAGACGCCGATGAACGCCGCCTCCTCGCCCGGCCGCCCGGTCACTCCGTAGTCGGCGAGGGTGCGGATCAGCACCTCCTGCAAATCGCGCACGTAGCGGCGGATGTCCCGCCGGTCGGGGCTGAGGTTGACCACCGGGTAGCCGACGAGCTGCCCGGGGCCGTGATAGGTCACTTGGCCGCCGCGGTCGCACTCGGCGATCTCGACGCCGCGGGCGGCGAGCCACTCCGGCGCCGCCAGCACGTCGTCGGCGCTGGCGTTGCGCCCCAGCGTGTAGACATGGGGGTGCTCGAGCAGGAAGAAGCGCTCGGGCCTCTCGCCGCTCTTCACCGCGGACCGGGCCGCGAGCTGCATCTCGACCGCTTCCGCGTAGGGCACGCGGCCGAGGAAGTCCCAGTGGAGAGGGCGGCGAGATTCCTGCATATCTACGATTGTAGCGGAGACGGCCCTGGCGTCATCTCCGGAAGCGACCGGAAAGCGGATAAGATACCCGCGCCTCGGCGGGAGGGGGCCTGGAGGGGGATCATGGAGCAGCGAATCGTCACAGCCATTCTCGGCGGAGGTCAGGGGAGCCGCCTCTGGCCCCTCACCCGCGACCGCGCCAAGCCGGCGGTGCCGGTTGGCGGCAAGTTCCGGCTCATCGACATCCCGATCAGCAACAGCCTGCACGCGGGGATCGACCGGATCTTCGTCATCACCCAGTTCAACAGCACCAGCCTGCACCGCCACATCAACCAGACCTACCGCTTCAGCGCCTTCAGCAACGGCTACGTCAACATTCTGGCCGCCGAGCAGACCCTGGACAATCGCGACTGGTTCCAGGGCACGGCCGACGCCGTGCGCCAAACCCTCCCCCGGCTGCTCGAGGTCAACCCCAAAGAGATCCTGATCCTCTCGGGCGACCAGCTCTACCTGATGGACATCGCGAAATTCGTCCGCGTCCATCGCGAGCGCGAGGCGGACCTGACGATCGCGGTCAAGCTCGTCACCCGCGAGGAGGCTTCCGGGTTCGGCATCCTGCGCCTCGACGCCACCGGCCGCATCGTCGATTTCGTCGAGAAGCCGAAGGAAGCCGAGCAGCTCGACGCCATCGAGCTCGACGAGCAGACCCGCGCCGTGCTCGGCGCCCCGGCCTCCTCGGGCTCCTTCCTCGCCAGCATGGGCATCTACATCTTCCGGCCGGAGGTGCTCCAGGAGCTACTGGTGGGGACCGAGACCGTGGACTTCGGGCGCGAGGTCATTCCCCAGGCGCTCAGCCAATACCGGGTGATGGCCTTCCCGCACGACGGCTACTGGGCCGACATCGGCACCATCCCAAGCTTTCACCAGGCGAACCTCGACCTCACGCTGCCGCTGCCGCCGCTCAACCTGTACGACCCCGAGCTGCGGATCTTCACCCATCCCCGCTTCCTGCCCGGGATCAAGGTGAACGACTGCTCGGTGCGCTATTCGATCCTCAACGAGGGGAGCATCCTCTCCGGCAGCCATATCGCCGATTCGATCATCGGCATCCGCTCCGTCGTCCGCTCGGGCTCGGTGGTCGAGCGCTCGATCGTGATGGGAGCCAACACCTGGGAAACCATTCCGGACGGAAGCGATGATATCCCGGTCGGCATCGGCCGCGACTGCACGGTCCGCAACGCCATCATCGATTTCAACGCCCGCATCGGCGACGGCTGCAAGCTGATCAATCCGGAAGGGCATGTCGACTTCGACGGTGACAATTACTCGATCCGCGACGGGATCATCATCATCCACAAGAACGCCGTGATCCCTGCTGGGACCACGATCTGAGGCGGAGACGAGACGCTTGCGAATCCTTCAGCTCGCCGCCGAGGTGACGCCGTTCGCCAAGACCGGCGGCCTCGGCGACGTCGTCGCCGGCCTCTCCCGCTTCCTCGGCAGGGCCGGTCACGACGTACGGATCTTCCTCCCGTTCTATCCGAGCCTGGCGGCAGAGGCGGACCGTTATACGCCGGTCGACTTCATCCGCGACGTGCCGGTGCAGCTCGGCCCCCACCGCTTCACCTACAGCGCGCGCACCGCCCTGCTGCCGGACAGCAACGTCGGCGTCTACTTCATCGACTGCCCGGCGCTCTTCGGTCACGGCGGGATCTATCACGGCGACCGCGACGATTCCCTGCGCTTCGCGCTGCTCTCGGTGGCGGCGTTCGAATGCGCGCAGCGGATGGGCTGGGCGCCGGATATCCTGCACTGCCACGACTGGCACACCTCGCTCGCGCCCTTCTATCAAAAGGTTTTCTTCGGTTGGGACGACCTGTTCCAGCGCACGCGGTCGGTGCTGACGATCCATAACATCGGCTTCCAGGGGGTCGTCGATTCCAGCCGGCTGAACGACCTCGGGCTGGCGCCCTACGCGAACCGGCTCGACCTCTCGCCGGGGCATCTCAACTTCCTGCGCAACGGCATCCTGCAGGTGGACGCGCTGACGGCGGTCAGCCGCACCTACGCCCGCGAGATCCAGACCCCGGAGCTCGGCTTCGGCCTCGACGGCCTGGTGCGCGCCCGCCACGACCGCCTGGCGGGGATCGTCAACGGCGTCGATTACGGCGACTGGAGCCCGGAGACGGATCCGTACCTTTTCTATCACTATTCGGCGCAGGACTTCGGCGGCAAGCGGACCTGCAAGCGGGAGCTCCTGCGCGAGATCGGCTTCGACGAGCGCACGGCGGCGCCGGTGGTGGGCGTGGTCTCCCGGTTGACCCCACAGAAAGGTTTCGATCTCGCCTTCGACGTCCTGCCGGCGTTCCTCGCGCAGCGCGACATGCGCCTGGTGGCGCTGGGGAGCGGCGAGCCGCGCTACGAGGAGTTCTTCCAGTCGCTCGAGCGGCGCTTTCCCGGCAAGGCCTGGTTCTACCGCGGCTACAACGAGAACCTTGCGCACCGGATCGAAGCGGCGGCCGACATCTTCCTGATGCCTTCGAAGTTCGAGCCCTGCGGCCTCAACCAGATGTACAGCCTGCGCTACGGCACTCCCCCCGTGGTCCACAAGACCGGCGGCCTCGCCGACACCGTCGAGCCCTTCGACCTCGCCACCGGCCAGGGCACCGGCTTCGTCTTCGACCACTTCACTCCCGAAGGCCTCGCCTGGGCCCTCGACCGCGCCCTCAACACGTTCCGCCAGCCGATCCTCTGGCAGCGGATGATGGTCAACGGCATGACGCGGGATTTCTCCTGGGAGGTCCAGGGGAAGGAGTATGTGGAGTTGTACGGGTGGTTGGCGCGGTGAGGGAACGGGAGCCTGCCGTCCGACCGGTCCCAAGCCCCGTAGGGGCGCAGGCATAAAGCCTGGGGTTTCAACCCCAGGAAGCAACCCGTCCACTCATCAGAAGCCCCGAAGGGGCGCAGGCGGCTTGGACTGGCCGGATGTCTGCCTGCGCCCCTTCGGGGCTCTTGGAGAGGCGGAGGACGCCTACCTGGGGTTGAAACCCCAGGCTTTATCCCTGCGCCCCTCCGGGGCTGTACAGCCTCCACTCAGGCGCTCGGACAGCTACGGTCAGCCCAACAAGTATCTTTCGTCGTACGGAATCCCATTCTTCTTCAGTAGCGCGATGAGCTCATCCTTGAAAGATACCTTCTTATGGTGCTCCTCCTGGCCACGGATGTAGCTCCGGACCTTTTCGACAAGCGATTCGCTGACAGAAAAGATCCCGTATCCGGACTGCCATTCGAAGCGCTCCAGGCGTCCGGGTTGTTCGTTGAGCCATCCCGAGGATTTGCCCTTGATTTTCTGGACCATCATGGAGACAGCAATATCCGTCTTGAACTTGGCGAGGAGATGGACATGGTCGGGTATCCCACCGATCTCCAACAGGACACCGCGCTCTCCTCGAATGATGCCGCCGATATATTCGTAGAGAGGCTCCCTGATGTCATCCTGGATCGAAGGGATACGTTCTTTGGTCGAAAAGACAACGTGATAGAGAAGATTGGCGAACGTTGTGGCCATAAGTGTCCCGTGCCGAGCTATTGGGGCCTTGAAGGTGTCATCCCCATGGGTCTATATTCCTGGCTGAGGATACTCGGACAGGACTGCGTTGCCAAGAGGGGGAATCGAGAATCGACCGTCCAGCCCCACAGGGCGCAGGCGGCTTGGACTGGCCGGATGTCTGCCTTCGCCCCTTCGGGGCTCTTGGAGAAGCGGAGACGCCTACCTGGGGTTGAAACCCCAGGCTCTATGCCTGCGCCCCTGCGGGGCTGAACGGCCGAGAACAACGGAGGTTCTCATGCCTGCATCAAGACAAAAAGACTCACATGGCCACAAGATCGAGTCGACATTGACTGACTTCTGGCAAGGAGCTTCCCTCGAAGACCTCGCTCGCCAGCAAGGCACCCGCCCTGTCGAGCATCTAGAGGATTTGCTAGGAGGCTGGCCCGAAGATGAGGTCAACGACGGCTTCGAGGCCGCTGTGGAACGCTGGCGACAGGAGTCTCTACGCGTGTAACCGCACTAATACAACGAGCCCGGGTCGCCCCGGGCTCGTCCAGACTGCACAGATCCAGGGAACCGCCTACACGTAGGCTTCGAGCTCGGTCCAGGTGTCCTCTTCGAGGACCTTCTTGAGATCGATCATGAAGCGGTCGGCATCCGCGCCGTCCACCAGCCGGTGGTCGTAGGAGATGCTGAAGTAGGACATGGTCTTGATGACGATCGAATCGTTGCCGTCCGCGTCCTCGACCACGATCGGCCGCTTTTCGATCGCGCCGATGCCGAGGATCGCCACCTGCGGCTGATTGATCACCGGGGTGCCGAAGAGGCTGCCGAAGACGCCGGGGTTGGTGACGGTGAAGGTGCCGCCCTGCGTCTCCTCGGGCTTCAGCTTCTTGGTCCGCGCCCGGTCCGCCAGGTCGTTGGCCGTCTTGGCGAGGCCGACGAGGCTGAGCTGGTCGGCCTTGCGGATCACCGGCACGATCAGGCCGCGGCCGGGGAGGTCGACCGCCATGCCGATGTTGATGTCCTTCTTGTAGACGATGTTCGTGCCGTCGATCGAGGCGTTGACGTTGCGGTGCGCCTTGAGCGCGGTGGCGACCGCCTTGAAGATGAACGGCATGAAGGTGAGCTTGGTGCTCTCCTTCTTGAAGAAGCCGTCGCGGGCGCGCAGGCGCGCCTTGTTCACCTTCGACATGTCGATGTGGAAGAGGGTGGTGACGTGCGCCGAGGTGGCCTTGGAGTAGACCATGTGCGCCGCCGTGATCTGCCGCATCTTGGACATCGGCTCGATCTCGACGTTCTCCCCCTCGGTATAGGCCGCCACGTGGAAGCCGGCCGGCAGCGGACGCTGACCCGCCGGAGCCGCCGCGGGGGCGGCCGGCGCGGGAGCAGGCGCGGCGGCGGGCTTGGGGGCCGCCGCCTGGGCCGCGGGAGCTGCCGCGGGAGCAGCAGCGACAGCTACCGGAGCCGGCGCCGACTTGCGCTGCTCCAGGTGGCCGAGGATGTCGTCCTTGGTCACCCGGCCATGGGCGCCGGTGCCGGCGACCTGCGCGAGATCCACCCCCTCCTTGGCCGCGATGTTGCGGACCAGTGGGCTGGAGAACTTGCGGAGGCGATCCTCGACGTCGGACTCGGCCGCCTCGATCTCCTTGGCCTGAGAGGACTCGCCGGAATCGCGGACGACCTCCTCATTTTCCTCGGCCTCCGTGGCCTGCTCGGCGGTGGCGGAAGCCGCCGCCGGGCGGGGCTGGGGCTCCGGCGAAGCCGCCGGCGGCGGCGCGGCGGCGGCCGGCTGAGGAGCCGGCGCGGCAGCGGCGGCCGGAGCGGCGGCGGCAGGCTGTCCGCCCGCCTCTCCCGCGTCTCCGATCGTGCCGACGACCTGATTGACGGGGACGGTCTCCCCTTCCTGATTGCGGATCTCCAGGAGCGTGCCGGAGGCCGGGCTCGGGATCTCGGCGTCGACCTTGTCGGTCGAGATCTCGAACAGCGGCTGATCCCGCTCCACCTTGTCGCCGACCTTCACCAGCCAGCGGGTGATGGTGCCCTCGGCGATCGACTCCCCCATCTGGGGCATCACTACTTCCGTTGCCATAAAGCTCTCCGTATCAGTAGCTGGCCAGCTCACGCACCTTGGCGACGAGCTTGTCCACGTTGGGCAGGTAGGCTTCTTCGAGCGTCGGGCTGAAGGGGACCGGCGTATCGGGGCAGCAGAGCCGGTGAACCGGGCCGTCCAGCCATTCGAACGCGTGTTGCGAGATCCGCGCCGCCACCTCGCCCGCCACCGAGCCGGTGGTCTGCTCCTCGGTGAGGACGATCGCCCGGCTGGTCTTGCGGACGGTGGCGAGGATCGCTTCCTGGTCGAGGGGCTTGATCGTCCGCAGATCGAGGACTTCGAGGTCGATCCCGTCGGCTTCGAGGCGCCCGGCGGCCTCCAGCGCGACTTGCAGCATAGCACCGTAGGTGATCACCGACAGGTCGCGCCCCGCGCGCGCCAGCCGCGCCTCGCCGATCGGCACCTGGCCACCCCCGCCGCCGGTCTCCAGATCGTCCTTGAGACGGCGATAGAGGTACTTGTGCTCGAAGTAGAGCACCGGGTTGGGGTCCTGGATCGCCGAGCGCAGCAGGCCGTAAGCGTCGGCCACGGTGCCCGGGGCCACGATCTTGAGGCCGGGGGTGTGCTGGAAGTACGACTCCGGGTTCTGGCTGTGGTAGCAGGAGCCGTGGACGTTGCCGCCGGCGGGGCCGCGGACGACGAGCGGCACCCGCTGGCCCCAGCGGTAGTGGTTGGGTGCGGCGAAGTTGATGATCTGGTTGAAGCCGCAGGAGATGAAGTCGATGAACTGCATCTCGACGACGGGCTTCATCCCCATCATGGCGGCGCCGATGGCGGCGCCGATCATCGCCGACTCGCTGATCGGGGTGTCGACGATCCGGCCGCCACCGAAGCGGTCGAGGAAGCCGGCGGTGACGCGGAAGGCGCCGCCGTAGGTGCCGATGTCCTGGCCGAGCATGAACACCCGCTCGTCCTGCTCCATTTCGTCCCACAGGGCCTGGCGGACGGCTTCGAGGTAGGTCAGGGTAGCCATCAGGCGTAGACCCCCTCGAACGCCCGCTCCGGCGGCGGCATGGGGGAGGCGAGCGCGAAGTCGACCTCCTCGTTGAGCTGGGCGTCGATCTTCGCGGCGATCGCCGCGAAATCCTCCGCGGTGGCGAAGCCGTTGGCGAGGAGATGGCGCTCGAAGCGCGCGATCGGATCCTTCTCCTTCCACTCCTCGAACTGCTCCTTGGGCACGTAGCCGGCGTCGTCGTGCTCGGCGTGCCCCTTCATGCGGAAGGTCTTCGATTCGATCAGCGTCGGGCCGCCGCCGGCGCGCGCCCGCTCGACGGCCCGGTGGGTGACCTCGTAGACGGCGAGCACGTCGTTGCCGTCCACGATCTCCCCGGGGATGCCGTAGGCGGCGGCACGGGTGGCGATGTTCTTGATCCGCATCTGACGGGGGGTCGGCGTCGAGTAGGCCCAGCCGTTGTTCTCGGCGATCAGCACGAAGGGAACGTGGAGGACGGAGGCGAGGTTGAGCCCCTCGTGGAAATCCCCCGTCGAGGTGCCGCCGTCGCCGATGTAGGTGAGGGCCACCAGGTCCTTCCCCTGCATCTTGCCGGCGAGGGCGACGCCGACCATCACCGGGATGACCGCGCCGAGCATCGAGATCGGCGCCACCAGCCCGCGCTGGAGGTCGCCGAAGTGGGTGTTGCCGTCCTTGCCGCCGGTCGGGCTGTCGCTCTTGGCCATGTACTGCATCATGACCTCGCGCGGCTGCACGCCGCGGACCAGCATCGAGCCGAGGTTGCGGATCAGCGGCCCCATCACGTCCTGGGCCGCGAGGGCGTAGGCGCTGCCGACGGCGGTCGCCTCCTGGCCGAGGCTGGAGTAGAGCCCGCCGACCACCTTGCCCTGCCGGTAGAGGTTGCCGAGGCGCCCCTCCACCATGCGGGTGAGCCGGAGGAAGTGATAGAGCTCGAGCTGCCGCTCGCGCGGCAGCTCGGTCTTCGCCAGCCGGTCGGCCGGTTCCGTCGTTTCGGTCTTGGGGTGCAGCGGACCCCAGCTCTTGCCTGTCGTCGCCATGGTTCTCCGGTTTTCCTTCTACATGTGGATCGCGCCGCCATGGGCGGCGTGGGCCGCTTCCATGACCGCTTCGGACATCGTCGGGTGGGCATGCATGGTGCGCATCAGCTCCTCGTCGGTCCCTTCCATCTGCAGCGCCACGCAGGCCTCCGCGATCAGGTCGGTGGCATGAGCCCCGATGATGTGGACGCCGAGCACCTCGTCGTACTTGGTCTCGCGCACCACCTTGACGAAGCCGGCGGTCTTGCCGATCACCTTGGCCTTGCCGAGGGCGGTGAAGGGGAACTTGCCGACCGCGACGTCGTAGCCCCGCTCGCGCGCCTTCGCCTCGGTGAGGCCGACGCTGGCGACCTCCGGGTCGCAGTAGGTGCAGGAGGGGACGCGGTCGTAGTTGATCGGCTGCACCGGCAGCCCCGCCATGTGCTCGACGGCGAGGATCCCCTCGGCGGTGGCGACGTGCGCCAGCCAGGGGGTGTTGATGACGTCACCGATCGCATAGATGTGGGGCACCGCGGTGCGCATCAGCGAATCGACCTTGACGTAGCCGCGGTCGAGCCCGATGCCCAACGCCTCGAGGCCCAGGTTCTCGGTCACCGGCCGGCGTCCGATGGCGACCAGCAGCAGCTCGGCCTCCACGGTGCTCGTCTTGCCCCCTTCGAGGTTGAGGCGGACGCCCGTCTCGGTGCGCTCGACGCTCAGGCACTTGGTGCCGGTGAGGACGTCGATCTTCCGCTTGCGCAGCGCCTTCTGGAGCTCGGCCGAGACCTCCTCGTCCTCGATCGGCAGGATGCGCGGGAGCATCTCGATCAGGGTGACCTTGGAGCCGAACGAGGTGTAGATCGAGGCGAACTCGGTACCCACCGCGCCGGCGCCGAGCACGGCGATCGACGCCGGCACCCGCTGGAGCTCCAGGACGTGGTCGGAGTTGAGCACCCGCTCGCCGTCGGTCGGCGCAATCGGAACGTCGCGCGGCACCGAGCCGGTGGCGATCATGATGAATTTCGCGCCGTAGGTGGTCTTGCCGTCCGCCCCCTCGACCTCGACCTCGTGCGGGCCGGTGATGCGGCCGGTGCCGTGGATGCCGGTCACCTTGTTCTTCTTGAACAGGAACTCGACCCCCTTGGAGTTGCTGTCGACCACCTTCTGCTTGCGCTCCTGCGCCTTGACGATGTCGAGCACGGGCGCGGCGACGTTGATGCCCAGGGTGTCCGCCTCGCGGATCTCGTCGAGCACCGAGGCGGTGTGCAGCAGCGCCTTGGTGGGGATGCAGCCGCGCAGCAGGCAGGTGCCGCCGAACTTGGGATCGCGCTCCACCACCGCCACCTTCATCCCGAGTTGGCCGGCGCGGACGCCGGCGACGTAGCCGCCGGGACCGCTGCCGATGATGATCAGGTCGAACTCTTCTCGCGCCATCGGATCTCTCCGTACCTTGACTTTGGATTTTCGATTTTGGATTTTGGATTGGGATCAGGCGGACGGAGTCAGGGGGCCTCGACCGGGACGACCCGGAAGCGGCCGGCCTTCTCCTCCACCACGCGCCCCCAGGGGACGACCGGATCGTGCTCGAAGACGCAGAGCCAGTCTCCCCCCGCGGCCCGCGGCAGCCAGAGCTTCTTGTTCTCCAGCGTGGTCATCGGATAGAGGTCGTACCCCATGATCCAGGGGAAAGGGACGTGGGCCGAGGTCGGCACCAGATCCGCCCAGTAGACCGCCTGATGCCCTTCCCCCCCATTGAGGAGAACGATACACATGTCGGCGTTATGCCCGGGCACGCGGACCGCCCGGACGCCGGGCATCGGCTCGGCCTCCTCGCCGAACAGCTCGACGGCGCCGGCGTCGAAGAGGGGCTCCCAGTTGGCCGGGAAGTAGCTGGCGCGGTCGCGCTCGTTGGGGGAGCGGGCGTGGTCCACCTCCCCCCGCTGCAGCCAGTAGCGCGCCCTGGGGAAGGTCGGCACGATGGCGCCGCCCGACTCGCGGGTGTTCCAGCCGCAGTGGTCGAAATGGAGGTGGGAGAGCAGGACGTGGGTGACGTCCCCGAGCTCGTAGCCCGCCTGGCGGATCGCCGCCGGCAGCCGGACGGCGGCCGGGTCCATGCCGTAGAGCGCCTCGAAGCGGGGGTCGTGCTTGTCGCCGATGCCGGTGTCGATCAGCAGAAGGTCGCTGCCGCGCTCGACCAGCAGGCAGTTGGTGCCCATCAGGATCCGGTTCAGCTCGTCCGGCGGCTTGACCTTCTCCCAGAGCGTGCGCGGCACGACGCCGAACATGGCGCCGCCGTCCAGGCGGAATTCGCCGTCGGCCACGAGAGTCAGCTTGAGATCCCCCAGCACCATACGGCCGGGAAGTCTATCCGAAGATCTTCCCCCCTGTCCGCATCCGCTGTAGCCTTCCGCTTTCCGCAGCTTTTTCGAGGAATTTCACGATGATGACAAACAGCAGCCGCCTCGTCGCCGCGGGCCTCTGCCTCCTGACGGCCCTGCCCGCGGGCGCGGCTCCCACGGCTCCCGCCGCTCCCGAGCCCTCCGCGCTCACCCTGGAACAGATCATGGCCGATCCCGACTGGATCGGCAATCCGCCCCAGGACCCGTACTGGTCGGACGACGGTCGCGCGATCTACTACGAGCGCGAGCGGGACGGCGAGGGCCAGCAGAAGAAGGACCTCTTCCGCGTCGACGTCGCGCAGGGGGCGGCCGGCAGGGCGGTCAAGATCGAGCCCGCCGACCGGAGCCGCGCGGACGCTCCGGGGGAGCGCAACCGCCAGCGGACCCGCAAGGTCTACGAGCGCGACGGGGACATCTTCGTCAAGGACCTCAAGAGCGGCGCCGTGCGGCAGATCACCCGCACCGACGAAGCCGAGAGCGAGCCCCTCTTCCTCGCCGACGGACATCGCATCTGGTTCCGCGGCGGGGAGCAGGAGGTCTTCGTCTACGACCTCGACTCCGGCCTCCTCTCCCAGCCCGCTGCGCTGAAGCTCGCCAAGGACCCCGCCGACAAGGGGGAGCCGACGCTCCTCGAAGAGCAGCAGACCCACCTGTTCGACGTGATCCGCCAGAAGCAGGAGCAGGAGAAGCGCGACCGCGAGGAGGACCGCGCGGTACGGCGGGCCGATCCCGTCCTCTCTCCCCTCCCCTGGTACCTGGGCAAGGAGGTGAGGGTGGTGAACGTCTCGCTCTCCCCCTCGGGCGACTGGCTGGCGGTGATCACCGCGCCGAAGCGCGACGACAGCGCCGCGAAGACGAAGATGCCGCAGTACGTGACGGAGAGCGGCAACGTCGAGACCCGCGACGTCCGCCCCAAGGTGGGCGGCGAGGAGCCGGTGCCCCACTCGCTCCTGCTGCTCGACCTCAGGAAGCACGAGAGGCACGACCTCGACTGGTCCGTCCTGCCCGGAATCAAGGACGATCCGCTGAAGGCGCTGCGCGAGATCGCCGAGGCCCGCAAGAAGGACAAGAAGAAAGCGGCGGACGCCAAACCCGCGGACCCGGGGAAGGACGACAAGAAGGACAAGGAAAAGGACAAGCCGAAGGAGCCCGCGGCTCGCGCGCTGGAGGTCCACGGCCTCTCCTGGTCCGACGATGGCCGCCAGCTCGCCCTCGAGCTCCGGGCGCGCGACAACAAGGACCGCTGGCTCGCCACCTGGGACAGCGCCGGCGGCGCTCTCACCCCCCGCCACCGGCTGACCGATCCGGCGTGGATCAACTGGGACTTCAACGAGATCGGCTGGCTGCGCGACAACGAGACCCTCTGGTTCCTCTCCGAGGAGAGCGGCAGCTCGCAGCTCTACCGCCTGTCGACGAAAAGCGGCGAGATCCGGCGGCTGACTCCGGAAGGAACGGCGCCGGTGAAGTACGAGGTGTCCGCCCCCACGCTGAGCTGGGACGGCCGCTATCTCTACTACACGGCCAACCGGGAGCACCCGGGCAAGTACGACCTCTGGCGCGTTGAAACCGGCACCGCCAAGGCCGAGCAGCTCACCCGGCTCGGCGGCAGCTTCACTCAGGCCGTGCTGTCGCCCGACGAGAGCCAGGTGCTCTTCCTCCACTCCGCGATCAACCGGCCGGACGAGGTCTACGTGCAGGCCGCGCGGCCGGGCGTCGACGCGCGGCAGGTCACCTCGACGCGGACGCCGCTCTTCCTTGCCCAGGACTGGACGATCCCCGAGATCCTGCCCATCCCGTCGACCCATGGCGCGGGTGCGATCTACTCGCGGGTCTATACGCCGAAGGACTTCGATCCGGCCCGCAAATATCCGGCGGCCGTCTTCATCCATGGCGCGGGATATCTTCAGGAGGTGACGTATGGCTGGTCCTACTACCAGCACGAGTTCATGTTCATCACCTTCCTGACCCGTCACGGCTACGTCGTGCTCGACATGGACTACCGCGCCTCGGCCGGCTACGGCCGCGACTGGCGCACGGCGATCTACCGCCAGATGGGGCACCCCGAGCTCGAGGACCTCCAGGACGGCGTCGCCTGGCTGGCGCAGCACAGGAACGTCGACGCCGCGCGAGTCGGCGTCTGGGGGGGCTCCTACGGCGGCTTCCTCACCTATATGGCGCTCTTCCGCCAGCCCGACCTCTTCGCCGCCGGCGCGGCCCTGCGGCCGGTGTCCGACTGGGCGCACTACAACGAGGACTACACCGGCGACATCCTCAACCGTCCGGAGATCGATCCGGAAGCGTACGAGGCGAGCTCGCCGATCGAGTACGCCGCGGGCCTCCGGAAGCCGCTGCTGATCTGCGACGGCATGCTGGACTCGAACGTGTTCTTCCAGGATAACGTCCGGATGGTGCAGCGCCTGATCGAGCTGAAGAAGGAGAGCTTCCAGATCGCCCTCTATCCGGTCGAGGACCACGCCTTCGTACAGCCCACGAGCTGGCTCGACGAGTACCGGCGGATCTTCAAGCTGTTCGAGACGAACTTGAAATAGGACGCTGGCATCCGCCTTGCTCAAGCCTTGCGGCCAGGAGGCTACACAATGGCGAGAGCAACCAGCAGCACCTTCGCGCAGGTCGGGAAGAGCACGGCCCAGGCAGCTCTCCAGAGCCCCTGGATGGAACGGATGGCGCGCGCCGGCTACGCCGCGCGCGGCGTGGTCTACGCGCTGGTCGGCCTGCTGGCCTTCCAGGCCGCGGTTGGCGGCCGGCGCCACCCCACGGATACCCGCGGCGCGCTGCAGGCGATCGCCGGCCAGAGCATCGCGCTCCTCTGGCTGATCGCCATCGGCCTGTTCGCGTATGCGATCTGGCGGATCGTTCAGGGATTCCTCGACCGCGAGCACAAGGGGACGGATCTCAAGGGGCTCGCCCAGCGGGCCGGCAGGGTGGGGAGCGGCTTGATCTACGGCAGCCTCGGGATCGCCGCCGTGCGGCTCGCCCGCGGCGCGCACCGGGTCTCCGGTAGCCAGAGCAGCTACCAGGAGTGGACCGCCAAGCTGATGAGCGAGCCGTTCGGGCGCTGGCTGGTGGCGGGGGTTGGAATCGGCGTGATCGCCGGCGGTCTCTTTCAGATCCACCGCGGCTGGACCGAGAAGTTCCGCAAGGAGATCCGCCTCCAGGAGATGGACGCCACGGAAAGGAAACTGGCGATCAACTCCGGCAAGCTCGGCCTGATCGCCCGCGGCGTCGTCTTCCTGGTCTCCGGCTGGTTCCTGATCCAGGCCGCCCTGCGGACCGATCCCAGCCAGGCACGCGGACTCGCCGGGTCGCTCGCGGCGCTCGCCGGACAGCCGCATGGAACGCTGCTCCTCGGCCTGGTCGCAATCGGCCTGATCGCCTTCGGCGCATACTCGCTGCTGCTCGCCCGCTTCGGGCGGATCGTGGTCTGAGCGGGACCGCCAGCCCCGGAGGGGGACGCTCGGTGTAAGATTCCCGTGGCCTAAAATTCAACGCGGGAAGTCTCACTGTCCACTCCGGGACTGGGATGGTTGACACGGAAGACTCCAGGGTCACCGACGAGACGCTGATCGGCCGCATCGCGGCCGGCGACCCGTCCGCTTTCGACCGCCTCGTCCGGCGGCATCAGGCGGCGGTGTACCGGTTCGTCCGCGCCGCCCTCTCCTCGGACGTCACGGACCACGGCGCCGAGGAGATCCTGCGCGAAACCTTCCTCGCCGCTCGCCGCGCCGCGCCACGCCACCGCGACGAGCCCTCCGCCCGCCCCTGGCTCCTCTCCCTGGTCCGTCAGGCGATCGATCGCCTTTTCGCCCCCTCCCACGAGCGTGAGATCCCTTCCCTGCGCGAGCTGGCGGCCGAGGCCGGCTGGGGGAGGGCCGGCGACGACGAGGCTCCGGAGTACGACGCCCGCGAGGTGGAGGCCGGCTTGACGTCTCTCCCGCCGGAGGATCGCGAGCTCCTCACTCTCTGCGACCGCGAGTATTTCACCGTCGACGAGACGGCGCGGGTCACCGGCCTCTCGGACTCCGCGGTCTGCACCCGCCTGCACCGAGCCCGCCTGCGGCTGCTCGGCCGGATCGCGGCCTCGTCGCCGGGAGAGCCGGTGGAAGAGGAGAAGGTCGTCGCCGGCCTCCACTGCGGCGAGGTGCTGGCGGACCTGACCGAGAGCCTCGACGGCCGGCTGAGCCGCGACCGCGCCGAACGGCTCGACGAGCACCTGGCGGGATGCGCCGGGTGCCGGCGGTTCGACGGCGCCGTCCTCGCCGCCGTGCGAGCCGTACGGCAATTGCCGGACGAGCCGCTCGCCCCCGAGATCCAGGAGCGCCTGACGGCCTCTCTGCGATCCGTCGAGGACCCTGCCCTTGGCTGACGCCGGGTTCCGGATCCGCCCGGCGGAAGCCGCGGATGCCGCGGCGATCGTCGATTTCCAGCTCCGCATGGCCCGCGAGACCGAGGACCTGGATCTCGACCGCGCCACGCTGAGCCGCGGCGTGGGGGCCGTCTTCGCCGATCCCGCGAAGGGCGCCTACTGGCTCGCCGAGCGCGGTGGCTCGAGCATCGGTTGCCTGCTGACCACCTACGAATGGAGCGACTGGCGCGATGGCGTGATCCTCTGGATCCAGTCGGTGTACGTCGTCCCCGAGGAGCGCGGCCAGGGGGTCTACCGGGCGCTCTACGAGCGGGTCCGGCGGCAGGTGGAGGCGTCGGACGCGCTCAAGGGGATCCGGCTCTACGTCGAGAAGCGCAATGCCGGCGCGCAGCGGGTCTACACCCGGCTCGGCATGACCCGCGAGCACTATGACCTGTTCGAGTGGCTGAAAGGCTAGAGGAACGCGATCCGGCCGTCGCGCACGGCGAGCTCGCCGTCCTGCGCCGCCCACTGGAAGACCCGCTCCAGCCGCTCACGGATCGCGTTGGTCACCTGGCCGTACCCGAGGTATCCGACGACGGCGCGGGCGAGCTCCTCCTTCTCGACCTCGGTCTCCTGCCGCCGCTCCACCAGCGTGCGCAGCACCCGGATCAGGAACTTGTAGTCATAGCGTCCGAACGTCGGCGTGGCGCCGGCCAGCAGCTCCCCCTGGACGGCGACGATCCGGCGTTCGATGGCCACCGCCAGATGCGCCTCCAGCCGCGCCCGCACGGTCTTGCCGAACTTCGGCGAGCCGAGCCGGGTCGCCACCCGGCGGATCAGCTCCTCCCGGCTCAACGCCCCCGCGCCCCAGCACGCCTGGCGGATCGCCGCCAGGATCGGCTCGACGACCGGTCCTTCCGCGCTCGCCGGCTCGCAGCCTGGTGTCACACCTCCCGCCTCCGCGGTGAGGCGCTCCGCCCCGATCCGGTCGAGCAGATCCGCCGCGGGCTCGAAGGCTCCTCCCTCGCCGCCCCCGCCGCCGTCACGGGCGAGCTCCGCCGCGGTCGCCACCAGCTCGCCCCGCATGGCGCGGGCGAGGACTGTCCGCCGCAGGCTCTCGGTCTTCTCCTCCGCCGTCGCCACCCGCTGCACGACCGCGTCGGCGAAGGTGAAGAGCTCGTCGACACGGCGCATGATCTGCCGCTGCTCGGCGAGCGGCGGCACCGGCACGGGCATCCGCAGTAGCCGGGAGACGTTGATGTTCGACTGGTTGCTGCAGTCGGTGCGCACGGTCCGCGCCCAGCGGCGCCCCCAGGGCGAGTTGATCCAGCCGCAGACGTAGGTGCTGGCGACCAGTTGCGGGTCGCACTCGATGCGCACCAGATACGAGGCGAAGACCGCTTCCAGGTCGAGGTCGAACACGGCCGCCTTGCCCACCAGCACGGGGCTGTTGGTGCGATTGAACAGGATGTCCCCCCGCCGCACCGTGAACTCCTTGACGGCGATCCCTTCGCGGTCGACGTACTTCAGCTCGCCGGCGGCCATCCGGCCGTCCCGGATGTTCACCATGCGCAGCATCGCGACGCCGGTGCGCGCTTCGCCGTCCGCCTTCACCGACAGCCCATACTGGGCGCGCTCGATCACGTCCTGCAGCGCCACTAGGCTCCACTCCTCCGGCACCTCGGGAACGGCCAGGGGCTCCGGCGCCTCCATCTCGGTGGCGGCGAGGTTCTTCGGCCGCCGTGGCGACCGGCGGTCGAACGCCTCGGCGTCGGAGCGCGCCGTCTCGTGGGCCTCGCGGCGGGCCGCGAAGGCGCGCGCCAGCCGGGGTCCGAGCGGCTCGTAGGCTCCCTGCCGCTCGCGCCACTCCGCGGTGAGCCGGCCCGAATAGGCGTCGGCGAGCACCGACTGGCGGAAGCGGCGCAGGATCTCCGGCAGGCGGGCGATCCCCTCGCGCGCATGCCGGACCGGCGCCATCAGCTCCCCGGTCTTGACGACGATCCGCCGCTGCTCGGCGAGCGGCGGCACCGGCAGGACGACGCCGGAGAGAAAGCTATCGAAGTCGAGGTTGCGCAGGTTGGTGGTCTGCGTCTGGTGCTCGTCGAAGCCGCCGCAGAGGTAGAGGAAGGAGAGCGCGAGATGGACGAACGCGGGGTCGATCTCGCGATGGATGCGCACCTGGCGGCAGAAGTTGGAGCAGATCAACGGCATGCCGCCGGCGCGCCGCACCGCCTCCTCGTCGATCAGCAGCGTCCGTCCCACCGGCTGGCTGGCGCCGCCCCCCGAGACCTCCACCACCAGGTCGCCGACCGCGAGCTGGCGGCGGGCGAGGCTCGACCGCTTGATCGCCCGCTCCTCCGCGGTCGCTCCCCTGTCGCGTTCCCAATGCCGGAACTCGGTGCCGCGGACCACCTTGACCCGCACCAGCTCCGGATCCACGGCCGCGGCGCGCGGATCGGCGCCCCATTCGCCGCCGAGCTTGTGGACGACGATCTCCTCGAGGGTCGCCTCCGCCCAGCCGTCCGGCAGCTCCCCTTCGCGGCGTCCGATCTCCCAGTCGGAGACGGCGCTGGTCATGAGCCCCCCTGGACCACGCGCGGGCGTTGCGGCTCGGCGTTGGTCAGCAGATCGATGACGGAGTTGAGGTCGGCCATCGCGCTCTCCAGCTCCAGGATCGCCTCGTTGGCCAGCTCCTCGGGCTCCGGCAGCTCGTCGTCGAGCGACTCCTCCTTGAGCCATTTCAGGCTGTCGATCTTGAAGTCGTGGGCCCTCACCTCGGCGATCGAGAACGAACGCCAGCGGTCCTCGCGCGAGTCGCCGGCCGAGCGGCGGGCGCGGCCGTTGGGATCGAGCCCGTAGCAGAGCTCGAAAGTGGCGAGATGGGCGTGGGTGAGCGGGCGGTCCTTCTTGGTGATCCGCGGCACGTTGGTGCGCGCGTCGTAGACCCAGACGGTCTCCGTCGGCGCCCCCTTGGTGAAGAAGACGACGTTGGTCTTGGTGCCGGCGCTGTAGGGGGTGAACGTGCCGTTGGGCAGCCGCAGCACGGTGTGCAGATCGCATTCCTGGGTGAGCACCTTAAACACCTCGCCGGCCTGATCGGCGAACAGGCAGTTGTCGGGCACGATCACCGCCGCGCGCCCGCCGTCCTTGAGCAGGGTGACGACATGCTGCAGGAAATTGAGCTGTTTGTTGGAGGTCTTGATCGTCAGGTCCGGCCGCCCGGGCGCCTGGTTCGCCCCCTTGTTGCCGAACGGCGGGTTGGTCAGCACGACGTCGAACCGGCGCTCTCCCGGCGGCAGGTCGATCGAATCGCCCAGCTTGATCTCGGGCTCCAAGCCGTGCAGGAAGAGATTCATCAGCGCCAGCCGCCGCGGGCGCCGCACCAGCTCCTGACCAAAGTAGGTGCCGCAGCGCACCCGCTGCGCCAGCTCGGCATCGGCGCCGTCGCCGCGCGACTCGGCCAGCAACCATTCATAGGCGAGCACGAGGAAGCCGCCGGTACCGCACGCCGGGTCGCAGATCGCCAGCTCCGGCCGGCCGCGCGGATCGGGCTGCACGCAGCGCACGATCGATTGGATCAGCCGGCGTGGCGTGAAGTACTGCCCGGCTCCCTTCTTCCCCTCGCTCGCCGCCTTCTCCAGCAACCCTTCGAAGACCGCCGCCTTGAGATCCACTTCCAGCGTCGACCATTTCGTTTCATCGATCATATCGATCAGACGCTTGAGGTTGGCCGGATGGTTGAAGCGCGACTCCGCGGCGGTGAAGATGTCGCCGAGCAGGCCCCGCTGCTTGCCAAGCGCGAGCAGCGCGCCGACATAGTGCCTGGTCAACGCCTCTTCCCGCGCGCTCGCCAGCGCCGGCCAGGAGCAATCGATCAACGCGCTCTCCTCCGGCGACACCACCAGGCGGCTGAGATCGATTCCTCGCTCGTCGGCCATTTTCAGGAAGAGCAGATATGTGATCTGTTCGATGTAATCGCCATAATCGATGCCGTCGTGCCGCAGCGTGTGACAGAAACCCCAGAACTTCTGGACGACATCGTTCATGCGTCGTGGCCCCCGGTTCGGTTGGAAGAGAGAAGGAAAAGCAACGGAGACGTATCGTAGCCGATTCGGGTGCGATCTTGAAGAGCGTGCGAAGAAGAATGAAATCAGACGCCGCTGACAAACCGCATGTTCTTCGGCGTTCTATCGCGTCGTTCCAGGGCGCGACGTTGGCCCGGAAGTTTCGGCTTTGCGGAATTCCGGACGTTGCAACTCGCGCCGCGGCGGGCTGGAGCTTCTCGTGGGGGAGAGCGCCGGAGGCGGGGGCGCCGGACGGGCGCCCCCGCGAGCCTGGAAGAACGGCTAGGGATTGGGCGCGGCGAGCTTCGCCACCAGCACCTCGAGGCGGTTGAGCCGCGTCTCGAGGTCGGCGTTGCGCCGGGCCAGCTCGTCGATGACGACCTGCTTCTCGCCGAGCTTGCGATTGAGCGCCTGGATGGCGGCCAGGCCGACGCCGGCGGCGTCGAGCGGCGCGATGTGCCGGTCGTCGGGCCCCAGCCCGAAGGCGGCGGCGAAGTCCTGGGCCATCGGACCCAGGTGGTGGACCTCTTCGGCATCCCCCTTGTAGCGCCAGGTCGAGATCGGCAGGCTGTCCACCTTGGCGAGGACGTCGTCGGGTTCGACGCCAAAGATGTCCGTCTTGGTGGTGCGGTCCGAGTTCTGCGTCAGCGTCCCCGCGATGGTCAGGTTGCCCGTCGCCCCCAGCGTCATCTCGACGCCGGTGTTGGACTGATTGTCGACGATGAAGGCGGAGCTGAAGGTGCCGAAGCTCCAGCGCTGGGTGGTGCTGGTGTCCTTGGCGATGATCAGCGCGCCGCCGTTGTTGCGGATCTCGAGAAGCTCGCGCGGGGTCGTCGTCGCGCTGCTCTCCTGAATGAACTCCTTGGTGGTGCCGTCGCTGCCGAAGACGTGGAGCTTGTTGGACGGCGAGGCCGTGCCGATGCCCACCAGGCCGGCGGCGCTGATGTCGATGCTGCTGGTCGGCGCGCCCGGCCGGATGCGGAACGGCAGGCGCGAGCCGCCGGTGACGTCGCGGACGAAGAAGTTGGCCTCATTGCCGGCGATGTCCCAGGTCTGCGCCGTGAAGCCGCCGGAGGAGTTCTGCTCCAGCCGCATCGCCGGCGTGTTGCTGGTGGCGATGTGGAGGTCGAGGACCGGCGTCGCCGTGCGCAGACCGAGGCGCCCCGTGGAGTCGACGAAGATCGAATTCGACGGCGCGGCGCCGGTTACGGTGAACGGCACGGTGGCGGCGGTCACGTCCTCGATCGAGAACTTGTTGGCGCCGCCGCTCGCGGAATCGTTGGCGGTGAGCTGCCAGTCGGTCGCCGGGAAGCCGGTCCCGGTGCTGGTGTCCTCGAACTTGATCCGGGTGTTGTTCTCCTTCAGCCGGAGGGTGTCGAAGCCGAAGCTCTCGTTGACCACGCAATCGAGGCCGATGCAGGCGCTCCCCTGGACGATCAGGTCGTCGGCGATCACCTGGTCCTTCACCGGCAGGCCCGGCGCCGCCGCCTTGGCCGGTGGTGCCGCCGATCTCGGCTCCCGCGCGTCCGCGGCGACCACGGAGCCATTGACGACCGCGAAGGAGCCGCTCTGCACCAGCTCGCCCACGGGCAACCGGCCCGCCCGCTTGAGCCGCTCGACCGCCGCGGCGCCCCCCGCCTCCCGCGATGCCGCGAGGGCCTTCCGGACCTCCGGATCGATCGTCGGAACCACCCTCAGCTCGTAGACATAAGAACCGTCCGCTCCTCCTCGCGGCAGGTCGAAGAGGGCTGCCTGGCCGGCCTCGAATTCGCGGCGGACGACGGTGCCGCCCGGCATCGAAACCGTCAGCACCAGGCGCTCATAGCCGACCTGCGGCTCGAACTGGACCTGCTGGGACGAGAGTTGGACATGGGCGACCTCCGCCGCGCTCACCGGCACGACCAGAACCGCCACCATCAGAAGCAACACCGAAAAGACGCGATTGATCCTCGTCATCCTTCCCTCCTTTTCCTGGGTTAGGCCTAAGCTGCCTCTGGTTGTTACCACGATTCGGCGACCAGGGGGAGAGTGAAAAAGGAAGGAACCGCGATCGGCGCTACTTTTTTACGCCTCGTTTACTTGCGTTGGGAGGAGGTCCGCTGCCGCACCGCCTCGTAGAGCACCGCCGCCGCCGAGGTGGCGATGTTGAGCGAGCCGACCCGCCCCCGCATGGGGAGTCCGATCATGCGGTCGCAGAGCTGGCGGGTGCGGGCGCGCAGCCCCTTCTCCTCGCCGCCGAAGCAGAGCGCGACCTTGCCGGAGAGGTCGACCTCCCAGGGGGGATCGCCCTCCGGGTCGGTGCCGTAGACCCAGAAGCCCGCCTCTTTGAGCCGCTCGATCTCGTTCGCCGTGTTGGTGATGCGCTCGATCTCCAGCCACTCGGTGGCCCCCGCGGAGGTCTTGGCGACGGTGGGCGAGACGGGCGCCGAGCCGCGATCGCGGATCAGCACCCGGCCGGCCCCCGCCCCCTCGCAGACGCGGAGGAGCGCGCCGAGGTTGCGCGGGTCCTGCACGTCCTCCAGCAGCACTACCAGCCCCGAGTCCACCCCGATCTGCGGCGCGGCCGACGCCGGCGACACCTCCGCGGCCCGCACCTCGGCCGCCATGCCGTTGTGGGCCGGCCCGGCGAGCTCCGCGAGCGCTTTCTCCGGCACCACCTGGAACGGCACCCGGTGCCGCCGGCAGGCCTCCGCGATCTCCTCGCGCCGATGCCCTGCACGCGCCGCGCTCACCACCACCCGCGCGACCTCGTGCGGACGGTGGCGCAGGGCCTCGCGGACGGGATGGTAGCCGTAGAGGAACATGGGAGAAGAGAACACGGACGGACACGGACAAACACCGACAGACACGAAAGGCCGGGACGTCCGTGCTCGTCCGTGCCGGTCCGTGCTCGTCCGTGTTCTTCTAGACTTCCAGGATCTGCTGTTCCTTCTTGGCCAGGGCGGTGGCGATCTCGTTGATGTAGCGGTCGTGGAGCTTCTGCACCTCGTCGAGGCCGCGCCGCTCGTCGTCCTGACTGACCTCCTTGTCCTTCTCCATCTTCTTGAGCTTCTCGTTGCCGTCGCGCCGCGCCTGGCGGACGCCGGTGCGCGCGTGCTCGGCGAGGTCGTGGGCCTTCTTGACGAACTCCCTGCGGCGCTCCTCGGTCAGCGGCGGCACCGGGATGCGGATCACCTTGCCGTCCGAGGACGGGTTGAGCCCGAGGTCGGACTTCATGATCGCCCGCTCGATCGCCGAGCTCTGGCTCGCATCGTAGGGCTGCGCCACAATCAGCGACGCGTCCGCCACCGACAGGTTGGCGACCTGGTTGAGCGGCACCGGGCTGCCGTAGTAATCGACGGTGATCCCATCGAGCAGCGCCAGCGAGGCGCGGCCGGTCCGCAGGTGCTTCATCTCGTGATGGAAGTGATCCAGCGCATGCTTCATGTGCGTCTCGACTTCCTTGAACAGCTCTTTCATCTCCATGGTCACTCCTCTCTTCAGGACGCGCGTACGATCGAGCCGACTCTCTCCCCACAGACCACCCGGCGGATGTTGCCGGCGGTCGACAGGTCGAAGATGGCGATCGGAATCCCGTTGTCGCGGCAGAGGCTGATCGCCGCGGTGTCCATCACCCGCAGGTCCCGCTCCAGCACCTCCTGGTAGGTCACCTCCGGCAGCTTCACCGCCGTCGGGTCCTTCTCGGGATCGGCGGTATAGACGCCGTCGACCTGGGTCGCCTTGAGCAGGATGTCGGCGTGGATCTCGTTGGCGCGCAGGGCCGCCGCGCTGTCGGTGGTGAAGTAGGGGTTGCCGGTGCCGGCGGCGAAGATGACGGTGCGCCCCTTCTCCAGGTGGCGCAGGGCACGCCGGCGGATGAACGGCTCGGCGACCTCGCGGATGTCGATCGCCGTCTGCACGCGGGTGGCGACCCCCCGCTTCTCCAGGGCGTCCTGGAGGGCGAGGGCGTTGATCACCGTCGCCAGCATGCCCATGTAGTCGCCGGTCACGCGGTCGATGCCGCGGTGACTGGCGGCGAGGCCCCGGATGATGTTGCCGCCGCCGACCACCACCGCGATCTCGACCTTGAGGTTGTGGACGTCACGGATCTCGTCGGCGATCGCGGCCACCACCGCCTCGTCGATGCCGAAGGGCTGCGAGCCCATCAGGGCCTCGCCGGAGACCTTGAGCAGGATCCGGCGGTATTTGGCCACTAATGGGGCAACCAGTGGCGCGGCCTCGCCTTCCTGCGCTTCTCCCGTCATTGACCTGCCTGCGCCATGACCTCGGCGGCGAAGTCGTCCTGGCGCTTCTCGATCCCCTCGCCCAGCTTGAAGCGGGTGAAGCGGCGCACCTGGATGTTCTCGCCGATCTTGCCGACCTTCTCGGCGATCATCTGGCTGACGGTCAGGTCCGGATTCTTGACGAACGGCTGCTCGAGCAGCACGAACTCGGAGTAGTACTTCTCCATTTTGCCGGTGACGATCTTCTCGACCACCGCGGCGGGCTTGCCCGAGGCGAGCGCCTGATCGCGGAAGATCGCCTGCTCGCGCTCCAGCAGCTCGGGGGTGACCTCCTCGCGACGCACACAGCGGGGATCGGTGGCGGCGATGTGCATCGCGATGTCGCGCACCAGCTCCTGGAACTGGTCGGTGCGGGCCACGAAGTCGGTCTCGCAGTTGACCTCGACGAGCACGCCGATCTTGCCGCCGGCGTGGATGTAGGAGCCCACGGCGCCCTCGGCGGTCACCCGGCCGGCCTTCTTGGCCGCCGCGGCGAGACCCTTCTTGCGCAGCGTGTCGACCGCCGCTTCCATGTCGCCCTTGGTGTCGTTGAGGGCGTTCTTGCAATCCATCATTCCAGCGCCGGTACGTTCCCGGAGCTCCTTGACCAGTTGAGCGGTGACTTCGGCCATGACAGCTATCTCCTTCGGACCGCGATTTGAGTGTAGACAAAAGAAAAGGTCAGATCGACGTTAAGTTCGACTGACCTATCCTCCAGCGCCGCCGACCTTGAGGCCGGCGGCGCGCTGGTTCTTAAGAACGCAGAACGGCGGGCTCTAGGCCGGAGCGGCGCTCGCGGCGGCGGCATCCTTGTCGAAGATCGGCACTCGGGAGTCCTTCTGGAACGCCGAATCGTCGTGGGACTTGCCGGCGCCGGCGAGATAGGCGTCGGCGAGCCGCGACGCGAACAGCCGGATGGCGCGGATGGCGTCGTCGTTGCCCGGGATCGGATAGTCGATCAGCTCTGGATCACAGTTGGTGTCGACGATGGCGATCACCGGGATACCGAGCTTGTTCGCCTCGGAGACCGCGATGTCCTCCTTCTTGGGATCGACCACGAAGAGCGCGTCCGGCAGCTCCTCCATGTCGCGGATCCCCTCGAGGTTCTTCACCATCTTCTCCCGCTCGCGCTCCAGCCGCAGCCGCTCCTTCTTGGTCAGCGCGCTGCTCTCGTCGTTCAGCCGCCCCTCGACCTCCTTGAGGCGCTGGATTGAAGTGCGCAGGGTGACGAAGTTGGTCAGGGTGCCGCCCAGCCACCGGTTGGTGACGTAGAACTCGCCGCAGCGGGCCGCCTCCTCGGCGATCGCCTCCTGCGCCTGGCGCTTCGTGCCCACGAACAGGATCCGCTTCCCCTCGGCTGCGAGCTGCTGCACGAGCTCGGCGACCTGGTTGAACATCCGCAGCGTCTTCTGCAGATCGATGATGTAGATCCCATTGCGCTTGCCGAAGATGTAGGGCTTCATCTTCGGGTTCCAGCGGCGGGTCTGATGCCCGAAGTGGACACCGGCCTCCAGCAGTTCCTTCATCGTGACTTCTACCAAGAGATCCTCTCCTTCTGACCTTCTAGCGCTTGCTGAACTGGAAACGCGCCCGGGCGCCCTTCTGGCCGTACTTCTTGCGTTCCTTCTTGCGCGGGTCGCGCGTCAGGAACCCGGCCGACTTCAGGCGGTCGCGCAGCTCACCGTTGAACTCGAGCAGAGCGCGCGAGATGCCGTGCCGGATCGCTCCGGCCTGCCCCGCGCTGCCGCCGCCGGCGACGGTGACGTGAATGTCGAACCGCTCGACCGACTCGGTCAGTTGCAGCGGCTGCTTGATGACCATCTTCAGCACTTCGTTCGGGAAGTAGCTGTCGAGCGTGCGGCCGTTGATCTTGAAGCCGCCCGCGCCGGGCCGCAGGAACACCCGGGCCGAGGCCGTCTTGCGGCGTCCGGTGCCGTAATATTGAACTTGGCTCACGTTGCGATCTCTCCTTGGGATTACAGCGCCGCGGCGACGTCGAAGCTCTCGGGCTGCTGCGCCTGGTGCGGATGCTCGCCGCCCGCGTACACCTTGAGCTTGCGGAGCTGTTTGCGGCCGAGCGGACCCTTGGGGAGCATGCCCCACACCGCCTCCTCGACCAGCTTCGTCGGCCGGCGCGCGCGCCGCTTGGCCGCCGTCTCCGACTTGATCCCACCCGGATAGCCCGTGTGGTAGTGATAGATCTTCTTCTCTTCCTTGCCGCCCGTCAGCACCGCCTGCTCGGCATTGATGACGATGACGAAGTCACCGGTGTCGATGTGCGTCGCATAGGTGGGCTTGTGCTTGCCCATCAACAGGCGAGCCGCCAGCGACGACAGACGTCCCAGAGGGATCCCCGCCGCGTCCAGCACGTACCACCGATGCTCGATCTCGGCGAGCTTCGGGCTGTAGGTCTTCTTCAGCATCTCCAATCTCTCCAGGTCAACTCGGGCTGGGAATGACTTGCCTCGCCGTGGCGAACGACTCCCGCATCGCGGCGCAAAGGACCCACATGCTAGGCGGGGAGGGAAGAATTGTCAAGAGGACACGAACCACCGAAGGATCGGTCTGGACCCGACCCCAGTCCCGCGCAACCCCGCCAGTCTGCCGCAGAAGCGCGAATTCCGCAAGGGGGAGCGGCGGGCAGACCGGACACGGCCAACCTGGACCCTCCTGGGATACCATCCCGAGATACACTTGCCTCCGATGTCCCACACCACCTCGACCGCCGCTCCCCTCGACGCTCCTCTGGATAAGTCGGGCAAGACGATCCGCGACATGTTCGCCGGGGTCGCGCCCCGCTACGACCTGCTGAACCACCTGCTCTCCGCCAGCCTGGACGTGGTCTGGCGCCGCCGGGCGACGGTGGTCCTGGGGCTGCCGCCGGGCGCCGCCGTGCTCGATCTCTGCTGCGGCACCGGCGACCAGGCGACCGCCCTCCGCCGCCGGGGCGCGCGGGTCGCCGCGGCCGATTTCTGCGTGCCGATGCTGGCCATCGCCCGCCACAAGTTCGCGAAGGCAGACCCGCCGCGACCCGGCGCGCTCGCCGCCGACGCCCTGGCGCTCCCCTTCCCCGATCGTCATTTCGCGGGCGCGACCGTCTCCTTCGGGCTGCGCAACGTCGCCGACCTCGACGCCGCCCTGGCCCAACTCGCCCGGGTGCTGCGGCCGGGCGGAAAGCTCGTCGTCCTCGACGCGACGATCCCGCGCCGGCAGCCGCTCAAGGCGCTATACCTCTTCTATTTCCTCCGGCTGCTCCCGGGGATCGGCCGCCTGCTCTCGCCGCGCGGGTCGGCCTACAGTTACCTGACGAGCTCGGTGGTCGGCTTTCCCCAGCGTCAGGAGTTCCTCGACCGCATGGCCGCGGCTGGTTTCGCCGGCCTCGCATGGGAGGACCTCTCCGGCGGAACCGTCTGCATCTATCAAGGGAGAGTACCGGCATGACCCACATCCTGGACGGCAAGGCCGTCGCCGCCGAGATCCGCGCCGAAGTGGCGACGAGCGCCCGCGAGATGGCCGCCGCCGGCGCCCGGCCGCCGCAACTGGTCGCCGTGCTGGTGGGCGACAACCCCGCCTCACAGGCCTACGTCGGTAGCAAGGTGCGTGGCTGCGGAGAAGTCGGCATGCTGAGCCGCACCCTGCGGCTGCCGGCCGAGACCACCGAGGCCGAGCTGCTGCGCCTGCTCGACGACCTCAACGCCGAGGACGCCGTGGACGGCATCCTGGTGCAGCTCCCGCTCCCCGCGCAGATCACGGAGAAGCGCGTCCTCGACCGCATCTCCCCCGACAAGGACGTCGACGGCTTCCACCCCGTCAACGTCGGCCGCCTCTGGCTCGACGAGCCCGGGCTCACCCCAGCGACCCCCACCGGCATCGTCGCCCTGCTAAAGCGCGCCGGCATCCCCCTTGCGGGCAAGCGGGCGGTGATCGTCGGCCGGAGCGCCATCGTCGGCAAGCCGATGGCCGGCCTGCTGCTGCGGGAGAACTGCACGGTCACGGTCTGCCACTCCCGCACCGCCGACCTCGCCGCCGTCACCCGCGAAGCCGACATCCTGGTGGCCGCCATCGGACGCTCCGGCATGATCGGTCCCGATCACGTCCGCGAGGGGGCGGTGGTGGTGGATGTCGGCATGAACCGGGTGGACGACGCCACGGAGGTCGAGCGCCTCTATCCCGGCGACGCCGACCGCCGCCGGCAGTTCGAATCCAAGGGGTACATCCTGGTGGGCGACGTCGATTTCACCCGCGTCGCCCCCAAGGCCTCCCATATCACTCCGGTCCCGGGCGGCGTCGGACCGCTGACCGTCGCCATGGTGATCGCCGGCACGCTGAAGGCTTCCCGCCTCCGGCAGGGGCTGCCGGCACGGCCATGAGCGCCCAGGCTCTCCGCGTCGGCCTCACCGGCGGCCTTGCCAGCGGCAAGTCGACGGTCTCGCAATGGCTGCGCGACGCCGGCTTCGAGGTGATCGACGCCGACCGTCTCGTCGCCGAGCTCTATCAGCCGGGGGGCGAGGGGACCGCCGCCGTGCACGCCCTCTTCGGTCCCGACCTGCTCGACGAGCGCGGAGCGGTGGACCACGCCAAGGTGGCCGCCCGCGTCTTCAGCGATCCGGCGGCCCGCGCCTCCCTGGAGGCCGCGATCCATCCGCTGGTGAGGAAGCGCTTCGTGGAGATGACCGCCGCCGCCCAGGGGGTGGTCGTGCTCGAGGCGACGCTGCTGGTCGAGGCGGGCTACGCCCCGGGTTTCGACTTGATCGTCACCGTCGAGGCGCCCTGCGAGCTGCGCCTGGAAAGGGCTCTGGCAAGAGGCATGAACCCCGGTTCCGCCCGCGCCCGCCTCCTCGCCCAGGGGGACGGCGAGCAGCGCCGCGAGGCGGCCCACCGGGTGATCGACAACTCGGGAGACGAAGCACACCTCCACCGGCAGGTGGACGAGCTGGTCGAAGAGCTGAAACGGCTGGCGGCTGGGCGAAGCTGACGGGTCAGTGCGCCGCCGCGACCGGGGGATCTCCGGCGGAGGAGCTCGCGCGAAGCTCCAATTCAGACAGGTAGCCGCGCAGGTCCGAGTACCTGACGAACCGGAACTGCGCGATGAGGGGAGGAATCTCCGCCTCCTCGATGCCGACGAGGATCGGAATCACCCGCTTGTGCAGAGAATAGGCCGCACCCATCTCGTACAGCAGATAAGGATCGTTGAGGGATCGATCGGTCAGAACGAGCACGACCTCATCCGCCTTCCGCAGCAGCCGGCGGAGATCGAAATCGATGGTCTCGCCGCGGGTCGGGGTCTGTTCCACGGAGAGCACGCTGGCCCCCGCGTCACGGACCGACTGAGCGAGGTTCTCGGCGAGATCCCGGTCCCGGGGCGCCGAGCTGATCAGGACTTGGTAAGGCATGGGTCATTCCTCAGCAGCTTGGAGAATCGTCCCCAGTAGCGGCTCAGTTTGGCTCCCGACGCCTCCGACGCCCGGGCATAAATGCCCGGGCTACAGTGCAAGCGAAAAGCCGGCTGAAGCCGGCTCAACTCGCGGCCGGAGGGATTGAGCCTCCTTCAGGAGGCTTCTTGGTTCAAGCGTAGCCCGGGCATTTATGCCCGGGCGTCGGAGGCGCCGGGAGCCAAACTGAGCCACTACCCCCTTTCCCTATAGAGTTAACGCAGTCAGCCACACTCCCGGCACGTAAAATATCATCCGCCGACGACTCTTACAATTACCCTGTATCCTACGTCGAGACTATGAAATCCCGATCCAACGACTCGCTCCCCTTCGTCCTCGTCACCGGCAACCCCGGCAAGATCGCCGAGGCCCGCCTCGCCATCGGTGCGGACCTCGAGGCGGTCGAGGTCGATCTCCCCGAGATCCAGTCGCTGGACTACCTGGAAGTGCTGCGGGCCAAGGCGGACGAGGCGTGGCGGCGGGCCGGCCGGCCGCTGGTGGTCGAGGAGGCGGGGCTCGACCTCGCGGCCCTGAACGGCTTCCCCGGCCCGCTGGTCAAGTGGATGCTGGAGGCGGTGGGCGCCGAGGGGCTGGCGCGCACGGCGCTGTCTCTGGGGGACGCCCGGGCCGCCGCGCGCTGCTTCCTGCTCTACAAGGACGGCGACCGCGAGATCGTGGCCGAGGGGAGGACGGAGGGGACGCTCGTGCTGCCGGGACGCGGGACGCACGGTTTCGGCTGGGATCCGGTGTTTCTGCCGGAAGGCTCCCCGCTCACCTTCGCCGAGCTGACGGGCGCCGAGAAGGGGGCGGTCAGCCACCGGGGCAAAGCGTGGCGGGAGATGCGGCGAACACTGGAGTCAGTGCGCTGAAGCGGGAATAGCCTGCGCCTTCGAAGATGTCGGCCCCTTGAGATCCGACAAACTCAAAGCGTTTGCTCTCATCACCGCCCTCACAGTATTCAGGATGAGACCCTTGGCCTTTTCTGCCAGCTCTCCGGCATTCCACCGTAACGATTCAATTCGCTCGCGCGTGAACCGCTCATCAGCTTCGGCGCCGATCCAAAGCTCCACCTGGAAGGCGCTTCCGCTCTCCTCTGGAGTCGCGGCGAGCGTGACAAAGCGGGTCATGCCCTCGGACTTCTGATAGAACGGCCACTGCCAACTCCCGTGCCGGTCTCCGGGAGAAGAGAACGATTCGTACCCCATCTCCTTGAGGATCTGCTCAACGGGCTCGAAAACTTCAGGCTCGATCCACATCAAACTACCTCCATAGGCCAGGGTAGCACGAGAGCATCCTTCGAGAAACCTTGAGGAAGAACGTACTCGATCCCAAGTCCAAAGAGAATTCGGCGTGGCCCTTGGATCTCCTCGATTTTGCGCGGGTCGAGAATGAGAACGTACTCGCGGGGTCGCTCTGGAGCCGGCAGGGCCAGCATGGCAACGGTCTCCTCGGGAGAATACGGAGTCGGTGTCACCCATTGCACCCGGTCTTGGATCTGGCTCAACTTTTCTATGGTGTCCCCTTGTCCAGGCAAGAGGTAGCGCAGGAGAAACCGGCCACCCAGTTCCTCGAAGACCTCGCCCCCGCTCTTCGTGGGAACGGCGATGTCCGGCGTGATCCCCGGAACCATCAGAGTCCCACGCTCCTCCAGCATGTGCCGATCCAGATTCGTCGCGAGCAACCCCGCCGTCCCCATCATGTCTCTCCCCCCGGAGAGAGATTACAGCTTTCGACGACGAAGTTCCAGGTTCAGATCCCCACCCCCGCCATCAGCCAGAGCATGATCGCCTTCTGGACGTGCAGGCGGTTCTCCGCCTCGTCGTAGATGCGGCTCTGCGGACCGTCGCAGACCTCGGCCGAGACCTCCTCGCCGCGGTGGGCAGGGAGGCAGTGGAGGAAGACGGCGTCGGCCTGCGCGTGGGACATCAGCGCGCTATCCACGGTGAAACCCTTGAACGCCTTGATCCGCTCCTGCTGCTCGGCCTCCTGCCCCATCGACGCCCAGACGTCCGTGTAGACGGCCGAAGCGCCCTTCACGGCCTCCGCAGGGTCGTTGGTCAGGATCACCTTGGTGCCGGCGGCCGCGGCGTCCTGCCGGGCGAGCTCGGCGTAGCGCGGATCAACCTCGTACCCCTTGGGCGAGGCGACCGCGATGTCCATGCCGACCTTCGAGGCGCCGAACATCAAGGAATGGACCATGTTGTTGCCGTCGCCGATATAGGCGATCCGGCGGCCGCGCAGGGCTTCGAGGCTGCCGAAGACTTCGATCAACGTGAAGTAGTCGACCAGCGCCTGGCAGGGGTGGAGCTCGTCGGTCAGGCCGTTGATCACCGGCACGGTTCCGAACTTGGCGAGATCGGTCACCGTCTGGTGCGCGAAGGTGCGGGCCATGATGCCGTCGACGTAGCGCGACAGCACCTTGGCGGTGTCGAAAATCGGCTCGCCGCGGCCGAGTTGGATGTCGCGGCTGGAGAGGAACAGGGCGTGCCCTCCCATTTGCGCCATCCCCACCTCGAAGCTGACGCGGGTGCGCGTCGAGGACTTCTCGAAGATCATCGCCAGCGTCTTGCGATGCATGTGGTTTTCATACTTCGACGGATTCGCCTTGACGTCGACGGAGAGGCGGAAGAGACCGGCCACCTCGGCGGCGGTCAGGTCGTGGATCGAGATCAGGTGACGGGACATATCGCTAGCTCCTCAAGCGGGAAAAAAAGGTTTTCAAAGCGGATCCCTCTCGAGCGGCATCGTCATGCAGCGCGGGCCGCCGCGGGCGCGGGAGAGCTCGTTGGACCAGAGCGAGATCGCCGCCGGCCCGCCGCCCAGCAGGTCGTGCTTGCCCGCCGCGACCTCCTCGCCCGGCAGGATCCGCCAGCCGCGGTCCGCCAGCTCCGCCATGGTCTTGTGGTTCCGCCGGTAGAGCAGGATCAGGCCGGGGGCCACCGCAAAGGCGTTGGCGCCGTCGGTCCACTGCTCGCGCTGCTGATCGATCGCCTCGCGGGCGCCGCCGCAAGCCACGACCTCGAGGTCCACCCCGAGGTCCTTCAGCACGTTGAGCAGCGAGGAACGGAGGGTGAAGGTCAGATCCTTGGCGTAGAGGTCGACCGAATAAACGTGGGCCGCTTCCGGGCCGCCGGGCTGGATCACCGGCAGGTAGGCCAGGCAGAGGTTGCGGTCGATCTGGGTGAACACCGTGTCGAGGTGCATGTAGGAACGCCGGCGCGGCAGCTCGACCATGATCAGGTGGCGGAACGAGGTCTCCTCGCGGCGCAGGTACTCGGCCAGCGTCTCGATCCCCCGCCGGTTGGTGCGCTCGGAGAGGCCGATGAGCACGATCTCGCGGCTGATCACCAGCACGTCGCCCCCCTCCAGGTTCGGATAGGGGAAGTGCGGGTTGTGCTGCGGCGCGCCCGACGGCGGCACGTCGATGTCGAACAGCCCGGCGGAGCCGGCGAGCTCCGGATGATGCTGGAAGAGAGTGCGGCCGAGCAGCGGCTCGCGCTCGCGGGCGTCGGTCGCCATCGACGAGGTGACCACCCGGTTGCCCATCACCACCTGCGGATCACGCTGGAAGAAATAGTTGGGCACCGGGTTGAGCTCGAAGAACTGCCGGCGGCCGGCGTCCGAGGCCTCGGCCGGCGAGCGGATCCCCTCGATCAGCGCCGCCGCCAGCTCCCGCGGCGGCAGCTCGTCGAGCCGGCGCACCAGGCTGAAGGGGACGCCGTACTCGGCTTCGAGCTCGGTCAACAGTTGCCGGCGAGGCTCGGGATTCGCCAGCACGTCGGCCAGCAGGTCCTGGGAGTCGAACACCTTCACTCCCGCCTGCCGGAACATCTGGGTGAAGAGGTCGTGCTCCTCGCGCGCCTCGTCGCCGTCGAGGATGTCGTCGAACAGCAGGCTCTCCATCATGGCCGGGACCATCCAGTCGATCTCTTTCCCGGGCCGGTGGACCAGGACGCGCCGCAGGCGTCCGATTTCTGAATCGACTTGTATCGACATACTTGGGTTTCCCGAAGGTGAAGAGGGCGCGTCCAGGTTGGGGCGCGGCGGCGGATTGTAGCAGAGGCCGTGCGATACAATCCGCCCGGCATGCTGACCGAGACCCCCCAGAATCCCCTCTACGAGCGCTACGCCTCGCCCGAGATGGCGCGGATCTTCTCCTCCAGCCACCGTTTCCGCGCTTGGCGGCGGCTCTGGATCACCCTGGCGGAGAGTGAGCGGGAGCTGGGGCTGCCGATCACCGAGGCACAGATCGAGGCGCTGCGGCGGACCGCCGGCGACACCGACCTCGAGCGGGTCGCCGAGCTCGAGCGGCGAACCCGCCACGACGTGGTCGCTCACTTGCGCCACTACGCCGAGCAGGCCGACCACGTCCACGAAGGGGCGGGCGGCATCCTGCACCTCGGCGCCACCAGCGCCTTCATCACCGACAACACGGACGTCCTGCTCACCCGCGAGGCGCTGGAGCTGCTGGCCGGCCGCCTCGCCGCCACAGTCGCCGAGCTGGCCGCCTTCGCGCGGCGGACGCGGGCGATCCCCACCCTCGCCTACACCCACTTCCAGCCGGCGCAGCTCACCACCGTGGGCAAGCGCGCCACCCTCTGGATGCAGGATTTCCTGATGGATCTCGCCGAGGTCCGCCACCGCCTCGCCACCCTGCGCTGCCGAGGCGTCAAGGGGACCACCGGCACCCAGGCGAGCTTCCTGACCCTCTTCCAGGGGGACGGCGCCAAGGTGCGCGAGCTCGATCGCCTCGTCGCCCGCAAGCTCGGGTTCGCCGAGAGCTTCGCGGTGACCGGTCAGACCTATCCGCGCAAGCAGGACAGCCAGGTGCTCCAGACCCTCGCCGGCCTGGGCGAGACCTGCCACAAGCTCGGCACCGACCTCCGCCTCCTCCAGGGGGTGGGCGAGCTCTCCGAGCCATTCGACGCCGAGCAGGTGGGCTCTTCCGCCATGGCCTACAAGCGCAATCCCATCCGCGCCGAGCGGATGTGCGGCCTGGCCCGGCGGCTGATCACCGACAGCCTCAACGGTCCGCTCAACGCCGCCACCCAGTGGCTGGAGCGGAGCCTCGACGACTCGGCCAACCGCCGGCTGGTGATCCCCGATTCCTTCCTCGCCGCCGACGCCGTGCTCGGCCTCGCCGCCCACATCTCGGCGGGACTCGTGGTGCGCGAGGCGACGATCGCCGCCCGGGTCGCCCGCGAGCTGCCGTTCATGGCCACCGAGACGCTGCTGATGGAGGCCGCCCTGCGCGGCGGCGACCGCCAGCTCCTCCACGAACGCATCCGCGGCTACAGTTTCGCGGCTCAGAGCACTCTAGAGTCTGAAGGGGGAAACAATCCTCTCATCGACCTCATCGTGAGCGACGCGGATTTCCGCCTCACGCGCCAGGAGGTCGAGCCCTGGCTCGATCCGGTCGCCTTCACCGGACGATCGGCCGAACAGGTGGATGAATTTCTGACCGAGGTCGTGGCGCCCGCCCTGGCAGGGACCGAGGCCGCAGCGATCGCCGCTCCCCGCGTCTGATTGCCCTGGGGAGCGGGCCGAAATGGGCACTGTGCTAGGATGCCCCGGTTGTAGTTGTTTTAAGCAGCGGTGTATGTAGCAGCGTACTAGAAGAGCGCAAGCCGTTCCAGCGCTACTGGACCCAAGAGCTCTCACGAAGATGGCTCCAACCACCTTACGGAGGCCGCAAGCCCATGCGCCCTAGGAAAGACTCCCGGCTCGTCGTCGTCGGTGTTCGAGTCGCCGTCTCAGTTCTCCTCCTCCCGCTGGCCCTGGCCTGTTCGGGCAACCGCAAGCCCACCTCGGCCCCCCCGACTCTCGGCGTGCCGATCGAGCGCGGGATCGCCTCCTGGTACGGGCCGAAGTTCAACGGCAAGCGGACCGCCAGTGGTGAACGCTACGACATGAACGCGTTCACCGCCGCCCACCCCTCACTCCCGTTCGGCACGAAGATCGGTGTACGCAATACTCGTACCGGCCGCGAGGTGATGGTGCGGGTGAACGACCGCGGACCCTACTCGAAGAACCGGGTCCTCGATCTCTCCTACGCCGCCGCCCGCGAGGTGGGGGTGGTGGGACCGGGCACCGCCAGCGTCGAGATCTATCTGGTGCCGGCGACCGGCGCGCCACAGCGCTTCACGGTCCAGGTGGGCGCCTTCAGCGAGGCCGAGAAGGCCGTCTCCATGCAGCACGATGTCGTGCGCCTCTATCCGGAGGCCGTCGTGGAATCGGACGGCACCTGGAGCCGGGTACAGATCGGCGCCTTCGACGACCGCGACGAGGCCGAGTCGCTCCGCCGCGAGCTGGCGTCGATCGGCATGCCGGCCATCGTGGTCGCCGCCCGCTAGCTTTTGTTCTGTAGGGGCGCCCCTACAAAGAAGGGAATCCTTTCCCCCGCGATTTCGTTATACTGCTGCGACCAACGGCGACAACTTCTCCCCGCAGGAGGTGTGATGAAGCGACAAGGATCTCCCGTGCGCTCGAATTCCGCTCCCCCGGAAAATCCTTCCCGGAGCCGCCGCACGGGGTTCGTCTGGGTGGCCGGCCTCGCCCTGACGGCCTACCTCGGCACCGCGGTCGCCTCGGCGAACCGCGAGCGGGCGTGGGAGAACCTGACGCTGCCGGAGGACACCGCGGCGGTCTCGGCCGGTTCCTTCCGCACGGTCGGCCGCGCCTCCTGGTACGGCCCCCGCTTCGACGGCAATCCCACGGCTAACGGCGAGACCTTCGACATGAACGCGCTCACCGCCGCCCACCGCACCCTCCCTCTGGGCAGCCGCGTCCTGGTGCGCGACCTCGACAACGGCCGCGAAGTGGTGGTGAAGATCAACGACCGCGGCCCCTACATCCAGGGGCGCGACATCGACCTCTCCTACGGCGCCGCCCGCGAGCTCCACATGGTCCCTGACGGCTTGGCGCGGGTCGAGATCACGCCGCTGTAAGCGGCCCCTCACTCCCCCGGCCCCTCTCTCCCAGCCCTCCACCCATCCGCCGGGGAGAGAGGGGAGAAAGACCCAGATCCGCGGCCGTCATTTTCCTTTTTACTCCGCTTTTCTTTTTACTAACCTCTCCCTCTTCTCCCCGGAAGGGTGGGTGGAGGGCTGGGAGAAGAGGGCCGGGGTGATGAGGGGCTTCTTTTTTACCCCAGCGCCGCCAGGAACTCCTTGATCCCCTCGTCCAGCCGCAACCGGTCGCGGTGGCGTTCGAGGGCGATCTGGACCAGGCGGTCCACCAGCTTGGGGAGCGGCAGGCCGGTCAGGCTCCAGAGCAGGGGATACATCGAGATGCTGGTGAAGCCGGGGAGCGTGTTGAGCTCGTTGACAAAGAGGCCGTCCTCGCCCTCCATCAGGAAATCGACCCGGGCGAGGCCGGCGCCGCCGATCGCCGCGAAGGCTTCGACGGCGATGGCGCGTAGGCGGTCCGCGACCTTCCCCGGAAGCTCGGCCGGCGCGATCAGTCCCGCGGTGTCCTGCAGGTACTTGTCCGCGTAGTCGTAGAACTCGTTGCCGGGGACGATCTCGCCGACCACCGACGCCTGGATCTCGCGGTAGCCGAGGACGGCGCACTCCAGCTCCCGCCCCTGGATCCCGCGCTCGACCAGCGCCACGTCGTCGAAACGGAGCGCGAAGCGGATCGCCGCCTCCAGGTCCGCGAGGTCCGCGACCTTACGCACGCCGACGCTGGAGCCACCGTTGCTCGGCTTGACGAAGAGAGGGCGCGGCAGCCGCTCGCAGCGGGCGAGGAAGGCCGCCGGATCGGCCTCGAAGTCGCGCCGCGAGGCCACCTCGAAGTCCACCACCGGCACCCCGGCCGCGGCGAGCTGGCGCTTGGCCAGCACCTTGTCCATGGCGAGGGCGCTGGCGGTGACGCCGCACCCCACATACGGCAGGTCGAGCATCTCGCAGAGCCCCTGGAACGTGCCGTCCTCTCCCCAGGTGCCATGCACGATCGGGAAGACCACCTCGACCCCCGAGGCCAGCAGATGCCGCACCGTGGGCGCCACCGGCACCTCCAGCGGCGGGATCTCCTTTACCGCTCCGTCGATCACCGCCGCCGAAGCCTCGGCGTCGACCCAGCAGCCGTCCGCGGCGATGCCGAGCGGCGTGATCGTGTGCCCGGCCTGGCGCAACCCCTCGACCACCGTGCGCGCCGAGCGGATCGAAACCTGATGCTCGGTGCTGCGACCTCCGAAGACGACTCCGACGTGGGCCATGCTGGATCTCCTGAAGCTGTAGGGTGCGCTGTGCGCACCAGCCTGCGGAGTCTATACCGCGCCTCATCCTCGATCGAAGGGATGTAGAGACGCTCCCAGCCCGTCCACGACAACCTGGGCAGGCCACGGGGACGGCGGGACGTCTCCGGCGAAGGGTTGGCCGCCGCCGAGGGCAAGACCTCTCTGGACCAGGCCGAACCTCGTTCAAGCCTCATGAACGACCTCGTCCTTCCGATGTATCAGTTGCCCTCTCGCAGGAAGTGGCAAACGGAGCTGAATGCCCTCCGGCGGAGACGTCCCGCCGTCCCCGTGGACTGCCCAGGGTGTCGTGGACGGGCTGGGAACGTCTCTACACGCTTCAATCAGCCGTAGATCATCTAAGCTGGTCGTAACGATCTCCGGCCTTCCGCCGGGAAGGAGAAACAACGATGAGACGCCGTCCCAGCTTTGTCCTACCCGCCCTCCTCTGCGCCCTGGCCCTCTGCGCGCTGATTCCCTCCACCGCCGCGGCGGCCAACGGAGGCCTGCGGTGCGAGGATGCATCGTTCGCGGTAAATCTTTCCGCGAGCGACGCCACCGTCTACCACGTGTACGGCCAGCTCTGCGCGCGCGGCGGCCTTGCTCACAAGACGGTCCAGATCGCGCTGTCCGGCGCGACGTACGGTCATCTCTATTGGGATTTCCCTTTTCAGCCCGGTGTCTATTCCTATGTGCGCTGGGCCACGGCGTCAGGCTATGCGGTGCTGAATATTGATCGGATCGGGATCGGCCGGAGCGATCATCCGCCGGCGGACGCGGTGACGGTTGAATCGAACGCCTATGTGGTTCACCAGATCGTTCAGGCGCTCCGCGGCGGCGAGTTGGTGCTGCCGACGTTCGGCACCGTGCGCGCGGAACGGGTGGCGCTCGTCGGACATTCGCTCGGCTCGCTGATTTCGGTCCAGGAGGCCGGTACTTATGGCGATGTCGACGGCGTGGTGCTGACCGGGATGTCGCACACCATCGTGACGGCGGCCCTCGGAGAGGTCCAGTTCTATCCGGCGAACCTCGATCCCCATTTCGCGGGATTGAACATTCCGGACGGTTACCTCACGGTCGTTCCCGGCACTCGCAAGGTTTTCTACCATGCGCCGTTCTACGACTCCCGCGTGCTCGCGGTCGACGAGCGGACGAAGGAGACGGCCACGGTGGCGGAGCTCAACACGGGGCTGCTCGCGCTGCCTCTTTCGAGCGATATTCACGTGCCGGTGCTGGTGATGGTCGGCAACTTCGACGCGGCCTTCTGCACGGGACCCAACTGCGCGGCGTCCGGCAGCCTGAAGAGCGAGCCGGGCTTCTATCCGGCCGATGCCTGTGCGGAGGCGGTGGTCGTACCCGGGTCGGGGCACGTTCTGAATCTACACTACACCGCCCCGCTCACGTACACTACGATCCTGCGGTGGATGGACCGGCGGGTGGGAAACGATACGCGGCGAGCGGCGGGTGGATGCGCGCGGTAGAAGAGAAGGAAACGGCCGCCTTTGCTGGACGGCCGAGTTTTTAGCTTCCCCGATGCCCATCTTGCTTGGATGGCCGCGTGGATAGCTTCCCCGGTGCCCATCTTGCCAGGATGGCCGCGTGGATAGCTTCCCCGGTGCTCATCTTGCTTGGATGGCCGCGCGGATAGCTTCCCCGATGCCCATCTTGCTTGGATGGCCGCGCGGATAGCTTCCCGAGCGCCCGGGATTCTTGGATGGACGCTCGGGAAGTAAAAAAAGGCTCCGGGAAGGCTCAAAGCGGTTCCGGACGTCAGGAATCCGTCCCGGATCGAATCCTGAGGCCCGGGACGGCGAAAAACCGGCTCGGACGCTATCCCAGCAGCACCCGGCGCGCCGATTTCACCTCGTCCAGCTTTTCCAGCCGTTCCAGCAACTCCGGCGTGGGTTCCTCGTCGACGCGGAGGACGGCGAGGGATTCCTTGCCGCGGCGGGCGAGGTGGATGTCGGCGATGTTGATGTTGGACTCGGCGAGCAGGGTGCCGATCTTTCCCACCACGCCCGGCTTGTCGTGGTTCTCCAGCACCAGCAGATTCCCCGCCGGCCGGAATTCCAGGGGGTAGTTCTCGAAGCGCACCACCCGCGGATCGCTGTCGCCGAACAGAGTGCCCCCCAGCTCGACGCTGCGGCCGCCGCCGGAGAGGGTGACGTCGACGAGCTGCGGATATTCACTGCGCACGCTGTGGGTGGAGCGCACCACCGCGATGCCGCGCGCTTCGGCGAGCTTCTCGGCGTTGACGTAGTTGACGCTCTCGCCGAGGAAGGGGGTGAGCACCCCCTTGAGCACGGCGACCGTCACCGGCACCCGCAGCGCGTCGTCCACCCCCCAGACGTCGACCTGCACGTTCTGCGGCGCGGCGCCGAGGAGCGAGCCGGCCATGCGGCCGAGCGTCTCGCCGAGCGCCATGAACGGCTCCGCCCGGCCGCCGGTGGGGCGGAACGGGAGGTTGACGGCGGCGACGGCGAGTGAGCCGGAGAGGGCGGCGAGCACCATCTCGGCGGTCTGGATCGAGATCCGCTCCTGGGCCTCGCGGGTCTGGGCGCCGAGGTGGGGGGTGACGACAACCTTTTTGTGGCGCACCAATTTGAGGTCCTTCGGCGGCTCCTCGGCGAAGACGTCGAGCGCCGCGCCGTCGATGTGGCCGGACTCCAGCGCCTCGTAGAGCGCCTCCTCGTCGATCACCCCGCCGCGGCCGCAGTTGACGATCAGCGCCCCCTTCTTCATCTTGGCCAGGCGCTCGCGGTTGAGCAGGTTCTTCGTCTCCTTGGTGAGCGGGGTGTGGAAGGTGATCACGTCCGACCGCGAGAGCAGGTCGTCGATCGACAGCAGCTCGACGTCGAGCTTGCGGGCGGCGGCGGCGTCGAGGAGGGGGTCGTAGGCGACGATCTTCATCTCGAAGGCGCGGGCGCGGTCGGCCACGCGCTGGCCGATGCGGCCGAAGCCGATCACTCCCAGGGTCTTCCCCTGGAGCTCGACACCGGTGATCTTGCGGTCCCAGCCGCCGGCCTTGGTGGAGGCGTCCGCCTCGGGCACCTTGCGGGCGAGCGAGAGGAGGAGGGCGAAGGTGTGCTCGGTGGCGGACATCAGGTTGGCCGTGGGCGCGTTGACGACCAGGATGCCGAGCTCGGTCGCGGCGGCCACGTCCACATTGTCGACGCCGATGCCGGCGCGCCCCACCACCTTGAGCTTCTTGCCGGCGCGCAGCAGCTCGGCGGTGGCCTGGGTGGAGCTGCGCACCACCAGGGCGTCGAAGTCGGCGAGGATCTCGGGAAGGCGCGGGCGCTCCTCCGCCTTGAGCTGATAGACCTCCGCTCCGGCCGCGGCGAAGAGCGCGAGGCCGGAGGGGTCGAGGGTGTCGGCGATCAGGATCCTGGCCATCGTGTCCGGCCTTACCGGGCCGCCGGAGCGGCGACCGTCTCCAGGACCTGATCGATGACCGCCAGCAGGGCGTCGAGGTCGCTGTCGCGCACCTCGCCCATGTGGCCGATGCGGAAGGTGGTCGGCTTCCAGTCGCCGTAGCCGCCGCCGATGGTGTAGCCGCGCTGGCCGCACCCCTTGACGATCGCCTGCGGATCGACGCCCGCCGGCGGGTTGAAGCAGCTCACGGTGATCGACCGCGCCCCTTCGGCCGAGGCGTACGCGCAGCCGCGGGTGGCCGCCCACTTCGCCGTCGTCTCCTGCAGCCGCTGGTGGCGGGCCCAGCGCGCCTCCATCCCCTCGGCGAGCATGCGGTCGAGCTGGACGTCGAGCGCCCAGAGCAGCGGGATGGCGGGGGTGGTGATGAAGCCCCCCTCCTTGTGCTTGTCGACGTAGCGCAGGAGGTCGGTGTAGAAGCCGCGGTGCGGCACCTGCTTCGCCCGCTCGGCGGCGCGGTCGGAGAGGGTGAAGACGGTGAGCCCCGGCGGCACGGCGATCGCCTTCTGGGTGCCGGCGAGGCAGATGTCGAGCCCCCAGTCGTCGGTCTCCACCGGCGCGCCGGCGAGCGACGAGACGGCGTCGACGATGATCAGGGCGTCCCCCTCCTCGCGCACGACCTTCGCGAGGTCGGCGATCGGGTTCATCACGCCGGTCGAGGTCTCGTTGTGGACCACGGTGATCGCCTCGTACTTCTTGCGGCGCAGGGCGGCGCGCAGCGCCTCCGGATCGATCGCCTGGCCCCAGGGGGCGGAGAGCTTGTCGGCGCTCTTGCCGCACGACTTGGCGATCGACTGCCAGCGCTCGGAGAAGGCGCCATTGGTCAGGCAGAGCACGTCCTGCTTGACGCACGAGATGACGGCGCTCTCCATCACCAGCGTCGAGCTGCCGGAGGCGACCATCACGTCGCCCTGGGTGCGGAGGAGCTTCGGCAGCTTGGCGGACAGCTTGATGTAGAAATCCTTGAAGCCGGCGGACCGGTGGCCCACCATGGGCTGGGTCATCGCCTGGCGGGCATCCTCGGGGACGTACGTCGGGCCGGGAAGGAAGAACTTGATGGGCTCGGTCATAAGGAAACCTCTCCTGTCGGGGGACCTGGAGGGGTCCCTGAAAGCTGCCGCATTGTGGCAAATGCGGGTAGGGGTGGCAAGGGCGGTTAGAAAACAGCGGAGTTAGAGCCGGCGGGACGCCGGCGGTCCCAGGAAGTTGCCTCTCCGGCTCTGATTTCGAAGTCTACCGGTACAACGGCTACCCTCCGCTTATCGTAAGACCCGTCCCGAAGCGGAACCCTCCTGGGACCGCCGGCGTCCCGCCGGCTCTAACTCCGCTGTTTTCTAACTCCGCTGTTAACTAACTCCGCTGTTTTCTAACTCCGCCGTTTTCTAACTCCGCTGTTTCCAGGGCCGAGCCTTCCGCAACAGCCCCGCCAGATCGGCCGTCGTGACCCGACGAGCGGCGAGACCAGGGAGGGCGATCCGCCAATCCTCGCCTTCGGCTTCCAGCGTCGGCACGTCGACCTCACCCCGCACCAGCACCAGCGCACACCCCCGAAAGTGCTCACGCAGCAAGTCCTCTAGCACCGGCGCGCCGCGCATCGGCTTCACCACGACCGTCCGCCCATCTCCGACCTCGACCGCCCGGAGCACGCCCAAGCCCGCGGCCACCTCCAGAAATGGGGGGACCGGATGCCCCTTGCCGCCCAGCTCCAGCCAGCCGACCCGGAGATTCAAGGCGCGGGCCGCCTCGACGAGCGGAGCGAAGGTTTCGGGAGAACCGTCCACCCGCAGGAGATGGGGAGCCTTCAAACCTTCTCCTCCGGGTAGAGCAGGATCTCGCGGCGCTCGTCGCGGAACGCCCGCTCGTCCTGGATCCAGCCGGCGATCCAGGCCTCCAGCCCCTTCCCGCTCTCGATCGCCTGGCGGCACTCGGGCCCGCCGGTGAGGAGGTCGATCGCCGGGCGGTCGGAGACGAACTCGTAGGGGGCCTCGCGCCAGGCGAAGCGGTCCGGCCAGAGGCGGTGGACCGCGGCGAGCAGCTCGACGCCGGTGCGGTAGGACTGGAAGGCGCGGAGGTCGGTGAGCAGCAGCTCGACGCCGCCGCAGACCTCTCCGCGGTGCTTCTGGAACTGCGGCCGGAAGTAGGTGGGGACGAAGGTCACCCCTGGCAGCCCGCGGCCGTTGAGCTCGTCGGCCAGCCGCTTGGGCTCGATGAACGGCGCGCCGGTGAGCTGGAACGGGCGGGTGGTGCCCCGTCCCTCGGAGAGCTCGGTGGCCTCGACCAGGCAGCCGCCGGGATAGACCGCCGCCGTGGTGACCGTCGGCATGTTGGGCGACGGCGCGATCCAGGGGAGGCCGGTCTCCTCCCAGGCCATGCCGCGCGTCCACCCTTCCACGTACCAGACCGTGAAGAACGCCTTGGTGGCGTTCCAGGCGCGGCGCCGCGCCTCGAGGCGGAAGAGCTCGCCGAGGGTGAGGCCGTGGCGGACGGGGAGGCGGAAGGCGCCCACGAACGACTCGAAGCCGGCGCCCAGGAGGTTCCCCTCTACGACCTCGCCCCCCAGTGGGTTGGGGCGGTCGAGCACCCAGACCTCGCAGCCGGCGGACATCGCCGCCTCGGCTGCCCAGATCGCGGTGGCGGCGTAGGTGTAGTAGCGCGAGCCGATGTCCTGGAGGTCGATCAGCAGCAGGTCGAGCCCGGCGAAGGCGTCCGGCGACGGCCGCAGGGTGTGCTCGGCGTCGCCGTAGAGCGAGAGGATGGGCGCGCCGGTCCAGGGATCGCGGCCGCCCTCGGCGGGAATCATGTCCTGCTCGATGCCGTAGTAGCCGTGCTCGGGGCCGAAGAGGGCGCGTGGCAGTCCGGCCGCGCCGGCGGCCAGCGCCAGGTGGATCGGCCACCCCTCGTGGGTGATCGAGGCGCCGTGGGCCAGGATGCCGTAGCGCCGGCCGGCGAGGCGCGTGGGATCGGCGAGGAGGCGGTCGAGGCCGGTGAGGATCATGGGGTTGCCTCCGATGCCGTCGATGTCGTGAAAACCCGCCGTTTCCACGCCGCCGGGCCCTCACCCCCGGCCCCTCTCCCGTCCCCCCGCCCCCCTCCCTCACCGGGAGAGGGGAGAAAGGACATCCGGGTCTCCTCTTTGTCTTTCTCCCTCTTCTCCCGGTGAGGGAGGGTGGGTGGGGACGGGAGAAGAGGGCTGGGGTAATGAGGGCTCATCTCTATCCTTCCCGCCGGAACACGCCCGTCCGGCCGCCGCTTTTGGTCTCCAGGCGGAGGTCGGTGATCACGACCCCCTTCTCCACCGCCTTGACCATGTCGTAGAGGGCGAGGGCGGCCGTCGAGCAGGCGAGGAGGGCCTCCATCTCGGCGCCGGTGCGGGCGTTGACCACGACGTGGCTGCGGATCGCGACCCCCTCGGCGATCGGCTGGATGTCGATCTCCACCTGGTCGAGCGGGATCTGGTGCGCCAGCGGGATCAGCTCGGCGGTGCGCTTGGCGCCCTGGATGCCGGCGAGGCGGGCGACGGCGAAGGCGTCCCCCTTGGGGAGGTTGGCCAGGCGGATCAGGGTCTGGGCGGAGAGGAGCACGCGGCAGGAGGCCTCGGCCACCCGGCGGGTGACCGCCTTCTCCGACACGTCCACCATGTGGGCGCTCCCCTGGGAGTCGAGATGGCTGAAGGAACCTTGCGAGCTCATGAACGTCGGCGTCTCCGTGGGGTACGTGAACCCCTGATGCAACCGGGCCTCGGGCGCCCCGTATGCTAGCATTTCGTCGCTTTGCCCCCCCTGAAACTGGCGATCGTCGTGCCCACGCTGAACGAGGAGGGCGCGTTGCGCCGCCTGCTGCCGGCGGCCCTCGCGGTGGCCGACGAGGTGATCGTCTCGGACGGCGGCAGCGCGGACGGCACGCTGGCGGCGGCCCGCGAGCTCGGCGCCCGCGTCGTCTCGGGGCCGCCCGGGCGCGGCGGCCAGCTCAACCGGGGGGCCGCGGCGGCCGGCGCCGACATCCTGCTCTTCCTGCACGCCGACACGACGCTGCCGGAGAACGGGGCGGAGCGGGTCCGCGAGGCGGTGGCGCGCGGCGCCCGCGGCGGCGCCTTCCTCCTCCGCTTCGACGCCGACCGCCCGATGCAGCGCCTGGGCTCGCGGCTGATCAACTGGCGCACCCGCCGCCTCCGCGTGCCGCTCGGCGATCAGGCGCAGTTCGTCACCCGCCAGACCTTCGATCAGCTCGGCGGCTTCCGCGACTGGCCGATCCTGGAGGACCTGGATTTCGTCCTGCGGCTGCGCCGCCTCCCCGGCTTCACGCTCATCGCCGAGCCGGTCACCACGGGCGCCCGCCGCTTCGTAGAGCAGGGCGCCGTGCGCACGGTGGCGACCAACTGGCTGATCTGGATCCTCTTCCTCTGCGGCGTCTCGCCGCACCGGCTGGCGCGGCTCTACCGGCAGATCCGATAGGCCCCAAAAACATCAAAGCCCCGGCGCGGGCGCACGCGCGGGGCTTCCGAGGGGGTCGACGGCTGGCGCGGGATTGTCGGGGGGCTCAGGACTTGCGGCCGCGCTTCTTGGTGTTGACGGCTTCCTTGAGATCCTTGCCGGCCTTGAAGCGGACGGTCTTGCTGGCCTTGATGGTGATCGACTCGCCGGTGGCGGGGTTGCGACCCTTGCGGGCGCCGCGCTCGGCGACGGCGAAGCTGCCGAGGCCGGGGATCTTGACCGACTCGCCCGACTTCAGCGAGTCCGACACCGCACCGACGACCGCTTCGAAAGCCGCAGCGGCCTGCCGCCGGGTCAGCCCCTCGACGGAGTCCACAATACTATTCACGAGATCAGCCTTACCAGCCATCGCTCTCCTCCTATAAGTCGTTTTTTTGAACGAAAGTGACTGGCGGAAACGATAAGGCAACCGGGGTGGGCTGTCAATACGGGCGGAGGCGCGCAGAAGCGCCTAAATCCGGGCTTTCGCGAGCACCTGGACGGTGAAGCCGTCGTGGTCCCCGCCGGTCAGGATCCGCCAGGTCCCGGGAGCCGTAACCCCCGCGGACACAGGGCTTTCGAGCATTCCATCAAGTGATAGAGGCGAGAGCTCCGGATGGGTTGCTAAAAAGCGTGCCATGACGTCCTCGTTCTCCTCCCGTTCGAGCGAGCAGGTGATGGCGATCAGGTGGCCGCCGGGGGCCACCAGCGGCGCCGTGGCTTCGAGCAGGCGCAGCGCCTGGCGCGACAGGCGGCCGATCTCGCTCTCGCTGATCCGCCACTTGATCTCCGGGTGGCGGCGCAGGGTGCCGGTGCCGGTGCAGGGCAGGTCGAGCACCGCGCGGTCGAACGGGCGCGCGAAGGGGGGCATGCCGGCGTCGGCCAGGGCGAGCGGCAGGGCGCGCCCCAGGCGGCGCTGGTTGGCCGTCACCACCGCGGCGCGGGAGAGGGCGACGTCGGCCATGGTGATCCGGACGCCCGGCTCGAAGGCGAGCAGGGCGAAGCTCTTGCCGCCCGGCGCCGCCGCCGCGTCGAGCACGGTCTCGCCGCGCCGCGGCGGCGGGATCAGCGCGGCGGCCTGACTCGCCTCGTCCTGCACGTAGAAGTCGCCGCGCCGGAAGGCGGCCGTGGCGAAGGGATTGCCGCGCCGCACGATCAGGCCGAGCGGCGAGAGCGAAGCCGGCTCGACCTCCACCCCCTCGTCGATCAGCGACTCGGCGAGCAGCTCGCGGCCGCCGCGGTCGCGGAAGGCGAGCAAGTGCATGGGCTTGGCGCGGTTGTTGGCGTCGAGCAGGTCGAGCGTGCGGGCGGTGCCGAAGCTGTCGAGCCAGCGGGCGACCAGGAAGTCGGGGTGGCTCTTCTCGATCCCCAACCGGCGCACCGGGTCGGGCTCGGCGACCGGCCAGTCCTCGAGCCGCGGGGCTCGCGCGATCCGGCGCAGCACGCCGTTGACGAAGCTGGCGCCGCCGCGGTGGGTGAGCTGGTGCGCCTGCTCCACCGCCTCGTGGACCGCGGCGTGCGCCGGCACACGGTCGAGGAAGAGGAGCTGGTAGGTGGCGATCCGCAGCGGCGAGCGGAGCACGTCCTCGATCTGATCGAACGAGCGGCTGCTGGCGGCGGCGATCACGTGGTCGAGCCGGCGCAGCCAGCGCAGGCTCCCCATCACCAGCTCGCGCAGCAGCCCCTGGTCGCGGTCGTCGAAGCGCGGCAGGGCGCTGTCGAGGAAGGAGTCGGCGGGCGCCAGCGACTGCAAGGTCCGCTCGAGCACCCAGGCCGCGGCGGCGCGCACGTTGTCCTGCCGGGCGCTCTGGCGGCGGTTGCGGCCGGGTCCGGTCTGGTCGGCGGGAACGGGAAGGAAATGACGTTTGGACATGGCGCCGCGATCTGCTCAGCCCGCGATCGGGATCAGGTGAAGCTCTCGCCTGGGCGCAGCCGCTCGCCGTTGGCGAAGTCGGCCGCGCGCAGGGCCCGTTTGCCCGGCCGCTGCAGCTCGGCGAGGCCGAGCGCCGTGCCGCCGCCGCAGCGGACGGCCAGCCGCCCGCCGCGCACGCCGAGGATCGCTCCCGGCGTGTCCGTCGCGGCCGGCGCGGCTGATCCCACCGCCGGTGCGGCCGGCTCGTCGAGGACCTCCGCGGCGACGATCTTCACCGGCTCCCCCCTCAGCTCGGCGGTGAGGCCGGGCCAGGGGGTGTAGGCGCGCAGGCGGTCGTGGATCTCGCGGGCGGTCAGGCTCCAGTCGACGCGGCCGCTGTCGCGGGTCAGCCGGGGCGCGTAGGTCACCCCCTCGGGGCCTTGAGGCCGGGGCACGAGACCGCCGGCGGCGAGCAGGTCGAGCGTGCGCACCATCAGCGGGCCGCCGAGCGCGGCCAGGCGGCGCGACAGCCCGTCTGCCGTCTCCTCCGGACCGATCTCGACCTCGCTTTCGAGCAGGATCGGGCCGGTGTCGAGCCCCTCGTCCATCCGCATCGTCGCCACCCCTGTCCGGACGTCGCCAGCGGCGAGGGCGGCCTGGATGGGCGAGGCGCCGCGCCAGCGCGGCAGCAGCGAGGCGTGGAGGTTGATACAGCCGTGGCGCGGCAGGTCGAGCAGGGCGCGCGGGAAGATCTGGCCGAAGGCGACGACCACCGCGACGTCGGGGGCGAGCGCCGCGGCCTCCTCCAGGAACTCGGGGCGGCGGACGCGCTCGGGGCTGGTCACCTCGATGCCGTGCTCGCGCGCCCAGCGGGCGACCGGCGGCTCCTGGGAGCGCTGGCCGCGGCCGGCGGGGCGGGCGGGCTGGGTGACCACCCGCACGGGCGCCCGGCCGGCGGCCACCAGCGCGGCGAGCGTCGGCACGGCGAATTCAGGGGTGCCGAAGAAGAGGATGCGGTCGGTCCCGGGCATGGCTGCGAAGGATAGCACCGGGGAGGCGGCGAGCCCGCCAGGGGCCTCCGCAGAAGATCACGGACGAGCACGGACCGCCACCGACGCGCACGGACAGCGGGGATGTCCCCCGCTGCTTTGTATGTCCGTGTCCGTCCGTGACGGTCCGTGTTAGTCCGTGTTCCCGGTTTCCCTAGCCGCCGACGTTGTTGACGACGATCCGCCGCTTGCCGATGTAGGTCGAGGCGCCCTTGGTGTCGGTGACCACCACGTCGATGAAGTGCTCGCCGTTCTGGAGCAGGCGGGTGTCGAGCGCGTACTGCCAGCCGGGAGTGGCGATGTCTGGATAGCCCGGGTAGTAGGACAACGAAGAGACGTCCGGACGCGGGATGCCGCGGGTGGCAAAGGAGAACGGATGGCCGTCGGTGAAGATCTGGACGTTGGCCACGCCATCCCAGTCGAGCGCCCAGCCGGTGACGTTGATGACGCCATGGTAGAGCAGCCCGTTGAGCGGCAGGTCGATGTCGCCGAACGAGCCCTCGTTCGTCAGGCTCTGGTCGCAGGTGAAGGTGACCGGGATCTCCGCGATGTCGCGGAGCTGGCTGGCGTGGTCGCCGGCCCGGATGGTCAGGATGTGGGCGCCCTGGGAGTAGAGCGGCTGGTAGCCGGGGATCGGCGGGGCGGTCACCAGGTGGCCGATGTCGAGCACGAAGCGGAAGCCGCTGTGGGGGCTGTCCTTGAGGCTCGGATAGACCCGCTCGACGTCCAGCCGGGGGAGGCCGTAGCAGTTGGTCTGCCCGCCGGTGAGGGCGTCGAAGATACAGGAGAGGTCGGAGCTGTACTCGATGGGGTCGTGGTTCGGATAAGGGAGGTCCGGGTAGGGGTCGATCGCGATCGAGCGGTCGATCAGCAGCTCGACGTAGGCGACGCCCGTGTCGGCGTCGGTGGTACCGGCGTCGAGCGCGTAGCCGGAGATGACAGAATAACGGCGTGGGGCACGGGCGTCCGAGCTGCAGGTGCCGAGTAGCTCAGCCTGCGCCTTGGGGAACTCGATGACGCCGAACGGCGCGAGGTTGGCCTGGACGTTGTTGAAGTTGATCGCCTGCGACGGCAGGAACACCACCTCGCCGGCGCGGCTCTTCACCCGCACGGAGACCGTGTGGAGGCCGTTCAGGTAGTGCGTGGTGTCGATCTGGATGCCCCAGCCGGGAGCCGCCGAATCCGGGAAGCTCGGGAACCTCGCCGTGACTCCGGCGCGCGCCCGGCCGTAGGCGGCGCGGCCGGCGACGAGGCCGTCGACCAGGACGTCCACCGCCAGGATGCCGTTGTCGTCGAGGGCCCAGCCGGTGAGCGGCAGCAGGCCGGCGCCGGAGTTGCCGCCGCCCACGATGCCGCCGAACGAGCCGAACGGCGGCGCGGCCCAGCCGGGGACCGCGGACAGCGCGGACAGCAGGGCCACCGCGATCAGGGACACGATGACGTTGCGCTTCATGCTCCTACCTCCTCCACAGCCACCTTCGTCGAGCTACCCGGTGTGTGAAACGTCGGAAACAGCCGAAGGACGCGGACCTTCGCAGGTCAGCCTTCAAGTATTACGTGAACTTTCGCGGATTTTAAGGGCTTTGCGGGGAGAAAGTCAATCATTGGCTTTCTTCTATAGGCTTGCCGCCTGCCAGGCCCTCGAGGTGGGCCTCGACGAGGCGCGGCAGGCTCGCGAGGTCGTACCCCCCCTCGAGCAGGGCCAGCACGCGGCCGCCGCAGACCTCGGCGGCGAGGTCGCGCAGCCAGTCCCCCCAGCTCCTGAATCCCTCCTCCGTCACCCGCATGCCGCCGAGGGGGTCGTTCCGCCAGGCGTCGAAGCCGGCGGAGAGGACCAGGGCGTCGGGGGCGAAGCGGCGCAGGGCGGGGAGGATCCGGTCGCGGATCGCCTCCTCGTAGACGTCGTCGCCGGTGCCGGCGGGGAGCGGCACGTTGAGCGTGAACCCCTCGCCGGCGCCGATCCCGCGCTCGCCCGCCGCGCCGGTGCCGGGATAGAAGGGGTACTGGTGGGTGCTGGCATAGAGGACGTCGGCGCGCTCCTCGAAGAGATGCTGGGTGCCGTTGCCGTGATGGACGTCGAAATCGAAGATCGCCACCCGCGCGGCGCCGTGGCGGCGGCGCAGGCGCTCGGCGGCCACCGCGGCGCTGTTGAAGAAGCAGAAGCCCATGGCGACCTCGCGCTCGGCGTGGTGGCCCGGAGGGCGCACCGCCGCGAAGGCCGTGCGCCCGCCGCCGGCCCCGCCAGCGGTCGACTCCGCCATCCAGTCCACCGCCGCGAGGGTGGCCGCGACCGCTCCCCAGGCCGCCCCCCAGGTGCCGGCGGAGAGCGGGTTGTCGGCCGAGTCGAGCAGCGAGTCCCCGCGCGCCGCCGCCCGCTCGAAGCGGGCGACGTACTCGGGATCGTGCAGGGCGCCGACCGCCTCCCGCAGGTCCTGAGCGGGAAGGGCCGGCGTCTCGACGACCGGCCAGCCGCGCGCGCGGAGGTGGGCGAGCACCCCCGAGAGCCGCTCCGGGCGCTCGGGGTAGCCGGCAGGAGCGCGGTGGTCGAGGCAGGCCGGGTGGGTGAAGACGCGGATCATGGGGAGGGATGATAGCGGCAGGACGACCACGGACGACCACGGACGAACAAGGACCGGCACGGACAGCACCAAGTCCGTGCTCGTCCGTGCAGGTCCGTGCTCGTCCGTGGTCCTTCCCCTCGCTACGCCGCGGGCTTGCCGCCGCTCCACCAGGCCGGGGCCACCAGCCGCCGCCGTACCCGGTGGACCAGCGAGTGGATGGTGCTCGCCGCCAGCCGCCCCCCTTCGGCGCGGCGGATCTCCTCGCCGGTCCAGCCATCGAGCAGGGCGCGGCGGAGGATGCGCAGCGAGCGCCGGCGGTCCTCCTGGCCGAGGTTCGGATCGAGCAGCGAGCGGCAGCGGGCCAGCACCACCCGGCGCCCCTCGCGCAGCAGGGCGTCGTCCTCAGGGGTGCCGCGCGGATCGACCGCGAGCTCCGAGACCGCGCAGAGCGGTCCGGCGGCCCGGCCGCCGCCGCCGCGCTTGACCGCGGCCCGCGAGCGCACCTCGTCGGCCACCACTCCGCGGGCGACCCGCGACAGGTAGCTCACCACCTGCCCCTCGCTCCAGCGCCGGAGCAGCCGCAGCCGGCGCGGTCCGCCGGTCAGCAGGCGGCAATAGACCTCCTGTGCCCGCTCCTCGACCGCCTCGGGCTCGGGGGCGATCCTGGCGTCGCGCAGCAACCTGTGGACCCGCCCTCGAACCAGCGGGTCGTAGATCCGGATCAGCTCCTCCCAGCCGCGATTCTCGACATTCTTTTCAACGCTGCTCTCAGCATGCCGCATGGCCTCTCCTCGGGATAGGAGAGGGGGACGCCTCGAAGAGCGGCTGGAAACAAGAATTCGCCGGGCCAGGCCCGGGACGGAAAGGGGAAGCGATTTATATCGTGCTTCGGGAACGGCGCGCAAGGGGCTCCTGAATCCGGGCTACAATCCGCCCCCCAGGCAGATCCCCATGCGACGCCCCCTGATCCCCATCCTCCTCCTGCTCCTCGCCGCGCTCGCCGCCTGCGGCAAGGCCAAGCCCGAGGCTGGCCGGCCGCTCGCCGGCGCGGCCAAGGGGTGGAACGTCGTGCTGCTGACCGTCGACACGCTGCGGGCGGACCGCCTCGGCACCTACGGCTACAAGGCGCACCCCAATAGCCCGCGGATCGACGCCCAGCTCGCCGCCGGGGTGACGTTCGAGAACGCGATGTCGCAGCGGGCCTCGACCTGGCCGTCGCTCGCTTCGGTGCTCACCGGCCTCTACCCGAGCGGCCACGGGGTCAACGAGAACGGCTTCGGCTTCCCCGACGGCCTGCCGACCCTCCCCAAGCTGCTGCACGCCGCCGGCTACCAGACCGGGGCGTTCCTCAGCAACATGTGCCAGGCCAACCATCAAGGGTGGGACAGCTTTTCATGCTCCGGCGGCCAGGACGGCAAGGACGTCCGCCGGGCGCTGGAGTGGGCGCAGGGTGTCGACGCCAAGCGGCCGTTCGTCCTCTGGGTCCACCTGTTCGGCGCCCACCCGCCGTACTACAACGGCGGCGGCGGCGCGGACGAGATGGACCCCGGCTACCCGGGGACGCTGGGGCCGCGCAAGAAGCTGCTCGATCCGGTGATGACGACGCCGGTCCCGCTGACCGCCCGCGATCTCCGGCATCTCGACGCCCTCTACGACGCCGCCGTCCAGGGGAGCGACCGGATCAGCGGCTCGCTGCTCGCGGGGCTGAAGGCGGCCGGCCGGCTCGACCATACGATCGTGATCTTCGCCGCCGACCACGGCGAGGAGCTCTACCAGCACAACCGCTACCTGTACCACTCCTGCTCGGTCTACCAGACGACGCTCCACGTCCCGCTCGGCATCGCAGCTCCGGGGCTGATCCCCGCCGGGGCACAGGTGCCGCAGATCGTCGAGCTGATCGACGTCCTCCCCACCCTCCTCGAGCTCGTGGGCGTGGCGGCGCCGGCCGAGCAGCACGGCCGGTCGCTGGTGCCCTACCTGGAGCGCCCCGGCGCGGCGGGGCGCGGCCTGCCGGCGTTCTCCGAGTACGGATCGAGCACCATCCACACCGTGCTCCAGGACCGCTGGAAGCTGGTCCACAACCCCGACGGCTTCTCGCCCATCTGTATCCCCAACGCGCCGCCGAACCACTACCCGATCGCGAAGGAGGAGCTCTACGACCTGTCGCGCGATCCGGGAGAGAAAGAGAACCTGGCGGCGAAGGAGCCGGCGAAGGTGGCCGAGCTCTCCCGCCTGCTCGACCGCCGCTTCGCCGGCCTGAAGAACCGGGTCCACGACCAGAAGGTCCCCGACGAGCTGAAGAAGGAGCTGAACTCGCTCGGCTACGTGGCGCACTGAGCCTGCTTGTTGACAACGTCCGGGCTCGTACCTATCATTAGCGCTCCTTGGGCGGCAGAGGGAGGTTAGCTCAGCGGTTAGAGCACCTGCCTTACACGCAGGGGGTCGCGGGTTCAAATCCCTCACCTCCCACCACGCATGGTTACTGCGGAGTGGGAATGCCGTAGCAGCAGAAGCTCTTTGCGGGGCTGTAGTTCAGTTGGTTAGAACGCCGGCCTGTCACGCCGGAGGTCGCGGGTTCGAGCCCCGTCGGCCCCGCCATTCATCTTGAAGAGAGAAGACCTACGATGCGCGAGAAAATCAAGTTGGTTTCATCCGCCGGCACCGGCTACTTCTACACGACCAGCAAGAACAAGAAGCTGTCGACCGAGAAGCTGCGGATGAAGAAGTACGACCCCAAGGTCCGCAAGCACGTCGAGTTCGTCGAAGAGAAGCTGCGGTAAGGGAAATCCCTGTAGGGGCGGCCCTGTGTGGCCGCCCTGGGAGGGAGCAGGGCGGCCACACAGGGCCGCCCCTACGATCCAGGCCCCCCGTCGCGGGGGCCTTGGCTTTTCTGTGAGGAACTCTGCAAGAATGAGGGCCGGGCCGGGGGGCGACGAATCCTCAAGCCTCACCCGCCCCCCTGCCTGCCACGCCGGCGGACCCGCACGGGCCTCCACGGCGAGCCCCACCCAACCGAGACTGCAAGGAGGGACGTCACCATGCCGTACCAACTGCCCCCGCTCCCCTATGGTTTCGACGCGCTCGAGCCCCACATCGACGCGAAGACCATGGAGATCCATCACGACAAGCACCACGCGACCTACGTCAACAAGCTGAACGAGGCGCTCGCCAGCCACCCCGACCTCCAGGCCAAGTCGCTGGAGGATCTGCTGCGCGATATCGAGCAGGTTCCGGAGCCGATCCGTGGAGCCGTGCGCAACCACGGCGGCGGGCATGCCAACCACTCCACCTTCTGGGAGATCATGGGTCCGGGCGGCGGCGGCACCCCCAGCGGCCCCCTCGCCGAGGCGATCAACGAAGCGTTCACCAATTTCGAGAGCTTCAAGCAGCAGATGACCAATGCCGCGGCGGGTCTGTTCGGCTCCGGCTGGACCTGGCTCGTGCTCACCAACGGCAGCAAGCTCGACCTGATCACCCGCCCCAACCAGAACAGCCCGCTGATGGAGGGGAAGGTGCCGCTCGTCGGCGTCGACGTCTGGGAGCACGCCTACTACCTCAAGTACCAGAACCGCCGCCCCGACTACCTGTCCGCCTGGTGGAACACCGTCAACTGGCCGGCGGTCGCCCAGCGGTACAGCGCCGCGCGCGGCTGAGCGGCGCGCTGCCCATTCCGTGGGCAGATGGGCGCGATGATGCCCTGAAGTCACCTTCGACAAGGCTCCCGTTCGGGAGCTTTGTCACGTTTTGGCCGCTTTGAGCTACTCCGTTCCCCCTCCGCCATAAAGACGTAACGTGCGGTTATAGAGAAGTTTGCACCTTTGTGCTCACTTCATGGGCACCTGCATGCCTTCAAGGACGGGCACTTTCAAGTCTCTTTCAAGTATGGTCTCTCTACAATGAGTGCATCAGAGGCGGTGAAGTAACAACGCCCGCTTTCAAGGAGAACAGAAGGCCATGGCTAACATCGACCGCAGCACCCCCAACTTCCGGCGTGAGGAGAGGCATCTGACCAAGGTGTTCAAGGCACTGTCGGACGGCACGCGCCAGGAGATCCTGCGCCTGCTCGAAGGGCACCAGCGCACGGTCGGAGAGATCGTCGGCAACTTCAATCTGTCGCAGCCCACCATCTCGCGTCACCTGTCGGTGCTCAAGGAAGCCGACCTGGTCGTCGATCAGCGTCAGGGACAGAATGTCATCTACCGTCTGAACGAGCCGGCGCTGTCGACCTCGATGCAGGAATTCTTCGGCCAGTTCCGTAGCTGCCAGGATGTCATGCGGTAAATCGTGATGCGGTAAATCTTCTGACGAGGAGGCCGGGACCGGCGCGTGTTCTTGACGCGCCCGGGCTGCATTCAGCCCGCAATCTCGACTCGGTTATCTCGACTCGGTCGTCTTGACTCGGTTATACTCCCGCCCGCGTTCGAGGGCCGTCCACCCAGACGGTCACTTTCATATTTTAGTCTATTCCATGGCGGTGTAGCTCAGCTGGTTAGAGCGAGCGACTCATAATCGCTAGGTCATGGGTTCAAGTCCCTTCACCGCTACCATCCTTTGAGTCTCCTGGACATCCTAGACACCTTCTTCCGCGACGAGGCGCCTCTCGCCCGCGGCGAAGGGGTCGTCGTCGCCTTCTCGGGCGGGCCCGACTCGACGGCCCTGCTCTGGGGGATGTCCGGGCTCGCTGCGGAACGGGGCTTCCGCCTCACCGCCGCCCATCTCGATCATGCCGGCGATCCCGGCTCCGCCGCGCGCGCCGAGGCGGCGGCGCGGCTCGCCGCCCGGCTGGGAGTCCACCTGGTGACCGAGCGCCGCGAGCCCGGCGGCCTCCCCGGCGCGCGCGGCGACAGCCCCGAGGCCGCCGGGCGGCGGGCGCGCTACGAGTTCCTGGAGCGCACCCGCGCCGGGCTCGGCGCGCGCTGGATCGCCACCGCTCACCACCGCGACGACCAGGCCGAAACCGTGCTCCTGCGGCTGCTCTTCGGCAGCGGCCTCGAAGGGCTGGCGGGCGTGCGACCGGTCCACGGCGCGGTGGTGCGGCCGCTACTCGCGCTCCCCCGCTCGGCGCTGCTCGCCGCTGTGGCCGCCGCGGGCCTCGCGCCGGTCGACGATCCGACCAACCGCGACCACGCCGTGCCGCGCAACCGGGTGCGCCACCGGCTGCTGCCGGCGCTCGCCGTGGACGATCCGGAGATCGCCGAGCGGCTCGCCCGCCTGGCTTCACGCGCCCGCGGCGCCGCGGCGGCGGTCGACCGACAGTTGAGCGATCGGCTCGCCGAGATGGCGATCCCGGGCAAGGATGGCGGCATCGCGATCGACCGCGGCGCCCTGGAATCTCTGCCGTCCGCCCTCTGGCCGTTCGCCCTCGCCTGGCTCCATCGCCGCGCCGGCGCGTCCTACCCGGCGAGCGAGGCGGCGCGGGCGGAGTTGCTGCGCCAGCTCTCCCACGGCCGGCGCGCGGCCTGCGACTGCGGCGACGGCTGGCGCTGGGAAGCCACCGGCGACCGGCTGCTGCTCCGCCGCCCCGACGGCGCGCGGGAGCGGGTGCGGGATTTCACTTATACTCTTCAGGTTCCGGGAGAGCTGGAGATCCCGGAGATCGCCGTCCGGGTGCGCCTCTCCCGCAGCGCCGTCGAGCCCTGGATGTTCTCGGGGTCGGCCGACCGCGCGGGGCTGGCGCTCCCCTTGACGGAGGGAGACCTCGTCACGATCCGCAACCGCCGCCCGGGGGACCGCATCCACCCGTTGGGCGGCAGCGGCAGCCGGCGGTTGAAAGAGGTGCTGATCGATCGTCGCGTGCCGCGGCACGTCCGGGAGCGGCTGCCGCTCCTGGTGGTGGGCGAGCGTATCGCCTGGGCGCCGGGCGTGACCATCGATCAGCGGTTCCGGCTTGCCGGAGAGGCGACCGCCTGGGTCGCCGAGGTTGCCACGACATGAGCCGAGACCTTTCCACACCCGCCATCGAGACCCTCTTCGCCGCCGAGGAGGTGCGCGACGCCGTCGCCGCCCTCGGCCGCCGGATCGACGAGGAGCTCGGCGGCGAGGACCTCCTGCTGATCGCGCTGCTCGGCGGCTCGGTGATCTTCCTCGCCGACCTGGTGCGGGCGATCCCGCGGCCGGTGCGCTACGAGTTCATCGACGTCGCCTACCGCGTCTCTCCCGCCGCCAGCGAGGAGACCGACGAGGTGCTGCGGATCGAATACCCGATCCCCGTCGACATCTCCGGGCGCAGCGTGCTGGTGCTCAAGGACGTGGTCGCCTCGGGAGTGACCGAGCCCTACCTCGAGCAGCAGCTCCGCGACCACGGCGCGGCCCAGGTGCGCTTCGCCGCCCTGATCGACCTGCCGGACGAGCGCAAGACCGCCTTCGACCTCCAGTACCGCGCCCTGACCTCCCACCGCCACGGCGTCCTGGTCGGCTACGGCCTGAAGGCCGACGGCCTCTACGGCAACCTCGCCTACGTCGGGCGGATGGCGGACGACCAGGGTTGATGGTTCCAGGGTTGACGACAGGGGACTCAATGGGGGAATCGATGGACCGGCCGATTGGTTGTCACGAGGAAGGGACGCGAGGTCCCTCCACGATCGAAAGCAAGAGCGTCCCGGGCCGTCCCGCCCGCGCGGGCGCTTTCTATGAGGTAGCCGAGCTTTGAACTCTACTGTCAAAACCCTGATTCTCTGGATGGCGATCTTCGGGGTGGTGATCCTGCTCTGGAACACGTTCCAGGGCGGCAAGGCCGCCCAGAAGGAGCTGACCTACTCCGACTTCATGACCGCCGTTCAGCAGGGGAGGGTCGCGGAGGTCACCATCCGCGGCAAGCAGCTTACCGGCAAGTACAAGGGCGAAGGCTTGAGCGGCGGGCAGGAATTCAAGACCACCCTGCTCGACGACGACCCGGACCTCGCCAAGCTGCTCCGCCAGTCCAACATCCGGATCAGCGCCGAGGAGCCGCACGAGAACCCCTTCCTCGCCGTGCTGCTGACCTGGGCCCCCGTGCTGCTGATCGTCGGCCTCTGGATCTTCTTCATGCGCCAGATGCAGACCGGCGGCAACAAGGCCCTCTCCTTCGGCAAGAGCAAGGCCAAGCTGCTCAACACCTCCGGCAAGAAGGTGACGTTCAAGGACGTCGCCGGCGTCGAGGAGGCCAAGGAGGAGCTGCAGGAGATCGTCGAGTTCCTCAAGGAGCCGCAGAAGTTCCAGAAGCTGGGCGGCCGCATCCCCAAGGGCGTGCTGCTGATGGGCCCGCCGGGAACCGGCAAGACCCTGCTCGCCCGCGCCATCGCCGGCGAGGCGAACGTCCCCTTCTTCTCGATCTCCGGCTCCGACTTCGTCGAGATGTTCGTCGGCGTCGGCGCCTCCCGCGTGCGCGACCTCTTCGAGCAGGGGAAGAAGAACGCTCCCTGCATCATCTTCATCGACGAGATCGACGCCGTCGGCCGCCATCGCGGCGCCGGCTTGGGCGGCGGCCACGACGAGCGCGAGCAGACGCTCAACCAGCTCCTGGTCGAGATGGACGGCTTCGAGTCGAACGAGGGAGTGATCCTGATCGCCGCCACCAACCGGCCCGACGTGCTCGATCCGGCGCTGCTGCGCCCCGGGCGCTTCGACCGCCGCGTGGTGGTCGACCGGCCGGACATCAACGGCCGCCTGGGGATCCTCAAGGTCCACACCCGCAACATCCCGCTCGACGAGAGCGTCAACCTCTCGGTGATCGCCCGCGGCACCCCGGGCTTCGCCGGCGCCGACCTCTCCAACCTGGTCAACGAGGCGGCGCTGATCGCCGCCCGGCGCAACAAGAAGAAGGTCGACATGACCGACTTCGAGTTCGCCAAGGACAAGGTCATCATGGGCGTCGAGCGCAAGACGATGATGCTGACCGACGACGAGAAGTCGATCACCGCCTACCACGAGGCCGGCCACGCCCTGGTCGCCTGCTTCACGCCGGGAGCGGACCCGCTGCACAAGGTCACCATCATCCCCCGCGGCCGGGCGCTGGGCCTCACCATGCAGCTCCCGACCGAGGACAAGTACACCTACAAGAAGAACTACGTCGAGTCGCAGATCGCCATCCTGATGGGCGGCCGGGTGGCCGAGGAGCTGACCCAGGACGACATCACCACCGGCGCCGGCAACGACATCGAGCGCGCCACCGAGATGGCCCGCCGGATGGTCTGCGAATGGGGCATGTCCGAGCTTGGGCCCCTTGCCTACGGCAGCAAGGACGAGCCGGTCTTCCTCGGCCGCGAGTTCGCCCAGCGGGCCGACTACAGCCAGGACACGGCGATCCGTATCGACCACGAGGTCACCCGGATCGTGCAGAGCGGCTACGAGCAGGCCCGGGCGGTCCTCACCCGCTACCGGGAGGTTCTCGACCGCATCGCCCACGATCTGCTGGAGCGCGAGACTCTCGACGGCGAGGAGGTCTACAACACCATCCGCGAATTGACCGGCCAGGAGCCGCCGCCCCACCGCGACGCGCCTCCGGGCGAGGGGCTCGTCATCGGCGGCCAGCAGGTGCCGGAGGTCGAGGTCACGAACGTCGGCCGCGGCGACGGCATCCATGGCGGCGACGCCACCAAGGGGGACGTCCACGTCGAGGTCCGCGATGAAGCCGAGGCCCAGGCCGAAGCGGAGATCGCCGGCGCCACCCGCCGCACAGTCCAGCCGGTGGCCCAGCCCGGGAAGTCGACGTCGTAAGGGCGCCCCTCACTCCCCCGGCCCCTCTCTCCCAGCCCTCCGCCCCCCCAACCGGGGAGAGAGGGGAGAAAGGCGAGGGGCACGGGGATCGTCTCTTTTTTCGAGTTGACCTCTCCCTCCTCTCCCCGGAAGGGCGGGAGGAGGGATGGGAGAGGAGGGCCGGGGTGGTGAGGGGCCTTCCTCCGCGATAGACTTGGCCACCCGGGCGCCCCCCTCGCCCCCGCCCCCTGGATGGAGACCGCGACCCTCACCGACACCGCCCGCGCCTGGACCCTGCGGCTACCCCGCGGCCGCTCGCTCGCGTTGGGCGAGCGCACGCGGGTGATGGGCGTCCTCAACCTCACTCCTGACTCGTTCAGCGACGGCGGAAGCTGGCTCGATCCGGACCGCGCCGTGGAGCACGGCCTGCGCATGCTGGCCGAGGGCGCCGACCTGATCGACCTCGGCGCCGAGTCGACGCGGCCGGGCGGCGGCGTCTACGGCGAGGGCGCCCGCACGGTCGCCGCCGAGGAGGAGAGCGCCCGCCTGCTCCCCGTGCTCACCGCCCTGCGCGCCGCCACCGGCGCGCCGCTCTCGGTCGACACCCGCAAGGGGGAGGTGGCGGCGGTGGCCCTGGCGGCCGGCGCCGACCTGATCAACGACGTCACCGGCCTCTCCGATCCCCGCCTCGGCGAAGCCGTGGCCGCCGCCGGCTGTCCGCTGGTGCTGATGCACAGCCGCGGCGAGCTCGCCACCATGCAGCGGGGGATCCGCTTCGACGACCTCCTCGGCGAGGTGCGCGCCGAGCTGGCGGAGGCCATGGGCCGCGCGGCGGCGGCCGGCGTCGACGCCGCGCAGCTCGTGCTCGATCCCGGCATCGGCTTCGGCAAGACCTGGGAGCAGAACCTGGAGCTGATCCGCCGCCTGGACGAGCTCGACGCTCTCGGCCGGCCGCTCCTCCTGGGCGCCAGCCGCAAGAGCTTCCTCGCCCGCGCGGCGGCGCGACCGGCGCCTCCTGAAGAGCGGCTGGGCGGCAGCCTCGCCGCCGTGGCCTGGGCCGCCTCCCGCGGGACCGCCCTGGTGCGGGTACACGACGTGGCGGAAACCGTGCAGCTCCTCGACGTCTGGTACGCCATCGCGGGACGCCGCGCCCACCGGGAGACCGGCGCCTGATGCTCCGCTTCCTCGAGATCCTCACCTGGCGCGACGCCGTGGACGTGCTGGCGGTGGCGATCATCATCTACAACCTGCTGCTGCTGATCCGCGGCACCCGGGCGGTGCAGATGGTGCTCGGCCTGCTGTTCATCGGCCTCGTCTACTACACGGCCGTGCTCGCCGAGCTGCCGACCCTGCAGCGGATTCTCGAGAACCTGTTGATCGTCCTCCCCTTCGCCGTCATCGTGCTCTTTCAGCAGGAGATCCGCCGCGCCCTCGCCGACTTCGGGCGCAACCCGCTCTGGGGGCTCGCCAAGCAGCAGAAGGTGGTCGCCTCGTTCCCCGAGATCGTGCTGGCGGCGACCACCCTCTCGACCCGCCGGATCGGCGCCCTGATCGTCATCGAGCGCCTGCACGGCCTGCGCAACTACATCGAGAACGGCATCCTCGTCGACGCCGTGGTCTCCTACGACCTGCTGATCAACCTCTTCCAGCCCGACACGCCGATGCACGACGGCGCGGTGATCGTGCAGGACGACCGGATCGCCGCCGCGGGGTGCTTCCTGCCGCTGACCTCCAACCCGGAGCTCTCCAAGGAGTACGGCACCCGCCACCGGTCGGCCGTCGGCATCACCGAGGAGACCGACGCGGTGGCCGTGGTGGTCTCCGAGGAGACCGGGACGATCTCGCTGGCCTTCAACGGCAAGCTCACCACGGACCTCGACAGCAACAGCCTGCGCAACGCCCTCCACCGCTACCTGGTGGCCGACCTCTACCCGCAGGGGGGCCGCCGGTGAACGAGTGGGCGCGCACCTGGGGATTGCGGCTGCTGGCGCTCGGCATTGCCACCGGCATCTGGTTCAACGCCTCGGTCGAGGACCGGCTGGTCTCCAGCGAGAAGGTGGTGGAGGCGGCGGTGAGCTACAACCGGCCGCGCGGCTTCATGGTCATCAACCCGGTGCCGAACGTGAACGTGCGCCTCAGCGGCAGCAAGAAGGCGATCCGCCAGCTCATCCCCTACATGGTGAGCGTGCAGGTGGAGCTCTCGCAGCGCAATGTGGGGCTGGTCACCGTGCCGCTGACGCCCGAGAACGTGCTGCTGCCCGACGGCCTGGAGGTGGTCTCGATCGAGCCCAACGCGGTGCAGCTCGACCTCGAGCGCGAGGTCACGCAGCGGCTGCCGGTGTTCCCCAAGCTGGTGGGCGAACCGGCCGCCGGCTCGACGGTCGGCGAGCCCGAGGTGTTCCCCAACCAGGTGCTGGTGACCGGTCCCGAGCCGATGCTCGCGCGCACCGATTCGCTGTCGACCCGGCCGCTCAACCTGGACGGCCACGCCCTCACCTTCGACGAGACGGTCGCGGTGATACCCCCCAACCCACTGATCCAGATCGTCCAGCCCACCCAGGTGACCGTCCACGTCCCGATGCAGCAGCCGAACGACGCGCCGCCGGCCGCGAAACCCCGCAAAGAGAAGGGAAAGCAGAAGCCTTGAGCCAAGATTCGCCCCGCCTGTTCGGAACCGACGGCATCCGCGGCCACTTCGGCGAGCCGCCGCTCGACCGCGCCACGGTCGGCGCCCTCGCCATCCATCTCGCCGCGGCCCTGCGCGCGCGCGGCAACGGCACGCCCCCGCGGGTGGTGCTCGGCGGCGACACCCGCGAGAGCACCCCCGAGATCTGCCGCTGGCTGGCCGCCGGCCTCACCGCCGGCGGCGTCGACGTGCGCTACGCGGGGGTGATCCCCACGCCGGGCGTCGCCTATCTCGTGGGCGCGACCGGCGCCGCCGCCGGCGTCGTCGTCTCGGCGAGCCACAACCCCTATCCCGACAACGGCATCAAGCTGATCGATCCCCAGGGCGCCAAGTGGAGCGACGAGGACGAGCTGGCGCTCGAGCGCCGGATGAAGGCGGAGCCGGCCGCCGTCGAGGACCTGAACGCGATGGAGCTGCCGGAGGGTTGGCCCCTCGCCGATCCCGAGCTCCGCGAGCGCTATCTCCACCACCTCGCCGCGACCCTCCCCGAGGGTGCTCCGCTGGCAGGATTGAAGGTGGTGCTCGACGCCGGCAACGGCGCAGCGTCGAGCTATGCCGACGAGATCTTCGGGCGGCTGGGCGCCACGGTCACCCTCCTCCACGCCGATCCCGACGGCCGCAACGTCAATCAGGGGTGCGGCTCGACCGCGCCGGCCGGAATGGCGGCGCAAGTGGTCGCCGAGGGAGCCGACCTGGGAGCCGCCTTCGACGGCGACGCCGACCGCTGCGTCCTCGCCGACGAAGCGGGCACCGTGCGCGACGGCGACGCCATCCTCTACCTCTGGGCGACCTGCCTCCATCGGAGCGGCCACCTGACACCACCGAAAATCGTTGCAACCTCGATGAGCAACCTCGGCCTGGAACGGGCCCTGGCGGCGGAGGGGATCGGCCTCGTCCGCTGCAACGTGGGCGACCGCTACGTGGTCGAGGCGATGCGCAAGGAGGGCATCCTTCTCGGCGGCGAGCAATCCGGCCACATCGTCCAGAGCCACCTCGCGAGCACCGGCGACGGCCTGCTGACCGCCTTGCAGATGGCCTACCTGCGCCACCAGGACGGCCGCCCCCTGACCGCCATGCTGGCCCGCTTCCGGCGCTACCCGCAGATCCTGCTGAACGTGCGCGTCCAGCGCAAGATCGACTTCGACAAGCTCCCGGCCGTCACCACCGCCGCCAAGACCGTCGAAGAGCGCCTGGGGGACGACGGCCGCCTCGTCCTCCGCTACAGCGGCACCGAACCTCTCGCGCGCATCATGATCGAAGGGCCCGAGCAGACGACGATCGACGCCCTGGCCGAGGAGATCGCCGTGGCGATCCGGGGGGAGTTGGGGGCAGGGTAGATCTTGCGGGACTCGGGAAGACTGCGCGGCAGAAGAAACCCAGCAAGGACGTAAAGGACAACAAGGACGGCAAGGACAAGAACTTCCCGGACTTGCTGCCTTCAGATTTTCTGCGTAAGGCCGGCTGACTTCGCCGCCAGCATCTCCCGCACGGTGGCGTCCATCCTCATCATCGCGCTTCGAGTTGACAGCCCACGTGCTTGTGCTTAAAACTCAAGACGGTGATTCGCCGCCCCGTGAAAGTTGAGAACAACTCAGCGATCCCAAGGAGGAGAACAATGCGTCGCACCAGCTCGTGGTGGCTTCTGATTCTCGCGCTTCTGGTCGTGCCCGCACTGGCTCAGGCCGCCCAATCCACCCCGGCCTGTAGCGCGGCGGCGTTCCTGACCTCCCTCCATGGAACGGCGGGCAACTCCACGTACCAGCCCCTGCCGGCCGAACAGCGTCTTTTCTATGGGCTCAACGCCCTGGGGCAGGACTCTCCTCTCGAGATCCGCTACCTCGTCAAGGGCAAGCCGTATCTCACCGAAACCGTGGATCTCGCCAACGCTCGCTTGCCGAAGATCAACCCGGACAGCGCCCAGAAGACCACGACGGCGCTCGACCTCGCGACCCTCCTCAAGGAGGAGCGGATGGTCGAGCTCCTGGCCCTGCGCCCCGACCTCGTCCGCCAGCTCCACAAGCTGGCTCAGGAGGACGCTGCCATCCGGATCGAGGTCCGCCAGCAGGGGCGGCTGTTCGAATCCCTCTCGTTCGCGGACCTCGTGCAGCGTAGCGCCGAGTTCGGCCAGAGTCCGGCGGTGCAACTGGCCGTCAGGTCCTCGGTGAGCGGCCCCGGGGACCGCAGAGTGGAGCGAGTCCGTTCCCCGATCGCCAAGGACTACCTTCCGGACTGCAACGACTGCACGGAGTCGACGCCGTGCGATACCGAGTGCGGCTATGACCCTGGCAAAGGCGGCCCGGTCACCTGCGGCGAGTGGGGGCGTTGCGCCACGACGTGCTATGCCTCAACGACCGTCTCGGAGCATTGGGGCTCCTGGTATGTCACCGGCTCGTACAACGGCGGCACTGCCTGCTACGTGAGCCAGGCCTTCGGCGGAATGACCACATTCCAGCTTCACGTCACCCAATACCGTCGAGATCGCATCCGGACCACCCTGATCTGTCCCAACGCACCGGCCTGCACCGATTGCTACGATCAGGACTCCGTGATCTCCTACGAGACCGGCTCCTCGGGGTGCTATTCCGACACCTACTCAGGCTGTTTCTTCGGAACGACCCCCTGCTGCAGCTCTCTGTGCGGCTACAACTTTTACTGCAACGGGACCTGCTGAAAGGGCTCTCCGCTCGCGCTCCTCTCAATCCCGGAGCCGCCGTCAGGCTCCGGGGAATTGGCGCAGCCTGATCGTGCCTTGAGGCCGGCAGCCTGCCAATTTCTTGCTAGAATCGACCCCATGCTGGACTGGTCACAATGCCCCGCCGTCGAGCACGTCCCGGACAGAGTCAGCGGAGCCTGGGTCTTCCGCGGCACCCGCGTTCCCGTAAAGGCGCTCTTCGAGAACCTCGAATCCGGTGCCAGGCTGGATGACTTCCTCGCCTGGTTCCCCGGAGTCGCCCGGGAACAGGCGGAGGCGGTGCTCGAACACGCGGCTCGCAGCCTTCTCGTGGCGTGAAGGTTCTCTTCGACCAGGGAACGCCTGTTCCCTTACGCCGCCATCTTCGGCTCCATGAAGTAACGACCGCCTATGAGTTGGCCTGGACCACGCTCCGGAACGGAGACTTGATCTCACAAGCCGAAGCTGCCGACTTCGAGGTTCTGGTGACCACCGACCAGAATCTGAAGTACCAGCAGAACCTGAGAGACCGAAGATTGGCGGTCGTGGTACTTCTCTCCACGAGTTGGCCCAAAATTCAGGCGCGAGTCCTTGCCGTGACGGCGGCAGTCGACGGGGCATCTCCCGGCAGCTATGCCGAAGTCGAGGTGTAGGCGGTTTCCGCGGCACCGCGCGTCTCGCGCGCCATGGCGGCGGCGGTCGGGGATTCGGCGGCGGTCACCACCGCCGGATCCGTGAGATTCCGTGACGGATCGGTAGCACCGCGCTTCCGGCGCGCGGGTCGCACGCCGAAGATGTGGAGGCGGAGGATCTGGCGGCCCTCGGGCGCGACCTTCCACCAGGCCCCGGGGCCTGAAGTCAGGGTGTCGAAAGCAGGCGCTGGAATCCCGCCTGCTTGAAGTGCCGGTCGTCGGTAAAAGCTTCTGTAATGCCGAGAGCCTGCATCACGACGAAGCTCGCACAGTCCACCAGGCCCCAAGCTTTGTCCTCTCGCTTTTCGTAGAGGTCGAGGGCCTTTTCCAGATAAGCCGAGGATACGAAGAGGAAGCGGGCCCTCGCGCTGGAGCGGAAAAGGTCGACCGCCAGACTGAGCTGGCGCCTGGCAGGCGTCCTCGCCAGTCCGTTGCCGGTTTCCGCAAGCACCCAATCGGTGACGACGAGCATGGCTCCCTGCTCCACCAGATCTTCCCAGAGAGCCCGTGCCGCTTCGTGCAGGGTGTCTGAGGCGTTCAGAAGCGCCAACCAGCCGTTGGTGTCGAGGAAAACGGTCCTACTCGGCATCCCCCGCCTTCGGATGTCCGTAGAGGTAGTGGTCAACGTTGGTGGCCAGATCCGGGATCCCGGTCTCGACGGCCAGATCCATCATTCTGAGAAGGGGATCTCTCCCCCCCTGAGCCTCGGCGGGCATTAGCTCGATCCGCACCTCCGCACCGTCGGGGAGGTCGACACCTGGATCGAGAACGATCGACCCGTTTTTGACTTGACCGTGATACACCATTTCCGTCTCCCAACGATGGATTATAGAGCAGTCGCCTACCCCGCCATCGCCGCCAGCATCTCCCGCACCGCGGCATCCATCCCCACGATCGCCGCGCGGGCGATGATGAAGTGGCCGATGTTCAGCTCGGCCATGCCGGGGAGGGCCGCGATGGGGCCGACGTTGTCGGTGCGCAGGCCGTGGCCGGCGTAGGCTTGGAAGCCGGCCGCCCTCCCCAGCTCCACCACCTCCGCGATCTGCTTCAGCTCGGCCGCCCGGGCCTCCCCTTCGGCAGCCTGAGTGTAGACGTCGGTGTTGATCTCGAAGCCGGTCACCCCGTGCGTGGCGAGGGGGATCAGCGCCTGGATCTGCCGGGGGTCGGGATCGATGAACAGCGAGACGGCGATCCCGGCGTCCGCCAGCCGCTGGGTGACGTCGGCGATCCGCCGGCCGTAGAGGATGAGGTTGAGGCCGCCGTCGGTGGTGACCTCCTCGGGGCGCTCGGGCACCAGGGTCACCTGGTCGGGCTTGACCCGCAGCGCCACGCCGACCATCTCCTCGGCGCTCGACATCTCCAGGTTGAGCTTCCCCTTCACCGACGCGCGCAGCCGCTCGACGTCGACGTCCTGGATGTGCCGGCGGTCCATCCGCAGGTGGACGGTGATCCCCGCCGCGCCGGCCGCCTCGGCGATGCGCGCCGCCTCGACGGGATCGGGATAGGAGGTCCGCCGCGCCTGCCGGAGGGTCGCGATGTGATCGACGTTGACCGAGAGCTTGGCGCCGTCCCGCGGCGGATTCCCGTTCGCTTTTTTGGTGGCCATCAGCGTTCGATCTCCAACTCGGTGCTCGTCGTGTTCTCTTCCGGCTCGCGGTTGATCAGCACGGTCCCGGGGATCGGCAGCAGGGTGCGATGGAAGCGCTCGCCGAAGGCGCAGTTCACCTCGTAGTAGCCGTCGGAGCTGATCTGGAGCAGGACTCCGCGCACCCCCTTCATGGCCATGATGTCGTTGTGGATCAGCACCTCGGTATGGAGCTCCATCGGTCCTCAGTCCTCCTGGATATAGCCTTCGTCCTTGTACTCCTTGAGCTTGCGCTGCAGCGTCCGCAGGCCGATGCCGAGCAGGTCCGCCGCCTTGGCGCGGTGGCCGGCGGTGCGGTCCAGGGTCTCGAGGATCGCCTGGCGCTCGATGTCGGCCATGGTGCGCGGCTCGCCGGCGGCCGCCTGCACGGGCGCGCCGGGAATGGCGATGGTCGACGACTCGCGCACCTCCACCGGCAGGTCGGCGGGGGTGACCTCCTCGCCCTGGCTGAACACCACCGCCGACTCGATGACGTTCCTGAGCTGCCGCACGTTGCCCGGCCAGGGGTAGCGGCTCAGCAGGTCCAGCGTGGCATCGCCCAGCCGCTTCTGCGCCTTGCCGTGCTCCTGGCAGAACAGCGTCAGGAAGTGCTCGGCGAGCTGGAAGATGTCCCCCGGCCGCTCGCGCAGCGGCGGGATGCGCAGGGTGACCACCTTCAGCCGGTAGTAGAGGTCCTCGCGGAAACGCCCCTCGGTGACCTCGCGCTCGAGGTCGCGGTTGGTGGCCGCCACCAGCCGGAAGTCGACGGGGATCAGATCGCTGCCGCCGACGCGCATCACCTGGCGCTCCTCCAGCACCCGCAGGAGCTTGACCTGGAGCTCGGGGTAGAGCTCGCTGATCTCGTCCAGGAACAGGGTGCCGCGGTGGGCGAGCTCGAACTTGCCGATCTTGCGGGTGACGGCGCCGGTGAAGGCGCCCCGCTCGTGACCGAACAGCTCGCTCTCCAGGATGTCGCTGGGGATGGCGCCGCAGTTGATCGCCAGGAAGCGCTCGTTGCGGCGCGGGCTGGCCCGGTGGACGGCGTTGGCCACCAGCTCCTTGCCGGTGCCGCTCTCGCCGGTGATCAGCACGCTGGAGCGCGTGGGCGCCACCAGCCGCATGTGCTCGAAGAGCTGCTCCATCGGCGCCGAGCGGCCGATGATGCTCTCGAAGCCGTAGCGCTTGTCGAGCATCTCGCGCAGCGTCGAGACCTCCTCCTTGAGCTGCTGTTTCTCGATCAGGTTCATCACCCGCTTGCGCAGCTCGTAGAGGTCGACCGGCTTGGTCAGGTAGTCGTCCGCCCCCACCCGCATGGCCTCCACGGCCGACTCGATGGAGCCGTAGGCTGTGACGAGCATGATGCTGAGGTCGATCTTGCGCTCGCGGACCTCGTGTAGGAAGGCGAGGCCGTCCATGCCGGGCATCCGCAGGTCGCAGACGGCGAGGCGGGCCTCGTTCTCGTCGAGGAACTCGAGCGCCTTGCGCGCGTCGTCGAACGTGCGCACGCCGAGCCCCGCCTTTTCGAGGGCGATGGCCATCGACTCGCGGGAGCCGGTTTCGTCGTCGATCACCAGGACCAGGGGGGTATCAGGCATGCGCGGGTCATTTTGGCACAGATCGGGTCGGGGAGGGGTGGAGGCAGGGGAGGAGGAGGAACACGGACGACCACGGACCGACACGGACGGCGGCATCCGGGAATTTATCGTCCGTGTGAGTCTGTGCCGGTCCGTGTTCGTCCGTGTGTGGTTTTTCGCCTACCGCATCGCCTCCATCGGCGACAACCGCGCCGCCCGGATCGCCGGGTAGAGGCCGAAGCCGACCGCGAGCACCAGGGCGATGCCCCAGGCGGCGGCGAGGCCGTAGGGGTTGACCACCAGGCCCCAGGGGAACTTGTCGGAGAGCGCGCGGCAGAAGGCGCTGCCGGCGAGGGTGCCGATCGAGGCGCCGATCGCGGCCAGCACCAGCGCCTCGAGCAGGAACTGGATGAGGATCTGGCTGTCGTCGGCGCCGATCGACTTGCGCAGGCCGATCTCGTAGCGCCGGTCGGAAAAGGAGATCAGCATCACCGACAGCACGCCGACGCCGCCCACCAGCAGCACGGTGCCGGCGAGGCTGAACAGCACCACGGCCCAGCCGTGCATCTGGTCCTGGAACTGCGCGTAGCCGCGGGCCAGCTCGGCGTCGAGGTCCTTGACCTTCACGTCCTCGATGCCGTGATGGGCCTGGCGGGCGCGGGCGAGCAGGGTGGCCGAGACGGCGTCGAGGTCGCGCTTGGCCTTTAGCTTCACCGTGATCTGGGCGATCTGGTGATCGGTGTCGAGGCGGTCCATGTAGGTCTCGATCGGCACCAGGGCGCCGTTGGCGTCCTGGTACATCTCGTCGTTGAAGATCTGGCCGCTCGCCAGCACCCCGACGACGCGGAAGGGGACCCCCTCGATCACCAGGTCGCGGCCGACCGGATCGCCGCCGCCGAAGAGCTTGGCGGCCAGGGTCGCCCCCACCACCGCCACGCTGGAGTGCCGGCGCTGGTCGTCGGCGGTGAGGCCGCGGCCGAGGCCGATCCGGCGGCTCATCAGGAACGTGTAGTCGGCGGTGACGCCGTTGACGAAGATCTTCTGGCCGCCGCCGGACACCTTGACCACGCTGCGCCGGCTGGCCCGCGGCGAGAAGCCGAGCACCCGCGGATCGGGGGCGGTGATGCGCGCCAGGTCCTCGTAGCGCAGGCCGGTGCTCATCGCGAAGCGCTTCTGCTCCTCGGAGGTCTTGGCCGGCTTGGGCACCAGCACCAGCGTGCCGTCCCAGCTCATGCCGGCGAAGCCGGTCGAGATGCTGTCCTTGACGCCGTCGAGCACCGAGGTCATCACCACCAGGGCGAAGACGCCGAGCATCAGTAGGGTGAGGGTGAGGATCGAGCGCAGCTTGTGCGCCCAGAGCTCGCGGACGCCGCCGGTGACGACCTCCCAGACCAGCGCGGCGCGCACGCCGAGCGTCCGGCGGCGGCGCGTGCTCCCCGGCTTCGGCTCGTTGAGGATGGCGGCCGCGGCGACGAAAGAGAGAGCGTCATTCATAGCGCAGCGCCTCCATCGGGGACTGCCGGCTGGCCTTCACGGCCGGGTAGAGCGCGAACAGGAACCCGAAGACGAGGGCCATCAGCACGGCCCAGACGAAGCTCATGGGGGCGAGCGTCAGCGGCGCGCCGATCGACTTCGTGATCGCCCAGGAGAAGACGATGCCGATCACGAACCCGGCGGCGCTGCCGAGCAGGGTCAGCAGCAGGGCCTCGGTCATGAACGATTTGAAGATCTCGCTCCCCGGCGCCCCGATCGCCATCTTGACCCCCACCTCGCGCACCCGCTCCTTGAGCGAGGCGAGCTGGATGTTGACGTTGACCATGCCGCCGCCGATCAGCGCCAGCACGCCCGAGAACATGAAGACCAGGTTGTAGACGGCCCCCTGGTTCATCTGCCGCTGCAGCCGCTTGGCCACGTCGTCGAGGCGGAAGTCGTCCTGCAGCCGGTGGTTGGAGGTGACCACGGCGCTGAGCTGCCGGGAGAAATCGGACATCGCCGCCAGGTCGGGGATGCGGAAGGTGATCTTGTTGAGGCGGTGGTAGGAGTCCCCCTCCATCCGCGCCGAGACCAGCCCGGAAGGCACCGCCACGATGTAGTTGCGCCAGGCGAAGACGTTCTGCTGGCCTTCGCGGAAGCGGAAGGTCTTCTCCTGGAAGACGCCGATCACCGTCACCGGCACGTCGCCGATGCGCAGCGGCTTGCCGACGATGTCGCCGGTGGGGAAAAAGACGCTCGCCGCCTCGGAGCCGAGGATCGCCACCGGCGCGCCGGTCTCCAGCTCGTGGCTGGAGAAACCGCGACCCTGCTCGATCTCGTAGCCGTTCATCGCCACGTAGTCGGCGCCGATGCCGCTGACGTCCCGCTCCTGGTCGGCGAGCTCGGAGCGCACCCGCGCCCGCGCCGACTTCTGCAAGCTGGTGGCGGTGATCGCCCTGGCCGCGCCGGCCACCTGGCCGCCGACGGTGGCATCGTCCAGCCGCAGCCCGAGGTTGGCGTTGTGCAGCGCGCTCGGCGTCCCCTGGTAGACCGTGTCGGTGGGCATCACGTTGAGCTTGTCGGTGCCGCCGACCTTGGCGAACATCCGCGCCGCCTGCTGCCGCTGGCTGTCGGAGATCGAGAAGCCGCCGAGCACCGAGGCGACGCCGAGCATCACGCCCAGGGCCTGGAGGAACGAGCGGCCGGGATTGCCGCGCAGCTCGATCCACGCCTCGCTCAGCCGCTCGCGGAAGGCCCCACTGGAGGCTTTCATGCGGCCCTCTCCTTCTCCTGGCGCTCGTCGAGGACCAGGCCGTCGCAGAGCGTGACGCGGCGCTCGGCGCGGGCGGCGATTCCGGGGTCATGGGTGACCAGCACGACGGTGTTCCCCTGCTCGTGGAGCTCGCGGAAGAGGCCCAGCACCTCCTCGCCGGTTTTGGTGTCGAGGGCGCCGGTGGGCTCGTCGGCGAGCAGCAGCGCCGGCCGGTTGGCGAGGGCGCGGGCGATCGACACGCGCTGGCGCTGGCCGCCGGAGAGCTCGCCCGGCAGGGCGTTGGCCTTGTCGGAAATGCCCACGCGCGCCAGCAACTCCAGTGCCCGCTGCCGCCGCTCCTTGCGGGGCACGCCGGCGTAGAGCATCGGCAGCTCGATGTTGCGCACGATCGTCGCCTTCGGCAGCAGGTTGTACTGCTGGAAGACGAAGCCGATCTTCTCGTTGCGGATCGCCGCCAGATCGGCCCCGCCGAGCCCGTCCACCCGCCGGCCATCGAGCGCATAGCGTCCGGCCGTCGGCAGGTCGAGGCAGCCGAGGATCGCCATCAGCGTGCTCTTGCCCGACCCCGAAGGGCCGATCAGGGCGACGAACTCCCCCTGCTCGATGGTCAGATCGATGCCGCGCAGCGCGTGCACGGCGTTGCCGTTGCTGCCGTATACCTTGGTCAGGTCGCGGGTTTCGATGATCGTGTTCATGGCCTTGCCCTCCTGTTTGATTCCCGCGATCCCTAGTTGTTCTCGTTGTCCTTCTCGACCTGCTTGCGCGTCACGTCCTCGAGCGCCACCTGGTCTCCGGCGCGCAGGCCGTTGACGATCTCCACCCGCTCGAGCGTGGCGATCCCGGCGTTGACCGCCACCGGCTCGAAATAGCCCTTCCAGTTCTCGGAGAGCCAGACGAACTTGCTGCGGCCGTTCAGCGCCTCGCGAGCCTTGTCGACCTCCTTGGCCGGCAGCCCCGCCTTCAGCCGGTAGACCACCGTGGACCCCTCGCGCCGCTGCAGGGCTTCCAGCGGGATCGACAGGGCCTTGGCGCGCTGCTCGCCGAGGATCTCGACGTTGGCGCTCATGCCGGTGCGGAAGGCCGGGTCGAGCTGGTCGAGCTTGACCTCGATCTCGAACACCTTGATCTTGTCCACCACCTTGGCGGCCGGCGCCACGAAGCGCACCTTGCCGGTGAAGATCTTCTGCGGATAGGCGTCGAGCGTCACCCGCACCGGCTGGCCCACCCGCACCTTGGCGATGTCCACCTCGTTGAGGTTGACGCGGATGATCAGCGACTTGAGATCGGCGACGGTGAACATCACCGTGCCGTCGTTGAACGACGAGACGCCCGAGGTCACCGTCTCGCCCAGCTCGACCCCCTTCTTGATCACCACCCCGGACATCGGCGCCGTCACCCGCGCCTGCTGGCTGTTGGAGGCGCCGGAGATCGGAATCCCGTGGTCCTCGACGATCTGGTAGCGCGACCGGGCGCTGGCCAGCGAGTCGGCCGCGAGATCGCGCGTGGTCTGGAAGGTACGCAGGGCCTGGCTGCCGATCAGACCGTTGTCGAACAGGTACTGCTGGGCCGCCAGCTCCTTCTCAGTGTCGCGCAGCTTGATCTCCGCCTGCGCCACCCCCGACTTGACGTCGGAGAGCGACTGCGCCTGGTTGACGTCGGGCTCGACCTCGGCCAGCACCTGACCGGTCTTCACCACGTCCCCCTCGCGCACCCGCAGGCTCTGGATCCGCCCGGAGACCGCGGACTTGACGTCCACCTTGACCTCGGGATCGACCACGCCCACCTCGCGCACGCTCACCTGGAGGTCCTCGGACTGCACCTTGCCGAGCCGGAACGGCGACTCGGCCACCTCGGTCTTGGTCTTGGTCGTCGCCCGCGCCACGACGAGGCTACCGGCGAGCAGCACCACCGCGGAACCTGCTATCACCCATTGCTTTTTACGCATGACAATTCCTTCTTTCGTTTCTTGCGGATTGTCCGGTTCGCTTTGTACTGCCCGACGCTCTCTCTTACGTTTCAGGGAGGGAAAAGGTTACAGGGGGATGCGGCATCAGATGGCCGCCGACGCCCGGGCATGAATGCCCGGGCTACGCTTCAACCGAAAAGCCTCCTGAAGGAGGCTCAAGGAGGAGGGTTCCCCTGGGAGCCGGCTTCAGCCGGCTTTTCGTTTCCGGTGTAGCCCGGGCATTTATGCCCGGGCGGGGGGCCCGGGCGGAGGCTTGCCATTGCGGACCTCCTGTCCTACCGTGGAAGCATGAACGTGAATTCACTCACTCCCAGCACCTTCCGCCACCTCGGCTCCTTCCCGCCCGCCATCTTCCCCCTCTCCCTCGGCTGCATGGGGATGTCCGGCGTGTACGGCCCGTCCGACGAGGCCGAGAGCATCGCCACCATCCATGCCGCGCTCGACTCGGGGGTCAACCTCCTCGACACCGGCGACTTCTACGGCATGGGGCACAACGAGATGCTGATCGGCCGCGCTCTGAAGGGGCGCCGCGAGGAGGCCCTGCTATCGGTCAAGTTCGGCGCCCTCCGCGGTCCGGACAACTCCTGGGGCGGCTTCGACGGCCGACCCGCGGCGGTCAAGAACTTCCTGGCCTATACCCTCAACCGTCTGGGCGTCGACCACATCGACATCTACCGCCCGGCGCGCCTCGATCCCAACGTGCCGATCGAAGACACCATCGGGGCCATCGCCGACCTGATCAAGGCCGGCTATGTGCGGGCCATCGGCCTCTCCGAGGTCGGACCGGAGACCATCCGCCGGGCGGCGGCCGTCCACCCGATCGCCGATCTCCAGATCGAGTACGCGCTGGTCAGCCGCGGCCCCGAGGAGCAGATCTTCCCGCTCCTCCGGGAGCTTGGCATCGGCGTCACCGCCTACGGCGTGCTCTCGCGCGGCCTGCTCAGCGGCTCGAAGCCGACCGGAAAGGGCGACTACCGCGCCCACCTCCCCCGCTTCACTGGCGAGAACGGCGAACGCAACCGCGCCGTCGTCGAGACGCTGGAAGCGCTGGCCGCCGAGAAGGGCGTCAGCCCCACCCAGCTCGCCATCGCCTGGGTGCTCGCCAAGGGAGATACCATCGTGCCGGTGATCGGCGCCCGCACGCGTGCCCAGCTCGACGAATCGCTGGGCGCCCTCCAGGTATCGCTCACGCTTGACGACCTCGTCCGCATCGAAGGGGCCATCCCCGCCTCCGCCGTCGCCGGCACCCGCTACGGCGAGGAACAGATGCGGATGCTGGACAGCGAGAAGTAGAGGAAAAGAAATTGAATCCGATCCGCACCACCTGCTGCATCGCCGGCGGCGGCCCCGCCGGCATGATGCTCGGCTTCCTCCTCGCCCGCGCCGGCGTCGAGGTCGTGGTGCTCGAAAAGCATGCCGACTTCTTCCGCGACTTCCGCGGCGACACCGTCCACCCTTCCACGCTGGAGCTGATGGCCGAGCTCGGCCTGCTCGACGAGTTCCTGCGCGTGCCCCACCAGGAGCTCCACGTCCTCAAGCTCACCATCGACGATCAGGATTATCCCGGTCCGGACTTCTCCAGCCTGCCGACGCGCTGCAAGTTCATCGCGCTGATGCCGCAGTGGGACTTCCTGAATTTCCTGTCTGACCACGCGAAGCGCTATCCGGCTTTCCATCTGCGGATGAACGCGGAGGTCACCGATCTGATCGCGGAGAACGGACGCATTTCCGGCGTCAGGGTGAAGACGGACGAAGGGGATCTGGAGGTGCGAGCCGACCTCGTCGTCGGCACCGATGGACGCCATTCGACCGTGCGGCAGAGGGCCGGGATGAACGTCCAGGATTTCGGCGTGCCGATCGACGTCCTCTGGTTCCGCGTCACCAAGAGCGCCGACGATCCGACCCCGTCGCTGGGACGGATCCGGAACGGCAAGCTGCTCGTCACGATCGATCGCGGCGACTACTTCCAATGCGCCTCGATCATCCGCAAGGGAGACTTCGAGCAGATCCGGAAGCAGGGCCTGGAGGCCTTCCGCGCCGGCATCGCGAGCGCCGCCCCCTTCCTGGCGGACACCCTCGGCGAGATCGACGACTGGGACAAAGTCAAATTGCTCACCGTGCAGATCAACCGTCTCCGCGACTGGCACCGTCCCGGGCTCCTCTGCATCGGCGACGCCGCCCACGCCATGTCCCCCGCCGGCGGCGTCGGCATCAACCTCGCGGTCCAGGACGCCGTGGCGACCGCCAACCTCCTCGCCGCCAAACTAAAACAGGGGAACGTTACGGAAGACGACCTCCGCGCCGTGCAAAAGCGGCGAGAGATGCCTGTCCGCCGCATCCAGGCCGGGCAGGTCTTCATCCACCGCCGCATGTTCGGACCCGGAGGAAAGGTCTTTGCCCTCTCCTGGCCCGCGAGAAAACTGATCGTTCTCCTCGCCCCCATCCTCCGCCGCGTCGCCGCCCGCGTGGTCGGCCTGGGGTTCCGCCCGGAGCACATCCAGACGCCGGACATTCAATCTCGGTAGCTTTCCGGCGGAGGCGGTAGAGACGTTCCAGGTCCGATACGACAACCTTTCATAGGCCACGGGGACCACGGAACGTCTCCTCGAAGGGATTGAATCTCCATCCGCCACTCCCGGCGAGAAGGCCGCAAGCTTCGATCAAACCTTTTTTCAGTAACGCCGGGCCGCCTGCTGCTCCACTCAGGCCTTGCGATCCGCAACGGCCTGCCCTCCGGCGAAATTTTGGAGGTAGCTCAGGGAAACTGGATACACGCGCAATACCCTTCACATTGCGGGGCACTGCTGCACCGTGGCACGCCACGATAGCCCGGAGGGCAGACGAGCAGGGAGCAGTTTCCCAGGGTGCCATAGCACTGCTGAAAGCTGCAGAAAGCGGCGGCCGGCGCGCTCTTCGGAATCAGAGCCGTAGCGGTGACGATCAAGGCGGCGACGAACAGCTTCATCCCGTTCATGAGAGCTCCTACGAAGATCTGTGAGCGTTCGTGGGCTGACCTCAGCCCCTAACCTAACCGGTGAGCGCGCGCGAGGAAGCGGGACAGGCGGTGTGGTCTGTGGCAAGCGCCGACGCGGAGCTTGCGCCGCGTCACAGAGCCCGCAGTTCCCTCAGCACATCCTCGGCATCGAAGAGCTGGCGCGCTTCGACGTCTTCCTGAGAGGCGGACAGAGCTTTGTGGAGGGCGGCGCGGTCGGCCGGATCGAGCCAGTCGCCGGGATCGAGAGGCAGGAGGCCTACCTCGGTACCCTCCGGGAGCGCCGTGGGTTCATCGGCCAGGAGGCGGCCATTGTGAACGCGAGCCTTGAGAGCCATACGGAGAGAATACCATCTGGCCAGGAGCCTGGGCGCCAGAAAAAAAGCCAGACAAGGACAACGGATTGCCGGATTTGTCACCCTCGTCCTGTTTCTGATGTCCTTGTCGTCCTTGCAGTCCTTTACGTCCTTGCTTTTAGATTTCTGCGGCCTAGCCCCAGCGCGTATTTTCTTCCTCCCGCCTGAGCCGGCGGCGGTGCCGCCGCGCGAGGCGGAAGTGCCGCCTTCTCCGCTCGCAGCCTCGCCTTCTCCGGCGAAAGCGCCGCCTCGCCCGGCGGAAGCGCCGCCTCCAGCGCTCGGACCCTCGCCTCGTCCGCTCGCGGCTTCGCCTCGCGAGGCGGAAGCGCCGCCTTTTCAGGCGGACGCGCCGCCTCGGGAGGCGAAAGCGGCGCCTGGAGAGGCGCGGGGCCTACAACGCTCTACAGCTTCCGCGCCCGCGCCAGCCGCAGCAGCGCGCAGATCGACTTCGAATCGTGGAAGTCCCCGTTGGCGGCGAGATCGATCGCTTCCTGGAGCGGGATGCGCTCGATGTGCAGCACCTCGTCCTCTTCCAGCCTCTGCGGGGTGGGTTCGAGGTCCGTGGCGAGGAAGAGGTGGATCTTCTCGTCGGCGAAGCCGGGGGTGGCCCAGATCCAGCCGAGCGGCTCGAGCTTGCCGGGGGTGTAGCCGGCCTCCTCCTCGACCTCGCGGCGGGCGCAGGTCTCGGGCGATTCGGAGCCGTCGAGCTTGCCGGCGGGGATCTCCAGCAGCCAGCCGCCCGTCGCATAGCGATACTGGCGGACGAAGATCACGTTGCCGTCGTCGAGCAGGGGGATCACCGCCGCGGCGCCGCGGTGGCGCACGATCTCCATCTCGACCTCCTTGCCGTTGGGGAGCCGGACCTGGTCGACCTCGACGTCGAAGGTGCGCCCCTTGTAGATCTCGCGGCGGCTCAGCCGCTCGCCCTGGGGGAGATCGGCGGCCATCAGGGGTGCTCCTCGACGGGCTCGATCTGCGTCTCCTTGTAGCCGGCCGGGATCTCGAAGGTCGAGGCGGGAACGGCCGCGGAGGCGTCGATCTGGGTGACTTCCATGGTGGTGCGGGTGGTGGTCGTCCGGTTCCCCTTCTGCGCGGTGTTGGTGCTGACGGTGACCACCTTCAGGGGGTAGCCCTGAATATGGCCGGCCTGGCTGGTGATTAGCTTGTCGAACTCCGCGTTGCCCGTCCGCGGCGGCTCGGCGCGGAGCCAGACGCCCAGGCCGGGGTCGGCGAGGCTGGTGGTGGACCAGACGTCCTGCTCGCTCACCACATTCGAGGTGCTCCCCATGCCCAGCACCTTGACGCTGGCGACGTAGGTGGTGCGGAACCGGGTGTGCCGGGTGGGGAGGCCGAGGATCTTGCCGCCATCCTCGTCCGCGACCTTGTCGCTCTTGGGGTCGCTGAACTGGATCTTCAGCAGCGGCCCCATGCCGTTCATCACGGCGCCGATCGTGCCGAGCATCCCCTGCAAGCTCCACTTGGCGTAGGTCTGATCCTTGGGGTTGACCAGGTAGAGGGTCCTGCCGCCGTCCTTGGTGAGGAGGTAGGTGCCCTGCTGCGCGACGGGGTTGCCGTCGCTCTCCAGGAAGACGATCTTGGCCTTGTCCGCGGCGACCCACCCCTCGGCCTGGACGTTGCTGCTGCGCGCCCGGGACCCCTCGGATTCCGTGCGCGAGACCGACTTGTAATGGATGCCCGCGAAACCGGGGGCGGCGGCGAGCACGAAGGCGGCGGTGAAGCCGGCAAGGACGAGCGAAAGAGTGAGCTTCCTCAAGATATCAATCCTCCTCGATAGGCTGGCGATGATGTCGTATCGGCGGGAAGCTGGCAAGGCGCTAGAATGCACCTCAAACCTCCGCTCCACTGGAAAGAGAGACGCCATGGTCCCTGGCCGCACCCGACGAACGCTCGCTCTGGTTTTGTCCGCTCCAGTCATACTCGCCTCGCTGCTCGCCGCGCCGCTGTCGGCCCAAGGCCCCTCGACCTCGCACATGGTGGCGCGGATCGGCGATCGCGGCTATCTGCAGGTCGAGTCCCCCAGCTTCGCCAAGCTGCCGTTGAACCAGAAGCTGGTGGCCCTTCACCTCTACCGGGCGGCGGTCCAGCTCGATCCGGTCTTCTACGATCAGATGTCGGCGTCGGGCCTGACCACCAAGCGTCTCCTCGGCGCCCTGATCGAGCGCCCCGAGCGACTGCCGGAGACCTCGCGCAAGGCGATCGTCGAATACGCGATGCTCTTCTTCGCCGCCGGCGGCAATCACAACGAGATCACCGGCGAAAAGGTCGTCCCCGGAATCCCGTTCGAGGAGTTCGCGAAGGCCGCCGAGCAGGCGCGGGCGAAGGGAGCGCGGCTGGGCACGCAGGCGCAGCTCGCCAAGACTCTGCAATCGCTGCGGACGCCGCTCTTCGATCCCAAGTTCCAGCCGCAGCTCACCGCCAAGACGCCGCCGCCGGGCGAGGACATCCTCACCGCGTCGAGCAACAATTATTACCCAGGGGTGAAGCTGGCCGATCTCAAGGGCTTCGACGAGAAGAACCCGCTGAACTCGCGGCTGGTCAAGGAGAACGGCAAGCTGGTCGAGAAGGTCTACCGGGCCGGCACGCCGGACGGCAGGATCAAGCCGGGCCTCTTCGCCAAGGAGCTGAAGGCGGTCGACCGCGAGCTGGAGGCGGCGGCGCGGGCCGCCGACCCCGGGCTGGCCAAGGTGCTGCGCGCGCTGATCCGCTATTACCAAACCGGCGATCTCAAGGACTGGCACGACTACAACATCCTCTGGATCCAGAACGACGAGACGGTCGATTTCGCGTCCGGCTTCATCGAGGTCTACCGCGACGCCCGCGGCATCAAGGGCTCGGCGCAGATGGTGGTGGCGGTGGTCGATCAGCAGCTCGAGCCGCTGATGCGCCACTTGGCGGACAACGCCGTCTATTTCGAGCACAAGGCCCCCTGGGAGGAGCGGTTCAAGAAGCTCGACGTCAAGCCGCCGGTCGGCAAGGCGATCGAGACGCTGATCGCGGCCGGCGACTTCCAGGTGATCACGATCGGCGACAACCTGCCGAACGAGCAGGACGTCCGCGAGAAGTACGGCACCAAGAGCATCCTGCTGACCTCGTCCATCAATGCGATCAACGAGATGCGCGGCTCCGGCTCGGCGGTCGAATTCTCGGACGATCCCGATGAGGCCACGCTCTATCCGAAATACGGCCAGACGGCGGACAACCTCCACACCGCGCTGCACGAGATCATCGGCCACGGCTCGGGAAAAGTGATCGTTCCCAACGATCCGTCGACCTATCTGCGGGAGTACGCCTCGACGCTGGAGGAGGCGCGGGCGGACCTGGTGGCCTACTGGGACATCTATGATCCGAAGCTGACCGAGCTCGGCGTGGCGGACGTGCAGGAGGTCGGCCACGAGCTCTACCGGCAACTGGCGCGCGCGGGGCTGATCGTGCTCAAGAACTACGCGACCGGCGACACCGCGCAGGAAGATCACGACCGCTCGCGCCTGCTGGTGGCCAATTACCTGATCGAAGCCGGCGCGCTGGAGCGGGTGCGGAAGAACGGCCACTGGTACATCGATATCAAGGATTACGACAAGGCGCACGAGGCGGTCGGCAAGCTGCTGGCCGAGATCATGCGGATCAAGGCCACCGGCGACTACGACGGCATCAAGGCGCTGGTCGACAAGTACGGCCTCCACTTCGATCCCGCGGTCCGCGACGACGTGATCGCCCGCTACGAGGGGCTCAACCTCCCGATCTATCTCTCGGGCGTCTACTCGCACCTCGCTCCGGTCCAGAACAAGGCCGGCAAGGTGACCGAGGTCACGATTTCCTATCCGCGCGACTTCCTCGCCCTGCAGGTCGAATGGGCGAAGGAGAACGGGACGCTGGGGTTTTAGGAAGGCTTTCTACGAACGCCGCAGCCCGCGCCCGCCACGCCGCCGCTGGAGCAGGTTGCGGCGGACGTGGGGGTGGACCTTCGGCGTCCGCAGCCGGACGGCTTCGAGGTCGAGGTTTGAGTTGCCGTAGAGCTTGTAGATCCCGCTCTCGGCCAGCACCTCGAAGTCGGGGGCGGGCTGCAATCCCTGTCCCACGTCCGGCCGCCGCGCCAGCAGGGGCATGTCGGGGCTCGATCCGTAGGGCGGTCCGTCCCCGGGGCCGTCGACGACGCGGTAGCCGTCCATCGCCTCGAGGATGAAACGCTCGGAGTGGTAGAGCGGCTTGGCGGCGCGGAGCTCAGGCCCGAGCTCCGCGTGGCGGCTCCCCAGCGAGATCAGGAAGAGCTGGGATTCCGGCATGCGGTCGCGGACCAGGACGCGGTCGAGCAGCCGCGCCTCGCACAATCCGAGCGGCAGCAGGAAGAAGCCGACGAGCGCCACGCTCCGCCGGGCCGGGGAGATCCGGCTCAGCAGGGAGAGCAGGGTGCAGGCGGTCACCGCCGCGAGCGCCGGATAGAGCGGATCGAGGTACCAGTGGTGATGGGTGCGCGCCGCGGAGAAGAGCACTAGCGGCACCGCGATCCAGAGGACGAGCAGCGGCACCGCTCCCCGTCCCTTCACGCTCCAGCTCGCCCAGTCCCGCCGCCAGCCGGCGCGGCCGCGCGCGAAGAGGGCGCCCAGCAGCAGCAACGGCCAGGGGGCGAAGCGGTCAAGCAGTGCCGTCCCATAGCTCCAGAAGCCGGTGGTGCCCTTGTCGATCTCCCGCAGCGAGCGGGCGAAAAGGTCCTCTCCCACCATCCGCAGCAGGAAATAGGGCGTGCCGTCGGCCTGCCAGCGGGCTGCCGCCCAACCGGCGACCAGCGCCACGAACAGCACCCCGCCGGCAGCGCAGGCCAGCGGACGGAGGCGCCGCCAGGAGCCGGTCCAGCCGAGATAGGCCGCGGCCACGATCAGCACCGGCAGGATGGCAAAGCTCTTGAGCAGGAACCCCACCGCGAGCAGACCCGCGAACGCGATCACCCGGCCGGACGAGGCGGCGAGCCGCGGGATCTGGCAGATCGCGAGCAGCAGCACGAAGGTGAGGGCGGAATCGAGGTCGCCGCTACGGGCGCCGTGATGGCTGAAGAAGCCGAACGTGGTCGCCACGATCAGCCCGGCCACCAGGGCCACCCGGCGGTTCAGCAGCCGGCGGCAGAAAGCCATGGTCAGCGCCACGGTGCCGAGGGCGAACAGCGCCGAGGGGAGGCGCAGGGTGAGCGGCGAGGCGCCGAACAGGTAGAAGGAGAGCGCCATCGGCCAGTAGCCGAGCGGCGGCTTGAGGTTCCAGTACTCGGGCTGACCGGCGTAAGTGGTGACCAGGAACGAGCGGTTCTGCACCATCTCGTAGGCCGAGACCCCGTAGCGCGCCTCGTCAGAATCGTCGATCCGCCCCTGCCCCAGCCCCACGAAGGCGTTGAAGGCGGTGAACAGCAGCACCACCAGGACGCAGAGGGCGTATTGACGCACCGCCAGGCGCCCCAGGCGGGCGGCGAAGCTCGCATCGGCGGGGCCGGCGAGACGAGCGGAGGGCAGACCGAAGTCGGAGATCATGGTTGGCGCGCAGAGCGCCCCCCGGAGGCAGGAGGCCCTCGTTGCTTTACATCCCTTACAATTTCGCCACATCATACTCCGGCCCCGGGCGTCCCTCAAGACGAGGGAGGCCCAAGGGGAGCGCCGGACTGCGGGGGGAAGCGGGGGCTCAGGCCAGGACGGCCCGATACTTCTCGTGGCGGTCGATGTAGACGCGGACGAACCAGCAGGAGGGGACGACCTTGAGGCCGCGGGCGAGCGCGTCGTCCAGCGCGTGGCGGACGAGCTCGTCGGCGATCCCCTTGCCGCGCAGCTCGGGGGGAACGAAGGTGTGGAAGAAGTTCAGCCGCCCCTCGCCGGCCGGGCCATACTCGCAGACCGCCTCGTGGCCGTCGACCACGGCATAGTATTTGCCTTCTTGTTCGTCGTGCTTCACGTCGATGTCCATCGTCTCGATCCTCCGCGGCGGAACGCCGTCGTCAGCCTAGCGTCGATGCAACCCGCCCGCCAGCCGCGCGGGTTCTATCCTATTTGATTTAAGGATTGCTATTCATCTCTGAGGGACATAGAGTAGAGGGCCTGCCCGTCGGACGACGGCTGCGGAATCCAAGGACGGTCACCATGAAGCTCACGCAGAGCGAATCGATCCCGGGGTCGGTGGCGACCCCGCGCAGGCCCAGTGGTCCTCGCCTCTCCCCGTCCAAAGCCTCCGACCGGGAGGCCGGCAGGTCTGCGCGGCGCAGCATCCTGCTCCTGGACGACGATCCGTCGGTGCGGCGCGATCTCGGCGAGCTCTTCCGTCTCGCCGGCTTCGAGGTGAGGTCCTTCGCGACCATCCGCGAGCTCCTCGCCTACCACCGGCCGGACGGCCCCGCCTGCCTGGTGCTCGACGTCGTCCTGCCCGACGGCGACGGCCTCGACCTCCAGAAGCACCTCGCCAAGGCCGACCCGGAGCTCCCCGTCGTGCTCATCACCGGCCACATGGACGACCGCCTGCGCGAGCGCGCCCTGGGCTGCGGCGCCTTCGCCTTCCTCGCCAAGCCCCTCGACTGGACGGCCCTGCGGGACGAGATCTGGAACGCCCTCGACTGGGTCTCCTGAGGCTCGCCTCCGGGCCCTCCTGTGGTACATTTACCAGCGGTCCGCCGCACTCGCGGCGGCCGCGCCCTCCGGGTCCCCATCGTCTAGTGGTTAGGACACCGCCCTTTCAAGGCGGCGACACGGGTTCGAGTCCCGTTGGGGATACCATCCTCTGATCGGAGATTCCTATGAAAGCAGCGTGGCAGGTTCCTATCCTGATGGCTGGATTGCTGCTGTCTTCCGTCGCCGCGCAGGCGGCCGCCGCGCCGGTGCCGCGCGCCGTCGTGACGGACAATGCGCGCGATGCCGGGCATCCGGCCACCAACCGCCAAGTGCTGATCCCGAGTGGCGGCGCCGGCATGAACGCGCTGTTCTTCCTGGCGGCCGGCGGCGGTCCCAAGCCGACGCTGCTGCTGCTGCACGGCCTGCCCGGCAACGAGCAGAACCTCGACCTGGCGCAGGCGATCCGGCGCGCCGGCTGGAATGTGCTGACGATGCACTATCGCGGCAGTTGGGGCTCGCCCGGCACCTTCAGCATCGCCGGCGCGGTCGAGGATGCCGAAGCGGCGATGGCCTTCCTGCGCCAGCCCGCGAACGCCGCGAAGTATGGCGTCGACCCGCGCCGCATCCTGATCGGCGGTCATAGCATGGGAGGCTTCGCGGCGGCGCGCTATGCGGCGGCGCACCCGGACGTGGCCGGCGTGGTGCTGATCGATGCCTGGAACGTGGGCGCCGACGGCAAGGACCTGCGCGCCCATCCCGAAACGCGTGCCGCGGCCATCGCGGACATTGGCGACGATTTGGGCAACAGCCTGGCCGGCACCGACGCGGCGCACCTGGCGGAAGAAGTCGAGCGCCACGCCGACGACTGGGACCTGCTGACCCTGGCGCCGGCCCTGGCCACGCACCCCGCGCTGGTGATCGGCGCCACGCACGGCGGCGGCGCTTCGAACCAGGCCCTGGCCGACGCGATCCGCGCTCAGCACAAGGGGAAGGTCACCAGCCTGACCCTCGACAGCGACCACAGTTTCGCCGACCACCGCATTGCCCTGGCCGCCTCTGTCGTCGACTGGCTGCAGCGTCAGGCAGCGCTCGGCGCGGCGGTCGAAAAATAGCGCTTGCCGATGGGATTCGCTGGACGTTTACTACGTTTACTATAGGATGCTGGTGATGTCCTGGTGAGAGGCCCTCCCACCACGGCCGGCATCCGCAGGTAGGAGGTCACTATGGCCAAGAAAACGCCCACCAGCCAGAATGGCTGTGAGTCGGAGGAGTCCTCCGGACCCGCTCCCGTCGCAGAGACGGAGGAACAGCAGCGCCCCGTGTCTCCCGTCCGCGAGAAAATTGGCGAGGGGCCCGGCAACCTCCGCCAGCGAAGCGACTGGTTCCGCAAGCGGTCCGGCGAGCCCTAGCCGCAGAGGCTCAAACGGAGAGCCTCCAGATGCTCCGGCCATAGGTGGCCGCGCTCAGCGTTCGATCCTTCAAGTGGTAGACCAGATCCACTACCATGGTGGCCGGCAGGTTTCTCGACAGGTTCGTCCAGGTCAACCCGGAATCCGGCGAGACAAAGACTCCTGCGTCGCAGCCGACGAACAGACGGTTGGACCCGTCATTCGGCATTAGGATGCAATGGTGGGGAACATCCGGCAACTGACCCTTGTCGATGTCCTCCCAGGCCTCTCCGCCGTTTTGGGAGCGAAACGCGTGATGGTGTCCGAAGTTGGCGAAGGTGGCGAAGATCACATTCGCGTCGCGGGGATCGGTGGCGAGGCGGGTGAGGGTGTAACCGGGCAGGGTCGCGCTCGCGAGATTGGCGCTCCAGGTGTTGCCACCATCCAGGCTGCGGAAAAAACCTCCGTTCTCCGTTCCAACATACACGCGCTGCGAATTCTGCACGGCGATCTCGATCGCGCTGATCGCGCTGCCATCGAGGGGTGGAGAAATGGGTTCCCATTTGTCTCCATCGTTCTTCGTCCGCCAGACTCGATAGGTCCCGGTGAAGACCGTGCTGGAAGAATTCGGGTCCATGGCGATGTAGCACATCCAGATGAAGTTCCTCTCTTCCTCATCGGCGGGCGGCGAGACTTCCTTCGAGGCGTTCGCACGGTAGCGGAAGATGTGGAAATTATAGTACGAGGCATACAGGTGCCGGGAATCCTGCGGATCGAAGACCATCCAACCGCCGTCCCCCCCGAGGATTTCGAAATGATCGTTCGGCTGCCCGGTCGTGGTGATCAGCGTTCCGTTGTCCTGGGCACCTCCACCAAAGGATCCGCCGTCGCTCTGGCACGAATCCATATCGTAATACATCGTCACTGCGAGACCATTGCTCCTGTTGATCCAGGTCGCGCCTTGGTCCTCGCTGAGATCGAGCCCGCCATCGTTGGTGCTGTAGATCCGGTTTGGGAGAGAGTCGGGGATCACCAGACAGTGATGATCCGCGTGCGCGTAGTCCGGCTTGCCACGATCGGAGTCCCATCGCGTGACCTGCCGCCAGGTCTTCCCCCCGTTGCGGCTGAGATGGAGATCGACTCCGCCGCAGATGACCTGATTGGGATCCGCCGGATGGACGGCGATGCTGTTGCCGTAGCTGATCTGTCCTTCGGAAGCGAAGTGCGTCCCGGCGACGTTCTTCCAGGTCGTGCCTCCGTCGCTGCTGCGAAAGACCCCCAGGAGAAGATCCGCGTTCTTGCTCGCTGCATCGGCGGCAAAGGCATAAAGAACGGTGGGATTCGACCGGCAGAGCGCCAGGCTCGCCCGGCTGAAGCGCTCGGGGCTGGGCAGCCCGCTCTTCAATTGTTCCCAGGTCTGGCCGCCGTCCTGAGACCGATAGATCCCGTTTTTGGCGCCCCGCGCCGTCATCGTGGCATAGATAGTTCCCGCCTGGGTCGGGTGGAATACGATCGAATGACACCAGTAATTGAGGGGAGAGACGAACGTCTCGCGTTTCCAGGTCACTCCACCATCCTGCGAGACGTACATCCCCCCGAAGTCCTCGTCCTGTCCGGTATTTCCATAGCCGACGCCGCCGATCCGCAGATGAAGTGAATTCAAGGGGTCGATCGCAATGACGCCGATGCGCTTGGGGATCTTCGCGGTCTCGACAGACGCCAGGAGGTGCCACGACTTTCCGCCGTCCTTGGACTGATAGATACCGACGCCGGCATAGGAATCGGCGGACAGATTGGCTTCACCGGTCCCGCAATACAGGATGTCTGGGTTGGAGGGATCGAGCGCCAGCGAGCCGACATTCAGGACGTCCTGGTCGTGCCATTGCGCTTGCCAGCTCTGCCCGGCATCCGGACTGAACCAGACTCCTCCCCCCGCAGCGCCCACCCAGATCCGTTCCGGATGGGTGGGGTGGGCCACGAGGCTGGTCAGACGGCCGCCGATGTTCGTGGGGCCGACGCCTTGCCACTGCGCGGTTCCCGGCGATGGAGCCAGAGCCTTGGCAACCCTGGTGCGCTCGCGCACCAGGAAGTGGACCGGCGCCTCGCGGATGGGCCATGCGGCGCGAGCCTGGAACCAGACGCTGCGGAGCTTGTGGTGCGACAGCCGCGGCGGCGGTGGACCGTCGGCGCGTGTCTTGCGCGGGCCCGAGAGGACGCTCGTGTGGGGCTGGATCTGACCTGTGATGAGATCTTCCTTGGCAGGGATATCCTGCTCGGGATGGACGATCTCTCCCGCCGCTTTGGGGCTGCCTTTCGCCTTCGTCGAACCCTGCCGCTTGCTCGCTGTATTCCCGCCCTTCGAAGTTTTCTTTCTAGCTGCCATGGCTCCTCCGTAAGCGTCCGTTGCCTTGAAGCATGGACGGACGAGCTCGTTCGGTTTCCCGGCGGTCGCCGTACTCTCCGAGAGTACACCTTGGGACCCCTCTTCGGTCTTGGACGGACGAAGGCTGGAAATTTCCAAAGGTGATCCGTCCAATTCTGCGAGGTGCGATTGGGGCCTTGGCCTTCAAACTCGTGAGAGAGGGATGCACCATGGGATGGCTGGATCTGATGTCCTTTTTTCTCTTGAGCTATTGGACTGTGCTCGCTGCGGAGCTGATTGGCGACAAGTCGATCTACACAGTGACTTCGCTCGGCATGCGTTTTCCCCCGAAGTGGGTCTTTTGCGGGCTTTCCATAGCATTCATGGGAAAAATGTTTATCGCTGTGCTTTTTGGCAGAGCGATGGCAGGCCTGCCGCAAACGTGGACCAGCGGACTCAGCGCGGCCGCGTTTTTCGGAAGCGCGGTCTGCATCTGGCGCAGTAGGAGCAATCAGTCCCAGTCCGGTCCTGAGGCGGTTCCCTCATGGCTCGGTGCGGTCTCGGTTTCCTTCCTGACAATGTTTCTCTCGGAGTGGGCCGACCTCGGGCAGATTTCCGCGGCAACTCTGGTCATGAAATACAACGCTGCGTGGCCGATCTGGCTGGGAGGCACGCTAGCCCTGTGCAGCAAGGGCGCGCTTGCGCTGACCCTCGGCACGAACCTGAGAAGAAGAATACCGGAACGTTTCGCGCGTAGACTATCCGTATCCTCCTGCCTGATCCTTGCTCTGATCTCGCTCTACTCGCTGATCTCCTCGCAGCCACAGGATCTAAAACTGTTCCCGGGTTGAGGACTCCGTTACCGTGGGGACGAGGTGGATCGACGCGGGAGAGCCGCGCCTACTCCGCTGTTCCGGGGCTTCCATACCGCCTCATTCTCCTACATCACTGCACCCTGGAGGCCCCACCCTCTGCTGCTTATGCTAGAATTGCTATGAACTACCTACGGAGGATCCGATATGGGCAATCTATTTGTCTCGAAGCTTGCCGCTGGACGTTGGACCTGTATCCTGCTGCTCGCGGCCCTCTGCGCGATCCCGGCCGTCGCCCAGGGCGTTCCCTCGGCCTCGCCGGCGACCGTGAGCCCGCAGGCCGGCGCCGTCACGCCGGCGCCTGTCACCGCGGAGACCGCGGAATTCCTGGCCTCCCTCGCCGCCCCCGCGACCGGGCTGACGCCGAGCCCCGAGTTTCTCCAGACGGGCGCCGTTTGCCCCAGCCCATGCCCGGCCGGCACGCTCTGTTGCCGGGATTGCGGCTATTTCGGCTGCACGCAGGTGGCCTGCCTGACGCCCATCGACGGTCATTGCCCGGCGATTCCGTAGAGGATCTCTCCTGAAGGGCGGCTCCTCGGGGGCCGCCCGCCTCACCGGCCTCCCCGCTCGCGGCCGCCTCGCTCAGACCGGCGGACGGCCCTCACCTTCCCGCTCCCTCCTCCTCCACAATAGAACTGATCGCCACCGTTGGAATCGAGCCCCGAAACGTTCACTCCGGACGGCAGGTCGAGCGTCTCCAGGACCTCTCCCGTGCGCGGATCGACGCGCCTCAGCTCGCTTTCCTCTCCTTCCCAGGTGGCGTGCCAGAGCTCGCCTTCGACCCAGGTGACGCCGGTGACGAAGCGGTTGGATTCGATCGTGCGCAGGATCGCCCCGGTCTCCGGATCGATCTGATGGATCTTCCGGTCCCGATACTGCCCGACCCAGAGCGTCCCTTCGGCCCATGCGAGGCCGGAGTCGCCGCCTCCGCCCGGCGCCGGGATCGTGGCGAGCACACGGCCGGTCTCCGGATCGATCTTCTGGATGCGATCCTCGGCGAGCTGAAACAGGTGCCGGCCGTCGAAAGCCGTTCCGGCATGCGCGGCGGCGGCGATCGACCGCAGCGGCTGCCCGCTCTCAGGATCGAAGGCGTTCAGCGTATCGCCGGCGGCGATCCAGACGTTCCGGCCGTCGTAGGTGACTCCATTCACGCGGTCGACCCCCGGAAACGGGCCATATTCACGGAGGATCTCGGCGTTGGTTTCTCTCATGAGCTCATGCTAGTCAATCGGCAGCGGCGCCGGGAGTAACAAGGTTGTCGTGAATCCCGCCACCGGCGGGGTCAGCCAGCGGCGGGCGCGCCCGTGGCCGAACGACTGCAACTTGCCGGCCGCGGCCAGCGACTCGAGCGCCCGCTGCACGGTGCGCTGGCTCGTTCCCAGCGCCAGCGCGAGGCCCGAGCTCGACCACGACTCGCCGTCGGCCAAGAGGGCGAGCACCGCCGCATGCTCCTCTTCGACGGGCCGCGCCAGCACGACGACCTGCCTTGCGCGCGGTGCTGCGCGCGGTGCCAGGACAAATCCCCCCTTGGTCGCGCTGACGTCGGCCAGCGGTCGCAGCATCCTCCGCAGCCGCCCGACCTCGACCCGCAGCCGCGCGCGGTGCGACTCGTCGGCGCGCTTCGCTCCGAAGGCGCGCGCGACGAGCGCGTCCCGCGAGACATCGCCCGGCCAGGCCTCGCCCAGCGCGCGGGCGAGGGCGAAAAGGACCGGACGCGTGGCGAGCGAGACGACCTGCCCCTCGACCCGGACGGCATGACGGCACGCGTCCACGATGAGGGCTTTCGAAGCCAGCCATTCCTCGACTTCGTCGAGCCGGAGGAGCCTCTCCTTCCCTTGAGCGAGCAGGCGCGCGGCGGGCGCGTTCAAGGTCTGGAGGGCGCTTTCGACCTCCGCCGTCAGCGCGGGGATGCGGGCCTGGCGCGCCGCGATTCCGGCCCGGTCGAGCGCGGCGCGCGCCTCTTGCGTATGGATGCGCCGGATCGCGATCCCGGCGACCGCCAGCTCGTGGGCGGTCCGCAACGCCGGCGAAAGGAGCGAGGGATCGAGACCGGCGAGCGCCCGCTCGGCCTCGTCGATGCGCCCGAGCAGGAGGAGGCGCCGGACGCCGAGGTGCCGCGCATGCGCGGCGTTGCCGCCGTCGCCGTGCGCTTCGAGCGTCGCCCGCGCCGCGTCGAGCGACTTCTCGGGCCAGCCGAGGTCGCGCGAGACGAGAGCGATCTCGGCCTCGGCCACGACGCACCTCGCGCGCGCCACCGCCTCTTTCGAGCCGAAGGCCCGTGCCGCGCCGCGCAAAAGGACCTTCGCCCGCGCGAGATCGCCGAGCTGGGCCATCGCGATGCCGCGCAACGCGAGAGCCGGCGCGTCGTCGCGCAGGGCCACCCGCTTCAGCGCGCCGAGGGGATCCCCGACGGCCAGAGCCCGCGCCGCGGCCGTGATCAGCGAGTCCATTCGAATCCCGACAACTTTGTCACTCCCACGGTTCGTCCTTCCGCGTCTAGATTATTTCAAGACGCTTGATTCGGGACGCACCTTCGCGGTGTGACCCCCGAGAAAGGAGACCGGAGAGATGACCACACACCAGATCGGAACCCGGGACGAATGGCTGGCGGCGCGGCGCGAGCTGCTGGCGGAGGAGAAAGAGCTCACGCGGCGCAGCGACGAGCTGGCGCGGCGGCGGCAGGAGCTGCCGTGGGTGCGGATCGACAAGGAGTACCGTTTCGACACCGACAACGGGAGCGCCTCGCTGGCCGACCTCTTCCAGGGGCGCTCGCAACTGCTCGTCTACCACTTCATGTTCGGGCCCGACTACGCCGCTGGCTGCCCGTCGTGCTCGGCGATCGCCGACGGCTACAACGGGTTCGCGACGCACCTGGCCCATCATGACGTGATGCTCTGGACCGTATCCCGCGCGCCGCTCGGGAAGCTGCAGGCGTACAAGCAGCGCATGGGATGGACGTTTCCGTGGGCGTCCTCGGACGGCGGCGACTTCAATCCCGATTTCTGCGTCCAGGTCACCGAGGCGCAACAGCGCGAGGGGGGCATGGACTACAACTACCGGCGCGAGCCGGCGTTTCAGTTGCGCGGCGATGGCGGCGAGACTGGCAAGATGGCGGCCATGGCCGGAACCGACGTGGCCACCTACATCCGCGAAAGGCCGGGCGTGAGCGCCTTCGTGCTCGAGGACGGCGCCCTGTACCACACCTACTCCGCCTACGCGCGCGGCCTGGACGGCCTCTGGGGCATGTACCAGTGGCTCGACCGCGCCCCCAGGGGCCGCAACGAGAAGGGCATCTGGTGGCGCCGCCACGACGAGTACAACGAGAACAACCAGGGCTGAGCGGCGGGCGCGCCATGACCTCCGATCGAACCTCTCAGCAAGCTTTCTGGGGCGTCTCGGCGCTGCTCTTCGCCGCCGCCGCGGCACTGACCGTCCACGAGTGCATGTCCATGCCGGACCAGATGCCGGGGGAAATGCAGGGAGGAATGCCGATGCCCGGCGGCTGGACGATGTCGATGGCCTGGATGCGGATGCCCGGGCAGACGTGGTCCGCCGCCGCCGCGTCGTTCCTGGCCATGTGGGTCGTGATGATGGTGGCAATGATGCTGCCGGCGCTCGTCCCCGTGCTGCGGCGGTATCGCGAGACCGTCGGCGAGACCGGCGGCCAGGCCGCGCTTGTGGGCTGCGGCTACTTCTTCGTCTGGACCCTACTCGGGCTGGCGGCTTTTCCGGTGGGCGTCGCGCTGGCGTCGCTCGAGATGCAGCGGCCGGCGCTGGCGCGCGCCGTACCGGTCGCCGCCGGCCTCGCCGTCCTGCTCGCCGGCGCCTTTCAGCTCACCGCGTGGAAGGCGCGCTCCCTCGCCTGCTGCCGGGAGGTCCCCGGGCAAGACCTGCCGGCTGGCGCCGGCACGGCCTGGCGGCACGGCGTGCGCCTCGGGCTCCACTGCGGCCGCTGCTGCGGCAATCTGATGGTGATCCCCCTGGTCCTCGGGATCATGGACCTTCGCGTGATGGCTGTCATGACGGCAGCCATCACCGCCGAACGTCTCGCGCCGGCCGGTCAGCGCGTCGAGCGAGCCCTCGGAGCCGTCGCCGTCGGGACGGGATTGTTGCTGATCGCGCGGGCCGCCGGGCTCGGATGATTCAGCGGCAACGGATTCGCCCTGGAATCACCACGGCACGTCCTTCGAGATCCCATGGTAGACTCAGGCGAGACAAATCGTGGGACAGCACGACCTCAGCTACCGCCTCTTCTTCGCCCACCGGCGCATGATCCAGGATCTCCTGCGGGAGATCGTGGGAGAACAGTGGGTGGAGAGGATCGACTTCGATTCCGGCGAGAAGATGGAGGCCTCGTTCGTCTCCACCAAGTATGAAAGCCGTGAGAGCGACGTCATCTGGAAGTTCCGGCGCCAGGATGGCGGCGAACCGGTCTACGTCTACATCCTCCTCGAATTCCAGTCCCGGCCGGATCCCTCCATGGCGGTCCGTTTCATGGGGTACGAGAGCCTCTTCTACCAGAGCCTGATGGCCAGCCAGCCTGCCGCCGAAAGGAGGAAGTTGCCGCCGGTCATCCCCGTCCTCGTCTACAATGGGTCGGAGCCTTGGAATGTGGCGACGGACCTCGGTTCTTTGATTGGAGACCTGGACCCTTCGGCGGAGATCTACCGCCCCCAGTTGCGGTACCGGCTGGTAGACGAGGGCACCTATCCCCGCGAGGATCTGGCGGCGATGCACAGCCCGGTGGCCGACCTGTTCAGCATCGAGAGGAGCCGCGACTGGTTCGAGGTCCGTTCGATCATTCATCAGCTCCGGCAGCACCTTCTGCCGACCGAGATCTCTTTGCGGCGGGCCTTTGAGACGTACCTGCAGACGGTCATCCTGCCGCGCTTCGGTCTGTCGCAGCAAGAGATCTCCGACACGCTCACTCTGGAGGAGTTGGAAACCATGCTGGCTGAAAGCATCGACCGTTGGAACCGCGAGATCCGGGAAGAAGGCCGCCAGGAAGGCCGCCAGGAAGGCCGCCAGGAAGGCCGACAGGAAGGCCGACAGGAAGGGCGCCAGGAGGGCGAAGCCCGGCTGGTGCTCAGGCAGCTCCGCTTCAAGTTCGGTCCTCTCGAGGCTGATCTCGAAGAGAGGGTGCGCACCGCGGACACAGAGCTTCTCCTGGAATGGGGCGAGCGCGTTTTGACCGCCAGGAGTCTCCAGGACGTCTTCCAGGACTGAGCCTCCCGCGATTCCTCGCCGCCCCACGACGAGGCGCCGACGGCCGCAAGGAGACCGGTGTTATCGAGCGTCTTCGACGACGACCGGTCCCGGAGCGGCCGGCGATGGCTGAGAGCCCGACGTCAAGTGGTCGAGCAGGCCCTTGCCGGTGACCGAGCGGGAGTAGGAGTCCGCGGCCACGGCGAAAAAGCCCACGGGGCCCAGGGCCATCCTCGCCAGCAGTCCGATCGCCGCGTGGGCGAGACCGTTCTTGATGTCGCCGTCGATCATCAGGCTGGTTCCCGGCAAGAAGGTCTCGCCCACCAGCTTCACACCGTTCTCCACCGCCTGGTTCGCCATTCGTCTCTCCTTTGCGTTGCAGCAATTCTACCACTACGGGAAAGCTCGTGTCGTTTTTCCCCGCCGCCGTTCGTCCTAGGGATAGACGGACGAAAACCCGACTTGCCCCAAAAACCTGAAGACCCCTGGAGGATAGACAACCATGCATGCACGGATGAGCAACCCGGCGATGATCGTTCCTGACGCCCTGAAGGCCCTGCAAGCCCTGGGAGCGTCCGCGGAGAAAGGCGGCGTGCCGTCCGGGACGATCGGCCTGATCCAACTGCGGGCGAGCCAGATCAACGGCTGCGGCGTCTGCGTCGACATGCACTGCCGCATGCTCAAGAAGGCCGGCGAGACCGACGAGCGCCTCTTCGCCCTGGCGGCCTGGCGGGACACGCCCTACTTCACCGACGCCGAACGCGCCGCGCTGGCGCTCGCCGAGGCCGTCACCCGCCTCAGCGACCGTCCCGACCCGGTGCCGGACGAGATCTGGAACGAGGCCGCGCGGCACTACGACGAACCGGCGCTCGCGGCCCTGCTCCTCGCCATCGCCACGATCAACGTCTGGAATCGGCTCAACGCCGCCACCCGGCAGGTGGCGGGAGCCTGGGGCGGCTGAGCGGCACCGGACGGAGACGCTATGCTTCCCGCAAATGCGTCTCCGTCGTCCCCACGGATCGAAGAGCCCGGCGCCGAAGCCTCCTATCGTCGAGGAATACGCGCGCCTCGCGTCCGACTATGACGCGCGGTGGTCGTTCTACATCGAAGCCACCACGCGGGAGACGCTCGCCCGGCTGCGCCTGGAGCCGTCGGATCGGCTCCTCGACGTCGGTTGTGGCACCGGGGCCTTGCTGAGCCGCCTGTCGAGCTCGCATCCCGCCGATCAGTTGTTCGGAGTCGATCCCGTTCCGGAGATGCTGGCGGTGGCGCGCCGCAGAGTCCCGCCGGCCGTCCGGCTCGCCACCGGCTGGGCTGAGCGGCTCCCCTTCGAGAGCGGCCGCTTCGACGTCGTCGTCTCCTGCAACGTATTCCACTACCTCCGGCAGCCCACCGCGGCCCTGATCGAAATGAACCGGGTCCTGCGTCCAGGCGGTCAGCTGGTGATCACCGACTGGTGCGACGACTACCTGATCTGCCGCGTCTGTAATCTTTATTATCGATGGTTCAGCCCTTCCCACGTCAAGATCTACCGGAAAAGGGAGTGCCTACGGCTGCTGCGAGAGGCCGGCCACGAGGATGCGGACGTCGAGCGCTACAAGATCAGTTGGCTCTGGGGGTTGATGACGGCGAGGGTGACGAAACCGCTGTAGCCCGACCTCTTATACATATCTTGAGAGGGTGGGGGATCGCCCAGAGGGCGGGCTTTGAACAGCCTGCGGTTTCAACCGCAGGTACGGATATCTCCCACATCCCCAAACCCCGAAGGGGTGGCCGATTGGTGAAAATCGGCCGCCCTTTGGGCTTGGGATGATCTGGGGGCCCGTTCCTGGCGTTGAAACGCCAGGCTGGACAAAGCCCGCCCTCAGGGCTGTCCCCCTCCCTCTGATTCGGAGACGTGTACAACGGGCAGCTCCGCCTTACTCTCCCGAGCTCACCAGCAGATTGTGCAAGCGGTGTCAATGCAAGAGGTAGCCCAATCACATTGGGTAATACCGCAACTGTTACAGCCGCTCGGTCCCGCGCAAGCAGACGTGGGGTTGCCGCCCACGACCACGCCAAGGCTAGGATCCAGCAAAATTCGCAATGTTTCTTTGTTCAAGCGGAGCTTTTGCACCTTGCGCATCTCTCTACCTCCCTTTATTCCATTACAACCGTAGAGGACAGGTCCGGGTACGCTTGTTGTGTTCCTTGGGAAATCACGATGGCCAATCATACACTGACCTTGGTCATCTGACCTTGTGCGTACGGGAAACGCCGCGCGCTCCGCTCTTGCCCCCCATTTCTTGAGAGGGAGGGGGATCGGCCCAGAGGGCGGGCTTTGAACAGCCTGCGGTTTCAACCGCAGGGGACGGAGAACCTCCCACGTCCCCAAACCCCGGAGGGGTGGCCGATTGATGAAAATCGGCCAGCCTTGGGGCTTAGTTAGGGCTCGTCACAGAATAACCGCATCAACGCTCCGGGAGCTCAACCCTTGAGGCATTCGGCTCCGTCCGGCCCAACGGGTCGGGAGAATGGAGCCCAGGGCTGAGGCCGAAGGCCGATGCCCTGGGTGAAGGGATGACAACGCTACGGCCTGAAAGGTCGTGAGAGCTGTCTTGGCGAGTCGGGTTCTCGCGACCTTTCAGGCCGCAACGATTGGAAACGCCTTTTCTTCCCAGGGCATCGGCCTTCGGCCTCAGCCCTGGGCTGGGATCTCCCGACCCGTTGGGCCGGACGCGGAAATGACACAATTACTCCGTGACGAGCCCTTAGGATGATCTGGGCCCCCATTCCCCTGGCGTTCAAACGTACCCCTCTCATGCGCATCTCGTAGATCTCGAAATCTTGCCCCGCAAGGGGCAAAGGCATGTAGCCTGGGGCGTGAGCCCCAGGAAGGGAGATGCCCAATGAATTCCACAGCCCCGAAGGGGCGACGGCAAACCCACGCTTCGAGGAAGACTGCCGTCGCCCCTTCGGGGCTGTGGGTTGCGTTGAAACCGGCTACCTGGGGCTGACGCCCCAGGCTACATGCCTTTGCCCCTTGCGGGGCAAGGTCTCAAGATCTACGAGATGTGTATAACGGACAGGCTTACGCGCTGGGCCTGCCGAGTCGGAGGACGGAAGAATCCCCCTCGCTGGGGGAAAGCCACCCGGCGAGAGGGGAAAGAGGTGCTACCAGGTCTGGCACTCGCGGGAGTAGGTGCAGTCCTCGTTGTCACTGGAAACGATCCCAACCTGCTGGAGACCGCCCTTGGCGGCCAGGAGCTCGGGCCCGTCGAGGGTCCGCACGGTTTCGCGGGAAAGGGTCAGCTTCTTCCGTTCGATCTTCTTCATGGAGTCTCCTTCTACGGACTGAAGGCGTGGATCCGCCTACTCCTGAAGTGCGAGCTGAGCTGGCGAGGGGGACAGGGCTGATCTGAAGGCGAGGCAAAGTTACTAGCCCCCTCTGGCAAGGCTATTCATGAATTGCAACAAGTCCGCTTCGCATGAGAGATCGTGGAGCGGATTAATTCGCAACCGACGCGCAGCCGAATTAAACAGTCCACATGTGTCATCTAATAGCTCTTTTAGACCATCGTAAGTAAAGCCGGATTCCTTAGCATAACTCTTCGACCCTACCTCTACATCTCGATGGGCAATCACTTTACTGCGATACCTATGAAGCCGCCTACCGCGCTCCCAGATAGCGCAAAAGGAAGCATCCTCCTTAATGCCAGGCATTGCCTCGAGCGTGATCTCATCCTTTCGTGCACCAAAAAGGGACGAGAGTTTAATAACAAAACTCACAAAAAGAGCCGGGCGCAACGTGGAGAAAAAGCTAATATAATTGTTGAATACTCGTACAATATTGTCTCGCTCGACGTGCGGGCCGGTAAAAAGCCACCAAGCTTCGTGGCACATACGAGCGTGAGAAAGCGTTTCGCGAATGTCGTCCACGTGATCCGACCGGAAATTCATTTATGCCACTCCCAGAACTTTAGGTTTTGCCGCCAACAGCTCCTGTCTTCCCTATACTATATTCAAAGCTCCCCAAAGGCCATTGCGCGAACGCGTTTCTGGACAAAGATCCCCAAAATCCGGGGCCCCCTCCCCCCACCCACGGAGAGAGCCCCGAAACCCACCTTCGGGCTCAGGCTTCAGATTCAGTTTTCAAAGAACGCGCTGCATTCGGACAACCCGGAGGCGCGGACATCCACGCCCCCGGTGAATTACGACGGTCCTGCTACCTCAGCTCGCCGAGCTACCGGCCGCTCTCTTCTTCCTGTGGGAGGCGGTGGTCGTGGATTTCAGCTTCTTGCGGGTGCGGCAGACGCGGCCCAGGGGCATCATGTTGTAGTCGAGGAGCTTCTCGTTGCGGGTCCCCAGGACGCTTTTGATGAAGCCGCGGAGGGCGATGGCGGCGTCCTTGCCGGCGGCCAGGGCTTCGCGCTGGGTCTGGCGGGCTTCGCGGAGGGAGGTCTCCAGGGCGGTTCTCACCGCCTTGAGGGCGAGCGCCCGGGCGTGCGCGTCCGCCAGGTGGTGCTGGAACGGGGCCACGCCCGCGAGCTCGCATTCGTGGTCCCGGACGGATTCGAGCAGGTCTTCCCAGCTCTCCGGGGTGATCGGTGTGGTTCTCGGCATGGTATTCTCCTTGTGTCGATCTGGTTTCTGGATTCGGTGAAAAGGCGGGGCGTGCTCGTAACACGCCCCACCCAGGGTCTCGAAACTAGGCGGCGCTCCCGCCGGACGGGTGGGTGGACGGGTTCACACCCGGCTCCTCCCCGGCCGGCGGTTCCTTCTTCTTGCGCTTGGGACTCCGGATCGGAGCGATGTCGAAGTGGGCGAGACGCGCGTTCCGCGGTCCGACCTTGCCCCTCACCACCGACCGGACCGTGATCGCGAAGTCCTTCCCCTTCTGGATCGCCGCCATGAGCTGCTGCGTGACCTCCTCACGGAGACCCTTCAGCTCCTTCTGGCGTCCCTTCAGGCCCTGGACCTCGACGAGCGACTGCGCCAGGGCCTGACGCTCCGTCTCGACGCTCGGCTGCAGGTCGGGGTTCTTCTGCACGGCGTCGAGCAGCCCCTCCCAGTCCGTCATCACGTCGGCTTGCGAGTTGACCTTGTTACCCATGATTCATCTCCTTTCTCTGGCGGTCGGCCGTCAGGCGGCCGGCGCCGTGGTTCCGGTGTTGCCGGTGGTTCCGGTGTCACCGGGGTTGAAGGTGATGGCGAACGCCGACCCCGCGGGGCCGAGGGTCACCGTCTGCGCCTGATGGATCGCCAGCCGCAGGCTCACGGAGGGGCTGGCCGCCCCATCCGCGCCGAGGCTGTCCTGCACCCGCTCCGGCTTGAGGTCGACCTGGATCGTCGCCAGCCTGAGCCTCCCGCCCGTCTGGGCGCCCTCGGGCGTCACACCGGTCGGGTTCGAAACCATCTGCTGAGCTCCCATACTGCGTCTCCTTTCGAAACATCCGGAGCGGTCGTCGCCCCGGAAGAGCAATCCGGAAATGGAAGCCCGAGGGGCTTCGCCGTCGTCAATGAGGGATCGAGCTGGTTGCCGTCGAATTTGACGGTGCCGCTCAGCTCCGGCGGCCAATAGCCGAGAATGAGGATGGGATCGCGGCGGCAGCAGCGCAGGCGGGAGATCGCGGCGGTCAGCGCCTCGGCGAGGTCTGCCTTGCGCCGTGCCGCGCCCACGAACGCGCTCAGGGCGGAATGGAGCCCGATCTTCTCCAGGCTCACCGGCCGCGCGGCGCCAAACTCGCTCAGCAGGCCGTCGAACCGCTCCTCCCATCCCAGTCTCGCGAGCACGCGCACCAGGTCCATGGAGACCCGCACCGCGAGATGGAGGTCGCCGGCTTCCAGGCAATGCCGGCGGGCCTCGTCGAGCCGTCCGGCGGCGTCCTCCCGAGCTCCGGCGAGCGCCATCACCTTGCCCTCGAACCAGAGAGCCCGGGCTTTCGGCTCCCCCGCCGGAAGGCCTGGGACGAGCGAGCGCGCCGCCAGCAGGAACCGCTGGCTCGTCTCCATAGCGCCGAGGGAGGCGTGGCAATAGGCCAGGGCCAGCACGCAGCGCGCGTAGAGATCCGCGTCCGCCGGCAGTTGAAGGGTCCGGGAGGCCTGCGTCAACGGCGGCATGGCACGCTCGATCTGCTCCTCTTCCAGAAAGAGGAAGCCGATCCGCGCGAGGCTGCGACCCTCCTCCCGCAGCTCGCCGTTCTCGCGATCGATCATGGCCGCCCGCCAGAGCAGGCCCACCGCCTCGTCGACCTGCCCCTGATCCTCCCGCAGCAGGGCCAGATTCCGGCAGTAGAAAGCGCGCTGCCGGCAGTTGGGCGGCCCGGTGAGATGGAAGACCGCCTTGCTGAACATCTCGCCGGCGTCTCCGGCGTTGCGCTCCATCCGGCGGACGTTGCCGACGAGCACGCAGGCGCGGGCCTTCACGCCATTGGCCCGCGCCACCCAGCGGTCCTCCACCATGGGCTCGGCGATGGCGAAGGCGAGTCGCGCCATCTCCTCGGAGAGCTCGAGGTCCTGGGGCTGGGCCGCCTCGGCTTCCGCCAGAAGGGCGCCCGCGAGGTCCAGGTCCCGGAGCTCCGCTTGCCGCAGGAGCTCGAACTGACCCGAGGGAGAGGCTGCGAGCACCTGCTCGAGCCGCTTCAACGATTCGGCACCGAGATGCGCGGGAAACGCACGAGACTGTTGCTTCTGGTCGGAATGCTCCATCACAGCGCCCTCCTTGGTCCTTTGGGACCGATTCTCTCAGGGGACGGTCGATTCAAATCCTTGCGACTCCAATCGACTCAAATTCGCCTCTTCCAAATCAAGATACGCGAGATCGAGTGCGGATGTCTAGACCTTTTCTTCAGAATCTTTGTCGTTATGGATTCACGAGTCGCTTGTCCGCCGATTCGGCACGGCGAAGGAATAAAAGTTTCCATTGGCGATGCCGATGGAGCCTCGTGGATTCGGAGGGCCGCTTCCGGCGGGACGGGTCTGTCTCCGGCGGAGGGCCGGGCGGCACATGTCTAGACGAGAGGGTGGCGTCAAGGTCCCCTCCCGTCCCCGAGAATCCCGCGCCTCCTGACAGACTGCGGGTCTCGGCACATCTGAATGCCGCCCGCGGACTGCCGGGCCAAGGCGGTCCGGATTCCGTTCCGCGGAAGAGGAGAGGACATGAATCGACGCAAGCTTTCTCACGTCACCGCGGCGGGACTTCTGGCGGCTCTGCTGATGCTGCCCGGACCGGCCCTGGCCCAGTCCCCCCACCACCGCGTGCCCGTGGATCTCTGGAGCTGGCTGGCGGGGGCCTGGCAGCGCGGGATGGTCAGCCTCGGCGTGGGAGGGCTGGGGGAGAAGGCGGGGTTGGGGATCGATCCGAACGGCGGCGTTCCCTCAGGACAAGGAGGAGCGACGGGCCAGGGCGCCCCGACGGGTAGCCCAGCGGATACTCTCCGAGGCGATCAGGGCCTTGGTATTGACCCGAACGGCTAAGGGTCTTGGTGGCTGAAAGCCTCGGGCGGTTGGCTGGTCTTTACCGCCCGGTTCTTTCCCATCAGGAAAGCGCGCACAACTTCGCCAATCCGTGCGAAAATGCCGGCCCATTGGTGAGCCTGCGCAAGAGAGGATGACCACGGATACCATGGGCCAGAAAGCTAGGGGAACCTCCCTGCCCATCTCGCACGATGAGGCGGGCCGTCGACAACGTGTCGACTCGAAGATTGAGCCCGAGATCCTCCTGGACGTTCCTGTCCAGGCTCAAGCCTTGGCAAAGCTTTCCCGTAGAGAGCTCTGCCGCTATCGGCGGGCACGGAAGTTGTTGGCCTCAGGAGAAGGCACCCTGGCACTGGTTCGCAAGAACATACCCCTGACTGGGCTCGGTATCTTCGAGGCCCTTCTGGCTCAAAGCTGGTCGGTGCGCTTCGACAGTCCAGACGAGATGGTCCGGCTCGCAGAAGTGGCGGTCGAAGTGTCTCGACGGTTCGCCGGCAGAATCTCCCCGAAGAGGGTCGCCGATCTCCAGGCTCGCGCTCAGGGAGAGCTCGCGAACGCCTTCCGCGCAGCGGACCGGCTGCGGTCAGCTCAACTGGCTTTCGGAGAGGCATACGCTTGCCTTCAGCACGGAACGGGAGATCCCTACCTGAAAGCTCGCCTCTTCGATCTCGAAGCCTCGCTCCTCGGGACTATGCGGGAGTTCCCATTGGCTCTCCATAGACTCTCAAGCCTTGGCCGTCTTTATATGGAGCTGGGAGAGGCCCATCTTGCTGGCCGAGCAGCGATTACTCAGGCGCTCTACAGATTCTATAGTGGTCACGCAGAAAGCGCCATTCTGATCAATGACAAAGGAATCGCGTTAATCGATCGGAAGCGGGACCCATCTCTTTTCATGTGCGCCCTGCACAACCATCTACTGTTTCTAGTCGATCTCAAGCGTTACCCGAAAGCGTTAAGAGTCCTTTTTGACAACCGCCAGAATCTAATCTACAAAGACCGAATCAGCGCACTGAGGCTTCGGGGAATTGAAGGCAGGATCAACTACGGCCTGGGAAACCTGGTCAGCGCCGAGATGGCCTTTCGCGAGGTTAAAGAGGGGCTGACAGAGGAAGGCATGAACTTTCACGCAGCTCTACTTGCACTTGAACGCGCAATGGTTCTCAAGAGCCTCGGTAAGTCCAACGAGGCGCTGCAAGAGGTCATTGCGGCCCGGGAGATATTTCTCGCGTTCGAGATCTATCGCGAATATCTCGGATCGGTCATTTTCCTCGAGGAGTCTTTCCTGCGAGGAGAGGCGACCGCGGAGCTGATCGAGGCCACGGTTGCCCAGATCAACCGCAAATGGGTCCAGTTGGGACCTGGGCGGATGCAATAGACACGTAAGCCTTTCATCGGAGGGTGTAGAGACGTTCCCAGCCCGTCCACGACACCCTGTGCAGGCCATGGGGACGGCGGGACGTCTCCGGCGGAGGGCATACCCTCGCCGAGGGCAAGGCCCGACTGGGGCAAGTTGTCGCTTTGCCTTGGTGAACCTGACCTCCGGCCTGCCCTGGTCGGTTGGCGGCCTTCTCATGGGGAGTGGCGGATGGAATGGCATGCCCTTCGGCGGAGACGTCCCGCCGTCCCCGTGGACTGCACAGGGTGTCGTGGACGGGCTGGGAGCGTCTCTACAAGCCGGTTCTTGGACGTTGGGATTTGATCCTATGCCGTTCTTTGAACGTTCGAATTAGGCCCAGCGTCTGGGGTTATCGCGGATGTAGGCGCGGAGGTTGTCGAGGCCACGGTTGCCCAGATCAACCGCAAATGGGTCCAGTTGGGACCTGGGCGGATGCAATAGACACATAAGCCTTTCATCGGAGGATGTTGTAGAGACGTTCCCAGCCCGTCCACGACACCCTGTGCAGGCCACGGGGACGGCGGGACGTCTCCGGCGGAGGGTTGGTCGTCGCCGAGAGCAAAGGCCGCTTGGGGCACGCTCCCTGTTCGGTTGGCGGCCTTCTCATCGGGCCAGATGGATGGAAAGGTATTCCCTTCGAGGAGACGTCCCGCCGTCCCCGTGGACTGCGGAGAGATATCGTGGACGGGCTGGGAACGTCTCTACAAAGGCTTCAATCCACAGGGCGGCTCTGCGACCTTCCTTCGATCGGACGGAGTAGATACTCAAAGGATGTAGAGACTCCGATGGTAAATTTCATGGCTTGCCCTTCGAGGTCCAGCGTCTGGGGTTATCGCGGATGTAGGCGCGGAGGTTGTCGAGGGCACTGGAATCCCGAACGATGGCATCGTGAAAGCGTTCTTGCCACGCGAAATCACGGTGTCCGAGGTTCCACCAGATCCGCTTGGAGGCCCTGGATTTGAATTGACTGACGACGGCTCCCAGAGATTGAGGGGCCAAATGGACCGATGCCCTTGGACCTGCCTCTGGGCTACCCTGGAAGAACAAGATGCTGTGCAAGTGATCCGGCATGATGATCCATTCGTCCAGGGTCACCCGATCGAAGCTCTCGGGGATTTTTTTCCACTCTTCCGCCACGACCTTCCCAACGAGCGATAGATCCACCCGGTCCTCCACGACCTCCCCGAACCAGCGGACCCGTCCGCGAGTGCAGACGGTCACGCTGTAGGCACCGGCCCTGCTGTAGTCCCAGCCCTTGAGCCGTGTAGAGGGAATCCGATATCGGTTTCTGAATAACACGTCATCTGGCATCCAGAACCTCCACAAGTTTTTTCGAAGGATATCATCTTCCGGCCTGACGCGTCTTTGTCTCGTGTTTTTGTAGAGACGTTCCCAGCCCGTCCACGACACCCCGTGCAGGCCATGGGGACGGCGGGACGTCTCCGGCGGAGCGCATACCCTCGCCGAGGGCAAGGCCTGGCTGGGGCAAGCTGTCGCCTTGCCTTGGTGAATCCGCCCTTCGGCCGGCCCTGGTCGGTTGGCGGCCTTCTCACGGGGAGTGGCGGATGGAATGGCATGCCCTTCGGCGGAGACGTCCCGCCGTCCCCGTGGACTGCACAGGGTGTCGTGGACGGGCTGGGAGCGTCTCTACGACCTCCGACCAACCGCCCCCTCCGCCCTACCCGTCGCCGTTCTTCTTCCGCGGCGAGCCCGGCTTGGCCGTCTCCGGGGCGACGGCGGTGTGGCCGGCGAGGAGCTCGCGCACGTCGCGGCGGAGATCTTCCAGCATCTTTTCGATGTCCTCGCGCCGGAGGGGGACGGCCTCGGGCTTGGGCTCCGGCTCCCGCACCGGCGGGCTCTCCAGCGCCTTGCCGGGACGGACCGGGCCGAGGATCCGCTCGATGGACTGACGGGCCGCGCTGGGAGCCTCCAGTTCCGGATAGGCCATTTCGAAGAACTCCCGGACGTCGAGGCCGATCGCCCGCACCACGGCGAGGACGAAGTCGAGCCGGGGCTCGGCGTCGCCCTTGAAGTACCGCATCAGACTGGCGAGCGCGACGTCCGCGCGGCGGGCCAGGGCGGCGTTGCTGTACCCCAGGGCCCGGGCCAGGGTGCGCAGCAGGTCCATGAGGTGCCGGACTTCCGCCGAAGCGGGAGCTTCCGTGGTTTCGCTGGGCTTCTTGGCATTCATATCAAATGAGTCTATCTTCGTAGGGCCGTCGTAGCAAGTGGTTGACTTTGGATGGTATTGACTCAATGCCGTGCTGATGGTACAACCTCCGTCGAAAGGTTCTCAGTGCCGGGAACTTCGCATCGTTCAGGAGGAAATCATGGCCGAGAAGCCATCCGGGCTCGATCTCACACGTTTCAGCGAGAGCACCCGCCGGACGCTGTACGACTGGATCGCCGGGCTCCAGTTCGCGGAGGGGAGGGACGTGCACGCTCCGGACGATTCCGGGCTGCAGGTGGTCTATTTCGCCGGGCGCTGGTTCGCGGCCTGGACCGACCTCGAGGAGCCGCTCTGGCGGCCCATGCCTCTGCGGATGAGGATCGTGCGAGTGGGGACGGGATTGGATCAGACCGTGGAGCTGCACGAGGTTTGAGCGGTTCGAGGGAGGCGAAAAGGGCCGGACTTGCGCGTTCCACGCCGGTCTCGGAGCCTTCCCCACCGAGGTCCGAGCCTCCCCGACCCAGGGGCGGGTATCGCGACCGCGGTCCGGGAGTCGTGGAGCGGGGCCGGAGAGGGTCGGACCTGGGCGGGAGTCACCCGGAGGCGGGTGGGGAGATCGCGGACCTCGGGGTGGAAGCTCCGACCTTGGTGCGGGTGGCTTGGACCTTGGGGGGGAAGGCTCCGAGGTTGGGGTGGTTGGGGCGGGGGCCCTCATCACCCCGGCCCTCTTCTCCCGTCCCCTCCCACCCTCCCTCACCGGGAGAAGAGGGAGAAAAGCAAAAGCAAAGAGTAAAGCTGGATGATGAGGGGGCGGGGGTTCCCCTCTCCCTGTGAGGGAGGGCGGGAGGGGAAGGGAGAGGGGCCAGGGGTGAGGGTCCGCCCCCGAAGGGGGCGCGCGAGGCGGACTCCATAGTCCGCCCCGCTCTTCCCTCACCAGACCCGGCAGGCGTTCTCGCGCACCATCTTGGAGCCCGCGGGGCAGTTGAAGGCCTTCTGGAACTCGGGCATGTTCGAGACGACGCCGTTGACGCGGAAGCGGCCGGGGGAGTGGGGGTCGGTCTGGGCGCGCAGCTTGGCGCTCTGGTCGGTGGAGGACTCGCACCAGATCTCGCCCCAGCCGAGGAAGAAGCGCTGCTCGGGGGTGAAGCCGTCGCGCGGGGCTTCCGGCGAGGTCTTGAGGGTTTCCTCCAGGGCCATCAGGGCGATGCGGACGCCGCCGTTGTCGGCGGTGTTCTCGCCGAGGGTGAGGCGGCCGTTGAGGTGGGTGTCGCCGGCGACGGTGAACGCCGAGTATTCGTCGGCGAGGCAGGAGGCGCGCTTCTCGAACTCCTTGCCGTCGGCCTCGGTCCACCAGTCGGTGAGGTTCCCCTTGGCGTCGAATTTCCGCCCCTGGTCGTCGAAGCCGTGGGTCAGCTCGTGGCCGATGGCGGCGCCGATGGCGCCATAGTTCACGGCGTCGTCCATCGCCTTGTCGAAGAAGGGGGGCTGCAGGATGCCGGCCGGGAAGTTGACGTTGTTCTCGAACGGGTTGTAGCCGGCGTTGACGGTCGGCGGCGTCATCTCCCACTCCGAGGGGTCGACCTTGCGGCCGATCTTCGACCGGTTGCGCGCCTCTTCGAACTCCGAGGCGCGCTCGCTGTTGCCGAGGGCGTCGCCGCGCACGATCTTCACCGAGGAGTAGTCGCGCCAGCGGTCGGGATAGCCGATCTTGTTGGCGATGGCGAGGCGCTTCTCGACCGCCCGCTTCTTGGTGGCGTCGGTCATCCAGGAGAGGTCGCGGATGTCGCGGTCGAGCGCGGACTCGAGGGCGACGACCATCTTCAGCATGCGCGCCTTGCCCTCGGCGCCGAACTTGGCTTCCACGTAGCGCTGGCCCAGGGCCTCGCCGAGCTGCTGGTCGGTGAACTCGACGCAGCGCTTCCAGCGCGGCCGGAGCTCCTTGGTGCCGCTGAGGGTCTTGTCATAGAAGTTGAAGCTCTCGTTGACGAAGGCCGTGGGGAGGAGCGGCGAGGCGTCGTGCACGGTATGCCAGCGCAGATAGACCTTCCAGTCGTCGAGGCTGTGCGCGTCGAGGACCTGGTTCATCCCCTTGAAGAAATCGGGCCAGGAGACGTTGACCTCGGCGACGGCCGGGGCGCCGGAGGCCTTGAAATAGGTGGCCCAGTCGAAGCCGGGGGCCAGCGCCTCCAGCTCCTTGCGGGTCATGCGGTGGTCGAGGTTGGCGGGGTCGCGCCGTTTGACGCGGTCGAGGGAGACCTTGGCGAGGCCGGTCTCGATGTCGAGCACGGTCTGGGCGTCGCGGGCCGCGGCCTCCTTCGGCTCCCCCATCAGCTCGAACATCGTCTGGACGTGGAGGGGGAACTGCTTGCGGACGTCGGCGAAGCGCGCCTCGTCCTGGAGGTAGTAGTCGCGGTCGGGGAGCGAGAGCCCGCCCTGGTCGAGCCCCGCCATGTCGACGCTGGCGTTCTTGAAGTCGGGCTGGGCGCCGAAGCGGAAGAGGCTGGACACGCCGTCCGCCTGCGCGCGGGCGAGCACCGGCGCGAGGTCGCGCTTCGATTTCAGGGCGGCGATGCGGTCGAGCTCGGGCTTGAGCGGCGCCAGCCCCTTCTTCTCGATGGCGGCCTCGTCCATGCAGCTCGCGTAGTAGTCGCCGATCTTGCGATCGACGGGCGAGCGCTTGGGGTCGTCCTTGGCGACGCCCTCGAGGAGGTCGCGGAGGTCGTACGTGTTGCGCTCCGCCAGCTCGGAGAGGCGCCCCCAGCGCGAGCGGTCGGCGGGCACGGGGTTCTTGGCGATCCACTGGCCGCAGGTGTACTGGTAGAAGTCGTCGCAGGGCTGCACGGAGCGGTCGAGCGCCGCGGGATCGAAGTGGGGCAGGACCTTGGGCATGTCGCCGGCGACCGTGTCGGGCGGAGCGGCCGGCGCGGGATTCTGGGCGGCGAGGGCGAGGGTGGGGACCGCGGCCAGCAGGGCGGGCAGCAGGATTCGGCGGAACAGGTGGGGCATCGGTTCTCCTATCGGGGTGGACGGGCGCGGCGCACCGTTCAAGCCGCACTTTACGGCGCGCACAGCGCGCCCTACAAGCCCCGGCGTTCCGGCAGGCCCGCCTTGTCCGTCGAAGCCGCCCGCCCGGACCCTCACCCCTGGCCCCTCTCCCTTCCCCTCCCGCCCTCCCTCACAGGGAGAGGGGAACCCCCACCCCCTCATGATTCAGGATTCTCTTTCTTTCTCCCTTTTCTCCCGGTTGGTGGGAGTGCGGTGGGAGAAGAGGGTCGGGGTGATGAGGGCTTTTCTCCCTCTTCTCCCGGTGAGGGAGGGGGGTGGGGACGGGAGAAGAGGGCCGGGGTGATGAGGGTCACTCCTCCATCAGCTCCCGCAGCCGGGCCGCCATGGCCTCCGCTCCCCGCTTGACGATGGTCCGGTGATCGCCGGGGACGTCGAAGATCCGCACCCTCCCATCCAGCAGCTCGCCCCAGCCGAGGGTGGGGTCTTCCTCCGTCTCCCGGATCTTGCTGTCGGCGGCGCGGAAGAGCTGGACGGCGCCGCCGTAGGAGTAGGGGCCGTGGTAGGTCCTGAGGGCGCTGCGGTTGGCGCGGAAGCGCTCGAAGAGGCGGCGCAGCTCGGCGGGCTCGAGGCTGGGCGCCAGCAGGCCGACCTGGCGGCCGAGGTCGAGGGCGATGGCGAGGGCGCCGTCCATGTCGAGCGTGGAGGGGTCGATGGGCGGCAGGTCGACGCCTTCGGGGATCTCGATCGCGTAGATCTGCTCCAGGGCGGTCGCGAAGAGGATCATCCACCCGGCGTTGGTGAATTCGGCCTCGCCGATCCAGCCGCCCGGCGCCTGCGCGTCGATCATCGCCAGGATCTCGGTCGCCTCCCCCTGCGCCTCCAGTTGGCGGGCGAGCTCGAAGGCCACCACTCCTCCCATCGACCAGCCGGCGATCCGGTAGGGGCCCTCGGGCTGGACCTCGCGCACGATGGCGAGGTAGCGGGCGGCCATCTCGCACACGTCCTCCAGGGGGGGATCGGGCGACTGCAGGCCGTAGACCGGCAGGTCGGAGCCCAGGAGGCGGGCCAGCTTGAGGTAGGCCATGACCTCGCCGCCCACCGAGTGGACGAAGAAGAAGGGGCGGCGCCCAGGCGAGCCCGCCTGGAGGGGCACCAGCACGCCCCGCTCCACCGCGGGAAGGGCGGCGGCTCCGGCCGGCGCTCCGCCCTCCGCGTCGAACCGCCGCGCCGCCTCGGGGTGCTGGTCGAGCACGTAGGCGGCCAGGGAGGCGACGGTCGGATAGTCGAAGATGACCACGATGTGGACGACCTCCCCGAGGGCCTCCTGGAGACGGTGGATGAAGACCGCGCTGGTGATCGAGGTACCGCCGAGCTCGAAGAAGTCCTCGTCGACGCCGATCGCGCGGTCGGCCGGCAGCCCCAGGACCTCGCGGAACTGGCCGGCCAGGAAAATCTCCAGCGGGGTGCGCGGCAGGATCAGCTCACGCGTGGACCCGGCGCCGGCCGCTTCCGGCTCCGGCAGGGCCCGGCGGTCGACCTTGCCGTTCTCGGTCAGCGGCAGGGAGTCGAGGAAGACGAAGGCCGCGGGGATCATGTAGTCCGGCAGGCGGTCGGCCAGCGCGCGGCGCAGGGCGGTGGGGTCTTCGGCCTCCGCGACTACGTAGGCCACGAGGCGGCGCTCGGCGGGGGCGGCGGCACCAGGGACGCCAGGGACACCAGGGACCGCAGGGACTCCAGGGGGGACTTCGCGCGCCAGGACCACGGCTTCGCGGACGCCGGGCTGGGCCGCCAGGGCGGTCTCGATCTCTCCCAGCTCGATGCGGAAGCCGCGGACCTTGACCTGATTGTCGATGCGGCCGAGGTATTCGAGGTCGCCGTTCGCCAGGCGGCGCGCCAGGTCGCCCGAGCGGTAGAGGCGCGCGCCGGCCGCGGCGGCGAAGGGATCGGGGACGAAACGCTCGGCGGTCAGCTCGGGGCGCCCGAGATAACCCAGCGCCAGGCCGGCGCCTCCGACGTGGATCTCGCCCGGCGTGCCGACCGGCACCAGTTGGAGGTTCTGATCGAGCAGGTGGACGGCGAGGTCGGGGATCGGCTCACCGATCAGGCTCCCCGCCGCGAGGTCGGCGGCGCGCACCGGCCGGTACGTCACGTGGACGGTCGTCTCGGTGATGCCGTACATGTTGATCAGCCGCGGGCGCTCGTCGCCGTGGCGGGCGAACCAGGGGGCCAGGCTCGCCGGCTCCAGCGCCTCGCCGCCGAAGATCACCCAGCGCAGGGCAAGGTCGATCGCCGGCTGCTGTAGGGCCGCCCCTACAACGCCCTCTTCGGCCCAGAGGAGCTGGCGGAAGGCGGAGGGGGTCTGGTTGAGCACGGTGACCTGTTCGTCGCGCAGCAGGCGGTAGAAGTCCTCGGGCGAGCGGCTCTCCCAGAACGGCACCATCACCAGCCGGCCGCCATGGAGCAGGGCGCCCCAGATCTCCCAGACCGAGAAGTCGAAGGCGTAAGAGTGGAAGAGGGTCCAGACATCGTCCGCTCCGAAGCCGAACCAGGGAGCGGTCGCCGTGAACAGGCGGTGGACGTTGGCGTGCGTCACCACCACCCCCTTCGGCCGGCCGGTCGAGCCCGAGGTGTAGATCACGTAGGCGGGGAGGGACGGATCGAGGGGGAGGTCCAGGCGTTCGGGGCTGTAGGACGAGATGGCGTCCTGGTCGGCGTTGAGGTCCACCCGGGCATGAATGCCCGGGCTACGCTGCAACCACAAAGCCTCCTGAAGGAGGCTCGAATCCCTCCGCCCAGGGCTGGAGCCGGCTTCAGCCGGCTTTTCGTTTTCCGCGTAGCCCGGGGATTTATCCCCGGGCGTCGCAGGCCGCTCCGACTCGCCGGCCTCCTGCGTCACCACCAGCGAAGCCCCGCTATCCGCCAGCGTAAAGGCGAGGCGGTCGGCCGGATAGGCCGGATCGAGCGGCACGTAGGCGGCGCCCACCTTGAGCACGGCCAGGAGGGCGACCACCATCTCCGACGAGCGCTCCAGCAGCAGAGCCACCAGATCGCCCGGCCGCACCCCCGCCGCCTGGAGGTGCCGGGCGAGACGGTTGGCCCGGATATCGAGCTCGCCGTAGGTGAGCCTTTCGGCCCCCATAGACAGCGCCACGGCCTCGGGTGCGCGGTCCACCTGGGCCTCGAAGAGGCGGTGGAGGCAGATCCGCTCCTCGAACAGATCCGCCGGCCGGGGGTTCCATTCCTCCAGGAGCTGGCGGCGCTCCTCGGCGGAGAGCAGCGGCAGGCTGGAGAGGCGGCGCTCCGGCGCCTCGATCCAGGCTTCGAGCAGGTTGGAGAAGTGCCCCGTGAGACGCGCCGCGGTCGAGTCGTCGAAGAGGTCCGAGTCATAGCGCAGGGCGCCGGCGACGCTCCCCGCACCCTCGAAGAGGTCGAGGACCAGGTCGAACTTGGCGGCCTCGACGCCGGTCCCGAAGGGCTCCAGAGCGAGACCCGGGAGGTTCAGGATCCCCGCCGCCGAGGCGGTCTGGAACTGGAAGGTGGCGCGCAGCAGCGGCGGACGGTGAGGGTTGCGCGGCAGGCCGAGCTCGTCCACCAGGCGCTCGAAGGGGATGTCCTGGTGCGAGAGGGCGCCGAGGACGGTGTCGCGCGAGCGGGCGAGCAGCGCCGGCAGGTCGGGATCTCCCGCCAGGCCGCCGCGCAGGACGAGGGTGTTGACGAAGAAGCCGATCAGCCCCTCGACTTCGCTTCGCGAGCGGTTGGCCACCGGCATCCCTACCGGCACCTCGGACGCTCCGGTCTCGCGGTGCAGCAGCCCTGAGAAGGCCGCGAAGAGCGCCATGAAGAGCGTGGCGTCGGCCTCTCGGGCCAGCCGGCTGAGAGCGCCCGCGGCGCCGGCCGGCAGCTCCCAGGCCCGGCTGCCGCCGCGGCCGGAGGGGGCCGGCGGGCGCGGGCGGTCGGCGGGGATCTCCAGCGGCGCCAGGCCGGCGAGCTGCCGCCGCCAGTAGTCGAGCTGGCGGGCGAGCACCTCGCCGCGCAGCCATTCCCGCTGCCAGACGGCGTAGTCGGCGTACTGCACCGGCAGCTCGGGGAGCGGCGAGGGGAGGCCCTCTACGAAGGCCGTGTAGAGGCGGGTCAGCTCGGGGACGAACACCTCGCTGAGCGACCAGGCATCGGCGGTGACGTGGTGAGTCCGCCAGAGGGCGACGTGCTCCTCGGGATCCAGGCGAAGCAGGAGCGAGCGCAGCAGGGGCCCGCGCGCGAGGTCGAACGGCCGGGCGACCTCCGCCGCCGCGATCCGCCGCGCCTCGTCCTCGCCCGCCGCCGCGGGGAGGCCGCCGAGGTCGACGAGCGGCTGCGGCAGCGGTGCCCAGGGGTGGATCTCCTGAACGGCGCCGGCGGAGGTGGCGCGGAAGGTGGTGCGCAGCGCCTCGTGGCGCCGCAGCACCTCGGACAGCGCGGCGGCGAGGGCGCCGGCGTCCAGCGGGCCGGCGAGCCGGACCGTGGTCCCCATGTTGTACACCGGGCTCTCCGGCGCCAGCAGGTGCAGGAACCAGAGGCGCTCCTGGGCGAAGGAGAGCGGCAGCGGACGATCTCGCTCCCTCCGATCCATGGGGCGGATCGGCGGCGCGGCGAGGCCGGCCGCCGTCTGCCCCACGCCTTCGATCCACGCCGCGAGACCGGCGGCGGTGGAGGCCTCGAAGACGGTCCGTAGCGGCAGCTCGACCTGGAACGCTTCGCGGACCCGCGAGACGAGCTGGGTGGCGAGCAGGGAGTGGCCGCCGAGGTCGAAGAAGTCCTCGTCGATCCCGATCTCGCGACCGGCCGGCTGCCCCAGGACCTCGCGGAACTGATCGACCAGGAAGCGCTCCAGCGCGGTGCGCGGCGCCCGGCGCTCGAGGACGGGGGCGGCGACAGTGGCGAGGCTCTCCGGCGCCGGCAGGGCGCGGCGGTCGACCTTGCCGTTCCCGGTGAGCGGCAGGGCGTCGAGGAACACGAAGGCGGCCGGGAGCATGTAGTCCGGCAGCCGCTCGGCCAGCGCGCGGCGCAGGGCGGTGGGGTCTTCGGCCACAGCGACTACGTAGGCCACGAGGCGGCGCTCGGCGGGGGCGACGGCACCAGGGACGGCAGGGACTCCAGGGACAGCAGGGACTCCAGGACCGGCTTCGCGCGCCAGGACCACGGCTTCGCGGATGCCGGGCAAGGCCGCCAGGGCGGTCTCGATCTCTCCCAGCTCGATGCGGAAGCCGCGGATCTTGACCTGGAGGTCGATGCGGCCGAGGTATTCGAGGTCGCCGTCTGGGCGGCGGCGCGCCAGGTCGCCCGAGCGGTAGAGGCGGGCGCCGGGCTCCGGGGCGAACGGATCGGGGACGAAGCGCTCGGCGGTCAGCTCGGGGCGGCCGAGATAGCCCAGCGCCAGGCCGGCGCCTCCCACGTGGATCTCGCCCGGCGTGCCGACCGGCACCAGTTGGAGATTCTGATCGAGCAGGTGGACGGCGAGGTCGGGGATCGGCTCGCCGATCAGGCTCCCCGCCGCGAGGTCGGCGGCGCGCACCGGCCGGTAGGTGACGTGGACGGTCGTCTCGGTGATGCCGTACATGTTGATCAGCCGCGGCCGCTCGTCGCCATGGCGGGCGAACCAGGGGGCCAGGCTCGCAGGCTCCAGCGCCTCGCCGCCGAAGATCACCCAGCGCAGGGCGAGGCCGGGTTCCTGTAGGGGCGGCCCTACAACGCCCTCCTCTGCCCGCAGCAACTGGCGGAAGGCGGAGGGGGTCTGGTTGAGCACGGTGACCTGTTCGTCGCGCAGCAGGCGGTAGAAGTCCTCCGGCGAGCGGCTCTCCCAGAACGGCACCACCACCAGCCGGCCGCCGTGGAGCAGGGCGCCCCAGATCTCCCAGACCGAGAAGTCGAAGGCGTAGGAGTGGAAGAGCGTCCAGACATCGTCCGCCCCGAAGCCGAACCAGGCGCCGGTCGCCGTGAACAGGCGGTGGACGTTGGCGTGCGTCACCACCACCCCCTTCGGCTGGCCGGTCGAGCCCGAGGTGTAGATCACGTAGGCGGGGAGGGACGGATCGAGGGGGAGATCCAGGCGTTCGGGGCTGCGGGACGCGATGGCGTAGCGGTCGGCGTTGAGGTCCACCCGGGCATGAATGCCCGGGCTACGCTGCAACCACAAAGCCTCCTGAAGGAGGCTCGAATCGCTCCGCCCACGGTTGGAGCCGGCTTCAGCCGGGTTTTCGTTTTCCGCGTAGCCCGGGGATTTATCCCCGGGCGTCGCAGGCCGCTCCGACTCGCCGGCTCCCGAAATCACCAGCGAAGCCCCGCTGTCCGCCAGGCTGAAGGCGAGGCGGTCGGCCGGATAAGCCGGATCGAGCGGCACGTAGGCGGCGCCCGCCTTGAGCACGGCCAGGAGGGCGACCACCATCTCCGCCGAGCGCTCCAGCAGCAGGGCCACCAGATCGCCCGGCCGCACGCCCGCCGCCTGGAGGTGCCGGGCGAGACGGTTGGCTCGGACGTCGAGCTCACCGTAGGTGAGCCGCTCGCCGCCAACGGACACCGCCACGGCCTCGGGCGCGCGGTCGGCCTGGGCCTCGAAGAGGCGGTGGAGGCAGATCCGTTCTTCGAAGGATTCCGCCGGCCGGGGATTCCATTCCTCCAGGAGCTGGTGGCGCTCCTCGGCGGAGAGCAGCGGCAGGCCGGAGAGGCGGCGGTCCGGCGCCTCGACCCAGGCCTCCAGCAGGTTGGAGAAGTGCCCCGCCAGGCGCGCCACGGTCGAGTCGTCGAAGAGGTCCGCGTCATAGCGCAGGACGCCCGCGACGCTCCCCGCCGCTTCGAACAGGTCGAGGATCAGGTCGAACTTGGCGGCCTCGACGCCCCCTCCGAACGGTTCCAGGGCGAGCCCCGGCAGGCTCAGGACCCCCGCGGGCGAGGCGGTCTGGAACTGGAAGGTGGCGCGCAGCAGGGGCGGACGGTGCGGGTTGCGCGGCAGGCCGAGCTCGTCCACCAGGCGCTCGAAGGGGATGTCCTGGTGCGAGAGCGCGCCGAGGACGGTGTCGCGCGAGCGGGCGAGCAGCGCCGGCAGGTCGGGATCCCCCGCCAGGTCGCCGCGCAGGACGAGGGTGTTGACGAAGAAGCCGATCAGACCCTCGACCTCGCTCCGCGAGCGGTTGGCCACCGGCATCCCCACCGGCACCTCGGACGCTCCGGTCTCGCGGTGCAGCAGCCCTGAGAAGGCCGCGAAGAGCGCCATGAAGAGCGTGGCGTCGGCCTCTCGGGCCAGCCGGGCCAGCCGGCTGAGAGCGCCTGCGGCGCCGGCCGGCAGCTCCCAGGCCCGGCTGCCGCCGCGGCCGGAGGGGACCGGCGGGCGCGGGCGGTCGGCGGGGATCTCCAGCGGCTCCAGGCCGGCGAGCTGGCGTCGCCAGTAGTCGAGCTGATCAGCCAGCACCTCGCCGCGCAACTGCTCCCGCTGCCAGACGGCGTAGTCGGCGTACTGCACCGGCAGCTCGGGGAGGGGGGACGGGCGCCCCTCCACGAACGCCGCGTAGAGCCGGGTCAGCTCGGGGACGAAGACCTCGGCGAGCGACCAGGCGTCGGCGGTGACGTGGTGGGTCCGCCAGAGGGCGACGTGCTCCTCGGGACCCAGGCGGAGCAGGAGCGCGCGCAGCAGGGGTCCGCGCGCGAGATCGAACGGCCGGCCGCCCTCCTCTCCGGCGATCCGCCGCGCCTCCTCCTCTCCCGCCGCCGCGGGGAGGGCGGCGAGGTCGACGAGGGGCTGCGGCAGCGGCGCCCAGGATTGGATCTCCTGCACGGCGCCGCCGGGGGTGGCGCGGAAGGTGGTGCGTAGCGCCTCGTGCCGCCGCAGGACCTCCGAGAGCGCGGCGGCGAGGGATTGCACGTCCAGCCGGCCGGTGAGCCGCACCGGAGCCCCCAGGTTGTACACCGGGCTCTCGGGCGCCAGCAGGTGCAGGAACCAGAGCCGCTCCTGGGCGGAGGAGAGCGGCAGAGGGCGCTCCCGATCCACCCGGAGGATCGGCGGAGCGGCCGGACCGGTCGCGGCCTGCCCCGCCCCCTCGATCCACGCCGCCAGGCCGGCGGCCGTGGAAGCCTCGAAGACGGTCCGCAGCGGCAGCTCGACCTGGAACGCTTCGCGGACCCGCGAGACGAGCTGGGTGGCCAGCAGCGAGTGGCCGCCGAGGTCGAAGAAGTCCTCGTCGATCCCGACCGCGCGTTCCGCAGGCAGCCCCAGGACCTCGCGGAACTGGTCGGCGAGGAAGCGCTCCAGGGCGGTGCGCGGGGCGCGGCGCTCCACGGTGGGAGCGGCCACACTTTCCGGCGCCGGGAGGGCGCGGCGGTCGACCTTGCCGTTCCCGGTGAGCGGCAGCGCGTCGAGGAACACGAAGGCGGCCGGGAGCATGTAGTCCGGCAGGCGCTCGGCGAGCGCGCGGCGCAGGAGGGCGGGGTCTTCGATTTCACCCACTACGTAGGCCACGAGGCGGCGCTCGGCGGGGGCGGCGGCACCAGGGACGGCAGGGACGCCAGGGACCGCAGGGACTCCAGGGGGGACTTCGCGCGCCAGGACCACGGCTTCGCGGATGCCGGGTTGGGCCGCCAGGGCGGTTTCGATCTCTCCCAGCTCGATGCGGAAGCCGCGGATCTTGACCTGGTGGTCGATGCGGCCGAGGTATTCGAGGTCGCCGTTCGCCAGGCGGCGCGCGAGGTCGCCCGAGCGGTAGAGGCGGGAGCCGGGCGTGGGGGTAAACGGATCGGGCACGAAGCGCTCGGCGGTCAGCTCGGGGCGTCCGAGATAGCCCAGCGCCAGGCCGGCGCCTCCGACGTGGATCTCGCCCGGAACGCCCACCGGCGCCAGTTGGAAATTCTCATCGAGCAGGTGCAGGGCGAGATCCGGGATCGGCTCGCCGATCAGGCTCCCCGCCGCGAGGTCGGCGGCGCGCACCGGCCGGTAGGTGACGTGGACGGTCGTCTCGGTGATGCCGTACATGTTGATCAGCCGCGGCCGCTCGTCGCCGTGGCGGGCGAACCAGGGGGCCAGGCTCGCCGGCTCCAGCGCCTCGCCGCCGAAGATCACCCAGCGCAGGGCGAGGCCGATCGCCGGCTGCTGTAGGGGCGGCCCTATGTGGCCGCCCTGTTCCGCGCGCAGCAACTGGCGGAAGGCGGAGGGGGTCTGGTTGAGCACGGTGACCTGTTCGTCGCGCAGCAGGCGGTAGAAATCCTCCGGCGAGCGGCTCTCCCAGAACGGCACCACCACCAGCCGGCCGCCGTGGAGCAGGGCGCCCCAGATCTCCCAGACCGAGAAGTCGAAGGCGTAGGAGTGAAAGAGCGTCCAGACGTCGTCCGCCCCAAAGCCGAACCACCGGTCGGTCGCCGAGAACAGGCGGTGGACGTTGGCGTGCGTCACCACCACCCCCTTCGGCCGCCCCGTCGAGCCCGAGGTGTAGATCACGTAGGCGGGGAGGCTCGGATCGAGGGGGAGGTCGAGGCGCTCGGGGCTCCGGCGCGCGATGGCGTCCCGGTCGGCGTCGAGGCGGACGACCGCCCAGCAATCCCTTATACCCGTTTCCTCGCTTCGATCGGCTTCGTGGCCTGCGACCTCATCCCCGTCCCTTCTCCTGAAGGAGAAGGGGGGCGACTGCGATGCGGTCCCCGTTGGGCCCTCCCTCTCCTTTAGGAGAGGGACCGAGGGTGAGGTCGCAGGCCACAAACGCTCCCCCTCCTCCCCCGAAGTCACCACCAGCGAGGCCCCGCTGTCCGCCAAGCTGAAGGCGAGGCGGTCGGCCGGATAGGCGGGATCGAGCGGCACGTAGGCGGCGCCCGCCTTGAGGACGGCCAGGAGGGCGACCACCATCTCCGCCGAGCGCTCCAGCAGCAGGGCCACCAGATCGCCCGGCCGCACGCCCGCCGCCTGGAGGTGCCGGGCGAGACGGTTGGCCCGGATGTCGAGCTCGCCGTAGGTGAGCCTTTCGGCCCCCACGGACAGGGCAGGGGCCTCGGGCGCGCGGTCGACCTGGGCCTCGAAGCGGCGGTGGAGGCAGATCCGCTCCGCATACGCCGCCGCCGGCTGGGGGTTCCATTCGGCCAGGAGCTGGTGGCGCTCGGCGGCGGAGAGCAGCGGCAGGTCGGCCAAGCGGCGGTCCGGCTCGGCGCTCCAGGCCGCCAGCAGGGTCGTGAAATGGCCGGCCAGGCGGGCGATCGTGGGCGCGTTGAAGAGGTCGGCGTCGTAGTGGAAGACCCCGACGAGGCCGTCGGGCGTCTCGTAGAGGTTAACCACCAAGTCGAACTTGGCGGCCCCGAGGGCGGCCTCGAAGGGCGCCAGGGAGAGCCCCGGCAGCTCGAGGTAGCCGTCCGCCGCCGCGGCCTGGAGCTGGAAGGTGACGCGCAGCAGCGGCGGGCGGAACGGGTTGCGCGGCAGGCCGAGCTCGTCGACCAGGCGCTCGAAGGGGATGTCCTGGTGCGAGAGGGCGCCCAGCACCGTTTCGCGGACGCGGCCGAGGAGCTCCGGGAAGGCGGGGTCGCCGGCGAGGTCGCCGCGCAGGACCAGGGTGTTGACGAAGAAGCCGATCAGCCGCTCGATCTCGGCCCGCGAGCGGCTGGCGACCGGCATCCCCACCGGCAGCGCGGTGGCGCCGGTCTCGCGGTGGAGCAGGGCGGCGAAGGCGGCGAAGAGGGCCATGAAGAGGGTCGCGTCCCCCTCGCGGGCCCGCCGGCTCAACCGCGCCGTGCCCTCGGCCGGCAGCTCCCAGAGGCGGCTGCCGCCGCGGCCGGAGGGGGCCGGCGGGCGCGGGCGGTCGGCGGGGAGCTCCAGGGGCGCCAGGCCGGCGAGCTGCCGCCGCCAGTAGCCGAGCTGCTCCTCCAGTGCTTCGCCGCGCAGCCAGTCCCGCTGCCACACGGCGTAGTCGGCGTACTGCACCGGCGGCTCGGGGAGAGGCGACGGCCGGCCCTGGACAAAGGCGGTGTAGAGCCGGGTCAGCTCGGGGACGAACACCGCGCTCAGCGACCAGCCGTCGGCGGCGACGTGATGCGTGCTCCAGAGCGCGACGTGGTCTTCCCCCTCCAGGCGGATCAGGAGGGCGCGCAGCAGGGGGCCGCGCTCGAGGTCGAACGGCCGGGCGCCCTCCTCTTCCGTGATCCGCCGCGCCTCGCCGGAGCGGGCCGCGGGCGGCAGGGCGGAGAGGTCGACCACGGGCTGCGGCAGGAGCGCCGCGGGGCCGACCTCCTGCACGCCGCCCATGGGGGTGGCGCGGAAGGTGGTGCGCAGCGCCTCGTGGCGGCGGCGGATCTCGGAGAGCGCGGCGGCGAGGGCGGCGACGTCGAGGCGGCCGGCCAGCCGCACCGGGGCCCTCATGTTGTAGACCGGGCTCGCCGGCTCCAGGAGGTGGAGGAACCAGAGCCTCTCCTGCGCGAAGGAGAGCGGCAGCGGGCGGTCGCGCGGGACGGGGACAAGCGGCGGCGCGGCGGACTTGCCGCCGGCGATCCGCAGCTCCCGCTCGATCCGCGGCGCCAGGCCGGCGACCGTGGGCGCCTCGAAGACCGCCCGCAGGGGGATCTCCACGGCGAAGGCCTCGCGCACCCGCGAGACGAGCTGGGTGGCCAGCAGGGAGTGCCCGCCCAGCTCGAAGAAGTTGTCCCGGGCGCCGACGCGGTCGAGGCGCAGCAGGTCGGCCCAGACCTCGGCGAGCCGCTCCTCCACCGGACCGCGCGGCGTGGCGAGCTCCGCGGCCTGCCGCCGCGGCGGCGGCAGTGCCCGGCGGTCGATCTTGCCGTTGGGGGTGAGCGGCAGCGCCGGCAGCTCGACGAAGGTGGCCGGCACCATGGCGTCGGGGAGCCGGCCGGCGAGGAGCGCCCGCAGCCGGCCGGCGAGGTCCGGCTGCGCGCCGGGAGCGGCGACCACGTAGGCCGCCAGGTAGCGCTCGCCCCGCTCGTCGCGCGCCACGACCACCGACTCCCGGACCTCCTCCAGACGTCCGAGCGCCGCCTCGATCTCCGCGGGCTCGACGCGGAAGCCGCGGATCTTGACCTGGCGGTCGGCGCGGCCGGCGTAGGTCACGGCGCCGCCCAGCTCGTAGCGCCCGAGGTCGCCGGTGCGGTAGAGCCGGCTGGAGACCGCGGGGACGAAGCGCTCCGCCGTGCCGGCCGGATCGTCGAGATAGCCCTGAGCGAGATAGGGGGTACGGATGCAGATCTCGCCCAGCTCGCCGAGGCCCGTCGGCTGCCCCAAACGCCCGAGCACCAGGAGGTCGACGCCGTCGATCCCGCGCCCCAGCGGGACCGGGGAAGCCGCCGCTTCCGCCACCACGTTCCACCCCATGGCCTGCGGCGTCTCGGTGGCGCCGTAGAAGTTGACCAGCAGGGCCCGCGGCGCGATCCGCCGCAGGCGGGCCACGTCGTCGCCGGCGAGCACGTCGCCGCCCGAGCAGACCAGCCGCAGGGCGTCCAGCGGCTCCGCCTCCCCGGAGCCCAGGAGCCGGGACATGGGCGGCGTCAGGTGGGTCACCGTGATCCCCTCGGCGGCGAACCAGCCGGCGAGCCACCCCGGCTCCCCCATCCGCTCCGGCGCCGGCACGCGCAGCTCGCCGCCCACCCAGAGCGGCGTGAAGACGTCGCGCAGCAGCGGGTCGTGGGCGAGGCCGGAGAGCAGGCTGAAGCGGTCGGCCGCCGCCAGGCCGAAGGTCCGCGCGTGCCAGTCCAGGAAGTGCGACAGCGGCCGGTGGGAGCCCACGATCCCCTTGGGCTCGCCCGTCGAGCCCGAGGTGAAGGCGATCCAGGCAGGCGCGTCGGGGTGGACGTCGGCGCAGGGCGCGCCGGGGTCCGGCGGCAGCCCGGGCCCCTCCACCGCCAGGCGGGGAGCGCTGGCGAGGGCGGCCGCCACCTCGGCGGGGAGCGGCGCCGCGCCCGGCACCTCCACCCAGGCGCGCGGCCGGGCGCGCGCCACCACGTCCGCCAAGCGGGCCGGCGGATAGGCCGGATCGAGCACGACGAAGGCGGCGCCCGCGCGCAGCACGCCGAGCAGGGCCGCCGCCAGGGGGGCGGCCCGGTGCCCCCAGACCGCCACCGGCGCGGCGGCACCGGCACCGAGCTCCAGGAGTCCCATGGCGAGACGGCCGCTCGCCGCGTCGAGGTCTCCCCAGGTCCAGACACCGTGGGCGTCGACGGCCGCGGGGCGGTCCGGGTGGCGCCGGGCCTGGTCGAGGAACCGCGCGTGGACCGCGCCGCGCCACTCCGCGCCCAGCGGCCGGGTGGGATCGGGCAGGACGGCCACGGCCGCGGCGGTCACCAGGGAGACGTCCAGGATCCGGCCGTCCGGGTTCTCGGCCACCCCTTCCAGCACCGCCCGGTACTGGCGCAGCAGCTCCGCCATGCGCGGCGCCTCGAACAGGGCAGTGTTGTAGACCAGGTTGACGTGGACCGTTTCCCTCCCCTCGCTGACGTAGAGGGTCAGGTCGAACTTCGATTCCGGCTCCGGAGCCGGCCCCCACTCGATCTCCAGGCCGCCCAGGCTCTCCTCCTCGGGAGGGAGGTTGAGCATGTTGAAGAACACCTGGAACACCGGGGTGCGCGAGAGGTCCCGCTCCGGCTTCAGCTCGGCCAGCAGGGCCTCGAAGGGAATGTCCTGGTGCTCGTAGGCGCCGAGCGTGGTCTCCCGCACCCGCTCGAGCAGCTCGCGGAAGCTCGGGTTGCCGCCGAGGTCGGTGCGCAGGGCCAGGGTGTTGAGGAAGAAGCCGATCAGCCGCTCGGTCTCGAGGTGCCGGCGGCCGGCGATCGGCGATCCCACCACGACGTCGTCCTGGCCGGCGAGGCGCGAGAGCAGGAGCTGGAAGGCGGCGAGCAGGGTCATGAACAGGCTCGCTCCCCGCCGGCGCGACAGCGCCCGCAGGGCCTGCCCCACCGCCTTCGGAAGGGCGAGCCGCAGGTTGCCGCCGTGGAAGGTCTGCACGGCCGGGCGCGGATGGTCGAGGGGCAGGTCGAGAGGAGTGAGGTTTCCTCCCCGGTTGCCGGCGCCCAGCTTGTCGCGCCAGTAGGCGAGCTGCGCCTCCAGGGTGTCGCCGGTCAGCCACTCGCGCTGCCAGCGGGCGAAGTCCCCGTACTGGATGGGGAGCGGCGGCAGCGGCGAGGGCTCGCCCGCCAGGAAGGCGCCATAGAGGGCGATCAGCTCGCGGTCCATCACCCCCGCGGACCAGCCGTCGGTGACGATGTGATGGATCTCCAGCACGAAGAGGTGGAGATCGGGCTCTAGCCGGAGCAGCGAAGCGCGGAGCAGCGGGCCGGTCTCCAGGTCGAAGGGAGAGGCCAGGGAGGCGCGCGCCAGCCGCTCGGCCTCGGCCTCGCGGACCGCCTCCGGCAGCGCCGCGAGGTCGATCACCGGCAGGGGGACCCGCAGGCTCGGGTCGGTCCGCTGGACGGCCCGGCCGCCGACCTCGCCGAAGGTGACGCGCAGCGCCTCGTGGCGGCGCACCACCTCGTTCAGCGCCCGCTCCAGGGGTCCGGCGGCCAGCCGGCCGCGCAGGCGCAGGGAGGAGCCCATGTTGAAGGCGGTGTTGCCGGGCTCCAGGCGGTCGAGGAACCAGAGGCGCTCCTGGCCGAAGGAGAGGGGCGCCGGCTCGCCGGCGGGCCGGGGGACGAGCGGCGGCGGCGCGGCCGCGGAGAGGGCGACGGCCTGGGGCGGCGGCGCGACGGTCGTCTCGATCCAGACCGCCAGCGCGGCGACCGTGGGGGTCTCGAAGACCGTGCGCAGCGGGATCTCGACGCCGAAGCTCTCGCGGACCCGGGCGACCAGTTGGGTGGCCAGCAGCGAGTGGCCGCCGAGCGCGAAGAAATCGTCGTCCCGGCCCACTTGGGCCATCCCCAGCACCTCCTGCCAGAGTCCCGCCAGGGCCGCCTCGCCGGGCGTCCGCGGCGGCTCGAATTCGCCGGCGCGCTGGAGGTCCGGCGCCGGCAGCGCCGCCCGGTCCACCTTGCCGTTGGCGGTCTGCGGCAGGGAGTCGAGGGCGACGAAGTACGCCGGTACCATGTAGTCCGGCAGCTCGGCCTGGAGGGCGCGGCGCAGCGCCGGCACCAGCAGCCGCTCCCGCTTGTGGCGCAGGGGCTCGTTGGCGTACGCGCTCCACGGCAGCGGCTCGCCGGTCCACCCCACGGCCGCGGGCGGCATTTCGCCCGGCAGGAGGGGAGGCGCGGCCTGGCCGCCGACGAACAGGAATGCGTCGTAGCGGAACCGGGTCAGCTCGTTGGCGCGGTCGCCCGGCTTGGCGCACAGAACGGCGCCGGTGACCTCGGGGAAGGCCGCCGCCACGGCCGGGAAGAAGGCGGGCGCGAGCAGCAGCTCCTCCTCGTCCCGGACCCGCCGCTCCACCCGCCGCCGCAGCTCGGCGGAGCCGGCGGAATCCGGCGAGCGGAAGAGCTCGACGGAGAGGGCGAACGCCTCCAGCAGGTCGAGGTTCCGTACGTCGCCGACGAACAGCGCCCCGCCCGGCCGCACCGCCCGCACGGCTCCCTCCAGCACCCGCAGCAGGTAGTGGACGTCCGGGAAGTACTGGACGATCGAGTTGAGGACGACGAGGTCGAAGCTCCCCGGCTCGACGCCGCTCCAGTCGTCCGCCGTGGCCTGGACCAGCTCGACCTGCGGCAGGTCGAGGCCCGCGGCGTCGATCCGGCGCCGGAGGTTGTCGAGGACGACCCGCGAGAAGTCGACCGCGCGGTAGCGCTCGCAGTGCGGCGCGACGCGGAAGAGCAGGAGGCCGGTGCCGCAGCCCACCTCGAGGACGCGGCGGGGCCGCAGGGCCAGGATGCGCTCGACGGTCGCGCCCACCCACTCGCGCATCTCGACGGCGGGGATCGGCAGGCCGGTATAGGTGCTGTTCCACCCCTCGGTGTCGAAGGTGGGGTCCGCGGCGGCGCTCCGGCCGTAGGTCTCGTCGTAGAGGGTCTGCCAGTGCCCGACGTGGTCGGCGATCTCCGCCGGGCCGGCCGCCTCGGCCTCGGCTCCCGCGTGCCAGACGACCCAGGCCGCGAGCTGCGGGCCGCCCGGGCCCTCGATCCGGTCGACGGCGGCCGCGCGCACCGCCGGCTGGCGCAGCAGCGCGCCCTCGACCTCGCCCAGCTCGATCCGGAAGCCCCGCACCTTGACCTGGGAGTCGGCCCGGCCGAGGAACTCGAGGTTGCCGTCCGCCAGGAAGCGGACGAGATCGCCGGTCCGGTACAGCCGTTCCCCTGGGCTCTCAGACCCGAAAGGATCGGGGACGAACCGCTCGGCGGTGAGGTCCGCCCCGGCCAGGTAGCCGCGGGCGAGCCCGGCGCCGCCGAGCAGGAGCTCGCCCGGGCTGCCGATCGGAACCGGATCGAGACGCGGGTCGAGCACGTGGACGCGGAGCCCGCTCACCGGCCGGCCAATCACGGGCGGGCGCGCGGCACTCTCCTCCGGCGCCGGCTCGACCGCGGCGAAGGTCGCCACCACGCTGGCCTCCGTCGGCCCGTAGTGATTGACGACGGCGAACGGCAGCGGGCGCCGCGGCGCGCGCTGCAAGCGGTCGCCGCCGGTCAGCAGGGCGCGCAGGCGGAGCGCCGGCGGCAGCTCGCCCGCCTCGGCGGCCTCCAGGACCTGCTCGGCGAGCGGCGTCGGCAGGAAGCAGAGGGTGATCTCCTCCGCCGCCAGCCAGTCCAGGAGCCGGTCCGGCAGCCGCCGGACCTCGTCGCCGGGGATGTGCAGGCTGGCGCCCGCCGCCAGGGCGGGCCAGATCTCCCAGACGGAGGCGTCGAAAGCCGGCGAGGCGACCAGCGTGGCGCGGTCCCCGGGGCTCAGGGCGTAGGTCCGCAGGTGCCAGCGCACCAGATTGATCAGACCGCCGTGCGGGACCTGCACTCCCTTGGGACGCCCGGTCGATCCGGAGGTGTAGATGACGTAGGCCAGGTCCCCGGAATCGACTGGTAACGACACCGCAACCGGCGCCGGCGCCGGCGCGGCGGAAACGCCGTCGAGGCGGAGCACACTCACGCCGTCCGCCCAGGAGGGGGCGGCCGGGCCGCGGGCGAGCAGCACCCGCATGCCGCTCTCGCGGGCCACGAAGGCGAGCCGCTCCGCCGGGGAGTCGGGATCGAGCGGCAGGTAGGCGCCGCCCGCCAGGAGGACCGCCAGGGCGCCGACGATCAGCTCCGGAGAGCGCTCGGCGCACAGGCCGACCGGGCTCTCTCCCGGGCCGGCGCCGAGGCTCCGCAGCTCGCCGGCGAGCCGGGAGGCGCGGTCCAGCAGCTCGCCGTAGGAAAGCGTGCGGCCTCCGGAGACGACGGCCGGAGCCGCCGGCCGGGCGGCGGCCCGGGCCGCCACCCACGCGGCGATCCCGCCCTCCAGGATCTCTCCGGCGCCCCCCTCCGCGGTCCGCCATTCGTGGAGGAGCTGATGGCGTTCGGCCGCGGGGAGGAGCGGCAGCTCCGAGAGCCGCCGGCCGGGCTCGGCGGCGGCGGCGCGGAGCAGGCGCTCCAGGTGCCCCGCCAGCCGCTGGACGGTGGCGGGATCGAAGAGGTCGGTGCTGTAGACGAGGGCCATCGCCACCGAATCCGCCGCCGCCCAGGCGAACAGCTCGAGGTCGAAGCGCACCGTGGCGACCTCGACCTCCACCGGCTCGAGCGCCAGCCCGGGCAGCTCCATGGCGCCGCCGCCGGCGTTCTGCAGGGCGAAGGCGACCTGGAAGAGCGGATTGAGCGCCAGATGGCGGTCCGGGCTGAGCTCCTCCACCAGCCGCTCGAAGGGGAGGTCCTGATGGGCGAAGGCCTCCAGCGTCGACCGGCGGACGCGGGCCAGCAGCTCGTCGAAGGACGGCTCGCCCGACAGGTCCCCCCGCAGGACCAGGGTGTTGACGAAGAAGCCGATCAGCGGCTCGATCTCCGACCGGTTGCGGTTGGCGATCGGCGATCCCACCGCCAGGTCCTCCTGGCCGCTGAGGCGCCAGAGGAGCGCCTGGAAGCCGGCGAGGAGGACCATGAACAGGGTCGCCTCGTGGCGCCGGGCCAGCCGCGACAGCTCCCCCGAGAGCCCCGCGTCGAGCGACGCGATCGCCCGCGCGCCGCGGTAGGAGGGCACGGCCGGGCGCGGCCGGTCCGTCCGCAGGTCGATGGCGGCCGCGGCACCGTCCAGCCGCCGGTGCCAGTAGGAGAGCTGGCGCGCCAGCTCCTCCTCCACCAGCCAGCCCCGCTGCCAGACCGCGAAGTCGGCATACTGGACCGGCAGCTCGGGCAGCGGGGAGGGCTGGCCGGCCCGCGCGGCCGCGTAGAGCGCCGTGATCTCGGCGACGAGCACCCCCATCGACCAGTTGTCGGAGACGATGTGGTGCATGGCCAGCGGCAGGATCTGGTCGTCCGGCGCCAGGCGCACCAGCGAGGCGCGCAGGAGCGGGCCCCGCTCGAGGTCGAACGGCCGCAGCGAATCCTCCTGGGCGAGGCGGCGCGCCTCGGGGAGGCGCCGTTCCGCCGCCAGGGCGGCGAGGTCGATCAGCGGCAGGATCCAGGGCTCCGGCGGCGCCACGAGCTGCACCGCCCGGCCGTCGCGCTCCTGGAAGGTGGTGCGCAACGCGCCGTGGCGGCGGACCACCTCGGCGAGGACGGCGGCGAGGACGGCCGGCGAGGCCTCGCCCCTCATGCGCAGGGCCTGGGCGACGTTGTAGGCCGGGTTCCCCGGCTGCAGGCGGTCGAGGAACCAGAGCCGCTCCTGGGCGAAGGAGAGCGGCGCCGCCCTCCCCTCCCAGTCGCCCAGCTTCACGGGCCCCCGGCCGGCGAGCGCGCCGGCACGGATGGCGGGCGCGACGAAGCGGTCCGCCAGGTCGGCCAGGACCGGCGCCTCGAACACCGCCTGCAAGGCGATCTCGACGCCGAACGCGGCCTTGAGGCGGGAGACCAGGCGGGTGGCGGAGAGGGAGTGGCCGCCGAGCGCGAAGAAGTTGTCGTTCCGCCCGATCGTCTCGACGCCGAGGACCTCGTTCCAGATCTGGACGATCCGCTCCTCGATCGGGGTCCGCGGCGGCTCGGCCGCGCGCTCCTCGCCCTCCGTCCGGAGCTCCTCCAGGGCGCGGCGGTCGACCTTGCCGTTCGCCGTCAGGGGGAGGGCGTCGAGGACGACGAAGGCCGCGGGGAGCATGTGCTCCGGCAGCCGCGCGGACAGGGCGCGGCGCAGGGCGGCGGGCGCCGCCGCCTCTCCCACCGGTCCCGCCACGTAGGCCACCAGGCGGCGCTCGCCGCCAGGACCATCCTCGCGCGCCAGCACCACGGCCTCGCGGATATCGGGTTGGGCGGCCAGCGCGGCCTCGATCTCCCCCGGCTCGATGCGGAAGCCGCGGATCTTGACCTGGCTGTCGATGCGGCCGAGGTACTCCAGATCGCCGTCCGGCCGGCGGCGGGCGAGGTCCCCCGAGCGGTAGAGCCGCGCCCCCGGCTCGCCGGCGAACGGATCGGGGACGAAGCGCGCGGCCGTGAGGTCCGGGCGGCCGAGGTACCCCTGGGCGAGCCCGGCCTGGCCGGACCCGGAAGCACCGACGTGGATCTCGCCCGGGGTGCCGATCGGCACCGGCCGCAGGAACGCGTCCAGCAGGTGCACGGCGAGGTCCGGGAGGGGCCGGCCGATCGGGCTTCCCGCCGCCAGGTCCGCCCTCCGCACCGGCCGCCAGGTGACGTGCACGGTGGTCTCGGTGATCCCGTACATGTTGACCAGCCGCGGCCGCTCGTCGCCGTGACGGGCGAACCAGGGGGCGAGGCTCGCCGGCTCCAGGGCCTCGCCGCCGAAGATCACCCAGCGCAGGGCAAGGCCGGGAGCGTCGCCGCCGGGCACCGTCACCTCCGCGGTCTCTTCAGCCCAGACGAGCTGGCGGAAGGCCGACGGGGTCTGGTTGAGGACGGTGACCCGCTCCCTCGCCACCAGCCGGTAGAGCTCCTCGGGCGCCCGGCTCGCCCAGTAGGGCACCACCACCAGCCGGCCGCCGTGGAGCAGCGCCCCCCAGATCTCCCAGACCGAAAAGTCGAAGGCGTAGGAGTGGAAGAGCGTCCAGACGTCGTCCGCCCCGAAACCGAACCCGGCGGCGGTCGCCGTGAACAGGCGGTCGACGCCGGCGTGCGAGACCACCACCCCCTTCGGCCGGCCGGTCGATCCGGAGGTGTAGATGACGTAGGCCGGGAGGTGGGGATCGGCGGGGACCGCCAGGCGCTCGGTGCCGTAGCGGTCGAGCGCCTCCCCCGCCAGGTCCGCCGCGGTGAGCAGAAGCGAGGCGCCGCTGTCCCGCAGGATGAAGTCGACGCGCTCGGCGGGATAGGCGGGATCGATCGGCACATAGGCGGCGCCCGTCTTGAGCACGGCCAGGATGGCGGCGACCATCTCCGCCGAGCGTTCCAGCAGGAGGGCGACGCGATCCCCCGGCCGCACTCCGGACGCCTGAAGGTGGCGGGCGATCCGGTTGGCCCGGCGGTCGAGCTCGCCGTAGGTGAGCCGTTCGTCACCCGACGAGACCGCCGGGGCCTCGGGCGCGCGGTCCACCTGGGCCTCGAAGCGGCGGTGCAGGGCGCTCGGGCCGCCCTCGGGCCCGGCCGGCCCGGAGTTCCATTCGACCAGGAGCTGGTGACGCTCCGCCGCGGCGAGCAGCGGTGCCTCCGAGACCCGGCGGCCGGGCTCCGCCGCCAGGCCGCGCAGGAGGGTCTCCAGGTGGGCGGCGAGGCGCCGCGCGGTCGTGGGGTCGAAGCGCTCGGTGCTGTAGATGAGATCCGCCGCCGGCCCGTCCGCGAGGTCCCAGAAGCTCACCTCGAGATCGAGCTTCGCCACCTGGGCGTCGATCTCCAGCGGGGCGAGCGACAGGCCGGGGAGCTCCATGGCGCCCATCGGCGCGTTCTGCACCGCGAACAGGACCTGGAAGAGCGGGTTCACCCCCCGCCGCCGCTCCGGCTTCAGCTCCTCCACCAGTTGCTCGAAGGGGAGGTCCTGGTGGGCGTAGGCCTCCAGGGTGGTCTGGCGCGTCCGGGCGATCAGCTCGCCGAACGTGGGATCGCCGCCCAGGTCGCCGCGCAGCACCAGGGTGTTGACGAAGAACCCGATCAGCGGCTCGATCTCCGCCCGGTTGCGGTTGGCCACGGGCGAGCCGACGGTGACGTCCGCGCTCCCGGTCAACCGCGCCAGCAGGGCCTGGAAGCCGGCGAGGAGGACCATGAACGGGGTCGCGTCGCAACGGCGGGCGAGCGGCGCCAGGTCGCGCGAGAAGCCGGGTCCGAAGGGGGTGTGGAGCCGCCCGCCCGCATAGGTCCGCTCGGCCGGGGGGGGCCGGTCCGCCGGCAGCTCCAGGGCGGCCGGAGCGCCGGCCAGAGCCGCGCGCCAGTAGGCGATCTGGCGCTCCAGCTCCTCCCCCTGGAGCCACCCCCGCTGCCAGACCGCGAAGTCCGCGTACTGGATCGCCAGCTCGGGGAGCGGCGACGGCGCGCCGGTGACGGCGGCGCCGTAGAGCGCCGTGATCTCGCGCACCAGCACCCCCAGGGACCAGCCGTCGGCGACGATGTGATGTACGTCGAGCAGGAGGACGTGCGCGGCCGCGCCGAGCCGCAGCAGGGAGGCGCGGAAGAGCGGCCCCCGCGCGAGGTCGAACGGCCGCGCGGCGGCGGCCTCGGCGAGCCGCCGCGCCTCCGCCTCCCCGGCCGCCGCCGGCAGGCCGCCGAGGTCGGCCAGCGGCAGGGTCCAGCGGCTTGGCCGTGCGATCACCTGCACCGGCTCCCCCGCGCGCTCCGCGAAGGTCGTGCGCAGTGCCTCGTGCCGGCGCACCACCTCCCCCAGGACCGCCGCCAGCGCGGCCGGCGAGAGATCGCCGTCCAGGCGCAGGGCGAAGGGGAGGGTGTAGGCCGTGCTCCCCGGCTCCAGGCGGTCGAGGAACCAGAGCCGGGTCTGGGCGAAGGAGAGGGGGGCCGCGGCCAGGCCCCGCTGTGACATCGGCGGCGGCGGCGCGCCGGAGCCGCGCCGGGCGGCGTCGGCCCGCCGGGCCAGATCGGCGAGCACGGGGGCCTCGAACAGCTCGCGCACGGACAGGTCCACCCCCAGGCGGTCGCGCATGCGGGAGAGGACCTGGACCGCCATCAGCGAGTGCCCGCCGAGGTCGAAGAAGTCGTCCCGGGCGTCGACGCGCGCGACGCCGAGGACCTCGCTCCAGATCGCCGCGATCCCGCGCTCGGTGCCCGTCGCCGGCTCGACGGGCCCCGCCGTTCCCTCGGCGCCCCGCGGGGCGAAGGCGGGGCCGGCGAGGGCGCGGCGATCCACCTTGCCGCTCGGCGTCAGCGGCAGGGCGGCGAGACCCACGAAGGCGGCGGGGACCATGGCGGCCGGCAGGCGGGCCTTGAGCGCCTCGCGCAGCTCGCCCTCGGCGTCCTCCCCTGTCTCCCCGGCGCCCCAGACCACATAGGCCACCAGGCGCAGCCCCCCGGGCCCGTCCTGCCGCGCCACCACCGCCGCCTCGCGCACGCGGGAGTAGGCGGTGACCGCCGCCTCGACCTCGCCGGGCTCGACGCGGTAGCCGCGGATCTTGACCTGGAAATCGGTCCGGCCGAGGTATTCGAGGTCGCCGCCGGCCGTCCATCGGGCGAGGTCGCCCGTCCGATAGAGGCGCGCGCCCGGCTCCGTTCCGCCCGGATCGGGGAAGAAGCGGTCGGCGGTGAGGTCCGGCCGCCGGAAGTAGCCGCGGGCGAGCCCGGCGCCGCCGATGCAGACCTCGCCCGGCACGCCCGGGGGAACCGGCAGCCGGCCGCGGTCGAGCAGCAGGATCCGGTGGTTGGCGATCGGCCGGCCGATCAGCGGCAGCGCCGGCCAGCCCCCGGGATCGCCCGCCAGCAGGAAGGCGGTGGCCAAGTGGGTCTCGGTGGGACCGTACTCGTTGAACAGGCGGACGCCGCCGGCGCAGAGGGCGGCGAGGGCCGGCGTCACCCGTAGCTGCTCGCCGGCGGTGACGATCTCGCGCAGCGCCGGCGGTCTCTCCCCGCGCTCGCGCGCCACCTCGGCCAGTTGCTGGAGGGCCACGAAAGGCTGGAAGAGCCGCTCCACCCGGCGCTCGGCCAGGAAGGCGAAGAGCGCGGCGGGATCGCGCCGCAGCTCCTCCGGCATCAGCACCAGAGTGCCCCCGCCGGCCCAGGTGGTGAACAGCTCCTCGAACGAGACGTCGAAGCCGAGCGGCGAGAACTGGAGGGTCCGCCGGCCGCGCGCCGGCCGCGTCGCGACGGCCCAGGCGACCATGTTGAACACCGCGCGGTGCGGCAGGGCCACCCCCTTGGGAACCCCGGTGGAGCCGGACGTGTAGAGGACGTAGGCCAGGCTCTCGGGATCGGGCCGGAGGGGCGCCGGGATCTCCGCCGGCGGCGCCGCGGCGGCCTCCCCCCGGGAGTCGAGGACGAGAACGTCCAGTCCCGCGAGGAGGCCGGCCGGCGCGGCCGCCAGCGCGGCGTCCTCCGCCAGCACGGCGCGGGGAGAGGCGTCGGCGATCATCCGTGCCAGGCGCTCGGCGGGGTAGGTCGGGTCGAGCGGCAGGCAGGCGCCGCCCGCCTCCAGCACCGCCAGCACGCTCACCGGCAGGGCCAGCGAGCGGCCGGTCCAGATCCCCACCGGCACGTCGGGGCCGACGCCCGCGGCCCGCAGGAGCCCGGCGGCGCGCAGCGCCCGCTCCCGCAGCTCGCGGTAGGTCAGGGCTTCGTCCCCCTGCTCGACGGCGATCCCCTCGGGCTCCAGCTCCGCCTGCCGCGCGACGAGATCGTGGAGGAGGAGCGGCCCCGCGAACGCCCGCCCGGAGTCGTTCCATTCGCGGACGACCTGCTGGCGCTCCGCCTCGCCGATCAGCGGCGCTTCCGAGATCCGCCGGCCCTCTTCCGCCAGCAGGCCGCGCAGGAGCGTCTCGAGGTGGCCGGCGAGGCGCAGGATGGTGGCGGGATCGAAACGCTCGGTGCCGTAGGTGAGGTCCGCCTCCAGCCCCTCGGGGAGCTCCCAGAAGCTCAGCTCGAGGTCGAACTGCGCCATCCGGATCTCGAACTCCAGCGGCGCCAGGGTCAGGCCGGGGAGGTCCATGGCGCCGAGGGGCGCGTTCTGCACGGCGAAGAGGACCTGGAAGAGCGGGTTCAGGGCTAGCTGGCGCTCGGGCCTCAGCTCCTCCACCAGTTGCTCGAAGGGGAGGTCCTGGTGGGCGTAGGCGTCCAGGGTCGACTTGCGCGCCTGGGCGATCAGCTCGCGGAAGGTGGGATCGCGCCCCAAGTCGCCGCGCAGCACCAGGGTATTGACGAAGAAGCCGATCAGCGGCTCGATCTCCGCCCGGTTGCGGTTGGCGATCGGCGAGCCCACCGTGAGGTCGTCGGCGCCGGTCAGCCGCCCCAGCAGGGTCTGGAAGCCGGCCAGGAGGACCATGAACGGGGTCGCCTCGCAGCGGCGGGCGAGCGCCGCAACGTCGCGCGTGAAGGCGGCGCCGAAGGAGACGCGCAGCCGCCCGCCGGCGAAGGTCCGCTCGGCCGGGAGCGGGCGGTCCGCCGGCAGGTCGAGGGACGCCGGCACGCCGGCCAGCGCCTGGCGCCAGTAGGCGAGCTGGCGCGCCAGCACCTCGCCGCGCAGCCACCCCCGCTGCCAGACGGCGAAGTCGGCGTACTGGAGCGGCAGCTCGGGGAGGGGCGACGGCCGGCCGGCGACGGCGGCGGCGTAGAGGGCGGTGATCTCGCGCACCAGCACCCCCATCGACCAGCCGTCGGAGATCACGTGGTGCATGCCGAGCAGCAGCGCCTGCTCGGCGCGGGCGAAGCGCAGCAGGGTGGCGCGGAAGAGCGGACCACGCGCGAGGTCGAACGGCCGGTCGGCCTCCTCCTGGGCGAGCCGCCGCGCCTCGCCGGCGTGGCGGGCGTCCGGCAGGGCCGAGAGATCGACCAGCGGCAGGGTCCAGCCGCCGGCGGGGGCGATCACCTGGGCCGGCCGGCCCTCGACCTCGCGGAAGACGGTGCGCAGCACCTCGTGCCGGCGCACCACTTCGGCGAGCAGGGCGGCGAGGAGGGGGGGCGAGGCCTCCCCCGTGATCCGCAGCGCCAGCGGGATGTTGTAGGCGGCGAGCCCCGGCTGCAGGCGGTCGATGAACCAGAGCCGCTCCTGGGCGAAGGAGAGCGGGATCGGGTCGAGGCCGGGGGGGCGTCGCGGGATGCGGCCGGAGGGAGCGGCGGCGCGCTCCTTCTCCTTGCGCCGGCGGATCTGCTCGAAGAGCTGCGCCCGCTGCTCGCGCGACAGCCCGGCCAGGCGGTCCGGCGGGGCGGCCGGAGCGCTCACCGCGCCCCTTCCAGATCGGCGGTGCCGAGCAGCTCCGCGAGCTCCTCCGGCGACAGCCCGTCCATCTCGGCCAGCGCCTCGGCGAGCAGCCCGTCGCCGGCGCTCGCCAGCTCGTGCTCGACGATGGCGTCGGCCAGCCCGCCCAGGTCGGCGGCGTCGAACACCATCCGCAGGGTCACCTGCAGCCCATGCTCCTGGGTCAGCCGCGAGACGAGCTGGGTGGCGAGCAGCGAATGGCCACCGAGGGCGAAGAAGTTGTCGCGCAGGCCGACCCGTTCGAGGCCGAGCACCTCGGCCGTGACCGCGGCGATCAGCTCCTCGAGGTGGGTGGCCGGGGGGACCCACTCGGTACCGGCGGCGCGGGTGCTCTCCGGAGCTGGGAGCGCCCCGCGGTCGACCTTGCCGTTGGGGGTCAGCGGCAGGGCGTCGAGGAGGACGAAGGCGGCGGGGATCATGTACTCGGGCAGCGCCGCTTCCAGGGTTCGCCGCAGCTCGGGTCCCAGCCGCCGCTCCTGGTCGGCGCGCAGGGGATCGTTGGCATAGGCGCTCCAGGGGCGCTCCGGGACGCCGGTGCCGGGTGCCGCGCCAGGCGCCACGCCGGGGAGCACGCCCGCCCCGCGCCGCCGCAGCACGGCGTCGAAGCGGCCGTCCACCCCGCCGCCGGCGGACCAGGTGAGGTCGGCGTCGTAGCCCAGACGATCGGCCAGCGACCAGAGGTCCTCGGGGTCCACCGCCGGACGGGCCTGGACGCGGCGGTCGATCTCGCCCCGCAGCTCCTCGACGGTCTCCATCTCCCGCCCGTCGCCGGCCAGCAGCTCCAGCGCCGCGGCCTCACGGACCAGCCGGGAGTTGGGGCAGCCGGCGAGCGCCAGGGCCGCGGGCCGCGCGGCCAGGAGCCGCTCCAGGGCGGCCAAGGATTCCCAGCCCTGGGGGTGGGGCGCGTCACCCGCCGCCGCTCCCCCGACGTGGAGGACCACGTCGTAGCGGAAGCGGGTCAGCTCGTTGGCGTGGCGCCCCCGCTTGAGCTGCACCTCGACCCGGCGCACCGCCGGCAGCCGCCGGGCCAGCGCCAAGAAGAGGCCGGGATCGATCGCCAGCTCCTCCTCGTCGGCGGCCTGCCGTCCGACGCGCCGCGCCAGCTCGGCCGCCGGCAGCGACCCGGCGGCGCGCTCGAGCTGAACGGAGGCCTGGAAGGCGCCGAGCAGCGGCAGGCTGCGCACGTCCCCGACGAACACCGCGCCCCCCGGCGCCACCGCCGCGACCGCGCCTTCGAGCACCCTCACCAGATAGTCCACCCCGGGGAAGTACTGGACGATCGAGTTGAGGACGACGAGGTCGAACTCTCCGGCCGCGACGCTCCCCCAGTCGTCGGCGAGCCCCTGAACCAGCTCGACCTGCGGCAGGGCGCGAGGCCCCAGCTCGGCCTGAACCCGCGCCAGGACGGTGGCCGAGAAGTCGGTGCCGCGGTAGCGCTCCGCCTCGGGGGCGACGCGGAAGAGCACCAGCCCGGTGCCGCACCCGACCTCGATCACCCGCCGGTGCGGCAGCGCCAGCAGGCGCCCGACGGTGCCCTCCAGCCACTCGCGCATCTCCTCGGCCGGGATCGGCTCGCCGGTGTAGCTGCTGTTCCACCCCTGGAGGTTGAAGGCGGCATCGCCCTCCGTCACCGGCGGCGGCTCCTCGGCGTAGGTCTGCTCGTAGAGCTCGCGCCACTGCTCGACGTGCTGGAGCCCCTCCTCCCCACCGGCGCTCGCCGCCACCACAGGCTCCGGCACCACGTAGGCGACCAGGCGGCGGCCGATCGGCCCACCGTCGTCGCGCGCCGTCACCACCGCCTCGCGCACCGCCGGGTGGCCGACGAGCGCGCTCTCGATCTCCCCCAGCTCGACGCGGAAGCCGCGCAGCTTGACCTGGCCGTCGCGCCGGCCCTGGAACTCGATCCGGCCGTCCGGCAGGAGGCGGGCGACGTCGCCGGTGCGATACAGGCGGCCGCCGTCAACCGCGAACGGATCGGGGACGAAGCGCTCCGCGGTCAGGTCCGGCGCCCCGAGGTAGCCTCGCGACAAACCGTCGCCGGCTGCGGCCAGCTCGCCCCAGACCCCCACGGGGACCGGCCGCAGGTCGGCGCCGAGCACGTAGGCCCGGGTGTTGCCGATCGGCCGGCCGAGAGGAACCGGCTCCCCCACCTGGCAAGGAGAGATCATCGGGAAGCAGCAGGTGAAGGTCGTCCCCTCGGTGGGACCGTAGCCATTGATCAGCGTCAGTCCGGGGAGGGCGGCGAGCGCCCGCCGCACATGGGAAGGCGACAGCACGTCGCCGCCGGCCAGGAGCTGCCGCAGCGGCCGCAGGGCCTCCAGGCGACCGTCGACCATCTGGTGGAAGAGGCCGGCGGTCAACCAGAGCGAAGTGACGCCGAAGCGCGCGATCGCCTCCCCCAGCTCCTCCAGGGAGGGGCGACGCGGCGGGAAGAGGGCGACGCGCCCGCCGTTGAGCAGCGGCGCCCAGATTTCCAGGGTCGAGGCGTCGAACGAGATCGGCGCCAGCTGCAGGAAGACCTGCTCCGGGCCGAGATCGGCGAAGCCGCTCTCGCGCACCAGGCGTATGACGTTGTGGTGGGTCACCCCCACCCCCTTGGGCCGGCCGGTCGAGCCCGAGGTGTACATCACGTAGGCGAGCCCCTCCGGCGATGCGGCGCCCCGGAGCTCTGGTCCCGGAAGGTCGGAGGGATCGGCGGCCAGCTCGACGAGGGGGACCTCCAGCCCCGCCGGCAACTCGGCCAGCAGCTCCGGCTGGCCGAGGAGCACGCGCGACCCCGAGTCGGCGAGCATCCAGGCCAGCCGCTCGGCGGGATAAGCGGGGTCGAGCGGCACGTAGGCGCCTCCCGCCTTGAGGATACCCAGCAATCCCACGATGAGCGCCGGCGAGCGCTGCGCCAGGAGCGCCACCCGGACCTCCGGGCCGACGCCGGCGGCGGCGAGGCGGCGCGCCAGCCGCGACGATCGGCGGTCGAGCTCCTCGTAGGTCAGCTCACCCTCCTCGGCGGCCACCGCGACCGCCTCCGGGCGACGCCGCGCCTGATCGGCGAACAGGGGCGCCAGGCCGTCCTCCGGGATCTCGGCCGCCGTGTCGTTCCACTCCGCCAGAAGCTGCCGGCGCTCGGCCGGGGAGAGGATCGAAAGCTCCGACAGCGGCCGTGAGGGATCCGCGACGATCTCCCCGAGCAGGGTCCCGAGGTGACCCTCCAGGCGCGCGATCGTCGGCGCGTCGAACAGGTCGGTGGCGTAGGTGACCTCGACCGCGAGCGTCCCGGCGACCTCGGTGAAGAAGAGCTCGAGGTCGAAGCGGGAGGCCGGAAACTCGAAGGGGGCCGGCGAGAAGGTCAACCCCGGCAGGTCGATCGCCCCGAGCGGCGCGTTCTGCACCGCGACCATGACCTGGAAGAGCGGGTTGTGCGACATCCGCCGCTCCGGGCGCAGCTCCTCCACCAGCCGCTCGAAGGGGAGGTCCTGGTGCGAGTACGCCTCCAGCGCCGCGCGCCGGGAGCGCGCGACCAGCTCGCCGAACGGCGGATCGTCCGCGAGGTCGCCGCGCAGGACCAGGGTGTTGACGAAGAAGCCGATCAGCGGCTCGATCTCGGCGCGGGTGCGGTTGGCGATCGGCGAGCCGAGGACCACGTCGTCCTGACCGGCGTAGCGGCCGAGCAGGGTCTGCACGGCGGCGAGCAGGACCATGAACAGGGTGGCGTCGTGGCGCCGCGCCACCGCCTCCAGGGAGCCCGCGGTGGCGGCGTCGAGGGTGTGCGACCGGGTGGCGCCGCGGAAGCTCCGGGCCGGCGGGCGCGGCCGGTCGGTCGGCAGGTCGAGCGCCGGCACTCCCGCCAGCCGCTCGCGCCAGTAGCCGAGCTGCCGCTCCAGCGCCTCGCCGCGCAGCCAGTCGCGCTGCCAGACGGCGAAATCCGCGTACTGGACCGCGAGCTCGGGGAGGGTCTCGGGCGTCCCGCGATAGTGGGCGACGATCTCGTCCACCATCACGCCGAGGGACCAGCCGTCGGCCGCGATGTGGTGGACGACCAGCAGCAGCACGTGCTCGCGGGGAGCGAGGCGGAGGACGCCGGCGCGCAGCACCGGATCGCGCGCTAGGTCGAACGGACGCGCCACCTCCTCATCCGCCAGGCGCCGCGCCTCGGCGCTCCGGACATCCTCCGGCAGGCCCGCGAGGTCGATCAGGGGGAGCTGCCGGGGCCCGGGAGGCGCGATCACCTGCACCGGTCGGTCCCCCTGCGCGCCGTAGGTGGTGCGGAGCGCCTCGTGCCGCCCCACCATGGCGCCCAGCGCTCCCGCCATGGCCGGCATGGAGAGGTCGCCGTGGGCGGCGAGCGCGAACGGGATGTGGTAGCCGGCGTTGCCCGGAGCCAGCCGGTCGAGGAACCAGAGGCGCTCCTGGGCGAAGGAAAGGGGCAGGCTCCCCCCCCGGGGCACCGGCCGGAGCGGCGGAGCGCCGGCGGAAGAGCTCCCCGCCGAGAGCGCGGCCGCGACGGCGGCGGCCATCGCCGCGACCGTCGGCGACTCGAACATCTCGCGGAGCGTCACCTCGGCGCCGGTGGCGGCTCGCAGGCGGCTCAACACCTGGGTCGCGAGCAGCGAGTGGCCGCCCAGCTCGAAGAAGTTGGCATCGCGTTGGATCCCGCGCACCCCCAGGACCTCGCTCCAGATCCCCGCGATCAGCTCCTCGGCCGGCGTCCGCGGCGGTGTCCCCACCGGCTCGCCGCCCGGCTCCGGCGCCGGCAGGCTTCGACGGTCGAGCTTGCCGTTGGCCGTCAACGGCAGCGCGGGGAGAACCACGAACGCGGCCGGCACCATGTAGGCGGGCAGGCGGGCGGCCAGGAAGTCCCGCACGTCCGCGACGGCGGGCGCGGCCGCCTCGGGCACGAGATAGGCGACGAGCCGCTTCTCACCCTGGGGTCCGGCGAGAGCGGCCACCGCCGCCTCGCGGATCTCCGGGTGCCGGGCGAGCGCGCTCTCGATCTCCCCCAGCTCGACGCGGAAGCCGCGCAGCTTGACCTGGCTGTCGCGCCGGCCCTGGAACTCGATCCGGCCGTCCGGCAGGAAGCGGGCGATGTCGCCGGTCCGGTACAGGCGCCCGCCGCCGCCCGCGAACGGATCGGGGACGAAGCGCTCCGCGGTGAGGTCCGGAAGGCCGGCATAGCCTCGCGACACGCCGTCGCCACCGGCGAACAGCTCCCCCCAGACCCCGACGGGGACCGGCCGCAGGCCGGCGCCGAGCACATGGACCCGCGTGTTGCCGATCGGCCGGCCGATCGACACCGTCGCCGCGGCCTGCTCGGGAGCGGTCATCGGGAAGCACGCAGTGAAAGTCGTTCCCTCCGTCGGGCCGTAGCCGTTGATCAGGGTGAGGCCCGGCAGCGCGGCGAGCGCCCGCCGCACGTGTGGCGGCGACAGCACGTCGCCGCCGGCCAGGAGCTGCCGCAGCGGCCGCAGGGCCTCCAGGCGCTCGTCGACCACCTGATGGAAGAGCCCCGCGGTCAGCCAGAGCGCGGTAACGCCGAAGCGCGCGATCGCCGCTTCCAACTGGTCCAGGGACGGAGGTCCCGGAGGGAAGAGCGCGAGCCGGCCGCCGTTGAGCAGCGGCGCCCAGATTTCCAGGGTCGAGGCGTCGAACGAAACCGGAGCCAGTTGGAGGAAGACCTGCTCCGGCCCCAAGTCGGCGAACCCGCTCTCCCGCACCAGCCGCACGACGTTACGGTGGGTCACCTCCACCCCCTTCGGCCGGCCGGTCGAGCCGGAGGTGTACATCACGTAGGCGAGCCCCTCGGAGGACGTCCCACGCGGCTCCGGTCCCGGGCTCTCGGAGGGATCGGCGGTCAGCTCGACGATCGTTCCGGCTGCGACCAGCACCCTCTCCGGCAGCTCGGCCAGAGGCTCGGGCTGGCCGAGGAGAACGCGCGACCCCGAGTCGGCCAGCATCCAGGCCAACCGCTCGGCGGGATACGAAGGATCGAGCGGCACGTAGGCGCCGCCCGCCTTGAGGATCGCCAGCAGCCCCACGATCAGCGCCGGCGAGCGCTGCGCCAGCAGCGCCACGCGGACCTCCGGACCGACCCCGGCGGCGGCCAGCCGGCGCGCCAGGCGCGACGACCGGCGGTCGAGCTCGGCGTAGGTCAGATCCCCCTCGCCGGAGGAGACGGCGACGGCCTCGGGGCGCCGCCGCGCCTGCTCCACGAACAGGCCCGCCACGTCCTCGCCCGGCAGCTCCGCGGCGGTGTCGTTCCAGCCGACGAGGAGCTGGTGGCGCTCCGGGAGGGCCAGGATCGGCAGCTCGGACAGCCGCCGCGCGGGCTCCTCCAGCACCGACGCCAGCAGGGCATCCAGGTGCCCTTCCAGGCGCGCGATCGTCGCCGGATCGAAGAGGTCGGTGCCGTACGTGACCTGGACCGCCAGCTCGCCCGCGACCTCGGTGAAGAACACCTCAAGGTCGAAGCGGGTGGCCGGAAGATCGAAGGGGGCCGGCGAGAACGTCAGGCCCGGCAGCCCCACCTCGCCCAGCGGGGCGTTCTGGACCGCGAACAGGACCTGGAACAGGGGGTTGTGCGACAGCAGCCGTTCCGGTCTCAGCTCGGCCACCAGCCGCTCGAACGGGAGGTCCTGGTGCGAGTAGGCCTCCAGGGCCGCCCGCCGCGAGCGCCCCACCAGCTCTCCGAGCTCCGGGTCGCCGCCCAGATCCCCGCGCAGGACCAGGGTGTTGACGAAGAAGCCGATCAGCGGCTCGATCTCGGCGCGGTTGCGCCCGGCGATCGGCGAGCCGACCACCACGTCGTCCTGGCCCGTGTAGCGGCCCAGCAGCGTCTGCATCGCGGCGAGCAGGAGCATGAACAGGGTGGCGTCGTGGCGCCGCGCCAGCGCCTCCAGGGCGCGGGTGGTTCCGGCGTCGATCGCATGCGTCCGGGTGGCGCCGCGGAAGCTCTGCTCCGGCGGCCGCGGGCGGTCGGTCGGCAGGTCGAGGACCGGCGCACCCGCCAGCCGCTCGCGCCAATAGGCCAGTTGCCGCTCCAGCACCTCGCCTTGCAGCCACTCCCGCTGCCAGACCGCGAAGTCCGCGTACTGGATGGGGAGCGCGGGGAGCTCCTCGGCAGTCCCAGAATAGAAGGCCACGATCTCCTTCAGCATCAGGCCGAGCGACCAGCCGTCGGCCGCGATGTGGTGGACGACCAGCAGCAGCACGTGCTCCTGGGGCCCGAGCCGGTGGACGCTGGCGCGCAGCACCGAATCGCGCTCCAGGTCGAAGGGGCGCACCACCTCCGAGTCGGCCAGGCGCCGCGCCTCGGCGCGCCGGAGCGCCTCCGGCAGGCCCGCGAGGTCGACCAACGGGAGCGCACAGGGTCCAGGCGGCGCGATCGTCTGCACCGGCCGCTCTCCCCGCGCGCTATAGGTTGTGCGCAGCGCCTCGTGACGCGCCACCATGGCGCCGAGCGCCGCCGCCATCCCCGGCAGGGAGAGGTCGCCGTGCGCGGCGAGCGCGAACGGGATGTGATAGCCGCCGTTACCCACGACCAGGCGGTCGAGGAACCAGAGACGCTCCTGGGCGAACGAGAGCGGCAGATCCCCGTCGCGAGACACCCGCCGGATCGGCGGCGCCGCCATGGAGGAGGCGCCCTTCGAGAGCGACGCCGCGACGGCGGCGGCGAGGCCGGTCACCGTTGGCGCCTCGAACATCTCGCGCAGCGTCACCTCGGCACCGGTAGCGGCCCGCAATCGGCTCACCACCTGGGTGGCGAGCAGCGAGTGCCCGCCCAGCTCGAAGAAATTGGCGGAGCGGGAAACCTGGGGAACGCCCAGGATCCCGCTCCAGATCCCCGCGATCAGCTCCTCGGTCGGCGTGAGCGGCCCCTCCTCTCCGGTCTCCGCCGCCAGCTCCGGCGCCGGCAGCCTCCGGCGGTCCAGCTTGCCGTGCGCGGTCAGCGGCAGCGCGTCGAGGATCACGAAGGCGGAGGGCAACATGTAGGCGGGGAGGTGGGCCGCCAGGGTCTCCCGCAGCGCCGCGGGCGAGAGCGCGCTCTCCTGCCCTTCCGGAACGCAGTAGGCGACCAGCCGCTTCTCCCCCTGCGGGCCGGCGAGCGCGATCACCGCCGCCTCCCGCACCCCGGAGATGGCGGCGAGCTGGGCCTCGATCTCCCCCGGCTCGACGCGGAAGCCGCGGATCTTGACCTGCAGGTCGGTGCGGCCGAGGAACTCGAGCGCGCCATCGGCCCGCTGGCGCACCAGGTCGCCGGTCCGGTACCAGCGCTCCCCGTCGCGCGCGACGAAGCGCTCTGCGGTCAGCTCCTGCCGCCGGAAGTAGCCGCGCGCCACCCCCGGGCCTCCGATCCAGAGCTCTCCCGGCACGCCGATCGGCGCATCCCCCCAGCGGTCGATCACCCGCGTCCAGGCGTTGGCGAACGGACGGCCGATCAGGGCTCCCTCCAGCCGCCCGTGCCGCGGAACGGGGTGATACGTGCAGGTGATCGTCGCCTCGGTAGGCCCGTAGAGGACGGCCACCTCCGCCGCGGGGAAGACCGCCGGCAGCTCGGCCAGCAGATCGGGGGGGACGAGATCGCCGCCGGAGACCAGCTGTCGCACCCCGGAGAACCGCTCGGGGCCGGCAGTCCGCGCCGCGGCCGCGATCTGGCGCATCAGGCTGGGGACGGCAAAAAAGACGGCGGCCCGCTCGACGGCGGCAAGGAGCGTCGCGGGCTCCAGCACCTCCTGCTCGGCGAGCATCTCGCAGGAGCCCCCGGCGAGCAGCGGCGCAAGGAGCTCGAGCAGCGAGATGTCGAACGAGACGCGCGACAGGTGGAGCATGCGGTCGCCAGGGGCGAAGCCGAAGCGGTCCAGATACGCGTCGAGCACCGCGGCGAGGCTGCCGTGCTCGACCATCACCGCCTTCGGCAGGCCGGTCGTCCCCGAGGTGTAGATCATGTAGGCGAGGTGCTCGGGACGAGGGCAAGCGAGCTCCGCGCCGACCTCCGGGCCGGGCGAAAAACCCTCCAGGTTCAGGCCCTGGGGACCGGCCGGCAGCCCCACGGACAGCGGGCCGCGGTGGATCAGGACCGCAGGCTCGGCGTCCGCCAGCAGAGAGGCGAGCCGTTCGGGGGGCGAGGCGGGGTCGAGCGGCAGGGCCGCGCCGCCGGCTTTCCAGACCGCGAGCAGGGCCACCGGCACGTCGACCGTGCGGCCGAGCAGCAGAGCCACCCGCGATTCGGCCCGCACGCCCAGGGCACGGAGGCGCGCTGCCAGCTCGCCTGCCCGGCGGTCCAGCTCGGCGTAGGTGAGCGCCTCACCGGTAGTGATGACGGCGAGGGCTTCGGGAGTCCGCGCGGCCTGCGCGGCGAGGCGCTCCGGCACCGTCCAGCCGGGGAGCGGCCGCGCCGTGTCGTTCCACTCGGCGAGGGCCTGGTGGCGCGCCGCCGGGGTCAGCACGGGCAGGGCGGAGAGCGGCAGCGACGGGTCGGCGGTCGCCGCGGCGATCTGGAGCACGAGCAGCTCGCAGAGGCGCTCGGCGGTCGCCGGATCGAACAGGTCGGCGTCGTATTCCAGCGAGCCCGCGAGCCCGCCGGGATCGTCGAACAGCGACAGCATCAGATCGTAACGGGCGTTGCCGTCGTAGGCCTCCACCGCCTCGAAGCTCACCCCCGGCTGGGGTTCCGCCGCCGGCTGGGCGTCGAGCACCTGGACGAGAGTCTGGACTACCGGCGGCCGGCTCGTATCGCGCTCCGGATGAATCGCCTCGACTAGCTGGCCGAACGTCAGGTCCTGGTGGGCGTAGGCGCCCAGGGCCGCCCTGCGGACCCGCGCCAGCAGCTCGAGGAACGGCGGATCGCCCGTGAGGTCGATGGCGAAGGGGACCTGGGTGAGGAAGGTCCCGAGCACCGCCTCGACCTCGGGCCGGTTGCGATTGGCGTTGTTGGCGCCCAGGATCAGCCGCTCCTGGCCCGATTCGCGATGGAGCAGCGTCGCCGTGGCGGCGAGCACGGCCATGAAAGGGGTCGCCCCTTCTCCGCGCGCCAGGGCTCGCAGCGCCTCGGAGAGCGCCGGCGGGACGTTCAGCAAGCGGCGCCCGCCCTGCATCCGCATCATCGCCGGGCGCGGCCGGTCGGTGGGGAGCTCCAGGGCGAGGGGAAACCCCGACAGCGCCTCCCGCCACCAGGTCTGGAGATCGGCGAGCACTTCCCCCTGAAGCCACTCGCGCTGCCAGACGGCGAAGTCGGGATATTGCACCGGGGGCGCCGGCAGCTCGGGAGCGCGGCCGGCCGCGAAGGCGGCGCAGAGCGCGGCCATCTCGGCCCACACGATCTGGAAGGAGAGGAAGTCGACGACCAGGTGATGGACCGTCAGCAGGCAGACGCGGTCGTCCGCGCCCAGTTGAAACAGGCTCGCCCGCACCAGCGGCCCGCGCTCGAGGTCGAAACGGGTAGCCACGTCCTCGTCCACCCGGCGCAGCGCCTCCGGCTCCCGGCGCGCCGCCGGCAGGCCCGAGAGGTCGACGACGGCGAGGAGCTGCCGCCGCGCCGGCGCCACCCGCTGCACGGGACCCTCCGCCAGGATCGGGAAGGTGGTACGCCAGGCGGCATGGCGGCGGACGATCTCGTCCAGCGCCGCCGCCACCACCGGCACCGAGAGCGGGCCGCGCATGCGGCTCGCCGCTCCGATGTTGAGCGCCGCCCGGTCCGGCTCGAGCTGCTCCATGAACCAGAAGCGCTCCTGGTCGAGGGAGAGGGGCCAATCCCCCACTCCGCCGGGACCGGTGACCCGGCGGATCGCCGGCGGCTGGTGGGCGCGGGCGGCCTTGCGCTGCTTCTCCCGCAGCTTCTCGAACAGCTCCCGCTGCTCGGGAGTGAGGGATGCGATGCGGTCGGTCATGCGGTCGGTAACGCTCAATCCGGTTCCTCCACCTGCTCGATCAGGGATTGCAGCCGCGCCAGCGGCACCCGCACGGCGCCGATGGCGAGCCCCGCCGGCGGTTCGTCCTGGTGGATCAGCACGGTCAGGCTGGCGTCGGCCAGCAGCACGTTCAGATGGTCGGCGGGCGCGTCCGGGTCGAGGGGGACGGCGACGCCCCCGAGCCGGCGGACGGCCAGGGCCAACGCCGTCCGTTCAGGGCACGCGGAGAGCAGCAGCCCGACCTTGACTCCGGGCGCGGCACCCAGCCGGCGCAGGGCGGGGACGAGCCGCGCCGCCCGCGCGGCGGCCTCCGGATCCACGGCATCCTCGCCGTCGAGCTCGGCGAGCATCTGCAGGCGCGCCACGTCGTCCCAGGCGGGGAGCTGGGAGAGCCGCACCTCGGGGTTCCCGGTCACGGCGTCGAGCACCCGGTAGAAGAGCTCCAGCAGGCGGCCGATCGTCGCGGCGTCGAAGATGTCCGCGTTGTATTCCACGGGCCCGCTCAAGCCCTCGTCGTGCAGGTCATAGAGGCCGAACATCAGGTCCCAGCGGGAGTTGCCGTCGTAGAGCTCGACCGGCCGGAAGTCGAGGCTGGCGGAGCTCGAATGGCTGCTCCCCTCCAGGACCAGCAGCAGCACCTGGACGACCGGGCTGCGGGCGGCGTCCGGCGCCACCCCCAGGGCCTCGATCAGCCGGCTGAACGGGAAGCTCTGATGAGCGTAGGCCGACAGCGCCGTCCGGCGGCTGCGGGCGAACAGCTCGAGGAAGGTGGGGTCGCCCGCCAGGTCGGTGGCGAACGGCACCTGGGTGAGGAAGAAGCCGGCGACCGGGAAGAGCTCCGAGCGCACGCGGTTGGCGCTGTTGGAGCCCACCACCAGCTTCTCCTGCCCGGTGAAGCGGCAGAGCAGGGCGTAGAGCACCGCCAGCACGGCCATGAAGGTCGTCCCTCCCTCGCGGCGGGCGAGGGCGCGCAGGCGGTCGCTCCGCGCCGCACCGACGCGCACTCGGTAGAGCCCGCCGCGCTGGCTCTGCACCGCCGGCCGCGGCCGGTCGCCGGGGAGGTCGAGGACGAGCGGGAAGCCGTCCAGCTCCCGGCGCCAGAAATCGGCTTCCGCCTCCAGCACCTCGCCCTGCAGCCACTCGCGCTCCCAGAGCACATAGTCGGGATACTGCACGGGCAGGGGCGGCAGCGGCGAGGGGCGTCCGGCGCGCAGCGCCGCGTAGACCGCCATCAGCTCGGCGGCGAAGATCTGGAAGGCGATCCAGTCGGTCGCCAGGTGATGGATGGTCAGCAGGTAGAGGTGCTCGCGCGGGGCGAGGCGGACCAGGGCCATGCGCAGCAGCGGCCCGCGCTCGAGGTCGAACGGGTTGCGCGTGTGGTCGTAGATCGCCTGATAGCCGGCCCGCTCGCGCCGCTCGGCCGGCAGGGCGCTGACGTCGATCAGCGCGGTCTCGGGGGCCAGGAACTCGTGCACCCGCTGCACCGGCCGGCCGTCGACCACCGGGAAGGTGGCGCGCCAGGCGGCGTGGCGGCGGATCACCTCGTGGAACGCGGCGAGGAAGGCCGGGAGGTCGAGCTCGCCGCGGACATGGCTGCCGGCGTCGACGTTCCAGGAAATCAGCGCCGGGTTTTCGCGGTGGAGCTGCCAGAGGCGCTCCTGATCGAACGCCAGCGGCCAGTCGCCCACGCCGGCGGGCCCGGAGACCGGGCGTACCGGCGGCGGCGTGCGCGGCGGCGCGGGACGGCTGGCCTGGCGCTTGCGCAGCGTCTCGAACAGGGCCCGCTGCTCGGGGCTGAGGGCGGAGAGGCGGTCGGCGACCCCCATCTAGCCGGCCCCCATCGAGACGCCCATCTCCGCCAGCCGCTCCGCCGCCTCGTCGGGCGACAGACCCTCGACCAGCGCCAGCAGCGCCTCCAGGTCCGCGGCGTCCTCCTCGCCGCGCGCCCGGCGCACGGCGCGCGCCAGCTCGGCGACGGTCGGCGCCTCGAAGAGAGCGGTCACCGGCAGCTCGACGTCGAGGGCGGCGCGGATCTGGGTGACCATCTGGATCGCCAGCAGCGAGTGTCCCCCCAGTTGCAGAAAGCTGTCGTCGCGGCCGATCGGCTCGATCCCGAACAGGTCCTGCCAGATCGCCGCGATCCGCTCCTCCAGCTCGTCCTTCGGCGGCTCGAAGGCGGTCGGCAGCCCGGCCGGGCGCGCCGCCTTCTCGCCGGTGTGCGCTGCTTCCAGGCCGGCGAGCAGGGTCTCGGCGGTCACGCTGTCGGTCTCGGCGATCAGGCCGTCGAGATCGCGGTTGGCCACGACGACCCGCGGCAGCGGCGCCGCCAGCAGCCGCCGCAGCGCCTCGGCGCTCCGCGGCTCGGTCACGGCGTTGGCCGCCAGGGTAGCCGCGACCTGCTCGGCCGTGGCGCCGGACGCGCCGGCAGCCCCCGCCATCAGCCATCCGCCCCACTGGTAGGGGTCCCAGTGCACGGCGACGGTAGACGGGCCTGCGGACCCTGCCCGGCGCGCCGCCAGGGCGTCCAGGTACGATCCGGCGGCGGCGGCATCGAGCTGACCGAGACTGCCGGTCACCGCCGTCGAGGTGGACGACAGCACGACGAAGGCCGGCGGCTCGGGTGCGGCGTCAACCGCGGCGAGCAGCGCTTCGGCTCCCCGTTCCAGGGAATCGAGCGCGGAGCGCAGGCCCTCCGCGGTCTTGAGCTGGAGCAGCCCACCGGTCGAGGGGCCGCCGGTGTAGAAGGCCCCCTGGACGGGTCCGAAGCGGGCGCCGGTGGCGGCGAGCGCGCCAGCCATCCCCAGGGGGTCTCCCGGATCGGCACGCAGGATCAGGACGTTGTCCAGCCCCGTCTCGCGCTCCATGGCGAGCAGGCGGAGGACGGCGTCGCCGATCACGTCCTGCCCCGGCGGCACCTCGGGCAGGCTCCGCCAGGTCTCCCAGCGCGCCCGCTCCGGGAACTGCGGCGACATCACCAAGCCCACCCGCCCTCTGAGTACCCGCACCAGGTGCTCGGCGATCCGCATCCCCGGCCCGTGCAGGGCCTCGGCGAGCAGGTAGACGCCGCCGGCGGCGAGCAGCGAGGCGGCGTTCCGCTCCTCGCTCAACCGCACCGGCGCGAAGCCGCGCACCCAGCGCTGCCCGCCGCGCAGGGCGACCGCGGTCTCGGCCGGACCGGCGATCTCGGCCAGGAGCTGATCGATCAGCCGTTCCTCCTGGCGCGACCCCGCCACCGGGACGATCACGTCGACGCTGCCGCAGGCGAGCCGCGGGACTTCCTGGTGGACCACCTTGAGGGGGCCGAGGAAAGTCGCCTTGGCGGGGTGCACCGGGTCCCCCTCGATCACCTCGTGCAGGCCGTCGGCCACCAGGATGAGGCGGACCGGCGAAGGCCCGCCCCCGGCCCCGACCGCCTGCGCCAGCAGGGTCAGGCTGACCAGTCCCGCCGTCTGCGCCGCCGCGAAGCCGGGCTCGTCGCCAGTGAGACTCCAGAGATGGAGGATCCTTCCAGGCGCGCCGGTCCGCTGGAGCAGCGCGTCGTAGTCCTGGCGCCGGGCGGGATCGATCGTGAACGCTCCCTCCCCCAACTCCGCGAACCCTTCGCCCGCCGTCACCGTGAACACCTCGCGCCCCTCGCCGCGCAGACGGACGGCGATCCGTTCGCCCAGGCCGGCGACGTCGAGGAAGAGCAGCCACGACTCCTCCCCCGCCGCGGAAGCCATGCGGGGCTCCTGCCTCCAAGACGGCACCCAGAACCAGTCGGCGAGGTCGGGTTCCGCGGTCGCTCGAGCCGTCGCCGCCCCCGCAGATGCGGCCGCGGGCGGATCGAGCCAGTAGCGCCGGCGCTCGAAGGGATAGGTGGGCAGGGGCACGCGCAGCCGGCGCTCGCCGCCGTGGAAGCGCGACCAGTCGATCTCGGCCCCGGCGATCCACAGGCGGCCCACGGCTTCCAGCAGGTCCGCGCCGCCCAGGGTCGGCACGGCGACCCGGTTCGCCGCGGCGGCCGGGTGCTGCTTGACCAGCGTGCTGAGCGTGGCCCCCGGGCCGACCTCCAGGAAAATCCGCTCGGGCTCCTGGAGCAACTCGCCGATCCCCTCGGCGAAACGGACGGTGCTCCGCATATGCCGCGCCCAGTAGCCGGGGTCCGCCAGGTCGTCCGCCGTGATCCAGGAGCCGGTAACGTTGGAGAGGTAGGGGATCGTGGGCTTCTTCACCTGCAGGCCCCGCGCGATCGCCGTCAAGGCGTCCACGGCCGGATCCATCATCGAGGAATGGAAAGCATGGGTGGTACGCAGCCGGATGCAGCTCACCCCGCGCTCCGCGAGCAGGCCGCCGAGGGCCTCGACGGCCTCGGCGGGGCCGCCGGCGACGCAGAAGTGGGGGCCGTTGGTAGCCGAGAGGGAGAGCCCCTGGCCCAGCAGTGGCCGGACCTCGGCCTCGGGAAGGGGGATGGCGAGCATGGCCCCGGCCGGCAGCTCCTGGATCAGCTTCGCCCGCCGGGCGACCAGGTCCAGGGCGGCGTCGAGCGTCAGCACGCCGGCCAGGCAGGCGGCCACGTACTCGCCGAGGCTGTAGCCGATCATCGCCTGGGGCTCGATCCCCCAGGACATCAACAGGCGGGCGAGCGCGTACTCGACGACGAAGCAGGCCGGCTGGGCGAAGTCCGTCCGGCGCAGGCGCTCTTCGCCCGGGGCCTCCCCGGTGCCATCGCGGCGCAACATGGCCCGCAGGTCCGGGCCCGCGGCGCGCGGGGCGGCCGGGCCGGGGGAGAACATCACCTCGCGCAGGTCGGCCCCCAGCAGGGCCTTGAGCCGGCCGGCGCAGAGGTCGACCTGCTCGCGGAAGGCGGGCTCCGTCTCGTAGAGCTCGCGGGCCATGTCCACGTGCTGGTCACCCAGGCCGGGAAACAGGAAGATGACGGGACGCGCGCCCGCCCCCTGGCGCCGGCCGGACATGGGCCGGTCGCGCAGGGCGGCGACCGCCTCCGCGCGATCGCGAGCCACGGCGATCCGGCGGTGCTCGAACGCCTTGCGCCCCATCTGCAGAGTCCAGGCGACATCCGCCAGATTCAGGTCCGAGCCCTCCAGCCGCTCGGCCAGGCGCGCCGCCGCCGTGTCCAGGGCCGCCTCGGTACGCGCCGAGAGCACCAGGAGCTGGGACGGGCGCGCCGGCTCACTCCCCGGCTTCGGCTCCGGCGCCTCCTCCAGCACCATGTGCGCGTTCGTGCCGCCCAGGCCGAAGGAGCTGACGCCGGCGCGGCGCGGCTCCTCCCCCCGTGCCCAGGACGCCGCCCGGGTCGGCACATAGAACGGGCTCCCCGCGAAGTCGATCTGGGGGTTGGGGCGCTCGAAGTTGAGGCTCGGCGGCACCGTCCGGTGGGCCAGCGCGAGAGTAGCCTTGATCAGGCCGGCGACGCCTGCCGCCGTGTTGCAGTGGCCGAGGGCGGTCTTGGCAGACCCCAGGGCGCAGAACCCCGCGCCCTCGGCGCCCGCGGCGCGGAAGGCCTGGGTGAGGGCCGCCACCTCGATGGGATCGCCGAGCGGCGTGCCGCTGCCGTGCCCCTCGACGTAGCCGATGGTCGAGGGATCGACGCCCGCCATCATCAGGCTCTCGGAGATGGCCTCCGCCTGACCCTCGACGCTGGGCGCCGTGAAACCCACCTTGGCGGCGCCGTCGTTGTTCACCGCCGAGCCGCGGATCACGGCGTAGACCCTGTCGCCGTCGGCCAGGGCGTCGGCCAGGCGCTTCAGGACCACCACGCCGCAGCCGTTCCCCTCGACGGCGCCGGCCGCGGCGGCGTCGAAGGCGCGGCAATGGCCGTCGGGCGAGACGACGTCCCCCTCCTGTTGCAGATAGCCCGTGCGCAGCGGCACGCTGATCGAGACGCCGCCCGCCAGGGCGAGGTCGCACTCGCCGCCGAGCAGGCTCTGGCAGGCCATATGGGCGGCCACCAGCGAGGTCGAGCAGGCGGTCTGCACCGTCACGCTGGGCCCCTTGAGGTCCAGCTCGTAGGAGGCGCGGGTGGCGAGGAAATCACGGTCGTTCAGCAGCAGCACCTGCATCGCGCCCAGCCCTTCCAGCGCAGCGGCGTTGGGCAGCAGGTTCGAGATCAGGTAGGAGCTGGTTCCCGAGCCGGCCCAGACGCCGGAGCGCCCCGGGAACCGGCCGGGATCGCAGCCGGCGTCCTCCAGGGCCTCCCAGGCGCACTCCAGGAACACCCGGTGCTGCGGGTCCATGACCTCGGCCTCGCGGGGGGTGAAACCGAAGAAGGGAGCGTCGAAGAGGTCAGCGTCCGCCAGCGCTCCCTTGGCCCGCACGTAGCGAGGGTGGGCCAGCAGCGCGGGATCGACCCCGGCGGCGGCCAGCTCCTCCTCCGTGAAGAAGGAGATGGCCTCGACCCCCTCGCGCAGGTTGCGCCACAGCTCGCCGACGTCGCGCGCGCCCGGGAAGCGGGCGGCCATACCGACAATGGCGATCCCCTGCAAGGTCTCCTCGCCGTCGAAGCTCGTGTCGCTCATCACTGTTCTCCCTTGCGGCCGCGGCGTTGCCCCCGCATCTGTTGCAGTTGCTTCATCGACTCGCGGCGGGTCTCGGTGCGCGCCCGGGCGGCCTCGGCCTTCTCCGCGGGCGGCGGCGCCTCCCCCTCCAGGCTCCGCGCCAGGCTCTCGATGGTCGGGTGCCGGAACAGCTCGACGAACGGGACGTCCCGTCCCAGCGCCTGGCTCAGCCGGCTCTGCAGGCGGGCGAGCAGCAGAGAGCTGCCGCCGGCCTCGAAAAAGTTCTCCTCGACGTCGATGCGGTCGAGCTCCAGCACCTCGCGCCAGGCGGCGGCGATCGTCCGCTCCAGGTCGTTGCGCGGCGCCACATGGGCCGTTTCGCCGCGCAGATCCCGCGGCGCCGGCAGGGCTTCCCGGTCGAGCTTGCCGTTGGCCGTCACCGGCAGTGAGCCCAGCTCGACGAAGGACCAGGGGACCATGTGCTCGGGGAGCGTCTCCTGCAGGAAGGCCCTCAGCCCGGCGGCGGCAGGCAGGGGCTCGCCGGCCGCCGGTACCAGGTAGGCTACCAGACGCTGCTCACCGGGAACGTCTTCCCGCGCCAGGACCGCCACGGCGAGGACGGCCGGATGGCGCAGGAGGGCCGCCTCGATCTCCCCCAGCTCGATGCGGTAGCCCCGGACCTTGACCTGATGGTCGATCCGGCCCAGGAAATCGAGGGTGCCGTCCGCGAGCTGGCGCACCAGGTCGCCCGTCCGGTACAGCCGTTCACCCGCCGCCCCCGCCGTCGAGAACGGATCGGGCACGAACCGCTCGGCTGTCACGTCCGGCCGGCCGAGATAGCCGCGCGCGAGCCCTACGCCGCCGATCAGGAGCTCGCCCGGCACCCCGGCGGGAACGGGCGTGAGCCCGGGGGCGAGCACATACACCACCGTGCCGTCGATCGGCCGGCCGATCGACGGCGGCCGGCCGCCGCCGGAATCCGCCACCGGCGCCCAGGTCGCCACGACGCTGCTCTCGGTCGGCCCGTAGTGGTTGAACAGCGCGAACGGCAGCGGCCGGCGAGGGGCGCGGACCAGCCGGTCGCCGCCGGTGAGCAGGGCGCGCAGGCTGAGCCCCTCCGGCAGCGCGCGTTCCGCGGCGTCGAGGAGCTGCTCGGCGAGGGGCGTCGGCAGGAAACAGAGGGTGATCCGCTCGGCCTCCAGCCAGGCGAGGAGCCGCTCGGGAAGGAGCCGCGTCTCCTCGTCGGGCAGATGGAGGGAGGCACCCGCCGCGAGGCTGGACCAGACCTCCCAGACGGCGGCGTCGAAAGCCGGAGTGGCCACCTGGGTCGTCCGGTCCCGGGCGGTGACGCCGTAGGTCCGCAGGTGCCAGCGCACCAGGTTCGCCAGGCCCGCGCGGGAGATCTCGACCCCCTTCGGCTGGCCCGTCGACCCCGAGGTGTAGACGACATAGGCCAGGCCTTCCGGCGCCGGCGCGGACGCCGCGGACAAGGCGGCGTCTGAAACATCCGCCCCCTCTTCCTCGCCGATACGGAGGACGCGCGCACCTTCCACCAGGTCCGGACCGGCCGCCGGGCCGGCGGCGAGCAGCACCGGAATGCGGCTCTCGCGCACGACGAAGGCCAGGCGGGCCGGGGGCTGAGCGGGATCGAGCGGCACGTAGGCCGCGCCGGCCTTCAACACGGCCAGGGCGCCGATCACCATCTCCGGCGAACGCGGGGCATGGAGCCCGACCGGCATGTCAGGCCCGACGCCCAGGGAGCGCAGACGGCGGGCGAGCCGCCCGGCTCGCCGATCGAGCTCGCCATAGGTCAGCGTCCCCTCCGCGGAGACCACGGCCGGCGCTTCGGGGGTCCGGGCCGCCCAGAGCTCGAAGAGGGTGACCACGTCCGGCGCCGGCTCCTCCCGGCTCGCCGCGCCGCTCCATTCCTGGAGGAGCTGGTGGCTCTCGGCGCCCGTCAGCAGCGGCGTCCGGGAGAGCCGCAGGCCGGGGTCCGCCAGCACGGCGCCGGTCAAGGTCTCGAAGTGGCCGGCCAGCCGCCGTATGGTCGCGGGGTCGAAGAGCTCGGTGCCGTAGGTGATCTGCCCGGCCAGACCGTCGCCGGCCTGCCAGAACACCAGCTCCAGGTCGAAGCGGGCGGTCGTGAAGCCGTCGTCGACGGGGGCGAGCGACAACCCCGGTAGCTCGACCGCCGCCAGGGGGGCGTTCTGGAGGGCGCAGACCACCTGAAAGAGAGGATTCTGAGACAGGCGGCGCTCGGGGCGCAGCTCCTCGACCAGGCGATCGAAGGGCAGATCCTGATGACCGTAGGCCTCGAGGGCCCGGCGCCGGGTCCGGTCCAGCAGGACGGAGAATTCAGGGTCCCCGCTGAGATCGCCGCGCAGCACCAGGCTGTTGACGAAGAAGCCGATCAACCCCTCGGTCTCGGCGTGATTGCGGTTGGCGATCGGCGAGCCCACGACGACGTCGTCCTGGCCGGTGTAGCGCCCGAGGAGGGCCTGGAAGGCGGCGAGCAGGGTCATGAACAGGGTGGCGCCATGCCGGCGCGACAGAGCGGCGAGGCCCCCCGTCCGCTCCGTCCCCAGCGAGAAGCGCTCGAAGGCGCCCGCGAAGCCGCGGGGCGGGCGCGGCCGGTCGGTCGGCAGGTCGAGCGCCGAAGCGCCGGTCAACCGCTCCCGCCAGTAGGCGAGCTGCCGCTCCAGGACGTCGCCGGAAAGCCAGCGCCGCTGCCAGACGGCGAAGTCGGCGTACTGGACCGGCAGCCCGGGCAGGGTCTCCCCCCCGTACAGGGCCTTGACCTCGCGCACCAGCACGCCCAGCGACCAGCCGTCGGTGACCACGTGATGGAAGTCGAGCAGCACCACGCGGTGGCGCGGCGCCAGCTCCACCAGCAGGCAGCGCAGCAGGGGCCCGGCCTCGAGGTCGAAGGGCCGCGCGGCCTCCTCGGCCGCGATCCGCCGGGCCTCGGCCTCGCGCCGGGCCGCGGGCAGCGCGCCGAGGTTGACGGCCGGCAGCGGTACCCCGGCCGGCGGGAGCACCACCTGCACCGGTCCGCCGCCGCGCTCGGCGAAGACGGTGCGCAGGACCTCGTGCCGGCGCGCCACCTCTGAGAGGGCCCACGCCAGGCGTGACGGATCGAGCGGCCCCTCGGCGCGCAGGGCCAGGGGGATGTTGTAGGCCGGGCTCTCCGGCTGCACGCGGTGGAGGTACCAGAGGCGCTCCTGGGCGAACGAGAGGGGTGGATCCCCCTCCCCTGATCCACGCGGGAGGATCGGTGGCGCCTCCAACGTCGCGGTCTCCGCGGCGCCCTCGAGGGCCTCGGCCACGGCTCCGGCCAGGGCGGCCGGCGTCGGCAGCTCGAAGACCCGCCGCAGCGGCAGGTCGATGCCGAACGCCCGGCGGACGCGGGAGGCGACCTGGGTAGCGAGCAGGGAATGGCCGCCGAGCTGGAAAAAGTCGTCGTGGACGCCGATCCGATCAGCGCCGAGGACCTCCCGCCAGATCCCTGCGAGCAGTTCCTCGACCGGATTACGGGGCGCCACGAACCCTTCGTCGCCGCTCCACGACTCGTCGGGGTGCAGGCGGGCGAGCGCCCGGCGGTCGAGCTTGCCGGTGGGAGTCACCGGCAGCGCCGCCAGCCGCGCCCAGGCCGTGGGCACCATGGGATCGGGAAGGGAGTCGGCGAGGAAGGCGCGCAGCTCGCCGGACGTGGGGGGCGCCCCGTCCTCACGGAAAACGACGTAGGCCACCAGCCGCCGGGCGCCCGCGGAGTCGCCGCGCACCGCCACCGCCGCCTGCAGGATCGCCGGGTGGCGGGCGAGCGCCAGCTCGACCTCGGCGGTCTCGACGCGATGGCCGCGGACCTTGACCTGGTGGTCGCGGCGGCCGAGGAACTCCAGCTCGCCGGAGGCCAGCCGGCGCGCCAGGTCGCCCGTGCGGTAGAGCCTCCCTCCCGGCTCCCAGCCCGGCGACCAGGCCAGCGGATCGGGGAGGAAGCGCTCGGCGGTGAGGTCGGCCCGCATGTAGCCGCGCGCCAGGCCCACCCCGCCGATCCAGAGCTCTCCCGGCACCCCCACCGGCACCGGCCGCAGGTCGGCGTCGAGCAGGAAGACGCGGGCGTGGTCGAGCGGGCCGCCGATGGTGGGGCTCTCCGGCCAGCGGCCGGGATCGCCGTGCAGAGCGAGCCAGGTGGCGGCGTGGGTCTCGGAAGGGCCGTAGTGGTTGTAGAGGCTGATTCCCGGCAGGCGGGCGAACAGCGCCGCCACCTGCGGCGTGACGTGGAGCTGCTCGCCGGCGCTCATCACCTCGCGCAGGGCGGCCGGCAGCGGGCCGTCGTCGGCCGCGGCCATCGCGAGCTGCTGGAGGGCCACGAAGGGCTGGAACAGGCGCTCGATCCGCTCCTCGGCCAGCAGGCGGACCAGCGCCGCCGGATCGCGCCGGACCTCCTCGGAGACCAGCACCAGGGTCCCTCCCGCGCACCAGGTGCCGAAGATCTCCTGGCAGGAGACGTCGAAGGAGAGGGAGGTGTACTGCAAGGTCCGGCCGCCGCCGGCCGCGGAGGTGCGGAGCTGCCAGGCGAGCATCGCCGAGATGGCGGCGTGGGTCATCGCCACCCCCTTCGGCCGGCCGGTCGAGCCCGAGGTGTAGGTGACGTAGGCCAGGTTCTCGGGGGTGGCCCCGGCGGCGATCTCCAGGGGAGCTTTCAAGGGGTCCGCGGGGACGTCGTCGACGAGCATCACCTCCGCCAACGCCGCCAGCGCCGCCAGACCCTCAGGGGCGGCGGCGGCGAGGGGGCCGTGGGTCAGCACCACCGGCGCCCCGGCGTCCTCCAGCATCAGCCGCAGCCGCTCGCGAGGGTATGTGGGGTCGAGCGGCACGTAGGCGCCGCCGGCCCTCAGCACCCCGAGCACGGCCACCATCATGTCGAGCGAGCGGCCGAGATAGAGCCCCACCGGCACGTCCGGCCCCACCCCGGCCGCGCGCAGCCGGGCGGCCAGGGTGCTGGCGCGCCGCATCAGCTCGCCGTAGGTCAGCCGCTCGCCGCCGAAGACCACGGCCTCGGCCTCGGGCGCCAGCGCCGCCCGCTCGGCCACCCACTCGTGGAGGCAGCGCGGCTCAGGACGGAGGTTCAGCGGCGCGGTCCAGGCGAGCAGCTCCGCCTGCTCGGCGGCGGTCAGCAGCGGCAGCTCCGAGAGGCGGGCCGACGGATCGGCGACCGCGCTGGCGATCAGGGTGCCGAGGTGGCCGAGCAGGCGCTCTCCCGTCGCGAGGTCGAAGAGGGCGCGGTTGAGCTCGAGGTGGCCGGCGATCCCGCCACCGCTCTCGGTCAGGAACAGGGTGAGGTCGAACTTGGCGTCGGAGAGCGGGATCTCGATCACCTCGGTCGCGAGGCCGGGGAGCGAGAGGCCGGCCGCCGGGTCGTGCTGGACCACCAGCATCACCTGGAAGAGGGGGGTGCGCGCGGGGTCGCGCTCGGGCGCCACCTCCTCGACCACGCGCTCGAACGGCAGCTCCTGATGGGCGTAGCCGTCCAGGGTGGCGGCGCGGGCGCGGCGGGCGATCTCGGCAAAGGAGGGGTCGCCCGCGAGGTCGAGGCGGAGCGCCAGGGTGTTGGTGAAGAAGCCGATCAGCCCCTCGACCTCCTGGCGGTTGCGGTTGGCGATAGGGGCGCCCACGACCAGGTCGCGCTGGCCGCTCCAGCGCGCCAGCACGGCGTCGAAGGCGGCCAGGAGGGCCATGAACAGGCTCCACCCCTCGCGCTGGGCCAGCCCCCGCAACGCCGCCGCGAGATCGGGCGGCAGGGCGAACGGCAGGTTCCCGGCCAGCGCCGCCGTCGCGGTCGATGCCGGGCGCGGGCGGTCGGCTGGGAGCTCCAGCGCCGCCGGCGCGCCGTCGAGCGTCCGCCGCCAGTGCTCCAGCTCGGCCGCCAGCACCTCGCCCGAGAGCCACGACCGCTGCCAGCGCGCGAAGTCGGCGTACTGGACGGCCGGCGGCGGCAGGGGGGACGGCTCGCCCGCCGCAAAGGCACGGTAGAGCGCAGACAGCTCGCGGAAGGTGACGCCGAGCGACCAGGCGTCGGAGACGATGTGGTGCATCAGCACCGCGAGCAGGTGCTCCTCGCCGCCGAGGCGGATCAGCTCTGTGCGCAGCAGCGGGCCGGCGGCGAGATCGAAGGGCCGCCTCCCCTCGGCGGCGAGGATTCGCTCCGCTTCGCCCTGACGGGCGGCCGCCGGCAGCCCGCCGAGGTCGATCACCGGCAGCGGCAGCGCCGCGGGCGGGAGCACCACCTGGACCGGCTCGCCCGGGGCGTCGCGAAAGACGGTGCGCAGGGCCTCGTGACGCCGGACGATCTCGCCCATCGCCGCGGCGAGGCCGTCCGTCCGCAGCGGGCCGCGCAGCAGGAGGGCGCCGGGGACGTTGTAGGCGGAGCTCTCCGGATCGAGCCCGTGGAGGAACCAGAGCCGCTTCTGGGCGAAGGAGAGCGGCTCTCCCGCGGGATCGCGCGGCACGGCCACGATCGGCGGCGCCGGTACCGCCGGCGGCTCCCCCAGCGCCGTGGCGAGGCGGCGGGCCAGCCCCTCCAGGGTGGGCGCCTCGAACACCGCCGCCAGCGGCAGCTCGACGCCGAAGGCCGACCGCACGCGCGACACCAGCCGGGTGGCGATCAGCGAATGGCCGCCCAGCTCGAAGAAGCCGTCCTCGGCGCGCACCCGCTCGACGCCCAGCAGGGGCCGCCAGATGCCGGCCAGCAGCTCCTCCAGGGGCCCCAGCGCCCGCCCCTCCTCCTCGTCGCCGGCGACCGGCGCGGGCAGGGCCCGCCGGTCCACCTTGCCGCTGGGGGTGAGCGGCATCGCCGGGACCGCCGTGAAGGCGGTGGGGATCATGTACGCCGGCAGGCGCTCGCCGAGGAAGGCCTGCAGGTCGGCCGCGGCCACCCCTGGCGGCGCGATCCAGGCGGCGAGGCGACGCTCGCCGCCGAGGGTGACCACCTGCACCACGGCCTCCCGCACTCCGGGGCAGGCCAGCAGCGCCGACTCGATCTCGCCGGTCTCGATGCGGAATCCGCGCAGCTTGACCTGCCCGTCGCGGCGGCCGAGGAAGAGCACGTCGCCGTCCGCCCGGCGGCGGGCGAGGTCGCCGGTGCGATAGAGGCGCTCCCCCGGGCGGCCGGAGAAGGGATCGGGCACGAAGCTCGCGGCGGTCAGATCGGGACGCCCATGGTAGCCGCGGGCGATCAGTCCTCCCAGGTAGATCTCCCCCTCGAGCCCGATCGGCTGCGGCGCCAGGCGCGCGTCGAGGATGTGCAGCGTGTGCTCCGGCAGCGGCCGGCCGAGGGCGACCGACGACCCGGCCGGCTCGCCGCCCGGATCCACCGTGTGCAGGGTCGACGTGACCACCGCCTCGGTGGGGCCGTAGCCGTTGAACAGGTGGACCGCGGCGAGCGGCGAGCGCCCCCAGAGGCGGGCCGTCTCGGTGAGCATCTCCTCGCCGCCGGTGGCGATCAGGCGCAGGCGCGGCGGCGGCGTGGCGAGCGTCCCGGCGTCGAGGGTCAGGCTGTGCCAGAGCGGCGTCGCCAGGTCGGCGGTGGTGACGTCGAGCGCCACCAGCCGCTCGGCGAGCTTCTCCCCGCCCCACACCTCCTCGCCCCGGAAGACCAGGGTCGCGCCGGCGCCGAAGGCCACGAAGATCGCCTCCACGGAGGCGTCGAAGCTCAGCGAGGAGCACGTCAGCATGCGGTCGTCCGGCTCCTGGGCGTAGTACCGCCAGAGCATCTCCGCGTGCCGGACGATGGCGCCGTGCGCGATCTCCACCCCCTTCGGCCTGCCGGTCGAGCCCGAGGTGTAGATGACGTAGGCGAGGTTCGCCGGCGCGAGCGGAACGCCGAGGTCCCCGGGCGCCTGGGCCGCGATCCGCTCGCGGTCGGCGTCGAGCAGCGCCCGGCGCAGGTCCGGCCCCCCCGCCGGGCGGACGGCGAGACCGGCGCGCGACACCAGCACCCGGGCTCCGGAATCGGCCAGCATGTAGTCCAGGCGCTCCGGCGGATAGGCCGGATCGAGCGGTACGTAGACCCCGCCGGCCTTGAGCACCGCCAGGAACGCCACGATCGCGTCCGGCGTGCGGTCGAGGCAGATCCCCACCGGCACTTCGGGACCGGCGCCCAGCTCCGCCAGGAAGCGGCCCAGGCGGTTGGCCCGCGCGTTGAGCTCGCCGTAGGTCAACTCGCCGCCTTCTTCCCCCATCACCAGAGCGGCCCGCTCGGGCGCCGCCGCGGCGGCGCGCTCGAAGAGCTCATGGAGAAGGCGCGCGGGCTCCACGCCGAGGTCGGCGCTCTCCGCGTGGTCGAGAACCTGCCGGCGCTGAGCCGGGCTGAGCAGCGGCAGCTCCGAGAGCGGCTGAAGCGGATCGGCGGCGGCGCCCGCGAGCAGCGTCCGCAGGTGCCCCGCCCAGCGGTCGGCGGTGGCGGCGTCGAACAGCGCCGTCCGGTACTCCAGCCAGGCCCGCAGGCTGTCGCCCTCGTCGTAAATGGAGAGGGTCAGATCGTACTTGGCGGTCAGGCTTCCGGCGTCGAGGAGAGTCAGGGCGACGCCGGGGATCGCCGCCGGCGCGAGCGGGTTCGCCAGGTAGGCGAACATCACCTGGAAGAACGGCGAGACCCCCGCGGCGCGGTCGGGCTGCAGCTCCTCGACCAGCCGCTCGAACGGCACGTCCTGGTGCGCCTGGGCGGCGAGCACGGCATCGCGCACGCGTCCGAGCAGCGCCGCGAAACCGGGATCGCCCTCCAGCGCCGGCCGCACCACCAGCGTATTGACGAAGAAGCCGATCATCCCCTCGGTCTGCAAGCCGCGGCGGCCGGCGGCGGGGATGCCCACCGCCAGGTCGTCGGCCCCGCTCAGGCGGGTGAGGAGGGCCAGGTAGCCGGCCAGCAGCACGGTGAAGGGGGTGATGCCGCCCCCCTGGCCGCGGAACGGCTCGGTCAGCCCGGCGGGGATCTCCACCGGCCGCAGGGCGCCGCGCTCCCCTGCCTCCGGACCGCGCGGGCGGTCGGCCGGCAGCTCCAGCACCGGCACGCCGGCGAGCTGCCGCCGCCAGTAGGCGAGCTGGGAGTCGAGAGCGCCGCTGCCGAGGGTGCCGCGCTGCCGGGCGGCCCAGTCGGCATAGCGCAGGGGGAGCGCCGGCAGGGACGCCGTGCGGCCGGCCGCGAAGTCGCCGTAAAGGGCCGCCAGCTCGCGGAAGAAGACCGACATCGACCAGCCGTCGGTGGCGATGTGGTGGATGGTCGTCAGCAGGACACGGTCGCGCTCCCCCAGCCCGGCGAGCAGGAAGCGCGCGACCGGCCCGCGCGCGAGGTCGAACGGCCGGCTCCCCTCGACGTTCAGGGCGTCGCGCAGCGCCCGCTCCCGCTCCGCCGCGGGCAGGCCGGCGAGGTCGAGCCGCGCGAATGGGAGGCCGGCCTCCCCAGCATCCGGGAGGACCACCTGCACCGGCTCCTCTCCCACCAGGGCATAGACGGTGCGCAGGGGCTCGTGACGGCCGACCAGGGCGGCGAGCGCCCGCGCCAGGGCGGCGGTGTCCAGCTCGCCCTCCAGGCGCACCGCCACCGGCACGTTGTAGCTCGCGCCGCCCGGCTCCAGCCGGTCGAGCAACCAGAGCCGCTGCTGGGCGAGCGAGAGGGGGAGGCCCGAGGCGAGGATCTCCGCGGGCAGCGCCGGCGGCTTCGAGGGGAGCGACGGCGCCGCCGCCCCATCACCACGGCCGAGCCGCGCCGCCAGCTCGGCGATGGTCGGCGCCGCGACCAGGTCCCCGACGGACAGATCGACGCCGAAGGCGTCCTCGATCCGCGCCAGCACCCGGATGGCGAGCAGCGAGTGGCCGCCGAGGGCGAAGAAGTCGTCGTGGACGCCGATCTCCGGCAGCTTCAGCACCTCGCGCCAGATCGCCGCCAGCCGCTCCTCCAAGGGGGTGCTCGGCGGCTCCACGGCACGGCCGGAAGAGCGCGGGCCGGGGCGGAGGTCCGGCGACTCGGGGGGGAGCTCCGCGACGGCGGCGGCCTCCCGGTGGCCGGCCGCCATGCGCTCCGCCAGCCCGGCCACCGTCGGCGCCTCGAACAGGTCGGTCATCGAGATCTCGAGGCCCATCTGCTCCTGGATCTGCGCCAGCACGCGGATGGCGAGCAGGGAGTGGCCGCCGAGGGTGAAGAAATCGTCGTGGACGCCGATCTTCGGCTTCTCCAGCACCTCGCGCCAGATCGCCGCCAAGCGCTCCTCCAGCAGGGTGCGGGGGGGCGTCGAGGCCGCGGGGCCGGCCATGTCCAGCGGGTCGAGGGCGGCGAGCGCCCGCCGGTCGACCTTGCCGTTGGGGTTGAGCGGCAGCTCGGCCAGGGCGATCAGGCGGGCGGGGATCATGTGCTCCGGCAGGAGCTCCCGCAGCCGCTCGTCCAGGTCCTCGGGCAGCCCCTCGCCCCAGCGCGGCACGGCATAGGCCGTCAGCGCCTTGCCCCCCGCCTCCTCGCGGGCCACCACGGCCGCCTCCGCCACCCCGGGGAGCCGCAGCAGGGCCGCCTCGATCTCGCCGACCTCGACGCGGAAGCCGCGGATCTTCACCTGCTGATCCCGGCGGCCGAGGAACTCGAGGGCGCCGTCCGCGCGCCAGCGGGCGAGGTCGCCCGTGCGGTAGAGCCGCTCCCCCCCGAGGAACGGGGAGGGCACGAAGCGCTCGGCCGTCAGCTCCGGCCGCCGGTGGTAGCCGCGGGCCAGGCCGTCGCCGCCGGCGTACAGCTCGCCGGGCACTCCCACCGGCGCCGGCCGGAGGTCGCCGTCCAGAACGTGGACCGTGGTGTTGGCGATCGGCCGGCCGATCGGGATCGTCTCCTCGACCTCCGCCGCGTCCCGCATCGGATGGCAGGTCGTAAAGGTCGTGTTCTCGGTGGGGCCGTAGCCGTCGATGACGGTGACGCCGGGGAGCGCCGCGAACGCCCGGCGGACGTGGGAGGCCGAGAGGACGTCGCCCCCCGCCAGGAGCTGCGTGACCCCGCGCAGCACCTCCGGCCGGCTCTCGATCACCGAATGGAAGAGGCCGGCGGTGAGCCAGAGCGTCGTCACCCCCTCGCCGGCCACCGCCGGGCCCAGCTCGTCGAGCAGGGGCGCGCGGCCGGGGAGGAGGGCCAAGCGGGCGCCGTTGAGCAGCGCGCCCCAGATCTCAAAGGTCGCCGCGTCGAAGGCGGCGGGGGCGAGCTGGAGGAAGACCTCGTCGGGGCCGAAGCGGGCGTACCCGGCGCCGCGGACCAGCCGCACCACGCCGCGGTGGGTCACCTCGACCCCCTTGGGCTGGCCGGTGGAGCCGGAGGTGTACATCACGTAGGCCAGGTTCTCGGGCTCGACCGGGACCGCCGGCGGGGGCTCCTCGTTGCCGCCGTTGCCGCCGTTCCCGCCCACCAGCTCGCCGTCGGCGTCCACCAGGATCTCAAGGGTTCCGAACAGGACCGGCAGGGAGCCGGCCAGGGACTTTTCGACGACGAGCAGGTTGAGCCCGGCGTCCTCCGCCATCCAGGCCAGGCGCTCCGACGGATAAGCGGGATCGAGGGGCACGTAGGCGCCCCCCGCCTTGAGGATCCCCAGCATGCCGGCGATCAGGGCCGGCGCGCTCTCGACGGCCAGGCCGATCCGGGCCTCGACGCCGGCGCCGAAGCGGATCAGGCGGGACGCCAAGCGATCGGACCGCGCGTCGAGATCGGCGTAGGAGGTCGGCCGGCCGGCGCGGCTGAGCGCCACCGCTTGCGGCGCCCGCGCGGCCTGCCCGGCGAACAGCCCGTGGATCGTCGCCTGGCGCGGATAGTCCGTCCCGGCGCCGCTCCAGGCGCGGAGCTGCGCCGCCTCGGCGGGCGCGAGCAGTGGCAGCTCGGAGAGCCGGAGCTCCGGCCCGGCCGCGATCCCTTCCGCCAGCGTGCGCCAGTGGCCGAGCAGGCGGTCGATCGTAGTCGGATCGAAGAGGTCGGCGTCGTACTCCAGGACTGCCGTGAAGCCCGCCGGCTCCCGCGTCACACCCAGGGTGAGGTCGAGCTTCGCGGTGCCGGTCTCCAGCCGGCGCACCTCCGCGGCCGCCTCGCCCAGCCGCTCGACGACGACCGGCTGCTCGAGCCGGAAGAGGACCTGGAAGAACGGGGTGCGCCCGCCCTGGCGCTCCGGCCGCAGCTCCTCCACCAGCCGCTCGAAGGGGAGCTCCTGGTGCGCGTAGGCGCCCAGGCAGACCTCGCGCACCCGTCCCAGGTGCTCCCGGAAGCCGGGATCCCCCGAGACCGGCGTGCGCAGCACCAGCATGTTGACGAAGACGCCGATCAGGTTCTCGACCTCGGCGCGGCCACGGTTGGCCACCGGCGAGCCGACCGCGATCCGCGGAGCGCCGGTGTAGCGCGCGAGCTGCGCCTGGAAAGCGGCAAGCAGGACCATGAAGGGGGTGGCCCCTTCGCGCCGGGCCAGCCGCTCCAGGGCGGCCGAGGCCGCGGCCGGCAGCACGGCGGACCACGTGCCGCCCCTCCCGGTGCGCAATGCGGTCGGCGGGCGGTCCACCGGCAGCTCCAGCGGAGTGGAGCCGGCGAGCTGCTCGCGCCACCAGTCGACCTCCGCCTCCAGCCTGCCGCCGGCTAGCCTCTCCCGCTGCCAGGCCGCCCAGTCGGCATACTGGACGGGGAGCGCCGGCAGCGCCGCGGAGCGACCGGCGACGGCCGCTTCGTAGAGGGCCGCCAGCTCGGCGACCAGGATCTCCAGCGACCAGCCGTCCGCCACGATGTGGTGCAGGGTGATCGCCAGCAGGTGCTCGACGGGCGAGACGCGGAAGGCGACGACGCGCCAGAGGGGGCCGCGGGCGAGGTCGAACGGCGCCACCGCCACCTCCTGGGCCACCCGGCCGGCCTCGGCCCCGGCCGCCTCGGTGGGAAGCGCCGCGAGGTCGACCTGGGGCAGCGCGACCGCCGGCGCGTCCAGCACCTGCCAGGGCTCTCCCGCCAGCACCCGGAAGACCGTGCGCAGCGCCTCGTGCCGGCCGACGACCGCGGCCAGGGCGGCCTCCAGGATCGCGAGGTCGAGGGGTCCGGACAGGCGTACGGCTCCCGGCAGATGGTAGGCCGGGCTCCCGGGCGTGATGCGGTCGATCAGCCAGAGGCCGCGCTGAGCGAAAGAGAGCGGCATCGCCCAGCCGTCGGGGCGCGGCACCGGCGGCACCGGCAGGACCGGCTGGACTACGTCACCGCTGGAGACGGCGGCGATCCGCTCCGCCAGGGACGCCACCGTGGGGTACTGGAAGACGCTGCTGACCGGCAGGTCGACGCCGAACAGGCTCGACACCCGCGCCAGCAGTCGGGTGGCGAGCAGCGAATGGCCGCCCAGGGCGAAGAAGTCGTCCCGCGGGCCGACCCGCTCGATCCCGAGCACCTCCGCCGTCACCCCCGCCAGCAGCTCCTCGACCGGCGTGCGGAAGCCGGTGGCCTCCCCCTCGCCCGCCGCCGCCCCTCCGGGCTCGGGCAGGGCGCGGCGATCGACCTTGCCGGTGGGCGACAGCGGCAGGGCGTCGAGGCCGACGAAGGCCGTGGGCACCATGGAATCAGGCAGGATCTCGCGCAGGAAGGCGCGCAGCTCCGCCGCCGGCACGCCGGCGGGCGCCACATAGGCGACCAGCCGCTTCCCCCCGCCCTCCTCGTCCCTTGCCACGACGGCGGCCTCGCGCAGCCGCGGGTGGCGGGCGAGCGCCGCCTCGACCTCCCCCAGCTCGATGCGGAAGCCGCGCACCTTCACCTGCTGGTCGGTGCGCCCGAGGTAGTCGATGCGGCCGTCCGCCCGCCGCCGCGCCAGATCGCCCGTCCGGTAGAGCCGGCCGCCGGGCCCGGCCCCCGACTCGGCGGCGAACGGATCGGGCACGAAGCGCTCGGCCGTGAGGTCCGGCCGCCGGAGATAGCCGCGGGCGAGGCCGGCGCCCGCCAAGCAGAGCTCCCCCGGCACGCCCACCGGCGCCGGCTCGCCGCGGCGGTCGAGCACGTGGGCGCGGCCGCCGGTCAGCGGCAGGCCGATGGTCACCTCGCGCCCCGGCTCCAGCGGCGCCAGCGTCGAATAGACGGTGTCCTCCGAGGGCCCGTAGATGTCGAGGATGCGGGCCTCCGGCAGCGCCGCGGCGAGCTCCGCCACCAGGGCCGGCGGCACCGCCTCGCCGGCGAGGTTGACCGTCCGCACGCCGCCGGGGAGCCGCCGCCCGGCGCGCACCAGCTCGGCCATCACCGACGGGACGGCGCAGATCAGCCGCACCTCGCCGGCCGCCGGCATCCCGCGGAGCGCCAGCAGATTCTCGGCGATCAGGAGCCGCCCGCCCCAGGAGAGCGGGGCGAAGATTTCGAAGACGGAGACGTCGAAGCCGATCGAGGTGGCCCCCAGCACCCCGGCCAGCTCCGCGGCCGAGAACGCCTCGCGCGCCCACTCCATCAGCGCCACTGGGCTCCGGTGCTCGACCGCCACCGCCTTCGGCCGCCCGGTGGAGCCCGAGGTGTAGATCAGGTAGGCGAGGTTGGCGGGCGCCGCCACCGCTTCCGGATCGTCCGCGCTCTCGCCGGCGATCGCCGCCGCCTCCGCATCGTCCGCATCGAGGGAAAGCCAGCGGACGCCGTTCGCGAGGGCCGCCACCTCGCCGGTCGCCTCCTCGGCGAGGACGACCCGCGCCCCGGAGTCCTCCAGGATCAGCGCCAGCCGCTCGCGCGGGTAGCCGGGATCCATCGGCACGTAGGCGCCCCCCGCCTTCAGCACGGCGAAGAGGGCGACGATCATCCGCTCGCTCCGGCGCAGGCATAGGCCTACCCGGACTTCCGGCCCTACGCCCAGCCGCCGCAGGCGATGGGCGAGGCGGTTGGCCGCGGCGTTCAGCTCGGCGTAGGTGAGCCGCGTCTCGCCGAAGACCAGGGCTTCCGCCGCCGGCGACCGCGCCGCCTGGGCCTCGAAGAGCTGGTGCAGGAGGAGCTCCCGATTCCAGTCCGCCTCGGCGCGCGCGGTCGCGTTCCACTCCGCGATCACCTGCCGGCGCTCGGCCGGGGCGAGCAGGGGGAGGTGCCAGACCGGGGTCTCGGGCGAGGCCACGGCGCCGGCGAGGAGGGTCTGGAGATGGCCCAGCATGCGCTCGGCCGTGCCGCCGTCGAAGAGGTCGGCGTTGAACTCCAGCACCGCCTGGAGACCGCCGCGGCCGTCCTCGGCCACGAAGAGGGCGAGGTCGAGCTGCGCCCGCCGTTCCGGCAGGCGCACCGACTCCAGGGCGAGGCCGCCCAGATCGAGGCGCGCTCCCGCCTCGCCCAGCGAGAAGGGGGCGAGACCGGCCGGATCGCCGGCCCGCGCCCGCTGGAAGACGAGCATCGCCTGGAAGACCGGCGGCCGGGCCGGATCGCGGACCGGCCGCAGCCGCTCGGCGATGACGGGGAACGGAAAGTCGCCGTGCTCCATCCCCGCCAGCGCCGTCCGCCGCGCCCGGTCGAGCAGGGCGGCGAACCCGGGTTCACCGCCGAGATCGGCGCGCAGGGGGAGGAGGTTGACGAAGTAGCCCACCACCCCCGCCAGCTCGGGGAGGGAGCGGCCGGCCAGGGCCGAACCGATAGCGAAGTCCTCCTGGCCGGAATAGCGGGCTAGCTGCGCCTGGAAACCGGCGAGGAGCGCCATGAAGGGGGTGGCCCCCCGGCCGGCGGCCAGCGCCCCGATCCCGCCGGCGAGGCCGGGCGGGAGCGACACAGCGCGGGAATCGCCGCGCCAGGTCTGCACCGGCGGCCGGGGGTGGTCGGCGGGGAGGTCGAGATCGCTCACCCCCGCGAGCTGCCGGCGCCAGTAGGCCCAGAGCCGCTCCCCCCTGGCGCCGGCTAGCGCCTCGGCCTGCCAGCGGACGAAATCGGTGTAGCGCAGCGGCAGGCGCGCCAGGGCCTCCCCCCGATAGAGCGCCGCGAGGTCGCGCGCCATCACCGCCAGGGAGGCGAAGTCGGCCACGATGTGGTGAACGGCGATCAGGATCGTCTCGCCGTCGGGCCCCAGGAAGACCCGCGTCCGCAGCAATGGCCCCCGCTCCAGAACGAAGGGACGCCAGGCCTCCGCCGCCAGCCGGCGCGCCAGCTCCTCTCCCGCCTCTTCGGTCGTCTCGACGAGGATGTCCGGCGCCGGCTCGGGTAGAACCCGCTGTACCGGCCCGTCGCCGATCATCGGGAAGATCGTCCGCAGCGCCTCGTGACGGGCCGTGAGGGCTTCCAGGGCACGGGCGAAGGCCGCTACGTCGAGGCCCGGCGCGCGCGCCGCCACGGCGATGTTGTAGGCCCCGCCCTCGGGCGCCAGCCGGTGCAGGAACCAGAGACCCGCCTGGCCGGGCGAGAGCGGCGCGTCCCCCTCACCGTCGAGGGCGCGCAAGGGGGGGAGCGCCTCTCCGCCAGGCTCCGGCAGGCTCGCCGCCGCGAGGTCGCGGGCCGAGGCCCCCTGCAGCAGGTCGGCCAGCGGCAGCGCCAAGCCCAGCGCGCTCTCTACCGACCCCTTCAGCTCGATCGCCGACAGCGAATCCAGGCCGAGGCCGGTCAGCGGCTGGTCGAGCGCCACCGCCGCCGCCGGCACGCCGAGGGCGGCGGCGGCCCGCTCGCGCAGGTAGCCGGCGAGCCGCGTCCGCCGCTCGTCCAGGTCCAACCCGGCGAGAGTCTCCGGCGTCAGCGCGGCGCCCGGCTCCAGCCCCAACGCCGGCTCTTCCGAGGTCAGAGCGCTCCGCCCCACCACCGGCAGCTCGCCCGCCCGGTAGAGCTCGCGGCAGCGCCGCCGCTGCACCTTGCCGCTCGAGGTCTTCGGCAGCCCCGCTTGGCGGATCAGCACCACCTCGTACACCTGCGCCTCGTGCTCCGCCGCCACCGCCCGCCGCACCGCCTCGGCGATCTCCTCGATCCCCGCCTTCCGGTGACGGGCCACCTCGTGGACGATCACCAGCCGCTCTTCCCCGCCATCGCCGCCGGCTTCCACCGCGAAGGCCGCGCCGCCCCCCGGCTGCAGGTCCGGATGGGCGCTCTCGGCCGTCAGCTCGACGTCCTGCGGGTAGAGGTTGCGCCCGCGCAGGATGATCAGGTCTTTCAGCCGGCCGGAGACGAAGAGCTCGCCGTCGGCGGCGAGGACGCCCAGGTCTCCGGTGCGCAGGAACGGCCCCTCGCCGGTCGCCAGGAAGGCGTTGAAGTCGAGCGCCGTGGCCTCCGGGTTCTCCCAGTAGCCGCGGGCGACGCTGGGACCGGCGATCCAGATCTCCCCTTCGCTCCCGGCCGGCCGCTCGACCCCCGACTCTGGATCGGCCACCACCACCCGCGCCCCCATCCAGGGGCGGCCGCAGCTCACCCGGCCGCTCGCCGCGTCCACCCGCGGTGCCCGGCCGGGCACGCCGCCGGTGACGAACAGCGTCGCCTCGGCCAGTCCGTAGCAGGGGTAGAAGGCCTCCGCACGGAAGCCGCTCGGCGCGAAGGTCGTCGCGAAGCGCTCCAGCGTCGAGGCGCGCACCGGCTCGGCGCCGTCGTAGGCCACCCGCCAGGAGGAGAGGTCGAGCCCCGCCAGCGCCTCCGGGCTCGCCTTGCGCACGCAGAGCTCATAGGCGAAATTGGGCCCTCCGCTCGTCGTCCCCCGGTAGCGGCCGATCGCCTCCAGCCAGCGCATCGGCCGCTGCAGGAAGGCGACCGGCGACATCAGCACGCAGGTGCCGCCGGCGTGCAGCGGCTGGAGGACGTTCCCGATCAACCCCATGTCGTGGTAGAGCGGCAGCCACCCCACCACCACCGAGCTCTCGTCCATCCCGAACGCGGCGCCGATCATCCGTTCGTTGTGGAGCAGGTTGGCGTGGGTGACCATCACCCCCTTCGGCGCCGCCGTCGAGCCCGAGGTGTACTGGAGGAAGGCCACCGATTCGGGGTCCGGCTCCGGAAGATCGGACGCCGCCGCCCCACCGCCGAGGGCATCGGTCGGGATCCACCGCAGCCCGGCCAGCTCCGGCGCCACCGCGAGCAGCCCGCGCGCCTCGACCGCCCCGGCCAACAGGGCGTCGGTGGTCAGCGCCGCTCGCGGCGTCGCGTCGTGGGCGATGGCCCGCAGGCGCGACTGCGAACGGTCGTTGGGGCGCGGCGGATAGGCGGGGACCGCCACCACCCCCGCGTAGAGGCAGCCGAAGAAAGCCGCGATGAAGTCGAGCCCCGGCGGATAGAGCAGCAGCGCGCGGTCGCCCGGGCGCACCGCGGCGGCCAGCGCCGCGGCGACCGCCGCCGCCCGCCGGTCGAGCTCCCCATAGGTGAGGCGCCCGCCCTCGGTTTCGCCGTCGGCGAGGAAGGTGAAGGCCACCTGCTCCGGCCGCTCGGCGGCTCGCGCCCGCAGCACCCCCGCGACCGTGGCCGCCCCTGTCTCCGACCCTACCGTGGGCTCCGCCATGGCTCCCCCCTCTTGATGTTGCTCGGCTCCTGGGTCAAAATAGCTCCTCGGTAAACCTACGTCTATTTCAAATATTTCCCATTAAATGTTAACAACTTGTAAGCGAAGGCAGACAACCGGGTGCGGCCACCTAAGCAGACGAACTTTTACAACCGCAAATAAGGTGTCCGTTCTTCCAGGCCCCGAGACAACCGACAGGGATCGCCGCCCCCTGTCCCGTCACGGCGCTCCGGCGACACAGAATAGGAGGGCGGGGTTCCTTGTTCCCGAGGAGGGGGTCCAGGCTCCGTGGACGTTACAGGCTCAGTTCCTTCCTATTCATTGAGATTCTGATCCCCACGTCTCAGCAGTAAGAAAGGAGAGTTCATGCTCGGCACTGGTATCAACGAACGACTGGAAGAGAATCCGCTCCGCAAGGAGTTGATCCATCACCCCTTCTTCAAGGAAGTGCGGTCCTCGGCGGCCCTCGATCGCGAGAAGGTCGGGATTTTCCTCGGCCAGTGGTGGCACCCCCTCCACTACTTCCCGCAGTTCCTCTCCCGCACCATCGACCAGGTTCCCATGCTGGAGATGAAGACGGCGATCTCCAAGATCCTCTACCAGGAGCTCGGCGAGGGCGATCCCGCCCGCGCCCACGAACGGATCTACGTCACCACCATGGAGGAGGCCGGCTTCGACGCCCCGACCGTAGCCGAGGCGGCGCCGTTCGCGGAGACGGCCCGGCTGATCCAGCGCTACAAGGAGGCTTCGGGCGAGCGGCTGAGCGCCCTCGGCTTCGTCTACGGCACCGAGGTCGCCGACCTGGCGATGGTCGCCGGCATCGGCAACGCCGTCCGCCGGGTCTCCGGCGTGCAGGACCTCCCGTGGGTCGACATCCACATCCTGCAGGAGCCCGACCACGTCGCCCAGGTCAACGAGGCGATCGAGCCCGACTTCTCGCCCGAGGAGATCGACGCCATCGTCACCAGCGCCGAGGAGATGTGGAGCCTCTGGACGAGCTTCTTCAACCGCCTGCGCAAGGTGATGTTCGGCGTCGAGGAGCTCCCCGTCGCGGAGCCCGTCCTCGCCGGCGCCACGGCGTAAGCGTTTCGACCTGAGGAATGTTCGTAGGGGCGCCCCTGTGTGGGCGCCCTGTTTCCCTTCCCAGGGCGGCCTCTCAATCCTTCTTCAGCGCCTTCTCTTTCAGCCACTGCAGGACGACCTTCAGGGCGTCCTGGCGGATCTCGTGCCCCATCTCGAACTCGCGGTAGGTCATCGCCACCCCGTAGGGGCGCAGGGCCTCGCGCGATTCACGGGCCTTTTCGACGCCGATCCGGTCGTCGCGCGTGCCGTGCAGGATGAGCACCGGCAGCCCCTGGTGCTCGGGTCTCGGCGGCAGCTCCTCGGCGAGCTCCGACGGGAACCAGGACGAGAGGGCCACCAAGCCGGCGAAGCGGGAGGGATCGCTCAGGGCCAGGTGGTAGGCCATCATCCCCCCCTGGCTGAAGCCGGCGGCGACCACTCGCCGCGGATCGATCGGATAGCGTTCGAGCGCCTCGTCGACGAACTCCTTCAGTGCATCCGCCGCGCGCCGGAACGCCTCGACATCGGTCTGCTCGCCCGGCCGGAGCGGGAACCAGCCATAGCCGTACTGGCCGCCGCCGAACGGCACGGCGACCTGCCCCTGCGGGCAGAGCACCACGGCCTGCCCGTCGAACAGGAGCGGCGCCAGCCCCAGGAGATCGTGAGCGCTGGCCCCCCAGCCATGGAGGGCGATGACCACCGGAAACGGACCGTCGCCGGCGGGAACGTGGGCCGTGTAGAGAAGATTCATGCGGCGCAGGATATCGCGGGGAGCGATCCGCCGCCGAGAGCGGTCAATCTCTCAGTTCTTCCTCTTTGGGAGACCCATACAGATAGTGGTCGAGATTGACGGAGAGGTCCTTCGGCACCTTCGCCCATTCCTCGGGGGGAACGCGCGCGCCCAGCGCGATGATGTCCTCCCAGAAGGGACGTGCACCCGGCTCCGGCACGAACTCGTCGAGCGGCGACACCTCTCCCCTCCGTGCGTCCACGGTGATGAAAACCTCCGCTTCCGCGCCATCCGGAAGCTGAGGATCATGGATCTCGATGGTACCCCCCGGTAGAACGGTCACCCGCTGGCGTATCGTCATTCCATGCTCCTTGTCTCCGACCCGCGCGATCAATCCTCCGAAACCGCGATGACGGACTCGATGGCACCCGTCGGTCGATCGCCTTTATAGGATACTCGCTCCAGAAACAATCCGGAAGGGGGGGCTGCCAGGAGGCAATGGGGACGGGAGTTGGGATTCACCCCACAGAGATTGAAGCGTCGAGCTCATGCCAGCGGACAACATCGAGCCCCTCAATCCGCAAGCGGTCGTCGTTGGTCAGGAACGAGGAGCACCCCTTCTGCAAGGCGGTCGCCGCATGGATGGCGTCGGGCAACTCGCCTCCAGCGTGTAGATGAAAAAGTTGGCGTCGAGATAAACCTTGGGGCCCAGCCTCTCCCTTATTGGTCCCAACTCTCACGCTCCGCCCGCAGGAAGGAATCCACCTGGGCCGCGTCCGCGAAGCAGCCTCGCCCTCGTCCCAGGAAACTCGCCAGCGGCTGAGCCTCGGTCACCGGCTGTTCGACGAGGACGATGACTTCGGCTCTGGTTCCTATGGATAGGGCAGGGTTATGAATCTCGATCACCCCCTCCTGTTCCACGGTGATGCTCTCCCGTATGGCCTGAGTCATACCATCGCCTCCATCGTTTTTCCTCTTATACAGGAGGCGTGCCTCTCGTGTCACGCCCCGCTCTCACTCCGCGGCGACCGGTATTGTCGGCACGATCGCCCCCAACGCCGGGTCGCCCGCGTAGAGGACGCGCTCCAAAAAGAGCCCGGAAGGGGGAGCCGTAAATTCGGCCGGCAACCCCTTGCCAGACTTCGGCGCCCTGGCGGCGAGCAGGGTTTCGAAGTCCCGCCGGTCGAGCTCGCCGGCGCCGATCTGCACCAGGGTTCCCACCACGCGGCGGACCATCTTCCAGAGGAAGTGGGAGGCGGAGAGGCGGACGAGGATGAGCCCTCCGGCGGTCGTGACCTCGGCCTTCTCGACGACGACCAGGGTGCTCGGCTGCTCGGCGGGACGCTCGCAGAAGAGACGGAAATCATGCTTGCCGGCCAGCAGGGCCGCCGCCGCCGCCATCCGTCCCTCGTCGAGCGGACGCTTCACCCACCAGACGAAGCGCTTGGCGAGCGCCGTGCGCCGCCGCGAGATCTGGTAGAGGTAGGAGCGAGAGAGCGCGTCGTGGCGGGAGTGGAAACGGTCCGCCGCCGGCGCCAGGGAGAGGAGGTGGACATCCGCGGGCAGGCGGTCGTTGACGGCGCGGCGGAAGGGCTCGGGATCGACGGCGCGCGCCAGCCGCAGGTGCGCCACCTGCGCCAGGGCATGGACGCCGGCATCGGTGCGCCCGGAGCCCCCCAGCTCGCGGACGGCCCCCCCGGACTCCTCGATGGCGCGCCGGAGCTCCCCCGCCACCGAGCGCGCGTTCTTCTGCTCCTGCCAGCCGTGATAACGGGTCCCCTCGTACTCGAGAGTCAAACGATAGGTCGACATGATGAGCTCCGGGCCGACTCGCTGGCGTCGACGCCCTGAAAAGATCGTGTTAGGATTTACATCCCGATTACATCCACCCGCCGTCCTTACGGAGATACCACAATGAAGAAAATGACGATCGTGCTGTTTACCATCTTCGCCCTGACCGTCGCCGCGCTGGCCGGCGCCGCCGGCACCAAGGGGACCTGGACCGGCTGGGTCACCGACGAGCACTGCGGCGCCAAGGGCGCCAGCGCCGACCACAAGGCCTGCGCCGAGAAGTGCCTGGAAAAGGGCGGCAAGCTGGTTTTCTACAACACCGCCGACAAGAAGATCTACAGCCTCGACAAGCAGGACGTCGCCAAGGCCAACATCGGTCAAGAGGTGAAGGTGACCGGTGAAGTCGACGGCAAGAGCATCAAGGTCGAGTCGATCGCTCCGGCCGCCGCCGGCAAGTAGGCGAAGCGCCCCTTCGGGGCGAACCCTCACCCCTGGCCCCTCTCCCTTCCCCTCCCCCTCCCTTACAGGGAGAGGGGAACCCCCCGCCCCCTCATGATCCAGGCTTTTCTCTTGCTTTTCTCCCTCTTCTCCCGGTGAGGGAGGGCGGGAGGGGACGGGAGAAGAGGGCCGGGGTGATGAGGGCCCCCCTACAACCTCACCTTCCGGCTCACCAGCGTGCCGTCGCCGGTCTGGAGCGCCATCGCGTTCTTCGGCCGTGCCGCCACCACCGCCTGCGCGGACGGCGGCAGGTCGTAGGTGCGGTCGACCACGTACCAGTCGGCCGGCTGAGTCGAGCCGAGGACGAAGTCGAGCAGGGCGCCGCCGGCGGGGACGGTGTGGAAGGTGACCGACCGCCACCCCCGCTGGCGGCCGCCGATCGGGACCGCCGCGCCTTCGACGTCCGCCGCCTCCACCCGCGCTTCGGCGGGGAAGAACAGAGTCATCACCCGGGCGCCGCGCGGCGAGGTCATCCGCAGCCGCAGATGCCGCTTGCCGCCGGCCACCGAATCGGCGACCACCGCCAGCTCCGGCCCCGCCGCGTTCAGCGGCGGCGCCGGCGCCACGAAGGCGCGAGCGAAGGGGGGGAGCCAGGGGAAGGAGGGGACCGGCTGGCTGCCGAAGGGAGCCGCCTGCCGCAGGGCCGGCGGGAACGGCGGCCCGCCGTAGACGATGAAGCGGGTCTCGCCCGAGAGCGCGTCCTGGTGGACGAGCACGACCACGTTGTGCGGGGTGGCGGGCGAGAACGGCGGCGAGACGCGGGCCCAGACCAGGAAGACCAGCGCCAGGACCAGGGCGGTCAGCGGCAGCCAGCGCCGCCCCGCCGCGCCGCTCCCCGACATCAGCGGGGTGAGCGTGCTGAAGACGACGGCGAGCAGCACGGCGGCCCCCAGCAGGCCGGTGAGGCCGAGCCCCAGATAGAGCGGATGGAGGACCGGAAACCAGAGCAGCGCCGCCGCGAACGGGGGGAGGACCGCCGCCAGCGTGCGCCCCCCCGCCGAGCCGCCGAAGGCCAGGCCGCAGACGCCCGCCACCAGCGCCGGCACCACGATGAGATAGCTGATCCCCGGCAGCAGGATGCCCAGCAGCAGTCCGAGCAGCGACCAGAACACCCAGACCCCCGCCCACAGCCCCGCCAGTCCGACCCGCCGGCCCATCAGACCCGCCAGGCCCAGCCCGGCGAAGAGGCCGAGCAGCCAGAAGGCGCCGATCGCCGGCCCCGGACGGGCGACCCAGGGGGCCGGGAACGCCCCGCCGATCAGGAGCTGGAAGACAACGGCCAGGGCCAGCACGAAGAGCAGCGCCGCCAGCGCGGCGGCGAAGCCGAGCATGAACGCCCCGCCGGTGAGGGCGACGCCCCGCCGGCGGACGAGGTAGGCCGCGGCGGTGGTGAGCGCCAGCGCCAGCAGCCCCAGCAGCGGCGACAGGCCCGCCGGCCAGCGCACCACCATCGCGTGCAGGAGGTCGAAGAACACCGCCCGCCCTGCCGGCGGCCTGGCGAGGTCGCCGTCGGCGAGCCCGCGCACCGCCGCCAGCGCGTTGTCCGCCTGGTGCTGGAGGCTGCCGGTGGAGACGTCCGCGTAGTTGTCGAGCGGCGAGTGGTACTGCGCCGGGTGGCCGATGAAAGCGAAGTTCAGGCCGGGAATGTCGCGCTGCTTGAACAGCGTCAGGTCGGTGTCGTTCGGCATGTACTGGTAGATGGTGGAGAACAGCGAGCTGGTGAACGGGCGCGGCACCCGCGCGGCGAAGGCCGAGACCATCCAGGCGTCGGCGCCGCTGGTCTCGAACATCAGGCTCGGCCCCTCGGTGCCGCGGGCCTCCAGGTTCACCACCGCCCCCACCTCCGCCATCCGCGGGCTGTGCTCCACGAACGCCTCGGCGCCCAGCAGCCCCGGCTCCTCCCCTTCGTCGAACAGGAAGAGGACGCCGTGGCGCAGCGGCGGGGCCGTCTTCAGCACCCGCGCCACCTCCAGAAGAGTGGCCACCCCCGACAGGTCGTCGGCGGCGCCGGGGCCGGCGGGCACCGAATCGTAGTGGGCCATCATCAGCACCGACTTGCCCGTTTCGCGGCCGGCGACGCGGGCCAGCACGTTGGTCACCCGGGCGCACTCACCGCCGGCCGAGCAGGCGATCCCCTCCTGAATCTCGGGTTCCAGGCCGAGCGCGCGGAGCTGGGCGACGATCCGGGCGCGCACCGCGGCGGCGGCCGGCGAGCCCACCGGGTGGGGCGAGCCGTCGCCGAGCAGGTCGCGCAGCACCGCCTGCGACCGCCCGGCCGAGACCTCCGCCGGCGGCGCGGAGGCAGGCTTGCCCGGCGGCGGCCCGCCCAGGAGCACGGTCAGCACCATCGCCAGAGCGCACAGCGCCAGGGCGGCCGCGAGCCCCCAGCCGGCCGCCCGCTCTCCCGGCTCGACGACACTTCTGGATCCCATCGGGTCCGCCATCCTGACCTCCGTTCACTGAATACGATCCGCCGCGGCGGATTCTAGAACAGTTCCAGGGTGCGGCCGGCGCCCGCCTCCGGGACGTTCGGGGCCCTCGGGACCTGCGGGCCTGTGGAAGATTGACGCTCGGTGGCCGGCTCCACTACCCTGGCGGCCTATGGCTCCAGCCGCGGAGGATCTCCTGTTCGGGCGGATCGCCCTGCACTACAAGCTCGTCACCCGCGAGCAGTTGCTGGCGGTCGCCCAGGCGCAGGCCCGCGACGGCGACCGCCGCCGCCTCGGCGAGATCCTGCTGGCGCAGGGGCTGCTGACCCCCCGGCAGGTCGAGCAGATCCTCGCGGTGCAGCGCGACTACGCCGCCAAGCAGGGCCAGGCCGGCGGCGCGGCGTCCCCCCTCGCGCAGTCCACCGATCCGCTGACGCCGCAGGCGATGCCCGCGCTGACGGTGCAGGCGATGCCCGAGCTCGCCGTGGCGCCCGCGCCCGCGATGCCGGCGATGCCGGCGATGCCGGCGAGCCCTTCCGGAGCCAGGACCGCCGAGCCCAGGGCGAAGGCCCCCTCGGCCCCGGTGGCCACCGTCTCCCCCGCGGCCGATACGGCGACCTCCCCCGTCGTCGACCTCGACGCGCCGCGGGCGCTCGACCGCCTGCTCGAGCGGGCCCTGCGGGTCGGCGCCAGCGATCTCCACATCCACAGCGGCTCGCCGATGAAGATCCGCGTCCACGGCCAGATGTACGACATCGAGGGGGGGACGCTGCCGGCGCGGACGGCCGAGCGGCTGATCCTGGAGATCCTCACCCCCGAGCAGGTCCAGGCGATGCGCGACTCGGGGCAGGTGGATTTCGCCTACACCCTGGCGGGCAAGGGGCGGTTCCGCAGCAACGCCTACCGGCAGCAGCGCGGCATCGACGCCGTCTTCCGGGTGATCCCGCCGCGGCCGCCGAGCCTGACCGAGCTGGGGCTCCCCACCTCGCTCGCCCGGCTCTCCAACTACCACCAGGGGATGGTGCTGCTGACCGGCCCCGCGGGCTGCGGCAAGTCGTCGACCCTGGCGGCGCTGGTCAACATCATCAACGAGGAGCGGCGCGACCACATCATCACCATCGAGGACCCGATCGAGTACATCCACCCCTCGAAGCGGTGCGTGGTCAACCAGCGCCAGGTCGGCCCCCACACCGGCTCCTTCGCCCGCGCCCTGCGCGGCGCCCTGCGCGAGGACCCCGACGTCATCGCCATCGGCGAGCTGCGCGACCTGGAGACCATCTCGCTGGCGCTGACCGCCGCCGAGACCGGCCACCTGGTGCTGGCGACGCTGCACACCAACAACGCCATCCGCACCGTCAACCGGATCCTCGGCGTCTTCCCGCCCAACCAGCAGGACCAGATCCGCACCATGGTCTCCGAGTCGCTGCGCGCCGTCGTCTCGCAGCGGCTGATCCCGCGCGCCGACGGCAACGGCCGCGTGCCGGCGCTGGAGATCCTGATGGCCAACAAGGCGGTGGGCAACCTGATCCGCGAGAACAAGACCTTCCAGATCAAGTCGGTGCTGCAGACCGGCGCCTCGCACGGGATGAACCTGCTGGACGCCTCGCTGGCCGAGCTGGTGAAGACCAAGGTGATCACCCGCGAGGAGGCGCAGCGCAACGCCGACGAGCCGCAGCGCTTCGCCGCCGCCGCAGGAGACCGTTCGTAATGGCCCGGATCGACGAGCTCTTCCGCTACCTGGAGCAGCACAAGGGGTCCGACCTCCACCTGGCGGCGGGCCTGGAGCCGCGCATCCGCGTCCACGGCGCGCTGGAGCCGGTGGCGGGGTGGCCGGTGCTCTCCCACTTCGACCTCCTCGACCTGCTGCGCGAGATCGCCTCCGACGCCCAGTGGGAGGAGTACAAGGCGTGCGGCGACCTCGACTTCGCCTACGGCCTCGAGGGGTTCGCCCGCTTCCGCGCCAACTTCCTGCGCCAGGAGAACGGCTGCGGCGCCGTCTTCCGCATCATCCCGGAGAAGATCGTGCCGCTGGAAGAGCTCAACCTGCCGAAGGCGATCGAGTCGCTCGCCCACCTCCAGCAGGGGCTGGTGCTGGTGACCGGCCCTACCGGCTCGGGCAAATCGACCACCCTCGCCGCGATCATCGACAAGATCAACACCACCTACCAGAAGCACATCGTCACCATCGAGGACCCGGTCGAGTTCGTCCACCAGAACAAGCGCTCGGTGTTCTCCCAGCGCGAGGTGGGGGCCGACACCGAGAGCTTCGGCGCCGCCCTGCGCGCCGCCATCCGCCAGGACGCCGACGTCATCCTGGTCGGCGAGATGCGCGACCTGGAGACCATCTCGCTCGCCGTCACCGCCGCCGAGATGGGCGCCCTGGTCTTCGGCACCCTGCACACCAACGGCGCCGCCAACACCATCGACCGCCTGATCGACGCCTTCCCCGCCGAGGAGCAGGCGCAGATCCGCACCACCCTCGCCGAGTCGATCGCCGGCATCGTCTCGCAGCTCCTGCTGAAGACCGCCGACGGCCAGGGGCGCTGCGCCGTCAACGAGATCCTGCTCAAGACCGCCGGCCTGCCGAACATCATCCGCGAGGGGAACACGCCGATGATCATCTCGATCATCCAGGGCGGCCGCGCGCAGGGGATGCAGTTGATGGACGACGCCCTGATGTCCTTCGTCGAGCAGGGACGGATCACCCCGCGCGAGGCCTACATGAAGGCGAGCAACAAGGCGAAGTTCGAGGCCCTGGTGAAGGAAGACGGGGACGAATAGCAGCTCCCGGTCCCCTTTTTTTCCGGAATTGTCCCCGAATTTCCAGAATTGTCCCCGAATCTCCAAAATTGTCCCCGAATCTCCAGGATTGTCCCCGAATTTCCCTATTTGTCCCCGAATCTCCAAAATTGTCCCCGAATTTCCAGGATTGTCCCCGAATTTCCCTAATTGTCCCCGAATATCCAGGATTGTCCCGGAATATCCTCGACGACGGCGCGGCAACCTTCGCGAGGCTCTGTCGAGGCATCCATGGAGGCTCAATCGCCGTCGCGCGGGTGCGTCTCCTCGATCTGGGAGGCGATCTCGTCCGGGATCGGGATCGCCTTGATCCCTGACGGGTCGTTCAGGACGCAGCAGGCGCAGGTCATCTTGCCGCGGGCGAGGGTGGCCCCCTGGCGGAAGATGTCCACTCCGTAGGTCAGTGAGCGCGTCCCCTTGCGCAGCACGCGGACGCGGATCTCCAGCTCGTCGCCGAAGCGGGCCGGCGCCAGGTAGTCGCAGGAGACCGCCACCCGCGGCCAGCCGAGCTCGCGGCCGTCGGCGTCCCGCCACTGCACCCCCGGGCCGATCGCCGCCAGGAAGGCGTGCTCGGCGTTCTCCATGAAGACGAGGAAGCGCGAGAAGTGGACGATGCCGCTCATGTCGGTATCCACGTACTCGACCCTCCTGCGGATGCGCTGCTCGTGCATGGCTCCCTCCCCTGGCTTGCCATCGATCGAAGAGCGCCTATGGTACTGCTACTCTTTCCGCCATGCCGCACGTCCTCGCCCTCGACCAGGGGACCACCAGCTCGCGCGCCATCGTGTTCGACGAGTCGGGCGCCGCGGTGGCCGTGGCGCAGCGCGAATTCCGGCAGCTCTTCCCCCGTCCCGGCTGGGTGGAGCACGACCCGCTGGAGATCTGGGAGTCGCAGCTCGCCGTGGCCCGCGAGGCCCTGGCCCGCGCCGGCCTGGAAGCCCGCGACGTCGCCGCGCTCGGCCTCACCAACCAGCGCGAGACGGTGGTGCTCTGGGACCGCGCGACGGGCAAGCCGCTCGCCAACGCCATCGTCTGGCAGGACCGCCGCACGGCCGACGTCTGCGACCGGCTGAAGCGCGAAGGGCATGAGCCGCTCTTCCGCGAGCGGACCGGCCTGGTGCTCGACCCCTACTTCTCCGGCACCAAGCTCGCCTGGCTCCTCGACCACGTGCCCGGCGCCCGCGACGCCCCGGAGCGGATCGCCTTCGGCACCGTCGACTCCTGGCTGCTCTGGAACCTCACCGGCGCCCTCCACGCGACGGACGTCACCAACGCCTCGCGCACCCTGCTCTGGAACCTCCACACGGCGGACTGGGACGGCGAGCTGCTCGCCATCCTCGACGTCCCTCGCCAGATCCTGCCGGAAGTGCGCGCTTCGAGCGAGATCTACGGCGAGACGGCGGCCGGCCTCTTCGGCGCCCCGATCCCCATCGCCGGGGTGGCCGGCGATCAGCAGGCGGCGCTCTTCGGGCAGGCCTGCCTGGTGCCGGGAATGGTGAAGAACACCTACGGCACCGGCTGCTTCCTGCTGATGAACACCGGTGACCATCCGGTCCGGTCCCGCAACCAGCTACTCACGACCCCGGCCTGGCGGCTGGGCGCCGGACCGGCCGAGTACGCCCTGGAGGGGAGCGTCTTCGTGGCCGGCGCCGTGGTGCAGTGGCTGCGCGACGGCCTCGGGCTGATCCGCGCCGCCGCGGACGTCGAGGCGCTGGCGGCGAGCGTGCCGGACACCGGCGGGGTGGTGCTGGTGCCCGCCTTCACCGGCCTCGGCGCGCCCCACTGGGACCCCTACGCCCGCGGCGCCCTGGTGGGGATCACCCGCGGCACCACCGCCGCCCACATCGCCCGCGCCGCCCTGGAGGCGATCGCCTTCCAGGTGGCCGACGTGCTCGACGCCATGGCGGCCGACTCGGGGGTCCCCATCGCCGAGCTGCGGGTGGACGGCGGCGCGGCGGCCAACGACCTGCTGATGCAGCTCCAGGCCGACCTCGCCGGCGTGCCGGTGGTCCGCCCGCGGGTGCAGGAGACGACCGCCCTCGGCGCCGCCTATCTCGCCGGCCTCGCCACGGGGGTCTGGAAGGACACCGGCGAGATCGCCGCCCGCTGGCAGGTGGACCGCACCTTCGAGCCCGCCCTCGACCCACCCCAGGCCGCCGCCCGAAGGGCGCGCTGGAACCGGGCGGTCGAGCGGGCGAAGGGGTGGGAGGAGGGGTGAGCGGGGGGGTGAGCGGGGGAACACGGACACACGGACGAGCACGGACGACCACGGACCTGCACGGACCGGGGGAACACGAGACCTCGCCGGCTCTGCCTTTTTTCAGTCCGTGCTCGTCCCTGCTCGTCAGTGTTTGTCCGTGAGTCCGTGTTCCGCCCCCGCCCCCGCCCGCACCACCACCCGCCGCCGGTGCCGTCGCTGCGGCGCTTCCGGGTCTTCCGGTGTCGCGGCCTTGCGCTGGACCTTCGCCAGCAGCGCCGGGTAGGCGGGGCTCTTGCGCACCGATTCGAGGTCGGCGTCCTTCTCCAGCAGCTCCGGATTGCGGAAGCCCCGGCGGACGGCGGCGTCGAGGAGCTCGACCGCAGCCGCCGGAGCCCCCCCGACGGCGCGCAGGCAGGCGAGGTTGTAGGTCGCCAGCCAGGAATCCGGGCGGATCTTCTCCGCCTGCTGGAAGTAGGCCGCCGCGGCGGTGGGATCCCCCACGTGGCGGGCCGAGTTGCCGGCCTGCAGGACGGCCTCGAAGTCCTCCGGCTCCTCCTTCAGGGTACGGCGGTAGGACTCCAGCGCTTGGCGGTAATCCCCGCGCTCGAAGTAGAGGTCGCCCAGCCGGCGCCAGACCCGCGGGAAGGAGGGATCGACGGCGGCGGCCTTGCGGTACCACTCCTGCGCTCGCCTTTCGTCGCCGCGCAGCGACGCAACCATCCCCAGGTTGCTCATCGCCTCGACGAAGCCGGGCGAGATCGCCAGCCCGCGGCGGTAGTCCTTCTCCGCGCCGTCGAGGTCGTTGCCGAGCAGGTCGATGGTGCCGAGCATGCCGTAGACCCGGAACTGGCCGGGATCGAGGGCGAGCGAGCGCAGGTACTCGTTCTTGGCGCCGGGAAGGTTCCCCTCCTTGAGAAGGGTGAGGGCGAGGATGTTCTGCGCCGAGAGGTTCTTCGGCGTCACCGCCATCACCTCGCGCAGCAGCTTCTCCGCCTCCGGCCACTTCTCCTGCTGCGCGAAGTGGCGGGCGTCCTCCATCTTGTTGTAGAGGCCGATGCCGTCCTTGGGGTCCATGCCGGCGACCGCCTGCCGCTGGGCGCGCGGGGCGAGATAGCCGAGCGACTGCAGCGCCTCCTCCGTCTCCTGGTCCATGGCGGCGGCCCGCGGCTTCAGGCTGCGGCGCTGGCTGTCGGCGAGGATGCCGGCCAGCTCGCGGTCGAGGACCGCCCCCCGCCGCGCCTCCCGCGGATAGAGGTTGGTCACCTCCGTGGGATCGCGCTTGAGGTCGTAGACCTCCGGCTTCGGCGCCCGGATCCACTTGTAGCCGCCGTGGCGGACGCCGTAGAGCGGCGCCATGCCGAAGCCGACCTCGGAGAGCAGCGACTCGGAGTACTGCGGCAGGTCGGGGGGCTCGACCTCGCCGCGGAAGGCGGGCCCGAGGTCGGTCCCCTGCGTCTCGCCGCCGCCGGGGAGGTGGAGCAGGCCGAGCAGCGTCGGCACGATGTCCACCGAGCGGACCGGCCCCGCGTAGACCTTGCCCCTGGGCAGCCGGCCGGGGACGCGGAAGAAGAGCGGCACGTGGACGGTGGCGTCGTAGATGAAGACCGCGTGGGTCTTCTCGCCGTGCTCGCCCAGGCTCTCGCCGTGGTCGGCGGTGAGCACCACCAGGGTGTCGTCGAGGATCCCCTGGCGCTCGAGCTCGGCGAGGATCCTCCCCACCCCGCGGTCGGCGACGGTGATCTCGCCGTCGTAAGGGGTGGGCGCCAGGGCGAGCTCGGCCGGCGGCGCCGTGTAGGGCTGGTGCGGATCGAAGAAGTGGACCCAGAGGAAGAAGGGCTTGCGGACCTTCTCGCGCTGCCAGGAGTGGAGCCATTTCACCGCCCGCACGGCGGTCTTCGGCCCCGGCCTGCTGCGGATCATGAACAGCTTGGGGTCGTCCTCGCTCCAGAGGTCGTCGTCGTAGCCGTCGAACCCCTGGCTGAGGTTGTAGCGCCGGTTGAGCACCAGCGCCGAGACGATCGCCTGGGTGCGGTAGCCCACCCGCTTCAGCCGCTCGGCGAGGGTGACGGCGTCGTCGCCCAGGGCGTAGGAGCCGTTGTCGCGCACGCCGTGGGCGGGGGGCAGCAGGCCGGTGAAGATCGAGGAGTGGGAGGGCATGGTGATCGGCGCCGCCGAGATCGCGTCGGCGCAGCGCACCCCCTCCGCCGCCAGGCGGTCGAGGTTCGGCGTGCGCGCCAGCTTCGAGCCGTAGGAGCCGATGTGGTCCGCCCGCAGGGTGTCGATGGTGATCACCAGCACGTTGAGGCGCCCGGAGCGGCGCGAGCAGCCGCTTGCAAGGAACAGGAGGCCGAGCGCGAGGGCTCCGAACGCGGCCCGCGGCCGGTGAAATCGAGAGAGGTACGTCATGGCGGGCGCATTCTAGCGCGTCCCCCTAGAGACTCCGCGCCGGCCCGTGCTAGAATTTGCCGTCCATCATTTTCATTTTATTTTTCTCTTTGCCAAGCTCGATAGGGAGACCCAAATCGTGAGACGGATTCTGGTCTGTATCCTGTTCGCCCTGTTCACCGCACAGCTCGCCTCGGCCGAGATCTCGCTGACCGAGCGCAAGACACTCCATCAGCAGCTCGCCGCCCAGACCGGGAAGGACAAGCCCGAGCACACCCGCCGCAATGCGGGCCCCGGCCGGGCCACCGGCTCGATCGCGCTGATCGACGCCTCCGGCCTCAAGTACTTCATCAACACGAACATCACCTTCTCCACCAGCAGCTCCGCCTCCGGCGCGATGTCGGAAGCCAGCTACACGGCCGCGGTGGCCGCCACCACCCTGAACGGCGGCACCACCAGCTCGACGCTCAACGACGCCTTCGACGGCTACAACACCCTCTGCGTCGGCCTCAACAACGTGATGACCACCTGCGAGACCGGCAACGCCAACTTCGTCATCTACAACAACAACGGCCCCGCCACCACCGAGTGCGGCGGCCGCCAGGTGGACTTCCCCATCCAGAACGTCGCCGTGGGGGCCAACAACATCCAGGTCTCCCGCAAGGTCTTCGTGCCCACCAACGACACCTTCGGCCGCTGGCTGAACATCGTGACCAACACCGGCACGACGGCGGCGACCTTCAACCTGATCATCGCGAACAACCTGGGCTCGGACTCCAACACGGTGATCACCGGCAGCTCGAACGCCAACAACACCGCCGAAACCACCGACACCTGGATCGCCTCGTTCCAGAACTACTCCGGCACCACGTCCTCCGACGTCCGCCTGGGCCACGTCCTGCAGGGCCCGGGCGCCCTGAATCCGGTGTCGTTCATCACCTTCCCCGGCATCCCCAGACCCGACCAGCCCTTCTGGGGATACACCATCACCCTCCTCCCGGGCCAGACGCGGATCATCGCCAACTTCGTGACCGGCCAGCCGAGCAAGGCGGCGGCGGCGGCCAAGGCGGCCGAGCTCGTGGGCTTGCCGACCAATGCTACGCAGTGCCTGACCACGGACGAGCGGACGGCGATCACCAACTTCGGTCCGGTCGCCGCACCGGTGCCGACCCTGGGCCAGAGCGGGCTCCTTGCTCTCGGCCTCCTGATCGCCGGCTTCGCGATGCTGATCCTGCGACGGCGCTCGGCCCTCGCCTAGCGAACCCGGAGGGCGGCCTCCCCGGCCGCCCTCTTCCTCTCTTGCCTGCCTGCGGATATCGACGGAGCCCCTCGCTTCATGGTAAAAAGGCGTGTCCCGTTGATCGCGCTTTTTTGATTACCTAGAGGGAGGCTCCACCCGTGAAGCGAATTCTCGTCTTTACCCTGACCGCTCTGTTCGCTGCTCAGATCGTTTCGGCCGAGGTCTCGCTGACCGAGCGCAAGACCCTTCACCAGCAGCTCGCCACCCAGGCCGGGAAGGACAAGCCCGAGCACACCCGCCGTAACGCCGGCCCGGGCAGGGCCACCGGCTCGCAGGCGCTCATCGACGCCTCCGGCCTCAAGTACTTCATCAACACGAACATCACTTTCACCACCAGCAGCTCCGCCTCGGGCGCGATGTCGGAGGCGAGCTATACGGCAGCGGTGGCCGCGACCACGCTCAACGGCGGCACGACCAGCTCGACACTCGACGACGCCTTCGACGGCTACAACTCGATCTGCATCTCCCCGGACGGCGGCACCGGCCCGTGCGTCTCGGGCAGCGGCGGTGGCCGCGGCAATGCCGCCAGCGCCAGGACGGGTCTCCCCACGAAGGGCGCCGCCGCCACGTACATCATGTACAACCAGAACGGCCCGGCGACGACCGAGTGCAACGGTCGCCAGATCGTTCTCCCGGTGCAGACGATCCCCGTATCGGGCGGCTCGATCCAGGTCTCCCGCAAGGTCTTCGTGCCCACCAACGACAGCTTCGGCCGCTGGCTGAACATCGTGACCAACACGGGCGCGGCGCCGGTGACCTTCAACCTGATCACCTCGAACAACCTGGGCTCGGACTCCAACACGGTGGTCACCGGCAGCTCGAACGGCAACACTACGGCCGAGGTTACCGACACCTGGATCGCCTCGTTCCAGAACTACTCCGGCACCACGTCCTCCGACGTCCGCCTCGGCCACGTCCTGCAGGGCCCGGGCGCCCTGAATCCGGTGTCGTTCATCACCTTCCCCGGCTCCCCCCTCCTCGACCGGCCCTTCTGGGGGTACACCATCACCCTCGCTCCCGGCCAGACGCGGATCATCGCGAACTTCGTGGCCGGTCAGCCGAGCAAGGCGGCGGCCGCCGCCAAGGCGGCCCAGCTCGTCGGACTGCCGGACAACGCCGTGCAGTGCCTGACCCCAGCGGAGCGGACGGCGATCACCAACTTCGGTCCGGTCGCCGCGCCGGTTCCGACCTTGGGCCAGACGGGCCTCGTCGCCCTCGGCCTCCTGGTCGCCGGCTTCGCCCTGCTGATCCTGCGCCGGCGTTCCGCCGTCGCGTAGGCTCTCCAGAAGGCGTAAAAAAAGGGCGATCCCTCGCGGGGTCGCCCTTTCTCTTTCAAGCCCTTCTGAAAAGTTTCCTTCTACATCCCGGTCCAATTCCCTGCGATGGGCGCGGCTCCCGCCTTGCCCAGGATGACCGTCAGGTCCGCAGAGCCGGCGCTGTTGGTGTTGCGAAGCTGATGCTGGAAAGTGCTGGGGGCGTAGACCCCGATCGTGGTGACGCCGTCGCCGTCCCAGTCTCCAGCTTCGGGAAGCAGGCCGGCGCCCGCGGTCCCGAAGACGAACGTGAGATTCGCTCCGCCGGTCGTGTTGCTGTTGCGTAGATAGAAGGTGCTGGTCGCCGGATCGTAGAGGCCGACGGTGGTCGTGCCGTCGCCGTCCCAATCCCCCGCGATCGGCAGCCAGGTCGAGGACGCGCCCGTGAACGTGAAGGTGACGTCGGCGCTTCCAGCCGTGTTGCTGTTCCGCAGGTAGAACGTGCCGGTCGCCGGATCGTAGAGGCCGATGGTGCCGATCCCATCACCGTTCCAGTCCCCACCGATCGGCTTCAGCCCCGCTCCCGCCGTTCCAAAGACGAAGGGCGTAATAGCGCTCGAGACCGAGTTATGTAGATTGAAGGTCGAGGTCGCGGGATTGTAGGCGCCGATCCAATCGATACCATCGCCATCCCAGTCTCCGGCCAGGGGGAGCGATCCTGTCGCGATCGTGATCGAGTCCGTGGTTGGAATGGTTCCAATCTCGTTGTGGAGCCTCAGATGGTACTCGAGCTTGTTGGTCTTGAAACCGACGTAGCCGACCTTGTCGGTCGGCGGCCCGGCCGGAGCCGAATCCTGAAGGGGAATCGTCCAGATCTCCTCCTTGGCGGCATTGCGGCGGTCGGTCCAGGAGGGCAGGAAGAGCCCCGCATAGGCCGACATGCCGGTGTAGTCACCGTACTGATTGCCCGGAGAATTATCCGCACCCGCCACGGTCTCGTCGGTCTGCGCCGTCGTCAGCCGGCTGGTCCCGGACCACGTAACGCCGTCGTCATAGGACGACTGATACCAGAAATCCGTCTTCTTCCTTCCCGAATCGTTGACGGTGTCGTAGTAGACGATCGACACCAGGCCCGTCGTCTCGTCGACCGACAGGTGGGGGAAGAACTGGTCGTTCAGGGAAGCCTGGTTGTTGAGCATCACGGGAGTGGCCCACGTCGCGCCGCCGTCGGTCGAACGCGTGAACCAGATGCGTGACTTGCAGGTGGACGCGGTGTTGGTCCCGGGGGCGTTCGCATTGCTCGTGCAGCCGGTGGCGCCGGTGAGATCGTGCCAGGCCGCATAGACGAGGTTCTTCGAGGCGGTGCGATACGCCCCGGCGGTGAGAGAGATGAGGATCTTACGGCTGGACTGCGCCGGAATGGAGAACTGGTACAATCCATACGTCGGGGCGACGGTGACTGCGGAGCTGAATGTCACCCCTCCATCGGTGGATTTGCTGACAAACATGCGGTTCGGCGTCGAGGACGCGCCGTTGTCGGTCCCGGGCCAGAACGCGAAGACGTCGCCGTAGGCGTTGGTCTTCACGTCGGCCCCGGCCTCCGCGCTGAACGTCGAGACCAGGAGCGACTGCGGCGTGCCCCAGGTGCCTCCGGAGGCGGTCCGCCGATTGATGTAGGTGTTCCCCGAGTAGGTCCAGACCGCGTACAGGTTATCCTTGTACGAGGATGTCGCGCTGTGATCGGACCACAGCATCTCCTTGTCGGCAGCCGTCTGGCTCCCGGAGACCACCGAGTCGAAGGACCAGGTCGCTCCTCCGTCGGTCGACTTGAAACCGCGCACCCTGATGTTGAGCCCGGAGGTGATGCCGAGGGCGGTGGACCAGGCGGTCCCATCCGAGGTCCAGTCGACGGCGGGGTCTCCCTGGAAGTTGTCGCCCGAGACCTGCGGCAGGCTGCTCTGCCCCCAGGTCGCGCCGCCGTCCGACGAGTAGAACTCCGCCAGCGTGCCGCCGGTTTCGATGTCGTTGGAGGCGGCGATCACCTTGCTGGAGCTCCAGAAATCGATCCGGATATCGGACTCGCTGCGCGGCGAGAGCTGAAGCCCGGAAATCCGCTCGTTGGCGCCGATACTCAAGGCCTTTCCGGGGATGCCCTCCCTCTCCTCCACTCCGCTCCCCGCCACGAGGTCCTGATGGTGGAGCATCCATTCGTAGATGTCCTTGAGCACCAGCGGATAGCCGCCGGAAGGGTCCGCTGCCCGGTATCTGCCCTCGGGATGGGCCTGCCGCCAGAGGAGCCGCAGCCAGGGCGGAATCCCCCGATCGTCGGTGGCCTCGTCCGCGCGGAGCGCGGAGAAATCCTGGTGGCTGCGGATGAGGCGCTCCAGGGCGCTGCCTGGCTGCACTCCGTCGTTTTGGAGCTGCTGCTCCACCGTGGGCCATTGCGGGGCGGGAGCCGCCGCTCTCGCCGAAAGCGTTCCCAGAGCTACTGCTGCGATCCACATGAGACCTACAAACAACAAAGAACGTTGACGCATGTTTTCTCCTATAAAAAGAACTGACGTCCACTACACAAAAATCTTGACTATCTCGATGAATTACAGGCTGTACTTTGATTGTACGCGCAGCAAGCTCAGTTCGTCTATCAAAATCTTGCGAACTGAAATGCCGGCAGGGCGCAGGACGATATAGTTTCCGCATGAACCGCGCGGACATGCTCGCCCGGCTCCTCGATCCCGGCGAGGCTCCCTGGGACGTGCTCGTCGTCGGCGGCGGCGCCAGCGGGCTCGGCGCGGCGGTGGAGGCGGCGGCCCGCGGCTATCGGACCGCCCTGGTCGAGGGGCACGACTTCGCCAAGGGGACCTCCAGCCGGAGCACCAAGCTGGTCCACGGCGGCGTACGCTATCTCCAGCGGGGGAACGTGGCCCTGGTCCTGGAGGCGCTGCGCGAGCGCGGCCGGCTGCTGCGCAACGCGCCCCACCTGGTGCGCGACCTCCCCTTCGTGGTCCCCAACTACGATTGGTGGGAGGCCCCCTACTACGGCGCCGGCCTCAAGCTCTACGACCTGCTCGCCGGCCGCCTGGGATTGCAGGCCTCCCATCACCTCTCGCGCGACGAGACCCTGGAGCAGATCCCCACCCTGAAGCCGGAGGGCTTGCGCGGCGGCGTGGTCTACCAGGACGCCCAGTTCGACGACGCCCGCCTCGCCGTCACCCTCGCGCTCACCCTCGCCGATCTCGGGGGGGTGGCGATCAACTACGCCGAGGCCGTCGGCCTGCTCAAGGAGGGGGAGCTGGTGCGGGGCGTTCGCCTGCGCGACGCCGAGACGGGAGAGGAGGCCGAGGTGCGCGCCCGGGTGGTGGTCAACGCCACCGGCATCTTCGCCGACGGCCTGCGGCGGATGGACGATCCGGCGAGCCCGCCGCTGCTGGCGCCGAGCCAGGGGGTGCACCTGGTGCTCGGCCGCCGCTTCCAGCCGGGCGGCAGCGCCATCCTCGTTCCCCACACCGACGACGGCCGCGTGCTCTTCGCCGTCCCCTGGCACGACCGGGTGGTGGTGGGGACGACCGACACCCCGGTGGCCGAGCCGTCGCTGGAGCCCCGCCCGCTGCCGGAGGAGATCGAGTTCCTCCTCCACCACGCGGCGCGCTATCTGACGGCAGCCCCGGGTCCCGCCGACGTCCTCTCCTGTTTCGCCGGCCTGCGCCCGCTGGTGCGCGGCGACCGGGCGGCGGCGAAGACCGCCACCCTGTCGCGCGACCACACCCTGCTGGTCTCCCCCTCCGGCCTGGTCACCCTCGCCGGCGGCAAGTGGACCACCTATCGGCGGATGGGTGAGGACACCATCGACCACGCCGCCATGGTCGCCGATCTCGACGAGCGCCCCTCCCCCACCGCCGAGCTCCGCCTCCACGGCTGGGCCGAAGAAGGCGGTACCGGCGAACTGGGCGACTGGGCCGGCGATTGGGCCGGCTATGGCGCGGATACCCCCGCCGTGGAGGCCCTCGCCTCCGAGCGCCCCGAATGGGGCGAGCCCCTGCATCCCAACCTCCCCTACCGCGCCTGCGAGGTCGTCTGGGCCGTCCGCCACGAGATGGCCCGCACCGTGGAGGACGTCCTCGCCCGCCGCACCCGCGCCCTCCTCCTCGACGCCCGCGCCAGCGCCGAAATCGCGCCGGCCGTGGCGGCGCTGATGGCGGACGAGCTGGGACGCGACGAGGCGTGGCGGCGCCGGCAGGTGGAGGAGTACCGGGCGCTGGCGCGGGGGTATTGGCTGGAACCCAACCGCTGATCGAGGGAACCGAACCGCCGCAGGATGTAGAGACGTTCCCAGCCCGTCCACGACACCCTTCCACGGGCCACGGGGACGGCGGGACGTCTCCGCCGGAGAGGATACCGCTGCGATCGCTACCGTCCGTCCTACAGCGCCAGACCATCCGAGGGCGACCCGCGGTCGCCCTCAATGCGCCACCTGGGCGACGATGGTGGCAGCGGTGACGACATGCCCTCCGGCGGAGACGTCCCGCCGTCCCCGTGGCCTGCACAGGATGTCGTGGACGGGCTGGGAACGTCTCTACATCCTGCGATCCAGATATCCTCCGATCAACTGCTCCTCAGTCCTTCATGTGATCCAGAAACCCCTCCTGGATCGCCCCTCGCAGCGCCGTCAGGCTCTCCGGCCGGGGCTCCCCCTTGCGGGCCTCGGCGATCAGGATATGCGGCAGGTCGTCGGTGTCGCCGTAGGTGTCGTGGCGTTCGAGGCCGCGGAAGAGGGGGAGGTCGCTCTCGCCGCGCCGGCACCAGCGGACCTCGTCGAAGCCGGCGGCGGCGAGCGCCGACTCCAGGATCTCGCGGTTCCAGAGGAACTGGTGGCGCCACCCCCGGAAGGCGCGGTTGATGGCGAGCGCCGCCTCCCGCTTCGCTTCGGGCTCGCCGTCCAGCCGGTAGTGGCTCCGCCAGACCCAGTCGAGGTTGGGGGTCGACAGGCGGACCCAGGCGCCGGGGAGGAGCACCCGGTGGGCCTCGAGGAGGAAGCCGAGCGCGGCCGCCACCTCCAGGTGCTCCAGGAAATGCTCGGCGAAGACCGCCTCGGCGCTCGCCGACGCCGCGAAGCCGAGCCCCCGCGAGACGTCGGCGATCACGTCCACCCCGGGCAGGGCCTGGACGTCGACGTTGGTCCAGCCGGGGAGGCGCACGTTGCCGCTGCCGATGTGGAGGGGGGGCATGGGGCGGGATTGTATGACGCGCGTCCCTACCGCCCCAGCGGCCCGTTCCCCAGATGCTCGGCCTTCCACCGCATCGCCATCGCGATGCGGTTGCGGCCGCTCGGATGGTCGAAGAACATCCACTCCTCGAACGGTCCGGGGGAGAGCTTGCGGTACTCGCTGAGCTGCATCGCCGCCTCGGCCATGCCGTCCGGCTCGCGGGCGGCGTTCAGCCCGAAGATGTCGGCCTCCGCTTCCGAGGTCCGGATGTGGGTGTTGATCACCGGCGTCAGCACGAAGGCGTAGAGCGAGAAGAGCGCGGCGAGCAGCGGCAGGCCGGCGGGATCGCCAACGCCGCGGACCCCCCAGTTGCCGCCCCAGCGGGCCACGGCGCGGTCGAAGCCCCAGCGCAGGAAGGCGAAGCCGATCAGCAGCACGACGCCGAAGAAGAGGAGGCTCTTGCTGACGTGGTGGAGCACGTAGTGCCCCATCTCGTGTCCCATGACCGCCTTGACCTCCGCCGTCGAGGCCCGCCGCAGGAGGTTGTCGTTGAGGGCGATCCGGGTGGTCCCGAAGAGCCCGGCGACGTTGGCGCTCACCTTGGTCGTCTGCTTCGAGGCGTCGACCACGTAGACGTGCTCGGCCGGGATGCCGTTGGCCCGCGCCAGCGACAGGATCGGCCCGCGCAGGGTGGGGTCGGTCAGTTCGGTGTACTTGTTGAAGATCGGCTCGATGAACACCGGCGCCAGAGCGATGCCGACAGCGAGGAAGAGGAGGGCCACGACCGCGCCCCAGATCCACCAGGTCCGCGGCGTGCGGCGGACCACCGCGTAGAGGGCGGTGAGCGCCAGCCCCCCAAACAACAGGCCGACGCCCAGCCCCTTGAGCTGGTCGATCAGCCAGAGGCTGGAAAACTGCCGCGAGAGGCCGTAGCTGTGCTCGCGGAAGTAGTCGGTGTAGACCGTCAGCGGGAACGACAGCAGGGCCGTTGCCAGGATGTACTGGAGCGCGTAGAGCCAGGTCTGGAGGAACCGGACGCGCGTCGTCCGCTCGGCGAGGTCGCGCATACGGGCGGAGAGCCGGGTGCCGAGCAGCAGCCAGGCGACGCCGAGCCCGTAGAGGAAGCTCCAGAGGGTGATCCAGTACCCCCCCTCGAAGTAGGCGTCCGAGCGCGCCCGCTTCTCCGCGCTGAGAGTGGCGAGATAGGCCTCGGTGGCCGCCTTCGGGTCGAAGCCCGGGCCGGCCACCGCGGCGGCGGGGATGACGGAGACGGGAGCGGCCGGGGCCGTGGCGGCGGGCGCTGAGGGCGGCGGAGCCTGGGCGAGCGCGGTACCGGCGATACCGGCGAACAGGACCAAGGCGAGCAGGAGCCGGCAGAGCCCCGCGACGGCGTGCGGCGACGATTTTCTGGGCATTGGACTTCCTCCTTGACGGACTCTATACGCTCGGCCGCCGCCGCTGTTTCGCCCCGCCCCGGCGCCCCTTCTCGCGACCCAAGGTAGATTTTGTGGTAGCAATATGCTAAAAACTTCCAGAACTTCCGACGTCGAAGGCCGGGTATGGCGAGGACGGAGGGTGAGCCTCGCCAGGATCCTCGCGTGCCGCAAGCGCGTGAGCCGTCCGCCCGGGAGGGTGGCCGCTCCTTTCGTTGGTCCCCCCTAGCGCCTGGGCTTCGCCGCCGGTTTCATCACGATCTCGTGGAGCGGAGCGCCGTGGAGCAAGAGCTACCGATCATCCAGATTCGCAACTGCCTGCTGGTGAGCATCCAGACGGAGCTGCACGACCGTCTCGCCCTCGACCTCCAGGCCTCGCTGATGGACCGTGTCCGCACCGTCAACGCCCGCGGCGTCATCCTCGACGTCTCGGCGGTGGAGGTCATCGACAGCTACATCACCCGCATCCTGAACGACATCGGCAAGTCGGTGCGGTTCATGGGCGCCGAGTGCTTCATCGTGGGCATCCGGCCGGCGGTGGCCATGACGCTCATCGAGATGGGGGTCGAGCTCGATTCGGTCCATACCGCGCTCAACCTCGACCTCGCGATGGAGAGGCTCGAGCTGCTGCAATGAAGACTGTGGAGAAGGAGATCGGGTCGATCCTCACGGGGACGATCTCGTCGATCACCCAGCGGAGCATCTTCAACCGCCTGGGGGGATTGGCGACGACCCCGGTCCAGCAGCTCAGCGCCGGCGACCGCGAGACGATCATGCGCGAGCTCGAGAACTCGGTGCGGTTGTTCGCCCGCAGCAACAGCTCGCAGCTCATCGCCTCGTGCGCGCGGGCGCTCTCCCCCGGCAGCGCCAGCGGCGCGGCGGGGAGCCTGGGGTCGCTCTCGGCCCCGCCGTCCGGCCTGGCGCTGGCGCCGAAGAAGATGCCGATCGAGCAGGAGAAGGACATCGCCACCGCCCGCCTCGAGGCATGGAGCGAGGCGGTGCGGATCGGCCTCTCCAAGTTCGCCTCGGTCAAGGTGGCGACGGCCGTCTCCGAGCTGGCGCGCAACATCGTCTTCTACGCCGGCACCGGCACGGTCGAGCTGCGCTCGGTCAAGGACGACAAGGGGATCGCGGGCCTGCAGATCATCGCCACGGACCAGGGGCCGGGCATCCCGCAGGCGAAGCTCGACGAGATCTGGGCCGGCACCTACAAATCGCAACGCGGGATGGGCAAAGGGCTGGTCGCGGTCAAGAAGCTGGTGGACGTCTTCCAGCTCGACACCCGGCCCGGGATCGGCACCACCGTGACGTGCGTCTTCAAGGGGGAACGTTGAGAACCGGTGGTTTCAGCCGTCCGTACAAGGGCCTGTCGATCTGCGGCGACAGCTTTCTCATCGAGGAGCGTCAGGGGACGACCCTCGCCGCCGTGGTCGACGGCCTCGGCCACGGCTACGAATCGTCGGTGGCCGCCGAGCGCGCCATCGCCGTCATCCGCGAGTTCGGCGACCTCGGGGTCGGCCCGCTGCTGCTGCGCGTCCACCAGGAGCTGAAGACGACGCGCGGCGCCGCCCTCGGCCTGCTGAAGATCGACGAGCAGGGCGCCGGCGAGTTCTGCGGCATCGGCAACATCGAGGTGCAGTCGCTCAACGGCCAGCCGCCGAGCGTCTTCTGCCTGGCCGGCATCGTCGGCCACAACATGCGCACCTCGAAGGTGATGCCGGTGACGATGAAGCCCGGCGACATCTACTGCCTGATGAGCGACGGCATCTCCACCCGCGGCAATCTCAAGGGGTGCCTGCCCGGCTCGCCCGAGGCGGTGGCGCGGCGGATCGTCGATCACTGGGGGAAGGATCACGACGACGCCACCGCCGTCATCGTCGGCTTCGGCGAGGTGGCGCTGCTCGCCGACGGCGCGGCACCCGCAACCACCGTGGCAGCGTCCGCCGGGCGTTGAGCCCGGACTACTTTGTCTTTATGGAGGGGACCTGATGGCGATCGCGCGCGATGAACGGACGAACCCGGCGAACCTGATCGCCGGCAAGCACATCACCTATTTCGAGGAACCGGACATCATCTATATGCGGTTCAGCGGCGCCGCCACCACCGAGGACTCCTTCGAGCTCCTCCGCCGGCAGATCGCGATGGCGGAGGGGCACAAGTTCCTCTTCTTCCTGATCGACGCCGAGGAGCTCGACAACATCGCTCCCGAGGGGCGCAAGGCGGTGGCCGAGACGCTCAAGGAGATCCCCCTGCGCGGCATGGCCGTGATCAAGGCGCCGCTCAAGGCCAAGGTGGTCACCAAGCTGGTGATCACCGCCATCAACCTGTTCCGGAAAGATTCGAAGCTCAACCCGATCGCGTTCTTCGACACCGAGGAAGAGGGGCGGTCCTGGATCGCCTCCCGGCGCGCGATGTTTTCTTAAGGTGCGTTCGCGCAATCATTTTGTTTTGAATGGCGAGGAAGAAAATGGCTCAAAGTGAGGACCCTCACGTCATCGTAACCTCCGAGCGCCTGCAGTCGGTCATCGAGGCGCTCTCCTACGCGAGTGTCGACGAGTTCGACTCCTGCCTCACGCTGCTCCAGCGCTCGGGCGAGATCAAGGACGAGTTTTCGGAGCTGGAGACGGCGTTCTCCATCTTCGTCGCCGAGCTCGGCGAAGCCAAGTCCGAGCTCAACCGCGCGCTCGCCCAGCAGGAATCGATCAACCGCGAGCTCGAGGCCAAGCTGGAGACCATCGAGGTCCAGCAGGCCGCGATCCGCGAGCTGTCGACGCCGATCATCGAGGTCTGGGCGAGCGTGCTCTGCCTCCCCGTGGTGGGCATCGTCGACAGCCAGCGCAGCGCCGAGATGACCGAGACGCTGCTCGAGACGATCGTCGCGAAGCAGGCGCGGATGGCGATCGTCGACATCACCGGCATCGACGTGATGGACACCAAGACCGCCGACCACTTCATCAAGATGGCACGCGCGGTGCGCCTGCTCGGCGCCGAATGCATCATCTCCGGCATCAACCCCGGCATCGCCCAGACGCTGACCCACATCGGGGTCGACCTGACCGGCATCCGGACCCTGCGCAGCCTGCGCGACGCCCTGCAGCTCCATCTGCGGGAGACCGAGCAGCTCGTGGTGCACCAGCACTCCCAGCTCGCCCGCAAGCTATCGGCCGAGAGCTAGCGGTTGGGCGCCACCCCGGATGCGACGAGGCGCGGCGATTGGCTATGATCCCTGGCGTCATGCCGACGGTCGAGACCCGCGCCTTCGTCATCCAGGACCGCACCAGCGCCGTGGTGGCCGCCAGCCAAGCGCAGCGTTTCGCCCTGCGCTGGGGCCTGCCCGCCCGCCGCGCCACGGAGCTGGCGATCGTCGTCTCCGAGCTCGCCTCGAACATCGTCAAGCACGGCGTCAGCGGCGAGATCCGCCTCCGCTGGGACTCCGGAGTGCCGCCGCGGGGCGAGATCACCGTCGAGGCGCACGACGTCGGCCCCCCCATCCATGACCTCGAGATGGCGATGACCGACGGCTGGGACGACCGCGGTCCGATCGATCCCGCCCACACCCTCCGCCGCGGCGGCCTCGGCACCGGCCTCGGCGCCGTCGCCCGCCTCGCCGACCGGCTGGAGTACCGCGACGAGGAGGGAGGCGGGAAAGTGATCACGGCACGGTTCGTGGTGCGCTGAAGTCCATACGTCGGCGGAAAACCCAGGCTTCGTCCATCGATCCGAACTACAAAGGAGGCATTCATGCCGCACCGGCACAGTCTCGTCATCCTGGCTCTCACCGGTCTTCTCACGGCGGTTTCGAGCGGCATCGCCGGAGCTGCGACCCCGCTCAAGGCCGATCTCGCCACCGATCCCGGAACCGAGCAGATCATTCAGGTTCCGCCCGGGGACTACACGGTCCTGATCGTCGACAAGGCCCCCTCGAAGGCCTACAGCGTGCAGGTCGAGGTCAACTTCACTCCCGTGCCGCCGTTGACTCCCCCGCCCGGTGGAGCTGCGGCTCACCTGGTTACCGACCCCTGCTCCCAACTGGAGAAGGACACCACGGCCCTCCGCAACAGCACCGATGAGAAGGACGTCGCGGCGCTCGTCGCCGACATCGGACAGATCCTCAAGGCGGGCACCTGCGCGGATTCTCAGAAGGTGATGGACGCCAAGGCGGCCGTCGCTCTCACCACGCAGGCCGTGGACGACATCGTCTACACGCTCGCCGCGGGCCAGGACCTCAAGGTCACCGTCAGCCGGGATCCCGGGAGCGCCAGCAAGACGTGGACGTTCATCTTCCGCACTCCCGGGCTCGGGAGCTGGTTCAGCAGCTACGGCTTCGTCTTCATCCCCAACCGGGATCAGCGCTACTTCTCGATGCTCAAGCCGGGCTCGACGAACCGCTATCTCATCACCCGTTCCGCCAGCAGCTCGGGCAGCGACTTCTCACCCTCTCTCTTCTACTCCTGGCTGCCCGCCAGCCGCGAGGGCAAGGCCTGGAGCCTCGGCGCGTCCGCGGGCCTGGGCTTCGATCAGAGCAATCCCATCGTCTTCGTCGGCCCCATGCTGACGTACCACCAGAACATCAGCCTGGTCGCCGGGCTGGTCATCCACAAGCAGAAGCGCCTGAACGGGATGTACTCGCGAAACCAGGAGATCGGAGAGAACCTGAGCGAGGACCAGCTCACCGAGCAGACCTATAAGCCCAACGTCTTCTTCGGCCTCTCGTTCCGGTTCGGCTCGAATCCGTTCGCGGCCCCGAGCACCGACTCGAAACCCGTTCAGAAAACGCAGGGCAAGGCGCCGGCGCCTCCCAAGTAGGCATGCCCTTCGAGAAGATCCCTCTCGCCCGGATCAAGACGCTCGGCTCCTTCGCGGATTCGGGCCTCTCCGAGTCCTACGTCGACGGCGAGCTCCCCGGCCTCGGGATCTCCACCGTCGAGGACTTCCTCGGCCTCCTCGATACGTTGCCGGGGGCCGTCGCCGCGGAAACGGGGGCCGATCCGGAGGGGTTGAAAGCGCTCTACGAGGAGGCTCTGGCGCGCCTGGTTCCCCCGGCGAACCGCGGGCTGCTCGAAGTGGTTCCGCGCCGGCTCCTGCCTTTCGGCGGCGCGCCCGAAGCGCCGGCGCGGATCCGGCGCGACGACCTCGCCGTGCGGGGGGTGGAGCTCGAGGACCTGGCGGCCGGCCCGGCTCTTCCGGAGAGTCCGCCGGACGCCGTCTCGCTCCTCGACGGCTGTACCCAGCCCGCGCGCGATCAGGGGGATCGTCCGGCCTGCACGGTCTTCGCGGCGGTCGCCATTCTGGAATACCTGCTGTGCCGGGCAGGGAGCTCCCGTGTCGATCTCTCCGAGCAGTATCTCTACTGGCTCGTCGCCCAGGCGGGGGCGCTCGTCGAAGGACGGGCGCCGCTCGAGACCGTCTTCGACCTCGCCCGCGCGGCCGGCGTCTGCCAGGAAAACCTCTGGCCCTACGACCCCGCATTCCTCCCCGCCGACCTGACGCACGGCGACCCTCCGGACCCTCAGGCCTGTGACGCCGACGCGATCGGCCATCGCTTCGACTCGGTCCGCGGCGTGAGCGATCCCCGGGATGTCTCCGCCCTGCTCCAACTGCTCGCCGGCGGCCAACCGGTCGCCGTCGAGATCCCTCTCTTCGAGAGCTATTGGATTCCCTCCCTCTATTACGCCGGCCAGCTCACGCTTCCACCTCAGGGCGCCGGCATCATCGATCGTCACGACGTGGTCCTGGTGGGCTATCAGACCCGGACGCAGGATGCCACGCAGAATCTCTTCTTGTTTCGCAACAGCGTCGGACCGCTCTGGGGACGCGACTCGGCGATCGCACCCGGCCATGGAACGATCCCTTTCGATTACATCGCTTCCTTCGCCGAAAAGGGGTGGCTCGGGTCCGTATGAGCTGAAACCAGGGAACCGGCCGCGGTTGCCTAGGCGAGGTCGGCCCGGTAGGGCGCGAGGGCGGCGACGAAGGCGGGGGGCAGGGGGATCGGCCGCAGGTCCCCCCGCGCCACCGCCACCAGCACGGCGTGCCCCTCGGCGGTCAGCTCGCGGTCCGGCGCTCCCCGGTGGGCCTCGAACTGGAGGCGGAGCGAGGAGGTACCGACCTTCGAGACCCACATCTCGACGTCGAGGTGGTCGTCGAGCAGCGCGGGCTTGCGGAAATCGAAGTGGAGCTGGGCGCGCGGCAGCCAGAAGTCGAACGTCTCGAACAGCTCGGAGAAGGGGTAGCCGATCGACCGGAAGAGCTCGGTCTCGGCGATCTCGAAGAAGCGGACGTAGGCGCCATAGCAGATGATCCCCGCCAGGTCCACGTCGCTCCAGCGGACGAACTCGCCGATCCGGAAGCGCCCCGGGGTCGGGAGCGGGGCGGTGTCCTGCGCGGTGGTGACGGCGTCCATGGCGAGGACGACTCTATCAGCCAGGACCGCCCTCACTCGTAGCGCAGGGCTTCGATCGGATCGAGGAGCGACGCCTTGCGCGCCGGGTAGAACCCGAAGCCGACGCCGATCAGGCAGGAGAAGACGACGGCGATCACGATCGCGCGCGGCGGGATGATCATCACCCAGCCGAGCACGTTCGAGAAGATGCTGGAGGCGACGACGCCGAGGAGGACTCCGATGGCGCCGGAGAGGGCGCAGAGCAGCACCGCCTCGATCAGGAACTGGCTCTGGACGCTCCGCCGCGTGGCCCCGACGGCGCGGCGGACGCCGATCTCGCGGGTCCGCTCGGTGACCGTGACGAACATGATGTTCATGATCCCGATGCCGCCGACCAGCAGCGACACCGAGGCGATGCTCGCCAGCAGGATCGTGAAGGTGCGGCTGGTCTCTTGCTGCGCCTGCAGGATCTCCTCCGGGCTCCGGAGGTTGAAGTCGTCGGGCGCCCCCGGGCGCAGGTGGTGGCGCTGGCGGAGCAGGCGGACGATCTGCTCCTTGGCCGGGAGGATGGCCTCCGGCGAGACCGCCGAGCACATGATGTCGTCGAGCCAGCTCGCCCCCTTGACCTTGTGCTGCACGGTGGTGCTGGGCATCAGGATCGTATCGTCCTGATCCTGGCCCGTGGCGGTCTCCCCCTTCGGCGCCAGGATCCCGACCACCCGCACCGGCTGGCTGCCGACTCGGATCGTCCGGCCGATCGGATCCGCACCGCCGAAGAGCGCTCCGACCACGGTACGGCCGAGCAGGCCGACGTTGGCCGAGAGCGTCACGTCCTGACGGGTGAACGAGGCGCCCCGGGCGACCGTCCAGCGGCGGATGGAGAGGTACTCCGGCGTCACCCCCCGGTACTGGGTGTACCAGTTCTGGTTGCCGTAGATCACCTGTACCCGGCCGTCGATGTTGGGGGACACGCTCTTGATCAGCGGGATGGCCTCGCGGATCCCCTCGACGTCCCGCACTGTCAGGGTCTTGGTGGCGCCGCTGCCCGTGCGCACCCCCTGGACGTTGCGGCTCCCCGCCTCGATCCAGATGAAGTTGTCGCCCAGGCTCTCGAGCTGCTCGCGGACCCGGTTCGAGCCCCCCTCGCCGATCGCGACCGTGCAGATGACGGCGGCGATGCCGATCGTGATGCCGAGCATGGTGAGCCCGGTGCGCAGCTTGTTGGACGTCATCGCGCCCAGGGCTTCGGGGAGGAGAGTGCCGAGGTCCATGACTTGGGTATGATAGCGCCGTGACCCAGACGATCCACCCTGTACGGCGGCGCCTCGGGGTCGTCCTCGCCGGAGCCCTGCTAGCCCTCCTCCTCCTCGGCTTCTGGATCGGCGGGCGCGCGAAGGATCCGCAGTACCTGACCGCTCCCGTCCAGCGCGGCTCGATCACCTCCGCGGTGGAGGCCACGGGGACCATCAACCCCCTGACCACGGTGCCGGTGGGCTCCTACGTCTCGGGGACGGTGAAGCTGGTCTTCGCCGATTTCAATACGCGCGTCCGCGCCGGCCAGGTGCTGGCGCAGATCGACCCCGCGGTGTATCAGGCCCAGGTGGTGACGGCGCGCGGCAACCTGGCGGGCGCGGACGCGAACCTGCGCCACCTCCAGGCGGGGCTCGGCTCGAGCCAGGCGCAGATCGAGACCGACGAGGCCAACGCGGCCAAGGCACAGGCCGACAGCGCCTACGCGCGCGCCAACGCCCAGCGCCTCGTCAAGCTCTACGCCGAGGGGCTGCTCCCTCTCGACCAGAAGGACCTCAGCCGGTCGACCCTCGACCAGTCCGAGGCCGCGGCGCGCGCGGCGAAGGCTCAAGTGAACCAGGCCAAGGCCCAGTACCTCGAGGCGGTGGCGCTGGTCGATCAGGCCCGGGCCGGAGTCGACGCGATGCGCGGCGCCCTGCAGCAGGCGGAGGCCAATCTGCGCTACACCACGATCCTCTCCCCCACCGACGGCACGGTGGTGGCCAGGAACGTCACCGTCGGCCAGTCCGTCGCCGCCTCCCTCCAGGCGCCCAATCTGTTCACCATCGCCCAGGACCTGAAACGCATGCAGGTCTACGCCAAGACGGACGAGTCGGACACCGGCTTCATCAAGGTCGGCGGGGAGGCCACCTTCCAGGTCGACGCCTTCCCTAACCAGAGCTTCCATGGCCAGGTGGGCGCCATCCGGTTGAACGCCTATATCGTGCAGAACGTCGTCACCTACGACACGGTGATCGACTTCGAGAACCCGGACGAGCGGCTGCTCCCCGGCGAGACGGCCTACGTCACGATCCCGACCGGTCACGCCGAGGACGTCCTGGAGATCCCCAACGCGGCGCTGACCTACACGCCCGACCTGCCGGCGGAGGAGATGGACGGGCTCTATCACCGGTTCGCCATCCCCCCGGCCGCGCGCGCCTCCCATATCGGCGGTCAGCAGGTGGTCTGGAAGCTCGCGGCCGGCGGCCGGCTCGAGCCGGTGGCGGTCAAGACCGGGATCTCCGACTACGCCAGCACGCAGCTCGTCCAGGGGGATCTCAAGGCGGGCGACCTCCTGGTGACCGGCGCCCTGACCGCGGGGGCGGACGGCAAGGGAAAGGCGCGGACGCCCGGGCAGGGGACTACCGGGAGGGCGCGATGAAGCGCCGGCACCCGTGGGTCTGGGTGCCCCTCCTGCTGGCGACCGCCCTCGCCGCCGTGGCGGCGCCGGCGCCGATCACCAGCGACCGCGAGGAGTTCTTCATGATCTCGTCGATCGACGCCGCCCGCGGCAGGATCGTGCTCAAGCGCCCGACCGAGGTCACCCTGCTGGTGCAGGTGAACGCGCAGACGGTCTATCGCGACGAGCAGGACAAGCCGCTCCGGCTGACCGACCTGCGCACCGGCGACACCGCCTACATCGCCTACCGGCAGAACGCCGCCGCTCCCATCGCGCTCCGCGTGCGGCTGGGGGCAATGACGGTGCAGGAATTGCATAAGCGCTACCCCTGAACCGATGTCCTCGACCCGAGGACACACCCCCCGGCAGTTGTCGTAGCGCGAAGGGAATTCTCTCTTTGAAAAGGAGGCCTCATGCAACCCGCAATCTCCCGCCGTCTCCCCCTCGCCCTCGCTCTCGTCGCTCTCTGCGCAACCGTGGCTCCCCGGGCCGGCGGCGCCGCCGATCCCAAGGCCGGCGCCGTCCCCGAGAAGCGCGCCCATCTCCAGGTGATCATTCCCGGCGAGGACCGCTTCACGCCGCTCGCCCAGACCATCCACGCCGGCGACTCGGTGAAGTGGATCAACATGGACACCGACGATCACACCATCGTGAGCGACGACGCCTTCAACACCTCAGGCCACCAGGGATTGAACGTCGTCCTCAAGGGGACCGACAACAATGACGGCAAACCGGGGGTATTCACGCTCCGCTTCCCCCTTCCCGGCACCTTCGTCTACTACTGCCGCTTCCACGCCCACCTCGACGCCGACCACCAGCCGGTCGCGCCCGGCCCCGATGGCGGGATCCAGGACGCGGACGGCAATCACGGAACGCCGATGATGGGAATCATCACGGTGCTGCCGGCGGAGTAAAGGGAGCTCAAGCCGCCTTCCGATCCTCCTCGCGTCCTCCCCCACCCTTCCCCTGCTCCGCGGCGTATAGCGGGAGCCGGGTCGAAATCAGCAGACCGAGGAGGAGGAAGGCGGCGCCGTAGAGGAGCGCCTTGCGGTTGCCGTCCGTCGTGGCGACGCGGCGGGCGGCGGTCATCGCGTCACGGGTCGCCGGCGGCAGGCGGTCGAACATGCCGCCGGCGCCGAAGGCGAGGCTGGAGGACTGCAGGCGGAGCATGCGGTCGACCCCGGCCTTGGCGGCAACGGGGATCTGCGGGCTCGACCGCACGGTGGCCTGGAGATCGACGACGATCGAGGTCAACAGCACCGAGCCGATGATCGCCGCGCCCAGCGACGAGCCGATCTGGCGAAAGGTGTTGGTGACCCCCGAGGCCTCCCCCGCCTCCTCGACCGGCACCGAGGAGAGGGTGAGGTTGTTGATCTGCGACATCACGAGGCCCATCCCGATGCCGTAGAGCGCCAGACCCGGGATCAGCGCCAGCAACGAGGTGTCGACGCCGAGCGCCCAGCGCAGCAGCAGGAGGGCGACGACGTTGACCGCCAGCCCCGTCTGCACCAGCCGCTTGTGGGGGATCTTTTTGGTCATCGCCGCGGCGGCCGGCGAGACGACGAACAGCATGATCGACATCGGCAGCAGCGTCAGCCCGGTGTGGAAGGCGTCGAGGTTGCGCACCGATTGCAGGAACACCGGCAGCGAGAAGATGACGCCGTTCTGGGCGAGCATCATCACCCCGACCACCGAGGCGCCGGCGACGAAGCTCCGGTTGCGGAAGATCTTCGTCGACACCAGCGGCATGCCGCCGCCGCTCTCGACTCGCCGCTCCCAGAGCACGAAGCCGGCGAGGATCAGCAGTCCCAGGGCCACCGCGAACGGCACGATCGAGAGGCCGCCGAGCGACAGCTCCCAGCCGGCGAAGGCGAAGGGCTTGATGGCGTGGATCCAGCCGTAGGACGAGGCCTCGATGATGCCGAAGACGATGGCGAAGAGGCCGAGCGCGGAGAGCAGGACGCCGGTGTAGTCGAGGGTCTTGCGGCCGGCCGCCGCCGGTTCGTCGCCGATCACGACGGAGCCGAGCAGCAGCAGGGCGACGACGCCGATATTGATCCGGAACCCCCAGCGCCAACTGTAGTGAGTGGTGAGGAAGCCGCCGAGGATCGGCCCCACCGCCGAGGCCGCGGCGGCGACGCCCCCCCAGATGCCGAAGGCGAGGGCGCGGTCGTGACCGCGGTACTTGGCCACCAGCAGCGAGGCGGTGGCCGGCATCATCAGCGCCGCGCCGATCCCCTCGATGATCGATTCGCCGAGGATCAGCATCGGCACCGAGCGGCTGATCGAGGCGAGGAAGGACCCGGCCGCGAACAGGAGCGCGCCGAGCATGAACATCTTCTTGCGGCCAAAGATGTCGCCCAGCCGCCCGCCGGTGACGGTGAGGGCGGCCAGCGTCAGCGAGTAGGCGGAGATCACCCACTGGAGGCTCTGCAGCGTGGTGTGCAGCTCGCGGATCAGCGTCTCGAGGGAGACGTTGAGCAGCGTGGTGTCGATGATGATGATGGCCAGCGCCAGCGAGAGGACCAGCAGGGCCCCCCATTTGCGCAGGCCGGTGGGCTCGGGCTTCGCGGACTTTTTTTCGGGCGGGGCCATGGGTTCGTGGTTCGAAGCAACTCCCGAGCCAGGGGCGGAACACGGACTGACACGGACCAGCACGGACGAACAGGGACGAAAAGAGTTCCCTCGTCCGTGGGGGTCCGTGTCAGTCCGTGGGGGTCCGTGTTCCTCGCTTCGCCTTGAGGCGCTCGGCCACCGTCGCGGCGCCGGCGCCCGCCGCCATCAGCAGGAGAATGGCGCCGCCGTGGGCGATCAGCACGTGAGCCGGCGCCGAGACCCAGCAGAAGAGGCGCACCCCGGCGTCGGCCATCAGGCCGGCCCCGAGGCCATAAATGGCGCCGGCCACCGCCGGACGGGTCGGCAGCGCGCGGGCGGCGAGCCAGGCCGCCGCCGCCAGCCCCGGCACGCTCGACAGGGCGGCCATCCAGAAGCACTCCCAGGCGTAGCGCCCCCAGATGCCCGGCGGCACGGCGGCGGGCAGGACGCGCTCGGTGACCAGGGTAAGCCCGACGAAGAGCGCCGCCGCGGCTCCTATGGTGACGGCGACGGCGGCGGCGGAGAGCTCGCGGCCGGGGACCGCCTCGCGCAGTGCCAGGCCGACGATCAGCAGGCCGGCGAGCGCCTGCAACCCGGAGAGCCCCCAGGCCGCCGCGAAGCTTAGCGACGAGAAGTTCGCGCGCAGCCCCCAGAAGGCGGGGATGGCGACGAGCAGGACCAGCCCCAGAGGCAGCAGGGCCAGGACCCGCCGCGCCGGCGATGCCAGCGGCTTCACCGGCCGCAGACCGCGGCCGACGGCGGCGAGGAGATCGGGGGGGACCTGAGATTCGGCCTGTGCTCGCTCAGCCATCGCGGCTCCCCCGCGGTTCGGGACCGGCGCCGAGCGCCGAGCGGAGCGACCGCATCGCCCGGCTCGACCGCAGTTTCGCGGCGCCCACGCCGATGCGGAACCGCTCGGCGATCTGCTGGAAGCTGAGCCCATGGACGTGGTGCAGCACCCAGGCCTCGCGGCGTCCGGCCGGAAGCCGCGCCAAAGCCGTCGCGAGATCCCGGGATTCGAAGGCGGGAGGCGCCGCCGCCGGCATCCTCTCGGCGTCCGGAGCGGCGTGGCGGTCCTCGTGGCGCGACCGCCGCCAAGCCGTCCGCCGGTGCCGGCCGAGGACGTTGCGCGCGATGCCGAACACCCAGGGGCGCACCGGGAGCGGCGGCAGGTAGGTGTGGCGGGAGCGGTGGATCTCCAGGAAGGTGTCCTGCACCAAGTCCTGCGCGGCGCCGTCGGAGGCCTGGACCTTGGCCAGGAAATAGCCGCGCAGCTCGCCAGCCAGGACCGCGTACAGCCGCTCGAAGGCCGCCAGCTCGCCGCCCTGGTAGGACACCAGGAGGCGGACCAGCTCCTCGTCGGCTACCGCTCGCGGCTCGGATTCAGGCTCGCTCATCACCGATCTGGATGGTAGCACCGGCCCCTCCTCAAGGATGGAGTGACACCTTTTCCCCCCAACCACTCAACTCCTCTCCATGAAGGCAGCTCGACTCATCATCCTTGCCCTGATCTGCGGCGCCCTCGCCCTGCAGGCCGCGCCCTGCCCGACGAGCGACTGCGATCCGTCGATCCTCGCCCGCCGAAGCCTTGCCGCCTTTCCGATCGCGGGCGCCCGGCCGGTCATCGACGGCCTTCTGGACGAGCCGGTCTGGCAACAGGCTCCGGTCGCGGCCGGCTTCGTCGTCAGCTCGCCGCGCCCCGGCGCTCCGGCTTCGCTCCGCTCGGAGGCCCGCGTGCTGGTCGATTCGGAGGCGATCTACATCGGCCTGACCTACTTCGATCCGGAGCCGGCGAAGATCCAGGCGCCGCTGGCGCGGCGGGATGACGAGACGGTCTCCGACTGGGCGTTCGTCGAGATCGACAGCCGCCTCGACCGGCGGTCGGCCTTCTCGTTCGGCGTCAACCCGCGCGGCGTGCAGGTGGACGGCCTGTGGAGCGACGACATTGTCTACGATCCGTCGTGGAATGCCGTCTGGGAGGCCGCCGCCCACGTCGACGCCCGGGGCTGGACGGCGGAGGTCCGCATCCCCTTCTCCCAGCTCGCCTTCCGCCTGCCCCCAGGCGAACCGGAGCTGGTCTGGGGGATCAACTTCTACCGCTACAGCCCGGGGCACGGCGAGTCGTCCAACTGGTCGCCGCGCTACCACGGCCTGGGCGGCGTGGTGTCGCACTTCAACGACCTCCACCTACCGGCGCCCCCGCGGGTCCGCCGGCTGGAGGTGACGCCGTACGTCGCGGCCCGGGCAGGGAACGATGGGCAGGCCGGCGACCGCCAGTCCTCGGTGAAGGCGGGCGCGGACCTCAAGGTGGGGCTCGGCTCGAGCTTCAGCCTCACCGCCACCCTGCTCCCCGACTTCGGCCAGGTCGAGGCCGATCCGTCGCAGGTGAACCTGACGGCGTTCGAGCTCTTCCAGGCCGAGCAACGCCCGTTCTTCCTGGAGGGGATCGACCTCTTCCGGATGAACACCAGCCTCCCCTTCGCCACGCGGGACACCTCGTTCGCCGACGAATCGCCCTTCTACTCGCGGCGGGTCGGGCGGGCTCCGCGCGGCGAGCTGCCGCCGGACGCCACGGTCGAATCGATTCCCACCACCACCACGCTCCTCGGCGCCGCCAAGCTCTCGGGGCAGACTGCCGGCGGGTGGACCCTGGGCGCCTTCACCGCGGTGACCGACCGCGAGCGCGCGCTCCTCCGCTTATCCGGCGGCGCGCGCGAGGAGTGGCCGGTCGAATCGCGCGCCACGGCGACGGTGGCGCGGGCGGTCCGCAGCTTCGATCAGGGGGATTCCTCGTTCGGCCTGTTCGCCGCCGACCTCCATCGTTTCGATCCCGGGCCGGTGCTGGCGGCGCAGGAGGTGCGCGACGCCGCGGCATTCGGCACCGAGCTCCAGCATCGCTTCGGCGGCGGGAGCTACGAATTCAGGAGCTGGGCCCTGGCCAGCCGCCTCGCCGGCGACGAGGCCGCGATCGCTCGCGTGGCCACGGCCCCGAACCACGACTTCCAGAGGCCCGGCGCGTCGGGGCTCCCCGCGGCGCCCTACGGCACGAGCCTGGAAGGGGTCGCCGCCGAGACCCGGGTGTCGAAGATCGGCGGCGCCTTCCTCTGGGATCTGGTGGGGCGCGCGGTCTCGCCGGGATTCGACGTCGACGAGCTCGGCTTCCAGCGCAACTCGGACTGGCTGCTGCTCGCCGGCACCTGGAAATACGAGCGCTTCCTCCCCGGCCACGCGATCCGCGGCTGGTCGGTGGGCTCGAGCAACCTCGGCCTCGGCTGGACCTGGGCGGGTGAGGCGAGGGCTCGCGTGGTCGACCTCTACGGCACCCTCGACACCCGCGGCTACTGGTCGGCGAAGCTGGCGGTGAAGCGCGAGATGTCCGCGCTGTCGACCGAGTGGTTGCGCGGCGGACCGGGGCTCCTGCTGCCGCCGCGCACCACGCTGGCGCTGTCGCTCGCCAGCGACCAGCGCAAGCCTTCCTATCTGACTCTGGACACCGGCTTCGCCGCCGAGCCGGCCAGCGGGTCGCGCTCGCTGAGCGTGACGCCGCTGCTCAACCTCCGCGCCTCCGACCGGTTCCAGGGATCGATCGGCCCCACCTACGAGGTCGACACCGTGGGCTGGCAGAGCGTCGGCAGCGTGCCGGGCGCCGGGGCTCCGGACTACCGGGTCGCCCGGCTGCGCCAGGAGACCCTCGCCCTCACCCTGCGCGGCGACCTCATCTTTTCTCCCCGGCTGGCGCTCCAGGCCTACCTCCAGCCCTTCGGCAGCGCCGGCCGCTACGACCGCTACCAGCGCCTGGCATCGCCGCTCGATCCCGATCCCGGACGCCGCTTCGTGCCCGTGGCTCCCGACGCCACCGAGCTCGCCGCGGCCGATGCCCGGCAGCGCACGCTGAACGGCGACCTGGTGCTGCGCTGGGAGTACCGTCCCGGCTCCTTCCTGACGGCGGTCTGGAACCATCGCAGCGACCGGCTCTCGCAGGACGTGAGGCCCTCTCCGGCGAACGATCTGACGGGGGCCTTCGGCGATCCGGCGGCGGACGTCCTGCTGATCAAGGTGAGCCGCCGTTTCGGCGGTTGAGGTGAGGCGGGTCTCCATGCCGACTGTTCTTACTGGGGCGGCAAGACGGTCATGGACCGAGTTTCTCCCCCAGAAACCCCACCAACCGCCCCACCCCCTCACCGAAGCTCTCGGGCTCCGGCAAGAGCGAAAGGACGAGGAAGTCCTCGGTCGCGAAGTCGAAGAAGTAGCCGGGGTGGACCAGGACGCCGGCGCGGTCGAGGAGCGCGAGGACCAGCTCCTCGTCGTCCAGCCGCGAGGCTTCGACGCGGACCACCGCCGCCCACCCCCCCTCGGGCTCCAGCAGAGCGGCGGACGGCACGCCCGCCAGCGCCGCGCGGAGGGTGGCGAGGTTGCCGCGGACCCGCGCGAGGATCTCCGAGCGGATGCGCGGCGCCAGCGCCAGCACTCCGCCAAGCGCCCGCTGGACCGGCGTCGCGACGGAAAGGTAGGTGTCGGCCACCATCTCCAGCGCGGCGACGGCGCGGCGGCGGAGAGCGGGAGGACCGCCGGCGCGGATCCAGCCCAGCTTCCATGACGGCAGGCCGGCGCTCTTCGACAGGCCGCCGAGCGAGAAGGCCAGCGCCTCGCCGCCGGCCGCCGCCGGACCGGCACGGGGGTATTCTCCCAGCGGGCCCAGCGAAAAATCGGCGAACACCTCGTCCGAGATCAGCGGCAGGCCGCGGGCGGCGCAGAGCGCCGCCGCGGCGCCCTGCTCGGCGGCGGTCAGGAAGCGGCCGGTGGGGTTGCCCGGGTGGATCAGGGCGAGCAGCCGCGTGCGGTCGGTGAGGGCGGCCGCCACGTCCTCCGGATCGAGGATGAACCGCCGGTCCGGCTCGAGGTACACATGGGTGAGCACGAGCGAGTCCAGCGCCGCCAGGCTGTCGAGGAGCGGGTAGGAGGGTGCCGCGGTGAGCACCTCGTCCCCGGGATCGGCGAAGAGCTTGAACAGGTGGGAGTAGGACTCGCTCGTCGAGGCGGTGAGCGCGAGGTCGTCCGGCGACACCGGATCGCCCGGGGTGGAGAGAGCCTCGGCGAGCGCCTCGCGCGCCGGGAGAAGACCGCGCGGATGGGGGTCGTAGCGCACCTCCGCGCCGCGGCGGAGGAGCTCGGCGAGCTCCTCTTCCGGGTACGCCAGGCCCACCCGCGTCGGGTTGGTCTCCGTGAGGTCGATCGTCGCCAGGCCCCGGGCGGTCCGCTCCTCCACCGCGAGCGTCAGGCGGTTCTTCGCGTGCTCCCATGGGAAGCGGTGCGAGAAGCGGAGGCGGGCGGCGGGCATGGCGCAAGTCTACCCGGCTCGGTTACCCTTTCAATATTCGCGGCGCCCCGCTGGCGCCAGAAAGCTCAAGGTTTCGCGATGCGACGTTTCGCGCTCGGACTCTCGCTCCTCCTCCTCGCCACCTCCCCCCTCCTCGCCACCTGCGGCGGCGGCGGCGGCGGCGGCCGGGGAGGGTTTCCCCCCTCTTCCTCGGCGCCCGCGCCCTCGGACGACGCGTGGCTCAAAAAGCCCGATCTGTATCCGGTCCCCTGGAAGCCGGCGGCGGAGGGCGAGACGCCTCCCGGCGTCCTGATCCTCTACTGGTTCCCTTCCTCGGTGCAGGAGCAGAGCTTCTCCGAGCTGCTGAATTCGCGCCAGCTCACCCTCGCCGCCGCGCACTGCGTCGCCCTGCGGATCGTCCCCGCGTCCACCGCCGCCGCGAACACCGCCCTGCGCGACAAGTACAAGGCGGCCGCCACCGCCTCGCAGGCCGTGCTGGTGGCGGCCGCGGACGGCTCCGAGCTGGGCCGCGCCCAGGGGCACTATGGGCGCCTGGTCAGCCTCGGGGAGGTCGAGGGCATGCTCAAGGACGGCATCAAGCGGCAGGAGAAGGCCGCGAGCGATCAGCTCGACGCCGCCGAGCAGCGCGAGAAGGCGGGGGACAAGGAGGGCGCTGTCGCGATCTACACCGGCATCCTCAAGCTCCGCTGTATCGCCGAGAAGCCGGCGAAGAAGGCCACCAAGGCGCTCAAGAAGCTCGGCGTGGCCGTGCCCGACGAGGTCGGCCAGAATCTCCCGGCGCCCGACTGGAGCGCCGCCACCGGCAAGGCGGTCGAGCGCGACCTCGCCACCGGCCTCCGGGCCGAGTACGAGCTGCGGATCCCCGACGCCGAGCGCGCCTACGAGGCCGCGCGGCGGCGCGATCCGGGCGATCCGGTGCCGCTGCGCTACCTCGGCGAGCTCTACCGCCACCACATCGGCGACTGGACCAAGGCACGGGCGACCTTCCAGCAGATCCTCGCCATGGACGCCGATCCGCTGTCGCGCGCCGTGGCCCTGCACGGCCTGGGGAAGATGACGATCCACGAGGGCGACTTCGCCAAGGGTCTGGCGATGTTCGACGAGTCGATCGCCACCTACCCGCTCGCCCTCACCTACCGCAACCTGGCGGTCTACTGGAGCTCGGAGGGGGACGGCAGCAAGGCCTACGGCTACGTCCAGCAGGCGATGGCCCTCGATCCCAACGACGAGTACAACCAGATCTTCGCCGCCACCTACCTGGTCAAGCTGGGCAAGCCCGACGAGGCCGCGAAGATCGCCCGCGCGCATGAGGCGAACCTCGCCGCCTCCTACAACCTGGCCGCCATCTGGTCCCTGCTCGGCGACCGCGACAAGGCGCTCGCCCTGCTCAAGCGCCACTTCTACACCTACGAGCAGTTCGACGCCGTGCGGCGCAAGGAGATGCATGAGGCGCAGGTCGACATCGTCTTCGCCGGCCTGAAGCAGGACCCCGCCTTCCAGGAGCTGACGGCGCCGGCCGGCGCGGACGGACCCGGAGCGAACTGAAACGAAGGCAAGGCCGCAGGATTCCCGCGGGTCGAGGGTTCCATCCTGTAGGGGCGGCCCTGTGTGGCCGCCCTGTGCATCCCGGTGTACCTCCCGGAAAACAGGGCGCCCACGCAGGGGCGCCCCTACAGGCCCAAACGCGCCGAATCGGGAAGCGCGAGACCCCGGGAGTTGTTTCCGTGCTGCGGATGGCGCAAAATCGCCCGTTCCCCTGACTCCTGACAAGTTTCCATGAGCTTCCCATGATTGCCGTACCCCCCAGGGCCCAGGCCCTCGTACCCGGCGTGAGCCCGGGACCCGAGGTGCTGCCCCAGCTCCTCCACGAGGTCTTCGAGGAGACCGCGCGCCGGGTGCCGGACCAGGTCGCCGTCGACCTCCCGGCCGCCGGCGGGCAGCCGCGCCGGAGCTTCACCTACGCCGAGATCGACGCCCTCGCCGACGCCCTGGCGGCGCGCCTGGCGCCATACATTACCGGCGAGAGCGTGGTGGCGATCCTCCTGCCGCGCAGCAGCCACCTCGTCTACGTGGCGCAACTGGCGGTGATGAAGGCGGGGGGCGCCTACACCTGCGTCGAGCCGGGCACCCCGCCGGAACGGGCCCGCTTCATCCTCGAAGACTCGCGGGCCGTCGCGGCGATCGCCGACAGCGGCGCCGCCGAGATGCGCGCCCTGCTCGCCGCTCTGGACTTCCCCGCCGACCGCACGATCGATCTGGCGGGCGCCCTGGAAACGAGGCCGGCGACCGTCGCCCCGCCGCCCAGACCGGCCTGGCTCACCCCCTCGACGCTCTGCTACGTGATCTACACCTCCGGCACCACCGGCAACCCGAAGGGGGTGATGGTCGAGCACCGGAGCGTCGTCAACCTCGTGCTCTCCGACGTCGAGCGCTTCGGCTTGAGCGTGCGCGACCGCGTCGGCCAGAACTCCTCGTGCGCCTACGACTCCTCCGTCGAGGAGATCTGGCTCGCCTTCGCCGCCGGCGCCACGCTGGTGCTGATGGACGACGACATCGTGCGGCTGGGGCCCGACCTCGCTCCCTGGCTGCGGGCCGAGGCGATCAACGTCTTCTGCCCGCCGCCGACGCTGCTCCGCATGTGCGCCTGCGACGATCCGGAGCGCGATCTCCCCGACCTCCGCCTGGTCTACGTGGGGGGCGAGGAGCTGACCGCCGACGTCGCCAACCGCTGGGCGCCGGGGCGCTGGCTGGAGAACGGCTACGGCCCCACCGAGTGCACGGTCACCGTGGTGCGCGAGCGGGTCACCGCCGGCGAGCCGGTCACCATCGGCCGGCCGCTGCGCAACGCCGAGGCCTGGGCGCTCGACGACGCGCTGCGCGAAGTGCCGCAGGGCGAGACCGGCGAGCTCTGCATCGGCGGCGTCCCGGTGGCGCGCGGTTACCTCAACCTCCCCGACCTGACGCGCGAGAAGTTCGTCGAGCACCCGCTCTACGGACGGATCTACCGCACCGGCGACCTCGTCTCCAAGCTGCCGTCGGGCGACTACCTGTACCTCGGCCGCGCCGACGCGCAGGTGAAGATCCGCGGCCACCGCGTCGAGCTCTCCGCCATCGAGTCCGAGCTCTGCGCCTTCCCCGGGGTGCGCGCCGCCGCCTGCAAGGTCCAGGACCTCGGCGGTGCCCAGGAGCTGATCGCGTATCTGGTCGTCGACAGCGTCGCCACGAACAGCTCGGAGGTTCCCCTCGACCTCGACCGCCTGCGCGCGGCGCTGCGGACGAAGCTGCCGGAGCCGATGGTGCCGGCCCGCTTCGGCTTCCTGCCGGACCTGCCGGTGAAGGCCACCAGCGGCAAGCTCGACCGCTCGACGCTCCCCGACCTCGCTCCCGAAGCCGCTCCGGACCGCGAGCTGGTGGCGCCGCGCAGCGAGGCCGAGCGGCTCGTCGCCCGCGCCTTCTCGGACCACCTCCGCCGCGGCGCGCCGGTCTCGATCCAGGACGATTTCTTCCTCGACCTCGGCGGCAACTCCCTGCTCGCCGCGCAGACCGTTTCCACCCTGCGCAAGAGCGCGCTGACGGCACCGCTGACCGTGCGCGACGTCTACGAGGCGCGGACGGTGGAGGGTCTCGCGGCGCTCGCCGACAGCGCTTCGGCCCATGCGCCCCGCGCGGACCGCCGGCGCGACGAGCCCTCCAGGGTGGGCCGGCACGCGACTCTGGTCTCCCTGCTGCAGCTCGCCTTCATCCTCGGCAAGCTGCTCGCCGGCTCCGCCGTGGCCTACCTCGTCGCCTTCCGGCTGATGCCGGCCGCCGCCGACAACGTCGGCGTCACCACCTTCCTGCTGCTGGTCCCCGCGCTGGCGCTGGCGGCGCTGGGCGTCTACGCGCCGCTCGCCGTGGGCGCCACGATGGCGGCCAAGCGGCTGCTGATCGGCCGCTACCAGGCCGGCCGCCACCCCTACCTCGGCGGCTACTACCTGCGGAGCTGGATCGTTCTCCAGCTCGCGCGCGCCATCCCCTGGGAGCTGACGGAAGGCACGGTGTTCAAGAACGTGATCCTGCGCGCCCTCGGGGCTCGCATCGGCAAGGACGTCCACATCCATCGCGGCGTCGACCTCCGCGCCGGCGGCTGGGACCTGCTGGAGATCGGCGACAGCGCCACGATCGGGCGCGACGTCTCGCTGGGGCTGATCGAGTATCAGGACCAGGAGATGGTCCTCGGCACGATCAAGATCGGCGCCGGCTGCACGCTCGACACCCGCGCCCGGATGGCCCCGCACAGCGAGATGAAGTCCGAGGCCGTGCTCACCAGCCTCTCGATGCTGCCGTCGCACGCCACCATCCCCCCGGGCGAGATGTGGCACGGCGTGCCGGCGGCCTTGCAGGCGGTGGCGCCGCCGGTGCCCGCGCTCACCTCCGGGGCGCGCCCCTGGCCCGCGGCGCTGCACGGCGCCGCCCTGATGACGGCGCGCTTCCTGGTCGCCCAGCTCGCCTACCTGCCGCTGCTGATCCTGGCCCTGGCGCTCGACGAGGTCTGGCGGATCGACTGGATGGACGTCCTCTACGGCCCCTCCTTCGAGCCCTGGCCGATCCTCGCGGCGCTCGCCGTCACCCTCGCCGGCTTCGCGCTGACCCTGCCGGTGGAGGCCGCCATGGTGCGCCTGCTGGGCACCATCCGCCCCGGCACCTACCCGCTCTACGGCTGGACCTCGCTCGCCGTCTTCGTCAAGGAGCGGATGGTGGAGGCGGCGGGGAACTCGCTGAGCGGCACGCTGCTCTGGCCGCGCTGGCTGCGGGGAGCGGGGATGCGGGTCGGCCGCAAGTGCGAGATCAGCACGATTATGGACGTCATCCCCGAGCTGATCGAGATCGGCGACGAGTGCTTCTTCGCCGACGGCATCTATCTCGGCGGCCCCTGGCTCCACCGCGGCACGCTCACCGCCGCGCGCACCACCTTCTCTTCGGGCACCTTCCTCGGCAACCACGTGGTGATCCCCGCCGGGGCTCAATTGCCGCCCGATATCCTGATCGGCATCTCGACCGTGGCCGATGCCGGCAAGATCCGCCCGGGCACCTCCTGGTTCGGGCATCCGGCCTTCGAGCTGCCGCGCCGCGAGGTGATCGCCAGCGACCGCAGCGTCACGCACGACCCCTCGCTCGCTCGCTACGTGACGCGGGTGTTCTGGGAGTACCTGCGGCTGCTGATCCCGGTGATCCCAGCGCTGCTCGGCATCCTCTGGTTCAAGGCGCTGCCGATGTGGCGCCCTGGGCAGAGCCGGCTCACCTTCTTCGCCCTCACCCTCCCCGCCTCCTCGCTGGCGGTGGGCGCCATCCTGGTCGCGCTCGTCCTGGCCGCCAAGTGGCTGCTGCTGGGACGCGTCCGCGCCGGGCAGCACCCGCTCTGGTCCTGCTGGTGCAGCCGCTGGGACTTCCTCTACGTGGTCTGGGCCGCCTACGTGCGCGGCAGCCTGGCGAGCTTCGAGGGGACGCCGTTCATGGCCTGGTGGCTGAGGGCCACAGGCTCGAAGGTCGGGAAGCGCGTGGTGCTCGGCACCTCGTTCGCGCAGGTCGTCGATCCCGACATGCTGGAGATCGGCGACGACGCCACCGTCTCCTGCCTCCTCCAGCTCCACAGCTTCGAGGACCGCGTCCTGAAGATCGCCCCCGCCCGCATCGGCGCCCGCTGCACCGTCGGCAGCGGCACAGTGCTGATGTACGGAGCCAACGTCGGCGACGGCGCCCGCGTCGAGGACGGTAGCGTGGTGATGAAGCATGAGACGCTGCTCCCCGATCAGTATTACGCCGGCTGCCCGACCCGGGCGGGCCGGGCGCCGGAATAGGGCGCCTGGGAAGCCAGCTCGTCAGCCGAAAATTTCACGTGAGAAGGTGAGGCTGGAGTGCAGTCTGGTGTGCTCGATGCAATCCGCTAAACAAAGTCGGCGGCTGGGTGTCACAGGATTTACACCAACCCAAAGGGAGAATCTTGTGAGATCCAGAATCCTTGCTGTCACCTTGCTCGTTATCGCCACATGCAGTTGCTCTGGCGGCGGGAAGTCGCCAACGGAAAGCAACTGTCCCGCTGCGCCCTATACTTGCGAATGCACCGACGGTACCTTCAGCGGCTCCTGCGGGATCCAGGGAGCTTGCTCTTCGCACGGGGGTGTCAAGAATCCGTGCTAAGCGATGCGACTCAAGACTCAAATCTCTTCCTGGAATCGCTGAACTAAGGCATCCGTCCACTTCGAGGCCATCAGAGGCAGCGTGATGGACGCCTCTCTCCGGCGCTTCTACGGCAACCGCGTCCACACGATATCCCAAGCCTCCCGCCGCTCCGCGAAACCGGTGACGTGACCGTCGGCCGCGCGCTGGAAAATCCTTCTGTATCGGACCTTGCCCGGCACGAACAGATCATCCGGTGCCTCCGCCAGCAGGGGCTCGGGTTTGCGGCCGTTCTGCTGCCCTTCCAGGCCGGTGGCGGTGCGGCGGATCTCGTAGGTGATCTCCGGGGTCAGGGAGTATTTGCCGACGTATTCGTCGAGCAGGGCGGCCTTGAGCTCGATCGCGGGCGGGTCAGTGCGCAGGGGCATGACCTGACCGGCGATCAGGCGCCAGCCGGCGGAGGTCTTCTGCCAGATGTCCGTCGTGCGGTACTGGCAGTGCAGCAGATGGCCGTGGTAGTTCTCATGCTCGTCGTCGACGTGGGTGGCGACGGCGACTGTACCGTGCACCGTGACTTTGAAATCGGTCACCTTGATCGTTCCCGAAACCCCTGCCGGCAGCGGCTTGGTGTCGCCGACCATCTTCTCCTTGGTCAGGATGGTGCCCTCCTCGGTGGTGTAGGAGAGGCCGGAGTCCAGGTAATGGTCCCAGACGGACGCCTTGCCGTCGCTGGTCGCGTCCATCAGCTCCTGGGTCTGCCGCTGGAGCAGGGCGGCGACATCTTCCTTGGGAGCCGCCGAGAGGTAGGGGGTGTGACAGGAAAACGAGGCTCCCAGGGTCAGTCCCGCGAGCCACCAGAGACTTTTGCGCATCGTGATCTCCCCAGTTTGACTGTATAGCGACGTTCCTGGTCACCCAAGTCGCGATCCTGACCAGGAAAATGACTTTCCTGGTCTCCCAAGTCGCGATCCTGACCAGGAAACGACTTTCATGGCCACCCAAGTCCCGATCCTGACCAGGAAAACGACTTTCATGGTCACCCAAGTCCCGATCCTGGCCAGGAAAACGACTTTCATGGTCGCCCAAGTCCCGATCCTGGCCAGGAAACGACTTTCATGGTCTCCCGAGCCGCGATCCTGACCAGGAGAGCGACTTTCATGGGCTCCCGAGCCCAGGGAGCGATTTCCGCGACGGCTTGACGCCACCCCCTGCCCGCCTTCACGCTTCCGGCATGCCGGAGTTTCCCGACGTCGAAGTCTATCTTGAGGCGCTGCGGCCGCGGATCGGCGGCCAGCCACTGGAGGGGGCGCGGGTGAGCAGCCCGTTCCTGCTGCGGACGGTCGAGCCGACCTTGGAGAGCTTCCTGGGACGACGGGTGGAAGGCCTTCGCCGGCTCGGCAAGCGCATTGTGATCGGTTTCGAAGGGGAGCGGTTCGCGGTGCTCCACCTGATGATCACCGGCCGCCTGCAGTGGAAGGCGCGCGGCGCCAAGGTGCCAGGGAAGATCGGCCTGGCCGCGTTCGATTTTCCCACCGGCACACTGCTGCTTACCGAGGCCGGCGGCAAGAAGCGGGCCTCGCTCCATCTCGTGATCGGGGAAAAGGCGCTCGCGGCCTTCGATCCGGGTGGTCTGGAAGTGTTCGAGGCGGACCTCGAGACGTTCCAGGCGGCGCTCACGTCCGAGAGCCACACGCTGAAGCGCGCCCTGACCGATCCGCACATCCTGAGCGGCATCGGCAACTCCTACTCAGACGAGATCCTCCACCGCGCGCGGCTCTCGCCGTTCCGCCTCACCCGCAGCCTCACGCCCGAGGAGATGAAGGCCCTCTTCCAGGCCTGCCGCGAGGTGCTGACCGAGTGGGTCGAACGGCTGCGGGCGCAGGCCGGCGAGGGTTTTCCCGAGAAGGTGACGGCCTTCCACGAGCAGATGGCGGTCCACGGCCGCTTCGGCAAGCCCTGCCCCGTCTGCGGCACGCCGGTGCAGCGGATCGTCTATGCCGACAGCGAAGCCAACTACTGCCCCACCTGCCAGACCGGCGGCCGACTGCTCGCCGATCGGGCCCTGTCGCAGCTCCTCAAGAAGGACTGGCCGCGAACCCTGGAAGAGCTGGAGGCGCGGAAGCGCGGAGGGTAGCTGAACGGCGACGAAGAGTGGCTTCGTAGAGCGCAAAAAGGACACTAAAGGACGTAAAGGACAACAAGGACTGCAAGGACAACAAAGAAAAACAAGCCGCTTCAGGGAGCCTGCACCATGGTAGTCTTGAGTGTCTTTGTTTTGTCCTTGCAGTCCTTGCAGTCCTTTACGTCCTTTAGTGTCCTTTTCTCCTTCCAGGAGCCGCGCATGAGCCAGGGCTTCATTCCGCCGCACGGAAGCTACAAAAAACTGCTCTCCTATCAGAAGGCAGAGATCGTCTACGATGCCACGGTCTATTTCTGCGATCACTTCATCGACAAGCGCAGCCGCACCCATGACCAGATGATTCAGGCAGCCCGGTCCGGCAAGCAGAACATCATCGAGGGAAGCATGGCCTCGGGAACCTCCAAGGAGATGGAGATCAAGCTGACCAATGTGGCCCGTGCCAGTCTCGAAGAGCTGCTGGCCGATTACCGCGATTTCCTCCGATCGCGCGGGGCTCAGGAATGGCCCAGGGAGCATGCCTACACCGTTCGCCTCCGCGAGCTGAACAGGATTCCGGACGCGACCTACGAGACCTTCCGTAAAGGCATCGAAAACCCTGATCCGACAATCGCCGCGAATGTGATCATCGGCCTGATCCGGGTGAGCAATTTCCTTCTCGATCGCCAGATCCGGCAGTTGGAGAAAGTCTTCCTCAAGGAGGGCGGCTTGCGCGAACGCATGACCCGCACCCGCCTCGAGGCCCGGAAAACGGCGGGTTGAATTCGGTTCCGCGCGCTCAGCGCTCTCCCGGCACGATCACCCCGCCACCGCCCTCATAGAGCCGCTCGACCACCGCCGCCCGCCGCGCGAGCACGGCGCGCTGATTCACGTACCCCTTGTCGGTGACCTCGCCCGCCTCGATCGACGGCGGCTCGGCCAGCAGGAGGGCGCGGGCGATGCGGCGGCTGTTGGCGCGGTTGGTGGCGTTGTGGGCGGCGAGGGCGGCGGCGAGGTGGTCGCACACTTCCGGCCGCCGGATGAGCTCGGCCAGGGGCTCGGTTTCGGCAGCGTCACGGCAGAGCGCGCGGCAGCCGGCGGGGTTGGGGAAGACGAGCAGGCCGATCTCCTCGCGGTCGTGGCCGGTCACCACCACGTCCTGGATCACCGGCGCGCCGGCGGAGATCAGCTCCAGGCGGAGATCGCCGACGTGGACCCAGGTGCCCGACGTCAGCTTGAAGTTCTCGGCGAGACGCCCGTCGAAGAGGATGCCGCGGTTCGGATCGCGCGGATCGGCGAGCTTGCCGGCGTCGCCGGTCTTCAGGAATCCATCCTCGTCGAACAGCCCGGCCGTCAGCTCGGAATGGCGCCAGTAGCCGGGTGTCACGTTGGGGCCCTTGACGCGCAGCTCCAATTTGTTGTCGCCCCCGGAAATGGCCGCCAGCTTGATCTCCGTGCCCGCGCCGGGAACGCCGATGACTCCCGCCCTTTCGATCAGGAAATGGATCTGCGTCGAGCTCGGCGCCGTCTCGGTCGAGCCCCAGGCGGAGAGCATCACCACCCGGCGGCCCGTGGCCAGGATGGAAAGGTTTTCCAGCTTCTCCCAAAGGTGCTGCGGCAGCGCCGCGGCGGCGTAGAAGAGCGCGTCGAGATCGCGGAAGAAGGTCTCGCGCAGCCGGGCGTCCCGCTCCAGGAAAGGGATCAGCATCTCGAACCCGCGCGGCACGTTGAAGTGGAGGGTGGACGGCACCTCGCGCAGGTTGCGCACCGTGGTCTCGATCAGTCCGGGCGCCGGTTTGCCGCCGTCGATATAAAGGGTTCCGCCGTTGCGCAGCGCCAGGTTGAAATTGTGATTGCCGCCGAAGGTATGGCTCCAGGGGAGCCAGTCGACGATCACCGGCGGCCGCTCTTCCAGGAACGGCCACGCCTGCGCCAGCGCCTGCTGATTGGAGCCGAGCATGCGCTGCGTGTTGATCACCCCCTTGGGCTTCCCCGTCGAGCCCGAGGTGAAGAGGATCTTGGCCACCGTGTCCGGACCGATCGCAGCGAAGCGCTCCGCAACGTCAGGGCCCGGCGGCGCCGCCAGCAGCGCGTCGAAGCCCGCTCCGGTCACGATCTCGACGTCCGGCACCATCGCGGAGATCGCGGCCAGAGCTTTTGCGAAGCGGTCGCCGTCGGCGGCGTAGACGAGGCCGGGACGGGTCAGACCGGCGATGTAGCGGAGCTGGGCGTGATCCTGCGCCAGCAGCGAATAGGCGGGCGAGACCGGCACGGAGGGGATCCCCACGTGCATCGCGGCGAGCTGCAGCAGGCCGTGATCGACGCCGTTGTCGGAGAGCAGCGCCACCGGCCGGTCGGGGCTCAAAGCCCGCGCCAGCAGGGCGCCCGCGATCCGCTCGACGGCGTCCAGGGCCGCCCGGTAGGAGACGCGGCGCCAGCCCCCTTCCGCGTCGCGCTCGGCCAGGAACGTGCGCTCGGGCGCCGCGCCGGCCCACCGCCGCAGCAGCTCGCCGACGCAGCGCGGATAAGGGTGGAGAGCGTGCCGCGAGCGCAGCACCACCCCGCCGTCCGGGAGCGGCCGCGACTCGATGTCCACGGGACCGAAGCGGACCGGCTTGAACGGCGGCTTGTCCATCGCGTTCGGAAAGGCCCGAGCCTCAGACTCGCGCCAGCAGGGCGAGGCGCTTGGGAGCGATCAGGCGGTAGCTGTCGACGACGAGCCCGGCGACCTCGTCCCAGTCGACCTCGCCGGCATCGAGGCGCAGCCCTACCCACCCCTTGGGGCCGATGTAGGCGGGAAGATAGAACCTGGCGGGGTCCGCGGCGATCATCTCCGCATTCTCCCCGAGCGCCGTCTTCGTGCAGACGGCGACGATGCCGTCGCCGTGATGGTCGGAGAGGAAATAGGCGAAGGTCTTGCCGCGGACCTGGAAGGCCGCGTGCTCGCCCGTGTCCTTTCTCGTGGCCTCCGGAAGGCCGAGGGCGATCTCGGTCAGCCGGGCGAGGCGCCGGTCTTCGCTTTCCATGCGCGGATTTTACGCCAGGAACGCCGCCGCCAGCCGCTCCCGGAGCGCCGCCAGCTCGGCGTCCCCGTAGGGCACGGCCGCGCCGGAGCCCCAGACCGGCCCGGGCCAGGCGGCGTCCGCGGCAAAGCGGGCGACGACGTGGACGTGGAGCTGCGGCACGAGGTTGCCCAGGGCGCCGACGTTCACCTTGTCCGGCTGGAACAGGCGCGTCAGCGCCTCGCTCGTCCTGGCGATCTCCTCGACGAGCTCGGCCCGGTCGGCCGGCGCCAGCTCGTGGATCTCGCGCAGCGACTCCCGCTCGGGGACCAGGACCAGCCAGGGGAAGCGGCGGTCGTTCATCAGCAGCAGCCGGCAGAGCGGCAGCGCGGCGACCTCGACGGTGTCGCGCGCCAGCGTGGGATGGAGGGACATCCGCGGCATCCGCCTCAACCCCGAACCGGCCGCACCAGATCGCGGGTGATGTCGGCGAGGGTGGGAGCGCCGGCGAGCGCCATCGCGAGGTCGAGCTCGTCGCGGAGGAGCCGCAGGACGGCGACCACGCCGGCCTCGCCCTCGGCGGCCAGGCCCCAGAGGACCGGCCGTCCGACGAGGACCGCGCGGGCGCCGAGCGCCAGCGCCTTCAGCACGTCCGTGCCCCGGCGCACGCCGCCGTCCATCAGCACCTCGATCCGATGGCCGTGGGCGGCGAGGGCCTCGACGATCTCGGGGAGCACGTCGAGGGTGGCCGGCGAGGTGTCGAGCTGGCGACCGCCGTGATTGGAGACCACGATGCCGGCCACGCCCGCCTCGGCGGCGCGCAGGGCGTCGTCGGCCCGGACGATCCCCTTGACCAGCAGCGGCAGCGAGGTGATCGAGCGCAGCCAGGCCACGTCCCGCCAGGAGAGCGAGGGATCGAGAAAGGAGGCGACGTAGGCGGCGAGGCCGGAGTCGTCGGCGGCCGGCGGCATATCGCCATACCCCTCGGGCAGCAGGTTGGCGACGGCGAGGCCCGGCGGCAGACGGAAACGGTTGCGCACGTCCCGCTCGCGCCGTCCAAGCAGCGGCGCGTCCACGGTCAGGACCAGCGCGCGGCAGCCGGCGGCCTCGGCCCGCCGCACCAGCCCCTCGGTGGCCCCGCGGTCGCGGTAGACGTAGAGCTGAAACCAGACCGGCCCGGACGCCGCCGCGACCACCGATTCGACGGTCGAGGTGGAAAGCGTGGAGAGGATCATCGCCGTCCCCGCTCTGCCCGCGGCCCGCGCGGTCGCGACCTCCCCCTCCGGCGTCGCCAGGCGGTGGAAGGCGGTGGGCGCGACCAGCATCGGCATGGACACGGTCTGGCCGAGGATCGAAGCCGTCATGTCGCGGCGGGAGACGTCCACCAGCACCCGGTAGGCGATCGACAGCCGGTCGTAGGCGGCGCGGTTGCCGCGCACGCTGACCTCGTCGTGGGCGCCCCCGGCGTAGTAGTCATAGGCCTCGCGGGAGAGCTTCTCGCGGGCGATCGTTTCGAAGTCGAAGACGTTGACCGGTTCCATCCCTGCTCCTTGGGGAAGCGTCCTGCCGGGGGCCCGCCCATTCTACAGCGCCGCGGGCGGCCGGCTTCCAGGGTGGCCGCCACCCGTGTTAGCCTGCGGGCCGGAAAAAGTCATGAAGAAGCTGTCGCCGGTCATTCTGCTGGTCCTCGCCGTCATTCTCTCCCCTCGCGCATCGGGCGCCGCGCCCGCCTGGCCGTCGCTCGCCGAGCAGCTCCGGGCCGACGCCGTGACGCCCCACAGCGCCCTCGAGGCGCTGATCGCCTCCCATCAGGATTTCTCGCTGCTGCGCCCCGCGGAGGCCCACGACAAGATCCCCGTGCCGCTCTGGCTGCGGGTGATCTGGCGCCAGGCGCACCCCGAGGGGAAGTTCTCGGCGGCGGACCCCACGGGAGGCTATCCGCTGGTGCTCAAGGAGGTGCACGAGTGGATGCTGTCGCACCAGAGCCTGGTGCCCGGCGAGCCTGACAAGGAGCGGACGCCCGGGGAGGACGACGAGGTCTCGGCGCCGGTCAAATCGGCGATCGTCGCCGGCGAGCGGCGGATCTCGGGCCTCCAGACCTCGCCGCGCAGCGAGTCGGACATCCGCGTCAACTACTGGGACCCGCTGAAGATCATCAGCGCCTCGAACAACATCTCGGGGAGCGGCAGCCAGGCGCAGTTCTATTCGACCGACGGCGGCACCACCTGGGGCCAGTCCAGCCTGCCGCGCCAGGCGGGCGACTCCTTCCACTCCGATCCGACCGTCGACTGGACCTCCGACGGCACCGCCTGGTCGACCACGATCGGCATCAATTCTTCCGGCACCGTGCTCCACATGCGGGCCTACAAGTCGGTCGACAACGGCGCCACCTGGACCTTCGACGCCACCTTCTCCGGCGCCCAGTCCGACACCGACAAGCAGCTCATCTGGGTCGATCACAGCGCCACCTCGCCGTTCAAGGACTACCTCTACGCCATCTGGCACAACGGCGATCCGGCTTTCATCAACCGGCGCACCGGACCGGCCGGATCGTGGCAGACGCCGGTGCAGGTGAGCGGCGCGGAGACCGGCGGCACGGCGATCGGCGACGACGTCAAGACCAACGCCTTCGGCGACGTCTTCGGCTTCTGGCCGGACACCGGCAACAGCAAGGTTTTCGTGGTCAAATCGATCAATGGCGGCGCCTCTTTCGGCACGCCGGTCCAGGTCGCCACGACGTTCGACAGCTATGACATCGGCGTGCCGGCGATGAACATCCGCCGCGCCCTCATCTATGTCTCCGGCGGCGCCTACCGCACGGCGAGCAAGAACCTGGTCTATGCCTCCTGGACCGACCTGACCGGCGCCACTCGCTGCACGGTGCCCAACAACGAGCCGGGGAGCACCGTGGCGTCCACCTGCAAGACGCGCATCTGGTTCGCGCGCTCCACCGACGGCGGCGCCACCTGGCCGGCGCCGGTGATGGTCAACAATCAGCCTTCGCTCAACGATCAGTTCAACCAATGGATGGTGGTCGACAAGACCACCGGCGCGCTGGGCCTGATGTATTACGACACGGTCGGCGACCCGGGCCGCAAGAAGGTGGATGTCTGGTACCAGTCCTCCTACGACGACGGCGTCACCTGGACGTCCGCGGTCAAGGTGACCTCGGGGCAGACGGACGAGACGGCCGCGGGGACCAACTCGGGAAACCAGTTCGGCGACTACAACAGCCTCTCGGGGATCGCCGGCCAGTTCTTCCCCTCCTGGACCGACCGCCGGAGCAACGGACGCGAGGAGATCTGGACCGCCAGGCTGACCGACACTCCCTGCACGGTGCCGGGAGCGCCGGCGATCGGCACCGCCACCGCGAACGGACAGAATCAGGTCCAGATCACCTGGGGGAACGGCGCGCCCGCCGCCGCGGCGTTCAACGTCTATCGCGCGGCCGGCCCCTGCGCCGCGCCCGGCGCCTTCAACAAGATCGCCGCCGCCGTCGCCGGCTCGCCGTACGCCGACGGCACGGTCGCCGGAACCCTCACCTACGCCTATCAGGTCACCGGCCTCGACGCCGGCGGCCTCTGCGAGTCCGTGCCTTCCGGCTGCGTCCAGGCCACGACGCCCGGCAACCTGCTGTTCACCGACGACTTCGAGGGCGGCGACCTCGGCGCCTGGAGCGGCGCGACACCGTAAGCCCGGTTCAACTCCATCGACCCCGGAGGTGATGCATGCGTCAGCTCGCGTTCCCCTGCCGTCTGGCGCTACTTCTCACGCTCGCCCTCGCCTCCAACGCCGCCAGCGCCGCGACCGCCTCGGCGCAGAGCGAGGTCGGCGAGGTCGCCTTCGCCAACTCCGGCGCGGCGGCGGCGCAGGAGCCGTTCCTGCGCGGGCTCGCGCTGCTCCACGACTTCGAGTATCCGGACGCCGCCGAGCAGTTCCGCAAGGCGCAGGCGATCGATCCCGATTTCGCCATGGCCTACTGGGGCGAGGCGCTGACCTATACCCACCCCGTCTGGTTCCAGCAGGACCTCCCCGCCGCCCGCGCCGTGCTCGCCCGCCTCGGCGCCACCCCCGAGGCAAGGCTGGCGAAGGCGCCGACCGAGCGCGAACGCGACTACCTGCACACGGTGGAAATCCTGTATGGAGAGGGCGCCAAGAACGAGCGCGACGTCCTGTTCTCCGACGCCATGGCGAACCTCCACCAGCGCTATCCGGACGACGTCGACGCCACCGCCTTCTATGCCCTGTCGCTCCTCGGCACGGCGCACTCCGGCCGCGATTTCGGCATCTACATGCGGTCGGCGGCGCTGCTCGAGGAGGTCTTCCCCACCCATCAGCACCATCCGGGCGTGCTGCACTACCTGATCCATTCCTACGACGATCCGATCCACGCCCCGCTCGGCATGCGGGCGGCGCGGCTCTACGGCGCCGTGGCTCCGAACGCCGGCCACGCCCTCCACATGACCTCTCACATTTTCGTCGCGCTCGGCCTCTGGGACGACGTGATCGCTGCCAATGAGGCTGCGATGCGCGTCGTCAACCGCCACCGCGCCGAGCAGAAGAAGACGGCCAAGACCTGCGGCCATTACGTGAGCTGGCTGCACTACGCCTACCTCCAGGAACGGCGGATCGACGACGCCAGGGCACAGCTCGACGCCTGCCACCGGATGGCCATCGATCAGTTTTCGGATCACCCCGAAGCCGACGCCTCGATCGTCCCGGATTATGCGACGATGCGCGTCTTCCAGCTCGTCGAGACGGGACGGTGGGACGCCAAGGATGCGCTCGCCATCCCGGAGAATCGCTATGCCGACGCGCGCTTCCTGCTTGCTTACGGGGACGTCCTGGCGGCTGCGGCGAAGAAGGATCTTCCGGCGTTCCACGCCGCCGCCGCGCGTTTCCGAGAGTTGCATCGGGACCTGATCGCTCGATTCGATAAGAAGGAGGAGCTCGACCTCGACCGCGCGTACGTGGAGCTCACGGCGCAGCAGGTCGACGCGCTGGAGAAGATCCAGGAGGGGAAGACCGACGAGGGGATCGCCCTTCTGCGCAAGATCGGGGAGGCGGAGAGCGCGATGCCGCTGGAGTTCGGTCCGCCGCCGATCCAGAAGCCGACCAACGAGCTGCTCGGCGACCTGCTCCTCGCCGCCGGCCGCAACGCCGAGGCGGAGCAGGCCTATCGCTCCACCCTCGCCCGCGCTCCCGGCCGCACCCTCGCGCTCCAGGGCCTCCTCCGCACCCAGCAGGCGCTCGGCCAGACCGCGGCCGCCGCCCGCACCCAGGCGCAACTTCAGCAATACGTCCGCAGCGCCCCGGCGGCGTCCCGGTAAATCGATCCTTTAAAATCGAGCGATCGATGAGCGAAGACTTCACCGGCCGCGTCGCCCTCGTCACCGGAGCCTCCCGCGGCCTCGGTCTCGCCACCGCCGAGGGTCTCGCCGCCCGCGGCGCCTCGGTGGCGGTGAACGTCCGCGATCCCGAACGCGCCGAAGCCGCCGCGCGGAGCCTGGGCGAGCGCGGCTTCGCGGCGCCGGGCGACCTCGGCGATCCCGCCGGCCGCGATGCGGTCGTCGCCCGCACCCTCGACCGCTTCGGCCGCCTCGACATCCTGGTCAACAACGCCGCCGTGGCGCTCTCCACCCGCTTCGAACAGATCACGGAAGAGGAGTGGCGGCGCACCTTCGAGATCAACGTCACCGCGGTCTTTCTGCTCATCCGCGCCGTGCTGCCGGCGATGAAGAAGCAACGCTACGGCCGGATCGTCAATCTCTCCTCCACCGCCGGCAAGACCGTGAGCACCCTGGGCGGCGCCCACTACACCGCCTCGAAAGCGGCCCTCCAGGGCCTCACCCGCGCCGCCGCCAAGGAGCTGGGCCCGCACGGCATCACCGTCAACGCCGTCTGCCCCGGCCTCTTCGACACTGAGCTCACCCGCGAGCACGCCACCCCTGAGCTGCTCGAAGCCGCCGCGAAATCCTTCCCTATCCGGCGCCTCGGCGATCCCGTCGAAGTCGCCGACCTCATCTGCTTCCTCGCCTCCGAAGCCGCCGGCTACATTACGGGCGCTTCGCTGGATATCAATGGCGGGGATTTGATGGTATGAAGAGTCTCTAACCGAAGCCATGAGTGCAAAGCGGCGTGCAGACAGGACTCAACCCGTGGTAACTCGGGCTCGGCCGGAAGCGCTGCTCCCGGAAGTGCGAGAGCTGATCCTCGCCGCTCGCTCTGAGCTGGCGCGCGCCGTCAACGCAGGTCTCACTCTCCTCTACTGGAGGGTTGGTGACTGCATCCATCGGGAAATTCTCAAAGAGAGACGGGCGGAATATGGAGCGGAGATTGTGCGGACACTCTCCTCACAATTGGAGCTGGAATTCGGACGGGGCTTCGGTGAGAAGAGCCTCCGCCGCATGGTGCAATTCGCGGAGACATTTTCAGATCCACAGATTGTCGCTACGCTGTCGCGACAATTAGGCTGGAGCCACTTTAAGGAGATCGTCCCTCTCGCGGACCCCCTCCAGCGCGAATTCTACGCCGAGATCTGCCGCATCGAGCGCTGGAGCGTCCGTACGCTGAGGTCCCGGATCGATAGCATGCTCTACGAGCGCACCGCCCTCTCGAAGAAGCCTGAAAAACTTATCATGCAGGGACTCAAGGAATTGCGCGAGGAGGATCGCCTCACTCCAGATCTTGTTTTTCGCGACCCATACGTGCTCGATTTCCTCGGTCTCCAGGACACCTACAGCGAGCAGGATCTGGAGAACTCCCTGCTGCGTGAAATCGAGTCGTTCCTCCTGGAGCTCGGCGCCGGCTTCGCCTTTGTGGAACGCCAGAAGCGAATCACGCTCGACGGCGAGGACTACTATATAGACTTGCTCTTCTACCATCGCCGCTTGCGACGGTTGGTGGTTATCGATTTGAAGATCGGCGACTTCAAGCCCGTGGATGCCGGCCAGATGGAGCTCTATCTGCGTTGGCTCGACCGCTACGAGCGGCAGGAAGGAGAAGAGAGACCCATCGGTCTCATTCTTTGTGCCGGTAAGAAACGCGAGACCGTGGAACTACTCGAGCTCGAACCCCGCGGCATCCATGTTGCCGAGTACCTGATCGAGCTACCGCCCCGCAAGCTGCTCGAACAGCGCCTCCATGAAGCCGTAGTCCGCACCCGCCTGCGGCTAGAGCAGCAGGAAGGCGACGAAATCCAGGCGAAACCCGCTTCAAAAGGTTGAAGGAGGAGGAAGCCATGGCGAAATCCTCGAAGCTCGTCGTAATGATTTCGAGCCGCTGCGAAGATAAGTTCCCCCTCGACGGCGGCCCCGCGCTCTCGGCGACCCGCATCCAGCTCAAGGACGAGATCGAGGCGCTCGACGTCTTCGGCAAGAAGATCTTCGAGGTCTGGATCAATGAGGAAGAGCCTCCGAAGGGCGGTACCTGGGACAGTTGGGATACCTGCATTCAGGCCGTCAAGGATTGCGACATCCTCATCGTTCTCAGCAACGGCAACGCCGGCTGGGCGAAGGATGCCGGGGACATCGGGATCTGTCACGCCGAGCTGATGACCGGCCTGTCGCAGGCCCGCGCCAAGGTCCGCCTGATCGCGCTCGGCAACGTCACCTCGGCCGACAAGGCGCAGGAGCAGCGCAACCAGGACTTCCAGGCCTACGTCGCGCTTCAGAGCCAGTTCCGGGGCGGCAAGGTCGCCACCGTCGACGACCTGAAAGCGCGCGTCAAGGAGACCGTCCGCGACGCCCTGATCGCTCTGGCGCAGACGGGAGTGGAGGAAGCGAACCAGGGGCGCTTCGACAGCGGCCCGGCCCTGGACTGGAGCCGTCTCGACTTCCGCACCCGTCAGGAAAAGATGCGGAACGTCCTGTGGGATGTCATCGTCAAGCGCAACGGCTCCAGCGAGGACCAAGGCCACCTGATCGCCAGGATCGCCGGCCGCGAGATCCTGATCGTTCCGAGCGCGATCCCCGCGGCGCTCACCGTCGGTCCGGCCAAGGAGCTGGTCGGCCAGCCCTTCCTCCGCGACCACCAGCTGGCCCCCCTCCTCAAAGGCAATCGCGGCGGCCCCGTCCACGTCATCGCCTGCCACCGCACCGCCACCGAATCCCAGGCCGCCCGCCTCCTCGGCTTCCCCGACGCCGAATTCGTGACCACCCCCTTCGGAGTCTTCGTCGCCGACAACGTCCAGAAGGTGCAGTTCGCTTTCCTCACCAACTGCCGCGACGAAGCCAACACCCGCCACGGCGCCCAGCGCTTCTTCGAATGGCTGGCCCAGACCGGCGAAGACAAGCTCGTCGCCCAGCGGGCGGCAGCCCGCGCGCGGATCGTGAAGGCGATCGCGTTGGAGGCTGGGGGGTGACTCGTTTTATGCGTACGACCCGAGGACAAATCGCGCCCGTTCGCGCCGAAGCATCTCGAATGGTGTCATGCACTTGATTTTAAGGCCTATGCAGGCATCGGGAATCTTGATTTTGCGCGTCGATGCCGAAGGAACCTCGTGCGTGACGACTGTGTGCCGGCCCGCGAGGGCCTGGGACACAAGGTAGTAATCGGCCACCTGAAGAAAGGTGTTGACGGCGGCGGGCTCGTAACGCTGGCCCCCAGCCCAGGTGCTGACCGCAGCCAGCGCGGGGAAGACATCGGCGTCAGGCCGGAGAAAGAAACTGGCGTCCCGCTCCGCGGCCCAAGTTGACAACTCATCCGCCACCGCCTGCACCTCATCCCCCACTTTCTCAATGCTGAAGAGCTTCTCGGCGGCGTTCTCCGCCACGAGCCACTCCCAGAAGGCAGGGCAAAAATCCAACCCATAATGCAGGTTCTTGGCGCGAATGAAGACGTCCGCATCGAGGAGATAAGCCATTAGCCTCCCACCCCGAGGCTGTGCCCAAGCTCCTGAAAGGAGGCCATCCTCTTGACTCCGAGCATGCGGAACGCCTCCGTGAACGAGGTTTGCCCTTCGAGAGTGCTGGTCACCAAGGCTCGAGCGAAGCGCTTGCTGACGCGTGCTCCCAGGGTCAGATAGAAGTCGCCGCCGGTCCCCTTCATAATGGATTTCAGTCGTCCCAGCTCCGCACGATAAGCCGGCCAGAGTTGCTCGCGAGTCAACCTGCCGGCATCATAGATCCTCCGGAGGATCACGAGCGTGCTCACCTTGAAGCGCCGCGCCAGGCGGTCGAGCTCAACACGCAACTCGGCGCGGCTCTGGTATTCGTCGCGCAGGATAGCGAGCGGTACCAAGAGCTCGGCGGCGACCCGATTACACCAAGCCTCGACGTCCTGCGACGGCGAGGAGATCGGTCCGACATCGGAGAGCGCGGATTGGCCGAGCCAGATGTGAGCCAGCTCGTGCGCCAGCGTGAACATCTGAGCCGCCTTGGTATCGGCGCCATTGATGAATACCAGTGGTGCAAACCTGTCCGCCAGGGCAAAACCTCGGAATTCCTCCGGGTCGAGCCTGCGCCGATTGTTGCTCCCCACGACTCCACTCACCATGACCAGCACTCCGAGCGCATCCGCCTGCTGAATAAATCGGCGCAAAGCATCGGTCCAGTTCGGAATCCGGCGGCGTTCCTCCAGGTCGAACCCTAGAGAGTGACGGATCACTGCCGCAGTTGCCTCGACATCGCTGGCCAGCCGCGCGGAGCCAACGAACGGAAGCGCCTCCTCGCCAGTCGACCGCGCGAAGTCCCGGAACCAGTCCTGGCGCTGCTGGCAGGCATAAATGGTGTCGAGCAGATCAGGGCTCGGGTGATCGAGGCGTTCATTCCCGAGTGTCCGAAAGTCGGGGATCGGCACGCGCTCGACGGGCGGCTCCTGAAGGAAAAGATAACCGATCGGTGTATGCGTGGCCTTGGCGAATCCCTCCAGTTGTTTCAGCGTTGGACTCGCCTCACCGCGCTCCCAGAGGTCGAGATGCGGAATTCGCTCTTGCAGCCTCGCTGCGCTCTCACCGGCCCGCTCACGAGCCCAACGCAGCATTGCGGGCTTGACAGGGACACGGTTCATTCAACCTCCAGTCTCAGATTGCTCGCGCCCGTGATTGCGGCAGCGATAGGCAGCACGGCATGGAGCCTATTCTATAAGAGGTTCAGGCCAACGCCCCTTTCGCCGCCCGAGGCGCCGCTTCCGCCGTGCCCGGCGGCACACAAAACTGGCAAGGCGGCTCCCGCAGCGCCGGCGGCGCCGGTGCGGCCTCGCGTCCGGCCTCTGCCGCCTCGTCCGGCGGGGCATTCGCCGCTCGAGGCGAGAGCCGCAGCGGACGCGGCGGGGCGTTCGCCGCTGGCGGCGAAGGGGGCATCGGACGCGGCGAATGCGGCGCCTCGCCAGGCGGCGGGGACGCCTCGGGCGGCGGCGAGGCCGTTGTAGACTTTCCGAGCGCGATCTTCCTGAATCTACGGCATGCCCTCTCCCATCCCTCTCTCGCAGACGATCCACGGTGCTATCAGGACGCGGGCGAGACGGCGGCTCCTGGCTTTCGCTCTCCTGGCGCCGGCGCTCCTGCCCTCGCCGGTCCTGGCGGCTCGCATGCCGGACCGGCGGGCTCTGCTGGCCGAGGTCGAGCGGACGCGAGCTGAGATCGACCGCTACGGAACCGAGTCGCCCCTGGACAACGGGGAGCCGGAGGCCGTGCGCGCGATCGGCTGCCTCTGGACTCTGACGCAAACGTGGACCGCCGCGTATCTGAACGCTCATCCTGAGGCGTCCGCCCGCGAGATCCTGGCGGACTTGGCGCCGCTCGCCAAGGCGGGGGACCTCTCGCCTTCCGTGGTCCGCCTGAAAGGCGACGCCGTCGTGGTCGCCCTCGATCGGAGCTTTCAAGGTACGGTGTTCGTCGTCTCGCGGACTCCCCCACAACCGTTCGCCGTAACCTGGGACATCCGCGGGCAGGCGGCTAAAAACTGGCTGGACGACGACCTGATGCCCTGGATCGATACCGTACCGGGAGTCCACGCGGGCCCCCTGGGAGGGCGCGCGCTGGCGTTGCTTCCCACGGGATCGGGCCGTCCGCGGTTCCTGATCGAGGCCTTCGAGCACGCCGGGATGGGACTCGAGGTGCCGGGGCAGCTCAGCGTCTGGGAGTGGATCGGGAGCGAGGCGGTGCCGGAGTTCGTGCAGGGCTATCTCACGACCGGCGGTCTCAGCGCGAGGCTCCAGGGGGACCGGCTGCGCGTCCGCACCAAGGAGGCACTTCAGCGGATCTACACCTGCGGCTCCTGCGACGATCCCCAAGGGACCTGGACGCTGCGGATCACTCCCGACGGCGTCGTCGACCTCGGACACACCTTCGACGATCCGCTCGTGCAGTTTGTCGACGATCTCCTGGACCGCGTGGTCCGCCGCCAGGACGTCTCCGCGCTGGCCTCGCGCTCCGCCCGGGCGCAACTGGCGAAGATCGTCGACGCCGAGCGCGCGGACGAGCGCAGGATGGGCTTCGAGTGGTACGACAGTCCCCGGTTCGGCATGATTATGAGTTGGAAGGTCCGCGTCGATTCGAAACGGGCGAACCGGCGCGTGATCGATCTCGAGACCGACAGCGCCCATTTCCTCTTCACGCTCGCGAAAAGGCGCGGAAAACCTTACGTGACCGCGGTCAAGGACCTCTACGCCGATTCCGAGGAGTGAGGCTCGTTGTACACTTCTCCCGAAGATGCCTGTTTCGGCCACATCCTCGCAGGCGGTCTATGACGCTCTCAAGGCGTGCGGCATCCGGCTGCTCTCGGTGCTGCCGGAGACTTGGCTGATCCATCTGGTCACCCTCGCCGAGGAAGACCCCGGGATGGTTCTGGTGCGGCTGGCCAAGGAGGAGGAGGGCGTCGGGATCTCGGCCGGCGCCCATCTCGCCGGGGTCAAATCCGCGATGCTGATGCAGAACCATGGGCTGCTGGCGAGCATCAACGCCATCGTCTCGCTGGCCCAGCTCTACCGCATCCCCCTGCTGATGGTGGTGAGCCACCGCGGCGGCTTCGGCGAGGAGCACCCCTGGCAGACGGAGGGGGGCGCGGTCACCGAGCATGTCCTGGACGCCCTGCGCATCCCCTACGTGATGCTCGACGAGCCGGGGCAGGTAGCGGCGCGCGTCCGGCAGGCCCAGGCGCTGGCCGAATCGAGCCTGCGGCCGGTGGCGCTGCTGCTCTGCCGCGGCCTTATGTGGGAGGACTGATGGAAGGCCTGATGGAAGGGCAGATGGGAAGCCGGATGCTCCGCGTCGACGCCCTGCGCGCCATCTATCCCGAGCTGTCGCGCTGCGTGGTGATCACCAACATGGGATTCGCGCCGGCCGAGCTCTACTCCCTCGGGCATCAGCCCGGCTTCTTCTATCTCTGGCACTCCATGGGCCTCGCGTCCTCGGTGGGACTGGGGATCGCCCTCAGCCGCCCTGAGCTGCAAGTCGTGGTGATCGACGGCGACGGCTCGCTGCTGATGAACCTCGGAAGCCTCACCACGATGGCCCGCTACCGGCCGGCGAACCTGATCCATGTCGTGTTCGACAACGAGGTCCTGCTCTCGGTGGGCCGGAGCTTCACCACCGCCACGGCCAGGGGATCGGACCTCGCCGCCATCGCCGCCGCTTCGGGCGTTCCCCGCACCGCCACCTGCCGCACCGAGGACGAGCTGCGAGACTCCTTCACCGCGGCGCTGGCGGCGAAGGAGCTCGCCTGCCTGGTGGCGAAGGTCGATCCGCAGGGGCCGGCGAGCTACATGATCGATCTCCACTACCTCGAAAGCCGGTTCCAGTTCCAGCGCCATCTGCGCAGCCTGTCACTGCAAGGAGACCCCCGATGAGCATTCTCCAGCAGCTCGCGGCCGAGCTCGACGCCGGCCGCGTCCGGGTCGTCGACCTCACTCAGCCCCTCGGTCCGGAGACGCCGGTGATCGCGATCCCACCGCAATTCGCCGGCTCGCCAGGCGTGACGATCGAGGTGATCTCGCATTTCGACGAGAACGGTCCGGGGTGGTATTGGAACACGCTCCATCTCGGCGAGCACACCGGGACGCACTTCGACGCTCCGGTGCACTGGATCACCGGCAAGGACCTGCCGGACAACGCCTGCGACACCATTCCGGTCCGGCGCTTCGTGGGGCCCGCGTGCGTGATCGACGTGACGGCCGAGGTCGAGGCGAACCCGGATTTCCTGCTGACCCGCGATGGCCTGCTCGACTGGGAGGCGCGGCACGGCCGCATCCCGCGCGGTGCCTGGGTGCTGCTGCACACCGGCTGGAGCCGGCGCACGGGCGCGCAGGAGTTCCTCAACGCCGGTCCGGACGGCCCGCACAGCCCCGGCTTTCACCAGGAGACATCGCTTTTCCTGATCCACGAGCGGGACATCCTCGGCGTCGGCGTCGAGACCGTGGGAACGGACGCCGGCCAGGCCTTCGCCTTCGATCCTCCGTTCCCCAATCACACCTTCATGCACGGCGCCGGCAAGTTCGGCCTCGCCAGCCTGCGCAACCTCGACCAGCTCCCCGCCACCGGCGCGCTGGTGATCGCGGCGCCGCTGAAGATCGTCCACGGCAGCGGCAGCCCGCTGCGGGTGCTGGCGCTGGTCGAGGGATAGACCTACTTGCTATCCCTGCTCTCCGGCAGGTTCTGAACCGAAAGAATATTGCCGTCCGGGTCCTTGAACCACGCCACCACGACGTCGCCGGCGCGATGGATGTCCCCCGTCCGGACCACGTGGGGAAGGTCGTCGTAGCGCTCGAAGGTCACGCCCTTGGCCTTGAGCGCTTCCACTGTCTTTTCGACGTCCTCCACGGCCCACAGGGCTGCCGTTCCCTTGTTGGTGCCGGCGAATTTCGAAGGATAGACGCAGAGCGTGCTGCCGCCGCTCCGGTAGACCGCGGTGCCCATCTCTTCGCTTACCTTCTCGAGCTCCAGCTTCCGCTCATAGAACGCCTTGGCCGCCTCCAGGTCTCTGACCGGCAGCATGACCTGTACGGGGGAATCTCTCAGCATTGTGGCCTCCTTTCCATGACGGTGGAAAGTGCCGTGCAAATCCGGGGCCGACCTTACCTGCCCAAGGGAACTTCAAGGAAGCTGCCGCCGAGCCAACGGATCTCCAGCGGCTCCTTGCCGTCGGCGATCGTCTCGTCGCTGACGTCCTTCCCCGTGCCGTAGTTGATCTGCGCGCCAGGGTTCCCGAGGACGCTGAGCACCATCACGAGACGGCTGCCGGCGGCGAACCTGCGGCTGGTCAGGCGACCGCTCCGGAAGTCCAGCCGCTGGCGGCGGTCCGGGGTCAGAAGGTGGCGATGGGTGCGGTCCCGCACGTAGCTGGCGCGCGCGATGGCGTAGGAGAGCTGGACGTACTCCCCCTTCGCCGTCAGCTCGTAGAGCTCGACGCTGAAGTCCAGATCCTTCTTGTTGATCGCCAATTCGAGGCGCCCGGAGAACAGGCCGCTCAGCTCGGTGGAACTCTGGAACGGATCGCTCGCGAACACGAGGCCGTTCCAACTGTTCAGATCCTTGTCGACGATGCCGCCGCCGGGAAAGATCTTGTCGGCGTCGCTGCGGTCGGCGAAGTCGATTTTCTGCGCGACGAACGTGGAGGCGGCGGGCTTTTGCGCGCTCAACCGGTAGCGGTCTCCGGATTTCGCGGCGGTCAAATAGAATTTCGTTCGCCGCGGGCTCATCGCGGCGAGCGACGGCGCGTGTTTCCATTCATTGGCGCCCATCACCTCATAATTCACTCTGTCCGCGAGGATCTCCGGCTTGGGGCTTCCTCGGAAGACATAGTCGAACCATTGATAGCGCAGCTCGCCGAGATCGATCAGGGCGACCGGGTCGGTCTCGTACCCTCGCAGCACCCTTTGCGGCGTGCCCAGGCGGCCGAACGTGCCACGCTGTCCTCGGATATGATCGTAGGGACCGATCAGCAGGTAGTGCTCGGCGCCGGGCCGGTACTGATGATGTTGGATGAAGTAGTAGAGCGCGCCGATCTGCCCGTCGTCGTAATAGCCGGTGGTAGTCAGGACCGGGATATCGATGCGCGCGAAGTCCTGCCGGTAGGGAATCATCGACTGCCAGTACGCGTCGTAGCTCGGATGATCGAGCCAGCGGTCGAAGAACGGATTGGGCGTGCCCTCGATCTTGTCGAGATCGCGGTAGGCCCTGCCGGTGGTATACCACGCGGTATTCATGCGGAACCAGCGCATGCGGTCGTTGTAGGGAGCGTTGTCGAGCGTCTTGTTGTTCGTGGTGTAGAACGGCCAGTAGTAGACGAAGGATTGGAAAATGTTGCCTTCCATCGGCACGTCGATCCCCGGCGCCACCGTCACCGAGGGCATCATCGCTTTCAACGCCTTCGGCAGGTGCTTGGCCGCGGCCCACTGGGTGAACCCCTCGTAGCTCCCGCCATACATGCCGACGCGGCCGTCGCTCCACGGCTGCCGGCTGATCCAATCGATCACGGCCGCCGCGTCGGTGCCGTCCTTCTCGTATGGGATCGGCTTGTCGGGGCTGCACGCCTTGCCGCGCGTGAACCCCTCGACGCCGGCGTAGCCGTTCGACGCCGTCCGCCGCGCCTCGTCCATCGAGGTGCCGGAATCGGCGTAGATGGTGAAGTTGAGCAGCGCCGTCAGATGATCCGGAGTCTTGCGAGAGCGGACCACCACCGCGCACACCGTCGCGCCGTCCGGGGTCTTGATCGCAACGTCCTTGTCGATGACGTAGCGGCGGAGATCGTCCTCGGCGATCAGCGGCGGCGCGAGCGGCGCGGCGCTCGCGAAGACCTGCTCGACCTGGTAGGCGCGGAGCAGCGTCAGCGCCTCGCCGAGCGGGAGAGTGCTCTTGCCCTTCTCCACTTCCAGCGCGTCCTTCCAGGCCTGCTCGATCGACGGCGGATCGGCGCCGAGCGCCCGGATCACGAGGGCCGCGGTGCGATCGTCCAGAGGCCCGAGGGTGTCGCGGAATGAGCGCTGGAAGGCGGCTTCGAACGATCCTTCCGCAGCCTGGCGTTCCTTGGCGCGGGCGAAGACCTCATAGAGGACGTTCGCCGCGCCGGCCTGGAGGTTCGCGGCGCTGTCCTGAGGCGGCGGCAGCGCGCGCAGCGAGGCGAGGGCCGCGATCGCCTCCGCATACCCGCCTGCGACGATCTGCAGGCGGAACCGGTTGTCGAGGTCCGTCCGGCGATCGTCGTCCCGATAGGCCGCGAGCACCTCGCCGGCCAGTTTGGGCAGGGCCGTGGCGAGCGCGGCGGGGTCCGAGGCCGCCGTGCTTGGAAAGTCAAAGGATTGCGCCGCACAGGCGAGGGCGGCCAGGAAACACAGGCCAAAAGACCAGACCGGCTTGAACATTCAGGCGCTCCTCAGACGTAGTGCCGCGGAAAGGAGAATGAGGGTATCAGGTCTGGACCGCCGGAAGGGGAAAGCGATCCATCGCTTCCACGGGCCGCGTATAGACTCTGTGGCCGTCGCACTCGGGTGCCGGCCCGCGCACTTCACAGGGAGACTGAGCCGATGAACACCAAGATCAAGACTTCCGCCGCGGCCCTGGCGCTCGCGGCTTTCGGATGGGCCTGCGGCGTTGGAGCCGACGCCCTCAACCAGGTGATCCCCGCGCCGGCGCTGGATATGCCGGCCGCCGAGGCGACCGGGCTCCAGACCGCCGTGCTCGCCGGCGGCTGCTTCTGGGGCCTCCAGGGCATGTTCGAGCACGTGCAGGGGGTGACGAAGGTCGTCGCCGGCTATTCCGGCGGCAGCCGCGAAACCGCGCACTATGAGATGGTGGGCACCGAGTCGACCGGCCACGCCGAGTCGGTGGAGATCACGTTCGATCCCAAGAAGATCTCCTACGGCCAGCTCCTGCGCCTCTACTTCGCCGTCGCCCACAACCCCACCGAGCTCAACCGCCAGGGCCCGGACTCCGGCCCCAGCTACCGCTCGGAGATCTTCTTCAACTCGCCCACCCAGGAGCGCGTCGCCAAGGCCTACGTAGCGCAACTCGCCCAGGCCAAGGTCTTCAAGGGCCCGATCGTCACCAAAATCGAGCCGCTGAAAGGTTTCTATCCCGCGGAGGACTACCATCAGGACTTCCTGATCCACAACCCCCACCACGGCTACATCGTGGTGAACGACATGCCCAAGATCTACGCGCTGAAGAAGGTCTATCCGGACCTCTACCGCGAGACGCCGGTGATGGTGACCGCCCGCTGAGGGCCCAGGATTTCTCAGGAATCAGCGGGTTCGCCGTCCACGCGGCCGGCGAACCCGATCGAATCGACGTCAGCCCGCGCAGGGTCCGATGCAGCAGGTCACCCCCGAGTGGCATTTCGAAGTGACGCCAGCGGCGGCAGCGACCTCCGCGAGGTCGGGTGGTTGCAGAGCGCGCAGGGTCTCGCGGTCGAGCTTAAGCTTGGCAGGAGTCTGGGGCGTCGCCTTTCTCTTCATCGCACGTCCTCCGTAGAATCGCGGGTAGCTCTCGGCACCCTCCGGCACGCCCGGAGAGCGCCGCTACAGGTACAGAGTGCCGCGATGGAGGGCGATCGCGACGCTTCCGCTCCTCCTTCCATCGAAGGGCGTAGAGACGTTCCCAGCCCGTCCACGACATCCTGAGCAGGCCACGGGGACGTCGGGACGTCTCTGCCGGAGGGCTCGAAGCCTCATCTGCCACTGTCCCCATCCAGATGCAGTCGATGCCCTCCTGAACTGATCTCGCGATAAACTGGGGCCGCAACGGACAGGCATCAGGGACAGGAGGAACTCCATGGAAACCGACGAGCAGCAGATCCGAGATCTCATGGCCGAATGGAGCCGGCGCACGGCCGAAGGCGACGTCGAAGGCGTTCTCGCCCTGATGACCGACGACGCCGTCTTTCTCACGCCCGGAAATCCGCCGATGACCAAAGCCGACTTCGCGGCCGGCTTCAAAACCTTCGCCGGGAAGGTCCGGCTCGAAGCCAAACAGGACGTCAAGGATCTCCAGGTGTCCGGAGACCTCGCTTATTCGTGGTCGCATCTTTCCGTGACCATGACGTCTCTGGAAACCGGGGGCAGGACGGAACGTGCGGGGCACGTGCTCACTGTCCTCCGCAGATCTCCCTCCGGCCAGTGGCTGCTGGCGCGCGACGCCAATCTGATGGCGACGGGCAAAGCGGGAGCTTGAGCGGCGACCCTGCCCCTGCCTTGTGTCAATCCCGGCCCCGCCACGTGGTCGCCACCGAGACGAGAAAAAAAGCGGCGATCGACAGGTTGGTGGAGCCTCCGACTAGGACGGCTCCCAGCGGCGCCGGCACCCATTCCGCCAGGTACGAGGCGACCAGGAGGACTCCGGGATTGGCGATCGCGGTCCAGCGCGGATAGGAGGTCTTGCCGAGCAGGACCAGCACCAGCAGTAGCAGGCTCCCCAGATAGCCCGGGATCTCCGCCATTTCGTAGAGGAGCTTCCAGTAGCCCTGCGTCGCAGCCAGCAGGTCGGGGCAGGGCGCCGACAGATTGCCGGTGCAATATTCGATCGCCAATCCCTTCACCGTCCAGAGCGCATGGGTCGCGCTGCCGACGACCATCAGCGCGATGAAAGCGAAGAACATAACCTGCCCCAGACGCGGGCTTCGGGTCACGACGTTGGCGCGCACGTGCCAGAAGCCCACCATGCACAGCAACGCCGCGATGGGCCCAACCAGACCGCCCGTGACGAGACGTTGAATCGAGTCCCTCTGGACGGTTTCGATCATCCCCTGATGAAAGCTCGCTCCGCTGCCGAAGTAGCCGTAAAACAGCATGTCGCCGGCAAAGAACAGAAGGGCGCCGGCCAGCCCCACCAGCCCTGCCAAGCGGGGCAAAGACTCGGAGCGATCGGCATTCATGGGATTTTCTTGTCCCGAGGCTCCGCCCCCGCCCCCGCCCCCCCATGCTCCAGAATCGCGTTCCACACCAGCGGATGGCTGCCGATCGTCGAGCCGCGCCAGATGGGGTTGATGGCGAAGAGGAGGACGTGTCCCTTGCCGACTGGGACCTCGACCACGGCGGCGCGTCGGGCGAGCTGGTCGCCGTGCTCGAGGAGGCCGGAGATCAGCAGGTCGTCGGCGTCGCCGAAGCGCACCAGGGTGTGCGGGCGGAGGGCCTCGGGGATGGCGGCGGGGTTGTGGCGCAGCTCTTCGAGCTCCAGCGGCCGCGCCTCCCAGCGCTCGACTTTCGGCTTCTCCAGCGGCGCCGGCTGGCCGGGGCGCCCTTCCGGCGTATCGATGTCCTTGGGACCGCCGCGGCCGGTGGCACGGTCGCCTTCCTCGCGCGTCCATCCACCTAACGCCGCGTTGCTCAGCTCGAAGCTCAAGCCCTCGGAGCTGTAGACCGACAGGCGATCTCCTAACCCTTCGACGATCGGCGACGTCGGATCCGGAAAGCGCGCGTCGAGCACGGTGCCGACGACTTTCAGGTTGCCGGGGCTCGCGACGCGCACGCCAGGAGCCATGCCCGTATCGATCAGCAATCGCGCCGTGTCCTCGACGGCGATCAGCAAGCCTCCCTGCTCCACGAACTGGTGCAGGTGATCGAGCCCGGCGAACCCCAGGCCAGGCCGCTGATCGTCGGTGGCGGCGATCTTGCCGAGGTTCGGCGTCTCCGGCGTCGTCTTCCAGGGCATCGGCTCGCCCCACATCGGTAGGCCGCTGACGATGAGCTGGGGATCGCCCGCGCCCACGGGCGGGAAGAGGATGACGTCGTAACGCGCCGCGAGGTCAGAGCTCGCCGCGACGTCCTGGGTGCTGATGTAATCGAACGGGATCTTCAGCAGATCGAGGCGCTGGCGCCACCACCCCTCGGTCTGGGTGTTTAGCCAGGTGTGCAGTAGCGCGAGGCGCGGCTTGGCGACCGGCCGCGTCGCGACCTTCGGCATGGCGGCCAGGGCGTGGACCGCGACGCCGGCGTCCGCGGCGGCGTGATCGATTCCATCCTTCGCGATTCCCCGCACCAGCCAGGTTCCGCGCGGATAGTCGTGCCCGGCGGCCTTGAACGGCTCGGCCGCGGCCTCGACGGTGGCATCCCCGAGAGCGTAGCGAAGCCGGAACATCGAATCGTCCCCATGCTGGGCGACGACGAACGCCGGACCGCTCCCCGTGATGCCGCCGTGCTCCTGGACCGGCGCCTCGACGCGGCTCATCGGCGCCGCCAGCACAGCCTTGTCCGTGACGCGGACGGCCTCGGTGTCGAACAGCGCCGGGAAGCACCAGCCGGTGTCGTCGTAGGGGCTCTTCTGCGGATCTTCCGGGCTCCAGTACTGGCGGTCGAGCAGGGTGTCGGCGGAGCGGCTATACGGTTGATCCATCCGCACGACGTAGCTGCCGGCCGGGAACGTGCGGGACACGGTTGCCGGAGCCGTCTCTTTCGCTTTTTCCTTGCCGCCGTCTTTCGCATCCTTTTTGGCAGTGTTCGCGATCTTCACCATGAACGGCTTGTCGGCGCGCGAGATCTCGACGTGCTGCCGTTGCAGGACGCGGAGGAGCTCTCCTTGAGCGCCCGGGCGCCGGTCGTCGGCGGGGAAGACGTACGCCGCCGGCCCTTCCCGCTCGGGCTTCACGATCGATCGCTTGCTCTTCTCCCAGAAGTTCCGCAGCAGCAGATCGCGGTTCTCGGCCACGAACGCCAGCGAGACCAGGAGGCCGGTCTCCTCGTAATTGTTGTTGTTGCGTTGCGACCAGAGGACGTTGCGGTAGGGAGGGTCCTGGCGGTACCAGGTGCGCGACGCCCGGTCCGCCGGGATCTCGCGCTTCTCGGTGTCGGCGCCGCCGTTGCCGAAGGTCTCATAGAGCCGCGACACGCCGTTGTGCATGGCCGCCATGAACATCAGATAGCCCGGGCTCCAGGTGTCGAAATCGCCATGGGTGAAAACGCCGGGCATCCCGAACTTGGTCATCTGCGCCACGTTCATCCAGCCGAAGAGCTGCCACTCGTTGGTGAGCAGGGGATCGATCCAGGCGTTGTAAGGGCCGTCGCCCACGGTGTTGTCGTAGAGGAAAGGCACGGATTCGTGGAGGTCGTGCAGCACCTGCGCGTGCCAGCCGAGATAGGTGTCGAGCACCTGCCGGGTGAGGGAGAGGGTCATCCCCATGGCGTCGCGGTTATTGTCGTGCGCCACGTAGTGCCCCCAGTAGACCAGGTGGGGCGGGATGGCCTTGGGATGGGCGAGGTGCCAGCGGTACACGTCCACCATGCGGTCGCGGCCGTCGACCTCGACGACCGGCGTGATCAGAGTGATCACATGATCGCGGATGGCGCGGATGTACGGGCTTTCGTCGACCGCGAGGCGATAGGCGAGCTCCATCAGCGCGGTGGGCGCGCCGGTCTCGGGAGAGTGGATGGTGCCGGTGATGTAGTAGACCGGCACGCTGGCGTTGATCAGACCCTCGGCCTTGGCGTCGTCGAGCCTGAGGAGGCGCGGATCGGCGAGTTGGGCGAGGCGGGCGTCGTTCTCCTTCTGATGCTCGAGGTTCGCCTCCGAGCTGACCGCCACCGCGATCCGTTCGCGCCCCTCCTCGCTCATGCCGATCGAGACCACCCGCACCCGCGGGCTGGCCGCGGCGAGCATCCGGAAGTAGCGGTTGACGTCCGCCGTGTACGGCAGGATCCCCGGTGCCCCGGAGACGTCGCCGAGCACGGCGCTGGGGGCAGGCACGGTCGCCGACGCCGGCAGATAGTCGGTCAGCGGCGAGTTGAACTCGGGCGCCGTCGTGTATTTGCGGATCTTCGCCGTGGCCTCGGCATCGATGGGCTGCTCGAGACTGGGCTTGAGCTCGGCGGGAACGCGGGTCTGACCGGCCAAGGGGGCCGCCAGACCGGTCGCGGACAGCAGGACGGCAAGGGCGAATCGACGCATCTGAAATCCTCCGGCGATGTAGACGCGAACTGGGGGCGAACCGACGCCCACTGAACGGGGGCATCCTATCGCGATCCAACGCGGCCGGGCAGCCATGCGTCGAGGCTCAGGGACGGACCAGGATCGGCTTGAACCTTCCTGGCGCTCTATAGGGCACTTCGAACCCGGTCCCTCTCTCCACCAAGCGCGCCTGTTCGATGACGTTAGGCCACCAGCGCACCAGCAGGACGGCTTGCGGCCAGTATTGCAGGTTCATCCAACCGTGGCCAAGAAAGAAGGCGGTCAGCCGGGATTGGGCCCATTCTCGCTTGAGCTCAGGATGCTTCAAAATCCGTGTGTCACCGGAGACGATCGTCCAGTCGCCTTCCTCGCTGAGAACGCGAATCCATACCTTGTCTGGTGCATTCCGGGGAAACTTGTCTTCCAGGTGAACAACCGCATGGCCATCTCGCTCTGAAAGAGCCGAGAGCGCCCGAGCGTACCGGGGGGACAGGCAGTTGTCCAGGAAGAATCTCACGCCGCTTTAGCGTGCTGAGCTTCGAACTCCAGGGCGTCTTCCACGGACCGCGGATCGACCTCATACCAACGAGCCACGGCCTGGATAGACTGTTCAGCCTTGAAGGCACGCGCCAGGATACGGGTCGGCACCGATTCCGGGTCCACGATCGGCTGGCCGAAGGATCGCTCCGGATCGATGACGACCCGGCGGTCGATTCCCAGAGGCCACCAACGCACCGGCTCGATGCCGAGCGCGGAGAATTCGAGGCCGTCGAACAGGAAGGGCTCGACAATGCTTTTGAATTCGTACTGGCTCTTGACGAGATCGAGGAGCGACTCGTCTCCTGTCTCCTGAAGGATCTCCGCAAAGATGCTGCGCCCATCCGTCTTGAACCGTCGGGTCGAGAATGGGTACGAGTCCTGAACGATCCCGGCAGCGCACTCCGCAGCGACCCGGATCGCCTTCCAACTCACGCCATGGCGCCGAAAGGCGTCGACAAACCGTACTTCCAGCAAATCCCGAAAGCTGAGGATCAGCGAGTCTTCCGAAACGATCCGCCGCCGCCACAGGGGAGCCGAAGCGTGGGCAGCGCCACCCTCGACGTAACTGTACCCCTGGACCCAGCGGCGAATGCGTCTGGAAGAGACCCCGGTCAGCCGGGCTGCTTCAGGGACGGAATAGACGCCCAGACCCAACAGGCTCTCTCCTCCGAGGGAGCCGCTATCTTGTGAGGGCGAACCGGGCGGAAGTCTCATGCGCTCATTGTACAGGAGTCCCGGCTCGTTTCGACGCCGGTATACTACCCCGAATTCAATCCGTCGAAAGGATGACCATGACCGAGCTGACCGGCGACGCGACCAAGTCGAGACTGTTCGCAGCGAGTGTGGACAATATCCTGGCTACCCTGCTCTGTCTCCTGATCGCCTCCAAGCTGCCAGGGATCGAGTCTTCCTGGATCCGTTGGGAAATCGCCATCTTCGCTTATCTTGGGTATTTCCTGGTTCAGGAAGCCACTTGGCACACCACACTCGGGAAGTGGCTGTTCGGCTTGACGATCGTCTGCCTGGATGGTGGCGTCGTGGGCTGGCCCGAGGCGGGGAGTAGAACTCTTCTCCGAGTTCTGGAGGTCAACCCCATCCTTCTGGGAATGCTTCCCGGCGGAATCGCAGTGGCTTTCTCGAAGCGGAAGCAACGGCTGGGGGACCGGCTGGCCGGTACCCTCGTGGTCCGCAAGAAGGCGCTCGAGGCTGAAGAGGCCTCCCGCGGAGCGGCATAGCGCCTGCGAATCGGTCCCGCACTGCACCCTCTCCTCCACCCTTTGTAACGTTTTCGCCCCTTCCAGCTCTGTATCCGTACCGGCTGATCAGCCGGACCGCGGACACCGGGTCGCCGAGACCTGACAAGGAGCTCATCATGCGCAAGGAGAGGATTTTTCTGTTCTCAAAAGTAGCGGCGGCCGGAGGCCTGGTGCTGCTCGCCCTCTCGTCGCTGGCCCCGGCGAGCGAACGAAAGGTGGGCTCGACGGCGGCTACCGACGATCCCGTCGCCGCCAATGCCGCGACGATGCTCGACGAAGGGCGCCACACCTTCCGCTACGACACGTTCGGCGACCAGGTGTTCTGGAGCCGGACCCTCGGCATCCATCAGGCTTTGAAACAGGTGAGCCCGCGGACGGCGCTCGCGGTCGGGCTCAAGGTCGACGCCGACGCCCTGCCTCCCGGCCTGCTCGCCCAGCTCAAGAGCGGCGGTCCGAACCTGATCGCATCGCACACCAAGGCCATCAACCTCGACGATCCGGCCGTCACCGCCGAGCTGCTCCGGCTCAACGCCGTGGTGGGTTTGCACGGTTTCTTCAATCCGGACGGCAGCCTGCGGGCGGCGGGCATCACCTGCGCTCTCTGCCATTCGACGGTCGACGACTCGGTGACGGCGGGCATCGGCAAGCGGCTCGACGGCTGGGCGAACCGCGACCTGAACGTCGGCGCGATCGTCAATCTCGCTCCCAGTCTCCAACCAGTGGCCAGTCTGCTGGGCGTGGACGAAGCCACCGTGCGCACCGTCCTGCAGAGCTGGGGTCCGGGGAAATTCGACGCCGAGCTCTTCCTCGACGGCAAGGCCTTCCGCCCGGACGGCAAGAGCGCGGCCACGCTGATCCCGCCGGCCTTCGGCCTCGCCGGCGTCGACGGCCACACCTTCACCGGCTGGGGATCGGTCACTTATTGGAACGCTTTCGTGGCGAACCTCGAGATGCACGGCCAGGGGCGGTTCTGGGATCCCCGTCTGAACGATCCCGTGAAGTTCCCGATCGCGGCCCGCAACGGCTTCGGGGACGTCCAGGGCGATCACGATCTGATCACGCCCAAGCTGGCGGCCCTGCAGTTCTACCAGCTCGCCATCGCGGCACCGGCTCCTCCATCCGGCAGCTTCGACGCAGCGGGGGCCGCGCGCGGCAAGATCGTCTTCGCCGACGCGGGCTGCGCCCACTGCCACGTGCCGCCTCTGTACACCGAGCCCGGCTGGAACCGTCATACGCCGGAGGAGATCGGCATTGACTCTTTCCAGGCCGATCGCTCGCCCGACGGCCACTACCGCACCACGCCGCTCAAGGGTCTCTGGGCCCATTCCAAGGGCGGCTACTATCACGACGGCCGCTTCGCTACCCTGCGGGACGTCGTGGACCACTACGACGGGCATTTCGAGCTGCGGCTCACCGAGCAGAAGAAGAGCGATCTGGTCGAGTTCCTGAAATCGTTGTAATCGCGGGCGTCCGCGCGGCACGGTGCTACAGTTTCCGCCATCATGCAAACCCGTGCCGCTGCCCTGATCACAGCCTCGATCCTCACCCTCGCGACTGCCGTCCACGCCGAGGGCCCGAAGGTCCACCGCCTCGAAGCGACGCCCGCCACGGTCGCCTACGGCTACTACTGGTCCGAGGCGAAACCCGTGCTGCGTATCGCTTCGGGCGACATCCTCGACGTCGACACGCTGCTGACCAACAGCCCCGCCGGACTTCAGAAGGCCGGGGTCGCCGACGACAGGATCCAGAGCTCGCTGAAAGCGATCGTCGCCGAGGTCACCGGCGAGCGGCGCGGGCCGGGCGGGCACATCCTCACCGGTCCGGTGTACGTCGAGGGCGCGGAGCCCGGGGACGTGCTGGAGGTGAAGATCCTGGCGATCGATTTTGCGATCGATTATGGCTACAACGGCTGCAGCGGATTCCTGCCGCAGAACTGCGAACCGGGGGCCGTCTCGCGCATCCTTCCGATCCACGCGAAGACGAGGACCGCCGACTTCGCTCCCGGCATCGTGATCCCGCTCCATCCGTTCTTCGGCAGTATGGGCGTCGCGCCGGCGCCGGAGCTCGGCCGGGTCAGCAGCAATCCGCCGGGACGGCACGCGGGAAATCTCGACAACCGGGAGCTCGGCGTCGGCTCGACGCTGTTCATTCCGATTTTCGCGCCGGGCGCGCTGTTCGAGATCGGCGACGGCCATGCCGCGCAGGGCGACGGCGAGGTCGATCAAACGGCGATCGAGACGTCGCTGCGCGGCCGCATCCAGCTCACCGTCCGCAAGGATATGAAGCTCACCTGGCCCCGCGCCGAGACGGCGACCGATTACATCAGCATGGCGACCGATCCGGACCTCACCGTCGCCACGAAAACCGCGATCCAGGAAATGATCGATTTCGTCGCCTCGACGATGAAGATGACCAAGCACCAGGCCTATCAGCTCGTCAGCATCGCCGGCAACGTCGCGGTGACGCAGCTCGTGGACAAGCCGAACGTCGGCGTCCACGTGAAGCTGCCGAAGAGCCTCTTCACCGGCGCGCGTACCGCAACGAAGGAGAGGCCGCCGGCCTGAACCGGTTCGTGATCGCCACGCGGTGTCGGCAGCCGAGGGCGGCCTCTGGGCCGCCCCCGGCGGGGCGCTCACTCAAACGTGCAGAACTCCGGGCAGACGCAGGAGCCGCCCATCCAGTGGCAGGTGATGCAGCAGGTCAGCTCCGGGTCCAGACAGTAGTAGTTGCAGACTCCGAACGCCGCGCTCGCCGGCTTCGGGCCCAGGCCCCCCAGTCCGACGACGACGGCCGACACCAGCAGGAACAGTCTCAGGGCGTTTCTCTTCATTTCAAGCTCCTATGGTTTGCGATCCTACTCTCTTGGTGCGGCCGCGCGGCGATAACGAGCCGGCGACCGGAGCTCTACTCCCGCCGCACCGCTCCTCCGGTGCCGACGATGAAGCCGACCTCGGACCCCTCGATCAGGTAGTTGTCCCAGAGGCTCACTTCGTTGACGCGATCGCAGAAGATCGACAGCCTGAAGCCGCCGGCGAAATGAACCCGAAGGTCCATGCCCGGCGAGATGTCGATCGCGGTGAGGGTTTGCCCGGCGAGGCCCTGGAGCGCCGCGCGGATCTCCTCCGCAGGCCTGCGGAATCCACAGAGAGCCTCGGTGGCTGAGTCGAGCCGCCAGGAACAGCCGACGACGAGATCGACCGGTTCCGCGGCTCCTGTTTGCTGGATGGAAAGACGGATCGGTGAGTATTCGTCGTCGGCCGTTTCACCGCTCAGGAAAGTGCCCCCCAGCAGGGCGAAAAGCTCCGGCGTTGCCGCGTCCACGGCCTTCCAGGTTTCAAGGACCGGTGGAACCACGGTCGGTTGCGGTGTAGCGCCCGCTCCCACCAGCCGAAAGTCGAGGGTTTCGCCATACTTGGATCTGGAGCTCTTGGTGACCCGACTCCTTCCCTCGACCGAAAGATAGTGATCGGGCATGAACAGGGTGTAGTTTTCCGCGTCGTCTTCCCCGATTCCCAACTCGTCACAGAAGACGCGGAGGATGAGGTCGTCCTCGAAGGCCAGCAGCAGGTCCAGGCCGGGGCGATCGAGCTCGACCGCGATCACTTTCCGGCCCAGGAGATGCTGCAAGCCGTGCCGCATAGGCCCTTCGTTGGAGTTGTCGTCATCGCCGCCGCAGAGCACCTCGCCCTTCAGGTCGAGCCGCCAGGAGCAGGTGACGTAGAGATGGAGCTCCGCCGTGTAGAGCCGTTCCTCCTCGGAGATGCGGGGGTTCCGGAGCGGCTTCTTTCTACGCACTTTCCGCCCGATGTCGAAGCTCACGTGGGAGCCGGTGACGATGCTGGCCGCAAAGCTCCAACAGGTCTCTCCCACCATCGCGTTGAGCGCGCTCGCCAGCTCCGGAATCAGATCCATTGAGAGGTAACCTTTGATGAAGTCGATCAGGTCGTTGAACCTTTCAAAGTTTACATCATGCTCGTTGAGTTCCCGATGGATCATCTTCTGGAAATCCTCGTTTTTTGGCCCTCCAGCCGCACGAATCGCGTCAACGACGCTCAGGGAACGGCCGGGACGGGTCTGCGCGACGAAGGGGAGCACGCCGCCGAGTTTCAATCCACGCCTCCGCGCGGGAGGCGACAGCCCAACGGCTCGACGGCGGGCGCTCGCGAACGAAGTGTTTCAATCCACGCCTCCGCACGGGAGGCGACTTGAAGGCGTTCGTGCCGCTCTCCGGCCAGATCCGGTTTCAATCCACGCCTCCGCACGGGAGGCGACGAGGGCTGGGTAAGGTTGGGATCTCAACGAAAGGAGTTTCAATCCACGCCTCCGCACGGGAGGCGACCAAGGTTGACCTGATGCGCGCCGGCCTCTGGGAGTTTCAATCCACGCCTCCGCACGGGAGGCGACGTCGGCGTATCGCAGGCGACGGCGTGGCCCACAGAGTTTCAATCCACGCCTCCGCACGGGAGGCGACCAGAGGCTCCCTCCAGACTCTCGGCGAGATCCAGTTTCAATCCACGCCTCCGCACGGGAGGCGACTCTTCCTGACCAGATTCAGGCCGACCTTCGCGCCAGGTTTCAATCCACGCCTCCGCACGGGAGGCGACCAACGGGGGTAGCTTCGTCAAGGGGACGAACAAGTTTCAATCCACGCCTCCGCACGGGAGGCGACCGGAGCGAACGCGATGCATTGGGCGCTCAATCTGTTTCAATCCACGCCTCCGCACGGGAGGCGACGAGACGCCGCCAGCGAGCCTCCCGCGCTCGCGAGTTTCAATCCACGCCTCCGCACGGGAGGCGACCCAAGGCTCCCCCACCCAACAGCTCCAGGTAGGGTTTCAATCCACGCCTCCGCACGGGAGGCGACGCGGCCTACCGACACCTCGTTGAATGCACCGCCGAGTTTCAATCCACGCCTCCGCACGGGAGGCGACCTCGCGCCGACGTCGCCGCGCGGGATGGTGAAGTTGTTTCAATCCACGCCTCCGCACGGGAGGCGACCGGTCCGGCACGAAAAAGACGATGACTACCACGTGTTTCAATCCACGCCTCCGCACGGGAGGCGACTCTGGGTCCCGACGGAACCTTCGGTCCCAACGGGTTTCAATCCACGCCTCCGCACGGGAGGCGACTACTTGGATCCGCTGGTCGGCACCACCTTGACCAGGTTTCAATCCACGCCTCCGCACGGGAGGCGACGGACGGCTCGGCGATCATCACGGCACTCCTTAAGTTTCAATCCACGCCTCCGCACGGGAGGCGACGAGGACGGCTGGCGCGTGCCTGTCAAAGGATCTTGGTTTCAATCCACGCCTCCGCACGGGAGGCGACCTATAGCCGCTACCCCGGTAGCGGGTCTTCCATGTTTCAATCCACGCCTCCGCACGGGAGGCGACCGAGGCCGAGAAGCCAGCCCGCATCGCCAAGATGTTTCAATCCACGCCTCCGCACGGGAGGCGACGGAGGGAGACCCGAAATGAGCGAAGCGCAACGCCAGTTTCAATCCACGCCTCCGCACGGGAGGCGACCTCCGCGTCGAGGCGATCCAGCACGCTCTCGCGGTTTCAATCCACGCCTCCGCACGGGAGGCGACGCCGACTCTGGAAGTATCTGATTTTTAAGGGCCTCACGTCCAGTTTCCGCGAACCCGCCGCCGATTGGGCAAAGTCTTGGCTGAAGCGGCCGAGCGGCCGGCAAAGAAGCGAGGCGGTACAAGGCCTCGGCAGGTTCCGCGAACCTCTCCTGGGGAAGGCCTGGTCGCTGGAGGTTCGCGGCGGACCGAGGTGCCTCAGGCAATCAGGGGGCCGTCGAGGTCCAGGACGGTCTTGATGCCATGGTGCTCTTTGCGCCCTTTCCAGTTCGCGCCGAGAAAGTAGAAGCGGAGGCTGTCTTCCTTCTCGTTGAACTCTTTGAGCAGGCGAAGGCGCAGTTGGGTCCACTGGGTGGGATCCACCAGACACTCGAAGACTGAATTCTGGACACGCTGTCCGTAATCGAGGCAGACCTTGGCGACCCGGCGCAGCCGGCGGCGTCCGGCGGGTGTGGTCGTGGAGACGTCGTAGCTGACCAGCACTAGCATGGCGTTCTATTTCCAGAGGAAGGGAGGATAGCCGTCGAGGTCCCCACGAAGGGTGCGTGCAAAGAGAGCGGCCTGGAGATGAGGGAGGAGCCCGAGGGTGGTCTTCTCCCCCAGGAAAGGATGCACGATCTCTTCGCTCTTTCGCTTCTGATAGGCCACGAGCACGGTCTTGCGGGTCTCGGCGTCCATGGCGACACCCCCGGATTCTCCCCGGGTAAAGCCGTCGGACCGGACCTGATTGAGGTTGACAAGAGAAAGCGCCAGGCGATCCGCCAAGTAAGCACGCATCTCTTCCATGAGATCCAACGCCAAGCTCGGGCGGCCGGGCCGGTCGCGATGGAGGAAGCCGACGGCGGGATCGAGCCCGACGGCTTCGAGCGCGGCAGTGAAATCGTGCCGTAGCAGAGTATAGATGAAGGAAAGAAGGGCGTTCATGTTGTCCAGCGGGGGCCGCCGGCTGCGCTCACGGAGGAAGAATGCGTCCTTTTGCTGGACGATGAGGAGGTCGAAAACCTCGAAATAGGCACGGGCCGCGCTTCCTTCGATGCCACGGAGAGCATCCACCGTCAGATCCTCGGTGAGAGCCTGGAGATGATGGGCCAGGCGCCCCGCCGCCGTGCGCACGGCGTCGGTACCCGGATGGCCAGGCCGGTCGCGCAGGGCCCGCAAGAGAACGGTCCGGCTGTTCGCGATCTTGGCTGCCAGGATCGGACGCACGAGAGCCGCACACGCAGGTGGATCGTCGGTACGGCGATACTGCTCACGTCGCAACAGGACATTGCCGGACGTGGGTCCTTGGAGCCGCCCGAGGAAGCGGCCATTCTCGGTGAGGAAGGAGACGACGACTCCACGCTCGCCGCAAAGGCCGAGAAGAAAAGGGCTGAAGCCGATCTGGCCGAAGCAGACGATGCCGCCCAGGGTGTGGATCGGCACGCGCATGCGGACCTCCTGGTCGACGCGGACGGCGACGGCCTCGCCGTCTTTCGCGAGATACGCTCCGGCGGTGGTCACGAAGAGGGTATTCTGATGTTTCTTCATGCGGATTGGCCTTCGCTTTCCTCTCCCTCTGGGGCGTCCTTCACCTGCCGGAGAAAACGTGCAAGATAGCGCCGGGCGGAGCTGGCGGGCGCGTCGGGCAGGCAGACGTCCAGGAGCGAGCAGCGATCACATTTCGGCTCGCGGACCGGCATGGGCGTGATGCCGCTGTCGATGAGCTCGTGCAGGCGGACCGCCGCCGCCTCAGTGACCTGGCGGAGAGAGCTTTCGAAGGCCACCTCCATCCGGCGCCGCGGCTGGCCATAGAAGAGAGCCCCGGCGGGTATGGCGACTCCGAGCATCTCCTCGAGACAGAGGGCCTGGGCACAGAGCTGGACTTCGTCGGCTTGATGCGATTTCGGCCGGCCACGTTTGTACTCGACAGGAAAAGGCCGCCAGAGGCCGGACAGGCCAGGCAGGGAAGCTCCGGCTCCTTCGCCCTCCTCGTCGGGACCAAGCCGCCGGAGCTCGACCACGTCCGCCTTGCCCGAGAGGCCGAGCCGGGCGCAGCGGAGCGGAAGCCCGCGAACGACCCGAAGATCTCCGCGGGACTCGATCTCTCCCCCATCCGCCCGTTCATGGAGGTGCGTCCCCTCCACCGTCAGCGAGTTGTCGACCCAGATCCGTTCGAGATGGATCAGGGCCGCCTGCCGCTCGCAGAAGAGCAGATGCTGCAGGCCGGAGAGCGGGAGAAAGTCGTCTTCGGCGAACATTCCGTCACCGCATTTCGAGCAGTGTTACTCCCGAAGGCATACGGTCGCGATGAACAGTCACCTCGTAGTCGGCGAACTGGCGCGGCGCCTCAACGCCGTCCTTCCGTTTCACCTCGACGAGGTCAAAAAGCTCGTGGGCGGGAGCACAACCGAGCATCGCCTGCCGGCGGCGCTGAACGGGGTCGGTATCGGTGCCGTCATGGCGGAAGACATAGAGCGGCCGGTGGACGCTCATCAGCCCCTTACTCGCCGAGCGGTCGTGCTCGTACATATTGAGCAGGGCCTCCCAGAGAAGAGCAAGATCCTCTTCGGAGAACCCGGTCTCCTGGGCAAGGTGTGCGCTGATGAAGCCCCGGCCCACGAACAGACCATAGGGGATGAGAGCTTTTCGGCCCATCGTACGGAGCTGGTCCTCGGGTTGATCGGCCTCCCAGCGGGCGATTTCCTCGGAGGAGGTGACGCCTTTGACGTTCTCAGCCACCGCCATGCGGGTGATCGAGATATCTAGAGGAAGGACCGGATCGACCGAACGGGCGAACGCGATCTGGACAGGACCACGTACCTGGCCGGCGTTGGCGCCGGTGCTCATCACCGCGCCGAAAGCCCGCACGTCGAAGAAGCTCTGGCACATCCAGCGTTTTGCCGCTTCGACCTTGGCTTTGGAGGCTCCCTTCTTGACGTCCGGCAGGCCGCCAGTTTCTTCGTGAGCTCGGGCGATGGGCCGGTTGAGATTGGTGGCGTGCTCCACAAAGACGGCGTTGGGGATCTGGTTGCCTCGTGCGATCTGGACATAGTTGCGCAGACGGCGCTTGATTGCCACGTCAGAGACCAAGCCAATCATGGTCTCGGGATCGAGACGCGGAGCGTTGCCGGCGTCCGGATCACCGTTCGGATTGCCGTTGACGCAGTCAAACAGGAAAAGAAACTCGTAACGATTCGGGATCGACTCAGACATGGTCCGTCTCCTGGGGTTCTGCGTCTGGGGCCTCGCCAGCGGATGCGGCAGTGCTCGGAGCGGCGGCCGCCTTCGTCCGCGAACGGTCGGCGGCGATCTGCTGATAGTAGCCAAGGGCGAAAAGGCTCTGTTTCTCAAGGCTCAGGGTCGCGGGGATGTCCTGCCGAATGCGGCCGAAGGTGTCGGCGATCCGCCCCTCGTGCCAGCGAGCCAGGCCGCGGTCGAGCTTGTCGAGATGGAACTGGGCGGTCCGCACGAGACGTCCGAGCACAAGGGCGGGGGTGGTGCTGGCGGCGGCGTAGTACCGCTGGACGACGCCGGCTCCGACGTCGCCCAGGGCGCGGTACTGGAGAGCGGCGAGCATCGCCATCAGCCGTCCGCAATGGTAGGCCGGATCAGGATGGTCTTCGTTGAGGTTCGGTTGCATGGAGAGGTCTCCTTGGCGGACGAGGAACGCTTTGAGAAGTCCCACGCGAGCGTGGTTGAACGGCTGATCGGTAAGGATGTCGATCTTGAGTCGGGCCAAGGCCCGGGACATGGCCTGCCGGGGAATGATCTCTCCGCGGACGGCGACACGCCACATCCGCGCTTCGAGAGGTGGCGGAAGATCATCGAGATCGCGTACCAGGGCGGCGAGCAGGGAGAAGAACTTTGGCGGTCGGGTCAGACCGTTGCCGTCGCGGCGAACGACGGAGAGATCGGTGAACCAGCGATCGACATTGCGGACCAGTTCCTCGAACTGGCCCTCGATCCAGTCCCTGACCATGACGCGACCGGAGGCACCCGAAAGGGTCAGGACGTAGTAATAATTGTCGAGAAGGTCGGGCCGTACGCCGGTTTCCAGGGCTGCCAGCAATTCCCGGGCGCGCTGCTGGGCGTCGGATTCCTCCGAGGCTCCGTCATTCAGGAAATCCAGTGGATCGTCCTCCTGAGGAATTCGATTCTTGAACCAATGGACGACCTTGGTGCCGGCGAGCCGCCGGCTCTCTTCTTTGATCAGATGGTTGAGCGCCGCCCGATATTCGGCGGCGATCTCCTCGGAGACCGGCGCATTGGCGGACTGCGTGAGCCCATAGGAGCGGAAGGATTCCTGCTTGAAGGAAGCGAGGACGTCCCCCATGGAAAGGCCGCCAACGTCCGAGAGGCCGGCGATCTTCGGGTGCGTCGGCGCAGGCTCCACCAATTCGCCGCTGGCCAAGCAGCGGGCGAGAGCGGAGGTAGTCTCCGCGCGCCCCAGGTCCCAGCGGAACCGACGCCACCAGTCGTGCCAGAGATCGGAATCCACGAGATAGGCTGGCGAGGCGCCGAGGACGGAAAAAGTCACCTTGTCGGTCGTCTTGGCCTTCCGTGCGCGGAGCTCGGACTGGATTTCGGCGAGACGATTGGGATCGTCCAGCGTGTCCGCGATGCCGGCGAGGACGGGCATAGCCTTCGCGGCTTGCCGGAGGAGGCCGGTGAAGAACGCGTGTTTGGCGAGGAGCTTGGCGTCCGGCTCGCCGTCCGCGAGGAGAGCGACAACATCCGCCGAATCGGCGAGGAAATGGCGGCAGCCCGGCCCTCCCCGCTTGATCTCGGGCTGCGAGAGCTCGGGGCATTTGCGAAAGGTATAGCCGGGGCTCTTGGGACCTTCCGCAAGATTGAGCACCTGAAGGAACCTGCCGCTTGAGTCACAGACGAGGGCCCAACGGACCACCTTGGGCGCGAAGCCCGGTTCAGCCACCAGATCGTGGGAGCGGGCATAGCGTACAAGAGGGCCAAGCATCAGAGATCTCCTCCGACTTTCAAAACCTCGGGACTGGCGTAGTCGGGAACCTGGACGATACCGCCGCGCATCTCCGCCCGGAACAGGCTGACGGCGGGCAGGTCGTACGCCGTGCCGGGCCGGGAGAGATCGAAGACGTCGTAGAGCATCAGGCCAAGATCCTGATCAAGAGCAATAGGGCTGGATTCCGTCTTGGGACCGGACAGCTTGAAGAAGGCAACCATTTCTCGACAGCCAAAAAATGGCTGGTAAAAGCATTTGCCTTTTTCAGCCCGGCGTCGGAACTGGGCTTCAAGGGCGGCCTGCTTGCCTTCGTGACCTGGCCAAGTGAGGATCTCGGCCTGGAGGCGATAGCGCACATCACGGAGCGCCATGGTCTGGCGTTGCGTGCGCCCCTTCTCATCCGTGCCCACCAGATCCCGGTCGCCATCCGCCCAGATCGGCTCGGGCTCTCCTTTGCCGTCCATCCAGTTGAGGACGGCGTTGACGTTGACCTTCTCCTTCACCTCATTGCGACGCAGGGCGATGTAGGCTGGCGGAGAGAGCACTTCAATGGCGCGCACCGCCCAACGGAATTCGGTCGGCTTGGCATAGATCGCGTCGAAGATCCCGCGGGCAGCGGATGGGGTGATCACCGGATAGCTGAAACGCTCCACTTTCAGCTCCGGACGGCTGAAGCAGGCCAGATCGCCCCAGACCTCGAGCGTTTGTCGGGTTGGCGGCATTAATTCCTCCTTTCGGCGGCTGCCGTTATTCTAGACGACTTCTTTGGCGAAATGTTTAGCCATGGGCCTATAACCCTTCGGCCCACCTTCACGCGATCCAGGCGTCCTCGGATACCCCGGTCAGCCCCAGGTCCCGGTCGTAGAGAGACTTCTTGAGCAGGACGAACCAATCCTTCGACTCCTCTCCTTTCCGGCCGAGCGGTGCCGGCTGCAGATAGTGCCGGATCGGGTCGTTCTCTTTCGGGCGGTAGAGGTTGACGGTGTGCGGGCGAGCCCGGCGGACCCAGGCGGTGGTCAGCTTACCGGCTCGCTTCAACTCGGCGGCGAGCCCAGCGAAGACATCCGCAGCGTAAGGAACGAGGACGTTGACCGCGTCCTGATCGATCAGGCGGTAAAGAGCTGCAGTGTCCGGAAATCCCCAGCGACCGATCGAATCCAGCAACTCCTTCGCCTTTCCCTGATCTCCCACGGAGATGCCGGTGAGGTCGTAAAGCGTGCGATAGTAGCGATCGAACAGCTCGGGGGATTGGAGATCCATACCCTGGGGACCACGCTCCTTGAGGAGCATGCGGGTCACGTCGGCGGCCTGCTGATAACCACCCGGAGGATACTGCTCGTCCTCGGGCAGGAAGACGCGGACGGTCCCGCGACCAGGGAGAAGACCATTGCGATTGCAGCGGCCGGCAGCCTGAGCGATGGCGTCGAGTGGGCCGAAGGCACGGAGGACGAGCGGAAAATCGACGTCGACCCCCGCTTCCACGCACTGGGTGGAGATCAGCAGGCACGGGAGCTTGTCGTCGAGACGCTGCCGGACCTCGGAGAGAACTTTCTCGCGGTGGGCAGGACAGAGGTTGGTGGACAGGTGGAAGAGACCGGGAACGCGCCGTTCCAGGAGAAAAGATGCAAGCCGCAGAGCGTGACGTTTGAGATTGACGATGCAGAGAGCAGTGCCAGCACCTACCAGATCATCAGCAATGGATTCCCAGGACCTGGGAACGTCGACCTCCCAGAGGACCTCGATGCGGCGCGCCCGCTCGAAAAGGTCGAGCGTGCGCGGAACGATCTCCCGGGGAGACCAGCCGGTGACGGCGAGCGGCTTGATCCGTTCATCCAGGTGATCGAAGGCTGGCTGCGTGGCGGTGGCGAAGATCACTGAGGAGCCATAACGTGCCGCGAGGTGAGAGAGGGTCGCCAGAGTGGGCACGGCGAGCCGCGGCGGCAGGGTCTGCACCTCGTCGAGCAGAATCACACTGTTCGCCAGGCGGTGAAGCTTGCGACACGCAGAGGGCCGGTTCGCGAAAAGTGATTCCAGGAGCTGCACGCTGGTGGTGACGACGAGCGGCGCATCCCAGTTTTCGGTGAGCTGGCGCGCTATCCGGTCGGATTCGTCGGGGCCGTCTCCTTCGGAGCCTCGGGTTCCCGCGAGGCTATGGTGCTCCAGGACGTAGAGATCTCCGAAGCGAGGAGCGAACAGGTTACGATAGACCTTCACCGTCTGCTCGATGATGCTGAGGAAGGGAACGGCGACGACGATCCGGGAGAGACCGTGCGCAACGGCATGGTGGAGCGCGAAGGCGAGCATCGCCATCGTCTTGCCGGCGCCGGTTGGAGCGGAGAGGGTGAAAGGCCCTGGGAGCAGAGCTCCAGCATCCCGACAGGCCTGGAGAAGATCCGCACGCAGGATCGCTACATTGACGGCGGCGCGGCTTTCTGTCGCCAGCCGAGCCAGTTCCTCGTCGAGTGCCGCGAGAGCCTCGACCGGCCGCAGTTCCGGCCCGGAAGGCCGATAGCTCTTCCGCCCGTCCGGCTCACGTTGGAAGTGGGCTTCGGTTTCAAGGAAGTCGGCATCCACAAGCGCGGAGAAGAGCATCCGGACGTCGAGCATCGAGGCCGCTTTGGGGTGCGCGGGATCGAAGACCGAGCTTTCAGGGCTCGGCAGAGCAAGGCCCTCGTCGGCGAGGCGGCTCAGCAGCAATGGGACATCGGCCTCGGTAACCTGAAGGCCCAGAGGATGATTCGCCGCGAAGCGCGCAAAATTTCCGAGATCCTTCAGCGAGCCGTGGCTTTGCAGCCCGATGTGGTGGCCCTGAATGGCGAGAGCGGCGGCGACGGCGTTCTGGAGGCCGTGCTCCAGTGCCGCCCGGGCTCCAGCCGACCAGTGATCGAGGCCGCTCTCCTGTCCTTTCAGGCGACGGGTGAACTTTTCGCTGTACTTCCCCAGGTCGTGGAGAAGTCCGGCGAGCCGCGCTTCCTCAGCGGCACCGAACCGGCCCGCAAAGGCCGCCCCTTGTTCTGCCACATCCCACAAGTGATCGCGGAGAGGTTCCCACTCATCCTCAGTCGGAGCGGAATGCGCGTAGTACATACCCGAAACCTATCATCCGAGGCGCCGCCGGCCGAAGCACACCCTCCCCCGCCGGTTCAGGGGCGTAAGGACGCTTCCGTCAACGGATGCAGGCCTCGATCAGATCGAGAACGTCGGCGACGAAGTCGGCGCTCGCTCCACGAACTTGGCTCGGCGTATGGAGTGATCCACCGACTTCACCTGCTCGACCATCACGAAGCCGGTCACGGACGCATCTCGGGGAACTGCTCTATGGCCCGCTTACGGGTCGAACGAGAGAGTGACGAAGTCGCCCTTCCTCGGCATGTAGTGCCGCACTTACCATTCCTCTTTGCCGACCCGCGGCCCCATCCATTCCTCGTGTGGCTTATACCCCTTCGGGGTACGTGCGACCAGCTCCGCAAGGTCAAATTTGGGCTTCGATACCTTTATCTTCTTGACGACGATCTCCCCAGCACTGACCGCGATCTCCACTTCGTCGCCAACGGCGAAGCTCGCAAGCTCGAGCACATCTTTGGAGAGGCGCAGCCCCTGACTGTTACCCCACTTCTGAATCTTGGAGATCATCATGTCGCCCTCCTTCGGGATAGCCCATGTATACACATCGCGTGATGGGCTGTCAATACCAGGCTGGCACACTGCCCTGTACATTCCAACACCGAAGCGCTACCCTACTACCAGATTGCTTCACTCAAGCCCAGGAGTCCTGTCATGATCTCAAAGTCCACCCTCGGCCGCCTCTTCGTCTCCCTCGCCCTGGTGGCCTCGGGAATCCTGCAGCTCGCGACCGGCGAATTCGTGCGGCTGGCGCCGTTGCCGGCGTGGGTTCCGGGGCATTCCTTGCTGGCCTACCTGGTCGGGGTGATCCTGATCCTCGCGGGCGCGGCGATCGGTTTCGGGCGCGGAGCGCTGGGGGCGTCGGCGGTGGTGGGGGCGTTGCTCGTGGTGGTGCTCGCTTGCCTGCAGATCCCGAAGGCCTTGACGGACCCGGGGACCGGATTCATGTGGACCAACCCCTTCAAGGCTCTGGCTCTGCTGGGCGGCGTGATCGCGCTGGCCAATTCGCTGCCGGCGATCGGGACGTTATCAGGGCTCGCCAGGATGTTTCGACGCTTGCGGCCGCTGGGACCGCTCTTTTTCAGCGCGTTCCTGGTCCTAGGCGGGATCCAGCACTTCGTGTACGTGGATTTCGTCATGAAGCTGGTGCCGGAGTGGATTCCGGGCTCGCGCTATTGGGTGTACTTCACCGGCCTCGCCCTGATCGCGGGGGGCGTCGGCATCCTGGTTCCGCGGACGTCGCGGCTTGCGGCCACAATGATAGGGATCATGATCCTGCTCTGGGTAGTGCTCCTGCACATCCCGCGGGCGATCGGACTGCACAGCGCCGCCGAGACGGCCGCGATCTTCGAGGCGCTGGCGATGAGTGGAATCGGGTTCCTCCTCGCGGATCAAGGGAGAGAGACGCCACCAGCCGCCTTTTCAGCCTTGCGCGCGATCAGAAAATAGCTCTTCGCCTTCGCCTAGACCCACGCCACCGTGATCAGCATGGAAGAGAGCACCCGCGAGGTGATCGAGGGGTCGCGCATCGCCGACCTCGCCGGTCAGTCGCTGACCGAGATCACTCGCTTTTCTTCACGGCCGGCGGCCTCCAGGTCTGGGTGTTGCTGACCTCGGGGCCGGGGATGTAGACGCGCAGGATCATGAAGAAGTCGGTAGCGGGACACTGGAGCCAGTATTGTCCTGCCTGGAGCTCGGCCGGCTCCTCCTGCTGGATGAAGATCGTCATGCCGCCCTCACTGTCTCGCACCTGATCGTCGGGATCGTAGCTGTTGATCGAGTAATGGGTGGAGTCCTGCACCAGGTTGTAGGTGTTGTCGTAGAGGGTCACCGACCAGAAGCCGTGCATGTTGACGTCGTAGGGCGGGAAGCGGTTCTTCGAGAACGTGATGACGTAGCGGGAGCCGTCCGCTCCGGTGAGATCCTGGCCGTCGCTGTCGACGGTCGTATTGAGGTATACCGCCTCGACCGGATTATTGGCGACGATGCCGGCCAGGGCCTGGAGCGCGGCGCGGGTGATGTAGTCCTGGTTTTGCCCGGCCTCCCCGTAGTCCCGCGGCGGGTATTGCCAGCCATTGACCGTGGTACCCCGTCCCTGGGTCATCTCAGCCAACAGCTCATAGCCCTTTTGGGCCGCGCGCCAGAGCCCGCGCCGGGTGGCCTCCGACTGGCGCTCGAGATCCTGATTGGGGCCAATGCCGATCGTGGCGAACAGAGCCAGGAGCTGGGACTGGCCGATGCCGGGCGCCACCCCGGGCGGGTTCTCGGACATCGCCCGGTTCATGGTGAGCCATTTCCCCAACGGGTTGCTGTTGTCGATTCCCAGCGGAACCTGGGCATGAGTCGGATGCGCGTCCGGCATCGCGGGATAGGTGGACAGCGGCCTCAATTGGTACCCCTCCTGCACCGCAATCGCCGCGTCGAGGTCGGCTTTGCTCTTGTTGTTGACCCCGGTCCGTGCCAGGACGAACACCGACGGCGTGCGCGGGCGCGGGAGGATGTCGAGCACGTGCGGAGGGACGTTGCCGTTCCAGCCCGGTCCGGCGATGAGGTAGTTGCCGGGGGCGGTGCCGGTGGACCGGGTGCCCACGTAGGCGAAGTTGTCCCCGTCCATGCATGCCATCTCCATGGAGTAGTAGCGATCGGAGACGGCGGGCACGCTGAGAACCATGGGGCCGCCGCTCAGCTCGACCCAGGCGGTCGAATAGAGCGTGTCGACGTTGGGCGAGCCTCCGGTCTGCGTGCCCGGGCTGGCCAGAACCGGTGAGTTGAAGAACTGGTTGATGGGCGCGTGAGGCAGGCTGAGGCCCTGCGCCTGGGCGAGCGCCTGGCCGGCGGGTGTCGTCCAGAGCCAGCGCAGCTGCGCGAGATAGAGCCAGGGGAAGCCCCAGATGTAGGCTTGCACTCCCAGCGTATACGCGTACTCCTCGTTCCAGTCGAGCGATTCCGCCGGTGGTACCGGCCCTTCGCGCAGCGCCCTGAGGGCCAGATCGTGGAGCAATTCGAGTCCGGTCGCAGTAGCGTCCATGGTCGCCGTCCTTTCCTGGATGTCAAAGATCGAGCCCGACAGCCTGTGAAGATTAGCATTGAACCAAAATCGCCGCCGCTGCTGGGATCCCGAAGGCACCCCTCCTCAACGAGTCCTCAGCCAATCTTCAGGACGGCTCCGCCGCGCCGGCTATCTGCCCGCCTGAGCGCCTCTCGTCCCGGAGGCCAGGCTCTCCGCCTTGCGCGCGATCAGAAAATAGCTCTTCGCCTTCGCCTCGCGGGCCAGCTCCTGAAGGCGCTTCACGCCGGACTCCGGAGCTTCCCGCAGGTCGATCTCCCCGAGGACGAGCCTCGCCTCGAGGACCGATTCCAGGGCGCGTGCCCTGGCGGCTCTCGCGCGGGCGGCCTCGGCGAGCGAGCGCGCCTGGGCGAGGTGGCCGGCGGCGGCTTCGACGCGCGCTTTCACCAGCAGGACGAAAAGGTTGGGCTGGTTCTGGCGGTTGCCCCGGAGGACGGCGAGCGCCTGATCGCAATCCGCCGCCGCCGCGGCGTCCTGGTGCAGCGCGATCTCGGCGAGCGCGGCGGCGGCGAGGGCCTGGGCGCGGTTCCCCGATTGGTGCATCGCCGCGAAGGCCTGGGCCGACTGCCGGGCCAGCGCGAGGCTCTCGGCGGCATGCCCCTGTTCGACGCGCACCAGCGCCAGGTTCATCCCCGTCTGCGCGGCGGCGTCCTCCTCGCCCGCCTTCCGGCGGCTCGCCAGGGTGTCCTGGAAGAGCCGGGCCGCCTCGTCCAGGCGCCCCTCGGCGAGGAGCACCGCGGCGAGGTCGTCCTCGTGCCGCGCCACTCCCCCGGCGTCGTGGAGGCTCCGGCAGAGCTCCAGCGCCTCGCGGTACTTCTGGGACGCCGCCTCCAGGTCGCCGGCGGCGAGGTGGGTGTCCCCCAGGGAGCCGAGGCAGAAGGCCGCGTATTCGCGATCGCCGATCTCCCGGCTGATCGCCAGCGCCTCGATCTGCATCCCCAGGGCCTTCTCGATCTCCCCCTGGTCGGCGAGGGCGTTGCCGATCGCCGCCAGCCCCCAGACGGTGCCGCGGCGGTCGTTGATCTCGCGGCTCAGCGCCAGCTCCCGCTCGGCGGCACGCAGGCTCTCCTCGACGTTCCCCTGCATCCAGCTCGTGTTGGCGATGTCGCTCCAGGCGTGCGCGGCGCCACGGCGGTTGCCGGTGCGCTCGAAGGTGGCGAGGGCTTGGCGGTAGCCGGCGATCGAGCCGTCGTAGTCGCCGTGGTCCCCCTTGGTGTTGGCGAGGCCGATCAGCGCGCCGGCCTCCGCGTTGGTGTCGCCCAGGTCGTGGAAGAGGCGGGCGGCCTCGGTCCAATCCCCTTGCGCGGCCTGGGTTTGACCGAGGCTCCCCTCGGCGGAGGCCTGGTCGAGCAGCGCATCCCCCAGCAGCCGATCGAGATGGCGGGCGCGGGCCGTCCGGTTGGCGCGCCGGGCGCAGGCGAGCTCCCGCGGCCAGTCGGAGAGCGCGCCGGCGGCGGCGGCCTCGGCGAGGTCGAGGCGCGGATCGCCCTCTGCGGCCCGATCAGCCAGCGGTTCCCCGGAAGGCCGCGAGCGCCGCCGGAGCTCGGCGATCACCAGGAGCGCCTCGGACGCCTTGCCCCCCGCGGTCAGGGTGCGCGCGAGGCTCAGGCCGTATTCGAGGTTGTCGGGGAAGAAGGCGAGCAGCGAGCGGTCGGTGGTGGCGGCGGCCGTCCAGTCCTTCCGCGCTTCCGCCAAGCCGGCTGTGATCTCGAGCTGCTGCGCCCGGCTCAAGGGACCCGCCAGGGCCAGCGCCCGCTGGGCTTCGGCGATCGCGAGCGGATCGTAGCCGAGAGCGGCCAGCGCCTGGCTCAGCGCCACGTGGGCGAGCGGGAAGCGCTCCTCGATCGCGATCGCTCGTTCGAGCAGCGGACGGGCGCCGAGGGCGTCGTATTGCCGCAGCTTTTCGAGCCCCTCCGCGTACAGCCGTGCCGCCTCCGGCCGCGCGGGGAAGGCGGCCTCCGCGGCGGCGGCGGCCTGGGGCGCCGGCGGCTCCAGGCCGAGCTTGGCGCGGAGTCGCGCCGCGGCGTCGTCCACCAGCGAGAAGAGACGGCTCGCGGCGCCGGTCCCGGACACCGTGCCGACGGTCTCGCCCGACGCGGTGTTCTGCAGCACCACGTCGAGGCGCAGGACCTCGCCGTCCGGTCCTGGCAGCGACAGGTAGGAGCCCTGGACCACGTAGTCGGCCGCGAGCTGCAGGCGCGCTGCGGCGAGGGCGTCGCGGGCGAGCGCTCCGGGCGCGGAGGTGAGGGTGCGGGCGAGCCGCATCGAATCGGCGCCGGGCACCAGCCGCAGCCTCTCGCCGGCGGCGAGGTCGGCGCTCATCATCTCCGCCAGCGCCGTGGACAGCCACGCCGACTCGCTCCGCCGCGACAGGTTCGCGAAGCCGAGCACGGCGACCGAGGCGCGCGGGGGCGCTTTTTCCGAGGATGCCGTCGAGGACGGAGCGATCAGGCCGCGCTGTCGCGGACCGCGAGACCGATGGGAAATCGCGATCAAGAGGACGAGGACGAGGATCGCCGCCGCGATCGTTGCCATCGTCGCGATCCCCGCGATCGATCCCGGCCGCAGGCGGCGGCGCGGTTCCGGAGGGGGCTCAGGCTGCGGAGGGGGCTCCGGAGCAGGAGCGATCCTCTCCACCGGCGCGATGAAACGGTAGCCGATCCGCGGCACCGTCTCGATGAACCGGGCCTCGCCGTCGACCTCCGCGAGGGCCCGGCGGATCAGCCAGACGTTCTTGGCGAGCGTGCTCTCCTCGACCACCGAATCGGGCCAGAGACGCGCCAGCAGCTCCTCCTTCGTCACCAGGTGCCCCGCCCGCTCGACCAGGTAGAGGAGGGTGTCGAAGGCCCGCGGCTTGAGCGGAACGGCCACGCCGCCCGCGAGCAGGCGGCGCTCGCGGGCTTCGAGCGTGTAGCGGCCGAAGCGGTAGGTCTCAGGGTCCGGCGCGGTCAAATCCTGGGCGTCTCCGGCGGCGGCGAACGAAAGAGGAAGGAAGGGAGAACCTTCGTCCAGGACAATCTTAGCGTCTCGGCGTACCGTCAGGGCAGACCCTGGCGGATCGCCTCCGACGCCGCCGGACGACTCGAGGAGACCTCATCATGAAACGGAAGCTCAAGACGCGCTCCCTGCTCCTGGCCGCCGCGGTCCTCGCCGCCGCCGCGTGCCAGAAGGCCGCCCCGAATCCATCGGAGGCCTCCGCGGCTTCCCAGCCCGCCGCCTCCACCCCCTCCAATGCCTCCACCGCCGCCAACGCCGCCGCGCCCGCCGCTCCGGCCGCGCCCAGGGTTCAAGTCTGCAAGCTCCTGTCGGCCGCCGAAGTGAGCGCGCTGATGGGCAAGACGCTGATCCAGGACGGCTGCACCTACGGCCTCGATCCCTCCGCCAAGGAAAAGGCCCTGGCCGACACCCAGGCGCAGCTCGGGGAGGGACAGAAGAAAGCGGCGGCGGGCGACATGAACGGCTTCATAAAAGGGATGATGAAGGCGGGGGCCAGCCAGCAGAAGACCGGGGCGGCGATGATGGAACAGATGAACATCAACGTCGACGCCACCCGGGATGCCCAGACGGAGGACGAGATCAAGGCGATCTACGCCAAGACCGGCGCGGCGGTGCACGGCGCCATGGCCGGCGATCTGGCGCCCGAAAAGCACGGGCTGAACGGCGTCATCGAGGGAGTCGACGAGAAGAGCGGCGTGGGCGACTGGGCCTTCGCGACCAACGTGGCCTCGGTCAATATGGGGCTGGGCTTCTCGATGCGCGGCCGCATCCTGGAAGCGCGCAAGGGACCCTGGCACGTGACCGTGAGCGCCACCGTCGCCCCCGATCCCGGCACCGAGGCGCTCGACGACAAGATGGCCGGCGTGGCGCGCGCCCTGATGGCAAAACTGTAAGGAGAACCCGGAATGAACCATCAACTCATCCTCCGAACGATCGCTCCCGCAGCGGTCGCCCTCCTGGTCGCCTTCCTGATCATCCTCGCCGCCGGGCAGCCGGCGCGCGCCGCGGCCGTCGATCCGGCCTGCAAGCCGGGGATCGACGCGATGATGAAGCAGATCGCTACGCCGACGCATCTCTATGCGACGGAGGCCTCGGCCCGCGGCGGCAAGCCCGAGGTCCGGGAATCGATCTATTCCGGCGGCGCGATCTATATCCAGATGAGGGGCCAATGGAAGCGCAGCCCGATGTCGACCCAGGAGATGCGGAAGCAGCAGGAAGAGAACGTGCGGAACGCGAAGTCGATGAGCTGCCGCTACCTGCGCGACGAGGCGGTCAACGGCGAGTCCGCGGCCGTCTACCGCACGCAGTCCGTGACCGAGGTCGGGAGCTCGGACGCGACCCTGTGGATATCGAAGCGCACCGGACTCCCCCTGCGCACCGAAAACGACCTCGACACCGGCGGCGGCGACAAGATGCACCTGGCGATCCGCTACGACTATGCCGGGGTGAAGGCGCCGGCGGGGGTGAAGTAGCCGGGCCGCGCTGGGAGCTTCCGTGGGCCGGTCGAGCGAGCGCCACCGCGGACGCTCGGCGACCGGCAGGTCTTCGGTGCCGTATTGTCGATCCCAGGCGGACCCTTCGGTGCGGTTTCAGCGGAAAACTTCGGCGCGCCGGACTAGACTCCGTCCGAACCGACGCAGCCTTGGAGGCTCCTATGGTCACGAGCATCGAGATCCACGAAGCTCAGGCCCGGCTCTCCGAGCTGGTCGACCGAGCCGCTCGGGGCGAAGCGTTCGTGATCGCGAAGGGGGGCAAGCCGCTGGTGAGGATGGCGGCGGTGGATGCTCACCGAGAGCCGAAACGGCTGGGATTTCTGGAGGGTGAGCTCGTCGTGCCCGAGGATTTCAACCGCATAGGCGAAGCCGAGATCGCGGCCCGGTTCGGGAGCGGAGGGTAAAGCTTGCAAGTTCCTCTCCCTCTCGGCCTGGAGTATCCTCTCCAGGACAAAACACCGAACCCTTCTCGGGCGAGCCGCCGCAGGTGGCCACGCCGCGGGAAGGTTTGCCTGCGTGACCTAAGAGGTATGGATGCCGCGGAAGAAAGATGTGCTGGAGCCAGCCGGCGCGCGGAATGCCCGAATGAGGCCAGCCGAAGCCCGAGGCAAGCGCCCACAGAAGACCCCGGTCCTGGCCGCTCCGCCCGAAGAGCTGGCCTTCGCAGAAATCGTGGAGATGATTCAGACCGCCCGCGGGAAAGCTCTCGCGGCCGTCAACACCGAGCTGATCGACCTCTACTGGCGGATCGGCGAGTACATCTCCCGCAAGCTCGAGACGGCGGCCTGGGGCGAAGGGGTGGTCGAAGCCCTGGCGCGCTACATCCAGCGGCACCACCCGAACCTCAGGGGATTCACCCGGCGAAATCTGTTCCGGATGCGCCAGTTCTTCGAGGCCTACAAGGGGCAGGTAAAAGTGTCAGCACTGCTGACACAATTGCCGTGGACTCACCATCTGATGATCCTCAGTCGCAGCAAACGAGCGGAAGAGCGGGAGTTCTATATCCGGCTCGCCGCTCAAGAGCAATGGTCTAGCCGAGAGCTCGAACGTCAGCTCGCCGGCGCCATGTTCGAACGCGCGGTTCTGAACCCACCAAAAGTCTCAGCAGCGCTGAGACAAATGCACCCCGGCGCCGAGGTGGTCTTTCGCGACACCTACCTCGTCGACTTCCTGGAGTTGCCACAGGAACACTCCGAGACCGACCTGCACCGCGGATTGGTCCATCGGCTGAAGGATTTCCTGATCGAGTTGGGCCGCGACTTCTGCTTCGTAGGCTCCGAATACTCGGTGCAGGTTGGGAACCGTGACTTCGCGCTCGACCTCTTGTTCTTCCATCGCGGCCTCAATTGTCTCTGTGCCATCGAGCTCAAGGTGGGCCGCTTCGAACCCGAGCACCTCGGCAAACTGAATTTCTATCTGGAGGCCCTCGACCGCGATGTTCGAAAACCCCACGAAGGCCCCGCCATCGGCGTGTTGCTCTGCGCGAGCAAGGACAACGAAGTCGTCGAATACGCCCTCAGCCGCTCGCTTTCGCCGACCCTGATCGCCGAGTACCAGACCCAACTTCCTGACAAGAAATTACTGCAAGCCAAGCTTCACGAGCTCTACGCGCTGACCGCGTCGGAATCCGTGGGACAAGAGGTATAGATGTCGCAGAAGAGAGATGTGCTGGAGCAGTTGAAGAACTGCCGGGGCCCTTACCGGGCGAGCCGCTGTGATCTCCCAAGTCGCTCCTCTGGATGCCTCTTCCAGTTGTGATATGCAGGCAGCGGGAGAGACTTATGACCGGTTGCCATGACCAAGAGTTGGAACGCATGCTCTTCAATTGGGAGTCCGACCGGGGCCGCCTGACTTTCCGGCCTCCCTACCGTCAAGAGCCCAAGACCTCCACAAGCTCGGCGATCACTTGCAGTTGCGCTTCGTCCGCACCGGCCAGAACGATCGGCTCGAAGTCGGGATTGAGCGGCTTGAGGGTGATCCTGGTGTGGCGCCAGGAACTGCCGCTTCTCTCCTTCTCGCTCTCATAGCGCTTCACGGTATAGCGCTGGCCGGTTTCAGGGTCGGTGGTGTCGCGGAGTTGGGCGAGCACGGTTTTCCCCTGTCGCGTTCCTTCGACCGGCGCAGCGAAGAGGCAGTACGCGCCGTCCGGGATCGCCGGCTCCATCGATTGGCCGACGACCTGCGCGATGAACATCCCGCGGCGCAGGCGATGACGCGCGTCGACGGAAACCCATTCGAAGCCATTCTCTTCGATATGTTGAGGATCGCCGAAGGCTCCGGCGGCGGCCTTGAGGGGTACGAGAGGCACGCAAGTGACGTAGCGCTCTTCGGGTTTAGGCTCGACGATGCGGAGCCGCGGCGGCAGCACCGGGCCGGTATCGCTGCGGAGACGGCGGTACGCCTCGGCCGCCATCCACTCGGTCACGGTCTCCTGGAACGATCTATCGTTCATGAACCGAACGAAGATCTCTTCGTTCTGATCGATGCGCTCGACGAAGAGTTGCTCTAGCAGATTTTTGAACACCAGCTCGAATTTATCGCCGGGATTCACTTCGGCCGCCTGCCGCAGACCGTCGTCGGTCATTGCCGCCTCGACGATCTGATCGAAGAACAGTTGATCGGCCTGGTTGAAGTCGGTTCCGAAGCGCTCGTTGACGATATCGATGAGGCGTGAGAGCGGCACCGGTTGCGACCGCACCAGGCCGCTGCCGACCTCGGTCGGGCCGTCGAGGCGTGGGGCTTCACCGTCCCGCAGCGAGATCGCTCCCTCGCTGATCTTCTGGATCCGGTAGTACTCGAGCCTCACCTCGTCGCCGAATTGGTACCCCGGGCCACTCTTGCGGGTCGGCAGCTTCAGGGCCAGGTAGCGGAGGAACACATACAGCCGCTCGAGGTCGGAGTCCTGGTAGGGGATGACCTGGCTCAGGAATCCATAGAGATTCAGAAAGGCTTGCGCCTTCCCGCGCCAGAGCTCCGCCTCTTCTTCGTCATCGTTCTTCCGCACGGTGAACCGCGAAACCGCGGGATCGATCGCCGCGTTCATCGCCTGATGATCCAGCGGACTCTGCCGCTGCTTCGGCTTGAAGTACACGGCGCAGAAACGCTCGACCTCCTCGTCCAGGTAGATGCCGGAAGCGTCCAGCTCACCCTTGACCTGGTACATGCGGGCCGGATCGACTTCCTCACCCATCGCCGCGCCTTCGTAGTAGGTCTTGAACGCCTCGCGGATTTCGTCCCGGTCGTTCACGAAATCGAGCACGAAGGTGTCTTCTTTGAGTGGATGGATGCGATTGAGCCGCGACAGCGTCTGCACGGCCTGGATGCCCGCGAGCCGCTTGTCCACGAACATCGTATGGAGCAGCGGCTGATCGAAGCCGGTCTGGTACTTTTCCGCCACGAGCAGGACCTGATATTCCGAGGTTGCGAATTTCTCGGGGAGCTCTTTCTCGCGAATGCCGTGGTTCATCTTCTCTTCGGTGTATTCGTCCTCTACCTTTCCTGAGAAGGCCACCAGCGATTTGATGGCGTAGCCCTTCTTCTTGATGTACTCATCGAAGCTCTGCTTGAAGCGGACCGCTTCCAAGCGAGAGCCCGTAACCACCATGGCCTTGGCCCGGCCGCCGATCTTCTTCCGGGTGAACGCCTGGAAGTGCTCGACCATGATCTCGGTCTTCTGCGCGATGTTGTGCGGGTGCAGGTTCATGAAGCGCGCCAACGCCTGGGCGGCTTTCTTGCGCTCGACGTTGGGATCGTCTTCACAGGCCTTGAGCAGCTTGAAGTATCTCTCGTAGGTCGTGTAGCTCTTCAGCACGTCGAGGATGAACTCCTCCTCGATCGCCTGCCGCATGGTGTATTTGTGGGCAGGCTCTCCATCGTGGCCGAACACCTTGAAGGTCTTGTGCTTCGGCGTGGCGGTGAAGGCGAAAAAGCTCAGGTTGGGCTGCCGGCTCCGCTTGGCCATGCTCCGGAAGAGCTCTTCCTGGTCTTCCCGGCCTTCCTCGGCCGCGCGCTTCCTCGCTTCTTCCCGCAGCCCCTCGCCGCCGAGCACTTCCTTGAGGTCGGTCGCCGCCTCGCCCCCCTGGGAGCTGTGCGCTTCGTCGATGATGACGGCGCATCGCCGCGTGGCGAGGGTTCCTGCGCTGCTCGTGCCGCGCTTCTCCGCCAGTTTGAGCAACTGGTCCGAGACAAAGGGAAATTTCTGCAACGTCGTGATGATGATCGGCACCGCGTTCTCAAGCGCTTCGGCGAGTTGGCGCGTGCGTTCGTCGATCTTCTGCACGACACCGCGCTTGTGCTCGAACTGGTAGATGGTGTCCTGAAGCTGCTGGTCGAGCACCACACGGTCGGTGACGACGATCACGCTATCGAAAACGCGCTCGTTGTGGACGTCGTGCAAGGAGGCGAGCCGGTGCGTCAGCCAGCCGATCGTGTTGCTCTTGCCGCTGCCGGCGGAGTGCTCGACGAGGTAGTTGTGCCCCACTCCTTCGCGCCGCGCGGCTTCCACCAGCGTGCGGACGGCCTGGAGCTGGTGGTAGCGGGGAAAGATCATCGACTCGGTCTTGACCTTGCGCCCCTGGTCATCGCGTTTCTCGTCGGCTTGCAGGTGGACAAAGCGGGCGAGGATGTCGAGCAGGCTGTCGCGCTGCAAGACCTCCTCCCATAGGTACGCCGTGCGATAGCTCCTCCCCGCCGGATCCGGAGGGTTTCCGGCGCCGCCGTCGCACCCCTTGTTGAAGGGAAGGAAATGCGTCGCGTCCCCGGCCAACCGGCTGGTCATCAGCACCGACTCGGTGTCCACCGCGAAATGAACCAGGGTGCGGCGCTTGAATTCGAAGATCGGCTCGCGCGCGTCACGGTCCTTCTTATACTGCCGGCGAGCGTCCTCGACCGTCTGGTTCGTGAGCGGGTTCTTGAGCTCCAACGTCGCGATGGGAATGCCGTTCAGGCTCAGCGCGACGTCGAGAGATTTCTCAGAGCGCGGCGAGTAGCGAAGCTGGCGGGTCAGCCCCAGCCGGTTGGCGGCATAGCGGGCCTCCAACTCCGGGTTCAGCTCATGCGCGGCCTTGAAGAACGCGGCATGGAGCGTCCGCCCGTAGCACTTGAAGCCATGGCGCAGGGTCGCGAGCGATCCGTTGGCGTCCATCCACTTGCACAGGTCGTCGAGAATCTGCTCCTCGGTTCGGTCTCCGTGCAACGCCTCCAACTTGGCCCATTCCCTGGGCTGTGTCTCGCGGATGAAGGCGAGAACCGTCTCGGGAAAGATCGCGCGCTCGCGGTCGAATTCCGCCCTGTCGATGGGGATGTAGCCGTGCGCAAGCAGATGCGCTTCAATGACGGTTTCGAAGGCGGCTTCCGTATGGCGGCTCGTGGTCATCTCTCTCTTTCCTCCGCTGCCGGCCCACGCGCCAGAAGCTCCCGCTCTTCGGCGAGCCAGGAGCGAAGCTGCTCTTCGGTCGGCAGGCGAGTCAGATACCGCGAAACGAAGACCTGATGGTCCAGATTTCCTGTCGCGTAGTGCACCTCTTCCGCATCCTTGTCGGCACACAGCACGATGCCGACGGGCGGGTTCTCTTCTGCCAGGGAAACCTTCTCGCGCAAATAGTTCAGGTAGAAGTTCATCTGGCCAGCATCCTCATGGCCAAAGGCGCCGATCTTGAGATCGATGGCCACGAGGCAGCGCAGACGACGGTGGAAGAACAGAAGGTCAATGAAATGATGGCGCCCTCCCACCGTGATGCGGTATTGCCGTCCCAGGAAGGCGAAGTCGCCACCCAGCTCCAGAAGAAACTCCTGGAGGTGATCGACCAGGGCTCCCTCCAGGTCGGACTCCGAGTATACCTGTCGTTCAGGCAAGCCCAGGAACTCGAGCACGTAGGGGTCGCGCACGTTCGTCATCGCCGTGTCGAGCAACCGGCCCTCATTGGCGAGAGCGAGCACGGCCTCCCGATCACGCGAGAGGCCGACGCGCTCGAACAGCATGGAGTCGCGCTGGCGCTTGAGCTCGCGCACGCTCCAGCGGTGAGCGAGTGCCTGCGCCTCGTAGAAGGCCCGCGCCACCGGATCGCTCGCTCGCGACAGCTCCAACAGATGCGAGAATGAGAGTTCCTGGCGGAGGCGCAGCATCCAGGCCTCGTCCTGCCAGGCCAGGGCTTCTCCCTTATGAGGCAAGGCAGGGACGGATTCGGCAGACAGCGTCTGCCAAGGCTGGGCGAGTGCAACCGATTCGCCAGACGTCTGGCGAATCCCCAGCGTGGGCCAGGTGAGGGCGATCTGCCGGTAGTTTTTCAGGTTGCTACGGCCGAGACCGCTGACATCACGCGCCTTGAACGCCGCGGCCAAAGCGTCGATGAGCCGCTCGCCATAGCGGGCTCGGTCCGCACCCTCTTGCTCGTAGGCTACAATCCACGCCCCAATGAGCCAGTTGCGCAGGGTCAGGATCTCGCCCACCGAGAGACCCGCCGCCTCCCGCGCTCGCGCTTGCAGCCGAGCAAGCCCGTCCACGAGCCCGCCAAAGCCCGCCCATGGGCGTAGCTCGGTCATGCGGCTCCCACATCGATCTGGCCCGTTACTGCCGCGGCGATTAGGGCGGCTCGGCGCTCCTTGAGGAGGGCAATGGTTCGTTCCGTAGAGACGCGCAACACATCCAGTTTCCCGACCGCCCTATTCACGTGCGAAACGATTGCCTTCTGTTCGTGAAGTGGAGGCAAAGGAAAAAAAACTTCAAAAAAACCTTCAGGGTAGAGACGTAACCGAGAAGACCATACGCCCTTCGAATATCGCGTAACCTCCTGAGCAAAGATCGGTAAGCGAACAAGTGCATCAACATAGCTCGGCACAAACTGTGCTCCTGGTTGGTATACATTGTACGCTGGGCTAACGATGCCATTCACTCGCGATACACCCATGGCGCCCATCCACGCCCACAGCGTATTGATGACGAGGTCGCCCGAGAGACAGATCTTGTATCCCTCAGTCGTCTCCGCCTCGAACATGTTGACGTCTTTCTCTGACCGAGGTGTCACACCGGTGAGATGCGAAACTGTGAGAAGCTCCTCTTCGCCCGTTTCGGAACGCTGATCCCGCTCCCTGAACAGCCACCTCGCACGTTCGATATCCCAATGCGCCGGAATCTCACCCAGCCAGGGGATGCCGGAGTCACGGACGGGAGCGCGAGGGTCTAGGCCGCGGGTAATGGCGCGGGTGATAAGCGCCCGGCGCTTCTCGGCCAACAGCCCGAGCACCCGCTCCTTTGCTGCCACCAGAGCATCTAGCAGCGCCGTCTCGCGGTCGAGGTAGGCAGCGATGGCGCGTTGCTGCCGGAACGGAGGTACCAGAATTCTGAAATCACGTATAAAATTCTCAGGCACACGCTTCTGCCCAGCCGCACCAGTCATGCTGGCTTCGCCAAGTCGCCGGAAGGCCAAGCTGACGGTAGTGAAGTACAGGAAGCGGCCATCAAAATCAGAGGCCGGCGCGAGGACGTGGAGTTCGGTAGTTCCAAACCCAACGCCATCCGGCAGACCGCTGACGAAAGCTCCCTTACCGTTCTCGAAGCAGGGCGTGATCTTGGCGACTAGGACATCGCCTTCGAAAAATTGTGTGTAGCCAGAGCGTACGTCATCTATGTCGCGTGAGGTGGTTAGATCGAGATCACCTCGCTCTCCTATCGCCTCCATCGGAAGAAAGCTCACCTGTCTCGCCAGCAGCAACAGACGCTGCTCCTCGGCTGAACGATTTCGATGAGTGACGAACCGAATGCGCTTGGTAGGCCAGCGCCCATGTAACCCTGGGCTCACTCCGTCACCTCCCGCAGCAACCGCATGATCTCCTCCTCCGCCTGTTTCAGCTCAGCGTCGATCTCCTCCAGCGGGCGTGGCGGCGTGTACTTGTAAAAGTGGCGGTTGAAGTTGATCTCGTAACCCACTTTGTCCTTGCTGCGGTCCATCCAGGCGTCGGGTACGTGAGGACGCACCTCGCGCTCGAAGTAGTCGTCGATATCGTCCTTGAGAGGCACGTTCTCGAAATCGCGCAGGTCGGAGTCAACCTCATACGCTTCACCGCGCCTGCCCTTGGTGACCGGCTCTGCCTCGGGGTCTTTCTGGGTGAAGACGCTACGGAAGAGCTTCTGCTCGGTCAACTTCCAGCCGGACTCGCGCCCACGCAGCACATCCTCGATGCGACTCCAAACCCCGTTCCAATCGCGCTGCGGCTGGCGGCCTAACTTCTTGTCGATGACCTGAACGTCGTCAAGCAGATGCGGGTAGGCGTCCAGGAAGCGAGCCTTGTCTTCGGTGGTCATCTGATATCGCAAACGCAAGGGCCGCTCGACCGTCACACGGGTGTAGCCGAAATCATCGTTGTCGAAGGTCTTGGAGGTCTCTCCATCGCTCATTCGGCCGTAGAGCTTCACAACATCCGCGATCTGCTTGACCGTCATGTGCCGCCGCTTGTCGCCGAGGCTCCGTTTGCTGTCTTCACTGCCTCCTGCGGTCCACACTTCCCGGGCATCAACGAGTTGGATCTTGCCTTTGCGCCGCTTCTCCTTGCGGTTCGTGACGATCCAAACGTAGGTGCCGATGCCGGTGTTGTAGAACATCTGCTCCGGCAGAGCGATGATGGCTTCGAGCCAGTCGTTCTCGATGATCCACTTGCGGATGTCGCTCTCGCCCGAGCCGGCGCCGCCGGTGAAGAGAGGTGAGCCGCTGAAGACAATCGCGAGACGCGAGCCGTGCTTTTGCTCCGCCGGGCGCACGGACTCGAATTTATCGATCATGTGCTGCAAGAAAAGCAGTGAGCCGTCGTTCACCCGCGGCAGCCCGGCGCCGAAGCGGCCATCGTAGCCGCGGGTATCGTGCTCCTTCTCGATCTCCTTCTGCTGCTTCTTCCAGTCCACACCAAATGGAGGATTGGTGAGGAAGTAGTCGAAGGTCTCGTCCGCGAACTTGTCCTCTATGAAGCTGTCTCCGAAGCGGACGTTGTTGCCGCCGCCGTTGTGGCTCACCTCCTTCATCAGCATGTCGGAGGCGGCCGTGGCATAGGCGCGCTTGTTGTAGTCCTGGCCATAGACGTAGAGCCGTGCCTCGGCGTGGTGCTCGCGGAGATAGCGCTGCGCCTCGGCGAGCATGCCGCCGGTGCCGCAGGCTGGATCGAGGAGCTTGCGCACCGTGCCCGCCGTGGCCAGCAACTTGTCGTCGTGGATAAACAGAATGTTCACCATGAGCCGGATGACTTCGCGCGGCGTGAAGTGATCGCCGGCGGTCTCATTGGCGAGCTCGTTGAAGCGGCGGATGAGATTCTCGAAAATGAGCCCCATCTGCTCGTTCGGCACCGTTTTCGGGTGCAGGTCTACGTCGCAGAACTTGGAGACGACGAGATAAAGGATGTTCGCCTCGCGCATCCGTTCGATCTCGGTCTCGATCTCAAAGAAGTCGAAGATGCGGCGCACGTTGGCAGAGAAGCCCTTGATGTAACTGTCGAGGTGGGTAGCGATATTATCCGGGTCGCCCTTCAGCCTCTTGAAATCTAGCTCCGAGTGGTTGTGGAACCGTTGACCGGCGACCTCGTTGAGTCGGGCATCGAGCGCATCGCCCTGGAGCTTTCCTCCCTTGCGCTTCTCATACTCGGCTAGAACCCGAGCCTTGTTGGCTGCGAGCACGCAATCGAACCGGCGTAGCACGGTCATGGGTAGCATGACCCGCTCGTACTGCGGGGGGCGATATGGGCCGCGCAGCAGGTCGGCGATCTGCCAGATCAAGTTCGTGAAGTAGGTATGGTCAGCCATCGATCTATTTTGCTCCCGCAGCGTGAGGGGGTTCGCTTGGCGGGGAAGGTAGCACTCTCCCTCTGTCTCGGCAACGCCGGGCATAGCCCTGACGCCCCATTACCATGGTACTATGGCCCCATGGCCATCGCATACTCACGGCTTACCGCACAGGGACAGGTCTCCATACCCAAGGAAGTCCGCCGGAGGCTCGGCATCGGCCCGGGGGCGGTCCTGGAGTGGGAGGAGGACGGCGAGAAGATAGTGGTGCGGCGGGCGGGCCGCTATGCCTCGGAGGACATCTACCGGGCGCTGTTCGAGGAGCCGCCCGCGCCGAAGACCCTTGAGGAGCTCAAGCAGGGGATCGCGCAGTCGGTGAAGACCCGGCATGCGCGCCGTTGATACGAACGTCCTGGTCCGGCTCGCGACCCGGGACGACGAGCAGCAGACCGCCAAGGCGGAGGCCTTCGTCGCGGAGGGCGCGTGGATCCCGCAGATCGTCCTCGTCGAAGCGATGTGGGTGCTGGCCTCGGTCTATGAGTTGGGGCCCGAGAAGATCGCGACCGCGGTCGAGATGTTCCTCAACCACCGGGACCTCTCAGTGCAGGACGCGGACGTGGTGGCCGCGGCGCTGGAGCACTTCCGGAACCGTCCTGCCTTGGGATTTTCCGACTGCCTGATCCTGGAGGTCGCCCGGAAGGCCGGTCATCTTCCGCTAGGGACCTTCGATCGCGAGCTCGGCAAGCTCCCGGGCGCGCAGAAGCTCTGACACCGGCCTGTTCAGGGATACGATGTCTTTCCCCTCCGCAAAGGTGCCTGGCCAACGCTTTACCACTGCCCTGGAGGAGTCAGCCTATGAAGGAAAGCCAGCAGGTCGAGTGGAAGAGCACTTGGCGGGACGACTATCTCCGGTGGATCTGCGGCTTCGCCAATGCGGAGGGAGGCCGCCTGATCATCGGGCGCGATGATCAAGGAGCCGCCGTGGGCGTCAAGGATGCCGGGAAGCTCATGGAGGAGATTCCTCCGAACAAGGTGCGGGACATCCTCGGCATCATGGTGGACGTGAATCTGCGAAAAGCGGAGGGCAAGGAGCTGGTCGAAATCCGGGTTGAGCCCTACCCCAGTCCCATCAGCTATAAGGGCGAATATTACTACCGCAGCGGTAGCACCAAACAGGAGCTGAAGGGCGCCGCGCTGGAGCGGTTCCTGATGAAGAAGCGCGGCCGCCATTGGGACGATGCGCCGGAGCCCTCGTTCACGGTGCGGTCATGCAGCGCCGCGGCGCTGCGCCTGTTCAAGAAAAGGGCGACCGAGAGCGGGCGCATGGACCGGACTGTGTTACGCGACAGCCGGGAGGTCGTGCTCGGCAATCTGGAGCTGATCGAAAAACACGGCCTCAAGCGCGCCGCCTGCCTGCTGTTCTCGGACAGGCCCGAGCAATATGTGAGCGGTGCCTGGATCAAGATCGGTTTCTTCGTCACGGACGATGACCTCCGTTATCAAGATGAGATCCATGGAAACCTCTTCGAACAGGTTGAGAAGGCTCTCGATCTGCTGCACACGAAATATCTCAAGGCTTATATCAGCTACCAGGGGTTGCAACGGCGGGAGACCTTCCTGTTTCCGAGCGCCGCGTTGCGCGAGGCCCTGCTCAACGCCGTGGTCCACAAAGACTACAGCAGTGGCATCCCCATCCAGATCAGCGTGTACGACGACCGGATCGTCCTCTGGAACGCCGGCGACCTGCCGGACCGTTGGACGCTGGCAAAGCTGCTGGGCAAGCACCCATCCTGCCCCTTCAACCCGCTCGTCGCGAATGCGTTCTTCCGCGCCGGCTACATCGAATCCTGGGGGCGTGGCATCGAGAAAATCCAGCGTGAGTGCCGGGAGCACGACATCGAACCGCCACTCTACGACTTCGGCATGGCAGGCTTGATGCTGACCTTCCATGCCAACCCCGCGCACCTGCACGCCGCTCTGGAGCAGGTGGACACTTCCCCGGTCACTGCCCAAGAAACCATCCAGCACATGGGCGTTACCCCCCAAGTCACCCCTCAAGTCACCCCTCAAGTCACCCCCCAAGTCACCCCCCAAGTCGAGCGCCTCTTGGAGATACTCCAAGGTACCATGGGGAGGGACGAACTGCAGGCGGTTCTCGAACTCAAAGATCGCAAGTCCTTCGGCGAACTTTACTTGCAGCCGGCCCTGAAAGCGGGGCTTATCTACAGGACCATCCCTGACAAACCCAACAGCCGTCTGCAGAGTTATCGCCTTGCGCCAGCCGGCGAGGCCTATCTGGCAACTCTCCGGCAGAAGACTGATTCGCAAGGGTGAATGGTGGGGGTGCGATACCTCGCCCCCTCGTCCCACTACCCCTCTGAAACCCGCCGGACGTCGAACGACGGCGCCGGCCTCTCAGGGAGGTAACTTCACATGAGCTCGAATCGCTTCTTCGTCTTCGGTCTTTGTCTCGGTCTCTGCCTCGTGTTCGGCGCGGCGTTCGCTCCGGCGGCGCAGGCGCAGAGCCTCGCGGGGTACAACTGCATCCAGAACCTGTCGAACAGCGAGTTCAAGACCAGCAGCGCGTCGTCGCTGGCGAGCGCTTGCCAGAGCAAGGAGATCTGGCAGTTGAGCGCGGTCAGCGGCACGCAGTATTACTGCGTCAAGAACCAGTCGAACGGCCAGTACCTCGAGAACAAGGCCACCAAGCTGGCCAACGAGTGCAACGGCAACGACGAGTACTGGAACATCACGCAGGTCTCCTATCAGGGCGAGACGGTGTATTGCGTGCAGAACGTGGGCAACCAAGAGTACCTGACCAGCAGCGCCAGCAAGCTCTCCGACACCTGCGGCCAGCAGCAGTATTGGCGCGTCTACAATCCGAACTGGCTCTGCATCCAGAACCAGGGCAACAGCGAGTACCTCGAAAACCACGCCACGCAGATGGCCTCCACCTGCGTCAATCAGGGCACCTGGTGGACGAGGACGCCGGTTGCCGGCCAGACCAACACCTACTGCGTGGAGAACGTCGACAACCAGAAATTCCTCACCAGCAGCGCGTCGAGCCTGTCGAGCACCTGCAACACGTCGAATCAGTGGTGGGTGATCACCGGCACGTCCGGCACCTGCATGAAGAACTACGCGACGGGCGAATACCTGACCAACAAGGCCAGCTCGATGTCGTCGACCTGCGACTCGACGAATCAGTATTGGAACCTGACCGGGGCGAATTACTCGCTTATCAGCTCGAACTGATCCCCTCGAACCGGGGCGGCCTCCAGAGGGCCGCTCCAGGTTTCAGCTCCGCGGCGCCCTTCCTTTATCCTCGCTGGCATGCGACTCCGACTCTTCCGCAACGCCACCCAGCGCCTCCTCCCCAAGGATCTGCCGGTCCTCTGTCAGCCTGGGGACGAGGACACGATCCGGGGACACGGTTTCGAGCGGGTGACGCCGGTGGCCGGCGCGATCTTGTGGAACGGCATCGAGGTGACGCGTATGCCGGGCCGGCACGGCACCCACGCGGCGGAGCTCGCGGACATGGGCACCGTCTCCGGCTTCGTCTTCCAGGCGCCGGACGAGCCCACGCTCTACTGGGCCGGGGACACGGTCCTCTACGAGGCGGTGCGCGAGGTGCTCGCGAGATTCCGGCCGGACGTGATCATCATCCACTCCTCGGGAGCGCTCTGGCAGGGGAGCGGTCCGATCGTGATGGACGCCGCCCAGACCCTCGACGTCTGCCGCGCCGCCCCCGAAAGCCGCGTCGTCGCCATCCACCTGGATTCCCTGGACCACGGCGAGGTCACCGCGCAAGCCTCCGCGCTCAAGCCCGAGCCGAGGGGATCGCGGACGCACAGCTCCTGATTCCGGCGGATGGGGAGACGGTGGAGATCAGGAGAGCGGAGGGAGGAGCCGGACGGCCTGCCGGGGACGCCGCTTGACTCGGGACCGCCGCCCCTGCCAGAATCCCGCTTCCCCGGAGCCTCCCGGCTCCCCTGTGCCCAGGTAGCTCAGTTGGTAGAGCACGTGACTGAAAATCACGGTGTCGGCGGTTCAATTCCGTCCCTGGGCACCATTCCTTAAGGCTCTCCCCATCAGAGAATTACGTCGATAGTTCCCGCGAGCGAACCCATAGGAGGGATCGCTTGGCGTAGGAACTCGCTTTGGGACTTGATCCCGGCCTCCCCAGCTTCCCAATTGCGGTACCATTTGCCGTCAGGCATGCCACGTATGCCGACAAGAGAGTCTTTCAGACGCTTTGTAGGATCTCTGTTCGGAAGCTTCGATGGTGTCAGGCAAACAGGAACTTCTCGCCGAAATTGCCCGGGAGGAAGCCCGTCTGACTGAGCTCGCTCGGCAGCACGAAGCGGCTCGATCCCGGATGGCGGCTCTACGGGTAAGGCTGGTAACCCTCGCCCCGGAGGAGCCGCCCCATTCTGCCTTTCCAGTCGCAGCGACCCTTCCGGCGCCGACGACCCCCGCAGTGAAGGTCCGGCTTTTTCGGGCTCTGTTCAGGGGGCGCGATGACGTCTTTCCTACGCGGTTCCTGAGCAGGAAGACCGAGAAGGCTGGCTATGCGCCTGCCTGTGCGAATAAGTTTGTTCGCGGGGTCTGCGACCTCCCGAGGATCAAGTGCAGCGAGTGCCCGAACCAAGCCTTCACGCCGGTGGACGACCGGGTGGTTCTCGACCACCTGCGAGGCCGTCACGTGATGGGGGTCTACCCACTGTTGGAGGATGAGACGTGCTGGTTCCTCGCCATCGACTTCGACAAGTCCTCCTGGCAGGAGGACGTTGGAGCGTTCGTCGAGACCTGCCGGGCGATTGATGTCCCGGTAGCCGTTGAACGCTCCCGGTCCGGCAACGGTGCTCACGTCTGGTTCTTCTTCGAGGCTCCGGTGACGGCGAGCCTCGCCCGAAAGATGGGGTGCTACCTCCTTACGGGGACGATGTCCCGACGCCACCAACTCAGCATGGGGTCGTACGACCGGCTCTTCCCCAACCAGGACACCATGCCGCGCGGCGGCTTCGGGAACCTGATCGCGCTGCCGCTTCAGCACGAGCCGCGGCAGCAGGGCAACACCGTGTTCGTAGACACGTCGTTCCAGCCTCACGATGACCAGTGGAGCTACCTCGCCTCTCTGTCGCGGATCTCTCCTTCGTTCGTGGAGGGCCTCGCGGCGGAGGCGACGCAACGTGGGCTCGTGATCGGGGTCCGTCTCGCGGATCTGGCGGACGACGAAGAGTCAACTCCGTGGAGGCGCAGACCTTCGGGCCCTTCTCGGCAGGTGCCAATCCCGGGTCCCCTGCCGCATGAGGTGCGCGCCGTACTCGCGCAGCGTCTCTTCGTCGAGAAGGCAGGCCTCTCTCCGCCACATCTAAACAAGATCAAGCGCCTCGCCGCGTTTCAGAATCCCGAGTTCTACAAGAAGCAGAGCTTGCGGCTCTCGACGGCGATGACGCCGCGGGTGATCGCCTGTGCCGAGGAGCTTGCGCAGCACATTGCGCTGCCGAGAGGGTGTCTCGGCGATTTAGAAGAGCTTTTCCAGGTGCATGGAGTGGAGCTTCAGGTGGAGGATCAACGCCAGGAGGGCGAGGCTCTGCAGGTCGAGTTCAAGGGCGAGCTCACGGCGGTGCAGCAGGAGGCGGCGGAGGCTCTTCTTCAGCATGACATTGGCTTGTTTATCGCGCCGCCGGGAATCGGGAAGACGGTATTGGGGACGTACCTCGTGGCGAAGCGGGTGCGGAGCACTCTCGTGCTTGTCCATCGACAACCTCTGCTGGATCAGTGGGTGGCACAGCTCTCAATGTTTCTCGGCCTCGACGAGAAGGAGATCGGCCAGATCGGCGGTGGCAAGCGCAAGCCGAACGGGCGCCTTGACGTAGCTATGATCCAGAGCTTGGTCCGGCAAGACCGCGTCGAGGACCTGATCGAGACGTATGGTCATGTAATCGTGGACGAGTGCCACCACGTTCCAGCGGTTTCGTTTGAGCGCGTGCTCTCGGAGGTCAAGGCCCGGTATGTGGTTGGCTTGACCGCCACGCCACACCGCCGGGATGGGCATCATCCGATTCTGGAGATGCAGATGGGGCCGGTTCGCTTTGCTGTCGATCCCAAGGGGCAGGCGGCACGCCGGCCGTTTGACCACCGGCTGATCGTCCGCGAGACCTCGTTCCGTATGGAGGGTGGCGCGGACTCGGGGATTCAGGGGATCTATGCGGCGCTGGCCGCAGATGAGGCGCGGAACCGCTTGATTCTGGACGATGTGCTCCACGCGTTGGAGGAAGGCCGCTCGCCCATCCTCCTGACGGAGCGAAGGGACCATCTCGAATACTTCGCGGAGCAGTTGCGTGGATTCGTTCGCCATTTGGTGGTCCTTCAAGGGGGCATGACGGCGAAGGAGCGGCGTGAACTGAGTGCCCGGCTGGCGGCGGTGCCCGACGAGGAGGAGCGGCTCGTTCTCGCGACCGGGCGCTACATAGGCGAAGGGTTCGATGACCGGAGGCTGGATACGTTGATGTTGGCCATGCCGGTGTCGTGGAAGGGGACGCTGGTGCAATACACGGGGCGTCTGCACCGGCTCCACCCGAGGAAGTTGGAGGTGCGGATCTTCGACTATGTGGACCGTGAGGTTCCTGTGCTGGCACGGATGTTCGAGCGGCGTCTGCGGACGTACCAGGCCATCGGGTATGTTCGAGGGGAGGCGGTGGTAGACGGGGCGGAGGGGATTCGGGAACGGACGGTGGAGTATGACGAGGAGGCGGTCCGGTATTTCGCGGAGGGAGAGTGAAGTAGCTGAGCCGGTTCTCCTCCGAACGGCTGCTACGCTTCGTCACTCTCCTGGATCGCGACGTCGAGATCATCATCCGACCCAAGGCTGAAGGGCATGCGTCGAGGATCGTATCCGTGTCCGTTGCCTAAAACAGCCGGAGGGCTTACGCCGTCTTCCAGTGCCACTGCCACGACTGGGGTACCGGACCTCCCTGGAAGTCGATCGGGCCGGCCTGGAGATCCTGCAACAGCAGGACCTGCCGCACGATCTCCGGGATCATCACCGCACCAATGGCACTGCCCAGGCACTCGTGCAGGCCCATGCCGAAGTGGAACATGCTGCGCAGGTCCCGTTTCGGGTCGAACTGGTCGGGATGGCCGAAGGCGGTCTCGTCGAACATGGCGGAGGCGCTCAGGGCGAGCACGGTCCGCCCGGCCGCGACCGGCGTCTCGAACTCCGTGGCGCGCGCGAGCACCGTGTCCTTGCCGCAGAGGCGGATGAAGTAGGTGAAGGCGGGCCTGAAACGCAGCGCTTCGAAGACATGGCCGTCCAAGGTCGCGAGGTCGCCCGACACGGCCGCCGCCCGCGCCTGCGCCAGCAGATCCGGATGCTCAAGGAGGAAGCTCAGCGCGTTGACGACGGCGTGGGACGTCGTTTCGACGGTGCCGATCAGCAGGCCGCCGGCGTTGATGATGACGCGTTCCATGTCGAAGATGAGCGCCTTGGAAAAGGACAGCTTCAGCAGGCGGGATACCGGATCCAGTCCGTCCGTGCTGGGCAGCGGTTTCCCTTCCATACGATGGATCAGCTCGCGCGCATCCTGGACCCCCTTGGAGAAGAGCCCCGTCACCCGGCCCACGATCGACTCGTCCCAGTGCTCCTGGACCTCGAGCTCCAGCACGCGCCGGGCGATCAGCGCGACCATATACGCCCCCAGCTCCACGTTCGAGAGCTCCCGCTCCCGCACGATGCGCTGAGGGTCCGCGGCGCCGCTGAAGGCCTGGTTCCAGAAGGCGTCCATCTGGTTCCAGTAGGACCAGTCCCGCAGACGCTGCGGATCGCTGTGCGTAAAGCCGAACTTGTCCTGGACGAGGCCGACCGGCACCGCGCGGCTGAGCCCGTCGACCGCGTCGATCTTCCCGCCGGCGGACGCCAGGATCGCGGCGGTCTTCGTCCCCACGTAGTGACGGATCGACGGCAGCTCCTCGAAGTCGAGGATGGACTTCATGATCGACTTCTCGCGCCAATGGACCGCCGTGTCGTCCTGGGCCATGAAGTAGCTCCCCTCTTTCGGCTTGAGGAGGGCGGCGGTGAAGAGGTCGTAACGGCGCAGGATCTCGTCGCAGTCGGCGAAGCGGGCGGCGAGCACGAGCTCCGGCATCACCAGCACCGGCCTCCGCTCTCTGAGCTCCTGGTAGAACGGCAATGGGTTCTCGGCAATCCAGCCCCGTACGAGAGGCCACCGCTCCGCTTCCGGCGTCTGGTCGAACCGCTGCAGATAGCTGTCCATGCGAAGTCTCCTCGATTAGAGCGCCGTCAGGCATGACGATGCTGGAGCTGCCGGTCTTTTCCAATGTTGAGCAGTATTGTACTTGATTCGAGGCGGCTTGGAGAAGCTCGGCAAGGCCCAGCGGCTCAGGAGGAGCTGCTGGGCTCCGGCGCCACTCCGTCATCCAGAGTCCCGGTTCTCCGGTAGACTTCCCTGCCAGACTTGGAGGAGAGCTTATGGCGACGACCACGCCCATGCTGATCCGGGTGCAGGCGAACGGCGGGAAGTTCCTGGCCGACGACATCGGCGGCGCGGAGGTGACGGTCCGCGACGCGCGCACCGGCCGCTGGCTGGACGGTGGCCGGGTCCAGGGGCCGGATTCCGGCACGCTGCAACAGAATTATGTCCCGAGCGCCTCGCGGTCCGCGGTGGTGACGCCCGGGGCTTCGCCACTCGTGCAGTGGCTGGTGCCGGGCCCCACGACCTCCGGCCTCACCGTCAACCTCCCGATCACCCAACCCACGCTGCTCGAGGTCGAGGTCTACGGACCGCTGGGCGGCCTGCAGTCCGCGCAGCGGCTGGTGACGTACACCTGGGCCGTCCCGGGGCAGCCGATCACGCAGGGGCCCGGATTCGTCGTCGAGCTCCCCGGGCTCATCGTCCAGGTCCAGCAGCCGCCTACCCATCTGGAATATGCAAAAGCGCCCGCGTCGGTGTCGTTCGTCGTCAACGTCACCATGATGTGCGGCTGTCCGATCGGCAGGGGTCTGGCCTGGATCCCCGAGGATTTCGTGGTGACCGCCGCCGTCGAGCGGATCGGGTCGGGGGCCCCCCCGGCGCCCGTCGGCTTCCGGGTGCTCCAGGACCCCAGCATCTTCCAGGGATCGTTCGAGATGAAGGCTCCGGGCTTCTATCAGGCGGCGATCACCGCGGTGCAGAAGAGCACCGGCAACATCGGTACCGGGACGGTGACCTTCTTCACCAAGCCGTAGGGCGTCAGGAGCGCACCCGCAGCGGCATCTCCCGCGGCGCGCCCTTCTCCACCAGGGAGCGAATGCGGCCGGGCTCGCCTTCCTCCATCTCCAGAAGGCGGTGGCCGGCGCGCTCGCACCAGACGGGCATGTCCTCACGGATGCCGGGGTCGTCGCTGGTGACTTCGAGGAGGTCGCCGGCGCGGAGCTTTCGCATCTCGCGCGCGGCGAGGAGGATGGGGAGGGGACAAAGGGCGCCGGTGACGTCGAGGCGGTGGATCGGCTTGATCGGCTCGGACAAGGATCTCCTCCCCCCTGGCTGTAAGCGGCGGCGCGGCCGGGTTCGCGTCTAGAATAGGCCGGAAATGAACGAGCGACGGCATCTCCGCTGGACCCTGAGTGTGGTGTCCCTGCTCGCCTGGGCGGGCCCGGCGGCGGCGTGGACGCCGGCGACGCAGGAGGTGATCGGGCGGGAGGCGGCGCGGCTCGCTCCCCCGGACCTCGCGCGGCAGATCGAGAAGCACCGGCGCGCCTTCGACGAGGGGGTCGAGGCGCCGTTCGCCGATACGGACTCCTCCCGCCACATGAAGAACCCGGACGGCACGGGGCGGCTCGACCGCGTGATCGCCGAGGAGGCCGAGGCGGCCGTGAAGGCGATCCGCGCCCACAAGCCGTTCGAGGAGATCGTCCGCCGGCTGGGCGTGGTGTCGCACTACGTGGCGGACGCCAACAACCCGCTCGCCGCCTCGGGGGACGATCCGGAGGAGCGGCGCTATTTCGTCGACTATCTCCGCTACGCCGAGACGGCCGAGCCCCGCTTCCCCCTGGTCTTCTACGGCCTGATGCCCGCCCTAGACGCCGGCCGGGACCTCTCGCCGCTGGTCGATGCAGCGCTGAAGCGCGGGCGCGAGCTCTATCCGGCGATCGGCGGCGAGTACCGGCGGATCGATTTCGCCTCCGGGCTTGGCCGCTTCGACGACCGCTCGACCGCCTTCGGGGTGGCCTCGGTCTCCTTCAGCCACGCGGTGACCGACGTCACCCTCGCGCTGCGCTATATTTGGCTCGCGGCGGGGGGCGTGGACGACCGCGCCAACCTGCCGGCCGGCGGCCGCCTGACGCTGTTGCCGCGGGCGGGCCACGGCCGCTGACACCCCTCCAAAGAATTCTGTAAGGAGATTCATGCTCACCGCACACCGCGCCCTGGTGTCCGTGTTCGACAAGACGGGCCTCGACGAGCTGGCCCGCGGCCTCACCCGCTTAGGGATCGAGATCGTCTCGACCGGCGGCACGCTCAAGGCCCTCCAGGAGAAGGGGATCCCGGTGATCGCCGTCTCCGACGTCACCGGCTTTCCCGAGATGCTGGAGGGGCGGGTGAAGACCCTCCATCCGAAGGTCCACGGCGGCATCCTGGCCAAGCGCTCGGACGCCGCCCACCTCGACGCCCTCGCCGAGCACGGGATCGAGCGGATCGACCTGGTGGTGGTCAACCTCTACCCCTTCCGCGAGACGGTGGCGCGCGGCGCCTCGTTCGCGGAGACGGTGGAGATGATCGACGTCGGCGGCCCGACGATGGTCCGCGCGGCGGCCAAGAACCACGACGGCGTGGCGGTGGTGGTCGATCCCGCCGACTACCGGCGGGTGATCGAGGCGCTGACCGCCGGGCAGGGAGTGATCCCCGAGCCGCTGCGCCGGGAGCTGGCGCTAAAGGCGTTCCGCCACACGGCGGCCTACGACGCGGCGATCGCGGAGTGGCTGGGCGGCCAGGGGACGGGGACCCGGGAGGAGGCGGATGGCGGGGATGGCAGCGATAGTCCTTTCCCGGGGAGACAGACCCTGGGGTTGCGGCGCGAGATGGTGCTGCGCTACGGCGAGAATCCCCACCAGGGCGGAGCGGTCTACGCGGACGCCGCCGGCGCCGGGGTGTTCGGCGGCTTCCAGGCGCTGCAGGGCAAGGAGCTGTCCTGGAACAACCTCCTGGACGCCGACGCGGCGCGCAAGATGGCCGGGCTGTTCACGGAACCCTCGGTGATCATCGTCAAGCACAACAACCCCTGCGGCATCGGCCGCGGCGCAGATCTGGCCGAGGCCTACGCCCGCGCCGTCGCCACCGATCCGGTGTCGGCGTTCGGCTCGGTGATCGCCCTCAACCGGCCGGCGGACGGCGCGCTGGCGGCGGCGATGGCCGACCTGTTCGTGGAGGTGCTGCTCGCCCCCGGCTTCGACGCCGACGCGCGGGCCCGTTTCGACGCCAAGAAGAACCTGCGGCTGATCGAGTGCCCCCTCTACGGGCCCGACCGCGGCGCGATCGAGCTGCGGGCGATCGACGGCGGCTTCCTGGCGCAGCCGCCAGACGCCTTCCCGGACGATCCCGCCACCTGGACCTGCCCGACGAAGCGCCAGCCGACCGCCGAGGAGCGGCGGGCGCTGGACTTCGCCTGGCGGGTGATGCGCTATGTGAAGTCGAACGCCATCGTGGTCGCCAACGCCGACCAGACGGTGGGGATCGGCGCCGGCCAGATGAGCCGGGTGGACTCCTGCCGCCTCGCCATCGAGAAGGCGCAGCTCCCGGTGGCCGGGTGCGTGGCCGCCTCGGACGCCTACTTCCCCTTCCGCGACGGCCTGGACGTGCTGGCCCGGGCGGGGATCACGGCGGTGGCGCAGCCGGGGGGGAGCAAGCGCGATGACGAAGTCGTGGCGGCGGCGGACGAGGCAGGGATGGCGATGGTGATGACGGGGGTGCGGCACTTCCGGCATTGAAAACAAGAAAGCCCCTTACCACCCTCTCCCTTCCCCCGCCCCCCTCCCTCACAGGGAGAGAGGAGAAAAACGGTCTTGGTCTTTGCTTTTCTCCCTCTTCTCCCGGTGAGGGAGGGGAGTGGGGACGGGAGAAGAGGGCCGGGGAGAAGAGGGCCGCTCAGCCCGCGATGATCTTCCGCAGGAGGGCGATGTTGTCGCGGTGGCCGGTGAGGCGGGCGGTGACCTTGCCGCGGATCGGGTAGCCGAGCAGGTAGAGGTCGCCGATGATGTCCAGGATCTTGTGGCGGACGAACTCGTCGGGGAAGCGGAGGTCGGTGTTGATCACGTCGTCCTCGCCGACCAGGATGAAGTTGTCGAGCCGCCCGCCCGAGCCGAGCCCCAGCTCGTTGAGCATCTTGAGGTCCTTCATGAAGCCGAAGGTGCGGGCCGGCGCGACCTCCCGCTTGTAGTCCTCCGCCGAGGTGAGCGTGAACTCGTAGGATTGCTCGCCGACCGGCGGCGGGTAGCGCAGCAGGTAGGAGACCGAGAACTCGTCCGCCGGCTCGATCGCCAGCACCTTCTCGCCCGGGCCCCCCACCTCGTAGCGCCGGTCGATGACGACCTCCCGCTGCGGCTCGTCCTGCTCGGCGATGCCGACGTCCTCGAGGATGCGGCAGAACTCGAGCGCCGAGCCGTCGAGGACCGGGATCTCGCCGTGCACCTTGATCAGCAGGTTCCCCACCCCGTAGGCGTGGAGCGCCGAGAGCAGGTGCTCGACCGTTTTGATGCTCTCCCCTTCCCCCGACAGCGTGGTGGCGTAGTCGGTCTCCGCCACGGCGCGGACGTGGGCGGGGATCTCGATGCCGGTGGGGAGCGTCACGAAGTGGATGCCGCTGTTCTCGGGGAGCGGCTGGAGGACCATGCCGGTCCGCTGGCCCGAGTGGAGGCCGAGGCCGTAGACGACCGTCGAGTGGCCGAGCGTCCGCTGGTTGCGTCGGGTCTCGGCGAGCAGCGGCAGGTCGGGAGCGGGGGTGAACCGGCGCTCGGCCTCGACCCGGTCGCGCGGCTTGCCCGGCGCCGCCTTCCCCGATTTCGCGGCCCCCTCCTGAAGGGTGCGCCGATAGTCGAGGGCGCCGGCCGCGGCGTCCACCGCGCGCTTGTAGGAGAGGGGCTTCTCCAGATAGTCGTAGGCCCCCATCTTGATCGCCTTCACCGCCGTCGCGGCCGTCCCGTGCCCCGACATCATGACGACGGCAACCGAGGGATCGGCCTCGCGCAGCGCCTGCAAGGTCTCCAGGCCGTCGCGGTCGGCCAGCCAGATGTCGAGGAAGACGACGGCGGGGCGCTTCTCTTCATAGAGGGCGAGCGCGCTCTCGCCGCTGGTGGTGGTGAGGGTCGAATACCCCTCGTCCGAGAGGATGCCTCCCAGGGTGGTGAGGATGCCCGGCTCGTCGTCGACGATCAGAATCAGCTCGCTCATGGCGGGCCTAGGATAGCAGGCGCTCGCCGTCCGGAATCTCCAACCACCCCTTGCCCACCAACGTGTATCACTAACATGATACACTGAGCGAAACGCAAGCTCTCGGAAAGGAACCGCCTCATGTCTCGTTCCGCCGTCCTCGGCCTCGCCCTCGCTGTCTCGCTCTTCCCGATGCCCGCTCTCGCGCAGATCGATCCCGGGCGGCTCGCCGGGATGGAGGCGCGGTCGATCGGGCCGGCCGGGATGAGCGGCAAGGTCACCGCCGTCGAGGGGGTGGAGTCCGACCCCGCCGTCCTCTATATCGGAGGGGCGGCGGGCGGGATCTGGAAGACGGTCAACGGCGGCACGACCTGGACGCCCGTCTTCGACGAGCAGCCGGCGCTGTCGATCGGGGTCATCGCCGTGTTCCAGACCAACCCCGCGATCGTCTGGGCGGGAACGGGGGAGGGGGACATCCACGTCTCCGCCTCCTCGGGGGATGGCGTCTACCGCTCGCTCGACGGCGGCAGGACGTGGAGCCACCTGGGCCTGGAGGGCACCGAGCACATCGCCCGCATCGTCCTCCACCCGACCAATCCGGACGTGGCCTGGGTGGCCGCCCTGGGGCCGTCGTACCGGGAGAGCCCCGAGCGCGGCGTGTTCAAGACCGAGGACGGCGGCCGGACCTGGACGAAGGTGCTGTTCGTGGACGCGAAGACGGGCGCGGCCGACCTCGCGATCGATCCCCGGAACCCCGGCAAGCTGTACGCCGCGATGTGGGAGCACCGGCGCTGGCCCTGGTTCTTCCGCTCCGGCGGACCCGGCTCCGGCCTCTTCGTCTCGCTCGACGGCGGCCGGACCTGGGCGCGCCGTACGGCCGACGACGGCCTTCCCGAGGGGGAGCTCGGACGGATCAAACTCGCCGTCTCGCGCTCCAACCCGGAGGTGGTCTACGCAATGGTCGAGGCGAAGACGAGCGCCCTGCTCCGCTCGGAGGACGGCGGCGCCAGCTTTCGCACCGTCAACGCCAGCCCGAACCTGCACCTTCGCCCCTTCTTCTTCCCCGGCCTGGCGGTAGACCCGCAGTGGCCGAACCGCGTCTACAACCTGGACATGTCGCTGCACGTCTCGGACGACAACGGCCGTACCTTCCGCGACCTGCTGGGGGGGCAGAACATCCATCCCGACCTCCACGCGATCTGGATCGACCCCGGCGATCCCCGCCGGCTGGTCCTGGGCTCGGACGGCGGCGTCGCCATCAGCCGCGACCGCGGGAGGACGGCCGCGTTCGTCCGCAATCTCCCGCTCGCCCAGTTCTACCGGATCGCGGTCGACCAGGCGGTCCCGTTCAACGTCTATGGGGGACTCCAGGACAACGGCTCCTACCGGGGGCCGAGCGACGCCTGGGAGGCCGGCGGGATCCAGGACCGCGACTGGGCTTTCGTGGGCGCGAACGACGGCTCGACGACGCTGCCCGACGCCGCCGATCCGGACCTCGGCTATGCCATGTCGCAGGGAGGGGGCCTGCAGCGCTGGAACCTGCGGACCGGCGAGATCAAGGACATCCTGCCCTCCGAGCCGGCGGGTCTGAAGCTCCGTTTCAATTTCACTCCCGGCTTCGCCCTCGATCCCTTCACACCCGGCACGCTCTACGCCGGCAGCCAGGTCGTCCACAAGTCGACCGACCGCGGGGACTCCTGGACGGTGATCAGCCCGGACCTGACGACCAACAACCCGGAGTGGCAGCACCAGGCGGAGAGCGGCGGACTGACGCCCGATGTGGGGGATGGCGAGAACTTCACCACCATCACCGCCATCGCACCCTCCCCCTTGAAGCCGGGGCTGATCTGGGTAGGAACGGACGACGGCCGGATCCAGGTCACGCGCGACGGCGGTGGAAGCTGGTCGAGCGTCGAAGCCCATCTCGGCGCCCCCGCCCACGCCTGGGTGGCGCAGATTCGCCCGTCGAAGTTCGACCCCGCATCAGCCTTCGTGGTGCTGGACGATCACCGGCGCGGCGACGAGGCGCCGTACGTCTTCCGCACCGACGACTCCGGCGCCTCCTGGCAGAGCCTCGCGACGCCGGACCTCCGCGGCCACGCCCTCAGCCTGGAGCAGGACCCGGTCGACCGCGACCTCCTCTTCCTCGGCACCTCCCGCGGCCTCTGGATATCGTTCGACGGCGGCCGGCGCTGGATGCCCTGGCGCCACGGAATTCCCGCCGTGCCGGTGACCGACCTCGCCGTCCACCCCCGGGATCACGACCTGGTGATCGCCACCTTCGGCCGCGGCCTCTACATCCTGGACGACGTCCGGCCGCTGCGGGGGCTGAAGCCCGCCCTGCTCGCCGAGCTGCTCCACCTCTTCCCGATCCCGGACGCCCGCCAGCACTGGACGCGGATCGGCACCAGCGGCCACGGCGCCGACGTCTTCCATGGCGAGAACCGCCCCTACGGCGCGCTGCTCACCGTCTCGGCGCCGGCCGGGGGCACGGCCGAGATCCACGTCGCCGACGCCGCGGGCCTGCGCCTGCGCACCTTCCGCTGGCCGCTCGATCCGGGAGTCAACCGTCTGACGTGGGGACTGGAGCGTGACGCCTTCACGCTCTCGCCTCCCCCACCCGGCCGCCCCCGGCCTCCTTTCCCGCCGGGTCCGGAGGTGCCGCCGGGGATCTACACGGTCAGCGTGACGCTCGGCGATCATGAGGCGCACCAGACCGTCCGCGTCCTCCCCGATCCGCGCTCGCGCAACACCGAGACCGACTGGCAGGCCCGCTGGCAGGCTGTGCTCCGCGCCGGGCACCTCCAGGACGTGGGGATCACCGCCGCCGTACGCCTGCGCCAGACGCGCGCGGACGTCGAGACGGCCTCGGCGAAGATCGCCTCGGACGCGCCTCCCGAGGCACGGCCGGCTCTGCAGAAGGCCGCCGCGGATCTCCAGGCGAAGATCAACGCCCTGGAGAAACGCCTCCGGATCACCCCCGAGATGCCCCTCGGCCTGCCGCGCGACGAGCTGGTCATGGAGAAGGTCTGGGCGGGCGTGGACGCGCTCCAGACCTCGATGGACCCGCCCACCCCGGCCCTCCTCGCCCTGCTCGACCGCGGGGAGAAGGCGCTCGCCGAGTATCTGGTGGACCTCAACCGCTTCTACGCCGGGGACGTGGAAGCCTTCCGGAAACAGATCGCCGCGGCGGGGCTGGAGCTGGTGCCGGAAGCGGCGCCGGTGCGGCTGGAGTAGGCAGGGAGAGGGAGAGCACGGACGAACACGGACTGGCACAGACGCACACGGACGTCAAAAAGCGCCCGTTCCTGTCCGTGTTGGTCCGTGTCAGTCCGTGTAAGTCCGTGTGCTTTTTCCCCAGCCTTCCCTCACTCGTGGCGGATCGCCTCCAGCGGCTCCACCGACGAGGCCCTCTGGGCGGGCGCCCAGGTCGCCAGCAGGGCCACCGCCACCAGCAGCAGCGGCACGGCCGCGAAGGTCCATGGATCGGTGGGGCTGACGCCGTAGAGGAGTGAGCTCAGCAGGCGCGTCGCGGCCAGCGCGGCGACGAGGCCTACCGCCACGCCGGCCAGGATGATCCCCAACCCTTCTCGAAGCACCAGGCGGGAGATCTCTTCCCGGCGCGCGCCGAGGGCCATCCGCACCCCGATCTCCCGCGTCCGCTGGCCCACCACGTAGGAGATGACGCCGTAGATCCCCACCGCACCCAGCAGCAGGGCGACCGCGGCGGCGATCACCAGGAGGAGCATGGTGAAGGTGGTCCGCACGATCGATCGCGCCTCGAGGTCGCGCAGCGGCCTGACGTCGCTGAGCGCCAGGTTCGGATCGAGCGACCGGACCGCCTCGCGGATGGGCCCGATGAGCCGGGAAGGGTCACCGTGGCTCTTGACCACCAGGCTGAAGCCGTGGGGGATCTGGATCTCGTTCGTTCCCGAGACGCGCAGCATCGGGTAATAGACGCGCTGTTCCGGCTGGTTCGCCATGGCGCGGACGCGGACGTCCCCCACCACGCCGACGATCGTGCGCCAGTCCGGCTTGTCGCTCGCTCCGAGGGCCAACCGATGCCCGAGCGGGCTCTTCCCCGGCCAGAGGTGCTCGGCGAGGCCATGGCTCACCACGACCACCTTCACCGCCGGATCGACGTCCTGGCGACTGAAGGCCCGCCCGGCGATCACCGGGATCCCCATCGCCTGGAAATACCCGGGGCTCACGAACCCGTCGCCGACCATGCTCATCACCTGGCCCGGCGGCTGCGGGAAATCCTCGAATGTGTAGCCGGTGCTGCTGTCGCTGTTGCCGAGCGGCAGGGAATCCACGGAGGCCGCGCTCACGACGCCCGGCAGCGCCCGCACCCGCTCGAGGAGCTGGTCGATAAAGCGGAAGACCGCCGGAGCGTCGCGATAGCCGGCCGTGGGAAGGTCGAGGCGGAGGGTGAGGACGCCGCGCGGATCGAAGCCGGGATCGACGCCGCGCAGTTGCCAGAAGCTCCGCACCATCAGCCCCGAGCTCACCAGCAGCACCAGGGCGAGCGCCACCTGCACGGCCACCAGGACGTTGCGGGCCCGCAGGCTCTTCCGTCCGGCGGTGCCGCCGCGCCCCCCCTCCCCCAGCGTCGCCGCCGGCGCCGGCGCGCCGTAGCGCAATGCCGCGACGGCGCCGCAGAAGAGCCCGGCCAGCCCGGAGAGCAGGAGGGTGAAGAGGAGGACGCGGCCGTCGACGCCGATCTCCTCCAGCCGCGGCAGGCCCGGCGGCCGCAGGCGCACCAGCAGCCGTACCCCGGCCCAGGTGAGGCCGAGGCCCAGCACTCCGCCGGCGAGCGCCAGGGCCAGGCTCTCGCCCAGGAACAGGCGGGCGACGTCGCCGCGCGAAGCCCCCAGCGCGGTGCGCACGGCCATCTCCCGCGACCGCCCCTCGGCGCGCACCAGGAAAAGATTGGCGACGTTGGCGCAGGCGACCAGCAGGATGCAGGCGACGCTCCCGAGGAGGATCCAGAGCAGCGACTCGACGTCCCCCACGACGGTATCGCGCAGCGGCGTGGCGCGGACGGCGAGCCTGGCGCTCCGGATCATCTCGCGGGGGATCCCCTGGTCGCCGTAGACCTCGGGCAGCCGCCAGACGAGCGCCGAAAGCTCGCGGGCCGCCCGCGCCGCGGAAACCCCGGGACGGAGGCGGCCGAGGCCCGGATACGAGAAATCCCCGATCCGGAAGTGGGCGGGGTCGATCGTCAGCGGCAGCCAGACCTCGGTCGCGGCGGTGGGGAAGGCGAAGCCCGGCGGCATCACGCCGACGATCCGCCGCTCCACGCCGTCCGCCCGCAGGGTCTTTCCGAGGACCCCTGGATCACCGCCGAACCGGCGCCGCCAGAGGACGTCCGAGAGCACCGCGACCTTCTCGGCGCCCGGCTTCTCGTCCGCCTCCTGGATCATCCGCCCCAGCGCCGGCTTCACCCGCAGCACCGAGAAGATCGAGCCGGTCGCGTCGGCCGATTCGAGCCGCTCGGGGCCGCCGCCGGCCAGCGTCACGGCGCCGCCGCGGTAGATCCCGAGGTCCGCGAGGACCCGGTTCTCCTTGCGGTAGAGGACGTAGGTACCGTCCGACATCTCGAGGTAGTCCATGCCGAGCCCGGGCGAGTCGTGCTTGAGCGCCACCAGGCGGCCGGAATCCGGGTAAGGGAGCGGACGGATCAGGACGGCGTCGACGACGGCGAAGATCGCCGTGGTGGCGCCGATGCCGACGCCGAGGGTGATCACGGCGATCACCAGGAACCAGGGGCTGCGGCGGAGCTCGCGGGAGAGAGAACGGAAGATCGTCGGAACCGCGCTCATCGGGAAATTCCTCCGGACGGCTGAAGTATATTCTGGCGACCCGCAACCGGGTTACCATGTCGGCACCTCTTCGATCTCCTGAAAGGAGCGGTCATGAGAATGCACGCTGTGCTGTCCTTCCTTGCCGGAGGAGCGCTCCTCCTCGCCGCCGCGTCGCCGGCGGCGGCCGAGGGCCGGGTCACCTTCAATGACATGGTCGTCCAGAAATGCCCACAGAAAGGAGCCTGCGCCTGGAAGCTGAGCTGTGGTGTGGAAGGCAAGCCTGAGTCCGAGATGTTCGCCGGCACCAAGGCGAAGACCAAGTACACAGTCAATATCAACCGCGGCCTCGACATCCGGGCCTTCCCGGCCGCCATCCGCTGCACCGCCTGGCTGGACACCGGCTGGATCGGCACCACCTGGGAGAAGCTCGACACCGCCACGGTGAGCGTGCCCTCCGGCGGTGAGTTCAGCCTCGACATCAACAGCCGGGAGCAGGGCTCGGTGACCGTCCGCCTGAGCATCGACAGCCTCGAGCTCGGCGGTCCTCCGCCGGCGGCGGCACCCGCCGCCGCGCCGAAGAAGGGAAAAGCCACGGCCCCGAAGGCGGAGGCGCCGCTGCAGTTCCTCGCCGTCTTCAGCCCCGAGCCGGAAGGGCGCGCGGTGGTGGTCGGCCTGGAGTGGGGGGCGTTCAAGAAGCGGGTGGACGAGCTCGCCAGCCGCGGCCTGCAGATCGTCGACCTCGAGACCTACGAGCAGGGGGGCAAGACGTACTGGGGGGGCATCTTCCGCAGCACCCAGCAGGCGACCGTCCTGCTGGCCAACCAGGACTGGGACACCTTCCTCAAGAACTGGAAGACGATCACCGGCAGCAAGAAGCGGCTGTTCAACTTCACCGTCTACCAGAACGGCGGCAAGACCAATTTCGCCGGCCTCTACCGCGACCTCGGCGAGAAGTACTCCCTCTGGGTCGGCCAGTCCCGCAAGGACTTCGTGGCGAAGGTCAAGGAGCTTGCCGGCACGCAGGGGTTGCAGGTCGTCGACATGAACGCCTACCGCGCCGGCGGCACGTCGATCCTCTACGCCGGGTCGTTCCACTATGAGGAGTCCCCCAACGAGCTCTGGACCAATCTCGACCAGACGGCCTTCGACGCCAAGTGGCAGGCGGCCCGCCGCAAGAACATGCAGCTGATCGACGTCGAGACCTACAAGGAGGGGGACAAGCGCTATTTCGACGCCATCGTCCACGGCGGCACCCCCGGCGAGGTGGTCCTCAACCTCGACGCCGCCGCCTTCACCGCCCGCTGGCACGACATGGTGAGCAAGGGGCTTCGCCCGACCGCTCTCGAAGCCTACCGCGACTGATCGACGTCCTCGGAAGCATGGCGGGCGCTACAATGCCCGCCATGCCCGAGATTCCCCAGACCCCCGACCCCGAGCCCGCCGACCCCCTCGATCCGGTCGACGAAGCCTCCGACGAGAGCTTCCCGTCCAGCGATCCCCCCTCCTGGACGCCGCTCCATCCCGGCCCTCCGGCCGATCCCTCCGATCCTGGGGCCGATCCCGGGAAAGAGGCCGTGGCTCAGCGTCCGGCCGGGTAGAAGTCGACCTCGCCCGCCGCGCGGGTCACGATCGTCCCCGCCTCGCCGCGCGCGATGCGGGTGACGTCGGCCAGCGCGCCGATGGCGGCGGTCTTGCCGGTGTGCTCGGCGAACTCGATCGCCGCCTCGACCTTGGGACCCATCGATCCGGCGGCGAAAGGGAAGGCGGCGAGGGCCTCGGGCGTGGCCCGCCGAATCGCCCGCTGCGTGGGCAGCCCCCAATCGAGATAGACGGCGCCGGCGTCGGTCGCCATGATGAAGAGGTCCACCTCCAGCTCGCGGGCCATCAGGCAGCTCGCCCGGTCCTTGTCCACCACCGCGTCGATCCCCTGCAGCCGGCGCCCCGGCGCGTACACCGTCGGAATCCCGCCGCCGCCGGCGCAGATGACGATGCACCCCTTCTCGAGCAGCCACCTGACCGGCCGGATCTGGAAGATCCGCTTCGGCAGCGGCGACGCCACCACCCGCCGGAAGCCGTCGCCGTCCGGCGCCATCGCCCACCCCTTCTCGGCGGCGAGCCGCCGCGACTCCTCCTCGGTGTAGACCGGGCCGATCGGCTTGCTGGGATGCGCGAAGGCCGGGTCGTCCGGATCGACCTCGACCATCGACAGGATGGTCGCGAACGGCTGCTCGAAGGGGAGGAGGTTGCCGAGCTCCTGCTCGATCATGTAGCCGATCATCCCGTCGGTCTGGGCGCCCAGCACGTCGAGCGGAAACGCGCTGGCCTGCTCGTAGGCGGCGCTCTGGAGGGCCAGCAGGCCCACCTGCGGACCGTTGCCGTGGGTGATGACGAGCTCGTGCTCGCGCCCCAGCGGCGCCAGCGCCTCGGCGGCGATCCGCACGTTCCTCCGCTGATTCTCGGCGGTCATCTCCTCGCCCCGCCGCAACAGGGCGTTGCCGCCCAGGGCTACCAGAATTCGCATGCGCGCTCTCCGCGTTTCGGCACCGGCTTGAGGCCGGAGAAAGGGGAGAGTGTACTGCACCGCTCCCGCCCGAACCCTCACCCCCCGGCCCCCTCTCCCGTCCCCCTCCCACCCTCCCTCACCGGGAGAGGGGGAGAAAAGCGGTCTCGGTCTTTGCTTTTGCTTTTCTCCCTCTTCTCCCGGTGAGGGAGGGTGGGAGGGGACGGGAGAAGAGGGCCGGGGTGATGAGGGCCCAACGCTCCGCTCGTCTCGTCCGTATACCTCTCTGAAGTCCCTGAAAGAGAGTCGACCAACCTCCAATGGTAGAGCGCCTCGCGTCCCCCGGATGGGAGCTCCTGCACGGCGCCGACCGCCTCCTCGCCGAGGTGATCGCCGGCCGGAACCTGCTGCGCCACTGGCTGCGGCTCTGCGTCGCGATGGCCGCCTGTGCCGCGCTCTACGGCGCCGTGCTGGGTCTCTGGCACGGGCCGCGGCTCGCCCTCTACGACGCGGTGAAGCTGCCGCTCGTCCTCCTGCTGACCTCGGCACTGACCGTGGGCTTCGCCTGGACGGCGGCGGCGGTGCTGGGGCTGCCCCTCCGCTTCGGCCAAGTGGCGGTGCTGACCTTCCTGGCGCTCGCCGTGGGCAGCCTGCTGCTCGCCTCGCTGGCGCCGGTCGCCGCCTTCTTCAATCTCAGCGCGCCGGCGCCGACCCCGGAAGCGCGGATCGCCCACAACCTGCTCTACCTGCTGCACACGGGGTTCGTCGGCGCCTGCGGCCTGGCGGGCACGGTGACGCTCTGGCGGGCGATGCACCGGCTCGATGCTCCCGAGCGGACCCTGCGCATCGTCTATATCGCCTGGGTGGCGGCCTTCGCGCTGGTGGGAGGCGAAGTGGCGTGGGTCCTCCGCCCCTTCGTCGGCAGCGTCTACATGCCCGTCCGCTTCCTGCGGCCGGACGCCTTCGACGGCAACGTCTACGAGTTCATCGTCACCGACATCCTGAAGCACTTCGTCTCATCGTTCTGATCGGAGGAACTTCGCATGGAAACGCTTCCCGGCGCCCTCAACGAGCTGCTGACCCGGCCGCTCGCCTTCCTCGAACGGACGCGGAACGGCGGCGCGGTTTCGCCGGTTCGCCTGCTCGCGGCCTCGGCGCTCTGCTACGCGCTCTATGGCGCGGCGGCGGGTTTCTTCCAGGGAGGCGACCAGATCCTCGTCGCCGCCCTCAAGGCGCCGCTGATCATCTTCTTCACCCTGCTCCTCTGCCTGCCGAGCCTCTACGTCTTCTCCGCGGTGGCCGGGGCCGAGTGGACGCGGCGGAGCTTCCTCGTCGTGCTCTCGGGCTTCGCGGCGACCCTGGCGCTGGTCCTGCTGGCGCTCCTGCCGATCAACTGGCTGTTCTCCTCCAGCAGCCGGCACCTCGGCGCGGCCGCGTTCTTCCAGTTCGTGCTCTGGATCCTCGCTCTCGGCCTCGCCTGGAGGTTTCTCGGTCAGGGTCTGCGGATGAACGGAGCGCGCGGCGGACTGGTCGTCTGGCTCCTCCTCTTCTGCGTCGTCTCCCTCCAGGCCGCCACGGTCCTCCGCCCCGTCCTGTCCCGGAAGCCGGGCGCGTCGATCTTCGTCAGCGGCAAGAAGTCCTTCCTGGAGCAGATCGGGGACGTGTTCGACGAGAAAGAGGAAGCGAAGGCGCCGACCGCGAAGCTTACCCGATGACCTCGGAACTTTCCCGGACGGCTCGGGAACTTCCCGGACGGCTCGGGAAGCTTCCCGGACGATCGGGGAAGCTTCCCGCCGTAAAAGGAAGCTTCCCGAGCCATCGGGGAAGCTCCCCGCCGTAAAAGGAAGCTTCCCGAGCCATCGGGGAAGCTTCCCGCCGTAAAAGGAAGCTTCCCGAGCCATCGGGGAAGCTCCCCGCCGTAAAAGGAAGCTTCCCGAGCCGTCGGGGAAGCTCCCCGCCGTAAAAGGAAGCTTCCCGAGCCGTCGGGGAAGCTTCCCGCCGTAAAAGGAAGCTTCCCGAGCCGTCGGGGAAGCTCCCCGCCGTAAAAGGAAGCTTCCCGAGCCGTCGGGGAAGCTTCCCGCCGTAAAAGGAAGCTTCCCTCGTGTCGCGGGAAGGTTCCCGCGCAAAAAGGAAGCTTCCCGGCCGTCCGGGGAAGCTTCCCGAGCTGTCGGGACGCTTCCCGCCTCTTTCCCTAACCTTCCGACCGCACCGCCCGCTCGACCGCGGCCGCGTCCCCCGTTTCCATGGCGATCTCCGCCTCCAGGCTCTCGCGGTCGCGGAAGATCGTCGCCACCGCGGCGATCCGGTCACCCGAGCGGTAGGTGACGACGGCGCTCTTCTCCGGGATCGATCCCGAGACCTCGATGGCGTCCCACTTCACGGCGTGCCCCACGTAGGAGATCGAGACGTCGTAGTGCTGGCTCCAGAAGAAGGGCGCGTGGTCGAAGGGCTCGCCGCGGCCCAGGATGTTCCCGGCCGCGACCTGCCCCTGGCGCTCGGCCACCACCCAGTGCTCGACCCGGATGCGCTCTCCCGAGTATGGGTCGGGCCAGCGGGCGATGTCGCCGGCCGCGAAGATCCCCGGCGCGCTGGTCTCCAGATGCTCGTTCACCAGCACGCCGTTGTCGACGGCGAGCCCGGCGGCCGACGCCAGCTCCAGCCGGGGGCGGACGCCGACGCCCATCACGACGAGGTCGGCGGCGAGCGCCGAGCCGTCGTCGAGCCGCACCTCCCCCTCCTCGATCGACGCCGGCTTGCGGCCGAGGCGGAAGGTGACGCCGTGCTCCTCGTGGAAGGCGCGGACGAAGTCGCCGAGCTCCGGCCCGAGGACCTTGACCAGCGGACGGTCCTCTGGCGCCACCACGGTGACCTCGATCCCGCGCGTCCGCAGCGCCGCCGCCGCCTCGAGGCCGATGAAGCTGGCGCCGATCACCACCGCCCGCTTCGCCGTCTGGGCCGCGGCGATGATCGCCCGGCTGTCCGCCAGCGACCGCAGGACGTGGACGAAGGATCGGTCGGCGCCGGGGATCGGCAGCCGGATCGGCTCGGCGCCGGTGGCGAGGAGCAGGGCGCCATAGCCGAGCGAGCGGCCGTCCGCAAGGGTCAACGTCTTCGCCTTCGGATCGATCGCCGTCGCACGCACGCCGAGGAGGAGCTCGATGCGATGCTCGGCGTAGAACTCCCTGGGGCGGAGCGGGATCCACTCCTCGGGAGCGCTGCCGGCGAGGTAGTCCTTCGAGAGGTTCGGCCGGTCGTAGGGGACCTCGTCCTCGGCGCCGATCATCCGGATCGGCCCCTGATAACCCTCGCGGCGGAGCCTCTCGGCCGCCGCGTTGCCCGCCGCCCCGGCGCCGAGGATGACGACGGACTCGGGGCCGGACGCCTTGCGTTCGGGAGTCCTGTCGACCTTCTCCCGGATCGTGATCCGGTCCCCCGTGCGCTCGACCTTGTAGCAGGCGACCGGATTGAGCGCCGGCGCCCGCAGCGCCTCGCCCGTGCGCAGGCTGAAACAGGCGTGGTGCCAGGGGCAGCGCACCGTGTCGCCGTCCACCACCCCCTCGGCGAGCGGACCGCCATAGTGGGTGCAGGTAGCGCCGATCGCGAAGACCTCCTCTCCCCGCCGCACCACCAGCACGGCCTCGCCGCCGCTGTGGCCCAGGAGCTGGCCGCCGTCCGGCAGATCGGCGAGCGAAACACCTTGGGTGAGATCGGGTCCTGAAAGCTCTGCCTCTCCGCTCATCGCTCCGTCCTCCTTTCAGCAGCCACTATCCTACCGGACCGCGGCCGCCCGGCGCCGCAGCTCGGCGGCCAGGGCCGCGACGTGAGGGGGCTCCAGCAGCCCCAAGTGGTCTCCGGGCATGGAGACGATCTCGAGCCGGCAGCCGGTCCGGCGGACGAACTCCCGATAGATGGCGGGATCGTAGGCAGTGGCCGCGAAGAAGACGACCTCGCCGTCGTAGGGTCCCGGCTGGTAGCGTGCGAGGGCCGCCTCGTTGGCCCGCAGGACGCGGCTGAAGCTCCGGTACTCGTTGGCCTCCTGGATCTCGTCCCGGCCGTGGAGCAGCCGGCGCGCCAGCCGCCGGCTCCGGCCCAGCCGGTCGCCGACGAAGCGGCGGAGCCTCCCCCGCAGCCGCGCGATCCGGGACGGTCCGGATGGCCGCAGACCGGGCAGGATCTCGGAAAGGTCGCTGTCGAAGAGCGCGACGAGACCCGGCCGAGCTCCGGCGGCGGCCGCCTGGCGCGCCATCTCGAAGGCCACGATGCCGCCGAACGACATGCCGCAAAGGAGGAAGGGCCCGGTCCCCTGGATCTCGCGGAGGAAGACCGCGGCCAGCTCCTCGATGGTGCCCGGCACCTCCGCGCCGTCGCCGTCGAGGCCGGGGCTCTGAAGCCCAAGAAAGGGGCGGTCGGGGGCGAGGGCGCGCGCCAGCGGCAGGAGCCGCAGGAGGTGCCCGCCGAGCCCATGGACACAGACGAGCGGCGGCTCCTCGCCGAGGGGTTGCAGGGGGATGACCAGGCCGGAGGATCTCTTCCGGCCCGGCTTGCGGATCTCCTCCGCCAGGGCGGCGAGGGTCGACGCGTGGAGGAGCCGTGCCACGGGAAGCCGGCGGCCGAATTCCTTGCCGATCGCGGCGAGCAGGCCGAGGGCGGTCAGCGAGTCTCCGCCGAGAGCGAAGAAATCATCCTCCCGCGAGATCGCCCCGGCACCGAGGACGCGTTCCCAGAGCGCGGCGAGCCGTTCCTCTGTTTCATCGCGCTCATCGCGGCGGTGGGCGGGCGGCCGCGCGTCCGGCGGCCCGGAGAGCTCCGCCAGCGCGGAGAGGTCCACCTTGCCGGCGGGAGATCGAGGGAGGGCGGTCACCGCGGCGAGGCGGGCAGGGCGCAGGGGAGCCGGCAGGCGGCGGGCGATCTCGGCGCGGACGCCCGGCAGCGTGGCCTCGCCCGGCCGGAGGACGACCCAGGCCGCCAGTCTCAGGGGGACTGCCGGATCGCCGTTGCCGGCAAGGACCGCCGCCTCGGCGACGCCGGGGATCTCCCGCAGGACCGCCTCGACCTCCGCGGGATCGACACGGCGGCCGGCGATCTTCACCTGGCGGTCGAGCCGGCCGAGGAACTCAAGATCGCCCTCCGGCGTCCGCCGCACCCGGTCGCCGGTGCGGTAGAGGCGCTCCCCCGCGACCCCCACGAAACGTTGGGCGGTCAGCTCGGGCCGGCGATGGTAGCCACGTGCCAGACCCGTTCCACCGAGCCAGAGCTCGCCGGCCTCGCCCGGAGGCACGGGACGCCGGTCGCCGTCGAGGACGCGGGCGGTCACGCCCTCCACGGGCTGCCCGATCGGCAGGATGGCGCTCTCCGGCAGCCTGTCCGGATCGGCCGGAGCGGTCCACCAGGCGGCCACGATCGTCGCCTCCGTCGGGCCGTAGGTGTTGAGCAGGCGGGAGCTTCCACCGGCTCTTCCGAGCCAGGAGCGCGCGGTCGCGGTCCGCGCCGCCTCGCCGCCGATCACCACCAGCCGCAGATCCGCGGGAACCGGCAGATCCTGGTCCTCGGCGTCCTCGGTAGCCCGCTCCCAGACGGCGGTCGGGAGATCGAGGACGGTGATGCGGAGCCGGCCACAGGCGGCGAACAGCTCCTGGGTCTCCGCCAGCCGGGGCTCCTCCAGCCCGACCAGCGTGGCGCCATGACAGAGAGCGCCGAAGACCTGCTCGTAGGCGAGATCGAAGGCCGGCGAGCCGATCTGGAGGAGGCGGTCGCCCGGTGCGAGCCCGAACCGGCATCCCGCCGCGCGGATATAGTGGACGATCGAAGCGTGCTCGACGGCCACTCCCTTGGGTACGCCGGTGGAGCCCGAGGTGAAAGCCACGTAGGCGAGGTTCCCACCCGCCGCGGGATCGGCCGCGACGGAATCCGGGCTCTCGGGCCCGTCGGCGATCGCCAGGGGATGCACCGGGAGGTCGGGGGCGACGCGATGGAGGCCGGGGTCGCCGAGAGCGAGCAGGGGCCGCGCCTCTTCCAGGATGCGGGCCTGCCGCGCCGGCGGATCGTGGAGGTCCAGGACCAGGAAAGCCCCGCCGGCTTCGAGGACGCCGAGGATGGCCGTCACCAGATCGGGCAGACGCTCCAGCCGGAGAGCGACCAGCCGCTCCGGTCCGACTCCACGCCGCCGCAGGGCCGCCGCGAGCCGGCCGGCACGCCGGGCGAGATCCCGATAGCACCAGATCTTCCCCGCCACCTCCAGCGCCGGGAGATCGGGATGGGCCGCCGCCTGCCGGCGGAACAGCTCCATGAGGGTCCCGGCCGGCGCCGGTGCGCGGAGCGGAGCGTCGGGATCGAGCGTCGCCAGCCAAGTGTGGAACCGGTCCGCGAGAGCCCGGGGGAGACCTCCCACGCCGTCCCGGGAGACCGTCAAGGCGAGACGCGTGGAGGACGGAAACGCGGGCAAGGGTCCGTCCTCGTCCAGCAGATCCACGACGACGGCGGGATCGAGGGCTCCGCGCCGGGATCGCAGCCGGCGGAGCCTCGCGGGAAGATCGAGCGGATACGTTCCCCGCGACCGCCACTCGCGCCGGCTCTCCGCCAGCCCGGCCGCGAAAGCCCGCAGCGACACGGACCCGGGGATCTCGACCCGCAGCGGCGGACGGGCCGCGAAGAGATCCGTCCACCCCGCTTCCATGAGCTCGCGCCGCAGCCCGGGCTCGCCGAGCGCGACGTGGAAAGGCTGGCCGATCTCCAGGCCCAGCCAGGCGAGGAGAGGGACCAGGAGATCCCGAGCGGGCTGGGGCGCTCTGCTCTCCGAGGGAGGATCGCCCCAGAGCCCACCGGGAGCCAGGGGAGCCATCTCGACCAGGACCGCCGCCCAGTATCCTTCCTGGCGCCTCCAGGAGCGCTCGCGGACGGCCAGCCGCTCCGCCTCGGGAGCCGTGCCGGCGAGCCGCGCGCCAGGGATCAGACCGGCCCGTTCAGGCTCCTCCGCCGTATGGACGCGGACGTCCCCGGTGGCCGTCGCGACCTCGATCTCCCCGGAACCGGCGGCCAGGATCGTTCCCGGAGCCTCGCCGCTCCGGCGATCGAGGACCTGCACGGCCTGGACGAGGACCACGCCGCCGGGAGCGAGGATCTTGGGGACCCCGAGAGGGTTGTCCGCGGCTCCGAAATCGAGGGCGCGGACGAAGGCGGAGACCGTTTCGGCCGGAACGGCCCAGGGCAGGACGCACCCCGGGGCCGGTTTTCGCCAACCCGGAAACCAGGTCCGCGCCGCCGGCTCCTGGGGCCGCGGGACGAGACGATCCGCGGCCAGCCCCGCGATCAGCTCGGGGAAGGTATCGATCGCCGCTTCGGCGCAGCGGGCGTTGAGGGTCCAGGCGGTGTCGTCCGCCGTCAGGGCAATCGAACGCTGCAGCAGGATCGCGCCGGCGTCGACCTTCTCCGCCATCCGGTGCCAGGTGATGCCGTGCGTGCGCTCGCCCTGGAGGATCGCCCAGCTCGTGGCGTGGAGGCCGGCGTAGCGGGGCAGGAGCGCGTCGTGGTAGTTCACCGCCATCCGCCGCGGCAGACCGAGGACCTCCGGGGTCAGGATCCGGAGATTGTGGATGCTGAACAGGAGATCGAAGGCGCGCCCGTCCACCAGGGTCTCGACGGCGCTCCGCGTCAGGGAAGCGTCCGGCGGCTCGAAGCGGCAGGGCAGGCCGCGCTCGGCGGCCCAGCCCGCGACCCGCCCGTCGGCCGTGACCAGGCCGAGGACGGAATGCCCTTTCTCGCGAAGGATCCCGGCGCATCGGAGAGTGACGGCCGCGTCGCCGACGACGACACAGGACAGCGGAGGCATGCCGGCGCGGAAGCTAGAAAGGCCGCGCCCTCTTCGCCGCCCGGATCGCCTCTTCCAGGCCGGCGAGGAAGCGCGAGCGGTCGTTCTTCGCCATCGGCGCCGGACCGCCGGTGACCACGCCGGCCTGGCGGAGCTGGGACATCAGCTCGCGGGTGGCCAGCGAGTCGCCGATCGAATCCTCGGTGAAGAGGTTCCCCTTGGTGCCGATCACGGTCGCTCCCTTTTCGAGGCAGCGGGCGGCGAGGGGGATGTCGGCGGTGACCGCCACGTCCCCCGGGCCGATCCGCTCGGCGATCCAGTCGTCCGCCTCGTCGAAACGGCCGCCGACCACCACCTGGCGGATCAGCTCGTCCGTGGGGACGGACATGCGGCTGTTGGCGACCACGTGGACCGTCCAGCCGTGCCGCCGGGCGACGCGATAGACCTCGTCCTTGACCGGGCAGCCGTCGGCGTCGACGTAGACCTCGTGCATCGGCCCTCAGCCGAGGTTGTGGAAGACTTTCTGCACGTCGTCGTCCTGCTCCAGGCGGTCGACCATCTCCAGCACCTGGGTGGCCTGGGATTCGGGGAGCTCGATCGGCGTCAGGGGGAGGTACTCGGACTCGGCGGAGATCGGCGTGATGCCGCGGTCCTCGAGCGCCTTCTGCAGGTTGCCGAAGTCGTTGAAGGCGCAGCGGAGCACGAGCTGCGGCTCGTCCTTGTCGTTGGTGCTCTCGCCCATCTCCTCGAGGCCATGGTCGATCAGCTCCAGCTCCAGCTCGTCGGGATCGAGGCCGGCCGGGTTGAGCCGGAAAACGCCCACCCGCTTGAACAGGTAATTGACGCTCCCCGAGTTGCCGAGGGTGCCGCCCCCCTTGTTGAAATGGGTGCGCAGGTTCGAGACGGTCCGCGTCGGGTTGTTGGTCGCGGTCTCGACCACCACGGCGATGCCGTGCGGCGCGTACCCCTCGTAGAGGATCTCCTCGTAGTCTTCCGCGTCCTTGCCGGCCGCGCGCTTGATCGCCGACTCGACCTTGTCCTTCGGCATGTTGACGGCGCGGGCGTTCTGGACGACGCGCCGCAGGAGCGGGTTGCCGACCGGGTCGGGACCGCCCGCCTTGACGGCGATGGTGATCTCCTTGCCGATCCGGGCGAAGGCTTTCGCCATCCGGTCCCAGCGGGCGAACATCGTGTGCTTTCTGGTTTCGAAGATGCGTCCCATGGGGGGGAATCTAGCCCGAGGGCGGAGGCGGAGTAAAGGGGGAGGCCCGGCTAGCGGCAGCGCACGTCGTTCCGGACCACCCGCCCCCCCTTCATCACCCAGACGACGTGGCGGAGGGCGTTGATGTCCTTCGAGGGGTCGCCTTCGACGGCGATGAGGTCGGCTTCGAGGTCGGGGGCGACGGCGCCGGTCTTGTTCTGGAGGCCCAACGCCTCGGCGGCGAGGGAGGTCGCCGAGACGATCGCCGCCATCGGCTCCTGCCCGCCCTTCTCCACCCGGTAGATCAGCTCTTCGAAGTTGCGGCCGTGGGCGCCGGCCACCGCGTCGGTGCCGAAGACGATCTTCAGGCCCGGGGTCTTGAGCGCCATCTTGAACACCGCCAGCGCCTGCGGCACGGCGCGCCGCATCTGCTCGAACCCCTCGTCGGTGAAGTTGCCGACTCCCACGAAGTGCTGCCGGTTCTCGAAGTAGTTGCGGAACACGAGGTCGATATTGGGATCGAACCAGGTGCCGTGCTCGGCCATCAGCTTGAGGGTCGGAGCGTCGAGCAGGACGCCGTGCTCGATCGAGGTGCAGCCGGCGAGCACGGCGCGGCGGACGCTCTCGACGCCGTGGGCGTGGACGGCCGAGCGCAGGTGGAGGGCGGTGGCCGCGCCGCAGGCGGCGTTGAGCTGCTCCTGGGTCAGCGTCGGGGCGCCGCCGTCGCGGATGCTCTTGGAGGCGAAAATCTTGATCACGTCCGCCCCGTGCCCGGCGCGGTCGACCACCGCCTCGCGCATCTTCTCGGGGGGGCCGGTCTCCTCGGAGAGGGGCTCCAGCGAGGTGAGGATGCGGGGACCCGGGAGGATGCCGCGGGCGATGGCGTCGCGCAGCGGCGCGTCCTCGGGGCCGCCGAGGCTCTGGACGGTGGTGATGCCGCTCCGCACGGTCAGCGCCGCGTTGTCGGCGGCATGGAGGGCGATCTCGGCCGGCGTCTCCCTCTGCGCCTTGTTGTCCTCGTCGTAGAGCATGCCGTTGCGGCCGAAGTGCCAGCCCATGTGGACGTGGGTGTCGACGCCGCCGGGCATCAGCGTGAGGCCGCGCAGGTCCCAGGTCGGGTTCTCCCGCGGCTTCGGCTCGATCGACCGGATGCGCGAGCCGTCGAGCACGATCGTGACGTCGGTCATCGATCCGCCCCGGCCGTCGAGGAGCTTGCCGACGCGGATCGTGACCGGCCCGTCCCCTTGAGTGGCGCCCGTGAAGCCGGGCGTCAGCAGCAGGGAGAGGGCGAGGAGCAGACTCTTCATGAGAGCTGCCGCAGCGCCGCGGCCATCCGCGGCAGGGCCGCCTCGATCTCGGCGATCGAGACCGCGCCGACGCTGAGGCGGAACCACCCCTCGTCCTCGGTCGAGCCGAAGGCCTGGAAGGCGATCACGGCGATGCCGGCGGCCTCCAGCAGCCAGCGGCGCACCTCGTCGTTGGTGCGCAGCTCGCTCCCGCCGGGGGCGCGGCGGCCGAAGGGGTGGATGCGAGCGGTGAGGTAGATGGCGCCCATCGGCGGGATGCTGTCGACCGGCAGCCCCTCCCGCTTCATCGCCTGCAGCCCCTCGTGCAGCAGGTCGAGGCGCTCCTGGAGCTCGCGCTGGAAGGTGCCCTCGAAGCGATCGATCGCCGCCGGATCGTCGAGCAGGCGGACGGTGGCGAACTGCTCGGCGCGCGGCGCCCAGGCGCCGACGTGGCCCAGCACGGCCGACATCCGGGAGATCACGTCCACCGGTCCCACGGCCCAGCCGACGCGCAGCCCGGTGGCCGCGAACCCCTTGCTGATGCCGTCCACGAAGACGGTGTAGCGCGCCATCTCGGGGATCAGCTCGGGGGGCGTCACGTGCGGGATGCCGCCGAAGCGGAGCATCCAGTAGATGTGGTCGTAGAGGATGAACAGCGGCCGCTCGCCGCGGCGGGCGCGCCCCTCGTTCTCCGCCAGGACCGCCTCGCAGATGCCCAGCAGCTCCTCGCGCGAGAAGGCGGTGCCGGTAGGGTTCTCCGGCGAGTTGAGGCAGAGCAGCCGGGCCCCCGGCAGCGCCGGCAGGAGCTCCTCGCGGCTGGGGAGGAACCGGCGCTCGGGCCGGCAGACCACCGGCACGCCCACGGCGTCCACCATGTGCACGTAGTGATTGTTGTTCCAGCTCGGCACCGGGTAGACCACGCGGTCGCCGGGATCGCACAGGGTGCGGAAGGTGCAGTAGATGATCGGCCGGGCGCCGCCGGTGATCAGCACCGAATCGGTCGGATAGCGCAGGCCGAGCTCGCGCTCGTAGAAGCGCACCACCGCCGCCCGCAGCTCCGGGATGCCGTTCGACGGCGGGTAGTTGGTCTCGCCGCGCTCGAGGGCCGCGACGACGCCCTCGGCGAGCTCGGCAGGGATGGGAAATTGCCGGGGATCGAAATCTCCCACGGTCAGGTTGCAGACGGTCCGGCCGCCGGCGACCAGGGCGCGGATCTCCCCGGCGATGCGGAGGATCTCCGAGCCGACGAGGCCGGCCGCCATACTGGAGACACGGGAGCGGGGGTCCGGTCCGGCATCCTTGGCCAGCGCCGCGAGGTCGAGGCAGGTCGCTTGAAGTTCCATAGGGCGTGACTATGCCAGGAACCGGCCCGGCGTTCCAGGGGGTCGGCCCCGCAACCCTTCCGCCACCTGCTCCAGCCCCCGCGCCACGTCCTCCGGCATCACCGCGAAGCCCAGCCGGAAGTGCCGGGGGAGCTCGAAGAACTTCCCCGGCACGATCGAGGTCTCGCGGCTCCGCAGCCAGTCGTGGAGCGGCTCGCTGTCCACTTCCTTGCGGAGGCGGGGAAAGACCGTCATCGAGCGCGGCGGGACGACGCAGTCGAGCCACTCTTCGTGCGCGGCCAGGAAGGCGTGGACCCGGGCGATGTTGGGGTCGAGGATCGACCGTCGCCGCTCCGCCAGCCGCGGGAGCTGCCGGAAGGCCGCCACCGCCAGGGTGTCGCTCGGCACCGAATCCACCGCCTGCATGGCGTCCCGGGTGAGCCAGAGGCGGCGGGCGACGTCCGGCGCGCAGAGAATCCAGCCGCTGCGCAGCCCCGAGAGGCCGTAGCTCTTGGTGAGGCTGTTGGTGGCGAGGACGTTGGGGCCGAGATGGACATGGCTCGGCGGCGTGTCCGCGAACCCGATGTCGAGGTAGACCTCGTCGACCAGGAGGTGAGCGCCGGCGCTCTCGGCGAGCCGCGCCAGGCCGGCCACCTCCTCCGGCGGCAGCAGCACGCCGCTCGGGTTGTGCGGGTTGGTCAGCACCACGAGGCGGGTCCGGTCCGTGACCCGCGCGCGGATCTCGTCGAGGTCCAGACGGTAGCCGTCCTCGAAGCGGCGCTCGAAGCGGCGGACGACGGCGCCGACGAAGCCGAGAGCGGCGAGGAGCGGCTCGTAGCCCGGGCGCTCGACCAGCACCTCGTCGCCCGGCTCGATCAGCGCCGCGAAGGCGAGGAAGTTGGCGCCCGAAGCGCCGGGAGCGGTGACGACCTGCTCTGTAACGACGCCATAATTTTCCGCGATCGCCGCCAGCAGAGGCGGATAGCCGTCGCGGCTGGCGGCGTTGATCTGCACGTCCCCCGGCTCCAGGACGAGGTCGTCCCCCGAGCAGGCGACCAGCCCGCTGTTGGCGAGGTTGAACCGGGCCACGGCGTTCTCCTTGGCCCAGCGCATGTAAACGCTGCCCCGGGTCCGAGGCGGATAGATCCGTCTACACTCTTCGCTAGCTTCGAGCATGACCCGAGCCGTCTCATCGTCAAGCAATCCCCCTAGGCTCATTAAATCCTCGATCGAGGCTCCTTTTGGCAGTGTCATAGCGGCACCTCCAGAACCATTCTAGTCATGGTCCACTCCGTGTCTGTCTAACTCTACTTTGTCAGATTGGCCTTGTCCGTCGGAGCCGCCCACCCGAACCCTCACCCCCCGGCCCCTCTCCCTTCCCCCTCCCCGCCCTCCCTCACAGGGAGAGGGGAGAAGGACAGTCTTGGTATTTGCTTTTGCTTTTCTCCCTCTTCTCCCGGTGAGGGAGGGTGGGAGGGGACGGGAGAAGAGGGCCGGGGTGATGAGGGCCAACGCCAAAGCCAAGGTGAATCTGACAAAGTAGAACTAATCGAAATCCTCGATCGGAATCCGGGGCGGCAGCCGCCTCCGCCAGAAAAAGTACACCGGTACCCCCAGCAGGAAGATCCCCGTCCCGATCAGCGCGTTGCGGGTGTCCGTGAAGTAGATGTTGAGCACAATGCCGGCCCCGGCGAGGATGAAGAGGAGGGGCACCCAGGGGTAGGCCGGCGTCGGGAACGGCCGCGGCGCGCCGGGCATGGTCCGCCGGAAGACCATCAGCGCGGCGCCGGCGAGGGCGAAGAAGATCCAGTCCGCGAAGACGGCGTAGCCGAGCAGGCGGTCGTAGGTGTTCGCCATCGCGTAGACGGCGGCGAGGGTGCCCTGGAGCAGGATGGCCGCGGTCGGCGCCCGGAAGCGGGGGGAGAGGCGCGCCAGCGAGCGGAAGAAGAGGCCGTCCGCCGCCATCGCGTAGTAGACCCGCGGCGCCGAGAGGAGCGAGAGGTTCAGGAAGCCGAAGGTGGAGACCACGATCAGCAGGCTGATCACCTTCGCCCCGGTCTCCCCCATCAACCGCGCCGCCACGTCCGCGGCCGGCGTCTTGGTAGCCGCGAGCGCCGGCGCCCCGAGGACGTGGACGTAGGCCACGTTGGCCGAGACGTAGACCGCGATGACGCAGAAGACGCCGATCAGGATCGCCCGCGGCAGGTTCCGCTGCGGCTCCTTCACCTCCTCGGCGACGTAGTTGAGGTTCTGCCAGCCGCCGTAGGCGAACATCGCCGGCACCAGCCCCGCGAAGAATGCGGAGAGCAGGGGGAGCCCGCCGAGGTCCGGCGGCACCAGCGGCTCGAAGGTGAGGCCGGAGTGGCGGGTGAGCAGGAAGGCGCCGACGATCAGCGCCGCCAGCGCCACCGTCTTCGAGAAGGTGATGACGTTGAGCACCATCGCCCCCGGCTTGATCCCCAGGGCGTGGAAGGCCGCCACGGCCAGCAGGATGGCCGCGGCGAGGAACCGCTCGCTCCCCGGCGGCAGGTCGACCAGCCGCGCCACATATTGGGCGAAGGCCACCGCGACCGCCGCCGTGGCTCCCGACTGCACGATCAGCAGCAGCCCCCAGCCGTAGAGGAAGGCCACCATGGGCGAGAACGCCTCGCGGAAGAAGGCGTACTGCCCCCCCACCCGCGGCATCACCGTGCTCAGCTCGGCGAAGACGAAGGCGCCGAACAGGGCGATCAGCCCGCCGGCGATCCACACCGCGAGGATCAGGAACGGCGTGTGGACCGCTCCCGCCACCACGTAGGGGTTGATGAAGATGCCCGAGCCGATGATCCCGCTGATGACGATCATCGTGGCGTCGAACAGGGTCAGACGCCGGGCGAATCCGGGGCTCGGGACCTCTCCCATGTGCTCTCCCCTCGGTTGAAAACGCGGGGGGAGTCTACTGCAACGGCAGCACCCAGGGCTCGCGGCCGGTGAGGGCGAGGTCCGCCGAGAAGAAGAGGTTCGCTCCCGCCAGGGTCAGCCACTGGGGGGACGAGGAGACCGGTCCCGGCGCGAGATCGGCCCGCAGGCGGGTTCCTCCCGGAGTGCCGTCGCTCGACCAGAGCTCGTCGCCGTGCACGCCGTCGTTGGCGGCGAACCAGACCTCGCTGCCCACGGGGGTGAGGAAGTCCGGGAAGGACGATCCCGTCCCCGGCGCGATATCCCGGACCAGGACGGTGCCGCCGGGAGTGCCGTCCGTGGCCCAGAGCTCGAAGCCGTGGGCGGGGTCCCAGCCGCGGAAGAGGAGACGCGAGCCGAGCCGGGTCCACTGCGGCGGGCCGAAGACGCCGAGATCGAGCGTCAGGTCCTGCTCCAGGACCGGCGACAGGAGCACGGTCCCCGCCTCCGTGCCGTCCGTGCTCCAGAGCCCCGTCCGCGGCGGGCTCTCGAACGAGGCGCCGAAAAAGAGCAGCCGGCCGTTCAGCTCCTGGAGACCGCTGACGGTCTGGCCGAAGGCGAAGTCCGGCTCTCCGGTGGCCGCCAGGCGATCGAGGGCGCCGCCGGACGCTGTGTAGACCGCCCCTCCCGCCTCGACGACCTCCAGCAGAGGTCGACCGAAGGCGTCGAACGAGGCGAGCGGCTGCGTCCCGGCCGTGGTGCCGTCGCTGCGGTAGAGCACGGTGGCACCGGCCGTGACGGCATAGAAGTAGAAGTGGGAGCCGGCCACCACCGGCGGCAGGCGCGGGTTGTTGAAGAACTCCACGGGAGGCAGTGAGGCGAAGGGGGCCGTTCCCGCGGCGGTGCCGTCGCTGGCCCAGAGGTCGCACGCCGCGAGGTTGGTCTGCGGCACCGTGACCGTGTCGCAGCGGAAGAAGACCAGCCGGCCGCCGAAGGCGAACGGCATGAGGACGAACGAGTCGGAGCCGAAGTCGTGGATCCCCTGAGTGCCTTGCGGAGTGCCGTCGGTCCGCAGCAGGGTCGCGTTCAGCACGCCCTCCTCGGTGTCGGACCCGGAGAAGGTGAACGCCAGATTGCCGGCGGCGATCGGAGGGAGCGCCGAGGCCGGCCGATCGAGCAACCGCCGGACCGAGGCGCCGTCGCTCGCCCAGAGCGTTCCGGTCTGCGTGGTGAAGACCACCTGCCATCCGAGCGATGCGAACCGTGGATCGGAGGATGGGGTGGGGAGCCGGGAGAAGGTCTTCACGCGTTCGGTCGTCGCGGCGGTGCCCAGGGTCGTCCAGAGCTCCGAGGTGCGGGCGCCGACGGTGGTGCCCAGTAGCACCCGGCCGTCCAGGGCGATCCCGCCCGCGTCGGGCGGCAGGCTGGCGCGGCCGAGTTGGACCGTGCCCGCGGGCGTGCCGTCGGTCCGCCAGAGGGCGACGCCTCCGGCATCGGCGGTGCTGAAATAGACCGCGCCGCCCACGGCCATGAAGCCCTGGGGGGAGGAGGTGCAAGGGCCCGAGCAGACCTTGCGCACCGGCCGGGTGCCCGCCGCGCTGCCGTCGCTGGCCCAGAGCTCCTCGCCGTCCCGGGCCCCCTCGGCGGCGAAGACGGCCAAGACCCTTCCGGGCACCGGCTGGAGCCGGGAGGTCACGGAGGGGCACCCCTCGGGGCAGCCCGTGAGGCGCACCGCCCGAGCGCCCGGCGGCCGGCTCGACCAGAGCTGGACCAGGGCGTTCCGGCGCACCGGGAACAGGAGCGCCGGGCCCAGATCGACGAGGTCCGCGGCCGGCTCCAGGCCGTCGACGCCCAGCGTGTCGCCGGACCTCAGGGCCGCCACCAGCCGGGTGCCCTCCGGCGTGCCGTCGCTGCGCCAGACCTGCGGGCTGTGCCGGCCGTCGCCGGCCAGGAAGAGCACGCCGCCGCCGTCCGGCTTCAGGAAGGAGGTGACCGGATCACAGTCGTGGCAGGTGGGATTCGGGTAGGAGTGGAGGGGCACGGTGCCGGCGGCCGTGCCGTCGCTGGTCCAGAGGGTGATCGTGCCGAAGGCGGGGACCACGAAGAAGAGGCGATGGCCCGCCGCGGTCAGCAGCTCGATCTCTGGGAAGGAGTGGACGAGCCGCGTCCCGCCCGGCGTGCCATCCGTGCTCCAGAGGCCGCCGCCGACCTCCGTCGTGAAATAAGCGCGCCCGCCGAGGGCCGCGAAGCTCTGGGGCAAGCTCTCCTCCAGCTCTCCCGACTGGAGGTCCGCCACCTGAACCGTACCGGCGGGCGTGCCATCGCTGACCCAGGGCTCGCAACCCCGGGAGTCGAACCCCGCGTAATAGAGGGACCCGCCGGTGACGACCTCGGTCGCGCCGGTCGAGGCGTCGTTCGGGCAGAGCTCGGACGGCAGCCGGAAGGTGCCTTCGCGGGTGCCGTCGGTCCGCCAGAGCTCGCGATGGAAGGAGCCGAACCCCAACTCGGGGATCTCCAGGAACGCCACGCCACCGGCCCGGCCCAGAAGGCGCGGCGGCAGGTGGCAGCTCTCGATGCCATCGACGCAGAACGTCGCCAGCAGCTCGGTTCCCGGCGCCGTGCCGTCGCTCGCCCAGAGCTCCACCGGCGGGCCGGCCACGGGCCGGTACTCGCCGATCGGGTCGAAGGAATCGACCAGGAAGACCGCGCGTCCCGCCAGCTCGGTGAACCGGGTCGGCGGGTTGTAGCCGAGGTCCCGCGTCAGGTCCGGCGGACCCGGGTTGGCGTCGACCAGCAGGTGCGCCGTGCCGGCAGGGAAGGCCGCCGGCGCGCCGGACGCGGAGAGGAACGAGAAGGCCAGAAGGATGGCCCCAAGGGAGATCTTCATGATGCTTCAGCCTTTCTGGCAGGTCCTTTGCTAGTCATTATGCCCCGATGCGTTCATCCTTGGATGCGTCGTCTTCTAGCTGGAACGCGTCACCGCCTATGCTGAACCGAGCTTACGCCGCCCCCCCTGAAAACCCGGATGCCGCCGCGCCGGAGCCACCACCTCATCATCCGAAGGAGGAAAAAGGGCGCCCCCGCGAGCCGCTACGCCGCCGCCATCTCCTCTGGATCCTGCTCACCGCGAGCGTCCTGCTGATCCTCGTCCTCGTCGCCTCCGCCTTCGACGGCTATCTCCGCCGCACCCTGGAGGCCAAGATCAACCAGAAGCTGCACGGCTACCACGTCGCGCTCGGCCACGCCCACCTGAGCCCCTTCGGGCTGGGATTGACCCTGCGGGACGCGGTCATCCGCCAGGACGCCAACCCCGAGCCGCCGGTAGCGTCCATCCCGCGCCTGAAGATGAGCGTCGAGTGGAGCCGGGCCCTCACCGGCCGGCTGGTGGCCGACGCCGTCTTCTTCCGCCCCCAAGTCCACGTCGACCTCCCCCAGCTCGAGGCGGAGGCGAACGACCCGACGAAGATGAAGGAGCGCGGCTGGCAGCAGGCTTTCGAGTCGATCTACCCGCTCAAATTCAACCTGATCCAGGTGCGCGACGGCGACCTCGTCTACATCGATAAAGACCCCAAGTGGCCGTTCCACGTCTCCCACTGGAACGCCTCGGCGTCGAACATCCGCAACATCCAGTCGCGCACCCGGCTCTACCCCTCGGCCATCCACACCGAGGGGGTGGTCTTCGACACCGGCCGCGCCACACTGGACGGCCACGCCGATTTCCTCTCCGTGCCCTATCCCGGCGTCCACGCGTTCTACAAGGCGCAGAACATCCCGCTCGACCGCCTGCGGCCGTTCGGCGAGCGGGCGAACCTGAACCTCAAGGGCGGCGCCCTCTCCTCGCGGGGGGAGGTCGAGTACGGGCCCCGGCACCGCGAGGCGCGCATCGCCGACGTGGTCGTGAACCGCCTCCGCCTCGACTACACCCACACGGCTGAAACCGCGCCGGCCGAGAAGGCGCGCGGCAAGGCGGTGGCGAGGGCGGTGAAAAACCAGGAGCCGGGGATGCCGGTGGCGGTCGCGCGCCTGAGCCTGGTCAACAGCGACCTCGGAGTGATCGCCCCGGTGAAGGGCGGCCGCTTCCGCTTCTTCGTCGACGGCGCCAACCTGGAGGTAACCAACCTGTCGAGCGGCTTCCGGCGCGGACCGGCCAAGGCCACGCTGACCGGCCGCTTCCTGGGCACCGGCTCCGCCCACGGCTCCTCCACCTTCAGCGACGACGGCCACGGCCCGGACTTCAACCTCCTGCTGGCGGTCGACAAGGCGAGCCTGCCGAAGATCAACGACCTCCTGCGCTCCTATCTCAAATTCGACGTCGCGGCGGGGACCTTCTCCGTCTATTCCGAGGTCAAGGTCAGGAACGGCCACATCGACGGCTACATCAAGCCGCTGTTCCAGGACCTCAAGGTCTACGATCCCAAGAAGGACCAGAACAAGCCGGTCCTGAAGAAGCTCTATGAGAAGGTCGTCGGCGGCGTCGCCCACGTCCTGGAGAACCACAAGAACGAGCAGGTCGCCACCGTCGCCAACATCTCCGGCCCGCTCTCGGCGCCCAACACCAGCACCTGGGAGATCGTCACGAGACTGATCTCCAACGCCTTCGTCAAGGCGATCCTTCCCGGCTTCGAGCGGGAGTACAAGGCCGCGAACGACATCAAGTGAGGCGGCGCTCATGGTAGGTTGACGGCGGATTCCAAAGGGAGCCGCCATGAGCCGGATGAAGCGCCTCGTCCCCGTCATCCTTTTCTTCCTCCTGGCCGCGGCGCCGGTCACCGCCGCGGTAACCTCCGGGATTACGGCCGGGGTCACCGCGATCAAATGCGGCCACCTGATCGACGTCAAGGCGGGCACTTCTCTCGCCGGCGCCGTGATCCTGATCGAGAACGGGCGGATCACCGCCGCCGGCCCGGACCTGGCGATCCCCGCGGGAGCCCGCGTCATCGACCTCGGCGTGGCGACGGTGCTGCCGGGGCTGATCGACGTCCACACCCATCTCCTCACCAACCTCGACCCTGAGAAAGGGGACGAGCAGTTCGCCGGGACGATGTTCACCCAGATGAGCCCCGCCAAGCGGGCGCTTCTCGGGGCCGGCATGGCCCGGGAGACCCTGGAAGCGGGGTTCACCACCGTCCGCGACCTCGGCAACTCGGGGGTCAACGGCGACGTGGCGCTGCGGGACGCCATCCAGGCGGGGTGGGTGGTGGGCCCGCGGATGGAGGTGTCGACCCGCGCCCTCTCACCCGTTGGCGGGCAGTTCGGCGGCCTCTCCGCCCTCGGCCGCGACCTGATCCCCCTCGAATACGTCCAGGTCACGGGGACCGACGAGGCGCGCCGCGCCGTGCGGTCCGCGATCTTCGACGGCGCGTCGGTGATCAAGGTGATCGTCAACTCCACCACCACCCTCTCGCTCGACGAGATGAAGGCGATCGTGGACGAGGCGCACCGCAACGGCCTCAAGGTGGCCGCCCACGCGATCGGCGACGAGCCGGCGCGGATCGCCGCCCAGGCGGGGACCGACTCGATCGAGCACGCCTACACCGTGCCGGACGAGGTGCTGCGGATGATGGCCGAGAAGAAGATCTACCTCGTGCCCACCGACTACCCGGCCGACGAGATCGTGAAGCTCTCGGGACGCCACACTCCGGAGGAGGAGAAGGCCATGCGCCCGCAGCTCGACGCCGGCATCGCCGCCTCCCGCGACCGCCTCAAGCGTGCCCTCCAGGCCGGCGTGCCGATCGCCGCCGGCTCGGACGAGTACTACGCCGTCCCCGGCCAGACGCGCGGCCAGACCGCCCGCCAGATCTTCCGCGCCTACGCCGGCGCCGGCATGAAGCCGCTCGACATCCTGCGCGCCGCCACGATCAACGCCGCCGACCTCCTCGGCTGGCAGAAGCAGGTGGGCACCCTCGAGCCGGGGAAGTTCGCCGACTTGATCGCCGTCCCCGGCGATCCGCTGGCGGACATCGGGGAGCTCGAGAAGATCGGCTTCGTGATGAAGGGGGGCGTGGTGGTGCGGGACAATCTGTCGAAGCGGTAGGAAAGGAACACGGACGAGCAGGGACGACCACGGACCCGCACGGACAAAAGAGCGACCGTAGTGACCCCGGCGCGTTAGTCCATGTCAGTCCGTGTTCGTCCCTGTCGGCAAGCGCCTCCAGGCAGGCGCGGCGCCGGGATAGAATGTCGCCGGCAGGTTCGCGGCAAGGAGGAAAAATATGCGCTTGGCCCTGGCCAACCTCAAGGGAGGCGTCGGCAAGACGACCACGGCGGTGAACCTGGCCGCCGCTTTCGCCCGCAGCGGCCTGTCGGCGCTGCTGATCGACCTCGACCCGCAGGCTTCGGCGACCTTCTCGCTGGGCGTCGGGCGCGACCAGGTGGAGACCTCCTCGGCGGAGGTCCTCGCTGGCAAGGCCGAGGCCGCCGAGGCGATCGTCGAGACCGCGGTCGACAGCCTCTTCCTGCTCCCCGGCTCGCTGCGGCTGGCCGGCCTGGACGTCACCCTCGCCCGCAAGCAGGAGCCCGAGAAGCTGCTCAAGAAGGCCCTCAACCCGATCCGCCGCCGCTACGACGTCTTCGTGATCGACAGCCCTCCGGGGCTCTCCCTGCTCACCGTCAACGCCCTCGCCGCCGCCGAGGCGTTCATCGTTCCGGTCTCCCCGCACCGGCTGGACACCGAGGCGCTCTCGGGCTTCCTCTCGCTGGTCGAGTCGACCCGCGACCGCATCGGCCGCAAGGCCGAGCTCCTCGGCATCCTCCTCACCCTGGTCGACCATCGCACCCAGGTCACCGACGACGTCGTCTCCGCCGTCCGCAAGGAGTACGGCTCGCGGGTGTTCCGCACCGAGATCCCGATCAACGTCCGCCTCGCCGAGGCGCCCGCCCAGGGGCTCCCGATCTTCGACACCGAGAGCTGGTCGACAGGCGCCGCCGCTTACGGCCAGCTCGGCGGCGAGGTGATCCGGCGGGCGCGCAAGGCGGGGCTGCTGTAGGGGAAGGTCATTAAATCTCTTCGCTTCGGCCGGCCTCCGTGGCCTGCGACCTCATCCCCTATCCCCTTCTCCTAAAAGGAGAAGGGGGACGACTGCGACGCGGCCCCCGTCAGGCCCTCCCTCTCCTTTAGGAGAGGGATCGAGGGTGAGGTCGCAGGCCACGAGCGCCCCCGATCCAGCTCCGCTTTCCGCCCCCCTACCGCTTCTCCGCCGTCACCAGCAGCCCCTTGTTGGGCTCGTAGTAATAGGCGTTCCTCACCGGCCGCACCTCGTCCTGGGCGATCTTGAGGTTCGCCTTCTGGGCGACGGTCGCCAGCCCCGTCTTCAGGATCACCAGCGCCAGGTCCTGGCCGGCGCAGGCGTGGATGCCGACTCCGAACGGGCTCCAGACCTCGGCCGGGATCGGCTTGCCCAGGAAGTGGCTGGGATCGAAGCTCTTGGGGTTCGGAAACAGGTCCTCGCGCGTCGACAGCGCCGGGTAGCAGATGGCGACCAGAGTGCCGGGCGGGAGCTCGTAGCCGCCCAGCGCGAACGGCTGCTTCACCCGCCGCACGCTGGTGGCCAGGTTCGTGGGGCGCCGGCGGAGCCCCTCGAAGACCACGGCGTCGAGATAGGGGAGCTTCGCGAGGTGCTCGGCCCGGATGCCGCCCTCCCCCGCCACCTCGCCGAGCTCCTGACGCAGCCGCGCCAGCACCGGCGGGTTCGCCACCAGCTCGCCCATCGTCCAGGTCATCGAATCGCCGGTCAGCTCGTGCCCTTGGAAGAGGAGGTCGAGGATCTCGGCGCGGATCTCGTCCGGCGGGATCCGGCTGCCGTCCGCCAAGCGCGCCCGGGCCATCGAGAGCACGAGATCGATCGCCTCCGGCCGGTCCACCGCGGCCATCCGTTCCTGGATCTCCGCCGAGAACACCCGCATCACCTCGCGCTGGCGCTTCTGCACCTTCCGCCAGGGGCTGCCGGGGAAGTTGAACTGCAGGCTGGGGTGCGAGACCGTCGGGTTGCGCAGCCCCTTGAACGAGAAGTCCTCGTAGAGGTCGGCGAGCTGGCGCACCTTGTCCGGATCGGCGCCGCCGAAAAACACCTTGAGCAGGGATTCCAGCGCCACCTTCTGCAGCTCCAGCACCAGCGGGAACGGCTTGCCGGCCGGCCAGCCGGCGATCCGCCGCTCCGTGATCCGGCGGAAGTCGTCGACGTGGCCCTGGCTTCCTTGCGCGCTGAGATGGGGGCAGGTAACATCCCGGCGCTCCCGGTGGGCAGCTCCGTCGAGATGGGACGTCGCGCCGCGGCCGAGCACGTGGGCGAGGCTGAAGCCCTCGATGTCGCCGCCGGCCAGGACCTCGGGCGGCGCCGCGAGCATCGCCTTGACCAGGTCCGGCGAGCAGACGTAGACCCAGTTGCCGAGCCCCGGGATCCGCGTCGCGAAAATGTCTCCGCACTCGCGGTACGCTTCTTCGTAGAACTGCATCGTGTTCCTGGCGAACCGCAGCGAGTTCGCCACCAGCGAGCCCGCGGGGCGGGGAATTTCCGACGACGGTTTCATCTAGCCTCCTCCTGAAAAGATGGCCCCGACTGCGGCCAGAAGATAGAGTGCCGTGCATGAGCCGAAAGCGGACCCCGAAGCGTAGACGAGACGCGACACTATGAGCTACCTGCGGAGCTACCAGCGCCCCACGCGGTTCCTCAACCGCGACTTCCTGTTGCTCTGGCAGGGGCAGTTCGTCAGCATGCTGGGCTCGCAGGCCTTCTCGGTCGCGATGATCTTCTGGATCAAGCGCCAGACCGATTCGGCGTCGCTGCTCGGGCTCGGGATGCTCTCGCAGTGGGTGCCGGCGGTCCTCCTCGGGCCCTTCGGCGGCACCCTGGCCGACCGCATGTCGCGGCGGGCGATCCTGATCGGGGCCGACCTCGTGCGCGGCCTCGCGGCGATCGCGCTGGCCGGCCTGGTGCTCTACGACCCGGGGCGCTCGGGGACGATCCTGATCGGCCTGCTCATCCTCTCCGCCGTGATGGGAGTGGGCGACGCCTTCTTCCGGCCGGCGATCAGCGCCTCCATCCCCGACCTGGTGCCGGAGGAGGACGTCACCCGCGCCAACTCGGCGAACCGCCTGGCGCTCGACGTCTCCACCTTCGTGGGCCAGGGGCTGGGGGGCGTGCTCTTCCGCGTCATCGGCCCCGGCATCCTCTTTCTCGTCGACGGCATCACCTACGTCTTCTCGGCCATCGCCGAGGCCTTCGTGCGGCTGCCGCCGCCGCCCCCCGTGCCCCAAACGGCCGGCTGGCGACAGGCCGGCGCGGACTACTGGCGCGAGCTCAAGGCGGGCCTCCGCTACGTGGCGGGGCGCAAGGGACTGCGCTACCTGCTCTTCCTGTCGCCGCTCGAAAGCTTCTTCATCATCACGATCGTGGTGCTCCTCCCCTTCTTCATCGAGGACTTCCTGCACGTGAAGCCCGACTGGTACGGCTTCATGGTGGCGGCCTTCGGCGCCGGCTCATTCCTGGGCAGCATCACCGCCGGCGCCACCAACATGACGGGAAAGAAGCGGGCCGTGGCCTTCCTGATCTGCGCGCTGGGCATGGGTCCGGCCGCGGTCGCCTTCGGCTTCGTCCGCACCCCCTGGCCGGCGATGGGACTGCTCTTCGCGGCGGGCCTGATGGCCGGCTTCAACACCATCCACTCGCTGAGCCTGGCGCAGCTCACCACGCCCCCCGAGATGCGCGGGCGCGTCCTCGGCCTCTTCGAGACCCTGGGCCTCAGCACCATGCCCCTCGCCGCTGGCACCGCCGGCATCGTCGCCGACCTCCTCCACCGCAACATCCCCCTGGTCTACTGGGGCTGCGGCGTCGGCCTCGCCCTGGTGGCGCTGCTCCAGCTCGCGAAGCGAGAGGTCCGCGAGTTCCTGGCCTTCGAGCCGGGGCCAGAGGCGGCGGTGATCTCTGTGGGCGCCGAGCCCGAACCGGGCGTATAAAGGCCACGGTCGTCACGGGGAAGGGGCTCTCGGGAGCCCACGAGCGCCAACCGCCAAGGCGCTCAAGCGACGTTGTCCAGTCCGTGCCGCATAGCCACTCAGGTTGCTGTTGTCCTCTCCTCAGCCCGGCATTGACGCGCAGTCAAACTCATGTCCTCCCCCTCTACCATATTGGTTGTTGGGAGCTGGTCTCGACCCTTCACCGTAAGATTCCCCGAGCCTTTCCCCAGCTCCTATCAAAGCTCTGCCTCGATTCATCCGCCCATCGGAATGTTCGAATCTTTTTTGGCTAAGCAGAGACCGCGATCTCTGTGCCCTTGCCAGAACGCTATGATATAATAGCTTCACTAGATAGACTCAGGCACGCGCGGACGCGGAAGATGGAAAAGTGAGGACTGTGCCCATGGCCATCCCTGAAAAGGAGATTGGACCGCTTCAGATTCCCATCCCCAGCATTATCCTTGCCCTTGCTATGCCGACACAGATCAGGCCCTAAGCCGTTGCCATCCCCACGCTAGGCCCGCTCAGAATCATTGACCTAAGAGGTAACAGATAGATGCCATGCCTGACCTTGAAATGCCGACCATCGTAGAGGCGGCAATCTCTCCCGGCACGCTCTGGCTGGTTGAGGTCTGGAATGCTTTTAGGCCCTATCTAATCAAACTTAGCGTTGATTTTGTGATCTTTGTCGGTATTTGGGGCGTCCTATTAGCGGCACACGCACTAACCACGGCCCTCCCATTAGGCACCAAGCTGTCCGATTTTTTGGTAGGATTCCACGAGACAATGGTTGTAATCACCTTCGTGTGGCTCTCATTGGTCGCCACGTGGGATCTCATCAGCTTGAGAAGAAAAGGGTAGAGTCATGTCGCCAAGAGCCACACGCACTGTAGATTTCTCAAATCGAGAGAAGATCAGCTTCGTAGCGACGGTACTGCCAATTCTAGGAACAATAGGCGGTATTATGAAGATCACAGGATGCTCACAGCAGGCTACCCTGGTCGCGGTACTCCCCCCACTTTTCATCGCGTTCTTCATTTGGCGATATGCTACATCGCGCCTAGAAGGTCGGAGGCTTGCACTACTTACAGATCGGGATAGATGGGAAGCTCGCGACGAGCGGCTAGAGGGTCGCAGGAAAAAATTGGTGGCAGCCCAGCGTGAGGAGTTACGGCAGTTAAAGCTTCGCCAGAAGGCAGAGCAGGAGCTCCTTCTAAGCGAACAGGCATCGAAAGAGCAGCTAGGGCGAATGATGGATCGGCACAGAGAGGAATATGAGGAATTCTTGCAACGCAAAACCGCGTAGCTAAAATAGCCTCGCCGTAAAAGAACTGAATCCAAGTCGCTTGGGAGAGAACTCCACGATTGATCTTCCTGAGGCTGAGACCGATGAATTTAGATCTCTTACTCGCAGTAATGGAAAAGGTGGGACTGGGACTGGTATTGACAGTCGTTCCACTTCTTCTCAAGCTACTAACAGATTGGAGAGAAGCTAGTAAGGCGAGCGCCAAGGTTCATGATGCAGAGAGAGAAGCATTTCGCACTGTTCCAGAGTCTTTCTTGGAAAAGACACGTGAGCTAGTCGACTCTCAAGAAGTCCTAGAGCAACGCACTAAGGATTTATCCGCATTAATTAACCGGGCCCAAGGCGCTCTCAGCGCTGGACTTCTCTTCGATGTCTATAGCAAACAGATTGAAAAATACCAAACAGAAACACAAGCACGAGCAGGATGGTCATTCATATTTGCTATTTTTGCAATGTTCTCAGGACTCGGCTTTGTGATCTGGGGAGGCATACAAGCCGTCTCCGGACTTGGTTGGGAATCCCGGGCAGCGGGTGCCGCTGTCTCAGCGATTGGCGCAGCACTAAGCGGCTTCATTACAAAGACTTTTCTGGATGTACACAAGCTCTCCCTTACTCAACTCAATCGCTACTTTCGCCAGCCGGTCATAAACTCTCACGTGCTGACAGCGCAGAGACTCGCCGATCATCTGGAGTCGCCACCGTCAAAGGAAGCTGCTTATCTTACGATCATCGATCGGCTCGCGACGCTTATAAGAGAAGAAGATCTCCCCGATTGGCGCGGGCACGCAAGCTCTTCGTTACCCGAGGCTAGTCTCCACGCACCATCGAGACCTGCCATTAAGAGACAAACGGCCGGTAAACCCAAAGGGAATTCACCCGGCCCCGAAGCGGCGGCAGAAAGCGTTTAGCATTCCTGCTGTATGAGATGCCGAAATGAGGTGCCGAAATGAGATGCCGCCAATGAGGTGCCGCCAGCCAATGAGGTGCCGAACAGGTGCCAGCCGAACATTCTGGGACGACTTGGACCCAGGTCTGCGAGGCAGGACTCTCTTGGGATAGGCTCTCCGCATGAAGAACCTCTTTGAAGCTGCCGCCGTGGAAGAAGTGCAGGAGCGGTTGACGGGCCTGAAACCGGACAGCGAACGGCTCTGGGGCACGATGAACGCAGCCCAGGCCGTAGCCCACTGCGCGGCGGGTCTGGAGTTGGCGATAGGAGACCAACGTCCGCCCCGGAAGGTGGTGGGCCTGCTCTTCGGCGGCCTGGTGAAGAAGCTGGCCCTTGGGAACGACGATCCAATGCGCCGGAACACGCCGACGATGAAGGGCCTCGTAGTGCGGGATGAACGGGACCTGGACCTGGAACGCAAGCGCTTGAGCGCCTTGATCGACCGGTTTGCCGCCGCCGGTCCGGCGGGCTGCACCACGCATCCGCACAGTTTCTTCGGTCGGCTCACCGCGCAGGAATGGGCGATCTTGATGTACAAGCACCTGGATCATCACCTCCGGCAGTTTGGGGCCTAGACGATTCCGAAACGCCCGTCGCATCGCGCGGCGTTGCGTACTCATCAACCAAATGGGGGAGGTAGCGATCGTCAAGGGCGCTGGGAGACCACCCAGTTCTCGATGAAAAGTCCTGGAACGCGCGAGAATTCGTCGACGTTGGCGGTCACCAGAGTGAGATCGAGCGCCAACGCATGAGCCGCGATCAGCAGATCGTTCGATCCGATCGGCTGGCCCTTACGGCTGAGGTGAGCCCGGATCTCGGCATAGTGGCGATCCGCTCCTCCGTCGAGCGGCAGGACTTCTAGACCTTCCAGTGTCTGATCGACACGCTCCGCGAGCCGAGCGGAGCCCTTCTTGGCCACACCATAGCGGAGCTCACAGGCAACGATGATGCTTGTGCAACCGTGGCCACGCCGACCACGGCGAGCCTCTTGGTCACCGAACCATTCGGGTTTCGGATGAAATCCGAGAGTGTGTTGGCATCCACCAGGTAACGATAACCGGCCATCTTTAGAGATCCACGTCCCTGAGCGGCGGGAGATCATCATCATTGATGTCGGGAAGCTCTTCGTCGAGAGGCTCCCACGAGGCCGCGAGCTCCAACAGATTCGGCTTTCGAACCGGCTCTACGATCAGCCGGTTCCCTTCCTTTCGGAGAAGTGCTTCATGGCCAGGAAGCTCGAGATCTCGGGGGATGCGCACGGCTTGATTGCGTCCATTGCGAAACAGGGCCACGATCCGTTCGTTTTCCACAGCTTCCTCCCGGCCACCGGAGCGGCCTATGCATCGACATAGGCTAGCATGAAGCGTCCGCGTTGAACAGAGATCGGGCTGTGTCACCGTTCGAAGAGTCGCACTATGACGTGGCGTTCTCCCAGCTCTCCTGGGGCGGCAGCGAATCTGCGAGGAAATCTCCCACGCCGGCCCGCCACCCGGCGCGAAGCGACAAAAGACGCGGCGCATCTCCTCGATCAGGATTGTCGAGATCGGGGGCGCTGGCTTCTCACAGGCGTGCCTATTACCATGGTCGTCCCGTTGACGAGGATACGAGGGAGCTTTGATGGCGAACAACGACGTAATGACCAGCGACTTGAACTACGCCGATACACTCTGGAAGGCCGCCGACTCCCTCCGCGGGCAGGTCGACGCCGCGGAATACAAGAACGTCGTCCTCGGCCTGCTGTTCCTCAAGTACATCTCGGATAGCTTCGCAAGCCGTCGCGATGATCTGCGGGCGGAGCTGACGAGAGATGGCATCAAGGGCAAACAGCTCGACAGCCTGCTCGAATCCCGCGACGAGTACACGGCTGAGCGGGTCTTCTGGGTGCCGCCCGAGGCGCGGTGGACGAACCTCCAGAACCAGGCCACCCGCCCTGACATCGCCACCCTCATCGACGACGCGATCCTCGCCGTCGAGCGGGACAACGCGAACCTCAAGGGCAAGCTCCCCCGCGACTACGCCCGCCGCGGCATCGAGCCGGTCAAGCTCAAGGGGCTGATCGACCTCATCGCCGGCATCGGCTTCAAGGGCGGCCGCGGCAAGGCCCGCGACATGCTCGGCCGGGTGTACGAGTACTTTCTCGGCAAGTTCGCCGCTGCCGAGGGAAAGTTGGGTGGCGAGTTCTACACGCCGCGCAGTGTCGTGCGCGTGCTCGTCGAGATGCTGGAACCCTACGAGGGCCGCATCTACGATCCTGCCTGCGGCAGCGGCGGCATGTTCGTCCAGTCGGAGAAGTTCGTCGAGGCCCACGGCGGCCGGCGCACCGACGTCTCTATCTTCGGGCAGGAGAGCAACCCCACCACCTGGCGCCTCGCCCACATGAACCTCGCCCAAAATGGAGGTGCCAGCCGATTCCTGGAAGAGTAGGGTGAACACCACCGGTTTGCCCCCCCTTGAGCCCTCAACGGGCGCCTCGAAGGTGCGGCGGAGAGGCTTCCTCCCACGTTTCAGCCTCGAGCCCGCCTCAGAAACTCGATTCCAAGCGTCTCGACAGGCGCAGATCAGCCCGTCGGAACACACCTCTTCCCAGGCGGGCGACAAGCTGGCACCAACAGATCACACATGAGATCGACGGCGAGGCTGCCCGCCTGCCTCCAGCGCACTTGTAAACATCCTGCTATAATGCTGCTTGACGTTTATGAGCTTAGCCAAGAGGAGGGTCAGTGGCAAAAATCCCAGAACGATTTATCGACTTTATCGACCAGGGTCGATGCGCACTCTTCTTAGGGGCCGGGGCGTCCGCCGCGGCGGGAGCCCCTTCCGGAAGCCAAATGGGCCAGGCTCTGGTGAGGAAGTATCTCGGAGACTCCCAGTGGGATCTCGGACTTGAGAGCGCCGCTTCACTGATTGAAGCTTCGCTGGGAAACAGACCGGAAGTCGAGCACGATCTCCAAGAAGCCTTGGAATCCTTGAAGCCGTCCTCAGCGCACCAGAAGATTCCATGGTTCCGCTGGCGAGCCATCGTAACAACGAACTATGACCGACTCGTCGAGAAGGCCTACAAAAGGGAGCTATACGCCGTTCAGAAGCTGAAGGTCATTGCCGAGGAGGTGGATCTGAGCGACAGAGAACCACCTGACACCTTGCCGTTGATCAAACCGCACGGTTGTATATCGAGGCCCCACGAGATCTCGGTCAGCTCCGAAGATATCTACGAAGCGAAGCTTAAGCGGCGTCTTCTTTTTGAGCGTATCGCCATGCTACACGTCTTGGGACCTGTGGTATACGTCGGCTACTCCCTCCACGACCGACACATCCTAGACATGATTTACGATCTGACCAAGAGGCTGGGAAGTTACCGATCTCCAATATTGTTCGTCACCCATCAGTCTGGCGAGAGAGCAGCCATGGAGCGGAGGTGGTTCGAGAACGTACTCCAGAGTGAATATCGAGCAGATGGCTTTGAAAGCTTCATGAACCAGCTAGCGCGCGATATAACTCCTGCCATCGCTCCTTCCTTCATCATTCCGCAGCTAGCTCCCTGCAAATTGTGGGCGTTTGGAACATGCACCCACTCCCTCATCAAAAGCAATGGCGAGTGGGAATGCTGGTTAAACTATACCATTGCCAGCAAAGAAGGGTTTGCAGGAGTCATTTTCGAGAGGCGAGGTTCTCCGCTTGATTTTGCTAAATTCACCAAGGTCGTCTTCGAGCTCAATGTGACCGACGCGCCCAGGAAAAAGTATAGCGTTGAGGCACTCAAATTAGAGGGGATGAAGAGAGTTCTTCGGAACTTGATTGACATCAGCCATTTGAAGGGCCTGGGTTGGAAGGAAGTCAGCGTTAGCTTCGACAAATCGCATGGCGACCTTCCGCGTCGCCTCCAACGCGTCGTGCTCGCCGATAACGGTTCGCTGGCGGCGCTCGGAGAGGAATACCGGCTGGGGATTCGCAAAGTGAGGTTCGCCTAGAGGCCAAAGCATGGCGTCAAGGGAGGGTGCCGCCGAAATGAGGTGCCGAATGAGGTGCCTCAGTCTCGGCCGTAGGTCCGCCAATGCCGAGTTGGACCGAAGGAATAGCCTAGGAAGTCGAACGGCTCTTCTCGGGCAGCAGGGCGGTAATCAGGCTGAAGATCCCGACTGTCAAGGTGTCCGAGGGAGCGCCGCGGAGCGTTTCCGGGCCGATAGAGCCCATCGGAGCTCCGCGAAATTGCCGGCGAGACGACAGATAAGCCTGATGCGCAGCGAATATGCACGATGACTTCGGAAATATGCACGCTGGACGCCTTTTCGGGCCTGACGGACGCCTGAAATCCCCGGCGAGGCCTTCGCCGGGCCTGGAGGGTGCCAAAACGGCCGGAAAATCCTCTGCTTTAGGCTAGCGAATGACTTTTCATGCAAATTAGCCTCCCATGAAGACTATTAGGCCTGTTTTCGTGCATAAAAGCCTATCCGCGAGGAGGAAACCCGAGCGCGACCCGAGCGACCTGCCGGATAGGTCAGCCGAACATTTAGCCTGTGCGGAGGTCAGCTTCTGCGGCGGTTCAGAGCTCCCTTACGGCAGGGGGTGCTGCTTCAGAAACTCCAGCATCTCGGTCAGCACTCCCGTCTTCGGCCAGCGCACATGCTCCAGAACGCCTCGCGCCGTCGAGCAGTCCTGGGCCGGGACGCAGGCGCGGTCCGCCGCGACGCCGTTGCCGAGCAGCCCCAGGCTCCGGTACTGGAACGGCCAGTCCAGCGGACCCAGCGTCTCGATCCAGGAGCTCGTCGTGGCACAGGAAACCAGCGCGTCGCAGAGGTTCCGCATCAGGAACAGCGGCACCTTCCGGCCATACTCGAACGAGACGGGACAGGGGTCGCGCGACCAGGGATCGGCTCCGGCGTACTGGCCGATCGCGGCGATCCGGTCGCTGCGCCAGATGCCATAGAGCTCAGCCATGTAGGCGCCGTTGCTCCAGCCGAAGACGTAAATCCGGTGCGGGTCCACCTTCCCCATCGCGATCACCTGATTCAGGAAGTGATCGATGGCCTTGACGTCCAGGTTTTCCGTGGGATTCCGGTACCACTCGTCCCAGTGAAACCCGGTTCCGGTCTCGAATCCCGTCGAGGCATAGGGCGTCGCCCTCCTCCCTTCCGGGGAAAGGATGAGGAAGCCCTGGACCGCCGGATCGTTCGACAGCGGGTACTGGTCGTGGAGATCGAATAGCGCCCTCCCCTCCAGATACAGGCTGTCCGGCGTCGTCAGCGAGCCGTGGAGATAGATGAGAAGGGGCCATCCGGCCGCAGTGGGCGGCTTCCCCTGCGCCTGTCGCGGCAGGTTGAGGCAGGCATACCGGCGGACCCCCTCCTGATCGAACGAGAGGACGCGCCCCTCCTTGCAGAGCGGCCTCACCGTGACGGGCTGCACGGTCTGGATCGGCGGCGTCCCGTCGGCGGAGCAGGTCGCCTCAGCGCTCCGTGACGGTGCGGCCTGTAGAAACACCAGCCCGGCCACGCCGAGGATCACCCCACGTCTCTTCAGGCTCAACATGAGTTGCTCCTTGTACAAAGAAGCGGCCGCTCCGGTCAAGCCCTCCCTCGCGGCCGTGACCTGTCGCGAGGGAGGCCGGACCTGGGAATCGCTACGGCAGCGGCCCGCTCCAGCACTGGCACTGCCACGTGCCGTCGCCGCAGTCGTTGCCGTAGGCCGCGATGCAATGCTTGACCTGGGTCCCGCCCTGGCAGATCGAGTTGTACCCGACGCCTCGGCAGACGGTCACGCTGCAGGAGCCGCAGATCATCGTGGTGGCCTGTTGAGCAGCCGGATTGAGGACTGGAAGCTGCGCGTTGGCAGCCTTCGCGGGACAGGCGGACTGCCCCGTGATGGCGGCCGGGAGCACCACGGAGGCCTCCGGAGCCGGCAGCGGCGCCGCGTTCGCCAGGGACGCGATCAGAAGCGGAGCGACGAACAGCAACCAGCGGAACGATTTCATAGGCATCTCCTTAGGGGAATGGGTCCCGGGATCGAGGCCCTCTACCCTGAGGGTGCCGGCGGCTGGAAAAGGAGCGCCTCCCGCCGCTTCTAGGGACAGGCGCCCAGCCGGTGCGCTTTCACTTGACGGGTTGCCGAGTCGCCGCCTCCCTTGGTCTCCATGACCATTTCGTAATGGTCTCCATGATAGGTGGTCGTGCTGTCGATCGAGGTCTTGGCGCAGATAGTGGTAAAGGAAACCGTATTGCCTTCCATCTTGAGGTTCTCGACCTTGCAGTGAGCCGCCGTGGTGGTTCCTTCGATGAACGCGCGAAACTCGGCGGGACTCCCGTTGACCGCCTTCAGCTCGTCCGGAGTGACGCAGTGGGTGGACGTCTGCGAATGGCCGCGGACGAGGCTCGTCATCTCCCACTGGCCCCCTTTCATCCGCTCGGCGCCCCAAGCGGAAGGCGTGGCGAGCAGGAGGAGCGCGGCAAGAGACAGCAGGGTGGATCGCTTCAGAGGGGGCATAGATTCCTTTCCCGGAGAACGGGCGCGGGGAGGAGCGCGAAGCCGCAGCGTCCGTCCCGGCATCCTACTCCTATCGGCGGACAGCGTCCAAAGCCGGGCACTCCGTCGTGAGCCTCATGGTATAAATTCGCGCTCACCGACTGAAAGGGGAAGCTAATGAAGAAAAACGTGAAGAAGCTGGTCCTCCATCGCGAGACCCTCCGGGCCCTGGAAGAGAGCACGATTCGCGAGGCCGTGGGAGGCGTGTCCGTGAGGACCTGTGGGAGCCCCTGCTCCGCGACCTGCACCGTCGCCCCGTGCGTCGCCGCCTCGGACAATTGCTCTTTCGCCGCGCACTGCACCAAGTAAGACGAGAGGCGCCCACAACCCCTCCGCGACCGCCAACAACATCCTGGGTTCCGAGATGCTGTTTCGCATCGGCGCCTGGGATAGGCTTTCCGCATGAAGAACCTCTTTGAAGCGGCGACTGTGGAAGAAGTGAAGGGCCGGCTGACGCATCTGAAGCCCGACAGCGAGCGGCTCTGGGGCACGATGACTGCAGCCCAGGCCGTAGCCCACTGCGCCGCGGGCATGGAGCTGGCGACGGGGGACCAACGTCCGCCGCGGAAGTTGGTGGGCCTGCTGTTCGGCGGGCTGGTGAAGAAGCTGGCCCTCGGGAACGAGGAGCCGATGCGCCGGAATACGCCGACGGTGAAGGGCCTCGTGGTAAAGGATGAACGCGACCTGGATCTGGAACGGCAGCGCTTGAGCGCATTGATCGACCGCTTTTCCGCGGCCGGGCCGGCGGGCTGCACCACGCACCCCCACAGTTTCTTCGGCCGTCTCACCCCGCAGGAATGGGCAGTTCTGATGTACAAGCACCTGGATCACCACCTGCGGCAGTTTGGAGCCTAGACGTTTCCGCGATGACCGCTCTCCAGAATCCCGTCGAGAGCCAGACGATCGTCGTTGGCGCCGGGCCCGCCGGGCTGGCCGTAGGGGCTTGTCTCCAACGAGCCGGTCTCCCCTGTCTCATCCTGGAGCAGGCCGACAAGGTCGGAGTGGCCTGGCACCGGCATTACGACCGGCTCCACTTACACACCGACAAAAGGCACTCCGAGCTCCCTTTTGCGCCTTTCCCCAAGGAGTATCCGCGCTACCCGTCTCGCCTGCAGATGATCAGCTACCTGGAGGCGTATGCCCGGCAATTCCGATTGGAACCCAGGCTGAGCCAGCAGGTCATCTCGGCCCGCCGGATCGAGGGCGGCTGGGAAGTCCAGACCCAGGACATCCGCTATCAGGCCCCGAACCTGGTGATCGCAACCGGTAACAGCCGCGAACCCTGGCTGCCGACCTGGCCGGGACAGGACTCCTTCCAGGGGAGGATCCTGCACAGCTCCGAGTACCGGGATGGCGAACCCTTCCGAGGGCAGAAGGTGCTGGTGGTCGGATTCGGAAACTCGGGCGGCGAGATTGCCATCGATTTATGGGAGCACGGCGCGCGGCCGAGCCTGGCGGTTCGCAGTCCCGTCAACGTGATTCCACGCGACCTGTTCGGAATTCCGATCCTGGCCATCGGAATCCTTCAGAGCAAGCTGCCGCCGCGAGTTGCGGACGCGCTGAACGCCCCGCTCTTGCGGGCCGTCATGGGCGACCTCACACGGTATGGACTGCGCAAGCTGCCGCAAGGACCGATCACGCAGATCCAAGGCAGCGCGCGCATCCCGCTGATCGACGTCGGCACGATCAAGCTGATCAAGCGCGGCCAGGTCAAGGTTCTCCCTGGGATCGAAAGGTTTACGGAGAATGCCGTTCTGTTCACCGATGGAAAGCAGGAGGAATTCGACGCCGTGATCCTCGCGACCGGATATCGCCCGCGGGTCAACGCATTCTTGGGGAAAGACTTGGCCGTCTATGACGACGCTGGAACGCCTTTGTTCAGCGGGCCGGAATCGCCAGTCCCAGGGCTCTATTTCTGCGGCTTTCACGTCTCGCCGACGGGCATGCTCCGCGACATCGCGATCGAGGCGCGAAAAATCAGCGCGGCGATCTCACGGTCGGCCGGGAGTGCCGGAAGTAGCGAATCATGATTGCTCTTTTGCGCCGAGTAAACGGATCTCCTCCGGCACGAAATCAAGGCGAGCGGGCTCGAAGTCGCCGACGCCGCCGTCATGCCGAAGTTTCAACGCTTCGACTCGCTGCAAAAACCCAGAACCGCCAGCCCTCGAGGATTGCTGGCCGGCGGTCAGCCGCTCATACTCCTCTATGGCTACCACAACAGCGATGTCTCGCCCGCGGCTGTGAATGACCGAAGGACCTTGCGCCAGGTCTCGCAGCACTTCGGACAACTTGCTCTTGGCTTCGGCAACCCCCAATCGGCGTGTCTTCTGAAATGGCATGGACAAGCCCCCTTTTTCCTGTGCGGCGGCCGGAGGCGCCGCCAATCCGAGGTCAGAGGATATAACCGGTGCCGGATGAATAATCTCGCCGCCCGGAGATTCCTCCCCAGGCGGGAAACTCCTGGTCTGGCAACGGCAGGGCGGGACAGGTCTTGCCACGGACTTCCCCCGCGAGGAAACGGTGCCACTCCCTGGGGCTGAGGTTCCGATTGGCGATTTGACAGGCCCGCGACTTCCACGAGGCCAAATCGACGTCCCATAGAATCAGTTTGCCGTCGGCGCCATCGGAGACCAGAATCTTGCCATCTCCCGTAAAGGCAAGGTCATGAACCTCGCCATCCTGTCCGAGGAGAAGATTACCGAGCGGCTCCCGAGTCTTGGCATCCCATAGCACAATCTTGTTGTCCTGGCCTCCGGTGGCAAATACCAGTCCGTCTGGCCTGAAGGAGACGGCCAAGACCGCTCCCTTGTGCGCAGCCAGAGCAGGGCTCAGAGGCGAACGACTGGGGAAACCCCACAATTGCAGGTTTCCCTTGGCGTCGCCTGCTGCCAGGGCCCCTCTACTCGGGCTGAAGCACAGGCTGAAGATCGAGCCGGAATGTGCCGTCACGGGCCGCCCGGCTGTCTTTCCAGCCGCAAGGTTCCAGAAAGCGATTCTTCCATCTTCCCCTCCCGCCGCCAGGACCCGGCCATCGAGACCGAAAGCCAGGCTCAGCACAGCTCCCAGGCCGGGATTCCAGGGCCCTCCCAGCGCGCGTCCCGACAGGACGTCCCAGAACCGAATCGTTCCGTCGTCACTTCCGGAGGCTAGCATTTTCCCATCGGGAGCGAAGGATAGTCCAAGAACCGGACCGCCACGCCCCCGGAGGGGAGGCAGGAGCCGCTGGTGAGTAGCGCTATCCCAGAGGAGGACATCGCCGTCGCCACCGCCTGAAGCCAGGATCCGTCCATTGGGGCTAAACGCGACTCGCACGACGGCCTTTCCGTGACCTTGCAATGGCGGGCCGACAGGTCTGCGACTCTGCAAATCCCAGAAAAGAACGCTACCTTCTTCGCCCGCTGATGCGAAGGCACGCCCATCTGGAGAGATCGCCACACTGAGAACGGCTTGCTGGGGGCCGGTCAGGAACGATCCAAGGGCGGGCTGTTCGTTCAGGTTCCAGAGGAGAACGCGACCTTCTCGGCTATACGTGGCGAGTTTTTGGCCGTCCGGGCTGAAAGCTAAACTTTCAAGAGGCTCGTCATGACCAGCCAGCAATCTCGCAACTGGCTTGTCCCGTGCCGTCAAGTCCCACAGGAGGACTCGCGCATCGTTGCCGACTGTGGCAAGCTGTTTGCCGTCCGCGCTGAAGCCGACGCCAGACACCCTTCCTCGATGGCCGGAAAGCGGGGACCCCAGGAGCCGGAAAGTCTTCATGTCCCAGAGCGTCGTGCTTCCGTCCTCTCCGCCAGCCGCCAGAAGCTCTCCATCCGGACTGAAGGCGACGTCCGAGACCTGGAAAGCGGCGCCGTCATAAAGGGGACGAAGGGCACGAAGCGTCGTAACGTCCCAGAGGAGGAGCCCGCTGTCGGATCCGCCCCCAGCCAGAATCCCACCCCCAGGAGCAAAGGTTAGGTGCCAGACCGGCCCTCGCAAAATGGGAAGCGATCCAGACAGGCGGCGGGTCGCCACATCAATGAGCAAGACACGTTCGTCTCCATCCACCGCCGCCAGCGTCCGGCCATCCGGGCTGAAGGCTAGAGCCGCAACCCAATGTCGATGAATGACCAGCGTTGGCCCCAAGGGATGAAGAGTGGCGGTGCTCCAGAAGACGATACCATCCTTGCTGCACGTGGCCAGGGTCTTACGGTCCGGGCTGAACGCTACGTCTAGGACAGGAGTCTTGTGAGCTTCCGGGGAGTACAATTTTCTTTGGTGCTCTAGATCCCAAAAGACTAGGCCGCCTTTGCGCCCCGCAATCAAGAACCGACCGTCGGGCTGAAGGCCAAACCGGCAAGGCTGTCGACCTGATAGTCCAGAAAACGGCGGAGGTGCGAGCTGAAGGTCAGCCCCATGAGCAAGGCGCTTCGGGCCTCGACTGTATCGGCGACGCGTACCGCCTCCAGGCTCAGCAAAAGTGCCAGATCAAGTTGGGTGTTCAGATGCTCGAACGACTGGGCTGCGAGCTGGCGGGAAAGGGCCGTGCGGTAACGATCTTCTGCGGTTCTCCACTGCCAGAGAGCTAAGCCGCTAACCAAGGCCAAGATCAGGGCGATGGCCGCCAACAGGTTCTGCCAAACTGTCGTGCGCCGCCTAAAGAGCAAAGATCGCCGGATCTGGTAAAGGATTTCCTCTGACGGCTCGGTCGAATCGTCAGGCTCCTCCAACCAGATCCTGTCGTGCATGCCAAGCCAGGGGCTCTGCTCTCGAATTCCATCGACGTCGACCGGGATGACCAGCTGTCTCTTGCCTGTGCGCTGCAAGAAAGACTTTATTTCGAAAGCCATCCAAGGCGAATCGATGGCCTTCCGGGTTCCCACTACAACCAGTGCCCGGCTCCCTCGTAGCGCGCCTTCCAAAGCAGCCGTCAACGGCTCCTGATAGGTCACAGACCTGCGATCCAGAAAACAGGAATACCCGAATCTCGAGAGTTTCGAGACCAGGGCTTCTGCATAGGGTCCGCCATCACGACGTGAATACGAGATAAAGAGGTCGTAGCCAAGGTATCGCCGCGAAGCCGTTTCGAGAAACCCCAGCTCTGGTGCAGGAGAAGTCGCCGCAGCTCGCGGATGGAACATCGACCAGACGCTCAAGGTACTATCTGCCCAACGAAGTCGACCCCTCTTGCACCGAGCATCCATCCATTTGAGCTTTTCCGGGTCGTCAAGGGTCTTTCCGATTCATGGTCGCGGATCTGACTCCTAGAATACCTCAGAACGCGGTGCTCGGGAGGTGGTTCGATCCTATAGACTGCCGCACCAGGAGCACCGCCTCGGCCGGTAGGGCGCGGCGGTTGCACCCTAAGGCCACCTGACCATGAAGATCGTCCATACCAGCGACTGGCATATCGGCCGCCGATGGAAGGGGATCCAGCGGCTCGACGAGCTCGAGGCCGTGCTCGACCATCTCGCGGCCTTCATCGAGCGGCAGGCCGTCGACCTCGTCCTCCATACCGGGGACGTCTTCGAGAGCCGCAATCCGCAGGCCGAGGCGGAGCAGCTCGTGAACCGGTTCCTGGTGCGCGTGGGCCGGTCCGGGGCGCACATGCTCATCATCGCCGGCAACCACGACGATCCGCTCCGGCTGGACGCCCGCTCGCTGCTCACGGAGCTCCTCCACGTCCAGATCCTCGGCCGCCCACGCCCCGCCTCCCGGGGAGGGGCCCGGACGATCGAGACCCGCTCCGGAGAGACGGCGGTCGTCGCGGCGCTCCCTTTTGCCTCGCCGGGCGCCTGGGTGTCGGCGCTGGACCTCGCCGGCGAGGAGGCGAGAGCCCGGAGCAAATACGCCCGGATGTTCGAGCGCGCCGTCCAGGACCTCAGCGGCGCCTTCCGGAAGGACGCCGTCAATCTCCTCATGGCGCACACGCACATCGAGGGCGCGCTCTTCGGCGAATCGGAGCGTCGCGTTCATCTCGGCGAGGACTGGGCTGCCTCGCCGGAAGCTCTGCCGTCCAAGGCAAGCTACATCGCTCTCGGACACATCCACAAGCCGCAGAAGATCGACGGCCCCGTACCCACTTACTATGCCGGATCGCTCCTCCAGATGGATTTCGGCGAGGCCGGAGAGGAAAAGACTTTCGTCGTCGTTACAGCCTCGCCCGGCAAGCGCGCGAAGGTGGAGCACCTTCCTTACGAAGGGGGGTTGCCGCTCGTCGATCTTCGGGCCTCACTCGCGGAGCTCGAGCAGACGGCGGACCAGTATCGCAAGGGTTGGCTGCGCGTCACGGTCCCGTTGACGGAGAGGGATCCCGATCTCAATCGAAAGGTCCGCGAGCTGCTCCCCAACGCGCTGGTCGTGCGCGCCGAGCTCCCCGAAGTCGAGGAGACTCCGGAGATCCGGCTAGAGACCGGCGTCCCGCCGGTGAGGCACTACGCGGCCTACCATCTCCGCGAGCACAACGAGGCCGCGGCCGTGGCCGTTCTCGATCGATTCCAGGATCTCTACGACGACGCTTCCAGGGAGGATTGAGCGCTGCGTCCCGTCCATCTCACCATCGAGGGCCTCGCGTGCTTCAGCAGGAAGCAGGAGATCGATTTCCGCTCGCTCGAGCTGTTTGCCATTTCAGGCCCCACGGGAGCCGGCAAATCGACTCTGCTGGACGCGATCATCTTCGCGCTCTATGGCGAAATCCCGCGGGTCAATAGCTACAACCGGACCGAGATGATCTCGGCGTCCCGGGAGCGGATCAGCGTGGTGCTGGATTTCGAGGTCGGCGAGAACCTCTATCGCATCGCGCGGACTCTCCGGCGCAATGGCGTGCAGGCGGTCCGCCTGGAGGAGATCGACGAGAGCGGCTCGTTCAAGAATCTGGCGGATCAGGTTCGCGCCGCGACCGATCAGATCATTCGGATTCTGGGGCTCGGGGCTCCCGCGTTCATGCAGGCCGTGGTGCTGCCGCAGGGCGAGTTCGCCAGGTTTCTCAAAGCGCAGCCGAGAGATCGCCGAGGCATGCTCCGCACGCTGCTTCGCCTCGACGTCTACGAGCGGATGCGCGAACGGGCGCAACGTTCGGCGGCGACGAAGAAAGGCTCGGTCGAATCGCTGCAAAGGGTCCTCGCGGACGAGTACGCCGGCGTCGACGAGGCCGCGGTGGCAGGGCTGGAGACGGAGCACGCACAGATCGTCGAATCGCTCGGAGCCTCGCGGAAGCGACGGGATGAGGCCCAGGCGGCGCTCGCCCGGCTGCGCGGCCTGCACGCGAAAACCCGCGAGCTGCAACAGGTCGAAGAGCGGCGGGCCGTTCTGCGGCAGCAGTCGGAGCAGATCGGCCGTGAGACCGCGAGGATCGAGGCGGCGGCTCGCGCGGTCCCTCTGCTGCCTCTGCTCAACGAAGCGGCGCGAGCCGCCGCGTCCGCGAAGACGGCGATCAAGGCGGCCGACGAAACCAGGGCCCAGCAGGACTCCGCGCAAAGGGATTGGACGACGAAAGCCGGAGCCTTGAAATCCGCGGAGAAAGCCGCCAAGGCGATCCCGACGATGCGTGAGCACGTGGCTCGCCTCCACCAGGTGATCGGACGCTTGCCGGAACGAGATCAGCTCAACGCGACGATCCAGCGGCAGGCGCAGAGCTTGAGCGCTCTGGAACGTGATCGATCCGCGTTCGCCGCGACGGTCGAGAAGGCGTTGGCCGTGCAAGCGCAACAGCAGTCCGCCGTCGACGCGGCCCGGCAAGCGATGGAGGCCTCCGGCTATGATCCGGAGCTGGACGAGCTGCTGCAGAGCGTCCGCGATCTGGCCGTCCTGCTCGGCACCGCGCGCAAGAGCGCGGCGGAGGGCGGAATCGAGCTCGCTCGGAAACGCGCGGCGTTGGACGCCCAGGCTGGAGAGATCGAGCGGCTGAAAGAGATCGCCGAATCGGCCCGGAAATCCGCGGAGGAGGCGCTGCGCGGCTTCGAGGCGGCCGAGGAGGGGCTTCACCGCGCGGACCGTCTGAACGAGGCCAATCACCTGCGCGAGGAATTGATTTCCGGTCAGCCCTGCCCGGTGTGCGAGCAGCTCGTGGCCACCCCCCCGCCCGCCGATCTGGATCCCGAGCTCGAATCCGCCAAAGCCGCGCTCCGTAACGCACGGGAAAAGCGCAAGGACGCCGACGCGCTCGCCCGCCAGCAAGAGGATGCGCTCACCGGCGAGCAGGCGAGGCTGCAAGCCGCCCGCCAGAGCTTCGCCGATCTGGAATCGCGCGGCGCCGAGCTGCGAGCGAATGTTCTCGCCGCCGAGAAAGGGATCCAGGAAATGTTGGGCGACCGCGCTCCCCAAAAGGATGCCGTGATCGAGGCCTGGATCGAAAAGCGGATCGCGTCGCTCGCCAGGAGCCGTAAAGCGAACGAAGAGGCGAAGGCGCGCCTGGCCACCGCAGAACGGACTCTCGAAAGAGCCAGGACCGAGGAGGCCACCGCGCGGGACCGGCTCGGGGAACGGGAAACCTCGCGCAAACAGTTGGAGGAGGAGCGCGGCGCGAGCCTGCTACGGCTCGCAACGCTGCAGGAAGAGATCCATGCCGTCACCGAGTCGGACGATCCGGCGGCCGAGGCCACGGGCCTGGAGGAGCAGATCCGGCAGCTCGAAGCCGGCCTCAAGGCGGCCACCGAGAATGCCGCCACCGCGCAAAACCGGCTGATGACCGCCCAGGAGGCGCAACGGCTCAAAGCCGAGGCGGCCGAGGCCGCTCGCCAAGAGTCCCTCCAGAGAGCCGGGAGCCGGGACGCGGAGATCGCTCGCGCCGGTTTCGACGACGAGGCGGACGTCCGGGAGGCCCTGCTCGACGAAGCCACCGCCGCGCGGCTTGCCGGGCAGGTCCACAAGCACGCGCAGGACAGCCACGCCGCCGAGGAACGCGCCGCCACTCTTAGAGACGAATTGGGGGACGAGCGAGTCTCCGACGAACAGTTGGCGGCCGCCGACACGCTCGCGGCGGAGATCAACCTCGAAGTGGAGACCGCGCTCGGCCGGGAAAAGACGCTCGAAGAGCAGACCGGGCGCATGAAACAGCGGCTCCAGCGATCCAAAGAGCTCCGCGAGAAACTGGGAACCGACGAGGCGGCCCTGCGCGTGGACGAGCTCCTGGCCGGCGATCTGCGCAGCGACAAGTTCCAGGCCTACGTCCTGCACGAAGTCTTCACCGAGCTCGTGCAGGGCGCCTCGGCCCGCCTGCTGCGGCTGACCCAGGAGCGTTATTCCTTGCAATTCAAGGACGACGAGATCCGGGTCGTCGATCACGACAACGCCGACGAAACGCGGATCAGCGACACGCTCAGCGGCGGAGAAACCTTTCTGACCTCGCTGGCGCTCGCCCTCGAGCTCAGCGACCAGGTCCAGCGCGCCGTCGGCGCGGTGAATCTCGACAGCCTCTTCATCGACGAAGGCTTCGGCACCCTCGATCCCGACACCCTCGCCCTGGTCTCCGAAACCCTCCAGGGACTACGAGTCGGCGGCCGGATGGTCGGCATCATCACCCACATCCCGGAGCTGCGGGACGAATTCGCCCAGCAGATGATCGTCACCAAGCACCAGGGCTACTCGACCGTCGAGGTGCGGGGCGCTACGGAAGAATATCTGAAGGAGACAGCATGATTCGCTCCACGCTCACGGCGGATGTACGGACGGAACATCCTTGAAAGTATTTCTCTCCTCTACCGCGCAGGATTTGGTCGACCACCGCCGAGTGGCGGATGACACGATCCTGCGTCTCTCCCAGCAAGCCGTGGTCATGGAACGGTTCGGCCCGCTGCCCGGTGAGCCGGTGGCGGAGTGCGAACGCAAGGCGCGCGAGTGCGACGTCGTTCTCTGCATCGTGGCGCACCGGTACGGCTTCATCCCCGAGAAAGGCCGCGGGAGCATCACCCGGCGCGAGGTGGAGGCTGCGAAGAAGGCAGGCCGGGATGTGCTGGTGTTCATCGTCGCGGACGACTATCCGTGGAGCTCAAAGAAGGAACAGGATCTCCTCACGGACCCGACCGTTCTGGCGGACCCCTCTCGCGTAGCGGAGGTCGTGGCGGGAGTCGCCGAGCTCGGCGCCTTCAAGGTCTGGCTGCGCAAGAACTTCGTATGTGACACGTTCACGACCCCGGACGAGCTCGGCCGAAAGATCGCCATCGCGCTGCAGAACCAAATCCAGCCACGGACAGCGCACGCCGCGCCACCGGCTCCCAAGCGGGGCGAAATCCGCATCGTCCACGCACTCCAGCCCGCGCCTCACTTTCATGGCAGAGACGCTCTAGTCTCAGAGCTGACAGATTGGGTTGCAGATCTGGCCTCGCCGGACCGGGTGTGGTCCCTGGTGGCGGCCGGCGGTACCGGGAAGACAGCAGTAGCCGAGCGCGTCGTCCAGGACATGAAGCCTGGCGAAGCCAACGTGCTCGTCTGGTCGTTCTATGAGAAGCCCGACGCTGACGCCTTCCTGCGGGAATGCAACCAGCTCTTCCTCGGCGAAGAGGAGGGTCCTGCGGGCGGACGTCTCGAGCGCCTCGAACGTGGACTGCGCGATGGGCGTCCTCACCTGATCGTTCTCGACGGTCTGGAGCGGGTGCAGGAGGATGCCGGATCCGGCCGCGTGCGAGGTGAGCTCTCCGACCAGACGCTCAAACTGCTCCTACGCGCGCTCGCCGCCGGCCTCGGCCGCGCCCGCGCTCTCGTGACCTCCCGCTTCCCTCTGGTCGATCTCCAGGATTGGACGAACCGTGGCTACCGTGACACCCGCCTCGACGATCTAACGCCGGAAGCCGCGGTGGCCGTGCTCCGCGGCTGGGGGGTCGTCGGCGACGAGGAGGCATTGCGCTCGGCGGCGGCCCAGGTGGGTCATCACGCGCTTTCCGTAACGGTCATCGGCTCCTATCTCCACTCCTTTGCGGACGGACGCATCGAAGAGGTGAAAAGCTTCGACCTCGACGCGGTGACGGGCGAGGATCCGAAGGCGGCGAAGCTGGCACGGGTGTTGGCCTCCTATGCGGAGCGCCTGCCGCCCGAGGAACGCGAGTTGCTCGCGCGCCTCTCGGTGTTCCCCCGCGGCGTGACACTGGAGCTCCTCGACATTCTTGTGGATGCCGGTGGTGAGGTGGCGGGGCTGCTCATCAATGCGAAACCGCGCCTCGTGAGGTTGTTGAGCAGCCTGAAGGCGCGCGGGCTGGTGTTCGAATATCACGATAACTTGAGCTTCACTTGGACAGCGCATCCCTTCCTACGCGAGAAGTTCCGGGATCTGCTCGGCTGCCCGTCTGAAAAGGTGTTCGACGTGGTGGCACAGTCACTCGGGACCGGATTGGAAGAACGACCGGAGACGAAACCTAGCGACCCGAGCACTCTCGATCGCTACGAACGCCTGATCGAAGCGACGCGGCTCGCGGGGAGAGAGGAAGAGGCATTCGATCTGTTTTGGTTTGGGATGGGAGAGTTCCGCCACCTCGGCTGGTTGCTCGGGGAGTACCAGCGAGGCTATCGGATACTGGCGGCGTTTAGCGCGACGGGTCGGCCTGAGGATTTAGGAGCGACGATGGTGCTGGTGCAGAGAGCGTTGCTCGCGTCTTGTCTCAGCCTCTTCGCATTCCAGCTTGGGCGCGTGGCTGAAGCGTGGGCGATTTGCCAAGTGGATGATGTATGGAAAAAATCGCTAGGCGGCCTTGAAGAGATGTCAGCGGGACTCCGGAACTCAAGCGCAGCGGCGTTCGCAAGGGGGCATCTTTACGAATCCCGCAGGCTGGCCGGCGCGGCGCTGACCGCAGGACAGGAGCCCGCCTCCAAAACCAGGTCGCTCGCGTTCCGTGCATTAGCGGCCCACGCGCTCGGCGATATCCCCGCCGCGCGAACGGATTTCGCAGCCGCCACTGAATTGGCAGGAGGCTTCCTCGGCTCATTCTGGGGTTTCCAGCACGCCCGCCACCTCCTCGATCTTGGCGATTGCGTCTCAGCCCGTACGCTCTGCGATAGTGGATTCCAACATGCGCGCAGCAAGGCCTACAACCACCTACTCCCTTGGTTTCACGCCTCCCTGGCCCGCATCGACCTCGCCGAAGGTAACGATCCCACTCTTCACCTCGACGAGATTCGCGCCTGGACTTCGCGTACCGGGGAAATGAATTCCATCATCGAGGCTCACCTTCTCACCGCGCGCCATCTCCTCGCCACCGGCGACCCGCAAACTGCCCTCGGCGAGGCTGAGGCGGGATTACTGCACGCCGTCTCGTGCGGGTATCGTTTGCTCCGGATCGAGCTCCTCGTTGCGATGGCGTGCATCCGGCTGGCTTGGCCAGATCCACCGAAAGCCATCCAGGCGGCGCGCGAGGCGCTCGATCTTGCGGCGGCTCCTGACTGCCATTATGCGTGGGGTGAGGCGGACGCGGCGCAAGTGTGGGGCGAGGCCTATTTCGCCAATCATGAGCCTACGCTCGCGAAGCGGGCGTTCACCCGCGCACTCGAGGTTCGTCAGCGCATTGAACACCCGGGAGTAGGTGAGACGGAGAAGTGGCTAGGCCGTGTTGGATAAGTGCCTCCCCACTGTAGAGACGCCCCGTGGGGCGTCTCCGAGGCGGAAAGGGAGGCTCTGCCATTTCGATGTGCCCGCGGGAGGTACTGAGAAACGCAAGCGATTTCGCCGCCCCGGAGACGCCCCACGGCGCGTCTCTACAGTGTGGGCGGAAAATCGGATCCTTTTCCATATACCCCTCTAATAGGGAGAACATGTCATGGTTCGCTTTATGTTGAAAACAATAGGCACTGCAATCGCCTTTATATTTCTGATACTCTGCTCCGGCTTCGCTGCCGACTCGCAGGTCGTGAAGATCTGGCCGGGCGTCGCTCCGGGCTCCGAAAAGTGGACCCAGCAGGAAAAATCGGTCGAGAACACCCCTCTGGGGACCGTGGTCTTCAATGTGGCCACTCCCACGTTGACGGCCTTCCTCCCGGATCGGGCCAAGGCGACGGGGACGGGCGTAATCATCGCTCCAGGCGGCGCTTTCGTCGCGCTGACCATTGACCTGGAAGGGAGCAATGTCGCGCGCTGGCTCCAAGAACGAGGCATTGCCGCGTTCGTGCTCAAGTATCGGATCCTGGAAAAGCACGGGGAAGGCATTCCTCCATCGCTGAACATGGACGAGGCGGGCCGGTACGGCATCGCGGACGGAATTCAGGCGATCAAGGTGGTCCGGCAGCACGCCGCGGAGTGGGGCCTCTCTCCCGACAGGATCGGCTTCCTGGGCTTCTCCGCCGGGGCCATGGTCGCGAGCGGAACCGTGCTACAGAAGGACGCCGTGGCGCGTCCGAGCTTCGCCGCGATGATCTATGGCGGTCCGTTCGGCGCCATGCCGGCCATTCCGGCCAAGCTGCCACCCATGTTTCTCGCCTGGGCGCAGGACGACCCCCAGGCGCGCGAGCCCGTCGTCAAGTTTTACGACGCGCTCTCCGCGGCGGGCCACAGACCCGAGGTGCACATCTTCAACGCTGGCGGCCATGGCTTCGGTTTGAAGAAACAGGGCACCACCAGCGACCACTGGATCGATGAATTCTACGGCTGGCTGGAGGCGCAGAAGCTCACCTCGCCGGCGGGCGCTCGGCGAGAGCATTGACGTACACCACCACCTGTTCCGCCGGCAGCAGCGGGAAGACGCGACGGCGATAGATGCCTTTCAGGCGCGGGCGCAGCTTAGCCTCCTCCCGGGGATCGACGAGCAGGACGTCCGCGTCGAAGTCGACGGGGATGTCCTGGAAACCTTTCCAATACCGGGCGTTCGGAAAGTCGCGGAGATACCAGGGGAGCGGCCAGCGATACGGCAGGAGGGCGTGCAGGGTAAGGTTCCGGCCGGCCGGAGTCTGCGAGGCCACATCCTGCACGAGAATCACGATGCCCATCGCCTCGCGGCGGGTCTGGACGTAGGGGATCTCGAGACGGGGATCGTCGTAGCGCCGGAAGGTCACGTCGAAGGCGCGCCAGCCGCTCCATCCCAGCCCCAGGAGAAGGACCGCCGCGACGCCGATTCTGGCAGTCGGAGAACGCCGCTCCCAGATCTCCCGGACGAGGAAGCCCGCGACCAGCGCGGCGGGCAGCAGGATGTTGAGCGCCAGCCAGGGGGTCTTGTAGGGAATGATCGAATAGATCGCGAGCTGGCTCAGGAACCAGACGGCGCAAAAGGAGCCCCACGGGTCCCGGCGACGCAGGGCGAGCCCGCTGCCGAGCAGGCCGCCGGCGAGCAGCGCGGGCTCATAACGCAGGAGCCACTTGAGAAAGTAGAACCAGGGCTTGGCCTGAACGCCAGCCCCCTCCGCGCCCTTTCCAACCCACAGGGCGAGGCCCCGGAAGGAATCGATCAATCCCCACGGATTCGTGAGGAACGAGGTGAAGAGGAGGATGAAGGGGATCGCGGCACAGAGGATCACCAGCCCGGCGGTCTTGCGGTCGACCCGAAGACCGGCAAGCCGCGATCGCCCCGAGGTCCGGATCCTGGTCAGCACGGCGGCCGCCGACAGCCCGGCCGAGGTCAGCAGGGCCGTCTCCTTGACCGTGAAAAGGAGGCCCAGGCAGGCTGCGGCGAGGAACAGGTATCCGTCCCGGCGCGATTCCAGATACAGCGACCCGGCGGCCACCAGGGCGAGGGTCAGGACGGCCAGCCAGGTCTCATGGATCAGGTCCCGGCCGTAGTAGACGAAGAACGGCGACACCGCCAGTAGCCAGGCGGCGGCGGTCACTCCCGCCACCCCCAGGCGCCGGCGCAACGGCAGGAGCAGGGGCAGCATCAGCGCGGAGGCGAGCGCCACCGGCAGCCGCAGCGCACTGTCGCCCATGCCGCCCGTGCCGAGCCACCGCAGGGGCCACCACCCGGCGTAGTAGAGGAACGGGCCGTGATAGCTCGCCGGGTTGTACACGTACGGCCGCCCCTGCGCCAGCGCCAGCAGGAACGCAGCATTCACACCTTCGTCGTGATGCAGGGGCCGCACGTCGAGAGAGACCAGCCGGGCCGCCAAGGCCACGACCAGGGCGGCCCCGAAGGGGAGCCAGCGAAGGAGAAAGCCGCGGTGCATGGCCTGGCATTATTTCGCGATATGATCCGTCAAAGCGAGACGACATGATCAAACCCTGCCCGGTCACACTCGAAGGCCACGGCGTCAGGCTGGAGCCTCTGACGGATCAACACCAGGATGAGTTGCGCCTTGCCGCGGCCGACGGGAAGCTCTGGGAGCTCTGGTTCACCTCGGTCCCGGAGCCGGACCAGACGCAAGAGTACATCGCGAGCGCACTCGCGGGCCAGGAGGCCGGGCACATGCTCCCCTGGGTGGTGCGCGAGGTCGCGAGCGGACGCATCATCGGCACCACTCGCTATCACGACATCGTGGCCGCCCTCGATCGTGTTGAGATCGGCTACACCTGGTATGCCCAAAGCTGGCAACGCAGCCACGTCAACACCAGTTGCAAGCTCCTGCTGCTCGGCCATGCGTTCGACGCGCTGGGATGCAAGGTGGTCGGCCTCCGCACCGACAATTTCAATTTCGCCTCCCAGCGCGCCATCGAGGGATTGGGCGCCAAGAAGGACGGCGTCCTCCGTCACCACCAGGCGCGCCGCGACGGAACGGTGCGCGACAGCGTGATGTACAGCATCCTCGCGAGTGAATGGCGCGACGTGAAGCGGCACCTCGAGCTGCGGTTGGCTCGTCACGGAATGGCTCAAAAATAGTTCTAAACGACCGGCGCGCCGAGGCAGCGCTGCAACAGGCGAGCGTCTCCGAGCCGCTCCGCGTACGCCGCGAAGGCGGGGGTGGGACCGCGCCAACGTAGCTCGTCGACATCGTGGAAGAGCGGCGCGTCGGTCCGGAGCGTCGCCAGATCCTTGAACCGCAACGCCAGATCGCGATCCCGCAAGGCCTCGGGAGGGAAGCTCTCGATCCTGCCGTAGCGGTTGAGGAGCCCCGCCGCCCCCTTGGGACCGATCCCGGAAATTCCTGGATAGCCATCCGCGGCGTCGCCGACGAGCGCGAGAAAATCGGGGATCAGGATGGGATCGACCCCGAATTTCTCGCGCACACCTTCCGCCGTGAAGATCTTGTTCCCTCGCCGGTCGACCTGCACCACCCGATCTTCGCGGACGCACTGCGCCAGGTCCTTGTCGGGGGTCCAGATGCAGACCTTCTCCACCCTCTCGTCCTCCGCGGCGATCCGCGCGGCGGAAGCGAGCGCGTCGTCCGCCTCGAGCTCGACCATGGGCCAGACCGCGACCCCCATGGCGGCCAGGGCCTCTTCCAGCGGATGGAACTGCGCCAGGAGCGCGCGCTCGACTCCCTGCGCCGTCTTGTACCCAGGCCAGAGCCTGTTCCGGAAGGACTCGATGACGTGGTCCGTCGCCACGCCGAGGTGCGTCGCCCCCTTCTCGATCATTTCCAACACCGTATGCAGCACGCCGGTCACGGCCCCGTACGGGGCAGGCTTGTCCTTCTCGAACCGGCGCCGGCCGTAGAAGTGGCGGAACAGCTCATACGTGCCGTCGAGGAGATGGACCATCATGGGCGATGCTCGCTAAGAGGCGAAAAACTTTGCAGTCTCCGTGATCGGCAGAAACATCCGCCTGCGGTCGAGCGGCTCGACTCCCGAGGCGAAGGTCGCAAGGTCGTGGTGAGCGCTCAGTGGTTCGACTCGATAGGGCGGGCTCTCCTCCGATGTCACTCCCTACCGACCATCTTCCTGTATCGCTCCGCTGCAGCCCCCAGTTCCGGGACCGGCTCGCGCGGATGGAGCAACGCTTCGGCGAACGCGCGGCTGTCCGCCGCAGTCAAGCGGATCGCCCCCAACTTTACGATGGTCTTGACCGCCGACTCGTGCACGCTCGCGATCACGAAGTCCGTGAGCGTCCTCCCCTGGAGCTCGGCCGCACACTGGAAGAGCGCTTTCTGCTCGCTGGAGATACGCGCCTCCAGCCGTTCACTGCGCGGCCTTGCCGGGGCTTTCTTCGACTGGGTATGACCCGCCATGACCGAAATGTACGGCAAATAGACGGACGCCGCAAGCGCTTGACATCGTGAAATGGATCGCGGCCACCGACCGCCTCCGAAGCCCCGGCGCCGATCGAGAGATGGCGCGACGGTCGCGCTAAACGCCGCTCAGGTCCAATACGTCTGGAGCAACTGCTTGGCCAGCTCTATCTGAGGGCTGTCGGCCCGCCCTAGCGAGACGAGAGTCTCCAGATCCTTGGGATTCGTGTCAATCTCGGAGATGAAAGTCTTCAGAACTGGATTGATGTTGACATACCGGCCCGGGAGCATCATCCCTGCCAAAGTCGACATGAGGGTCGACGACGTCCCATTCAAAGTAAGGCTGAGAATAGGTGATGCCGTGCCGCCAACGAGTAGCGGTGTAATGTGATCCGGACCGGGCACTCCATTCTGCCACTGTTCCGCCCCCCACACTGATGTATCACTGGCGAGGTAGGTCGGCATGAATCCTGTTCCGATGCAGATTACGACGATCTCCTCGATAGGGATTCCCTCGTTCATCGCCAGGGCGATCGCCGGGAGCGTCGGGTCATGGTTGACGAACGCGCCGTCCACGTTGCCTTTCCAGGAACCAATCATGCCGGGCATGGCGCCGCTCGAAGTGACGGCATCGGCGATCTTGGTATCGCCGTTGGTCGACTTCGATAAGTTATTGTAGAGTAGTGGAGTCCAACCGAGATGGTTCGAGTTTCGGACGTTGAATGCGGTCAGGAGCATGGACTGATCGAAGTCGTTCAGCGTCTTTAGGCCATGGAGTTCTATTTGCTCTCCATGGGCGGCCTCGATGTCATACCTCGGCTCCCGGGATCCGCTGCCCGTTGGGTTTTGAAAAAACGATACCTCTTTCTCCTGAAAAAAGGAGATGATCTCAGGAGGGGTTAATCCCGCCACGAGCAAGCTGGTGATGTCGGACCCGGTCGAGGTCCCGGCAAACAGGTCGGTCCCGGTCAGAATATTCGGGCAGGCGCTCCAGAGCTGTTTTAGAATCTCGGCCGACATCAGTCCGCGAATGCCGCCTCCGCAAAGCGAAACAATCTTGTAGCTCATGACATCGTCTCCATGGTTAGGGTGGCTCCGTTACTTTTTCTTGCCGATCTCGAGCGCGTCGAAGAGGCGGGCCAACAGCTCCGGCGTCTCGTAGCCGATATCGTCCCAAAGGATCGAGCAGTTGGCGGTGGCGTTCAGGGAATCGTCCGCCGCCGCGGAGCGCTCCTTCAGCAGGAGATCGGTGTGGTGAGGCTCGAAGAGGGGCCAGGTACTGCCTGGGTTCCGGCTGTGGGCGAAGCTTTTCCAGTAGCCTCCGATCGTTCGGGCGAGCGACTCCTCCCGCGGATTGAAGGGAATCTTGTCCCCGAATTGCCAAGCCGAGTTGAAGACGTAAGGGAGCTCGTCGGTGTGGCAGACCAATCCTTTGCACTGCGGAACATGGGGCTTTGCGAAACGCCAGAGGTTGAAGCTTGAGGCCTGATCGAATTGATAGACGTAGAGAGAGTGGGCATTCGCTCCCTGAGTCGCCTGGATCGCCAAGTGGCGATTCGCGCAAGCGAAAGAGAAATCGGTCACCACGTTGACGAGCTGACTGGAGCAATCGGCGGACGTGCCGCAGTCGTATCGCTCCAGCGATTGAATCCGCTTGGCATTGGCAGCGCCGAACTGTTGCCTGAGGAGCCTCGCATACACAGCGGGATTGGGCGGATTGTCTGACTTCGGGGCCCGCCCCTCGGCTTGATAGACGAAGATCACCCCCTCATCGTGGTTGGTTCCCAGGACGAGCGGTACACTGAGGCTGGCGGCCGAGGCCATCGGCTGGCCGGTGATATATACGTGGTCGACGGTCGGTGTCCAAAGGAAGTTGGAGATACTCGCGAAGCTCAGGGGCTGCGCTCCCAGGAAGCTCTCCTGCGCTTTGACAAGGTCGCAGGCAGGGGTCGCGGTCGTGCACAGAGCCGGAGCCGAGCCACAGAACGCGCTGCTCAGTGCCTGGGTCTGGAAGGTATTCTTGTAAGGCAAAGCGAGCGCGTTGCTTTCCATGATGGCCGCCTGGAAGAGACCCGCGCTCTTGGGGCTGGAGAGCACGTGGAGCCCGACCGACTTCGCGCCCGCGCTCTCGCCGAACAGCGTGACGTTGTCCGGATTACCGCCGAACTTGGCGATATTCGTCTGCACCCATTGGAGCGCCAGGATCTGATCGGCGAAACCGAAGTTGTACTTGCCATCGTGGCCAAGGAAGCCGAGAGCGCCCAGGCGGTAGTTGAGGGTCACCACAACCACTTGGCCGGCGGCCGCGAGATAGGTGCCGTCGTACAGGTTCCCGCTGGGCGGGCTCGACGAGGCGGAGGTGCCTCCGGTGCTCGAGCCCTGATCGAAATTACCGCCGTGGATGAACACCATCACGGGGAGCCCCGAGCTCTCCGTCGCGCCGCCGGGCACCCAGACGTTGAGGTACAGGCAATCCTCGCTCTCGCCGGGGCCCAGCGTCTGGCCCTCCGTGCAGCGGGCGACGGGCGCAGTGGCCGCTTTGGGTGCAACGGTTTGAGGGCATGAGTTGCCGTACGCGGTCGCCTGCAGTGGAGCGGAGCCCTTGAACGGCCTTGAATATTGCCAGCGCAGGGAGTCGACGGGCGGCTCGGCGTAGGGAATGCCGAGATAGGCGGAAGCCGTAACGGGTTTCGATCCCAGAATGGGGGCTGTCGACGTCATACCGCAGACCGGGCCGCTCGACGTCTGAATGGTTGCAGTGCTGCACGCCGGCTTCCCGGCCCTGGCGGCGAGCGGTGCGCAAGCCGCCAGAGCGAGGGCGAAGAGGAGGGTTAAACGGCGGATAATCATCTGTTCCTCCTTTCAGTTGGCTCACCTTGTGGAATCAATTCTGGGATGGTGCCTGCGGTCCGGGGCCGAGCCCGCCCTCGGGTGAGCCCGCCGGCCCGTTCCAACGCAGACCGAAGAGACCGCCGTCCGCGTCGAACAGCACGTCGAAGCCTTGCAGGAAATTTCCACCGGTGTTGACGAAGGCCGGCCGGCCCGGATCGCCGCTGGGAGGAATGCAGGCCGGCGGAGAACCGGCCGTGCTCGGCGGCAGGAGAACCAGGGTCGGCTGCGTGGGTTGCGTGGGGCTCTGGGCGACGACGAAGCTGTAAAAGGCGATGGCGTTCGGAGCGCCGAAGCGGACCGTCACCCGGCTGCCATTCCGCAGGGCGCAAATCTGGAGCGCGCGGTTGCTGGGATCCGGGACGGACTGAGTCCTGACCGGCACGCCCGGCGGAACGGACAGATACATCTGCGGGATACCGGTGTCGACAAGCACAGAGCCTTGGGCGCAACTCGATCCGTCCACCGCGACGCAGATGGGAGCCTGCGAGCAGTCCCGAGGCTGCGAACAGCTCAGCTTCGTATAAGCGAATCCGGAGGTTTTCGCCGGCGTCAGCCCGACATGGACCCCCTGGGGTGTGAGGATATAACCGCTGCGCATCGTGCCCGGCTGGACAGGCTTGCCGTCGATCGATGTGATGTTGAGCAACGGATTCTTGTCCGGGGTCCCTTGGGGTTGCCCGTCATGTTCCCGTCCGAAGCCGACGCCCATGTAATGAATTGTCGGCTTTGCCGGCACCAGTCTCCCGCCGGGACACTCCGGGCCGGGCCTGCTCTCGTTGTAATGGGGACAGAGGGCCTCGCACTCCACGGCGAGCACGGGGACCGTTGCGGTCGCCAGGGCCGCGCCGTGCGCGTCGAGAAATTGAATCTCCTCGGGAATCCAGTGGCCCACCCAGAGTAGCTTGCTGCTCGACAGGAACTCCCAGCCCGGATAGGCCGAAGGGTCCTGGCACGCGATTTTCGGCGTGTAGCCGGGGATTCTGCTGGCCGACAGCATGACACCGGTCGAACCGGTATCCATGGTCGCCGTGTAGTTCCTTCCCCGGATCGCGAATCTCAAGGCCGGCGGGTGGTACGGACTGTTCACCGGGCTCATGGCAGCGACGAAAGGAATGAAACGCGCGGCTGTGAAGCCGGAGTAATCCGGCGCGGCCTGCGCCAGCGCCGGGACGACCGGGACCAGCGCGGTCGCGAGAACGGCGGCTGTCCGGCGCAGGAGGACGAGCGGATGGGGTCTCGATGAAAATTGCATGTTGGTTTCCTCCAACGTGAGCCGGTCACTGCTTCGACCCGTCGTTCCGATGGCCTGTCCCACAAGGGCATAAAGGCAGCTCCGCAGAGGATCTCCCCGGAGCTGTTCCCTTTATACACGGCTGTCAGGCACCTCCCGCCGCCACCGGAGCGGTTTGGGAATTCGTAGTGGATTGCAGCAGTCCTTGCAGGGCCTGAACCTGGAAAAACAAGAAGTAGGCGTTTGCATGTTGGTAGTATGCCTCGGCCAGGAACGTTTTAGCCTCCGGGCCGGAAAGGATGAGTGGCACCGGGAAGGGCAAAGGGGGAAGATTGCCGGGAGGGACCACCGCTCCGGGCAGGGAACCGTTGGATTGCAGTTTCTGGTATCCCTGATTCTGGGCGCTCTGCTCCGCGGCCCACAAGAGGTCAGTGACAACCAGCCCGGCGGGTACCGTCGATCCATAGAGACCGGCAATCTCGCTGATGGTGGTTGAATTCCAGGCATGGGGCACGAGGTCCAAGCTGTTCCAGAGAAGGGAGTTCCAGACCTGCCATGGCTGCGTCCCGGCCGCGGTCTGCGGGAAGAGCGTGGCAAAGAGCGTGACGAACCCTGCATTGCCAGGGGTCGGCCCGGCGGTGGGATAGACGTAGACATGAGCCCATTGGCTGGGATCGAGAACCCCGCTTGTGATCAGGGCGCAGGCCAGCGTGGGGGCCAGAGCCCCGGCCAGGCTGTGCCCAGCGAAGACGAGGGTCGCTGAAGAGCTCTGGACGCTTTGCAGGAACGTCGCGAGCGGTTTCCCTGTCGAGTCCTGCATCCCCTGGAGGATACTCACTCCCATGGTCGTTCCCGGAGCGATGGCCACACCGGCCGGGAAGCTGGTTCCGGACGGCATGGTCTGTCCATACGGCCACGCCTCGATCGGGTTGATCGATGCGTCCTCCATGAGCTTGTCAAACCTGGAGATGGGGTTTGTCGCGGCGATGGCGACTACGTACATGTTGCTGGCCGTGTTACAGGCGACGTACATGGCGTTGTCTTCGACATCGTCCCCCGTTTTTTCGTAGACGCAGGGGCCCCAGACGACCTCCCAGGAGCTTCCGATCAGGGCCTGGAACCCAGCATCGCCCAGATCCGTCTGAAGAGTACTTGCGAGATCCTCCGTCAACGTACTGGTGCTTCCGACCAGATCCCTGTCGCTGTTGGCCAACATCGACATTGTGAACACCTGCTGCCATGGATCGAATGTACCCTCTGACATGATTCCTCTCCTCAAGGTTGTCCTTAACGTTCCACGCTCGTGAGCTTAGGTCTTGGCATCTCTGCTCGTTCCGAAGATCGACGATCGATCAGGCCGCCTTGCCAGCCAGGGTGTCGACCTTCTTGACCGGCACGTCGCTGACCTCGACCCACTCGCCCTCGGCGTTCTGATAGCGGTAGTACGCCGTGCCGCCGCCCTCCCAGTTCTGGAGGACCATTCGGAGGAAGAAGTTGGAATGAATCACCGGCCCGGGGCCCTGCGGCCTCCGCCGGTCCGGCCAGTGCACCGGCGGCATGCCCGAGGCCTCGACCAGGAGGCTCGGACCGCCCATGATCAGGATCGGGAGGTACGTGCCGTCGACCCGCGTATGGACATCCACCGGCGGAATGACGGCCTGGGTGATCTCTCCGATCCCGTGAATCGCCCTGTGGACGGTGTTGACCGCCAGGCTCAGATTGAGCGTGGGCGCGCCCGGCTCACCAGTTCCGACCTGGTACTTGACGAGAAAAAGGCCTGTTTCAATCGAGGACATCTGACACCTCCCAAAAATGAGCGTTGATTGTCTTGCTGTTCCGGGTTTGTCCCGTTCCGTCGTGACCTCGTCCACCTGCCTGCCTGCTGACCGGTTCGATCTACGTTGTCGTAGCGTAGTCGTAGCTTTTGTTGGTGCAGTTCGTGTCGTTGTAAAGGATGTTATATGCATTGGGGGAAAGCTCTACGACCACCCACGCCGAACCTGAGTCGGCGTTGCAGTAGCAATTTGCCTGCCAGACGTTCCCGTTTCGGACGAATTGGATTAGATAGTAGTCATTATGGCTGTCATACGTCGTGCAGTCGACTGGGTCGCTCTTGACCTGCGGGCCGAGCGTGCCGAGATAGATCGGGCTGATGTTTTCATTGCAGCAGTGGATGATAAGGACGTTCTCCAGCTGATCACCAGAGTTGTTCGCCACCTGCATCGTAAACGTCTGTGACATGTTTGCACTCCCTCAGGGTTAATGGTTTTTGTTTGTCGCCGCTGTTTGTGATCGGCGGCGCTTTGCTTACGGCACATGCTAGTCGGCGTCAGTGGGATCGCTGTTGATACTCAAGGCTTTCGATATTGAGATCCTCCATCGTTCGGCGGGTCGGCCGATTGGTCGAAACTTCTGCTTCCGGCCAAGATGTGCCGCGGCCCGACGCTCTATCTCACCCTCGGATGAAATTTGTTGCAGCGAGCTCAGAGCCAGAGGTACATCCCCTGAATGGCTGTCTCAGGCGAGGGGCTTGATCCCACTTTCAAGCCGTGCTAATCTCCGCGCGCACTCAAAAGCGAGAGTCGTCCAATGTGCGTTCGGAACTTCTATATCCGCCGCTGTGCGATAGCCTTGTGCGTCCTCAGCGCGGCAGCAACTTTGTCTTCCCTCCACGCAGCCCCGCCGGCACGGCAGGAGCTGCGTGCCGGCGCCGTGCTGGAGCGCCGGTTGTCCGGAGGGGAATCCCAATCCTTCTCTCTGGAGGCGAGCCCGGGAGAAAGGCTTCTGATCACCGCCGAGCAGCGGGGGATCGACGTGGTGATCGACGTGCTGCGGCCGGACGGCACCTCCGTGATCGCGGTGGACGGCATCGTCGACGGACCGGAGACCGCCCTGCTCCCCGCGGAGACGGCGGGGACCCTGGAGATCCGCGTGCGGTCCCCGAATCCTGGGGTCGCACCCGGAAGCTACACGTTGCGGGTCGAGGAGCTGCCGGCGGCGACACCCGAGGAGCGCGAGCGCATCGAGGCCGAGCGGCTGATGACCGAGGCGGCGGCGCGGTTCCTGGAGGGCACGGGCGATGCGCTACGGCTCGGCCTCGCGCGCTATCAGGAGGCGCTGGCGCTCTGGCACTCTCTGGGAAACCGCCGGCGCGAGGCGATGTGCGCGCTCGCGTCTGGCGACATGCAGACTGGGCTCGGTCAGCCGCGGCAGGCCCTCGATCTCTACCAGAAGGCGCTCGCTCTTTTTATCGAGCTGGCGGACGAGCCCGGGCAGGCGACCACCTGGGCCGGCATCGGAGTCTCCCAGACGTCACAGGGAGACTCCGCCGCCGGCGCGGCGTCGGAGCGCCGGGCCGTAGAGCTGGAGCGCAGGCTCGGCCGTGTCTATGAGGAAGGCAAGGCTCTGAACCACCTCGGCGTCGCCCTGCAGATGCAGGGCGAGATCCGTGAGGCCCTGGACTCCTACCAGGAGGCTCTCAAGGTTTTGGAAGGGGCGGGAGAGCAGGGCCTTTCGCGGGGCAAGGTACTCCACAACCTCGCCACGCTTCAGATGAGCCTGGGCGAGGCCGAGGCGGCGCTGGAAAGCCATCGCCAGATCCTCGCGCTGCAACGCAGGCTCGGAGACCAGCGGGGCGAGGCGCTGACCCTCAACAGTCTGGGGGTCCTCTATAACGACCTCGGCGAGCTCGACCCCGCTCTCGAAGCCTATGCCTCGGCGCTCGCGCGCTTCCACCAACTCGGCGACCGGCTGCGGGAAGGGGCCGTCCTGCACAATCTCGGCGTCGCCTACTACGGGCTCGGCGAGTATCAGCGCGCACTCACGGAGCTCGAGGAAGCGCTGGTGGTTCGCCGCGAGGTGGGGGACCGCCGGGGCGAGGTGGCGACCGAGGTCAGCCTCGGGCACGTCCGTCTCGCGCTCGGAGAAACGGCTGCGGCGCTCGCTGCCGGCCGGCGAGCTGCCGCCTTGGCGAGCGAGGGAGCGGAACGCGGCGGCGAGATGCTGGCACGGCTACTCCTGGGGCAGGCCGGCATCGCGGCCGGCGAGCCGGAGGCGGCCCTCGCCGAGCTGGACAAGGCCCTCGATCTCGCCCGACAGCTTGAGGACCGTCTCGACGAGGCCACGATCCTGCGCACCACAGGGCAGGCGTATCTGGCGCTGAAACAGGAGGATCGGGCAGCCAAGGCGCTGGAGGCGGCGGTCGATCTCGCCCGCGCGGTCAAGACCCCGGCCAGGATCGTGACCGCGCTCACCGATCTCAGCCGCGCAGAGCGGAAGCGGGGCCGGCTTCCCGAAGCCCGCGCGCGGCTCGCCGAGGCTCTCGGTCTGATCGAGACGATGCGCGCCGGGGAGGCGGACCCGGATTTGCGCGCCTCGTTTCTGGCGGCCAAGCACAGCGCTTTTGAGATGGAGATCGACCTGCTGATGGAGCTCGACCGCCGCGAGCCGGGCCAGAGGCATGCGCGGGAGGCTCTCGAAGCCAGCGAGCGAGCCCGCGCGCGGTCTCTTCTCGACCTTCTCCAGGAGGCCGGCGCCGACCTGCGCGCGGACGTCGATCCGGGCCTGCGCGACCGGTACCGCTCCCTTCTCCTGCGGCTGAACGGCAAGGCCGTCCGCCAGGCTGGCCTGCTGCAGCGCTCCGCCACGGAGGAGAGCCGCCGGGCCGCGGAGGCGGAGACCCTCTCGGCGCTCGAAGACCTCACCCAGGTCGAGGCCGAGATCCGCCGCGGCAGCCCGCGCTACGCGGCGCTCACCCAGCCGGCGCTCGCCACCAGCGCCGAGATCCAGGGTCTGCTCGACGGCGAGACGGTGTTCCTCGAATTCTCGCTCGGCGAGGAGCGGAGCTTCCTCTGGGCGGTGGACCCGGGCTCGGTGACGGGATTTGAGCTTCCTTCCCGCGCCCGCATCGAAGCGCTCGCCCGCGAGGTCTACAGCCGGCTGAGCGTGCTCGCGCCGGCAGACGAGCGCCGGGACGAGTCCGCTCTGGCCCTGAGCCGGATGCTGCTCGGGCCGGTCGCTGGACGGCTCGCCGGAAAAAGGTTGATCGTCGCCGCCGACGGCGCCCTGCAATACGTCCCTTTCGCCATGCTGCCCGATCCGGGGGCCCCCGGAAAAAAGGTTTCGGTCCCGCTCCTCGTGGGGCACGAGGTGGTCAACGTCCCTTCAGCCTCTGCCGTGGCCCTGCAACGGAAGCTGGGGCGCCGGGCGCCGGCACCGGAGGCCGTAGCGGTGCTGGCCGATCCGGTCTTCGATCCGGCAGACCCCCGGGTGGATGGGCAGGCCGTGAGGATCTCTCCAGCCGCTGCCGCCGCATCCACGATGCGCACCCGATCCGGTTCCGGTGCGGGCTCGTTCCTGCGTCTCCCCTGGACCCGGCGTGAGGCGCAGGCGATTATGGCGGCGGCGATGATGGCGGCCGCTCCGGCCGGCCGGTCGTTGCTGGCTCTCGACTTTCGCGCCAGCCGGCAGACCGCCTTGTCTCCGGAGCTCTCCCGGTACCGGATCGTCCATTTCGCCACACATGGCGTGATCGATTCCCAGACTCCCGCCTTCTCCGGGCTGATGTTCTCCCGCGTCGGCGAACGGGGAACGCCCGTCGAGGGATTCCTCGGCCTGGACGACATCTACAACCTGCATCTCGATGCCGATCTGGTGGTGCTCTCCGGCTGTGAGACGGCCCTGGGCAAGGAGGTGCGGGGTGAGGGGCTGGTAGGGCTGACCCAGGGCCTCCTCTACTCCGGCGCCAGGCGGGTCGCCGCGAGCCTCTGGCGGGTGGAGGACCAGGCCACGGCGGAGCTGATGTCCCGCTTCTATCACGCCCTCCTCGCCGAAGGCCGCCCCCCGGCGGCGGCCCTGCGCGAGGCTCAGCTCGCCATCCGGAGTGACAAACGCTGGCGGTCTCCTTACTACTGGAGCGGTTTCGTGCTGCAGGGCGACTGGCAACCAGAAGCCCGCAAGCCGTGAGATAAGCGGAGAGCCGAGAGCACTTCCCCTTCGAACCCCCGGAGCTTCTGCCGGATCTACACGACAAAGGAGAGGACTATGAATCCGTTTCTTGGCCCCTGGAAGATCATCGATTGGAATATGACGGAGGAGGTTCTAGAGGGTATCCCTGCCAACGGCTTCAAGGTGCCCGGCCCTCTGACCATCACGGGGCGCGATCCAGATGGCAGTTCCATTGATTTGTTCTGGCGCAACGAGGACGACCAGGACTGTTCCGCTACTGATCTTCAGTACAGAGAGGCGTCCAATCGCCTGGAGGGACAAAACATCTCGACGACTTTTGCCGGCCTGAGCGTTCTATGTGACATTACGGTGGATTTGGACCTCAATGACTCAACGACGTTAAAATTGACCATCAACTTCGCAGGCGGACCCTCTCCGTCCAGCAGCCAAGCTCAGGTCCTCCCGGACGTCGGGGGCGGCGTCGTGACCGCCACAGCGAACCCGAGCGGTAACAACGCCCAAAGACGCTGAGCCGGTGAGGGGCAGATCCGCCCCGGTTCGCCCCTCGCCCCCCTCGTCCTCTTCCGGTATCATGGCCCCTCTTGCGAAGAGGGAGCATGAACGGGTTGTATTGGTTCCTGAGCTTTACCGGGTCCGCGCGGCGTGTCCAGGGCAGGCGGGCTTGAACGGCCTCGCCGAGATCCCGCTGGCCGATTCCGCGGCGATGGCGGATCTGGTCCGCCGTATCGTCTCCGGAGACCCGGCGGCGGAATCCGAGCTGGTCGAGCGCTTCAGCCGGGCGGTCTCGTTCCTGCTGCGGCGGCTGGCCCGGGACGAAGCCGTGGCGGAGGATCTCTACCAGGAGACTTTCCGGCTGGTGATCGAAAAAGTGCGGGCCGGCGAGCTGCGCGAGGCGGAGAGGCTCCCCGGGTTCGTGAGCAGCATGGCACGGAACCTGTTCCTCGGCTCGGCTCGCCGCGGCGGCCGGAGGCAGAAGTGGCAGGCGGACCCCGAGGCCGCCGAGACCGCGCCCGATCCGGCTCCCGGCCAGCTCGCGAGGCTCCTGGCCCGGGAGCGGGCGACGATGGTCCGCCAGGTGCTGGCCGAGCTGAAGAACGACCGCGACCGCGAGATCCTTTCGCGCTATTACATCGCCGACCAGGACAAGGAGGCGATCTGCCGCGACCTCGACCTCTCCGACCTCCACTTCAATCGCGTGCTGTTCCGAGCCCGGCAGCGGTATCGGGAGCTATTCGAGCGATGGCAGGAGAACGGATGACCGCCATGGACCACGCCTACGTCGAAGAGCACGACCTCGTCGAGTCCTATCTCAAGGACCGGCTGAGCGAGAGCGAGCGGGAGGCGTTCGAGGCCCACTACTTCGCCTGCGCGACGTGCCTCGAGCGGTTGGAGACGGCGAGCGATTTCCGGGAGGGCATGCTCCAGGTGGCAGCCGAGGATACGACGCGCGCGCAGGCCGGTCTGCTCGCCGGCCTCGCCCTGCTCTCCCGCGGGCGCCGGATCGCCCTGGGAGGATTCCTCCTGCTGCTGATTGCGCTCCCTGTCGGGCTGCTGGTGGCGAGGAATCGCGGCCTTGAGCATCAACTGGCCGAGGCGCGGGGTGCCCGGGTGGCGGTTCCGGCTGCGGCCGGCAGCGACCAGCGGATCGCAACCCTTGAGGCCCGGCTGCGGTCCCTGGAGCAGACGGGAGCCGCGGACCGCCGGCGGCTGGAGGAGGAGCTGGCAAAGGAGCGCCAGACCCTGGCCGCCGCGGGGAGCGCGGCGGCCGTCCCACAGGTCAACGTTCCCATCTTCACCCTCGCCGCGGTGCGCAGCGGCGAGCAGGAAGGTCGGGGGCCGGTGAATCGCATCCCGCTCGCCGCCGCGGCCGGACCTGTCATCCTCACTCTGGAGCTTGCAACGATCGATTATCCCTCCTACCGGGCCTCTCTGCGCACCGAGGACGGCAAGGAGGTCTGGCAGGCCCGCGGCCTGCGGCCGGACAGCCGGGACGCGCTGGTCATCCTGCTCCCCGCCCGCATGCTCCACCCCGCCTCCTATGAGCTGGCGATCGAAGGAGCGCGGAGCGACGGCAAAGAGTTTACCGTCGCCGCCTATCCTTTCCGGGTGGTAGGGCAGCCCTAGGGACCGATGTGGCAGATCCCCCCTTGATGGCGCAGCAGAAGGTCTAAGCCGTGAGAGTCTTTATCGGGCACTCAGCGCGGATGGAAATCCGAGCTTCGCTACCATACTGAAGGTTGCCAGAGCACTCGGAGTAAAACTGCACGCAGAGGCGGCGTAAGCCGGGCGGCTGCCTACCGTGCTCCGGCCGCGAGGTCGATGCAGATGCGAATGGAGCGTGGTACGCCAGGGAGCCTCGTAATAAAGCCCCGGCGTTCGAGCATTTGCATCATCTGATTGACACTCGGTGCCGAGACCAGGAAGTGCCGCTGTATGTCCGACTCAGCGGGTGCCCTGCCAAAGCGGTCCATGTACTTGGCAATAAAAGCGAGGTATTCGAGCTGCCGTTGGGTGGGTCGCTCCGATGCGTCCGGTGCCGTCGGCGTAATCGCATCCTCCACATGCGTGCGCAGTTGGGAGCTCGATTCAACATGCAGAACGGTGCCGTCGGAGAATTGAAGGATCAGTTCGTATGCGCCCTTGACCACCGCTTGCAATACCTGTCGGTCCTTGAGGCGGCGGCGATTCCGAGTCGAGATGTCGCGCTGGCATGATGATTTCTCTCCAAGAAGACCTGACAGTTTATCCTGGCGCGACTTCGGTGCCTTTCGATGCGTCGTCGGCCTCGAGCTCGACCATGGGCCAGACAGCGATGCCCATGGCGGCTAAGGCCTCTTCCAGCGGGTGGAACTGCGCGAGGAACGCGCGCTCGACCCCCTGCGATGTCTTGTAGCCAGGCCAGAGACGGTTGCGGAACGACTCAATGACGTGGTCGGTCGCCACGCCGCCCCTTCTCGATCATTTCCATAACCAGCACCGGGTGCAGCACACCGGCTACGGCCCCGGACGGCGCAGCCTTGTCCTTCTCGAACCGGCGCCGGCCGTAAAAGGGCGGAGCAGCTCGTACGTGCCGTCGAGGAAATGAACCGTCATGGCATCAGGATGAGCGTAAACACCGCTCCTTTGGCACAGGTCGACCGGTTGTGGCGGTCTTATAGCAGGCTCCTCACACCTGGCCGATGACCATGTGGTTAACCTGATAAGTCCATTCGCGCCCGGAGTTCGTTACATGCAAAATACGCGGCGACCGCCTCGCGCAATGAGCGGACGAGTGGGACGCCACAACCTTCGTTGGACGCGTCCCCCCAAACCTTCTCCAAGGTTAGTGGAAGTCGATGTTCGATTCCGTGGGAGATTCCGGCTAGCACGCACGCGATCGCCAAAGCGGGGTTTGCGTCAGAACCTGGGACGCGGTGCTCAATGTGCCGTGAGACGGGATCTTCCGAGCTAGACGGGATGCGGACGGCTACCGTCCGGTTGTTCCCTCCCCAGCTAACGGTAGACGGGGCGTTGGTGAATTTGTACGGCCCGCCGGAAAATCTGTTGACAAACCTTTTGTAAGATAATTCCGTTGGCGCAAAAAAGAGCATTGATCCGTTCATAAAATCGCATAATCCGGCAATCGCATGCTGCATGATCTCCGTTTCGGAGGCGGTGTTGGGCTCCTTGGCGAAGCAGTTGGCCCCGGCGACGTCGATCAAGCTAACATTGATCTGGAGTGAACTTGGCGGGTTGGATGGGTCGGGACGAGATGAGAAGGCTGCTGGACATCCATGTAAAAGTGAGACGGCGGTGACTATCGATCGGACCTTCTCGAGGCTTGTAGCGAGGGTGACCGGGTCGAGCGACGGCAAAAGAGAGACTTCGTACTGCGCCTCTCCTGCTTCCGATCGGATAGGAGCTGTCTGGATGCCGGCGGCGGCAAAGGCGCGCGCGGATGCGTCAAGCACGGCGGCATGGGCTTTGGGAAGCGAGCGGTCCAGGTAGAACTCGATTTCCGCCCCGATCCGGACGGCACACAAGGTGGCGGCCGTGAGTCGGTCAGCCACCCGTGCCAGCACTCGGGCAGATGGATCGACAGGCGCAGGCCTAGTCGCCCCGATAACATTGTCATCGGTTTGCATAGTATGGGTTTTCGTCGTGCATGCCTGAGAATTCATCGTCCCTGCGGTAGTTATACTTCAAGCACTTATTCGGCTGCCCGTCGATTACCACGATCTGCTCATCCCGGGTCAATTGGCGGATATCGTCGTGTTCGATACCGATCAATTTGGCCAACTCCCGGGCCACCTGGAAATTGTTGGCCCCAAAGCACTGAAGGATCCCGCAGTTGTTGATTATCGATGGCCAACCGATTTTGTACAACTGCTTGAGCTGCGAGAGATCCTGCCAGAACGTCCATGTCTGCAACCCATATCCCCGACACAGGGTGATTGCACTCTCAAGGAATGGAAAGTTACCTAGCTGGGCGCATTCGTCGATGACAAATAGGGTGCGGCTCCTGGGCATTACCTTACGGCTGGTAATAGCTTTCATGATGACACCAATCCAAAGCCGCAGCAGGGCCTTGTGGCTCTTCAGCTTGTCAGGCGGGATGATTAGGTAGACCGAGATCGGCTGTCCGCTCATGACATCCTGCAGGAGAAAGCTGGACTCATCGAGCGTCCCCAACACCCTTTCTGTGTTGAACGCTTTTAGATACGAATTTACAGTTGACAAAACTCCGCTTCGCTCCTTGTCAGCTTTTTGGAGGAAGGAGGCAATCTCGCGGTAGGCGAGCGGGGGTATGAATTTCCCAACATCATCGAGGACAACGGCCAAGTTGTATACCACGTCGTCGCTGTGCAGAGTCTTAATCAGGTTGCTGAAGGTGCACGCATTGCCGATCGGGTTCTGGGTCAGGAAGGATAGCCTGCCATTAGATTTCTCTGTGGACGGGTCGGATGGATTAGCCGGATCGGTGGCGCTGTTTTTGAAGACTACCGCTTTCACCGGATCATCGTTCAATGACGCGACGAATGCCACCATCCCGCTTAATAAGCCATAGGCACTGTTGTGCCAGAACGGGTCAAACCCTTCCCCGACGTTCCCGACGGAGAGGAGCTCCGCAAGCATCTGAGCGTCGGTTTCCCGCTCGGAGTATGGTAGTCCGAACACGTCTAGAGGGTTGAGGCAGTCGGAGCGGTCGTCAACGATGTGGAACGGGTCGAGTTTGTAAACGGCATGCCCTAGCGCTCGCCGAGCGCGGGAAGTGACCGCGTAGTTCTCTCCCTTGGGGTCCGTAACGACAATCGGCCCGGGGTACTTGAGGAGGTTCGGGATGATGGCCGAAATCCCCTTGCCCGAACCCGTCGGAGCAACGGTGATCAGGTGCCCCTCGCCGCCATAACCGAGATCTTCCACCCCTCGATAGTGGGTGAGGTCGCCGACTACTTTATCCCGGTTGAGGCCATTGAGTGAGAAGTTTCGCCGCCGCCGCGTTAGGCGAGGAGCGGCGGCACCACCGACGCCCGGCCGCAACCCGAGAGGACGGCCTAGGAGAAGGTTGCTTTCGCCGTCGTCGGGACTGAAGGAACCCTTGAGGCGGCTCACGGCGCGGAGAGGCCGGGTTGGAGCCGTGTGTAAAGTTCAGCCGCGTAGTCTTCCCGCTCAAACGTCGCATAGTCCTGCTGGTCGGTGTTACGGATGTACTCTTCGACCTCGTCGAAGTCGATGTCCGCATACTTCATCGCCAACTCGCACAAGTCTTGGTCGACAACGTCGTAGTTCGGGCAACTACGGGCCATCAGAAGAGCCTTAATGATGTGCTCTTGGTTGATCGACATTCCAGTCGGGAGGGTTCGGCCGACAACGGTCGCCCGGGCAATCCGCCTGGGTCGGTAGATAACGCTCAGGTCATACGACAGAGAGGCGAAAGATTCGCCCAAGTCCGGATCCCGCAGACAAGCCAGGGCGGACAGCTCGAGGGTGTCGATCAGCCGGTTATTATCTCGAAGGTAGGCGGCGAGCCAGCGGGCGGCGACAGTATCCTGGTCCGGGTGCATGACCGCTTCCTGGTACGCCTGGATAACCTGGTCTTCTGTCGCCTCGCTCGATCGCTCTATTGCCCGAGCGAAGTTGCGGAGGATGAACGGGGTCGGGGCGCTCTGCCCCTTTTTAAGCTCTGTCACGATACGCAGGGCTTGGCTATGCTCGCCTTGGCGATGGTATACGTCCAGGAGCAGGCCCAGGAGATCGACTCGATCCTTGGCATGGGTCATGTCCACCGTTCCAGGCTTCAACTTCAGTTCCGTAGTCAGCTGGTTCTTGGCCGCCTCAAGTACATCCGGCTTTTCGGAGTGGGCAAGACGTTCGAGCCGGCGGCCCATAAGCCGCCGATTCTTGGGGTACTTCCGCAACCCCTCTTCCAGGATGGCGTTGGCGACCAACCGCATATCGAGCCGGTAAGCCAGCCAGTGCATTTCCGCAAATTCGCTTGGCGACGGCTCGAAGACGGTAATTTGGAAGAACTCCTTGACGCAATCGACGAAGTCAGCCGTGATCTGGGGATCGGCAGTCCCTTGCAGACTCGCCCGCGACTTGACCACCTCGTGGGCCCGGGCGATTATCCGCCGTGGGACGCGGTCATGCTCGGCGTCCTCCTCGGCCTTGAGAATAATTTGCCAGGGAGTCATGTCGGGAGGGGCGTTGATCCCAGGGGGCACCTCGGCACCCTTGGGTAGACCGGCCCATGTGCGGATGAAGTTGTGAAACGGCTCGTAGATCTGGTTGTCAGACTTCAATCCACTGCCCGTACGGATCGCCTCAATCGCCTCTTGGAGGATGCTTTTAAGGGCCGGGGCTTTGGCCGCCGTCCCCTCGTAACTGTGGATTCGCAGGGGGGCGATGTCGAATGGCAGGAGCGCTTGTGGAACCCGCTTCTGATCGCGAATCAAGATAGTGCCTTCCGGCCGAGCGAGCTGGCGAATAGCCAGCTCGTAAAATACGTTCGGGTTAGAGGTGGTAAGGTCGGCTACGCAGATATCAGCGTGGAATAGCATGTCTAGGATGTCGGACAGAATGGCTCCGGAGTGGGTGAACTCGTCGGCACGGACGCACTGGTAGCCGGCCTCCTCGATAGCCGGCTTGATGTAATTAAGATATACGCTGCGAAAGTGCGAGTACTCTTCGCTGTCTTCATCACCAAACCGCATGATCACGCAGGCCCGAGGAAGGCTGCCTGCAAATTTGCCGTTCAGAGCCTCCTGCCGCTCCGGAGGAGATTTTTTCAACGACCTGCGTGGCTCGTTTTCTTTTCTCATACCGTTCGTCCTTAAACTTGTCGATGTTGCATTCAACACCAATCACCGCCCGACATTACGACCTCTCGACTTAGTAGCCAAGACGTTGCATCCATTCGCTGGCAGGACAGGCTTCGTTCTGCCTCGGAACGAGCCACTTTCAACAAGGAGTAGAACCTTGCGCCTAACGGTAATGGCAGGTGAGGGGAGCTGCACTAGTGCGGTATCCATCCGCTCTACCTCCGGCCAATTCAGAATACCATTTTGCGAAGAGATCTGCCCGTGTTCAGGGTCCTATTAACTGTTGGCGATTATACCTCAACAGCACGAAGGGGTACAAAATTTCCTGGCTGAAGAAGAATGCGAAAAAGAGCAATAGAGCTATAAGCCTCGCGGGTGTCACGTTAATCTGGGCCGAGAGAGCGGCGCGGGCAACCGCCATCACCGACGCGGCACTGGCTTGCCAAGCTGCAAGCTTCGGCCACCCAACGCATACCTATATCCTTGGGCTCCGGAGAGCGAGTCGGCGTGGACCGAGGTAAGAACAGACCTTGGGGCGGCGACGAGTGACACGGGCCGGAAAGCAGTGCCAGGCCCTTCGGTGGCCTGAGTCAGAGTAACGAGCGGCTTCATGGAGCCGCTCATCAAAGGTGGCGAGGGTCGCCTCCACCTCGGACGCAATCACGAGATGCAGAGCATCGAGGGTCCGCAGGCGGGCTGATGAGCGGGTCGCCAGAGCCCGGGTCGCCTCGAAATGCCGTGCTTCAAGGGCGATGGTCAGAAACGCATCGCGGCGATGCTCGTCGAAGAGGGAGAAGACAGCCTCGGCTCCCTCCTGCGGCAGGAATCCCAGTTTTTCCTTCCGCACCATCACCACGTTGAGCTCGGCCACCGCAAGGTCACTGACGACTGGATAGGTGGCCTTCGCGACAAGGGCCGCCGCTTCAACGCTCCGTTCTTCCGGCGTGTAATAGGCTGCCAGCACCGAGGTGTCGAAGTAGATCAAGAGCGCTCTTCTTCACGGAGGTCGACCACCGAGTTGCCAGGGTAAGTCTTGGCACCCAGCCGGGCACGAAACTCAGAGAGGTCTGGTAGCTGCCGCTTCGCAGGTTCCTTCTGGCCCTCCGCGCCACCGTTCTCGATGACGATCACGACGCGCATCTTCCCCCGCGGAGCCGATGCCGGCGCTCGGGCGGTCAGGGTGCCTTCTTCGTCGATTTCGGCGACAGTCTCTATCGTGACCATTGGCTTACCTCGGTTCCTGCATTGACGAGAGGATACCACTTTCTCTTCCGTTCACCGACCTGGTGCAGTCAAGTCACGCCTAGTCGTTCCGGTACTCCATCAAACGGTGAGGGGAAACCGACACCGGGAGCGTTCCTCTTCTCGCGCGCAACCACACAGAGAGGAGGAAATCGTTTATGAGTCGGCAACACGTTTACCGTGGCTTGATGATCTTGCTCCTGGCCACTGGGGCGTTCGCGTTCACCGCGGCGCTCTCTTCCGCCCCCAAGGGGAGCCCTCACCGCAGTCCGGCCAAGCCCTCGTCCCCGTACACGCTGTTCGAGAGCGGACAGGTGCGGCCGCTCGCCCTGTCTCCGGACAAGCGGCACCTGTTCGCCGTCAACACGCCCGACAACCGCATCGAGGTCTTCCGCATCCAGAAGCAGGGGCTCGTCCACACCGCCTCTATCCCGGTGGGGCTCGAGCCGGTCGCGGTCGCGGCCCGGACGGATCATGAGGTCTGGGTGGTCAACCATCTCTCGGATAGCGTCAGCGTCGTCGAGCTCGACGAGCACGATGGCGATCTGACGGGCCAAGTCGAGCGCACGCTCCTGGTGGGCGACGAGCCGCGCGACATCGTCTTCGCCGGACCGGGGCGGAAGCGGGCGTTCATCACGACGGCCCATCGGGGCCAGAACCTCCCGTTCGATCCCCAGTTCACGACTCCGGGCGTGGGACGCGCGGACGTCTGGGTGTTCGACGCGGACGCGCTCGGCAGCACCCTGGGCGGTACGCCGCAGACGATCGTCACCCTCTTCACGGACACCCCGCGCGCCCTGGCGGTGACGCCCGACGGCACCCGCGTCTACGCCGCCGGCTTCCACACAGGCAACCGGACCACCTCCATCGCCGAGACCTCGATCCCGGACGGCTTCGGTCCGGACGGCGTCGCGGGACCTGCCACCAACGCTGAAGGGCGCCCCGCGCCCGAGGTCGGGACCATCGTCAAGTGGAACGGCACTCACTGGGTCGACTCGCTCGGCCGCTCCCGCGATCAGTACGTGAGGTTCTCGTTGCCCGACAAGGACGTGTTCGTGCTCGACGCCATGGCGAATCCGCCGCGCCAGCTTGCCGGAGCGGGCGGCTTCTTCCAGGGCGTCGGCACCATCCTGTTTACGATGGTTGTGAATCCCGTGAATGGAAAGGTTTACGTCGCCAACACCGACGCGAACAACGCCGATCGGTTCGAGGGCCCGGGGACCTTCGCCGGGCACAGCCTGCGCGGCCACCTGCACGAGAGCCGCATCACGGTGCTGTCACCCGGAGGCGGCACCCCCAGGGTCGCGCCGAGGCACCTCAACAAGCACATCGATTACACCAAATGCTGCGCGCCGATCCCGAACGACGAGAACGCGCGGTCGCTCGCCTTTCCCCAGGGCATGGCGGTGACCGGCAATGGCGCGACTCTCTATGTCGCGGCCCTGGGCTCCGGCAAGGTGGGGGTCTTCTCCACGGCACAGCTCGAAAACAATACGTTCGTGCCGAGCACGGCGAACCAGATCCCGGTGAGCGGCGGCGGTCCCACCGGCCTCGTCCTCGACGAGGATCGAAGGCAGCTCTATGTGATGACGCGTTTCGACAACGGGATCTCGATCCTCGACACGAAGACGCGGGCGGAAACGGCGCACGTTCTGATGCACACCCCGGAGCCGCCCAGCATCGTGAACGGCCGCCGGTTCCTCTATGACGCCAAGCTCTCGTCGAGCCACGGCGATTCCGCCTGCGCGAGCTGCCACGTCTTCGGCGATTTCGACAGCCTGGCGTGGGATCTCGGCAACCCGGACGGAAAAGTGATCGACAACCCCGGCCCCTTCAACAGCACGCTCGTCAACATCGTCACGGGGCAGCCCATGGAGCCCATCTTCCACCCGATGAAGGGCCCGATGACGACCCAGAGCCTGCGCGGCATGGCCAACCACGGCCCGATGCACTGGCGCGGCGACCGCACCGGCGGCAATGACGCGCCGAGCGCCCAGCCGAACAGCGGCACTTTCGACGAGCGTGCGGCGTTCGCCAAGTTCAACGCGGCGTTCCCCGACCTGCTCGGCCGCCACGCGCCTCTCTCGCAAGCGGAGATGAATGCGTTCACCGACTTCATCCTCCAGGTCACCTATCCGCCGAACCCCAACCGGCCGATCAGCAACGTGCTCACCGCGGACCAGCGGGCCGGGCGCAAGCTCTTCGAAACCGTCAATTGCGGTATTCCCTCGGCTCCGGAATTCAAGGGCGCGGTTCTCACGTGCAACGGTTGCCACACGATCGATTCGAACGCCAATCCCGGCACCGCGGCGCCCGGGTTCTTCGGCTCGAATGGCCGCGGGAGCTTCGACTTCAATCCACAGCTCTTCAAGGCCCCCCACCTGCGTAACGCCTATCAGAAGATCGGCAGGTTCGGGAGCCCCGAGAACCCCGGATTCCTGGGCGGTGACAACGGTTTCAAGGGAGATCAGGTGCGCGGCTTCGGGTTCCTCAACGACGGGAACATCGATACGATCTTCCGCTTCGTCCATGGGATCAGCTTCTCGGATCAGTTCAACGGGCCCGGCAGCAACAGCATCCCGGACGGGCCGGAGGGGGAGATCCAGCGGCGCCAGCTCGAGGCGTTCATCCTCGCCTTCCCCACCAACATGGCACCCGCCGTGGGCCAGCAGGTCACGCTCACGACGGCGAGCTCGGCGGCGATAAGCTCCCGCATCGATCTCCTGCGCCAGCGCGCCGACGCCGGAGAGTGCGATCTCGTCGCCAAGACCCGGATCGACGGCGACGAGGCCGGCTTCCTGTACGTGGGATCGGGCAAGTTCGCGACCGACCGGCACGGGCGGCCACCCATCGCCGACGCGGCGTTGCGCTCTCTGGCCAAGGAGGGGCGTCCCGTGACCTATACCTGCGTGCCGCCCGGCTCCGGAGAGCGCGTCGGCGTGGACCGCGATGGCGACGGCGCCTGGGACGGCGACGAGCGAGACGCTCATACCGATCCGGCGGATCCGGACAGCAGGCCGTAATCTGATCCGTGCCTGATCAGTGCCTGATCAGAGTGCCAGGGGCTTCTCGGCGCTTCTCGGCGGATGAAGTCCCTGGCGCTTCTCGTCCCACTTCTCGTCCCGGAACTAGTTCACCTTCACCCTGGAAGTGCGGGATTTTGTAGGGGCGGCCCTGTGTGGCCGCCCCTACGAAGAACGCATTATTTCTGGATTGGCGACCTCCGGCGTCCGCCGGCGATCAGGACGAGCAGCAGGCCGGTGGTGACGGCGCTGATCCACAGGCCGACGATCACCAGCTCGTTGCGGTAGCGCATCGCGACGCGGTGCCGGCCGGGGGGGACGAGGACGCTCTGGTAGGCGAGGTTGGTCACGATCGGGTCCGCGCGGGAGCCGTCGATCGTCACACGCCAGTATTTGTGCGGAGTCACGCTCATCACCAGGAGGCCCTGGCCGAACGACTCGACGTCGAGCGTCGCACGGTTCGCCGTCTCGGTCACCCGCCGCACCACGCCGCGCGCGGGGGCGAAGGCGGGGCGCGCGACGAAGGCGACGGCGGGGCTGAAGCTCTCCCCGCAAAGCCTGTCGGCGAAGTCCTCGCGGTCGCGGATCGTCACGATCTGATCAGCGAAATAGTAGCGCGGATAATGAATCCCCTCCAGGAAGGCGACCGGGAGCGATTCCTGGAAGTTTCCCCGGATGCGCGCCCTCTCGGCTTCGAACGGGCGGTAGACGCCGCGGTACCAGGCATTGGAGAAGGCGAGAAAGGGTTCGTACCAGCCGTCGTCCCCGCAGCTCTTCACGTCCTCCATCGCATCGAGCAGGTCGAGGGTCGGCAGGAGGAGCATCTGATCGTAATCGAGCTCCATCACGGTGCGCAGCCCTGAGCCGGCGGGCGTCATCGGGAAGAGGCCGTTGCGCAAGACCCAGTAGACGCCGTCGCCGGTCTGGAAGTAGAGCCGCGCCATCTCCGCGTCCGGCCCGCCGTCGCCATCGGTCTGGTGGAAGATGCGGTAGTCGTCGTGATCCGGAAGGAGCGTCCTGACCACCGGCGGCGGATCGAAGAAGCGGCGCGGCATGCGCGGGTTGATCTCCCGGGTGACGAGCCCCAAGTCGGCGGCGAGGTAGGCGACCACCGCGGCCCTCCACGCCGCCTGCCGCCGCGTGCGCACAGTGGCGAGCAGGGCGGCCAGGAGCGCACCGCGCAGCACGGCCACCAGCCAGTCGAAACGCGACAGCGCGACCATCCGTCGCGCGCCGACCGTCGAGGTCTGATCCCAGACCCGCAGGAAGACGCGGGAGTAGACGGGGAAGAAGCTGACGATGGCGAGGATAGCCGCCAGGCTCGTCGCGGCGACGGCGAAGCCGAGCGCTCTCCGGCGCGCCACCTCGTCGCCGTCCACGATGCGCTGGAGCGCCTGCGCGGCGAAGACCACGCCGGCGAAAACGCCCAGCAAGAGAAACTTCTCCGGATAGCGGAGGGACGAGAGGCCGTGATCGTAGAGGAAGCGCAGGAGCGGCGCATGGCCGCCGAGCGCGAGGAGCCCGGAGACGGCGCAGAGCGACAGCACCAGCCGCCCGCCGCGCGGCCGGGAGAAGGCGCCGCCCACCGCCAGGGCGAGGAGGAGGAGGCCGCTGTAGATACTGAAGAGATACGCCACGCCCGTGTCGGGGTAGAGCCGGCCGCCCCAGTACCACATCACGCGGTCGACGGAGATGTGGCCCAGGAGGTTGGGATAGGCGAGCTCGGCGAGCCGCGCCCACGGCAGGCTCCAGGTGCTGACCATCGCGAAATCGAAAGGGCGCGAGCGCGCCGAGTCGTGGACGTGATCGATCGCCGGCAGGACCTGCGCCGCCGCGACGAGCAGGGCGGCGGCAAAGATCATCCCCACCCAGGCCACCTGCCCCATCATCCGCGCGAAGCGCGGCGTGGCATACCAGCCGCGGTAGAGCGCGTACGCGCCCAGGAGGAGGCCGGTCTGGAGGACCGTCGTGGGCTCGCCCACCAGGAGCTGCAGGCCGAGAAACATCGCCGCGGCGGCGAAGTCGCGGCCGTTCGGGCGGAGGAGGAAGCGCCGCGCGAAAAGGCAGGTGGCCGGCAGCCACGCGGCGCAGAAGAGGATGGGCAGGAGGTTGAGGTAGGACAGATAGAACCCGCCGAGCCCCCAGCCGAGCGCGCCAACGGTCGCCGCGAACGGTCGGAGGTCCATCGACCGCAGGAGGGCGTACATGGCGAAGAGGCCGATGTAGACGTGGAGCAGGAGGAGACTCCGAAAGCCGAGGTCGTAGCTGGGAAGGAGGATCAGCCAGGTCGGTGGATAGAAAACCTCCTGCTGCGGATTCGCCGCCAGCGGCTGGCCGGCGGAGAAGCTGGGATTCCAGTAGGGAAACTCGCCGTGCTGGACGATCTGCCGCAGGCTCTGCTTGATCGGATAGAAATAACGCGTGAGATCGCGCAGGTAGAGCCCGTTCACCCCGATCAGCACGTCGGCGAAGAGCGCCGTGGCGAGGAGGGCGAGGACGAGGAGGGCGCAGGCGTCCGCTCGACGTGGGGTCACGGACGCGGATTATACGCAGGCTGAAACGGCGGCACGGAAGAGATCGATCCTCCCCCTGGTACCCTCGGCAGGGCGATTTCTTTACCGCCGGCTGGCATTCCGGATGCAATCCGTGATACGCAATAACGTGGAGATTGGGCTCCAATCCCGAAAAAGGAGAGTGCAATGCGCAAGGTTGCTTGGATTCTCGCGGGTCTCATGATCGTCGCCGCGGCCGCCATCGCGGCCACCGCCCCTGCTCAGGACAAAGGCACCGGGGCTGCCACCGCCACGGGTACCACCAGCGTCACCGCCTCGGGCACCACCAGCGCCAAGGAAAAGAGCATGGCGAAGGCCTCCAAGTGGAGCCACACCTCGGGTGAGGTCACGGCCGTCGACGACACCACCAAGACCCTCACCGTCAAGGCCAAGGCCGGCGACAAGAGCTTCAAGTGGGACGACAAGACCGTCGTCACCCCCAAGGGTTCCTCCCCGGCCGTCGGCGACCACGTCACCGTGACCACCGCCAAGGGCAGCGACATGGCCACCAAGATCGCCATCCGCAAGGCCACGACCGCCAAGCCGCCGGCGGCGTGAAGCTCCGGCGGCACCCGGGATGAGAAGGCTTGCCCAAACGAATCGCCTGGCACCCAAAACGGCACTTCTCGTCCCGGTACCCTCGCGGAATGATCAAGATGAATCGTGATCGTCTTTGAGACGGAAGATCGCTCGACCTCCCAAAGTTCCTGAGGACCGCCGGGATGCCAAGAAGCCGCGGCTGGCGCTTCCTCGGCGGATCGCTCGGCGCAGAAGCATTGACGAGGTTTTCGAATCGGCATACTCTTCTAAAAACATGAATAATGCGGGTTCACCGCCGGAGAAAAGGAGTCGAGATGCGCAGCACTTTCGTACACGGGTCCCTGCTCGCCGCCGTGCTGATTCTGAACAGCACCCAGCCCCTTGCCGCCTCATCCTGCCGCACCGTGCAGGGCTCGGCGAGTCTCAATCCCGTGCCGGCCGCGGACTGCCAGTCCCCGGTGGGGATCTGCGGCGAGGGAGCCTTCACCGGCGGTCTCAAAGGGCGTTATTCCTCCATGCTTTTCACCTTGACCGAGACCACTGACACGGCGGTAACGCAAGTCTCCCTCTTTACGGCCGAGACGACGATCCCAGCGGCTCGGGTCGGCCACTTGCGAGGGCAACTGGTGTTCAAAGAGGCCGGATCGTTTCACACCGCGGGTGGTGGGGAATTTGCCGAGCTCTATTCAGTGGCGGGTGGCACCGGGGATTTCGCCCACGCCACGGGGGTGGTCAGTGCGCTGGGGACCTTCGATGACGTCCGCGGAGGTGGCATCATCTACCAGGGTCAGATCTGCGTTCCGTGACCCGCGGAAACGCCAGACGAGGAATGCGCTCGCGCCGGCGAAGAAGAGGCCGCAGAAGAAACTGCCTTCAGGTCCCTGGGGGCCGCCGGTCAAGGCAACGGGCCCCCGGGCGATCAATTGAACCAGCAGCGCGGGCATCTTGGCGTCGAGGCCGGTGACCGGCAGCTCGAATCCCGTGGCCAGGAGCCAGTTCCATCCGGCGTGCCAGCCCATGACGCCCCAGATGTTGCCGGTCGTCAGCGCCCAGGCACAGGCGAACACGGAGAACAGAAAGGTATTCAACGTGACCAGCCAGTATTGGTGCGGCTCGTAGTGCAGAAACGAAAAGACGACGGAGGTGAGGACGACAGCGGTGGCGACGTTGAGCTTCCGGGAGATTACGGAGAGCAGCCAGCCGCGGAAAAAGATCTCCTCGGCGCTGGATTGCACGGCGAAGCCCACCAGCAGAAGGCCGATGTTCATCAAGGCCCCCGGCGAAGCGAAAGCCTTTCCATACAGGCGCGCGTCGTAGCCCCCCGCGATCCAGATCGCGGCCACGATGGACGATATCGTCGCGAGGCCGACGCCATACCCGCGCAGGAAGGTCCTGATCCGATCCGAGCCCGCGAGACCGATCGTGGCCTGCGGGCGCCGCTCGACGAAGCGCACCCAGGCCAGCACGACCAGACCCATCAGGACGAACGGGACCAGCAGGAACGCGAGCAGACCGGCGAAACCGATCGGATCGCCTTTCGCGTCCAGGAGGTGGAAGCGCGCGAGCCCGAGGGACGCGCCGGCCAGGGGGGCAATGACGAGCACGAGGCCCAGAAAGGGAGCGAAGGCGCCCCAGGGAAGCCAGCCCTTCGCGGGCTCTGCGGAATAGATGGCGGTCGATCTCATGGTTCCACTCCTACGAGCCGCCGCTTCCTTCGGTTTCGGGGCCCGAAACTCTTGCGCCCCTTGCGCCCTTGCAGTACCCTTTCTCTTGTCAATTTCGGCTGAGCTTCATTCTATGTCCGCTCCCCTCATGCTGCCCGTCGAGGACGATCCATTCAACTTCGCGAGGTACGCGGACCCGTACCCGAATTATCGGCGCGTGCGCGAGACCACGCCGGTCTATTGGAGCCAGTTGCTCGGCGGTTGGGTGCTGACGCGCCACGCGGATGTCAAGGCAGCCCTGCTGGACAAGCGGCTCTCGGCAGCCCGGACCCGCGATGCCCAGGCGGCGCAGCTCTCCGCGGATCTGCGCCGCCAGCTCGCGCCCGTGGACGAGCTCCTGGGGCGCTGGGCCCTGTTCCAGGACAACCCGGAGCATCGGCGGATCCGCCAGGCCCTGACCGGCGCCTTCTCCTCCGGCCTGATGGAGCAGCTACGGCAACGGGTCCAGGGGATTGCCGACGGACTGATCGACGCGGCCCGGGAGCGTGGGGAGATGGATCTGGTGGCCGACTTCGCGCTGCGATTGCCGGCGATGGTGATCGCCGAGCTGCTGGGCATGTCGAGCGGCGACTCCGAGCGCTTCCAGGGCTGGGTCCATACCATCGCGCTGTATTTCGCGATCGGATCGCTCGGCAACGCGGAGACCATCGCCGCCCTCCGTGAGACGGTCGAGCAGATGGCCGATTACATGCGCGAGATCGTGGACGATCACCGCCGGGCGCCCAGAAACGATCTGATCGGCAAGCTGATCGGGTCCGGGTCCCAGGACGAGCCGCTGAGCGAGGTCGAGATCCTGTCGCAGTGCATGCTCCTGCTCCATGGCGGATACGAGTCCACGATGAATACGATCAGCAGCGGCATGTTCCACATTCTGCGTGACCCCGGCCAGCGGCGCCTGTGCGCCGAGGATCCCGGCCTGGCCGGCGCGGCCGTCGAGGAGGCGTTGCGCTACGAGCCGGCGTTTCAGTTCGTCGTGCGGGCCGCGACCGTCGATCTCGACGTCGGCGGCCAGGCGATCCAAGCGGGCCAGCAGGTCGTCTGCGTGCTCGCCGCGGCCAATCGCGATCCGGCGCAGTTTGCCGATCCGGAGCGGTTCGACATCCGGCGCCATCCCAACCCCCACCTCAGCTTTGGCTATGGCGCTCACTTCTGCATCGGCGCGGCACTGGCCCGGATGGAGGGCCAGATCGCCTTCAGCACGCTTCTGCGACGTCTCAGCGATCTCCGTCTGGCGAGCGATACGCCCCAATGGCGGCCAGCTTTTGGTGTGCGCTCGCTGGAAACCCTGCCGGTGACTTTTTCCACGGTGGGGCCGGAGTAGGCGCCATAACGAAACGCCTGGCACCCCGATTCCCTGCCGAACCTCCAGGCGGCTCTCTCATACCGATCCTGCGGACCCGGCCAGCAAGCCCTGATCCAGGCCTGACGGGAACTTTTCGCCCGGACCGGGCGTATAATTCTACTTTGTCAGATTGCGAGCGCCCGCCCCGCCCGGGCATAAATGCCCGGGCTACGTTGGAAACGAAAAGCCGGCTGAAGCCGGCTCCGAAGTCAGAGCCACTCCTCCAGGAGCCGGGTTCACCCGGCTTTTCGGTTGAAGCGTAGCCCGGGCATTCATGCCCGGGCGGGGGCCCGTCACGCTCGACACGCGGTTCCGGATCGGCTCGATGAACAAGATGTTCACCTCGGTCGCGACGCTGCAGCTCGTCGAAGCGGGAAAGCTCTCGCTGGACGATCCCATCGGCAAGATCCTTCCCGATTATCCGAACAAGGACGTCGCCTCGAAAGTCACCGTGCGCCACCTGCTCACCCACACCGGGGGGACGGGCGACATCTTCGGCCCGGAATTCGACAAGAACCGGTCGACGCTTCGCGACCTCGGCGATTACGTAAAGCTCTATGGATCGCGCGGGCTCGCGCACGAGCCGGGAGCACAGTTCGAATATTCGAACTATGGCTTCCTCCTGCTCGGCGTCCTGATCGAAAAGGTGACCGGCATGTCCTATTACGACTACGTGCGGAGCCATATCTTCCAGCCGGCCGGCATGACTTCCACCGACTCCCTGCCCGAGACCGAGACGGTGCCGAACCGGTCCGCCGGCTATATGAAGGATAAGGGAAAATGGGTGCCGAACACCGACACGCTCCCCTGGCGGGGGACCTCCGCCGGCGGCGGCTATTCGACGGCCGGCGATCTCCTGCGCTTCGCGCAGGCGCTGGAATCGGGTAAGCTGATCTCCAAGGCACGCCTCGAGGCGGCGACCACGCCGTTCAAGGAGCGCTACGGGTATGGTTTCGGCATTCAAGGAGAAGGGGCGCTGCGGAGCTACGGCCATGGCGGCGGAGCCCCCGGCATGAACGGCGAGCTCCGGATCTTCCCGCAGCTCGGCTATGTGGTAGTCTGCCTCAGCAACCTCGATCCGCCCGCGGCGACCCGGATGGTCGATTTCTTCGCCCTGCGGATGCCGGCGTCCTGACCGGACGATTTGCGCCACGGCACGAACGATCCATGCCTGGGTCTGGGCGATTCAGACTCAGGTCTGCGTATTCACACCGGGCTCTGGGCGACCCCCACCGCGGTCCGGACGGCTCAGACTCTGGTCTGCGTACTCGCATCAAGATCTGGACGACCTGGACCTGAGTGCGAGTCACCCAGACCGAGGTCGGGACGACTCAGACCCTGGTCTGCCTACTCGCACCCAGGTCTGGACGGTCCGCGCCGCGGCGCGAGTGGCTCATGTCCTGGCCTGAATGACCCAGGCCCTCGCGTAAAAGCATCGATTGAGGTCTGGACGACCTGCGCCGCGACGCGAAAGGCCCACAATTCGATGTGACCCTGACGGGCGCGGCTCCGCGCCCCTCCTGGCGCCTACCGCCCCCAGAAGGTCCGGATTCCGTAGAGAAGGACCAGCACCGCGAAGACGCCGCAGACGAAGCCCCAGAACCAGTAAGGCAGGAAGAGCACATACTGCATCTGCAGGACGTCGGACGGGTAGACGCCCGACGGATTGGCGGCGGTCTTGGTGAAGAGATAATCGGCGCGGGAGAAGACGCTCAGGGCGAGCTGGACTGCCAGGAAGACGACCACCCACTGCGCGACTTCCAGCGAGCCGCGGAAGCCCGCGAACAGGCAGCCGGCGGCGATCACGCCGGCGAAGAAGAAGCCGAAGAAATTGCGGATCACCAGGATCTCGGCGACGACGAGGAGGAGTCCCAGCCCGATCAGACACCAACGGGCCCCCTGGCCGGTCTTCCCCACCGCGAAGCAGAGGGCCGCCGCCACCGAGGGTCCCACCAGTCCGCCGGCCAGGGTCAGGCCTTGCCGGATCCTGCCGAAGCCGGTGACGTCGAGATCGGCGAGCCCGGCTCCGTCGGGCCATATCGAGAGGCGCCGGAAGCCGCCGCCGAGCAGCAGGGCCGTGAGCCCGTGCCCCATCTCGTGAGCCAGCGTGGAAAGCAGCAGGAGCGGCCGGGCGAGGACCCGGCCATAGGGGATCACATACAGGGCCAGCGTGACCGCGGCGCTCACCAGGAGCACCTTGCGAGCCACGGCATCGGGCCGCAGAGAAATTAGGTGGCTGTCGTAGGGGATCATGGGCGGGATTGTCCCCGGCCATTCTACCGTGGAAGCTCCGGAAGCTCTGCGGCGCGCTTGAGGCTGGCCAGCGCCAGTACCATGTCCCCGAAGTTCGTTCCGGGTTTCAGCGCTGCAACGAACCCCGCCGGCCTCATCCCCCAGCGTCTCGGCCTCTCCGGAAACGCTTTCCGCCTGATCTTCCCTGGGAGGGCAGCCGCTGCCCCGCGAGATTCTCGTTCAGGATCTCGCAGGGCAATGGCTGCCCCGCGAGATTTTCATCCGCGATCTCACAGGGCGATGACTGCCCTCTGAGATCTTCATCCGCGATCTCGCAGGGCAATGGCTGCCCTCCGAGATTTTCATTGGGGATCTCGCGGGGCAGCGACCGCCCACCGAGATCTTCATCAGGGATCTCGCAGGGCGGCGACCGCCCTCTGAGATCTTCCATCCGCGAAGCCGAAGGACCGCACGCCGAAGGGGAAGGCGCACCCGAAATCTGGGAGGGCAACGGCTGCCCGCCGAGAGGCGCTCTCGCGTTCCGGCTGGACGCTGACGCAAGAGCCGAAGGCGCACCCAGCGATTCTCCGGGCGCCCTCCGCCCCGGCTTCGCCTAAACGCCTTAACCTTTCGTCACATCCTTGGGCCGGCATGTACACCGGGCCGAAGCCGAGCGGTGGCATTTCGCGCCAAGACGAAGCGGCTGGCACCTAAGTGCTCGTCACAGAATAACCGCACCAACTCTCCGGGAGCTCAGCCCTTGAGGCGTTCGGCTCCGTCCGGCCCAACGGGTCGGGAGAATGGAGCCCAGGGCTGAGGCCGAAGGCCGATGCCCTGGGTGAAGGGATGACAACGCTGCGGCCTGAAAGGTCGCGAGAACTGTCTCGGCGAGCCGGGTTCTCGCGACCTTTCAGGCCGCAACGATTGGAAACGCCTTTTCTTCCCAGGGCATCGGCCTTCGGCCTCAGCCCTGGGCTGGGATCTCCCGACCCGTTGGGCCGGACGCGGAAATGACACAATTACTCCGTGACGAGCCCTAATCCTCCTCACCTATTCCTGCGTTCTGCGCGGCCGCGACGGGTTAAACGCGGCCTAACGAAACGCTTGGCACCCACGGCGGGCGTGCACAGGCCCCTTCTCTTGCGTCGGCATACAAGAACTTGTATAATGGCTCTGCGTAGGTCTCGGCGTCTATGAGCTGCGAATTCGCACTGCCACGGAGCATCGGGTCTTCTACGTTGCCAAATTCGCAGAAGGTGTCTACGTCTTGCATGCCTTTGAGAAGAAGACGCAGCAGACCGCCGAAAGAGACGTCGAGCTCGCGCGAGAACGATATCGGGAAATCCTGAGGCAACGGCCAGGAACAAGCCGGCCGCCCCGGAGGTGAGACCATGGACGTCAAGATCACTCCATCAAGCGGTAATGTGTTCACTGACCTCGGCTTTGACGAGGATGAGGCTGAGCACCTTCGGCTTCGCTCTACGCTCATGATCGAGGTGCGGAAGCTCATCGAGGAGCGTACGCTCACCCAAGGCGAAGCCGCTAAGCTGTTCGGAGTAACGCAGCCGCGGATCAGCAATCTCGTTCGGGGAAGGATCGATCTCTTCAGCATCGATACCTTGGTGGGTATGCTTGCTCGTGCCGGGATTTACGTCGACGTTGTCCTCTCCTCAACCCGTAAGGGAGCCGCATAAGGAGCGTTTGGGTGTACTATTGAGGTCATGCAAGTTGCGACCGGAACCGTCGTCAATGGGAAGATCGTCGTGGAAGGTGTCTCTCTCACGGAGGGAGCGATCGTCGCAGTTGTCACTCGCGGCGCTGATGAGAGCTTCTCACTCACGGAGACGCAGGAGAACGAGTTGCTGACCGCCATGGCTGAGATGGAGCGGGGTGAGTACGTCACGCTTGAAGTTTTGCTGCAGTCGTTGGCCAGGCGCGAGGTCCAAACGAAACTTAGCACCGCTATTCCTTGAAGCCCAGAGACCGATATTAATCCGCTCGCTTTTTTCGATGGACTCGTGCGCCCTCTGCTCCGGTACTCTGGTCCACCACCCAAGCGCCGGAGCCGTAGAGAACTAGAAAGAGGGTACCTGCTGCAAAGCAAAATAACTGCACCACCTGTGGGACTCGTATGCTCGGAGTGAAGCTAAAAGATTGCGGGTTGTGTAAGCGAGGGTTTAGCGGCCCGATCAATGCCATCATCGTAATTATTCCCGCCAGCATGGAGATGAGGTATATCGCCCAGGAGAGCTTTAGCCATCTTTCCGACTGCGCCCTGGTCGAAGCATCGATCAAGTCTTTACGAAAAGTTATGGTAAGAGCCAGAATTCCCGTCGTTAACACGATAAGGCTGCTCGCAAAGTTAAAGCCAAGCTCAAAAGCAAGTTTTTCAGCCTCGTTTATTGTTTCCTCTGGAAATGGATACCGGCTGTTCCTCTTGCTTGCTCTTAGTTCGTCTAGAGCTACCTGCTTGTTATTACGCCCCTTCTTGCTGAGCTGATCGCAAAAAGTCTCCAGGACTCCCATTGCTTTACGAATTTCTTCAGTGGTCGCGCGATCTTTTCGGAGCGTTCGAACACCACCTGACACAAAATCCTCAAAGGACTCACTGGCGTCTTTATCAAGCATGGGCTGCAACCTGCTGCATGCAGTAACCCTATGCGCCTGTTCGTTTACGGAGGACCAGTCTCTATTATCGGAAACCTCATCTCCCATACACGGGGTGAAGGCAAATGAAAGCACTACAGCCAATGCCGATCCCAGGGTTCTAAGGCAACGTGTATTCATTTTGAACTTACGCGTTCTGTTCCGCCTCAGCAGAAAGGATAAAAGCACCATGCCTTCCGTTGGTCTTCGAAGTTTTTCAGGGTAATAACTTTATCGTGATCTCTTTCTGCCCTCTCTCTGAGTTTTGCAGAAAAAGTTACAAGATTTTCTAGAGCTTGATCGACTTGCTTAGCGTCTGCCCCATCTTTGCGGAGTCTTCTTATGCCTCCCGACACAAATTTATCAAAGGCCTTCTTAGCATCTTTCTCCAAGGGTATCTTGCCAAACTGCTCCTTCGCACTGCTATCAGCTTGATGCTCAATCGAGGACCAATACCTTCTATCTTCAGTGTCTTGCGCAGAAGTTGCTGCGACAAAAACAAGAAAGACCAAGGCCATTAATGTTGCTTTCGCGAGGTAGACGCGTAGTAAATTCACTCTGCTGACCCTCCCCAAATCGATGCGCAGAAGCGGTTCACCTAGTTTTACCAGAGCCCGACCACAGGGTTTAACCTTTGTCAAATGCTAACTCTCCGGCTGCAAGCCGTCAAATAGCGAGCTGTCGATAGAAGTGGTCGGCACTGAACTCAGAGTTGCCGTGTTTCGGAAAGAAAGGTATCTGGCACTATCCTCGCGCCGGAGAGCCCGAACCCACGCCGCCCGGGGGGCTCTCCCTTCAACATCTCTCTGGCCAGTGCCAAGGCGGCTGGTCGAGGATTCCCTGTCCTGCGATCCGGGTCTCGCCGAGATCCTTCTCCAGCAGCACGGACTGACTGGCCGGGTCCTCCTCGAGGGCCGCGATCAGGCGTGAGGAATGGGAGACTACCGACACCTGAGTCTGGTGGGCGGCGTGGCGGATGAGGCGCGCCAGGGCGGGCATCAGGTCCGGATGGAGGCTGGTTTCGGGCTCGTTGAGGACCATCAGCGCCGGCGGTCTCGGAGTCAATAGGGCGGCCATCCAGAGGAGGGCGCGGAGGGTTCCGTCCGGCAGCTCCGCCGCGCCGAGCGGCCGGAGGAGCCTTTCCTGCGCCAGCTCGACGTCGAAGTGCCCTTGGTCGCAGCGGATCGACAGCCGGGCTCCGGGGAAGGCGTCCTCGATCGCCTCGTGCGCGGCTGCGTCCCCGATCTCACGGATGGTTTGCAGCGCGGCGGCCAGATCGCGGCCGTCGTGGGACAGGATGGGAGTTCGCGTGCCGAGTTGGGATTGGCGGGCGGGCGCTTCGGCGTCGGCGCGAAAGTGATCGTAGAAGGTGAGTGGGCCAGGGACCCGCCCGCAGGGCGGCAGTTACCCAGCCTGGGGTGTCAACCCCAGGACCGGATCCGCAAACCGCCTTCCCGAGCCCCGTAGGGCCGGCACCTCGACGGGAGCTTCGATCGGCGGAACCTGTCGGCCCTTCGGGGCTTGGGGGACGGGGTGCCCTCTCCCCCTGGGGTTGACACCCTAGGCTGGGTAACTTCCGCCCTGCGGGCGGTCGACTCTCGACTCCCGAAGCACACAGGTCCGAGCAACCCACGTGCGTACAAGAGCGGGGGCTGGCGCCCAGCCTTCGCCCCTTCGGGGCTGGCTTTGGAGACGCCCTCTTAGCGCCGGCAGGCGCGGCCCTACATCCCCCGCGCCGGCATGTACATCGGGCCGAAGCAGAGCGGCTGGTAGTTGGCGTCGGTGCCGGAGCCGGTGTACTGCGGGGTCCAGCCGGTGACGTCCTGGAAGAGCCGGATGGCGCGGATGGTGCGGTCCTGGCAGAGGTCGAACCAGTGGTGGGTTCCGAGGGGGACCTTGATCATGTCCCCCTTGACGACCTCGATGCTGAACACCGGGCCATCCTTGGGGTGGATGTGGAAGAGGCCGCGGCCGTGGACGATGAAGCGGACCTCGTCCTCGTCGTGCCAGTGCTCCTTGTTGAACCGGTTGAGCATGGTCTCCAGGTTCGGCACGTCCGGACGGATGTTGATCACGTCGGCGGTGACGTAGCCCCCCTCGGCCATCAGCTCGCGGATGGGCTCGTCGTAGGCGGCCAGGATCTCCTGGTCCTCGGCGGTCTCGGAGAGCTGGTCGGAGCCCTCGAAGCGGCGGTACCAGATGCCGAAGGGCTCGAGGAAGGCGCGGATCTCGCCGGCGTCGTTCATGGAGTGCTGGGTGTCGCGGACGGTGACGGTCGCCATGGGTCAATCTCCTATCGGTCAAACAATCCAGGTTCTATCCAACAAAGGGGCGGAACTGGGTCCGGCGCGCCGCGCATTCGAAGAGGAATTCGAAGATCTCGACGTGCCGCTTCGCCTCCTCGAGCGAGCTCCCCCAAGTGTAGAGCCCATGGCCGGAAAGAAGGAAGCCCCATAGATCAGAGTGCGCGGCGTGGAGTTTCGTGACCTCCCCGGAGAGGCTCGGGATGTCCTGCGAGTTGGCGAGGATCGGCACGAAGACGGCCGACTCGTGGGTCTCGACGCCGCGCAGGCCTTTCAGCATCTCGTAACCGCGGAGGGTGAAGCCCCCTTCCCGGACGAAGTGCTCGGAGAGGAGCGTGTTGGCCACCGAGTGGACGTGGAGCACCGAGGCGGCGCCGGTCAGCTCGACGATCCGGCTGTGCAGGGCGGCCTCGGCGGACGGCGTCCCCGTCTCGCCGGGCGCGGCCTCGCCCGCCGGACCGATCAGCATCAGGTCCGCGGGGCCGAGGCGCCGCTTGTCGACGCCGGAGCGGGTGCAGAGGAGGCGGAGCGGATCACGGCTGAGGGTGACGCTGAAGTTCCCCCCCGTGCCCTGGCACCACCCCTGGGCGCCCAGCTCGGCGACGGCGCGGCAGAGGCTCTCGCGCTGGGGCTGATGGGTCAGATCGCCGGTCATCTCGTCAGTCATCTCGTGAGTCATCCCGGAGATCATTGTGCGCCTCCAGGCACCAGGGTCAAGCGGCTCTCGGCGTGGTCGCGCACCGCCTTGGCGCCGAAGCGCATGGGATAGGCCTCGACCGCTTCCCACTTCGGGATCTGGTCCTCGCGGTGGCGGTTCCAGAGCTGGGCGTTCTGGCCGGTGCTGTTGACCCAGGTCGAGGCCTCGAGGTCGGCGAAATCGACGATCATCCGCTGCGAGGTGCCGAAGACCACGTGGAAGGGGGCGGTGAAATCGGGCATCGCGGCGTCCACGGTGAAGAAGGTGCCGCGGGCCGGGAAAGTGGCGCTGTTGAACAGCCGCTCCAGGGGAGCAATGCCGCTCTGCCCCAGCGGCGCGTGGACGAAGGTGACCGAGTGGACCTTGCCGTAGGTCCATTGCGCGGGGTCGTCGCCGTAGCGCTTCGAGAGCCAGGCCACGGCGTGGCCGAAGCTGCGGCGGACGATGTCGTCGCGGTGCTCGACCGCGGGGGTCCGCCGGTCGTCGAAGAGGGGGTCGTCCGGCCGCCCCATCAAATCGATGATCGAGGGCACCTGGCTGAGGCCGACGGTGCGGTACTCCTTGAACACGTCCGGGCCCAGCTCGTCGCTCAGGATGTCCTCGATCAGGTACCAGTACCAGACCTCGTAGACCGAGGCGCCGGCCGAGCCCGGCTCGTAGCGGAGGTCCCAGCGGCGGACCTCGTCGAGCGCCCGGCTCTCGCGGTCGCCTGCCGGCTTGACGGCCAGCAGGTAGGGGCGCAGGGCCGCGTCGGGGAGGCCGAGGGTGTCGGCCTGGATCTGCCGCAGGCTCTCGGCGGTGAACCCCTTGCCGGCGGACAGCAGGTCGGTGATCCGCCGCGCGCGGTAGGGGTCGGCCATGTCGTAGGCGATGAAGAAGGGGTAGTCGTCCCCGACCACCTTGTTGTTGGCGGTGACGATGAAGCCTTGGGGCGGATCGAGCACGGAGGGCATCTTCTCGTAGGGGATGAACCCCTGCCATTCCGAGCGGCCGTCCCAGCCAGGGACGGGCACCAACCCCTGGTGGCCGGCGGCGCGGATGGGGATGCGCGCGGTCGACTGATAGCCGATGTGGCCGTCGACGTCGGCGTAGACGAAGTTGACGCTCGGGGTGTCCCAGGTCTCCAGCGCGCGGTGGAAGGAGGCCCAGTCCGTGGCCAGGTTCATGGCGGAGAGCGAATCGACCAGGCGGGTGCCGCCGAGGGCGGGCCAGCGGATGGCGGTGGGCGGGCTCCCCTTGAGCTCGGAGATGGCGTCGTTGATGATCGGGCCGTGGAGGGTCTCGCGCACCTCCAGGGTGATCGTGGGTTTCCCCTTGACCTCGATCTGCTCGCGGCGGAGGACGAGGTCGCGCCAGCCGTCCTGGAACTGGTAGCGCCGCGGGTGGACCGCGTCGTCGAGCTTCTCGATGTAGAGGTCCTCGACGTCGGCGCAGAGGTTGGTGATCCCCCAGGCGATCCGCGGGTTGTGGCCGATGACCACGAAGGGCATGCCGGGGAAGGAGAAGCCGGCCTCGTCGTAGCCGCCGCCGTGGAGGCCGACCTGGTACCAGACCGAGGGCATCTGGAGCCCCAGGTGGGTGTCGTTGGCGAGCAGCGGCTTGCCGCTGGCGGTGCGGCTGCCGGCGACCACCCAGCCGTTGCTCCCCCAGGCCTGCCCCTTCCCGGAGAGCATGCCGAAACCGGGGAGCGACGCGAGCATGCCGCTCGGGAGCTGCGGCGCGGCGAGGGCGGCGTAGCCGTGGACGCCGGGGGGCACGATCACCGGGTCGGTCGCCGGGTAGGGGGACATCAGCCGCCGCGCCACCGGCTCACCGAGCTTGGCGATCAGGTGGGCGCGCAGGATCTCGAAGGGGTGGTTCTGGCTGAGGTTCAAGCTCATCAGCTTGCCCCAGGTCAGCGAGTCGACGGGGGTCCAGGGCTTGGGCTCGACGCCGAGGAGGGTGAACTCGATGGGCAGCCGGCCGCGGTGGGTCGACAGGTAGGCGTTGACGCCGTCGGCATAGGCGGTGAGGATGGCGCGGGTGGGGGGCGAGAGAGTCTGCCAGTCGCGCGCGGCGGCCTGGGCGAGGCCGAGGATGCGCATCGCCTTGTCGATGTCGAGGGCCCCCTCGCCGAACAGGGCGGAGACGCGACCCTGGCCGACGACGCGGTTGAACTCCATCTGCCAGAGGCGGTCCTGGGCGTGCACGTACCCCTGGGCGAAGAAGAGGTCGTGGGAGCTTTGCGCGTAGATGTGAGGGACCCCGGGCTCGACCCGCACGATCTCGACGGGAGCCTGGAGGCCCTTCACCGCGAGGCGGCCGTCGACCTCCGGCCAGGCGCGGCGCACGAGGACGTAGAAGACGAGGCCGAGGACGACCAGAAGGCCGATCACGATGGCGGCAGTCCAGCGCAGGATCTTCCAGAGGCGCGATTTCATAGGATCAGGGATTCTCCGTCCGGTCGATCCGGGCGCGCAACCGTGCCGCCAGGGTTTTCACATGGGGCTCGGCGAGGGCGCTGATGTGATCGCCCGGAACGGTCTCGATCTCGACCGGCAGCGGCGAGAGCGCCCCCCAGCCGAGCGTGGGATCGGCGGCCGCCGCCTCGTCCTCCGCGGCATCCGCGGCATCCGCGGGACGGAAGAGGACGATCCGCCCGGGGTACGGTCCCGGCCGGTAGCTCCGGAAGGCGCGCACGTTGGCCTTGAACACGCCAAGCAGCCGGCGGAGCGGCTCCTCGGCGGCCGCGGCGCCGAACGGCGTGTCCTTCACTCCGGCGAGGAAGCGGTCGATCTGGGCCGCGGGGTCCAGCGCGCGCAGGATCTCATAGGAGAGGCCGAGATCCACACCCCAGAGGCGCTGGAGGTAGTCGGCGATCTCCATCAGCCAGTAGGCGTCGTCCTTCTCGTCCGGCCCGGCGTCCGTCTCCCCGGCGGCCGGACGGGGCCAGAGGCCGGGGGTGCCGTCGAGGATCGCCAGCAGCGCGACCTCGGCCCCCGCGGCGGCGAGCTGACGGGCGAGCTCGAAGACCACGGCGCCCCCCAGCGACCAGCCGCCGAGGTAGTAGGGGCCGGGGCTGGCGCGGGCGATCTCGGCGCGGTAGCCGGCCGCCATCTCCTCCAGGCTCGCGAGCGGCTCCTCGCCCGCCGCGAGCCCACGGGATTGCAGACCGTAGAACGGCTGGTCCGCCCCCAGATGGTGGGCGAGGCCCTGGAAGCCGAGGACGTCGCCGCCGGCCGGGTGGACGCAGAAGAAGGGGGGGCGCGAGCCGGCGGGCTGGATCGCCACCAGCGACGAGGAGGTGGCGGGGACCGCCTCCGTGCGCGGGCCCCGCGTCCGCAGCCGCTGCTCCAGCAGGCTCCGCTGATCCGCGGAGAGCCGGGCCCGGCGCTCGGCGAGCTGAGCGGCGCGGTCGGCCGGATCGGCGGACTTCACTTCCCCCTCCGCAAGCGGCTCTCGAGCAGCTCCCTGCCGGCGCCGGCAAGGCGCGCGCGGCGTTCGGCGAGGGCCTGACGGCGGGCGAGCTCGGAATCGGCGCTCCCCTCCTCGGGCGCCGGGGGTGGTGCCGGAGCGGCGGCCAAGACAGCGGTCCGCGGCGCGATCTCGGCGGGCAGGGCGGAGAGGCGCAGCTCCGGGTCGGCCGCGACCGCGGCGAGCAGCGCGGCGGCATGGGCGAGCATCCGCTCCACGGTCGATCCCTCGAAGAGGTCGAGGCTGTACTCCCCCGCCAGGATCAGCCCGTCGGAGCCGTCGAGGAGCCCCTCGGGGCCGTCGAGGAAGAAGAGGGTGAAATCGAACATCGAGGTGTCGTTGTGCGCCTCGACCGGCTCGGCGGCGAGGCCGGCGAAGCGGAAGGGCTCGCCGGCCGGGGGCTGCACCGAGAGCATCACCTGGAATAGGGGGTTGCGCCCCTTGTCGCGCGCCGTGTCCAGCTCGTCGACCAGGCGCTCGAACGGGACGTCCGGATGGGCATAGGCGCCGAGGGCGGCCTCGCGGGCGCGGCGGAGAAGCTCGCGGAAGGTGGGATCGCCGCCGAGGTCGAGCCGCAGGACCAGGTTGCCGACGAAGAAGCCGATCATCCCCTCGGTCCCCGGCTGGTGCCGGTTGGCCGCCGGCGAGCCGATCACGACGTCGGTGCGGCCGGTGTAGCGGCCGAGCAGGGCGGCGAAGGTGGCCAGGGCGGTCATGAACAGGGTCGTCCCCTCGCGGCGCCCGAGCTCCCGGACCTGGGCGGAGAGCTCCGGCGCCAGCGGCAGGAGCCTGACGGCGCCCCGGAAGCTCCGGCGCGGTGGGCGCGGGTGGTCGGCGGGGAGGTCGAGCGCGGGGGGCATGCCGGCGAGCTGCCGGCGCCAGTAGGCGAGCTGCGGCGCCAGCACCTCCCCGGTCAGCCAGCGGCGCTGCCAGACGGTGAAGTCGGCGTACTGGGCAGCCGGCTCAGGGGACGCGGGGGCGCCCGGCTCGACCTCGGCCCGGTAGAGCACCGCCAGCTCGCGGTCGAAGATCTCCGTCGACCAGCCGTCGGTGATGACGTGGTGGAAGGTGAGGAACAGCACGTGATCTTCCCTCCCCAGATGGAGCAGGCCGGCGCGCCAGAGCGGCGCCGCCGCGAGGTCGAAGGGGCGGCGCCCCTCCGCTTCGGTCAGGCGGCGGCTCTCCTCTTCGCGGCGGGCCGGAGGCAGACCGGAGAGATCAGTCAGCGGCAGCGCGGCCTCCGCGGCGGGCATGATCCGCTGGCGGAGCCCCTCGGCGCCGTAGGCGAAGGCGGTGCGCAGGGAGACGTGGCGGCGCGCGATCGCGGTCAGGGCCCGGGCCAGGGCGGCGGGGCGCAGCGGCCCGGCCAGCCGGAGGGGGTGCGGGATGTTGAGCACCGAGCCGCCGGGGTCGAGCTGGTGGAAGTACCAGAGCCGCTCCTGGGCGGCGGAGGCCGGCGCCTCGTCCCCGGCGATACCGGGCTCGATCGGGGGGAGCGCCGGCGCGCCGGGCGCCCGCAGGCTGCGCGCGACCTCCGCCGCCAGCGCGGCCACCGTGGGGTGGGCAAACAGCGCGCGCAGGGGGAGGTCGACGCCGCTGAGGGCGCGCAGGCGGGCCAGCAGCCGGATGGCCAGCAGGGAGTAGCCGCCGAGGGCGAAGAAGTCGTCCTGCAACCCGATCTGGCCGCCGCCCAGGACCTCGGCCCAGAGCCCGGCCACCAGCTCTTCGAGCGGGGTGCGCGGCGCCTCGGCGGGCGAGGCCTCGCGGGCGGCGGGGGCCGGCAGGGCGCGGCGGTCCACCTTGCCGTTCGGCGTCATCGGCAGGGCCGCCAGCTCCACCACGGCGGCGGGGACCATGTACTCGGGGAGCCGCTCGCCGACCCAGGCGAGCAGGGCCGCGGCGTCCACTTGGCCCTCCGCCGGGACGACCCAGGCGACCAGGCGGACGTCCTCAGCACCATAGGCATGCGTGAAGACCACCGCCTTCCCGACCGCCGGGTGGGCCACCAGCACCGCCTCGATCTCTCCCAGCTCAATGCGGAAGCCGCGCACCTTGACCTGGTGATCGATGCGGCCCAGGTACTCGATCTCGCCGTCCGTCCGGGTGCGCGCCAGGTCGCCGACGCGGTAGAGGCGGGCCCCGGGCTCGCCGAGGGGATCGGGGAGGAAGCGCTCGGCGGTCAGCGCCGGCCGCCCCAGGTAGCCGCGGGCGAGGCCGTCGCCGGCCAGGTAGATGGCGCCGGGGATGCCGATCGGCACCGGCCGCAGGGCGGCGTCGAGCACCCAGGCCCGGGTGCCCAGGATCGGCCGGCCGACGGCGGGGGTGTCGACGTGGCGCGGGATCTCGGAGGTCGTCGAGTAGGTGGTGTCCTCGGAGGGGCCGTAGACGTCGACCACGCGCGCGGCCCGGCTCTGCTGATAGACGCGGCGCGCCAGCGCTCCGTCGACCGCCTCGCCGCCGGTGTTGACCACGCGCACCGAGTCCGGCAGGCGGCCGTCGCGCACCAGCTCGGCCAGGGCCGAGGGCACGGCGTTGATCATCGTCACCTCGCCGCGGGCCGGGAGCGTGGGGAGCGCCAGGGCGTTCTCGGCGAGCAGGATCTTGCCCCCCCAGGCGAGAGTGACGAAGATCTCCATGATCGAGATGTCGAAGCAGACGGACGTCGAGCCGAGCACCCCGGCCCGCTCCTCGGGGCTGTAGACCTCCCGCGCCCAGCGCGCGAAGGCGACGGCGCTCCGGTGCTCGATCGCCACCCCCTTCGGCTCGCCCGTGGAGCCCGAGGTGTAGATGACGTAGGCCAGGTTCCCCGGCCGCGGCGGCCGGAAGATCTCGGCAGCTCCGGCGGCTTCCTGGGTCTCCTCCGGCTCGTCCACGAACAGCGGCAGGGCCGTCGCCGGCACGCTGGCCGCGACCTCCGCCAGCAGCGAGCGGCGGGTGAGCAGGAGGGCGGCCCCGGAGCTCGCCAGCAGGACGGCGACGCGCTGGCGCGGATAGGCGGGGTCGATCGGCACGTAAGCGCCCCCGGCCTTGAGCACGGCGAGGAGGGATATCACCAGCTCCACCGTGCGGTCCATCAGCACGCCGGCCAAGACTTCGGGTCCCAGCCCCAGGGTGCGCAGGCGGCCGGCCAGGGCCGTAGCCCGGGCGTCCAGCTCGCGGTAGCTCAGGCGCTCGCGGCCGTCGGGGGAGACCAGGGCCACGGCGTCCGGCGTGCGCGCCGCCTGGGCCTCGAAGAGCTGGTGCAGGCAGAGCGCGGGCGCCGGGAGGGGCGCGGTATCGTTCCACTCGCGCTCGATCTGGTGGCGCTCCGCCGCGCCGAGCAGGCCGATCTCCGACAGCGGCAAGCCGGGGCGGGCGGCGACCGCGGCGAGCAGGTGGGCGAGGTGGCCCCCCCAGCGCACCACCGTGGCGCGGTCGAAGAGGTCGGTGCGGTACTCGAAGCTGGCGATCATCGCGTCGCCCTGGAGGTCGACGGCGAGCGTCAGGTCGTACTTGGCGGTCCGGTAGTCGACCAGCAGGGGGGTCAGCGGCAGGCCGGGAGCCAGCTCGCGGGACGCCTCCTCCACGCCGAGCACGAACGAGACCTGGAAGAGCGGGCTGCGGGCCAGGCTGCGCTGCGGCGCCAGCTCCTCGACCAGCCGCTCGAAGGGGAGGTCCTGATGGGCGTAGGCGGCGAGCGCCATCTCGCGGACGCGGGCCACCAGGGCGTCGAACCCGGGATCGCCGGCGAGGCCGGCGCGCATCACCAGGGTGTTGACGAAGAAGCCGAGGAGACCCTCGGTCTCTCCTCGCGTCCGGTTGGCGACGGGCGAGCCGAGGAGGACGTCGGTCTCGCCCGTATAGCGGTGGAGCTGCGCCGCGAAGCCGGCGAGGAGGGTCATGAAGAGGGTCGCTCCCTGCGAGCGCGAGAGGGCGCGGACCCCCGCCGCCACGGCCGGGGGGAGCGGCGTCGAGAAGCTGGCGCCGCGCGAGGTCTCCACCGGCGGCCGGGGGCGATCGGTCGGCAGGTCGAGCGCCTCGGGCGCGCCGGCGAGCTGCCGGCGCCAGTAGTCGAGCTGCGCCGCGAGCACCGGCCCGGCCAGCCAGCCCCGCTGCCAGGCGGCGAAGTCGGCGTACTGGATCGGCAGGGCCGGCAGCGGCGAAGGCAGGCCGGCCGCGAAGGCGCGGTGGAGGGCGGCGATCTCGCCCATCAGCACGTCCACCGACCAGCCGTCGGTGGCGATGTGGTGCATGCTGATCAGCAGCCGGTGGCATCCTCTCCCGGTGGCGAGCAGGGCGGCGCGGAAGAGCGGGCCGGCGGCGAGGTCGAACGGACGCCCCGCCTCCGCGCGGGTCAGCGCCTCGGCCTCGGACTCCCGCGCCGCCGTCGGCAGGCCCAAGAGGTCGACGCGGGGGAGCGGCACCATAGCCGGCGGGGCGACGACGAGGCGCGGCTCGCCGCTCTCCCCCACCGCCGCGAAGGTGGTGCGCAGCACCTCGTGCCGGCGCAGCACCTCGGTCAGGGTCCGCGCCAGGACCCGGGCGTCCAGGGGGCCGTCGAGCCGGTAGGCGAGCGGCAGGTTGTAGACCGTCGAGCCGGGCTCCAGGCGGTCGAGCAGCCAGAGCCGCTGCTGCGAGAAGGAGAGCGGCAGCTCCGCGCGGTCGGCCAGCGGCGCGATCGGCTCGGCTCCGGCCGCGCCGCCGGCCGTGCCCAGTTGCAAGGCCACGCTCTCCGCCAGCTCGGCGACGGTCGGCGCGGCGAACAGCGCGCGCAGCGGCAGCTCGATGCCGAGCGCCGCCCGCACCCGCGAAACCACCCGGGTGGCGAGCAGGGAGTGGCCGCCCAGCTCGAAGAAGTCGTCCTCGGCCCGCGGCAGCTCCTCGGTTCCCAGCACCTCGGCCCAGATCCCGGCGAGCAGCTCCTCCAGCGGGCTGGCGAAGCCGCGCCGGGCCTCTGCCTTGAGCCCCTCCGCGGTTTCGATCTCGGGGGGCGGCAGGGCCTTGCGCTCCACCTTGCCGTTCGGGTTCAGCGGCAGCCGGTCGAGGCGGGTGAAGGAGGCGGGGACCATCGGCTCGGCGAGGCGGGCGCGCAGGTGGTCGCGCAGCTCGGCGGCGGTGGGCGGCGGTGAGCCGGCGGCCACGAAGTAGGCGGCGAGGGAACGGTCGTCGGCCGAGTCGCCGAGCGCCACCACCACCGCCTCGCGGACCTGGGGGTGGGCCAGCAGGGCCGCCTCGATCTCCCCCAGCTCGATCCTGTGGCCCCGCACCTTCACCTGGTGGTCGAGCCGGCCGAGGTATTCGAGACGGCCGTCGGGCAGATAGCGGCCGAGGTCGCTGGTGCGGTAGAGGCGCTCGCCCGGCACGCTCGACAGCGGATCGGGCACGTAGCGCTCGGCCGTCAGCTCCGGCCGGCCGAGATAGCCGCGCGCGAGGCCGGCGCCGCCGAGGTAGATCTCCCCGATCACCCCCACCGGCACCAGCCGCAGCTCACGGTCGAGCAGGGTGGCCCGGGTGCCGCCCACCGGCCGGCCGATCGTCGGCTCGCGTCCGCTCCCCCGCGCGATCACCTCGAAGGTCGAATAGGTGGTGTCCTCCGAGGGGCCGTAGAGGTTCCGCACCCGCTGGACGCCGCCGGCGTAGAGCGCCTCGGAGAGCGCGCTCTTCACCGGCTCGCCCCCCAGGTTGACCGTCCTGACGTTGGCCGGCAGCGCCCGCGCGTCGGCCATGGCGGCGATCGCCGAGGGGACGGCGCAGACCAGGGTGACCTCGCCGGCCGCCGGCAGCTCCGGCAGCGCGAGGACGTTGTTGGCGAGGATCAGCCGGCCGCCGGACGCGAGGGTGACGAACAGCTCGGCGACCGAGACGTCGAAGGAGATCGAGGTCGCGGCCAGGACGCCGCCCGTCAGCTCCTCGGCATCGAACGCCGCTTGAGCCCAGCGGACCAGCGCCACCGGGCTCCGGTGCTCGATCGCCACCGCCTTGGGCCGGCCGGTCGAGCCCGAGGTGTAGATCAGGTAGGCGAGGTTGCCGGGGAGGGGCCGGCGGGGCTCGGCTTCGGCCATGCCTTCCTCTGGCTCCTCCTCGATCAGCAAGAGCCGCGACTGGGAGGCCGGCAGGCGGGAGGCGAGCGCCCGTTCGGTGACGGTCACCGCGGCGCCGGCGTCCTCGACCATGAACCCCAGCCGGTCCGAGGGGTAGTTGGGATCGAGCGGCACGTAGGCCCCGCCGGCGCCGAGGACGCCCAGCAGCGTCGTCACCAGGGCGGGAGTCCGCGACAGGCAGACTCCGACCCGCACCTCCGGCCCCACCCCGAGGTCCGCCAGCCGCCGGGAGAGCTGGCCGGCGCGGCGCCCGAGCTCGCGGTAGGTGATCCGCTCGTGGCCGTGGATCAGTGCCACGGCCTCCGGGGTGCGCGCCATCTGCGCCGCCACCAGATCGTGCAGGCAGACGTCCTCCACCGGCGGGGTGCGGGGCTCGTTCCACTCGCCGAGGATCTGCCAGCGCTCCGCCTCGTCCAGCAGCGGCAGGTCGAGCAGCCGGATCCCGGCCCCCTCCCCCACCACCCCCGAGAGCAGGCGGAGGTAGGAGCGGCCGAGCCGCGCCACGGTGGTGGCGTCGAAGAGGTCGGTCGCGTATTCGAACAGCGCGACCAGCTCCTCCCCCTGCTGCTCCAGGAAGAGGGTGAGGTCGAACTTGGCCGTGCCGTTGTCGATCTCCAGCGGCTCGCAGGCCAGCCCCGGGACAAGCTCGCCCGCCTGCACGGTATCGAGGGAGAACACCACCTGGAACAGCGGCGTCCGCGACGGGTCGCGCTCCGGCCGCAGCTCGCCGACCAGGCGGTCGAAGGGGAGGTCCTGGTGAGCGTAGGCGGCGAGCGCCGATTCGCGGACCCGGGCGAGCAGGTCGCGGACGGTGGGATCGCCTCCGAGGTCGGCGCGCAGGGCCAGGGTGTTGACGAAGAAGCCGATCACCCCCTCGATCCCCGCCTCGGTGCGGCCGGCGACCGGCGAGCCCACCACCAGGTCGGCCTGGCCGCTGAGGCGGCCGAGCAGCGCCGAGAAGGTCGCCAGCGAGGTCATGAACAGGGTCGAGCCCTCCGTCCGGGCGAGCTCGCGGAGCCCGGCCGCGAGGTGGGACGGCAGGGCGAGCCGCAGGACGTCGCCGCGGAAGCTCTGCACCGGCGGGCGCGGCCGGTCGGCCGGCAGCTCCAGCGCCTCGGGGGCGCCGGCGAGCCGCTCGCGCCAGTAGGCGAGCTGGCCGGCGAGCGTCTCGCCGCTCAACCAGCGCCGCTGCCAGACGGCGAAGTCGCCGTACTGGTAAGTCAGCTCCGGCAGCGGGGAGGGCCGCCCGGCGGCGAAGGCGCCATAGAGGGCGCCCAGCTCGCGCTGGAGGATGCCCATCGACCAGCCGTCGAAGGCGATGTGATGGCAGAAGAAGAGCAGGTGGTGCTCGCCGGGAGACAGCCTCAGGAGGAGGGGGCGCGCCACCGGGCCGCGGACGAGGTCGAAGGAGCGCCGCGCCTCCCGCGCCGCCAGCCGGGCCGCCTCGGCGCGAGCGGCTTCGGCAGGAAGCCCGCCGAGGTCGATCCGCGGCAGGCCGGCGGGATGGAACGGCGCCACGACCTGGCGCGGCTCCTCGCCGGGGCTTTCGGCGAAGGTGGTGCGCAGGACCTCGTGCCGGCGGAAGACCTCGTCGACGCCGCGCGCGAGGGCGACCGGATCGAGAGTCCCCAGGAGGCGGAACGCCGCCGGCAGGTTGTAGACCGGGGAGCCCGGCTGCAGCCGGTCGAGAAACCAGAGGCGCTGCTGGGCGAAGGAGAGGGGCAGCGGCTCCAGGCGAGCGGCGCGGGAGAGGGGCGGCCGCGGGACCTCCCCGGCCACCGCCGACAGCTCCGCCAGCGCCCTTTCGATCCGCCGCGCCAGCGCCGCCAGCGTGCGCGCCTCGAAGACGGCCCGCACGGCCAGGTCCACCCCGAACGCGTCGCGCACCCGGGCCAGCACCCTGCCGATCAGCAGCGAATGGCCGCCGAGATCGAAGAAGTCGTCGCCGGCGCCCACCTCCACCCCCAGCACCTCCGCCCAGATCCCGGCCAGCAGCTCCTCGGTGGGGGTGCGCGGGGCCGCCGGGACGTGCGTGGGCGCCGTCTCGTCGAGGCCGGGGGCGGGGAGGGCGCGGCGGTCGATCTTGCCGCCGGGCGACAGCGGCATGGCGGCCAGGAAGCCGAACCAGGCCGGGACCATGTGCTCCGGGAGCCGGCCGCGCAGGAAGGCGCGCAGCTCGTGCGCGGTGAGCGCCCCGGGTCCTGTTCCTACCACGTAGGCGGCGAGCCGGAGGTCGCGCGGCCCGGCCTCGTAGGGCACCACGGCGGCCTCGCGGACCCCCGGGTGCTCGGCGATCTGCGCCTCGATCTCCCCCGGCTCGATGCGGAAGCCGCGCACCTTGACCTGGCGGTCGGCGCGGCCGAGGAACTCGAGCTGGCCGTCGGGCCGGAAGCGGACGAGGTCGCCGGTGCGGTAGAGCCGCGCTCCCGCCTCGCCCGCGAAGGGATCGGGGAGGAAGCCTTGAGCCGTCAGGTCGGGCTTGCCGAGATAGCCGTGGGCCAGCCCGCGGCCGCCGAGGTAGAGCTCGCCGGGGATCCCCTCGGGGGTGAGCTCGAGGTGGCGGCCGAGCACCCGCAGGTGGGCGTCGGCGACCGGGCGGCCGATCGGGGTCTGCCCTCCGGCGCCCAGGCGGGCCATGGTGACGCAGATGCTCGCCTCGGTCGGCCCGTAGGCGTTCCAGAGGCGGCGGCCGGGAGCCCAGCGCGCCACCAGGTCGGGGGGGAAGGCCTCGCCCCCCACCACCAGGCCGCGGAGCCCGGCCAGCTCGCTCTCGGCGCCCGCGGGCAGCGCCGCCAGGGCGGTGGGGGTGAGGAAGGCGTTGGTGATCCCGCGGTCGCGCAAGGTGGCGAGCAGGGGCGCGCCAGGGAGCAGGTCCTCGCGGCGGGCGAGGACGAGCGCCGCGCCGCGGATCAGCGTGCTCCAGATCTCCCATACCGAGGCGTCGAAGCTCGCCGAGGCGAACTGCAGCACCCGGCTCTCCGGCGTCACCCCCGACCGCTCCGCCAGCGCCTCGACGGCCCAGAGGAAGCCGCGATGGGGGATCAGCACCCCCTTGGGGCGCCCCGTGGAGCCGGAGGTGTAGATGACGTAGGCGAGGTCGTCCGGTCCTGGCTCCGGCCAGGTCTCGGAAGCCTCCGGCGGAGCCTCGGCGAGCCCTTCCCCACCGTCGAGCGCCACGAGCTCGGCGCCGCCGGTCGGCAGGCCGTCCGCCAGGCCGGGGCGGGCGAGGAGCACCGGTACGCGGGAGTCCTCGAGGATCAGGGCGAGCCGCTCGACGGGGTAGTCCGGATCGAGCGGCAGGAAGGCACCGCCGGCCATCAGCACGGCGAGCATGCCGACCAGGGTGTCCGGCGAGCGTTCGGCGTAGATGCCCACCCGCACGCCGGGGCCCACGCCGCGCTCCCGCAGCACGCCGGCGAGCCGGCGGGCGCGGGCGGCCAGCTCGCCGTAGGTGAGCGCCGGCTTATCCGGCGTGGCCGGCTCCACCGCGACCGCCCCGGGGGCCGACGCGCCCCAGGCCGCGATGCGCGCCGGCACCGACTCGCCCCAGATCGGCGGGTGCGGCGCGCGCCCCCACTCGACGAGGAGCTTGTGGCGCTCCCCGGCGTCGAGCAGGGCGAGGGTGGAGACCGGCGCCTCCGGCCGCGCCACGGCGTCGGCGAGCAGCGCCAGCCAGCCGCCGACCAGCCGCTCGACGGCCGCCGGCGTGAACAGGTCGGCGCTGGCGGAGAGGCGGCCGGCGATCCCCTCCTTGCGCTCCTCGAGGTCGAGGAGGAGATCGAACTGCGCCGCGCCGTGATCCTCCTCGGTCCAGGCCAGGGTCAGGCCGGGCGCCACCTCCCGGCGGCCGGCGTTGGCATGGAGGGCGAAGAAGGTCTGGAAGAGCGGCTCGGCGGAGGCGGCCCGCCCCGGCCGCAGGATCTCGGCCAGCGCCTCCAGCGGCAGGTCCTGGTAGGTCTGCAGGCCGAAGGCGCCCGCGCGCACGGCGGCGAGCAGGTCGCCGAATCGGGGGTCGCCGGGGATCTCGACGCGCAGGGGCAGGCTGTTGGCGAAGAAACCGACCAGCGGCTCGGCCTCCGGCCGGCCGCGATGGGCGTGCACCGTACCGGACACGATGTCGTCCTGGCCGGTGACCCGCCGCAGCAGCGCTACCCAGGCGGCGAAGAGGGCCATGAAGGGGGTGGCGCCCCGGCTGCGCGCGAGCTCGCGGACCCGGGCCGTCAGCGCCGGCGGCAGCGCCACGTCCCGGCTCAGGCCCCGCCAGCTCCGCGACGGCGGCCGCGGCAGGTCGGCGGGCAGGTCGAGCCCGGCCGACCCCGCGAGGCGCTCCCGGAACCAGGCGAGGTGAGGCGCCAGAGCCTCGGGGGTGAGGTGCTCCCGCTCCCAGGCGGCGATGTCGGCCGGCTGCGCGGCGAGCGGCGGCAGCGGCGACGGCAGCCCGAGGTCGAAGGCGGTGTAGAGCGCCGACAGCTCGCGCTCGATCACGCCGACCGACTCGCCGTCGGCGATGACGTGATGGAAGGTGAGCAGGAGGTCGTGCTCCCGCTCGCCCGTGCGGACCAGCGTCCGGCGCCAGAGCGCGCCCCGGGCGTCGAGGTCGAGGGGACGGCGGGCCTCCTCCCGCGCCAGCCGGCCGCGCTCCGCGAGCCGCCGAGGTACCGGGAGCCCGGAGAGGTCGGCCAGCGGCAGCCGCAGGGCCGCGGGGCGGGCGACGAGCTGGCGCGGCTCGCCGTCCGGCCCGATGTCGATCGTGGTGCGCAGGGACTCGTGGCGGGCGGCGATCTCCTCCAGCGCCCGCGCGAGGACGGCGGGCGCCAGCGGCCCCTCGAGCCGCATCGCGATCGGGATGTTGCTCGCCGGCGTCCCGGGCACCAGCCGCTCGAGGAACCAGAGGCGCCGCTGGACGGGCGACAGCGGCTCGCCCCGGGGGTCGCGGGGCCGCGCCACGATCGGAGGCAGCGGCGCCGCCAGGCGGTCCCCGGCACCCGCGCTCGCGCCCGTCACCCTCGCCGCCAGGGCGGCGACGGTGTTGGCCTCCAGGACCGAGGCCGGCGGGAGGTCGACGCCGATCTCCACGCGCAGGCGGGCCAGCACGCGGGCGGCCATCAGGGAATCGCCGCCGAGATCGAGGAAACCTTCGTCGATCCCCACCCGGTCGCGCCCGAACAGCTCGGCCCAGATGCCGGCCAGCAGCTCCTCGGTCGGGTCGCGGGGCGCTCTCCAGTCTCCGGCCACGGCGCTGCTTTCATCCCGCGGCAGCTCACGCTGGGTCAGCTCCTTGCGGTCCACCTTGCCGTTGGGGGTGTGGGGGATCGCGGGGATCTCCAGAAAGCGCGCCGGAACCATGTAGTCGGGAAGGCGCGAGGCGAGGAATCGGCGGAGCTCGGCGCCGGCCGGCAGGTCCCCGTCCGGCACGAGCCAGGCCACCAGGCGCTTCGCGCCCGGGCCGTCCTCCCGCGCCACCACCACCGCCTCGCTCACCCCGGGGTGCGCCTCCAGGGCCGCCTCGATCTCCCCCAGCTCGATGCGGAAGCCGCGGATCTTCACCTGGTTGTCGATCCGCCCCAGGTAGTCGAGCCGACCGTCGGGGAGCACGCGGCCGAGGTCGCCGGTGCGGTAGAGGCGCTCGCCGGGGCGCTCCGCCAGGGGGTCGGGCACGAAGCGCTCGGCGGTCAGGTCGGGGCGGCCGAGGTACCCCCGCGCCAGGCCGGCGCCGCCGAGGTAGATCTCCCCCGGCTCGCCGGCGGGCACCTCGTTGAGGGCGGGATCGAGCAGGCGGGGCCAGGAGCCGGCGATCGTCCGCCCGATGGTCGGCTCGCGCTGCTCTCCCCGCGCCACCACCTCGAAGGTCGAGTAGGTGGTGTCCTCCGACGGGCCGTAGAGGTTGAGCACCCGGCCGGCGCCGGCGGCGTAGACGGCCTGGACCAGCGAGCGCTTGAGCGGCTCGCCCGCCAGGTTGACCGTCAGCACGCGGGGCGGCAGCGCGGCGCCCCCCCGCACCAGCTCGGCCATCGCCGAGGGGACGGTGTTGACCAGGGTGACCTCGCCGGCCGCCGGCAGCCCGGGGAGCGCCAGGGCGTTGGCGGCCAGGATCACCCGGCCGCCGCAGGAGAGCGGCACGAACAGCTCGAAGATCGAAATGTCGAAGGAGATCGAGGTCGAGGCGAGCACGGCCGCCAGCTCCTCCGGGCTGAAGGCCTGGAGCGACCAGTGGGCGAAGGCCACGGCGCTCCGGTGCTCGATCGCCACCGCCTTGGGGCGGCCGGTCGAGCCGGAGGTATAGATCAGGTAGGCGAGATTGCTGGCGCAGGCGCGGACCGGCTCGGCCTCCGCGGCGTTCGGGTCGCCGCCGTCCGGCCCGGCGTCGAGCACCAGCAGCCGGGCTCCGGAAGCGGGCAGGCGCCCGACGAGCGCCCGCTCGGTGACCAGGACGGCGGCGCCGGCGTCCTCCAGCATGAACCCCAGCCGCTCGGAGGGGTAGTTGGGATCGAGCGGCACGTAGGTGCCCCCGGCTTCGAGAATGCCGAGGAGGGTCGCCACCAGCGCCGGCGACCGCGACAGGCAAACCCCCACCCGGACCTCCGGGCCCACGCCGAGCGCGGCGAGCCGGCGGGCCGTCCGGCGGGCGCGGTCGCCGAGCTCCCGGTAGGTGAGCCGCTCGTGGCCGGCCACCAGGGCCACCGCCCCGGGGGTGCGCTCGATCTGGGCGGCGACGAGCTCGTGCAGGCAGGAGCCCGCCGGCGTTTCGGCATCCACGGTCAGGCTCTCCGCCAGGCTCGCGACCCGCTCGTCAGGCAGGCTCCGCAACGCTCCCCTCCCCGCCGCCCTCGCCGGCGAGGGCGAGCTCGCGCTCGATCTGCTCGAGCAGCAGCTCCTCGACCGCCAGCGCGAGGCCGGCGATGGTGGTCTCCTCGGCCAGGCTGCGCAGCGGCACGTCGACCTGGAAGTCGCGCTGCAGCCGGTGCATCACCTGCGGCAGGAGGAGGGAGTGCCCCCCCAGATCGTAGAAGTCGTCGTGCACGCCCACCCGCTCGAGCCCGAGCACCTCGCACCAGATCGCCGCCACCCCCTCCTCGGCCGGCGTCTCGGGCGCCACGTACTCGGCGGCGAGCTCCGGGCGGGAGGCGTCGGGGGCGGGGAGCGCCCGGCGGTCGACCTTGCCGCTGGAGTTGAGCGGCAGGGTCTCGAGGGTCACGAAGGCCGACGGCACCATGTGCTCTGGGAGGCGCTCCTTGAGGAAGCCGCGCAGCTCGGAGGTGGCCACCTCGCGCTCCGGGTAGGGGGTGACGTAGGCCACCAGCCGCCGGTCGCCCGGACTGTCCTCGCGCGCCAGCACCGCCACCTCGCGCACCGTGGGGTGCTTGGCCAGGGCCGCCTCGATCTCCCCCAGCTCCACCCGGAAGCCGCGGACCTTCACCTGGCGGTCGGTGCGGCCGAGGAACTCCAGCTCGCCGGAGGGGAGCCAGCGCACCAGGTCGCCGGTGCGGTAGAGCCGGGCGCCGGGGGCCGCCGGCGCGAAGGGATCGGGGAGGAAGACGCCGGCGGTGAGGCCGGGGCGCCCCAGGTAGCCGCGCGCCACCCCGGCGCCGCCCATGCAGAGCTCGCCGGGAACGCCGACCGGCGACGGCTCCAGCCGGGGATCGAGCACGTAGGCGGTGAGCCCCAGGATCGGCCGCCCGAGAGGGAGCTCGCGGAGGCCGTCCATGGCGCCGGGCACGGTCGCCAGGTCGCAGATCGTGGAGGTGACGGTGACCTCGGTCGGCCCGTAGGTGTTCCAGATCTGCACCGCGGTGCCGAACCGCCGCGCCCACGCCGCCGCCCGCTCCGGCAGGGCCCGCTCGCCGCCCACGATCACCCGCCGCATGGCGGCGGGCCACTCCACCCCCGCGGCCGGTTCCGCGAGATCGGCCACCAGCCCGTGCCAGTAGGCGGTGGGGAGGTCGAGCAGGGTGATGCCGCGCGCCCGGCAGGCTTCCAGGAAGTCGGCGCTGGTGCCCAGCATGGCGTCGGTGCGCAGCACCAGGGTGCCGCCGGCGGTGAGGCAGGGGTAGATCTCCTCGGCGCTGGTGTCGAAGCTGATCGAGGCGAACTGGAGGACGCGGTCGGCGGGGCCGATCGAGTACTCGGCGCGCATCGAGGCGTTGAAGCTCGCCAGCGACCCGTGCGACACCATCACCCCCTTGGGATTTCCCGTCGATCCCGAGGTGTAGATGACGTAGGCCAAGCTCTCCTCCCCCGCCGGGTCTTCCGGGGCGCTGGCGGGGCACGCCGCGATCTGGGCGCGGTCCGCGTCGAGACAGACGGCGTGCACCCGCGACAGGGCCTGCTCGCCGAAGCCGGCGAGCAGCCGCTGCTCGGTGACCAGGACCGGCGCGGCGGTGTCGGCCAGCAGGTACTCCAGGCGCTCGCGGGGGTAGCCGGGATCGATCGGGACATAGGCGCCCCCCGCCTTGAGGACCGCGAACAGGCTCATGATCAGCGCGGAAGAGCGTTCGAGGCAGAGCGCCACCCGCACCTCCGGCCCCACGCCGACGCTGCGCAGGTAGTGGGCCAGGCGGTTGGCCTGGGCATCGAGCTCGGCGTAGGTGAGCTGCTGCTCGCCTTCCTCCCCGGCGATCACCGCCAGGGCCTCGGGGGTCGCCAGGGCCTGGCGCGCGAAGGCGCGGTGGGCCAGGGGCTCGGGCTCGACGCCCGCCGCCGTCCCCCAGGCCAGCATCTCCGCCCGTTCCGCCGCCGAGGCGAGCGGCAGGTCGTCCAGGCTCCGCTCCGGCGCCGCGGCCACCCCGGCGAGCAGCACCTCGAGCTGGGTGAGCAGGCGCTCGATGGTGGAGTGCTCGAACAGGCGCTCGTTGTAGATCATGAAGGCGTCGATCCCCGCCTCCCCCGGCTCGAGGACCAGGGTGAGGTCGAAGATCTCGGTCGCGAGCTGGGTGTTGAGGCCGGCGCGCGAGGCGCGCAGGGTGAGCCCGGCGAACTCCAGCTCCGGGTCGGGGAGGTTCTGGACCTGGAACATCACCGAGAAGGGGGTCGCGTGGCTCGCCGCCCGGTCCCCCTGCATGGCCTGGAGCACCATCTCCAGCGGCAGGTCCTGGTGGGCGTAGGCGCCCCCCGCCACCTCCTTCACCCGGGCCATCAGGGCGCTGAAGGCGAGGCCGCCGGAGACCGGCGTCCGCAGCACCAGGGTGTTGAGGAAGAAGCCGATCAGCCCCTCGATCTCCCGGTTGGTGCGGTTGGCGATCGGCACGCCGACCAGGATGTCCTCCTCCCCGGTGTAGCGGTAGAGGAGGGTGAGGAAGCCGGCGAACAGGAGCATGAAGGGGGTGACCCCTTCGCGGTCGGCGAGCGCCTTGAGGTCGGCCGCCAGGGCCGCCGGGAAGAGCCGCGAGCTGCCGCCGCCCACGAAGCCGTTCGCCGTCGACCGCGGCCGGTCGGTGGGCAACCGCAGGGGGGGCGGCGCGCCGCCGAGCTGCCGGCGCCAGTAGCCGAGCTCCTCCTCCAGGGCCGGACCGGCGAGCCGCTCGCGCTGCCAGGCGGCGAAGTCGGAGTACTGGATGGGGAGCTCGGGCAGCGGCGACGGCCGGCCGGCCACGAACGCCGTGTAGAGGGCGGCGATCTCGCGCACCAGCACCACCCACGACCAGCCGTCGCCGGTGATGTGGTGCATGTTGAACAGGCCGGTGTGCTCCTCCGGGCCGGCGATCAGCAGGAGCGCCCGGAAGACCGGCCCGCGCGCGAGGTCGAAGGGGCGCTCGTGCGCCGCCGCCTCCAGCCGCGCCATCTCCTCCTCGCGGACCGCGGCGGGCAATCCGGCCAGGTCGACGGCGGGGAACGGGAAGGGGGCGGCGGGGAGGACCCGCTGGTGCGGCTTCCCCGCCTCGCCCACGAAGACGGTGCGCAGCGCCTCGTGGCGGCGGACCAGCTCGTCCAGGCAGCGGCGGAGGACCGGGATCGACAGCGGGCCGGCGACCTCGACGCGGTTGAACAGGTTGTAGATCGGCGTCCCCGGATCGAGCTGGTCGAGGAACCACATCCGCTCCTGCGAGAAGGAGAGCGGCGCCGGCGCCGCGCCCCCGCCGGCCCGCCGCGGGATGCGCGGCGCGGCGGGCTCGGCGGCGGCGGCCGTCCCGGCGCCGCCCGCTCCGACGGCCTCGCGCAGCACCGCCGCCGCCTGCTCGACCGTGGCGGCGAGGAGCAGCGGCTGGAGCGGCAGCTCGGCCCGGAAGGCGTCGCGCAGCCGCGAGGCGACCTGGGTGGCGAGCAGGGAGTGCCCCCCCAGCTCGTAGAAGTTGTCCTCGGCCCCCACCTGGGCGACGCCGAGCACCTCCTGCCAGATGTGGGCGACCTCCCGCTCGTAGAGGTCGCGGGGGGCGACGTAGTTGGTGCGCAGGTTCGGCCGCTCCTTGCGCGACGGGGCGGGGGGCGGCAGCATCACCGCGACGGCCGCGGTCGCCACCGCGGCGCCCGGCCCGGCGGCGGCCGGCGCGACCGCCGCCGCGGCGTCGATCCAGTGGCGGCGGCGCTCGAACGGGTAGGCCGGCAGCGGCACCCGGCGGCGCCCCTGACCGGCGTAGAGCTCCTGCCAGTCGATCTTCGCTCCGGCGACCCAGAGGCGGCCGACGGCGCCGAGCAGGGCCGCGAGGTCGGAGCTGGTGTCCTTGGGCTGGCGCATGGCGGAGACGACCGGCCGCTCGCCGGGGGCGGCGAGGTGCCAGCGAATCAGCGGCGCCAGGCCGGCGCCGGGGCCGACCTCGAGCAGCGCCATCCCGGGCTCGGCGGCGCGCAGCGCCTCGACGCCGTCCGAGAAGCGCACCGGCTGGCGCAGGTGGCGCGCCCAGTAGGCGGGATCGGCGGCCTCGGCGGCCTCGATCCAGGTGCCCGAGCTGCTCGACACGAAGGGGATCTCCGGCGCCCGCGGGCCCACCGCGGCGACCCGCGCCTGGTAGGGGGCCACGGCGGGCTCGGTCTGCGGCGAGTGACCGGCGAAGGCGACCTGGAGGGGCATCGCCATCACCCCCTCGGCGGCGAGCCGCGCGGTGAGCTCCGCCACCGCCGCGGCCGGACCGGCGACGCTCACCAGGGAGGGCGCGTTCAGGGCCGCCAGGTGGACCTCGCCGGTGCCCGCGGCCAGAAAGGGCGCGATCTCCGCCTCCGAGAGGGGGACCGCCAGCATCGTGCCGGTGCCTCCGGCGGCGCCCACCTCCTCGATCAGCCGCCCGCGCTCGGCCACCAGCTCCAAGGCGTCCTCGAAGGTGAAGACGCCGGCGAGGACGGCCGCCGCGTACTCGCCCAGGCTGTGGCCGAGCATGGCGCGCGGCCGCACCCCCCAGGAGCCGAGCAGGCGGGCGAGGGCGACCTCGACGGCGAGCAGGGCCGGCTGGGCGACGGCGGTGCGCGCGAGCTGCCGCGCCGCCTCCGCCTCGCCGCCGGCCTCCGGGTAGAGGACGCGGCGCAGGTCGAGCCCCAGGCGGGGGGCGAGGAGCTCCGCGGCGCCGTCGATCCCGGCGCGGAAGACCGGCTCGGAGTCGTAGAGGTCGCGCCCCATCCCGACATGCTGCGCCCCCTGGCCGGGGAAGACGAAGGCCACGGGGCGCCCCCCCTCCGGCCAGCCGCCGGCCGCGCCCGGCGCGGTCAGCAGCCGCACCGGATCGCCCGCCGCCAGGCAGGCCGCGGCGTCCGCGGGATCGCGGCAGACCAGCGCCTCGCGGAGATCGAAGGCCCGCCGGCCGGTGGCCAGGGTGTAGGCGGCATCCGCGAGAGCGGTCGAATCTCCCGGATCGGCGCCGCCGAGGCGCGCCGCCAGCCGCACGCCGGCCGCCGACAGGGCCTCCGGCGTGCGGGCGGAGAGGGTCAGGAGCTGCCAGGGGCGGGTGCGCAGGGGGGGCGCGGGGGGCGGCGCCTGTTCCAGCACCACGTGGGCGTTGGTGCCGCCGAGCCCGAAGGAGTTGACGCCGGCCCGGCGCGGCGCGTCCGCCTCGGCGCCCGGCGGCCAGGGCTGCAGGGCGGCGTTGACGTAGACCGGCGAGGCGGCGAAGTCGATCCGCGGGTTCGGCCGCTCGTAGTGGAGGCTGGGCGGGATCTCGCCGTGCTCCAGGGAGAGCACGGTCTTGATCAGCCCGGTCACGCCGGCCGCGACGTCCAGGTGGCCGAGGTTGCTCTTCACCGAGCCGATGGCGCAGAAGCCCCGGCGCTCGGTGTACTCGCGGAAGGCGCGGGTCACCGCCTGGATCTCGATCGGATCGCCGAGCGCCGTGCCGGTGCCGTGGGCCTCGATGTAGGCAATGGTCTCGGGATCGACGCCGGAGACCGCCAGCGCCTCGCTGATCGCCCCCGCCTGCCCCTCGACCCCGGGGGCGGTGAAGCCGACCTTCACGCTGCCGTCGTTGGTGACCGCCGAGCCGAGGATGACGGCGTGGATGGTGTCGCGGTCAGCCAGCGCCTGGTCGAGCCGCTTGAGCACCACGAGCCCCACGCCGGAGCCGAACAGGCTCCCCTGCGCCGCGGCGTCGAAGGCCTTGCAGTGGCCGTCGGGCGACACCACCGACCCCGGCACGTAGCGGTAGCCGAGGCCGGCGTCGGCCTGGATCGAGACGCCGCCGGCCAGCGCCAGGTCGCACTCCTCGTTGAGCAGCGCCTGGGCAGCGGTGTGGACGGCGACCAGCGAGGTCGAGCAGGCGCACTGCACGCTGTGGCTTGGGCCCCGCAGGTTGAGCTTGTAGGAGACCCGGGTGACCAGGGCGTCCGAGGCGTTGCCGAGGATCACCTGCAGCGGGTCGGCGCCGGCGACCAGCGGGTTGCCGATCAGGTGGAAGAGCAGGTAGGTCGACAGGGTGGCGCCGGCGTAGACGCCCACCCGGGCGGCGATCCCCTGGGGATCGTAGCCGGCGTTCTCCAGGGCCTCCCAGGCGCACTCCAGGAGCACCCGGTGCTGGGGGTCCATGAGCTCCGCCTCGCGCGGGTTGACGCCGAAGAAGAGGTCGTCGAAGGTGTCGTAGCCCTCCATCTGGGAGACCGCCTTGACCCAGGCCGGATCGGCGAGGCGGCCGGCATCGAGCCCGCGCGCGGCGAGCTCCCCGGCGTCGGGGAAGCGCACCGCCTCGACCCCGGCGCGCAGGTTGCGCCAGAGCTCTCCCACGTCGGCGGCGCCGGGAAAGCGCCCCGCCATCCCCACGATGGCGATCTCGGTTCCGGTCAACTCTCGGGCCACGGCTTCAGCCTCCCTGCAATTCAGCTCGATCAGCTAGTAGAGGAACACGACCTTGGCCAGCAGCGATTTTCCGGGGGTCCCGAAGAGCGGCTGGCGCGGGTCGAAGAAGTCGACGTAGCTCTTGACGTTCTGGTAGACGAGGAACAGCTTCGAGCCGGGCCGGAACTCCCAGTCGACGTCGAACTTCTGGCGCAGGTTGGCGTCCTTGTCCCACTGCACCCAGAGCCGGGTGGACAGCCGGTTCGAGAAGGCGTAGGTGATCTCGGCCAGCGCGATGTCGGAGGTGAAGTCCCCCTCCTTGAGGTGGACCTTGGTGTCCTGATAGGTGATGGCGGTGAACAGGCCGGGGATCGGCCGGTAGGTCAGGAAGAGGAACGACTGCAGGATGTGGCCGTCGTAGTAGTCGCCCCAGGCCAGCCGCCCCGCCCAGCCGAACGGCTTCGTGTAGTCGCTCTGGTAGCCGAGGAAGCTGTGGCCGAAATGGTAGGAACCGGAGGGGATGAACAGCCCCTTCTTGATCTCCAGCGGCTCGGTGAGGACCTCCAGCTCGTCGTAGAACTTGTAGGCGATCCCCGACAAGTCGCGGAAGTAGGCGCTGAACTTGCCGTGGTTGATCCGGGTCTGGAGCTGCCCCGTGTTGAGGTCGGTGATGTAGTCGAGGTCGTAGACGAACCAGGCCTGCTTGAACACGTGGTCGGGCCAGAGGATCCAGTAGTTGTCGGTCCGGAAGTCGCGGATCCCGACGCGGGTGAGGAACCCGAGCTCGTCGTTGAAGTTCTGGCCGATCTGGGTGTAGGTGTAGTGGAGCCGAGCGCTCCGGCTGTCCCAGTAGAGGTCGCCGGAGGCCGCGTAGTCCCGGCCGGAGACGCCGGGGGTGGAGCTCTTGGCGGCGTAGCCGCCGGTGCGCAGGCTCGGGTTGAGGGTGATGTCCCAGTCCGCGGCGCCGACCCGGTTCTGGTCGCCGGCGGCGTCCTTCGACAGGCCGATGATGCCGAAGGTGGAGCCGTTGCCGAGGTCGCGCTTCAGCCGCAGGACGCTCCAGGTGGTCTGCGGCTCGTTGATCAGGCCGCCGTAGCCGTCCGGCCGGTTCTTGACCTCTTCCGTCTGGAGGCTGAGGACGCCCACGTCGTACTTCCCCTCGTGGCCGGTCAGCTTGACGCCGCCCAGGATGGGGATCGACGCCCGGCCGTCGGGGGTGAGGCCGATCTGGCGGCTGAAGAAGAGGAAGGTCTCCGCGGGGTGCTCGGGGTCCGGCCGCTCGCCGACGTAAAAGGTGCTCGCCCCCTCGAGAAAGAAGGCGCGCTTCTCCGGGAAGAGCAGGGCGTTGCGGCTCAGGTTGACGTCCTGCTCGTCGGCCTCGGTCTCCGAGAAGTCGGTCTTGACGGTGACGTCGGCCACCAGGTCGGAAGCCAGGTTGACCTTGATGTCGCCACCGGCGTGGGTGATCGACGAGGTGGAGCCGTCCTGCGGCCTCTGGACCCCGGCGATGACGTAGGGGGCGATGTGGAAGCGCCCCCCCGGCTTGGCGCCTTCCAGGCCGACGATGGTGCCGGCCTCGGAGAGCTTGTAGCGCGCGTACCAGGAGTGGCCGACCGGCTTCCAGAAGCTCCGCTCCTGCTTGTGGGCCACCTCGCGCTCGACGTTGAACCCCCAGAGCTGCTCGGGCTTGGCGGGGAAGCGCAGGGTGCGCCAGGGGATGGCGATCTCGACCGTCCATCCCTCGGAATCGCGGTGCCCCTGGACGCTCCAGATGCCGTCCCAGTCGAGGTCGACCTGCTCGCCCTCGTTGCGGACCAGGCCGTCGACCTGCACGCCGCCGGAGTTGGTGGTGAAGACGTAGCCGCTGCGCCCATCGTGGTAGGTGTCGATGAGGATCTGCAGGGTGTCGTCGTAGCCCATGTCGCTGTCGCGCGTCAGCGTCGTGGTGACGATCTTCTTGGGCTCCGCGTCGTGGCAGCGGGCGCCGATATAGAGGTTGTCGTTGTCGTAGCCGAGGTAGACGTCGGTCTGCTCGGTCGCCGGCTCGCCCTCGTGCGGCTCGATCTGGGTGAACTTGCCGAGCCTCGCCCCGGTCTTCCAGATCGGCTCGTCGAGCTTGCCGTCGATCACCGGCGGAGTGGCGAAGAAGACCGGCCGGGCGACGTAGTCGGCCGGATTGGCGACGGGGGGCGCGGTCTTCGTCGCCGGCTGCTCGGTGGTCTGCGGCGGCACGATCGGCTGCGCGGTCGACGGCGGCTCGGTGGCCTGCGGATGCTGGGCGGTCCCCGGGGTCGGCACGTCGGGCGCCGTGGGGGCGGGCTGGGCCGGGGGGGTCGGCGGTTGCGCGGGCGCCTCCTGGGCAACCAGGGTCCAGGGGAGGGCCAGCGCAAGGACGGCCACCAGCAGGAACGCGCGGCGGCGGCGCGCCGCCGTGGAGGTTGTGCTTACCGGTCTCACCACGTCAAATCTCCTTGTCGCCTTGTCGCGACTCCATGATCTCGATTGGTCATCCGCCGCCCCCCCTGCGTCCGAGGATCCGCGCCTTCCGGCGCTCGCCCCGCTGGCGGCTCTCCTGCTCGACCGGCGCGGCGGCGACGCCCGCCGTCTCCTCCTCCGGCCCCTGCGCCGCGATCATCCGGGCGAGGGCGCCCACGGTCGGCGCCTCGTACAGGCTCACCTCCGAAAGGCCGGCTCCGAGCCGCTCCCGCAGCCGCTGCACCAGCCGCAGGCCGGCGAGCGAGTTGCCCCCCAGCTCGAAGAAGTTGTCGTGCACGCCGACCGGCTCGACGCCGAGGATCTCGGCCCAGACCGCCGCGATGCTCTTCTCGAGGTCGGTCTGCGGCGGCGTGTAGGTGGTGGCCAGCGCCGGCCGCGGGTGCGCCGCCACCGGCGCGGCCTCCTCGAGCACCGCCGCCAGCGGCACCAGGCGGCTGTTCTCGATCCGCCGGGCGGCGAGGTCGAGGGTGGAGACCACGACCTGGGGGAGCCCCGCGCCGGCGATCCGGCGGAACGCCTCCACCCCCTCGCGCGAGCTCAAGCCCTGCGCCAGGCTCTCCTGCCGCCGGGCCTTGAGCTCCTCGGGGACGGCGGTCGAGACCGCCATGCCGGTCTCCCGCCAGGCGTCCCAGTTGACGGCGACCGCCGCCTCGCCGTCCCGTGCCCGCAGCGCGGCGAAGCTGTCGAGGAAGGCGTTGGCGGCCACGTAGTCGGCCTGGCCGACCTCGGGCAGCAGGACGGTGATCGAGGAGGTGAGGACGAAGTAGTCGAGCGCGGCCCCGGCGAGGAGCTCCGCCAGCACCAGCGCGCCGCGCACCTTGGGCGCCAGGATCCGCTCCGACCCATCCCGCCCCTTGCCCTGGAGCAGGCCGCCGCCCGGCACGCCGGCGGCGTGGATCACGGCGTTGACGGCGCCGAAACGCTCCCGGGCCGCCGCCAGCACCGCCCGCGTCGCCGCCGGATCGGCGACGTCGGCCGAGAGGGCCAGCACCTCGCCGCCCAGCTCTTCGATGGCGAGCAGGCGCTCGATCCGCCGGCGGACCGGGTCCCCCTCGTCGTGCAGGGCGAGCCAGTCGGACCAGCGCTCGCGCTCGGGGAACTCCGAGCGCCCCACCAGCACCAGCCGCGCCCGCGACTCGCGCGCCAGGTGCTCGGCCAGCTCGATGCCGATCCCCCCCATGCCGCCGGTGATCAGGACCACGCCCCGCTCGCGCAGCCGCGGCGCCGCGCCTTCCGCCGGCGCCGGCAGGGGCGAGGGCTCGTAGCCGCGCACCCAGCGCAGGGCGCCGCGATAGGCGACCACCGGCAGCTCGGGATCGCGGCCGGTTTCGGCGCCCTCGATCTCGGCCCGCTCGATCTCGGCCAGCACCTGGCCGGCGGTCCGTTCCAGCGTCCCCGCGCCGCCGAGCGCCACGTCCGCGACGTCGATACCGCGGCAGGAGAGGCTCGGGTATTCGCGCGGGATCACCGCCACCGGCCCCAGCAGCGCCGCCTTGACGGGGTCGAGCGGCTCGTCGCCGGTGACGTCGCAGAGGCCGTTCGCGACCACGGTGATCGCCGTCGGATCGGTGACGCTCTGCCGCCCCAGCGCCTGGGCGAGGAAGACCAGGCTGTAGAAGCTGCGGTCGAGCGCCGCGTCGACGTCCCCCGCGGTCTCTTCGCCCTTGCCGGAGGTGACGTTCCAGAGGTGGAGGACGTGGGTCGGGGTGCGGCCGAGCGCGTCGAGCAGCGCGTCATAGTCGGCCCGCTCGCCCGGGGCGACGGTGAAGCCGTCCGGACCGTGGGCGAAGGCCGCCCCCGCGCTCACCCGGACGACGCTGCGCCCGGTCGCCTCCAGCCGCGCCGCCAGGGTCTCCCCCAGCCCGCAGCCGTCGAGGAAGACGAGCCAGGAGCCCGGCACCGCCTCGGGGGCGGCCGCGATCGCCGCGACGGCCATCGCCGGCAGGCGCGACTGCTTCCAGACCGGCACGTAGAGCCACTCGGCCGGGTCGCTGCGCCGTCCCGACGCCGGCTTGCGGGCGGCGGACTTGGGGAGCGGATCCACCCAGTAGCGCCGGCGCTCGAAGGGGTACGAGGGGAGCGCCACCCGGCGCCGCCGCTCGCCGGCCCAGAACGCCGTCCAGTCGACCTCGCCGCCGGCCAGCCAGAAGCGGGCCAGGGCGTGGAGCAGGAAGGCGGCGTCGGGATCGGTCTGCTTGGGGTGGCGCAGGGTGGCCACCATGGCGTGCCCCGGCGAGGCCGCCGGATGCTGGCGGGCCAGGGTCGACAGGGTGTTGCCCGGTCCGACCTCGAGCAGGATGCGGTGCGGCTCGGCGAGCAGCAGGGCGACGCCGTCGGCGAAGCGCACCGCCTGGCGGAGCTGGCGCACCCAGTAGGCCGGGTCGGTCGCCTCCTCGGGGCGGATCCAGGTACCGGTGACGTTCGACAGGAACGGCAGCCGCGGCGGCTCCAGGCGCACCCGCTTGACCTGCTCCAGGAAGGGCTGGAGCACCGGCTCCATCATCCGCGAGTGGAAGGCGTGCGAGGTGTGGAGGCGGCGGCAGGCGAACCCCTGCTCGCCGAGCCGCGCGGCCAGCTCGTCGATCGCCTCGACCGGCCCGGAGACCACCGACACCGACGGCCGGTTGACCGCGGCGAGCGACAGCTCCTCGCCGAGCAGGGGGAGGACGTCGGCTTCGGGCAGCGGCACGCCGAGCATGGCGCCCGGCGGCATCTGGGCCATCAGCCGCCCGCGCACCGCCACCACCGCCAGGGCGTCCTCCAGGGAGAAGACGCCGGCCAGGCAGGCGGCCACGTACTCGCCGATCGAATGGCCGAGCATCGCCTCCGGCCGCACCCCCCAGCTCATCCAGAGCCGCGCCGTCGCCCAGGAGACGACGAACAGGGCCGGCTGGGCGAGCTGGGTGCTCTGCAGCCGCCCGGAGGCCTCGCCCCCCTCCTCGAACAGCGCCGCGCGCAGGTCGAAGCCGAGGAGCGGCTGGAGCAGCCGGCAGCAGAGGTCGACGTCGTCGCGGAACGAGGGCTCGGAGTCGTAGAGGCCGCGCCCCATGCCGGGGTACTGCGCCCCCTGGCCGGGGAAGAGGAAGGCGACGGGGCGGTCGCCCGGCTCGGGCGCCGTGGTGAGGATGCGCTCGGGGTCGAGCATCTCCAGCGCCCGGGTGGCGTCCGCCAGATCGGTGGCGAGCAGGGCGCGGCGGTGCTGGAACGACCGCCGGCCGTGGGTCAGGGTGAAGGCGACGTCCGGCAGCTCGAGGCCGGGGTTGTCGCGCAGGTGGTCGGCCAGCCGCGCGGTCGAGCGGTCGAGGGCGGCGGCGCTCTTCGCCGAGAGGAGCAGGAGCTGGTGGGGACGCGAATCGCCGGCCGGCGTCGTCGGCACCAGCGCCGGCGCGGCCTCCAGCACCACGTGGGCGTTGGTCCCCCCCATGCCGAGCGAGGTGACGCCGGCGCGCCGCGGGCCCGCCGAGACCCAGGGGCGCAGCTCGGTGTTGACGAAGAACGGGCTCCCCGCGAAGTCGATCCGCGGGTTGGGCGCCTCGAAGTGGAGGCTCGGCGGGATCGCCCCGTGGTGGAGCGCCAGCGCGGTCTTGATCAGGCCGCAGACGCCCGCAGCGGTGTCCAGGTGGCCGATGTTGGTCTTCAGCGAGCCGATGGCGCAGTAGTTCCGCCGCTCGCCATCCGCGAAGACCCGCGACAGGGCGGCGATCTCGATCGGGTCGCCCAGCGCCGTGCCGGTGCCGTGGCACTCGACATAGGAGACCGTGCGGGGATCGACCCCGGCGTTCTCGTAGGCCTGGCGGTAGACCTCCACCTGGCCGTCGATCGAGGGGGCCATGAAGCTGACCTTGAGCGAGCCGTCGTTGTTGCAGGCCGAGCCCTTGATCACGGCGTAGACGGTGTCCCCCTCGGCCAGGGCGTCGTCGAGCCGCTTGAGCACCACCACGCCGGCGCCGTGGCCGGAGACGAAGCCTGTGGCCGAGGCGTCGAAGGCGCGGCAGTGGCCGTCGCGGGCGGTGGTGCCCCCCTCCTGGTAGAGGTAGCCGGAGGCCTCCGGCAGGTGGATCGAGACGCCGCCGGCCAGCGCCATGTCGCAGTCGTGCTGGTGCAGCGACTGGCAGGCCTGGTGGACCGCCACCAGCGAGGTCGACGAGGCGCTCTGGATGGTGACGCTCGGACCCTTGAGGTTGAGCTTGTAGGAGACCCGCGAGGTCATCGGGTCCTTGTCGTTGCCGAGCGACGCCTGCAGGGTGTCCACCGAGGCCACCAGCTCCATGTGCGGCAGCAGGTTCATGATCATGTAGGTGTTCATGCTCAGGCCCGCGTACACCCCCACCAGGCCGGGGAAGCGCTCGGCGTCCCAGCCAGCGTGCTCCAGCGCCTCCCACGAGCATTCGAGGAAGAGCCGGTGCTGCGGGTCCATCAGCTCGACCTCGCGCGGGTTGAGGCCAAAGAAGGAGGCGTCGAAGAGGTCGACGTCGCCCAGGATCCCCTTGGCCCGCACGTAGTTCGGGTTGTCGACCATGGCGGGGTCGACGCCGGCCGCCAGCAGCTCCTCGGCGGTGAAGAAGGTGATCCCCTCGCGGCCGCCGGCGACGTTGCGCCAGAGCTCCTCGACCCCCTTGGCGCCGGGGAAGCGGCCGGCCATGCCGACGATGGCGATGTCCGGGTTCTCCCCGCGCCGGGCGCGCCGCGGCCCGGCGGGGACCGGGACGGCCGCGGCCGCCGCCACGCCCCCTGAGAGATGGCGCGCCAGCGACGAGACGGTGGGATACTGGAAGAGCTCGATCAGCGGGACCTCCCGGCCGAGCGCCTCCTTGAGCCGCGCGTGCACCTTCGCCATCCGCAGCGAGTGGCCGCCGAGGTCGAAGAAGTTGTCGTCGACGCCCACCGTCTCGACGTTGAGCTCCGCCTGCCAGGCGGCGGTGATGGTGCGCTCCAGCTCGCTGCGCGGCGCGCTGTAGGCGCTCGCCAGCGCCGGCCGGGCGCGGTCCGGGGCCGGGAGGAGGGCGCGGTCGACCTTGCCGTTGACGGTGAGCGGCAGGGCGGGCAGGGTGACCAGCGCCCCCGGCACCATGTAGTCCGGCAGCCGCTCGCGCAGGTAGGCGAAGAGCTCGCCCGCGGTGGGCGGCGCCGCGGTCTCCTCCGGCACCAGGTAGGCCACGAGCTGGGGCTCGCCGCTGTCGGTGCGCACGATAACGAAGGTCTCCTTGACCCGCGGGTGGAGGGCGAGGACGGATTCGACCTCCGCCAGCTCGATGCGGTAGCCGCGCAGCTTGACCTGCTGGTCGACGCGGCCGAGGTAGATCAGCTCGCCGTCGGAGCGGATCAGCCCGAGGTCGCCGGTGCGGTACATCCGCGCGCCGGTGTCCCACGGATCGGGCAGGAAGCGCTCGGCGGTCGCCCCGGAATCCCCCTGGTAGCCGCGGGCGAGCCCGTCGCCGGCGACGAAGATCTCCCCCGGGCAGCCGACCGGCAGCGGCTGGAAGTGGCGGTCGAGCAGGTAGACCCGGTGGTTCATCAGCGGCCGGCCGATCGGCGGGATCGAGCCGGGCGCGAGGTCGGCCGGCACCAGGGTGTGGCAGGTCGAGCAGACGCTGGTCTCGGTCAGGCCGTAGCCGTTGACGATCCGCACGCTGCCGAGGATCTTGTCGACGTCGCCGGCCGACAGCGCCTCGCCGCCGACCAGGATCAGCCGCAGCCGCGGCAGCCGGTCGTGGCGGGCGTTGAGGCTCGCCATCATCGACGGCACGGTCGAGACGATGGAGATGCCGTGGCGCTCGATCAGCGCGGTCAGGGCGGAGACGTCGAGCAGCTCGGCGCGGTCGGGGAGCACCAGGGTGCCGCCGGCGCAGAGCAGGGGAAAGATCTCGCCGACGAAGCTGGCGAAGCCGACCGCGGTCAGCGGCAGGATGCGGTCCGCCGGCTCCGGCCGGTAGCTGTCGAGGAACGAGGCGACCAGGTTGACCAGGTTGCGGTGGGTGAGCAGGACCCCCTTGGGGGCCCCGGTCGAGCCCGAGGTGTAGATGACGCAGGCGAGGTTGGCCGGCAGCGCGACCAGCGGCAGCGGCGTGCTCTCCTCGGCGTCGATCTCCGCCGCAGCGGCGTCGAGCGCGAGGACGGCCGGGCCGGCCTCGCCGGCGAGCGGCCAGAGCCGCTCCTCGGTGACGACGTGCTCGATGCCGGCGCTGTCGAGCAGCGCGGCGATCCGCCCGCGGGGGGTCTCGGGGTCGATCGGCAGGTAGGCGCCCCCCGCCTTGAGCACGGCGATCAGCCCCACCATCAGGGAGGGCGAGCGCTCCAGGCAGACGGCGACCCGGGTGCAGCGGCCGACCCCGCGGGCGCGCAGGCGGCGCGCCAGGCGGTTGGCCCGGGCGTCGAGCTCGCCGTAGGTGAGCGCCTCGCCGCCGGAGATCACGGCCACGGCGTCCGGGCTCTTCGCCGCCTGCTCGGCGAGCAGCCCGGGCAGGGTGGCCTCGTGCCGGTACTCGACGCCGGTGTCGTTCCACACCGCGGTGAGCTGGCGCTCCTCCTCCGGGGTGATCAGCGGCAGCTCGGAGACCGGCGCCGCCGGTGCCGCCACGATGCCGGCGAGCAGCCGCTCGAAATGGCGGCCCCAGCGGGCGACGGTGGCGGCGTCGAAGAGCTGGACGTTGTAGTCGAAGGAGGCGACGAAGGCCTCCCCCACCTCGCCCATGGTGAGGGTGAGGTCGAACTGGGCGATCCGCTGCTCCAGCGGCACCACCTCCAGGCGGAGCCCGCCGACGTCGGCGTGGGCCCCCGGCTCGCCCAGGGCGCAGGCGGTCAGCTCCTGGCCGTCGGCGAGCTGCGCCTTCTGCAGCACGAACATGACCTGGAACAGCGGCGAGCGGCCGGTGTCGCGCTCCGGCTGCAGGCGCTCGACCAGCAGCGGGAAGGGGAAGTCCTGGTGCTCGAACGCCCCCAGGGCGTCGGTGCGGGTGCGGCCGAGGAGCTCCGCGAAGCCGGGATCGCCGTCGGTACCGCCATCAGTGCCGCCGGGGCCGTTGAAGGAGGCGCGCAGCACCAGCGGGTTGACGAAGTAGCCGAGGGTGCGCGCGAAGCCGGCGCGGGTGCGGGCGGCGGTCACCGAGCCGACCAGGAAGTCCTCCTGGCCGGTGTAGCGGTGGAGCAGCACCTCGAAGGCGGCGAGCAGGGTGACGAACGGGGTCGCCCCGTGCTCGCGCCCGAGCTCCTTCAGCCGCCCCGAGAGGTGGGTGGAGAGGTGGAGCTGGAGCGCCTCGCCGGCGTGGGTCTGCACCCGCGGCCGCGGGCGGTCGGTGTGCAGGTCGAGCACAGGCAGCTCGCCGCCCAGCCGCGAGCGCCAGTGCTCCCAGAGCCGCTCCCCCTCGGGGCCGGCGAGCATCGCCTCCTGCCAGGCCACATAGTCGGTGTAGAGGAGCCCCGGGGCGGGGAGCTCCCGCCGCTCCCCCGCCCGCAGCGCCGGGTAGAGGAGGGCGAGGTCGTCGAGCAGCAGCCCGAGCGACCAGAAGTCGGTGATCACGTGGTGCATCGCCAGCAGCAGCACGTGCTCCAGGGCGCCGCGGGTGAGCAGCAGGACCCGGATCAGCGGTCCGTTCTCGAGGTCGAACGGGCGGTGCCCCTCGGCGGCCAGGAACTCGGCCAGCCGGTGGTCGCTCCACCCCTGGGCGTCCACCAGCTCCAGCGCCGGCTCGGCGCGCGGCCCCGGCGGGACCACCCGCTGGACCGGCTCCCCGCGCGAGGTGGGGAAGGTGGTGCGCAGCACCGGATGGCGCTCGATCAGGGCGCCGATCGACGCCCGCAGGGCGGCCACGTCGAGCTCGCCGCGGATGCGCACGGCGCTGGCCACGTTGTAGGCCGAGCCCGCCGGATCGAGGGCGTGCAGGAACCAGAGCGACTGCTGGCCGCGCGACAGCGGGTGGTCGCCCACCTCCCGCCCGGGCACCGCGGGGAGGACGGTAGCCGCAGCGGTCGATGTCCCCGCCGCTTCGGCCGCGCCGGCGCGGTCGAGGATCGCGCCGGCCAGCTCGGCGAGGCTGCCGCCGGCGAAGAAGCTCTCCATCGACAGCACCACCCCGAGCCGCGACTCGATGGCGTGCATCAGCTCCATGGCGGCCAGCGAGTCGAGCGGGTAGTGGTCGAGCGGCCGGTCGAGGTCGATCTCCTCGGCGGTCATCCCCGCCCGCGCCGCGATCTCGGCGGCCAGCCAGCGGCGCACCCCCTCGGGGCTTTCGAGGTCCTCGGGGACGGCGGGCGCCGCCTCCGCGCCGGCCGGCGCCTGCCAGCCGCCCAGCGCCTCCAGCGTGCCGTCGAGGTAGCGGGCGCGGCAGGCGGAGCGCTGGATCTTGCCGCTGGTGGTCTTCGGGATGGTCGCCGGCCGCAGCAGCACGACGGCGTGGACCTGCACCTCGTGCTCCTCGGCCACCGCCCGGCGGATGGCGGCCACCAGCTCGGCCGGATCGTCGTCGCGGTGCTCGCGGCGCACCTCCTGGACGACCACCAGCCGCTCCTCGCCGGCCCCCTCGCGGGGCTCGACGGCGAAGGCGGCGCCGCACCCCGGGCGCAGGGCCGGATGCGAGCGCTCCACGGTCAGCTCGATGTCCTGCGGGTAGTGGTTGCGGCCACGCAGGATGATCAGGTCCTTGCTCCGGCCGGTGACGAACAGCTCGCCCGCTTCGCCCTGTTCGCCCTGTTCGCCCTGTTCGCCGGTACCGCCCAGGAAGCCGAGGTCGCCGGTGCGCAGCCAGGGGCCGTCGCCGTCCGCCGTGCGCGCTCCGAAGCTCGCCGCGGTCACCTCCGGCAGCCCCCAGTAGCCGGCGGCCACGGCGGGGCCGGAGATCCAGATCTCCCCCACCTCGCCCGCCGCGCGGGGCCGCCGCGATTCGGGATCGACGACCAGCAGCCGCGCCCCCTCGGGGGCCTTGCCGGAGCCGACCAGGACGCGGGCCTCGACGGCCTCGCCCTCCGGGCTCTCAGGCCCGCCGGGAGCGACCGGAACGGCGCGGTGCTGCTCCAGGTCGGCCGTGGCGAAGACGCCGACGGTGGCTCCCGCGCCGCGCTGGACGGTGGCGGCGAGCAGGGTCCCCTCGGCCAGGCCGTAGCAGGGGAGGAACGCCTCCGGCCGGAAGCCGCAGGGGGCGAAGGCGGCCGCGAAGCGCTCCAGCGTCGCCGCGCGCACCGGCTCGGCGCCGTTGAAGGCCAGGGTCCAACTCGACAGGTCGAGCTCCTCGCGGTCTTTCTCGCCGATCTTCTCGACGCAGAGGTCGTACGCGAAGTTGGGGCCGCCGCTGGTGGTGCCGCGGTAGCGCGAGATCGCCTGCAGCCAGCGCAGCGGGCGCTGGAGGAACGAGACGGGCGAGAGGAGGATCGCCGGGTTGCCGGTGTAGAGCGGCGTCAGGATGCCGCCGATCAGCCCCATGTCATGGTACGGCGGGAGCCAGATGACGGTGCGCTCCGCCGCGGTCTGCGCGAAGGAGCGGCGGATCTGCTCCAGGTTGGCGAGCAGGTTGGCGTGGCGGAGCATCACCCCCTTGGGGGCCGCCGTCGAGCCGGAGGTGTACTGCAGGAAGGCGAGCGCCTCCTCCCCCACTTGCGGATCGCGCCACTCCTCGGCGCCGCGCTCCATCTCGGCACCCTCGGCGGCCTGCCAGAGCACGCCCGGACGGCGCGAGAGCTGGCGGTCGAGGGCGGAGAGCACGGACGCCGTGGCGAGCACCGCCTTGGCGCCGGCGCTCTCCTGGATCGACTGCAGGCGCGCCGACGGGCGGCGCGACCGCGGCGGATAGGCCGGCACCGCCACAGCGCCGGCATAGAGGCAGCCGAAAAAGGCGGCGATGTAGTCGAGCCCCGGAGGGTAGAGCAGGAGCACCCGCGCTCCGTTGCCGATCCCCTCCCGCGCCAGGGTCGCGGCGAGGCCGCGCGCCCGCCGGTCGAGCTCGGCATAGGTGAGGTGGGCTTCGCTCCGCTCGCCGTCGAGCAGGAACGTATAGGCGAGGTCCTCCCCCTGGCTCTCGGCGCGGCTGCGCAGCACCCCGACCAGAGTCGTGGCCGGGGTCTCCTTCTGGCTCATCTCTAGTTTCACGATGGGCTCCGGTTCAAAAAAAGGCTGCCCGCGACCTTGCATCTCTGCAAAGCCTGTCTCTACCGGCTTTGGAACAAGTGCTCCGAGGCTGGACGACGCGGACTCGCTACCCCCTGTGTAGTGCTTTCAACGCGGGGGATGGGGACAACGCGACCCATCTATATGTTTTCAAGAAATTTACATCCTGAACGCGGAGGAGCCCGGCGTGGTACAACGTCGGCCGGAACTGGAGTCCCCTCAAGCGAGGGGGCCTCATTGGGAGCCGCCATGACGCCGCCGACCGCCACGCCGCCGCTCGCCGTCCTCACCGACATCGAGGGGACGACCACTTCGATCGCCTTCGTCTACGACGTCCTCTTCCCCTACGCCGCCGCGCGCCTGGAGCCGGCCTGCGCGCAGGCCGAGCCGGGCCCCGACCTCCGGGAGGCGCTCGCCCGCCTGCGCGAGGAGCACGTGAGGGAGGACGCGGCCGATCCGCCGCCCCCCTTCGGCGACGGCGCTCCCTACGCCCGCTGGCTGATGGAGCAGGACCGCAAGTCGACCGGCCTCAAGCTGTTGCAGGGGTTGATCTGGGACGAGGGGTACGCCCGCGGGGAGATCCGCGGCCACGTCTACCCCGACGTCCCTCCCGTCCTGGCCGCCTGGCGGGCCGCGGGGCGCCGGCTACGCATCTTCTCCTCCGGCAGCGTGCGCGCCCAGAAGCTCCTCTTCGGATACAGCGAATTCGGCGATCTCACCCCGCTCTTCGAGGGCTACCACGACACCACGACTGGCCCCAAGCAGGAGGCCGCCGCCTACACGGCCATCGCCGCCGTCTTCGCCCTGCCGCCGGGCGAGATCCTCTTCCTCTCGGACGTGACGGCCGAGCTCGACGCCGCCGCCCGCGCCGGCTTCCGGACCGGCCTGCTGATCCGCCCCGGAAACCGGCCGGCGCAGGCCGGGGCGCACCCGGCCTACGCCAGCTTCAGCGAGATCGGGTGAGCGCGGGCTATTCTTTCTTCCCCGTCTGCAACGCCCTGCCGATGTACTTCCCCATCGCCCGCATGGGCCCCGAGTCCATGCCATGGACAGTGGGCTCCTCCTGGTACATGCGGCCCAGCGACTTGGTGATGCGGGGGTCGCCGCCGGTGAACTCGGCGATCAGCTCCCGCCAGCGTCGGGCGAGCGCCTGCACCCGCTCATCCGCGGGATCGGTGCCGAGATCCATCTCCGCCTGGACCTTGGCCATCAGCTCGGGCCACTCGCCTTCGACCTGACGGATGCGCTCCGGGCCGAGCGCCTCGCCCCGCTCCTTCAGGGCCGCCATCTGCTCCGGGGTGTAGTACTTCTCGAACATCGTCGTCTCCTCGATGATCTGGAGGAACTCCTCCGTGGGAACCTTCTCGTCCGACCGCCAGCGCCCGGCGACCCGCTCCAGGCGGGAACAGAGGCTCTGCTGGGCCGCGATCCGCTCCTGGAGGTGGGCGATGTGGAGCCGCAGCACGCGGTCGGGGGTGACGTCGGGGCGGCCCAGGAACTCGCCGGCCGCGGCCAGCGAGAACCCGAGGGTCCGCAACGAGAGGATCTGCTGCAGCCGCATCACGTCGGCCTCGGTGTACAGCCGGTACCCCGCTTCCGAACGGTGCGACGGCGACAGCAGCCCGATCTCGTCGTAGTGGTGGAGCGCCCGCACGGACAGTCCGGTCCGCCGGGCCAGCTCACCCACCCTCCAAGGAGGGGGGTGCATCGGTTGTCTCCTGGCCACCATGGAGAAGACGATAGACCCTCACGTTGCGTGAGGGTCAAGGGGGGAAAGGCACACGGACGAACACGGACTTGCACAGACGAACACGGACCCCTTCGTCCCCCGGTCCGTGTTCGTCCATGTCAGTCCCTGCTAGTCCGTGTTCTTTTTCCCTAGTAGTCCGCGTACCCTTCCCGCGTCCGCACCCGGCCGCCGCCGCCGCGCAGGCGGACCTCGACCTTGTGCCAGCTCCCGTCCCCCTTGGCGGTGGTCGGGTAGTAGCCGAGGGCGTATTGCTGGCGGAGCTCCTGGAGGATGGTGCGGAAGGCCCCCTCCAGATCCTCGACGCGCTCGATCGACAGGGTGCGTCCGCCGCTCTCCCGGACCGCCTTCTCCAGCTCGGCGAACTCGCGGTCGTTCCCCTTGAAGTCGCGCCAGGCGGAGGTGAAGGACAGGTGCTTGCCGCCGAGCTGAATCCAGTAGATCAGCGACTGTCCGGCGCGCGCCTTCCAGAGGACGTCGGCGGCGGGGAGCACGCTGTGGACGTCCGAGCCGTCGGACATCAGCACCACCACCCGCTGCCCCTGGCGGGCGTCGAGCAGCTTGAGGGAGAGGTAGAGGAAATCGTTGACCGCCGTGCCGCCGGCCGCCTGGGTGCTGGCGATGACCGCGTCGAGCTCCTTCTTGTCCGAGGTGAACGGCGTGTAGCGGAGCAGCCGGTCGGAGAACAGGGCGAGCATCGCCTCGTCGGAGGGCTTCATGCCGTTGAGGAAGGCCCGGGTGCCCCGGCGCACGGCGTCCAGCCGGTCCCCCTGCATGCTCTCGCTGGTGTCGAGCAGCAGGACGGCGGTGAGCGGCAGCTCGTCCCGGCCGAAGGTGACGATCTGCTGCGGCGCGCCGTTGTCGAACAGCTCGAAGTCCCCCTGCTCCAGCGCCAGGTCCTGCTGGCCGGCGCGGGTGACGCTGGCGAACAGGGCGCGCAGCTTGAGGCTCATCTCGTCGTTGATCTGCACCGGCACCGTCACCACGGTGTCGGCGGCGGCGGCGCCGGTGGTGGTATGGACCACCGCCCGGAACTCCCGACGGATGTTTTCGTCCCCGACGTCGAGGTTGAACCGGTAGGGGGGGCGCTGCACCGTGCCCATCAGCTTGCCGTTGACGAACAGCTCCACCTTGTCGACCTTCTCGCCGGAGTAGACCCCGACCTCCACCTGGGTGGGGCCGAACACCGGCTGCTCCGGAGTGGGGCTCTGGATGTGCACGTTGAGCTGGGCGAGCGCCGCGCCCGCCGCAAGGAAACCGCCGAGGCCCGCCACGAGGGCGCGCCGGATCCGGCTGCTCAGGAGGTGACCGCTCATCGTGCCACCCCCGTCCCCGCGCCGTCGGACGGCGGCGCGTTGAGGGCCTGCGCCAGCACCTGGAGGCGCGACTTCGAGTTCTCCTCCAGGAAGCTGCGGGTGGAGGCGAACTCGTCGGCGCGCACGGCGTTGTAGAGGTAGCGGGAGGAGCCCGCCTCGCGCGACAGCGGCGCCGAGAGCAGCTTGTCGAGCAGCGCGCTCGCCTCCCCGGGGGCGCCGCGGCGGTCGAGCACCGAGGCGAGCTGGATGCGCAGCCGCAGGTCGTCCGGGAAGCGGTCGATCGCCTCGCGCAGCAGCTTCTCGGCCTCCGGGCTCTTCCCCTTCTTCCCCTCCTCGACGTCGAGCCGGGCCAGCTCCTGGTAAGCGAGCGGGGTGACCCAGGTGGCCTCCTTCTCGGCCGCCAGACCGGCGAGCAGCTTGCGGGTCTCGGCGGTCTGGTCCAGCCGCTTAAGGTTGAGCGCCAGCCGCAGGCGCGCCTCGGGGTTGGCGGGCTCGATCACCAGGACGCTACGCAGGAGCTTGACGGCGGTCAGGGCCTGCGCGTTCTTCTCATAGATGGTGGCGAGCGCCAGCAGGGCGGGGACGTTGCGGGGGTCGAGCTCGATCGACTTCTGGAACATCTCCGCCGCCGGGAGCTGCTGGGCATACTGCAGGAGCAGCCCGCCGAGGCTGGTGGTCAGCCGGCTGGCGACCAGCTTCGCCCCCTCCGAGCTCGATTGATCGCTGTAGAGGAGGGCGAGATCCTTGGACATGTTGCGGGTGTGGATCATCGCCAGGGCGTGGCCGCGGCCGCCGCGCGCCAGCAGGCGCCGGTAGGCCTCGTGGTGGAGCACCGCGATCGGCACCAGCACCTCGAGGTCGGCGGTGCCGACCTGGTGGATGACCGCCTGCTCGGCCTTGAGCAGCGTGGTGTGGGTCCGCGCGTCGGTGTCGGACACCACCGTCGTCTCGAGCTCGATCAGCTCGTCCGGCGCCCGGTCCGTCCGCCCCGCCGACCAGTCGGCCAGGATCCTGCGGTATAGCTCCTGGATCTTCGCCGGCGGCACCTCCGCGCCGGCCCGCAATCCTAGAGACCCGGCCGCTCCCCGCGCCGCCGCGGAAGCCGCCGGGCCTTCGGCCCAAGCGATCTGGCCTGCCCATAGCCCGATCGCCGCGGCGAGCCCGACCAGCAGCTCACCGGTGTGCTTCCTTCCTGTTCGCGCAAGCATTTGACCTCCGACCCAATGGAATGCCTCCGTACTCTCCTCCGGGAGGTCTCCAACCCAAAAGACAAATCAGAAAAATTGCAACAAACAAAAGAAACTGCCACTCAGCATGAAATCCTATTATAGGTGCTCGCCGTCTGAATTTCGTGACATCGGAGAGATTTTTTTCGTGGGACTCGTCCGAGGCCACGAAAAAGGGCGGGATCGCTCCCGCCCTGGTTTCCTTCTTCGCGCCTGGGCCGCCTACCCGCGAGGGTGCCGGGGCTTGCGCGGCTGCTTGGTGCCGTCGACGATCCACTGCGGAACGCCGACCGACAGCAGGAGGTTGCGCCGGGCCTCCGGGGTGAGGACGTAGTTGGCGTACAACTGCGCGCCCGCCTTGCCCGACACCGTGGCGGCGCCGGTGGGCAGCGGACCGAAGATGAACGGATAGAGGTCGACCTCCGGGATCTGGGCGGCGAAGGTGGTGTTGATGGAGTCGATGAACTTGTTGGCGATGTAGGCGTAGCCGAGCGGCGTCGGGTGAACGCCGTCGTAGCCGAACAGGCCGCCGGTGAGGAACGCGCTGCTGAAGCCGATGCCGCCGATGTCGAGGCCGTGGGCGGCAAGGTCGGTCAGCACCGCGTTGGCGTCGACCAGGGCCGCCCCGTTGGCGGTGGCCGCGGCGCTGATCGAGGCGTTGTAGGCCGCCACGTGGGCCTTGATGTTGGCGACCTCGGCGGCGTTGAGCACCGCGTTGTCGGAGAGCGGCTGCCCGGTGCCGCCCGGAATGAAGGTCGGGATACCTCTCCCCACCGCCAGCTCGGCGGCGGCGGTGAGCAGCACGTAGTCACCGGCCTGGAGCGGACCGTCCGGGCCGATCAGCGGGATCGGATGGCCGGTGGGGTCGAGGACGAGCTGGTTGGTCTTCGGGTTGAAGACGAACCGCGGCAGGGTGGTCACGAACGGGATGCTGGTGACGTCCGGGATGTTGCCGATCGCGAACTTGGCGCCCTCGGCGGTGATGGCGCCGGTGACCGCCTTGAGGTCGGCGTCGAACTGGGCCGGCGGGGTGAGTGTCACCCCCTCGATGGCGATGCCGGAGGTGGCCGCCGCCAGCGCGTCGTTGTTGCCGATCCAGAGGGTGACGAAGGTCGGCATGAGCGAGAGCCCCTGCTGGAGCTGGGTGAAGCCGAGCTTGCGCAGCACCAGGTCGGTGGGGTCGGTGGCGCTCGTCGACTGCGTCTTGGTCAGCAGGTCGTGGAGGGTGGCGCCCGGCACCGCCAGGTTGTTGTAGGGGCGCGGCAGGTTGATGTTGGTGGGCTGGCCGGCGCCCGGGGTGGGCGAGATCATGGTCGGGAACAGGCTGGTGAGCCGGAGGGCGCCAGGCAGGCCGGGCGCGCTGACCAGCGGCTGCTCGAAGCCGGCATCCGACTTGGTGCCCTGCACCTGGCGGTAGATCAGGGCGGGGTAGCTGTTGACCTGGAACTTGGCCTCGATCGAGCCGTTGGAGAAGCCCGCCGTGAGGCTGTCGCCGAAGGCGACGTAGGTCTTGAAGTTGGCGGAGCCGGTGTTCACGGCGGCGAAGCCGGCTCCGGCCACCGAGAGCAGGGCGAGCGACATGACGCCCGCGGTAATCTTGAGACGATGCATCTTCCTGTCTCCTTAACCGTTAAATGTTGAGCGTCAGCCCCAGCAGCACGGCTTGCGTTTTGTAGGTGCCGAAGAAGGGTCCTTCACTGGCACGGAACTGGTTCACGGTGCGCTTCTTGAAGTCGAGGTACATGAGGCCGACGTCGTAGCGGAAGCCGGTGGTGTGCCCGTAGCCGATGCAGTAGCCGATGCGGTCGGCGTCGGGCAGCAGGGGCGAAACGCCCTCCTCGGGCTGCGGGGTCTGGTCGTAGACCAGGCCGAAGCGCCACTGCGACGACGGGCCGGTGGTCCAGCGCAGGCCGGCGCGGTAGCTGTAGGAGTTCTTCCAGTCCTGCGGCAGCGAGGTGCTCGGCAGCGAGTTGCCGGCGCCGCCGGTGAAGGTGATCGGAACGTTCCCGAAGGAGCTCCAGCCCGTGTAGTTGAAATCGGTCTCGAGCAGCAGGTTGCGGGTGAGCGCGAAAGCGAGGCCGAGGCTCGCCTGGTCGGGGTAGTCGATCTCGGTCTTCACCGGCAGCTTGGTGTTGTAGGGGAGCTGCGCGGCGAGGATCTGGTCGAAGATCGGGTCGCCGGTGGCGTTCGGGGTCAGCCGGGCGCTCCCCTCGTACTTCACCGAGATCTTGCTGCGGTAGGAGAGACCCCAGGAGAAGCTCTCGTTCCACTTGTGCAGCAGGCCGATGTTGAAGCCGTAGCTGTCCTTGGTGTAGTCCGAGGTCAGCTTCAGGCGGCCGACGTCCGCCGCCATCAGGGTGAAGGGGTCGACCGCCGCGATGTTGCGGTTCAGCTCCACCTTGGAGACGCGGACGATGCCGCCGACGCCGATGCCGAAGGTCGGCGTGACCTGCCAGCCGAGCGTCGGGTTGATGTCGAAGGCCTGCAGCGAAGCCTTGGTGGAGAGGAAGCGGCCGGCGAACTGCTGCGGGTTCTTCCACTCGGTGGTGAGGCCGAACGGCGTCTCGATGCCGAGGCCGAACTTCCAGGTGCTCGACAGCGGCTGCACGTAGTAGGCGTGCGGCGGGAACTTGGAGAGCGTCGACTGCTCTGCCGAATAGCCCGACCCCGGGAAGGGGTTGGCGCCGTTGAAGTCCGCCTTGGTGCTGCGGATCCAGGTGGCGCCCAGCGAGCCCCCCGCCTTCTCGACGAACGCCAGCCCGCCGGCGTTGTAGTACAGCATCGAGGGATCGTCGGCCTGCGCGGTGAAGGCTCCGGCCATTCCCAAGGCCTTGGAGCCCTGCTCGAAAATGCTGAACCCGGCCCCGTGGACGGGGACCGCGGCCAGCGCGGCGAGGGCAACGACGCTCAAGGCCCTCCCCATCAATCCTCCTCGCCTCTGCATGGAATCTCCTCCTGTCTTGCGATCGCGAATGGAAAGTGACGCCGACTCCGGTTCTTTCAAACGAGCCCCGAGATCAGGGAAACCGGGTCTCGGATCGGTCTTTTTCGGCTGGCCTAAACGTTAGTCTCAACTCCCAGGGGTGTCAACGCCCGCGCGGGGGGCTTGCCAGGGGGGACAAACTGTTAGAGTAAGCGCCCTTGGAGGAGAGGAACATGTTCGAAAGCCCGGTCCATGAAGAGACCTTCAACAAATTGCGGGAGTACCTCGGGGAGCTGTTCGAGGAGCCCTACCACGACCCCGACAGCGACCACTTCTACGTCCGCTACGGCTCGACCGTGCTGGAGATCTCCGTCGAGCCCTACGGCCCGGAGGAGACGATGGTCGTCATCATGTCCTATTGCGTGCAGGACGTGGAGCTCGACGAGGAGCTGATGGCGGGGCTGCTGGAGCTCAACCACGAGATGGCCTGCGGCCACTTCTCCCTGGTGGGCAACGACATCTTCTTCGCCCACTCGGTGTTCGGCAGCAACCTCGACCCGCGCGACCTGCTGCGGGCGATCACCGCCGTGGCCACGGTCTCCGACGACTACGACGACCGCATCGTGGCGCGCTACGGCGGCCAGACGGCTCTCGAAAAGATCCAGGACACCGGCGGCCGGCGCCGGCGCCAGGAGGTCGGCCCCGAATGAGCGGCGGCAGCCTCGCCGCCGCTCACCACTGGTTGCTCTTGACCGCCGCCTCCGCCTCGCGGTCGAGCTCGCGCGTCTTCTCGGCCTCCCGCTTGTCGTAGAGCTTCTTGCCCTGCACCAGGGCGAGCTCCACCTTCACCCAGTTCCCCTTCAGGTACATCGAGAGCGGCACCACGGTCAGACCTTTGAGCTGGGTGCGGCCGAACAACCGCTCGATCTCCCGCTTGCGCAGCAGGAGCTTGCGCGCCTGCTCGGGGTCGTGGTTCTCGCGGTTGCCGTGGCTGTACGCGCTGATATGGGCGCCGACGAGGAAGGCCTGGCCGTCCTTGAAGTCGACGTAGCTGTCCTTGAGCTGCACCCGCCCCTCGCGGACCGACTTGACCTCGGTCCCCTTCAGCCGGATGCCCGCCTCGAAGCTCTCCAGGACGTGGTATTCGTGCAGCGCCCGCCGGTTGCTCGCGAGGGGGCGGACGGCGTTCTTGTCCTTGGTGGCCATACGGGGGAGTGTATCAAGGCGCCCGTGCGGTACGATCGTCTCTCCACGAGGAGGTGCGATGAGAAAGACAGTGCACGGAGCTTCCATCCTGGCGCTCGCCCTGGCCCTTGGCGCAACCGCCGCCGCGCCGGCCGACACGCCGAAAGCGCGGGACTTCGACTTCACCTACAAGGCCCGGATCACCGAGCTGCCGGCGGACGCCCGCAAGGTCGACGTCTGGATCCCGGTGCCGGTGAGCGACGACCTCCAGGAGGTCACCGTCACCGGCATCTCGACGCCGGTCCCCTACGTGATCACCAAGGACGGCCGCTACGGCAACTCGGTGCTCCACTTCACGGTCACCGACCCCAAGCAGCCCGAGGTCGCCGTGGAGATGAACGTGCGGGTGCGCCGCAGGGAGTCGCTCCATCACGACCTCCCCACCGGCCTTCCAGCGAAGGCCGCCATCCCGGCAGCCGCCGAGCAGTGGCTGAAGCCGGACCGCCTGGTGCCGCTCGACGACCGCATCAAGTCGCTGGCCGCGACGGTGACCGCGGGGAAGACGACCGACCTCGACAAGGCCCGCGCCATCTACGACTACGTGGAGAAGACGATGTCGTACGACAAGAGCGGCACCGGCTGGGGGAACGGCGACATCTACTGGGCCTGCGACGCCAAGCGGGGGAACTGCACCGACTTCCACGCCCTGTTCATCGGCCTCAACCGCGCCGTCGGCATCCCGGCCAAGTTCGAGATCGGCTTCCCCGTCCCCGGCGACCGCGGCCAGGGAGAGATCGCCGGCTATCACTGCTGGGCGGAGTTCTACCTCAAGGGGTATGGATGGGTCCCGGTCGACGCCTCCGAAGCCTGGAAGCACCCGGACAAGAAGGAGTACTTCTTCGGCGCCCTCGACGAGAACCGCGTCCAGCTCTCGATCGGCCGCGACGTCGTGCTCAGCCCCAAGCAGGCGGGCCCGCCGCTGAACTACTTCGTCTACCCCTACGCCGAGGTGGACGGCAAGCCCTACGCGAAGGTGACGAAGAGCTTCGCGTACAAGGATGTGGAGGCGGGGGCGGGGCGGTAGGGTTCCTCGGCTTCGGCGGGAGCCCTCATCACCCCGGCCCTCTTCTCCCGTCCCCTCCCCCCTCCCTCACCGGGAGAAGAGGGAGAAAGGCAAAGAGAAAAGCCTGGATCATGAGGGGACGGAGGGTTGCCCTCTCCAGGGATACCGCTTTCGGGGGTTTGCCCTCCGACTCAGGAGCGGCCCCATCGCAGGGCCCCCCTCTTCTCCCGGTGACGGGAGGGGGGAGGGGACGGGAGAAGAGGGCCGGGGTGATGAGGGCCCTACCCCGCCGCCGCCTTCGCCTTCTCTCCCAGGGCCTTCAGCTCGGCCATCTCGCGCCCCTTGACGTCCGGCCAGGCGACGCGGCGGGCGGCCATCGCGCGCTCCAGGCGCTCCCAGAGCTCTCGGTTCATGACGAGCTGCCCCTCCTTGGTCTTCCAGCCGCGCTGCTTCCAGCCGTCGATCCAGCGGCTGGCGCCGTTCCTGAGGTAGTCCGAGCCGGTGTGGAAGGCCACCGTGATCCCCAGCGGCAGGCTCTCCAGGGCGGCGATCGCCCCCAGCAGGTCGAGCTGGTTGGCGGTGGCGACCGGGAGCCCGCCGGTGAGCAATTCCTCGCGTCCCTCGCCCCCCGGATACCGGATCAGCGAGGCCCATCCCCCCCGCCGGCCGGCGCAGGAGACGCGCAGGAAGACCTCCGCGGCCGGCGGCTCGGCCGGCGCCGCGGCCACCGCGACGGCCTTGCCTCCCCGCTGCTTACGGATTTCCAGCGTCGCCAGCACGTCCGCCCTTTCGTTCCACTTGTTGCCGGCGTGCCCCTTGACCCAGTCCCAGCGGATCGGGTGGGCCTGGATCAGCTCGGCCAGGCGGCGCCAGAGGTCCTCGTTCTGGAGCTCGCCGTCCTTGCGCCGCCAGCCGCGCGCGATCCAGCCGGGGAGCCACTCGGTGATCCCCTTCCTTAGATATTGGGAGTCGGTGTAGAGGCGGACCCGGCAGGGACGGCTCAAGGCCTCCAGGGCGCGGATGGCCGCCGTCAGCTCCATCCGGTTGTTCGTGGTCCGCGGCTCGCCGCCGGAGAGCTCGCGCGCCTTGCCGCTCGCCGGATCGATCAGGATCGCCGCCCAGCCGCCGGTGCCCGGGTTCGGATCGGCTCCGCCGTCGGTGTAGATGGTGACTTCGGGGAGGGGCTCGGTCATGGGTGTCTTCGGGGAACGGCGCGCAATGTAGAGGAAATGGCGGCGGAACGCAAAGGCAGGGTCTGAAGGCCAGCTCCCCATGCACGTCTCCACGCTTCGAAAGGCTTCCGTGGCATGTCTCTTGCGGCGTCGATCAGGTTCAACCGGCGCACTGCCGGACGTTCCGAAAAAGGAGGCATCCACGTGCAAGACGCAGCAACATCCAGCTCCTCTCAACAGGGCACGGGATCATTCGATGTCGGGCCTGACGATTCCAACCTGCTGTTCCGCGTCGGCCAGGCCGCCATGGTGCTGAGCGGCGCGGCGCTGGTGGCGTTCGCCGTCAAGCAGGGGCGCTGGAAGACCCTCGGCGCCGCCGCGATCGCCGGCGCGCCGCTGGCCTATCGCGGCGCCACCGGCCGCTGGCCGGTGCCGGAGTCCGTCGCCCAGAAGGCCTCGGACGCCCTCGCCTCGGCCCCGGTCGAGACCGCCGTCACCATCGACAAGCCGGCCGCCGAGCTCTACGCCTTCTGGCGCCGGCTGGAGAACCTCCCGCGGATCATGAAGAACCTCGACCAGGTCACCGACCTCGGCGGCGGCCGCTCGCACTGGGTGGGCAGGAGCCCGCTCGGCCTCAAGGTCGAGTGGGACGCCGAGATCCTCGAGGAGCGCGAGGGGCAGCTCCTCTCCTGGCGCTCGCTCGCCGGCTCCCAGGTCGACAACGCCGGCACGGTCTTCTTCGACGACGCCCCCGGCGGCCGCGGCACGGTGGTGCGGGTCAGCCTGGAGCTCCGCGGCACCGGGATCGGCCAGGCGGTCGGCAAGGCCCTGAGCTCGGTCACCGAGCAGCAGGTACGGGAAGACCTCCGCCGCTTCAAGCAGCTCATGGAGGCCGGCGAGATCCCGACCACCGGCGGCCAGCCGCACGGCGACCGCTCGCTCCTCGGACGCATTCACAACCCCCTCTGACCCCTTGAAGACCAACAGAGCCTCGACGAGGCCAGGAGAATCAACATGAGAGCGGTTTGCTGGAACGGAAAGACCGACATCCGGGTCGAGACGGTGCCCGATCCCGAGATCCTGAACCCCCGCGACGCCATCGTCCGCATCACCTCGACGGCGATCTGCGGCTCGGACCTCCACCTGTACGACGGCTACATCCCGACGATGAAGAAGGGGGACATCCTCGGCCACGAGTTCATGGGCGAGATCGTCGACGTCGGCCGCGACGTCAAGAACCTCAAGGCCGGCGACCGCGTGGTGGTCCCCTTCACCATCGCCTGCGGCCACTGCTTCTTCTGCAAGAAGGGGCTCTGGTCGGCCTGCGACAACTCCAACCCCAATGCCTGGATCCAGGAAAAGGCCTACGGCGCCTCGGGCTCGGGGCTGTTCGGCTACAGCCACATGATGGGGGGCTACGCCGGCGGCCAGGCCGAGTATGCCCGCGTGCCGTTCGCCGACATCGGTCCGCTCAAGGTGCCGGACGGCCTGGAGGACGAGAAGGTCCTCTTCCTCTCCGACATCTTCCCCACCGGCTACATGGCGGCCGAGAACTGCAACATCCAGCCTGGCGACACCGTCTGCGTCTTCGGCTGCGGCCCGGTCGGCCAGTTCGCCATCCAGAGTGCCTGGATGCTCGGCGCCGAGCGGGTGATCGCCATCGACCGCTTCCCGGAGCGGCTGCGGCTCGCCGAGACCTGGGGGCGGGCCGAGGTCATCAACTACGAGGAGATGGAAGGGGGCATCGTCGACGTCCTGCGCGACCGCACCGGCGGTTTCGGCCCGGACTCCTGCATCGACGCGGTCGGCATGGAGGCCCACGGCACCACCCTCGGCGCCCGCCTCGACAAGGCCAAGCAGACCGTGAAGCTGGGGACCGACCGGCCGCACGCCCTGCGCGAGGCCATCCTTGCCTGCCGCAAGGGGGGGACCGTCTCGATCCCCGGCGTCTATGGCGGCCTGCTCGACAAGTTTCCCCTCGGCGCCGCCTTCGGCAAGGGGCTGACGCTCAAGATGGGGCAGACCAACATGCACAACTATATGAAGCCGCTCCTGGAGCGGATCGAGAAGGGGGAGATCGACCCCTCGCGGCTGATCACCCACCGGCTCGACCTCGACGATGCGCCGGCGGCCTACAAGACCTTCCGCGACAAGGAGGATAACTGCATCAAGGTGGTGATGAAGCCGGCCGAGCATCTCCAGAGCCATGGCCAGGGCGGCCATCTCCATGGCGGCCACTTCCACGGCTACGGCGGCAACGGACGGGAGCACTGATGAGACGGCCGCCGGCCGCCCTCCTCGCCCGTACTGCGTTTGCCGGAACCGCTCTCGCCGGCACCGCGATCCTGTTGGGGCGGGCGGTCCGGCGGCGGCCGCCGATCCGGTTCCGCGACCGCGCGGTGGTGGTCACCGGCGGCTCGCGGGGCCTCGGCCTCCTGATGGCCCGCGAGCTCGCCCGCGAGGGGGCGCGGCTCGCCATCCTGGCCCGCGACGCGGTCGAGCTCGCCCGCCGCGAGCTGGCCGCGATCGGCGGCAACCGCGTCTTCGCCCTCCCCTGCGACGTCGGCGACGAGGCCGAGGTGCGCTGGGCGATCGACGCGGCGGCCGAGCGCTTCGGCCGCCTCGACGTGCTGATCAACAACGCCGGCATCATCCAGGTCGGCCCCCTCGCCCACATGAAGGTCGAGGATTTCGAGGCGACGATGCGGGTCCACTTCTGGGGCCCGCTCTACGCCACCCTGGCGGCCCTCCCCCACCTGCGGAAGCAGGACACGGCCCGGATCGTCAACATCTCCTCGATCGGCGGCCGCATCGCCGTCCCCCATCTCGCCCCCTACAGCGCCAGCAAGTTCGCCCTCGCCGGCCTCTCCGACGGCCTGCGCACGGAGCTGGCGCGGGAGGGGATCTACGTCACCACCGTGTTCCCCGGGCTGATGCGCACCGGCTCGCACGTCAACGCCCAGTTCAAGGGAAAACGGGACGAGGAGTTCACCTGGTTCACGATAGGCGACGCCCTACCCCTGGCCTCGATGGCCGGCCGCCGCGCCGCCCGCCGCATCCTCGAAGCCTGCCGCTACGGTCAGCCAAGCCTCACCCTGACCCCGCAGGCCAAGGCCGCCGCCATCGCCAACGCCGTGGCCCCCAACCTCACCGCCAGGCTCCTGGAGCTGGCGGTCCGCCTCCTCCCGGGGCCGAGCGAGGACGGCGGCGGCGACGAATCCCAACCCGGCTGGCGGAACACCACCCGCTGGGCACCCTCGCGGCTCACCCGGCTGGCGGATACGGCGGCGGTGGAGAACAACGAGCTGCTGGGGGCGGTGGGGTATGGCCGGGAAGAGTAGAGCATAATGGGGTCGAATCGGGATGCGGCCCAGCGCCCCGTCGACTTGCTTTTCGGGATGGTATAATCCCCGATCGATGATACAAAACATGCCCGTCCATACCGTGACCCAGGATTGGCTGGAGAGCCTCCCCGAGGAGGTCCGGAACCATCTGCACCTTCAGGTTGGCGATCGGGTCGAATTCGTCCTCGAGCCGAGAGGTAGAGTGGAAGTGCGCCCGGTCTTTCGCTCGTTCAGGAGCGTATTGGGAATGCTCCATCAACCGGGAATGGCCCCCGCCACCATCGAGGAGATGGATGAGGCCGTCGGGCGCCATTTGGCCGAAGACGATGAACGAATCCGAAAGGGCCGGCGATGAGAGGGATCGATACCAACATCCTGGTCCGATTTCTCACCGCGGACGATCCAGCTCAGCTCCAGGCGGTCGAGACGCTCATGGAGACGGTTGAGGCTCAGGACGATCGGCTCCATATCAACAGCGTCACCCTCTGCGAGTTGGCCTGGGTCCTGCGCTCCCACTATCGGATGAGCCGGGAGAAGATCTCTTCTGCCCTGGAGTCCCTGCTCAGCGTAACGATCCTGGAAATCCAGGACCGTGATCTGGTAGAGAAGGCTCTCCATGACTTTCGAGCCGGTTCCGCCAGCTTCCCGGATTACCTCATCGGTTGGAATAATCAGAAGGCAGGCTGTATGGAAACCCTGACCTTCGACCGGACTCTCGCGAGCTATCCTGGCTTTTCACTGCTTTCCTGAGCTTTGGACAACCCCGAAATCGCCCGCACCCTCGAGGAGGTCGCCGACATCCTCGAGATCCAGAACGCCAACCCGTTCCGCATCCGCGCCTACCGGAACGCCGTCCGCACGGTCGAGACGGTGACGGTGCCGCTGCGGCGGTGGGTTGAGGAGGGGCGGCAGCTCACCGATCTGCCGGGGATCGGCAAGGAGATGGCGAGCCACATCCAGGAGATGGTCGAGAGCGGCACGCTCGGCTTCCGCGACGAGCTGCTGGCCGAGGTGCCGCGGTCGCTGATCGAGCTGATGCGCCTGCCCGGCCTCGGGCCGAAGAAGGCGAAACGAGTGTGGGACGAGCTCAAGATCGGCTCGGTCGACGAGCTGGAGGCGGCGGCGAAGGAAGGGCGCATCGCCACCCTCGCCGGCTTCGGCGCCAAGAGCCAGGAGAAGATCCTCGCCGGCATCGCCGAGCACCGCCAGCACGGCAGCCGCATGCTCCTCAACGAGGCCGAGCGCGCCGTCGAGCCGATGCTCGCCTGGCTGCGCGCCATCCCTGAGGTCGAGCGCCTGGAGGTCGCCGGCAGCTACCGCCGGCGCAAGGAGACGGTGGGGGACATCGACCTGCTGGCCATCGCCTCGCAATCCATCCCGGTCATGGAGGCCTTCCGCGGCTACGCCCAGGTCGACAAGGTGCTGATGGCCGGCGAGACCCGCAGCACGGTCGTCCTCGGCTCTGGGCTCCAGGTCGACCTGCGGGTGGTGCCGGCGGAGTGCTACGGCGCCGCCCTGGTCTACTTCACCGGCTCGAAGGAGCACAACGTCAAGCTCCGCCGGCGGGGGGTGGAGCGGGGGCTGAAGATCTCCGAGTACGGCGTCTCCCGGGTGGAGGCCGACGAGGTCGAGGGAGCCTGCATCGCCGGGCGCGAGGAGTCGGAGGTCTACGCCACGGTCGGGCTCGACTGGGTCCCCCCTGAGCTGCGCGAGGACCACGGCGAGATCGAGGCCGCCGCCGCCGGCCGGCTCCCCCACCTGATCCGCGTCGAGGACCTGCGCGGCGACCTCCACATGCACTCCACCTGGTCGGACGGCCGCAACTCGATCGAGGAGATGGTGGCCGGCTGCGTGGCGCTCGACTACGAATACATGGTGATCTCCGACCACAGCAAGTCGCTGGCGATGACCGGCGGGCTGGACGCCTACCGCCTGCGCGAGCAGTGGAAGGAGATCGACGAGGTGCGCGCCCGCCATCCCGAGATCCAGGTCCTGCGCGCCATGGAGGTGGACATCCTGGGCGACGGCTCGCTCGACCTGGAGGACGAGATGCTCGCCGGGCTCGACCTGGTGCTGGTCTCCCTCCACTCGCGCCTCGACCTGCCGGCCGCGCAGCAGACCGAGCGGGTGCTGCGCGCCCTGGAGCACCCGGAGGTCAACATCTTCTGCCACCCCACGGCGCGGCTGATCAACCGCCGCAAGCCGGCCGAGTTCGACGTCGAGGCCGTGCTCCAACGGGCCGCCGCGCTGGGGGTGGCGGTGGAGATGAACTGCAGCCCGCACCGTCTCGACCTCAAGGACACCCACGCCCGGCTCGCCCGCGAGCTCGGCTGCAAGATCGTGATCGACACCGACTCCCACCGCACCACGGAGCTGGCCCTGCGGCGCTTCGGCGTCGAGCAGGCGCGGCGGGCGGGCTTAAGACCTCAGGACGTGCTCAACACGTTGCCGTACGCGGAGTTCCGGGCGGCGATGGAGAGGACCCCATGACCCACCACATCCTGATCACCGGCGGCGCCGGCTTCGTCGGCTCCCACCTGGCGGACGAGCTGCTGGCGCACGGCTACCGCGTGCGGGCGCTGGACGACCTCTCCGAGCAGGTGCACGGTCCGGAGGCGGGGCGCCCGGCGTATCTCGATCCCGAGGTGGAGCTGATGGTGGGCGACGTCCGTGATCCGGCGGCGGTGCGCCGGGCGCTCCAGGGGATCGATGCCGTGTTCCACTTGGCGGCACGGGTGGGGGTGGGACAGAGCATGTACGAGATCGCCCGCTACACCAGCGTCAACAACCTCGGCACGGCGGTGCTGCTGGAGGCGCTGATCGAACGGCCGGTCGAGCGGCTGGTGGTGGCCTCCAGCATGAGCCTCTACGGCGAGGGGATGTTCCGCGACGCCGACGGCAACCTGGTGGCCGGCGGCGAGCGCCACCGCGACCGCCTGCGGGCTCACGACTGGGAGGTGCGCGACGCCCTGGGGCGGCCGATGACGCCGGTGCCGACGCCGGAGAGCAAGGCGCCCAACCTGTCGAGCGTCTACGCGCTGTCGAAGTACGACCAGGAGCGCCTCTGCCTGATCACCGGCGGCGCCTACGGCATCGCCACGGTGGCGCTCCGCTTCTTCAACATCTACGGCCCCCGCCAGGCGCTGTCCAATCCGTACACCGGAGCGCTCGCCATCTTCGCCTCCCGCCTGCTCAACGGCAACCGGCCGCTGCTCTTCGAGGACGGCGGCCAGCGGCGCGACTTCGTGCACGTCACCGACATCGCCCGCGCCTGCCGCCTGGCCCTGGAGGCGGCGGGGGCGGCCGGCCAGGTGCTCAACATCGGCAGCGGCAGCGACGCCTCGGTGCTGGAGACCGCCCGCGCCATGGCCGCGGCGCTCGGCCTGGAGGGAATCGAGCCCGAGATCACCGGCAGCCACCGCGCCGGGGACATCCGCCACTGCTTCGCCGACATCGCGCTGGCCCGGAGCGTCCTCGGCTACGAGCCGGCGATGCCCTTCGAGCGGGGGCTCGGCGACCTCGCCGCCTGGCTGGAGGGGCAGGCGGCCGACGACCGCGTGGCCGAGGCGCATGCCGAATTGGCCGCCCGCGGGCTTACGGCCTGATCGCCGCCTGAGCCGCCGCCTCCCTCTTGTAAGGCGCGGCGGGGCGGCGGCAACCTTTACACGCCCGGCCGCGAAAGCTTTCCTTCCCCACAGACACCCCAGGATGGTCGGAACTCCTGATCCGTAAACCTCTTGAAGGGAGATCCGCGGCGGCCCGCCCCGGCGTCCGGAGCCACGGCACGGATCTTGGATAAACCCGAGCCTCAAGAAGCATCACGATGGGCCCCAGGAGGGACCGCATGAGCGAGAGCCAAGCAACGCCGCGCAAGGTCTTGATGACCGCCGACACCGTGGGCGGAGTATGGACGCACGCCATCGAGCTGGCGCGCGGCTTGGCGGATCAGGGGGTCGAGGTGGCGCTGGCGACGATGGGCGCGCCGCTCAACGATTCCCAGCGCGAGAAGGCCGACCGCATCCCCCGCCTGCGGGTGTTCGAGAGCACCTTCAAGGTGGAGTGGATGGAGGATCCCTGGCGCGACGTCGAGAAGGCCGGCGACTGGCTGCTCGCCCTCGAGGAGCGGGTGCGGCCGGACGTCGTCCACCTCAACGGCTTCGCCCACGGCGCCCTCCCCTGGAGCGCGCCGGTGGTGATGGTGGGACACTCCTGCGTCCTCTCCTGGTGGCGGGCGGTGAAGGGCGAGCCCGCGCCCCCCGAGTGGGACCGCTACGCCGAGGAGGCCGCCAACGGCCTCGCCGCGGCCGACCTCGTGGTGGCCCCGTCGGAGGCGATGCTCACCGCCCTCTCCATCCACTACGGCACCCTCGGCAAGACGCGGGTGATCCTCAACGGACGCGACTCGAAGGCGTTCAAGCCGACGTTCAAGGAGCCGATGGTGTTCGCCGAGGGGCGGCTGGGGGACGAGGCGCGGAATCTGGAGGCGCTGGAGCCGGTGGCGGCGCACCTCCCCTGGGACGTCTTCGTGGCCGGCGAGCCGCTCGCCGACGGCGAGATCCGCCCGCACCACACCCGCCGCCTCGGCCGGCTGACGCCGCGGGCGCTCGCCGCCTGGCTCGGCCGCGCCGCGATCTACTGCCTGCCGGCGCGCTATGAGCCGTTCGGACTCTCGGCCGTCGAGGCCGCCCTCTCGGGGTGCGCCCTGGTGCTCGGCGACATCCCCAGCCTGCGGGAGACCTGGCGCCACCGCGCCGTCTTCGTGCCGCCGGACGACCCGCAGGCCCTGGAGAGCGCGCTGCAGACGCTGATCGACGACCCGGACCGCCGCGCCTCGCTCGCCGCCGGCTCGCGCGCCCGGGCGCTCCAGCTCAGCGTCGACAAGATGCTGGCGGCCTATCTCGACGCCTACGGCGAGGTCCTGGCCGACCGCGCCGCGGCCCTGCTCGACGCCTCCGGCTCCTACCCGGCGCAGGTCGCGGTCTAGCCTCCGGCCCAGGCGAGGCGCGCGAGCGCGGAGGCGGCCGCCGGTCGCGCCCACGCGTGGGGCGGCAGCCCCCCGGCGAGGGGACGACGGCCCCAAGCGAGGGGGGATCGGCCCCTCGCGAGGGCGCGACCGCCCCAGGCGAGGGCGCGACCGCCCCAGGCGAGGGCGCGACCGCCCCAGGCGAGGGCGCGACCGCCCTAAGCGAGGGCGCGACCGCCCCAAGCGAGGGCGCAGCCGCCCTAAGCGAGGGCGCAGCCGCCCCAAGCGAGGGGGCGACGCGCCCTCGCGAGGGGAGAACCGCCCCGGCGCCCACTGATCTCGTTCCGGCAGGAGGAAACGACCATGGACCAACGACCGATCCTCGGCCTGCGCACCGCCATCTACCGCGTCCCCGACCTCGATCGGGCGAAGGCCTGGTACCGCGCCGCCCTCGGCACCGATCCGTACTTCGACGAGCCCTTCTACGTCGGCTTCAACGTCGGCGGCTTCGAGCTCGGGCTCGATCCCGACACGTCCGAAGGGGCGGCGGGCCGCGGCGGGGTCACCGCCTACTGGGGGGTCGAGGACGCCGACGCCGCCCTCGCCCGGCTCCTGGAGTTCGGCGGCCGCGAGAACGGCGCGGTGCGCGACGTCGGCGGCGGCATCAAGGTGGCGAGCGTGCTCGACCCGTTCGGCAACGTCTTCGCGATCATCGAGAACCCGCACTTCAAGCTCGAGGGGCCGGCGCTGCCGGCCTGAGCCATGGCCGACGACCTCCACGACGCGTCCGATTCCCGCCGGACGCAGAACAAGGAGCAGGAGAAGAGCGAGGAGCCGCAGAAGAGCTACGAGACGATCCTCGAGCAGGAGATCGCCGCCGGCCTCACCGAGCTGGAGCGCCCCGCCGCAGCACTCCTGCTCTCCGGCCTCTCGGCCGGTCTCGACGTCTCGCTCGGCCTGCTGCTGATGGCGGTGATGCGTACCCTGACCGAGGGGGTGCTGTCGAAGCCGGTCTCCGAGATCCTGGTCGCCATGATGTACGCCTCGGGCTTCCTGTTCGTGGTCCTCGGCCGCACCGAGCTGTTCACCGAGCACACCACCCTCGCCGTGCTGCCCGTCCTCGACGGCCGCGCCTCGCTGCGGCAGCTCGGCCGCCTCTGGGGGCTGATCTACCTCGCCAATCAGGTGGGCGCCGCCGCCTTCGCCGCCTTCCTCGCCTTCCTCGGCCCCAGGCTCGGGGTGATCGACCCCGCGGTGTTCGGCCGCATCGCCTCCGGCCTGGTGGAGCACCCCGGCTGGGTGATCCTGCTCTCCGGCGTGCTCGCCGGCTGGCTGATGGGGCTCCTCTCCTGGCTGGTGGCGGCGAGCCGCGACACCATCGGCCAGATCGCGATCGTCGGCCTGATCACCACCGCCATCGGCCTCTGCCACCTCCACCACGCCGTCGCCGGCACCGCCGAAGTGCTGGCCGGCGTCTTCTCCGGCCGCGGCGCCACGATGGCGGACTTCGGCAAGTTCCTGCTCTGGGCGACCCTCGGCAACCTGATCGGCGGCATCGTCTTCGTGGCGCTGATCAAGTTCGGGCACATCCGATCGGGCGGCGACTGAAAGAAAGGAAACAAGGGACTTCAGGGACACCAGGGACAGCAGGGACTCCAGAGCCGAAAAGAAAGGGTTTCCGTTTTTCCTGGAGTCCCTGTCGTCCCTGCGGTCCCTTGGGTCCCTTGTTTCCTGCCTTTTCCTCCCCGGCAGGGATCTTGCAATTGACCTTCCGTGAGTTCACCGGAGCCCCGCCGTTCGGGGCTTCGGGCCACACCAGGAATCAACGACCAGAGGAGCTCCAGATGAAACTCGAATCCCTGAAGGACCTTTACCTCGAACAGCTACGGGACCTCTATTCCGCCGAGACGCAGATCGTCGAGGCGCTGCCGAAAATGGCCGAGGCGGCCAACTCGGCGGACCTGAAGAAGGGTTTCAACGATCACCTGCGCCAGACCGAGGAGCACGTCAACCGCCTCGAGCGGATCTTCCAGGACCTCCAGGAGAAGCCGAAGGGCGAGACCTGCGACGGGATGAAGGGCCTGCTCAAGGAGGGCGCCGCGATGACCAAGATGGACGGAGAGCCGTCGGTGCTCGACGCCGGCCTGATCGCCTGCGCGCAGCGGGTGGAGCACTACGAGATCGCCGCCTACGGCACCGTGCGCACCTACGCCGAGATGCTCGGCAAGAGCACCCACGTCTCGCTGCTCGAAAAGACGCTCCAGGAAGAGGAGCAGACCGACGAGAAGCTGACCCAGCTCGCCGAGAGCCACATCAACCAGGAGGCGATGGTCCGCTGAAGGGCGGAAGAAGCGACCCCTCGCCCGTGTTCTACCTTGGGAGGGCGCGTCGCGAGCGGCGCGCCCCCTGTTGCACCCCCGAGGCGACCGGCGTCAACGGATACCAGCGATACCAGGGAAGGGGTGAAAGACATGCCAGAGAACAGGACGACCACCGACCACGATGAGATCCGCCGATGGGCCGAGGAGCGCGGAGGGCGCCCCGCGGCGGTCGTGAGCTCCCAGAGCGACGAGATCGCCGCGGGGGGACTGCGGATCGATTTTCCCGACTACGACAGCGGGGAGCCCCTCGAGGAGATCTCCTGGACGGAGTTCTTCGACCGCTTCGAGGAGGCCAACCTCACCTTCATCTTTCAGGAAGAGATGGTCTGTTGAACCGCGGCCCTGGGGGCGCTCTCCGGCGCTCCCAGGGCTCCATCCTCTGCCTTCCTCCCCTTTCAGCCGCCGTTCACCGCTTCAGCAGTCCCAGCAACTGAGCCTCCAGTTGACGCAGACCCGTGGTCTCGTCGCCCGCCGGCGCGTCGGCGACCGCCTCCTCCAGCGTCTCCATCAGCGTGCCGCCGAGGAAGCTCTCGATCACCACCGGGTGCACGTAGTACTTGCGGCAGATCGCCGGCCGGTTGCCGAGCTGGCCGGCGACGTGCTTGATCGCCTCCACCACCGCCCGGTTGGCCGCCCGCTCGTCGTCCGCGCAGGCGGCGCCGATCTCCAGCAGGGCCGACAGCGCCAGCACCGTTCCCCCCCAGGTGCGGAAGTCCTTGGCCGAGAACTCCTCGCCGGTCGTCTCGCGCAGGTAGGCGTTGACGTCCTCGGAGCCGACGCTCTGCCGCTGGCCGCCGGCGTCGAGGTACTGGAACAGCTTCTGCCCGGGCACGTCGCGGCACTGCTTGACGATCCGCGCCAGCCGCCGGTCGTGGATCTCCACCGAGTGCTCCTTGCCGCTCTTGCCGCGGAATTCGAAGCGCAGGGTGGAGCCGTCGACGTCGACGTGGCGGTCGCGCAGGGTGGTGAGGCCGAAGGAGTTGTTCTGCTTGGCGTACTCCTTGTTGCCGACGCGGATGAGGGTGGTCTCGAGGAGCTTGACGACGGTGGCCAGCACCTTCTCGCGCCCCAGGCCGCGCTGCGAGAGGTCGCGGTCGATCCGCTCGCGGATCTTCGGCAGCGCCTCGCCGAACGCGATCATGCGGCCGAACTTGGTCTCGTCGCGCACCTCCCGCCAGTCGGCGTGGTAGCGGTACTGCTTGCGCCCGCGGGCGTCGCGGCCGGTCGCCTGCAGGTGGCCGTTGGCGCGCGGGCAGATCCAGACGTCGGTCCAGGCCGGGGGGATGGCCAGCTTGCGGATGCGCTCGACGGTCGCCCTGTCCTTCACCGTCCGCCCCTGGGGGTCGACATAGGTGAACCCGGTGCCCCGCTTGCGCCGGCGCAGGCCGGGCTCGTCGTCCGTCACGTAGCGCAGGCCGGCGGCCTTCGCGCTCTCCAGGGGGTCGACGAAGACCGCGACGGTGATCCCGGTCTCCTCGAGGATGCTGGCGGTCGTCATGAGCGTCACCTTTGCCGTTGACCTGCCGGGGTTCTCCCGGCGCTGGTTGCAAAATTTACCCGCGGGCTCTCCCCCACGAGGGGGCGGAAACGCTTCCACTTCGCCTCCCGCCCCCTGGCGCCGCCCTGATCCTCTGCATCGACCGTGCCCGTCCGCGGCCTAAACAGTGCCCGCTCAACCGGTTGCGACTGGAGGCGGGAGGGCGCCCGCCGTGGCACACAACCTGCAGCCCCGGACGTCGCGTGAACGACGGCACCTCGTGAAATTACTTCTTGACCTGGATCATTCGCGTCTTTTCTGTAGGAAATGCGGAACTTCGCCCCTGCTTGCGCGGGAGGCGGCCGACCTTTTATAACTACCCGCCGCGCCGGCGCTCCCGGCGCGTGCTCCGAGGGAGAATGAAGCCCATGGATGCCTCCGACGCCTCCGTACAGCCGCCGCAGACCCGGCCCTCCGGCGCGCCGCGCCACGACCTCGCGGCGCTCCTGGGCCCCGGCGTCCTGACCCTCGACGCCGGGGGCGGGGTGCGCTTCGCCGACCGCCGGGCGCTGGAGCTGTTGGGGTGCGCGGACGGTTTCGAGCTCGAGCGCCTGTGGGCGGTGCTCAAGGAGCGCCTGGAGGGCGCCGGCCTGCTCTGGAGCGGCGCCGGCGGCGGCCCCGAGCCGCGGGTGGAGCTCGCTATCGCCGTCGAGGGCTCAGGCGTGGAGGGCACCGCCGGGGAGCGCCGCCTCCAGTTCGACCTCCGCCGCGATCCGGAAGGGGGGGGCGTGCTGCTGGTGCAGGGCCTGGAGGCTCTCGACGGGCTGGAGGCCGACCTCCGCCTGACCGCGCAGATGCGGTCGGTGGCGCAGATCACGCCGGCGGTGGCGCACGACCTGCGGGCGCCGATCAACGCCATGGTCTTCAACATCGAGATCCTCAAGGAGATGCTGGCCTCCGGCCGCGCCACCGACCCCGCCAACAAGGACAAGCTGCTGCGCTACACCAGCGTCCTCAAGGAGGAGCTGGCGCGCCTGCACCGCGGCCTCGAGACCTACCTGCTCTACATCTCGCCGCGCGGCGACCGCGAGGAGACCTTCGACCTCCGCGAGCTGGCCGAGGAGCTGGCGGCGCTGCTGGTGGCCCCGGCCCGCAAGCAGCAGGCGCAGGTTCGCACCGAGCTGCCGGAGGGGGCGATGCCGGTGGCCGGCAACCGCTATCTGCTGCGCCAGGCGCTGCTCCACCTCGCCATCGCCGCGCTGACCGGGGTGCCCCGGCAGGGGGCGCTGCACGTGCTGCTCGACCGCCGTGACGGCCACGCCCGGCTCCGCCTCTACGGGGTGGCGGGGGTGGCGGGAGCCGTCGAGGGAGCGGGGCCGGCGGTCCCCGCGACGGCCGTGCCGCCGGCCCCGGCGCCCGGATTCGAGCTCAGCGTCTCGGCGGCCGGCTCGGCGGCCCAGCTCTGGGTGGCGCGCGAGCTGATGGCGGCGCTGGGGGGGGAAGCGAGGGCCACGGGGCCCGAGGGCGGAGACGCGGCCGGGGGCGCGCAGGCATATGAGGTAGAATTGCCGATCTCAGAGAACCCAGGTAACGGGAACCAAGGAGTGAGCTGACCATGCCACACGCACTCGCGGTCGATGACGACCCCAACTTTCTGTCAGCGCTCGCCGAGCTCATCGAGGGGCAGGGGTTCACCACCAATACCGCCTGCACGCTCCGCGACGCGCGCACGATGGTCAGTCACCGGACTCCGGACGTGGCGCTGGTCGACCTCTACCTGCCGGACGGCAGCGGCATCGAGCTGCTCAAGGACCTCGAGCTCGGCGCCTCCACCGAAGTGGTGCTGATGACCGGCCACGCCGACGTCGAGAGCGCCGTCCAGGCGCTCCGCCTGGGCGCCAGCGACTACCTCACCAAGCCGCTCGACATCGGCCGCCTGAAGAGCATCCTCGCCAACGTCGCCAGCGTGCAGCCGGCCCCCCAGACCTCCTCGCCGGTCACCGACTCGCAGGAGGTGGGACGGCTCGGCCTGCTGCTGGGCGCCTCGTCGCCAATGCAGTCGCTCTACGAGATGCTCAACCGGGTGGCGCCCACCGACGCCTCGGTCTTCCTGATCGGCGAGAGCGGCACCGGCAAGGACCTCGCCGCCCAGACCCTGCACCTGCTGTCGCGGCGGTCGAAGGCCCCCTTCCTGCCGCTCAACTGCGGCGCCATCTCGCCGACGCTGATCGAGAGCGAGCTGTTCGGCCACGAGCGCGGCAGCTTCACCGGCGCCCAGCGCCGCCACAAGGGGTACTTCGAGCGCGCCCACACCGGCACCCTCTTCCTCGACGAGATCACCGAGATGCCGATCGAGCTGCAGGTCAAGCTCCTGCGCGCGCTGGAGACCGGCACCGTGGTGCGCATCGGCGGCGACCAGGCGGTCGACGTCGACGTGCGGGTGATCGCCGCCACCAACCGCGATCCGCACAAGGCGGTGGCCGACGGCAAATTGCGCGAGGATCTGCTCTACCGGTTGCAGGTCTTCCCCATCCACATGCCGCGGCTGGGCGACCGCGGGGAGGACATCCAGCTCCTCGCCGACTACTTCCTTGGGCAGCTCAACGAGCGCCAGGGGACCGGCAAGGCCTGGACCGAGGACTCGCTCGACCGCCTGCGCACCCACTCCTGGCCCGGCAACGTGCGCGAGCTGAAGAACGTCGTGCACCGCGCCTTCATCATGGCCGACAACGAGATCACCCCGCGCTGCCTGCCGCGCGAGGTGGGCGGGGACTCCGGCTCGATCCGCAGCTTGAACTTCCAGGTCGGCACCTCGATCGAGGAGGTGGAGCGCCGGCTGATCATGGCCACCCTCGACGCCCACGCCGGAAACAAGCGCAAGACGGCGGATATCCTCGGAGTCAGCCTCAAGACGTTGTACAATCGCCTAAACACGTACCGCGAAGACTGATGGAGCGGGGGTCGGGCGGTACGGAGCAGCATCTGCAAAGCGGCCGGAGCGGTTGCCCGGCCGCGCGAAAAAGACGGGCCCCTTGAGGCGGCCCGCCGGAGGTTGTATACTCCGACGCCGTCCGACGACTCACTGAACGACTTGGCCCAGGAGGCTGTGGCACAAATTCTGCTTCAGAGCAACTCTGTACGCGTGGGTCTGAAGCCACGGCTCGAACCAATGACCCGGTCAACGTGAGGAGGAGGATGAATGAACCGTAGCCCATGGATACTTCGCATCCCGGTCCTCTGCCTCGCATTGATGCTGGCTCTGGCCCTGGGTGCGTGCAGCACGACGAAGTCGCCCGGCACCAAGGTCGACGACGCCGCGATCACCGCCAAGGTCAAGGCCAAACTGGCGGCCGATGGCGCTATCAACCCGTTCAATATAGATGTCGACACTAACGAGGGCGAAGTGACGCTCCAAGGGCGTGTCAAGAAGGAAGAGACCCGCACCAAGGCCGAGCAGTACGCTCGTGGAACCAACGGTGTGAAGAGGGTTATCAACCTGATCAAGGTGGGCGACAACGGGTGACGTCGCTCCCCTCGTCTTAAATCGGTTCCATTTAACAAGGGAGAAAACAAATGAAGAAGCTGTCCGTTCGCCTTTCGCTTCTCTGCCTGCTCGCCATCCTCGTGCTTCCGTTCGCCGGTTGCAAGAAGGAAGAGGAGGGCGTCGAGGAGACCCCCGCGACCACGACCGACACCACGACCACGACGTCCACCAGCACCGAGACCTCCATGGGCACGGCGACCACCACGGACACCGGCAGCATGGGCATGTCCACGGACAGCTCCATGGGCACGGACTCGACGATGTCGCCGATGGGCTCCGACACCACCAAGCCGCCCGCGGGCAAGTAGTCGCAATCGCTGTAGGATTCTGAAGGGCGCTCGCGAGTCGGGCGCCCTTTTTGTTTGTCCCCGCCCTGCCCGCGGCCCCCGTCATCCCCGGCCTTCTGGCATCCAAGTTGCTCCTCCCCGTTTCCGGACGCCGAGGGACCCTCGCGTCCCGCAGGAAACAGATCCGAGTCAGGAGGCAGCACCATGGACAATCTGCAAGGAAAGAAGATCGCCATCCTCGTCACCGACGGCTTCGAGCAGGTCGAGCTGACCGAGCCGAAGAAGGCGCTGGAGGCCGCCGGAGCGAAGACCGAGATCGTCTCCCCCGCCGACGGCAAGGTGAAGGGGTGGAACCACACCGAGTGGGGCGACAAGCTCGCCGTCGACGTGCCACTTCAGCAGGCGAAGGCCGGCAGCTATGACGCGCTGCTCCTGCCGGGCGGCGTGATGAACCCCGACAAGCTGCGCATGGACCCCGCGGCGGTGCGCTTCGTGAAGAGCTTCGTCGACGCCGGCAAGCCGATCGCGGCGATCTGCCACGGCCCCTGGACGCTGATCGAGGCGGGCGCCGTGCGCGGCCGGAAGATGACCTCGTGGCCGTCGCTCCAGACCGACCTCAGGAACGCGGGAGCGAACTGGGTGGATCAGCAGGTCGTCGCCGACGGCAACCTGGTCACCAGCCGCAAGCCGGACGACATCCCGGCCTTCAACCGGGAGATGGTGAAGCTGTTCGCCCACCAGGAGGTGGGGGCGGGGAGGTAGGCCCTCATCACCCGGCCCTCTTCTCCCGTCCCCCCCGCCCCCCTCCCTCACCGGGAGAAGAGGGGGGCCCTGCGATGAGGCCACTCCTGAATCCTGAGTTGCTTGTCTCCCCCTCTCCCGGTGAGGGAGGGGGGCGGGGGGGACGGGAGAGGGGGCCGGGGGGTGAGGGTCCGGGCGGGTGGCCCTCTACGAAGCCACCTGGAACACCTCGTCGAGGAACCGCCCCGCCTCGGCGCGGAAGGTGTCCGTCCACTCGTGCCCACCCTCGAAGATGCACGGGCGGACGTCGATGGCGCGGGCGCGCAGAATCTCGACGTCGTGCTCCATCTTGGCGGCGTCGTACCACTCCTCGCTGCGCCCCCGCCCCAGCAGGACCGGCGGGAAGTGGCTGAGGTCGCGCCCCTCGATCTCGGGGGGGAAGTCGCCGCCGAGCACGACCACGCCGCGGCAGGCGTGGCCGGCGCCGGCGGCGGCGCGGTAGGCCATCGCCGCCCCCTGGGAGAAGCCGAGGAAGGCCAGCCGCTCGGAGACCGGAAGCTCGCGCTTTACGGCGGCGACGACGCCGGCGACGTAGCGGATGTTGTCGAGGATCGCCAGGTCGCGCTGCTGGCGGGTCATCCAGCTCGCGATGACGTCGTTGTGCCGGTTGTAGAACGGGTGGAGGGCCTGCACGGCACAGAGCGCCCAGCGGGAGGCGCCGGGGATCCGGCGGAGCTCCTCCAGGTGCTTGTCGGCGTTCTCACCATAGCCGTGGAAGCCGACGACCAGCGGGCACCCCGCCGGCTCCGCCGGCGCCTCCAGGAGGTAGCGGCCGTGGACGAGGGTGGCGATGTCCCGCTCCGCCCCGCCGTGGTCTCCGCTCAAGCCCGCCGCCTCTCGCCGCGCTGGCGAAGCGGCGCCGCGAGCTCCCGCACCCGCTCCTCGAGCTGCCGCGGCAGGCCGGGGTCGCCGGCCCCCTCCTCGATCATCCGCACCAGCGAGCTCCCCACCACCACGGCGTCGGCGAGGTCGCCCACCGCCGCCACCTGCTGCGGGGTGGAGATGCCGAAGCCCACGGCGAGCGGCTGGTCGAGCCGCTTGCGCAGCCGCTTGATGTCGCGAGCCAGGTCGCCGGAGAGGGCCGAGCGCTCGCCGGTGACGCCGGTGCGCGAGACGTAGTAGACGAAGCCGGTCGACGCCTCGGCCACCTTGGCCACGCGGTCGCGGGTGCTGGTGGGGGCGAGCAGGAAGATGGTGTCCACCCCCTGCTCGCGCAGGGCCGGGATGAGGTCGCGCTCCCCCTCCTCCGGCGGCAGGTCGACGCAGAGCACGCCGTCGACCCCGGAGGCCGCCGCCTGCTCGGCGAAGCGCTCGACGCCGCGGGCGAAGAGGGGGTTGAAGTAGGTGAAGAGGACGATCGGCACCCCGAGCTTGTCGCGGTGGCGGGCCACGAGCTGGAGGATGCCCGACATCTTGGTCCCCGCGGCCAGCGCGCGCGTCGCCGCCCGCTGGTTGACCGGGCCGTCGGCGATCGGATCGCTGAACGGCACGCCGAGCTCGATGATGTCGGCGCCGCCGGCGGCGAGCGCCTCGATGTACTCGGCGGTGGCGTTGAGGTCCGGATCGCCCGCCATCAGGAAGGGGATGAAGGCGCCGCGCTGCTCGCGGGCGCAGTTGAAGAAGACCTCGTCGATGGCGCTCATCGCGTCTCTCCTCTCTGCCGTGCGGCCGCCGCCTCGGCGAACGACTCCACTTTGCCTTCCCCCGTGGCCGCGTGCTGGCGGTCCCAGTCGAGCACCGACTCGACGTCCTTGTCGCCGCGCCCCGAGAGGTTGACGACGAGGATCCGCTTGCGCGATAGCCGCGGCGCCCGCTTGAAGGCTTCGGCCAGGGCGTGCGAGCTCTCGAGGGCGGGGAGGATCCCCTCGGTGCGGCCGAGCCGGTGGAAGGCGGCGATCGCCTCCTCGTCGGTCGCCGAGGTGTACTCCACCCGCCCCTCGTCGTGCAGCCAGACGTGCTCGGGGCCGATCGCCGGATAGTCGAGCCCGGCGGAGACCGAGTGGGTCTCGGTGATCTGCCCCTCCTCGTCCTGGAGCACCATGGTGCGGGTGCCGTGCAGCACGCCGAGGGCGCCGCCGGCGAAGCGGGCCGCGTGGTCGCCCGTGCGCGGGCCGCGGCCGCCGGCCTCGACGCCGATCAGCCGCACCCGGCGGTCCTCCAGGAAGGCGCTGAACAGGCCGATCGAGTTGCTGCCGCCGCCGACGCAGGCGATGGCGACGTCGGGGACCTCGGTGCCGGTCTGGCGGCGGAGCTGGAGCCGCGCCTCCTCGCCGATCACGCGGTGGAAGTCGCGCACCATGCGCGGGAAGGGGTCGGGGCCGAGCACCGAGCCCAGCACGTAGTGAGTGTCGCGGACGTTGGTCACCCAGTCGCGCATCGCCTCGTTGATGGCGTCCTTGAGCGTACGGCTGCCGGAGTCGACCGGCACCACCTCGGCGCCCAGGAGGCGCATGCGGTCGACGTTGAGCCGCTGCCGGCGCATGTCCTCGCTCCCCATGTAGACGACGCAGGCGAGGCCGAGGGAGGCGGCGGCGGTGGCGGTGGCCACGCCGTGCTGGCCGGCGCCGGTCTCGGCGACCACCCGCTCCTTCTCCATCAGGCGGGTGAGCAGGCACTGGCCGATGGCGTTGTTGATCTTGTGGGCGCCGGTGTGGAGCAGGTCCTCGCGTTTGAGGAAGATACGGGCGCCGCCCAGCTCCTCCGAGATGCGCTCGGCGTAGTAGAGCGGCGTCGGCCGGCCGGCGAAGTCGTTGAGCAGCGCGGTGAGCTCACGGCGGAACCCCCGGGAGCGTTGGGCCTTGTCATAGGCGCGGGTCAGCTCGGCGAGCGGCGCCATGAGCGTCTCGGGAACGTAGCGGCCGCCGTAGCGGCCGAAGTAGCCCTCCTGGTCAGGGAGGGGTCGGGGTCTCGCCATGCCTCACCTCCTGAAAGAGCCGCCGCAGCAGCTCCAGATCCTTGATCCCGGGGGCGGACTCCACCCGCGAGCAGACGTCGATCGCATAGGGACGGGCGGCCGCGACCGCCCGCCGCGCGTTGTCCGGGCCGATACCGCCGGCCAGGAAGAGCCGGCGGCCGGCCAGTGCCGCCGCAGCTCCATCGATTCCGTCATAGGCCCACTCCTCGCCGGTGCCGCCGAAGAGGGAGCGGTGGGGCGCATCGATCAGCACTCCCCAGACCTCGCTCCAGGCCGCCAGCTCCTCCATCCCCGGGAGCCCGCCGGTGCGGAAGGCCTTGATGGCGCGGGCCGCGAACGGCGCCGCGGCGTCCGGCCTCTCGTCGCCGCTGAGCTGCACGAGGTCGAGCCCGGCGCGCTCCACGATCTCCGCGATCTCGGCGGCCGGCGCGTTCACGAAAACGCCCACCAGCGGCACCCGGCCGCCGACGGCCCCGGCGATCTCGCGGGCCCGTTCCGTCGTCACGAATCGCGGGCTCTCCTTGTAGAAGTTTAACCCCAGGTAGTCGGCGCCCATTTCCACCGCCGCCAGGGCGTTGGCCGGATCGGTGACGCCGCAAATCTTGACCTTCACGGCCATCAGACCTCCGCTCCGATCAGCAGCTCGCGCAGCCTGGCGGCGGGGTCGTCGGCGAGCAGCAGGGTCTCGCCGATCAGGAAGGCGTCGAAGCCGCTCTCGGCGAGCAGGGCGACGTCGAGGCCGTCGCGGATGCCGCTCTCGGCCACCTTGATCGCCTCCCGCGGCAGCCCGGCGAGCAGCGTGATCGATCTCTCCAGGTCGACGTCGAAGGTGCGCAGGTCGCGGTTGTTGATGCCGACCATCTCCCAGGGCTCGCCGCCGAGCTTGGCGATGTCTTCGGCGTCGTGGGTCTCGACCAGCGGCACCAGCCCCAGGCCGCGGGCGAGGCCGGCGTAGCGCGCCATCTCCTCCGGCTCGTAGAGGGCGGCGATGAGCAGGATGGCGTCGGCGCCGGCGTCGCGCGCCCAGATGAGCTGGACGGGATCGACGATGAAATCCTTGGCGATCGCCGGCAGCCCCGAGGCGGCGCGGCAGGCGGCGAGCAGGTCGTAGCCGCCATGGAAGAAGTCGGGCTCGACGACCACCGACAGCGCCGCCGCGCCGTTCGCGGCGTAGAGGAGGGCCTGGGCGATGGGATCGACCCGGCCGTGCAAAGAGCCGAGCCGCGGCGAGCCCATCTTGACCTCGGCGATGATCGCCGGATCGCGCCGCATCGCCCGCAGCCGGCCCAGGAAGGCGCTGTCGGCCGGCGTGCGCGGCGCCCCCTCCGGCCAAGCCGAGGAGTCGGCGCCGCCGACCTCCGCCACGCGCTGCCGGCGGCGCTCGGTGATCCGCAGCAGGATGTCCGGGGGGCTCATGGCCTGGCCTCCTCCCCGGTCTCGCCCCAAAGGGGCGAAATTTGAATAGCCTGGGGTTTCAACCCCAGGTGGGGGGCGGCGTCAGATCCAAACCCCGAAGGGGTGGCCGACTGCATCGAAATCGGCCACCCCTTCGGGGTTTGGATGCGTCGGGGCCGGCCTGCCTGGGGTTGAAACCCCAGGCTATTCAAATTTCGCCCTTTCAGGGCGGGGGTGGAGACGAGCCCAGTCTCTGAGGCTTTGGCTGGAAGGTGTCTCATCCCGAAAAGCTCCGCAATTCTTCCAGCTTGCGCTCGGCGGCGCCCGAGGCGAGGGTGGCGCGGGCGATCTCGACCCCCTGTTCGAGGGTTTCGGCGAGACCGCCCACATAGAGAGCGGCGCCGGCGTTGAGCGCGGTCACCTCCGCCAGGGCGCCGTCTTCGCCACCAAAGACCCGGCGGACGGCGGCGGCGTTCTCCTCGGGGGTGCCCCCGGCCAGCTCCTCCTGGCCGACGCGGCGGAGGCCGAAGCGCTCCGGCTCGACGTCGTAGAGGCGCACCTCGCCATGGCGCACCTCGGCGATGCGGGTGCGGCCGGTGGTGGTGATCTCGTCCATGCCGTCGCCGTGGACCACCAGGGCGTGCTCGGCGCCGAGATCGCGCAGCACCTGGCCGATCGGCTCGACCAGCGATTCCGCGTAGACGCCCATCACCTGGCGGCGGGCGCCGGCGGGGTTGGTCAGCGGCCCCAGGACGTTGAAGATAGTGCGCATCCCCAGCTCGCGGCGCACCGGCATCACCTCGCGCATGGCAGGGTGGAGGAGCGGCGCGAACAGGAAGGCGATCCCCACCGCGTCGAGGGTGCGGCCGGCGGTGGCGGGATCGGCGTCGATCCTGACCCCCAGGGCGGCGAGCACGTCGGCGCTGCCGGACTTGCTGGAGACCGAGCGGTTGCCGTGCTTGGCGACCACCACCCCGGCCGCCGCCGCCAGCAGCGCTGCGGCGGTCGAGATGTTGAAGGTGCCGCGGCCGTCGCCGCCGGTGCCGCAGGTGTCCACCAGCCCCTGGCGCACGTGGGGGATTGGGATGGCCCGCTGGCGCATGGCGGCGGCGGCGCCGGAGATCTCGGCCACCGCCTCCCCCTTCATCCGCAGGGCGATCAGCAGCGCCGCCTTCATCGTCTCGCTCAACTGGCCGTCCATGAGCTGGCCGAAGAGGTCCTCGGTCTCCTCGCGGGTGAGGCTGTCGCCCGCGGTGATCCGGACCAGCGCAGCGCGCACCTCAAGCGGCATGGGCGCCCTCTACGACGTGCGCGCGTTTACACAGGTCGAGGAAATTCCCCAGCAGGTGGGGGCCGGAGGCGGTGAGCACCGACTCGGGGTGGAACTGCACGCCCCAGTAAGGGAGGTCGCGGTGGCGCATCCCCATCAGCGTGCCGTCGTCCGCCCAGGCGAGCGGCTCGAGCTCGGCCGGCAGGGTGCCCTCCTTCACCTCCAGGCTGTGGTAGCGGGTGGCCTCGAACGGGTTGGGGAGGCCGGCGAAGACGCCCACGTCGCGGTGGCGGACGGGGGAGGTCTTGCCGTGCATCAGCTTCGGCGCGCGGTCGACGGTGGCGCCGAAGGCGAGGCCCAGCGCCTGGTGGCCGAGGCAGACACCGAGCAGCGGCACGCCGGCCCGCCGCCGCAGCAGCTCCAGGCAGACGCCGGCGTCCTCGGGGCGGCCGGGGCCGGGCGAGAGCACGATCCCCTCGGGTCCACGGGCCAGCAGCGCGTCGACCGAGGCGGCGTCGTTCCTCACCACCTCCACCTCGGCGCCGGCGCCGGCGAGCACCTGCACCAGGTTGTAGGTGAACGAGTCGTAGTTGTCGATCATCAGGATCATGACCGTCTCTCCAGCTCTTCGGCGAGCGCCACGGCGGCCAGCAGGGCCGCCGCCTTGTTGCGGGTCTCCCGCTCCTCGGCCGCGGGATCGGAGTCGGCGACGATGCCGGCGCCGGCGGTGACCGAGGTCTCGCCGTCGCGGACGACGAGGGTGCGGATGGTGATGCAGGTGTCGAGGTCCCCCGAGAACGAGAGGTAGCCGACCGCGCCGGCGTAGGGCCCCCGCGCCGCCGGCTCCAGGGAGTCGATGATCTCCATCGCCCGGATCTTCGGCGCGCCCGACACGGTGCCGGCCGGGAAGCAGGCGAGCAGGGCGTCGAGCGCGGTCTTATCCGCCGCCGCCTCGGCCTCGACGCTGGAGACCAGGTGCATGACGTGGCTGTAGTGCTCGACCTGCATGAAGGTCGGCACCCGCACGCTGCCCGCCTCCGCCACCCGGCCGAGGTCGTTGCGGCCGAGGTCGACCAGCATCACGTGCTCGGCCCGCTCCTTGGGATCGGCGAGCAGGTCCTCGGCCAGCCGCTTGTCCCCCTCGGCGTCCATGCCGCGCGGCCGGGTGCCGGCGATCGGCCGGGTCTCCAGATGGCGCCCCTGCTTGCGCACCAGCATCTCGGGAGAGGCGCCGACCAGGGCGACGTCGGGGGATTCGAGCAGCACCATGTAGGGGCTCGGGTTGACCATCCGCAGCGCCCGGTAGAGGGCGAGCGGCTCGATCCGCCGCGGCACCCGCCAGCGGCGCGCCAGCACGACCTGGAAGATGTCGCCGGCGGCGATGTGCTCCTTGGCCTTGAGCACGGCGCCGCGGAAGCTGGCGCCGTCGAGGCTCGGCAGGTCGGTGGCGGCAGGCCCCGGGGACTCCCCCGGCATGGCGACGCCGCCGCCGCCGGCCTCCTCGGTGAGCAGCCGGGAGAGGCGCGCCAGCTCCTTCTCGGCGTCGTCGACGGTCACCTCGCCCTCGACCTCGTTGGCGATCGCCAGCACCCGCTGGTAGGCGTTGTCGAACACCACCAGGGTGTCGAAGCGGGCGAAGAGGGCGACGGGGAGGTCGAAGGGGTCGGCGGGGCGGTTCGGCAGGCGCTCTACGAGGCGGATCAGGTCGTAGCCAAAGTAGCCGACGAAGCCGCCGGTGAACGGGATCGGCCCGGGCTCGCTGGAGATCGTCCGGAAGACCTCGTGGAGCGCCGCCAGCGGCTCGCCCGGCAGCCGCCGGCGCTCGCCGCGGATCTCGACCTCCAGGTGATCGGGATAGAGGCGATAAATCTCGCGCGGCGCCGCGCCCAGGAAGCTGAAGCGGGAGACGCGGTCGCCCCCGGCCACGCTCTCCAGCAGGAAGCGGTAGGGCGAGATAGCGCTGAGCCGGCGGTAGACCGCGAGCGGCGTCAGGCTGTCGGCCAGAAATTCACGGATATGCGGCACGGCGCGGCGCGGCCGGCGCGAACCCCCCTCAGACATCGGATGACCTCCACAGCCAACAAGAAACAACAAGTGAGCTTCGCATCAAGAGTGTCCCGAGGGAGCAAAACCGTGTCGCTCCAGAAGCACTTCGGTGATTTCCCCCGGATCGACCCCGCTTGCCTGGAGCAGAACGAGGAGGTGATAGAGCAGATCCGCGGCCTCTCCCGTCAACGCTCGCCGCCGTTCTCCTCCCTCATCGGCACCGCGAAGCACGGAGGAAACCGCGGCGATCGCCGTCTCCACCCCCTCCTCCCCCACCTTCTGGGCGATCCGCTCGATGCCTTGAGAGAGCAGGCGCGCCGTGTAGCTGGTCGCGGGATCGGCGGCGCGCCGCGACTCGAGCACCGCCGCCAGCCACCCCAACTCCAGCCGGGCGGGGTTGGGCTCGAAGCAGCTCCGCGTGCCGCGGTGGCAGGTGGGGCCCGCCGGGAGGGCTCGCACCAGCAGCGCGTCGCCGTCGCAGTCGGCGGTCACCTCGACCACCTGGAGGGTGTTGCCGGAGGTCTCCCCCTTCTTCCAGAGCGCGGACCGCGAGCGGCTCCAGAAGTGCGCGAAGCCGGTGGACAGGGTCTTCTCGACCGCCTCGCGGTCGGCGTAGGCGAGCATCAGCACGGCGCCGCTGCCGACGTCCTGGACGACGACGGGGAGCAGGCCGCGGTCGTCGAAACGGAGGGTGGAGAGGTCGATCATGGGCGGGTCAAAAGCCTTCATTTCCCCTCCACCCGCACCGGGAACCCCGCCGCCGCGATCGCCCGTTTGACATCCCCCACCGTATACGTGCCCTGGTGGAAGATGGACGCGGCGAGGACGGCGGCGGCACCGGCGGCGAGGGCCTTCACGAGGTGCGCGGGCTCGCCGGCGCCGCCGGAGGCGATCACCGGTACCGGCACGGCGGCGGCGGCCCGCTCGATCAGTTCCAGGTCGTACCCCCCCTGCGTGCCGTCGCGGTCGATGCTGGTCAGCAGGATCTCGCCGGCGCCGCGCTCGACCCCCTCGCGGATCCAGGCCAGGGCGTCGAGGCCGGTGCCCAGACGGCCGCCGCGCGTCACCACCTCCCAGCCGCCGTCTGCCCGGCGGGCGTCCACCGACAGCACCACGCACTGGCTGCCGAAGCGGCGTGCGAGCTCACCGAGCAGCTCAGGCCGCTCGACGGCGGCGGAGTTGATCCCGACCTTGTCGGCGCCCGAGCGGAGGAGCCGCGTGGCGTCCGCCTCGCTGCGCACGCCGCCGCCCACGGTCAGCGGGATGAAGACCTGGCTCGCCGTGCGGCGGACCCAGTCCACGTCGGTGTCGCGCTCCTCGGGCGCGGCGCCGATGTCGAGGAAGACGATCTCGTCCGCCCCTTGAAGCGCGTAGCGAAGGGCGGACTCGGCGGGATCGCCCTGGTCGCGCAGGTTCTCGAACCGCACCCCCTTGACCACCCGGCCGGCGGCGACATCCAGGCAGGGAATCACTCTCCGGGCGAGGCCGCTCTCTCCCCCTCTCCCAGGAAGGGTGGAGGGAGGGCTGGGAGAGGGGGCCGGGGGGTGAGGGTCTACCCGCATACGGCCAGAGCCTCCGCGACGGTGAAGGCCCCCTCGTAGAGGGCGCGGCCGACGATGGCGCCGGCGATCTCCGAAATCTGCCGTGCCGCTTCGAGATCGGCCAGGGAGTGGACGCCACCGGAGAGGAGCGCCGGCACCCCCGAGGTGCGCGCCACCCGCAGGGCGAGGTCGAGGTTGGGGCCGGTCATCATGCCGTCGCGCTCGACGTCGGTCACCAGCACCGCCGGGCAGGGGGCGCCCATCAGCCGGCCGCAGAGCTCGCCCAACTGGTGCCCCGCCCCCTCCTTCCAGCCGGCGATCCGCACCTCGCCGTGCGCGACGTCGAGGGCGGGGACCAACCGGCCAGGGCGCTCCTCGGCCAGCGCGCGGAAGGTCTCGACGTCGCGCGCCACCAGGGAGCCGATCACCACCCGGTCGCAGCCGGCGCCGAGCGCCCAGTCGATCGCCTCGCGGTCGCGCAGGCCGCCGCCGAGCTGGATGCTGGCGCCCACCGCCGCCATCCGCTCGATGAGCTCCCGCTGCGGCGCTTCGCCCAGGGCGGCATCCAGATCCACGACGTGGACGCGGACGACTCCGGCGCGGGCGTACGCCTCCAGCACGGCCACCGGATCGTCGTCGTAGACCGTGGCGCGCGCGTCGTCCCCCTGGCGGAGGCGGACGGCGCGGCCGTGACGGAGGTCGATCGCCGGGATCAGCTCCACGCACCCTCCTCAGCCATTTGCAGAAAATTCGTCAGCAGCCTTAAGCCCGCCGCGCCGCTCCTCTCGGGGTGGAACTGGGTGCCCATCACCCTTCCGCTCGCGGCGACCGCGGGGAAGTCGCGGCCATGGATGCAGCGGGCGAGGACACGCTCCTCCGGCACCCCGTCGGGGGCGTAGCTGTGGACGAAGTAGACGTAGCGGTCGGCGAGGCCCTCCAGCAGCGGATGATCGGTCGCACCGTGCAGCCGGTTCCAGCCGATGTGCGGCACCGGCACGGTGGCCGGCAGGCGGGTGATCCGGCCGGGGAGGAGGCCGAGGCCGTCGGTGACGCCGAACTCCTCCCCCTCGTCGAAGAGGATCTGGAAGCCGACGCAGATGCCGAGCAGCCAGGCGCCCCCCGCCAGCGCCTCGCGCAGCGCCCCCTCGACGCTCCCACGCACCGCCTCGCGGGGAGGCGCGAAGGCGCCGACGCCGGGGAGGAGCAGGCAGCGGGACCGCGCGATCCGCTCGGGGTCGGCGGAGATCTCCGCCGATCCTCCGACGTGCTCGACGGCGCGCACCAGATTGCCGAGATTGCCCACGCCGGCGTCGATGACGGTCGCCGCGCTCATGCCGAAAGCGTCCCTTTCGTGCTCGGCACCTCGGCGGCTCCGACGCGCAGGGCCACCGCCTGGCGGAGCGCCAGGGCCGCGGCCTTGAAGGCGGCCTCGGCGGCGTGGTGGCCGTTGCGGGCGGCGAGAATGTCGAGATGGAGCGTCAGCCGGCCGCGGTCGGCGAAGGCCTGAAAGAAGTCGGCGACCAGGGTGAGGGGGAAATCCGCGGTCACCCAGCCGCCGGCGATGGCGGCGGGCGCCGCGTAATGGAAGCCGCCGCGCCCCGAGAGGTCGACCACCGCCCGCGCCAGCGCCTCGTCGAGCGGCGCGTAGGCGTGGGCGAAGCGCACGATTCCCCGCCGCTCCCCCAGCGCATCCGCCAGCGCCTCGCCGAGGGCGATCCCGACATCCTCGACCGTGTGATGGAGGTCGACGTGGGTGTCGCCCGTGGCGGCGAGGTCGATCCCGAAGCCGGCGTGGGTCGTCAGCGCCGTCAGCATGTGGGCGAAGAAGCCGTCGGGAACCGCGATGCGCCGCTCGCCGCCGTCGAGGCGGAGGGCGAGCCGGATGCGCGTCTCGCCGGTGAAGCGCTCGACGATTCCTGTTCTTGTCTGTCCCTTCCTTTCTTCTCCCCCTCTCCCAGTGAGGGAGGGTGGGAGGGGATGGGAGAGGGGGCCGGGGGGGGGTGAGGGTTCGCCCCGCAGGGCCGACCTGACGGCACGCAAGGACGCGCCGGTCCCCACCGACACACGCAGGCACCCCGCCAATCCCGGATATCCGCCGACGTCGCGCACCCGGATGCTTCGCGCCTCCAGCTCCCGCTGGATTTCCTTCGCGCGCTCCGGCGGCGTGGCACGGACGAGCAAGAAATTGGCCTCCGAGAGGAAGACCTCGAAACCCGCCTCGGCCAGCATCGCGCTCCACTGCGGCCGGCGTGCCACCAGCAGCGCCACGCGCCGGCGCGCCGACGCCTCGGCCTCCAGGGCCACGCGGCCGGCGATCACGCCGGGGTGGCCGACGTTGTAGGGAAGCTTGACCTTGATCAGCTCGGTCACTAGGCGCGGGTCTGCCAGCAGGTAGCCGAGGCGCAGGCCGGCCAGCGACCAGGCTTTGGAGAAGGTTCGGAAGAGGATCAGGTGGGGGTGACGCGCCAGCAGCGGCCGGTAATCGAAGCGGCAGAACTCGCCGTAGGCGTTGTCGAGCAGCAGCGGCGCCTCCAAGCGGTCCAGCAGCCGTTCGACGCGCTCCACAGGCAGGGCATCGCCGGTCGGATTGTTGGGCGTGCAGAGGAGGAGCGGCCGGCGGGGATGGCGCTCGACCTCGGCCTCCAGCTCATCGACGGGAATCCGGAGGTCCGCCCGCGGCGGCAGGAAATGGGGCACGCCCCCGGCCTTGAGGACAAAGCTGCGATAGAGCCCGAAGCTCGGCTCAGCGCCAAGCACCTCGCTGCCGGGGGCTACCAGGGCCGTCAGCGTTACCGATAGGAGCTCGTTCGAGCCGTTGCCCACCAGCACCCCCGCGAAGGGGTGGCCGTGCAGCCGGCCAAGGTCGCGCCGCAGCTCGTCGGCATGGAAATCGGGATATCTCGCCCAGTCGGCCGCCAGCAACCGCTCGGCCATCTCGATCTTGAAGCGACGCGGGAGATCCCAGGGGACCTCGTTCTGATCGAGCTTGTGGCGGCTCGGCGTCAGGTCGAGGTGGTAGGCGCCTAGAGCGCGTAATTCGGGACGCACGAAGAGGGAGGGATCGGAGGCGTAGCTCAAGCGGCCAACCCCCGATGGATGTGGGGGCTCCGAAGGAGTCCAGGCATGTAGCCTGGGGCGTGAGCCCCAGGTTGAGCGATTTCAAAAGTTCCAAAAGCCCCGAAGGGGCGACGGCAGCCTACAGCGGAGCGATTAGCTGCCGTCGCCCCTTCGGGGCTCCCGGGTTGGGTCAGGGCCCTTTCCTGGGGCTCACGCCCCAGGCTACATGCCTCGGCTCCTTCGGAGCCCTCAAGAAGGAACGACGATCTCACCCCAACCTCCTCCGCGCCGCCGCCGCGTGCGCGGGCAATCCCTCAACGTCCGCCAGGGCCGCCGCCGCCGCCGCGCGATGGCCGGCCGCCACGGGCGAAAACCGTACGGTGTGGCTCCGCCGCAGGAAATCCTCGACGCCGAGGGCGGAGGCGAAACGGGCGTTGCCGCAGGTGGGGAGGACGTGGCTGGGACCCGCCACGTAGTCGCCGAAGACCTCGGGTGTCGAGGCGCCGAGGAAGATGGCGCCGGCGTTGCGGACGTGCAGGGCGAGCACCTCCGCCTCGCGCCCTACGAGCTGCAGGTGCTCGGGCGCGATCCGTTCCACGAGGTCGAGCGCCTCCTCCAGGCCGGTCACCACCAGCGCGGCGCCGAAGCTTTCGAGGGAGGCGCGCGCCGTGTCCGCCGTGGCGAGATCGGCGAGTTGGCGGTCGATCTCGGCCGAGACGCGTTTCGCGAGCTTGGCGTCGGTCGTGATCAGCACCGCGGCGGCCTGCGGGTCGTGCTCGGCCTGGGCCAGCAGATCGGCGGCGACCTCGGCGGCGTCGGCGTCCGGATCGGCCACGATCACCACCTCGCTGGGACCGGCGAGGCCGTCGATCCCGACGTCCCCCACCACCAGCTTCTTCGCCGCGGTCACCCAGGCGTTGCCGGGCCCGGCGATCTTGTCCACCCGCCGGATGGTCTCGGTGCCGTAGGCGAAGGCCGCCACCGCGTGGGCGCCCCCCATCCCCCAGATCTCGGTGACGCCGAGGCGGGCGAGGGTGTAGCGCAGGGCCGGATTGGCGCGGTAGGCGGCGGGCGGGGTGGCCACGGCGATCTCACCCACCCCGGCGACGCGCGCGGGAATCACGGTCATCACCACGGTCGACGGATAGCTGGCGCGGCCCCCTGGCACGTAGAGGCCGACGCGAGCTAGCGGCGTCACCCGCTCCTCCAGCTCGACCCCCTCCTCTTCTAACCGGTAGCCGGTCCGCGCCTGCGGCGCGTGGAAGCGCTCGACGGCGGCGATGGCGCGCTCCAGCGCCTCGACGAATCCGGCGGGGAGGCCGGCGCCGTCCGCCGCGTCGTCCGCCGCGGGCGAGAGGGCGAGGCCGGCGACCGCTTCCGCCTCGGCGCCGTCGAGCTTCCGGGCGTAGTCGAGCAGCGCGCGATCCCCCTGCTTGCGGACGTCGCGGACGATCTTTCCCGCGCGGACCAAGGTCCTGGCGTCGAGCACAGTTTCGCCGCGTCCGAGGAGGCGCTCGATGGCGCGGCGGCCGGCGCGGGAGTCGGTGGGGAGAATCGCGATCGGGCTCATGAAACCACTCCCGCCGCCTCGAGGCGGCCGATCCAGTCGTTGAGCAGCGCGCGGTGGCGCTGGTAGGACGCGCGGTTGACCACCAGGCAGGCCGCGACCTCGGCCACGGTCTCGATCTCCACCAGGTGGTTTTCGGCCAGCGTGCGCCCGGTCTGCACGATGTCGAGCGCCAGCTCGGCCAGGCGGAGGACCGGAGCGAGCTCGATCGAGCCCGAGAGCTTGACGATCTCCGCTCCCCAGGCACGCCCGGCCACCACGCGCCGCGCCGTGTTCGGATATTTCGTCGCCAGACGTACCTGAGTCCCCGCGGCGGGGAGCTCGGTTTCGTGGCCGATGAAAGAGAGGCGAGACCGCCCCTCGATCAGCCGCACCGGCACCAGCAGGTCGCCGTCCACCTCCTCCAGCACGTCGCTGCCGACGATGCCGCAGTCGGCGATGCCGTGGGTGACGTAGAGCGGCAGGTCCCAATCCTTGAGCGACAGCACCTCGATCCCCTCTTCGGGCAGGCTCGTGCGCAGGCTGCGCCCCGCGCCGTCGAGCCCCTCGAGGCCGATCCCCGCCGCCCGGAATGCCGCGAGCGCGGAATCGAGGTTGCGCCCCTTCGGCAGCGCCAAGCGGATCATCCCCTCACCCCCTGGCCCCCTCTCCCGTCCCCTCCCACCCTCCCTCACCGGGAGAGGGGGAAGCGGACGCTTCGAGCAATCTTTCCAGGCTGAGCGAAAAGCCCACCGCCGGCACCTCAGCGCCGAGGGCGCGGAACAGGCGGTCGTAGCGCCCGCCGCCGCCCACCGGCAGCGCGGCGGCGCCGGCGTAGGCGTGGAAGACGAGCCCGTCGTAGTAGGGGCGGTCGCCGTCCCCGCCGGCCAGCCGCGGATCGAGGCTGTTGCAGGCGAACTCGGCGAGGTCGATCGTCAGCAGCACGCCGGGGAAGTCGGCGGCCAGCTCGCCGCGCAGCCTGTAAAGCGCGCGCAGGCGCTCCGCCGCCGCCGCCGCTCCCAGCTCCTCCGGCCGGCCGGGGACGCCGCGCTCGACGATGTCGAGGAGCGTCGAGCCGGCCCGCCGCACCTCGCCGCGCTCGCGCCGCGCCACCGCCGAGGCCAGCCGGAGTGGGTCGTCGACCCCCGCCGCCAGCAGCAGCCCGTCGAGCGCGCCGGCGAAGCCGAGCACCACCTGCAGGCCGGCGCTCCCGGACGCCGTCGCCAGCTCCAGGAAGAGGCGCAGCACCTCGCGCTCGGCCGTCTCGCCGGGGAGGCCGAGCAGCTCGGCGCCCACCTGGTAGAACTCGCGCGCCCGCCCCGCCCGCTCCTCCTGGTAGCGGATGACGTCGCCGCGATAGTAGAGGCGGAGCGGCAGCGCGAGGGACGCCAGCCGGGGAGCCAGCAGCCGCGCCAGCATCGGCGTGAAATCGGCGCGCAGGGCCAGCAGCTCGCCGTCGCGGTCGACGAAGCGGTAGAGCTCGCCGCGCGTGGCGGGCGTCAGCATCGCCTCGTAGGGTTCCAGGTAGTCGAGGATCGGCAGGATCACCTCGCCGTAGCCCGCCGCCTCCAGCCGCGCCACCAGCCGCTCCTCGGCGGCGCGCCGCCGCCGCGCGCTCTCGAACAGCAGGGCGGCGACGCCGGTGGGGAGAGCGGCCGAGACCCTCACGGTGCCGGCCTCAGTACCGGCCTCAATTCGGGATCGAGCCCGGCCGTCCGGCGCGCCAGGTCCAGCGGCAGCTCGCGGCCGGTCATCAACTGGAACTGGCCGCGCGCCTGATCCACCAGCACCTCGCGGCCGTCGATCGCTACGGCGCCGCGCGCCGCCGCCGCGGTCAGCAGCCGCGTCGGCCGGTCCATGAAGTAGACGAGGTCGATCACCACCGCGCCGGGGCGGAGGTGGTCGACGGCGAAGGGCAGTGGATCGTCGGCGCCGCGGCCCAGCGAGGTGGCGTTGACCAGCAGGTCGAAGGCGGACGGATCGAGCTCGGTGAGCGGCCGGAAAGTGACGTGGAGCTGCTTGGCGGCGAGGTACGCGGCCGAGCTCTTGCCGCGCTCCGGATCGCGGTTGAACAGTGTCACCCGCGCGCCTGCCCGGTGGAGCCCCGCCACCCCCGAGCGGCCGGCGCCGCCGGCGCCGACCACCGCCGCCTCCATCCCCTCGATCGCCAGGCCGCGGTCGCGTAGCGGCAGCACCACGCCGTCCGGATCGGTCGCCTCGGCCTCCCACACCCCCTGGTTGCAAACCAGGGTGTTGGCGGCGCCGATCAGGCTGACCAGCGGGCTCTCCGCGCCGCACACCGCCAGAGCCGACTCCTTGAACGGCGCGGTCACCGAGAGGCCGCGGATGGAGAGGCCGATGGCGTCCAGCGCCGCGTTCTCCACCACCTCCAGCCAGAAGTCGCCGAAGGAGCCGGTGTGGAACGGCAAATAGACCGCCGGGATCCCCAGGGCACGGTAGGCGGCGTTGTGGATGCGGGGGGAGAGCGAGTGGTTGACCGGATTGCCGACGAGGCCGAACACCGATTCGATCGGCGGCAGCTCGGGCAGGCCGTAATCGCCGATCAGGCGGGCGAGCGAGATCTGCCCGGGTGCGCCCGGCACGTCGCCCAGCGCGGCATAGACCACCGGCGCGCCGAGACGAGGGGCGAGCAGGCGCGTCCAGGCGCCGCCGGGGCCGGCGGCGAAGGCGGCGACGTCGCGGCGGCCGAGCGAGGCGAGCAGCAGCAGCGCCGCCACCTCGTCCCCCGGCTGCACGGCGGTGGGGATCAGCTTGTAGAGCGCGGCGCCATGGACGGCCATCCGCTCGAAGATGGCGGTGAGGCCGTCGAGCCCCGGCGCCGGACCGTGCCAGGAGATCACCCGTTTCCCGGCGGGCACCGCCTTGAGGACATCCAGCGTTAGATCCCGCGCCGCTTCGAGGTCGACGAAGTCGTAGCGCGCCGCCGCGTCGATCAGCCGCTGCCGGCGCCGCTCGGGGGCGCCCTCGGAGGCGCCCCCCTCGGCGCGGCTGCGCAGCGTGTAGAGGAGCTTGCCGGGAAAGATGCCGCGAAGTTGGGCCGCGTCGAGGTCGCCGACGAGGTCGCCGCGGACCTCCAGCCAGTCGACCCCCTCCAGGTCGGACGCCCGCGGCAGGGCGCTCCCGGCGGGGAGGGTCGTGAGGGTCGCGACCATCGTGGCGCGGACCCGTGCGGCCGGCGGCGCTGTCTCCAAAACGAAAACCTCCTTCCGAGACCCGGAAGGAGGCGACGTGGAAGCGTCAGGCAGTCTCTCGTCCCGGGTCCGTGCGGCCGGGACGTGCCCGGCTCAGTTCACGGAGCAATGATGGCCGTGCGCACGCCAACCCAGGGAGGCGGCGGTCTCGGGCGGGCACGTAGTGTTCAAGCGCATCATCGAATTCCCGTTTGAGGTTGAAGCTTATCCCAGACGGCGGCGGGGATGTCAAGCGCCGCCCCATGCGACAATCCCCGCCATGCGCCACCTCGTCATCTACCTCCTCCGCTACGGCCTCGCCGTCGTCTTCGGCAACGTCTTCCTGGAGCAGCTCGGCGTGCCGATCCCCGCGCTCCCTACCCTGATCGTCGCCGGAGCTCTGATCCAGGGCGGGCAGATGGCGTTCCCGCCGGTCCTCGCCATGGCATTCATCGCCACGCTGCTGGCCGATTCGATCTGGTTCGCGGCGGGGCGCTGGCAAGGGCACCGGGTGCTGCGCACGGTCTGCCGCCTATCGCTCTCCCCCGACTCCTGCGTCCGGGGCACCGAGGATCTCTTCGAGCGCGCCGGCATGCCGTCGCTCCTCTACGCCAAGTTCATCCCCGGCTACAGCATGATCGCGCCGCCGCTGGCCGGCGCCATGGGCAAGTCGGTGGCCTCCTTCCTTTTCTGGGACGGCCTCGGCGGTCTCCTCTGGCTCGGCTCCGGCCTGCTCGCCGGCTTCGTCTTCCACCACGCCGTCAACCAGGTGATCGAGCACCTGGAAGCCCTCGGCTTCTGGTCCGGCGTGGTGATCGCGGCCGCCCTGGCGCTGGTCGTCCTCTGGAAGTGGTGGCAGCGGCGGCGGGTGCAGAAGATCCTCCGCCTCGCCCGCATCCCCGTCTCCGAGCTGAAGCGGCTGATGGACACCGGGAACGCGCCGCTGGTGGTCGACGTGCGCAATCGCTCCTCCCAGCTCCACGACCCCCGGCGCGTGCCGGGAGCCCTGAAGATGACGATCGACGAGATCGACGCGCATCTCGGCGAGCTCCCCCGCGACCGCGAGATCATCCTCTACTGTGCCTGACCGAACGAAGCCTCCGCGGCCCGTGTGGCTCGCGCACTGATGGACAAAGGCTTCACCCGGGTCCGCCCGCTCGAAGGGGGGATCGACGCCTGGGCGGACGCCGGCTATTCGATGGAAGACGAGACGGTCGTCGGCGTCCGGCGCCCCGAGGGCACGCTAGACTCATCCGCCTGAAGACATCTACCCGGGAGATTCCCCATGATGCAATACAAGACCATCGCCCGCGTCCTCAACCTCGTCGCCGACGCCGACCAGCAGATCCTCAACCTGTCGGTGGACGAGGCTCGCGCCCTGCTCCTCTCGGACAACCCCGAGGACGTCCTGCGGATCGAGGGCTCCTTCGCCCTGCTCGCCCGCGACGGCCAGCGGGTGCGCCTGGCGCGCAGCCTCGACCGGCCGCTCCGCTACTTTCTCGCCAAGGAGAAGGACGGCCCGATGCTGGTGGTGGCCGACCGCATCGACCAGATCCGCGACGCCCTGGAGCGCGAGGGGCACGGCGATCAGTTCCACCCCTCGTACACGCGGATGATCCCGGCCCATCACGTCACCGAGATCCAGCTCGTCGGCTGTCCCGATCCCAACCCCGTCTACCGCCGCTTCTTCGATCCGCCGCGCGAGGTGCTCCCCCCCGACCTCGACGTCATCGGCGAGGCGTACGTCCAAGCTCTCTGCGAGGAGGTCCGCCGCTGGCTGGCCGCTCTCCCCGCGAAGGAGCCCCTGGGCGTCCTCTTCTCCGGCGGCATGGACAGCGGGGCCCTCCTGCTGGCGCTCCACCATGAGCTGCTCGCCGCCGGTCAGAGCCCGGCCCGGCTGAAGGCGTTCACCCTCGCCGTGGACGGCGGCGGCGCCGACCTCGCCCAGGCTCGCGAGCTCCTCCGCCGCGCCGATCTCCAGATCCTCCACGAGGTGATCGAGGCGAGCGGCGACGACATCGACCCCTTCGCGGCCGTCGAGGCGATCGAGGACTACAAGCCGCTGGACGTCGAGTGCGCGGCGATGAGCCTCGCCCTGCTGAAGGGGATCCGCGCGCGCTACCCCGACTGGCGCCACCTCGCCGACGGCGACGGCGGCGACGAGAACCTCAAGGACTACCCGATCGAGGAGAACCCCGAGCTGACCATCCGCAGCGTGGTCAACAACCGCATGCTCTACCAGGAAGGGTGGGGCGTGGAGGCGATCAAGCACTCCCTCACCTACAGCGGCGGATTGAGCCGCGGCTGCGTCCGCGGCTACGCCCCGGCGCGAAGGCACGGCTTCGTCACTTTCAGCCCGTTCGTCCGCCCGCGGGTGATCGCCGTGGCCGAGGCGATCCCCTTCGCCGAGCTGACCCAAGGCTCCCACGAGACGCTCTACAGCTTGAAGGGCGAAGTGCTGCGGCGCGGCCTCCTGAAGGTGACCGGCCGCGACCTCCCCGTCTTCCCCAAGCGGCGCTTCCAGCACGGCGCGGTGCCGGCGGAGACGTTCCAGGAACGGTTCGACCTCCGGCCGCTCCAGTATCGGAGCCATCTGCTCAGCCTCTACCAGGCCTAGAGGTGAAAGGAGTCTCCCAGTGGGTTCGCTCGCAGAGGATCCCTCGCTTCGAGCCCGATCCCTGGAAGCCGCTGGGGCACCTCTGGGAAGAGGAGCGTACGGCGGAGGGGGGCACGATTCCCGCCCTCACCGTCTTCCTTGCCGGGGCGGAATGCCCGTTCACCTGCGTCTTCTGCGATCTCTGGCGCGAGACGCTCGCGGGGCCGACGCCCGCGGGGGCCTTGCCTGAACAGATCCGCAAGGCTCTCGCCGCCGCCGGTCCCTTGAGGGCACCGGCGGCGCTGAAGCTCTACAACGCCAGCAATTTCTTCGAGCCGCGGGCCGTGCCGCCGGAAGACGAGCCAGAGATTCTCGACCTCTCCGCTCCGTTCGCCCGCGTCACCGTCGAATGCCATCCGCGGCTGATCGGCGATCGCTGTCTCCGTTTCGCCGAACGGTTGGCCGGCCGCCTGGAAGTCGCCATGGGATTGGAGACGGTCCACCCGGAAGCCCTGCCGCGCCTGAACAAGGGGATGACCCTCGACGACTTCGACCGCGCCGCCGACACTCTCCGGAAAGCGGGGATCGGCCTGCGCGCCTTCGTGCTGGTCTCGCCGCCGTTCGTGCCGCCCGAGGAGGCGATCGAGTGGGTGTATCGATCAGCCGCCTACGCCTTCGAGCGCGGTGCTGAAAGGGTCGCGCTGATTCCGGTCCGCAGCGATAACGGCTTCCTGGAGACTCTCTGGGAAGCCGGCGATTTCACGCACCCCCGCCTCGATCAGCTCGAGGAGGCCCTGGAGCGCTGCCTGGACCTCAACGGCATCGTCACCGCCGATCTCTGGGATGCGCGCCGCTTCGCGGACTGCCCCCACTGTGCGGACGCGCGGCTGGCGCGGCTCGATCGGATGAACCGCTCCGGTCGGGCCGAGCCGCGAGCCAACTGTGCAATCTGCGGAAACTCATGAAAATCGCCATCGTCGGCTCCGGCTTCGCGGGCTCCATCCTCGCGCGCGTCCTCCAGGTGCAGGGGCACCAGGTGCTCCTCCTCGACCGCAACCGCCACCCGCGCTTCGCCCTCGGCGAGTCGTCCACGCCGCTGGCCGCGATCTGCCTGGAGCGCTTGGCCGCGCGCTACGGCCTCGACGACCTCCACGCCCTCGCCGCCTGGGGGCGCTGGCAGGAGCGGCTCCCTCATCTCCGCCGCGGCCTCAAGCGGGGCTTCACCTTCTACGGCCACACACCCGGCCGCCCCTACGCCAACGGCGCCGCCAACGAGCGGCGCGTCCTGGTGGCCGCCAGCCCGACGGACGCCATCGCCGACACCCACTGGCTGCGCGCGGACGTCGACCACCACCTCGTCCTCCAGGCCGCCGCGGCGGGCGTCGAGGTGGTGGAAGAGGTCGAGTTGACCGGGCTGGAAACGCGCTCAGGAAACGGCTGGCACCTCCATGGCACGCACCGGCAGCGGCCCGTCCGCTTCGAGGCCGACCTCCTGATCGACGCCTCGGGCCCCGGCGGCTTCCTCGCCCGCCACCTCTCAATTCCCCGGGTGGAGACCGCGCCGAACACATCCCTCGTCTTCGGCCACTTCGAAGGTCTCGCCGATTTTTCGGAGGTCACCGGCGCGGCGCTCCCCGCCGGTCCGTACCCCGACGAGAACGCCGCCATTCATCACGTCCTGGAAGAGGGGTGGATGTACGTCCTCCCCTTCGATCACGGCACCGTCAGCGCCGGCTTCGTGATCCAGCAGGAACGCGCGCGGGAAGAGCTGTCTTCTCTGACGCCGGACGCCGCCTGGGACCGTCTCCTCGGTCGCTATCCGACGCTGCGGGATCAGTTCGCGCCCGCCCGTCCGACGCGGCCGATCGGGAAGATCGCTCGCCTCCAGCACCGCTTGGAGCGGGCGTCAGGAGAAAACTGGGCGCTGCTGCCGCACGCCTTCTGCTTCCTCTCGCCCCTGTTCTCCACCGGCATCGCTTGGAGCCTGCTCGCCGTCGAGCGCCTGGCCCTGCTGCTGGAGACCGGAACGAACCTGGAAGCGGGGATCGCCCGCTACGGCGATCTGCTCAACCGCGAGGCGGATCACGTCCAGTCGCTCGTCGCGGGAGCGTACGAGAGGATGACCGATTTCGATCGCTTCACCGCCTACTCAATGATCTATTTCGCCGCCGCCAGCTTCGGAGAAGCCAGCCAGCGCCTCCTCCCCCCGCCTGCGGACGGCTGGGCCTGGAATGGCTTTCTCGGCAGCACCGATCCCGTGATCCGGGAGATGCTCGCGCGAATCCTCGCCGGCCCCGATTCCGAGGGCGACATCCGCGCCGCCATCGCGCCGCGCAACCTCGCGGGCCTGGCCGATCCCGCGCGCAACCGGATGGTGCCGGTGGATCTGGACGTGCTGATCGAACAGGCGCCACTGCTGGGGCTCACCCAGGAAGAGATTCGGCGTGAGATCCCAAGGCTGCGTGGATAGACGCGATCGGCGTTACGCCTGTCCGTGCCATTGCTTCCTTTCGTCGCCGTCCTGCGCTATCTTTGACCTACCCTGGGAGACTCTCTATACTCGCAGCCATGGTGCAGCCTGTTTGGAAGACGCCGCGCGACGAGAGCGAATGGCCGGACGATGAGAACGGCGTCACGCTCCTCCAGCGCTGGGTCGAACGCCCCGACGGCAGCAACGAGTTGCTTGAGATCCCGCTAACGCCGGAGCTTTTTCTCGACCCGCAGCTCGAGGACAAAATGGTCCAAGGGGAGTTTCACGCCAGCCTGATGGCGGAGTTCAGGGAGTTGCTGGGGCGGTACTTCCATGGCCAGCCCGGCGTCAAGGTGCTGATGGACGTCAAGCACCCGCTGGGACGCGGCCTTCCCGGGCCCGCGCCGGACATCTCGATCGTCCGAGGCGTCCGCAATCCGGAGCGCAAGCGCCGCAGCTTCAACGTCGTCAAAGAGGGCGTCGTTCCCTCCTTCATCCTGGAGATCGTCTCCCCTTCTGACGCCCGCATTCGCCGCACCGACGAGGTCGACAAGGTGAAGCTCTACGAGCGGATCCAAGTCCAGGAATATCTTCTTGTGGACGTGCCCCGGAGAGGGACGGAAGGACGCTTCCGGCTCAAGGGGTACCGTTTAGGCCTGGATCACTGTTATCAGCTCATCGAACCAGATGAGGCCGGGCGCGTTGCCTGCAATACGGTGGGTCTCCTCTTCGGCGTCGCTCCGGATGGGGATCGGATCGAAGTCTTCGAGATCGCGAGCGGAGCGCGGCTGCGGACTCCGCAAGAGGAAGTAGAGGCACGCGAAAGGGCCGAGCGAGTGGCGGATCGAGCCGAGAAGGCCCGTGAAAAGGCCGAGCGAGTGGCCGAGCGAGCCGAGAAGGCCCGTGAAGTGGCCGAGCGAGTGGCCGAGCGAGCTGAGAAGGCCCGTGAAGTGGCCGAGGAGGAACTTGCCCGCCTACGGGAGGAGATCGAACGGCTCAAGAGGTCTGACCTGTAAGTTTTTCCACCACCCGATCCCACGTCACCTCCCGCACCCTCCCCTGCCCCGCAAGTCCCATCGCCCTCGCCCTTTCACGGTCTTTATAGAGCAGATCGATCCGTGCTCCGATCTCCTTCGGCGACTCGGACGAGCCGATGAACCCGTTCACGCCGTCCTCCAAGAATTCGAGCACGCCGCCGGCGTCCGTGGTGCTGATCACCGGTTTGGCGGCTTTGAAGGCTTCGACGGTCACGTAACCATAGTCCTCGTCGTAGGGGGCGTAGTAGACGCCTAGGCAATTGGCGTAGTGCTCGACGACGTCGCGGTCGTCCACCCAGCCGAGGAGCTCGACGCGGCCGGTCAGGCCGTTGCGATCGATCAGGTTTTGCAGGTTCTCGCGCTCGGGGCCGGTGCCGGCGATGCGGCAGCGGACGGGGGTTTCGGTGTGCTTCATGGCGCGGATCAGCAGATCGAATCGCTTCAAGGGATCGAGACGGCCGATCGAAAAGATGTAGTCGCCGAAATCCCCAGGATGGTAGAGGCGGTCGAGCTTCGGTGGCGGATAGAGCACCTCGCCCTCGACTCCATTGAAGCGCCGCAGGCGGTCTGCCACGTTACCCGAGATGGTGTAGACGGCCCGCGCCTCGGAGAGCGTGCGGCAGTCCATGGCGCGGATCATCTCCAGCGCCTTGGCGTCGCGAGGTTGCGCTTCCGAAAAATCGCTGTAGGGCGTGCCCAGCAGGTCGTAGGCCTGGCGGAGCTGATGGATCAGCCAGACGACCTTGTTGGGATGTTTGATCAGATAGGAGGGGAAGCGCGTCGCGATGACGAGATCGATCCGCTTGCCGGCCGCCTCGGTGAGGTTCACCAGGCGCCAGGCGAGACTCCCTTTCAGCAGCTCGGTCCGCGTCGGCCAGTGGAAGGGGAGGGCGACGACGTCCACCTCGAAGCCGCGGCTCTTCAGCTCGTCGCGGAGGGAATCGACGAGCATCTCGGCCCCGCCGTAGGCGAACGGGATCTTGGTGGCGCAGATGACGACGCGCGGCTTCACCCCGGGGGATCCTTCTCCAGCCGGCGCTCCAGCGCCTCGACCCGCGCGCCGAGTTGACGCACCTCGCGGGCCGTCCGCTCCTGCGATTCCACGAGGTCCTCGATCAGCCGCGCCGCCGCCTGATTGAAACCGTTCTGCTGCTCCAGGATCGGCCGCAACAGCCACTTCAGGAATAGTTTGTAGACCGCCTTTCGCGCCAGGACGATCAACCTCCCGAGCCCCGGCCGGTGCGAAAAGGCGACCGGTTCTTGCACGTACTCGCGCTGCTTCAGGGCCAGCAGGCCGTTGAGCGTCCCCTCCCCACCGGCCCCCAGCGTGGCCGACTCGGCGCGGCGCTGCCGCACGCCGGAGCGGACTTTCTGGAGGACCTCGTCGACGCGGAGGTCGTCGGGGGACGGCGCGGGAGTGGGGTCGGGCATCTGATTGTGAATTCTACGGCCCCTTGCCGCTGAAATCGACGAACACCCCGAGGTACCGCGGATCATGGCTCCTGTAGTCGACGCGGGAGGGGACCAGCCCCGAGGTGGTGTCCAGGATGAGGCGGTAGAAGCTCTCGCCGGGGGCGTTCGGGAAGAAGCCGAGGCCGCCGGCGGCGGGTTGGACGGCGAGGTCGACCGGCGTGCCGTTGCGCTTGCCGTCCGAATCGAAGCGGACGGTCAGCCGGTCCCTCCCGCTGTCGAGCGTCAGGACGTTGGTCGCCGAGAGGGAGTCGACGTCGAAGGCGAGGCGCGCGAGGGGCACGGGCGAGATCACGATGACTTCGGAGCGCGTGGCGCCGCGCACCCAGACGCCGTGGGGGTTGTGCTCGTCGGCGAAGAAGGTGCCGGTGGGGACGATCCAGACGGCGTCTTTCCAGGTCTGGGAAGAAAAGCCCGGAAGGTGATCGCCCACCAGCAGGGTCAGCTCCAGCGGCAGGCGCTGGAAGGCGGGTGAGGCCGCGTAGGAAGTCGAATCGAGCGGCGCGGAGACCAGGGCCGTGGCGGTCCAGAGGCCGGCAGCGGCGAAGGGGAGCGCGAGGCTCCGGCGGGCGTCGAGCCGGCCGGGCAGGAAGAGGAAGGCCGGATAGACGAGCGCGAGGTAGCGGCTGCCGAGGAAGCCCGGGGTACCGTTGAAGTCGTGGGGATGGAGGATCAGCACGGCCAGAACATAGACGCCCAGAGCGGCCAGGACGAGGTGGCGCGAGCGATCCTTCCGGCCGAACAGGTAGAGGCCGAGGGCGAAGAGCGCGAAGGGGAAGTAGGGGAGCAGTCCGGTAGAGCGGCCGGCGACGGCGTACCCAAGATTGCGCGGCAGGAGGCGCAGGCCGGTGGAAACCGCCGGACGGGCTTCCTCCGGGCCATGCACCTGCCAGAGGTCGCGCTGACTTTCGAGCGGAAACTCGGCGTCGAACGTGCGGCGCTGGGCGCCCTGGAAGGCGGTCCACTCGCCGGTGCCGCGGCGCTGGACGAGCGCGAGGACGCTGACCGCGATCAGCACCCCCACGATCAGGACGGCGAGCCCTCGCCAGCGGCGGGCCACGGCGAAATCGATCAGGATCGGCAGGCCGAGCAGCGCGAGGAGGGGGTTGGCGGTCAGCAGCGCGCCGAGCAGGAGTCCCGACCCGGCGAGGAGGGCGAGATGCCGCCGGTCCCAGCGGTCGAGCGCGCGCAGGCGCCGCCAGGCGAGGAGGGGAAAGAAGGCGCAGGCCATCAGGAAGACGGCGGGCTCCATCCGGAAGGCATAGGCGAACGCGGCCGAGGCGAAGAAGAAGCCGGCCAGCAGGAGCGGCGAGGCGTCGAGATCGCCGGTCGGCAGCCAGAGCGATCCGACCGCCATGGCCAGGAAGAGCGCCATGTTGAAGAGGGCGATTCCACGCAGGCCGATCAGGGCGTAGAACGGCAGCGCCGCGAGCGGATAGGCGAGCGGCTGGCCGTAGCGCATCGTCTTGCCGCCGTCGTCCGTGAACAGGGTGAGGCCGGCGGGCCCCCCCTCCCAGATCCGCTCGGCGCGGTCGAGGTCGGCCTCCCGGTAGGTGAGGTCGTGATCGTGCCAGAGGCTCTGGACCATCATCACCGACGTCGCCTCGTCGCCCGCCGGCAGCGGCGCGCGGAGGCCGGCGAGGGTCCACGCCGATGCCAGAAGCAGCAGGGCGAGGCAGAGGATGGGGATGGGGCGGAGGCGCATGATGGGAGGACGGTGCGGACCGGGCAGGTACCGCGCAAAGATACACTCTCCGCGACATGAGGGAAAAACGCAGTCCCGGAATTTTGCCCCGGCAGGGGCAACGGCATGTAGCCTGGGGCGCAAGCCCCAGGAAAGAGGTGCCAGGCGATTCCCCGAGCCCCGAAGGGGCGACGGCAGATCATCTTTCCGAGAAAGACCGCCGTCCGGGTTCAGGGCGTGTGGCTTGCTGGGGCGTCCTGCGCTCCGAAGCCTCACCCGTGGCCTGCGACCTCATCCCCTATCCCCTTCTCCTAAAGGAGAAGGGGGACGACTGCGATGCGGCCCCCGTCAGGCCCTCCCTCTCCTTTAGGAGAGGGACCGAGGGTGAGGTCGCAGGCCACGAACATCCCCGATTCTGCGAGATGCGCAGGACGGCCGGAGGGCACCGCCCCTGAAGATCCTCCGCGCCCTCCTCCGCTTCGGCTCCCCCCGGCGCCTGCGCCGGACCTTCCTCTGGCTTTGGGGGATCGCCGGGGAGATCCGCCGCCGCCGCGCCGAGCCGCGGCGGACGGTGGCGGTGGACGTCAACTCGTTCTACGAGCCGCTGACCGGCGTCGGGTGGTACCTGCATCAGATCCTGGTCCATCTCGCCGGCCGCGACGATCTCCGGTTGCGGCTCTACGGCCAGAGTCTGGTCGAGACCGATCCCGGCGCTCCCCAGCCGGTGGTCGACTTCCCGGCGTTCTCGACGGGAGTTGCGATCGAGCGGGTGACGTACGCGGCGCCGGACGGCCTCGTGGTCCCCCCCTGGCGCGCGGACCAGATCCTCCGCCGCCTCGCTCCCCTGCTGATGGCGGCGGACGGCAACGCGGTGCTGTTCGCACCGAACTATCTCTTCCCGCCGCTCTTCCGCTTCGCCGCGGGGGAGCGGGTGGCGACGATCCACGACCTCGGCGTCATCAAGGTGCCCTGGGCGGTGCGGCCGGACTCCGGCGTGGCCCTGCGCGAGCGGCTGGAGCGCACGCTCTTCGCGGCGGACCTCCTGCTGACTCCCAGCGAGGCGGTGCGGCGGGAGCTGATCGGCATCGGCGTCGCTCCCGGCCGCGTGCGGGCGATCCACCACGGCACCGGCGTCCTGTCCAAGGCCGCGCCGGCAACCCTGCCGGCGGCCACCCCGGCGCGCTTCGCGCTCCACGTCGGCACGATCGAGCCGCGGAAGAACGTCGCGGTCCTGCTCGCGGCCTGGCGGCGGATGAGGGCAGCGGGAATCGGGCCGCCGCCGCTGGTGCTCTGCGGCGGCTTTGGCTGGAACGCCGAGGAGATCCGCACGGAGATCGACGAGGCCGCGCGGGAAGGCTGGGTCGTCCATCCCGGCTATGTGACCGCGGGCGAGCTGGCCGCCTTGTACGCGGCGGCCGAGCTGGTGGCGCTTCCGTCCTTCTACGAGGGGTTCGGCCTGCCGGCAATCGAGGCGCTGGCCGCCGGGGCGCCGCTGGTGGCGAGCGACCTGCCCGTTCTGCGCGAGGTGGCCGGGGACGCCGCCCTCTACGCCACGCCCGACCGGCCGGATCTCTGGGCGGAGGCGATCGCAGCGCTGCTGGCGGACGCGAATCTGCGCGCCGAACTCCGGCGGAAGGGTCTGGAGCGCGCCAGGCTCTTCGACTGGACGCGGGCCGCGGCGGAGACGGCGCGTGCGTTCGGGGTCTGAGATCGGTATTTTGTGCCAAATTGGCGTCAAACATTGTTTTTTCCGTTTTTCCATTGTTTGGCGGCTTCAAACATTGTTTGCGAGCCCCAAACATTGTTTTTTCGGCTCGAACAATGTTTGAGACGCTGAAACATTGTTTGAAGCCCTGAAAGATTGTTGGAAGCGCTGGAACATTGTTGCAGGCGGGAAAACACAGTTTGAAGCCCTAAAACATTGTTCGAAGCCCTGAAACATTGTTCAAGCCTCTTTTCGCCTGCGGTAGACTCCGCCTCCCATGTTCAAGGGCCGCTACGACCACGCCGCACGCCTCGGCCTCTATTTCCTGATCGCGGCGATCCTGCTCGCCGGGGCGGCGGTGCCGGACGCACTGCGCACCTTCCAGGTGCTGACCTTCGCGGCGATGCTGGCGGCGCTGGGGATGGCCGGGTCGCGGCTCGCCCGCCGGCTGGTGCCGGACTTCGGACCGGCCTCGCACGGCGTGGCCGCCTTCTCCTTCGCCGTGGGGATCGCCGTGGTGCCGGCCACCTGGCTCGGGCAGATCGGCTGGCTGCGGCCGGCGCCCTTCCTGGCCTGGACGGCGGTGGCCTTCCTGCTCTCGCGGCTCCTGCCCGTCCGCGGCCTTGCCGAGGAGGGACCGGCCCCCGCGACCTCAGCGGCGCGCTCCTCCCGCCTCGACCTCGCCCTGATCGTGGCGGCGGGGCTGGCGGTGGCCCTCGCCGGCCTCTACGACATGGACCGGCTGCGCTGGGCGCCGGCGGGGATGCACGGCTTCGACGACACCTCCTACCACCTGTCGGAAGTCGCCACCTGGATCCGCTCCGGCGACCTGCGGATGATCCGCTTCTCGATGGGCGACCCGAGCACCCCCTTCTACCCGGTGCTCGGCGAGGTGGCCTCCTGGGTGCTGATCGCGCCCTTCCGCGACAGCGACGTGGCGGCGCGCTGGACGCAGCTCTTCTTCTCCCTCGCCTCGTTCCTGGCCGTGGCCGCGATCGCCCGCCGGCTCGGCCTGTCGCGGCGGAGCGCCGCCCTCGCGGCGATCACCTACGCGGGGATCTACCACGTCTTCCCGATCCTCGCGGTGGCCGCCGGCAACGATCCGGCAACCGCCTTCTTCACCCTCGCCGGCGTCGACGCCGCGATCGCGCTGGCCCGCCGTCCCCGCCTGGGGACCACCGTGACGGCCGGCGCCGCGCTCGGCCTGCTGCTCGCCACCAAGTACATCGGCGTGCTGTTCGCGCCCGTGATCCTGGCGATGCTGGCGGTAGCGGTCTGGATCGAACGGCGCCGCAGGGAGCCGGCCGAGCGCCCGCCGGCGCGGCGGCTCGCCGCTCTGGCCGCCCTGCTCGCCGTCACGATGGCGATCACCGGCGGCTATACCTACCTGCGGAACGCCGTCACCACCGGCAACCCGATCTTCCCGGCGCCCGTCTCGATCGCCGGCATCGAGATCCTCCCCGGCTGGTGGGGGGTGTCGACCGCCGACCGCGCGCACGAGCCCGAGTTCCGGATCGACCTCTGGCACTTCCTGACGCGGAGCTCGAAGCTGTTCGGCGGCTACTTCCCGTTCACCCTGCTGCCGGCCGCCCTGCTGGCCCCCCTCCTGGCGCTCTGGCGGCGGCGCTGGCTGACGGCGATGACCTTCCTGCTCGCGATCGCCTTCTTCCTCGAATTTCTCTACCTGATGCAGGACCATCGCGACATCCGCTACTTCCTGCCGGCGATCGCGCTGGCGGCCGTGGCCTTCGCGTGGCTGCTCGAGATGGGCGGACCGCGCGTGGCGATGCCGGTCCGCGGGCTCCTCCTCGCCTGGATCGCCTTTCAGGAGGTGCGGCGGGTGGGCGAGACCGGCGCGGCGCATCTCGCGGCGGCGGTGGCGGTGGCCGTCGTGGCCTGGCTGGTGGAGATCGCCTGGCGCCGGGGGCAAGCGCGAGCCCCGCGAGCCCAGGCTCCCGTGGGGCCCTGGATCGCCTGGGCCACCGCGATCCTGGTCGCCGCCCTGGCCCCGGCCCTGGCCTGGGGGATCGACCGCTACCAAGCGGTGAAGCTCGAAGGCCTGCCGGCGGTGGCGGCGCTGGAGCGGCTCACCGGTCCGCGCGGCGCCCGCGTGGCCTACGCGGGCTACAACCAGCCCTATCACTTCTTCGGCAGCCGCTTCCAGAACGACCTCCAGATCGCGCCGCGGAACCGCTCCGTCGACGCCCAGTACTACCGCTGGGGGGTGCGGATGGCGAACCCCTACGTCGAGGGCTCGTACTCGCGGTGGAAGGAGATCCTCGACGACCTCGGGGTCGAGTGGGTGGTGACCGTGCGCACGCCCTGGGAGGACCCCGAGCACCGCTGGGTGTCGAAGCGGACCAGCGACTTCGCCCTCGCCTACCAGGACCCGGAAGTGGAGATCTGGCGGGTGATCGACGCGGCAGCGCCGGCGGGATCGGCGCGATGACGCCCCCCACCATCGCCGTCGACCTCCGCGCCCTGGTCCCCGCCGCGACCGGGATCGGGGTCTACACCCGGTCGCTGCTGCTGGCGCTGGCCGAGCGCGGCGGGGCGCGCTATGTCGGGATGGCTCACCGGGCACCTCGCGAGGCCGGGGAGCTGGAGGCCGCCGGGATCGCGATCGAGCGGCAGGAGGCGCCTCTGGGCGTGATCTGGCAGCAGCTCGCCCTCCCCCGCCGGCTGGCGCGCGGCGACGTCGACCTCTTCTGGTCGCCGCTGATCACGCTGCCCCTCCGCTGCCCGGTGCCGGCGGTGGCCACGGTCCATGACCTGACCGTGCTGCTCTACCCCGAGACGCACACGCTGAAGGTCCGCCTCAGCCTCCTCCCCTTCCTCCGCCCCTCCTTCGAGGCGGCGCGGCGGCTGGTGACGATCTCCGAGGCCACGGCGCGCGACCTCGCCTTCCATTTTCCTCAGTGCAAGGAGGCGATCCGCGTGGTCTACCCGGGCATCGATCCCGAGTTCAAGCCGGGAGATCCCGCGGAGATCGCGGCGACGCGGCGGGAGCTGGGGGCGCCGGAGGGGTACGTGCTCTATGCCGGTACCCTGGAGCCGCGCAAGAACGTCGGCGCCCTGCTCGACGCCTGGACGGCGCTGCGGGGCGAGGACCCGCGGATGCTGCCGCTGGTGCTTGCCGGCCCCTACGGCTGGGGGAGCGAGCGGCTGGCGCGGCGGATCAGGGCGCTGGCGCCCGAGGTGACGGCGACCGGCCGCGTCGACCGCGCGCGGCTGGTGCGGATCTTCCAGGCCGCCCGCGTCTTCGTCTACCCCTCGCTCTACGAGGGGTTCGGCTTCCCCGCCGCCGAGGCGCTCGCCTGCGGCGTGCCGGTGGTCGCCTCGAACACGTCCAGCCTCCCCGAGGTGGTGGGCGACGCCGGCCTGACGGTCGATCCGCGGGACACCCCCGGCCTCGCCGCGCGCATCCGCGCCCTCCTCGAGCAGCCCGACAAGGCGGCCGAGATCGGCGCCCGCGGCGTCGCCCAGGCCGGCCGCTTCCGCTGGGACCGCGCGGCGACGGAGATGGAAGCGGTGTTCCGCGAGGCGATGGCGTAGGAAAGAACACGGACGGACACGGACGGACATGGACGAGCACGGACCCAGGGACCGCGGGACCGGCCTCCGGTGGTTTATCGTCCGTGGCGGTCCGTGTGGGTCCGTGCTCGTCCGTGCAGGTCATGGCGCGCAGGCAAGATTCCGTTAGAATCACGATTTCCTGGCCCCTCGGAGACCCCGTTTGCCCTATACGATCGGAATCGACGCGCGCAAGATCCAGGACTTCGGGATCGGCACCTACGTGCGGAACCTGGTGCGCTCGCTGGCCGCCATCGACTCCGAGAACCGCTACGTGCTGCTCGCCAAGCCGGGCGACCTCGAAGGGCTGCGCGACCTGCCGGAGAACTTCCAGGTGGCGCTGGAGAGCTCGGCCGTCTACTCCGTGCGCGAGCTCCTCGCCCTCTCCTGGCACCTCTACCGGCGCAAGCTCGACCTCTACCACTCCACCCACTACGTGCTGCCGGCCTGGGTGGGCTCGAAGGTGGTGGTGACCATCCACGACATCATCCACCTCCTCTACCCGGAGTTCCTGCCCAGCCGCTTCGCCTTCCTCTACGCGCAGCGGATGATCCGCCGCAGCCTCCACCGCGGCGACCGCATCATCGCGGTGTCGCAGAACACCAAGTCCGACCTGATGCAGCACTTCGACGTCGACGGCCGCAAGATCCAGGTGATCTACAACGGCGTCGAGGACGTCTTCCGCGGCCGCCTCCCCCCCGAGGAGATGGCGCGCTGGCAGCGCGACCTCGGCATCTCCCCGCCCTACCTGCTGTTCGTGGGCAATCCGGCCAAGCCGCACAAGAACCTCGACACCGTGGTGCAGGCCTACGCGCGGGCGCGGCGGATGGCGCAATTCGACGCGCCGCTGATCTGCGTCGGCAGCCGCGAGGGGTCGGAGTTCAAGATCCGCCAGCGCGCCGAATACCTGGGGATCGGCGACAAGGTGCGCCTGCTCGGCCACGTCGCCCACGAGGCGCTGCCGGCGATCTACCAGGGTGCCACGCTCTTCCTGTACCCCACGCTCTACGAGGGGTTCGGGCTGCCGGTGATCGAGGCGATGGCGTCCGGGGTGGCGGTGATCACCTCGAACACCTCGGCGCTCAAGGAGATCGCGGAGGGCTACGCGCTGCTGGTCGATCCGCTCGACCTCGACGGCATGGCCAAGGCGATCGCCCACCTGATGGGCTCTCCGGAGCGCCGCGCCGCCTTCGCCGACCGCGGCGCCGCCCGCGCCGACCAGTTCCGCTGGGACCAGACGGCGCGGCAGACGCTGGACATCTACCGCCAGGTCATCGAGGGAGGAGGAGCCTGACGCAAATGATCGCTCCGACGCCGCCGCTCCCCTTCCCCGCCCCCTCCCTGCCGCCGCGGGTGGCGCTGATCCACGACTGGCTGACCGGCATGCGCGGCGGCGAGAAGGTGATCGAGATACTGGGCGGCCTCTTCCCCGAGGCGCCGCTGTTCACCCTCTTCCACTTCCCTGGCAGCGTCAGCCCGGCGATCGAGTCGCACTCGATCCGCACCAGCTTCCTCCAGCGCGCGCCGGGGATCCGCAATCACTACCGGAGCTACCTCCCCCTCTTCCCCGCCGCCATCGAGGAGTTCGACCTCTCGGGGTTCGACCTCGTGGTGAGCTCCAGCCACTGCGTGGCCAAGGGGGTGATCGCGCCGCCCGACGCCTTTCACCTCTGCTACTGCCACACGCCGATGCGCTACGCCTGGGACCAGGAGCACGCCTACTTCCCCAACCGCCGCGGCGTCAAGGCGCGGCTGCGCTCGGTGACCCTCTCCGCCCTGCGCGCCTGGGACGTTTCGTCCGCGGCGCGCGTAAACCACTTCGTAGCGAACTCACGCTTCGTGGCGCGGCGCATCCAGACCTACTACGGCCGGCCGGCCGAGGTCGTCCATCCGCCGGTGGAGGTCGAATTCTTCACCCCCGGGCCGGAGAAGCGCGAGATCCCGCCGGGTGCCAGGGCGGACGACTACTGCCTGATCGTCTCGGCGCTGGCGCCCTACAAGAAGGTGGAGGTGGCGATGGCGGCCTGCGAGAAGCTGGGGATGGAGCTCAGGATCGTCGGCACGGGACCGGAGCGGGAGCGGCTGGAGGAGATGGCCGGCGAGCGCGTGCGCTTCCTCGGCCACGTCGATCAGGAGACCCTGCGCGACCTCTACCGCGGCGCCAGGTTCTTCCTGCAGCCGGGGGTCGAGGACTTCGGCATCGCCTCCGTCGAGGCGCTCGCCTGCGGCACGCCGGTGGTGGCGGCGGCGCGCGGCGGCATCCTCGACGTGGTCGACGACGGCCGCCACGGAGTGCTCTATCCCGACTGGGAGGGCCCCCTCACGCTCTGCGACGCGATTGACAAAGCCCGCCGGATCGGATTCAATGCCTTGGACCTGCGCGATCGAGCGGAGTCGTTTTCAGGCGCGCGGTTCACCGAACGCATCCGATCTCTTCTTTCTCGACGGTTTCCGAGGTGAGGGGCTCTCTCCGTTGATTCAAGAACGCCACCGGAAGACGGCTGGACTCTACTTCTTCACCGACCTCGCGGCGACGCTGGCGGCATTCCTCGCCGCCTGGCTGCTCCGCTTCGAGTTTGCGGTCATCCCGGTCACCAAGAACGTGCCGGAGTTCGGGCCCTACCTGCGGCTCGTTCCCTTCGTGCTCCTGCTCTGGCCGGTGGTCTTCTATTTCCACGGCCTCTACCAGAGCCGGCGGGGGCGCAGCCGCGTCGACGAGGTGCTCACCATCCTCCTCGCCGTGTTCCTCTCCACCGTGCTGCTGTCGGTGGTGATCGCCTGGTACCGGCCGCCGGCGTGGCCCGGCAGCCGCGAATACTTCACCTACAGCCGCGCCTTCCTCGGCCTGTTCGCGGCGATGGACTTCGTGTTCGTCGCGGTCACGCGGATGGTGACGCGCTCGGTGCTGCGGCGGGTGCGCAGCTCCGGCCACAACCTCCAGCGCATCCTCGTCGTCGGCGCCGGCCTGCTGGGGCGCGAGATCACCACCAAGATCCTCGCCCACCGCGAGATGGGTTTCGAGGTCGTCGGCTTTCTCGACGACGATCCGGGCAAGACCGGCTCGATGATCTGCGGCGTCCCCGTGCTCGGCACCACGCGCCAGGCCGAAGAGGTGCTGGCGGCGCGGCGGATCGATCAGGTCTTCCTGACGCTGCCGCTGGAGGCGCACAAGAAGATCCTCGCGCTGCTCGACCTGATGGCGCGCGAGTGCGTCGAGATCAAGCTGGTGCCCGACATCCTCCAGTACGCCACCATCAAGGCCGCGCTCGAGGACGTCGACGGCACGCCGGTGATCAATCTCTCGCAGATGCCGCTGCAGGGCTGGGGCACGATGATGAAGCGCGGCATGGACCTCGCCATCGCGCTCGCCGCGCTGATCGTTCTGATCCCCGTCGTCCCCTTCCTCGCGCTCGCCATCTGGATCGAGGATCACGGCCCGATCTTCTACCGTCAGGAGCGCATGGGTCTCGACGGCCGCTCGTTCATGATCCTCAAGTTCCGCTCGATGCGCGTCAACGCCGAAGCCACCAGCGGTCCGGTGTGGGCGATCAAGGACGATCCGCGGCGCACGCGCGTCGGCCAGTTCCTGCGCGCCTGGTCGCTCGACGAGCTGCCGCAGATCTGGAACGTCATCACCGGCGACATGTCGATCATCGGCCCGCGCCCCGAGCGGCCGACGTTCGTGCGTGAGTTCAAGCACAAGATCCCGCGCTACATGCTGCGCCATCGCGTGAAGTCCGGCATCACCGGCTGGGCCCAGGTCCACGGCTGGCGCGGCAACACGTCGATCAAAAAGCGTATCCAGTACGACCTCTACTACATCCAGAACTGGTCGCTGGGGCTCGATTTCAAAATCCTCTGGATGACGCTGCGCTACGCGCTGCGGCTCAACGCCTACTAGCTCCCCCATTCCGGCGGCTGCTCGCAAACGCCCATTCCACGGGCGTTTGCGCACAGCGCCGCGCTGGCTCGCCCGAGCGATCGAGCGCGCGGGCCCGGCGTGGCGGACGTTTCCGCGCGCGCCTCGGAGGCAGGTACCACCTCTTGCGGCGTAAAATCTCTTGACGCCCAAGATCTTGTGGGCGTAACCTAAAAGCCATCACCCACAGCCCCCACATGCGGGCGACACCGAAAAGGAGACGAGATTATGGCTACGAGTGCAAGCAAGCCGGCGAAGAAGACCGCCGCCAAGAAGACCGCGACGAAGGCCGCAGCCCCGGCCAAGAAGACCGCCGCGAAGACCGCGGCCAAGAAGCCGGCGGCGGCGAAGAAGACCGCCGCGAAATCCTCGGGCGCCGCCAAGAAGGCCACCAAGACCGCTACCGCCAAGAAGGCTCCGGCGAAGAAAGCCACGGCCGCCAAGAAGGTGACCGCAGCGAAGCCGGCCGCCGCGAAGAAGACGGTCGCGAAGAAGACGGTCGCCAAGAAGACCGTCGCGAAGAAAACCGCCGCCAAGAAGACGGCCTCTAAAAAGTCTTCCTGAGCGAGGGACGATTCCGGCAGGCTCGAAGCGAGAGGTTCAGGAGGCGACGTTCTGGTTCTTTCGGGGGCTTACGTGTTGTCGGTCTTCTGCTCCAGCGTCGCCTAGCACGGCGTAACCGCCTCCGCCCCGTGGCGTAAACGTCGTGCCGGCTTTCACCGATTCGATTCACGCGGCGCTGATTTCCCAGAGGAGATCAGGTAACGCGCAGCAGGCGCGCCGCCGCTCGATCCACCATCCACAATCGATTCCCTTCCACGATCTGCGCCGGATAGAGATCCGGATCGCGCGCGCCTTCGAGCACCGCGTGCAGCGCCGCCGCCTTCTCGTCGCCGGCGACCAGGAACATCGCGCGCCGCGCGTGATTCAACACCGGCGGCGTGAACGTGACGCGGAAGGTGCTCTGCGCCTCGACCCACGGCGCGGCCACCCAGCGCTCGCGCTCGTGAAGCGCCGTGCCGCCCGGAAACAGCGACGCCGTATGGCCTTCCTTGCCGAGGCCGAGCTGGATGAGATCGAACACGGGCCAATCCGCAGCCGGAAAAAATTCGCGCAGCGTCGACTCGTACTCCGCCGCGGCGCGCTGCGGGTCGGGCTCCTCCGCCGGCACGCGATGGACGTTGCCCGCCGGCAGCGGCACGGCGTCGAGCATGGCCTCGCGGGCCATGCGGAAGTTGCTGTCCGGATGATCCGGCGGCACGTGGCGCTCGTCGCCCCAGAAACAATGGATCGCGTTCCACGGCATGCGCTCGCGGTACGGATCGCTGGCGAGAAGACGGTAGACGTCGCGCGGCGTCGAGCCGCCGGCGAGCGCCCACGCGAAGCGCCCGCGCGCATCCACCGCGTCCCGCGCGATCGCTACGATCTCGTCGGCCGTCGCGCGGACGAGGCTCGCGACGTCGTCGAACACCCGCACCTCATTGTTCGAGGTCTCATTCATTTCCGCCATGTCCGCCCATCCTTCTCGATCAGCTCGTCGGCCTCCCTCGGTCCCCAGGAGCCGGCGGCGTAGTTGGGAAAATTGCGCGGCGTCAGCGCCTTCCACACGTCGAGGATCGGTGTCACCACGCACCACCCCGCCTCCACCATGTCGCTGCGATGGAAGAGCGTCGAGTCGCCGAGCATGCAGTCGTAGAGCAGCGTCTCGTAGCCGGTCTGCGCCTGGCGGCCGAAGTAGTCCTCATATTCGAAGGCCATCCGCACCGTGCCAAGGCGCATCGCGGGGCCGGGCACCTTGCCTTCGAAGCGGAGCGTGATCCCTTCCTCCGGTTGGATTTTGATCACCAGCAGGTTCGGATTCAGGCGCTCGACCGAGGTCTCGCGAAAGAGCATCAGCGGCGCCGGCTTGAACTGGATCGCGATCTCGGAAGCCCGCGTCGGCAGCCGCTTTCCCGTGCGCAGATAGAACGGCACGTCGGCCCAGCGCCAGTTGTCGACGAACAGCTCGAGCGCGGCGAAGGTCTCGACGTTCGATGCTGGCGCGACTCCTTTTTCGGCGCGGTACGCGGGCACGGTCTTGCCGTCGCTCACGCCCTCCCCGGTCTTTCCTTCGCCATATTGCCCGCGCACCGCCGAGCGCAGCACGTCCTCGGGCGACAGCGGCCGGATCGCGTACAGCACCTTGACCCGCTCGTCGCGCACGGTGTCGGCCGCGAACGAGACCGGAGGCTCCATCGCGATCAGCGCCAGGAGCTGGAACATGTGGTTCTGCACCATGTCGCGCAGCGCGCCGGCCTCCTCGTAGTAGCCGGCACGCTCCTCGACGCCGACGGTCTCGGCGACGGTGATCTGCACGTGATCGATGTAGCGGCGGTTCCAGATCGGCTCGAAGATGCCGTTGGCGAAGCGGAACGCCATGATGTTCTGCACCGTCTCCTTGCCGAGGTAGTGATCGATGCGGAAGATCTGCCGCTCCGCCAGGATCTCGCGCAGCTTGCGGTTGAGCGCCCGCGCCGAGTCGAGATCGTGGCCGAACGGCTTCTCGATGATCACCCGCCGCCAGCTCTCCTCCGTCTCCTTCATCAGTCCCGTCTCGCCGAGACGGTCGACGTACTCCTCGAAGATGCTCGGCGGCACCGCGAGATAGAAGAGGTAGTTGCCGGCGGTTCCCCGCTCCTCGTCGACCGCCGCCAGGGCGTCGGCAAGGTCCTCGAACGTCTTGGGCTTTTCGGGATCGACGACGACGTAGCGCATCCGGCTGGAGAGCCACTTGAGCTTCTTCGGATCGATCTCGGCCGTGGCGAACTCCTTCAGATCCTTTTCCATCCGCTTGCGGAACTCGTCGTCCGACAGCTCGGAACGGCCGACGCCGACGACCGCGAAGGCCTCCGGCAGCAGGCCGTGGACGATCAGGTTGTAGAGCGCCGGAATCAGCTTGCGCTTGGTCAGGTCCCCCGTCGCGCCGAAGATCACCATCGCGCAGGGGGGCGCCGGCCTGCCCACCCACTCGTCCGCCCGCTCCTCCTTCTTCTCTTTTTTCTCGGCCGCGACGGCGGGGCTCATGGCTTGTCCTTGGGTTTGTCTTGAGCTTCGGCGGCCTTGGGACGGAGCTCCACGTGGCCGCCGAACTTGTAGCGCATGGCGGAGAGCATCTTCTCGCCGAAGGTATGCTCCTGGCGCGAGCGGAAGCGATCGAACAGCGACGCGGCGAGCACGTGCACGGGTACCGCCTCCTCGACCGCCGCGATCACCGTCCAGCGCCCTTCTCCGGAGTCTTCCACCGCGCCGGTGTACTCGGAGAGATCGGGGTTCTCGGCGAGCGCGCTCGCCGTCAGGTCGAGGAGCCAGGAGGAGACCACGCTGCCGCGCCGCCAGACCTCGGCGATGTCGGCGAGATCGAGATCGTAACGATGGTTCTCGGGCAAGCTCTGCGAGGTGGCATTGCGGAAGATGTCGAAGCCTTCGGCGTAGGCCTGCATCAGGCCGTACTCGATGCCGTTGTGAACCATTTTCACGAAGTGCCCGGCGCCCACGCCGCCGCAGTGCAGGTAGCCGTCCTCGGCGGTGCTCTTCTTGCCTTCGCGGCCGGGCGCCGGCGGCACGTCGCCGCGGCCGGGAGCCAGCGTCTTCCAGATCGGATCGAGCCGCTCCACCGCCGCGCGCTCGCCGCCGACCATCAGGCAGTACCCCCGCTCCAGCCCCCAGACGCCGCCGCTGGTGCCGGCGTCGACGTAGTAGATCCCCTTTCCCGCCAGCGCCTGGCCGCGCCGCACGTCGTCCTTGTAGTAGGAGTTGCCGCCGTCGACGATGGCATCCCCCTTCTCCATGCGCTTGCCGAGCTCCTGCACCATCCCCTCGGTGGGATCGCCGGCGGGCACCATGATCCAGGCCGTGCGCGGCGGCTGGAGCCGCTGGACGAACTCGTCGAGCGTGCCGGCGCCCGAGGCGCCGTCGGCCACCAGCTCCGCGATCGCGTTGGGGTTCAGGTCGTAGACGACGCACTCGTGCCCGCCGCGGATCAGGCGGCGCACCATGTTGCCCCCCATCCGGCCGAGGCCGATCATACCGATCTGCATGACTGTCTCCCTTGTCGTTCCGACGGTATGCCCCCCGTTTCGGCGGGCTGGAAGAGTCTATACCCGCGGCGAGGAGGGGGGATGGGCCTCAGGATTGCAACGATGTCGAGACGCTGAGACGCTGAGAGGAGGACCGATGACGAAATCGAAGTGGATGCTGGCCGGTGCCGCCCTGATCTTTCTGGCCGCCGCGCCCGGCAGGGCTCAGGTGGCCGTCGCCGGCAAGGCGGGCTCGCTGGGGCTGGGGCTCGAGCTGACCCTGGGGATCTCGCCGCAGCTCAACGCGCGGCTGGGCGCCAACGGCTTCAACTACACGGACAGCCACCGCGAGGTGAGCGGGATCGAATACGACGCCACGGCGAAGCTGCGCACCGCCACCGCCCTCCTCGACTGGCACCCCGGCGGCTACGGCTTCCGCCTGACCGGCGGCCTGGTCTACAACGGCACCCGGATCGAGGGCACCAGCCTGCCGCCGGCCTCCGGTGCCTACGACATCGGCGGCGTGCCGGTGCCAGTCGCGCTGGTGGGCACGCTGAGCGGCAAGATCGATTTCAACCCCACCGTCCCTTACCTCGGCCTGGGCTGGGGCAACGCAGTATCGCCGGGTAAAAAGGTCGGCTTCTACGCCGACGCCGGCGTGATGTTCCAGGGGCGCGGCCGGGCGACGCTGACGCCCAACATCCCCGCCGGCAGCCCGCTCAACAACCCCACAGCCCGCGCCGCCCTCGACATCCTCCTGCGCCGCGAGGAGAGCGAGATCGAGGACAAGGTGGCCGACTACACCGTGTACCCGGTGGTGTCGCTGGGATTGTCGTACCGGTTCTGAGATCCTCCGCGGGGAGCGGCGGTGTTAAGCTGCGGAAACGCCATGCGACGCCTCCCGATCCTGCTGACGATCCTCCTGCTGGCCGGCTGCGCCGTCCATCAGGCCGCTCCCGCGCACGAGCCCGCACACGAGGTTGATCCGATGAACCGGTTCGCCGAATCGTACGTCCGGCTGGTGCTCGCCGTGGGCCAGCACGACGCCGACTATGTGGACGCCTACTATGGGCCGCCGGAGTGGCGCGCCGAGGCGGAAGCCGCCAAGCGGCCGCTTCCCGAGATCCGCACCGAGGCTGAGCTGCTGATCGCCGATCTCGCCTCCCATCCGGCGGCGGCCGGCGCGGAGGAGGCCGTCCAGCTCCGCCACCAGTATCTGCAGCGGCAGCTCCAGGCGATGGTGACGCGGATCGATCTCCTCTCGGGCCGGAAGATGACCTTCGACGAGGAATCGAAAGCGCTCTACGACGCGGTGGCTCCGACGTACACCGCCGCGCACTTCCAGGCGATCCTCGACCGGCTCGAAAAGCAGGTGCCGGGCGAGGGTCCGCTCGCCACGCGCGTCGAAGCCTTCCGGCAGGAATTCGTGATCCCTCGCGACCGCCTCGACCCGGTGTTCAAGGCCGCCGTCGACGAGTGCCGGCGGCGCACGCTGCAGCACCTCGCGATGCCGGCGGACGAGAGCTTCGTCATCGAGTACGTGACCGGCAAGTCGTGGAGCGGCTACAACTGGTACAAGGGGGGCTTCCACAGCCTCATCCAGGTCAACACCGACCTGCCGATCTTCATCGACCGCGCGATCGATCTCGCCTGCCACGAGGGATATCCCGGGCACCACGTCTACAACACCCTGCTCGAAAAGCACCTGGTGCGCGACCGCGGCTGGGTCGAGTTCACCGTCTATCCGCTCTTCTCGCCGCAGTCGCTGATCGCCGAAGGCACGGCGAACTTCGGCATCGAGGTCGCCTTCCCCGGAGCCGAGCGGACCGCGTTCGAGCGCGAGCGCCTCTATCCGCTGGCCGGGATCGATCCCGAGAAAGCGGCGCGCTACGCCGAGGTGCAGCGGCTGCTCCAGGGATTGAGCTACGCCGGCAACGAGGCCGCGCGGCACTACCTGAACGGCGAGATGTCCCGCCAGGACGCCGAAGCCTGGATCGTGCGCTACGGGTTGATGTCGCCCGAGCGCGCGGCCCAGCGCGTGCGCTTCATCGATCAGTACCGGAGCTATGTGATCAACTACAACTTCGGTCAGGACCTGGTGCGCAGATATATCGAGAAGCACGGCGGCACCGCGAACCATCCGGAGGAGCGCTGGCGGGAGTTCACCGCCCTGATCTCCTCGCCGCGCCTGCCGTCCGGCCTGCGCTAGCCGTCGCCCATCGTGGTCAGCGCGCCCTCGAAGCTGGAGGTATCGATGCTGACGTAGCCGACGAGCGGCCGGTCGAGAGCGAGGATCAGGAAGACCACCAGACCGATCACGAAGCTGAGGGCGGCGGTGAGGAGGGCATGCAGCTTGCCGCCCTCGACGCGAAAGAAGTAGGTCATGAAGATCAGGACCGCCGCCCCGGCCAGCACCACCAGCCACATCAGGCCCGGCAGATGGCTGTCGATCGCCTCCAGCCGCAGACGGCGATTGGAAAAGAGATCGTCGAGGTCGTGGAGGGTTTGGATCTGGACGGCCTGGCGGCCGAGCGTGGCCGGCTCGAAGGTGGTCAGCTGCAGGGCGATGCGATGGATCAGGAGATCGCCACCCCGCGGCAGCTGGGCGCCGCTCCCCTGCGCCGGCCACTCGCGCTCGATCACAAACTTGACGTAGTCCCGCAGGTCCTTCCGCACCGCCTCCCGGAGCGGCTGCGGATAGCTCTCGATGTCGCGGTATACATCGGAGGAGGAGACCGCCTCGTTGGAGACGATCCCGTCGATCCCGGTGTAGTTCCCCCAGACGGCCACCGCGATCAGGCCGACCAGCACCGCGTAGAACACGGCGACGGTGGCGAAGAAATAGTTCGCGAAGTCGTTCTGCTCAGGGGGGAGCCGTCTCGCCAGCGGGCGGGTCAGCCGGTGACCGAGGAGCGACACCGCGACGAAACCGCCGACGATCAGGACACCGAGCCAGAACGTGGAAATCTGATAGAGCCAGAGCAGATTCATCGTGCGCCCCTCCGAGCGGTTCTCAACCCGCCTTCCGCATGTTCTTTTCCGCCTCGTCCAGCGCCACCTTGAGGATCTCGACCTCCTCGTCCTCCAGCGCCTGGCCGCCGAAGCTCTCGCGCAGATAGAAATCGATCACGCGGGCCGTCGGCGCCGCCGCCGCCGGAAAGCGGGATTCGGCCTCGCGGCGCACCGCCAGCGGCGGCGCCGAATCGGGGAGCGCGGCGCCCCGCCGGCCGAGACGCCGCCGCAACCGCCGGTAGGCGGCGGTGGCGGTCAGCGGCGGGCGCATCCGCAGGTAGAGCACCCAGACCACCACCGCCAGGAGCGTCATCGTGATCGCCAGCGGCAGGGGGATGTCCGGCAGGCCGTGATGGCCACCGGAGTCGAGCCTGCCGGGACGGAGCGCGTCGAGGGCCGACGGCGAGGGGTGCGACGGCTTCCCGGGCCTCTCGTCGTGCTTGAAGTGGGCCCAGAAATCGATCCAGAGCTCGCGCAGGCTGCCGAAGATCCGGAGCTGATCGTAGAGGCCGAAGGTGAGCACGTAGCGGTCCCAGCGGAAGATCAGGAAGTCCCAGGCCTGCTGCGCCAGCAGCCCCGCCCCTTCGGCGCCCGCGGCCGGCCGGCCGGCGGGGGGCGTGGGGTCGAAGAGGCGCCAGCCGACGCCGTCCAGCCAGGCTTCCACCCAGGCGTGGGCGTTGTTCTCCCGCACGATGTAGTAGCCCTCGAAAGGGTTGTACTCGCCGCCGAGGAAGCCGGTCACCAGGCGCGCCGGAATCCCTTGCGAGCGCAGCATCAGCACCATCGCCGAGGCGAAGTACTCGCACTGCCCGCTGTGGTAGCGGAAGAGGAAATCCTCGATCGGGTTGTTGGGCGAGCGCCCCACGAAATCGAGCGTGTAGGTGTAGTTGTCGATCAGGTGGCTCTCGAGCCGGCGGGCCCGCTTGGTGGCCGTCCCCTCTCCCATCACCTCCGACGCCAGGGCGGCGATCTTCGGCGTCATGCCGGTGAGGTCGAGCGCGGAGTCGCCGGGGCCGACGGGGGACGCGCCGGCGAGCACCGGCGCCTGGGCCAGGCCCACCCGGTATTCGAAGACCTCGAGGGGGTTGAACGGGAAGGAGACGGCGCCGCCGGCGTCGATCAGCAGCGAGGACGCGCGGGGCTCGATCACTGTGGTCTCCACCGGCAGCGGCATGCTCTGGCTGTGCAGGGGCTGGAGCCAGATGTGCGCCCAGCGGACCGGCTTCGCGGTGCCGAGGCGGAAGCGCACGCCCTGCCCGCGCGCCAGGTTGCCCAGGCTCGGCGAGCGGCGCCAGCTCCCCCCCTGATAGACGTCGTAGGTGGCGGTCTTGAAGCGCATCTCGCGGTCGGCGCCGGAGGCCGTCTCGTCTTGCACCCGCATCACCACCTCGCGGCTGCCGCGGATGCGGCCGATCGAGTCGAGGGTGACCTGGTCGGAGAAGCCCGCGGACTCCAGGGTGACGCCGGTGCCGCTGCCGCGGCCGACGATGAACGGCGCGCGTACCCGTGGCAGGAGCAGGAAGAGCGGCACCGCGATCGCCGCCGTGGCGGCCGTGGACATCAGCAGAAACCCGCGCAGGGGAATGCGGGCGAGCGCCGGGTCCTCGCGGCCGAAGCCGGAGAGGACGTGGAGAAAGGCGAAGCGGGTCAGCAGCACCAGCGCCAGCACCAGGAACCCGATCAGATAGATCACGATCGTCGGGTGGACGCTGGTGCCCATCGCGGCCAGGAAGAGGAAGAAGACGCCGATCGACGCCTGCCACTTGTCGCGCTCGCGGACGATGGCGAAGAGCTTGACCAGCAGCGCGAAGAGGGCCAGGTGGATCACCGGCGGCACCAGGCCGCGCGAGAAGATGAAGATGTCGAGGAAGAAGAGAGGGATGTAGGCCAGCCCGAGGACGTTCATCCCCCAGGGGGGCAGCCAGCGCTGCTCGTCGCGGCTCGCCCGCCGCAGGAAAACGGCGACGCCGATCAGATAGAGGATCACCAGCGGCCAGCCCACGACGCCGTTGAACGGCAGGGGGATGGGCGCGACCAGCGCCAGCCAGCCGAGCAGGAGCCGCTTCTGCCGTGCGAAGCTCATCCCGCCAGCCTCACCGGAGACTCGAAATCGAGATGGACGCGGACCTGCGGCGCCCGCGGATCGCCGGACACCAGCGGTTCGGTCTCGCGCGGCCGGGCCTGGATGACGGCGAGCGCCTCCAGCACGGCCAGGCGCTGGCGGGGGCCGGTGGCGAAGGCCAGGACGCCGCCCCGCGTCACCAGCTCGACCTCGTAGCCACGCGCCAGGTGATCGACGGCGATCGTCGCCGCCTCGCTGACCAGCCGCTCAAAACGGCTCTGCTCGGCGGCTCCCTTGAGCTCACCCACCGCGTTGTCGAACAGGATCGACAGCCGCCGGCTCCGCTCGGCGGTCCGCTCGGTGAACACCAGCTCGCCGGTGCGCGCCGTCTGCTTCCAGTGGATGCCGCGCGGATCGTCGCCGCGGCGGAAGGCGCGCAGGGCGTAGAGGTCGTGACCGCGGCCGCTGCGCCGGCTGGGATCGTCGCCCGCCTGCTCGGAATCCTGAAGATCGCTGCCGCCGGCCGGAAAGAGCTCGGGGAAGACCAGCACCTCGCAGTCGACGCGGTAGCGCACACCCTTGCGGAAGAAGCCGAAGGGGAAGAGGCTCGCCACGTGCACCCAGGGGAAGCGGTGGAAGCCCCGCGTGCCCACCATCATCTCGAGCTGGCCGACGCTCTTGCCCCGCCGCGGCAGGTAGGGGATGAGCAGCGGCGCCCCCGAACGGGCGAGGGTGACGAGCAGGAACCAGCGCGGGAAGACCAGGGCGCGGCTGCGCAGCCGGAAGCCCACCGAGAACGGGCGGTTGGCGAACAGCTCGCTGGGGGGCTCGAGCTCCGCCACCAGGCCGCGGACGTTCTCGCGCGAGGCGATCCCGGAGACGATCAGCAGCGCGAACATCAGCGCCAGCACCATGTAGAGCGCGTTGTTGCCGGTGTTGGTGGCGGCGATCGCCACCAGGACGGTGAAGAGGACGTACCAGAGCCCGACGGTGGTGATGCGGATGCCCTCGGGCACGGCGCGGCGGGAGAAGAATCCGCCGGACCACGGGGGTGAGGGCTCGGCCGCGGGCGGCGGACCCGGCTTGCTCGGCCGGCTCGGCTTGCCTGGCCAGCTCACAGGGGCACCGGCGTCGTCGCCACCACCCGCTCGATCGCTCGCCTCGCCTGGTCGAGGTCGGCCGTACCCCGCTTGAGGGCGATGCGGTGCGACAGCACCGGCCCGGCGAGCCGCTGCACGTCGTCGGGGATCACGTAGCCGCGCCCCTCGCAGAGCGCCAGCGCCTGGGAGGCGCGGAAGAGCGACTGCAGGCCGCGCGTCGACACGCCGAGCATGAAATCGCCACCGTGGCGGGTGGCCTCGGCGAGCGTCAGCATGTAGTCCGCCAGCTTGTCGGCGACGCGCACGCGCGCCACCCGCTCCTGGAGGTCGATCAGCCCGTCGCGCGAGAGGACCGGCTCCAGATGTTCGAGGAGGTCCTCGACGCCCCCCGACATCAGCAGCTCCTTCTCGTCCGCCCGCGGCGGGTAGCCGAGCGAGAGCGACATCAGGAAGCGGTCGAGCTGCGACTCCGGCAGCGGGAAGGTCCCCTGGTGCTCCAGCGGGTTCTGGGTGGCCAGCACGACGAAGGGCTCGGGGAGCGAGAAGCGCTGGCGCTCCACCGACACCTTGCGCTCGCTCATCGCCTCCAGCAGGGCCGACTGGGTCTTGGGGGTAGCGCGGTTGATCTCGTCGGCCAGCACCACGTTGGCGAACAGCGGCCCGGAGACGAACTCGAAGATCTGGTTCTTCTGGTTGTAGATCGACACCCCGATGATGTCGGAGGGGAGCAGGTCGCTGGTGAACTGGATGCGCTGAAAGGAGAGGCCGAGCGAGCGCGCCAGCGCCTGGGCCAGGGTGGTCTTGCCGACGCCGGGAACGTCCTCGAGCAGGACGTGCCCGCGGGCGAGCAGGCAGACGGTGGCGAGGCGGATCACCTCGCGCTTGCCACGGATGACGCGGGCGACGTTCTCCTCCAGCCGGCGGATCGGCTCCGCGGCGTGGACAGCGTCACTGGTTTCGACGGCGATGGATTCCATCTGATGCCTTGACGGGAAGGTCCCGACGATCGTTTAAGGATGAGAGACTATAGCGATTCAACAGCGGTTCAATGGCCGCCCAGCCGCTCCTCGACGTCTCCCAGAACGCGGGGAGGCCCAGATGGATTTCCAGTAGGACGGATTATATCTCCCCAGAGGATTTGACCGCCGCATTACCGTCTTCTAAGATAGGGGCTCGAACCGGCGGCGAAGGCGTCACCCCCCGCGATCCCGAGGAAGCGATTAGACTATGGGTCCAGGAACCTCCCGGACCCTAAGGAGCGAAAAAGACCCATGGCAGACACGAAAGCGGACCGTTTGAAGGCGATCGAAGGCACGCTCGCGCAGATCGAGCGGCAGTTCGGCAAGGGGGCGATCATGCGCCTGGGCCAGCGCGAGGGGCTGGGGCTGGAAGCGATCTCCACCGGCTCGATCTCGGTGGACTTCGCCATCGGCATCGGCGGCTTCCCGCGCGGCCGCGTGGTGGAGGTCTACGGTCCGGAGTCCTCGGGCAAGACCACCCTGGCGCTGTCGGTCGTCGGGCAGGCCCAGAAGCGCGGCGGTGTCGCGGCCTTCATCGACGCCGAGCACGCGCTCGACGCCGAGTACGCGACCAAGCTGGGCGTCGACATCGACAACCTCCTCGTCTCGCAGCCCGACAACGGCGAGCAGGCGCTGGAGATCGCCGAGATGCTGGTGCGCAGCAACGCCGTCGACGTCGTGGTGATCGACTCGGTGGCGGCCCTGGTGCCGAAGGCCGAGATCGAGGGGGAGATGGGCGACTCGCACGTCGGCCTGCAGGCCCGCCTGATGTCGCAGGCGCTGCGCAAGCTCACCGCCATCGTCTCGAAGTCCAACACCTGCCTGATCTTCATCAACCAGATCCGCGAGAAGATCGGCGTCATGTTCGGCAGTCCGGAGACCACCACCGGCGGCCGGGCGCTCAAGTTCTACGCCTCGGTGCGCATCGACATCCGCCGCATCGCCTCGCTGAAGGAGGGCGAGGAGGTTGTCGGCTCGCGGGCCAAGGTGAAGGTGGTCAAGAACAAGGTGGCGGCGCCGTTCCGCCAAGCCGAGTTCGACATCGGCTACGGCGAGGGGATCTCGAAGACGGGCGAGCTCGTCGACCTCGGGGTCGATCACAAGCTGGTGGTCAAGAGCGGCGCCTGGTACTCCTACGGCGATATCCGCCTCGGCCAGGGGCGCGACAACTCCAAGGCCTTCCTGCGCGAGAACCCCGACCTCGCCGACGAGATCGAGGCCAAGATCCGCGAACGGATGGGGATGCCCTCGCTGGCCACCTCGCCTTTGCGCGGGGGGATGGGCGGAGACTAGGAAAGAACAGGGACGAGCACGGACGAACAGGGACTCACACGGACCGGCACCGTGTTCGTCCCAGTGAGTCCGTGTCCGTCCCTGCTCGTCCGTGGGGTGCTACGAGGCCGGCCGGAACACCCGCCGCCACCAGCGCTGGAAAGCCGGCTGGCTCTGCGTCTCGGCCCTCGCCGCGAGCGTCTCGACGGGGGCCGGAAGCAGGGCGAGCCGCCCTTTCTGGAGCTGGAGCAGGAACAGGTCCATCTCGCGGCCACGGACGCGGACGTCGCCGGAGAAGGCGTCCCCCAGCGAGGTCTTGCCGTCGAAGCGGGCGTAGAAGTCGCGCGCCCGCGCCGGCATCCGCGTCTGCTCGTCGTCGGCCGGCTCCTCCACCCACACCGGATAGCAGCGCTCCAGCAGGTCGAGCGGCACCGCCATGTGCCGCCGCGCGACCAGCACCTGCTCCTCGGTCGCCTGCTCCAGCAGCAGGTCGTAGACGCTCATCTCGTGGGTTCCCCCCGCCGCCGCCTCGCGGACCTCCGCGATGTCGAGCACCGCCGCGACGCAGAGCCGGAAGGTGCCGTCGAGGAAGCGGAAATAGGAGCCGCGGACCTTCTTGTAGAGATCGTCCACGGTCTTCTGACCGTCCACCTGGCGGATCACGCGCTGCTGGACCGGCGTCAGATCCGCGCCACCCGGCCAGCGGTCGCCCCGCCGGAGCACGATGTCGTCGTGCACCAGGACGCGGCGGATGCGGCCGGCCTCGTCGAGCCGGCGGGTCCCCTCCATCACCAGCCCCAGGGTGTTGATCGGCTCCGGCAGGATCTCCTCGTCCTGCGGCAGCTCGGCCTGGAAGTAGAAGATGCCGCGCTGCCAGAGGAAGAGGTCGCAGATCACGTCCTCGATCTGCTCGCGCAGGGTCTGCTGGATGACCTCCGCGGAGAGCATCTCCAGCTCCCGCAGAGCCACTCCGAGGCGGCAGCCCTGGGCCGTGCAGCGGCTCAGCGCCTTGAAGAGCTGCTCGTCGGTGAGATGGCCGTTGAGCACCAGGTGCTGGCCGTAGTACTCGGCCGAATCGTTCGACAGGCAGCCCACGACCTCGCCGTTATGGAGATAGATCCGCTTCTCGCGCTCCGTGCGGCGGATCACCAGCGCGCCGGTGCAGCGCTCGTTCTTCGCCCACTGCAGAAGGTCGCTGAGGGGAAAGGCGGCCAGTCTTCCTGAGAATTCCATAAGCGGCTTTCTCCAATTGTACCAGCAGCCTGGAGAATTTCCCGCCGCGGAGGCGCTGTTATGCTTGCCGCCATGCATGCCTCCAAGCGCTTTCTCCTGGGCGGTGCCCTCCTCCTCGGCCTCACGCTCCCATCGGCTGCCGCCAACCTTCCCTGCCGGCCATGCGCCGGGCTGCGCGTCGAGCCCGGAGTTGCCGCGGCCGGCCCGGCCGACGTCGCCCGCGTCCTGAAGCCGGGCAGCCTGGAGCCCGGAAGCCCGCTCTTCGTCGCCTGGGAGCTCCCGCTCGACGGCAGCGCCGATCCGGGCGTGCCGGCCACGGTGCGCGACAGCGGCGCGACCCCCTGGATGTCGCTGGTCTTCCGCACCCCGCCGCCGCTCGCCCAAGGGGGCGAACGTCTCCAGGCCGAGCTGCGCGCCGCGGCCGGCGCGGCGGCGAAGGCGCCGGCCGGCACCTGGTTCCAGGTGGTCTGGCGGCCGGAGACGGGGGAGTTCTCGCCCACCGAGTACGCCTTCCTGCTCAAGCGGGCCGCGGTGACGCTGACCGGCGCTCAGGGCCAGGGCAAGGTGGCCACCGAGGCGCTCCCCGCCGATCCCAAGATCCTCCAAGCGTTCTACGGCGAGGAGGTGGCCGCCTACCTGGAGGCGGTGGCGCTCCAACCGGCCCCGCCCGCGGCGCTCAAAGCGGCCGTCGACGCGGTGCAGAGCCTCGATCCCGGCCGGCCGGTGGTGCTCGACGCGCTGGCGATGCCCTCTCCGCCCGCCGATCCGGCGGAGATGCTCGCCGCCGCCGCCCGCGAATCGGTGGCGGGGATCGACCTGACGCTGTTCGCGGCGCCGGGGCTGGAGGCGAAGGGGCTGGTCCCCGCGCTCTCGCCGCTGGTCCTCCTCGCCCGCGAGTTCAAGGGGGACGTCTCCTACGATCCCGGCTCCTCGCCCTCCGGCGCCGAGGAGGCGTGGACGTTCGTGGCCGGCAAGGACCTCTCCCTGCGGGTGATCGCCCTCGCGCCTTCCGGCGCCCAGACTCTGACGCTCCGCTTCGCCGATCCCGATCTTCGCCGGCCGGTACGCTTCCCCATCGGCGGCGAGCGGGTGCCGCCGCCGGGCGGCCAGGTCAGCGGCGGCGCCCTGGTGCTCAACGTGGGCTCGCCCGGACGGGTGGCCGTACTCGGCCTCGACCGCCCGACCGCCGCCGAACGCCAGGGGGTGGAGGAGAAGGTCACCGTCTCGTCGACGCGCGAGATCCCGGTCGAGGAGATCCTCCGCCGCCTGCAGGCGTTCGAGGACGCTCAAGGCCGCCGGCTCGAGCACTACAGCGCCGTCAACACGACCTCCCTCCGCTTCCAGCCGGCGGCGGGGACCAACGCCATCGAGGCGACGCTCCAGGGGCCCTTCTTCTTCGATCCCAGGACCGGCGCCGACTGGGCCTGGCAGACGCTCTACGTCAACGGCGTCCGCTGGCGCGCCAAGACGCTCCCCGAGATCCCGCTGATCCAGCCCGAGAAGGCGGCGGCCCTGCCGCTGGAGATTCACTTCACCAGGGAATATCGCTACCGCCTGCGCGGCTCGGACCGCATCGACGGCCGCGACGCCTGGGTGGTCGACTTCGCGCCGGCCGGATCGGGCGAGGCCGGCAAGCTCCACCAGGGGTCGGTGTGGATCGACAAGCAGCTCTTCTCCCGCCTGCGCACGCGCGCCGTACAGGTGGGGCTCGAGGGCGAGATCCTCTCGAACGAGGAGACGCTCTACTACTCCCCCGTGGACGCGGCCGGCCAAGCCGCGCCCTGGTCGGCGCAGAGCTACGTGCTGCCGCTACGGCTGGTGGCGCAGCAGATCCTCTCGGTGGTGAACAACACGACGGTGGTGGAGCGCGAGACGCGGCTGACCGACGTCAGGATCAACGCGGCGGGCTTCGACGAGGCGCGCAAGCAGGTCGACGCCTCGGACGTGACGATGGTGCGCGACACCGACAAGGGACTGCGCTACCTGGTGAAGAACGAGCAGGGCGAGCGCGTGGTCAAGGAGGGGTTCAGCGTCAGCAAGCTGTTCGGCGCGGCCGGCCTGTTCTACGACGATTCCCTGAGCTATCCGCTGCCGCTCGCCGGCATCAACTACTTCTCGTTCGACTTCAAGGGGACCGGCCAGCAGGTCAACCTCTTCTACGGCGGCGTGCTGCTGATCGGCAACGTCGCCCAGCCCCGCGTCTTCGGCAGCCGCTTCGACGCCGGCGCGCAGGTCTTCGCGCTCGCCGTCCCCTTCACCGACACGCTCTACCGTAACGGCAAGGAGATCAAGGACGAGGCGGTCAAGCAGCTCCCGGCCAACGTCGGCTTCCGGCTCGGCCATCCGATCGGCAACTTCGTCAAGGTCAGCGGCGAGTACCAGATCCTCTACTTCCACTACGGCAGCGCGGACACCACGGGGAAGGGCTTCGTGCTGCCGAGCAGCAACTACACCCACTCCCTCTCGCTGGAGACCAGCTACGCCCGCTCGGGGTACCGGCTGTCCGCCTCCGGCAGCTACAACCTGCGCTCGCAGTGGGACGCCTGGGGCTTCCCCGGCAACCCCGACTTCGACAAGGACAAGAAGGACTTCCTGCGCTGGGACGCCGGGGCGAGCAAGAACTGGTACCTGCCCAAATTCCAGAAGATCGGGCTCGAATTCGACTACGCGTCCGGCTCGAACCTCGACCGCTTCAGCAAGTACCAGTTCGGCTTCTTCGGCGGCACCCGCGTCCACGGCTACCAGAGCAACAGCGTGCGGGCGACCACCATCTACGCCGGCCACGGCTCCTACGGCTTCGAGATCGGCGAGGCGTTCCGCGTCGACGCGGTCGCCGACGCCGCTCTGGCCACGGACCGGGAGAACGGCCTGCAAAACGAGCTGCTGGGGGGCGTCGGCATCGCGGGGACGTTCATTGGCCCCTGGCAGACGGTGGTGAACCTCGACATCGGCACCCCGGTGGCCGGCCCGGACCACGGCTTCACGCTCTATCTGGTGTTCCTGAAGCTGTTCAAGTAGGGGCGGCCACATAGGGCCGCCCCTACGACCCTTTCTTCGCCTTCACCTCTTCGCGCAACGCGCGGTACCGCGCCAGCCTCTCCTTCAGCTTCGCCTCGAACCCATCCCCTTTCGGCTCGTAGAAGCGGGTCCCCTGAAGCGATTCGGGGAGGCAGTCGATCCCTCCCACCCCCTCCTCGGTGTGGGGGGCGTAGACGTAGCCGGAGCCGTAGCCGACCTCCTTCATCAGCCGGGTCGGAGCGTTGCGGATCGCCATCGGCACCGGATCGGCGGGGCGCTCCTCGACGGTGCGGCGGGCCGCCTTGTAGCCGTCGTAGAGGGCGACGCTCTTGGGCGCCAGCGCGAGGTAGAGCACCGCCTGCGCCAGCGCCAGCTCGCCCTCCGGCGAGCCGAGGCGCTTGAACGCGTCCCAGGCGGCGAGGGTCTGCGTCAGCGCCTGCGGATCGGCCAGCCCGACGTCCTCGCTGGCGAAGCGGACGATCCGGCGGGCGACGTAGAGCGGGTCCTCGCCGGAGGCCAGCATGCGGGCGAACCAGTAGAGCGCGGCGTCGGGATCGCTCTCGCGCAGCGACTTGTGGAGGGCGGAGATGAGGTTGTAGTGCTCCTCCCCGGACTTGTCGTAGAGCAGCACCTTGCGCTGGGCGATCCGGCGCACCGTCTCGCCGTCGATCACGTTACCGTCCGCGTCCGCCGCCGCCAGCTCCAGGAGGTTGAGGGCCTTCCGCGCGTCCCCGGAGGCGAGCTGCGCCAGCTCGGCCAGCGCGCCGTCGTCGGCCTCGACGCCGGACGTTCCCAGACCCCGCTCCGGATCGGCCAGCGCCCGCCGCATCATCGCGGCCAAGCTCTCGGGACTCAGCGGCTCCAGCACGATCACCCGGCAGCGCGAGAGGAGCGCCGCGTTGAGCTCGAAGGAGGGGTTCTCGGTGGTCGCCCCCACCAGTACCACGTCGCCGCTCTCGACGTAAGGGAGGAAGGCGTCCTGCTGGGCACGGTTGAAGCGGTGGATCTCGTCGACGAAGAGGAGCGTGCGGCGCCCCTGGGCCTTGCGCAGCCGCACCGCCTCGGCCATCACCTCCTTGACCTCCTTGATGCCGGAGGTGACCGCCGAGAAGGGGACGAAGTGCGACAAGGTGACGGTGGCGATGATGCGCGCGAGGGTGGTCTTGCCGGTCCCCGGCGGCCCCCAGAAGATCAGCGACGGCACGCGGTCCGCGGCGATCGCCCGGCGCAGGAAGCCCCCCTCGCCTACCACCTTCTCCTGCCCCACCACCTCGTCGAGGGTGCGCGGACGGATCCGCTCGGCGAGCGGCGCGACGCCCGCCACCGTCTCGGGCACGGCGGGAGCGGGCGGTTCCTGGTCGTCGAACAGCGAGCGGGGCATGGGACGAAGGCCCTAGGCGGAGACCCTCTCGACCTCCACCCGCGCGTCGTTGAAGCAGGCTCCCTCGCCGAGGTCGGCATAGGTGTCCGGCGCCAGGGCGTTGGCCGTGGTGCCCGAGGCGGTGTTGTGGCTCCAGAGCCCTTTCGGCAGATAGACGACGCCCGGCCGCAGGTCGGGATTGAGCCGCGCCGCCACCCGCACTTCGCCGAGGTCGTTCCAGACCCGCAGCGCGTCGCCCGCGGCGATCCCCCGCGGCCCAGCGTCCGCGGGATGGATCTCCAGGGCGACCTGCCCCCTCTCGAGCTGGCCGAAGGTCGAGTTGATGCGGCGGCCGGTGGAGGGCGAGATCAGCGCCAGCGGATGCCGCGGGTTTCCCGGATCGTCCTGGAAGGCGTAGAGGCCGTGCGGCGCCTCGCGGTCGAGCGCCTCGGGGACGAGATGGATCTTGCGGCCGACCGTCTGCGGGAAGGCGTCGACGAACTGCACGGGCGCGTCGCCGCAGGGCGGCAGGGCCCTGCCGTCGCGCTCCAGCTCGCCGCGCACGCGCCCGTGCCGGCGGAGCAGCGCGGCGGTGAGCTCCTCGGCGGTCGACGGGTCCTCCGGCAGGTCGAGGCCGAGCCGCGCGACCAGGGCGGCGAAGACCTCCGGGTTGGAGCGCGCCTCGCCCGCCGGCGGCACCACCGGAGCGGACTGCTGGAGGATGTAGGAGCCGTAGCCGCGCACCAGCTCGGAGTGCTCCAGGAAGTGGGTGGCGGGGAGCACCAGGTCGGCCCACTTCGCGCTGTCGGTCCACACCTGCTCGAAGACGACCGTGAACAGGTCCTCGCGCGCCAGCCCCCGCCGCACCTTCTCCTGGTTGGGGAGGGTCGCCAGCGGGTTGCAGTTGTAGACGAACAGGACGTCGACCGGCGGCTCGCCTGCGAGCAGGGCCTCGCCCAGCCGGTTCATGTTGATCGTGCGGGTGGCCGGCTTCGGCGCCGCCATGGCCGGCGCCTGATCGATCCACCAGACCCCCGAGTTGCTCATCGTGTAGCCGCCGCCGCGCACGCCGAACTTCCCCGCCACCGCCGGCAGCGCCAGGGCCGCGGCCACGGCGGAGCCGCCGTTGCGGTTGCGCTCCATCCCCCAGCCGGTGCGGATCAATGCCGGCGAGGCCTCGGCGTAGAGGTGGACGAACTCCTCGATCGCCGCCGCGGATAGGCCGGTGGCCGCCGCCGCGCGCTCGAAGGTCCAGGGTTCGGCGCGCCGCCGCAGCTCCTCGGCGCCAGTCGTGTGCTCAGCCAGAAAGGTGAGATCGGCGCGCCCGTTCTCGAAGAACCAGCGGATGGCGGCCAGCGCGAGTGCGAGGTCGCTCCCCGGCCGGACGCCAAGATGAAGGTCGGCCTTCTTGGCCAGCGGCGTGCGGCGGGGATCGATCACCACCAGCCGCGCTCCGGCCTTCTGCGCCTCCTGGACGTAGGGGACGAGGTGGATGCCGGACACCGAGGGGTTCACTCCCCAGAGCACGATCAGCCGCGCGTGCGGGAAGTCCCGATAGGCGACGCCCGCCATCTTGCCGTAGAGCCCCGTCGCCGCCCTCCCCGTCGGCGCCGCGCAGACGGCGCGGGCGAGGTTGGAGGCGCCCAACCGGTGGAAGAGACGGGCGTCGGTGGTGTCCTGGGTCAGCAGCCCGTTCGAGCCGCCATAGCAGAGCGGGAGGATCGATTCGCCCCCCGCGCCGTCGCGCGCCGCGCGCAGCCGCTCCGCCGCGAGGTCGAGCGCCGCGTCCCAGGAGATCCGCTCGAAGCGCCCCTCCCCCTTGGGACCGACGCGACGCGCCGGATAGAGCAGGCGGTCCGGACCATAGAGGTGCTCCGGAGTCCGCCGCACCTTGGCGCAGATGTACCCGCCGGTGACGGGATTGCGGTGGTCGCCGTCGACCTTCGCCACCCGGCCGTCCACCACCCGGACCTCCAGGCTGCAGGCGTCGGGGCAGTCGAGGGGGCAGGCGCTGGTGAAGACTTCGGGGGTGCGGAGGGATTCGGTCATGCGACGATTGTAGCCGCTTCGCAGGGCCACGGTCCGGGCAGGCCCAAGGCGTCCGTACTCGCTGGAGCGGCCTGCCCTCCGAAACCTCACCCCCGGCCCCTCTCCCGTCCCCACGCGCCCTCCCTCACCGGGAGAGGGGAGACAAGCAAAGCAAGGAGTCAGGAGCCGCCTCAGCGAAGGGCCCCCCGGACGCCTGACGGAAGGCCGGTTGCGCAGCCCTCCATTTGTCCGCAAGCCGCTGCCGATTCCACTCGAAGCGTCGCCGATTCTCGCCCTGCCGGAGCCGATTGCCGGCGACTTGCCTCCGATAGGCGGGCAATTTTCCGGAATTGCCCTCAAAGCGGAGATAATACGCCGGCAAAAGCCTCCGCTTGGCCTCGACTTAACCGGATTGCCGGAGAAATTTGCCGGATTGCCGGTGAAGCGGGCCGGATTGCCGGCGAGTTGATTCCGTTTGGCCGGGAATCTTCTCCGGCGGGAAGCCGGATCCTAGCTGCCGTTCCCCCGCCGCTCCCGTCGCAGGTGAGCGGAGACCTGGCGGACGAAATCCACGGTCAGGCGCTCCTCCTCGCAGGCGCGCTGGAACATCAGGAGCGTCACGATCGCCTCGCGGTCGACGTCCCGCGACTGGAAGATGGGCATCAGCTCGGCCGCGAGACGCTTGAGATCCTCGGTGCACCCTTCCTGAGCGAAGAGGCGGGCGAGATCGAGGGAGACCAGCGCGGCGTCGAAGCCCATGTGCCGCTCCAGGAACTCTCGCTGGACCTCCCGGAAAGCGGCCTCGGCGGGACCGAGGCGGCCGAGGCCGAGGTGGATGAGTCCTTCGATCCAGCGCAGGCGAACAAGATCGAGCGGTTGGGCGGTCTCCCCAAGGAGGTCTACAAGATCGGGCAGGAGCTGTTCAGCCTCGCCGAAGCGCCCCGCTATCACCAGGCACCCCATCAGGTTGTATCGGGCGAAGAAGACGAGACGGGGATACTCGTTCGGGTCAATCTCACCGATGGCCCCCTTCAGCAACTCGATCGCCCCGGACAGATCGTCCATCTCCTCGAGGATCTTCGCCTGCTGTACCAGCGCCTTTCCCGAGCCGTGACGATCTCCAATCTCGCGATAGGCCAGGAGCGCCTCGTCCGCCAGGGAGAGCGCCTCGCCGAGCCGCCGCTGCGCTCTGCGCAGGGAAGACTTCAGGTCCAGGACCTCCGCCCAGACCTCGGCGTTCCCGGAGGTGCTCCGGAGCAGGCACGCATCCGCCTTGACGAACGCGTCCTCGGCGCTCCGCAGCTCCCCCAGCACCCGCCGGGCATTGCCGAGATGCGCGAAACACCGCCCCCGCAGATCCATGACCCAGTTCGGATCGTAGGCCGTGCCGAGATGGCGGACGACGCGCAGCGCCAGGTTGGCCAGTTCGACACCGCGGCTGGGATCGCTGAAGGTGGCTTCCCGGCTCTTCTCCAGGAGGAGCCGGCAGAGGCCCCAGGCGTGCAGCTCCTCGTCCTCCTCGACCTCCCGAAGCTGCTCGGCATAGGGCCGATCGGCCAAGCGCGCCCAGAGCTCCGGCGCCTGCAGGCCCTCGGTCACCGCGATCTCCGCGTCCCAATGGCCGACCTCCTTCTGGAGACGGAGAATCTCGCCGTGCCGTTCCCGGCAAACCGGGCAGTGCGCCAGAAAGTGGGGGATGACGAGACGGAGCATCTCATCGTGCTCCAGGGTTCCGGAGAGCCATTTCGCCAGCATCTCCAGCGACAGGTGCGCGTCTTCCAATCCGATCTCCTTGAAGGCATGCAACGTTCTTATAGTCTCTCCAGATCGCCGCTTCGTGACACCTGCTGATGAAAAAAAGGGCCGGAGAGGTCTCCGGCCCACATCGGAACCCGCTACGGCCGGCCGTTGGGATCGATGGTCGGTCCCTCGTCGTCGAGGGTCCCGGCAGGTGTTACCAAAGCCCCCTGATGGTTAGGATTGCCGTTGGGGTCGATCGACATTCCCTCCTTCCGAAGGACCCGCGGCAGGAGATCGGCGAAGAACTTCCAGATCCCCGCGAGGCCGCCATCGCCGAAGACGGTAACAGCCTGGAGCCGATGAGCGGGCTGCCGCGCCGCTTGGGCTCCGGCGGGAAGGGCGGCCAGGACGAGAGCGGCCAGCAGGATGAGAACGGTGGAAACGCGGTTCGAAGCACGGTTCGTGGACATGGTGAAGCTCCTTCGAGGGTGGGTCTCGGACGCGGCGGAATGCCGGGCGAGCCAGTCCCCCTAGAAGAGAATGTTGCTCCAGACGGTAAAAAGCGCGCTCTCCGGGGCCGTTTCTCGTGATTTGCCAAATCTGCCTGATGGGGGCGGCGTCGCAGTCGTCCCCCTTCTCCTTCCGGAGGAGGGGATAGGGGATGAGGTCGCAGGCCACGGAAACCGAGCGCAGCGAGCCCCTCCGCCCTTGGGTATAGAATCCAGCCCTAACCCAGGCGGAGGGCGTCTGCATGTCCATTTCGGTCTCGACCCTAACCGAGCTGTTCCTCAAGGCGGCGAGCTACAACAAGGCGGACTGCCTGATGTCCAAGGTGGGCGGTACCTACCAGCCGATCTCCACGGCGGAGCTGGTGGACCGCGTGCGGAGGCTGTCGAAGGCGCTCCTGGCGCTCGGGGTCGAGCGGGGCGACCGGGTGGCGCTGATGTCGGAGAACGGCCCCCACTGGCCCACGATCGACTTCGCGACGCTCTGCGCGGGCGCGGCGCTGGTGCCGATCTATCCCACGCTGCTGCCCGACCAGTCCTCCTACATCGCGGGCAACTGCGGCGCCAAGGTGGTGTTCGCCGAGACCACCGCCCACCTGGAGGGACTCCTCTCGCACCTCGACGAGATGCCGGACGTCCGCCAGTTCGTGCTGGTCAAGGGGACGTCGACCGACCCCAAGGTGATCACCCTCGACAAGCTGATGGAGAAGGGGGCCGGCGCCGACGCGGCCGAGTTCGAGGCGCACGCCCGCGCCGTCAAGCCCGAGGACCTCGCGACCTTCATCTATACAAGCGGCACCACCGGCACCCCCAAGGGGGTGATGCTCACCCACGGCAACCTCGCCTCGAACGTCACCTCGGGGCTCGCGGCGCTGAACTTCCAGGAGGGGTCGACGGCGCTGTCGTTCCTCCCCCTCTCGCACGTGTTCGAGCGCATGGTCGACTATTGCTACTTCCTGCGCGGCTGCTCGATCGCCTACGCGGAGTCGGTGGCGGCGGTGTCCGCCAACATGGCGGAGGTCAAGCCGCACGTCTTCGTGTCGGTGCCGCGGGTCTACGAGAAGATCCTGAGCAAGGTGCAGGAGGGGGTGGCGGCGAGCTCGCCGATCAAGCAGAAGCTCTTCGCCTGGGCGGTCGGCCTCGGCAAGCAGGCGCTCCCCTACCGGCTGAAGCGCCAGAGCCCGCCGGGCTTCCTGGGGTTGCAGCTCGGCCTCGCCGACAAGCTGGTGTTCTCGAAGATCAGGGCGCGGCTGGGCGGGCGGTTCGACTTCGCCGTCTCCGGCGGCGCGCCGCTGTCGCGCGACGTCGCCGAGTTCTTCTGGGGCGCGGGGATCCCGATCTATGAGGGCTATGGCCTCTCGGAGACCTCGCCGGTGATCACCGTCAACACCCGTGAGCACGTCAAGATGGGCACGGTCGGCCGGGCTATCGCGGACGTGCAGATCAAGATCGCCGAGGACGGCGAGATCCTCTCCAAAGGGCCCAACATCATGAAGGGCTATTGGGGCATGGAGAAGGAGACGGCGGAGGTGATCGACGCCGAGGGGTGGTTCCACACCGGCGACATCGGCGAGGTCGATTCCGAAGGGTTCCTGCGGATCACCGACCGCAAGAAGGAGCTGATCATCAACGCCTACGGCAAGAACGTGGCGCCGGCGCCGATCGAGAACTCGCTGAAGGGGAGCCGCTTCATCGGCCAGGCGGTGGTGATCGGCGACCGCCGGAAGTTCCTCTCGGCGCTGCTGGTGCCCGACTTCGAGGCGCTCAAGCCGTGGGCGGAGAAGCAGGGGATCGCCACGGCGAGCAACGAGCAGCTCATCGCCGACCCGAAGGTGAAGGAGATGATCGGCCACGAGGTCGCGGCGGTCAACGCCAACCTCGCCGGCTTCGAGAAGATCGTCGCCTGGGAGCTGCTGCCGAACGAGTTCACCCTGGAGACCGGCGAGATCACGCCGACGCTGAAGGTCAAGCGGCGGGTGGTCAACCAGAAGTACGGACCGATCATCGACCGCCTCTACGCCGAGGCGGACAAGCACGGGGGGTAGCGCGTGTCATCCATCTTCCACCTCGAAGTCGGCGCCGACCGCCTGGCGACGCTCACGTTCGATTCGCCGGACAAGAAGGTCAACGTCTTCACGCGCGGCGCGTTCCAGGAGCTGGAAGCGATGCTCCAGGAGCTCGGCGGGCGCAAGGACATCGGCGCCCTGATCCTGCTCTCGGGCAAGCCCGGCAGCTTCATCGCCGGCGCGGACGTCGAGGAGATCGCGCGCGTCACCGATCCGGTCGAGGCCGAGGCGGGCTCGCGCATCGGGCACCGGCTGTTCTCGGCCTGGGAGGCGCTCCCCTTCCCCACCATCGCCGCCATCCGCGGCGTCTGCCTGGGGGGCGGCCTGGAGATCTCGCTCGCCTCGACCTACCGGGTGGCGAGCGACCGGGCTGATACCAAGATGGGACTTCCCGAGGTGCGCCTCGGCATCCTTCCCGGCTGGGGGGGCTCGACGCGGCTGCCACGGCGGATCGGCATCGCCGAGGCGCTCGACCTCATCCTCACCGGCAAGACGGTGGTCGGCCGTAAGGCGCTGAAGCTGGGCCTGATCGACGCTCTGCTCCCCGACGCGCGCTTCCTCGACACCCTGCGCGACTTCGCCCTGGAGCGGATGGACCAGCCCCGCCGCGAAAACGACGAGGCGTTCGACTTCAAGGAGCTGCTGCTGGAGAAGAACCCGCTGGGGCGGAAGATCCTCTTCGACCAGGCGCGCAAGAAGACCCTGGAGACCACGCGCGGCCACTACCCGGCCCCCCTGCGCGCCATCGAGGTGGTGAAGGTGGGGATCGAGGACGGCCCCCGCGCCGGCTTCGACGCCGAGGCGCGCGCCGTCGCCGAGCTGGCCACCTCGAAGACGGCGAAGAACCTCATCCACGTCTTCCGGCTGACCGAGGAGGCGAAGAAGGAGACCGGCCTCCCGGGGGCGGCGCCGCGCGAGGTCCATTCGACGGCGGTGCTCGGCGCCGGGGTGATGGGCGGCGGCATCGCCCAGCTCATCGCCGCCGAGACCGATCTGCCGGTGCGGATGAAGGACGTGCGCGCCGAGGCGCTGGCGAGCGGCATGGAGCACGCCTCGCGGCTGTTCAACAAGGCCGTCGAGCGGCGGCGCCTGTCGCTCCCCGAATCGCGGCGGAAGATGACGCTCCTCCACTCGACCCTCGACTACTCGGGATTCCGGCCGGTCGATCTGGTGATCGAGGCGATCGTCGAGAACCTGGGGGTCAAGCAGGAGGTGTTCGCCGAGACGGCCAGGCACGTCGCCGAGGGGGCCATCCTGGCCTCGAACACCTCGTCGCTGTCGATCGCCGGCATCGGCGCCAAGACGCCGCACCCGGAGCGGGTGGTCGGCATGCACTTCTTCAATCCGGTCGACAGGATGCCGCTGGTCGAGGTGATCGCCGCCGAGGGGAGCGATCCGGAGGCGGTCAACACCGTCTTCGCCTTCACCCGCAAGCTGGGCAAGACGCCCGTGCTGGTGAAGGACACCCCCGGCTTCCTGGTCAACCGCCTGCTGATGTTCTACTCGACCGAGGCGCTCTGGCTGCTCGACGAGGGGTACCGGATCGAGGACCTCGACCGCGCGATGACCGAGTGGGGGATGCCGATGGGCCCGATGGCCCTCACCGACGAGGTGGGGATCGACGTCGCCACCAAGGTCGCCCATATCCTGCACGACGCCTTCGCCGACCGGCTGCCGCTCCCCGAGTGGCTCGACCGGTTGCCGCAGAGCGGCCGGCTGGGGACCAAGAACGGCAAGGGGCTCTATCGCTACGAGGGGCGCGAGCGGAAGGAGCCGGACGCCACCGTCTACCCGCTGCTCGGGCTCGATCCGCGCGTCGACAATCCGGACCCCGGCGGCATCGTCGACCGCATGGTGCTGCCGATGGTCAACGAGGCGGCCCGCTGCCTGGAGGAGGGGGTGGTGCGCAGCGCCGCCGACCTCGACCTGTCACTGATCTTCGGCACCGGCTTTCCCCCCTTCCGCGGCGGCCTCTGCCGCTGGGCCGACCAGGAGGGGCTCCCGCGCATCCTCGGCATCCTGGAGCGGCTCGAAAGCAGCGTCGGCGACCGCTTCGCGCCCTCGGAGGCGCTGCGGAAGACGGCGGCGGCGGGGGGGTTCTACGCTCGGTTTGACGGGGTGGGATAAGAAGGGGATAAAAGGCCGCCCCTTCGGGGCGAGCCCCTCACTCCCCAACCCCTCTCTCCCAGCCCTCCACCCACCCCTGCCGGGGAGAGAGGGGCTAAAGCAAGAAAAGAAAAGGCTGGAAGTTGTTTTTAGACTAACCACTCCCTCTTCTCCCCGTCAGGGTGGGTGGAGGGCTGGGAGAAGAGGGCCGGGGTGATGAGGGCCACCCTCGCATCCAAGGATGCGTCCCCTTCAGAGACACCCCGTCCCATCGGGGTGACATCTGTCCTAGCAACTCATCCACCTCATCCTCATCATTTCCATTTAAAATCAAACCGTTCCGCGTTCCGGCTCCCAGGAATTTTCCTGGCCCGCCCCTTGCTCTCTCTAAAGGTGGATCGTCTCGGGCAAAGGAGAAAGACATGCGAAACATGCGGATGACGGCGATGGCGGCGGCGATGGCCCTCGTCGCGTTCTGCGGCCTCGGGCTGGCCGCCACGGCCCAGGAGAAGCCTCAGGGCCAGGACGTGCAGGGTCAGTTCCAGGGCAAGGTGAACGTCAACGAGGTGCTCCTCGACGTCCTGGTCACGGACTCCACGGGCAACGTGATCGTGGGGCTCGACAAGAGCGACTTCGTGGTGAAGGAGAAGGGCAAGCCGGTCGACCTCACCGGCGTGACCTTCTACAGCAACCGGCGGCTGCTGGAGTCCAACCCCACGCTCGCCAAGCAGGGGGTGAGCGTCGAGCAGGGGACGGAGGACCGCTATTTCGTCCTCTTCTTCGAGGACCAGAAGGTCAACGCGCAGGACGCGCCGCAGCTACTCTCCCAGCAGCTCGAGGCGAGCAAGCGCGCCCGCGGCTGGGTGGACGGCGAGATGCTGGCGAACGACTGGGTGGCGGTGGTCAGCTACGACACCCGCCTCAAGGTGCAGCAGGACTTCACCCACGACCGCAAGGCGCTGATCGCGGCGATCGGCGACGCGGTGAAGGGTCGGGACCCGGAAGGGAACTACAACTCGCGGATCGACGCCAGCAAGGGGCCGTCGCTGCTCGCCGGCCTGCCCCGGGGCGAGGAGCTGCTGAACAAGACACCGAAGATCTACGACGCCCTGCAGGTGATCGCCCGCTCGGCCGGCAACATCCGGGGCCGCAAGAACCTGCTGCTCTTCACCTACGGCCTGCCCAGCAACGAGACGACGTTCGGCCAGTTCGTGCCCGACAAGCGCTACTTCCTGCCGACGGTCGACGCGCTCAACGCCAACAACGTGGCGGTCTACTCGCTCGACCTGACGCCGGCCGCCACCCAGCACACGCTGAGCGACTCGCTGCAGAAGATGTCGGACGACACCGGCGGCCGCTACTTCTTCAACATCACCAACTTCTCGACGCCGCTCGACCAGATCTCCAAGGAGAACAACGGCTACTACCTGCTGAGCTACCAGAGCGAGCAGACCGGCAAGCCGGGCTTCCAGAATGTCACGGTGACCACCACCAACCGCGAATTCCGGGTCAAGGCGCGGAAGGGGTACGAGGCCGGGAAGTAGGGGAAATTTGGGCCGCACGGCCTCGGTTGAAGAGAACGGGTTGTTCCTCCTGGACATGTCGTCTCGCTCCAGTTAGAATACCCCGGATAGAAGAACGCCTCCTCTTACGCCCCTGATCCAAGAGGTGAAAACCTCGCGTAAGTGGAGGCATTGTTATTTATGCCCGAAAAAATCCTCCTCTTCCTGGATGGCGGCTTCGTGAAGAAGAAGCTCCAGGCCCAGACCAAAGCCTTCCCCACCGTTCGGGAGGTCATCGCGCTGTGTACCCTGATCATGGGTAAGCCGCGCCTCCAAGGGAAAGAGCTCCTTCGGGTGTACTACTACGATGCTCCGCCGCTCGACGGCACCACGACGAATCCCCTGGATGGCTCGACGGTCAACTTCTCCTCCACACCCCAAGCTGCCAAGAACAAGGCCCTCATCGATTCGCTCGAATTGGAGCCGGACTTTGCCGTCCGCCGCGGCACGCTGGCGCAAAACGGCTGGAAGCTTGGGAAGAGTGCCCTCCGGAACTTGCAGAAGAGTGGTGGGACGATCACAGCGAACGATCTGGTGCCGGATATTTCCCAGAAGGGTGTCGACATCAAGATCGGTTTGGATGTGGCATCGATGGCGCTCAAGCGCTTCGCCGATGTCTTCGTGCTCGTGACGGGCGATTCAGATTTTGTCCCGACCATGAAGTTCGCCCGCAAGGAGGGTGTTAGGGTCTATTTGGAGTGCTTGGGCCATCCCGTCAAGCGAGAGCTCAAGGCCCACGCGGACTTGGTGCTCTAAGTTCCCCTCTCCTTCAATCCCCAATCCAGCGCCGCCCTCACCAACCGCCGCCGCAGCCCCGTATAGGGCTGGCGGCAGGCGAGCAGGTCGCCGAGCACTCTCTGGATTCCTGGGTGGAGGCCCGACAGGGGCACCGCCCAACGGCCTATCGAGCTCTCGAAGAAGACGTCGCGGGCTTGGTGGGCCTTTTCCATCTCCGCTTGCAACTCGATTTCCAATCGTTCGAGGTAGGCCGCGGGGCGCCCTGCGAGCAGGCTTTCGCCGGCCCAGAGGCCGGTGAGCAGGCCGTAGCGGATGCCCTCGCGGGTGAGCGGATCGGCGACCGCCGCGGCGTCGCCCGTCAGGAGGACCCGGCTCGCGAGCCCGCGGCGCACCGCCTCCAGCGTCCAGGGGCCGTAGACGGGGATCGGATAGCGATAGCGGGGACCGGGAAGGTCGCGCCAGCCGGCGGGCAGGTGGCGATCGAGAAAGCCGTCGAGCGCGGCGCGCGCCTCGGCCTCGTTCAGACGCCCCGGCGTGTAGGCGATCCCCACCGAAGCGCCTCCGGGGCGGGGAAAGATCCACAGATAGGCATCCGCGAGCGCCGGGAAGGCGAGGACGAGACGGCTCCAGTCGAGCCCGGTGAGCGAGCCGCCCAGGCCCACGCTGTCTCCTCGGGGAGCGAGGCCGAGCGAGCGCCGCGACAGCCCGCGGGCGCCGTCCGCGCCGACGATCCAGTCGTAGATCCGCGCCTCACCACCCGCGGTGACCCGGACTCCCTGCTGAATTCGCTCCAGCCGATCCGCCTTGACCGGCCGCGCCACCGCTCCCGCGGCCAGCGCCGCCTCGACCAGGGCGCGGTCGAAATCCCGCCGCCGGAAGATGCGGATGCCGGCGAGATCCAGAGTGAGCCGGTGCCCGCGCGCGTCCTCCAGGAGAGTCTCGGGGCTGACGACGGCCGGCAAGTGCGAGGGATCGAAGCCGGCGATGCGCGGGAGCACATGCTCGGGCACCGCGCCGCCGCAGGGCTTTTCACCCGGACGGGCGGGTAGATAGAGATCGACCGACGCGCCGCCGCGGACGAGCGCCAGGGCCGCCGACGCGCCCGCCGGTCCGCCTCCGAGCACGGCGATGCGAGTCATTACAGGGATCTTGAAGGGGAGGTCGAGGCCAGCTCTCGGATTCCCTGCTCCAGCCGCCTTGCCAGCTCCGGAAGAGCTGCGGCGTCCACCGAGCAGTGGGCGATGCGCAGATAGCGCGGCGCGAGCGAGATCAGTCCGGTGTCATGGCGAGCCAGCAGGTGGCGGCGGGCGGCCTCGGAATCGATCCCCAGTGCTTCCGGGATCTCCACCAGGGCGAAGCAGCCGGAGTTGAACGGCAGCACCGTCAGGAGGGCGGGGTCGACTGCGGCGAGCGCTCCCTTCAGCGTCTGGTAGCGCCCTTCCAGCAGGAGCCGCACGGCCTCGATGTCGCGCCCGACCCCCTCGTCACGCAGGGCCTGCAGGAGGACCACCTGACTCGCCGCCACCGGCGCGCCGATCCCGGAACGCACCAGCACGCCGAGCTTGCTCTCCAGCGCCCGCGCCGCGTCCGATTCGGGGTCGAGGGCGAAGGTGAGAAATCCGACCCGACCGCCGAAGAAGGAGAACTCCTTGGTGGCGCCGTCGACCTTGACCGCCGCCAGGTTCGGGTGCGCGCCGGCGAGCTCCCAGAACAGCGACTTGCGGGGGATCTCCGGCTCGAAGACCAGACCGGCGTAGGCGTCGTCGCAGATCACCACCAGCGGCCGGCGGGCAGCCTCGGCGACCAGGGACTCGACGGTAGCCCGGCGCTCTTCGGCATCCGGCGAGCAGCCCCCCGGATTCGACGGGATGTTGAGGATGCCCACCGCCGGCTCCCCCGGCGGCAGACCGGCGAGGGCTTCGGCGATCGCCCACGGGTTGTAGCGGCCGTCGACGTAGGCGGGCGCGGTCAGCAGCCGCGCGCCGGTGCGCGTCGCGAAGGCCTGCCGGTAGTTCCCCCAGAAGGGCTGCGGCACGGCGACCGCCCTCCCCTCGCCGCCGAAGAGGTCCGCCAGCAGGGAGAGCCCATGGCTCAATCCCGCCGTCACCACCGGCAGGGAGGAGGGGACCCCGGCGGCGATCGCGCGGCGCTGCCACTGCCGCCAGCGCTGCCGCACCTCCGGCAGCCCCAGGACCGGCGAGCCGTGGAGAGCGCTATCCAGATCCTGCGCGGAGAGGCCGGTGAACGCCGAGGCGAGATCGGGCAGACCGGCGGCGAGCGTTCGCGGCAGCAGCGGCGCGGGCGGGATCGATCCGGCGGGCGAGGCCGCGCGCAGCCCCAGCGGGGAGAGGGCGCGGAACAGCGCGGGCGCCTCCCGCTCCAGCGCCTCGTCGAGGCCAGAGGCGGACGTTGCGGCGATCTCAGATCTCACGCCGGAAAGTATATCCCCCGGCTCCCATCTTGGCGTTCGCGGGCATCTCTTGTAAGTTCCCCACGATGCCGAAAGCGACAATCCCGCTGGTCCTCTCGCTGGCGCTCCAGGGCGCCGTCCTGCACGGAGCCGTCATGTCCGAAGCGATCTCCTACACCCTCCGCTTCCCCGCGCCCCAGACCCACTACGTCGAGGTCGAGGCGCGATTTCCCACCGGCGGCAGGCCGGAGATCGAGCTGTCGATGGCGGTCTGGACGCCCGGCTCCTACCTGGTGCGCGAGTACGCCCGCAACGTCGAGGGGGTCGCGGCCGCCACCGCCGCGGGCGAGCCGCTGGCCGTCGAGAAGACCGCCAAGAACCACTGGCGGATCACCACCCGGCAGGCTCCCGAGGTGGTCGTGCGCTACCGGATCTACTGCCGGGAGATGTCGGTGCGTACCAACTTCGTCGACTCGGGGTTCGCGCTTCTCGTCGGCGCCGGCACATTCGTGCGCCTGGAGGGGAGCCCGGGGACCCCCTACGATGTCCGGCTCGAGCTGCCGGCGGCATGGAAGGTCTCGGCGAGCCCGCTCTCTCCGCTGCCTGGCGCCGGCGAGCACGCCTACCGGGCGGAGGATTTCGACACGCTGATCGACTCGCCGATCTACGCCGGCAACGCGCGGACCTACCCGTTCGAGGTCGCGGGCAAGCCGCACCTGCTGGTCAACGAGGGGGAGGACTCCATCTGGGAGGGTCCCCGCTCGGCGACCGACGCCGCGAAGATCGTGCAGACGCTGGCCGACTTCTGGGGGGGCGTTCCGTATCCGCGCTACGTGATCTTCAACCTGCTCACCGAGAGCGGCGGCGGGCTGGAGCACAAGAACGCCTGCACCCTGATGAGCAGCCGCTGGCGCGCCCGCACCCGCGAGGGGTACCTCGAATGGCTGGGGCTGGTGAGCCACGAGGCCTTCCACGCCTGGAACGGCAAGCGTCTGCGGCCGGTCGAGCTGGGGCCGTTCGACTACGAGCGCGAGGTCTACACCCGCGGCCTCTGGGCGGTGGAGGGGATCACCTCCTACTACGGCGACCTCCTGGTACACCGCGCCGGGTTCTCGACCGCCAAGGAGTATCTGAAGGGCTTGAGCAAATCGATCGACACTTTGCAGACCACGCCGGGCCGCCTTGTGCAGCCGCTCGACGAGTCCTCCTTCGACGCCTGGATCAAGGCCTACCGGCGGGACGAGAACTCGAACAACTCCGGCATCAGCTACTACACCAAGGGGGAGGTCGTCGCCTTCCTGCTCGACGCCCGGATCCGCCGCGCCACGGCCGGCAAGAAGAGCCTGGACGACGCGATGCGCCTCGCCTATCAGCGCTTCTCGGGAGAGCACGGCTTCCGCGCCGAGGAGCTGCGGAAGACCTTCGAGGAGGTGGCGGGGATCGACCTCGGCGGCTGGCTGCACGAGGCCGTCGAGACCCCCGCCGAGCTCGACTACAAGGAGGCGCTCGACTGGTACGGGCTGCGCTTCGCGGATGCGGAAAAGTCGGAGAAACCGGACGCGAAGGACGCCGGCGAGCCGAAGGAGCTCCCCGCCGGCTGGCTGGGGATGGACGTCGCGGTCCAGGAAGGCCGGCTGACGGTGACGGCGGTGAAGCGCGGCACCCCCGCCTTCGAGGCCGGCGTCAACGTCGGCGACGAGATCCTGGCCATCGACGACTACCGGGTGCCACCCGAGGGGCTGGAGGGGCGGCTGAAGTTCTACCGCCCCGGCACGCAGGCCTCGCTCCTGGTGGCCCGGCGCGACCTCCTGGTCCGCCTGCCCGTCACCTTCGGCGCCAAGCCCAAGGACGTCTGGAAGCTGGAGGCGCGCCCCGACGCCACGCCCGCCCAGAAAGCCCACCTGGCGGCCTGGCTGGAAGGAAAGAAGCCGTAGGGCACTCCCCTCCTGGGACCGCCGGCGTCCCGCCGGCTCTAACTCCGCTTTTGATTAGTTTTAGTTAGAGCCGGCGGGACGCCGGCGGTCCCAGGAGGGCGGAGGACTTCCAGGGGGCTGTCTTCAGGGCGTGAAGCTCCAGGTCTTCACCTCCCACGTCCCCCCTTCGATGGCGACGGCGCCGAGGTACTGCTCCGCCGGCACCAGATGGTGGAAGAACCAGCGGGCGGCGCGGCCGGCGTCCCCTTCGAGGGTGAGCATGCGCGGCGGCTCTCCCGGCGCCAGGGTGACGTCGAAGGAGTCGAGCGGCGCCGCCAGCCCCTCGCCCACCGCCTTGAGGTAGGCCTCCTTCCGCGTCCAGCAGTTGAAGAAGGTCTCCTCCTTGACCGGACCGGGAATCTCCCGCAGCACCTTGCGCTCGCTCTCCGAGAAGAAGCGCTCGGAGATCTGCTCGCAGTCGGGCATCGGGCGGAGGAATTCGACGTCGACGCCGATCTCGCGCCCGGTCACGAAAGCCGCCAGCGCCAGCTCGTCCGAGTTCGAGAGGTTGAACTCGAGCCCGCCGGCGTCGAGCGGCGCCTCCAGGAAGGGCTTGCCGCGGGGGCCGTAGCGGAAGCGGATCGCCTCCGGCGTCATCTTCGGCGATCCCCCCAGGTAGCCCGCGAGCAGGCTCCGCAGGGCGCCGCGCCCGACCACGTACTGCCGGCGGTGCTTGTCGAAGCGGAAGCGATTGGCGCGCTCCCACTCGTCGGCGGCGAGGAAGCGCCCCAGCCGTTCGACTTCCGCGGCGGGAGGATCGAGACGGATCGACCAGACGTGGATCTCGCCGGGCTCCAGCGCGAGGCCGGCCGCGGCCGAGCGGGGAGGAAAACCGGTCACCAGCGGGGAGCGGGCGCGGCGGAGACCTCGGCGAGGTCGCGCGCGACGGATTCGAGGATGAGGTCCTTGTTGCTGTTGATGAAGAAGTGATCGCCCGGCAGCATCCGCAGGCGGAACCGGCCGCGGGTGTCCTCCTTCCAGGCCTCCAGATCCTCACGGGTGACCTCCGCGTCGCCGAGGCCGCCGAAGGCGGAGATCCCGGCGTCGAGCGGCGCCTCCTCGGTGAACTCGTAGGTCTCGTTGACCGAGAAGTCGGCGCGCAGGATGGGAGTGATCAACCGCATCAGCTCCTCGTGCTGGAGCACCTCCTCCGGCGTGCCGTTGAGCTCGCGGAGCTTCTCGATGAACTCGGCCTCGGGGAGCGCGTGGATCGGCTCCTCGCGCGCCGGCAACTGCGGCGCGCGGCGGCCGGAGACGAAGAGGTGCAGCGGCTGTGTGCGCCCCCGCCGGCGCAGCTCCCGCGCCAGCTCGAAGGAGATCATGGCGCCCATGCTGTGGCCGAAGAACACGAACGGCAGGTCCATGTAGGGGGCGAGGGCGTCGGCGATCGCCTGGATCATCGGTCCGGGCTCGGCGAAGCCGGGCTCCCGCAGCCGGCTCTCGCGGCCGGGGATCTGCACCGGGCAGACCTCGACGTCGGCGGGCAGCGACGCGCCCCACCCCCGGTAGATCGAGGCGCCGCCTCCCGCGTAGGGGAAGCAGAACATCCGCGTCTTCGCGCGCGGATTCACGTCGCGGTAGGCCAGCCACCGCTCCGGAGCGTTGCTGCTCGGTCTCAAGATAGGGTTGCCTCCAGGCGGCTAGTTTGCTTCGGTGCCCGCCTGCCGGGAGCGCTCCATCTCTTCCATCTTCTTGCGCAGGGACAGGGGGCGCATGTCCGTCCAGACTTCCTTGATGTACTCCAGGCACTCGGCCTTCGGGCCGGACTTGCCGACGTCGTTCCAACCCAGGGGGTTCTCGCGGTGGGCCGGCCAGATCGAGTACTGCTCTTCGTGGTTCACCACCACTTTGTAGATCGTGGTGTCTTCTTTCTCTTCCCAACTCATGGGTGCGTCTCCTCTGGTCTTTGATTCGCTGCCGACGGGATCGAGACCTCGCGCCCGCTCGCCTGGAACCGTTCCCTGTCTTAAGTGCGGAAAACGCCGCAGGCGGGACAGTCCGAGGGGGAATCACTGTATCAGCTTTCCTCCCCGCCCTCAGCTTTCCTCCCCACTCTCCTTCGGCGCCTGCCGCGACCGCGCCCGGGCGAGGGCCGCGACCAGGGCGTCGACGTCCTCCGGACCCGTCCGGTAGTTGGTAATACAGGCGCGCAGGGCGGGGCCGGCCTCCCCCAGCGCCACCGTGCTGATCCAGGCCTCCCCCGAGCCCACGACGTCCGCCGCGACCGCTTCGAGGAACGCCGCCGAGCGCCCCTCGCGGCCCTCGCGGCTGTCATCGACGAAGCAGACCACCGGCAGCGGCGTGTCGTTGACGATCGTCCACCCCTCGGCCGCGAGCCGCTCGCGCAGGCGGTCCCCCATCGCCGTCTGCCGGCGCAGGGCCTCTTCGTACCCCGCCCAGCCGGCGACCGCCAGCGAGAGGAAGAGCTTGAGGCCGATGAACCGGCGGGACCACTGCATCGAGTGCGCGTAGGGGTCCGCCACCGGCAGCACGGCGCCGTCGCGCGGCATGTAGCCCGCCGCCACCCGGAAGGTGCGTTCGAGGATGCCGGAGTGGCGGGTGAAGTACATCCCGGCCCCCATCGGCACGGAGAGCCACTTGTGGGCGTCGAAGGTGAGCGAATCGGCGCGCGGCACGCCGTCGAGGAGCGGCCGGAGCTCCGGGACCAGCGCCGCCGCGCCCCCCCAGGCCGCGTCCACGTGCAGCCAGAGCCCCCCCACCTCCTCGGCCACCTGGGCGATCTCGGCGACGGGATCGACCGCGCCGGCGCTGGTCGAGCCCACGGTGGCGACCACCAGGAAGGGCGCGCACCCCTCGGCGCGGTCCTCGGCGATGCGGTCCGCCAGCTCCCCCGGGATCATCCGCAGCGCGGAGTCCACCCGCACCTCGCGCACCGACTCGGTGCCGAGGCCGCAGAGGCGGGCCGCCTTGAGGAAGGAGTCATGGGCCTCGGGCGAGACGTAGAGCACCGGCTGGCTGCGCAGGGCGCGCAGGCCGCGGCGGCCGATCTCGGGGAAGGCGCGGGTGAGGGCCGTCAGCAGCGCCGTGTGGTTGGCCTCCGCGCCGCCGGAGGTGAAGGTGCCCTCCACCTTGCCCGGATCGAAGCCGAACCGCTCGCTTAAGGCCCGGATCAGGTGCTGCTCGATCTCGGCCGCCATCGGGCTGTGGCTCCAGGCGGCGAGCTGCGGGTTGAAGGCGGCCACCAGGGCGTCGCCGGCGATGCCCATCGTGGTCGGCGCCGGGTTGAACAGCCCGAAATAGCGCGGGTGCGGGGTGTGGACCTGCCACTTCCAGAGGCTCTCCACCGCGAAGTCGAGCGCCTCCAGGGGGGGCATCGGCCGCTCGAAGTCGAAGGCCCCGAGAGCGCTCCGCATCGCCTCGACGTCGAGCGACGGCGCCACCCGCGCCTCGCCCACCCCGTTCAGATAGGACTCGATCGCCTCCACCAAGCGGCTCCAGAGCTCGGTCCGCGTTTTGTCGTCCAAAATCAGGGCGTCCAACATCAGCATGGCGTTTCCCTCTCCTTCCGGCCGGAGCGCAGATGATAGAGCAGGAGCGTCCCGAAGCGGCCTACAATGCCCCTCATGCCGACCCCCGCCCAGCCGCCGCGCCTCGCCCCCTGCCCGCGCACCCCGAACTGCGTCTCGACGCAAGGCCCCGCGGGGCCGCAGCACATGGACCCGATCCCCTACACCGGCCCGCTCGCCACCGTCCGGGCGAGAGTGTTGCAGATCTTACGCGATTACCCGCGGACGCGGATCGTGCGCGAGGATCCGCTCTACCTCAAAGCGGAGTGCCGGTCGGCGCTCTTCCGTTTCGTCGACGACGTCGAGCTCGTCTTCGACGACGGGGCGAAGCGGATCGACTTCCGCTCCGCCTCGCGCCTGGGACGCAAGGACTTCGGGGTGAACCGGAAGCGAATGGAGGAGATCCGGGCGGCGTTCCTGGCCGGCGCGCCCCGAGGATGAGGGGGAAAACACGGACGGAACACGGACGAGCACCGACGAGCACGGACGGGGCCGAGACTATCCAATGCCTGAAAACCCCGCCCCCTCCCCCGACCTCCTCCACGCCCCCCACGGCGAGCTCGGCCACTTCTTCAACCCCTGGGCGCCGTTCAGGAGCCGGTTCACCGACGTGCTGCGGTGGAAATTCGGCGGCGGGAAGAAGCGGTACGACAAGCGCGCTCCGCTCGACATTCCGGTGGTGGCCAACGACGGCGCCTATCTGAAGGACCGGGGGGCGCCCGATTCGGTGACCTGGGTGGGGCACTCGACCTTCGCCGTCCAGGACGGCGGCGAGGTGTTCCTGACCGATCCCCACTTCGGCGCGCGGGCGCTGCTCCCCAAGCGGAAGAGCCCGCCGGGCATTCCGCTGGCGGCGGTGCCGGCCGGCGCCTTCGCCATCCTCTCGCACAATCACTACGACCACCTGGACGACTGGAGCGTCCGCCATCTGCCGGCGGCGATGCCCTGGTTCGTCCCCCTGGGGCTCGCCGGGTTCCTCCGCGAGCGGGGGCGGCAGGCGGTGGAGCTCGACTGGTGGCAGAGCGTCCGCCACGGGCGGTGGACCCTCACCTTCCTGCCGGCCCAGCACTGGTCGAACCGCCTCGGGATGCCCCGCAACGCCACTCTCTGGGGCTCCTGGCTCCTCGACTCCGGGACCCGCCGCTACTACTTCGCCGGCGACTCCGGCTATTTCCAGGGGTTCGCGGAGATCGGGCGGCGCATGGCACCGATCGACATCGCCTTCCTCCCCATCGGCGCCTACGAGCCCCGCTGGTTCATGCGCCCGCAGCACGCCGATCCTGAGGAGGCCTACCGCGCCTTCCTCGACCTCGGCGCGCGGACGATGATCCCCATGCACTGGGGGTGCTTCGACCTCACGGACGAGCCGGTCGACCTCGCGCCCAAGGTGCTGGCGCGGGTCCTGGATGCCGCCGGCGCCGACCCCGCACCGGTACACACGATGGCGGTGGGCGAACGCTGGCCGATCGCCTGAAGGGCTCCCGAACCCCAGATCCGGGCTTTTCCCGAGATTCCGGGACATTTCCAATGTTTTTCGGGCTTTCTCAGAGTTTATCGGGCTTTCTCATTGATTTTCGGGCTTTGCCGGAGATCAAGGGGCAGAATCGGACAGGATCGGGAAAGAACAGAGAGAATGGGACAATCCGGGAGAGAAAAGACGTGGAAGACCGGGTGGAGCGCTGTGGTACAGTCGATTTCCCGCTTTTTGGGGGCTGTCTCCAGGGCACGCATGGGTACGACGAGATCTTCGGCGCAGCAGCGGCTTCCGCATGAATCGAGGCGGCCCGTGCGCCGTCCGGCGGCGGGCGGCCCGGTCCAACTGGAGCTGTTCGGGCTCCGCCCGGTCGCCGCGCCCGCGGTCCAGCCCCTGCCCCAGGCGCCCGCCGATCCCCACACCCAGCGCTTCCATCTCCTGCGCCAGCTCAACCGCCTGACCGGCGGCAGGCTCCGCTCCCTGGAGCTGACCGACAACCGGCGCACCATCCTGAGCGTCCGCGCCGGGCGCACGGGAAACCGGGCGGCGCCGCTGGAGCTGCGCATCCACCACTCCTTCACCGAAGCGCCGGAGAGCGTGCTGCGGGCGGTCGCCACCTTCGTCGAGAGCAAGCGGGGGAGCGACCAGTCGCGGGAGGCGCTGACGCTGATCCGCGAGCACTTCTCCGGCCATCGGCAGGCCGCCCGCATCCGCAAGCTGGTGCTCCAGCCGGTAGGCTCCTGCCTCGACCTGCGCGATGTCTTCGCCGAGCTCAACGAGCGCTACTTCGAGGGGCGGCTGGCGGCCGGCATCACCTGGGGGAAGTCGACGATCCACTCGCGTTGCGGCCGCCGCCGGAGCGCCAGCCTCCAGCTCGGCAGCTACTCCTACGAGGACCGCCTGATCCGCCTCCACCGCGTGCTCGACCACCCGGAGGTGCCGCGCTACGTGATCGAGGCGGTGGTCTATCACGAGATGCTCCACGCCGACATGCCCCCCGAGATCCGCGGCGGCAAGCGGTTCTTCCACACCCCCGAATTCCGCCGCCGGGAGCGCCAGTACCGGAGCCTCACCCGCGCCGAGCGCTGGATCGGCGACAACATGCCGGCCCTGCTGCGGGCGCGGACGGCGATGGCCGGCAAGGCGGCCAGGAAGGCCGGGCGGAAATCGTAAACCCTTTCCAAAGATAATCGCAATGTATATATAAATCGATGTCACGGGACTTGCAGAGGCTTCCGGCGGGCACAACATGGATTCCGTCGTTTCGATGGGACAAACTTCAAAGGAGCCTCCAATGTCGAAAGTAACCCGGTCCTTCCTGCTGATCATCCCCGTCCTGGCCCTGACCCTCGGTTTCCTGCCGGCGGCCCCGGCCCACGCCACCTTCAACACCACCTGTCAGATCACCGCCAACGGCCTGCCCACGATCCGCATGCAGGGCGACACGGACGGCGGAGTGACCTTCTACGTGGAGACGCCGGACGGCGCGGGACGGTTCATGCAGATCCGGCCGGCCGGCGGCCACTGGGAGATCCACTCGATGCACGACCTGCCGGATGGCACCGCCCTGCAACTGGACGATAACGGCTTCCCGGTAGTCATTCAGGATTGATGAGCACGCGCGCATACCGCCGGGGCTCCATGCCCCGGCGCTCGATCTGAGCCCCTTCCCCTCTCCCTTTCTTGCCTCCAACTCCTTCTTCTGCAACAATTCGCCGAGCGTCCGACCGTGAGCGGCCGCCGGTGGACAGGCCTGACGCGATGAGACACATCCGACGCGATCTCATCTTCGTGTCCGCCGGCCTGGGCCTGGACGGCGGCGGGCGCGCGGCGGCAGGACGCCTCCTGGCCGGCGGCTGCGTCCGCTTCGCCGGCGAGCGGGGCCTGGGGTTCGAGATCCTGTCGCTCGACGGCGCGGGACTGCCGGACTCGGAGGTGGCCGTCCGCGGCTTCGCCGGGAACCAGCGGGCGCTGGCGCTGGAGGTCTGGAAACGCCAGTGGACCGGCCGTCGGGCCGCCTTCGTCTTCGATCTCCTCGGGCCGGCGCGGGCGCAGAGCTACCTGCCGGCGCCGCTGCGCGCCCCCTATCTGATTCCGCTCTACGGCATCGAGGCCTGGCGGCCGCTCGAATGGGACCGCCGGCGGGCGCTCGCCAAGGCCACCGTGGTGTTCGCCATTTCCGCCCATACGCTGGAGCGCGCGCGCCCCTTCTGCCCGGACCTCGGCGGCGCTGCCGTCCTCCCCCTGGCGCTGGAGGAGCGCCGGCCGGAAGGGGCGGTCGACGCCACCCTCCTCGGCCGCCTCGGCCGCCTCGGCCGCGGGTTCTTCCTGATCGTGGGGCGGATGGACGCCCGCGAGCGCTACAAGGGGCACGATCAGCTCCTGGAAGCCCTGCGCGGGATTCCGGACGCGCGGCTGGTGGTGGCCGGCGAGGGGGACGACCGCGCCCGGCTGGAAGCGAAGGCGGCGGGGCTCGGCATGGCCGACCGGGTGGCCTTCACCGGCTTCATCAGCGAGGCGACGCTCGCCGAGCTCTACCGCCGCTGCGTCGCGTTCGCGATGCCGAGCCGGGGGGAGGGGTTCGGGCTCGTCTACCTGGAGGCGATGCGGGCCGGCAAGCCGGTGCTGGCCGCCCGCGGCAGCGCCGCCGAGGAGATCGTGGTCGACGGCCGGACGGGCCTGCTGGCCGATCCCGACGACCGCGACGAGCTCCGGGGCGCCCTCTGCCGCCTGCTCGATCACCCTGGCGAAGCCAGGCGGATGGGCGAGGCGGGGTTCGACCGCTGGCGCCGGGAGCTCGGCGCCGAACGGTTCCGGGAACGGTTGTCGCCGCTGCTGGAGAGACTGGTGAGCTGATGTGCGGGATCAACGGCATCCTCCGCCTCTCCGACGCGGCCCCCGCGATCGACCGCGACGAGCTGCTCCGCACCCGCGACGCCATGACCGCGCGCGGACCGGACGGCTCGGGGGCCTGGTTCGACGACGAGGCCCGAGTGGCGCTGGCGAGCCGGCGGCTGGCCATCCTCGACCTCTCGGACGCCGGGGCGCAGCCGATGGCCTCCGCCGACGGGCGTTTCCGGATCGTGATCAATGGCGAGATTTACAATTTCGCCGAGCTGCGCCGGGAGCTGGAGGCGGAGGGGGTCCGTTTCCGCTCGCGCGGCGACACCGAGGTCGTGCTCGCCCTCTACGCCCGCGACGGCGCGGCCATGCTCCCCCGGCTGCGCGGGATGTTCGGGCTGGCGATCTGGGACGGCCGCGAGAAGAGCCTGCTGCTGGCCCGCGATCCGCTCGGCATCAAGCCGCTCTACCTGTCCACGGAAGGCGGCTGCCTGCGCTTCGCCTCGCAGGTGAAGGCGCTGGAGGCGGGGGGAGCCATCTCGCGGGAGACCGACCCCGCCGGCGTCGCCGGCTTCCTCCTCTGGGGGTCGGTCCCCGAGCCGCTGACGATCCGCCGGGCCGTGCGGGCGCTCCCTGCAGGTCACTCCCTGCTCGTGCGCGACGGCCGGATCGACGAGCCGGTCGCGATCGCCGAGCCCACACCGACAGGGATGGAACCGGCGGCGGCGATCGAAGCCATCGAGGACTCGGTGCGGGCGCACCTGGTGTCGGACGTGCCGGTGGCGGTCTTCCTCTCGGCGGGGCTCGATTCGGGGCTGATCGCGGCGCTCGCCCGCCGGCATCTGCCGGAGCCCCCCGTCACCTTCACCCTCCGCTTCGACGAGCTGGCGGGGACGCCGGCGGACGAGGCGCCGCTGGCCGCCGAGGTGGCGCGGCGGCTGGGGACCCGGCACGTCGAGCGGCGGGTGGGGCGGGCCGACTTCGCACAGCTCTGGCCGGGGGCCCTCGCCGCCATGGACCAGCCGAGCATCGACGGCTTCAACACTTACGTGGTGAGCCGGGCGGCCCACGAGGCGGGGCTCAAGGTGGTGCTCTCCGGCCTCGGCGGCGACGAGCTGTTCGGCAGCTACCCCTCCTTCGCCGGCGTCCCCCGGCTGGAGCGCGCGGCGCGCCGGATGGGCCGGCTGCCGGGGCTCGGCGCGCTCTGGCCGTCCGCCGCCCGCGCCCTGGCGCCGGGCCGTCCCAAGCTCGCCGGCGTGCTCCGCTACGGACGGACGCTCCCCGGCGCCTACTTCCTCCGCCGCGGGCTCTTCCTCCCCGAGGAGCTCCCAGCCCTGATAGGGCGCGACGCCGCCGCCGAAGGATTGAGCCGCTACGACCCGGTGGCGGACGCCGCCCGCGCCCTCGCCGCGGCGAACGGCCGGCCCGCCGACGGCTGGACGGCGGTCCACGTCCTGGAGACCGCCGGCTACATGCGCAACCAGCTCCTGCGCGACGCGGACTGGGCCTCGATGGCCTGGTCGGTCGAGCTGCGGGTGCCGCTGGTGGACGCCTGGCTGCGGGCGCGGCTCGCCGCCGGGGGTTTCGAGCCCGCCCGCGCCGAGGGCAAGGCGGCGCTGGTCCGCCGCGCCGCCCCGGAGCTGCCGGAAGCAGTGCTGGCGCGGCCGAAGAGCGGTTTCTACATTCCGGTCGCCGAATGGATGCGGCCGGAGCTGGCGGCCCGGCGGCCGGGCGAGCGCTCGCGCTGGCTGGCGCTGCGGGTGCTGGAGGAGCTGCGATGATCCTCCGCGCCCGACTCGCCGACTGGACCCGGATCCTCGGCGCCTACTTCTCCACCCAGACGCTCACCCAACTGGTGGGGATCGCGGCCGGCCTGCTGTTCGTCCGCTCGATGCCGGTGCGGGAGTTCGCGCTCTACACCCTGGCGTTCTCGGTGATCAGCTTCTTCAACTTCGTCTCCGACCTCGGGAGCACGACCTCGCTGCTCCACTTCTTCCACCGCGCCGCCCGCGACGGCGAGGCCTTCCAGCCCTATCACGACGCGGTGCTGTCGCTGCGCCGGGGAGCCTTCCTGCTGGGGGCGGTGGCGGTGGCGGCGGCGTTCCCGGCGGTGGCCTCGCGCCAGGGCTTCGGGGCGCGGGATATCGCCCTCTGCACGGCTGGGATCCTGCTCTGCGTCTGGTTCCAGATCCGCGTCTCCCTGCGCGTCCTGGCGCTCCGGCTGCGTGCCGCCTTCCTGCGCTCCTACCGGGCCGAGATGGCGGGGGCCGGCCTCCGCCTGGGCCTCGCCGGAGTGATGGTCCTCACCTCCTGGCTGCAGGCCTGGCTGGGGGTCCTGGCCGCGGCCCTGAGCGCGGCGCTGACCGCCCACTTGGCCCGGCCGGAGCCCACCACGATGATCGCCGAAACGGCCGCGCCGGCGGGAGCGGCCGCCGCCGGCGGGCTGGGCCTCTACCGGCGGCGGGTGGTCCGCTATCTGCTGCCGACCCTCCCGGCCGCTCTCTACTACTCGGTCCAGGGGCCGCTGATCGTCTGGCTGTCGGCCACCTTCGGCTCGACGCGCACGATCGCGCAGATCGGGGCCCTCGGGCGGCTCGGCCTGGTGGTGGGGATGTTCGCGGGTCTCACCGGCACGGTGTTCCTCCCCCGGCTCGCCTACGTGGTGGACGACCGCCACTACCTGCGGCGCTACCTCCAGTTCGGAGGGCTGCTCGCCGCCGTCGCCGGCGGCCTGATCCTGCTCGCCGCCGCCGCGCCGCGCCTGTTCCTCTGGCTGCTGGGGCAGCGGTACGCGGGCCTGAGCTCGGAGCTGCTCCTGGTGGTGACCGCCTCGGGCCTCAGCCTGCTGGACGGCTACGCCGTCAACGTCAACCTGGCGCGCTCCTGGACGCGGTGGCAGGGGGCGGCCCTGGCGGTGCAGATCGCGGCGCAGGCCGCCCTGGTCGCCCTGCTGCCGCTGTCGACCACCTTCAACCTGCTGCGGTTCAACGCGCTGAGCGCCGGCGTCGCCCTCAGCCTTCAGCTCCTCACCGCCCTGGCCGGCTTCACCCGCCCGCGCTGGGTCTACTGGTCTTGACGTCCGGACGGCTTCGTCGCAAGATGCCCTCTCCGCTCCCCCCGAGCCCGCCCATGCAGGAAACGCCCCCATCGCCCAGGGTTGCCGTCGTCTACCCCACGCCGTTCGGCGAGGACGGCATCTTCGGCGGCGGCGAGCGCTACGCCCACGAGCTGGCGCGGGCCCTGGCGCGGCGGACGCCCACCCGGCTGGTCAGCTTCGGCTCGCGCCCGCGCCGGGACTTCGAGGGCCCCCTGGAGGTCTCCATCCACGAGCCGCTGCGCTGGGTGCACGGCATGAAGACCAATCCCTTCTCGGTGAGCTTCCTGCGCGATCTCGCCGACGTCGACGTGGTCCACTGCCTGGCCTGGAACACCCTGGTCACCGACCTCTCGGTGATCTTCGCCCGCGCGACCGGCCGCAAGGCGATGGTCACCGACGTCGGCGGCGGCGCCAGCGTGACGCTGGTGCGCTGGCTTCCCATCGCCCGCTGGGTCGACCGCTTCCTGCTGATCGCCGAGGAGGGGGGCTCCCAGTTCCTGGCCCATCGCGACCGCTGGAGCATCCTGTTCGCGGGGATCGACACCGAGAGCTTCCGGCCCGACCCGGAGGTCCGCCGGCAGGGCGTGCTGTTCGTCGGCCGCCTCCTCCCGCACAAGGGGGTGGACGTGCTGATCGAGGCGGTGGACCCCGGGGTGCCGCTGCGGATCGTGGGGCGGCGCTATCACGACGAGTATTTCGCGCTCTTGCAGCGTCTGGCCGCGGGCAAGGACGTGACCTTCGTCACCGACGCCACGGACGAGCAGATCCGCGACTTCTACCGCGCCGCCGCCGTCTCCGTCCTCCCCTCGGTGTACCGCACGGTCTACGGCGACGAGACGGCGCTGCCGGAGCTTCTGGGGTTCACCGCCATGGAGGCGATGGCCTGCGGCGCGCCGGTGGTGGTCAGCCGGGTCGGCGGCATGCATCACGTGGTGGACGACGGCGTGACCGGCTACCTGGTGCCGCCGGGCGATCCGGCGGCGCTGCGCGACCGGCTGCGGCGGCTGCTCGCCGACCCGGAGCTCGCCGGACGGATGGGCCGGGCCGCCCGCCTGCGGATCGAGGAGCTGTTCACCTGGGACGGGGTGGCGCGGCGCTGCCTGGAGGCCTACTCCCAGTGAGCCGGGAGGAGGGCATCGTAGTGGTGGGGGGCGGCGGCCACGCCCGGGTGGTGATGGAGACGCTGCTCGCCGCCGGCCTGCGGGTGGCGGGCTACACCGATCCCGCGGGGGCCGGGGGCTGGTTCGGGGAGATCCCCTGCCTGGGCGACGACGGCGCGCTCCCCGCGCTGGCGCGGACGCTGCGCCATGCCATCGTGGCCCTGGGCGACAACGCCCTCCGCGGCCGGCTGGCGCGGCGGGTCGAGGAGCTCGGCTTCGAGCTCGCCAGCGCCATCCACCCGGCGGCCCGGATCTCCCCCTCCGCCAGCCTCGGGAGGGGCCTCGCCGTCATGGCCAACGCCGTGCTCAACGCCGGCGCCGTGGTGCTCGACAATGCCATCATCAACACCGCCGCCTCGGTGGATCACGACGGGCGGATCGGCCGCGACGCGCACGTGGCGCCCGGCTGCCGGCTGGCCGGCTACGTGACGGTGGAGGAGGGCGCCCTGGTGGGCGTCGGCTCGGTGGTCGGCCGCGGACGGCCGGTGCGGATCGGCGCCTGGGCCGTGGTCGGCGCCGGTTCCGTCGTGATCCACGACGTGCCGCCGGGCGCCGTAGTGGCCGGCAACCCCGCCCGGCCGCTCCACCGCGCCGGCGGACGGCAAGAAAGGACCCGATGACCGACTTCATCCCGGTTTCCGCTCCGGCGCTCCTGGGGAACGAGAAGCGCTACGTCAACGAATGCCTGGACTCGACCTGGATCTCGTCGATCGGCGTCTTCATCGAGACCTTCGAGCAGCGCTTCGCCGCCTACTGCCGGACCGGCCACGCGGTGAGCTGCGCGAACGGCACCGTGGCCCTCCACCTCGCCCTGCTGGGGATCGGCATCGGCCCCGGCGACGAGGTGCTGGTGCCCTCGCTCACCTACGTCGCCTCGGCCAACTCCGTGCGCTACTGCGGCGCCGAGCCGGTGTTCGTCGACTGCGACCGCCGGACCTGGAACCTCGACCCCGCCGATCTGGAGCGCAAGATCACCCCCCGGACCCGGGCCGTCATGGCCGTGCACCTCTACGGCAAGCCGGCGCCGATGGCCGCGATCCTGGCGATCGCCCGCGCCCGCGGCCTCGCCGTGGTCGAGGACGTGGCCGAGGCCGTCGGCGCCACCTACGGCGGCCGCCCCGCCGGATCGCTGGCCGACGTGAGCGCCTTCAGCTTCTTCGGCAACAAGGTCATCACCTGCGGCGAGGGGGGGATGGTGCTGACCGACGACCCGGCCCTGGCGCGCAAGATCCGCCAGCTCAAGGGACAGGGGCAGGACTTCGAACGGCGCTACTGGTTCCCGGTCGTGGGCTACAACTACCGCATGACCAACATCGAGGCGGCCCTGGGGCTCGCCCAGCTCGAGCGGATCGACGACTACCTGGCGGCCCGCGACGAGATCGACGCCTGGTACCGGGAGGAGCTCGCCGGACGCGAGGAGATCACCTTGCAGCCCCGGGACGGTGGCGAGCGCAGCATCTGCTGGCTGTTCAGCGGCGTGCTCCCCCATCACGCGGGCGCCGCCCGCGACGAGGTGATGGCGCGGCTGCGGCGGGACGGCGTCGACAGCCGGCCGTTCTTCTACCCCTGCCACACCCTTCCGCCCTACCGGACGGGGCGGCCGGCGGAGTGCCCCGAGGCCGAGTGGCTGGGCGAGCGCGGCCTCAGCCTCCCGACCTGGGTCGGCATGACTCGGGAGCACGTGCGGCGCGTCGCCGCGGCGCTGCTCGCGGCCCTGGCCGGGGGGTGAGGGTGCTCCAGATCGTCCCCCACCTGCCGCCCCCCTTCGAAGGGGTGGGCACCTACGCGGCGGCGCTCGCCGGGGAGCTCGGCGGCGAGAGCCGCTTTCTCGTCGGCGATCCAACCTGGACCGGGGCGGACACTGGTGCCCTGGCGGTCGCGGCGAGGACGGCCGCCGATCTCCTGACAGGCATCGGGGATGCCCAGACGGTGCTCCTCCATTACGCCAACTACGGGTATCAGGCCCGGGGGTGCCCTTCCTGGCTGGTGGCGGGGATGGAACGCTGGAGCGGGCGGCTGGTGACCGTCTTCCACGAGGTCTGCGCCGCCGGACCGCCCTGGCGGAGCTCGTTCTGGCTGCGCCCCGCGCAGCGGCGCCTGGCCGCGGCACTGACCCGCCGGAGCGACGCCCTCGCCACCACTCTCGACGTCTACGCCGGCCTGCTCCGCCCCTGGGCGGGAGGGCGGGAGATCACCGTCCTGCCGGTCTTCTCGACCGTGGGCGAGCCGGCGGCCGTGCCGCCGTTCGGGGAGCGGGTGCCGCGGATCGTGGTCTTCGGCGGTGCCGGGGTGCGCGGCCGGGCCTACGGGTCCTTCCTCCCCGCGTTGGCGCGGATGGCGCGCGCGCTCGCCGCCGAGGAGATCCTGGATGTCGGACCGCCGCTGCCGCTCCCCGCGAAGGCGGGTGAAGTTCCCATCCGGCCGCTCGGCGTGCTCGCCGCCGGCGAGGTGAGCGCGATCCTGCTGGGCGCGTCCGCGGGGTTCCTCGCCTATCCTCCGGATTTCCTGCCGAAGTCGACCATCTTCGCCGCCTACTGCGCCCACGGAACGCTGCCCGTCTGCGCCTGGAACCCCTCCCTCGACGGTTCTCCCATTCCCCTCTGGCGCGGAGAGGGCGATCCCGCACCGCTCGCCGCGGCGGCCCATGGCTGGTACGCCGCCCATTCGCTGCGGCTCCAGGCCGAGACCTTCCGGAGGCTCCTCGCGCCATGAGGATCCTCATCTACTCCCCCGCCTTCCTGCCCAAGGTGGGCGGCCTGGAGCTCAACACCTCCCAGCTCGCCGGGCAGATCCAGAGGGCCGGGCACGAGGTGACCGTACTGACGCGGACGGCCGGGCGAGGGAAGGAGGTCTCCGCCTTTCGCGTCGTCCGCCGCCCGACGCCCGCGGAAATGCTGCGCTGGACCCGCTGGTGCGATGTCTTCTACCAGGCCAACGTCAGCCTGCGCGGGCTCTGGCCCCTGCTCTTCGTCCGCCGCCCCTGGGTGGTCTCCCACCATAGCTGGTACTGCCGCACCGAGGGGCGGATCGCCTGGCAGGACCGGCTCAAGCGCTGGCTCCTGCGCTTCGCCGCGTCGTCGATCGCGGTCAGCCAGGCCGTCGCGGACGACCTCTCGACCCCGGCGGTGGTGATCCCCAACGCCTACCGCGACGAGCTCTTCCGCCGCCTGCCGGACGTCGAGCGCACCGGCGGCCTCGCCTACCTGGGCCGGCTGGTGTCCGACAAGGGGGTCGACGTCCTCCTCGATGCGCTGGCTCTCCTCGCGGCGGAGGGGCTCCGTCCGGAGCTGACCGTGATCGGCGACGGTCCCGAGGCCTCCCATCTGCAAGAGCAGGCGGCGCGGCTCGGCCTCGGCGGCCAGGTCGACTTCCTCGGCGCGCGGCGGGGAGAGGAGCTGGTGCGGATCCTGAACCGGCAGCGGATCCTGGTCGTCCCCTCGCGCTACAACGAGCCGTTCGGCATCGTGGCGCTGGAAGGGATCGCCTGCGGCTGCGTGGTGGTGGGATCGGAGGGCGGGGGGCTCAAGGCCGCGATCGGCCCCTGCGGCGAGACCTTCCGCAACGGCGACGCGGCCGACCTCGCGCGGGTGCTCGGCCGCCGGCTGCGCCGGCCGGAGCTCGACACGGAGTCGCTCCGGCACGCCGCCGACCACCTCGCGCCCCACTCCAGCGCGCGGGTGACGGCGGTCTACCTGGCGGAGATCGAGAAGGCGGCTCGGCGGCGGAGGAGGCGGGCATGAACATGCGGGTCCTGGTGGTGCTCGCCGGCGGCGCGGCGGCGATCTGGGCGGTCCAGCGCTGGCGGTTCGCCGTCCAGGTCGTCATGGTGCTGCTGATCTTCGAAGGGGCGATCCGCAAGTGGGTCTTCCCCGGCGCCCAGGACCTGGTCTACTTCGCCAAGGACGTGCTGCTCCTCGGCGTCTACGTCGGGTTCTTCCGCGACCTCCCCCGGCTGCGGTCGCGGCTCCCCCGCCAGCCGGTCCTCTTCGGCGTTCTGGCGTTCGGCGCCCTGCTCGGCGTCGTCGAGGTCTTCAATCCCGGGCTGCCGAACGTGCTGGTGGGGATCTTCGGCTTCAAGGCCTACTTTTTCTACGTGCCGCTGATCTTCGTGCTGCCGGCGGCCCTGCGCGATGACGCCGAGCTCCACCGCTTCCTCTGGCGCTATACCCTGATCTCCATCCCGGTCGGCCTGCTCGGCATCGCGCAGTTCTTCAGCCCCGCCTCGAGCTTCCTGAACACCTACGCGCGGAGCAGCGAGGACGCCTACGTGGCCACCTTCGGCAGCTCGACCTACGTGCGGGTGACCGCCACCTTCTCGTTCATCACCGGCTATACGGCCTACCTGCTGACGGCCGTCCTCCTGATCCTGACCCTGCTGGCGGCCGGGCGCTGGCGCTTCCGCGGCCACCTGCTGCTGTTCGGAGCCCTGGGGATGACGCTGCTGGGAATGATGATGTCCGGCTCGCGCGGCCCGGTGCTGCTGCTGATCATCCTCTTCCCGTTCTACTGGTGGCTGGCGGTGATCCGCGAACGAGGGGGCTTCGCGGCTTTCGCCCGCCTGGTGGTCGTCCTGGCGCTGGTGGGCGGGATCCTGGCCTCCTCGGGCAAGAAGGCGGTCGATGCGTTCCTCGGCCGGGCCGCGGGGGTCGAGGACGTCTCCGGCCGCGTCAACGCGCCGCTGATGACCCCCTGGGAGCTCCTCCCGCAGGTGGGCCTCCTCGGCTTCGGCATCGGCGCCACCCACCAGACGGCGGCGGCCCTGGCGCCGGGCGTGGTGCCCTATAGCTGGCTGCACGGGCTGATCGTGGAGGTCGAGAGCGGCCGGATCATCCTGGAGCTCGGACCGCTGGGCTTCCTCTGCGTCTACTTCGTGCGCTTCTACCTCGCCGTCTTTGCCCTGGTCCAGGCGCTCAGGCTGCGCACCCGCTTCCACCGCTCGCTGGCCACCGGCAGCTTCCTCTTCTTCCTGGCGGCGATCCCCGGCGGCGTGGTCTTCGACGTCACCTCCGACCTCTATTACTGGTTCTTCGCCGGCCTGCTGATGCTGGTCGTCCGCCTCGACCGCGAGGCGGTGCGCCGGAGCGCCCGCGCGGCCGCGCCCCGGCCGGCCCTCCTGGCGCCCCTCCCCGAGCCGGCCCTCCAGGGAGTCCCCGGCTGAAGCCGGTCGACCTGCACGATGAACGTCCTGGTCACCCACCCCGGCCGGCAGCACTCCCATCAGGCGGCGCTGGCACTCCAGGCCGCCGGGGCTCTCGCCGGCTACTGGTCCGGGGTGCCCGCCGTGGCGGCACAGGCACGGGCGGTGCCGGCTCCCCTGCGCTCCCGCTTCGCCCGCTACGCCCCGGTGGCGCTCGATCCCCGGCGGACGCGGTGGTTCCCCTGGACTCCGGCCCTGCGGCGGACGGGCGATGCCCTGCTGCCCTCCGGCCCCGCCGCCTGGACCGACCTCGCCGCCTGCCGCCTGTTCGACCTCTGGGTGGCCCGGTCCCTGAGCCGGATCGGCGCGGACGCCGTGATCGCCTGCGAGATCTCGGCCCTCGCGACGTTCCGGGAAGCGCGCCGGCGGAGGATCGCCACGCTGCTCGACGCGCCGTCGATCCACCACGCCGCCCAGGACCGCCTGCACGGCACCACCGATCCCCCCCGCCTCCACCGCCGGATCGTCGCCCTCAAGGACGCGGAGATCGCCCTCGCCGACCACATCCTCACCGTCTCCGAGCTCGCCCGCCAGACCTATGTCGAGGCCGGCGTGCCGCCGGAGAAGGTCCATGCCGTGCCACTGGGGGCCGACCTCGAGCTCTTCTCGCCGGACCCGCTGGGGAAGACGGGAGAGGATTGCGTCTTCCTCTTCTCCGGCGCGGCGATCCACCGCAAGGGTTTCGACCTGCTGCTGGCGGCCTTCGACCGCGTACGGACCGGCGCCCCCCGATCGCGCCTGCGCCTGGCCGGCTCCCGCGGCGACTCCTCCCACCTGCTGGAGGGCCGGAGCGGCGAGGGGATCGAAATCCTGGGAGCGCTCTCCCAACCCGCCCTGGCGGCGGAGCTCCGCCGCGCGGACGTGCTGGTGCTCCCGTCGCGCAACGACTCGTACGGGATGGTCGTCGCCGAGGCGCTGGCCTCCGGTCTCCCCGTCCTCGTCTCGGAGATGGTGGGGGCGAAGGAGCTGGTCGCCGAGGGGCGGAGCGGCTGGATCGTGCCGGTGGGGGACGCCGCGGCCCTGGCGGCGAGGATGGCCTGGTGCGCCGGGCACCTCGACGCCGTCCGCGCCATGGCCGCGGAGTGCCGGCGGGCGGCGGAGAGCGCCACCTGGCCGGCCTACCAGCGGCGGCTCGCCGAGCTGCTGCGGGGGCTGCTGTGAAGCTCCTCCACGTCGTCCCCACCTACCTTCCGGCCTGGCGCCACGGCGGGCCGATCCTCGCCGTTCACGGCCTGTGCAAAGCGCTGGCGGCCCGCGGGCACGAGGTGACCGTATTCACCACCGACGTCCACGGCCGGGGGCGGCTCGACGTCCCCCTCGGCACACCGGTCAAGATCGACGGCGTCGAGGTCCGCTACTTCCCGGTGCGTACCCCTCGCCGGCTCTATTGGGCTCCCGGGCTCGCCGCGGCGGTGCGGGAGGAGGTAGCGCGCTTCGGCGCCGTTCACCTCCACTCGGTCTTCCTCTGGCCCACCAACGCCGCCGCCCGCGCCGCCGAGCGGGCCGGCGTACCCTACCTGCTCTCCCCGCGGGGGATGCTGGTGCCGGAGCTGATCCGCTCGCGGGGGCGCTGGCGCAAGCTCGCCTGGCTGGCTCTCGCCGAGCGGCGCACCCTGGAGCGGGCGGCGGCCCTGCACGCCACCAGCGCCCTCGAAGCCGCCGACCTGGACCGGCTGGGGTTCCCCCTGCCGCCGGCCTTCGTGGTGCCGAACGGGATCGCTCCCGAGCCCTGGGACGGCGACCTCGCGGCGCTCTCACCCGCCGTCCGGGCCGTCGTCGAGGGTCCCCCCTTCCTCCTCTTCCTCGGACGGCTCTCCTGGAAGAAGGGGCTCGACCGGCTGATCCCCGCGCTGGCCGCCCTCCCCGGCACACCGCTCGCCGCCGCCGGCAACGACGAGGAGGGGATCCGGCCCGGCCTGGAGCGGCTGGCGCACGACTCCGGCGTGGCGGACCGCGTCCGCTTCCTGGGCCCGGTCCACGGCGCGGACAAGGCGGCGCTCCTCCACCGCGCGGCGGCGCTCGTCCTCGCTTCGCGCTCGGAGAACTTCGGCAACGTGGTCCTCGAAGCCTGGGCGGCGGGGAGGCCGGTGGCGGTCACCCCCGAGGTGGGCCTCGCCGCGACGGTCCGCGAGACCGGCGCGGGGATCGTGGTGGACGAAGATCTCGGGACCTCCCTGCGGGACTTCCTCGACGATCCCGCGGGGCTCGACGCCATGGGTGGGCGCGGAGCGGCGGCGGTCCGCGAGCGCTTCGGCTGGGAGCCGGTGGCGCGGGAGATGGAAAGGGCGTACGAGAGGGTGGCCGGTTGAGGATCGCCTTTCTCGTCGAGCGCCCGACGCAGTTCGAGGCGCCGTTCTACCGCTTCGCCGCGCGCGACCCGGAGCACGAATTCCGCGTGCTCTTCACCGGCCGCGGCGTCGGAGAGCCGGCCTTCGATCCGGAGCTCGGCAGGCCGATCTCCTGGGGAATCGACCTGCTGGGAGGCTATCCCAACGAGGTCTGTCCCCCCGCGGACGTGCCCCGCTGGCTGGCCGAGCGGCTGCGGCTCGGGAGGTGCGACCTGCTGATCGCCAACGGCTACACGCAACCGGCCTACCGGCTGGGCGCGCGGATCGCGCGAAAAGCGGGGGTGCCGGTCGCCCTGCGCCTGGATTCCGTCCTCTGGGACACCTCCCTCTCCCGCCGCCTCGCCAAACGGCTCCTGTTCGCCGTCTACCTGAACAGGACCTACGACCTCTTTCTCGGCACCGGCAGCCTCACCCTCGACTACCTCCGCGCCTTCGGCGTCCCCCGCGAGCGGACGGGACTCTTCCCCTATGCGGTGGACGTGGAGAGCTTCGCCCGGCGATCCCGGGTCTCGCCGGCGGAGCGCGCGGCGATCCGGTCGCGGCTCGGCATCCCGGCGGAGGCCCCGCTGGTCCTGGCCCTCGCGAAGTTCAACGCCCGCGAAGCCCCCTGGGACCTCCTGCGGGCGTTCGCCCGGATGCGCCGGAACGATGCCTGGCTGACGCTCGCCGGGGACGGCCCCGCCCGTCCGGCCCTGGAGGAGCTCGCCCGCGCGGAAGGGCTGTCGCGGGTGCGCTTCCCCGGCTACGTCCCCTACCCCGAGCTGCCGGCCCTCTACGCGGCGGCGGACCTGTTCGTCCACCCGGCCCGCGAGGAGCGCTGGGGGGTCTCCGTCCAGGAGGCCCTCGCCTGCGGGCTCCCGGTGGTCGCCTCGTCGCGGGTGGGCGCGGCCTACGACCTCATCGAGGCCGGCGGCAACGGCTTCGTGTATCCGGCCGGCGACTCCGAACGGCTCGCTCTGCTGATCGCGGAGGCGCTCGCGCTGCCGCCCGGCCAGGTCCGCGAGCGCAGCGGCCCGATCCTCGCCCGCTGGGACTACGCCGCCGTCTGGCGCAACCTCCTGGACGCGGTAGGACGGTGGGCAGGCCCATGAGCTACACTGCCCGCCGCCCGCGGCATTCGCGAAGTTCGCGCGAATCGAGAGACAGCATGCCCGCCTCCCCTTTCTGCACCGATCTTGACTGCTCGCTCGCGAACAGCCGTGTGCTCCTCGAACGCGAGGCCATCTACGCGCGCGGGGACCGGTCCGAGCGGCTCCCCTTCGAGCTCAGGCTGTGCGAGCGGTGCCATCTGGGATTCGTGCATCCGGTCCCCGCCGGCGACGTCCTCGCCTGCTTCTATACCGGCGACTACACGTACTATCAGGCCGCCTGCGAGCAGCCGGGGTTGGCGGCGGCCTCCTGGAAATACCGGGCCGCGAGGCTTCGGTACCTGCACCTGACCGCACCGGGCGCCCTGCATCGCCTGGCCTCGCTCGCGGCCATCCTCGCCGAGCGGCTGGCTCGCAAGTCGATCACCTTCACGCTCGGCGTGCCTCTGGCGCTGCCGAAGAGCGCGCGGCTCCTCGACTACGGATACGGCACCGGCGCCTGGCTTCTGTCGATGGGAATCCTCGGCTACTCCAACCTCTTCGGCTATGACATCGCCGCCAATGCCCACCGGCGGCAGGAGCTCACGGCCGCCGGCGTGGAGGTCGTGCCGCCCGGCGACCTCTCCGACCTCGCCGGGTCGCTCGACTGCGTACGCCTGGAGCATGTCTTCGAGCACCTCGCCGATCCGCTGGGGGTCCTGCGGTCCCTGCGCCGGCTGCTGCGGCCGCAGGGACTCCTGGTCATGACCTTCCCCGCGATCTACCCCTGGCTGGGGGTGGAGGACCTGGCGTCCTCGCCGTTCCTGGACCATCTCCAGATGCCCATCCACCTGGCGCACCACTCGCTCGAATCGTCCGCGCGGCTCCTGCGCGCCGCGGGCTTCGAGGGCATCGTGCAGCGGATCACCGCGCGCGAGCGATTCATCACCCTGATGGCGCGGAATCCCACGGGAGATCGGGCATGAAGCCGGCCGCGCTGAGCGTGCTCGTCACCACCCGCAACGAGGAGGCGAACGTCGAGCGCTGCCTGCGGAGCGTCCATGGCTTCGCGGACCAGATCTTCGTGCTCGACTCCGAGAGCACGGACCACACCGTCGAAATCGCCCAACGTTACGCGGAGGTCCACACCCTCGCCTATGATCACAGCCGGATCATCCCCTGGATCTTCCAATGGGGGCTCGACAACCTGCCGCTGCGCAACGACTGGGTGCTGATCCTGGAGGCCGACCAGGCGGTGACGCCGGAGCTCCGGGAAGAGATGGCGGCCCTCCTCGCCCGCCCGGACGAGATCCCCCAGGACGGCTTCTACATCCGCCGCCGGCAGGTCTTCCGCGGCAAGCCGCTGCGCTTCGGCGGCTACGGCAGCAAGGTGATCCTCAAGCTCTTCCGCCGCAGCCGCTCCGGGCTCGACCCGGTCGAGCAGGACACCCGCGTCTACGTGCGCGGCCCGGTCGGCCGCCTGCGCGCGCCGCTCGAGGAGCACAACGTCAAGGAGGATGCGATCCAGTTCTATCTCCAGAAGCACCTCCGCTATGCCGAGGCCTTCGCCCGGGAGGAGCTGGAGCGCCGCCGGCGCGGTCTGCCATGGAAGGTGACGCCCCGTCTCTTCGGCACCCCGGACGAGAGGATCCTCTGGCTCAAGGACCGCTACTACCGCATGCCGCTGTTCGTCCGCCCGGCGCTCTATTTCCTCTACCGGTACCTCTTCCTGCTGGGTATCCTGGACGGCAGGACGGGATTCGTCTTTCACTTCCTACAAGCCTTCTGGTTCCGGCTGATCGTGGACATCCGGCTGGAGGAGCTGATGCGCCATAGCCCGGAGGATGACGCTTGATCTCTGTTATCCGGTCGATCGCCTACTCGCTGCGGACCCGTCCCCTCCTCGGGCGCTGGGCGCTGCGGATGATCCCCGATGTGCCCTGGGTCCTGAACGTTGAAGGGATCGGGGCTTTCCGCGTCCGCCTGCGGCGCAACCGTTCGCTCTGGCTGCGCAAGCCCCTGGAGAGCGAGAGCTTCCCGTTCGCCATGCTCCACCATCTCGTGCGGCCGGGCGACGTGGTCTACGATTGCGGAGCCAACCTCGGGCTCTACGACCGTTTCCTCGTCGCCACTCTCGGCGCCGGCCGGGTCGTGGCGTTCGAGCCCTCGCCGGAGAACCGGCATTTCCTTGCCGCCAACCTCGCCCTGGGAGGGATCGCGGACCGCGTGACCGTACTTCCGATGGCCCTGGCCGATGAGGACGGAATCGCCGAATTCCAGGTGGACGACGTCCAGACCACCTCGGGCACCCTGAGCAAGGTCACCGGTGGCGAGCCGTCCGAAGGACGCAGGAACCTGCGCCTCGCCCCCCGTACCGACCAGGTGCTCTGCCGGCGGCTGGACACCGTCGTGAGCGAGGAGAAGCTGCCGCCGCCGGACGTGATCAAGATCGACGTCGAAGGGGCCGAAGCCTTCGTGCTGCGCGGCGCCGCCGGCATCCTGCGCGAGCGGAGGCCGCGCCTGGTCGTGGAGCTTCACGGCGCCGCCGTGGCGCGCGAGGTGCTGGGCCTCCTCTTCGACCAGGGCTACGCCTGCGCCGGCAAGCTGGCCGGGCATCTTCACCCCGCGGGCTATGGACGGATCGACCCGTCCATGCTACCGCGGGTGAAGGGCCTCTACGACGTACATTTCATCGCGGCCTCCCATGATCCGGCGGACCTGCCGGCCGAGTTGCCGAAAGGAGGGCCCGGCGATGGCTGAGACGCGGGTCCTGGGCCTTTCCGCCTACCACGCGGACGCCTCCGCGGCGGCGGTGGTGGACGGCCATTTCGTGGCCGGCGTCGAGGAGGAGCGCTTCCGGCGGATCAAACACTGGGCAGGCTTCCCCGAGCAAGCGATCCGCTTCTGTCTGGAGGAGATGACCGGGGGGGATCTCGCCGGCGTCACCGCTCTCGCCGTGGCCCGGCAGCCCCGCGCCTACCTGGCTCGCAAGGCGCTGCTCGCGCTCTCCCACCCGCGCAGCCTGCGCCGTGCCCTCGGCCGCGCCCGCAACCTCCGGCAGGTCGCCTCCCTGGAGGAGCGGATCGCGGCGGCCTTCGGCGGCACGGCCCCCCGGCTCTATCCCGTCGAGCACCACCTGGCCCACGCCGCCTCGGCCTTCTTCTGCTCGCCGTTCGAGGAGGCGATGTGCCTGACCGTCGACGGCTTCGGCGACTTCGTCTCGACCCTGATGGCGGTGGGCCGGGGGAACACGATCGACGTGCTCGATCGGGTCCATTTTCCCCACTCGCTGGGACTCTTCTACACCGCGGTCACCCAGTTCCTCGGCTTCCCCGGCTTCGGCGACGAGTACAAGGTGATGGGCCTCGCCGCCTACGGTGAGCCCGCCTTCGCCGATCTCCTGGGCAGGATGGTCCCGCCGCGGCCGGACGGCACCTTCGCCCTCGATCTCCGCTACTTCCGCCACCTCTCGGAGGGGGTCGACATGACCTGGGAGGACGGCTCGCCGGAGCTGGGGCAGGTCTACACTCCGGCGCTCGCCGGGCTGCTCGGGGCTCCACGCCGGCCGGACGAGGAGCTGACGCAGCGCCACATGGATCTCGCCGCCTCGCTCCAGAAGGTCTACGAGGATCGCTTCTTCGCCCTGGTGAGGGCCCTCCAGCGCCGCACCGGCCTCAAGCGGCTGGCCCTCGCCGGCGGCTGCGCCATGAACTCGCTGGCCAACGGCCGGCTCTTCGAGCGCACCGACGTCGAGGAGGTCTACATCCAGTCCGCCGCCGGCGACGCCGGCACCTCTCTCGGCGCGGCCCTCCACGTCCACCACGCCGTTCTGGGGGCGCCGCGCAACGGCTTCGTCATGGAGCACTCCTACTGGGGGCCCGCCTACGGCGAGGCCGCGGTCCGGCAGGCGATCGCCGCCGCCCTCCCCGGCTCCGCGGGGAGCGACGGCACCTGGGGGGAGATCACCGTCGAGACCGTCCGCGACGAGGAGCTCCTGGCCGACCGGACCGCCGCGGCGATCGCCGCCGGCGAGGTGGTCGGCTGGTACCAGGGGCGCTCCGAATGGGGCCCCCGCGCCCTCGGCAACCGCTCGATCCTGGCCGATCCACGACGGGGGGACATGAAGGACGTCCTCAATCTCAAGATCAAGCGCCGGGAGTCGTTCCGCCCCTTCGCCCCCTCGATCCTGGAGGAACGGACGGGCGAGTGGTTCACCCTCGACTACCCCGACCCGTTCATGATCAAGGTCTACCCCATCCGGCCCGAGAAACGGCCGCTGGTGCCGGCGGTCACCCACGTCGACGGCACCGGCCGGCTGCAGACGGTGGCGCGGCGGGCCAACCCCCGCTACTGGGCGCTGATCGCGGCTTTCGAGCGCCGGACGGGGGTGCCGATGGTGCTCAACACCTCGTTCAACGAAAACGAGCCGATCGTCAACACGCCGGCGGAGGCGCTCGACTGCTTCCTGCGCACCCGCATGGACCGGCTGGTGCTCGGCGACTTGGTGCTGACGCGGGCATGAGGATTCTCGTCGTGAGCCATCCGCCGCTGACCGCCGAGCTCGGGGCGGCGCAGATCGCGCTGACGCTCGCCTCGGCTCTGCGCGACCGTGGGCACGAGGCGCTCGCCTGGTCGCCGGAGCCCCTGCCGCCGGACACGCGCTGGTGGAACCTCCAGCAACGCCAGACCGAGGGGATCGAGCGCTTCGCGGCGGCCGCGGGGCCGTTCGACATCATCGACACCCCGGCGATCTCCGCCAGCCGCAAGCTGGCGCGCCATGGGAAGCTGGTCGTGCGCAGCATCCAGCCGGAGCTGCTCTACCTGTGGCAGGACGTGCGGAGCGACCTGGCGCGAAGGTGGGTCCCCTCGCCCCGGTCGGCCGTCCAGGCCGCGATGGCCCCCCGGCGAGCCGGCGCCATCCTGGCCGGCTGGAGCCGGGCCCGTTTGATCCTCTGCATGGGCTCGATCGAGCGCGCCTGGATGCTCCGCCACTTCCCCCGCTGGCGGTCCAAGCTCGGTTCTTACGTCTGTGCCCCGTCACCCGGCGAGAGGTCCGCCCTGCTGGCGGTCCGTCGCCGCCGTCCGGCAGCGCCGCCGGCCGGCCAGGGGATCCGGTTCCTCTGGATCGGCCGCTGGGCCGCGCACAAGGGGACGCGCCGCCTGGCGCGCTGGATCGCGGAGCGCGCCGCCACCGTCTCCCGCGACACCTTCACCCTCGCCGGGTGCGGCCGCGCCGCGGAGCGGGAGCTGCCTCCGGAATGGCTGCGCTCGGGCCGCGTCCGCATCGTGCCGTCCTTTCCGCGCTCAGGGCTCCCCGCCCTCCTGGCCGAACATGACGCCGGGGTGTTCACCAGCACGGTCGAGGGCTGGGGGCTCAGCCTGAACGAAATGCTGGAATCGGGCCTGCCGGTGTTCGCCACCGAGGCCGGCGCGGTGTCCGACCTTCGCCCTTTCTTTCCCCGGTCCCTGCTCTCCTTCCCACCACCGGCGTCCATCGAGCCGTGGCCGGACCGCGAGGACCTGGAGGCCGGCGGCTACCTCGCGCGCTTCGACTGGGCCGCCATGGCACGTTCCTACGAAGAGGCGGTGCTCGCGTCATGAAGCTTCTCCTGGGCCGCCTGTGGGCTTTCCTGTGGCGCTTCCACACGCTCCCCCTGGCCGACCGGCTGTTCGCCGGCCTGCAGGCGCCCTGCGTGCTGGAGCGCTCCCTCTTCGGGCTGCGGCTCCGCGTCGACGTCGGCCGCGCCAACCCCCAGCGGCTTCTCTATCTGGAAGGCGAGCGGTTCATGCCGGAGCGGGAGGTCGTCCGCCGGCTGCTGCGGCCCGGCATGCGAGCGGTCGACGTGGGAGCGAACATCGGCTACTACATGCTGCTGATCGAGAGTGCCGTGGGTCCCGGCGGCGCGGTGGCCTGTTTCGAGCCCGAGCCGGAGAACCTGCGCGAGCTGGAGCGCAACGTCGAGGCGAACCGGCTGCGCAACGTCCGCGTCGTCGCCGCCGCGGTGGGGGACGGGGAGGGCCGGATCGCCATGCGGACGGGCATCAACGCCGCCGTGGCCGGCGACGGCGGCGACTTCACCGTGCCGCTGACCCGCCTCGACGCCGCGCTCGAAGGACCGGTCGACTTCGTCAAGATCGATGTCGAAGGCTATGAGGGCCACGTGCTGGCCGGCGCCCGGCGCCTGTTGCGGCAGCACCGGCCGATCCTGTTCGTGGAGATCCATCCCGGGTTCCTCGCCACCCCGACGACGGTCGAGGGCCTCCTCGCCGAGCTGCGGGAGATCCAACCGCGCATCGAGCTGCTGGAGATCGCGCCGCAGCGGAGCTTCGGTGAGAAGGTATGGGCTCGCTACCTGGGACGGCCGGTCCGCAGGATCCCTCACCTCGAGGCCCTGGTGGCCGACTGCCGCGAGGGGCGGCGAGAGGAGCCCTTTTGGGCGGTCTGCACCCCTTGAGAGCGCTGCGCCGGACCGCTCGGACCGCCGCCGCCGTGGCGGGGGAGGGGGCCGTGCGGCTCGCCGCCTTCCGGGTGCCCTCCCCGGCGGCGCCCCCGAGCGAGCCGCGCTCGCTGTTCGTCCTGCGCAACAACGACATCGGCGACCTGCTGGTGATCACACCCCTCTTCGAAGCGCTTCGCCGCCGGTTCCCGGCCGCCTGGATCGCGGCCGGGGTGGGAGACTGGAGCCGCGAGGTGCTGCGCGGCAACCCTCACCTCTCGGAGGTGCTCCCCGTCAACGCTCCCTGGTTCAACAAGTATCACGCCCGGGCCGGCCTGCCGGGGCGGCTCGCCTACCTCCGCTCCTCGCCCGAGGTGCGGACCCTCGCGGAGCGCGGCTTCGAGATCGGCATCGACGTGCTCGGCAGCGCCTGGGGGTCGCTCCTCCTGCTGCGAGCCCGGGTTCCCTATCGTTTGGGCGTGCGCGGCTACGCCGGTGGCCACTCGGCCGTCCAGGCGGCGGTGGAGTTCGATCCTCGCGAGCACGTCGCCCGCTCCGCCCTGCGCTTCGCCGAGCTCCTCGGCGCCCAGGATCTGCCCCCCCCGCGTCCCCAGCTCTTCCTCACCCCCGGCGAGCGGGAGGCCGCGGAGCGCTGGTGGGCCGCCGCCGGCACGGCAGGAAGGCGAGTGGTGATCGCCCCCGGCGGCGGGCTCGCCGCCAAGCGCTGGCCCGCGGAGCACTTCGGCGCTGTCGCCGCGGGTCTCCCCGGCACCTCGATCCTGGCGCTCGGCGGCCCGCGCGAGGAGGCGCTCGTCGCGGCCGTCGCCGCGGCGGTACCCGCGGCGGCCCCCGCGGTCCGCTCCTTCCCGGAGCCGCCATCGCTCCGCGAGGTCTTCGCGCTGGTGGCCGCGGCCGACCTGATCGTCGCCAACTCGAGCATGGTCCTGCATGCCGCGGCGGCGTTCGGCATCCGGACGATCGTTCCTCTCGGGGAATCCTTCCCCTCCGCTCTTCAGCACCAGGAACAATGGGGCTATCCCGGCCTCAGCCGCAGCTTCGGCAAGGAGCCGGGGCACCGGGCGAGCGTCTATACTCCGGGGGAAATTCTCGCCATCGTTCGAGAGGAAATCGGCGATATCCGATGAGCTTGCAGAAATCCTTCATGTCTTGGCGCCTCCCCGTTGCCGACCTCCTGCTCCTGGCCCTCGTCGGCGCCATATACCTGGGAGCGTCCCGGGTGCCCTATGAGGTCGACAGCGACGTCGCCTTCCAGCTCGAGTCGGTCGCCCAGTGGGTGCGCGGCGACTCGCCGGACCCCGCCACCTTGCGCCTTCCCGATCCGCGGGATCTCAGCCGGGATTCTTTCGTCGCGAGCAACTGGTGGCCCCCCGCGTTCCCCTACCTCTTCGCCCCTCTCGCGGCCGCCGGCCTCTCCCTCGCGGCGGCGCTGCGGATCGGCAGCTTCGCGCTCTTTCTCACCGGCTGCCTGGGCTTCCTCCGCCTGGGGGACACCCTGCGGCTCCCCCGGGCGGTCCGGATCCTCTACGGGCTCTCGCTGGCGGTCTACGCCCTGACGATCGGGGGTGCGGCCACCCTCCGCACGGTCGACATCCTCGCCTTCGCCGCCGGGCCCTGGCTCGCTCTCATGGCCCTGCGCCAGATGAGCCGCGAAGCCCGGGCGCTGCCGCTCCTGCTCTGCGGCCTGGCCCTGGGCGCCACCTATTGGGTGCGCTACGCGCTGTTCCTGGCGGCGGTGCCCATCCTGGTCTGGATGGCGCTGCGCGTCGCGAGCGCCGGCCGCCGCCTCTCCATCGCCGCTCTCCTCCCGCGCTGGCGCCCTCTGGCGGCCCTGGGAGTCGGTTTCGCTCTCCCCATCCTGGTCCTGCTGGCCTTCAATCTCCGGCGGGCGGGTTTCTCCGAAAGCGTCAGCGGCAAGCGTTCCGTCTGGAGCCACGACGCCCAGGGCGTCAGCCCCTCGCTCCTCCTCCTGACGCTGGCGGGAGCTCCCGGCCTGAGCCTGTTTCAGAACGATCTCTGGATGACTCATCTGGCCTATTTCAGCGACTCCCACCTGCCCTTCCTGAGGGGGTTCGACGACCGCGAGCGGCTGGCGCTCAAGGCCCTGCTGGGGATCCCCGGCACCCTGATGCTGGCCTGGGGACTGGCGCGCGCGCGGCGCCGGCAGGACGACGGCGCTGCCTCTCTAGCCCTGATTCTCACCCTCGGTTTCTATCTGGAGCTGATGGGCGTCTCCGTCCTGGTGCGCTACAACTACCTGGCCAACGAGGCGCGGCTGGCGATCGGCTTCCTTCCCTGGGTCCAGGGGCTCGCGCTCGCGGAGTGGCTAACCGTCCAGCCGCGAGAGCCGGCGCCGAAACCGCGTCTGATCCGAGCGGTGGCGCTCCTCTATTTCCTCGCTCTCCCGATCGCCTTCGCCTGCGGCATTTTCGTCAAGAACGACGTCCTCAGGCGCTACGCGCTGCACTACGTCCCCTCCTCGACAGGCCTGTTCGTGCCCGAGGTTTCGCAGCGTGACGTGCCGGCGGTGCAGGCGGCCGTCGCATCGGCCCTGAGCTCTCCCCGCGACGTCGTGATCCTGGCGGGGGACGTCTGGGGGGGGTACTCCGGCTTCGTGCCCTGGCTGGAGTTCCCGCAACGGACGTTCCCGGTCGCTCCCTTCTTCGCTCCGCTCGGCGCGCGCTACGTGCCGGCGGCGGACCTGCGCGCCTCCGGAGCCTTCCGGTCCGCGGCGCCGTTGCGCGTGGTGCTCGTCGTGGCGCGCGATGTCGTGAGCAAGGGGATGCTGCCGAGCCTGCAAGCCCGTTTTCCCGCCGCCGGAAGCTGGACGCCTGTGGCGGCCCCGGCAACTTCAGAGGTTCTCATCTACCGGACGGATCTGCACTGACCATGACCTCTCATCCCAACCGAATCCTGCGCATCGCCGTCTTCGGGGCGGGCCACTGGGGCCCCAACCTGATCCGCAACTTCCACAACCATCAGGCGAGCGATGTCGTCTGGGTGGCCGATCGGGACCCGGCGCGCCTGGCGCTCACCAAGAGCCGTTATCCCGAGATCGGGGTGACCTCGGACGTCGACCGCGTCCTGGCCGACCCGGACGTCGACGCGGTCGTCATCGCCACACCCACCTCCACTCACTACGCGCTCGCGGCGGCCGCTCTGCGGGCCGGCAAGCACGTGCTGGTCGAGAAGCCGATCGCCACCCGCCTGGCGGAAGCCGAGGAGCTCTGTGCGCTGGCCGAGGCCGCGGGCCGGATTCTCATGGTCGGCCACGTCTTTCTTTTCAACGCCGCTATCCGGCGGATCAAGCAGTACCTCGACGAAGGGAAGCTCGGCCAGATCTTCTATGTCTCCATGGCGCGGACCAACCTGGGGCCCATCCGCATGGATGTCAACGCCGCATGGGACCTGGCGGCGCACGACGTCGCCATCGTCAACTACTGGCTGGAAGGCGTCCCCACCCACGCCACCGCCCATGGCGGCTCCTGGATCAACGCGGGCATCGAGGATGCCGCGTTCGCCAACCTCTGGTACGACAACGGCGTCATGGTTCACCTCCAGGTCTCCTGGCTCAATCCTCGCAAGGTGCGCGACATCACGATCGTAGGCGAAAAAGGCATGCTGACTTTCGACGACATGAATCTCTCCGAGCCGCTGCGGCTCTATGACAAGACGGTGACCGAGCAGCGGTCCCCCGGCTTCATCGACACCTTCGCTTCCTTCCGCACCAGCATCCGGGAGGGCGACATCCTGATCCCGAGAATCGCGGCCAACGAGCCGTTGCGGGCTGAATGCGACCACTTTCTCGATTGCATCGGCAGCGGCGCCCGGCCGGTCTCGGATGGCTGGAGCGGCGCCGCCGCCGTGCGCGTGCTCTCGGCCTTCGACCGCTCGATGGCGGGCGATGGCCGGAAGGTGGCCGTATGAGCGGCGCGCAGATCCCTCTCGTCGACCTCAAGGCGCAGCACGCCGAGATCGCCGGCGAGGTGACGGCCGGCTTCGCCCGCGTGATCGAGGACACGGCCTTCATCCTCGGGCCTCAGGTGCGCGAGTTCGAAGCCGCCTTCGCCCGCTTCTGCGAGGTGCCCCACTGCGTCGGCGTCGCCAACGGCACGGACGCCATCGAGCTCACCGTGCGGGCGCTGGGCCTCGGGCCCGGCGACGAGGTGATCGTGCCGGCCAACACCTTCATCGCCAGCGCTCTCGGCGTGGTGCGCGCGGGCGCCCGGCCGGTGATCGTGGACTGCGACGACTATCAGCTCCTCGATCCCGCCCGCATCGAGGCCGCCGTCGGACCGCGCACCCGGGCGATCCTCCCCGTCCACCTCTTCGGCCAGATCGCCGACATGGAGAGGATCTCCGCGGTCGCCGCGGCGAAGGGGATCGCCGTGATCGAGGACGGCGCGCAATCCCAGGGAGCGCGGCGCAACGGCCGGCCGAGCGGCAGCTTCGGGGTTGCCGCCGCCACCAGCTTCTACCCGGGCAAGAACATCGGCGCCTACGGCGACGCCGGGGCGGTCGTCACCGCTTCGGACGAGATCGCGGGGCATCTCCGCAAGCTCCGCAACTGGGGGAGCGAAACCAAGTACCACCACCCCGAGATCGGCTTCAACTCGCGGCTGGACACCCTTCAGGCCGTGGTGCTGGCGGCGAAGCTGAAGCGCCTCGACGGCTGGAACGCGGCCCGCCGCGAGGCGGCGGCGCGCTACGGCGAGCTCCTCGCCGGCGCCGAGGGCGTCGAGCTCCCCCGGACGCTCCCCGGCAACGAGCACGTCTGGCACCTGTACGTGGTCCGCGTCGCCGACCGGGACGCGGTCCTCGCCCGGCTCAACGCCGAGGGGATCGGCGCCGGCATCCACTACCCCGTCCCCCTCCACCTCCACGGCGCCCTCGGGTTCCTCGGCCACCACGCGGGGGATTTTCCGCAGGCCGAACGCGCCGCGGCGGAGATCCTGTCGCTGCCGATGCACCCGCACGTCACGCCGGAGCAGCAGGAGCGCGTTGCGGCGGCGTTGCGGAGGGCGATCGCGGCATGACCCCGAAGGTCCTCTACATGGGGTTCGGCGAGATCGGCCGCTTCTGTCTGGAGCGGCTCCTGCCCGACTTCGAGATCGCCGGCGTCTTCTGCCGCGCCTCCGACCGCTCGGAACGGGAGGACATCCCCTCCGTCTACACCGCGGCCCGGCGCGCCGGTCTCCACGTCTTCCCGGCGACCGATCCGAGCGATCCCGAATTTCTCGCGGAGGCGCGCCGGCTGGCCCCGGACCTCCTGCTGTCCGTCCAGTACGACCGCATCCTCAAAGTCCCGCTGCTGGCCATCCCGCGCCACGGCTCCTACAACCTCCACTTCGGACCGCTCCCGCGCCTCCGCGGCTGCTTCCCCACCAAGTGGGCGATCCTGGACGACGAGCCCGGCGGCCTGGCGTTCCACTGCATCGACCCGGGGATCGACACCGGCGACGTGATCGCCCGCGCCCTCGTCCCCCTGGCGCCGGATGAGACCGACAAGACCCTCTACGGCAAGCTGGTGGCAGCCGGCAAGGCCCTGTTCGTCGCGCAGCTCGGCTGGATGCGCGAGCTGAACGCCCCCCCGGCTCTCCCCCAGAATTCAGAGGAAGCGTCCTATCACCCCAAGCGGATGCCCTTCGACGGCATCCTCGACTGGAGCCGCGACGCGGCCTGGATCGAGCGCTTCGTCCGCGCCTTCACCTTTCCCCCCTACCCGGCGGCGAAAACGTGGCTGGACGGGGAGGAGATCCAGCTCCGGGCCCCCGTCGGCATCGGGCCCGACCTGCCGGGCCGGCGTCCGGGCGAGATCGTTCCAGGCGCGATCGTTCCAGGCGAGGACGGCGAGATGGCCGTTAGCTGCGGCCAGGGATCGCTGAAGGTCCGCAACGTCCTGGTGAAGGGCCGGGAGGTCGCTCTCTCCGACGTCGTCCGCGGCGCCGGCGAGCCGCTGGTGTTCCAGGGCCCGCCATGAAAGACCTGCCGCAGGAGGAGATCCTCGCCCTGATCGACGCGGCTCCTGCCACTCCACCAGAGCAGCGGGTGCGCTACCGCGGGCAGACCCTCGTGGTGGTGATGGCCTCCTGGAACGAGGCCGGCAAGGTCGGGCCCGGAGTCGCCGCCGTGCCCCGGGACCTCGTCGACACCGTTTGTGTGATCGACAACGGTTCGGTGGACGCCACCGCGGAGGAAGCGCGGAGCGCCGGCGCCGTGGTCATCTCCCACCCCCGCAACCTGGGAGCCGGAGGGGGCTACCGGTCGGGATATGTCTTCGGCCTGCGCAAGAAATTCGACCTGATCGTCGAGCTCGCGGGCGACAATCAGGACGATCCCGCGGACATCCGGCACGTGGTGGATCACCTGATCGACGGCGGCTACGACTACGTCCACGGATCGCGCTGGATGAAGGGCGGGACCCGGGTGAACATGACCCGCTCCCGCTCCTACCTCACCCGGATCTACTCATTCCTGTTCCGGAACCTTTTCGGTTTTCCCGCCACCGACGCCACCAACGGCTTCCGCGTCTTCAAGAGCGGAATCGTCGCGGATTCGCGGCTGAACCTCTGGCAGGAATGGCTCATCCAATACGAGCTCGAGCCCTATTTCTTCATCAAGGCCGTGCAACTCGGCTATAAAGTCGGTGAGGCGCCGGTCCGCAAGATCTATCACCGGGAGATGAGGGAGAACACCAAGATGGTGCCCTTCAAGAGCTGGTACTCGATCCTCCGCCCACTCTTCCTGATCCGTTTCGGACTTAGGAGGTAAGTCCTTCCGGCCGAGACGTTCCCCTAACAGGGAGAGGGGTCTCCTTCGCTAGGGAGAGGGGTCTCCCCGCTGGGGAGAGGGGTCTCCCCACTGAGGAGAGGGGTTTCCCCGCTGGGGAGAGGGGTCTCCCCACTGGGGAGAGGGGTCTCCCCACTGGGGAGAGGGGTCTCCCCGCTGGGGAAAGGAGTCTCCCCGCTGGGGAGAGGGGTCTCCCCGCGAGGGAGAGGGGTCTCCCCCGCTGGGGAGAGGGGTCTCCCCACTGGGGAAAGGGGTCTCCCCACTGGGGAGAGGGGTCTCCCCGCGAGGGAGAGGGGTCTCCCCCGCTGGGGAGAGGGGTCTCCCCGCAAGGGAGAAGGGTCCCCCAACAAGGGCGAAGGGTCCCCCAACAAGGGCGAAGGGTCCCCCAACAAGGGCGAAGGGTCCCCCAACAAGGGCGAAGGGTCCCCCAACAAGGGAGAGAGGTCCCCAATGAGGGGGTGTGATTCCCCTTGCTGGGAGAGCCTGGCCAGGCGCCGCCTCGCCTCCGTCCAGGCCAGATCCCAGGGACGGCAGCGGCGCGCCGGGACGGTCCCCACCGCCATCGGCGGCTCGCCGGTCCGATCCACGGCGCTCTTCAGGGTTCCAGGCATCAGGCCGCGGAGGGGACTGACGAAGTGGAGCGCCACGGCGTCCATCCCCTCCCCGCCCGCCGGCTCGGGCAGCCGCACGAGGCGAGGATCCCAGAGCCTGCAGCCGGCCCGGGCTCCCAGCAGTGCCCAGGCGGTCTGCTCGCTCCACACCGGGGCGAACGCGAATTCCGGCCGCGCGAAATACCACTCCAGAAGATCGGGATCGTGGAAGCGGGTGCGGAACAGGAGAACCCCTGAGTTGACCCGGCAGGGGAGCGCCAGCCGCGGATGCGCCAGCAGGTGCCAGGAGCGGAGCGAGTAGGCGTTCTGCCGGTCGCTCATGAACACGGCGCCCGTCTCCGGACCCGGGAACTGGAAGAGGCCCGAAAAGGGGCGCAGGAACAGGACGTCGGAATCGCAGTAGGCGAGCTCGTCCTCCCCGGCGAGAGTTGGGATATCGATCAGCTTGAGCGCCAGTGGGTTGCGGCGGCGGAACGCCCGCAGTGCGGGACGGCCGGCGAGGAGATCCTCCACGCGGGCGTCCGCCTCGGCGCGCGCCACGAATTCAGGATCGTCCAGCGCCTCCTCCAGGCGATCCCGGTCCTCCGCGGTCAGAGTTCCGTCCTCGTGGATGCGGAGATGGACCGGGTCCGCCGAGTAGCGCCGCAGGCTCCCCAGGCAGGCGAGGGCCATCTCGACGTGGGCATGGCCCAGGAGCGTGGCCACCCGCACCGTTTTGCGCATCTGGCTCTTCCCCGTTACACTAACCCGTCATCCCGGACAGCCCGTTTTGCGGCCTTCCCGCGCGGACGGAGGAGAAGTAGAACATGGATTGGAAACAGAAGAAGGTCCTGGTCACCGGCGGCGCCTCGTTCATCAGCTCCCACTTGATCGATCACCTGATCGAAAAGGGGGCGCGGTCGATCCGTGTCGTGGACGACCTGACGAGCGGCCGCCTCGCCAACATCCAGGGCGCCATCGACGCCGGCGTCGTCGAGTTTCACAAAGCCGACCTCCTCCAGCCCGGCGTTCCCCAGAGCATGGTCGAGGGGATCGACGTCGTCTTCCATCTCGCCGCCATCCATGGCGGGCGCGGCTACGTCGACCTCCACCAGGCCGCCTGTGCCCAGAACCTGGCGATGGATGGCATGCTGGTCAAGGCCGCCCACGAGGCGGGCGTCGGGAAGTTCGTCTTCGCCTCCTCCGGCTGCGTCTATCCGAACCATCTCCAGAGCGACGTCAGCCAGGAGCTCTACCTGACCGAGGAGATGGTCGGCCCCCCTTATGACGCCGACAACATGTACGGCTGGGCCAAGCTGATGACGGAGATGACGCTGCGCGCCTACTCCCGGGACTTCGGCCTCAAGTCGGCCTCCTGCCGGTTCTTCACCGTCTATGGCGAGCGCGGGGTCGAGAACCACGCCGTGATCGCCATGATCGCCCGCGCTTTCGTCCGCCAGAACCCGTTCGAGGTCTGGGGGGACGGCACCCAGATCCGCAACTGGACCTACGTCGGGGACATCGTCAGCGGCATGGCGCTCGCCGCCGAGAAGATCGACGACGGCACCGCCGTCAACCTCGGCACCGAGGAGCGGACGCGCGTGATCGACGCCGTCCACGAGGTTCTGCGCTACACCGGCCAGGAGGCCGAGATCAAGCTCCTGCCGCACATGCCGACCGGACCCCTCAACCGGGTGGCCAGCAACCGCCTGGCCAAGGAGCTCCTCGGCTGGGAGCCGCGGATGATGTTCATGGACGGCCTCCACCGGACGATCGACTGGTACTTCGCCAGCCGCGAGCGCGAGACGGTGAGCGGCTATCTGCAAGAGATGCTCACCGAGCGCTAAGCCGGCCCGTCGTGACCGCCGCAGCGCCGCACAAGCTGGTCTACCTCTGCGACTGGCTGCCGCCCGACTTCGGTGCGGTGGGCCAGTACAGCCTTCTGTTCGCCCGCCGGCGCGCCGAGTTGGGAGAGGACGTGGTCCTCGCCGGCCTCTCTTCGACCGCCGACTCGATCGAAGAGGAGCGGCTGGGCACGGGACGGCTGCGGATCGTTCGCCGGCGGGCGCGCGTCTACGACCGCGCGCGCTTCCGAGCCCGAGCGCTATGGACGGCGCGGACCGATCTCGGGCTGGTCTGGCGGCTGCGGCGAGAGCTGCTCGCGGCGGATGAGATCCTTTTCACCGGCAGCCCGCCGTTCATGATCCAGCTCCTCGTCCCCCTCAATCTCCTGCTCGGCAAGCGGCTCACCTACCGCATCACCGACTTCCACCCGGAATGCCTGATCGCGGAGCTCGGGGAGCCGACGCCGGCGTTCCTCCGGCTCTTCCAGCGCTGGACGGTGGCGCTACGCCGGCGGGTGAGCCGCTTCGAGGTGCTGGGGGAGGATCAGCGGCAACGGCTGCTCGCGATCGGCATCGCCCCGGAACGCATCGTGTTGAAGCGGGACCCCTCGCCGGTCGAGATCCCCGCCGGCACCCCGCCGCTGGAGCGCCCCGGGGAGCTGGCGGGATACAAGATCCTCCTCTACTCCGGCAATTTCGGCGTCGCCCACGACCATGAGACGTTCATCGAGGGCTACCGCCGCCATCATCTCGAAACAGCGCTCGAAACAGCGCGCGAAGGGTCCGGACGGGTGGCGCTCTGGCTCAACGCCACCGGCGCGAAGGCGGACCGGGTCGAGGAAATCCTGCGGCGGGAGGGGCTGCCGGTCCACCGCGGCCGGCCGGTGCCGCTGGATCTGCTGCCGCGGTTGCTGGTCACCCCGGACGCTCATCTGATCACCCTGCGCGACGGCTTCGTCGGCTACGTCCTGCCGTCCAAGGTCTACGGCTGCGTCCAGTCCGGCCGCGGCGTCCTCTACGTCGGCAGCCCGGCGTCCGACGTCCACAGGCTCTGCGTGGAGGGCACCGCGCCCGGACGCTACTGGAGGGCGGACGTGGGGGATCCCGCCGCAGTCGCCCGGGCGCTCGAGGAGATCGGAGCATGAGCGCCGTAGGAAAAGCGCGGCGGCTCGCCGCCGCCCTCCTGCCCGAGCGGCCGCTGCAGGCGCTGCGCACGCTCTGGCACCGGTCCCAGGTATTGGACCCGCGCCGCCTCTACTCCTTGAGCGTCTTCCGCCGGCTCAATCGGGGCGCGGCGGCGGACGAGATCGTCCTCCGGCCAGGCTTGCGTCTCGCCATCGACCGCCAGGCCCGCGAACCGTTCGAGTGGTTCTGTTACCGCTCGCCGGAGATGGTCAGCGAGCTCGACGCCTTCCTGGCCCGTGCCGCGGACCGCCACCGCTTTCTCGACGTCGGCGCCTGTCACGGCCTCTTCTCGCTCGCCTTCACGCACGGCCGGCCCGGCGCCGAGGCGGTCGCCGTAGAGCCTTCACCCCTGGCCTGGGAGGTCCTGGAATCCAATCTTCGCCGCAATCCCGGCGCGCGCGTGAAGCCGCTCCAGGCCGCTGTCGGCGCTGCCCCCGGCCTGCTCACCATGCGCTACTCGTGGCATCACCTGGAGGCCTCTCCCGCGGCGGCCGGAGATCCGGCGGCCGTCGAGATCCCCCTCCGCACGATCGACCTGCTCTGCGCGGAGCTCGGCTTCCATCCCGATCTGATGAAGATCGACGTCGAGGGGTACGAGCTCGCGGTGCTGCGCGGAGCCCGCGGCACCCTCACCGAGAGCCGCCCGCTCGTTTTCCTGGAGATCCATCCGGCCCGGATCGTCGAGCTGGGCGGATCGCTGAAGGAGCTGTCGGAGCTGCTGACCGGCCTCGGCTACAAAGTCTGCGATCTCGCGGGCGTCCCGATCCCGGCGGCGCGCCTGAACGCGCTCGACGCGGTGTCGCGCTTTCTCTGTCGGCCGGAGGGTGGAAAATCTCCCGTTCTGAGGTAGGATACGGACTCCTAAATAGCGATCAACAGAGACTTTGGGGCGCGTTTGAAATCCGCCGGTCGCTTGGAGTCGTAGCATGGAAGCCATTCTGCCGTATGCCGTCGGCGCCGCCGTCCTCGCCGCTCTCGCCACCAACCTGATGGTGCCTCCGGTGGCACGCCTGGCCGTGATGCTCCGCGCCATGGATCATCCGGGTGAGCGCAAGCTGCAGACCGGTGCCGTGCCCCGCCTCGGCGGATTGGCAATCGCCATCGGCCTCGCCCTCGGCGGCGGCCTCGCGGCGGTCTCGCTCTGGGGACGGCTGGGGACGGCGGTCGGCCGCGGCGAGCTGCTCGCCCTGGGATTCGGCACGCTGCTGGTCTTCCTGGTCGGCATCGTCGACGACCTCGTCGGGGTGTCGGCCGCCCAGAAGCTCCTGTTCCAGGTCGTGGCGGCCTGGCCGGTCGTCCAGGCCGGCTGGGCTTTCGAGGTGCTGCGCCTGCCCCTGGTGGGCGAGGTCCATCTCGGCCTGCTCGGCTGGCCCGTTTCGCTGCTCTGGATCGTCGGGGTCACCAACGCGATCAACCTGATCGACGGGCTCGACGGTCTGGCCGGCGGCGTCGTCGCCATCATCTCGGTGAGCTTCCTCGGCTACGCGATGCTGCAAGGGAACGCCGGCACGGTGATCCTGATGGCCGCCGTGGCCGGCTCCTGTCTCGGATTCCTGCGCCACAACTGGGAGCCGGCGCGGGTGTTCATGGGGGACTCCGGCGCGCTCACCCTCGGCTTCCTGCTCGCCGCGACATCCGTACACTCTTCGCTCAAGGCACCGGCCGCGGTGGCGATCCTGGTCCCGATCCTCGCCCTCGGCGTACCGGTGATGGACACCCTGCTGGTGATGGCCGTCCGCTTTCTCGACCGTCCGAAGGGAGCGCTCACCGGCCGGTTCCTGCGCATGTTCCACGCCGACCGCAAGCACCTCCACCATCTCCTCGCCCACTTCGGCGCCAGGCGTTCGGAAATCGTGGCGGTGATCTACGGGCTCGTGCTCTGCTTCTGCGCGCTCGCCCTCCTGATCGCGGTGACCGGCGAGACGACCCTCGGCGTGGCGCTCGTGGTGCTGGAGTTCGCGGTCGTCCTCGGCATGCGCCAGATGGGCCTCGCGATGGAAGCCCGGCGGCTCGCCCGCCTGCAGCGGGAGGAGATCAAGAGCGAGGTCCTGGGGATCGCGCCGGAGCCGCGGGGAGGCGGCGTCCGGCGGATTTCCCGGTAGGGCAGGCCGCTAGAACCGGCCGCGAAGGCCCAGGTAGACTTTGCTCTGAACGCGGTTCGACGAGCCCTGGACGAGATCGAAGCGGCCGGTGCCGAAGGCGCTCAGCTTGCGGTTGATGTAGAGGTCGATCCCGAACTGGGCGTTGGCCCCGAACTTGGTGTCCCGCCCGGTGAGCGCCGTGTCGTTCTGGGCCAGGGAGGCGTCGATGAAGTGGGCGCCGGCGCCGACGCCGAAGAAGCTGTCGACCGCGCCCAGCGGGACCACGCCGATCAGGTTCACCCCCAGCAGCAGATCGCTCCCCTTCGGCCGGTTGTTGTCGCTCGACTTCCAGTAGCCGACCTCAGGCTCGAGATAGCCGGTGATCCCCTCGTCCCCCCGGCGGCCTTCGTCCCGGCCATCGCGCCCGCTGGTGCGGATGCGGAGCGAAGCCATGTAGTAGGTCTCCGTCTTGTTCAGGGGCTCCACGAGGCCGACACCCACGCCCAGCGCGAAGCGGTCGCCCCGGTGCCCCTCCTCCTCGTCGTCGCGGTCGCGATCGTGGCGGTCGTTGGAGCCTTGAGCCTGAGCCATTCCCGCCGGCAGCAGGACCGCCACCGTCAGAAGACCAACCGTCATCCAGCGTTTCATCTCATTCCTCTCCTTCCAGGGAGGACGCACGCGTGAGCCTGCTCAAAGCGATGGCGCGTCCGATGGAAATCTGCTTGCGATAATAGATGAATCTTACCATGAGCCCATCAGGATCTCGGCGATCTCCGGCAACCGCTCGAATCCCGAGGGATAGACGAGACGATAGACAGGAACGCTCCGCACTAGCCGGGCCAGGCGGTCGAGCCGGGCAGGCTGCAAGCCCGCCGCTTCGACCAGACGTGGCGAGAACGAATGGCGGACCAGTTCGATCAGTGCCTCACTCCGAGTTACCGGCTGGATCTCGACGCCGCCGCCTGTCTCCTCGCGCCGGCAAGCCAGATAGATGCAGGCGAGCGGAGTTGAGGCGTCCAGAAAGGAACCGAAGCCGCCTCCGCCGACCGCGACCCGCCGCTTCTCGGAATCTTTCTGGACGAGCGGCAGGTCTTCCGGAGGACCGATGAAATAGGCGGCCTCATCCGGCCACATCCGCATCTCGGGGTACGCGGGACGCACCTCCCAGCTCTCCTCGCGCTCTTCGAGAACTACGAGGTCGTCCGCCAGCAGTGGGCATCCCGTCTGAACCATTGCAGCCGCGAGGCCGCTCTTGCCGCCGCCATGACGCGACAGGCAGGCGAGGGCGCGACCGCCGACCGACACGGCGGAGCCATGGAGGGTGGGGAAACCGCGGCGCTCAAACCAGTAGGAGAGGACAGGGCCGAGGAAGCGGAGCTCCGCAAGGTCAAGACGGGACTTGGTCAGAAACCCATCGATTCTCTCTGCCTGGAAACGAAAATCGCCAGCTTGAACAAACCGAAAAATTTCATAGCCATTCAGCCTGTAAAACCGGGCCAGGCTTTCACCGTTAGGATTCCGCAGTGGGCTCGTGTAAATGAGGCTATGTCCAGGGGGGATTGCCGCAAGAATGGGCTGTAAAGGCAGCTCGAAACTTAGATTGCTGGTGTCCTCCGTCGACTGGAGCCGAGTGGAAAAGGAAAAACGTGTCGCCACTATGGATCCAAAGAGGCGAACACCGCGCACGAGAGTGGCGTCGGATCGGAGACAGCTCAATGCAACGAGGACTCCTCGCTAAAAGCCAACACTGCCGCTGAAGTCGTCATCCTGAACATCGCCCTTGGGTCCCTCGGTCAGTTCCAGAATTGACCCCCACTCCAAGAGCAGAGGTCTCTCGTAGGGCTTCCGGAGAGTGCCGCATCGGAGAGACCGAGCCGCGGAACCAGGTGCGGGTGGCGTTTTGGCGTTCTTGGTCATGTTCCTACTCTTCCTTAGAGATCTGGAAAAACCACGATCCACGCTCATGCAGCGGTCTGCTCCATTAGTACGCGTCGACGATCTCGGCGGATCACCTCGCAGCGCCTCAACCAGATCTCCAATGAGATGGCATACCATAGGGCACGCCTTGACTCGTCCGTTTTCCCATGCGCGAAAGCAAAGTAAGCGGATCGCAGACTTTTTGCATCGACGATTTCAAGCTCGGCGGCCCGCGGCGCGCGCAACAACTCTTGAATCTCGCCAGCCGCTCGTTCCTTCATCGCGAAGTCAAGAAAGGAGCCGAAGCCCGTCTTACCTTCCCGGAGCCGTATCCGTTCCGGGAGGATATCCTGCATCGACCGCCGCAAGAGGCTTTTCGAGCCACCGAGCCTGAAGAGCTGTTTTCCGGGTACCGCCAAAACATACTCAAAGAGTCTCCGATCCAGGAAGGGGTGGCGCACCTCGAAACCGAGGGCGGCAGAGCTACGTTCATGCCAGTTACAGAGCCTCCAATACCAGGGTACGGCACTCAGATTTTCATAAACTTCCTGCCGAGCCGAGTTGGCGAAGACTTTCCGCAGCCGGAGGGACCTATCACGGCGTTCAAGATCAGTCCGGCCAGCGAAAAAAGGTCGGATCCACGGCGGCAGAACCACCTCGGACTGGATTCCCAGAGCAGAGCGCAGCAGTCGGTCAATGCCAACAGGCAGGTAAGGGCGACCAAAATACCTGTAGAAGGTCCGCAAAGGAGACTCCCTTTGACTTCTTGCGTGACGAACTACTTCGCGAACCGCGCTAAGATCGCCATGTCTCAACCGCTCTGCATAGGTGAGTGGGCTTCCTCGCAGCAGGTCGTCCCCACCGTGTCCCATTAGCAGTACTTTGGAGCCCTGGGCCGCCATACGGCGAAAGATTTCCTGATAGCAGGTGCGCCAGCCGAAGAAGGGTGTGTCGGGACTGAAAGGGACAGCAGCCTGCGATTCCAGGCTCCAGAGCCCCTCCGCATCGATGGGCTCCACCTCCAGGCTCAGTCCCTCCGTCATCGCCCGACTATAGGACCGCTCGTCGCATTCTGGAAGTTGGTCGAACGCGAACGTATAAGCGCGGATCTTGGAACCGGTGGTGCGTTGCGCGACTGCGGCCACCGAAGTCGAGTCGAGACCGCCGCTCATGGCGACACCCGCGAAGCTCCCCGCGTCACGGAGGCGGTCGGACACCGCCCGCTGAAAGAGTTCCCGGAAATGGTCGGAGTAGTCCTCGTCCCGGGCATAGCGGATTTCGGCAGGCTCCGGGATCCAGTACCGCTCCACGCGCAGGCCGCTGGCATCGGCGATCAGCCGCTGGCCGGGCGCCAATTTGCGCACCGCCGAAAAAAAACTGCGCTCAGGGTCCTCACACTGGCTGCCGAGATAGGCCGCGATCTCCATCTCGTTATAGCCGTCCGGGACCCCCGGATGCGCGAGCACCTGCGCGGCGTCCGAGGCGAAACAGAGGACCGTACCGGCGCGCGCGAAGTGGAGCGGCTTGATGCCGAGGGGATCGACGGCGCAGAGAAGCCGACGCCGGCCGGCGTCCCAGAGGGCGAAGGCGAAGTCGCCGAGCAGGTGATCGGTACAGGCCGCCTCTCCCCAGCGCAGGTAGGCCTCGAGCAGCAGACGGACGTCAGGGACAGCCGCCCCTTCGGCCGGCGCGAGTTGGGCGATCAGCTCGGAGCGGTTGTCGAGCCGGCCGTCGAGCACCGCGCAGACCTGAGTCGCGGGATCGAAGAGCGGCTGATCCGGGTCGCCGGCATGCCGGGCCAGGTGAGCGAGCCCCGCCTCACCGAGGCAGCGATACCTGATTCCGGCAGGGGCCCGATAGGAGGCGGCCTCGGCGAGAGCGCGCAGAACCTCTGGCTCGACCGGCGAGCCCGCGAAGTCCACCAGGCCGAAGAGGCCACTCATGCCGAGATCCTGAGCAGACCGCGCGCGGCCAGGGTTTCAACAAAGCGTGAGAGATCCTCGTACAGCCGATCTTCCGGCGCGTCGTACTCGGCGCAGAGAACACGGCAGACCTCCTCGATCTCGCCATGGAGCTGGAACAGGGACCACATGCGGGTACCGACCTCGTTGAGCCCGTAGTAACGGCCGGAGACCGTATCGAGAAGGACGGCTTCTCCATCGAGGTCCCGGAACAGGACGGATTCTGGGATGGTGATGCGGGTCGTGAGGTCAATCATGCGCGTGGAGTCGATATCTGATTATAGCGGATACGGGGGGAAGGCATAAAAAAACGGGAGGGCCGGAGTCCGGCCCTCCCGAAGATGCCCCGAAGGGCGATCGCATTCAAGGGTGGTGAGTGGCGCAGGAAAGGTTCCCGTTGTTGTAGTCGTCGAGCTGAGTTTCCAGGGCGACCCCGGCCTGTCCGGCGGAGCTGCTCGGCGAGACGCTGCTGCCCACCGGGTGCTGGGACATCCAGGTGTTGGCGGCCTGGATCACCGAGGTGATGCAGCTCACGTTGTTGCCGATCAGAGCGTTGAGCTCCGCGGGCACGAGCTGGTGGTAGAGGCTGATCGTCTCGTCGCCGCCGACGGAGGCGTTCAGCCAGGTGATGGCCTGGGACTGGGTGTAGGTCACCCCGCCGATGACCATCGACTGCACCGGCCAGGCGGACGCGTGGTTCTTCCAGTACCCGAGGGTGTAGGTGCCGCCGCACGAGGCGAGCGGGAAGTGGTAGCCGAAGTCGACGTCCGTGCGGGTGGCCGTCAGGTTGACCGTCGCCTGGTTGGCCGAAGAGACGCCATCGAGGTCGTAGGTCTCGGTGAAGGTCCCCCCCAGGGTGCTGGTGACGATCTTCACCGTGTAGGTGCCGGCGAAGAGGCCGCCGAAGCTGTAGTTGCCGTTCCCGCTCGTCGTGGTGGTGGCGATGACGGTGCCGGCGCTGTTGAGCAACTGGACGGTCACTCCGTTGACGCCGGTCTCCGTGGAGTCCTGCAGGCCGTTGGCGTTGGCGTCCTTCCAGACGCGGTCGCCGATGGAGAGGGTGCCGACGGTGCGGTAGCCGAAGTCGACGTCGGTGCGGCTGGCCGTGAGGCTGACCGTCGCCTGGTTGGCCGAGGAGAGGCCGTCGAGGTCGAAGGTCTCCGCGGAGCCGGCCGGCAGGCTGCTGGTGACGACCTTCACGGTGTAGGTGCCGGCCGTCAGGTTGCTGAACGTGTAGTTGCCGTTGCCGCTAGTCGTCGTCGTGGCGATGACGGTGCCGGCGCTGTTGAGCAACTGGACGGTGACGCCGTTGGTGCCGGCCTCGCCGGAATCCTGCGTGCCGTCGCCGTCGGTGTCGGTCCACACCCGGTCGCCGATCGAGAGGTTGCCACGGTAGCCGAAGTCGACGTCCGTGCGGCTTGCGCCGGCGGCGAGGGTGAAGGTGGCCTTGTTGGCCGTGGCGACGCCATCGAGGTCGTAGGTCTCGGCCATGCCGGCGGGCAGCGTGCTGGTGACGATGTTCACCATGTAGGTCCCGGCCGGCACACCGTTGAAGGTGTAGTTGCCGTCGCCCGAGGTGATGGCGGAGGCGAAGGCCGTGCCGCCGCTGTTGAGGAGCTGGACGGTGACGCCGTTGATGCCGGTCTCACCGGAGTCCTGCACCCCGTTGCCGTTGGCGTCCAGCCAGACCCGGTTGCCCACCGAGCCCAGGGTCCCGCAGTCGTCGAGGTCGATGTCGATGTCGCCCTGACCCGTGGTCTGCAGGCTGCTGCCGGACGTGGGCTGATGCGTCACCGTCCAGAGGAACCAGCCGGAGCCGCCGAAGCCGATGTTCTTGCCGTCGGCGCCGACGCCCATCTGGAAAGCCGGACCCGTGCGGCTGATGGTGATCACCGCTCCCGCGTAGGTGCCCGCGCCGGTCAGGGTGCCGGTGTACGACGTGAAGTAGAGCCAGGTGGCCGGGTTGATCGGGCCGCCGTTCTCGATGTAGGCCGAGGACTGGAGCTCCTTCTTCGGGCTACCCGAGGGGGCGGTGCTGGTCAGGCCGCTGAACTGGACGTCCACCGTGAAGATCTTCGTGGGATCGGACACGCTCCGCAGCGTCCCGGTCAGACGGGCGGTGCCGTCGGCGTTGACGATGAAGCTGCCCGGGTCCGGAGTGAAGACCAGGTCCGTGACGATGCCCGGGAACCAGAAGGCCTGGCCGCCGGTGGTGGGACCGTACGTCGGGTCGAGCGGCGCACCCTCGGCGCAACCGTTGACCCGCACACCGAAGTCGACGTCGGTCCGGTTCTGGCCACCCGCCAGGGTGAAGGTGGCGAAGTTCGGCGTGGCGACGCCGTCGAGGTCGTAGGTCGCCATCAGGCCCTGGAGGGTGATCACGCGGACGGAGTAGTTTCCGGCCGCGAGGTTGGAGAAGGTGTAGTTGCCGTCACCGCTGGTCGTCGTGGTGGCGATCACCGTGCCACCGCTGTTGAGTAGCTGGACGGTGAGGCCGTTGAAGCCGATCTCACCGGCGTCCTGGACACCGTTGCCGTTGCTGTCGAGCCAGACCCGGTCACCGACCGAGCCGAGGGTGCGATAGCCGAAGTCGACATCGGTGCGGGCCTGACCGGCGGCCAGGGAGAAGGTCGCCTGGTTCGCCGTGCCGAGGCCGTCGAGGTCGTAGGTCTGCACGGCCCCTGAGGGGAGCGTGGAGGTCACGATCTTGACGGTGTAGGTGCCGGCCGCCAGGTTGCCGAACGTGTAGTTGCCGTCGCCGGCGGTGGTGGCGGTGGCGACGACGACGTTGGCGCTGTTGACTAGCTGGACGGTGACGCCGTTGATGCCGGCCTCACCCGCATCCTGGGCGCCGTTGCCGTTGACGTCGTTCCAGACGCGGTCGCCGACCGAGGCCGTGTTGCGGTAGCCGAAGTCGACGTCGGTGCGGGCCTGACCCGCGGTGAGGGTGAAGGTCGCCTGGTTCGCCGTGGCGATACCGTCGAGGTCGTAGGTCGCCGCCGTGCCGGCCGGCAGACCCGAAACCTTGACCGTGTAGGTACCCGCGGCCAGGTTGCTGAACGTGTAGTTGCCGTCACCACTGGTCGTCGTGGTGGCGATCACGGTGCCGCCGCTGTTGAGGAGCTGGACGGTGACGCCGTTGATGCCGGTCTCACCCGTGTCCTGCACGCCGTTGGCGTTGGCGTCGAGCCAGACCCGGTCGCCGACCGAGCCGGTGTTCTTGTAGCCGAAGTCGACGTCGGTCCGGCTCTGGCCGGCGGTGAGGGTGAAGGTCGCCTGGTTCGCCGTGGCGATGCCGTCGAGGTCGTAGGTCGCCGCCGTGCCGGCCGGCAGACCCGAAACCTTGACCGTGTAGGTGCCCGCGGCCAGGTTGCTGAACGTGTAGTTGCCGTCGCCGCTGGTCGTCGTGGTGGCGATCACGGTGCCGCCGCTGTTGAGCAGTTGGACGGTGGCGCCGTTGATCCCGGCCTCACCGGCATCCTGCGTGCCGTTGCCGTTGGCGTCGAGCCAGACCCGGTCACCGACCGAGCCCGTGTTCTTGTAGCCGAAGTCGACGTCGGTCCGGTTCTGACCGGCGGTGAGGGTGAAGGTCGCCTGGTTCGCCGTGGCGATACCGTCGAGGTCGTAGGTCGCCGCCGTGCCGGCCGGCAGACCCGAAACCTTGACCGTGTAGGTACCCGCGGCCAGGTTGCTGAACGTGTAGTTGCCGTCGCCGCTCGTGGTCGCGGTGCCGACGACGTTGTTCGAGCTGTCGACCAACTGGACGGTGACGCCGTTGATGCCGGTCTCACCCGCATCCTGCGTGCCGTTGCCGTTGGCGTCGAGCCAGACCCGGTCACCGACCGAGCCCGTGTTCTTGTAGCCGAAGTCGACGTCGGTCCGGACCTGACCGGCGGCGAGGGTGACGGCGGCCTGGTTGGCCGTGGCGATCCCGTCGAGGTCGTAGGTCGCGGTGACTCCGGCGGGGAGCGAGGCGGCCACGATCTTCACGGTGTAGGTCCCGGCGGTCAGGTTGCCGAAGGTGTAGTTGCCGTCGCCGCTGGTCGTCGTGGTGGCCACGACGGTGTTGGCGTTGTTGAGGAGCTGGACGGTGACACCGTTGATGCCGGTCTCACCCGCGTCCTGCGTGCCGTTGCCGTTGGCGTCGAGCCACACCCGATCGCCGATCGAGCCGCCGTTCTTGTAGCCGAAGTCGACGTCGGTCCGGTTCTGACCGGCGGCGAGGGTGAAGGAAGCCACGTTGGCGGTGGCGATGCCGTCGAGGTCGTAGCTCGGGGCGAGACCGGCCGGCAGGGTGCTGGGCACCACGCGGACCGAGTAGCTTCCGGGCACGTCGGTGAAGGTGTAGTTGCCGTCGCCCGAGGTGATCGCCGCGAAGCGGACGGTGCCGCTGTTGTCGACGAGCTGCACGGTGACGCCGTTGATGCCGGTCTCACCCGCATCCTGAGTACCGTTGCCGTTGGCATCGAGCCACACCCGGTCGCCGACCGTGGCGAGCGTCGAGCAGTCGGGGAGGTCGATGTTGATGTCGCCCTGGCCGGTGCTCTGGAGGTTGCTGCCCACAGTCGGCTGACTGACGGCGTTCCAGATGAACCAGCCGGAGGCGCCCCGATTGGCATTCTTGCCGTTGGCGCCCGCGCCGACCTGGAAGGCCGGTCCCGTGTTCATCAGGCTGAACACCGCCCCCGCGTAGTTGCCGATGCCGGTGAGGGTGCCCGTGTAGGCGGTGTAGTAGTACCAGGTGGACGGATCGACCGGTCCACCGTTCTGGACGTAGGCCGAGCCGTTCAGCTCTTCCTTCGGGCTGCCGGGGCCCGCCACCGTCGTGTAGCCGCTGAAGTGCACGTCGATCGTGAACGCGTTGTTCGGGTTCGAGATGCTGCGCAGCGTGCCCGTCAGGTGGGCGGTGCCGTCGGCGGCGGTGACGAAGCTGCCGGGGCTCGGGACGAAGACGAAGTCCGTACCGATCCCGGGCAGGTAGAGGGCGTGACCGTTCGGACCGTTGTTGAGCGCCGGGTCGGAGATCGACGGCAGCGCACAGTTGTTTCCCGACGGCGGCGGCGTCCGGTAGCCGAAGTCGACGTCGGTCCGGTTCTGACCGCCGGCGAGGGCGAAGGTGGCCTGGTTCGCGGTGGCGACGCCGTCGAGGTCGTAGGTCTCCGCGACTCCGGCGGGGAGCGAGGCGGCCACGATCTTCACGGTGTAGGTGCCGGCGCCCAGGTTGCCGAACGTGTAGTTGCCGTCGCCGCTCGTGGTCGCCGTGGCGATGACGTTGCTGGTGCTGTCGAGCAGTTGGACGGTGACCCCGTTGTATCCGGTCTCACCGGCGTCCTGCACGCCGTTGCCGTTGGCGTCGTTCCACACCCGGTCGCCGACCGAGCCGGTGGCCCGGTAGCCGAAGTCGACGTCGGTGCGGCTGGCACCGGCGGCGAGGGTGAAGGTGGCCGTGTTGGCGGTGGCGACACCGTCGAGGTCGTAGGTCGGCGCGACTCCGGCGGGGAGCGTGGCGGCCACGATCTTCACGGTGTAGGTGCCGGCGCCCAGGTTGCTGAACGTGTAGTTGCCGTCGCCGGCGGTCGTGGTGGTGGCGACGACGTTGTTGGCGCTGTCGAGCAGTTGGACGGTGACGCCGTTGATACCGGCCTCCCCCGCGTCCTGCGCGCCGTTGCCGTTGGCGTCGTTCCACACCCGGTCGCCGACGGAGCCGCTGTTGCGGTAGCCGAAGTCGACGTCGGTGCGGTTGGCGCCGGCGGCGAGGGTGAAGGTGGCCTGGTTGGCCGTCGCGATGCCGTCGAGGTCGTAGGTCGCCGCGACTCCGGCGGGGAGCGTGGCGGCCACGATCTTCACGGTGTAGGTGCCGGCGGCCAGGTTGCCGAACGTGTAGTTGCCGTCGCCGGCGGTCGTGGTGGTGGCGACGACGTTGTTGGCGCTGTCGAGCAGTTGGACGGTGACGCCGTTGATGCCGGTCTCACCCGCGTCCTGCAAGCCGTTGGCGTTGGTGTCGAGCCAGACCCGGTCGCCGACCGAGCCGGTGTTGCGGTAGCCGAAGTCGACGTCGGTGCGGTTGGCGCCGGCGGCGAGCGTGAAGGTGGCCATGTTGGCCGTCGCGATGCCGTCGAGGTCGTAGGTCGCCGCGACTCCGGCGGGGAGCGTGGCGGCCACGATCTTCACGGTATAGGTGCCGGAGGCCAGGTTGTTGAACGTGTAGTTGCCGTCGCCGGCGGTGGTGGTGGTGGCCACCACGTTGGCCGAGGCGTCGAGGAGCTGGACGGTGACGCCGTTGATGCCGGCCTCACCCGCGTCCTGCGCGCCGTTGGCGTTGGTGTCGAGCCAGACCCGGTCGCCGACCGAGCCGGTGTTGCGGTAGCCGAAGTCGACGTCGGTGCGGTTGGCGCCGGCGGCGAGCGTGAAGGTGGCCATGTTGGCCGTCGCGATGCCGTCGAGGTCGTAGGTCTCGGCGGTTCCAGCGGGGAGACCGGAAACCTTGACGGTGTAGGTGCCGGCGGCCAGGTTGTTGAACGTGTAGTTGCCGTCGCCGGCGGTGGTCGTGGTGGCCACCACATTGGCCGAAGCGTCGAGGAGCTGGACGGTGACGCCGTTGATGCCGGCCTCACCCGCGTCCTGAATGCCGTTGCCGTTGCCGTCGAGCCAGACCCGGTCGCCGACCGAGCCGTTGTTCTTGTAGCCGAAGTCGACGTCGGTGCGGTTCTGGCCGGCGGTGACGGTCAGGGTCGCGATGTTCGGCGTCGCGATGCCGTCGAGGTCGTAGCTCGGCGACACCCCGGCGGGCAGAGAGCCGGCGATCACCTTGACGCTGTAGGTGCCGGCGCTAAGGTTGCCGAAGGTGTAGTTGCCGTCGCCGCTGGTCGTCGCGGTGGCGATGACGTTGCTGGCGCCGTCGAGCAGTTGGACGGTGGCGCCGTTGATGCCGGCCTCGCCCGCGTCCTGGACGCCGTTGGCGTTGGTGTCGAGCCAGAGGCGGTCACCGATCGAAGCGGTGCCCTTGTAGCCGAAGTCGACGTCGGTGCGGTTCGTGTTGGCACCGAGGGCGAAGGTGGCGCTGTTCGGAGTGCCGGTGCCGTCGAGGTCGTAGCTCGGCGCCAGACCCGCGGGGAGCGTGGCCGGGTCGACCTGCACCGTGTAGGTGCCGGCGATCAGGCCGTTGAAGGTGTAGTTGCCGTCACCGCTGGTGGTGGTGGTCGCCACCAGCAAGCCGTAAGCGTCGAGCAGCCGGACGGTGGCGCCGTTGATGCCGGTCTCACCCGCGTCCTGGATGCCGTTGCCGTTGGCGTCGTTCCACACCCGGTCGCCCACGGAGGACGTGGCGGGCGGGCAGTCGCCGAGGTCGATGTCGATGTCACCGTGGTCGGTGGGAGTCAGCGTCGGACCCGTCGTCGGCTGGGAGACGACGTTCAGGTCGAACCAGCCCGAGGCGCCGAAGTGCGTGTTCTTGCCGTTGGCGCCAACACCCACCTGGGGAGCCTGCATGAAGCGCGTGATGTCGATGACGGCGCCGGCGTAGTTGCCGATGCCCGTCAGGGTCCCGGTGAAGCCCGTGTAGTAGTACCAGGTGGACGGATCGATCGGCCCGCCGTTCTGGACGTAGGCGTTGGGGAGGAGCTCCAGTTTCGGGCTGCCCGCCGGAGGAGTCGCCGAGTAGCCGCTGAACTGGACGGCGACGATGAACGCGTTGTTCGGATTCGACACGCTACGCAGCGTGCCCTGGAGAGTGGCGGTCCCATCGGACATCGCGATGAAGGTGCCGGGCGCCGGAGTGAAGATGAAGTCCGTGCCGATGCCGGGCATGTAGAAGGCGTGACCCGAGGGGAACTGGTCGTACGCCGGATCACCGGGCGCCGCGGTGGCGCAGTCCTCGCCGGTCACCGGCGGCGTCCGGTAGCCGAAGTCGACGTCGGTGCGGTTCTGACCGACGGCGAGCGTGAAGGTTGCCTGGTTGGCCGTGGCGACGCCGTCGAGGTCGTAGGTCTCGACCACTCCCGGCGGGAGCGAGGAGGCCACGATCTTGACGCTGTAGATGCCGCCGGCAAGGCCGCCGAAGGTGTAGTTGCCGTCACCGCTGGTGGTCGTGGTGCCGATGACGTTGTTGCCGGCGTCGAGCAGTTGGACGGTGACCCCGTTGATCCCGGGCTCCCCGGCGTCCTGCACGCCGTCGCCGTTGCCGTCGAACCAGACGCGGTCGCCGACGGAACCGTTGGGACGGTAGCCGAAGTCGACGTCGGTGCGGTTCTGACCGGCGGCCAGCGAGAAGGTGGCCTGGTTGGCCGAGGCCACGCCGTCGAGGTCGTAGGTCTCGCTGACGCCAGCGGGCAGACCCGAGACCCGGACCGTGTAGGTGCCCGGAGCCAGGTTGTTGAACGTGTAGTTGCCGTCGCCGGCCGTCGTCGCCGTGCCGACCACGTTGTTCGAGCTGTCGAGGAGCTGGACGGTGACGCCGTTCAGACCGGTCTCACCGGCGTCCTGGATGCCGTTGCCGTTGCTGTCGAGCCAGACCCGGTCGCCCACGGAACCGTTGTAGCGGTAGCCGAAGTCGACGTCGGTGCGGTTCTGACCGGCGGCCAGCGGGAAGGTCGCCTGGTTGGCCGAGGCCACGCCGTCGAGGTCGTAGGTCTCGCTGACGCCAGCGGGCAGACCCGAAACCCGGACCGTGTAGGTGCCCGGAGCCAGGTTGTTGAACGTGTAATTACCGTCGCCGGCCGTCGTCGCCGTGCCGACCACGTTGTTCGAGCTGTCGAGGAGCTGCACGGTGACACCGTTGATCCCGGTCTCACCGGCATCCTGGATGCCGTTGCCATTGGCGTCGAGCCAGACCCGGTCGCCCACGGAACCGTTGTAGCGGTAGCCGAAGTCGACGTCGGTCCGGTTCTGGCCGGCGGCCAGCGAGAAGGTCGCCTGGTTGGCCGAGGCCACGCCGTCGAGGTCGTAGGTCTCGCTGACGCCAGCGGGCAGACCCGAAACCTTGACCGTGTAGGTGCCCGGAGCCAGGTTGTTGAACGTGTAGTTGCCGTCGCCGGCCGTCGTCGCCGTGCCGACGACGTTGTTCGAGCTGTCGAGCAACTGGACGGTGACACCGTTCAGACCGGTCTCACCGGCGTCCTGGATTCCGTTGCCGTTGGCGTCGAGCCAGACCCGGTCGCCCACGGAACCGTTGTAGCGGTAGCCGAAGTCGACGTCGGTCCGGTTCTGGCCGGCGGCCAGCGAGAACGTCGCCTGGTTGGCCGTCGCCACACCGTCGAGGTCGTAGGTCTCGCTGACGCCAGCGGGCAGACCCGAAACCTTGACCGTGTAGGTGCCCGGCGCCAGGTTGTTGAACGTGTAGTTGCCGTCACCGGCCGTGGTCGCGGTGCCGACGACGTTGTTCGAGCTGTCGAGCAACTGGACGGTGACACCGTTCAGACCGGTCTCACCGGCGTCCTGGATGCCGTTGCCGTTGGCGTCGAGCCAGACCCGGTCGCCCACGGAACCGTTATAGCGGTAGCCGAAGTCGACGTCGGTCCGGTTCTGGCCGGCGGCCAGCGAGAAGGTGGCCTGGTTAGCCGTGGCCACGCCGTCGAGGTCGTAGGTCTCGCTGACGCCAGCGGGCAGACCCGAAACCTTGACCGTGTAGGTGCCCGGCGCCAGGTTGTTGAACGTGTAGTTGCCGTCGCCGGCGGTGGTGGCCGTGCCGACCACGCTGTTCGAGCTGTTGAGGAGCTGGACGGTGACGCCGTTCAGACCGGTCTCACCCGCGTCCTGGATGCCGTTGCCGTTGCTGTCGAGCCAGACCCGGTCGCCCACGGAACCGTTGTAGCGGTAGCCGAAGTCGACGTCGGTCCGGTTCTGGCCGGCGGCCAGCGAGAACGTCGCCTGGTTCGCCGTCGCCACGCCGTCGAGGTCGTAGGTCTCCGCCGTTCCTGCCGGCAGACCCGAAACCTTGACCGTGTAGGTGCCCGGAGCCAGGTTGTTGAACGTGTAGTTGCCGTCGCCGCTCGTGGTCGCGGTCCCGACGACGTTGTTCGAGCTGTCGAGGAGCTGCACGGTGACGCCGTTCAGGCCGGTCTCACCGGCGTCCTGGATGCCGTTGCCGTTGGCGTCGAGCCAGACCCGGTCGCCCACGGAACCCGTGTAGCGGTAGCCGAAGTCGACGTCGGTCCGGTTCTGGCCGGCGGCCAGCGAGAACGTCGCCTGGTTGGCCGTCGCCACGCCGTCGAGGTCGAAGGTCTCCGCCGTTCCAGCCGGCAGACCCGAAACCTTGACCGTGTAGGTGCCCGGCGCCAGGTTGTTGAACGTGTAGTTGCCGTCGCCCGCGGTGGTCGCCGTGCCGACGACGTTGTTCGAGCTGTCGAGCAGTTGCACGGTGACGCCGTTCAGACCGGTCTCGCCCGCGTCCTGCACGCCGTTGCCGTTGGCGTCGAGCCAGACCCGGTCGCCCACGGAACCCGTGTAGCGATAGCCGAAGTCGACGTCGGTCCGGTTCTGGCCGGCGGCCAGGGAGAACGTCGCCTGGTTGGCCGTCGCCACGCCGTCGAGGTCGTAGGTCTCGGCCACCCCGGCCGGGAGATTCGAAACCTTGACGGTGTAGGTGCCCGGAGCCAGGTTGTTGAACGTGTAGTTGCCGTCGCCAGCGGTGGTCGCGGTGCCGACGACGTTGTTGGAGCCGTCAAGCAGTTGGACGGTGACGCCGTTGATGCCGGCCTCACCCGCGTCCTGCGCGCCGTTGCCGTTGCTGTCGAGCCAGACGCGGTCGCCGACCGAGCCGGTGTAGCGGTAGCCGAAGTCGACGTCGGTCCGGTTCTGGCCGGCGGCCAGGGAGAACGTCGCCTGGTTGGCCGTGGCCACGCCGTCGAGGTCGTAGGTCTCGGCCACGCCGGCCGGCAGGTTCGAGACGCGGACGGTGTAGGTCCCGGCCCCGAGGTTGCTGAAGGTGTAGTTGCCGTCGCCGCTGGTGGTCGCGGTGCCGACGACGGTGTTGGAGCTGTCGAGGATCTCGACGGTGACGCCGTTGATGCCGGCCTCGCCGGCATCCTGGATGCCGTTGCCGTTGCTGTCGAGCCAGACCCGGTCACCCACGGAAGCGATGCCGCGGTAGCCGAAGTCGACGTCGGTCCGGTTCTGGCCGGCGCCGAGGCTGAAGCTGGCGACGTTCGCCGTGGCGATGCCGTCGAGGTCGTAGGTCTCCGCGTAGCCGGCCGGAGGCGTGACCCGGACGGAGTAGTTGCCCGCCGTCAGGTTGCTGAACGTGTAGTTGCCGTCGCCGCTGGTGGTCGCCGTGGCGACGACGTTGTTCGAGCTGTCGAGCAGTTGGACGGTGACGCCGTTGATGCCGGCCTCACCCGCGTCCTGCGCGCCGTTACCATTGCTGTCGAGCCAGACCCGATCGCCCACCGAGGCCGTGCCGCGGTAGCCGAAGTCGACGTCGGTCCGGTTCTGGCCGGCGGCCAGGGGGAAGCTCGCGACGTTGGCGGTGGCGACACCGTCCAGGTCGTAGGTCTCCACCAGACCGGCCGGCGGCGTGACCCGCACGGAGTAGTTGCCCGCCGTCAGGTTGCTGAACGTGTAGTTGCCGTCGCCGGTCGTGGTCGCCGTGGCGATGACGTTGCTGGAGGCGTCGAGCAGTTGCACCATTACGCCGTTGATGCCGTTCTCGCCGGCGTCCTGCGTGCCGTTGCCGTTGCTGTCGAGCCAGACCCGGTCGCCCACCGAGGCCGTGCCGCGGTAGCCGAAGTCGATGTCGGTCCGCGAATCGCCCGGGTTCAGCGGGAAGGTGGCGATGTCCGGCGTGATCACGCCGTCGAAGTCGTAGGTCTCCGTCACGCCCGCGGGCAGTGAGGAGGTGACGACCCGGACGGAGTAGGTGCCGCCGTTGAGCCGGCTGAAGCTGTAGTTGCCGTCGCCGCTCGTGGTGGTCGTGGCCAGGACGTTGTTGGCGCCGTCGAGCAACTGTAGCTGCACGCCGTTGATGCCGCCCTCGCCCGGGTCCTGGACGCCGTTGCCGTTGGTGTCGATCCAGACCCGGTCACCCACGGAGGCGGTGCCCTGGTAGCCGAAGTCGACGTCCGTCCGGTTCTCGGCGGTGTTGAGCGTCAGGGTGGCCTGGTTGGCCGTCCCCACGCCGTCGAGGTCGTAGGTCTCGGCCACACCCGGCGGCAGGCTGGCGGCCACGATCTTCACCGTGTAGGTGCCGGCCGCCAGATTGCTGAAGGTGTAGTTGCCGTCGCCGCTCGTGGTGGTGGTCGCCACGACGGTGTTGGTGCCGTCGAGCAACTGCACCGTCACGCCGTTGAGGCCGGCCTCGCTGGGATCCTGCACCCCGTCACCGTTGACGTCGTTCCAGACCCGGTCGCCGATCGAGCCCGTGGCGGTCACCGGCGTGTGGTAGCCGAAGTCGATGTCGTTGTTGGTGGTGCCGGCCTCGGCGAAGATCGAGTACACCACGTCGGGCGTCCCGGTGCCGTCGAAGTCGTAGGTCTCCGTCGAGCCCGCGGGCAGCGTCGAGGTGTCGATCTGAACGTTGTACGTCCCCTCCGCCAGGTGGGAGAAGGAGTAGTGGCCGTTCGCGTCGGTCACCGCGTTGATCAGCGGGTTGCTGGAATCGTCCTGCAACTGCACCGTCACGCCCGGGATGCCCGGCTCGCCGGGATCCTGGACGCCGTTGCTGTTGACGTCGTTCCAGACCGTGTCGCCGATCGTGGCGTTGCCCTGGTAGCCGAAGTCGACGTCGGTGCGCATCTGGCCGCCGGTGACGGTGACCACCGCCGCGTTCGGCGTCTGGACACCATCCAGGTCGTAGGTCGGCGTCAGCCCCCCCGGGAGGTAGGTGTCGTCAACCCGCACCGTGTAGGTGCCGGCCGGCACTCCCGTGATCAGGTAGTTGCCGTCGCCGTTCGTGGTGTCGCTGGCGATCAGGTTGTTGTTGGAGTCGTAGAGACCCACCGGCACGCCGTTGATCCCGGGCTCGCCGGGATCCTGCACGCCATTGCCGTTGTAGTCGTTCCAGACGCGGTCGCCGATGGAGTTCGACTGCACGTAGGGGAAGTCGCAGTCGAGGTAGTTGTCGTTGGTGATGGTCGCCTGGCACTGGCTCGGACCCTCCGCGGTGCCCGTGCCGCCCACCACTACGACGGTGTACGACTCAGCCTCGACCCCGAACGAATAATGGCCATCCGCGTCGGTCGTGGTCGTCGCGATGAGAACCCCGTTTGCATCGTGGAGCTCCAGGGTGACGCCGGGGATGCCAGGCTCGCCCGGATCCTGGACGCCATTCTGGTTCTCGTCGAAGAAGACCGTGTCACCCAGCAGGAAGGGGCGAAGAGGGACACAGGGGCTGCCCGACTGGTCGACGCAGAGTGCCCGGCCAGGCAGCAGCAGGGCGTTCAGGTTCTGCATGTCGACGCCCTGAAGGTGCAGCCGGAAGATGCCGGGCGGGATCAGGTCGTCGGTGTGGTAGTCCATCTGCGAGCGATCGAAGGGATCGGTCGAGATCTTGAACTGCTCCCACTCCTGGTTGCCCGAAGGATCATTGTTGGCGAAGCTCCGGCCGTCAGGGAAAATCAAATCGTAGCGTACAGACGGCGGCTTCCAGAGATAAATCCCCGAGCCGGCGGGGTTGCGATCGTCAGGAGGATTGCCCGTGCTGCCCGTCAGTCCCGTGGCAACACCTTCGGGCACCGTATCAGGGGTCGCCCACGCCGGCAAAAAAGGAGCATTGGGCGTATCTGGGTCATCCGTGTCTTTGGTCGTGCCGTCGAAACTACCGTAATCAAAATCACCGTCCCAGACAGTGATGTCGCGCTGGCTCACCGGCTGCTCGAAGTAGAAGTCGAATGTGCCATCGTATCTGGTCGGGGTCACCGAGGGAAAACTAGGATATACGATAGCGGCGTCAGCATTCCCAGCTATATTGGCGATGTAGGAGAATGGCTGGGGCGAGGGGAAGAGTGACGATCCTCCCACAATTGCGCCGCCCGTGCGAACCTTGAATGCGTTGAGAGTGACCGCTGACGGGGTCGTCAGTTTGATCCGTAAAAGATAGAAATAGTTACCGCTCGGTGCTTGGGCCGAGGGGTCGGAATTCACCGTAAAGTCGATCCAGGCGTTGTCTGGCATGGAGGTCGAGAGGACCGAAGGCGAACCTGAGAGTGGAGAGACGACGGCCGCAGCATGGTCTCGGTTCGGGTCGGCATAGAGTGTGTAACTGAAAGTCGCGGCAGAGCTCGAATCCCAATGAGCTATGCCTGCTCCGTCGACCCCCTTCGCATCGCCGTCGAAGACGCCGACTGTGAAAGTCGTCGTACCTTTGGGGACCGCGATCTCCAAGTCGAGCGTAGGCTGGCTGAGGGTGACTAGACCGGCTCCATTGGCGATCACCAGGAACCGCGCGTCGGTGGGATCGCAGGTCGGCAGGCAGTTGTAGGTCGCCTGCCCCCAGGCCGATCCCGCCAGCAAAAAGGCGAGTAGCGCACCAAACTTCCATCGCAAAGAAAGCATAAAAAGGTCTCCTCTCATCCTCCAACCCCTGTCCCACCGAGGACAGAGGGGAATCCACTTCTGGTGATACCTGTATACAGTCTCTACCCGGGGCGTCAGGAGATCGTCAGCCGCCGGCTCTGGCTTTTTTTCTTTCCGGTTCCTCGACGGCGGCACCGGTTTCCTTCATCCGCCGGGTCACCAGATCGTCGATCTCGGCCGGGTCGCTGAGGTAGCGCTCCTCCCCTGTCTTGAGGTCGCGGATGAAGCAGCGGAGGACCTTGTCCGCCTCGGGCTCCTCCTCCCGCGGCTCTTCCCAGACACGGACCAGCCAGGACAACGACAGGCTTCCTGTTTTGACGCGTGGCTCGCTCACAGAGTTCACACCTCTCGACTCATAGGTTCAAAAGAGAACGGGGTCCGGCTGGCATCAGTCTCGACCCCGAGCGTCAGGAGATCGTCAGGACTGGGGTAGAATCGGACCGATCTGAGGTCCAAGCGACTGCGTAGTAAGACTGAGGTCCAACTTCAGCGGCGGGGGGTCCCGCGAGGCAGACGGCCGACTGTGAGCGAGCGTTGAGCAGGATCCGAGTGCGCCTCCTGGGAGGATTCGAGGTCTGGGACGGCGATCGTCAGGTCGCCGGCTTCGAGTCGCAGAAGGTCCGCGCCCTGCTGGCCTACCTGGCCTGCCACCGCCACCGGGCGTTCAGCCGCGATCACCTGGCGGGCCTGCTCTGGCCGGAGCGCGAGACCGACGGCGCCCGCCATGCCCTGCGGCAGGCGGTCTACAACCTGCGGGCGAAGCTGCCGGCGGGCGAGGCCGTGCTGCTGAGCAGCCACCAGGAGATCGGCCTGCACCCCCAGGCGGACTGCTGGGTCGACGTCGAGGAATTCGAGGAGGCGTTGCGTCAGGGGGGCGACCGCTCGGTCGATCCGCACCTCCTCTCCGCCGCCGTCGCGCTCTACCGCGGCGAGTTCCTGGCCAGCTTCTTCGTCAAGGACAGCCCGGAGTTCGAGGACTGGATGCTGGGCGAGCAGGTGCGGCTGCGCGACGCCGCCGTCGACGTGCTACGCCGGCTGATCGAGAGCTACCGGCGGCGGGGCGAATACCGGTTCGGCGTCCACTACGCCCGCCGCCTCGTCGCCCTGGAGCCGCTCTCGGAGGAGGCGCACCGCGACCTGATGCGCCTCTGCTCCCTGGCCGGCCAGCGCAGCCGCGCGCTCGCCCACTACGAGGAGCTGCTCAAGGTGCTGCGCGACGAGCTGGGGGTCGAGCCGCTCGCCGAGACCCGCCAGCTCTACGAATCGATCCTCTCCGACGCGGCGAAGGGGGGGGCCGACAAGAGCGAGGCGGAGCCGATCGGTCCGATCATCCCCCTGGTCGGCCGCGCCGCCGCCCTGGCTCACCTGCGCGAGGAGTGGGCGCGGGCGCTCGCCGGCAGCGTCCAGCTCACCCTGGTGGCCGGCGAGCGGGGGATCGGCAAGACGCGGTTGATCAAGTCGTTTCTCGACGCCACCACCTCCAACCGGCGCTGCATCGTCCTCAAGGGGCGGGCCTACGAGCACAGCCCACTGGTGCCCTACCAGCCGTTCCTCGAAGTCCTCCGCGGCGCCCTGGCGGAGGAGGTCGAGGCGGTCGAGGCGGTGCTCGCGCCGGTGGCGGCGGAGATCCTCGAGGATCTGGTCCGCCTCGTCCCCGAGCTGCGCGACCTACGCCCCGACCTGCCGCGGCCGGGCCCCCTGACGCTCCCCGAGGAGCGGCGCCGGCTGTTCGCCTCGGTCGGCCTCTTCCTCGAAGGATTGGGGCGCCGCGGCGATCCCGTGATCCTGTTCCTCGACGATCTCCATTTGGCCGACCGCGACACCCTCGACCTGCTGGTCTTCCTCTTCTCCAAGCTCGAAGGGGCGATCTGGATCGTCGTCTCCTGCCGCTCGGAGGAGATGGACTGGGAGCACCCCTTGAACCAGATCGTCCGCCGCGGCGAGAAGGAGGGGCGCGCCACACGGCACGAGGTGGACCGCCTGGAGCTGCCGGCGCTGGAGGAGATCGCCGAGTCGCTGGTGGGCGAGGCGCAGGCGGACGATCTGGCCGGCTTCCTTGAAGAGCGGAGCGCCGGGCTGCCGCTGGCGGTGACCGAGCTCGTCAATTACCTCTGGGACGAGGGGATCCTCACCGCCCGCGACCCCGGGCGCTGGGCCCTCCCCCGCTCGCTGCGCGAGATCGTCCTCCCCGAGGACCTCGACGCGCTGATCCGCCTGCGCATCCGCCGCCTCCCCAACTCGACCCGCCGCCTCGCCTCGCTGGCGGCGGTCTTCGGCCAGACTTTCGATGTCCAGCTCCTGCAGGAGGCCGCCGACGAGCACGCCCAGGTGGTGGAGATCGGGATCGACGTGCTGCTCAAGCGCTGGCTGATCCGCCAGTTCGCCCACGTCTGGACCGACATCCAGCACGACGCCGACCTCGTGCCCTGGAAGCACGGCGGCCCCGGCGCCCGGCGGGCGAGCTTCGAGTTCGCCCACAACCGGATCCGGGGAGCGATCTACGCCGACCTCAACCCGCTCCGCCGCCAGGCCATGCACAGCCAGGTCGCCGAGGCGCTCGAGAGCCTGCTGGGCGGTCGCGAGTGCGAGGCCCTGGCCTTCCACTACTCGGCCGCCGGCCTCTGGGAGAAGGCGCTCCCCCACCTGGAGCGCTCCGTCGAGCGGGCGCTCGCGGTGCGCGCGGCCGACGCCGCCCGGCGTTACTGCGACCAGGCGATCGAGGTGCTGAGCCGCCTCGCCGCCGGCGCCCGTAGCGAGGCCGCCGCCGTGAGATGGCGCGAGGAACGGGAGGCGATGCGGGCCAAGGCCGCGGCGCTCTCCTCCTCCGCACAGTCGTAAAAAACAAAAAGAGCCGGCCCGCTGGCGCGGACCGGCCCCTGTGCTGCAACCACGTATGTTCAACCTGGCGGCCGGGGCCGCCGGGGGTCCGGCTTCTAGTACATGCCGCCGCCCATGCCGCCCATGCCGCCGCCGCCGCCCATGCCGCCGCCGCCCTTCTCGTCCTTCTCCTTGATCTCGGAGACCATGGCTTCGGTGGTGAGCATCAGGCCGGCGATCGACGACGCGTTGAGCAGCGCCGTCTTGGTGACCTTGGCCGGGTCGATGACGCCGGCCGCGACCAGGTCCTCGAACTTGCCGGTGGCCGCGTTGTAGCCGCTGGTGCCGTTGTCGGCCAGGAGCTGCTTGACGATGACCGAGCCCTCCTCGCCGGCGTTGATGGCGATCTGGCGGGCCGGCTCCTCGAGCGCCCGGCGGACGATGTTGATGCCGACCTGCACATCACCCTCGGCCTTCAGAGCCTCGACGGCCTTGATCGCGCGCAGCAGGGCCACGCCGCCGCCGGGGACGATCCCCTCCTCGACGGCCGCCTTGGTGGCGTGCATGGCGTCCTCGACGCGGGCCTTCTTCTCCTTCATCTCGGTCTCGGTCGCGGCGCCGACCTTGATCACCGCCACACCGCCGACGAGCTTGGCCAGGCGCTCCTGGAGCTTCTCGCGGTCGTAGTCCGAGGTGGTCTCCTCGACCTGGTTGCGGATCTGCTTGACGCGGCCCGCGATCGCCTCGTGCCGCTTCGGATCGTCCGAGTCGGTGACGATGGTGGTCTCGTCCTTGGTCAGCACGACCTTCTTGGCGTCGCCCAGGTCCTCCCAGCGGACGTTCTCGAGCTTGATGCCGAGGTCGTCGGTGATCATCCGGCCGCCGGTCAGGGTCGCGATGTCGTCCAGCATGGCCTTGCGGCGGTCGCCGAAGCCCGGCGCCTTGACCGCGGCGACGTGCAGCGTGCCGCGCAGCTTGTTGACCACCAGGGTGGCCAGCGCCTCGCCCTCGACGTCCTCGGCGATGATCAGCAGCGGCCGGCCCTGCTTGGCGACCTGCTCGAGCACCGGGAGGAGGTCCTTCATCGAGCTGATCTTCTTCTCGTTGAGGAGGATCTTGGCGTTCTCGAGCACCGTCTCCATGCGCTCGGCGTCGGTCACGAAGTAGGGGGAGAGATAGCCGCGGTCGAACTGCATGCCCTCGACCACCTCGAGGGTGGTCTCGAGGCCGCGCGCCTCCTCGACGGTGATCACGCCGTCCTTGCCGACCTTCTCCATCGCCTCGGCGATGATGCCGCCGATCTCCATGTCGTTGTTCGCGGAGATCGAACCGATGTGGGCGATGTCCTTGCCCTCAACCGGACGGGCCATCTTGTCGACCGCCTCGACCGCCGCCTTGACGGCCATCTCGATGCCGCGCTTGATCTCCATCGGGTTGGCGCCCGCGGTGACGTTCTTCGAGCCCTCGCGGTAGATCGCCTGGGCCAGCACGGTCGCCGTGGTGGTGCCGTCGCCGGCCACGTCGGAGGTCTTGGAAGCGACCTCGCGCACCATCTGGGCGCCCATGTTCTCCAGCGGATCGGCGAGCTCGATCTCCTTGGCGACGGTGACGCCGTCCTTGGTGATCGTCGGCGAGCCGAACTTCTTCTCGATGACGACGTTGCGCCCCTTCGGACCGAGGGTCACCTTGACCGCGTCGGCGAGCTTGTTGACGCCCCGCAGGATCGCGGCCCGCGCGTCCCCGGAGTAAGTGATCTGCTTAGCCATTTCGTTTATCTCCTGATATCTATAGATCTCGGATCGGAAAGTCGGGACGGGGAAGAGCGCTTACTTGCTGCCGTTCGAACCGACGACGGCCAGGATCTCGTCCTCGCGGAGGATCACATAGTCGGTGCCGTCGAGCTTGATCTCGCTCCCGGAGTACTTACCCATGAGGACGCGGTCGCCCTCCTTGACGTCCATCGGGGCGCGCTTGCCCTCGTCGTTGAGCTTGCCCGGGCCGACGGCGACCACCTCGGCCTCCTGCGGCTTCTCCTTGGCGGTGTCCGGGATGATGATGCCCCCGCGGACCTGCTCCTCCTGCTCAATGCGCTTCACCAGGACCCGATCGTGCAGTGGACGGATATTCACGGCGTCTTCCTCCTTATAAGGATGTAGAGCTTCGATTCTCGGAAAGATTGGGTGTCCTCGGCGTCGTTGTTAGCACTCGCCGTCGATGACTGCTAACAGTGTAGTGAGGTGGAAAATGCCTGTCAAGCCCCGCCCGGGCATGAATGCCCGGGCTACGCCTGAACCACAAAGCCTCCTGAAGGAGGCTCAATCTCTCCGGCCACGGCTGGAGCCGGCTTCAGCCGGCTTTTCGTTTTCATCGTAGCCCGGGCATTGATGCCCGGGCGTCGGAGGCCACCAAGCCAACGTGGAAGGCTCGCGCAACTACTGTTTCAGCACCTTTGGAGATATGCGGGCCTGGAACGCCCTCCATGCCCAATCGCGAAAGGAGATCCGCCATGTCCCAGACGACCGACCGCGTCCTCCTCCTCCGCCGCCTGACCCTGCTGGTGCTCGCCGTGGTCCTGACCAGCCTCGCGGTCCTCACCCCGTCGCTGATGGCCGCCGCCTGCACCAACGGATCCACCCAGACGATCTTCACCTCGATCGCCTGCTGCACCGACCCGCCGACGATCCCGACCCGGCCGGTCGCCCACCAGAAGTGCGTGAACGGCCAGTGGGTGACGACCTCGACCGGCTGCCAGCGCTCCCCCAACTGCGCCTTCTGAGCGCCATGAGCCCGGATCTCCGCTCCGGCGGAACCGGGCTCTTCGCTCTGCGGGGCGACTAAACTCACCTGATGAGGCTGACCAAGAAACTTCAGGCCTTCGACGCGCGGCGGAACGCGCTGCTGGACGAGATGGAGACCGTGGAGCCCGCCAAGCTCCTCGCCCGAGCGCGCCCGGGGAAGTGGTCGATGATCGAGATCATCGAGCACCTCGTCCTCGCCGAAAGGTCGGTCTTCCAGGGCCTCGCCGACCCGTCGCAGCTCACCGCGCGAGCGACCCGGCCAACGGACCGCTTCCGTTATCTCCTCGTCATGTTCGTCCTGAGGAACGGCATCCGCGTACAGGTCGGAACCCCCGCGATGCTGCCGCAAGGGGGTCGCGACCTCGCCGAGCTGCGCCGCCTCTGGAACGAGAACCAGACCTGGCTGCGGGCTCGCCTCGACGGCCTCGACGCCGAGGGAGCTTCCAGAGCGATCCTGGAACACCCCCAGGCCGGCCCCATCAACCTGAAACAGGCGGTCGCCATGAGCCAGGCCCACCTCGATACCCACATCCGGCAGATCCGGGTCCTCCAGCGGCTGCTGGCGTGACTGGCGTCGGCGGGGACGGCGCCTTCATTTCTCGTCCGGCGCCGACCGTGCCAGCTCCTGGACGAACTCGGCGACCACGGACTGCAGGAAGGACCGCACCCGCTGTCCCAGTTCGGTGACTCGGACCGCGTACCCGTAGTTGCGGCCGTCCTTCTTGTTGAGGGTCTCGATCTCGCCGGCGGGCACCTCCTCCATCAGCCGGAGGCGGAGCAATTCGGCATACGCGGTGCGGCCGGACGCCTCGGACCCCTTGTCCCACCAACTGCTGCTGCTCACGCTCAGGATCTGCTCGATGCCCTCCCGGGAGAGCTCCGCCAGGACCTTTCGGACGTCGGGGGATGCCTTCTCGCGCAGGCCATGGCCCACCTTGATCGACAGCCCGGCGATCGTCACCGCATCCGAGCGGCCGATCAGGGTCGGGATCTCCCTCGCCGCATCGTGCAAAGGTCCCCAGAAGGTGATCAGCACGACGGCCGCGAAGATTGGCCAGGCCGTTGCCTTGATGAGCTCAACGACGAGCTCGAAGCGGCTCTTCGGTTTCTCGGTCACGAAATCCTCCAGGAGCACGGCGCCAAGGCACGGCGAGCCCGTGAGGGGAATCCCAACGGCGGCTCGTTTCTTTCCACGAGGCCCCGACAGCCGGGACCGACCAACAGCCAGCAGAACAACAAGGAGAGACGCCATGACCACCGTGAATCCCCAGCACAACCAGACCATCGTCCGCGCCGAGCTCAACATCAAGATCGCCAACCACAATCAGACCGTGGTGCGCCCCCGCCCGCTCATCACCGTCGGCTTCGATCCCGGCCTGGCCACCAACCACAATCAGACTCTCGCACGCCCCGTTCCCGGCATCAACCCCAGCCACAACCAGACGCTGGTCCGCCGCTGAGGCTGCGAGGCTTCCCTGCCACCGCCTGCCCCCCAGGCAGGCGGTGTCGGGATTCCGGCCGACCATGGCGCTGGGCCCGACGGCATCAGCGGCCCAGAACAGCCCAGCGCTCATGATCTCGCCATCGTCCGCCGATCTTGAGGTACTTCGGCGAGAATCCTTCTCTCTGAAAGCCCAAAGCTCGAACCAGGGCCAGGGATCTACCGTTCTCTGGCTGAACGTTGGCTTCGAGCCGGTGCAGCTTCGCCTTGCGGAAGGAGTACTGGAGTACGAGCGTCAAACCTTCCCTCATCAAACCCTGGCCTGAGTAAGCGATGTGGCCGTAAAAACCCAAGTAGGCGCTCTGGAAGACTCCTCTGACAATCTCGCTGACGTTTGCCACCCCCACGATGGCGCCGGTTTCCCAAAGACAGATAAAACAGCCGAGGAACCGTTCTGAGGCAGCCCGATCCGCGTAAGCGTAGAACGCTTGCTCAGTGCTCGGCGGATACACCCACGGCCGGTGCAGGCGACGGCTCGCGGAGACCAGGGACAGGAACTCCTCCAGATCGCCGCGAACCGGGTGGCGCAGGTAGACTGTTCTTCCCTTCTGCAAGGTATCCAATTTATTAGACCTCACGGCGACTAGTGCCTCGTCAATCCAGAAGTGATGCGTTCTTTGTAGGGGCGGCCCTATGTGGCCGCCCTGGGTGGAGGGCCGGTCCGGTCGGAAATCTCCCACTCCCAGGCCGGCCCCATCAACCTGAAGCAGGCGATCGCCATGAGCGATGCCCACCTCGACACCCATACCCGGCAGAGCAGAGTTCTTCAGCGGTTGCTGGTGTAACCGAGGGCATCGTCACTTCAGATCGACCTTCATCTTCTTCCGTGCACCCAACGGATCCAAGCTCACTGCGACGGCGCCCCCGGGCCTGCCGGGAGCGCCACTCTCCGGTTTGCTGGGAACGATCAGTTCAAGCAGTCACCGCCGGTGTCCGAATAGATCTGCTGCATGCGGGTCAGCACGTCGGCCGGAGTGCCGATCGCGTAGTAGATGGTTTCCTTTTCCCAGGCGGTCGACGTGATGGTATGGAACTGGTGGTAGTCGATGACGATCGTCTGGGTGTCGAGGGTGCAGCCGAAGTTGCAGTTGAACACGAAGTCTAGCTGTGCGGCCGTTCCGACGCGCGCGAAGCCGAGAGCGAACGTGCCATCGGCGCTGCTGATCCGCAAGCCCTTGTTGGTCGGGTTGGCCAGGGCGACCGACGCGGCATTGCAACCGGGGAAGTAGGTCGAGACAATGCTGCCGTTTGTCAGGTCGACGATGTCGAACCGGACGTTGCTGCTCCGGCAGTCCCCGAAGGCGTTGGGAATCAGCCATCCGGTGTTGTTCATGTTGATCGGATTGTCGGTAAAGGTTGCGGTCGAGTCTTTCTCGGCCTCGTGCTGGATCTGGATCACGTCTTCATAGAGCGTGCCGCTCAGCTTGCATCCGAGCGTCGTGGTCAGCCGGAAAAGACCCTTCCAGGCAAGCGGACTCCACACGTCGTTGCCCTGGAAGTCGTCATGGCAGAAGTTGAGCGGGCGCACGGTCGTGGTGAAGATCTTGGGGCTCGTGCCGGAGACGGACTGGGAAATCACCGGGCTGCCGGCCCACCGCCGCGTCGCACCGTAATCCCAACAGTCGGCGCCCCCCGATTGCGTCGGGTTGAGCAGGTGCTGAGCGTCCGGGCCGCCGTACCAGAGCACCGACTGCACCATGTCGCCGATCGAGTGGGAGACGACCTGCTTGCCGGTCGACAGTTGCGTGATTTCGCTGATTGCGTTCCCCCAGATAGGGTTGAATCCGACACGCAGTTTGCTGTTCTGGAGCTTGGTGCCGATCGAGTTGCCCGTATTGATCACCGTGCACTGGTCGAGTAGGTTGCCGTACCGTTCGTAACCGTAGCGCGGCAGCCCATTCGCCGTGCTCATGATGGCGTCGGCCGCGTAGCCGGTGGGGACCTCGCTGTTGCGCCAAGTCCGGTGGTCAAAAATGCTGCTCTTGAGATAACGGCTGATGGGTAACGTGCCCGGCACCTGCGAGGTCCAGGGATAGCCGTGCGTGAACTCGGTCGTGTAGCCGCTCACCGCCGCGGTCCAGTCCATGTGGTCCAGGTTCGTGGAGCTATAGAGGCGATAGAGCGGCGCGGTGTTGGAGATGTTCGTGCTCGGAATGTACCAGGTTTCCTGGAAGCCGGCAGATCCATAAGGGAAGGCCGTCCCCTGGTCGAGCCAGAACGGGTTGGTCATGGAATCCCCGTCGCCAAAAGTTGGCATCCAGTGGTTGCCAAGCCGGGTCAGGGAGGTGAAATGGTCTTGCCAGGCAAATGACGGCCGGGTGCCCGGCGCTGTGTTGGCTTGCGCGTCACAGGTCTGCGCCACAGCTTGTCTCAGCGGAAAAATCGCGACGAGAAGGAACAGGAAGAGACGGCGAAGTGAAACTCGACCTTCAATCATGGTGGCCTCCTTAAGAAGTTCTTGAACGAGACTCTTCCAACGCGCACTTTGGCCCGCCACTTGAGAAGGCGTCCCTCTCGGGCAGCAAGTGCCTTAGCTTTCCTGACCAGTTCGTGGGGCAAATCGAAGGTCGCCTTCATGGTTGCAGTATTTACAGCTTTGCAAGGATCGTCAAGGTAGGCGGAGGAGGCAACGAGGCCCGCGTGGAGCCAGGACGGCCGTGTTGGAAGAAAGACGGCGCCCTCGGAAAAAAGACGGAGGCTGAAAATGCCAGGAAGGCGGCCGTCGAAAAAAGACGGGCATCGAAGAAGCTAAAGACACGGCCGTCGAAGAAGGACGGCCACCGAGGGAAGCTAAAAACGCCGCCGTCCAGGCCCGACAGCCGCGCAGGTCACCGGAAAATCCCGCGCGCCGGCTTGATCTCGATGCCGTGGAACGCCAGACCGAGCTTCCGGCGGTCGCCGCTTGCCGGATCGAGGCTTTTCGGCTCCAGCGTGCGGTCCACCACGAAAGTCAGCCGCGGCGCTCCGGGGCTTCGCGCCAGAGCGGTGGCGGGGAGGCGGCCGGTGAAGCGGTAGCCGTAGCCCTTGCGGGAGCGGCGGGTGAGCGCGACCGGCACGCCGTTGACCTCCAGGCGCAGGCTCTCCAGCACGTCCGGCGCGGCGGCGTTGATGACGCCGAAGGTGATCGTCAGGTCGCGGTCGCCGGCCAGCGGCAGGTGCAGGGAGGAGCGGAGGCTGGGGCCGCTCCATTGAAAGAGGCCGTGGCGCGGGTCGCGCTCGGCGCCGTGCCACTCGAAGCCCGGCAGGGACTGGCCGAAGTCGAAACGCAGACGGTCGGTGCGCTCCTCCCGCGGCAGCGCCCACTCCACCCCTTTGAACGCCTTGGCCTGCTCCACCAGCCGGCCCGGCGGGGCGTCCGGCGGCGGCCCGATCGCGACCGTCCGGCCGGCGTCGCAGGCGGCGATGACGTCGAGGAGCTCGCGCTCTCGGAAGTCCGGCTCGGTCTCGATCCGTCGCAGGCACTCGGCCTGCTCGTCGCAGCTCCGCAGGCGATAGGCGTCCGGGCGCCAGGCGGCGGTGAACTTGAAGACCGAGAGCCGGCGGGTGGCCACGAAGCTCCGGCGAAGCTCCCAGAGGCGCAGCAGGAGCTCATAGTCGTGCGGCTGACGGATCGTCCGGTGATCCTTCCAGGGGCCGGCCCGCGCCGCGACCTCGCGCCGGAGCATCCAGCTCGACGGTGGGACGTGCCGCAGGGGCTCGTCCGGCCGCGGCTCCCAGAGGCCGGTGACCGCCCGCACACCGCTCTCCCGCGGGCCGTAGAGGATGGCCACCGCATAGCCGAGATCCGCGCCGGAGCGGTCGAGCGCCGCGACCAGCGACTCCAGGTGGTTGGGATACCAAAGATCATCCTGCCCGAGATAGGCCAGGTATTCGCCGCGCGCCAGCTCCAGGCCGGCGTTGTTCGGTCCCACCTGGCTCCCGGAGTTGACGGCGAGGTTGTGCCAGCGTACACGGGGATCGCCGAACGAGGCGGCCACGGTCGCCGAGTCGTCGGTGCAGGCGTCGCCGATCACCAGCAGCTCGAAATTCTCGAAGCTCTGGCGCAGCACGGACGCGATCGCGTACCGCAACACCTCGCTCCAGTTGTAGGTGGCGAGGATGACGCTGACGCGCGGCGGAGCGCTCATCGCCCGGGAAGCTGATCGAAACTGTATGGGATGCGGTCGGTGTCCACCGGCAGGCGAAGCTTGTCCGGCCGCGCGTGATTGAACGCCCGCGTCGGCATGTTGATGAAGTAAGCGTCGGTCAGGCCGACATTCTGGATCGCATGGTAGACGCCGGCCGGGATCGTGATCAGTCCCCGGTTGCGCTCTCCGATATAGAGCTCGTTGACCATTCCGCGCGTCGGCGAATCGGCGCGGTCGTCGTAGAGCACGATCTTGATCGTTCCCAGGCTGATGAAGAGGCGGTCGTCCTGCTCGCGGTGGACCACCCACCCCTTGATCTTGCCCGGCCGGATCGACACCTGGTAGACGTAGACCAGGGGGGCCTCATGGAACCCCCAGGCGGGATTGAAGACTTCGCAGAGCTCGCCGCGGTCGTCCGGAAGGGTCTTCGCCGGGCGCAGGCGGACGCCCTCGATGCGGGGAATGACCGGCTCGCCGTCCGGCGTCACGGTCTGCTGATCGGGCAGAGGCTCCAGCATTCGATGTCCTTTCCGAAGATCGAGGAAAGGAGGATTCTAGCCGATTTTCCGACTACTCGCGTTCGCGAGAAGCTTGATCTGCGCATTGCTTAAGGTCCCGCCAGGTGCCGAGGAAGGGCTCAAGGTCACTCGGGTCATCGCCTGGGGACCGAACTAAGCACGTTACCTTCTTGCCTCGCCAGTACATTTTTTGGGGCGCGAGGAAGACTAGTTCTTACTTGGGGTCGAATCGGGATACCAGTCCCAATTCACTCTATATGTACTGCCCCGGTCAGGCTTACTAACAGTCCACAGCAATTCGGGTTGCTCTCCGCCGACGTCAAGTGCCGTCCCATCGAAAGTCGTGCTCTCCAGTCGACTACTGCTTGGATAACGTCGGAACGAGGGGTTGCGAAAAGGCAACTGAGAGGGAAAAAGAATCCTCATGGCGGCACGGTCCATCTTGTCCAGGATAACCATGCCTATCCACCAGTTTGCCCGGGTCTTAAAGGCGTCCTGGTATTCAGCCTGAGTCACGATCAAAAATCGATCGCCGACAGGAATTCTACTGCAATCAACATCTCCCCTGTAAGCATATACAGTCGCTGCCCCGTTAACGGTAGTCGGAATCGAACCCGGTCTTGGACCTAGAATAGTCATGCTGAGCCGAGGGTCTTGACCAACCATCCAAACACGCAAGGTTCCGCTGGTCTCGAACCAATATGAGTAACGAGTTGTGGAGGTACTCCGCTGGAGATCCGTGTACTTTATCATAGAAGCCTTGCCGACAACACTTTTCTTGTCAGCAGATAGCCTAAGTCCCCGCAGATTCCACACTCTGTCCTCCGCCAGTACGGTGAACCCAGGATTGGTGGGTCGGCCTCCGACTGATTCAACAGGTGTTATTTGAATGGGCGGTACCGAAGGCACCTGTCCAGGCTTTCTAGTCATAAGCTCTTGTGCTGACACAATGACTACCGCCTCCGAAATTTTTGACTTTATCGTAGAAATCTTTGATCCCAAAAATATAAAGACAACGGCGAGCAAAAAAACATTTATTAAAGCTACATAGTCTCTGTAAGAAAATAAGCGGAGTTTGAAGTGGAAGCGCGATCGCAGATGATCGACAACCTTGCTCGGCAAAAGTTTTGACGGCTCTGGAGCCGCAAGGTCGGGAAAGAGACCCGACAAATTGAGAGCTTCCTTAGCTGAGAAGAAACCATGATGAACGAGTTCCTGTCGCTCAATCGCATCAAATTCGTCGAGGTCGGTGCGAACGTGTGGAAGCTGACAACAAACTGAGCCCCTTTTATTACGTTCCAGGTCTTCTTCTTCAGGATCGATGTCAACAAGAGAAATCGATCGATTGCTCTTGCCGGAGAGGCTTGCGTAGTGACTTCGGCGAATCTGAGCCATCATGATCTCCATCGAACGAAGACCCGATGTTAGAATACCAAACCGGGCAATCGGTAGAGAATCGATCGAGGAACTCGCAGCGTCGCTTATAATTATGTGATCGGTTGCGTCCTCATCTTCAAGGAGTGCCTGCAAACCCTGGTTATCGATCACTCCGCCATCGGTATGGTACTGAACCCCGTAATCATCTGTGACTCTAAGATCCGCATGAGACAAAGCCATCGGAGGGAAAAATGCGGGATAGGCCGCCGAGCAAGCTACCGCAATATGTACAGGTACGCTGGTACCTTCGTATGTTGCGCACTCTTCGCCCGACATCGAATATCTCACAACCCGATCATTCTCAAAAATGGTGATCCCGGGGTATGTAAGATTAGTTGCGACAAAAGAAAAGCGGGGCGCGCTCGGCTCCATTGTATTGATATCCGCAAGATTTATATCCTTATAGAGCCTGCGCAGCTCTCTGACCAGGAGATCGGTAGTATTTCTCGGAATTGGAAGGAACCGCGGCAACAAGCGCCGCCCCATAAGCCATGGGATCCTGCGGACGATGCGTCCCCTGACATCGCGAGCTGTAAACTTGAGCAAGGCTTCCGAGGCTCGATTGAAATCCTCCGCCGATCCTGTATAGAGTGACCAGTTTGTGGCAAGATGCGCGGCGAGGATGCTGCCACCCGACACAGATGCAATGTGGCGGACCCGCTGAAGTTGGTTAGTTGAGCGAAGGTACCGGACGACCCCGAGATGAAAGAGTGTGGCTCGAAAGCCTCCTCCGGATAGAGCCAAGGCTATATTGGGATATGCGTTATCTTGTTTCATGTCCCCTCGAGGATTGGAGCTGCTAATAGACCATGCATATTGGAATTGTACAAGGAATTGTTCTTGCTCGACCGGCGAGCACCAACTTGAAGGGAATTGGCTGGCTTCGTCTCAATGCTGGCGAAGTGCAACTCGTCGGGCCGCTCCTTGTAGAAGCTCCCAGAAGTCCCCATAGGACGATAGCAATCGGGTCGTCGGGTGGAACCGAGCCCGATCCGGTATGGGCCGGCACGCGAAGAGGAGGCTATAGAGACCGGCCTTCGTCGGGCCTCCCGTCAGCACTCGGTGGTCATGACGGACAGTCCTGAGACCAGAGGGGCCTCATGGAACCCCCAGGCGGGATTGAAGACTTCGCAGAGCTCGCCGCGGTAGTCCGGGAGGGTCTTCGCCGGGCGCAGGCGGACGCCCTCGATGCGGGGAATGACCGGCTCGCCGTCCGGCGTCACGGTCTGCTGATCGGGCAGAGGCTCCAGCATTCAAAACGGTCCTTTCCAAAGGTTCGGGATGGAGGAATTCTAACCGATCGGTGAGGGGAACCGCGCCGGCGGCACGTTCTGCTGCCTGGACGGCCCGAAGGCGGGCCCGATCCAAAGCCGGCAGCCCAGGAAAGGAAAACTCCAATGACCGCCAAGCCCCAGGCAGTCGCCCGGAAAGCCCTGAACGGAAGGGACGAACAACGGCTCCGCCTGCACATCGAGAACCTGGGCAGGGTCGCGAATCTGCGCCAGGAGGCCGGGAGATACGAGGAGTCGGAGACCCTCTACCGCCGCGCCCTGGCGATCGCCGAGGACGTCCTGCCCGCGGGCGACCTGGCGATCGCCGGCCTGCTCAACGGTCTGGGGGTTCTCCACAAATACCAGGGGCGCTATAACGACGCCGAGCCGATCTACCGGCGGGCGCTGACGATCCTCGAAGCGGCCCTGGGCACCGGGCATCCGGACTTCGCCTCGCTCTACCACAACCTCGGCGGCCTGGAGCACGCGAGGGGTCGCGCCGCGGCGGGAGAGCCGTGGGCTCGCCGCTCCGTGGAGATCCGCCAAAACGCTCTCGGTCCCGATCATCCGAGCGTCGCCGCCGACAAGGCCGCGCTGGCTGCGATCCTCGACGCGCAGGGCCGTTTCGACGAGGCCGAGCCGCTGTACGCGGCAGCGCTCGCCATCTTCGAAAGGGTTTACGGGCCGGAGCACTACGAGATCGCCGTGAACCTGAACAACCTCGCCGCCATCCGCCAGGCGCAAGGGAAACCGGCCGAAGCCGAGGATCTCTACCGCCGCGCCCTCGCGATCAAGGAAAAGGTTTTAGGAACCGATCATCCCGATACCGGCCTGACCGTCCACAACCTCGCCACCCTGCTGGCAGGGTCGGGACGGCGGGAGGAAGCGCAGGCGCTGTACCGTCAGGCCCTCGATATCTTCGAGCGGACGCTCGGAACAGAGCATCCCCACACGGAAATCTGCCGGGTGGGGTTGGCGGCCCTCTCAGGCCTTGCCTCCGGCGCCCACCTTGCTTTGCGACGAAGCTCTCTTTAGACTCCGCTCTATCCATGGCGATCTCCCGAAGTGACTGGGAGCGTGAGCTGAATGCTTCGACCCAGGTTGGAGCCTCCCGGCAGGTTTGCCCTCCGGAGCTGCGGGTGCCGGCGCTCACCGTGCTGGCGCATCCGGACCTCCGGCGGGTGGGAGAGCGCGTGCTGCTGCCGGCTTTGGGCTCGGGGCGGACGGTCCCCCTGTCGCGCCTTTCGCCGCTGTTCGCACAGCCCGGTGACGAGGCCGCGCGCCCGCTCGCCGATTCCCACTTGAGCCGGCGCCCTTTTCATCTCGCTCCGGGGGAGCCGCCGGGCTCGGTGCGGATCGAGGCGGAGACCGGCGGCGGATGGATCGATTTTTTCGGCGCCCGGTCGGAGGAGGAGATCTCGGCCGCCGAGATCGAGCGCGGCGTCGTCCTCCTGCTCGCCGACCGCGTGGCGCTGCTCCTCCACCGTCTGCCGTCCGTCCTGGAGCGCGAGCCCGAGCGTTTCGGCCTGATCGGCGACAGCGCCGCCCTGGTCCTCCTCTGCCACGAGATCCGGCGGGTCTCCGCGGTGGCCACACCGGTCCTGCTGCGCGGCGAGACCGGCACCGGCAAGGAGCTGGTGGCGCGGGCCATCCACACCTCGGGACCGCGGCGGGCCCGTCCCTATCTCGCGCTCAACCTGGGCGCGCTGCCGCCGGCGCTCGCCGCGGCGGAGCTCTTCGGCGCGGCGCGCGGCGCCTTCACCGGGGCGGACCGGCGGCGGGCGGGCCACTTCGAGCGCGCCGACGGCGGCACGCTGTTCCTGGACGAGGTCGGCGAGGCGTCCCCCGAGGTGCAGGTCCTCCTGCTGCGCGCGCTGGAGAGCGGCGAGATCCAGCCGGTCGGGTCCGAGGCGCCGCTGCGGGTCGACGCGCGCATCGTGGCCGCCACGGACGCCGATCTCGAAACCGCCGTCGCGCAGGGGCGGTTCCGGGCGCCGCTGCTCCATCGCCTGCGCGGTTTCGAGATCCGGCTGCCGACTCTCCGCGAGCGCCGGGACGACGTCGGCCGTCTGCTCGTGAGCTTCCTGCGGCAGGAGCTTGCGGCGCTGGGCCGTGAGAGCCTCCTCGACGATCCCGGCCCGCACGGCCGCCCCTGGCTGCCGGCGGCCCTGGTGGCGCGCCTGGCCCACTACGACTGGCCGGGCAACGTGCGCGAGCTCCGCAACGTCGCGCGCCACCTCGCCGTGGGCTGCCACGACGCCGTTCAGGCCGAGCTGACCGCCACGGTGGAGCGGGCGCTCGCCGCACCGGCCGCCGGCGAGGAGCGGCCTGCCGTGGCGCCGGAGACCGTCCGGCCGGTGGCCAAAACGCGGACCGCCCGCGTCGAATACCGGGCGATCTCGGAGATCTCGGACGACGAGCTGCTCGCGGCACTGCGCGCCAGCCACTGGAATCTCGCGGGCGCGGCCGGACACCTGGGCGTTTCGCGTACCTCCCTCTATGCCCGGGTGGAGCGCCATGGGGGGATCCGCAAGGCCGGGGACCTGAGCCGCGACGAGATCGCTTCGGCCCTGGAGCGCCACGGAGGAGATCTCGACGCCGCCGCGGACGAGCTCGGCGTCTCTCCGCACGGCCTCAAGATCCGCCGCACCGAGCTGGAAAGCGAATAGATCGATGGAGCCCGAGCGGATCGGCCCCTACCGCCTGGAGCGGAAGCTCGGCGCCGGCGGCATGGGCGTGGTCTACGCCGCCTGGGACGAGCGGCTGCATCGCCGGGTGGCCCTCAAGCAGATCCGGCCGGAGATCGCCGGCCCGTCCCTCCGCGAGCGCTTCCGCCGCGAGGCGCGCGCCGTGGCCCAACTCGACCACCCCGCCATCGTGCGGATCCACGACCTGGTGGAGACGCCGGAGGGGGACTGGCTGGTCCTGCAATACGTCGAAGGCACCACCCTCGCGCAGTGGCTGCGCGAGGGGCCGCTGCCTCCCGAACGGGTCGCGGCCGTGGCCCGGGACGTCCTGAGCGCCCTGGAGGCGGCGCACTCGGCGGGACTGCTCCACCGCGACCTCAAAGCCGAGAACGTCATGCTCGCGCCGTCCGGCCGTGCCATGGTCCTCGATTTCGGCCTCGCCAAGCTCTACGCGGCCGAGCCCGGCCCGCCGCCGGGGGAAACGGTCACCGCCGGCCTGGTCGGCACCTATCGCGCCATGTCGCCGGAGCAGGCCAACGGACTGGCTCTCGATCCGCGCTCGGACCTGTTCTCCCTCGGCGTCCTGCTCTACGAAGCGGCAACCGGCATCTCACCGTTCCAGGCGGCGACGCCGGTCGAGACCTTGACCCGGGTCTGCACCCATCTTCAAACCCCCGTCCGCGAGCTGGTCCCGACGACCCCGGAGCCGCTGTCGAAGCTGATCGATGCGCTGCTGGAAAAGGATGCCGACCGCCGGCCGCGGCGGGCGGGCGAAGCGCTCGCGCGCATCGAGACCGGATTGGAGGCCACGACGGTCCGGCCACCGGAGGCCGGCAAGACCGTCTCCTTCACCCAGTACCGCCTCTCGCATCCTCTGCCGGTCGCCGCGGCCCCGGCGTCCGATCCCGGCAGGCCGGTTTCCGCCACACCCTATCGCGGCCTCCGCGCTCGCCGCCTGCCGCTCGTCGCGGGAGGGGCCCTGCTGGTGGCGGCGTTGGGAGTCGCCGTCGCCTGGCGCCTGCGTGTCCCGAGCCCCCCGGCCCCGCGCGGACCGCTCTACGTCGCCGTGGCCCGTCCGGAGATCGGTCTCGGCGCCGGCCGGGAGGAGGTGGCGCTGGCGGCCGCGGCGCTGCAATCCGCGGCCCTGCGGGCGCTCGCCTCGATGGAAGGGGTCGCGGCACTCCCCCCCGCCCGTCCCGAGCCCGGCGAGCCGGCCCCGACGGTTCAGCGGCTGGCCCGCCTTCTGGCGGCGCAAGAGGTGGTGACCGCGACCCTCGACTGCCAGGCCCACCAGTGCCAGGCCGTGCTGCGCCGCCAGCGCGGCGGCGACGGGAAGATCCTCGACAGCACTGCGCCCTTCGATGTGCCGCTGGACGACCTCCATCTCCTGGACACCGCCGTCTTCACCTATCTCAAGCCGCTCTACCCCGGATTCCGCGCCCGGCTGGAGGCTCCCCGACTCCAGGTGCGCGGCGAGGATTACGAACGCTTCCTGCGCGTACAGCGGACGTGGCAGGAAGAACGGCCCGCCGATCTCCAGCCTCTGCTCACCGAGCTCGACAAGATCCGGGACGGCTCGCCCCAGTTCCTGGATGCCTACCTTCTGGAAGCCCAGATCGAGGGCTTCCGCTTCTTCCTGACCCGCGATGCCCAGGAGCGCGACCGCGCGCTCGGCTTGGTCGCCGAGGCACGCCGGCTCGCGCCGGACGAAACATCTCCTCTCGACGCGATGTTCACCGTCGCGCTCGAAGCGGACCGGCTCGATATGGCCGAGGAGGCCGTCAACGCGCTGGAGGCCCGCCTTCCCGGCGACGCGCGGACCCTGCAGCAGCGGGCCCTGCTGAGCGAGCGGAGGGGCGACCGCCAGAGAGCCCTGGAGCTCGAGCGCGCCGCCGCCGAGCGCCATCCCTCCGCCAAGATCCTGATGGACCTCGCCAACCTGGAGATGCGCCTGGGTGAGATCCCCGCCGCCCGGCGCACGCTGGAGGATCTGCTGCGGCGCCTTCCCGGGCATCCCGTCGGCGAGAACCTGATGGCCCAGCTCGAGCTGGAGGCCGGCCGGCCCGCCCAGGCCGCCGAGCTCTACACCCGCATGGTGCAACGTCGTCCCGGCTCCGCCGAGCTCAACAACCTCGGCGTGGCTCAGCTCCTCCTCGGCCGCTACGCCGAGTCGGCCGCGAACCTCCGGAAGGCCACCGCCCTGGCTCCGAAGAGCGCCTCGGCCGTCCTCAACCTGGCCGACGCCGAGGCGTTGCAGGGCCGGCGGGCCGAGGCCGAAGCCTTGTACCGGCGCGTCCTCGAGCTGGTCGCGCAGGACCCCGCTCCAGGCTACTGGCTGACGCTCTCGATCAAAGCGCAGGCACAAGGCCACCTCGGCCGTGCGCCCGAGGCGGCCGCCAGCATCCAGCAGGCCGTGGTGGCCGCTCCGGACAACCCGGAGCTGGCCTTCGAGGCCTCGCTGGTCTACGCGGTGATCGGCGACACGGCCTCCGCTCTCGCCAGCGCCAAGCGCGCCCTGGACAAAGGCTACGCTCGGCGATGGTTTTACCTCCCTTGGTTCGATCGCTTGCGGGAGGACCCGGCCTTCCGCAAGCTGATCGAAACCTCCGACTCTTCGATGACTTCCTGAACGCGAGCCGTCTAGATGCCCCCGTCCGGCGGCATGTTGACGATGACGGGATCCGAGCCGTAGGTTTGGCCCTCATAAGCGACGATGATATTGAACGCATGAAACTCCGGATTCGGGGGGAGCGCCGAGTTGAAGTCCAAAACGGTGAAGCGAAAGGAGTTGTACCACGAGACCTGGAAACATGCGGCTTGGGGTTGCGGTACCTGGTTGTTTTCAGTGTTGTTGAACCATCCGACTGGATTCGTCGGGAACTGCGGAACGAAACCGGTGTCGGGATCGGCGGTCTGGTCTAACTGGAAATTGATGATGCCGATCCCTTGCTCAACGATGATAAAATTACCCGCCTGACCTTCAAATTCGCCGTCGATGTCTCCGGCGAGGCTGAAGAGTGGGTCCTCGGTTCCGATGTTTTGTGGAAGAAACGTCACCCCGATGGTGTACAGAGTCACAGGCACTGGCGTTGACATGATTTAACCCTCCCTTTTTTGGTTCGGAAGCTGTCTACAGCAAAAAGGATACCCGGTTGCAGGGCCAGAAGGCAGCTTTGCCGGTCGTGGCCTGCGACCGTCGGACGGTACCGTCGGACGGTAGGGGAGACCGTCCGGACGGTGGGTTTGCCCACTGTGATAACTCTCTCTTTGAAAGGTTGCGGCGAGTGCCCCAGACGCCGGCACCCGCCGCACAGTTCGGTCGCTTGCTGTTGATGGAGAGCTTGGGCCTGGGCAGAGAGCGTCTCAAGACCCCGTTGAGTTTGACTGACCGATGGCGATCCAACAGATTCTATAATTTGACCCGGCGTTTTTGCTGGTTACCGTGAAGTAGTTAGTGTCGACTTCGATCAAGGTCTCGACATAGCCCACCTGCTCTTCCTGGTACTCCCAGAAGGGAGTCACCGTGACAGCCGGCTGGCTGCCGAATTCGGCACCACCGTAGTCGGAGAAGTTTACCTGCAATGATCCGGTGCTGGGCTTGGGCGTTATACCGTTCACAATCTGCGTGGATCCAAACGTAACGGCGCCGCTGACTTTGGCTTTTGCCATGGAATACCTCCTTTTCAAGAGCGCCACGGAATGCGGCGCTCCAAGGTCCGGTAGAGCACGGCCCGTGCCAGGATATTAAATCATTTTTCCGGGAGGGTTTGCCGCAAAAGGCAGAGCGGCCAAGGCTGGTATCTCTTTTGCTTTTCCATGCAGAAGCCTCTTGCCGCTGCCGGAGAGGAACGCAGCCTAACTCCTCTAATGATCGGGAGAAAACCGATGAATCCTGAATCGCAACTCGTTGAATTGTCCGCGGACTCTTCCTCCGCAGTTGCCCAAGCAGCACAGCTCCCGGTGCCTACAAGCGGCCCTGAGCCCCTGAGCAGCGAGTACGATACCAGCCTGCTGGAGCTCCTGCGCGAGCTTGGCATCTCGCTGATCCTCTCCACCTACCAGAGCGGCAGGGTCATCGTCGTCCGTGCTGACGGTGAGGAGCTCAATACTCATTTCCGGACCTTCCCGCGTCCCATGGGGATCGCCGTGGGAAGGCATCAGCTCGCAATCGGTACCCAACAGCATGTCTGGGAGTATTACAACGAGCCAAACGTCGGCTACCAGCTTGATCCGAAGGGTCAGCACGATGCCTGCTTCCTGCCCAGGTCCTGCCAGGTCACGGGAATGATAAACATCCATGAGATCGCCTTCACGCAGCAGGGATTATGGATCGCCAACACGCGCTTCTCCTGTCTTGCCAGGCTCGACCGGATGCACAGTTTCGTCCCCTGCTGGCTGCCGCCGTTCATCACAGCACTCGCTCCGGAAGACCGGTGCCACCTGAACGGCCTTGCGGTCATGGACGGACGGGTGCGCTGGGTGACGGCTTTCGGCACGACCGACACGCCCCAGGGCTGGCGAGACGGGAAGGCTGAGGGCGGCGTGATCCTCGAAGTTCCTTCCGGTGAAGTTGTGGCGCGAGGCCTCTGTATGCCTCACTCGCCGCGCTGGTACGCCGGTAAGCTCTGGGTGCTCGACTCGGGGCTGGGCGCGGTCGCCACGGTCGACCCGTCGACCGGCCAGGTGAGCACGGTCGCGGCGCTCCCGGGCTTCACTCGCGGGCTCGCCTTCGCTGGGCCGCTGGCTTTCGTGGGCCTCTCCCAGGTGCGCGAGTCCGGAACGTTCAGCGGAATTCCTCTCATGGACCGCCTCGAGGAGAGGCTTTGCGGTGTCGCAGTGCTGGATATCCGGACAGGAAAAACGCTCGGCACGCTGCGCTTTGAAAATATCGTCCAGGAGATCTTCGACGTCCAGGTTCTGGACGGTCTGCGCTACCCTGAGATCGTGGAGCCGGATTCGGATGTCGCCGGTTTCTCCTTCATCTTGCCTGGTCCCGACCCCAGTCCTGAGCAGTCTTCAGCAGCCACCTGGCCCGCGGCGGGAGCCGTGTCGAACGCGGTGCCGGCCTGCCAGTGAGATCGGCCTGGCCTGTGAGCAATGGACCGTCGGACGGTACCGTCGGACGGTAGGGGAGAGCGTCGGGACGATGGGTTGGGCGCCTTGGTGGAGGTTTTTCACTGAATCGGCATGGCACGGCGCTTGCGATGTCTCCTCAGTGCCGAAAAAAAACGATCAACCCATAAAGGAGGATCAAATGTCAGTTCAAGTTGCTTACCACGCCTCTGGAGCAGAAGCGGAAACTCTCGAAACCTACTCGCTGACGATGCAAAACCGATCTACGCAGCCTTGGACTTTCTATGTCTATCAAGAGCCGCCGGCGACAGATGGCAGCTTTTTTTCACTCGCCTGGTATGCCAGTCCTTTCCTGATCATGCCGGGCAGCCAAGCTACTTTTGAGTGGGATAACTCCTGCGATTTCGTCTGGGGCACTCCTGGTGACCTCAAGGCCGGCATGACGTTCAGACAGGGCGGAACGATCGGCTGTAGCCCGGATGGCGACAACGCCACCACCTTCACCGTATTCCCGGGACCGCATTTGACCAGCCCGGAGAGGACTCCACCTCTTGGCTCGCTCACCATCTCCGTGGCGGACAACGTTCCCAATAATACATACTCGGTCGGCATCGGGATGTCGGGTGTCGCAACGTATGCCACGTCGGCCAGCCCCAACCTTCGTCATATATTCAGGCCCGCTCCACCTCCCTTCAGTTGCTGGATTGCCGCCGGAAGGGATGTGAGGGTCGGCACGGTTCTCGGCGCTCCGATCCATCAGAACTTCGAAGTGACGTTCCCCCCCAACGTTCATTCGATAACCATGGCTTTCAACGAGATGAACAGGTGGGTTGAGGGCTGATTCCGGACCCGAGGCGGAGCCGGTCTGAAGTGCTCCCGGCGCTCTCACCGGCTCCCAGTAGCTCCCATGTGCGAGCAGAGCTGAATTGCCCAGAACCGGGAGGTCCGAACAATTACATGATCTGGGTGGTCAGGCCGCCGGAGAAGCCTCATCGTCTCGAGCCCGGCGATCCGGTCCAGTACCAGGGACGCTCGCCCAACTGGTCTCCCGACTGGCGTTTGATCGTCTTCGAATCAAACCGGCCTTCCGAGCCCGGCGCGGGCTCGCCAGCCTGATGTTCTGTTATCGCGAAAATGCAGCGGCCGCGATCCCCTCGACCTTCTCATAGAGGATGAACAGGTCGGCCCGCGGTCCCACGGTGCCGACCAGTTCCCGGCCCAACCGCTCGCCGGTGACGACACGGTAGCCGCCCTTCACCCCACGCGACGGTGGGAGCTCATCGACACGGCAAGCCAGCAAGCGCGGTGGGCCAGACCAGGGGCGCACGAGGGTGGTATCGAAGTAGGGCTCGGTCGAGATCAGGCCCGCCGCGGAGAGCCGGTCGAGCGAGCTGGACCGCCGGGTCCAAGGTCTGAGAGGGTGTGTTGGAAAGGGTCAAACTTCCCGCTCCCACTGTAGAGACGCCCCGTGGGGCGTCTCCAGGGCGGCGAAATCGCTTGCGTTTCTCAGTGCCTCCCGCGGGCGCGTCGAGAGAGCAGAGCCTCCCTCTCCGCCTCGGAGACGCCCCACGGGGCGTCTTCTACAGTGGGGAGGCACTTTCCAAACACCTCTGAGGCGGTCGCTGTCATATAACTGCCGGGAAGCTCCACACAGAGAACGGAACGCCCGTGCTCTGGAGCCGGGCGGCAGACCCGATGACCCCACAGGACCTCGCCCAGGAGCTCGAGCGGCTCCACCCCGCCAGTTTCAGTTGGGCCCTCTCCTGTTGCCGGCGCGATCGGGAGGAGGCCGCGGAAGTGCTGCAAGCCTGCTATCTCAAACTGCTGGAGGGCCGGGCTCGATTCGACGAGCGATCGAGCTTCAAGACCTTCCTCTTCGGGGTGATCCGCCGGACCGCCGCGGAGATGAGGAGACGGCGATCACTCCAGGAGCGATGGGTCGAGCGCTGGGGGCGTTCAGCGCGGGAGGACGGCTCGCTCGGCGCCGAGCCTAGTGAGTCGGCGGACCGCCTGCGGCGCCTCGATACCGCCCTGGCTCGCCTCCCCCGGCGCCAGCGCGAGGTGATCGAGCTCCGCCTGCAACACGAGATGACGATCGAAGCGGCGGCGGGCGCCCTCGGGATCTCGGTCGGCAGCGCCCGCGTCCACTACGCCCGCGCCAAGGAGCGTCTCCGCCGGCTGATTGGCGCGGAGGAGGAAGCATGAAATCGCACGACGGCGATCCGGACGAGGCGGCGCTCCAGCGGCTGTTCAGCGCGCGGGAGAGCCGGGACGAGGCCGCGGCCCCCGGCTTCGAGCGGGTGGTCCAGCGACCGCTTCGCGCCGGCGGCGGACGGCGGATCCCGGCCGCCGCGGGCGTGCTCCTGCTGGCCATCGTCGTCGGGGTCCTCTGGAAGCTTCATTCCGGACCCACTCCCTCGCGGTCTCCGCGATCTCTGGAAGGGCCCACACTCGCAAGCTGGAAAGCGCCGACCGATTTCCTCCTGACCGTGCCCGGAGGCGAGCTGATCAACTCCACGCCGGCGTTCCCCGACCCCACGTACTCAATCCAAGGAGGCTCCGAATGAAAACCTTTTTCTTCCGTCCCGTTGTCCTCTTCGTCCTCATCGCCGGCATGGCCCTGGCGGCCAGGCCGGCCCTCGCCGACCTCGATCCTGGAGCCGGCGCCGGCGATCCCATCGCCCGCCTGCTCTATCCGCCGGAGGCCCTGCTCGGCCACGCCCAGGAGCTGGGGCTCGATGACGCGCAGCGGAAGGCGATCCGTGCCCGCGTAGTGGAGGCCCAGAAGCAGTTCCTCGACGCGCAGCTCAGCATGCAGGAGGCCTCCGAGGAGCTCCAGCGCCTGCTCCAGGAGCGGCCGGTGAACGAGACCAAGGCCCTCGCCGCGGCCGATCAGGTGATGGGCTTCGAGCGGACGGTCAAGCGAGCCCACCTCTCGCTGCTGATCCATCTCAAGAACCTGCTGACCCCGGCCCAGCTCGCCAAGATGGCGGAGATTCAGAAGCGGAGCGGATCGTGAGCCGCCTTCGCCGGGCCGCCGCTTCAAGTCGCTCTGCATGGCTGAGCAACACGAACATCGTGGACCCGTGTCAGTGATTTGAGGAGCGGCGGCCGTCTCCGTGGCCTTCGGAGGCTGTCGTGGACATTGATGCCCGGGCCGGGGAGCTCCAGGGGACCCCGGCCCGCGCGATCGGCCGGTCGGCCCTGCCAATTTGTGGCTCCGCCTCCCTTGCGGCGCCGTCCGCCCGGACGCGCCGGCCTCCCACCTAGCTGATTGGAAGGCTCGCCGCGGTTGAAAGTCCTTCCGCCCACTTGGGCGACTCCACCGCCCACTTGGGCGAATCGACCGCCCACATGGGCGACTCGACCAACCATCGCGGCGGAACGTCCGCCTACGTGGGCGGAAGGACCAACCCTGTGGGCGAGAGCTCCGCCGACCTGGGTGAGACCCCGAATTGTCAGGGCGGAAGCTCCGCCGACGGGGTTGGGAAGATCTCTGGCCCCCGTCATAGCCATCTCCGGCCATCGCGCCATGAGTAAGAGGGTGGGACTTCATCACAGGTTCACACGGCTTTCGTCTGTGAAGGGCAAACTGGCTTTGCGGCAAGGCGACGCCCTCCGTGTGGCTCCGCCGATCCCATTCCGCCTTTCAGGAGACTTCCTATGATGCCCTTGCGATCCTTGCTCCAGGCCCTTGCCATGACCCTCACCGCCTTGGACTCCCGGATAGGAGACTTCTTCAAAATGAGCCACCCGTGCAAGCGGCATCTGCTCACCAGAGCCGTGTTCATTGTATTCATGGTTCTGGCTGGCAATGCCGTCAACTCGCAGCCGTTGGATCTTTTGATACCCCTTTCCCCTGCCGGCACTCTCGCTCTTAGATCCCAAACTGGCAACACGCCAACGTCCATCGTATTCATGAACGAATATGGCAGAGAGCTCGTCGTCTATTGGGTTAATTACGCCGGACAACTTGTATTTTACAGATTACTCGAACCCGGCGACTTCTATGTCCAACAAACCTACCTTACGCATCCCTGGATCGTCTACGACCAGGCCACGGGGCTTCCCATCGAAGGCTTCTTGCCGATTGCACGAGAGGCTGTAGCTCTTGTCGGGCAGCCTGCGATGAGTGACCCTCATCAACAACGGTGCGCCGCCCTATCTACGGACGTGGCACCTTGTCTCCCGGGGACCGACGCGCTGACTCCCGGCGAGTACATCACCGCGGGAGGTGGGGGCGTGCTGACGATCTCCAGATCGGAAACCCAGACGACTCACTTTTCACTGGAGGCCACCGGAGCCAACGGTCACTCTTGTTCGCTCGAGGGGGACATCCAGAACGACAAGGCGATTCTCCCTACCGGCGATCCCGACGCCGAGCCGCCGGAAGAGCCCTGCGTGGTCACGTTCCGGCGCACCGCCGAAGGCATCGACGTATCGGACAGCGATCCCAAGAACGACGCCAATCTCGACGCGTGCAGGAACTTCTGTGGCATGCGCGCGCATTTCGAGGGTGAGTACCTCATCCCAAACCCTGGGTGCACCACCGCGGAGAGCAGCGCCACCCGCGCGCGGTTCGAACAGCTCTACGAGTCCCATTCCTACGGCGAGGCCGCCGCGGTGCTCGAACCTCTCCTGGCTCACTGCTCGAACGTCCTGGGCCCGGAAGGGTCATGGATCGCAAACGACCTCGCCATCACCCAGTACCACCTCGGAAAGCTCGCGGACTGCCGGAAGACGCTGGAACCGCTGGCAAAGGATCTCGCCAGAACCGATGAGAGCTCGCTCCCGCCCCTGGACCTTGAACTGTACTTGTCCCTCGCGAAGGCGACCCGGCACAACTTGAGGTTGTGCGCACGGAAGGGGCGCTGAGCAGGGACCGTTGCCTCAAAGGCTAGGTGCCTGCGCGCCAGAAAAAGCCAGACAAGGACGGCAAGGACGGCAAGGACCAAAGTATTACCGGATTTGTCATCCTGGTCTGTTTCAGATGTCCTTGTCGTCCTTGTCGTCCTTTACGTCCTTGCTTTTAGATTTCTGCAGCGCAGGCTCCTAGCCCTCATTGAACAGACATAGCTCGCTCGAATCCAGGCGGCGAACCCCTCGCTCCAGCCCATCTACGGACGTGGAGCCTCGGCTAGCAGGTCGTCGAAGGGAAAGGGGACGAGAACGATCTTATGCTTGGTCAAAGAAAGGATCTCCGTCGTCCAGCGAATAGACGTCCTCCTCCGGCTCCTCAAGGTCGCGGAACGCGGGGGTTCGGGCCGCTGCGCGCAGCCATTCATCTTCGTCTATTCCTTCGGCCGCGGGATATAACACGAGAGGGGCAAGCATGACCAAGTCGAACCCGGCAGAGGTGAGGTCTATAGCACGTGGCCTCGAATGAGAGTCTCGACCCGTGGGTCGCACTTCTCGACCCGTGGGTCCAACTCCTTGACCCGTGGGTCAGAGTCTTCGACCCGCGGGTCCAACTCCTTGACCCGTGGGTCAGAGCCTTCGACCCGTGGGTCCAACTCCTTGACCCGTGGGTCAGAGTCTTCGACCCGTGGGTCCAACTCCTCGACCCGTGGGTCAGAGCCTTCGACCCGTGGGTCCAGCTCCTCGACCCGTGGGTCAGAGCCTTCGACCCGTGGGTCCAACTCCTTGACCCGTGGGTCAGAGCCTTCGACCCGTGGGTCCAACTCCTTGACCCGTGGGTCAGAGTCTTCGACCCGTGGGTCCAGCTCCTTGACCCGTGGGTCAGAGTCTTCGACCCGTGGGTCGCGCTCCTCGACCCGTGGGTCGAAGACTTCGACCCGCGGGTCAGACTCCGGCCGAGTTGAGCGTGGCGAAGCGCTCGTCCACGGTCAGACTCTCTCCCACGGGTCGGCCTTCGCGCTCGACCCAGGCGTGCGCGGCCAGCTCTCCATCCTGGCGTGCGACCCCGATCTTGAGCTCGGCGGCGATGCCGTGGCGGCCCAGCAGCCGGCGCAGGCAGAGCGCCTGCGGCAGGCAGCGCATGGGGTAGAGATGGTGGCGCGCCGCCGCGGCCGTCGCCCAGACGAGGCGACCGACCGCCGCCTCGTCGGCTTGTCCCTTCACCCTGGGAGCCAGCCAGCGGTCGAGGCGCGCGAAGGGGAGCGTCCGCGTCCCTACGTCGGCGACCAGCAAGAGGACCCAGGCCTGGGTATACGCCCAGAGATCCGCAGGCGTCCATCGGCTCGGCGACGCGTCGCTGCTTCGCATCCGCGGCATTATCGCAGATCGGACCGGACCTTAGCCTTCCCCGCTCAAAATACGCGCTGTGCTAAAATCGACCAGCCTTGAACGACGACCCTCCTAGACGACTCGCCCTTTTCCGTTCCCGCGGGCTCCAGCCTCCACGATCCGCAGGCCCTGGGGGAGAGGTGCGTTCATGACCCCGCTGTTGCTCGCCGCCGCCGTGCCCACGCCCGCGCCGCAGGTGATCCCGGGCGGCTGGGGGCTGGTCCTGGGTCTGGTCCTGGTCGCCCTCAACGGCTTCTTCGTGGCCGCCGAGTTCGCCCTGGTCAAGGTGCGGCCGACGCAGCTCGAGCCGCTGGAAGGCAAGCGAGCCCGGCTGGCGCGGCACATGCTCCGCCACCTCGACGCCTATCTTTCTGCTACCCAGCTCGGCATCACCCTGGCCAGCCTGGCTCTCGGCTGGGTGGGCGAGCCGGCGTTCGCCTGGCTGATCCATCCGCTGCTCGACCCCTTCGTGGCGAACAACCCCGCGCTCCTCCACTCGATCAGCGTGACGGTGTCGTTCCTGGTCATCACCGTCCTCCACATCGTGCTCGGCGAGCAGGTCCCGAAGACGATCGCGATCCGCAAGGCCGAGGGCGCCTCGCTGCTGGTGGCGCTCCCGCTCTATTTCTTCTACAAGCTCACCTATCCGGCCATCTGGCTGCTCAACCAGGCCGCCAACCGGCTGGTCCGGCTGATCGGGATCTCCCCGGCGGCCGAGGGGGAGCTGCTGCACGACGAGGAGGAGCTGCGGCGGCTCCTCTCCTCCTCGAAGGAGAGTCAGCTCTCGACCCAGAAGCGGGAGCTTCTCGACAACATCTTCGAGCTGTCGCACCGGGTGGCGCGGCAGATCATGCTCCCCCGCCAGGACGTGATCTATCTCTCGACCGACCGACCGCTGGCGGAGAACCTGCGGCTCGCCCGCCGCAGCGGCCATACCCGCTTCCCACTCTGCGAAGGGGACCTCGACCACGTCATCGGGCTCCTCCACATCAAGGACATCTTCCACCGCGAGCGCCCCTTGACCGCGCTGACCGAGGTGGCGCGCGAGATCGCCTTCGTCCCCGAGACGCTGGAGCTCGACCGCCTGCTCAAGCGGATGCGCACCGAGCGTTTCCACCTGGCGGCGGTGATCGACGAGTACGGCGGCGTCTCCGGCATCGTCACCATCGAGGACGTCATCGAGGAGATCGTCGGCTCGATCCAGGACGAGTTCGACGTCGAGAAGCCCGAGCTGGTCGAGAAGGGGGACGGCGTCTACCAGGTGGCCGGCGGCATGCTGGTCGAGGATCTCGAGGAGGCGCTCGGCGTCGAGCTCTCCGAACGCGACGAGGACACCATCGGCGGCGTCGTCCTCTCCGAGCTGGGGCGCAACCCCGCCGTGGGCGACCGCATCGAGCTGGGGCCGGTGACGATCGAGGTGATCGAGGTCCAGCACAACCGGGTGGCCACGGTGCGGATCAACGTCCACCAGCCGGAGACGGTGCCGCGGGACGAGGAGTAGGGAAGGCTCTTCGCTCCATCCGTCCTTGCTTGCTGGGACGACGTGCGACGCACCAACCGGCACAAGAGGCTCTGTACCGACTCCTCATGGCTTCGCCCCCGCCCCCTTCTCCGACGCAACCGCCGGCGCCGCTCCGATCGCCTTCAGATCGATGTCCTTGTTGGTGGGCTTCTCCGCGACCACCGCCGCCAGCTTCGCGCGAATCGCCGCCCAGCGCTCCTCCGGCAGGCTGCCGCGGAGAGCCAGCACTCGGGTGGGACCTGCGCTCTCCACCCGCCAGCCCGCCAGCGCTTCCAGAGCGCTCCGGAACTCGCCGGCGTCGGTCTCGGTGTCCCACTCGGTGATCCAGACCACCTTCCTGCCGTCCTTCCCCGCTCCATTCTGGAAGACGGCGAAGCGGTCTCCCCCCCATCCGGCGGCCGCGCGGGTGGCCCACTCCAGATCCTTGAGCCCCTCGCGGAGGAAGATCCGCAGGCTCAGCTCCCCCAACTCCCCTTCGGCCGCCTTGGTGTAGCCCGGCAGCTCGGCGGCGAGGTCCGGGAGCTTCAGAGCGACGGGATCGTCCCGCCGGGTGTGCCATTTCTCGGGGTGGAGGATCTGCTCGGTCGAGCGCGGCGGATCGGTCGTGAAGGCGTAGTCGAGCAGCGCCTGCCCGCCGCGCCGGCGGGCGCTGACGCAGAAGGCGGCGCCCTGGAAGTAGCTGAACACCAGGGTGTCGCGGAGCCAGGGGGGAGCGGCGGCCATCTCCCTGGCGCCGGGGAGGTCGGGCGAGGCGTCGAACATCTTTTCCGGGTCCTGCAGCATCGTTTTGAGGACCGCGTCCACGCCGGGCATCGTCTCCAGGCTGCCGTGCAGGCTGAAATCGAGCATGGTCAGCGTGGCATCTCCCTCGACCAGGGCGGTGCGCGCCGTCCCGCCGTCGGAGAGCGGATCGCGGTCCTCGAACCGGCGGAGATCGAAGCTCTGGTCCTGGAGGGCATGGGTCAGCTCGTGGACCAGCGTGACGTCCTCGGCGTTGTCCGGCATTCCCCGTTTCCCTCTCGGCAGGTCGACCAGCGCCAGGAATTTGCGGTCGGGATCGTAGAAGCCCGCCACCTGGCTGCTCAGCAGCTCGGGGAGATACCGGCGCAGGTCCATCGCCTCCGGGATCAGCCCGAAGGCCTTGAGGCTGACCTCCAGCGCCTTGAGCTCGGCGGGCGGATAGTCCTGGGGCATCGATTCGACGATCTCCGCTCGCAGCTTCCGGGCGCTCAGGGAGCCGGCCGGTACCCTGGCTTTCGCTTTCAGGCCGCGATAGGTCTCGGCCTCCCGCATCAGCTCGGCGACGTGCCGCGCCCGCGCGGGTGTCAGGGGGGAGACCCCGGCGGGCAGATGCGGCGGCGCCGGCATCTCCCCATTGCCGGCGCCGTTGGCGGCGACTGCCGCCACCAGGGCGAGCGTCAGGACGAAGGGGATGGACCGGGACCGCATGGATGTCTCCTGCCGGGAATGCCGCCCGGACCGGAGCCAGGGATCGGAGGGGGCATTATAGAGGGAGCATGATAAAAGCGAATTGAGGCAGAATGTGGCCATGACACGCCCCTGGAACCCTCTGCTCGAAGGTCCCCTCGCCGACAAGGTCTCCCGCGCCCTGCGCGAGATCGCCGACGCCCTGCCGGGCGCCGCGCCGAAGGTGGGGAACCCACCGGCGGCCCTGGCCAGTGGAATGGCCGGGGAAGCCCTGTTCTACACCTACCTGGCTCTGGCCACGGCCGACACCGCCGCCGCCGACCGCGCCGCCGATCTCGTCGACCGCGCGGGCGAGGAGCTCGCCAACTCGCCGATGGCGCCGAACCTCTACTCCGGCTTCCCCGGCGTCGCCTGGACGATGGAGCACCTGCAGGGGCGCCTGTTCGAGAGCGGCGGCGAGGAGGACGACGAGGACCCCATGCTGGAGATCGACGAGGCCCTCCTCGCCCCCTTGAGCCGCACGCCCTGGGTGGGCGAGTACGACCTGATCGGCGGCTTGGCCGGCCTCGGCGTCTACGCTCTCGAGCGGCTCCCCCGGCCGAGCGCCGCGGCCCTCCTCGAACAGATCGTGGAGCGCCTCGGCGAGCTCTCGGAAGAGATGCCGGACGGCACCGCCTGGTTCAGCCCGGTGGAGCGGATCCCAGAATGGCAGCGCGAGTTTCACCCCGACGGCTACTACAACCTCGGCGTGGCGCACGGCCTGCCGGGAATCCTGCCGGTCCTCGCCGGAGCCTGCGCCGCGGGCGTGGCGGTGGACCGGGCGCGGCCGCTGCTCGACCGCGCCGTCGAATTCCTCCTCGCCCGGCGCCTGGAGCCGGGAGCGCTCTCCTGCTTCGCCGGCAGCTTCTATCCCGATCAGCCCCCTTCGCCGACACGGCTCGCCTGGTGCTACGGCGATCCCGGGATCGCCGCCACGCTCCTCGTCGCCGCCCGCGCGGTCGGCGATCCCGAGTGGGAGCGCCAGGCGCTCGACATCGCCCACTCCGCCGCCGCCCGTACGGAGGGCTCGGCCTACGTCCGCGACGCCGGCATCTGCCATGGCGCCGCGGGTCTCGGACACCTTTTCAACCGGATGTACCAGATGACCGGCGACGAGGTTCTCGCCCGGGCGGCCCGCTTCTGGTTCGAGCGGACGTTCGACTTCCAGACTCCTGGCGAGGGGGTCGCCGGCTTCCGCGCCTTCGATCCGGGGGTGGACGGCCAGCCGGGCTGGCGGGCGGACGCCGGCTTCCTCGAAGGCTCCGCCGGGGTGGGCCTCGCCCTGATCGGAGCCATCTCGGACGTCGAGCCCGCCTGGGACCGCGTGCTGCTGATCTCCCTGCCGCCGATCGCCGCCGGAGAGGGCGGGTAAGGGCCGCATGCACACCGACCTGACACCGCACCACCGCACGATTGCCACCAACGGCATCCACCTGCACGCGGTGGAGGAGGGCGCGGAGGGGGGGCCGCTGCTGATCCTGCTCCACGGCTTCCCGGAATTCTGGTACGGCTGGCAGCGCCAGATCGCGCCCCTGGCCGCCGCCGGCTTCAACGTCCTTGTCCCCGACCAGCGGGGGTACAACCTCAGCGACAAGCCGAAGGAAATCTCGGCCTACAACCTCGACACCCTGGCCGCCGACATCGTGGGGCTGATCGACGAGGCCGGGGCCGCCAAGGCCTACGTGGTCGGACACGACTGGGGGGGCGCCGTCGCCTGGTGGCTGGGAATCAAGCATCCGGAGCGGATCGAGAAGCTGGTCCTGCTCAACATCCCCCATCCGGCCGTGATGCGGCGGGCCGTCTTCAAAGATCCCGCGCAGCGCAAGAAGAGCTCCTACATCTTCTTCTTTCAGCTCCCCTGGCTCCCCGAGCGCGCCTTTCGGAAGCACGATTTCGCCCGCGGCGTGGCGACTCTCCAGAGCTCCAGCCGTCCGGGCACCTTCAGCGACGCCGACCTCGACCTCTACCGCGAAGCCTGGTCCCAGCCGGGGGCCGTGCGCGGCATGCTGAGCTACTACCGCGCCTCGCTGCGCGCCCAGCCCGAGCCGCCCGCCTCCCCCCGCGTCACCGTGCCCACCCTGCTCCTCTGGGGGAAGCAGGACCGCTTCCTCGGCAGCGAGATGGCCGCGCCCAGCATCGGCCTCTGCGATGACGGCCACCTCGTCTTCGTGGACGAGGCGAGCCACTGGCTCCAGCACGAGGAGCCGGAGCGGGTGACGCGGGAGATCCTGGGGTTTTTCGGGTGAGGGGGCGGCCCCGATCGATGGAGTATCCTTAGCTGCCAAGGAGGCGCCTTTATGGAACCCGAGCTGGTCATTCATTCAAATCCCAAGATCCTGGGAGGGGTCCCTGTCTTCATCGGGACGCGGGTGCCGGTCCAGACCCTCCTCGACTATCTCGAGGGCGGAGAATCCATTGACGTCTTTCTGGATCATTTCCCGAGCGTCCGGCGTGAGCAGGCCGTAGCCGTCCTCGAGCTCGCGAAACGGATGCTGATCGCTCATGCGCGTGCTGCTTGACGAGTGCGTTCCCCGGCCGCTCAAGCGGGAGTTGACCGAACATGTCGTCAGCACAGTCATCGAGATGGGATGGGGCGGAATTGAAAATGGCGAGCTTCTCGCTTTGATTCGAGGAGCCGCCTTCGATGCCTTCGTGACCGTAGATCAGAATCTCCCTCACCAGCAAAACCTGCGAACCTTGGGCATCGGTATCGTCGTCCTCGTCGCCCGGACCAACAAGCTTCAGGACCTTCAGCCTCTTGCTCCTTCCTTGCGGAAGACTCTTGGCAAGTTGCAGCCTGGTGAGTTGATTCGGATCAGATCCTAAACCTCCTGAGCGCCTCCCCGCAACTCTGGACGTCCGCGATCCGTAGTACCGGCCGTCAGTCCGGAGCGCGCTTCGATCCGGACGGAAAGAGAGCGACTCCCATGCGGCGAATCCTCGCCCTGCTGTCGATTTTGATTCCCTTGCCTGCAGTGGCCCTGGAGATCCGGGTGCATCCTGGCGAGGTTCTCTACGCCTACGAGGCCGATCCGGCACATGGCCTCTATACCGTGATGATCCAGAACCTCGCGATCGTCCAGCCCGACGGCGGCCCGGTCACGCTCGAATCCGTCGAGATCCAGGCAATGTCGAACGGACTGGCCTTGCAGACTCTCGCCGTCTCCGCGGACGCGCTCGACAAGAGCGCGCAGCGGCTGAGCGCCATGGAGGCTGGGGGGCTGGTCAAGCTGTACGATTTCCACTTCCAGGCCAGCCGCTATCTTGCCGGCCTCAAGCTCGCGTCCAGCCGCACGCTGGCTCCGGGGACGGCGCTGATCATCACGGCCAAGCCGTTGCTCCTCGCCGGCCTCCCCTCGGACGGCCTGGCGATCGTGGCCCGCGGCAAGGACGCCGCCGGCAAGCCGGTCGAAGCCCGAACCACCCTCAAGGTGGAGTCTCACAAGTCGCCGAACGAGTACGCCTTTCCGCTCGCCGGCACCTGGTACGTGGGCGCGGCGCCGAGCCTCAACAGCCCGCACCGCTGGGCGGCCAACGAGGAGTTCGGCTACGACCTCGTCGCGCTCGGCGGCGACGGCCAGACCCACAAGGGGGACGGCAGCCGCCTCGCCGACTATTTTGCGTATGGCCGCGACGTCCTCGCCGTGGCGGACGGCGTCGTGGTCGAGGCGGGGTCAGACGGCACGGAGGCCAACGACCGCCTGAAGCAGCCGGGAGAAGCCGAGCAGGCCTTCGAGCAGCGGACCGTCGCGGAGCAGAACAAGCTGCTTGCCAGGAGCTACAAGGCACCGCTCGGCAACTACGTGGTGATCCGCCACGCGGGAGGGGAATTTTCCCACTACGGCCACCTGAAGCAGGGGAGCGTGCGGGTGAAGGCGGGAGACCCCGTGACCCGCGGCCAGGCGATCGGCCAGCTCGGCCAGACCGGCAACAGCACCGAGCCGCACCTCCACTTCCAGCTCACCGACGGCCCCGATCCCATGTACTCGCGGGGGATCCCGATCACCTTCAAGAACGTGGAGGACCTGCTGGGCTCGGAAGGGACGGCGCTGCAGGCGGGGTCGATCGTGACGGTGCGGAAGTGAAGGGGGCGCCGTCCGCGACATCTCGCGCCACCCCCCAGGCCCCCTCGACGTCGAGGCGGCTGCTCGCGTAATCCAATGCCAAGAGAGGTTCCGAAAGATAGGGATGGAACTTCTCCGTCCGTTTGTTGACGACGGACGCCGCGAGCTCACGAGCGCCCGGGGGTGCCGCGGCGGCGAGCGCCGCCAGCTCCCGGCGGACCTCGGAGGGGCCGGCGTTGGGAAACAGGATCGCCGCTCCGTCCTGCGCCACTTTGAGGCCACGGGCGCTCAGCCAGACGACCAGCGTGTCGAGCACGCGGTCCCCACGCCAGCAAAAGAGGGCCGAGCCGGCGGCATCCGCGAGCAACCGGTGCTCTCCCAGCCCTAGACGCGCGAAGTGAGCGCGTCCCTCGGCCAGCAGGTCCCTCGCCTGCGCATCGAGGAAGAGCGGGATCGCGCTGGACCGGTAGATCGCCAGCATCTCCTCCCGGACCCGCTCGTGGACCGGCGCTCCGCGACCGCCTTCGAAGCCTGGAAGCCGCCCACCTTGCGCCGGCTGCAGATCCACCATCTTGCGTTCAGGATCCACCTCGAGGACGATCCACCGGCGGCCGCCAAAGATGAGGTAAAGACCCGGAAACAGCGGATACGAGATCGGCAGTGTCCCCAGAGTCCGGCCACCGCTCGTCAGCCGGTACTCCTCCGCGGTCTGAAAGGCCGCGTAGAAACCGTAATGGTTGACCAACCGCTCGCCAGCGAGATCCAGCACGATCTCTCCCGTGTGCAACTGGCGGATCAGCTCATGACTCCCCAGGCTGCGCAGAAGCTCGGAGAAAAGCGCCGAATCGACCGCGCGGAAGGCGCCTTCGCGGCAGAGCGCCGGCCAGAGCTGATCGGCCCGGGCCCCTCCGTGCTGCGCGATCGCGGAGAGGACCTGCTGCACGAGGGTCGACAGGTGGAGGGCCCCCGCCTCCGGCGGCTCGCACCATCCCGCGATCAGGAGTTGGACCGCGGCGGTCGCCTGGACGAGCTGCGAGCGCAGCCGGCGCGAGGGTGGAGTGCGCTCGTCGATCTCGTCTTCCTGAAGGTAGACGCGCAGCACCGCCGCCCCTCCCTGACGTCCCGAGCGCCCGAGCCGCTGCCGGAGGCTGGCGACCGAGGGGGGGGCTCCGATCTGGCCCACACTCTCGATCGCGCCGATGTCGATCCCCAGCTCCAGCGTCGTCGTGCAGACCGCGCTGGCAGGCCGCGCGCGGTCCTTGATCGCCGCCTCGGTCTCCTCGCGCAGATCCCGGGAAAGGCTGCCGTGGTGGGGCCAGAACTCGTTGGGAATCCCATGCACCTCGCAATGCCGGCGCAGCAGGTCCGCGTACAGCTCCACAGCCGTCCGCGAATTCGCGAAGATCAGGTGATGACCGCCGCGCAGCTTCGCGAACAGGTGAAGGCTGATCTCCAGGGCGTCCCCGTCGACGGTGTCCTCCAGAGGCGCCTCGCGGCCGGCGGCTTCCAGCGCCTTGAGCCGAGCCGGCGAGAGTTGCGGCGGAACCGCACGGTACCCGCGCACCTGCACCTTCAGCTCCTGACCGATCCCCGGCGAGACGATGCGGCGCACGGCCTCCCCTCCGCCCGGACGGAGGAACTCGCAGGCCAGGGAGAGATCGCCGAGCGTCGCCGAGAGACCGATTCGGGGCACCCGGCGGCGGACTGCCAGCTCGACCCGCTGGAGGAGCGATTGGAGCTGCTGCCCGCGCTCCGAGCCGATGAAGGCGTGGAGCTCGTCGATCACGACGTAGGCGAGCCGCTCGAACAGCGAGCGCACCTTCGGCCCTTGCAGCACGAACAGGGCCTCCAGGGACTCCGGAGTGATGATCAGCACCCCCGCGGGTTGCCCGAGGAGCTTTTTCTTTTGCGCGGCGGGCACGTCCCCGTGCCAGCGCGCCACCGGAACGTCGAGCTCTTCACAGAGCTGGTCCAGACGATCGAACTGATCGTTGATCAGTGCCTTGAGGGGGCTCAGGTACAGGGCCCGCACGCTGCCGCCGGAGTCGTCCGCCAGCTTGGTGAGGATCGGCAGGAACGCGGCCTCGGTCTTTCCAGAGGCCGTGGAAGCGGCGATGACCGCGTCCTCCTCGCCCCCGAGGAGAATCGGGATGGAGGCCTCCTGGAGGTCCCGCAACGCCTCCCAGCCCTGGCGCCAGAGCCACCGCTGCACCTTCGGATGCAGGAGCTGGAACGCGGAGGAGGTCTCCGCCATGGCTAGAGCCGGAAGGAGGACAGCTCGTCGTCCTCGTCCGCCCGCGGAGAACGCGTGACGGGAGAAGGCTGCGGCTGGATCGCCGTCTCGGAGGCGGTCTCGAGAACAGCCTCCGGCACCGGCTCGAGGTCGGGGTTCGACTCCGCCGCAAGCTCGACGCCGCCCAGCAGATCTCTCCAGGCGGCGCCGGGGTTCTGCTCGAGCACGGCGAGGAGCTCCAGGAAGGCACGGACGGTGCTCCGCGGCGTCCGGAAGTAGGCCTCCCCCACCCGCTTCGAGCAGTGCTCCATGAACGCGACCAGGGCTTCGTCCGGCAGGAGGTACTTCTCGGGCTCGCCGGAGGCATGGACGTGCCGGAGGTTGCGGAGCAGGACGAAGAGCTCCTCGGGGCTCAGGTTCGCCAAGTGGAGCACAGGGCCGGTAAAATCTTTCCGTCCCTCGGTCGCGAAACGATTCTGGGCCAGCCGGGAGCGCAGCGCCTCGTAGCTGTAGAGGCCGCGGCGGGTGTCCATGAGGAACTCGGGAGTGCCGCCCAGCAGGAACCCGAGCCCCACGCTCGTACCCTGCAGGCTGTCGTTCAGGATCCGCAAAATCTGCTCGTAATTGCCGCTCCGCGCCTGGGTGTTGGCGAGCTTGTAAAGGTTTACCAGCTCGTCCAGGCAAACCAGCAGGCCGCCGTAGCCGGCGAGCCGGGTGAAACGGGAAAACAGCTTGAGCTGATCATAAAGGTTGTCATCGTCGACGATCGTGCGCACTCCCAGGGCCCTGCGCGCGTCGGTCCGCGTCGAGAACTCGCCCCGCAGCCATCTCACCGCGTCGGACTTGAGCTGATCGTTCCCCTGGTCGTGCCCCCGCCAGTAGGCGGCGACCACTTCGGCGAAATCGTATCCACCGGTCATCTCCGCAAGGCTGGCCAGCCGGTCCTGGAGGATCGCGTCCACCGCGGCCCCCTTCTCCCGCGCCTCTTGCAGAGCCGAGGTGACGAACCGCTCGACGACACTCGCAACCGCTCCGCCGTCCGGCTTGGTGCGGGTCGCCAGGTTCGCCATCAGCTCGGTGTAGAGCGATCGGGCCTGCCCACCCGACGCCTGAAGGCGGCGGTCGGGCGTCAGGTCGGCGTGCACCGTCACCAGACCCTTCTCCAGGGCGATCGAACGGATCAGGAAAAGGAAGAACGTCTTGCCGGAGCCGAACTCACCGATGACGAAGCGGATCGCCGATCCGCCATCGGCGATCCGGTCGAGGTCCCGCAGCAACGCCCGCACCTCCTCCGAGCGGCCGACCTGGACGAACTGCTGGCCTCGGCGCGGCACCACGCCCGCCCGCAGCGATTGGAGGATCGCGTCGCGGTCGCGGGGGCGGATCGCCTTCTGCGCCGAGCTCCCGGGCTGGGGTTCCGTCATGCCGACATCTCCTCGAGAATCTGACCGTCGACCTCGATTGTCTCATCCCCTTCCAGCAGGGGGATGCCGCAACGCTCGAACGCGGCCTCGTTGATCACTTCCAGCGCCCCATCGGGCAGCAGTCCAAATTCCGCCGCGAGCCGCTCCACCTCGATCCGCTCCCAGGCCCCCTGCTGGGCGAGCCGCCGCAGGAACGCTGAATGGATCGCGTCCAGGCCGCCGATCGGAGGCGGACCGGACGGCTCGGAGGGCACCGCCGGCCGCGGTCCGGCTGCCTGAGCGGATTCCTCGTCCGGGGCGAAAATGCCTTCGAGCAGACCGGCGACGTCCTCGCTCTCCGCCAGCTTGGCCTGGATCTTCCGGGGGTCGAGCCAGACCCCTCCCGGCTTCGGCGCGGGAGGGATCGCAAAGCCGGACGGCCGCGGTCCCGCGGGCAGCACCGTCACCGGCTCGGCCGCCGGAGGCGCCCCGGCGCTGGCCAGAGCGTGGACGTCGGAATAGACACCCTGCGCCTCGAGTCCGAGCAGAGGATAGATCCGGGCGAGCAGCTTGAGCTCGTCGGCGTCGACGTGCCCGTCCGCTCCCGCCACGGAAATCAGGAACCTCCCGATCTCGCGCCGCTGAGCCTCGGCGAGTGGCTCGATCTTTTTCTTGAGGCCGGCGAGACCCGGCGGTGACGTAATCAGCCAGCGCAAGTGGGCCTTGAGCCGGACCCGGCCCCCCGGGGTGTGAGGAAGCGCGCTCTCGACGTACGCGAACAGATGATCCTCCTCGCCGCCGCTGATCTCGCCGTCCGCGGCCGAGACGGCGACCGCCAGACTCAGGAGGACGGTCGCGGCCTGATACGCGGCATCCGGCTCCGCGCTCCCCTCGCCGGCGAGACGGAACAAAACCGCCTTGCCGCTCCCCGGAGTCGGACCGCCGAAACGGACGTCCGGCTCGACTCCAAATCCGTGCTGCGCCAGAAAGAGCACCAGCATCTCCGCGTCCCGCCGCGCGAGCTTCGCTCCTGCCTGACCAGGCCATTGCTCCAGCAGATCCGTGGAATTCACCAGCACTGACTCCCGGCCGGCAAGACTTTCTTCGATCCACTCGACGAGGCGCCGGCCCTCTTCGCTCTGCCGTCCTCGGGCCAGTTGCGGCGGGAGCAGGGCCATAGCGGCGGGACTTTGGACATCCCCGGTACGCCCGACCCAACGGCTGTAGACGTCGAGATCCTGGAGAGTCCGATCCACGATCTCTTGCAGCTTGCGCAGGGGTGCCGCGAGGCTCGTGACGTCCGGCAAAGTGTTCAGCTCTATCGATATAGATTCCGAGAACGACGAGCTGGCCGGACGGTAATACGTCTTGATGAACGTCTTGTTCGGCTGGATCTTCAAGCCCTCGTCCGTAAATGCTTCCGCGTAGCGAATCTTGAACAGCTCCTCGAACTCGTCCGGGCATCGCTGCGCGGCTGTCCGGAGACGAATTTCCGGAGCGCAAGCCGTCCAGGCGTAAGCCCAATCGGGAGGCACAGGCTTCCCCTCTTTTACGAAGGCCCCCAGCGCGATCTTCAAGGAAAGCGGGACCTCCCAACTGTCCCGCCTGCGCGGCGGCTGCAGCGTCGCCGGATCGACCGGATGATGCAGGAGACGGGCGATGGCGAGCAGGGAGCTCGCATAGTTGCGGAACGAACGATTTTCGCCGTAGATACCGAGGAGTCGCTCGACCTCGACGATCAGAGCGTCGATCTCGGCCTTTGCCAGATCAGAGGTCCGGGCATCGACCAGGATGCGTCTTTCGATCCCATAGAAAAACAGGAAGACGTAGCCGATGTGAGCTTCCGGGTCCTTCCGGCCCTGGATCAGCCAGTGGAGATAGGCGGCACGGCTGGCCGGGTCGATTCCCGAATAGGAAGGCCAATAGCCCATCAGCGTTCCTTCCCGGTCCGGCCCTGCCCAGCTCACTCGGCAACGGGGATCGACGAGGGCAGGCTCTACGCTTCCCCTGTATTCGCTGACAGGCCGAAGACCGGAGCCCATATAAAGCATGCCGTCGATCGCGCATCCGGCTATCGTCGCGACCTCTACGGCCGGAACCCAGAACCGGTCACCCTCGCACTTCGGCAGGGCCCGCGAAGAAGTCGCCACGGACATTGGGGGAGCAGCAACACGAATCCATTCCATCAATTGGTTTCCAAACCGTCTCGCATCAGCAGACGGAGCTCAAGACACCTCCCGGCTGGAGAAGGGTTGCCCGATCCTATCGCAACTCCACCCGGAACTCCGCCCCCCCGCCCTCCCCGGGCCCCAGGCTGAAGGTGAAGCCGTGGGCGGAGAGGATCTCCTGCACCAGCGTCAGTCCGAGGCCGCGGCCGTTCCGCTTGGTCGAGAAGAAGGGGGTGAAGAGGAGGGCGCGCACCTCCTCGGGAATGCCGGGGCCGGAGTCGCGGATCGAGAGAGAGCCGCAATCGAGGCGAAGAAGAAGCTTCCCGTCCTCACCGATCGACTCCATCGCGTTCTTGAAGACGTTCATCAGCACCTGCTCGATCTGGTTGCGGTCGAGATCGATGGGCGCTAGTTGCTCGGCGCGCTCCCAGTCGACGCGGATGCGGCGGCGGTCGAGCTCCGGGCGGAGCAGCAGGAGGATCTCGTCGATCAGCCGCTTCAGGTCGGTCGGCCGGCGGTCCGGGGGCGGCAGGCGGACGACCTCGGCGAAGCCGTTCATGAAGGCCCGCAGGTTCTCCAGACGGGTGATCGCCACCGCGATCCCCTGCACGAAATCGTCCCGGTCCTCGTCCCCCAGGTCGCCGGCGTAGCCGCGGAAGGAGTCGAGCAGCGAGCCGACCGCGCCCACGGAATTGTTGATCTCGTGGGACATCATGCGGATCAGCTTGCCATAGGCCGCCTTCTCCGAAGCCCGCAGCTCCTCGGTCAGCTCCTCCAGCAGCAGGAAGCCGCGCGGGAAGCCGCGGTCGAAGAGCTCCGCGCGGGTCGCCTTGAGCCGCCTTCCTCCCTGGAGAGCCAGCACCTCCGAGCCGCCGTCGGGGATCGCCGCCAGCGATGTCAGCGCCAGGCCGGCCGGCGAGGCGAGCGCGCTCAGCTCCTTCCCTCGCGCCTCCTCCCCCACCACCTGAAGGAGCGCCTCGGCGGCGGGGTTGAGCGTCGCGACCCGGCCGTCGAAGTCGAGGGTCAGGATGCCGGCCGGCGAAGCGGCGAGGACCTTCTCCAGGAAGTAGTGCTGCTCCTGGAGCTTCAGCCGCTCCTCCCGCAGGCGGTCGATCATCCGGTTGTAGATGCGGATCAGGGCGTCCATCTCCGGCTGCCCCACCTCGCGGAACTGCGAGGTGAAGTCGCGCTCGCCGATCAGCTCCGCGCCGGTGCGAATCAGGTCGAGGGGGACGAAGAAGGTCCGCACCAGCAGGACGCCGAAGACGATCGAGAGGACGAACAGCGCCTCGACCGCCGCCAGCCAGAGCCGGTTCTCGCGCAGGACGACGAACGAGATCGCCGCCAGGACCGCGTGGATCAGGACCAGGTAGACGATGATCTTGGCGCGCAGGCTCATTTCAGGCTCGCGGGGCTCGCGATGGGCAGCGATCAGCACCCTTTACTATCGAGTTACCATCGAGGCCGTTCCAACCAACAACAAGGAGCCTTCATGCGCAGAAAGCTACAGACCCTGTCCCTGGCGATTCTCCTGACCCTCGCGGCAATCCCGGTGTTTGCCGCACCTCCATCGGTTCAGGCGTCCACTCCCCCCGCAGCACACCCGCCGGCGACCTCGGCGGCACTTCTCGACGCCATCCTCGGGACCGCCGTCCCGCCCGTGTCGACCAATTCATCGATCGTGACTCCATTTTACGGGTACTGCACCGCGACTTGCGCACGCTGCTACTCCGGCAACAACCCACCGTGCGCCCCGGATCCCGATACGGGCCTCCGCCAGGGTTGCACCCGCATTCCCGCTTGCTGAGATGCATCGGCGCGTTCCCATTGGCTTGCGGACGATCGCTCAATGGGATTCGAGCCCGTACTTCTCGAACCGGCGGTAGAGGGCGGCCCGCGACAGCCCCAGCGCCTCGGCCACGCGGGTGACGTTCCCCTCGTAGTGGCGCATACACTTGACGATCATCGCCTTCTCCATCTCGTCGAGCGTCATGGTGCCGGGGCTGGGGAGGGCCGTGCCTCCCCGCGCCTCGCGCTCCTCCAATCCTGACAGCGCGACGAGGTCTCCGGCGTCGAGGCGGTCGCCGTCGACCACCAGCACGGCACGCTCGATCGTCTGCTTGAGCTGACGGATGTTCCCTGGCCAGGGCTGGTCCTGGAGCCAGGCGACGGCGCGGTCGGCGAGCGCGATCGGCGGCCGCCGGTAGGCTTGGGCCGAGAGGTCGAGGAAGTGGCGGGCGAGCAACGGGATGTCCCCGCGCCGCTCGCGCAGAGCCGGCAGCCGGATCGCGATCAGGTTCAGGCGATAGAGGAGGTCCTCGCGGAAGGCGCCCGCCGCGACTCTCTCGGCGAGGTCGCGGTTGGTGGCCGAGACCACCCGCACGTCCACCGTGCGCGGCACGCTCGACCCCAGCGCCTCGTAGGAGCGGTCCTGGAGCACGCGCAGCAACTTGACCTGGGCAGCCGGGTCGACCTCGCCGATCTCGTCGAGGAAGATGGTGCCGCGGTCGGCCATCTCGAAGCGCCCCTTGCGGTCCGCGCGGGCGTCGGTGAAGGCGCCTTTGACGTGGCCGAACATCTCGCTCTCGAACAGGGTCGAGGAGATCCCGCCGAGGTTCACCTTGACGAACGGCCCCTCCCGGCGCCGGCTGTTCTGATGGATCGCCGCCGCCACCAGCTCCTTGCCGGTGCCGCTCTCGCCGGTGATCAGCACCGAAGCGTCGGTGGGGGCGACGCGACCGATCAGCTCGAGGATCTTGAGGAAGCGCGGCTCGGCGCCGATCAGGGCGCGGAAGTCGAAACGGCGGTCGAGCTCCTCGCGGCTCGCCGGCGCCCCCTTGCCCTCCCGCTGCGGATCGAGATGATGAGCGAGCGACAGCGCGGTCTCCACCGCCTGCAGGAGCTGGGCGTTGGACCAGGGCTTGGTGACGAAATCGGCGGCGCCCGCCTTCATCCCCTCGACCGCCAGCGCGATCGAGCCCCAGGCGGTGATCAGGATGACCGGCAGCCGCGGGCGCAGCCGGCGGATCCGCGCCAGCAGCTCCAGCCCCTCCTCGCCGGTGGTGGCGCGGGAGAAGTTCATGTCCTGGAGCACCAGGTCGACCTCCTGCTCCCGCAGCACGGCCAGCGCCTCCTCCTGCGACCGGGCCGCCCGCGTGGGCTGTCCGTGCCGCTTGAGGAGGAGGCTCAGGGAGGCCACCACCGACGGGTCGTCGTCGACGACGAGGATCATCGGTCTCTCATCATTCGTAGCGCAGCGCCTCGGCCGGCGGCACCCGCGCCGCCAGGGCGCTGGGATACAGGGCGCAGAGAGTGGAAATGAGATACATGGTGATCATGGCGAAGAGCAGACCTCCCAGGAAGACCTCATGGGTCAGGACGCCGATCAGGTCGAGCACCGGGACCTGGACGACCAGCAGGGTGCCGATGAGTACTCCCAGGCTGGTCAGCACGAGCTGCTCCAGCAGGACCTGGGTGTGAACCGCCGCGCGCGACGCCCCGGCCGCGCGGCGCAGCCCCATCTCGCGGGTGCGCTGGAGGAGATTCTGCCACAGCACCCCGATCAGCCCGAGGCCGACCATCAGCAGGAGGAAGAAGGCGATCGTGCCGGCCACGGTGAGCGGCGTCAGGAAGAAACGGAACGCGGCCGCCCGGACCTGCCGCAACGGCTTCACCTCGAAGGACCAGTCGGGAGCCACCGCCTGCATCCGCTTCACCAGCGCCTCCTCGAACTCCACCGGTGTGCCCGGCCGTACGCGGACCAGCAGATTTCTCGTCGGATCGCCCTCCGGATGATCGAGCGACGCCAGGCGGAACATGAAATTGTCGACCGGCATCAGCTCTCCCCCCTTCCGGAACTCGCTCACCACGCCGACGACCCGGAACGGCGGCTCGCCCGGGCGTGGATCGGCGAAGGGCTTGCCGATCGGGTCCTCGGCGCCGTAGACCTTCCGCGCCACCTCGCGATTGATCACGATCGGTTCCCACGCATGGCCCGCATCCGCCTCTTCAAACCAGCGGCCGGCGACCAGGTCGAGCCCCATCGTCTTGTCGAAACCGACCGTGACACGGTCGATTCCCACATCCATCCTCCGCCCCTTGAACTTGTACCTGCCGGACCATCCACCCTGATCGAACGGGATGATGAACGAGCCTGCCGCGGCCTCCACGGGCCCCAGCGACCGGACCTCCCGCAGCAGCCGCGCGAAGATCGCCTGCTGTGCGGCCGATTGCTCGGGGGTCTTGGTGCCGCCGGCCTCGCTCAGCCCCATGCCGATGCCGACGTTCCAGACGGGTTTCCATTCATACCCCAGCGGGCGCCGGTAGTTGTCGAGAAAGAACAGCCCCAGCGTCGCCACCACGAACACCACCAGGAAGGAGATGCAGATCTCCACGATCATCAGCGCGTTCGAGCGCTTGCGGTTCCAGACCAGCTTGCACAGATGACGGATCATGCGGACCTCCCGCGGAGCGCTCGGACAGGATGGAGCTTCGACATCCGCCAGGCCGGAACCACGCCTGAGAAGAGGCCGAAGAAGACGGCGATCGCCAGACCGTAAAGGAAAACCCGGAGATTGATCTGCAACTGCGTGTGCTCGAGGATTCCGCTGACGTTGAACGCCCGCAGCACGCCGGCGGCGAGCACCAGGCCGATCGCGGCGCCGATCAGCGTCATCACCAGGTTTTCGATCAGGAATTGTCCCACCAGGGTGCGCGCGGAGGCACCGAATGCGCGCCGGACGCCGATCTCCGACGCGCGGTCGAGGATGCGGCTGAGGTTGATGTTCACCAGGTTGATCGTCGGCAGCAGCATGAAACCGAGCATCAGGGCCAGCAGCGCCGCGCGCAACCGGCGGCCGGGATTCACCACCGCATCGCCGGGAAGAAAGGTCCGGGCGGCCCCCTCGAACAGCGTGTCGGCGCCGGCGATCAGCGTCTTGAACTGCTTGGGATCGGGAAGATGCTGTTCGGCGGACCGTAGCTGAGCTTGAAACTCGGCCTTGACCTGCGGCACGTCGGCGGCGCCGCGGGCGAGGATCAGGGCCGTGAAATCACCCAACCACTCCTCCTTATAAGCGCTCGTCTTGGCGGTCGTCACCGGCACCCAGAGGTCGGCCGAGGAGGCGAAGCGGAGAATCGGCACGTCCCGCACCACGCCCACCACCCGGAACGTCTGGCTGTCCGCCTCGATCGTCTTGCCCACCGCCGGAGCGCTGCCGAAGAAACGCTGCCGTGTCGTCTCGTTGATCACCGCGACGAAATGGCCGCCGGCGTTGTCCTCGACGGTGAAGGGAGCGCCCTCCACGAAATCGAACGCCAGCACCCGCCAGAGCTCGCCGTCGGCGCGCCGCAGCGCGGATTCGATCTTCCGTCCGTTCAGGTAGGAGATCGCCGTGCGCGCGTTGCTCACGAAAGAGATCCGCTCGACGCTCGGCAGCTTCTCCATCGGCCGCACCCAGCGGTCGAGAAAGCCATAGCCGGGGCGCGACCTCTCGGTGTCGTCCGGCCCCTGCATGGTGAGCTGGTAGACACCGAGCATGCGGTCGGCGTGAACCTCCGGCGTTCCCGTCGAGAAGACGTTGTCGAGCAGGGCCGTCGCCACCAGCAGCACCAGCAGGGTGACGCTGATCCCGAACAGGCTGATGAACGTAAAGAATTTTCGCCGGCCCAGGACCTTGAGCGCGATCTTCAAATAATTTTTGATCATCGCCGTGATCCCCTATTGCACCTGCCGGCCGTCGAACAGACGGACGACGCGGTGCGTCTTGTCGGCCATGCGCGGATCGTGGGTGACCATCACGATGGTGGTCTTCTCCTTCTGGTTCAGATCCTCGAGGATGCCCATGATCTCGTCGCCCATCTGGCTGTCAAGGTTGCCGGTGGGCTCGTCCGCGAGCAGGATGCCGGGGCGGCCGACGATGGCGCGGGCGATCGCCACGCGCTGCTGCTGGCCCCCCGAGAGCTGAGTGGGAAAGTGATGGATGCGCGACGAGAGGCCCACGCGATCGAGCGCCGCCAGCGCCGCCTTCCGGCGGTCCTTGTTGGACATCTTGCGATAGAGCAGCGGGATCTCCACGTTGTCCACCACCGTGAGATCGGAAACCAGATGGAACTGCTGGAAGATGAAGCCGATCCGCTCATTGCGGACCCGCGAGAGGTCGCGGTCGCCGTAGCGATCGATCGATTTGCCGTCGAGCGCCACCCGCCCCGAGCTCGGCTCGTCGAGCAGCCCCATCAGGTGGAGCAGCGTGCTCTTGCCGCACCCCGAGGGGCCCATGATCGAAATGAATTCGCCCTTGCCGACTTCCAGATTGATGTTGTCGAGCGCCGTCGTCTCGACCCGCTCGGTGCGGTACAGCTTGCTGACCTGCTGCAGATTGATCATATGGAGGCTCCTTTAAGGGTTCTTTTCGCTAAAAATTCCAAGTCTGCGGCCTGCGACCTCATCCCCTATCCCCTTCTCCTAAAGGAGAAGGGGGACAACTGCGATGCGGCCCCCGTTAGGCCCTCCCTCTCCTTTAGGAGAGGGACCGAGGGTGAGGTCGCAGGCCGCCGCCGTTCATTTGAGCTTGATCCGGTCGAGATGCTGGTAATCCTTCATATCCGAGAGGATCACCACCTCCCCCGGCGCCAGCCCGTCCACCACCTCGTAGAAGTCATACCCCGCGAGGCCGAAGCGCACCCGGCGGCGCACGGCGTGATCCCCCTGGACCACGAACACGTCGTCCGTGCCGCCCCCCTGCGCGAACGGGCCCTTGGGCACCCGCAGGGTGGCGGCGCGGGCGTCGGTGACCACCAGCACATCCACCCGCAGAGCGTTGCGCAGCCTGGAATCGCGGGGCTTTTCGAGATCCACCTTGAACTTGACGGCGCCGTTCTCGATCGTCGGATCGATGGAGGTGAGCCGGCCGTCGAGCGTCTGATCGTCGAGCTTCACGCGCACCGTCTGCCCGGCATGAAGGCTCGACGAATGGACGTCCGACACGGTCCCCTCGACGCGGAACGAATCGAGGTCGGCGATGCGGGCGATCACATCGCCGCGCCGGACCGTGGTCCCCTCCTGGAGGACGACCCAGGTGAGGACGCCGGCGCGGTCCGAGCGGGTGGTGGCGAGCTCGAGCAGCCGCCTGGCGTCGTCCAGCTCCTTGCGCAGCGTCGCCAGATCGAGCTCGACCCCCTGGAGCTGGGCGTCCGTCGACTGGTGCGCCGCCGCCACGGAGCCCTGGAGCTGCGCGAGCTGGATCCCGGCCTTCTTCGCCTCCACCTCGGACGCCTTGAAGGTCTGCTCCGAGACCAGCCCCTCGGCGCGCAGCTTGCGGTTCTGCTCCAGCCGGTAGGCGAGCGCCTCGACATCGAGCTTCTGCGCCTCGATCTGGCCGCGCAGGTCGTTGAGGCTGCGCCCCAGGCTGATCCGGAGCTGCTGCTGCTCGTTGGCTTTGCGAGCGAGCTGATCCTCCAGCTTCCCCAACTCCAGGCGAGCCGACGACGTGTCGAGCGCGAGGATCGGATCGCCCGCCTTCACCAGATCGCCCGGCCGCTTGAGCACCTTCTCGACCCGCGCCTCGACCGGGCTGGAGATCACCCCCTCGAACGCCGGCACCACCGTCCCCGAAGCCTCGACGATCCCCTCGACCGGCCCGCGGTCCACCGTCCCCATCCGCACCTGCTCCCGCGCCACCGAAGGCCGCAGCCAACCCGGCAAAAGGATCAGGATCAGAACGGCCACCGCCGCCGCCCCGATCCAGACAGCCGCCCGGCGCCCCACGCGGCGCGCTCGATAACTGGTCTCCAACTCACGGTCCATAGTCATAGTTCCCTCTCGGTCGGAGAGGCTAGGGAGCACGGGATGTGCCAGAGGCTAAGTCGTTGATCTGGATGGGATTGAGGCTTGATGGAGGCGCGTGGGATCGTCCGGGGGTGGACGGGGGTGTCCGGAAACGGACGGCTCGCCCTGGAGGGGCGAAATTTGAATAGCCTGGCGTTTCAACGCCAGGTTGGGACGGTCCCCCAAAAGCCCCAGCCGCCCTGAAAGGGCGGAACGCTGAAAGGCACCGCCCCCCTTGGGGCGGACAGACGGGCGAACCGGGCATCTGCCTACCTGGCGTTAAAACGCCAGGCTATTCAAATTTCGCCCTTCCAGGGCGAGAATCAAGCGCTTGCGCTCGTACCCAATCGCGTCGGCCTCCCGTGTTTCCAATAAGCTCCTGACCCATGTGCGGCATCTTCGGCTTCACCGGACCGCCGGACCCTGAGCGTCTGGCCCTGCTCGGCGAAGCTCTGCGCCATCGTGGCCCGGACGGCGCGGGCGAGCTCGTTCGCCCGACGCTATCCATGGGCTGCGACCGGCTGGCCATCGTCGGCCGCGCCAATGGCGGCCAGCCTTTAGCCAGCGAGGACGGCCGGATCCAGCTCGTCTGCAACGGGGAGATCTACAACCACCGGGCGCTGCGGCGGAAGCTCGAACGGCGGGGGCACAGGTTCGCCACCGACTCGGATGCCGAGGTGGTGGTCCACGCCTATGAGGAGGAAGGGAAGGCGGCGCTCGGCCGTTTGCAGGGGATGTTCGCCCTCGCGCTGTGGGACGAGGCGGCCGGGCGGTTGCTCTTGGCGCGCGATCCGGCGGGCATGAAATCGCTCTTCCTGCTGCACCAGGACCACCGCCTTTGGTTCGCCTCCGAAGCCAAGGCGCTGCTGCTCACGACCAAGGCGCCGCGGCGGACCAACCTGCGCGCGCTCGACGGCCTGCTACGGCTAGGGTTCGTTCCCGGCTCGAGCACCCTGTTCGAGGGCGTGGTCCGCCTCTCCGCCGGATGCTGGCTGATGGTGGAACGTTCGGGGGATATCTGGAGCGGGCCGTTCGAGACTGCGAGGACGAATCCAAAGGAGGCCGTGTCCGCGGGCGAGCTAAGGCGCCGTCTCACCGCCGCAGTCGAGAGCCACCTGGACGCGGAGGTGCCGGTGGGGGCCTCGCTCTCCGGCGGCCTCGATTCGAGCTTTCTGGTGGGACTGATGGCGGAACGGCTCGGCGCGGGGGTCAAGACGTTCGCCATCGGCTGCCCCGGCGATCAGGACGAGCGGCCATTCGCGCGGCGGGTCGCCGAGCATTTTCGTACCGATCACCACGAAATTACCGTCGGTCCGGACGATCTCTGGCGCCGCTTGCCGCGGGTGGTCTGGCAGGCCGAGGAGCCACGGAGCGGTCCGCTGGTGCCGAACAGCCTGCTGTTCGAACGCGCGGCTGAGGACGTCCGCGTGCTGCTGCTCGGCGAGGGGGCCGACGAGCTGTTCGGCGGCTATCTCCGGTTCAAGACCGCACTTCCGCCGCTCGGATTCCTGCCTTCCAATCTGGCGGCCTCCCTCTACGGCACGCGCAAGCTCGGGGCCGCGCGCGATCTCTACGGCCAGGCCCTGCTGGCGGCGCGCGCGCAGGAAGATCCCCTCAAAACCCATCTCGGACCGGCCCTGCGGCAGCACGGATCGCGCCGGCTCGCCGGCCTTCTCGACTACGAGCGGCGGGTCCAGCTCCCCAACGCCCATTTGCCGCGGGTCGATCTGCTCTCGATGGCCCACGCGCTGGAGGTCCGCCTCCCGTTTCTCGATTCCGGCGTGGTCGAATTCAGTGAACGGGTTCCGCTCGCGGCCAAGGTCGGCTGGCGTGACGAGAAGATGATCCTGCGGGAGGCGGCGCGCGGGCTCCTGCCGGAGGAGATCCTCGGCCGCCGCAAGCAGGGGCAGGCGAATCCGTTGCGCCTCTGGGAAGCCGCGGGACTTCTCGATCACGCCTCCGATCTGCTGGCCGCATCGGCGGTGCGCGCCCGCGGCCTTTTCCAGCCCCGTTTCGTGGACCGCCTGCTATCCCGTCTGCGGCGTGGCCGCGGCGCTCCCTTCGACCGCAACCGCCTGCACTTCCTGGTGCTGATCGAGATCTGGCACCGGATCTTCATCGATCCCGAGCGATTGGCGGCCCCGGCATGACGGCGCCGTCCAAGCCGCCCTGGCGCAAACGGCTCGACCGGATCGTGGACCTGGCGCGCTTCCGCCCCCGGACTCTTTTGGGCGCCCTAGTCTGGCCGTTCGTCGCGCCGGCCGCCTGGGTCTGGCGGCGGACCTGGCTGCGCGGCACTCGGTTGGTCGCGGTGACCGGCTCACTGGGCAAGACCAGCACCACCGCGGCCGTGGCCACCGTGCTCGGCGTGCCTTTCGATCCGGACTCCCGCAACTTCGGCAGCTTTCTGGCCCTGGCGGTCCTGCGCCACCGGCCGCGACACCGGCCCCTGGTGCTCGAAGTGGGCATCTCGCGACGCGGTCAGATGGAACGCTACGCCCGCCTCCTGCGGCCCGACGCCGTCGTCCTGACCGCGGTAGCGGCGGATCACTCCCACGGGCTCGGCGGCATCGAAGGCGTCGCCGCCGAAAAGGCCCTGCTGGCTCACGTCGTCCGGCCGGGAGGGCTCCTGGTCGTCAACGGCGACGATCCTCGCTGCCTCGCGATCGCGGCCAGCGCCCAGGCGCGCGTCCTCCGGGTGGGATTCGGCGCGGACTGCGAATGGCGGATCGAGGACGTTCAGGTCGATTTTCCGCGTGGCAGCCGGATACGTCTCGTCTCTCCTGGAGGGAACCTCGAAGTCGCGTCCCCCTGGATCGGCGAGGGGCTGGCGCGCTGCGCCGCGCTGGCGGTGGCGGTCGGAGTCGATTCCGGGATCGGATGCGATACAGTCCGCGAGAGATTGGCCGGCTTGCGCGCCGCCCCTGAACGCCTGGAGGTCGTGCCAATAACCGCCGAAGCCGCCGAGGCGTGGTTGCTGCTCGACTCCTGGAAATCGACTTGGGACACGATCGAATCGGCTCTGCAAGCTCTGGGCGGTCTCGCGGGCCGGCGCCGGATCGCAGTTCTCGGCAACGTCGACGAGCTCCATGGCGCTCAGACTCAGGTCTATCTGGAGTACGGCCGGCTGGCCGCGACGGTCGCCGAACGGATCCTCTATGTCGGTGAGGGTTTCGAAAAGTTCCAGCGCGGGACGCGACAGGCGGGGATTCCGCCGGACCGCGTCCAGGGTTATCGCGACGTCCATCAGGCCGCCGCGGCGTTGCGCGCCGAGCTCTCGCCAGGGACCGTCGTTCTCGTCAAGGGCGGGCACCGTCAGAAGCTGGGACGGATCAGGTTTCTCCTACAGGGTGAGGCCGTGGGCTGCACCTTGCGGATCTGCCCGCGAACGGGCCTGAGCTGCCGGCTCTGTCCGCATCTTTCGAAAGGATTTTAAAGACACATGCAACGGATTCGTCTCTCCCTTTTGCGCGGCGTCTGTCAGCTCCCCGCCTACGTCGCGATGGAACGGGGGTTCTTTGCCGCCGAAGGCATCGAGGCGGAGCCGCAGATCGCGCCCACGGCCTGGACGGTTCCCGACCGTCTGAAGTCGGGCGAGATCGATTTCGCCGTGATCCCCTGGACGCGGGTGGCCGCGGACGTGCCGAGCGACGGCAACCGCCTGACGCTGGTGGCCGGCTCCGGGATCGAGGAGGCGGCCCTGGTGGTGCGCACGGGGCTCGCGCCGGAGGACGTACGCAGCGTGGCGGTGCCGCACGAAGGGGGGATCAAGGACCTCACCGCCATGGCGCTCCTGCGGCAGCTCGGCTGGAAGGACATCCGCCTGGTGCGCCAGCCTTCGGGGGACGGTGCCATCCTCAGCTTCGTGGGCCAGGGAGCGGACGCGGCGGCGATGGTGGAGCCCTACGCGGCCATGCTGGAGACTCTCGGCCTCGGACGGGTGCTGCTGCGCACGGGCGACGCCTGGCCGGGCGCCCCGGGGTGCTCGCTGACCACCACCAGCGCGCGGATCGAGCAGGACCCCGACCTCGTGCAGCGGGTGGTGCGAGCCTACGTCGCCGCCGCCCGCCACGTGCTCGACCAGCCGGAAGAGGCCGCGTCCGCGGGTGAGAAATACATCGGAGTCAGCGCCGCGATCATCCGGCGTGCTTTGATCGCCAACCGCCCCGACCCCAAAGCGATCCGCAACGATGCGGCCATGGACCAGATCCTCACCCTGATGGCCGACCTGGGCTATGTGAAGGGGCGGCCGGAGGGGTACCGCGACCTCCGCTTCCTGGAGGCGCTCGGCCTCTGAGCCGCGCGGACGCGCTCGACCTCGCGCGCAGGTCGCTGGCGCTGCCCCGGTTCCTGCGCCGGCCGATCGATCTCGCCACGGCCGCTGCGGCGGTCGGCGCCGGCGTCCAGGGTCGGGAAGCGGCGTTTCTCGCGGTCCTGGATCAGCTCGTTTTCGGCGTCGCGGAGAGCCCGCTCCGGCGGCTGCTGGAGTGGGCGGCGTGCACCCCCGGCGATCTCCGCGGGCTGGTGGCTGCCGAGGGGATCGAGGGCACCCTGTCGAAGCTCCGCGCGTCCGGCGTATTCGTGACCGCCGACGAGTTTCGCGGCCGCACCTCGCTGCGGCGATCCGGGCTGGAGCTGGCGCTGACGCCGGCGGATTTCGACAACCCCCGGATCTCCGGCGGGGTCGCGGGAGCGACCAGCGGCTCGACCGGGCGGAGCGTGCCGGTGCGCTATGACTGGCCCTTCCTCGCCGCCGAGGCCGCCGGGGAGCTGCTGCTGCTGGAGAGCCATGGCGTGCGCGACGCCCCGCTCGCCTTCTGGATGCCCGGCCCGCCGGGGATCGCGGGGCTGCACAACCTCCTGGTCCATTCCAAGCTGGGAAAGCCGCCGCAACGCTGGTTTTCGACCAGCCCACCCCCCGGTCGCGGCGAGGGGCTGGCGTTCTGGATCGATCGCGGCTGGCGCGCCGGCCGCCGGCTCCTGCCCCGGCTCGGTCCGGCGTCGGAGTGGGTGCCGGCGGAGCGCGCGGAGGAGGTCGCGCGCTGGCTGGCCACCGCGCCGCAGCCGGCCGTGCTGAAGTGCTTCGCCAGCTCCGCGTTGCGGGTGGCGAGCGCGGCCGTCGCCGCCGGCCTCGACCTCTCGCGGAGCGTCCTGTTCGCCGGTGGCGAGCCGCTGACCGTGGCGCGGCGAGAGTTCCTGGCCCATTCCGGAATCCGCGCCTTCGCGCGTTACGCCGCCACCGAGACCGGGTTCATCGCCGGCGCCTGCCCGCACGGCGAGGACGGCGGCGAGATGCACCTCTACGCCGACCGCCTCGCGGTGGTCGGTCCGGAGCCGGAAGGGCCCCCGGCCCCCTTCGCCTTCACCGTCCTGTCGCTCTCGGCGCCGAAAGTGCTGCTGAACGTCGAGCTCGGCGATCACGGGCGGCTCCGCCGGCGCTCCTGCGGCTGCGCGCTCGGCCGCGCCGGACTCGCCTGGCACCTCCGCGACGTTCACAGCCCCGCCAAGATCGCCGCGGAGGGGGTGAAGCTCGGCGAGCTCGACTTCGCCCGGCTGGTCGAGGAGGCGGCGCGGGACCTCGGCGCTCCTCCGGACGATCTCCAGATCTGGCTCGGCGCCGACTCGGAGGCCGGCGGAGCCTCCCGGATCACGCTGGTGCTGGCTCCCGGCTCGCCGATCGATCCGGAGGCCCTGCAGAGCCGCCTGCGCGAGCTTCTGCCGAGTCTCCCGGGAGGAGCCCTGGCCGCCCGACTCTGGTTCGAAGGAGGGGCCCTCACCGTCGAGCGGCGGCCGTTGCGGCTGGGACCGGGGCAGAAGATGCAGCGGATCGTTCGGGAAACGCGGGAAACTGCCTGACTCTACTTGTCAGATTCACCTTTTGCCAGCTCCTCCTTGGCTGTGGCGTTGGCCCTCATCACCCCGGCCCTCTTCTCCCGTCCCCGCCCCCCTCCCTCACCGGGAGAAGAGGGAGAAGAGCAAAAGCAAAGACCAGGACCGTTTTTCTCCCCTCTCCCGGTGAGGGAGGGTGGGCGGGGGGACGGGAGGGGGGCCGGGGGTGAGGGCTCGGGCGGCTCCCACGACAAGGCCAATCTGACAAAGTAGCGACGATGCGTCTTGATCCAGAGGAGTGGGCCCGCGTCCACGACCGCCCCGAGCCCCGCCATTTCGCTTTCCGCCGCGGCTTGGAGCTCTGCCTGGAAAGGTGCGGTCCGCGCGTAAAGCCGGGAGCGCTGTGGGCGGACGTCGGTTCGGGCACCGGCCATCTCTCCCACGCTCTCGCCGAGCGCGGCGCCCGGGTGGTCGGCCTCGATCTCGATCTGGCCATGGCGCTCTATGCCCATCGCCGCTGGCGGCAACCCTTCGCCGTCTCGGCGGCGGGCTCCCTCGCGCTGCGGGACGGCGCCTGCGCGGGCGTCGTCGCGATCTCCCTGCTCGGCTGCCTGCCGGGTCCACGGGGCTTGGCTGGATTCCTCGCCGAAGCGGCCCGCGTGCTCGCCCCCGGCGGCACGCTCTGCCTCAGCGCGATGAACCGGCGCAGCCTTCTTCTCGCGATCGGCAAGGCTTGGAGCTGGCCTACGAGGCTGCGCTCCGGCCGCTACACCGCCTACGATCCGGCCGCCCTCGCCGGCGAGCTGCGGCAGGCCGGCTTCGTCCTCGAAGAGCAGATCTTCTACGGCCACTTCCTCGCCGCCGGGCGCTTGGTCCTGCCGCGCCCGGAGACCGCGATCCGAAGCGAGCGCGCAACGACGCCCGGGGCTCCCAACGCATGGGCCCGCCAGATCCTGCTGATCGCCTGCCGAGCAGCGCGGGATTCAGGAGCGCTCTCATTGCAGGGCCCCCCTCTTCTCCCGGCCGGGGGGAGTGCGATGGGAGAAGAGGGCCGGGGTGATGAGGGGCCAACACCCCAGCCAAGGTGAATCTGGGCAAGTAGAACCGCTGAACCGCTTCAAACCCGTTCCAAAGTCATCCACATCCCTCCCTTGGCCCGCAGCGACGTCCCCGCCTTGAGGTCGACGAAATACCCCAGCGCCAGGTGCGGCCGGAAGCGTTGCGCCACCATGGCGAGGATGAGCTGCATCTCCATCATCGCGAGATGGCGGCCGATACACATCCGCGGTCCCGTGCCGAAGGGAATGTAGGTGTTTTTGGCGCGGGCGGCGACGGCGGCGGGCTCGAAGCGCTCCGGATGGAAAGTCTTCCGGCAGCGTCCAGTGGTCGGGGTGCCGGTGGGTGGCGTAGGGGCAGAGCAGGATCTGCGCGCCGGCCGGGATCGGATAGCCGCCGATCCGGTCCTCGTCCTTCGCGGTGCGGTTGAGGAACCAGAAGGGCGGATAGAGGCGCATCGACTCCTGGGCCACCTGCGAGGTATAGGTGAGGCGCGTCAGCTCCTCGAAAGTGGGCGTCCGGCCGCCGAGCACCGCCGCCAGCTCCTCGTGCAGCGTCTCGTCCACCGCCGGGTGCTCGTCGAGCAGGTGCCAGGTCCAGGTCAGGGCGTCGGCGGTCGCCTCGTAGCCGCCGAACAGGGTGACCATCACCTCGTCGCGGATCTCGCGATCGGTCATCCCCTCGCCCGTCTCCTCGTCGCGCGCCGCCAGCAGCATGCCGAGCAGGTCGTCGACGTCCTGGCCGCTCTGCCGGCGCTCCGCGATGATCTTGTAGACCATCGATTCCAGCGTCGCCACCGCCTCGCGGGTGGCGCGCTGGTGCGGCAGCGGGAACTTCTCCGGCAGGAAGTAGGTGGCCATCCGGATCGTGATCTGCTCCAGCGCCGTGCAGAAGCAGCGCGCCATCACCTCCAGCTCGTGGGCGTCGACGCTCAGGCTGAACATGGTCTTGACGATGATGCCGAGGGTCAGCGACATCATCTCCTCGCCGATCTCGAACGGCTGGCCGCTGTCCGCGATCGCCTCCCAGGTCGCCAGCCGCCGCTCCACCACCTCGGTCATCACCGGCACCAGCGCGGCGACCCGGCGGTGAGCGAACGCCGGCTGCATCAGCCGGTGCTGGCGCCGCCAGCTCTCCCCCTCGTTGACCACCAGGCCATTGCCGAAGAGAAAACGGGTCCGTTCGAAGACGTCCCCCTTCCAATAATTGTCATGGTTCTCCACCAGCACGTGATGGATGTGCTCGGGCAGCGTGACCAGATAGATCGTTCCAAAGCCCAAGTCGAGACAAACCAAATCGTTGTGTTCGAGCATCATCCGCGTACAGAAGCGGACCGGGTTCGCCAGCAGGCTGGGGAGCGCTCCCACCATCGGGTATTCATGAGGGTGCGGCGGCAGCGCACCGATGGGAGGGTCCTCGACCGGTCGTTCAACCTTGTTTGTCATCTCACCCCTCCTTCGCGGGCCCCCCTCCCCACCTCCTGATGCCGGAGAGGCGCCCAGTTCATGTAGCTTCCACGTCTGGATAGACGTTTTCGCAATTGGCGTGCCACCACCCCCCGCGAGGAACCGACCGGGGGCGGAAGTCAGCATCCATCGGCAAAAAACGGCAGCCGGCTCGCAAAATCGTGTGTCAGACACTCCTAAAAAAAGTGTCAGGATCGGCTGACACAGTTTGGCGCCACGCCGATGCCCAAAAGACTTTCAATTTGCGTTGACGCAAATAAAAAACAGAGTATATTGCCCTCCAGGGCACTCAATATCTTCCGTATCAAGGGTTGCGGGACTCTTCCCGCACAGGAGACTTCTATGCTTCAAATCCCATGTTTCAAATCCCGCCTGAAGATCGCAGTCACCGTGTTCGGATGGATGACGCTCCTCGCCGCCTCCGGGGGGAGAGCTGAGGCCGCCGATCCAGTCACCCGCGGCGACGCCTACGGCGAGCAAATCTCGCTGAAGCTGCAGACGCTGCTCGCCACCGTCCAGGCGTCGTCCGGCCCCCTGTCGACCGTTTCAGGAGACACCTCGCCCTTTAACAAGGACGCCAGCGCCCTCTCCCTCAGCGTCGGCCTGGGGTCTTTTGGGACGGTGCTGCACACCGGCCTCCTGCTCAGCCATACCGACTCCGCGTCCCCCAGCCAGGTCTCGTCGAACGCCACGGTCCACGACCTGGGGATCTCGCTGGTGCCGGTGGCCCCCCTGCTGACTCTCCACGCGGACGAAGTGCGGTCGAGCGCGGTGATCGGCGGCACGTGCGGCTCGGCGCTCAGCGCGACGGGCTCCACCACGCTGGTGAACGCCGGCGTCGGCGGGACGCTCGGCCTGGGCCTGCAGATCGGAGCCACCGTTCCGCCCAACACCGTCCTGCTGAACCTGCTGGGCATCCGGGTGGTCCTCAACGAGCAGATCCTGGGTGGCGACGGGATCACCTCCCGCACGATCAGCGTGAACGCGATCCATATCAGTGTCGTCAACTCGCTCCTCGCCCCGCTCGGCAGCCTGTCGGGCGATATCGTAATCGCTCACTCGGACGCCCAGGTCGTCTGCGCGCCACCGCCGCCGCCGCCCACTCCAAAGGCGGATCTGGCAGTGACGCTCGCCGCCGCCCCGAATCCGGTGACCGTCGGCCAGACGCTGACCTACACCCTCAACGTTTCCAATGCCGGTCCGTCGGTCGCCACGGGAACCGTGCTCTCGAATAGCCTTCCCCCTGGGGTGACTCTTGTTTCTGCCCAGCCGAGCCAGGGTTCGTGCAGCGGCACCGTGGTCCTCTCCTGCTCGCTGGGCACTTTAGCGGTCGGCGGCAACGCGTCAGTCGTTATCCAGGTAATCCCGAACGCCGCGGGCTCCCTCACCGACACCGCCAGCGTGACCAGCACTGTGACCGATCCGAATACGGCCAACAATAGCGCATCCGTTACGGTCAACGCGGTCGCCGCACCGCCCATGGCCGACCTCTCACTGGTCTTGAGCGCCGCTCCAAATCCGGTGACCGTGGGACAGACGCTGACCTATACCCTCAACGTTTCCAACGCCGGCCCTTCGGTCGCCGCGGGGACCACGCTCTCGGATAGCCTGCCCGCCGGCGTTTCCTTCGTCTCCGCGCAGCCGAGCCAGGGATCATGCACCGGCACCACGATCCTTTCCTGCTCGCTGGGCACCCTGGCAGTTGGAGGGAGCGCGTCGGTAGTGATTCAGGTGATCCCCAATGCCGCGGGCAGTCTCACCGACACCGCCAGCGTGGCCAGCACTGTGATCGATCCGAACCCGGCCAACAACAGCGCTTCGGTCACGGTCAACGCGGTCGCCGCACCGCCCATGGCCGACCTCTCACTCGCCTTGAGCGCCGCTCCAAATCCGGTGACCGTGGGCCAGACCTTGACCTACACTCTCAACGTTTCCAATGCCGGCCCTTCCACCGCGACCGGCACCGTGCTCTCGGACAGCCTGCCCGCCGGCGTTACTTTCGTCTCCGTCCAGCCCAGTCAGGGTGGATGCAGCGGCACCGCGCCCATCACCTGCTCGCTCGGCTCCTTGGCGGTCGGCGGCAACGCTTCGATCGTAATTCAAGTGATTCCTAACGCCGCGGGCAGTCTCACCGACACCGCCAGCGTGACCAGCAGCGTGGCCGATCCGAACGCGGGCAACAACAGCGCATCGGTCACAGTCGACGCGATCGCCGCACCGCAGCCTATGGCCGACCTCTCACTCGCCTTAAGCGCCGCTCCGAATCCGGTGACCGTGGGACAGACGCTGACCTATACCCTCAACGTTTCCAACGCCGGCCCTTCGGTCGCCACGGGAACCGTGCTCTCGGACAGCCTTCCCCCCGGCGTTACTTTCGTTTCCGCCCAGCCGAGCCAGGGTTCGTGCAGCGGCACCGTGGTCCTCTCCTGCTCGCTGGGCACCTTAGCGGTCGGCGGCAACGCGTCAGTCGTTATCCAGGTAATCCCGAACGCCGCGGGCTCCCTCACCGACACCGCCAGCGTGACCAGCACTGTGACCGATCCGAATACGGCCAACAATAGCGCATCCGTTACGGTCAACGCGGTCGCCGCACCGCCCATGGCCGACCTCTCGCTGGCCTTGAGCGCCGCTCCCAATCCTGTAACCGTCGGACAGACTCTGACCTACACCCTCAACGTTTCCAACGCCGGCCCTTCGGTCGCCACGGGATCCGTGCTCTCGGACAGCCTTCCCCCCGGCGTTACTTTCGTTTCCGCCCTGCCGAGCCAGGGTGGATGTAGCGGCACCGCGCCCATCACCTGCTCGCTCGGCTCCTTGGCGGTTGGAGGCAACGCGTCGGTCGTGATCCAAGTGATTCCAAACACTCCGGGCAGCCTCACCAACACCGCCAGCGTGACCAGCAGCGTGGCCGATCCGAACGCGGGCAACAACAGCGCATCGGTCACAGTTGACGCGGTCGCCGCCCAGCAGCCCATGGCCGACCTCTCACTGGTCTTGAGCGCCGCTCCAAATCCGGTGACCGTGGGACAGACGCTGACCTATACCCTCAACGTTTCCAACGCCGGCCCTTCGGTCGCCACGGGATCCGTGCTCTCGGACAGCCTTCCCGCCGGCGTTACTTTCGTCTCCGTCCAGCCCAGTCAGGGTGGATGCAGCGGCACCGCGCCCATCACCTGCTCGCTCGGCTCCTTGGCGGTTGGAGGCAACGCGTCGGTCGTGATCCAAGTGATTCCAAACACTCCGGGCAGCCTCACCAACACCGCCAGCGTGACCAGCAGCGTGGCCGATCCGAACGCGGGCAACAACAGCGCATCAGTCACAGTCGACGCGGTCGCCGCCCAGCAGCCTATGGCCGACCTCTCGCTCGCCTTGAGCGCCGCTCCCAATCCGGTGACCGTCGGACAGACTCTGACCTACACCCTCAACGTTTCCAACGCCGGCCCTTCGGTCGCCACGGGAACCGTGCTCTCGGACAGCCTTCCCCTTGGCGTTACTTTCGTTTCCGCCCAGCCCAGTCAGGGCTCTTGCAGCGGCTCCACGGCCCTTTTCTGCTCGCTCGGCACCTTGGCGGTCGGCGGCAACGCTTCGGTCGTAATTCAAGTGACTCCCAACGCCGCGGGCAGTCTCACCGACACCGCCAGCGTGTCCAGCAGTGTTGGTGATCCGGACACGAGCAACAACAGCGCCGCGATCACGGTCGACGCCGTCGGCGTGCCAGGAGAAGCCGACCTCGCGATCTCGCTCGGAGCCGACCCCGATCCCGTCGAGACCGGACAGATCCTGACCTATTTCGTGGATGTCGCGAACTTCGGCCCCTCGGATGCGGTCAGCGTTGTGCTCTCGGACGTCCTCCCCGCCGACGTCTCCCTGATCTCCATCCAGCCCGCCCAGGGCTCGTGCACGGGAACGGCCACGATCTCTTGTGCCCTCGGCACGATCGCGTCCGGCAATGACGTCTCGGTCGAGATCCAGGTGATCCCCAACAATGCGGGCATCCTCATCGATTCGGCCAGCACGACCAGCGCCGTCGACGATCCGGACACCAGTAACAACGACGCCACGGTGGCCGTCACCGCGAACGGCCCGTCCGCCGACCTCGCCCTGACCCTGACGGCCAACCCGCATCCGGTGCTGGTGGGACAGACGCTGACGTATACCCTGACCGTCACGAACGGCGGGCCCTCGGATGCGACCGGCGTGATGCTCTCGGATGGGCTCCCCGCCGGTGTGACTCTGGTTGCGGTCGATCCGAGCCAGGGCTCGTGCAGCGGCACCCTGACGATCTCGTGCTCACTGGGCACGGTAGCGGTGGGCGACAGCGCTTCGGTGGTGATCCAGGTCATCCCCAACCAGACGGGCACCCTCACCGATGCCGCCAGCGTAACCGGCAGCCTGGGCGATCCGGACCCGAGCAACAACAGCGCCTCGGTGACCGTCAGCGTCTATACCGGGAACGAGCCGAAAGCCGACCTCTCGCTCACCAAGCAGGCGAACGCCGTCCAGGTGAGCGTGGGGGCGCAGTTCACCTACCAGGTGACCGTCACCAACGGGGGGCCGGACGATGCCACAGGAGTCGTGGTCACCGACCCGCTCCCCTCCGGCGTGACCCTCATCTCCCTGTCGGCCAGCCAGGGCGATTGCACGGGCACCGATACGATCACCTGCAACCTCGGAGCGCTCGCCAACGGCGCCAGCGCCGTGGTGACCCTCACGGTCCAGGCGGAGATCACGGGGATCCTCGTCAATACCGCGACGGTCACCTCGACCACGCAAGACCTGGACGACTCCAACAACTCCGACACCGCGACGGTCACCGTGCGCCAGCCCGAGTGAGGTAAAAAAAAGGGACGAAAGAGACTTCAGGGACAACAGGGACGAATACGCCGCGGTCTCGGCGGTCTTTTTTCCTTGTCGTCCCTGCAGTCTCTGCAGTCCTTTCGTCCCTTTTGCAGCACGCCCTCCACCCTCTCCAAGTACAATCGGCTTCATGCGTAGCCCCGCCGCCCTGCCGCTCCTGCTGCTCGCCCTCGCCCTGCCCCTCAGCGCCCAATCGCCCAGCGGCGAAAAAATCACCAACGGGGTGCTCGATCCCCTCCACCCCACCGTGGGGCTCTTCATCGTCGACGGCGAGTGCACGGCGACCCTGATCGGCTGCCGGACGGTGCTCACGGCGGCGCACTGCATCTGCGGGGACCACCTGGGAGGCGTCAAGTGCACGGCCCGGCCTGACCTCATCGACCCCGCCGGCAAATTCGTCTTCTTCCAGAACGCCGGCCTCTTCGCCCTCTCGAGCCTCGCCGTGGACCCCGCCTACAACGCCTACACGGGCGTCTCGGACGTGGCGATCCTTCACTTGGCGCGGCCGGTGACGAACATCGCGCCGAGCCCGCTCAACCGGACCGGCCCTCCTCCGCTGGGATCGCCCGGCGTGATCGTGGGCTTCGGCAGCACCCACACGGACTCCACGGACGACGGCCTCAAACGCCAGGGCAATGTGAAGACCGCCGCTTGCGATCCCCCCGCGGACGGCTTCGTCTGCTGGAACTTCAAGAAACCCCTGCACGCGCCAGGCTCGAATTCGGATACCTGTTTCGGCGACTCCGGAGGCCCGCTCTTCCTTTCGCTCGGAGGCAAGACGGTGCTGGCCGGCGTGACCTCCAGCGGCACCAACGACGAATGCGCGCCACTCGACAACTCCTTCGACGCGGACGTCTTCAGTAATCTCGCCTGGGTCCAGTCCCAAGGCGGCGCCGACCTCGCTTCCACCACCTGCGGCGAAGGCCCCCAGATCGGCGATCCCGGCACCACGGTTCACAGCACCACCGGCTCCCTGACCCGCCGCCACCCCCAAGGCGCCAGCACCCTCCAAGTCCCCCCCGGCACCGCCGAGCTCCGCGTCGCCCTGAACATCGCCGACTGGTTCGACAACACCGTCGCCCTCTACCTCCGCCACGGCGTCCCGGCCTCGCCCACGGTCTTCGACTGCAAGAGCGATGAGCTCAGCGGGCAGCAGTTCTGCAGCGTCCAGAACCCTGCGCCGGGGACCTGGAGCATCCTGGCGACGCGGACGGGTGGGCCGGGGGGTGGGTTTCAGGTGACGGCGACGGTGATAGGGCGGTAGGCTCGGCGACGAGGGAGGTGTGGTATCATGCTCAGACGAAAGAACGCGAGAGAGGGGAACGCCACAATGCCTAAACATGCGACAGCCAGAATCGAGGACGCGGCGCTGAGGATGGACTCGCCGCCGTCGGCTGAGGAAATGGAGCGTCGCAAAGAAATGGCATCTCTCCTTCGCTCACGGATGAATCGCCCCACCACCCAGGAGGAGAGAGACTTCTGGCGGGAATTCCAGGCGGATCTGGAACGAGATCGGCCGAGTTTCCGCTGAACGATGGCCCTCCCCCTTTTTCTCGACAGCAACATTCTCGGGCGGATCGTACAACCTACGGTTCAAGAGAACGTGCCTGTCGTCGCAGCTATCACTCGCCTCTTCGACGACGTTCGTTTCCGAATCTATCTTCCTGAAATTGTCGATTATGAATTGCGCCGCAAGCTTCTGCACTTGGCTCATCGGCCCCACCACGCCAGGAAGTGGGCCCAAGAGGCGCTGAAGATCCTGGATCAGGTCGCACTGACGAACTACGCTCCCATCACCACCGAGACCATGCGGCTCGCGGCCAGGCTTTGGGCTCAAACACGAGCGAAGGGGATATCCAGAGGCCCTGAGGATGGATTGGACATCGACGTCATCCTCGCTGCTCAAGCTGAACAGGCTGGCGGCCAAATCATTACGACCAACGAGAAACACTTCAGGGATATCGCCGACGTTTTCGACTGGCGGTCTTTTCAGCCCTGAGCTTAAACGAATATCCCGAAGCGGAGCGCTTCACCCCAGACCCGCCAAATCCTCCGCAGCCGCGCCAACCCACCGCCCGAATCCGCGGCGCCAGCGGGTAGGACTCCGCCCCCAGGTGAATCGCCATCAGTTCCTCGAGCCCCAGGCTCTCCAGCGCCGACCGCGTCGACGGCGTCACCCGGGGCTGCTGGTCAGCTTGAGCTCGAAGCCGCGCTCCTAACGCTCTTACCTTGAAATCTGGGAGTGGCGCTCCCAATTTTCAAGGTAGACAGTAGATGCGCGTTGCCTACGGGCCATGTCTGACAGCCTCGCTTCGGGTACAATCCTGAGCTGGAAGCAGTCGCGGGAGGGGAGCATTCTCGTCGTGACCTTCCACAACGGGGAAGCACAGTGAAAACAGCCAGAGCCATGGCGGCCCGAGCCGGTGCGAGCCTTGCCGATCTCTATCGGGTTCCGGACAACGGCAAGGCCGAGCTGGTGAAGGGAGATCTCGTCCTGATGTCACCCACAGGCGGTGTGCCCGGGCGTGCGGCGGGGCGGATCTACCGCAGCCGGGATGATTACGAGCGAGCGTCTGGAGGCGGCTATGCGTTTCCGGACAACGTGGGGTTCGTCGTCGATCTGCCGGACCGGCGCTCGTTCAGTCCCGATGCGGCGTTCTGGGTGGGCGAGTTGCCGGCCGGCGGTCAATTCCTGACGGGGGCGCCCATCTTCGCCGTCGAGGTGCGGAGCGAGAACGATTACGGCCCCGAGGCCGAGATCGCGCTGGCCAGGAAGCGGGCGGACTACTTCGGGACCCAGGTCGTCTGGGACATGGACGTCCTCCGCGAGGGCGAGATCAAGTCCTATCGCTCAACTTCTCCCCAGATACCCATCGTCTTCCGTCGAGGCCAATGGGCCGACGCAGATCCCGTCCTTCAAGGCTGGTCCCTGCTGGTCGACGAGGTGCTCAGATCGAGCCGGTAGGCGCTCGACAATAAAGTACGAGGACTTCGTTCCTGACGTTTTGTTCCGCAAACGTCTCGGAATGTCTCTGGAGGCTCATGAAATGTCTCTGGAGGCTGACGGAATGTCTCAAAGGCTGACGAGAACGTCTCAACCTGACTTTCGGGACATTCCGAATGCTGCGAAATGTCCCAATTGGCTGATGGAACGTCTCAGCCTGCCTGTTGGGACGTTTCTAGACGGCTTTGGGACATTCCGAATGGGTAGAGAGACATTCCGGAAGCTTCTTGGGACGTTCCGTCGCTGAGCCTTAGCGGCCGGACGCATGGAAGGCGTTGTACACCACCAGGAATAAGGCAAACACCAGCATCCAGATCAGAAACGTAAGCCAGGGTCTGCCTTTCAGGCCCTTCGCGGCGACCTTCAGCGGGACCCGCTGGCGGACCAGCTCGACGAACGCGTTCCAGTCGGTTTCGCTCGCGAAGAACTCCCGGGGAAAGAGTTGGACCTGGTTGCTGATCGCGGAGCTGTAGAGCAGGACCACGTCCTTACCGATCTTGGCCCTGATGAAGACGTCCCAGGGAAGATCCGCCTTGGAATATGGGGTCTCCAGGTGGAGACCCGCGTCGCCCACCGTCCCCTCGTATCGACCCTGCAGGAGCTTGTTCTGCAACTGCTTTTTCGGCCCCCAGCCGAAGAGGACGAAGGCGAAAAAGCCGGCGACGAGGAGGATTGGAAGATAGCTCTTGGGGTCCAGCGATTCCCCGTGGATCAGTGGGAAGATGATGAGACCCCAGACAAAGAGGGCCACCATGAAGAGGAACAAAAGGAGGCGTCCCCGCGCCGGACGGAGGGCTGTCACGGTCGATCGGCGGAGCATGGATTCGTCGAACCGGCCCTGAAACGGAATCTCCATCGGCGTCTCCTTTCCGGAGACGCTACCACGGCGGCGGCTCTGCTATCCTCCTGCCGCTGAGCCACCCACTGATTCTGTGGAGTTTGCCCGCAGGCCGTCCCGCCCGGGCTCTCCGGAGGTATGACGATGAGGTCGAGGCGCGCGCTGTGGTCCCTGATGCTGCCGGTCCTGATGGGGGTCGTGGTGCTCCCCGCGCTAGGGCCGGTGCCGGCCGTGCGGGCTTCCCAGGGGCGGGAGCCGCAAGTACCCGCGCTTATACCGGAAAACTGCTCGGCCCCCCTGCCGCTCCCCAGCGAGCTGCTGTTCGAGAAGCCGGAGTACGAGCGCAGGATCGGCCGGTTCCTCCGGGCGGGGTGCTATCAGACGCTCCACTGGCATCACGACGCGCAGATCCGCCCCACCGGCCCCACCGTGGCGGCTCTCGGCGGCGACGATCCCCACGTCCCCAAGTGGGTCACCACGACGCTGGGCACCCACACCACGGTCGTCGTCTGGTACTCGCCGGATGTCTACCGCTGGATGTGCGAGCGGGACGCGGCGCACGAGCGCAGGTTCGTGACGGAGTGCCGCAAGACCTGCCCGACCTGCAAGCTGGCTCTCGGCCAAGCCGTGCGGCCGATCGAGGACGGCTCGATGATCCTCAAGATGATGTACGGCAACACCACGGAGCAGCATCTGGAGGACCCGTCGATCCCCAAGGCGGAGCCGAACATCATCGCCCTGATGGTGCGCGACAGCCGCGGCGGCAAGGACGGCTGGTACTGGGGCTCCTGGGACCCGCAGGCGACCGAGGCCTCGCAGATCGACTGGCCGCCGCCGGCCAATCTCCCCTACCCGTGGATGGGCTTCGGCTACTACTGCGTCAACTGCCACGCCTCGGCGAAGGACGAGTTCACCTTCTCCTCGCTCAACAACGTGATCGGCGACCCGGACACGTTCCTCAAGTTCTACTTCCAGGACCAGCCGCCGATCGTGGGCGAGCCGCCGCAGCCGGTGATCGAGACGATCTCCGCCCATGAGCGGTTCGAACCGATCCAGGACCTGCTGGCGAGCCCCGGCAGCACCCGCCTGGCCTGGAACAAGGTGCCCTGGCCGAACCCGGTGGTGAACCGGCTCAGCGCGCCGCTCCCCGACTATTCGCCGGAGTTCCTGAAGACGTTCGGCGCCCACATCATCGTGCCGCCCACGCCGCAGCAGATCGTCAAGCTGTTCATGGCGCCGGAGGTTTACGACCACGTCTTCCCAGGCGCCGACGGGCCGCCGCTGTTCATGACCTCGGACCAGTGCGTCGGCTGCCACGCCGCGGGCTCGACCGGCCTGCACTTCGACATGACGCTGCAGCAGATGGGGCACGCCGCGTTCAGCGATCTCCTCAACCTCGCCTCGTACGGCGAGTGGCGCGGCTCGCCGATGGGGCTCGCCGGGCGCGACCCCATCTTCTTCTCCCAGCTCGAGACCGAGCAGAAAACCCACCCCGCGCTCGCCAAGCTGGCGCCGGACGTCTGCCTCCACTGCCACGGGGTGATGGGGCAGCGGCAGTTCTGCCTCGATCAGTTCAAGGACGATCCAAAGAAGGCGGCCGCGGTCTGCAACAACACCAACCTGCTGGGGCTCGACCGCAATTCGCAGCCGATCGTGCCGCGGCAGCTCTTCTCGCGCGACACCCTGTATGCGGTCCCCTTCCAGGCCCGGACGGAGCAGGAGAAGAAGGATGCGCGGTACGGCGCCCTCGCCCGCGACGGCGTCTCCTGCACCACCTGCCACCACATCGAGGTCGATCCGAAGTCGCCGATCGGCAACACCTTCACGGGGGACTTCAGGACGGGCCCGGCGGACGCCCTCCACGGCCCGTTCGAGGGGCCGCCGCAGATCCCGATGAACCACTCGCTGGGGGCCAACCCGGTGGAGTACCCGCTGGTGCGCTCGTCCAGGGTCTGCGGCAGTTGCCACAGCGTGGTGCTGCCGGTGTTCGACGGCGACAAGCCCTGGGTGCAGCCGGGGAAAGGGCAGAGGAAGAAAAAGCCGGAGATCATCATCGAGCAGGCCACCTACCCGGAGTGGGTGTTCAGCGACTTCCGGGACGGCGGTCCGACTCCGATGTCCTGCCAGAACTGCCATATGGCGTCCAGCTACCCGGGGCTGCCGGGGACGCTGGCCACCAAGATCGCCTCGATCCAGGAGGCGAGCAACATGCCGCAGACGGAGAACCGGCAGCCGCAGAAGGAGATCGACCTCAAGACCCGCACGCCCTATGGCCGCCACACGCTGGTGGGGCTCAACGTCTTCTTCAACCAGTTCGCCCAGCAGTTCCCGGACATCCTCGGCATCCGCGTCCAGGATCCGATGCTGGGCGGCCGGGGGGTGGCGCCGCTGACGACGACGTTCAACTCGATGATCCAGCAGGCGGACACCGGCACGGCCACAGCCTCGGTCACCCGCGTCGAGACGACCGCGGACCGGCTGGTGGCGAACGTCAAGGTGGAGAACCTGGCGGGGCACAAGTTCCCGTCGGGCGTCGGCTTCCGCCGCGCCTTCCTGACTTTCGAGGTGCTGGACACCGCCGGCAACGATCTCTGGGTCTCCGGCCGCTCGACGCCCACCGGCGTCCTGGTCGGAGCGGACGGCCAGCCGATCGCCGGCGAGTTCATGTGGAAGAGCGGCTGCACACCGAAGACGGCGGCGGAGCAGACCTTCCAGCCCCACTATCAGACCGTCACCCGCCAGGACCAGGCGCAGATCTACCAGGAGCTGATCCGGGACCCTCGCGGCAAGCTGACCACCAGCTTCCTCTCCCTGGCGGAGGTGGTGAAGGACAACCGCCTGCTCCCCCGCGGCTGGACGCCCACCCTGGAGCTGGCGCGGAGCGAGGGGCTGGGGAGCGCCAAGCTCCCCGCCGAGGAGCTGGTGAAGCGGGTGCTCCCCGACCTGCCGGACGGCCATGGCGGCGAGGTCCATGACCCGTGGTACGAGCCGAAATCGAAGGGGGGCAAAGGCGGCGGCGGCGACGAGCTCACCTACGCCGTGCCGCTCGCCGATCTGAAGGGCACGCCGGCCAGCGTGCGGGTGACGCTCTACTACCAGGCGATCCCGCCCGCCTATCTCCAGGACCGCTTCTGCTCGACCCCCCGGCGGCCGGATACCGAGCGCCTGTTCTTCGTCGCCGGCCACACCAACCTGGACAGCACGCGGGCCGAGGGGTGGAAGCTGCAGGTGGTTTCGAGCGGGGCGGTGGCGGTGAATGCCGGCGCCCTTTCAGGGCTGGCCCCTCATCACCCCGACCCTCTTCTCCCATCGCACTCCCCCCGACCGGGAGAAGAGGGAGTGGTTAGAAGGGTTAGTGAAAAACAGGAGCCGGAGTAGTCTGCCTTGACCCTCCATTCGCGGAGGGGGTTTTAGGGCTTGCTTCGACTAACTTCTCCCTCTTCTCCCGGTCGGGGGGAGTGCGGTGGGAGAAGAGGGCCGGGGTGATGAGGGGCCAACGCCGCAGCCAAGGCGTGGCCCGGAGCCTCCGGGCGGTGGCAGGGACCGTGGGCTCACGGACGGCGCTGCTGAGCACACAGTAGGGTAGAGCTTCCCGAATGGTCGGGAAGGAGAAAAAGGAGAAACAACATGTTGAAGAAGAGTGGAATCCTCCTGGCAGCGCTCGCCCTGTCCACTTTCACCCTGGCCTCCTCCGCCTCCGCCCAGACCGCTCCGGCTCCGGCGCCCGCCACCCAGGCCGCCGTCCAGATCGTCCCGGCCGCGCAGACGGCCGTTCCCCTGCCGGATTTCCTGACGGCTCCCGCCGCCGAGACCCCGGCGGCGGCGCCCGTGAACGCCTCCACCGGTCTGGACTGGCTGCGGCCGACGACCAACAACCGCTGCTACTGCAGCAAGACCTCCCAGTGCGGGCCCGGCTTTGTTTGTTGCCACTGGCCGGGTCAGAACTGCGGCTACTGCTGCATGTAGACCGACCGGACGCCGGGTGGAGAGGGCAAGGCCTTTCCCACCCGGCTCCCCTCGCGGGCTTTGATAGACTCGCCCGCCTATGGAACTCCCCCGCTTTCTCCCTCTCCGCCCCATTGTCCTGATCTCCGTCCTCGGTATTGCGTTCGGTATTGCGCCCGCGGGGAACGCGGCGGCGCAAAACGTGGTCAAGGGCCCCCTCGGCACCTCGCTCGACCGCTTCATGAAGGCCAACGAGGGGTACGGCTTCTCGGGCTCGGTGATCGTTGTCCAGCACGGCGAGGTGGTGCTCAACGCGGGCTACGGCCTGGCCAATCGCGCTCAAGGGACGCCGTTCACCGCCGACACGCTGTTCGACATCGCCTCGATCAGCAAGCCGTTCACGGCCGCCGCGGTGCTCCGGATGGAGATGAAGGGCAAGCTCAAGGTGGAGGACAAGCTCGCGAAGTTCTTCCCCGACGCCCCGCCCGACAAGGCGGCGATCACCCTCCACCAGTTGCTGACCCACACCGCGGGCCTGCCGGAAACCATCGGCCCGGAGGACGAGGTGATCGGCAAGCGGGCCTTCCTGAAGCGGATCTACGCCACCCCGCTCGTCCATCCGCCGGGGGGCAAGTTCCTCTACTCCAACGCCGGCTACAGCCTGCTGGCGGCAGTGGTGGAGGCGGTGTCGGGGAAGTCCTTCGGCGAGGTGCTGCGCGACGAGGTGTTCGTGCCGGCCGGCATGCTCCACAGCGGCTTCACGCCGAGCGCCCAGGATCTCCCGCGCCTCGCGCACGGCTACACCGGCGACGGCGACTGGGGGACCTCGCTCACTCATCCGCGGGGTCCCGACGGGCCCTGGTGGAACCTGCGGGGGAACGGCGGCGTCCTCACCACGACCGGCGACCTCCGCCTCTGGGATATCGCCTTGCAGAAGAACTCGGTGCTCTCGGCGGCCGAGCACGCGAAGTACGAGCAGGGATATGCCCACGAAACCAAGGGGCTCTACCCGCAATACACCTACGGCTGGTCCTTCTCCAAGGCGCTGAACGACCATCGGAAGCTCTCGCACGTGGGGGGCAACTCGGCGTTCCAGTCCGACTACCGGCGCTTTCCCGACGATGGCGCGATGATTGCCATCGCCACCAACACGGACGTCTACTCGTCGATCGCCATCGCCAATCATCTGGAGGAGAGCCTGTACGGCAAGGGGTTCGTGGAGCCCCCGCCGGTCGTGCCGGTGTCCGAGGCGGAGCTCCGCCGCTGCGCCGGCGTCTATCAATTGCCATCCGGCGAGCGGATCGAGGTCGCCGCCGAGAAGAGCCGCCTGGCCGTCACGCCGCAGCGCCGCGAGGGGATGGAGGTCGTGGGCGGCAAGGCGAGCGAGGAGCACCAGCGGCGCTTCAAGCAGCGCGAGGAGTCCGTCGTGCGGGTGATGAACATCGCTCAGAAAGGGAACCTCCACCCCCTCAGCGACATCCTGGTGGATCACGACGAGGAGTCGAACCGCTGGTACGCCACCCTGAAGGCGCTGGAGGCCAAGCTAGGACCCTGGACAGGGATCCAGATGATCGGCACGCGCAGCCTCGGCGGCCAGGTGATCACCCACGCAACGCTCACCTTCAAGAAGGGGGAGCGGATCCTCGACGTGGTCTGGGCCGGCCCCACGGCCGACCACCTGGCGATGGGCACCAACCTGTGGCCGAGCTTCTACCTTCCCGAAGGGCCCTCCCGCTTCGTCACCTACGAGGTGGGCACGGAGGCGATCGTGCGGATGACGTGTGAAGGCTCCGGAGGGCCCGCGCCGGCGATCTCCTTCGAGAGCGCCGGAAGCACGGTCAAGGCGCAACGGCGGGCGGGAGGGTAGGCGGCCGGCAGCCGGCGGTGGCCTGCGACCTCATCCCCGGCCCTTCTCCTAAAGGAGAAGGGGGACGACTGCGATGCGGTCCCCTTTGGGCCCTCCCTCTCCTTTAGGAGAGGGACCGAGGGTGAGGTCGCAGGCCGCGAACCTACCCTCCTATCCCCCCTTCACCTGGTGCACCGCGAACGGCGTCCCCTGGTTGTCGGCGACCATCACGATCTGGTCGCCGCCGGGAACCTCCACCGGGCCGTGCAGGATCTGGCCGCCGTGCTGGCGCACCGCCTCGGCGGCGGCGTTGACGTCCGCCACGCGGGCGTAGTGGAGCCAGGCGGGCGGACCGGGCGGGTTGGCGCCCTTGGTGTACATGCCGCCGAGCGGCGGGCCGCCGCGCCCGTACAACTGATAGACGCCCATCTCCGGACCCATGTCGAAAGACGAGCTCTTCTCCCAGCCGAAGAGCTCGGAATAGAAGGCGAAAGCGGCCTCGTGATCCGTGGTGGCGAGCTCGTGCCAGGAGAACTCGCCGACCGGGGGCATCCCCTCGGTGGGCTGCATGCCGCTGGGCAGCGGGGTGAAGGGAGCGATCTCGGCGCCCTGGAGATCCCGGATTACCGCGAACCGGCCGACGGTGGGGATGTCCGTGGGCGGCCTCAGGACCGTGGCCCCCAGCTCCTGGGCGCGCGCCACGGTGGCATCGACGTCCGGGACCGTGACGTAGGCCAGCCAGTGCGGGCGTCCGCCGTCGGCGACGGCCTCGGCCGGCATCTTCATGATGCCGCCGATCGGCTTCTCGCCGGCCGTCCACATGGTGTAGGACATCCCGGGGGCTTCCCAGACCTGCGTTCCCCAACCGGTGACGGCGGGGTAAAAGGCCTTGGCGGCCTCCTCGTCGGGGGCCAGCAGGTCGAACCAGACGAAACGGCCGCGGGAGCTGTCTTCATTTTCATTGGCATGGGCTTCAGACATTTGAACCTCCTAGGGACGATGGAAGTCGCCGCCCCCGGGGATCATATCCGTTCTCGGGCTCCGCGCGCGAGGCTACGGCTATGTCAGATTGGCCTCGTCCATCGGAGCCGCCCGAGCCCTCACCCCCGGCCCCTCTCCCGTCCCCCGCCCACCCTCCCTCACCGGGAGAGGGGAGACAAGCAACGCAAAGATTCAAGGAGTGGCCGCATCGCAGGGCCTCTTCTCCCGGTGTGGGAGGGGGAGGGGACGGGAGAAGAGGGCCGGGGTGATGAGGGGCCGGGGTGATGAGGGCCAGAGCCAAGGTGAATCTGACAAGGTGACAATTAACGTCGTCTCGGAGGCCTCTCCGGACCCGTTGGAGGTCCTGAGAGCCGAGGTCGAGGCCCGCTGTCCGGTGCGCGACAACATCGCGAGCGCCACGCCGGTGAACATTGTCCTTTCAAAGATTTAAGACCCACGGAACGGCCCTCCGCGGGCCGCTCCGCCGCCGCTTTCCCGCCTGATCGTCGTCACGTTCCGATATAACTATAAATCGGAATACTCAGCCACCGAGAGAGTTTTAAACAATTTAGTAGAAGATCCTACCCACGCCGCGCAAAAAAATTTCACTCTCGCTGTCCCGTTTGTGTCACCGGGTCACACTTAGGGTCTGAACTGAACTTCTGAACGAGGGAAGCGGCTCCAAGTTGTTTCCCTCACTTTAATGATTTGTTACTTTTGGGGGGAAACACCATGGCTAAGAGTGTGACTATCGTGGGCGGGGGTACGGCTGGCTGGATGACGGCGGCCTATCTGAAGAAGGCGGCTCCGAGCGTCAACGTCACCCTGGTCGAGTCGGCCACCATCCGCACCGTCGGCGTCGGCGAAGCGACCTTCAGCACCATCAAGCTCTTCTTCGACTTCCTGGGCCTCGAAGAGCAGGACTGGATGCCGAGCTGCAACGCGACCTACAAGCTGGCCATCAAATTCGAGAACTGGCGCAAGGACGGCGCCTACTTCTACCATCCCTTCCAGCGGTACGAGACGGTCGACGGCTACAACATGGCCGAGTGGTGGCTGAAGCTCAAGCAGGGCGAAGAGGCCTTCGACCGCGCCTGTTTCACCATCCCGGAAATCTGCGACCGCAAGCTGTCGCCCCGCTTCTTCGACGGCAGCGTCTTCGACGAAAAGGTACAGGATTACTTCGCCGGCGGCCGGCGCCCCAAGAACAGCTTCCTCTCCGACCACAAGGTCCAGTATCCCTACGCCTATCAGTTCGACGCCAGCCTGCTCGCCGAGTTCCTCAAGGGATACGCGATGCGGCGCGGCGTCAAGCAGGTGATCGACGAGGTCAACGACGTCAACCTCGCCGAGGACGGCAGCATCGATCACCTCGTCACCCAGAGCCATGGCGCGATCCACGGCGATCTCTTCGTCGACTGCACCGGCTTCCGCGGCCTGCTGATCAATCAGGCGCTCAAGGAGCCGTTCATCTCGTTCTCCGACTCGCTCCTCTGCGACAGCGCCATCGCCCTGCAGGTGCCCTCCGACATCGAGACCGACGGCATCGCGCCCTACACCACGGCCACCGCCATGAAGTACGGCTGGTCCTGGAACATCCCGCTCTACGGCCGCGTCGGCACGGGCTACGTCTACTCCAGCGCGTTCACCTCCAAGGATGACGCGGAGCGCGAGTTCCGCGACCATGTCGGACCCGCATCGGAAGGCCTGCGGGCCAACCACATCAAGATCCGGGTCGGCCGCACCCGCAATTCGTGGGTCAAGAACTGCATCGCGATCGGCCTGTCGAGCGGCTTCGTCGAGCCTCTCGAATCGACCGGGATTTTCTTCATTCAGCACGGAATTGAGGAGCTGGTCAGCCATCTGCCGGGCACCACGATCGACGAGGAGATGGTGCGCAGCTACAACCGGGTGATCGCCGAGGGCATCGACGGCGTCCGCGACTTCCTCACCCTCCACTACTGCACCACCGAACGGACGGACACCGAGTTCTGGCGCGCGGTCAAGAACGTTCCGATCTCGGACGATCTCCGCGAGCGCCTCGACATCTGGAAGCACCGGCTGCCGAACGCCAAGAACATCAATCCCAGCTACCACGGCTTCGAGGCCTACTCCTACTCCACCATGCTGCTCGGCCTCAACCACAAGCCCCAGCGGAGCCTGCCGGCGCTCGATCACATGGACGACACCAACGCCCTGAACGCCTTCCGCGCCCTGCGCGAGAGGACCTCGCGGCTGGCGGCGACGCTGCCCACGCAGTACGACTACCTGACCAACCTGCGGGCCGAGCGCTTCGCGGCCGCCTGATCCGCGATCGATCGCGGCCGATCCGATTGATCCGACCCTAAAGGCGGGGGCTTCACGCCCCCGCCCGGGAGGTCCCCTTCACCCCCGCCACCCACGCTTTGACGTTCAACTCCAGCAGGTCGAGCGGCACCGCGCCGTGCCGCAGCACCTCGTCGTGGAAGGCGCGGACGTCGAAGGCGGGGCCCAGCTCCTTCTGCGCGAAGGCGCGCATCTCCTTGATCTTCAGCTCCCCGATCTTGTACGCCAGGGCCAGTCCGGGCTCGACCGTGTAGCGGTTGACCTCGGCTTCGATGGCGCGGTCGTCCTGCGCCGTATTGGCCCGGAAATACTCGATCGCCTGCTGCTTCGTCCACCCCTGGGCGTGAATCCCCGTGTCGACCACCAGGCGCACGGACCGCCAGAGCTCGTAGCTCTGCTGGCCGAACCTGCTGTAGGGATCGGTATAGAGGCCCAACTCGCCGCCCAGAGTCTCGGCGTAGACCCCCCAGCCTTCCACGAAGGCGGTGTAATCGTGATAGTTCAGCACCCGTGGCACCTTGCGGATCTCCTGCGCGATGGAAACCTGGAAGTGATGGCCGGGGATGCACTCGTGCAGGGCCAGCGCCTCCATCTCCCACTTCGGCCGCGCCTTGAGATCGAACGTGTTGATGAAACAGGAGCCGGGGCGGCCGGCGTTCACAGAGCCGGGCTCGTAGTAGGCCGTCGCTTTCGAACGGGCGGCGTCCGCCGGGATCGGAATCACCCGGTACGGCAGGCGCGGCAGGGTGCCGAAGAGCGCGGGCGCCTTGAGATCGATCCGCTGATTGATCGCTTTATAGCCGGCCACCAGATCCTCGTCCTTGTCATAGAAAAAGCGCGGATCGGTGTGGAGAAAATGTACGAGCTCGGCAAAGGTCCCCTTGAATCCGGTGCCGGCGATGATCCGGTCCATCTCCCCCCGGATGCGCTTCACCTCCGAGAGGCCGATCTCGTGGATCTGCTCCGGCGTCAGGTTCGTGGTGGTCGCCTTGCGCACGATGTAGGCGTACCAGGCGGCGCCGTTCGGCCGGGCGCCGACGCCGAGGCTCTCCTGGGTACGAGGGATATAGCTTTCCGTGAGAAAGCGCAGGAGGCGGCTGAAAGCCGGCGCGGTCTTCTTCTGGTAAGCCTCCAGGGCCGCGGCGCGGAGCCGCGCCTGGTCCTCGGGCGGCACGTCGGACGGGAGCTGCCGGAAGCGCGCGAGCAGGGGGCTCTGCCAGGGATCGTCTGTCAGCAGAGCGCGCACCTGATCGGGCGCGCCCTGCATCGTGCTCTTCGGCGGCATGACGCCGGCCGCCAGCCCCTTCTCCAGTAGAGCGAGCTCCTGGTCCACCCGGATCGACAGGGTGCTCAGCCGGGCCAGGAGATCCTCGTAGTCACGCGTATCGGCGGCGGGAGCGGCATTCAGGAGCCAGGAGGCCTCTTGCTGGATGCCCCCGTTCTGGGAGAGCGCCAATTCTTCGTCGGGAAAGGCGAAGCCTTCGATCTGCCCCTCCAGCCGGCGGCGGAAGAGATCGAGGTCGACCTGCTCCACCGCCGGCAGCAGGCCGCGGTCGATGGCCGCCAGGGCCTTCAACTGCTCGCGCGCCAGCGCGTGGCGCCGCTCGATGCCGGCCTCCGAGTAGTCCGACCAGCGGTCGTTGTGGCCGGGAAAACCGATGTAGGTGGCGAACTCGGGCGTCTGGCTCAGCTTGTCCTCCCAGGCGCGCTCGAAGAGACGGTGCAGCTTCTCGCTCTCGCTCGCCGCCGCGGGCGGCTCGGCGGCCCGGGCAGAGGGCGAAGGAAGGAACAGACCGGAGACCAGGACGAGGAGCCGTCCACAAAGTTGGACGCGAAGGGTCCAGCGAATGGGACCTGCCCTTCTCTCCTCCCTGGGAGCGAGTCTTGGAATCATCCTTGCTGAGACCTCCGAACCAGCTCGAGGAGCAAACCCTATGCCGAGACGGAAAGCCCTCTGGTTTCTTCTCCCCGCCTTGCTCTTCCCAGGTCGCGGGGTCCTGTCAGCGGCCGCAACCGCCTCGGTCAGCGGCAAGGTCGTGGACGAGACCGGGAAGCCTGTCCAGGGAGCCCGCGTCGAGCTGCTGCGCGCCTGGGCCCCGCGGCAGAATCGGGGAACGGACATGGTCGTCACCGTCGTGTCCGACCCGAGCCAGCCGCCGGCCGTTCGATATCAAGCCATTTCCGGTCCGGACGGCACGTTCCGCGTCTCCGGCCTTCCCGCCGACTCCTGGTTCTCCCTGGGGATCGCCCAGAGGGGATTCACCGTGGTGGCGCAACGCGGGATCGCGATCCCCCCGCTGGGCGGCAAGGTCGCGCTCGGAACGTTTCAGCTCCCCAAGGGCCCGACGGTCGCCGGTGTGGTGATCGATTCCGAGGGACACCCGCTGGCGAGAGCGCGGATCTGGGCTCTGTCCGCGCGGGACCTCGATCTCCAGGGGGGGCTCCCGATCCAAAGCCCTGGTGGCGGCCCGGCGGCGGTCACGGGTCCGGACGGCCGCTTCGAGATCCCCCGCTTCGAGCCGGGGGTTCTGGAGGTGTGCCGCAAGGGGTTCTCCCCTCTCCAGATCTCTGCCCAATCCGCGAGCCTGAACCGGATCGTCCTGATGCCGCCTCCCCTCCCCAGCCGGATTTCCGGACGGGTGCTCGACGACCAGGGGATGCCGATCGCCAAGGCCGAAGTCCACATCGTCTCGGACGACCCCGTGAGCGCTCCCGCGCCGCTCTGGCACCCCTGCTCTCCTCCCAGTCAGGAGATCGTCCTCGCCTACGACGGGAAACTCCCGCCTGAGAAGCGCACCGCCCTCACCGACCTGGAGGGGCGCTTCACGTTCGATCTGACGGGATCGGGAAGGGTGACGATCCAGGCCGAAGCGGCGGGTTTTCTGGACCCGAATCGAGACGAGGATGATCCGTGGTCAGCCGTGGGGAGCGCCTACTCCATCTCCTACTCTCCACAAAGCCCGGGGAAGATCGAGCTCGTCCTGACCCAGGGAGCGGTCCTCTCCGGTCGTGTCCTCACGGCCAAGGGGGGCCCCGCCGGGGGCGCCGAGGTGTGGATCTCGAGGAATCCCGCCCTGTCCGCCTTGACCGATGGGAAGGGGCATTACCGCCTCATCGGCGTCAGGCCTGGGCAGCGTGAGATGGGAGTCCGGCATCCGTCCGGCGAGGCGCATCGCCACCTCGAAGTCGCTCCCGGCGAAAACCGGCCGCCGGACCTGATCCTGGACGGCGATGAGATGCGCGAGATCCGGGGGCGCGTGACGGGCCCGGACGGTGCGGGAGTCCCGGATGCCTCCGTGAGTATCTCGCTCCAAGACGGGAGCGAGGCCGTGCCCACCGGTCCTGATGGCTCCTTTCAAGTGGCCTTCCGGTCCAGCCGCGCTGACAGCACTCTCGAGATCGACGTCGAGACGCCGGACACCACGAGACGCCACCTGCAACTCGATCCGATCGCGGCGGCCGCGACGCCCCTGGAGATCCGGATCGACCGGGGGGCGCGCCTCATTGGATATATCCTAGGCGTCGATCGGGAGAGCCTGCCGGACGTCTCCGTGAAAGCTCTCCAGGACCACGATTTTCATTCATCGCGGGTGAGTCGGGACGGCGAGTTCCGAGTCCTCGGCCTCGGCCCCGGCGAGGTCGTCGTCACGGCGGGCTTCGCCGGCCGCTGCGCATCCGCCAGAGTGACTCTGGAGCCCGGCACGGAGGAGGCCGTTCTGAGCCTCGAAATCCCTGCGGCGACCTCTTCGGCACCTTCGTGTCCGTAGACAGTTTTACGGCCTGAGCGGAAATGGGGACCACGCAGTCCTGTAGAATGGGCTGGCACTTCCGTCTGCACTGCCGTCTCGGCGCTTCTTTGTCAGGAGGACCCGACCTCGAATGCTTGACCGGTTACGCGAGCACACCGCTCCGCTCCACCTCCGGGCCGAGCGAGCGGTCGATCTTCCCACCCGCTTCGGCAGCCCCGGCTCCTACGGAGGCCTGCTGGCCAGGCTGTCGGGCCTCTATGTCCCGCTGGAAGATCGCCTTTCCCGCTTCGACTGGGCCGCCGCGGCCATCGACTTCCCCGCCCGCCGCAAGGCGCCCTTGCTGCGGGCCGACCTGCTCGCGCTGGGGTGGACCGAGAGCGACGTCCGGGCCCTGCCGGCCTGCGCGGACCTCCCGGAGCTCGCGACGTTCGCCGCCGCGTTCGGAGCCCTCTACGTGCTCGAAGGGGCGACGCTCGGAGGGCAGATCGTCGCCCGCCAGGGCCACGACGCGCTGGGGATCGACGCCGTGTCCGGCGGCTCGTTCCATGCCTGTTACGGCGGCCGGACGGGCGAGATGTGGCGGAGCTTTCGCGCCGCGCTGGAGAGCTACTGCGGCGCCGACGAAGGGCGCACCGGCGAGGCCCTGGAAGCGGCCGCCGCGACGTTCGAGGCCTTCGAGCGCTGGCTGACCTGGAGGCGGGAATCATGAGCGAGCCGACCGGCCTGCCCTTTCCCTACAGCGTCAGGCGGCACGGCGTAACGATCACCAACTGTGACGCCGAGCCGATCCAGACCCCCGGCTGCATCCAGCCCCACGGCGTGCTGCTGGCGCTGCGGCCGGACGACCTGACGATCGCGCAGGTCAGCGAGAACAGCGAGCGGTGGCTGGGCGCGCCTCCCGACCGGCTGCTGGGAGGGTGCGTGGCCGAGGTCCTGGGCGACGTCCACGCCGCCCGGCTGCGCGAATTCGTGGCGCGGGAGCCGCTCGAGCGCAACCCGCTCTACGTCTTCACCGTCGAGATCCCGAACGCCGAAGGCTCCGCCGCCCTCGACGTGACGGCCCATACGGCCGACGGGGTCCTGCTCGTCGAGATGGAGCCGACCGGGCGCGGCAGGGCGGACGGCATCCCGGAGCCGGACTATTACGGGATGGTCAAGCGGACCGTCGCCCTCCTCCAGGCGACCCCGACGGTGCGCGACTTCTGCCAGGTCGTCACCGAGGAGGTGCGGCGGTTGACCGGCCTCGACCGGGTGATGGTCTACAAGTTCCACCCCGACGACAGCGGCGAGGTGCTCGCCGAAACCAGGCGGGACGACCTCCACTCCTGGCTCGGCCTGCGCTATCCGGCGGACGACATCCCCAGGCCCGCCCGCGAGATCTTCAAGAAGATCTGGATCCGGCCGCTCCCCGACGCGTCCGCCGAAATGCAGGAGATGGTCCCGCTGGTGAACCCGGACACCGGGCGGGCGCTGGAGATGACCTACTGCGCGTTGCGGGGCGCCTCCGTGATGTACACCGAGTACCTGCGGAACATGGACGTCGCGGCGTCGCTGACGCTATCGATCCTGCGCGACGGCGAGCTCTGGGGATTGATCGCCGGCCACCACGGCACTCCGACCGCCTTCCCCTTCCAGGTGCGGGCCGCCGCGGAGTTCCTGGCGCAGGTGGTGTCGCTCCAGCTCAAGAACGCCGAGGAGCGCGAGCACTGGCACTACCGCGCGCGGCTGGACGCGGCCCATCACGGGATCCTGTCGCGGGCCGCCGGCGAGGGCGGGCTGGCGCTGATCGTGGAGGGGCAACCCAACCTGCTGGACGGCATCGAGGCCACCGGCGCGGCGCTCTACCACCAGGACCGCTGGTGGACCGCCGGCGCCGTGCCGTCCGACCCGCAACTGGAAGCCCTGGCCGCCTGGCTGCGCGAGCGGCCGGAATTCCTCGCCGGCGCGCGTCCGGTCTATGCCACCGACCAGCTCGCGGCCGAGTTTCCTCCCGCCGCCGCCTACCTCGGCCTCGCCGCGGGGATCCTGGCGGTGCCGGTGTCGCGGGGACGCCGGAGCCTGATCCTCTGGCTTCGTCCGGAGCAGGCGCAGACCGTCCAGTGGGCCGGCAACCCATACGACAAACCCACGGCCCCCGGCCCCAACGGCCCGCGGCTCACCCCCCGCCGGAGCTTCGAGCTCTGGCAGGAGGCCGTCCAGGGGCGGTCCGCGCCCTGGCTCGAGGTCGAGGTCGACGCCGCGCTCAAGCTCCGCCTGCTGGTGATGGACCTGGTCATCAGCCGGGCCGAGCAGCTCGCGGCGCTCAACGACGACCTCTCGCGCAGCAACGAGGAGCTGGACGCCTTCGCCTACGTCGCCAGCCACGACCTCAAGGAGCCGCTGCGCAGCATCCACAGATACGCGCACTACCTGCTGGAGGACGCGCAGGCCGGAAAGGTGCTCGATGCCCAGGCGACGGCACGGATCGAGACGCTGCTGCGCCTCACCGTCCGCATGGACGGCCTGCTCGACGCGCTGCTCCACTTCTCGCGGGTCGGTCAGCTCAAGCCGGAGCTCGAGGTCGCGCCGTTGAATGAGCTGGCGCGGGAGGCGCTGGAGATGCTGGGAGCCCGCCTGGAGGAGAGCGGGGCCGAGGTCCGCCTCCCCCGGCCGCTGCCGGCGGTGTGGTGCGACCGCGTCCGCGTCCGGGAGGTGCTCGCGAACCTCGTCGCCAACGCCCTCAAGTACAACGATAAGCCGGGAAAGTGGATCGAGATCGGTTACTTTGAGCCGGACGAGCCCGCGTCCCCCCTCTTCGACCGCGATGGGGCCCCGCAGGCCGCGCGCGGACAGCGTGTATTCTACGTAGCGGACAACGGGATCGGCATCGAGCCACGGCACTTCGACCAGGTGTTCCGTCTGTTCAAGCGGCTCCATCCGATAGAGGCCTTCGGCGGCGGCAACGGCGCCGGGCTGACCATCACCCGCAAGCTGGTCGAGCAGCACGGTGGCGTCATCTGGCTGCGGTCACGGCCGTCGGAAGGCACGACTTTCTTCTTCACCCTGTCCGGTGACAGCCCGCCCGGCGCAAGGACAGGGCCCGATATGAGCCGGCCCGAAGGATGACACGATCATGATCAAGGACTCCCGACCCTGGCGCGTGGTGGTCGTGGACGACAGCTCGACGGACCTGGCGGACGCCAAGGCCGCCCTGCTCCGTGGCTCCACGCGCCGCTACACCTTCGTGGAGGGCACCACGGCGGCCGATGCCGTGCGGCTTTGCGCTACCGAGCCGCGCCCCGACTGCGCCGTGCTCGACTTCAACCTGCCCGACGGCACCGCCCTCGACGTCCTGGCGGCGCTGCCGTCCGCGGGGGACGGTCTGCCGGCCATCCCGATCGTGATCCTCACCGGCTCCGCCCTCCTGGACGAAAGCCGCGCCGTCGTCCGCGCCGGCGCCCAGGACTTCGTCGGCAAGGACTGGCTGACCCCCGAGAGCCTGACGCGGGCGGTCGAGAACGCCGTGGAGCGGCATGCCATGGCGCGGGAGCTGCGCGCCAGCGAGGCGAACGCGCGGGCGGTCTACGAGCAGGCGGCCGCCGGCATCGTCACCTGCACCCCGGACGGCGGGTTCCTCAAGGCCAACCCCGCCTTCTGCGCCATGCTCGGCTACCCGTGGGAGGAGCTGCGCCGGCTCAACGTGCTGGACCTCACCCACCCCGACGACCGCGCGGCCGACCTCGCGCAGGTCCGGCGCGTCCTGGCCGGCGAGATCGAGACCTACTCGCTCGAGAAGCGCTTCCTCCGCAAGGACGGCGGCGTCGTCTGGGCTCACCTCGGCTCCTCGCCGGTCCGCGATGCCGCCGGCCGGATCGAGTACGCCGTCGGCGTCGTGATCGACATCTCCGAGCGGAAAACCGCGGACGACGAGCTCCGCCGCAAGGAGCTGGAGTTCCGCACCCTCGCGGACAACACGCCCGACATCCTGACCCGCTTCGACCGCGAGCTCCGCCACACCTTCATCAACGCCGCCGTCGAGCGGGCCACGGGAAGACCCCGCGCGGAGTTCCTCGGCCGTACGAACCGGGAGCTGGGCATGCCGTCCCGCCTGTGCGACCCGTGGGAAGCCGCCTTGCGCAGGGTGCTCGCCACCGGCAGGTCGGAGACGATCGAGTTCGAGTTCGAGTCGCCGGACGGCTGGCGCTCCTTCTCGGGCCGGCTGGTTCCGGAGTACGGCGCGGACGGCGGCGTCGAGTCCGTGCTCGGCGTCACCAGCGACGTCACCGACCGCCGGCGGATCGAGCGGGACCGCGAGCAGCTCCTGACCGCCGAGCGGGCCGCCCGCAGCGAGATCGAGCGCGTGGCGAAGATCAAGGACGAGTTCCTCGCCACCCTCAGCCACGAGTTGCGGACGCCGCTCAACGCCATCGTCTCCTGGGCCCAGCTCCTCCAGCGGAGCAGCGATCCGAACCTCGTCCGCGAGGGGATCAACGTGATCTTCCGCAACGCCCAGATGCAGTCGCAGCTCATCTCCGACCTGCTGGACATGAACCGGATCGTCTCGGGCAAGCTGAAGATGGAGGTGGGGCCGGTCGACCCGAGCCTGGTGGCCGCGGCGGCCGTGGATACCGTGCGCCCCATGGCCGAGGCCAAACGGGTGGGCCTGACCCTGCGGCTGACCCCCGACCTGCCGCGGGTGCTGGGCGACGCCGGCCGGCTCCAGCAGGTGCTCTGGAACCTGCTCACCAACGCCGTCAAGTTCACCCCCGAGGGGGGTCGGGTGACGGTCACCACCGACGCCGCCGACGGCGCGGTACGCTTCGCCGTCGAGGACTCGGGGCAGGGTCTGGACCCCGCCTTCGTCCCCCACCTGTTCGACCGCTTCAGACAGGCCGACGCGTCGGCCGCCCGCAAGCACGGCGGGTTGGGGCTGGGCCTGTCGATCGTCAAGCAGCTCGTGGAGATGCACGGCGGCACGGTCGTCGCGGAGAGCGCCGGGCCTGGAGCCGGCGCGCGTTTCACGGTCAGCCTGCCCGCCCCCGAGGCCCGGGCTCCGGGAGCGCCGCCCCTCTCCGACCGGCCGGCCGCGGCGAGCTCCCCGCAATATTCCATCCCGCAATATTCCATCGAGCGGGCCGGCGCGGGTCCGGGCGCGGACGTGAACCTCCTCGGCACCAGCGTGCTGCTCGTCGACGATCAGCTCGATTCCCTCGAAGCCGCCCGCCGGCTGCTGGTGGAGTGCGGCGCGGACGTCTCCACCGCCACCTCGGCGCGAGCCGCGCTCGACTATCTGCGCCGGCAGCGCCCGCACGTCCTGGTCAGCGACATCGGCATGCCCGAGATGGATGGCTACGAGCTCATCCGGGAGATCCGGCAGGGGCTCGGCTTAAGCCCCGAGACGCTGCCGGCGGCCGCCTTCACCGCCTTCGCCCGCCCCGAGGACCGCGACCGCGCGCTCGCCGCCGGCTACCAGGCCCACATCGGAAAGCCTCTCCTGCCGCAAAACCTGCTGGCGACCGTGGCCTCGCTGGCGAGAGTGCCGGTCTCCTAGGAACCTGCGCCGCGGAAAGAACGACAAGGACGTAAAGGACTGCAAGGACTGCAAGGACTGCAAGGACTGCAAGGACAGTAAAGACCGAGGGTTGATTACAGGCTCGGTTATTTCCTGTCCTTGTCGTCCTTGCAGTCCTTTACGTCCTTGGCCTTTTTTTCTGCGACGGCCGGCGCCTAGCTGGCCCCGGCGCTCTCCGCGCCGTCCAGCCAGAGCTCCAGCTTCTCCCGCAGGTCCTTCTCCACAAAGGGCTTGGTGATGTAGCCGTCCATGCCCGCGGCGAGGCAGCGGTCGAGATCCTCTTGCATCGCGTGGGCCGTCAGCGCCACGATCGGGATGCGCCGGTTCTTCTCCGGACCCTCGCGGATCCGGCGGGTGGCGTCGAAGCCGTCGAGGTCCGGCATCTGGCAGTCCATCAGGACGAGCTCGAAATCGCCGCTCTCCAGCGCCTCCAGGGCCTCCCAACCGTTGTTGACGGCGACGACGTCGTAATTCATCACGCCGAGCTGCTCGACGACGACGATCTGATTGATCAGGCTGTCCTCCGCCACCAGGATGCGGTGGCGGCGGCCGGACGGACGGGCGATCCGCTCGCCCGCCGGATGCGGCAGGCTCGGCGATGAGGCAGGGTCGAGATCGAGCAGGAACCAGAAGGTCGAGCCCTCCCCCGCCCGGCTCTCGAAGCCGATCTCGCCCCCCATCTGCTCGACGATCCGCTTGCTGATCGCCAGCCCGAGGCCGGAGCCGCCGAAGCGCCGCGACATCGAGCTGTCCGCCTGCGAGAAGACCCCGAAGATCCGCCCCTGGCTCTCGGCGGGGATGCCGATCCCGGTGTCGCGCACGGCGAACCGCAGCCGGCCGTCCGCGCGCCGCCGCACCTCGACGTCGACCGTTCCCGACGAGGTGAACTTCATGGCGTTGCCGATCAGGTTCGTGAGCACCTGGCGCAGGCGGGCGGGATCGCCCCAGACCCACTCCGGCACGCCCTCGCCGAAATCCAGTTTGAGATCGGTGTCGCGGCTGCCGGCGGTGAACCGCAACAGATCGACGATCTGGTTCAACGTGCTCTTCAGATCGAAGCGCACCCGCTCGAGCGCCAGCGCGCCGGCCTCGATCTTCGAGAAATCCAGGATGTCGTCGATCAGCCGCAGCAGCGAGGTCGCCGAGCTCTGCATCAGCTCGGCATAGCCGCTCTGCTGCGCCGACAGGGGGGTCCTGCGCAGCAGGCCGACGAGCCCCAGGATCCCGGCCATCGGCGTCCGGATCTCGTGGCTCATGTTGGCCAGAAAACGGCCCTTGGCCTGATCGGCCCGCTCGGCCGCCTCCTTCGCCAGCCGCAGCTCCTCGGCCCGGCGCCGCTCCGTGATGTCGCGGTTGATGCTGAGGATCGCGGGGCGCCCTTCATATTCGATGACCGAGGCGTTGATCTCGATAAACATCCAGCTACCGTCCTTGCGTAGCTGGGCGGTCTCGAAGTTGTAGAAGACGCCCCGCTCCAGGGTTTCCAGGACGCGCTCCCGCCCGCGCTGGACGTCTTCGGAAATGGTTTCGAGCGAGAGGCCGATGAACTCCTCGCGGCTCAAGCCGTAGATCGCGCAGGCGCGCGCGTTGACGTTGAGGACGATCTCCTCTTCGGGGGTGAAGATGAGGATGGCGTCGTGAGCGTTCTCGAAAATCCGGCGATAGTCGAGGCTCGCCTTGCGCAGCTCCTCGGCGCGCTCGCTGACTCGCGCCTCGAGCTCGTCGCGGTCCCGGCGCAGCTCCCGCTGGGCCGCCTCCAGCTCGGCGGTGCGGACCGCGAGCTGATGAGACCGCAGGAACCCGGCCCAGCGTTCGCGGTGTAGCTGTATCCCCAGCAGGAGGAGATAGAGGAAGAAGATGACCTGGCAGACGATTTCCCAGCGGCCGAGATGCCAGACGGAAGGGCCGAAAACACCCGAGAGGGCGAGGACCACGGGCAGGCAGAGGCCGGTGACGAAGCCCAGGACCACCCGCGGAGCGTGGGAGTAGAGCAGCACGCCCATGTTCGCGATCACGGCGGCGACGGTGACCGCGAAGAAGGCTCGCCCCCCCGGACCGAGGCTCCCGATCACCACGACGAACAGCCAGCCGAGCAGAATGCCCTTCAGAATCAGCGCCGAGTAGATGATGATCCGCCATCGCCGCGGGTTGGCATGGAAGATCGCATCGAATCGCAGGGCCAGCAGGATGCGCACCGCGGCCAGGACCGTGATGCCGGCCGCGAGGCCGGCGAAGAGGACGGGAGCCTTCGTCTGGAGGTCGGCCGTCAGGCCGAAGAACAGGACGACGAACGGATAGCTTGCCGCACCCAGCATGGAACGCTGGGCGGACAGGCGATCCGCGGCCTCCCTGACCTCGGGAGGGATTTGAGACGGACTCCCCAACCGGAGCACGACGGAGGACTCCTTCACAAAGACGTCAAAATAAGAGCGCCGATTCTAGCAGACCGGCTGCCGCCCGGCCTCGCAGGCCCCACGCCCAGGCCCTCTCCGCCTTCGCGTCCGGGGATTCCGCTCCCGGCTGGGGCGAAGGCGCCCACGCGAGGGCGCTTTGGGCCTACGAATCCGCGCTATCCGCACCCGCGTCCGGCGTTGGAACGGACGCGGCGGGTGGTTGCGCCTTCGCGTGGGCCCGTTGCGCCCTCGCGTGGGCCCGATGGCCCTCGGCGTGGGACCGACCGCCCTTCGCGTGGGGCCGATGCCCCTTCGCGATCGACTTACGAGATCTCGCGAGGGGCGAACGGCCCCTGGCGAAGGGCCAAGCGCCCTTGGCGAGGGGGCATAGGCCCTTCGCGAGGGGCCGACCTCCCTTCGCGAAGGGGCTTCGGCCCCACGCCGAGGGCGATCGGGCCCTCGCGAGGGCGCAACGGGCCCACGCGAAGGGCAAAAGCGCCCGCGCGGGCGTAAACCCGGCAGCGGGTTGCCTGTAAATCACTCAGTACTATACAACTAACAGGATGGACTCTGGGAATCCCCCGCGGCGTTCCTGGTCCGCCGGCCGGCTCGACGAGGCGGCTTTCGCCGCTCTCGCCGAGGGGCTGCCGGCCTCCGAGGTGTGGTCGCTGATGCTCGACGTCCCCGCCCGGCGGGCCGGGCAGCGCTCGCCGGCGGAACTCGTCCGGCAGTGGGAGCGGGACCGCTTCGTGCAACCTTCGTACGTCGATCAGCGGACCCTGGTCGAGCTCGACGGCCATCTCCTCGCCGCCGCTAAACCCTTCCTGCGTCATTGACGGCTTCCGGGGAGACGACAGGACGGCACCGCAACTCCGGACGGGCCGCCCAGCATCTTTGCAATTTTCACATAGATTCAGGGATCTTATTAATCCGATGGGTCACTCTGACTCCCGCAATAATAAAGGTGCAGCGCCTGGAGAGCCCTCGTTACTGCTTCCAAGAATCTACGGATCGCGTCAGATTTCTTCGTCTTACCCAATCCTAATTTTACTACGATCTTACCATAAGCGGATCCCTTACGGTGGGCCGATCCAGTAGAACGAAGGGTCTGCAGATCTCGAAGCAATTGAACGAACTCGTCACGCTCGGGAAACCGAGTTTCTTCTAGGAAACTGGCCAGCTTTCCGATTCCCTTAGTCCCCGTGTCAAGAATGCCGGCTCGCGCAGCGAGATCCTTCTCGTTGAGTGAGTCTACAAGGAGCTTTGCGAGATGTCCCACCTGTTCGTCTAGCTCAGCTTGAGAATTGGTGACCGGAATGCGAACTGTGCTTAGCAAATGAGCGTCAGCAGGCGAAGGAGTAAGGAATAAGGGCCATCCGAACATCTTGTCCCAATCAGATACTACTTGAGAATAGACAGCCCGGAATACCAAATCTGGCGATTGAGCGGGCGCAAACTGGGCCAGAAAGCTCCTTCGAAAGTTCGTCTCGCTCACCCCGCCTTCAGGCTGAACATTAAATTGTCGCCAGTGCAGTCTCTCCTCATACGGAAGATCACGCCCTAGATCCCCCAGGAACACAACAACGTATGAGTCGAGATCGTTGTCGATCTGGCAACTCCAAAGATCTAGGCAGGCCAGCCGACCATCCGATACGTTATAGCGTTCAGGCTCAGCAAAGTACTTCGCCAAGACCTCGCGGCGGAAGAAGACCGGAGTAAGATAGTGGGGCGCGGTAGGGTTTGCCCCAAAATAGTTCGAAAGCGAATCAGGATCCGACGTGTGCTCAAGATCATTACCGTCATCATCAACCCCAAATATGAACGCTACGGCCTTCTGGTTGCCAGTGTCTCCAAACGGCCAAATTCCAGCCCTCTCCTGACTGGGCGGAGCGATAATCACTTTGCAAAGAAGCCGGGAAAACGTCTTGCCATGTTGACTGAGTCCAGCTTCGGCAATATCTCTGCGCCATCGACTCGATCCTTCTGTCTCAACGCGCTCACGCTCTCCAGAGGGTACTTGGGCAAGCGGGAGCGTAGAATACCGGACGGAGTCCAGGTATATAGCTAGATGCAACCTAGTAGCAGCTTGGAACTGCCTAAGGTACTTCAAGCGTGCCTGAACTTCGGTCGGCATCCCCCTGACCACATCGATCTCTCGACCAGAATCGTCAAAGGAAAGCAGGAGGCCACGCTCCTTATCTTCAGCCAAGCCATGATAAAGGCGGAACTCCTCGGAAACTTCCAAGTACCCCGGAAACGCACCATTAAAGGTCCGATAAAAGACAAGGGGCCATACACCGTCATGTCCACCTGTTCGGTGGTAGGTAATTACTTCTTTGTCGTCTGTCCTGCTCAGACTGAAGCCTGGCCTACTATCGCCTATAGTTAGATCCCAACTATCATGGCTCAACGCGCTGGCGACAACCTCCTCTTCGAGTAAGGCGCACCACATTCCAAATCGATACAGAGGACCATTCGTACTAACGTATAACGATTGCCACGGCTCCCTGCCGATCTTGGGAAGTAAATCTTCGATCAGGTCAGACTGGAAAAGAAATTCAATCGTATCGGGATTGGGCTGATGCATTTATATTTATTGCTCCAGAATTGTTAGATTTCAGAAGACCTTCCGGGACGACAGTCGCGGAGTCGATTATACCGCAAAGCATGGACGCCACGGAACGAAGGCCGCTCTAGAGTCACGCAATCGGCATTGGAACTGAGCTGTGGATTGTGTGAGGACGGCACCATTACCATCATTACCCGAGCGTAGTGGATGCGCCTCCCACGGCCTAAATCCGGAATAGGAGTTGCCCACAAGTTATTCTCTCGCTTACAATTCAAGGAGTGGGCGCACTGAATTCTCTGCCACATCTTTGGAGGACCGACCGGCTCGACGAGGCGGCTTTCGCCGCTCTCGCCGAGGGGCTGCCGGCCTCCGAGGTGTGGTCGCTGATGCTCGACGTCCTCGCCCGGCGAGCCGGGCAGCGCTCGCCGGCGGAGCTCGTCCGGCAGTGGGAACGGGACCGCTTCGTGCAGCCCTCGTACGTCGATCAGCGGACTCTGGTCGAGCTCGACGGGCATCTCCTCGCCGCGGCGGCGGGGTTCGAGGCGATCGAGCTCTCCCCGCTGGCGCCGCTCGGCACCTGCTCGGTGGTGGGGCTGGCGAGCCAGAACAAAACGGTGTCGGCGCTGCGGGGGACCGAGGTGGTGTCCGACCCCACCAACGTGATGGCTCTCGAATGCGCCCGGCGGCTGCGCGAAGACCCGAGCCGCGTGGTCCGGCTCGCCACCTGCCACCGCTGCGTGCGGGCCCAGGAGATCCCCAGGCGGCCGGGGCACGCCGCCCACTTCCGGCTCTTCGCGCTGGCGGCGGCGGGGCGCGAACGGCGGGATCACGCGTTCGTGGTCGACGCGCTGGTGGAGCAGATCCTGACTCATCTCGCGGCCCTCGACCGGCTCGAACGGAACGGTTATTCCTTCGCCGACCGCCGGGTGAAAATTCTTTCCATTCCGGCGCGGGACGCCCTGGCGGAGCGCATCGCCGCCGCGGTCGGGGAACGGGCCGCGGGCGTCACCGTGAGCCGCGAGCGTCTCGATCATCCGTATTACGACGGCCTGCGCTTTCTGATCAACGTCCGCGATCCGAAGGGCGAAGACGTCTTCCTGAGCGATGGCGGCGCCTTCGATTGGTGCGCCAAGCTGGCGTCGAACCGCCGGCTGGTCTTCGCGGCGAGCGGGATGGGCGCACAGTTGGTGGCGTATCTGTGCCGAGAAACCATGATGGCTGAATATCTCGACGAGCGGGCGCGACGCGGTAGCCGGGAGAAGTTCGAGGCCGCTCTCGCCAGCCTGCCGGACGTTGAGCCCGACGAGGACGATAGGCTTTAATTCTACGTTGTCAGATTCACCTTGGCTCTGGCGTTGGCCCTCATCACCCCGGCCCTCTTCTCCCGCCCCCTCCCCCCTCCCACACCGGGAGAAGAGGGGGGCCCTGCGATGCGGCCACTCCTTGAATCCTTGCGTTGCTTTTCTCCCCTCTCCCGGTGAGGGAGGGTCGGCGGGGGACGGGAGAGGGGCCGGGGGTGAGGGCTCGGGCTCCGACGGACGAGGCCAATCTGACGAAGTAGAGGTAAACGATCGTGCACGGCGGAGCTTCCCCCTCCGGCCGCCTCCCCCCGCCTGTGGTAACTTTCGAGGTTCGCCCGCGTAACAGACAGACGGCGCCCCCCGGCTTCGGCCGCGGCTGGGGGACGATTTGCGGGAGACGGCCTGGGGAGCGTGGATTCCGTGAAACGCAAGGTGCTCTGGATCGTTCTCGCGGCGGCCGTGCTGGCGGCGGCCGGCGGCTTCGCCTATTGGAAGCGGGGCCAGAAGCCGGTCGAGGTGCAGATCGCCACCGTGGAGCGCGCCAACCTGCAGGCAAAGGTGAGCGCCAACGGCAATATCCAGGCGCAGAAGAAGGTGGACGTCTCGGCGACCATCCCCGGGCAGATCACCCACCTCGCGGTCGAGGAGGGAGACCGGGTGAAGAAGGGGCAGTTCCTGCTCCAGATCGACGCCGTCAACCCGCGGGCGGCGGCGCGCAGCAACGAGTTCTCAATGCAGGCGCTGCGCGGCGACCTGGCGTCGGCGCACGCGGCGCTCGACCAGGCGCGGGCCGACCTCGCGCGGGCCGAGAAGAACTTCCGCTCCGGGATCATCCCCGCCGCCGATGTCGAGCGCTTCCGGACGACCGTCATGACCTCCGAGGCGGCCGTGCAGGCGGCGCAGCGGCGGGTGGAGCAGGCCGGCGCCTCGCTCGAAGGGGCGCGCGACACGCTGGCGAAGACCACCATCCACTCGCCGATGGACGGCATCGTCACCGCCCGCCGGGTCGAGGAGGGGGAGGTGGCGGTGATCGGCGTCCAGAACAGCCCGGGGACGGTGCTGCTGACGATCTCGGACATGTCGGTGGTGGAGGCCGAGCTGGAGGTCGACGAGACGTCGATCCCCAGCGTCAAGCTCGGGCAGGAGGCGGAGGTCCGGCTCGACGCCTATCCGAACCAGACGTTCAAGGGGGTGGTCACCGAGGTGGCGAGCAGCCCGCTCCCCGCCGACGCCAACGCGGCGATCAAGTTCAAGGTCAAGGTCCGCCTGGTCGATCCGCCCGCCGATATCAAGCCGGGCCTCTCGGCGCGCGCCGACATCCTGACCGGCTACCGGGGCAACGTGCTGGCGGTGCCACTGCAGGCGCTGGTGGTGCGCGACATCCAGCACAAGCCGGGCGAGCTGGTCGATCCGCGGGCGCCCCGCGAGCAGGAGGGGGTCTACCTGAAGGTGGACGACAGGGTCCGCTTCCAGCCGATCCGGACCGGCCTGGTCGGCGACCTGTCGATCGAGGTCACCGGCGGCCTCAAGGGGGGCGAGACGGTGGTCACCGGCCCGTTCAAGGCGCTGCGCGAGCTCAATCCGGACGATCGCGTCAAGCTCGAGGAGCCGAAGAAGGGGGAGGGGCGCGACCCCAGGTCCTGATGGAGCTCTCGGAGCTGCTGCGCGAAGCGCTGCGGGCGATCCGGACCCACGCCCTGCGCAGCTTCCTCACCCTGCTTGGCATCGTCATCGGCGTCGCGACGCTGGTGGGGGTGATCTCGGTGATCTCGGGGCTCAACGTGTTCGTGCGCGACAAGCTGTTCGGCCTGGCGCCGGACGTCTTCGTGGTCAGCAAGTTCGGCATCGTCCGCAGCCGCGAGGAGTTCCTCAACGCGCTGAAGCGCCCCAACCTCGGCTGGGAGGACTTCCAGCGCATGGTCCCCGAGCTGAAGAAGGCCGAGCGGGTGGGCGCCCAGGTGCGCGGATCCGGCGCGGCGAAGTTCCGCGACCGCCGGCTCCCCGACATCGCCCTCTACGGCGCCACCGCCAACTACGCCTCGCTGATGGGGCTCGACATCGCCTCCGGCCGCTTCTTCCTCGACAGCGAGGCGCGGACGGCGCAGGCGGTGGCGGTGATCGGCTGGGACGTCAAGGCCGAGCTCTTCCCGCAGCTCGACCCGATCGGCCGCACGGTGCTGATCAACGGCGCCCCCTTCCGCGTGATCGGCCTGCTGACGCAGCAGGGGAACATGCTCGGCCAGAGCCGCGACAACGTGATCTATCTGCCGATCACCACCTTCCGCCAGGGCTTCGGCAGCCGCGCCACGATCGATTTCCTGGTCCAGGCCCGCGGCGGGGTGGACGGCGTGGACGATTCGGCCGACGAGGTGCGCGCCGTGCTGCGGGCCCTGCGCCACACCGATTTCCGCGCCCCCGACCCGTTCGGCATCGTCACCGCCGAGAGCCTGCAGGAGATCTGGCACCAGATCTCGGCGGCGGCCTTCCTGCTCACCGTGCTGATCGCCTCGGTGTCGCTGGGGGTCGGGGGAATTGTGATCATGAACATCATGCTGGTGGCGGTCGCCGAGCGGACGGCGGAAATCGGCCTGCGGCGAGCGCTCGGGGCGCGCCAGAAGGACGTCCGCCGCCAGTTCCTGCTCGAGGCAGCGCTGCTGTCGATGGTGGGCGGGGTGATCGGCGTCGTGCTCGGCGGGGCGGTCTCGCTGGCGGTCGACCGCCTGGCCCACTTCCCCGCCAACCTGACGCCGGGGATCGCGGCGCTGGGGCTCGGGCTCTCGATCGCCGTCGGCGTCGTCGCCGGCTACTGGCCGGCGGTCCACGCCTCGAAGATGCTGCCGGTCGACGCGCTGAGGGCGGAATGAAGGCAAGCTCGAAATACCGCGCCCGGCTGCGCCTCTCCTGGACCGAGAACGTGCGCTTCGCGCTGGGGGCGATGCGGGCGCAGAAGCTGCGGACGTTCCTCACCCTGGTCGGGGTGGTCGCCGGGGTGGCGACGGTGATCATGATGGTCTCGTTCGTCACCGGCTTCGATCGCTCGGTGACCCAGGCTTTCTCGCGCTTCGGCACCCAGCTCGTGCAGTTCCAGAAGTACGAGCCCCGCTTCGGCGGCGGCGGCGGCGAGGTGCCCGAGGAGCAGCGCAACCGCCACGACCTGACGCTGGACGACGCGGCGGCCCTGCAGCGGCTGGCGACGCTGGCCGCCGCGGTCTCCCCGGAGCGCTATTTCGGCCGCCCGGTCGAGGTGCGCACCCGCCGGCAGATCGCCAACAGCCCGGTGATCGTGGGGGCGACGCCGTCGTACGCGATCTCGAACAACGGCTACGTCCACGACGGCCGCTTCCTGATCGACGCCGACCTCCGTCACGCCTCGCGGGTGGCGGTGCTCGGCACCGACGTCGCCGACGCGCTCTTCCCCCACCAGGACCCGATCGGCCGCGCGATCACCATCGACGGCCGCGCCTTCCAGGTGATCGGCGTGCTGGAGAAGAAGGGAGCGTTCCTCGGCGGCAGCAACGACAACCTTTTGATCATCCCGCTCTCGGCCTTCGACGAGCAGTACCCGCAGATCCGCAACGGCGGCCGCGACACGCTGCACATCGCGACCGTGCCGCGCAATCCCGACGACTACGACGCGCTGATCGATCAGGAGACGGCGATCCTGCGCGCCCACCGCAAGCTGCGCCCCAACCAGGCGAACGATTTCGCCATCTTCACCAGCCAGGGGATGCTGACCAACTTCCGTCAGATCACCGGAGGCGTGGCGGCGGTGATGATCCTGATCGCCGGCATCGCCCTGGTGGTGGGGGGCGTCGGGGTGATGAACATCATGCTGGTCAACGTCACCCAGCGGACGCGCGAAATCGGCCTGCGCAAGGCGCTCGGCGCCACCCGGCGGGACGTGGCCGTGCAGTTCCTCGCCGAGGCGGTGACGCTGACCGGCGTCGGCGGCGCCATCGGCATCGCCCTGGGTTTGGGCGCGGCGCTCACCGCCCGCCTCGCCTTCGACTTCCAGGCCGCGGCCCCGCTCTGGTCGGTGCTCCTCGGCTTCGGCGTCTCGACGACAGTGGGGCTGGCCGCGGGGATCTGGCCGGCGATGAAGGCGGCGCGCAAGGACCCGATCGAGGCGCTGCGGTATGAGTAGGGGCGGGGTATGATGGCGACGGAGGCTGAACATGGCCCTGATGGATGACATCCAGTACATCTCGGACGACGAAGGCAAGCCTACAGGGGTGATCGTCCCCATCGATCTCTGGCGGGAGATCGCCGCCGAGCGGGAGACCGCGTACCTGTTGCGGAGCGAGACGATGAAACGGCGGCTCCTCGACGCGCGGGAGCGACAGGAGGGAATCCCCTTCGATGAAGTCCGCAAGAAGCTTGGAGTTTGACCCCGCCGGATTCGAGGATCTCGCCTTCTGGATCGAGCAGGACCGCAAGAAGGCCCTCAAGATCGTCAAGCTGATCGAGGCGATCCAACGGGATCCCTTTCAGGGCCCCGGAGAGCCCGAGCCGCTGAAACATGACCTGGCGGGCTGCTGGTCGCGCCGCATCGACCGCGAGCACCGCCTTGTCTACGAGGTTTCGGCGACGAAGATCAGAATCCTCGCCTGCCGTTATCACTACTGAAACCGAGGGGCTCTCGCCCCACCCGGAACGCCACCCAATCCCCTGCCGCCCGCCGGTCCTTCTCCACGAATCCGAGGCCGCGCATGCGGTCGAGCACCTGGCGGCCGCGTTCGGCGAGGATGCCGGAGAGGATGGCCTCGGCGTCCGGGCGCAGGAGGGCGATGAGGGCGGGCATCTCCGGCAGGATCTGCTCGGGTACCACGTTGATCAGGGCGAGGTCGAAGCGGGGGCGCTCGCGCAGCGCCGCCAGCCGGCCGGCGAAGAGGCGCGGGTGGAGGCCGTTCAGGGCGCTGTTGTCCCGCGCGTGGAAGGGGGCGGCGGGATCGACGTCGAAGCCGGTCACCGAGATGGCGCCGAAGGCCAGGGCGGCGAAGGCGAGGACGCCGGTGCCGGTGCCGACGTCGAGCACACGGCGATCCTTCAGGTCCGCGTCCTCCAGCAATTCCAGGGCGAGCGAGGTGGATTCGTGGCTGCCGGTGCCGAAGGCGGCGCGGGCCGGCAGACGGAGCAGCCGCCGCCCCGCGGGCACCTCGCGCGCCGCGTCCTCCGGCTCGCGGGGATCGAGCCAGAGCGAGCGGCCGACGGGGAACGGCTGCGCCCGCTCGCGCCAAGTGGCGAACCAGTCGGCGTCGGGGACGACGTCCGCAGTCTCCAACTCGACGCCGGGGAGCATTTCCAAAGCATCGTCGAGAGGTTCGGAATCCAGGGGGAACCACGCCTCCAGCCGCAGCCGGCCGTCGGACGCGGAGGTCGATTGCACGCCCACCGTGCCGGCCATCCAGAGGACGGCGACGGCGGCGTCCTCAAGGTCGGGAGGGAGGAGGTAGATGCGTCGGAGGTGCGGCATGGCGTCAATCGTTCAAAACCGTTCCGAAAAGGGCTTGTAGAGACGCTCCCAGCCCGTCCACGACAACTTGTGCAGGCCACGGGGACGGCGGGACGTCTCTGCCGGCAGGCCCATATCTTCCCCTTTTTCTTGTTGACCGGGCCGGGCTCGCCGCACGATGTCTTTGACGACCCATGTCAGCGGCCGCTGGAAGGGCATCGCCGCGGCGGAGACGTCCCGCCGTCCCCGTGGCCTGCCAAGGGTGTCGTGGACGGGCTGGGAGCGTCTCTACAAGCCGATTCGAGGGTTGCCCCCCTATGCGAACAGATTCTTCACCCGCTCCATGACCCCCTTTTCCTCCTTGACCGGGTACCCGCCGAGGTCGGCGAGGCGGCGGAGGATCTGGAGCTCTTCGGCGGAGAGGTCGCGGGGGTTGGGCACCGCGACTTCGACGGTGACCACGTGGTCCCCCTTGCCGCCGCCGTCGAGGCGGGCGATCCCCTGGCTGCGGAGGCGGAAGTCGCGGCCGTGCTGGGTACCGGCGGGGATGTCGAGGTTCGACTTGCCGTGGAGGGTGTCGACCTCGATCGCCGTGCCGAGCACCGCCTGCGGGTAGCTGATGGCCACCCGCGATAGCACGGTCGAGCCGTCGCGCCGGAACTGCTTGTGCGGCCGCACCTGGAGCACCACGTAGAGGTCGCCCGCGGGGCCACCGCGGCGGCCGTGCTCGCCCTCGCCCGAGAGGCGGAGGCGGGCGCCGGTGTCGACGCCGGCGGGGATCTTGACGGTGATCGAGCGCTCCTCCTCCACCCGCCCCTCGCCCCGGCACTCGGTGCACGGGTCGCTGATCACCCGCCCCTCGCCCTGGCAGGTCGGACAGGTGCGGGCGACGGTGAAGAAGCCCTGGGTGTAGCGCACCTGGCCGCGGCCGCCGCAGTCCTTGCAGACCGCCGGCGCGGCGCCGCTGGCGCTGCCGTTGCCGTCGCACTTGGGGCAGGTCTCCAGCCGCGGAATCCTCAGCGCCGTCTCGGTGCCGAAGGCGGCCTCCTCGAAGGAGAGGGTGAGGTCGTAGCGCAGGTCGGCGCCGCGGGTCATCCCGGCCGGACCGCCGCCGCGGCGGCCGCCGCCGAAGCCGAAGAGGTCGCCGAGGATGTCCGAGAAGTCGCCGAAGATCGTCGGGTCGAACCCGGCGGACCCCGCGCCCGACACCCCCTGGTGGCCGAAGCGGTCGTAGCGGCTCCGCTTGTCGGCGTCGGAGAGCACGGCGTAGGCCTCCGCCGCCTCCTTGAAGCGCTCCTCGGCGGCCTTGTCGCCGGGGTTCTTATCCGGATGGTCGCGCACCGCGATCTTGCGGTACGCCGACTTGATCTCCTGCTGGGAGGCGGTCTTGGTGACCGCCAGAATCTCGTAGTAATCGCGTTTCGCCATACCTTCCAAACCCTTCTACACCAGATCCCCGAAATCGATGTCCGCGCCCAGGCCGGTCGCCTTGGTGAGCATGGCGTCGGAAAGCGTGCGGGAGACGGTGTTCAGATCGTAGATCGAGGCCTCCAGATCGGCACGCCGCTCGTTGTTGAGCGACTGGCGCCCACGCATCAGGGCCTCCTGGATGCGGCGGACGTCGGTGTCCTGGAGGACGTCGCGGAACTGGTTGAACACCCGCTCGTTGTTGTAGATCAATCCCTCCAGCCGGTTCTTGAGCTGGCGGATCTCGCGCCGCTCGAGGTCGGCCTGCGAGTTGCGGTCCGCCTCGGCGACCAGGCGCTGGACCTCGGACTCGGAGAGGCCGCCGGCGGGGTTGATCTGGATGCTCTGCGAGAGGTTGGTCGCCATGTCGCGCGCCGAGACGTTGACGATGCCGTTGGAGTCGATGGCGAAGCTCACCTCGACCTGCGGCACGCCGCGCGGCGCCGGCGGGATGCCGACCAACTCGAAGCGGCCGAGCGACTTGTTCTCGGCCGCGAGCTGGCGCTCGCCCTGGAGGACGTTGATCTGCACGGTGCTCTGGTTGTCCACCACGGTGGTGAAGATCTGCGTGTTCTTGGTGGGGATCGTCGAGTTGCGCTCGATCAGCTTGGTGAACAGCCCGCCCTGGGTCTCGACGCCGAGCGACAGCGGGGTGATGTCGAGCAGCACGAGGTCCTTGATGTCGCCGCGCAGGATGCCCCCCTGGATGGCGGCGCCCATGGCGACCACCTCGTCGGGGTTGATCTCGCGGTTGGGCTTGCGGCCGAAGATCCGCTCGACCGCCTGGGCCACCAGGGGGGTGCGGGTCTGGCCGCCGACCAGCAGCACCTCGTCGATCTGGTCGGCGCGCAGGCCGGCGCCGGCGAGGGCGTCGAGGCAGGGGCCCTCGGTGCGCTCGACGAGGTCGCCGACCAGCTCTTCGAACTCCGCCCGGGTGAGCGAGCGGGCGAGGTGGCGGGGGCCCGAGCGGTCGGCCGAGATGAACGGCAGGTTGATCGTGGTTTCGTCGGTGGCGGACAGCTCGCACTTGGCGCGCTCGGCCGCCTCCTTCAGGCGCTGGAGGGCCATGCGGTCGTCGCGCAGGTCGAGGCCGGTTTCGGCGCTGAACCCCTCGATCAGCCAGTCCATGATCCGCTGGTCGAAGTCCTCGCCGCCGAGGTAGGTGTCGCCGGAGGTCGAGCGCACCTCGAAGATCCCCTGCGAGAGCTGGAGGATCGAGATGTCGAAGGTGCCGCCGCCGAGGTCGTAGACGGCGATCGTGCTGGCGGTGCGGGCGGCGTTCGGCTGGTCGAGGCCGTAGGCGAGGGCGGCGGCGGTGGGCTCGTTGAGGATGCGGACGACGTCGAGGCCGGCGATCTTGCCGGCGTCCTTGGTGGCCTGCCGCTGGGAGTCGTTGAAGTAGGCGGGGACGGTGATCACCGCCTCGCGCACCTCCTCCTGAAGCTGCTCCTCGACGAACTCCTTGATCTCGCGCAGCACCAGCGCCGAGATCTCCTCGGGGCTGTAGTGGCGGTCGCGGATCTCGATCTTGACGTCGCCGTTGACCGCCTCCGCCAGGGTGTACGGCAGCACGCCGCGGGCGCGCTCCACCTGCGGCTCGCGGAACTTGCGGCCGATCAGCCGCTTGACCGCGTAGACCGTGTTCTGCGGGTTGGTGATCGCCTGGCGCTTGGCGATCTGGCCGACCAGGCGGTCCCCCTCCTCGGAGAAGGCGACGATCGACGCGGTCGTGCGGCTCCCCTCGCGGTTCGCGAGCACCACCGAGACGGTGGCCTCCACGATCGCGGCGCAACTGTTCGTCGTGCCCAGGTCGATGCCGAGGATCTTGCTCATAGTCGATAAGAGACAAAAACTGGCCCTATTGTACGTGGTTCGAAGGGAAATCCGATTCTGTGGGGTTGCCCCTCACTCCCCAACCCCTCTCTCCCAGCCCTCCACCCGCCCTGCCGGGGAGAGAGGGGCTCAAGACATCGAGGACGAATCTTCTTGCTGTTGCCTTTCTCCCTCCTCTCCCCGGACGGGTGGGTGGAGGGCTGGGAGAGGAGGGCCGGGGAGGTGAGGGGCTCTTCCTTTTTCTTTCCCTCTACAGCGCCGGCCCCTCTTCCCCGCCGCCCGCCGGGCCCTGCGAGCCCTCGGAGCTGGCGGCGGCGGCTTCGGCGGGCACCGCCACCTTCACCATCGAGGGGCGCACCAGCCGGTCGTGCATCTTGTAGCCGCGGCGGAGCTCGGCGACGACGGTGGGGACCTTGACCTCCCGGCTCTCCTCGCGCGACACCGCCTCGTGCAGGGTGGGATCGAAGGGCTGGCCGATCGCCGGCACCTCGACGATGCCGAAACGGCGGAGCAGCTCGGCCATCTGACGGTGGATCATCTCGACACCGCGCTTGAGGTCCTCGGCCGAGCCTTGAGCCGACAGCGCCAGGTCGAGGTTGTCGGCCACGGTCAGGAACTCGCGCATCGGCTCCAGCAGGGCGTAGCGGCGGGATTCCTGGCGCTCGCGCTCGCTCCGCTTGCGGAAGTTGTCGAAGTCCGCGAGGGTGCGGATGGCGCGGTCGCGCAGCTCGATGTTCTCCTGGCGGAGCTTCGCCACGTCGTCCCCGGCGCCCGCGGGTCCCGCCGCCGCGGGCGCGTCGCCTCGCCGGCCTTCCACCGCCGCCATGGCGTCGCGCATGGCGGACTCCAGGTCCGTGCTCTGATCGTCCAGGTCGAGCGCCACCTCGGGCGCGTCGCCCGCGTCTTTCGTGTCATCTGCCATCGCCGTCCTCGCTCTCATGTCCGGTTCTATCGGTACTGCTGCTATAGAAGATCATTTCCGCTCGGAGCGCCGGTCGGGCTCGCCGGTGAAGGCGTCCGCGAGGGCGCGGCTGAGCGTCTCGCCCAGGAAGTGGACCAGCGGGATCACCGTCTCGTAGTCCATCCGTGACGGCCCCACGATTCCCAGGGTGCCGAGCGGGCGCTCGCCGAGACCATAAGGAGCGGCGACGACGCTGAATTCCAGCTCCGAGGTGAGATCGCAGTCCTCGCCGATCAGCACCCGCACGCCGCCCCCCTCCTGGAGGCAGCGGTTGAGGATGCGGACCAGCCGCGCCTTGTCGGCGAAGGCCTCGAACATCCGGCGCACCCGCGCCAGGTCGGCCAGCTCGGGCTTGGCGAGCAGCATCGAGGTGCCGTCCACCACCACGCCCGGCGCGCCGCCGCCGGCGAGGCCCGCCTGGGCCAGCTCGAGCGTCCGCGCCAGCACGCGGTCCATCTGCGCCTTCTCCTCCACCATCATGCGCACCAGCCGCTCGCGGATCTCGTGCAGCGTGCGGCCGGCGAAGCTCTCGGTCAGGTAGTTGGAGATCCGCGTCAGCTCCTCGCGCGGGATCTCCTCGTCGGTCTCGATCACCTTGTTGTCGATGAAGCCGGTCGAGGAGACCACCACGCAGAGGATCTTGCGGCCGGCGATCGGCACGAAGTCGACCGCCTTCAGAACCGTCTCGCCGATCGCCGGAGCGACCACGATCCCCACCTGGCTGGAGAGCTCGGAGAGCAGGTGCGACGCCGTCCCCAGGAGCTGGTCGGCGTCCGCCGCCTTCCCCTGGAGGTTGTCCTGGATGTAGCGGCGCTCCTTGGCCGGCACCGCGCGCGCCTCCATCATCGACTGGATGAAGAGATGGTAGGCCGCCGTGGTCGGCACCCGCCCGGCCGAGGTGTGCGGCTGCATCAGGTAGCCCCACTCCTCGAGGTCCGCCATGACGTTGCGGATCGTCGCCGCCGAGAGGCCGAAGTTGTGCTTCGACACCGAGCGCGAGCTGACCGGCTCGGCGTTCAGGATGTAGGTCAGGATGACGTCCTTCAGGATCTCGCGATCCCGGGCGCTCAAGCCGTGATCCCTGGCGTCTGGCATAACGGTCCGGTCTCTGACGTTGGCGGAGATTGGCACTCTCGTCATGAGAGTGCTAACGCACAATACCCCCCCGGCTCTTCCATGTCAAGCCGGCTATCCGCCCAAACCACTGATAGAATGGCACTTCTCAGCCTTGTAGCGCGCTGGCAACGGGGCTATTGTAGCGCTTGTGGCCGCCTCGCGCAGGACTTTCTCGAAGGACGGACCGCTCGCCGGTCTGCGCTTCTCCATCGCCGGTCCCGGGCGGGTGGGGTCGAGCCTGGCGCGCTGGGCCCTGGCCGGCGGGGCCGAGCTGGTGGCGGTCGCCGGCCGGCACCCTGGAGAGCCGGCCTGGCCGGGGGGGCCGCTCCAGGTCAGGCCGGCGGATCTCGATACGGTGGGCCAGGATCTGCTGCTGATCGCGGTGGGGGACGGCGCGGTCGCGGAGGTGGCGGCGGAGCTGGCCGGCCGGCCGCAGGCGCGGGTGGCGCTCCACACCTCCGGCAGCCTGGACGCCTCGGCGCTCGCGCCGCTACGGGCCGGGGGATCGGAGATCGGCTCGCTCCATCCGCTCAAGGCCTTCCCCCAGGCGCTCCCCGATCCCGCCGAGGGAAGAAGCGTCTTCTTCGCGGTGGACGGCGATGCGGGGGCGAAGGATCTGGCCTTCCGGCTGGCCGCCGCTTGGGGCGCCACCGCCGCCGAGGTGCCGCCGGAAGCGCGCCCGCTCTACCACTTCGCGGCGACCCTGGCGGCCGGCGGCGTGGTCACCCTGCTCGCCGCCGCCGCCGAGATCGCCGGCTCGCTCGGCCTACCGGAGGCGGTCACCCGCGGCTACCTGGAGCTGGCGCGGGGAGCCCTCGCCGCCGCCGGGCGCACCCTGGACGACGGCCGGCCGCTCGCCGAAGCCATCACCGGCCCCGTCGCCCGCGACGACCGCGAGACCCTCCGCCGCCACCTCGCGGCCCTCGGAAGCCTGACCCGGGGCAAGCTGCCACTGGCGATCTTCCTCCTGGCGGAAACGCTGCATCAAACGGGGAGGGACGGGCCGGAGGGGAGCCCCCGCAATTGACGCGCACCCGGCAACGGGTGCTATGCTCCGATGTCCTATTTAAGCCCGCGCCCAAGCCCTATGGTTTTCTTCAATTACAGCACGATGCAGATGGCGGCCAAGGTCGTTTATTACGGCCCGGGTCTCTGCGGCAAGACGACCAACCTCCACTACATCTATCAGCACACCGTCGGGGAATCGCGCGGCGAGATGGTCTCACTGGAAACGGAGACCGACCGTACCCTGTTCTTCGACCTGCTGCCGATCGACGTCGGCTCGATCGCCGGCTTCAATACCCGCATCCAGCTCTACACGGTGCCGGGCCAGGTCTTCTACAACACCACCCGCAAGCTGGTGCTGAAGGGGGTGGACGGCGTCGTCTTCGTCGCCGACTCCCAGCGGGCGATGCTGCAGACCAACGTCGAGTCGTTCCGCAACCTGGAAGAGAACCTCACCGAGATGGGGCTGGCGGTGGACACCCTGCCGCTGGTGCTCCAGTTCAACAAGCGCGACCTCACCGACATCTGCTCCACCGACGAGATGAACGCCGCGCTCAACCGCCACAACTGGCCCTTCTTCGAGGCCTCGGCGGTGACCGGGATGGGGGTGTTCGAGACCCTCAAGGGGATCTCGCGCTTCACCCTGATGTCGCTCAAGAAGCGGCTCGGCCGCAGCGAGCCGGCGGTGCGCCCCGCCGCCGCGGCTGGAGCAACCGGAGCGCCGAAGCCGGCGATCCCGCCACCCGCCGCCCCGCCGGCCGCGCCCGCAACGCCCCGGCCGGCCGCCGCGCCGCCCCCTCCGACCTCCGGCGCCTTTCCGCAGACGCCGCCGGCGCCTACGGCCACCGCGGCACCTCCTCAGGCGCAGCCGGCGCCTCGCCCGGCCGCCCCGCCAGTCGCCGCGCCGCCGAAGGCGCCGCCGGGCGTCACCGGTGTCAGAGGGCGCACGATGGACGTGCTGGGCGAGCTCGAGAAGCTCCGCCGCGAGGCCGCCGCCGGACCGGCCACCGGGCCCGTCCGGCCGCCGGCTCCCACCGGGCCGCGCCCCACCGCCGCCGCGCCTCACCCCCCGGCCCCGGTGGCCGCCGGTGCCCCGGCGCCCGGCAGCGCCGGCTCTCCTGGCAGCAACGGCCGCGGCGAGCTGTCGCGCAGCATCGAGCTGACGCTCCGCCGCGCCGACTTCCAGCGCGCCCGCCGGGTGCTGGTCAGCTTCCAGGTGGAGGACGACCAGCACCGGGTGATGGACGCGGTCCGCGACCTGGCCGTGGACATCAAGGACGCCGCGAACCTGGAGAAGCTCCTCCTGCGCCTCAACATCGCTTTGAACTCAAAGGAATGAAAGGGCGGGCGCGATGAGGTGCCCCTTCTGCTCGGAGAATCGGGACCGGGTGGTCGATTCGCGGGAGAGCCGCGACGGCGCCACCATCCGCCGCCGCCGGGAGTGCCTGAGCTGCGGCCGGCGCTTCACCTCGTACGAGCAGATCGAGGACATCCCTTACATGGTCGTCAAGCACGACGGCACCCGCGAGGAGTTCAGCCGCAAGAAGCTGCTCGGCGGCCTGCTCAAGGCGTGCGAGAAGCGGCCGATCGCGCTCAAGCAGTTGGAGTCGATCGTCGACCAGACCGAGACCATGCTCAACGAGCGCGAGGACCGGGAGATCTCCACCCACGAAATCGGCGCCTTTATCATGGAGCGCCTGCGGGAGCTCGACCAGGTCGCCTACGTCCGCTTCGCCTCGGTCTACCGCCGGTTCGAGGACATCGACGCCTTCATGGACGTCGTCAAGTCGCTGCTCAAGCCGGGCCACGACTAGGAGGCATGACCGCGATGGCCGCACGTTACGAGTCCCTCTTCCTGATCTCCCGCTTCCAGGCCGAGCTCGACCGCCTGTTCCAGGAAGCGATGCAGATCGGCGACGAGGGGCCGCTCGGCGAGTGGCAGCCGGCGATCGACGTCGTCGAGACCCCGGCCCTGGTGCAGATCCTCGCCGAGGTCCCCGGCTTCGCCGCCGCCGACCTCCGGGTCGAGGTGCGCGCCACGCGGGTGGTGATCTCGGGCACCAAGTCGACCGCGCTGCCGGAGGGGGGGCGGGTGCGCTTCCACTGCCTGGAGCGCGGCCACGGCCGCTTCACCCGCGAGATCCACGTGCTGTCGCCGGTCAACACCCACCTGGGGACCGCGGCGCTGCGCGACGGCCTGCTGATCCTGGACTTCCCCAAGATCCAGGACAAGCGGCAGGAGGCGCGCGTACTGCTTATTTTGGAGACAGAGGCGGAATCGAAGCCGGAGAGCGAGGAGGGCGTGGATGAGTAGCAGACCGCCAGGCGAGCCGCAGGACGAGGCGATCAAGATCCCCGACGTCCTTCCCGTGCTGCCGCTCAAGGACATCGTCGTCTTCCCGTACATCATCCTGCCGCTCTCGGTGGGCCGGGACAAGAGCGTCCTGGCGGTCGACCGCGCGCTCTCCGAAAGCCGCGTCATCATGCTCGTCGCCCAGCGCGACGCGGCCAACGACAACCCCGGCGAGGCCGACCTCTTCGAGGTGGGGACGGCGGCGGTCATCATGCGGATGCTCAAGCTGCCGGACGGCCGCATCCGCATCCTGGTCCAGGGGCTGGCGCGCGCCCGCGTGCAGCACATCAGCCAGATGGAACCCTACCTCCAGGCCAAGATCGAGCGTATCGAGGAGCCCCTCCCGGAGGCGCGGTCGCTGGAGATCGAGGCCCTGGTGCGCAGCGTAAAGGAGAGCATGGACCGCGCCGTCAACCTCGGCAAGGGGATCTCCGCCGAGGTGATGGTGATCGCCGCCAACCTGGAGGATCCGGGGCGGCTGGCCGACCTCGCGGCGAGCAACCTGGAGCTCAAGCTCACCGAGTCGCAGTCGGTGCTGGAGACGATCGATCCGATCGAGCGGCTGAAGAAGGTCAGCGATCTGCTGGTGCGCGAGATCCAGGTGCTCAACCTGCAGCAGGAGATCTCCTCGCAGGCGCGCGGCGAGATCGACCGCAGCCAGCGCGAATACTTCCTGCGCCAGCAGCTCAAGGCGATCCAGCAGGAGCTCGGCGAGGGCGAGGAGCTCGCCGAGGAGATCGCCAACTATCGCAAGCAGGCCGACGACAAGCAGCTCACCGAGGAGGCCCGCGAGGAGCTGGAGCGGCAGATCCGCCGGCTCGAGCGGAGCCACCCCGAGAGCGCCGAGACGCAGATCATCCGCACCTATCTCGACTGGCTGACGGCGCTGCCGTGGAGCAACACCTCGGAGGACGACCTCGACCTCCAGCACGCGCAGCAGGTGCTCGACGAGGATCATTACGATCTCGAAAAGATCAAGGAGCGGATCCTCGAATACCTCGCCGTGCGCAAGCTGAAGCCGGACACCCGCGGCCCGATCCTCTGTTTCGTCGGTCCGCCGGGCGTCGGCAAGACCTCGCTCGGACGTTCGATCGCGAGATCGCTCGGACGGAAGTTCGTCCGCATCTCGCTCGGCGGCGTGCGCGACGAGGCTGAGATCCGCGGCCATCGCCGCACCTACGTCGGCGCGCTGCCCGGCCGCATCATCCAGGGGATCCGCCAGGCGGGGACGAGCAATCCGGTCTTCGTGCTCGACGAGATCGACAAGATCGGCGCCGACTTCCGCGGCGATCCGTCGTCGGCGCTGCTCGAGGTGCTCGATCCGGAGCAGAACTTCAGCTTCGTCGATCACTATCTCGGCCTCGCCTACGACCTGTCGAAAGTGATGTTCATCGCCACCGCCAACATGCTGGAGCCGGTGCAGCCGGCGTTCCTCGACCGCATGGAGGTGATCCGCCTCACCGGCTACACGCAGGAAGAGAAGCTGCGCATCGCCCGTCTCCATCTGATCCCCAAGCAGACTAGGGAGAACGGCCTCAACGACGAGCAGATCGAATTCTCCGACGAGGCGGTCCGCGCCGTGATCTCCGGCTATACCAAGGAGGCGGGGCTGCGCAATCTCGAACGCGAGGTGGCGGCGATCTGCCGCAAGGTGGCGGTGAAGGTGGCGCGCGGCGAGGTCGAGCGCATGGTGATCGATCCGGCGAAGGTCGAGGAGTTCCTCGGCGCTCGCAAGCATTTCTCGGAAGAGCTGCTGAACCGCGACCGCGTGGGCGTCGCCACGGGCCTCGCCTGGACGGCGGCGGGCGGCGACCTGCTGTTCATCGAGGTGGTAGCGGTGCCCGGCAAGGGATTGCTGCTGCTCACCGGCCAGCTCGGCGACGTGATGAAGGAATCGGCGCAGGCGGCGCTCTCCTTCGCCCGCGCCTTCGCCGCCACCCACGGGGTCGGCGACGATTTCTTCGCCAAGCACGATCTCCACGTCCACGTGCCCGCGGGCTCGATCCCCAAGGACGGCCCGTCGGCCGGCATCACCATCGGCACGGCGATCCTCTCCGTGCTCACCGGCAAGCCGATCAATCGCCGCCTGGCGATGACCGGCGAGATCACCCTGCGCGGTGACGTGCTGCCGATCGGCGGATTGAAAGAGAAGGTGCTCGCCGCCAAGCTCGCCGGCATTCAGCAGGTGATCGTTCCCAAGCTCAACCGCCGCGACCTCGCCGACATCCCGCCGACGATCACCGATGGCCTCAGCTTCCATTTCGTCGATCACATGGACGAAGTGCTCAAGCTCGCGCTGCTCGATCCCGATCAGCGGCAGCCCGAGGTCACACCCACCGGCGAGCCGGTGGCGATCGCCAGCGAGCTGCCGCTGCCCGCCACGGTGTGAGCCCTCCCCCCGTTGACGAAGGCGGCGAGGACCGCCTGATCGATTGGCTCCGTCGCCGCCTGCGCCGGCAGCCGGGCGGCGCGCTGATCGGCGACGACGCGGCGGTGCTGCCGGCCGCAGCGTACGCGGTCACCGTGGATCACCAGATATCCGGAGTTCATTTCCCACCCGATCTCGATCCCACGCGAGTGGCGCGGCGCCTGCTGGCGGTGAACCTCTCCGATCTCGCGGCGATGGGGGCCTCGCCCGCCTACGCCTTCCTGGCGCTCGCCGCGCCCGCGGGATTCGATCACCGGCGGTTCTTCACCGCGCTGCTCGCCGCCTGCCGCCGCCACGCGCTGACCCTCGCCGGCGGCGATCTTTCACGGAGCGCCGCGCTCAGCACCAGCCTCACGCTGATGGGAACGAAAGCCGAAGGCGCGCGATGGCTCGAACGGAGCGGCGCACGGCCGGGACACGCGCTCTGGCTGGGCGGCACGGTCGGCGAATCCGCCGCCGGCCGATTGCTGATCGAACGCGATAGCCCGGACGCAGGCTCTCCTTCGTTGTGCGCGGCGGCGCGGCGCGCGGTGCGCCGGCATCTCGAGCCGCGCCCACAGCTAGCGCTCGGCCGCTGGCTCGGGAGCCAGCCCGAAGGCGCGGCGATGGATATATCCGATGGTGTGGCGCGCGATCTCCACCGGCTCTGCCGCGCGAGCGGCGTCGCCGCGGAGGTCGACGCCGAGGCCTTGCCGTTCGCCGATCGTTTCACCCGCCTCTGCGCAGCGATCGGCGCCGATCCGCTCGCGCTCGCGCTCGGCGGCGGCGAGGATTATGTTCTGTTGTTCACGCTCCCCGAGCAGGCCGCGCCACCGCCCGAGGCGCGGGCCCGGCGCATCGGAAGGATCATGAAGGGGAGCGGCGTGGTGCTGCTGCGCGGAGGAGAACGCTCGGATCTCCCGGCGCTCGGATGGGATCACCTGAGCGGTAGCACAAGCGTTCTGTAAAGTTTGTAAAACAAAAACCCCGGCGGAGCGCCGGGGTTCTGCCGAACGGAATCGAGCCGCGCCAGGCGGATCGATCAGCGGAAGAGCTTCTGCAGGCTGTCGACAAAGCCCTTGAACTTCTTCTCCAGGCTCTGCTGCGTCTTCTCGAGCTGCTTGAGGCGCTGCGACACCATACCGCTCAACTCGTCCGAAGCCGCCGAAATGCGGCCCCGGGTCGTCGTCGCCGGCTTCTTGGCGGCGCCGCTCCCCTTCTTGCGGCCACCGCGGCCGCTCTCGGAACGGAGCTGACGGAACACGTCCACCGCCTGCGGATAGAAACGGCGCGCGCGCCCCTTCCCCTCGCTCGGCAGCTTGTCGGCGTGCATACGGACGTAGCGGACCAGCGTGGGATAGGAAATACCGGTCGTCTCGCTGATCTGAGTGAGCGTCAACAGACCGCTCGTCTTCTGCGGACGGCCGGGACGGCGGCCCGACGGCGCGGCGGCCGCGGCGGCCTTCTTGGGACGGCCCGGGGAGCGCTTGGCGGCGGCGCCGCGCGGCGCGGCGGCGACAGCCTTCTTGGGACGGCCCGGCGGACGGCCCCGACGCTTGGCGGCGGGCGCCGCTGTCGATTTGGCCGCGGCCGCAGCCGGCTGGGCGGCCCGGGCGGGACGGCCCGGACGGCGCTTGCTGGCCGCCGGACGCTCCGGGCGCGGCGCCGACGGATCCTTGCGCGGACGGCCCCGCTTGCCGGCGTTCTCAGTCTTGATCACATCGAAAACCGGCAGCGCGCTCTCGGGGTAGCGCTGCTTGCGCCCCTGGCCCGCCGAGGGGATCCGGTCCTGGTACATCTTCTTGTATCGCTGGAGGGTCGGCATGGAAATGCCCGTCTTCTGGGAGATGTCGGAGAGGGTATAGAGCTTCTCGGATTCGGCTTCGGCCATGTTGTTCTTGCCTCCTCGTTTGGACTATCGAAAAAAGGACTGAATAAGACGCGGGTCAAAAAACCGCACTCATTATCAAAAAGTAAAGCGTTCGTGTCAATAGTTTCGGGGAAAAATTCTGTAGAAAAGAGGAATTCGATGGAATGAAGGGCAAATATCGGGATCGTTTCAGCGAAAGCTCGGGCTAATTCCCGCGCCTTTTTCCTTTCGCCGGGAGCCCGAGCTGGCGGATCAGATAGGAAACCGACTGCCGCGAGACGCCGAGCCGGGCGGCGACCCGCGCGTGATTGCCGTCGCACTGCGCCAGTGCCTCGGCGACCAGCCGCCGGCGCAGCGCATCGATCTGTTGATGATAGGAACCCGCGGGCGCGTCGGCGGCGGGGATCTCGAGGTGCTCGGGCGCGATCGGGCCGCCGCCGGCGAGCGCCGCGGCCACCGACAGCACGTTCTCGAGCTCACGGATATTGCCCGGCCAGCGGTGCGCGAGCAGCCGCGCCGGCGCCTCGCGGGACAAGCGCGCCGGCGGCCGCAGGCGATCGAGGATGCGCCCGGCGATTCGCAACAGATCATCGCCGCGGTCGCGCAGCGGCGGCATTTCGACGCAGCCGACGCGCAGACGGAAATAGAGATCGCGGCGGAAGCCCCCCTCCTCCACCATGCCGGCGAGATCGCGATGCGTGGCCGCCAGCACGCGGACATCCACGCGCCGCGTCTCGCTCTCTCCCAGCCGCCGGATCTCTCCCTCCTGCAGCACGCGCAGGAGCAGCCCCTGCGCGGAAAGTGGAAGATCGCCGATCTCGTCGAGGAAGACGGTGCCGCCGTGAGCGCTTTCGAACACTCCCTTGCGATCGCGATCGGCGCCGGTGAAGGCGCCGCGCACGTGACCGAAGAGATCGGAAAGCAGGAGCGTCTCGGAGAGCGCGGCGCAGTTGACGGCGACGAACGGCCGCGCCGAGCGCGGGCTCCGGCGGTGCAGCCGGCGCGCGGCCAGTTCCTTGCCGGTGCCGCTCTCGCCGAGGATCATCACCGGCAATCTACCGGGAGCGAGACGGTCCAGGCGGTCGAGCGCGGCGCGCAGGACCGGGCTCTCGCCGACCAGCTCCTCGCCGTCCTCCTGGCGCGAAAAAGCGAGTGAAGACGGAGGTTGCGCTTCCTCCAGCGCCGGCATTTCGGCGCCTGAAAAACCCCGCAGCATCAGCGCCACCACCGCCCACGGTCCGCAGTCGTGAGCCTCCAGACGTTCGGCGGGTGCTATCGCCCCGAGATCGCGGAAGGTATCGATCGCCTGCCGCCGCCACGCGGCCGGCGCCGACGCGGGGAGGAGAAAGTCGAGATCGAGGATCAGCCGCGCGGCGCGGTAGGGGCCGAACGCCGCCAGCGCTTCCCAGTCGCGGGCGGGGGGAGGGACACCGCCGAGGGCCGCCTCCCAGAGAGGGGCCAGGGGAGAGCCGGCGGCCTCGCGGCGGGCACCCTCGGGATCGCCCGCCAGGGCGCGCAGGGCGGGGCGCTCCTCGGGCTCCAGCTCGCCGAGCGCCGCCGCCGGAACGGTAGCCAGCTCCGCGGCGGCCTCCGCCGGCCGCTGGAGCCAGCCGAGGGCGCGGGCCGCGAGCAGCCGGAGCTCAGGGATACGCCAGGCCAGTCCCTGACGCTCGAGGTCGTCGAGGGCGCCGCGGCAGACGGCGAGAGCCGCCGCCGGACGCCCCAGGGCCAGCTCGTAGCGGGCCCAGAGCTCGGCGTCCTGGGCGAGGCCGCGGAGGTTGCCGGAGCGCCGGTTCTCGCTCTCCGAGCGGGCGGCGATCTCGCGCACGCCGGCGGTGCGGCCCAGGCGCAGGCGGATCTCGGCGACGTTGTAGAGCGCCAGCGTCGACCTGCGGGGACCGTCGCAGCCGGCCTCCAGGCGGGCGGCGTGGAGGAACGCGCGCTCGGCTCCGGGGAGGTCGCCGCGGCGGGCGCGGGCGAAACCGAGGTCGTTCCAGAGCCCCGCCGCCTGCCGCCGGGTCAGCCGGCGGCGGCCGGCCTGGATGGCGCGGGCGGCCGCCGCCGCGGCGCCGTCGAGATCGCCCGCGCCCCCCGCCTGCAGGGCGCGGAGCTGGTGCCAGCGCCAGGCGAGGTCCAGCTCCTCCAGAGCCCCGTCCGAGGCGGCCAGGAAGCGCTCCAGGGCGGCCTCGTCCCCCCGGTCCCAGGCGGCGCCCGCCGCGGCCAGCCGGGCGAGCAGGGCCGCCCGGGGCGAACCGGCGGTGTCGTCGAGCGCCCGCCGGATCCAGTAGCCGGCGCGCCCCGGCTTGCCGTGGCTGGCGTAGACCCGGGCGGCGATCTCCGCCAGCTCGGCCACCTCGGCCGGCGCCAGCGGCGCCTCCTCGAAAGCCTTCAGGGTGGCGCGCGCCGCACCCAGCCGGCCGAGCTCGAGCTGGCAGCGGGCCGCCAGCGCGCGGGCCGCGGGGAAGGCCAGTCCGGCGAGCGCCTCCAGCGCCGCTTCGCCTCGCCCGAGCGCCGCCAGCGCCGCCGCCCGCGCCAGCCGCTCCCCCTCGTCCACCGGCGGCCTGCGGTCCCAGGCGGCGACTGCCGCGCGCCAGCGCCCCGCCGCCGCTAGCTCTCTGGGAGCGCCCTCCTCCTGGCGCTCCCAGAGCGCCCGCGCCGCCGGTCCCGCGAGGATCTCCCGCGCTTCCCTTGCCGTCGGGGCCTGGGCGGCCAGCCGGGCGCGGAAGGAGCGCGGGCCGGCGATCCAGAGGCGGACGCCGCCATCAGCGCGGACGATCTCCCCGGCGAGCGCCCGCCGCGCCGGCGCCAGGTCCGGCCACTCCCAGAGGAACGGAGCCGCCTCCAGGATCGCCGCCACCGCCTCGTCCGCCGGCAGGGGCGCGGGGGACTGCCGCCAGATGTCGGCCAGGGCGCGGACGGCGCGGCGCGCCTCCCCCGGGCCCGCGGCCGCCTCGTCGCCGAACAGCCGCCGGAGGAGGTCGAGCAGGACCTCCTGCGCCGGCCGCGACGACCGCCCGGGACCGGCGCCGGCGGCGCCCACCACCAGCTCGCCGGCAGGCGAGATCCGCGCCGCCTCCCACTCCACGGCGAGATGCCAGCCGGCGCGATCGAGCAGCGACAGCAGCCCCGCCGCCTCCAACAGCGCCGCCACCCGGCGGCGGTCGGTGAGGCGCGCCTCGGCCAGCGCGATCGACCGCGCCGGCGCCGCGAGGCACGGATGCACGACACCCGCCGCCCGGCGGATGTCCGAGGAAGAGGACATGAGCCGGGATTGTAGTGGAAAAGCGCGCCCGAACGCGCGAAGGACGAACACGGACGCAAAGGACAGACACAGACAACCAGGATTCGAGGCCTGTTTTGTCGTCCGTGCAGTCCTTGCCCGTCCGTGTGAGTCCCTGTTCTGCCGCGAACTGACCTTCAGGCTATCTTCAGAAAATCGCGCCAGAACCCCGGATACGACTTCGCCACCACCTCGGGGTGGTCGATCACCACCCCCGGGCGGCGCAGGCCGACCAGGGCGCAGCTCATGGCGATCCGGTGATCGCCGTGGGGATCGATGTGGACGGGATCGGACGGCGGCGCGGTGCCGGCCCAGAGGCCGGGGAGCCAGAGGCTGTCGCGCCCCTCGCGGGCGTCGGCGCCGAGCTTCTTGAGCTCGGTCGCCATCGCCTCCAGGCGGTCGCTCTCCTTGATCCGCAGGTGGGCGACGTTGTGGATCAGCGTCTCGCCCTGCGCGAAGGGGGCGAGGGCCGCCAGGGTGGGCACCTGGTCGGGCATGCCGGAGAGGTCGGCCTTGACCCCGCGCAGCTCGCCGGTGCCGCGGACGCGAAGGTCCTCGCCCTTCCAGGAGACCTCGGCGCCCATCCCGGCGAGCAGGTCGATGAAGCCGCGGTCCCCCTGCCGGGAGTCGGGCGACAGGCCGTCGAGGATGATCTCGCCGCCGGTCAGCGCCGCCGCGGCGGCCGGGTAGCACGCCGCCGAGAAGTCCCCCTCGACGCGGGCGCGCCCGCCGCGCAGCGCCGAGGGCACCACCCGGTAGGCCCGCGGGCCGGCGCGCTCGATGTGGCCGTCGAAGGCCGAGGCGGCGGCGATGGTCACGTCCACGTAGGGGCGCGAGGTGAGCGAGGGGACCTCGACCACCACCTCGCCCGGAGCGCGCAGCGCCGCCATCAGCAGGGCCGACAGGTACTGGCTCGACTCGCCGGCGTCGAGGGTGGTGGTGCCGCCGCGCAGGGTGCCCCCCTCGATCCGCAGCGGCACGTACCCCTCGGCGGCGGCGTATTCGATCTTCGCTCCCAGCCGCCGCAGCGCCTCGACCAGAGGCCCCACCGGCCGCTCGCGCAGGCGCGGGATGCCATCGAGCCGCCAGCGGCCGGGGACCACGGTGAGGGTGGCGACCAGGAAGCGGAGCATGGTGCCGGCGTTGCCGCAGAACACCTCCACCTCCCCCTCCGGCCGCTCCACCGGCGTCAGCCGGACCTCGTCCTCCCCCTCCTCGACGCGGAAGCCGCAGCGGCCGAGGGCGGCGAGGAACAGGCCGGTGTCCTCGGCGACCAGCGGCCGCTCGATCACCATCGGCGCGCCGGAGAGGAGCGCCAGGTTCAGGTAGCGGTGGGTGAGGCTCTTCGACGACGGCACCCGCAGGCGCCCCCGGGTCCGCCGGCCGCTGGGCACGGCGAACGGCTCAAGCTGCGTCGTCGATCTCGAAACTGAGTCCGTCATAGCCAAACTCCGCTCCCGGAGGCAGAGGATCGTCGTGATCCACCTCGTGGGCCATGTGGGTGAGGATCGTGCGGCGCGGTGCGATCCGCGCCGCAACCTCCAGTGCCTCGGCGACGGAAAAGTGAGTCGAGTGGGGGCGGTGGCGCAGCGCATCGAGGACGAGCACCTCGACCCCCGCGAGTTGCCGGAAGCCCGCCTCGGGGATCCGGTTGCAGTCGGTCACGTAGGCGAAGCGGCCGATCCGGTAGCCAAAGACCTCCATCTCGCCGTGCCCCACCGGGACGGGGACGAAGCGGTGCCCGAGCACTTCGAAGGGATCGCGCACCTCGATCAGCTCGAGCTGCGGCTTGCCGCCCCCCTCCTGCCCTGGCTCGAAGACATAGGCGAAGGCCCGGCGGATGGCGCGCAAGGTCTCGGCCGAGCCGTAGCAGGGGATCGCCGCCTGCTGGCGGAAGTTGAAGATCCGTACGTCGTCGAGCCCGAAGATGTGATCGGCGTGGGAGTGGGTGAAGACGATGGCGTCCACCCGCGGCAGGCCGAAGCGGAGCGCCTGCGCCCGCAGGTCGGTGGGAGTGTCGACGAGCACGATCCCCGCCTCCATCTCCAGCTTCAGCCCCGGCCGCCAGCGCTTGTTCTTCGGATTGTCGGAGGTGCAGACCCGGCAGGGGCAGCCGATCACCGGGATCCCCGTCGAGGTCCCGCTGCCGAGCATGGTGACGCGAAAAGACATGGGAAGGGGATCTTAGCGCAGCCACTCCACCGCCCGGCTCCGGAACCAGGCGTCCAGCAGCCGCACCTCGCCGCCCGGCACCCGCCAGGTCCGGGGCTCGTGGAAATGGCCGAGCAGCAGCACATCGTAGCCCTCGGCGAGGCGGCGCTCCGCGTAGGCGCGGATGGCGGCCTCGGGAAGCTCCGCGCGGTGCTTGAAGTTGGTGCGCGACAGGCGCTCCTCGGTCGAATGGACCAGACGGTGGGCGAGCCGGCGGGGGGTGTGGCGCACCGCGAGGCGGACCGCCGGGCTCTTCGACAGCCAGCGCCAGAAGCGGTACTTGCGGTCGCGATCGTTGAGCCCGTCGCCGTGGACCGCCAGATAGCGGACCCCCTCGACCTCGAACGCGGTCTCCAGGGCGACGCGGTCGAAGGCGTCGGCGTAGGGGCTGCCGGCGAGGAAGAAGTCGCGGTTCCCCTCGACATAGTCGACCTCGACCCCCTGCCGCCGGAGGTCGCGCAGGACGGCGACCAGGGCGCGGGTGTCGGCGGTCTCGAAGCTCTCGAACCCCACCCAGGCCTGGAACAGATCGCCCATCAGCACCAGCCGTCGACACCCCTGGGCGGGAAGGGCCGCGAGCTGCTCGACGAGCGGTCCGGCCGCTCCGCCGGGCCCGCTCAGGTGGGCGTCGGCGACGATGGCGACGGGCACGGAGGCGGCGGCGGTGGGCATCAGGCGAACCAGGGACGTAAGGGACATCAGGGACTGCAGGGACCAAAAAATACAGGGCTTGCTGCCATCTCTCGTGTCCCTGAAGTCCCTGCGGTCCCTGGTTTCCTTCCTAGACGATCGTCAGCTTCGGCTTCATCTCGTCCTGCCGCGCGACCTCCACGACCACCGCCTGGGCGAGGGCGCGGAAGGCGTCGCCGTGGGGGCCCTTGGGCTCGGCGACCACGATCGGCACGCCGGCGTCGCCGCCGAGCACGATCTGGGGGTCGAGCGGGATGGCGCCGAGGAAGGCGGTGCCCAGCAGCTCGGCGGTCTTGCGGCCGCCGTCCTTGCGGAAGATGTCAGTGGTCTCGCCGCAGTGCGGGCAGACGAAGGAGGACATGTTCTCGACGATGCCGATCACCGGCACGTTGACCTTGCGGAACATGGCGAGACCCTTGCGGGCGTCGATCAGCGCCACGTCCTGCGGCGTGGTGACGATCACCGCGCCGGCGAGCTGGATACGCTGGGTCACCGTCAGCTGCGCGTCGCCGGTGCCCGGCGGCAGGTCGAGGATCAGGTAATCGAGCGGTCCCCACTCGACGTCGCCCAGCATCTGCTCGATCGCCCGCATCACCATCGGGCCGCGCCAGATCACCGGCGTGTCGGTCTCCAGGATGAAGCCGAGCGACATCAGGATGATGCCGTACTTCTCGAACGGGTAGATGCGGTTGCCGATCACCCGCGGCTTCTGGGTGATGCCGAACATCGTCGGCACCGAGGGGCCGTAGATGTCGGCGTCGAGCAGGCCGACGCGGTAGCCGAGCTGCGCCAGCGCCACCGCCAGATTGGCCGCCACGGTGGACTTGCCCACCCCCCCCTTGCCGCTGGCGACCGCCACCACGTGGCGCACCTCGGGGATCAGGTCGGGGTTCTGGGCGATCGCCTTCTGCGCCGCCTCCTCGCGGGCCGGGGGCTTGGTCACGTTCATGTTGACCCGCGCCTCGGCCACGCCGGGGAGGGCGCGGACGATCCGCTCGACCTCGTCGCGCACCTTCTCGCCCGCCGCCGGGTTGTGGGTGGACATCTGAAGGTCCACAACCACCGAGCCCGCGCTCGCCTGGACCTGGTGCACGAAGCCGAAAGAGACGATGTCCCGGCTCATGCCTGGGAACTTCACCGTCTTCAGGGCGTCCCACACCGCGGTTTCGAGATCGTTTGACATGGGCCAGAGCCTACCATTTCCTACACCTCGCTCTCCTCCCCCTCCCGCAGCCCGGCGGGACCGGCGATCCGGCGCCGCACCTCGGCGGCGAGCTCCCGCTTGCGCCGCAGGCCGAAGTCCGCGGCGTCGATCGGCGCCCCATAGGTGATGACGACGGTCTTGGGATGGATCACGAAGCTCTTCTGGTTCTGCACGGCGCGGGAGCCCCGGATGCCGACCGGCACGATCGGCAGGCCGCTCTTCAAGGCGAGCAGGAAGCCGCCGCGCTGGAAGGGGAGGAGCGTGTCGTCGAGCGACCGAGTGCCCTCGGGGAAGAGCAGCATCGAGGTCCCCTGGCGCAGTTGGGCGAACGCCGAGGAAAAGGTCCGGGTGGCGGTGCTGCGGTCGTCGCGGTCGACGGAGATGAAGCCGGCCGCCCGCAGCGCCCAGCCGAAGAGGGGGATCTTGAACAGACTCTGCTTGGCGACCATCCGGAGTTGGCCGGGAGAGGTGGCGATCACCACCGGAATGTCGAACAGGCTCTGATGGTTGGCGAGGAAGACGTAGCTCTTCCCCGGCTCCAGCTCCGGCGCGACGTGGACCTCGACCCGCACTCCGCTCGCGGCCAGGACGCCGTTCGCCCAGATCCGGATGACAGCGAACGGCCAGCTCCTCCGCGGCACCCAGGCGACCAGGAGGGTCAGGATCGCGAAGAGGGCGGTGCCGCCGACCAGGTACAGGTTCCCCGTGATGGTGGCGAGGGCGGTCAGCCAGGCGGGCTGGGAGCTGGATAGGCGGCTCATCAAGAGGTGATATCATTTCACGCGCGGCCCGGCCGCGACGATTTCTCAACATTCCGCCCGTAAGCTCCGAGCGCGTGCTGATGCGCTCTTTAAGCTCGTACCGAAGGAGGAGATCCCCTTGAGCCGTTTTCCAGGCGTCGATCTGCTGGAGCTGGACGCGCTCCTCACCGAAGAGGAGCGGTTGGTGCGCGACACGGTGCGCGCGTTCGTGGACGACAAGGTCAAGCCGATCATCGAGGAGTGCCACCGCGACGCCCGCACTCCCCTCGAGCTGGTGCCCGAGATGGGCGCCCTCAACCTGTTCGGCGCCAGCCTCTCCGACTACGGGCTGCCCGGCCTCCAGGGGGTCGCCTACGGGCTGATCATGCAGGAGCTGGAGCGGGGAGATTCAGGGCTGCGCAGCTTCGTCTCCGTCCAGAGCTCGCTCGTCATGTACCCCATCCACACCTTCGGCTCGCAGGCGCAGAAGGACCGCTGGATTCCCCCTCTGGCCTCCGGCGAGGCGATCGGCTGCTTCGGCCTGACCGAGCCCGATTTCGGCTCCAACCCCGGCGGCATGCGGACCACCGCCAGGAAGATCGGCGACGAGTGGGTGCTCAACGGCTCCAAGCAGTGGATCACCAACGGCACCCTCGCCGACGTCGCGGTGGTCTGGGCGAAGACCGAGGACGGCGTGCGCGGCTTCCTGGTCGAGAAGGGGACGCCCGGCTTCACCTCCTCGGACCAGCATGGCAAGTTCTCGCTGCGCGCCTCGACCACCTCCGAGCTCGGCTTCCACGACTGCCGGCTTCCGGCCGACGCCATCCTCCCCGGCAGCACCGGCCTCAAGAGCCCGCTGATGTGCCTCAACCAGGCGCGCTACGGCATCGCCTGGGGGGGCGTCGGCTCGGCGATGGAGACCTATTACACGGCGCTCACCTACGCCAAGGAGCGCGTGCAGTTCAACGGCCAGCCGATCGCCTGCCACCAGCTCGTGCAGGAGAAGCTGGCCTGGATGGCGACCGAGATCAGCAAGGCCCAGCTCCTCGCCTACCAGCTCGGCAGGCTCAAGGACTCGGGGAAGCTCAAGCCGTTCCAGATCTCGATGGGCAAGCGCAACAACATCTGGCTCGCCCGCGAGTGCGCCAAGCTCGCCCGCGAGATCCTGGGCGCCAACGGCATCGTGGACGACTATCCCGTCATCCGCCACATGCTCAACATCGAGTCGGTCTACACCTACGAGGGGACGCACGACATCCACGGCCTGATCATCGGCGAGGCGATCACCGGCATCCCGGCGTTCAACGCGCCGGAGCGCTCGGCGCCGAAGCCCAAACCGGTCGATCAGGCGGTCGCCGCCGGGAGCTCGCGCTGATGGCGGCCGTCATGGATCACCTGCTCGAGCAGGACTTCATCCGCGTCACCGAGGAGGCGGCCATCGCCTCCGCCAAGACCATGGGCTTCGGCCAGCGCAAGTACTCCGACCAGGTGGCGGTCGAGGCGATGCGGCGCGAGATGGACGGCATCCAGATGGACGGCCGGATCGTCATCGGCGAGGGGGAGCGCGACAAGGCGCCGATGCTCTTCGTCGGCGAGGAGCTGGGGGCCCAGCGGGGCAAGCCCGGCGCCGTGCAGGTGGACATCGCCGTCGATCCCCTGGAGGGGACCAACCTCTGCGCCACCGGCTCCCCCGACGCGATCACCGTGCTCGCCGCCTCCGAGCGCGGCGGCCTCCTCTACGCCCCGGATGTCTACATGGAGAAGCTCGTCGTCGGCCCCACCGCCCGCGGCGTCACCCACATCGACGCCCCGGTGGCCGAAAACCTGCGCAACATCGCCAACGCCTTCAAGCGGCAGGTGAGCGACCTGACCATCGTGGTGCTCGACCGCCCCCGCCACGATCGACTGGTCGCCGACATCCGTGAGGCTGGCGCGCGCATCCGCCTGATCCCGGACGGCGACTTGTCGGCCGGCATCTCGGCGGCGGTGCGCGGCACCGGCGTCCACGCGGTGATGGGAATCGGCGGCGCTCCCGAGGGGGTGATCACCGCCGCCGCCATGCGCTGCCTGGGCGGCGAGATCCAGGCGCGGCTGAAGCCGCACGACGCCGAAAACGAGAAGAAGGAGGAGCAGGAGGAGCGCCTGCGCGCCCTCGGCTTCCACGACCTGACCAAGATCTACCAGACCGAGGACCTGGCCCCCGGCGATCAGATCCTGTTCAGTTGCACCGGGGTCACCGACGGCGAGCTGCTCCGCGGCGTCCGCCTGTTCGGCGGCGGCTCGCGCACCTCGTCCCTGTTCATGTCGCTGTCGCGCAAGATCATCCGGTTCGTCGACACCATCCACCGCGAGCAGGTGACGACGCCGGTGCGCTTCCTGTAGAAACGAGATCCGGGATGATCAAATCCGACCGCTGGATCCGCGAATGGGGGCGGAACGGGGGGGTCACCCCTTTCGAGGAGAGCCAGGTCAATGCCGCCAGCTACGATGTCCGGGTCTCCGACCACTGGATCTGCCCGACCCGGGAGCCGGAGGAGTTCCGCGCTCCCCATATCAAGCTCTTCCCCGGCGAGGTCGTGCTCGCTTCCACCATGGAGTACGTGCGCATCCCGCGCATCGTCGCCTGCGACCTCAAGCTCAAATCCACCCTCGGCCGGCTCTGGATCAACCACTCCCTGGCCGGCTGGTGCGATCCCGGATTCGAGGGGGAGATCACCCTGGAGCTCCAGAACCTGGGGCCCCACCCGTTCGTACTGGAGGCAGGCAGGCGAATTGCACAGCTCATCTTCATCGCCATGGAGTCCGAGCCGGAGGTCGCCTACGGCGAGCCCGGCTCCTCCAGCCACTACCAGGGGCAGAGGGGGACGACTCCGGCCCGAAGATGAGGTACTCCCATGCGGAGCGCGCTGGCCGTCCGGAACATCTCTCAGTACTTGCAGAGCCCCCAGTATTTACATAGAAGTATAATCGGCCCAGTCATCATGGGCATCGTCGGCAACCTCAGAACGATGCAGCTCGAAGAGCTGCTCCAGTGGCTCTCGCAGAGCAAGAAGAGCGGGACGCTGGAGATCGTCCATGGCCGGACCGAAAAGAAGATCTTCTTCAAGGAGGGGCTGATCCTCTCCTCCGCCTCGAACAAGCCCGAGGAGTACCTCGGCCACTTCCTGATGAGCCACGGGCTGATCAACGAGGGGCAGCTCAACCGCGCCATCGAGCTGCAGGAGAAGAGCCGCATGCTGCTGGGGATGATCCTGGTCAACAACGGCGCCATCGCCGAGCGCGACCTCGCCCGCATGCTCCGCCTCAAGGCCGAGGAGAGCATCTACGACATCTTCTCCTGGGCCGAGGGGGACTTCCGCTTCCTCGACGACGTCCTCCCCGAGAGCGCCATGGTGCCGATGCGGATGGACGTCACCGGCATCGTGATGGAGGGGGTCCAGCGGGTGGACGAATGGCGGCGCATCCGCCAGGTGATCCCCAACGAGCAGATCATCCCGGTGGCGATCGGCGACCTGTCGACCGTGCCCGGCCTCGGCGCCGGCGATCAGCGGATCGTCAGCCTGATCAACGACGAGCGCACCATCGAGGAGATCCGCCAGCAGACCCATTCGACCGAGTACCAGACCTGCAAGCTGATCTTCGACCAGTTGCAGCTCGGCCGCCTCAAGCTGGTCAAGCTCCGCGGTGCCGCCGCGCGTCCCGCCGCGACGGGCGCCGGCACCGTCGCGGTCGCCGGACCGGTCAGCGCCGACCTGCTGGTGGCGGGGGGGCGCGCCTTCCTGGGGCAGGGGGACTTCGACGCCTCGCTGCGCCACCTGCGCGCCGCCCGCGCCCTGGAGCCGGACAACCAGGACGCCCAGGAGATCCTGGTCGAGGCCGAGAAGAAGATCCGCGAGCACATCGAGCGCTCGGGCGTCACCCTGTCGTCGATCCCGCAGGTGACGGCCACCATGGAACAGCTCACCTCGTCGAACCTCTCGCCGCAGGAGGGGTTCATGCTGACCCGCATCAACGGCACCTACGACATCCAGTCAATCCTCAAGATCACGCCAATGCCGCAGCTCGACGCCCTGATGCTGTTCTGGAAGCTGGCCACCGTGGGATACATCCGCCTGCTGCCGCCGCGCACCCCGAACGCCGGCACGACGCGGGCGGCGCTGCGGTAGAAAAAGAGAACAAGGGACGAAAGGGACTTCAGGGACAGCAGGGACACAAAAGACCAGCCGGAATCCCTTGTTGTCCCTGGCGTCCCTGAAGTTCCTTTCGTCCCTTTTTGCCTTCCCCTAGCCCACCTCCCCCATCTCGGTCTCGATCCCCTCCCACTCCGCCATCAGCGTCTCGATCTTGGCCGACAGCGTCTTCTGCTCGTTCTCGAGCTTCTTGACCTGCTCGCGGGGGTTGCGGTCGAAGAAGGTGGGGTCGCAGAACATCTCGTTGATGGCGTTGACGCGGGATTCCGCGTTCTCGACCTGCGAGGTGACGAGGTCGAGCTTCCGCGCCAAGTCCTTCTGGCGGTTCTGGCGCCGGCGCGCCTCGGCGGGGTCGAGGTCGGCTGCCGGCACCGCCGCCGCGGCCTTTTTCTTCTGCTCGCGCTTCATCCGCAAGACGGCCTCGGCGTCGAGGTGGTCGTCGCCCAGGCGCTCCAGGTACTCCTCGTAGGTGCCGCGGAAGTCGTTGATGCCGCGCGGCGAGATCTCGAAGATGCGGTCGGCGAGCTGGGAGACGAACCAGCGGTCGTGGGAGACGAAGATCAGCGTGCCGTCGTAGGACTTCAGCCCCTCGACCAGGGCCTCGATCGCCTCCAGGTCGAGGTGGTTGGTCGGCTCGTCGAGGATCAGGACGTTCGGCTTGGTCACCGAGAGCTTGCAGAAGACCAGCCGCGCCGCCTCGCCCCCCGAGAGGTTGCCGATCGGCTTCTTCACGTCGTCGCCCGAGAAGAGCACCATGCCAAGGTTGCCGCGGACGAAGCCGATCGGCTCGACCGGCACCGCCTCCCAGAGCCAGGCCTCGACGCTCTGCCTGCTCCCCTTCGGCAGCTCGTGGTGGTCCTGCGAGAAGTACCCCTGGTAGGTCTCGTACCCCCACTCGATCTTGCCGGCGTCGGCCTCGGTCTCGCCCACCGCGATCTTGAGCAGGGTCGACTTGCCGATGCCGTTGGGGCCGATGATGGCGATGCGGTCGCCCCGATCGACGGTCAGCGAGACGTCCTTGAGCACCGGCTTGTCGCCGTAGGCCTTGGTGATCCCCTCCAGCTCCAGCGCGATGCGGCCGCTCGGGCGGACCTGCTGGAACTTGAAGGTCGGGTAGCGCCGCGAGGTCTGGGGCAGCCGCTCGATGACGATCTTCTCCATCATCTTCATCTTGCTCTGCGCCTGCCGGGCCTTGGTGGCCTTGGCCTTGAAGCGGTCGACGAACTCCTTGTGGCGCGCGATCTCGGCCTCGCGCTTCTCGATCTCCGCCTCCTTGCGGTCCCGGTTCCCCGTCTTGGCAGACAGGAAGGCGTTGTAGTTGCCGGGGTAGAGGATCATCGTCTCGTAGTCGACGTCGACGATGTGGGTACAGATGTTGTCGAGGAAGCGGTGGTCGTGGGAGATGACGATGGCCGTGCCTTTGTAGGCGTCGACCAGGAACTTCTCCAGCCAGCGGATGGAGAGGATGTCGAGGTGGTTCGTGGGCTCGTCGAGGAGCAGCACGCCGGGGTCGGAGGCGAGCACCTGGGCGAGGAGCACGCGCAGCTTGAAGCCGCCGGAGAGGGTGGAGAGCGGCTGGCGGTGGATCTCGGTCTGGATGCCGAGCCCTTCGAGCACCTCGCCGGCGCGGGCCTCCAGGGTGTAGCCGTCGTTGCGGAGGATCAGGTCCTCCAGCTCCGAGTAGCGGTCGGCGTCGAACTCCTGGTCGGCGTTGGCGAGCAGGAGCTCCTTCTCGACCATCGCCTCCCAGACGTCGTGGTTGCCCATCATGGCGACCTCGAGGATCGGCATGTGCTCGTACTGGAAGTGGTCCTGCTTGAGGACGCCCAGCTTGAGCCGCTTGGGCATCGCGATCGTCCCCTCGCTGGGGATGTCGTCGCCGGCGAGGATCTTCAGGAACGTGGACTTGCCCGAGCCGTTGGCCCCCACGAGGCCATAGCGGTTGCCCGGGTTGAACTGGATCGAGACCCCCTCGAACAGCGTCTGGGGGCCGAAGGATTTGCCAAGGTCGGATACGGCGATCATAGGGCCGGGTATGATAGCAGGTTGGGCGGGAGGAGGGGATTTGCCGCTTGCGCTCTCCAATACGTACGCTCTACAATCTAGGCGTACGCTGCGGAAGGAGACGCGCCATGGGGAAGACGATGACCGTGACGGAATTGCGGAAAGACATTTACCGGGTCCTGGACGACGTTCTGGAGTCCGGAGTTCCCCAGGAGGTCACTCGCGGGTCGCGGACGCTGATGATCGTGCCGGCAGGGGGCAAACGGCTCCGCCTGGAGGATCTTCCCCGCCGGGAGGCACTGAACTGCACGCCCGATGAGCTGGTGGAAACCTCCTGGAACTGGACTCCTGAAGAGTGACGTCGTCCTTCTTGGACACTCATGCTGCCGTCTTCCTCTGGGAGGGGCGGACCGAGCTGTTTGGTCCTGCCTCCCGGAAGGCCCTTGAGCAATCGACACTGCTCATCTCTCCCATGGTTCGGCTGGAGCTTCAGTTCCTGAAGGAGGTCGGAAAGCTCAAGGTGGAGCCCGATCAACTCCTCGGATCGCTCGGGTCGGATCTCGGGGTGACGATGACCGGCGATCCGATGGACTCCCTCGTCGCGCTGGCTATGTCCCTCTCCTGGACGCGCGATCCTTTCGACCGCATGATCGTCGCCACGGCGCTCCTTCACCGGACGCCTCTCGTGACCCGCGACAGGTTGATCCGCGAGAACTTCTCCGGCGCGGTCTGGTAAGCCGGCCAAGGAAACGAAATGGCGCTCTTGCACAGAGAAGAACAGGAAACCAAAGAGGAGTGGCGGCGCAGGATCTTCGCCGAGGCGGAGGAACTTCTGCGGAACCATCCAGGCCCTCCCATGGAAGAAATCCTGGCGAGAGCCCGACGCCGCCGGGAGTCTCTCCCTAAGGACCTCAAGACTGACAGCGTCGAGCTCCTGCGCGAGGACCGGGAGCGTTGATCCGCGGCTGGGTGCGCCTCCGCCGCCCGGGCATCAATGCCCGGCCTACGCTGGTAACGAAAAGCCGGCTGAAGCCGGCTCAAAACGCGGCCGGAGAGATTGAGCCTCCTTCAGGAGGCTTCTTGGTTGAGGCGTAGCCCGGGCATTGATGCCCGGGCGTCGAAGGCGTGAAAAATCTCGCCTTTGTCCCCAAATCTCCACGCCTGTCCCCAAATCTCCAGGATTGTCCCCTTTATCCTACCCCTGTCCCGCTTTTCCTATCCATGTCCCCTTTTCTCCAGGACAGTCCCGTTTTCTCCAGGGTTGTCCCGGAATTTCCAGGATTCTCCCGGAATCTGCATCCAGGCCCTAATCCTGGTCCGGGAAGCACCGGCGACCCCAATACGTTCTCTGGATGGGGTCCGGCAGGACACGGCGCCGATCCGAGCGTAAACTCCCAATCCGACATGGCCGTAGCCCGCAACTCCAAGCTTTCCTCTCCGAAGCGCCGGTGGCGCCTGCGGTGGATTCTCGCCGCGATCGCCGCGGTGCTGCTGGTCGCGGCGCTGTTCGTGATCCGCCCCTTCTGGAGCCTGTCAGGCCATTTCGAGGAGGTCACGTTCCGGCAGCCGTCGCGGCTCTATGGCCGGGCGACGCGGCTCTTCGAAGGACGGAACTTCCCGCCGGAGATGCTGATCGCCAGCCTCGCCGACGAGGGGTACCGCGAGGACAAGACGTCCAAGGACCTCCCCGCCGGCCGATATCGCCGGACGGAACAGGGGCGGAGCGGCCAGGAGGTGGCGATCCACCTGCGGAGCTTTCTGCTGCCCGACGGCAGCCATGGCGGCGGGCTGATCCGGATCGGCTACCAGGGGACGCACGTCGCCGACCTCCGCCGCGACGGCAGAGCGACCGACTCGGTGATCCTCGATCCGCCCCTCCTCGCCTCGTATTACGGCAAAAACCTGCTGGAGCGCCGGCCGGTCACGCTCGACGAGGTGTCGCCGGACCTGATCGCCTCCATCCTGGCGGCCGAGGACGAGACCTTCTTCGGCCACGCCGGCGTCTCGCTCACCGGCACCTTGCGCGCCGTCTGGGTGGACCTGCGCGGCAAGGGGGTCCGCCAGGGGGGGAGCACGCTGACCCAGCAGCTCGTCAAGAACCTCTACCTCACGCAGGAGCGGACGCTGACCCGCAAGAGCCAGGAGATCCTCCTCGCCGTCCTGCTCGAGATGCGCTACTCCAAGAAGAAGATCCTGGAGGCCTACCTCAACGAGATCTACCTCGGCGGCGGCAACGGCGTCTCGCTCATCGGGGTCGGCGCCGCCTCGCGCGCCTACTTCGGGAAGGACGCGGACCAGCTCGACCTTTCCGAGGCGGCGACGCTCGCGGGGATCATCCCCTCGCCCGCCAACTACTCGCCGATCACGCACCCGGACAAGGCCAAGGCGCGGCGCGACTGGGTGCTGGGGCGCCTCGCCGGCCTCGGCCTCGTCCCGCAGGCGCGCGTCGACGCGGCGCTGGCCGAGCCGATCGCCGCGGCGCCCGAACCGGTCGTCCGCAGACGTGCCCCCTACTTCGCCGACTCGGCGGCCCTGGAGGCCTCGCGGCGCTTCGGCGTCGAGGACCTCGAAGACGGCGGCTACGTGCTCTTCTCGACCCTCGACTGGACCGGCCAGAAAGCGGCGCAGGAGGCGGTCGAGAGCGGCTTGAAGGAGATCGACGGCGGCCACCGGACGCGGTCGCTCCAGGCGGCCCTGGTCTCGATGGATCCGGCGACCGGCGGCATCCTCGCCTACATCGGTGGCCGGGGGTACGACGCCAGCCAGTTCGACCGCGCCGGCCAAGCGCAGCGCCAGCCGGGGAGCTCGTTCAAGCCGGTCGTTTATGCCGCTGCCTTCGAGGCCGGCAAGGCCTCTCCCGCCTCGTTCCTGGAGGACGAGCCGATCAGCGTGCCGACCTCCGGCGGCCAGGTCTGGAGCCCGAAGAACGACGACGACAGCTATCACGGCTGGGTCAGCGTGCGCACCGCCCTGGAGAAGAGCTACAACCCGGCGACCACCCGGCTCGCGCTCGAAGTCGGCATGCCGAAGATCGTCAAGCTGGCGCACGACATGGGAATCACCACGCCGATGGAGCCCTTCCCGGCCATGGCCCTCGGCGCCGCCGCGGTGACGCCACTGGAGATGGCGACGGTCTACTCCACCCTGGCCGGCGGCGGCTCGCGGCCGCCGGTCCACGAGCTGGTCGGGGTGCTCGATCACTCCGGCAAGGTCGTGCAGGGGGCGCCCCTGCCGAAGCCGGTGCGGGTGATCTCGCCGCAGACCGACTATCTGGTGACCTCGCTCCTCCAGGGGGTGCTCCAGCGCGGCACCGCCGCCGGTGCCGCCCGCGGCATCCCCGGCGAGCTGGCGGGCAAGACCGGCACCACCAACAAGCAGCGGGACGCCTGGTTCGCCGGCTACGCCCCGGAGCGCACCACGGTCGTCTGGGTGGGCTACGACGACAACGGCAAGACCCGCCTCTCGGGCGCCCGCGCCGCCCTGCCGATCTGGGTCCGCTTCATGGCGAAGGTCGCGCCGCCGGGCGGCTACTCCACCTTCGCCCAGCCCCCCGGCATCACCACCGCGGCGATCGATCCCACCACCGGCATGCTGGCGACGGAGCTCTGCCCCGCCGTGCTCACCGAGGTCTTCCGCGAGGGCGAGGTCCCCACGGAGGCGTGCAACCGCCATGGCGGCGCGCCCGAGCCCCAGATCGCCGGGGCCGAGCCGGCCCCGGGCGATCAGGAGGGAGCCGCCGCGCTACGACCCGAGGAGCGTGCCGCGAAAGCGCACCCCATCCGAAGCTTCTTCCGCCGGCTGTTCGGCCGCCACGACGATGATTCCAAGGAGAAAGAGAAGGACAAGGATCGCGGCGGAAATGAGCGGGACCAGGAGAACAGGCCGCCGCCGAGGCGTTGAGCCCAGAAATGGCGTAGGCATCTGGGGAGCCCTGCGCTTCGAAACCTCACCCTCGGTCCCTCTCCCGGAGGGAGAGGGAGGGCCCGCGTAGGCAGGTCTTGTGGAAGGGCGGATCTTCCTCGTCCTTTTTGTCCTTGCAGTCCTTTTCGTCCTTGTCTGTTCCTGCGCCGTCGGGGGGCAACGAAAGGTCCAACCCTACCCTTCGCGCTCTCGATCCCGTCTTCTCTCAGCCAGGAGGTCATCCACCGAGGGTCCGTCATCCTTGAACATTCCACGAGCATCTCGGATTGAATTCGTGGGTAGGGGATAGATAACGGCATGCCCATCTCTCACTTCCCATTCGAGGACGCCGTTCGGCTCGATTCCGAGCATCTCTCGCACTTCCTTGGGGATCACTGTCCGCCAATTTCTGGAGATGGTCGATCTCATATGGGTCCCTGGTCATTCTACCCGGTGATCTCCGAGGAAACTCCGGGAATGCCCGTGCCACCCCTGCGTTATCATCATCGGCTCCGCCCGATCCAGGGCGCGCCCGGGAACCGATGTCCAGACCCAAGCAACCAGCCATCCAGGTCGTCCGCGCCCGCACCCACAATCTGAAGGGGATCGACTGCGAGGTGCCGCACCGCGCGGTGACGGTGGTGACCGGCCCCTCGGGAGCGGGGAAGTCCTCGCTCGCCTTCGACACTATCTTCGCCGAGGGGCAGCGGCGGTTCGTCGAGTCGATGTCCACCTACGCGCGGCAGTTCCTCGACCAGATGGAGCGGCCGCCGGTGGACGCCATCCACAACATCCTGCCGGCGGTGGCGCTCGAAGCCAAGAACGCCGTGCGCAACGCCCGCTCGACGGTGGGCACGATCACCGAGACGCTCGACGTGATGCGCCTCCTCTTCACCCACCTGGGCGAGGTGGGGTGCGTCAACGGCCACGGCCCGGTCCGCAGCTTTTCGCCTGAGGACGCGGCGGCGGACCTCGCCGCGGGCGCCGCCGGGGACTCCTTCACGCTCGTGGTGCGCCTGCCGCGGCCGAAGAAAGGGGCGGACGACGCCCTGGGCGAGCTGATCCGCCAGGGATTCCAGCGCCGCCTCGGCGACCTCAAGGAGAAGGAGGAGGTGGTGCGCATGGAGCCGGGCGAGAAATGGCCGGTCAAGCGCGATCCCCTGCCGCTCGTCCTCGGCCGCTTCACGGCGAAGGCGGCCACAGAGCCGCGCGTGGTCGACACCCTGGAGCAAGCGTACCGAATGACCGGCGGCAAGGTGGAGGCAAGGGGAACGGCCGGGGTGCGCCTCTACAGCCGCGAGCTCTCCTGCCCGGTCTGCGGCGAGACGGCGCGGCGGCCGGTGCCGGCTCTGTTCTCCTTCAACTCGCCGCTCGGCGCCTGCGCGGAGTGCCAGGGGTTTGGACGGGTGATCGGCGTCGACCGCCAGCGGGTGGTTCCGGACCCCCGCCGCACGCTCGCCGAGCGCCCGATCGCCCCCTGGAACACCCCGGCCTACGAGGAGCTGTACGACGAGCTCCTCCCCGCCCTGCACAAGCGCAAGATCCCCCTCGACGTGCCGTGGGGCGATCTCCCGGTGGCCGACCGCGAATGGATCTGGAGCGGCAAGGGGAACCCCGCCAGCCTCGACGACTTCTTCCGGTACCTCGAAGGGCGCACCTACAAGGTGCACGTCCGCGTGCTGCTCGCCCGCTACCGCTCCTACAACCTCTGCCCGCAGTGCCTGGGAACGCGGCTGCAGCCCGAGGCGCTGGCTGTCCACCTGGAAGGGCGGACGCTGCCGGAGCTCGCGGCCCTCAGCCTCGAAGGTCTCCGCTCCTGGCTGCGCGAGCGCCGCTGGACCCCTCGCCAGCGCGAGGTCGCCGGCCATCTGATCGACGAGCTGACCGAGCGGATCGAGGTGCTCCACCGGGTGGGGCTCGACTACCTGACGCTCGACCGCCAGGCACGCACGCTCTCGGGGGGCGAAACGCAGCGCATCCACCTCGCCGCCGCCCTCGGCTCCGGCCTCACCAGCACCCTCTACGTGCTCGACGAGCCCACGATCGGACTCCATCCACAGGACAGCGAGCGGCTCCTCTCGCTGCTGCGCGACCTGGCGGCGAAGGGGAACACCGTCCTGGTGGTCGAGCACGACCGCACGCTGATCCGCGGCGCCGACCACGTGATCGACCTCGGCCCCGCCGCCGGCGAGCACGGGGGCCAAGTGGTGGCCGAGGGGCCGATCGAGACGATCCTCGCCTGCGAGGAATCGCTCACCGGCCGCTATCTCCGTGAGCGCCCGCCGACCCAGGCGCGCCGGCACATGGCCCGCTTCCGCCGCGAGCAGGGTTGGGAGACGCTCTCTGACGAGCTCGCCAACCTCCCCCGCGTCTCGGTCCGCGGGGCTCGGGCCCACAACCTGAAGAACGTCGACGTCGACTTCCCCCTCGGCGCCATGGTGGCGGTGACCGGCGTCTCCGGCTCGGGCAAGTCGACGCTGGTCGAGAACGTGATCTACGGCACCTACCAGCGCTCGCGGGGCGTGGTGGACGTCGATCCCGGCGAGGTCGATTCCCTGACGGGTCTCGAGGGCTTGGTGGATGTGACGCTGGTCGATCAGCGCCCGCTGGGGCGGTCGAGCCGCTCGAACCCGATCACCTACATCAAGACCTACGACGAGATCCGCAAGCTGTTCGCCGCCACCCCGGACGCCCGGGCGCGCGGGATCACCGCCGCCCATTTCTCGTTCAACGTCGACAAGGGGCGCTGCCCGGTCTGCGAGGGGACCGGCGTCACCGAGGTGGACATGCAGTTCATGGCGCCGGTGACGGTGCCCTGCGAGAGCTGCCAGGGGCACCGCTTCCGGCCCGAGGTGCTGGCGGTGCGCTACCACGGCAAGGACTCCGGCAAGGGGCAGGCGGCCAGGAACATCTCCGAGGTGCTCGACCTGACGGTGGAGGACGCCATCGCCTTCTTCGCCGATCAGAAGCGGCTGGTCCGGCGGCTGCGGCTCCTGGTCGACGTCGGGCTCGGCTACCTGCGGCTGGGGCAGTCCACCTCGACGCTGTCGGGGGGCGAGGCGCAGCGGCTGAAGCTGGCGAGCTTCCTCGACCGCCCGGCCGCCGAGGGGAAGCGGCTCTTCCTCTTCGACGAGCCGACCACCGGCCTCCATCTCGCCGACATCGACCTGCTCTACCACACGCTCCGGCGGCTGGTGGAGCGCGGGGACGGCGTCGTGGTCGTGGAGCACAGCCCCGACCTCATCTCGCGCGCCGACTGGCTGATCGACCTCGGCCCCGGCGGCGGCGTCCACGGCGGCGAAGTGCTCTACTCCGGCTCTCTGGAGGGGTTCCTCGACCACGCCGGCGGCCCCACGGCGGAGGAGCTGCGGCGCCACCTGCGCTGGGAGGACGAGGCGGCCTGACGCGCGGGGATTTTTCCGCCCCGGCGCCCTGTTTGCGCAGGAGAACCTGAGTTGTTGCGACCGCGGCCTCCGGGCCGTTAGGATGTGCGACCGATGGAATCCTCCACCCAGCTCCCCCTGGCCCGGCCGTTGACGCACGCCGCCGGCTCTCCGCGGCCACCCCGCCCGATCCTCTGGTGGGTGGGGACCTTCGGCGGCGCCTTCCTCGCCTGCGTGCTCCTCTTCGCCGCCTGGTCCAAGGCGATCGATCCGGCGGCGTTCGTGGAGCAGATCCATCACCTGGGGCTCGACTTCGCGCTCCCCGCTCAAGCCGTAGCGCTGATCGCGCTGGCGCTGGAGGCCGGTCTCGGCCTCGCGCTGCTGCTCGGCGTGCGGCGCAAGTGGGTGCTGATCCCCGCGACGCTCCTGGTCGCCTTCTTCCTCTCCCTCACCGGCCGCACCTGGTGGATGGTCCTCCACGGCCAAGCCGATGCCGCCGAATCCTGCGGCTGCTTCGGCAACCAGGTCCAGCGGACCCCGGGCCAGGCGTTCTGGCAGGATCTGGCGCTGCTGGTGCCCGCCCTGCTCCTCGCCTGGGTGGGGCGCGAGCGGCGGTCGCCGCTCTTCCCGCCCGTGCGCACGGCGGTGGCCCTGATCGGCGCGGCGGCGGTCGTGATCCTCGCCTGGAAGGCGCCCGAGCTGCCGCTGGACGACCTGGCGACGCGCTTGCGCCCCGGCCTCCAGGTCGGCGGCATCTGCACCGGCGAGGGGGCCCAGCGGGTCTGCCTCGACTCGCTGATCCCCGAGCTCCGGCAGGGAGAGAACGTGGTGGTGCTGGCCAAGCTCGACGACGCCGCGTTCACCCGCTCGGTCGACGCGCTGAACGCCTATTCCAACAACGGCGCCGCCGGCCAGCCGGCGCTCTGGGTGCTCACGGCGGCGACCGCCGAGCAGCAGCGGGCCTTCTTCTGGAAGTGGGCCCCGACGTTCCAGATCCGCGAGGCGCCTCCGGAGCTGCTGCGCCCGCTCTACCGCCGCCTCCCCCGTTCCTTCGCGGTGAAGGATGGACGGGTAACGCGCACCTTCGCGGGGCTGCCCCCCCTCGCCTCGGCCGCCGCACGGCCCAACTCTCAAGACACTTCCACGAGGTCCTCGAAATGACGCAGATGAGATCCGCGCTCCTGGCCCTGATGACGATCGGCCTGCTGGCCGCCGCCGCGCAGGCGCAGGGCGCCGCCCCGTCCGACAGCACGCTCCGCGGCTTCCTGCCGACCAGCGATTACGTCCTGGTGGTCAACGGCTTGCAGGTGCCGGCGGCCGAGGTCTACAAGAACGACCGTATCCCGGCGATCCTGATCCTCACCTCGGCCCTGCCGTCGCCGGTGATGCTGTCGCCGCGGGCCGGCAACGTCGAATCGGTCAACCTGATGAAGATCTCGAAGCAGAAGGACGGCTCGGTGGACCTCTTCGCCGACGCCGTGCTGGCGCCGATCGGGCCCTTCCAGATGGAGGGGGAGAACCCCACCTTCACCTACGGCAACAAAAAGGTCAGCCTCAACCCCAAGCCCGCGCTCACCGGGCTGCACAGGGGAGCCGACCTGCTCGCCACCCTCCCCGAGTACGTGCGCACCTCCAAGGCGTACGCGCCCAACGCCGCCGCGGTGGCCACGCTGAAGAAGGTCTCCAAGCCGGTGACGGTGCACATCGTCTTCGGCTCCTGGTGCCCGCACTGCCGCCAGCACGTGCCGCTGATGCTGAAGGTCGAGAGCGTGGTCAACAACCCGCACCTCAAGTTCGAGTACTACGGCATCGGCAATCCTCCCGACGGCTGGAAGGACCCCGAGGTCAAGCGGCTGGGCGTCAAGGGGATCCCGACGGCGATCGTCTACGTCAACGGCATCCAGGCCGGCCGCATCGAGGGCGATGTGTGGAACGCGCCCGAGGTGGCGCTCGCCAAGGCCATCACTGCGAAGTAAGCGGGGAAGTCAGCGCCGCCAGCAGGTCGATCCCGCCGTTGTTCCAGGTGGCGTCCGGAGTTTGCAGCTCGCCGGGCGCCGCGAATCGCGAGAACCCCAGCTCCATCAGCCGCGGCTCCAGCGCCCACGCCTCCTCCCCGGCCAGGGCCGCTCCCTGGAGCCGGCCGCGCCAGGGGGCGAGGATCGAGGGGAGCCGCGCCAGGTTCTCCAGAGGATGGACCCGCACCGTCCGCAGCCCAGGAGACGAGCGGAATTCTGGATTGGGATCGACGATCACCGTCCCCTCGCGCAACGACAGCGCGGACTGCCAGAGGCCGTGGATCTCCGCGTCGAGCCGCAGGTGCTGAACGGCGGCGGCGGCCGGTTTCGCCGGCGGGCCCGGCGGCCAGCGGCGGGCGAGGTCGTGGAGCTCGCCGGCGAGGCGCTCGGCCAGCTCTCCCGCGTCGCCCGCCGTATAGACCGCCATCACCGAGAGGCACCCCCGCTGATCGAAGAGCGCGACGTCGCGGGCCAGCCCCTCCGTCGTCGTCCGCAGGTCCGCCGAGGCACCGACCACGGCGAGGCTGGTCTTCGGGCCGAAGCCCACCACCCTGCTCGGCGCGCGACGTTCGAGGTCGTCCAACGCCGGCTGATCGCCGTAAGCGATCACCGTCCCCACTCCGGCGAGCACCGGCGCCTCGAGGGCGGCATCCCCGCCCGCCCAGGTGGCGGCGGCGAGCGCTCCCGCCAGCCGCGGCTCGCGCCGGGCCAGACCGGCGAGAAAAGCGGGAGCGAAGAGCGGCTCGGCCGAGGGGGACTTGAGCAGTATAGGCCGCCGCGCCAGCAGAGCCGGAAGCAGCGGTTGAACGGCCAGACCCGGCAGGTTCGAGGCGAGGACGGCCAGCACCGGTCCGGCCTCCGCGGGAGCCGGCCGCGCATGGCTCAGCAGCGCCGCCGCGGCCTCCTTGCGGACACCGCCGAGCACCGCGTCGAGCGCCGCCCCCAGGCCGTCGCGGGAGAGCCCGCAGAGGCGCGCGAGAGGAGGGTCGAGCGCCCGCCGCTCCAGCGACCCCGAGCGCAGGAAGGTCGCGACCGTGTCGCTCCAGGCGGCGAGCAGATCCTCCGCCGGGATCGCCCGTAGCGCCGCCTCCCCCTCGCGCAGCGCCGCCACCACCCGCCCCAATCCATCTGGAGTCCAGCGCGCCGCGCTGTAGCGGATCCCCGGCTTTTCGACGGCGCGAAAGACCGGCTCGCGGGAGTGCGCGAGGGTGGCGGGGAGGAAGGCGTCGCGAAGCATGGTGTGGTCTTGGCCAGATGGCCCGTCACCACATTCTTGGGTGAGAGCCCCTGGGACCGCCGGCGGTCCCAGGGGACTCTACAGCAACCCGTCAATTTTGCCTTTGACAGACTACTAGTTCGCTGAGTCTCCCGCGCGATCCCCGCCCGTCGCAGAGACAACAGTGCGGCCCCAAGGGGGCCGCTCCGGAGGTGATCCTCTAGGTCGTTCCATAGGGCGTGCAGCCGGTGGCGCAGGCCCGATAGGCATAACAACCGTTGGAGTAGACGACGCCGTTCGAGCAGATCACCGGTTGGTAGACGTCCGAACAGAGAATCGGCCGCGGGCAACCCGACACAGCCTGGGAAGGAGCAGGGACCGCCAAGGCCCCTGCCGTGAGGGCGGCGGCCAGGGCGAATTTCGGAATCAGGGACAGCTTTTTCATAGAGACTCTCCTTTCAGCAAGGCCAATGTGCCAGCTTATCCAAGGACGTGGTACCTAGTTTAGCAGCTCCTCTAAAGAACCAGCCCTGCACCGACTCGCACATTCACAGTGACGGTCGTCGTATCGATCAACGGCGGCAGGATATGACGACCCGCCCCCTGCGAGGTGTTAGGGTGGAATGCGCCTCAGGGTCTTGGGCAAGACCAAACTCAGCCTCAGGCAGCCTCGGAGCTCTTCACCTCGGGAACTTTCACAGGCAGCGTAACCGTCTCCTGCCCCGTCGCGCGCGCCATGTCGCGCAATAGCCGGAAGAGGCCCGCAATGTCGCCGCCCGCTTCAGCCACCAACTGCTCTCGTACGCGATGTAGCTCGTCGAGAATCTCGTCGTTCGCCACTGTCCTAACCCTCCAACAGTTCCTCAGGTGTGCCTCAGGGGAGTGCCAGGGGATTCTCCCTCTCCGATTTTCCCTCCCCGTCCAGGTCACGTCAACCGCAGGGTTCGGCCCAGCCCACCAATCCATTCTCATTCATCGATAAGCCCATGCCCCCCCCTCGCAAACTCAAGCGGTTCTAGGGCGAGCAAGTTTCGGGGGTCGTTTTACGTCTTATTCGGGCATGGGACGAAAACTGCGCTTCATTCCCGATGGCGGCGCCCTGGTCGAGGTCACCTGCCGGACCTTGCAAGGACGCCTGCTGCTCCGGCCCAGCCCGGAGCTCAACGACATCGCCGCCGGTATCCTCGGCAGGGCCCAGCGGCTCTATCCGGTCGAACTCGTGGCCTTCGTCCCGTTGTCCAACCACTACCACATGGTCGTCTGGGTGGAGAACGCGAAGCAACTTGCGCGATTCGTCGGCTACTTCAACTCGAATCTGGCGCGGGAGGTGAGCCGGCTCACCGGCTGGACGGGGAAGATTTGGGAGCGGCGCTATCAGGCGATCCTGATCAGCGACGAGGAGGAGGTGCAGGTCGCGAGGCTTCGGTACGTTCTCAGCCATGGCGTCAAAGAAAATTTGACGGCCCGCCTCCGGGAATGGCCGGGGCTCCACTGCGTCCGCCAGATCGTGGACGGCGAGCCGCTCGCCGGCACCTGGCACGACCGCACCCAGGAGTACGCCGCCTGCCGCCGAAGGGGCGAGCACCCAGACCCTCTCAAGCACACCATCTCCGAGACCGTGACCTTCTCGCCTCTTCCCTGCTGGAAGCACCTCTCCCCGGATGCGTACCGGCAGCGCGTCGCGACCCTGGCGACGGAGATCGAAGCCGACGCCTCCGCGGCGAGGAAGCGGACGGGAGCCCAGCCGCTCGGCGTCGCGGCGATCCTGGCGCAAGATCCCACGAGCCGTCCCAAGCGGATCAAAAGATCACCGGCCCCGCTCTTCCACGCGGCCAGCCGGGTCATCCGCCACTACCTCTACGAGGGCTTCTCCTGGTTCGTGGCCGCCTACCGCACAGCCGCCGAGAAACTGCAGAAGGGTGATCCCGATCCGCACTTCCCGATCGGGAGCTTCCCGCCACCATTGCCGTTCGTCGGCGGGTAGAGAACCAGCAGGCCCCGCCCGCAAAGCAGTTCCCGGGTCGTCCTGAGCCTCAAGGAAAGGGAGAGGTGTGTCCTGAAGCTCGAGTTGACGATGCTTTCAGGACTTTGACTTTGGAAATCGGCTCCTCAGAAGTCCCTCGAAGTCCCTCGCGCCCCATGGAAGCCGCCTGTTCGGGGCTTGACAAGGCGGAAAGTGGGTTCTGAGGTCGAACGGGAGAAGATGAGATTATCTAAGGACGTGGCACCTAGTTTCGGGCTCAAAGCGCGGGCCACCATTGTATGGGACCTTGCCGGGAGGGTGTCTAGAAAAGCTTAGAACCGGGGGGCCGTAGGGCAGTGTCAGACTCCGCCGGTGGGCGACCGCTCACTCTCGTGTATGCGCCGAGGAAGTCGAGATACAGGCCTTGCAAATTCGTGAACTTGGTCATCTCTTCATAAGGCCACGACCGCCAACGTAGTATCAGGCGACGTTAGCGTGGATGGTTAATTATAAAGGCTTGTACCACCTGTTGAACGAGGGTCAAGGCTTTGGCTTGATCGCCTGATGCTGACGCAAGAGCGACGCAGCCATTCTCGAAGATGTATACGAGGTCAGTGCCTAACTGCGCATGGCAAGCCAGCGCGGGATCATCGCCAAGCACCTTTTCACCGGAGATGCTGCTGCAGCTAGATTTTGTATTTGGGATGCCACACTGCACATAAAATGTAAGAAGGGAAACCACAGGGTCCGGTGCCCGCCACAGGCAACGGACAATAGGCCCGGACGCTGTGGGGAGAAGGGGTGAACTGGTGGTGTCGAGCTTGTGCTCGTGGTTCATCGCCCCGAGCAGGTTCGAACAGAGCTTCAAAGGGTCGATATGTCGTTCGGTCGGAGCGGGCTGAGTGCCCAAAAGTTGCCTCTTCTTGGCTTCAAATTCCCCGGCCGTGAGTATTCCCTGATCTCGCAGTTGCGCCAGCTTTTCGAGCGCAGTAGCCATGGCGAGTATTTCGTTGGTTGTGCTGGATTCGTTAGTCGCGTTGGATGCGGGGCCAGCTCCGACGATTGACGTCACAGGGTCTAGCTTGATCGTGTATGCAGGCCTAAGTAAGTAGTAGTCAAAATGATTGGCGCCATTCAAGCTCGCCCAACTGCGTGGCCCATCTCCGATCTCGACTGTCTTGGTCAAGTAGCCCGAGAGGAGGAGGGTCATCTTCAAAGGCGCACCTAGGTGTCGAGCCCAGATAGTATTCGGTGGTTGGAAGTATGCAGTGGGGAAAACCATTTTCAGTGGTGTTGTGCCAATAGCGCTCCCGCCGAGCTCAACCGTGGCACCGGCGGGAATGCTTTCTAGGATCATTTCCCTCTCCCCAGCCAACAGCGGGGAGCAAAGTGCTAGCGCAAGCAGGACTACCAAGCTTGCCTTAATGAGCATTAGAGGACTCCAAAAGTGTTTCTGGTGTCGCTTAACGGGCTTGGCGGTGAGCGGCGGGAACGGCGCTTCTTGCGATTTCCGTCCACTCGACGATTGATGTAGGCGTCACGTCGGAACACCGCATGTCCTTCAATCAATGATGATTCCTAATTCTACGCCTCTTCCTGATTCCCGTCAATCGAGCAGCGGAGGCCAACCTCTGGGCGAAACTTGGAAAGTGCCTCCCCACTGTAGAGACGCCCCGTGGGGCGTCTCCGGAGCGGCGGTTTCGGTGCCCGGCGTCGGGCCGTTGGGGCGGCTGAACCGTTTTCTCCGCCTCGGAGACGCCCCACGGGGCGTCTCTACAGTGGGAGCAGGAAATTTGATCCTTCCCAAAGCTCTCTATGAGGACCATATGTATTCCCGCTAGGAAGAGCAGCTTCGTATCTCGCGTCTGGCAAACGGCCCCGGTTGGCTGCAAACCAGACATTTTTGCCAGCGTACCCGGCCTAGTGCACCTCGCCGGCATCCCAGACGATGTGGCCATCCACCATCGTCAGCACGCTCGTGGTCCCGGGAATCTGGCCAACCGGCACGGTGAAGAGATCCTGCGACAGGACGGCGAGGTCGGCTAGCTGGCCCGGGACGAGACGCCCCTTCTGCTGCTCCTCGTTCTCCGCGTAGGCCGACCCCTCGGTATAGGCGATCACCGCCTGCTCGCGGGTGAGGGCCTCGGAAGGGCGGTCCGGGTGCAGGGTGGCCAGCATGATGTCGAGGAAAGGGTTGGCGGTGGCGCCGATCCCGTCCGTGCCCAGCGCCAGCGGAATGCCGGCCTCCAGCAGAGAGCGCAACGGCTGGGCGTGGGCCACGATTTGCGGCGAGTAGCGCGCGGGGAGCACCTCCGTCAGGGCCAGGTGAGTGGCGTTCTGCACGATCACGATCCCGAGGTCCCGGATTCGCGGAATGTCGGCGGGGTCGACGAGGTCGCCATGCTCGATCCGGGTCCGGCGCCCCTGCCAGGCCGCGGCGGGCGCGACCGCATCCATCTCATCGAGCAGCCGTCCGATCGCGGCGTCCCCCACCAGATGGAAAAGCATCTGATTCTCCTTCTTCGGCCCCTGGAGCCCTCTCTCCAGCATCGACCGGAAGGCGTTCGCCGGAAAATTGAACCGCCCGTTCGAAGTCGGGAGGTCCAGGTAAGGCCCCGTCATGAAAGCCAGACGCTCGATCGGCGTGCCGTCGCCGATCCATTTGATTCCCGAGGCCGTAACCCGCGCCGAGGTCTGGCCGGAGAAGCAGGTCTCCTGTAGCGTCAGCGGAAAGCAGATCTCCCGCCAGCGCAGGTCCGGATTCAGCCGGTTCAGGATCTCGATTCCCCGCTCCTGCGGGAGACCGATCGACATGTCCTGCACGCTGGTGAAGCCGAGCCGCAGCGCCCGCTGGATGTAATCCCGATAGATCGTGGTGATCTGCGCGTCGGAGAGCTGCTGGGCGAATTTCCGACGGATCTGGTGCTCCGCATACTCGTGGGCCACGCCGTTCACCGTGTCCGTCCCCGGAAAGCGCTCGTAGAAGCCGCCGAAGGGGTTTGCCGCGTGATCCGGGATGTGCAGGGTCCGGAGTCCCTTGGTATTGAGATACATCCCATGCCCGGTCCAGACCGCGAGCAGGACGGGATGATTGGGAGCTACCTGATCGAGCGCGAGCCGGTTCGCCTCGGGGTCATCGGTGAAGGCGGTCCCCACCGTCGCCATCAGCCACGTGCCGGGAGGGTTGACGGCGGTCGCCGCGCGGATGAGGTCGAGCACCTCCTGGACCGTGGGTCCGGGCCCCGGAACGAAGACGGGAACGTTGAGCTGCACGCCCTGGGGCACGAGGACATGCACGTGCGAGTCGTTCAAACCGGGAATGACCGTGCGCTTCCCCAGATCGAGAAGCTGGGTCCCGGGTCCGGCCAGCGCACGAACCTTCTGGCTGGTTCCGACGGCCACGATCCGCTTGCCCTTCACGGCCACCGCCTCGGCCCAAGGCCGGCTCGAGTCGGACGTGAACACCTTGCCGTTATAGAAAATCACGTCGGGCGCCGCGGCCCTTGCCGCTGTCGCCCCGAGGAAAAAGCACACCGCCAGCACCAGTCCCACGGAAAGATCACGCAATCTGCTCATCGAGCCTCCTCAAAATCGAGCCCAAGCGGTCGCGCCCAACCGCGGGACCCCGGACGCCGATCCAGGAAGGAACGAACGGCGAGGGGAATCCCCTCAACGGGCCTTAGGAAAATGTCTCAGAGGATTCTCGAAAGTCGGCCTCGCAGAGGCGCCAGGCCCGGAATCCGCGCTGTTCAGACCGAGGTCTGAGTCTTCCGGACCTCGGTCGGAGAATCCGCCGCGCGGTCCGAGTGTCTCCGATCGCAGTCGGGGTGTTCGCGACCGCGGTCCGCATCGTTCATACCCAGGTCTACTTCACTCCGACCGAAATCGGCGTCTTTCCGATCTCGGTTGCGATACCCGGACTCAGGTCCGGGAGGCTCGTACCGCGGTGTGGATGAAGCGGACCGTGGCCTGGATCGATCAGGATTCGGCTGGAAATGGGCAGCGCTCGCGGCGGACAGGCAGACTGCGAGCGGCGGGACCCACGGCCGGCACGGCGCGGGCCGCCCGTGGGTGTAAGGAAGGCCAGGAGGCGGTGGCCGATCGCGTTCCTGGTATATCAGTTGTCAAAGAGCTCCCCGCCCCCTCGCGCTGAACTGTGGATCGGTCGAGGGCGTCCTGGAGTCTACGGAGGAGCAGGCCCAAACGTTGGACCGAGGCGGGCCCGGACTCTCTTCGCAGCTTATCCAAGGACGTGGCGCCTAGTTTAGCAGATCAACGACCTTCCGGGAACAGGGCTTCAAACGTTGGATCCGCATGCTCCCACTCCGCGTCGTGTTCCATGAGATATGAACGCACCGCCTCCAACTCGACATCGGGTGGAACGTTGATCGACATATAAATCGTGGTCGCACCTTCGTAGCTGCACCCAAGACAGACCAGGCCTTGGAGCAATTCGTCGGACAAGTTTCCAGCCTCGACCGGGGGATTGAAGCTGACACGAACGGTCCGATTTCCGGATTTCTCCACGACCCGCTGAAACGTCGGGAGCTGCTCTTCGAGACTGAAGGGCGCAAGCACGACGTCTTGCCACGACACGGAGTAGGCGTAGAAGGGTGAATTGGCAAGTCGATAATGATCGTTTCCAAGATCGATGGCCCAGAGAGTTTCGACATACGCCGAATCGCCCTCACCCGGGACGCGGAATAGAACTTTCGCTGTAGGCTCAGCGTCGCCGATCATGCTGGGTACCTCAAAGTGCAGCCGCCAGAGGTGTCAGGGGATTCTCCCTCTCCGAGTCTCCCTCCTCGTCCAGGTCACGTCAACCGCAGGGTTCGGCCCAGCCCACCAATCCATTCTCATTCATCGATAAGCCCATGCCCCCCCCTCGCAAACTCAAGCGGTTCTAGGACGAGCAAGTTTCGGGGGTCATTTTACGTCTTATTCGGGCATGGGACGAAAACTGCGCTTCATTCCCGATGGCGGCGCCCTGGTCGAGGTCACCTGCCGGACCTTGCAAGGACGCCTGCTGCTCCGGCCCAGCCCGGAGCTCAACGACATCGCCGCCGGCATCCTCGGCAGGGCCCAGCGGCTCTATCCGGTGAACCTCGTGGCCTTCATCCCGTTGTCCAACCACTACCACATGATCGTCTGGGTGGAGAACGCGAAGCAACTCGCGCGATTCGTCGGCTATTTCAACTCGAACCTGGCGCGGGAGGTGAGCCGGCTCACCGGCTGGACGGGGAAGATCTGGGAGCGGCGCTATCAGGCGATCCTGATCAGCGACGAGGAGGAGGTGCAAGTCGCGAGGCTTCGGTACGTTCTCAGCCATGGCGTCAAAGAAAATTTGACGGCCCGCCTCCGAGAATGGCCGGGGCTCCACTGCGTCCGTCAGATCGTGGACGGCGAGCCGCTCGCCGGCACCTGGCACGACCGCACCCAGGAATACGTCGCCTGCCGCCGAAGGGGCGAGCACCCAGACCCTCTCAAGTACACCATCTCCGAGACCGTGACCTTCTCGCCTCTTCCCTGCTGGAAGCACCTCTCCCCGGATGCGTACCGGCAGCGCGTCGCGACCCTGGCGACGGAGATCGAAGCCGACGCCTCCGCGGCGAGGAAGCGGACGGGAGCCCAGCCGCTCGGCGTCGCGGCGATCCTGGCGCAAGATCCCACGAGCCGTCCCAAGCGGATCAAAAGGTCACCGGCCCCGCTCTTCCACGCGGCCAGCCGGATCATCCGCCACTACCTCTACGAGGGCTTCTCCTGGTTCGTGGCCGCCTACCGCACGGCCGCCGAGAAACTGCGGAGGGGTGATCCCGATCCGCACTTCCCGATCGGGAGCTTCCCGCCACCCTTGCCGTTCGTCGGCGGGTAGAGAACCAGCAGGCCCCGCCCGCAAAAGCAGTTCCCGGGTCGTCCTGAGCCTCAAGGAAAGGGAGAGGTGTGTCCTGAAGCTCGACTTGCCGATGCTTTCAGGGCTTTGACGCTGGAAATCGGCTCCTCAGAAGGCCCTCGCGCCCCATGGAAGCCACCCTTTGGGGACTTGACAAGGCGAAAAGTGGGCACGGCGGGGCGCTGAGGTCGAACGGGAGAAGATGAAATTATCCAAGGACGTGGCACCTAGCTTCGGTTAGGTGATTATCCAAGGACGTGGCACCTAGTTCTGCGCTGAGGCCGAAGGGGAGAAGATAAGCTTATCCAAGGACGTGGCACCTAGTTTAGCAGTTATCCAAGGACGTGGCACCTAGTTCTCTCTCTCTGGCGCACCTAGCTTAGGTTACACGCGATTGGTTCGCTACGCCGCAACATTGCGATGACTTAGGTCTTCGTCTTTGTTGACCCTGCCTAGCAACAGGCGAGCCCCCATCCAGATCATGGTTTGTAACGTCGCCGTGGCACGAACTGCGAGAGACTCTGCCCCAGGGGTCTCTAGTATGGTCCTCGAAATCTTAGTAATCGTCTCATCGGAAACTCCAAGGCGAAGGTAAATTTCGCTTTCATCTGTTCCGCCCAAAGTTGGAGCACTGAGAGTAGCGGCTTGAATGTTTAGCTCAACGTGGTCGCCGACTTTATAGCCCACATCTCTTAACGTAGCCCCCAGAGACACCTCTCTGCCATTGAGGCGAATGGATAAGTTTGGTAACATAGAGCCCTGAGCATCACGAAAGTTTATCCACTCAACGGAAAGCCTCAAGAGCGCAGAGAGAAGCCCAAGGTACCTCTCGATTGGCAGGTCCAGACTCAGAGGCAATTCTATCTTTAGTTCGGTCATATTGTTGGTGAATGTGACAGTCGATCCTTGTTGCTCCAAGGATGCAATTAGTTCCCCAAGGCTTGAATTCCGGCCATATTCTTCCTTAATAATTTCCAAAACAGCCTCCAGAACCTTCTTTTCGGCTGCGGAGACCTTGTAGTCAAAGCGGTCTTCAATGAGGATCGAGTGTTTACAGCAAAGTTGGTCCCAATAGTCGGGGCCAAGAAACTCAATGAGATCGGGATTTAGATCGAACCCTTTGGCGCGAAGCAGGATCTTTTCGATACCCACGCCGGAGAAATAGGCATTAGTCGCAAAGGCATAAATGACCCAATCCAGCGAGTGCTGATGCTTGTATGCCGTTTCCAATGAAGATGCGGCCTCCCTCCCGTCAATTGTGCCACCCGCTCCTTCCGCTGTGCTCTTACACTGGTAGGCGCGCTTCATTGGCCTATGTAAGATGTCAATCCCGTAATCAGGAGGACTGAAGGGGATCAACCCCTCCGGGCCAAGTTCTGCGCGCAGCAGGATGGCACAAATAGATTCCCATGCTTGAGAGAACGACGTATCAGGGGGTACTATACGCATGAAGTGGTGTGAGAAATCGTAGCGCATGATTTGTTCCTCTCCCGTTATAGCGAGCCTCGAACTGGCGTGTAACCCCGCAGAAGGCGAGCGACGAAACCGCACGATAGGGCGGCTTCCGTCCGCTCGACCGCCGGTGTTAGGCGCTTCAAAGATCTATCCAGGCCGGAGGGCTCGCGGGATCAATAGGTATCGCTGAACCATGCGGTGCATCTTCTAGACGACCTACAAGCGGCGGCAACCCTGTACCGGGAAAAGAAATCTCAATGTCGAAGTATGCCCGGCCTGGAAAAACCTTCCTCGCATTATTCAGTGCGCTTGCTATATCAACTGTCCAGCCCACAGTGCTAGGCTGAGCATTCACTTGAACAAGTTCGGGAAGTCGGGCAGAGGCGCCACCACCTAGTGCGCCAAGACCATGATGAGCAACCATCTTGTCGAGCGATGCGACTATGTCAAGGCGATCACGAGGGGAAAAGCGACCCAACTGTAGAATTATGGATGCACGCTGTGCAACGCGGCAAAAAGCATTCTGCTCCTCTGCCGTAACGTCCGGCATTGGCGTGCCCTGGCGGTCAACGAGTTGTGTCATATCGCCCACGGCAGAAAACACAAACCGCCTGTGAACGAGGCAGTGCCGAGCTTCGACTGTATTCGCGTAGAGCGCAGCCACACGAGACCATACGTCCTGGTCATTGGAAAGGGGAGCCACTACCGCACTACTAGCTTTTGCCTGCTTGGCCTGTATTGTCCTATCCTCCCGAGGAGTGATTTGGTTCAAGCCATATTCAACCAAAAGATCTAAGATCTTCCAGGCCGCACCAAATAAAAGAGGCCGCAGTTCATGGATAAGCACATTCCGCGATTCGTCAGCAAAGCTCTCCGCTACATTCACTTGAACATGTATTGTGTTGGACCGGAGGTCCAGGCCCCCTCGGTCAGACTGTGCGTTCACAAGTGGGTATACGGTCGCAAGAACGTTCTGCTCGAAAGCACTTGCGTCGACATAGCCTTGTATCGTTTTAATCACTTACAGAATCCTTAGTTGGTCGGCCCACAAAAACCAGTGGCCTTTGGCTCGCCCCTAACCTTTCGCCATTCCCTCCCAGAATGCCCATGGTGGTCGACGTCTCCTCCAGCAACCGCTACCCCTATACCCTTCATTCTTATAAACTCTTATCATTCTATGCCTCTTCCTGGTTAACGTCAACGCCATGACAGAATCGCGCGGGAGGCCAACCTCTGGGGACGCCACGTTCGGAGGCCATTTGATAGAGGCAACAGAAAGCTCTCCTCCCCCAGGACTAGCCCCGCGCGCGGCTCGCAGATTCCCTGCGACGGCCCCGTCGTATGGATCCAACAGCTCGCAGATGCTTACGATGGCTCGCAGATGCTTACGACGGCTCGCAGATGCTTACGACAGCCCGCAGATGCTTACGACAGCCCGCAGATGCTTACGACAGCCCGCAGATGGTTGCGACGGCTCGCAGATCGTTACGACAGCCCGCAGACGGTTACGACGGCTCGCAGATGCTTACGACGGTCCGCAGATGGTTACGACGGCTTGCAGATGCTTACGACGGCTCGCAGATGCTTACGACGGCCGGCAGATGCTTACGACAGCCCGCAGATGGTTACGACGGCTCGTCGTAACCTTACGACGAGCCGCAGGAGGTTACGACAGCTCGTCGTAAGCTTACGACGAGCGGTCGGCGCCGGCGGCGCGGCCTCAACGGGCTGGATTCCGGGGGCTGGGCGCCGGTGCCCCCGGCAACGCGAACGCGAACGAAAACCGCTCCAACTGCTTGTGGTAACCGAGCTTCATCGAATAGGCAACCTGGCCGGATTCAGGTAATGGGGTTCCGGGGATCGTGACGATGAGGCCGAGATGCGGCTTGAACCCCTGGGGAACTCGTGCGGCGAGATCGGGATACCGCCGGAAGAGATTGTCGACATTGCGGACATCGAGCTTGGGCCTGGGTCCGTCCGCATCTTCGTTCGCGGCCAGATAGGGCTGCCGGTCGATGAGCGTCTCGACCTGTGGCGAGAGCGTGACATCCACCGGATCGTCGCTCGGCCGCATCAGAAAGACGAGCTCCAGTCCGCCCTTGGCACCTGGGCAGCACGCGTTGAGATCCTCGGAAGAGACCCGGCTGGCTTGCAGGAGCGCCACGGACGCCAGCTTGCCGTCGACGACGACGGGAAGCGGAGAGCTCGCCACGGGAGCGGCCGCGACCGCGGCGGGTATTGCCGCGGGTATTGCCGCAAACACTGCCAGAGCCTGAACGAACGCCAGCATCGGAATCTCCTCCGAGGTCTTCAGTCCGGCTGAGAGGCTAGTCGGGAATCACGGGCTCGACCAGCTTTGCGAGCTGTGCGAGCGATTCCTGCCAGCCGAGGTAGCACATCTCGGTCGGAATGGCTTCCGGGATCCCCTCCTGCACGATGCTCAGCTCGGTTCCGACCGAAACCGGCGCGAAGGTAGCCGTCGTCACCATCGCGCCGGGCATGTTCGGATCGTCGAACTTGTCCGTGTAGCGGACCTTCTCGTTCGGCACCAGCTCGAGATACTCGCCGCCGAAGGAGTGGCCGTTGCCGGTCCCGAAATTGGTGAAGGACATCTTGAACGTGCCGCCGACCTTGGCGTCCATGTGATGGACCTTGCAGGTGAAGCCATACGGCGGCAGCCATTTGGCCATGGCGTCGGCGTCGAGGAAAGCACGATAGACGAGCTCCGGTTTCGCGCGGAGAACTCGATGAAGTCGGACGGTGCCTGTGGGCATAGTGGTTTCTCCTTTCAATCTTTACGGCGCGAGGGGCGATGCCCAGATCCAGCATCCCAACGCAAGCCCGTGGCCTGGAGGTCGCCATGGACGCGAATCTTGCCTGCGAGAATTCCGATGAGGGCAGCCGATTCGGTCTGGACTGGCACGAGCTTGGCGACCGGCCTACCATGTTTAGTAATAACGAGACCCTCTGGTCCTAACCGGTCGAGAATCGCAAGACAATCCTGTTTGAACTTCGCGGCTTCGAGCGTTCTCATGACGTGGAGTCTAGCAGTGGACGAAATTCCATCCCACTCAAGGCGCGACGCTCGTCATCAAGCAGCGCGCGAGGGTGGCGGGGATGTTGTGGTCTTGCCCACGACCTCCGCCTCAGGTGGGCTCAGGTGCAGGCACAAGCTTTTCTGGGTGCTCCTTCTGGAGCTCCATAAGGTAGGCCACCAAACGATAGGGGTCGTGCCCGAAGCGCGCCGAAATCCGGTGGCGCACCTCCCGAATAGCAGCAATCTCCTGCTCCCCCTGGTCGATTGATATATCAAGTTCCTGATTCATGGGCTTTTACCAAGTAGCTCCAGAGGAGTTGCCAGCACCGGCACGTATAGGCCGAGCAGACTGTTCACTCGACGAATGTGGCCGAACTTATTGGCATTCGCCAAGTGCTGACAGTTCCATGTTACCAGGAACTCGCACTTATGGTAAGAGGCCACAGCAAGGTGAAGCGCATCGAAAGAGGGGTCCGCGGGCATGAGCCGGTGCTGGACGTAAGCGTCGACGATCTCCGCCACCGCTGGAGTGATCTCGAGCAACGGAAGCTCCTGGGCCAGCGCAAGGGCAGCCTCTCGACTCGGGTACTCGCCGTTCCGCAGCTCAAGAAGAACGGCCTCGCTTGTCACGAGTGCATAGCGCTCGTGGCCTGCTCCCCACCAGCGCCGGGTCCAGGCGCGGCGAGCCAGCGCTTCAGCTCCTGACCGAGTCGTGTGGTAGAAGCTCGGTATCGTTGTCTCGACATAGACTTGCGCTCGCGACATGCCCAGACGATACCGCACTCCTCTTCAGGTTGACCAGGCACCGACCTACCGTACCCGCAGCTCCTCGACCACCAGCGAGCACCCCCGCAGCTCGGCCCCCGCGGCGCGGCCGAGGAGGCGGAAGCCCTCCCCATCCGCGACGCCTAAGTCCTCGGTCAGCAGGTGGACGGCCGAGCCGAGGTTGGCGAGGTCGAAGATGGCGATCAGGCCGGGAGTGCCGGCGGGGGCTTCCGTGAGGGTCTCGGGATCGAGGATGCGGACGCGCACCCAGTGGGGGGCGCGGAAGAGGTCGGGGTCCTCGCCGAGCAGGGCGCCGGTGTAGCACTGGCTGGTCAGCTCGGTCATGCCGTACTCGCGCACCACCGAGGAGGAGGGCACGCCGGTCCAGGCCTGGAGGCGCGCGAGGAGGTCTTCGCGGGCGACTTCGGTGGTCCGCCCCTTGAAGCCGCCGGTCTCGAAGACGGCCGAGCCCGCGGGGAGGCGGAACTTGAGGCCGAGCCGCTCCAGCGCGTCGAGCCACTGGACGAGGGCGAAGGCGGTGGCGAGGATCAGCACCGGCTTCCCCTCGCGCTGCCGCGCTCCCGCCCACGACCGCGCCGGCGCCGCTTCGACCCCGCGGGAGCCGAAGGCCGTGACGCTCTCCGGGCTCCCCCAGCGGGCCAGGATGTGGTCGGCCATGAAGGAGAGGCTCGAATCGGGGAGCTGCTCGCGCGTCGGGATCAGCGAGAGGATCGGCAGCTTGCCGGTTGGACCAGTGAACGGCAGGCAGAATTGGGGGAACGATGCGTCGATCACCGCGCGGTAGAGGTCCGGGAAGGGGTGGTGATGGACGCTGCGCGCCTCGCCTTGCGTGGTGCCGCTGCTGCGGAAGACCTCCACGGCGGGCGCGGCGGCCAGGGTCAGCGTCTTGAAAGCGGCGGTGGGCACCAGCGGCACCTGACGCCAGTCGGTCACCGTCGAGGGGGTCGCCCCGCGCCGCTCGCAGAGGCGGCGGTAGGGCTCGACCTGCTCGAATTGCCAGGCGAAAGCGGCGAGCGCCAGCTCGTCGAAGGACTCGGCCGCGGGGGAGGTCAGGAATCGGGTTACGCGTTCGGTGATTATCTGGTCCATATTGGCATCAATCGTCACGGGGCGGATTTTGTCATGGTTCCCGGGCCCTTGTCTGAGGGCGGCCTTCTGATAACGTCGGCCGCGTTCCGCAGGATTCTTCCGTCCGGAGGGTTACAGGGCGAGGTGGCGATCGATCCCGCAGCGGCGAAGGCCGTCGATCCAGGCTGGGAAGCGCTGGCGCGGGTGGCCGCCGGGGACGCCGAGGCGTTCGCGGTCCTGGTGGAAAGCCACCAGGAGCGGCTGCTCCGGCTCTGCGAGCGCCTGCTCGGCGACCTGGAGGAGGCGCGCGACGCCGCCCAGGAGGTCTTCCTCAAGGCCTACCGCAAGGCGGCCGACGTGCGCCCCGGCGGGCAGGTCTACACCTGGCTCTACCGGATCGCGGTCAACCACTGCCTGAACAAACTGCGGCGGCGCAAGCTGGTGCGCTTCCTGCGCTGGGAGGACGCGGGCGATCCGGACGGCCCCGCTTTCGACCCTCCCGATGGCGCCCCCGATCCCGCCGCCACCCTGGAGACCCGCCGCCGCTGGCAGGCGACGCGGCGGGCGATCGCGAAGCTACCGGAGAACCAGCAGGCGGTGGTGGTGCTGGTCCGTTTCGAGGGACTGTCCTATAAACAGACGGCGGACGTGCTGGGGATCACCGAGGGCGCCGTCGAGAGCCGGCTGGTGCGGGCGATGCGGCGTCTCGAAGCGGCGCAGGAAGCCGCCGCCTCGGGGGTTTCACCAGGAGAGAGAGCGATATGACACGCGGGACCGACATCGACCTGATCCGCCTGCTCCACGGCGAGCTGGCGCCCGACGAGGCGCGCGAGCTGCGCGAACGGCTGGGGCGCGAGCCCGAGCTGGCGGCTTCGTACCGCCGATTGGAGCGCGCCTGGAGCGGCCTCACCCTGCCTCCGCCGTCGCCGCTGCCGGCGGGGTTCGCGGGGCGAGTAATGGCGCACGTCCGCAGCCAGCCGGGAGCCGGAACGCTCTCCTGGTCCACGGCGCCGGCCTGGGTGCGCGGCGCGGCCGCGGCGGCGCTGATCGCCGGGGCGGCGCTGGGCATTGGCGTCGGCCGGAGCTGGCCGGCGGCCGACGCGCCGCCCGATTCCTCGGCGGCGGTCTCGTCGCTCTCCGGACCGGAGTACAACCTCGCCGAAGGGTATTGGGATGGCGTGGCGGACGCGGTGGACGACGCCACGCAGCCCCATGGCGGCGGGGGGATCGAGCGGTGAGGCGCTGGTGGCTCGTCATCGCCCTCCTGCTCTCGCTGGGGCTCAACGTGGGGATCCTCGCCGCCGTCGGCGCCCGGCGGGCCCTCCTGATGGCGAAACCGAACGCGGCGCGCCTGCAGCAGGGGGGCAACGGAAACGGCGCCGGGAACGCCAACAACACCGATCCCGTGCCGCGGCTGACCCGCCTGGCCAACCGGCTGAGCCTGGAGGGGGATCAGCGGCGCAAGTTCCTCGACATCCAGTGGAACCTCTATCAGGAGACAGCCCGGCTGCGCCTGCAGCTCAACGAGGTCCACCGCGACCTGCGGCGCGAGCTGACCCACCCCAATCCCGACCGGCAGCGGGTCGAAGGGCTGCTCAACGACTCGTCGCGGATCTATCTCGCCCTTGAGCGGTCGCTGGTGAACAACGTCTTCGCCACCCGCGACCTGCTCGGTCCCGAGAAGGAGGCGGACTACCTGAAGATCGTGGGCAGCCTGCGCGTGCCGAACCCGGGGATCGGGCTCAATCCCACGGCTGCGGCGCCACAAAAGCGGCAAGGAGGACCTCTGGACCGCTTCCGCCAGCGGCGCCTGCAGAGGCTGCAAGGGAGGATGGCTCCGGAGAGCTCCGATACGGCGCCGGACGCGCCGCAGGAGTGAGCGGGCGGCGTATGCCGCCCGGACCCTCACCCCTGGCCCCTCTCCCTTCCCCTCCCGCCCTCCCTCACAGGGAGAGGGGAAACCCCCGCCCCAAATAACCTCAACCCTGCTTTTTACTAACTCTTCTAACCCCTCCCTCTTCTCCCGGTTGGGGGGAGTGCGGTGGGAGAAGAGGGTCGGGGTGATGAGGGCCTACGGCTTGGTCGCCTTCGCCTCCTGAACCGCCTTCAGCTTCGTCTGGATCTGATTCAGGGTGTCCGCCGGCAGCAGCAGGACCACGTCCCGGCCGCTCGCCCTCGCCGGCACGCCTTCCTTGACCGGCGGGTAGAGAGTGAGCGTCTCGGCGCCGGCGTCCTTGGTGCGCAGCTCGAAGGTGAGCAGCGGTTTGGTCAGATCGGCGTGCAGCCCCTGGGCCTCGGCGGTGGTCAGGACGCGCTCGGCGCGGCCGCCGGTCACGGCGAAGAGGAGATCGCTCACCGGCAGGTAGGAGATCAGCGTGGTCCCCCGCTTCCAGTCGGTGCCGGCGCGGGTCAGCGCTGTGGCCGTGCCGGAGGCATCGTTCACGGTGGCCGAATCGACCTGATGGACCTCGAAAGCGGAGAGCTGGAGAGCCCGCCAGTCCGCCGGCGGGCGCCGCATCGACTCGCCGAGACGGGTGCGGACCTCGAAGGTCGCGTCTCCCGCGCGGGCGTAGGCCACCTCGCCGGCCGGCTGCCCCTCCGGCGTCGCCGCGCCGGTGACCGCCGTGCCGAGGTCGATCCGCACCGGCGGACTGCCCGCCAGCGCCACTTCGACGCTGCCGCGCGGCGGCTCCAGACCCAGCGCCGCGGGAGGACGGGAGCCGTCCAGGAAGCGGTCGGCGGTGAGGCCGGTGAGGTCCGAGAGCAGGCCGTCGACCAGGTCGTGATCGGCGCGGTCGACGAACGGGCGCTCGATCCAGAAGCCGTCCGCCCGCTTGGCGAGGACCACCGGACCTCCCGGACCGCCGGTGAGCGTGATCCGCTGGACCGCCTCGCGGTCGCCGCGGAAGATCAGGCGGTCCCGCCAGTCGCCCGGCCCCTTGTCGACTTCGGAGAGGATGGCGTCGCCCACCACGTAGGCCCCCTTCCGCCCGTCGACACCGGCGATCAGGCTCCCCCCCGGCGGCACCTCGGCGCCGAGCTTCAGCACCCGCTCCCCTTTCTTCGTGGTCAGCCGCACGACCGCCCGCGGCTTGTCGAGCCCCACGGCCTTGGGATCGACCTCGTCGAGCGTGCGGGTCTTCTCCAGCGCGGCGATGCCGTCGAGCAGACGGTCGACCGCGAACGAGTCGGCGCGGGTGGCGAGCGGCTGCGTCAGCCGCCATTCGACGGCCGGTGCAGGCTGCGGCGACTGCGGAGTCGCTCCCGCCTTCCCAGGCGCAGGCGTCCTGCCGGCGGTCCGCTCCAGGCGAATCTTCCCCTTCGGGGAATCGATCGCGACCGCCGTCACGTCCGCCTTGTCGAGCTCCAGGACTTTCTTGCTCAGCGTCTTCCGCTCCTCGCTCGACGGCAGCTTCCGCTCGTAGAACCAGACGAACGCGCCGAGGCCGAGGACCAGGACGAGCAGGATCAGCAGCGTGCGCGGCTTCATCCCCTGCTCCTCAGCGCCGCCGGCGGGAGAACACCACCCCGCCCAGCACGATCGCCAGGATCGGCAGCAGCGCCACCACCAGGTAGATCCGGCGGATCTGCTCGCCGGTCAGCGTCAGCCGCACCTGCTCGGTCTTCTTCGGCGGAATGCCGAGGAGCGCCTCGCGCTCGACCAGCCAGTTGAGGGTGTTCGAGAGCAGCAGGCCGTTGTCGGCGTTCGCCTGCAAAAGTTGATTGGTGGCGAAATCGGAATCGCCGAAGGCCACCAGCCGCATCGGCCGCTTGCCGGGAGCCGTGAGAGCGCTTTCCGCCACCGCGCCGATCGCCACCGGACCGGCGAGGTCCTTGGCGTCGAGGCTGATCGTGGGCAGATGGGAGAGATCGGTCTCCCCCCACCCCTTGTCCGAGGTGCGCAGCAGGTCGGTGACCTTGATGCCCGGCGCGCTGCCGGCGCCGGCCGAGCGGGCGAGGCTCACCAGCACCGGCACGTTGCCGCCGGCGAACGCCTTGGTGACCGGATGGTCGCCGTAGCTCTTGATGAAAATGGTTTCGGGACCGAAGAACGGCAGCATCGAGGCCGGATCGACCACGATGTTCTGCCCCACCTTGATTCCGTAGCGGCCGAGCCAGTCTTCCAGGTGCGTCGAAACCAGCCCGCCGCCGGCTCCCGGAGCCACCGTGGGATCGAGCATCACCAGCATCCGCCCGCCGCTGTCGAGGTACGCCGACAGCGCGTCGATCTCCGGCTGGACGAAGCTGGTGGTCGGCCCCGCGATCACCACCAGGTCGGTGCCCGGCGGCACCGCGGCCTGCCCCAGCGAGGCCCATTCCGAAAGATCGAAATTATCGCGTCCGAGGAGCTGCTGCGCTCCCGAGAGGCCGTGCCCGCTCTGATCGTCGAGCGAGTGCTCGCCGTGGCCGGTGGTGAAAAGGATTTTCGGCTTCTTCCCTTCCGAAAGCTGGAGGATGGCGCTGGTGAACAGTTGCTCCCCCTTGAAACCGGTGATCCGCGGCTCGCCGCTCTGCGAATCGATCTCGGCGAGGTCCTGGGTGGCGATGATCCGCTTGTCCTTGCCGCTGGTCACCACCACTCCCTGCGTGGTGACGCCGAACCGCTGGGTGAGCGCCTGGGCCTCGACGGGGTTCTTCTCCAGATCGATCGTCTTCACGTGGACGTGATGGGACGCGGCGCCGTAGCGCTGCAACAGCTCGGTCGTCGACTGGTAGAGGTCGCGCTGCTCGGGCGACATGAAGACGATGAAATCGATATCCGACTTCAGCCCCTTCAGCACCTTCTGCGTCTTGTCCGACAGGCTGTAGAGCTGGCTGCTCGTCCAGTCGAAACGCTTGTAGTACTTCCAGCCGAAATAGTTGACGATCACCAGCAAAGCGGCGAGCAGCAGGACGCCGGCCGACAGCATCCCCGTCTTCACCAGTCGCCGGCGGCTCTCTTGCGTCATCTCGGGTATCTGGGGCATCGCGGTCATCTCCACTTCTTGTCTTCGAGCGCCCGGGTGGCCAGGAACAGGAAGAACAGGGTGCCCGACAGATAGAAGACCAGCCGGCGGGTGTCCACGACCCCGCTCGCGAATTCGTCGATGTGATTCCAGATGCCGACGTAGCCGAGCGCCTTTTTCGCCGCGTCGTTGTTGACCAGCTCCTCGAACACGCCCATCAGGAAGAGCAGGAAGAGCAGCGCGACCGACATCATCGCCGCCAGGAGCTGGCTCTTGGTCATCGCCGAGGAGAAGATCCCGATCGCCAGGAAGAGCGCGCCGATCAGCAGCACCCCCACGTAGCCCGCGAAGATCGGCCCCCAGTCGACTTTCTCGTACGCCGAGATCAATGCGCCGTACGCCAGGGTGGGGAACCAGAGGAACGCGTAGAACGTGAATGCGGCCAGGAACTTGCCGAGGATCACCTGCCCCTCGGTGATCGGCGCCGTCATCAGCACCTCGATCGATCCCGATTTCAGCTCCTCGCTCACCAGCCGCATGGTGAGCACCGGCGCGATCAGCAGCAGCATCAGCCAGGTGGCACGGAAGAAGTAGCTGAACGGCGGGCCCCCCGGTGAGCGGGGATCGCTCAGCTCACCGATCAGGTAGATGAAGATGATGCCGTTCACCGCCATGAAGAAAAAGAGAACGATGTAGGCGAGCGGCGAGAAGAAATACGCCCGCAACTCGCGGCGGAAGGTCGCCAAAGCGCCGGTCACGAAACCACCTCCTGCTTTTCTTTGAGCTCCTGCCGGGCCTCGGCTGCAGCCGTATCGTGAGTGGTCAGGCGTACAAAAATATCTTCCAGCGTCGCGCCGCGGTCGCGGGCGAGCTCCAGGATCACCCAGCCGCGCTCGACCGCCGTCCGGAACACCGCCTCGCGGGGATCGCCGCCGGGCGCGCATTCGAGCATCCAGTTCCCCGGAATCCCGCCGGGCGTCACGCCGATCACTCCCGGCACCGCCGCCAGCGCCTCGGCGGCGTCTTCCGGATTGCCCTTGAGATCGACCCGCACCGCCGCATTGCCCGTCCAGCTCTCGCGGAGGCTCTCCGGCGTCCCCTCGGCGATGATGCGGCCGCCGTCGATGATCACCACGCGGTCGCAGAGCAGCTCGACCTCAGGGAGGATGTGGGTGGAGAGGAGCAGCGTGTGCTCGCGCCCGAGCTCGCGGATCAGCTCACGGATCGAGATGATCTGCCGCGGATCGAGGCCGACGGTGGGCTCGTCGAGCACCAGGACCCGCGGGTTGTGCAGGATGGCGGTGGCGAGCCCCACCCGCTGGCGGTACCCCTTGGAGAGGGTGCCGATGATCTGATTGCGCACGTCGCCGAGCAGGCAGCGCTCGACGGCGATCGGGATCGCCTTCTGCGCCTCGGCGCGGGAGAGCCCCTCCAGCCGGGCCCGGTAGGCGAGGTACTCGCTCACCCGCATCTCGGTGTAGAGGGCGACGTTCTCGGGCAGATAGCCGACCTGCCGGCGGGCCTCGCGGGGCGACTCGAAGAGGTCCTTGCCGTCCACCGTCACCCGTCCGCCGGAGGGGGGGAGGAAGCCGGTGATCATGCGGATCGTGGTCGTCTTGCCGGCGCCGTTCGGGCCCAGCATGCCCAGGATCTCCCCTTCCCGCACCGAGAAGGAGATGCCGTCCACGGCGGTGAAGTCGCCATACCGGCGGCTCAGGTTCTGCGCTTCGATCATTGGAGCCCTCCCAGAAGATATCGGCCCGCGACACTTACCGGGGAGAATTTAGCAAAACGGATGCCGTGCCGCCCAGCGGGCGATCCGACGCAAAACCCGGCAAAAACAGGAGATCCGCGACGTTCCGGCGCTCCGCCGCAGCGCCGGAGTGCCACTTTGGCGCCGCGTCCGGCCCGATGCTATCCTCTTTCCTATGGCAGACAAAGACAAAGCCTCGGGAATGAAGTCGGCCTACGAGCTGGCGCTGGAGCGGATGGAGAAGCAGGGCATCGAACGCCCGCGCGGCGAGTCCTTCGGCGACGAGCTGCGGGAGAAGATCGCGGACACCCGGCGCAAGGCCGAAGCCAAGCTCGCCGAGCTCGAGATTCTCCACAAGAGCAGCCTGAAGACCGTCTACGACCCCGCCAAGCGGCAGGAAGCTGAAGAGGAGTACCTCCGCGAGCGCCGCCGCATCGAGGAGGATCGGGAGCAGAAGGTCGAGGAGCTGCGGAAGGAATAAGGGAACCTTCCGGCGAAGGCGGTAGAGACGTCCCAGGTCCTGAACGACACCCCCCCGCAGTCCACGGGGACCGCGGGACGTCTCCGGCGGAGAGGCAAGCGCCGCCGAAGGCAAAACCGAATTGGTTGAGATGAACCGCGCTTGTATCGTCGTGGCGATCAAAAGTGCTACGCACGGCTTCCAGGGATCTGACTCAAAGGCGGCCATTCCGGCGGCGGGAGCTTCAGCAGCCAGGCCCACATCTCTCGAGAACGCCCCAGGTACCGGATCAGCCGGGGCCAGAGAGCTCGAATCTCGTCGGAGGTGACGAAGAGCCAAATATCCCGGGAGTTGGCTTCCCTCAAGAGGGCGGCCATCCAGTAGGCGCGCTCTTCCGGATCCGGCGAGACGAGGTGCTCTTTGAATTGGCCGACCGTCGCATCCGTCCACCAGAGAAAATAAGGCCGTGCGACGTCGTCGAGGAGAGACTCCGTGGTCAGCGGCAGGCGATCCGGTGGCAAGTTGAGATGGACGTTGCTACTCATGATCCCTCCAGGAATTACCCTACCACGGACGCTCGGCACAGGCCGCACCACCAAAGCGTCCGCCTGCGACGAGACGCCGGGGCCTGGCTCGTTTTTTCTATTTAGCGCACCTTCTTAGGTATACCGGCGGGACTCTCCGCCCGGCCGGCCACTCAGAGAGGAGCACACCATGCGGAATCTTCTTCGTAGTCTGGTCCTGGCCGGCATCGTGGTCCCCGCCCTGGCAGGAGTGCCGTCCGCGAAAGCAATAACGGCCCCCTCCACCCTCGAGTTATGCGCCGACTATTCAGGCCTCTGCGAGGTCAGCGGTGACCCGTGCTCTTCGAAGTTCGATTGCTCGATACCCGGCGAACGCTGCATTTGCCAGTAGACGCTCGATCCGGGAGCCGGGACCGCGGTCCGGGCTCCCTCGAATCTCAGGTTTTACCGCGCGCCTCGGCTTCCGCCAGCCAGCCGCGGCGGAGCCTTTCCGCCGGAACGCTCGAAAGATACGGCTTCAGATCGAGCACCGGCGTGCCGTCCAGCATGTCGACGCCGCGGATGAAGAGAATCCGGCCTTCGCGCCGCAGGAGCTCGACGACCGTGAGCGCCAGCGGATTCGGCCGGCGCGGCGAGCGCGTGGCGAAAACGCCGTGCGGCCGGTCGTCCGCGGGCGGCTTGCCCACCCAGGTCTCGGGCAGGGCGCCGGCGCGGTCGAAAACCCAAAGCACGTAAAGGTGAGAGAAGCCCTCGATGTCCTGGAGCCCGGATTCGTACTCCGGGAGGATGTCGATCGTCCCCTCCTCGCGGTGCTCCGCCCCCAGCCCCTTGGGGATCTCGCGGGTCGCCGTGTAGGGAGAATGAATCGTGCCGATCGGACGAAAGGTGAAAGCGGGGGCCGGTGATTCCATGGCGAGGAGACTATCCCAGGCAGGACTCTCCGCCTTCGATCAGCTCTTCCTCCGTTGATTCCTGATCCGGTACAGGCGCTCTGTAAAGCCACCCTCTTTTTCGAAGGCCTCAGCCTGGGCAGCCAACTGGCGATCGAGCAGATGGCAGCAAAGGTTCAGCAGCGAAAGGGCCGCGTTGGCCGCCAGGGTAGAAGAGCCCACGGACGGAACAGGACCTCCACGGACCGACACGGACGAAACTTCGGCTTCTCCTGTTTTTCCCGTGCCCGTCCGTGTACGTCCCTGCTCGTCCTCGACCCAACGGCGCACATCCTCCAGCGTGGCGCAACGCCTCGCCCTGAAGCGCGCCAAGGAGGGGTGATCCGGTGCGAGGAGGGGCAACCCCCGCTGGCGCAGGAAGTCTTCATAGTCGAGCCGAAGTTCCTCCAGGCTGGCCCGCGCCACGTTGGTCAGTTTGAGCTCGGTCTTCTTCGAGGTCCCCGAGGCTTGGCTCCCTTCGGCAATGTTCTGCACACCGCTTCGCGCCGCCTGCACCATCTGGTCGCGCGTCCGGCTCCGGTGATCGACATATCGCTCGCAGAAACGCACCGTGATGTCATAAATGAGTTGGCCCAACTGGAAGCTCTTCAGCCTGCGGTACCCGCCGTGCTTCGGAATCAGCGGCTCCTCGTTCCTCACCATCCCCTCCCTCTCCCCGAGACTGTAGCGTTCAGACGCAACGATAGCAGGCAACCTGATTCTTTATCGCCTCCGCGAGTGATCCTGGCCGTTGCGCCCTTGTCAATGCCCGCGCATTGTGCTCTACTAGCGCACGACATGACACACAACGAATACGAACAGTCCAAGAGGCGGCTCGAAGAGGCCCGGCGCGCCGGCGTCGAGATGGTGGAGGCGGCGTATCAGGCGCAGATGCGGGCGTTGGAGATGGTGTGGATGCTTCAGGGGGGCCTCGCAGAGGGGACCCCCTCTTCCGCGGGAAGCGGCGCGCCGGCTCCAGTGGCGCAGGAGCCACCCGCTCCCCCGCCGGCGCGGCCTCGCAAGCAGAGCGCGGACGAGGTGGACGACGACGTGCGGGCGAATCTCTGGCGCCTGCCGGAGAGCTTCACGCGGGGGGACGTGTGCGACGTTCTCGGGTACGAGCCGGATCGCGGCGCTCTCTATCGATCCCTGAAGAGGCTGCAGGAGGAGGGGTACCTCGGCGTCGAGTCCAAGGGCTCGGGGCAGAAAGCTACGACCTATCGCAAGACGGTCGACGCCTCTTCGCCAGCCTGATGGGGGCGTTCGCCTGGCGACGGCGCGCAGGTGGGAGCGGAGGCGCGCTGCCGGCCGCGCGCCGCGGGACGTTCGCCGGGGAATGGGGAGCCTTCCTGATGGCCTTCGGGCTTTCCCGAGGAGCTTCCGGTTCCACGGGGGCGCGATTCGCGGCGTTCGCCTCGCGGGCCGGCGCTTTCCCGTGCGGCGCCGCCCCTTCCGCTGCGGGCGGCGAGCGCACGATTGTGCACGGCGGCGCATTCCTGGCGCCAAAGGCGTGCGCGAGCTCGTCCGGCGAATGATTCGCCGGACGAGTTGAACGCGCCGGTGCAAGCGGCGGATGCACTACTGTGGGCGGCGAAGAGGCCCGACCGGCAGGCGGAAGCGCCGCTGGAGGCGGCGAAGGGACCAGCCAGGCAGGCAAAAGGGGCGGCGGAGCAGGCGGCGGAGGCAGGATCCGAGCTCCCTCGCGAACCAGCGCCGTCAGACCCGCCGGAAGGCTTCTTGGAAGCGGTGCACGGGGACTGGTGCTGCCGCAGACGTTAGACGGCGTCGTCAGGCTGGAGGCGGAAGCCCGCGGGGAGCTCGGCCATCGCTTGAAATGCCGTTCGAGTCCCCTCCCGGTATTGACTAAAAGTTATACCAAGAGGGATACTCAACGGAAGGAGGAAAAGTACGATGCCAACGGTCAAGACCGCTATTTCGCTCCCGGAGCCCCTCTTCCATCGCGCGGAGAATGTGGCCCACGAGCTTCAAATCTCTCGGAGCCAGCTTGTTGCCACGGCGATCGCCGAGTTCCTCAAACGCTATGAGAGGCGAGCGCTGATTGAGGCCATCAACCGGGCTTATGCGGACGACCCGCCGACCTCTGAGGAGAAGGATCTGCTGCAAGGCATCCGCAAGAAGCAGCGGAAGCTTCTGGAGTCCGAGAGTTGATCCGGCAGGGCGACGTGTATTGGTTCGACTTCGGGGAACCTTCGGGGTCCGGCCCTGGATTCCTCCGCCCTTGCGTAGTCATGCAGAACGATGCGTTTAACGAGAGCGCTATCAATACTGTCGTGGTCTGTGCTCTGACGACCAATCTCCGTCGAGCTCGAATTCCAGGGAATGTCCTTCTCGACGATGGCGAGGCGAACTTGCCGGAGAAGAGCGTCGTCGTAGTTTCTCAGCTTTTCACCGTGGACAAGGAGGATCTTCGCGGCAAAATCGGCTCTCTCTCCGTGGAGCACGTCGAGCGAGTCTTCGAAGGTATCTGCGGCCTCTTGACGCCGGAAGGTGTTTGAAACGGCCGGACCGCGGCAGGAAGGATTCGAACCAGCGCCGTCAGACCCGCCGGAACGCTTCCTGGAACCGGCGCACGGCGGCGCTGCTGCCGCAGATGTAGACGGCATCCTCCGGCTGGACGCGGAAGCCAGCGGGGAATTCGACCAGGACCTCCTCGCCGCGCTCGACGGCGACCACCGAGCAGCCGGTGCGCTCGCGGAGGCCGAGCTTCGCCGGGTGACGGCCGGTGAAGCCTTCCGGGGCTATCTTCAGGATCTTGAGCTGCGGATCGACCGCGATCGATTCCTGGCCGAGCAGCTTCTTGGCCAGCATCTGGCCGGAGACCTGGCTGATCGAAAGGGCGAAATCGGCCCCGGCGCGATGGATGCGCTCGACGTTCTCGGCGTCGTTGACGCGGGCGATCACCGGCACCCCGGGCGCCAGGTCCTTGAGGATGACCGTGGCGAAGAGCGTGGCGCTGTCGGCGTCGAGGGCGAGGATCATCGCCTGGGCGTCCTTGACTCCGGCCGCTTCGAGCAAACGGGCGTCGAGGACGTTGCCCACCAGGTCGACCTCGGGGCCAGGGTGACGATCGATCAGCACAACCTCCTCCCCCACCACGCGCAACAGCTCGGCCACCTTGCGCCCCACCTCGCCGCCGCCTCCCACCACGAACGGACCCTCACGCCGCGAGGTGACCGCGCCCCGCGCGAGATCGTGCAGGCGATCGATGCTCTCCGGGCCGCCCACGACCACCAAAATGCCGTGCGGCTCCAGGCGGAGCCCCGAGCCGTCGGGCACCACCAGCTCGCCGCCGATCCACTGGCCGACCACGATGGCGCCGGTGCGCGTACCGATCGCGGCCTCGTCGAGGGTATGGCCGGCGAGCGGGCTCTCGGGACCGACCCGCAGCTCGGCGACCTCCAGGTTGCGCCCGAGCTGCTGGCTCCCTCCCACGCGCGGGTTGATGCGGACCGAGGCGCGGGCGGCGAGCGCGGCGCCGAGGATGTGGCGGGGAGTGAACACGGCGGTGGCGCCGGCGAGCATCATCGGCTGGCGATGGAAAGGGTCCTCGACCAGCGCCAGGATGGTGCCCTGATAGCCGAGCTGGCGCGCCGAGAGGATGAGCGCGGCGTTCTCGTGATCGCTGCCGTTGGCGATGATCGCCCGCGCCTTGCTCAGCCTGGCAGCCTGCAGCGCGCCCTCGCCCAGCGTCCGATGGACGATCTGCACGCCGCGCTCGAAGAGGCGGCGGGCCACGGTCTCGTCCTGCTCCAGGACCAGCGTCGGCACGCCGGCTCCGGCCAGCTCGTCGAGCAGCGTCTCGACCGCCGGGCCGTAGCGGTAGATCACCGCGTGCCCCTCCAGGTTCTTCCGCGTCACCTCCTGCGGCAGCCGCGCCTCGAAGCGCTCTTCGAGGAACGGGATCAGATAGATCGGAAAGATCAGGAAGACGAGGAGGACGCCGAGGAACTGCACCGTCACCACCAGCAGCACCATGACCGGATGGCCCCAGGCCGAGTCCGCGCCATAGCCGGTGGTGGTCAGCGTCTCGGCGGCCCACTCCAGGCTCTGCCAGAAGTCGCGCGGCTTCCCTTCCAGCTTCGCCATCCCCCACATATAGAGGAAGGTCGAGGCCAGGACCGTGAGGAGCAGTCCGAGGCCCAGCGAGATCAGGCGGCGTTGGGAGCGGCGCACGAAGGCATTGTAGTGAGTGCGGCGCTCCCGGTGGGGAATTCGATCAGGCCAGGATCTTCAGGGCAGGGTCAGCGCCCAGGTACCGGCGCTCTGCGTGCCGACGTAGAGCACATGGCGCCCGGAATCGAGAGCGATCGCAGTAGGAACGGCGAGCGGGAAGCCTTCCCCGAGAACGCTCCAGGTCGCGCCGGCATCAAGACTCTCGAAGACGCCGTGGAAGCAGGCGGCATAGACGATGGAGGCGTTCGTCGGATCGACGACGACCGCCGCGGGTCCGGTGGGGAGCCCCTGATTGGCGGGAGCCCAGGTCGACCCTCCGTCGGTGCTCTTGAGCACGCTGCTGTAGCCCCCGGAATAGAGCGTTTCGTGAGCCGCGGGACTCGAAGCGAGAGCGGTGACCATGCCGAGATTGGCGGCCACCTGGGTGAAGTGCCCGCCACGGTCGGTACTCTTCCAGATCGTGTCCCCGCCGGCCGCGTAGACCACGGCGGGCAGAAGCGGGTCGACGAGAAACGCGGAGACGTCCCGAGGGCCATCCAGGCAGGAGAAGCTGGCGCCGCCATCCTGGCTGACCTTGGCGGTGCAGGAGCTGGAGCCGGGGCAACTGCTTCCCAGGAAGACCTGCGTCGAGGCGGCGAAGAGAGTCGCCGGCGGAACCATGGCCAACGTATCGACCGGCAGACCCGGGCAGAGGAGGGGCTCGGAGGCCCAGCGACGTCCGACGTTCGAGGTCTGCGCCACTTCCCCGAAGGAAAGGCCCGCGATCAGTGTGCCGGGAGCGCTCGGACTGGAGGCGAAAGCGTAGACGGCGACATTGGTGTTGAAGGGGAAGGCGAGCCCGGCATTCCGGGAGATGAAATCTTCACCGCCATTCGTGCTCACGAAGAGCCCCCCATCGAGTGAAGATGTGAAGAGGAGGGACGGGCTCGCCGAGGAGACCGCGAGGCCCGTGACGGATGTCGCTCGCAGTCCCCGGTTCACCTGGATCCAACCCTTGGCGGCATCCAGTGAGAAGACACCCAGGCCGGCGGCGAGGAGATGGTCTCCCGTCGAGTCGAGCGCGAGCGCGGTGACCTGCTCATAGGGATGAAGGGGCGAGGAAGGCACGGGATCACTCCACGTCCTGCCGCCGTCGACGCTGCTGACGACGCGCGAGGGTCCACCACTTCCATAGAGCTTCCCGGAGGGTGTGACCGCGATCAGGAACGGAGCGCCAAGGCTCACCAGGTTCCACGTAGCGCCTCCGTCGCGGGTCGCAAAGAAGCCGTCGAGGGTCGAGGCGTACACCGTGCCCGTCGACCGCAGGAAAGCGAAGCTCAAAGCCTGACTCGTCCTCAGACCCGGCAGGACCGTCCAACTGCCGCCCCCGTTCGTCGTCTTGTAAACCGTCGTCCCCGGGGTCAACGACAGATTGGGGACGGAAGCATACAGAGTGCCGGCATGATCCGGATCGAGCCCAAGCGTGAAGACCCCTCCAGGAAGGCCGGCATCGCGTTCGGTCCAGTGCGCGCCGCCATCGGCCGACCGGAAGAGTCCGAACCGGTCTGAGGCGTCATGGATGGAGGCATAGAGGACGCGGGGGTGCGCGGGATCGATCGTCAGGTTCTGGACCTCGGTGATCAATGGGAAGGTCCCCAGGGGCAACTGCCGCCAGGACGCCCCCGCGGAGGTTGTCTTGTAAAGCCCGCTATCGGTGCCGGCATAGGCGATCCCGGGATCGCGCGGATCGACGGCCACCGACACGACGGTCAGGCTGCCGAGACCGCTGTTCACAGCGGTCCAGCTCGATCCTCCATCGCTGCTCCGGAAGACGCCTCCCGAGGTACCGGCATAGGCAACGTGGGCATCGGAAGGAGCGAAAGCGAGAGCGTTGACGGCTCCGCCGTCAGGACCGATCGACCGCCAGGTGGCAGGGTGGGCGGTCGAAGACCACCCGAGTGAGAGGGTAAGCCCAACTTCGAGGATGAGCAGGGTTGGTATTTTCATTTCACTAGGATAAAAGAACATCCTGCAAATTTTGTTAGCGAGTTGTTAAACTTTTTGAAACATGATCCGCAGCGGCCTCAATACGGCATGTCCTCCTCCTCAAGCCCGAAGTGATGCCCGAGCTCGTGGACCACGGTGTCGCGGATCTCGCGGATCACCTGCCGGCGGTTCTCGCAGAAGCGGAGGATGGGACCGCGGTAGATGAACACGCGGTCGGGCATGGCGCCCTGGTAGAAGGAGGTGCGCTCGTCGAGGGGGATCCCCTGGTAGAGGCCGAAGAGCTCCTCGCCGGGCTCCATGCCGAGGGCTTCGAGGTCTTCCGGGTCGGGCTCGTCCTCGACCATCACCGCGACGTTCTCCAGCAGATCGGCGAACTCTTCGGGCAGACCCTCCAGGGCGTGCTCGACCAGGGCCTCGAACTCTTCGGGTGGAATCCGCATGAGGATAGATTACCAAGCGTGCGCCCCCGACTTCGCCCCCTCGCCGCCGTGCTGCTCGCCGCCTCCCTGCACATGCTGGTCTTCGACCGCGGCCTCGGTGGGGACGGCTGGGCGAGCTTCGCCACGCTGGAGGCGCTGGCCGACCGCGGCTCCCCTTTAGTGGAGGGCGAGAACCGCGGCGTGATGAACGGCCTGGTGCGCACGCCGGAGGGGCACCACGTCCTTCAGTACCCTCCCGGCATCCTGGCGCTCGACGCGCTCCCCTTCCTGGCCGGCCGCGCGCTCGACCGCGGGCTGCCCGAAAGATGGATGGCGCAGGGCGCCGAGCTGCCGCCGGCGGGACGGGTGCCGCGCGGAGTGTTCCTCTCGGCGGCGATGATCGTGCTGGCGCGGAACGGGGCGACGCTCCTCGGCCTGTTCTGGATCGTCAGGGCGCTCCGGCGGCTGGGGACCTCGGAGGGGACCGCGGCGGCGGCCGCCGCGCTGGCGTTCTTCGGCGGCCCGTTGATCTTCTACTCGCTGGTGGGGATGAGCCACGCGCCGGCCTTCGCGCTGGCGGCGCTCCTGCTCCTGGTGCTCGTTCGCCAGCGGGAGGAAGGGAGCGTGCGTCTCGCCCTGGCGGCCGGGGCGATCGTGGGCGCGGCGGTGCTGGTGCGGTACGGCTCGATCGCCCTGGCGGCGCCGGCGGTGGTGGCGATCCTGGCAATGCCGGATCGCCCGGGATTGAAATCCCGGGCTACCGACGGCCGTCCCTGGGCCGGGACTTCCAGAAAGCTGCTCGCCTTCGCGGCGGGACTGGCGTTCGCGCTGCTGCCGATCGTCGTCTGGTGGGAAGGGCTGTTCGGCTCGTGGCGGCCGCCGTATGGGGGGCTCTGGATGATCACGGCGGCCTCGCCCTGGAACGTCCTTCTGTCGCCGGTCCACGGGCTCTTCCTGTTCCATCCGGCGCTGCTGCTGGCGGTTGTGGGGTTGGTGGGGCTGGGGAAGTCCCGGATGGGACGGGCGTCGGTAGCCCGGGATTTCAATCCCGGGCGGCGATGGGCGGCGATCGCGGCGGTCTGGTTCCTCGCCGTGGCCCTGCTCTACGGCTGGTGGTCGGAGTGGAGCAATCCCGGAGGCTATGGCCAGCGCTTCCTGATCGACGCCCTGCCGGCCCTGGCGATCGGCTTCGCGGCGTTCCTGGAGGGCGGACGGCTCCGGCTCAAAGCGGCCGCCGCCGTCCTGGCCACGCTCTTCGGCTATCTCCTCTTTTTCGCGGCGGTCGGCGGTCTCGCTCCGCCGCCGGCCGGCTTCCCCTGGCCGCAGCGGCTGGGCGACTATGCTCCCCTGCTCCATCACCCTCCCGGACCCGGCGCGGCGGCCGAGGCCCTGCGCCGCGCCTCCCTGCCGGCGCGGGCGATCGCACGGCCCTCGCGGTAGACTCCGAGCATGTCCGTACGGCTCGACAAATGGCTGCACGTCGCCCGCGCGTTCAAGACGCGGACCCAGGCGACCCACGCGGTCGACCTCAACCGCGTGCGGGTGAACGGCCAGGCGGCCAAGCCCCACCGCAACCTGGTCATCGGCGATCGCGTCGAGGTCGAGATCGGCGAGTGGACCCGCGTTCTGATCGTCAAGGAGCTGAGGGACAAGCCGGTCTCGAAGGAGGAGGCCCGCACCCTCTTCGAGGACCTGAGCCCGCCCCGCCCCGAGGCCGATCCCATGCTGCGCCTGATGCGCCGCCCGCCGGCCCTGCGCGAGAAGGGCGCCGGCCGCCCGACCAAGAAGGAGCGCCGCGAGATCGACAAGTGGGAGGAGGGGGAGCCGGGAGACGAGGGTCCCGCCTAACTACTTTGTCAGATTGGCCTGGGCTGTGGCGCTGGCCCTCATCACCCCGGCCCTCTTCTCCCGTCCCCGCCCACCCTCCCTCACCGGGAGAAGAGGGAGAAAAGCAAAGCAAGGACCAAGACCGTTTTTCTCCCCCTCTCCCGGTGAGGGAGGGCGGGCGGGGACGGGAGAGGGGGCCGGGGGGTGAGGGCTCGGGCGGGCGGCTCCGGCGGCCAAGGCCAATCTGACAGAGTAGAACTAAAAGCCAGCCAAAAAGTGGGCGCGCTTTCCGGAGATGGGATCTCCGGAAGGCGCCCATTGAAGGGACTAGTAACGCCGCCATCCTATCTGGACAAACCGGGCATTGTCAATAATCTGTCCACCTATAGAGATGGCGATTCCTTGACACCCTCTAGACGTCTTGCTAGTCTTTCGGCAATGGCGAGCGATCCCTCGAGCCCCCAGGCGCTGCGCCACCCGATTGGCGTCGTAGCCCGTCGGACCGGTCTGAAGCCCGACCTGATCCGCGCCTGGGAGCGGCGCTACGGCGCGGTCGAGCCGGGACGCTCGGAGACGCGGCGGCGCTTCTACTCGGACGCCGACGTCGAGCGGCTCCTGCTGCTGCGGCGGGTGGTCAACACCGGCCGCGGGATCAGCCAGGTGGCGGGGCTCTCCAACGCCGAGCTGGAAGCGCTGATCGACGCCGAGCCGGTCGCTCCGGCCTACGTGCCGAGCGAGCTCGCCGGCGGCGATCCCGACCAGATCGCGGAAGCGGTCCTCGGCCGTTGCCTCGCCGCGGCGCAGCGGCTGGATGTCCGCGAGCTAGAGCTCGAGCTCGACCGCGCCTCGGTGGTCTTCAGCCGCACCCACCTGATCGAACGGGTCCTGGTGCCGCTGATGCGGCGCGTCGGCGATCTCTGGCACCAGGGGACGCTGCGCCCGATCCACGAGCACATGGCCTCGTCGGTGGTGCGCACGTTCATCGGCGGCATGCACGGCGCCTGTCATCCGGAGGTCTCGGCGCCGCACCTCGTGGTCACCACCCCGGCGCGCCAGCGCCACGAGCTGGGCGCCCTGCTCGCCGCCGCCACCGCCGCCGGCGAAGGGTGGCAGGTGACCTATCTCGGACCGGACCTGCCGCCCGAAGAGATCGCCGCCGCCGCCCTGCAGAAGGGAGCGCGCGCGGTGGCGCTCAGCATCACCTATCCGCCGGACGACCCGACGCTGATCGACGATCTCCGGCGGCTGCGGCGCCTTCTCGGCTCCCGCACCGCCCTGCTCGTCGGCGGGCGCGCCTGCCCCGCGTACACGTCGATCCTCCAGGAGGTCGGCTGCGTGCGGGTCGAGGACTTGGCAGGACTGCGCGAGGCGCTCCATGTCCTGCGCTCCACCGCCCCGCCGGAAATCCAGACATGAAATCTGGACAGAACCTCGACGACGGAAGCCTCCTGGGACCGCCGGCGTCCCGCCGGCTCTAACTAAAAACTAATCAAAAGCGGAGTTAGAGCCGGCGGGACGCCGGCGGTCCCAGGAGGCTCTACAGACGTGTCGATTTGCCTTGACACGACTAGTCCCCCAGGAACTCGCCGATCGGCGCAAGCGGCTCGCTGTGCTCGCAGAAGATCTTCAGCACCATCATGATCGGCACCGCCAGGATGGCGCCGGCGATCCCCCACAGCCACCCCCAGAAGACGAGGCCGAGGAAGACCACCACCGGATTGAGGGTGAGTCGCCGGCCGACGATCGTGGGCGTGACCAGGTAGCTCTCCAGAATGTGCAGGCCGAGGAAGGCGCCGGGAGCGATCAGCGCGTGCGCGAGGTCCGGGAAGGTGAGGAACCCCACCATCGCCAGCACGGAGATCATGGTGAGCGGACCGAGGAACGGAACGAAGTTGAGGAACGCCGCGAGCACCCCCCAGAGCAGCGGGTTGGGGAGGCCGACGAGCGCCATCGCCCCCCACACCGCCAGCCCCTGGGCGACGTTGATCAGGGTGATCGTGGTGAGATAGGTCGAGATCTCGGTCTCGATCTGGTGCGCGATGTCCACCGCCCGCTTCTTGTCCGCCAGGCTCGGCAGCACCTTGATCAGCTTGCGCAGGAACATGTCCCCGGAGGCGAGCAGGAAGTAGAGCAGGATGAAGAGGACCAGGGCGCCGAACAGCAGTCCGGTCGCCTGGCTGAAGACCCGCGCGCCCAGGCTCTCCTGGGTCGAGACCTGCACCTTCGGCGAGTTGTCCGCGCTCCCCCCGACCTTGGTGATCTTCTCGACCTGCTCGGTCGCCTTGCTCATCGTCTGCACCGGCTTCTTCAGGTCCCGGAGGCGCCCCTCGATCTTGTGCAGGCTCTGTGGCGCCTGTCCGAGCCAGTTGTAGGCGGGAGTGGAGAGCTCGTAGATGCCCAGCCCCAGCAGCCCGAGCATGCTGAAGATGATCAGGATCGCGCTCAGGGCTTCCGGGATGTGAATTTTTTTCAACCACCGCACCACGGGGCTCAGCAGGAAGTTGAGCAGCAGGGCGAGAACGATCGGCAGGAAGAACTCCCGCCCGAGATAGAGGGTATAGAACAGCCCGAGGATGAACAGGCCGGTCAGCGCCAGGGAGCGGATGCCGAACGGCCCTTCGAGCAGGTCGCGGAGCTTCCGGATGTCCGGCCGGGGAGCTTCTTCCTGGTCCTCGGGCTCGTCGTCGCGACTGCCCTTGCGGATGGCTTCCGGCATCGTGACCCGATTCTACGGCCGGAGCTGCTGCGGAAAGTCAGGCTCGCCGGACCAGGTTCATGACCAGCGAGATGACGAAGACCGCCAGGAAGAGCACGAAGAGGAGTTTGGCGATGCCGGCCGCGCCCGTGGCTACACCGCCGAATCCGAAGACGGCGGCGACCAGCGCGACGGTCAGAACGATGAGGGCCCACTTCAGCATGGTCGCGTCCTCCGTATCAGGGGCAGGCCGGTTCGGCCAGGAGAGAATCGATAAAGGCCAGAGGCACACACGGGGAGGAGTCACTGGATGTCAACGCCTCTGGCCGATTGATTATCAAAGCAAGGCTCGTGCCACGATCTTCCGATTTCAGGGTCACCGCGCCTCGAGAAGCCGCCGGATGCCGTCCAGGGTGTCCGCCTCGGCGGCCGTCTTGTCGGTGCGCCAGCGGGCGATGCGGGGAAAGCGCACGGCGATCCCCGATTTGTGGCGGGACGACAGCGCGATTCCCTCGAAGGCGAGCTCGAAGACCTGCACCGGCTCGACCGCGCGCACCGGCCCGAACTTCTGCACGGTGTGGCGGCGGAGCCAGCCGTCGAGGGTGACGATCTCCTCGTCGGAGAGGCCGGAGTAGGCCTTGGCGATCGGCACCAGCTCGCCCTCCGACCAGACGGCGAAGGTGTAGTCAGTGAGCAGGTTCGCTCGCCGGCCGTGCCCGGACTGGGCGTAGACCAGCACGGCGTCGACGGTGAACGGGGCGATCTTCCACTTCCACCAGTCGCCGCGCTTGCGGCCGGTGCGGTAGGGGGATTCGAGGCGCTTCAGCATCAGCCCCTCGACGCCGCGGTCGCGCGCCTCCTCCCGCGCTCGTTCGAGGTCCGCCCAGGCGAGCGCCGGAATGCGCGGCGAGACGAGCAGGAAGGGGCGGCCCCGTTCGAGCAGCCGCTCGAGGTTCTCCCGCCGTTCGGCGAGCGGCTCCTCGCGGACATCGCGTCCGGCGACCTCCAGCGCGTCGTACCCCATGAAGACGGCCGGCGCCTCGGCCAGCACCTTGTCGGTCAGGCGCTTGCGGCCGATCCGGCGCTGGAGGGCGGAGAACGGCAGCGGCCGGCCGTCGCGCCAAGCGAGGATCTCGCCGTCGAGCACGGTGCCGTCGGGGAGCAGCGGCAGCGCCCACCGGGTCAACTCGGGAAAGCGCTCGGTGATCAGCTCCTCGCCGCGCGACCAGAGGTGGACCGCGCCGCCGCGCCGGATGAGCTGCGAGCGGATGCCGTCCCACTTCCACTCCGCCTGCCACTCCGCCGGATCGCCGAGCGATTCGAGGGGCGCCTCCAGCGGCGAGGCCAGGTAGAAGGGATAGGGGCGCGAGGCGTCCTCTCCGTCCGCCTCGCCGGGCGCCAGCAGGCTCGCGAAGAAGGGGGCCGTCGGCTCCCAGGTGCCCATCAGGCGATGGGCGATCGTGGGTTGGGGAAGGCCGGCGATCTGGCCGAGCGCTCTTTCGACCAGTGTCTGCGAAACCCCCACGCGCAGCTCGCCGGTGAGGAGCTTGTTGAGGACGAACGTCTCCCAGCGCGGCAGCCCCTGCCACCAGCCGGTCACCTCCTGGCGCTGCTCTTCGGGAGGGCGGCCGCGCAGAGGAAGGAAGCGCTCGGTCATCCAGCGCGAGAGGGGGATCTCGGGCGCCGGCGGCTCCCCCGGGATGGGGCCGCGGCCGTCGAGCACCAGCGAGATCGTCTCCGCGAGGTCGCCCACGCTGCCGTAGGACTCCTCGAAGAGCCAGTCGGAAATGCCCGCCTCCGCCATCGCCCAGCCGGCGAGCAGGCGCCCGGGAAGAAAGCGCTTCAGCCGCCGGCCGGTGAGGAACCAGACCGCCCAGGCGGCGTCCTCCGGCGGCGCCGCCGAGAAGTAGGCGGCCAGTGCCGCGACCTTCTCGTTGGTCGACGTGGTGCGGTCGAGCGCCTCGTAGAGGGCCGCGAAGCGCTTCAATCCTCTGTTTCTCCTTCGAACGGGGTCGCCAAGGTGCTCGCCACCAAGCCCCGCTCCTGGAGATAGCGGGCGAGCGAGCCGGCGAAGCCGTGGGTGGTCAGCACGCGCTCCGCGCCCGTGTCGGCGATCGTGCGCAGGAGGTCCGGCCAGTCGGCGTGATCGGAGATCGCGAACCCGCGGTCGAAACCCCGGCGGCGGCGGGTGCCGCGCACGCGCATCCAGCCGGAGGCGAAGGCGGTGCTCGCCGGGCCGAAACGGCGCATCCAGGTCGAGCCGCCGGCCGAAGGGGGCGCCAGGATCAGCTCGCCGGCGAAGGACTGGCCGCGGGTCGTCTCCGCCACCGGTGTCGTGGGGAGCATCTCGACTCCGGCACGGCGGTAGCACTCGTTGAGGGGCTCCAGCGAGCCGTGGACGAAGACGGTGCGGTCGGTGAGCCGCGCCAGCTCCCCCAACACCCGCTGGGCCTTGCCCAGGGCGTAGCAGAAGAGCACGGAGGCGCGCCCGGCCTCGCGGTTGCCCTCCCACCACTCCCAGATCTCGCGCGCCACGGCGGCGGTGGGGTCCCAGCGGTAGATCGGCAGGGCGAAGGTGGCCTCGGTGATGAAGGTGTGGCAGGCCACCGGCTCGAAGGGCTCGCAGGTCGAATCCGCGGCGCGCTTGTAGTCGCCCGAGAAGACCCAGACCTCGCCGCCCCGCTCCACCCGCACCTGCGCCGACCCCAGGATGTGCCCCGCCGGATGGAAGGAGACCGCGACCTCGCCGATCCGCACCGTCGCACCGAACGGCACCCCCTCGATCACCGCCCCCTCCCCCAGCCGCCGCCGCAGGATCGGCACCGACGGCGCCGCCGCCAGATAAGCCGCGCTCCCCCACCGCGCATGGTCCCCATGCCCGTGCGAGATCACCGCCCGCTCGACCGGCTTCCACGGATCGATATGGAACCCGCCCGCCTCGCAGAACAGGCCGCGGTCGTCGGGGCGAAGGAGGGGAGGGTGCATCACGGAGGATAATTGCTAGCAGACTGCGCGCCAGAAAACCAAGACAGGGACTGCAAGGACTGCAGGGACCTCAAGGACACGAGACATGCTCATACCGAATTCTTCTTGCTCTTTCAGTCCTCTGCTGTCCCTTTTGTCCTTGTCGTCCCTGATCTGCTTTTTCAGCCACTTAGGTCCATGGATGATAATCATTCACGGCGTGAATAAATTGCATGCTCATAGATCTTCACCTCACCTCACCGCTCCGCGAAGAGATCGAACAGAAAGAGTTGCTCCACCCGTTCGCGCACCAGGTTCGAGGAGGTCACGCCGATCAGGCGCACGGGGCGCTGGGGGGCCTCGGTGCGGCGGAGGAGGTCGCGGGCGCAGGCGGCGATCGTCGAACGATCGTAGACCGGCACGGCGTAGGTCCGCGAGCGGGTGACGGTGGTGAAGTCCTCGTAGCGGACCTTGAGGGTCACCGTGCAGCCGGCGAGCCCGGCGCGCGCCAGGGAGTCGGCCAGCTCGTCGGCCATGCGGATCACCTCGTCCTCCATGGCGGTGAAATCGGTGAGGTCCTCGGCGTAGGTGTTCTCGGTCCCCAGGCTCTTGCGCTCGCGATGGGTCTCCACCGGACGCTCGTCGATGCCGCGGGAGAACTCGTAGAGGATCCGCCCCTGCTTGCCGAAGCGCCCGATCAGGTCGTCGAGCTCGACGGCGCGGAGGTCGGCGACGGTCGCCACCTTCATCTCGGCGAGCGCCCTCTCGGTGGCCGGACCGACGCCGTGGATCCGCCGCACCGGCAGCGGATCGAGGAAGGCCTGCACCTTCTCGGGACGCACGACGGTGAGGCCGTCGGGCTTGTCGAAGTCGGAGGCGATCTTGGCGATCAGCCGGTTGGGCCCGACGCCGACGCTCACCGTCAGCCCCCGCTCCTCGCGCACCCGCCGCCGGATCGCCTTCGCCACCGCCGTCGCGCTCCCCGCCTCGCCCAGGTGGTCGCTGACGTCGAGATAGGCTTCGTCGATCGACACCGACTGCACCAGGGGGGTGAACTCGTGGTAGATGGCGAAGATCTTCTCCGACTCGCGCGAGTAGCGGCGGAAGTCGGGAGGAATGAAGATGGCGTCCGGGCAGAGCCGGCGGGCGCGCGAGGAGGGCATCGCCGAATGGACGCCGAAGCGGCGGACCTCGTAGCTGGCGGCCGCCACCACCCCCCGGCTCTCGGGCCGGCCGCCGATCACCACCGGCTTGCCGCGCAGCGACGGGTCGTCACGCATGTGAACCGCCGCGTAGAAGCAGTCCATGTCGCAATGGAGGACACGCCGCACGGAGCGTAGCTTAACCCGAAACCCGTCGCATTTACGCCTGTCCCCGCGCTGGCTGGTACGCCGAGGGGCCAAACCGGTAAAATGAAGTCCGTTTCGTGGATTGCAGGACTCCGGGGCCGGAGATTTTGGAGGGATGGGGGAAGGCCGGAGCGAGCGATGTCAGCCGCCCAGACTGATGAAAGGATGAACCCCACTCCCATTTTCGGCCGCCCAGCGCCGCCTCCACGCGGCGTCATCCCGTTCTGCGTCCTCCTCGCGCTGGTGCTCGGCGGAGCCGCGGGCCCCCCCTCGCCCGCAGGCCCTGAGCTCAAGGCCGGCGCCGCCGTTGAGCGGGAGCTGAAGGGGGGCGAGACGCACGTCTACCCCATCGATCTCCAGGCGGGGCAGTTCCTGCGGGTGAGCGTGCAGGAGCAGGGGGTCGACGTCGAGGTGGTCCTGCTCGATCCGCGGGGCGCCTTCGTCACGGGATCGGACTGGCTCTGCTTCGGCGATAAGCAATCGCTCGAAGACCTCGCGGCTGTCGTGGCAATGCCGGGCCGCTACCTCCTGGAGGTCCGCTCCGGCAATAAGGCGGCCCAACCGGGACGGTACCGCCTGGAGGTTCTCGCCCTCCGTACCGCGGAAGCCGGGGACGCCCTTCGGAGCGAGGCGGCGAGGGCGACCTGGGACGGTCTCCACGCGTCCCCTCCGGAGAGCGGCAGGGCGCAACTGGAACGAGCGCTGGGGCTCTGGGATCGCCTCGGGGAACGCCGGCGGATGGCGGAGGCCCTCTTCCGCCTGGGAGACCTTCACGCCGACCATCCGGAGGAGCGCGAAACAGCGGTCGAGGACTACCTCCGCTCCGCCTCCCTCTGGAACGAGCTGTCCGACCCGGAGGCGAAGAGCTGGCGGAGCACGACTCTCAATCGCCTGGGCACTCAGCTCAAAGAGCTGGGGCGCCGCGACGAAGCCCGGAAGGTCTACGAGGAGGCCGCCGCGATCTCGGGCGGACTCCGCGACGCCAATCATCAAGCGGCCAGCCTCAACAACCTCGGCCTGCTCGCTCTCGATCAGGGCGAAACCCAACGGGCTGCGACGGTCCTCCTGGAGGCGGCGCAGAAAGCGCGCCAGGGCGACGACAAGGCCTCGCAGGCGGGCATACTCAGCAGCCTCGGCAATGCCTATCTTCAGATGGCCGAAGGGCAAGCGGCTCTCCGGCAGTATCAGGAAGCGTTGGTCCTGACCCGAGCCGTTGCGGACGCCGATGTCGAAGCGCGGGTGGAGAACGACCTCGGCGACGCCTACTACCTGCTCGGGGATATGGACGCCACCCTCGAACATCTCCAAGCAGCTCTGCGGATCTACCGGCGGATTGGCCGGCGTACCGAGGCCAGGGCACTCATCAATCTGGGGGACGCCCTCCTTCGCCTGAGCCGCTTCGCGGACGCCCGTCAGGCCTTCGATCAGGCGCTGATGGTGGCGCGAGCGGTCAAGGACAGGGAGACTGAATGTCTCGCGCTCGGCAGGCAGGCCGGCCTGCTCCTGAGCCTGAACCGGCCCGCCGAGGGCCTGGCACCCGCTGAAGAGGCGCTCCGCCTGGCTCAGGGCTTCCCGGAACGTGAGCTCGCCGCGGTCTACACGCTGGGAAAGATTCATCGGGAGATCGGGGAGACGGAAAAGGCTCGGCAGGAGCTCGAGCGGTCCTGGACGCTCGCCCGCAAGCGAGGCGAACCCTTCCTGGAGGCCGACATCGACCTGTCGCTGGCGAAGCTCGAACAGGTTGAGGGACATCCGCTCCAGGCCCTCGACCGCGCTCGTTCGGCGGTCGAGATCGTCGAGTCGCTGCGAACCCGCGTCTCCGATCAGCGGCTGCGGACCTCTTTCCTGGCGATCCAGCAGATTTCCTACGAGATCTACATCGATCTCCTGATGGCGGCGGCTCCCGGTGGCACGCCCGACCCGGAGCGGGTGGCTGCGGCCTTCGCGGTCAGCGAGCGGGCGCGGGCCCGAAGCCTGCTCGACATCCTGGGCGAGGCCGGAACCGACATCCGCACGGGAGCCGACCCGGCGTTACTGGAGCGGGAGCGCCGGCTGCGCGACGAGGTGAACGCCCGCGACGGCATCCGCCTCCATCTCCTCGCCCAGGCACAGCCCGACCGCAAGGAGCTGGAAGAGGCCGAGCGGAAGCTGGGGGACGCGCTCGCTCAATACGGCCAGGTGCAGGCGGACCTCAAGTCGGGCAGCCCGGCGTACGCCGCCCTCACTCAGCCGCAGCCGCTGAGCGTCGCCGAGATCCAGGCCCAGATCCTCGACGGCAAGGCGCTGCTGCTCGAATACGCGCTCGGCGACAAGCGGAGCTTCCTCTGGGCGGTGACCCCGGAAGCAGTCCGCAGCTTCGAGCTGCCGGCGCGGGGCCGGATCGAGCCGCTGGCCCGCAGGTACTACGAGCTGCTGACCGCCCGCAATCAGCATCCCGCCGGCGAGACCTTGCAGGCCTGGAAGCAGCGGATCGAGCGCGCGGACGCCGAGGCGGAGCGCGCCGGGCGCGATCTCTCCCGCGTGATCCTCGGACCGGTCGAGCCGCTCCTCGGCGACCGCCCCCTGCTCATCGTCGCCGACGGAGCCTTGCAGTACATCCCCTTCGCCGCCCTGCCGGTCGCCTCGAAAGGCATCCCGCTGGCCGCCCGCCATGACGTGGTGAGCCTCCCCTCGGCCTCGGCGCTGGCGGTGCTGCGGCACGAGATCCGCGGCCGGCCACGGGCACCGAAGGCCCTCGCCCTCTTCGCGGACCCGGTCTTCCAGGCGACCGACGAGCGGCTGGCGTCACTTCCCGGCAGGCGCCGGCCCGGCAAGGTCGCGAGGATGAATCTCGCCTCCGCGACCCGTGACGGCTGGAACCCCTCGGAGCCACGGCAGGGGGACGAGGAGCGCCCGGCGTTCCGGCGCCTGCCCTCCTCCGCGCGGGAGGCGCGGGCGATCGCGGCGCTGGTCCCGCCGGGTCAACGCCTGCTCGCCCTGGGCTTCGACGCCTCGCGCGCCAGGGCGCTCAGCCCCGAGCTCGCCCAGTACCGCGATCTCCACTTCGCCACCCACGGCGTGCTCGACAGCCGCCGGCCGGAGCTGTCCAAGCTCGTCCTCTCCCTCTACGACGCGAAGGGAAAGCCCGAGGACGGCTTCCTGCGGCTCAACGACATCTACAACCTCCGCCTCGACGCCGACCTCGTCGTGCTCTCCGCCTGCCGCACGGCCCTCGGCCAGGAGATCCGCGGCGAGGGTCTGGTCGGGCTGACCCGCGGCTTCATGTACGCCGGCGCCGCCCGCGTGCTGGCCAGCCTCTGGAGCGTCGAGGACCGGGCGACGGCCGACCTGATGGCGAGCTTCTACCGCCACCGGCTCCGCGAGGGGCTCCCCCCCGCCACCGCGCTCCGCCGCGCCCAGCTCGAGATCGCGCGCCAGCCGGGCCGGAAGTCCCCCTACTACTGGGCCGGCTTCTCCCTCCAGGGTGAATGGCATTGAGCCTGCGCGGCGCGGGGATGACGCCGGCGGAGTTCGAAGCGCTCCTCGGCCAGTTGGATGCCGACCGCGAGCGCGCCGGCGAACGCTACGAGACGATTCGCCGCAAGCTCGTCCGCCTCTTCGAATGGCGGGGCTGCGCCATGCCGGAAGACCTGGCGGACGAGACGATGAACCGCGTGGCTCGCCGGCTGGCCGAGGGGATCGAGCTGCGGTCGAGCGACCCCTACGGCTACTTCTGCGGCGTCGCCCACCTAGTGTTCAAGGAATCGATGCGCCGCGCAGCACGGGAGGCTCGCGTCCTCGCCGAGGGGGGCGCCTGGCCGCCGGCGGCGTTCGACGACGGCGAGCCTTCCGACCGCCGTCTCGACTGCCTCCGAGGATGCCTGGCACAACTGGCGCCGGACCAGCGCGACCTGGTGCTGCGCTATCACCAGGGCGCCGGCGCGCAGGGAGAGACCAACATCCGCAACCGCCAGGCGCTCTCCCAGGAGGTCGGCCTGCCGATGAACGCCCTGCGCATCCGCGTCCACCGGATCCGCCGCAAGCTGGAAACCTGCGTCCACGACAGCCTCCGCCGCTGACGGCAAGCGGTGCCTGGAATCGGCGACGTCCTCCACCGAGAAACGTTTTTCCACCATCCGACACTCGTGTTTGAGAGCGAGGAGGAGGACTGAAACGTCATGAGACACGATCCGACCGATGACGAGCTGTTGCGGGGCTATCTCCTCGGAGATCTCCCGGAAGAGGAGGCCGAGGGCGTGGAGCGCCGCCTGCTCGCCGAGGACGACCTCTTCGAGCTCTCCGAGGCCGTCGAGGCGGACCTCCTCGCGGCCTGCGCCCGCGGCGAGCTCAGGGCGGAGGAGAAAGAGCGCGTGCTGCGACGGCTCGCCTCGTCCCCCTCGGGACGGGAGCGCTTGGCGCTGGCCCGCGCCCTCAACGCTCTGGCCGGCAGCCCCGCGGCCACCGTCCTCCCCTTCGCACGGCCGGCCGCGGCGCCGTCGCGTTCGACGTTCCGCTGGGCCGCCGCCCTGGCAGCCGGACTTCTCGTCACCGCCGGCCTCTCCTGGGTCGCCGTGGAGTCCCGTCACGGCGGTGAATCGGCGCCCTGGATCGCCCGCGAGCACCCCGCTCCGGCGCATCCGGTCGCGCCACGGCCGCCCGAGGTGCAGGCCCAGGTGACGGCACCCGCTCCCGCGCCGCCTCCACCGCCCGTGAAGACCGTCTTCCAGCTCGCCCTGACGTCGCTCCGCGGCTCGGAGGCCGCTGAGACGCTCCGGGTCCGCCCCGGCAGCGACGTCGAGCTCCGCATCTCCGTAGAAGGAATGGAGGATCTGAAGTCCTTCCATCTCGCGGTGCGGAACCGGAAGAGGGAAACCCTCTGGGAGGGGACGCTCAAGCCGGCGACGCTCCAAGGGGTGCGCGTCCTCGTGATCGACCTGCCTGCCGGCCGGCTGCCGGCCGGACACTATGAGATCGCGGCCCGCGGCCTCGCACCGGATCGTGAGGCCGAAGAGCTTTCTCCTTTGGAGCTCGAAGTGGTGGCTGCGGGAAAGAAGTAATCCATGGCGACTCGCTCCGCCGACCCTCTGTCGCGGGGCTTTTTGGGAGGAACTTTGCGATGGAAATCCTCAATGGAACATCGACCGACGGCAAAGCTTACGTCCACGACGGCAGTTCGGCGCCTCCGATGGATCCTCACCGCCGCCCCAATATTCACGCCGAGGAAACGGCACACTGGCCCATGCTACGCGCGGGCTCGCGCCTCTCCTACGATCTGAAATCCGAAGGCCCCTGGGACGTCTATTTCTTCGTCCAGGGAAAGGCCTACTCCGTTTCCGCGAAGGCAGGCAGCCATCTGACGCTGCTGCAGAACGGCGGCGGATTCACGGTCCAGGTCGACTGACCGGCTTCGTTCTCGACAAGGCGGGCGGGCCGTTGCGGGCTCGCCCGCCGTTCTCTAAATTTTTCTTGAAAGGTTTTCGCCCCAGCGCTCACCGAGAGAGTGGAACCTTCACGAATGGCCGAAACCAGACGCGTCTCCTCCGCTCCCTCCCAACCCCGGCGCGGAGCGCGGCCGCGGCTGCCGCACCCTCCCCGCGTCCTGCCGGCGCCGCGCCTCCGCGTCGACGAGACGCCCGACCCGCGGCTCCCGGAACGACAGGAGGAGATCGAGCCGGAGCCGACGCCCGCCGCCGTCCGGCCACCTCGATTCGCCGCCCTGCGGCCGCCGCGCCGCACCCCCACGGAGCGGGTGGTGCTGACCGTGCTCGTGCTGGGACTCCTCCTGAACGCGCTGGCCCTGCTGCGGCCCGCGGCGCTCTCGCGCGCCGACATCCTGCTGGGCACGACCGTCCTGCTCGCCGGCCTCGCCCTGCTGGTGCTGATCGAGGTCTACCGGCGGACCGAGCGATAGACTCTGCCGATGAACGACCGAAAACCGCGGCGACGCCGCAACCGCTTCAAGCTCGTGCTGGTGCCGGCGGTCTCCGCCGCCCTGCTGGCCTTCGGCTGCGACCGCTCTCCGGCATCCGCCCAGATCTGCGTCGACTCCCAGGGACGCCGGCTGCCCGACGACCAGTGCCGGGACCCTCGCTATCAGAGCTCGTTCCATCACTGGTACCACGTGTCCAGCGGTGGCGCCATCCCGGTCGGCGCCTTCATCCACGGCAGCTCCTCCAGCTTCCACTCCAGCCCGAGCGGCCACATCAGTCGCGGCGGCTTCGGCAGCTCGGCCCACTCGTCCGGCGGGGGGAGCTGATGCGGCGCATCCCCATCGAGCCCCGCCCGCGCTGGCAGGAGGAGGTCGAGCGCGCCGGGCTGCTCTGGCACACCGCCGACGGCCAGCCCTACTGGAACGAGAGCGCCTACTACCTCTTCACCGCCGACCAGGTCGACGAGATCGAGGCCGCGACCGCCGAGCTCCAGGCGCTCTGCCTGGAGGCCGGACAGTTCATCCTCGATCGCGATCTCTTCGCGAGATTCGGCATCCCCGCCTGGACCGTGCCGTTCATCCGGCGGGCCTGGGACGAGGAGCCCCCCGCGCTCTTCCACGGCCGCTTCGACCTCGGCTATGACGGCCGGACGCCGCCCAAGCTCTTCGAATACAACTGCGACACCCCGACCGCCCTCTTCGAGGCCGCGGTGGTGCAGTGGGAGTGGAAGGAGGCGGTGCTGCCGGACCGCGACCAGTTCAACAGCCTGCACGAGCGGCTGGTCGCCAAGTGGCGGGACCTCGCCCCCTACCTCCGCGGCGGCCTCGTCCACTTCACCCACGCCGACGACGATCCCGGCGAGGACACGCTGACCGTCACCTATCTGCGCGACACCGCGCGGCAGGCCGGCGTCGACAGCGCGCCCATCCTGATCGACGACGTCGGCTGGGATTCCCGCCTGCGCCGCTTCGTCGACCTCGCCAACCGGCCGATCGACACGCTGTTCCATCTCTATCCGTGGGAGTGGCTGGTCAACGAGCAGTTCGGCCCGCACATCGCCGAGAGCTACGACTCCATGCAGTGGATCGAGCCGATCTGGAAGATGCTCTGGAGCAACAAGGCGCTCCTCGCCGTGCTCTGGGAGATGCATCCGGGCCATCCCAACCTGCTCCCTACCTACTTCGAACCGATGGGACGGAACTACGTCCGCAAGCCGCTCCTGGCCCGGGAGGGCGCCAACATCACCGTGGTCCGGTACGGCCAGACGGTGATCGAGACCCCCGGCGATTACGGGCACGAGGGCTTCGTCTATCAGGACCTCTACGACCTGCCCGATTTCGACGGCAACCGCCCGGTCCTCGGCAGTTGGATCGTCGACGGCGAGCCGGCCGGTCTGGGGATTCGCGAAGGCGGCCTGGTCACCGGCAACCAGGGGCGCTTCGTGCCGCACGTCTTCGAAAAGCGCTGAGGCTTCTACCCGCCGGCGCCGCCGCCGGCGTGGATGCCCCCCTCGGTCTGTCCCCAGGGATCGAGCGCCTCGGCGAGCTCGTCCGGCGGCAGCACCTTCTTCTCGAGGCAGAGCTCGCGCACCGTCTTGCCCGTCTTCACCGACTCCTTGGCGATCTCGGCCGCGGCGTCGTAGCCGATCTTCGGCACCAGTGAGGTCACCATGGCCAGCGAGCGCTCGACCAGCTCCTCGCAGCGCTCCCGGTTCGCCGTGATGCCGTCGACGCAGGTCTCGGCCAGCAGGCGCGAGACGTTGGCCAGGATCTCGATCGATTGCAGGAGGTTGAACGCGATCACCGGCATCATCACGTTGAGCTCGAAATTGCCGCCCATGCCGCAGATCGTGATCGTGGCGTCGTTGCCGATCACCTGGGCGGCCACCATCAGAACGGCCTCGGGAATGACCGGATTGACCTTGCCCGGCATGATCGAGCTCCCCGGCTGGAGGCTGGGAAGCGAGATCTCGCCGATGCCGCAGCGCGGGCCCGAGGCCAGCCAGCGGAGGTCGTTGGCGATCTTGGTCAGCGAGGCGGCGATGGTCTTCAGCGCGCCGGAGGTCTCGACCGCCGCGTCCTTGCCGCCCATCGCCTCGAAGCGGTTGGGCGCCTGCACGAACGGGGCGCCGGTGCGCTCGGCGAGACGGGCGATCGCCTTCGGCGCCAGCTCCGGAGGCGCGTTGAGGCCGGTGCCCACCGCCGTGCCGCCCAGCGGCAGCTCGGCCAGCCGGGGCTTCACCGACTCCAGCCGCGCCAGGGCGTTCTTGATCTGCTGCGCGTAGCCCGAGAACTCCTGGCCGAGCCGCACCGGCACCGCGTCCTGGAGATGGGTGCGGCCGATCTTGACCACCCGGTCGAGCTCCGCCGCCTTGCGGTCGAGCGATCCGGCCAGCGTCTTCAGGGCGGGCTCCAGCTCCTCGACGATGGCGAGGTAGGCCGAAACGTGGATCGCCGTGGGGATGACGTCGTTGCTCGACTGGCCGTTGTTGACGTGGTCGTTCGGATGGACCTTCTTCGACCCGATGGCGCCCCCGAGGATCTCGATCGCCCGGTTGGCCAGCACCTCGTTGACGTTCATGTTGGTCGAGGTGGCCGAGCCGGTCTGGAAGATGTCGAGCGGGAAGTGGCCGTCGAGCTTGCCGTCGATCACCTCCTGGGCCGCCTGCCGCACGGCCCGCGCGATCTCGCCGGGCACGGTGCCCAGCTCCTCGTTGACCATCGCCGCCTCGCCCTTGATCATCGCCACGGCGGCGATGAACCGCTTGGGAAGCGTCAGCCCCGAGATGGGGAAGTTCCGCCGCGCCCGCTCGGTCTGGGCGCCGTAGTAGGCCTTGGCGGGGACTTCGATCTCGCCGAGGCTGTCTTTTTCGATTCGGGTGTCGCTCATGGCTCCTCCAATTCTTCGGAGCGCTATGCTATCGAAGAGCTGCTTCCCGCGAAATGGGCGCTTCCCGTGCCGCGAGACCGGCTCTCGGCGTATAATGCTTGGAGGGACCTTCGCGAGGATCGCGGTCCCTTCTGGAGAAGAGATTTTTATGGCTGGCAGAAATCAGCACGTCGTGCCTCACGGAGAGGGCTGGGCCATCCAGAGCGAAGGCAGCCAGCGCATCACCTCCGTGTTCGGCACCAAGCGAGAGGCCATCGACAGGGCCGAGGAGATCGCCAGCAAGTCCGGAGTGGAGCTTCTCATCCATGGCCGGCACGGCCAGATCTTCCGGAGCACGGACACTCCGGGTCGTTTCAGCGTCAAGGAGTTCCGGGACGCCGTGCGAAGCCTCACGGAAAAGGAGCATGGCTCTCGTTCTCGGAATCGCACATCTCAGCGCTGACGGCTCTTTCCTGGCCCCAAGCCCACTCCAATCTCCCAAGGCTCAGGTGAACATGGCCAGAGCTGTGAACGACTACGCTCAGAACGTCTTCATCAACTGTCCTTTTGACGACAAGTACAAACCGCTCTTCGATGCGACCGTCTTCACCGTTCAGATGGCTGGCTTCGAGTCTCGGTGCGCATTGGAAGCCAGCAATGCCGGTCAAGCCCGCCTCTACAAGGTCATGGACATCATTGCGAGCTGCCGTTATGGCATTCACGACATCTCGCGTACGGAAACATCTCATGGCCAACTCCCGAGGTTCAATATGCCCCTGGAGCTCGGCCTCGACCTGGGGTGCTGGCGATATGGCTCTGACCATCTTGGCGACAAACGGCTTCTCGTCATGGACAAAAGCGCGCACCGATACCAGAAATTCATTTCTGACATCGCCGGACATGACATCGTCAGTCATTCCAACAGCGTAGGAAAGATCATCCGCCACATCCGGGACTGGCTGTCGACCGAATCCAAAGCCGCCACGATTCCGGGAGGGGATTACTTCCTGGGCCGGTATCGCGATTTCCGGCGTGTCCTCCCTGCCCTCTGCGCGGTCATGAAGCTGAACCTCGAAAAATTGACGTTCGGCGACTTCTCGCGGGCCACCCGCGCCTGGCTCGAAGAGAATGAGGCCTGACGGAAGGCCAGGGCGACCGGCACTTCAAACTCGCCGAGGCGCTCATCTGTCCTCCTAGTCCTGGTCTCGGAGCACTATGCCTATCGGAGAGCCGGGAGCCCGCGATACGGGCCGGCGCCTCCAGGTTGGGCTCACCATCGGTCGCAGCTCGAAAAGGAGGCTTCCATGAAGCGTGCACTCGTCCTTGTCGCCGTATTGCTCTTCGCCGGTTCCCTGGCTGCCTGGGCGGACGGGGGCGCCGGCTCCGGTCCTCCCGCCGGCCGCTGCGCCCTGCCCGACCTGACGGGACTGACCCCGGACCAGGCCGCGGCCACGGCCATGGCGGCCGGTCTCGCGGTCTCCGCCACGGACCCTTCGACTCCGGCCCCGGCCTGTCCGGCCACCGTCTACTGCCCCAGCGGCGCCGGCTGCGGACCCAGCATGCTCTGCTCGGCCTCTCCGGTCGGGAAGTGCTGCAGCAGCGGGTCCATCACCCTCTGCTGCGCGAACGAGATCGTGGTGGTCCGCTGCCCCTGCAAGTGCACGCGGCAGATCTGCGCCACGGAGTGCAGCCAGAGCACCCAGACCACCTGGTCCTGCTCCTGAGCCTGGGGCGCGGCGTTATGGGGCGAGACTATGGGGCGCGGTCGACGTAGTAGACGACGCCCGCGTAGTCGTCCGTGAACAGAAAGGCGTCCGGCCCCATGCGCAGGACGTCGGCGGGACGGCCGTGGATCTTTCCCGCTTGCAGGAAGCCGTCGATGAAGTCTTCGGGCGCCGCTCCCGGTCCGGCGACGCACACCAAGCGGTAGCCCCGCTTGAGGCTCTTCTTGGTCGAGCCGTGCAGCGCCATCAGGAAGGTGCCGCCCAGGTCCGCGTTGTCCTTGGCGTCGAAGTACTCCAGGCCGAGCGGCGCGCTGTGGGCGGCGAGCTCGGTGTAGGCCTTGGGGACCTCCCGGCAGCTCGCCTTGATCCCCTTCGGATTGAGCTTCGGGTCGACGTGGGCCTTACCGCCGGACTGGTAGCAGTAGGGCCAGCCGTACTGCCCGCCGTCGCGCACGGCGTAGAAGGTGTCGGCGGGCTTGTCGTCGCCGAGGTGATCGGCTCCCATGTTGGTCGCGAACAGTTGGCCGTCGACCCAGCGCAGCCCAACAGCGTTGCGCAGGCCGCGCGCGAAAAAGCGCTGATTCTTGCCGTCCGGGTCCATCTCGAGGATGCTGGCGCGGACCTCTTCCTTCTCCTCGCAGGCGTTGCAACTGCTCCCCACCGCCACGTAGATCTTGCCGTTGCCGCCGGCGAGCACCGTGCGCGTCAGATGCCAGCCGCCGTACTTGTAGCTCAGCCCGTACGCGGGGAAGGTGGCCAGCACCTCGGGCTCGGCCGACGGCGCGGTCTCGCCCGCCTTGTACCGGTAGCGCAGCAGCCGGTCGGTCAACGCCAGATAGAGCCAGTCGACGCCGTCCTGATCCCGATAGAAAGCAAGGTTGTTCGGATTGCGCAGGCCGGTGAGATACGGGATCGTGCCCTTGAAGGTCTTGCTTGCTGGATCGAACGTGTCGAGGATGTAGACGATCCCCTTTTCATTGTCGGTGCGGTTGAACATGTCGGTGACGAAGATCCGGCCGTCCGGGCTCTTCGTCAGGAAGCGCACCCGCCGGAGCCCCTGCGCCGCCACCGTGATCTCGAACCCCTCGGGAACGTTGAGATCGAAAGACCGGCCGTCGGCGAGCGCGATGTGGCGCGGCGTCAGCTTCAGAACGGTTTTTCCCTCGCCGGCGGAATTGGCTCGTGCGCCCGTTCCGAAGGCAAGCAAGGCCAGCACCATACAGATTATTTTCATGGCGGTCCTATTTGATATACCCGAGCGACCGCAGGCCCTCTTCGAGCCCGGGATCGAGCGGCTGGGTCGAGGCCGCGGCCACCGGTCGGGGTCTGAAGGCCAGCAGGTCGTGCAGCAGCGCGCGGGTGTCCCGCGTCCTGTCGCGCGAGATGTCGCGGACCTGACCGGGATCGCGCGCGACATCGTAGAGCTCGATCCGGGTGAGCGGCAGCCCGCGCACCTCGAAGGCGTGGCACTCCGGCTCGTGACGCTGGCTGTCGGGGTCCTCCGCGCAGCCGTCAGCCTCCAGGACGAGGCGCCCCGGCCCGGGCGCGGCGACCTGCACCGGCCCCCAGTCGGGGACCAGGGTGAGCTGCTGGAGCACGTCCCTGCCGCGCCGGACGATCAGCCGGTGGGGTTCCAGGAAAGAGCGCGCCTGGAAGGCCAGGGCGCCGCCGCGGCTGTCGAACGCCACCCGCCGCGGCAGCCAGTCCTCGGCCGGGGGATCGAACAGGAGCAGGCTCTCCAGCTTGCCGTGATCGCCGCGGTAGACCGAGCGCTCGCCCGCCATCGCCTCGCCCCAGGCGGTGCCGGCGCCGCGCGACGCTGGCGAGGATGCCGGCGCGGGAGTTCCGATCCGCGAGGCCAGGCTGAGCCCCGCCAGCCGCCCCTTGGGCTTGACCCCCGACAGCTCGTAGAAAGTGGGCGCCACGTCGATGAGCTGCGCCACGCCCGGCTGCCGCACCGGCGCGGGCGCGTCCGGATGGATCACCAGCAGCGGCACGTGGAGCGTCTCGCGATAGAGCTGCGTGTGATTGAAGCGGCCGTGCTCCTGGAACTCCTCGCCGTGATCGGCGGTGACGATCACGGTGACGTCGCGGGCGAGGCCGAGCCGTTCGAGCTCCGCGAAAAAACCTTTCAGCACGTCGTCGGTCTGGCGGATGCCGGCGTCGTAGAGCGCCTGGAGATGATCGATCACCGGCTGCGGCGGCCGGCCCCCCGTCATGTTCCAGCGGGTGAGTGCGGGGCCGGTGGGCGGGATGTCGCCGGCCGGCGGCGGCCCTTTCCAGAACAGGTCCTGATATTGCTGTGGCGCGTCGTAGGGCGCGTGGACGGCATAGGTATGGATGAACAGGAAGAAGCGGTCGTTCGGCCCCAACCCCTTCAGGAAGGTGGTGCCGCGGCGGAAGGTCTTCTCCACCAGCCGCTCGCCCGCCGCGCCGCGGTCGCGGCTGTCGAACTCGTCGAAGCCCCGGCGGAAGCCATAGCGTCCGCTCACGTAGCCCCCCTCGGTGAAGCCGGCGGTGCGGTACCCGGCGCGCTGGAAGGCCTCGGGCAGGGTCTCCACTTTGGGCGAGAGCACCGAGTTGGGCGGAAACACCCCGTGCTCGCGCGGGTAGAGGCCGGTGAGCATCGACATGTGCGAGACCAGGGTGCTGGGGAACTGGGAGTACGCCTCCTCGAAGAGGGTCGCCCGCCGCGCCAGCGAGTCCAGGAAAGGGCTGGTGGGGCGCGGATAGCCGTAGCAGCCGAGGTGGTCAGCCCGCAGGGTGTCGATCGAGATCAGGATGTAGCCGCGGGTGGCGCGCGGCACCGGCAAGCGCTCGACCTCCGGCCGCCGCAGCTCCTCCTCGCAGCCGAGGCAAACGAGCGCAAGGGCAGCCACGATCCATGCGGCGCACAGGCTGTTCCGGGTCACCGCCGCATGGTAGCAAAGAAACCGGAAGCCCCCCGGCGTGAGCCCACCCTCTTCCATCTTCTCGCTTCGACCGGGCTCCGTAGATATCCAAGCTTTGCTATGATTCGCCGCCACTTTGAACCGGTTGGGCGCATGCGTGCCCGGAAACAGGAGAGAGCCATGTCCTTCCAGCAGTCCTCGGCGCGTCGGGTGCTCATCGCAGCCTCGGTTTCAGGGATGTTTCTGCTCGGAGCCCGCCCCACCTGGGCCCAGGGGTGAGTGGCCGCGAGACTGGACGCGCCCGTGCTTGGCGCGCAAGACAGCTATACAGGACCCGACCGCTGGGAAGTTTCGGCGAGCTGGCGCTATCAGCGCTCCTTCCGTCACTTCGTGGGCTCCAAGGAACAGGTGAACCGGGAAGAGGACGGGAGCCAGGTCATCAACAAGATCCACCAGGCGGAAGTGGGGTTCCGCTACAACGCCACCGACGTCTGGAGCGTCTCGGTCGGCATCCCCTACCTGATCGCTCAGAGATCGACGCCGATCCGTGACACGACCGGCGCCGTCGTCGACCGCTACATCAATCACGCCACCGGCGTGGGCGACATCACGGTGACCGGCCGGCGCCTCCTCTGGAACCCGAAGGAGCACCCGGAAGGGAACATCTCGCTGGGATTGGGCATCAAGCTCCCCACCGGCCAGGACGACGTCACCGACACGGCGACGAAGCTGGTCAACGGCCAGTTCGTGAACACCGTCCAGACGGTCGACCAGTCGATCCAGCCGGGCGACGGCGGCTTCGGCGTCATCCTCGACTTTCAGGGCTTCCGCCGCATCGCGCACAGCGGCTTCACGCTCTACAGCTCGGCCACGTACCTGATCAACCCCAGCAACACCAACGGCGTGAAGACCTATCGGACCGGCCTGGGCGAAGGGGTGATGTCGGTGGCCGACCAATATCTGGCGCGGGTCGGCGGGAGTTACTCCCACCCTGCCTGGAAGGGGTTCAGCGTCAGCCTGGGCGGCCGGGTCGAGGGCGTGCCGGTCGAGGACCTGATCGGCGGCAGCGACGGCTTCCGGCGTCCCGGCTACGCTGTTTCGCTCGAGCCGGGCGTGAGCTTCTCCCGCGGGCCGCACACGTTCGCGCTGTCCGTTCCCATCGCCGAGTACCGCAACCGGCAGCGGAGCGTCCCCGACCGCATGGTTCCGGGCCGCCACGGCGACGCGGCCTTCGCGGACTACCTGATCCTGCTCGGCTACTGGCGGAAGTTCTGAGGCGCTGACCGCCTAATTCTACTTTGTCAGACTGCGAGCGCCCGCCCCGCCCGGGCATAAATGCCCGGGCGGGGGCGGCGAGCCGGCGGCTCGCGGGCCGGGGGCTCGGGCACCACGCTTTTAGGATCTACGAGAAAGGAGACCCTATGACCTGTCGATCCACGTTCCTGTCCCTCGCCGCTCTCCTGCTGATCGCCTCGCTCGCCGGCGCCGCCACCGTCCCGGCCCCGAGCGCCGCGCCCGCCATCACCGCGCCGGCCACCGTCGCGTTCATGACGCCCGCGGCTCCCGTGCAGGCCGACGCCGGTTGCAACCCGCTCCTCGCCAAGCTCGGCATCTCCCCGCTCGACTCGGCGCGGAACACCGCCGCGCTCCACTGCGGCGCGTGCAGCGACGTCGCCTGCCGGGGAGCGAACTTCAACCAGGTCTGCGGCACCCAGGGCGCCGCGATCAAGAAGTGCGTGACGCTCTACGGCGACCGCTGCCCCGAAGACGGCCAGTTCAACTGCGCCTGCTACTACGGCCCGATCCCCTGACCGGAGCCCGCGGCCTGCGACCTCATCGCGATGCCTCCCCCGTCAGGCCCTCCCTCTCCTTTCGGAGAGGGACCGAGGGTGAGGTCCGCAGGCCACGAAATTTCAAGCGAAAGGGACCATGACCGACACCACCCTCCAGGGCAAGACCATCCTCATCACGGGCGCGACGAACGGCATCGGCCTCGAAGCCGCGGCCGTGCTCGCCGGCCGCGGAGCGCGGATCGTCATGGTCGGCCGCGATCCGCGGCGCACCGAGGCGGCGGTGGCCGACGTCCGGTCGCGGAGCGGCTCGCGCGACGTATCGCACCTGCTCTGCGACTTCTCCTCGCAGGCCTCGATCCGCGAGCTCGCGAAGAACGTCCTCGGCCAGCTCGACCGCCTCGACGTGCTGGTGAACAACGCGGGGGGCGTCAACAAGAGCCGGCGGCTGACGGTGGACGGGATCGAGACGACCTTCGCCGTCAACCACCTCGGCTATTTCCTGCTGACCAACCTCCTCCTCGACCTCCTGAAGCGGAGCGCGCCGGCGCGCGTGGTGACCGTCGCTTCCATCGGCCACCGCCGCGGCACTCTCGATTTCGCGGACCTCGGGTTCGAGCGCGGCGGCTACGCCATCATGCGGGCCTATATGCGCTCGAAGCTGGCCAACGTCCTCTTCGCGAGCGAGCTGGCGCGCCGCCTCGCCGGCACCGGCGTCACCTCGAACAGCCTCCACCCCGGCTCCGTGGCCACCAACATCTGGTCCGGAGCCCCCACCTGGGCCAAGCCGCTGATCGCGATCCTATACAGGCCGTTCTTCCTCACTGTCGAGGAAGGGGCCGCGACGATCGTGCAACTGGCGGCGGACCCCGCGCTCGAAGGGGTCACGGGAAAATATTTCGAAAAGAAAATCGCCGTGCCCCCCGCGCCGCTGGCGCAGGATCAGGCGCTGGCGAAACGGTTGTGGGAGGTGAGCGCGGAGATGGTGGGGTTGGGCGGGGGAAATTGATCAACGATTGACCGAAGGATGTAGAGACGTTCCCAGCCCGTCCACGACACCCTGTGCAGGCCGCGGGGACGGCGGGACGTCTCTGCGAAGGGCAGGTCGCATCGCCCGCCACCGCCAACGTGAATACAAACGTCCGGCCGGGCTATTAAACGTAACCCCTGCGGGGTTTGAATCTTGGGCGCCCAGAAAGGCCATGCCCTTCGCGGCGGCCAGCCTCTACATCCAACGATAACGTCATTCAGATCGCCGGGTATCAATCCTCATCCACGACATAGTCCTTGAACGACCACGGCTCGGCCGGTGGAAAGTTGAGCCTCAGTGTATCGATCACCCTCACCGGCCGATGGTTCCGGGTCGCCGGCAGGTACGCCCACTTCTCGAAGGTGGCCACCGTCGCCGCGTCCAGGCTCCGGTTCGGGCTCTGAAGGACCTTCACCTGACGCACACACCCGGCCTCGTCGATGAGCGCTTCCGCGGCGAACTCACCGACCGGGTTGCTGCCGGCGAGAGGGTCCAGATCGGCATGGATGGGAACTGGAGGCGTGAAGGTCTGGCCCTGGTTCCATTGTTTCCGATCGTACGTCTCCATCCGCAGAGGCGGGACATCCGAAGGTTCCAGGAGAACTCTCCGTCTCGTTTCGCAGATCGCCACCCGCTGCTTCTCCAGGCGACGCTGAGCCGCACGATATCGCCTGAGCGATTGTCTGCTCTCTTCCTCCGCATGCTGTCGATGAACCAGGACACCCGCGCCCGTCGCAGCCAGCGCGGCCAACGCGAGGAACGAAACGACCGAGATGCGGAGGGCTTTCATCAGCGGATCGTGTCCATGGTCGGCTCGCTCTGGTCCCGTCCTTGAACTACGGTATACGAGCGCGGCGCCGCCAAGTTCTGACCGTGGACGAAATCCTGAAGAGCAGCGCGATCGATGAAGAGCCTCATGGGGCTGGCTGGGGCCGCGCCAAGCGGCTCCTTCATAACCTCCTCGTGCAGTAGGCGCGCTGCTCGGCGATCCGAAGCCGCTCCACGAACCCAAAGGCGCGGCGGAGCCAGTCGACCGCTCACGGACCGAGAATGACTATCACGGACGGGCACAGGTGAGGTTTCAGCTTCTCCGTTTTCTCCTGTGCTCTTCCGTGTCCGTCCCTGCTTCGCGAACCGCCCGCCCGGAGTCCCGTCCTTGGAATGCGGTACACGATTTTGCTAATCTTCCGTCTCGATGCGCAGGAAGTCTCGGAAGAAGCGCCGCCCCGCCCCCACCCATCGACCGATCGCGGAGACATCCCGCACGGAGAGCGAGCCCGAAGCCGAGGGAGAGGAGTGGGTTGAATGGGGCGGAGAGCTCATCTGGGCCGCCGGCTTCACGGAGGGCGGCACTCCCTACGGCCTGACCCTGGAAGAATTCCGCGAGAGCACCGCGATCGATGCAGAGGCCCGTGGGGCCGAGTGGGCTCGCGCCAGACGGCTCCTTCACGATCTTCTGGCGCGCCGGGCCGACAGGACGGCCAACGTCGACATCGGTCGGGTTAAGTTCCTCGGCGACGGCCTTTGCAGAAAGGCCTTCATCGCAGACGTGGAAGTGAGACCCGATCCTGGAGGCCTCAGCGGCGACTATGCCGTTCTGCTGCCTCGTCGGGATGCCGACCGGTCCTTCAATGACCGAGTCCGATTCGAGGCCCGGCTGCTCACTCGCCTCGCCTCTCTGAACCTGCCGCTGAGGATTCCCAAAATCCTCGGCCTGCTCTCCGATGGAGGACGGCCCGCTATCATTGAAACCGTCGTCTACGGAGTGCCTCTCGATCTTCGCGCTGGGCGCCAGATGAGGCTGCGACCCTGGGCTGTCGTGGCACAGGTCGCGGCCGCTGTGCACGTCTTGGATGCCATCGCTCTCTCGATCCCAGCAAATCCCGGCTGGACGACGCCGGGCTTCAAGACACGTAAGGACCACGCTCTCGCTGAGCTCGCCAAGTTGGAAGATCGTCCGGAGCCTCTCCTGCGGGATGTCCATGACTGGGCCCTGGAGAACCTCCCTCCGGCCGAGGCCTCTGCTCTCCTCCACGGCGACCTCCTCGGCCACAACATCCTGCTCGCTCTTGGCGAGCCGCCGGGCCTCATCGATTGGGAACGAGCCCGATTCGGCGATCCCGCGTACGACCTGGCGATCGTCACGCGAGGCGTCCGGCAGCCTTTTCAGATCGGAGGTGGACTTGATCGACTCCTGGAGGCTTATGCCGCCTATGGCTCAGAGATCCGGAGAGAGCATGTCCATCTCTACGAGCTTTGCATGATGGCTGGCTGGTATCTGGAGTCGCTGCACGGGAGGGAGAGCAGGCATCCGCCGGAGGAGTATCTCAACCGGCTTTCGGGAGTTTTTCGCAGAGCGGCAGAATGAGCTGCGGGCCAATCCTTCTTCTCGTCCTATTCGAAATTGACGGTCAGGACGTAATACACCTTGACCGGCCTGCCCGCGAGCGTCGCGGGCTCGAAGCTCCAGTAGCGAACGGCGGCGACGGCGGCATCTTCCAGTTTGAAGGGCAGCCCCTTGAGGACGCTGGCCTTGCGGACGCACCCCTCGCGATCGATCACGACCTCGACGATGACGGTACCTCTCACGTTCGCTTTGCGGGCCGCCGGCGAATATTCAGGGCGGATCTGACTGATGACCTCGGGACGGGTGGCGTCTCCGCCGACCCGTAGCGGCTCGGCGGCTTCGGGCGACGACGAAAGCTCCGGCAGCTCTTCCGCGAAATAGGCCCTGGCGAGGCAGACGAGCTCGCGCGCGGCCTGCCGCTCGGCGACGCTCCGGCTCTGCTCTTCCACATGGCTCCTCCCAGCCTTGATCGCCCGGCGCAGGATCGCCTCATCGGAAGGGCTCAGGGCCGGCCGGGTCGAGCCGGCCTGGGTCGCGATCGCGGCAAGCTCGGCGGCAGCGCTCGCGATTTGACCTTGAGCCACCTTGTCGTCGAGGACCGCGAAGCTGGGCGGCGCGGCCGGCGCGGGAGCTGCCATCCCCTGCGCCGCCAGGACCGTAGAGATCAGGACGAGGCCGGCGACGAAGGCGTTCAGTGTGAGACGTGGTGAGCTCATTTTTTTCCTCCAGTAGACTGTGGCTCCGGAAGAAAGGGGTTGATGATAATCAGATCTCCAATGCGTTGTCCGTGATTCAGATCCTCGGTCCATAGTCGGTCGCAATGCTCCACACTCGCCGCTTGGAGAATAAGGGCATCCCAGAACGAGACTTTGATTGACGCCGCCAAGCGGATAGCCCCGAGAAGTAGGCCCCAGTATTTTCCACCACCCGCCAAGTGAGGTACTGCTCGACGATGGCAAGGGCTTCATCAGGACGCAGCGGTTGGGGCATTTTGCGTGTCACGGTGACAAAAAACTCCTGCAGCACCTGAACACTCAGCACTCCTTCACCAGAGCGCCAGAGGTCCGCCACCAGATCTCGCGCCGCGGTGTGCTTGATGCCGGCATTCCGGTCCTCTGCGTAGACCAGGACGTTGGTATCAACGAAGACCGGCACGGTCGTGGAGCTCATCTCTGGAAGGAAGAGGTCCGCCACCAAGGCTGGAACCTCGTTCAAGCCGCTTGAGGGCTGCCTGTTTTGCGGTTTCGTACGCCTCGTCCTCTGCCACGAGACGAGACAGTTCTTCGCGCAGCAACGCGGAGATCGAACGGTTGCGGCGCGCCGCCAGAACACGAGCCTTATGAATGAGGTCGTCGTCTAGTGTCAGTGTGACGTTCCGTTGCATAGTTCTTACCTTCTACACGCTTTCCGCGTGTTGCACTGATTCAACGTGATGGTAATCCTGCCTAAGAGGGGGGTCAAGAGAACCTTTGGGCAGGCCATCACCGGCGACCTCCGGATGGCAGCGCACGGGTATCCACCGCATCCGTGGTCGAGCAATACCTCCCGAAGCTGATGACGGTCGTCACCACCGTGCCCAGGAAGAAGAGCGCGAGGAGGAGACCGGCGAGCAGGCGCAGGCGCCGGGAGAATTGCCTCGGTGCGGCGGCCAGATCGGACGGCGTCTCGAGGATGCCGATCGGGTTGACGCGAGGGGGCTCCATGACAAGGAGTCTATCCCTTGCAACCCACAGGGAACAGGAAGGCCCGAGGGAGCGGCCCCGCATCCGCTCCCCCAGGTACGTCGATTGTCAAAGAGCGCGAGCCGCCTTCCCTTCAACCATCCCCTCCGCGGAGGGACTGGACAGCTCGTAATGATGTACATATAATGAGGGCTCCAGGGCGGCTTGTCAAGCCGCCCCGGAGGGAGCGGCAGGAAGGCCGCGAGGAGACGCGTCGCGGCTTCATCGTCGCATTCCCCAGCAATCACGGTCTGTTCCCTACGGGGAACGCGGCGCGATGAACGGGGAATGGAGCGTTCCCCGGAGCTTCCACGGCATTCCCCGGGGGGAACAGAGTGCTCCCTCCCATGTGCATGACATGAGCGGCTCGTGACGCCATGTTCCCCCTTCGTTTCGTTGCATTCCGCACGGGAAATGCTCCGTTCGAAGGGCTTCACAACGCTCGATGAACGGGGAATGCTGCGGAGACGACCCTTCGCGCCTCATTCCCCGTCGTCGACGCGATGTGACGAGGAGGGAACGGGCCGCGACAGGCGAGGAATGCCCCGCGAAGGGTGGGGAATGAGGCTCAAGGAGCGGCTTTTGCCGCTCCACCGGGCTCTTTGAAAACTGAATCGAAGGAAAGCGGAGCGGGTTTGATGGGGCTCCTGGCGGGAGCCCCGTGTTTTTTCTCTGCGACGGCTTCGGAAGACAGGGACGTAAGGGACAGCAGGGACGTCAAGGACAAGACGGAACTTGCCGAGTCCGTGGCTTCTTCGTCCTTGTTGTCCTTGGCGTCCTTTACGTCCTTGTTCTTGGTTCTTCTGCCGCGCCGCCCCTTAACCCGCCACCATCTCCTGCAGCGACCGCACGCTCAACCCCTCCCGCCCAAGCGCCGCGATGCCTTCAGCCGCGGCCATGGCGCCCGAAAGCGTCGTGATGCAGGGGATGTCGTACTTGAGGGCGGTGCGGCGGATGATGCCGTCGTCCTCGTGCGATTCGCGGCCGAGGGGGGTGTTGACCACCAGGGCGATCTCGCCGTTGATCAGCAGGTCGGCGATGTGCGGGCGCCCCTCGTGGACCTTGAGGACGGTACGGACGGCGAGACCCTGGCCGCTCAGGTAATCCGCGGTGCCGGCGGTGGCCGCCAGCTCGAAGCCGAGGTCGGCGAGGCGGCGGGCGACCGGCAGCAGGCCGGGCTTGTCGCGGTCGTGGACGGAGAGGAAGGCGGTGCCCCCCATCGGCAGCGCGTGGCCGGCGCCCATCCAGGCCTTGGCGAAGGCGACGCCGAAGGTCAGGCTCTCCCCCATCACCTCGCCGGTCGACTTCATCTCGGGCCCCAGGATCGGATCGACCCCCGGGAAGCGGCGGAAGGGGAAGACCGGCGCCTTGACGAACACCCCCGGCACCCGCGGCTCGGCGGTGAAGCCGAGCTCCTGGAGAGTCTTGCCGGCCATCGCGGCGACGGCGATCTTGACCAGCGGCACCCCCACCGCCTTGGCGATGAACGGCACGGTGCGCGAGGCGCGCGGGTTGACCTCCAGGACGTAGATCCGGCCGTCCTTCAAGGCGAACTGCACGTTCATCAGCCCGACCACGCCCAGCCGCAGGGCCAGCCGGCGGGCGATGTCGCGCATGCGGTCCTGATCCTCGGGCGAGACTTTGTACGGCGGCAGCACCGCCACCGAGTCGCCTGAATGGATACCCGCCTCCTCGATGTGCTGGAGGATGCCGGCGACGACGGCGGTCTTGCCGTCGCAGATGAGGTCGAGGTCGACCTCGAAGGCGTCCTCCAGGAAGCGGTCGATCAGCACCGGATGGCCGGGCGAGACGGCGGCCGCCCCCTGCATGTAGCGCTCGAGGGTGGAGCCGTCGTAGACCACCGCCATGGCGCGGCCGCCGAGCACGTAGCTGGGGCGCACCACCACCGGGTAGCCGATGCGGTTGGCGACCTCGCGGGCCTCGTCGAGCGAGGTGGCGCTGCCGTTCTCGGGTTGCAGGATGCCTTCGGCGGCGAGGAGGTCGCCGAAGCGGCGGCGGTCCTCGGCGAGGTCGATGGCGTCGGGCGAGGTGCCCCAGATCGGCACGCCGCGGGCGGCGAGGCCGCGGGCGAGCTTCAACGGAGTCTGGCCGCCGAGCTGCACGATCACGCCGGCCGGCTTCTCGCGGTCGAGCACCGCCATCACGTGCTCCAGGGTGAGCGGCTCGAAGTAGAGGCGGTCGGAGGTGTCGTAGTCGGTGGAGACGGTCTCGGGGTTGCAGTTGACCATTACCGTCTCGATCCCGAGGTCGCGGAGGGCGAAGGCGGCGTGCACGCAGCAGTAGTCGAACTCGATCCCCTGGCCGATCCGGTTGGGGCCGGAGCCGAGGATGACCACCTTCCTGCGGTCGTCCGGATCGCTCTCGTCCTCGGTGCCGAAGGTCGAGTAGAGGTAGGGGGTGGTGGCCGGGAACTCGGCGGCGCAGGTGTCGACCCGCTTGTAGACCCGCCGGATCCCCTGCTCAAGGCGGGCGGCGCGGAGGGCCTCTTCCGGGCAGTCGAGGAGGCCGGCGATGCGGGCGTCGGCGAGGCCGAAGGACTTGGCGCGGCGGAGCAGCGGCTTGGGGACCGAGGCGAGGTCCCAGCAGGCGAGCTCGGCTTCGAGGTCGACGATCTCGGCGATCTCGCGCAGGAACCAGGGATCGATGTGGGAGACCTCGGAGACCTCCTCGGGGGTCCACCCCTGGCGCAGCGCGGCGAAGACGGCGAACAGGCGCTCCCAGTTGGGGATCGAGAGGCGGCGGCGCAGCCGCACGGGGTCGGACATCCGCCGCTCGCGCGACGCCGGGCTGCCGTCGAGCTCCAGCGCGGAGAGCGCCTTCATCAGGGCTTCCTTGAAAGTGGCGCCCATCGCCATCACCTCGCCCACCGACTTCATCGAGGTGCCGAGGGTGGGCTGCGCCTCGGGGAACTTCTCGAAGGCCCAGCGGGGAATCTTCACCACGGTGTAGTCGAGCGTCGGCTCGAAGGCGGCGAAGGTCTTGCCGGTGATGTCGTTGGGGATCTCGTCGAGGGTGTAGCCGACGGCGAGCAGGGCGGCGATCTTGGCGATCGGAAAGCCGGTGGCCTTGGAGGCGAGCGCCGAGCTGCGCGAGACGCGCGGGTTCATCTCGATCACCACCTGATCGCCGGTCTTGGGATCGACGCCGAACTGGATGTTCGAGCCGCCGGTGGCGACGCCGACGCGGCGGATCACCGCGAAGGCGTCGTCGCGCATCCGCTGGTACTCGCGGTCGGAGAGGGTCTGCTGCGGCGCGACGGTGATCGAGTCGCCGGTGTGGACCCCCATGGCGTCGAAGTTCTCGACCGAGCAGACGACGATGGCGTTGTCGGCCACGTCGCGCATGACCTCCAGCTCGAACTCCTTCCAGCCGAGCACCGACTGCTCAATGAGCGTGGTGTGGGCCGGACTCGCCTGGAGGGCGGCACCGACGATCTCTTCCAGCTCGTCGCGGTTGTAGGCGACGCCGCCCCCCTCGCCGCCGAGGGTGAAGCTGGGGCGGACGATGACCGGGTAGCCGACGTCGACCACGATCTCGCGCGCCTCCTCGAGGCTGCCGGCGTAGCCGCTCTTCGGCACCTTGAGGCCGATCTCCTCCATCGCCTGCTTGAACAGCAGGCGGTCCTCGCCGAGGCGGAGGGCGGCGATCGACGCGCCCAGCACCTCGACGCCGTAGCGGGCGAGGGCGCCGCTCTCCTCCAGGGCGATCGCGAGGTTGATCCCGGTCTGGCCGCCGACGGTCGGCAGCAGGGCGTCCGGGCGCTCCTTCGCGATGATCTTCTCGACCACCTCGGGCACCAGCGGCTCGACGTAGGTGGCGTCGGAGAACTCCGGGTCGGTCATGATCGTCGCCGGGTTCGAGTTGACCAGCACGACGCGGTACCCCTCGCGCTTCAGGGCGCGGCAGGCCTGGGTGCCGGAGTAGTCGAACTCGCAGGCCTGGCCGATGACGATGGGCCCCGAGCCGAGCACGAGGATGGAATGGAGATCGGTCCGTCTGGGCATGGCGGGGCGGAAGCATACATCAGGGTGCCCTCACCGGCCTGGCACGAAGTTGGCAGAGGTTCCAGAGCGGTTACAAAGGGAGCCAACGACCATGAACAAGGCCAATCTCGAACGTCTGGAGACGCTGCTCAAGGGGCACGGGGAGATGGTGGAGGAGAAGCGGGTACGGCCGGAGGGGGTGCTGCGGCACAACGATCCCTTCCGCGAACGGTTCAACCAGATCTCGCGCTCGATCATCATGCCCGTCCTGGAGGAGATCAAGGACGTGATGGTGGGCAAGGTCGAATCGGCTTCGATCTTCCACCGCTCCACCACGGCGGGCCTGAAGGTGAAGCTCGACCGCTGGGAGGACTACGACCGCTCGCTCCTCTTCTACGGCGACGACTCGACCAAGGTGGTGAAGATCACCCACGAGGGGATCGGCTTCGGCCTCCTGATCGAGAAGGTGCCGATCGCTCAGGTCACCGCTGAGCTGGTGGAAGAGGAGGCGATGAAGTTCCTCAAGAGGCTCTTCGGCCAGGAGCAGCTCCGCCGCCCAGCCGCCCAGCCGGGAGCCGCCGGCCAGCGGCCCGCGGGCTCGACGGCGGCGCATTATGGGTATGAGCTGGTAAGGGTGTGAGGTGAATCAGGGCTCCCCGCCCGAACCCTCACCCCTGGCCCCTCTCCCTTCCCCACCCACCCTCCCTCACAGGGAGAGGGGAACCCCCACCCAAAGCAACCCCGAAGGGGTTTCTCCCTCTTCTCCCGGTGAGGGAGGGGGTCGGGGGGACGGGAGAAGAGGGCCGGGGTGATGAGGGCCCTCAGAACAGATACGTCAATCCCACATTCGCCACCACGTTCTCGCGCTGATCGCCGTTCAGATCCTTGTAGATCGGGACCTGGATGGCCAGCCGTCCGACCACCCCCTTGCCGAAGTCGACGACCACTCGCGGGGTGAGGTAGAGCAGGCGGCCGCCGGTGTTGGGATCGAGGGTGCGCTCAGCGTCGACGGCGTCGCGGCCGGCGTCGCGGAAGTTGAGCTCGACGACTGCGTCCCAGATCGGCCCGAACTTGCGCTCGTATCCGAAGTTCGCCAGCGTCGAGTTGCCGTAGCGGTAGTCGAAGTCGTTCGTGCCCGTCCGCCGGAGCTGGAACGAGGCGAAGAGCGACGAGCTGTGATCGAGCAGGTAGAGCCCGGAGAGGCCGCCGAACCAGTCGGTCGAGCCGGTGCCGGGCTGGAGGTGCTCGTCGAGCCGCACCCCGCCGGAGGTGAGGTCGTTCTTCCCCCAGGCGGTCTTGACGCCGCCGAGGGCCGAGAGCCAAGCCCGGCGTCCCAGGCCCCCCGTGAAGTCCGAGGACCAGAGACGGACCAGCGCGTAGATGTCGGGATCGGAGAGGTCGCGGCTCTCGTTGGGGCCGCCGTCTGTAGGCGCCGCTGCTCCCACCGTGCTGGTGTGCCGGGAGCTCCAGGGGATGCGGGCCACGGCGACCACGCGCTCCCCGAAGGTATAGGAGAAGCCGGTGGTGAAGCGGTTCTCGATCACCGCCTCGCGGCCGAGATCTTCATCAGATGAAAAGCGAGGGGATGAAAAGCGCGGCAGGGCCTTGGCGGCGGCGCCCTCCTCCGCGAGGATCCCCTGCTCCTTGTCGAAGCGTTCCCAGTCGAGAGAGACGCGGAACGCGCCCTCCTTGTAGACGTCGGTGCCCAGGGCGTTGAAAGTGGGATCGCCGCAGCGGCAGATCGAACAGCCGCGCGCGGGGGGCGCCGCGGCTAGCAGCAGCACGAAGCCCGCCGCGACGGCGAGTTTCGGGAAAAGAGTTTTCATGGCAGCAAGCCTCCTGGTTTCGGACAGGTTGAATCCAGGCCGCCGAAATCCGGCGTCCCGAGCGGAAACCTCTAAGTGGCTTGGAGCGGGCGCGGAGGGGGAACCGGGGGATCGGGCACGCGATCGAAGAGGGCGCCACGGGCGGCCTCGGCGGTCCAGCCGGCGAAAGCCAACCGGATCTGCCGAAGCGAAACCGGCGAGGTTCCCTGGGGATCGATCGGCTCCCGCAGGCTTTGCAGCGATCCCGGAACGCTCTGCGAGCCGCCGGAGCAGTGCATCCCCGGGTGGTGGAGCTGGCAGGCCTCCCCTGCCTTGAGCTGCGTGCGGCAGCAGCAACTCAGGATCCGTCCGCACGGACACTGGTGCAGGAGCATCGCCTCCGGCGCGAGGAGCAGCGCCAGGATGAGGGCGGTCAGCAGGGTGCGGAAGGCGGGGGAGCGCATGGTCGGGAAGATTGCAGTGTAGCAGCGTCGGCCGGCTGGCTGGGGGTTAGTCACCGCCGCGGGTGGAGGCGGTTCAACGCGGCGTCATCAGGCCGCCAGGAGGGGCGCGAGGTCGGCGGTCGTCAAGGGAGAAATTCCCAATCCCTCTAGCACGCCGTTGATGGCCTTCAGAGTGATCTGACCGGGGGCTGTGATTTCAATGCCGATCGGCTGACCGCTCGCACCGAAATCGACCACCATGCCCGGCTCGACACGCTTTGTCGAGGAGCTCTTTTGCTCGCCTTTCCGCGGTAGATAGAGATAGGCCGCCATCGCGCGACCGTGCCGAAACGTAACTTCCAGATAGGGCTCTCTCATCGGTTCACCTCAGCGGATACGCAGTCACGACTACGAGGACTTTGGCGTCGAAATCTGGCTCTATAATGACTTCCCAAGCCTGTCTGAGGTGCCGCGCTTCGGCCACCCAACGACCTTCCACGACGTCCTCATGAAGACGGAAGGCGTGCTCCAGCATACGACGAAGATCAACCTCCGAAAACTGCCGGTCGATCATGCGCTTGAGCAGATGAGGGCTGAGCTCCAGCTCCCACTCCCACCAGGAGGGCCATGGGAAATCGCTCAGAAGTTCCCCTCGTGCCTAGCCCATGAAGATCGCACCGTCCCGTCCGGGACCACCACCTCCGGCACGGCGTCCACCGGCGCGACCTCGCGGATCACCTCCATCAACTGCTTCCCCACCGCCTCGCGAGAGTAGTCGGCGGCGAGGCGGCGGCGGCCGTTCTCGATCAGCCAGCGGCGGGCGGAGGGGTTGGCCAGCAGGTCGGTGATGGCGGTGATCCATTCGACGGGGTGCTTGCCGGCCAGGATGAAATCCTCTCCCTGGCGGCCGGTGGTGCCGGCGGCGGCCCAGGGGGTCGCCACCACGGGCACCCCTACCGCCCAGGCCTCCAGGATCTTGACCGGCACGCCCGAGCCGCAGCGCATCGGCGCGATTGAGAGCGTGGCCTGGGCGAGCACCGACCGCAGGTCGCGGGGCGACTCGATCAGCCGTGCCCCGGCCTGTTCGATCTGACGGCGGAGCGATGGCGACGGGCGGTCGCCGGCCACCACCAGGCGCACATCCGGCCGGGCGTGACGGAGTTGAGGCCAGACGTCGCGCAGCCACCAGGAGACCGCGTCGGCGTTGACGAAGTAGCCGAGGTTACCGGTCAGCGCCAGGACCGGCCCCTTGTCCCCCTCGCGCCAGAGCTTCTCGCCGTCGAGCGGCTGCTCGATCGGACGCTCGGTCACGGCGAGCCGCACCACCGAGATCCGCGCCGCGAGGTCCGTCGGCCGCCGGTTCGCGATCGCGTGACGGTCCCGCTCGCAGACGACGAGCAGGCGCCGGGACCGCTCGGCAAGCCGCCGCTCGGCGAGGGCCAGCCGGCGCGCTTCAGCCAGCAGGAGCGGCGCCAGCCATCGGCGGTCCACCGCGGCGCGCTGGGAGAGGTTGAGCGCGAGGCTGTCGATCAGATCGACCAGGAACGGTGTGCCGCCCAAGTCGTCGGCGTGGATCGCCAGGCGGACCAGTTGGAGGATGCCGAGATCGTGCGCCGGCGCCAGCTCGCGAAGCTTGCGGCCGAGGTCGGGCTGGTAGAACAGGCCGGTCTGGAGCGGCAGGCGCTTGACGATCGCCCGCGCCATTCCCGCGACCACTGCCGTGCCACCGGGACGGTAGAGCTCGACGCGGTAGGGCGCATCTGCGGGAGGCGCCGGCTGGTTCCGAGCCGGCGCCGGCGTCAGTAGCGTCACCGCGTGCTCGGCGGCGAGGATGTCGAGCATCTGCAAGGCCCGCATCTGGTCCCCGCGGCGGGATGGCCAGGGGTAGCGGGAGGTGACGAGGAGGATCTTCATCCGCAAACCTGCGCGCGGCGGCGCCCTCCGCCGCGCTCAGACGAGCTTCAGCAGATGGCCGAGCTTCTCGCGCTTGGTGCGGAGATAGTCGCGGCTCGAATCGGTGGGCGCCACCTCCAGCGGCACGCGCTCGACGATCTCGAGCCCGTAGCCGTTGAGGGCGATGTACTTGCTGGGGTTGTTGGTCATCAGACGGAGCTTGCGCACGCCGAGGTCGCGGAGGATCTGGGCGCCGATGCCGTAGTCGCGCTGGTCGGGGCGGAAGCCGAGGCGCTCGTTGGCCTCCACCGTGTCGTGTCCCTGCTCCTGGAGCTCGTAGGCGCGCAGCTTGTTCAGCAGGCCGATGCCGCGCCCCTCCTGGAGCAGGTAGAGGAGCACGCCCTTGCCCTCGGCGGCGATGTGCTGGAGGGCACGCTCGAGCTGCGGGCCGCAGTCGCAGCGGCAGGAGCCGAAGATGTCGCCGGTCAGGCACTGGCTGTGGACGCGCACCAGGGTCGGCTGCTCGGGATCGAGCTCGCCCATGACCAGGGCCACGTTCTCGTCGCCGGTGACGTCCGAGCGGTAGGCATGGATGCGGAAATCGCCGTGGATCGTCGGCAGCTTGGGCGAGGCGACCTTGCGCACCAGGGTCTCGTGCTGCAAGCGGTAGCTGATGAGATCGGCGACGGTGATCATCAGCAGCCCGTGCTCGCGGGCGACCTTGACGAGGTCGGGCACGCGGGCCATGGTGCCGTCGTCGTTCATGATCTCGCAGATCACTCCTGCCGGGGTGAGGCCGGCGAGGGCGGCGAGGTCGACCGACGCCTCGGTCTGCCCGGCACGCTTGAGGACGCCACCCTTGCGGGCCCGCAGGGGGAACACGTGGCCGGGACGCAGGAGGTCCTCCGGCCGGGTGGCCGGATCGATGGCGGTGAGGATGGTGGCGGCGCGGTCGGCGGCGGAGATGCCGGTGGTCACCTTGCCGCGCGCCTCGATGGAGATGGTGAAGGCGGTGCCGAAGGTCGAGGTGTTGTCCTCGACCATCAGCGGCAGGTCGAGCGCGCGGCAGCGCTCCTCGGACATCGCGAGGCAGACGAGGCCGCGGCCGTGCTTGGCCATGAAGTTGATGGCCGCGGGCGTCACCTTCTCGGCCGCGATCGTCAGGTCGCCCTCGTTCTCGCGGTCCTCGTCGTCGACGATGATGACGATCTCACCGTGACGGAATCGTTCGATCGCCTCCTCGATAGGGGCGAAGGGAGTGTCGTTGGTCATGGTTTCGGCAGGCTTTCTCGCCGGCTGGGGCGGGAAGGGATTGGCGTGTGCGACTGCTGAGGAGTCTACGCCCCGAGCGGAGGGAGGGTCAATCGGCGCCGCGATCTCAGGCGAGCACAAACGGTATCTGCTGAGCGGCGACGGGGGTGAACAGCAGAAGGCAGCGAAACGCGGCGGTGTGATCCGTGGCACTGGGCTCGGATCGGACATAGAGCTCGGCGATGAGGTCGCGCCACCGCAGCAGCTCCCGCCTCAAGGTCGAACGCCGATGAACCTCTACCGTCAAGTCCAAGAGGCGCAGGACGCGCTCGTAGGCGAGCGAGAGGCCCGGCAGATCGCGCAGCTCGATCAGCCGCTTGGCCCGGTTCATCTCGTTGCCGATCATGAGGATCTGGCGATCGAGGCCGAAATCTGCCCAGCGCTCCGGCGACAAAGATGTGTGCTGAGTCATTCGAGCGGCTCTCCTTCTCCGATCAGCGCAAAGGTAATCTCGCGGACCCGATCGCGAATCTCGGACTCCTGGATCAACATGCTCCGGTTCCCCTGGGCAGGCCGGATGTTGATGAGCGCCGTGTACTCAATGCAGGAGTCGGACCCCTTGCCTGGATAGTAGTTGGCACCCCAAAGATCGGTCTGCCGGCTGCCCGATTCCAGCAGGAGTTGCTCGGCATCGGCATGCAGGTCGCCGCCTACCGCCGCAACGCGGCGTTCCAGGTCAACGACGTATTTCACCATATCTCCGAAAAAAAGGCGGACCAGTCGGGCCAGGTCGAAACTGTCGATCCTGCGATCCACGATGACGATGTCAGGACTTTCTTCCATGGCGCTCCTTAGAACGGATTCCCGATATTCACGAACAGCGCGTACGGCGACTCGCCATGCTCGCGGTTGAGCTTGAAGCCGATGCCGGCGCGGACGGGGCCGATCGGCGAGTTGTAGCGGGCCCCCAGGCCGATGCCGTTCTTGAGCTCGCCCACCCGGATCGAGTGCCAGTCGGCCCAGACGTTGCCGCTGTCGAAGAAGAGCGAGCCGCCGAAATCGCCGTAGACCGGGAAGCGGTATTCGAGGTTGAGGAGGAGCAGGCCGTCGCCGCCGACCGGCACGTAGCCGCCGCCGTTGGGGTTGAGGATCAGCGTCTGCCCCCGGATCCCCAGGTCGTCCTGCGAGTAGGCGCGATTCGTGGCGTCGCCGCCGGCGAACAAGCGCTCGGCGATCGGGATGTTGCGGCTGGGGAAGTCGAGCATGATGCCGCCCGAGCTGGGGATCGCCTTGTAGGGGTTGATGCTGCCAAAGCGGACGCTGCCGGCGATCACTCCCGGGCGGCCGAGGTTGTAATAGCCGGTCTGCTGGAGGAAGACCTTGAGGAACTCGGTGTCGGTGCGGAAGGCCGGCACCGGGAAGGCGTACTGCACCTGAGCCAGCGAGCTCCAGCCGCGGGTGGGCGAGATCGGATCGTCGCGGCGGTCCCAGAAGAAGCTCGGCACGAAGCTGGTGACCTGGTAGGGCTGGTCGAGCCGCTCGATGGCGTTGGAGGCGATGCCGGGGTCGACGCTCGGCTCGACGATGCGGTAGTCGAAGCCGACGCTGAAGCGGCGGTTGCCGACCAGGCGCACCGCCTCGACGCGGCCGCCGTAGCGGGTCACCTCGTAGGGGCGGTCGCTCGGCGACTCCTGCTCGTAGAAGAGGGTGGTGGTGAGCGAGATCGGGTGCTGGCCGAGATAGGGCTGGTTGAAGAGGATGTGGAAGCGCTTGTCGCGCTGGCTCCAGCGCAGGTCGGTGCGCAGGCTGTAGGCGCGGCCGAAAATATTGTTGTCGGTGAACGAGAGCGAGCCGCGGACGCCGCTCTCCGAGTCCCAGCCGATGCCGTAGAGGACGCTGCGCGCCTTCCCCTCCTCGACCCGGACCAGCACGTCGCGCTCGGTTTCGTCGAGGCTGGCGGGGACGAGCTCCACCTCGACCCGCGAGAAGATGCCGAGCCGGTAGAGGTTGCGCTCGACCACGAACAGCTTGGCCTGGCTCACCGGCTCGCCGGACTCGAGGCCGATGGCGCGGCTGATCACGTCGCCACGGGTGCGCTCGTTGCCGCGCACGAGGATACGGTCGACGACCTGGCGCGGCCCCTCGAGCACCTCGATCGTGAGGTCCACCAGAGTGTGATCGGGGTTCCAGTCCTGCCGGGCCGAGAGCTGGGGCCGGTTGTATCCCAGCAGGCCGTACCTCCCGCGCAGATCTTCCAGCGTGTTGTCGAGCAGGACGGGGTGGAACCCCTTCCCCTCCTGGAGCGGCAGGGCCTTGCGCACCGCTTTCAGGTCGAGCGCCGTGGCCCCCTCGAAATCGATCTTCACCACGCGCTCGCGCGGTCCTTCCTTGATCGGGATCACCACCCGGAGGTCCTGCCCCGTCTTCTCGACATTGGGCGGGCCGACCACGGCCTGCGCGTAGCCGCTCAGGGCGTAGAAGCGCCGCAGGTTGTCGAGGTCGACGTCGAAGTCCGACTGGACCAAACGGCCGCTGCCGCGGCGCAGGAGGACGGGCGGCGAGGTCTTCATGATCTCGCGCAGCTTGGCGCCGGGGATCTCCTGATTGCCCGTGAAGGCGATCTCCCGGAGGGTGTAGACCGGGCCGGCGACGATGTTGAAGGTGAGCACGAGCTTGCCGTCGGTGCGCTGCTCGCCGGTGTCGACGCGCACGTCGTAGCGCCCCTGTTGCTGGAAGTAGGTCTTCAGCCGGGTCTGCGCCTGGAGGACCAGCGCCTCGTCGTATCCCGACTCGCCGAGGAAAGGGAGCAGCCCCTCATTGCGCAGCTTCTTCTCGTCGGCCCCCTTGACGACGAGCACGATCTTGGGGCCGATCGAAATCGGATAGGTGAGCTTGACCGTGCCCTTGGGCTCGATCATCTCGCGCGGCGGGTCGACCCGGGTCTGACCGTACTGTTGCTTGATCAGCCAGCCCTGCAACCGCTCGGCGTCCTCGTTGGCGAGGCGGCGGCTGAACGGGTCGCCGGGCTTGAGCCGGAGCTGCTTGATGAGCTGGGCCGGCTGGTAGGGATCGGTCGCGGGGTCGAAGGCGATGGTGCTGACGGTGGCGCGCGGGCCGCTGTTGCAATGGTAGGTGACGACCGCCCGGCGGTGCACCGGATCGGTCTCGACGGCGACGCGGACCCGCGCCCGGAAGTAGCCGTTGCGCTCGTAGAGCGCCTCCAGCGCGCTGACGCCCTGCACCACCTTGTCCTCGGAGAGCGGCTGGGCCTCCCCCTGGGGGAGGGCCCGTTGCAGGTCGTCGCTCGACATCCCGAGCTTGCCGGTGATCCGCACTTTCGACACCTGCACCACGGCGCGGAAGACGACCACGGCGACCACCCCTCCCCCCTCCGGATCGTCGCGCGTATAGAGCTCGGTCTCGGCGGCCGTGCCGCTCGCCTGGAGGTTGCGCAAGGTGTGCCGGATCCGCTCCTCGGTCAGCGGCTCCCCGACCTCGGCCTCGATGAGGTTGGAGACGTCCTCCTCCACGGGGAGCGGGGCGTCGCTACGGATCTCGATCGCGGTGACCAGTGGGCCCGCCGCCTCGGCCGGCTGCGGCGCGATCCCGGGAGGAGCGGGGGCGGCCGTAGCGGCGGCGGCATCCTGGGCGGCGAGCCGCACGCCCGCCGCCAGGGCGAGAACGAGCCAGAGCGCCGCCAGCCTCCGCCATCCGCTCAAGGCCGGTCTCCTCGATCCCTCAGAAGCGCCGCTGCCATTGGGCGTCGATCGCATAGGAGCCGTCACCCACCCGGGTGAGCAGCAGAGTGATGTTCTTGCGGAGCTGCCACTCGACCTGCACGATGTACTGCTGGCTGGTGGTGGGCAGGGTCGAATAGGTGACGAAGACGTCCTTGGACAGCCGCTTGCCGACGGTGACGCCGAACCCGGAGGCCGGCTGGCCGGCGATGGCGACCGGATCGATCCGCAGGCGGTCGAAGCGCAGGAGGGTGCCGACCCGCTTGGTGATCGCCGAGGCCGCCTGCCCGTAGAGGAACTGGCGCGCGAGCTGGTTGGGATCGGCCTGCTGCTCGGCGGTGGTCGAAGCGGGCAGCGGGTTGTCGCTGGGGCGCTGGCTGCCCGCGATCAGCGAGAAGATCTCGAGGTCGGCGAGGTTGGAGTCCGACGCCAGGTGGATGTCGGGGTGCTCGAGCGTGCCGCCGAGGGTCAGGGTGATGTTGAAGCCCTGGACCTCGGTGGTGGCCACCAGGTCGACCACCGGATCGATCCGCTGCGGGTTGCTGAAGCGGAGCGTCCCCCGCTGCACCTCGTACTGGTTGTCGTTGTAGACCAGGGTGCCGCCGGGATCGAGGGTGACGTCGCCGAAGACGACCGGCCGCGCCAGGGTGCCGCGGACACTGAGGGCGACGTCCCCCTGCAGGTTGGCGACGTTGTTGCGGACGTGCAGGGCGTCGTGCGGGCCGCGGATGCCGATGTTGAGCTGGGTGGTGGTCTGGAAGGTGTCGGTCTCGGCGAGCTCGAGGCGCTGGCGCTGGAAGAGCCCCTGGATCAGCTCGACGAGGTCGACGTTGATGTCCTGCACGTAGAGCGACCGTTGGAGGTTCACCACCCCCTCGATCCGCCGCCCCGTGCCGTCCGAGATCAGTGACAGGGTGGCGTCGCCGCGGTTGTTGAGGAACTCGGGGAACCGCGTGCTGACGTCCTTGGCCGCGACGTTGACCTGGTAGGAGAACGGCCTTCCCGGCCGCGGCAGGTTGAGGTCGCCGGTGAACCGGAGCAGGCCGTTGTTGCCCATGCGCGCCTGCACCCCCTCGATGGAGATGCGGTCGCGGTTGAACGAGAGGAAGCCGTTGATGCTGTCGATCGACTGGGCGAACGACGGCACGATCAGCCGCCCACCGCGCACCTCCCCCTCGCCGGTCAGGGCGGGATCGCCGACGGTGCCGCGGACGGCGCCGAGGAGGTCGACGGCCCCCTCCAACCGGTAGTCCGGCGGCAGGAAGAGCCCCGCCCAGGTAGCCGCGAGGGTGCTCTGGAAGTGCAGGTTGAGCGGCATGCCGGCCGCGAAGCCGACCGTGCCGCTGACGGCCAGCTCGTTGGTGGTGCCGGGCTCGACCAGGTAGAAGGATTTGACGTCGGCGAGCTCGGCGCCGAGCTCCACCTCGACGGGCTCCTTGTTGGCGACCGTCCGCCCCTGGTACTGGAGGCGCAGGTTGGGCAGCCGGACCCCGGCGCGCCAAGTGCCGGCGCCGAAATCGGCGGCGACGGCGACGGAGCCCGCGAAGGAGCCGGTGAAGTCGGGCAGGGGCTGCGGCGACAGGACGCTCGCCAGCGGGCCGAGCTTGTCGCTCCGGACGTCGATGGCAAGATCGGTGCCCTGGCGGTCGAGCCGGCCGTTGCCCTGGAACGTGGCGAGACCGAGGAGCGAGCCGTGGACGTCCACCGTCCGGCCGTCCCAGGTGGCGACGGCGTTCGTCTCCCCGTTCTGGCCGAGGGGACGCCCCTGGAGCACCAGGTTCCGGCCGTGGAGGGTGACCGTGGCGTGGGGCTGATCCAGGGTGCCGGTGGCCGTCGCCTCGACGCTCATCGTGCCGTCGAGCTCGCCCCCCAGGAAGCGCCGGAACGGATCGGCGGCGAGCGCCAGGGCGGGGGCGCGGACCGTCAGGCTCATCCCTTCCGTCGCGGTGTCGAAGCTCCCCTGCGCGGCGATCGTTCCCGCCGCTGTCTCCACCTGCCCCTGATCGATGGTGATATGGCCGCCGTCGAAGCGGGCCGACGCGCGCACCTTCCCCACCGGATAGCCATAGACGACGGTGTTGAGCGAGGTGGCGTCGACGTGGCCGGTCAGCCGGTCCGGGAAGCCGGAGAGGTCGACGCGCCCGGAGAGCTCCCCCTGCAACCGGCGGGTCAGCTCGGGGTTCAGCGGATCGAGGAAATAGCCGAGCCCCGCGGCCTGCCACTGGGCGGCGTCGATCGCCAGGGTGAGCGGCTGCGTGGCGGCCTTCTGCCCCGTCGCCGCCAGCGGAATGCGGCCGGTCACCAGCAGGGCGCCGCCGTTGCGGGCCATCTCGATCCGCAGGCCGTCCACCGCCTGCGGGCTCAGGGTCAGGGCGCCGCGGACGGTGTCCGCCGCCGTCACCGGCGCCACCACGTTCTGGAGGTCGAGCGCGAGCTGCAAGGTGTAGTCCTTGCCGGTGAACCGGAACGTCCCCTCGGCTGTGCCGCGTCCCACCGTGGGGAGCCAGAAAGCGGGAGGCTCCCCGGGCTTGAGGGGCCCTTCGATGATCGGACCGAGCGGGGCGACGTCCTGGCTCGCCAGCCGGAAATCGAGCTGGCCCTGGTTGCGCTGGAGGTCGTAGGTGAAGCCGGACGAGGTGACCTCCTGGCCGGGGAGGGCCAAGTGCAGGTCGTGGCCGGAGATCACCCCGCGGTCGAGAGTGACCGGCAGGTCCCCCGCCACCGCCAGCCCGGTCTCGCTGGTGCCACGGACGTGAAGATTGGCCTTGCCGCTGCCGGCGAGCACGTGCTCGCTGTTGAAGCGGTACTCGAAGGTGCCCCCGGTCCGCCCCGAGAGGCCGCCGACGATCGCCAGCTCCTCGCCCGGAAACTGGTCGGCGAGGAGCTGATGGATCGACAGGTCGGCGAGGTCGAGGTCGAGCGCGACTGGCGTACCCGGCCCCTTCTCGCCGGTGTCGACCGCCACCAGCCCCTTGAACGAGCCCCCCGCGTAGCGGGCCCGCTCCAACTGGACGTCGACGCCGTCGGGGCCGCCGGTGAACTTCGCCTGGATGTCCTGGATCGTCCGACCGAGGGTGGCGATGTGCGGCGAGGTGGCCGTGCCACCGTAGCTCCACCCCGCCGGGCTCCAGACGAAACGCGCCTGCGCCGCCACCGGCCCGACGAGCGGCTGATCGTCGTAGCCGACCCGGTTGACCCACTGCGCCGCGCCGTCGACCTGGATCGCCAGCTCGACCCGGCGGCTGGCCGGCCGGTAGTCGACGAAGCCGTCCACCCGCCCCTTGAGGTCGGGGCCGGCCAGGCGGGCGTTGGTGATCAGCACCTTCCCCTGCTCCGGGACCACGCTCCCCTTCGCGGAGACGGTGTAGGCGTAGGGCTTCGCGTGAGGCAGCGTGGTCACCACCTCCTGAGCGGTCGCCAGCAGGTCGATGCGGTTCCCCCCCTTGCCGCCGCGCTCGGCGCGGCCGATCCCGCGCCCCCAGATCGCCTTGGCGTCGAGCTGGAGTGGCGTCTGGCGTTCGTTGATCCGCAGGGTCCCCCCCTGGACGAGGAGATGAGCGATGCGAACGTCGAAACGCTTGGGCCCCGAGCTAGTGGGGAAGTTGAAGTCGGGGAGGTTGTTCGAGCCATCAGGGTTGAACTGGAGATAGACCTGCGGATGGAGGACCTCGATCTCGTCGATGTCGTAGACGTTGTTCCGCAGGTCCTTGACCGACGCCCTGACCTCCACAAAGGGCAGAACGGCGACCGGCGGATCGCCCGGCCGCGGGCCGGGGATCACGACGTCGCGCAGCTCAATGGCGGCCGGGAAGAAGGAGAAGTCGACGCTGCCGATCCGGACCTGCCGGTTCAGGTAGCGCGGGAGGACCGCGATCAGCCGCTCGCGGACCTTCTCGCGCGCGAGATGGCTCTGGAAGAAGAACCAGGCTCCCGCGAAGAGGCCGGCCAGCAGCAGGAGCCCCCAAAAGAACGGCCGCACCACCCACCGCCGCACCCGCCCCGGCCGCTTGCGGCCCGGCGTGGACACCGTGGACGCCGCGACAGGCGGCGCCGGCTCCTGCGGCTCGCTCACTCCGGCGCTCCTCCTTCGCCGCCGGGACCGGGATCGCTCCCTTCGGACGCGCCTGACAGCCCACCCCAGCGCAGCTTGCCGCGCAGGCTGTCGTAGAAGCTCCGCTCGCTCACCTTGGCGAGCTGCACCTTCTCGGCGCTACGCGAGACGCGGACGGTGTCGCGGAAGCCGAGCGACGTCCCCTCCTGACCGTCGAGCGTCAGGTAGACCTCCTCGGCCTGGGTCTCGAGCGTTACCTCGATCGGTCCGGCGTCGGGCACCACGATCGGCCGCAGCGACAGGGCGTGCGGGCAGATCGGGGTCAGCACCGCCACCGGCAGCAGCGGATTGAGCACCGGCCCGCCGGCCGAGAGGTTGTAGGCGGTCGAGCCGGTAGGGGTCGAGATGATCAGGCCGTCGGCGCGGAAGCGGGCGATCAGGTGGCCGTCCACCCGCAGCGTCAGCTCGATGATGCGGGCCAGCGCGCTCTTGGTGATCACGGCGTCGTTGAGCACCCGCATCCGGGTCGGCTCGCCGCCGTCGCGTTGCAACTCGACGTCGAACAGCGAGCGCTCCTCGATCGCGAAGCGCCCCTCCAGCAGCCGCACCATGGCGGGATAGAGCTCGCCGCGGTTGATCTCGGTCAGGAAGCCGAGGTTCCCCAGGTTGACCCCCAGGATCGGCACGCCGCGCGTCAGCGACCGCGCCACCGACAGCAGCGTGCCGTCGCCGCCGAGCACCACCACCAGGTCATAGGCGCCGGCGGGATCGAACGCCGCCTCTCCGCGCAAGCCGCGATCGTGCAGGGTGGCCTCGTCGAGAGCGGTATCGAGGCCGCGGCGGCGGAGCCACTCGGAGAGCTCCTGCGCGATGTGGGCGGCGTCGCGGCTCGCCACCTTGGCGACGATGCCGACGCGGCGGAACTCGGGCGGATTCATGCCCCCTCCCGCCGGTAGAGGGCGAAGGCCTCGCGGTTGCCGCCGGTGCCGGCCACCGGCGAGTCGAAGACGCCCAGCGGAATCAACCCGAGGGCCGTGATCCCCTCGGCGCACGCGGCCACCGCCCGCGCGCGGACCTCGCCGTCGCGCAGGATCCCACCCTTGCCCACGGCGCCGCGTCCGGCCTCGAACTGCGGCTTGATCATCGGCAACAGGAGCCCGCCGGGGGCGAGATGCGGCAACAGGGCGGGGACGACCTTGAGCAGCGAGATGAAGGAGACGTCGATGGTGACCAGGCTACAGGGCTCCGGCAGGGCGTCCGGTGCCAGGTTCCGGGCGTTGATCCTCTCCATCACCACCACTCGTGGGTCGTTGCGGAGCCGCAGGTCGAGCTGGCCGTAGCCGACGTCGACGGCGTAGACCCGCGCCGCTCCCCGCTGCAACAGGCAGTCGGTGAACCCCCCCGTCGAGGCGCCGACGTCCAGGCAGACCCGGCCGGCCGGATCGATCCCAAAGTGGTCGAGGGCGTGCGCCAGCTTGCGGCCGGCCCGCGACACGAACGGCTCCTTCGGCGCCAGCACCGCCAGCGCCGCGTCCGCGGCGACCGCGGTCCCCGGCTTGTCTACCCGCCGCCCCGCCACCTCGACGGTGCCGGCCATCACGGCGCGGCGCGCCTGCTCGCGGCTGGGGAACAGCCCTCGCTCCACCAGAAGCTGATCGAGGCGCACGGCCGTCCGTCCTCTCTGGAGATCGTCGCTCCGCGTCACAACGGCATGGTTTCCCAGGGCGGTTCCAATCCGCTCAAAAGGGCTGCAACGGACATGCCCGCCGGATCTATATATCACTGACCCGCCGGGGGTTGCGCCTCGCGCTTGGCGCCGTGGAGGCAGAAGGGGATCGCCAGCACGAAGAGGATCGGCCGCTGCACCTCGGTGTCCCCCCAGTTGTTCTCGAACAGGCCGGCGAGGTTGAACGCCAGGAGCGACAGCAGCACGCCCATGTAGAGGTCGGCCCGCGGCCCCCGGCGTCCCCCCTCGCGGACGTACCAGCGCCAGGCGGCGACGGCGCCGACGAGGGTCATCGCCAAGTAGGCGGCGAGCGAGGGGAGCCCGCGCTCGGCAGCGATCTGGAGGATGGAATTGTGCAGGTGGGGAACGTCGTAGCGCGGCGCCGAGGGGGCGCGGTAGATCGGATAGAAACGCTTCACCAGGTCCGGGCCGACGCCGAACAGGGGGCGCTGGCGGACCATGTTGAGCCCCGCCTCCACCATGCACAGGCGGTCGTAGTTCGAGCTGTCGCGCAGGTCGACGATCGAGAGCACCCGGTGGAGGATCGGCACCGGCGCCAGCGCGATGAACAGCACCATCGCCGGCACGTAGGCGGCGAGCAGCCGCGGCACGCGGACGGCGATCATCAGGGTCAGCGACAGGGCGAGCGCCACCCAGGCGTTGCGCGTGTAGCTGCCGAGCAGCGCCGCGTTGATCACCCCCAGCGCCACCCACCGCCAGGGGGTCCGCCAGCGGCGGGTGTAGATCATCGCCGCCAGCAGCAGCAGGTCGCAGACCAGCAGGAAGCCCGAGAAGGTCATGTAGTGCGAGAACGGGCCGCGGATCCGCCGGTCGATGTCGCCGTAGCCGAACAGGAACTGGGCCAGCCCTTCGGTCGCGAGCAGCGCGGCGAGGACGATCAGCGAGTCCACCACCAGCCGGACCTGCCGCTCTCCGCGCACCAGGAAGGGGGCCATCAGCAGCGTGGTGAAAGTGAAGAAGTCGGTCAGCCCGCGCGTGCTGGCGCGCGGGTCGGGCGAAGCGACGATGGAGCCCACGAGGAGGAGAAGGTAGATCCCGACCGGAATCGCCAGCGGCGCCAGCACGCTCCAGGACACTCCGCGCCGGCGCGTCCAGGGAAGCGCGAGGACGGTCAGGCCGAGCAGGACCTCCGAGATGGCGATGGCGAAGATGATCGCCAGGTGCGAGAGGAACAGCCAGAAGCCGGCCCGCTCGGCCCAGGAGTCGCCGGCCTCGAAGAGGGGAGCCACGCGGGGCGCGGCCAAGCCCTCGGCGTGAGCCTCAGCGTCCGACGGCGGAGGCAGGGAGCGCCTCCTCGATGAGCATGATCGGGATGTCGGAGACGATCGGGTAGACCAGGCTGGAGGCGGCGCAGTAGAGCCCCTGCTCGACCACCGGCTCCTCGTCGCGGAAGTGCTCGCGGTACTTCTCGACCAGCGGCGCCCGCACCTCGCGGGGGAGCTCGATCAGCTCCAACTCGCCCTTGGACTTCGGACAGACCAGGATTTCCAGCAGCTCGGGATCGACGGCCATGACGCCGGAGGATACCACAGCCCTCACCGCAGGAGCCGGTGGTGCCAGGTGACCACCAGCGACTCGCTGCCGGGGTTGTGCACGTAGATGTGCGCGTTCGAGATGTGGAACAGCATCAGCCCGATCCGCCCGCGGTCGCCGACCTGGCGCGAGAGCTCGATGCCCGAGCGGAATTCGACCGGCCCGCCGAGCTTGAACCCGCCGCTGCCGGCGCTGTAGACGCCGGGCGCGAACTGGATGCTGAGCTCCCAGGGCGTCCGCAATGGCATGTCGGCGCGCAGGCCGGTATAGACGTAGAAACCGCCCTTGGAGTTGACGAAGGCGCCGGCGGCCGGCGCGAGCGGCGGAATGAAGCGCGGCAGCCAGGAGAAGCGGTGCGCCTTGAAGCGCACCTCCCCGCCCAGCTCCGGACGCGTCGCGGAGCGGAGGTTGAACGCGCCGGCGCTGAGCGACACATATGCCGGCTCCTGAGCCCGGAGGGAAGGAGCGGCGAACAGTCCCGCCGCCAGGGCGAGGATGAGCAGGGTGGTCTTCGCGGATCGCATGCGCCGGATATAGCACTGGAGGCCCCCCCGGCTCAAGGAGCGGCTTAAGATACCGGCCGTGACCCCGCCCGAGATCTCCGTCGTCGTCCCGGTCTATGACGAGGCCGAGAGCCTCCCCCGGTTGGCCGCCGAGATCGCCGGCGCCCTGCGGCCGCTCGGCTTCGCCTACGAGGTGATCTACGTCGACGACGGCAGCACCGACGGCAGCGCCGGCGTCCTGCTCGGCTTGGCGCGCGAGGACCCGGCCGTGCGGGTGATCCGCCAGCGCCGCAACTCGGGGCAGACGGCGGCCCTCGACGCCGGCTTCCGCTTCGCCCGCGGTGCGGTCGTGGTCACCCTCGACGCCGACCTGCAGAACGATCCGGCGGACATCCCGCGGCTCCTCGCCCTGATGGACCGCTTCGACGTCGTCAGCGGCGTGCGCGTCCCCCGGCGCCACTCCTGGTCGCGCCGGGCCTCGTCCCGCGTGGCCAACCGGGTCCGCAACCGGATCACCCACGACGACGTCACCGACGTCGGCTGCACCCTGCGCGCCTGCCGCGCCGAGGTCCTGCGGCGGGTACCGATGTTCGCCGGCCTGCACCGCTTCCTCCCCACCCTGCTCAAAATGGCGGGAGCGCGGACCACCGAGATCCCCGTCAACCACCGGCCGCGGCTGCACGGCCGGACCAAATACACCCTCGGCAACCGGCTCTGGCGGACGCTGGCGGACCTCGCCGCCGTGCGCTGGATGCAGGCGCGCTGGATCGACCCTGACCTGTCGGAGGAAATCGACCCTTGGGACAAAAACTCTGGACCGACATCGGCTATCTCGGCCAGGTCCTCTTCGGCTGCCGCTTCCTGGTCCAGTGGATCGCCTCCGAACGGCGAAAGCGGACCGTCGTCCCCCACGCGTTCTGGTACCTGAGCGTCAGCGGCGGCGCGCTGGTGCTCGCCTACGCCATCCACCAGCGGGACCCGGTGTTCATCGTGCCGCAGGCGGCCGGACTGCTGATCTACGTGCGGAATCTCTGGCTGATCCACCGTCCGGTCACGGTGGACGCGGACTGACGGCGGGCTGCCCTACGGCTCGAGGTCCGGCATCAGGATGCGCTCGATCCCCCGCGCCTTGCCGGTCGCCTCGTCGATGTCGACCACGGCGCCGGCGAGGCGCACGTCGCGCTTGGCGACCTCGAACGAGGAGGGGGTCTGGAGCAGGAACCGCTTGAGAACCTTGTCGACCCGCATGCCGATCACCGATTCGTAGGGACCGGTCATGCCGGCGTCGGTCTGCAAGGCGGTACCGTTGGGGAGCACCCGCTCGTCGGCGGTGGGGACGTGGGTGTGGGTGCCGATCACGGCGCTCACCCGGCCGTCGAGGTAGAAGCCCATCGCCTGCTTCTCGCTCGTCGCCTCGGCGTGGAAGTCGACCAGAATCACCTTGTACTTGGGATCGAGCCCCTTGAGCAGCCGGTCCGCCTTGTGGAACGGCGAGTCGAGGTTGCTCATGAAGACCATCCCCTCGAGGTTGATCACCGCGACCGGGATGCCCGCCGCCGTCTCCCCCAGGTGCAGCCCCTTGCCGGGGTTGCCGTCGGGATAGTTGGCGGGGCGCAGGAGCTTCGGATGGCGGTCCAGCAGCTCCATCGCCTCTTTCTTGTCCCAGACATGGTTGCCGGTCGTATAGACGTCGATGGGCAGATCCTCGATCTCCCGCAGCACGTCCGGCGTGACGCCGAAGCCGCCGGCGGAGTTCTCGACGTTGACCACCACGTAGTCGGCGCGGTGCTGGTCGACCAGCCGGGGGAGCAGGTGCTGGAGGGCTCGCCGCCCCGGCTTGCCGATGACGTCGCCGACGAAGAGGAGCTTCATGCGGTGATCTCCCGTCGCCTACCGGGCGTACTCGACCGACCGCGTCTCGCGGATCACCGTGACCTTGATCTGTCCCGGGTAGGTCAGCTCCTGCTCCACCTTGCGGGCGATATCCTTCGACAGCCAGAGCGCCTGCTCGTCGCCGATCTTGCCGCTGTCGACGATGATGCGGATCTCGCGGCCGGCCTGGATGGCGAAAGTCTTCTGCACCCCCTTGAAGCTCGACGCGATCTCCTCCAGCTTCTCCAGCCGCTTGACGTAGGTCTCCAGCACCTCGCGGCGGGCGCCGGGGCGGGCGGCCGAGAGGGCGTCGGCGGCGGTGACCAGCACCGCCTCGACCGTCTGCGGATCGTAGTCGCCGTGGTGGCAGGCCATCGAGTGGACGACCTCCTCGGTCTCGCCGTACTTGCGCAGCAGGTCGATGCCGATCTGCAGGTGGGTGCCGTCCATCTCGCGGTCGATCGCCTTGCCGACGTCGTGCAGCAGGCCGCCGCGGCGGGCGACGGCGATGTTGGCCTTCAGCTCGGCCGCCATGGTGCCGGCGAGGAAGGCGACCTCCTTGCTGTGCTGGAGGACGTTCTGGCCGTAGGAGGTACGGTAGCGCAGGCGCCCGAGGAGCTTGATCAGCTCCGGGTGCATGCCGGGGATCCCCAGCTCCAGCAGCGCCGCCTCGCCCTCCTGGAGAATCTTCTGCTCGAACTCGGCCTTCACCTTCTCGACGATCTCCTCGATGCGCGCCGGATGGATGCGGCCGTCGACGATCAGCCGCTCCAGCGCCACCCGGGCCACCTCACGGCGGAACGGATCGAAGCCGGAGAGGATGACCGCCTCCGGAGTATCGTCGACGATCAGGTCGACGCCCGTCGCGGTCTCCAGGGCGCGGATGTTGCGCCCCTCGCGGCCGATGATCCGCCCCTTCATCTCATCGTTGGGGAGCATGACGACCGAGACGGTGGTCTCCGAGACGTAGTCGGAGGCGGCGCGCTGGACGGCCATGCCGATGATCCGCTGGGCCTGGCGCGTGGCCTGCTCGCGCGCCTCGTCCTCGATCCGCTTGACGATGTGGGCGGCCTCCATGCGGGCCTCGTCCTGCATCACCCGCACCAGCTCTTCCTTGGCCTGCTGGCCGGTGAGGCCGGCGATCTGCTCGAGCTTGGCGCGCTCCTCCGCCAGCATGCGGTCGAGCTCGCCCTCGCGCTTCTCGGCGCTCTTCTCGCGCCCGGCGAGCGTACGATCGAGCTGCGAGAGCTCCTTGTCGCGCCGGGTGAGGTCTTCGGTCCGCTTGTCGAGGCTGTCCCCCTTCTGGGTGAGACGGCGCTCCTGGGCCTCGAGCTCGGCGCGCTGCTTGCGGGAGACCTTCTCGAACTCGCTGCGCGCCTGCAGGAGCTTCTCGCGCGCCGCCACCTCGGCCTCCCGCATCTGCGCCTCGCTCTGCCGCCGGGCGTCCTCGACGACCTGGGCGGCCTCGCGCTGCGCCGCTTCCAGCACGCGCTTCCTCTCGTGGCGCATCGAGCGCCAGCCGAAGAGAAGCACCACGACCGCGGCGGCCAGGAAGGCCACGGCCAGGATAATGATTGAGGTGTTCACCGGTTGCCCCTTATATAAAACGGGAACCGGCGAGATCTGGGAAGGACCCCTCGCAAAGAGGGGAGAGCAAAGGCATCCCCCGCGCGGCCGTGTGGGCCGGGCGTTTAGAACCTAACGCGCAGGTGGGTGTCCGCTTCGTGAGCCGTTAGCGTCCTCGTCGATGCGAGGCTGGCACGGGCCACACGAGTAAAAGACTCCCGTAGAAAGAATGTTGGTTCTACAATCGTAGTACCCATCACGAACCACGCAGGGGATGCTGACCCTTGTTCCATCATATCTTGAGCTGGCGCCGCCGTACCCCGGGATCAACCCTCCAGGGCGTGAGCTAATTCCTCGGTCAGCGCCACTACCTTCTCCCTGATCTCGACCTGTTCCCCATCTTGCCGATTCTGCGTTAGTAACAGCTCGTCCGCGAGGTTGAGCGCCGCCAGGATGGCGATCCGGGCGGTATCGCCCTTCACCTGCTCGGCCACCTCCCGCATCTTGCGGTCCACGAGGTCGGCCAGCTCCTGAAGACGCCCGTTCTCGTCGCTCCCGCGGACGCTGTACACCTCGCCGAAGATCTCAACCTGCGTCGTGGTTGAAGAAGGCATAGGTCGTCCCATCCGTCGGTAGTGCCTACCCGGCCAGCAAGTTGCGTAGTGCCAGCGGTTTGGCCAGGGACAATATACCACAGGTGTCAAAAAGCGTCCGCCGGGCGTCGAGAGGGAGAAGAGCGCGGCTACAATCGCCGCCGTGCCCCTCTACCCCGCCCTCCGGCCGCTGCTCTTCCGCCTCGATCCCGAGACCAGCCACGGGCTCGGCATCGCCGCCCTCCGCGCGTCCCGGTGGGTGCCGGGAGCGGTGGGCGCCCTGACGAGCCGGCACCTCGTGGACGCCGCCCCCCTGCGGCAGACCCTGTTCGGCCGCGAGATCGCGAACCCGGTGGGACTGGCGGCGGGTTTCGACAAGAACGCCGAGGCGGTGCTCGCTCTGCCGGCCCTCGGCTTCGGCTTCGCCGAGGTCGGAACGGTCACGCCGCTTGCCCAGGCCGGCAACCCCCGGCCGCGCCTCTTCCGCCATTCGGCTGAGCGCAGTCTGCAGAATGCCCTCGGCTTCAACAACGCCGGCATGGCAGCGCTACGCCGCCGGCTCGAACGAGCCTCCCCAATCCCCCTGCCGCTCGGCGTTAACCTCGGCAAGAACAGGGCGACCTCGCCCGAGAAGGCGCTCGACGACTACGAGATCCTGATCCGCGGCCTCCACGACCTCGCGGACTACCTGGTGGTGAACCTCTCCTCCCCCAACACGCCCGGCCTCCGCGACCTCCAGAACGAGAAGTTCCTGCGCGCCCTGTTCGGACTGGCGAAGCGGCTCACCGCCAAGCCTGTCCTGGTGAAGATCGCCCCCGACCTCGAGCTTAGCCAAGCGGTCGCCTTGAGCGAGATCGCCGTCGACGCCGGCGCCGCCGGGGTGATCGCCACCAACACCACGACCGACTACGCGCTCCTCCCCGGGGCGAAGGACTTCGGCGGCCTCTCCGGCGCGGTTCTGCGCGAGAAGAGCTTCCGGATCTTCGAAGCGGTGGCCAGGGCGCTGTTCGGGAGGGCGGTGCTGATCAGCGTGGGCGGCATCGACTCCGGCGCCGAGGCCTACCGCCGGCTGCGGGCCGGCGCCTCGCTAGTGCAGGTCTATACGGCGCTGGTCTACGAGGGGCCGGGGCTGCCGCGGCGGATCAACGAGGAGCTGCTGGCGCTGATGGCGCGGGACGGGGTGAAGGGGATCGCCGAGGTCCTCGGCGCGGACCTTTAAGCTCCGGACTCCACCAGCCCCGCCAGCTTTCCGGTCAGCGCCTCCACCCGCCGCCGCACCTCCTCGCGCTCGATCTGCCAGCTCTTCGCCGCCGCGGCGGCCGTGGCGCGCTCGGTCTCGGCGGCGGCGAGGCTCGCCTCCAGGGTGCGGACGTGGGCGCGGAGCGCCTCGATCTCCTCGTCCCGGTCGCCCTCCAGGAAAGGGAGAGCCGGCGGCAGGGAGCGGGTGGCGGCCTCGGTTTCGAGGTTGCGGATGCGGTCGCGCAGCGCGCCGTTCTCCTCGCTCAGCTCACCCAGCCGCGCGACGGCGTCGCGGACGCGGGATTCCAGACTCTCCAGCCAGTCGATCTCCACAGGCCTACCCCTTCCAGCCGAAGCGGCGCTCGAGCTCCTGGTTGAGGCCGAGCTGGCGCTCGTTGACCTCCCCTTGAGTGAGCGAGCGCTCGCGCGCGTTGTAGAAGAACGAGATCGTCGTCTTGACCGCCCCCTCGGGCACCCCCTGGCCGCGGTAGCGCACCTTGAGGTCCCACGCCACCAGATCGGGGGGCGCCAGCTCGCGAATCGTGCCGTCGATCTCCGCCCAGGTGACCGCGATGGCGTGGGTGAGGGTGAAATCGGCCGAGATCCCCGGGTGGCGCGAGGGGATGACAATGGCGAGGCTCGGGTTTCCCCCGGCCAGCGCCGCCGTCGCCAGCTCCGCCACGTAGAGGGGATACCCCTCCTCCTCCGCCACCCTTCCGTAGTAGCCGACCACGGCGCCGTCGCGCAGCAGCTGGGCGGAGTTGCCGGGCAGCAGCCCGGGCAGCTCCGCCGGCCGGACCTCCAGGTGGACGCCGAAGTCGGCGGCCAGCGCCTCGATCGTTCCCTTGAGGTCGAAGAGGTCGAGCTCGACCTCGCGCTGCCAGGGGTTCCCCAGCCGGCCGCCGCAGACCAGCCCGATGTGCTCCGGCTGCTCCGGGATCTCGCCGGCGCCGGCGTCGTAGAAGACGGTGGCGATCTCGAACATGCGCACCGCCGCCAGCCCCCGGCGCTGGTTGAAGCGGGCGGTCTCGACCAGGTTCGGCACTAGCGAGCGGCGGAGCACCGAGTACTGCTCGGAGAGCGGGTTGGCCAGCCGCATCGCCGCGGCGTCCGGCCGCAGGCTGGGGAAGGCGGCGTCGCGCGCCGGATCGAGGAAGGCGAAGTGGATCGTCTCCACATACCCGGAAGCGGCGAGCTGATTCCGCGCTCGCTCGCGGCGGACCTGGTAGGCCGGCTTCGGCGCGTCCGCTCCCGGGATGGCCGGCAGCGCCGCCTCGATACGGTCGAAGCCGTACATCCGGATGACCTCCTCGTAGAGGTCCTGCGGATAGACGTCGTGCGGCGGCTCGGGGCGCGGCGAGAAGTCGTAGTAGCGCCAGGAGGGGACGGTGATTCGCCAGACACCGTTGGTCTTGTCTTCCGTACCATCGGTGCGATCGATACCGAAGCCGAGGGCGGTCAGCCAGCGCTCGGCATCGGCGGCGGAGATCCCGGCGCCGGCGAAGCCGTCGAGCTTGGCGAGGTCGAGCCGGCCATGGCGATGCCAGGAGCGCCCGGGATCGCGGACGTCGAGGGCGCCGGCGAGCACCGTCCCCCCGGCCATCCCGGCGATCAGCGCCGCCGCCCGGGACACCGCCTCGGCGCAGATCTCCGGGTCGGCGCCGCGCTCGAAGCGGTGGCTGGCGTCGGTGTGCATTCCGAACCGCCGGGCCGCGGCGCGCACCCGCCGGCGATCGAAGTGGGCGCCCTCGATCACGATGTCCCGGGTGGCGCCCGTGACCTCGCTGTCGAGCCCGCCCATGACCCCGCCGAGGCCCACCGGACGCTCGGCGTCGGCGATCACCAGGATCTCGGGGTCGAGCTCGCGCTCGACGCCGTCGAGGGTGGTCAGCCGCTCCCCCGGACGCGCCCGCCGCGCCACCAGGGCGCCGCCGGCGAGCTTGCCGAGGTCGTAGGCGTGGAGCGGCTGCCCCAGCTCCCAGAGGATGAAATTGGTGACGTCCACCACGTTGCTGATCGAGCGCAGGCCGATCGCCTCGAGGCGGCGGCGCAGCCAGTCGGGGCTGGGGCCGATGGTGACGCCGCGGATTACCCGGGCGGCGAAGCGCGGGCACCCCTCGGCGTCCTCGACTTCGACGCGGGCGGCGGCGCCGACCGGCTCCGGGCCCTCGACCGGCGACGCCGGCGGGCGCCGGAGCGGCCCCCCGAAGATCGTCGCGATCTCCCGCGCCAGGCCGAAGTGGTTCATGGCGTCAGGGCGGTTGGTGGTGATGTCGACGTCGAACAGCGTGTCGTCGCCGTGCGCGGTGATCCCTTCGACCGCGAGCCCGGCGGCGGTCAGCCGGCGGGCGAGCTCCTGGGGATCGGCCGGCAGGTCGACGTACTCGGCGAGCCAGGCGAGCGAGAATTCCATCGGGTCAGCCCCTCACCTGGCGCAGCAGCCGCTCGTCGTTCTCGAACAGGAGCCGGATGTTGGGGATGCCGCCGTAGCGGTTCATCGCCACCCGGTCGACGCCCATGCCGAAGGCGAAGCCGGAGTAGACGTCCGGATCGATGCCGCACTCGGCGAGGACGCGCGGATCGACCATGCCGCAGCCGAGGATCTCCATCCAGCCGGTGCCGGAGCAGACCTCGCAGCCGGTCCCCTTGCAGGTCTGGCAGGTGACGTCGACCTCGGCGGACGGCTCGGTGAACGGGAAGAAGCTCGGCCGCAGGCGGATCTCGACGTCCGGCGCGAACAGCCGGCGCAGGAAGGCGAGCAGCGTCCCCTTGAGATGGCCGACGGTGATCCCCTCGGCGACGGCCAGCCCCTCGACCTGGTGGAACATCGGCGAGTGGCGCAGGTCGTTGTCGTTGCGGAACACGCGGCCGGGGCAGATGACGCGGATCGGCGGCTTGCGCGCCAGCATGGTGCGGATCTGCACCGGCGAGGTGTGGGTGCGCAACAGCAGCCCGTTCTCCATGAAGAAGGTGTCCTGCGTGTCGCGCGCCGGATGATCCTTGGGGAAGTTGAGGGCCTCGAAGTTGAGGTAGTCGGTCTCCACCTCGGGCCCTTCGGCGACGCTGTAGCCGAGCTCGGCGAAGATCTCTTCCATCTCGCGGATGACCAGGGTCACCGGATGGATGCTGCCGAGCGCGGGCGGGCGGCCGGGGAGGGTGACGTCGACCGCGGCGGCGCGCCGGGCCGCCTCCCGCTCCTTGGCGAGCAGGGCGGCGTCGAGCTCGGCGAACCGCCGCTCGGCGGTCTCCTTGAGCCGGTTGACCGCCTCGCCATAGGCGCGGCGGCTCGCCGGATCCACCGTCTTGATGTCGTCGAGCAGCGAGCGGATGATCCCCTGCTTGCGGCCGATCCACTGCACGCGCAAGGCTTCCCAGCCGGCGCGGTCGGTGACTCCGGCGAGCGCGCTCTCGAGCTCCCGGCCGCGCGCCTCGACCGCATCGCTCAAAAGATCAGCCCTCCGCGGACGCGGCGCCGCCGTTGGAGCCGAGGGCCGTCTTCGCCATCTCCGCCAGCGCCGCGAAGCCCGCCGCATCGGTGACGGCGAGGTCGGCCAGGATCTTGCGGTCGAGCCCCGAGCCGGCGGCCTTGAGGCCGGCCATCAGGCGGCTGTAGGAGAGCCCGTTGATGCGGGCGGCGGCGTTGATCCGCACGATCCACAGGCTACGGAGCTGGCGCTTCTTCTGCCGCCGGTCGCGGTAGGCGTAGCCCAGGGCCTTGTCGACGGCCTGCTTGGCCATCCGGTAGGCGTTGTGCTTGGTGCCCCAGAAACCGCTGGCGAGCTTGAGGACGCGCTGCCGTTTGTGGAGGCGCTTATTACCGCGCTTGACACGTGCCATCTAGAACCTCGTTTCTGCTCCGAGCCCTCGCCGGGGGGGAGCGGTCAGTGGCCCGCACAAAAGCTTGCGCTTGGGGGCCGCGGCTCCGGGGGGCAGGTCCTTCCCTCCGGTGGCCGCAAGAGTTGTTTTTCGTAGGGCCTGCCCTACTGGTGCAGCATCGACTTGATCGTGCCGGCGAACGCGGGGGAGACCTCCACGGACTTGCGCAGGTTGCGCTTCCGCTTGGTGGTCTTCTTGGTCAGGATGTGGCTGTGCATCGACTGGTGACGCGTCACCTTGCCGGTCCCCGTGACCTTGAAACGCTTCGCGGCACCCTTGTGCGTCTTCTGCTTCGGCAAGGGTGTCTCCTTTCTCCTGCCTGTGGACGGACCGTTCCGTCCTGATGACCGGCGATGACCGGTTTTAGGCCGTCTCGTGCGAGTCCGACGACTTCTTCGGCCCGCTGTGTCGCGGCGGCCCGAAGATGACGTGCATCCGGTTGCCCGCCATTTCGGGCGATGATTCTAGCACTCCATGCTCCCCGAGGTCAGCCTCGAACCGCTTGAGGAGCTTGTGGCCGAGGTCCTGGCGCGCCATTTCGCGCCCACGGAACTGGACCGTCGCCTTCACCTTGTCCCCTTCGCCGAGGAAGCGGATGGCGTTCTTGAGCTTGAAATCGTAGTCGTGCTCATCGATGTTGGGCCGGAACTTGACCTCTTTGACATGGATGATCTTCTGCTTCTTCTTCGACTCGTGCGCCTTCTTCTTCTGCTGGTACAGGAACTTGCCGAAATCCATGATCCGGCAGACCGGGGGCTTGGCCGTCGGCGCCACCTCCACCAGGTCGAGGTTCAGTGCCTGGGCCTGGCGCAGTGCGTCCTCGATCGGCACGATGCCGCCCTGGCCGCCCTCGGCGTCCACCAGGCGCACTTCGCGAACCCGGATGCGATCGTTGATCCGCGTCGTCTTGTCGATGTCTAGCTCACCCCCTGGGAGCGTCGGGCTTGCGCCCGTCGGTTCGTGTTCAGATCGTGTCTCCTTGTCTCAAGTGTTCATAGATCGCGGCTGCGCGACGCCGAAAGGTCGCGGACCCGCGCGAGAAAGTCGTCCTGGCTCATCGCCCCGAGATCCTCGCCGGCGCGGCGCCGCACCGACACCGTGCCGTCCTCCGCCTCGCGGGCGCCCACCACCAGCATGTAGGGAACCTTCTGGACCTGCGCCTCGCGGATGCGGTAGCCCAGCTTCTCGTTGCGCGCGTCGAGCTCCACCCGCACGCCGGCCGCGCCCAGCCGCCGGCGGACCGCCTCGCCGTACTCCGCGAACTTCTCGGAGATCGGCAGCACCACGGCCTGCGCCGGCGCCAGCCAGAGCGGGAACGCCCCCGCCGTCTGCTCGATCAGGATCGCCATGAATCGCTCGATAGAGCCTAGCATGGCGCGGTGGATCATGACCGGCACGTGCTCGCCGCCGTCGGCGCCGACGTAGGAGAGGTTGAAGCGGCGCGGCATCTGGTAGTCGAGCTGCACGGTGCCGAGCTGCCAGCTACGGCCCAGCGAATCGCGGACGTGGAAGTCGATCTTCGGCCCGTAGAAGGCGCCGTCCCCGGCGTTGACCTCGTAGGTCAGCCCCTGGTGGTCGAGCGCCCGCGCCAGCGCCCCCTCGGCGCGGTCCCAGAGCTCGTCGGCGCCGATCCGCTTCTCCGGCCGGGTCGACAGCTCGATCCGCGCCTCCTCGAAGCCAAACGTCCGGTAGACCTCCAGGATCATCCCGGCGGCCGCCAGCACCACCTCCTCGACCTGCTCCTCGGTGCAGAAGACGTGGGCGTCGTCCTGCGCGAACGAGCGGACGCGGAAGAGGCCGTTGGTGACGCCGCTGCGCTCGTAGCGGTGGAGACGGCCGACGTCGGAGTAGCGGATCGGCAGATCGCGGTAGGAACGCAGCCGGGTGCCGAAGATCAGGCAGTGGGTCGGGCAGTTCATCGGCTTGACCGCCATCTGTCGCTCGTCCACCTCGGTGAAGAACATGTTCTCGCCGTAGTTGGCCCAGTGCCCCGAGGTCTTCCAGAGCTCGGAGTCGAGGATCTGCGGCGTGATCACCTCGCCGTAGCCGTAGCGCGTGTTGACCTCGCGCACGTAGTCGGTCAGCGCGATGTAGATCGAGGCGCCGTGCGGATGGAAGAACGGCATCGCCGGCGCCAGCGGATTGAAGCTGAAGAGGTCGAGGTCGGTGCCCAGGCGGCGGTGGTCGCGCGCCCGCGCCGCCTCCAGCGCCGCCATGTGCTCGTCCATCTCCTTCTGGCTGCCGTAGGCGGTGCCGTAGACGCGCTGCAGCCGCTCGTTTCTCTCGTCCCCCTTGAAGTAGACGCTGGAGGCCTCGAGCAGCTTGACCGCCCCGACCTGCGCCAGGGTCTGGGCGTGCGGGCCGCGGCAGAGGTCGGTGAACCGGCCGTGGCGGTAGAGGGTGATGGTCTCCCCCTCGGGGATATCCTTCAGACGCTCCACCTTCAGGCTCTCGCCCAGACCGGCGAAGATCCGCGCCGCCTCCTCGCGCGAGACCTCGGTCCGCTCGAAGGCGCTCCCCTCGGCGAGGATCTCGCGCATCTTTCCCTCGATCTTCTCCAGGTCGTCGGGGGTGAAAGGGCGCGGGAAGCGGAAGTCGTACTGGAACTTCTCGCTGTGATCCTGGCGCCCGGCGTCGTACTCCGCCTCCGGCCAGAGCCGCTTGACGGCGTCGGCCAGCACGTGCTCAGCGCTGTGGCGGATGAACTCGCCGGCCTCCGGGCTCTTCGTGGTGAAGATGCGGAAGGCGCCCCCCTGGACCAGCGGCAGGCGCAGGTCGACCTTGCGGCCGTCGAGCTCGGCGCCCACGGCATCCTTGGCCAAGCGGGGGCCGATCGACGCGGCGACCGCGAGCGGCGTGGTGCCGGCGGGCACCGTGCGCACGGAGCCGTCGGGGAGGGTCAGATCGATAGCTTCAGTCATGGTCTCCATTAGACCATCCAGTATTTCTGAAATGTAGCTGAAAAATAGGGTATCTCGTCCCGGGCCGCGCCCGCGCCGGCGAAATCACGAGCGGGCGGGATGGTAGGCGCTAGCGGATTCGAACCGCTGACCTCTACCGTGTGAAGGTAGCGCTCTAACCAGCTGAGCTAAGCGCCTGGACATGAGCCTGAATTTCGGATCGCCGAATTACCCCTGACAAAAGCAAGGTCCTGAAAAAGCTTGGTAGGCCCAAGCGGACTTGAACCGCTGACCTCTACGATGTCAACGTAGCGCTCTAACCAACTGAGCTATGGGCCTGTTCCACTCCATCCTGGCGGGGTCGCCAAGGGAGGAGAAGGGTAGCAAAGGGGGACGGAGCTGTCAATGGACCGCCGGCGGGATGTCCGGCGGGAGCCCCGGCGCGCGGCGGAAGACGAGCACCACCTTGCGGTCGTTCCCCCACTGCCCACGGCCGGCCGCCTCTCCGAAACGCGCCACCCGCTCGTAGGGGACCCGCGCCCTGCCTCCCAGCAGGAGGGCCGCCAGGTCGGGCTGGGCGGCGAACCGGCCGGTGAGGACGAGGGCGACGTCGCCGCGCCGCCGCAGGCGGGCCTGCGCCCGGCGCAGGGGGAGCTCGGCCGCTTCCGCCGGCAGCCGCGCGAGCTCGCTCTCCAGGATGCCGAGCTCCGCGGAGACCAGCACGACGTCGTCCGGTCCGGCATGGCGCGCCGCCCAGTCGATGGCTTCCGTTCGCGCGTCGACCTGGCGCGCGCGGTCGCGGGCGAAGGCGAGACCGGCCGGCAGCAGGAGCGCCAGGGCGCCGAGTACCGCCACCGCGTCGGCCCGGGCGGGGCGGCGGAGCCGCTCCCGGATTTCGACCCAGAGCAGCGCCGCCAGTACGCAGGCGAGCGGCACCAGCGGCAGGAGGTTGCGGAAGGCGCGGAAGGAGTAGCGTTGAAAGAAGGCCGCCAGGACCGCGGCGTAGAGCGCCCAGGCGAAGACGGTGGCGGAGAACCGGCGGTCCCGCGCCGCCGCGACCCCGCCGAGAGCGGCGCACGCCACGAGGGCGTATCCCAACTCGGGAGCCTCGAGAGGGAGGTCCCACTCGGCCCGCCGGACTGCCTGATCCCAGTAGTCGCCGATCGCCATGGCCCCGTAAACGCGGGACTCGTCCACGACCTGCTTCACCACCTGCCGGCCACGGAGGACCAGGGCCGGCATGGTGACCGCGGCGGCCAGCAGGCCGGCCGCGGTCGCCAGCGCCACCGCCTGAAGCTGCCGGCGCCCGCCCCCCGCCACCCGCAGGAGCGCCGGGACGACAGCCAGGGCGACGAGGACCGCCGGGTACTTCGACGTCAGCCCGCAGCCGATCATGGCGCCCGACAGGAGGGCGTCGCGCCAGGGCCGCCCACCGCGCGCCGCCCCCTCGGCGAAGTAGATCGCGGCGAGGCTGAAGAACGCCGCCCAGGGGTCCACCGTGACGATGGCGCTGCGGATCACCAGCGCCGGCACCAGCGCCGCGAGCAGGGCGGCGAAGAGCCCCGCGCCCTCCCCCGCCAGCCGGCGCGCGAGAAGCCCGGTGAGGACGACGATCCCGAGGCTCACCGCCAGGCACAGCAGGCGGCCGGCCACGACCAGCTCGACCGGCGCGACGAGGTCGTAGTGCCGCCAGGGGTCCGGGGCCAGGTCCGCCGCGAGCGGGCGGCCGTGAACGGCGGCGTAGACCGGCGAGTAGAGGGAGGCCGCGCCGGCGATCGCGTAGAGCGGGAGCGACGGGTAGGTATAGAAGCCGGGATCCCAGGTGCGGGCGGCGATCAGATGGATGACGGGGTGCAGGACCCACCCCTCGTCGACGTACGAAAGATAGGGGAGATCCGCGCGCAGCGGCGGCAGGCGCAGCCCGAGAGCCAGGATCAGCACCCCTGCCCAGAGGGCGAGAGAAAGACGCCGGGACATCGCCGGAGCATAGCGCCGCGCGAAGCGGGACGCGCTCGCCGGAACGGAGGCGGCCGTCCGGATAGGAAAAACGTGGACCGGGAAGCTAAAAAAATCGCCGGCGAAGCAAAAATCCCGAAATCCTGGCGCCGGAGACGGCATCCTGGCCTCGAATCCGATTTCTAGAGAATTTTGGCCTAGATCCAGGCCCCCCGGACCCGCGCCAGCCATCCTTTCAGGTATTCGCCCTGCGGATGGGTGATGGCGACCGGATGGTCCGGCGCGGCGGCGAGCGGCTCGAGGAGGTCGACGCGGACGCCGGCCTCGACGGCGGCGGCGAAGAAGATCTGGCGGAAGAGCTTGGTGTCCACCGCGCCGCTGCAACTGAAGGTGAGCAGGAAGCCGCCGGGCTCGACGCGCGCCAGGGCGAGGCGGTTGAGGTCCTTGTAGGCGCGCGCCGCGGCGTCGAGGTCGGGGCGCTTGCGCACCAGGGGGGGCGGATCGCAGATCACCAGGCCGTAGCGCTCCTCGCGCTGGCGCAGATCCTCGAAGACGTTGGCCTTGACCCATTCGACGCGGTCGGGCGGCGAGCCGTTCAGGACGGCGTGCTCGCGTCCGCGGTCAATCAGGCGCGCCGAGGACTCGACGCAGACCACCTTCCCCGCACCGCCCCGCAGGGCGTAGAGGGCGAAGGCGCCGGTGTGGGCGAAGAGGTCGAGCACCGAGCGGCCGGCGGCGAAGCGCTCGGCGCGGCGGCGGTTCTCGCGCTGGTCGCAGTAGAAGCCGGTCTTCTGCCCGCCGGCGACCTCGGCCTCGAAGCGCAGCCCCGACTCGGCGAAGCGCGCCACGGCCGGCGGCTCGCCGGCGATCACCTCGTCCCCCTCGTAGGCGAGCCCCTCGGCCCGCCGCGCCGGCACGTCGTTGGACTGCACAATCGCACTTTCCGGGAAGGCGGCGGCGAGGGCGGCGTAGGCCTCGCCCCGGCACGCCTCGAGGCCGGCGGCCGTGATCTGGCTCACCAGCACGCCGCCGAAGCGGTCGACGGTCCACCCCGGCACGCCGTCCCCCTCGGCGTTGAGCAGCCGGTAGCCGGTGGTCTCCGGCGGCAGCACCACGGCACGCAGCGAGACCGCCTCGGCGAGGCGGTCGGCGAAGAAGCGGCGGTCGGCCGCGGCGACGCCCGCCCCCAGCATCCGCACGCGGATCTGCGAGCGGGGGCTGTGGAAGCCGAGGCCGAGCACGCTCCCCCGCGCGTCGACGACGCGGACAAGGGGGGCTTCCGGGTCGCCGTCGAGGCGGGCCACGGCGCCCGAGAAGATCCACGGGTGCCCCTCCCGCACCGCCTTCTCGCGGCCGGGTTTGAGGTGGAGGCGGGGCTCGCTAACGGCCGGCTCCGCCGGGCTTGGCCGGGCTGGCTGGGGGCGCCGGAGCTGCCGGAGCCGCCGGAATACTGAAGCGCAGGGAGCTGCTCCGCCCTGCCGGCGGCGCCAGGGTGATCCGCAGCTCATAGTCGCCGGCCGCCAGCCCGGCGGGGAGGCGGAGGGTGGCGACGGCGCGGTCCGGCGCGCCGCCGGCCCCCTTAAGGAAGCCCGAGATCGCCAGGGGACCGGCGGGGATCTCGCGATGGTCGGCCGCGATCACCGTCGCCTCCCCCTTCCAGGGACCGGCGCCGAGGTTGTAGGCGACGAGCACCAGGCGGACCGCCGCGGACGGCGCCAGCGCGGGGCGGGCGGCCGGCACGAACGGCTGGTCGCGGAGCAGGAAGGGGTTGGCGGCCGGCGGCCCCTCGTCGCCGCGCGGCTCCTCGCGGACCACCAGGGCGTGGCCCGGCGCTGCCGGGATCAGCGGCGGCAGCAGGATCGCCTCCCCCTGGCCGAAGGCGGGCACGTGGAGCGCCGTCACCCTGAGGCCGGAGACGCCGTTGGCGCCGTTGCGCACCAGCACCCGCAGCGAGTAGTCGCCGGGGAGCAGATCGAGGTGGCCGAAGAACTCGAGGCCGCTCTGGCGCACGGCGGAGGCGGTCCTGGCGAGGTCGAGGCCGACCGTCTGGGTGAAGAAATCGTGGACCGCCCCCCCGCCGTCGAGGGCGTAGGCGTAGATCTCGACCGGCAGGGTCGCCGGCTGCGGCCCGGCGAGCAGCGCGGGGCCGGCGATGTCGATCAGCACCGGCACGTTCGCCTTCTCCCCCGTCCCCCGGAAGGGCGCCGCCAGCACCCCGATGGGGACGGCGTCGCTCTCCTCGCCGCTCATCACCTGGTTGGCGGCGGCGAGCAGCTTCTCGATCGGCTCCTCGGCGGCGTAGGCCTTCGGCGGGTAGTAGCCCGGCCGGTGGACCAAGCGGGCGCCGTGGATCGGGCGGTTGAGCTCGACCCGTAGCCGGTGGTACTCGCCTTCGGCCGCCGCTCTCTCCGCCGGCTTCTCGGGCTCGATCGAGAGCACGTAGGTGACGCTGGTGCGGTGGAGCATCTGGCTCATCGCCACGCCGAGGTCGTTGAAGCGCTCGTAGAGGTCGCCGCCGGTGCCGCGGGCCATCACCAGCAGGCTGTCGCGCCCGGCCACCCGCGGCGGCCCCTGGTCGCCGCCGGCATGGAGGCCGCCGATGTCCACCGCCTGGATCGTGCAGTCGGCGCGGCGGAACTCCTCGAGCATCCGCTCGACGGCGTTGGTGGTCTCGGTCAGGCCGTAGCGCTCCTCCGGCAGGACGCGCCAGGCCTCGCCGTCGAGCACCTCCTCGCGCATGGCGTCCTGGCGCTCCGGGTCGGCCGTCCCCTGGAGCAGGCTGGCGTCGAACCCCTCGGAGAGGAAGACCAGGTACTTGCGCCCTTCCACCAGCGCCATCTGGCGGGCGAGGTCGGAGAGCGAGCGGGTGAAGGCCTCCACCTGGGCCTTGAGGGCCGAGCGGTCGGCCTGCTCGATGCCCTGCACCAGCGCCTGCAACGGCGCGAGGACCGCCGGGTCGGTGACGTCGGCCAGCGACTCGCGCGGCAGGGGGCGGGCGCCGCCGGCGGCGCTCCCGGCGCCCAGCATCTCCTGGAGGACCAGGCGGAGCGGGTCGATCGGATGGACCAGGTCGGGGAGGCCGAGCGAGGCGAGGGCGTTCTCGATCTGCCGCCGGTCGGCGGTGTAGCCGAGCACGAGCTGCGGCCCGCGCAGGGCGCTGTAGGTGGCCACGGCCACCAGGTCGGTCCCCTTGAGCTGGTCGAGCAGGCCGGCCGCCGCCTGGCGCGCCCGCACCACCGACTTGGGCTCGGAGAAGGCGAGGTCGAAGAGGAGGAGGAAGTGGCGCCGGGCCGCCGCCGGCACTTGGCGGGCCTTGCCGCCGGCGGCGGCCGCGAGGTCGAGCACCTCGAAGCCGGTGACCGGCAGCCGGCGCCGCCCCTCCCAGATCTGGAAATCGCCGGCCTGAAGGCCGCGGACGGGCTCGCCGTCGCGCACCACCTGCACCGGCACCTCGATCGACAGCACCTGGGTGGTCGCCGCGAACGAGGGCTGGGCCGGCGGCGCGGCGGCTTCAGCCCACGCCGCCGTCGCGGCGGCGAGGCAGACGCCGCCGATCGTCCGGCCGATGATCCAGCCTCCGCGCATCGGCGTCAGCGGCTCTTGCTCGCCCCCGCCCCGCCCACCGCGAACGGGCTGTTGCTGCTCTCCGCCTTGCCCGCGCCGTCGGTCAGCGTGACGCGCAGCGAGTAGCTGCCGGGCGCCAGGCCCGCCGGCGGCTGGAAGGTGGCGAGCAGGCGGGTCGGGCCGTTGCCGCTCCCCACCTCCTTGTCGACCACCTTGAAGGCGCCGCCCGGCATCTCCTTGCCGTCGGCGGCCATCACCTGGGCGTGGGCCTTCCAGTCGCCCGGCTTCAGGTTGTAGCTGACCAGGACCAGCCGCGAGTCCTGCCCCGGCGTCAGCACCGGCCGCGACGAGGGGATGTAGGGCTGGTCCTTGAGCATGAACGGATAGGGGGGCGCCGCCTGCCCCTGCTTGGGGTTCTCGCGCACCGGCACCCAGCGGCCGGGAGGCTCCTGGAACATCGCCGGCAGCAGCGCCGCCTCGCCCGAGGCGTAGGCGGGCACCTTGAGCTCGCTCACCTTGAGGCCGGTGGCGCCGGTGGTGCCGTTGCGCACCAGCGTGCGCAATGAGTAGTTGCCCGGCGGCAGGTCGACGTGGCCGAAGAACTTGAGGCCGGTCTGGCGCAGCGAGGAGTCGAGCTTGGTGAGGTCGAAGCCGACGGTCTGGGTCAGGAAGTCCTGGATCGAGCCGTTCTGGTCGAGGGCGTAGATGTAGATCTCGACCGGCAGCTTGGCGTCCTGCTTGCCGGCGAGCAGCGTGGCGCCGTCCACCTCGATCACCACCGGCACGTAGGCCTTGCCGTTGGCGGAGCCGAGCGGCGCCGCCAGCACGGAGGAGGCGATCTCGCCGCTGTCCTTGCTCATCAGGTCGCTGGCGGCCTCCAGCAGCTTCACCTGCGGCGGCTGGCTCTTGTAGGGGACCGGGGCGTAGTAGCCCGAGCGGGCGATGACGCGCGAGCCGCGCGGGGCGTTTTTGAGCTCCACCCGCAGCTTGTGGAAGGCGCCGTCCTGCTTGACGTCCTCGGGCTGGAAGGACAGCACGTAGGTGACGGCGGTGCGGCGGAGCATCTGCCCCATCGCGGCCGAGAGGTCGTTGAAGTTCTCGAACAGCTCGCCGCCGGTGCTCTTCGCCATGTTGAACAGCGACTCGCGGCCGTCGCCGCGCTGGCCGCCCTGGTCGTTGCCGGCGCGCAGGCCGCCGATGTCCACGGCCTGGATCACGCAGTCGGCGCGGCGGAACGCCTCGAGCATCTTCTCCACCGCGTTCTGCGCGTGGGTGTCGCCGAACTGCGCGTCGGAGCCGGTGCCGTCGGTGGCGGCGAGGATGCGGGTGTCGTCGCCGAGCTCCGGCGCCTCGATCCCCTCCTCCGCGCTGTGCTGCACGATGTTCGACTTGCCCGAGACCAGCGAGGCGTCGAACCCCTCGGAGAGGAAGACCACGTACTTGCGTCCGTCGACCTCGGCCATCAGGCGGGCGAGGTCGGAGAACGAGCGGGTCATGCCGAGCACCATCTGCGTCTTGGCGCTGCGGTCGGCGTGATCGGCGGCGGCGGCGAAGGTGTTGAGGGTGTCGACCAGCACCTCCTCCTTGGCCGACTGGGTGGCCTGCTGGGAGGCGCTGCCGGGCAGCATCGGCTCGTTGCTGCGGTTCGCCAGCGCCTGGGAGTAGACCAGCTTCAGCGGGTCCGGCGAGCGGTCGACCAGCTTCGGCACGCCGAGGGTGTCGATGGCGCTGGCCACCTGCTTGCGGTCGGGGGTGAAGCCGAGGACGAGCTGCGGCCCGTTCAGCGAGCTGAAGGTGGCGACCGCCACCAGGTCGGTCGGATTGAGGTCGTTGACCACCTTCTGGGCGGCGGCCCGCGCCTTGACGATCGACTTCGGCTCGGAGAACGAGAGGTCGAACATCATCATGAAGTGGCGCCGCGCCGAGATCGGCACCGGCGGCGCCCCGGGAACCTGCGGCGCGGTGAGGTCGAGCGTCTCGAAGCCGGTGACCGGCACCTTCTTGCGGCCGTCGTAGAGCTCGAAGTCCTTGGCGGTCAGGTTGCGGACCGGCTCGCCGTCCTTGACCACCTGGACCGGGATCTCGACGACGACGACCTGCGTCGTCCCCCCCGAGAACGTCTGATCGGCCGCGGCGGACGCGGGGGCCGGCAGGGGCAGGGCCCCGAGGCCGGCCACCGTCAGCGCGGCGGTGAAGCGTTGGAATCGAATCGACCTGTTCATCCGTGGTTCCTGTCCTTTCAGCCCTCGGGTGTCGCCCCATCTCCTCCGAAACAAAGCATTGGGAAAGCTCAAAAATACCATCAATGCGCGGCGCTGACCATGAACGGCGCGCCGGCGGCGTTGGAGGCGCCCGCGGGACCGGTGATCGTGACGGCGAGCGTGTACTCTCCCGGCGGCAGCGGCGGCGGGCGGAACGCCGCCAGCAGGCGGTCCGGAACGCCGGCGGCCGCCGCCTCCCGCTGGAGGATGCGGACGCCGCCGGCGCCGACCTCACGCCCGTCGGCGGCGAGCACCCTGGCCCCTACCTTGAGGTCGCCGGCCCCGAGGTCGTAGCCGACCAGCGCCAGCGGCACCTCGGCGCCCGCGGCGAGCGCCGGCCGCGACGCCGGCACGTAAGGCTGCTGGCGGGCCATGAAGGGGTAGTCCACCTGCGGCCCGCGCGGCGCCTCGCGCACCAGCATCCAGCGGCTCGCCGCGGCGTCCGGGAAGAGCGGCGGCAGCAGCGCCGGCCCCTTGCCGAAGGCCGGCACGGTCAGCGGCAGGACGCGCAGGCTGTAGGCGCCGGAGACGCCGTTGCGCACCAGCGTGCGTAGCGAGTACTCGCCCGGCGGCAGGTCGAGGTGGCCGACGAACCGGAGCCCCGCCTGCCGCAGCCCGGCCGGCGCCTTGGCGAGGTCGAGGCCGAGCGACTGGTAGAGGAAGTCCTGGATGGCGCCGGAGGCGTCGAGGGCGTAGGCGTAGACCTCCACCGGCAGGGTCGCCGGCGGCTGGGCCCCGAGGAGGGCCGTGCCGTCCGCCTCGATCAGCACCGGCACGTAGGCCTTGCCGCCGTCGGCGCGGAAGGGGGCCGCCATCACCGCGCCGGGGATCCCCCCCGCCTCGTCGCCGCCCATCAGCCGCGAGGAGGCCTCGAACAGCTTCTCCAGCGGGTTGAGCTGCGCGTAGGGCTTGGGCGAGAAGTAGCCGCCACGGTAGGCGATCCGAGTCCCGCGCGGCGCGTTCTTCAGCTCCACCTTCAGCTTGTGGTAGGCGCCGTCCTTGGCCTTCTCCGGCACGAACGTCAGCACATAGGTGACGCTGGTGCGGTCGAGGATGCCGGCCATCGCGCCGGCGAGGTCGTTGGAGCTCTCGACCAGCTCGCCGCCGGTGTCGCGGGCCATGGTAAGGAGGGTGTCCTTGCCCTTGTCGCGCGCGCCGGGGCCCTGGTCGCCGCCGGCCCGCAGGCCCCCGAGGTCCACCGCCTGGATCACGCAGTCGGCCCGCCGGAGCTCCTCGAGCATCCGTTCGAGGCTGTTGACCGTCTGGGTGCTGCCGAAGCTCTCCTCGGAGTCGGAGAGGTAGACGTCCTGGTTGGCGCGGTCCTGCTGCAGCGCATCCTGGGTCTTGAAATTCGGGTCGCCACCGGCGTCGGTCGAGCCGGGGACGCCGGCGGCGGCCCGGCTCCCACCGGTCAGCAGAGCGCTGTCGAACCCCTCGGAGAAGTAGACCACCTGCTTGCGTCCCGGCAGGCCGCTCAGCATGTGGGCGAGCTGGGAGTAGCCGCGGGTCAGCGCGGTGACCGCCGCCTTCTCGTTGCCGCGGATGGACTCCCGGCCGAGGTTCGCGAGTTGCCCACCCTGGGCGTCCACCAGCTCGGTGGAGCGGGAGGCGTCGGCCTCGATGGAGGGGCCGGCGAGCTGGCCACCCTGGGCGCCGCCGCTCTTGCCGGCGGCGCGCGCCATCACCAGCCGCAGCGGATCGGCGCCGCGGTCGTCGCGGACGGTGCCGAGCGCGTCGAGCGCCGCGTCCACCTGCCGGCGGTCGGAGGTGAAGCCGAGCAGGATCTGCGGCCCATGGGCGGCGCTGTAGGTCGCCACCCCCACCAGGTCGCCGGGGCGCATCCCCCGCAGCACCAGGCCGCGGGCCGCCTCGCGCGCCGCCACGATCCCCTTGGGAGAGGAGAAGGCGAGGTCGAACAGGAGCAGGAACTGGCGCCGCCCGGCGATCGGGACACCGCCGCCGCGAGCCGGCTGGGCGGCAAGGTCGACGACGTGGAAGCCGCTGACCGCCAGCTTCTTTCGCCCTTCGGAGAGCTCGAAGTCGTTCGCCGTCAGGCCGCGGACCGGCTGGCCGTCGCGGATCACCTGCACGGGCACCTCGACCTCCACCACCTCCGCCGTGCCGGAGAACGTCTGGGCCGCGGCCGGCGCGATGGCCTGCACGGCGAGCGCCGGCGTCAGCAGGGCCATGGCAGCGCGGAGCCACCCCACCCGCAGTCTCTTCAGCATTTCCCCTCCATGCCGGCCCGGGGGCACAGCCCCGGCCGGCCGCCCTCACTTCGGTTTCAGGAAATCAAAACGACAGGTCCCACAACAAACTATCAGTGAATGACCTCGAAGGGTAGGGAATTCGTCTGCTTGTGGCCGGTCGTCGGATCGGTCACCGCCACCCGCAGAACGTAGTTGCCGGCGGAGAGCCCGGCCGGATCGAAGGTGGCGACCAGTTTGTCGAACCCCTGGATACCGGTGGCGGTCCGCTCGACGCCCGACAGCTTGCCTCGCGGCGAGGCCTTGCCGTCGGCGGCCAGCACCTCCCCCTTCACGGCGAGCTCCCCCTTGCCGAGGTTGTAGGCGACCAGGCAGAGGCGGGCGGGCTTCTCGCCGCTCAGCACCGGGCGGGCGGAGGGCACGTACGGCTCGCCGGAAACGGTGAAGGGGTAGACCACCGAGCCCTTCAGGTCGCCGCCGGTCTGCTCGCGCACCAGCAGCCACTTCTGGCGGTCCTCGATGAAGAAGGGGGGGAGCAGGATCGGCTGCGCCTCGGCGTAGGCGGGCACGGTCACCGCTACCGACTGGACGCCGGTACGGCCGGTGACGGCGTTGCGCACCAGCACGCGGATCTGGTAGGCGCCGGGCTCGAGGTCGAAGTGGCCGTAGTACTTGACCCCCCCCTCCTCCATCGCCTGCCGCCCCTTCCCCTTGCTGAGGTCGAGCGCCAGCCGGCGGTTGAAGAAGGAGCGCATCTGCCCCTTCTGGTCGCTGGCGTAGGCGTAGATCTCGAGGTCCAGCTTCTTCCCCTTCTCGCCGGTGAGCAGGCTCGGGCCCCCGGCCTCGACGATGATCGGCACGTAGCCCTTGCTCGGGGTGGCGCGGAAGGCGGCCGCCAGGACGTTGAGCTGGACGTCCCGATTCGTCGCCGCGCTGGCGATGCCGTCCGAGGCGAGGAGGTTCTTCTCCAGGGGGTCGAGCTGCTGGAACGGCCGCGGCGCGTAGTAGCCGGCGCGATGGGTCAGCCGCGCCCCGGGCGGCAGCTTCGCCTTCACCCGCAGATGGTGGTAGGCGCCGTCGGTCTTGAGGTCGGAGCGCTCGAAGGTGAGCAGGTAGGTGACGCTGGTCCGCTCGAGCATCTTCTCGAGCGGGTCGCGGAGGTTGTTGGCGTCCTTGAACAGCTCGCCGCCGGTCTCGTTGGCCATGTAGAAGAGCGACCCCTCGCCGCTCGGCCGGGGGCGCTCGTCGTTGCCGGCGCGCAGGCCGCCGATGTCGACGGCCTGGATGACGCAGTCGGCGCGGCGGAACTCGTCGAGCATCCTGCTGACCGCCCCCTGCAGGCTGGTGTTGCCGAACCGCTGGTCGCTGTCGACGAAGTAGGACTGGCCGAAGGCGACGTTGTCGTCGTCCGCCTTGTTGTCCGGGTCGTTGGCGTCGCGGCCGAGCAGCAGCCGGCTGTCGAACCCCTCCGAGAACAGGACGACCTGCTTGCGCCCCTGCACGGCGTTGAGCGCCTTGGCCATCTGGGAGAGCGAGCGCGAGTAGTTGCTGATCCGGCTCATCTGGAAGGAGCGCTCGTCCTTCTCGGCGGCCAGGGCGATCGACTTCAGATATTCGTAGATCGCCGAGTCCTTGAGGTCCTGCCGGTCGGTGCGGGAGGTGCCGGAGACCGAGGAGAGCAGCGCGTCGTCGGGCTCCTCGATCAGGAAGCGGAGGGCGTCGTTGTGGACGCCGCTCTCCAGCGACTGGTGATAGCCGAGCGTGTCGACGGCGCGCGCGAGCTGCACGCGGTCGGGGGTGAAGGTGACAATCAGCTTCGGGCCGGTCTCCAGCGAGTAGGTGGCGACCGCCGCCAAGTCGGTCGGCTGCAGCGAGTTGAGCACGAAGTCGCGCGCCGCCAGGCGGGCCTTGAGGATCGAGGTCGGGGTCGAGAAGGAGAGGTCGAACAGCAGCAGGATGTGGCGCCGCGCCGCCGGCCGCAGGTCGGCGGGGGGGCGGCGGCGGCGCCGGGCACCGCCGCGGCCCTGGCGGCGTCCTTCAGGGTCTTGAGGTCGACCACCTCGAAGGAGGTAAGGGTCTGCCGGGCGTTGCCGTCGTAGACCTCGAAGTCGGCGGCGGTCAACCCCCGTAGCGGCTCGCCGTCGCGGCCCACGATGTTGACCGGCACCTCCACCGACACCACCTGGGACGAGCCCTCGAAGGTCGGACCCTGGCCGGCGAAAGCCGCCGCGCCGAACGGCAGGAGCAGCAGGAGGGGGGGGCAGAGCCGGAGGAGAAGAGCCTGGTACGAGCGCATCGCGAACTCCTTGAGGTGGCCTTCAGACAAGCATGGTACTACCGGTTAGACCGCCCGGACCGGCCAAAGGTTCCCGGCGCCGCTCATTGGGCCAGCATCTTGGCGTACTGGATGGCATCCTGGTTGGTGGCGTCCAGCTTGAGGGCGCGGCCGAGGTAGTGGCGCGCCTTCTCGAGGTCGCCCAGCGCCAGATAGACCTTGACCAGGCCGAGATGGACCTCGGGAAGCTCGCTGTCGAGCCGCAGGGCGTGCACCATGTAGTCGAGCGCCTTGTCGTTCTCGCCGCGGACCAGCGCGAGCTCCCCCTCGTAGACGAAGAAGAACGGGTTGGTGGTGTTCTCGCTCTCGACCCGGGCCAGCATCTCGTCCGCGTCCTTGCCGCGGCCGAGCTCCTGGAGGGCGCGGGCCATGTTGATCAGCAGGGTCGAGTTGTCGGGGCTGATGGCCAGCCCCCGCTTGTAGGTCTCGAGCGCCTTCGCCGGCTCGCCGGAGCGGGCCTCGATGACGCCCAGGTTGTTGATCGCCTTGTCGAAGCGCGGCGCGATGCGGGTGGCGGTGGTGATCAGCCCCCGCGCCCGCACGAGGTCGCCGGCCAGCAGGGCCTCGGCCCCGAGGTTGTTGTAGTAGTGCGCCGCCGCCGTCAGGTCGTCGATCGGGTTGAAGTCCTTGTAGGCCTTCTGGCGGTAGGGGAGGAAGTCGAAGGTGCGCAGCACGCCGTCGAGGTACATGCCGGCGACGATGTGCCCCTGGCTGACCACCATCCCCTCGCGGTGGTTCCACTTCTGGAGGTCGGTCACCTCGACGTAGTAGGGGGTGAGCCCCTGCTCGCGCGCCACGCCGACGAACAGGTTGACGAACGACAGGCAGTTGCCCGAGCGGGTGCGGTAGGTCTCGACGGCGTTCTTGGTCGGCGCCAGGGTGTACTGCAGGTGCAGGCCGTCGAAGATGAAGTCGTTGACCTGGTTGACCCGCCGCAGCTCGCTGGCGAGCGGGGGCATCTGCCTGAGCGAGGCGCGGATCTCGGCGTCGATCTCGAACGGCACCTCGACCTTCGCCGCTTCCTGGGCGCCGACCTCCTTGGCGTACTGCTGGCGCAGGTAGGCGGTGGTGTCGAGGGCCTTGTATTCGGAGCAGCCGGCGGCGAGCAGGACGGCGGAGAGGAGCAGTGCGCGCGGTGCGGTCTGGATCATGATTCCTCAATATACCAGGGATGCCCGCGCCCGGCACCTGGAGATTCTTGAGATCTCCGTCTCTCCAGATTATTGGATCGCCGCGATTCAAGCGGCTGGATAATAGCCCGCCGCGGCGCTCCAAGGGGATGGACGGAATTCCGCAAATCTCCTATAATCAATGTGTTGAACCGGCTCCTGAGACATGCCTCCCAATGGCACCCCGCTTGCTTGACCCAGGTCAGACAAGTTGGTTAGAGTCCCTGACTGCCAACCTGAATTACCGGTCTCTACAGGAAGGGGGTGTTGCTCGGCACTGCACGCAAGGCTTCCGCACCACGACTCTGTTATGCAAGGCCACCGCGACCTCTCGCGGATGGCTGACAACCACCAAACGGGAGGTTTATTGAACATGAAGAGCATCCACCTTTGGGGACGGATCGTAGCCGTCGCCGCGTTGTTGCTCCTGGCCGTCGGCGGTACCGCCTTCGCCCAGTTGCAGACCGGCAACCTCTACGGCACCGTCACAGACGACAAGGGCGCTTCGCTCCCCGGGGTCACCGTGACCCTGACGGGCCAGGGCGCCCCGCAAGTCCAGGTGACGAACGCCCAGGGGCAGTTCCGTTTCCTGGGTCTCGGGCCCGGCAACTATGACCTCAAGGCCGAGCTCGAGGGCTTCTCGACCATCGATTACCCGAACATCGTGATCAACATCGCGCGCAACACCTCGATCGAGGTCAAGTTGTCGCCGGCCGTCGAGGACGTCATCACCGTCACGGCGGAGAGCCCGCTGCTGGACGAGCGCCGGATTTCCACCGGTGCCACGGTCAGCCAGACCGAGCTCGAGAAGATCCCGACGGCGCGTGATCCCTGGGCGATCCTTCAGTCGACCCCGGGCGTTCTCACCGACCGCATCAACGTCGGCGGTAACGAGAGCGGCCAGCAGGCTCAGTACGTCGGCCCCGGCTCCACCGGCGATCAGGCCGTGTGGTCCGTGGACGGCGTGGTGATCACCGACATGGCGGCCCTCGGTTCCTCCCCCGCCTACTACGACTTCGACGCGTTCGAAGAGATGCAGGTCACCACGGGCGGCTCGGACACGACCATCGCCACCGGCGGCGTCGTGCTGAACATGGTGACGAAGCGTGGCACCAACGAGTGGCGCGGCTCCGGCCGCTACTACGACACCGACAAGAAGTGGCAGGCGAAGAACGACCTCAGCGGCGTCCACTTCGCTCCCGGCCAGCCGGCGTTCAAGCAGGGCAACCGGATCGTCACCGTGAAGGACTACGGCGCCGAGCTCGGCGGCCCGATCGTCAAGGACCGCCTGTGGATCTGGGGCTCGTACGGCCGCCAGAAGGTGAGCCTGCTGACGATCGCCGACGTCAGCGACAAGACCGATCTGAAGACCGAGAACGTCAAGTTGAACGCGCAGATCGCGCCCAGCAACTCGGCGACCCTCTTCTACTTCAACAGCGACAAGATCAAGATCGGCCGCAACGCCGGCCCGACCCGTCCCCAGGAGACCACCTGGAACCAGGGCCACTTCGGCAACACGCCCACGGCCTACAAGGCCGAGGACACCCACATCTTCAGCTCGAGCTTCTACCTCACCGGCCTCTACTCGGTCGTCAACGGTGGATTCGAGCTGGTCCCCCAGGGTCCGGCCAACGCCACCACCTTCTGGGATTCCAGCCTGGTCTGGCACAACTCGTTCTTCCTCAACCAGACCGACCGCCCCCAGAAGCAGTACAAGCTCGACGCCTCCAACTTCTTCAACACGGGGAGCCTCTCCCACGAGCTGAAGTTCGGCGCCGGCTACCGTCAGGCCGAAGTCACCTCGCTGTCGCGCTGGAACGGCGTCGGCTTCATCTATGGTCCCGGCGTGGCCGCCGACAACGCCATCCTGGCGCTGTCCCGTGACGCCGGTCCGTCGGTCAAGAACAGGTACGAGAACGTCTACGCTCAGGACACCCTCACCGTCGGCAACCTCACGGCCAACATCGGCGTGCGGTACGACAAGCAGGGTGGCGACAACCTGGCGGCGTCGCATCGCGCCAGCGTCCTCCTGCCGGACGTCCTGCCGGCGGTCTCCGTCCAGCAGCACGACATCGGCTTCGAGTGGACCGACGTCACTCCCCGCCTGGGCCTCACCTACGCCCTCGGCGCCGAGCGCAAGACCCTGCTGCGGGCCAGCTACTCGCGGTTCGCGGACCAGTTGGGCTCCGGGACGTCGTCCTGGCTGAACCCCCTGGGCGCGCAGGGTTACGCGTACTTCTATACCTCCAACTCCGGTCAGCCGAACTTCACGGTCGACCAGATCACGTCTCCGGTGCTGTTTTACAGCGGCAACGTCAACCCCGTCACCGGCGGCCTCCTGCAGTCCAACGCGCTGAACCCGAGCCTCTCGGCCCCGCAGACCGACGAGCTTCTGCTCGGCGTCGAGCACGCCCTGCTTCCGGAATTCGTGGTTGCCCTCAACCTGACCTACCGCAAGCAGAGCAACCTGCTCGAGACCAAGCGTCTGGTCTTCGACAGCCCGGACGCCTTCTCGACCGCCAACCTCAACCAGACCGGCCGTCCGGACCAGCGGTCGGACTACGTTCCCTGCGGCACGCCGGGCTACGGCTCCTGCCCGACGGGCAAGCTGCCGAACGGCCAGCCGTATGTGGCCAACCTCTGGTTCCTCCGCAACGGTCTCAGCAGCCGCAACGGGTACTACCTGTACAACGGCGGCAAGGAGACGGAGTACAAGGGCGCTTCGCTCGTCTTCAACAAGCGCCTGTCCAACCGCTGGATGTTCCGCGGTAACTTCACCATGTCCGACTGGACGTACAGCAAGGTCCCGCAGAGCGACATCACCGATCCGACCTCGCCTCTGGGCGGTGGCAACCGGGAAGGTGACGAGGTTCTCCAGGGCTCGGGCACGGCGTCGGGCTCCAAGGCCGGCGTCTACATCAACAGCAAGTACGCCTACAGCGCGAACGGCCTCTACCAGATCGCTCCCGATCATCCGTGGGGCTTCAACGCCGCCCTCAACCTGACCGGCCGCCAGGGCTACCCGGTCCCGTACTACGTCCGGGTGCAGTTGCCGGGCAACGAGAACAGCGCCCTGTCGTACGTCCAGGCCACCGACCGGCCGGACAGCTTCCGTCTGGCCAACATCAACATCGTCGACGCTCGCCTGGAGAAGGAATTCACCTTCAGCGACGTCGGCCTGACCCTGGGTGTCGACTGCTTCAACGTCTTCAACCAGGCCTACGTCCTGCAGCGGAACCACCGGCTGAACACGGCCTCGGGCAACTACGTCCGAGAGATCACCAGCCCGCGGATCTTCCGCGTCGGCGCTCGCGTCAGCTTCCGGTAAACCCGGCCGCTGTCCGATCCGCCGTCGGATCAAGCTGTACATCGAGTACCATCACCGCCGGGGGGCGACCCCCGGCGGTTTTTTTGCCCTCCATTCGGAATACACTTCCCGCGCACGCGGTTTGCCTCCCGGGGTGCGAAACCAAAAAGGAGACACGATCATGCTTCCGCGCAGCGCCAAACTGGTTGTCTTACTGATGGTCTTCCTGGTGGCCGCCGGAGTTCCCGCCTGGGGTCAGTCGTGGGCGGGCCGCGGCCGGCTCCAGGGCACGGTCAAGGACGAGAGCGGCAAGCCCATTCAAGGCGCCACCATCCTCCTCCGCAAGGGAAGCGGCGGGGTCGATCCCAAGGCCGACGGCCCCAAGACGATCGTCACCGACAAGAACGGCAAGTGGTCGATCCTCGGCCTCGGCCAGGGCGCCTGGGGAATCCTCATCCAGAAGGAGGGGCTCCAGGACTCCGAGGGCCAGATGAACGTCGAGGAGTTCCCCATCGGCCCCGTCCAGCCGATCAACATCACGCTGAAGGCGCCGTCCAAGGCCGCCGTCCAGCAGGCCCAGCAGGCGGAGAAGCAGAGCCCCGCGGGCCAGGCCAAGGCCGCGCTCGAGAACGGCAACGCCCTGCTCGCGCAGGGCAAGTACGCCGAGTCCCGCGCCGCTTATGAGGACGGGATGAGCAAGCTGGAGGACAAGACCCTCCACCCGGCCATCTACCGCGCCATCGCCGACTCCTACTACAAGGAGGGCAAGAGCGACCAGGCGATCGACACCCTCAAGAAGTCGCTGGAGCTGGCGCCCGACGATCCCGACACCCTGAAGCTGATCGTCACGCTGCTGGCCGCGTCCAACCGCGAGGCCGAGGCGAAGACGTACATGGCGAAGCTCCCCCAGGGCACCCAGATGGATCCCGCCATCGGGCTCAACCTTGGCATCAAGCGCTTCAACGAGGGGAAGATGGACGAGGCCCTCAAGGAGTTCAACGAGGTCGTCGCCGCCAATCCGAACCTTCCGGACGTCTACTACTACCGCGCCATGGTCTACCTGGGCAAGCAGCAAAACCCGCAGGCCAAGGCGGACCTCCAGAAGCTCCTCGAGCTCGATCCCAACAGCAAGTTCGCCAAGGACGCCAAGGATTTCCTCAAAGAGCTGAAGTAGCGTCGAGGCATGAGCCTCCCCCGGCGCCTCATCCTCCTCCTCCCCCTCCTGCTGCTCGCGGCTTGCCGCCGGGGCGGGGATGGAGGCGCCGTGGGGGCTTTCCCCAAAGCCCCGGTTGTCCTGATCTCGATCGACACCCTGCGCTCGGACCACCTGCCGGCCTACGGCTACGGGGGGGTGGCGACGCCGGCGATCGACGCCTTCCGCCGCGACGCGATCCTCTTCGAGCGCGCCTACAGCCACACGCCGCTGACGCTGCCGTCGCACGTCTCGATGCTCACCGGCCGCCTGCCGACCGAGCACGGGGTGCGCGACAACGTCGGCTACCGCTACGACGGCGACCGCTTCCCCAACCTGGCGGCGGTGCTCCACGGCGCGGGCTACGCGACCGGCGCCGCCGTCTCGGCCTACGTGCTGCGCCCCGAGACCGGCATGAGCTACGGCTTCGACGCCTACGACGCCGGCATCCCGGTCCATTTCACCGACTCTCTCGGCCTCTCGCAGCGCCCGGGGGGACAGACCGCGGACGCCGCCCTCGCCTGGCTGAAGACGCTGAAGTCGGTGCGCGGCCGCCCCTTCTTCCTCTTCCTCCACCTCTATGAGCCGCACTCCCCCTACGCGCCGCCCGAGCCGTTCGCCTCGCGCTACGCCGGCCGCCCGTACGACGGCGAGATCGCCACCGCCGACGCCATCGTCGGCCGGGTGCTCGCCGCGCTCAAGGAGGAGGGGATCTACGACCGCGCGGTGATCCTCCTCCTCTCGGACCACGGCGAGGGCCTGGGCGACCACGGCGAGCAGGAGCACGGGATCTTCCTCTACCGCGAGGCGCTCCAGGTGCCGATGATCCTGAAGCTGCCGGGCGGCCGCCGCGGAGGCTCCCGGGTGGCCGCGCCGGCGCAGATCGTGGACGTCTTCCCCACCCTGCTCGCGCTGGTGGGGGTGGCGCTCCCCGCCGAGGCGGCGGGAGCGTTCCCCGGCCGGCCGCTGCTCGGCCCCACGGCGCCGGCGGCGCCGCGCGACCTCTATGCCGAGACGTTCTACCCGCGGCTGCACTTTGGCTGGAGCGAGCTGACGTCGCTGATCCGCGACCGCTTCCACACCATCCAGGGGCCGGCGCCGGAGCTCTACGACCTCGCGGCCGATCCCAGGGAGACGCGCAACGTCCTCGCCGCCGAGCGGCGGACCTACGCCGCGATGCGCCAGGCTCTCCAGGGCCGGGAGCGCGATCTCCAGCCGCCGGCCGCGGTCGATCCCGAGACCGCCCGCAAGCTGGCCTCCCTCGGCTACACCTCCGGGGCCGCCAGCACCTCCCGGGGCGAGGCGCTGCCCGACCCCAAGAGCCGCATCGGCACGCTCCGCGACTTCGACCTCGCCATGGGCTTGTTCAGCCGCGGCCGCTACGCCGAGGCGGTGCCGGCCTTCCGCCGGCTGGTGGCGGCGAGCCCGAAGATGGCGGACGCCTGGGAGGACTTGGCCGTGTCGCTGGAGAAGCTCGGCCGCCGGGACGAGGCCCTGGACGCCTACGAGCACGCGATGGATGCCTCCGGCGGCGCCTCGTTCGTGGCCGTCGCCACCGGCTCGCTGCTGCTGGAGATGGGCCGCCTGGACGAGGCGCGGGCGCACGCCGAGCTGGGGCTCAAGGGGAGCCCCGGCATGGCGGAGAGCCTGCTCGCCCAGATCGCCCTCGCCCGCGACCAGCCCGCGGAGGCCGAGCGGGCGGCCCGCGCCGCCCTCGCCGCGCCCGGCTCGCACATCGCGCCCCTGATGACGCTGGCGACCGTGCTCCAGAAGCAGGGGCGCCTCCCCGAGGCGCTGACCGCCGCGGACCAGGCCGCCGCCGAGCTCGCCCGCACCGGCGCCGCCGGCCAGACCTACGCCGGCCTGCACTGGGTGCGCGGCGACCTGCTGGCCCGGCTCGGCCGCACCCCGGAGGCGGAGCGCGAGCTCCTCCAGGAGATCCACGACTTTCCCCACGACACCCGCGCCCCGGCGAGCCTCGCGCTGCTCTATGCTTCAGCGGGGCGCCCCCAGGAGGCGATCGGCGTGTTGCGGCGGATGGTGGAGGGAGAGGGCTCGCCGGCCGCCTACGCGGAGGCGGTGAAGACCCTGCGCATCCTCGGCGACCCCGCGGGAGCCGCCGCCCTGCTCCAGCACGCCCTGGCCGTGCACCCCGGGAGCCGCGAGCTGCGGGCGCTGAACGGATAGGGAAGAGCGGGGCCCCGGCGCCTGTTCCAGAGAGTAGAAATCTAATCGAGCCTCGGCTCGGGAGCTCAAGATCGATGAGAAAACCCCTTGCTCTGTTGTCGTTCGTGTTACTGGCGGCCCCCTTGAGCGCCGTCCAGACCTCGCCCGCCGCCAAGCCGGCGGCGCCCCTCGGCACGGCAGGCGCCGCGCCGGCCTCCGTCCCGCCGTTGCAGAAGGCGGTCGAGTCCGCGATCGCCGACGTGCAGGCGGGCAAGAAGGACGCCGCCTTCTTGAAGCTGAAGGCGATCGAGAAGGACCCCGCCGTGACCCTGCCCCTGCTCTCCCTGGTCGGCGCGCTCTACATGGAGGTCGGGAGGCCGCTGGACGCCCTGGCGGTGCTCCAGCCGCTGGCCGACGACGAGGACTCGCAGCCGGCGGTGCTCTACAACGCCGGCCGGGCCGCATTGATGGTGGGCCGGACGGACGCGGGGCGGATCTACCTCACCCGCTCGGTGCTCAAGCAGCCCGATTCGCCGGCGGCGCGCGAGCTCGGCCTGCTGACAGCGCGCGAAGGGCACGTGGTGGAGGCCTACTCGATGCTCCGCCCCTGGGCGCTGCGCAACCCCTCGGACCTCGAGGCGCGGCTGATGGCGGCCAACCTGGCCGTGCAGCTCGAGCGGGGCGACGACGCGCTGCAGCTCCTCTCCGGCCGGCCGGACACCGATCCGGCGATCCGCCTGCTGCACGGCAAGGCGCTGGTGCTGAAGAAGGACGGCCCCGGCGCGGTGGCCCTGCTCAAGCCGCTGCTCGCCAAGCACCCCGCGGGCATGGATCTCGAGATCCGGCGCTCGCTGGCCGAGGCGGAGATGCTCGCCGGCCAGCCAGCCGAGGCGGTCAAGCTGATCGACGGCAAGACGGGCGAGCGCCCGGCGCTCGTGCTGGTCCTCGCCCGCGCCCAGCGCCAAGCCGGCAACGCCGCCGCCGCCGCCGCCACCCTCAAGCCACTGGCCGACAAGCTCCCGGCCGCCGCGGCGGCCAACACGATCGGCGATCCGCGCCCGGCGGCGGGGATCGCCATGGAGTACGGCTCGCTCCTGGTGGACGGCGGCCACGCCGCCGAGGCGGTCCCCTTCTACGAGAAGGCGACGGCCTACCACCCGCGCAATCCCGACGCCTGGAAGGGGCTGGCCCGGGCCCTGGACGCCGCCGGACGCAAGCCGGAGGCCCAGAAGGCGCTCGCCCAGGCCGCCGAAGTGGCCAAGCCGCTCGCCCGTCCAACGGCTCCCGCGGCGGCCGCGAACGAAGCTCCCGCGCAGGCGGCCGCCACGGCGGAACCGCCGCTGAGCCCGGGCCTCCAGAAGGCCCTGCAATTGATGAACGAAGGACAGCTCGATCCGGCCCTCGCCGCCGTGCGTCAGGAGATCGCGACCTCCAAGGACCCCCGTGCCCGGCTGATCGAGTTCCGCATCCTGCTCAACCTCAAGCGGCCCGACGACGCGCTCAAGGCGGCCGACGCGGCGCTCGCGACCGACCCCCAGAACGCCGACTACATCTATCTCCGGGGCGCTTCGGAGATGGCTCTCCAGCGCTTCAGCTCCGCCGAGCAGGACCTCCGCCGGACTCTGCAGGTCCAGCCGCGGCACCTGGCCGCGATGGACGACCTCGCGGTGCTGCTGATGCGTTCCAACCGGCGCGACGAGGCGCGCAAGCTCCTCCAGCAGGTGTTGCAGATCAACCCCCAGGACAAGGTCGCCGCCGCCAACCTGGAGCAGTTGAACAAGGAGGGAACGCGATAGGTGACGCCCCTCTCTCCCGGTGAGGCCGCCCGCCCGGACCCTCACCCCTGGCCCCTCTCCCTTCCCCTCCCGCCCTCCCTCACAGGGAGAGGGGAACCCCCGCCCTCCAGCAACCCCGAAGGGGTTTCTTCTCCCTCTTCTCCCGGTGAGGGAGGGTGGGAGGGGAAGGGAGAAGAGGGCCGGGGTGATGAGGGCTCAGCCTTGCGGATCGGACTCGTCCTGCTGTCTCTTCTCCTGCCTCTCCTGATCGCCGCCGCTCCCCAGGACCCCGCGGCCCTCACCGCCGCCGGGCGGGCGCTGACCTCCAGCGACGCGGCGGTGGCGAAACGGGCCCCCGACGACCTCACCGCTGCCGCTCGCGCCCGCGGGCTCGCCCTCGGCCGCCGCGGCTCGTGGAGCCATGAGGAGGTTCTCGCGCTGCTGGCGCTCCAGCTCGTCGAGCCCGAGCGCTTCGTGGCCGACGACGGCTTCCGCCGACGCGTCCTCGCGCTCCTGCCGCGCGCCCTCGATCCCGCCACCCCCGCCGGCCTGCGCGACGCTCTCCTCCAGGAGCTGAACCAGGTACGGGGATTCGACTTTGCCGCCTCGGACAGGGTCGAGCGCGCCTGGGGAGCGATCCCCCGCCGCGCCGCCGACCGTCAGGTCCCCTTCGCGCCCGGCGGCCAGCGCTTCGACGCCGACGTCGAGGGCCGCCTCGCGGCCTCGGTCTATTCGCTGCCCTCGTTCTTCTTCGATCTGCCGACGGCCACGGCGTTCCTCTCGGCGGTCCACGCCGCCGCCCCGGAGCGGACCCTGGTGGTGCTGACCGATTCGCCGCTGCGCGAAGGGCTGGAGGCACGCGCGCGGGAGCTCCATCTCCGCCTGCTGGACATCTACGGCCGCCCCTACTCCCCCTGGCCGCGCGATCCGTTCGCCCTCGTCCACGCCCGGGACGGCGGGGTGCGGGTGCTGGTCCGCCCCAACCTCCAGCCCGGCCGCGAGGAGGACGCGCACCTCGGTCCCGAGCTGGTCCGGAACCTGCCCGACGACCTCGACCGCGCCTGGGGCAAGGTGACCTGGACCACCGCGCCGGTGCCGTTCCACAACGGCCAGGTGCTGCTGACCCCCACCGCCGCGTGGATCACCCTGCACACGCTGGAGCCGCGGATCCTGACCCTTCTGAAAGTCGACCGGGTGCCGGTCGCCAGCTTCGCCGAGGCGGCTGGGATCGACCGCTATCTCGCCGCCGCCGACCAGGCCGCCACGGAGCTGGCGCAGCTCTACGGCCGCCCGGTCCGCTTCGTCCATCCGCTCCCCCGCCGCGGGTCCGCGGCGCTCCCAGCGCGCATCGAGCTGATGCGCGCCCTCGGCGGCGGCGCGGGCTACGATCTCGATTCGATCGTCACTCTCCTCCCGAACCGCAAGGCCCTGGTCGCGGACGCCGCCGCGGGCCGCGCGCTGCTGCCGCGCCTCGACGCCGCCGACTGGGACTCGCTACGGCGGGGCTACGGCCTCGAGCCGGCGGGGGACGCGCTCGCCGCCGCTCTCGCCGCGGCGCAGCAAAGCCCGGAGATGGACGCCCTCGGCGGCTTCCTCGACCTCGTGGCCGGCGAGCTCGCGGCGGCGGGGCTGGAGGTGCGGCGCCTCCCCCTGCTCACCGTCCCCGTCGGGCTCCTCCAGAACCGGGAAGGGCTCAACCACGACGCCTTCCTGATCACCTGGAACAACGTGGTGGTGGAGACGCGCGGGCAGGAGGCCCGCGCGGAGGGTTTCTCGTACCTGATTCCGCGCGGCGACCGGGAGGCCAGCGAGGCATTCGCCGCCTTCGGCGTCCACCTCGACCTCTTCCCGCCGCTGGTGCGCAGCATCGTCCTCAACGGCGGCTACCGCTGCGCCTCGAACCATCTGCGAGCGAAGTAGGGGTGGTTCAGATTTTTGGAGCGGGCTGTGAGGCTTCGGAGCGTAGGTCGCACCAACGGGCAAAGAGCCCTGGAAGGGTTGGCGCGTTGACTGCCTTCGCTCACCCGTCCGCCAGGAAATGCGGCGCCCGCGACCGCATTCCGATCCGCACTTTGGCGCCCGGCTCGGGAGCGGAGCCGGGCGGGAAGTGGGCCAGGACCTCGACGCCGTTCGCCAGGGTCAGCAGCACCCGGTCGTGGGGGCCGAGCCCGCGGGCGTCGACGACGGTGGCGCACGCTCCCAGCGGGTCTTCGGTGAGGTCCTCGGGGCGGACCAGGACCCAGCCGCGATCCATGCCGACGGGCAGGGTGAGCCGCCCGAGCGGGGTGCGGGCGGGCTTGCCGCCGGCGCTCTCCTCGACGCTCACCGCCACCAGATTGGCCTCGCCCAGGAAACCGGCCACGAACGGCGTCGCCGGCCGCCGGTAGAGGTCGAGCGGCGGCCCGGCCTGCACCACCTGGCCGCGGTCGAGCACGACCAGGTGATCGGCGAGGAGCATCGCCTCCTCCTGATCGTGGGTGACGTAGAAGACGGTGGTGCCCAAGGTTCGCAGGAGTGCGGCGAGCTCGGTGCGCACGGTGCGGCGCAGGCGCGCGTCGAGGGCGGAGAGCGGCTCGTCGAGGAGCAGCAGCGCGGGGCGCGGGGCCACCGCGCGGGCGAGCGCCACCCGCTGCTGCTCGCCGCCGGAGAGCTGCGACGGCTTGCGGTCGAGGAACCGTTCGAGGCCGAGCAGGGCGGCGGCGTCCCAGACCCGCGCCTCCAGGGTGTGCCGCGACAGTGGCCGGCGCGAGCTGCGCAGCGAGGCGCGGCGGCGGCCGGTCTTGAGGCCGAAGGCGATGTTGTCCCGCACGGTCAGGTGCGGGAAGAGGGCGTAGGACTGGAAGACCACCCCCACGTCCCGCCGCTCGGTGGGAACGCCGGTGACGTCCTCGCCGTCGAAGAGGATGCGGCCGGCGGCGGGGTGCAGCAGCCCGGCCAGGAGCTGCAGGAGGGTCGATTTCCCCGATCCCGAAGGGCCGATCAGGACGGTGATGCCCCCTCCCGGCAGCTCCAGCGAGACGCCGGAGAGCACCGGCTGCCGTCCGTAGCCGAAGGCGACGGCCTCGACGTCGACCTTCAGGGGCTCGCCGCGGAAGGTCACGCCGGCAGCCCCCGGTGGAACTCCCGGCCGCCGAACGCCTGGATGGCGATCAGGACGGGCACTACCGGCGCCAGGAAGATCAGGGTCGCCGCCGCCGCCACCGGGAAGGAGTTGGTGGTGTAGGTGGCGTAGAGCCCGGCCGGGAAGGTCTGGATCCGCGGCGTCGCCAGCAGGAAGCTGACGTTGAACTCCCCCCAGGAGACGGCGAAGACGAGCAGGGAGGAGAGGACCAGCGCCGGCAGCAGCAGCGGCAGGGTCACCCGCGCCGCCGTCTCCCACGGCCCCGCCCCGAGGGTGCCGGCGGCGGCCTCCAGGCGCGGGTCGAAGGTGTCCACGGCGTTGCCGACGCTCTTCACCACCAGCGGCACGGTGTAGGCGAGGTGTCCGGCGACCAGCAGCCAGAAGCGGGGGAAGCCCCCCGCCGTCTGGATCAGCGCGAAGGCGAGCGCCACCCCCGGCACGGCGAGCGGCACCAGCGCCGCCGCTTCGAGCAGCCGCGACCCCGGGAACGGCCGCCGCCGGAACGCCCAGGCGGCCGGCGCGCCGATCAGCAGCGCCAGTGGCACCACCGCTCCGACCACCTCGGCCGAGCGGATCAGGGCTCCCCCCCAGACGTCGAGGACATAGGTGAAGAGCGACGAGGTGTCCGCCACCGCCGCCCCCTCGGAGCGCTCGCCATACCAGGCGGCGTGCGAGAAGGCCCCCGCCGCGGTGATCGCGATCGGCGCGGCGAGCGCCGCCGCCAGCAGAGCCAGGGCGGCGATCCCGGCCCGCCGCCGCCACCGCCGGCCTCCGGCGCCGCTCACGATCGCCTCGCCGACAGCAGCCGGTCGACGGCCAGCGTCGAGAGAGCGAGGAGCAGGCAGAGGGCCCCGGCCACGTCGTCGTTGAGGAATCCGGTCATCTCCGTATAGATCTCGAGCGGTGCCACGGTGAAACGCCGGGAGAGGATCAGGGCGACGCCGAACGACCCCATCGACGCCGAGAAGGTCACCGCCAGCGTCGAGCGCAACGCCGGCGCGGCGAGCGGCAGCGCCACCTTGAGCAGCCGCTCGACCGGACCGGCGCCGAGCGCGCGCGCCGCCCCGTCCAACTCCCGCGGGTAGCGGCGGAACGCCGACTCGAGCGTCACCACCGCCCGCGGTACTTCGAAGTATAAGTATGCGACGAATAGTCCCGCCAGTGTATAGGCGCTGCCGGCGAACACCTCGTGGCCGGTGAGGAAGCCGATCGCCTTGGGGAGGGCGCCGACGCGGCCGAGCAGCACCACCATCAGGAAGCCCACCAGGACCCCGGAGAAGGTGAGCGGCAGGAAGACGACGGTGCGCAGCAGGTCCCGGCCGCGGAAGCTCTCGCCCGCCAGCACCCACGCGGGCCAGAGCGCGAGCAGCACGGACACCACCGCGGCCACGCTGGAGAGCGCCAGCGAATTGACCAGCGACGTCCGGTAGCGCCCCGCCGCCAGCACCGCCCGCAGCGCGTCTTGCGTGCTGAACACCCGCGCCGCCAGGTGCGCCACCGGCCACGCCACCACCGCCGCAAGGAACAGCACCAGCGGCAGAGCCAGGAGGAGGCCGGTCCAGGACGAGGGGCGGTTGGCGTGGGAGGCGGTCATCGCGAGCTATTTCGGATTTTAGATTTTGGATTTTGGATTGGGCTCGCAACCCTACCGCAGAGCGAGCCCCGTCCGCCATCCGCCGTCCTCAATCCAAAATCCAAAATCCAAAATCTAAAATCTCTACCTTCCGCTCCCCCGGATCTCCTCCACCCACGCCTTCTTCAGAGCGTCCGCCGCCGCGGCCATCTTCGCGAGGTCGAGGGCGCGGGCGCGCTGATAGTCCTTGGCCGGGAGGAGGTGGGCGGCGATCTCCTTCGGCAGCGTGCCGGCGACGACGGGGAGGAAGTAGGCCTTGGCGAACTCCCCCTGGGCCGGCGGCGTCAGCAGCCAGTCGAGATACTTCTTCGCTTCCGCCTTGTGGGGAGCGCCCTTGACCAGCCCCATCACCAGCGGCATGGTGAACGTCCCCTCGGCGGGGATCACGACCTCGACCGGACCGCCGTCCACGTAGCGCATCTTGTAGCCGTTGCCGTCGGCGTTGATCCAGATCGGAACCTCGCCGCGCAGCACGCCGTTGTAGATCGACTCGCGCGGATAGGAGGAGACGTTCTCGTCGAGCTTCTTCAGGTACGCGAGCCCCGGCTGGAAGTTCTTCTCGCTGCCGCCCATCAACTGGTTGAGGCCGTAGATCAGGGTGTAGGAGGTGCCCCCCCAGGTGGGGTCGTCATAGGCGATCTTCCCTTTGTAGACCGGCTTCAGCAGGTCGGCCCACGAGCGCGGGACCGGCGCGCCGCCCAGCGCCCTGGTGTTGACCACGAAGGCGATGGCGCTGGTGTGGACGGTCCACCAGAGGCCGTTCGGGTCCTTGAGCGCGGCGGGGATCTTCTCCCAGCCGGCCGGCTTGTAGGGCTCGTGCAGCCCCTTCTCGGCGGCCTGAAATCCGATCGCGCCCGAGTAGTAGGCGGTGTCGGCCTGCGGCGCGCCCTTCTCCTTCTCGATCGCCGCCATCGCCACCGACGAGCCCTTGGGATCGGGGGGGACGGTGACGCCGGCGACCTTCTTGTAGAGGGCGGTAACGCCCCCCCAGTTGGCGTAATTCGGGATGCAGTCGTACTGGACGACGATCTTCTCCTCCGCATAGGCCAGCGCGGCCACGGCGAGGAGGGTGAGGATCGGAGCGAGCTTGCGGATCATGGCGGGTCTCCTCGCGGGTCAGAACTTGATCTGGAGCTGGTTGAGGACGGTGCGGCGCCAGTGCTCGTCGGCGGGGCTTCCATCGCGGTCTCGAAGCTTATACGCGGAGCCCGGAGAAGATGGATGGCGCACCCTGGCATGTCCCGCCTGTCCCCGATTCCTTCTTTCGATTCCGAGTGTCCCTATTTGCCCAATCGCTGGCACCCTATAAGCAGGTTTCCAAGTAATTTCCGGATGAGGGTCGCGGTCCGACTCCAGGACGCACCCTTGCCGGGCGACGGCGGTCGCGCGCTCCTCCGCTCTCAGCCGAGGTGTGTCCCGCGACCGCGAGGAGGGATGCTATGGAGTTGTTGAAATCGGTGCGCCTGATCTCGAACGTGCTCTTCTACCGGCTGAAGTGGGGGGACCCCGGCAAGGTCGACCGCCACTGGGAGAACTACTGGCGCTCCATCGGCAAGACCGGGCGCGGCGGCCAGGTGCTGTGGGACAACGAGCCCGAGCGCGCCTCCGTCGAGGACCTCAAGCGCTTCAAGCCGCAGATCCTCGACAACAGCCTGCCGTTGCTCGACTTCGGCTGCGGCAACGGCCGCCAGACCCGCTACCTCGCCACCCAGTTCGACCGGGTGATCGGCACCGATGTCTCCCCCTCGGCGGTCGCCAAGGCGCGCGAGGAGACCCCCGCGGAGCTGAAGATCGAATACCGGGTGGTCGACGGCCTCAAGCCCGAGGACGCCAAGGCGTTCCACGACGAGTTCGGCGACGTCAACGTCTACATGCGGACCGTGATGCACGTCCTCCAGGACGACGACAAGCCCCGGTTCGCCGAGAACCTCGCCATCCTGCTGGGCGAGCGGGGAACGCTCTACCAGATCGAGCTCTCGCTCTGCGCGCTCGACTATTTCCGCACCCTGCCGGCCGACAGCCCGTCGGGTCTCCCCTCGCTCGTCCACAACGTGATCAGGACCGGTGCCACCTCGGTCGGCTTCGACCCCGTGCAGCGCCCCCTCGTCTACCCCGACTCGAAGTGGAACGTCGTGGCTCACGGCGAGGACGTCAAGATCCACACCGTCCCCCTCGGCCACGGCGAGGAGGGGCACGTGCCGGCGAACTATCTGATCCTGCGCAACCGCCGGAACGGAGCGCACGCGTAGGAGAGGCGAGGGGAGGACCGCAGCGTTCGGTTGTACAGGTAGGAATGCTGCCCACGTTACAATGCTGCTCTTATGATCTGGAATCCTCGGAAGAGAGCCGCGGTCCTTCTCCCGCTCCTCGTTGCCCTTCTGGCCCCGCCGGCCGTCCTGGCGCAAGAGGCTCCGAAGCCCCTTCAGCCGCAGCCCCCGCGCTTCCTCCTCGGCGGCATCGAGCCGCTGCTGAACGATCAGATGAAGGTGGTCGACCTGCTTGCCGCCAAGCGCTGGCGGGAGGCCCGCGACCTGGCTCACCAGCAGTTCCACGTGCTGGCCGGCTTCGCGGACGACTACCCCGCGTCGGCGGCGACCGGGTTCGTCCTCGCCGCGCTCGCCGACGCCGGCCTCGGCGACGAGAGCCTGGCGCTCTGCCGCTGGGACGTGGCGCAAAACCTCGATCCCAATTTCGCGAAAGCCGATTTCTCCCACTTCGAGGAGGCCGGAGCCCTGCTCGACCGCCATCTCGGGCCGGATCGGGCCAGGGGCCTCTCCGACGCCGAGTCGGCGAAGCTCAAGGCCACCCGGATGACGGACGCGGAGAAGGCCGGCGCTGAACGGCCGGACATCAACCGCGAGGTGCAGAGGCCCGAGATCCTCTTCCAGACTCCTCCCGAGTACACCCTCGCGGCGCGCAAGGAGAAGGTGGAAGGCCAGGTCATCGTCGAATCGATCATCGACAAGGACGGCCATGTGCTCTTCCCGCGCCTCTTGCAGACGCAGCCCAAGGGACTGGGCCTCGCCGCCCTCGACGCCATCTGCCACTGGCGCTTCAAGCCGGCGACGCTGAACGGCGAGCCGGTGAAGGTGTACTACGTGCTGACCGTCAACTTCAAGATCGACAAGACGCCGGGACCGCCGAAGCTGCAACATCCTTGATCCGGCGGGCGCGCGGCGGTTCGGCCCGCCTCGCGGCGACCGCCCGGAGCCTCGTTCGCGTTCTCGCCCGGCAAAAAAGCGGGTCCGCCCGAGCCGCGGGTGCCTCCGCCCCGGTTGGCGGAATGACTTTCAACCGGGGCGGCTCTTCCGCCCAAGTGGGCGGAACGACTTTCAACCAGGGTGGCTCTTCCGCCCAAGTGGGCGGAACGACTTTCGACCGGGGCGGCTCTTCCGCTCAAGTGGGCGGAGTTCCCGCCTCGCCCGAAACCCCGTCATAATCTCCCGCATGGGACCGGAATTCTCCGTCGTCATCCCCACCCACAACCGCCTGGAGGTCCTCGCGGAGGTGCTGCAGGCGCTGGAGTTCCAGCAGGGAGCTCCGCCGTTCGAGGTGGTGGTGGTGGACGACGGCTCGACCGACGGCTCCGCCGACTGGCTGCGCGGCCGCTCGTTCCGGATGCCGCTGCGGGTGCTGGTGCAGGAGAACCACGGTCCGGCCGCGGCGCGCAACACCGGCGTCGCCGCCGCCTCCGGCCGCTGGGTGGCCTTTCTTGGGGACGACACCGTCCCTTCGCCGGGATGGCTGGCCGCCCATCGCGAGGCCCATCGCCAGCGCGGCGACGACCCTCACCTGGGGGTGATCGGCTACACCGGCTGGCACCGCCGCATGCGCCTCAATCCCTTCCTGCGCTACATCAACGAGCACGGCCTCCAGTTCGGCTACGCGCTGATCCACGATAAAGAAGACGTACCGTTCAATTTTCTATACACCTCCAATCTTTCGCTGCCGCGCGACCTCCTGCTCGCCGAGCCTTTCGACCTGCGGTTTCCCCATGCGGCGTGGGAAGATATCGAGGTCGGATACCGTTTGAAGAAGAGAGGGTTCCGCTTGGTCTATGAGGCCGCGGCGACCGTGGCGCACGATCATCCGACGGATATCGCGCGGTTCGCGACGCGGCAGGAGAAGGCGGGCTACTGCGCGGTGGTGTTCTACCGGCTGCACCCGGAGCTCGGCTCCTTTCTCGGAGTCGGTCCCGGCGGGCCGCCGCCACTGCCGCCGGAGGTGCCGCAGAGGCGCAGGGAACGGCTGGTCCGGGCCTTGCAAAATTGGCCGGTGAGCACCCCCAGGATGTGGGAAGATGTGCTCCGGTATCACTACATCAAAGGTCTTCACCGCGCCTGGTCTGAAATGGGCGCGGAGCTGGAAAAAGGAGAATCTTCATGATCACCCTGAAACCCGCTACCAGCCGGCTCACGGTCCGGGCGGCTAGCACGGCGTTCGCCGCGCTGCTGGCCCTTGGCCTGCCCCTGGCGGCGCAAAGCCGCGGCGGGCATGGCGGCGGTGGGGGCGGCGGCGACCGGTCGGCTCATTCCTCTGGCGGAGGCTCTCATTCGAGCTCCGGCGGCGGTCACTCCTCGGGGGGGCGCACCGCGCACGGAACCCCCGGCTCCTCCTCCGGCGGCCAGCGTCAGCCCGGCCACGGCGGTCATGGCGACGGTGGCCATGGCGGCCACGGTGGCCACGGCGGCGGCGGCTTCTGGCGCGGCGGCCACTTCTACTACTACCCGTTCGGCTTCGGTTTCGGCTTCTGGCCAGGCTACTGGGACGGCTGGTACGGCGGCTACTACGGCGACCCGTACTACTACCCTTCCTACGGGGACGGCGGCGGCTACTACAACCGTGAGAGCCGCAGCGAGATGGGCGCCCTCGACCTCGACGTCTCGCCCGGCCGCACGCACGTCTTCGTCAACGGCGAGGACCTCGGCATCGTCGACAAATACGACGGCTGGCCGGGCTACCTCTGGCTGCCGGAAGGCACCTACGACATCGCCTTCTATCTCCCGGGGTACAAGACGATCGCCCGTCAGATGACCATCTACCCGGGCTCGGTGATCGACATCGACGACCGCATGGAGAAGGGGAACTCGGTCCGCCCCGAGGATCTCGCCACCAAGACCCATGAGCGGCGGGACGACCGGCTCCGTTACGAGCGCGAGCGCCAGCAGTGGCTCGACCGTCAGAACGGCGACCGTCAGAACGGGGACGACGACGATCAGGACTGGCACGACCGCGTCCGCCACGACCGTGGCGCGATGCACAACGATCGCGACCAGGGTGACAACGACCGTGGCGACGACGACCATGGCGACGATCGGGATCGCCGCCCGCACGCCTCGCGGGACGACTCCGCGGGGTCTCACCTCCGCCTCGCGGTGGAGCCCCAGGACGCCTCAGTCTATCTCGACGGCCAGTTCGTCGGCACCGGCACGGACCTCTCGCTCCTGCACGCCGGCCTGCCGGTCGCTCCCGGCCATCACAAGCTCGCCGTGGTGCGCCCCGGCCACAAGGCGATCGAGAAGGAATTCGACGTCAAGTCCGGCGGCAACGTCGAGCTCGAGATCTCCCTCGAGTCCGGCAACCGATAGACGGCGCGGCCATCGAAGCCCGTTCGAAAAGGGCGCTCCTCCAGGGGCGCCCTTTTTCTTTGGGTCAGCTCGCGATTCGAGTCAGCATCGTCTATAGTTCTTGCATCTTAAAGGAGGAGATCATGCGAAAGTCCCGCTTGTTGCTGAGACTTGCCCTTGCCTCACTGGTCTTTGGTCTCGCGATCCTGACCCCAACGACAAGCCGCGCCTCGGTCGACTGTTACGACATCGGTAACTGCACTTACTGTGACTTCTGGGACGGAACGGTCTACCACGGCTACATCAGGAAATGCTCCGTCTAAGAGGTGCAGCGATGTTAGATTTCCCATCTGGCCCTCTCGCCAAAGTGTGCCTTTTCACCCTCTTCTGGGTGCCGTTCCCCCATGTCGCCAGCGCGGTGACACCCGAGCCGCTTCCCAAGGGCACCGCGATGCCGATCTGGGAGGCGCAACAGTTCGTGCAGGCGGACCGGACGGGAAACGTCTACTTTCTTCGGACCGATACTCTCGCCGTCTACCCTTATACCCGCGACAAGATTTTCGGCGAGCCGGTGTCGCTGGAACCCACTCTGGATCGATCGGGCGCGATCTACACCGCCGCGATGAGCCCGGCTGGCGATCGATGGCTGATCCAGGACGCGAGATCGGTCCGGCTCTTCGTGGACGGAAAAGAGAAGCCCGTCCCTCCGCTGCCGTTCAAACCCTGGTCGGTGGCGCTCCTCCGGGACGCTCCCCTGGTTGCCGTCGTTCCTTTGCCGATCGGAGGCCGGAGTGTCGACGTAAAGAAGATCGGGGCTCCTCCCTGGTTCCTTCAACTGGGTCGGGACCGATGGGAAGCCATGGTCACGCTCAAAGGCCCGTCTGTCGCCGAGTTGCTGGAAAAAAACATGCTGAACGGCGCCATCGCCGAGAACGCCGCGTTCATGACCGGCGATCGCCAAGGCAAGCTGTGGGTAGCCCGGCAGTATGCCTATCACGTTCAACGGATGACGCCGTCCGGGCACGTGCTCCTCGATATCAAGGTCGACGGAGGAAGAGTCCGGAAGGAGCAGGGAAACAAAGGGATCGAGATCGCACGCAAAGATGCCTCCGAGAATCCCACTGACGCCACTCACAATCCGCATCAGGAAAAGAGCACCTACACTCCGTTCGACGCGCCTTCGGTCCTCGAAGCGATGACGGAGGGGAGGGATGGGCGGATGTACTTTTTCGTCCATACCGCGGACGGCGCTGCCGCGCTTGACCGCTACGACCCCATCCGGGTCGTCCTGGAGCGACTTCCTCTGTCGCTGAAGCTGAAAGATCGGCCGTCGCTGGCCGCGGGGAAGGACGGCCTGTTCTTGGCTGCTTGGAGCGGCAAGGACGGGCGATGGTGGCTCCCGTGGGATGTGCTCGAACAAGCCCACTGGACAAAAGTCGGCAACTGCAAGATCGACGGCGAGGCGGAAGAATAGGCCGAGTAAGACCTACCTTTCCGCCACGCTGGACGGAGCCCGCAGCACCAGCTCGCCGTTGGGCGCCAGGACGCCGGCGGTGCAGCTCGCCGCGGGGGGCTCCCCTCCCTGCTTCAGCCTGGAGACCGCGCCCTGGGGGCGGCGCTTTCCAGACACCCTCTACTAAATTCTAGAACAAGCCGGCGAGCGTCAATGCTGCTGCGTCCAAGCCTGGCCGGCGGCCGGCTTCCGCCGGTGCGCGCCAGAAAGAACCAGACAAGGACGTAAAGGACTGCAAGGACGACAAGGACAAAGGACGCCGGATCGTCATCCTCGGACCTGTTTCTGATGTCCTTGTCGTCCTTGCAGTCCTTTACGTCCTTTTTTAGACTTCTGCGGCCCTGGCCGGCCTGGACGCCCGCCAGTCGGCGCCCGTATACATCGACGGTCGCCGGGAAATGATATTTTGGAAACGTTCCGGACCCGATCGACATCTGGAGTGGGGAGCAGGTTGAGGTAGGTGTCGAGGAAAGGAACGCCCGTTTTGCCGGACACCAGGAGAAGAGGAGTTTCATGAAGTCAACACGTACAGCCATCCTGGCCAGCTCGATCCTGACGCTGACCCTGGCGCTGCTCGGCGCGCGCGGCGCCGCGGCGGCCGATTTTCCGCCGATCACCGACGAGGAGCGCGCCCTCACCGCCGTGCCGGGGTCGCCGAACGCGCCGGCGGTGGTGCTGTTCAAGAAGGGGGAGTTCCTGATGGCGGGCTATGGCCTGCCGACCGGCAACCTCGCTTCGTCGCTGCACATCCAGGTCCGCCTGAAGATCCTCACCGAGGACGGGAAGAGCAATGGCGAGGTGGCGATCTCGCACAGCGACGCCGAGCGGCTGCACGGCTTCCAGGCGCGCACCGTGCTCCCCGACGGCCGGGTGATCCCGGTGCCGGCGGACGCCAAGTTCGTCCGCAAGACCTCGCGCTCGAACAAGACCTTCACCACCGCCGTGGCCTTCCCGTCGGTGCAGGTCGGGGCGATCCTCGACTACCACTACGAGCTGACCTTCGACTCGCCGATCTATCTCGATCCCTGGTACTTCTCGGAGGAGATCCCGGTCCGCTACTCCGAGGTCGTCTTCCGCACCTCGCCGGAGATGATGGCGCAGGCCTGGAGCCGGGCGCCGATGAAGGTGAAGATCCAGAAGCAGGTGGACAAGACCTCCAACGGCTTCACCACCAAGGCGTGGGCGGAGAACCTGCCGGCGGTGCCGGACGACCTCTACGGCCCGCCGTTCACCGATCTGGCGGCGCAGATGCTGCTGCTGCCGACGGGCTTCGCCAACGCCAACTACCACGAGCCGCTGCTGGAGAGCTGGCCGAAGACCTCCGAGCTGATCGGCGGCCTCTACGACAGGGCGCGCCGCCACGACAGCGGGGTCGAGAAGCAGGCCCGCGCGGTGGCCGGCTCGGGCTCCCCCCGCCAGCAGGCCGAGGCGATCTACCGCTACGTCCGCGACCAGATCGAGGACTCGGGCTACGGCGGCGTCAGCCTCGATCCCGACCGGGGGCTCGGCAAGGTCCTCTCCGAGCGCTCGGGGAGCCGCTCGGAGAAGGCGCTGCTGCTGCAGGCGATGCTCAAGGCGGTGAAGATCGACTCCCGCCTGGTGTGGGCCGCCAACCGCGACCGCGGCGCCGTGGACACCGCCCTGCCCAACCCGAACTGGTTCGACGCCGTGCTCGTCCAGGTGCAGCTCGACGGCAAGCCGGTCTATCTCGATCCTTCCGACCGCGCCCTCGGCTTCGGCCGCCTGCGCGCCGGCTACGAGGGGACCCCGGCGCTGATCCCCGACGCCAAGAAGCCCGAGGGGGTGGTGCTGCCGGCGACGCCGTTCGAGCAGAACCTGCGGCGCGCCGAGCTCGACCTGGCGGTGGACGCCAAGGGGCGGATCGCCGGCACCGGCACGCTGCGGCTGACCGGCCATCATGCCTGGGAGAGGACCGACTGGCAGCCGGACGCGGCGAAGACGGCGCAGGCGTGGAAGGAGTGGCTGGAGAAGCGCTTCCGCGACTATCAGATCTCCGACGTCAAGGCGGTCGAATCGGCCGACGAGGGGAAGGTCACCGTCACCTGGGCGCTCAAGCAGCGCGAGGACGAGGCGCTGGGCGACGAGGCCACGGTCGCGCCGAGCGCGCCGCTGGGGCCGCTCGCCCAGCCCTTCGTGCAGGCGGTCTCCAGCCGCCGCACCGGCGTCTACTTCGACTACCCCGACCGCGAGGAGGTGGAGCTCCGGCTGCGCTGGCCCGAGGGGTGGAAGGTGGAGGGGATGCCGCAAGAGAAGAACGTCGCCAGCGCCGTCGGCGGCCTGACCACGGCGGTGGAGGTAAAGCCGGCCGAGCGTTCCCTGGTCTACACGCGGCGGGTGGACATCACCCGCCGGGCCCTCGAAACCTCGCAACAGTACGAAGCCGTCCGCCTCCTGTTCGGCGACGTGGAGAAGAGCGATGCCCAGGCGCTGGTGCTGGCCAAGCGTTGAGAAAGCAAGGGACCCAAGAGACCCGAGGGACTCCAGGGACGAGGGGATTTTGTCCCTGCCGTCCCTGCCGTCCCTGCCGTCCCTGTTGTCCCTGGTCTTCTTCCTGGCCGCCCCCCTCCCGGCCGCCACCATCCTCGAGAAGTCGATCGACGTCGACATCCGCCCCGACGGCGTCACCGAGCGGACCCATCTGCGGGTGCGGCTCGACAACGCGCGCGACTTCTCCCGCTGGTCCCCCTACCCGATCGCGCTCGACGAGAACCGCGAGATGGGAGACCTGACCGCCTCGGCCACGCAGCCGGACGGCAAGACGCTGAAGGTCTCCCGGCGCGACCTCGACACCCGCCAGATGGCGGGCGAGGGGAACCTCCACTCGTCGCTCGCCGTGCGCACGGTCGCCTTCCCGGCCGTGCCGGTGGGCTCCGTGCTCGCCCTCGACTACGAGGTGCGCGAGCGCCCCTGGTTCCCCGCCGGCCAGCTCGTGCTGGGGTCGGACGAGGCGGTCGATTCGCTGCGCGTTTCCATCCATGGCGCCGGCGCCGGCTGGCGCTATCACGTGGACGGCGCGATGCCGGGGCTGAACGTCCAGGAGGTGCCCGGCGGCGTAACGGTGACCGGCTCCAAGCTCCCCGCCCTCACCCCTCCCGAGAAGGCGCCCGGCCTCGCCGCCGAGGGCGCCCTGCTCCGCTACGCCTGGGGGGACGCGGCGAGTTGGGAGGCGATCGGCAAGTGGTACACCGGGGTCCTCACCGGCGTGCCGCGCGGCGCCGAGCCGGTGCGCGGCAAGGCCCAGGCGCTGGTCGCCGGCATTCCCGGGTCCACCAACGCGGACAAGCGCCGGCGGATCGCGGCGCTGGCCGAGTTCGCCCGCAGGCAGGTGCGCTACGTGGCGGTGGAGGTGGGGATCGGCGGCTACCGGCCGCACACGCCGCAGCAGGTGATGGAGCGGCTCTGGGGGGACTGCAAGGACAAGGCGCTGCTCCTGGTCGACCTGCTCAACGAGGCGGGGATCGAGGCCTATCCGGCGCTCGCCCGGCTCGATCCGAACGGCAGGGTGGACCGCGACTTCCCCTCCCCGTTCCAGTTCAACCACATGATCGTGGCCGTGCCGGCCGAGGGGCTCGGCCTGGACGCGGACGCGCCGGTGGCCGGCGGCTATCTCTTCCTCGACGCCACGCAGGAGAGCGGCGGCCTCGCCTGGCTGCAGCCGGCCGTGCAGGACCAGGAGGTGCTGGTGGTGCGCAACGGCAAGGGGGAGCTGGTGCGCACGCCGATACGCCCGGGTCAGGAGGGGAGGCGGCTCGACGTCGCCCTTTCCCTGGCCGCGGGCGGCGACGCGGCCGGCACCGCCAAGCTGGAGCTCTCCGGCGAGAGCGGCGCCGCATTCATCCACCTCCACGGCGGCGCCAATCCCCAGGAGCTGGACCGGGTGATCCGCCGGGTCTTCGGCTCCCTCCTACCCGCCGGTGCCGCGCTCACCGACATCCGCTGGCAGTCCGAGGAGGGAGGCGTGCCCGAAGTGAAGCTGGAGGCCAAGGTCGCCATCCCGTCGCTGGGCGCTTCGGCTGAGGGGATGCTGCCGCCGCTGCCGGTCCCCTCGATGGCCGAGCTCCCCTCCTCCGGACTGCTCGACGACCGCGCCCTGCCGGTGGTGGAGACGCCGTTCGCCAGCCGCGTCACCTGGCGCGTCACCCTCCCCCGCGCCGCCTGCAAGGCCGAGGGGCAGGACGTGACCGTGAAGAACGACCTCGGCGCCTTCCGCCAGACCGTCGGGGTCAAAGGGCGCGAGCTGACGCTGGAGCGGGGCACCGAGCTGCGCCGGCGCTGGATCGACCCCGCCGCCTTCCCCGCCCTGAAGGAGATCGGCCTCGCCGAGTCGCGGACGAACAAGCGGAGACTGCGGCTGACCTGCGCCGGTTGAGGCACGCGGCGACGAAGGATGTTGATCGGAGGGCTTGTAGAGACGCTCCCAGCCCGTCCACGACAACCTGTGCAGGCCACGGGGACGGCGGGACGTCTCCCGCCGGAGGGGTGGCAGCCGACGACGGCAAACCTCTTCTGGGCAAGCGATCGTCGCGATGGTCTTCTCACCGGCTGTGGAAGAAGGAAAGGGTTCCTCTCCGGCGGAGACGTCCCGCCGTCCCCGTGGCCTGCGGAAGGTTGTCGTGGACGGGCTGGGAGCGTCTCTACAACCCTTCGATCAACGGTCTTTCCCCCGAATCAATCCATCTCCGCTCCGCCCTGGGTGAGCATGGAGCGCAGGACGTCGGCGTGCTTCTCGGCGTCGACCGCCCGCCGGTGGTAGCGCTCGCCGGCCAGAGGGTTCCCGGCCGCGAGCGACCGTTTCTCGAGACGCCGGGAGAGGGCGATGTTCTCCTCCAGCGAGCGGAGCGCCGCCCATAAGGCGGACTCCACCGAGTTGGACATCTGGGCGAGCAGGCTCTCCGGCGAGTAGGCGTGACCGGTGCGGCAGCGGAAGTGCAGCGGCTGGTCGCCCGGCTTCTCGAACAGGGCGCCGCCGCATTCCGGACAGGTCAGGGCCGAGGGGACGCCGGGGGTCGCCGCCCCTGCCTGGTCTTCTTTCGACGTACCCATATCGTCGGGCTCCTCTTCGACTTCGCCGCAGTCCACCTCCGTTTCGGGCCGCGGCTCCCGCACCAGGCGGTCGAGCTCGCTACCGATGTCGGCCAGCGGGAGGATGGAGTCGATCTCGACGTTGGCGATGGCGCTCTCGGGCATACCGGGGTAGTCGGCTTCCGCGGGGTCCTGCACCACGGTCACGCCGCCGCACTTCTTGATCGCCGCCAGGCCCGCGGTGCCGTCGTCCAGGTTGCCGGTGAGCACCACCCCCACCACGCGCGCGCCGAAATTGCGGGCCGCGCTGCGGAACAGGACGTCGATGGCCGGCCGGTGGCCGTTCTCGCTGGCGTTGCGGGAGAGATGGATGCGGCGCCCCCGGATCGCCAGGTGGCGGTCCGGAGGCGCGACGTAGATCCGTCCCGGCAGGATCGCCTCTCCTTCCGCCGGATGGGACGCCGGCAGGCAGCCCGAGCGCTGCAGGATCGCCGGCAACATGCTGCTGCCGTACGGCGTGATGTGCAGCACGACCAGGACCGCGGCCGGCAGGTTGGGGGGCAGGCGCTCGATCACCTCGCAGAGAGCCTGCACTCCCCCCGCCGAGGCGCCGATGACGAGAATGTCACGTCCGCGAACGTCTGGGGGAGACTCCATAGCGGCTCAAGTTTACTGCATCACGCGTGCCGACGCTCCCCGTCCCCCCCCCCCCGCCCGCCCATCCAGCACGTCGCGGATCTTCTCCAGGAACTGGCCCGGGGGGAAGGGCTTCTGGAGGAAGTGCTGGTCCTCGCTGAGGACGCCGTGGTGGGCGATCGAGTCTTCCGGGTAGCCCGAGATGTAGAGCACCCGCAGATCCGACCGGCGGCGCAGGAGCTGGCGGGCGAGCTCGCTGCCGGAGAGCCCCGGCATCACCACGTCGGTGACCAGGATGTGGATGGGGCCGGCATACTCGTCGGACATCGCGAGGGCCTGGGTGGCGTCCGGGGCGGCGATCACCTTGTAGCCCCGGCTCTCCAGGATCTCGATGGCGGGCTCGCGGATGTTGTCCTCGTCCTCGACCAGCAGCACGACCTCGGAGCCCCGGCGCGACCGCCGTCCGGGGAGGCTGGGGCGCACCGGCGAGGCCTCGGAGCCCTCGGCGGTGCGCGGCAGGAGGATCGTGAAGCGGGTGCCCTCGCCGGGTGAGCTCTCGACCCGGATCTGGCCGCCGCTCTGGTGCACGATGCCGTGGACCGTCGCCAGCCCCAGCCCGGTGCCCTCGCCCCGCGCCTTGGTGGTGAAGAAGGGCTCGAACAGGTGCTCCATGACCTCGGACGGCATGCCGGGCCCGGTGTCCGCCACCGTCAGCCGGACATAGCCGCCGGCCGGCAGCTCGGGGATCTCCCCCGCGGCGAGCGTGAGGCTTTCCACGGCGAGCCGCAGGGTGCCGCCGGAGCGCAGGGCGTCGCGGGCGTTGACGGCCAGGTTGAGGATCACCTGCTCGAGCTGTCCGAGGTCGACGTGGACCGCGCCGTCCGCCGGATCGAGCTCGATCTCCAGCCGGATGTGCTCGCCGATCAGCCGGCGGAGCATCGGGGCCATCTCGCGGAGGACTTCGTTGAGGCTCAGGACCCGCGGCTGCAGCGTCTGCTTGCGGCCGTAGGCGAGGAGCTGGCGCGCCAGCGAGGCGGCACGCTCGCCGGCGTGCTGGATCTCCTCGACGTTGGTGTGCCGCACGTCCTCCGCCGGGATCGACTCGGTGAGCAGCTCGCACTGGAAGGAGATCGCCGCCAGCAGGTTGTTGAACGAGTGGGCGATGCCGCCGGCGAGCCGGCCGACCGCTTCCATGCGCTGGGAATGCCGCAGCCTCTCCTCGCTCACCCGCAGCGCCTCCTCGGCGGCCTTGGTGGAGGAGACGTCGCGCAGGGTCCAGCGCAGCCGCGCCGCCCGCTTCTGGGAGTCGAGGTCGCGGACGGCGGTCAGCATCACGGGCACCGGCCGGCCGCGGCGGGAACGGATCCGCAGCTCCATCTCAACGGCCGGCTCGTCGGCGCGGACGCGGGCCAGCAGGTCGCGGAAGATCTGCTGGTCCTCGGTCGCGATATAGACGGAGAACGGCTTGCCGGTCAGCCGGTCCTGGCGGGTGCCGAACAGCCCGGCGACCGCGCGGTTGGCTTCCTCGATGATCCCGTGGACGTCGGTGACCAGGTAGCCGAACGGCGCCTCCTCGAAGAGATGGCGATACCGGTGGCGTTCGCGCTCCAGGGCCTCGCGGGTCGCCGCGAGCTCCTCGTTCTGCTGCTCCAGCTCCTCATAGGCCACCTCGAGGTCGGCGAGCCGCGCCTCCAGCTGGCCGAGCGCCTCGGAGAACGCCTCCGGCCTGGCGAGTTGCCGCGCTTCGTTCCGCAAGACCACGAGCTGCTGTTGCGCCGCGGCAAGATCGAGGACGGTGGTCGGTTTCGGCATGGTGTTCCTTCTACGCTCGATGTTTTCTTCAGGCGGCCGGCGCTGCCTCGGTCCCCCCCGTCTCTTCCATCAGCAGGATCACTCCGGCTCCGGGGCCGTCCCCCAGCCGCGTGCAGGTCACGACGCAGCGCACGGGGCGGCCCCGGCGGTTGACGCCGTCGACCAGGATCTCGGAGCCCCGCGGACCGCTGTCCATGCACTCGCGGATCGGTTTCTCGAGGGTCTCGACGGGCAGGCCGATGTCGAGCGACAGGAACGGCTTGCCCTTCACCTCGCCGTCGCGCAGCCCCCAGAGCTCCTGCGCCTTGCCGCTCCAGATCTCGACCTCGAGCTTGGTGTTGAGCACCACCACGGCCGCCCGCAGGCCGCCGAGAATGGCGTGGAGGTGGGTGTTGACCCGCCGCAGCTCGTCCGACCGCTGCTGGAGCTGGTCGTTCATCGAGCGCAGCTCCTCGTTGGTGGACTGGAGCTCCTCGTTCATCGTCTCCAGCTCTTCGTTGGCGGATTGCAGCTCCTCGTTGGTGGTCTCCAGCTCCTCGATGGTCGACTGCAGCTCCTCGTTGGTGGTCTCCAGCTCCTCGTTGGCCGACTGCAGCTCCTCGGAGGCGGTCTCCAGGTCCTGATTGCTCCGTTCGAGCTCGCCGCGGAGCTGGTGCTGGAAGGTGAGGTCGAGAAAGGAGATGCTGGCGCCGAGCAGCGTGCCTCCCGGCTCGCTGAGCGGCACGATCTGGACCTCCAGGCGGCGCGGCACGGCGCCGACCGGGCACCACTCGACGTCCTTGATCGTCACCGGGGTCCGCGAGACGCTCGCGACGTCGATCTGCGTCCGCAGCTCGAGCGGGCGGTAGGAGATCTCGAGGTCCTGCAGCAGGCGGCCGAGGTCGGTGGGAGCCAGGTTGAAGAGCTGGCGGGCCTTGCCGTTGGCGAGCAGGAGATGCCCTTTGCGGTCGACCGCGATCTGCGCCACCCCGCCGGCCTCGAAGGCCGCCTCGCGCACGCGGGCCTGGCGGCCGGGGCCCGCCGGCTCGCCCTCGGCGGGGCTCGACGCCGGGATCATGCCGAGTATGCGGTCCTGGTAGCTGGCGTTCGGCGCGCGCTGGAAGATGCGGCTCTTCAGGTCCTCCGGCCGGAAGCTGCTGCTGTGGCTGAGCAGGGTCTCGGCCTTGCCCAGGAAGAGGAAGCCGTCCTGGCGGAGGGCGAAGTGGAAGCGGGCCAGGACCTTCGCCTGCGTCTCGGAGTTGAAGTACATCAGGGTGTTGCGGCAGGTGAGCAGGTCGAGCCGCGAGATGGCCGCGTCCTGCAACAGGTCGTGGCGGCCGAAGATCAGCGAGCGGCGCAGGTCGGGACGGAAGACGAAGCGCTCTCCCGTCGCCTCGAAGTACCTCGCCAGCAGCTCCGCGGGGATGCCCTCGACCTGGGGCGCCGCGTAGCTCCCCTGCCGGGCCTGCGAGAGGGCGTGGTCGTCGACGTCGGTGGCATAGATCTTCACCCGCCGCCGCAGCTCCTGGTCGCCCATCGCCTCGGCGAGCAGCATCGCCAGGGTATAGGCCTCCTCGCCGGAGGCGCAGCCGGCGCTCCAGAAGCGCAGGGGCTCGTCCTGCCCCTTGCTCGCCACGATGCGCGGGATGACGTGCTCGGCCAGCGACCGCCAGGCGTCCGGGTCGCGGAAGAACGAGGTGACGTTGATCAGGACCGTGTCGAAGAGGGGCAGGAACTCGTCGGCGTGGACTTCCAGGAAGTCGACGTAGTCGGTGTAGGAGTCGATCCCCACCTGCTGCATGCGCTTGCGCACCCGGCGGATCAGGCTGGAGAGCTTGTAGCCCGAGAAGTCGAAGCCCGGCTCGACTTCAGGTATTCGAGCAGCCGGACGAAATCGGCCGCCGGAGCTTCAGGCTTGGCGACGTCCTGAATCTCCCCTTCGATGCTCACCTGGAACCTCCCTCCGTCAAATCAATCAGTGCTGGCGCGATTTCGCCCAGCGGCAGGATGCGGTCGGCCTTCCCAGTACGGATCGCTGCATCCGGCATGCCAAAAAAGCGGGAGCTGGCCTTGTCCTGCACGATCACCGTGCCGCCATGGTCCTTGACGGCGCAGACCCCGTCGGCACCGTCACTCCCTGTCCCCGTGAGCACTACCGCGATGGCGCCCGCCCCCCAGCTCTCGGCGAGCGCCACGAAGAGGACGTCGGCGGACGGCCGCACGAAGTGAACGCGGCCGGTGTCCGACAGCGTCAGCCTCCCCTCCCTCCCCACCAGCAGATGGCGCCCCGGCGGCGCCACATACACACGGTGCCGGCCACGAGCCGTTCCCCGCCATGGGCCTGGAGGACGGACAGAGCGGTGCGGCGCGCGAGGATCTCCGCCATCCAACTGCGGTGCCCGGGATCGAGGTGCTGGACGACCACGATGGGCGCCGCGAAGTCCGGCGGCAGGCCGGCGAGGATCTCGCTCAGCGCCGGCAGCCCTCCCGCCGACGCGGCGAACGCCACGACATGCCGAGGCCGGCCGAGCGCGGGAAGCGAGAGGTCACCCAATGGCTGAAGACATACCAGCATGCCAGCACGATCCGAGGACATCGGTACCGCGTCATTATGCCTCCGATTTCGTATTTCCAGGACAAGGGTGCCGGCGATCGTGCCGGCCGGGGCGGCGGCCAGCGGCCCCAGAGCCACGGAGATCACTTTAGAATCTGCCACTTATCTCTCCTTTGGCCCCTGCATTCCTCCCGGGTTATATTGCCGGACTCGCGATCCGGAGAAAGACTGTGACCGAAACGATCGATGGAACTTTTCAGAAACTGCACGAGCTGGCCCAGAACCTCTGGTGGTCCTGGCAGCCCGATATCCGCGCCATCTTCCGCGAGCTCGACCCGGAGACCTGGCGCCTCGTCTACCACAACCCGGTGGCCCTGCTGCAGCGCCTCCCCTCCGGGGAGATCGCCCGCCGGGTGACCGACCTGGAGATGCAGACCCGCATCAATCAGGCGCACCGCCGGCTGCGGACCTACCTCCAGGGCGACGAGAGCTGGGGCCTGGTCCACGCCGGCCCCCTCCTCGCCCGGCCGGTCGCCTACTTCTCGGCCGAGTTCGGCCTCCACCTCTCGCTCCCCATCTACTCCGGCGGCCTCGGGGTGCTGGCCGGCGACCACCTGAAGAGCATGAGCGACCTGGGGACGCCGGTCGTCGGCGTCGGGCTGCTCTATCACGGCGGCTACGTCCACCAGTTGATCGACGAGAACGGCTGGCAGCAGGACCTCTACGAGCCGATCGCCACCGCCGAGCTGCCGGTCGAGCCGGTGCTCGCCGCCGGCGGCGAACAGGCCCGCTTCGGCGTCGAGCTCCCCGGCCGCGATGTCTTCGTGCGCATCTGGCGGGTCCACGCGGGGCGCAGCCACCTCCTGCTGCTCGACGCCCGCGACGACGCCAACTCCCCCGCCGACCAGGAGCTGACCGCCCGCCTCTACGGCGGCGACCAGGAGACCCGCATCCAGCAGGAGATCCTGCTCGGGGTCGGCGGCCACCGCGCCCTCGGCGTGGTGGGGATCAAGCCCTCGGTGCTCCATCTCAACGAAGGGCATTCCGCCTTCGCCCTGCTGGAGCGGGCGCGCGAGCTGGTCGAGCGGCAGGGGATCACCGCCGCCGAGGCGCTGCGCGAAGTGGCCGCGATGAGCTGCTTCACCACCCACACGCCGGTTGAGGCCGGGCACGACCGCTTCCGCGCCGACCTCGCCGCCTCCCACCTGGAGGCGCTCGCCCGTGGCCTCAGGATGCCGGTCGCGGAGGTGATGGCCCTGGGCTCTGAGAGCCCGCACGACCCGGAGGCGCCCTTCTGCCCGACCGTGCTGGCCCTCCACCTCACCCGCCGCTCGAACGGCGTCTCGGCCCTCCACGGCCGCGTCTCGCGCCGGATGTGGAAGGGGCTCTACCCCGGCAGGACGGAGGAGGAGGTGCCGATCGGCCACATCACCAACGGCATCCACGCCCGCACCTGGATGTCGGCGGACATGCACTCCCTCCTGGTCCAGCAACTGGGGCCGCGCTGGCTCGACCGCATCTCCCACGCCGACCTCTGGACGGGGATCGAGGAGGTGAGCGACGCCGCGCTCTGGGAGGTCCACCAAGTGCTCAAGGCGCGGCTCCTCGCCTTCGCCCGCCGCCGTCTCGCCGACCGCCGGGAGCGCCTGGGGCTCGCCCGCCCGGAGCGCGAGCCGCTCGCGCCCGAGGCGCTCACCCTCGGCTTCGCCCGCCGCTTCGCCACCTACAAGCGCTCGGACCTCCTGTTCCGTGACCTCGACCGCCTCGACCGGCTGATCAACGATCCCGCGCGGCCGGTGCAGATCCTCTTCGCCGGCAAGGCCCATCCGCGCGACACCGCCGGCAAGGAGCTGGCGCAGCGGGTGGCCGCCCTGGAGGGGGACCCCCGCTTCGCCGGCCGCATCGTGCTGATCGAAAACTACACGATGCACGTCGCCCGGCAGCTCGTGCAGGGGGTGGACGTCTGGCTCAACACGCCGCGCCGGCCGCTGGAGGCCTGCGGCACCAGCGGCCAGAAGTGCATCCTCAACGGGGTGCTCAACTGTTCGATCCTGGACGGCTGGTGGGCCGAGGCCTACGACGGCGGCAACGGCTTCGCGATCGGCGACGGCGAGGTCCATGCCGACCCCGACGTGCAGGACGAGCGCGACGCCCTCGCCCTCTTCGAAGTCCTGGAGAGGGAGGTGGTGCCGCTCTACTACGAGAGGGACGACCCGGGGACCCCCGACCCCGCCGCTCCGAACGGCGTGCCGCACCGCTGGATGGCGCGCGTCAAGCGGGCGATCCGCACCCTGGCTTGGCGCTACAACGCCGACCGCATGGTGATCGACTACGTCAAGGAGTGCTACCTGCCGGCCGCCGGCGGCGACACCTGCCGGATGCCGCCGGTATAGAGGGAAGGGCAGGAAACACGGACTGACACGGACAACCACGGACGGAAAGAACGGCGACCGCGGGTGTCCCGGCAGTCCGTGCTCGTCCCTGCCGGTCCGTGTTCGTCCGTGTGTTTTTGCTAGGCACTCGCCAGCATTCCGCCCAGACGGCGGATGCCGAGGCGGATCCGCGACTTCACCGATCCCAGCGGCATCGCCAGCTCGCGGGCGATGGCGGGATAGGCGAGGTCGCGGCCGAAGGCGAGGGCGAGGCAGGCGCGCCCCGCCGTCATACTTGACCCGATATATCGCCGCTGCTACTCTCCCCGGCGCTTCACTACGGAAAGGGGGGAGACGTGGCTCTCTGCACAAGGAAGGGTGTTTGGAAGGCTCCGGTGCTGTTCCTGGGCCTCTGCCTCGCGGCGTCGGCCACCGTCCGGGCCGAGACGGCGGCGGAGGACCCTGGAACGATCGTGGTCCGTCCGGCCGGCTCGGAGCCGACGCTCGCGCTCGGCGGCCTGATCCAGGGGCAGTTCGACGGCGGGGACAAGGGCGACGCCCGGTTCGCCAACGACAACGACCGTTTCTACCTCCGGCGGGCGCGGCTGAACGCCACCGGCAAGTTCCTCGAGGACTTCGACTTCCGGTTCGAGATGGACCTCACCGGCACGATCGGGAACACCAGCGGCGAACGGGCGCAGCTCACCGACGGCTACATCAACTGGAACCACTACTCCTATCTCAACGTCAAGGTGGGCCAGTTCAAGACGCCCTTCGGCTTCGAGCAGCTCTACGGCGACCCCAGGCTGTTCACCATCGAGCGCACGCTGGTCAACGACCGCCTGACGCTCAACCGGCAGGTCGGCCTCCAGATCGCCGGCGACCTGCTGGACAAGCACGTCTACTACGCACTCGGCACGTTCAACGGCAACGGCACCAACAACAGCTTCAACGACAACAACAAGTTCGACTGGGTGGGCCGCGTCGTGGTGACGCCCTGGAGAGGCCAGCTCATGGGCGACCCGGCCAGCGTCTCGGTGGCCGCCAACGGCTTCACCGCCGAGGACACCGCGCTCGCGCTCTCCTCGGACCTCGGGATCGACTCGACTCCCACCACCACGGACCGCGACGGCATCTTCACCGGCAAGCGGCGCGGCCAGGGGGTGGACTCCCAGTTCGTGAGCGGCCGTTTCGAGCTCTGGGGGGAATACCTGAACACGCGCTACGAGCCGGCCAACAACATCCCGAAGCCCCAGTTCAAGGCCAAGGGGGGCTACCTGCAGGCGGCGTTCTTCATCATCCCCAAGAAGCTCCAGGCCGTCGCCAAGCAGGAGACCTTCGATCCCAACGACACCGTGAAGAACGACCAGACCGACACCACCACCCTCGGCCTCAACTACTACATCAAGGGGAACGACCTGAAGGTGATGCTCGACTACCTGCGGGTCAAGGTCGGACGGCTCGGTTCGCAGGACAAGGTGATCGCCCGGTTGCAGGTCGGTTTCTGAGCCTGACCCGAGACAAAAGGAGCCACCGATGAAACGACTGGGAGCCCATCTCCTCGCCGCGGCCCTGGTGGCGCTGGCCGCCGGCCGCCTCGGCGCCGTCGAGATCCACGTCTCCGCGGCGGCGAGCCTCGCCGACGCCCTCAACGAGATCAAGGCCGGCTACGAGAAGACCGGCGGCGACACGGTGCTGCTGAACCTCGGGGCGTCGAGCACGCTCGAACGCCAGATCGAGGAGGGCGCGCCGGCCGATCTCTTCCTGTCCGCCGACGAGGCCAAGATGGACCAGTTGGCGAAGAAGAGCCTGGTGGTCGCGGCGACCCGCAAGAGCGTGCTGGGGAACACCCTGGTGGTGGTGGTCCCCCTCGACAGCCCGCTCAGGATCGCCACCCCCGCCGACATCGTGAGCCCGAAGATCCACGTCCTGGCGCTCGCCGAGCCAAAAACCGTCCCGGCGGGGATCTACGCCAAGGAGTACCTCACCCGGCTCAAGCTCTGGGAGCAGGTGAGCGCCCGCGTGGTGCCGACGGAGAACGTGCGCGCGGCGCTCGCCGCGGTCGAGGCGGGCAACGCCGAGGCGGGGATCGTCTACAAGACCGACGCCGGTATCTCGAAGAAGGTGAGGATCGCCTACGAGGTGCCGCTGGCCGACGGGCCGAAGATCTCCTACCCCTTCGCCGTGCTCGCCGAGTCGAAGCACCCGGAGGCGGCGCGCCGGTTCCTGAGCTACCTGGAGTCGCCGCCGGCGCTGGAAATCTTCAGGAAGTATGGCTTTTTGATCCAGTAGCGGGCGGCGGAAGGAGAAGGAGAAGAACCAGGGACGAAAGGGACATCAGAGACACCAGGGACTCGCGGAAGAAGCCAAGCCGCGATCGTGCCTTTGAGTCCCTGGAGTCCCTGATGTCCCTTTCGTCCCTTTTGTCCTTTCTGCCGCGGGGGCCCCGCCGCCAATCGCGCTATCATCGCCCGGGCGCGGCAGTGAGCCGCGAACGGCGGCATGACCTTCCAAGAGCTCACTTCACAGTCCGAACGCCCGGCGGCGCTGCGCTACGGTTTCGCCGTCCTCGTGGTGGGGCTGGCGGTGCTGATCCGCCTCCCCTTGCAGGGGCTGTTCAGCGGCGGCGTTCCCTTCCTCTTCTTCTTTCCAGCGATCATGGCGGCCGGCTGGTACGGCGGGCTCGGCCCCGGCCTGCTGGCCACCGGCCTGTCGTCGACGATCGCCTGCTACTTCCTCATGCCTCCCTACGGCTCCTTCGCGGTCGCCAACCTCGCGGGAGCGGTCCAGATCGTCCTGTTCGCGTCGATCGGCGTCTTCATCTCGATCTTGAACGAGGGGCTCCACCGCTCCTGGCGGCGGGCGGAGACCTCCGCGCTGGAAAGCCGGCGCCAGGAGACCGATCTCCTCCGGGTGCGCGGCGAGGCGCAGGAGAGCGAGGAGCGCTTCCGGATCACCGCCAACAGCGCGCCGGTGATGATCTGGATGGCGGGCCCGGACCAGCGCTGCGACTGGTTCAACAAGGGGTGGCTCGACTTCACCGGCCGCCCCCTGGAAGCCGAGCTGGGGGACGGCTGGACAGCGGGGGTCCATCCGGACGACCTCGACCGCTGCCTGGAGATCTACAGATCCTCCTTCGAGGCGCGGCAGGAGCTCACCATGGAGCTCCGCCTGCGCCGCCACGACGGCGAGTACCGGTGGCTCCTCGGCCACGGCATCCCGCTGAGCTCACCGGGCGGCGGATTCACGGGGTACATCGGCACCGGCCTCGACATCCACGACCGCAAGCGCGCCGAGCAGGAGCGGATCGACCTCCTCGCCAAGGCCGAGACCGCCTACCGCGAGGCCGAGGCAGCCAACCGGAGCAAGGACGAGTTCCTGGCCACCGTCTCCCACGAGCTGCGCACGCCGCTCAACGCCATCATGGGCTGGGCCCAGCTCCTGCTCGCCGCCGGCACCGCCGGGGATGATCCCGAGCGCCGCCGGCGCGGCCTGGAGACGGTGGTGCGCAACGCCAAGCTCCAGTCGCAACTCATCGACGACCTGCTCGACGTCTCGCGGATCATCTCCGGCAAGATGCGCCTCGACGTGCAGTCGACCGACCTGGCGGCAGTGATCGACGCCGCCGTGGAGGCGATCCGGCCGGCGGCGGAGGCCAAGCAGATCCAGGTGCGGCGGGTGCTCGATCCGTTCGCGGGGCCGGTCACCGGCGATCCGGTGCGCCTGCAGCAGGTGGTGTGGAACCTGCTCTCGAACGCCGTCAAATTCACCCCCAAGGGGGGGAAGATCGAGGTGCGGCTGGAGCGCGTCAACTCGCACATCGAGATCCTGGTGGCGGACAACGGCGCCGGCATCGCCCCCGACTTCCTCCCCTACGTCTTCGACCGCTTCCGCCAGCTCGACGCCTCGACCACCCGCCGGCACGGCGGCCTCGGCCTCGGGCTCGCCATCGTCCGCCACCTGGTGGAGCTGCACGGCGGCACAGTGCGGGTGAAGAGCCCGGGGGACGGGCAGGGGAGCACCTTCATCGTGGCCCTGCCGCTGTCGATCGCCCACCTGACGCCCGCCGAGGGAGAGCGGATCCACCCGGTGGCGGACGTCGACGACGGCGATCCCTGCAAAGAGGACTCGAGCCTCGATCTGCGCGGCATCCGCGTCCTGGTGGTGGACGACGAGCCGGACGCCCGCGAGACGTTGCGGCAGATCCTGGAGCACTGCAACGCCGAGGTGGAGACGGTCGCCTCGGCCGCCGAGGCGGTGCGCAAGCTGGAAGCCTGGCGGCCGGACGTGCTGCTCTCGGACATCGGCATGCCGGGGGAGGACGGCTACGAGCTGATCCGCCGCGTCCGCGAGCTCCCCCCCGACCGCGGCGGCCGCACCCCCGCCGCCGCCCTCACCGCTTTCGCCCGCGGCGAGGACCGCCGCCGCGCCCTGCGCGCCGGCTTCCAGATGCACCTCGCCAAGCCGGTCGAGATCCAGGAGCTGGCCACCGTGGTCGCCAGCCTGGCGCGGGGGATGGCGACGCGGTAGGCCCTCATCACCCCGACCCTCTTCTCCCGTCCCCCCGGCCCCCTCCCTCACCGGGAGAAGAGGGCGCCCCCACCCTCTGCTACTGGAATGGGTCCCTGTTTTTCTCCCCTCTCCCTGTGAGGGAGGGGGGCGGGGGAAGGGAGAGGGGCCGGGGGTGAGGGTTCGGGCGGGGGCCCCCCTACCCCACCTCGTCGGCCTTCGCCGCCAGGATGAAGTCGTTCTCGCTCAAGCCCCCCACCGAGTGGGTCCAGAGGGTCACCTTCACCCGCCCCCAGGTGAGGAAGATGTCGGGGTGATGCCCCTCGCGCTCGGCGATCTCGCCCAGGCGGTTGACGAAGTCGAGAGCCTCGCGAAAGTCCTTGAACCGGAACTCTTTCTCGAGGTGGTGCTCGTTCGGCATGGTCCAGCCGAATTGGAGCTGGCCGAACAGCTTGCGCAGCTCGTCCCCCTTCAGCGCTCCCCCTTCGGCGGGCTTGCAGGTCTTCTCCAGCAGATCGTTCATCTCTCTTGACCTCACGCTTTCCCGGTGGCCCGTTCCCGGCGGGCCCCGTGCAGGTCCGGGGCTGCAACCCCTGTGCCGAGAGGGGGTGGCACCAAGCTTGCCACAGTTCCTACCCGAGCGGAGGCGTTTCAGCCCCGCGCGAGAGGAGATCGATGAAGGCACGTTACGCATTTCTCCGGCCCCGGCGCGAATTCCCCGAGATGAGCCCCGGCCGCCGTGCCCTGGTCATCGCCGGGCTGGCCGTCTCGGCCCTCCTCTTCCTCGGCGGCTTCGCGTTCGCGATCTCACTCTGGCACGTCTCCCGGAAGTTCCCGGCGCCCCCCTACAAGCAGCCCTCGCGCCTCTACGCCGCCGCCCCGGTGCTGACGCCGGGCGAGCTCTTCTCGGCCGACAAGATGGTGGCCGAGCTCAAGGACGCCGGGTATCGCGCGGCTCCCGAGGGGGAGGCGGTCGCGGCGGGCACCTTCCGCCGCGCCGGCGAGCGGGTGGAGGCCCGCCTGCGTCCGTTCCCGACGCCGGACGGCACGACCGCCGCCGGCGGGCCCGTGGAGGCGACCTTCGCGGGGAACCACGTGGCCGCCGTGCGGGTGGCGGACAAGCCGGCGCCGAGCGCCACGCTGGAGCCGCCGCTGCTCGCCTCGTTCTACGACAAGGAGCTGGAGGAGCGCCGGCCGGTGACCCTGGAGGAGCTCCCCGACATGGTGGTGAAGACGGTGCTGGCGGCGGAGGACTCGGGGTTCTACATCCACCCCGGTGTCTCGCCCAGCGGCATTCTCCGCGCCCTGCTGGTGGACGTGCGCGGCGGCGAGAAGCAGCAGGGGGGGAGCACGATCACCCAGCAACTGGTGAAGAACGTCTACCTCTCCAGCCGCCGCACCTTCCGCCGCAAGGCGCAGGAGGCGGCGATCGCCATGATGCTGGAGGTGCGCCACGGCAAGAAGGCGATCCTGGCGGCCTACCTCAATGAGATCTACCTCGGCCGCAGCGGCCCGGCCAACCTGATCGGCCTCGGCGCCGCCGCCCGCGCCTACTTCGGCCGCGACGCCGCCGAGCTCTCCCTGGCCCAGGCGGCGACGCTGGCCGGGATGATCCAGTCGCCGGCCGGCAACTCGCCGCTGGAGCACCCCGAGAAGTCGCTGACGCGCCGCAACTGGGTTCTCCAGCGCATGGCCGACCTCCACTGGGCGACCCCGGAGCAGGTGAAGGCGGCGCAGGCCGAGCCGCTGAGGACCGATCCGCAGACCGTGGAGACGCGGCCGATCGCCCCCTATTTCGCCAGCGCCGCCGAGGCCGAGGCCAAGGACCGCTTCCACGTCGACGACCTCGGCGGCCGCGGCTACCTGCTCTTCTCCTCCCTGCGCTGGGCCGACCAGCGGCGGGCCGAGACGGCGGTGGCGCAGGGGCTCGCCGGGCTCGACAACGGCAAGGGCAAGCACCGGTTGCAGTCGGCCCTGATCTCGGTCGATCCGCGCGACGGCGCCGTCTATGCGTGGGTGGGCGGCCGCGATTACGAGAAGAGCCAGTTCGACCGCGTGGTGCAGGCGAAGCGGCAGGTCGGCAGCGCCTTCAAGCCGGTGATCTACGCCGCCGCGATCACCCAGGGGACGGTCACCCCGGCCGCGCTGCTGAAGGACTCGCCGATCGACGTCCGCATCGGCAACGCGAGCTGGAAGCCGCAGAACTACGACCGCACTTTCCGCGGCTGGGTGACGGCGCGCACGGCGCTGGAGGAGAGCCTCAACATTCCGACCGTACGGGTGGCTTTGCAGGTGGGGATGCCGCAGGTGGTGGCGCTGGCCAAGGAGATGGGGCTCAACGAGGAGCTGGAGCCCCGCCCCTCGCTGGCCCTCGGCGCCTTCGAGGCGAGCCCGTTCGAGATGTCCGAGGTCTACTCGACGCTCGCCGCCGGCGGCATGCGCCCGACGGTCCACGGCCTCGCCGCCCTGGTCGACCGCGAAGGCAAGGCGGTGGAGGGGGAAGAGCTCCCCGCCCCCCGCCGGGCGCTCCCCGCGGAATCGGCCTACCTGGTGACCTCGATGCTCCAGGGGGTGCTCGTGCGCGGCACCGCCGCCGCCGCCCGCTCGCAGGGGGTGGACGGCCCGCTCGCCGGCAAGACCGGCACCACCAACGACCGCCGCGACAACTGGTTCGCCGGCTACTCGCCGGACCGCGTCACCGTGGTCTGGGTGGGCTACGACGACAACGCGGCGACGTCCTTCTCGGGCGCCCGGGCGGCGCTGCCGGTGTGGAGCCGGTTCACCGCCTCCGTCCGCCCGGCCAAGGGGTACGCCGACTTCCCGCGCCCCTCCGGCATCGTGGAGGCGACCATCGACCCGACCACCGGTCAGCTCGCGACCCCGCTCTGCCCCTACCGCGTGACCGACCTCTTCCCGCAGTCGTCGGCGCCGACCGAGCCCTGCGAGCGCCACTCGCCCGGCGCCACCCAGACCGCCGACATCGCGCTCGGCCAGCCGCTGATCGATCCCGACACCGGCCAGCGGATCGACCCCGCCGCCGCCGAGGAGCCCCGCTACGCGATCACCGACGACGGCCTGCTGATCTCCAACCCCGGAGGGGACCAGCCGATCACCATCTCGCCGGCCGCCCAGCCGGGGCAACCGGGCCAGCCGGCGGCCGGAGCGCCCGCGGCCCCCGGCGACGCCGAGGGGGCGATCGTGATCCGGCCGACTCGCGCGCGGGCTGAAGCGGGGGAGGGGCCGAAGGCGCCGGCGTCCCTCGTTCCCAGCGGACCGGTGGGCATGGTCCAGGGGGGCGTGGTGCCCGCGGGCACCCAGTCGGTCGGCAGAAAGGCCACCCCGGCCGAGGAGCCGGCCGCCGCCCCCGCGGACGACCAGGGCACGGCGGAGCCGCCGCCTCCGGGGTAGGGCACACAGACGAACAGGGACTTTCACGGACGAACACGGACGGCAACCGAAGGACCCTGCTGTCCGTGTGGGTCCGTGCCAATCCCTGTTCGTCCGTGTGCCTTCTTTTCCTTTTACGCCCCCGCCAGCGCCCTCTCCACGCCGCCGAGCTCCTGGTCCTTGTACTGGAGCAGGTAGAGGCGGTAGTAGATGCCGCGCAGGGCGAGCAGCTCCTGGTGGGTGCCGTACTCGCGGACCTCCCCCTTGTGCAGGACGAGGATGCGGTCCGCTTTCTGGATCGTCGACAGCCGGTGGGCGATGACGATGCTGGTGCGGCCGACCAGCAGGCGGTCGAGGGCCTTCTGGATCACCTGCTCGGTCTCGGTGTCGATCGACGAGGTGGCCTCGTCGAGGATCAGGATGCTGGGATCGAAGGCGAGGGCGCGGGCGAAGGCGATGAGCTGCTTCTGCCCCACCGACAGGCCGGCGCCGCGCTCCTTGACCACCGCGTCGAAGCCCCCCTCCAGCCGCTCGATGAACGGCAGGGCGTGGACCTCGCCGGCCGCCCAGCGGATCCGCGCGTCGTCGATCGCCTCGTTGCCCAGCCGGATGTTGGCGCCCACCGAGCCGGAGAAGAGGAAGACGTCCTGGAGCACCATGGCGACGCTCCGGCGCAGCCGCGACAGGTCCCACTCGCGGACGTCCACGCCGTCGACCCGCACGGCGCCGGAGTCGATGTCGTAGAAGCGGAGCAGCAGGCTGGCGAGGGTGCTCTTGCCGGCGCCGGTGTGCCCCACCACCGCCAGCGTCTCGCCCGGCCGGACCCGGAAGGAGACCCCCTTGAGCACCGGCTCCCCCTCCTTGTAGGCGAAGCGCACGTCGTCGAACTCGATGTCGCCGCGCACCGCCGCCGGATCAAAAGCGTCCGCCGGCGAGGTGATGGTCACCGGCGTGTCCATCAGCCGGAAGATCCGCTCGGAGCTCGCCATCGCCGATTGCAGGACGTTGTACTTCTCCGACAGGTCGGACAGCGGCTGGTAGAAGCGCTGGGCGTACTGGAGGAAGGCGATCAGCGCGCCGATCGAGACGGCGCCCGACACCACCCGCCCGCCGCCCACCCAGATCAGCAGGCCGACGCCGAGCGACGAGATCAGCTCGACGCCGGGGAAGAAGACGGCGTAGTAGAAGATCGATTTGACGTTGTAGTCGCGGTGCTCGGCGTTGACGCGGTCGAACTCCGCGTAGGCCCGCTCCTCGCCGTTGAACATCTGCACCACCGGCATGCCGGTGATGTGCTCCTGGAGGAAGGCGTTGATGCGGGCGACCTTGACCCGCACGGTGCGGAAGCTCTCGCGCACCCGGGCGCGGAACCACGAGGTGAGCCAGAACAGGAGCGGGATGATCGAGAACGCCACCAGCGCCAGCCGCCAGTCGAACCAGAAGAGCACGATGACGATGCCGGCCAGCAGCATCAGGTCGCCGAAGATGGAGACCAGCCCGGCGGTGAACATCTCGTTCAGGGCGTCGACGTCGGTGGTCACCCGGGTGACCAGGCGGCCGAGCGGGTTCCGGTCGTAGAAATTCAGCGGCAGCCGCTGCAGGCGGCCGAAGATCTGGCCGCGCATGTCCTTCATGATGTACTGGCCCATCAACTGCAGCACGTACCCCTGCGCGTAGAGGGCGAAGAAGGTGAGCAGGAGCACGGCGAGGTAGAGGATCGACACCGCGGCCAGCCCGGTGACGGCGATGTCCGCCGGGTAGATGTTGTTGGCCAGCAGCAGGTTCCGCACGTAGGCGCTGGGCGCCGAGATCTGGCCCGGCGCCGATCCCGGAGGGCGCATGAAGAGGTCGAGCGCCACCGCTGTCGCCAGCGGCCCGATGAGCTGGAGCAGCGAGGAGAGGAGGATCAGGCCGAGCGACCCGAGCGCCATGTCGCCGTACGGCCGCACGTAGGCCACCAGCCGGCGCAGCAGGCCCACGTCGTAGACCTTCCCCAGCGCCTCCTCTTCATGATGACCGCCGACCGGCTCGCCCATCGCCCTACGATAGCGCAAGGCCGGAGCGGGCCCAAGACGGGACCCTCATCACCCCAGCCCTCTTCTCCCGTCCCCCCGGCCCCCTCCCTCACCGGGAGAAGAGGGAGCAAGTTAGTTAAAAGCAAGAGCGCCCCAGTCCCGGGGCTTCTTGTCTCCCCTCTCCCTGTGAGGGCCCTGTGAGGGAGGGGGGCGGGGGAAGGGAGAGGGGCCGGGGGTGAGGGTTCGGGCGGGGGGACTCCGGCAGGCCACCTGCTTATCGCCTTTCATCTATTCCCTCAATGGTGTAGACTGCTGCCAGTTTTTGTCGTACCAATTCAGTCGTCGAACGTTGCCGGAGCAGTCATGCCGCCGACCTTGAACCAATTGTTGAAGTCGATGGTGGAGCAGGGGGGGTCGGACCTGCACATCACGACCAATTCGCCGCCGCAGGTGCGGGTGGACGGCCATCTGCGCCAGCTCAATCTGCCGCCGATGACGCCGGGCGAGACCAAGTCGCTCGCCTATTCGATCCTCACCGACAACCAGAAGCACCGGCTGGAAGAGAACCTGGAGATCGACCTCTCGTTCGGCATCAAGGGGCTCGCCCGCTTCCGCGCCAACATCTTCCATCAGCGCGGCGCGATCGCCGCCGTGTTCCGCCAGATCCCCTACGAGATCAAGACCTTCCGCGAGCTCGGGCTGCCGACGATCATCGAGCGGCTGTGCGAGAAGCCGCGCGGGCTGATCCTGGTCACCGGCCCGACCGGCTCGGGCAAGTCGACGACGCTGGCCGCGATGATCGACAAGATCAACCGCGAGCGTAGCGAGCACATCGTCACCATCGAGGACCCGGTCGAGTACCTGCACAGCCACAAGAAGTGCATCGTCAACCAGCGCGAGGTGATGGCGGACACCTACAGCTTCACCGCCGCCCTGCGCTCGGCGCTGCGGCAGGACCCCGATGTGGTGCTGATCGGCGAGATGCGCGACCTGGAGACGGTGGAGGCGGCGCTGCGCATCGCCGAGACCGGCCACCTCACCTTCGCCACCCTGCACACCAACTCGGCGGCGCAGACGATCAACCGCATCATCGACGTCTTCCCCGCCCACCAGCAGGCGCAGATCCGCGCCCAGCTCTCGCTGGTGCTGGAGGGGATCGTCTGCCAGGCCCTGCTCCCCAAGACCGGGGGCAAGGGGCGGGCGATGGCGATGGAGATCCTGATCCCGAGCTCGGCGATCCGCAACCTGATCCGCGAGGACAAGGTGCACCAGATCTACGGCATGATGCAGGCCGGCCAGGCCAAGCACGGGATGCAGACGTTCAACCAGTCGCTGGCGAGCCTCTACTTCAAGCGCATGATCACGCTGGAGACGGCGCTCGCCCGCTCGTCCTATCCGGACGAGCTGCAGGAGATCATCAACCGCGGCCCCGCCAGCCTGAACCCGGCGCTGACCGCGTAGCGGAGGGAGTAGGAAGATGCCCAGCTTCGTGTGGAAAGGCAAGACCCGCGCCGGCCAGGTCCAGGAGGGGCAGCTCCTGGCCGACTCGCGCGACGCCGCCGCGGCGGTCCTGCGGCGCCAGCAGATCCAGATCACCAGCATCAAGGAGAAGGGGCGGGAGATCAAGCTGATCCCCCGCTTCCCGCGCGGCATCGGCGCCAAGCGGATCGCCATCTTCACCCGCCAGTTCTCGGTGATGCTCGACGCCGGCCTGCCGCTCGTGCAGTGCCTGGAGATCCTCGGCGACCAGGAGGAGAACCGCACCTTCCAGGCGGTCATCCACCAGGTCCGCAGCGACGTCGAATCCGGCGCCTCGCTCGCCGACGCCATGAAGAAGCACCCCAAGGCGTTCGACAACCTGTTCACCAACATGGTGGCGGCCGGCGAGTCGGGCGGTATCCTCGACATCATCCTGCAGCGCCTCTCGGTCTACATCGAGAAGGCGGTCAAGCTCAACAGCCAGGTGAAGGCGGCGCTGATCTACCCGGTGTCGATCATCGTCATCGCCGCCCTGGTGGTGTTCATCATCCTCTGGAAGGTGATCCCGGTGTTCGCCCAGCTCTTCGCCGGCCTCGGCGGCGAGATGCCGCTGCTGACCCGGATGGTGATCGCCGCCAGCAACTTCGTGGCCGACTACTTCTTCTTCATCCTGATCATCATCGTCTTCGGCTACGTGGCGATCAACCGCTGGCACCGCACGCCGCACGGCCGGCGGATCCTCGACGGCGCGCTGCTCAAGATCCCGGTCGTCGGCATGCTGCTGCGCAAGATCTCCGTCGCCCGCTTCTGCCGCACCCTCGGCACCCTGACCGCCTCCGGCGTGCCGATCCTCGACGGCCTCGAGATCACCGCCAAGACCGCCGGCAACGCCATCATCGAGGACGCCGTGATGGCGGTGCGCAAGAACGTCGAGGAGGGCAAGACGATCAGCGAGCCGCTGGCCCAGACCAAGGTCTTCCCCAGCATGGTGGTGCAGATGATCAACGTCGGCGAGCAGACCGGCGCCCTCGACCAGATGCTCTCCAAGATCGCCGACTTCTACGAGGAGGAGGTCGACACCGCGGTCGCCGGCCTGATGAAGCTGATCGAGCCGGTGATGATCACCGTCCTCGGCGCCGTCATCGGCACCATCGTGGCGGCGATGTACCTGCCGCTCTACTCGGTGCTGAGCAAGATCGGTTAGAAGGACCTGAGGCGGCGGCTCCGGCGCCGCCGCCTCGATCTCCTCCTTCGGTCCTCCGATGACCCCCCTGGCCCGTCAGCTCCGCTGGTACATCGCCATCCGCGTGGTGGCGATCGTCAGCGTCCTGCTCCCCCTGGGCCTGTTCCAGCTCCTGACGCTGCCGGCCGCCGCCCCGCAGGCGGCCGAGCCGAGCTTCGTGGGACCCCCGGCGCCCGGCGTGCGGGCGCCGGCGATGGCCCCGGCCCCCGAGCCGGAGCCGGTGGTGCCGCACAACATCGTCTGGTTCCTCGGCGCCGCGTCGCTCGGCGCCACCCTGATCTACATCGCCATGATCCGGCTGCTGCGGCGCCATACCACCGCCCAGGCCTACATCCAGTTCTGCGGCGACCTGATCCTGATCACCTGCCTGGTCTATTACCTGGGCGGCGCCATCAGCCCGTTCTCGCTGCTCTACCTGATCGTCATCGCCGTCGCCTCGACGCTGCTGCGGCGGCGGGCCGGCGTCATCGTCGCCAGCCTCGCCCTCGTGCTCTACGGCGGCATGATCGTCGGCCTCTCCAACGGCTGGCTGCACCCCGCGAGCCGCACCCAGGAGGTGATCTCGGGGTGGCGGCTGAACTACAACCTGGCGGTGCACGGCTTCGGCTTCTACGTGGTGGCGCTGCTCACCTACTACCTGGCGCACAACGTCACCCGCGCCGAGCGCGCGCTGGAGGAGAAGAGCGAGCACCTCGCCGACCTCCAGGTGGTCCACCGCGACGTCATCCAGTCGATCACCAGCGGCCTGCTCACCACCGACCTCGAGGGGGTGGTCACCAGCGCCAACCTCGCCGGCCTGGAGATCCTCGGCCGCGACGAGGCCGAGCTGGTCGGCAACCCGATCCACCGCTGGGGGCTGTTCACCGCCCACCACTGGCGCGAGGCCACGGCCGAGAGCGAGCGCACCGGCCGCATGCGCTCCGAGGTCGAGGTGACCCGCGGCGACGGCGCCGCCCGCCACGTCGGCTTCACCATCTCGCGCCTGACCGACGCCTTCGGCAAGCACCGCGGCTACATCGTCATCTTCCAGGACCTCACCCGCTGGCGCCGCATTCAGGAGGAGCTGCGCATGAAGGACCGCATGGTCGCCGTCGGCGAGCTGGCGGCGGGCCTCGCCCACGAGATCGGCAACCCGCTGGCCGCCATCTCCGGCTCCGTCCAGATGCTCGCCGGCCGCCTCGGCGGCGATCCCGCCGAGCGCAAGCTGATCGAGATCCTGCTCAAGGAGAGCCACCGCCTCGACCGCACCATCAAGGGGTTCCTCCGCTTCGCCCGCCCGCGCGAACGGTCGAGCGTCTCCTTCGACATCGCCCGGCTGCTCACCGAGAACTTCGAGCTCCTCCGCAACAGCGAGGAGGTCTCCCGGCACCACCGACTGGAGCTCGACCTCGATCCCCCCTCGGCGCGCCTGTTCGCCGATCCCGACCAGGTGAGCCAGATCTTCTGGAACCTCGCCCGCAACTCGCTGCGGGCGATGCCGGACGGCGGCTCGCTACGCGTCACCGGCCATTATTCCGGCGACCAGGCGCCTGGCGAGTGGTACAAACTGCAGGTGATCGACACCGGCCGCGGCATGACGGAGGAGCAGCGCACCAACCTCTTCCACCCCTTCCAGTCGTTCTTCGACGGCGGCACCGGCATCGGCATGGCGATCGTCTACCGGATCGTCCAGGACCACGGCGGCCGGCTGCGCGTCGACAGCCGTCCGGGCGCCGGCACCACCATCACCGTCGAGCTGCCCACCGCCGCCGCCAGCGTCACCCTGGTCTCCGCGGAGGCCCCGGCATGAGCCCGCGCAACCGCCTGCTGATCGTCGACGACAAGTCGAGCCTCGCCGACTTCCTCGCCATCCTGTTCCAGGGCGAGGGGTACGACGTGACCACCGCCGGCTCGGTCGACGAGGCGCGCAAGTGCCTGGAGCGCGCCAGCTTCGACCTCATCCTCTGCGACATCCTGATGCCCGACGGCAACGGCCTCGACCTGCTGCGCGACATCAAGGCCGGCGGCGCCGGCGGCCCGCAGGTGATCATGATGACCGCCTACACCTCGACCAAGAGCGCCATCGAGGCGATGAAGCTCGGCGCCGCCGACTACGTCTCGAAGCCGTTCGACGTCGAGGAGCTGAAGATCGTCGCCCAGAAGGCGCTGGAGCGGGCCGAGCTCGCCGATGAGAACATCTACCTGCGCCGCGAGCTGGAGCAGAAATACACCTTCAACAACATCATCGGCAAGAGCGGCCGGATGCAGGCGATCTTCTCGCTGATCGAGCGGATCGCCCGCACCACCTCGACGGTACTGATCCACGGCGAGAGCGGCACCGGCAAGGAGCTGATCGCCCGCGCCATCCACTTCGCCAGCCCCCGCTCCACCCGCCGCTTCCTCTCGATCAACTGCGGCGCCATGCCCGAGAACCTGCTGGAGAGCGAGCTGTTCGGCCACGAAAGGGGCGCCTTCACCGGCGCCGTGCGCGACAAGAAGGGGCTCTTCCAGGAGTCCGACCGCGGCACCCTGTTCCTCGACGAGATCGGCGAGATGACGCCGACCATGCAGGTGAAGCTCCTCCGCGCCCTCCAGGAGAAAGTCGTGCGCAAGGTCGGCGGCACCGAGGAGGAGCCGGTGGACGTGCGGATCATCACCGCCACCAACCAGGACCTCGAGGCGCGCCTGCAGACCGGCGAGTTCCGCGAGGACCTCTACTACCGGATCAACGTGCTGCCGATCCACCTGCCGCCGCTGCGCCAGCGGCGGGAGGACATCCCGCTGCTGGTCGAGTTCTTCCTCCAGAAGTACTGCGCCACCATGGACCTGCCGCCGCGGCAGATCTCGATCGAGGCGATGCACATCGTGGAAGGCTACGACTGGCCGGGCAACGTCCGCGAGCTGGAGAACCTGATCGAGCGGGTCCTCGCCCTCTCCCACAACGACACGATCACCACCCGCGACCTCCCCGTCCACCTGCTCACCAACCGGCGGACCAACCCCGACCTGGTCCAGCTCCCCGAGGGGGGCCTCGACCTCGAAGCCTACCTGGAGTCGATCCGCACCCAATTGATGATCCAGGCCCTCGAACGCACCGACGGCGTCCAGACCCAGGCCGCCGAGATCCTGGGGATGAGCTTCCGCTCGTTCCGGTACTACGCGAAGAAGGCGGGGATCAAGGGCGGGGATTAGGGACAGCCGGCGATCGACACCTCCCGGCGAAGGGTGTAGAGACGCTCCCAGCCCGTCCACGACACCGCCGGCAGGCCACGGGGACGGCGGGACGTCTCCGCCGGAGGGCAGGCCGCTCCATCCGCAACCACCCCGCCCCGAAGGGGCTGAATTTGAATAGCCTGGCGCTTCAGCGCCAGGTTGACCGCCCCGCAAATCCCCATCCGCCCTGAAGGGGCGGAACCCAACCTTCCAGATGAATCCGGCGCCGAAAAGCATCGCCCCTTCGGGGCGAATGAGGGATGTAGGGACCGTCACCTGGCGCTGAAGCGCCAGGCTATTCAAATTTCGCCCTTTCAGGGCGAGATGGATCTTCCGCGGGGCATTGGCGTCCACCAAGTGGCGACCTGCTATTCTGCGATGATATGGAACCACTGGAAAAGACCGTCAGCACTCTTGTCACCAGCTTCGACGATCTCCTCGAGCGTCTCCAGAAGCCTGGAGCCAGGGAGGCCATGGACGCAGCGTTCCATGCCTCTCCGGAGGAGTTGGGCAGGGCTGCGGTCAAGGCGGCGAAGCGGCCGAGCTGATTGACCAGGCCGCCGCGCATCTACGTCCTGGCGGGCGCGCTCAGACCGCGCAGCGCATGCTGTTCCAGGAGATCGGGCGCGGCGTGGTTCCCGGAGGGCAAGGGTTCGTCGTGCCGTCGCAGCACTCCGCTTCGGTGGCGCCCCAGGTCACCGAGGTGGGGAGCCCGCTGGAGCCATAGCAGAACGTACGGCAGGTACCAAACGAGGCGGCCACAGACGTCGACAGAGCCGCCAGGGTAAGGACGGCGGACAGCGCGAGAACTCGAAGCAGGTTGTTCACGGAGGCTCCTTTCTGATCCATCAGACGGCAATTCTATATCGACGTTTCAGCAGTCGTGGCCAAGCCGTCCGTGGACGCGCCCTTCATCCGCCACACCGCCACCCCGCCCCTAAGGGGCGGAATTTGAATAGCCTGGCGCTTCAGCGCCAGGTTGACCGCCCCGCAAATCCCCATCCGCCCTGAAGGGGCCGGGCGGAACCCAACCTTCCAGATGAATCCGGCGCCGAAAAGCATCGCCCCTTCGGGGCGAATGAGGGATGTGGGGACCGTTACCTGGCGCTGAAGCGCCAGGCTATTCAAATTTCGCCCTTTCAGGGCGAGACGGATCGTCTGCGGGGCGGGGGACGAGGATACAAGCTCAACCTTCTTTTTCCTTTTCGAATCTTGAGGTCCGGGGCCGGCGGGCTCACTCTCTCCGGCGTCTGCTCCCCTTCGGAGATCGATCTCGCGTCTACCGGTAGAAGTCCGCGAAGGTACGGAAATCGGTGGCGGCCAGCGGTTTCCCCCGCGACTTGAACCCATGAACGGAGGGTATCGCCATGAAGCGCTTCCATTGTCTTGCACTGCTCGCCCCCTGCATTGCTCTTCTTGCCTGCGGCGGCGGCGGAGGAGGAAAAGGTCCCACGGAACCAGCGTCTCAGCCGAGCATAACGGTGGTAGATGTCGCTCTGGTATCCCTTGACGGAGGCGCGCAGGAAGGCAGCCTCCTCTTCGACGGCCACGAGATCTTCCATTCGTCGTGCAATCCCGCGGGTGCCTGCCAGTTGGCCGCAACGCTCTCAGGCACCCCGCGCGGAGCTCATACGGTGTCCATCGTGGTCGTTCGGCAGAACCGAGCAAGCCTGACGTACGACATCGTGGGCGAAGTGGACTTCGCCGACTCGGCGGGGGGCAAAACCATTCCTCTGGAGCAGCGCCACCTGACGCTCCGGGCCGGCGATACCGTCACGTATAACATCACGATCTAGGACCGACCCTCCTTCCCGCCTTCCGCCCACGCCTGGGCGCCGGGCGCCCACGCGTCCGGCGTTCGCGCCCACGCGTCCGCCCAAAGGACCATCGAATCCGGCGTTCGCGCCCTCACCAGGGGGCAAAGCGCCCTCGGGTCCGGCGGCTCCACGGACGCGTCCGGCGGTTCCCCCTTCGCGTGGGCCGGTTGCGCCCTCGCGAAGGGCGGTTCCCCCCTCGCCAGGGGGCGAGCGCCCCACGCGAAGGGACGACAGCCCTTACTGAAGGGCCGAAGGCCCCTCGCGAGGGGCTTACGAAAACTCGCGAGGGCGCGAGCGCCCCAAGCGAAGGGCGAACCGCCCGTCGCGAAGGGCCAGCCGCCCCTCGCCAGGGGCCGACCGCCCCAAGCGAGGGCGCTCAGCGCCCACGCGTGGGCGCAACCGCCTCACGCGAGTAAAAAACGGGGACCGGGCGCCGGCCTCCCTCTGCCGGGCGCTCCGCTGAGTTACAATCCCCCCGTCAGCGGTCTGTCGTTTTATACCCCAATCCAGGATTCGGAGCTTCAGGGAGTCGCCATGGCTGAACAATATATCTACGTGATGAAGGACCTGCGGAAGGTCTATCCGCCCAACCGCGAGGTGCTGAAGGATATCTGGCTGTCGTTCTTTCCCGGCGCCAAGATCGGCGTCCTGGGCCTCAACGGCGCCGGCAAGAGCACGCTGCTGAAGATCATGGCCGGCGAGATCAAGGAGTTCGTCGGCGAGGCCTGGGCCGCCAAGGGGGCCAAGGTCGGCTATCTCTCCCAGGAGCCGCGGCTCGACGCTTCCAAGGACGTCCTCGGCAACGTCGAGGAGGGGGTGGCGGAGACGCGCGCCCTGCTGACCCGGTTCGACGAGATCAACGCCAAGTTCGGCGACTCGATGTCCGACGACGAGATGGACAAGCTGATGGCCGAGCAGGGGCGCGTGCAGGACGCCATCGAGGCCGCCAACGCCTGGGAGCTCGACCGCACGCTGGAGATCGCCATGGACGCCCTGCGGCTGCCGCCGGCCGACGCCGACGTGAACAAGCTCTCGGGAGGCGAGCGCCGCCGGGTGGCCCTCTGCCGCCTGCTCCTTCAGCGCCCGGACCTGCTGCTGCTCGACGAGCCCACCAACCACCTCGACGCCGAGTCCGTCGCCTGGCTGGAGCATTTCCTCGCCGACTACCCCGGCACGGTGGTGGCCGTCACCCACGACCGCTACTTCCTCGACAACGTGGCCGGCTGGATCCTCGAGCTCGACCGCGGCCAGGGCATTCCCTGGAAGGGGAACTACACCTCCTGGCTGGAGCAGAAGCAGGAGCGGCTGGCCCTGGAGGAGAAGACCGAGTCGTCGCGCCAGCGCACGCTGCAGCGCGAGCTCGAATGGGTGCGGATGAGCCCGCGCGCCCGCCAGGCCAAGGGGAAGGCCCGTCTGACCGCCTACGAGAAGCTGCTCGCCGAGGACCGCGAGTACGACAAGCGGAGCGATCCCAACGAGATCCACATCCCCTCCGGCCCCCGCCTCGGCGACCTGGTGGTGGAGGCCAAGGGGCTGCGCAAGGGGTACGGCGACAACCTGCTGATCGAGAAGCTCGATTTCTCCCTGCCGCCCGCCGGCCTGGTGGGCGTGATCGGCCCCAACGGCGCCGGCAAGACGACGCTGTTCCGGATGATCGTGGGGCAGGAGACGCCGGACGCCGGCACCATCCGCGTCGGCGAGACGGTGAAGATCGCCTATGTCGACCAGAGCCGCGACAGCCTGGACGGCGAGCAACTGGTCTGGGAGTCGATCTCGGACGGCCGCGACGTGGTGGTGCTCGGCAGCCGGGAGGTCCCGGCCCGCTCCTACGCGGCGGCGTTCAACTTCAAGGGGTCGGATCAGCAGAAGCGGGTCAAGGACCTCTCCGGCGGCGAGCGCAACCGCGTCCACCTCGCCCGCACCCTGAAGGCCGGCGGCAACCTCCTGCTGCTCGACGAGCCGACCAACGATCTCGACGTCGACACCCTGCGGGCCCTGGAGGAGGCGCTCCTCTCCTTCGCCGGCTGCGCGGTGATCATCACCCACGACCGCTGGTTCCTCGACCGCATCGCCACCCACATCCTCGCCTTCGAGGGGGAGTCCGAGGTGGTCTGGTTCGAAGGGAACTATGAGGCCTACGAAGCCGACAAGAAGCGCCGCCTGGGCGCCGACGCCGATCAGCCGCACCGGATCCGGTACAAGAAGCTCACGCAGGCGTAGAAGGAACAACCACAGCCCTCCCGGGCACGCGGCTTCTCCAGGGCGCCCGTGCCCGGCGGTACGACCTGCCCTTCGAACCCTCACTCCCCCGTCCCCTCTCTCCCGACCCCTCCCGCCCTCCCTCACCGGGAGAGAGGGGAGAAAAACAACGCAAGGACTTAAGGATAAGTTCGTCGAAGGGCCCCCCTCTTCTCCCGGTGAGGGAGGGGGTCGGGGGACGGGAGAAGAGGGTCGGGGTGATGAGGGCCAACCTGGCACCGCCATTGCAATTGAATCTGGGCGTGAAGGAGCGGTGGGTGGCGAGGGACTTCGGCACAGCGCGCTGACAAGTTTCGAAAGCGCCGAGGTCCCCCCGGAAGCCGCAACGAGTTAAGGGGGAGGTGCCCCATCGGGTAGCCTCCAAACGAAAACTATCATTCGGAGAGGAGCTCGATATGAAGCGTCTAACCTTGACGACCGCGGTTCTGGCCATCCTGATGGCCCCCGCCGCTTTCGCGCAGAGCACCCTGAACACCACGGCCCCGGGCGCGTCCCAGGAGACCAAGCCGGGCCAGACCAACAACAACCTGCAGAATCCGGGCTCGAACCACAATCAGGCGCCCCAGACCACCGGCACCACGCAGCCGATGCAGGAGCCGGTCGCGGCTCCTGACACGACCGGCACGACCACCGGTACGATGAACAGCACGGATTCGACCACCACGACCACCACCCCGCCGGCCACCGACAACTCGACCGGCACGATGAACAACGACACGACCAGCACCGGCACCACCGGCGCCTACACAGGCAGCAACACGACCTCCACCACCACCTCCAGCACGCTGCCGAAGACGGCCAGCGACCTGCCGACGGTGATGATGGCCGGCCTCCTGGCGCTGTTCGCCGCTTTCGCCCTGCGCTTCTACTCGAAGCGGAATGCCTAAGCAGGACGCGGTCCTCCGGACCGGCTCACATCACCTGGCGCTACGGCGCCAGGTGATTTTGTTTTACGGCCCGTTTTGATCGATCCCACGGACGGCACCATGGACGACGGCACGACCATCCCCGCCCCCTCCCCGGCCCCAACCCCTCTGCGGACCCGCCTGCGCTGGATCGAGCGCGCCCTCTGGGTGGTCGCCATCCTCTGCCTGGGGTATTGGGGCTATGTGTGGCTCGACACCGCCTGGGTCCAGCACCGCGACAACCAGGCCCTCGACGACGCATTGAGCGCCGCGCCTGCCGATCCGGCACCCACCGGGCAGCCGGCCGCAGCCGAGACCGACGCACTGGGGACGTTCACGCCGCGGTCCGCCACGGCCCAGCCGCCCAGGCCGCCGCTGGAGGAGGGATCGCTGGTGGGGCGCATCGAGATCCCGCGGGTCGGCGTCTCGGCGGTAGTGCTGGAGGGTTCGGACGATACGACGTTGCGGCGCGGCGTCGGCCACATCCCGGAGACCTCGCTGCCGGGGGTCGGCAACGTCGGCCTCGCCGCCCACCGGGACAGTTTTTTCCGCGGCCTCAAGGATATTCGTAAAAATGACATCATCCGGCTGCAGACCCTGGAAGGCACCTTCCACTACCGGGTGGAATGGACCGAGATCGTGCAGCCCGAGGAGACCCAGGTCCTCCGGCAGGAGGGCACGTCGGAGCTCACCCTGGTGACCTGCTACCCCTTCTACTACCTGGGCTCCGCCCCCAAGCGCTTCATCGTGCGGGCGCAGGAGGTAGGGGGCAGCGGCACGGACGGCACAAACGAACAGGGACCCACACGGACAAACACGGACAGCCGATAGGGGCTCTGTTGTCCGTGCCGGTCCGTGAAACGACCGTGTTCGTCCCTGTTACCGCTTTCCTACGCCTTCAGCAGCGGCAGCCGCCGGCCGGTCCAGCCGGGGAAGAGCTTGGCGTCGTCCTTGATCCCCAGGTGCTTGCCGGCCAGCTCGCAGAAGACGGCGCGGAAGTCGGTGGTCACCGGCAGGTCGCGCCCCTCGTAGAGGGCGCCGCTGTCGAGACCGGGGAAGGTGCCGTGGACCTTGCCGCCGTCCATCGAATTGCCCAGCACGAAGAGGCAGGAGCCGTGGCCGTGGTCGGTGCCGCCGGAGCCGTTCTCGCGGACTGTGCGGCCGAACTCGGTCATGGTGGTGAGCAGGACCTGGTCCTGGTAGGAGCCGAGGTCGGTCCAGAAGGCCTGGATCGATTCGGCGAGGTCGCGGGCCTGGCGGTTGAAGGTGGCGGCCTGCTGGACGTGGGTGTCCCAGCCGCCGGATTCGGCGAAGGCGATCTCCAGCCCTACGTCGGACTTGATCAGCAGGGCGATCTGCCGCAGGGCGTTGCCGAGCGGCGACTTCGGATAGTCCGCCCCTTCGGCCGGCTTGTACTTCTGGATCTCGGCCGCCGAGAGCATGTGGACCGCCCGGAAGGTCTCGCCGCCGGTGTCGCGCAGCAGCCCCTGGGAGGTCTGCTGGTAGAGCGCCTCGAAGCCCTGGCCGGCGGCGGCGGCGGTGCGGTCGGCGCCGGGGAGCTGGACCTTGAAGTCGGCGAGGTTGGTGACCGCCAGGGCCGGCTCGTCGCCGTAGAGCGAGCGGGGGAGCGAAGCGGTCATCGCCACCGCCCGGAAGGGGGAGCCCTCGTGGCCGGAGAGGCCGACGGCGCGGTTGAGCCAGCCGCTCGGCGTCCCCTTGCGGCCGGGAGTGCCGGTCTCCATGAAGTCCTGGGCGTCGAAGTGCGAGCGCGTCGGGTCGGGCGAGCCGACGGCGTGGACGATGCCGAGCCGCTTCTCCTTCCAGAGCGGCAGCAGCGGCTCGAGCGCCGGATGGAGGCCGAAACCGGTGCCGAGGTCGAGCAGCGCCCGGTCGCCGTCGGCGCGGGCGGCGGAGAGGGCGAGGCGGGGGCGGAGGGACTTCAGCGAATCGTCGATCGGCGGCACGGCGGCGAGGCCGTCCATGGCGCCGCGCTGGAAGATGGTGACCAGGATCTTGCGCCGGCGCGACGAGGTCGAGCCGGTGCCCTGCGCGGCCATCGCCGCCCGGGTCAGGAACCCCGGGCCGGCGCCCACGCCCAGGGAGAAGAGGGCGATGCCCCCGGTCTTCAGGAAGAGTCTGCGGTTGATCATGGTGTGATTCCTATCTTCAGTGAATCTCGTTTTCAGGGCGGTGGCGGCCTGCGACCTCATCCCCTATCCCCTTCTCCTGAAGGAGAAGGGGGACGACTGCGATGCGGCCCCCGTTGGGCCCTCCCTCTCCTTCAGGAGAGGGACCGAGGGTGAGGTCGCAGGCCACGAACGTCTCCTGATCCTTTTCAGCGCCGCTGGAACTCGGGCGACCCCAGGATCACCCCGACCACCTGTTCGAGGGGCGAAGGGGGACGGCGGTCGACCGGCTGCTTGGGCTCGTCGCCCAGGAGGCCGCGGACGTTGACGGCGCGCGGGCCCTGCATCGGCTTCTCCGGCCGGCCGTCGAGGAGATCCTCGGCGGGATCGCCCTTGGCGGCGGCCTTGCCAGCATCCTTGGGGGCGGCCTGGTCCACCCGTTTGGCCAGGTTGGGATCGGCCACCATGGGCTGCAGGAGCTTGACGGCGGAATCGAGGTCGCGGCCGGGCATCAGCAGCGCGGCGTAGACCCGCAGGGCGTCCTCGCGGGAGGCGGGCTCGCGGCCGCCGTCGAGCGCGGCGAGGTCGACGCTCACCCCCTTCACCCGGTTGGCGGCGAGCTGGAGGCCGAAGTTCATCCGGCTGAGCAGCGAGCCGGTGTTCACCCACGCCTCGGCGCGGTCGGGGTAGCCGGTCGGCGCCTGGTAGGCGTAGAGCGGCTGCCCCATCCGGTTGATCCACTTGAACAGCTCGCCGGGATCGATGACGTCGCCGCCAGTGATCCGCAGGGCCGAGGCGGCGAGCTCGAAGGGGGACTTGATCTTGGCGCCGACGGCGTCGCGGCGCCAGAACTCGGGCGACTCGGCGATGGCGGCCACCATCCGGCGGACGTCGCCGCCGGTCCTCAGGTAGACGTCGGTCAGCCGGTCGACCAGCGCCTGCGGCGGGTGATCCGAGACGAAGCGCACCGCGAGCTTGGTCGCGATGTGGCGGGCGGTGGCGCGGTTGGCGGCGAGCAGGTCGAGCACGGCCTCGCCGTCCTCGATGCCGCGGCCGGCAGGCAGGCTGGCGCCGAGGATGGACTTGGGGGCGGCGTCGTGCTGGTCGGCGCGGAAGAGGAAGTCCCCCTCCTGGATGAAGCCGAGCCCCCCGGCCCGCTGGGCGCGGGCGAGCCGCGTCTCGGCGGCCTCGCGCACCTTCGGCTGCGCCGGCAGGATCGTCCAGCCGGTGAAGGCGCGGGCGACCTCGACGACGTCCTTCTGGGTGTAGCCGCCGTCGACGCCGAGGGTGTGGAGCTCCATCAGCTCGCGGGCGTAGTTCTCGTTGACCCCCTGCTGCTGCTTGCGCTTCGGGGCCAGCGGGGAGCGGGCGAGCCGGTTCTGGCGCGCCGCGAGCATCCCCCGGCCGCTGAAGCGGGACATGGTGGGATCGGGGTCGCCCGGCACGGCGGCGCCGCGGCCGCCGAAGCGGGCCCGCTGGCGCGGCGTGCGGTCCATCTCGTCCTGCATCGTGGTCGGCTCGTTGGCCGCCGCGGTGGACTGCGCGTTGTCGAGGTAGACCAGCATCGCAGGGCTCTTGGCGGTGGCTTCGAGGAGGCCACGGAAGCTCCCCAGGGCGTTGGGGCGGATGGCGTCGCGCTCGTAGGAGAGCAGGAAGGGCTTGACCTTGTTGTCGGTCGTCGAGACGTTGAAGTGGTTGTACCAGAAGTCGGTCATCACCTCTTCGAGCTGGTTCTCGGACTCGACGGCGCGCACCAGCTTCTGGGTCATGAGCTGGCCGATCAGCTCCTTCTCCGGCCGGTATCCCTGCTCGGCGGCGAAGGCCTTCACCTTGGCCTTGAGCTCCTCGCGCTGCGGATCGTTCTCCTTATTCTTGAGATCGCCCTTCTTGATGTCGTCCGGGATGATCCCGGCCTGCTTCGCCTGGAGGAGGATCATTCCAGCCGGCGGATAGGTCTTGTAGATCTGCGCCGTGGTCATGCCGAGGGCGGGGAGCTCGCGCAGATCCTCCAGCGACTTGGCGTCGGGGAGGTTGGCGGCGAGCTGGCGGTCCATCCAGCGGTCGAGCCCCATCTTGACCACGGTGTCCACCTCGCCGGGGCGGGGGCCGAAGGCGAAGCGGTTCAGCAGGTGGGCCGCCGCCTGGCGCTCGGTGAGCCCCGCCGCCTTCCAGGGCATGTGAACGGCGAGCGGCGGCGTCTGTGCCCCGGGCTCGCTATGGGCCACGCCGGCCCAGGCCGCGCAGAGGGCGGCGGAGGCGGCGATCAGGATGGCGGGAAGGGTGGGCTTCATGGGGGGCTCCTTTGCGGGTGACGTGCTCTCCATTCTGGATCTGAAACCCTGGGGGTGGGGATTTCCTGCGGTGGAAGGCATAAAATGAAGCGGCTCATGGCACGCTCAGACACATCGGCGGACCCCCTCCCGACACCCGTCAAAGCCCTTTTCTGGGACACGGCGTCCGATTCCCTCCGGTGGGACCGCGACCGCGATCAGATCATCGGCCGCGTGCTGGCATCGGGCCCCTGGGAGACCGTTCAATGGGTTCGCGCCCGGGCCGGCGACGAGGCGATCCGGAACTGGATCGAGCGGCACGAAGGGCGTGGGCTCTCGCCGCAGCAACTCCGTTTCTGGCAGCTCAAGCTCGGCATTCCCGCGCGCCGGGTCAACCTGTGGCTTCAGGGCGAGGGCCGACAGGTCTGGGACCGCCGAGCCCGATCATGATCCTCCACGACGAGATCTTGACCCAGCGTCAGCGGAAGGCGTTACGCCTGCTCGGTCCTGCAGCGGAAAACCGCGACTTCTACCTTGCGGGGGGCACGGCCATCGCGCTGCAGCTCGGCCACCGCCGCTCCGTGGACTTCGACTGGTTTCTCGAAGGACGGATTGCCGATCCGCTGCGACTGGCTGGAGAGCTCCGGGACGAAGAAATCCCTTTTCAATCGGGTCAGGTCGCACGCGGCACGCTCTACGGCTCCCTGTATGGTGTTCGGGTCAGCTTCCTCGAATTCCATTACCCCATGCTCGACCCGCTCGTCCTTTGGCCCGAGTATGGCTGCCGGCTCGCCGGGCTCCGGGATCTCGCATCCATGAAGCTTTCGGCGATCACGCAACGTGGGTCCAGGAAAGACTTCGTCGATCTTTACGCGCTCGGCGAGACCGGCCAGACGCTCCCGGAAATGCTGTCCTGGTACGGCGAGAAATTCGGCGTGACGGACATCGGACACGTCCTCTATGCCCTGGCCTATTTCGACGATGCCGAAAGCGAGCGGATGCCTCGGATGATCGGGAAGACGTCCTGGGACAAAATCAAAAGGACGATCCGAGCCTGGGTCCACGCCCTCTGACCCCCCGCTCCCTAAACATTCTCCCCCGCTCACTCGTACACTGTTTGGCTGATGTAGTACACTAGGCCACAGAAGATCCGTCAGGACTTCAGGGGCTGGCGGCCCGTGGCCGCCAAGGCGTGAGCTTCGCCTCGGAGGATGTTTCAGGGAGAGCCGATGATCGAGCTGGAGGGGATCACGAAGACCTACGCGGATGGCCTGGAGGCGCTGAAAGGCGTCTCGCTGCGGCTGGACGCGGGGATGTTCGGCCTGCTCGGGCACAACGGCGCGGGGAAGACGACGCTGCTGTCGATCCTGGTGCTGGGGCTGGAGCCCAGCGGCGGGCGGCGGGTCTACGACGGGCTGGACGCGGCGTCGGCGCGGGCGCGGGCGGAGATCCGGCGGCGGATCGGCTTCCTCCCCCAGGACTTCCATCCGATCGGCCATCTCACCGGGCGCGAGTACCTGCTCCACTGCGCCCGGCTGCGCGAGGTGCCGCTCGGGCGCGCCGCGCTCCGCCGCAAGGTGTCCGAGCTGCTGGAGGCGGTCAGCCTGGAGCGCGCGGCGGACCGTCCGGCCGGCGACTACTCGGGGGGGATGCAGCGGCGGCTGGGGATCGCGCAGGCCATCCTCCACTCGCCGCGGCTGGTGGTGGTCGACGAGCCCACCGCCGGCCTCGACCCGGAGGAGCGGATCCGCTTCCGCAACCTGATCACCGACGTCGCCGCCAGCACCACCGTGCTGCTCTCGACCCACATCGTGGAGGACGTCGAGGCGACCTGCCCGCGGCTGGGGGTGATCGCGGGCGGCCGGCTGCTCTTCGACGGCGCCCCGACCGAGCTGCTGAGGCGGGCCGCCGGACGGCTCTGGCAGGTGCCGGCGGACGAGCCCCTGCCGGCCGGCGCCGTCGAGGTGACCCGCCGGGCCGATCGCCAGGGGGGGATCGAGCGGGTGGTCTACAGCGAGGCCCCGCTGCCCGGCGCCACGCCCCGGCGGCCGACGCTGGAGGAGTCGTATTCGGCGTTCCTGGCCCTGGCAGGGGTCGCTCCCAGTCCTGAGTCGGAGGAGGACGCGTGAGGCTCCTCGCCGCCTTCACCGCGCACGAGCTGCGCACGCAGTGGCGGTCGCTCCGCTTCCGCGTGCTCGCCGTGCTCTACGTGGCGGCGGGATCGACGCCCGCGACGTTGATCTGGCTGCGCCGGGCGCAAATGCCGATGGCGGTCGGCCCCGCCACCTATGCTGCGGAGACGCTGGAAATCCTCCCCCTCCTGGCCGCCGTCGTGGCCTTCCTGATCTCGCTCGACGCCATCACCCGCGAGCAGGACGAGGGGGCCTGGTCGACGGTCGCGCTGTTGGGGATGTCGAACGCCGGCTACCTGCTGCGCCGCTGGCTCGCCCTCCAGGCGCTGCTGCTGCCGCTGACCGCCCTGCCCCTCGCCGTGGCGGCGGGGCTGGCGGCGGTGGGCACCGGCGCGGTCGCCGCCGGACCCTTCCTCGGCCCCTGGGCGCTGCACGTCGCGCTCATCGCCATGGTCTCCTCGGCCGAGGCCCTGGCGATGGGGACGATCGCGGGTGGCGCGCTCAACGCCTTCCTGCTCGCCGGCTTTGTGATCCCCTTCCTGCCGGTCCTGGTCAACGCGCTGCTCGGCCGCTTCGGCATCCGCCTGAGCGATCCCCTCGCCTGGCTCGATACGACTCACCTGACCTGGGCGGCCAACCGCATGGCGACCGGCGGCCAGCACGACAACAACCTGGAGCTCCCTTTCCCGGTCGCGGTGAGCGAGAGTCCCTACGACCTGCGGGCGGTCGCAGGTCCGCTCCTGGCCCGGGCGGCGGTGCCGGTGGCCCAGGCCGCCGTCCTGCTCGCCCTCGCCGTGCGCTACCTGCGGCGGACGCGGCCGGACGTGCGCCCCTGGAGGATCCGCCGCGACCATCCGCTACGGACTTTCCTCGTCGTCCTCGCGCGGCTGCGGGAGCGCTATACGCCAGATCCCGTTCCCGTGCGCACCGATCTCCTGGCAATCGGCGCCCTGTTGTTGCTCGCGGCCGGCGCTTCGGCCCTGCTGATCGGCCGGGTGAACCACTTCGAGGCGCTAGGCCGGGAACGGTTCGCCGCCGAGAGCTTGCGGACGCTCGCGCCGACGCCGTCCGAGCTCATACCGGGCCGCTGGCGGGTGGAGGGGGCGCTCGGCCCGGACCGGCGGGTGAGCCTGGCGGTGACGGCGGAGATGCGCAACGTGGGGTCCGCGCCGCTCGGCCATCTCGCGTTCGAGCTGAATCCGCAGCTCGCGATCGCCGAGGCGCGCGCCGGCGAAGGGACGCTGAGGCTCTCGCGGTCCTGGGACCGCCTGGCGGTGGAGGTCGCGCCGCCGATCCCTCCCGGCGGCCGGCGGGAGATCCGCTTCCAGATAGCGGGCGCACCCGCCGAGGCCCGGATCGATCCGCAGATCTTCGAGGACTTCAGCTTCCACGTCCGCTTCGGCCGCCACCTGACCCACCGTTTCGACCGCGACCTCATCGACCTGTCGAGCAGCTTCCTGACGCCGGCCCTCTCGCCGCGCCGCATCCGGCTGCTCGCCTCGGATCTCTCCCCGATCCCTCGCTATCAAAGCTGGGAGCTGGACGAGGAGCAGAACGTGCCGGCGGAATCCTTCACTCCGCAGGCGAACGTCGCGCTCTCGCTCACCGGTCCCGCCGGAGCGCTGCTGGCCGACTCCTGCGGCGACACCTCGCGGACGGGGCGCCTCGCGGGGGGCTGCCAGCTACCGCTGGGCGATCTCGCCGTGGTGGGCGGCCGCTACGTGACGCTGTTCACCGCGGCGAGCGGCACGACGGTGGCCGTCTACCCGGCCCACGTCCAGGCCGGGACGCTGCACCTGGGATTCCTCGACGGCAGCGCGCGCACGCTCGAGGAGGCGTGGCCCGGCCTGAATGGCGGGCTGCGGATCGCGGTCCTCGAATGGTCGGGCGACCGGCTCTTCGACCGCGATCCGATCGGCGTCGCCCTGAGCACTCGCTGGCGCGGCGCCTCCCAGCTCCCCTTCGCCGTGCAGGGGAACCTGGTGCTGCTCAGCGAGGGGGACCTGATCCAGCGGAACGACCTGCTGAAGCCGGACGCCTTCCTGGCCGAGATGGTGGCCTCCCAGCTCGCGCGCCGCCGGCCGCCGGTGGCGGACGATGCCATCCTCTTCCGCCTGCTCTTCCGCAACCTCGCGCTCCAGCGGCTCGGCCTCGGACCCGAGGGGGGCGCCGCGGTGGAGGGGCTCAGGCCCGGGCAGGGTGGCATGGTCAGCGTCCCGCCGCCGACCACCTTCTCCGCGCCGCTCTACTGGCACAACCGCTTCCCGGCTCTGCTGGCGGGCCTGCGCCACCGGATGGGGGAGGAGGCGTTGCACCAGGCCGTCGAGGAGCTGCTCTCCCATGCGGACGACCGCCATCCCATGACCCGCCGGGACCTCCTCGCCGCCCTCGCCCGCCACGGCGGCCCGGACCTGCCGCGCTTCCTCGACGACAACTTCGTGAAGGGGAGCCTGGCGGTACCGGTGCTCGAAGGGGTCGAGTTCCGCCAGGAGGCCGACGGCTGGCACGCCACCGGTCGGATGCACAACCGCGGCGATGGCGAGGCGCTCTGCAAGATCGTGCTGACCACCGATCTCGGGCCGATTTCCATCCTGGCGCGGGCCGACGGCGGCAAGGACGGCGCCTTCGATCTCCACACCACCCGCCGGCCGCAGGCCGTGCTGCTCGATCCCGACAAGGAGTGCCACCGTCTGGTGCCCAACGGCGCGCCCGGCGACCGGGTCTTCTTCCAGGGGGGGAAATGAGCCGCCTCCTCCAATCTTTACGGCGGAGCCTGCGCTCGGGCTACCTCTCCCTGAGCCTTCTGCTCGGCCGGCGGCTCGCGCTCTTCGCGGTGATCGATGCCCTGGTCCTCCTCTATCTGCTCTACTCGATGCTCCTGGAGTCGGAGGGGGACGCGGGGAGCATCTTCCGCTACGCGTTCCTCCTCCCCTCGCTGCTCCTGGCCCTCCCCGCCCTCGCCGGGCTGGTGGACCTGGAGCGCCGCGCCGGCTGCCTCGACCTCGCGCTCTCCTCGCCGGCCGCCGAGGCCTACTTCGTGCGCCGGGCCGGGGCCGTCTGCGCCGTCATCGCCGCCCAGGGGTTCCTGGTGATGCTGCTCGGCTGGCTTGTCGGCGGCTGCGGGTTTCCGCTCCTTCCGCCGCTCCTGCAGGTCGTGGTCGTCAGCCTCTTCCTGGGCGCGGTGTCGCTCTTCTGGGCGGTCCGCCTGCGCACCTCCGGGGCGGTCTGGCTCGCCTCGGCGGCCACCGTGGCCCTGATGAGCCCCTGGTTTTTCATCAGCCCCATTCCGCCGCGCTTCTATGCCCGTTACGGACGCTTCCTGCCCGGTGGCGAGGAAGCGCTCCCCTGGCTGCGCAGCTTGGCCGTCCTCGCCGCCGGAGCGGCCCTTTTCTACCTCTACGCCCGCCGGCGCCTGCGCCGGCCGGAGCGGATGCTTTCGTGATGGAGGATGTATGAAGCTCGCCCCCGCACCTCTCGCTCTCCTCGCCCTCCTCGCCCTCGCCGCCTGCCGTCCGGAGGCGGAGATCCCCGAGGATCCGCCGCCCCTGCCGGTGAAGATCGAGAAGGCCGTGCGCGCGCCGTTCCAGCCGACCCTCGTGCTGCTCGGCGTGGTGCGCCCGGCCAAGGAGGCCGAGGTGGTGGTGCCGTCGGCAGGGCGGCTGCGCTATCCCGAGCGCTTCCGCAACGGGCTCTCCTCCGGCGTGCAGGTGCGGGCCGGCGAGGTGCTCGCCCGGCTGGTCAACACCGACACCGAGTCGGGCGTCGCCGAGGCCAGGCTCCACCTGGCGGCGGCCAGCTCGGACCTGGCGCGCTATCAGAAGGCGTTCGACCTCGGGATCGTCCCGGCGGCGCAGCTCGCCACCTACAAGGCGGAGGCCGACCTCGCGGCCCAGCGCCTGGACGCGGCGCGGCAGCGGCAGGGAACCCTGGAGCTGCGCTCGCCGGTGACGGGGTGGCTGCTCGTCGAGCGCCAGCTCCCACCCGACGGCGAGGCGCAGCCGGGCGCCGTGCTCGCCCGCGTCGCGGCCGGCGGGCCGCCGCGGGTCGAGGCGCGGGCGGCGGCTGGGGACCGGGGGCGGCTCCATACCGGCCTCGGGGTGCGCTTCGTCCTTCCCGGCACCCCGGGAGCGGCGGGGCGCGGAGTGATCCGCGAGATCTCCCCCATGCTCGACGCCGGCGGCACCGCGCCCGTGGTTGCCGAGGTGACCGCCGGGAGCGGCCTGCCGGCGCCGGGCGAGGGGGTGGAGGTCCACGTCGAGCTCGATCCGCGCCCCGACGCGGTCACCGTGCCCGAGGAGGCGCTGGTCGTCTCCGAGGGGGGGAGCGCCCTCTTCGTGGTCGAGGGGGGGACGGCGCGACGGCGGGCGGTGACCACCGGCGCCCGCGGCGAGGGGCGGATCGAGGTGCTCTCCGGCCTCGCGGCGGGGGACAAGGTGGTGGTCAACGGCGCCGCCCTGCTCGCCGACGGCGTCCGGGTGGAGGCGGTCGCGGAGCCCACCGCCAAGGACAGGAACCCGTGATCCGCCGCGCCATCGAGCGGCCGGTCTCCACCCTGCTGGGAGCGCTGACGGTCGTGGTGCTCGGAGCCTTCTCCCTGCTCCGGCTGCCGGTGTCGCTGCTCCCCGCGCTGGAGCGGCCGGGGCTGACGATCACCGCCACGGCCCCGGACCGCGCCCGCGAGGAGCTGCTGGAGGGGATCACCCGGCCGCTGGAGCAGCGGCTCGCCGCCATCCCCGGCGTGACCGCCGTGCGCAGCTCCACCGGCGACGGCTTCGCCCGGGTACGGGTGGAGAGCGAGTGGCAGACCGACCCCGACCGGCTGCGGATCGAGGCCGAGCGCCGCCTCGCCGGGCTGGAGTCGCCGGGGGTGGCGCTCGCCGTCGAGCTGGTGGCGGGCGACGCCGAGCCGATCGTCGAGGTCGGCGTCTTCGGCGGCGAGCCGGGGGTGCGCACCGCCTTCACCCGCGAGGTGCTGGTGCCCGAGCTCGCCCGGCTGGAGGGGGCGGGGAAGGTGGAGACCCTGGGGCTCGCGCCGCTCCATCCGGTCGTCCGCCCGCGCGCCGCCGCCCTCGCCGCCCGCGGGCTCACCCCCGCGGACCTGGTGGCCCGCCTGAAGCCGGTGGGCGCCGGGGTGGCCGCCGGCCGGGCGCGGGCGGGCGCGGCGGTGCGCCCCCTGCTGGTGCGGGAGGACGCCCTCTCGCTCGACGCCCTGCGCGCCCTCCGCCTCCAGGGTCCCCGGGGAGAGAGCGTGCTGGGCGACGTGGCGGGGGTGGCGCTCGAGGAGGTGCGGGACGGCAGCTCCTTCCGCCTGGACGGCCGGGAGGGGACCCTGGTGCGCGTCTACCGCGCCCCCGAGGCCAACGCGGTCGCCCTCGCCGCCCGGGTGCGCGAGCGGACCGCCGAGCTGGGGCGGCGGGGCGCCTCGGGGGTGCGCGTGCAAGTGGTGGCGGACCGCAGCCGGGAGGTGGTGGGGGCGCTGCGGGAGCTGGGGCTGGCGGCGCTGATCGGCCTCGCCCTCGGCATCGCCGTGCTGCGGCTCCTGCTCGGCCGCTGGCGTCCGACGCTGGCGCTGGCGGTGGCGGTGCCCGCCTCGATGCTCGCCACCTTCTCCGCCTTCCACCTCTGCGGCGTGCCGCTCGACGTGGTCTCGCTCGCCGGCCTCGCCCTCGCCGCCGGCATGCTGGTGGACAGCTCGATCGTGGTGCTGGAGGCGATCGAGACCGCCCGCGCCCGCGGCGAGGCCGAGCCCGAGATCGCCGGCACGCGGCAGATCGCCCTGCCGGTGGTGGCGGGTTTCCTCACCACCGCCGTGGTCTTCCTGCCGCTCGTCTACCTCCAGGGGCTCGCCCGCGCCTTCTTCGGCGCGCAGGCGTTCGCCATCGTGGCCTCGCTCGCCGCCTCGCTCCTCTTCTCGCTGACCGTCACCCCGGTGCTCGCCCGCAGCCGGCGGACCGGCGGCGCCGGCGGCTGGACTCCCGGCCGCGCCGCCTACCTGCGGCTGCTCGACGGCGGCCTGGCCCGGCCGGCGCTGCCGGTGCTGGCCGCCGCGGCGGCCACGGCCGTGGCGCTGCTCGCCCTGGCCGTCCTCCCCCGCGAGCTGGTGCCGGCCGCGGCGGCGCGGGAGCTGGTGGTGCGCTACCGGCTGGACCCCGACCTCGCGCCCGACGCAGCCCGGCGGGTGGGCGCCGAGGTCGAGGCGCGGACCGCCGGGGCCCTGCGCGGCGTCCCGGCCGAGCGCTTCGCCTGGCAATCGCCCGAGCAGGCCGCCCGCGGCGACGCCGAGGAGACGGGGCGGATCACGCTCCGCTTCGCCGATCCGGCGAGCGCGGCGCGGGCGCGGGGCCGGCTGCGGGCCGCCCTCGCCCTGCCGGACGTCGAAGTCTGGGTGGAACCCCGCCCGAGCGCCTTCCTGCAGTCGATCGAGCGCACCGGCCGGCGGCTGGAGGTGGTGGCCTCGGCCGCCACGCCGGAGCGGGCCGCCGACCTCGCCCGGCGGGTGGAGGCGCGGCTGCGCGGCGCGGCGGGGCTGCGCGAATCTCACCTCCGCCGTGACCAGGACCGCACCGCCCTCCTGCTCGCCTGGGACGTCCCCCGCCTCGCCGCCCTCGGCGCCGACCGCGACCGCCTGGAGGAGCAGGTGCGCGAGGCGCTGGCGGATCAGACCACCGGCCGCGTCCGCATCGACGGCGTCGAGCCCGGCATCGTGGTCCGCCCCACCGAGGACGCGGACCCGGCCCTCCTGCCGGTCGTTCCCGCCGCGGGTAAGGCGGACGGTCCGGGCGCCGTTCCCCTCGGCGCCCTGGCCCGTCTGACCCCCGGGATCCGCCCGGCCGCGCTCGAACGCGAGGACGGCCAGCCCGCCGTGCGCCTCGCCTTCGACGGCAGCCTCCGCAACCAGGATCCCAAGGACCTGCTGCGCGGCCTCGCGCGGGCGGCGGACGAGCAGGTGGTGCCGGGCGGGCAGGCGCTGGAATTGGGGCGGGCCTTCGGCCAGCTCCGGCTCGCCCTCTCCCTTTCGCTCCTCCTCGTCTTCCTCACCGTCGCCGCCCTCTACGAATCGCTGCGCACGCCGCTGGTGGTAATGACCACGGTGCCGGTGGCGCTCGGCGGCGCGCTCGGCCTGCTGGCGCTCGCTGGCCAGACGCTCAACGTCTTCTCCTTCCTCGGCCTCATCCTCCTCGCCGGCATCGTGGTCAACAACGCCATCGTGCTGGTTCACCGGATCGAGGACCACCGGCGCGCCGGCGAGGGGCTCGACCGGGCGGTCCGCCTGGCCGGGGCGGAGCGCTACCGGCCGATCCTGATGACCACGCTGGCGACCGCCGCCGGCATGCTCCCCCTGGCCCTCCTGGGGGGCGACGGCGTCGAGCTGCGGCGCTCCCTGGCGCTGGCGGTGATCGGCGGCATGAGCCTCTCGACGTTCGCCTCGCTGCTCCTCGTCCCCGTCCTCTATCGCTGGACCCATCACTCGCGATGAACAGCCGCCCCGTCGCCCGCCTGATCCTCACCCTGGCCCTGCTGGTGCTGGGGGGCTTCGCCCTGGCCCGGCTGCCGCTCGACTATCTCCCCCGGCAGAGCTTCCCGGAGCTGACGGTGGGGCTGAAGCTCGCCGAGGAGAGCGAACCTGGCGAGGTGGGCCGCGATTGGATCGAGCCGATCGAGAGCGCCGTCCGGTCGCTCGGCCGGGTGCGCGGAATGGCCGGCGAGGTGCGGACCGACGGCGGGACCCTGACGGTGCGCTTCGCGCCGGGGACCGACCCCGAGCGCAAGGCGGCGCGGCTCGACTCGGAGCTGGCCCGCCTGCGCGCCCGGCTCCCCGAGGGGTCCAGCCTCTGGGTCGATCCCGCCACCGACCAACAGGGGGACTTCCACGCCCTCGTCTGGCTCTCCGGCGCGCGGGACGACGCGGGAGTCCGCGCCGCCGCCGAGGCGATCCGCGCGCTGCCGGGCGTCCGGGAGGTCGAGACCTTCGGGGCTCGCGACGAGGAAGTGCGGATCGAGCTGGCGGCGAGCACGGTCGACCCCTGGAACACTGCCGGCACGGTGCTCGCCGAGGCTCGGCGCTCGCTCCGCGTGCCCTCCCTCGGCCGGAGCCGACTGGGGGATCACCTCCGGCCGGTCGTCGCGGTCTCCGCAGGGGACCTCGCCAGCCTGCCGATTCCGGGGATGGGCGGCACCGTGCCGCTCGGCTCGATCGCCTCGATCCAGGCCCGCAACCAGCCCGCGAAGGCCGAGCTACGCTTCCGCGGCCAGCCCGCCCGCGCCCTCTACGTCTGGCGGACGCACGACGCCGCGCCGCTCGCCCTCGACCGCGCCCTGCGCCGGCGGCTCGCCCATCTCCCCGGCGGCGCGCGCGGCGAGGTGGGCCTGAACGAGGCGGCGCCCCTGCGCGCCCTGGTGCTCCGCCTGGCTCTCGCCGGCCTGCTCGCCGCGGCGTTGGCGGCGGCGGCCGGCGCGAGGCTCGCCGGCCGCTGGGGCGCCCTCTCGCTCGGCCTCGCCGTGCCGGCCACCGTGGCCGCCGCCGCCAACGCCTTCCTGCTGGCCGGGGTCCGCCTCAACGTCACCACCCTGGTGGCTCTCGCCGTTGCCGCCGTCTCGCTCCTCCCTCTCGCCGCGTTCCGCCTGATCCGCCGGCAGGGCATCGGAGTCTGGAGCTGGACCGCCCTCGCCGCCGCGGCGGTGCTGCCGCTGGCTGTCTCCCTCGGCAGCGCCGAGCTGGGGCCGCGGCTTTTCGAGCCCGCGCTCGCGCTCCTGCTGACGGCGGTGTCGGGGGTGGCCGCGATCGCGTTGCTCCCCCTTGGGCGGCCGCGGGTCGCCCCGACCTGGAAGCGGCCCTTGAAATCTGCCCTGCGCGATCCCGGCACCGTCGTCCTCGTCGCCGCCACCGGCGCCTATCTCTCGCTCACCCTCTTCGGCGGCATCCTCCTTCCCCAGCCGGGCGACCTGCGGCCGGACCAGGGGAGGCTGACCGCCATCCTCCGGCTCCCCCAGGGGACCACGCTCGCGGAAACCGTCCGCCGGTCGGCCAAGCTGGAAGAGGTCCTGGGAAAGGCGGCGGAGGTCGAGAGGTTCTGGATCTACGCGGTGCCCGGCACGGCCCAGGCCACGGCCGAGCTGCGGCCCGCCGGAAATTCGCGGGAAGGGAGGAGGCTCCTCGCCACCCGCCTCCAGTACGACGCCGCCGGCCTCGGCGCCCTGGAGATCTCCTCCGGGCTCCGCTCCTCGGCCGGGAGCGGCGGGAGCTTCCTCGACGACCTCGAGGACCGCCCGCGGACCGACGAGGAGGCGAGCACCTATCGCATGATCCTCCGCGGGGCCGACCTCGCCGCCGTGCGCGCCGGCTACGATCGTCTGATCGAGCGTCTGGGGAGCCTGAAGGTGCGCCAGCACTGGATCACCGGGTGGGACGATCCGACGATCCATCTCGTCCTCCATCCGCGCCCTGGCACGCCGCCGGGCGAGGCGGCGGCGATCGCCGGCCGGCTCCGGCGCGAGAGCCTGCCGCCTCCCGCCCTCAAGCTGGCGGCACTCCTGCCGGGAGGCGCGGAACGCTCGCTGACCGTCGTCCCCGCCGGCGCGCCCGAGGACCCCGACCAAGCCGTCCCCCAACTGGCGGACCTCCTCTCGCGGCCGCTCGCGATGGGAGACCGCGCCGTCAGCCCCTCCACCGCGCTATCCCTGTCGGAAGAGGCCGTGCATCCCCGCGTCGCCCGGCAGTCCGGACGCTTCGTGGTGCCGGTCGAGATCAACATCCTCCTCTCCAGGGAGGACGTGCGCAAACAGAAGCGGAAGGACATCGACCGCAGCCTCCGTCAGCTCGTTTTGCCGGCGGCGTGCGACCTCGAGCTCCCCTCGCTGAAATCCGAGATCTGGAACGGCGACCGGTGGCGGCTGATCGGGCTCGGCCTCGCCGTCCCCCTGCTCCTCTTCGCCCTCGCCGCCTGCCGGCTGGGATCGCTGGCGCGCGGCCTCTCCGCGCTCGCGCCGCTGGCGCTGGGTCTGGTGGCCGCCCTCCCCCTGGTGGCGACGCGCCAGCCGCGGATCGACGAGCTCACCCTCTTCGCTCTCGCCGCGGCCCTCGCGCTCGCGCTCCCCTCGGCCGCGGCGGCAGCCGCTTCCCCCGCGGCTCCCGGCGGCCGCCTCTACGGGACGCTCCTCCGCCAGTCCCCCTGGCTGCTCGGCGTGGCGCCGGCGCTGGTCCTGGGGCTCGCGGCGGCGACCTTCGGCGCCGAGCCGGGCACCGCGGCCTGGGCCGTCCCGCTACGGGCGGCGGCGGTGGCCGGAGGAGCCGCTCTCGTGGCCTCCGTCGTCCTCGTACCGGCCCTGCTGCTCGCCGGTCAGCGGTGGCGCGAGCGCGATCCTGAACGCGACCGGCAGCGTCGCCGGCCGCCGGTCTGGAGCGCGGAAGTCGAGCCCACGCTGGAGGTGCGCAGCCTGGTCAAGGTCTATGGCGGCCGGCCGTTCGCCCCCTCCTTCAGGGCCCTCTCCGGCGTCAGCTTCACCCTCACCCCCGGCATCGTGGGGCTGCTGGGACCGAACGGCGCCGGCAAGACCACCCTGCTGCGCGTGCTCACCGGCCTGCTGGAGCCCACGCGCGGCAAGGTGCTCTACAGGGGGGTCGCGATCACTCCGGACAACCTCGCCGAGTACCGCCGCCGGATCGGCTTCCTCCCCCAGGAGTTCAACGCCTACCCCGGTTTCACCGCCGAGCAGTTCCTCGACCACTGGGCTCTGGAGCGCGGCATGATCGATCCCCGGAAAAGGCGGGCCGAGATCGAGCGCCTGCTCGCGGCGGTGGGCCTCAGCGAGCACGCCGGCCGCAAGGTGCGCGACTATTCGGGCGGCATGCGCCAGCGGGTGGGGATCGCCCGCGCCCTGCTGGCGGCGCCGCCGATCCTGATCGTCGACGAGCCGACGACCGGCCTCGACGTCGAGTCGCGCAGCCGCTTCCGCCAGATCCTCCTCGAGCAGGCGGCCGAGCGCGTCGTCGTCTTCTCGACCCACATCGCGAGCGACGTCGAGGCCGCCGCCTCGCGCATCCTCCTGCTGCACCGGGGGAAGCTGCGCTTCGACGGCACGCCCGAGGAGCTCGAGGCGCGCGCGCGCGGCCGGGTGTTCGGCGCCCTGGTCGCCGACGTCGACCTGCTCGACTTCGGCCGCCGCTACCGCGTCACCTCGCGGGTGCGCGTGCTCGAAGGGATCCAGGTGCGGGCGATCGCCCGGCCGGACGAGGAGCCCGCGGGCGATCCCGTCGAGCCGAACCTCGAAGAGGCCTACCTCGCCGAGATCGACCGCGCCGAGGGATAAGATCAGCGGCGATGGCCTCCCGGAGCTGGATGATCCGCATGCTGAGCTTCTATCCCCCCTTCCTGGGCGCGGGAATCCGCGTCAAGGCCTCGGCGGACCTGCGCACGATCGACGTGCGGATGAAGCTCCACTGGTGGAACCGCAACTACGTGGGCACCCAGTTCGGAGGCTCGCTCTACTCGATGTGCGACCCCTTCTTCATGCTCATCCTGGTGGAGGCGCTGGGGAAGGGGTACGTCGTGTGGGACAAGGCTGCCACCATCCGCTTCCGCCGCCCGGGCCGGGGAACCGTCCGCGCGACCTTTCACATCCCGGTCGTCCAGATCGAGGAGATCCGCGCCGCCGCGGACGCGCGGGGGAAGGTCGAGCCCACCTTCCGGGCAGAGGTCGTGGACTCGAAGGGCGAGGTCGTCGCCGAGGTCGAGAAGCTCCTCTACGTCCGCCTTGTCAAGCCGGAAGGCGACCGCTAAGCTACGCCCCTCATGCCCAAACGCTCCGCTCTCGCCCTCCTGCTCCTGCTCACCGCGGTCCCGGTGACCGCCGACACCCTGCTGACCGTGCGCAGCTCCGTGGAAGGGCTCAAGCTCGATCAGCCGCAGTCAGGGCCGGTGCGGATCTGGGTCGATAGCAAGGGGGACAAGGTCCGGCGCGACGAGGGGGACACCTCCTACATCCTCCGGCTCGACCGCGGCAAGCTCTACGTGATCAACCACGGGGACAAAACCTACAGCGAGCTCGCCCTCCCCATCGATCCCGCGAAGATTCCGGCGCCGGAGGCGTCGCAGGTCAGGGCGCAGGTGACGCCGACGGGCGAGACCAGGAAGATCGGCGGCTGGAACGCCAGCAAGTACCGGGTGGACATCTCGAACCCGGCGGGCGTGCACCTCGACACCACCCTCTGGGCGAGCAAGGAGATCGCCGCCTATCCGGCGCTCGGCCGTCTCGCCGTCAGCATCGCCGCGCTGCAGCCGGGGTCCGCCGACTGGGCCCGCAAGCTCGAAGGGATCGAGGGCTTCCCGGTGCTGCAGGAGGTGAACGTGACGATGGGAACCAACCGCTTCAAGACCCGCGACGAGCTCGTCTCGGTCGAGACGAAGGACGCCCCCGCCGGGTCGTACGAGCCCCCCGCCGGCTACACCGCCCAGCCCTGACGTTCTTACTTGCCCTGCGAGATCTGGCGGCGCAGCAGCTCGTTCTCGAAGGCCATGCCCACCTGGGCCGTCGCCAGCTCCAGGATGTCGATGTCCTCGATCGGTTTCTCGCTGTCGCCGTTGTCGGTGTAGATCACGGAGATCACCCGCTGCGCGCCGAGCACGGGGAAGATCACCACCTGGCCGTTGCGAGGGGGGCCGACCATCGAGCGGAAGGGCTCGGGGAGCTCGGCGCCCACGAAGGAGATGCTCTGCACCTCGCCGGTGTCGAGGCTGTGCGCGAGCGTGCTGCCGAGGTTGAGGGGGACCTTGAGGCCGCGCGTCACCTCGGCGAGCGGCCGCCCCTTGGGATCGGTGCCGAAGGCGCCCAGCGCCACCAGGTGGTCGCGCTTGACCAGGAAGAGCACGGCGCGCTCGACCGACTCCGAGATGATGTGCATGAGGTTCAGCGCCACCGTCGCCGAGATCAGCCCCGAGCGGAGGTCGCCGAAAACCCGGCGCAGACGGGCGACTCCCGACTTGGTATCGGGACGCGGCGCGCCGCGCACCAGGTCGCGCCGGCTCTCGATGACGTTCTCGACGCAGGCGACCACCGCCTCGACGTCCGCCGGCAGGGCCGCCAGCATGCCCGTCTCATAGACCCGCGCGTACGGCGTCCCCGGCTCGACCAGCGCGACGAACGAGGCGCGCGACCGCGAGCGCCGGAGCGCGGTGGCCTCCTCCAGGGTGACGCCGCCGCGACGCAGGTCGAGCAGCACGATCGGCGGCGGCTCGCCCGGCTCGGCGACGCCGGCCTGGTCGAGCGGAACCAGCTCCGTCCCCGCCACCTCGTGGTGCAGGGCGTCGGCGAGCTGCTCGGCGAACGGCTCGTCCAGGGAGACGATCTGCAGGCGGAGCCGCTCGGCGGCGTGCGTGGGGACGGCCTCGCGGAGGTCGAGATCGTCCGGCACGGCCACGGCGAGCGCCGTCAGGGTGGGCTCGTCGAGCAGCGCCGGGTGGGTCGAGTCCCCGGCCTCGTAGCTCCCCTCCGCCGTGCCGTGCCGCGCCTCGGCGCCACCGCCGTGGGTGGCGGCGTGGGCGTTGTCGCGGTTGCGCTCGTCGAAGATCCGCGCCGCTTCCAGCAGCACCATCTGGGTGTTGATGTCGGCGTCCGGCAGAACGTCGCTGGGGTAGAGGGCGATGTCGTCGATCGGCCGCAGGTCGTCGATGGCGAACTCGAAGGTGCCGGTATCCCAGACCATCACCTCGGAGACCGCCTGCTCGATCTGCTCGGCGATCATCCGCCGCAGCCCCTCGGCGTCGATCGAGCCCGAGGTGACCAGGATCTGGCCGAGCGAGCGGCGCTCGAGCTCCTCGTTCTGGGAGCGGATGGCGGCGTCGAGGATGCCGCGATCGATCATCCCCGAAGAAACCAGCAGGTTACCGAGCTTCGGGGTGCGCGGCGCCTGCGCGGAGACCAGGCGGCCGCCGTGGAAGCCGATCATCGACCGCTCGCCGCCGCGCGACAGCAGCAGGGTGCCGGTCCGCCGGCCGAGGTGAATGAACTGCATCACGTCGGCGACGGAGACGTCTTTGAGGCTTCCGGAGATTCCCATTCTGTGCGGTTCGGGCGCGGTTTCAGAGACGGCCTGCGTCCGGTCCTCGGAGTATTCGGTGCCGCCCCCTACTCGCCGCGAGCCAGCTTGACCAGGCTCTCCAGCGTACGGAGCTTGCGATCCTTGGTGGCGAACAGCCGCGCGGCGAACATCGCCGACGCGGCGTGGGCGGAGAGCAGGTCGAGCAGGTCGCGGTCCTCGGACCGCAGGATCGGCTTGTGATCGAGCAGCTTCAGCACGACGAGGGCGCCGACGATGTCGTTCTGGACCCGCAGCGGCACCGCCGCGAGCGCTGCGGACTCAGGCGTCGGCCCCAGCCGGAGCACGCCGTCCCGGAGCGTCGTGTCCACCATCGGATCGCCGCCCTTGTAGTTGTCGCCGTCGTAGAGGGGGAGCACGGCGTCGTACATCCCCTCCAGCAGGGCGATCTCGTATCCTTCCCCCTCGTCGCGGCGGAGCAGGAGCACGAACTGGTCGGCGCCGAGCAGGTTGATGGCGATCTCGGCGATCGTCGCCTGCACCTCGGCCGGATCGAGCGTCGCGTGGAGCTGATAGGTGGCGACGTAGAGGTTCATCAGCCGGCCGCCCTGGTGCTCGGAGTCGACCAGCCGCGAGGCGAGCTCCTTGACGTCCGACTCGGCGGTGGCGAGCCGGTGCTCCAGCTCGCCGATGCGCTCGTCCGAGCTGGCGCCCTCGCTCCCCTCCGACGCGCCGCGGAGGTTCGACTCGACGACGCGCACCAGCTCGCCGGCGCGCTCGAGGGTCGAGCGCAGCTCGCTGACCAAATCGAGCCCCACGGCGGGAGCCTCCAGCCGCGACTTGGGCGTTCCCGTGGCGCCCCGGTCGCTCAAGCGGCGGAACCCTTCGCTTCCAGGCGTGCGATGACGTCGAGGATCTCTTCGCTGTGAAACGGCTTCTTGATGTAGGCGTCGGCGCCGGCCTCGATGCCGCGGGCGGTGTCCTCCTCGCGCCCCTCGGTGCTGATGACCACCACCGTGACGTCCGGGCGCGCGCCGTCCGAACGGAGCTGGGCCAGAAACTCCAGTCCATTCATGTTGGGCATGTTGATGTCGAGCAGCACGAGGTCGACGTCGGGGTGCTCCCGCAGACGCTCGAGCGCCTGACGGCCGTCGAGAGCGTAGACCAGCGGGTACTGACGCAACATCACCTCATACATCTTGTGCATCAACTTCGAGTCGTCGACGACGAGCACTTTCCTTGGCTGCACGGCGCTCTCCCGGAAGAATCCCCGAATTTTAGCGCAATTGGGGGAGACACCGAGGTCGCCGCTTCTTAGCCCTTACCGTGCGGCCCCGACTGCGACATACCCCGCTGCTGGATCGATCCCCGCCAGGGAGTGTAGCCAAAGGGGCAGGGCGTTTCAAGGAAAGGCGCGGCAGGATAGTCTTCAGCCGCCATGGAGCGCGACTCAGAGCTCGGTTCCCGGCTGCGCGCGGGGCTCCTTCTGGCGGCCGGCGCCGCCCTGCTCCTCTATGCGCTCTGGCCCTGGCTGCCGGTCCCCGGCCGGCCGGCGCGCCCGCGCACGGTGGTCTTCTACGGCTTCAGCATCCTCGGCGAGGCGATGAACCGCGCCGTGCTCCCCGAGTTCGCCCGCCGCTGGCGTGAGCGCACCGGCGAGCGGATCGAGTTCGTCACCTCCTTCGCCGGCTCCGGCACGGTCACCAACCAGCTCATCATGGGGGTGCCGGCCCAGGTCGCCCTCCTCTCCCTCGAGCTCGACGCCGAGCGGCTGGCCAAGGCCGGCACCGTCCGCGACGGCTCCTGGCGGCGGCTCCCCCATGGGGGCGTGGTCAACCGGACGCCGTTCGTGCTGGTGGTGCGGAAGGGCAATCCCATGCGGATCCACGACTTCGCCGACCTCGCCCGGCAGGGGGTGAGGGTCGTCCACCCCGACCCGCTGACCTCGGGCGGCGCCAATTGGGCGCTCCTCGCCGAGTACGGCTCGGCCGCCCGCCGGTCGCCGGGACGGGCGAAGGAGGCGGGCACCGCGGCCCTGCTCGGCGTCTGGCGCCACGTCGTGGCCCAGGCCGCCTCGGCGCGCGCCGCCCGCACGCAGTTCGAGAACGGCTTCGGCGACGTGCTGGTCACCTACGAGCAGGACGTCATCGGCGACGCCGCCCGCGGCACGCTTCCGGGCGAGATCGTCTATCCTCCGAGCACGGTCCTCTCGGAGCACACCCTGGTCATCCTCGACAAGAACGTCACCCCGTCCGACCGGCCGCTGATCGACGCCCTGGTCGCCTTCCTCTGGAGCGAGCCGGCGCAGAAGCTGTTCGTCGGGTACGGCTTTCGCAGCGTCGACGAGCGGTTGAACGGCGCGAACCCCCACTTCGGCGCGATCCGCGATCCGTTCCTGGTCCGCGACTTCGGCGGCTGGGACAGGGTGAAGAAGGAGATCGTGGACGGGATCTGGAAAGACCGGGTACTGAAGGCGGTGGGCAGGTGACCGGCAACGCGCCGGGTCAGCGCTCGCGCGCCCGGATCCCGGTGGGCATCCTCGTCCTTGTCCTGCTGCCGCTGATCCTGATGCCGATCGCGGCGGTCTTCGTCTTCGCCCTGAAGGGGGGATTGGGCGCATTCTGGAAGGCGTTCTCCAACGAGGACGCCCAGTTCGCCCTCCGCTTCAGCCTGCTGATCGCCTTCTGCACCGCGGCGATCAACGCCGTGCTCGGCACCTGGGCGGCTTACGTGCTCTCGAAGTACCGCTTCCGCGGGGAGCGCCCGCTCGCCATCGCCATCAACCTGCCGGTGGCGATCCCCACGGTGGTGGTGGGCACCTCCCTCCTGCTGCTCTGGGGGCCGATCGGCCTGTTCGGCAAGCTCCTGGAGCCGTTGGGGCTGCAGCCGATGTTCACTCCCGCGGGGGTGCTCCTCGCCCACCTCTTCGTCACGTTCCCCTACATGCTGGGAGCCGTCAAACCGCTGCTCGACGAGCTCGAGGTGACCTACGAGGAGGCGGCCTACACGCTCGGCGCGGGCAAGTGGCAGACCTTCCGCTACATCATCCTGCCGGCGCTGCGCGGAGGCCTGTTCAGCGGCACGCTCCTCACCTTCGCCCACTCGCTGGGGGAGTTCGGGGCGACGGTGATGGTCTCCGGCAACCTCCGGCTCCGCACCCAGACGGCGCCACTCTACATCTTCGCGCAGTTCGAGGCCGGCCACGTGGCCGAGGCGAACGCGGTGGCGGCGGTGCTGGCGGCGCTGTCGTTCGTCATCTTCTTCTTCCTGCTGCGCTACTCGGGGAGCGCCGGGAGCCGGAAGCGCTGATGTCGATCCGCCTCGAGCAGCTCGCCAAGAGCTTCGGCGGCCAGCCGGTGGTCAAGCCCACCTCGCTCGAGGTGCGCGACGGTGAGCTGTTCGTGCTGCTCGGCGCCAGCGGCAGCGGCAAGAGCACGATCCTGCGCATGGCCGCCGGCCTTACCGCCCCCGACTCCGGCCGGATCTGGCTGCACGATCGGGACGTCACCCATCTCGCTCCGCAGGAGCGGGGAATCGGCTTCGTGTTCCAGAACTACTCGATCTTCCGCCACATGAGCGTGGGCGAGAACATCGAGTTCCCGCTGAAGATCCGCAAGGTGCCGCAAGCGGAGCGCGCCCGCCGGCGTGAGGAGCTGCTCGACCGCGTGGGCCTCGGCGGCTTCGGCAGCCGCTACGCCCACCAGCTATCGGGCGGCCAGCAGCAGCGGGTGGCGCTCGCCCGCGCCCTGGTCCACGAGCCCTCGGTGCTCCTGCTCGACGAGCCGTTCGGCGCCCTCGACGTGAAGATCCGCTCTCAGCTCCGGCGCAACCTGCGGGAGGTCCAGCAGCAGCTCGGCGTCACCTCCATCCTCGTCACCCACGACCAGGAGGAGGCCTTCGAGCTGGCCGACCGTATCGGACTGATGGAGCGCGGCGAGCTGCTGGAGGTAGGCGAGCCGGAAGCGCTCTACGCCCGTCCGCGCACCCTCGCCGGCGCCACTTTCCTGGGCGCGGGCACGGTGCTGGTGGGGCGGGCGCGGGAGGGCGAGGCAAGGATCGGTGCGCTCGCGCTCCCCATCCCGCCGGCCGTCGAGCACGAGGAGGACGAACGGGTGCGGGTGTTGGTGCGGCCCGAGCAGGTGGAGATCTCGGCGGGCCCTCCCGGGCCTGGAGCGCGGGTGCTCGGCCAGGGGGAGATCGTCGAACGGAGCTTCCTCGGTGCCCTGCGGCGGGTGCGGGTGCGGATGCCCCCGATCCCTGGCACGCGCCAGGCGGCTCCCGCCGTCTACGGCGAGGAGGGGCTGCTGGTCGACGCCGTCCTCCCCGCCGATGTAGACCTGGGAGGGCCGGAGGTTTGGGTGAGCCTGCGCGGCTGGCACATCCTGGCGCCGCCGCAGCCCCGCCTGCTCGTCTGCGACCTGCCGGGAGAGGGGAGCCCGGCGCCGTTCCGGCTCGTCCGCGCCCTCGAAGGGCCGCTCAACGCCAAGGTGTGCGTGCTCGGGATCGCGGACGACGCGGACGGCGTCGAGCCGCTGCGCGCCAGGCTGACCGAACAGGCGGTGGCAGGGGGTGTGCCCGACGCCGAGCCTGTGGTGCGGCGCGGCGATGCGGCCAGGGAGATCACCGCCGAGCAGCGGCAGAGCCTCTACGACTTCACCCTTATCCGGTTCCCCGGCGGCCGCAGCGTGGAGACTCTGGTAGACCTGCTGGAGAGCCTGGCGACCCCCCTCCTGGTGACGCAGGGGGAACCGGAGACCTTCCGGCGCATCCTGATCTGTACAGCGGTGGGGGAGCCGGGCAAGGCGGACGTGCGGGTGGGAGGATGGCTGGCACGGAGGCTGGCCGCGACGGCGACGCTGCTTCACGTGCTGCCGCCCGGCGGCGCCGTTCCCGCCCCCTGGGTGAGCTCCCACCTCAATGCCGGCCTCGCCACCCTGCGCGCCCTGGAGGTTGCGAGCCACTCCACCATCCGGACGGCGCGCACTCCTGTACAGGGTATCCTCGATGAGACCCGGGAGGGGGGCTACGACCTCGTCGTCCTCGGGCGCCACGCCCGCCGCAGCCCGCGCGAGCGCACCGTCCGGTACGACGTGACCTTGCAGATCCTCGCCGACTCGGAAGCGTCGGTGCTGATCGTCCCGCCAGACGAATAGCCTCCAGCCGCTTCAAACATTGTTTGGAGCTCGCAAACATTGTTTGGACGGAAAAAACATTGTTTGAACCCAGAGAACAATGTTTGGCGGCTTTGAACAATGTTCCAAGGCCTTGAACATTGTTGCCTGCCGCCAAACATTGTTTGGCCGCTCCAAACATCGTTTGAGTCGCTTGCGGAGCGTCCGCGAACGCTTGGCGGTCTATGCGGTGGATCGGGGTCAGGAACGGAGGAAAACTGGTGGAGCCGATCGGGATCGAACCGACGACCTCTTGAATGCCATTCAAGCGCTCTCCCAACTGAGCTACGGCCCCACAGGAGGGCGGATTGTACTGAGTGGGGGCGGGGGTGTCAAACGGGAGAGGCGGCCGCCGCCAGCGAATCCTGGGGCGAGGCGCTGAAACCGAGCCGCCGGGCCAGGACGGACTTGAGCTCCGGGATTCCCTCACCGGTCACCGCCGAGATCCAGAGCTCGCCGTCACGAGGCGCGTCGGCGGGGACGAGGTCGCTCTTGTTGAACACCTTGATCACCCGCTCGCGGTCGACCCCCAGCTCGTCCATCACCGCCTCGGCCACCTCGGCCTGCTCCTGCCAGCGCGGGTGGCTCCGGTCGACGACGTGGAGCACCAGGTCCGCCGCGGTGATCTCTCCGAGGGTGCTGCGGAACGAGGAGACCAGGTGATGCGGCAGCTTGCGGATGAAGCCGACCGTGTCGGCGAACACGGCGGTCCGGGAGCCGTCCAGCGCGCCGCGCCGGAGCTTGGCGTCGAGCGTCGCGAAGAGGCGGTTCTCGGCCAGCGTGCCGGCGGCCGTCAGCCAGTTGAACAGGGTCGATTTGCCGGCGTTGGTGTAGCCGGTCAACGCCACCAATGGGACGCCGTGACGGCCGTGCCTCTGGACGCCGCGGGTGCGCTCGATCTTCTCGAGATCCTCCTCGAGCCGGCGGACGCGGACGCGCAGGGCACGGCGGTCCTGCTCGAGCTGCTTCTCACCTTCACCACCGCGCTGGCCGACGCCGCCGCCCTGCCGCGACAGGTGGCTCCACTGCCGGGTCAGGCGTGGGAGCATGTACTTGAGCCGGGCGAGCTCGACCTGCGTGCGCGCCTCGCGGCTCTGCGCCCGCAGGTCGAAGATATCCAGGATCACGCCGCTACGGTCCATCACCGACAGCTTGGTGACCTCCTCCAGGTTCTTTACCTGGCTGCCGGAAAGGTCGTCGTCGAACAGGAGCAGATCGGCTCCCAGCTCGCGGGCGGCGGCGGCGATCTCCTCCGCCTTGCCGCTGCCGATGAACGTCGCCCGGTCCGGCGCCTTACGCGCCTGCACGGCGCGCCCGACGACCACCGCATTCGCCGTCTCGGCGAGCTGCGCCAGCTCGTCCAGATGCTCCTCGACGACATAGCCGGGCTGGCCCGGCAGGATGATCCCCACCAGAAATGCCCGCCGGGAGCGCGCGAACTGACTCTCTTCCAGGTTGTGCAATCTTTTCCAGTCCTTGCGGTACTCTATGACAGGTTGGGATTTCAGAGCCCGGTCCGGGCCGAAGGTTCCAACCCTGGAGCTACTGTATGAATTCCCCGGACGATCTCGCGATACCATCCGCCACCCCGCCTCCCGCTTCCGGAGCGCGGCTCGGGCTTCCCGCCCGCCTGGGGCTGGTAGCGCTCGCGGTCTGCGCGCTCGCGGCCCTCTTCTGGCCTCGGGGGAACAGCACGGTCCAGGAACCGGGCGGCCTGCTCTACGATTCGACCGGCAGATCGGCCACGATCGGGCCGCGCCTGGCACCGGTCACCCTGGTCCACTTCTGGGCGACTTGGTGTCCGCCCTGCGTCCAGGAGACGCCGAAGCTCAAGCGGCTGGTCCACGACTTCTCGGGCTATCCCGATTTCACGGTGGTCATGGTGGCCGTCGCCGACTCCTCCGACCGCGTCCAGACCTTCCTGGGACCGGGCTCGGAGATGGTCCTCTTCGATCCCAACTGGAAAGTCGCGAACCGTTACGGCACGGACAAGCTGCCGGAAACCTACCTCGTGATCCGCGGCCAGGTCGTCCGCAAATGGATCGGGATGACGGACTGGGACGACCCCGCTCTGCGCGCCGAGCTCAGCCGGCATCTCAAGGGTGCCGACAAGACCGCCGCGCTCCGCCTCCCTTAGAAGTGGAAGACGACGCCGGCGTGGGCCATGGCGAAGAACTGGGCCTCCTTGAAATCGACATAGTGCCCCGAGAGCTCGGCCTGGACACCGAGCCAGCGCTTGATCGGCAGCTCGCCGGTAAACCCCACGGAGACGCCCCACGTTTGATCCCGGGCGTCGCGGCCCGAGGCCTGCGTCCCGTTGAGCTGGTAGGCGCCCAGCGCGGCGAAGATCCCCGATTCGTAGAACCTTTCGCTGTAGCGGTACTCGCCGCCGATCGTGACGTACTTCATGTCGGCGCCGCTCAGGGTGCCGAAGACCCCGTCGCGGTCGAGCGCAAGCTTGCCGGTGCGCAGGACCAGGTGCGTGTACGGCTCGGTGACAAGGCCGAGGTTGAGCTGAAAGCCCTTGTTGCCGAAGCTGCCGCCCGGATCGGCGTCGAACGAACCGCCGATCCCGCCGAGGACGCCGACGGTGTAGGTGTAGAGCTCCTGCGCGCCGCCGATGGCGGGGAGCAGGAGCAGCGAGAAGCCCAGCAGGAGCCTGCCGAGCAGGCGATGATTCCGGATCAAAGTCCCCTCCTTCGCGGCCAGTCCGCTCGATTCCGGCGCCGGCGATCCTCCGTGGCCGCCCGGTTCCTGAGAGTATATCTTCACGTCGCGTCCCGGCTCGGAAGAAGCGGACGCACGCGCCACGTGCCCATGCCTGATCCTTTATACGCGTCAAGCTCGCCCGGTGTCACACCACCCTCCGGCGAGAGCCTGCTCGACCGCCTGGTCCACGCTCTCCTTCCCTCCCCGTGCCTCGGCTGCGGACGGCCGCTGCCGGCGGCGGGAGCTCCCTTGAGCCTCTGCGGCGGGTGCCGGGCGGCGCTCGCTCCCTTGCCGCGGGAGGCCTGCGCGATCTGTTCCCGGCCGCTCGCCGCCCATGCCCTCCCCGCCGACTATCGCTGCGGCGGCTGCCGGCAGAGCCCGCCGGCCTTCGACCGTCTGCTCGCGCTCTGGAGCTACCGGCCGCCGCTCGACGCCGTGGTGCAGGGGCTCAAATTCAGGCGCCTGGACTATCTCGGACGTCATCTCGCGATCGCGCTGGCCGAAGGTCTTCGGGACCGGCTCGCGGGGTACGACCTGGTGATCCCCGTGCCGCTCCACTGGCGCCGCCGGCTCGCGCGCGGCTACAACCAGGCGGAGCGGATCGCGCGACCGCTTGCGGCCCGCCTCGCCCTTCCCTACCTGCCGGCCCTCTCCCGCGGCCGCGCCACGCCGCCGCAGAGCCTGCTCGGACGGAGCGACCGCCTCGCGAACCTCCGCAAGGCCTTCCAGGTCCCTCACCCCGAGAGGGTTCGCGGCCGCCATCTCCTGCTGGTCGACGACGTGGCGACGACCGGGGCGACCCTGGACGCCGCCGCGGCGGCCCTCAAGCGCGCCGGAGCCGCGACCGTCACCGCCCTGGTCGCGGCACGGACACCCCTGGAACCCTTCACGAGCGGCCGCGGCGGGGACGCTACGGAGTGAACCGCTGGCCGCGGATGGTCTGCGGTCCCACCTGCCAGACGACGACGAAGTTCCCGGCGGTGCCGATCGTCGCCACGTCGGGGCTGCCGAGAATCGTCGTCGTGGACGATGTCACCTCGAACTCCGGGCTGAGGGCATTGCCGGTCGCGCCGAAACGACGGCCATGGATACCGGTCTTCGTCCCCTCCAGGTAGGACTGCCACACGACGACGAAATTGCCTTTCGGATCGTGCGCGATCGACGGGTTCCGCTGCTCGTTCGACGTCGTGGTGTTGATCCGGAAGGCCGCTCCGACCTTGCGGCCCAGACGGCTGTAGCGCTGCCCCAGGATGTCGGTCCTCTCCGCCGCCGGCGGTTGATCGCTGTGCCAGACCACCACGAACGTGGCGCCGGTGCCGCAGGAGACGGCCGGCTTGGCCGAGCCCGCCAGGGGCGCGGCCACCACGCTCTCGGCGGTCCCCATGGGGGCGCCGGCGGGCGTCAACTGGCGCAGCGACACCCCCTTGTGATTGGGCTCGAAGAGCGGGAAACCGTCCGCGCTCGTCCACACCACCACCGGCCGGCCCAGGGTGTCCACGCAGACGTCCGGCCGGTCGCCGTTGACCAGGCCGGTGCTGATCTTGACCTGCGTCCCCAGCAGCACGCCGGCCGAGCTGATCTTTCGGGCCAGTACCTGCGGCGTGCCCCCCGGGAAGCCGTTGCCCGCGGGCAGCAGGTTGATCCAGGTGACGATATAACCGCCGTCGTTGGTCACCGCGACCGCGGGATTGAAGTCCGCCGGGACCGTCGGCGTTCCCGCGGGATCCTGGTTGATCTTGAAGATGGGGCCCAGCGGCGCACCGCTCGCCAGGTAGCGCCTGCCCATGATCTCGCTGTTGCCGTTGGCGACCTGCGACCAGACAACGATGAAGTTGCCCTGCGCGTCGCGAGCCACGGCCGGGTCGTATTGATCGGGTGTCACGTCCTTGTTGGCCAGGAAGTCGGGCGACCTCGGCGTGCCGGTGCTGGTGAAGAACCGGCCGCTGACCCCGTTCGGATCGGTCGCGCCTCCACCCTTCCAGACGACCAGAAAGGCGCCGGAGGCGGCGCCGGCGACGGCCGGCACCTGCTCGACGCACGTGGTGCACGAGCTGACGTTGAATGCCGCGCCCTGTGGCGTGGGACCTGCCCACGCCACAACGGAAAGGCCGAGCGCGAGGGCTCCCCCCAAGAAGGTTACTGCTTTCCCCATCGAAACTTCCTTTCTATACCCAGTGTGCGATACGTCTCGATGTTACTACGGAGCAGCCGGTCCAACCGTCTAGTTTCCAACCGCGGTTTCTCCGACCAAGCCCGCGGTGTCCAACGGAGAGGCTGCTGAAGCCATGCCGCTCAGGAGGAGATCGCGATGAGCCTTTCACATCCCGGACTGAGAGACCCGCGCCTCTACCAGATCCTCATCCTCTCGTCCCTGTTGCTCTATGGCGTGACTTTCCTGGACCTGGAGATCTCCCCGAGCCGCGCTCTCCTGCTGCTCTCCGCTGCCCTCCTGACGCAATGGATCTGCACCCGGCTCTGGCGCCTTCCGTCCTTCGATCCACGGAGCGCCCTGATCTCGGGGCTGTCGCTCTGCCTCCTGCTCAGGACCAACACCACGGCCCTGGCGGTTCTCGCGGCCGGGGTGACCATCGCCAGCAAATTCGTGCTCCGGGTCCGTGGCAAGCACATCTTCAATCCCACCAATTTCGGAATCGTGGCGACGATGCTCGCGACCGGCGGGGTCTGGGTCTCGCCGGGGCAATGGGGCAATCGAGCGTTCTTCGCCTTCCTCCTCGCCTGTCTGGGTGGATTGGTGATCAACCGCGCGGCGCGCAGCGACGTCACCTACGCCTTTCTCGCTTTCTACCTGGCGGTCCTCTTCGGCCGGGCCCTCTGGCTCGGCCAGCCGATGGCGATCCCCTTTCATCAACTCGGCAGCGGCGCGTTTCTGATCTTCGCTTTCTTCATGATCTCCGACCCGCGGACGACCCCCGACTCCCGGGCCGGCCGCGTCCTCTTCGCGCTGCTGGTCGCCCTCGGCGCCGGTGCTGTCCACTTCGTCCTTTATCGGCCTAACGGCCTTCTGCTCGCGCTCTTCTGCCTGGCCCCCACGGTCCCGCTGATCGACAGGCTGCTCCCCAGCGAAAGATATGTCTGGCGCCGGGAGCAGGATCCGGCTCCGCTCCCCGGCCCCTCTCTCCTCGAAGAAAGGAGATTCGTATGAAACGCCTCCTCATCGCCGTCCTCACGATCGCCGCCCTGACGGCGGCCGCCCGCACCGCCCTCGGCTTCTGCGGCTTCTACGTCGCCAAAGCGGACACCCGCCTGTTCAACCAGGCCTCGCAGGTAGTACTGGCGCGCGACGGCGACCGCACCGTCCTCACCATGGCGAACGACTTCAAGGGCGATCCGAAGGAGTTCGCCATCGTCATTCCCGTCCCGACCTTCCTGCAGAAAGAGCAGATCCACGTCGCCGAGAAGGCCCTGCTCGATCACCTCGACGCCTACTCGTCCCCACGCCTGGTGGAGTACTTCGACGAAGATCCCTGTCAGCCCGTGTATCCGGAAGCGATGGAGGCTCCTCGACGGGAGGATCTCAAGGCTTTGGGCTACGCAGGTGGCGCCGCCCGCGCCAAGAGCCTGGGGGTCAGGATCGAGGCGCAGTACACGGTGGGGGAATACGACATCCTCATCCTCTCGGCCAAGGAGAGCCAGGGACTGGAGACGTGGCTGGTCGAAAGCGGCTACCGGATTCCTCCAGGAGCCTCGCGGGTGCTCGGCAGCTACCTCAAGCAGGGAATGAAGTTCTTCGTCGCCAAGGTGAACCTGGACCAGCAGTCGAAGCTCGGCTTCACCTATCTGCGGCCGATCCAGGTGGCCTACGAGAGCCCCAAGTTCATGCTCCCGATCCGCCTCGGCATGGTCAACGCCGCCGGTCCGCAGGAGCTGTTCGTCTACGCCCTCACTCGCAAGGGGCGGGTCGAAACCACCAACTACCGTACCGTCCGCCTCCCCTCGGACGGTGAGGTGCCGCTCTTCGTCAAAGACCAGTTCGGCTCGTTCTACAAGGCGATGTTCAACCAGCAGGTCAGAAAGCAGGACATGCGGACGCTGTTTCTCGAGTACGCCTGGGACATGGGTTGGTGCGATCCCTGCGCGGCCGATCCACTCACCGCCGCCGAGCTCAGGCAGCTCGGCGCCTTCTGGAGCGCTCCCGGGGACTCCGGAAGGGCCGGGGGACAGAACGCTTTCCTGACCCGTCTCCACCTGCGCTACGACTCGCAGCACTTCCCCGAAGACCTCGTGTTCCAGGAGACCGCCGACCGTGAAAACTTCCAAGGGCGCTTCATCCTGCGCCACCCCTGGACGGGCGGCGGCCGTTGCGAGGCGGCGCAGACCTACCGTCGCGAGTTGCCGAAACGATATGAGCGGCAGGCCGAGACGCTCGCTTCTCTCACCGGCTGGGACGTCAACAAAATCCGCAGCAGGATGAACCTCAAGGCCAGCGCCAGAGGAGTGATGAAGGACGATCCCTGGTGGAAGCAGATCTGGACCGACTAGCCGATATACCCCAGCGAGCGCAGCTCATTGAGAAGGTGCTCGTCCTCCTTGGAGGTGCGGGCACCCTCCGCCTCCCGGCGTGTCCCCCACGTCTTGATCGTGCGCAAAGGATGTGCGCGCCGAAACTCCTCGCTGAAGAGCCCTGTGCGAGCCTGACCTGCGAAGTCCGTTCCCACCGGCAGCCCCAAAGCAAAGAGGATCGTGGGCGCGATGTCGCGGACATGGATGTCGCTCAGATCCGCCTTGGGGTCGATATCGGGCCCCATGGCGAGGAAGATGCCGTGGGTGTTCGCCGTGTGGGTGCCGGAGATCCGGCCGAGGCTCCGCAGCGCCGGCGGAAAGGGTTTCCCCTGCACGCGCACGACCGGAGTCACCAGCGGCAGGCGGACGATCGCCACCAGATCGCCGTCCTCTCCCCGCTTCAGGTGGGGATCGCGCACGAAAAGGATCGGCTCTCCCCGATCGTTGGTGACGTTCGCGAGGTCGGCCTCCAGGCGGCGGCGCAGCGATTCGCGCTCCTCCGGCCGAACCCGGCCTCCGGCTTCGCGGCCGGCGAGAGCGAAACGGAGCATCTTCGCGCGAGCGAAGCTCGGGGAACCGTAGGTATAGATCCGGGTGCGCGAGAAGTCGATCGCCCCCCCTCGCCGCGTAAGATAGCCGAGACGCTCGAGCAGCGCGTCCATGTCCACGAGCGCCTTGACGTCCTCTCTGTGGGCCGAGTGAAAACCGTGATCGGACAGGACGAAAACATTGGCTTCCCTGGGCGCGGCGGCAAGGATTCGCCCGATTTCCCGGTCGACCGCCTCATAGACGCGCGGCACCTGGTCCCGGTGCTCGGCGAGCTCCCGAGGATCGATCGGATCGAAGCCGTCCGGCTCGAAATACTTCCATTCGTTGTGGCTGACGATGTCGGTGCTGCGGAAGTACAGGAGGATGAGATCGTAAGAATCCCGCACCAGATGGAGAGCGGAGCGGGCCATCAGCCGGTCCCGCCGCTGGGCCTCGTCGTTCTCGAACAGCCCCGGATCGGCGTCCGCCTGCCGGAGATCCTGCTGAAAGCGCGGCAGGTAGGAGTCCGGCGAAACGCGGGCGTCGAGATTCAGCAAGGCGCGGTCGCTCACCACGACCCCGTTGATCTTCTCGGCCGGCCAGGAGGCCCACCAGCCGAGCACGGCCACACGCCGGCCGGCGCTCGTCAGCATGTTCCAGAGGGCGGGTACCTTGCGGACGGCGGAGGAAACAGGCACATCGCCGCGCGGCGTCGGCACCACGAAGTCCGTGATGCCGTGAACCTCCGGGCTCACACCGGTCGCGATCGTCGTCCAGATGACCGGCGAGGAGTTGTAGGCGGTGTGCAGCGTCGTCGCGACTCCGCGATCCGCGATCCGCTTGAGATTCGGGAGCTTCCCCTCAGCCCAGAGGCGGTGGATCACCTTCCACTCGCCACCATCGATACCGATCACGATCAACGGCGAACGACGCCCGCCCTTGGCGGCTCCCGGTGGCGGTTCCCGCCGGCAACCGGAGAGCGCGGCGCCCACGAGCAGAACGGCGAGGAGACGGCGGCAGATCCCCTTCATTACTCGCCCGGCGAGGGTGAGACGGCCGCCGCGCCCTTGCGATCCACTCGGAAGGTCCCGGTGATGAACGACGTCGTGTGCCCCAGGTCGTCCTGGATCCCTACCGCAACCGTCTGCTCGCTACGCTCCGCCATCCGCATCCGGAGATCGTAGGCGAAAATACGTGCGAGTTGCTCCTTTCCTGCGGCGGCAGGGGTACGAATCGGCACGCGGACGCTTCGGACCGGTGCGTTCCCTCCCGCGGCGTCCCGGGCGCCGACCCAGAGAGTGAGTTGCCCGGTCCAGGCGTTCCCCTGCGCCACGAGGACAAGCTGTTTCACCGGCAGTTGCAGCCGCAGGGTTACCAAGTGCACCCCTCGTCCGGCAGGCTGCGAGGAGACGAGAGCGAGGCCCGCTTGAAGAGGGTTGTCGACGATCCCATGGAGAAGCGCCGTCTGCACCCTGGCCGCCAGGACCTCCTCGCGAGGGCGATCGGTATAGGTCGTCCGGTTGCGGACGCGAAGCCCCTTCGTCCTGACCTTGACCTCGATCGAATGCACCCGGCCATCGCCGGAGCGCTCAGGCGTATAACCCAGCGAGTAGTAGCTGCGCAGGTCGCCGGCGATCCCGGTGAGATCCGTGCGGAGGTCGTTCCCGTTGAGCGCGGCTCGCCTGCCGGTCTCGCTCGCCAGATTGAACAGAACCTGCTGAGTGTCAGCAGCCTTCTCCGAATCCAGATTGACTCGTGTCAGCGTGTCGATAGGAAGCGGATTCTCCTCCGCCGA